>NZ_CP157620.1:0-4800000 GCF_048302515.1 Variovorax sp. 350MFTsu5.1 | reverse complement strand
CCGCCGTCTCGTCGACGATGCCCGCCACGTTGCCCGCGCCCACGCCGAAGGCCGGCGTGCCGCTCGCGTACGCCGCGCGCACGTTGGCCTGCGAGCCGGTGGCCACCACCAGGTCGCACAGCCGCATCAGCTCGGCGGTCGACTGCTTGTTGACCGGCGCGGGCAGCAGCTGCACCAGGTCGCGCGGTGCGCCGATGCGGTCGAACTGCGCGTGGATGAACTCGATGAGCCGCGCCGCCGTCGACCAGCCTTTGGGCGAAGGCGCGACGATGACCGCGTTGCGCCCTTTGAGCGCATTGATGATCTTGTTGGCCGGCGTCGCGCCCGGGTTGGTCGATGGCGTGATGGCGCACACCACGCCCACGGGCCGCGCGATCTCGACGATGCCGCGCGCCGGGTCTTCGGCGATCACGCCCACCGAGCGTGCATCGTGCAGGTCGCGCAGCAGGCCGAAGGTCTTGCGGTGGTTCTTGCGCACCTTGTCCTCGACGTTGCCCACGCCGGTGTCGGCCACGGCCAGCTCGGCCAGCTCGCGGTTGCGTGCCGGCTCGATGATGGCCCAGCCCGCCGCGACCACGGCGGTGTCGACCTGCGCCTGCGACCAGGTCTCGTAGATGCGCTGCGCGGCGCGGGCGCGCGCCACCAATTCGGCGATGGGGGAAGAGGGGGTGTTCGGGTGTTCCATGGGGCCTGCGTGGATCAATCCACCTTGATGTTTGCTTCCCTGGCGAGCTTCTGCCAGCGCACGAGTTCGGCGGTCACGACCTTGCCCAGTTGCTCCGGCGTGCCGCCCACGCCTTCGCTGCCCTGTGCGAGCAGCTTGTCGCGAATCTCGGCTTCCTTGACGACGGTGTTGATCACGCGGTTGAGCCTGTCGATGGCGGGCTTGGGCGTCTTCGCGGGCACGAACACGGCGTACCAGGAGTCGACGTCGAAGTCGGCGATGCCGGCCTCCTGCATCGTCGGCACGTCGGGAAAGGCCGCGCTGCGCCTGGTGGTCGATACCGCGAGCGCCTTGAGCTTGCCGGCCTTCACGAACTGCGCGGCCGCCGGAATCGACACCCACAGCAGCGGCACCTGCCCCCCCATCACGTCGGTCACGGCCGGGCCGCCGCCGCGGTACGGCACGTGCGTCATCTGCGTGCCGGTGCGCAGCTTCAGGAGCTCGCCGGCCAGGTGGCCTGGCGAGCCGTTGCCCACCGATGCGAAGGAGATGCTGTCGGGCTTGGCCTTCGCCAGCGCGACCAGTTCCGCCACCGTGTTCGCCGGAAACTGCGTGTTGGCCACCAGGATCTGCGGCAGCGAGGCGACCATGCCCACGGGTGCGAAGTCCTTCGCGGTGTCGAAGCTCAGCTTCGCGTAGATGGCCGGGTTGATGGTGTGTGACGAGAGCGTGAACAGCACCGTGTAGCCGTCCGGCGGCGACTTCGCCACCAGCTCGGTACCGATGGAGCCCGCCGCGCCGCCGCGGTTGTCGATGAGCACCTGCTGGCCCAGCAACGCCGAGAAGCGCTCCTGCACGATGCGCGCGATCACGTCGGTGCCGCCGCCGGGCGGGTAGGGCACGACGAGGCGGATCGGCTTGTTGGGGTAGTCGCTGCCGTTGTCCGCCTGCGCGGCAAGCGGCGAGGCGAAGGCAGCGAGCGCGGCGAGAGCCAGCATCCCGGCGCGATGCCAGGGGGCGAAGAACAACTTCATTCGGGTCTCCTTCTCTTTGTGATGGACATCGGCGACGGCCCGGCCGGTGCGGCGCCCACGCGATAGCCCAGCGTGACGCTGGCATCGCGCGCGCAGGCCATCAGGTGATCGGCCAGCCCGCGCGCCTGCGTGCGCGCGAAGCGGATCGAGGGCACGCTCATGCCGACGGCCGCCACGGCCTCGCCGCGTGCATTGAGCACGGGCACGCCGAGGCCGCAAACGCCGATGCGCCATTCCTCGCGGTTTTCTGCATAACCGCGGGCGCGGGAGCGTTCCAGTTCGTTGAAAAGGGTGCCGAAGTCGGTGATGCTGTTCTTCGTGTGCGGCTCCAGCGTGCCCAGGCACTCCTGCAGCGCCGGCACGCTCAGGCCTGCCGCGGCGAGCAGCGCCTTGCCCGAAGCCACGCAGTACGCCGCCGCGCGACCGCCGATGCGCGAGTAGGCGGCCACCGGCAGGGGGCTGTCGAACTTGTCGAGGTAGACGATCTCCGCGCCGTCGAGCACCGCGAGGTGGATGGTCTCGCCCGTGGCCTGCGCGAGCTGCGCGAGATGAGGGCGCAGCAGCGACCCGATGTCGGATGCCTCGGAAACCATCGCCCCGAGTTCGAAGAGCCTGAGGCTGGGCCGGTAGGTGCTCGTGCCCGGGTCCTGCACGGCCCAGCCGCATTCGACCAGCGTCTGCAGCGTGCGGTGCGCGTTGCTGCGCGCCATGCCGAATGCCTGCGCCAGTTCGGTGACGCGGCAGTCGCGCTGCTGGCGCACCATCCATTCGATGGCGGCGAGGCCCTTGGCAAGCGTGGAGTCCATGAGGCTTGGCTTTCCTTGTTGTTCCAAATATTGGAACAGCGTTCTCGGATGTGAAACGCAATGTAAGAACGCCTGGTGCCCCTTGTCAATCAGGGACTTGGATGTAGTTCTAAATGCCTCAGCGGCGATGGCGTCCCGCCATGAGCCCGATCACCTCGCGGAAGATGGTGTTGCCGCTCGGGTTCGCCAGATCGAGCACATGGCTGCGGCTGTAGCAGGGGCTCAGGTCGAGGCCCACGCCGATGCCGGCGATCTCGATGTCGCCGCGCTGTTCCTGGCGCGCGACCACGTCGCGCAGGTGGTGGTCGAGGTAGTGCGCGTCGTTGGCGAGGTGCGTGGCGCTGTCCATCGGCGAGCCATCGGAGATCACCATCAGCAGCTTGCGCGCCTCGCCGCGCTGGCGCAGCCGCATGCAGGCCCAGTCGACCGCCTCGCCGTCGATGCCTTCGCGGAACAGGTCCGCCTTGAGCAGCGCCGCCATCGCGGGGCGCGCGCGTCGCCATGGCGTGGCCGCGGCCTTGAAGACGATGTGGCAGCGCTCGTTGAGCCGCCCCGGATGCGGCGGCCTGCCCGCGCGCACCCACTCGCGCTGCGGGCGTCCACCGTTCCACGCGCCGGTGGTGAAGCCCAGCACCTCGCAGGCCACGCCAGCCTGTTCGAGTGCGCGCGCGAACACGTCGACCATCATCGCCACCGATTCGGCGTGCTCCTTCATCGAACCCGAGCAGTCGATGAGGAAGGTGACGATGCAATCGGCCAGCGGCTCCATGCGCTCGGTGCGGAACAGGCGGCGCTCGGTGGGCGAGGCCACGAGCTGCGCAAGGCGGCGGCCATCGACGAGGCCTTCCTCCTGCGCACCGTCCCAACCGTCGCGTTCGGGCTCGGCTAGCAGTGCGCGCAGCTCGCGCGCGAGGCGGGCGATGTTCACGCCCTGCGCGGCGATGCGGCGGTCGAGCTTCTCGCGATGGCCTGCGAGCACTTCCTTGCGTGCGAGCGTGGCGGCATCGTGTTCGCGGTCGTAGGCGTCGGTGAAGATGCGGTAGGCACCGCCAGCGCCTTCGAGCACCTCGCTGCGGCCCGATTCGGCGGTGGTGAAGCGCTCGACGATCTCCTGGTCCGTGTCGGCCACCAGCGAGAAAACGCTGCGCTTGTCGTCCACGTGGGCATCGCGCGCGGCTTCGCTGTCTCCGTCGCCGGCCTCGTGCAGCATCGCGGCAACGATGCGCGCGATGGCGCGGGCGTGCACCGCATAGGCCGCCTGGTCGGCACGGTCCTTGCGCAGGCCGGCCAGCGCGTGGCCGATCAGCGGTGCGAGCGCGAAGCGCGTGGCTTCGAGCATGTCCTCGGTTTCCTCGACGACCTGTTCGCCGTTGACACGCGCACGGCAGATCTGCGCCACGGCATACAGCAGCAGGCCGCGCGCGGTGTCGGTCAGCCCGGAGTGATGAAAGGCGAGCGACCACTGCTCGTGCCGATGCCGCAGGTTGTGCCGCATGCCCACCATGACCTCTGGCGCCATCGCCTCGGCGCGGAACTGCTCCAGCATCTCGAACAGCATGCGCTCCACCGGCTCCTCGGGGCGCAGGCTCTGGTGCAGCGCCGCATCCGATGCGGTGAGCCGCAGCGCGAGCCCGTCGGCCACGCCACGGAAGGACGCGAAGTCGTCGGTGTCGGGCGAGGGATGCAGGTGCGGCGCGAACCAGGGCAGCGCCATGCGGCCGCGGTGCAGGCGCCGTCCGCGAAAGTGCAGGTCGCGCTCGCCGCTGAATGCGCGCACCACACCCGCGCAGAGCTCGGCGACGAGTTCTTCCTGCCGCACGCGGCGCTGCATCGCGCTCGCGGGGCCGGCGGTCATTCGCGCGGGCCCGCCGAGAGCTGGTGCGATTCCTTCAGCTCGCGGTCGAAGCAGCGCTGGAAGTACTCGGCCACCAGCGGGCGTTCGGCGTCGTCGCACTTGTTGACGAAGGAAAGGCGGAAGGCCAGCGCCGGGTCCTTGAATATCTCGATGTTCTCGGCCCAGGTGATGACGGTGCGCGGCGACATCAGCGTCGAGAGGTCGCCGGCCGCGAAGCCCTTTCGCGTGAGGTCGGCCACGGCCACCATCGATGCGACCAGCTTCGTGCCCGCCTCGTCGGCCAGCGAAGGCACGCGCGCCTGCACGATGGCGATCTCTTCCGCGGCCGGCAGGTAGTCGAGCGAGGCTACGATGTTCCAGCGGTCGATCTGCGCGTGGTTGAGCCGCTGCGCGCCGTGGTAGAGGCCATTGAGGTTGCCCAGGCCCACGGTGTTGGCGGTGGCGAAGAGGCGGAAGAAGGGATGCGGGCGCAGCACCCGGTTCTGGTCCATCAGCGTGAACTTGCCGTCGCGCTCCAGGATGCGCTGGATGACGAACATCACGTCGGGCCGGCCCGCGTCGTACTCGTCGAAGATCAGCGCCACCGGCCGCTGCAGCGCCCAGGGCACGATGCCTTGCTGGAACTCGGTGACCTGCTTGCCTTCGCGCAGCACCACCGCGTCTTTTCCCACCAGGTCGAGCCGGCTGATGTGGCCGTCGAGGTTCAGGCGCACGCAGGGCCAGTTCAGCCGCGCCGCCACCTGCTCGATGTGGGTCGACTTGCCGGTGCCGTGCAGGCCCTGCACCATCACGCGCCGGTCGCGCATGAAGCCCGCAAGGATGGCGAGCGTCACGTCGGTGTTGAAGCGGTAGACCGCGTCGACCTCGGGCACGTGGTCGTCGCGCTCGCTGAATGCAGGCACGCGCAGGTCGGAGTCGATGCCGAACACCTCGCGCACGCTGAGCATCCGGTCGGGTCGAAGGTCGGCGGTGTCGGTCATGGCGGTTCCTGCGAAAGAGGTGTGTTCAGGCCTGCGCGCGGTCGGAGGCCGCGTCGGCGTCGATGCGGCTCAGTGCCTGAGCGGCACGCTGCAATGCGGGCAGCAGCGTCTTCGCCTTGGCCGCGTCGAGCCGCATCACCGGCGCCTGCACCGCGATGCAGAGGTTGGAGGGGGCGTCGTCGCCCGAGGGCACCGGCGTGGCGATGCACAGCAGGCCGGGCAGGAACTCCTCGTGGTCGATGGCGTAGCCGTCCTTGCGTACGCGCTGTACTTCCTTTTCCAGCGCCTCGGGGTCGGTCAGCGTGCGGGGCGTGTAGGTTTCGAGCGGCGCATGAGACAGCAGCCGGCGGCGCTGCGCCGCGCTCATCTGCGAGAGAAAGATCTTGCCGCTGGCCGAGCAGTGCACAGGCACGCGCGAACCTGAGTGCAGGTAGAAGCGCAGCGGCGCGGCGGTCTCCACGCGGTCGAGGTACACGACCTCGCTGCCCGAGAGCGCGGTGAGGTTGCAGCTCTCGCCGATCTCTTCCACCAGCTGGCGCAGCACCGTGTGGCGCGCGCCGTGCAGGCTGTCGTTGAGCAGCAGGTTCTCGGCCAGCCGCCGCAGCCGCGTGCCGATGCCGTAGTGCCGGCCGTCGCCTTCGCGCTGCAGCAGCCCCGCTCCTTCCAGCTGCTGCAGCATGCGGTGCAAGGTCGGTTTGGGCAGGCCGGTTTCTTCCACCAGGCCCTGCAGCGAATAGCGCTGGTCTTTCGCGGCCATGACTTCGAGCAGCGCGAACAGGCGCATGGTGGGCGAGTCACCACCCGAGCCGGCCGGTTCGGCGGCGTCCACGGAAAGCCCTTTGACGATCTTCATGGCGCGAATCATAGGTGTTTTACAAAAAAAGAGACAAGACGTTCCGATTTTTGTAAATTGTTTGACGCGATGCCGATGCCGTCCTATATTCCGCCGGAATGAATTCCGGAACAAGCCGTTCCGACTTTTAGAGCGAAACCCGCCCATTCATCCTTCCAGGAGACGCCTCCCATGAGCCAGAAGCAAGCCGCAGCCCCCGCACGCGAAGCCGTCAAGGGCGTGCAGAAGATGACGCCCTCCGAGGCTTTCGTCGAGACCATGGTCGCCAATGGCGTGACCGACATCTTCGGCATCATGGGCTCGGCCTTCATGGACGCGATGGACATCTTCGCGCCCGCGGGCATCCGCCTGATCCCGGTGGTGCACGAGCAGGGCGGCGCCCACATGGCCGACGGCTATGCGCGCGTGTCGGGCCGCCACGGCCTCGTCATCGGCCAGAACGGCCCCGGCATCAGCAACTGCGTGACGGCCGTCGCGGCCGCCTACTGGGCGCACAGCCCTGTTGTGATGATCACGCCCGAGACCGGCACCATGGGCATGGGCCTCGGCGGCTTCCAGGAAGCCAACCAGCTACCGATGTTCCAGGAGTTCACCAAGTACCAGGGCCACGTCAACAACCCCAAGCGCATGGCCGAGTACACCGCGCGCTGCTTCGACCGCGCCATCTCCGAGATGGGCCCGACTCAGCTGAACATTCCGCGCGACTACTTCTACGGCGAGATCCAGTGCGAGATCCCGAAGCCGATGCGCGTGGAGCGTGGCGCGGGCGGCGAGAACAGCCTGAATGCGGCGGTCGAGTTGCTGGCCTCCGCAAAATTCCCGGTGATCCTCTCGGGCGGCGGCGTGGTCATGGGCGACGCGGTGGAGGAGTGCAAGGCCCTCGCCGAGCGCCTGGGCGCGCCGGTGGCCAACGGCTACCTGCGCAACGACTCCTTTCCCGCGAGCCACCCGCTGTGGGCCGGCCCGCTGGGTTACCAGGGCTCCAAGGCCGCGATGAAGCTGATCGCGCAGGCCGACGTGGTGCTCGCGCTCGGTTCGCGCATGGGCCCCTTCGGCACGCTGCCGCAGCACGGCATGGACTACTGGCCGAAGGAGGCGAAGATCATCCAGGTCGAGGCCGACCACACCAACCTGGGCCTGGTGAAGAAGATCACCGTGGGCATCCACGGCGACGCCAAGGCCACGGCCAAGGAACTGCTCAAGCGCCTGCAGGGCAAGACACTGGCCTGCGATTCCACCAAGGCCGAACGCGCCGAGAAGATCAAGGCCGAGAAGGCCGCGTGGGAGAAAGAGCTCGACGAGTGGACCCACGAGCGCGACCAGTTCAGCCTCGACGCCATCGAGGAAGCGAAAGGCGAGAAGACGCCCACCGGCGGCAGCTACCTGCACCCGCGCCAGGTGCTGCGCGAACTCGAGAAGGCCATGCCGCCGCGCGTGATGGTCTCCACCGACATCGGCAACATCAACGCCATCGCCAACAGCTACCTGCGCTTCGAGGAGCCGCGCAGCTTCTTCGCGCCGATGAGCTTCGGCAACTGCGGCTACTCGCTGCCGACCATGATCGGTGCCAAGTGCGCGGCGCCCGACCGCCCGGCCGTGGCCTATGCCGGCGACGGCGCCTGGGGCATGAGCATGGTCGAGATCATGACGGCCGTGCGCCACGACATCCCGGTGACGGCGGTGGTCTTCCACAACCGCCAGTGGGGCGCGGAGAAGAAGAACCAGGTCGACTTCTACAACCGCCGCTTCGTCGCCGGCGAGCTCGAGAGCGAGAGCTTCGCGGGCATCGCCAAGGCCATGGGCGCAGAGGGCATCGTGGTCGACAGGCTCGAGGACGTGGGACCGGCGCTGAAGAAGGCCATCGACATGCAGATGAACGAAGGCAAGACCTGCGTGATCGAGATCATGTGCACCCGCGAGCTGGGCGACCCGTTCCGCCGCGATGCGCTGTCCAAGCCGGTACGATTCCTCGACAAGTACAAGGACTACGTCTGAACTCAAGCCACCCCATGACCGGTTCGCTGCTGACGCTCAACGCGGGTTCGTCTTCCATCAAGGTCGCGCTGTTCGACGCGGCCGGCGATGGCGACGCCGCGCTGCCGGCGGCGCGCTGGTCGGGGCAGGCCGATGGGCTGGGCGCGGGCCTGAAGGCGCGGCTTCGTGTGCGAGATGCCGACGGGCAGGCCTTGCACGACGCGCCGCTCGAAGGCGCACAGGCTTCGCACCAGGGGGCGCTTGCGGCGCTGCTCGATTGGCACGCGAAGCAGTCGGGAGGAGGGCGCATCGCGGCCGTGGGCCATCGCATCGTGCATGGCGGCGCTGACTTCGTGGCGCCGGTGCGCATCGATGCCGGCGTGCTCGACGCGCTGGCGAAACTGGAACCGCTGGCGCCGCTGCACCAGCCGCACAACCTTGCGGGTGTGCGCGCGGCGATGGCCGCATTCGAGGGTGTGCCGCAGGTCGCCTGCTTCGACACCGCCTTCCACGCGGTGCAGCCCGAGGTCAACCGGCGCTTCGCGCTGCCGCGCGAGCTGCACGACGCGGGCGTGCGTCGCTACGGCTTCCACGGCCTTTCCTACGAATCCATCGTCGCGCAGTTCGCCCGTATCGCGCCCGAGCTCGCGCAGCGGCGCGTGATCGTCGCGCACCTGGGCAACGGCGCCTCGATGTGCGCCATCGCGCAAGGCCGATCGGTCGCGACGACGATGACCTTCTCGCCGCTCGACGGGCTGACCATGGGCACGCGCTGCGGCCAACTCGACGCGGCCGTCGTGCTCTACCTGATGCGCTCGCGCGGCATGTCGGCCGACGAGGTCGAGGCGCTGCTGTTCCGCCAGTCGGGGCTGCTCGGCATCTCGGGCGTGTCCAGCGACATGCGCGTGCTGGAGGCCTCGGCTGAACCTGCCGCCGCCGAGGCCATCGGCCACTTCGCCGAGCAGGTGGTGCGGCACATGGGCAGCCTCGCGGCGGCGCTGCGCGGCGTCGATGCCATCGTGTTCACCGGCGGCATCGGCGAGAACGGCGCGGCGTTGCGCGAACGCATTCTCGAAGACTGCGAGTGGCTGGGCGTGAATGTCGATGCCGCCGCGAACCGCAGCGGTGCCGCGCGGCTGACTACGGCCGAGAGTCCCGTCAGCGCGTGGGTGCTGCGCACCGATGAAGAAGCCGTGATCGCCAGGCACACGGCGCGTGTGCTGCGAGCCGCCGGCTGAAGACTTCTAGCGGCGCGGCACGATGGCGCCGCAGTGGCGCAAAAAGTCCGCCGTCGCGCGGCCCAGCAGCTTGTCGCGGTGCATCACCGTCGCCAGCCGCCGCACGCCGGCCGGCAGCCTCGTGCGCAGCTCCACCAGATGCCCGTCTTCCAGCGCCTGCGCCACCGTGTAGCGCGAGAGGCACGCGAGCCCGGTGCCCGAAGCCACCACGCGCTTGATGGCCTCGGTGCTGCCCAGTTCGAAGCCCACGTGCACCTGTTCCAGATTCTGGATCAGCCATGCGTCCGTCACCTGCCGCGTGCCCGAGCCATGCTCGCGCAGCACCCAGGTGGCCTGCGAGAGCTGCCTGTGCGTGGCGACGCGGCCCGCCAGCTCGTGGCCGGGCGCAGCGACGATCACCAGTTCGTCTTCGCGCCAGGGCCGCACCACGAGGTCGGGGTGCGTCTGCGGGCCTTCGATGAAGCCCACGTCCACGTCGAAGCCGGCCACCGCCTCGATCACGTCGTGCGTGTTCGCGATGTGCAGGTGCACCTGGCTTTGCGGATGCAGCGCCGTCCAGGTCGACACCCGCTCCGGCAGCAGGTACTCGCCGATGGTGAAGCTGGCCGCCACGCGCAGCGGCGCCGCATGCTCGCCGCTGAAGAGCGCCTCGACTTCCGCGGCTTGGTCCAGCAGCGCCTGTGCCTTGGGCAGCAAGGCACGGCCGTTCTCGTTGAGCACCAGCCGGCGCCCGAGCCGGTCGAAGAGCTGCACGCCCACCGAAGACTCCAGGTCGGCCAGGGCGCTGCTGGCAGCCGACTGCGAACGCGCGATGCGGTCGGCCGCGGCGCGGGTGCTGCCTTCGCGCGCGGTGGCGACGAACACTTCGAGTTGGCGCAGGTTCAGGCGCAGGCGGGAGCTCGATGCGGTGCCCTGCTGCTGATCAGTTTTTCCGGTCATGGCGAGCGATATTCTCTGCTTTTTCGTTTGATCGAGGCTGCATACCATCGAGCGGACCCCGCCTGAAAACAAAGGACCGCCAAGTGTTCAGCTTCCTGTCTCGCGAGCCCGTGCACGACCCGCTGGTGGCGCCCACGCCCACGGCCGACACCACGGTCAAGACCACCACCTGCTACATGTGCGCCTGCCGCTGCGGCATTCGCGTGCACCTGCGGGAGGGCGAGAAGGGCCCCGAGGTGCGCTACATCGACGGCAACCCGAACCACCCGCTGAACCAGGGCGTGATCTGTGCCAAGGGCTCTTCGGGGATCATGAAGCAGGTGTCTCCCGCGCGCATCACGCAGCCGCTGCTGCGCAAGGCCGGCAGCGAGCGCGGAGCGGGCGAGTTCGAGCCCATCAGCTGGGAGCGCGCCTTCGATATGCTGACCGAGCGGCTCGCGAAGATCCGCGCCACCGATCCGAAGAAGTTCGCGCTCTTCACCGGGCGCGACCAGATGCAGGCGCTCACGGGCCTCTTCGCGCGGCAGTTCGGCACGCCCAACTACGCGGCGCATGGCGGCTTCTGCTCGGTGAACATGGCCGCGGGAATGATCTACACCATCGGCGGCAGCTTCTGGGAGTTCGGCGGGCCCGACCTGGAGCGCGCAAAGCTCTTCGTGATGATCGGCACGGCAGAGGACCATCACAGCAACCCGATGAAGATCGCCATCAGCAAGTTCAAGCGGGCGGGCGGGCGCTTCATCTCCATCAACACGGTGCGCACCGGCTACTCGGCCATCGCCGACGAGTGGATTCCGATCAAGCCCGGCACCGACGGCGCGCTCTTCATGGCGCTGTTGCACGAGCTCATCTGCAACGAGCTGGTGGACCACGCGTTCCTCAAGCGCTTCACCAACGCGCCGCAGCTGGTGGTGCTCGACGACTGCGAGCGCGAGGGCCTGTTCGCCTTCGATCCCGAGCGAGGCCCGCCGGGCGACGGCCGCAACCCGCACAACAAGCTGGTGTGGGACAAGGCCAGCGGCAGCGTGAAGCCCGCGTACCCCGAAGGCATCGCCGACGGCTGTGATCCCGCGCTCGAAGGCCACTACACGCTGGCCGACGGCACGCGCGTCGCGCCTTCGTTCCAACTGCTGCGCGAGCGCGTCGCAAGCTGCACGCCCGAGTGGGCGCAGGCCATCACCGGCATCGACGCGGCACGCATCCGCAAGCTGGCGCGCGAGATGGGCGAGACCGCGCTCAAGCAGGCCTTCGAGCTGCCCATTCCATGGACCGACGCATGGGGCAAGCGGCACGAGACCACACAGGCCCGGCCCGTGGCCTTCCATGCGATGCGCGGGCTGGCTGCGCATTCCAACGGCTTCCAGACGGTGCGCGCGCTCGCGGTGCTGATGAGCGTGCTCGGCACCATCGACGCGCCGGGCGGCTTCAGGCACAAGGCGCCGTACCCGCGCCACATCGTGCCGAACTACAGGGCCTTCAACGACCCCGGAATGATCCAGCCGAACACGCCGCTCAATGCCGCGCCGCTGGGCTTTCCGGCCAGTCCCGACGAACTGGCGATCAACCCCGACGGTTCGCCGATCCGCATCGACCACGCTTTCTCGTGGGAGCACCCGCTGTCGGCGCACGGGCTCATGCACAACGTGATTACCAATGCGGTGAAGGGCGACCCGTACCGCATCGACACGCTGCTGATCTTCATGGCCAACATGGCCTGGAACTCCAGCATGAACACCATGGCGGTGCGCGAGATGCTCAACCGCAAGGACGAGAAGGGCGAGCACATGATCCCCTTCCTGGTGGTGTGCGACGCCTTCCAGAGCGAGACCGTGGCATTCGCCGACCTCGTGCTGCCCGACACCACCTACCTGGAGCGCCACGACGTGATGGGCATGCTCGACAGGCCCATCTCGGAGTTCGACGGGCCGGTAGATTCGGTGCGCATCCCGGTGGTGCCGCCCACGGGGCAGTGCAAGCCCTTCCAGGAGGTGCTGATCGAGCTGGCCTCGCGGCTGAAGTTTCCGGCCTTCACCACGCCCGAGGGTGGGCGCAAGTACAGCGGCTACCCCGACTTCATCGTCAACTTCGAGCCGCAGCCGGGCATCGGCTTTCTCATGGGATGGCGCGGCAAGGACGGCACCGAGCACCTGCGCGGCGCGCCCAACCCGAAGCAGTGGGAGGCCTACGAGAAGAACAACTGCGTGTTCCAGTACCACATGCCCGAGGGCATGCACTACATGCGCAACTGGAATCGCGAGTACCTCGACTTCGCGAAGGACAAGGGCTGGCGCCAGCGCAACGACCCGGTGCAGCTGGCGCTCTACTCCGACACGCTGCAGACCTTCAGGCTCGCGGCGCAGGGCAAGAGCGCGGGGCGGCAGCCGCCCGAGGCGCTGTGCGAGCGCATCGACAAGTATTTCGATCCGCTGCCCTTCTGGTATCCGCCGCTCGAAGAGGCCGCGACCGACCTCGATGCGTTTCCGCTCAACGCGCTCACGCAACGGCCCATGGCCATGTACCACTCGTGGGACTCGCAGAACGCATGGCTGCGGCAGATCCACAGCCACAACTACCTGCACGTGAACCCGGTGACGGCGCAGGCCGCGGGCATCGCCGACGGCGGCTGGTGCTGGGTCGAGAGCCGTTGGGGCAAGGTGCGCTGCATGCTGCGCCACAGCGAGGCGGTGGAGCCGGGCACCGTGTGGACCTGGAACGCCATCGGCAAGGCCGACGGCGCATGGCAGCTCGCGCCGGGCGCGGACGAGGCGCGCAAGGGCTTCCTGCTCAATCACCTCATCAGCGAGGAGTTGCCCTGCGCGGGCACCGCGAGCGGGACCATCAGCAACTCCGACCCGATCACCGGGCAGGCCGGCTGGTACGACGTGCGGGTGCGCATACGGCCGGCCGATCCGGGGGAGCCCGAGGAGAGCTATCCGCAGGTCGCGAGCATGCCGGCGGTGCCCGGCGTGCTGGGCAAGGCGGTGAGCGTGCTGACCTACTTCGCGGGGAGGAACAGGAAATGATGCAATGGCTCAAGGACCTGATGGCGCCGGCTCCGGTTTTGCCCCCTCTCCCGCTTGCGGGAGAGGGCTGGGGTGAGGGCGGCACCGTTGGAGTTGGAAGCGGTGGGGTGATGAAAGCCGTTGCACCCTCACCCCAACCCTCTCCCGCAAGCGGGAGAGGGAGCAATACCGGCACAGCTCGTGCCGAGCCCGGCGAAACCCTCGCCAAGCAACTGGCGCTGGTCATCGACCTCAACGTCTGCGTGGGCTGCCATGCCTGCGTGACCTCGTGCAAGCAATGGAACACCTCCGGCAGCGCCGGACCGCTGGCCGACGAGCGGCCCTACGCGGCCGACCCTACCGGCACCTTCTTCAACCGCGTGCAGACCTACGAGGCCGGCGCATTCCCGGTCACCGAGACCATCCACTTTCCCAAGAGCTGCCTGCACTGCGAAGACCCGCCATGCGTGCCGGTGTGCCCCACGGGCGCGAGCTACAAGCGCAAGGAAGACGGCATCGTGCTCGTCGACTACGACAAGTGCATCGGCTGCAAGTACTGCGCATGGGCCTGCCCCTACGGCGCGCGCGAGCTCGACGAGGAGCGCCAGGTCATGACCAAGTGCACGCTGTGCGTGGACCGCATCCATGACGAGCAACTGCCCAAGGAAGACCGCAAGCCCGCCTGCGTGAAGGCCTGCCCGACCGGCGCGCGGCTCTTCGGCGACGTGAAGGACCCTGAGTCCGACGTGTCGAAGGCGATCCGCGAGCGCGGCGGCTACCAGCTCATGCCCGAGTGGGAGACCAACCCGGCCAATCGCTATCTGCCGAGGCGGATCACGCCTTCGGAACAGGAGTAGGCCGCATGCATCCGGCGTTCTCGATTCTTTTCTTCACCACGCTGGCCGGCGCCGCGCAGGGGCTGGTGTTCGCGCTCGCGCTGGCCGTGCTCTTCGGGCTCGAACTCGCGCCGGGCTTCCTGGCCCTGGCGCTGGGCGTGGCCGAGGTGCTGCTGGTGGCCGGACTGGCCGCCTCGTTCATGCACCTGGGCCGCAAGACGCGCGCGTGGCGCGCGGTGCTGATGTGGCGCACCTCGTGGATGTCGCGCGAGGTGATCGTGCTGCCGGCCTTCATCGCACTGGTGGCGCTGTGGTGGCTGTCGCTGCGGCTGGGCGTAGGCGCGCCGTGGTCATGGTTGCTGCCCGTGCTCGCGCTGTGCGGCGCGGTGCTGCTCTGGTACTGCACCGCGATGATCTACGCCTGCCTGCGCTTCATCGAGGAATGGGCGCATCCGCTGACCATTCTCAACTTCACGCTGATCGGGCTGTCGTCCGGTCTGGTGCTGGCCTGCGCGATGGCGGCGCTGGCCGGCGAGGCGCGCCTCGTGCACGCGTTCGGGCCCTATGCGCTCGTCGCCACGCTGGCGGCATGGGCGGCGCGCGGCACGGCGCTGCGGCGCAACGCGGGCATCCGCCACAAGTCGACACTTCAGTCGGCCACCGGCATCCGCACGCAGAAGCTGGTGCAGAAGTCGATGGGCATGTCGGCCGGCTCGTTCAACACGCGCGAGTTCTTCCATGGCGCCTCGCTTGCGGCGCTGGACAACATGAAGCTGGGCTTCCAGCTGCTGGCCTTCGTACTGCCGGCGCTGTTGCTGGCGTGGGGCATCGCCGGCGCAGGAACGTTGCCGTGGCTGCTCGCGGCGCTGGTGCAGGCGCCGGGGCTGCTGGCCGAGCGCTGGTTCTTCTTCGCGCAGGCCCGGCATCCGCAGAACCTGTACTACCAGGTGGTTTCCTAGGCTTCGAAGTTCAGCGCGAGGCCGGGCGTGGGCCAGTCGTCGATGGCGATCAGCCGCCCGCTGCCCGAGAGCGTGACATAGGCCGTGCGCCGGTCTCGTCCTCCGAAGCAGATGTTGGTTGTGTAGCGGTCGGGCAGCGGCACGTGCTCGACCGCGCCGCCGTCGGGCGCCACGATGCTGATGCCGCCGTGCAGCAGCGTCGCCACGCAGAGATTGCCGAGCGCATCCACCGCCATCGAATCGAAGCGCTGGTAGTGCCCGCCCGGCGAGGCGCAGAGCATGCGGCCGCCGTGCGGCGAGGGCCAGCCGTCCTTGCGCACCCGGCCGGGTGCCGTGATGTCGAAGGCCCAGACGCGCGCGCCCTCGGTCTCGGCGTAGTAGAGCGTGCCGCCGTCGGGCGAGAGCGCGATGCCGTTGGGCGTCATCACCGGCCGCGCGATCACGCTGGCGGTGCTGCCGTCGGCGTGGCCGTAGAAGAGGCCGCCGCGGTCCATGTCGCGCTCGCGCACCTTGCCCAGGTCGGTGAAGTAGAAGCCGCCATGAGCATCGAACACGATGTCGTTGGGCCCGCACAGGGCGCCGCCATCCACCGTGTCGTAGAGGCGCTCGGCACGGCCGGTCGCGAGGTTCACGCGCTCGATGCGTCCACCCGAGTAGTCCTCGGCCTGCCCGACGGGCCGCATGCAGCCGTCCGCCTCGGTGTGCCACCTGAAGCCGCCGTTGTTGCAGACGTAGACAGCGCCATCGGGCCCGATGGCCGCGCCGTTGGGCCCGCCGCCCAGGTCGGCCACCACCTGCACGAGGCCGTCGGCGCGCACGCGCGTGAGCGTGCCGCGCGCGATCTCCACCAGCAGCACGGAGCCGTCGTCCATGGCGATCGGGCCTTCGGGAAACTGCAGGCCGGTGGCGAGTTCGCGGATGCGCATCGGGGGCTCCTCGGTGATCGGGCGGGCCTCCAGTTTGCGCCAGATCGGTCTGGATCAGCGCAGCAGCGCCTGCACCCAGGCGATGCGCCGCAGTCGCATCACGAAGCTGCAGCGGCTGAGCCTGCAGCGCAGTTGCGCGAAGAGCGGCTTGGCGGTGGGCTCATCGCCGTTCAGGCCGTTCAGGCCGTTCAGCCCGGCCATGAGCCGGTCAAGCACCGCCGAAGCACGCACGCCGCCTTCGCGCTGGCCGGCGAGCGAGAGCGCGAAGCTCGCGCTGCCGCCGTCGGTGTCGACCACCGCGTCGGACTGCGTCTCGGCCAGCGAGGCTTCAGCGCCGCCGCGTGCGTGCCGCAGCACCGGGCGGCCTTGCACGAGCGCGCCTGTCCATCCGAGTGCGTAGCCGCCGGGGGCGAGTCCGCGCAGGCGCGCCACGTAGCTGGAGGGCAGGGGTGTTTGGTCGCCCTGCAATGCGCGCAGGTGCCAGCGCAGCCAGCCGGCGTAGGTCGACGCCGTGGTGGCGAAGCGGCCGGCCGGCATGATCGCGTCGAGCCAGGCCTGCGGGCTGGCGGGGCCGCGTGCATCGGCTTCGCGCCAGGTGCCGGCGATGGCGAGCGGGCGGGCCAGTTCCTGCTCGAACATCGCGCGGTAGCTCAGGCCGGTGGCGCGTTCCATCATGGTGGTGGCCAGCGCGTAGCCTGCGTTCGAATAGCGGAAGCCGGTGCTGTCGGCCGCGGGCGGCTGGCGCACCAGCCAGCGCGCGAAGAAGAGGCGGCGCCCGGCGTCGGTGGTGGGCAGCGCGCCGGCAGGCACGGCCTCGGGGAGAACGGAAAGGAAGCGGCTGAACTCTTCTTCGGTGGTGAAGGCGGGCAGACCGGCGCGGTGCGCGAGCAGGTCTTCGAGCGTCACGTTGCGGTAGGCGGGCAGCATCAGGCGGCGCAGTTCGGGCAGGGCCTCGGCGATGCGCGTGTTCCAGCGCAGGGAGCCGCGCTCGACCAGGCGCGCGGCGATCACGGCCGTCATCGCCTTCGCGTCGGCGCCCACCGGAAAGAGCACCCTGGCGCCAGCCAGGCCCGCGCCTTCGAAGTCGCCATCCGACGCCGTGACGCGGCCCGTGACGGCGTCGGCGCGCTGTTGCAGGCCGGGGGCGGCCGGCTGCGGGCCGGCATCTTGGTTGCCGCAGGCCGACAGGAGCGCGGCGGCGACGAGCAGGGTTGCGAAGGCGGTGTTCACTCTGTACGACTCCGTTTTGCTCGGGCTGCCACCGGTGCGCGCGGACGGCGGCCCGGAAGACCGGGGAGACCAGGAAGAAGGAAGGCGAGGAAGGCGAGGGAAGACCGCATCATTGTTCGCCTCCGAACCTTTGGCAATGCTTAAGGTTCCCGCCGGACAATCCGGGCGATGCACCTCCTGCTCATCGAAGACGACCTGGACCTGGGCCGAGCCCTCTCGCAGGCGCTGAAGGCCGAGGGCTTCAGCATCGAGTGGCTGCGCCGCATCGCCGACGCCCCGCGCTCCTTCGACGGCGATGCCTGCGGCTGCGTGCTGCTCGACGTGAGCCTGCCCGACGGCTCGGGCCTGCAGCTGCTGTCGCGCTGGCGCCGTTCGGGCGTGACGGTGCCCATCGTGGTCATCACCGCGCGCTGCGCCCTCGAAGACCGGCTTGCGGGCCTGGACGGCGGCGCCGACGACTACGTGGTCAAGCCCTTCGCCACGCCCGAGCTGGTGGCGCGCATCCATGCCGTGCGCCGGCGCTATGCGCACCAGGCCAGCGACGTGTGGTCCTTCGGCGAACTGGAGATCGAGCCGCGCAGCCATGTCGCGCGGCTGGGCGGCGTGGCGCTGGACCTGTCGCCGCGCGAGTTCCAGCTGGTGCTGGAACTTGCCCGCGAGCCCGGCGCGGTGATCCCGAAGGGCACGCTCTCGCAGCGGCTCGATCCGCTGGGCGAGCCGGTGGACTTCGGCGCCATCGAAGTGCACGTGTCGAACCTGCGCCGCAAGATCGGCGCGGAGCGGATCAAGACCGTGCGCGGCGTCGGCTACATGCTCGCCTCATGATGTGGCTGTTGCGCCGCAGCCTGGTGCGGCGCGTGGCGCTGTCGGTGCTGATCGCCTTCTCGCTGGCATGGGGCGCGCTGGTGATCTACATGTTCATGAGCTTCAGCATGAACATGAACACTGACTCGAGCGTGGCGCGCGCCGGCCGGGAGATCAACACCGCGCTGGCCGGCATCGAGAACGACGAAGTCGCCGCCGGCGTGATGGACGCGATGGGGCGGATCATCAACGAGCTGCGCCGCCTCGAAGGCGACCTGCCCGGCAACGTGGTCTTCCAGCTCAAGAACCACGAGGGCCGTCTGCTGTACGTCTCCCCCGAGGTCGAGGGCCTCGTGCTGAGCGGCGAGCACGACAAGATGGTCGACGTGACGCTGGGCGGCCAGCGCTACTGGCTGTACGAAGGCAGCAGCGAGCGCTGGCGGGTGTGGCTGGGCGAGCCGCATTCGGGCATACCGTGGCTGATCGGCCTCTTCGGCAGCTCGCTCTTCCTGCCTTTCCTGATCGCGTTTCCCTTCGTGCTCGCGCCGGTGTGGATCGCCGCCGCGCAGGGCATCAAGCCACTGCGGCAACTGGGCGAGCGCATCAAGCTGCGCAGCGCGGAAGACCTGTCGCCGCTGGGCTTCGATCCGAAGTACGCCGAGCTCGAGCCATTGTTGAAGGCGCTCGAGGGGCTGCTTGCGCAACTGCGGGGCAAGGTCGAGCGCGAGCGCTCCTTCGTGAACGACGCGGCGCACGAGCTGCGCACGCCGCTGGCGGTGATCGGCGCGCAGGCCCACGTGCTGTCGCGCTCGACCGATCCGCAGGAGCGGCAGGAGGCGGCGCAGCACCTGGCGCACGCCATCGCGCGCGGCTCGCACCTTATCCAGCAGCTGCTGGAGCTGGCCACCATGGACGGCGCGGAGCGCCCCGGGACGCAGTTCGTCGACGTGGCGGAGCTCACTCGGCGGCATCTCGCGCAGGCCGCCAGGGACGCCGACCAGCGCCGGCTGGAGCTGATGCTCGAATCCTCCGACAGCCTGGTCTTCGAACTGCCCGTGCCGCTGTTCGAGTCGGTGCTGCGCAACCTGCTCGACAACGCGGTGAAGTACGTGGAAGCCGGCGGGCAGGTGGTGGTGACGCTGCGGCGCGAGGCGCAGGGGCTGGTTCTTTCGGTGGTCGACAGCGGGCCCGGCATTCCGGTCGAGGAGCACGAGCTGGTGTTCGAGCGTTTCCGTCGCGGCTCGGCCACCCTCGCGCAGGGCACGGGGCTGGGGCTGTCGATAGCGCGTCAAGCCTGCCAGCGCATGGGCGGCACCATCGGGCTCGCGCAGGCGCCGGGCGGACGGGGATGCGCGTTCACCGTCTTCATTCCCGGCGGGCAGCCGGCTGCTGTTGCTGCCGCTACTGCTACTTCTTCGCGCCCTGCATGCGCGCGATGATCTTCGACGTCTCGTTGCCTTCCCGGCGGCCATCCGGATAGATGCGGATGTAGTCGAAGACCTTGGCCTGCGAGACCTTCACCATCTGGCCGGCGTGGAGGCCCTGGACGTCGACAGGCTCGTTCTTCAGCAAGCCCTCGATGGCATCGCCGTTCCAGCGCGCGACTTCCACCCACATCCATTCGTTGCCGCCCGCGGCCGTGGTGAACGGGGCCTTCACGAGGATGTATTCGCCGGGCTGCAGGCCCTTGGCAAAGGCATCGCGCAGCTTGGGGAGCTGCGCGGTGGCGGCCTTGCTGGCGGCGAGCAGCTCGTCGTTGTGCTTCAGGCGGGTGACCGGGTCTTCGTCGGCGCCGAACACCGAGCTCAGCAGGGCATTCTGCTGCGCGTAGCGGTCGGGGCCCTTGTAGCGGTCGAAGCGGATCTCGTAGAGCCTGTTCTGCGGATCGCCGCTTTCCCAGGTGCCGTTGACGAGCGAGAGCCTTGCCACCGCGGCGGCGTTGGGTTTCAGACCCGAAAGCAGCGGGTCGCGCGCGGCCGCATGCTTGAGCGCGCGCAGGTCCATGTCGAACTGGCCGGGCTTCGCCAGCGTGATGCCCTCGGCCATCGCCTGGGAGAAGGCATTGAGCAGGCTGCCCATGGGCCGGTTGCTCGACCACGAGAAATCGCTCACCACCACGTCGGGCAGGCCGAACTTGCCCATGCCGAGCGTGATGGCCCGCACCATCTCGCCGCTGCGGTAAGCGTGGATGGTCATGTGCTGCGACACGTCGGGCAGGCCGTTGGCCCAGCTGTCGATGCGCCGCTTCTGCCATTCGTCGGGCGAGAAGACTTCACGCGTCTCCTCGTCCCACAGCAGGCCGCCGGTGTCGCGCGCGACCTGCAGCGTGACCTGCAGCGCCTTCTGCATGGCGGCGGACGACTGCTGCGAGGGGTGCGCGAAATCGAGGATCAGCGCCTTGTCCGCCTTCTGCAGCGCTTCCGCCTGCTCGCGCGAGATGCCGCGGCCGAAGCGCTGCAGCGACTCCATGTCGGGCGCGCGGTATTCCTTCAGCACGGTGGTGGTGTTCCAGTTCGCGAAGACCACGGGCGCGCTGACGGAGGAGGGCGTCGGCATCGACGCCAGGAGCTTCGGGCTGCCGCCGCTCTTGCCGAGTGCGCCGCGCAGCGCGGCCATGGGGTCGGTGGCCGGTGTCTTGGCGTAGTAGATGGCGAACTGGAAGCGGATGGGGCCGGTCTGCTGCGGAGATCCTGCGGGCACCGGCGTACCTGGGACGGGCTTGGCTGCGGTCTGCGTTGCGGCCGGCGGCGTGGCCGGCGTTGCTGCGAGGGCCGAGGTGCCCATCGAAAGGATGAGCGCGGCGAGCGCGAGGCGAAACGGCAGGTTCATGTTCGTGTTGTCGTTGTGGCTGCGATGCCGCCATTCTTTTCTACGTCCAGTTCCGTCACCTGGACGCGCGATCCGCATGAAACTGCTTCAATATTTCCAGCCGAGCCCGCAAGTGAGGGAACTTGGGTTGTCGCGTGTCGTGCACATGCCCATCCAATGCATAGCCAGTCGATATCGCCTGGCGTTCGATGATCTGTGCAAAGGGCGTGGAGCCGGCATGCTGATGAATATCAAGCAAGGCGAGGGCCGTGGCTGTCCGGCCTTTTCCACCGCGACAATGAAAGTGAAGATGGCTGCCGGCAGGCAGGGAGTCGAACAGCTCGACCAGGGCGTTCAACGCCGCAGCATCGGGTGCGCAATGATCATCCACGGGCAGACGCACATACCGCACGTCGTCGTCCTCAACGAGACGCTTCTCGCTGCAGACTTGCTCTACCTGCCACGTCTCGCCACCTGGTGCGCCGAGCTGCACCTGCGTCTTGGTTGTCACCGTGACTTCCGGTGAGTTCGAGACGATGGTCAAGCGCAAACGTTCCAGTTCCTCGGCATCGGCCGGGGAAAGACCTGCACAGCCCCAGTTGCTGCCCGCCGCGTACCAACTGATAGCGGCGCCGTTGATGAATCCGTGCGATTCCTTGCGGAGATCCACCACCACGAAGGTCGCTGGTTGCCTCTGGATGACGGTGGCGTGCAGTTGTTGCCAGCCGGCCATCGAAAACTGCGCGCTGCCGGAGGTGGTGAAGGCTCCTGTCGGTTGCCAGGACGATTGCAGGCGCGGTACTTCCGGCACGTCGGAATCCAGTACCAGGCGGGCAAAAGAGGCGTCAGGCGAAGGCGCGGGCGTGCGGTATGACAATGGAAAGCCCTGTCGAGAGCTACACCATGCCCGGCGGCCGGATGGGGGTGAACTTTTCGAATGCAACCATGTTCCGGCCGGCGAGCAGGGGCTGCAGCACCAATTGGGCGGCAACGACCGCACCCGGGGCATTGAACTCAAGGAAGTGCCAGCGCAGATTGGTGTGTGGGTCGCGAAAGCTCATGTGATCCTGTCCGACGATGGTGCCGCGTATTCCCGGCGCCAGCGTGCTGATCAGATGCTCGGTACCGCCATCGCCGAAGCCGTTGACCCTGCGCCTGGCATGACCATCGTGCATCAGGTTGGTGGTGGACCCCAATCCTAGCAAGACGCGGCCGGCCGAAGTGCGATGCAAGGCCGCGATGGGGATGCTGCCTTTGATCAGGAGTTCGCGTGTGCGGATGGTGTCGCGCAGGCCCAGATATTGTTGTTCGGCGATGTCGCCGGTATTGGTGTGATGGCCGTTGTTCAGAACGTCGGTCGCCGGCAAGCCCAGCCAGGCCGAAGCCACGTCGTGGCGGTGCACATCGAAGATGGTCGCGGCCGGCACGAGCGCGAGATCCACCGTCACTACACCGTACATGCTGACGAAAGGTATTCCGCGCGTGGACAGCGCGGGTCTGTTGGAGACGCCGGTGGAAATGTAGCGCTTGTTGCCGCCCCAGCCGCGTGTATGAGTCAGGATCTGCTGGGCTTCAGTCAGCGCGATTCCCGCGCCCACGCCGTGCATGAAGGCTCCCCCGACCTCGGTGAGCTGGGCATTCACGGTGCCGAGCACGGAGCGCAGCGGTCGCCCCTGCGTGATGGCCATGGCATCGAATGCGCTCAGGCCGCGGGTGACGAAACGCTTGACGTGCGTGGCCGAGGTGGTGAGCGAAATGTAGTGACGAGGGGGAACATTGTTGTCACCGTGGCGATGGTAGACGTCGTTATGTGCGAGCAGCGGGCGGCCGATGAGATGGAAGCGGCCTTCGCCGAAGAAGACGGTACCAACCTTGGCCCTGATACCTCCGACCCGCATGAAGCAATCTGACGAATGAGGGAGGTTGTCCACGAAATCGAGTACTCCGCGATAGCGGAGCAATAGCGCGCCTTTGAGTCGCGGCCAGTTGCCGCCACCGTTCAGATGCGCCTTCTCATAGGTGTGTAGCGCGGTATGAATCGCATTGAAGTCTGCGGCTACAGCAAGGTTCTGCGCCAGTGCGTTGGCCGCCTCGGTCGAGTGGCGCTTCCGCATGTTCTTGTTGATACCGAACAGCGCCGAGATTTCATCACGCCGGCCGTGGTGGCTGGGCGGTGCGACGGGATCAGGAACAAACGAGTACTTATCTCGCATGGTGGCTGCAATTGCCCGAAGTAGACGGGACCATCACATATTCCTTGTGTGAGTATGGAGGTCCGGGCATCTTGGTGCTCGATTGCATGCCGTTCCATTACGGTCTATTACAGACTCTCGAGAAACGGCCGACTTCTGACGATGTCGCTGGAGGCCGGCGGGAGTGTTCAGTGCTTGCTACAGGCACGCCCCGCTTTCGAAGAAGCCTCTGGGAGAGCTCAGTTCATCCGGCGCCGCGCCGCGAGCCGGTCGCGCGCGGCGTGCCCGGCAGCAGGTGGTCCAACGGCAGCGCTGTTTCAGACTTGATCTCGCGCAGCACGATGCTCGAGCGCACGTGCGTCACGCCGGGCAGGCTGAACAGCACCTCGTGCAGGAAGCGCTCGTAGTGCTTCATGTCGGGCACGGTCACGTTGAGGATGTAGTCGGCCGGCCCGGTGGCCGACACGCAGCGGATGATCTGCGGGCTCGCGGCCACGGCTTCCTCGAAGCGCTGCACCATCGCCTCGCTGTGGCGGTCGAGGTTCACCTCGGCGACGGCCGATACGTGCAGGCCCACGAGCTCGGGGTCGACCAGCGTGGTGTAGCCGCGGATGACGCCGGCGGCTTCCATGTCCTTGATGCGCTTCCAGCAGGGCGTGGGCGAGAGGCCGACGGCCTCGGAGATCTGCTGCACGGTCTGGCGGCCGTCGTGCTGCAGCGCGGAGAGGATCTTGAGGCAGTGCTCGTCGAGGGAAACGGTGCCGGCATTCATCGCGCAGTCGCGTGTAGTGATGGGGTTCAGAGGGGGATCGAGTGCCGATCCCCTCCGTCGTCGCGATTCTCCCCGATCGATGCGTCAGGGCAATGCAGCGCCTATGCGTCGGCGGCGCGCGCGAATTCCAGCGGCAGGTCCTTGAACTGCTTCTTCAGCGAGGCCTCGGGCGAGCCGCCGACCACGATGCGCGCGAAGGCGTCGAGCGGGCTGAAGAAGGCCGGCCGCAGCGTGCCGAGCTTGCTTTCGTCGACGATCAGAAAGCTCTGCGATGCGCTGCGGATTGCCGCCTGCTTCACCGGCACCTCGTGGAAGTTGGAGCAGCTCGCGCCGCGCTCCAGGTCGATGCCGCCCGCCGAGATGAAGGCCTTGTTCACGCCCAGCCTGGCAAGGTACTGCAGGCCCTCGTCCGAGAAGAAGGTGGCCGAGGAGGGGTGGTAGAGCCCGCCCAGCAGCATCAGCTGCGTCTTCGGGCGGCGGCTCAGCACCTGCGCGATGTTCGTGGAATAACACACGACGCTCAAAGGCATTTCGGGCGGCAGCGCCTCGGCGAAATGGACCATGGTGGTGCCGCAGTCGATGAAGAGGCTGTCGTGCGGCTGCACCAGCCCGGCGGCGCGCTCGCAGGCCAGGCGCTTGTTGGCCGCATGCTGGTCGCTGGCCTCGTCGAGCGAGTAGCGTTCGGCGCCCGGCAGCGTGGTCGCGAGCACGTAGCCGCCGAGGGCGGAGAGGGGAGATTCCGCCGACGCCAGGTCGCGGCGGATGGTCATTTCCGTCACATCGAGTTGCTGCGCCGCCTGCTTGATCGGCAGCGGGCCGCCGGCCTCGACGAGTTCCTGCATCCTGGCCAGGCGCACGGCCCGGGCCTCGGCTCCGGCGGTTCTTCTCATGTTCGTTTCCTCAGGTCCACGCTCTGGAGTATCGGGCATCGCATGTCGTTTCAATGTTGTTTGAAAAACATATTGCGCATTTAAATGTTGTTGTAATAACATTTATCCCAACACGAACACCAAGGCCTGCCGCGATGCAATGCGATGCGATGAGGCCCGGAGACAAAAGACATGTACCCAGCCGTCCCGCCGCAGTCGCGGCCCTTGCGCGCCACGGCGCTCGCCCATCCATGACTTCCACTTCCCTCGTTCGCCCCAGCGGCGCGGTGCGCTCGCGCCCGGCTTCGCCTGCGGCCGCGCCCCAGGCGCCCGCCGGGACGCCGGCGCAGACCCACCCCGCTGCCGCGCGCAACACCGCCCAGCCCTTCGACCTCGGCTGGATCGACGGCATCCGCTTCAACCTCTCTGCCGCCGAGCGCCGCGTGGCCACGCTGCCCGGCCGCCGCTCGGTCAAGAAGGACTCACAGGCCGGCTGGCTGCTCAAGGCCATCACCTGCATCGATCTCACCACGCTCAGCGGCGACGACACGGCAGAGCGCGTGAAGCGGCTCTGCGCCAAGGCCGTGACGCCGGTTCGCCCCGACCTGCTGGCCGCACTCGGGTTTGCCGACCGCAAGCTGCACACGGGTGCTGTGTGCGTCTATCACCGCTTCGTCTCCACGGCGGTCGAGGCGCTGGCAGGCAGCGGCATTCCGGTGGCGGCGGTATCCACGGGCTTTCCGGCGGGGCTGATTCCGCACGAGCTCAAGCTCAAGGAGATCGAGGCCTCGGTGCGCGACGGCGCTTCGGAGATCGACATCGTCATCACCCGCGAGCACGTGCTCGCCGGCCAGTGGAAGAAGCTCTACGACGAGATGCTCGACTTCCGCCGCGCGGCGGGCGAGGCGCACGTGAAGGCGATCCTCGCGACGGGCGAGCTCAAGACGCTGCGCAACGTCGCGAAGGCCTCGATGGTCTGCATGATGGCCGGCGCCGATTTCATCAAGACCTCCACCGGCAAGGAAGGCGTGAACGCCACGCCGCTGGTCACGCTCGCGATGCTGCGGATGATCCGCCAGTACGAGGCCCGCACCGGCCTGCGCGTGGGCTACAAGCCCGCGGGCGGCGTCTCCACCGCGAAGACGGCGCTCGACTACCAGGTGCTCATGAAGGAGGAACTGGGCCGCGACTGGCTCGAGCCCGACCTGTTCCGCATCGGCGCCTCCACGCTGCTGGCCGACATCGAGCGCCAGCTGGAGCACCACGTCACCGGCCGCTACTCGGCCTACAACCGCCACCCGATCGGATGAGCCCGATGAGCAGCAGCAACAACAACAACGTCGCACGCTATTTCGACACCATGGACTACGGCCCCGCGCCCGAGAGCGATACCGACGCGCGCGAATGGCTAGCGCGCCATACCGAAGGCTTCGGCCACTTCATCGACGGACGCTTCACGCTCGCTGCCGAGGGCGCGCACTTCGACACGGCCGAGCCGGCCACCGGCCAGCGCCTGGCGCGCATCGCGCAAGGTTCGGCGAAGGACGTGGACGCCGCGGTGGCGGCCGCGCGCGCCGCGCAGCCGGGCTGGTTCGCGCTCGGCGGCCATGGCCGTGCGCGGCATCTGTATGCGCTCGCCCGCATGGTGCAGCGCCATGCGCGCCTGCTCGCGGTGGTCGAGGCACTCGACAACGGCAAGCCGATCCGCGAGACGCGCGACCTCGACGTGCCGCTGGCCGCGCGCCACTTCTATCACCATGCCGGCTGGGCGCAGCTGCAGGAGCGCGAGTTCGCCGACCAGGTGCCGCTGGGCGTGGTCGGCCAGATCATTCCGTGGAACTTCCCGCTGCTGATGCTCGCGTGGAAGATCGCGCCCGCGCTCGCGCTGGGCAACACCGTGGTGCTGAAGCCCGCCGAGTTCACGCCGCTGAGTGCCTTGCTCTTCGCCGAGCTCGCGGCGCAGGCGGGCCTGCCGCGCGGCGTGCTCAACGTGGTGACGGGCGACGGCGCCACCGGCGCTGCACTGGTCGCGCACGAGGGCGTGGACAAGATCGCTTTCACCGGCTCGACGGAAGTGGGGCGGTTGATTCGCACCGCGACGGCGGGCACGGGCAAGTCGCTCACGCTGGAGCTGGGCGGCAAGTCGCCTTTCATCGTGTTCGACGACGCGGACATCGACGCCGCTGTCGAAGGCGTGGTCGACGCGATCTGGTTCAACCAGGGCCAGGTGTGCTGCGCCGGTTCGCGGCTGCTGCTGCAGGAAGGCATCGCCGACGATTTCATCGCGCGGCTCAAGCGCCGCATGCAGACCCTGCGCGTGGGCCCGCCGCTGGACAAGGCGATCGACATGGGCAGCCTGATCGACTCCACGCAGCTCGAGCGCGTGCGCTCGCTCGTGGCCACCGGCGTGCGCGAGGGCGCGACCTGCTACCAGGCGCCGGGCGCGCTGCCGCCGGGCGGCAGCTTCTTTCCACCGACGCTGCTGACGGGCGTGCAGCCGGCATCCACCGTCGCGACCGAGGAGATCTTCGGCCCCGTGCTGGTGACGATGACCTTCCGCACGCCAGACGAAGCCGTCGCGCTGGCGAACAACACGCGCTACGGGCTCGCGGCCAGCGTGTGGAGCGAGACCATCGGCCTCGCGCTGGGCATCGCGCCGCAGCTGCAGGCCGGCGTGGTGTGGGTCAATGCGACCAACCTGTTCGACGCTGGCGTGGGCTTCGGGGGTTACCGCGAATCGGGCTACGGCCGCGAGGGCGGGCGAGAGGGCTGCTACGAATACCTGAAGCCGTGTGCATGGGCGCAGCGCAAGCCGCGTTCTGCTGCAGCGAGTGTCGCTGCGAACGAGGCTGCGGATGCGAAGAACGAATCTGCGCTCGCATTGCCCGCCATCGACCGCACCGCCAAGCTCTTCATCGGCGGCAAGCAGGTGCGGCCCGATGGCGAACTCTCCAGCAGCGTCTTCGCCGCCAACGGGCAGCGCGCAGGCGAGGTGGGCACGGGCAACCGCAAGGACATCCGCAATGCCGTCGCCGCCGCGCGCTCGGCCGCGGGCTGGTCGAGCGCGACGCCGCATCGCCGCGCGCAGGCGCTGTACTACCTCGCGGAGAACCTCTCGGCGCGCGCAGGCGAGTTCGCCGTGCGCATCGCGAGCCTCACCGGCGTCGCAGCGAAGGCCGCGCAGGCCGAGGTCGATGCATCGGTGAGCCGCCTCTTCGCCTACGGGGCCTGGGCCGACAAGTACGAGGGCACGGTGCATGTGCCGCCGCTGCGCGGCGTAGCGCTGGCCACGGTCGAGGCGATCGGCGTGGTGGGTGTGGTCTGCCCCGACGAGGCGCCATTGCTGTCCTTCGTGAGCCTGCTGGCGCCGAACCTCGCCATGGGCAACCGCACGGTCATCGTGCCGGGCGAGAAGCACGCGCTGGTCGCCACCGACTTCTACCAGGTGCTCGAAACCTCCGACCTGCCGGGCGGCGTCGTCAACATCGTGACCGGCCCGGCCGCGGGCCTCGTGCGCACGCTGGCAGAGCACGACGACGTCGACGCGCTCTGGGTCTTCGGCGCGAAGGAGCTGTCGCGCGATGCCGAGCGGCTTTCGGTCGGCAACCTCAAGCGCACGCTGGTCGACCATGGCCTGGCCACCGACTGGCACGACCCGGCATCGGGCGAAGGCGCGGTGTTCCTGCGGCACGCCACGCAGGTCAAGAACATCTGGATTCCCTATGGCGAATGAACGGGCAGCCGTTGTGCCTGTTATCGAAACCAAGGGAAATCCCCGAGAAGCAAACGTTTGCGCAAACGTTTTCTTTATCTAAGATCGCAGCCGCGAAAGCCATACCAATTCAGGAGACCGAATGCTGAAGTCCATCCATCCGCTGCTCAACGCAGACGTGCTCTACGCCTTGCGCGCGATGGGCCACGGCGACGAGCTGGTGCTGTGCGACGCCAATTTCCCGGCCGACTCGGTCGCCCGCCAGACCTCGCTGGGCCGGCTGCTGCGCATCGACGGCGTGGGCACCACCGAGGCGGCGCGCGCCATTCTTTCGGTGCTGCCGCTGGACAACGCGGTGGAAGATCCGGCGAGGCGCATGGAGATCATGGGGGCGCCCAATGAGATCCCGCCCGTGCAGCAGGAGATGCAGCGCGAGATCGACGCGGCCGAAGGGCGCCCGCGTCCGATGGGCTCCATCGAGCGCTTCGCCTTCTATGAAGCCGCGCGCCGCGCCTACTGCGTGATCGCCACCGGCGAGCGCCGCTTCTACGGCTGCTTCGTGTTCAAGAAGGGCGTGATCGCCCCCGAGGCCTGATCGCGATGAGCACGGCTTCTTCGCACCAGCAGCGCGGCGTCGCCGTGCTCGGCATCTTCGTGGCCGACCTCGCCTTCCGTGCGGCCGACCTTCCGGGCGTGGGCCAGACCATCGCCGGCTCCGGCTTCGCCATGGGGCCCGGCGGCAAGGGCTCGAACCAGTCGGTGGCGGCGGCGCGCGCCGGCGCGCAGGTGACCTTCATCTCCAAGCTCGGGCAGGACGCCTTCGGCGCCAATGCGCTCGCACTCTGGGCCGAGGAGGGCATCACGCCGCGCGTGCCGCAGGTGACGACGCAGCCGACCGGCGCGGCCTTCATCTACGTGCACGAGGTCACGGGCGACAACGCCATCATCGTGGTGCCTGGCGCCGCGGCGCTCATCGACTCGGCGGACGTGGATGCGGCCGCCGACGCCATTCGCGGCGCGCGGGTGTTCGTCACGCAGCTGGAGCAGCCCGCCGGTGCCGCGCAGCGCGGCCTGGAGCTTGCGCGCGCTGCCGGCACGGTGACGGTGTTCAACCCCGCGCCCGCGCTGCCGTTCGACGATGCCGTGTACCCGCTGTGCGACTTCATCACGCCGAACGAGCACGAAGCCGCTGCGCTGAGCGGCATCGCCGTCGAGACCGTCGAGGACGCACGCCGCGCGGGCGACTTCTTCCTCTCCAAGGGCGTGGGCTGCGCGCTCATCACGCTCGGCGACAAGGGCGCGCTGCTGCATAGCGCGAGCGAGTCGGTGCACCTGCCCGTGTTCCATGCCGGCGCGGTGAAGGAAACGGCCGGCGCTGGCGATGCGTTCAACGGCGGCTTCGCGGCCGCGTTGGCCGAGGGCGCGTCTCCGCTGGAAGCCGCTCGCTTCGGCTCGGCCGTGGCAGCCATCTCGGTCACGCGCGCCGGCACCGCGCCTTCGATGCCCACGCGTGCCGAGGTCGATGCGCTGCTGGGCCGGGCCGCAGCCTGAGAACGCGAGCCGCAAAGGAGCCTTCCGTGAAATTCAGGTTTTCAGACCGCGAGCTCAACTTCCTGGTCGGCATCAACGTCGCGATCCTCGTGGTCGCCACGGTGCTGTCGAAGGGCGAGTTCCTCGACGTCTACAACTTCCAGTCGATGGGCGGCCAGCTGCCCGAGCTCGGCCTGCTGGCCATGGGTGTGGCGCTGTCCATGATCTCCGGCAACGGCGGCATCGACCTCTCGGGCGTGGCGCTGGCCAATCTCTCGGGCGTGGTGGCGGCCACGCTGGCGCCGATGCTGATCGATGCCGATGCTGCGCCGTGGGCCTATACCGGAGCCTTTGCCGCGGTCGCGCTCGCGACGGGGCTGGTAGGCGGGCTGCTCAACGGCGTGCTGATTGCGCGCGCCGGCCTCACGCCCATTCTGTGCACGCTGGGCACGCAACTGCTCTACACCGGCCTGGCCGTGGTGCTCACGGGCGGTTCCAGCCTGCGCGTGGGCAATGCGGAGCCGCTTTCGGCCATCGGCAACGAGAACGTGCTGGGCGTGCCGATTCCGTTCGCGATCTTCGTCGCCATGCTGCTGGCCGTGGGCTGGCTGCTCAAGCAGAGCCCGTTCGGCATCCGGCTCTTCCTGCTGGGCACCAACGCCAAGGCGGCGCGCTACGCGGGCATTCCGCAGGGCCGCATGCTGATCGCCACCTACGCGCTGTGCGGCGTGCTGGCGGCGGTGGCGGGCGTGATCATCGCGGGCCGCACGGCCAGCGTGAAGTCGGACTACGGCAACTCCTACCTGCTGATCGCCATCCTCATCACCGTGATGGCGGGCGTGCGGCCGCAGGGCGGCTACGGGCGCATGGTGTGCCTGTTCTTCTCGGCCGTGGCGCTGCAGCTGCTGTCGAGCACCTTCAACCTGCTGGGCATTTCCAACTTCTTCCGCGACTGCGCCTGGGGCCTGCTGCTGCTGTTCTTCCTGGCATCGGCGCGCTTCAGCCTGGCCGACCTGCGCAGCTTCATCTCCGTTTCGCGCACCAGCGCACCGCCGCATCAGCCCCCTCCTGGCGCGACGCAGAGAACCACCGAGGGCTAGGAGACAAACGAACATGCTGAAGAAAACCAAGATCGCCTGCACCGTGCTCGCACTGGGCACCGTCGCCTTCGCCTCGGCGCTGCATGCGCAGGGCAAGCCGCAGGACATCGTCACCGTGGTGAAGATCACCGGCATCAGCTGGTTCAACCGCATGGAAGTGGGCGTGAAGGAGTTCGGCAGCAGCACGCCGGGCGTGGCCACGCGCCAGATCGGCCCGGCCCAGTCCGACGCCGCGCAGCAGCAGCGCCTGGTGGAAGACCTGGTGGCCAAGAAGGTCGACGCGATCGCGGTGGTGTCGATGGACCCGCCCACGCTGGAGCCGGTGCTCAAGCGCGCGATGGAACGAGGCATCAAGGTCGTCACGCACGAGGCAGACAACCAGAAGAACACCATGGTCGACATCGAGGCCTTCGACAACACCGCCTACGGCGCGCGCATCAACGAGCGCCTTGCCGCCTGCATGGGCCAGCAGGGCAAGTGGACCTCGCTGGTCGGATCGCTGGGCAGCCAGTCGCAAGTGCAGTGGGCCGACGGCGGCGCGGCCAACGCGAAGAAGTACCCCAAGATGCAGCTGGTCGACGCCAAGAACGAGTCGCTCAACGACGCCGAGAAGGCCTACGGCAAGGCCAAGGAAATGCTGCGCAAGCACCCCGACCTGAAGGGCTTCCAGGGCTCGTCGTCGCTCGACGTGCTGGGCATCGGCCGTGCCGTGGAAGAAGCCGGCCTGGCGGGCAAGATCTGCGTCTTCGGCACCGGCCTGCCGAGCGAGGCGGCCAAGTTCCTCGAGTCGGGCGCGGTCGGCGGCATCGCCTTCTGGGACCCGAAGGACGCCGGCATCGTCATGAACAAGGCGGCCAAGATGCTGCTGGACGGCAAGACCATCACTGACGGCACCGACATGGGCGTGCCCGGCTACAACAAGGTCTCGGTGAAGAAGGGCCCGGGCGTGGGCATCATCGTCACGGGCCAGGCCTGGGTCGAGGTCGACAAGCAGAACTACAAGAAGTATTCGTTCTGACCGCCTTGCAGCCATGACCCTGACCGCGCCTTCCACGCAAGCAAGCCCGGCCGACACACCGGCCGGGCGCCGGGTGTTCCTCGAAGTGCAGGACGTGCACAAGCGCTTCGCGGGCGTGCACGCGCTGCGCGGCATCGACCTGCGCATCGAGGCCGGCGAGATCTACCACCTGCTCGGCGAGAACGGCTGCGGCAAGAGCACGCTGATCAAGATCATCTCGGGCGCGCAGCCGCCGAGCCAGGGGCGCATCGTGATCGACGGGCAGCCGTACGACTCGCTGTCGCCGCTGCAGGCGCTCAGCCTCGGCATCGAGACGGTCTACCAGGACCTGTCGCTGCTGCCGAACATGAGCGTGGCCGAGAACGTCGCGCTCAGCGAGCAGCTGGTTGCAACCGGCGGCAGGCTGGCGCGGCGCTTCGACCGCAAGGCGCTGGCGGCCACGGCCGCGCGCGCGCTGGAGGCGGTGAAGCTGCCGACCGACGCGGCCTTCCTCGCGCGGCGCGTGGACGAGATGCCCATCGCCACGCGGCAGCTCGTGGCCATCGCGCGCGCGGTGGCCACGCGCGCGCGCATGGTCATCATGGATGAGCCCACCACCTCGCTCACGCAGAAGGAGGTGGACAACCTCGTTCGCGTGGTGGAGGCGCTGCGCGAGCAGGGCGTGGCCGTGCTCTTCGTGAGCCACAAGCTCGACGAGTGCATGGCCATGGGCGGCCAGGCCATCGTGTTCCGCGACGGAACGAAGGTGGCGCAGGGCCCGATCCGCGACTTCACCAAGGCCGAGATCGCGCACTGGATGACCGGCAAGCACCTCGACGGCGAGCGCTACCGCCACGGCACACACGGCGGCGACGAACTGCTGAAGGTCGAAGGCCTGGGCCGCGGCGCGCAGTTCAGCGACGTGAGCTTCACGCTGCGCAAGGGCGAGATCCTCGGCGTGACCGGCTTGCTCGACTCCGGCCGCAACGAGCTCGCGCTGGCGCTGGCCGGCGTGCAGGCCGCCGACCGCGGACGCGTGCTGCTCGACGCGAAGGAGATCGCGCTGAATACGCCCACCGACGGCATCCGCCAGGGCATCGGCTACGTGCCCGAAGACCGGCTCAGCGAGGGCCTGTTCCTCGACAAGCCGATCCGCGACAACATCGTCACGGCGGTGCTCAACCGCCTGCGCGGGCGCTTCGGCGCGCTCGATACAACCCAGTGCCAGGCGCTGGCGGAGCGCACCGTGGCCGACCTGCAGATCGCCACGCCCGACGTCGACCGTCCGGTGCAGTCGCTCTCGGGCGGCAACCAGCAGCGCGTGCTCATCGGGCGCTGGCTGGCCATCGGGCCGCGCGTGCTGATATTGCACGGCCCCACCGTGGGCGTGGACGTGGGCTCCAAGGACACCATCTACCGCATCGTGCAGCGGCTGGCCGAGCAGGGCCTGGGCGTGATCCTGGTGAGCGACGACCTGCAGGAACTGCTGCAGAACTGCGACCGCATCCTGCTGATGCGCAAGGGCCGCATCGCCAACGACTTCGCCGCGCAGGGGCTCGCCGAGAGCGATCTCTACCACGCGCTGGTTTCCGATACCCCATCCCCCGCATTCTCATGACGGCTTCCACCATGCAAGCGCAATCCGCGCCGGCCACGCCGACCCCACCCGCGCCGCACGCGAGGGCGTCACTGCGCAGCTGGCTCGCGCAGCGCCCCTCGGTCTTCACACTGGCGCTGATCGTGCTGGCCAGCCTGGCGGTGGGCGCCATCAACCCGAGCTTCTTCCAGCTGCCGGTGCTGTTCGACATCGTGCGCGCCTGCACGGTGCTGGGCCTGTTTGCGCTGGGCGTGCTGATCGTGCTGGCGGCCGGCGGCATCGACGTTTCGTTCGCGGCCATCGCCGCGCTCACCATGTACAGCATCACCAAGCTGGTGCTCAACTATTTTCCGGAAGCGCCCATCGCGCTGCTGCTGGTCGCAGGCGCGGCGAGCGGCGCGCTGCTGGGCGTGATCAACGGGCTGCTGGTGCACTGGCTGAAGGCACCTTCGCTGATCGTGACCATCGGCACGCAGTACCTGTACCGCGGCATCCTGCTGACCTTCGTGGGAACCGTGTTCTTCATGAACGTGCCGGCGCCGATGGATGCCTTCGGCAAGCTGGCGCTGTGGCGCTTCGACACGCCGCAGGGCCTGCACGTGGTGCTGCCGGCAACCGTGCTGGTGCTGGTGTTCGCGGCCGTGCTGACGTGGTGGCTGCTGAATCGCACGCTGATCGGCCGGGCGGTGTACGCCATCGGCGGCAGCCTGCAGATCGCCGAGCGGCTGGGCTACAACCTGCGCACGGTGCACGTCTTCGTGTTCGCGTATGCGGGCTTCCTGTCGGGGCTGGCTGGCATCGTGCACGTGTCGAGCACGCGTCTGGCAAACCCTTTCGACTTGGTGGGCAACGAGCTGGACGTGATCGCGGCCGTGATCCTCGGCGGCGCGCGCATCACCGGCGGCAGCGGCACCGTGGGCGGCACGCTGCTGGGCGTGGTGCTGGTCACGCTGATCAACAACGTGCTGATCCTGGCCGGGGTGCCCAGCACCTGGCAGAAGGTGATCATCGGGGCGTTCATCCTGGTGGCCGGGGGCTTCTTCGCGATGCGCTCGCGCGACTGACCGCAGATGCGGCCGCCGCGCCATCGCCACGAGGCCTTGTGGATCGCAATCGAATGTCCGACGCCAATGCCACCGTTCTCTGCGAGGAGCCGAGCCCGTTCGCGGGGCGAAGCTTCGACTCCCGCAACTGCCTTCACGACCACGAACTGCACCTGATCGGAAGCGCCCCGGCATGCCTGCGCATCGGCAGCGGCGCGAGCGAAGAGACGCATACGCTCGCACCCGGCGCGGTCGTGCTGCTCGGGCCCCTGCTGCCACGGACACTGAGGCTGGCGTATCGAGCGGAGCCGGATGACGGGCTGGTGCTGCGCTTCAGCGACGAGCCGCTGCGCCGCGGCGCGGCGATATTCCCGGAGCTGTCGGACGTCGGGCCGCTTCTTTCGCGCGCGCGCCAGGGCGTGCATTTCGTCGGCCTGGGTGCGGAGACGCTGACCAAGCTGAGGCGCCTTTCGACGCTGCACGGGCTGGCACGGTTTTCGGCATTCACCGCCGTGCTGAATGAGCTCTCGCAGTGGACCGACTTCCGGCTGCTGGCCCGAATCCCCGAGCATGCCGATGCCGCCGGGCCGGGCCGCACGCTGCACGTGCAGAGAGCGCTGCATCACATCCGGAACAACTACGCACAGCCGCTGTCGCTTTCGGAAGTCAGCGCGCTCGTGGGCACCAGCCGGACCTCGCTGTCGCGCAGTTTCCGCCGCGCGACCGGGAAGACCTTCACCGACTTCATCATCGGCCTGCGCCTGGCGAAGGCCTGCGGCCTGCTGACCTCCACGCGCCAGCACGTGAGCAGCATCTGCTACGAGGTGGGCTTCAACAACCTCTCGAATTTCAACCGCCACTTCCGGCGGCTCGAAGGCATGACGCCGGGCGAGTTCCGGGCGCGGCACGCGGGCGCCGGAAGATAAGGTAGCGCCGGGAGACTGGTGTTTTCTCGGGATCTGAAGAAATAAAAAATAGAACCTTCTTTTTGTCTTGTTTTCAGGTGAATTCTTCTTCAAACAAGGGTCTGCGCTAGTGCATTGAAGAAGCACTCCCTCGGAAGGCGGCAGAACAATTCCGGGCATGAATGCCCCACTCAATGCCACCGCGATAAGACGGCCCGGCTACCAACTCTCCGACAACATCTGGGCCGAATCCGGCTCGGTTTTCCTGACCGGCACGCAGGCGCTGATCCGCGTGCTCGTGATGCAGGGCCGGCGCGATGCGCAGCGCGGCCTGCACACCCAGGGTTTCATCAGCGGCTATCGCGGCTCCCCGCTGGGCATGGTCGACCAGGCGATCTGGAAGGCCGGCGAGCGCTTCAAGCAGACGGGCATCCGCTTCGTGCCGGCCGTGAACGAGGAGCTCGCTGCCACGCAGGTGCTGGGCACGCAGCGCGTGGAATCGGACCCGGCGCGCACCGTCGATGGCGTGTTCGCCATGTGGTACGGCAAGGGTCCCGGCGTCGACCGTGCGGGCGATGCGCTCAAGCACGGCAATGCGTATGGCTCTTCGCCGCACGGCGGCGTGCTTGTGGTGGCGGGCGACGACCACGGCTGCGTTTCGTCGTCGATGCCGCACCAGAGCGACCACGCCTTCATGGCGTGGCGCATGCCCATCCTGCAGCCTTCCAGCGTGGCCGAGTACCTGGAGTTCGGTCTGTACGGCTACGAGCTCTCGCGCTATTCGGGCGCGTGGGTCGGCATGGCGGCGCTGTCCGAAGTGGTGGAGAGCGCGGGCACCGTGGACCTGGACGCGATCAATGCCCGCGTCAGCGCATGGGAAGACGCCGATGCGGTGAGCGCCGCCACCGGTCACCATGCGCCGCCGGACGGCCTGCACTACCGCTGGCCCGACCTGCCTTCGCTGCGCATCGAGTCGCGGCTCGAAGACAAGCTCGCAGCCGTCGCCGCATTCACCAGGCGCAACAGCATCGACCGCCACGTGATCGTCAGCGAGCACGCGAAGGTCGGCATCGTCACCTGCGGCAAGGCGCACCACGACCTCATGGAAGTGCTGCGCCGGCTCGAGCTTTCGCCCGAGCAGCTGGCCCGCGCGGGCGTGCGGCTCTACAAGGTGGGCTTGAGCTTTCCGGTGGAGCAGACGCGCATCAAGGCCTTCGCGCAGGGGCTGGAAGAGATCCTCATCGTCGAGGAGAAGGGCGCGGTGGTCGAGACGCAGCTGCGCGACATTTTCTACAACGCGCCGCCCGATGCGCGCCCCGTGCTCGTGGGCAAGCACGACCGCGAAGGCCAGCCGCTGGTGTCGGCGCTGGGCGAGCTGCGGCCCTCGCGGCTCATCGAGCTGGTCGCGCACTGGCTGGCCGTGCACTTCCCCGACAACCACGACCTGGGCGACCACCTGCAGCATGTGCGCGACTTCACGCCGCCCGAGTTGCTGGCCAACGCGAGCGACGCGGTCAAGCGCCTGCCGTACTTCTGCGCCGGCTGCCCGCACAACACCAGCACCAAGGTGCCCGAGGGCTCGACCGCGCGCGCCGGCATCGGCTGTCACTTCATGGCGAACTGGATGGACCGCAGCACCGCGGGCCTCATCCAGATGGGCGGCGAGGGCGTGGACTGGATCTCGCACGCCATGTTCACGAAGACGCCGCACGTCTTCCAGAACCTGGGCGACGGCACCTACTATCACTCGGGCTACCTCGCGATCCGCCAGGCGGTAGCGGCCAAGGCCACGCTCACCTACAAGATCCTGTTCAACGACGCGGTGGCCATGACCGGCGGGCAGCCGGTCGACGGCGTCATCAGCGTGGACGCCATCGCGCGGCAGGTCGAGTCGGAAGGCGTGAGCAAGGTGGTGGTGGTGAGCGACGCCATCGGCAAGTACGACGCCATCAAGGACCGCTTTCCGAGCGGCACCGAGTTCCACGACCGCGCCGCGCTCGACGAGGTGCAGCGCCGCCTGCGAGAGATGGCGGGCGTGACGGTGCTCATCTACGAGCAGACCTGCGCCGCCGAGAAGCGCCGCCGCCGCAAGAAGGGCGAGCTGGCGGATCCGCCGAAGCGCCTGTTCATCAACGAGGCCGTGTGCGAGGGCTGCGGCGACTGCACCGTACAGAGCAACTGCGTGGCCGTACTGCCGCACGAGACGCCGATGGGCCGCAAGCGCAAGATCGACCAGACCAGCTGCAACAAGGACTACTCCTGCGCCAAGGGCTTCTGCCCCAGCTTCGTGGGCGTCACGGGCGGCAAGCTGCGCCGCAAGAGCGGTGCGCTCGCCTCGGGGCGCGATGCCTTCCTGCACTGCGTGGCCGCGCTGCCGTACCCGGCGGAGCACGCCTGGACCGCTCCGTATGACCTGCTCGTGACCGGCGTGGGCGGCACCGGCGTGGTGACCGTGGGCGCGGTGATCGCCATGGCCGCGCACCTCGAAGGCAAGGCCGCGAGCGTGCTCGACTTCATGGGCTTCGCGCAGAAGGGCGGCTCGGTGCTGAGCTTCGTGCGCCTGGCCGATTCGCGCGAGCGGCTGCACCAGGTGCGCATCGACACGCAGCAGGCCGACGCCATCCTCGCCTGCGATGTGGTGGTGGGCGCATCGGCCGACGCGCTGCAGACCGTGCGCCACGGACGCACGCGGGTGCTCGCGAACGTGCACGAGATTCCGGTGGCCGAGTCGCTGCGCAACCCCGATGCCGACCTGCACGTCGACCTTCTGCTGGAGAAGATGCGCTTCGTGGCTGGCGACGAGCAGGTCGAGACCTTCGACGCTCAGAGCCTGGCCGAGGAGTTCCTCGGCGACACGCTGGCGGCGAACATCGTCGCGGCCGGCTACGCGTGGCAGCGCGGGCTGGTGCCGCTGAGCCTGGAGGCGCTGATGCATGCGATCGAGCTCAACGGCGTGGCGGTGGCCGCGAACCAGTCGGCCTTTTCGCTGGGGCGGCTCGCGGCCGGCAACCCCGAGGCGCTGGACGCTCTGCGCGCGGCGCCTGCCGATGCGCAGGCTTCTTCGCTCGACGAGCGACCGCTCGACGCGCTGATCGCCGACGCACGCCGCCACCTCACGGGCTACCAGAACGCCGCATGGGCGGACCGCTTCGAGGCTCGCATCCGCAGCCTGCGCGAGCGCGAGGCCACACTGCAGGGGGGCGACGCGAGCCTGCCCTTCACGCGCAACGCGGCGCGCAGCCTGCTGAAGCTCATGAGCTACAAGGACGAATACGAAGTGGCGCGGCTCTACACCGACGGCGCCTTCCTGCAGAAGCTCAACGAGCAGTTCGAAGGCGAGCTGAAGCTCGAATTCCACATGGCCCCGCCGGTGCTCTCGCGTGGCGCGCACGGCAAGGCGCCCGCCAAGATCCGCATTGGAAGCTGGATGTTGCCCGCGATGCGCTGGCTGGCGCATGGCAAGCGGCTGCGCGGCACGGCCTTCGACATCTTCGGACGCACCGCGGAGCGGCGCATGGAGCGCGAGCTGATCTCGCATTTCGACGGCCTGCTCGAAGCGATGGCGGGCGAGCTCTCGGCAGGCAACCAGGCGACGGCTGCGCGCATCGCGGCGCTGCCGCTGTCCATTCGCGGCTTCGGCCACGTCAAGCTCGCGAACTTCGAAGCCGCGAAGATGCAGGAGTCCGAGCTGCTGCACCGCTTCGCGCCGGCGCGCTATCCGAAGCCCGAGCGGGCGCCGTCCGCGGGGCAGATCAGGGGAATCGCGATCGTGGCCGGCGCGCGCTGAGCGCCGGGCTCAGCCCACCGCCTTGATGAGCTTGTCGCGCCCCGCTTTCGCGAGCATGGACGCGACGGCGCACGAGGCGAGCCGGGCCGGTTCCGAATCGGCCCGGCTCGTGAGGATCACCGGCACCTTCGTCCCCAGCACGATGCCCGCGGCATAGGCGCCGCCGAGGAAGGTCAGGCTCTTCGCGAGCATGTTGCCCGCGTCGAGGTCGGGCACGATGAGCACGTTGGCGCGCCCCGCCACCGGCGAGACGATGCCCTTGATGCGCGCCGCCTCGGCGTCGATGGCGTTGTCCATGGCCAGCGGGCCGTCGAGCACCGCGCCGGTGATCTGGCCGCGATCGGCCATCTTGCAAAGCACCGCGGCGTCGAGCGTGGAAGGCACCTTGGCGTTGACCGTCTCCGTCGCGGAAAGAATCGCGACGCGCACGGCCGGCATGTGCAGCGCGTGCGCAAGATCGATCGCGTTCTGCACGATGTCGGCCTTCTCCTCGAGAGTGGGCGCGATGTTGATGGCCGCGTCCGAAATGATCAGCGGCTGCGCATGGCCCGGAATGTCCATCACGAAGCAGTGGCTGATGCGCCGCGAGGTGCGCAGCCCGCCTTCGCGGCGCACCACGGCACCCATGAGCTCGTCGGTGTGGAGGCTGCCCTTCATCAGTGCGTCGACCTCGCCGCGCAGCGCCATGGCCACGGCCGCATCTGCGGCGGCATGGCTGTGAGGCGCGTCGACGATCGCGATCCTGGACAGGTCGATGCCGGTCTCTTGCGCGGCTGCCTCGATCTTCGCGCGAGGGCCCACGAGCGTCGGCACGATCAGGCCCAGCGACGCCGACGCCAGCGCTGCTTCCAGAGAGGCCGCGTTGGCAGGGTGCACCACCGCGACCCGCAGCGAGGGCAGGCCGCGCGCTGCGGCGATCAGGCGGTCGTAGTGCGGGTGGGCAGCGGGTGTGGACGACGCCATGCGGGCTCCTGGATGGATGGGACGGTATGTGGGGACGATGCGCCCGCAACAGTACAGGATGTGATCCCGGGAACCAAACGCCGGCTTTGGTAGTTCTTTTTGCGCATGCCGTTCGGCACTGGTTGCGCACGAACCCCTCGATTAATGTTCGTGCGCTGAAGCGTTGTGCTTCGGAAAAAGGCCACCGTCGCTGTGTCACCAGCGCCGGCCGAGCCTTCCGATTCGTTGCCGTCCTCCTGCCGGGAGGGCGGCTGGTTCCAATGTGCCCCCGGGCGGGCACGCAATTTCGAGGGAGTTGATCTCATGGCAGTAGACATGTTCATGCGCGTCGAGGGCGCGAACGGCGAATCGAAGGATTCGAACCACAAGGAGTGGACGGACATCAAGTCGTTCGCATGGGGTGCCACGCAGCCCGGCAACATGGTCAGCGGTGGTGGCGGCGGTGTCGGCAAGGCCAGCTTCAACGACCTGCAGGTGCTGGCGCGCATCGACAAGGCGGCGCCTTCGGTGATGAAGAACTGCGCGAGCGGCAAGCACCTGGGCAAGGTGGAAGTGTCGGTGTGCAAGGCCGGCGGCTCGCAGATCGAGTACACGCGCGTCACGCTCGAAGAAGTGCTGGTGACCTCGGTGCAGTACACCGCCGAACAGGGCTCGGACGCGGTGTTCGTGCAGTACTCGTTCCAGGCCGCGAAGGTGAAGCAGCAGTACTGGGAGCAGACCGACAAGGGCGGCAAGGGCGCCGAGACGGTGCTGGCCTGGAACATCAAGGAAAACAAGGAGGCCTGAACTCCCTTTGCCCGGCGCGGTTTGCCGCTTGGGCGGCCCGCGCCGGGTTCATTTACCAGGGAGCTTTCCAGGAATGACCCGCAGTTTCATCGCCCACAGCGCGCTGGGCGAGCGCCTGAAGTTCCGCTCGATGACGGGGCAGGAGCGCATTTCCGCGCTGTTCGAGCACCGCGTGCGGCTCATCAGCGACATGCCCAACATCCAGCCCCGGAGCATGCTGGGCGAGGACATGAGCATCGAGGTGAACCTCGCCACCGAACTCGGCGGCGCCGGCAGCCGCTTCCTGAGCGGGCAGGTCACGCGCTTCGCCTACATCGGCAAGGACGACGGCGACATGTGCGTGTACGAGGCCACGCTGCGCCCCTGGCTGTGGTACGCCACCCGTCGCTCCGATTTCAGGATATTCCAGTTCAAGACCGCCCCGCAGATCCTGCAGGAGGTGCTCGCGCCCTACGGCTTCGCCATCGACGCGCGGCTCACCGGCAGCTACCGCACCTGGGACTACTGCGTGCAGTACTCGGAGAGCGACTTCAACTTCGCCAGCCGGCTCATGGAGCAGGAGGGCATCTACTACTTCTTCTCGCATGCGCAGGGCAGCCATCAGCTGGTGCTGTGCGACGGTGCCGATTCGCACACCGACCTGTCCGCCGGTCCGGTGAGGGTGCCCTATCACGCGGGCGTGCTCGCCGCGCAGATCCTCGAGCAGGACTTCATCGACAGCTGGAGCCATTCGGAGGACATCGCATCGGGCAACTTCGCGGCCGACGACTACGACTTCAGGAAGCCGAACGCCGAGATAGACACCGTGCGCCAGCAGCCGGCCGGCCACAGCCGCGACAGCTTCGAGATCTACGACTGGCCCGGCGGCTACACCGAGCTGGCCGACGGCGAGAACTACGCGCGCCTGCGGCTGGAGCAGCTCGCGGGGCGCCGCGAGCTGGTGAGTGCCGAGGGCAACCTGCGCCACATGGCGCCCGGCTATCTCTTCGAGCTGGCGCGCCACCCGAACGCGCAGGAGAACCGGCGCTACCTGATCGAGGCCGTGACGTACGACTTCCAGGAGAACGCGCTGCGCGTGGTCGGCGCGGCGGACGCCGCCTACAGCGAGTCGACCAGCAGCACCAGCTACCGCCAGAGCTTCGAGGTGCTGCCCGACAGTGCGCCGTACCGCCCCGCGCGCGTCACGCCGAGGCCGCGCACCACCGGGCCGCAGACCGCGGTGGTGGTCGGCCCGGCGGGGGAGGAGATCCACACCGACCAGTACGGCCGCATCAAGGTGCAGTTCCACTGGGACCGCTACGGCAAGCGCGACGAGAACTCCTCGTGCTGGATCCGCGTCTCGCAGACCTGGGCCGGCAGCAACTACGGCGCGATGCACATCCCGCGCATCGGCCAGGAGGTGATCGTCGATTTCCTCAACGGCGACCCCGACCATCCGATCGTCACCGGCTGCGTCTACAACGCCGCGCAGATGCCACCGTGGGAGCTGCCGCGCCACAAGACCCAGACCGGCTTCCAGACCCACTGGAGCAAGGGCGGCGGCGGCAAGCACATGCTGCGCTTCGAGGACAGCCGCGGCACCGAGCACATCGAGCTGTCGACCGACCACGGCAATACCCATCTGCACATGGGCTATCTGATGAACCAGGGCTCGGGTGTGCAGCGCAGCTACGGCTTCGAGCTGCGCACCAACGAGTGGGGCTCCATCCGCGCCGACAAGGGCCTCCTGCTGACCACCTACACGCAGGACTTCGCGCAGAAGACCTCGCGCGACAACCCCGATGGCCACGAGCAGATGGGCGCCACGCTCGCGCAGAGCAACGCGCTCATGCAGGCGGCGGGGCAGGCCGTGGCCGCAACGAAATCGCTCGTGAGCGCCATGGCCCAGGGCAAGAACCAGACGCTCTCGGGGCTGGTGCAGGGCGTGCAGTCGCTCGGCGGCGTGTCGCAGGCCGTCGCCGCGCTGGCGGCCGGCGGATCGCCCGAGGCCGGCGTCTCGGACGACCCCGATCCGGCCATGGCAGACGCGCAGCAGATGCTCGACCTCTCGCGCAAGATCGACAAGCCGGTGGTCTCCATCGTGAGCCCCGAGGGCCAGACGATGATCAGCCCCCGGCCCATCGTGGTGAGCTCGGGGCAGAGCGTGTCGATGCGCTCCGTCTCGGCGCTGACCATGACCACCGGCGCCCAGCTCACGCAGCTCGCCGCCAAGGGCATGCTCACGCAGGTGAGCGAGGGCGGGCAGATCAACGTGGTGTCCGACGGCGACATCGTCTCGCACGCCGGTGCCGGTGCGATCAACCTGGTGTCGAAGACCGACGCCTCCGTCACCTCCACCGCGGCCAACGCGAACCTCACCGGGCAGAAGTCGGTGGTGATCCAAGCGGCGGAGCAGGACGTGTTCGTCACCGCGAAGACAAGCATCTCGCTGATCTGCGGCAAGTCGTCGATCGTGCTGCTGGCGGATGGGACCGTGAAGATCAACGGAGTGAAGGGGCTGGTGAACTTCACGGACAACCTGGATCAGCGGGGCGGGAAGATCTTCCTGAATTGCGATGCGCCCGAGGGACTGGCTCCTCCGGAGGAAGAAGGGGTCGCCGTCCCCGCGGCCAGCGGGACCGCACCGGCTCCTCAAGCGTCCGCGGCAAAAGCGCAAGCTCAACCCGCCTTCGCTCCGACCCCGGCGGAAGAGCCGCCTGTCACCGCAGCCAACCTCGCGGTGCCCCCCTCGCCGAACCTGACGCCCGCGCAGGTGAACTTCACGGAGTTCAACAATGACTTCACGAGGCAGTGGAACAAGAGCTTCCCGAACGGAGTGGCCCAGGAGCAGGCCAACACGCTTGTAGCGAATGGGCAAGGGAACATTGCGCTCGTCAATCCCGTCGCGGGGGCGTCGGACCATGCCGTGCCGAACCTGTCGGTTTCCCGCGACCAGGAGGTGCTGGGCGTCTTTCACTCTCATCCGAAAGGCCCTTACACCGGTGTCTCCCTGAGTGGTGGCGATGCGGGCTATCTCATCAACAAGCAGCACAACGTCATCCTCGCCCAGAGCGGTGCTGACCAGTTCATGTACATGCGCACCGCCCAGACGCCGGCATCCGTCGATTCGAAGCTGCTCAATGCCGCGCAGAACGCGAGGATCGCGGAGTTGATGAAACAGGGAACGGGCCAGACGAGCTTTCCCACGGCCACGCGCATCGCCGCGCGCGAGACGGCCGAGAAGCTGAAGCTGGCCTACTACCAGGGCAGTGGTGGCGTCCTCAATCGCGTATGGCCGTAGCTCCCATGACCGACGAAGAAGCCCTCGCACATACCGCCGAAACGATTCTCCGCGTCTGCGACGAGGCGATCGCACGGCAGGATTGGACTGCCGCGCGCCGCCATCTTGCGCTCGGCCTGCAGAACATCGGCGATCGATACCTGTCTCCCGACGCCATCGATTCGAGCGGAATGACGTTGGTGCTCGCCGCCGATGAAGCCGCGCAAGGCCGTGAAGCGGTTGCGGCAAGCCTTGAACGAGATGTTCTCCACTCGCGAATCGTGCAGCTTCGAGAGAAGCTGCGAACTGCAGTCGGGCAAGGCGCTGGAGCCGCGTCCTCGCCGCCATCCAACTCACCGAGTCCTTCGCCCTGAGGGGAACCGGATCAACGCATGCGCTACCACCTCAACGAAGGCCAGTTCGACATCCCCGAAGACGGCCGCATCGACCGCTCGATGAACGTCCTCGCGATGCCCGACGGGTCGGGCACCACGCTCATCGTGAGCCGCGACGCGCTGCGAACGCAGGAAACCCTGGCGCAGTTCGTCACGCGGCAGATGAACGACCTGACGCGTCAGGTGAGCCAACTCAAGGAGGTGTCGCGCACCGACATTGCCGTAGGCCCGGCCATCGCGAGCCTGCATGCCATCGAACTCGCTACGCAGTTCAAGCAGAACGGCCAGGCGCTGCATCAACGCCAGGCCGTGTTCCTGCTGCCGCAGGACCCGGGCGGCAGGAGCGTGCTGATCCTCACAGCCAGCAGCCCCGTGCCCTTCGATGCCGAGGCGATCGCGCTGTGGCGGCGCGTGCTCGAGAGTTTCCAGCCGAGGGCCTGAGGCGCCATGGACGGCCAACCAGCTGCACGCCTGCACGACCCCATTGCCCACACCAACGCGCACGCGCGCTTCTGGGCCAAGTTCGCGGGCGGACTGATCGGCGGCATCGCCGTGGGCTTCGCAGTGGGCGTGGCGGCGGCTGCGGTGGTCGGCACCGGCGGCCTCGCTGGGCCGCTGGTGGCGGGCGCGGTGGTCGTGGGTGCGCGCATGGCCGGCGGCTACGTCGGCGCGAGCCTGGGCGAGTCGATCGCCGATGCGCTGGTGCCCGAGACGCTCACCGTGACCGGGATGATCACCAGCGGATCGTCGGACGTGTTCATCGGCGGCAAGGCCCTGGGCGCGGCGCGGGCCTCGCCCGACGCTCCCATGGACACGGTGAGTTGCAAGAACGACTCGCCGCAGATTCTTCTTGCCGAGGGCGCGGAGACCGTGTTCATCAACATGGGCGTGGCCTCGCGCAAGGACGACCACACCGAGTGCGGCGCCAAGGTGAGCGACGGGGCGCCCACGGTCTTCATCGGCGGGCCGACAGCGCGCGTGCGCGAGGTGGCCGACGAGGTGCCGCTCATCTCCAAGGTGCTGGTGACCATCTTCAACCTGGTCATGATCTACCGCGGCCTGCGCTGCCTGCCCAAGCTCGCGCGGCAGGGCAAGAACGCGCTGCCTTGCCTGATCGAAGGAGCGGTGGGGCTTGGCATGGGCATCCACGGCATGGTCAGTTCCTTCGGCAATCCGGTGCATGCGGCCACGGGCGGCAAGTTCCTGGGCGGCGAGAGCGAGCTCGACTTCAGCCTGCCGGGGCCGTTGCCCATCGCATGGCAGCGCTTCTACAGCAGCCACGACCTGCGCCCCGACGGCCCGCTGGGGCAGGGCTGGAGCCTGCCCTATTCGATGGAACTGCGGCTGGGCAGCGACGACGAAGGCCAGCCCGTGGTCACGCTCATCGACGAGCAGGGCCGGCCGATGGTGCTGCCCGACATCGAGCCCGGCACGCGGCAGTACAGCCTGCGCGACGGGCTCGACCTGTGCCGCACCGAAGGCGGCCATTACTTCATCCACGTGCCGGGCGGGTTGTTCTTCCTGTTCGAGCCGCCGATCGAAGGCGAGTCGCGCGCCCGGACGCTGAAGCTCGCGCGGCTGGAAGACCGCAACGGCAACTTCATCGACCTGCGCCACGACGCGCTGGGCCGGCTGGTCGAGCTGACCGACAGCACCGGCCGGCTGCTGGCGTTCGAGTACGCGGGCGAGAGCCGCCGGGTGGGCGCGGTGCGCCTGGCCGCCGGCGCACCCGGCGAGCTGCCGGGACTGCTGGTGACCTACAGGCACGACGCCGAAGGCAGGCTGCTCGAGGTGACCGACCGCAACGGCGCGGTGGTGCGCCGCTTCGGCTACGACGCCCAGGGCCTCATGGACTTCCATGCCGACGCCGCAGGGCTGGAATGCCGCTACGAGTGGCGCGGCCAGGGCGGCAAAGCCCACGTGGTCCGCCACTGGACCAACGACGGCGAGAGCTACACCGTCCGGCGCGTGCCGCCTGCCGCGGACGACGCGCTGGCGCTGGGCCAAACACTGGTCGTCGACCAGCTCGGACGCGAGTACGCCTGGCACTGGAATGCCGACCAACAGGTCACCGACTACGTCGATGCGGCGGGCCGCCAATGGCACGCGCAGTACAACGAGTTGCGCCAACTCGTCGCCATCACCGAGCCCGGCGGTGCCACCACGCGCTGCACCTACGACCCCATGGGCTTCATGGCCAGCCGCACCGATGCGCTGGGCCGCACGCAGAGCACCGGCTGGACCGAGTTCGGCGAGCCCTGGCGGCAGACCCTCGCGGACGGCAGCACCTGGACCTACGCCTACAGCGACCAGGGCAACATGGTGCGCGAGACCGACCCGCTGGGCCACACCACCGAGTACGCCTACGACAGGCGGGGCCTGCCGATCGTGGTGACCGACGGCAAGGGCGGCACCAACCGCATGACGTGGAACGATTGCGCGCAGCTGCTTTCGCTGACCGACTGCTCCGGCAAGTCCACGCGCTACGCATACGACGGCTGGGGCCACCTGCAGACCGTGACCGATGCCATGGGCCAGCGCACGCGATTGACGCACGACGCCATGGGGCGGCTGCTGTCGGTGTCGCAGCCCGACCAGAGCCACCAGTCGTTGCGCCGCGATGCGGCCGGCCGCATCGTCGCCGCCACCGATGCGCTGAGCCGCAGCACGCATTTCGCGCTCGGCCTGCGCGGCCAGCCGCTGGCGAGGCAGGACGCCGAGGGGCGCCGCATCGCCTGGCACTACGACGGCGCCCAGCGCCTGCAGGCGATCGTCAACGAGAACGGCCTGCACTTCGAATTCGTGCGGGACGCCGCCGACCGCGTGGTCGAAGAGCGCCGCGTGGGCGGCACGCGCGTGCAGGTGGAATACGACGCCAACGGCTGGCCGGTGCGCATCACCCATGTACCGGGCATCGGCGACGACGACCTCGCACTGCATGAAGGCGCCGAACCGCATCGCCCGGCCGGACCCCTGCGTACCGAACTGCTGCGCGACGCCGTGGGCCGCCTCGTCGAGAAGCGCACCGGGCGCCACTGCTACCGCTACAGCTACGACCAACTGGACCGCCTGACCGAAGCAACGAAGCTGGAAGCGCCGCAACCCGGTACGGCTGGCGAGCCGCGCGCGCTGCATCGCACCACATTCGTCTACGACAAGCTCGGGCTGCTCGTTGAAGAAACGGCCATCGACGAGCTCACCGGCGAGACCCACACCCTGCGCCACGCGCACGACGAACTCGGCAAGCGCACGCAGACCGTTCTGCCCGCCATCGCGTCGCAACCGGGCGTGCAGCGCGCGCTGAACTATCTGTACTACGGCTCCGGGCACCTGCATCAGGTCAACTTGTCGCAGCAGCATGGCGACGCATCCGTGGTGCACCAGCTGATCAGCGACATCGAGCGCGACGACCTGCACCGCGAAGTGGCGCGAAGCCAGGGCGCACTGCACACGCGCTTTGCACTGGATCCGCTGGGCCGGCGGGCCGCGTCCTGGTGCCGTCCCGGCGGACTGGACGCGGCATTCACCACGCAAGACCCGGGTTGGCGCCAGGCCATCGACGCCGCGGGCACCCCCGGGGCCCGCCTTCTCGACGGGCTGATGAAGGAATACAGCTACGACCCCGTGGGCGAGCTGCGGCAGAGCCGCCATTCGCTCCAGGGCACGACGGGGCACCGATACGACGCAACCGGCCGCATCGAAGAAAGCGTGCGCGGCGCGGCCAACAGCGAGCGCTTTGCCTACGACCCCGCAGGCAACCTGCTCGACGCATCAACCGCGCCCGGCTACGTGCGCGACAACCTCGTGCGCGTTTTCGAGGACAAGCGCTACAGCTACGACGGCCACGGCCGGCTGGTGCGCAAGCTGTCGGGCAGGCACACCGACCAGCGCTTCGAGTGGGACGACGAAAGCCGCCTCGTGGCCGTGCACACCACGCGGCGCCCGGGCACGCCCGAAGCCACCACGCAGGTCACGCGCTTCGACTACGACGCGATCGGGCGGCGCGTGGCCAAGCACGATGCGTTCGGCAGTACGCGGTTTGTCTGGGAGGGAATGCGGCTGATCGAGGAGCGGCGCGGCTCGCAAGTAACAAGCCACGTTTACGAGCCTGACAGTTACATGCCGCTGGCGCGGCTCGATGCCGCCACTGGCGAGGCTGGTGCCGCTGCACCTGCGAACATCTTCCACCTTCACACGGATCAGGCCGGCCTGCCTGAGGAGCTGACGGATCAGTCCGGCCGGATATGCTGGCGAGCGAGCTATCGCACGTGGGGCGGCGCTGTGGCCGAGCAGTGGGGGTCCACTTTGCTCGATGGCCGCGCCGCCTCTCCTGCGGACAAGGCACTGCCAAAAGTCGAGCAGAACATGCGATTCCAGGGCCAGTATCTGGACCGCGACATCGGCCTGCACTACAACATCTTCCGGTTCTATGACCCCGATATTGGCCGCTTCATCAGCCCGGACCCTATCGGCCTTGCCGGCGGGAACAATCTGCACAGCTATGCGCCCAATCCTGTGTCGTGGATCGACCCGTGGGGCTGGGCGCCCAAGGCACCTTTGTCCTTGCCCGATGGCTACAGGGCAAGAATCGACCGATTCAACACGAGTACTGGTTCGTCTTTCGAGATACACGTGTACAAACCCAACGGAACCGAAGCTGGTATCTACGGACCGGACGGCTTCTTCAACAAGCACGGTACTGTCGGCACCGAAGTGAAGGTCACGCCGAAGGTATCCAACGTGCTGAACGGCATCGCCGTCGACGAATTGAGAAAGATAGGAAAACTGCCTGCTCTGGGAACACCCAACAGCCGCGTAGCGGCCAGAGAGTATTCAGAGCGCGTGCGCAAGAGCGGGCTTTCAGGATGTTGATCAAGCACCATGAAAATTATCAAGTTCAGTGAAACCAGCGACGGCTACTCCATGGACAGCTCCGCTTATCCGGCCTATGTACGGCAGGTAAGCAGCCTGGTGCCGACGGACGCTCTCGAATTCATGAGGGCAGCGTGGCACTATGAGCATCGGGACGAGCGATGCCCGCACGATGCCAGGCTGGAGCAGTTGCTCGTACGAGAGTTCGAGGACGGCGACTTCCGGGCGAATGACATCGAGATGCAACTGGCCGGAGCGCATGGGAATCGCATCACGCTGCACTATCGCGACGTGCAGTCTTATGCGGTCGAGAAAACAAAGAGCGATTGGCCCGCTGGCGACCGCTCCCACGGCGATTGGCTCATCGATGAAATGCTGGTGCTCGAGGACGGCTTTCTCAGTCACGAGATCGTCTTCACGAACTCGGTAGTCAAGGTCAAGCACAGGGATCTCAAGTACACGGTGGTGCCATGACCACGACGGCCCTCGGCAAACTGTTGGCGTATTGGACGGCGCAGCCGACCGTGATGCCGCTGCAGGAAGAGCTGGGCCTGATCCGCGCTATACGCGCGCTGGACACCACCGACATCGCGACGGATCTGGCTTCGTTCATCTCGCTCATCGAGCTCGTCCAGCGATCGCATGCAAGCAACGGAATCTTCGAGATGACCGAGGCCGACGAAGCGCACACCGTCGGCTTCTTCCAATGGCTCGAGAGCCTGGAAAATGAGCTTGGCATGCCGTTGGCAACGCACGCCGACGGCCTGGGCCTGACCTGCGCCGAACTGGCGAAGCGGATGCCTCGATAGAGTGCCGGATGCTCGACCTCTACTTCGTCGAATCGACCTGCAGGCACTTGCCGAAAGACCCGCGTGGCCTTGAGCTTGCGGGCTCTGTCGATCTGGATGCGCATTGCTCAATCGCGGCTCTCTTCGACAGATGTGTCCGGAAAGGCGTAAACCTCGACTACTTCGACGATTCGCTGCTGCGCGCCGAGCAGGTCGTGACCATGCTCGAGGTATTCACCGCCAACGCCCCTGAAGCTGGCGCCCAACACGCGCAGATCGCGGCCTTCAAGTCGATACACGCGATCTTGACCCAGGCGAAGGCACAGGGCATGGGGCTCGCAGCGTTCTGCGACTGACATTCAACTCCATGAGCGCATGACGCCTACACGGCCGTCATTGATTGCGGATGGCGCACCGTTTACGAACGCAGCCGCGCGGTGCGGGATTACGTGCTTCTGCGTGCAGCCGGTAAATGCGAGCTTTGCGATCAGCCTGCACCATTTCATCGAAGCGGAGGGGCTCCTTACTTGGAGCCGCACCACACCACGCGGGTGTCTGACGGTGGCCCTGACCATCCGCGGTTTGTCGCCGCCCTTTGTCCCGCATGTCATCGGGAGGTGCATTACGGCGAACACGCTCGCGTAAAGAATTTGACGTTGACCGAAAAGCTTCGGGCGATTGAATCAGCAGGGCCGGAGTGATTGCAAACGGCTGCGCCCCTCAGTGTTAATAACAAACAAAAAGCCCCGCTATCGAAAAAATAGCGGGGCTTTTGATTTGGTGCCGGAGAGATGAATCGAACACCCGACCTTCTCATTACGAATGAGCTGCTCTACCGACTGAGCTACACCGGCGAAGCCTCAGATTATAGCCAAGAAATCAGGCCTTCTCGGCGTGGTACTGCGTCAAACGCTCAACTTCGTTTCTAGAACCCAACATCACGCTCACGCGCTCGTGCAGTTTGGTGGGCTGCAGGTCCAGGATTCGCTGCTTGCCGTTGGTGGCGGCGCCGCCGGCCTGCTCGACCAGCCAGCTCATGGGGTTGGCCTCGTACATCAGGCGCAGCTTGCCGGCCTTTTCGGGCTCGCGCTTGTCCCAGGGGTACATGAAGACGCCGCCGCGCATCAGGATGCGGTGCACGTCGGCCACCATGCTGGCGATCCAGCGCATGTTGAAGTCCTTGCCGCGCGGGCCTTCCTTGCCGGCCAGGCATTCGTCGATGTAGCGCTTCACGGGCTCGTCCCAGTGGCGCATGTTGCTCATGTTGATCGCGAATTCCTTGGTGTCGGGCGGAATCTGGATGTCTTCCTGCGTCAGCACGAAGCTGCCCTGTTCGCGGTCGAGGGTGAACATGGCCACGCCGTTGCCCACGGTCAGCACCAGGGTGGTCTGCGGGCCGTAGATGCAGTAGCCGGCGGCCACCTGCTGTGTGCCTGCCTGCAGGAAGTCGGCTTCCTGCACGCCGGGGTGGTCGTCGGGCTTCTTCAGCACGCTGAAGATGGTGCCGATGCTGACGTTCACGTCGATGTTGCTGCTGCCGTCGAGCGGGTCGAACATGAGCAGGTATTCACCCTGGGGGTAGCGGTTGGGCACCACGTAGATGCTGTCCATTTCCTCGCTGGCCATGGCCGCGAGGTGGCCGCCCCATTCGTTGGCCTCGATGAGCACTTCGTTGGCGATGATGTCCAGCTTCTTCTGGATCTCGCCCTGCACGTTCTCGCTCTCGGCCGTGCCGAGCACGCCGCCCAGCGCGCCCTTGTTGACGGCCTGGCTGATGCTCTTGCAGGCGCGCGCGACCACTTCGAGCAGCAGGCGCAGCTGGCCGGGAATGAGGCCGTCGGCGCGCTGTTGTTCGACGAGGTAGCGGGTGAGGGAAATCTTTTGAGCCATGTGTTTTCCGGGTTCGGGTTTCTGCTTCAGTTGCCAGCAAGAGCGCGGGTCACCACTTCGTGGGTGTCCTTGCTCAGGTCCGGCTTGGCCGCCACGCGGGCGATCGCCTCGCGCGCGGCGCTGCGGTAGGGCTCGGCCAGCTTGCTCCAGCGGTCGAGCGCGCGCGCGAGGCGGGCGGCAACCTGCGGGTTGATGGCGTCGAGCTCGATCACGCGTTCGCTCCAGAACACGTAGCCGGCTGCGTCGGGGCGGTGGAAGGCGCCGGGGTTGGCGCTGCAGTAGCTGAAGATCACGCTGCGCGCGCGGTTCGGGTTCTTCAGCGAGAAGTCGGGGTGCTTCATCAGCTGCTTCACCAGCGGCAGGATGTCGCCGCCGCGGTCGGGTGCGCCGGCCTGCAGCGAGAACCACTTGTCGATGACCAGCGCCTCGTCCTTGAAGATGGCGTGGAAGCGCGCGAGCGCCTGTGCCGCCAGCGTGTGGCCCGACGACACCAGCGCGTTGAGCGCGTTGAAGCGGTCGGTCATGTTGCCCGCGTCCTTGAAGCGCTGCAGCGTCTTGCCAGGCCACACCACGTCGCCAGAGGCGCGCGCCGCCAGGCACAGGAAGTTCAGCGCCATGCCGGCCAACGCGCGGCGGCCCGACGAGGTCGGGTCGGGGCTGTAGGCGCCGGTGTCGTGGTGCTCTTCATAGGCCCACTGCCAGTCGGCAAAAAGGGCGGTGGCCAGCTGGGCGCGCATGGCTTCGCGCACCAGATGCACGCGCTGCGGGTCGACCACGTCGAGCTGCTCGGCGATGTAGGTTTCCGAGGGCAGCGTGAGCACCAGTTCCTTGAAGGCGGCGTCGAGCTGCGGGTTGCGCAGCACGCTGCGCATGGCGTCGATGTAGGCGTCGTTCAGCACCGGCGTGGTGTCGGTGGCCAGCGCGGCAATGCCGTTCAGCGCGGCGCGAAGGCCCAGGCGCTGGCCGGCTTCCCAGCGGTTGAACGGGTCGGGGTCGTTGGCCAGAAGGGTGAGCAGCTGGGCGTCGGTGTACTCGAAGTCGAGGATCACCGGCGCGCTGAAGCCGCGCAGGATGGACGGCACCGGCTCCGCGTCGAGGCCCGTGAAGGTGATCTGCTCACCGGCGCGCGACAGCACCACGGTGCGCGTGCCGTGCGTTGCTTCGCTCTCGCCTTCCAGCTGCAGCGGCAGCTCGCGGCCGCTGCTCGCGTCGAGCAGGCCCACGTTCAGCGGAATGACGAAGGGTTCCTTGGTCGGCTGGCCCGGCGTGGGCGGGCAGCTCTGCACCACGCTCAGGGTGTAGCTGCGGTTCTGCGCGTCGTACACGCCGTGGGCGGCAAGACGCGGCGTGCCGGCCTGGCTGTACCAGCGCTTGAACTGGGGCAGCAGGCGGGCGAGTTCCGATTCGGGGTTGGCGTCGGCGATGGCCTGCGCGAAGTCGTCGCAAGTCACGGCCTGGCCGTCGTGGCGCTCGAAGTAGAGCGTGATGCCCTTCTCGAAGCCCTTGCGACCGACCAGCGTCTGCATCATGCGCACCACCTCGGCACCCTTCTCGTAGATGGTGACGGTGTAGAAGTTGCTGATCTCGATGTAGCTGTCGGGGCGCACCGGGTGGGCCATGGGGCCCGCGTCCTCGGGGAACTGGGCGGTGCGCAGCACGCGAACGTCTTCGATGCGCTTGACGGCGCGCGCCGATGCGTCGGCGCACAGGTCCTGGCTGAATTCCTGGTCGCGGAAGACGGTGAGGCCTTCCTTCAGCGACAGCTGGAACCAGTCGCGGCAGGTCACGCGGTCGCCGCTCCAGTTGTGGAAGTACTCGTGGCCGACCACGCTCTCGATGTTGCTGTAGTCGGCGTCGGTGGCGGTGGCCTGGTTGGCCAGAACGTACTTCGTGTTGAAGATGTTCAGGCCCTTGTTCTCCATGGCGCCCATGTTGAAGTCGCTGGTGGCAACGATCATGAAGCGGTCCAGGTCCAGCGGCAGGCCGAAGCGGGCCTCGTCCCACAGCACCGAGTTGATGAGCGAGTTCATCGCGTGCTCGGTCTTGTCGAGGTCGCCGGCGCGCACGTACACCTGCAGCAGGTGCTCCTTGCCGCTGCGCGCCTTGATGCGCTGCTCGCGCGCCACCAGCTTGCCCGCCACCAGCGCGAACAGGTAGCTGGGCTTCTTGAACGGGTCGACCCACTTGGCGAAATGGCGGCCCTCGGGCAGCTCGCCCTGTTCGACGAGGTTGCCGTTCGACAGCAGCACCGGGTAGGCCGCCTTCGAGGCACGCAGGGTGACGGTGTAGCTCGCCATCACGTCCGGACGGTCGAGGAAATAGGTGATGCGGCGGAAGCCCTCGGCCTCGCACTGCGTGAAGAAGGTGTCCTCGCTCACGAACAGGCCCATCAGCTTGGTGTTCTTGATGGGGCAGCAGGTGGTGAAGATCTCGAGCTCGAAGCTGTCGGGCAGGCCGTCGATGACGAGCTGCTCACCCTCCATGCGGAACGAGGCGCCCTGGCCGTTGACCAGCACGCGCGCCAGGTTCAGCTCGTCGCCGTCCAGGCGCAGCGGCTGCACCGGCACCTCGGGGTTGCGGCGCATCTGCATGCGGTTGAGCACGCGGGTCTTGGCGGGGTCGAGGTCGAAGGTGAGGTCGACGGTGTCGATCCAATAGGCCGGGGCCGCGTAGTCTTCGCGGCGGATGGCGATGGGTTGCCCTTGGGCGTCACGCTGCAGCATCGAGGGTCTCCAGAAAATTTGAATGGGCGAGTTCGTCGTAGTCGCGAACCGCGGCGATCACATGGGGGCCGGCAAGCTCGGCGGCGGAATGGGTGCTGCACACGGCCACGGCGCGCATGCCGCCGCGGCGGGCGGCTTCGATGCCGAAGGGCGCGTCTTCGAAGACGATGCAGCGCTCGGGCGCAACGCCGATGCGGCGCGCGGCCTCCAGGAAGATGGCGGGCGTGGGCTTGCCCGAGAAGCCCTCGTCGCCGCCCACGATGGCCAGCGGCAGCGGGTCCATCTTCAGGCGCGACATGGCGAACTCGATGTTGTGCCTGTCGCCGGCCGTGCCGACCGCCACCTTCAGGCCGTGTGCAACCGCTGCCTTGGCAAAGGCCGTGAAGCCTGCGACTTCGGTGAAGTTGTCGTGGAAAAGGGCTCGGTAGATCTCTTCCTTCTCGTGCACCATGGCCTGGCACTCGTCGTCGGAAAGCTCGCGCTCGAACAATTCGCGCATGCTCTCCGTGCCGGTGCGGCCGGTGGTGCGCGCGAGGATCTCGCTCACGTCGAGCTTCACACCGTGGTTCTGCGCAAACTCGACCCACGACCGCGCATGCCAGGGCATGGAGTCGATCATGGTGCCGTCCATGTCGAAGATGAAGGCTTCGACCTTGCCGCCCTTCAGGCTTTGCAGGCTCATCGGTATCACACGCCTTGCTTGAGGGAGGCCTCGATGAACACGTCGAGGTCGCCGTCGAGCACCTTCTGCGTGGCCGAGACTTCGACGTTGGTGCGCAGGTCCTTGATGCGGCTGTTGTCCAGCACGTAGCTGCGGATCTGGTGGCCCCAGCCCACGTCGGTCTTGCTGTCTTCGAGCTTCTGCTGTTCTTCCTGGCGCTTGCGCATCTCGTGGTCGTACAGGCGCGAACGCAGGCGCTTCCAGGCCACGTCGCGGTTGCTGTGCTGGCTGCGGCCGTCCTGGCACTGGACCACGATGCCGGTCGGGATGTGCGTCAGGCGCACGGCCGAGTCGGTCTTGTTGATGTGCTGGCCGCCGGCGCCGCTGGCGCGGAAGGTGTCGGTGCGCACGTCGGCCGGGTTGATCTCGATCTCGATGGAGTCGTCGATCTCCGGGTACACGAAGATGCTGGCGAAGCTGGTGTGACGTCCGCCCGAGGAGTCGAAGGGCGACTTACGCACCAGGCGGTGCACGCCGGTCTCGGTGCGCAGCAGGCCGAAGGCGTAATCGCCTTCCACTTTGATCGTGGCGCTCTTGATGCCGGCGGTGTCGCCGGGGGTTTCGTCTTCCAGCTGGGCCTTGAAGCCCTTGCGCTCGGCGTACTTGGTGTACTGGCGCAGCAGCATGCTGGCCCAGTCGCAGGCCTCGGTGCCGCCGGCGCCGGCCTGGATGTCGATGAAGGCGTTCAGCGGGTCGGCCGGGTTGTTGAACATCCGGCGGAACTCGAGCTGCTTGATGTCGGCTTCGAGCGTGGCGGCGTCATCGGAGATGGCCTGCAGGCCGGCGATGTCACCGTCTTCCTTCGACATCTCGTACAGCTCGGTGTTGTCCGACAGGCCGCTGGTGAGCCGGTCGAGCGTGACGACCACGTCGTCGAGCGACTTCTTTTCCTTGCCCAGCTCCTGGGCCTTCTTCGGGTCGTTCCAGACGTTGGGATCTTCGAGCGATGCGTTGACCGTCCTCAGACGTTCGGCCTTGGCATCGTAGTCAAAGATACCTCCGTAAATCGACCGTGCGGGCGCTCAGGTCCGCGAGCATCGCGCCGATTTGGTTGATCTGTTCTGCGTCCATGGGGTGTCCTGACTGTGTTCGGGGAAACCGGGCATTTTCTCATGCTCCGGTCTTCCACCGAGGAGGCCCCCGTATTGCTCCTTCCCCCTCTGGGGGAAGGCTGGGATGGGGCGGGCAGGGCGTCCCATGCGAGCGCCGCTTGCCCCACCCCCGGCCCTCCCCCAGCGGGGGAGGGCGCAAGAGTCGTCAGAACGCCGGAACCAGCGAGCCCTTGAACTGCGTCTCGATGAAGCTCTTCACCTCGGGCGACTGGTAGGCCGCCACGAGGCGCTTCGCCCAGGGCTTGTCCTTGTCGGCGCGGCGAACGGCGATCAGGTTGGCGTAGGGGCTCTTGGGCGATTCCTTGATCACCGCATCCTTGTTCAGAGACAGGCCGGCCTTCTCGGCGTAGTCGTTGTTGATGGAGGCGATGGTCAGGTCGTCCAGCGAGCGCGGCAGCTGGGCAGCGTCGAGCGCCACCAGCTTCAGCTTTTTCGGGTTGGTGACCACGTCCAGCGGCGTGGCCGTGTTGTTCTTCACCGCCTCCGGCTTCAGCGTGATGAGACCGGCCGACTGCAGCAGCAGCAGGGCGCGGTTGCCGTTGGACGGGTCGTTCTGGATGCCGACCGTGGCGCCGTCGGGCAGCTGGTCGATGGACTTGATCTTGCGCGAGTAGAAGCCCAGCGGCGCGGTGATGGTCAGGCCCACCGGCACGATGTCGAAGCCGCGCGCCTTGTTCTGGTTGTCCAGGAAGGGCTGGTGCTGGAAGGCGTTGGCGTCGAGGTCGCCCGAGGCCAGGGCGGCGTTGGGCAGCTGGTAGTCGTTGAACACGACCACCTGGATGTTCAGGCCGTCCTTGGCGGCGACCTTCTTGACCACTTCGAAGATCTGCTCGCCGTTGCCGACGGAGACGCCGACCTTGATGTTGTTCTTGTCCTGCGCGAAGGCGCCGGAGCCTGCGAAGAGGGCGGCAGCCAGGGTGGCGAGGGCGAAGGTGCGGCGGCGGAAATTGGTATGCATGTGCTTGCGCGGATCGAAAAAAACGAAGGCGCGAATGTGGCATTGCCGGCCGCGGAAGGGAACGAACCAATCTGCATATCGATATGGCGTGTCGCGCCCGTCACAGACTTTTCTTATGTGCCTATTCGTATAAACAGCATCCTTTTTGTTCGTTCCCTTTCGCTGCGTTTCTTTTCATACTCGGCACCTTTTTTCGAACCTACGCGACCTGCGCCACCCGCGCGGGCCGCGCTTCTTCTCCATGACCCACCCTACGCCTGACCAGGGCCGCGGCGATCACGCGGCGCCAGTCATCCGTCTCCAATCGGTGCAGAAATCCTTCGCCTTGCCCAGCGGCGAAGCGTTCGACGCCGTGCATTCGCTGTCGCTCGACATCCAGCAGGGCGACGTGTTCGGCCTGATCGGCAAGAGCGGCGCCGGCAAGTCGACGCTGCTGCGCCTCATCAACCTGCTGGAGCGGCCCGACGCGGGCCGCGTCTTCGTCGGCGGGCGAGACCTCACCACGCTCTCGCGCAGCGAGTTGCGCGACACGCGCCAGAACATCGGCATGATCTTCCAGCAGTTCAACCTGCTGCAGAACGCCACGGTGTTCGACAACGTGGCCTTCCCGCTGAAGATCCACGGCCGCCATTCCAAGGCCGAGATCGACGCCCGCGTGCGCGAGTGCCTGGCCCTGGTCGGCCTGGCGGAGAAGATCGACACCTACCCGGCCCAGCTCTCCGGCGGGCAGAAGCAGCGCGTGGCCATCGCCCGCGCGCTGGCGCCGCGCCCGCAGGTGCTGCTGTGCGACGAGCCCACCTCGGCGCTCGATTCCGAAACCACGCGCTCGCTGCTGGAGACGCTGCGCGACATCAACCAGAAGATCGGCGTGACCATCGTGATCGTCACGCACGAGCTTTCGGTGGTGGAGGTGCTGTGCCGCAACGTGGCCATCCTCGAGAAGGGCCGGCTGGTGGAGCAGTTCGCGGTCGATGCGGCCGGCGAGGCCGAGCGCAAGACCGCGCTGGGCCGCGAGATCGACGAGCTGGTGCGCCGCCGCGAGCGCGAGGCGCGCGAATCGCGCCCGGCGCAGCCGTCGGCCCAATTCGGAGCGCAGGAGCTGGCCTATGTTTGAGAACATCGCCCCCATCCTCCCCGAGCTGTGGGTCGCTACCGGCCAGACCTTCATGATGCTGGCCATCGGCCTCTCGGCGGCCGTGCTGATCGGCGGGCCGCTGGGCATCCTGCTGTTCCTGCTGGGGCCGGGCCAGTCGCTGGAGAACAAGCCGGCGTTCCTGGTGCTCAACTGGCTGGTGAACACGGTGCGCTCGTTCCCTTTCATCATCCTGCTGGTGGCGCTGGTGCCGTTCACGCGGGTGATCGCGGGCACCTCCATCGGGCCGCTGGCGGCCGCGGTGCCGCTGTCGTTCGCGGCCATTCCCTACCTGGCGCGGCTGGTCGACCAGTGCCTGCGCGAAGTGCCGCGCGGCGTGATCGAAGCCGCCCACGCCATGGGCGCGACCGAGCTGCAGATCGTCTGGCGCGTGCTGCTGGTGGAGGCCCGTTCGGGCCTGGTGCTGGCGCTGACCGTGCTCGCCGTGAGCTTCCTTTCCTACTCGGCGGTGGCCGGCGTGGTGGGCGGCGGTGGCATCGGCGACCTGGCCATCCGCTACGGCTACTACCGTTTCCAGACCGACGTGATGGTGCTCACCGTGGCGCTGCTCGTGGTGCTGGTACAGATCCTGCAATTCGCCGGCAACGCCACGGCACGCAGGCTCGACAAGCGTTGATCTCTCACTTTTTTCCTTCCAGCTTTTCCAATCTCATGAAGACCGTTTTCCTGCGCCGTTCCGTTCTCGCCCTGTCGCTGGCAGCCCTTTCCCTGGGCGGCCTCTCGCTGCAGGCCCATGCGCAAGACCCCGCCAAGAAGAACCTGGTGATCGGCGGTACCGCCGGCTCCAACGCCGACCAGCTCAAGCAGGGCATCGTGCCCATCCTCGAGAAGAAGGGCTACAAGGTGAAGCTGGTCGAGTTCAACGACTACGTGCAGCCCAACCTCGCGCTGGCCCAGGGCTCGCTGGACGCCAACTTCTTCCAGCATCAGGTCTACCTGAAGAAGTTCGCGGCCGACCAGAAGCTCGACCTTGCCGAACTGGTGCAGGGCCCGATCGCGCCGATGGGCGTGTACTCGACCAAACGCAAGACGCTGGCCGATGTGAAGGAAGGCGACCGCGTGACGCTGCCGAACGACCCGAGCAACCTGGCCCGCGCGCTGGTGCTGCTGGAGCAGAACAAGCTGCTCACGCTGAAGACCGGCATCGACCCGCTGCGCGCCACCGAGAAGGACGTGGCCGAGAACCCGAAGAAGCTGAAGTTCATTCCGCTCGAAGCCGCCCAGCTGCCGCGCTCGCTCGGCGACACCGAGTACGCCATCGTCAACGGCAACTTCGCGATCTCCTCGGGCCTGAAGCTCACCGAGGCCGTGGTGCTCGAAAAGACGCCCGACTACTACCTGAATGTGGTCGCCGTGAAGACCGCCGACAAGAACACCCAGTGGGCCAAGGACATCGCCGATGCCTACCGCTCGAAGGAGTTCAAGGCGGTGGTTGACAGCAAATTCCAGGGTTACGCCAAGCCCGGTTTCCTGCAGTAATCCTTCCTTTCCTTCATCCTTCTTCGAGAAAAGGACTCCCCATGCCCGTTCTGGCCGTATTCGATGCCCAGGGAAGCTGGCGCGACACACACGTGTGCGACGGCTGGATCACCGAACGCCTGGCCGGGCAGGGCGTGAGTTGGGGGCGCGGCAGGAAGAAGGGGCAGCGCGTGCTCGAGAGCGCGGGGCTCTTCTATCTGCCGACCGATGACGGCTACCTCGGCCTGCTTCTGGAGGCGGGCGAGTGGGCTTCGGTGCCGGCGGGCAGGCCGCATTTCTTCGATGCGGGCGAGGCTGAGTCGCTGGAGGGGCTGCCGGCGTCGCTGCCGTTGTTCGAAGCCTTCGTCGAGGAAGTGCTGTCGCTCACGGGCAACGACGCCGACGAGGAGTGATGACGCAAGAAGAACAAGAGGCCGCGTGAACCGCGGCCTTTTTTCTTTGCGCCCTTTACCTTTATCTATTCAGGCGGCCAGCCGCTGCGCCGTCCGCCCGGCAGGCCGTGCCAGCCCCAGGTGATCGCGCAGCGTGCGCCCCTCGTATTCCGTGCGGAAGATCCCGCGCTTCTGCAGGATCGGCACCACCCCGTCGACGAAATCCTGCAGCCCGTGCGGCAGCGCGTCAGGCATCAGGTTGAAGCCGTCCGCCGCGCCGGCCCTGAACCAGCGCTCGATGTCGTCCGCGATCTGCTCCGGCGTGCCGACGATCACGCGGTGCCCCCCGCCGCCCGCGAGTTCGCGGATCAGCTGGCGCACCGTGTAGCCGTGTGTGCGGCCGGCCGCGACCACCGCGTTGAAGAAGGTGTGGTTGCCGTTGCCATTGGCGGGCAGCGGCAGGTTGTCGGGCAGGCGCTCGTCGAGCTTCAGCCGGTCGGGCGTGATGCCCAGCGTGCCGGCGATGCGCGTGAGGCTGTAGTCCCACGGGATCAGGTCGACCAGTTCGTCGCGGCGGCGGCGCGCCCCGGCTTCGGTGGCGCCGACGATGGTGGTCAGGCCTGCGAGCACCTTCACCGCGTCGGGGCCCCGGCCCAGTTCGGCGGCGCGGGTCTTCAGTGCGCGGGCATAGGCCAGCGATTCCTCGAAGGACTGCGAGGCGGAGAACACCGCTTCCGCGTGGCGTGAGGCCAGCTCGCGTCCGTCGGCCGAGGCTCCGGCCTGCACCAGCACCGGGTGGCCCTGCGGCGAGCGCGGAAGGTTAAGCGGGCCCTGTACCGCGAAGTGCTCGCCGCGATGCGCGATGGCGTGCACCTTGGCCGTGTCGATGAAGCTGCCGGAGGCCTTGTTGCCGACGAAGGCGTCGTCTTCCCAGCTGTCCCACAGCGCCTTCACCACGTCGGTGAACTCGGAGGCGCGCGCGTAGCGTTTCGCGTGGTCGGGTGTGGCGTCGAGGCCGAAGTTGCGCGCCGAGGGCAGGTCGGCCGTGGTCACCACGTTCCAGCCGGCGCGGCCACTGCTCACATGGTCGAGCGTGGCGAAGCGGCGTGCGATGTTGTAGGGCTCGTTGTAGCTGGTCGAGGCGGTGGCGATCAGGCCGATGTGCGTGGTGGCGGCGGCCACGCAGGCCAGCAGCACGGTGGGCTCCAGCGCGGTGATCGGGCGGAAGTGGATCTGGTCGACGATGGCCGCGTTGTCCGCGAGGAACACCGCGTCGAGCTTGCTGGCCTCGGCGATCTGCGCGGTGCGGATGTAGTGCTGGATGTCTGCGAAGGCCCACGGATCGCTCTGCGGCAGGCGCCACGCCGAGGGCACGAAGCCCGAATGCAGGATGTTGACGTTGAGGTGCAGCTGCCGCGGCGCGGTCTTGTTGTTCGAAAGGCTCATTGCGAGAAGTAGTCGGGCAGCCGGTAGCCGGCCCATGCCGGGTTGGCCCTGAAGAAGCGCTGGAACTCGGCCGACTGGTAGGCCGCCGCGATGTCCTGCGCGAATTTCGCGCTCTCGTTGCTGCGCTTGACGGCGACCACGTTCACGTAGGGCAGCGTCATGTTTTCCAGCTTCAGCGCCTCGGTGAGCTTCAGGCCCGAGGCGATGGCGAAGTTGCCCTGCACGGCGGCGATGTCGGCATCGGCCAGCGAGCGCGGGGCCTGCGCGGCTTCGAGCGGCACCAGCTTCAGGCGCTTGGGGTTGGCCACGATGTCGCGCTCCGACACCGAGATCGGGCTCACGCCCGGCTTGAGCGTCACCCAGCCGATGCCCGCGAGGATGTTGAGCGCGCGCGCCGCGTTCACCGGGTCGGATGGCAGCGTGACCGTTGCGCCGTCGGGCACGGTGTCGAGCGACTTGTGGCGCTGCGAGTACAGGCCCATCGGCGGCGTCGGCACATGCACCACCGGCACGAGGTCGAAGCCCTGCTGCTTGTTGGTGGCGTTGAGGTACAGCGTGTGCTGGAAGATGTTGGCGTCGATCTGCCCGCGCTCCACCGCGTCGTTGGGCTGCACGCCCTGGCTGAACTCGACGTACTTGACGGTGTAGCCCAGCTTCTTCAGCTGGGGCTCGATGCCGTTCGTGAAGGCATCGCGGTACGGGCCGGGCATGAAGCCCACGCGCAGGTCGGCGGCGTGGGCGGAAAGCTGCGCCGCCAGGCTCAGGGCGAGGCTGCCGAGCAGCGGGGCGAAGCGGCGCAGCCACGACGGCGCGCGCGAAGAGGAAGGCATGACGACAACTCCAGGGGACGGCAAAGGGAGCTGCGCACTCTAGGACGCGGCGGGCGCCGCGCGAACAAAGATTCGCGCGCTTGGTTATCCGCTGGGCAAATATCCGGCGGGCATCAGCCGGACTGGCCTTCGCCCTTCAGGAAATCGACGAAAGCCCGCAGCGGCGCCGGCATGTGTGTGCGGCTCGGGTAGTACAGGAACGGCCCCGAGAAGCTTTGCCACCAGTCCTCCAGCACCGGCGCGAGCGTGCCCCGGTCGATGGAGGGGCGCAGGTACTCGTCGAAGGTGTAGATCACGCCGAGGCCCGACTCGGCGGCGTGCAGCTCCAGGTCGAGCGCCGACGCGATCAGCGGTCCGCTCGGCGTGATCTTCACCGTCTTGCCCTTTCGCACGAAGCCCCAGGCCGCGAGCACGCCGCTGGGAAAGCGGTGGCCGATGCAGGCGTGGCGCAGCAGGTCGGTCGGGTGCCTGGGCACGCCGTGCTGGGCGAGGTAGCCCGGCGATGCCGCGGCCACGAAGCGCTGCGTGCGCGGGCCCAGGGGCACGGCGATCATGTCGCGGGCGATGCTCTCGTCGTAGCGGATGCCGGCGTCGAAGCCCGCCGCGAGCACGTCGATGAAGGTGTCGTTGGTCGTGATCTCCAGCGTGATGCCCGGGTGCGTGCGAAGGAAGCGGCTGGCAAGCGGCGGCAGCACGCGCTGCGCCACGATGGTCGGCACGTTCAGGCGCAGGGTGCCGGTGGGGCTGTCGCGAAAGCTGTTGAGCGTGTCGAGCGCACCGGCGATGTCGTCCAGCGCGGGCGAGATGCGGTCGAGCAGGCGCTGGCCCGCTTCGGTGGGCGTCACGCTGCGCGTGGTGCGGTTCAGCAGGCGCACGCCCAGCTGCGCCTCGAGCCTGCGCATGGCCTCGCTGAGCGAGGAGGGCGACACGCCGCGCAGTGCGGCAGCGCCCCGGAAACTGCGCGCGCGGGTGACGGCCACGAAGGCGCCCAGGTCGGAGAGCTCTGGTTCGTTCATGGCGCGATTGTGCGTTTTCCCGCACAACCCGTGCAGGGCTGGACGGATTATCGAACGGCATCTTTGCTTCCAGACTACCGCCATGCCGCTCGCCATCGCGTCCGGCCCCTCTGAAAGGAACGCTTCGATGAACACACTCCAACTCGGTGCAACCGGCCCCAAAGTTTCCGCCATCGGCCTCGGCTGCATGGGCATGTCGGGCATGTACGGCCCCTCCGACCGCGCCGAAAGCATCGCCACCATCCACGCCGCCATGGACGCGGGCATCACGCTGCTCGATACCGGCGATTTCTACGGCAGCGGCCACAACGAGATGCTGATCGGCGAGGCGCTGAAGGGCCTGAAGCCCTCGCAGCGCGACGCGGCGCTGGTCAGCGTCAAGTTCGGCGCCATGCGCGACCCGGCCGGCGGCTGGGTGGGCTACGACGCGCGGTCGGCGGCGGTGAAGAACTTCGCGACCTACTCGCTGCAGCGCCTGGGCGTGGACCACATCGACATCTACCGGCCGGCGCGGCTCGACCCCAACGTGCCGATCGAGGAGACCATCGGCGCCATCGCCGACCTGGTGAAGGCGGGCTACGTGCGCCACATCGGCCTGTCGGAAGTGGGCCCGCAGACCATCCGCAAGGCGGCGGCCGTGCATCCGGTGTGCGACCTGCAGATCGAGTATTCGCTGATCTCGCGCGGCATCGAGGACGAAATCCTCGCCACCTGCCGCGAGCTGGGCATCGGCATCACCGCCTACGGCGTGCTGTCGCGCGGCCTCATCAGCGGGCACTGGACGAAGGACAGCGCGGGCGAAAAGGACTTCCGCGCGCACAGCCCGCGCTTCCAGGGCGAGAACGTGGAGCGCAACCTTGCGCTTGTCGAGGCGCTGCGCAAGATCGCCGACGCAAAGGGCGTGAGCGTCGCGCAGATCGCCATCGCATGGGTGGCGGCGCAAGGCGACGACATCGTCCCGCTGATCGGCGCGCGGCGGCGCACGCGGCTCGACGAGGCACTCGGCGCGTCGAGCGTGAAGCTGGGAGCCGACGACTTCGCCGCCATCGAGCGCGCGGTGCCGAAGGGCTCCGCTGCCGGCGACCGCTATGCGGCTGCGCAGATGGCCAGCCTGGACAGCGAGCCCCGGCGCGGCTGATCAGGCCGCGAGAAACTCCTCGATCATCCGCGCGACGATCCGCGGCTGGTCGTGGTGCAGCATGTGCCCTGCATCCTCGAGCCGCTCGATGCGCACGTTGCCGACCGACTTCAGCCGTTCGTGGAATTCGTCGAGCGTGTAGCGGTTCTTCCACCAGCCGTGCAGGCTGTCGTCCGATGCCTCGACCATCAACAGCGGCGCGGTGATGCGCGAGTAGAGCGCCAGCGTCTCGTCGACACGGAAGATGTGCGCGTTGACGATCTTGTGTGCCGCCTCGCCCAGGATCTGCCAGCGCTCGCTGCCGTCGGGCTGGGCGTGGTTCACCGACCAGTGGCTTGCGAGCCAGGCGGCCTTGTCGGGCGTCAGGCGCGGATTGGTCTTCATGAGGCGGCGGGCCACGCCGTCCACGGCCGAGTAGCCGGCCAGCGCCATTTCGCCGCGGTGCAGGCGCTTGAGCTCGTCGATCCACTGGCCGTAGCGCGCGGGCGCTTCATCGGGCTTGCGCGCGGGCATGCCGAAGCCTTCGAGGTTGACCAGGCGCCGGATGCGCTGCGGCCGCACGCCGGCGTAGTGCATCGCGACGTTGCCGCCCATGCTGTGGCCCACGAGGTCGATCTGCCGGGCGCTTTCACCTTCGCCGGCGTAGTGGTCGAGCAGCCATTCGAGGTCCGCGAGGTAGTCGGCGAGCCAGTAGTTGTCGACGCCGCCGCCGTCGGTGAGGCCGAAGCCGCGCCAGTCGGGGGCGATGATGAAGCGGTCTTCCTCCATCGCGTCGACCACGAACTGCCACGACGCCGCCACGTCCATCCAGCCGTGCACCAGCACCAGCGGCGGGCGTTTGTCGGAAGGCTGGCCCCACAGCCGCACGTGGTAGCTGAGGTTGCGCACGGGCACGAATTCGCTGCGGGAGGGGCGGAGGGCTTGGTACATGGGCGTCGATGATAAGGAGGCCTTTGTACTGACGCAGTCCGCCACAGGACAGGCAGCGGCCGGCCGGCAGGCCGCGCGGCGCTCGGGTTTTGGCGCGGCGGCCGGCGGGCCTGAGACCGGGGCGGTAGCATCCCGCGCATGAAAAAGATCCAACTCGGTCAGAGCGACCTGCACGTCACCCCGATCTGCCTCGGCACGATGACCTTCGGCGAACAGGTCGACGAGCCCACTTCCCACGCCATCCTGAGCCGCTCGCTGGAGCGGGGCGTCGACTTCATCGACACCGCCGAGATGTACTCGGTGCCCACGCGCAAGGAAACCTACAGCGTCACCGAGACCATCATCGGCAACTGGTTCGCCGCCAACCCCGGCGTGCGCCAGAAGCTGGTGGTCGCGACCAAGGTGGCCGGCCCCTCGCGCGGCATGCCGTGGGTGCGCGAAGGCAGCGGCATGACGGCGGCCGACATCGAAGCCTCGTGCAACGCCAGCCTGAAGCGGCTGCGCACCGATGTCATCGACCTCTACCAGATCCACTGGCCCGAGCGCCATGTGCCGCTCTTCGGCAACATCTATTACGACCCGGCCAAGGAAACCTCGAAGACGCCGATCCACGAGCAGCTCGAAGCGCTGGGCAAGCTGGTGAAGGCGGGCAAGGTGCGCGCCATCGGCCTGTCGAACGAAACGCCTTACGGCGTGCACGAATTCGTGCGGCTGGCCGAACAGCACGGCCTGCCGCGCGTGGCGACGGTGCAGAACGTGTACAGCCTCATCAGCCGCGGCTACGAGAACGGGTTGGACGAAACCATGCACCGGCTGGGCGTGTCGCTGCTGGCGTATTCGCCGCTGGCCTTCGGCCTGCTCACCGGCAAGTACGACCAGAGCGGCATCGAGGGCCCCGACGCGCCCAAGGGCGCGCGCATCTCGAGCTACGAATCGGTGCGCAAGCAGCGCTGGGGCCGCCCCGATTCGCTGCGCGCGGCCAGGCGCTACAACCAGCTCGCCCGCGACAACGGCCTGACGCCCACGCAGCTGGCGCTGGCCTTCTGCTACACCAAGTGGCAGGTGGCGAGCACGATCATCGGCGTGACCTCGCTGGCCCAGCTGGAGGAAGACCTGGACGTGTACGGCACGACGCTGTCGCCCGAAATCCTGGCCGAGGTCGACAAGATCCGCTGGGAAATCCGCGATCCGGCTGCCTGAGTTCCGTTCCCTGATCCGTCAGCGGGCGCATTCGCCGTTCGCGGCAGCCAGCGCGAGCGCGGGCAGGCTCAGCAGGCCCATGCCGCCGCCCTTGAACTCGCCCTTCCTGCAGTCCCCGCGCGCGGCGCCTGCGACGCCCGCGCTGAGGCTGGAGTCGAAGCCCGAGCGCGGGCTGCCGTTGAGATCCTCGGCGGCTCGGTCGGCGAAGGAGCGTTCGCGGGCGATGTCGCGCAGGGCGCGGCGCATGCTTTCCGAGTGGAGGATCGGCGGCGGCGCGGGTGCAACGCTTGCTGCTTGCGATGGGGGCGATGTGTCGGCCGGAGCCTCGGGAGCGGCGTTCGCCTTGGCTCGAACGGATTGCGGCGGCCGCCTGGCGGCCGGGCGCGGCGATGAAGTGGAGGCAGGCGATGCCGCCTTCTTGCGTGGCGCCGGATCCGCTTTCGTCGGAGGCTCAGTGCGCACCATTTCCACGACGATGCGTTTCGCTGCACCGGCAGTGCGCCCATGCGGCTTCGTCGCCATCACAAGCAGCCAGAGCACCGCCGCGTGCATGGCCGCGACCGCCAGCACGAGCGCAGTGAGGGCGGGGCGGCGCAGCGTGGGGAACGGAATCGCGCCCTCCGGGGCTGGCGTATGCTGCATGGCTCGACCGGAATTCGATGTGGTGCGGCAGATTCTTGCTGCGGTACACCGGATTTCCTGAAGTCATCCTGAACCGGAAGTTGCCACCCAGATGGCCAAGAAAAGCGTCCACACCTCCGAGACACCCGCCACGCAACTGCTGCGCGCGTACAAGATCGCCTTCACCGAGCACCCTTACGAATACGTCGAGCACGGCGGCGCGCAGCGCGGCGCCGAGATGCTGGGGCTGGACCCGTTCACCGTCATCAAGACGCTGGTGATGCAGGACCAGGACGCCAGGCCGCTGATCGTGCTGATGCACGGCAACCGCACGGTGTCGACCAAGAATCTGGCGCGTCAGATCGGCGCCAAGTCGGTGGAGCCCTGCAAGCCCGAGGTGGCGCAGCGGCACAGCGGCTACATGGTGGGCGGCACCTCGCCCTTCGGTACGCGGCGCGAGATGCCGGTTTACGTGGAGTCGAGCATCCTGGAGCTGCCGCGCATCGTGCTCAACGGCGGGCGGCGCGGCTACCTGATCGGCATCGATCCGCAGGTGTGCGTGGCGCTGCTGGGCGCGAAGCCCGTGCAATGCGCGCTGGCAGAATAGCCGCCGCCATGGCGACATCACCGTCCTCGTCCTCCCCAGACTTCTTTCCTCCGCTCTGTCCCGCCAACGAAGGCGGCGGGCCGTCGTTCGAAGTCGAGTTCAACGATGGCAAGAAGGACTGGACCGAGGTTTTCGACCTCACCGAACTGCTGCTCGAAACGCTGGAGGCACGTGGCCACGAGCCGGTGCGCGAGCGCGAAGGCTGGTTGCGGCTGCCCGGCAGTGGCCTGTGGCTCTGGCCGCAGATCACCAGCTACTGGGCCAACAGCGACGGCAGCGTGCGCACCAGCAGCACCATCGAGGTGGCGCATGCCGAGTTGCTGCCCAAGGGCCTCTTTGAGTTCCAGCATTCGGTGGGCGCCGACATCGCCGCTTCCCTGACCCGGGGCTTCGACCTCTGGGCGCAGGTCGATCTGGTCGTGTTCCTCGATGCGCTGTCCGCCGACGCGGCAAGCCTGAGCCACTGCACTTCGATGCAGATGAACTGGGAAGCGAAGGAGGCCGAAGGCCGCCCGGCCCGCGAGCGGCGCGTGCTCTTCGGACCGGTCGCGCACCAACATGCGAAGGAGGCGGCCGAGGAGGAAGAACATCCGTTCTGCCCCTGCTGCCTCTTCACCAACACCTGGGATGCCTTCAAGCCGCAGATCGAGTCGGACGGCCTCTACGGCGTGCGGCTCTATGCCGCGCGAGACGCCGAGGGCGAAGTGCAGGCCGACTGCCGCATCAACGGCGAGGACTGGCCCGCCGGCGCCGATGCGCTGCGCGCCTACGCGGCGCAGTGGCCCGACCGGGGCTTCGAGTTTCGCAAGCAGTACGTCGTGATCCAATCGCCGCCCGAGGCGCCGGTCGCCTGATCCGATACGCCGAACACACAACAACAACCATCATCCCCCGCGGAGTGCCGTCTTGAGCTTCACCTTGCCTTCCATCATTGCCATCGTGGCGTCGTACCTGATCGGCTCGCTTTCGTTCGCGGTCATCGTGAGCAAGGCGCTCGGCATGGCCGACCCGCGCAGCTACGGCAGCAAGAACCCCGGCGCCACCAACGTGCTGCGTTCGGGCAACAAGGGCGCGGCGCTCGCCACGCTGCTGCTGGATGCGCTCAAGGGCTGGGTGCCCGTGTTCCTCATCCACCAGTTCGGCGCGCAGTGGGGGCTGGGAGAGGGCGTTGCAGCCGTGGCCGGCGTGGCCGCGTTCCTCGGCCACCTGTACCCGGTGTTCTTCGGCTTCCAGGGCGGCAAGGGCGTGGCCACGGCCGCCGGCGTGCTGGTGGGCATCGCGCCCTGGCTGGGGCTGGCCACCGGCGCCACCTGGCTGATCATCGCGATCTTCTTCCGCTATTCGTCGCTGTCCTCGCTGGTGGCCGCCTTCTTCGCGCCGGCCTACTACCTGATCGGCGGCGGCATCGCGTGGCCGCTGGACCGCACGGCGCTGGTCGCGATCATCGTCATGAGCCTGCTGCTGATCTGGCGGCACCGCGAGAACATCCGCCGGCTCGCTGCCGGCACGGAGTCGAAGCTCGGCTCCAAGAAGAAACCAACCTGAACCGAAGAAAGAACACGTTCCATGGCTTCCATCACCCGCTACCACGTCGGCCCGCGCCTGTCGGAGACGGCCGTGCACAACGGCACCGTCTACCTTGCGGGCCAGGTGCCCGACGACACCACGCAGGACATCCGCGGCCAGACCGCGCAGGTGCTCGGCATGGTCGACCGCCTGCTGGCCGAGGCCGGCAGCGACAAGTCGCGCATTCTCATGACGCAGATCTTCCTGGCCGACATCGACGACATCACCGCCATGAACGAGGTGTGGGACGCCTGGATCCCGGCCGGCAACACGCCGCCGCGCGCCACCGTGCAGGCCAAAATGGCCAACACGGCCTACAAGATCGAGATCGTGGTGACGGCCGCGCAGGCCTGAACAGGCCCTGGCCCTAGCTCAATAGCGTTTTTCGAGGACCATCTGGTCCGCGTCGCGCCGCATCGAGAAGCGGTTGATGAAGCTGTTGCCCAGCAGCACGAAGGGCATGGCCTGCTGCGAGACGATGGCGTCGATGTCGTATACCTCCACGTCGCCCACGCGCACCGACTGCAGGCGCAGCTTGTAGCCGGTAGCCGTGCCGTTGGCGGTGTTCATCAGCACGCGCTGGCCCTTGCTGTAGTCCAGGCCGATGCGCTGGGCGTCGTCAGCCGACAGCGCGATGGCCGTCGCACCCGTGTCGAGCATGAAGGTGACCGGCCGGCCGTTGATGGCGCCCTGCGTCATGAAGTGCCCGCGGCTGTCGGCCGACAGCACCACGCGGCTCCCGCCCCCGCCCGACCCGCCACCACCGCCGATGCTCACCGGCGTGTCCATGCGCAGGTTGACGCGCTTGCCCTCCATCTCGACCACGGCCTGCTCGGCCTGCAGAGATACCAGCTTCACGCCCTGGTAGCTCTCGCCGATCGCCACTGTCTTGGGCGGATTGCCGTTCACGATCAGGATCGCGCGGCTGCCGATGCTGCCCGTCAGCGTGACCGAGCCGGCCGCATGCGCCACGGCGGCGGCAGCGAACAGCTGCGCTGCGACGAGAAGATGTTTCATACGAGGCTTGCTGCTCCAGCGTCGGTTGTTCGACTTGATAGACCAGGAATACCGCGGAACCGGCTCTGCCGGTCCGCCGGTATTGCCCCCGGCGAGGGGGTTGGCGGCCACACGAAGTGGGCAAGCCTGGGGGAGTACCTAGATCAGTCCCTGAAGTTGTTGAAGGTGAGCGGCATGTCGGGCACGTCCTTCTTGATCAGCGCCATGGCTGCCTGCAGGTCGTCGCGCTTGGCGCCGGTGACGCGCACCGCGTCGCCCTGGATCGCGGCCTGAACCTTGAGCTTGCTGTCCTTGATGATGCGGGTGATCTTCTTGGCCTGCTCGCTCTCGATGCCGTTCTTGATCTTGATGACCTGCTTGACCTTGTCGCCGCCCATCTTCTGGACGTCGCCCTTGTCGAGGAAGCGCACGTCGACGCTGCGCTTGGTGAGCTTGTTGCGAAGGATGTCTTCGACTTGCACGAGCTGGAACTCGGCGTCGCCGATCATGGTGATTTCCTTGTCCTTGAGCTCGACGGCGGCGGCCGTGCCCTTGAAATCGAAACGCGTGGCGATTTCCTTGGCGGTGTTCTCGACTGCGTTCTTCACCTCGGGAAGGTTGGGTTCGCAGACGGTATCGAAGGACGGCATGGACTCTCTCCTGAATTCTTCACGGGTGCAGATGCGACAATTCTCCCATGATCGTGGAGTCCAACGTCCCGCTGCAGCCCTACAACAGCTTCGGCATCGTCGCGCGCGCGCAGCACCTGGCGCGCATTGCCGGCGAGGCCGACCTGGCCGCGCTGCGCGACGATCCGGCATGGCGCGACGCGCCCCGTTTCGTGCTGGGCGGCGGCAGCAACATCGTGCTGACGGGCGACGTCAAGTCGCTGGTGCTGAAGGTCGAGATCAAGGGCCTGCGGCTGCTGGAAGAAACCCCGCGCGCCTGGATCGTGGAGGCAGGCGCGGGCGAAACCTGGCACGACGCCGTCGAGTGGATGGTGCGCAACGGCTATCCGGGGCTGGAGAACCTGGCGCTGATTCCCGGCACGGTGGGCGGCTCGCCGGTGCAGAACATCGGCGCCTACGGTGTCGAACTGCAGGACCGCTTCGAGTCGCTCGACGCCTTCGACCTCGAAACCGGCCGCAGCTTCACCCTCGATGCGGCCCAATGCGCCTTCGGCTACCGCGACTCGGTCTTCAAGCATGTGCGCAGCGGTCCGAACGATTTCGGCCTGGCGGGCAGGGCGGTGATCACCCGGGTGCGCTTTCGCCTGCCCAAGCCCTGGAAACCGGTGGTCGGCTACCTCGACCTGGAGCGCAAGATGGAGGAGACGGGCAACTTCACGCCGAGCGCACAGGACATCTTCGACTGGATCTGCGCCATCCGCCGCGCCAAGCTGCCCGACTGGCGCGTGCTGGGCAACGCCGGCAGCTTCTTCAAGAACCCGACGGTCACGCCCGAGCAGTGCGCGGACATCATCGCGCGCGACCCGAAGATCGTTCACTACCCGATGGACGACGGCAGCATCAAGCTGGCGGCCGGCTGGCTCATCGACGCCTGCGGCTGGAAGGGCAAGTCGGTGGGCAATGCCGGCGTGTACGAGCGGCAGGCGCTGGTGCTGGTCAACCGCGGCGGCCGCGAGAACCCGGTGACGGGCGGCGAGGTGATGACGCTCGCCAAGGCGATCCAGACCAGCGTGTACGAGCGTTTCGGCATCCGGCTGGAGCCGGAGCCGGTCGTCGTCTGAGCTGACGCCACGCCAGCATGGACCTCGACTTCCTGCACCTGAATTTCCGCCGCCGCATCGGTGCCCTCGTCTGGGCCCGCCGGGCAGTGCTCGTGGTCGCGCTGCTGGCGCTCTTCCTCGGAACGCGGCGCTGGGGCTCGATGGTGGCGGTGATCGTGTTCGCGCTGCTGTTCGCGGCGGTGCTCAAGTTCCTCGAGACCAGCCTGCGGCGCCAGTTCATCCGCGAGGCGCGGCTGCCGCCCTTCCTGGTCGGCAAGCTGTGCGAGGCGCATCCGCAACTCAGCCGGCGCGACGCCGAACTGGTGCTGCGCGGCCTGCGCCAGTTCTTCATGGCGCACCTGCGCAGCGACCGCAAGTTCGTGGCCATGCCCTCGAAGGTGGTCGACACGGCCTGGCACGAGTTCATCCTGCACACGCAGGGCTACCAGAACTGGTGCAAGGCGGCCTTCGGCGGCATGCTGCACCACAGCCCTGCCGAAGTGCTTGGCCGGGACCCCAAGCGCAACGACGGCCTGCGCCGCACCTGGTACTGGGCCTGCAAGGAAGAGAGCATCGATCCGCGCAAGCCCGCGCGGCTGCCGCTGCTGTTCGCGCTGGACATCAAATTCGCCATCGAAGGCGGCTTTCACTACATACCCGACTGCCGGGCGGTCGAGCGGCACATCGGCTCGGATGCCCATTGCGGCACCAGCTTCGGCGATTCTTCGTCGGACAGCGGCAGCTCGGGCGACGCAGGCGGCTTCGGCGGGAGCGAGTCGTCGAGCAGCAGCGGTGATGGCGGCTCCGGCGACGGAGGCTCGTCCGATGGCGGTGGCGGGTGTGGAGGCGGCTGCGGTGGAGGCGGCGGGGACTGAACCTTGCACATCACCCGTGAAAAACGGGCCCCGAGGGGCCCGTTGTCATTGGAGGCTTTGATCGCCGTCGATCAGCCCGCGTCGCCGTCGTTCGCCAGCTTCGGCAGCGCGGCGCCTTCGGTCGACGACAGCAGGCCGGTCTGGGTGTAGATGCCCAGCTTCTCGCGCGTGTCGGCGATGTCGAGGTTGCGCATCGTCAGCTGGCCGATGCGGTCCAGCGGCGTGAACGCGCCTTCGACCTTCTCCATGCTCAGGCGCTCGGGCTTGTAGGTGAGGTTGGCCGACTCGGTGTTCATGATCGAGTAGTCGTTGCCGCGGCGCAGCTCGACCGTCACCTCGCCCGTGATGGCGCGCGCCACCCAGCGCTGGGCCGTCTCGCGCAGCATGATGGCCTGCGGGTCGAACCAGCGGCCCTGGTAGAGCAGGCGGCCCAGCTTGCGGCCGTTCTCGCGGTACTGCTCGATGGTGTCTTCGTTGTGGATGCCGGTGACCAGGCGCTCGTAGGCGATGAACAGCAGCGCAAGGCCGGGAGCCTCGTAGATGCCGCGGCTCTTGGCCTCGATGATGCGGTTCTCGATCTGGTCGCTCATGCCCAGGCCGTGGCGGCCGCCGATGCGGTTGGCTTCGAGGATCAGCTCGACCAGGTTCGAGTAGCGCACGCCGTTCAGCGCGACCGGCACGCCTTCCTCGAAGCGCACCGACACGGTCTCGCGCTTGACCTCGACCTCGTCCTTCCAGAAGGCCACGCCCATGATGGGCTGCACGATGGTGATGCCGCTGTTCAGGTGCTCCAGATCCTTGGCTTCGTGCGTGGCGCCGAGCATGTTGGAGTCGGTGGAGTAGGCCTTCTCGGCCGACATCTTGTAGGCGAAGCCGGCCTTCTGCATGAACGCCGACATCTCGGCGCGGCCGCCCAGCTCGTCGATGAAGACCTGGTCGAGCCAGGGCTTGTAGATCTTGAGGGCGGGGTTGGTCAGCAGGCCGTAGCGGTAGAAGCGCTCGATGTCGTTGCCCTTGTAGGTGCTGCCGTCGCCCCAGATGTGGACGTCGTCTTCCTTCATGGCCGACACGAGCATGGTGCCGGTGACGGCGCGGCCCAGCGGCGTGGTGTTGAAGTAGGTGACGCCGGCGGTGGTGACGTGGAATGCGCCGGCCTGCAGGGCGGCGATGCCTTCGTTGGCCAGCTGCGCGCGGCAGTCGATCAGGCGGGCGTTCTCTGCGCCGTAGAGCATCGCCTTGCGGGGGATCTCGTCGTAGTCGGGCTCGTCGGGCTGGCCGAGGTTGGCGGTGTAGGCGTAGGGGATCGCGCCCTTGTTGCGCATCCAGTGGAGCGCCGCGCTGGTGTCCAGGCCGCCGGAGAAGGCGATGCCGACCTTCTGGCCGGCGGGAACGTTTTGGAGGATGGTCGACATGTTGGGAGTTCCGTTGGTGGTGGCGCGGTTCAATGGCTCATGGCTTTCGTGGCGCGGCTCTTTGCCCGGGATACCGTGGAACCGGCTTTGCCGGGCCATCGGTATCGCCCCCTGCAAGGGGGTGGGAGAAGCGACACGAAGTGCGCGAAGCCTGGGGGTTTACCCAAAATGACAGATGTAGCTGTAGGGCTCGCCCGTCACGCGGATCTTGAAGCTCGAGTTGCCGGGCACGTTGAACTTCTGGCCGGGGCCCGAGGCGATCCATTCGTCGGTGCCCGCGAGCTGGTATTCGCAACTGCCGGCGGTGCCTTCCATGATCTCGGGAGCGCCGGTGTTGAAGGTGAGGGTGGACGGCAGGATCACGCCGACCGATTTCTTGGTGCCGTCCGCCAGCGTGAGGCTGTGGCTCACGCACTTGCCGTCGAAATACACATTGGCCTTGGTGGCCACTGCGGCGCTGTTCAGAGTGTCGGTAGTCGTCGTCATTGGGTGGCGCCGGCGCTTTGGCGGCCGGCGAATCGAGGACGCACCGCACCTGCGGCGCACCCGTCAAGGGTTGGAAAAGTCCTCGATTTTAGGGGCTCGGGGGCGGCGGCCCACCAGCCCTCGCCTCAACGGTGCCAGCCGCCGCGATAGCCACCCCAGCCGCGATAGCCGTAGCCGCGGTAGTAGCCGCCGCCCCAGCCTCGCGAATAGCCGAGGTTCAGCGAGATGCCGACCGGCGGGTAGACGTAGGGATAGGCGTAGGGGTACGTATAGGCCGGCTCCACGTAGACGGGGGCGGGAGCGGTGTACACGGGCGCCGGCTGGTAGACCGGCGCGGGGGCGCTGGAGACGACGACGCCGGGCTCGGGAACCACGCTGTCCCATGGCGAGCCACCGGACTGCGGGGCGTAGCTGCCGCCGTTGTTGGCCTCGACCGGGTAGGCCTGCAGCTGCGGCTGCGGTGTCACCGGGGAGGTCGTCACGCCCGCCACGCCCGTCACGCCATACGCGCCGGCCTGGATCGGAATGGTCGCTCCGGGCCGGGTGTTCATGCGGGTGGTGTACTGCCGGCCGTTGTATTCGTACGTGACGTTGTAGTTCACGTCGCTGCCGGTCGTTTCGCGTATCGGGGTGGCGGAGATCACCCGGGCCTGGACCACCTGGTTCTGCTGCGCATGAACGAGGCCGGTGCCGGCGGCCAGCATGCCGGCGACTGAAATGCCTGCGAGAGTGCGAAAAGTGCGATTGTTCATGGTGTGTCTCTCCTGCGGATCGAGGTTCGACGCCGGGCGGCAGGCCGGGTTCCGGGGTTTACACGGCGTTGACAGCCCAGGCGTCGGCGTCGAATCCCGCCGTAACGGGCTTTTGGGGCCCCCAGTTGACCACCGGCCGCTTGATCAGGCTGGGATTGGCCAGCAGCACGGCGCGGGCGGAAACGGCGTCGACCACGCCCTCGCGGGTGGCGTCGTCCAGTTTGCGCCAGGTGGTGCCCTTGCGGTTGACCAGGGCTTCCCAGCCGGGCTTCTTCAGCCACTGGTCGAGCTCTGCCTCGGGAACGCCCTGTTTCTTGAAGTCGTGGAAGGTGTATTCAATGCCGTGTTCGTCGAGCCAGGCGCGGGCGCGCTTGACGGTGTCGCAATTCGGAATGCCGTAGAGGGTTGTCATGGCCGCGATGATGCCCCGGCCGACGGGTCGGCGACAATGCCCGCCTCCATGGAAACCCTGAACGACTGGCTCGAGCGCGCCGAGCGGCTCCATCCCAAGAACATCGAGCTCGGACTCGAACGCGCCAAAGAGATGGCGCAGCGCCTCGGCCTGCGCTTCGCCTGCCCCGTGATCACGGTGGCGGGCACCAACGGCAAGGGCTCGACCTGCGCCATGCTCGAATCGATCCTGACGCACGCGGGCTACCGCACGGCGGTGTTCACCTCGCCGCACCTGGTGCGCTTCGAGGAGCGCCTGCGGTTGCAGGGCGAGGCTGTCGATGCTTCGAAACTGATAGCAAGCTTCGAGGTGGTGGAAAAGGCGCGCGGCGACATGCCGCTGACCTACTTCGAATTCACCACGCTCGGCATCCTGCACTGCATGACCGTGGAAAAGCCCGACGTGGCGATCCTCGAGGTGGGCCTGGGCGGCCGGCTCGACGCGGTCAACATCATCGACACCGACTGCGCAGTGATCACCAGCATCGACCTCGACCACATGGAATACCTCGGCCCCGACCGCGAGAGCATCGGCTTCGAGAAGGCCGGCATCATGCGCCCGGGCAAGCCGGCCATCGTGAGCGACCCGGTGCCGCCGCAGAGCGTGATCGACCATGCCAACTCGATCGGCGCCGACCTCTGGCGCTTCGGAACCGACTTCAACGTTGCGGGCGACAAGCAGCAGTGGGGCTGGTCGGGCCGCGGGCGGCGCTACAGCGGGCTGGCCTATCCGGCCCTGCGCGGCGCCAACCAGCTCATCAATGCGGCCGGCGTGCTGGCGGCGCTCGAGGCGCTGCGGCCACAACTGCCGATCACGGCGCAGGCGGTGCGCAACGGGCTCGCGATGGTCGAGCTGCCGGGCCGCTTCCAGATCGTGCCGGGCGAGCCCGCGCTGGTGCTCGACGTGGCGCACAACGCGCACGCCGTGGCCGCGCTGGCCGAGAACCTCGACGCGATGGGTTTCTACCCCACCACGCACGGCGTTTTCGGCGTGATGGCGGACAAGGACCTGGCCCCGATCCTCGCGCGCATCGGGCCGCTGATCGACCGCTGGTACTTCACCGACCTGCCTACGCCGCGCGCCGCCAAGGCGGCCGACCTGCTGGCCACCTGGCAGGCGCAGAACACGCGCACCGACGCCTCCGGCAGCGTGCATGCAGGGCCGATGGAGGCGCTGCGCGCGGCCATCGGGCAGGCAGGGCCCGCTGATAGAATCGTGGTCTTCGGATCGTTCTTCACCGTGGGTGGTGTCCTCGAAAACGGCACTCCCCGGCTGCAAGCCAAACACCTGTCGCCGGGCGGCTGATCGTCGGGTTGTACGCACCTTCTGGCACCACCTCGCTGCACTCCTCCAGGGATCGAACTTCATGGCGTTTTTCAAGTTCCGCACGCGCGGCCCGCAAGGCAACGAAGGACGAGGCGCCCCAGCCGCGGTCCCAGCGGAAAGTGTCGAAACCATGCGTCGGCGTGCGCGCCACCGGCTGCTCGGCGCGGCGGTGCTGGTACTGCTCGGCGTGATCGGCTTCCCGCTGCTGTTCGATACCCAGCCGCGGCCGGTGTCGGTCGACATCCCCATCGAGATTCCGGACCGCAACAAGGTCAAGCCGCTGCCCGTGCCGGCAACGCCGGCGCCCGCCACCAGCAGCAACACGACGCCTGCCGCCCCCGACAACGGCAGCTCGCGCGTGGCATCCGCCTCGTCATCGAGCGGCATGATCACCGAAGCCGCGGACGGCACCGAGATCGACCCGGGCAAGCCGGTCGCCAGTTCCACGCAGGCCCCGGCGCCCGAGCGCAAGCCGGACCCCAAGCCAGAAACCAAACCTGAGCCGAAGCCCGAACCCAAGCCCGAGCACAAGCCGGAACCGAAACCGGAGCCCAAGCCGAAGCCGGAACCCAAGCCCGAAGCCAAGCCGAAACCCGCCGCCGTGGACGACGGCGCCCGCGCCCGCGCGCTGCTCGAGGGCAAGCCCGTCACCGCGGCCGCCGCCAAGCCCGCCGCTGCCGACGAGGGCGGCCGCTTCGTGGTGCAGGTCGGCGCCTTCGCCGACGCCGACAAGGCGCGCGAAGTGCGCCAGAAGCTCGAGAGGGCCGGTCTCAAGACCTATGTGCACGTGGCGAAGACTGCCGACGGCGAACGCACGCGTGTGCGTGTCGGCCCCTTCAGCTCGCGTGCCGAGGCCGACCGCGCGGCCGATAAGGTCAAGGGCTTGTCTTTGTCGGCAGCGATCCTCACGTTGTAAGAGTCGTCGCCAGCCGTTGCCGTGGCCTTGCTCGACTGGATCGCCGTCGCGCTCATCGGGGTGTCGATGCTTTTCGGCCTGGTGCGCGGGCTGGTGTTCGAGGTGATTTCGCTGATCGGATGGGTGGCCGCCTTCATTGCAGCCCAGTGGCTGGCGTCGGACGTGGCGGCATGGCTGCCGTTCGGTGACCCGCAGGGAGCGTGGCGCTACCCGCTGGCCTTCGTGCTGGTGTTCGTGGCGGTGGTGTTCGGCGTGGGGCTGGTGGCAGCGCTCACGCGCAAGTTGATCACGGTCGTGGGTCTGCGGCCGGTGGACCGGATTCTGGGCGCGGCGTTCGGCGCGGCGCGGGGCGTGGTGGCCCTGCTCGTGTTCGCCGTCGTTGTCCATTTGCTGGTGTTGAGCGACAGTGCCTGGTGGCACGAATCGCGCAGCGCCATTGTTCTCGATGCGGCATTGCAGGGCCTCAAGCCCTCCCTGCCTGAAAAGTTGGCCAGCTACCTGCCCTAAGGGAATCGTTCATGTGTGGAATCGTCGGCGTTGTCAGCAACGCACCCGTCAATCAGCTGCTCTATGACGCGCTGCTGCTCCTGCAGCACCGCGGCCAGGATGCCGCAGGCATCGTCACGCTGCAGGAACGCAAGTTCTTCATGCACAAGGCCAAGGGCATGGTCCGCGACGTGTTCCGCACGCGCAACATGCGCGCGCTGCCGGGCAGCGTGGGCCTGGGCCAGGTTCGCTACCCCACCGCCGGCAACGCCTACAGCGAGGAAGAGGCCCAGCCCTTCTACGTGAACGCGCCCTTCGGCATCGTGCTGGTGCACAACGGCAACCTGACCAACGCCCACGCGCTGCGCTCGGAGCTGTTCTCCACCGACCACCGCCACACCAACACCGAGAGCGACTCCGAAGTGCTGCTCAACGTGCTGGCGCACGAGCTCGAGCGCGCCTCGCGCGGCGTGCCGCTGCATCCGGCCGAGGTGTTCGCCGCCGTGAAGAGCATGCACAAGCGCCTGCGCGGCTCGTATGCCGTGGTGTCGCTCATCGCCGGCCATGGCCTGCTGGCCTTCCGCGACCCGTACGGCATCCGTCCCCTGTGCATGGGCCGCAGCGCCGACGGCACCGTGATGGTGGCGAGCGAATCGGTCGCGCTGGAAGGCTCGGGCCATACCTTCGAGCGCAACATCAACCCGGGCGAGGCCGTGTTCATCGACCTCGAGGGCAAGGTGCATTCGATGCAGTGCGCCGAGTCGCCGACGCTGAACCCTTGCATATTCGAATTCGTCTACCTGGCCCGTCCGGACTCCGTGCTCGACGGCATCTCGGTCTACCAGGCGCGCCTGAACCTGGGCGAGACGCTGGCCAAGCGCGTCGTGTCGACCGTGCCGCCGAACCAGATCGACGTGATCATCCCGATCCCCGAGTCGAGCCGCCCGAGCGCCACGCAGCTCGCGCACCTGCTGGGCGTGCCGTACCGCGAAGGCTTCGTGAAGAACCGCTACGTCGGCCGCACCTTCATCATGCCGGGGCAGGGCGTGCGCAAGAAGTCGGTGCGCCAGAAGCTCAACGTGATCGGCAGCGAATTCAAGGGCCGCAACGTGCTGCTGGTCGACGACTCCATCGTGCGCGGCACCACCAGCCGCGAAATCGTGCAGATGGCGCGCGACGCCGGCGCCCGCAAGGTCTACCTGGCCAGCGCCGCGCCGCCGGTGCGCTATCCCAACGTCTACGGCATCGACATGCCGACCAAGGACGAGCTGGTTGCGCACGACCGCACCGTTGAGGAAATCCGCGAACTGATCGGTTGCGACGCGCTGATCTACCAGGATGTCGATGCAATGAAGCGCGCCATCGGTTCACTGAACGGCAAGCTCGATGGTTTCGACGCCTCCTGTTTCGACGGCGTGTACGTGACCGGCGACATCGATACCGACGCCATCACCCGCATGAACGGCAACCGTCCACGCATCGAGGAGACCGAAGAGGATTCCTCGCGCCTCGCGCTTCCCAATCACAGCGAGTGAGAGAGCAGACGAAGTGACCGACGACGAAAGAACACTGCCGCCCGGGCTGCACCCCGAGACGCTCGCGCTGCGCACCGGTCTCGCGCCGAGCCAGTACGGCGAGCACTCCGACGCGCTCTTCCTGACCAGCGGCTTCGTGCAGCCTGACGCCGAAACCTCGATGCGCCGCTTCGCGGGCACCGAGCCTGGCTTCACCTACTCGCGCACCTCGAACCCGACCGTGACCAGCTTCGAGCAGCGCATCGCGGCGCTCGAAGGCACCGAGGCGGCGATCGGCGCATCGACCGGCATGGGCGCGATCCTCATGATGTGCATGGGCCTGCTGAAGGCCGGCGACCATGTGGTGTGCTCGCGCTCGGTGTTCGGCTCCACGCTGAACCTGTTCGGCAAGGAATTCGCCAAGTTCGGCGTCGAGACCACCTTCGTGTCGCAGACCGACGTGGCCGAATGGCGTGCGGCCGTGAAGCCGAACACCAGGCTGCTGTTCGCCGAGACGCCGACCAATCCGCTCACGGAGGTCTGCGACATCCGTGCGCTGGCCGACGTGGCGCATGCGGCGGGCGCGCTGCTGGCGGTCGACAACTGCTTCTGCACGCCGATCCTGCAGCGTCCGGCGGAGCTGGGGGCCGACCTCGTCATCCACTCGGGCACCAAGCACCTCGACGGGCAGGGCCGCGTGATGGCAGGTGCGATCTGCGGTCCCTCGAAGCTCATCGTCGACGTGTTCGGCCCCATCGTGCGCACCGCCGGCATGGCGCTGGCGCCGTTCAACGCGTGGGTCGTGCTCAAGGGCATCGAGACGCTCGGCATCCGCATGAAGGCGCATTGCGCCAACGCGATGGAGATCGCGCAGTGGCTCGAGAAGCAGCCGGGCATCTCGCGCGTGTACTACCCGGGGCTGGCTTCGCATGCGCAGCACGAGCTGGCCATGCAGCAACAGTCGGGGCAGGGCGGGGCGGTGGTGTCCTTCGACGTGGTCGGCGACTCGCCCGAGACGGCACGTGCCAATGCCTTCCACGTCATGAACAGCACGCGCGTCGTGAGCCGTGCCACCAACCTGGGCGACGTGAAGACCATCATCACGCACCCCGGCACCACCTCGCATGGCCGCCTGACAGAGGCGCAGCGCCAGGCCGCGGGCATCGGCCAAGGGCTGATCCGCCTCGCGGTCGGCCTCGAGCATGTCGAAGACATCAAGGCCGACATCGCGCGCGGCCTGAGCACCCTGAATCCACGATAACGAAATGACCGGCAAAGTACGCACCCGCATCGCACCATCCCCCACGGGCTTTCTTCACCTGGGCACGGCTCGCACGGCCCTCTACTCGTGGGCCTATGCGCGCCACTACGGCGGCGAGTTCGTGCTGCGCATCGAGGACACCGACGTGGCCCGCTCCACGCAGGACTCGACCGACCAGATCCTCGCGTCGATGCACTGGCTCGGCCTCGAATACGACGAAGGCCCGATCTACCAGATGCAGCGCCTGGAGCGCTACCGCGAAGTGATCGCGCAGATGCTCGCGGCGGGCACCGCCTACTACTGCTATTGCACGCCTGCGGAACTCGAGGAGATGCGTGAGGCGCAACGCGCGCGCGGAGAGAAGACGCTGTACGACCGCCGCTGGCGTCCCGAGCCGGGCAAGGTGCTGCCGCCCGTGCCCGAAGGCGTGCCGCCGGTGGTGCGCTTCTGCAATCCTCCCGTAGGCGACGTGACGTGGAACGACCTCGTGAAGGGCGAGATCACCATCAACAACCGTGAGATCGACGACCTGATCATCCTGCGGCCCGACGGTGTGCCGACCTACAACTTCGCGGTGGTGGTCGACGACTGGGACATGAACATCACGCACGTGTTCCGCGGCGACGAGCACATCAACAACACGCCGTGGCAGATCAACATCTTCCGCGCGCTGGGTGCGCCGCTGCCCGAGTTCGGCCACGTGCCGGTGATCCTCGGCGACGACGGACAGAAGCTCTCGAAGCGCCGCGGCGCAGTGAGCGTCACTGCCTACGAAGACAACGGCTACCTGCCGGAAGCGATGCTCAACTACCTCGCGCGCCTCGGCTGGAGCCACGGCGACGACGAGCTCTTCACGCGCGAGCAGATGGTGAGCTGGTTCGACGGTTCGCATCTGTCGAAGAGCCCCGCGCAGTGGGATGCGGCGAAGCTCGCGTGGGTCAACGCGCAGTACATCAAGGCGAAGAGCGGCGATGAACTCGCACCGCTCGTTGCAGCGCAGCTGCACAAGCGCGGCATCGTTGCGGACGAGCGCCTGCCCGGGATCTGCGCGCTCTTCAAGGACCGTTGCGAGACGACAGTCGCGCTGGCCGACTGGGCTGCTGCGTTCTATGCGGACATCACCGTAACCGAAGCCGATCGCGCGCAGCACATCACCGATGCAGTGAAGCCCGCAATCGCAACGCTTGCAGAAAAAATGATGACGGTCGCGTGGGATAAGGCCTCGATCGCAGTTATGATCAAGGAAGTCCTCGCGACACACGCATTGAAGATGCCGGTGTTAGCGATGCCAGTACGAGTGCTTGTGATGGGAACACCGCAAACACCGTCCTTGGATTCAGTCCTCGAAATTTTTTCCCGCGAAAAAGTTATCGAACGATTGAAAAAGGCCTGAAATTCAGGCTATAATCTGAGGCTCGACACCCACACGGGGGTATAGCTCAGCTGGGAGAGCGCTTGCATGGCATGCAAGAGGTCAGCGGTTCGATCCCGCTTACCTCCACCAGAGTGTCGAGATGGTTAGAGATGCTGATCGCAGCACGTCCAAGGTTTTGACCCTATCGTCTAGAGGCCTAGGACACCACCCTTTCACGGTGGCTACCGGGGTTCGAATCCCCGTAGGGTCGCCAGTTTCACTTCAGTGAAGCAGGCACGAGTCGTCAACACTCGGTTCCGCAAGGAGCGAACGTTGTCTACCAGGAGTGGTAGTTCAGTTGGTTAGAATACCGGCCTGTCACGCCGGGGGTCGCGGGTTCGAGTCCCGTCCACTCCGCCAGTCAGAAGCCCTTGCAGTCGAAAGCTGCAGGGGCTTTTCACTTTCTGGCGTTCTCTCTCCCCTCTCTTTTCTCTCTTCATTCAACTGAGTCGAGTGTGTTCTGTTGGAGCACCGCGCGACATGTCACGTGCTCGGGTCCGTGACGTAGAGGGAGTACGCGCCGCAGGGAGGATCGGCCCGTCGAACAAAACTATGGAATGCCTTCAGTGCGATCCGAAGATGCAAACCTTCGCATCGGCCAACGACGCAGATACCGTGGGAGAGCAGCGAGGCACACGCGTGCTCAATGCATAGCTTCGCAGCGAACATAACCTTGCCACCGATGACCTTGCGCAAGAGGGGCATTGGGTTCCGCAGATGCGACGCCATCAAATTTCCTCGACGAATCTGGTTGCGGAACCAAGTCTTGCTCATCCTGACGAGTTCGCTTTATCGCGCGTGCAAATCCCCGCTGCGTGTGCCCGCACGCACCATCAACCCCCTCACGGGTGCCGAATGAGGCGAATCAACGACAGCTGGAAGCGACCGCGTTACATCTGGCCCCTCGCAGTCGAATAAACTCCCGCCCGCTTGCAGCGTGATTCGTGCTGCGCCGCCATAGGCAACATGGCGAAATCAAACTTATTAGGAACTCAGTTGAACCGCATCGAACTCGTCGAAAAAATCGCCGCCGCCCATAACCTCAGCAAGGCAGAAGCCGCGCGCGTCCTCGAGACCATCACCAGCTCGATCGTCGCCGCCGTGAAGAAGGACGACCCCGTCCAGATCGTCGGCTTCGGTACTTTCAAGCAAGTGGCGCGCGCCGCACGCTCGGGCTTCAACCCCAGCGCCGGCACCAAGATCAAGATCGCCGCACAGAAGGTGCCGAAGTTCGTGCCGGGCGCAGCCTTCAAGGCCGCCGTGGACCCCAAGGCTGCAAAGCGCAAGGCCGACAGCAAGGCTGTGGCTGCCAAGCCCGCAGCGAAGAAGGCCGCCGCTCCCGCCAAGAAGGCCGTGGCTGCCAAGAAGAAGTAAGAAAGAAGCGGTGACGCAGGTATCCCGGCCGTGTGTCGAGGATGCTCCATAAGAAACGGCCCCTCGGGGCCGTTTTTTATTGGTCGGTCGGCTTGGCTGCCGCCGGCACATTTCAGTCGGGCTGGATCACGCCCTCGTTCAGGTAGCGCTGGTACTCGGCGATCGGTATCGCCGTCGTCTGCATGCTGCCGGCATCGCCCCAGCTCAGCACGGCGCTGTCGGGCGCCAACTGGATTTCGATGGGGCCTTGGGGAATGAGGATCAGGGGGCCATCGCCGGCCCGGTATTCGACATTTCCTGTGACTTTCGCATTGGCTGCCATGTTCGTTCCTCGGGGTGTTGGGGAATGCGGGGGACGGAACTCAAGCGTATCGGAATCCGGTGATCCGCGGATGCGCCGGCATGCGCTTAACCGTGTAGGCCGAATGGCTGTCCGTCGACTGCAGCCGATCGTCACACCTGCGTCATGCGCGGCGTGGCACCCTCGCGCCTCGAATGACGAAGCGCACCAGCATTCTTCTTGCAGCGATCGCCGGCCTTGCCATCCTGGCAATGGGTATCGCTTGGCGCGTTGGGGCCGCCGGTGAACCGCAAGCCAGTGCGGCCGAGTCGGCTTCGTCGCTCGAGATCCGCTGGCACGGCGGCGGCATCGTGCTTCAGGGCACGGTGCAAGACGCAGCTACGCAGCAAGTGCTTGCGCAAGGCGCCGCAGCCCGCCTGGGCGGCGAGAGCGAACAGGTCACCGACTGGCTCGACATCACGCCCGCCGCGCCGCCGGTGGCGGACGCTGCGGCGCTGGCCCGGCTCATCCAGCTCGGACAGGAAGGCTGGCACCTGCAGCGGCGCCCCACCGAAGGCTGGCTCGCCGTGCAGTCGCCGACCGACCAGCGCAGCATGGAGGCGAAGGCGCTCCTGCAGGCCGCCTTCGGCCCCGGCGTTGCGATCCGCATCGTCCAGTTGCCCTGAAACGGCTGCCGATCTCCTCACGCCACGGCAGGGCCTTCACGGCCTCGTCATGCGCGGTGGCCAGCATCCGCTGCGTTACCAAACAAGGAGAGAGGTTTCCATGCATGCATCGTTGAAGCACTTCGCCCTTGCCGGCGTGGTGGTGGCCACCCTGACCGCCTGCGGCGGCAGCGGCAACTCGAACAATTTCATTCCCTTCGTGCCGCCTCCCACGGCGAGCAATCCGCCTGCACCGGCTCCGGCGCCCGCCGCGCCGGGCACCATCGACGTCAAGCTCATCGCCTTCAACGACCTGCACGGCAACCTCGAGCCGCCGAAGCTGTCGATCAACGCGCCGGCGAAGGCGGGCGGCACGGTGGCGGTGCCCGCCGGCGGCGCGGCCTACATGGCTTCCGCCATCACATCGCTGAAGGCAAAGAATCCGAACAACGCCGTGGTGTCGGCCGGCGACATGATCGGCGCGTCGCCGCTGGTCTCGGCACTCTTCCTCGACGAATCGACCATCGAAGCCGTCAACGCGATGAAGATCGACTTCAACGCGGTCGGCAACCACGAGTTCGACAAGGGCCAGACTGAGCTGCTGCGCATGAAGAACGGCGGCTGCGCGAAGAACACCGCGCTCGAGCCCTGCCGCGTGAACAAGAGCTTCCCGGGCGCCAACTTCGGCTTTCTCGCGGCCAACACGGTGAAGACCGACGGCAACACGCTGTTTCCCGCCACCGGCATGAAGAGCTTCACGAAGGACGGCGCCACGGTGAAGGTGGCCTTCATCGGCATGACGCTGAAGGGCACGCCGAACATCGTGACGCCCGCCGGTGTTGCCGGCCTGAGCTTCAAGGACGAAGCCGATACGGCCAACGCGCTGATTCCCCAGCTGAAGTCGCAGGGCGCCGATGCCATCGTCGTCGTCATCCACGAAGGCGGCACCACCACCGTGGGCTACAACGACAAGAGCTGCGCCGGCCTGAGCGGCGACATCCTGCCGATCCTCAACAAGCTGGACGCGTCGGTCGACGTGGTGATCTCGGGACACACGCACCGCTCCTACATCTGCGACTACGCCAAGTCCAACCCCGCCAAGCCCTTCCTGCTGACCAGCGCCGGCCAGTACGGCACGCTGCTGACCGACATCAACCTCACCATCGACACCAAGACCCGCAAGGTGACGGCCAAGAGCGCCGACAACGTGATCGTGCAGGGCGAGGCCTACACCAGCGGCTCGACCACTGTCGCGCTGACCGACCAGTACCCCGTCTTCGGCAAGAACCAGGAAGTGGCTGCGCTCATCAGCCAGTACCTCGCGATCGCCGGGCCGCTGGTGCAGCGCGTGGTGGGCTCGCTGACCGCCACTGCCACGCGCACGCAGACCGCGTCGAAGGAAAGCGTGCTGGGCAACCTGATCGCCGATGCGCAACTCGCCGCGACCACCCCCGCCGGCAAGGGCGCCGCGCAGATCGCCTTCATGAACCCGGGCGGCGTGCGTGCCGACCTCGCGCCCGCCGGCGACGGCAGCGTGACCTACGGCCAGATCTTCGCCGTGCAGCCCTTCGGCAACAGCCTGGTGGTGAAGACCATGACCGGCGCGCAGATCAAGGCGGTGCTCGAGCAGCAGTTCAACAGCGGTTCCAACACCACGAGCGCGCCCAAGGTGCTGCTGCCCTCCAACGGCTTCAGCTACACCTACAACCTGTCGCAGCCTGCCGGATCGCGCATCAGCAACATGTCGCTCAACGGCACCGCGATGACCGATGGCACCAGCTACCGCGTGACCATGAACAGCTTCCTGGCCACCGGCGGCGACAACTTCACCGTCTTCAACCAGGGGACGGACACGCTGGGCGGCGACCAGGACGTGGATGCCCTGGAGGCCTACATCAAGGCCAACAGTCCGCTGACGCCGCCGGCGACCGACCGCATCACGGTCGTGCCTTGACAGGCGGGTGGTGAATGCGAGGACAGGCCGCGCTCAGCCGGCCTGTCCTTCAGATACCAGGCCGTGCCAAACCGGCACGACCGGAACTCTGCGAGTGCGGGCCAGCCATCGGCAGCTGAGCACCGCCTGCAGCGCCGGCAGTGCGGCGAAGGGCATGGCAACCCCCAGCAGGAGCCCGAAACGCGGCTCCAGCGCATGGAACAGTACCGTTGCGGCCAGCACTTGCAGCAGCCAGTTCGTCAGTGCGGCGCAGCCCATGGGCGCGAGCTTGCGCAGCCATTGCCGCCAGCGCGCCTGCTGGAACAGCAGAACGAAGGCCGCCATGCAGCAGATGAAGAGGGCTGCTGCCAGCGGTGCGAGTCGCTGCAGCAGCAGGGCCGCGATGATGCCGGTGACCGCGGCCGACTTCAGCAGCCGAACCCACAGCCGTCGATAGGCGACGGACTCCAGCAGCATGCGCCGCGCGAGCACGCGCAAGGCCGCCGGCTTCTTGCCAGGCCGATCCGCCCGCATCGCGAAGCTCATGCCCAAGAGCAGCGAAAGCAGCGCAGCCGACGACACGGCGAATTCGAGTGCCGACGCTCCGAGCAGGCCGAGCATCGGCATGAGGAACAGCACGAAGCCGCGCAGCGCGTCCGGCAGTTCAGGTCGGCGGACGCTGCCGGCGCGCGATTGGCGCAGCAGCCTTCTTGCTGCGAGGTCGAATGTCATGGGGCGCGATGTCGGTTCGGATGTCAGATCGCGGAGGGCCGTGCGCAGCCATCCGCACCACAGCCGCGATGCTACGAATCACCATTGCACGAACATTGCGCGCCGGCCGCGGGTGCGCCGCGAAGGTTCATCGATGCCGTGACCTCGCGTAGGCCGATGCCTTCAACTCGATTTGCCCGGTTTTGACGGTCTTAGCATGGGCGAATCCGCCCACGGGCGGAGATCTCATTGCCGATCCATGTTCTTTTCAAAGGAAGGATTCCGTCATGAAAAAAGCCATGAACTTCCGGACGCTGGCGCTTTCGTCCCTCGTGGCGGCGTGCAGCCTGGCCTTCGTCGGGTGCACGACCACGCGGCCGCAGGACCAGGCCAGCAGCGCGTCTTCGCGCGCCTCCATCGATGCGCAGGTCGATGCTTCGCTGTCCAAGCTCTACGATTCGGTGAAGGGCTCGCGCGATCTGGTCGTCAAGTCCAGCGGCGTGCTGGTGTTTCCCGCCGTGGTGGGCGCCAGCATGGGCGTGGGCGCCGAGTACGGCCGGGGCGCCCTGCGCGTGAACGGGCGCACGCAGTCCTACTACAGCACCACCGCCGGGTCGGTGGGCTTCCAGGCCGGCGCGCAGTCGAAGGCAGTGATCTACCTGTTCAACACCCAGGCCGCGCTCGACAAGTTCCGCAGCAGCAAGGGTTGGACGGCCGGCGCCGACGCCACGGTGGCGCTCGCGACCATCGGCGCCAACGGCAGCATCGACACCAACACGCTGCGCCAGCCCGTGGTGGGTTTCGTGATGACCAACGTGGGGCTGGAAGCGGGCGTTTCGCTGTCGGGCGCGAAGATCAGCGAGATCCAGCCGTAGGAACTGCCTTCCTCATCCAGCCGGCTGCAGGCTCTCAGTGATCCAGTTGGGCCTGCAGCTCGGCAACCTGCCTGCGCAGTGATTCGTTCTCGGCCGTGAGTTCGGCCACGCGCTGTTGCAGCGCCTGCACCGTATCCGGGCTCGCGTCGTCGTCCGAAGATTGCTCGGCCGTTTCCGCACGTGGCTTCTTCTTCGACTCGCGCACGCGTTTTGCAGCCTGCTTGAGTTCATCCTTGCCCGCGTTCGCGGCCGAGACCTGTTCTTCGGCCGGCAGCGTGGCCACGGCGGCCGCGGTGTTGATCGAAATCACGCCCGACTTGACAGCGGCCACCAGTTCCGGCGCGGCCTGCTTCTGGATCTTCTCGATCATGCCGACCTGGCTGCTGCTCAGGCGGGCTGCTCTGGCGATGGCTTCGCGGCTGTTGAGCGGAGCGGGCGGGGGGAGGGGAACTGCCGCGGCGGCTTCTTCACCCGTGGCATCGGCGGGCGGATCGGCATCGAACGGGGGATCGTCCGAGGAAGAGGCAGGGGCAAGGGCGGAGGAGGCCGGCTCGGTCGCCGTGGCCAGGCGGCTGCGCTGCTGGTCGACGATGTCCTTCTTTCTCAGCGCGAGCACGCCGCGCAGGTAGTCGGAGATGCTGCGCCGGCCCAGGTGCTGGTCGATCATCCAGAGGTGCACGTCCTCGATGGTCTTGAAGCGCGGGTTCTGCACCGTCTTGAAGGGCAGGCCGTGCTTCTGGCAGATGCCGTAGCGGTTGTGGCCGTCCACCAGCACATCGCCCCACAGCACCAATGCATCGCGGCAGCCCTCGGCCAGGATGCTCCGTTCCAGCGCCTCGTGTTCCTCCGGCGTCATGGGATCGATATAGGCTTTGAGTTCTTCGTTGACGACGATGTTCATGGGTGCGGAATCGGGCTAGGGGCGGCATTTTAGGTGGCCCCGCCGGGCCCTCCGGCGAGCGTTGAAGGCTGTCTCGGTTTCGGCCGTTCAAACGTCTTAATGGGTAAGAGATAAAGGGAGGAGCAACTGCGAAAGCGGGCCTTTTCTTGTCTAAAGATAGTAATAGTTCTTATTTGCATTATCTCGAATTGAATACTTCAGGAGTACCCATGGACATGTCGCTTCAGCCAGCCGAGCCCACGCTGGGAGAGGTCTTCATCGCAAACCGTGCCCAGCTCCAGCGCGTTGCGCAAAAAATCGTCCGTACCGCGGATCTCGCCGACGAAGTGCTGCAGGACGCCTACCTCAAGCTCGCCGACGGCGCCTGCGTGCGCGACGTGCGCAAGCCCCTCGGCTACTGCTGCCAGGTGGTGCGCAACGTGGCTTTCGACTACCACCGCCACAACTCCGTCGAGGCCACCTATCGCACCTACTGCGAAGACGTCGAACTGGTCAGCCCGCCCAGCAACGACGCGCCCGACCGCGTACTCGACGGCCGCCAGGCGCTGGCCGCGATCGACCGCGTGCTAGAAGCGCTGCCCGCGCGCACCCGCCTGGCCTTCGAGCTCAACCGCCTCAGCGGCATGACGCAACGGGAGATCGGCGTGCGTCTCGGCTGCTCCGCCACGCTGGTGAACTTCATGATCAAGGACGCCGACGCCGCCCTCGAAAGCTGCCGTTACCTCGTCCAGGGCGGCTGATTTTTCCGCCTTCCCGTCGGCGATACGATGTCGCCGATGACAAAGCAGGACAAGGACCACGACCCGGTCTGGCAGATCGCATGGACCTGGGTGCGCCGCCAGCATGAGCGCGGCGGCCTCGGCGAGGCGGCGGGCAGGGAGCTCGCGCAATGGCTCGCCGCCGATCCTCTTCACCGCAAGGCATACGAAGAGGCGGCCCGCCTCTGGCTGCTCGTGGGCCTCGTTCCGCCTGCCAACGACGTTCCCCCGCCCGACGACGCTCCGGGCGACTCCGCCGCGCGCTAGCCGCGGCCTTCTTTCCTTTCTCCTTCTTCCTTCCCTTTCCGCGCCGCGAGCCCTCGCGGCCGCAGCCGCGCGCGCCTGCGCAACGAGTGTCTCCCGACCCTAAACACGCGGCCTCCGTCCCCGTCATGTATCGCAAGGGCAGGCGCCTTCGCCTCGCCGCCGATCTCAACTACCCCAAGAGGACCGCACATGTCTACCAGCTGCTTCGACCGTGAGGACGAGACCTTCATCGTTCTCGTCAACCACGAAGAGCAATACTCGATCTGGCCGCAATGGAAGGCCGTGCCCGGCGGCTGGAAGGCCGTCGAAGGCGTCCAGGGCGACAAGAAGACCGTGCTCGAGTACGTAGAGAAAACCTGGACCGACATGCGCCCCAGGTCGCTGCGCGACTGGATGGCGCAGCAGGAAGGCAGCAAGAGCGCTCCCGCCGCAGCCTGAAGCCATCCGAAGAAGAGCGAATGCAGGCGCCCCTTTCCCTGTTGTGCCTGCCATGCGCAGGCGCCAGCGCCACCATGTACCTGCGCTGGCGGCGGCTGCTGCCGCACTGGATCGAAGTCGTGCCGATGGAGCTGCCCGGCCGCGGCAGCCGCCTGGGCGAGGACTTCGTCGAAGACTTCGAATCGCTAGTCTCGCTCCTGTGCGCCGAGCACGATGCCGCGCTGCGCGGCAACTTCGCGCTCTTCGGCCACAGCATGGGCGCCCTGCTGGCGTGGGGCGTCGCGCAGCGCCTTCGTGCCGATGGCCGGCCCTTGCCGCGCGCGCTGCTCGTGTCCGGCAGCGCCGCGCCTTCGCAGCGCGACCCCGACCGCTTCGTCGACATGAATGACGACGCGGCCCTCGTCGGCGACCTGCGCAAGCAGGGCGGCACACCGGAGGAGCTCTTCGACAGCCCCGAGCTGCTGCGCATGACGCTCGACACCCTGGCCGCCGACTACCGCGTGTGCGAGAGCTTCGCGCATGCTGGCAATGCGCCGCTGCCTCTTTCCCTGCACGCCTTCTCCGGCCGGCAGGACGACATCGAGCCCTGGCGCATGGAGGCCTGGTCCGCCGAGACCTCCCGCGCCGGCTTCACGCTCGACTGGTTCGACGGCGGCCATTTCTTCATCCGGCAGCAGGAGGCCCGCGTGCTCGAGGCGCTGGTGCAGCGCCTGGCCGGGCTGGCGGCGGGAGCGGAAGTCCATGCGCCTCGTGCCCGTGCCCTTGCCTGACCTGCTGCCGCCGGGCTGCGCCGCCGCGCGGGCCCGGCAATTCAAGGAACCGATGTGAACCCGATGCACCCCGTGGACTTCGTGAGCCACCTGCGCGATCTGGCTGCGCGGCGGCCCGGCGACACCGCGCTGATCGCCGTCACCGACCGCGACGGCGCCCCCCTCGACACCCCCATCAGCTACAGCCGGCTCGACGAGCGCGTGCGCGGCCTCGCGGCGCGGCTGCAGCAGTCCTATGGCCTTTGCGAGCGCGCGCTGATCATGCTCGACAACAGCGATGACTACGTCGTCAGCTTCTTCGCCTGCCTCTACGCCGGCCTCATCGCCGTGCCCGTGTTCCCGCCCGAATCGACGCGCAAGCGGCATCTCGGCAAGCTGGAGGGCATCGCGGCCGATGCCGGCGCCTGTTGCGTGCTGACGCATGCCGCCATCCGGGCGTCCATCGCCAGCGTGGCCGAAGCCTTTGCCGACGTGCCGCTGATCGCCGTCGACGAGATCGGCACCGAGGATGCCGACCGCTGGGCGCCGCACGCGCCGGCCGCTTCCGACATTGCCTTCCTGCAATACACCTCCGGCTCGACCTCCGCGCCCAAGGGCGTCATGGTCACGCACGCCAACCTCATGGCGAACATGCGCGCGATCGAGGAGGGCCTTTCCGTCGGGCTGGACGACACCTTTGCGAGCTGGCTGCCGCTGAACCACGACATGGGCCTGATCGGCGGCCTGCTGCAGCCGCTGCATCGCGGCATTCCCGTCGTGCTGATGTCGCCGCGCTATTTCCTCGAGCGGCCCGTGCGCTGGCTCGAAGCCATCTCGCGCCACCGCGCGACCATCAGCGGCGGGCCCGACTTCGCCTACCGCCTGTGCCTCGAAAGAGTTTCGGAAGCGCAACTGCGCAAGCTCGACCTGTCGAGCTGGACTCTTGCCTTCTCCGGCGCCGAGCCGGTGCGCGCCGACACGCTGCGCCAATTCAGGACGCAGTTCGCGCCAGCGGGCTTCGCCGCCGGTGCGGTGTATCCGTGTTACGGCCTCGCCGAATCGACTCTCTTCGTTGCCGGGGGCCGGCGCGGCGCGGGCATGGTCGCCCAGGGCTTCTCGAGCCGCAGCCTCGCGCGCGGCGTTGTCGAAAGCCAAGCCGAATCCGAAGAAAGCACCACGCTCGTCGGCTGCGGCATGGCCGTCTCCGGCCATGCCGTGCGCATCGTCGACCCGGTTTCGCTGGCCGTGCGCGACGCGAGTGGCATCGGCGAGATCTGGGCCACGGGGCCCAGCATCGGCAGCGGCTACTGGAACAAGCCGGATGTGTCGCGCAACACCTTCGTCGAGCACGACGGCGCCACCTGGCTGCGCACCGGCGACCTCGGCTTCGTGCACGAGGGCGAGCTCTACGTGGCCGGGCGCATCAAGGACATGATCATCGTGCGCGGCCACAACCTGTACCCGCAGGACATCGAGCGGATGATCGAATCCGAGATCGACATCGTGCGCAAGGGCCGCGTGGCCGCCTTCGCAGTCGATGGGCCGAGCGGCGAGGGCATCGGCCTCGCGGCCGAGGTCTCGCGCAGCACGCAGAAGCTGGTCAGACCCGAGGCGCTGGTCGAAACGCTGAGCGCGGCCGTGAGCGAGCAGTTCGGCGAGCCGCTGTCCGTGGTGATGCTGCTCAACCCCGGCGGCATGCCCAAGACCACCAGCGGCAAGCTGCAGCGCGGCGCCTGCCGGCAAGGCTGGATCGACCGCACGGCCGACGCATACGCGATGTACGCGCATGGCGAATTCGTGCTCGGTGGCCCGGCGGCGACGGCGAATGCGCCTGTGGCGCAGCCGGCGCTCGACGAACTGGAGCAGGCCGTCGCCTCCATCTGGAACGAAGTGCTGCGCCGCGGCGCGCAGCAGCCCGCGCTCGCGCGCGGCGATCACTTCTTCATCCGCGGCGGTAATTCGCTCGCCGCCACGCAGGTCGCGGCCCGCATCGCCGACCGCTGGGAAATCGACTTCCCCGCGCGCATGCTTTTCGAACAGCCCCGGCTGGGCGAACTCTCGGCCGAAGTGCGCCGGGTGCTCGCGAGCGGCCGGCGCAGCCCGCGCAGCGCGATCCCCGTGCTGCCGGGGGAGCGCCGCGCCGGCCCGCTCGCGCTCTCGCACGCGCAGGAGCGCCAGTGGTTCCTGTGGCAGCTCGATCCGAAGAGCACCGCGTACCACGTCGGCGTGGCGCTGGATCTGTCGGGCCCGCTGCATGCCGAAGCGCTCGGTGCTGCGTTCGACGACATCGTGGCCCGCCACGAAAGCCTGCGCACCGTGTTCCGCGCGGCGGCGGACGCAAGCGTGAGCCAGTGGCTTCAGCCTGTGTCGCAGTTCTCGCTGCGGCACGTCGACCTGCGCGATCTGCCGGCACACGAGCGCGAAGCTGCGGCGATCGGGCGCGCGAGCCGCGTCCACGCCGAGCCCTTCGACCTCGGCGAAGGCCCGCTGCTGCGCGCCGCGCTGATCCGCATCGACGACGCGCGCCATCTGCTCGCCGTCGTCGCGCACCACATCGTGTCCGACGGCGCATCCATGCAGGTGCTGGTCGGCGAACTCGGCGCAGGCTATGCGGCCCGCGCGAAGGGCGAGGCCCCTCGGTTCGAGCCGATGCCGATCCAGTACGCCGACTACGCCCTCTGGCAGCGCGACTGGCTCGCCGCAGGCGAGGCCGCACGCCAGCTTGCCTACTGGCGTGCTCAGCTCGGCGACGAGCATCCCGTGCTGGCCCTGCCCACCGACCATCCGCGCCAGGCGGTGGCGAGCTACCGCGCCGCGAGCCATGCCTTCGAATTCGACGCCACCATCGTCGAGCGGCTGCGCGCCGCGGCGCAGGCGCAGGGCGCGACTTTCTTCATGGCGCTGTTGGCCGGCTTCCAGGCGCTGCTGCACCGCTACACCGGCCAGCAGGAGGTGCGCGTCGGCGTGCCGGTGGCCAACCGCCACCGCAGCGAGACAGCGGGGCTGATCGGCTTCTTCGTCAACACTCAGGTGCTGCGCGCCTCGGTGAGCGGCCGCATGAGTCTCGCGCAGCTGCTGGCGCAGGTCCGAGAAGCCGCGCTCGGCGCACAGGCCCACCAGGACCTGCCTTTCGAGCAGCTGGTCGAAGCCCTGCAGCCGCAGCGCAGCCTGAGCCACAGCCCGCTGTTCCAGGTGATGCTCAACCACCTGCGCGAGGACGCGGACACGCTGCGCGCGCTGCCCGGGCTGGAAGCCCGCGAGCGCCGCATGGAGGAGGGCGCCGCGCAGTTCGAACTCGTGCTCGACATCCGCGAGCGCGCCGACGGAAGCACCGGCGCCGTGTTCACCTACGCGGCCGAGCTGTTCGAGCCCGCCAGCATCGAGCGCATCGCTGCGCACTACCGCGCGCTGCTGGAGGCGCTGGCGTCGGATTCCGCCCAGGCCCTTGGCGACGTGCAATGGCTCGACGAGGCACAGCAGCGCCAGCTGCGCGACTGGGCGACGGGCGAGCGGCAATCGCCGAAGCCACTGCCCGTGCACCGCCTGTTCGAGGTGCATGCACGCGCGACCCCTGCCGCCGTCGCGCTGATCGACGGCGACGCCCAGTGGAGCTACGCGGCCCTGAACGAACGCGCCAACCGCGTCGCCCACAGGCTGATCCGCCAGGGCGCAGTTCCCGGCACTGTCGTCGCGGTGGCCATCGAATCGGCCGCAGACCGCGTCGTGGGCCTGCTTGGCGTACTCAAGGCCGGCGCCACCTACCTGCCGCTGGACCCCACGCATCCCACGCAGCGAATTGCGCAGTTGCTGGAAGACAGCGGCGCCGGGCTGCTGCTGGCCAGCACTGCGGATGCGGAAGTGCAGCGAGGCATCGCCACCGTGCTGTTCGACGAAGAGCAACTGCGCGGCGAAGCCTCCTCCGGCCCCGAAATCGGCCTGCACGACGGCCAGCTCGCCTACCTCATCTACACCTCGGGCACTACCGGCCGGCCCAAGGGCGTGGCCGTGCCGCATGGTGCGCTGGCCATGCACATCCAGGCGATGGCACGCACCTGCGGCATGCGCGCCGAAGACCGCTCGCTGTTGTTCGCGCTGCCGCACGTCGATGCGGCCATCGAGCAGTGCCTGCTGCCGCTCGCGACGGGCGCGGCCCTCGTGGTGCAGTCGCAGTGGTGCTCGCTCGCGGGCGAACTCGACGCGCTGCTGCAGCGCCACTGCGTGAGCGTGGTCGACCTGCCGCCGGCCTATGTCCGCCAGCTGATGCAGGGCCAGCCGCCGTTCGCGCATGCCGTGCGCCTCGCGCTCTTCGGCGGCGAGGCCTGGACCGGCGAAGACCTGGCGCTGATCCGCCGCGTGCTGCGGCCCGAACGGATCGTCAATGCCTACGGCCCGACGGAGGCCGTCATCACGCCCACAGCGTGGAACGGTTCGGCGCGCGACGACGTGCAGGGCTACGCGCCCATCGGCCGCCCCGTGGGCAACCGCACGGCCCATGTGCTCGACGCCGACATGCAGCCGGTGCCGCAGGGCGTCGCCGGCGAGCTGTACCTCGGCGGCGAGGGGCTGGCGCGCGGCTATCTCGGCCGCGCGGCGCTCACGGCCGAGCGCTTCGTCGCCGACCCGCTCGGCGACGCGGGCGGCAGGCTCTATCGCACCGGCGACCTCGTGCGCTGGCGCGACGACGGCCAGCTCGAATACCTCGGCCGGCTCGACCACCAGGTGAAGCTCCGCGGCTTCCGCATCGAGCTCGGCGAGATCGAGGCCCGTCTGCGCGAGCACCCGGCGGTGCGCGAGGCGCTGGTGCTCGTGCACGAGGCCGCGGCAGGCCCTTCGCTCGCCGCCTACGTCTCGCCCGCGCCCGCCGCGCAGATCGACACCGCCGCGCTCAGGGAGCGGCTGGCGCGCGCGCTGCCCGACTACATGGTGCCCGCGGCCATCGTGGCGCTCGAGAGCTTTCCGCTCACCGCGGGCGGCAAGATCGACCGCCGTGCGCTGCCCGCGCCCGTGGCTGCCGGGGGGCAGGGCGGCCATGCCTACGAGGCGCCGCAGGGCGACGTGGCAGAGACGCTGGCTGCGATCTGGGCCGAGCTGCTCAAGGTCGCGAAGGTCGGCATGAACGACAACTTCTTCGACCTCGGCGGCAACTCGCTGCTCGTGATCCGCATGCACCGGCTGATGGAAGACAGGCTCAAGCCGGGCCTCACCGTGGTCGATCTCTTCAAGTACCCGACCGTCGGCGCGCTCGCGCGGCGCATCGAACAGGGACAGCGCGGCGCCGCGCCAGCCGCGTCCGGCGGCGAGCTCGCCGACGACGAGCAGGCACGCGCCCAGCGCCAGCGCGCGGCCCTGCTGCAGCGCCGCCGACCCACCGAAAGAAGCCTCTGATGCAAGACCAGACACCTGCGCCCGAATACACGGGCATCGAGATCGCCATCGTCGGCATGGCCGGCCGCTTCCCGGGCGCGCCGGACGTCGACGCCTTCTGGCGCAACATCCGCGACGGCGTGGAGTCGGTCACCGTCTTCAGCGACGAGCAGCTACGCGCGCGCGGCGTGCCCGAGCGCACCCTGGCCGACCCCGACTACGTGAAGGCCGGTGTGCTGTTCGAGGGCTTCGACCAGTTCGACGCGGGCTTCTTCGGCTATTCGCCGCGCGAGGCCGAGCACCTCGATCCGCAGCAGCGCATCTTCCTCGAATGCGCCTGGGAGGCGCTGGAAAGCGCCGGCTGGCAGGCGGGGGCGGGCAAGGGCGGCGCCTCGGTCGGCGTCTACGCGGGCGACGGCCCCAACCTCTACCTCATGCGGCACCTGCTGCCCGCCTTCGGCGTGGACGCCGGCACCGGCATCGCCGACATGCTGGGCCTGATGAGCGGCAACTCCGCCGGCTCGCTGTGCACGCGCGTGGCCTACAAGCTCGACCTGCGCGGCCCGGCCGTCAGCGTGCAGACCGAATGCTCCACCTCGCTGGTGGCGGTGCACATGGCCTGCCAGGCGCTGCTGAGCCACGACTGCGACATGGCGCTGGCCGGCGGCGTGTGGCTCAACCTGCTGCAGGAAGGCGGCTACCGCTACCAGAGCGGCGCCATCCTCTCGCCCGACGGCCACTGCCGCGCCTTCGACGCGAAGGCCGCGGGCACCGTCATCGGCAGCGGCGCGGGCATCGTGGTGCTCAAGCGGCTGGCCGAGGCGCTGCGCGACGGCGACACCATTCACGCGGTCATCAAGGGCAGCGCCTCCAACAACGACGGCTCCGACAAGATCGGCTTCACCGCGCCCAGCGTGCAGGGGCAGGCCAGCGCGATCCGCGCGGCGCAGATGGTGGCCGACGTTCCCGCCGCCACCGTCGGCTACGTCGAGGCGCACGGCACCGGCACCACGCTCGGCGATCCGATCGAGATGGCCGCGCTCACGCAGGCCTTCGCCAGCGGCGGCGCAACCGAAAAGGGCAGCTGCGCCATCGGCTCGGTGAAGACCAACATCGGCCACCTCGACGCCGCGGCCGGCGTGGCCGGCCTCATCAAGGCGGCGATGGCGCTGCGCCACAGGACGCTGCCGCCCAGCCTGCATTTCGAGCAGCCCAACCCGCAGATCGACTTCGCGAACAGCCCGTTCTACGTGAACACCGAGGCCAGGCCCTGGCCGAAGGGCGATGCGCCGCGCCGGGCTGGCGTCAGCTCCTTCGGCATCGGCGGCACCAACGTGCACGTGGTGCTCGAAGAAGCTCCCGCCATCGCCGAGCAGGTCAAGGAGAGCGGCTGGCAGGTGCTGCCGCTGTCGGCCATGAGCGCTGCCGCCACGCGGCAGGCCGCGCAAAGGCTGGGCGCGCACATCGAGGCGCATCCGGAGCTCGCGCTGACCGACATCGCGCACACGCTGCAGTCGGGCCGCCGCGCCTTCGCGCATCGCAGCGCCGTGGTGGCAAACGAGGCATCGGCGGCCGCGCGCATGCTGGCCTCGGGCGAGGGCGTCGTCACCGCCTCGGCGCCGGCGCCCGAAGAGCCGTCCGAAGTGGCGTTCCTGTTTCCCGGCGGCGGCACCCAGCATGCCAACATGGGCCTGGAGCTGTACCGCGGCGACACCGCCTTCCGCGATGACGTCGACCGCTGCTGCGAGCTGCTGCGCCCCGAACTGGGCTTCGACCTGCGCGAGCTGCTGTTCCCCGCGCCGGGCGCGGAGGCCGACGCCGATGCGCGCCTCTTCAGCATCGCCCTGGCGCAGCCCGCCTTGTTCGTCATCGAATATGCAATGGCGCATTGGTGGATGCGCCGTGGCGTGCGTCCCGCGGTGATGATGGGCCACAGCCTCGGCGAATACGTGGCCGCCTGCTTGGCGGGCGTGTTCAGGCTCGAAGACGCGCTGCGCGTGGCGGCCCTGCGCGGCCGGCTGCTGCAGTCGATGCAGCCCGGCGCGATGACGGCGGTGCCGCTCTCGCAGGCCGAGCTCGCGCCTTTCCTGCAGGACGGCTGCGACCTCGCCGCCGCCAACGGCGAGCAGCTGAGCGTGCTCTCAGGCCCCATCGGTGCCATCGAGGCGACCGAGGAGAAGCTGCGCGCGCAGGGCCACCTGCCGCGCCGCCTGCATGTGTCCATCGCCTCGCATTCGGCGATGACGCAGCCGCTGCTCGGCGAACTCGAGCGGCTCATCGCCTCGGTGCCGCGGCAGGCGCCGAAGATCCCCTTCGTCTCCAACGTCACCGGCCGGCTCGTCACGGCCGAACAGGCCATGAGCCCGGGCTACTGGGCGCAGCACCTGCGCGGCACGGTGCAGTTCGTGGATGGCCTGCGCACGCTGCTCGACGTGCCTGGGCGCGTGGTGCTCGAAGTGGGCCCCGGCGAAACGCTCGCGGGCCTCGCGCGCCAGCACCCGAGGGCCGCGTCGGCGGCCGCCGTGCTCGCCAGCCAGGCGCATCCGCAGCAGCGGGCGCGCAACGCGCAGCAGATCGCGCAGGCGCTCGCCGGCCTCTGGCTCGCGGGCGTGGACATCGACTGGGCCGCCTGCCACGCGGGCCAGCCGCGCCGCCGCGTGCCGCTGCCGGCCTACCCGTTCCAGCGCCGCCGCTACTGGGTCGACGCACCCGATGGCGCATCGGCGAAATCGCCGGGCAGGAAGCCGCTGGACGCGTTCTACGTGCCGGCATGGAAGCGCATCGAGGCGCCGATGCCGGCACCGGCGAGCGAGCCCGCCGCGGGCTGCGTGCTGCTGTACGGCGACGGCCGCGGCTTCACCGGCCATCTCGCGCGGCACCTGCGCTCGCAGGGCCATGCCGTGGCCATCGCGCAGCGCGGCGGGTCCTTCGCGCGCAACGGCCGCGACGAATGGGCGCTGCGCCCCGGCGAGCAGGCCGACCACGCGCGGCTGCTGCGCGAGGTCGAAGCCGACTTCGGCGCCGTCACCGCCATCCACCATCTCTGGTGCCTCGACGAGGTGCCTGCCGCCGGCCCTCAGGCCGAGCTGCTGGAGCGCGGCTTCTTCAGCCTGCTGGCACTGGTGCAGGCGCTGGACACGCGCACCACCGCGGCCAGCGCCGCCATGCTGCCCATCGCCATCGTGGCCAACCAGATCGAGGACATCACCGGCGCCGAGGCGCTGTGCCCCGAGAAGGCCACGCTGCCGGCCATGGCCAAGGTGATCGGCCAGGAATGCCCGCGCATCCGCTGCCGCGTGATCGACGTGATGCTGCCCGCGCCCGAAAGCGAGGCCGAGAACCTGCTCGTCGAACAGGTCGCCGCCGAAGCTGCCGCACTGCGCGACGAGGCCGGCGAGCCGCTGCTGGCGTATCGCGGCGCGCATCGCTGGGCCAGGACTTACGAACCCGCGCCGCTGCCGGCCGCCGCACGGCTGCGCCTGCGCCGGGAGGGCGTGTACCTCGTCACCGGCGGCCTGGGCGGCGTCGGCCTCGCCATCGCGAAGCATCTGGCGCAGCACTGGCAGGCCAGGCTGGTGCTGCTCGGCCGCACGGCCATGCCCGAACGCGCGGCGTGGAGCACGCTGGCCGGCGACGCAAACCAGAACGAGGCGCAGAGAGCGCGCTTGCGCCAGCTGCTCGAACTCGAATCGCTGGGCGCGCAGGTGCTGACCCTGTCGGCCGACGTGTCCGACCCGGCACAGGTGCAGGCCGCGCTCGCGCTTGCGAACGCGCGCTTCGGCGCGCTGCACGGCATCGTCCACGCGGCGGGCGACGCGGGCGGCGGCATCATGGCCCAGCGCACGCGCGCGCAGGTCGACACCGTGTTCTCCACCAAGGTGCGAGGCACCCGCGTGCTGCTGGACGCGGTGCGCGGCCAGCCGCTGGACTTCGTGCAGTTCTGCTCCTCCATCTCCAGCGTGGCCGGCGGCCTGGGCATGAGCGACTACGCCGCGGCCAACGCGTATCTCGACGCCGTGGCCGTCGCGCATGCGCGCAGCGGCGGCTATCCGGTCTTCTCGGTCAACTGGGACGCCTGGCGCGGCCTCGGCATGGCCCAGAACATGGTGGTGCCCGAGGGCATCGGCATGGACGGCCCCGAGGGCGCGCGCACCTTCGAGCGCATCGTCAACGGCCCGCTGCGGCCGCAGACCGTGATCTCGACCACCGACCTCGCCGAGCGCCTCGGCCCGCTGGACAACGGCATGCTCGACCTGCTCGATGCCGAAGGCGCCCAGCCCACGGCGGGCGGCGCAAGCCATCCGCGCCCCGCGCTGCAGACGCCTTTCGTCGCACCTGAAGGCGAGCTCGCGAACGCGCTGGCCGCGCTTTGGACCGAGCGGCTGGGCATCGCGCCCATCGGCATGGACGACAACCTGTTCGAGCTCGGCGGCGATTCGCTGGTGGCCATCCAGCTGCTGTCGCGCATCCGCAAGGCCTACGCCGTCGAGCTGCACCCCAGCGAGTTCTTCAAGGCGCCGACCATCGCGGGGCTGATGGCGCACATGCCTGCGCAGGATGTCGCGGCGAACCCGGGCAGCGCCGCCTCGAGAGAGATTCCGACCGTGCCGCGCGACGGCGCGCTGCCGCTGTCGCCGATGCAGCGCCGGCTGTGGCTGGTCGACCGCCTCACCGATGCCGCCAACGTCTCGGGCCGCGCGGCCTACAACATGTCGGCCGGCCTGGCCCTGCACGGCGAGCTGGACGTCGGCGCGCTGCGTGCTGCCATCGACGCCATCGTCGCGCGCCACGAAGTGCTGCGCACCGTGTTCGCCGAGGACGGCGAGGGCGAGCCCGTGGCGGTGATCCGCGACCGCGTGTGCCTGGACATTCCGGTCATCGACGTTCCCGGCGCCGACAAGGCCGAGCGCGAACGCCGCTACGCCGAACTCTTCGATGAACTCGTGCGCATGCCCTTCGTGCTGGCCGAGGGCCCGCTGATCAAGGCCACCGTCGCGCGCCTCGGCGAGCGCGAGCATGTGCTGATCCTCGTGGTGCACCACATCGTGTTCGACGGCTGGTCGATCGCGGTGTTCGCACGCGAGCTCGGCGAGTTCTACGAGCGCGCGCTGCGTCGCCAGCCGCTGGCGCTCGCGCCGCTGCCGGTGCAGTACGTGGACTACGCCGCGTGGTACGAGCGCGCGCTGGCCTCGCCAGCCTTCGGTGCCAAGGCCGGGTTCTGGCGCGACTACCTGCGCGACGCGCCCCAGGTCTCGAGCCTGAAGCCCGACCACCGGCGCCCGGCCACAGCGTCGCACGCCGGCAGCTCGGTGGTGCTGGAGCTTTCGCCGGCCCTGTCGCAGGCGCTGGGCAGCCTCGCGCGCGAGTCCGACGCCTCGCTCTTCACGCTGCTGCTGTCCTCCTTCTTCCTGTTCTTCCACCAGGCCTCGGGCGCCGACGACGTCGTCATCGGCACCGACGTGGCGGGACGCGGTCATCCGGACCTGGAGCAGCTGCTGGGCTTCTTCGTCAACGTGGTGCCGGTGCGTTCGCGAATGGAAGGCCGGCCGGCGGATTTCAGTCAATGGCTCGCGCGGACGAAGCGACAGACGCTCGCCGCCATGGACCACCAGGACGTGCCCTTCGACCAGATCGTGGAACTCGCGGGCGCACGCCGCGCGCGCGACCGCAATCCGTTGGTGCAGGTGCTCTTCGTCCTGCAGAACACACCGGAGATCCGGTTCGCCATCGAAGGCGCCGAGGTCGAGGTGCTGCCCCAGCAGATGAACGAATCCAAGTTCGACCTGGCGGTGTTCGCCAGGCAGCAGGCCGGCGCGCTCACCGTCGAGTGGGTGTACGCCACAGACCTGTACCGGCGGGAAACCGTCGAGAAGTACGCCGCTTCGTGGCACGCGCTGCTGGAGCGGATCGTCGCAACACCGGGCCTGGCCATCGATGCGCCGGCCACCACCCCTTCGCAGGAGCGAATCGACATGAACACCACCACCCGACCCGCAGCCGGCAGCAGCAACAAGATGGACAAGCTCGGCAAGCTTGGGAAACTCGCCAGGGCCGCGCCCGGCACCGAGGCCCCTCGCGCCGCCGCGCGCCCCGTGGTCCAGACCTCCTTCCTCAAGCCGGGCGCCGAGTTCCCCATCGTGCTGCAGGCCACCACCACCGACCTCGACACCGTGGCCTGGGCGAAGAGCCAGGCCGACTACATCGAGATGCTGGTGGCCAGGCACGGCGGCATCCTGTTCCGCAACTTCGGCCTGAAGACGCCGCAGGACTTCGAGGCCTTCGCCGAGGCCATCGAGCCCGAGCTGTACGGCAGCTACGGCGACCTGCCCAAGAAGGAGGGCGGCAAGAAGACCTACCGCTCCACGCCGTACCCCGAGCGGCAGATGATCCTGTACCACAACGAGAGCTCGCACCTCGACCGCTGGCCGCGCAAGCAGTGGTTCTTCTGCGAGCTGCCCTCGCCGGTGGGCGGGGCCACGCCCATCGTCGACTGCCGCGAGATGCTGCGCCGCCTGCCGGCCGACATGGTGGCCGAGTTCGAGCGCAAGGAGCTGCTGTACGTGCGCACCTTCACGCCGGGCCTGGACGTGAGCTGGCAGGACTTCTACAAGACCGAGCGCCGCGAGGACGTGGAAGCCCGCCTCGCCGACGCCGGCATCGCCTGGCGCTGGCTCGACAGCGACACGCTGCAGACGCGCACCCGCTGCCCGGCGGTGATCCGCCATCCGCTCACGGGCGAGAAGGTGTTCTTCAACCAGATCCAGCTGCACCACGTGGCCTGCCTCGAGGCGCAGGTGCGCGAGGACCTGCTGGCCATGGGCGGCATCGACCGCCTGCCGCGCAACGTGACCTATGGCGACGGCTCGCCCATCGCCGACGAGACCATGGCCGTGGTCGGCCGCGTCTACGAGGAATGCGCGGTGCGCTTCGACTGGCAGCAGGGCGACATCGTCATGCTCGACAACATGCTCGCGGCCCATGCGCGCGACCCGTACGAAGGGCCGCGCAAGATCGTGGTGGCGATGGGCGCGATGTTCGACCGCGCCGCGCTGGCAGGCGCCGCGCAGGCGGCGACGGACGCCCGCATGGCCGACGAGCAGGGGGCATGAGCGTGACAACCGTGACGACTGACAACGCCGAAACCACCTTCGCGCTCAGCCCCGAGCAACGCCTCGTGCCCGCCGGAGCGCCCCGCCTGCCGATGCTGGCCGGCATCGAGGGCCCGCTTGACATCGCGCGCCTGCGCATCGCGGTGGAGAGCGTGCTGCGCGCGCACGGCGCGCTGTGCGCGTCCATCAGGCAGGTGCCGGGCTACCGGGGCCCGCGGCTGCAGTACCACGACGAAATGCCGCCGCTGAAGTGGCAGTCCGCCGACATGCCCAACGCCTCCGGCGAGGCGGTCGCCGCATGGCTCGACGCCATCAATCGCGAGCCGCTGGCCATGGAGCGCGGCGAACTCGCCAGCGTCGGCCTCGTGCGCACGGGGGAGGCGCGGCACACGCTCGCGCTGTCGGTGAACCCGCTGGCCGCCGACCGCGAGAGCCTGCGGAACCTCTTCGACCAGATCGCCATGGCCTATCTGGGCGAGGGCAGCCTCGATCCGGAAGACATCTTTCAGTACGCGCGTTTCGTCGAATGGCGGCAGGATCTCGTCGAAGGCGAGGACGCCGCGGAGGGCTGCGCCTACTGGCAGCGCTTCGCGGCGGACGCCGCCACGCTCGCGCCGCCGCGCCTGCACGCGCGGCTCGATGGCGCCGGAGCGTCAACGACGCGCCACGAGGCCGGCGCTGCCATCGATGCGGCGCTCTCGGCGCGCGTGCCCGAACGCGCGGACGCGCTCGGCGTCGAGCCCGAGACCCTGCTGCAGGGCGTGTGGTGGCTGCTGCTCGCGCGGCTGGACGGCGGCGCGGGCCGCTTCGTCGGCGGCTGGCAGCACGATTGCCGGCGCGACTACGAGCCGATGCAGGGCGCGGTCGGCCTGTTCGACAAGGTGCTGCCCGTCGTGGTCGACGTGGCCGCCGATGAGTCCTTCGCGAGCTGGATCGCCCGGCTGCAGGGCACCATGGCCGCGCACGTCGACGTGCAGGAATACTGGCCCGTCGATACGCCGCCGCTTGCCGCGCACACCGTCGTCGGTTTCGCCTCGCACGAGGCAGGCCGCCGCCATGGCACCGGCACGCAATGGACGCTGGCCGGCCTGCCCGGTCCGATGCGGTGCTTCGAGCTCGCGCTGCAGGCCGCATGGAGTGCCGAAGGCACGGTGCTGTCGCTGCACGCCGACGCGGCCCGCTACAGCCGCGCCGCGCTCCAGCGGCTGCTGATGCAGTTCGCCACACTGCTGGAGGCCGTGGCCGCGCAGCCCGATGCGCCTGCGGGCTCGCTGCCGCTGGTCGGCGCGAAGGAGCAGGCGCTGCTGCTCGCGCAGAACGATGTGCGCATCGATTTGGGCACGCAGACCGTGGCCGATCGCATCGCGCACTGGGCGAAGACGACGCCCGAGGCCCCCGCCCTCGAAGGCGGTGGTCAACGACTGAGCTACCGCGAGCTGGATGCCCGCGTCAATCGCCTCGCGCACTGGCTCGTCGCGCAGGGCGTGAAGCCGGGCGCCATCGTCGCGCTCAACCTGCCGCGGTCGCTCGACCTGCCGGTGGCGATGTTCGCCGCCTGGCGCGCGGGGGCGGCCTACCTGCCGCTGGAGCCCGGCTGGCCCGAGACGCGCAGCGCCGCCGTGCTCGCCGACGCGCAGCCTGCGCTGGTGCTCGATGCGCTGCCGGCCGCGCTCGACGGCCTGCCCGGCGAGGCCCCGGCGCACCGCATCGCGCCGCAGGACCTGGCCTATGTGCTCTACACCTCCGGCTCCACCGGCAAGCCCAAGGGCGTCGCCATCGAGCAGGGCCAGCTGCTGAACTACGTGGCAGCCGCCTCGGCCGCGATGAAGCTCGATGAATGCCACCGCTGGGCGCTCACGAGCTCGGTGGTGGCCGACCTGGGCAACACCGCGCTTTTCGGCGCCTTCTTCAACGGCGCATGCCTCGTCGTCGCGGGCGAGCACGAAACCAGGGACGCGGAAGCCTTCGCTCGCTTCATGGCCGCGCATGCGATCGACGCGATCAAGATCGTGCCCTCGCACCTGGAGGCGCTGCTCGAATGCGAGACGCCCAGCCTGCCGCGCACGCTGGTGCTGGGCGGAGAGGCCGCGCCGCGCGCGCTGGTCGAGCGCATCGCGCGGCTCGCGCCGCAGTGCGCCATCTACAACCACTACGGGCCGACCGAGACCACGGTCGGCGTGATGGTGCATGCCGTGCCCGCGGGCGGGCAACTGCCGGCGCAACTGCCTTTGACTCAGGTGCTGGCCAACAACCGCGTGCATGTGCTCGATGCTTCGCTGCGCCTCGTGCCGGCGGGCGGCATGGGCGAGCTCTACGTCGGCGGCGCGCAGCTGTGCCGCGGCTACCTGAACCGCAAAGCGAGCGAGGGGGGCGAGGCCTTCGTCGCCGATCCGTTCAAACCGGGCGAGCGGCTCTACCGCACCGGCGACCTGGCGCACGTGCTGCCCGAAGGCGGCATCCGCCTCGTGGGGCGCGCGGACCATCAGGTGAAGATCCAGGGCTTCCGCGTGGAGCCCGCCGAGGTCGAGGCGGTGCTGCTGGCGCAGCCGGGCGTGCGGCAGGCGGTGGTGCTGGCGGTGCAGGACGCCGCGGGCGCGACGACGCTGAGTGCCTTTTTCGTTGCAGACGATGCGGCGCTCGATGGTCGCGCATTGCGCGAGCAGCTCGCCGCGCTGTTGCCTGCGCACATGGTGCCGGCCGGCTTCAAGGCGGTGGATGCCTTCGAGCGCCTGCCCAACGGAAAGATCGACCGCCTCGCGCTGGCCGCGCTGGCGGCGAAGGAACCCGCCGCAGCCGATCGCCGCGTGCGCACCGAGCCGCGCGACGCGCTCGAAGCCGTGCTGGCCGACGGCATGGCCTCGCTGCTGGGCAGCGGCCCCATCGGCGCGGATGAAGACTTCTTCGAACTCGGCGGCCATTCGCTGCAGGTCATCAAGCTGGTGGCGCGCATCCGCAAGCAGCTGCAGGTGGAGATCGCGGCGGGCGCGGTGTTCGACCACCCGACGCCGGCCGCGCTCGCCGTGGTACTGCGCGAGGCCAGCGGCGATGCCGAGGGGCTCGAGCAGCGGGCGCAGGCTCTTCGGCAGTCCGAAGAGGCGACGGCAGAAGCAAGCGAGGCTGCATGAGCATCGGTATCGTCAGCACGGTGCGCGATGGCGACGCCGTCGCGCTTTCCTACGCGCAGGAGCAACTCTGCTTTCTGCAGAAGCTCGAACCCGGCCTCACGGCCTACAACCTTCCGCGCGTCTTCCGCCTGGGCGGCGCGCTCGACGCCGATGCGCTTGAGCGTGCGTTCCAGGCGCTGATCGCGCGCCACGCCATCCTGCGCACCGCCTTCTTCGAGCAGGACGGCGTGCCGATGCAGTGGGTGCAGGCATCGGCGCCCTTCGCGCTGGAGCGCATCGATCTCTCGGCGCTTTCGCCCGAAGCGCAGAAGCAGCCGCTGGACGAGGCCGTGCGCCGCACCGCCTCGCATGTGTTCGACCTGGGCGCCGCGCCCGCGCTGGTCGCGCGGCTGGTGAAGCTGGGCGACCGGCGCCATGTGCTGGCCGTGTGCCTGCATCACGTGGTCTCCGATGCGTGGTCGAACCCGATCCTCGCCGGCGACCTGGCGCGGGCCTACCGGCTCGCGCTGCGCAGCGGCGGTGCTGCCGTCGCATTGCCGCCGCTGCCCGTGCAGTACGCCGACTACGCCGTGTGGCAGCGCGCGAGCGTGCAGGGCGGCGCTCTGGCGCGCCAGCTCGAGCACTGGAACCGGCACCTCGGCCCCGAGGTTCCGTCGCTCGACCTGCCGACCGACCGCGCGCGTCCCGCGCAGAAGACATTCGCCGGCACCGCGCTGGGCTTCGAGCTGCCGCCGGCGCTGGTACTGGCGGTGCAGAAGTTCTGCCGCGCCGAGAAATGCACGCCCTTCGTCGCGCTGCTCGGGGCATGGCAGGTGCTGCTGTCGCGCCTGAGCGGGCAGGGCGACTTCGCCGTCGGCGTGCCCAACGCCGGCCGGCACCACGAGGAAGTGAGCGAGCTGCTGGGCTTCTTCGTGACCACGCAGGTGTTCCGCGCGCGGCTCTCGCCTCGGCAGAGCCTGCGCGAGGTCTGCCGCCAGGTGAGGGCCGACGCGCTGGCCGCGCTGGACAACGCCGACCTGCCCTTCGAAGTGCTGCTCGCGAACCGCAAGGACCGGCGCGACCCGGCACGCAGCCCGCTGTTCCAGGTGATGTTCGGCGTGCAGATGTCCGGCGAGGCCGTGGCGCTCGATTTCGAGGGCGTGCAGGCCGAGCTGGAAGAGTTCGACGACGCGGGCGCCAAGTTCGACCTGTCGCTGGACTTCTACATCGACCCGCGGGGCGTGCGCGGCCGGCTCGAATACAACACCGACCTGTTCGAGGCGCGCACCGCGCAGCGGCTGGTCGACAGCTACCAGCGCGTGCTGCAGACGCTGGCATTCGACCCTGACTGCGTGCTCGCGAATCTCGTGCTGACGGGCGAGGAAGAACGCGCCGGACTGATGCGCCAGAGCGCCAGCCTGCCGCACCGCGCCTATGCGGAGCCGGTGCACAGGCTGATCGGCAGGCAGGCGCAACGCAACCCCGGCGCGGTGGCGCTGGTGTTCGGCGATGTCTCGCTGAGCTACGCGCAACTCGACGCGAAGGCGAACCGCCTCGCGCACCGCCTGATCGCGCTGGGTGTGAAGCCCGACACCAAGGTCGGCATCGCCGTCGAGCGCAGCATCGAGATGGTGGTGGGCCTGCTGGCCATCCTCAAGGCCGGCGGCGCCTACGTGCCCATCGACCCCGAATACCCCAGTGACCGCATCGCCTACATGCTCGAGGACAGCGGCGTCGCGCTGCTGCTCACCCAGAGCCATGTGGTGCCGGGCATTCCGCTTCGCGAGGGCGTGCAGAGCATCGAGCTGGACCGGCTCGACCTCGAGGAAGGCCCGAGCGCCGACCCCGGCGTGCCCCTGCACGGCGAGCATCTCGCCTACGTCATCTACACCTCCGGCTCCACCGGCCGGCCCAAGGGCGCGGCCAACCGCCACCTGTCGCTGTACAACCGCCTCGCGTGGATGCAGGACGCCTATTCGCTGGGCGAAGCCGACACCGTGCTGCAGAAGACCCCCTTCAGCTTCGACGTGTCGGTGTGGGAGTTCTTCTGGCCGCTGATGCAGGGCGCGCGCCTGGTGGTGGCCCGACCGGGCGACCATCGCGAGCCGGCGAAGCTCGTCGAGCTGATCCGCCGTCACGGCGTGACGACCGTTCACTTCGTGCCTTCCATGCTGCAGGCCTTCGTGGCCCATGAGGGCATCGAGGCCTGCACCAGCCTGACGCGCATCGTGTGCAGCGGCGAGGCCCTGCCGGCAGAGGCGCAGGCCAGGGTGTTCGAGCGGCTGCCCGGCGCGGGCCTGTACAACCTGTACGGCCCAACGGAAGCGGCCATCGACGTCACGCACTGGACGTGCAGGCCCGACGGGCGCAACCACGTCGCCATCGGCCGCCCGATCGCGGGCACGAAGACCTATGTGCTCGACGATGGCCTGAACCTCGCGGCGCAGGGTTTGCCGGGCGAGCTGTACCTCGGAGGCATCGGCCTGGCGCGGGGCTACCTGGACAAGGCAGGCCTGAGCGCCGAGCGCTTCGTCGCCGATCCGTTCGGCGATGCCGGAGAGCGGCTGTACCGCACGGGCGACCTGGTGCGCTGGAGGGAGGACGGCGAGCTCGAATACCTGGGTCGCATCGACCATCAGGTGAAGATCAGGGGCCTGCGCATCGAGCTCGGGGAGATCGAGGCGCAGCTGCTGGCGCAGCCGGGGGTGCGCGAGGCGGTGGTGGTGGCGGCAGCCGGTCCCGCTGGCATGCGGCTGGTGGGCTATGTTTCGGCGCGAACAGGCGAGGCGCTGGATGCAGCAGTGCTGCGCGAGCGCCTTGCCGCCGCGCTGCCGGACTACATGGTGCCCGGCGCGCTGCTCGTGCTGGACACGCTGCCGCTCAATGCCAACGGCAAGATCGACCGCAAGGCGCTGCCGGAGCCCGAGTCGGTCGCGACCGACGCCTATGAAGCACCTTGCGGCGTGGTCGAGCAGGCGTTGGCCGCGATCTGGTCCGAACTGCTGCGCGTGCAGCGGGTGGGGCGGCGCGACAACTTCTTCGTCCTCGGCGGCGATTCCATCCTGAGCCTGCAGATCGTGGCGCGCCTGCGTACGGCCGGATGGAAGCTCACGCCAAGACAGATGTTCGATCGCCAGACCATCGCGGAACTCGCGGAGGTGGCCGAAGCGGTGGATGCCGCGGCTTCGCCGTCGACCGGCCACGGCGCGAAGGACAGCGTGGAGAACGGCGCGGTGCCGCTGCTGCCGCTCCAGGCCGAGTTCTTCGAGGCGGCGATGCCCGAGCGTCATCACTGGAACCAGTCCTTGCTGCTGCAAAGCCGCGAGCCGCTGGACCTGCCCGCACTTCAGGGGGCGCTGGTGGCCGCCATGGAACATCACGATGCCTTCAGGCTGCGATTCTGCAAGGATGCCGCGGATGCGTGGCGGCAGGCCTACGAGCCGCTGCCGGCAGGCTGGCACCAGGAGCTGCTGTGGGTGCGCGAGGCGAAAGACGCGGCCGCGGTCGAGGCACTGTGCGACGAAGCCCAGCGCAGCCTTGACCTGGAGCGCGGGCCCTTGCTGCGCCCGCTGGCCATCAAGCTCGGCGACGGCTCATGGCGACTGCTGCTCGCGGCACATCACCTTGTCATCGATGGCGTGTCGTGGCGCATCCTGCTCGAGGACCTGGGGCAAGCCTATGCGCGATTGCGCGCGGGCGAGACCGTCGCGCTGCCCGCCAGGACCGGCAGCGTCAGGGACTGGGCACTGGCCCTTCAGGAGTACGCCGCCGCATCCGGCGACGGGGAGCTTGCCTATTGGCGCACGCTGGCCGAGGTGCCCGTGGCGTTGCCCTGCGAGCATCCCGAGGGCACGAGCACGCAGGCCGAGCGCGGCAGCATCGAGCTGCGCCTCGACCGGGCCAGCACGCACGCGCTGCTCAAGGAGGCGCCTGCGGCCTATCGCACGCAGGTCAACGACGTGCTGGTCACGGCTTTGGGCCGGGCGCTGTGCGCCTGGAGCGGACACGAGCGGCTGCAGGTCATGCTGGAGGGCCACGGCCGCGAGGACCTGCCCGGTGGCGTCGACCTGTCGCGCACCACGGGCTGGTTCACCAGCCTGTTCCCGGTGCTGCTCGATACCTCGGGCGAGCCGGGCGAGGCGCTCAGGCGGATGAAGGAAAGCCTGCGAGGCATTCCTCTCAAGGGGCTTGGCCATGGTGCGCTGAAGCACCTCGGCAGTGAAGCGCAGCGCCAGGCCCTGAGGGCCTTGCCGGCGCCGCAGCTCGTCTTCAACTACCTGGGGCAGATCGACAGCGGCTTCGGCGCCGGCTCGCCCTGGCGGCAGGCCGAAGAGAGTCCGGGCGTGTCGATGGATGAAGCGGCACCGCTGCTGCACGAGTTCACGGTCAACGGCCAGGTGTCCGGCGGAGAACTCACCATCACCGTGAGCTACAGCCGCGCGCGGCATGAGCGGCAGACGGTGCAAGGGTGGGTGAAGCGCTTCGAGGACGAACTCCATGCGCTCATCGCGCATTGCACTGCGGGCGCACGCGGCGTGACGCCATCGGACTTTCCGCTGGCCGGCCTCGGCCAGCCGCAACTCGATGCCTTGCCGGTGGCGGTCGCCGAGCTGGAGGATCTGTATCCGCTGTCTCCGATGCAGCAGGGCATGCTGTTCCACGGCCTGCTCGAACCGCAGGACGGCAGCTATGTCAACCAGCTCGCGGTGGATGTGGAGAACCTCGATCCGGCACGCCTTCGCGCTGCCTGGGAGGCGGCCCTGCAACGCAGCGAGATCCTGCGCAGCGGCTTCCTCGTGCATGGCGAAGCGCCGCTGCAATGGGTGGCCGCCAGCGCGGGCACGGCAATGCCCTGGATCGAGCACGACCTGCGCGAGCGCACCGACCTCGGTGCGGCGCTGCAGGCGCTGGCCCGCGAGCAGCAGGAGCAGGGCTTCGATCTCTCGCGGCCGCCGCTGATGCGGCTGCTGCTGGCGCGCACCGGCGAGCGCCGTCATCACCTGATCTGGACGCATCACCATCTTCTGCTGGACGGCTGGAGCGCCGCGCAACTGATGGCCGAGGTGCTGCACCGCTACGGCGGGCAGCCACCGTCCCAGGCGCCAGGGCGCTACCGCGACTACATCGCCTGGCTGGGCGCGCGCGATCCGCAGGCCGGCGAGCGCTACTGGCGCGCGACCATGGGTACGCTGGAGGCACCGACGCGGCTGCTGTCCGCACTGCGCCCTCCTGCCCTTGCAAAGACGGGCAAGGCGCGCCATCGCAGCCTGCTCGATGCCTCTGCCACGCAGCGCCTGCAACAGGCCGCGCGGCGCGAGCGGGTGACTTTCAACACGCTGATGCAGGCCGCATGGGCGTTGCTGCTGGGCAGCCATACGGGCCAGGGCACCGTCGTGTTCGGCGCCACCGCCGCCACCCGTCCTGCCGATCTGCGCGGTGCCGAGCAGATGCTCGGGCTGTTCATCAACACCTTGCCGGTGGTCGTGCCGCTGCGACCCGGGCAGCCCGTGGGCGAGTGGCTGCGCGAACTGCAGGCCAGCCAGGTGGCCGCGCGCGAGCACGAGCACACGCCGCTGCATGAGATCCAGGCCTGGGCGGGCGGTGCTGGGCAGGGCCTGTTCGACAGCCTGATGGTGTTCGAGAACTACCCGGTCGACAAGGTGCTGAAGGAGGCTTCGCCGGGCGGACTGGTGTTCGGGCCGGTGCGCACGCAGGCCGACACCTCCTATCCGCTGAGCCTGCTGGTCCACCAGGGCGACACGCTGCAGCTGGACTGGCTCTACGCGCAGGAGCTGTGCGACGAGGCGACCATCGAGCGCCTCGCGAGCCAGCTGCGAGCACTGCTGCTGGCCCTGGCCGAGGACAGCGGCGAGCGCCCGCTGGCGCAGCTGCCGCTGATCGAACCGTGCGAGCTGGAGCAACTGGCGCGCTTCGAACGCGGCGACTTCAGGGCACATTCGCCGGAGCCTGTGCACCGGCTGGTCGAGCGCCAGGCAAGGCTGAATCCCGAGGCTCCGGCGCTGGTCGCCGGCGAGCGGCGGCTCAGCCATGCGGCCCTGAACCGGCTGGCCAACCAGTGGGCGCATCGCCTGATCCGGCTCGGCGTGAGGCCGGAGGACCGGGTGGCGATCGCGGTCGACCGTTCCGTCGAAACGGTGGTGGGCTTGCTGGCTGTGCTGAAGGCGGGTGCGGCCTATGTGCCGCTGGACCCGTCCTTCCCGTCCGATCGCCTGGCCTACATGGTGGAAGACAGCGGCGTCGCCTGGGTGCTGACCCGCGATGCCCTCGCGGTGCGGATTCCGTCCCGGCCGGGCGTGCGCCTGCTGTCCTTCGACACGGACGACGTGAGCGGCGAGCCCGGGGATGACCCGGTCGTGCCGCTCCATGGAGACCACCTGGCGTACGTGCTGTACACCTCGGGCTCCACCGGGCGTCCCAAGGGCGTGGCGATGCGGCACGAAGCGGTGGCGCGGCTGATCGCCTGGCAGCTGGCGTGCATTCCCGGCTCGCGTCGCACCCTGCTGTACGCATCGCCGTGCTTCGACGTGGCGTTCCAGGAAATGCTCAGCGGCCTGGCCTCGGGCGGCTGCCTGGTGCAGAGCACCGAGGCGCAGCGGCTCGACATGGTCGAACTCGAGACGCTGATGCGCGAGCAGTCGGTGGAGCGCGTGTTCCTGACCTTCTCCGTGCTGCAGCATCTTGCCGAAGCCTCCCTGGCCCAAGGCACGCGGCTGCCGGCACTGAAGGAGATCGTCACGGCGGGCGAGCAACTCAAGCTCACGCCCGCGTTGATCGCCTGGCTGCAGCGCGAGCCGCAGTGTCGCCTGCTCAACCAGTACGGCCCCACCGAGACCCACGTGGTCAGCGAGTTCGTCGTCGAGCTCGCCGACGGCGAGGGGCTGCCGCCCATCGGGCGGCCGGCTTCCAGCGCGCGCCTGCTGGTGCTGGACGGCAGCCTGCGCAAAGCGCCGCTGGGCGCGATCGGCGAGCTGTATGTGGGCGCGGAGGTGCTTGCGCGCGGTTATCTGAATCGCAGCGACATGACGGCCCAGCGCTTCGTGGCGGACCCGTTCGATGCAGCCGGCGGCCGGCTGTACCGCACGGGCGACCTGGTTCGCTGGCGCGAGGACGGCCAGCTGGAATACCTCGGGCGGCTGGACCACCAGGTCAAGGTGCGGGGCTTCCGCATCGAGCTCGGCGAGATCGAGGCGCAGCTGCTGGCGCAGCCGGGCGTTCGCGAGGCGGTGGTGGTGGCGCAGGAGGGCCCCAGCGGAGCCCGCCTGGTGGGCTACGTCTGCGGCCACGAAGGCCAGCCGGCGCTGGAGGCGGCAGCCTTGCGCGAACAGCTCGGCGCGGTGCTGCCGGAGTACATGGTGCCCGGTGCCCTCGTGGTGTTGGAGGCGCTGCCGCTGAACGCCAACGGCAAGGTCGACCGCAAGGCGCTGCCGGAGCCGGAGTACGCCGCGTCGCACGACTACGAGGCGCCGCAGGGCGAAGCGGAGCAGGCGCTGGCGCAGGTGTGGGCCCAGGTGCTGGGGCTGCAGCAGGTGGGGCGCCACGACAACTTCTTCGAGCTCGGAGGCCATTCGCTGGCCGCCTTGAAGTTGCGGCAGCTGGTCAAGGCGCGTCTGGGCGTCGACCTGCCGCTGCAGCGCTATTTCGAATGCCCGAGCCTCGCGGCCTGTGCCGAAGTCCTGGCGGCGGAAGGCCGCGCACAGGCCGCGCACGCCGAGCAGGATGGCTCGGAGCTGGATCGCATGGATGCATTGTTGGAAAGTCTGGGAGCCTAAGTGAACGCACGCAGCACATTGATCGCACAACGCTTTGCCGAGCTGCCGCCGGAAAAGCAGAAGGAATTCATCGCGGCGTTGCGGCAGCAGGGCATCGACTTCGGCCGGCTTCCCATCGTGCCGCGGCCCAGGGGGGCGGTGCTGCCGCTGTCGTACGCGCAGGCCCGGCAGTGGTTCGTGTGGCAGATGGAGCCCGCCAGCGCGGCGCATCACATCACCGCCGCGCTGAGGCTGAAGGGGCGGCTCGACCAGCAGGCCCTGGAAGCCAGCCTGGCCGCGCTGGTGGCGCGGCATGAATCGCTGCGGACCACTTTCCGAGCCAGCGCCGAAGGCGTGGCCGAGCAGGTCGTGCATGCCGGGTCGATGCCCGATCTGCGCCAGGTCGACCTGCGCGCCGAGCCTGGGCAGTCGCGCGCCGGCCGGGCGCAGGAGGAGGCAAGCCGCATGGCCGGCGAAGCCTTCGACCTGGCCGCCGGCCCGCTGCTGCGCGTGGGCCTGATCCGTCTGGCCGACGACGAGCAGATCCTGGTCATGGTGCTGCATCACATCGTGGCCGACGGCTGGTCGATGCAGATCCTCATCGACGAATTCGGTCAGCTCTATCACGCGCACGCCACGGGCACCGCACCGGAGCCTGCCACGCCGACGCTGAGCTATGCCGACTACGCCGCATGGCAGCGCAACTGGCTCGATGCGGGGGAGCGCGACCGGCAGCTCGACTACTGGAAGGCGCAACTCGGCGGCGCGCAACCTCTGCTGCAGCTGCCGGGCGACCATCCGCGCCCCGCGCAGGGGCCGTATCGCGTGGCCCGCCACCGTGCCGCCTTGCCCGAGGCGCTGGCGCGCGAACTGCGGCGCAGCGCCACCGCGCAAAAGGCCACGCCCTTCATGCTGCTGATGGCAGCGTTCCAGGGCCTGCTGCACCGCTACAGCGGCCAGACCGACATCCGCCTCGGCGTGCCGGTCGCCAACCGCGACCGGACCGAGGTTGCCGGCGTGGTGGGCCTGTTCGTCAACACGCAGGTGCTGCGCAACACGATGGACGGCCACACGACGCTGGCCCAGCTCCTCGCGCAGGCACGTCAGGCTGCGCTGGACGCGCAGGCCCATCAGGACCTGCCCTTCGAGCAGCTGGTCGATGCGCTCGCGCCGCAGCGCAGCCTTGGCCAGCCACCGCTGTTCCAGGTGATCTTCAACCATCAGCAGCAGAACTTGGGCGCGCTGGGGCAACTGCCCGGGCTCGCGCTGGAGCCCTACGAGATCGACGAGCAGACGGCACCCTTCGAACTGGCGCTCGATACGCTGGAGGAATCCGACGGTGGCTTCGGCTTCGTCTTCACCTACGCCAAGGCGGTGTTCGAACCTCGGACCGTCGAGCGGCTGGCGACGCATTTCGTCGCGATGCTGCAGCATCTGGTGAGCCACCCTGGCAAGACCCTGCGCGAGGTCGAATTGCTCGACGAAGCCGAGCGCCTGCAGTTGCAGCGCTGGGGAACGGGAGAGTGGAATTCCGCCGAACAGGGGCAGGAAGAAGCCTTCGTGCACCGGCTGGTCGAAAGGCAGGCGCGCGCGCGTCCCGAGGCCACGGCCCTGATCATGGGCGACACCGAGCTCAGCTACGCCGAACTCGATGCCCGCGCCAACCGGCTGGCCCATCGGCTGATCGCGCTCGGCGTGCGGCCGGAAAGCCGGGTGGGCCTGGCGGTTGAGCGCTCCATCGAGATGGTGGTGGCATTGCTCGGCGTGCTCAAGGCGGGCGGCGCCTATGTGCCGCTCGACCCCGGTTATCCCGCGGAGCGGCTGGAATTCATGGCAGCCGACAGCGGCATCTGCATGCTGCTCACGCAGGCCCATGTGCGCGGGCGCCTGCCGGCCGCGATGCGCGAACTCCCCACGCTGCTGCTCGATGCACAGGCGCTGGAAACTGGTCGCGAAGACTGCCCCGACGTCGCGCTGAGCGGCGAACACCTGGCCTATGTCATCTACACCTCGGGCTCGACCGGACAGCCCAAGGGCGTCGCCGTCGCGCACGGGCCGCTGGGCATGCACATCCTGGCCATCGGCAAGGTCTACGGCATGACGCCGCAGGACCGCGAGCTGCAGTTCGCGTCCATCAATTTCGATGGTGCGCACGAGCGCATCTGGACGCCCCTGGCCTTCGGCTCGGCGCTGATGCCGCGCGACGAGGAGCTGTGGTCGGTGGAACGCAGCCATGAGGAGATGAGCCGTCATGGCATCACCATCGCCTGCTTCACGCCCAGCTATCTGCGGCAGCTGGCCGAGGGCATGGGCGAAGAGGGGCGCGTGCCTTCGCTGCGCTCCTACACCGTGGGCGGCGAAGCGACTTCTCGCGCCGCTTTCGACCGCGTGATGTCGAACCTGCGGCCGCCGCGGATCATCAACGGCTACGGGCCGACCGAGACAGTGATCACGCCGACCATCGCCAAGGCGCATGCGGGCGAGGGCTTCGATGCGGCCTACATGCCGATCGGCTCGCCTGTGGGCGACCGCACTGCAGTGGTGCTCGATGGCGACCTGAATCTGGTGCCGGCCGGCATGGCGGGCGAGCTGTATCTGGGCGGAGCGGGCCTTGCGCGTGGCTACCTGAACAGGAGCGGCCTGACGGCGCAGCGCTTCGTGGCGGACCCGTTCGATGAGGCCGGCGGCCGGCTGTACCGCACGGGCGACCTGGTTCGCTGGCGCGAGGACGGCCAGCTGGAATACCTCGGGCGGCTGGACCACCAGGTCAAGGTGCGGGGCTTCCGCATCGAGCTCGGCGAGATCGAGGCGCAGCTGCTGGCGCAGCCGGGCGTGCGCGAGGCGGTGGTGGTGGCGCAGGAGGGCCCCAGCGGAGCCCGCCTGGTGGGCTACGTCTGCGGCCACGAAGGCCAGCCGGCGCTGGAGGCGGCAGCCTTGCGCGAACAGCTCGGCGCGGTGCTGCCGGAGTACATGGTGCCCGGTGCCCTCGTGGTGCTGGAGGCACTGCCGCTGAACGCCAACGGCAAGGTCGACCGCAAGGCGCTGCCGGAGCCGGAGTACGCCGCGGCGCACGACTACGAGGCGCCGCAGGGCGAAGCGGAGCAGGCGCTGGCGCAGGTGTGGGCCCAGGTGCTGGGGCTGCAGCAGGTGGGGCGCCACGACAACTTCTTCGAGCTCGGAGGCGACTCCATCCTCAGCCTGCAGATCGTCGCGCAGGCGCGTCGCGCGGGCTGGCAGCTCACCCCGAGGCAGATGTTCGAGCGCCAGAGCATCGCCCAGCTCGCCGGCGTGGTGCAGGCGCTGGACCAGGAGGCGGTCGCAGCGCAGGTGCGCGGGCCGGCCGAAGGCGAAGTGCCACTGCTGCCGATCCAGGCCGAGTTCTTCGGCATGGAGATGGCGGCGCGCCACCACTGGAACCAGTCGGTGCTGCTGCAAAGCCGCGAGCCGCTGGACATGAAGGCGCTGCGCCAGGCGCTGGTCGCGCTGGTGCAGCACCACGACGGCCTGCGGCTGCGCTACAGCCAGCAGGCGCAGGGCCAGTGGACCCAGCGCTACGAACCCGTTCCCGAAGCGCAACTGCAGGAACTGCTGTGGGTGCGCCGCGCGAAGGACGAAGCCGGCATCGAAGCGCTGTGCGACGAAGCCCAGCGCAGCCTCGACCTGGAGCGAGGCCCCTTGATGAGAGCCCTGGTCGTCCAAGTCGAAGACGGCCGCTGGCTGCTGCTGCTGGCCATCCACCACCTGGTGGTCGACGGCGTGTCCTGGCGCATCCTGCTGGAAGATCTGCAGAGCGCCTATCGCGCCAGCCTCGCGGGCCGAAGCGCCGAGCTGCCCGCGCGCAGCAGCAGCTACCGCGACTGGGCGCAGGCCCTGCAAGGCTACGCACAGGCCAATGCCGGCGAGCTGGCCTACTGGCAGCAGGCCCTGGGCCATGCAGAGACGGCCTCCTTGCCATGCGCCAACCCCCAGGGCAGCCGCCGCGCGAGCGAGCAGGCCAGCGTGAACGTCACCCTGGACGCAGCCACCACCCAGCGCCTGCTCAAGGACGCCCCAGCCGCCTACCGCACCCAGGTCAACGACCTGCTGCTGACCGCGCTGGCGCGCGCCCTGTGCGGCTGGAGCGGCCAGGCCAGCGTGCTCGTCGACCTCGAAGGCCACGGGCGCGAGGACATCTTCGAGGGCATGGACCTCAGCCGCACCGTGGGCTGGTTCACCAGCGTGTACCCGGTGGCGCTGGCGCCGCGGGGCGAGATCGGCGATGCGCTCAAGCGCGTGAAGGAGCAGCTGCGCCAGGTGCCCAACAAGGGGCTGGGGCACGGCGTGTTCCAGCACCTGGGCAGCGACGCGCAGCGGCAGGCCATCGAGGTGCTGCCCAGGGCGCAGGTGGTCTTCAACTACCTGGGCCAGTTCGACGGCAGCTTCGACGAGCAGGCGCTGTGGCGCCCGGCGGCGCAAGGCGGTGGCCAGGCGATGGGAGGGGATGCGCCGCAGGCGCACGAGTTCGCGATCAACGCGCGGGTGTACGAGGGAGAGCTGAGCCTGGCGGTGAGCTACGGGCGCGAGCGGCATCGGGAAGAGGACGTGCGGGCGTGGACGCACCGGCTGCGCGAGGAGCTGCAGGCGCTGGTGGCGCACTGCACCGGTGGAGCCTCGGGCGTGACGCCCTCGGACTTCGCGCTGGCGGCGCTGACGCAGGCGCAGCTGGATGCCTTGCTGGATGTACTGCCATCGGAGGCGCAGAAGGTGCAGGACCTGTATCCGCTGTCGCCGATGCAGCAGGGCATGCTGTTCCACAGTGTGTACGACGGGGGCGGCACGGCGTACGTGACGCAGCTGCGCATCGACGTGCAGGGGCTGGAGGTGCAGCGCTTCAGGAGTGCGTGGCAGCAGGTGGTGCAACGCCATGACGTGCTGCGCACGGGCTTCCTGAGCATGGCCCAGCCTCCGCTTCAGTGGGTGGCCAGGTCGGTGGAAACACCCTGGCTGGAGCGCGATGCGCGCGCCGAGCCGAACCTGCGCCAGTCGCTGGACGACTGGGCGAGCGAAGATCTCGCGCGCGGCTTCGACCTCGTTCAGCCGCCCCTGGCCAGGCTGCTCGCGATCCGTACCGGGCAGGACAGCCACCATCTGGTCTGGACCGCCCACCACCTGCTGCTCGACGGCTGGAGCCTGTCGCGGCTGATGGGCGAAGTGCTGAGCGCCTACGCAGGAGCTGCCCTGCCGCCGCAGGCCGGCCGCTATCGCGACTACATCGAGTGGCTGCAGGCACAGGATGCCGTGGCCCACGAGGCCTACTGGCGCGGCCAGCTCGCTCGCCTCGATACGCCGACGCACCTGAGCCAGGTGCTGCCCAGGCCGGTGGAAGCGCAGCCGGGGCACGGCCGGTGCATCCGCACCCTGGACACTTCGGAAACCCAACGCCTGCAAGCCTTCGCGCGGGCCGAGCGCATCACGGTGAACACGCTGGTTCAGGCGGCCTGGGCGCTGCTGCTGGCCCGTCACTCCGGCCAGCGCACCGTGAGCTTCGGCGTCACGGTAGCCGGTCGCCCGGCCGAACTGCGCGGTGCCGACCAGGTGCTGGGCCTGTTCATCAACACCCTGCCGATGATCGTCGGCATCGAGGCCGGCCGGCCCGTGGGCGACTGGCTGCGCGCGTTGCAGGCGCAGAACCTGGCCTCGCGCGAGCACGAGCACACGCCGCTGCACGAGATCCAGCGCTGGGCCGGGCAGGGCGGCGGCCAGGGGCTGTTCGACAGCATCGTCGTGTTCGAGAACTACCCGGTCGACCAGGCGCTGAAGGCGAGCTCGCCCGGCGGCCTGAGCTTCGGCGAGATCGCGCACAGCGAGGAGAGCAACTACCCGATGACCCTGGTCGTGCGCCAGGCCGACACGCTGGGGCTGCAGTTCGGCTTCATGCGCGACAGCTTCGGCGAGCAGACGGCAAGTGCCATCGCCGACCGCATGCGGCACCTGTTGCTGCAGCTGGTCGATGCGAAGGCCGGGTGCCTGGATCGACTCGAGCTGCTCGATCCGGCGACGCTCCAGACCTTGCAGTCCTGGGGAGCCGAACGCGAGCAGCCGGCCGTGCCGCGCGATGCTTCGCTGCACGGCCTCTTCGAGCAGCAGGCCCGCGCGCGTCCGCAGGCCGTGGCGCTGGTCTTCGGCGAACACAGGCTCGGCTATGCGGAGCTCAATGCACGCGCGAACCGCCTGGCGCATCGGCTCATCGAACTCGGCGTACGGCCGGAGGCCCGCGTTGGCCTTGCGGTGGAGCGCGGCATCGAGATGGTGGTGGCCCTTCTGGCCATCCTGAAGGCCGGCGCAGCCTATGTGCCGCTGGACCCGGCCTATCCGGCCGATCGCCTGGCCCACATGATGGAAGACAGCGGCATCGCGCTGCTGCTGACGCACAGCGAGGTGCAGCCCGGCCTGCCGCCCAGCGGACCGGGCGTGCAGGTCCTGGCGCTGGACACGCTCGAGCTGCAGTCGGTGCCCGATCACGATCCGGCCGTCGCGCAGCACGCGGACCAGCTGGCCTACGTCATCTATACCTCCGGCTCGACCGGCAAGCCCAAGGGCGCCCAGCTGTGCCATCGCCAGGTGGTGCGGCTGCTGGGCTCGACGCAGGACTGGTTCCATTTCGGCGCGGACGACGTGTGGACCCTGTTCCACTCGTATGCCTTCGACTTCTCGGTCTGGGAAATCTTCGGTGCGCTGTGCCATGGCGGCCGGCTCGTGGTCGTTCCTTTCTGGATCAGCCGCTCGCCAGACGACTTCCTGGCCCTGCTGCGCGAGCAGCGGGTCACGGTGCTGAACCAGACGCCCTCGGCTTTCCGTCAGCTGATGACGGCACGCGGACTCTACGAGGAAGGCGGCCTGTCGCTGAAGCATGTGATCTTCGGCGGCGAGGCGCTGGAGCCGCAGAGCCTGCGTCCGTGGATCGAACGTTTCGGCGATGCGCAGCCGCGGCTGATCAACATGTACGGCATCACGGAGACCACTGTCCACGTAACCTACCGGCCCATCACGGCGCTCGATCTCGAGGTGCCGCGCAGCCCGGTCGGCGTGAACATTCCGGACCTCGGCATGCATGTGCTCGACCCCGACCTGCATCGGGTGCCGGTGGGATGCGCCGGTGAGTTGTTTGTGTCGGGCGCGGGCCTTGCGCGCGGCTACCTGAACAGGAGCGGCCTGACGGCCCAGCGCTTCGTGGCGGACCCGTTCGATGAGGCCGGCGGGCGGCTGTACCGCACGGGCGACCTGGTTCGCTGGCGCGAGGACGGCCAGCTGGAATACCTCGGCCGGCTGGACCACCAGGTCAAGGTGCGGGGCTTCCGCATCGAGCTCGGCGAGATCGAGGCGCAGCTGCTGGCGCAGCCGGGCGTGCGCGAGGCGGTGGTGGTGGCGCAGGAGGGCCCCAGCGGAGCCCGCCTGGTGGGCTACGTCTGCGGCCACGAAGGCCAGCCGGCGCTGGAGGCGGCAGCCTTGCGCGAACAGCTCGGCGCGGTGCTGCCGGAGTACATGGTGCCCGGTGCCCTCGTGGTGCTGGAGGCACTGCCGCTGAACGCCAACGGCAAGGTCGACCGCAAGGCGCTGCCGGAGCCGGAGTACGCCGCGGCGCACGACTACGAGGCGCCGCAGGGCGAAGCGGAGCAGGCGCTGGCGCAGGTGTGGGCCCAGGTGCTGGGGCTGCAGCAGGTGGGGCGCCACGACAACTTCTTCGAGCTCGGAGGCGACTCCATCCTCAGCCTGCAGATCGTCGCGCAGGCGCGTCGCGCGGGCTGGCAGCTCACCCCGAGGCAGATGTTCGAGCGCCAGAGCATCGCCCAGCTCGCCGGCGTGGTGCAGGCACTCGACCAGGAGGCGGCCGCGGCGCAGGTGCGCGGGCCGGCCGAAGGCGAAGTGCCGCTGCTGCCGATCCAGGCCGAGTTCTTCGGCATGGAGATGGCGGCGCGCCACCACTGGAACCAGTCGGTGCTGCTGCAAAGCCGCGAGCCGCTGGACATGAAGGCGCTGCGCCAGGCGCTGGTCGCGCTGGTGCGGCACCACGACGGCCTGCGGCTGCGCTACAGCCAGCAGGCGCAGGGCCAGTGGACCCAGCGCTACGAACCCGTTGCGGAGCCGGAACTGCAGGAGTTGCTGTGGGTGCGCCGCGCGAAGGACGATGCCGGCATCGAAGCGCTGTGCGACGAAGCCCAGCGCAGCCTCGACCTGGAGCGAGGCCCATTGATGCGGGCGCTGCTCATCGAAGTCGAAGACGGCCGCTGGCTGCTGCTGCTGGCCATCCACCACCTGGTGGTCGATGGCGTGTCCTGGCGCATCCTGCTGGAAGATCTGCAGAGCGCCTACCGCGCCTACCGCGCCAGCCTCGCGGGCCGAAGCGTCGAGCTGCCCGCGCGCAGCAGCAGCTACCGCGACTGGGCGCAGGCCTTGCAAGGCTACGCGCAGGCCAACGCTGAAGAGCTGGCCTACTGGCAGCAGGCCCTGGGCGAAGTCCAGACCGGTCTGCCATGCGCCAACCCCCGGGGCAGCCGCCGCGCGAGCGAGCAGGCCAGCGTGAACGTCACCCTGGACGCAGCCACCACCCAGCGCCTGCTCAAGGACGCCCCAGCCGCCTACCGCACCCAGGTCAACGACCTGCTGCTGACCGCGCTGGCGCGCGCCCTGTGCGGCTGGAGCGGCCAGGCCAGCGTGCTCGTCGACCTCGAAGGCCACGGGCGCGAGGACATCTTCGAGGGCATGGACCTCAGCCGCACCGTGGGCTGGTTCACCAGCGTGTACCCGGTGGCGCTGGCGCCGCGGGGCGAGATCGGCGATGCGCTCAAGCGCGTGAAGGAGCAGCTGCGCCAGGTGCCCAACAAGGGGCTGGGGCACGGCGTGTTCCAGCACCTGGGCAGCGACGCGCAGCGGCAGGCCATCGAGGTGCTGCCCAGGGCGCAGGTGGTCTTCAACTACCTGGGCCAGTTCGACGGCAGCTTCGACGAGCAGGCGCTGTGGCGCCCGGCGGCGCAAGGCGGTGGCCAGGCGATGGGAGGGGATGCGCCGCAGGCGCACGAGTTCGCGATCAACGCGCGGGTGTACGAGGGAGAGCTGAGCCTGGCGGTGAGCTACGGGCGCGAGCGCCATCGGGAAGAGGACGTGCGGGCGTGGACGCACCGGCTGCGCGAGGAGCTGCAGGCGCTGGTGGCGCACTGCACCGGCGCAGCCTCGGGCGTGACGCCCTCGGACTTCGCGCTGGCGGCGCTGACGCAGGCGCAGCTGGACGCCTTGCTGGATGTACTGCCATCGGAGGCGCAGAAGGTGCAGGACCTGTATCCGCTGTCGCCGATGCAGCAGGGCATGCTGTTCCACAGCGAGTACGACGGGGGTGGCACGGCGTACGTGACGCAGCTGCGCATCGACGTGCAGGGGCTGGAGGTGCAGCGCTTCAGGGGTGCGTGGCAGCAGGTGGTGCAACGCCACGATGTGCTGCGCACGGGCTTCCTGAGCATGGCCCAGCCTCCGCTGCAGTGGGTGGCCAGGTCGGTGGAACTGCCGATGGCCGTGCACGACTGGCGCGGGCGAGCCGACCAGGCGCAGGCGATCGGGGCGCTGGCACTGGAGCAGCAGGCCGCCTTCGATTTGACGGCGCCTCCGCTGATGCGGCTTGCCGCGATCCGCATCGACGACCAGCGCCATCGCTTCATCTGGAGCTGTCACCACCTGCTGCTGGACGGCTGGAGCATGTCTCGCCTGTTCGGCGAGGTGCTGCAGGCCTACGACGGCGTGGCGACGGAAGAGCCGGCGTGCAGCTACCGCGACTACATCGCCTGGCTGGCCGCCCGTCCGGCGAAGGAGGGCGAGGCCTACTGGCGCGGCCGGCTGCAGAAGATCGATGCGCCGACGCTGCTCGGCACGGCTCTCGAGCCGCCAGCCAACGGCGAAGGCCACGGCGAAGTCGGTGCCGCGCTGGATGCGGCAGGCACGCAGGCCCTGCAGGCCTTCGCCCGCCGCGAGCGCGTGACGCTGAACACGCTCGTGCAGGGCGCATGGTCGCTGCTGCTGTCGCGCTACGCCGCGCAGCAAACGGTCGTCTTCGGCGCCACGGTGGCGGGCCGGCCCGCGGGGCTGGTGGGGGCCGACCGGATGTTGGGCCTCTTCATCAACACGCTGCCCGTGGTCGTCGACGCCGCGCCGGCGCAGCGGTTGGGGGACTGGCTGCGCGAACTGCAGGCGCAGAACCTGGCCTCGCGCGAGCACGAGTACACGCCGCTGCACGAGATCCAGCGCTGGGCCGGGCAGGGCGGCGGCCAGGGGCTGTTCGACAGCATCGTCGTGTTCGAGAACTACCCGATCGACCAGACGCTCGCCGGCCGCGCGGACCAGGGCCTGAAGTTCGAGCAGGCCGAGTCGGTCGACGTCACCCACTATCCGATGGACGTGGAAGTCCACTTGGGCGAGGTGCTGACGATCAAGCTCAAGTATCTGCGCGAGCGATTCAAGGAAGCGGACGTGCAGGCCCTCTCGCAGCAGCTCTTCGGCCTGATGGACAGGATGAGCCAGGACAGCTCGCAGGCGCTGCGCGACCTCGACACGCTGACCTCGGCGCAGCAGTCCGAGATCGCGCGCCTGGGCCGCAGCGGGCGCCACGGTTTCCTGCGCACGCCGGTGCACCAGCTCATCGAGCAGCAGGCGCGCCTGCAGCCCGAGGCGATCGCGCTGCTGATGGGCGATGCCGAGCTGAGCTATGCGGATCTCAATGCACGCGCGAATCGCCTGGCGCACGCGCTGATCGAGCGCGGCGTGCGTGGCAATGCGGTCGTTGCGGTGTCGCTGCAGCGTTCGCTGGAGACCATCGTCGCGCTGCTCGCCGTGCTCAAGGCTGGCGCCGCGTACCTGCCGCTCGACCCGGACTATCCGCAGGACCGCCTGCATTTCATGTGCAAGGACAGCGGTGCGCGGCTGATGCTCACGCAGCGCGCCGTGCTGCCGCGCCTGCCCTCGATGGCCGACACGCTGGTGCTGGACGAAGCGGAGCTGGCCGGCTGGCCCGCTCACGATCCGGAGGTCGCGGTTCATCAGGACCAGCTGGCCTACGTGATCTACACCTCCGGCTCGACGGGCCAGCCCAAGGGCGTGGCGGTGTCGCACGGGCCGCTCAGCATGCATTGCCAGGCCACGGCGGAGATCTACGGGATGGTGGCGCGCTCCTGCGAGCTGCACTTCATGTCCTTCTCGTTCGACGGGGCTCATGAGCGCTGGCTGACGGCGCTCACCGTGGGCGCGAGCCTGGCGCTGCGCGACAACGAGCTGTGGACGGCGGAGCAGACCTGCGACGCGCTGTATCGCTACGGCGTGACCAACGCGGCTTTCCCGCCGGCCTACCTGAGCCAGCTGGCCGATTGGGCGCAGGCGCTGGGCGAGGCACCTCCGGTTGAGCTATACGTGTTCGGCGGCGAGGCGATGCCCCGGGCCGCCTACGACAAGGTGCGCCAGTCGCTGCGGCCGCGCACGCTCATCAACGGCTACGGGCCGACGGAAACCGTGGTCACGCCGCTGATCTGGAAGACCAGCGCGGACCGTGGCTTCGATGAGGCCTATGCGCCCATCGGGCGGCCGGTGGGCGAACGCACGGTCCATGTGCTCGATGCGCAGCTGCGGCCGGTTGCGCGCGGCAGCGTCGGCGAGCTCTATATCGGCGGCTACGGCCTGGCGCGCGGCTATCTGGGGCGCAGCGCACTGACGGCGGAGCGCTTCGTCGCCGACCCCTTCGACAACACGGGCAGCGGCGGCCGCCTGTACCGCACCGGCGACCTGGTGCGGTGGCGCGAGGACGGAAACATCGCCTACATCGGGCGCGCCGACCAGCAGGTGAAGATCCGCGGCTTCCGCATCGAACTGGGCGAGATCGAAGCGCAGCTGCGCGAGGTTCCGGGCGTGCTGGAGGCCGCGGTGCAGCTGCACGAAGGGCCCTCGGGCCGACAGCTCGTCGGCTACATCGTGCCCATGCCGAGCGGGCCGCGCGCGCAGCTGTCGCAGCAGGCCCTGCAGCAGTTGCGCCGGCGCCTGCCGGAGCACATGGTGCCCGCGCACCTGATCGTGCTGGATGCGCTGCCGCGGCTGATCAGCGGCAAGCTGGACCGCCACGCGTTGCCCGAGCCGGGTGTGGACGCGCAGCGCGAGATCAAGGCGCCGCGCAACGACAGGGAGCGCAGGCTCGCCGCCATCTGGGCCGAGGTGCTGGGCGTGGAGTCGGTGGGCATCTCGGACAACTTCTTCGAGCTGGGTGGCGACTCGATCCTGAGCCTGCAGGTGATCTCCAAGGTGCGGCACGCCGATCTGGGGTTCCAGCTGCGCCTGCGCGACCTGATGCGCCATCCGACCATCGAGGCGCTGGTGGAGCAGCTTGCCGATGCCGCGCTCGTGCAGCCGACAGAGCCGGCACAGGCCGTGGTCGAGGCGCAGGGCACGCTGCCGCTCATTCCGATCCAGGCCTGGTTCTTCGACACGCCCATTCCGCGGCGCCATCACTTCAACCAGGCGCTGATGCTGGAGGCGGCGAAGCCGCTGGACGAATCGTTGCTGCTGCAGGCGCTCGACGCCCTGGCAGCACATCACGACGCGCTGCGACTGCGTTTCGAACAGCAGGCCAACGGACGCTGGCGGCAGCGCTACAGCGCGCAAGCGGAGCCGCGCGACCTGCTGTGGAGCCGCGAGGTCGCCGATGCGCAGGAGATCAGCCTGGTGGCGGACGCGGCGCAGCGCAGCCTCGATTTGTCCAAGGGGCCGGCGTGGCGCGTGGTGCACATGCGCCATGCCGACGGCAGTGCGCGGTTGCTGCTGGTGGTGCATCACCTGGTGGTCGACGGCGTGTCGTGGCGCGTGCTGCTGGGAGACCTGCAGGCGGTCTACGGGCAACTCAGCGAAGGCCGCGCGGTGCAGCTGCCCGGCAAGACGGCCTCCTTCAAGGCCTGGGCCGAGCATCTCCAGGCCCTGGCGCAGGGGACGGAACTGGACGATGAACTTGCCTACTGGCAGACGCAGCTGCAGCCGGTGGTCGACATTCCGAGGGACCGGCCGATCGACGCGCTGGTCGATCGCGACGCGCTGACGCAGCGCATGCGCCTGGACAGCGAACGCACGGCCCAGCTGTTGCGCGTGGCGCCCTCGGCGTACGGCACGTCCATCGACGATCTGCTGCTGGCGGCGCTGTCGAGGACGGTCTGGCGCTGGAGCGGCGAGTCGCAGACGCTGGTCCAGCTGGAAGGCCACGGGCGCGAGGCCGATGCCGCAGGGCTCGACCTGAGCCGCACGCTGGGCTGGTTCACGAGTGTCTATCCGGTGCGGCTGCGCGAGGGCAGTTCGCCGGTCGAGTCGCTGATTCTCTCGACGAAGCAGCAGCGCATGGACGTGCCGCGTCGCGGCATCGGGCATGGCGTGCTCAAGCACCTGCGGCCGCAGGGTGCCTCGCTGGGTCCGGCACAGGCGCGCATCACCTTCAACTACCTGGGTCAGTTCGACCGCAGCCTGGGCGGGGACGATGCGATGTTCAAGCCGGCAGTGGAGCATCCGGGGCCGGTCCACGACGAGGAGGCTCCGCTGGCCAACTGGCTGGAGATCGCCGGCAACGTGTACGAAGGGCAGCTCTCGATGAGCTGGATTTTCAGCCGGGCGATGTACGACGAGGCGACGGTGGAGAAGCTGATCGGCTTCTACCGCGAGGCGCTGGAGGAGATCGTCGACCACTGCGTCGCGGTGGCGCAGGCTGGCCGGTAGGCGGAAGGCAGGCAACAAAAAAGGCCGGCTCCCGAAACGGGGCCGGCCTTTTTGCTGGCACCGGCTGGCGCCGGCGCTGCGTGACAGCAATCAGAGCTTGTAGGTGAGCTTCAGCCAGACGTTGCGCGGGCGGCCGTAGGTGTAGCCGTTGTAGCCGCCGAGCCCGCTGTAATAACGCTTGTCGGTCAGGTTCTCGATGTTGAGCGAGGCGCTCAGCTTCTTGTCGAACTCGTAGCGCGCCATCAGGCCGATGAGCGTGAGGCCACCCTGCGTCGCACGGCCGAGTCCGGAAGCCTCGTCGTAATAGATGCTGCTCTGGTAGCTCACGCTGCCGCCGACGGTGAGCTTGCTCCAGTCGCCAGGCAGGCGGTAGCTGGTGCTTACGCGGAACAGGCGGTTGGGGTAGGTGGGATCGAGCCGCACGCCCTTGTTGTCGCGCTTGACGTGGTAGGTGTAGCCCGCCTGCATTTGCCAGCCGGGTGCCAGCTCGCCCGAGGCGGTCAGTTCGAAGCCCCTGCTGCGTGCGCCGGGCACGGACCGGTAGGGAACGCTGCCGTCGGGCAGCAGGCCTGCGCTGGTGTCTTCCACGGGCAGATTGGTCTGCTTGGTGCGGAAGACCGCGAGGCTGGTGTTGAGCTTGCCTGCGAAGTGCTCGCCCTTGATGCCGAGCTCGTAGTTCTTGCCGCGCTGCGGCGGGATCACATTGTTGGCGCTGTCGCGCTCGGTGTTGGGCATGAAGATGTCGGTGTAGCTGCCGTACACGGAGAACTCCTTGCTGAGGTCGTACACGATGCCGGCATAGGGTGTGACGACACCGCTCTCGTGCGAGCCGGGAACCCTGGTCAGCGTGCCGGCCACCTGGTTGCGGTTGAGCGCGTCGTTCTTGTACCAGGTACCCCGAGCTCCCACGATCACCGACAGCGGGTCGGCCAGGCGCAGACGCGTCGAGGCGTAGACCGACTTCTCGGAGGTCTGGCCCGACAGCGTGTACGACTTGTAGGGGAAGGATGTGACTGCGGGGAACGACTGCAGCGTGTAGAAGTTGAGCGGCCGGGTATCGAAGACGGTGGGCGCTGCCAGGTTGGTGTCTATGGCGTAGTCGTAATCGTTGTAGCTGAACCCGAGGACCGCCTCGTGCTTGCGCCCGAAGGCCTCGAAGGGGCCGCGCAGGTGGGCGTCGAAGGAGGTATTCCTCGATGTCGCCGGGTTGTCCCGGATGTCGATGGTGGAGTCGCCCGTCGCATCGACGGGGTAGAAGGTATTGAGGTCGCCCGAGGCGCGCTTGCGCTTGCTCTTCAGGTAGCTCGCGTCGAGCTTCAGGCGCCAGCTGCCGCCCAGCTGCTGATCGAGGTTGGCGAAGACCTTGTCCGAGTACATGTTCCAGTAGCTCCAGGGCGCGCTGGAGTTGAAGGAGCGCGGCAGACGGGTGCGCGTGCCGTCGCTGAAGAAGAGCGGGGCCTGGCCGTAGTTGGCGCCGTCGGTGGCGGTCTTCTGGTGCTCGACGCCGACGGCCAGCGTGGTGGTGGGGGAGAGGTCTGCCTCCAGGATGCCGTACAGCACGTCTTCCGCGGTCTTCTTCGATTCGATGAAGCTGTCTCCCGCGGTGCGCGAAGCCACGAAGCGTCCGCGCAGCGTTCCCGCGGCATTGAGCGGGCCGCCCACGTCGACTTCGCCGGAGTAGCGGTTCCAGGAGCCGATGCCGCCGGTCACGTGGCCCGAGAACTCGGTGGTCGGGCGCTTTCGCACCAGGTTGATCGCGCCGCCGGGCGAGCCCACGCCGTTGAGGAGGCCTGCCGAGCCGCGCAGCACTTCCACGCGGTCGTAGATGGCGGTGCTGAGCATGCTGACCTCGCCCGCCACGGTGTTGAAGGCGAAGGTGGGGATGCCGTCGATCATGGTGCCCAGCGTGAAGCCGCGGGACGTGAACTGCACCCGTTCGTCGAGCCGGTCGGCCACGATCCCGGGGGTCTGGCGCAGCACGTCGTCGAGCGTGACCAGGTTCTGGTCTTCGATCTGCTGGCGGCCGATCACGCTCACGGACTGGGGGGTCTCGCGCAGGGACAGGTCCATGCGCGTGGAGGTCGAAGCGGAGCGGGCTGCGTAGGAGCCCGTGCCTTCGGTGGTGCCGTCGGCCGTGGCCTGGACTGTCACCGGTGGCAGCGAGGTGCCGGCCGTGGCGGTCGAAGCGCGCTGGATCGTGACCTGCGAGGCGCCGTTGCGCACCGCGACGAGGCCGCTGCTGGCGAGCAGCCGGTCCAGCGCCTGCTGCAGCGTCAGCCTGCCGGATACCGCGGGCGCGCTGATGCCCGTCACCATGTCGCCGGCAGCGAACACCTGCGCACCCGTCTGCCGCGACAGCTCGTTCAGTGCCGCCGCCAGCGGCTGCGCGGGCACGCGGATGTCGAAGGTCGGCGCGGCCGCCTGCTCGGACGCCTGGGCGGAAGCAAGGCTGCTCCAGCTGGCGAAGGTGGTTCCGAAGGCGGCGGCGAGTGCGGCGCTCAGAAGGCGATGGCGAGGCGAAGAACGCATGGGTCAGGGCTCCAGGTCAAGTAAATGCGACGTATTCGTACTTTTGGACGCCATGGCTCGCAAAAAACAGCAGCCTTGGCGTTTCTCAAAGTAAGACGTTTGAACTCGCCAAACAGAGACACACTGTTCGGCCCCGGGCACGCCGTGAGGCTGGTGCTGCCTCTTTTTTCAGCGCTTGCGCAGTTCCACGCTGCCGTCAGGGTGGGGGGCGGCGATCACCGGGAGGATCGTCGGCAGCACTTCGACCAGACCCACGGAGTCATTGGTGCGGAAGCGGCCGGACAGGCGCAGGGCGTCGATGCGCGCGTCGGCGCTGACGATGGGGCGGATTCGGTAGCTGTTGACCGCCGCGAGGGCCTCGCTCAGCGGCGTGTTGTCGAATACGAGCCAGCCGTCTCGCCACGCCGAGAGGGCGCGGGTGTCGGACTGCCGCACGACATCGGCGTGGCCGTCCAGCACTTCGACGAGTTCGCCGGCGTGCAGGTCGATGACCTCGGCGGACGGTATGGATGCCTCGGCGTTCTGGCGGGCACGCACCTGCACGCGGACATGCCCCTGCTCCACCCCCACGGTGACCGGCCCGCCGCGGTCACGCACGGTGAAGACGGTGCCGACGACCTCGATGACAGCATCGCGCGTGCGCACCCGAAAGGGGCGCTGTGAGTCGTGCGCCACTTCGAAGCGCACCTCGCCGCGCGCCATGTCGACGATCCGCTGCCCGCGGTACAGCGTGACCTCGATGGCGCTCCGGGGCGCGATGTCGAGCTGGCTGCCCGATGCGTCGGCGGCGCCGTCGGGCAGCGTCACCTTCAGCATCTGCGCGGTGCGGGTGTTGTAGGCGGAGCGAAATACGGGCTGCTGCCAGTACCACTGCACGCCACGGCCCGCGACGAGGCCGCCGCCCACCAGCCCCACGATGGAAAGCAGCAGCTTTCGGCGCTGGGGCGAACGGGCGGAGGTTGCCGCAGCGGCCGCCGCCATGCCGGCGGCCGGTGTGTCGAAGTGCGCGCGCAGGTCGCCGGCCATGCCGCCGAGCATGTCCCAGCGGTGTCGCGCTTCGAGCAGCGCCGCGGCGTGCTCGGGCGATCTGTTGCGCCACTGGTTCATGGCCGCGCGGGCGTTCTGCGCGGCTTCCCCCGGCGCGACCTCGCCTTCCACGATCAGCGCGAGCGCGCGCTCGATCAGCCGTTCGCGCGGTGCGCCCATTGCCATGCCGCCGCTCACGAGAAGTCTTCGGCCAGCGCGGCGTCGAAGCCCGCGCGGCTTTGAACGTGCGGCGGTTCGATCAGCTCGGTGCGCAGCTCGGCGAACACTCGCGAGCAGTCGATGGTGGCGCGCAGCAGGTGCTTGGCCACGGCCATCTCTGTGATGTCGAGCTGCTTCGCGATCTCGGCACGCGTGTGGCCGTAGGCCCGGAACAACAGGAACACTTCGCGCCGCCGGGGCGGAAGCTTCTCCATGGTTTCGACCACCCGCGCCAGCACGCGCTGCTGCGCCAGGAGGAATTCGCTGGAGGGCGCCACGAGGCTGGAGCCGATGGTGGCGTGCGAGCCCACCCATTCCTGGGCCACCTTGCGGCGGCGCGCCTCGTCGATGCAGAGATTGCGCGCCACGCGAAAGAGCAGGGCGCGAGGCGACTCGATGCCACCGCTGCCGCTGTCCTTCGCGTCATCGGGCGAAATGTCGATGCGCGCGGCGCCGGGCGCCTTCGTCGCCTGCGCGTAGACGCGCTCGAAGCTCGACTGCGCGATGTCCGCCGCGTAATGGGGGTCCCTCAGGTCGCGAGTGAGCTGTCGGCGCAAGTCCGCATAGTGAGCTACAAGTTCCTGGACGAGGTCGCGCATCCGGCAGCCTTCTCGCAAGCATCGACGATGGGCCCCGGAACCGGACGCCCGTCATGCCCGCGAGATCGCCGCCTCCTTCAGGAAGCAACGAGATGGCGGCGATGGCTTTGCGTTTCGGTGACCCCGGGGGATGGGGTTAATAAGAACTATTCTTATTAAGTGTATCACCGAGTCACCGAGCCGCGTCTTTCCGATGTCAGATGACTGCAGTGGCGCGCGACGCGCGTTCCGCCGCCTGCGCCTGCTGCTGCAGCGGGCGCGGGTTCGCGTTCAGCAGCGCTTGACCGATCTCGTCCGAGCGGATCGCCGTGACCGACAGCAGCGTGTCGCTCAGCCCGTGGCTGGTCTCGCAGGCGCCCTGCAGGAAGATGCCCGGCTTGAGCTCCGGCGTGCCCTGCAGCCGGTAGTGGCGGTCCACCGTGAAGTCGCCCAGATAGGGCGCGAGCGGATCGAGCAGCGTCCGGTGCGCGTCGCGCGCGTAGCCCGTGGCGAGGATCACCGCGTCGTAGGCCTGGTTGCCGCGCTCCCCGCTGTTGAGGTCGTGCAGCGACAGGTGGACGCCGTCCGCCGCGGCGCGCACCGCGGTCACCTCGTGGCGGCGCAGGAAGCTGTGGCGCGCCACGCCCGCCACGCGCTGGCGATAGAACACGTTGAAGATCTGCTGGATCAGCTCCAGGTCGGGCGCCGCGTAGTTGGTGTGCCAGAACTCCTCCAGCAGCTCGGCGCGCTCGGGCCCGGAGCGGTTGAAAACGAAGTCGGTGAAGTCGGCGTTGAAGATCTCGTTGACGAAGGGGCTGTCGTCCGAGGGCTTGATCGAACGCGCCCGCATGATCAGGTCCACCGCCGGCTTGTTCGGATGGCTCTGCAGGTCCATGAATATCTCCGCCGCGCTCTGGCCTGCGCCGACGATGGCGATGCGTTTGGCGTCGGGATGCTTCGCGATCGCCTCCAGGTAGCTGCTCGAATGGAACACGCGCACGTCGTCCCTGAAGGGTTGGAAGCGCGCCGGAATGTTCGGCACGCCGCCCACGCTCACCACCAGGTTGCGTGCCAGCCGCTCGCGCACCGTGCCATCGGCCTGGCGCGAGCGCACGCGCAGCATCTGCACCTCGGTGCCGCGCATCTCGGGCACCACTTCGAACACGGCCTCGCCGTAGGCGCAGCGATCCTCGAATTGCGCCGCGGCCCAGCCCAGGTAGTCGTTGAACTCATGGCGGCTCGGGAAGAAGGTCTTGAGGTTGACGAAATCCTGCAGGCGGTGCTTCTCGTGCAGGTAGTTCAAAAAGGTGAAGCGGCTCGCGGGGTTGCGCAGCGTCGCCAGGTCCTTGATGAAGGAGATCTGCATGTGCGCGTTGTCCAGCAGCATGTTCTTGTGCCAGACGAAGCCCGGCTGCTTCTCGATGAACAGCGCGTCCACGAACTGGCCGTGGTGGCGCTTCTCGTCGAGGGCGATCGCCAGGGCGATGTTGGACGGGCCGAAGCCGACGCCGATCAGGTCATGGATTTGCATATGAGGGGTCCTCGGTGGGAAGTTCGGCGCGCTCGGCCGAAGTTGGCGAAATGGTCGACTCCCCTTGGGGAATCCAGAGAGCCTCGCCGAAGAAGCGTTCGCGCAGCAGCATGCCCAGCATGGCCCGCTTGTGCGGAAAGTCGAACTCCTTCACGTGCGCATAGCCACAGCGGCCAAGGCTCTTGATCATCTTGTGGTTGTCCGCGCGCGGCTCGATCACGATGCGCTGCGTGCGGCAGTCGTCCAGGAAGAGGTAGTGCGACACCGACGGCATCCACGCCGTGAGGAAGGGCTTGCCGCGAAAGCGCTCTTCGCCGATCAGGGCGTGCCAGCCGCGGTCGTGGTCGCCTGCGTCGTAGAAGGGCGCGATGCGGTCTTCCTTGGCCCAGTACACCTCGAAGTAGCCGAAGGCTTCGCCGTCGAGCCGGCCGATCAGCCCCGTGACGCGCGGGTCGGCCGCGATGGCGTCCAGGTACGCGCGATGCTTCGCGAGATCGCCCTGTTCTTCCCAGAAGTGCGCGACCACGGGGTCGTTCATCCAGCGGTTGAAGGCGGGGAGGTCGCGTTCGATGTCGACGGTGTCGAGCGTCAGCGTCTGCGACAGCCACGGAATGTGGCGCTGGTAGACCGTGCCGACGGGCTTGGCGGGCCGCAGCGGATGCCGCTTGCCCTGGCTCATCACATGGCGCTGCGCGAAGGGCTCGCGCGGATTGCGCTGCCACACGCGCGGCAATTGCCAGAAGGTCTCGCGCACCACGCTCGGCAATTGCCCGTCGGCAAGGCCGACCGCCCCTGCGCCGACCAGCCGGGCAATGCACGGCGACGGCACCTGCAACGGCAGCGCCTTGCATTCCGGATGGCGCACGAAGACGGCTTCGATGGCCGCCAGCAGATGGGTTTCCTCAGGCTCCGTGCCCGCGTCGAGCGGCCATTCCAGACGCAACGTGCCGGCCTGCTCGCGCAGCGTCCAGCGGCTGGTCCGCTCGCTGCCGCCTTGCGGGCCGACCGAAAGCTTCGCCGCGTCGAGCCGCACTTCGAGCGGCTGGCCGTCGGGGTGCGCGTGGAAGACCCATGCGCCGATGGCCGAAGGCGTGGTGGCGGCCGCGGCGGCTGCCGGCGCCGGCCGCCGGAAGGCCTCGGCCAGTACCTGCGCGAGCGAGCCGCGCAGCGCATCGGCTTCGTCCACCACCTGGCTCAGCCGCGCGAAGTCATGAACCATGCCCTCGTGCACGGCCAAATGCGTGCGCACGCCGGCCTCCTGCAGGCGCGCGGCGTAGGCCCTGCCTTCGTCCACCAACGGGTCGTATTCCGCCAGCACGAGGTGCGCGGGCGCGAGGCCGCAGAGATCCTTCGCGGCGAGCGGGGCGAAGCGCCAGTCGAGGCGGTCTTCGTCGCTGCGCAGGTAGTGGCCGAACATCCATTGCAGCGTGCGCTGCTCGAGCAGGTGCCCCTTGGCGTAGCGCCGGTGCGAGTCGCTGTCCTGCCGGATGCTGGTGCAGGGATACAGCAGCAGCTGCAGCAGCGGCTGCGGGCGCCCGGCATCGCGCGCGGCGATCGTCAGCGCCGTGGCCAGCGTGCCGCCGACGCTGTCACCGCCGAAGGCCACGCGGGAGGTGTCCAGGCCGAGCGAGCCGCCGTGCACCGCGAGCCACTGGGCGGCATCTTCGGCATCGTGGAAGGCGGTGGGGAACTTGTGCTCGGGCGCGAGGCGGTAGTCGACCGCCAGCACCGCGCACGCGGCGTTTTTTGCCAGCGTGCGGCACAGGGCGTCGTGCGAGTCCAGCCCGCCGACGACATAGCCGCCGCCGTGGAAGTAGAGCAGGGTGGGCAGCGGTGCATCAGTGGCTGCGCCGCGATACAGCCGCGCGCGCAGCGGCGCGCCGTCGCGGGCGCGCAAGCCGATGTCCTCCACGGGCAGGTCGGGGCCCACGCCGTCGAGCGCCAGCGTCGACTGGTCGTAGCTGGCGCGCGCCTGCGCGGGCGACATGTCGCACATCGGGGGGCGTCCGTCCTCCTCGGCGATGGCGGCAAGTTCGAGGAAGGCTTCCAGGTCGGGATGCAATGGCATGGTGGATGTCGCGGTTGCATCCATGAACGGATGCTTATCCGCAAAAGACGCACTGCGCGGCTGTTTGTTTAGGCGCGGTCCCGCGCCTTGCGGAACTCCGGCGCCAGCGGACACGCACCGCAGTAGCCCTCTTCGGGCAGCAGGTAATAAAGACAGCACTGCCGGTGCAGCGTGACCGCGGCCGGCGTGCCGGACTGCATTCGCACGACCTTGCGCTGCACCGCGAACAACGGGTTGTCGGCGCAGCCCCAGCGCGGCTGGTGCAGCAGGTGGTCCAGGTCCTTCGCGATGGAGGGAGCGTGGCCGCTGAGCAGCAGGCCCTGCTGGAGTACGGGCTCCAGGTAGCGCGCGGCATTGCCCCACAAGATCTTGGGCGCGATGCGCGTGAGTCGGGTCAGCTGCGCGAAGAGCGGCCCGAGGTGCTCGAAGAGCAGCGCCGTATAGCGCGCTGCGGTGTCGGTGCCGGGGCGCGCGTGCCCTTCGTGCGTGATGTGAAAGCGCTGCGGCACGGCGCCGTCTTCGAAGCTGATCCACACCCGCTCCGGCGCCATCGGAAATTCATGCTGAAGCAGGCTGGCCGCCGCGGCCACCGGGGGCAGCAGGGCATTCAGGTAGTGCATGCTCCAGGCCGAGGCCACCGGCCGCAGGTCGGGCCTGCGCACACGGCGGTGGCGGGCGTGCTGCTGCAGCAGCACGGCAAGAAGCTCCGGCCTGGCGATCAGCTCGGCCACCTGCACGGCGCCCGCGGGCGGCTGCGGCGCGCAGGCCAGCGTTTCGCCGTAGACCGCCCACTCGCCCCGGAAGATCGGCGCCAGCAGGGGAATCATCGGAAGAAAAGACCGGGCGTGGCCGCGCAAGTCGTGCTCATCCAACAGGAGACGGACGAGCCGCCCGAAGGTTTAGTGCGGCGCAATAGTTCACGAAATTGCGACGTGGAGATGACATGCGCTAAACATCCGACGGCGGGTCGCGTCTATCCACGCATCCACAGCAGTCCAGGCGTCCAGATGCGATGAACTCCCGTCACCACGTTCCTTCCGATCCGGCTTTCAGCGAGGCCTGGCGGCTCTTTCGCGAGCTGCACGATGCGCCGTCGCTCGAGCGCGCGGAGAAGCTGGTCCTGTGGCTGGGGCGCGATGCCCGGCACGTGCGCGCGCTCGACGATGCCCTGACCCTGTGGGCCCTGGCCGGCGCGGTCATGGTCGGGTCCGCGCCCGGCGACGAGTCGTGCCAGGAGCCGACCTTGCAGTAAGCAGCAAGCGGCGGGCCGGCCGCCGGCTAAACATTCCGGCCGCCGCAGCGTCATACCGGCATGCAAACCCAACCCGCCAGCGCCAAGGCCACCGATCTGCTCCGGCTGCTGAAACCCTTCGCTCCCTGGATCCTGCTCTCGGCCGTTACCGGCATCGCCGCCGGCGCAGCCACCGTGTCGCTGCTGGCGACCATCAACGAGGTGCTCAGCCGGCCCGGCGGCATGGCCGGCGGACTGCTCCTGACCTTCATCGGGCTGTGCGTGGTGGCGCTGGTCGGCCGCGCGCTCTCGGACATGTCGAACAACGTCGTGGGCCAGCGGCTGGTCGCCCAGGTGCGAAAAGACCTGGCACTGAAGATTCTTGCGGCGCCCATCGACGCACTGGAGCGCTACCGCATGCACCGCCTGATGCCCGTTCTCACGCAGGACGTGGACATGATCAGCGACGTGGCCTTCATGCTGGCCGCCACCATGATCTCGCTGGCCATCGCGCTGGGCTGCCTCGGCTACCTCGCGTGGCTGTCGCCGGCGCTGTTCGGCCTGCTGGTGATGGCCATGCTGATCGGCGTGGCCATCCAGAGCTGGGCCCACGGGCGCGGCATCGCGGGCTTCTTCCAGTCGCGCGAAAAGGAAGAGCTCCTGCACAAGGCCTATCGCGGCATCAGCGAGGGCGCCAAGGAGCTGCGCATGCACCGCGCCCGCCGCGCCAGGGTGTACGAGGGGCAGATCGCCCAGACCGTCGATGCGATCCGCGACATCAACCGCCGCGCGATCAACACCTTCGTGCTCGCCACCTCCTTCGGTTCGGCGCTGTTCTTCCTGCTGATCGCGCTGATACTCGGCTGGGCCGCGTGGCGCACGACCGATCCCGTTGTGCTCAGCGGCTTCGTGCTGGTGCTGCTGTTCATCAAGGGGCCCATCGACCAGATCGTGGGCGCGCTTCCGCACCTGGGCCGCGCCAAGGTGGCCTTCGGGCGCATCGCCGACTTGTCGGCGCGCTTCGCCACGCCGGAGCCGCACCTGCACCTCGACTCGCCGCCTGCCTCGCCTCCGCTGCGCGACGCCATCGAGCTGCGCGGCGTGCGCTACGCCTTCGATGCGCCCGAGGGCGGCGACGCCTTCGTGCTCGGCCCTGTCGACCTGTGCATCGGCCGCAGCGAGATCGTCTTCATCGTCGGCGACAACGGCTCGGGCAAGACCACGCTCATCAAGCTGCTGCTGGGCCTGTACGCGCCGCAGCAGGGCGAAGTGGTGCTCGACGGCAGGCCCGTCACGCCCGAGACGCGCGACGACTACCGCCAGCTCTTCACCACCGTGTTCTCCGACTTCTACCTGTTCGAGGACCTTGTCGCGGGCGAGGAAGGCGGCCACCAGGCGCTGCCCGAGACCGCGCTGCCCTACTTGCAGCGGCTGGAAATCGCACACAAGGTCTCGGTGAAGGACGGCGCCTTCAGCACCACCGACCTGTCGACCGGCCAGCGCAAGCGGCTCGCGCTGGTGCACGCCTACCTCGAAGGCCGCCCGGTGCTGGTGTTCGACGAATGGGCGGCCGACCAGGACCCGACCTTCCGCCATCTCTTCTACACAGAGCTGCTGCCCGAACTGCGTGCCAAGGGGCACTCGCTGGTCGTCATCTCGCACGACGACCGCTATTTCCACGTGGCCGACCGCATCGTGCAGATGAAGGCCGGGCGCGTCGCGCAGGTCACGGCCACGCCGGCGCAGGGCCTGGCGGCCTGAGCGCAGTCAGACAAGGCAGATCAGGGGCGGACGAGCCAGTGGCAGTTTCGGCAGCAATGCAGTACGCGGCGGCGCCCGCGAACGAGGGCTTCTCTGTGCAACTGCGCAGCATGGGCATACGGCCCACGGTCATCCGCCTGTGCGTGCTGCAGACGCTGGCCGAGAGCGGTTCCGAGTGGCTGGGCGGCGAAGAAGTGTTCCGCCGCATGCTCGCGCGCGGCACCGCCACCGGCCTTGCCAGCGTCTACCGCGTGATCAAGGAGCTGGAGCAGGCCGGCCTCATCCAGCGCGAATGGGAGCGCAGCCTGGGTGGCGTGCGTGCGGTGCATCGCCTGCGGCGGCCGCAGGCGCTCGAAGTCACTGTGCGGCTGAGCTGCGGCGGCTGCAACGCCAGCGTCGAGGTGGTCGACGAAGCGCTGCACCAGGGGCTGATGCGTGCGGCGCAGGCGCATGGCCTCAGCGCCGGTGGACCGGTCACGGTGCATCTGGGTTGCATGAAGGCGGACTGCGCGCGCTGCGACGACGCACTGCCGGCCGCGACCAGCATGCAGAGGGCGAACACGGCGCGGGCCGCGTCCGTCAAGCTCCAGGTCCGATAGGCGAGGCTAGACCCGGATCACCCGCCCGGGGTTCAGGATGTTCTTGGGGTCGAGCCCGCGCTTGATCGCCCGCATCATCTCCAGCGCCACCGGCGACTTGTGCTTCTCGAGCTTGTCGACCTTGAGCGAGCCGACGCCGTGCTCGGCCGAGAACGAGCCGCCGAACTTCTCGACCGCGTCGTACACCAGCGTGTTGATGCGCTCTTCCTCGTTCTTCAGGAAGGCCTTGGCATCGACGTTCTCCGGCGCCTGAACGTTGTAGTGCAGGTTGCCGTCGCCCAGGTGGCCGAAATTGACCAGCCGCACGCCGGCGATCTCGCGCGCCAGCAGCGCGTCGGTTTCCTCGACGAAGGCCGGGATGCGCGACACCGGAATGGAGATGTCGTGCTTGATGTTCAGCCCTTCCTCGGCCTGCGCGAGCGGGATGCTCTCGCGGATGTGCCACAGCTGGTGCGCCTGCGTGAGGTTCTCGGCCACCACCGCGTCGGTCACGCAGCCGTCCTCGAAGGCGGTTTCGAGCAGTGCCTCGAAGCGCGAGCGGGCGTGGTCTTCGGATTCGCTGTCGGAGTTCTCCAGCAGCACGCAATAAGGGACGGCCTCGTCGGCGATGAAGGGCACGCGCAACTGCGGCATGTGCTTGTCGACCAGGCTCAGTGCGAAGCGGCCCATCACCTCGAAGCCGGTGAGGCCCGAGCCCAGGTGCTTGTGGGCAAGGCCCAGCAGCGTCACCGCGTGGTCCAGCGAGGGGACCGCGGCCCAGGCCGTGAGCTGCGCCGCCGGCAGCGGATAGAGCTTCATGGTGGCGGCGGTGATGATGCCCAGCGTGCCCTCGCTGCCGACGAAGAGGTCGCGCAGGTCGTAGCCGGTGTTGTCCTTGCGCAGGCCGCTGGTGCCTTCCCAGATCTCGCCCTGCGGCGTGACCACCTCCAGGCCCAGGCACAGCTCGCGCGTGTTGCCGTAGCGCACCACCTGCGTGCCGCCCGCGTTGGTGGCGAGGTTGCCGCCGATGGTGCAGCTGCCCTCGGCCGCGAGGCTCAGCGGGAACAGGTAGCCGGCCTTCTCGGCGGTTTCCTGCAGCGTCTGCAGGATGCATCCGGCCTCCACCGTCATGGTGAGGTTGGCGGCGTCGATGGTGCGGATCGCGTTCAGCCGCTGCAGGCTCAGCACCACCTGCGTGCCGCTGTCGTCGGGAATGGAGCCGACCGCGAGGCCGGTGTTGCCGCCCTGCGGAATCACCGCCGTGCCGGCCGCGGCGCAGGCCTTGACCACGTCGGCCACCTGCTGCGTGTTGGCCGGCCGCACCACGGCCAGCGACTTGCCGCGCGAGCGCTTGCGCCAGTCCTGCTCGTAGGCGGTGAGGTCGCCCTCGTTGAGCACATGCGATGCGCCGACGATGGCGCGCAGTTGTTCGATCAGGTCGGTGGAAGAAGTCATTGGGCGGAAGCCTCCAGTTGGCGGGCAGCGTTCTTGGCGTGGCGCAGGCGAAGCCGCACATGCCAGGCGCAGGCGGCGAAGAGCACGAGGCACAGCAGGACCTCGACGAGCGCGAGCACCTGGCTCACGCCGCTGGTGTCGCTCCAGGCGCGCACCACGCCCTCGGTGAAATAGAGCCAGATCATCAGGCTGACCCAGCGGTAGGTGTACATGCGGTTCTTCCAGAGCCCGGCGAGCGGAATGACCAGCGGCAGCACCTTCAGTGCCATCAGCGAGCCGCCGGGCCGCAAGGGCGCGAGCCACAGTTCCCAGGCCAGGCCGAGCACGATGAGGCCGACGACGCTGCCCACGGCGGCCCAGCGGGTGGCGCGAACGGAAGATGGAGGAGGCGGGGTGTCGGACACGGGTGGCGGGAACGCTGCGAAAAGAGCGGATGGCATGATACCGGCCATGAATCGTCGGCAACTCTGGAGGGATCTTTCGCGCTTCCCGTGGCGCAACACGGCAGCGGTGCTGGGCGAGCGCTTCCGGGAAGACCGGCTCGGCCTCACGGCCAGCAGCCTGACCTTCACCACCACCATCGCGATGGTGCCCTTCTTCACGGTGGCGCTGGCCCTGTTCACCGTGTTCCCGATGTTCGCGAAGATGCAGGGCCGGCTGCAGCGCTGGCTCATCGAAAGCCTGATTCCAGACAACATCGCGCGGCAGGTGCTGGGCTACCTGAACCAGTTCGCGAGCAAGGCCAGCGGGCTGGGCATCGCGGGCCTGATCGTGCTGCTGATCACCGCCATCGCACTGATCCTCACCATCGACAAGACGCTCAACAACATCTGGCGTGTGCGCACGCCGCGGCCGTTCGCGCAGCGGGTGCTCATCTATTGGGCGGCCATCACGCTGGGGCCGATCATCCTCGCGGTGAGCCTCTCCACCACTTCCTACGTGGTCGCAGCCACCAGCGACGTGGTGGGGCGCGGCATCGTGAAGCTGTTCTTCGACACCTTCGAGTTCATGCTGCTCGCGGTCGGCATGGCTTCGCTATACCACTACGTGCCCAACACCAACGTGCGCTGGTCGCATGCGTGGGCCGGAGGCATCTTCGTGGCGGCGGCCATCGAGATCGCCAAGCGCGTGCTGGGTTATTACCTGAGCCTGGTGCCGACGTACTCGGTGCTGTACGGCGCCTTCGCGACGGTGCCGATCCTGCTGGTGTGGATCTACGTGGCCTGGGTGATCGTGCTTCTGGGCGCGGTCATCGCCGCCTACCTGCCCAGCCTGCTGACGGGCGTCGCGCGGCGCGGCGGCACCGCCGGCTGGCCCATGCAACTGGCCATGGAAACGCTGCAGCACCTGGCCCGAGCGCAGGCCACGCCTGCCAAGGGCATGGGCGCGACCGAACTGGTGACGCGCATGCGCGTGGATGCGCTGCAGCTGGCGCCGGTGCTCGAGACGCTGGTGGCGCTCGACTGGATTGCGCCCCTGGCGGAAGAGCCCGCCAACGAGGACCCGCGCTACGTGCTGCTGGCCGACCCGTCGACGCCCATCGAGCCGCTGCTGAAAGAGTTGCTGATGCCGCAGGCCGAGCCGCTCGAAGACCTCTGGCAGAAAGGCCCGCTGCGCTCCCTGAGGCTGGGCGACGTGCTCCTGATCTAGATCTTTACTCGCCCCAGCCAGATGTCCCGGTACATGGCCCAGTCGCCCATGAAGGAATAGAGCGGCCGCTTGAACGAGGCCGGCTTGTTCTTCTCGAAGCCGAAGTGCCCGACCCACGCGAAGCCGTAGCCCGCCACGAGGCCCGCCAGCAGCCACAACGGATTGAGCGTGACTATCAGCGCCACCAGGCACAGCAGCGAGATGGTCGAACCGGCGAAATGCAGCCGCCGGCAGGTGATGTTGGCGTGCTCGGTCAGGTAGAAGGGGTAGAACTCCGCGAAGCTCTTGAACTGGCGCGGATCGACGGCAGATGCGGGGGCAGTCGTGGTGTTCATCGTGCGAGTCTCCTGTACCCTGCGGGAGGGCTTTGTCCATAATAGCCACGACCTCCCGGCCGTACCACCCGGTCTTCCGATCACACCACCGACGCATCAGCCTTGAGCGCTCTTCCAAGCCTTCCAAGCACCCCTGAATCCGCCGGCTCGGCAGGCAGCGATGCGCCCTGGGTCGTCTGCCTCTGCGCCGAGTGGTGCGGCACCTGCCGCGACTACCGGCCGCTGCTCGAGGAAGTGGCGCGCGCGCATCCGCAGTTCCGCTTCGCCTGGGTCGACATCGAAGACCACGCCGACATCGCCGATGCTTTCGACGTCGAGACCTTCCCGACCCTGCTGGTCGCCGGCTCCGACGGCACGCGCTTCCTGGGCCCGCTCCTGCCGCATGCCGAGACGCTCTCGCGCATGCTCTCGGCGCTTCAGCCGCCGCAGCCTTCCAGCCTCGACGTCGACCTGCTGCTGGCGGTGCTGAACAAGAAGCCCGCCGTCTTCACGGTCTAACTGACCGGAGCCTTCCGATGAAAGTCCTGATCTTCGGCGCCACCGGCATGGTGGGGCAGGGCGTGCTGCGCGAGTGCCTGCTGGCGCCCGACGTGGAAAGCGTCGTCGCGGTCGGCCGCAACCCAACAGGGCAGCAGAACCCGAAGCTGCGCGACCTGGTCCACAAGGACATGTACGACTACGGCGACATCGAATCGCAGCTGCAGGGCTTAGACGCCTGCTTCTTCTGCCTCGGCGTGTCCTCGGTGGGCATGAAGGAGCCCGAGTACAAACGCATCACCTACGACCTCACGCTGGCGGCAGCCACCGTGCTCGCGCGGCTCAACCCGGGCATGACCTTCACCTACGTGACGGGCGCGGGCACCGACAGCAGCGAGCGCGGCAGCAGCATGTGGGCGCGCGTGAAGGGCGCGACCGAGAATGCCCTGCTGCGCCTGCCGTTCAAGGCGGCCTACATGTTCCGCCCCGGCATGATCCAGCCGCTGCACGGCATCCGTTCCAAAACGCCGGTCTACGACGCGGCCATCGTCGTGCTCAAGCCCGTGCTCGGGCTGGCCTTCCGCCTCTGGCCGAACCGGGTGACCACCACCGAGAAGCTGGGCCGCGCGATGCTGGCCGTGGCGCGCAAGGGCGCGGCCAAGCCGATCCTCGACCCGGCGGATATCAACGCCCTGGGCTGACCTCTTTCTTCGTTGCGCCGGAAGCCTGCGCGCGCCCCAGCTTGCGGCGCCCCGCGCTGGCGATGGCCGTGACCAGGTGCCGAACGAAGTCCTGCGCCAGCGGCGGCAGCGTGCGGCCTTCGAGCGCCAGCACCTGCAGCTGTCGCTGCTGCAGCGGTGCCTCCGCGAAGGGCCGCGCCACCACCGTGCCTTCGTCGATCAGGTGCATCACCGTGAGCAGGCCCGAGAGCATCACATCGGGCGTGCGCAGCAGCGGCAGCAGCACCGAGGAGAAATTGCTCACGAAGAGCGCGCGGTACTGCAGCCCCTGCAGGCTGCAGGCCTGGTCGAAGAGCTGGCGCGCGGTCACGCCCTTGTCGCCCACGGCCAGCGGATAGCGCACCGCGTCGGCAACCGACACCACGCGCTGCCGCGCCAGCGGATGGTCGGGCCGCAGCACGGCGTACACCGGCGCGGTGGCCGAGTGCTCGATCTTCAGGCCGGGCTCGGGCGCGACCACGTACTTGAGCGCGATGTCGGTCTCGCCGCGCGCCAGCAGCGCGCTCACGCCATCGGGCGAGCCCACGTGCAGCTCCAGCTGGCAGCCCGGGTTCGCCGACTCGAAGCTGCGCATCACCAGCGGCATGAAGTGCCCTGCGAAGCCTTCCGTGCAGGCCATGCGGATGCGCCGCGCGCTCTGCCCGCCGAGGTCGCGTACCTGCTCGACCACCTGTTCGATGTCGAGTTGTGCATTGCGCAAGTGCGCCGCCAGCCGCTCGCCGGCGGCCGTGAGCGCCATGCCGCGCGCATGCCGTTCGAAGAGCGGCGTACCCAGGCTGTCCTCGAGCTTGGCGATCTGCCGGCTGACCGCCGACGAGGCCACGAAGAGGCGCGCGGCCGCCTGGTTGACCGAGCCGCTGCGCGCCACTTCGAGGAAGTGCCGCATCGGGATGCTGAGCAGGGGGAGCGTCATGGCAGGGCCTTGGGTGTTGCCTTCAAGGCAATGGTAGCTTGCCAAAACGATGCTGGAAGCATCGGCCTTCAGGCCTTGTACTTGCTCTACCGTCACACGGGAAGACACAGAGAGACAAGGACCCCTTTCATGCCACGTTCAGACAGCCTCGTCGCCGCAGCCGCCTATTTCGACGCAGGCGGCTTCTTCGCCGACCTCCAGCGCCGCGTCGCCTTCCGCACCGAGAGCGACACCGGCGCCGCCACGCCCGCGCTGGAGGCCTACCTGCGCGAGGAGATGATCCCGCCCCTCGCCGCACTCGGCTTCGCCTGCGAGGTGGTCGCCAACCCGGTGCCCGGCGGAGGCCCCTTCCTCATCGCGCGCCGCGTCGAGGATGCGTCCCTGCCCACGGTGATGACCTACGGCCACGGCGACGTGGTCAGCGGGCAGGACGCGCACTGGGAAGAGGGCCTGGCCCCCTGGGCGCTGACGGCACGCGGCGAACGCTGGTACGGGCGCGGCACGGCCGACAACAAGGGCCAGCACAGCATCAACCTGGGCGGCCTCGCGGCGGCGCTGGAAGCCCGTGGCGGCCGCCTGGGCTACAACGTGACCTGGCTCATCGAAATGGGCGAGGAAGCCGCCTCGCCCGGCCTGCACGCGGTGTGCGAGCAGCAGCGCGACAAGCTGCGCGCAGACCTGTTCATCGCCAGCGACGGCCCGCGCGTAAGCGCCACGCGGCCCACGCTCTTCCTCGGCTCGCGCGGCGCGGTCAACTTCAGCCTGCGGCTGCGCGCCCGGCCGCGCGGCTATCACTCGGGCAACTGGGGCGGCGTCCTGGTCAATCCGGGCACGGTCGTCAGCCATGCGGTGGCCTCGCTGGTCGATGCGCGCGGGCGCATCCTCGTCGAGGCGCTGCGCCCGCCGCCGGTGACCCAGGCGGTGCGGGATGCGCTGGCCAGCATCGCCATCGGTGGCGGCGCGGACGACCCCGAGGTCGACGAGGACTGGGGCGAGCCCGGTTTGAGCCCGGCCGAACGGCTGGTGGCCTGGAACACCATCGAGGTGCTGGCGCTCGGCGCGGGCTCGCCGCAGCGGCCCGTCAACGCGATTCCCTCCGAGGCCGTGGCGCACTGCCAGCTGCGCTTCGTGGTCGGCACGCCCTGGCAGGACCTGCAGGAGATCGTGCGCGCGCACCTCGATGCGCACGGCTTCGGTCAGGTCGAGGTGGAGGTCACGCTGACCGGCGCGGCCACGCGGCTCGACGTCGAGAACCCCTGGGTGGGCTGGGCGCGCCGTTCCATCGAGGAAAGCAGCGGCCAGCGCCTGGACCTGCTGCCCAACCTCGCCGGCTCGCTGCCCAACGACGTCTTCGCCGACCTGCTCGGGCTGCCCACGCTGTGGGTGCCGCATTCGTACCCCGCCTGCGCGCAGCACGCGCCCAACGAGCACCTGCTCGCGCCGCTGGCGCGAGAGGGCCTGCAGATCATGGCCGGCCTGTACTGGGACCTGGGCGAGCCGGGCCTCGCGCCCTGGGCTGCCGGCCGGCTTTCGCAATCCGCTTCCACTCTCTCCTGACACCACGCACCATGGACATCGACATCTCCCGTCGCCGCTTCGGCCTGCTGCTTTCCGCTTCCGCCGTGCTGGGCGCACATTCGCCCGTCTTCGCCCAGGGGGGCTGGCCCGAACGTCCGATCAAGCTGGTCGTGCCATTCCCGCCGGGCGGCGGCACCGACCTGGTGGCGCGGGCCATGGGGCAGACGCTGTCGGAGCAGCTCGGCCAGCCCATCGTGATCGACAACAAGCCCGGCGCGTCCACCATCATCGGCACCGACGCGGTCGCCAAGGCCGCGCCCGACGGCTACACGCTGCTGCTGTCGGGCTCGACCAGCTTCAGCGTGAACCCGGCCCTGCGCGCCAGGCTGCCCTACGACACGGTGCGCGACCTCGCGCCCATCGCCATCGTGGCGCGCACGCCCCTGGTGCTGGTGGTGGGCAAGGGCCAGCCCTGGCAATCGCTGCCCGAACTCGTCGCGGCGGCCAAGGCCAAGCCGAAGAGCATCCGCTACGCCACTTTCGGCTCGGGCTCGGGGCCGCACCTGTCGGGCGAACTGTTCGCGCTGGCCGCGGGCATCCAGCTGCAGGACATTCCGTACAAGGGCAGCAGCCAGAGCTCGCTGGCGGTGATCGGCGGCGAGGTCGAGATCGCCATCGATACCGTGGCCGCCGTGGCGCCGCACGTGCGCGCGGGCAAGCTGCGCGCGCTGGGCATCGTGGGGGCGACGCGCTCCAGCATGCTGCCCGAGGTGCGCACGCTGGCCGAGCAGGGACTGCCCGAGGCTACCTTCGACGCCTGGTACGGCTTCGCCGCCCCTGCGCGCACGCCGGCGCCGGTGATCGACAAGCTCGCCCGCACGGTCGTCGCGACCATGGGCCACCCGGCGCTGCAGGCCCAGCTGCGTGCGCAGGGCATGGAGCCGGTGGCCATCGGCGCGGCGGCCTTCCGTACGCAGATGGAAGGCGAGATCTCGCGCTACCGCGCCCTTGCGCATCGCGCGGGGATCGTGGCGGAGTAGGTCAGGTCCCCGGAAGCTCAGGCGTTCAGGAAGTCGCGCAGCGCGAACAGCACCTCGTCGGGCGCCTCGCTCATCAGCGCGTGGCCCGCGTGCACCGTCACCACTTTCGCGTTGCGCGCCTTGCCCACCAGCGCCTTGGTGGCGCGCGGCGGCGTCATCTGGTCGGCGTCGCCAAGCAGGAACAGCACCGGGCACTGCACCTTCTCGATGGCGGCCTCGCCGTTGGCGTAGTCGTTGCAGGCCTTGAAGCCGATGTGGAACACGTTCGCCTCGCGGTTGCTCGCGAGCACGCGGCGCATCAGCGCGCGCGAGCTGCCGTAAAGCCAGGTGCCCGGGCCGAGCGAGGAGGGCGGTGGCGCCAGCAGCGAGTGCGAGAAGGTGTTGACCATGGCGATGGCGCGCTGCGGATCGCTCACCGAGCTTTCGAGCAGCGCGGGCGACACCGCCATCGGGTAGGCCGTGCCGACCATCGCGAGTTGCGTGATGCGCTGCGGCGCGCGCGAGGCCGCCTCCAGCGCGATCAGCGAGCCGAAGCTGTGGCCGACCAGCGCGGCCTTCTGCACGCCGGCCGCGTCGAGCAGCGCGATCACGAACTGCGCAGCCTCCTCCACGCTGGCCGGCGGCGGGCCTTCGCTCTTGCAGTGGCCGGGCAGGTCGACTGCGAGCACGTTCCAGCCGTGGTTGGCGAACCAGCGGCTCTGCAGGATCCACACGCTGTGGTCGTTGAGCACGCCGTGGATGAAGACGACCGTGGGCTTTGCCGCATCGAAGGGCTTGCCGCCGGTGTAGCAGTAGGTGGTGTGGCCGTTGACGGTGTAGTTCATCTCAGGCACCTGCCTTTTCCGCGGCTTTCAGGGCGCGCTTGAGGTCGTCGATCAGGTCGGCCGGGTCTTCCAGGCCGATCGACAGGCGGATCGTGCCCTGAGAGATGCCCGCGCCCGCGAGCGCCTCGTCGGTCATGCGGAAGTGCGTGGTGCTCGCGGGATGGATCACCAGGCTGCGGCAGTCGCCCACGTTGGCCAGGTGGCTGAAGATCTTCAGCGTCTCGATGAAGGCCTTGCCCTGCGCGCGGCTGCCCTTGATGTCGAAGCTGAACACCGCACCCGCGCCGCGCGCGCCGTGGCGCAGCAGCTTCTGCGCGAGCGCATGGCTCGGGTGCGATTCGATCAGCGGATGCCCCACGCGCGACACGAAGGGGTGGTTCGCGAGGAATTCGACCACCTTCTGCGTGCTGTCGATGTGCCGCTCCATGCGCAGCGGCAGCGTCTCGATGCCCTGCAGGATCAGCCATGCCGTGTGCGGGCTCATCGAGGCGCCGAAGTCGCGCAGGCCCTCGCGGCGGGCGCGCAGCAGGAAGGCGCCGACGGTGCTTTCCTCGCTGAAGACCATGTTGTGGAAGCCGTCGTAGGCCTGCGTCAGCTCGGCGAATTTGCCGGATTTCTCCCAGTCGAAGCTGCCGCCGTCGACCACCACGCCGCCGATCACCGTGCCGTGGCCCGACAGGAACTTGGTGGCCGAGTGATAGACCAGGTCGGCGCCCCAGTCGAAGGGCTTGATCAGGTAGGGCGAGGTGAGCGTGGAATCGACCAGCAGCGGCACGCCCGCCTCGTGGGCGATGTCGGCCACGGCGGGGATGTCGAGCACGTCCAGCCCCGGGTTGCCCACCGTCTCGCCGAAGAAGAGCTTGGTCTCGGGGCGCACCGCGGCGCGCCAGCCGTCGAGGTCGCCGGGCTTCACGAAGGTGGTCTCGATGCCGAAGCGGCGCATCGTGTAGTGCAGCAGGTTCTGCGAGCCGCCGTACAGCGCCGTGCTGGCCACGATGTGCGAGCCCGCGCCCATCAGCGTGGCCACCGACAGGTGCAGCGCGGCCTGCCCGCTGGCGGTGGCGATGGCGCCGATGCCGCCTTCGAGCGCCGACACGCGCTGCTCCAGCACCGCGTTGGTCGGGTTGCTGATGCGCGAATACACGTGGCCGGCGCGCTCCAGGTTGAAGAGGGCGGCGGCGTGGTCGCTGGATTCGAAGACGAAGGAGGTGGTCAGGTGGATCGGCACCGCCCGCGCGCCGGTGGCGGGGTCGGGCGCGGCGCCGGCGTGCAGCGCGAGGGTGTCGAAACCGGGGTCGGAATATCCGGGCATGAGGGCCTTTCTCGTGTCTGAGCTGTTGTCTCCTGGCAATGCCCCGTTACGTCTGCAATTCATGCGTGCGCGACAGGGGCGCTCAGGTCGGCGTCGATTGTGGGCTATATTCAAAAACGGCACGCCCGCCGAGATAGCCGAGATTGAGTTCCCAGAGGAGCAAAACGATGAAAGTCAGCGACATCCTTCGCGTCAAGGGCAATACGCTCTTCACCATCACGCCAGACGACCTGCTGGCAGAAGCCGCCAAGACGATGGCGGAAAAGGACATCGGTTCGCTGGTGGTCATGGAGCACGGCGACCTGGTCGGCATGCTCACCTTCCGCGAGGTGATCGTGGCCATCGTCGGCAACGGAGGCCAGGTCGGCACCATGCAGGTCCGCAAGGTCATGGACGACGCCCCCGTCACCTGCACGCTCGAAACCGACCTCGACGAGATCCGCCGCATCATGCTGGAGCGCCACGCGCGCTACATGCCCGTGATGGACAAGCGCATGTTGATGGGCGTGATCAGCTTCTACGACGTGGCCAAGGCCGTGGTGGACAGCCAGAACTTCGAGAACAAGATGCTCAAGGCCTATATCCGCGACTGGCCCGAGGAAGACGAGAAGGCCGGCTGAGCGTCTCCGGCCTTTCTTACCGCATCAGGGCAGGCGCGCGATCTGCGCCTGCAGCAGGGAGTAGAAGCCCTCGGTATCAGCCTCGCTGATCCACAGCGTGTTGGGCGTGCGGCGGTTGTAGCCACGGAAGTCGACCACCGTCGCGCCGGTCGTGAACTCGCCCTTGGTCTCCACATCCACGCTCACCTTCGCGCCCTTGAAGAGCTCGGGCTTCAGCAGGTAGGCGATCACGCACGGGTCGTAGATCGGCCCCACCGCCACGCCCCGGCGGCGCAGGCCGTAGGCCATCATCGAATCGAAGATGTCCGCCACCACCTTGCCGGCGTTGTTGCCCATGGCGCGGAAGGGCGCGATGCGCTCGGGCGTCAGCAGCACGCGGCGCGCCGCGTCGTGCGACATGGCCGTCACCGGCACGCCGCTGCGGAACACGATCGAGGCGGCCTCCGGGTCGGCATACACGTTGAAGGTGGCGGCCGGCGTGATGTTGCCGCCCACGCCCCAGGAGCCGTCCATCACCACGATCTCGGCGATGGCGAGCTTGATGTCGGGCGCCGAATTGAGCGCCGCCGCGAAGTTGGTGAGCGGTCCAAGGCCCACCAGCGTGATGCTCTTCGGCGGCGCAGCGCGCAGAGTCTCGATGATGTACTGCACAGCGTGGGTGGGCATCAGCGGGCCGCGCGGCTCGTGCAGCGTCGGGCCTTCCATGCCGGTCTTGCCGTGCACGTCGTCGGCAAAGATGGACTCGCGCACCAGCGGACGAGGGTAGCCGGCGTAGACCGGAATCTCGGGCCGGTTGGCCCAGTCGCGCACGATGCGCGCGTTCTTCTCGGTCACCGTCAGCGGCAAGTTACCCACACTCACCGTCAGCGCCTTGATGTCGAGCCGGTCGGTGGCGGCCATGGCCATCAGCAGGGCGACCGCATCGTCCTGGCCGGGGTCGGTGTCGATGATGACCTGGCGCTTGCCGGCCACGGCAGGCAGCCGGGTGGCGGGTGTGCCTGCGAGCGCCTGTGCCAGTTCGGCGGGGCTCGGGCTCTGGGCCCATGCCATGCCGGCAAGGCCGGCGGCGGATGCACCCAGCAGCAGGGTGCGGCGGGACAGCATGGGCTTCCTGGTCACGCGCTCACTCCTTGATGTTTGCGGTCTGCACGATCTTCTGGTTGCGCGCGTATTCGGCCTGCACGAACTTCGCGAACGACTCCGGCGTACCGCTGCCCGGCAGCGCACCTTGCTCCACCAGCTTGGCGCGCACGGCTTCTTCCTGCAGCACCGCGTTGAGCTCCTGGTTGATGTGCGCGACCACGGCCGGCGGCGTCTTGGCGGGCGCGAAGATACCGGTCCAGCTCACCATGTCGAAGCCCTTGAGGCCGGGCATCTCGTCGAAGGTGGGCACGTTGGGCAGCGCGGACAGCCGCTTGGTGCCGGTGATGCCCAGCGCCTTCAGCCGCTTGCCGTTCACGTGCGGAATCGCGCTGGTGCTCACCAGCATCGCCAGGTCGACCTGCTCGCCGATCACGTCGGTGGCGATCTGCGCGCCGCCGCGGTAGGGCACGTGGGTGACGAAGATACCGCTGCGCTCCTTCAGCAGTTCCATCGCCAGCTGCAACACCGTGCCCACGCCCGAGGTCGCGTAGTTGTACTTGCCGGGTTTGGCCTTCGCGAGCTTCACGAAGTCGGAGAAGGTCTGGGCCTCCAGGCCGGGTCGCGCTACCAGCACCATCGGCGCGGTGTTGAGCATGCCCACCGGGGCGAGGTCTTTCAGCGGGTCGAAGCGGAAGGCCGAGGGGTTCACCAGCTTGCCGATGGCGATGGCACTGTCGGGGCCCGCCACCAGCGTGTAGCCGTCGGGCGCCGCGTTCACCGCCTTGGCCACGCCGATGGCGCCGCCCGCGCCGGCCACGTTCTCGACCACCACCGACTGCTTGAGCCGCTCGCCGAGGCGCTGGGCTACCAGGCGCGCGTTCACGTCCACGCTGCCGCCGGCCGTGAAGGGCACGATCAGCGTGATGGGCTTGGCGGCGGGCCATGCCGCCTGTGCGAGGGCGGCGGTGGGAAGGGCGGCGCAGAGCGCAGCGGCGAGGAGCAGGCGGCGGGGCTTGTTCATGGCGTGGGTCATTCGTGGTTGGTGGGGGCGGGTTCGGTGTCGAGCCGGGCGCGCAGCGCGTCGAACCCGGCGCTCCATTGCGTGCGCCATTCGCGGCGCTGCGCCTCGTCGATCCATGCGCCGTCGAGGCCATTGAGCATGAAGCCGCGCAGGTCGTCCAGGCCGAAGCCGAAGTCGCGCACCATCATCAGCCAGGCCTGCGTGGGCGTGACCTTGTGCAGCGTCGGGTCGTCGGTGTTGGGGTGGATGCGCAGGCCCAGGCCGGGCATGCGGCGGATGGGGTGGTCCAGCGCCCAGCGCTCGGGCGGCAGCGTGCGCAGGTAGTAGGAGTTGGTGGGCACGACGGTGAAGATCACGCCGCGCTCGGCGCAGCGGCGTGCGTAGTCGGGCTGGTCGATCACCGTGTAGCCGTGGTCGATGCGGTCGACCTGCAGTTCGTCGAGCGCGGTGCGCACGTTGGTCCAGGGCATGCCGAACTCGCCTGCGTGCGCGGTGGTCTTCAGGCCGGCCTTCTTCGCCTCGGCATAGGCCCGGGCGAACAGTTCCGGCGGACGGTCGTTCTCGCGGTAGTCGATGCCGATGCCGATCACCTCATCGCAGCGGTTGGCCTTCACCCATTCGACCATCTCCACGGCCGCCTCGGGGCTGGCCTCGCGGTCGATGGCGGCGATGAGACGGCCCGAGATGCCGAACTCCTGCTTCGCATCGTGGATGGCACGCACGATGGCGCCCTGCGCGAGCGGGTAGGCGATGCCCGACTCATGCACCGTGCCGGTCGGATTCCAGAAGAACTCCGCATGGCGCACGTTGTGGGCGGCTGCGTCCTGCAGGTATTCGAACGTGAGCTGATAGAGGTCGCCGGGGCTGCGCACCAGCTGGGCGTCGAGCGCGCGCAGCACCCGCAGCACTCCGACGGGCTTCTCGCCGCGTGTGTAGAAGCCCTCGATCTCATCGTCAGCCAGCGGCGAGCCGGCGCGGCGGTTGAACTGCTTGAAGGTTTCGTGGCGCACGGTGCCGAACAGGTGGCAGTGCAGCTCGGCCTTGGGCATCGCGTGCAGCATCGCCTCCAGCGTGAGGGGCGCGTGGGTGGGGCTGATCATGGCGGCAGTCTAGTAACGGTTCGCCCATAAAGAAAATTTTGAATTTCTATAATTTGATTCACTGAATCAATAACCGAGGTTCGCCATGGCCGCCTTGCCCCTGCGCGCGCTCACGCTGCGCCAGCTCCAGTTCTTCTCGGTGCTGGTGGAAGAAGGCCAGTTCGGCCGGGCGGCGCGGCGGCTGGCCATCACGCAGCCGGCCCTGAGCAACGCCATCAAGCAGATGGAGAAACTGCTCGGCGCCGAACTGCTCACCCGCTCCACCCACCGGCTTGAACTCACGCCCGTGGGCGCCGAGGTGCTGGCGCGTACCGACTTCCTGGTCAACACCTTCGAGGTGGCGCTGCGCGACATCGAAAGCACCGTGCAGCGCGGCCGGGCCTATGTGCGCGTCGGCGTGATCCCCTCGGCCAGCGCGCGCGTGGCGGCCGCCGCCAGCGAGTTCCTGCAGACGGAAGGCCGGCGCGAGGTGGAGCTGTCCTGGCGCGACGCCCCTTCGAACACGCTGCTGTCCGAACTGCGCAGCGGCCAGATCGACATGGCGGTGGCCGCCATCACCGAGCCGCCGGGCGGGCTGACCTGCATCGACCTGTTCCGCGATCCGCTGGTGCTGGTGGTGCGGCGCGACCACCCGCTGGCGGCGGCCGGCGACGCGAGCTGGGAGGCCATCGGCAAGGAGCGGCTGGTTCTCTTCGAAAGTGGCAGCATGCCCGCGCTGGGCAACCCGGCGCGTGCGCAGTTCGCCCAGGGTCCGCAGCCGTACCGCGTGAGCTACTCCGAGACGCTCTATGCGCTGGTGCGCGGCGGACAGGCGCTGGGGCTGATGCCGCGCCTGTACACCTCGTCGCTGCGGGACCCCGAACTGGCTGTGGTGCCGCTGCTGAAGCCGCGCGTCGAGCGGCGCGTGGTGCTGGCCTACCTGCCAGGGCCGATGCGCAATGTGGTGGCGCAGGAGCTCATCGCATTCCTGCGCGAGCGGCTGCCGCAGGCCGGCGAAGCGGCGGTACGGCGCGTGAGCGGCAAGGGCGCGCGGAGGCGGCGCTAAGCCATCTGCGTCTCGAGGCGGAAGCGCTCCAGCGTCCAGCCTTCGCCGAGCAGGAACATGCGCGTGTGCAGCCCGGCGAGCGTTTCACCCTCGACCTCGCGGCCCAGGTAGCTCAGCTGCTTGTTCCGCAGGTCGGCGAAGCCCGCCTCGTAGCGGCTCGACAGGCTCTGCCAGAGCGCATGCGCGCCCGGCGACTGCCGCGCGCCGCTCATGAGGCAGAGGCCCCGGTCCAGCGCCCAGCGGTAGACGGCGGAAGCCAGCCCGCGCCGCTGCCAGGCCGGGTCGTATTGCGAATGCGGTGCGCGGATGTGGCGCTCCGCCCTGCGGCTCAGTTCGATCAGCCGGTTGAAAACGGTGTAACCGACCAGCCTGTCACTGCGCAGGTCCTCGATGTAGACGTACAGCTCGCCGTCGGCTTCGCGACAGCGTGCGCGCAAGCCGGGGTCATCGAGCACGAGGCCCGGCATGTCCTGCAGGCGGTCTCGCAGGGCGCGCATGCGTTCGTGGACGGGCGCGAGCGTGGCCTTGCCCGGATCGACGTCGATGCGCAGCTCGGCCGGCCTGGGGCGCCAGTCCGGCAGCGAGGGGAAGGAGAACGCGAATGGCAGTGCCAGCGATGTCATGCCGCACTCTGCCGAACCGCCGCCGTGGAACTCGGTGCCTGCATGCCATGAGGCACCACGAGCACGTCGCCCGTGGACCAGCGCAGCACGCGCAGCGCCACGCTGCCGAGCAGGAAATCCGTCAGCGCCGAACGTCTGCGCTTGCCGACCACCAGCAGGTCGGCTCCGCTGTACTGTTGCTGGACGGCCGCCTGCCGCGCCGGGTCGCCGCGGCCGACCGACGAGACCACGCGGTTGCGGCGCGCGCTCGACGCATCCGACAGCCACAGCATGCGTTCGCGCGCATGGCGGGCGCAGGTGTGGCGGTAGGCATCGATCACGTGCGCGGACACGTCCGCGTAGCGCAGCCTGCCTTCGTGCATGGGCGTGAAGGCGTGGAAAAGTTCGACGTCGGCCTGCGCGTCGAAGGCGCAGGCCAGGTCGACCAGCGGGCGCGATTCCTCCATCAGGTCGACGGCCACGAGCATGCGCCGGTAGCTGCCGGCCTGCGCGTCGAGCCGCACGACCAGCACCGGCCGCTGCGCTGCCCGCAGCAGCCGCTCGGCCGGCTGGCCCCGGAAGAAGGCTGCGAGCGAGCGGTCGGGCTCGTCGCCGATCACCACGAGATCGCACCAGCGCGCCTCGAGCGCGGTGTCCTCGAGCCGCCCGCGCGTGCCGTCGATCTTCTTGACGAGGATGCCGAAGCGCTCGGCCACCTCAAGGCACACCGCGCCAAGGCCGCCTGCCGTATCGGCATCGGCTGGGCCCGCGAAGGCCGCGGGCGCGTACATGATCTTCAGCAGCGCGCCGTGCGCCGCCGCGATGGAGGCCGCGCGCACCACCGTGCGCAGGCCGTGCGCCGACAGGTCGGTGACCGCCAGGATCGATTGGATGTTGTTGTTCATCGTCCGTGTTCTTTCCGCATGACGAGGCCCATCGCCGGCCGTGGTGAAGCGGCTGGCGACAGGCGAATGAATCAGCGAGGGAAAGCGCGGAGCGCCCGCATGGGCGCGCTACCGCGCGGGGCTTGGGCCCGGCGGTCGATGAAGATGTGCTGAAGAAGGGGGAAGGAAGAGGCTGACCGCCGGGCTCAGAGATCTGCGAGGGTCTGGTGCGACCCCGCGGCGGTCCGCGCAGTGAAGACTGCGCGCGGCGTGCTGCGGATCAAGGGCTGGCGTTGCATGGCGGCCGAGTGTAGGAAGACCGGCGCACAAGGGCAAACAAAGGCCTCACGGCCCTTGCCAGATTGTTTTTGCTCTCTCAGCCGTTCAGCTCGGCTGCCGCATGGATCGTCTCGCGCACGCGCGGATAGATCTGCGCATTCCACTTGCTGCCGCTGAACACGCCGTAGTGTCCGACGCCGGCCTGCAGGTGATGCGCCTTCATGTAGGGCCGGATGCCGGTGCACAGGTCTTGCGCCGCCACCGTCTGCCCCACGGAGCAGATGTCGTCACGCTCGCCTTCCACAGTGAGCAGCGCCGTGCGGCGGATGGCGGCCGGGTTCACGGTGCGCTCGCCCACGGTGAGTCTGCCCAGCGGCAGGTCGTAGGTCTGGAACACGCGCTCCACGGTCTCCAGGTAGAACTCGGCCGGCAGGTCGTTCACGGCCAGGTACTCGTCGTAGAAGGTGCCGATGGTGCGGGCCTTCTCGATGTCGCCCTCGACCAGGTGGCTGTACATGTCCTGGAACTGCTTCTTGTGGCGCTCCGGGTTCATGCTCATGAAGGCCGACAGCTGCAGGAAGCCGGGGTACACGCGCCGCATCATGCCGGCATGCGGCCAGGGCACGTGGCTGATGAGGTTGCGCCGGAACCAGTCGATGGGCCGGTCGGTCGCGAGCTTGTTCACCGCCGTGGGGTTGATGCGGCAGTCGACCGGGCCCGCCATCAGCGTCAGGCTGCGGGGCGTGGCGGGGTTGCCGTCCTCGGCCATCAGCGCAGTGGCGGCCAGGGCGGCCACGCACGGCTGGCACACCGCCACCATGTGCACGCCCGGGCCCACGGCCTCCAGGAAGCGGATGAGCTGCAGCGTGTAGTCGTCCAGCCCGAAGCCGCCGTGCCACAGCGGCACGTCGCGCGCGTTGTGCCAGTCGGTCAGGTACACGTCGTGGTCGCGCAGCAGTGTGCGCACCGTTTCGCGCAGCAGCGTGGCGAAATGGCCCGACAACGGTGCGGCCAGCAGCACGGGCGGATGCACCGCATCGGTGTCCTTGCGGAAGTGCAGCAGGGTGCCGAAGGGGGAGACGAGGGTTTTCTCCTCGTGCACGGCCACCTCGGTGCCGTCGGAAACCACGCTGTGTATGCCGTAGTCGGGCCGGGTGTGGGTCAGCCGCATGCGCGAGAACACCTCGAACTGGGCGGCCATGCGCCGCATCATGGTGCGCTCGGTGCCTTCCTTCCACAGCGCCTTGGCCATGTACTGCGCCGCGAGCCGCGCCGGGGAGAGCAGGTCGGCTTGGTTCTGGTAGGCCCGGTACAGCATGGGCATCGCGCAGGCAAGTTGCGGGCCAGCCGCATGGCATGGGGCTTGCACGCGGCACGGGCAAAGGCGCAACGCCCAAGGAGAGCTCCGAGATGGCCAAACCCGTACTCACCATCAGCAGCAAGAACTACGGCGCGTGGGCGCTGCGCGGCTGGCTGATGTGCAGGCTGGCGGGGCTGGACTTCAGCGAGAAGGTGATCCCGCCCGACGACCCGGCCATGAAGGCCGAGATGCTGCTGCTGTCGTCGTCGATGCTGGTGCCCTCGCTGCAGCACGGCGGCGTGAAGGTGTGGGACACGCTGGCCATCGGCGAGTACCTCAACGAGATCAAGCCCAAGGCCGGCCTGCTGCCCTCCGACATCGCGGCCCGTGCCCACTGCAGGGCCATCTGCGGCGAGATGCACTCGGGCTTCGCCTCGATGCGCGGCGCGCTGCCGATGAACATCAAGGCCCATTTCAAGAACTTCAAGGTGTGGTCGCGCGCGCAGGCCGACATCGACCGCATCGTCGCCATCTGGCGCGAGTGCCTCAAGGCCTACGGCGGCCCGTTTCTCTTCGGCAGCCAGCCGGGCATGGCCGACGCGATGTACGCGCCGGTGGTCACGCGCTTCCTGAGCTACGACGTGGCGCTCGACAGCGCCTGCGCCGCCTACTGCAAGCGCGTGATGGAGCTGCCGGCCATGAAGGAATGGGTGGCTGCCGCGAAGCAGGAGCCCGACGAGATCGACGAGCTCGACGCGGAGTTCTGAGCGCCGGCCCGGCTTCGCACTTCATGCATTCGTTGGAGGCGGCGGCCCGAAGCCGGCCTGCGCCAGCTTGCGTTCGATGCTCTGCGCGGCCTGCTGCATGTCGGCCAGGTACGCGGACACGATCTCGCGCTCGCTCTTCACCGCCGGCAGCCACGCGCAGCTGAGGCAGCCCACCACCCGATCTTCTTGCCGCAGCGGCACCGACACCGCGCCGAAGCGGTCGGGCGAATCCAGGCTGGTCGAGGTCGGGTCGCGCGCCACGTATCCCAGGTCGCGCGCATGCGCCACCATGCGGCGGATGTTCTCGGGGCGCCGCGCGCTGCGGTCGAAATCGTTCGGCGAGCGCGCCAGTGCGGCGAGGATTTCGCGCCGCTCTTCCTCGGGGCAGAACGACAGGTAGCAGCGGCCGAGCGACGACAGCAGCATCGGCGGCCGGAAGCCCAGCGCGCGGTAGTTGACCGCAAGGCCGTTGCGCGGCCGGTCGGTGTCGAGGATGAGCATCGCCGTGCCGTCGCGCACGCCCAGGTCGATGGGCCACGGCACCAGCCGCTGCAGCGTGGCGCGTGCAGGGGCAGCAAGCGCCGAAAGCCGCGTGCGCCATGCCGCCACGGGCCCCGACTGGCCGGTGGCCGACGCGGGCACGTAGCGCTTGTCGTGCTCGCTGCGTTCCACCCAGCCCGCCTGCTGCAGCGTCTTGAGGATGCGCAGCAGCGTGGCCTTCGACACGCCGGTCTGCCGGTGCAGCTCCTGCAGCGTCACGGCCGAGGAGCGCTGGATGGCCAGCATCACGTCGAGCCCGCGGCGCAGCGCGTCGATCGACTTCACGCTCTGCGTGCCCATGGTGTCGGACATGCCGGCCTCCAGAAAAAAGGTTCACTCAGTGAAACTATATCTTCTGGCCGCGCAGCCTCGTTTCTACAGTGCGTTCGACCCCAACGTCGTCCCACCGAGAAGGAAAAGAGCATGTTGTTTCACCACCGAAACGCGGCCCGAGCCGCTGCAGCAGCCGTTCTTTCGCTATGCGCCGCCACCGCGGCCGTGGCGCAGGCATGGCCCTCCAAGCCCATCACCATCGTCGTGGCCTACCCGGCGGGCGGCGACACCGACGCCATCGCGCGCACCTACGCAGAGAAGCTCTCGCAGCGCACCGGGCAGCCGGTGCTGGTCGACAACCGGCCCGGCGCGAGCGGCATGATCGGCAACGTATGGGTCGCGAAGGCGCCCGCCGATGGCTACACGCTGCTCTTCACGCCCAGCACCTTTCCCATCGCGCAGCATGTGCTGAAGGCCGGCCCCGGCGTGGCGCACGACGTGGTGAAGGACTTCACCCCCATCGTGAAGACCGGCAACATCCCGCTGCTGCTGGTGACCTCGCCCGCGAGCGGCATCCAGAGCGTCGCGCAGCTCGTGGCCGGGGCGAAGGCCGGCAAGACCGTCACCTACGGCACGCCGGGCGCGGGCTCGCCGATGCACATCGCGGGCGAATTGCTGAACAAGGACGCCGGCATCTCGGCCACGCACGCGCCGTATCGCGGCGTGGCGCCGGTGGTGAACGACACGCTGGGCGGCCACGTCAGCGTGGGCTGGATCACGCCCGGCGCGGTGGCGGGCCACATCGCCACCGGCAAGCTGCTTCCGCTCGCCGTCGCGGAACGCCAGCGCACGAAGCTGATGCCCGAGGTGCCCACCTTCATCGAACTGGGCTTCAAGGACGTGGACGTGAGCGCTTGGATGGGCCTGCTCGGCCCGAAGGCGATGCCCGCCGACGTGGTGCAGGCGCTCAACAGGCACTTCAACGAGATCCTGAAGATGCCCGACGTGCAGGCAAGGATGGCCGCGCTAGGCATCGAACCCGTGGGCGGAGCGCCGGCCGTGCTGGCCAAGCAGATATCGGACGACGACCAGCGCTTCGGCAGGCTGGTGCGCGAGTTCGGCATCCGCGCCGATTGAAGACAAGCGACAAGGAGACCATTCGATGTTGAGCGAAGAGAAGAACCGCCTGCTGACCGAAGTAGGCCCGGACAAGCCGATGGGCGACTACCTGCGCCGCTACTGGCACCCGATCGCGGGCGCGAGCGAGTTCGACGACAAGGCGGTGAAGCCGCTGCGCATCCTCGGCGAGGACCTGGTGCTCTACAAGGACCTGAGCGGCAACTACGGCCTGGTCGATCGCCGCTGCCCGCACCGCAACGCCGACATGTCCTACGGCTACGTCGAGCAATGCGGCCTGCGCTGCAGCTACCACGGCTGGCAGTACGACCAGAGCGGCCAGTGCGTGCACCAGCCCTTCGAGGAAACTCTGGACCCCGGCGCGCGCATGCGCAGGAACACGAAGATCAAGGCCTACCCGGTGCAGGAGAAGGCCGGTCTGCTCTGGGCCTACATGGGCCCGCAGCCCGCGCCGCTGCTGCCAGACTGGGAACTCTTCAACTGCGCGAACGGCTTCGCGCAGGCGGTGTTCGCCGAGATTCCGTGCAACTGGTTCCAGTGCCAGGAGAACTCCATCGACCCGGTGCACTTCGAGTGGACCCACAACAACTGGACCACGCGCCTGCAGGGCGACGAGGGGCCCTATGTGCCCACGCACCTGAAGCTTGCCTTCGAGGAGTTCGAGCACGGTTTCGTCTACAGGCGCCTGCGCGGCGGCGAGCGCGAGGACAACGTGATGTGGACCACCGGCCGCGTCACGCTGTGGCCCAACGGCTTCTTCCTGGGCCACCACTTCGAATGGCGCGTGCCCATCGACGACCACAACACGCTGAGCGTGCTGTGGGTGCTGAGCCGTGTGCCGAACGAACAGGAGCCTTACGTGCAGGGGCGCATTCCCTCCTGGTACGGACCCATCAAGGACCTGGCGACGGGCCGCTGGATCACCAGCCATGTCGCCAACCAGGACTTCGTGGTGTGGGTGGGGCAGGGCGCCATCACCGACCGCACGCGCGAGAAGCTGGGCCAGAGCGACAAGGGCATCGTGATGATGCGGCGCCGCTTCTTCGAGGAGCTGGAGGCGATGCAGGCCGACCCGGCCCACGAGCCCAAGGGGCTGATCCGCGATCCGGAGAAGAACCGCAACGTGTTCCTGCCTTCGGCCTGCCGAGACGAGATGATCAACGGCCTGCCGCTCAGGGAGCTGGCGGCGCATCCGCTGCTGGGGCCGTACCTGAAGGACTTCTTCGGCCAGGCCGGGCAGCCCGACGAGGTGCGCGAGGCCTACGAGAAGGCCATCGGGCAGAAGGTGGAGGGCGCCACCTTCTTCAAGGTGCACGGCGCGGGTACCGAAGAGACGGCCTAGCGGCGGAACATCCGCAGGTCGAGCTCGCTTTCCTCGCCCAGCCACATGGCGTGCGTCGTGTGGTCGGCGAGGTCGTCGCCCGTCACGCCGTGCACGAACACGTCGAGCCCGTTGCGGTTGGCTTCCAGCCATTCGATGACTTGGTCGAACTCGGCGGCGTCGAAGGCGAGCTGGCAGCTCCAGTGCGGATGCGGGCCCACCAGCCGCTCGTGCACGCGGCCGACCACCACCATCAGCTCACGGCCCGCGCGTTCGCAGAGGGCCTTGGCCTGCGCGAGCGTGTCGGGGCCGAAATAGACGTGGGCGTGGTACTGGGCGTAGAGGTTTTCTGGGCGGCGAGGCATGGTGCGCTCATTGTGATCCTGTTCGCGGGCCGAGGTGGAAGCGCCCGCTGTAGCGGAACACGTCGCCGAACCAGCGGTGGCGCAGCAGCATCTTCATGGTGAAGCGGTCGGCGTCGGCCGGATCGGGCCGTTCCTCCACATAGGCCGTACCCATGAACAGGCCGAGCGGCAGCGGAATGCGCAGCCCCGCGACGCGCCAGACGTAGCCCAGGTCGCGGAACACCACCGCGCCTTCTTCCGCGCTCACCGCGAGGCGCATGCCGATGCCGAAGCGCACGTACTCGGTCACCTCGCTGCCATGGGCCGCGTCGTGCTCCATGTGCGAGCGGAAGTGGAAGAGCGGCCTGCCGGGAAAGTGGAAGACGCGGTCCCAGTGGAGCGTGGCGTTGTCGGGGCGGCAGCGGTAGTGCACCTCGATGGGCACTTCCTTGCCCTGGTGCGGCACCAGCGCGCCGAACAGCCGGCCGAAGGGCATCAGCAGCGCGGCCCACGGCGCGTGCCAGACCTCGTCCATGGTGCCGCGCACGCAGACATGGTCGTCGGAGAACGGCCTCATCGTGTAGTGGCGGCGGATGACCTCGCCTAGTCGGTCCCAGGCGGGGCCGAGCGCCTGCTGGAAGACGGGTTGCATCGTTGTCATCCTGCAGCAGCTGCTGTCGCGGCCTCGCTGCGCGCCTTGTAGAAGCGCAGGATGTTCTCCGAGGCATCGTTCAGCAGCAGATGCATGACACGGTCGGCATACCAGTTGAAGCTGGTGCTCAGCCGCCACGACACTGCCACGCGCAGCTCGGTGCCGCCGTCGCGCGGCGTCAGCGTGTAGGTGGCGTCGCGCAGGTCGAAGTAGTGGCCGCCGATCATCACGTGGTCGTCGAGCGCGCCGGCCGGGAAGGAATCGGGCGAGAAGCGGAAGCGCCACTTCAGCAGGCGGTTGGGCTGCCACTCGGTGATGACTTCCTCGAAGTGCACGTTCTTCTGCCACTGCACCTGGCGCACGCGGCCCTCGGGTGTGTCGACGGTAATGCCCGACACCGGCATCGGCACGCCGATGCGGTAGGCCCATGCGTCGCCGACCTCGGCTGGGCGGATGTCGCTCGCGGCGTTGAGCTCGTGCCAAACGCGTTCGGCCGGCGCGGCGATGAAGAGCGTGCGCGAGGTGCTGGAGAACTGGTCGGGGTTGGGCAACTGGGGCTCGATGGCGCCGAGCACCAGCGGCAGCATCGCGAAGCTGTAGACGGCCTGCTTCGGCCAGTTGGTGACGCGGCACACGATGCCCATCGCCAGCCCGCCGACGCTGCCCATGGTGGCGAACAGCGGCACGATGACGATCGCGCAGATCAGCCCTTCGATGAACACCAGCAGCGTGCCGCCGACGAAGAGCGAGGTCGCCACCCACGGCGCCCAGATGTAGTAGCCCCAGCTGCGGCGCTCGATGCGCTCGGCCATGTACACCGTGACCGCGCCGCACACCGCGGGCACGAAGTAGACGAACGAAGCCAGCATGGCCGAGTAGGGCTTGCCGGGCGCGCTGCTGAAGAACAGGCGCAGCACCAGCGCGACCGCGGCACCGATGGCCATCGGCCAGAACCAGCCGAAGGGCATGCCGCGAACGGGCCTGGGCTGTGCTTCCTGCGGTTCGACGGGTGCCATCTCGGCGAGCCTGCTTTCTTCGGGGACGTTTTGCATGAAAAGCCTCTTCTCCTCTTTCTGTCTGTATTCGTGTCGTGCTCAGTCGGCGCGGCGCGTGGCGGTGACCATGCAGTAGTCGAAGTCGCGCCAGAACATGCCCAGCGCCAGTGCGCAGTAGCTGGCCACGATGTGCTTGCGCCGCCACGGGCTCAGCTTGCCGCGCGCCTTCCAGAGTTCGGCCAGCGTGAAGCGGGTGGCCAGAACGGGGATGTGCAGCGCGCTGGGCGCGACGCGCCAGCGCAGTGACTTCACTTCGACGTCTTCGAAGCCGTTCTCGTGCAATGCGGCAACGAAGTCTTCGCGCACGGCCAGCGTGGGCACGGCCCAGCTGTCAGCCCACAGGCGGTGCAGCCAGCTTGCGAGCCGGCCGGGGTTGCGGCGCAGCAGGAAGCCGTCGACCACCGCGAGGCGCGCCCCGGGCTTGAGCAGTCGCGCGGCCTCGCGGATGAAGTCGGCCTTGTCGGTGCCGCCGGCATAGCAGGCGCTTTCTACAGCCCACGCACCGTCGGCTTGGGCCGCAGGCAGACCGGTGCGGGTGTAGTCGGCTTCGATGTGGGCCATGCGGTCGGCCACACCGGCCGCGGCATCGAGCTTCGCGGCGATGCGGTTCTGCACGGCGACGTTGGTCACGGTGATGGCATAGAGCGATGCGTGGTCGCCGACCAGCGTGCGCGCGGTGGCGCCGGCGCCGCAGCCCATGTCGATCACGCAGCGGCGGGGTGCATCGTCGAGGCGCAGCGCACGGCCGACCATGCGGTTCATCTCGACCAGCATGCCCTCGCGTCGCAGCGGGTTCAGCCCCGCGCGCCAGAATCCGAAGTGCATGTTGTAGCTGGGGCTCCAGGCGCTGTAGTCGGTCGCGACCTCGGTGAAGTAGTCCTGCGTGTCCTCGGCGGTGATGGGGGCGCCGGTGTGCTCGACAGTTCCGCGCGGCATGCGGAAGTCGGGCTGGAAGACGGTGGGCATGGTGGGTTCCCTCGTGTGGTTGTTTCTTCTTCAGATGCGGCAGTTGCCGTCATCGCATGAAGGGGCGACGCGCCCCGCCAGCCTGGCGGCCAGCCAGCGCGGAACGCGGTAGCGGTTGCGTGCCAGCAGCGCATAGGCGCAATCGGCCAGCGGCGCGACCAGCGGCAGGTCGAGCAGCAGGCCGCCGCTGGACAGGCCCACCGCCGCGCGGCAGATGCGGATGGCCGGCACGCCGACGTGCACCTTGCCGTCGGCGCTGGAGACGTGGATGGCCGCCATCAGCGCCTCGCGCGGTGCCGGGCCGCCGGTGAAGCCGATGGGCGAGCAGTCGACCAGTTGAAGCCGGCCGGCAGCGTCGCGTGCCTTGAGGGCGCCCATTTCGGCGGAGCAGATCGCGCAGCTTGCATCGAAATAGATCGTGAGCGGGTAGACAGGTGTTGCGATGTGGCTCATGGCGTTCTTTGTTCTCGATATTTCTGTCAAAACAGAAACTATTGGGCAAAAAAAGAGACTCAGATCATGGGAAGGCTGGCGTGGTGCGCGTCCGGGTCTTCGCCCTTGTCACCCTTGCCGCCTTGCGACGAATCGCCGCGAACGAACTTCTGCACGCTGGCACCCAGCGTCATCACCTTGTCGAGCGTGCCGGGCGACAGCCGCAGCATCTCGTCGGCCCAGGTGGCCAGCTTCTCCATGAGCTCCATCGTGGAGCGGATGCGGTCCTGCGCGTCGGCGGGCTCCTTCTGGAAGTCGGGGCTGGACACCAGCTCTCGCAGCACGCGCACCGTGGGGTCGAACTCGCGCTCCTTGCGCTCGCGCACCACGGTGCGGAACAGCTCCCACACGTCGACGCTGGTCTCGAAATAGTCGCGCCGGTCGCCCAGCGTGTGGGTGATGCGGACCAGGTTCCAGGCCTGCAGTTCCTTCAGGCTGTTGCTGATGTTGGAGCGGGCCACGCCGAGCGTGTCGCACAACTCCTCGGCGTTCATGGGCTTGCCGTAGGCGAAGAGCAGGGCGTGGATCTGCGAGACGGTGCGGTTGACGCCCCACAGCGAGCCCATTTCGCCCCAGTGCAGGACGAACTTGCGTTGGATGTCGGTGAGTTCCATGGCGCCGAGTTTAGGATTCTCGAAATTTCTGTCAAGAAAGAAATTAAAAAATCGGCAATGACGGTGAATCAGTGGAATACTGTATGAATAAACAGTAAATCGAGTTACCAAGGAGTCGCCGACCATGCCAGCCGCCTTCATTCCCATCCACGCCATCAAGGGCCGCGGCGCGGCCACGCACATCGCACACCGTTTCTCCAAGGACGAGCGCGACGCCTTCGACGACGGCTGGGGCACGCTGGAAGAAGGCGCGGCCGAGGCCGAGACGCTGCAGCCCCTGGCCACCGAGGTGCGCTTCGAGGACGTGAAGTCGGCCCTCAACGAGAACGACTCGCCCGACATCTACTTCGACCGCTCCCTCAACCCCTACCGGGGCTGCGAGCACGGCTGCATCTACTGCTTCGCGCGGCCCACGCACAGCTACCTCAACCTGTCGCCCGGCCTCGACTTCGAGACCAAGCTGATCGCCAAGCGCAACATCGCCGAGGTGCTGCGCACCGAGCTCGGGCGCAAGAGCTACCGGCCCAGCTACATCGCCATCGGCACCGCCACCGACTGCTACCAGCCCATCGAGCGCGAACTGCGGCTGACGCGCTCGGTGATCGAGCTGCTGGGCGAGGCGCGGCACCCGTTCGCGCTGGTCACCAAGTCGAGCGCCGTCGAGCGCGATCTCGACCTGATCGCGCCCATGGCGGCCGACCACCTGGCGGCCGTGTACATCACCGTGACCACGCTCGACGGCGACCTCGCCCGCAAGCTGGAGCCGCGTGCCGCCGCGCCGCACCGCCGGCTTCGCACGATCCGCACGCTCACCGAGGCCGGCGTGCCGGTGGGCGTGAGCGTGGCGCCGCAGATTCCCTTCGTGACCGAAGACATGGAACAGGTGCTCGAAGCCGCATGGGAGGCCGGCGCGCGCAGCGCCTTCTACACGGTGGTCCGCCTGCCGTGGGAAGTGGCTCCGCTCTTCAAGGAGTGGCTGGCGCTGCACTACCCGCAGCGCGCCGACCGCATCATGGCGCGCATCCACGAGATGCGCGGCGGCAAGGACTACGACGCCGACTTCGCCACGCGCATGAAAGGCTCGGGCCTGTGGGCCGACCTGATCCACCAGCGCTTCCAGAAGGCGACGAACCGCCTGGGCTACAACCGGGAGCGCATTCCGCTCGAGATTTCCGCGTTCCGCCCGCCGGGCGTGGCGGGGCAGGGCAGCCTGTTCTAGGGCCTGTTCACACTATTTCCGGGGTCGCGAAGGGCAGCCAGGGCGGGCCAATCAAGGCGCGTGACGACGCGTGTGCATGCGCACACGCTAGGAACGCAACGCCGAGTGGCCCGCCCTGGCTGCCCTTCCCGCAGGGTTGGTGCTCCAAGGGGCCGTCTGCGGCGTTGCCCGCGCTTGCAAGGCTTCAGCCTTGCTGCGCACGGGCGCCTTGCAGCCAGCCCCTTGAAGCACCAACGCGACCCCGGAAATAGTGTGAACAGGCCCTAGCTAGGCCGCCTGTCGCACCGAGGCCCGCGCGCACGCCAGGAAGGGCTGGATCAGCGGGCTGTCCCAGTCGCTGCGCCAGCAGGCGGCGATCTCCATCTTCGCGTCGACGTTGCGCAGCGGCCTGAACACCACGCCCGGCGGCCGGCCGATCCGCGCGCATGCGGGCAGGATGGCCACGCCCTGGCCCGCGAGCACCAGTGCCAGCGCCGACACCATGGTCTCGACCCGCTGCGCGACGGGCATGCCGACGCCGTGCCGCCGCAGCATCGAGGCCACCACCGACTTGTCGAGATCGCCCTCGGGCACCGGCAGCCCGATGAGCGGCACGCCCTCGAGCCGCTGCAGCGGAACGCTGGCCATGCGCGCCAGCGGCGAATCCGCGCGCACCGCCAGCATCAGCGGCTGGGTGCCGATGCGCTCGACCGAGATGCCGGCCTGCGCGATGGGCGGAATGCAGATCGCCACCGACACGTCGGAATCGGTGACGGCCGAGATGTTGTTCACCGCGTTGAGCTCCACGTACTGGATCTCCACGTCGGGCAGCTTCGCGCGCAGCGCATTCTCCAGGCGGGGCAGCACCAGGTAAGAGAGCACCACCATGGTTCCGACGGTGAGCCGGCCCCTGCTGCCCGAGCCTATGGCCCGCGCGGCGTCGAAGCCCTCGTTGGCCAGCAGCAGGGCTTCCTTCGCGCGCCTGAAGAGCGCATTGCCGGCATCGGTGATCTCCATGCCGCGCGCCGTGCGCTGGAACAGGGGCGTTCCCACCGAGGCTTCCAGGTTCCGGATGTGCACCGACAGCGGTGGCTGCGCCATGTTGAGCCGCCTTGCGGCCTTGCCCACGCTGCGTTCCTCGGCAACGGCCACGAAGTAGCGGAGCGTTCTGAAGTCTGGTGCTGCCATACGCTGGTCATATGCCTTTTCGAGAAAACAGTATTGGACTGGCTTTGGGGGCGCATCAATCATTTGCGCATGCAAAAGTATCCCCGTCTTCCGAAGTCCGAGATCTGCGAAATGTCTGCCGTGACACTGCGCTCCCTCGTCGCGCAACGCAAGCTCTCGCCGGTGGAGATCGTCGCCGAGGTGCTGCGCCGCGCCGATGCGGTGCAGCCGCTGCTGAACTGCTTCGTCACCCTATGCCACGAGCAGGCCATGGAAGAGGCCAGGAAGGCGGAGGCGGCCCTGATGAAGGGCGAGGCGCAGGGCCTGCTGCACGGCCTGCCCTTCACGGCGAAGGACATCGTCGACACCGCGGACGTCAGGACCACCTACGGCTCGGTGCTGCACCGCGACCACGTTCCTTCGCAGGACGCGCTGGCCGTGGCGCGCATTCGCCAGGCCGGCGGCATCCTGATCGGCAAGACCACCTCGTCCGAGTTCGGTGCCAAGTGCATGACCGATGCGCCCCTCTTCGGCAGCACCCGCAACGCATGGGACGCCACGCGCACCAGCGGCGGCTCCAGTGGAGGCGCGGCCGCCTCCATGGCGGCGGGCGTCGCGCCCCTGGCCATCGCCACCGACGGCGGCGGCTCCACCCGCATTCCCGCCGCCTGCAACGGCGTTGTGGGCCTGAAGCAGAGCCTGGGCGTGGTTCCGCACAGCCAGGTGCAGGACGCCTTCGGCAACTACACCTACGTGACGCCCACCACGCGCGACGTGGCCGACACCGCGCTCATGCTGCAGGCCATGACCGGCGCGCACGGCTGCGACCCGTGGTCGCTGGGCGTGCCCGCGCAGCCTTACTTCGACGCGCTGCGGCCCGCCTCCGACCTGCGCGGAAAGCGCGTCCTGTACCGTGCGACGCTGGAAGGGCGCCCGGTTTCCGCCGACGTCGCCGCCGCCTTCGAGGCCGCGCTCGCCACGCTGCGCTCGATGGGGGCGCAACTGGAGGAGATGCCCGACGAGGGCTATGACGTCGAGCCGGTGTGGCGCGTGATCAACCACACCAGCTGGCGCGGCCGCTTCGCTCCGCTGGCCGAGGCGCACGGCGAGAAGCTCAGCCCCTCGCTGCTGCAGCAGCTCGCGCTGGCGCAGCACGTCGACGGCGTCGCCTTCCAGCAGGCCATGTTCGCCAGGACCGCGCTCTTTCGCCGGGTGCAGGCCCAACTGGAGACGCACGACTTCATCTTCACGCCGACCCTTTCGCGCACGGCGCTGCCTATCGACCAGGACCTGTTCGGAAGCATCGAGATCGACGGCCAGTCCTATGCCGACCTGAGGCCGAACTGGTTCCCGTGGACGATGCCTTTCAACCTCACGGGCCATCCCGCCATCAGCCTGCCCTGCGGCGCCGGACGCGACGGCCTGCCCATCGGCATGCAGCTGGTCGGCCGCTTCCGCGAAGACCAGCAGCTGCTGCAGGCCGCGGCCGGCTTCGAGGCCGCGCACAGGCCGGCGAACGCATTGCCCGTGCTGGCCTTCTGAGCCGGCCCTCCACCCGTTCCCAACTCCGCAGGTACTCCCACCATGGCCTCGTTCCTCAAGACACTTCTGCTGGGCGCCTCGATCGCCCTGGCCGGCGCGGCCGCGCATGCCGACAGCGCCACGCCGATCCGGCTGATCATCGGCTTTCCGCCGGGCGGCGCGCTCGACAGCCTCGCGCGTTCGCTGGCCGAGGACCTGCGCACCACGCTGAAGGAGCCCGTGCTGGTGGAGAACCGTCCCGGCGCTTCCACCCGCATCTCCATCGAGGCGGTGAAGGCTGCGAAGCCCGACGGCCGAACCATCCTGCTCGGGGCCACGCCGCCGTTCGTGCTCTTTCCGATGACCTACGCGCGGCTGAACTACGACGTCGACAAGGACTTCGTTCCCCTCGCGCACCTGGCGAACGTGCCCAGCGTGATCTCCGCGGGCGCGAACCAGCCGTTCAAAACGCTCGCGGAATACGTCGCATGGGTGCGCAAGAACCCTTCCGGCGGCAGCGTCGGCCTCACCAACCTCGGCGGCGGCCTGCACTTCAGCCTGCTTCAGTTGTCGAAGGCCATCGGCGTGCCGCTCACGCCCGTCACCTACCGGGGCGGCGCGCCGCTGGCCACCGACATCGTCGGCGACCACGTGCCGCTGGGTGCCGACGCGCTGGCCAGCCAGCTCGAACTGCATCGCGCGGGCAAGCTGCGCATCCTGGGCGTGGCGGGCACGAAACGGCTGAGCTGGCTGCCCGATGTTCCGACGATCAAGGAGTCGGGCTACGACGCCTTCGACCGCGCCAATGCCGCCTACGCCGCGTTCGTGCCTGCCGGCACGCCGAAGGACGTGGTCGCGAAGCTGGAGTCGGCCTTTCTCTCCGCAATGCGCAGCCCGCAGGTGCGCGGGCAGGTCGACCGCATGGGCCTCGAGCCCACGGGGCTGCCCGGCGCGGAAGTGAAGCGGATCATGGCCTCGGACCGCGCGTACTGGCGCCCCATCGTCGAGGCCTCGGGCTTCAAGAGCGAAGACTGAACGCAAGTGACTACCGGCAGTGTGGGCAGCGAGGGTGCGGACGACAGGGCTGGCTGGGCGGTGCTCGCAGCCGCCAGCGCCGGGGCGTTGCTGTGCTTTCTCAACCTCAGCGCGCTCAACGTCGCGCTGCCGGCAGTGGCGCGCAGCCTGCATGCTTCGCCCACGCAGGCGAGCTGGATCCTGCTGTCGTACATGCTGGTCAGCACCGTCTGCATCCTCAGCTTCGGGCGGCTGGCAGACCTGTGGGGGCGGCGCAGGCTCTTCCTCGCGGGGCTGTGCCTATTCGTGGCCGCCTGCGCGGCATGCGCCTTCGCGCCCGACGCCGGGCTGATGCTGGCGGCACGCATCTGCCAGGCGGTGGGCGCGGCCGGCGTCATGGCCAATGCCAGCGCGCTGGTGAGTGATGCCTTCGGCCGCCGCAGGATGGGGCTGGCGCTCGGCGTGCTCGCCATGGTCGCGGCGCTGGCGCAGGTCGTGGGCCCGCTGGCCGGCGGCTTCGTCGTGTCGTGGTGGGGCTGGCGTGTGCTCTTCATGCTCAACGTGCCGCTGGGGCTGTGCGTGCTGGCCCTGTCGTGGAAGGTGCTGCCAGTGGGCGCAGCCGTGCGGTCCGAGCGCTTCGACCTTGCGGGCGCGGCGCTTTCCTTCGTCGGCATCGGATGCGTGACCTACGCGCTCTCGATGGCGGGCACGCGCGGCTGGACGAGCACGCCGGTGTGGGCGTTCATGTTCACGGGGCTTGGCGCCATTGCGCTGTTCTGCAGGGTCCAGGTGCGCGCATCGAGCCCGCTGGTCGATCCCTCGCTGTTCGGTGACCCGGCGCGCCGCAGCGCCTACGCGGGCATCCTGCTGCTGTCGATGGCGCAGGCCGCGCCGCTGGTGCTGGTGGCGCTGTATCTGCAGGCCTGCGCGGGGCTGGAGCCCTCGCAGGCGGGCCTGCGGGTGGCCCCGGTCGCATTCGGCATGCTGATGGCCGCACCCGTGGCGGGCATGCTGATCCGGCGCTTCAGTCCCGAGGCGGTGTGCGTGGGCGGCATGCTGCTCGCGGCAGGCGCGCTGGCGATGCTGGCCACGCTGCTGCGGCCGGAGATCGGCGCGGTGCCGCTGTCGCTGTGCTTCTGGGGGCTGGGCCTCGGCATCGGCAGCTTCGTGACGCCGAACAACGCGTCGATCCTGCAGACAGTGACGCCGCAGCGCAGGGGCATCGCCAACGGCGTGCGCTCGACACTGCAGAACACCGGAATCATGGTGGGCACCGCGCTGGCGCTCAGCGTGGCGCTGGCGCGGCTTTCGCCAGGCTCGCAGCGCAGCGTTCTAGGCAACGCAGGCGCGGGGCTTTCCGGCCTCGACGTGGCCATCTTCACCCGCGGCACCAGCGCCGCGCTGGCCCTGCTCGCGGTGCTGTGCCTTGCGGGCTCGGCCATGATCGCCAGCAGCCGCCGCCGGGCCATGAGGCTGCAGTCGCAGGGCTGAGGCGGCCGGCGCCGTGCACAATCCGGGGCTTGTCGACCATCCTCCCGTGCGTTCGGCGCTGCTGCAAAAAGGGCAGCCGGCAGGCACGGGAAGCTTCCAGCCCCAGAGGGCGCATGCGAATCCACGAACTGAAAGAGCGGCTGCGAAAAGCCGGAGCCGGCCCCAGCCATGAGCAGCGCATCCTGCGGCTGTGGTCCCACGCCCTGCCCAGGAACAGCGGCAGGCGCCTGCCCGCGAGCTTCTTTCCCGCGCCGTTGATGGAGGCACTGCCAGCCATCGAAGCCGAGCTTGCGGGGCTGGCGCGCGTGGTCGCGGCGCATCCGGGCGCCGATGGTTCCGAGCGGCTGCTGGTCGCGCTCGCCGACGGCCAGACCGTCGAAAGCGTGCTGCTGCCGCGCGACGGCCTCTGCGTGTCGTCGCAGGTGGGCTGCGCCGTCGGCTGCCAGTTCTGCATGACGGGCCGCGACGGCCTGCTGCGGCAGGTGGGAAGCGCCGAGATCATTGCCCAGGTCGCGCTCGCGCGCATGCGCAGGCCGGTGCGCAAGGTGGTCTTCATGGGCATGGGCGAGCCCGCGCACAACATGGACAACGTGCTGGAGGCCATCGAGCTGCTCGGCACCGTGGGCAATGTCGGCCACAAGAACCTCGTGTTCTCCACCGTGGGCGATCCGCGCGTGTTCGAGAGACTGGCCGGGGAGCGCGTCAGGCCCGCGCTGGCGCTCTCTCTGCACACCACCAAGGCCGGGCTGCGCAGGAAGCTGCTTCCGCGCGCGCCCAACATGACGCCGGAAGAACTGGTCGCCGCGGGCGAACGCTACGCGCGGGCCACCGGCTACCCCATCCAGTACCAGTGGACGCTGCTGGAAGGCGTCAACGATGGGCAGGACGAGATCGACGGCATCGTCCGGCTGCTCTCGGGTAAGTGGGGCGTGCTGAACATGATTCCGTTCAACGCGGTGGATGGCGTCGACTTCAACCGACCGTCCTGGGAACGCTGCGAGCAGATTGCCCGCACGCTGCACGAGCGCGGCATCCTGACGAAGCTGCGGCAGTCGGCGGGGCAGGACATCGACGGCGGGTGCGGCCAGCTGAGGGCGCGTGCCGCCGAAGTGGCCGAAGTGGCCGTACCGATCCGCAGGATCGAAGAGCTGCGCGTCAGCTGAAGGAAGCCATCCAGTCCCAGACTTGCGCGGGCGCCTCGACCATCACGTTGTGCCCATACGGCCCGAGGTCGCGCGCTTCGGCGTCGAGCGAGCGGGTCTGCTCCAGCGTCACCATCGCATCGTTGCCTCCGCGCGCGAGATGAACGGGGCAGCGCGCGAGCGCCATCAGCTCCGATAGCGGCGGCTTGCCCACCGCGTTGGCGCGCGGGTCCATCGCAAGGCGCCAGCCGCCGTCGCCGTGCGCGATGCCTCGCGCTGACACCGATGCCGGCGCACCGGCAACCGCGGCGAGGCCCGACACCTTCAGGTAACGCTCGCGCGCTTCCTCTTCGGTGGCGAACAGCTTCGCGGGCTGCAGCGCCAGCGAGTCCATGCGGCGCACTTCCTCGTCGCTCCAAGCGATCTTGATGCCGGCCGCGAAGACGCGATGCGGCAGGAGGCCGAACCAGTCCGTGGCGAGCGCGAGGCCGATCACGCCGCCCAGCGAATGCCCGAGCACCACGAGGCGCCCTTCTGGCTGCAGATGCGGCAGCACGGCGCGCGCGACGCTCGCCGCGTGCTGGCCGATGGCGTAGGAGTCCTGCGTGCCGGAGCCGCCATGGCCGGGCAGGTCGAGTGCGAACCAGCGGCCTTTCCAGCGGGTGCCGGCATCGGCGCACAGGGGCGACCACACGGCGCCCGTCGCGCCCATTCCGTGCAGCAAGAGAAGCAGGTCCGCGCCTTCGCCGCCTTGTTCCGTGTACATGTCCGCCGTCTCCTTCGGTTCTTCGATGGCCGAAGAATACCTGCCGGTGCATGCATGACCGTGCACTGTCGAGCCAGCCGCCACCCCCGCCGCCGCCGCCTCGACGAGGCCGACGAGCAGGACGTCACCGGCAACGGCGAGATCCGCAACGAAGAGGTTGTCGCCGGAACGCGAACCCGCATCGGGCGCGAAGCCCTCGAAGCGCGCGTCAGCCGGCGTCCACCAACTCCCAGTGATTCGCCAGGTGCATGAGATGCGCCCGGGTGTACTCCGACTTGCTCAGCGCCCCGTAGGCGAAGTGCGGCGCGAGCGCGTTGCCGTGGCGTTCGAAGCGGCCCAGCGCGCTCATCAGGTGCTCCACCGCGGCATCGAGCGGCTGGCCTGACGCGATCGCCGGTGCGCCGGGAATGGGCTCTTCGAGCCCGTGGCTCATTCGGCCGCGCGCCGAGAACACCGCGAATGCCATGCTGCCCAGCGAGCCGCGGAACCACGCGGGTTTGAGCTGGGGGAAGCCGTCGAGCGAGTATTCGACGCTCTGCGCGCTGTGGTGCAGCACCTGCGCCAGGTCCCAGCCCGAGCGGGTGCGCAGCGGTGCGGTGCGCAAGCGTTCGAGGGTGCGCATGGCGCTGGGCAGATTGGAGAAGTCGTCCATGGCGATGGGCTGGTCGGAGTGGGTGAGAACGTAGCCGGCGCCTGTGGCTGCAGCGCCGGCCAGCAGCGCGCCGCCGGTCAGCAGGGCGCGCCGGACGGAGCGGTTGTCTTTGGTGTCGGTGTTCATGTGGTGCCGGATGGTAGGCACCGTTCGGCGCCGGAACTGTCAAATTTCCGACGATTTCCTGGCGATCGCGCTTCGGGCCTGCTCAGGCGCTGCGGCCCGGCCACCTGTGGCGCGTGCCGCCCGAGCGCCGGTCCGCCTTTTCCGGCACCGTGCCCAGCGCGCTCAGTTCCTTGCCGCGCAGCTCGAGCCGGCGCAGGCACGTGAGGAAGACGTCGAGATGCTCTTCGTCGATGGCTTCGAGCAGGTCCATGTTCAGGCGCGCGATCCTCGGAAAGACCGAATCGCACAGTTCGCGGCCCGCCGCGCTCAGCCGCACGTGCACCTCGCGGCCGTCCTCGGCGTCGCGCCGGCGTTCCACCAGCTTCTTCTCCGCAAGGCTGCGCAGGCCGCGCGAGGTGCGCACGCGGTCGAGGTGCAGGCGCTCGGCGAAGGCGGAGGAGGTGATCTCGCCGATCTGCGCAAGCATGCCGATCATTCCCCACTCGCGGTGCGTGATGCCGAAGCCTCCTTCGACGAGGCGCGTCGCCATGCCGCTGCCCGGACGAATGGCCCGGGAGAGGCGGTACAGGAGCAGGTCGTCCAGGCAGCGCGGCGAGCGCAGCGCCTGGGCATCGGTGAAAACTTGCATGGGCGATCCGAAGTCGAGGTCATCCGCCGGCCAACCGACCTCGACGGTGGGTGATGGATTAGATCAATCGTCTGTCGATATTTATAAACAGCCGGGCAATGAATATTGCCGCAATGTCATTGAGATTCGCGGCATTTTTCCATAGGGCGTCCGCCAATTGCGGAAAGTCAGCCGGTGCTCAGTATTGGCCGCCGCGCTTTTGCGCGGGTTCGGCATATCGCACCGCTATTCGGGCTGAATTGATCTCGATTTGAATATCGATTGATAGCAATAGCGAAATTGATAGAAGCAGGCTTTTTGCAGCAGTCATCCAGGAAAGGAATCTCTTGCTCGATCTGAACGAAGTCGCCATGTTTGTCCAGGTGGCGCGCCTGGGCAGCTTCGCGGAGGCCGCGCGGCACCTGCGCATGCCCTCGGCCACAGTGAGCCGGCGCATCCAGCAGCTCGAGACGCGGCTGGGCACCCGCCTGATGCAGCGCTCCACCCGCAAGCTCACGCTGACGAGCGCGGGCCAGACCTTCCACGAGCGCTGCGGCCCTGCGGTGGAAGAACTGATAGAGGCCGGGCAGTCGCACGTGGCGGGCAACAAGGAGCCCAGTGGCGCGATCCGGGTGGCGGCTTCGGCCAGCTTCTTCGAGTACTTCGACATGGGCTGGGTGTCGGCCTTCCTGGCCGCGCACCCGGCGGTGCAGATCGACTTCGTCCTCAGCGACCTGCAGGCCGACCTCATCGCCGATCGAATCGACGTCGCGTTCCACATCGGGGCTCTCGAGGATTCGAGTTACGTGGCGCGCCGCATCTTCACGAGCTACGGAGGCCTCCTTGCCAGCCCGGCCTATCTTGCGGCGAACGGCGCGCCTCGCGATCTGCGCGAATTGAGCGAGCACGAATGCGTTACCCAGCCGCCAGCGACGGGCAGCTTCGCCACATGGCGGCTGAAAGGCCCCGACGACTGCGAAGAAGACGTGCGGGTTCGGGGGCGCTTCAGCAGCAACACGCACGTAGCGCTGCGCGAGGCCGCCTGCGCCGGGCTGGGCATCGTCGCCCTGCCGGCGATCCTGACCTCGTCCGAAGTGGCGGCGGGCCGGCTGGTGCCGGTGCTGCCTCAATACGTGCGGGCAGGACGCGGCATGAGCGTGGTCTACCCGAGTCGCCAGCAGCGACCGCTTGCGGTCACGGCGTTCGTGAACATGGCGGTTGAAAAGCTCAGCCTGCAGGAGTGGATGCCTCCTCCAGCCGAGACGAGTGAACGCCGGCTGGAGCCGCATCTCGATTCGTCGGTCTGCCGCTGAATACCGGCGCCCAAACGGGTGTTGCTCATATCTGCTGATTGCAGATGCACCACATGCGGGCAATCTGCCTTAATTTGGTGCAATTGATTCGGCCAGATCGTGCGGATTGCATCGAAAGCTGATCGGCTGAAACTCATTTTGTGTGCTAGCGCAGCACAACAGATTCCGTAAACAATTGTCACGAATCCTTTTGATGGACATGCAATTCGGCATGTCTGCATTGCGAGCGCACGAAAAAACTCATTCATTTTCATCATTTCCGCATAGGGAAATGGATGCTTCAGGTTACAGCAAGGGGAACGGGTTGAATAAAAGGTCGACGGGTGCAGAAAACCAACAGGCAGAACAACGGCTTTCGCGCGTCACCAGGGGGTTCACGCTGATCGAATCGGCGGTCCTTCTGGCTTGTTTGGCCGTTGCCGCATCCGCCTTGCTGCCCCGCTGCAAGAGCGAGCTGGTGAGCGGACGACCCCTTGGTGGTCCGGACGGCTTCGTGGCGGCCCACATCGGCATGCAACGCTTTCAACAGGCGGCCGCCGGCGCGCTGGACCGCATCTTTGCGCCGTGCCTCCAAGGCTGGCGCGACACGGCCTCGACGAACTGACCAGGCATGGTCGCGGCGCAGGGGACACATCCATGCTGAGGCTCGGCATCCACAAACTGCCCATGGCAGAGGCGGTCCTGATCCGCACGATCATGAGGCTCTCTGCGGGCCAGCCCGGCTTCGCCTGGCAGCTGGTCGACGCGCCGCCTTACGACGCGCTGCTGGTCGACGGCTCTTCTGCGGAGCATGAATATCCCGGGCTGGCCGGCAGCATGGCCGCCGCCGTGCTCAGGCTCACCAGCATGAACGCGGGGTGGCAGCCCGGCACCATGGAGCGGCCGATCCGTGCCGACAGGCTGCAGCAGTGGCTGCGCAGCATCGAGCACGCGCTGCGCGAGGCGCAGCCCGGCGGCCTCACGCTGCACGAGCAGACAGCGCTGGAAGTCGAGGTGTCCGACGCGGAGCATTTCATGCTGCGCCGCTGGCCGCCGGCCATGCTGCTGCGCAACGACCTCGACAACATCCGCATGGCGAGCCTGCTGTCGCGGCGCGCACTGAACGCGACCGAGCTGGCCGACCTCAGCCAGCTGCCTTTCTCCCAGTGCGTGGCCTTCCTGCACGAGCTGCGCAAGGCAGGCGTGCTGGAGCTGCGTGTGGCCCAAGCGCTGCCGCCGGCCATATCCCGCAGCGACAGATCGCTGCGCGGCGGCGATCTCGCGCGCAGCTTCATCGAACGCATCCGCCGCCGGCTGGGCCTGCGCGCGCCATGAGGGAGCACAAGATCCTCGTCACGGGCTCCGTGGGCGCTGGCAAGACGACGGCCATCGGCCTCGTGAGCGAGGTCGCGCCGGTCGTGACCGACGTGCGCAATTCCGACGCGTCCATCGACAAGGCCCGCACCACGGTCGGGCTGGACTACGGCCAGCTCACGCTGGACAACGGCGACATCGTTCGCCTGTTCGGTACGCCCGGTCAGGCCCGTTTCGACTTTCTCTGGAAGATCCTCGCGAGGAACGCGCTGGGCCTGATCGTGCTGATGGACAACTCGCGGCCCGATCCGCTGGCCGACCTGTGCGTGTACCTGGACGGATTCGCCGAGCATCTGCGGACACTGCCCTGCGTCGTGGGCGTGGGGCGGATGCAGTCCCACGCCGTGCCCACCCTCGACGACTATGCCGACCGGCTCGCATCCACCGGCCGGGTGTTTCCCGTTCTCGATGTGGACGTGCGCCGCAGGAGCGATGTGCTTGTGCTGATCGACACGCTGCTCATGCAACTCGAAGCCGACATGCGGGGAGACGAAGAGTGAGCACCAGACACGGCCTGTCCAGGACTGCCACGGCGCACGCGCAGCGCGAAGCGCGCAAGCTGGTCGAAGAGCTGAGCGGCGTGACGGCGGTGGTGGTCGCCACCGCGGACGGCTTCGACGTGGCCTCCGCGTCCGCCGGCGACGCAGACCCGGCGCGCGTGGCCGCCATGGGCAGCTCCATCGTGGCGATCGGCGACGTGGTGTCGCAGGAGGCCCGCCTCGGCCGCCGCGAGAGCGTGATGGTGCTCACCGACTCGGGCTTCGCGGTGTTCCACAGCGTGCATCGCCGCGATGCCGACCTCGTGATCAACGTGCTGGCGCGAGACAGCGCCGTTCCCGCGATGGTGGCGTACCGCGCCGCCCAGCTCGCCAAGGCACTCGCCGAGGTGTGACGACCGATTTCCTCGCGCGCGTCTGCGTGGCGCGCGGGTCTCTTCCCGTACGCAGCGACCCCCTCACTCGACTTCAACGACTTTTCCGGAGAAAAACTTGGCTTCCATCAAGCACACGCTCGAAGACATCCTCACCATCGACGGGGCCATGTGCGCTGCCGTCGTCGACGCCGGCAGCGGCATGATCCTCGGCAGCGTGGGTTCGGGCGTGGACATGGAGATCGCCGCGGCGGGCAACACGGAGGTGGTGCGGGCCAAGCTCAAGACCATGCGCGCGCTGGGCCTGAGCGACGTGATCGAGGACATGCTCATCACCCTCGGCAGGCAGTACCACATCCTTCGGCCCTCGTCGGTGAAGGAGGGACTCTTCCTCTACGTGGTGCTCGACAAGCAGCGCGCCAACCTCGCACTCGCGCGCCGCAAGACGCAGGAAGTCGACAAGCTGATGGACTTCTGAGAAAGCCGCAGGCAGTCTCCGGTGCTGGATCTCAATGAAGTCGCCATGTTCGTGCAGGTGGCGCGGCTGGGCAGTTTTGCCGAAGCCGCGCGGCACCTGCGCATGCCTTCCGCCACCCTGAGCCGGCGGGTGCGGCAGCTGGAGGCGCACCTGGGCACCCGCCTGCTGCAGCGTTCGACCCGCAAGCTGGCGCTGACCAGCGGCGGGCAGGATTTTCTCGAGCGATGCCTGCCCGCGGTCGACGAGCTCATGGCCGCCGGGCAACTGCAGCTCGCGGGCAGCCAGGAGCCGAGCGGGGCGGTGCGGGTGGCCGCGCCCAGCAATTTCTTCGACTTCTTCCCGATGGAGTGGGTGTCCGGCTTCCTCGCCGCGAATCCGCGCGTACGGATCGACTTCGTCCTGAGCGACGCGGCGGCCGACCTCGTCGCCGAGCGCATCGACGTCGCCTTTCGCGGCGGCCCGCTGCGGGATGCGGGTAGCGCGACGCGCAGGATATTCGCCAGCTACGGTGGCCTTTTCGCAAGCCCGGGCTACGTGGCCGCGCACGGCCAGCCTGCCAGCCTGCATGAGCTGGGCGAACACCACTGCGTGACGCCGCCGCCCGACGCGGGTAGCTACGCCACCTGGCGCCTGCTGGACGCCGACGGCGCGGAGCAGGACGTGCGCGTGCGGGGCCGCTTCGTCAGCAACATGCAGGACGTTCTGCGCAAGGCCGCGTGCGCGGGGCTGGGCATTGCCGCGCTGCCGTCGATCCTGGTGGCGTCCGACGTCGCCGCCGGCCGGCTGGTGCCGGTGCTGCCGCATTACAGGCGGGCGGGGCGTGGCCTGAGCGTGATCTACGCCAGCCGCCACCACATTCCGCATGCGGTGTCGGCCTTCGTCGAGATGGCGATGGAGAAGCTTGCCGCCAGCCAGGACTGGGGTTCGGCTTCCGTGGGGGCTCCTGCCGGCTGAGCCGCGCGTCGATCAGCCGGCCTTGGCGGTCCGATCGAGGGCGGGGCAGCTCGACGGCGCGCCTGCCGTGTCGGCGCCGCACCAGTCGCCACCGAGCGCCTTCACCAGGAACACCGATGTCAGCAGCCGCTGCCCCTGCAACTGCGCGGCCTGCCGCTCCACCGTCAGCAGCGACTGCTGCGCGGTGATCACGTCGAGGTACGTCGATGCGCCGCCCTCGTAGCGGCTGGTCGCCATGTCGAGCACGCGCCGTGCAGCCGTCACGGCCGACTGCGCCTGCGTGGTGGCGCTGTCGAGCGCCGAGAGACCGGTGATGCCGTCTTCCACCTCCTGCATCGCCGTGAGCACGGTGCGGCGGTAGTTGCCGACGGTGACGTCGTAGCCGGCCTTGGCGAAGTCGACGTTCGCGCGGATGCGCCCGCCGTCGAACAGCACCTGCGTGGCCGACACGCCCACCGACCACAGCAGGCTGGGGCCGTTGAAGAGCGTCTCGATCAGGCGGCTGTCCACGCCCACGGTGGGCGAGATGACGAAGCTGGGATAGAAGGCGGCCGTGGCCACGCCGATCTGCGCATTGGCCGCGGCCATCGCGCGTTCGGCCGAAGCCACGTCGGGCCGGCGCTGGAGGATTTCGGAGGGCACGCCCAGCGGCACCGCGGGCGGCTTGATTTCGCGCAGGTCCACCGGCAGCGAGAAGTTGGGCGCGGGCGTGCCGGTGAGCGTGGCCAGCGCGTGTTCGTACTGGGCGCGCTGCTTCTTCAGCACGTCGACTTGCGTGAGCGTGGTTTCCAGCAGCGCCTGCTGCTGCGCCACATCGAGGCCCGATACCGCGCCCAGGTCGTGGCGCGCCGTCACCAGTTCCAGCGCGCGGCGCTGCAGGCCGATGGAGCGCGAGAGCACGTCGAGCTCGATGTCGGTGGAGCGCAGGTTGAAGTAGTTGCTGGCGAGTTCGGCGCTCAGCAGCAGCCTGGTGTTGGCGAGGTCGGCAGCCGATTGCTCGGCGGAGGCAGCCGCGCCCTCGACGGTACGCTGCACGCGGCCCGCAAGGTCGAGTTCGTAGCTGGCGTTCAGCGAAACGGCGAAGTCGTTCTGCACCGTCGACGAATTGGCGGTGGCGTAGTTGGTGAGCGGCCGGTTGGCCGAGATCTTCAGGCGCGAGGCGCGCGCGCCCAGGCCGAGCTGCGGATAGCGGCTGGCCGAAGTGGCGGCCAGCGTGGCGCGTGCCTGCGCCAGCCGCGCGTTGGCGATGGCCAGCGTGGGGCTGCCGGCCAGGGCCTGCGCCTGCAGCGTGTCGAGCGTGGCGTCGTCGAAACGCTTCCACCACGGGCCCTTGTCGGCGCTGTCGCTGGGCGTGCTCACGCGCCACGGCTCCTCGAGCTTCCAGCTCACGGGCAGGGGTGTGTCGGGCGTCTTGTAGTCGGGGCCGACGGCGCAGCCGGCTGCGAGCATGAGCAGTGCGGCGCAGGCGGCCGCGCAGGGCAGTCGCGCCAGCGTCACGCCGGCTCCTTCTTCGCCCCGGCAGGCGCCGCCTTGGCAGGAGGCTGATCGGGCGCGACAGCCACGATGTCGCCTTCGGCCAGCGAGTCGGAGGGGTTCAGCACCATGCGGTCGGTGCCTTGGAGCCCGTCGATCACTTCCACGTTCTCGCCGTAGTTGCGCCCCAGCGTCACAGCGCGCAGGCCGACGCGGCCCTGTGCATCGACCACCGCGATGCGCGTGCCCTCGGCGCGGAACAGCAGCGCGTTCGCCGGCACGGTGAGCGTGCGGCTCGCGGCCAGCGGCAGCGATACCTGCACATAGGCGCCCGGCAGCAGCGCGCCGTCCTTGTTGGGCAGCGAGACCTCGACCTGCATCATCCGCGTGGTCGTGTCGATAGCGCCCGAGGTTCGCGCCACTTCGCCCTTGAAGGCCTGGCCGCGCAGCTCGGCCTGCGTCACCACCACCGGCTGGCCGGCCTTCACCAGCTGCGCGTAGGCCTGCGGCACGTTGACATACACCCGCAGCGGATCGGTCTGCGCCAGCATGAAGAGCGCGCGCCCGGCGCCGCCGCCCGCGCCGGCGTCGATCAGGTCGCCAACGTCGACGTTGCGCCGCGTGATCACGCCCGCGAACGGCGCCACCACGCGCTTGAAGCCCTCGGTCTGCTTGAGGCGCTGCACGTTGGCATCGGCCGCTGCCACGTTGGAGGTGGCCTGCGCGACGGCGCTGCGGCGCTCGTCCAGGTCCTGCTGCGAAACCACGTCCTTCTTGCGCAGCGCTTCCCAGCGATCTGCCGTGCTGCGCGCCAGTTCCAGCCCCGAGGCGGCCTGCGCGCGGGCGGCGACGGCCTGCGAGAGCTGCTGGTCGATCTCGGGCGTCTCGATCTCGGCGAGCAGCTCGCCCTTTTCGACGCGGCTGCCGATGTCCCTGGTCCAGCGCTTGAGGTAGCCGCTGGCGCGCGCCGAGATGGGCGACTGCACGAAGCCCTGCAGCGTGCCGGGCAAAGAGAGCGTCTGGCCCGCGGTGGGCATGCGGGGCAGGGCGGTCTGCACGTACTGCTTCGCGCGCTCGGCGGTGCCGGCCTCCAGCGCGCGGGCGTTGGCGATGCGCACGAACACGGTGCGCGCCGCGCCCAGCGCCAGCAGCACCAGCACGATCAGCACCAGCCAGCGCGTGCGCCGCACGATCTGCCGGCGGCGCAGCAGCTGCTCGCCATCGCCTTCCTCGACGGCGATGGGGTGGATGGCCAATGCCGAATGGCGTTGCTCCGTCATGACCAGCTCGGCGCCGGGCCGCTCCCAAGGCGAGCTGCGGCCCCCTCGGGGGGCAGCGAATACACGAAGTGAATGAGCGTGGGGGTCATCAGGTTTCAGTTCTCCTGGGGGGCGACCGTGCCCGCTGGCGGTTGTTGCTGTTGCTGCTGCGCGGCCTCGCGCGCCGCCCGGCGGTGCGCAAGCCGACTGTGCACTCCCGCGAACACGGCGGGCACGAAAAACAATGTCGACACCGTGGCGAAGACCAGGCCGCCGATCACCGCGCGGCCAAGCGGCGCGTTCTGCTCGGCGCCTTCGCCCAGGCCCAGCGCCATCGGGATCATGCCGATGATCATCGCCAGCGCCGTCATCAGCACCGGCCGGATGCGGGTGGCACCCGCTTCCAGCGCGGCCGACAGCGGCGGAATGCCGGCGGCCAGCCGCTCGCGCGCGAAGGACACCAGCAGGATGGAGTTGGCCGTGGCCACGCCCATGGTCATGATCGCGCCCGTCAGCGCGGGCACGCTCAGCGTGGTGCCGGTGATGAACAGCATCCACGCGATGCCCGCGAGCGCGGCCGGCAGGGCGGTGATGATGATGGCCGCGTCCAGCCACGACTGGAAGGTGACCACGATCAGCAGGTACACCAGCACGATGGCCATCGCCAGCCCCACGCCCAGGCCGATGAAGGACGACTGCATCGTCTGCACCTGCCCGCGGATCTCGACGCGGCTGCCGCGCGGCAGCGTGGGCCGCATTTCGTCGACCAGCTTCTGCACCTTCGAGGCCACGCTGGCGAGGTCGGTGCCCTGCACGCTCACGTAGACGTCGATCACCGGCGCGATGTTGTAGCGCGACATCACGGCCGGCTGGCGCGCGGCCTGCGCGTCGACCAGGTTGCCCAGCAGCTGCTGCGAACCGCCCGCCGCCGGCGTGCCGCTGGCGCCCACCGGGATGTTCAGCAGCGAATCCAGCGAGTCGACCACGTACTGCGGCGACTGCACCGCGATGCTGTAGACCACGCCGTTGGCCGGGTTCAGCCAGAAGGCGGGCGCCGTCTGCGAGCTGCCCGACAGTGCGATGAGCACGTTCTGCCCCACGTTGGCGGCGGTCAGGCCGTATTGCTGCAGCCGGGTGCGGTCCATCTGCAGGCTCAGCGCGGGGCCGTCCAGGCGCTGGTGCACGTGGGCGTCGACCGCGCCGGGGATCTGGCGGATCGCCTTGGTCAGCTCGGCCGCGCGCGCCGCGTTGCCCGCCATGTCGTTGCCGCTGAACTGCACGTCGATGGCCGCGGGCAGGCCGAAGTTCAGGATCTGCGTGACGATGTCCGCCGGCTGGAAGAAGAACTCGATGCCCGGAAAGCGCTTGGGCAGCTCCGCGCGCAGCAGCGACACGAACTGCTCGGTGGGCTTGTGGCCTTCCTTCAGCGACAGCAGCAGCTCGCCGTCGAAGGTGCCGATGGTGCCGGCGTTGCTGTACGAGAGGTTGATACCGCTGTTGGGCACGCCCAGGTTGTCGAGGATGGTCTCCAGCTGGTCGGGTGGCACCAGCTCGCGGATGGCGGCCTCTACGCGGTCGGTGAGGCGCGCGGTTTCCTCGATGCGCGTGCCGGTGGGCGCGCGCAGGTGCAGGCGGATCTGGCCGGCATCCACCGTCGGGAAGAAGTCGCGACCCAGCGCGGGGTAGAGCAGGCACGACAGCAGGCAGAAGCCCAGGAAGAGGCCGATGAAGCCGGCACGCTTGGAAAGCACCGCCGACAGCACCAGCGTGTAGGCGCGGCGCACGCGCTCGAAGCGGCGGTCGAAGGCGCGGTACAGGCGCTGCAGGGCGCTCTGCCTGGCGCCTTCTACCTGTTGAGCGGCTGGCGCCGAATGCGAACCACCCATCAGCAGCATCACCAGCGTCGGCACCAGCGTGCGCGACAGCAGGTAGGACGCGATCATGGCGAACACCACCGCTTCGGCCAGCGGCACGAACAGGAAGCGCGCCACGCCCGAGAGGAAGAACATCGGCACGAACACGATGCAGATGCACAGCGTGGACACGAAGGCCGCCGAGCCGATCTCGCCCGCGCCGATCTCGATGGCTTCCTTCAACGGCGTGCCCATGTGCAGGTGCCGCTCGATGTTCTCGATGGTCACGATCGCCTGGTCGACCAGGATGCCCACCGACAGCGCGAGGCCGCCCAGCGTCATGAGGTTGAGCGTTTCGCCCAGCGCGTAGAGCACCAGGATCGAGGCCAGGATCGACAGCGGAATGGTCAGCCCGATGATCAGCGTGCTGCGCCAGTTGCCCAGGAAGATCAGCACCATCGCGGCCGTGAGCGCGGCCGCCAGGATGGCCTCGAACACCACGCCCTTGACGGCGGCCTTCACGAATACCGACTGGTCGAACAGCGGCGTGATCTTGATGTCCTCCGGCATCGTCTGGGCGGCGATGGGCAGCATCGCGCGGATGTTCGACACGATGTCCAGCGTGGAGGCGCCGCCGTTCTTCAGCACCGACAGCAGCACGCCGCGCACGCCGTCCTGGCGCACCACGTTGGTCTGCGGCGAGAAGCCGTCGCGCACGTAGGCCACGTCGCGCAGGTAGGTGGTGGCGCCGTTCACCGTGCGGATCGGCAGGTCGTTCAGGCCCGCGATGGCATCGGGCGAGCCGTTCATCCTCACGTTGTATTCGGTAGCGCCGAACTTGGCCGTGCCCGAGGGAAGGATCAGGTTCTGCGTGTTCACCGCGTTCACCACGTCGGCCGGCGAGAGGCCGCGCGCCTGCAGCGCCTGGGTGTCGAGGTCGACCGAGATCAGCCGGTTCTTGCCGCCGTAGGGAAAGGGAATGGCCGCGCCCGGCACGGTGATGAGCTGCGGCCGCAGCTGGTTGACGGTGGCGTCGAAGAGTGAGTTTTCAGAGCGCGTGGGGCTCGACAGAGCCAGCTGGATCACCGGCACGCTGGAGGCCGAGTACTTGATGACCAGCGGCGGCGTGATGCCCGGCGGCAGCTGCCGCACCTGCGCCTGCATCGAGGCCACCACCTGCGAGATCGCCATCTCGATGTTGGCCGTGGGCTGGAAGAACACCTTGATGATGGCCACGCCCGCCAGCGACTGCGATTCGATGTGCTCGATGTCGCTCACCGTGGTGGTCAGCCCGCGCTCCACCTGGCCCGAGATGCGCTGGCCCATCTCCTGGGCCGGCAGGCCGGTGTAGTTCCAGATGATGCTGACCACCGGGATGTTGATTTCCGGGAAGATGTCGGTCGCCATGCGCGCCAGCACGAAGGGCGTGGCCAGCACGATCAGCATCGCCATGACGATGAATGTGTACGGACGACGCAATGCGAGCTGGACCATGGCGAAGGCTCTCTGCTTCCGGCGGAAAAAGGTTTTGCATCATAAGGAAGTGGATTTGGGTTTGCAGGCGCCCGCGAACGAGTGTGGCGCTTTACCAAAAGGCCACGTGCGGGCGTGCGGCAGCAGGCCGGGGCCGGGCGCCCAGGGCGAAGGAAGGGGGAAGGTTCGGCCGCCGGCCGGCCGAAGCTCAGGCGGCCGGGTCCAGCGCGAGCCGCAGCCGCGTCACGTTCGGGTTGCCCGGATCGCGCTGCACGCTGAAGCCCAGCTTGCGCGCCAGCGCCAGCATGGCGGTGTTGTCGTAGAGGGTGATGTCGGCCAGCTGCCTCACGCCGGCCGCCCTGGCGGCGTCGATCAGCTTGCGCATGAGCTTGGACGCCAGGCCGCGGTGCTGCCAGGCGTCGGCGATGACGATGGCGAACTCGGCGACCTGCGCCGTCTCCGGCGTCTCGCCCCGCACGTAGCGCGCCACGCCCATCTGCTGCTCGGCGCCGTCGGCCATGGTGGTCGCGATGAGCGCCAGCTCCCGGTCGTAGTCGATGTGCGTCATGCGCCACAGCTCGTCGGGCTGCGGCGTTCGCGGCGAGAGCAGGCGCCGGTAGCCGGTTTCCTTCGAGAGGCCGTTCACGAAGGCGGTGTGCATCGCGAGATCTTCGGCGCGGATCGGGCGGATGCGCACCGGGGTGCCGTCGGGCAGTTGCCAGTCCTCGACCAGGTGGCTGGGGTAGTCGAGGGCCGGCATGGGGTCACACGGTGTTCAGCCGATGACTTCAGGCCAGTCGGTGTGGAAGAACTGGCCTTCGGGCTTGTCCACGCGCTCGTAGGTGTGGGCGCCGAAGAAGTCGCGCTGCGCCTGCAGCAGGTTGGCCGGCAGGCGCTCGGTGCGGTAGCTGTCGTAGTAGGCCAGCGAGGCGCTGAAGGCCGGCACCGGGATGCCGTTGCTCACCGCCAGCGCCACCACTTCGCGCCAGTTCTGCTGGGTGCGGTTGAGCAGGTCCTTGAAGAACGGGTCGAGCATCAGGTTGGCCAGCGCCGGGTCGGTGCGGAAGGCGTCGGTGATGCGGTTGAGGAAGCGCGCGCGGATGATGCAGCCGCCGCGCCAGATGGAAGCGATGCCGCCCAGGTCGAGCTTCCATTCCTTCTTGTCGCCCATGGTCTTGATGAGGTCGAAGCCCTGCGTGTAGCTGATGACTTTGGAGGCGTAGAGCGCGTCGTGCACCTTGGCCACCAGCGCCTTCTTCTCCACCGACAGTTCGATCTTCGGCCCCTGCAGCTGCCTGCTGGCGGCCACGCGCGCCTTCTTCTGCGACGAGAGCACGCGCGCTTCCACGGCGGCGTTGATGGTGCTGATGACCACCGCGTTCTCGGCCGCGTTGATCAGCGTCCACTGGCCCGTGCCCTTCTGGCCGGCCTTGTCGAGGATCACGTCGACGATCGGCTTGCCCGTCTCCGGGTCTTTCTGCTCGAGCGCCTTGGCGGTGATCTGGATCAGGTAGCTCTGCAGTTCCCCCTCGTTCCACTCGTTGAAGATGGCGGCCATCTCGTCGGTGCTGAAGCCGGCGGCCTTGAACAGGCTGTAGGCCTCGCAGATGAGCTGCATGTCGCCGTACTCGATGCCGTTGTGCACCATCTTCACGTAGTGGCCCGCGCCGCCGGGGCCGATGTGGATGACGCAGGGTTCGCCGTCCACCTTGGCCGAGATGCTCTCGAAGATCGGCTTCATCACCTCCCAGGTGGAAAGCGGCCCGCCCGGCATGATCGACGGCCCCTTGCGCGCGCCTTCCTCGCCGCCCGACACGCCCGCGCCGATGAAGCGCAGGCCCTTCGATGCGAGGTATGCGTCGCGGCGCTCGGTGTCGGTATAGAGGCTGTTGCCGCCGTCGATGACGATGTCGTCCTTGTCCAGCAGGGGAATGAGCTGCTCGATCACCTGGTCGACCGGCGCGCCGGCCTTGACCATGATCTGGATCTTGCGGGGCTTCGCCAGGCTCTGCACGAACTCTTCCAGCGTCTTCGCGCCGACCAGCTTCTTGCCCGGGTTGGCGGAGATGAAGGCCTCGGTGGTGGCCTCGGTGCGGTTGTAGACGCTGACCTGGAAGCCGCGGCTTTCCACGTTCAGAACGAGGTTCTGGCCCATCACGGCCAGGCCGATCAGTCCGAAGTCGCTTTGCTTGTTGCTCATGGCCTGTGGTGTCCTTCCTTCGTGTATGTGCAGGCGGGGCGGCGCCCCGCGCACCGGTTTGATTCGAGGGCCATTGTGCCGATGTGGCGCCCGGCGGGGCGTCGGAGGCGGTCTAAACCCGATTGGCAAGCGGGTCCGCCTTGGCTATGTTCATTCCCCCATGAGCCACGACGCCATCCACCGCTGGTCCACCGACGCCGTGCCGCCCTCGCAGCGGCTCGACTACTGGGTGGGCGCCGTCTGCGAGGGCTTCCTGGAGATGGACGTGACGAGCCCCAAAGCCGGCAGCTTCGGCGCCACGCTCGAATCGGCGCCGCTGGGCCCCATCGTGGTCAACCAAGTGCGCGGCAGCGCGCAGGACGTCTACCGCACGCGCCGGGCCATCGCCCACAGCCGCAACAACTACTTCTACCTGCTGTGCAAGGCCGATTCGGCCTGGGTGGCGGTGCAGGACGGCCGCTCGGCGCGGCTTCTCCCGGGCGACGCGGTGCTGGTCGATTCGCGCCGGCTCTACGAATTCCACCTGCTGCAGTCGGCCGACACCATCTCGATCGAGCTGCCCACCGCCTGGGTCGATGCCTGGATTCCCGATGCCGGCGACCAGGTGGCGCGGCGCATCGACGGGCAATCGGGCTGGGGCGGCGTGCTCAGCGGCTTCGTTCGGCAGCTGACGCCCGAGCTGGCGGCGAAGCCCCCGATGCCCGCCGAGCTGCTGAGCGACCAGCTCGGCAGCCTGCTGGCCCTGGCCACGGGAAGCGGCGCCGCGGATGCGCCGGACAAGGGCAGGGCGGCGCTGCGCCGCCGCGTGCTCGACGCCACGCGCGAGCGGCACGCCGAGTGCGGGCTCACCGCGGCGAGCGTGGCGCGCGGGCTGGGCATTTCCGAACGCAGCCTGCACCGCTGCCTGGCCGCCGGCGAAGGCAGCGCACAGGAGCCCACAACCTTCGCCGCCGCGCTCGCCGGTTTCCGCATGGCGGCCGCGCGCCGCATGCTGGCCGATGCACGTTTCGACCGTCTGGGCATCGCCCAAATCGGGTATCGCGTGGGCCTGGCCGATGCATCACACTTTGTTCGCCAATGCCGTGCGCACCTGGGCGCCACACCCGGCGAACTGCGGCGCCGGCGCTGAACTGGCGCGAACCGGCCATCCGCGTGGCAGGCATCGGCCATTCGCGGCATCGCCCTGTTCCTAAAGTCCCTCTGCATCGAAACAACGAAAGAGACTTCCCATGTCCGATACCTATGTCCTGGTCCACGGCGCGTGGCATACAGGTGCCGAGATCGAAGCCGTGGCCGACGGCGTGCGCGCGGCCGGCCACACCGTGTACTGCCCCACGCTGGCGGGCAACAACCCCGGCGACGACCGTTCCAGCACCGGCCTCGAAGACGCCATCGCCTCCGCCGTGCGCTACATCGAGGAGAAGGACCTGACGCAGGTGCGCCTCGTGGGCCACAGCTACGGCGGCATGGTGATTTCCGGCGTGGCCGACCGCATCGCCCACCGGCTCAAGCGGCTGGTGTACATCAACGCCTTCGTGCCGCTGGACGGCGAATCGCTCAACGACATGGTGCCGCCGCACTACGTGACGATGTTCGATGCCGTCGCCGCGGCCAACGGCAACGCGGTGACGCTGCCCTTCGAGATCTGGCGCGAGGCCTTCATCAACGACGCCGACCTCGCGACCGCGCAGGCCGCATACGAGAAGCTCAACCCCCATCCGTACCGCACCTTCACGGACAAGATCCGCCTGAGCCAGCCGCTGGCCGCGCTGGTGCTGGGCAAGTCGTACCTGAACTGCCAGCAGGACACCGCGATGCCGCACGGCCTGCCGTGGCACCCGCGCCTGTCGGAGCGGCTCGGCCTGTTCCGCCTGGTGGAGTGCCCGGGCAGCCACGAGATGTTCTTCTCGAACCCGAAGCGGCTCGCCCAGGCCATCATCGAGGCCGGACGCGACTGAGCCCTTCGGATCAGGCGCCGCCGCCGAAGAGCGCGTCGTACACGCGGATCGACGCCCAGGCGTCGTTCGCCGCATAGCGGACCTGCGCCTCGGTGAGCTGCCGGTTGGCCCAGTTCGAGGTGGTCGCCTTGCGCGACTTGACGAAGCGGCGTCCGAACACCAGCGCCACCGCCGCCTTCACGCCCACCGACCTGCGGTAGCCGCGCCGGCGGAACTCGTCGTTGATGTCGAACACGGCCTTCGGCTCGATGTTCAGCCGGTTGCGGATCAGCGTCAGGTCGCCCGACAGGCCGAAGCCGACCTTGCGCAGCTCGGTCGAGGCGATCAGCGCGGCCACCACCGGATTGCACTCGGTGCGGTGCAGCTGGAACAGCCAGGCCGCATCGCGCGTGGCGAACTGCACCACGTGCGGGCCGCCCGACACTTCGTTCTTCGCGAAGGTGGGCTTCGATTCGGTGTCGAAGCCCGCGATGCCGGCCGCCAGCAGCGTGGCGGCGGCGCGCTCGGCCTCCTGCAGCGTGGAGACGACCACGACGTTCGCGGCGGTCAGGGTTTCGAAGGGGTCGAGCAGCGCGATCTGTTCGCGCTCGGGCAGGGGCGGGAGCGCGGGGTTGTTGCGGCGCTCGTTCACCGGGAGGCCGCTTTCGCGGTCGGCTTTTTCTTCTTCACGGAGGCTTTCTTCGCGGCTGTCTTCTTTGCGGCGACCTTCTTTGCGGCCGGCGCTTTCTTCGGTTTCTTCGGCTTCGGCGGCTGGCCCGAGCGCAGTGCCGCCTCGTAGGCGAGCCGCCCCCAGCGGGCAGCCTCCTCGCGGTCCTCGAAGAGGTCCGCCGGGGCGAGCCGGTAGGACATCGGCATCGCCTTGCCCTGGCGCATGTAGGTGAAGGGCTGCAGGTTCAGCCTGTCGAAGTGCGCGGCGCTTTCCGCATCGGACTTGAGGTAGAGCGTTTCGTTTGCGACCAGCGCGATCATGCGACCCTCGTGCCAGACGCCGTGGCCGCCGAACATGCGCCTGGTTTCGATGCGGCCCAGGCGCTCGAAGATCTCGTGCAGGCTTTGGACGAACTCGCTCATCGGCGTGCCTTCGTTCTTCGCTCTGCGGCGCGAGCTTGCCTTGAACGGCCCGGCGCGGCGCTCATGCAGTGATCTCGATGCGGTTGCCGTCCGGGTCGAGCACCACGCTCTCGTAATAGCCGTCGCCGGTGCGGCGCGGGCCGTCGAGCAGCGGATAGCCGTCGGCCTTCAGGCGTTGCGTCAGTTCGTCCACGGCGGCGTCTGAGCCCACGCTGATCGCGAGGTGCGTCCAGCCCATGCGCTGCGCGCCGGGGTCGGCAGGCACGGGCGCGAGCGTGCTGGTGGTCATGGCCTCGATGCGCGCGCCGTCGCCCAGGCTCAGGAAGCAGGAGGCGAAGCCCTTGGCCGGGTTGACGTAGCCCGCGCCCGCGGTGGCGCCGAAGTAGTCGACGTAGAAGCGCTTGCAGCGTTCGAGATCGGTGGTCCAGAGTGCGATGTGGTCGATGCGCATGGGGAAGCGAAGAAGGAAGGAAATCGGCCGCTCAGGCGATGCGCCACGGCGGGCGCGAGGGCGACCAATGGTAGGCGATGCGCTCGCGGCCGCTCGTGGGGTGGCGGTCGGTCGCGCCGCGCTCCAGCCCGTAGCGTTCGTAGAAGCGCTGCGCCGAGGTGTTGCCGGCCGCCACGTGCAGCCGCCAGCCGCCGGGAATGCGCACGCAGGCCTCGTCGAGCAGCGCCTTGCCCAGGCCCTGGTTGCGCAGATGAGGCTCGACGAAGAGCTGGGCCACGTACTCGCGCCTCACGAGCAGCACCATGAAGGCCAGCACCTGGCCTTCGCGCTCGGCCAGCACCACGTCGGCGGGCGGCCCGAACTCGGTATGCACGCGATGCAGCCAGTGGGCGATGGGCTCGATGTGCGGCACGTCGCGGTTGGCGGAAATCCAGGCGCGCCGCCAGATGCCCGCCAGCACCATGTTCTCCTCGGCGCCGCCTTCGCGCGACCGCAGGTGGAAGACCGGAGTTTGGGCGGCGGACATGATGCGTTTCATGATACGGCGCGGCGCCGCCGCGGTCGATGGGCCGTGCTCTAGCTGGAGGCCCGCAGAGTCTGCGCGTGGTGCGCGATGTGGTCCGCCATGAAGCTCTGGATGAAGTAGTAGCCGTGGTCGTAGCCCGCGTGGCGGCGCAGCGTGAGCGGCTGGCCGGCGGCGAAGCAGGCGGCCTCGAAGGCCTCGGGATGCAGCTGCTCGGCCAGGAATTTGTCGTCCAGGCCCTGGTCGATGAGGATGCCCTGCGGATACGGCGCCGTGACCTGCGACTTCATGAGCGCGCTGGCATCGTGCGCCAGCCACTGCGCGCGGTCGGCGCCGGGCTCGCCCAGGTAGCCCGCGAAGGCCTTCTCGCCCCATGGGCACTGCGTGGGCGCGCAGATCGGCGCGAAGGCCGACAGCGACCTGAAGCGCCCCGGATGCCGAAGCGCCAGCGTGAGCGCGCCGTGCCCGCCCATCGAGTGGCCGAAGATGCCGATGCGCTCGCCGTCGATCGGGAAGTGCCTGGCCACCAGGGGCAGCAGCTCCTGCACGATCCAGCTTTCCATGCGCCAGTGCGTGGCCCAGGGCTCGGCCAGCGCGTCGAGATAGAAGCCGGCGCCGATGCCGAAGTCCCAGTTGTCCCTGGCGCCGGGAATGCCTTCCACCTCCGGGCCGCGCGGACTGGTGTCGGGCGCGATCAGCGCGATGCCCAGGCTGGCCGCCATGCGCTGCGCGCCGGCCTTGATGGCGAAGGTTTCCTCGTTGCAGGTCAGGCCCGCGAGGTAGAGCAGGGCGGGCACGCGCTCGTACGCGGCCTGCGGCGGCAGGTAGACCGAGAAGCGCATCGGCAGGCCGATCTCGAGCGAATGGTGCTCGACGAAGCGCTGCAGGCCGCCGAAGGCGCGGTGCTCGGAAAGCAGCTTGGGGGTGTTGTCGGTCATTGGGGGTTCTTGTCGTTGCTGCGCAGTGCCGGCACGAGCTCGAGCACGGCGTCGGCGAAGGTGCGTGGCGCTTCCTGCGGCAGGTTGTGGCCGGCCCCGGGCACCAGCCGGTGCGAGCGCGGGCCGCCGAAGCGGTTGGCGTGGGCGGAGGCATCGGCCGGCGGGCGCACGCCGTCGTCGATGCCGTCGAAGGTGATGGCGGGCACGGTGATCGTCGGCTGGGCCGCGAGGCGGCGCTCGATGTCGGCGTAAGCCGGGTCACCCGGCACCAGGCCGAAGCGGTGGCGGTACGACTGGATCACCACGTCCACGAAGTCGGGGTGGTCGAAGGCGGCGGCACTGCGCTCGAAGGTGGCGTCGTCGAACTTCCAGGTGGGCGACCACAGCTTCCACAGCAGCTTCGTGAACGCCTTGCGGTCTTTCTGGAGGCCGGCGCGGCCGCGTTCGCTGTGGAAGTAGTACTGGTACCAGAGGCTGTGCTCGTTGTCGGGCGTGTCGGGTTCCATCGCCTTGGCGATGTTCTGGATGTTGTAGCTGTTGAGGGACACCAGCCCCGCGCAGCGCTCGGGCCACAGCGCCGCGACCACGCAGGCCGCGCGGCCGCCCCAGTCGTAGCCGGCCAGCACGGCGCGCTCGATCTTCAGCGCGTCGAGCAGCGCGAGCAGGTCGGCGCCCAGCGCGGCCTGCTCGCCCGAGCGCGGCGTGGCCTCGCTCAGAAAGCGCGTGGCGCCGTAGCCGCGCAGGTACGGCACGATCACGCGGCAGCCGGCGTCGGCCAGCATGGGCGCGACTTCGGCATACGTATGGATGTCGTATGGGAAGCCGTGCATCAGCAGCACCGGCGGGCCGTCGGCGGGGCCGGCTTCGTAATAGGCGACTTCGAGGACGCCCGCCTCGACCCTGCGCAGGGGTTCCATTCTTTCCGTCACGAGACCACCTTTTAGTAATGAACTGGTGCCTGTTCCAGGAACACCGCGGAACCGGCTCTGCCGGGCCGCAGCTGTTGCCCCCTGAAGGGGGTTGGCGCAGCGACACGAAGTGCGCGAAGCCTGGGGGTGAGTCCGAGGCCACCGCGGAACCGGCTTTGCCGGGCCGCAGGTGTTGCCCCCTGCAAGGGGGTTGGCGCAGCGACACGAAGTGCGCGAAGACTGGGGGTTAGTAAATCACCACGCCGCGGATGGATTCGCCGCGCTTCATCAGGTCGAAGCCGTCGTTGATCTTCTCCAGCGGCATCGTGTGCGTGATCAGGCTGTCGATGTCGATCTTGCCTTCCATGTACCAATCGACGATCTTCGGCACGTCGGTGCGGCCGCGCGCGCCGCCGAAAGCCGAGCCTTCCCACTTGCGGCCGGTGACCAGCTGGAACGGGCGGGTGCTGATCTCGGCACCGGCCTCGGCCACGCCGATGATGATGCTGCGGCCCCAGCCCTTGTGCGTGCACTCCAGCGCCTGGCGCATCACCTTGGTGTTGCCGATGCACTCGAAGCTGTAGTCGGCGCCGCCGTCGGTGAGCTGCACGATGGCATCGACCACGTTCTCCGTGTCCTTGGGGTTGATGAAGTGCGTCATGCCGAACTTGCGGGCCATGGCCTCGCGCTCGGGGTTCAGGTCGATGCCGATGATCTTGTCGGCGCCCACCATCTTCGCGCCCTGGATCACGTTCAGGCCGATGCCGCCGAGGCCGAACACCACCACGTTGGCGCCGGCTTCCACCTTGGCCGTGAAGATCACCGCGCCGATGCCGGTGGTCACGCCGCAGCCGATGTAGCAGACCTTGTCGAACGGTGCGTCCTCGCGGATCTTGGCCAGCGAGATCTCGGGCGCGACCGTGTAGTTGCTGAAGGTGCTGGTACCCATGTAGTGGGCGATGGGCTTGCCGTCGAGGCTGAAGCGGCTGGTGCCGTCGGGCATCAGGCCCTTGCCCTGCGTGCCGCGGATGAGCTGGCACAGGTTGGTCTTGCGGCTCAGGCAGAACTTGCACTGGCGGCATTCGGGCGTGTACAGCGGAATGACGTGGTCGCCCTTCTTCAGCGTGGTGACGCCGGGGCCGACGTCCACCACGATGCCCGCGCCCTCATGGCCCAGGATGGCGGGAAAGATGCCCTCGGGGTCGGCGCCCGAGAGAGTGTAGTAGTCGGTGTGGCAGATGCCGGTGGCCTTGATCTCGACGAGCACTTCGCCGAACTTCGGGCCTTCGAGGTCCACGGTTTCGATGGTGAGCGGGGCGCCTGATTTCCAGGCGACGGCGGCTTTGGTCTTCATGATGTTCGGTCTCGGAAGCGGTGATGGGAGAGGATTCTCAGGCAGGGCCAGCAGGGAAGATACCCGACATGCCGATGAACCCCGGCAGGTGGCGGAAATCCCAGACCCAGTTTCGCAGCGCGGGAAACTCGTCGAGCGAGATGCCGCCTTCGCCCGCGAGCGCCACGTAGGGAAAACAGGCGAGGTCGGCAACGGTGGCCTCCGGCGCCGACGCGAGCCAGCGCAAGCCTTCGGTGGCTCGCTCGGCGAGGTGGTCGTCGAGCACGCGGAATACGGCGCGCGCGCCCGCGCGGCAGGCATCGATGTCGAGGTGGTGATAGCCGAGCGCATCGTGCAGCCGCGCGGCCGAGGCGGTTCGGGTGATCTCGTCGGCGGTGGCGAGCCACTGGGCGACTTCGCCGCGCAGCTTCGCGTCGGCGGGATACCAGCGGCCCTGCGGGTCGTGGCGGCTCGCGAGGTAGACCAGGATGGCCTGCGCGTCGCGCAGCACGAAGCCGTCGTCGTCGATCACCGGCAGCTGGCCCAGTGGATTGACGTTGGCGAGGAACGCGGCCGACCTGTGCTCGCGGCCGGGAAAGAAATCGACCGGCACCGCCTGGTACGCCACGCCCAGCCAGGCCAGCATCTGCCTCACCTTGAAGCAGTTGCCCGAGAGCGGGTAGTCGTAGAGCTTCAGTGTCGCCGTGCTCATGCCGCGGCCCTCACGCCGAAGCGCATGCCGCGCTCGCGCAGCCATCGCCGGTAGGTGACGGAGGAGGTATCGCCGCGCGTGGGCGTCTCGGCGCGGCCTTCGAGCGGCATGCGCTTGAAGGCGTGGTTCTCCAGGATGGGCTTGTCCTGCCCGAAGATGGTGTGCTGGAAGGCGATGAGCTCGGCGTCGGTGGAGTGGTCGTCGTAGCAGGCCAGCAGGGTGTGGGCGATCACGTGTTCCTCGTCGACCGGCTGCAGGAAGATGCCGATCGCATCGAGCTCGCCCGCGCGGAAGCTGCTCTTGTAGAGCATGGCCGAGAAGGGCTGCATCACGCGGTACTTGTAGAGCACCTCGCTGCCCGAGGCGTCGTGCGCGGCGGAGGCGCGAGGCTGCCAGAAGCGGCAGTCGGTGGCCCAGATCTCGCCGGTGGCGGGCTCCACCTGCACCTGGTACTGCGCGACCTCGGTGTGCGGCACCTTGCCGAGGTAGTCGGCATGCACGAAGGGAAAGTGCGCCATGTCCAGGAAGTTCTCGATCACCCGCAGGCCCGACACCGCGACGCCGATGCCGCCGCAGTCGACGCGGCGGCGGCCCGGTTCGCCGTATTCGGGAAAGTCGAACAGCGGGCGGGCGGGGCGGCCGCTCGGGCAGACCCAGAGATAGCCGTAGCTGGATTGCACGGCGAGCGGGGTGTCGCCGAGGCTGCAGCGGTGAGTGCCGTCGGCATCGGTCGACAGCCGCACGGTTTCGCCGAGCAGCCGGGTTTCGCGCGAGGCCGTTGGCGCCGGCGCGGGACCGACGACCAGCCAGTCGTCGAGCATGTTGGGATCGTCGGTGACGAAGGGCATGGGTTTCTCTTCTTTCAACCCTGGGGCAGGGCTTCGATTTCGGTGCGCAGCTGGCGGGCAGCTGCGTGCAAGGCTTTCATGGCGGCCGAACCGGAGGCTGCTTCCGTCCACAGGTGGATGAAGGCGAGCCGGGGCTGGGCGTCGAGGACGAGGGCGACGGTTTCCGTGCCGCCGAGCCGGCCCCGCCAGGAGGAGGAAACCCTGGCCATGCCGTGGCTCTCCAGCGCTTCACGAGCGGCCTGGGCGGGCGCGCGAACCGTCAGCGTGCGGCAGAAGTGCCAGCCGGTGGGAACGGCATCGCGCAGTTCGTCTGGAACCGGCGCAGCCTCGGGCGAAAGATTCACCCACAGCATCCCGGCCGCCTCCGCCGTGCCGAAGGTCTTCGCGCAGACGTTGCGCGGCGCCTGCATGGCGGGGTGCGCCGGAATGCTGGTGCACTGCCCGCTGCCGGCCTCGTACTGCCAGCCGTGGTAAGCGCAGGCCAGGCGGTTGTCGATGACCTGCCCGAGCGTGAAGCGCACGCTGCGGTGGGGGCAGCGGTTTTCCCAGGCTTGGGCGGTGCCGTCGGCGGCGCGCCAGAGCGCAAGTTCCTGGCCTTCGGCGAAGCCGGCGACGATGTTGGCGCCCGGGCGCAGGTCGGCTGAGCGTGCCACGGGGCGCCACGCGGCCGTGTGTTGTGGAGTGTTCATGGAGGGATCGTGGGAAGCGAACTGTTCGCCGGTGATACCGTACCGCTTCCGCCGCACCGATGAAAGTCACATGAAGAGACGCTGCTTTTCATTCCTGCAACGCTGGGCCGCATGAGCCGCATCGATCTCGCCCTGGTCGAGGCTTTCGTGCTGATCGCCAGGAGCGGCAGCCTCACCAAGGCCGAAAGCCTCTCCGGCGTTTCCAAGGCCACCCTGAGCCGGCAGCTCACGCGGCTGGAGGAGCTGCTGGGTGCGCAACTGCTGCTGCGCAGCCCGCGCCGCATCTCGCTCACCGAGGCCGGCCGCGCGTTTCTTGTGCGCGGCGAAGGGCTGCTCGACGAGGTGAAGGGCCGGCTCGAAGAGGCCAGCACCGAGGTCCACGCGCTGACGACGGGCGTGTCGGGCAGCCTCTCGCTGCTGTCGGACACGCAGTTCAGCACCTCCTTCGTCTGCCATGTGGTCAAGCTGTTCCTCGAGGAGCATCCGGACGTGCGCTGCCAACTCGACGTGGCGAGCGGCTTCCATGCGCCTCGGATCGACGACGTCGACTGCTACGTGTGCTCCGAGCCGCCCGATGCGCCGAACCTCGTGGCTCGGCTGCTGGGGCGGCTGAGCTACGGGCTGTATGCGAGCCCGCAGTACCTGGCGCGGCACGGGGTGCCCTCGTCACCCGATGAGCTGGTGGCGCACCAGTCCATCGTGATGAAGGAGCCTTCGGAGCGCTCGCAGGTGCTGCTGGTGTCGGGCGCGGCCAGCTTCGCGTTCGGCCCCGAGCCGGCCTTCGAGACCAACGACCACTGGGTGATGAAGACCTTCTGCATCGACGGCCTGGGCATCGCGCTGCTGCCCGCCTTCTTCGTGCGGCCCGAACTGGAGCAGGGCGTGCTGGTGCCGGTGCTGCCGCAGTGGCAGCCGGAGCCGCGGCGCATCTACTGCGCCTACCAGCGGCAGCGCTACATGGGGCGGAAGCTGCGCTCCTTCGTCGATCTGATGGCGCGCTGCGTGGTCGACATCGACTCGTACAACTACTACGTCGGCTCGTCCGCCGCGCGCAGGCGCAGGACGGCCGCGAGACCATAATCGGCCTCCGTTCGCCAGATTCCCCCAGACAACCATCATGAAGAAGATCCTCGTCCTCAACGGCCCCAACCTCAACCTGCTCGGCACGCGCGAGCCCGAACAGTACGGACGCGACACGCTGGCCGATGTCGAGCGCCTGTGCAAGGAAACCGGCGCGAAGTTCGGCGTCGAGATCGAATGCCGCCAGTCGAACCATGAAGGCGTGCTGATCGACTGGATCCAGGAGGCCGGCCGCGAAGTGGCGGCGGGCAACATGATCGGCGTGGTGATGAACCCCGGCGCCTACACCCACACCTCGATCGCGCTGCACGACGCCATCAAGGGCGCGAGCGTGCCGCTGATCGAACTGCACATCTCGAACGTGCATGCGCGCGAGGAGTTCCGCCACCACTCGTACATCTCGCCGGCGGCGAAGGGCATCATCGTGGGGCTGGGCGTGAAGGGCTACATCCTCGCCATCACGGCGCTGGCGGCCTGACCCGAGCCCGCGGCGCGCTCAGTAGAGTTGTTTGGGCGCCGAGGCCTTCCAGCTGCGGCTGATGCGGCCCTGGCTGTCGATGCTCTCCAGGTGCACGTCGAAGCCCCAGAGCCGGGCGACGTGCTTGAGCACTTCTTCGGCCGTGTCGTGCAGCGGCAGGTTGTTGCGCTGCGTATGGCGCAGCGTCAGCGAGCGGTCGCCGCGCATGGCCACGTTCCACACCTGGATGTCGGGCTCGCGGCTTCCCATGTCGTACTGACGTGAGAGCGACTCGCGCAGCGCGTGGTAGCCGCTGTCGTCGTGGATGGCCGATACCTCCAGTTCCGACTCGCTCTGGAAGTCGCGGATCGCGAAGAAGCGGAAGTCGCGCATCGTCTTCGGACTCAGGAACTGGCCGATGAAGCTCTCGTCCTTGAAGTTGCGCATCGCGTAGTCGAGCGTGCGCAGCCAGTCGGTGCCCGCGAAGTCGGGGAACCAGCGGCGGTCTTCCTCGGTGGGCTTCTCGCAGATGCGCCGCAGGTCGGTGTACATCGCGAAGCCCAGCGCGTACGGGTTGATGCCGCTGTAGGCGCGGTGGCCCACCGGCGGCTGGAAGATCACGCCCGTGTGGGAGCTGAGCCATTCCATCATGAAGCCGTCGGCGAGCTGTCCGCGGTCGTACATGGTGTTGAGCAGCGTGTAGTGCCAGAAGGTGGCCCAGCCTTCGTTCATGACCTGGGTCTGGCGCTGCGGGTAGAAGTACTGCGCGATCTTGCGCACGATGCGCACCACCTCGCGCTGCCACGGCTCCAGCAGCGCGGCGTTCTTCTCGATGAAGTAGAGCAGGTTCTCCTGCGGCTCCAACGGAAAGCGCTTGGCAGCGTCGGCCTCGGCCGCCTGCTCGCTCTTGCGCGGCAGCGTGCGCCAGAGGTCGTTCACCTGCTGCTGCATGTGGCGCTCGCGTTCGGCGCGCTGGGCGGCTTCCTGTGCCAGCGAGCGCTTCTGCGGGCGGCGATAGCGGTCGACGCCGTAGTTCATCAACGCATGGCAGGAGTCGAGCAGCTCTTCCACCGCGTCCAGGCCGTGGCGCTCCTCGCACTCGGCGATGTAGTGCCGCGCGTACACCAGGTAGTCGATGATGGACGAGGCGTCGGTCCACATCCGGAACAGGTAGTTGCCCTTGAAGAAGCTGTTGTGCCCGTAGGCCGCATGCGCGATCACCAGGGCCTGCATGGCCATGGTGTTCTCCTCCATCAGGTAGGCGATGCAGGGGTCGGAGTTGATGACGATCTCGTAGGCCAGCCCCATATGGCCGCGCTTGTAGTTCTTCTCGGTCGAGATGAACTGCTTTCCGTACGACCAGTGCCGGTAGATCATGGGCATGCCCACGCTGGCGTAGGCGTCCATCATCTGCTCGGCCGTGATGACTTCGAGCTGGTTCGCGTACACGTCCAGGCCGTAGCCCCGGGCCGTCTTGGCGATTTCCGAGTGGTAGGTCTCGATGAGTTCGAAGGTCCAGTCCGAAGGGCTGGGCAGGCGGTCCAGTCGAGGGAGGCTGGTGGCCGGAGGAGGGGCGGTGATGGCGGTGTTCATGACGTGACCCCTTCCTTCTTGAACAGGTCGCGGAAGACCGGGTAGATGTCTTGTGCGTCGGACACCTTGCGCATCGCGAAGTTGGGCTCCACGCCTTCGAGCTGCTGGTATTCCTGCCACAGGTTCTGCTCGGTCTCGGCCACCTGCACGTAGGCGTAGTAGCGCACGACCGGCAGGATGTTCTCGACCAGCAGTTCGCGGCAGCGGCCGCTGTCCTGGTGCCAGTTGTCGCCGTCGCTGGCCTGCGCGCCGTACACGTTCCATTCGCCGCTGGGGTAGCGCGCCTTGATGATCTCGTCCATCAGCACCAGCGCGCTGGACACCACCGTGCCGCCGGTTTCCGTGGCGTGGAAGAACTCTTCCTCCGTCACTTCCTGCGCCTGCGTGTGGTGGCGCAGGAAGACCAGGTCGATTTTCTCGTAGTGCCGCGTGAGGAACATGTACAGCAGCATGAAGAAGCGCTTGGCCATGTCCTTGCGCGCCTCGTCCATCGAGCCCGACACGTCCATGAGACAGAACATCACGGCCTTGGCGCTGGGCACCGGTGTCTTCACGCGGTTGCGGTAGCGCAGGTCGATGGGGTCGATGTAGGGCACGTGCCGCATGGTGCGGCGCACTTCGGCGATGCGCTCTTCCGTCTCGCGGATTTCCTTCTGGATGAAGGGCTGCTCGACCTGCGGATGCTTGCGCAGGCTTTCGAGGTGCGCCTCCAGCCGCTTGAGCTCCTTGCGCGGCTCGCCGCCCAGCGCGATGCGGCGGGCGAGGGCGCCGCGCATCGAGCGCACCACGTGCAGGTTGTTGGGCGAGCCGTCGCTGGTGAAGCCGGCGCGGTGGCTCTTCCACTCGGGCACATCGGCGATCTGCGTGCGGATGAGGTGCGGCAGCGCGAGGTCGTCGAAGAAGACGCGCATGAACTCCTCGCGCGTGAGACGGAAGACGAAATCGTCCTCGCCTTCGCCGCTGTCGCTGGCCTCTCCGCTGCCGGAGCCGCCTCCGCCGCCGCCTTCAGGCCGCTTGATGCGGTCGCCCTTCAGGTACTCCTGGTTGCCGGGGTGGACGTACTCGCGGTCGCCGCCGCGGGCGTGGCCGAACACGGGCTCCGACACGTCGTGGCGCGGCAGCGTCACATCTTCGCCCTGCTCCAGTTCGCGGATGTTGCGGCCGCTGACGGCGCGCCTCACCGCTTCCTGGATCTGCCCCTTGTAGCGCCTGAGGAAGCGCTCGCGGTTGCCGATGGACTTGTTCTTGCCCGACAGGCGGCGGTCGATGATCTGCTGCAGGATGGCCACGATGTTGTCAACGCTCCTTGCAAAGAGAGAACGATCGGAAGGGCCGTTTTTCTATGAGCTTTTACGCACCCGCAGATACCACTCGCACAGCAGGCGCACCTGCTTGGCCGTATAGCCCTTCTCGACCATGCGGGTCACGAAGTCCTCGTGCTTCTTCTGCTCGTCGGCGCTGCTCTTGGTGTTGAAGCTGATCACCGGCAGCAGCTCTTCGGTGTTGGAGAACATCTTCTTCTCGATCACCGAGCGCAGCTTCTCGTAGCTGGTCCACGCCGGGTTGCGCCCCGCGTTGCCGGCCCGCGCGCGCAGCACGAAGTTGACGATCTCGTTGCGGAAGTCCTTCGGGTTGCCGATGCCCGCGGGCCGCTCGATCTTCTCGAGTTCGGCGTTGAGCGAGGCGCGATCGAAGACTTCGCCGGTGTCCACGTCGCGGAACTCCTGGTCCTGGATCCAGTAGTCGGCGTAGGTGACGTAGCGGTCGAAGATGTTCTGGCCGTACTCGCTGTAGCTCTCGAGGTAGGCGGTCTGGATCTCCTTGCCGATGAACTCCGCATAGCGCGGCGCCAGAAGCTCCTTGATGTAGCTGATGTACTTCTGTTCGACTTCCGGCGGGAACTGCTCGCGCTCGATCTGCTGCTCGAGCACGTACATCAGGTGCACCGGGTTGGCGGCCACCTCGGAGCTGTCGAAGTTGAAGACCTTGGAGATGATCTTGAACGCGAAGCGCGTGGAAACGCCGCTCATGCCTTCGTCGACGCCCGCGTAGTCGCGGTACTCCTGGATCGACTTGGCCTTGGGGTCGGTGTCCTTGAGGTTCTCGCCGTCGTACACCTGCATCTTGCTGAAGGTGCTGGAATTCTCCGGCTCCTTCAGGCGGGTGAGCACCGAGAGTTGGGCCATCATGCGCAGCGTTCCGGGGGCGCAGGGAGCGTTGGCGAGCGAGGAGTTGCGCACCAGTTTCTCGTAGATCTTGATCTCTTCCGAGGCCCGCAGGCAGTAGGGCACCTTGACGATGTAGATCCGGTCGAGGAAAGCCTCGTTGTTCTTGTTGTTGCGGAAAGCCTTCCACTCGCTCTCGTTGCTGTGCGCGAGCACGATGCCGTCGAAGGGTATGGCGCCGAAGCCTTCGGTACCCTTGAAGTTGCCTTCCTGGGTGGCCGTCAACAGCGGGTGCAGCACCTTGATGGGCGCCTTGAACATTTCCACGAACTCCAGCAGGCCCTGGTTGGCCAGGCACAGGCCACCGGAGTAGGAGTAGGCGTCGGGGTCGTCCTGGGCGAAGGTCTCAAGCTTGCGGATGTCGACCTTGCCGACCAGCGAGGAGATGTCCTGGTTGTTCTCGTCGCCGGGCTCGGTCTTGGCGACCGCGATCTGCCGCAGCACCGAGGGAAAGCGCTTGACCACCTTGAACTGGCGGATGTCGCCGCCGTACTCCTCGAGCCGCTTGACGGCCCAGGGAGAGAGAATTCGATTCAGGTAGCGGCTCGGGATGCCGTATTCCTTTTCAAGGATCTCGCCGTCCTCGACCGCGCTGAAGAGGCCCAGCGGCGATTCGTTCACCGGCGAGCCCTGGATGGCATAGAAGGGCACGTGCTCCATGAGCTGCTTCAGGCGCTCCGCGATGGAGCTCTTGCCGCCGCCCACCGGGCCCAGCAGGTAAAGGATTTGCTTCTTTTCTTCCAGCCCCTGCGCGGCGTGGCGGAAATAGGACACCACTTGTTCTATGGCGTCTTCCATGCCATAGAACTCCTTGAATGCCGGATAGATCTTGATGACCTTGTTCGCGAAGATGCGCGAAAGGCGGGGGTCGTTGCGGGTGTCGACCAGCTGGGGCTCTCCGATGGCCTTGAGCATGCGCTCGGAGGCAGTGGCGTACGCCATGGGATCACGCTTGCAGGTGTCCAGGTAATCCTGCAGCGAGATGACTTCCTCGCGGGTGCGCTCGTAGCGGGCGGCAAAGTTGCTGATCACATCCATGGTCACGCCTCCTTCAGGTCGGTGGGCTTTTGGCCCGATGGCGTGCAGCAAAGGCCTTGCGCAACATTTAAAGGTGTGCCTGCCCATGGCTGCATGCCGTGGAAAACTCCCTTACAACAATCTGCTAACAATCAGCATAAAGCAAAGATTGAACCCGGCAAATCATTTGTTAATTCAGAACCACGACGCCAAGTAAAGTTCCACAAAAAGCAAGGAACAAATTTCCAGATTTCAGGTAAATTCAAAGGCTCGCTTTCTTGATTCTCTCCGGGTGAAAACACCTATGCCGAATGGCCATCGTCCGTTTTTGCCTTTTCTCCGGGAAAAATCGCCTATTGAGCTTCGAGGCTCAAAAAACAGGCGTTCCTGTTGCAATAACGCGCGATCTGCCGTTCGGTTTATTGCTCAACCCAAAAAAATATAAAAGCAAACCCTGAGCCACCTTCGGATAGGTGACTCGCGTGAGTCGGTGTCGGTATCGCGCCCGGGACAGGGTCGGCCTGATCCTCCTGGTGCGGATGCACCGCCTCGGTGCGACGAGGGGCAGCGACCGGCGCACCAGTTCAAGGTGACCGGTCTGCTCCAGGGATAGGTGGGGATAGCGGGGAGGCTGCTTTCGAGCCCCCGTGTTCAGCGAAGCGGCCCCGGTTCGCTGTTCAACCTCAAGTAGACAGGGCCAGCCTTTCAGCGGGGCTTGAGCGTGCCGAAGCCGGCCATGGCAGCCGGCCCGAAGCACGACGCCGGTCTCCTGCGCAGCGGCAGGCCCGGCGTGTACAGGACGATCAGCTGAAGAATTCCTTCGCCTTGTCGAACCAGCCCTTGTCGGTGGGGCTGTGCTTCTCTCCACCCTTCTTGAGCGAATCGTCGAGGTCCTTCAGCAGCTTGCGCTGGTACTCGGTGAGCTTCACCGGCGTCTCCACACGCACGTGGCAGTACAGGTCACCCGGGTAGCTCGAGTTCACGCCCTTGATGCCCTTGCCGCGCAGGCGGAACTGCTTGCCGCTCTGCGTGCCTTCGGGAATGTCGATGGCCGCCGCGCCCTTCAGTGTGGGCACGTTGATCTCGCCGCCGAGCGCGGCCGTGGTCACGCTCACCGGTACCACGCAGTGCAGGTTGTCGCCGTCGCGCTCGAAGATGTCGTGCTTCTTCAGTCGGATCTCGATGTACAGGTCGCCCGGAGGGCCGCCATTGACGCCGGGCTCGCCGCTGCCGGTCACGCGCATGCGCTGGCCGTCGTCGATGCCGGCGCGGATCTTCACTTCGAGCGTCTTGTTGCGCTTGATCTTGCCCTGGCCATGGCACGCGGTGCAGGGCTCGGGAATGATCTTGCCGCTGCCGTGGCAGGTGGGGCAGGTCTGCTGCACGCTGAAGAAGCCCTGGCGCATCTGCACCGCGCCCGCGCCGTGGCAGGTGGTGCAGGTGATGGGCTTGGTGCCGGGTTTCGCGCCCGAGCCGTGGCAGGTCTCGCATTCGTCCCAGGTGGGGATGCGGATCTCGGTGGACTTGCCCTCGGCTGCTTCCTCGAGCGTGATCTCCATCGCGTAGCTCAGGTCGCTGCCGCGGAAGACCTGCCGGCCGCCGCCACGGCGTCCGCCGCCGAACACGTCGCCGAAGATGTCGCCGAAGGCTTCAGCGAAGCCCCCGAAGCCTTCCGCGCCCGGGCCGCGCATGTTCGGGTCGACGCCGGCATGGCCGTACTGGTCGTAGGCCGCGCGCTTCTGGCCGTCGGACAGCATTTCGTAGGCTTCCTTGACCTCCTTGAACTTGGCCTCGGCCTCCTTCGCGGTGTCGCCGTGATTGCGGTCCGGGTGGTGCTTCATCGCGAGCTTGCGATAAGCCTTCTTGATTTCTTCTTCGCTGGCGTTCTTGGGGACGCCGAGGGTTTCGTAGTAGTCGCGTTTGGTGGCCATGGCAGGTCGATCGGGAGATCAGGGAAGCAGCGGGAACTCGGGTGACTTGAAGCGAGAAAGGCTGGAGCACCCTTGCAGGTGTTCCAGCCTTGGTCGGCGGGCTGGAGATCAGCCCTTCTTGACTTCCTTCACTTCGGCGTCGACCACGTTGTCGTCGGCCTGGGCGTGCGATGCAGCTTCCGCGCCAGCGGCACCGGAGGCTGCCGAGGCGCCGGCCGCGGCCTGCGATTCGGCATACATCTTCTCGCCGAGCTTCTGGCTTGCGGTCATCAGCGCGTTCGTCTTTTCCTCGATCGCGGCCTTGTCCTCGCCCTTGAGGGCTTCTTCCAGGTTCTTGATCGCGGTCTCGATCGCTTCCTTCTCGGCGGCTTCGAGGCTGGCGCCGTGTTCGCCCAGCGACTTCTTCACGCTGTGCATCATGGCTTCGCCCTGGTTGCGCGCCTGAACGATCTCGAGCTTCTTCTTGTCGTCGGCGGCGTTCAGCTCGGCATCCTTCACCATCTTCTGGATCTCGTCTTCCGACAGGCCCGAGCTCGCCTTGATGGTGATCTTGTTTTCCTTGCCGGTGCCCTTGTCCTTGGCGCCGACGTGCAGGATGCCGTTGGCGTCGATGTCGAAGCTCACCTCGATCTGCGGCGTGCCGCGCGATGCCGGCGGAATGCCTTCCAGATTGAATTCGCCCAGCAGCTTGTTGCCTGCGGCGATGTCGCGTTCACCCTGGAACACCTTGATGGTCACCGCCGGCTGGTTGTCCTCTGCGGTCGAGAAGGTCTGCGCGAACTTCGTCGGGATCGTGGTGTTCTTGGCGATCATCTTGGTCATGACGCCGCCCATGGTCTCGATGCCCAGCGACAGCGGGGTCACGTCCAGCAGCAGCACGTCCTTGCGGTCGCCCGAGAGCACCTGGCCCTGGATGGCGGCGCCGACGGCCACGGCCTCGTCGGGGTTCACGTCCTTGCGCGGTTCCTTGCCGAAGAAGGCCTTCACCTTCTCCTGCACCTTGGGCATGCGGGTCATGCCGCCGACCAGGATCACGTCGTTGATGTCGCCCACGCTGATGCCGGCGTCCTTGATGGCCAGGCGGCAGGGAGCGATGGTGCGCTCGATCAGCTCGTCGACCAGGCTCTCCAGCTTGGCGCGGGTCAGCTTGATGTTCAGGTGCTTCGGACCCGATGCATCGGCCGTGATGTACGGCAGGTTGATGTCGGTCTGCGCGCTGTTCGACAGCTCGATCTTGGCCTTTTCAGCGGCTTCCTTCAGGCGCTGCAGTGCCAGCACGTCCTTGCTCAGGTCGACGCCCTGTTCCTTTTTGAACTCGCCGATGATGTAGTCGATGATGCGCTGGTCGAAGTCTTCGCCGCCCAGGAAGGTGTCGCCGTTGGTCGAAAGCACTTCGAACTGCTTCTCGCCGTCGACGTCGGCGATTTCGATGATCGACACGTCGAAGGTACCGCCGCCGAGGTCGTACACGGCGATCTTGCGGTCGGCCTTGTCCTGCTTGTCCAGGCCGAAGGCCAGGGCAGCGGCGGTGGGCTCGTTGATGATGCGCTTGACGTCGAGGCCCGCGATGCGGCCGGCGTCCTTGGTGGCCTGGCGCTGGGCGTCGTTGAAGTAGGCGGGCACCGTGATCACGGCTTCGCTGACGGTCTCGCCGAGGTAGTCTTCGGCGGTCTTCTTCATCTTACGCAGGATGTCGGCGCTGACCTGCTGCGGGGCGATCTTCTTGCCGCGCACTTCCACCCATGCGTCGCCGTTGTCGGCCTTGGCGATGGTGTAGGGCATCAGGTCGATGTCCTTCTGGACTTCCTTTTCCTCGAACTTGCGCCCGATCAGGCGCTTGATCGCGTACAGCGTGTTCTTGGGGTTGGTCACGGCCTGGCGCTTGGCCGAGGCACCGACCAGCACTTCACCGTCTTCCTGGTACGCGACGATCGACGGCGTGGTGCGCGCACCTTCCGAGTTCTCGATCACACGCGTGGTGTTGCCTTCCATGATCGACACGCACGAGTTGGTGGTGCCGAGGTCGATGCCGATGATCTTTGCCATGTTCTTACTCCTGAAAGCCTGAAAAATATGTTGTTATGAACTTGTGGATAACCCGTCGCGATTCAAGGCATGAAGCGGGGATTTCCTGTGGGAATCTTGTGCGTCGCCGAACGGCGGGTCACTTCGGGGCGCTGACCGTGACCAGCGCCGGGCGCAGCACGCGGTCGTTGATGGTGTAGCCCTTCTGCAGCACGGTGACCACGGTGTTGGGTTCCTGGTCGGCGGGGACCATCGAGATGGCCTGGTGCTGGTGCGGGTCGAACTTCGTGCCGGGCGCGGGGGCCACTTCGATCACCTTGTTGCGTTCGAGCGCGCTCTTGAGCTGGCGCAGCGTGGCTTCGGCGCCTTCGCGAATCTGCTCGGGCGTGGCGTCCTTGACGGCCAGGCCGGCTTCCAGGCTGTCGGTGACCGGTAGCAGGCTTTCGGCGAAGGCCTCGACGGCGAACTTGCGGGCCTTGCTGACTTCCTCGTCCGCGCGGCGGCGGGCGTTCTGCACGTCCGCCTGGGCGCGCAGGTACTGATCGGCAAGCTCGGCATTCTTGGTCTGCAGCGCGGCGAGTTCGCCCTGGGCGACGGCCAGGGCATCGAGCGCCTCGGCTTCGTTGGCGGCTTGCGCTGCCTCCAGTTCTTCGGGGCTGGGCTCGCCTTGCAGCATTTGAGAATTCTGTGCGGATTGTTGCGGGTCAGACATTTTTCAAAGAACCGGCACGTGCCGGAAAACAAACGATAGCCAGCCACATGGGGCTGGCCGAAGGCATTTCAAGCGAAAAAATGGGGTCGAAACGACCTCCGAGACACGAAAAAGGCCCGAAACCGGGCCTTGGAGCCGTCAGCTGGGAGGCTCAGTGGGCGTCGAGCAGTTCGACGTCGAACTTCAGGGTGGCATTGGGGGGGATCACGCCGCCCGCGCCGCGAGCGCCATAGCCCAGCGATGCGGGAATGATCAGCGTGCGCTTGCCGCCGATCTTCATGCCGGCCACGCCTTCGTCCCAGCCCTTGATGACCTGGCCCGCGCCCAGCGAGAACGCGAAGGGGTCGTTGCGGTCGCGGCTGGAGTCGAACTTGGCGCCTTGCACGCCGTCGTTGTAGAGCCAGCCGGTGTAGTGCACGTGCACGTGCTGGCCGGCCTTGGCTTCGGCGCCGGTGCCGACTTCGGTGTCTTCGTATTGCAGGCCGGAGGGAGTGGTGGGCATGGGAAACGCTCCTTGCGTCGATGTGAGATCCGTGGATCGAAGGCGCGGAGTTTACCGAGGCCCGGCGGGCGGCCCCGCCGTCCGTCAGCCGTGGCTGCTGTCGTCGCCGGACGGCGCGGGTGTAGGCGCAGGCGCCGGAGGAGGTTCGGGAGAGGGCGCTGCCGGGGGCGCAGCGGGAGCCATGGCGGGAGCGGCGGAGGCGGTTGCGGCCGGCGCAGTTGCCGCAGCCTTCTTCTGCTGGCCGAGCTGCCATTTGCCGGCGAAGGCCTGCAGGTCGGACAGGCGCTTGAGCAGGTCCTGCCCGCTGAGCGTGAGGCTGTAGCCGTCGCTGCCATGGCCCACGAGGCCGGCCTCGCGCAGTTCCTTGATGCGGGTGTTGAGCGTGTTGGGGGTGATGCCGCCGACGCTGTCCTGCAGCAGGCGGAAGGTCTGCGCATGGCCGTCGCGCAGGGCCCAGAGCACGCGCAGCGCATAACGGGCTTCGAGCAGGGCGAGCAGCTGGCTGATGGCTGCGTTTTCCTTGGTACTCATCGACATCATCTCCTCGAAGCTGGGCGGGCCGTCGACCTGCGGGGACAGGGCGATGCCTCGCGTTCTTGTGGTTGGTTATGAACCGTCTCGTTGGGCGGCGACTATAGCGCAATCGATGAGGATGCTACTAGTTTTGTAGCTGTCAAGGCAAGCTGGATGCGGCTTGTGAGACAAAGCCTCACAAATTGGTGTATTCGGCCATGGCTTCGCCCAACCGGATCGCACGGCCGGGCGACCACTGCGGGTTGAAAGCCAGCGCGGGCGCCGGGAATAGCATGACGACGGTGGAGCCCAGCAAGAACCGGCCCATCTCGTCGCCCTTGCGGATGTCGATCTGCTGGTCGGTGTAGTGCCACTCGCGCAGCTCGCCCACGCGCGGCGGATTGACCACCCCATGCCACACGGTGGCCATGCTGCCGACGATGGTGGCGCCCACCAGCACCAGCACGAAGGGCCCGCGCGCCGATTCGAAGACGCACACCACGCGCTCGTTGCGCGCGAAGAGGCCGGGCACGCCGCGCGCCGTCGTCGGGTTCACCGAGAACAGGTCGCCCGGCACGTGGATCATGCGCACCAGCCGCCCGTCGCAGGGCATGTGGATGCGGTGGTAGTCCTTCGGGCTCAGGTAGAGCGTGGCGAAGCTGCCGTGCGCGAACTTCGCGGCCAGGGTGGCGTCGCCGCCCACCAGTGCGGTGGTCGTGTAGTTGTGGCCCTTGGCCTGGAAGATCTGGTCGCCTTCGATCGCGCCGAACTGGCTGATCGCGCCGTCCACGGGGCAGATCAGGTCGGCCTGGGCGATGGGCCGGGCGCCGGGCTTGAGCTCGCGCGTGAAGAACTGGTTGAAGCTCTTGTAGTGGCTGATGTCCGACTCGAGCGCCTCGCCCATGTCCACGCCGTACTTGGCCACGAAGCGCCGGATGATCCACGTCGTCACGGCGCCCCGCTCCTTGCCCGCGACCCAGCCGGCGAAATTGGTCAGGGCCTGCTTGGGAAACAGGTATTGGGGCAGTACGGCGGAGCGGTCGGACACGTGGGAATGATCTGGAAAGCGGATCGGAGGGGCATTCTATAAAGGGCTTTTCGCCCGGGACGTAGGAAGCTTCCCTTGGTTCTTCCGGCCGACCCCGCCGATCGCGCCGGATCAGTCGGGCTTGATTCCCGCAGCCTTGATCACCTGCGCCCACTTCTCCACCTCGGCCTTCTGGAAGGCCGCGATCTGCACCGTGCTCAGGTCGGCCGGCTCCATGCCGAGGCCCTTGAGCTTGTCCTGCATCTCCGGCGTCGCGAGGATCTTGCGGATCTCGGTGTGCAGCCGGTCGACCACCGGCGCGGGCGTGTGCGCGGGCACGAAGATCGCCTGCCACGACACCACCTCGAAGTCCTGCAGGCCCGGCACGCCCGACTCGGCCACCGTTGGCACGTCGGGCATCGAGGCCAGCCGCTTCGACGAGGTGACCGCGATCGCGCGCAGCTTGCCGCTCTGGATGTGCGGGCCGGCCACCACCGTGGTGTCGAACATCATGTCGACCTGCCCGCCGATCACGTCCTGGATCGCCGGGCCGCTGCCCTTGTACGGGATGTGCGTGAACTTCACGCCCGACTTGTAGGCCAGCAGTTCCAGCGCCAGGTGCTGCGAGGTGCCCGTGCCGGCCGAGGCCGACGAGAGCCCGCCCGCCTTGCCCTTGCTCGCGGCGATCACGTCCTTCAGCGTCTTGTAGGGGCTCGCCTGGTTCACCACCAGCACCACCGGGTTGGTGCCGATCAGCGTCACCGGCGCGAACGACTTCTGCGGGTCGTAGCCGAGCTTGGGGTACAGGCTCACGTTGATCGCGTGCGAGCTGATCGTGCCGCCCACCAGCGTGAAGCCGTCGGGCGCGGCGCGCGAGCCGATCTCGGAGCCCACGCTGCCGCCGGCGCCGCCCTTGTTGTCGATGATCACCGTGGTGCCCAGCGCGGGGCCCAGCTTCTGTCCTATCAGCCGGCCCAGCACGTCGGTGGTGCCGCCCGCCGGAAAGGGCACGAGGTAGGTGATCGGCTTGCCCGTGGGCCAGTTGCTGCTGCCCTGGGCGAATGCCGCCGGAAGCGCGGCGGCGACCGAAGAGGCGAGGGCGGTGCGGATGAGTGTGCGGCGTTGCATGCGAAGTCTCCTTGGGTTGTCAGTTGGCGCCGGCTGCCCTTCAGGGCAGGTCGATGATCTCGATCCAGTTCGGGTTCTTGCCCACCTCCAGGTGCTGGGGCGTGCCCAGCGCGCCGGTGTCGGCGTCGATGGCGTAGAGGGAGATGCCGTTCGATTCCTGTCCCGCCGCGATCAGGTAGCGGCCGGTGGAATCGATGGCGAAGCCGCGCGGCCCCTTCTCGGTCGGCGTCTGGCCCAGCGGCTGCAGCTGCCCCGTAGCGGCGTCGACCTTGAATGTCGAGAGCGTGCTCGAGGTGCGCTCCGACGCGTAGAGGAAGCGCCCGTTCGGCGTCAGGTGCAGGTCGGCGGCCCAGGGCTTGCCGGTGAAACCGGCGGGCAGGGTGGTGGTGCTCTGTTCGAGCCTGAGCGTGCCGCGCGCGGCGTCCCAGGCGAACACGTGCAGCGCGGCGTCGAGCTCGTCCAGCAGGTAGACGTGACGCTGCGCCTTGTCCCACACGAAGTGGCGCGGGCCCGACTTCGCGGCGGTGGTGGTCAGCGGCGGATCGTTGGGCGAGAGCAGGCCTTTCTCCGCGTCGAAGCGCCAGCTCGACACGTTGTCGCCGCCCAGGCTGGTGGCGAGCACGAAGCGGTTGCTCGCGTCGGCGTGGATGGCGTGCGCGTTGGGCGCCGTCTGGATCAGCTGGTGGATCGGCCCCACCGTGCCGTCCTTGCCCACCGCGTTGACCGTGATCTTGCCGCCCTGGTAGGAGGCCGCGAACAGCCACTTGCCGCTCGTGTCGAGGTCGATGTTGGCCATGCTGTCGGCCAGCGGCGCCTCGCCCAGCTTCCGCAGCCTGCCGCTGGCGCCGTCGATCGACAGCGCGGCCACGCGAAACGGCTGCGAGCGCAGCGCGGCGTACAGCACGCGCTTGTCGCGGCTCACCACCATCGGCATCACCGTGCCGCCCACGTTCAGCGTCTGCACCGGCTTGAGCGCTCCCTGGCTCCTGTCGAGCTCGAGCACCGAGATTTCCTGGCTGTCGGCGTTCGACACGTAGACCCAGGTGGCGGCCGATGCGGGTACCGCCGCGGCCAGCCACAGCAGCGATGCGATGGTCGTCTTCTTCATGGCCGGGGCTCAGGGCTTGATGTTGAGTTTGGTGATGAGCTGCTTGAAGTACACGTTGTCCTTCGCCAGCGTTTCCTTGAACACCGCGCCGTCGGTGTAGACATAGCCCAGGTTCTGCTTGTCCATCACCTCGTGCATCAGCGGTTCGGCGGCGGTCTTCGCGGTGATCTCGCGCAGCTTCGCCATCACTTCGGGCGGCGTGTTCTTCGGCGCGCCCAGGCCGCGCCAGGTGCCGATCGACAGGTCGATGCCGCGCTCCTTGGCTGTGGGCACCTTCTCGAAGCCCTTCACGCGCTTGTCGGCCATCACCATCAGCACCTTTAGCTTGCCGCCCTGCACGTGCGTCGTCACCTCGGCCGGGCTCACCGCCACGGCCTCGATGTGGCCGCCCAGCAGCGCCAGCACCGCGGGTGCCGCGCCCTGGAACGGGATGTGGCCGAACTTGGCGCCGGTCTTGTCTTCCAGCGCGGCGGCGGCAAGGTGCCAGATCGAGCCGTTGCCCGAGTTGCCCACGCGCACGCTCTCCGGCGATTTCTTCGCGGCGGCCAGGAACTCCTCGATGGTGTTCCACGGCGCGTCGGCCTTCACCGTGATCGCGGCCGGATCGGCGTTGAGCTGAGCGATCGGCTGGAAGTCGTCGTAGTTGAACTTGGCCAGCCCCAGGTGCGGCAGCGTCAGCAGCTCGACCGTGAGCACGGCGAGCTTGTAGCCGTCGGGCTTGGAGTTGATCACCTCGGTCCAGCCGATGGCGCCCCCCGCGCCGGGACGGTTGACGATCACGATGCTCTGCGAGATGTGCTTGCGGCTCGCTTCCGAGAAGGCACGCGCCAGGCCGTCGGTGCCGCCGCCGGGCTGGTAGGGCACGAGCAGTTCGATGGTGCGGTTCGGAAAATCGGCCTGTGCGGCGGCCGGTGCCGCCAGCCCGAGCGAGAGGGCGGCCGTGGCCGAGAGGGCGGCGATGCCGCGAATGAACTGCTTGCGTTTCATGATCCTTGTCTCCGTTGTTGTGGTTGAGCGTTGAAGTGTTGAAAGGTGTGGGTGCGCGTCAGGGCATGTACTGCCCGCCGTTCACCTCGATCACCTGCCCGGTGACGTAGCCCGAGAGTTGTTCCGATGCGAGGTAGAGGAATGCGCCCACGCATTCATCCGGCGTGCCGATGCGGCCCATCGGAATGCCGGCGCGGAAGTTCTCCAGCATCGCGGGCGTGGAGAAGCGGTCCTGGAAGGGCGTCTGGATGACGCCCGGCGCCACCGCGTTCACGCGGATGCGGTCGCCCACCAGCTCCTTCGCCAGCCCGTGCGTTGCCGTGCTCACGAAGCCCTTCGAGCCCGCGTACAGATAGGCCGAAGGCCCGCCGCCGGTGCGTGCCGCGACAGAGGTCACGTTGATGATGTTGCCGCCGCCGCTCTTGCGCATCAGCGGAACCACCTCGCGGCAGAAAGCGAGCACCGAGCGCGCGTTGATGTGCAGCACTTCGTCGAAGAGTGCATCGTCGAACTCGGCGATGGGCACGCGCTTGACCAGGCTGCCCGCGTTGTTCACCAGCACGTCGATGCGGCCGCCGAACTGCGACGAGGCCTGCTTCACGCACTCGCGGATCGCGCCCGTGTCGCGCACGTCGGCCTTCAGTGCGAAGGCGGTGCCGCCGGCCGCGCGGATGGTGTCGACCACCTGGTTCGCCGCGTCGGCGGAGCTGTTGTAGTGCACCGCCACGCGCATGCCGCGCGCGGCGAAGGCGATGGCCACCGCCGCGCCGATGCCGGTGCTGGCGCCGGTGACGAGGGCTGTCTTGTCCTTGAGGTCTTCCATGAGGGGCTCCGTTGATGAAGAGACAGGTCTTAGAAAGGAAATCAGAAAGACGTGAACCCGCGCGTCGCGCAGCGCCTTGCTCAGGTCACGGGCGCGGGGTTGAAAAGCACCAGCGCGTTGTGCAGCTTCCAGTGCTCGGCCCAGGTCTTCTTCCGTCCGCTGGCCACGTCGAGCATCAGGCGGAACATTTCCCAGCCGATGTCCTCGATGGTGGCCTCGCCGTCGGCGATGCGGCCCGCGTTTACGTCCATCAGGTCGTGCCAGCGGCGCGCGAGGTCGCTGCGGGTGGCGACCTTGATCACCGGCACCTCGGCCAGTCCGTAGGGCGTGCCGCGGCCGGTGGTGAACACGTGCAGGTTGATGCCGGCGGCCAGTTGCAGCGTGCCGCAGATGAAGTCGCTGGCGGGTGTGGCCGTGTAGATCAGGCCCTTCTGCTTCGCCTTCTCGCCGGGCGCGAGCACGCCGGTGATGGGCGCCGAACCCGACTTGACGATGGAGCCCATCGCCTTCTCGACGATGTTGGAGAGCCCGCCCTTCTTGTTGCCCGGCGTGGTGTTGGCGCTGCGGTCGACCATGCCCTTCTTCAGGTAGGCGTCGTACCAGGCCATCTCGCGGATCATGGCTTCGGCCACCTCGGGCGTGGACGCGCGCGAGGTGAGCTGGTCGATGCCGTCGCGCACCTCGGTGGTCTCGGAGAACATCACCGTGGCGCCCGCGCGCACCAGCAGGTCGGTGCAGAAGCCCACCGCCGGGTTGGCGGTGACGCCCGAGAAGGCATCGCTGCCGCCGCACTGCACGCCCACCACCAGCTCGCTGGCGGGCACGGTCTCGCGTTTGCGCGCGTTGAGCCGGGCGAGGTGCTCCTCGGCCTGGCGCATGACCGAATCGATCATCGACATGAAGCCGACGTGCGCGTCGTCCTGCAGGCAGACCACGTCGAGCGCGGTATCGGGCGTGGTGCCGGCACGCTGGTCGGCGATGGGAATGCTGCCCGGCGGCAGCAGCCGCTCGGGCTGCAGCTTCTCGCAGCCCAGGCTCACCACCATCACCTCGCCGCCGAAGTTGGGGTTGAGGCTGATGTTGCGCAGCGTGCGGATCGGCACGACGGCGTCGGGCGCGTCGATGGCCACGCCGCAGCCGTAGGTGTGCTCCAGCGCCACCACGTCGTCGACGTTGGGGTACTTCGGCAGCAGCTCGGCCTTGATGCGCTGCACCGCGAACTCGGTGACGCCGGCCACGCACTGCACCGTCTGCGTGATGGCCAGGATGTTGCGCGTGCCCACCGAGCCGTCGGCGTTGCGGTAGCCCTCGAAGGTGTAGCCCTCCAGCGGCGGCAGGGCAGGGGGCTTGACCGTGGCGATGGGAAGGCCGTCGAGCTCGGGCGCGGTCGGCATCCGCATCACGCGCTCGTGCACCCAGCTGCCGCGCGGCAGCGCCTTCTGTGCGTAGCCGATCACCACGTCGTAGCGGCGGATGGCATCGCCTTCGGCGAGGTCGACCAGCGCGAGCTTGTGGCCCTGGGGCACGTTGTCCACCAGCCGAAGGCCGTCGGCGAACTCCGCGCCGGCCTTCAGCCCGCCGTCGTTGGCGACGATGGCCACGTTGTCCGCGGCGTGGATGCGGATGTAGAGCGGAGGTCTTTCGGTCTCGGACATATCAGGCTTCGAAGGCGACAGAAAAAGCGCGGTCTTTTCGTGGAACACCGCGGAACCGGACTTGCCGGCCGCAGGTGTTGCCCCCTGCAAGGGGGAAGGCGCGCGCGACACGAAGTGCGCGAAGACTGGGGGTGTGCGTCATTTCACCACCATGAACATGCTGGGAAGCCATGTGGAGAACGCGGGCACGAAGGTGACCACGCCGAGCGCGAAGATCAGCGCCCCGTAGAACGGCCAGATGGTGCGCATCACCGTTCCCACCGACACCCCGCCGATCGCGCAGCCGACGAACTGGGTCGTGCCCACGGGCGGCGTGTTCAGGCCCAGCGCGCAGTTGATGAGCATCACGATGCCGAACTGCACGGAGGTCATGCCGTACTGCTGCGCGATGGGCAGGAAGATCGGCGTGCACAGCAGGATGGTGGCGGCCATGTCCAGGAAGGTGCCCAGCACGAACAGGATGATGTTGATGAGCAGGAAGATCACCCACGGCGTGCTCGTGACCTGCGACAGCATCTGTCCCGTGAGCTCGGCCACGCCGTACAGGCTGATGAGGTAGCCGAAGGTGCTGGAGATGCCGATCAGCAGCAGGATCACGCCGGTGGTGCGCACAGCCTTCGAGGCCGCCTTGACGAAGTGCTCCCACTTCAGCGTGCGGTACACGAAGATCGTGAGGGCCAGCGCGTAGAGCACAGCCACCGCCGCCGACTCGGTGGCCGTGAAGATGCCCGACAGGATGCCGCCCAGGATCAGCAGCACCACGAACAGGCCCGGCAGCGCCGCCGCGAACGAGCGCGCCACGATGGCCCAGCCCGGGAAGGTGCCGGCGGGGTAGCCGCGCTTGACTGCCACCAGGTAGGCGGCCGCCAGGTTGCTGACGGTGAGCACCGCCGCCGGCAGCAGCGCCGCGAGGATCAGCGCCGCGATCGACACCTTTCCGCCCGCGGCCAGCGAATAGATGATGAGGTTGTGGCTGGTCGGCATCAGCGCGCCGACCAGTGCCGCGTGGGTCGTCACGTTGACCGCGTAGTCGGCGTGATAGCCCTCCTTCTTCATCATCGGGATCATCACGGCGCCCATGGCCGAGACGTCCGCCACGGGCGAGCCCGAGACGCCGCCGAACAGCGTGCAGGCCACCACGTTCGACATGCCGAGGCCACCGCGCACGTGGCCCACGAGGTCGCGCGCCAGGTTGACGATGCGGTCCGCGATGCCGCCGTAGAGCATCAGCTCGCCGGCGAAGATGAAGAACGGGATGGCGAGGAACGAGAAGATGCCCATGCCCGAGGTCATCTGCTGGAAGCCGACCGCCAGCGGCAGGCCTTCATACAGCAGCGTGGCCAGGGCCGACAGGCCGATGGAGAAAGCCACCGGCACGCCCAGCAGGAGGAAGAGCGTGAACGAGAGGCAGAGAATCAAAAGGGGAATGGTCATGATCTGGCCGCCTCGCCGGTGGTGGGGGCGCTATGGACTGTTCGGGGAATGCCGCGGAACCGGCTTTGCCGGGCCGCAGGCATTGCCCCCTGCAAGGGGGTTGGAGAAGCGACACGAAGTGCGCGAAGCCTGGGGGTGTGCATTCGTTATCCCCAGGCGGGTTCCACTTCGCGGCCTTGGGCCAGGGCGATGATGTGTTCGATGGAGAAGAGGACGATCAGCACGCCCGCGACCGAGGCCGGCACGTACTTCCAGCCCTCGGAGATCCACAGCGTGGGCAGCCGGTATTCCCAAACCGAACCGGCCAGCTCGGCGCAGTTCCAGGCCATGGCCAGGCCGAACAGCAGGATCAGCGCGTGGATAAGGTATTCCATCTTCAGCCGCAGCCAGTCGGGCGCGAGCACGAGGAAGGATTCGAGCCCGATGTGGCCCGCGTCGCGCACGCCCACGGCCACGCCGAGCATGGTGACGTAGAGCACCAGCAGCAGCGCGAGGCTTTCGGCCCAGGTGGGGGTGTTGTTGAGCACGTAGCGGCCGAACACCTGCCAGCTCACGGCGCAGATGACCGCCACGAGACCGAGGATGCCCAACCACATGCAGGCACGGGCGAGCGTGCGGCAGAGTTTGGTGTACATGAAGGTTTTTCTCTGTTTCTCCCTCCCCCTCTGGGGGAGGGCAGGGGTGGGGGCTAGCGGCGTCCCTATGCCAGCGCCGTCGTGCCCCCATCCCGGCCTTCCCCCAGAGGGGGAAGGAGTTGGTTCAGCAGGGCGGTTCGCTTACTTCGTCTCTTGCACGCGCTTCACGAGGTCCTTGAGCTTCGCGTCGGTGATGAACTTGTCGTACACCGGCTTCATCGCCGCCTGGAACGGGGCCTTGTCGACCTCGATGATCTCGGCGCCGCCGGCCTTCACCGTGGCCAGCGACTTCACTTCGCGCTCTTCCCACTGCTTGCGCATGTAGGGCACCGACTCCTTGGCGGCCTGGCGGATCCAGCCCTGCTCCTCGGCGGAGAGCTTGTCCCACACGCGCTTGGAGAACAGCAGCATCTCGGGCGCCATCGAGTGCTCGGTCTTGCTGTAGTACTTGGCCACTTCGAAGGCGCGCGCGCTTTCATAGGTGGGGTAGTTGTTCTCGGCGGCGTCGATCAGGCCGGTCTTCAGGCCCGTGTAGACCTCGCCCATGGGCATGGGCGTGGCGTTGGCGCCCATGGCCTCGAGCATCGACACCCACAGGTCGGACTGCTGCACGCGCACCTTCAGGCCCTTCATGTCGGCGAAGCTGCGCACCGGCTTCTTGGCGGTGAACATCGAGCGCGCGCCGCTGTCGTAGTAGGCCAGGCCCACGAAGCCCTGCTTCTCGCACGACTTCAGAATCTCTTCGCCGATCGGGCCGTCCAGCACCTTGTGCAGGTGGTCGACCGATCGGAACAGGAAGGGCATGGTCGGCACCTGCGTCTCGGGGCAGATGTTGTTCATGGGCGCGATGTTCACGCGCACCATCTGCAGCGCGCCGATCTTGGCCTGCTCGATCGTGTCCTTCTCGCTGCCGAGCGCACTGTTGTTGAACACCTTGATGCTGTGCTTGCCGCCCGACAGCGCCTTCAGGCGCTCGCTCATGAACTTCACCGCGGTCACGGTGGGGTAGTCGTCGGGGTGGATGTCGGCCGAACGGAACTCGGTGGCGTGTGCAGCCATGGTGGTCAGCGCGGCTGCTGCGCACGCGGAAATTGCGATCAGGGTCTTCTTGGCGAATTTCATTTGTCTCGTCCTCTGGTTTGGTGGTTGTTGAAAAAGGGGGTCAGCTGCCGAAGGCCGGCTCGGGCACGCCCTGCGCGCCGGGCCGCAGCGCGAACACGCCGCCGGCCAGCGGCTGGTCCGACAGGTCGATGCCGCCGGGCCGGATCGAGGTGACGAACAGGGTGTCGAGGCCCGCGCCGCCGAAGGCGCACATGGCGGGTTTCTTCACCGGCACTTCGAGCGAGCGGTCGAGCCGGCCGTCGGGAGTGAAGCGGTGCACCAGGCCCGCGTCGTTGCCGCAGATCCAGTAGCAGCCGTCGGTGTCCATGGCGGCGCCGTCGGGGCGGCCGGGCAGGGGCTTCATGTCGACGAAGAGGCGGCGGTTGCCTGGCGTGCCGGTGGCGATGTCGTAGTCGAAGGCCCAGACGGCCTGCACCGTGGGGTGCGAATCCGAGATGTACATCGTGCGGCCGTCGGGGCTGAAGGCCAGGCCGTTGGGCACGATGAAGTCGTCGAGGCGCTGGTCGGCCTTCGCGCTGCCGCTGGCGTAGCTGTAGAGTCGGCCGACGCGTGCGCCAGCCGCCATGTCCAGCAGCATGGTGCCGGCCCAGAAGCGGCCCTGGCGGTCGCAGCGGCCGTCGTTGAAGCGCATGGCGGGCGCGGCGTGGTCGACGGAAGCGAGCGGCGCGCAGGCCAGCGTGCCGTCGGCCTGCGGCTTCAGCGAGAAGAGGCCGCTTTCCATGCCGGCGATCCACTCGCCGGGCGCGTCGGCGCGCGGCGCGATGCAGGCGATCATTTCATCGGCCTTCCACTGCGCGTGGCCTTCGCCCGCATGCCAGCGGTTCAGCGTGCGCGCGGGAATATCGACCCAGTACAGCGCCTGCTCGGCGGCATGCCACACCGGGCTCTCGCCGGTGCCGTTGCGAGCGTCGAGGACGAGTTCAGCTTGCATCGCCTCAATCGCCGAATGGCCCCTGTGCAGTGAAGGCGCCGCCCTGGTAGATGGCGTTGGGGTCGGTCGGTGCCACCGGAGGCTGCTGCTCGACCTTGTCGCGGAACACTTCGGAGCTGTCCTGCGGCACGAAGCCCAGGTGCGCGGCGGCGCTGTTGTCCCACCACACGTCGCGATTGTTCGACATGCCGTAGACCACCGTGTGCTTCACGCCGGGGGTGAAGAGCGACTTCTCGATCAGCGCGGTCAGGTCGCGGTAGCTCAGCCAGGTGCTCATCATCCGGCGGTTGGCCGGCTCGGGGAAGGAGGAGCCGATGCGGATGCTCACCGTCTCGATGCCCCAGCGGTCGAAGTAGAACTGCGCCACGTCTTCGCCGAAGGACTTCGACAGGCCGTAGTAGCCGTCTGGCCGGCGTGCGGCATGGGCGTCGATGTGCTCGCTCTGCTTGTAGAAGCCGATCACGTGGTTCGAGCTCGCGAACACCACGCGCTTCACGCCATGGCGGCGCGCGGCCTCGTAGATGTGGAACACGCCCTTGATGTTGGCTTCGAGGATTTCCTCGAACGGCCGCTCCACCGACACGCCGCCCAGGTGGACGATGGCGTCGCAGCCTTCCACCAGCGCATGCACCGCGGCCTTGTCCGAGAGGTCGCAGGGCACGGTTTCCTCGTTCGCGCCGGTGGCCGGTGCCAGCGAGGCGATGTCGGACAGGCGCAGCACGTTCGCATAGGGCTTGAGCCGCTCGCGCAGCACCTTGCCGAGGCCGCCGGCCGCGCCGGTCAGCAGGAGGCGGTTCATCTTGTTGTTGTCTGTCATGGTTGGCCGTCCTTGCATGCAGGAGTCATGGTTTCCGAGGGGCCGCCGTCGCGGCGGTTTCGCGGAAGCGACCGGTACGATGCCGGTGAAGCAAGGTCGAGGTCGCTAGGTCGAAAAGGCGCTGCATTTCGGTGCCGTGGAAACCGAAGGCCGCTGGCGGACAAGCCCGCGACGCTTGGGAGTTGAGTGATAAGTTATCTGTTGTCGTACAACTAGTTTGGAGATTATCATCGTGGCCATGGTTCAGACGACTGCGGGTAATCCCTTGGTGTCGGACGCTCCGGCGGAGGCGGGCTCTTCGGCTTCTTCCTTCGTGGGGCGTCCGCGCCAGCGCGCGCGCGGCCTCGCGCACGGGCTGGTGGAAGACCTGGGCGAGAAGATCCGCAGCCAGTCGCTGCGGCCGGGCGACAAGCTGCCGACCGAGTCGGCCATCATGCAGGCCTACGGCGTGAGCCGCACCGTGGTGCGCGAGGCGCTGTCGAAGCTGCAGGCAGCGGGACTGGTCGAGACGCTGCACGGCGTCGGCACCTTCGTGCTGCAGCCGCGCACCGGCGGGGTGTTCCGCCTCGATCCGGGCGAGATCGCCGCGTCGGTCGACGTGCTCGCCGTGCTGGAGCTGCGCATCAGCCTGGAGACCGAATCGGCCGGCCTCGCCGCCAGCCGCCGCACCGACGAGCAGCTGGTGGCCATGCGCCAGGCGCTCGACGACTTCGAGCGCAACGTGGTGGCGGCGGGCGACACGGTGGGGCCCGACTTCCGCTTCCACCTGCAGATCGCCGAGTCGACCGGCAACCCGTACTTCGCGGACATCATGCGGCACCTGGGCACCACGCTCATTCCGCGCACGCGCATCAGCGCCATCCGCACGCACGAGGGCGGGGCGCCTTACCTGAGCCGCGTCAACCGCGAGCACGAAGAGATCTACGCGGCCATCGCGCGGCGCGACCCCGAGTCGGCGCGCGCCGCGATGCGCATCCACCTGACCAACAGCCGAGAGCGGCTGCGCATGGCGCAGGAGGCGGCGCAGCAGAAGGCGAAAGCCGATGCATCCGCGGCAGGTGCCGCCGATGCGGCCGTGCCGTCGACCGACGGCGCTTCCTCTCACTGATATTTTTCTTGTCCGCCATGCTGGACAAGTCATCTCTCTAGTTGTACGATGACTGATAACTTGTGCGGCTCGTCGCGCGCAAGGCCATGACGACCATCGAACAACTGGAGGCAGCATGACCATCTCCCGACGCGGCGCACTCGGCGCCGCACTGGCAACCACCCTGGCCGCCAGCCTGCCGGCGCGCTCCTTCGCGCAGGCCGCGGCCGGCGCGCAGGGCGGCACCGGCAACTGGCCCTCGAAGCCGATCCGGATCATCGTTCCGTACCCGCCGGGCGGTTCGTCCGACATCATCGCGCGGGCCATCAGCCAGCCGTTGTCCGAGGCGCTGGGCCAGCCCGTCGTCATCGACAACAAGGCAGGCGCCAACGGCAACCTCGGCGCCGACCTGCTGGCCAAGGCGCCGGCCGACGGCTACACGCTGATGCTGTGCGACCTGGGCGCGCTGGCCATCAGCCCGTCGCTCTACCCCAAGCTGCCTTTCGATCCGTCGAAGGACCTGCGCAGCGTTTCCATGCTGGCCTATTCGCCGCACCTGCTGGTGGTGCACCCTTCGGTGCAGGCGAACACGCTGAAGGAACTGGTCGAGCTCTCGAAGAAAAGCGATCTCAACTTCGCCGTTACCGCCAGCGGCAGCACCGCGCACCTCGCGGGCATCGAGCTGCAGCGCCGCATCGGCGCCAAGTGGGAGTACGTGCCCTACAAGGGCGGCGTGCAGGCCGTGCTCGACACCGTCTCGGGCCAGACGCAGGTGCTCATGAACGGCATGCTCGCCACCTACCCGCAGGTGCAGGCCGGCAAGCTCAAGCTGATCGCCGTGTCCAAGGCCACGCGCATGCCGCTGATCGGCAGCGTGCCGACCATCGCGGAGCAGGGCGCTCCCGGCTACGAGTCGGGCACCTGGCAGGGGATGGTCGCCGCGCGCGGCGTGCCCGACGCGATCATCAACCGGCTCAACCGCGAGCTGGTGCGCATCATCCGCACCGCCGACATCCGCGCCCGCCTCGCGGGGCAGGGCGCCGAGGTCGTGACCATGACCGCGCCCGAGCAGGACCAGTTCTTCGCCAAGGAGCGCGCGCGCTGGGCGCAGGTCATCAAAGAGGCGAACGTCAGGCTCGACTGACCGGCCTCATCCATCTTTTTCCTTTCCCAAATCTTCACTGGACTCTTCCCGATGAACCCGCAAGAACTCAAGACCATCATGGGCTCCGGCCTGCTCTCGTTCCCGTTGACCGACTTCGACAGCAACGGCGACTTCAACAAGAAGGGCTACCAGCAGCGCCTCGAATGGCTGGCTCCCTACGGCGCCAGCGCGCTGTTCGCGGCCGGCGGCACGGGCGAGTTCTTCTCGCTGACCGGCGACGAGTACCCCGGCATCATCCAGACCGCGGTCGACACCTGCCGCGGCGTGGTGCCGATCATCGCGGGCGCCGGCGGCCCCACGCGCTTCGCCATCCAGTGCGCCCAGGCCGCCGAGAAGGCCGGCGCGCACGGCATCCTGCTGCTGCCGCACTACCTCACCGAAGCCGGTCAGGAAGGCCTGGCCGCGCACGTCGAGGCCGTGTGCAAGAGCGTGAAGTTCGGCGTGATCGTCTACAACCGCGCCACCAGCCGCCTGAAGCCCGACACGCTGGTCGCGCTGGCCGAGCGCAATCCCAACCTCGTCGGCTTCAAGGACGGCGTGGGCGACATCGAGGCCATGGTCGCCATCTACCAGAAGATGGGCGACCGCTTCGCCTACCTGGGCGGCCTGCCCACCGCGGAGGTCTATGCCGCCGCCTACAAGGCGATGGGCACGCCGGTGTATTCGTCGGCCGTCTTCAACTTCATTCCGAAGACCGCCATGGACTTCTACAAGGCCGTCGCCGCCGACGACCTGCCGACCCAGCACCGCCTGCTGAAGAACTTCTTCATGCCGTACCTCGAGCTGCGCAACCGCGTGCCGGGCTACGCGGTGAGCATCGTGAAGGCCGGCGCGAAGATCGTCGGCCACGACGCCGGCCCCGTGCGCGCACCGCTCACCGACCTGAAGCCCGCCGAGATGGAGCAGCTCAAGGCGCTGATCGACTCGCTCGGTCCGCAGTAAGCCGGCACCCGGCGGACGAACCGACCCTCATCACAACAGCGGAGACAAGACGCCATGTTCCTCAAGAAGCTCTTCCTGGTCGCCGCCTCGGCGGCCCTGTTCTCGGCCTGCTCGGTGATGCCCTCGGGCAATGCCGCGTCGGCCGCGCCCGAGGTGGCCGCCGCCGCCGAGCGCCTGCGCATCGCGATGATCGACCCCACCGGCCCCGCGCTCGGCGCGCTGGTGGCCGACGACCTCAGCTACGGCCACTCCGGCGGCAAGGTCGACACCAAGACCAGCTTCATCGCCGACCTGCTCGACGGCAAGTCCGACTTCGTGACCATCGCCATCACCGACCAGACCGTGAAGGTGGTCGACGGCAACACCGCCATCGTGCGCCACACGCTCACGGCCGACACCAACGATTCGGGCAAGCCCGGCAAGGTGGCGCTGAAGATCCTCGGCGTCTGGCAGAAGCAGGGCGGCAGCTGGAAGCTGCTGGCCCGTCAGGCCGTGAGGATCTAGTCCGAATGAAGAAGAGAGTCCTTCTCGGGGCCGCCCTCGCGGCCGCCTCGGTCGCGTTGTTGCCGCTGCCTGCCTCGGCGCAAGCCGATGCATGGCCCCAGCAGAAGCCCGTGACCATCATCGTGCCGTTCCCGGCGGGCGGCTCCACCGACATGGTCGCGCGCACCATCGCGCTGCAACTGCAGACCAAGCTCGGCGGCAGCTTCGTCGTCGACAACCGGCCCGGCGCCACCGGCACCATCGGCACCGGCCAGGTCAAGCGCGCCGCGCCCGACGGCTACACGCTGCTGGTCTCCTCTCTCGGCGCCTTCGTCGTCACCCCGCACCTGCAGAAGAGCGTGCCCTACGACGCGACCAAGGACTTCGACTACATCAGCGTGCCCGTTCAGGCGCCCAACGTGCTCGTCGCGAACGCCGCGCGACCCGAACACACCGTGGCCGACGTGCTGGCGCTGCTGCGCAAGACGCCGGGCAAGGTCTCGTTCGCGAGTTCGGGCAACGGCTCGTCCGACCATCTTTCGGCCGAGCTCTTCTGGCAGCAGACGAAGACCGAAGGCGTGCACGTTCCCTACAAGGGCGGCGCGCCGGCGGTCAACGACCTGCTGGGCAACCAGGTCGACTTCTCGTTCCAGAACGTCAATGCCGTGCTGCCGCACATCCGCGGCGGCAAGCTGCGCGCCATCGCCGTCACGGGCGACAAGCGCTCGCCGGTGCTGCCCGACGTGCCCACGCTGGCCGAAGCCGGCGTGAAGGGCGCCGAGGTCTATTCATGGCAGGGCATGGCCGCGCCCAAGGGCCTGCCGCCCGCGGTGAAGAAGAAGCTGAGCGACGCCGTCATCGCGGCGATGCAGGACCCGGAGACGAAGAAGCGCATGCTCGACCAGGGCCTGGAGATCGTCGCCAGCACGCCCGAGGAATTCACCGCCTTCCAGTTGCGCGAATGGACGCGATGGAAGACATTGATCGAAGCCCGCCACATCACCGCGGATTAATGGCACTCCCCCAGGCTTCGCGCACTTCGTGTCGCTTCGCCAACCCCCTCGCCGGGGGCAACACCTGCGGCCCGGCAAAGCCGGTTCCGCGGTGTTCCCCGAATGGGGCAGCAAAGGTTTTGGATTGATTCAACGATGACGCTTTCAGATTCCACTTCGTCGCCGTCAGGCGCCCCCGTCGTCACCGGCATGCGCGTGGTCCCCGTCGCGGGCCACGACAGCATGCTGATGAACCTGAGCGGCGCGCACGGCCCGTTCTTCACGCGCAATCTGCTGATCCTGACCGACAGCGCCGGCCACACCGGCGTGGGCGAAGTGCCCGGCGGCGAGAAGATCCGCCAGACGCTGGAGGATGCGCGCGACCTCATCGTCGGCCAGCCCATCGGCCGGCACAACGCCATTCTCAACAGCATGCGCAGCGCCTTCGCCGGGCGCGACAGCGGCGGGCGCGGCCTGCAGACCTTCGACCTGCGCGTGACCATCCACGCGGTCACGGCAGTCGAGGCCGCGCTGCTCGACCTGCTGGGCCAGTTCCTCGAAGTGCCCGTGGCGGCGCTGCTCGGCGAAGGCCAGCAGCGCGACGCGGTGCAGATGCTTGGCTACCTCTTCTACGTGGGCGACCGCAGGAAGACCGACCTGCCCTACGAGAGCGACCCCGGCGCCGACAATGACTGGTTCCGTCTTCGCCACGAGGAGGCCATGACCCCCGAGGCCATCGTGCGCCTGGGCGAGGCCACGCACGCACGCTATGGCTTCACCGACTTCAAGCTCAAGGGCGGCGTGCTGCGCGGCGAGGAAGAAGTCGAAGCCATCCGCGCGCTGCACGAGCGCTTTCCCAAGGCCCGCGTCACGCTCGACCCCAACGGCGGCTGGCTGCTGCAGGACGCCATTCGCCTGTGCCGCGACCTGCACGGCGTGATGGCCTATGCCGAAGACCCGTGCGGCGCCGAGGGCGTGTTCTCGGGCCGAGAGGTGATGGCCGAGTTCCGCCGCGCCACCGGCCTGCCCACCGCCACCAACATGGTCGCCACCGACTGGCGCGAGATGGTGCACAGCCTGTCGCTGCAGTCGGTCGACATCCCGCTGGCCGACCCGCATTTCTGGACCCTGCAGGGCTCGGTGCGCGTGGCGCAGCTGTGCCAGGCCTGGGGCCTGACCTGGGGCTCGCACTCCAACAATCACTTCGACGTGTCGCTCGCGATGTTCACGCACGTGGCGGCGGCCGCGCCGGGCAAGGTGACGGCCATCGACACGCACTGGATCTGGCAGGACGGCCAGCATCTGACGAAGGCGCCGCTGAAGATCGAGGACGGCTTCGTGAAAGTGCCAACGCGCGGCGGCCTGGGCGTGGAGCTCGACATGGATGCGGTCGAAAAGGCGCACCAGCTGTACCTGAAGCACGGCCTTGGGGCGCGCAACGATGCACAGGCGATGCAGTACCTGATCCCGGGATGGACTTTCGACAACAAGAAACCCTGCATGATCAGGTAGAGGCGTAGGCTCCGTTTCTCACATCCCGCAGCCGGAGCCCTCGCTCCGGCTTCTTTCTTTCTTTTTTCATCCATCGAGCAGCAAGGAACCCAAGATGCAGAACTTCGACAACCTCATCGGCGGCGAATGGCGTGCAGGCGCCGGCTACAGCCCCAACGTCAATCCGAGCAACCTGTCCGACGTGATCGGCCAGTACACGCAGGGCGATGCATCGCACGTCGATGCCGCCGTGGCCGCCGCCACGGCGGCCTTCCCGGCCTGGGCCACGGGCAGCGTGCAGGCGCGCTCCGACGCGCTCGACAAGATCGGCAACGAGATCCTCGCGCGCAAGGAAGAGCTGGGCACGCTGCTGGCGCGCGAGGAGGGCAAGACCAAGGCCGAGGGCATCGGCGAGGCCGCGCGCGCGGGCTACATCTTCAAGTTCTTCGCGGGCGAGTGCCTGCGCCTGTCGGGCGAGGTGCTGCCTTCGGTGCGGCCGAACATCGGCGTGGAGATCACGCGCGAGCCGGTGGGCGTGGTGGGCCTCATCACGCCGTGGAACTTCCCCATCGCCATTCCGGCCTGGAAGATCGCGCCCGCGCTGGCCTTCGGCAACTGCGTGGTGCTCAAGCCCGCCGACCTCGTGCCGGGCTGCGCGTGGGCGATCGCGGAGATCATCAGCCGCTCGGGCATTCCGGCCGGCGTGTTCAACCTGGTGATGGGACGCGGCAGCGTGATCGGCAATGCGCTGGTCAACCACCCCGGCATCCATGCGATCAGCTTCACCGGCTCGGTGGGCGTGGGCCGCAACATCGCGGTGCAGTGCGTCACCAACCACAAGAAGGTGCAACTCGAGATGGGCGGCAAGAACCCGCAGGTGGTGCTCGACGACGCCGACCTCGCGCAGGCCGTGGAGCTCAGCGTGCAGAGCGCCTTCTACTCGACCGGCCAGCGCTGCACCGCGTCGAGCCGGCTGATCGTCACCGAAGGCATCTATCCGAAGTTCATCGCCGCCATGAAGGAACGCATGGCGAAGATCAAGGTGGGCGACGCGCTCGCGCAGGGCACCGACATGGGCCCGGTCTCGTCGAAGTCGCAGCTCGACCAGGACATGGAATACGTCGCCATCGGCAAGAGCGAAGGCGCCACGCTGGCCGCGGGCGGCGAGCTGCTGAAGCTGGAGACCGACGGTTACTACATGTCGCCGGCCCTCTTCAGCGAATCGGCCGCCACGATGCGCATCAACAAGGAAGAGATCTTCGGCCCGGTGGCCAGCGTGATCCGCGTGAAGAACTACGAGGAGGCACTGGCCACGGCCAACGACACCGAGTTCGGCCTCTCGGCCGGCATTGCCACCACCTCGCTGAAGTACGCCACGCACTTCAAGCGCCACAGCCAGGCCGGCATGGTGATGGTCAACCTGCCGACGGCGGGTGTGGACTACCACGTGCCATTCGGCGGCCGGAAGGGCTCGAGCTATGGTCCGCGCGAGCAGGGCCGCTATGCGCAGGAGTTCTTCACGACGGTGAAGACGGCTTACACGCTGGCCTGAGCATCGGGGATCGGGATCGGGATCGGGATCGGGAGCGGGCAGCCGGACGCAGAGGGCGCGAAAGGAATACCAAAAAATGGTATTCGGGTTCTTTTGCGACTTTCGCGTAGCTTTGTATTTCTTCTGCGTTCGGCTGTCCGCTCCCGTCTTCGCGACGGCGTCAAGTTGGCATCGACGATGGCGGTGCCCGGCGGCGCCTGCGCATGAGGTATTCGACTAGTTCGAAGACGCCTTCGCTCAGCAGGGCCAGTGCCGCCGCCGGCAGTGCGCCTGCCACCAGCAGTTCGCGGTCGTTGAGGGCCAGGCCGGTGACGATGCGTTCTCCGAAGCCGCCCGCGCCAATGAAGGCCGCGATGGTCGCGGTGCCGATGGCGATCGCCGTGGCCGTGCGCACGCCCGCCAGCAGCGTGGGCAGCGCGAGCGGCAGCAGCACCAGCTGAAGGCTCTGCGGCGGCGTCATGCCCAGCGCGGTGCCGGCCAGCCGCAGGCCGTTGGGCACCTCGGCCAGGCCTGTCACCGTGTTGCGCATGATCGGCAGCAGCGAGTAGAGCGTGAGCGCGATCAGCGCCGGCAGCGCGCCGATGGCGCCCAGCATCGAGATCAGCACGGCCAGCAGCGCCAGCGAAGGCACCGTCTGCAGCAGGCTGGCGAATCCCAGCACCACCGCGCGCAGCCGCATGTGCGGAAACACCAGGATCGCGATCGGCACGCCGACGAGGATGGCGATGCCCACCGACAGCGCCACCAGCAGCAGGTGCTGGCGCGCGAGCTTCCACAGGTCGGGGCCGAACAGCTTGGCCGTGAAGCCCCGGCGTTCTTCCTTCGGCTGCGCTTTCGCGTCCTTGCCGCCCGCGCTCGCCAGGAAGTCGCGCGCGATCACGTCGAAGGGCACGCCCTGCAGTTCGGCGCGCGCATTCATCGCGATCATTGCGTGCTCGTCGACCTTGCCTTCGAGCGTCTTCAGCGCGGCCCAGGCCTTGGGCAGCCGCTTGGGCAGGTCGAGCTTGTAGAGCACCACGGCGTCGTAGCGCGGAAAGTATTTCCTGTCGTCTTCCAGCACGCGCAGGCCGAGGTGGTCGATCTTGGCGTCGGTGGTGTAGATGTCGATCACGTCGATCTGCTTCGCGGCCACCGAGTCGTAGGCCAGGCCGTGGTCCAGGCCGGTGGGCGTCTGCGTGAAGCCGTAGCGCCCGGCCAGGCCCTTCCAGCCGTCGGCGCGGCCAATGAATTCGTTCGACAGGCCGAATTTCAGCTCCGGGTGCTTCGCGAGGTCGCTCAGCGTGCGCAGGCCCAGCCGGTCGGCGTCGGCGGCGCGCACCGCGAGCGCATAGCCGTCGTTGAAACCCAGCGGTATCGCCACGCCCAGGCCCATCGGCGCGAGCGCGGCGTTCATCTCCTCGCGCGTGCCTGCCGGCGCGCCCTTGAGGATCTCGAGCGCGATGGTGCCGGTGTACTCGGCGTAGAGGTCGATGGCGCCGGATCGCAGCGCCTCGTACACGATGGCCGTGTTGCCCAGCCCCTGCCGCACGACGGGTGGCGTGGCCGTGTGTGGCGCCGCCGTCTGCGCCAGCAGCTCGGCGAGGATGTATGACTCGGTGAAGCGCTTGGAGCCGACGCGCAACGTCTCGTCCGCCGCCCGCGCGATGCCGCACAGGGCAATCCAGGCGAGGGCGAAGAGCAGGGCGGCGCGCAGGAGGCTGCGGGGCAGGTGCATCCGGGCCAGTGTATAGACAAGCTCCCGCTGCGCGTACCCGTCGATCTCCTACACGCCCTGGTGTGCGGTGCCGATGGGGCTGGCGGCCGTTCGGGATCACAGTGATCCGCGATGAAGAAAAAGACCCCCAAGACCCAGGCCGCGAAGGATGCCCAGCTGCCCGGCCCCGACGTCCACGGCCTGCGCGAACTGCCCGGCCTGCAGGTGGACGGCTACAGCCTCCAGCTGCGCGACAAGGACGGCTTCGTCGGCGACCAGGCCAGCCAGACAGCCTTCCGCGAACTGCTCGAACACTGGCGCAAGCGCCGCCGCCGCAAGGGCAAGGATCCGCTGGGCAACTCGCATTCGCGCGATCTCGGCAAGAAGGAACTCGACCGCGTGCTGCAGGAGAAGAAGGCGTCGGAAGCCACCGACCTGATGCACGTGGCCATCGAGGAGTTCGCGCAGGAGCTGGCCCAGGTCATCCAGCGCTTCATGCGCCAGCCCTCGTGGAAGAAGGTGCAGCGCATCGTGATCGGGGGCGGCTTTCCAGAGAGCGACGTGGGCGAGCGCGCCATTCTGCAGACCGGCGCCATCCTCGAGGAGCTGGGCGTGCACGTGCAGATCGCGCGCCTCTCGCACGACGTGGACGACGGCGGCCTGATCGGCTGGGTGCATCTGGTGCCGCCGGCCATGCTGAAGGGGCACGACGCGATCCTTGCCGTGGACATAGGCGGCACCAACGTGCGCTGCGGCATCGTGAAGACGCGCCACCGCAAGGCACCCGACTTCTCGCTCGCGAAGGTGGTGCGGCGCGAGAAGTGGCGCCATGCCGACGAAGGCCCCAACCGCGGCGGCATGGTCGATCACATCGCCTGCATGCTCGAGGACATGATCCTCTACAGCGAGCGCAAGAAGATCCGGCTCGCGCCCTTCATCGGCATCGGCTGCCCGGGCCTGATCCGCCCCGACGGCTCCATTGCGCGCGGCGCGCAGAACCTGCCGGGCGACTGGGAAGGCCACGCCTTCCACCTGCCCAGCCAGCTGTGGCGCCGCATGCCGATGATGGGTTCGGGCCCGACGCTGGTGCTGATGCACAACGACGCGGTGGTGCAGGGCCTGAGCGAGCTGCCCTTCATGCGCGACGTGCGGCACTGGGGCGTGCTCACTATCGGCACCGGGCTGGGCAACGCGAGCTTCACCAACCGGGACTGAGCCGCTTCAGAGGTCTTCGGCGCGCAGGCCCTCGATGCGCATGCCGGCGGAGGTGCTGGCGATGTTCCCCGCCGCGTCCATGGCGCGCACTTCGATGTTCGCGGCGCCGGGGCGCTTCGGCGTCCATGCGCAGACATACGGCGCGGCGCGCAGCGTGCAGGCGGTCCTGCCGTCGACGACGAACTTCAGCTCGGCCACGCCCACGTTGTCGGATGCGTTGGCGGAAAGCCTTGCGGGCACGCCCACCGGCACGCTGGGCGGCACCGCCAGCGCCACGGCCGGCGGCACGATGTCCGAAGGCGCGTTGACTATCACATTAGCCGACGCCACAGCCGAATTGCCAGCCGCATCGAGCGCGATCACGCGGATGGTCTGCACGCCGGGCGCACTCGGCGTCCAGCTGCAGGTGTAGGGCGGGGCGGTGAAAGTGCAGATCGGAATGCTGTCGCGGCCCACCACCTTCACGCCGACGATGCTCGCGTTGTCGACCACCGCGGGCGCGATGACGGTGAGCTGCCCCACCGTGGCCATCGACGGCGCCGCCACCGACACGGTGGGCGCAGTGGTGTCGGGGCTGCCGAGAGCGAGGTCGATGGTGAACATCGTCTGCCCGTGCACCGCCTTCTGCTCGAAGGCATCGAAGATGGTGAACCAGGTCGCGCCGGGCGCGCGGTTGGCCGAGCGCGCCTTCACCAGCAGCGTGGTCTTGCCTACGGCGAAGCAACTGAAGCCGCAGTCCCAGTCGAACTGGTAGCGGCCCGAGGCGTCGGCCACGCCGGTCGACAACATCACCAGCGGCTTGCCGGGGCCTGGGTTGCGCCACACCGACACCTGTGCGCCGGGCAGGGCGGCGCCGGTGTCGCGGTCGGTGACGCGCACCTGCGTGGCTGCGGTGCCCGCCATGAATTTCGAACTGCCGAGCTTGGGCCAGTCGGTCCAGTCGGTGTCGATGTTGGCCTTGGTGCCGGCGGTGAAGCGGATCATCTCCAGCGTGGCGACGCGGTTGGAGGCCGGGTCGCGGCGCTGCTCGAAGACGGTGCCCAGCAGCGGGTCGAGCCGCCAGTGCTGGCGGCTCCACCAGTAGCGGTCGCTGTCGCTGGCCAGCGCGAGGTCGGTGACGGGCGCGACGCCGGTGGTGTCGGTCACCGCGACGCTGTTGTAGTACTCGCCCGAGCCCGCGCCGAACACGTGCTCCAGCTCGTGCAGCAGGGTCTTGAGCTGGCGGGCGAGGTAGTCCTTCTCGGTGGACTCGGGCGCGCCCGGCGTGGGGGCGCGCGTCAGGCGCAGCGGGTCGTGGATGGCGATCCAGTTCAGGTTCCAGGCCACGCCCTTCTGCGGGAAGGTCCAGCTCGTGGAAAGCCCGCCGTGGCTGTAGCCGCGGGTGGACTTCGAGACGCACACCACCACCTCGCCATTGACCAACCCGCTGTAGCTGCACTGCGGCGCGTTGGCGGGCGCGGTCAACTGCAGGTCGGCGGCGGGGTCGAAGGAGAAGCTGCGCACCGTCTCGCGCGTGAACACGGTGTTGACGTCGGCCACGTACTGCGCGAGCCGGCGGCCGGCTTCAGCGGGGCCGATGTCGGCGGCCAGTTCCGGATCGACGATGAACTTCAGGCGATGGGTGCTCGGGGCGGCCCGGCCGATCTCGTCCATGGCGGCGAAGGCGGTCGACGGGATTCCGGACAGTGCGAAAAGCGTTGTCGCCAGCATCAGGGCCGGGTTCGCCAGATTCGCCAGGGCGCGCAGCGAGAAGAAAGCTCGCATCGGTTTTCCCCGGGGACCGGGGCGCAAGACTCCACGAACGGCGCTCCGGCGGGGCCCGGTGAAGGGCCGCGCCCGAGCGGGCTACCCCGCCAGGCAGGGGGTGCCGGGAGATCCGCCGGTGCCCGTCCGGTGATGACCCGGCGGGACGTGAAGGTTTGTCAATCCCCGAAACCGGTGGGTATTTTAGTGTGCTTGTTCAATTGGTTTCAGATTTGTTGCATCTGTACATCTTGGATTACAGACCCCGCTCCGGCCCTCGGGCGCCTAGAGCTGGAAAGCAACGGTGAGCAGCAGCCCCTCGGCCACGTCGCGCAGCAGCCCCGGGCGCCGCGCGCGATAGGGCTCGCCGGCCGAAGCCGTGGTTTCGATCCACTCGGCCAGCCATTCGATGTGGTCCTGCCCGTAGAACACGACCGCCGCCTCGTGGTTGAGCAGCAGGCTGCGCAGGTCGAGGTTGATCGATCCGCACATCGCGAGCTCTTCGTCGACCACCACCGCCTTGGCGTGGGCCATGAAGGGCAGCATGCGAAAGCTCACGCCCGCGCGCGCGAGGTCGCGCATGGCGCGTGCGCGCACGAAGTCGGCCAGCCGGTGGTTGGAGCGGGCGGGCATCGCGATGGTCACCTGCACGCCGCGGCGCGCGGCCAGCCGCAGGGCATCGCGCAGGCCGTCGCCGGGCACGAAGTAGGGCGTGATGGCGAGGATGCGGTGCTCGGCGCGGAAGCAGGCGTCGATCAGCAGTGCATGCGCCGTGTCTTCCGTCTGGTCGGGGCCGCTCGGCAGGAACTGCGCCATGGCCGTGCCAGGGCCTTCCGCATCGGGCGCGGTGATGGCTCGCGCCTTGCGGCTGCGCACCGAGGCCCAATCGTGGTCGAACTGGCGCGCCGCCGCGGCCGCCACGCTGCCGCGCAGGTCGAAGGAAAGATCGCGCCAGGCCTCTGGATGCTCGTCGTTGCCGGTGAAGTACTCGCCGGCGAGGTTGCGTCCGCCCGACCACAGCCAGCCGTCGTCGGCGATGGTGAACTTGCGGTGGTTGCGCAGGTTGCGCGGCCCGATGCGGCGCAGGCTGAAGAAGGGGCGGAACACCGCCACCTCGCCGCCCGCCGCGCGCAGCCGGTCGAAGTGATGGCGCGGCAGCGAAAGCGCGCCGAAGCCGTCGAGCAGCACCCGCACCTTGATGCCCTCGCGCGCCCGCTGCGCGAGCCGCTCCAGCACCGCGTGGCCCAGCGGGTCGTCGCCGATGATGAAGGTGCACACGTCGATGCGCTCGCGCGCGCCGTCGATCACCTCCCACAGCGCCTCGCGCGCGGCCTCGCCGTCGGCATGCATGCGGATCGCGCTGCGCCCCGGCGGCGCGAGGCCGAAGCTCTCGATCAGGTCGGCGGCCCAGTGGCCCGGCGGCACCGAGCGCGGCGGCCGGGGCGAGCCCGCCGGGCGCAACTTGCGCTGGCCGAACAGCAGGTACATCGGCAGGATGAAATAGGGCATCAGCACCAGCCCCATGACCCAGGCGATGGCGGTGGTGGGAGCGCGCTGCTCGCGGCGCGCGCGCGTGGTCAGCACATAGACCAGCAGCGCGAAAGTGACGACGAGAAAGTGCTGCGAGGGAGAAGGCAGCCAGTCGAACTCTTTGGTCGGCATGGACTGGGATGATGCCTCAGCGCCTGGCGCGGTGCCTTCAGTGTCCCTTCAGCGCTGCAGGAAGGCCGGCACGCCCCGTCCCTGCGAGGCTAGGAAGCGCATCATCGGATCGACCGACGCGCGAACCGCGGGCCGGTCGCCCACGCGCGTGCGCCATGCCAGCAGGCGCGGCGTGGCCTCGGTCATGCCCGCGCCCTTGCGGTCGGCGAACACGCAGGCCATGTAGAAGGCGATGTCGGCGAAGGAGTAGGGGCCGGCCAGGTACTCGCGCGTGGCGAGCAGGCCTTCCATCTCCTCGTAGAAGCGCGCGCAACCGGCACAGGCCGCGATCGCGGGAGCGCTCTGCATGGCCTCCTGCAGGCCGAAGAGCTTGATCACGTTCGGGAAGAAGACCTCGTCGGACTTCTGCTCCAGCTGCCGCGCACGGGCCCGATCGGCAATGCCCTTGGGCCACAGCGCGGGGCTGGGATGGCGGTCTTCCAGGTACTCGAAGATCTGCGTCGAATCGAAGAGCGAGACCTCGTCGTCGACCAGCACCGGCACCTGCTGCTTGACCGGGTTGACCCGGAGCACCTCGGGGTGCTTGGGCTCATAGTGGTCGCCTTCGATGAAGGGCACCATGACCAGTTCGAAGGGCACGCCTTTCTCGCGTGCCGCGATCTCGACCTTGGCGCCGAACATGCTGAGGGGGCCTGAATAGATTCGCGTCATTGCGCTTCCTCCATTGCGTCGCCTGACCCGCTTCGCATGAAGCCGGGCCGGCCTGTTCGAGGAACACCGAGGAACCGGCTTTGCCGGGCCACTGGTGTTGCCCCCGGCGAGGGGGCGGGCGAAGCGACACGAAGTCCGCGAAGCCTGGGGGCGAGTCTTTTCATCCCCCGACTTCAACAGAAAGCCGGTCTCAGGTCGAGCCCCAGACCTCCTGCGCCGTCTCGACCACCAGGCGCAGCTTGTTGCGCTGCGCTTCCACCGCGATGTTGTTGCCGTGCACGGTGCTGGAAAAGCCGCACTGAGGCGACAGCGCGAGCTGGTCGAGCGAGGCGTACTTGGCGGCGTCCTCGATGCGGCGCTTGAGTTCGTCCTTGTCCTCCATCTCGCCGAACTTGGTGGTCACGAGGCCGAGCACCACCGTCTTGCCCTTGGGCAGGTAGCGCAGCGGCTTGAAGTCGCCCGAGCGGGCGTCGTCGTATTCCATGAAGTAGGCGTCGAGGTCCATCTCCTTGAGCAGCGCTTCCGCCACGGGCTCGTAGTTGCCGGCGGCGGCGTGCGTGCTCTTGAAGTTGCCGCGGCACAGGTGCATGGCCAGCAGCATGCCCGGCGGCTTCTGCGCCACCACCTTGTTGATGAAGGCGGCGTAGCGGTGCGGCAGTTCGTTGGGGTCGTCGCCGCGCTTGCGGGCGGCCTCGCGCATGTGCTCGTCGCACAGGTAGGCGAGGTTGGTGTCGTCCATCTGCACGTAGGTGCAGCCGGCGGCGGCCAGCGAGCGCAGTTCGTCGCCGTAGGCCTTGGCCACGTCGTCGTAGAAGGTCGGATCGAGCTCGGGGTAGGCGTCCTTGCTGATGCCCGCGCGGCCGCCGCGGAAGTGCAGCATGGTCGGCGAGGGGATCGTCACCTTCGGCGTGCGGCCCGCCGAGACCTGGCTCTTGAGGTACTGGAAGTCGGCCAGCTGGATGTCCTTGACGTGGCGGACCTTGTCGATCACGCGCATCGCCGGTGGGGCCAGCTCCTCGGTGCCGTCGGGCTTGCGGATGGTGACCGGGATGTCGGTCTTCACGCCGCCGAGCTGGTCGAGGAAGTCGATGTGGAAGTAGGTGCGGCGGAATTCGCCGTCGGTGATGCTTTTCAGGCCGATGTCTTCCTGGAACCTGACGATCTCGGTGATCGCCTTGTCCTCGACGAGGCGAAGCTGCTCGGGCGTGATTTCGCCCTTGGCATTCTGCTCACGGGCTTCGAGAAGGTACTTGGGACGCAGGAAACTGCCCACGTGGTCGTAGCGGGCAGGCAAGGCGGCGTGCTGTGACATGGATGACTCCGTCGTGATCTTTGGGAGGAACGAACGGAACATCGTAGCGCCTGAGAAACGTTAATGACTGTATACAGTGAACTCGGTGTTTACCCTCGAATTGCTCAATTTCGCTGGAAATTTCGCCATTTATGTATACATTGGGTATTCATGAAAACGCCCACGACTGCCTTCCCCCTGAACGCCTGGTATGCCGCCGCCTACGACGTCGAAGTGCGCCACGCGCTGCTGCCACGCACCATCTGCAACCAGAAAATGGTGCTCTTTCGCCGCACCGACGGCCAGGTGGCCGCGCTCGAAGACGCCTGCTGGCACCGCCTGATGCCGCTGTCGCTGGGCCGGCTCGAAGGCGACGAGGTGGTCTGCGGCTACCACGGCCTCGTGTACAACAGCCAGGGCCGCTGCACGCACATGCCCAGCCAGGAAACGCTGAACCCCTCGGCCTGCGTGCGCAGCTTCCCGGTGGCGGAGAAGCACCGCTTCGTGTGGATCTGGCCCGGCGACCCGGCCAAGGCCGACCCGGCGCTCATCCCCGACATGCACTGGAACGACGACCCGGCCTGGGCCGGCGACGGCAAGATGATCCGGGTCCACTGCGACTACCGCCTCGTGGTCGACAACCTCATGGACCTGACGCACGAGACCTTCGTGCACGGCTCCTCCATCGGCAACCGCGAAGTGGCCGAGGCGCCCTTCGTCGCCACGCACGGCGACCGCTCTGCCACCGTCACGCGGTGGATGGAGAACATCGATCCGCCGCCGTTCTGGGGCGGCCAGATCAGGCATGCGCGCGGCTACACCGGCAAGGTCGACCGCTGGCAGATCATCCGATTCGAAGGCCCGTGCACGGTGAACATCGACGTCGGCGTGGCCGAGGCCGGCAGCGGCGCGGTGCCCTCCGACGGAAACCCGGGCGACCGCAGCAAGGGCGTCAACGGCTACGTGCTCAACACCATCACGCCCGAGACCGACAAGACCTGCCTGTACTTCTGGGCCTTCGCGCGCAACTACTGCCTGGGAGAGCAGCGCCTGACGCACGAGCTGCGCGAAGGCGTCGCCGGCATCTTCCGCGAGGACGAACTCGTGCTCGAGGCGCAGCAGAAGGCCATCGACGAGCACCCCGACCACCAGTTCTACAACCTCAACATCGACGCCGGCTCGATGTGGGCGCGCAAGCTGATCGACCGCATGGTCGAGAAGGAGAGGCCCGCGCGCGCGGCGATCCCGATCCGGCCGGCCGAGAAGGAGGCCGCGTGAGCCGTGTGAAGGTCGCGGCCGTCTCCGCTGCCGCCGAGCCCGGCGACAGCGGCAGCTCGCAGGCCGTGAAGGCACAGCTGCGGCTGCGCGAGATGATCCTCGCGGGCGAGCTGCCCGGCGGCGCGCGCATCGCCGAGGTGGCGATCTCCGAGCAGCTCGGCGTGTCGCGCACGCCGGTGCGCACCGCGCTGATGCGGCTCGAACAGGAAGGCCTGCTCGAGGCGCTGCCCAACGGCGGCTATGCGGTGCGCACCTTCTCCGAACGCGACGTGGCCGACGCCATCGAACTGCGCGGCACGCTCGAAGGCCTGGTGGCCCGGCTCGCGGCCGAGCGCGGCGCCGCGCCGGTGGTGCTGCGCGAGGCGCGCGCCTGCCTGCAGCGCATCGACGAACTGCTGCGCGAGCCCGCGCTCGACGACGCCGCCTTCTCGCGCTACGTGACGCACAACGAGCGCTTCCACGCGCTGCTGTGCGAGATGGCGGCCAGCCCCGTCATCGCGCAGCAGCTGGAGCGCGTGATCAACCTGCCTTTCGCCTCGCCCTCGGGCTTCGTCGTGGTGCAGGCCAATTCGCCGGCCGCGCGCGACATGCTCGTGGTAGCGCAGGACCAGCACGTGCAGGTGCTCGATGCCATCGAGTCCGGCGAGGGCTCGCGCGCCGAGGCGCTGATGCGCGAACACAGCCGCATCGCGCGGCGCAACCTGCGCGAAGCGTTGCACGGCACGCCCACCGCCGAGCAGCGTCCGCTGCCGGGCGTGCAGCTGATCCGCCGGCGCGGCTGATTTCCCTTCCTATTCCTGCTTCTTTCTTTTTCTCCCTTGGTGTTCCCCGATGAAAAGCGATCTTCAATGGATGCAGGCGCAGGTCGTCGCTCTGCGCGACGTGACGCCCACCGTGCGCGAGTTCGAACTGCGCCCCGAGAGCGGATTCGCCGCGCCCCATGAACCCGGCGCCCACCTCCAGGTGCAGGTGCTCACGGCGCAGGGCAGGGTGCAGACGCGCTCTTACTCGCTGGTGGGCGAGGGCGACGGCCGCTGCTGGCGCATCGCCGTCAAGCGCCTGGACGACGGCCGCGGAGGCTCGCTCGCGATGTGGCGGCTTGCGGTGGGCGATCGCCTGCAGGTGAGCGCGCCGCAGAACCACTTTCCGCTCGACCTGTCGGCCCCGGGCTACCTGCTGGTGGCCGGCGGCATCGGCATCACCCCGCTGGTGCTGATGGCGCAGCGGCTGGCCGCGCATGCGAAGCGCACCGGCGTGCCGGTGAAGATGCTCTACGGCGCTCGCAACGCCGACGAGTTCGGCTACCTCCCGCACCTGCGCGAGGCGCTGGGAGACGAAGGCGTCGAAGCCCACGAGGGTGCAGCACCCATCGACTTCGCAGCCGCCATCGCCGCGCTGCCGCCCGGCGCCCAGCTCTACACCTGCGGCCCGGTGCCGATGCTCGAGGCCCTCAAGCGCGCCTGGCAGGCGGCGGGCCGTCCCATCGCCGACCTGCGTTTCGAGACCTTCGGCAGCAGCGGCCGGCTGGCCACGCAGTCCTTCGAGGTGCGCATTCCGCGCCACGACCTGACCATCACCGTGCCTGCCGACTGCACGCTGCTCGATGCGCTCGATGCGGCGGGCGTGCAGACGCTCTCGGACTGCAGGCGCGGCGAATGCGGCCTGTGCGCCATGGACGTGATCGCCGTCGACGGCGAGGTCGACCACCGCGACGTGTTCCTCAGCGAGCACGAGAAGAAATCGACCACCCGCATCTGCGCCTGCGTGTCGCGCGCCGTGGGCACGCTCACCCTCGATTCCGCCTACCGCGCCGACAGCTGATGAAAGCGGCCCGTGACGGGCCGAAGACTGCCTTGCGCGATGATCGCGCAGTTCATTTGTCAATCGCGCAACAAAGGTCAGCGACTGTGGCCGGCTAGGTGATTGCCTGCTGCGCCGGATGTTGCAAAGTGTTGAAAATAGCCCCGGTTCGCGTTCCGCCCCTCTAAGGAAAACACATGCAAAGACGCCATCTCATCCAGACCGCCGCCCTGTCGGCTCTTGCACTTTCGATGTCGCTGGCCAGTGCCCAGGACAACAAGTTCAAGATCGGCCTGATCCTTCCGATGACGGGCCAGTCGGCCTCCACGGGCCGCCAGATCGAAGCCGCCGCGCGCCTGTACATGGCCCAGAACGGCGACACCGTGGCCGGCAAGAAGGTGGAACTGATCGTCAAGGACGACACCGGCCTGCCCGACGTGACCAAGCGCCTGGCTCAGGAGCTGGTGGTGAACGACAAGGTCAACGTGCTGGCCGGCTTCGGCCTGACGCCCCTGGCACTCGCCGTGGCGCCCATCGCCACCCAGTCGAAGACGCCCGAGGTCGTGATGGCCGCCGCCACGTCGAGCATCACCGAGGCATCGCCCTACATCGTCCGTTCGAGCTTCACGCTGCCGCAGGTGTCGGTGGCCATGGGCGACTGGGCGCCGAAGAACGGCGTGAAGACCGTGGTGACGCTGGTGGCCGACTACGGCCCCGGCAACGACGCCGAGAAGTTCTTCACCGAGCGCTTCCAGCTCAACGGCGGCAAGGTGCTCGACAAGCTGCGCGTGCCGCTGCGCAACCCCGACTTCGCCCCCTTCCTGCAGAAGGTGCGCGACGTGAAGCCCGACGCGCTCTTCGTCTTCGTGCCCTCGGGCGCCGGCGCCGCGGTGATGAAGCAGTTCCTGGAGCGCGGCATGGACAAGGCCGGCATCCGCATGATCGCCACCGGCGACGTGACCGACGACGACCAGCTCAACGACATGGGCGACGGCGCGCTGGGCGTGGTCACCTCGCATCACTACTCGGCCGCGCACCCCTCGGCGCTGAACAAGAAGTTCGTCGAGGCCTTCGAGAAGGCCAACCCCAAGATGCGTCCCAACTTCATGGCCGTGGGCGGCTATGACGGCATGCGCGTCATCTATGAAGCGCTCAAGGCCACCAAGGGCCAGGGCGGCGGCGAGGCGCTGCTGGCTGCCATGAAGGGCCAAGTCTTCGAGAGCCCGCGCGGCCAGGTGCTGATCGACGCGCAGACGCGCGACATCGTGCAGGACGTGTACCTGCGCAAGGTCGAGAAGAAGGACGGGCAGCTCTATAACGTCGAATTCGACGTGATCAAGGGCGTCAAGGACCCGGGCAAAGCCAAGTAATACGGGATCGGGCAGCCGAACGCAGAAGTCGCGAAGGTTCCGCGAAAGTCGCAGAAGGAAACCAAAGATGGTTTTCTCTGCGACTTTCGCGTAGTTTTTGTCTTCCTTCTGCGTTCGGCTGTCCGCTTTCGCGACTGCATCGAAGACCCTCGCATGCTCACCATTCTTTTCGACGGCATCGCCTACGGCATGCTGCTGTTCGTGCTCGCCGTCGGCCTGGCCGTGACGCTCGGGCTGATGAACTTCATCAACCTCGCGCACGGCGCCTTCGCCATGGCGGGCGGTTATCTCACGGTGTTCGCGATGCAGAAGGCCGGCGTGCCGTTCCTTGCGTGCCTGCCGCTCGCTTTCATCGTCGTCGCGCTGGCCGGCGCGGTGCTGGAGCGCACGCTCTACCGGCCGATGTACGGCAAGCCGCATCTCGACCAGGTGCTGTTTTCCATCGGCCTGGCTTTCATGGCGGTGGCGGCGGTCGACTACTTCGTGGGCTCTTCGCAGCAGAACGTGCAGCTGCCCGAGTGGCTGCGCGGGCGCACCGAGATCGGCGACGGCGCGCTGCTGCTGGGCATGGGGCACTACCGGCTCTTCATCATCGGCGTGTGCGCGGTGCTCACGGTGGTGCTGCAGCTGATCTTGTCGAAGACGCGCTTCGGCAGCCGGCTTCGCGCAGCGGTCGACGACCCGCGCGTGGCGGCGGGGCTGGGCATCAACGTGAACGTCGTGTTCCTGCTGACCTTCGCGGTGGGCTCGGGGCTCGCGGGGCTGGGCGGCGCGCTGGGCGCCGAGATCCTGGGGCTCGATCCGACCTTCCCGCTCAAGTACATGATCTATTTCCTGATCGTGGTGTCGGTCGGCGGCACCTCGTCGATCACCGGGCCGCTCGCGGCGGCGCTGCTGCTGGGCATCGCCGACGTGGCGGGCAAGTACTTCATTCCGAAGATGGGCGCGTTCACCGTCTACCTGCTGATGATCCTGATCCTGATGTGGCGCCCGCAAGGCCTCTTCACGCGCAAGGGAGGACGCTGAATGAGCACGCCTCTTCCCGTCGTCGCCGATTTCCAGTCGGCCCTGCTGCGCAAGGCGCGCTGGCGCCCGCTCGAATTCGTCGTCTGGGCCGCGGCCTTCGCGCTGCCGCTCGTGATGCCCTCGCACTCGCTGCTGGTCAACGAGATAGCCATCGTCGCGCTGTTCGCGATGTCGCTCGACCTGATCCTGGGCTACACCGGCATCGTCTCGCTGGGCCATGCGGCCTTCTTCGGCTTCGGTGCGTATGCGGCTGCGCTGTTCGCCAAGCTTGTGATGCCCGACCCGACCGTGGGCCTGCTGTTCGCAACCGTGCTGGCCGCGCTGCTGGGCATGGTGGCGAGCGTGACGATCCTGCGCGGCAGCGACCTCACGCGGCTGATGGTCACGCTGGGCACGGCGCTGCTGCTGCTCGAACTCGCCAACAAGCTCGACTGGCTCACCGGCGGCGCCGACGGCCTGCAGGGCGTGGTGATGGGGCCGGTGCTCGGCATGTTCGAGTTCGACCTCTACGGCCGCACGGCCGCCTGGTATTCGCTGGCGGTGATGCTGGTGCTGTTCCTGCTCATGCGCCGCCTCGTGCATTCGCCCTTCGGCGCCACGCTCAAGGCGATCCGCGACAACAGGCTGCGCGCCATGGCCATCGGCATCCCGGTGGTGTCGCGGCTGGTGGTGATCTACACCGTGGCGGCCGGCATCGCCGGCGCGGCCGGCGCACTGCTCGCGCAGACCACCGGCTTCGCCTCGCTCGACGTGCTGGCCTTCGACCGTTCGGCCGACGTGCTGCTGATGCTGGTCATCGGCGGCGTGGGCTGGCTCTATGGCGGCGTGGCGGGCGCCATCGTGTTCAAGCTGCTGCAGACCTGGCTGTCGGCCGTGACGCCGCAGTACTGGATGTTCTGGATCGGCCTGATCCTGGTGCTGCTGGTGCTGGTCGGGCGCGACAGGCTGCTCAAGCCCTGGACCTGGATCGGCGCAGGCGGCAAGAAAGGCGGTGCGGCATGAGCGACACCGTGCTTTCCACCCACGGCCTGGTGATGCGCTTCGGCGGCATCACCGCCACCAACAACGTGTCGATGGAGCTCAGGCGCGGCGCGCGTCATGCGCTCATCGGCCCCAACGGCGCGGGCAAGACCACGCTCATCAACCAGCTCACCGGCGTGCTCACGCCCACCGAGGGCCGCATCACGCTGATGGGCGAGGACATCACCCGGCTCGCGCCCCACAGGCGCGTGGCGCGCGGGCTGGTGCGCACCTTCCAGATCAACCAGCTCTTCGACTCCATGACGCCGCTGGAGACGCTCGCGCTGGTGGTGTCGCAGCACCAGGGCGCGGGCGCGCAATGGTGGAAGCCGCTGGGCTCGAGCAAGGCCATCGCCGAGCGCGCGGCTCAACTGCTGGAGCAGTTCCACCTGAGCGACGTGGCGCAGCAGCAGGTGAAGCACCTGGCCTACGGCAAGCGCCGGCTGCTCGAAATCGCCATCGCGCTGGCCTGCGAGCCGCGCGTGCTTCTGCTCGACGAGCCCGTGGCCGGCGTGCCCGCCGGCGAGCGCGAGGAACTACTGCAGACCGTGGCCGCGCTGCCGGCCGACGTGTCGGTGCTGCTGATCGAGCACGACATGGACCTGGTGTTCAGCTTCGCCGACCGCATGACGGTGCTGGTCAACGGCACCCTGCTGACCGAGGGCGACCCCGAGACCATCGCCAACGATCCGAAGGTGAAGGAGGTCTATCTGGGCCATGGCACGGCAACGGAGGCTGCCCATGTCTGAGCTGCTGAGAATAGAAAACCTGAGCGCGGGCTACGGCGAGGCCGTGGTGCTGCACGACGTGGCCTTCACGCTCGGCGAGGGCCAGACGCTGGCGCTCCTGGGCCGCAACGGCACGGGCAAGACCACGCTGATCAACACGCTCGCGGGCGCGACGCGCCAGCACGGCGGCAGCATCACGCTGGGCGGGCAGGCGCTGCACAAGCTCGCGCCGCACCAGCGCGCGGCGGCCGGCATCGGCTGGGTGCCGCAGGAGCGCAACATCTTCAAGTCGCTCACCGTGCACGAGAACCTCACTGCGGTGGAGCGGCCGGGCAAGTGGACACCCCAGCGCGTGTACGAGATGTTCCCGCGCCTCGCCGAGCGCAAGACCAACCTGGGCACGCAGCTCTCGGGCGGCGAGCAGCAGATGCTGGCCGTGGGCCGCGCGCTGGTGCTCAACCCGAGGCTGCTGCTGCTCGACGAGCCGCTCGAAGGGCTGGCGCCGATCATCGTGGAAGAGCTGCTGCGCGCCATCCGCCGCATCACGCAGGACGAAGGCCTGTCCGCGATCATCGTGGAGCAGCACCCGCAGGCGATCCTCGCGATTTCCGACGAGGCGGTGGTGCTCGATCACGGCACCATCGTGCACACGGACAGTGCCGCTTCGCTGCGCTCCCAGCCGCAGGTGCTCGACCGGCTGCTGGGCGTGGCGAGATAGCCGGAAGCTTTTTCTCTCAGATGGCGCAGCCGTCGGGCCCGCAGGCCGGCGCCGAGGCGTCCGTGGCTGCCGGGGCCGGCTTCGATGCCCCGGCCACGTTCGCAAGCTGCGCCTTCCATTCGTCCGCACGACCGAGCCAGGGACCGATGTCGACGCGGCCGGCGCTGCCGTCGGGCTGCACCAGCACGAAGGTCGGAAAGCCCTGGCCGCCCGCGCGCTGCAGGAATTGGCGGCTCTCGGCGATGTGGCGCGAGGTGGCTTCGCCCGACTGGCGCTCGAAAGCCGATGCGAAGGCCTGTGCGTCGAAGCCGAGTTCGGCGGCGATCGCCTTCAGCACTTTCACATCGGCGATGCGGCGGCCATCGACGTAGTGCGCGCGCTGCAGGGCGTGGATCATGTCCAGCCCACCGCCCGGGCGCAGCGACTCGGCCGCGAGGACGGCGGTGGTCGGCGGTTCGGAATCCATCACCGCGCCGGTGTCGCGCAGCAGTCCCTCGAAGTAGCGTTCGCCGAAGGGCTGGCCGGTCATCTCGGCGATGCGGTGGTCGTGCGGCAGCACGTAGTCGCGCCACTGCGGCGTGATCGGTCGCCGGTTGGCGCCGGTCATCATGCCGCCGCCGTGGAACTCGACCTTCAGGCCCGGCATCTCGCGCGCCGCATCGACCAGTGGCGCGGCGGCGTAGCACCAGCCGCACAGAGGGTCGAAGATGTAGTGCAGCGTCGCGCCTGCGCCTCGTGCGTCGTTCATTGCGGCCATTTCATTTCTCCCTTGATGACCTTCGCGCCGAGTTCCAGCGACGAGGCGTCTTCCAGCTTCGGGTAGCGCTTCTTCATCGCGGCGATGAGCGCGCCCGAGTCCTTGGCCTTGGCGGCTTCGACTTCGAAGGCCTTCAGGTAATCGCGCGTGAACTTCACCGAAGCGAGCGAGTAGGGTGCGCTGCCGTTCGCGTTCGGCAGGTAGTGGCCGGGCACCACGGTCTTCGGGTGCAGCGCCTCGATGCGGCCCAGCGTCTTGATCCAGTCGCGGCGCGACTCGGGCGTCTGCGTGTCGGCGACCCACACGTGGATGTTTGCCGAGACGGGGATGCCGCCGACCACGGCCTTCAGCGAGGGAATCCACGCGAAGCTGCGTTCGGGCGTGGGGCCGTCGAGGCCTACGACCTGGATCTTGCGGCCCTCGAGCTCGATGCTGTCGCCGGCCAGCGGCTGCGGCACCACCAGTGCCTTGGGCGCGTTGTCCTTCAGGACCGGGCCCCAGTGCGCGAGCTTGCCATCCTTGGAGGCCTGGATGGCGGCCACGGTCTGCGGCGTGGCGACGATCTTCGCGTCGGGGAAGGCGGCCTGGATCACGTCGAGGCCGAAGTAGTAGTCGGGGTCGCTGTGGCTGATGTAGACCGTGGTGAGCTTCTTGCCCGTGGCCTTGATCTTCTGCACCAGCGCCTCGGCGTCGTTGCGCTGGAACTGGGCGTCGATGAGCACCGCGTCGGTCTGGCCGGTGACGATCTCCGAGGAGACGGGGAACATCGATTTCGCGCCGGGGTTGTACACGTCGAGCTTGAGCGGCTGGGCGGCCTGGGCGGCGAGCGGCGCGGCGAGACCGAAGGTGACGGCGAGGGCGGAGGAGAGTAGGGCTCTGCGGAACATGAAAACGGACTTTCTATGCGTGTGTGGATGGGTGACAGCGCTGAATGCCTCGAATATTAGGTTGCGCGAATCGAAACAAAAACTCGACGATCCACAACGAATAGTTTCTTAATCCGGTCGAATCAGTCCGTGGCACGGCGTTCCAGATGCGCCACCAGCAGCTGCGCAGAGGGCGACAGTTCCGTGTCGCCCCGGAAGCAGATCGCGAAGCGCCGCCGCGCCCAGGCGTCCGTCAACGGCATCAGCCGCAGCCCGAAGGCTTCGGCGAAGGGGCGCGCGACCTCCGCCGGCACCACGCTGATCGCCAGCCCGGCGCGCACCACGCGCAGCGCAGCATCGAAGTTGGACACCAGCACCCGGTAGACCAGCGGCTTGCCCGCCACGGCGGCCTCGCGGGCCAGCATCAGCTGCACGGCGCTCAGCGCCGGCATGCCGACGAATTCATGGTCGAGCACCTGCTCGAAGCGCACGCTCTCGCGCTGCGCCACCGGGTGCGAGGGGTGCGCCACGATGGCGAGGTGGTCGCAGCGGTAGTCGCGACGCTCCAGGCCCTCGAGGTCGGCCGCGTCCCAGCACAGGCCGATGGAGGCGCTGCCCTCGCGAATGCCGCGCACGATCTCGGGGCTCACGCGCTCTTCCATGTCCACGCGGATGTTGCGGTGCGCCGGGTCCTGCAGGAAGTCGGCCACGTCCTCGGCCAGCGACTCGGCCATGACCGATGCCGAGGCGAGGATGCGCACGTGCCCGCGCACGCCGCCCGCATACGCCGCCATGTCGCGCTCGATGCGGTTCACGCTGCCGAGCATCGCGCGGGCGTGCTCCAGCAGCGTCTCCCCGGCAGGCGTGGGCACCACGCCCCGGCGCTTGCGCAGCAGCAGCGGCGTGCCGACGGTTTCCTCCAGCTGGGCCAGCCGCTTGCTGATGGCCGAGCCGACGATGGCGGCCTGTTCGCCAGCGCGCGCAATGCTGCGCGTTTCGCAGACGGCCACGAAGAGCCGCAGGGTGGTCAGGTCGAGGTCTCTCATGATGTTCCATTCTGGAATCGGATGGCTTCCAAAATATACCTTCTGGATCGAATTGGAACTCCTACCATCGGTGCCCTAGCCTGGATCACCCAGCATCACCACGGAGACAAGACTTGATTCACGCCTTCCTGCCGCCGCGCGCGGTCGTCCGCGAAGTGGGCCTGCGCGACGGCCTCCAGAGCATCGCGCGAGTGCTTTCCACCGAAAACAAGCTCGAATGGATCCGCGACGCGCACGCCGCCGGCCAGCGCGAGATCGAGGTCGGCTCCTTCGTGCCGGCGCGCCTGCTGCCGCAACTGGCCGACACGGCCGAGCTGCTGGCCTACGCGAAGACGCTGCCGGGGCTCTTCGCCTCGGTGCTGGTGCCCAACCTCAAGGGCGCCGAGCGGGCCATCGAGGGCGGCGCCGACCTGATGGTGGTGCCGCTGTCGGCCAGCCACGCGCACAGCCTCGCCAACCTGCGCAAGACGCCCGACGAGGTGGTCGCCGAGGTCGGCCGCATCCGCGCGGCGCGCGACGCCGCGGGCTCGAAGACGCTCATCGACGGCGGCGTGGGCACCGCCTTCGGCTGCACGCTCCAGGGCCACGTCGATCCCGAAGAAGTGCTGCGGCTGATGCAGGCGCTGCTCGACGCCGGCGCCGACCGCGTGAGCCTCGCCGACACCGTGGGCTACGCTGATCCGGCAATGGTGCGCAGCCTGTTCGAGCGCGCCCTGCGCATCGCGGGCGACCGGCTGTGGTGCGGCCATTTCCACGACACGCGCGGCTTGGGGCTCGCGAACGCCTATGCGGCGCTCGAAGTCGGCATCACGCGCTTCGACGCCTGCCTCGCCGGCATCGGCGGCTGTCCGCATGCGCCCGGCGCCAGCGGCAACGTCGACACGGAGGACCTTGTCTTCATGCTGGAAAGCATGGGCGTGGTCACCGGCGTCGACCTGCCGAAGCTGCTCGACCTGCGCAGGCGCGTGGCGGGCTGGCTCGAAGGCGAGACGCTGCAGGGCACGGTGTGGCGCGCGGGTTTCCCGAAGACTTTCACGGCCACGGACGGCGTTGCGGCATGAGCACGAGCGATACGCAAGCCAAACGCCTGCCGCTCGCGGGCATCCGCGTGGTCGAGTTCACGCACATGGTGATGGGGCCGACCTGCGGCATGGTGCTGGCCGACCTGGGCGCGGAAGTCATCAAGGTCGAACCCATCGAGGGCGACCGCACGCGGCACCTGCTGGGCGCGGGCGCGGGCTTCTTCCCGATGTTCAACCGCAACAAGAAGAGCATTGCGCTCGACCTGCGCAATCCGCAGGGGCTCGAGGCAGCGCTGCGGCTGTGCGTGAGCGCCGACGTGGTCGCGCAGAACTTCAAGCCCGGCACCATGGACAAGTACGGCCTGGGCTACGCCGCGCTCGGCAAGCTCAACCCGCGCCTCGTGTACGTGGACCATGCGGGTTTCCTGCCCGGCCCCTACGAGCACCGCACCGCGCTCGACGAGGTGGTGCAGATGATGGGCGGCCTCGCCTACATGACGGGCCGCCCCGGCGATCCGCTGCGCGCGGGCACCAGCGTGAACGACATCATGGGCGGCATGTTCGGCGCCATCGGCGCGATCGCCGCTCTGATGCAGCGCATGCAGACCGGCAAGGGGCAGGAGGTGAAGTCGGCGCTGTTCGAGAACAACGTGTTCCTCGTCGGCCAGCACATGCTGCAGTACGCCATCACCGGCCAGGCGGCCGCGCCGATGCCCGAGCGCATCTCGGCCTGGGCGCTGTACGACGTGTTCACCGTGAAGGACGGCGAGCAGATCTTCCTGGCCGCGGTGAGCGACGCGCAGTGGAAGACCTTCTGCGATGCACTCGGCTTCGACGACCTGAAGGCCGACCCCACGCTGGCCACCAACAACGACCGCGTGCGCATGCGCCCCACGCTGCTGGCCGACCTGCGCCAGCGCCTCGCGCAGCGTTCGGCGGCGGAGCTGTCGGCGATCTTCGAGGCGAAGGGCCTGCCTTTCGCGCCGATCACGCGGCCCGAGGACCTCTACGCCGATCCGCACCTGAGGGCCACGGGCGGCCTTGCCGACATCCGCCTGCCCGACGGCGAGCGCGCCGGAGAGATGGCGCAGACCACGCTGTTCCCGATCACGCTGGGTGGCGAGCGCCTGGGCGTGCGGCTGCATCCGCCGACCCTGGGCGAGCACACCCGCGAACTGCTGGCCGAACTTGGCTATGCACGCGAGCAGGTCGACGCGATGCATGCGGAGTCGGCGGTGGCCTGAGCAAGGCGCCTTTCCAGAAACATAAAGAAGAGAGACAAGACCATGACGAACACGCCTCCCCTGAAGATGAACCGCCGCGCGGTGCTCGGCCTCGGCGCCAGCGCAGCCGCGCTGGCCGCATGCCCCGCGTTCGCGCAGGGTTCGGACAAGCCCATCCGCCTGATCCTGCCGATCAGCGCGGGCTCGGGCGTCGACACCATCGCGCGCGCCGCCGCGCCCGCGCTGGGCAAGGCCTTCGGCCAGCCGGTGGTGATCGACAACCTGCCGGGTGCGGGCGGCATCACCGGCGCGGCGGCCATCGTCAAGGCGGCGCCGGACGGGCTCACGCTGGGCATGGTGTCGAACAACCACGTCATCAACCCGGCGGTTTTCAGGAAGATGCCCTTCGACGCGATCAACGACATCACGCCGATCAGCGTGGTGGGCGCGACGCCCCTGGTGCTGCTGGCCAACCCGAAGCTGCCGGCGAAGAACGTGCCCGAGCTGGTTGCGCTGCTGCGCGCGAAGCCGGGCGCCTACAACTACGCCTCGTCGGGCAACGGCACCATCATCCATCTGGCGGGCGAGATGTTCATGGATGAGGCTGGTGTGAAGGCGCGGCACATTCCGTACAAGGGCACCGGGCCGATGATGACGGACATGATCGGCGGCCAGGTCGAGCTGGGCGTGGTGGCGCTGCCGGCGGTGCAGTCGCACATCAAGAGCGGCGCGCTGCGCGCCATCGGCCTGTGCGGCGCGCAGCGCTCGCCGGCCGCGCCGGACATTCCGACCATCGCCGAGCAGGGGCTGCCGAACTACGCGGTCGAGGGCTGGTTCGCGCTGATCGGGCCGGCGAAGATGCAGCCGGCGGACGTCGCCCGCATCCATGCCGCCGTGGTCGCGGCTTTTTCCAGCGCCGAGGTGCGCGAGGCGATGGACAAGCAGGGCAATGTCGTCAGGCCCACCACGCCCGAGCAGGCCGCCGGCTATTTCCGCAGCGAGGCGGCCCGCTACGCGGCGCTGGTGAAGAAGGCGAACGTGACGGTCGAGTAGGCAGGAAGGGAAGAAGAACTCAACCCTGGCTCGTGAACTTGAGCCCGATGATGCCGGCCACGATCAGCGCGACGCACACGAGCCGCGCTGCGTTGGCAGGCTCGCCGAACAGCACGATGCCCAGGGCCACGGTGCCCACCGCGCCGATGCCGGTCCACACCGCGTAGGCCGTGCCCACGGGCAGCGAGCGCATCGCCCAGCCCAGCAGCACCACGCTGAGCACCATCGAGATCGCGGTGCCCACCGAGGGCCAGAGCTTCGTGAACCCCTCGGTGTACTTGAGGCCGATGGCCCAGCCCGTTTCGAGCAGGCCCGCGATGAACAACACGATCCACGCCATGCGCGTGCTCCTTTCGCTTCAGTTGGGTTCGGGCCGCACGGCGCGGTAGAGGGCGCGCACGAAGTCCGACTGGGTGATCATGCCGGCCAGCCGCTTTTCGTCGTCGATGATGGGAATGTGGTGGTGGCCGCCCTCGGAGAACAGCGGCACCAGGTCGACCACGGGCCGGTCGGCGCTGGCCACGCGCACCTGGCGCGTCATGATCTGGCCCACCACTTCGGGCTTGCTCGACATCACGGTGCGGGTGGCGCGGATCAGGTCGCGCAGCTTGGCGGCGATGCCTTCGTGGTGCTGCAGGTCGAGCTGGCGGAAGAAGTCGGCCTGCGTGACGATGCCCACCACGCGGCGCGTGCGGTCGGTGACGGGCAGGGCCTTGATGCGGCGCTCGTGCATCAGCGCCCAGGCTTCCTGCAGCGGTGTGCCGAACTCCACCGAGATCGGCACGTTGGACATGATGTCCGCGCAGCTCAGCGTGCCCAGCCGGCGCTTGTACGACTCCAGCTCGGTCTCCCGGATCAGCGATTCGAGGTCGTCGCGGCTGATGTCCAGCACCTGGTTGTAGCGGGCGAGCACGGCGTCGATGTCGGCCTGGCTGAAGCGCGCATCGGAGCCCGGCGGGCGCGCGGCGACCTGCACGTGCGGATAGCGCCGCCCGGTCAGCGTGTTGTAGGCCACGCCGGCCAGCACCAGCAGCAGCGAGTTGGTGAAGAAGGGAAAGAGGGCCGACGAGAAATGCGTGGTGTGGGTCAGCACCGCCAGCAGCGCTGCCGCGCCGCCGGGCGGGTGCAGGCAGCGCGCGCTGAACATCAGGCCGATGGCGCCCGCCACCGCGACGGCGGCGGCCAGCTCGGGTTGGGGAATCCAGTTGGCCGCCGCGATGCCGACCACCGCCGACAGCGTGTTGCCGCCGATCACCGACCAGGGCTGCGCGAGCGGACTCGCCGGCACCGCGAAAACCAGCACGGCGCTGGCGCCCAGCGGCGCGATCAGCCAGACCGAGGCGTGCAGCGGCCCGGCCAGCCAGTGCGACAGCAACGCGGCCACCAGCAGGCCGATGCCCGCGCCCAGGACGGCGCGCAGCCGCTCGCGCGCGTCGACGGTGGTGGGGCCCGGCAGCCAGGCGCGCGCGTGGGTGAGGAGGGCTGCGAAGCGCATGTGCTCAGCCCTCGTGCGCCACCTTGCGCCCGATGTCCGGCCAGCGGCCGTGCAGCCACACCCAGGCGACCAGCCCGATGGCGAGCATGCCCATGGAGGTCAGCGCCAGCGCGAGCGTGGAGTGCATCACCAGCGGCGCCACCGCGCCGGCCACGATGCCGTTGGCGGTGGAGCCGATCACCGCCTGCAGCGACGAGGCCATGCCGCGGCGCTCGGGGTGCAGGTCGAGCACCAGCAGCGTGACCACCGGCACCATCAGCGCCCAGCCGAAGGCGAACACCGCCAGCGGCCAAAGCGCCCAGGCCACGTGTGCGTGGAAGAAGGTGTTGGCCACCACGTTGACCACAGAGGTGGCCAGCATGATCACGAAGCCGTCGCGGATCTGCCGCTTGGGCGCCACCTTGCCGGCCATGCGCCCGCTGGCGCGCGCGCCGAGCATGATGCCGCCGATGGTCAGCAGGAAGAACCAGAAGAACTGCTGCGGCTGCAGCGCGAGGTGGTCGCCCAGGAAGGCGGGCGCGGCCAGCACGTAGAGGAACATGCCATTGAAGGGCACGCCGCTGGCGAAGGCCAGCAGCAGAAAGCGCGGGTCGGAGCACAGGCTCCAGTAGCCGCGCATCAGGTGGCGCACCTGGAAGGGCTGGCGGTGGTCCTTGTGCAGCGTCTCCGGCAGCAGCTTGTAGTTGGCCGCGAACAGCGCCACGCCCACCGCCACCAGGAACCAGAACACCGCGTGCCAGCCCGCGTGCACGAAGAGGAAGCCGCCCACGATGGGCGCGATGGCCGGAGCCACGCCGAAATAGATCGTGACCTGGCTCATCACCCGCTGTGCCTCGGCCGGCGGGAACATGTCACGGATCACCGCGCGCGAGACCACGATGCCGGCACCGGTCGACAGGCCCTGCAGCCCCCGGAACAGCACCAGCTGCGTGATGTTCTGCGAGAGCGCGCAGCCCAGCGAGGCCAGCGTGAACACCGCCAGCCCCCACAGCACGACGGGGCGGCGGCCGAAGCTGTCGGACAGCGCGCCGTGGAACAGGTTCATGAACGCGAAGCCGAAAAGGTAGGCCGACAGCGTCTGCTGCATCTCGGCCGGCGTCGCGCCGATGGACTGCGCGATGCCCGAGAAGGCCGGGATGTAGGTGTCGATGGAGAAGGGCCCGAGCATGCCCAGCACGGCGAGCAGCACGGCAAGCGCCCAGCGCGGGGCCTGCCAGAGTTTGTCTGCATCGGGATTCATGGTGAGGTTTGCTCCATTCTTCTTATGCGAGTCTTGCGAGTACCAAAAAAGAAAGCGCCCTTGCGGGCGCCTCCTCGTCGGGGAAATACCGGGAGACCGGATCAGAGCGTATCAATAAAGCTGCGCAGCTTGTCCGAACGCGACGGATGCTTGAGCTTGCGCAGGGCCTTCGCCTCGATCTGGCGGATGCGCTCGCGGGTCACGTCGAACTGCTTGCCGACTTCTTCCAGCGTGTGGTCCGTGCTCATCTCGATGCCGAAGCGCATGCGCAGCACCTTGGCTTCGCGCGGCGTGAGGCTGTCGAGGATGTCCTTGACCACGTCGCGCAGGCCGGCCTGCATCGCGGCCTCGATGGGGGCCGTGTTGCTGCTGTCCTCGATGAAGTCGCCCAGGTGCGAATCGTCGTCGTCGCCGATGGGGGTTTCCATCGAGATCGGCTCCTTCGCGATCTTCATGATCTTGCGGATCTTGTCTTCCGGGATCTCCATCTTGGCGGCCAGGATGCCGGCGTCGGGCTCGAAGCCGAACTCCTGCAGATGCTGGCGCGAGATGCGGTTCATCTTGTTGATCGTCTCGATCATGTGCACCGGGATGCGGATGGTGCGCGCCTGGTCGGCGATCGAGCGGGTGATGGCCTGGCGGATCCACCACGTCGCGTAGGTCGAGAATTTGTAGCCGCGACGGTATTCGAACTTGTCGACCGCCTTCATCAGGCCGATGTTGCCTTCCTGGATCAGGTCGAGGAACTGCAGGCCGCGGTTCGTGTACTTCTTGGCGATGGAGATCACGAGGCGCAGGTTGGCCTCGATCATTTCCTTCTTGGCGTCGCGCGAGGACGATTCGCCCTCGTTCATGCGCTTGTTGATGTCCTTGAGCTCCGACAGCGGCACCACCACGCGCGACTGGATGTCGGCAAGCTTCTGCTGCAGTTCCTGCACCGGCGGAATGTTGCGCGCGAGCACCGAGCTCCAGGGCTTGCCGGCGGCGGCCTGCTTCTCGACCCACTTCAGGTTCAGCAGGTTGGAGGCGATGCGGTTGCCGTTCTTGTCGTAGCCGCTGAAGTCGCGGATGAACTCGTCCTGCGGGAAGCCGCACTTGTCCACGATGATGCGGCGCAGCTCGCGTTCCTTCTTGCGCACGTCGTCCACCTGCGTGCGCACCAGGTCGCACAGCTTCTCGATGGTGCGCGCGGTGAAGCGGATGGTCATCAGTTCGTCGGACACGGCCTGCTGGGCCTTGGCGTACGCCGGCGTGCCGTAGCCTTCCTTCTCGTAGATCTTGTGGATCTTCTCGAACAGCTCGGCGATGCGGTCGAAGCGCGAGAGGGCCTCGTTCTTGAGCTCTTCCAGCTTCTTGGTGAGCGCCTTGGAGCCGCCCTTGCCGTCGTCGTCGTCTTCCTCGTCGAATTCGTCGAAGTCTTCCTCGGCAACGTAGTCGTCGGCCTCGTTGGGGTTGGAGAAGCCGTCGACGATGGTCGAGATGACGACCTTGCCTTCACGGATCTCGCCGGCCAGGCGCAGGATCTCGGCGATGGTGGCGGGGGAGGCCGAGATGGCCTCCATCATGGCCATCAGGCCGCCTTCGATACGCTTGGCGATCTCGATTTCGCCTTCGCGCGTCAGCAGCTCGACCGTGCCCATCTCGCGCATGTACATGCGCACCGGGTCGGTGGTGCGGCCGAATTCGCTGTCCACCGTGGAGAGCGCGGCTTCGGCTTCTTCCTCGGCTTCTTCCACCGTGGTGGCAGTGGGCGCGGTGTTGTTCAGCAGCAGGGTCTCGGCGTCGGGCGTCTGCTCGTACACCGCCACGCCCATGTCGTTGAGCATGGTGACCACGACTTCCATGGTCTCGGCGTCGACCAGCTTGTCGGGAAGGTGGTCGGAGATTTCGCCGTGCGTGAGGTAGCCGCGGGTCTTGCCCAGCGTGATCAGGGTCTTCAGGCGCGAGCGGCGCTTGGCCAGGTCTTCTTCGGAGAGCACGGTCTCGTCGAGACCGAACTCCTTCATCAAGGCGCGTTCCTTCGCCTTGCTGATCTTCATGCGAAGCGGCTTGACCTTCTCTTCGGTCGCCGCAGCCGCGGGCTCGTCACCCGCCAGGTCGTCCTCGATGTCCGACAGGTCGATGTCGCTCTCGGGGGCTTCCTTGTCGGCCTTGGGCTTGCGGCCGCGCTTGGCGCCGGTGGTGGCCGACACGGTTCCGGCAGCCTTGGGCGGGCGGCCGACCTTCTTGGCGGCCGGGGCGGCGGCCTTCTTGGGATCTTCGAGGGAGGTCGATTTCGTGGGCACGGTTTTCACTTTCGTAGCGGCGGCCGATTTGGATGCGGCGGCGGCCGTCTTGGTTGCCGGTTTCGCACCGGCTTTCAACGGTTTTTCTGCTGCGGGCTTGGTGGCGACGCTTTTTGCAAGTGAAGGAGCAGGCTTCTTTGAACTGGGCATACGACCTCGTTACGGCAAGAAAAGACAAGCGGAATCACAGGCGCACCGTCATGCGGACGGCGCCACCAAGCCCGTGCACAGGCACGGACTGGAAACAAATGGGAAAGAGGAAGTGATTCCTCAACAGGCAAGATGTCGGGCGAACATTTGGTGTGCAGTCCTTGCGGTTATTGACCCTTTCCGCCGGAATCTACCGTTGGAGTGCATTGCGCTAGGGGTCGGCCCGGAGGTGCTGCTGTCGCTCTTGCCTATATTTCGCCAATTGCGAAGCCCTACATTATAGCGTGTTGCGCAAATTTCAAGCAATTTCTGAGCCCGAGGAGCGCAATCTGGTGCGCAATTCGAGCCGCCTTGCCTGAATTGCCCTGAAACGGTTCGGCGCGTCCGGGTCTTTCCCGAAAGCCGCAATTGCCTCGTTTTCCTGCTTTTTCAAGAGTTCCTCGAGCATGAAGTCGAGCACGCTGGCAAGCTCCCGGGCGGCATCGGCCAGGTGTTGCGCTTCTTCTCCCTCGGGAACGGGCCCGGCTTCGGCGACGGACATCAGCCGCTCGGCCAGCGGCTCGAATTCGAGCCCGCGCAGGCCTTCGCGCAGGGCCGCCCAGGGCTGGACGCCGTGCTCGTGCAACTGGCTGTCGAGCCACGTGAAGAGGGCGCCGTGCTGGCCCGGCAGGTCGCACAGCATCACGTGGAGCTCGTGCGACAGCGCCTCCCACTGCGCCATGTTCGACAGCAGCAGCCGCACCGCCACGTCCGGCCGGCTGGGCGGCGTGCCGCGGCCGCGCAGGGGCTCGATCGGCTCCTCGAACTTGCCGCCCCAGCGCTTGCCGCCCTTGCCCGTGAACTTGCGCTGCTGGAACTTGGGTTTGCTATCGTTTTCGTAGCGCGCAGGTTCGTAGTCCTGTGGCGGCGGCATGTCGGGGTAGTAGTCGTCCGCGCCACCGTCGCCGTAGTTCGGAGGCTCGTCGTGGCGACGCTGCTGCTGCTGCGCGGGCCCGCCGCCGGCCTTGCGCGGACCGGGTGTGGAGGCCCACAGCTCCGACAGCGCCGGCGCGTCCAGTTGCACCAGTGTCGCGATTTCGCTCAGCAACTGCCGCTTGAGCGCGCCGTCGGGCATGGCGCTCCAGAGCGGGCGCACGTTGCTCGTCATGTGGGCGCGGCCCTCGGCGGTGGTCAGGTCGCAGCCTTCGCGGGCGGCCTCGATCATGAAGCGCGACAGCGGCGTGGCCTCGTTGACGAAGCGGGCGAAGGCCTCGGCGCCGTGCTCGCGGATGAAGCTGTCGGGATCGTGCTCCGCCGGCAGGAACAGGAACTTGATGCTGCGTACGTCGGTGGCATAGGGCAGGGCGCCGTCGAGCGCCTTGCGCGCGGCGCGGCGGCCGGCGGCGTCGCCGTCGAAGCTGAACACCACCGACTCGGTGAAGCGGAATAGCTTCTGCACGTGGTCCGTGGTGCAGGCCGTGCCCAGCGTGGCCACCGCGTTCGGAAACCCGAGCTGCGCCAGCGCCACCACGTCCATGTAGCCCTCGGTGACCAGCGCATAGCCCTTGTCGCGGAAGGCAGCGCGGGCTTCGTAGAGGCCGTAGAGCTCGCGGCCCTTGCTGAACACGGGTGTTTCGGGCGAATTCAGGTACTTGGGCTTCTCGTCGCCCAGCACGCGGCCGCCGAAGCCGATGCATTCGCCCTTCACGTTGCGGATCGGGAACATCACGCGGTCGCGGAAGCGGTCGTAGCGCTTGGCTTCTTCCTCGCTGAGCTTGCCTTCCTCGTTGTTGACGATCACCAGCCCGCTCTCGGCGAGCAGCGGATCGTCGTAGTCGGGGAACACGCTGGCCAGAGCGCGCCAGCCGGCCGGCGCATAGCCGATGCCGAACTGCCTGGCGATCTCGCCCGAAACGCCCCGGCCCTTCAGGTACTCGATGGCGCCGGGCGCCTGCCGCAGGTGCTTGCGGTAGGCGTCGCCGGCCTTCTCGAGCACATCGGTCAGCGTGGCCTGCTTCTGGCGCTGGCTGGCGGCGCGGGCGCGCTCTGCGGGGGAGACGTCGTCCTCGGGCACCTGCAGGCCGTACTGGCCGGCCAGGTCGTGGACCGCCTCGACGAAGCCCATGCCCCCATGTTCGATCAGGAAGCCGATGGCGTTGCCGTGCGCTCCGCAGCCGAAGCAGTGATAGAACTGCTTGGTCGGGCTGACGGAGAAGGAGGGCGATTTCTCGCCGTGGAACGGGCACAGGCCCATGAAATTGGCGCCGGCCTTCTTGAGCTGCACATAGCGGCCGACGACCTCGACCACATCGGCGCGCGCGATGAGTTCCTGGATGAATGAAGCGGGGATGGTCATGTAGGCGAAGAGCGGCAAATCATACGCAAGCAGCCGAACGTTCACTGCCGGGCGGCATACTGAAAGCGACCGGATTCACGCATGACGACGCCCAAACCCCTGCAACACGTCGCGCCGCTGCTGCGCCACCCCCTGAGGTTCATCTGGGAAGCCCTCAAGGAATTCCGCGCCAACCAGGGCCTGCTGCTCGCTGGTGCCGTGGCGTACTACGCGCTGCTGTCCATCGTGCCGCTGCTGATCGTGAGCGTGATCGCGCTGTCGCACGTCATCGAGCAGGCCGAGCTGCTGCGCACCATCGGGCGGTACCTCGAATGGCTGCTGCCGGGGCAGTCGAAGGCCATCGTGGCGGAGCTTTCGAGCTTCCTGGACCATCGCGACGTGCTGGGGCCGGTGCTGCTGGTGACGATGATCTTCTTCAGCTCGCTGGCCTTCAGCGTGCTCGAAAGCGCGATGGCGGTGATCTTTCACCACCGCAAGGCTGATCACAAGCGCCATTTCCTGGTGTCGGTGACCATGCCCTACATCTACATCCTGTGCCTGTGCGTGGGGCTGCTGCTGGTCACGCTGGTGTCGGGGGCGCTGCAGCTGGTGGGGCAGGAGAGCGTCGACCTGCTGGGGCGCAGCTGGTCGCTGTCGGGCGTATCGGGGCTGCTGCTTTACCTGCTGGGACTGGGCGGCGAGATCTTCATGCTGACCTCGCTCTACCTCGTGATGCCGGCCGGGCGCATGTCGCTGCGCCATGCGCTGCTGGGCGGGGTGACGGCCGCGCTGCTGTGGGAGGCCACGCGGCGCGTGCTGATCTGGTATTTCTCGACGCTCTCGCAGGTGAACGTGGTCTACGGCTCGCTCACCACGGCCATCGTGGTGCTGCTGAGCCTGGAGATCGCCGCCACGCTGGTGCTGCTCGGGGCCCAGGTGATCGCGAACTACGAGCGTCTGGACCGCACCGGCACCACCAGGGTGCCGGAATCCGAAAGGCTCAGCGGGGAGCCAGTCGAATCGCTCCGTCCAGGCGGATCACCTCGCCGTTGAGCATGTCGTTCTCGATGATGTGCTTGGCCAGCTTGGCGTAGTCCTCGGGCGTGCCCAGGCGCGAAGGGAAGGGCACGCTGGCGGCCAGTGCGTCCTGCACTTCCTGCGGCATGCCGAAAAGCATGGGCGTACCGAAGATGCCGGGCGCGATGGTCATGTTGCGGATGCCGCTGCGCGCGAGGTCGCGGGCGATGGGCAGGGTCATGCCAACCACGCCGCCCTTGGAGGCGCTGTAGGCGGCTTGGCCGATCTGGCCGTCGTAGGCGGCTACGGAGGCGGTCGAAATCAGCACGCCGCGCTCGCCGGTGGATTCGGGCTCGTTCCTGCTCATGGCGTCGGACGCGAGCCGGATCATGTTGAAGCTGCCGATCAGGTTGACCGTGACGGTCTTGCTGAAGGTGGCCAGCGCGTGCGGGCCGTTCTTGCCCACGGTCTTCTCGGCCGGAGCGATGCCGGCGCAGTTGACGAGGCCGACCAGCTTGCCCAGCTTGAGCGCCGCGGCGACTACAGCCTGGCCGTCGGCCTCCTGGCTCACGTCGCACTTGACGAACACGCCGCCGATTTCCTTGGCAACGGCTTCGCCCTTTTCAACCTGCATGTCGGCGATCACCACCTTGCCGCCGTTGGCGGCCAGCATGCGCGCCGTGCCCTCGCCGAGGCCCGAAGCGCCACCGGTCACGATAAAAACCTTGCCGTCGATCTGCATAAGAAGTCTCCTGGGATAAGCCCGCCATTATCGAAGACGCTCGCAGGACGAAAAAAAGGGCCTCATCCGGAGATGAGGCCCCTGAATTGGATCCGTGAGGACCCAAGGAGACAACTGGTGGTGGTCGGTCGCTTGCTTAGCGCTTGCGCGAGGCGGTAGCGGTCTTGGCAGCGGCGACGGCCTGGCTCGACACGGCGTTGAAGTTGGCTTCGGCGACGTCCGAAGCTTGCTTGACGGCCTTCTGAACCGATTCGAAAGCGTTGTTGGCGGCGGCCACGGCGCTCTTCAGGACGGCAACGGCGGTTTCCGAACCGGCGGGAGCGTTCTTGGAAGCGCTGTCGACCAGGCCGACGAAGGCTTGCTGGGCTTCGGTGGCCTTGGCTTCGAAAGCCTTGGTGAACTCGGCGCCGGTGCCTTGGGCGATGTCGTACAGGTGACGGCTGTAGGCGGCGGTCTTCTCGGCCAGGGGCTGGAACAGGCTGGCTTGCAGCGTGAGCAGCTCTTGCGCGTCCTTCACGCTCAGGGCGGCCTGGGCGGTGTTCTGGGCTTCGGCCAGGGCGGCCTTCGAGGCGGTCACGTTCAGTTCGACGAGCTTCTCGACGCCTTCGAAAGCCTTGGTGGTCAGGCCGAACAGGGTTTCGAGGTTTGCTTTTTGAGCGGCGAGGATTTGGTCAGCGGTCAGGGCCATTTGGGATCTCCAGAAGGGATGATTGAGTGGTCGGTTCACGTTGCGCTGTCTCGCCGTCAATGTTGCGGTGCAGCATGGGCTCAAGTATAGGCAGCTGGTTTCTGCGATCAAGGGGTTTTTGCTGCCATGCAGCAATTTAGAAGCGGCCTTCTAAATTCGGCTGCGCAGCGGTTGCCGGCTGGCTGAGTACCGGTCACCAAGGTTGCCTTCCGCCGCAAAAGCTGCTGGCAGAATGCCGCGCGATGAGCGCACCGACCACCAGACCCACTCCCCACTCGCGCAACGGCTATCGCGCATTCCGCAGCATCCCGACGCGCTGGGCCGACAACGACATGTACGGCCACGTCAACAACGTCGTCTACTACAGCTGGTTCGATACGGCGGTGAACGCCCTGCTCATCGAGCGCGGCGCGCTCGACATCCACCATGGCAAGACCATCGGCTTCGTGGTGGAGACCCAGTGCAACTACTTCGCGCCGATCGCCTTCCCGCAGACGGTGGAGGCGGGCGTGCGGGTGGCGCAGGCGGGCCGCTCCAGCGTGCGCTACGAGATCGCCCTGTTCGCCGAGGGCTGCGACACCGCGGCGGCGCAGGGCCACTTCGTGCACGTCTACGTGGATCGCTCCACCCAGCGCCCGGTGCCGCTGCCCGAGGCTCTCCAGCAGGTGGTCGATTCGCTCAAGTCTCGAGACTCCTGAAGCCGTTTCCGCAAAGGAAAACGGCGCCCCGGGGCGCCGTTTTCACTGGGCTCGAACGAAGACCTTACATCTTCTTCTTCATGGCGTTGATCTCGGCCTTGCCCTGGGCTTCGTCAGCCTTGGCCTGCTTCTCGCAGGCGGTCTTGGCTTCGCCCTTCTGGTCGTCGCACTTTTCCTTCGCGACTTCGTAGGCGGCCTTCACCTTTTCCTCGGCCACCTTGCGGGCGTGGCTGTCGCTGGGCTGGTATTGCTGCTCCAGCTCGGCCTTGGCAACGTCTTCCTTGCCCTTGGCTTCCTTCATGCAGACGTCCTTGGCGTTGTCCTTCATCGTGTCGCACTGGGTCTTGGCGACCTTGTAGTCGGCCTCGATCTTTTCCTTGGCGACCTTGTATTCGTCCTTGGTCATTGCGCTGGCCTGGGTGGCCACGAAGCAGGTGGATGCGAGGGCCAGCATGAGAAGGTGCTTTTTCATGGGATGTTCTCCTTCGGGGATTGGATGGATCGGATTCGGCAGGGATGCCAGGGAATGCCCGGCGGCGCTCAGTTGCGCTCGAACCAGAGCGCGTCCGGCGAGCGGCCGTCACGCGATTCCCAGTCCTTGACCTGCTTCTCGGCTTCGTCGCGGCTGATGCCGTGGCGTTCCTGGATGCGGCCGAGCAACTGGTCGCGCTTGCCGGCGATGACGTCGAAGTCGTCGTCGGTCAGCTTGCCCCATTGCTCCTTGACCTTGCCCTTGAGCTGTTTCCAGTTGCCTTCGATGGTGTCCTTGTTCATGCGAATCTCCTTTGGGACTGTTGAGCCGGCGGGGCTTGTCCGCCGCCGTGAAAACAATGTCGCCGCGAGGATTCGCCGCGTCGGTAGGACGTGCTGTTCGCCCCCCGTAGGCAGAGGCCGACGCGTCCCGTGATAATCGAACGGCCGCCGAAAGTTTGAGACAACGCGCCCAGCACCATGATCATCCACAGCCTGCTCGACACCGACCTCTACAAGTTCACGATGATGCAGGTGGTCCTGCATCACTTCCCCGGGGCAAGGGTCGAGTACCGCTTCAAGTGCCGCAACCCGGGCGTCGACCTCGCCCAGTTCGCCGGGCAGATCCGCGAAGAGGTGCGCAGCCTGTGCTCGCTGCAGTTCCGCGACGCAGAGCTCGCCTACCTGCGCTCCATGCGCTTCATCAAGAGCGACTTCGTCGACTTCCTCGGGCTCTTCAGGCTCAACGAGAAGTACATCAACATCATTCCCCAGCCCTCGGGCGAGCTCGAGATCCGCATCAAGGGGCCCTGGCTGCACACCATCCTGTTCGAGATCCCGGTGCTGGCCATCGTCAACGAGGTCTACTTCCGCAACACGCAGAAGAAGCCCGACTTCGAGGAAGGCCGCCGCCGGCTCGAGACCAAGCTGGCACAGCTGCAGGAGGCCGGCCTCGGCGACCTGAAGATCGCCGACTACGGCACGCGCCGCCGCTTCTCCAAGGACTGGCACGAAGAAGTGCTGCGCACTTCGGCCGCGCGGCTGGGCGCCGTCACCTCGCCGCCGGTGCAGTCGCAGCCGGGCGCGCGGCTGCCGCAGCTGGCGGGCACCAGCAACGTGCTGTACGCGATGAAGCTGGGCATGATCCCGCTGGGCACCATGGCACACGAGTACCTGCAGGCCTGTCAGGCACTGGGCCCGCGGTTGCGCGACAGCCAGATCTTCGGCTTCGAGAGCTGGGCGCGCGAGTACCGCGGCGACCTGGGCATCGCGCTGTCCGACGTGTACGGCATGAGCGCCTTCCTGCGCGACTTCGACCTGTACTTCTGCAAGCTCTTCGACGGCGCGCGCCACGACAGCGGCGACCCGTTCGTCTGGGGCGAGCGCATGCTGGCGCATTACATCGCCAACCGGGTCGACCCGCGCACCAAGACGCTGATCTTCAGCGACGGCCTCACGGTGCCGCGCACCATCGAGCTCTACCAGCAGTTCCGCGGCCGCTGCCAGCTGGCCTTCGGCATCGGCACCAACCTCACCAACGACCTGGGCTACGAGCCGCTGCAGATCGTCATCAAGATGATCGAGTGCAACGGCCAGCCGGTGGCCAAGCTGTCGGACACGCCGTCCAAGAACATGTGCGAGGACGAGAAGTACCTGGCCTACCTGCGCCAGGTGTTCGAGATCGAACAACCCCCGGCCTGAAAGCTGTACTGACCCGTCTGGTACGGTACGGCCCCATGCAAAAGAAGACCCCACCCAAGGCGGCCGCGCTGCCATTCCTGCTCCTGTTCCCCGCACTGGCCTCGGCCGCTGAATTCGACGGCGGCAGCCTCTCTCCGCTGTGGGGTGTGCCTTTCGCGGGCATCCTGCTGTCGATCGCGCTGCTGCCGCTGCTCGCGCCTTCCTTCTGGCATCACCACTACGGCAAGGTCTCGGCGGCCTGGGCGCTGGCGTTCCTGGTGCCCTTCGCCACGATCTTCGGCCTGCCGCTGGCCGGCGGGCAGTTCGTGCATGCGCTGGTGGCGGAGTACATCCCGTTCATCATCCTGCTGACGGCGCTCTTCACCGTGGCGGGCGGCATCCACATCCGGGGCAACCTGCACGGTGCGCCGGGGCTCAACACAGCGATCCTCGCCATCGGCGCGGTGCTTGCGAGCTTCATGGGCACCACGGGCGCTTCGATGCTGCTGATCAGGCCGCTGATACGCGCCAACGACAACCGCCTGCACAAGGCGCACGTGATCGTGTTCTTCATCTTCATCGTGTCGAACGCCGGCGGCTCGCTCACGCCGCTGGGCGATCCGCCGCTGTTCCTCGGCTTCCTGAAGGGCGTGGGCTTCTTCTGGACCGTGCAGCACATCCTGCCCGAGACGCTCTTCATCGTCGGCTTGCTGCTGGCGCTCTTCTATGCGATCGACCGCCACTACTACCGCAAGGAAGGCGTGCTGCCGGTCGACCCCACGCCCGACACGCCCCGCATCGGGTTCGACGGCGCCGCCAACTTCTGGCTGCTGGGCGGCGTGGTCGCGCTGGTGCTGCTGAGCGGCTTCTGGAAGTCGCCGGTGGTCTTCGACGTGTTCGGCACCGAGGTCGGCCTGCCGGGGCTGGTGCGCGACATCGGGCTGATCGCGATCGCAGTGGTCTCGTACAAGCTGACCTCGCCCAAGGTGCACGCCGACAACCAGTTCGAATGGGGCCCGATGGCCGAGGTGGCCAAGCTCTTCGCGGGCATCTTCCTGACCATCATCCCGGTGATCGCGATGCTGAAGGCTGGTACGCAGGGGCCCTTCGGCGCCATCGTCTCGGCGGTGACGCGCGCCGACGGCCAGCCCGATCCGGCGGCGTACTTCTGGGCCACGGGCGTGCTGAGTTCCTTCCTGGACAACGCGCCGACCTACCTGGTGTTCTTCAACACCGCGGGCGGCGACCCGGCGGCGCTGATGACCACCTACGCGAGCACGCTCGCCGCCATCTCCGCCGGCGCCGTGTTCATGGGCGCCAACACCTACATCGGCAACGCACCCAACCTCATGGTCAAGGCCATCGCCGAGAGCCGCGGCGTGCGCATGCCGAGCTTCTTCGGCTACATGGCGTGGTCGTGCGCCATCCTGGTTCCGCTGTTCGTCCTGTCCACCTTCCTCTTCTTCCGCTGAGAGACAAACAAATCATGAGCAAGCCCAAGATCCTGGTCGCGCGCGCGATCTTTCCCGAGACCATCGAGCGCCTGTTGCAGCATTTCGAGGTCGAGTCGAACCAGACCGACGAGAGCTGGAGCAAGGAACAGCTGATCGCGAAGCTGCAGGGCAAGCAGGGCGCCTTCACCACCGGCAGCGAGCGAATCGACGCCGCGGTGCTCGACGCCTGCCCCGACCTGAAGATCTGCGCCAACATGGCCGTGGGCTACAACAACTTCGACGTCGACGCGATGGCCGCGCACGGCGTGCTCGGCACCAACGCGCCCGACGTGCTGACCGAGACCACGGCCGACTTCGGCTTCGCGCTGCTGATGGCCACAGCGCGCCGCATCTCCGAGAGCGAACACTTCCTGCGCGCGGGCAAGTGGCAGAAGTGGAGCTACGACATGTTCGCGGGCTCCGACATTCACGGCTCCACGCTCGGCATCATCGGCATGGGCCGCATCGGCCAGGGCATCGCGAAGCGCGGCGCGCACGGCTTCGGCATGAAGGTGGTCTATCACAACCGCTCCAGGCTCGACGCGGCGCTGGAGGCCGAATGCAAGGCCAGCTACGTGAGCAAGGAAGAGCTGCTGAAGACGGCCGACCACGTGGTGCTGGTGGTGCCGTATTCGGCGGCGTCGCACCACACCATCGGCGCGGCCGAGATCGCGCTGATGAAGCCGACCGCCACGCTGGTCAACATCGCGCGCGGCGGCATCGTCGACGACGCCGCTCTGGCCATCGCGCTGCGCGAGAAGCGCATCGCCGCGGCCGGCCTCGATGTGTTCGAGGGCGAGCCCAAGGTCCATCCCGACCTGCTGACCGTGCCCAACGTGGTGCTGACGCCGCACATCGCCAGCGCCACCGTGCCCACGCGCCGCGCCATGGCCGATCTCGCCGCCGACAACCTGATCGCGTACTTCGGCGGCAAGGGACCGCTGACGCCCGTGACGCCGGTTCCGGCGGCAAGCAAGTAAGCAGCAGGAGCGCAACCGGACCTTGGACTCCTCGCTGATCCTCGTCGGACTGGCCGTGCTCGCGGCCATCCAGCTCGTGCTGGTGATCTGGCTGCTGGCCCGCCGGCAGCCTCCGCCCGACCTCAGCGAGGTGTCGCGCATGCTGGCCACGCTGGGCGCGGCCAACGAGCGCACCGAGCGTGAGCTGCGCAACGACATCGGCGAGAGCTCGCGCGGTGCTCGGCAGGAAACCGCGCAGGCCTTCGCCACCTTCCAGCGGGCACTGGTGCAGCAGGGCGCCGAGGCCACGCGCACGCAGAACGCGCAGCTCGACGCCTTCGCGCTGCAGCTCGCGTCGCTGCAGAAGACGCTGGCGGACACGCTCAACAACCAGCTGCAGGGGCTGAGCGAATCGAACGCGCGGCGCCTGTCGGAAGTGCGCGCGACCATGGAGGCGCAGCTCGCGCAGCTGCAGCAGACCAACGCCGCCAAGCTCGACGAGATGCGCAAGACCGTCGACGAGAAGCTGCAGACCACGCTCGAAGCGCGCCTTGGCGAAAGTTTCAGGCAGGTGGCCGACCGGCTCGAGCAGGTGCACAAGGGCCTGGGCGAGATGCAGACGCTGGCCGTGGGCGTCGGCAGCCTGCAGCGCGTGCTGACCAACGTGAAGACGCGCGGCATGTTCGGCGAAGTGCAGCTGGAAGCGCTTCTCGAGCAGGTGCTCACGCCCGAGCAGTACGCCAGGCAAGTCGAGACCAAGCCGCGCAGCGGGCAGCGCGTGGACTTCGCCATCCGCTTTCCCGGCCGCGGCGACGATGGCGCGCCGGTGTGGCTGCCCATCGATGCCAAGTTTCCGCGCGACGACTACGAGCGGCTCATCGACGCGCACGAGCGCGCCGATGCGGCGGGCGTCGAACTCGCGGCGAAGGCATTGGAGGCGCGCATCCGCACCGAAGCGAAGTCCATCGCCGACAACTACCTTGCGGCACCGCACACCACCGATTTCGCGATCCTGTTCCTGCCCGTGGAAAGCCTCTACGCCGAGGTGCTGCGCCGGCCCGGCCTGATGGACGCGCTGCAGCGCCAGCACCGCGTGACGCTGGCCGGCCCCACCACCTTGCTCGCGATGCTCAACAGCCTGCACATGGGTTTTCGCACGCTCGCGCTGGAGCGGCAGGCCTCCGAGGTCTGGAAGGTGCTGGGCGCGGTCAAGACCGAATTCGAGCGCTACGGCGAGTGGGTCGCCCGCATCAAGGAGCAGGTGGCCAAGGCCTCCGACACCATCGACAAGGCCGACACGCGCGCCCGGCAGATGCGCCTGGCGCTGCGCAAGGTGGAGGCACTGCCAGAGGCACAGGCCCAGGCGCTGTTGCCGCCCACCACCTCCGGCACCGAAGCCGACAACAACGAGAAAGAAGAGGGCGAGAACTCCCCGTGAAAGGTTCTGAACTGCTGCGTGTGATCGGCGCCCAGGTGTGCCTGCACGCGACCATGGCCGGCATGCGGCTCGCCACGCCGCTGCTGGCGCTTCAACAGGGCTACAGCGCAGCCGCCGTCGGCGTGCTGATCTCGCTGTTCGCGCTGACCCAGGTCTTCCTCGCGCTGCCGGCGGGTCGCTTTGCCGACCGGCACGGCTTCAAGCGGCCGCTGTGGCTGTCTGTGGTCGCCGCGGTCGTGGGTGCGGGCCTGGTGGTGATCTTCCCGGTGTTCCCGGTGATGTGCCTCGCGGCGCTGCTGACCGGCGGCGCCACCGGCGCGACGGTGATCGCGCTGCAGCGGCACGTGGGCCGCTCGGCCACCAACCCGACGCAGCTCAAGCGCGTGTTCAGCTGGCTGGCCATCGCGCCTGCGGTGGCCAACTTCGTCGGGCCCTTCCTGGCGGGGATGCTGATCGACCACGCGGGCCGCGCGCCCGCCGACATGCTGGCGTTTCGCATCTCCTTCGGCGTGATGGCGGCGCTGCCCGTTCTCTGCTGGCTGCTCGCGCGCGGAGCCCACGAGCAGCCGCCCGTGCCGCCGGTGGCGGGGGCCAAGCCGACGCGCGCCTGGGACCTGCTGCGCGAGCCGATGTTCCGGCGCCTCCTGTTCGTGAACTGGCTGCAGTCGTCAAGCTGGGACGTGCATGCCTTCGTGCTGCCGATCCTGGGCCACGACCGCGGCATCAGCGCCTCGGTGATCGGTTCGATCCTCGGCGCCTTCGCCATCGCGGCGGCGGTGATCCGCGTGGTGCTGCCGGTGATCGCCTCGCGCGCCTCGGAACGCAACGTGATCCTGACCTCGACAGCGGTCACGGCGCTGGTGTTCGCGGTGTATCCGCTGCTGGATTCGGCCTGGACCATGGGCATCTGCTCTGTGGTGCTCGGCTTCGCCCTGGGCGCGGTGCAGCCGATGGTGATGAGCATGCTCCACCAGATCACGCCGCACACACGGCACGGCGAGGCACTGGGGCTGCGGCTGATGACCATCAACGCGTCGAGCGTGGCGATGCCGATGCTGTTCGGCTCGCTCGGCGCGCTGATCGGCATCGCCGGTGTGTTCTGGGTGGTGGGAGGCGTGGTGGCGATCGGAGCGAGAGCGACCTGGGGCCTGAAGATTTGACCCGGCGGGCGCGTGGCTCGTAATCCACATCCGGGACACGAGTACTTCCCATCCCTTTGACAATCTACTGACCCGAAGTCAGTATCCAGGCCTTCATCAACGACCCGAAGGCGACGATAGATGACCCCGAGCGGCGACACCGCCACGAATCCCCCCGGCACCGATGGCGAGCTCTCTCAGCGCCGGCGCACCAAGGCCCCCGAGACGCGCGCCGCCGCGCTGATGGAGGCGGCCCAGCGCCTCTTCATCGACAAGGGCATCGCCGCCACGAGCATCGATGACATCGCCGCCGGCGCGCAGGTGGCCAAGGGCACCTTCTATCTGTACTTTCCGTCGAAGGAGGCGCTGCTCGGCGCCTTGCAGCAGCGCTTCGTCGACATCTTCTGCGAGCGGCTGCAGGAGGCCATGGACCGCCAACGGCCGGGCAACTATCACGCCCGGCTGAAGGCCTGGGTGGAGACGGGGCTCGAGATCTACCTCGACAACGTCGCACTGCACGACGTCGTCTTCCACGAATACCGCCCCGAAGACCGCCGCATGCGCAACGACAACGCCGTCATCGCGCAGTTGGCGGGCTTGCTGAAGCAGGGCGATGGCGCCGGCTTCTGGGACGTGGAGGATGCGACGCTCACGGCCGTGATCCTCTTCAATGCGCTGCACGGCGTGGCCGACGATGCCGTGGCGACCGGGCAGACCGGCGCTTCGGAGCGCAAGCGCCGCGCGCGGGCGCTCACGAGGTTCTTCGAGCAGGCGCTGCATCCGGCGGAGGATGAGGACGACAGCGCCGATTGATGCATCGACCGAGGCGATGAAGCGGCGGCTTCAGGCGTCGTTCAGAGCTTGTAGAAACGCTTGATCGCGCTCCAGGCATCCTCGGGCGCATCGACGTATTCGAAGAGCTTCACGTCGCCCGGCGAGATCACGCCCTCGTCGACGAGGAAGTCGAAGTCGATCAGCCGCTTCCAGTAGTCGGAGCCGAAGAGCACGATCGGCACCGGCTTCGACTTCTTGGTCTGTACCAGCGTGATCACCTCGAACAGTTCGTCGAGCGTGCCGAAGCCGCCCGGGAACGCCACCAGCGCCTTCGCACGCATCATGAAGTGCATCTTGCGGATGGCGAAGTAGTGGAACTTGAAGCTCAGCGCCGGCGTGACGTACGGGTTGGCTTCCTCTTCCATCGGCAGCGCGATGGCCAGGCCCACCGAAAGCCCGCCGCCTTCGTGCGCACCGCGGTTGGCCGCCTGCATGATGCCGGGGCCGCCGCCGGTGCAGATGAAGAGCTTGTCCTGCGGCTCCCTGTCGTTGCTGTACTGGGCCACCAGCTTGCCGAAGGCGCGCGCCTTCTCGTAGTAGTGCGAGTTGCGCGCCAGCCGGCGCCAGCGCTCGGACGCGGCCGTGTCGCCGCTGAGTTCGGCCTGCGCGATCATGGCCGCTGCGTCTTCCTCGCTGCGAAAGCGCGCACTGCCGAACACCACCACGGTGTTCTCGATGCCATGGGCGCGCTGCTCGATGTCGGGCTTCATCAGCTCGAGCTGCATGCGGATGCCGCGCGTCTCGCGGCGCAGCAGGAATTCGGGGTCGGCGAAGGCGATGCGCGAAGGATCGGGGTCGAGCGGAAGGCCCTGGTCCGCATGGGCCTGGAGCGTGGCCCAGGCATCGGCCAGGCGCTTGTCGTGAAGGTTGTGCGTGTTGTTCATGGAGAAAGCGGACAGGTTGTCCGGGTGATTGTGCAGCGTCGCAACCATCATGCCCGGAAACGAAAAAGGCTCCTTGCGGAGCCTTTTCGGGGTGGTGGTCAGCCGGCGAAGCCGGGACTCAGACGCGCTTGCGGTATTCGCCGGTGCGCGTGTCGATTTCGATGCGGTCGCCTTGCGAGACGAAGAGCGGAACCGGCACTTCGAAGCCGGTGGCGATCTTGGCGGGCTTCATGACCTTGCCCGAGGTGTCGCCCTTGACGGCTGGCTCGGTCCAGGTGATTTCGCGCTCGACGCTGGTCGGCAGTTCCACCGAGATTGCCTTGCCTTCGTAGAACACCACTTCGACGGCCATGCCGTCTTCGAGGTAGTTCAGGGCGTCGCCCATGTTCTCGGCTTCGACTTCGTACTGGTTGTATTCAGTGTCCATGCAGACGTACATGGGGTCTGCGAAGTACGAGTAGGTGCACTCCTTCTTGTCGAGCACGATCTGGTCGATCTTGTCGTCGGCCTTGAAGACCACTTCGGTGTTGAAGTTGGCGATCAGGCTCTTCATCTTCATGCGCACGGTGGCGGAGTTGCGGCCGCCGCGGCTGTATTCGGTCTTGAGGACGACCATCGGGTCCTTGCCGTGCATGATGACGTTGCCGGCGCGGATTTCTTGAGCGATTTTCATAACAGGGTCTCTGGATGTTGGCCGCTCGGTGCGCGGGGCTTTGGTTTGCCGTTCGGCTGGCCCCGCGGTACATGTCCCGCGGCAGGTTTAGCGGAAGACATTCCGGATCGATGAAACCCGGGCCGAAATCCGCAAAGCCCACTATTTTAGCTTTTTTGGGTGACGAATTTCCGCAATTTGGTAATCAGGTCGTCCTGCGCGAGCAGCCGCGCGCGGGCGTCCCGGGCTGTTTCCAGCCACGGGCCGTGCATTTCCGGCTCGGGGAGGGCTGCGTCGCCAAAGCCGTTCCACGCGTGGTGGAAAAGCCTCAGCGAGGGCGGTGCGCCTAGCCAGTCGAGCCAGGCGTTCAGCTTTTCATGGTGGGCGTCGTCGTCCTGCGGATAGATCTGCCAGATCAGCGGCGCTCCGGCCCAGAGCGCGCGCACCAGCGAATCCTCGCCACGCACGAAGTTCAGGTCGCAGGCCCACAACAGGTGGTCGAAGTCGGGCTGGGTGAGATAGGGCAGGTATGAAATTGATAGCGCGCCGCGGCCATGGAGCAGCGGCGCGCTTCCCTGCAGAGCCTGGACCGCCTGCGCGGCACGGCCGGCCGTTACCAGCAGGCGAGTGGGCTGCCTGCTTTCGGCGAGGCGAGCCAGCAGTCCGGCCAGCGCGGGGGGCTCGTAGCAGAAGAGGGAGACGAGGCGTTCGTCCTGCCGCCAAGGGATCTGTCGTGCCGACAGCCAGGATGCGCGATCGAAGCGCGACCTGCGCTCCATCAGGTCGGGCTCGCGAAGCAGTCCGCCGGTGGCGCTCGTGAAGCCGGGATAGAAGAAGCGCTTTGTCAGTCCGGAGCCGGGGCCCTTGAACACCGGCGAGGGCAGGCCGTGCAGCCGCTCCACGTACGGCTCCGCAGACAGGTATTCGAGGTTGATCCAGGCAATGCCCGGTCGCTCGGCGAAACGGGCGACCAGCTCCGGCGCCGGGTCGCAGCCGAAGCCTTCGATCAGCACGTCGGGCGCTGGCTGCGCCACGGCCGCCCGCAGCGCCGAGGGATCGAGCCAGTCGATCACTTGCACGCCGTCGTGGCCCGACGGCGCCATCCAGCCCAGCGCCGTCGCATCGTCGATCCATAGCCGCACGCGCTCGCCGAGGGCGGCCAGCTGGCGGGCAAGCCGCCAGCAGACGCCCAGGTCGCCGTGGTTGTCGATGACCTTGCAGAAGATGTCCCACTGCTTCGATTGGCTGTATTGCATGGTCGCGAGTGTGCCCGTGTTCGCACGCCGCGCTTGCTATGCTGCCCGGACGACAACCACCGGAGAGAGAGAGAACCCATGAGGATGCAGACCTTCCGTGCCGCCAAGTCCGTGCTCGCCGTCTCGCTGGCCCTTTGCGGTATCTGCGGCATGACAGCCGCTTCGGCGCAGCCGCAGACGCCGCAGTCGCTCACGCCGCAGCAGCAGCGCTTCCACGACATCTACAAGGAGTTGATCGAGATCAACACCACCCACTCGGTCGGCGACAACACCGCGGCGGCGTGGGCCATGGAAAAGCGTCTGATCGAGGCGGGCTTCGCCCCCGGCGACATCCAGATATTCGAACCCTTCCCCAAGAAGGGCAACATGGTGCTGCGCTTCAAGGGCGACGGCAGCAAGAAGCCGTTGCTGCTGCTGGCGCACATCGACGTGGTCGAGGCCCGGCGCGAGGACTGGAAGACCGACCCGTTCAAGCTGCAGGAGACCGGCGGTTACTTCACCGCGCGCGGCGCCATCGACGACAAGGCCATGGCCGCGGCGCTGGTCTCCGTGGTGGGGCAGCTCAAGCAGGAAGGCTTCAGGCCGAAGCGCGACGTCATCCTCGCGCTGACCGCCGACGAGGAACGCGGCGACGCGCTGAGCAACGGCGCCTTCTGGCTCATCAACAACAAGCCCGAGCTGTTGCAGGCCGAGTTCGGCATCAACGAAGGCGGCGGCGGCGAGCTGCGCGGCGGCAAGCCCAACCTGCACCGCATGCAGGTGGCCGAGAAGATGTACACCACCTACATGCTGGAGGCGCGCGACGTGGGTGGCCACAGCTCGGTGCCGACCAAGACCAACCCGATCTACGCACTCTCGGGCGCGCTGGAGCGGCTGGGCAACTACAGCTTTCCGGTGAAGCTCGCCGACGTCACCAAGACCTACTTCGCGCGCAGCGCACCCTTTGCCACTGGCCAGCTCGCCGAGGACATGCGCGCCGTGGGCAGCGGCAACCCCGATGCGTCGGTGATCGAGCGCATGTCGGCCAACCCGGCCTACAACGCCCAGTTCCGCACTACCTGCGTGGCGACGATGGTGCAGGCCGGCCATGCCGAGAACGCGCTGCCGCAGTCGGCCAAGGCCACGGTCAACTGCCGCATCCTGCCGCACGACGACCCGGAAGAAGTCGAGCGCCAACTGACCCAGGTCGTGGGCAACGACAAGATCGTGGTGCGCAACATGGGCAAGCCGCTGCGCAGCCCGGCCTCGCCGCTGAACGGCGACCTGGTCAAGACGGTGGAATCGATCACCCAGCAGATGTGGCCCGGCGTGCCGGTGATACCCGCGATGAGCACCGGCGCCACCGACAGCCGCTTCATGCGCAACGCCGGCATCCCGATGTACGGCGTGAGCGGCCTGTTCGTGGAGCCCTCCGACGCGCGCTCGCACGGGCTGGACGAGCGCATAGAGATCCAGCGCCTGTACGACGGGCGCGAGTTCCTGTACCGGCTGGTCAGCGAACTCGCGAAGTAGGGCGTAGTACGCGGCCCGTTCAGGGCGTGAAGGTGTCGCCCAGCACGATGCCTTCGCGCCGCGGGTCGGCGCCGCCGGTCAGCACCGTCTTGCCGCCGACGTTCGTGCGGATGACGGTGCTGACACCGCTGGACTGGGCGCCGAAGTTCACCGTGTGACCCAGGGCACGCAGTCCCACGATCAGCGGGTCGTCGTTGCCGTTGTTGCCGGTGTTCACGTTGGGATGCTCGCCGCCCACGTTGGTGGCGCTGTAGCTGGTACCGGCGCTGGCGGGAGAGTTGGTGGCGCCGAAGTCGACCAGCGACGTGGCCTGTTGCGCATCGAGGCCCCAGTCGAGCGCGCCCACCAGTGTCTTCACGACGTACTGGATGATCGTGCCGCCGCCTGGCGAGCCGGTGCCCATGACGAACTCGCCCATGCTGCCGTCGGCGTTCTTCCTGAACACAAGCGTGGGAGCCATCGTGCTGCGCGGACGCTTGCCGGGGGCGACGCGGTTGGCGACCTTGACGCTCGGAGTCACGCTGGTGTCGTCGGGGTTGGCCGAGAAGTCGGTGAGCTGGTTGTTCAGCATGAAGCCCTGCGTCATGTGGAACGAGCCCAGCGTGCTTTCCACCGTGGTAGTCATCACGACCACGTTGCCATTCTTGTCCACGATGGTGAAGTGCGTGGTGCCGTGTTCCTCGGTCTTGTCGATGCCCAGCGGAACCGAGCCCAGGTTGCCGGCCTGCGCGAGGCCCATGCTCTTAGACAGGCTGATGAGGCTGGCGCGGCTCTGCAGGTAGGGCTTGTTGATCATGGTGTCGACCGAGTTACCCGGCAGCGGCACGAAGTCGGTGTCGGCCACGTACTTGTCGCGGTCGGCATAGGCCAGGCGCTCGGCCTCGCTCACCAGATGCACGCCCATCACGGTCGGCTTGCCGCCTTCGATGTCGATGGCCGTCGGCTTGTACAGGCTCATGTTGAAAGTCTCGAGGATGCCCAGGCTGGCCACCACCGCGATGCCGCCCGATGACGGCGGCGACATGCTGCACACGTAGTAATCGCGATAGGTACCGCAGACCGGGTCGCGCCGCTTGGCCTTGTAGTTGGCCAGGTCGGCCATGGTGGTCATGCCGGGCGTGATGGCCGAGCCGTCGTTCGCGGCGGTCGTGATGCCGATCTTGTCGACCATGCCTTGCGCGATGCTGCCCGTATAGAAGGCGTTGGCGCCTTGCGTGGCGATGGCGTTCAGCGTCTTCGCATAGGCCGGGTTCTGCAGCTTCGTGCCCAGCGTCTTCGGTGACCCGTCGGCGTTGAAGAAGTAGGCCGTGGCCTCGGCGTCGCGCTTGAGGCTGGTGGCCGACGACGAGATGGCAGCGGCCATGCGTCCACCGATCTGGAAACCGTCCGATGCCAGCGTGATGCCGTAGCTGAAGAGGTCTTTCCACGGCAGCTTGCCGTGGTCCTGGTAGGCGATGTCGAGCATGCGCACCGCGCCCGGCGTGCCGATGGAGCGCCCGCTGGCACGCGCGCCGCCGGGCTTGGGCGGGGTTGTGTCGGCGCCGGTCGGGTCGATGTAGCGCAGGTAGTTCTCGTTGGCGGCAGCCGGTGCGGTCTCGCGGCCATCGTAGGCCTGTACCTTCTTCGTCGCCGCGTCATAGTGCAGCATGAAGGCGCCGCCGCCCAGGCCGCTGGACTGCGGTTCGACCAGGCCCAGTACCGCCTGGACGGCTACCGCCGCGTCGACGGCGCTGCCGCCGGCCTTCAGCACGTCGCAGCCTGCGCGGGTGGCCAGCGGATGGTTCGCGACCACCATGTAGTTCTTGGCGTAGACCAGCTTGTGCCCGGGCACGTAGCCCGATGCAGGCTCGGGGGCTGCGGGGTCGCCGGCGTCGCCGGAGCCGACCACCACGGACGAGCTGCCGCTTGGGATGAGGCAGCCGTTATCAGGTGCGGCCGGAGCCGGTTGGTTCGCTGCGTTGATCGCGGCGATGACCGCGAGGGCGGCCGCCGTGTTCTGCGCATCGTTGTTGTTGGAGCCGCCCCCGCAGGCCGCCAGGCTCAGCGAGAGAGCGACGGGCGTGAGCGCGCACCAGACGGCGCGTCTGTTGTTGTTTTGAGTCATGAGATTTCCCGAGTAGGTATGTGTGAAAACCACGGGCGCTCCTCGCGCCCGTGCCCTATCTTCAGCACATTCCGTTCCAGTCGGTGTCGGGGTTTGCGCGCAGGCGGCCGCCGGGGCCGCATGGCGCGCGCCACAATAGCCGCCATGTCAGACGTGCATTCCGAACAACTGCTCAGCGAAGTCGCGGCCCTGCCGCAACTGCCCGGCGTGTACCGCTATTTCGACGCGGCCGGGGCGGTGCTCTACGTGGGCAAGGCGCGCAACCTGAAGAAGCGGGTCGCCAATTACTTCCAGAAGAACCACGGCGGCACGCGCATCGGGCACATGATCTCGAAGATCGTGCGCATGGAAACCACGGTGGTGCGCTCCGAGGCCGAGGCGCTGCTGCTCGAGAACAATCTCATCAAGACGCTCAAGCCGCGCTACAACATCCTGTTTCGCGACGACAAGAGCTACCCCTACCTGAAGATCGCCTCGCACCAGTTTCCGCGGCTGGCCTACTACCGCGGCGCGGTCGACAAGAAGCACCGCTATTTCGGGCCGTATCCGAGCGCATGGGCGGTGAAGGAATCCATCCAGCTGCTGCAGAAGGTGTTCCGCCTGCGCACCTGCGAGGACACGGTGTACGCCAACCGCACGCGGCCCTGCCTGCTGTACCAGATCAAGCGCTGCAGCGGGCCCTGCGTGGGCCACATCGGCCCCGAGGCCTATGCGCAGGACGTGGCCAGCGCCGAAGCCTTCCTGATGGGTGACACGCAGCTCGTGCTCTCCAAGCTCGAGCAGCGCATGACGGCGCATGCCGAGAAGCTCGAATTCGAGCAGGCGGCCGATCTGCGCAACCAGATGTCGGCCATCTCGCGCGTGCTGCACCAGCAGTCCATCGAGATCGCATCCGACAAGGACGTCGACATCCTCGCGGTGAAGGTGCAGGGCGGAAAGGCCTGCGTGAACCTCGCGATGGTGCGCGGCGGGCGGCATCTTGGCGACCGGCCGTACTTCCCGGTGCACGTGGAAGACGCGGCGCAGATCCATCACGGCGAGCTCGACGACGAAGAGGGCGCGCCGCCCGCCGTCGCGGATCCGGTCGAGGTGCAGGTGCTGGAGGCCTTCATCGCCCAGCACTACATCGACGTGCCCGTGCCTGCCACGCTGGTGCTGAGCGAGCAGGTGAGCCGGGAGCTGATCGAGGCCATCTCGCAGCAGGCCGGCTCGCGCGTGACGGCGGTGTTCCAGCCGCGCGAGCAGCGCCGCCACTGGCTGGAAATGGCCGAGACCAACGCCAAGCTTCAGCTGGCCCGGCTGCTGGCCGAAGAGGGCTCGCAGCAGGCGCGCACGCGCGCGCTGGCCGACGCGCTGGAGCTGGCTTCGGACGACCTCGACAACTTCCGCGTCGAATGCTTCGACATCTCGCACACCGCGGGCGAGGCGACGCAGGCCTCCTGCGTGGTGTTCGAGCACCACGCCATGCAGAACAAGGAGTACCGCCGCTACAACATCGAGGGCATCACGCCCGGCGACGACTACGCCGCCATGCGCCAGGTGCTGCACCGCCGCTATGGCAAGCTGGCCGAGGCCATGGCCGCCGAGACCGACGCCCTGCCTCCGGGCGATGCCGAAAGCGACGGCAGCGAGGCGCCGCCCAAGCCGCGCACCGCCCGCATGCCCGACCTGGTGCTGGTCGACGGCGGCAAGGGGCAGGTGTCGATGGCGCGCGAGGTGTTCGGCGAACTGGGCCTGCCGCTGTCGCTGATCGTGGGGGTCGAGAAGGGCGAGGGCCGCAAGGTAGGCCTTGAAGAGCTGGTGTTCGCCGACGGCCGCGAGAAGGTCTACCTCGGCAAGGACTCGGCCGCGCTGATGCTGGTGGCCCAGATCCGCGACGAGGCGCACCGCTTCGCCATCACCGGCATGCGGGCCAAGCGCGCGAAGGTGCGCGTCGGCGGCAGCCAGCTCGAAGACATCCCTGGCATAGGGCCGAAGCGGCGCGCGCGCCTGCTGCAGCGCTTCGGCGGCATCCGGGGCGTGGCGGCGGCGAGTATCGAGGACATCGCCTCGGTCGAGGGCATCGCCTCCGACCTGGCGGAAGAAATCTACAAGGCGTTGCATTGAGCGCCTGACCCCCGCGAGGGGGTGGCGCGGCCATGACACAATCAAGCGATGTTCTGGACCCTGCCGACCATCATGACCTGGACGCGCATCGTCGCGATCCCTTTGATCGTCGGTGTGTTCTACCTGCCGATGGCCGAGCCGATGCGCAACCTGATCGCCACGGTCATGTTCATCGTCTTCGCCGCCACCGACTGGCTCGACGGCTTCCTGGCCCGCCGGCTCAACCAGACCTCGGCCTTCGGGGCCTTTCTCGATCCGGTGGCCGACAAGTTCCTGGTGTGCGCGTCGCTCCTGGTGCTGGTGCACCTGAACCGGGCCGACGTGTTCGTGGCGCTCATCATCATCGGCCGCGAGATCGCCATCTCGGCGCTGCGCGAATGGATGGCGCAGATCGGCGCCAGCAAGAGCGTGGCGGTGCACATGATCGGCAAGGTCAAGACGACAGTGCAGATGATCGCCATTCCCTTCCTGCTCTATGACGGGCGCCTGTTCAAGGTGATCGACACCGGCGTCTGGGGCCAGTGGCTGATCTGGATCTCGGCCGTGCTCACCATCTGGTCGATGGTGTATTACCTGCAGAAGGCCATTCCGGAAATCCGGGCCCGAACCAAATAATCAAATGACATCGGCAACCCCGGCCCGCGGCGCGGGCTGGCTGCGGGCGATGCCCGCGGTCTTCGTGCTGATCTGGAGCACGGGTTTCATCGTCGCGCGCTACGGCATGCCGTATGCGCCACCCCTCAAGTTCCTCGCCGTGCGCTTCGCGCTGTCGCTGGCCTGCTTCGCCGCGTGGGTCGCGCTGGCGCGGGTCGAATGGCCGAAGCAGCGGGCCCAGTGGGCGCATCTGGCCGTCACCGGCATCCTGATGCAGGCGGGCTATCTCGGCGGCGTCTGGGCCGCAGTGCGCGAAGGCATGGGCGCGGGGCTGGTGGCGCTGCTGGTCGGCATCCAGCCGGTGCTGACGGCCGTGTGGCTCTCCTTCACCGGCGGGCGAATCACGGGGCGCCAGTGGGTCGGGCTGGGATTGGGCTTCGCCGGCCTGGTACTGGTTGTGCTGCGCAAGCTGGGGCAGGGCGGCGAGGTCAGCGTGGAGACGATGTCGCTCGCGCTGATGGCGCTGCTGTCGATCACCGCGGGCACGCTATACCAGAAGCGCTTCGTCGCGCCCTGCGACGTGCGCAGCGCGAGCGCCGTGCAGATGGCGGCTGCCGTGCTCGTCACCCTGCCGTTCGCGGCGCTGGAGACGGACAGCATCCAGTGGAACCTGCATTCCGGCGGCGCGATGGCCTGGTCGGTGCTGGCGCTGTCGCTGGGTGGCAGCTCGCTGCTCTACATGCTGATCCAGCGTGGAACGGCCACCGCCGTCACCAGCCTGCTCTATCTGGTGCCGCCCTGTACGGCAGTGATGGCGTGGCTGCTGTTCGCCGAGCCGATCACGCTGGTGACGGTGCTGGGCATCGGGCTTACCGCCGTGGGGGTGAGCCTCGTGGTGCGAAGCGGCAGCCGCTGAGCTGCCTTCCTTTCTTATATCTAGCGTGATTCGGCCTTGCCCGGCTTCCAGGGCTCGCTGCGGAACTGCTCGACGATGTGATCGACCAGCAGGCGCACGCGGCGCGGTGTCTTCGGCCGCCAGGGCGCGATCCAGTGGATGTCGGCCTCCGCCATCGCGTACTGCGGCAGCAGGCGCACGAGCTCGCCGCTCGCGAGCTGCGGTGCGATGTCCCATAGGCTGCGCAGCATGATGCCGTGCCCGGCCATGCACCAGTCGCGCACCATCTCGCCCGAATTGCTGGCCAGCGGCCCCTGCACGCGCACGCGCGCAGTGCTGCCGTCGCGCGCGTGGCGCAGGCTCCAGACCGCGTGCTGGCGCTGGCCGCCGGCGTCGCCGTTCTCGCGGGCGACCAGGCAGTCGTGCGAGGACAGCGCCTCGATGGTGGCGGGCGTGCCGCGGCGCTTCAGGTAGTCGGGCGAGGCGGCCAGCACGCGCTGGTTGCGCGCGATGCGCCGCGAGACCCAGTCGGCAGCGTGGCGCTGCTGCACGGCCCAGAGCCACACCGCGCCGTCGTAGCCCTCGGCGCCGAGATCGGGCAGTTGCTCGGTGAGCACCAGCTCTATCTGCAGCGCCGGATGCCGCGCCTGGAAGGCGGCCAGCGCCGGGCCCAGCCAGAGCCTGCCGAAGCCGAAGGTGGCAGCCAGCCGGAGCGTGCCGGTCAGCTCGTTCTGCCGTTCGCCAAGCTCGCTCTCCAGCGCGGCGAACCCTTCGAGCAGGGCCCGCGCATGCAGGCAGATGGCCTCGCCCTCGGCCGTGGCGCTGAGGCGCCGCGTGGTGCGCTCGAACAGGCGCTGGCCCAGGCGAGCCTCCAGCGCGCCCAGCCGCTTGGTGACGACGGATGGCACCACGTCGAGCGTGGCAGCCGCGCCCGCGAGGCTGCCCTGGTCGCGGATCGCGAGCACAAGCGCCAGGTCGCTTCGTTCCATCGAAGGTTGATTCATGCCAGATCGGAAAGTATGAATTGGCCGATTGTTGCTTGATGGCAGGAGGGGCGCAACGCACAATCGTCGCCGTGACGGCCACTTCCTTTCTTTCCTTCCCCACTTTCGATATCGAGCGCAACGGCGTGCGCATTCACGGACGCACCGGGGGGCAGGGGGCTCCCTTGCTGCTGCTCCACGGCCATCCGCAGACGCATGCGATCTGGCACCGCGTGGCGCCGGCGCTGGCCGAGCGGTTCACGGTGGTGGCGGTCGACCTGCGCGGCTATGGCGATTCGGGCCGGCCGGCGGCGGATGCCGAGCATGCGGTCTACAGCAAGCGCGAGATGGCGCTCGACGCGCTCGCGGCCATGCGGCACCACGGCTTCGAGCGCTTCGGCGTCCTGGCGCACGACCGCGGTGCTCGCGTTGCGCACCGGCTTGCGATGGACCATCCCGAGGCGGTCGAGCGCATGCTGCTGCTCGACATCGCGCCCACGCTCGCCATGTACGAGCGGACCTCGGAAGCATTCGCCAAGGCCTACTGGCACTGGTTCTTCCTGATCCAGCCGCCGCCGCTGCCCGAGGCGCTGATCGCATCCGACCCGGTGCGCTACGTGCGCAGTGTGATGGGCGGTCGGCACGCCGGCCTCGCGCCCTTCGCGCCGCAAGTGCTGGCCGAATACGAGCGCTGCGCCGCCATTGCCGGCACCGCCGAATCCATCTGCGAGGACTATCGCGCCTCCGCCACCATCGATCTCGTGCACGACCGGGCCGACATCGCCGCCGGGCTGCAGCTGAGGCAGCCCTTGCGCGTGCTGTGGGGTGAGCACGGCGCGGTCGGCAAGGCCTTCGACGTACTGGCGCTGTGGCGCGAGCGCGCCGCCGATGTGTCAGGCTTGGCCCTGCCTTGCGGCCACTATGTTCCCGAGGAGGCCCCGGACGAGCTGCTCGCCGAGGCCCTGGCCTTCTTTCCTCTTCTTCCATCTTCGCAACACGCACACGCAGGAGACACTCCATGAGCACCCACAGAATCGCAGTCATCGCCGGCGACGGCATCGGCAAGGAAACCATGCCCGAAGGGCTGCGCGTGCTCGATGCTGCGGCGCGCAAATTCGGCATCGACCTGAAGTTCGACCACTTCGACTTCTCGAGCTGGGACTACTACGAGAAGCATGGCCGGATGCTGCCAGACAACTGGAAGGACCAGATCGGCGGCCACGACGCCATCTTCTTCGGCGCGGTGGGCTGGCCCGAGAAGATTCCGGACCACGTGTCGCTCTGGGGCTCGCTGCTGATGTTCCGCCGCGAGTTCGACCAGTACATCAACCTGCGTCCGGCGCGCCTGATGCCCGGCATCGTCGCGCCGGTGGTGCGCCGCGACGGCACGCCGCGCGAGCCCGGCGAGATCGACATGTACATCGTGCGCGAGAACACCGAGGGCGAATACTCCAGCATCGGCGGGCGCATGTACCAGGGCACGCCGCGCGAGATCGTGGTGCAGGAGACGGTGATGTCGCGCGTGGGCGTCGACCGGGTGCTGAAGTTCGCGTTCGAGCTCGCGCAGTCTCGGCCCAAGAAGCACCTGACCAGCGCCACCAAGTCGAACGGCATCTCGATCACCATGCCCTACTGGGACGAGCGCGTGGCCGAGATGGGCAGGAACTACCCCGGCATCAAGCTCGACAAGTTCCACATCGACATCCTCACCGCGCATTTCGTGCAGCGGCCCGACTTCTTCGACGTGGTGGTGGCGAGCAACCTGTTCGGCGACATCCTGTCCGACCTCGGGCCGGCCTGCACCGGCACCATCGGCATCGCGCCGAGCGCCAACCTCAACCCCGACCGCACCATGCCGTCGCTGTTCGAACCGGTGCACGGCTCGGCGCCGGACATCGCCGGCAAGGGCATCGCCAACCCGATCGGGCAGATCTGGTGCGGCGCGATGATGCTGGAATTCCTGGGCCACAAGCAGGCGCACGACGCCATCCTGTCGACCATCGAGAAGGTGCTCGCGCCCCAAAGCGGAGCACCGCGCACCCCCGACATCGGTGGCACTGCCAGCACCGCCGACCTGGGCAAGGCCATTGCCGATGCGCTTTGAGAGCCTTTGAAAAAGGACTTCACGAAACGCCCCTAAAATCGCGCGCTCCGCTGCTCTGCATGGCCTCGCGTCTTATTGACACCCTGCAGACCAGTGGTTGTAATCCTCGCTGGCAGCGCGCTGCCGAGGCGTCAGGCCTGCCAGGTTCTTGTGTCGCACCGTTTGCGGCCAGGTCGCAGCTGACGAAAGCCGACCAACTTTTTCTTCTACAAGGGGCCCTTGTGAACAAGACCGAACTGATTGAGCACATCGCAAAGAACGCCGACATTTCCAAAGCCGCAGCGACCCGCGCGCTCGAATCCACCATCGGCGCCATTCGTACCACGCTCAAGAAGGGCGGTTCCGTTTCGCTCGTCGGTTTCGGCACTTTCGCAGTAGGCAAACGCGCGGCCCGCACCGGCCGAAATCCCCGCACCGGCGACGCGATTAAAATCAAGGCCGCCAAGATCCCGAAGTTCCGTCCCGGCAAGGCGCTGAAAGACGCGCTGAACTGAGGCGTTAGACTCGGAGAGTTTTCCGGTGGGGTGCTTAGCTCAGTTGGTAGAGCGGCGCCCTTACAAGGCGTAGGTCGGGGGTTCGAGCCCCTCAGCACCCACCACCACCCGATGCAAAGGCGAACCACAAGTTCGCCTTTTTTATTGCCGTCCGACTGCTGTCGAAAAAGAGTGTTCAAGCATGTTTGATACCTTCCGCAAGTACAACAAGATCGTGATGATCATCTTGTTCTTGCTGATCATTCCGTCGTTCGTGTTGTTCGGCGTCGAGCGCTATCAGGGCTTCGGTCGCGACGAGAAGGTCGCGCGCATCGAAGGGCACGACATCACCAAGCCCGAGTGGGATCAGCAGCACCGCGTCGAGACGGACCGCATCCGCCAGCAGTCGCCCAACGTCGACCCGACGCTCCTCGAGTCCGACGCCATGCGCTATGCCACGCTGGAGCGCATGGTGCGCGACCGCGTGCTGGCTGCTGCGGCGGCCAAGGCCAACATGACGGTGTCCGAAGAGCGCCTCTCGCGCATCTTCGCGCAGGACCCGGGCCTCGCCACCTTCCGCACGCCCGACGGCAAGTTCGACCGCGAAAGCTTCCAGCGCGTGACCGGCCGCACGCCCGAGCAATACGAAGCCTCCGTGCGCGCCGACATGGCGACGCAGCAGGTGTTGCTGGGCATCTCGGCCACGGCCTTCACGCCGCCCGCGCTGGCCGCGACCACCATCAACGCCTTCTACGACACTCGCGAGATCCAGGTCGCCCGCTTCGCGCCCGATGCCTTCGCCTCGAAGGTGACGGTGAGCGATGCCGACATCGAGACCTACTACAAGGATCACACGGCGCAGTTCCAGGCGCCCGAGCAGGCCAGCATCGAGTACCTGGTGCTCGATCTCGACGCGGCCAAGAAGAACGTCGTCGTGAACGAGGCGGATCTCAAGACCTACTACGAGCAGAACGCTTCGCGCTTCGGCACGAAGGAAGAGCGCCGCGCGAGCCACATCCTGATCACCGCGCCGGCCAGCGCATCCGCTGCCGACCGCGAGAAGGCCAAGGCGAAGGCCGAGCAACTGCTGGCCGAAGTGAAGAAGGCTCCCAACACCTTCGCCGAAGTGGCGCGCAAGAATTCGCAGGACCCGGGTTCGGCGGAGAAGGGCGGCGATCTCGACTTCGTGACGAAGGGCGCGATGGTCAAGCCTTTCGAAGACGCGATGTTCGCGCTCAAGAAGGGCGAGATCAGCGGCGTGGTCGAAACGGAATTCGGCTATCACATCATCCACCTGACCGACATCAAGCCGGCAGTGATCCCGCCCTTCGAGCAGGTGCGCGCGACCATCGAGAACGACATGCGCTCGCAGCAGGCCACGCAGGAATTCGCGAAGGCCGCCGAGACCTTCACCGACGCGGTCTACCAGACGCCCGACAGCCTCAAGCCGGCGGCCGAGAAGCTGAAGCTCACGATCCGCACGGCCGACAATGTCGCGCGAACGCCCGCGCCGGGCACCAACGGCCCGCTGGCGAACCGCAACTTCCTGAGCGCGCTGTTCGCTGCCGACTCGCTCGAGCGCAAGCAGAACACCGAGGCGATCGAAGTCGGCCCGAGCCAGCTCGCGTCGGGCCGCGTGACGAAGTACACGGCGGCGCATCCGGTGCCGCTGGCTGACGTGAAGGACAAGATCCGCGCGCAGCTCGTCTCCGAGCGCGCCGCCGTGCTGGCCAAGGCCGAAGGCGAAGCGAAGCTCGCCGCGTGGACTGCGAAGGCCGATGGCGCGACCTTCGGCGCGCCCGTGACGGTGTCGCGCCGCGATGCGCAATCGCAGCCGCTGCCGGTCATCGACGCCGCGTTGCGTGCCGACGCCTCCAAGCTGCCCGTGCTCGTTGGCGTGGACCTGGGCGCGCAGGGCTACACGGTGGTGCGCGTGACCAAGGTGGTTCCGCGCACGCCGCCGCCGGCCGAGCTCGCGAAGCAGGAGCAGGCGCAGGTCGGCCAGTCCGTGGCCGCCGCTGAAGACGCTGCCTATTACAACCTGCTGAAGGACCGCTTCAAGGCGGAGATCCTGGTGCCGAAGCCGGCGGATACGCTGCCGGTTGCAGCGGGCCGCTGATACGCGCTTCGCTCCCCGCGAACGAGCAGACAAGGCCCGGGCCAATGGCTCGGGCCTTTTTCTTCGCCGCGCGAACAGGTCGCACGAGGGACAACCCACACCTTCGCTTCTTGCCAGAATTCCGCCCATGGGAACCCTCTACCTCGTGCGCCACGGGCAGGCCAGCTTCGGCGCTGCCGACTATGACAACCTGAGCGAACTCGGGCATCGGCAGGCTGTTCGCCTCGGCGAATACTGGCGCGAGCGCGGCATGAAATTCGATGCCGTCATCACGGGCACGCTCAGGCGCCATCGCCAGACCTGGGAAGGCATCGCCAAGGGGCTCGGCCTGGAGCGCGACGACGTGCTGCCGTGGCCCGGCCTCAACGAATACGACAGCGAGGCGGTCATCGCCACCATCCACGAAGGCAAGCTGCAGAAGCCCGATACGCCCGAGATGTACCGCCATCACTTCCGTCTGCTGCGCGAAGGCCTGGGCGCCTGGATGCAGGGCAGGACTTCGCCGGTAGGCATGCCGAGCTATGTCGACTTTCTCGCGGGTGTGACGACGGCGCTCGACCACGTGCGCGACAGGCACCACGGCGCGAAGGTGCTGGTGGTGTCGAGCGGTGGGCCGATCAGCACGGCGGTGGGTCATGTGCTGGGCACGAGCGCGGAGACGACGATCGAGCTCAACCTGCGCATCCGCAATACCTCGGTGACGGAGTTCGCCTTCACGCCGAAGCGGCACATGCTCGTCACGTACAACACGCTGCCGCATCTGGATGGGCCGGCGTATGAGGACTGGGTCACCTACTCCTGAAGAGCTGGCGCCTGATTGCCAGGCTGAGCCTCAGGCCTGCCAGACGCCGTAGCCGGCCTTGCGCAGCGCGATGCCGAGGTCGACTTCCATCAGCCGGGCGTCCTCGTAGGTCATGGGGTTGTAGCGCTCGTAGAGCGCGGGCAGCAGGTGCAGGCCGAACTCCTGCACGAAGCTGTTGGCCTGGATGCCGGCCTTGTGCTTGTCGAAACGGATGTCCGGGTCCAGGCCGGTCATGCCGACGTAGACGAAGGGTTTGCCGAGCTGGTAGTCGGGGTTGGCGCGCCTGAAGCGGCCGTTGTTCCATACGCGGTCGTCCAGCTCGACCACATACACATGATGCTTGGCGCGCGCTTTGCGGGGCATCGCTGGGCGGCCGTGCGCACGAGGCGGCACGGCCTTCTTTCCTTTATCGATCAGCTCTTGCGCTTGATCATTCCGTAGATGAAGAGCAACACGATCGCGCCCAGCACGGAGGCGATGAAGCCAGCCCCCTGGCCCGCGGTGTACCAGCCCAGCGACTGGCCGACGTAGGTGACGATCAGCGAGCCGGCGATGCCGATGATGGTGGTGACGATGAAGCCAGCGGAGTCGTCGCCCGGCTTGACTGCCCGCGCCACAAGACCCACGACGAACCCGATCAGGATAGTCCAGACGATGCTCATGAAGATATTCCTTTGGTGTGGTGAAGTGGTGGAACTGGCCGTAAGCCATGCCCCTGCGCAAGGGGCGCATTCATGATAGCGGAGCGCTGTGCGTGCCGGCCGATGCCGCCGCGCAGCGGGCGCTGCGCCCGAGAACTTGTGCCCGACTTCGTGACGCAGGTGCTGCGCGGCGTCCTACAGATTCGCCACTGGCGCGGCGGTACACCGTTCGCATGCTGGAAAAACTACCCGAAGTCATTGGGCAGGCCCTGCAGGGCGTGCGTGCCGGTCTGGACAACATCGTCTTCAATACGCTCGGAATGCGCGAGGGACTGGGATCGATCGAACTCGCCAGCATGGCGTTCGCCGACCATGCGCCGCTGCCGCAGCGCTGCACCGCCGATGGAGAAGGTGTCTCGCCTCCGCTTCAGTGGAGTGGTCTGCCTGTGGGCACGACATCGTTGCTGCTGATCGTGGAGGACGCCGATTCGCCCACGCCGAATCCGCTGGTGCATGCCATCGTGGTGGACCTGGAGCCGCAGAGTGGGGCTCTGGCAGAAGGAGCGATTCCAAGCCAGGGAAACGAGGGCGCAGAGGGGCTGCATGTCGGACGCAATTCGGCCTTGCAGGCGGCTTGGCTGCCGCCCGATCCGCCACCTGGGCATGGAGTGCATCGGTATGCGTTCCAGCTGTTTGCGTTGGCAAGTCGTCCCGAGTTCTCCGAAACGCCCGGAAGAGACGAAGTCGTCGACGGCTTGCGCGAACATGCCGTCGCCAGCGGACTGCTGGTCGGTACTCACGAAAGATCCGATGGATCGATCAGGATTCCGGGTGCCGTGCCACCGGGCGGATCGGCGATTGCGGGGTGAAATGCTGCTCTTTCGGGCTCTTTGTGCATTGCGCCGTCAAAACCGCGATTTTTAACGCTACAATCGTAGGCTCTGTGGTGGCTGTAGCTCAGCTGGTAGAGTCCCAGATTGTGATTCTGGTCGTCGTGGGTTCGAGTCCCATCAGCCACCCCAAAATATCTCCTTTGTGCTATTGCGCAATAGCACATTCAAAGGAACAAAAACGCCGGGTTTGTCCCGGCGTTGTCTTTTTCGGTCCCCGCATCTTCTGCGGTCCCTTCGCGCCGAAGCCTCTTTTTCTCTCTTGCCCAGCTATAGGCCGCTCACCGGCGCCCATCGCTTTATGTTGCGAGTTGTTGCACTAATGCAATGCGGCGCCGTTTTTTCACTCGTTAAGGCACTTGTGTCAAATGTAAACTGAATTAAAATCGCCCCGTTTTCAATTTCAGGAGTCCAAGAATGGCTTCGACCCTCGCCGATATCAATTCCCAGATCAAGAAGCACGACGAGCAGATTGCGCAATTGCGCAAGCAGGCCGAAGACCTGCGCAACCAGGAACGCGCCGGCGTGATCGAAGAGGTGCGCCGGAAGATCGCCGAATACGGTTTGACGGCCACCGATCTGAAACTGACCGGCCGCGCTGCTGGTTCCGCCAAGCGCGGTGCAAGCGCCGCTCCGGCCAAGGCCGCCGCCAAATACCGCAGCCCGACCGGCGAAACCTGGTCTGGCGGCCGTGGCCGCAAGCCGCGCTGGGTGACCGAGGCGTTGGCTGCGGGCAAGTCTCTTTCCGATTACGAGATCAAGTAAGTGCCCCTGTTTTCGCTGGGCAGATGCCCAATAAAAAAGCCCGCTCATGCGGGCTTTTTTATTGGGGCGCAAGAAGCGCAGAAAGGCGGTGCGCTCAGTTCACCATCACCAGTTTTCCTTTGACGCCGCGCGAACCCATGTGGGTGTACGCGGCCTTCAATTCGGCCATCGGCATCGTGCTGTCGATCACTGGCTTGATCTTTCCCTGGCCGTACCACTGCGCCAATTCGGCCATCATCTGCGCATTGGCCTTGGGCTCGCGCTTGGCGAAATCGCCCCAGAACACGCCGACCAGCGAGGCGCCTTTCAGCAGCGTCAGATTCAATGGCAGAGACGGAATCGGGCCCGACGCAAAACCGACGACCAAATAACGGCCGCGCCATCCGATGGAGCGAAAGGCCGGCTCCGCAAAATCGCCGCCGACGGGGTCGTAAATGACATCCGGCCCTTTGCCGTCGGTCGCGGCCTTGATGGCATCGCGAAAACCGTTGGGCAGGGCGTGCGTCGTGTAGTTGATCGTTGCGTCGGCGCCGATGGAGCGGCAGAGCTCGCATTTCTCGTCCGTGGAGGCGGCAGCGATCACCTTGGCGCCGGCGGCCTTCGCGATCTGGATGGCCGCGGTGCCCACGCCGCCGGCAGCGCCGAGCACCAGCACGGTTTCGCCGGCCTTCAGTTGAGCGCGGTCCATCAGCGCATGCCAGGAGGTGGCGTAGATCATGATGAACGCGGCCGCGTCTACATGGCTGAAGCCCTCGGGCAGCGGCATGCACAGCGCCGCGGGTGCCAGAGTGTGGGTGGCGAAGCCACCCGTGCCGGAGAGGCACGCCACGTTCTGCCCGACCTTCAGGTGCGTGACGCCTTCGCCCACCGCCTGGATGACGCCCGCGTACTCGGAGCCCGGAACGAAGGGCAGCGACGGCTTCATCTGGTACTTGTTCTGCACGATCAGCAGATCAGGAAAGTTCAGGCTCGCCGCCTTGATCTCGATGAGCACCTGGCCCGGGCCCGGCGTGGGGGTGGGCAGTTCCTTCCAGGTCAGCGCGTCGACGCCGACGGGGTTTTCGCAAAGCCATGCGTGCATGCCAGGGGTCTCCTTCAGACAGGTAATGTTGGGGCAATGACTGCGGGCATGATAGGGGTCGCGGCAGGGCGGGCTTGTCCCTGCTGCGACGCACCCGACGCCTACAATCCGGTGCATCCAGAAGCACCATGAAGATACTTATTTCCAATGACGACGGCTTCCAGGCGCCGGGCATCGTCGCTCTGCACGACGCGCTCAAGGACATTGCCGAAGTCGAGGTTGTCGCACCCGAACACAACAACAGCGCCAAGTCGAACGCGCTGACCCTGGCGGCGCCGCTCTACGTGCGCGAGGCGCACAACGGTTTCCGCTACGTGACGGGCACGCCGGCCGACTGCGTGCACATCGCCCTCAAGGGCCTGCTCGACTACCGGCCCGATCTGGTGGTATCCGGCATCAACAACGGCGCCAACATGGGCGACGACACCATCTATTCGGGCACCGTCGGCGCGGCGATGGAGGCCTACCTGTTCGGCATTCCCGCCATTGCCTTCTCGCAGATCGAGAAGGGCTGGGCCCACGTGGATGCGGCCGGCCAGGTGGCGCGGCGTCTGGTGCAGCAGATCGAGCGCGAGCGCATGCACGAAGGTGGAGCCTTTTTGCTCAACGTGAACGTGCCGAACCTGCCGTTCGACGAACTGAAGCCCGTCAAGGTCTGCCGCCTTGGCAGGCGCCATGCGGCCGAGAAGGTGATCACGCAGGACAGCCCGCGCGGCGAGACGATGTACTGGATCGCCGGTGCCGGCGGCGCCAAGGACAGCGGCGAAGGCACCGACTTCCACGCCACCGCGGCCGGCCACATCGCGCTGACGCCGCTGCAGATCGACCTGACCGATCACGCCAACCTTGGCCAATGGCGCGAGACGGTGGCCCGTCTCGGCAACTGACATGGCCACCCAGCGGCCCGGTTTTCCTGTTCGCCTGACACCCACCGCCTCGGCCGCCACGCGCGGGCGTATGCCCGCCGCGCCGGTCAAGCCTGTGGTGCCGTCCACGCCTTCGATGGCGTCCGACGCCGTGCGGGCGCGCATGGTGCAGAAGCTCGCGGCGCAGGGCATTTCCGATGCGCGCGTGTTGCGCGCGATGGGCGCAGTGGAGCGCCACCGCTTCGTCGACAGCGCTCTGGTCAACCAGGCCTATGAGGACACCAGCCTGCCCATCGGACTGGGGCAGACCATTTCCAAGCCCAACGTGGTGGCTCGCATGATCGAACTGCTCATGGGCGCTCCTGCCCTGGCGGGAAAGCCCGAGGGCAAGCTCGGCAGGGTGCTCGAGATCGGCACTGGCTGCGGCTACCAGGCTGCAGTGCTGAATCATGTGGCGACCGAAGTCTACAGCATCGAGCGCCTGCGCGGTTTGCATGAGCGGGCGCGCGCCAACCTGCGGCCCTTCCGGCTCGCAACCGTCCACCTGATATTGGGCGACGGAATGATCGGCTACGCCAAGGGTGCGCCCTATGCCGGCATCATCGCCGCTGCAGGTGGCGAGGCCGTGCCCGAGGCGTGGATCGAGCAGCTGGCGGTGGGCGGCCGCATCGTGGCGCCAACGCATTCCGCGAAGGGTGGCCAGGCCCTTGTCGTCATCGACAAGACTCCCCGTGGACTGGAGCGCCTCGTTCTTGAGGCTGTTCACTTTGTCCCCCTAAAATCCGGTATCGCTTGAAGGAATAACAAATGCAGGGTTTTGGCAATCGGAGTTGGTTCGCTGGCGTCACGTTGGCCTTTGTGCTCGTGATCGCGGGCTGTTCCACACCTCGCGGGCCGGCACCAGTCGAAGACCGCGGCACCATGACGCGCGCGCCAGCCGCGACTGTGCCCGGCGGCCCACCGATCACCACCGACGCCAATGGCAGGCCGCTTGCCGGCATCGAGAACTACGGCAAGCCCGGCTACTACGCAGTGCGCCCCGGCGACACCATCCGCCGCATCGGCGCCGAGACCGGCCAGCGCTGGCAGGACATCGTCCGCTGGAACAATCTCGACAACCCCGATCTGATCGAAGTCGGCCAGGTGCTGCGTGTGATCCCGCCCACCGGCTCGGGCACTGCCGTCGCGGCCGCGCCCGCAACGCCTTCCGAAGGCGCGGTCACGAAGCCGGTCCCGCCGCAGCCCGTGGTGGTGCCGTCCACGCCGTCCAGCGGCGCGACCAAGCCGTCGGCTCCGGTCACGGCTTCGCCGGCCAGCCCCGCCAGCGGCGGTTCGGGTGACGAAGACGTGGGCTGGATCTGGCCGGCGAGCGGTTCGTTGATCGCCGGCTTCGACGAAGCGAAGAACAAGGGCTACGACATCGCCGGCAAGGCGGGCGATCCGGTGCTTGCAGCCGCTGACGGGCGCGTTGTCTATGCGGGCGCGGGCCTGCGCGGCTATGGCAACCTGATCATCCTGAAGCACAACAACACCTACCTCACGGCCTACGCGCACAACCAGACGCTGCTCGTGAAGGAAGACCAGTCGGTTCAGAAGGGCCAGAAGATCGCCGAAATGGGCAACAGCGATGCCGATCGCGTGAAGCTGCATTTCGAGATCCGCCGCCAGGGCAAGCCCGTCGATCCCTCGCGCTACCTGCCCAGCCGGTGATGCCATGGCTGACTCCCGCCCCCGCCGCACGCAGTTGCCTGTGCGCGGGTCGGCGGGCAGGGGCAGCATGCCTTCGGGCAACGGCCATCCCGAGCCTGCCGGCGAGAGTGCGCACGTTCCCGAAGACGACGTGGACGCGTCGGCTGCAGACGCTCCGCTGCCGACGAACAGCGCCATGGGCGCCGTGGGTGAGCTGGTCGGCGGCGAAGGCGCCGACGCGCTGACCATCTACCTGCGCCAGGTGCGCCGCACCGAGCTCTTCACGCCTGCCGAGGAATACCAGACCGCATGCGCCGCGCGTGCCGGTGACTTCGCCGCGCGGCAGTCGATGATCGAGCACAACCTGCGGCTTGTGGTCAACATCGCCAAGGCCTATCTGGGGCGGGGCGTGCCGCTGTCCGATCTGATCGAGGAGGGCAATCTGGGCCTGATGCACGCCATCACCAAGTTCGAGCCCGAGCGCGGCTTCCGCTTTTCGACTTATGCGACCTGGTGGATCCGCCAGTCGGTGGAGCGTGCGGTCATGACGCAGGCGCGCGCGATCCGCCTGCCGGTGCACGTGGTGCGCGAGCTGCAACAAGTGCTGAAGGCCCGCCGAACGCTCGAAGGCGACGCCGAATTTCTCGTGCATCGGCCGGACGGCGTTCGGGTGGAAGACATCGCGGCGCTGCTGGGGCGCGATGTTCAGTCCGTGGCCGAGCTGCTGGCGCTGTCCGAAGCCCCGCGCTCGCTGGACGCTGGCGACGCTCGGGGAGACGAGGGGTTCACGCTGGCCGACACTGTGGCCTCCGAGGACGAGCAGGGCAGCCCGACCGACGTGGCGCACACACGCGAGGTGGAGCGCCTGCTCGACCAGTGGGTGCAGGCCCTCGACGCACGCGAGCGCGAAGTGCTGGAGGGCCGCTACGGCCTCCACGACCGCGAGCCCGAAACGCTGGAGGTGCTGAGCGTGCGCCTGGGGCTCACGCGGGAGCGTGTGCGGCAGATCCAGAACGAGGCGCTGGCCAAGATGCGGCGCCAGCTCGCCCGCTCCGGCGTGGGGCGCGACGCGCTGTTCTAGGGGTATCCGGCCACGCTGAGACAATCGGGGGATGACGGAATCCATCGAAGAAAAGAAAGTCCCCGCGAATCCAGGCGAAGAATGGCTGAAGGTCGAGTCCCTCGACCTCGATGCGCAGGGCGTGGCGCACAAGGCCGACGGCATGGTCGTGTTCATCGAAGGCGCGCTGCCGTTCGAGGAAGTGCGGTTCAACGTCCACCGCCGCAAGAACAACTGGGAACAGGGCACGGTCACTGCCATCCGCCGCGAATCGTCGCAGCGGGTGCGCCCGGGCTGCCCGCATTTCGGCCTGCATACGGGTGCCTGCGGCGGCTGCAAGATGCAGCACCTCGATGCAGCCGCCCAGGTGGCAGTGAAGCAGCGCGCGCTGGAGGACAACCTCTGGCACCTTGGCAAGGTCAAGCCCGAGAACCTGCTGCGGCCGCTCGAGGGGCCGGCCTGGCACTACCGCTATCGTGCGCGGCTGTCGGTGCGCCATGTGGTCAAGAAGGGCACGGTGCTGATCGGGTTCCACGAGCGCAAGAGCCGCTATCTGGCCGACATGCAGGTTTGCCCGGTGCTGCCGAAGCAGGTCAGCGAGATGCTGATGCCGTTGCGCGAGCTGATCGGCTCGATGGATGCGCGCGACACCTGCCCGCAGATCGAGCTGGCCTGCGGCGACGCGCCCGATTCCACGCGGCTCGGCACGATCGCTTTGGTGTTGCGCCACCTGGAGCCACTTTCGCGCGCGGACATCGACCGATTGAAGGCCTTTGCGGAGAAGAACGAAGGCGTCCAGTGGTGGCTGCAGCCCAAGGGGCCGGACACCGTGAAGCTGCTGGAAGAGGGGGGCACGCCGCTGGCGTACCGGTTGCCGGAGTTCGGTGTGACGATGCCGTTCAAGCCCACCGATTTCACGCAGGTCAATCCGCACATCAACCGGGCGCTGGTGGGCAAGGCGTTGCGCCTGCTCGACGTTCAGCCTGACGAGCGCGTGATCGACTGGTTCTGCGGCCTCGGCAACTTCACCCTGCCGCTGGCCAGCAAGGCGCGCGAGGTGCTGGGTATCGAAGGCAGCGACACGCTGGTGGCGCGCGCGACCGACAACTTCAAGAGGAATCAGCCAGCCACGTCGGCTCGCCGCGAGTTGTCGCCTGCGACGTTCGTGGCGCGCAACCTGTTCGAAATGACGCCGGAGATGCTGGTGGCCGACGGCGGCGCCGACAAGTGGCTGGTCGATCCGCCGCGCGAAGGCGCATTCGCGCTGGCCAAGGCCATCGCCGATCTTCATCAGCAGCCCGAGCTGCGCACCGACGGCTGGACGCCGCCGAAGCGCATCGTGTACGTAAGCTGCAACCCATCGACGCTCGCGCGCGATGCGGGGCTGCTGGTGCATCAGGCGGGCTATCGCTGCACCCATGCGGGGGTGGTCAACATGTTCCCGCACACGGCGCACGTGGAGTCGATAGCGGTTTTCGAGTTGGAATGAAAAAGGGCCCAGAGGGGCCCTTTTCGTTGGACGCGTGTGCGTCGCTCAGTCGCGCTCGCCGCCGAAGATGCCCAGCAGTGCCAGCAGGCTCTGGAACACATTGAACAGGTCGAGGTACAGGGCGAGCGTGGCGCTGATGTAGTTGGTTTCGCCGCCGTCCATGATCTGCTTCAGGTCATAGAGCATGTAGGCCGAGAAGATGCCGATGGCGGCAACCGAGATGACCAGCATGCCGGTGGTCGAGCCGACGAACACGTTGATGATCGCGCCGATCATCAGAACCATTGCGCCGACGAACAGGAACTTGCCCATGCCCGACAGGTCGCGCTTGATGACGGTGGCCAGCGAGGCCATCACGAAGAACACGCCAGCGGTGCCGCCGAATGCCGTCATGATGAGTTCGGACCCGTTCTTGAAGCCGAGCACCATCGCGATCAGGCGCGACAGCATCAGGCCCATGAAGAACGTGAATGCCAGCAGCACGGGCACGCCGGCCGCGGAGTTCTTGGTCTTCTCGATGGCGAACATGAAGCCGAAGGCACCGCCGAGGAAGACGATAAGGCCCAGGCCACCGGTGAGCGAGCGGGTGATGCCGGTGCTGACGCCGACCCAGGCGCCCAGCACGGTGGGCAGCAGGCTCAGTGCGAGAAGCCAGTAGGTATTGCGCAGCACGCGCTGGCGCTCGGCCTGCGCCAATGGCTGGCCGTAGCCGGAAGAAGTGTCTAGGGTGGTAACGCGGTCGTTCATGGCCGGAGCTCCTGTGGTTGCTGCATGACGCAGTTGGGCGCATTCTAGGGGGCCGCAAGAGGGGGTACCGGAAAAACCGTATGCGGGGTGTTCCCAAGCCCTGGAGGCGCCCCTGGCGCCGTGGCCGTTATGCTCTCGGGTTTCACGCAAACTGAGCTCATCCATCATGAAGACCAAGTCATTCCTCGAACTCGCCGACGTCAAGACCATCGCCGCAGCGGCCGAAGCCGAGGCTCTCAAGAACAACTGGGCAGTGACCATCGCGATCTCGGACGACGCCGGCAACCTGCTCTGGCTGCAGCGCCTGGACGGCGCGGCGGCGCTGTCTTCGCACATCGCTCCCGCCAAGGCCCACACGGCAGCCATGGGGCGACGCGAAAGCAAGGTCTACGAGGACATCATCAACGGCGGCCGCACCGCGTTCCTGACGGCGCCTGAAGTGCAGGGCCTGCTCGAAGGCGGCGTGCCGATCGTGAAGGACGGCCACGTGATCGGCGCAGTCGGCGTGAGCGGCGTGAAGTCGAATGAAGACGCGCAGGTCGCCAAGGCCGGCATCGCGGCTCTGGGCCTCTGAGTTTTCTCCGCACAAAGCAAAACGCCGACTTCGAGGTCGGCGTTTTTGTTTGGGCTGCTTCAGCGTGGAAAAAAAGCTTGGCTAGTCGGCGAACCGTTGGCTAGCAAAAAACGACCCTTCGGAGATGAATCTCCTTGAGTCGCCCCACGATGAAACTTGCGCGAAGGGCGGGCTGGATGACTTACTTGGTCAGGATCAGCTTGCCGAGTTTGGTGGCTTGCAGCCGATAGAGGGAGCCGTTGTGCATGATGCCGATGGTCTTGTTTCCTTTCAGAAGCTCCGTGCTTTCGAGCATCGGCACCGGACGCGTTGCCTGGATCGACGCATGGCCGCCACCCGACTGGTCGAGCGAAGGATGGTTCAGAACAGAAAAGGCATTCGGTGTGGCTGGCATCTGTGGTTCCCTTATCGAAGCGATGAGTGAATGATAATGATTCGCAAATAGAAGTCAATCGCCGCGATCAACTTTTTTTGCTTGCTCTCTTTCTTTCAGCTCACTTGGGGTCGGGTTCCGTGACAAAACCGATCTTGCGCACGCCGGCTTCGCGGGCTTCCGACATCGCCTTGGCCACTCGCTCGTAGCGAACAGCCTTGTCGCCGCGAATGTGGAGCTCGGGCTGCGGCTCCTTGGCGGCTTCTGCGGCCAAGCGACCGGGCAACTCGCTGTCGTCGATCTTCTGCTCGTTCCAGTAGTAGGCGCCGTCGGCAGTCACGCTGAACAGGATGTTCTGCGGTTTGGGTTGTTCCGGCTCGCTGGTGGCGCGCGGCAGGTCGATGTTGACTGCATGCTTCATCACCGGCACCGTGATGATGAAGATGATGAGCAGCACCAGCATGACGTCGACCAGCGGCGTCATGTTGATCTCGTTCATCACCTCATCGGGTTCGTCTTGTGTTCCGAAGGCCATGATGCTCAGCCCTTCTTGAGCGGAACGACGATGGCGTCGCTGCCGCCGCTTTGCACACGCGCGCCGGTCACGAAGTAGGCGTGCAGGTCATGGGCGAAGGCGTTGAGCTTGGTCAGCACGAACTTGTTGCCGCGAACCAGCGCGTTGTAGCCCAGCACTGCCGGAATGGCGACGGCAAGGCCGAGGGCCGTCATGATCAGCGCTTCGCCGATCGGACCGGCCACCTTGTCGATGGTCGCCTGGCCGGCCGAGCCGATGCTCATGAGCGCGTGGTAGATGCCCCAGACGGTGCCGAACAGCCCGATGAATGGAGCCGTGGAGCCGACCGAAGCCAGGATCGCCAGGCCGGTCTGCAGGCGGGCGGTGAAGGCGTCGATGCCGTTGCGCAGGGCGCGCGTGATCCAGTCGCTCACATCCAGCGCATCGTGCAGGTGGGCCTTGGTGTTGCGGTGGTGCGCGGCTGCCTCGCGGCCTTCGAGGGCGAGTGCGCGGAAGGGGTTGCTGTCGTCCTTGCCCAGCTTGTTCAGGGCGGTGGCGAAGTCTTCGCTGTGCCAGAAGTCCTGCGAGTGCTTGGCCAGACGCTTGTAACGGATGACGTCGAGCGCCTTGACGATGATGACGATCCACGACGCGAGCGACATGCCGATCAGCAGCACTGCCACGGCCTTCGTGACGAAATCGCCCTGATTCCAGACGTTCATCAAGCCGAATTGAGAATCCATGCGTACTACTCCAAAAAATTACTGGGAAAGATTGAACCGGATTGGCGCCTTCAGCATGTAGACCGTGGCCTCGTTGGCCCCCGGTTGCTTGAATGGCGTCACTTGCGAAGACATCAACGCTTCGCGCGCGGCCTGGTCGAGCCGCTCGTAACCGCTGGACTTGAAGATTTCCGCCCGCTTGGGAATGCCCGCGCTGTTGAAATACACCGCGATGACCACGACGCCGGATTCGCCCAGGCGCCTGCTCATTGCAGGGAACACGACGCGCGGTTCGCGCACGTATTGCGTCTGGCCTTCGCTGATCTCGACCAGCTTGGGCGCCGGCGGTGCGGGGGGCGGCGCCGGCGGCGGCTCCGGAGCGGGTGGCGGAATGGGCGCTGGAGGCGGAGGCGGCTCGACGCTGCCCGTGGGGGCGTTCGGCGCGGGCGTCGGTTTGGGCTCCCGGATCGCCTGGGGCCGCGGGGGCGGTGGCACCTTGGCCACCTTTTTCTCCGGCGGAGGAGGTGGGGGCGGCGGAGGTGGCGCCGGCTTGGGCGGTTCGACGAGCTGGCTGATGATCTCCACGGGGATCACCACTTCGGCGGCACGGCGCAGCAACCCGCTCTGGAGCGCCCAGAGCGCGGCGGCGTGAAACAGGACGACCCCGCCGGCAATGACGACATTGCGCGAAAGGCCGAAGAGGGAAGGAGGGGGGGCGAAGCGGTCAGACACGATCAACCATTCGAATGCGGGCACCCCCAAAGGTGCCCCGATTGCAGCAAAACCGCTACGAAGACGCCACAGGCGCTACTTGCGAAAGATCCACCAGACCGAGCCTGCGACGAAGATCAGGCTGCCGCCGAGTGCCGAGACGAGTTCCATGCTTTGCTTTCCTTGATGGAGTTGGCAAGCTGGATCGCTCTCGGACCCGATTCGCAATTCAATGCGGCAACCGGGTGCGAAGCGCTGCACTGCGCGACGATATCGCGCGCGCAACCTTCACATTGGCCACACTGGGTGGCGACGCCAAGCTCGAATTGCACTTCGTCGAAAGTCATCCCGGCGCGCACATGGCGTGCGATTTCGCGGTCGGAGACTCGGCGGCAGACACAAACGATCATGGCGGTGAAAGCGGCAGTTGGCTGGCTGTTGGATGTGGGTGATTATAAATAAGAATCCATCGCATTCACAATAACTATGTGTTACTGATTCATGCAACACCCGGCTTCCTGGCGTCAGACCTCCGACCAGAGCCGCAGCAGGTTGTGGTAGTGCCCTGTCAGCGCCACGGTTTCCTCGCATTCGCCGAGGCGTGCACGAAGCTTCTGGATGTTCTGGTCGAGCTCGAAAAGCATCCCGCGCTGCTGATCGCTGCGGACCATGCTCTGCAGCCAGAAGAAGGAGCAGATCCGCGCACCGCGAGTCACCGGATGCACCCGGTGAAGGCTGCTCGCCGGATAAAGGATGAGGTCTCCCGCCGGAAGCTTCACCTCGTGCGAACCGTAAGTGTCGATCACCTCCAGCTCTCCCCCCTCGTAGTCTTCCGGATCGCACAGGAAGAGGGTGCAAGACAGGTCGGTGCGCAATTGCTGCCCGGTGCCAGGCAAGGCTCGCACCGCGCCGTCGACATGGACGCCGTAGTGCTCGCCTCCCTCGTAGCGATTGAAAAGCGGCGGCACGAAACGCGATGGAAGAGCGGCCGAGAAGAAGAGCGGGTTCCGCGCCAGTGCCGCCAGCACGATGCTGCCCAACTCCTTGCCTACAGGAGAATGCTCCGGCAGCTGGCGGTTGCGCTTGACCTGCGCCCCTTGCGCCCCCACCGTTTCGCGTCCATCGGTCCATTGCGCGGCGTCGAGTGCGGCGCGCATCTCGCGCGCCTGCTCGGGGCTCAGCACTTCGGGCACATGCAGCATCATTTTCAGGAACTCCGCAATGAGAAAAGCCCCGGCGCGGGCCGGGGCTCGAGTGTCGCACCGCACCGGGTTGGCCCGGTGCACGCGAGAAGGACCGTCAGAACGCGAAGTTCGCGGTGATCTTGGCCGATCGGGGGATGCCCGGCGTGTAGCGGTAGCCGCTCTTGTTGATGGCCGCCACGTAGTCCTTGTTGAACAGGTTGTACACGTTCAACTGGATGTCGATGTTCTTGTTGATGCGATAGGAAGCCATCGCGTCGAACACCCAGTACGAGTCGACATATGCTGGCGTGCCCACCGCGCCGTCGGTGCCGCGCTGCAGCTTGCCGTTGTAGCGCGCGCCGCCGCCCAGCGTGAGGCCGAACGGGAACTGGTAGGTGGTCCAGAGCGTGAAGGCCTTCTTCGGCGTGTAGGCGAGCGCGGTCGAGCCGTCCGCCAGCACTGAGGGGCCGCTCAGCACACGGGTGTTCATGGTGGTGAAGCCCGAACTCACGCCCCAGTTGTCGGTCAGCGCGCCCGACACACCGAGTTCCACGCCCTGCACGCGCTTCTTGCCGGTCTGGAAGTACTGCTGCGTGACGGAGTCCTGCACGACCTCGTTGCTCACGTCGGTGCGATACAGCGCCGCCGTCAGGGCCACGCGCTTGTTCAGCACGTCCCACTTGGTGCCGAGTTCGTAGGTCTTGGCCTTCTGCGGAAGGAAGTCGGTGCGCCCGGCGCTGTTGCCGGTGCCGCCGGCGGCCAGCTGGAAGTTGGCGCCGCCCGGGGGCTGCGCGGCGGTACCGTAGGCCGCGTAGACGCTGCTGTTCTCCGTCGGCTTGTAGACCAGGCCGATCTTGCCGGAGAGCAGGTTGTCCGACAGCTTCAGGTTGGTCGGCGTGACCGTCGACGTCTGCGGGCCGTTGCCGGTGCGCGCCAGCGTCAGCGCAGTGGCGTTGTACGTGGTCGAGTAGTGGTCGTAGCGCAGGCCGGCGGTGAGCTGCCATTGCTCGTTGAACTTCAGCGTGTCGAAGGCGTACAGGCCGATGGTGTCGGTGCTGCCCTCCGAGCCGGTGCCGTTGGCGATGCGGTTGTAGCCGGCAACGTACGGGTTCGGGTTGTACAGGTTGGCAGCGGGCCACGACCCGGCCGCGGCGAGGGTGGTGCCCACGCTCGCGTAGCCCGGTGCGTAGAAGTTGCTGGCGGTCTGCTTCTCGCGGATGAATTCGATGCCGCCGTTGAACGAGTGGCTGATGCTGCCCGTGTTGAACTTGGCCGACACGCTCGTCTGGTTGGTGAAGATCGTGTTTTCCTGGTCCTTGTTGGTGGGCAGGTTGCGCGTGATCGTCCAGCTTGCGGGGATCGTCGGGATGACGGTGTTGATGAAGCCGGAATTCACGGCGGGCAGGGTGCCGACGCCGTTCGTCGAGGTCAGTCCGCCGCCCATGAACGACGTCAGCATGTAGTCCTGCGACGTCTTGCCGTAGCGCGTGGTGTTGCGGATGGTGATGTCGGGCGTGAGGTCGTGCTCGATGCGCGCGGTGAACATGTCGGCCGTCACGTTGTCGAAGTCCGAGCTGGTGCCGTAGAAGTTGCTCGAATCGACGCGCGGTGCGTAGTTCAGGTAGGTGCGGCGGGCCAGGCCGCGGTTGATCGCGGTGGCATCGGGCGTGGTGTAGCCCGGCAGGCCGATGGTGGGCACGCCGCCGTCGGGGACGTTGTTCTGCTTGACGTGCAGGTAGTCGAGGAAGATGCGCGTCGGGCTGTTCAGGCCGAGGGCGAGAGAAGGCGCGATCGCCCAGCGCTTGTTCTTGACGAAGTCGCGGCCGGCCACGCCGCCGTCTTCGCTCACTGCATTGAGGCGGAAAGCCGCTCCGATGCCGTTGGCACCGCTCAGCGACTTGTTCCAGTCGACGCTGCCACGCTTGAAGTCGGCGCTGCCGAAGCTCAGCGAGCCGAGGAAGCTGTCTTCCATCGACGGCTTCTTGGTGACGAGGTTGATGTAGCCGGTGGGCGAGGTGCGGCCCACGTCGGTGCCCGACGGGCCCTTCACGACCTCGACCTGGTCGATGTTGAAGATGTCGCGCGAGACCGAGCCCAGGTCGCGGATGCCGTCGACGAAGATCGCGCTGGAGCTGTCGAAGCCGCGCATGAAGACAGCGTCGCCGGTATTGGTGTTGCCGTTCTCGCCGAGGAAGAAAGTGCCCACGCCGGGGGTGTTGCGAAGCGCCTCGGTCAGCGTGGTCGCGCCCTGGTCGCGAATGATCTGTTCCTTGATGACCTGGATGGTCTGGGGCGTGTTCACGAGAGGAGCGGTGAACTTGGGGTTGGCCGAGTTGTCGGCCTTGTAGTCGGTGACTGCGGAGTCCTGCACGCGCACTTCAGGCAGCGCCCCACCCGATTGGGCCAGGGCGCCGGGAGCCGCAATGGCCATCAGCGTTGCGGCGGCGGCGCCAGAAAGATGTGGAACGGCACGCGCAACAGGGTGTTTGCGGCTCTTGATGTAGGCCATGAAGTTCTCTCCGAAAAGGGCGGGCGTCAGGACTCGACTGGCGGTGTCCGCACGACCTGGATTCCTTGGAGAAACACGAGGGAGGACTGGCTGGGTGAGTCGATTTGCGAATGTTCGCAAATCGCTGCGAATGATATTGGTTCTCAATATTAAAATTGACATCCGAGCGAAACTAAGCCGAAAGTTGTGTCAGTTTCGTTGCGGCCCAACAACGCGAGCGAAGCAGTTGGCCTTCTTCAGTAGACGTCTCGCCGATAGCGGCCGCTGACCGCGAGTTCGATGAGCTGCGCCTCACCCGCGATCTGGCGCAACGCCGCATCCACGCCCGAGGCCATTCCTTGAAGGCTGCCGCAGACGTAGATGGCGGCGCCATCGCGCAGCCACTGCAGCACGGTGTCCGCCGACTGCAGCAGCCGGTGCTGCACGTAGAAGCGATCGGCCTGGTCGCGCGAGAACACCATGTCCAGGCGCTTCAGCGTTCCGTTGGCCTGCCATGCCTCGATCTCATCGCGATAGAGGAAGTCGTGCGCCACCTGGCGCTCCCCGAACACCAGCCAGTTGTCGTGCCTGCCCATGGCTGCACACGTGCGAAGGTGCGCGCGCAACCCGGCGATGCCTGTGCCGTTGCCGATGAGAATCAGCGGCCGTGCTTCGTTGCCGTCGAGGCGGAAGCTTCGATGCTCCCGCACGCGCAGCGCAACCGTGTCGCCGATACCCAGGGTGGACGTGAGCAGTCCCGAGGCCGCGCCGAGCGTGCCGTCCGGATGCCGCTCCTGCCGCACGAGCAACTGCAATTCGCCGTCGGCATGCACCGAGGCGATGGAGTAGTCGCGCGGGCGTTTCGGGTCGCTCGCGACGACCACCTGCGCAAGATCGCCCGAGGCCCAGTACGGCAGCGGTCCGCCGGCCTGAGGCACCAGCCCGAGATGGAAGACCGGCCAGCCCGCGCTGCCCGGGTTGAGATGCTCGCGCGAGACGAGCCGCCATGGAGCGAAACCCGCGCCTTCGGCATCGCCTGCGGATGCGGGCGGGTCTCCCCAATGCGCATGCCATGCGCCTAGCGCGGCCGGGTCGCTGTTGTCGACTTCGATGCGATCGAATTCGCGCCTGGCGCCCGCGGCCTGCAGCCACTCGTCGAGCGCACGACCGAAGCCGCAGAAGTTGGCGTACTGGCGGTCGCCGAGCGCCAGTACGGCGTAGCTCAGCGAAGACAGTGCCGGCGATGAATTCATCACCCGTTCGACGAACACGCTGGCGCCGTCCGGCGCATCGCCTTCGCCATAGGTGCTCGCGATGAAGAGCGCGCGCGGGGCGGCTGCCAGCGTCGATGCATCGAGCGCGTTCAGCTCCATCGCGCGCGCCGGCGTATTCGCCGCACTCAGCTGCCGAGCGGTCTGCCACGCGATGGCTTCGGCCTGGCCGGTCTGGCTGGCGAACAGCACGAGAACAGGAGCTTCGCCGCTGCCTGCCGATAACGCCGCCGAGTCGCGCGCGGCTTCGGCCTTGCGGCTGCGCTCGCGCAGGTAGATCGACGCACAGAGCGCTGCATACGCCGCGACGGTGGAACCCGCGCCCAGTGCGCGCCAGGCGAAGTCGCTCATGCAGCGGCCGCTGCGGGCCAGGCGCGCGTGGTCTTCGCCTCTGGTGCCGGATCGCCGTGGCTCACGAACAGCGCGGCGATCTCGTGCCGCTGCGCGAAGTCGAATCCTTCTTCCGGCCCGAGCACCGTCAGCACGGTGGCGAGCGCATCGGCCTGCATGCACTCCGCGTGAAGCACGGTGACGCTGGCCAGCGGGTGCGCGACCGGCTCTCCGGTTCGCGGATCGATGGTGTGCGACCAGTGGCGTCCCTCGTGCGAGCGCCGATGCCATCGGTCGCCCGATGTGGCGATGGCCATGTCCGCGAGCGCCACGCGGCGCGCGCCGGAAGGATCGCCGTCGACGAGCACTTGCCAGGGGTGTCCTCCAGGGCGTTTGCCAATGCCCCGCAGTTCTCCGCCGATTTCGAGAAGCGCGTCGGCGATATCCAGTGTGCGCAGGGCTTCGATGCCGTGGTCCACCGCGAACCCTTTCGCGATGCCCGAGAGATCGAGCGTTGCGCCCCCGGGCTGCAGGAGCGAGCCTTCCGCTTCGTCGAACGCCAGCCGGGACCAGCCGACGCGCCCGCGCGCTTCGGCCAGCGCGGCCTCGCCGGGCAGGCCCGCCTGTTCCGCTTCCGGCCCGAAGCCCCAGCACGCGACCAGCGGACCCACGCTCGGGTCGATCGCGCCGCCGCTTGCCGCTGCCCACCGGAAAGCGCATCGCATCACGGTGGCGAATTCCGCCGGCAGCACATGGCGGGACCTGGCCTGAGCATGGTTGAACCGGCTGATGTCCGAGTCCGGCTCCCAGTGGCTCATTTGCGCGATCACGCGGCCGAGCGCTGATTCCACGGCCTCCCTTACCCGCGCCAGCGGCAGCATTCGCGGATTGTCGAAGCGCAGCGACCAGGTGGTACCCATGGTCTCGCCGCCCAGTTGCTGGAGCGTCGCGGGATCGGCGGGGCGTGGAACGGCCGCGTTGGCGTAGCCGCCAGCGCGCCAGGTGCTGAACGAAAGGCCCAAGGGAGAAGCTCGCTCTATCGCAGCCTCAGGGCATCACTTCGAGCGTGGCCGCGTAGCTCAGGCGGCGCTCCCTGGCCTGCGGCACCGTGGTCTTGTTGTCCTTGGTGCTGGCGTCGAGCCAGTACATGCCGGCGGTCGGCCATGTCACGCTGAACTGGCCCTTGTCGTCGGTCTTGAGCTTGATTTCCTCGAGCTTGTCGCGGTACTGCGTGTTGCCCGCGGTCACCGTCACCTCGAGCCCCTTGGCGGGCTGCCCATCGAGGTTCAGCGTGAAGGTGGCTTTCTCGCCCTTGACCAGATCGGTCGGGCTGCCGGCGGCGATCAGCTCCAGGCCCTGGCCGACCGGCTTGAGCGCGGAAGGCTTGCCGACGGTCACGAAGGTCTCGATGCGGCCCGACGACTGGGTGACGCTCACGTCCTGCGCATCTGCCGGAATTTCCTTGCCGATGGTCTCGGCCGTGCCGCGCGCTCGCTTGGTCTGGCCCGTGGCCTTGTCCTTCCAACTCGCGAAAGCTCCGGCGTTGATCACGGCGATGCGGTAGGTGCCAGCCTGCGCGACGCTCACGTCGAACACGTTGCGCAACTTGAGCTTGGCTTCGGTCTCCGGCTTGACGGTGCTGCCGTCGGGCGCTGTGATCTGCAGGCCGTCGAGGCGCAGCGGCGCGTGGTTGGCGACGAACAGGTCGTTGGACACGGCGGCATCGACCGTCACGGTGTCGGCCTTGGAGAACACGGTGGACGATGGCAGCAGCCAGGCGTTGTGCGCCTGGGCGAGCGATGCGGCACCCAAGAGGGCGATGGCGAGGGAGGCGAGGCGCAGGTTGAAGCGGGTCATGGCGGTTCCTTTTGTGATGCGGCGGGCTGGTCGTTGGAGGACAGAAGAGATCAAGGCTTGAGTTCGAGCCTGATCTCGCCGAGTTCTTCCTTGCCCGTGGCGGTCGGCTGCGCCGCTGCCGTCGGGGGCCACTGGAAGGGAATGCTCACGACTTCGCGGCCGCCGACTTCGCGCGCGGCCTCCACCACGAGCTTGTATGCGCCGGGCGCGAGCCTGGGCATGGGCGCCGTGCCTTCGGTGAAGCTCAACTGGTGCTTGCCGGCAGGCTTGGTCGCCCCCGTCACGCCGTCGACCGGCACCGAGAGCTCGCGGCCGCCGCGTCGCCACCACTGGCGCATGTCCTTCAGCCACTTGGTGCCTTCGCCCTCCGGGTTGTTGGTTTTGGTGCGCACGTCGTACCACACGGCCAGCGTGCCGGCGACGGTGTTGTCCGCGCGCTCGATCCAGGTTGCCACGTAGGGACGGTGGTACTCGGAGACGTTCAGCCGTGGGATCTCGATATTGACGGCCAGCCCCGACGCGAAGGCCGGAGCCGCGAACAGCGCCGACATGGCCAGCGGCGCGAGTGAGTAGCGAACGTGCACGGGAAACCTCTTTCCTGGATCTGGATGAATTGATGAACGAAATCAGTGAATGAACAGCAGCGCGAGCAGCACGGGCACCACCAGCCCCATGCCGACCATCGGCCAGGTGAACGGCCGGTTGCCCGCATGCATCTTGAGAATGAAGAGGCCGGTGACCGAGAAGACCAGGGCCGCGCCCGCGAAGATGTCGATGAACCAGCTCCACGCGGCGCCGGTGTTGCGGCCTTTGTGGAGATCGTTGAAGTAGGAGAGCCAGCCGCGATCGGTGCGCTCGTACTCGATCTCGCCGTCGGACAGGCTCAGGCGCAGCCATGCGTCGCCGCCGGGGCGGGGCAGCGACAGGTAGATTTCGTCGTCGGACCACTCGGCCTCGCGGCTGGCGGTGGAGATGTCCCAGTGCTTCTGCACCCAGGCCTGGAGTTCTGGGGGCAGGGGAGCCTTGCCCTTGAGGGCCTTGGCGGCGGGCAGCTGCTTTTCGAGCTGGGCGCGCAGCGCCTCGTCGATCGAGCCGTTCAGCCGGGTGACGACCGGCTTGGCCTCGATCTGGCTGGCGTGGTTGAGGGTGAATCCCGTCACGCTGAACAGGATCATGCCAATGAGGCAGATGGCCGAGCTCACCCAATGCCATTCGTGCAGGGTCTTGAGCCAATAGGCACGGCGGCGGTTGTCGGGGCGGATCGCAGTCATCGAAGGCGCGGATTCTATCCGTGCGAATGAGAATGACTGTTATTCGTGGCGGGTTAAGTTACGTAAAGCAATAAAAAACGGGACCGAAGTCCCGTTTTGCTGGCGGCAGCGAAGCCGGCCTTATTCGAGCTCGCCCATCTGCGACTGCAGGTAGTTCTGCAGGCCGACCTTGTCGATCAGGTCGATCTGGGTTTCGAGGAAGTCGATGTGCTCCTCGGTGTCGTCCAGGATCTCCTGGAGCAGGTCGCGCGAGACATAGTCGCGCACCGATTCGCAATGCGCGATGCCGTCCTTGATGGTGGCCTGCGCGCCGGTCTCGGCACCGAGGTCGCAGCGCAGCAGTTCGGGCACGTCTTCGCCGATGTTCAGCTTGCCGAGGTCCTGCAGGTTCGGCAGGCCGTCGAGCATGAAGATGCGGTCCATGAGCTTGTCGGCATGCTTCATCTCGCCGATCGATTCCTCGTATTCCTTCTTCGCCAGCTTGTCCAGGCCCCAGTGCTTGAGCATGCGGTAGTGCAGGAAGTACTGGTTGATCGCGGTCAGCTCGTTCTTGAGCTGAGCCTGCAGGTGTTCGATGACTTTTGCGTCGCCCTTCATGGCTTTTTCCTTGTTCTGAAAGCGGTGATTGTCAGAGGCGGAAAGGAGCGCTTGCAAGCAATCCCATGCTGCGCCGGTCTGCATGCGTGTGATGGTGATACACGTTCGTATTGATGGTGTGTCAGGCGTATTTCGCACTCATCGAAAACATAGCGAGTCCCAATACTTTTAATAGGTGATAGCTATGAATATTGGAGGATTGGTAGTTATACTCATGGCTCGCCCTTATCTTTGTTCATCCGCAGCATCCAAGGAATCAACATGTCCCTGATCAATACCCAAGTTCAGCCCTTCAAGACCCAGGCCTACCTCAACGGCAAGTTCATCGAAGTTTCCGACGAGTCGCTCAAGGGCAAGTGGTCCGTACTGATCTTCATGCCGGCGGCTTTCACCTTCAACTGCCCGACCGAAGTCGAGGACGCGGCCGACAACTACGCCGAGTTCCAGAAGCTGGGCGCCGAGGTCTATATCGTGACCACCGACACGCACTTCTCGCACAAGGTCTGGCACGACACCTCGCCCGCCGTCGGCAAGGCCAAGTTCCCGCTGGTCGGCGACCCGACCCATGTGCTGACCAACGCCTTCGGCGTGCACATCCCCGAAGAAGGCCTGGCGCTGCGCGGCACCTTCGTGATCAACCCCGAAGGCATCATCAAGACCGCCGAAGTGCACTCCAACGAAATCGCCCGCGACGTGAAGGAAACGCTGCGCAAGCTGAAGGCAGCGGTCTACACCGCCGCCCACCCGAACGAAGTCTGCCCGGCCAAGTGGAATGAAGGCGACAAGACGATCGCCCCGTCGCTGGACCTCGTCGGCAAGATCTGAGCGTCACCCGCGCGAAAGCCCGGGCGCTCATAGGCCCCCGGGCTTTTTCAGCCCCATTTGATAGTTTTACGTTATCGAAAGAGAGTCCCTCATGCTCGACGCAAACACCAAAGCCCAATTGAAGAGTTACCTCGAGCGCGCCACGCAGCCGATCGAGATCGTCGCCTCGCTCGACGACAGCAAGGCCTCGGGCGAGATGCTGTCGCTGCTGAAGGACGTTGCCGAATCGTCCCCGCTGGTCAGGCTGACCGAAAGTCGCGACGACAACCACCGCAAGCCCTCGTTCTCGGTCAACCGCCCGAGCGAAAACCACGGCCCGCGCTTTGCCGGCCTGCCGATGGGCCATGAATTCACCTCGCTGATCCTCGCCCTGCTGCAGATCGGCGGCTATCCCCCGAAGGTCGAGCAGGTCGTGCTCGACCAGATCAAGGCACTCGACGGCGACTTCGAGTTCGAGATCTACGTCTCGCTCACCTGCCACAACTGCCCCGACGTGGTCCAGGCCCTGAACCTCATGGCCGTGCAGAACCCGCGCATCCGCACCACGATGATCGAAGGCGGCACTTTCCAGGACGAAGTCAAGGAACGCCAGATCATGGCCGTGCCGACCGTATTCCTCAACGGCACCGAGTTCGGCCAGGGCCGCATGAGCCTGGAGGAAATCCTCGCCAAGATCGACAACAGCGGCGTCGAACGCGAAGCGAAGAAGATCGCCGGCAAAGACCCGTTCGACGTGCTGATCGTCGGCGGCGGCCCCGCCGGCGCGGCAGCGGCCGTGTACGCGGCGCGCAAGGGCATCCGCACCGGCGTGGCCTCCGAGCGTTTCGGCGGCCAGGTGCTCGACACCATGGGCATCGAGAACTTCATCTCGATCAAGGAAACCGAGGGGCCGAAGTTCGCCCATGCGCTCGAAGAGCACGTGCGCGACTACGACGTCGACATCATGAACCTGCAGCGCGCCAAGGCGCTCGTGCCGGGCGACGGCCTGATCGAAGTGCAGCTCGAGAGCGGCGCCTCGCTCAAGAGCAAGTCGGTCATCATTTCGACCGGCGCGCGCTGGCGCAACATCAACGTGCCCGGCGAGCACGAGTTCAAGAACAAGGGCGTGGCCTACTGCCCGCACTGCGACGGTCCTCTCTTCAAGGGCAAGCGCGTGGCGGTGATCGGCGGCGGCAACTCGGGTGTCGAGGCAGCCATCGACCTCGCCGGCATCGTCGGCCACGTCACGCTGATCGAGTTCGACACGCAACTGCGCGCCGACGCCGTGCTGCAGCGCAAGCTCAAGAGCCTGAAGAACGTCGACGTGTTCACCAACGCGCAGACCACCGAGATCACCGGCGACCAGAAGGTCAACGGCCTGATCTACAAGGACCGTGCGACGGGCGAGTCGAAGAAGGTCGAGCTCGAAGGCGTGTTCATCCAGATCGGCCTGGTGCCCAACACCGACTGGCTCAAGGGCACGGTCGAGCTGTCGAAGCACGGCGAGATCATCGTCGACGCGCGCGGCCAGACCTCGGTGCCGGGCGTGTTCGCGGCGGGCGATGCGACCACGGTGCCGTTCAAGCAGATCATCATCGCGGCCGGCGATGGCGCGAAGGCTGCGCTGGGTGCGTTCGACCACCTGATCCGCACGTCGGCTCCTGCGTAAGCCGCCATTCCGGCGATGCAAAGCGCAAAAAGCGCCCCGGCGGGGCGCTTTTTGCTATCTAAAAGATAGCGATATCAGTAGACGAGCCGCTCCGGCCGCAACTCCTGCAGGATCGTTGTGGCGATTTCCTCGATCGACTTGGTGGTGGTCGAGAGCCAGCGGATGCCCGCGCGCCGCATCATCGCCTCGGCCTCGGCGACCTCGTGGCGGCAGTTCTCGATGCTGGCGTAGCGCGAATTCGGGCGGCGCTCGTTGCGGATCTCGCTGAGCCGCTCGGGCTGGATGGTCAGGCCGAAGATCTTCTTGCGATGCGGAATCAGGGCCGGCGGCAGCTGGCGGCGGTCGAAATCCTCCGGAATCAGCGGGTAGTTGGCCGCCTTCAGGCCGTGCTGCATCGCCAGGTAGAGCGAGGTCGGCGTCTTGCCGCTGCGGCTCACGCCCACCAGGATCACGTCGGCGCCTTCCAGGTCGCGGTTGCTCTGGCCGTCGTCGTGCTGCAGGCTGAAGTCGATGGCGGCGATTCGGTCGTTGTATTCCTTGCTCTTGCTGACGTCGCTGAAGCGGCCGATGCGATGGTTCGACTTCGCGGCCAGCTCGATTTCCAGGGGGCGCACGAAGGTGCCGAACATGTCCAGCAGCATGCCCTTGCAGCCGGTCTCGATCACCTCCAGCACGTCCATGTTGGCCAGCGTCGTGAAGACGATGGGCCTGACGCCCTCTATCTCGGCGGTGTGGTTTATCTGCCGCACCGCCTGGTGGGCCTTGTCGACCGTGTCGGTGAAGGGCAGCCGCACGTGGCGCGGCTTCATCTCGAACTGGGCCAGAACGGCGTTGCCGAAGGTCTCGGCGGTGATGCCGGTGCCGTCGGAAATGAAGAAAACGGTGCGTGAAGGAATAGTCATGCGGCCTTGTCCTGCGGCGCGGACCACCTTGCCCCGCCTACAATGAGGGCCATTATCGGGAATCCGCTTTCCCAACCCAATTCTCTCCATGCACGCCGCGCCCGCACCCAAAGCAACGAGAACGATCGTGCTGCGCCGTCTGCATGCGGCACCGGTTTCAACTTCTGGAGCTTTCCCATGTCTGCACTTTTCGACGCGACCGCCCTGGTCGTACCGTTTGAAAACCTGAGAATGACCGACGTCGAGGCGGTTGGCGGCAAGAACGCCAGCCTCGGCGAAATGATCTCGCAGCTGCCGCAGGGTGTGCGGGTGCCTACCGGTTTCGCGACCACGGCGCACGCATTCCGCCAGTTCCTGGCCCACGACGGCCTGGCCGACAAGATCAGCAAGCGCCTGGCCGCCCTGAACGTCGACGACGTGCGAGCGCTGGCCGCCGCCGGTGCCGAGATCCGCGGCATGGTCGAGGCCCAGCCGTTCCCGGCCGACCTGCAGAAGGCCATCACCGACGCCTTCGCCACGCTGAGCGCCGGCAACCCGTCCGCCTCGTTCGCCGTGCGTTCTTCGGCCACCGCCGAAGACCTGCCCGACGCCTCCTTCGCGGGCCAGCAGGAAACCTTCCTGAACGTGGTCGGCATCGACGACGTGCTGCACAAGATGAAGGAGGTGTTCGCCTCCCTCTACAACGACCGCGCCATCAGTTACCGCGTGCACAAGGGCTTCGAGCACGACGTGGTCGCGCTGTCGGCCGGCGTGCAGCGCATGGTGCGCTCCGACCTCGGCGCCGCCGGCGTGATGTTCACCATCGACACCGAATCGGGCTTCGAGGACGTGGTCTTCATCACCTCCAGCTACGGCCTGGGCGAGACGGTGGTGCAGGGCGCCGTGAATCCCGACGAGTTCTACGTGCACAAGCCGACCCTGAAGGCCGGCAAGAAGGCCGTGATCCGCCGCAACCTCGGCTCCAAGCTGATCCAGATGGAGTTCGCCACGCCCGAGGAGAAGAAGGCCACCGGCAAGCTGGTCAAGACCACCGACGTGAAGGCCGAGCAGCGCAACCGCTACTCGCTGACCGATGCCGAGGTCGAGCAACTCGCCAGGTACGCGCTGGTGATCGAGGAGCACTACGGCCGGCCGATGGACATCGAGTGGGGCAAGGACGGTACCGACGGTCAGCTCTACATCCTGCAGGCGCGTCCCGAGACGGTGAAGAGCCAGCAGCAGGGCAAGGCCGAGCAGCGCTACAAGCTGCTGGGCAAGGGCGCGGTGCTGGCCGAAGGCCGCGCCATCGGCCAGAAGATCGGTACCGGCCCGGTTCGGCTGGTGCACAGCATCAGCGAGATGGACCAGGTGCAGGCCGGCGACGTGCTCGTCACCGACATGACCGACCCCAACTGGGAACCGGTGATGAAGCGTGCTTCGGCGATCGTCACCAACCGCGGCGGGCGCACCTGCCATGCGGCCATCATTGCGCGCGAACTGGGCATTCCGGCCGTGGTCGGCTGCGGCGACGCCACCGACCTGCTGAAGGACGGCACGCTGGTCACGGTGAGCTGCGCCGAGGGCGATACCGGCTTCATCTACGACGGCCTGCTCGAGACCGAGGTGACCGAAGTGCAGCGCGGCGTGATGCCCGAGATCGACATCCAGCTGATGATGAACGTGGGCAACCCCCAGCTCGCCTTCGACTTCGCGCAACTGCCGAACCACGGCGTGGGCCTCGCGCGCCTGGAGTTCATCATCAACAACAACATTGGCGTGCACCCGAAGGCGATCCTCGACTACCCGAACGTCGACAACGACCTGAAGAAGGCCGTCGAGTCGGTGGCCCGCGGCCACGCCTCGCCGCGCGCCTTCTACGTCGACAAGGTGGCAGAGGGCATCGCGACCATTGCCGCGGCCTTCTGGCCGAAGAAGGTGATCGTGCGACTGTCGGACTTCAAGTCGAACGAGTACCGCAAGCTGATCGGCGGCAGCCGCTACGAACCCGAGGAAGAGAACCCGATGCTGGGCTTTCGCGGCGCCGCGCGCTACCTGAGCGCCGACTTCGGCGAGGCCTTCGCCATGGAATGCGAGGCCCTCAGGCGCGTGCGCAACGACATGGGCCTGACCAACGTGCAGATCATGGTGCCCTTCGTGCGCACCCTTGGCCAGGCCGAGCGCGTGACCGGCCTGCTGGCCGAGCATGGCCTGAAGCGCGGCGAGAACGAGCTCAAGCTGATCATGATGTGCGAGGTGCCGAGCAACGCCGTGCTGGCCGACGAGTTCCTGGCGTACTTCGACGGCTTCTCGATCGGCTCGAACGACCTCACCCAGCTCACCCTGGGCCTGGACCGCGACTCGGGCCTGGAGCTGCTGGCCGCCGACTTCGACGAGCGCGACCCGGCCGTCAAGGCCATGCTGAGCCGCGCCATCAAGGCCTGCAAGTCGCAGGGCAAGTACGTCGGCATCTGCGGCCAGGGCCCCAGCGACCATCCCGACTTCGCGCTGTGGCTGGCGGAGCAGGGCATCGAATCGATCTCGCTGAATCCCGACAGCGTGATCGACACCTGGCAGCAGCTCGCCAAGCGCTGAGGCGCGCGGAGCGCCCGGATTGCGGAAATCCCCATGGGGGGATTCCCGCGAACCGTGGGTGATATTGCAACAAATTGCTTATTTGATGCCAGACTGGCGGGACTCACGGGCGTATCCCGGAAGGGAAGAACACCATGATCCTCGTCAAGACTGAAGCAGGCCACCAGGCGCTGAAAGACCGCTCGATCCCGCTGTCGCCGCGGCAGCGCTCGGCGTTCATCCTGTTCGACGGCAAAAGATCGGTCGATGACGTGCTGGCCGCGGGCATGGGCATCGTGCGCGAAGACATCGACCAGATGGTCGGCCTGGGCGTGCTGGAGCCTGTGGCGGGCAGCGCGACGGCTCCCGCAGAGGCGGCGGCCGCTGCAGCGGCGCCCGCCCAGGGCTCCTCCGGGCGCAGCAGGCAGCAGCGCTACAAGGACGCCTACCCGATCGCGACCCAGCTGACCGGCAGCCTCGGCCTGAAGGGCTTCCGGCTCAACCTGCAGGTCGAGGGCACGACCAGCTACGAAGACCTGCTGGCGCTGGCCCCGAAGATCCGCGCCGCCGTCGGGCCCGAGAAGGCCGCGGCGCTCGACAAGGCGCTCAACGACTGAGAGTCTTGCCGGATCGCTTCCGACAGGGCTATAATCGCCGGCTTTGCCTTGCCACACTGCGCCCGACGCTGCAGGTGGCTTTTCCTCTTCCTCGGAAGAATCCACAAGGAGTGCCATGCGTCACTACGAAATCATTTTGCTGATCCACCCGGATCAGAGCGAACAAGTTCCGGCCATGCTGGAGCGCTACAAGGGCCTGATCACGGCCGGCGGCGGCAAGGTCCACCGCGTCGAAGACTGGGGCCGCCGTCAGCTGGCCTACCAGATCAACAAGCTCAACAAGGCCCACTACCTGTGCGTCAACATCGAAGCTGAGCAGACCGTGATGGGCGAACTCGAACACGCGTTCAAGTTCAACGACGCCGTGCTGCGTCACCTGACCGTCCAGAAGAAGAAGGCCGAAACCGGTCCTTCGTCGATGATGAAGACGGTCGAGCGCGAAGAGGCCCGCAAGGCCCAGCAGGCCGAGTACGCCGCCAACAACAACTGATGGCGTGACTGCCGCCGCTGCGGCAACCGGGGTCAACCAGCTGCTGCTGACCGCCTCCGTTGCCGAACTCGGAAACCTGCGATTCACGCCAGCCGGCTTGCCCGCCCTAGACCTGAAGCTCGAACACGAGTCGACGCTCCAGGAGGCAGGAAAGCCCAGGCAGGTGAAGACGGCCCTCAAGGCCGTTGCCTTCGGTGCCATCGCCGAACGGCTCGCAAGACAGTCGATGGGAAGTCTCTGGCGTTTTCAGGGCTTCCTCGCGACACCGGGCAACGGCAAGCATCCGGTCCTGCACATCCAGGATTTTCAGCAAGATTAATTTTCGACAAGAGGTCCCGAAATGGCCACGTTCAAGAAATTCAACAAAGACAAGCGCCCGAAGCGCAACACCCAGTCGCTGCTGTTCAAGCGCAAGCGCTTCTGCCGCTTCACCGTCGCTGGCGTCGAGGAAATCGACTACAAGGACATCGACACGCTGCGTGACTTCATCAGCGAAAACGGCAAGATCATCCCCGCGCGCCTGACCGGCACCCGCGCGATCTACCAGCGCCAGCTGAATACCGCCATCAAGCGCGCACGCTTCCTGGCCATGGTGCCGTACAGCGACCAGCACCGCGTCTAAGGAGTCGACACCATGCAAATCATTCTTCTGGACAAGGTTGTCAACGTCGGTGCCCTGGGCGACATCGTCAAGGTCAAGGACGGCTACGCACGCAACTTCCTGATTCCGTCGGGCCGCGCCCGCCGCGCCACCGCTGCCAACAAGGCCGAATTCGAAGCCAAGCGCGCCGAGCTCGAAAAGGCTGCGGCCGCCAAGCTGGCCGAATCGCAAGCTCAAGGCGAAAAGCTCGGTGGCACGACCATCAAGCTGACGCAAAAGGCTGGCGTGGACGGCCGTCTGTTCGGCTCGGTCACCAACGGCGACATCGCTGAAGAGCTGGGCAAGCAGGGCTACAAGGTTGCGAAGTCGCAAGTGCGCCTGCCCAACGGTCCGATCAAGATCGTCGGCGACAGCACCGTGAGCGTGGCCCTGCACACTGACGTGGTGGTCGACATCACCGTGACGGTCTACGGCGAAACCGCCTGATCGTCCACAGCGCCTCGTGCGCTGCGCAAAAGCCGCCTTCGGGCGGCTTTTGTTTTTGTTCTTCAAGGCTTGTTCAGTGACTGTCCACAGGGTTTTGCACAGCACGTACACAGCGTTATGCATGGCGTCGCGGCCGCAGCGCGCGTAGCATGCTTTGTTAACTTTCAAGGCCCCATGTCCGCCGTTTTCTCCTATGCCGACAATGATCCGTCGGCCGACCGCCAAGTCGCCCAACTGCGCATTCCGCCTCACTCCATCGAGGCCGAATCGAGCGTGCTCGGCGGCCTGCTGCTCGACAACGGCGCCTGGGACCGCATGGGCGACCTGCTGGTCGACGGCGACTTCTACCGCCACGAACACAAGCTGATCTACGCGGCCATCGGCGGGCTGATCAACGCCAGCAAGCCGGCGGACGTGATCACGGTCTACGAGCAGTTGCAGAACCTCGGCAAGGCCGACGAGATCGGCGGGCTGGTGTACCTGAACTCGCTCGCGCAGTACGTGCCCAGCGCGAGCAACATCCGCCGCTACGCCGAGATCGTTCGCGAGCGCTCCATCCTGCGCAAGCTGGTTTCCGCCAGCGACGAGATCGCGACCAACGCCTTCAATCCGCAGGGCAAGGCGGTCGACAAGATCCTCGACGAGGCCGAACAGAAGATCTTCAACATCGGCGAAGAAGGCACGCGGATGAAGCAGGGCTTCCAGAGCATGGATGCCCTGGTGGTCGACCTGCTCGACCGCGTGACCGAGATGGCCGAGAACCCGAACGACATCACGGGCGTTCGCACCGGCTTCAACGACTTCGACAAGATGACTTCCGGCCTGCAGCCGGGCGACATGATCGTGCTGGCCGCGCGTCCCTCGATGGGCAAGACCTCGCTCGCGATCAACATCGCCGAGCACGTGGCGCTCGACGAAGGCCTGCCGGTGGCCGTGTTCTCCATGGAAATGGGCGCCGCCCAGCTGGCGGTGCGTATCGTGGGCTCCATCGGCCGCATCGACCAGGGCCACCTTCGCACCGGCAAGCTCACCGACGAGGAGTGGCCGCGTCTGACCGAGGCCATCGAGAAGCTGCGCACCGTGTCGCTGCACATCGACGAGACCCCGGGCCTTTCCACCAGCGAGTTGCGGGCCAATGCGCGCCGCCTTGCGCGCCAGTACGGGCGGCTCGGCCTGATCGTGGTCGACTACCTGCAGCTGATGTCCACCAGCAGTTCAGGCGACGAGAACCGGGCCACGGCCGTGGGCGAAATCTCGCGCGGCCTGAAGATGCTCGCCAAGGAGCTGAAGTGCCCGGTGATCGCACTGTCGCAGCTCAGCCGCGGCGTGGAAAGCCGTACCGACAAGCGTCCCATGATGAGCGACCTGCGCGAATCCGGCGCCATCGAGCAGGACGCGGACATCATCATGTTCATCTACCGCGACGACTACTACAACAAGGAGTCGAAGGAGCCGGGCGTGGCCGAGGTGATCATCAGCAAGCACCGTAACGGCCCCACCGGCACCGTCAAGCTGGCCTTCCTGAAGCCGCTGACCAAGTTCGAGAACCTGGTCGGCTACAGCAACAACGACGAGTACTGACCCGGCGGCGCCTAAGTCAGCTGGCCGCGCTACCGCTGCCGCTGTTGCTGCTGGACCACGACGGCTGGCCGTCCGGCTTCTGCGGCACCACCTTGCCATGCGCCGTCTCGGCATTGACCTGCCGCAGAAGGTCGGCCAGCGTCTTGCCCGGCTCGTCTCGAAAGCGGTCGGGCAGCACCTCGATCGCGTCCATGCGATCCAGCCGGAAGCCCCGGAAATCGTCGCGCAGCTCGCACCAGGTCGAGAGCGTCCAGACCTTGCCCCAATAGAAGCAGCCCAGCGGGCGCACCGTGCGCTCGCTGGCGTCGCCCGAGACGTCGCGGTAGTGCAGCCGCAGCTTGTTGTGCGACTGGGTCGCCTCGCGCAGCGTCTGCAGCCGCGCGCGGAGGGTGTCGTCCAGGCCCAGTCCGGGCGCGTAGAGCGCCAGCGCCTCGGCCGAGACGCGCGCCGCGGGTGGCAGCACCGACAGGATCTTGCCGAGCCCGGTCTCGATGTCGCGCGCCAGCGCCGGATCGACCCAGCTCTGCGCGAGCCGGGCTGCAGCGACCAGCGCCGCGGCCTCGTCCTGCGTGAACATCAGCGGCGGCAGCTCGAAGCCCGCGCCCAGCCGGTAGCCCACGCCAGCCTCGCCCTCGATGGGCACGCCCTGGTGCTGCAGGTCTGCGATGTCGCGGTACACCGTGCGCTCCGACACCTCGAGGCGCTGCGCCAGGAACGCGGCCGTGGTCAGCCGGCGCCCGCGGATGAGCTGCACGAGCTGGAAGAGGCGGTCGGCGCGGCGCATCAGCAGGCCCTGGCGAGCGGGCGAGGGTGGCGTGCGGGCGGGTCGCGCCGGCTCTTGGGGGTGATGCTCATGAAACTCCGATGTGGATCGCCACCTTGTCCGGCCCTTCGTAGGCCTCGAAGTCGCTGCGATAGCGGCGTGCGATTTCCGGGTGCGCCTCGAAATACTGCCAGATGCGCTCCCACGTGGCGATCACCATCTGCGGCATCTGCCCTTCGCCGTTGAAGACCAGGTAGTCGCCGGCTTCCACGGCGAGGCTGTTCTCGCCGCCCGACACGGCGACGCCCGCCGTGACGTCGAACGCGCCGTCCTCGTCCGATTCGTAGGCCGTGTACACGCTGAAGATGCGCATGTCGGCGGTGCGCTGTGGCGTCGATGCATAGGTTTCCTCGCCGAAGAATCGGCCCCACAACTGGCCGAGGCGGGCGGTTGCAGGGTCGCGTTCCTCGCGGTTGGTGGTGCGGATGGTGAGGCCCGAGACGCGGAATGCATCCTGGCGTTGGCGGACTGGTTCCATGTGCTTTCTCTCCTCAAAGCGATAGTGTTTTCAGGTCGGCCTTCATGGCCTGTGCGATCAGCTTCATGTCGGCGTCGCTGATGTCGAACATGCCGAAGCGGAACTTGTAGCCCCACTGCCTGGGGTTCTCGATGAAGGCCAGCCGCTCGATCAGCGGGGCGATCGGCGCCTCGTGCCCGGCGGCGTAGACCACGTCGCGCCGCCAAGGCACGAAGCCGTTGCCCATGTCGAATTCGTAGGGCTCGCCCGGCTGCACGATGCCGATCGACACGAAGCTCTGCAGCCTGTCCGTGCCGCCGAACATGGTGGCCGGCGAATAGTAGGCGACGCGGTCGCCCGCCGAAAGCCGCTTGAGCGGCGCGTGCTTGCCGTGGCCGACCTGCATGAAGCCCAGCGGCCGGTGGTCGCGCCCGCGCCGCGCGTGCTCGGCGCTGGCCACGGCGATCCAGTTGCGTTGCGCCATCGCGAGTCACTCCAGCGAATGCAGGCCGACTTCGTTGCCTTCGGTGTCGCGCAGGTGGGCGATGAAGCCAAGGCCGGGCGGCAGCGCCGCTTTGGGCGACACGATCTGCCCGCCGGCGGCTTCGATCCGCGCCAGCACGGCATCGATGCTTGGATTGCAGTCGAGGTAGATGCGGATGCCCGTGCCGGCGCGTGCGCTGGCATTGGCGCCTGCCTGCAGCGCGCCGCCGGTGGCGGGCTTGTCGTGCGGGAAGATGGCCAGCGTCTCGCCGCCGAAGTCTTCGCGGCGCAGCTTGCGGGCGAGCACGGTTTCGTAGAAGGCCTGTGCGCGATCGATGTCGGCGACAGGGATTTCGAACCAGGTGATGGCGTTCTGCATTCGGGACTCTCTTTCTTTCGTTGCGTTGGAAGGAGCCCGGATGGTGCTGGCGCCCTACTGACAGCGTCTTGTCAGTAGCCTGTCACCACGGATGAAAAAAGCCCGCGCTGCTCGGGGAGCGTGCGCGGGCTTGTCCGGGGCGCTGCCCCCCGGAGGGTCAGAGCACGTCGCTGGCGAAGTCGGCCAGGCGCGAGCGTTCGCCGCGCGCCAGCGTGATATGCCCGCCGTGCGGCCAGCCCTTGAACTTGTCGACCGCGAAGGTCAGGCCCGAGGAGCCTTCAGTGAGGTACGGCGTATCGATCTGCGCGAGGTTGCCCATGCAGATGATCTTCGTGCCGGGGCCGGCGCGGGTGATCAGCGTCTTCATCTGCTTGGGCGTGAGGTTCTGTGCCTCGTCGATGATCACGTACTTGTTGAGGAAGGTGCGCCCGCGCATGAAGTTCATGCTCTTGACCTTGATGCGGCTGCGGATCAACTCGTTGGTGGCCGCGCGGCCCCACTCGCCGGCGCCGCCGCCGTCACCCTTGGCCAGGAACTCGAGGTTGTCGTCGAGCGCACCCATCCAGGGGCCCATCTTTTCCTCTTCGGTGCCGGGCAGGAAGCCGATGTCCTCGCCCACGCTCACGGTGGCGCGGGTCATGATGATCTCGGTGTAGCGGCGGTCGTCCAGCACCTGCGTGAGGCCGGAGGCCAGCGCCATCAGGGTCTTGCCGGTGCCGGCGGTGCCGGTCAGCGTGACGAAGTCGATCTCCGGGTCCATCAGCAGGTTCATCGCGAAGTTCTGCTCGCGGTTGCGCGTGTTCACGCCCCACACGGCGTTCTTGCCGGAGCTGTAGTCCTTCAGCGTCTTGAGCACCGCGGTCTTGTCGCGGATCTCGGTGACGCGGGCGTACATGCTCGGTTCGCCCGGAGCCTCGAAGTACACGAACTGGTTGATGTACAGGTTGGGCACCAGCGGGCCGCTGATCCGGTAGAAGGTGCTGCTGCCGCTTTGCCAGCTCTCGACGGTCTTGCTCTGGCGAGTCCAGAAGTCGGCGGGCAGGGCGAGCGAGCCGGCGTAGAGCAGGTCGCCGTCTTCCAGCGTCTTGTCGTTCTGGTAGTCGTCGGCGGCCAGGCCCAGCGCGCGCGCCTTGACGCGCATGTTGATGTCCTTCGACACCAGCACGACTTCCCGCCTGGGTTGGCCCGGACGGTCCTTGGCGTACTCGTCGCGCAGCGCGTGCACCACGCCGAGGATCTGGTTGTCGGCCTTGCCCTGGGGCAGGCTCATCGGCAGCGAATAGTCGAGCGGGGCGGTCTGGAAGAACAGGCGGCCGCCGGCTTCGCGGTGGCCGGTGGTGTCGAGCTTCAGGCCCTTGTCGATGTCGGCGTCCTGGGCGGCGGCCAGGGCGTCGAGCGTGCGGCTGGTCTGGCGGCCGTTGCGGGCGACTTCGGTCGTGCCCTTCTTGTGGCCGTCGAGCTCCTCCAGCACGATCATCGGCAGGAAGATGTCGTGCTCTTCGAAGCGGAAGAGGCACATCGGATCGTGCAGCAGCACGTTGGTGTCGAGCACGAACAGCTTGGCCGGGCCGGTGGATTTGCTGCGCTTGGCGCGTGCAGGGGCCTGCGGCGCCGCTGCCACTGCAGGAGCCGCAGCGGGTTCGGCGACCGGGGCCTTGGTCTCGACCTGGATGAGTGCCTGGGGCGTCGGTGCGCTCACGGGGGGGGGCGTTGCTTTCGACCTGGTCCGGCGGGCAGGGCGCACGGCGGCAGCACCGCCGGCGCTCTCGGCGCCGACGCTGTCGAACAGTTCCAGCGGCTGCGGGCTGCGCGCCGCGGCTTCGTCGGCGCGCGAATCACCGGAACGGCGCGAGCCCCGGTGCGAGGACCGGGCGGGCGCATCGAGTGCGTCCGGGGAGAGCAATGCAGCGCGTTTCGTGGGGGCGGGGGGCAGTGGCATGTGTCAGATCGCTCGCAGGAAGTGGGAACCAGAAAACGAAAAAGCCGCCTGAAGACCAAGGCGGCTTTGTTCGGAGGATGCGGTCGTGGAGCTCAACGGCATGAGGCCATTATGCACACCGCGGATGACGCGCCGGGAGCTCTTTACGCACCGCGTGGGGCATTTCCCACGCCACAGCGGAAAAGCGCGCCGCCGGCTCGCCGGAAGGCTCTCAGGCAGCCTTCTTGAGGGCCTTGACGGCCTTGAGCACGTCGTCGACATGGCCGGGGACCTTGAGCCCGCGCCATTCGGCCTTCAGGATGCCGTCGGCGCCGATCAGGAAGGTGCTGCGCTCGATGCCCTTGACCTTCTTGCCGTACATGATCTTGTTCTTGACCACGCCGAACATGTGGCACATCTTTTCCTCGGTGTCGGCGATGAGCTCGAAGGGCAGCTCGAGCTTGGCCTTGAATTCGTCGTGCGACTTCATGTTGTCGCGGGACACGCCGAAGACCGTGGCGCCGGCTTTCTCGAAATCCTTGTAACGGTCGCGGAACTGCATCGCTTCGGTGGTGCAGCCCGGAGTGTTATCTTTCGGGTAAAAATACATGACCAGCACGTGGCCGAGATGCGAGGTATTCGAGACCTTGATGCCGCCCGTGGCGTTGGCGTCGAATTCAGGAATGGGTTTGTTGACAACGATCGCCATGAAACTTGTTTTCTCCGTTAGATTCCGCTCCTGAGCCCTCTCGCCCCGTTTCGCACCGGGCTTGCTCAAAGAGTGGAGGATTGGTCGTTGCTAACTTTGGGGTAGCCGGCCTGTTCGCAACCCGGTATTTTACCCCGAAAACACCCCCCATCAGCCACCCACGGGGCTCTCCACGAGGAGGGCGGCGATCACGTGCCTGCCTTCGCCGGCCAGGATGTTGTAGGTCCGGCAGGCTGCCGCGGTGTCCATGGTCTCCACGCCGGTGCGCTGGGCCATCAGCGGCTTGAGCCAGACTGGCTGGGGGAAGCGGATCCGGTTTCCGCTGCCGAAGATGATCAATTCGGCGCCCAGCGATGCCAATTGCGCGAAATGTTCGGGGCCGATCTGGTCGAAGCTCGAACAATTCCATTCGAAGCGCTCGCCGCGCGAGCCGACCACCACGCTGCCCTCGACCTTTTCGTTGTTGATCGCCACCCAGCCGGGACCGTGTGCGGTGAGAGACTGAGCGTCGGATTTGTCTGGCTGTAGCTTCATCTGGGCACTGGGAACTGTGGTCAAATTATAGGTTTTCCCTAGTGCCACGGGGCTCGCAAGGGCCTTTGATTCCGCGTAAGCAAACTCTAACCCGCGCCCGGGAGGGCCCTTTGAAGCAGCTCAAGAAATCGGCCAAGCTGGCCAACGTCCTCTACGACATCCGCGGCCCGATCATGGACGCCGCCAAGCAGATGGAAGAAGACGGCCAGAAGATCATCAAGCTCAACATCGGCAACCTGGCCGTGTTCGGTTTCGATGCTCCCGAGGAAATCCAGCAGGACATGATCCGCAACCTGCCCACCTCGGCCGGCTACTCCGACAGCAAGGGCGTCTTCGCGGCACGCAAGGCGGTGATGCACGAGACGCAGAAGCAGGGCGTCGCGGGCGTCACCCTCGACGACATCTACCTCGGCAACGGCGCCAGCGAGCTGATCGCCATGTCGACCAACGCGCTGCTCAACGACGGCGACGAGTTGTTGCTTCCGGCCCCCGACTACCCGCTGTGGACCGCCTCCACCAGCCTCTCCGGCGGCACCCCGGTGCATTACCTGTGCGACGAGGCCAACGGCTGGATGCCGAATCTCGACGACATCCGCGCCAAGATCACGCCGCGCACCAAGGGCATCGTGGTCATCAACCCGAACAACCCGACGGGCGCGCTGTATTCCGACGACCTGCTCAAGAGCATCGTGGCCATCGCGCGCGAGCACGGCCTCGTGATCTTCGCCGACGAGGTCTACGACAAGGTGCTGTACGACGGCGTGAAGCACACCGCCATCGCCAGCCTGTCGACCGACGTGCTCACGCTCACCTTCAATTCGCTGTCCAAGAGCTACCGCTCGTGCGGCTACCGCGCCGGCTGGCTGGTGGTGTCGGGCGACAAGCGCAGCGCGCAGGACTACATCGAGGGCCTGAACATGCTCTCGAACATGCGCCTTTGCGCCAACGTGCCGGGCCAGTGGGCCATCCAGACGGCGCTCGGCGGCTACCAGAGCATCAACGACCTCGTGTGCGAGGGCGGCCGCCTGCGCCGCCAGCGCGACCTGGCCTACGAACTGATCACTGCCATTCCGGGCGTGAGCTGTGTCAAGCCGAGCGCTGCGCTCTACATGTTCCCCAAGCTCGATCCGGAGGTCTATCCCATCGAGGACGACCGTCAGTTCTTCCTCGAGCTGCTGAAAGAAACCCGCGTGATGCTGGTTCAGGGCACCGGCTTCAACTGGGCGACGCCCGACCACTTCCGCATCGTGTTCCTGCCCCACGAGGACGACCTGCGCGAGGCCATCAACCGCATCGCGAAGTTCCTGGAGCAGTACCGACTGCGCCGCAAGTCGCGCCAATGAACCTCGTCCGCATCGCTGCCGCCGCGGCGCTGTCGTTCGCCGCGCTTTCCGCTGGAGCCGCTGGCGCCGCTGGAGCCGCTGGAGCCGCTGGTGCGGCCGGCAAGGAGGGCGTCTCGTTCTCGCACAACGACTGGGAACTGGCCTGCGACAACACGCGTACCTGCCGTGCCGCCGGCTACCAGTCTGAAGGCGCGGACATCACGGAGCCGGTGTCGATGCTCATCACGCGCAAGGCGGGCCCGGACACATCCGTCGAGATCGAACTGCAGACCGGCGGCGAGAAGCCTGCCAAGGGTCCGGTGCGCTTCAAGGTCGGCAAGGCCACCTTGTCCGGTCTCAAGGACAGCGCCGCCAGCCTCGACCAGGACCAGGTCCGCGCAGTGCTCCCCGAACTGCTCAGGAACGACGACGCCACGCTCACGGACCGCGGCGGGCAGAAGTGGGTTCTTTCGCTCTCCGGCCTCAATGCCGTGCTGCTGAAGATGGACGAGGTCCAGGGCCGCGTCGGCACGCCGGGCGCGCTGGTGCGCCGCGGCAGCAAGCCCGAATCATCGGTGCTGCCGCCCGTGCCGGCGCCGGTCGTGAAGGCCGTCGTGCCGCCGAAGGCCAGGCCCGGCGACGACGCGCTGGCCGCGCGCATCTTCCCGTCGCTGAAGCAGTCCGACGCCAAGGACGATTGCAACAACCACGAAGACTTCAACGCCAAGTCGCTGAACGTCACGCGCCTGACCGATCGCAAGGTGCTGCTGTCCTTCGGCTGCGGCATGGGCGCCTACAACTACTCCAGCCTGCTCTGGATCGCCAACGACAAGCCGCCCTATGCGCCTGTCGCCATCGAAGCCAACGGCGATTTCGACGAGAAGGACGGCAGCGTCACTTCCTCCATGAAGGGCCGCGGCATCGGCGACTGCTGGTCGAGCGAGACCTGGAGCTTCGACGGCAAGGGCTTCGTGCGCACCGCCGCCGCGGGCGACGGCATGTGCCGCGGCTTCGCGGGCGGTGCCTGGAGCCTGCCGCGCTACGTCACCCGCGTGGAGCTCTCCGAGCCGTCCGCCACCCCATCCAAACCCTGAACGCCATGAGTGCGACTCTCCCAATGAAACCCATCCAAGTAGGCCTGCTCGGCGCAGGCACGGTCGGCAGCGGCACCTTCAAGGTGCTCCAGCGCAACCAGGAAGAAATCAAGCGCCGCGCCGGCCGCGGCATCGAGATCGCCATGGTGGCCGACCTCGACACCGCCCGCGCCCGCGAAGTGGCAGGCGAGGGCGTGAAGGTGGTGAGCGATGCGCGCGAAGTCATCGCCAACCCCGAGATCGACATCGTCATCGAGCTGATCGGCGGCTACGGCATCGCCAGGCAGCTCGTGCTCGAGGCCATCGCGGCCGGCAAGCACGTGGTCACGGCCAACAAGGCGCTGCTGGCGGTGCACGGCACCGAGATCTTCGCGGCCGCGCATGCCAAGGGCGTGATGGTGGCCTTCGAGGCCGCGGTGGCCGGGGGCATCCCGATCATCAAGGCGCTGCGCGAAGGCCTCACGGCCAACAGCATCCAGTGGCTGGCCGGCATCATCAACGGCACCACCAACTTCATCCTCTCGGAGATGCGCGACAAGGGCCTGGACTTCGCGACCGTGCTCAAGGAAGCGCAGCGCCTGGGCTACGCCGAAGCCGATCCGACCTTCGACATCGAAGGCGTGGACGCAGGCCACAAGGTCACGCTGATGAGCGCGCTGGCCTTCGGCATCCCGGTGCAGTTCGACAAGGCCCACATCGAGGGCATCACCAAGCTGGCCGCGCAGGACATCAAGTACGCCGAGCAGCTCGGCTACCGCATCAAGCTCTTGGGCGTCACCAAGCGCACCGCCAAGGGCATCGAGCTGCGCGTGCATCCCTCGCTCGTCCCGTCGAAGCGTCTGCTGGCGAATGTCGAAGGCGCGATGAACGCGGTGGTGGTGCATGGCGACGCAGTGGGCACCACGCTCTACTACGGCAAGGGCGCCGGCAGCGAGCCGACCGCCAGCGCGGTGATCGCCGACCTGGTCGACATCACCCGCCTGCACACGGCCGATGCCGCGCACCGCGTGCCGCACCTGGCCTTCCACCCCGATGCGCTGAGCGACCTGCAGGTGCTGCCGATGTCGGAAGTCGTCACCAGCTACTACCTGCGCCTGCGCGTGGCCGACCAGGCCGGCGTGCTCGCCAAGGTGACGGGCCTGCTTGCCACCGCCGGCATCAGCATCGACGCCGTGCTGCAGCGCGAAGCCGACGAGGTGGGCGGCGAGGGCTCCACGCAGACCGACCTGATCATCCTCACGCACGACGCGCGCGAGGGCACGGTCGACGACGTCCTGGCCGAGCTGCAGGCGCTGCCGACCGTGCTCGAACCCATCGTGCGCATCCGCAAGGAAGAGTTGAAGTGAATTACCTGAGCACCCGCGGCCACCCCGACCGCAAGCGCTTCTGCGAAATCCTGCTCGAAGGCCTCGCGCCCGATGGCGGCCTCTACCTGCCCGAGCAATACCCGCAGATCGACACCGCCACGCTTGCCAAGTGGCGCAAGCTGTCGTACGCCGAGCTGGCCTTCGAGATCCTCTCGCTGTACATCGACGACATTCCGCCGGCCGACCTGAAGGCGATCTGCGCGAAGACCTACACGGCCGAAGTGTTCGGCACCGACGAGATCGTGCCGCTGCGCGAGCTGGAAGACGGCGTGTACCTCGAGGCCCTGTCCAACGGCCCCACGCTGGCCTTCAAGGACATGGCGATGCAGTTGCTGGGCAACCTGTTCGAGTACGAACTGGCCCGCCGCGGCGCCGAGCTCAACATCCTGGGCGCCACCAGCGGCGACACCGGCAGCGCGGCCGAGTACGCCATGCGCGGCAAGAAGGGCGTGCGCGTCTTCATGACCTCGCCCGACGGCCGCATGAGCCCGTTCCAGCAGGCGCAGATGTTCAGCCTGCAGGACGCGAACATCCACAACATCGCCATCACCGGCGTGTTCGACGACTGCCAGGACATCGTCAAGGCCGTGTCGAACGACCTGGCCTTCAAGCGCAAGTACCGCATCGGCACGGTCAACTCGATCAACTGGGCGCGGCTGCTGGCGCAGGTCGTCTATTACTTCGCGGGCTACTTCCAGGCCACGGCGGCCAACGACAAGCCGGTGAGCTTCACCGTGCCCTCGGGCAACTTCGGCAACGTCTGCGCGGGCCACGTGGCGCGCATGATGGGCCTGCCGATCCACACGCTGGTGGTCGCCACCAACGAGAACGACGTGCTCGACGAGTTCTTCCGCACCGGCGTGTACCGCGTGCGCGGCGCGGTCGACACGCACGAGACTTCCAGCCCGTCGATGGACATCAGCAAGGCCAGCAACTTCGAGCGCTTCGTGTTCGACCTGGGCGGGCGCGATACGGCCAAACTGCGCAAGCTCTTCGTGGACGACCTGGGCCTGAACGGCAGCTTCGACCTGAGCGCCGATCCCGCATTCGCGCAGGCCGCCGCGCGCTTCGGCTTCCGCAGCGGCCGCAGCACGCATGCCGATCGCCTGGCCACCATCCGCGACACAGACAAGCGGTTCGCCACCCTGGTCGATCCGCACACCGCAGACGGCCTCAAGGCCGCGCGCGAGCAGCTCAGCCCCGGCGTGCCGATGGTGGTGCTCGAGACCGCGCTGCCCATCAAGTTCGCGGCCACGCTGGTCGAGGCGCTGGGCGAGGAGCCCGCGCGCCCGAAGAAGTTCGAAGGCATCGAGGCGCTGCCCAAGCGCGTCGTCAAGCTGCCGGCCGACGCGGAAGCGGTCAAGGCCTACATCGCGGAACACTGTGACTGACCACGGCGAGGGCTGCGCATGAAGGTCGTCGGTTTCGCCGGCTACTCCGGCGCGGGCAAGACCACGCTGCTCGAGCGCCTCATTCCCGCGCTGAAGCGGCTGGGCCAGCGCGTGTCGGTCGTCAAGCATGCGCATCACAAGTTCGACATCGACCATCCCGGCAAAGACACGTACCGTCACCGCGAAGCGGGCGCCTTCGAGGTGGTCGTCGCCTCCGACAAGCGGCTTGCAGTGATGCGCGAGTTCGAGGCGCCGGTCGAGCTCAGCGTGCACCAGCTGCTGGCCGAGGTGCACCCGGTGGCCGACTGGGTGCTGGTCGAGGGATTCCGGCACAGCGACGTGCTCAAGATCGAGATCTGGCGCGAGCCCGAGGCGAGCGAGCCGGTGCGGCCCGTGCTGTACCCCGACGATCCCTTCGTCGTCGCCGTGGCCACCGATGCGCCGGCCAGCCTGCCGCTGCCCACCGGGCGGCCGCTCTTCGACCTCAACGACGCCGAGGCCATTGCGAAGTGGTTGATCGACAGCGGTGAGCGCTTCGAATACAACCCCGATCACCATGGCTGATTCACCCGTTCCCTTCGCCGGCTCTTCCTCGCGCCCGCCGCTGATGCCCCTGGACGAGGCGATCGCGGTGCTGCTTGCGAAGGCGCAGCCGGTGCTGCCCACCGAAAGTGTCGGCACCTTCGACGCCGATGGCCGTGTGCTCGCGCAGGACCTCGTCTCCGGCCTCACGGTGCCGCCGCGCGACAACAGCGCGATGGACGGCTACGCCGTGCGCGTGGCCGACTGCGCCGCGCCCGGCGCCGAGCTGAAGGTGGCGCAGCGCATTCCCGCCGGCACCGTCGGCACGCTGCTCGCGCCCGGCACCGCGGCGCGCATCTTCACCGGCGCGCAGATTCCCGAGGGCGCCGACGCCGTCGTGATGCAGGAAGACACGGCAGCTGTGCCGCAGGAAGGCAGCCTGGGCTCGGTGCGCATCGCCATCGTGCCGGCGGCCGGCCAGTGGATTCGCCGCGCGGGCGAGGACGTGGCCGCCGGCGACGTGGTGCTTCGGAAGGGCGAGCGCCTGACGCCCGCCGCACTGGGCCTTGCCGCCAGCGTCGGCTTCGACCGCCTGCAGGTCGCGCGCAAGCCGCGCGTGGCGATGCTCTCCACCGGCGATGAGCTGGTGATGCCCGGCGAGGTCGCGCCCGATGCGATGAAGCCCGGCGCCATCTACAACTCCAACCGCTTCTTCATGCGGGCCCTGCTGCACCGGCTGGGCTGCGAGGTGAACGACCTGGGCATCGTGCCCGACAACCGCGAAGCCACCGTCGTCGCACTGCGCGACGCGGCCGAGGCGAGCGACCTGATCATCACGACCGGCGGCGTTTCGGTGGGCGAGGAAGACCACATCCGCGCCGCGCTGCAGGCGCTGGGCGAGCTGCAGCTGTGGTCGCTGTCGATGAAGCCGGGCAAGCCCTTCGCCTACGGCTCCATCGCGCGCAGCAGCGGGCAGGGCGCCTGCCACGTGACGGGGCTGCCGGGCAATCCGGTGTCGAGCTTCCTCACCTTCCTGATGCTGGTGCGCCCCTTCCTGCTGACGCTGCAGGGCGCTACGCGCGTCGCACCAGAGGCGGTGCAGATTCGCGCCGACTTCGACTGGCCCCGCGCCGACAAGCGCCGCGAGTTCCTGCGCGTGCGCCGCAACGCGGCCGGCGGCCTCGACCTGTTCGCCAACCAGAGCTCGGGCGTGCTCACCTCGATGGTCTGGGGCGACGGCGTGGTCGACAACCCTGCGGGCAGGACGATCAAGTCGGGCGAGCTCGTCGAATTCATTCCCTTCGCATCGCTGCTGGGTTGAGCCGCATGAAAGTCCAGGTCCGTTATTTCGCCTCGGTGCGCGAGGCGCTTTCCAGCAGCGGCGAAGCCGTCGAGACGCGAGCCGAGACGCTTGCGGCCCTGCGCGACGAGCTCGTCGCCAGGGGCGGCGCCTACGCCACCGCACTGGCGCGCGGCAAGGCGGTGCGCATGGCGCTCGACCAGGCCATGAGCGACGAAGCCGCAGCCCTGAGCGAAGGCTGCGAGGTCGCGTTCTTCCCGCCGGTCACGGGCGGCTGAGGCGCGCGTCCAGCGCCACGAGGCGCTCGCGCAGGCCGTCGGAGGCCCGGGTCATCGGCGAGCGCAGTTCGTCGGCCATCTCGCCCTTGTGCGCCAGGAGCGCCTTCAAGGGGCCCGGGTTGGGTTCGGCGAAGAGCATTTCCACCAGCGGCTGCAGCGGCTGCCATTCGGCGCGCGCCTCGGCCAGGCGGTTCTCCGCCAGCAGGCGCACCAGGCGCACGAAGCGCGGCGTCTGCACGTTGCCGCTGGCCGCGATGGCACCCGCGCCGCCTTCGGCCATGGTGCCGAAGATCTGGTGGTCCTCGCCCGTCAGCACCTGCAGCCGGCCGTCGGCGATCACCGCGCGTGTCTTGCCCATGTCACCGCCGCAGTCCTTGATGCCGCGAATGCGGGGGTGCGCGGCCAGCGCCAGCATCGTCTCGCGGGTGATGGTGACGCCGGTGCGGTAGGGGATGTCGTAGACCAGCACGGGCACCGAGCTGGCGTCGGCGATGGCGCGGAACCACTCGAGCAAACCGGCTTGGGAGGGGCGCACGTAGTGGGGCGCGGCCACCAGAAGGCCCGCGATCGGGCGCTCCGAGAGCTTGCGGGCCCACGCGGTGGCCTTGCCCAGGTGGTAGCCCGAGATGCCCATGACGACCGGCAAACCGCCGGCTGCTGCCAGCACGGTGTCGAGCACCGCCAGTTGCTCGGCTTCGTCGAGCGCGGCGGCCTCGCCGGTGGAGCCGCAGGGCACGAAGCCGGTCACGCCTTCGCTGGCGAGGCGGCGGACCAGGGCGGAGAGAGCGGTATGGTCGACCGCGCCGTCGCGGAACGGCGTGACGAGGGCCACCCAGAAGCCGGAGAAATCGGGGGTGGCGGGGTTCTGTTGTTGATGAGGCACGCGGGGCTTCCTTTCAGGAATCGACCGATGGAAAGAACCATCGTCCGATGCGCGCGCAACCCAGTGAGGGGCCAAAGCCTTCTGCAGGTTCCGTCGCTCATCCGACGACGGAACCTCGGCTCCGGTCAGACGAGCTTTGGTTTTTTGGCTTTGTCGTTGCTGCTGCCTTGGCCGGCGCGGCGGTCTTCGATGCGCGAAGGCACCGGGAAGAGCGTGGGCGTGGCAAGGCAGGGCATCGGCAGAGTCTATCGCGATGACACAATTCGGACATGAGCCTTGCCCGTGTTTCGATCCAGACGAACGATTTCGACCTCTCGCGGGAAGTCGCCGCGTTGCGTGCCGGCGACAAACGCGTGGGCGCCGTCTGCAGCTTCGTGGGCACCGTGCGAGACCGCAACGACGGCAGCAGCGTCTCGTCGATGGAGCTGGAGCACTACCCCGGCATGACCGAGAAGGCCATCGAGGCCATGATCGACGAGGCGCATCGCCGCTTCGACATCCTGGGCGCGCGCGTGATCCACCGCGTTGGCCTGCTGCAGCCGGAAGACCAGATCATGATGGTGGCGGTGGTGTCGGCCCACCGCGGCCAGAGCTTCGAGGCCTGCGAGTTCCTGATGGACTACCTCAAGACCCAGGCGCCCTTCTGGAAGAAGGAGCAGACGCCCGAAGGCGCCCGCTGGGTCGATGCGCGCGTGGCCGACGACGCGGCCCTGGCGCGCTGGGGCATCAGCGCCCCGAACGCCTGACTTGAATCTGTTCCCTCTCCCTCTGGGAGAAGGTTAGGGTGAGGGCAGCAGCACTCGTTCGACGACTTGCTCTTCTTGCGAAGGCCGCTGGCCCTCACCCCAACCCTCTCCCCGAGGGGAGAGGGAGCAAGACTTCAGAGTGGCTTGAAGCCGCTCGACTGGATGATCTTTTCCCAGGTCTGCGTGTACGTACGCACGCGGCCGGCGAACTGGCCCTGGGGCTCGTAGCCCACCGTCAGGCCCATCGTCGTGAGCTTCTGCTTCACGTCGGGCATGGCCAGCACCTTCTGCAGCGCATCGCCGTACTTGTCGATGATCGGCTGCGGCGTGCCCACCGGCGCGAAGATGCCGTAGTAGGGCAGGTCTTCCAGGTTCGAGAAGCCCAGCTCGGTGAAGGTCGGCACGTTCGGGAGCACGGCCTGGCGCTTGGCGCCGATGGACGCCACGATGCGGACCTTGCCGGCCTTGTGGTTCTCGATGAAGTCCGGCACCGAGGCGATGCCCGCGGTGATCTGGTTGCCCAGCATGTCGGCCGTCATGGGCGCGCTGCCGCGGTAGGGGGCGGGCTGCACGTCGATCTTGTACTTGTCCGAGATCATCTTCACCAGGAACTCGGGGATCGATGCCGGCGCGGGGATACCGATGGTCTCCTTGCCGCCCTTCTGGGTGCGGACCCACTTCACGTATTCGTCGATGCTCTTGGCCGGCGTGCCGCCCGAGACGGCCAGCACGTTGGCGAAGGTGGCGAAGCCGGCCACGGGCACGAAGTCGGTGGCGGGGTTGAAGCCCGGGTTCTTCACCACCTGCGGCAGGATCGAGATGGTGTGGTCGTGCGACAGGAACAGCGTGTGGCCGTCGGCCGGGGAAGACTTCAGCACCGTCGCGGCGATCTGGCCGCCCGCGCCGGCGCGGTTCTCGACCACCACCGGCACGCCCAGCACGTCCTTGAGCTTTTCGCCCAGCGTGCGGGCGATGGCGTCTGTGCCGGCACCGGCGGGGAAGCCCACCAGCAGGCGCACGGGCGTACCGCTTTGCGCCTGCGCAAGGCTGCAAAGCCCCGCTGCAGCCATAAAGAGACCCACGCTGATCGCCCGGCGCACCGGTTGAACGCGCATTGAAAAAACCATGATCGACTCCATTCGAGAGAGAGAAATGCCTACGGGCGGGAGAGGCCGGGTCCGGTGCAATACCCGTGCCCGCAGCGGCGGGAAGCGCCGGAAGGACCGGCAACCTTGAATCGTGCCCGAACAGCCCTATTTTGGATGCAGGAATACCACCATGCGACAAGACAAACTCACCACCAAATTTCAGGAAGCGCTGGGCGACGCACAGTCCCTGGCGCTGGGCAACGACAACGCCTACATCGAACCGGCCCACCTGCTGGTCGCGATGCTGCGCCAGGACGACGGCCCGCGCGCCCTGCTGGAGCGTGCCGGCGTCAACGTCCCCGGCCTGACGCAGGCGGCCGAGGCCGCCATCAAGAAACTGCCTCAGGTGCAGGGCCACGACATCGTGCAGGTCGGCCCCGAGCTCGGCAAGCTGCTGCAGGCCACCGAGAAGGAAGCCATCAAGCGCAATGACCAGTTCATCGCCGGTGAACTCTTCCTGCTGGCACTGGCCGACAGCAAGGCCGACGTCGGCAAGATCGCGAAGGAAAACGGCCTGAGCCGCAAGTCGCTCGAATCGGCCATCGACGCCGTGCGCGGCGGGCAGGGCGTGAACAGCGCCGACGCCGAAGGCCAGCGCGAAGCCCTCAAGAAATACACCCTCGACCTCACCGAACGCGCCCGGCTGGGCAAGCTCGACCCGGTCATCGGCCGCGACGAGGAAATCCGCCGCGCCATCCAGGTGCTGCAGCGCCGCACCAAGAACAATCCCGTGCTCATCGGCGAACCCGGCGTGGGCAAGACCGCCATCGTCGAAGGCCTGGCGCAGCGCATCGTCTCGGGCGAAGTGCCCGACTCGCTCAAGGGCAAGCGTGTGCTGTCGCTCGACATGGCAGCGCTGCTGGCGGGCGCCAAGTTCCGCGGCGAATTCGAGGAGCGCCTGAAGAGCGTTCTGAACGAGCTCGCCAAGGACGAGGGCCAGACCATCGTCTTCATCGACGAGCTGCACACCATGGTGGGCGCCGGCAAGGCCGAGGGCGCCATGGACGCGGGCAACATGCTCAAGCCGGCGCTCGCGCGCGGCGAGCTGCACTGCGTGGGCGCCACCACGCTCGACGAGTACCGCAAGTACATCGAGAAAGATGCCGCCCTGGAGCGCCGCTTCCAGAAGATCATCGTGGGCGAGCCCAGCGTGGAGGCGACCATCGCCATCCTGCGCGGCCTGCAGGAGAAGTACGAGGTGCACCACGGCGTGCAGATCACCGACCCGGCCATCGTGGCCGCGGCCGAATTGAGCGACCGCTACATCACCGACCGCTTCCTGCCCGACAAGGCCATCGACCTGATCGACGAGGCAGCGGCCAAGATCAAGATCGAGATGGACTCCAAGCCCGAGGTCATGGACCGGCTCGACCGCCGCCTGATCCAGCTGCAGATCGAACGCGAGGCCGTGCGCCGCGAGAAGGACGAGGCTTCGCAGAAGCGCCTGGGCCTGATCGAGGGCGAGATCGAGAAGCTGCAGAAGGAGATCGCCGACTACGACGAGATCTGGCAGGCCGAGAAGGCCCAGGCCCAGGGCAGTGCGCAGGTGCGCGAGGACGTGGACAAGATCAAGTTCCAGATCGAGGAATGGAAGCGCAAGGGCGACTTCAACAAGGTCGCCGAGCTGCAGTACGGCCAGCTGCCGGCGCTCGAGAAGCGCCTGAAAGAGGCCGAGGCCAGCGAGGCTAGCAAGGGCAAGTCGAGTGCGCCCACGCTGCTGCGCACCCAGGTCGGCTCCGAGGAGATCGCCGAGGTCGTGGCGCGCGCCACCGGCATTCCGGTTGCCAAGCTGATGCAGGGCGAGCGCGACAAGCTGCTTGTGATGGAGGACAAGCTGCACGAGCGCGTGGTCGGCCAGGACGAGGCCATCGGCGCGGTGGCCAACGCCATCCGCCGCTCGCGCTCGGGCCTGTCCGATCCGAACCGCCCGACCGGCTCGTTCCTGTTCCTCGGCCCCACGGGCGTGGGCAAGACCGAGCTGTGCAAGGCGCTCGCGGGCTTCCTGTTCGACAGCGAAGAGCACCTGATCCGCATCGACATGAGCGAGTTCATGGAGAAGCACTCGGTCGCCCGCCTGATCGGCGCGCCGCCGGGCTACGTGGGCTACGAGGAGGGCGGCTACCTCACTGAAGCCGTTCGCCGCAAGCCCTACAGCGTGGTGCTGCTCGACGAAGTCGAGAAGGCCCACCCCGACGTGTTCAACGTGCTGCTGCAGGTGCTCGACGATGGACGCCTGACCGACGGCCAGGGCCGCACCGTGGACTTCAAGAACACCGTGATCGTGATGACGAGCAACATCGGCTCGCCCATCATCCAGGCCATGGTGGGCAAGCCCTCGGAAGAGATCAAGGAAGCGGTGTGGGACGAGCTGAAGAACTACTTCCGCCCCGAGTTCCTGAACCGCATCGACGAGACGGTCGTGTTCCACGCGCTCGACGCGAAGAACATCGAGTCGATCGCCGCGATCCAGCTCAAGGTGCTGCAGGCGCGGCTCGCGAAGATGGACCTGGGCCTGGAGGTTTCGCCGGCTGCGCTGGCGGAGATCGCCAAGGTCGGCTTCGACCCGGTGTTCGGCGCGCGACCGCTCAAGCGCGCGATCCAGCAGCGCATCGAGAACCCGCTGTCGAAGCTGCTGCTGGACGGAAGCTTCGGGCCGAAGGACACGATCGAGGTCACGACCGACCCGATCCAGTCGCCGGGCCAGTTCTCCTTCCGCAAGGCGGGGGAACCAACGGCGGCCGCTTCGGCCTAAAGTCGGATGATGAACTTCGTAATACGCGTCATTCTTCTGCTCCTGGGGCTGGTCTTCGCGGCCAGCCTGGCCGTGGCGGTCATGCTGCTGGCGGCTGTGTGGGGTGTTCGCTACGCCTGGGGGCGTCTCACGGGCAAGCCCGTGACGCCGTGGGTCATGCGTTTCAACCCGCGCTCCGGCTTCGACCGATTTCGCAATGCGGCACAGCCCTCGCAACCGACGGCTGCCGACGTGGCGAACGCCCGTGCCCGCGGCGAGTCGGTGGAGCGCCCCGTGCGCATCCGCGGCAGCGTCAGCGACGTGACCGACGTTTCGCCGAAATCGGTCTCCCCGCGCGGCTGACCGGCGGCCCGCCGGCGCTATTTCAGGCGCGACAGCCGGTCGCGCCGTTCGCCGTCAGAATCGTCCTCCTGGAGCCGCGGCTCGCCAGCCGCGGCTTTCTGCTTTCATCCAGGAGAGACATTCCATGACTTCGCGCGACATCTTCGTGGTCGGCACCGCCCGCACCGCCATCGGCACCTTCGGCGGCTCGCTGAAGGACGTGCCCAACACCCAGCTTGCCACCACCGCTGTCAAGGCCGCCATCGAGCGCAGCGGCGTCGCGGCCGACGCCATCGGCCACGTGGTCATGGGCAATGTGATCCCCACCGACGTCAAGGACGCCTACCTGAGCCGCGTGGCGGCCATCGACGCGGGCTGCCCCATCGAGACGCCGGCCTTCAACGTGAATCGCCTCTGCGGCTCGGGCCTGCAGGCCATCGTGTCGGCGGCGCAGGCCATCTCGCTGGGCGACTGCGACATCGCCATCGGCGGCGGCTCGGAGTCGATGAGCCGGGGCCCGTACTTCGACACCGCCGCGCGCTACGGCGCGCGCATGGGCGACGTGCAGCTCGTCGACTACATGCTCGGCATCCTCCACGACCCGTGGGAGAAGATCCACATGGGCATCACCGCCGAGAACGTGGCCGCGCGCTACGGCATCACGCGCGAGCAGCAGGACGAGCTGGCCGTTGTCAGCCAGCAGCGTGCGGCAGCCGCCATTGCCGCGGGCCGCTTCAAGGAGCAGATCGTTCCTGTCGAGGTCAAGACGCGCAAGGGCGTGGTGCTCTTCGACACCGACGAGCACGTGCGCGCCGACACCACCGTCGAGACGCTGTCGAAGATGAAGCCCGCGTTCAAGAAGGACGGCCTCGTCACCGCCGGCAATGCCTCGGGCATCAACGACGGCGCGGCCGCCGTGGTGTTGGCCGAAGGCGGCCGTGTGAAGGCGCTGGGGCTCAAGCCCCTGGCGCGGCTGGTGGGCTATGCGCATGCCGGCGTGGAGCCCGCGTACATGGGCATCGGCCCGGTGCCGGCCACGCGCAAGGTGCTGGAGCGTACGGGCCTGAAGGTGAGCGACCTCGACGTCATCGAGTCGAACGAGGCCTTCGCGGCGCAGGCTTGCGCGGTCATCAAAGAGCTCGGTTTCGATCCTGCCAAGGTCAACCCGAACGGCTCTGGCATCTCGCTGGGGCATCCGGTGGGTGCGACGGGCGCGATCATCACGACCAAGGCCATCGCCGAGCTGCAGCGGGTGCAGGGGCGCTATGCGCTGGTCACGATGTGCATCGGGGGCGGGCAGGGCATCGCGGCCATCTTCGAGCGGGTCTGATCGCATGCTCCGCCCGTCTGTCCTGATCGATCCCGGCGAGGTCGACTTCAGCGCCATCCGGGCGCAGGGCGCGGGCGGACAGAACGTCAACAAGGTCTCGAGCGCGGTGCATCTGCGCTACGACATCCACGCCAGTTCGCTGCCGTCCGATGTGAAAGAAAGGCTGCTCGCGCTGCGCGACAGCCGCATCACCCAGGAAGGCGTGTTCGTGCTCAAGGCACAGCAGCACCGCACCCAGGAGATGAACCGCGCAGACGCGCTCGCGCGGCTGCAGGCGGTGGTCGACAGCGTGGCCGTCGCGCCGCGCGTGCGGCGGGCGACCAGGCCCACCTACGGTTCGAAGCAGCGCCGGCTCGAAGGCAAGAGCCAGCGCTCGCAGATCAAGAGCCTGCGCGGACCGGTGCGGGACTGATCCCTCCGGTGCCGCCGCGCAGCCTGCGGATCTGCAGGCCCACGCCGATCAGGTACAGCACCAGCAGCACGCCGGTGATCGCCTTGAGCTCCGGCGCATCGGCGTTCGGCAGCAGCGGGGCGCCGAGCGGCAGGCGCGTGAGCGTTTCGGTGAAGGCCGGAATCCAGTGGAAGAGAAAGCTCGCAGAGAACGCGATGGCCTCGACGTAACGCGCCCACTTCCCGAAGAACAAGCCCCGGCCGGCGAGTGCGCCCACTGCCAGCGCAGCCAGCGTGATGATGCCCAGCGCATGCGGCTTGCCGAAGCCGCCGTGCTGGAAGATGCCGAAGCCGGTGAGACAGGTCAGCACGGTGGTCCACACGAAGAGCCGGCCGAGGCCGGTGCGCATCGTGATTTCCTTGCAGCGGAACAGGGCCGCCAGCCCCGCGGCGACGGCGATCAGGCTGATCGCGGTGTGAACGGTGCCCAGGGACGTGAGTCCCAGCCATCCTGTCGGTGCCATGCGGATCTCCTCGTGTCGTGGTGCGGCATTCTGATGGTTCGCAGCGAATTCGCGCAATCTCGGATGAATTGAGTGCAAAAGGCCCTGCTTTACGGTCCTGAAACATCTCCCGAGGACAATCGCACTCATGAGAAGGCTCTTTCCGCGCGCCGTGCTGGCCGCGTTCCTGCTGGCACCGGCCGCGGCGCTCCTGAGCGGATGCGGCCCGGGAGCCGCAGCGCAACCGGAAGCACGCACCGCCGCAGCCCCCGAACTCAAGTGGGAAGAACTGATTCCCAAGAGCTGGGACCCGACCAGGCGCTACCGCAACATCAGCCTCGAAGCCCTGCGCGACAACGATCCCCGCGCGATCCAGATGCTCGACGAGATGCGCGCCGTCTGGGACAACGCTCCGGTCAACGTGGCGCTCGACGGCAAGCCGGGCAAGCTCGCCGGCTTCGTCGTTCCGCTGGACAACACGCAGGAGGGCATCCGCGAGTTCCTGCTGGTGCCGTACTTCGGCGCCTGCATCCACACGCCCCCGCCGCCAGCCAACCAGATCGTGCACGTGGTCGCGGCCTCGGCCGTGAAAGGGCTGCACGCGATGGACACGGTGTACGTCAGCGGCACGCTGAAGGCCGCGCGCTATTCGTCGGCGGACATGGGCGTGAGCGGCTACGAGATCAGGTCGGCCTCGGTCGAGCGCTTCGTGCCCAGGCAGCCGCAATGAGCGGCCGCGCTCAGCCGCCCATGCGCTGGGACAGGAAATCCAGGAACGACGTGATGCGCGCCGACAACTGCGTGTTGCGGTAGTACACGGCATTCACCGGCTGGCGCACGTCGGCCGTCTCCTTCGCCAGCACCTGCACCAGCGCGCCGCTGGCGCGGTCGATGCCCGTCATGAAGTCCGACAGGCAGGCGATGCCCACGCCCGCCAGCGCGAGCTGTCGTAGCGTCTCGCCGCTGGACGCCACCAGCGAGGGCGCGATGTTCCACTCGTCGCCATGCACGCCGCGCAGCGGCCAGCGGTTCAGCGACTCGGGCTGCGTGAAGCCCAGCAGCGTGTGTTCGGCCAGGTCGGCCACCTTGCGCGGCTTGCCGTGCGCTTCGAGGTATGCCGGGCTCGCGAGCACGCGCAGCCGGTGCGTGCCCAGCGGCCGTGCGTGCAGCGTGGAGTCGCGCAGCGGGCCGATGCGGATCGCCACGTCTGTGCGGCGCTCCAGCAGGTCGATGGGCAGGTCGTCGGTGTCCAGCTCTAGGCTGATCTGCGGATAGAGCCGGCGGAACTCCGGCACCAGCGGCACGATGGCGTGGAGCATGAAGGGCGAGGCCGCGTTCACGCGCAGCCGGCCCGCGGGCTGCTCGCGGCGCGCGGCCATGTGCTCTTCGGCGTCGTCGATGGCATCGAGGATGGCGCGCGTGCGCTGCAGGAAGGCCGCGCCTTCCTCGGTGAGCTCGAGCCTGCGCGTGGTGCGGCGAAGCAGGGTGGTGTCGAGCTTCTGCTCGAGCCGGCTCAGGGCGCGGCTGATGCCCGAGACGGTCTGCGAGAGCTGCTCCGACGCGGCAGTGATCGAGCCCGTGTCCACCACCGTGCGGAACGCGACGAGTTCTTCGATGGTGGTCTTCATAGGGGCTGGCGCGTCAGGCGGCGGCTTCCTGCTGCGCGGGCACCTCGACGCGCGGCATCAGCGCCGCGAGCGCCTCGCCGTCGGTGCGGTAGCTGAAGAGCATCGGCCCCGGCGCCAGCAGGCCGGCGCTTTCCAGCACCTGCATCGCGGGCAGCTTCATGCCGCTCAGGTGCAGGCGGATGCCCTTGGATTCCATCATCCGGCGGATCGAGCCGAACACCTCGGCGCCGGTGATGTCGATGCGGTTGATCGGCTGCGCGAACAGGCACACGTCGGTGAGGTGGGGCCGCTCGGCCAGCGCCACCGTGAGCGCGCGTTCGAGCGTGGAGGCGGATGCGAAGTCGAGTTCGGCGTCCATGCGTAGCGCATAGAGGTTCGGTGCCAGCGGCGGCAGCTTCCAGAGGTTGCGGTCGCGCAGGCTGCCGTCGGGGTGCAGGCCCACCTCGATGATGCGCGGATGCAGGTGCCGGTACATGTAGTGCGCCAGCGCCGCCAGCAAGCCGCCGAGCACGCCCCAGTAGATGCTGGGCGCGGTCGCGATCGTCAGCACGAAGGTGCCGAAGGCGATGCCCGCCTCGATGCGCGAGATGCGCCACAGCGCGGTGAAGCTCGCCGGCTTCACCAGCCCGAGGATGGCCGTGACCACCACCGCCGCCAGCACCGCCTGCGGCACGTGATAGAGCAGCGGCATCAGCCACAGCAGCGCGCCGGCCACCACGACCACGCTGAAGAGCGTCGCCCAGCCGGTCTGCGCGCCGGCGTACAGCGTGATCGCCGAGCGCGAGAACGACGAACTCGTGGGAAAGGCGCCCGTGAAACCCGAGGCCAGCTTGGCCAGGCCCTGGCCGATCAGGTCCTGGTTTTCGTTCCACAGCGTGCCGGCGCGCGCGTTGTCGACCTTGGCGCTCGACGCGGTTTCCAGGAAGCTCACCAGCGTGATCATCAGTGCCGGCAGCACCAGCGCGCTGAAGGTGCCGAGCGGCAGCAGGCCCGGCCAGTAGAAAGAAGGCAGGCCCGAAGGCAGCGTGCCCACCACCGCGCCGCCGCGCAGCGCGTAGTCGGCCAGCCAGCTGATGGCCGCCGCGCCGGCCACCAGCGCCATCGTTGTCGGAAAGCGCGGCAGCAGGCGCTTGCCCAGCCACAGCACCGCGATGCTGCCCAGCCCGAAGGCGATGGCCACCAGGTCGGGCAATGGCCCGCCCTGCAGCACCTGCGGAATGGTCCGCCCCGTGAAGCCCAGCAGGGCAGGCAGCTGCGAGATCGCGATCAGCACTGCCGCGCCCTGTGTGAAGCCGATGAGCACCGGCGAATTCACCAGCCGCAGCAGCCAGCCGAAGCGCCCGGCGCCCAGCACGATCTGGATCGCGCCCGACATCAGCGTGAGCCACACCGCCATCGCCACCCACTCGGCGCTGCCCGCCACCGCCAGCGGCGCGAGCGAGGCACCCACCAGCAGGCTGGTGAGAGCCGTCGGCCCCACCGACAGCCGTTGCGAGGAACTGAACATCACCGCGATCAGCGCCGGGAACAGCGCCGCGTAGACGCCCGTGACCAGTGGCATGCCCGCCAGCGCCGCATAGGCCACGCCCTGCGGGATGACCATCAGCGCCACGGTGATGCCGGCCATCGCCTCGTTGCGCAGCAGCGCGGCGGAAGGGCGGGGCCAGGCGAGGCACGGAACCCAGCGGGAGAGGCGCTGGCGCAGGGAGGGAGAGGGGGCAGCCGGGGTCATGGATGTTTGCGGGCGCACTGGAGAGAACTGCAGGCACATGCGCGGTGCGCCGCGCGAAAGCGATGCGGAATGTGGAGCCGGGTCAGATCAACGATGTCGCGCTTTTCAGCACGTAGTCGCAGGCCTTTTCCTTGACCTTCGACGACAGCCCCTTGAAGTTCAGCGACTTGCCGTCGCCGCCTTGCAGCAGGCCCTTGGCGCCGCTGGCGAAGCCGGTCTCCTGCTTCTTCTGGCCGGTGATCCTGGCGAGCAGCTTGTCCTTCACCGAGGCCGCGTCGCCGCCCAGGTAGTTGTTCTTCACGCAGTACTGCAGCACACCGGCCGCGTTGCCCATGGTGCTGGAACCGATGGCGGGCATCTTGAAGCCGAGGCTGGTGCCCAGGTTGCCGAGCGCCGATCCGCCCGTGCTGCCGCCGCTGCCTTGCGAATCGGCGGTGGCGGCTTCGCCGGCCTTTTCCTTGAGCTGGTCGAGCAGGTTGTTGGCCTGCGCCGAGGCGCCCGCGGCGAGCAGCGCCAGGGCGATGAGGGTTGAACGGGCGTGCATGTCGTCCTCCTGTCGGTACGCGTGGTGGAAAGCGGCCATCAGCATAACGGAGACGCCGGGGGCGAAGCCCCGGTTGCACGCGCGCTCTTACTTCGTGCGCGGTGGGCGCTTTTCGAGCAGCGGCGCACTGGTGCCTTGCACGCCAACCAGGCCCAGCACCGTCACCAGCGAGTTCTGCGCACCCTTCCAGCCATCGGTCACGTCGATCCACTCCGACAGCGCGTGGAAGCCGCCGGTCTTGCCGCCGCCGCCGATGATGATGGCCGGGATGCCCAGCGACATCGGCACGTTGGCGTCCGTGCTCGCGCCCGTCAGCAGCGTCTTGTGGCCGAAGGCCGCGTTCGAGCGCGTGGCGGCCTCGACGATCACCGTGTTCGACTGCGTGCGGCCGCCCGGACGGTCGCCGATGAGCTTGGTGCTCACGCTCAGCGTGTTGACGTTCCAGCGCTTGTTTTCCTCGGCCACGGCTTCGTCGATGGCGGCGAGGATCTTCTTCTCGGTCTCGAGCAGCGGCGCCATTTCGTCGGAGCGGATGTCCACCGCCATGCGTGCGTCCGGCGCGATGGTGTTGACCGAAGTGCCGCCACCGACCGTGCCGACGGTGAAGGTCGTCTTCGGGAAGCTCGGCGTGCGGATGTCGGCGATCTTCGCGATGGCGCGGCCCATGCCGTGGATGGCGCTGGGTACCTGGCCGAAGGCGCCGTAGCTGTGGCCGCCGGGGCCCTTGAAAGTCACTTCGTAGCGATGGCTGCCGGTGCCCAGCATCAGCACCGAGCCATCGGGCGCGGGCTCCAGGCCGACCATGCCGTCGATGTCGAGGTTGTCGCGAAAGATCGCCTTGATGCCGCGCAGGTTGCCGAGCTCTTCCTCTCCCACGTTGCCGACGAAGAGCAGGTCGCCCACCGTCTGGATCTTGTTGTCGTTTAGCACCTTGAGCCACGACAGCAGCACCGCGAGGCCGCGCGTGTCGTCGGAAATGCCGGGCGCGTAGAGCTTGCCGTCGCGCTCCTTCACCTTCACGTCGGTGCCGACGGGGAACACGGTGTCGAGGTGGGCCGAGATCAGCAGCTTGGGCCCGTTGCCCGTGCCCTTGCGCAGGCCGACCACGTTGCCTTCGGCGTCGATCTTCGCGTCGGCGAGGCCCAGCGCCTTCATGCGTGCGAGGAAGGCTTCGGCGCGCTTCTGTTCCTTGAAGGGCGGCGCTTCGATCTCGGTGAGCATCTTCAGGTCTTCCACCGAGCGGTCGTGGTCGGCCTTGACCGCTTCCAGCAGCTTCTGGATGGCGGGTGACGCCATCAGCTGGGTGTAGGCCTTGTCCACCTCGGGCCGCACCTGCGTGGGCGTGGCTGCGACGCTGCCGCCCTGGGCGTGCGCGAAGCCAGCAGCGGCCGAGGCAAGGGCGAGGACTAGGGGGGCGAGGCGTAGCGAGGCGGTGCGGAGCATGGAAGGTGTCCTTTTTTTGAAGCGGGCCAGATCGAGATCGGCGCCGCCGGTGCAACGCCGTCGTCAGCGATTCTTATGGCTGTGTTAGGCGCGTGCTCTGGTTTAATCTGCCGCGTTGTCAGTTTTTCTAACGAAGCCCTCATGCGCCGCCATATTCCGAGCACCCGCGCGCTGCTGATCTTCGACGCGGTGGCCCGCCACCACGGCGTCGGCAAGGCCGCGGAGGAGCTGTGCCTCACGCACAGCGCGGTGAGCCAGCAGCTGCGCCAGCTGGAGACGCAGATCGGCGTGCGGCTGGTACAGCGCACCGCGCGCGGCACCGAGCTCACCGAGGCCGGCCGGCGCTATCACGGGCAGATCTCGGGCGACCTGCTGCGGCTGCAGAACCACACGCTCGAAGCCATGGCGCAGCGCACAGACGGCCTGCGCCTGCTGGTGGGCGCCGTGCCGGTGCTCGCCGAGGGTTGGCTCACGCCGCGCCTGCCGGAGTTCATCGGGCAGAACCCGGGCTGCAGCCTGCATCTGCAGGTGTTCCCCACGCATCTCTACATGGAAGACCAGCCTTTCGACGTGGGCGTGCAGTACGACGATGCGGTATGGCCGGGCGCAAACGCGCTGCCGCTCATGGGCGAATCCTGCGTTGCCGTGTGCTCGCCCAACGCGAAGGGGCGGCCGGCCATGGCGCGCGGCGACTTCCGCACGGCGCCGTTGCTGCAGCTGCGCACGCGCATGGGGGCGTGGGAAGAGTGGTTCGGCCAGACCCCGCATCTGCGCGCGCCGGAGAACCTGGTGGCGGGGCACCGCTTCGACCTGTTCTCCTCGCTGGTCGCGGCCGTGCGCGCCGATCTGGGCGTGGGGCTCGTGCCCGACTACTTCGTCGAGCGCGAGCTGCGTTCGGGCGAGCTGGTGCTGGCCTGTCCGCACAGAGCACCGTCGAGCCGGGGCTACAGCGTTTTCGTGGCGCCCAGCCGCACGGACGACGCGCTGGTCGGCGCCTTCGTGGCATGGCTGTGCGCGGCGGCCGCGCAGGCCGCGCCGCGTGAGCTGAAGGCCGCCTAGGCCCGGCGGAAGAGCAGCACCGAGTTCGTGCCGCCGAAGGCGAAGGAATTGCTGATGGCGGCTTCGAGCGCCGGTGCCGCGGTGTCGTCCTGCATGACGAGGTTCATCCGGCATTCCGGATCGATCTCGCGGCAGTTGGCGCTGGGCGGCAGTTGCCGCTGCTGCAGCGCCATCACGGTGATGAGTGCCTCGATGGCGCCGGCCGCGCCCAGCATGTGGCCATGCAGCGCCTTGGTCGAGCTCACGCGCAGAGAGTCGAAGTCATCGCCCCACACCTCGGCCAGCGCGTTGCGCTCGACCACGTCGCCAATGCGCGTGGCCGTGCCGTGCGCGTTGCAGTAGCCCACGTCGCGCGGCTGCAGCCCCGCCTGGCGCAGGGCGGCGCGCAGCGCGCGGGCCTGTCCTGGAGCGTCGGGCTTGGTGAGATGGGTGGCGTCGCTGCTGAGGCCCCAGCCGGCCAGCGTGGCATAGCTGCGGGCGTTGCGTGCGCGAGCGCGCTCGGCGGATTCGAGAACGAGGAAGGCCGCGCCTTCGCCCAGGGCGAAGCCGCTGCGGTCGGTGGCGAAGGGCCGCACCGCGCCAGCCGCTTCGCCGGGCTGGAAGCCGGCCAGCGTCTGCATCGCCTGCCAGGCCACCACCACCCCCGGCACGATCAGCGCCTCGCTGCCGCCGGCGATGGCGATGTCGACCTCGCCGCGCTGCACGGCCTTGGCGGCCTCGGCGATCGCGGCAGAAGAGGAGGCGCAGGCGACCGAATAGGTGAGCACCGGGCCCTTCACGCCCTGGCGCATCGCCACGTGGGCGGCCGGCGCATTGGGCATGAAGGCGGGGATGGTGAGCGGGGAGACGCGGCCGTTGCCGCGATAGGCCGCCTCGAGCGCGGCGGCGCCGCCCATGCCGCAGCCGGAGAAGACGCCCACGCGCTCGGGGTCGGCGTCGGACACGGCGAGGCCCGCGTCGCGCATCGCCATGTCGGCGGCGGCCACGGCCAGCTGGCTCACGCGGTCGACGCCGGCGAGCTGCAGCTTGGTGAACCAGCGGGTCTCGTCGAAGGCTACGGTGGCCGCCGCCGCCGGCTTGGGCAGTTCAGGGAAAACGGGCTGTATGGCCGACCGGCCCTGCAGCAGGGCCTGGAACAGTGCGCCGGGCTCGTCGCCGTGCGGCGCCACGACGCCCAGCCCGGTGACGGCGACTTCGTGGTTCACGACGCCGACGCGGCCTTCTCGGCCCTGACCTTGTCGACCAGCACGGACAGTTCGGCCAGGGTGTCGATGCTCGCGTCCTCGTCGGGCATGACGATGCCGAAGTGGTCTTCGATGGCGAACAGAAATTCGGCCAAGGCCAGCGAATCGAGTCCGCCGGTTTCACGCATCGAGGCGTGGGGGTCGAGCTTCGACGGTTCGATGCCGTACTTCTCGTGGATCAGGTCCTGCAATTCCTTCAGCGAACTCATCGTGCAATGCCTGTCGTCGTGTGCCGCCGATCGATCGCCGCCCTGTGCGGTCCTTGAGTCAATCGATCCCTTCCTCGTCGGCCAGTGGTGAGTGGTCAGTGTTTACGGATGATATCCGCTCCCAAGTGAGGGACATCGTCCCGCTGCCGGGCGCCCGGCCTCCAGCGCATCGAGGGCAGGGCGAAAGCCATACCCAGCAGCGCCCCGGCGGCCACGTCCAGCGCCACGTGCTGCTTGACCGCCAGCGTCGAATAGGCGATGGCGGCGAACCAGGCCCAGTTCAGCACCCGCCACCCGGCGGGGGTGCGGGTTTCGCTCAGCACGTCCTCGATGCGGATGGCCGTGAAGATGGCCACCGCCACGTGCATCGAAGGGCAGGCGTTGCCGGCCGCGTCCACGCCCTGCAGCATCGTGAAGCCTGGGTAGCCGGAGGCATCGATGGCCAAAGGGGGTATCTGGGTCGGCCAGAAGTAGAAGATGCCCAGGCCGGTGATGCACAGCCCGCCGATCCACAGCCCGTAGACCACCAGCTCGCGGAAGGTCAGTTGCAGCCCTGGCGCGATGCCCACGTACACCCACAGCGAGAGGTACGGCCCCAGAAGGTAGGGCTGGAAGGGCAGCAGGCGGTCCAGCGGCGTCAGCGGCATCACCTCGACCGGAAAGGACGGATTGCGCAGCAGGTGGAAGTAGCCGATGAAGAAGAGCCAGGTGAAGACCGTGGTGCCGACCGCCTTCAGCAGGAAATGCCGGCGCACGCGCAGCCAGATGTCGGCGGTCCAGGTGGAAGCTTGGGCGCCGGGCGCCAGATGCAGGGGGATCGGTGAGTGCATGGTGTTGCTTGTCGGGCGCCGATCTTGCCAGAGCGACGTGAAGCATCCATTCCTCGATACCCCGGTTGCCCGGGGCGCGCCGCTCAGGCGGGCGCGGGCCGCTTGCGGTGCTGGAACGAGGTGGGCGAGCGGCCGGTGGCGGCCTTGAACATCGCGCAGAAGGCGCTGTCGGTGGCGTAGCCGCTGGCGGCAGCCACCTGGCTCACCGCCATGCCGCGCGCCAGCAGCGGCAGCGCGTGCGCCATCACGGCCTGCTGGCGCCATTGCTGCCAGCTCATGCCGAGCTGGTCGCGGAACAGGCGCGCCACCGTGCGCTCGCTGGCGCCGATGGCGGCGGCGCGCTCGGCCAGCGTGGCGCGGTCGGCCGGGTTGCGCAGCAGCGTCTCGCAGAGCTGGCGCAGGCGCTTGTCGGTGGGCAGCGGCACGTCGATGCGGATCTGCGTGGCACGCTCCAGCTCGTCGACCAGGAGCGGCGCGATCATCCGCTCGCGCTGCGGAGCGTGCACGTCTGCCGGCGGCAGGCCGTCGGGCGTGGTGTCGAGCGCCAGCATCAATGCGCGCAACAGCGGGCTGATCTCGAGCACCTCGCATTTCTCCCAGGAGGGCGCGATCCAGGCGTGCAGGTAGACGGTGCGCAGTTCGGCATCTTCGATCAGCGTGATGCTGTGCGGCATGTTGGCGGGCACCCAGAGCGCGCGAGAGGGCGGGACGATGTAGCTGCCGTCCTGCGTGCTCAGGCGGATCACGCCGCGGGTGGAAAAGGTGAGCTGTGGCCACGGGTGCTCGTGCAGCTCGACCAGCGTGTCGGCGCTCAGGAAGTGCTCCTTGGCGCGCAACGGCCGCACCGCGTCGGGCGCGTACAGGTGCGGCGTGAGGGAGGCAACGCTGTTGATCGGGGTGGGCCCGCGCAGCCTGGCGGCGGTCGCGGCGCTCCTGGAGGGGGGTGAGGCGGCGCTTGGCATGGTTTCGACAAATGTTGTCGCTGTATCGCCATTCTGCCGCTTCCCCGGCGCATAGCATCGGTGCCTGCCCCGTTTTTTTGTAGCAATCCATGTCTTCCAACTCGCCCGCGAGCGCCGCTTCTGCCCCCGCTTCCCCGCCTTCTTCCAATACCTTGGGCACCGACGCCAAGCTGATCGGGCTGGTCGGCCTGGCCCACGCGGTCAGCCACTTCAGCCAGCTCATCCTGGCGCCGCTGTTCCCGTGGCTGAAGGACGCGTTCAACGTGAGTTATGTCGAGCTGGGCGCGGTGCTCACGGTGTTCTTCGTGGTCTCGTGCATCGTGCAGGCGGCTTCGGGCTTCATCGTCGACAAGCTGGGTCCGCGGCCGGTGCTCTTCGTGGGGCTCGGGGCGCTGGGGCTGGCGGCTTTCGGCTATGCCCTGGCGCAGAGCTACTGGATGCTGCTGGTGTGCGCCGTGGTCGGCGGCATCGGCAACGGCGTGTTCCACCCGGTGGACTACACGCTGTTCAACCGCAAGGTCGCGCCCACGCGCCTGGGCCATGCCTACAGCGTGCACGGCATCACCGGCAGCCTGGGCTGGGCGCTGGCGCCGGCCTTCGTGGTGCCGATCGCCATTGCCTTCTCGTGGCGCGTGGCGCTGGCTTCGGCGGGCGCGGTTGCCCTGGTCGTGCTGCTGGTGCTGTGGATCTACCGCAGCGTGCTGTCGCTCGACGCCGCGGCCGTGCACAAGGCCACTGGACAGGGCGAGTCCTCGCCCGCCGGCGGCGAGTTCGACTTCCTGCGCATCCCGGCCGTGTGGATGTGCTTCGGTTTCTTCTTCTTCTATGCCGTGGTCATCAGCGTGGTGCAGACCTTCGCGCCCGTGGCCGCGGGGCACCTTCACGCGGTGCCCGTGGCGCTGGTGGCCGTGTGCCTCACTGTCTACATGGTGGCGAGCGCGGTGGGCATGGTGGCTGGCGGTTTCCTGGCATCCGATCCGTCGCGCTGCGAGCGCATCGTGGGCGTGGGCTTCGGCCTGGCCGCCGCGCTGGCGCTGCTGCTGGCCTTTGCCGACTTCCCGCCGGTCATCGTGCCGGCACTCTTTGGTGCGATGGGTTTCGTCTCGGGCGTCGCCGGGCCTTCGCGCGACCTGCTGGTGAAGAAGTCGACGCCGCCCAACGCCACCGGCCGTGTCTACGGCGTGGTCTACGCCGGCCTCGACATCGGGCAGGCCGTGGCGCCGCTGGTGTTCGGCCGGCTGATGGATCACGGCCAGTACACGAGCGTGATCGTGGGGCTGGCGCTGGTGCAGGGCGTGCTCATCGCCAGCGCGTTCAACGTGCGCCGGGTGCGGCGCACGGCGCTCGTGCCGGCCTGAAGCTGAAGAACCCCGGCCGATATCATCGGCCGCATGCAAGCCCTGTATGTCTATGTGATCGTCGGCGCCGTGCTGGCGGGTTTCGTGCAGGGCCTCTCCGGCTTTGCGTTCGGCATGGTGGCGATGTCCGTCTGGGCCTGGACGCTGGAGCCCCGGCTCGCCGCCTTGCTCGCGCTCTTCGGCGCGATGACGGGGCAGGTGATCGCCGCGGTCACCGTGCGACGTTCCTTCGACAAGAGCGTTCTCTGGCCTTTCCTGCTTGGCGGACTGGTGGGCGTGCCCTTCGGCGTCTGGCTGCTGCCGCATCTGGATCTCGTCGTCTTCAAGCTGTGCCTCGGGCTACTGTTGGTGCTGTGGTGCCCGGCGATGCTGATGTCGCAGCACCTGCCGAAGCTTTCGTTCGGCGGGCGCGTCGCCGATGGGGTTGCAGGGGCCATCGGCGGTGCGATGGCCGGCATCGGCGGGTTCTCGGGGACCATTCCCACGCTGTGGTGCACGTTGCGCGGGTTTCAGCGGGATACGCAGCGGGCGGTGATCCAGAACTTCAATCTGTCGATGTTGCTGGTGGCGTTCGGCATCCACCTGTTCAGCGGGAATATCGGGCGTTCTCTCTTGCCTTTGCTGGGGGTGGTGGCGGTGGCGGTGGCTGTGCCTGTGTTATTGGGGGCGCGGCTTTATATCGGGATCAGTGAGGTTGCGTTTCGGAAGATTGTTTTGGGGTTGTTGACTGCTTCCGGGGTTGCGCTGTTGGCTTCTGCTGTTCCGGCTTTGCTTTCTCGTAGCTGAGCGATTCCTTCCCCGGGGCCGAGACCCGGCCCCGGGAAGCAAACACCCAACAGCCCTCACCGAGGCAAAGTCAAAGCAAACGGCAAGCTGGCAACCCCCAGCAAGGTAGACAAAGTCACCAACCCAGCCACATAAGGCCCGTTGTACCCCATGCGAGCAGCCAGCACATAAGCGCTGGAAGCAGTAGGCACAGCAGAGAAAGCCATCAGCACAGCCCCCTGCGCAGCATCGAGCCGAAGCGCACGAGCCAGCACCCAGGCCACCAACGGCAGCAACAGATGCCGGATGACCAGCACCGACACGGCCAGCACCTTGCCCGTGCCCAAGGTGGAGAACTTCATCCCCGCCCCCGCAGCCAGCAGCCCAAGCGCCAGCGAAGCAGCCCCGATCCGTGTCAACGTAGGCGTGGCCCAAGTGGGCACGGTAAGCCCCAGCACATTGGCCAGCAACCCCGCCACGGTCGCAACGATCAGCGGATTGCGCACCAGCTGCCGCACGAACCCCGTCTGCGCATGCCGCGTCATCGGCCACACGGCCGCGATGTTGAAGATCGGCACGCACACGCCGATCAGCACCGCGATCAGCAGCAGCCCCTCGGAGCCTCCGAGCCGTTCCGCCAGCGCCAGGCAGATGAACGAGTTGAAGCGAAAGGCAATCTGCGCGCTCGCCGCGTGGTCGCGCCGGTCGATGTGCGTGCGCAGGCCCGGAACGAAGGGCAGGGCATAGGCCAGCACGATGCCGCACACGCCCACGCCGACACCTGCGGTGAGCAGGCTCGATGTCGCCCCGAAGTCGAGCGGGCTGCGCACGATCGAGTGGAACAGCAGCACAGGAAATAGAAAGTAGTAAACAAGGCTCTCGACCTGGTCCCACACGCGGCGGTCGAGGGCTGTGTAGCGGCACAGGAGCCAGCCGATGGCGATGAGGGAGAAGTCGGGGAAGAGCAGCTGCGCGTAATTCACCGCTTCGAGGATAAACCCGCTTGACCATGGGTAATCCAGAGCACGGATACGGCCCCCGAGCCGCTAGCATCCGGGCTTCGTTTTTTCGACATACAGCAGAACAAGGAGTTTTTGATGCAACGTCGTCAATGGAGCGCGATGGTGGGAGCCGCGGCACTGATTGCAGTGGCGGGTCAGAGCTTTGCGCAGGGTTATCCCAACAAGCCCGTCGAACTGAGCGTACCGTTCGCACCGGGCGGCACGACGGACATCGTGGCGCGCGTGATTTCCGATCCGCTGGGCAAGGTGCTGGGCCAGCCGGTGGTGGTGATCAACCGCGCTGGCGGCGGCGGCATCGTGGGCGCGGCCGAAACCGCCCGTGCCACGCCCGACGGCTACAAGCTGGGCATCGCCACGGTGTCGAGCACGGCGGCCAACCCGGCCATCAACCCGAAGACGCCGTACGACCCGATCAACGACTTCACGCCGATCATCAACATCGCGGCCACGCCGAACATCATCGCGGTCAACCCCAGCTTCCCGGCCAAGAACTACGCAGAGTTCGTGGCCGAGCTGAAGAAGAACCCCGGCAAGTACTCGTACGCCTCGTCGGGCACGGGCGGCATCGGCCACCTGCTGATGGAGCTCTACAAGAGCCTGACCAACACCTTCGTCACGCACATCCCGTACCGCGGCGCGGGCCCGGCGCTCAACGACGTGGTGGCCGGCCAGGTGCCGATCATGTTCGACAACATCCCCTCGGCCATGCCCTTCATCCAGAGCGGCCGGCTGATTCCCATCGTGGTGTCCGCGCCGCAGCGCCTGGCCGCGCTGCCCAACGTGCCCACCTTCAAGGAAGTGGGCCTGGAGCCGGTGAACCGCATGGCCTACTACGGCATCCTCGGCCCGAAGGGCCTGCCCAAGGAAGTGGTCGAGAAGATCAGCGCCGGCGTGAAGAAGGCGGTGGAAGAGCCGGCGGTGCGCAAGCGCATCGAGGACACGGGCTCGCTGATCGTGGCGAACACGCCCGACCAGTTCGCCGCGCAGATCAAGGCCGAGTACGACGTGTACAAGCAGGTCGTGAAGAAGCAGAACCTGAAGCTCGACTGAGGATCGCTCCTCGCACCAGGGAAGCCGCCCGCATGCCGGGCGGCTTTTTCTTTTTGTTATCTTGCAAGGCATGAGCACAGAGGCAGCCACGCAGACCACACCCGAGATCGACGACTTCATCGACGCACTGTGGCTGGAGGATGGACTCTCGAAAAACACGCTGGCCGCCTATCGCCGCGACCTGACGCTGTTCGCGCAGTGGCTCGGCGCGCAGCGCAGCGGCACCGCGCTCGACACCGCGAAGGAGACCGACCTGCAGGCCTACATGGGCGCGCGCCTGTCGACCAAGGGCAAGGCCACGTCGGCGAACCGCCGGCTCACGGTGTTCAAGCGCTACTACCGCTGGGCGCTGCGCGAGCGGCGTATCGCGGCCGATCCGAGCATCCGGCTCATGCCGGCGCGGCAGATGCCGAGGGCCGTCAAGACGCTTTCCGAAAAGCAGGTCGACGACCTGCTGGGCGCGCCTGACGTCGATTCGCCGCTGGGCCTGCGCGACCGCGCGATGCTGGAGCTGATGTACGCCAGCGGCCTGCGCGTGAGCGAGCTGGTGGCGCTCAAGGCCACCGACATGAGCCTCAACGACGGCGTCCTGCGCGTGCTCGGCAAGGGCAGCAAGGAGCGGCTGGTGCCCTTCGGCGCCGAGGCGAGGCGCTGGATCGAGCGCTACCTGGAGGATTCGCGCCCCGCCATCCTCGACGGCCAGCAGACGCCCGACCTGTTCGTCACGGCGCGCGGCTCGGGCATGACGCGCGTGATGTTCTGGATCATCGTGAAGAAGCACGCGACCGCGGCTGGCATCCACGTTCCGCTGTCGCCGCACACGCTGCGCCACGCCTTCGCCACGCACCTGCTGAACCACGGCGTCGACCTGCGCGCGGTGCAACTGCTGCTGGGGCATGCCGACATCTCGACGACGACCATCTACACGCACGTGGCGCGCGAGCGCCTGAAGCAGCTGCATGCGCAGCACCATCCGCGCGGCTGAGCCTTCGCAGGACTGGCGCATCGGCTGCGCCGGATGGAGCCTGCCGCGCGCGCTGTGGCCGGTGTTTCCGGCCGAGGGCTCGCACCTGGAACGCTATGCGCAGCGCTTCGACGCGGTCGAGATCGACTCCTCGTTCTACCGGCCGCACCGGCGCGAGACCTACGAGCGCTGGGCCGCGAGCACGCCCGAAGGGTTTCGCTTCGCGGTCAAGCTGCCCAAGACGGTGACACACGAACGCCGGCTGGTCGGTGCGATGCCGGCTTTCGAGGCGTTTACCGCGCAGGTCGAGGGCCTCGGCAGCAAGCTGGGTGCGCTGGTCGTGCAGTTGCCGCCCAGCCTGGCGTTCGATGCTGCAGCGGTGCGCGGCTTCTTCACCGCGCTGCGGCACAGGCACCGGGGCGCGGTGGTGCTGGAGCCGCGCCATCGCAGCTGGTTCACGCCGCAGGCCGACGGGCTCCTGTCGGATTTCGAAGTGGCCCGCGTGCTCGCGGACCCGGTGCTGTTCGACGAAGCCGCGGCCCCCGGCGGCTGGTCGGGCCTTGTCTATCTGCGGCTGCACGGTTCGCCGCGGCGCTACTGGTCCGCCTACGACGAGGAACTGCTCGCGCGCCTCGCCCGGCGGCTGCAGCGCGCGAAAGAGGAGGGTGCGCAGTGCTGGTGCGTGTTCGACAACACGGCCGGCGGCGAGGCCACGGGCAACGCGCTGACGCTGCGGCGGCTGCTGGAAAATCAATCATCGACAAGAGGAGACGGAACGTGAAATTCAACAGACTCTGCGCCGGCCTTGGGCTCGGCCTTGCAATGGCCGCAGCCGCCGGCCTCGCCGCCGCCCAGGCCTTTCCGGGCGCCAAGCCCATCCGCCTGATCGTCGGTTATCCGCCCGGCGGTGGCATCGACTTCGCTGCGCGCACGGTGCAGGTGCCGCTGCAGGAGGCGCTCAAGCAGCAGCTCGTGGTCGACTACAAGCCCGGCGCGAGCGGCATGATCGCGGCCACCGAGCTCACGCGCCAGCCTGCCGACGGGTACACGCTGCTGCTGGCCAACACGGGGCCCTTCGCCATCGCGCCGTACCTGCAGAGCAAGCCGCCCTACGACCCGATCAGGCAGTTCACCTACATCGGCCAGATCAGCCAGGGCAGCTACATCGCGGTGACGCGGCCCGACCATCCGGCGAAGAACCTCAAGGAGTTCGTCGCCTGGGCCAAGGGCCAGCCGGGCAAGGTCAACTTCGCCTCGGGCGGCAACGGCACCTCCACGCACCTCAACGGCGAGCTGATGAACCAGGTGACCGGCCTCGACATGACGCACGTGCCGTACAAGGGCAGCGCCCCCGCGGTGCAGGACCTGATCGGCGGGCAGACGCAGATCCTCATCGACGCGGGCAGCGTGCTGCTGCCGCAGGTGAAGGGCGGCAAGCTCAAGGCGCTGGCGGTGACCGGCCCGGCGCGCGATCCGCAGCTGCCCGACGTGCCGACGGTCAAGGAACTGGGGCTGGCGGGCATGGAGTCGGTCGGCTTCCAGGGGCTGGTCGGGCCGGCGAACATGCCGAAGGAAGTCGTCGACCGGCTCTCCAGCGAGCTGGCCAGGGCGCTGGCGCAGCCCGAGATCAAGGCCAAGTTCGCGACGGCGGGCGCCGAGGTGCATTCGCTCGGGCCGGCCGAGTTCGCGGCTTTCGTGAAGGCGGACAATGAGAAGTGGTCCAGGCTGATCAAGGAGCGCAAGCTGCAACTGGACTGACGCCATCCATCACGCAAGCAGGCAGACGACCAGGGCTGCCACACACGACACCATGAATTTCCTCGCTTCCCCGAAGCCCTCGCGCCGCACGGCGACCCGACTCCTCGCCGCCGCCGCGCTGTGCGCCGCATCCGGCGCCTTCGCGCAGGCCGTGCCCAAGACCGTGCGCCTCATCGTCGCCTATCCGGCGGGCGGCGTCAGCGACGTGGTCGCGCGTGCGCTGGGCGACCGGCTCGCGGCCCAGATGGGCGTCACGGTGATCGTCGACAACCGCGCGGGCGCGAGCGGGGCCATCGGCATGGACGCCGTCGCCAAGGCCGCGCCCGACGGTGCGACGCTGGGCTTCTCGGCCATCAGCCCGCTGGTGCTGAGCCCGCACCTGGGCAAGCTGCCCTTCGATCCGCTGAAGGACGTGGCGCCGGTGGCCAGCGTGATGTATTCGCCGGTGCTGCTGATCGCCACGCCGGCGAGCAAGGCGAAGGACTTCCGCGCTCTCATCGACGATGCCAAGGCGCATCCGGGCGCGGTGCGCTGGGCTACCTCGGGGCCGGCCTCGCTGGGCCACATCGTGCTGGAGCAGCTGCGCGCGGCGGCGAGCGTGGACATCACGCATGTGCCTTACAAGGGCGGCGGCCAGCAGCTCAACGACGCGATCGGCGGGCAGTTCGAGATTCTTTCGACCAACGCTAGCCCGACGCTCTCCTCGCACATCCAGTCGGGCAAGCTGCGCCCGCTGGCGGTGGGTGCCCCAGCCCGGCTCGACAGCCTCCCGCAGGTGCCCACGCTGGGTGAACTGGGCTACAAGGCGGCGAACATCAATTCGCTGTTCGGCGTGTTCGCGCCGGCGGCCACGCCGCCGGCGCTGGTCGCGAAGTACAACGCCGAGATCAACAAGGCGCTGGCCACCCCCGAGCTGCGCGCCAAGCTCACGGCCACCGACAACGTGCCGACCGGCGGCACCCCGGCCGCGTTCGCGAAGGAAATCGCCAGCGAGTTCGAGAGCAACGGGCGCATCGTCAAGGCGGCGGGCATCAAGGCCGATTGAAAAACCGCAAAGGCGCGCTGACGCCTGGATGACACTCCGGCTTGTGGCTTGGCCTTGCCTACCTTATAGTAGGTAGATGACCAACGCCACAGCACTCGCCGCTGGCAGCACCCGCGAGCAGATCCTCGCGGTGGCGCGCGGCTTCATCGAAACCCGTTCCTACCTGGGCTTCAGCTTCCAGGACGTGGCCGACGCGGTCGGCGTGCGCAAGGCCAGCCTGTACCACCACTTCCCGACCAAGGAGGCGCTGGGCGTCGCGGTGATCCGCGCGGCCACGCAGGGCTTCAAGGACTGGGACGCCGCCCGGGCGCGCGACCCGAAGGACGCGCTCGAATCGTATTTCCGCATGTACCGCAACACGCTCAGGGCCGGCTCGGGCATGTGTCCCGCGGGGGCGGTGGCTCCCGGCTGGGGCGTCATCAACGACGAGCTTCGCCTTGCCGTGCAGGAGCTGCGCAACACGCAGGTGACGTGGCTCACCGGGGTGCTGGGCGCGCTGATGACGGAGCGCAAGACCGGCGCGTCGGTGGCTTCGCTGGCCGCCTACGTCTTTTCCGTTTGCCAGGGCGCGCTGCTGTCGGCGCGCATGACGGGCCGCGTCGACGACTTCGACGAGGCCATCGCCCAACTCAGGAGTTCCTTGCCGGGCTGAGCGCCCGGCCCCGTGCAGGCACGCTTCGGCGTGCTTATTTTTCGACCTCGAAGCCTACCGATTGGAAGGTAGTCAATCTGCTGGAGAGCATTCATGAAAGCCGTCATTTCCGCCTACGCCCGTTCCCCGTTCCACTTCGCGAAGAAAGGCGCGCTCGCCGAGGTGCGCCCCGACACGCTGGCCGCCGGCGTGGTGCGCGGCCTGCTGCAGCGCACCGACCTCGACCCCGCGCTGCTCGAAGACGTCATCCTCGGTTGCGCCTACCCCGAGGCCTCGCAGGGCAACAACCTCGCGCGCATCGTCGGGTTGCTGGCCGGCCTTCCGCACGAGGTGGGCGGCATGACGGTCAACCGCTTCTGCGGCTCGTCGATGCAGGCCGTGCACATCGCCGCCGCGCAGATCGAGGCGGGCATGGGCGATGCGTTCCTGTGCGTGGGCGTGGAGTCGATGACGATGGTGCCGCAGGGCGGCTTCAACTTCTCACCGAGCCCGGAGCTCAAGGAGAACACCGACGCCTATATCTCGATGGGCGAGACCGCCGAGAACGTGGCGCAGCGCTGGAACGTGAGCCGCGCCGACCAGGAGGCCTTCGCGGTGGAGTCGCATCGCAAGGCGGCCGAGGCGCGTTCGCAGGGGCGGCTTGCCGGCGAGATCGTGCCGGTGCGCCTGGCTTCGGGCGACGTGATCGATGCCGATGGCTGCATCCGTCCGACCACTTCCGCCGAGGCACTGGCGAACCTCAAGCCCGCGTTCCGCCCTGACGGCGTGGTGACGGCAGGCACCTCTTCTCCGCTGACCGACGGCGCGGCCGCAGTGCTCGTCACCAGCGACGAATTCGCGGCGAAGCACGGCCTGAAGGCGCTGGCGCGCATCCGCTCGTTCGCCACCGTGGGCGTCGACCCGGCGATCATGGGCATCGGCCCGATCCCCGCCACGCGCAAGGCGCTGGCGCGCGCGGGCCTGAGCGCGGCCGACCTCGACGTGATCGAGATCAACGAAGCCTTCTCCTCGCAGGCGCTGGCCTGCATCCGCGACCTCGGGCTCGATCCGGCGAAGATCAACCTCGATGGCGGCGGGCTGTCGATCGGCCATCCGCTGGGCGCGACCGGTGCGCGCATCACCGGCAAGGCGGCGTCGCTGCTGGCACGCGAGAACGGCCGCTACGCGCTGGCCACCCAGTGCATCGGCGGAGGGCAGGGCATCGCGACGATCCTCGAGCGCGTCTGAAGGCCGCGCCGCCCGCGAGAATGGCGATCGCCACCCACGACAAAGGAGACCCCATGGCCAAGCTGTATCTCGAAGACCTGAAGGTCGGCGACCGTTTCAAGAGCGCGGAGCACGCGCTCGACGCGGCGCAGATCAAGGCCTTCGCGCAGCAATTCGATCCGCAGCCCTTTCATACCGACGAAGAGGCTGCCAAGAGCACATTCTTCGGCGGCCTCGCGGCGAGCGGCTGGCACACGGCTGCGCTCACGATGAAGCTGCTGGTCGAAAGCGGCCTTCCGCTGGCCGACGGAATCATCGGCTCGGGCGGCGAACTGCAGTGGCCCAAGCCGACGCGGCCCGGCGACGTGCTGCATGTGGAGGGCGAGGTCGTCGACATCGTGCCCTCGCGCTCCAAACCCGGCCGCGCGATGGTGGCGATGCGCTGCCAGACGCTCAACCAGCATGGCGACGTGCTCCAGCATTTCATGCCGAAGCTGGTGGTGCAGGCGCGTCCGGCCTGAGCCGAAGAGGAAAGAAGAGCGGCGGCCTCAGGCCTTGTCCTGCGTCTGCGAGAGCTGGCGCAACTCTTCCGCGCTGAAGCCCGCACGCCCGCGCGCCTCGAAGTTGAACGGCGGCTTGTGCCGCGGCGCGTCGTAGCGCGCCACGAGCCCGGGGTAGGCCGCTTCCGGGTCGATGCCCTCGCGCTCGCACAGCCAGCGGTACCAGTGGTTGCCGATGGCCACGTGGCCCACCTCGTCGCGCAGGATGATGTCGAGGATCTCCACCGCGCGCAGCGCATCGGGTGTGTTCACGCGCTTGAGCTTGCCCTGGATGAGCGGCGTGGCGTCGAGCCCGCGCGCCTCCAGCGTGCGCGGCACCAGCGCCATGCGGGCGAGCACGTCGTCCTTGGTCTTCTCGCACATGTTCCACAGGCCGTCGTGGCCGGGGAAGTCGCCATAGCGCCAGCCCATGTCCTGCAGGTGCGCGTGCAGAAGGGTGAAGTGCAGCGCCTCTTCATGGGCCACGCGCAGCCAGTCGCGGTAGTAGGCCTGGGGCATGCCGTCGTAGCGCCAGACGGCGTCGAGCGCGAGGTTGATGGCGTTGAACTCGATGTGGCAGATCGAATGGACCAGCGCCGCGCGTCCCTCGGTGGTGAAGGGCGAGCGCTTCTGCACGGCGGTGGCGGCCACGCGCAGCGGGCGCTCGGGGCGGCCCGGCACGCCGAGATCGTCGCCGGGCGTGCGGATCGCCTGGGCTGCTATGGATTCGGTAGCGCCGTCCAGCGGGATGGCACGGGTGGCGGCCACCTTTTCATCGGGGTCTGTAAGGCGAAGCGCGGCCAGCGCGCTCAATCGGGGGTGCATCCCTACAATTCTAGGTTTTGACCTTGCAGGGACCGGAACAATGGCGCTCTACGAACTCGACGGCGTGGCACCCCAGGTGGGCGAAGGTGCATGGGTGGCCGACACCGCGGAGGTGATGGGCAACGTCAGGCTGGCGGAGAACGCCAACGTGTGGTTCGGCGCGGTGCTGCGAGGCGACACCGAGACGCTGAGCATCGGGCGCAACAGCAACATCCAGGACCTGTCGGTGCTGCACGCCGACATCGGCTGCCCCCTGACCGTCGGCGACAACGTGACCGTCGGCCACCAGGTGATGCTGCATGGCTGCACCATCGGCGACAACACGCTGGTCGGCATTCAGGCGGTGGTCTTGAATAACGCGAGGATCGGCCGCAACTCGATCGTTGGCGCCGGCAGCGTGGTGACCGAGGGCAAGGAGTTTCCCGACAACTCGCTCATCATGGGCTCGCCCGCCAAGGTGGTGCGCACCCTCGACGACGAGGCCGCCGCCAAGCTGCGCCAGGGCGCGGAGAACTACGTGAAAAACGCCCGGCGCTTTGCCAAAGGGTTGAAGAAGATCGCCTGACCATCCCGGTCGCAGGCACACACACAGAAAGAAGACGTTTTGAGCGAGCTGCACAAATTCCTGTTCGATGGCCTGCCGGTGCGCGGCATGATCGTGCGCCTGACGGACGCGTGGCAGGAGATCCTCGCGCGGCGCGCCTCCAATACCGCCACCGGCGCCTATCCGGAGCCGGTGGTCGAACTGCTCGGCGAGATGACGGCGGCTGCCACGCTGATGCAGGCCAACATCAAGTTCAACGGTGCGCTGATCCTGCAGATCTTCGGCGACGGCCCCGTCAAGGTGGCGGTGGCCGAGTCCAAGCCCGACCTGAGCCTGCGCGCGACCGCCAAGGTGATGGGCGAGCTGCCGGCCGACGCGCACCTGCCCGACATGGTCAACGTGAACAACAAGGGCCGCTGCGCCATCACGCTCGACCCCAAGGACAAGCTGCCGGGCACCACCCCCTACCAGGGCGTCGTGCCGCTCTTCGGCGACGACGGCGAGAAGCTCGGCAAGCTCAGCGACGTGCTTCAGCACTACATGCTGCAAAGCGAACAGCTCGACACCACGCTGGTGCTGGCCGCCGACGACAAGGTGGCCGCGGGCCTGCTGATCCAGCGCCTGCCGGTGAAGGGCGAGGGCAACCTCGAAGGCACCGCCGACAAGGACCACGATCAGGCCAACGAAGACCAGATCGGCCGTAACGAGGACTACAACCGCATCTCCATCCTCGCGTCGAGCCTCACGCGCGACGAACTGCTCACGCTCGATGTCGAGACCATCCTGCGCCGCCTGTTCTGGGAAGAGAAGCTGCTGCGCTTCGAGCCGCAGGCCGGCATGCTCGGACCGCGCTTCGCCTGCACATGCGGCCGCGAGCGCGTGGCGCAGATGATCCGCGGCCTCGGCGAGCAGGAGGCCGAGAGCATCCTCGCCGAGCGCGGCAACATCGAGGTGGGCTGCGACTTCTGCGGCAAGCAGTACCGCTTCGATGCTGTCGACGCCGCGCAGATCTTCACGCCGGTGGGCGACCGGGTTCCGGGCAGCTCCGTCGTGCAGTAGGCGGCACCGTCGCCGCCTCTTTTTCAGTCAGCGCAGCACCTTGATCATCGCGGCGAGGCGCTCGTGCGCGAAACCGGCCGCCAGCGCGCGGTCGAACATGCCGGCCAGGAAAGCCGGAAAGCTCCCGTCCAGGCCGGCCTCGCGCGCCTGCTTCACGAACAGCCGGCCGGAGCCCGCGCAGGTGGCCATCGAGCTCTGGGGCTCGCCGTAGCTCCCGGCCTCGATGGCATCGCCCTCGGCGCGGATCATCTCCCCCAGCACCGGCGATATCGCACCGATCATCCGGCCGAACTCGCCCACGCCCAGCCTTTCGGCCTCGCAGATGCGAGCGCCGTGGAAGAAGCCGCTCATCGCGCCGAACATGCACGACAGCGTCGCGAGGTCCCAGGCCGCGGCGTTGCCGACCGGCTCGCCCATGTACATGAGGCGGCCGGCGATGGTTTCGAGCACCGGGCGGCAGATGGCCAGCGCGCGCTCCTCGCCCGAAATGAAGAGCGGCGTGTCGGGCCGGCCGATCTGGCCGGGCGTGGCGAGCAGGGCGCCATCGAGGTAGGCCACGCCGTCCGCGGCGGCCCAGGCGTCGCGCGCGTCCTGCGGCGTGCCGGTGCTCAGCTGCACCAGCACCTTGCCGCGCAGGGCCTGCATCGCGCCGGGCTGGGCGAGGATCGAGCGGGCCGCGGCGTAGTCGGCCACGCACATCAGCACGATGGGGCTCGCCTCGGCGGCGCTGCGCGCATCCGTGGCGAGCAGGGTGCCCTGGTTCAGCAGCGGGTGGGCGCGCCCGGCGGTGCGGTTCCAGAGCGTCAGCGTGTATTTCGGTTGCAGTGCGTGCGCGAGCGCGATGCCCATGGGGCCGAGGCCGATGAGGGATACGTCGGTCATGTCGTTCTCCGTTCCATGTTTTCGTGTCGATCAGGTGCAGTCAGGCCGCGGCCGGCGTCAGCTTCTGGCCCAGCCCGCCGTCGACGGTGAGCCGCGCGCCGGTCGTGAAGGTCGCCTCGAAGGCGAAGAACAGCACCGCGCGGGCCACTTCGTCGGCGGTGCCGTGGCGCCGCATCGGCGTGATCTGGTCGCCCAGCCGGATGAATTCGGCGCGTTCCTCCGGCGTCGCATCGGCCACGCCCAGCGTGGGCGTGTCGATGAAGCCCGGGCTCACCACGTTCACGCGGATGCGCCGCGCCATCAGCTCCGCCGCGAAGCCCGAGGCGAAGGAGCGCAGCGCGGCCTTGGTGGCGCTGTAGACGCTCATGCCATGCATGCCGCCTTCGTCCGCGATCGATGAAGTGACCACGATGGCGCCGCCCTCGCGGATCAGCGGCGCCAGGCGCTGCACGGTGAAGAACGGACCCTTGGTGTTGATGGCGAAGGCGCGGTCGTAGCCGGCCTCCGTCACCTGTTCGAAGGGCTCCAGCGTGGAGATGCCGGCGTTGATGTGCAGCAGATCGATGCGGCCGAAGCGCTCGCGCACCGTGGCCGCCAGCGTGTCGATGTCGGCCAGCGAGGCGGCGTCGGACGCCAGCACGTGGGCGCCCGCGCCGAGCGTGCGCCGCGCAGCTTCGAGGTTCGCGGGGTTGCGCCCGGTCACCAGCACTTCGGCGCCGCCCGCGAGCAGCGCCTGTGCGGTGGCCAGGCCCATGCCGATGGTTCCGCCGGTGATGACGGCCTTTTTACCGCCGTAGATGTCGTTCGTCATGATGATTCGCGTGCCTTGCAATGGATGAAGTTCAAGGCTGCGAATGATCCGGATCGGTGCTCTTGCGGTCGCGCACGTTCGGCCGCGCCGGAGCACGAACGGACAGCGCCGTGCAAGGCGGCGCTCGATAATGTTCCGATGAGCAAAACCGATACGGACACCCGCCTGCAGGTGGACCTGCGGCAGACGCCCGGCGGCGTGGTCGGCTACGACGCGCTGCCCGACCATCGCATCAAGCTACACACCGGCGGTCCGGTGGCCGGGGCTTGCAGGCTGCACAGCTTCCTCTACACGCGCGGCGACCTCGACATCCTGCCGGCCGGCATCTCCGACGTCTGGCACGAGGAAGCGCCGAGCACCTCGGTCGTGGTGCGCATGCCGCCTTCGCTGCTGAGCCGCACAGCCGACGAGATGGGCCTGCCGCCCGAGCGGGCCGTGCTCGACCAGCGCCACCAGTTCCGTGACGCGCGGATCGAGCACGTCGCTTGGGCGCTCGACGCGGAGCGCCGCGCTGGCTTTCCCAACGGCAGGCTCTACACCGACAGCCTGGGCACCGCGCTCGCGGTGCAGCTGCTCGCGGGGCAGGAGGCCGCCGCAGGCACGGCATCGGCACAGGAGCTGACGCGGCCGCAGCTGCGCCGCGTGACCGAGTACATCGAAGCACACCTGGACGGCGATCTCTCGCTGGCCGCGCTGGCCGGTATCGCAGGCCTCAGCGCCTCGCACCTGAAGACGCAGTTCAAGCGCTCCATCGGCCTGCCGGTGCACGAGTATGTGGTGCACCGCCGCGTCGACCGTGCGCGCGGCCTGCTGCTGCGCAGCGAGATGCCGGCGAGCCTCGTGGCGCTGGAGAGCGGCTTCTCGCACCAGAGCCACATGGCGCGCTGCATGCGGCGTGTGCTCGGCGTCACGCCGGGCGAAGTGCGGCGCGCGGGCTAGCGTGCCGCATCGTCGAACCCGCCGAACGAGATGTCCGGCGCGCTCGTGTTGTGCTTCGACGGCAGGCTGCGGCCAAAGCGCACCTGCGTGGCCTGGAGGCTCTTCACTTCCGGCAGCGGCAGCACCTGCTGCGCCGCCTGGGGCGATGCCTGCCAGCGCACTTCGCTCACGTCGGCGTTGTCGGGCGTGACGTACATCGAGCGCAGCACCGCGAAGGGCTGGGCGTTCGCGGTGGGCTTCGACAGCGTCACGTCGAGCGCGGTGCGCGCGCGGCTGATCTCCTCGACCTTCACCGCGGCACTGCCGCCGTCGGTGAAGCGCACGTGGATGGCCAGCGGGCGCGGCACGATGCGGATCGACGCGATGTTCACCACCGGCCGCGCGGCGGCCTCGACCGGGCCGAGCAGGAAGGACGAGCCGTACACCCCGTCGCCGAAGCGCGCCTCGGGCAGCGGCTTGATGCGCCAGTAGCCATCCGACGGATAGAGCACGATGGCTTCGAGCGGCTTGCCGTTCTCCTTCCTGAAAACCTGCAGCAGGTGGAAGCCGCGGTCCTTGCGCTTGCCCACCTGCACGGGCACCCGCTGCGGGCGCCAGAAGCTCGGCAGGGTCATGCCGACGATGCGCCACCGGGCGTTGTCCATCAGCACCACGGTGCGCTTGCGGAAGCGATAGGCCGGGTCGGTGGGATGCTCGCCGCCGTCGAAGTTGCAGCCCGAGAAGTCGGGTGCGGTGACGTCGTTGCCGATCTTGTCGAGGTAGTCGGGCTGCAGCGCCTCGATGCGCATGTGGCGGATGCCTTCGCCGCGCAGGGTCAGCGAGACGTTGTCTTCCTCGGCGCAGGCGGTGGTGGTGGTGCCGTTCTCGACGGTGGCCGCGACAGGTGCCGCGTGGACCGGGCCGGTGGCCGACAGCAGCAGGGCGGCCAGAGCGGAAGGAAGAAGCGCGATGCGCGCGGCGGTCGAAAGGGGCATCGGGTCTCCGGTAATGGGAAAGGGAGGGCCGCTACTCGCGGCGTGCGATGAGATCGCTGAAGAGCCTATGTTCGCATTCCGGATCGGAGCATTTCTCGCAAGGCCACGACCAGGAGGCGGGTTTCGCGTCGGACCTGGCGCGCGTGCGCGGCCGGCCCTCGTTGCCTGCGATGGAAACGACGGCGTTCCAGGCGTTGGCAAGCCGCTCGCCGCCGCTGCCGTGCACCACGGCATACGAGAGCTTCGCGCCCGCGAGCGCGGCGCGCACGAGCGTGTCGGTCGGCTGCTGCGCATGCGGGCCGTCGCGCATGTCGTCGGCCACCCAGGGCAGGTCGAGCGCGGTCAGCAGCGTGATGGCGTAGCGCCGCTGGGCGGCCAGCGCACTGTCGTAGAGGGAGGTGTCCGCGAAGAGCTGCTCGCTGTAGACGGCCGTCATGAGCGCGGTGGTGTCGGCCACCACCACGCCGGTGGCGGCTGCGAGCGCTATGCGGCGGGTCTGCTCGTCGGCGATGGCCTGCTGCTCGTCGGGGCGCGGCGTGCGGCCTTCGCGCTCGCACCATTCGCGCAGGTACTCGCTCACCAGGGTGGTCGGCACGCCGCGGTCCTGCAGGCGCTGCGCGATGGCGCGGGCCAGCTCGGTCTTGCCGGTGCTTTCGGCACCCACGAGGGCGATGACGCAGCCCGTCGGCAGCACGGGGGTCATGCGCGCACGGCCGCTGCGGCGCTGGACGGCATGCGCTGGCGCCAGGCAAGGTAGCCGGCCACGCTGAGCACGGCGAACACCGCATACAGGCCCACCGTGAGCCACAGGCCCTTGTGGATGAAGAGGCCCACGCTCACCACGTTCACTGCCAGCCAGATCAGCCAATTTTCGATGAACTTGCGCCCGAGCAGGAACTGCCCGACCAGGCTCAGGCCGGTGGCGAAGCCGTCCCACCAGGGCACGTCGGTGTCGGTGAAGCGGCGCAGGAAGAGGGCGACCGCCGGCCATGCCACTGCGCAGGCCAGCAGCGTGAGCGCGACGCCGCGCGAAGAAAGCCGGCTGACGCGCAGCGCGCTGCCGTCGGCCCGGTGGCCACGCAGCCACTGCGCCCATCCCCAAAGGGCGACGAGCGCGAAGAAGACCTGCAGCGAGGCGTCGCCGTAGATGCGCGCCTTGGCGAAAACCGCCACGTAAAGCACAGAGCTGACGATGGCCAGCGGCCATCCCCAGTGGATCTCGCGCATGTTGCAGCCCACCATGGCGAGCGCCAGCGTCGACGCGACGAGCTCGAGCCAGCTCACGGGAGAGCCCCAGAGCATGAACGCGGGGGCCGAGAGAAGCTCGGTCATCGGCTCTGAGGCGAAGAAAGAAGAGGAAAGGGAGAGGGGAAAGAATGGCCGAGGTCAGTGCGCAATTTGCACGAAGACCTCGTTCGGCTTGACCATGCCGAGTTCCGCGCGCGCGCGCTCCTCGACCATCTCCAGCCCGTCCTTGAGGTCGTTGACCTCGGAGCTCAGGCGCTCGTTGTTCAGCGCGGCCTTGGCGTTGGCTTCCTTCTGGTCGGCCAGCTTGGTCCGCAGCTGGGCCACGTCGCGCACGCTGCCGCGCCCGTTCCACAGCTGCCACTGCAGGATGGCCAGCAGGAGCAGCAGGACGATCGGTGGAACGAGGCGGGCGCGCATGCCGCGTGGCGTCCGGCGTTACTTCAGGTTGTAGAACGCGCCGCGGCCGGGGTAGACGGCGATGTCGCCCAGGTCTTCCTCGATGCGCAGCAGCTGGTTGTACTTGGCGATGCGGTCCGAACGCGAGAGCGAGCCGGTCTTGATCTGGCCGGCGTTGGTGCCCACGGCGATGTCGGCGATGGTGCTGTCTTCCGTTTCGCCCGAGCGGTGCGAGATCACGGCGGTGTAGCCCGCGCGCTTGGCCATCTCGATGGCGGCGAAGGTCTCGGTCAGCGTGCCGATCTGGTTGATCTTGATCAGGATCGAGTTGGCGATGCCCTTCTCGATGCCTTCCTGCAGGATCTTGGTGTTGGTGACGAAAAGGTCGTCGCCCACCAGCTGCACGCGCTTGCCCAGGCGTTCGGTGAGCAGCTTCCAGCCGTCCCAGTCGCCTTCGTGCATGCCGTCCTCGATGCTGATGATCGGGTACTTGTCGACCCAGGTCGCGAGCATGTCGGTCCAGCTCTCGGCCGTGAGCGACAGGTTCTCGCCCGACAACACGTACTTGCCGTCCTTGTAGAACTCGCTGGCCGCGCAGTCCAGGCCCAGGGCGATCTGTTCGCCGGCGGTGTAGCCGGCCTTGTCGATGGCTTCGAGGATCAGCTGGATGGCTGCTTCGTGGCTCTCGACGCTGGGAGCGAAGCCGCCTTCGTCGCCCACTGCCGTACTGATGCCGCGGTCGCCCAGGATTTTCTTGAGTGCGTGGAACACTTCGGCGCCATAGCGCACGGCCTCGCGGAAGCTCTTGGCGCCCACGGGGATGATCATGAATTCCTGCAGGTCGAGGCTGTTGTTGGCGTGCGCGCCGCCGTTGATGACGTTCATCATCGGCACCGGCAGCTGCATGCCGCCCATGCCGCCGAAGTAGCGGTACAGCGGCAGGCCCGATTCTTCCGCAGCAGCGCGGGCCACGGCCATCGAGACGGCGAGGGTGGCGTTGGCGCCCAGGCGGCCCTTGTTGTCGGTGCCGTCGAGGTCGATCATCGTGCGATCGAGGAAGGCCTGCTCGCTGGCGTCCAGGCCGAGCACGGCTTCCGAGATCTCGGTGTTGATGTTCTCGACGGCCTTCAGCACGCCCTTGCCGAGATAGCGGCTCTTGTCGCCGTCGCGCAGCTCGATGGCTTCGCGCGAGCCGGTCGATGCGCCCGAGGGCACGGCCGCGCGGCCCATGGTGCCCGACTCGAGCAGCACGTCGCATTCGACGGTGGGGTTGCCTCGGCTGTCGAGAATTTCGCGGCCGACGATGTCAACGATTGCACTCATCTTCTGTCTTTCTCTTTCTGGTCTCTTTGGGCGGATGAATAGATGGGGAAACGGGGCAGGAGATCAGAGGCCCTCGACGGCGATCATGTTCATGATCGCGGCGCCGGCACGCGCCTCGCGCGCCTTGAGGTACTCGGGCGTCTCGTAGAAGGCCTTCGCCTTCTCGAAGCTGGGGAACTTGAGGATGACGATGCGCGTGGGCTTCCAGTCGCCCTCCAGCGGCTGCACCTGGCCGCCGCGCACGCACACCTCGGCGCCGTGCGCCTGCATGGCGACGGTCGACCACTTCTTGTATTCCTCGTACTGCGTCGGGTTCGTGACCTCGACATGTGCGATGACGTAGCCGCTGCTCATTCGAATACCTCCGTGCTCCGCACTGCGGTGCGAGCTTGCTTGGGGCGGCCCGGCGCGGCGCTCATGCAACCGCCTTCAGCGTCTTGTTGGTGCTGCCCGAACCCTTTTCCTTGTGCTCGAGCGCGGCCTTGATGAAGGCGTTGAAGAGCGGGTGGCCGCCCCACGGAGTCGACTTGAACTCGGGGTGGAACTGCACGCCCATGAACCACGGGTGCACGTCCTGCGGCAGCTCGACGATTTCGGTCAGGTGCTCGCGCTGGGTGAGGGCGGAGATCACGAGGCCGGCCTTGCGCAGCTCGTCGAGGTAGTTCACGTTGGCTTCGTAGCGGTGGCGGTGGCGTTCAGTGACCACGTCGCCGTAGATGCTGTGGGCCAGCGTGCCCGGCGCCACGTCGGAGCTCTGCGCGCCCAGGCGCATGGTGCCGCCGAGGTCGGACTTCTCGTCGCGGATCTTCACGGTGCCGTCGGCGTCCTTCCACTCGGTGATCAGCGCGATCACGGGGGTGGGCGTCTCGGGGTCGAACTCGGTGCTGTTGGCGTTCTTCAGGCCGGCCACGTGGCGGGCGTATTCGATGGTGGCCACCTGCATGCCCAGGCAGATGCCGAGGTAGGGCACCTTGCCCTCGCGGGCGAAGCGCGCGGCCGAGATCTTGCCTTCCACGCCGCGCTGGCCGAAGCCGCCGGGCACCAGGATGGCGTCGTACTTGGCCAGGCGCGAGACGTCCTGCGGCGAGATGGTCTCGGAGTCGATGTAGTCGATCTTCACGCGGGCATGGTTCTTCATGCCGGCATGGCGCAGCGCCTCGTTGAGCGACTTGTAGCTGTCCGACAGGTCGACGTACTTGCCGACCATGGCGATCGAGACTTCCTTCTGCGGATGCTCGACCTCGTAGACCAACTCGTCCCAGCGCTGCAGCTTGGCGGGCGGGGTGTTGATGCGCAGCTTGTCGCAGATCAGGCCGTCCAGGCCCTGCTCGTGCAGCATGCGGGGCACCTTGTAGATGGTGTCCACGTCCCACATCGAGATGACGCCCCATTCGGGCACGTTCGAGAACAGCGAGATCTTGGCGCGCTCGTCGTCGGGGATGCGGCGGTCGGCACGGCACAGCAGGGCGTCGGCCTGGATGCCGATCTCGCGCAGCTTCTGCGCCGTGTGCTGGGTGGGCTTGGTCTTGAGCTCGCCGGCGGCGGCGATCCAGGGCACGTAGCTCAGGTGCACGAAGGCCGAGTTGTTCGGGCCCATGCGCAGGCTCATCTGGCGAACGGCCTCCAGGAAGGGCAGCGACTCGATGTCGCCCACGGTGCCGCCGATCTCGACGATGGCCACGTCCACCTCGTGCGCCGTGCCGATGCCGGCGCCGCGCTTGATGTATTCCTGGATCTCGTTGGTGATGTGCGGGATCACCTGCACCGTCTTGCCGAGGTAGTCGCCGCGGCGTTCCTTCTCGAGCACGGTCTTGTAGATCTGGCCGGTCGTGAAGTTGTTGGCCTTGCGCATCCGCGTGTTGATGAAGCGCTCGTAGTGCCCGAGGTCGAGGTCGGTCTCCGCGCCGTCATCGGTGACGAACACTTCCCCATGCTGGAAGGGCGACATCGTGCCGGGGTCGACATTGATGTACGGATCGAGCTTGATGAGGGTGACTTGGAGGCCGCGCGATTCGAGGATCGCGGCGAGCGAGGCGGAGGCGATTCCCTTGCCAAGGGAAGAAACGACACCACCGGTGACGAAGACAAATTTGGTCATGCCAGTTCCGGACTTTGCAATCCGGGCAGTGGGAAATTGCGATTATAGGTGTGCCCTTCGCGACACCTTCCGCCAAGGGCTTGTTGGCGCGGGTCGGATGGCATGTGAGCAACAATACAGCCCATGCAAGATCTCGCCGGCAAACACATCGTCCTCGGTCTCACCGGAGGCATCGCCTGCTACAAGTCGGCCGAGCTGTGCCGGCTGTTCGTCAAGGCGGGCGCGACCGTCCAGGTCGTGATGACCGAGGCGGCCGAGCAGTTCATCACGCCCGTGACCATGCAGGCGCTCTCGGGGCGCACCGTCTACACCTCGCAGTGGGACACGCGCGAGCCTAACAACATGCCGCACATCAATCTGAGCCGCGAGGCCGACGCGATCGTGCTGGCGCCCTGCAGCGCCGACTTCATCGCCCGGCTGGTGCAGGGCCGCTCCGACGACCTGCTGAGCCTGATGTGCCTGGCCCGCCCGATGGACCGCATCCCGCTGTTGATCGCGCCAGCCATGAATCGCGAGATGTGGGCCCATCCGGCCACGCAGCGCAACCTCATGCAGGTTGCGGCCGACGGCGCGACGGTGCTGGGCGTGGGCAACGGCTGGCAGGCCTGCGGCGAGACCGGCGACGGCCGCATGCTGGAGCCGGCGCAGCTGCTGGAGGACGTCACCGCCTTCTTCAGCCCCAAGCTGCTGGCGGGGCAGAAGTTGCTGGTCACGGCCGGCCCGACCTTCGAGGCGCTCGACCCGATCCGCGGCATCACCAATCATTCGTCGGGCAAGATGGGCTTTGCCATTGCTCGCGCGGCCCGCGAGGCGGGCGCCGAAGTCACGCTGGTGGCCGGGCCCGTGCACCTGCCCACGCCGCGCGGCGTGACGCGCGTCGACGTGCTCTCCGCACTGGACATGCTCGAAGCGACCACCCGCGCAGCCCAGAGTGCTAGCATTTTCGTAGCTACGGCTGCAGTTGCCGACTGGCGCCCAGCCAGCCAGAGCGAGCAGAAGATCAAGAAGGACGGCAGCGGCAGGACGCCGGTGCTGAACTTCACCGAAAACCCGGACATCCTCCTTTCCGTCGCGAAGAGCGAGCGGGCGCAGTCGAAGAAGCTCTTCTGCGTGGGCTTCGCCGCCGAGAGCGAGAACCTCGCCGAACACGCCAAGGCCAAGCGCGAGCGCAAGGGCATCCCGCTGCTGGTGGGCAACATCGGCCCGCTGACCTTCGGCCGGGACGACAACGCGCTGCTGCTGGTGGACGCCAACGGCGTGCGCGAGCTCCCGCGCGCCCCCAAGCTCACGCTGGCGCGCGAGCTCATGACCGAGATCGCAGCGCGTCTTCCCGACTGGAGGGTCTGATGAATCCCCAATGGAACACACCGCCGAATGGCGATTTCGCCCGCTATGTGGAGCGGCTGTCCGCGCAGGCGGCGCTGCCGAAGCGGACCGCCGCAGCGCCCGGCGAGCACGGGTTGGACATCGGCATGACGCCGACCTCCGGTCCGCAGGCGCAGGGGCCCGTCACCGCCGCGATGCAGCGCGCCGAGCTCCCCAACGGCGAAGTGCCCAGGAAGCAGCCTGGCTCCTTCGATCCGGCGCTGCTCAAGGTGCTGGGCATCTTCGGCGCGGTGGCGTTCCTCGTGCTCTGGGCCGCGGGCGTGCCGTTCGGCGTGCTGATCGTCCTGGCGGCGCTGGCCGCCTGGTTCGGCAGGAAATTGAAGGGCCTGAAGCTCACACCCGGCGTTGCCAAGTGGCAGCAGGTGCTGGAAGAAGCGGCCCGAAAGCAAAGAGAACAGCAACAAAAGCAAGGCAATAACTAGTGAAAGTCGACGTCCGCATCCTCGATCCGCGCATGGTGGATCAACTGCCCGCATACGCCACCCCCGGAAGCGCCGGCCTCGACCTGCGAGCCTGCCTCGATGCCCCCATCACGCTGGAGCCCAACGGCTGGCAGCTGGTGGGCACCGGCATCGCCATCCATCTGGCCGACCCGGCCTATGCGGCGCTGATCCTTCCGCGCTCGGGGCTGGGCCACAAGCACGGCATCGTGCTGGGCAACCTCGTCGGCCTGATCGACAGCGACTACCAGGGCGAGCTGAAGATCAGCGCCTGGAACCGCAGCGACACGCCCTTCGTGCTGAACCCGATGGAGCGGCTGGCGCAGCTGGTAATCGTGCCGGTGGTGCAGGCGCAGTTTCGAGTGGTCACAGAATTTGCACCCACGCAACGAGGCGAGGGCGGCTACGGCTCCACCGGCAAACATTGAGCGAATCCTGAAGATCGGCTGAGTGTCCGGGCGGTAAAGAGCGGAACCAGCCCGGGCCGTACGGCCTCGAAGGTTTCAGTGTGTGAACGGCGTCATCGCGGCCGATGCTGCGGCGTTAGTCAGGCACACGCAGGGTGCATGCATTCATCATCCTTGCATCGTTCTTTCCGAGGAGCCTCCAACATGAAGATCTCAATGCGCTTTGTTTCCGTCACCGCTTCCGTGCTGGCCGTGGCCACGCTCACGGCGTGCGTGGCACCGGCGCCGGTCTACCAGACCTCGCGCTATCCCTACCAGGCGCCTCCGCAGGCCATTCCCTACCAGGAAGCTTCCTACGTCGAGTACGGCCACGTGGCCAACATCGAGGTGCTGCGCAGCGAAACCGCCGGCACCGGCACCACGGGCGGCGGTGCCGTCGCCGGTGGCGTCATCGGCGGCGTGGTGGGCAACCAGTTCGGCCGGGGCAATGGCCGTGCCGCGGCGACCGCGCTGGGCATCGTGGGCGGTGCCCTGCTGGGCAACACCATCGAGGCGCAGCAGAACGGTCCGCGCGTCTACGAGATGTACCGCGTCTCGGTGCAGACCGACCGCGGCGGCTATCGCGCCTTCGACGTGCAGAGCCCCGGCGACCTGCGCATCGGCGACCGCGTGCGCATCGACAACGGCCAGATCTCGCGGATGTAAGCCGCGCTTGTTTCAGACGTGAAAAAGCCGGGCATCGCCCGGCTTTTTTCGTATGCGCAGCCTCCGGCCGGATTCGGCGCGTCAGTGCAGCGTCTGGTTGCCCGGCGCCATCGGAGCGACCTTGAAAAAGCCCGTGCCCGCCGTGCCGCGTCCCACTTCTTCCTCGGTAGCCTCGCGCACGGAACGCACGGTGATGTCGAGCCGGATCGCGATGCCCGCCAGCGGATGGTTGCCGTCGAGCACCAGGTGGTCGGGATAGATCTCGGCCACGGTGTAGATCGTGTCCTTCGGAATGTCGGCATTCACGCCCTTGGGCAGTGCGGAGCCGTCGAAGGTCATGCCTTCCTCGGTGCCTTCGGGGAAGAGCGAGCGGGGCTCCAGGAAGAGCAACTGGTCGTTGAAGTCGCCGAAGCCCTGTTCGGGCTCGATCTGCAGTTGCACCCGGGCGCCGGGTTCATGGCCCTGCAGGGCCGCTTCGATCACGTCGAAGAGATCGTCGCCGCCGACCAGGAATTCGACAGGCTCGTCGAGCACATCAAGCACGTCGCCGAGCGTGTCTTTCATCGTCCAGGTCAGGCCGACCACGCATTGTTCAGAGATTTCCATTGCAGAATTCTCCCATGGAGATCAACAAACCGCTGCCCCTGCTGGGCGGCCTGAGCGCCGCGCAGTTCATGCGGCGGCATTGGCAGAAAAAACCCTTGCTCGTGCGGCAGGCGATACCCGCGATGGTGCCACCGATCGAGCGTTCCGAGTTGTTCGCCCTGGCCGAGCGTGAGGACGTCGAATCGCGCCTCATCCGCCACGGCAAGGCCGGCTGGTCGCTCAAGCACGGCCCCCTTGCCCGCCGCGCCCTGCCGTCGCTGAAGCAGCCGGCATGGACGCTGCTGGTGCAGGGCGTCGACCTGCACCACGAGGGCGTGCACGAGCTGATGCGGCAGTTCCGCTTCCTGCCCGACGCGCGCCTCGACGACCTCATGATCAGCTACGCGAGCGATACCGGTGGCGTCGGCGCGCACTTCGACAGCTACGACGTGTTCCTGCTGCAGGCGCACGGGCGCCGGCGCTGGTCCATCGGCAAGCAGAGCGACCTGCGGCTGCAGCAGGGCCTGCCGCTGAAGATCCTCGAGAACTTCGAGCCCGAGCAGAGCTTCGTGCTCGAGCCCGGCGACATGCTCTACCTGCCTCCGCGATACGCCCACGACGGCGTGGCCGTGGGCGGCGACTGCATGACGTATTCCATCGGCCTGCGCTCGTCGGCCCTGGGCGAGCTGGGTGCCGACCTGCTGGCGCGCATGGCGCAGGCCTATGCGGAAGACCTGGAAGACGCGGGCCCGGCCGAACTCGCGCGGTACCGCGATCCGACGCAGCCCGCCGTCGATGCGCCCGCCGCGATGCCCGCGGCCCTGCAGGGTTTCGCGCGCAAAGCCATCGAGGCGGCGCTGCGCGATGCCGATGCCATCGACCGTGCCCTTGGCGAGTCGCTCACCGAGCCCAAGGCCAACGTCTGGTTCGATGAAAGCGGTGAGGCACCAGCGGCCATGCAGCACGTGAAGCTCGACCGCCGCACGCGCATGCTCTACGACGCGCGACACATCTACATCAACGGCGAGAGCTTTCGCGCGGGCGGCGCCGATGCGACGCTGATGCGCAAGCTGGCCGACCGCCGCGAGCTCGGCGCGCGTGAACTCTCGCGAGCGAGCGAAGGCGCTCTTGCGCTGCTGGGCGAGTGGTGCGAAGCAGGGTGGCTCCATGCCGGATGAAGCGCCCGGCCCGTCATTGCCCGAGGGCCGCTTCGATGGCCGGGAGGCCTTCGACGTGCTCCTGCGCAACGCACTCTCGGCCGCGGCGCGCGAAGGCTGGAAGGAGATCGTCTTCAGCGACCCCGATTTCGCCGACTGGCCCCTCGGCGAGCGCGCGACCATCGAGGCATTGCAGGCCTGGGCCGCGAGCGGCCGCCGCCTGATCCTGCTCGCGCAGCGCTACGACATTCTCGAACGCGGCCATGCGCGCTTCGTCGCATGGCGCCGCATGTGGGACCACATCATCGAATGCAGGGCCGCAGGCAAGGCATCGGGCATGGAAGTGCCGAGCGCCATCTGGACGCCCTCATGGTTCGCGCATCGAATCGACCCAGAACGAAGCAGGGGCGTGAGCGGCGCAGACGCACGCGCGCGCAGCGAATTGCGCGAGGCCATCGAAGAGTGCTGGCGCATGGGCCGGCCCGCGTTTCCGGCATCGACACTCGGCTTGTAAGCCAATGCCGCGAATGCGGCCGCGAGACATATTCAGGCGGATATGCAGGTCTAGAATTTTTTCGTTCCAGACCTTCATTGCCAAAGGAGATTCCATGAAGAAGTCATCGTCCGTCCTGATCGCCTCTCTGATTGCCGCTGCCGCGCTCGTCGCCTGCGGCAAGAAGGAGGATGCAGCGCCGGCTGTAGTGACGCCGCCTCCTGCGCCCGTGACTGAACCCGCACCCGCGCCCGCTGCTCCCGCTCCCGCGCCATCGGCTGATCCGGGCGCATCGTCCTCGTCGTCGTCCGCGCCTTCTTCGGGCTCGCAGTCGGCGCTCGATGCCGCGAACGCAGCCACCGAGGCCGCGAAGAAGAATGAAGCGCCGAAGCAGTAAGCAGCAAGCGCTGCATCAGCCATGAAAAAGCCGCCATGAGGCGGCTTTTTTTCTTAGGAGAGCGTGAGGGCCCTGGCGCTCAGACGTCGAGCCAGGGCGAGCCTGCGCTGGCCGTGGCCGTCAGCATCTCCGACTCGTTGCCGCCCAGCGCTTCGGCCATGAGGCGCCGCACGATCTCGGGCCGGTTGTTCTGCTCGCTCAGGTGCGCCGCGACCACATGCCGCAGGCCGTCGTGCAGCAGCGCGCGTGCGATCTCGGCCGCGGCGGTGTTCGACAGGTGCCCGTAGTTGCCGCCCACGCGGTGCTTGAGGAAGGGCGGGTAGCTCGAGTTCGCGAGCAACTCGCTGTCATGGTTGAACTCCAGCAGCAGCGAATGCACGCCGGCCAGCCGGGTCAGCACGTGCGTCGTTGCATGGCCCAGGTCGGTCAGCACGCCCAGCGTGCGATTGCCGTCGGTACAGCGCAATTGCAGCGGTTCGCGCGCATCGTGCGGAACGGTGAAGGGCTGCACGCAGAGGTCGCCGACCGTGAACTCGGCATCGTCGCGCGCGAGGTGCAGCAGGCCCTCGAAGTCGCGCCCACCGGTGGCGAGCCACGTGCCTTCGCTCATCCAGACGGGAATGCGATTGCGCCGCGACAGCGAATGGGCGCAGCCGATGTGGTCGCCGTGCTCGTGGGTCACGAAGACCGCGTCGATGTCGCTGGCTGCAAGGCCTGCCTGGGCCAGGCGCAGGTCGAGCTGCTTGAGGCCGAAGCCGCAGTCGACGAGGAGGCGGGAGGTGCGGCCGGCGCTGGTCGTCTCGACCAGCGCGGCGTTGCCCGTGCTGCCGCTGCCGAGGCTTCGGAAGCGGAGCATGCGGGTTATCTCAGGTCGTCGGCGATGACCTTGACGATGCGCTCGGCGTTGACCGAGGTTTCGGGTGCGCCGGCTTCGTTGAGCACCGACACCGTGGTCGATTCGCCCTGGCTCTTGACCGAGATGCGGAACTTCGCGGGCGCCTCGGCCTTGCTCGAGCCACCGAACAGCTTGCCGAAGAAGCCGGGCTCCTTCTTGTCGGGGTTCGGCGGCACGTAGCGCACGTAGTAGACGCCGGCGCTGCGGTCGCGGTCTTCCACGGTGAAACCGGTGCGATCGAGCGCGAGGCCGACGCGGCGCCATGCGCGGTCGAAGCCTTCGCTGATCTGCACGACCGGCTGGTTGCCGACCTTGGCGATGGTGGCGGTCTTGGGCGTCGCGGTGGTCGCGGCCAGGATCTTCGACTGCTCCTGCGACACGCCGAGCTTGACCATCAGGCGGCGCAGGAATTCGGTCTCGAGCTCAGGATCGCTGGGGCGCGGCTGCCACACGGTCTGGTCCTGGCGGGAGTTGTTGTAGACCTCCTGCATGCCGCGATGGCTGATGAAGATCTCGGTGCCGGTGGTGGTGCGCTCCAGGCGGGTGCGGAAGCGGTCGAGCTCGCCGGTGGAGTAGACCGAGTCGACCAGCTTGCCCAGCGTGCCGCGGATGATGTCCTGCGGCAGCTTGGCGCGGTTCTCGGCCCAGTCGGTTTCCATGATGCCCAGGTTGCGCTGGTCGGTGGTCAGCAGGAAGCCGTTTTCCTGCCAGAAGTCCTTCACCGGGTCCCAGAGCTGGTCGGGCGTGCGATTGACCACGATCCAGCGCTGCGTGCCCGAGCGCTCCATGCGCACGTCGCCGATGTTGGCCACCGCGGTGGGAATGCCCGGGGCGTTGGCGATGCCTGCTTGGTACGAGTTGGCGCTCACGGCACCGCCGGGGATGGCGTAGCGGTTGTCGCGCGAAAGCTGGGAGAGATCGGGTGGGACTTCGAGCGTCGGGGCCTTGCCGGCGCTCTTGTAGTCGATCTTGTCGCTCTCGAGCACGGAGCAGGCGGCGAGGCTGGCAACGAGGGCCAGCAGAGCAAGTCGCGAAAGGTTCTTCAACGTCGTCTTCCTTGTTGGAATGGTTCGGTCAATCTAGGGGCCGCAGTGCCCGCCGCCATCTCTGAGCGCGGTTCGGGCAAAAGGTTGCTTAACCTTGCTGCGGCCGGGGGAAAGGCAGGTCCGGGACGTGCTGGAAGAGGCGTTCAGCCCTTGAGCAGGCCGGTGGCGCGCAGGGCGCCCTCGACCGCCGGGCGGCTCGCTTCGCCGAGTTCGGTGAGCGGCAGGCGCAGCGTACCGCCGCACAGGCCGAGCCTCGCCATCGCCCACTTCAGCGGGATCGGGTTGGGCTCCACGAACAGGTTGCGATGCAGCGGCATGAGCTCGAACTGGATCTGCATGGCGCGCTTCACGTCGCCAGCCAGCGCAGCGACGCACAGCTCGTGCATCTTGCGCGGCGCGATGTTGGCCGTGACGCTGATGTTGCCCTGGCCGCCGCAGAGCATGAGCGCGACCGCGGTCGGGTCGTCGCCGGAATAGACGGCGAAGTTCTTCGGCACTTCGCGGATGAGCCACTGGGCCCGCTCGATGTTGCCGGTGGCTTCCTTGATGCCGATGATGCCGGGCACCTGCGCCAGGCGCAGCACGGTGTCGTGCGCCATATCGGCGACGGTGCGGCCGGGCACGTTGTACAGCACGATGGGCAGGTCGCCCACGGACTCGGCGATGGCCTTGAAGTGCTGGTACTGGCCCTCTTGCGTGGGCTTGTTGTAGTAGGGCACGACCTGGAGCTGCGAGTCGGCGCCCACGCCCTTGGCGAACTTGGCGAGCTCGATGGCTTCCTTGGTGGAGTTCGCGCCGCAGCCGGCCATCACGGGCACGCGGCCCTTGGCCTGCTCGACCGAGACGCGGATGATTTCGCAGTGCTCCTCGACATCGACCGTCGGCGATTCGCCGGTGGTGCCGACCACGCCCAGGCAGTCGGTGCCTTCTTCGATGTGCCAGTCGATGAGTCGCCGCAGGGCGGGGTAGTCGACACTGCCGTCGTCGTGCATCGGCGTGACGAGCGCGACGATGCTGCCTGTCAGTTGCTCCAAGGGGAATCTCTTTGTCGGTGGACGAAAGCGCCGATTCTACTTACTCCGGCGCCCCGCCAGACAGCGGACCCGGGCCCCTTAGTTTCCCTTAAGGAAGCGGCGCGCCGGCAGACCGGAATCGGCCGCGGGCGGGCGAACGGCCGCGATGCGCTGCACGAAGCGCTCCGGTTGCGCGATGAACCCGTCCTCGTAGGCCACCACGCTCAGTCCGGCGCAGGCCGTCAGCAGTTCGCCCGGCTCCAGCAGGAAGTCGGGCCGCGAGGGCTTGCCGACGGTTTCGTTGCCCGTGGCGAAGGTCTCGTAGAGCAGCACGCCGCCCGGCGCCACGGCGGCAACGATGTCGGCCATGCGCGGGCGCCAGAGGTAGTTGGTGACGACCACGGCACCGAAGGCCCGGCCGGAGAAGGGCCAGGAGCCGGATTCGATGTCGGCCTCGATCACCTTGCCGAACGCGCTTGCCGCCTCGACAGCCTCGGGAGAGCGGTCGACGCCGGTGACCGCGTGCCCGCGTCCGGCGAACCACTTCATGTGCCGCCCGGCGCCGCAGGCCACGTCCAGCACCGACGCGCCGGTCGCAAGCAGGTGCGACCACCGGACGATCCATTCGGAAGGTGCACCCAGGCCGTGCATCGGCGCTATTTCTTTCATAGCAATGAGGCTCAGAAGCAGGACCAGATCTGGTCGACCAGCGTCACCAGGAAGTCCGGATGCACGTACAGCGCGAACACGCCGCCCAGCACCGCCAGCGCGGCGGCCAGCCAGCCTGCGTGGACGATGTGATGTCGCATCCGGGGAGTCATGGCCCTGTTTTACACGCAACCGGCTGCGGATCAGCCCGCGGCGCCTACCGGCTGCGGACCGCGCGGAATGGCGCTTTCCTTCACCGGCAGGTTGACCACCGCCGCGAACACGCCCAGCGCGATCGCGATGTACCAGACGACGTCGTAGCTGCCCGTGGTGTCGTACAGGTAGCCCCCGAGCCACACGCCCAGGAAGGAGCCGACCTGGTGGCTCAGGAACACGAAGCCGCTGAGCATCGAAAGATGCGCCACGCCGAAGATGCCCGCCACGATGGCGTTGGTGGCCGGTACCGTGGACAGCCACAGGAAGCCCATCGCCGCGGAGAAGAGGTACACGCTCATCGGCGAGATCGGCGCCATCAGGAAGAGCGCGATCGACACTGCCCGCGCGAAGTAGATGGCCGCCAGGATCTTCCGCTTGGCCAGCTTCTGCCCCAGCAGCCCCACCGTGTAGGTGCCGAACACGTTGAACAGGCCGATCAGCGCCAGCGCGTAGCCCGCCACCTCGGCCGGCAGGCTGCGGTCGCGCAGGTAGGTCGGCATGTGGATGCCGATGAAGGCCAGCTGGAAGCCGCAGACGAAGTAGCCCGCCATCAGCAGGCCGAAGCTCGGGTAGCGGAAGGCCTCGCCCACCGCCTGCATCACCGACTGCTCGCGGTGGCCGGCCAGCGCCGCCGTCTTCGGCTCGCGCAGCCCGAAGGCCAGGGGAACGATCACCAGCGCCAGTGCCGCCACCACCGCGAGCGCGGTCTGCCAGCCCAGGCTGCCGATCAGCCGGCCCTCGATGGGTGCCATCAGGAACTGCCCGAACGAGCCGGCGGCGGCCGCCACGCCCATGGCCCAGGAGCGCCGTTCGGCCGGAATCTGCCGTCCGATCACGCCGTAGATCACCGCGTAGGTGGAGCCCGCCTGCGCCGCGCCGATCAGGATGCCCGCGCTCAGCGTGAAGAGCAGCGGCGTCGGCGAATGCGCCATGCCGAACAGCCCCAGCGCATAGAGGAGCGAGCCGCCGATCAGCACCCGGAACGCGCCGAACCTGTCGGCCAGCATGCCCGCGAACACGCCGAAGATGCCCCAGGAGAGGTTCTGCACTGCCAGCGCGAACGAGAAGGTCTGCCGGCTCCAGTCCTGCGCCTGCGTGATCGGCTGCAGCCACAGGCCGAAGCCGTGGCGTATGCCCATCGACAGCGTGACGATCATCGCCCCGCAGAAAAGTACTTGCTTGACCGAGAGGGCGGGGGCGGCTGGGGATTGCATGACTTCGAATGTAACTATTCGCCTGCTCCAGCAGGTGGCACGCCGGCCAAAGCCATTGATGATTTATCGGGCGCATTTCGATGCGGTGGACGCATCAAAGCCGCTGCTGTATGGGCATCCAGTTGTTTGAACCGCGACTGACTACAATCCGCCCCCATGGCGACTCCCCCCAAGACTTCCCCCAGCTCATCGTCCGCCTCCTCCGGCTATTCGGAAGGCTCCATCCGCGTGCTCAAGGGCCTCGAGCCCGTCAAGCAGCGCCCGGGCATGTACACCCGCACCGACAACCCGCTGCACATCATCCAGGAAGTGCTCGACAACGCCGCCGACGAGGCGCTGGCGGGCCACGGCAAGAAGATCAAGGTCACGCTGCACACCGACGGCTCGGTCAGTGTTGAAGACGATGGCCGGGGCATCCCCTTCGGCCTGCATCCGGAAGAGAAGGCGCCCGTGGTCGAACTGGTCTACACCCGGCTGCATGCCGGCGGCAAGTTCGACAAGGGCTCGGGCGGCGCCTACAGCTTCTCGGGCGGCCTGCATGGCGTGGGCGTGTCGGTGACCAACGCGCTGTCGAAGCGGCTCGAGGTGGCCACGCACCGCGAGGGCTCGGTCGCGAAGCTGGCCTTCAGCGGCGGCGACGTGATCGAGGCGCTGGAGGTCCGCAAGCTCGAATCCGGCGAGCGCAAGCAGGGCACCACGGTTCGCGCCTGGCCCGACGCCAAGTACTTCGAGACCGCCGCACTGCCCATGGGCGAACTCACCCACCTGCTGCGCAGCAAGGCCGTGCTGATGCCCGGCGTGAGCGTCACGCTCGTCAACGAGAAGACCAAGGAAACGCAGCAGTGGCTCTACAAGGGCGGCCTGAGCGACTACCTGATGCAGACGCTCAGCAGCGACCCGGTCATTCCGCTGTTCGAAGGCAGCGGCCATGCCGACAAGAACGCCGACAACTTCGCCGAAGGCGAGGGTGCCGACTGGGCCGTCGCCTTCACCGAGGAAGGCCAGCCGGTGCGCGAGAGCTACGTCAACCTGATTCCCACCAGCGCGGGCGGCACGCACGAAAGCGGCCTGCGCGACGGCCTGTTCAATGCGGTGAAGAGCTTCATCGAGTTGCACTCGCTGCTGCCCAAGGGCGTGAAGCTGCTGCCCGAGGACGTGTTCGCGCGCGCTTCGTACGTGCTGAGCGCCAAGGTGCTCGACCCGCAGTTCCAGGGCCAGATCAAGGAGCGCCTGAATTCGCGCGACGCGGTGCGCCTCGTGTCCAGCTTCGTGCGCCCCGCGCTGGAACTGTGGCTCAACCAGCACGTCGACTACGGTCGCAAGCTGGCCGAACTGGCCATCAAGGCGGCCCAGACCCGCCAGCGCGCCGGCCAGAAGGTCGAGAAGCGCAAGGGTTCCGGTGTGGCCGTGTTGCCCGGCAAGCTGACCGATTGCGAGAGCAAGGACACCAGCCACAACGAAGTCTTCCTGGTGGAGGGCGACTCCGCCGGCGGCAGCGCCAAGATGGGCCGCGACAAGGAAAGCCAGGCCATCCTGCCGCTGCGCGGCAAGGTGCTCAACACCTGGGAGGTGGAGCGCGACCGGCTCTTCGCCAACACCGAAATCCACGACATCTCGGTCGCCATCGGGGTCGACCCGCACGGCCCCGGCGATTCGCCCGATCTCAGCGGCCTGCGCTACGGCAAGATCTGCATCCTGAGCGACGCCGACGTGGACGGCTCCCACATCCAGGTGCTGCTGCTCACGCTTTTCTTCCGGCACTTTCCGAAACTCATCGAAGCCGGCCATGTGTATGTCGCGAAGCCGCCATTGTTCCGGGTCGATGCCCCCGCGCGCGGCAAGAAACCGGCCTCCAAGGTCTATGCTCTGGACGAAGGCGAACTGACCGCCACGCTCGACAAGCTCCGCAAGGACGGCGTGCGCGAAGGCGCCTGGAGCATCAGCCGCTTCAAGGGCCTGGGCGAAATGAGCGCGGAACAATTGTGGGAAACCACGCTCAATCCTGACACCCGGCGCCTGATGCAGGTCCAATTGGGCCGCTTCGATTTCACGTCTACCCAGGGCGAAATCACCAAGCTGATGGGCAAGGGCGAAGCGGCGGCGCGGCGCGAGCTCATGGAGTTGCGCGCCGATGACGTCGATATCGACGTCTGATTTTTCCTTCTCCTCCACTAGCACGCATGTCGGTTTTGAAGCGCTTGTTGCCATTGGTCGTCCTGCTGTTTTGCATGCAGCAAGCGCCGGCGCACGCCACCGACATCTACGGCTACATCGACAGCAAGGGCAACGCGCACTTCGCCTCCGAGAAGCTCGACGAGCGCTACCAGATCTTCTTCCGCGGCGGCCAGAGCTTCGACACCGCCAACGGCATCGCCCCGCTGGGCCGCGGCGTGGGCAAGCTCGACGGCAAGGTGCCGCCGGCCTCGCAGAGCCTGCTGGCGATGTTCGAGGCCTCGCCCAGCTACAAGACCGCCAAGTCGGCGCTGCGCGACGCGGCGAGCAAGCACGCGATCGACTACGAACTGCTGCAGGCACTGGTCGCCACTGAGTCGGGCTTCGATGCGCAGGCCGTTTCGCCCAAGGGCGCGATGGGCCTGATGCAGCTGATGCCGGCCACCGCCCAGCGCTATGGCGTGTCGGCGGACAAGCGCGCGACCATCGAGAAGAAGCTGTTCGACCCGCGCATCAACATCGCCGCCGGCTCGCGCTACTTGCGGGACCTGATCGCGATGTTCCCGGGGCAGATCGAGCTCGCGCTGGCCGCCTACAACGCCGGCGAGGGCGCGGTGCAGCGCGCGGGCAACAAGATCCCGAACTACAAGGAAACGCAGAACTACGTGCAGACCGTGCTGCAGCTGTACGCGTACCTCAAGCCTTCGGTGGCTTCGGGCGGTGGGAGCGGCGCCGTGCGCGGCGGCAAGACGCCGGGGCGCATCCGCATGGAGCTGACCGTGCCGCAGGGCGGCGCGCTCGGCCGCGGCAACATGCCGTCGGATTCGCCGCGCAACATGCCGGCCATGCCCGACATCCCCGAGCCGTCGGCGGCGCCCACGGGCGCGGCCGATGCGCCGCCGGGCACGCCGATGTCCTGATCGACCGGAGGAGGGAGGAGGCCATGGATCGTCGAAGCTTCGTTCTCGCGACCGCTGCCGGCATGGTGGCGGGCAGCGCACGCGCGCAGCATCCGGCCACGCATGACACGCTGCCGGCCGTGCCTTCCTCGGCCGAGCCCTATGCGCGCCTGCAGGGCGGCGTGCCGCACCACATGACGCCCGAGCAGGAGGCCCAGCGCTTCACCGACAGCCCCGCGCCGCCCGGGCCGCAGGGCCGCTGGGAGCCGCGCGCCGCATTGCCGATCCCGCGCAGCGAGATGGCCTGGGCCACTGCCGCGATGGGCCGCATGCACGTGGTCGGCGGCTATGGCGAAGGCAAGGTCAACCGCGACTACCACCACATCTACGACCCCAAGGCCGACCGCTGGCTCGACGGCGCGCCGCTGCCGCGCGGTGCCAACCACGTCGCGGTGACCGCCGATGGCGGGCGCGTCTACGCGCTGGGCGGTTTCGTCGAGCAGAACCGGCGCTCCGACACCAACGCCTACGTCTACGACATCGCCGCCAACCGCTGGAGCGCCATCGCGCCGCTGCCGCGTCCGCGTGGCGCTGCAGCCGCCGTGATGCTCGACGGCGCGCTGCACCTGATCGGCGGCGCGTCCGAGCCCGCCGCGGAGCGCGCCAGCGTGGGTTGGCACGAGGTCTACGACCCGAAGGCCGACCGCTGGTCGACTCGTAAACCGCTGCCCGGCGCGCGCGACCACGTGGGCTGCGTGTCGCACGGCGGCCGGATCCACCTGATCGGCGGGCGCTTCAACACCTTCGAATACAACACCGACCTGCACCACGTCTACCTGCCCGCGCGCGACACCTGGGAGCTGCGCTCGCCGCTGCCCACCGCGCGCTCGGGCCACGGGCTCGTGGTGTACCGCGGCCGCTTCTTCGCCATGGGCGGGGAGGGCGGCATCCTCGTCGACGGCGTACCGCGCCAGGCGAAGGTGTTCGGCCAGATGGAAAGCTACAACCCCGTCGACGACACCTGGCAGCGACACGCCCCGATGACCACGCCGCGCCACGCCGTGGGTGCGGCCGTCATCGGCGACTGGATCTACGTGGCCGGCGGCGGCGCGGTGCTCGGCGGCGCCGTACAGTCCGCGGTCCACGAGGCCTTTACGCTCGGCTGAACGCGCAGCCGGCAACAACAAAAGTTTTTCTCACCAGCTCTTTCATGGATTCCCAACCTCCGCTCGATCTCCAGGGTCCCACCGACGGCGACACGACCCTGACCCTCGCCGACTACGCCCAGACCGCCTACCTCGAATACGCGCTGAGCGTGGTCAAGGGCCGCGCGCTGCCCGATGTGTCCGACGGCCAGAAGCCGGTGCAGCGCCGCATCCTGTATTCGATGTCGCGCATGGGCCTGGGCTTCGGCGGCACCAACGGCACTGTGGGCGCCAAGCCCGTGAAGAGCGCGCGCGTGGTCGGCGACGTGCTCGGCCGCTTCCACCCGCACAGCGACCAGGCTGCGTACGACGCGCTGGTGCGCATGGCACAAGACTTCTCGCAGCGCTACCCGCTGGTCGACGGCCAGGGCAACTTCGGCAGCCGCGACGGCGACGGCGCCGCCGCCATGCGCTACACCGAAGCGCGCCTGGCGCGCATCACCAGCCTGCTGCTCGACGAGATCGACGAAGGCACGGTCGACTTCATTCCCAACTACGACGGCAGCACCGAAGAACCGCGACTGCTGCCCGCGCGGCTGCCGTTCACGCTGCTCAATGGCGCGAGCGGCATCGCGGTCGGCCTGGCCACCGAGATCCCGAGCCACAACCTGCGCGAGATCGCCGACGCCTGCGTGGCGCTGATCAAGTCGAACGGCAAGCTCAGCGAGGAAGAACTCTTCGCCATCGTGCCCGGCCCCGACTATCCGGGCGGCGCCCAGATCATCAGCAGCCCGGCCGACATCGCCGACGCCTACCGTACCGGCCGCGGCTCGCTCAAGGTGCGCGCGCGCTGGAAGATCGAAGAGCTGGCGCGCGGCCAGTGGCAGCTGGTGGTCAACGAGCTGCCGCCGGGCGTGAGCTCGCAGCGTGTGCTCGAGGAAATCGAGGAAATCACCAACCCCAAGGTCAAGGCCGGCAAGAAGGCGCTGAGTGCGGAGCAGACGCAGCTCAAGGCCTCGATGCTGTCGGTGCTCGACGTGGTGCGCGACGAATCGAGCAAGGACGCCCCCGTGCGCCTGGTGTTCGAGCCCAAGACCTCGCGCATCAGCCAGGAAGAGTTCATCACCACGCTGCTCGCGCAGACCTCGCTGGAAACCTCCTCGCCGATCAACCTCACGATGGTCGGCATCGACGGCAAGCCCACGCAGAAGTCGCTGCGCCAGATGCTCAACGAGTGGATCGCCTTCCGCGAGATCACCGTCGAGAAGCGCTCGCGCTTCCGCCTGGGCAAGGTGCAGGACCGCATCCACATCCTCGAAGGCCGGCAGCTGGTGCTGCTGAACATCGACGAGGTGATCGCGATCATCCGCGCGGCGGAAGACCCGAAGGCGGCACTGATCGCTCGCTTCAATCTCAGCGAACGCCAGGCCGAGGACATCCTCGAAATCCGGCTGCGCCAGCTCGCGCGGCTCGAGGCCATCAAGATCGAGCAGGAACTCTCCAATCTGCGCGACGAGCAGAAGAAGCTCGAAGACATCCTCGCCAGCCCCGCCGCGCTGCGCCGCCTGCTGGTGAAGGAAATCGAAGCCGACGCCAAGAGTTTCGAAGATCCGCGCCGCACGCTGATCCAGGCCGAGAAGCGCGCCGTGGCCGAGGTGAAGGTCGTCGACGAGCCCGTCACCGTGATCGTGTCGCAGAAGGGCTGGGTCCGTGCGCAGAAGGGCTGGGCCAGCGAGAAGGCGGCCGGCGGCGCAAACGGCTCGGCGCCGGAGTACAGCTTCAAGTCGGGCGACTCGCTCTACGGCGCCTTCGAGTGCCGCAGCGTCGACACGCTGCTGGTCTTCGGCAGCGCCAAGGACAAGAGCGTGCGCGTCTACACCGTGTCCGTGGCCTCGCTGCCCGGCGGTCGCGGCGATGGCCAGCCAGTGACCACGCTCATCGACCTGGATGCCGGCACGCACGTCACGCACTTCTTCGCGGGCCCGGTCGGCGCGAGCCTGCTGCTGGCCAACACCGGCGGCTACGGCTTCATCGCCACGGTCGAGAACATGATGTCGCGCCAGCGCGGCGGCAAGGCCTTCGTCGACGTGGGCGAGGGCGAGCAGCTGTGCCGGCCCTCGCTGGTGGGCGGCGCGAGCGGCGCCGAGCCGATGCCGGCCGCCACGCACGTGGCCTGTGCCTCGACGGGCGGGCGCATCCTGACCTTCGATATCGCCGAACTCAAGAGCCTGCCCAAGGGCGGCCGCGGCCTCACGCTGATCGACCTTGAGCCCAAGGACACCCTGGCAGGTGCGGCCGCCTACACGCGCAGCGTGAAGATCGAAGGCATCGGCCGAGGCGGCAAGGAGCGCGAGGAAACGCTGGAGATCCGCACGCTCAACAACGCACGCGGCAGCCGCGCACGCAAGGGCAAGGCGGCCGACCTGGGCTTCAAGCCGACCAGCATCGTGCGAGTGCAATAGCCATGGGCGGCATCGACATCAGCGTCATCGGCGTCTTCATCGCCGTGGTCACCGGCATCGGCAGCTACGTGCTGGGCCGGCGCATGCGCGAGAAGCGCATGCTGAAGAAGCGCGAGAAGGACCGCATCGCCTCGCAGGCCAACGAGACGCGCCAGGTGCGGCGCGCCCGCGAGCGCAAGGAGCGCGGTGGCTGAAGCTCGCTGTTCAGAGTGATCGGTGAATAGAGAATCGCATCGCAATCTTTCCACGAAGTGCTATTTGCGAGACTGAACGCCATACTTCCCTTTTTGAATATTTTTCTCTCTAAGATTGGTCCGCCAATTTCGGCAAGGGAGAAGAAAATGTTCGATCACAATCACTACGTGCCTGTGCTTAAGTGGCGCATGGGTGAATACCAGGCTCTCATGCGGCTGGGAGAGCTCGTCAAGGACTGGGTTACGCCTCTTTTCGAAATACCAACCGAAGGATGGAATTTCGAAACGGAAGCCCCTCTGCGCTCGCTCGACGATCATTTGGCGGGCTTTGGGGAAAAGCTGTTCTCCAAATGGGGCACCCGGACCTGTTTTATCGACAGTCCCTATCTGGATGGTGCAAGCGTACTTTCGACGGGGGTGCACCATATGCAGCACATCTTCCTGCAGGCAAAGCAGGCTGGCTGTTCGGCGATTCCCGTGATTGGCCTGCAAAGGCATCCCGCTTATCTGGGGGCTGTCCAATTCATCGTTGGCTCGACGCAAAACGGAGTCTGCGTCCGACTGGAACGGGATGATTTCGGACCAGGGCTTCAATCAACTCTTCAGTCACTGATTCAGGCTCTCGCCATCCCGGTCCGCTACGTTGACCTTGTCGTCGACCTTGAGGCCTCAATTTCTGAGGTCCTGCCAATTCAGGTATCGACGTGGTCGACCTGTCTTTCGCAGGTTTCAGTGACGCCCTGGCGCACTCTCACCTTGGTCGGTACGTCATTTCCTAGAGCACTCGGTGCCGATCAATATCGCCCGCACGGACGGACTCCCAGAAGCGAATGGCTCGCATACAAGGAGCTTGTTCGGCAACTCGCAGCTTCCGCGAGAAAGCCCACTTTCGGAGACTACGCCACATCGAGTCCGAATACGGGAGAACTCGATCCGCGCATGGTAGATCCGAATGCCAAGATCAAATACACGTTGAGCGATGAATGGATCGTGCACGTGGGGAAGCAGGTCAAGCGCTTCGGAAGAGGGCAATATCAAGCCATGTGCCAAGGCATCATCAATGCAAATCCCCCGTATTTCACGGGGCCTGGCTATTCATGGGGAGATGCCTACATTCATGGCTGCGCGCTAGGTTCGGAGGGAACGGGTGGCCCTTCGACCTGGCCCTCGGTTGCCACAAACCACCACGTTACGAAGGCTGTTCGGGACGTCGCCAGTTTTCACGGGACTTCAGCGCCTCCCTGATTTTTCGCCGGACGTCGCCTGGTTGAAAGGAATCAACCAGCAAGCGATACAGACCGGCGCGATTCAGGCTCATTTCCTTTGAGGTGGCGCCATTTGCCTTCAGTACCTCGACCACTTCGTGTCTCCACATCAGATGTGCCATGTGAAAGAGCGAAGGGTCGGGGTTGTTGCGCAATCTCCGATGCGTCTCAAGCTTCAAGACACCTTTGCTGCCCATATGAACGACCTTGATTCCCCACCATGACGGGATCAAGGCCTGAGCTTCCGACAAATGTGCAGTGCCCACGACAAGAGTGGCTCTGTCGAGCGCGCGGGAATAGGCTTCGACCTGTTTGGGTAATCTTGAAAGGTTGTCTGCGTCGCTCTTCAGTTCGAACCCGTGCAAGTAACCATTCACGACCGCAATGTCGACACGGCATGCGCCATGTTCCAGGCCGAGTTCCTGAACGATTCGGGCATTCGCATCGTTGGCATGATCGGCCAGCACGGTTCTCAGCACGAGCGACCGCACGTCGCGATCACGGGTCTTCGCTGGCTTGATCGGTGAGAGGGAGGCGGGCATGGCGGCCGAACTATAGAGCATCGCACTCTCGGTTTGCTCTTGCGGCAGAACCTCTGTGGAGGTAGCTGCGACGGCCGCATTCGCGGTGAATCGCTGCTATCGCAGGCCGACCCACCACCGCGTATTGGTCCGCGCCGCTCCCACCGTCACCACTTCGCCGATCGCCGGCGTGGCCAGCTCGATCTTCCTGGCCTCCGTAAGGGCTGCGATGCGGTCCAGCGGGTCGTGCCAGTTGTGGAAGGCGAGGTCGAAGGTGCTGTTGTGCACCGAGAAGAACACCTTGCCGCGCAGGTCCTCGAAGGCCTGCACGCTCTGTTCGGGCGTCATGTGCACGGCGGGCCACATGCTGTCGTAGGCGCCGTTTTCCATCAGTGCGATGTCGAAGCCGCCGAAGCGCTCGCCGATCTGCTTGAAGCCCGGGAAGTAGCCCGAGTCGCCGCTGTAGAAGATGCGCTGGTCGCCGCTTTGCACCACCCACGAGGCCCACAGCGTGCGGTCGCGGTCGCCGAGCGTGCGGCCCGAGAAGTGCTGCGCGGGCGTGGCTGTGAGCTTCACGCCGTCGTGTTCGGCCGACTGCCACCAGTCGAGCTCGGTCACGCGATCGGCCGGCACGCCCATTGCCAGCAGCCGGGAGCGCACGCCCAGCGGCACGAAGTAGCGCTTCACGTCCTTCGCGAGGTACTCGATGGTCGCCACGTCGAGGTGGTCATAGTGGTCGTGCGAGAGGATCACGCCCTCGATGGGCGGCAGGTCCTCCAGCGCAATCGGCGTCTTGTGGAAGCGCTTCGGCCCGGCCCACTGCACGGGCGACGCGCGGTCGCTGAACACCGGGTCGATCAGCCAGTACTTGCCCTGCAGCTTCAGCAGGTGCGACGAATGGCCCAGGCGCACCACGTGGTTGGTCTTCGTGTCGAGCGCGTCGAGGGTGGGCTTGTCCAGCGGCTTCACGGGGATGGGGTCGACCGGGACGGTGTCGACCTTGCTGCCCACGATGAAGCGCGACCAGATGCGCCATGCGCTGGCCTGCGCGGGCAGGTCGGGGTTGGCCATGTTGTGGAAGCCGCCGTCCTTGAATTGCGGCGAATTCTCGTAGCGCGTCTCGCCGCCGCCAGCGGCGCTGCAGCCCGCCACGAAGGCGCAGCCGGCTGCGGCGAGCGCGGTGCCGCGGCGCAGGAGTTGGGGCAGGTAGGAGCCTTGCGAGCCGGGGTCTTCAGCCATGGGAGAGCCTTCTGGATTGTGTTTGTGGGATGGATGGAGACTATCGAAGGCGCGTGTTTCAATGGTTTCAGCGATAGAAACATTCGGGCAGGAGGGGCATTCGGGGCTCTATGCCATGCGCCGTATGGCGGGCGCGGCGCGAGCCCGGCACACTGCCGGACTTCATCGGTTTCACCGGAGTTGAGGAGGCTGAAGATCCATGAGCACCAACCGCTATCCCATCATCTACGTGCGCGGCTACGCCATGACCGAGTCGGAGCGCGACGAGACCGCGGCCGATCCGTTCTGCGGCTTCAACATCGGCTCCACCGTGTATCGCGCCACCGTGAAGAAGGAAGCGCCGGCGCAAAAGTTCGTATTCGAATCGCCGATGGTGCGGCTGCTGGCCGACTTCCAGTACCAGAGCGTCTACCAGAACGGCCTGGACATCCTCGACCCCGACTGGAAGCCTTCGCCCGACGCGAACGGCAACGACGTCGACGGCATTCCCTCGGCCTCGGTCATCATCTACCGCTACTACGACTCGGGCTCCGAACTGCTGGGCGACGGCAAGGCGAAGGACGTCAAGATCTACGCGCAGGGCCTGAGCCAGCTCATCTTGCGCGTGCGTGACCTAGTGGTGCAGCGCGAGGGCCCCTCGGGCTTCGCGCCCGACGACTTCCGCTGCTACCTCGTCGCGCATTCCATGGGCGGGCTGGTGGTTCGCGCCTTCCTGCAGAACCCCGCGCTCGGCGACGCGGCCGCGCGCGCTTGCGTCGACAAGGTGTTTACCTACGCCACGCCCCACAACGGCATCGACATGGGCGGCATCAACGTGCCGGCCTGGCTCACGCTGAACGAGATGAACACCTTCAACCGGGAGAAGATGTCCGAGTTCCTGGCCACGGCACCGGTCAACGGCCGCATGGACTACCTGCCTGCGGCGGCCTTTCCCCCCGAGCGCTTCTTCTGCATGGTCGGCACGAACCGCGGCGACTACGAGACCGCCAAGGGCCTCTCGCGCATGTTCGCGGGCCACGGCAGCGACGGGCTCGTGCGCATCGAGAACGCATCGCTCTGGGCCGTCGACGACGCCGGCAAGACGCAGCCGGTGGCCACTGCCTACACCTACCGCTCGCACTCGGGCTACTTCGGCATCGTCAATTCCGAGGAGGCCTACCAGAACCTCACGCGCTTCCTGTTCGGCGATGTGCGCGTCGACCTGTGGTTCGACGTCGACGGCGTCACGCTGCCGCCCGACCTGCCAAAGGACGCCGACGTCGATGCGCTCTACCAGGTCGAACTGCTGGCCGCACCTCGAGGCAAGCGCTGGTACCTGAGCCGCCGCATTGCCGAGGAAGACTCGCCCGCCTGCCGCACGCACAAGGAGCTCACCGACCCAGCCAAGGCCGACCGCCGCTCCATCTACCTCTCGACCGTGTTCCTCGCCAACCGGGCCCGCGTGAAGCAGGACAGGCCCACGCTGGCCTACGCGATGACGCTGGGCGTGCGCGTACCCGACTACCAGGTCAACAACAAGTTCTGGCTCGACGGCCACTACGAAGGCAGTTCGCTCTTTCGCGACACGCTGATCATCGAGATCGCGCCGCCCCAGCCCGAAGACCCGGCGCAGAACTGGAACGTCAAGTACGGTTGGCAGACCGACACCGCCGGCCGCGCCTCGCTGCCCATGAGCCCGAAGCAACTGGCGAGCGGCAAGCTGCAGTTCGTGGTGCCGCTGTCGAGCCTTGGAGCGGCGCCTGCCGCGCCCGGCATCAGCGGCAAGGTGCGGCTGGAGGTGAGCGCCTGGGAATAAGGCGTTCGGCAGTAGGGCGCCGGTCAGGCGGGGCCGGGCACAATCGCGCGGTCAAGAACCCGCCGATTCCGCAGCCCATGAAAACTGCCGTTCTCGTCATCGATGTCCAGCGTGGCCTTTGCGACGACCCGCCGCGCCCCCATGAGGCCCACGAGGTGATGCAGCGCATCAACGCGCTCACCGAACGCGCCCGCGCTGCCGGCGTGCCGGTGGCCTTCATCCAGCACGAGAACGCGATCGACCTCGAATTCGACTCGGAGCGCTGGCAGCTCGCGAGCGCGTTGAACACCGACTCGCGCGACGCGCGCATCCGCAAGACCACGCCCGACTCCTTCCTGCGCACGCCGCTGGAAGCCTGGCTCTCCGGGCACGGCGTGAAACGCGTGGTGGTCTGCGGCTACTCGTCGGAGTTCTGCGTCGACACGACCGTGCGCCGCGCCGCCGCGCTGGGCTACCACGTGGTGCTCGCGGCCGATGCGCACACTTCGCACGACAAGCCGCACGCCACCGGCGCGAAGATCCGCGAGCATCACAACGCCACGCTGTCGGACATCACGAGCTTCGGCGTGCCGATCCGCGCAATCGCCAGCGCGGAAGTCGCGTTCGGCGACTGAAGAACACAGCCTGCACGAAGCGCACGGGGCGCGTGCGCGTTGCCTGAACGCTCACGCGCTGCGTGACACGGCAACCTTGTGCAGCAGCTCGATCAGGATCATTTGCTCGCCCTTGGAGAGGTTGCCGAGCGCCAGCTGCTCGCCTTCGATGACCGACCGTGTCGCGCTGCTCGCAAGGGTGGCGCCGGTCGGGGTGGTGCGAAGGTGCTGGGCCCTGCGGTCCGTGGCGTGCGGAGTGCGGCGGATCAACTCTCGCCTCTCGAGCCGTTCGAGCCATGCCGCGATGTTGGGCGCCGTGACCGCGAGTGCCTTCGCCAGGCGGGCGGCCGACACGTCGGGGTTTTCGTGGATCAGGCACAGCACCGTGAACTCGACCGGGCGCAGGTCGAAAGGCGTTCCCACTCGCTCGGCGAACACAGCGCCGGTGACGATCGTCGCCTGTGCGAGCTGATAGCCGAGCACGTGATGCAAAGACGCCTCGACCAGCCGGCCGGCGGGTGTGGCGTCTACCGGATTGCTTCTGTTCTTGGGCATTCCGGGCATTGTCGTTCTCCCTCCAGGTGATTCACTGTCTGATCTAACTGGATCGGAGTGGCGTCTTGGGAGTGAAAACTGCTTAATGGAAAACCATAACTGGTTATCTTTCATAGTTAAGTAGATTAACTATAGGCGCCGCGTCCAGGCGTCGAAGGAGACATTCTTGAAGACCCCCGCATCCCTGATCTTTGTCGCTTCATTGCTGACCGCCTGTGGCGGAGGAAGTGGTGGCGGCGGCTTCGTCGGCGCGTTCCCGACGACCGGCACTTCGACAGTCACCCCGCCTGCCGGCAATGGCAATCCCGTGACGCCTCCTCCCGACAATCCGGCGCCGCCCGTCGAGACGCTGCCGGTGCTCGGCGCGGCCACCGGCGCGACGCTCGGCGATTGCGCCTCGCTCGCCGGCTTCACCTTTGCCAACACGACCATCTCCGCAGCCAATTCGATCGCAGCCGGCACCTTGAGCGTCGCGGGCAAGCCGGTGGGGGCGCATTGCCAGGTGCGCGGATCGATGTATCAGCGCACGAGCCCGGTCGATGGCCAGAGCTATGCGATCGGCTTCGAGATGCGTTTGCCGGTGAACTGGAACGGGCGGTATTTCTATCAAGCCAACGGAGGGCTCGACGGCAGCATCGGCACCGCCACCGGGCCGGTCGGCGGAGGCGGCGTACTGGACAACGCGCTGAACAAGGGCTTCGCCGTGATCAGCTCCGACGCGGGGCACGCGGCGCCCACGCCGTTCTTCGGCATCGATCCGCAGGCCCGCCTCGACTACGGCTACCAGGCGGTCGGCAAGCTCACGCCGATGGCGAAGGCGTTGATCGCATCGGCCTACGGCAAGGGCCCGGACCGCTCCTACATCGGCGGCTGCTCCAACGGCGGGCGCCACACCATGGTTGCCATGTCGCGCTATGCGGACGACTACGACGGCTTCCTGGTGGGCGACCCCGGCTTCCGGCTCCCCCTTGCCGCCTCAGCCAACATCGTCGGCGCCCAGAACTACAACGCCCTGGCAACCACCCCGGGCGACCCTGGCACGGGCTTCACGCTGGCCGAACGCACCCTGGTCTCCAATGCAGTCCTGGCCAAGTGCGATGCCCTCGACGGCACGACCGACGGCCTCGTGCAGGACACCGGCGCATGCCAGGCGGCCTTCTCTCTGGACCGCGACGTTCCCACCTGCAGCGGCTCGCGCGATGGCACATGCCTCTCGGCCGACCAGAAGCTTCGCATCGGGCAGCTCTTCGCGGGTGCGCTCGACGGCGGCGGAAAGAAGATCTATGCGAGCTTTCCCTTCGATGCAGGCCTGAACACCACCGGCTGGTCATCGTGGAAGTTCTCGAATTCATTGAACCTCGACTCGGGCGCGGTCGCCTTCGTCTGGCAGGTGCCGCCCGAGAACCCGTCCGGCTTCAACGGCCCCAACTTCACGCTCACGGCCAACATCGATTCGATCCTCTCCAAGATCACCGCGACCGACGGGCTCTACACCGAGAACTCTCTTTCGTTCATGACGCCGCCGAACCCCACCGATCTGAGCCGCCTGAAGAAGCGCGGCGCCAAGGTCATGGCCTACCACGGGACGAGCGACCCCATCTTCTCGAGCGACGACACGCAGCACTGGTATGACCAGCTGGCCGCGGCCAACGGCGGCGATGCGTCCAACTTCGCACGCTTCTATCGGGTGCCCGGAATGAACCACTGCGCTGGCGGCCCGACCACCGACCAGTTCGACATGCTCGCGCCGCTCGTCAACTGGGTGGAGAAGGGCGAGGCCGCCGATTCCGTCGTCGCTTCGGCGCGCGGTGCAGGCAACGTGGGTGGCGTGAACGGGGATGTGCCTGCGGCCTGGTCGCCAACCCGCACACGGCCCCTCTGCGCCTACCCGAAGGTTGCGCGCTACAAGGGCACGGGCGACATCGAGAAGGCCGAGAATTTCAGCTGCCAATGAAAGGCTTCGCGGCTGGTAGCACTCGGCCCGTGAGCGAACTGCGTGGCTGTACTGCGCCCGTCGCGCCGAATGAGGCGTGATCGGGTCTGGCAGCCCGAAGCAACCTCTGCGACGCAATCGACCCGCTTCGGCGGGTTTTTCTTTGCCCGCCGAGTCGGCATGTATTCCGCGCTTAGCGTCAACGGCCTGAGGGCATCCGGCCAGTGGCGAGTGCGCCGGCCCAGTCCGGCCTGCCATTGGTCATCGCGAGCGCCGCCATGCTCGCGTGGTCGTAGGGCACCGAGATCAGCGTCGCAGCCCAGCTTTCGTTCGCCAGCCGCTCGACGATGGCATAGCGCGCATCGGGCGAGCCCGTCTCGACGACGTGCGGATGCGGGTGGATGTCGTCATAAGCCTGCAGCCCGACGCTGCCCGGATTGACGATCAACTGCCCGCCAGAAGCGCGAACCACGCGCGGCACATGCGTGTGCCCGCAGGCGACGAGCCGCACTTGCGCATCGACCGTGCCGAGCCTCGCATCGATCTCGGGCATCGTGGCAGGTCGAAGCAGCGTTGGCTCGACCGTCTCCAGGAAGTAGTGCAGGTCGCTGTCCGGCGTGCCGTGGCACAGCAGCACGTCGGGGTTCAGTCGCAGGCTGTGTTCGAGCGAAGCCATCCAAGCGAACTCCTGAGAGCCTAGTCGCGCGTGCGCGAACTCGTCGGACGCGCCGCGTTTGCCGGCAGGAAGGGTGAGCACCTGGCGCTCGTGGTTGCCCGCGAGATGAATCCAGTCCTGCGCCATCAGGAAACGTGCGGTTTCCAGCGGCATCAGCGGGCCGGAGAGGCTGTCGCCGAGGTTGACGACGGTATCGACGCTGCGGCGGCCGATGTCCTCGATGACGGCTTCGAGTGCGGGAAGGTTTCCGTGGATGTCGGAGACGATGGCAATGCGCATGCGTCGATTCTGGGGGAACCGTGAGCCAGTTCGCCACCATGAACACCCATGCTGACCTACACGGCCGTGAGCTAGCTGCGTGGCTATACTGCGCCCGTCACGCCGAGCAAGGCGTGATCGGGTTTAGCAGCCCGAAGCAATCTCTGCGACGCAAGCCGCAGTTTCCCCGCAGGACCTGCGGCTTTGTCATTCGTGCTTCCGGTTTTGGCGGCTCGGATGGGAGGGCTCGCGCCCTGCCGGTTTCTCGCAAGAGGTTGCCCGGTCTGCTAACCCGTCCGAGCTGCCGCCTCGTTTAGCAGCGGGTGCGGCGGTTTCTGCAAATCGCAACCTCTGGAGGTCGTCCGTGACCAAGTCTGCTCGCGTGCTCAAGCACGCGCCGAAAACCGATACTGGCCCAACGCCGAAGTCGGTTCCTCCCTATTCAAATGCAAATGCCGAGTCGGCTGCCCTGCAGGCCGGCGACGACGTCGAGGGCATTCGCCAGGTGCACAGCGCCTATGTGTGCCTCGAAAAGCTAGTCGTTCCGATGGAGGTGAACGAGCGCGAGGAGATCTACCCGACGCGATCCAAATTCGGCGCGCTGTTCCGCCTGGTCAATGAGGAGCTGCAACGGCGAATCGACGCTGCGGACAGCACGATCAGTGCTCTGCGCGATGCTCTGGGGAAATCAGTCAATCCGCCCCGGGCCGCCACACCTTCGCCAGCGCCGCCAGCTTGCCCCTGAACCCGAGCCTGTCGTTCGACAGCGCATCGATGAAGTCCGACAGGCGCTGCGACTTCACCATCGTGTAGATGGTGAGCCAGGTCGTCGCGACGAACACCACTCCGAACCACACGGCCTTGCGCCACAGCGGTGCCTCGGCTTCGGCCAGCAGGTTCATGCCGAGGAAGCCGGTGGTGATGGTGCCGATGAGGCCGAAGAGGGTGACCACGGTGAGCCGCACCACCGTGGCGGCCTGGCGGCGCAGGCTGTCGGCGTCGAGGTACGTGTTCATGTCGGCGATGCGCGCCTTGACCTCGTCGTAGAGCGGATCGAGCCCGAGGTGCGTGGCGCACATGTGGGAGAGGGCGCGCACCTGCGCCTGCTCCGATATCTCGTGGAACCAGTAGCGGTGCGTGAAGCGCAAGAAGCGCTCGAAGCTCGCGCGGATGGCGCGCTTGAACTGCTTCACGCTGGGCGTGCTGCGGATGTCCAGCCGCTTGAGTGCTTCCACCAGTTGGTCGGAGAACATCAGCAGCGAGGCCTTCTGGAAGTGCGCGATGAGGAACAGCAGGAAGTGCTGGTGCCTGAACTGCGCGAGCACGCCGCGGTCGCGGCAGCAGAAGAACTCGGAGCGCGCGTCGCCCACCACGATGAGCGCGTGGCCGTTGCATAGGTAGCGCGTGTTGGGCGCGGCGCCCGCGTTCACCCAGAAGCGGTCGTAGCAGTACTTGTGCTCGAAGTCGGCGAGATGGTGCTCCGCGTAGGGCAGGTGTGCGTCGGAGGAGCCCGCACCCGTGACGAGCGCGAGCCGCACGAAGTCGTCGCGCGTGAGGCGGCGCGGATCGTCCAGCGACAGGTAGGCCATCACCGGCATGCGGTAGTACTCGATCTGCCGGTAGCGCAGCACGCCCGCGTCTTCGGAATGGTCGCTCACCAGCGGCTGCATCAGGTAGGCCCAGTGCGCCGCGATGCGCGGCGCGCGGTGCTGGGCGACGTGCGAGAGGAAGGCCTCGCGCTGCTGCGCGTCGGAGCTCGCGAGCACGCGGCCGTCGGCGCCCAGCCACTCGACGCTGGTCATGCAGTGCAGTGCCGAGCCGTCGGCCTCCCAGCCCGAGGGGTAGGCGCGGCCGAAGCGGTAGAGGATGTCCTGCGCCTGCGCGAGGCTCAGGTCGTTCGCGCCGACTTCGAGGTTGAGCATCACCACGTCGACGTCGAAGAAGAAGTACAGGTCGCAATGGATCACGTCGAGCGTGACCGGCGCATCGCCCGGCTTCGACACGAGGCGCACGGCGGCCACGTCGTGGCGGCGGAAGATGCGCATCGGCGAGTCGCCGTCGCCGGTCGTGCCGCCGCCGCGCGAGCGGCCTTCGCCGTACAGGAAGCGCTGCACGTATGGCAGGAAGCTCACGAACTCGTTGTAGTGCCGCTCATGGAAGCGGCTGCTGTCGCCCGTGTATTCGTCGACTTCCTCACGCCAGGGCGATGCGTTGCCCATCTCGCGCAGCACGTGCCAGGGCGCGTGATGGTGCCCGGCGTGCGGTGCCGGCATCAGCCGCAGGGGCCACAGCAGCGCCTGCCTGAAGTGCCGCACGGTGGGCGCAGCCGTACCGGGGGAGAGCTCATTCGCCTCTGCGGGCATGTCGGCCGTGGGTGGGTTCAGCATGGAATTGAAGTAGGCAGAAGGTGGGACAAAACGACCATCTAGGGGAATCCCTATGAAATCCTGAAACCGGTTTCATATAAGCTGCAAGCATTGCTTTCAGGGTCTGCGCGCGTCCGCGCCGCGCAGCTTCAGGGTCCGCCCACCATGAACTACCAGTTTCAATTCGACGCCGTCTTCGCCGCCTGGCCGCTGCTGCTCAAGGGCACGTGGATCACGATCCAGCTCTCGCTGGTCGCCACGGTGCTGGGGCTGGTGGTGGCCATCTTCTGCGCCTGGGGCAAGACCTCGGGGCCGGGCTGGCTGCGCTTCATCATCAATGCCTACATCGAGGTGATCCGCAACACGCCCTTCCTCGTGCAGCTGTTCTTTTTCTTCTTCGCGCTGCCGGCCATCGGCCTGCGCTGGTCGCCGCAGACGGCCGCACTGGTGGCCATGGTGGTGAACCTGGGCGCCTACGCGACGGAAATCATCCGCGCGGGCATCGAGTCGATTCCCAAGGGGCAGATCGAGGCAGGCAGGGCGCTGAACCTCAAGCCCTGGGAGATCTTCCGCTTCGTCATCATCAAGCCGGCGCTCAAGGCCATCTACCCGGCGCTCACGAGCCAGTTCATCCTGCTGATGCTGAGCTCGGCGGTGGTGTCGGTCATCTCGGCCGACGACCTGACCTCGGTGGCCGCCAACCTGCAGTCGCAGACCTTCCGCAGCTTCGAGATCTACATCGTCGTGGCCGCCATCTACCTCGCGCTGGCGCTGGCCTTCTCGGCCATGTTCAAGCTGATCTACAAGCGCACGCTCAACTACCCGGACCGCCGGTAAACCCCTAGACGACGGACGGAGCACAACACCATGCGCACCTTCGGCTTTCCCGAATTCCTGTTCATCCTCGAAGCGGCCAAGTGGACGCTCGCGCTCTCGGCCATCGCCTTCGTGGGCGGCGCGATCCTGGGGCTGGCGCTGGCCCTGATGCGCACGTCGGAATCGGCGTGGGCGCGCGGCATCTCGACCACTTTCATCCAGATCTTCCAGGGCACGCCGCTGCTGCTGCAGCTGTTCCTGGTGTTCTTCGGCGCGCCGGTGCTGGGGCTGGACATCAACCCGTGGATCGCCGCAGGCGTGGCGCTCATCCTCAACAGCGGCGCCTTCCTCGGCGAGATCTGGCGCGGCTGCATCCAGGCCATTCCGCGCGGCCAGTGGGAGGCGGCGCAGGCCCTGAACCTCAGGTACTTCGACCGCATGCGCGACGTGGTGCTGCCGCAGGCCTTGAAGATCGCGCTCGCGCCCACGGTGGGCTACCTGGTGCAGATCATCAAGGGCACCTCGCTGGCGGCCATCATCGGTTTCGTGGAGGTCACGCGCGCGGGGCAGATCGTCAACAACGCCACCTTCCAGCCGCTCATCGTGTTCTCGGTGGTGGCGGCCATCTACTTCGTGATCTGCTGGCCGCTGTCGCTGCTGGCCGCGAGCATGGAGCGCAAGCGCGCCCGGGCCCTGGCCCGCTGAACCTCTTTCGCTTTTTCCGTTTTTCGTTCTTCGTTTCTCTTTCTTCCTCAGGAGACATCCCATGACCCGTATCACTTCGCGCCGCGTCGCGCTCGCAGCCCTCGGCCTCGGCGCCGCCCTCACCGTGTTCGCTCCCTTCGCCTCGGCGCAGAGCGTGGCCGACATCAAGAAGAAGGGCGAGATCACCATCGGCATGCTGGTCGACTTTCCGCCCTACGGCACCACCGACGCGAAGAACCAGCCCGACGGCTACGACGCCGACGTGGCCAAGCTGCTGGCCAAGGACTGGGGCGTGAAGGCCAACATCGTTCCCGTGACCGGCCCCAACCGCATTCCCTTCCTGCTGACCAACAAGGTCGACCTGCTGGTGGCCTCGCTGGCCATCACGCCCGAGCGCGCCAAGCAGGTGCAGTTCTCGCAGCCCTACGCGGCCGCCACCATCGTGCTGTACGGCGCGACCAAGACTCCCATCAAGGCCGCAGGCGACCTGAAGGGCCTGCGCGTGGGCGTGGCCCGCGCCTCCACGCAGGACGTGGCCGTGACCAAGGCCGCCCCCGAAGGCACCGAGATCCGCCGCTTCGACGACGACGCTTCGGCCATGCAGGCGCTGATCTCCGGCCAGGTCGACGCCATCGGCTGCTCGGTGACCGTCGCAGCCCAGATCGCCAAGCGCGTGCCGGCCAACACCTTCGAGAACAAGTTCACGCTGGTGCAGCAATCGATGGGCATCGCGATGCGCCCCGGCCAGGAAGAGCTGCACAAGGCGGTGAACGAGTTCGTGCAGAAGAACACCGCCAACGGCGAACTGAACAAGCTGTACCAGAAGTGGCTGCAGGCTGATCTGCCGAAGATGCAGTAACACGGAAGCGGGGGCAGAACGCAGAAGAAATACAAAAGCTACGCAAAGGTCGCAGAAAAGACCAAGACAAATTTCTTGTTTTCTCTTTTGCGACCTCGGCGAAACCTTCGCGATTTCTGCGTTCGGCCAAGTCCGATTTCTTGAATCCAACAGAGTGAACACCCCATGAGCGATCCCATCATCCGCATGGAAGCCGTCAACAAGTGGTACGGCGAATTCCAGGTGCTGACCGGCATCGACCTGAGCGTGCGCCAGGGCGAGCGCATCGTGATCTGCGGGCCCTCGGGCTCGGGCAAGTCCACGCTGATCCGCTGCATCAACCGGCTCGAGACGGTGCAGAAGGGCCGTATCGTGGTCGACGGCATCGACCTCACGGCAGGCGGCAAGAACGTCGATGCCGTGCGTGCCGAAGTCGGCATGGTGTTCCAGCAGTTCAACCTGTTCCCGCACCTCACCATCCTCGAGAACTGCACGCTCGCGCCGATGCGTTCGCGCGGCATGACGAAGGCACAAGCTGAAGAGGTGGCCATGAAGTACCTCAAGCGCGTGCGCATTCCGGAGCAGGCCAACAAGTACCCCAGCCAGCTCTCGGGCGGCCAGCAGCAGCGCGTGGCGATTGCGCGGGCGCTGTGCATGGCGCCCAAGATCATGCTGTTCGACGAGCCCACCTCCGCGCTCGACCCCGAGATGGTCAAGGAAGTGCTCGACACCATGATCGCGCTGGCCGAAGACGGCCTGACCATGCTGTGCGTGACGCACGAGATGGGCTTCGCCCGCAGCGTGGCCGACCGCGTGATCTTCATGGCCGAAGGAAAGATCGTCGAGCAGGCGCCGCCGCAGGAGTTCTTCGGCAACCCCAGGGACGAGCGCACGCGCCAGTTCCTCGGCCAGATCCTCAGCTCGCACCAAAACCACTGACCTGCCTACTGATGTCCTTCGAGGTTCTCGTTTCCCTGTCGTCCTTCGGCGCGGCCGAGGTGGGGCGGCACGGCCAGCTCTGGTGCTCGCAGCTCTCGCGCGCGGCCGGCGCCGACTCGGTGGAAGTGCGCGGCGAGATGCTGCGCGACGCAGACACCGAACTGCCCGCGCTCAACGGACTGGCTTCCGTCTATTCCAGCCCCGAGGGGCTCTGGGCCGAAGGCGGCTGGCTCGACAGCGCCGCGCTCAAGCGCGGCATCGCCGCCGCCACGCGCGTGGGCGCGAAGCGGCTGAAGATGTCCATCGGCGACTTCCAGCCCTCGTCGCACGGCTCGCTGTGGGGCCTGAAGGTGGAGCTTGCCGAGACCCGCATCGAGCTGCTGATCGAGAACGACCAGACCGTGCGCGCCGGCACGCTGCCCGCGCTGCAGACCTTCTTCGATGTGGCCGACCGCGCCGGCGTGTCGCTGGGCATGACCTTCGACATGGGCAACTGGCACTGGCTCGGCGAATGCCCGCTGCAGGCCGCGCAGGCGCTGGGCCATCGCGTGCGCTACGTGCATTGCAAGGGTGCGCAGCGCCTGCCGCACAAATGGGTGGCGGTGCCGCTGGGCGATTCGGTCGCGCCGTGGCGCTCGGTGCTGCGCGCGCTGCCGGCCGACGTGCCGCACGCCATCGAATACCCTCTGGTGGGCGACGACCTGCTGGCCGTCACCCGCTCCCAGGTCGACTTCATCCGCGCCGCGCGCGCATAGAGACGAAACACACATGAAAGAACCCGCCGCATTCGACGTCGCGCTCTTCGGCGAGGCCATGCTGCTGCTGGTGGCCGACCGGCCCGGCCCGCTGGAAGACGCCCAGTCCTTCCACAAGCGCACTGCCGGCGCCGAGACCAACGTGGCCATCGGCCTCTCGCGCCTGGGCCTGAAGGTGGGCTGGGCCAGCCGGCTCGGCACCGACTCCATGGGCCGCGCGCTGCTGGCCGCGATGCGCGCCGAGGGCATCGACTGCTCGCACGTGATCACCGACGCGACGCAGCGCACCGGCTTCCAGTTCAAGGGCCGCGTCACCGACGGCAGCGATCCGCCGATCGAGTACCACCGCAAGGGCTCGGCCGCAAGCCACATGGGCCCGGCCGACGTCGACGAGGCATGGCTGCGCTCGGCGCGCCACCTCCACGCCACCGGCGTGTTTGCCGCCATCTCCGACACCAGCCTGCAGGCCGCCCTCAAGAGCATGGACGTGATGCGCGCCGCCGGCCGCACCATCTCCTTCGACACCAACCTGCGCCCCACGCTGTGGTCGTCCACCGAGACCATGCGCCATTGGGTGAACGAACTCGCCTCGCGCGCCGACTGGGTACTGCCCGGCATCGAAGAGGGGCTGCTGCTCACCGGCCACAGCAAGCCGGAAGACGTGGCGAAGTTCTACCGCGAGCGCGGCGCCAGGCTGGTGGTGGTGAAGCTCGGCGCCGAGGGCGCCTACTACGACAGCGACGTGGCCGGCACGGGCCGCGTCGACGGCTTTCCGGTGAAGGAAGTGATCGACACCGTGGGCGCCGGCGACGGCTTCGCGGCAGGCGTGGTGAGCGCACTGCTCGAAGGCCGCAGCGTGCCCGACGCCGTGCGCCGCGGTGCATGGATCGGCGCGCGCGCCGTGCAGGTACTGGGCGACACCGAAGGCCTGCCGACGCGGGCGCAACTCGAGGAAGCGGGGCTTTGATGACCATGACGAAGAAGAACGTGCTTGTCTTCCGGCCCTTGCCCGAAGACCAGCTCGCGCGCCTGCAGGCCGCGCACAACCTCACCGTGGCCGATCCGCGCAAGGAGCCCGAGGCTTTCTCCGCCGCGCTGCGCAACGCGCATGGGCTGATCGGCTCCAGCCATCCGGTCGATGCCGCGCTGCTCGACGCGGCGCCGCAGCTCGAAGTGATCTCCAGCGTGTCCGTCGGCGTCGACAACTACCCGCTGGCCGAGCTGCACAAGCGCGGCATCGTGCTGTGCCACACGCCCGACGTGCTCACCGAGACGGTGGCCGACACGGTATTCGCGATCCTCATGGCCACGCAGCGCCGCGTGGTCGAGCTCTCGACCATGGTGCGCGAAGGCCGCTGGACCAAGAACATCGGCGAGGAACTCTTCGGCACCGACGTGCACGGCAAGACACTGGGCATCCTCGGCTTCGGCCGCATCGGCCAGGCCGTGGCACGCCGTGCGGCGCTGGGCTTCGGCATGCCGGTGCTGTACCACTCGCGCCGTCCGGTCGACCTGGCAACGCAGGCGCCAGAGCTGCAGGGCCGCGCCACGCACACGCCGCTGGACGGCCTGCTCGCGCGTTCCGACATCGTGCTCGCGATGCTGCCGCTGACCGAGGCCACGCGCGGCATGATCGACGCGGCCTTCTTCGCGCGCATGAAGCCCGGCGCCGCCTTCATCAACGGCGGCCGTGGCGCCACGGTGAACGAAGAGGCGCTGCTGAATGCGCTGGACCACGGCACGCTGCGCGCCGCCGGCCTCGACGTGTTCGCGAAGGAGCCGTTGCCCGCCGATTCGCCCCTGCGCACCCACCCGCGCGTGACGCCGCTGCCGCACATCGGCTCGGCCACGCACGAGACGCGGCATGCCATGGCCGAGCTGGCGACGACGAACCTGCTGCAGGTGCTGGCCGGCGAGAAGCCGACGGCGCCGTACGACACGGCCAGCGCATGACCTCCCTGTCTTGCTCCCTCTCCCCTTGGGGAGAGGGCTGGGGTGAGGGCAGGGGCCCTCGCGCGAGCGCTGCCTCCGCCACCGCCGTCGACCCTCACCCCGACCCTCTCCCCAAGGGGAGAGGGATCGAGAGGCGCCGATGAAACCCACCGGCCGCGCCACCATCGCCGACGTCGCCGAGGCCGCCGGCGTCTCCAAGGCCACCGTCTCGCGCTTCCTCAACCATCGCGAGCGCCTGCTGAGCCCCGACATCGCCGCTCGCGTCGAAGTCGCCATCGCCAAGCTCGGCTACTCGCCCAGCCCGATGGCGCAGGCGCTGAGCCATGGCCGCTCACGGCTGGTCGGCCTGATCGTGGCCGACATCACCAACCCATATTCCGTCGCGGTGCTGCGCGGCGCCGAGAAGGCTTGCCAGGACGCCGGCTACCTCGTGATGCTGTTCAACCTCGGCAACGAGAGCGAACGCGAGCGCGAGGCCATCGACGCGCTGGCGGGCTACCAGGTCGACGGCTTCATCCTCAACACGCTGGGGCGCGGCAGCAACGTGGTCGATGCGGTCACGCTGCATGGCAAGCCGGCGGTGCTGGTGGACCGTCGCCACACGGGCATGCACACCGACTTCGTCTCGCTCGACAACGATTCCGCGATGGCCGCCACCTGCGGACACCTGGTCGAAGGCGGCTATCGCGAGCTGCTCTACGTCACCGAGCCGCAGAAGGGCGTGAGCTCGCGGCGCGAACGCACGGCCGCCTTCGGCGCCTGCGTGGCCGCGCACGAGCCGCGCGTGGCGGGCGAGGTGTTCGAGAGCGTGGAAGGCGAGACCGATGCGCTCGACGAGGCACTGCGCGCCCTGCGCCAGCGTGCGAAGCGCGGCCGCCGCGCGGCGGTGGTCGCGGGCAATGCGGTGGTCACGCTGCGCGTCGCACAGGCGATGGCGCGGCTGGGCTGGCAGTTCGGTGCCGACCTCGGCTTCGTGGGCTTCGACGATCCCGAATGGGCCTCGCTCATCGGCCCGGGCCTGAGCACCGTGGCGCAGCCCACCGATGCCATCGGCCGTGCGGCCGCTACATGCCTGATCGAACGGTTGCGTGGGCTGGATGCGCCTGCGCGCCAGCTGCTGCTGCCTGGAGAACTGGTCGTTCGAGGCTCGTCGCGGGCCGTCTAGCATCGAGTTCGGCGCGGTCGAAGGTGAGAGGGCCGCGCATCCACTCGGCGGCACGCTCCGCGATCATGATCGTCGGGGCATTGGTGTTGCCGCCGATCAGCGTCGGCATCACCGATGCATCGACCACGCGCAGGTTCGCGATGCCATGCACGCGCAGCTTCGCATCGACCACCGCCATCGCGTCGGTGCCCATCTTGCAGGTGCCAACGGGGTGGTAGATGGTGTCGGCGCGCGAGCGGATGTGCGAGAGCAGCTCTTCGTCGGTGTTCGCGCCGGCCGTGTAGAGCTCGGCCTGCCGGTACTTCTGCAAAGCGGGTGCATGCAGGATCTCGCGCATCTTTTTCACGCCCGCGAGCAGCCGTGCGACGTCGTCCTCGTGCGAGAGGAATTTCGGATCGATGCGCGGCGCCGTCGCCGGATCGGCATCGTTCAGCCGCACGTCGCCGCGGCCCTTGGGCCGCAGCACGCAGGCATGGCATGAGAAGCCGAAGCCGCCGTGCAGCTTGCGCGCGTGGTCGTCGACCAGCGCGATCACGAAGTGCAGCTGCAGGTCGGGCTTGTCGAGTTCGGGCGATGTCCTGACGAAGGCACCGGCCTCGGCGTAGGGCGTGGCGATCAGCCCCTTGCCGCTGCGCCTCCATTCCGGAATTGCCTTCGCGAAGTTCAGCAGTCCCATCGGGCCGAGGCCGGGCAGGCCCTTCTCCTGCGTGCGACAGGAAAGGATGAAGTCGACGTGGTCCTGCAGGTTGCGCCCCACGCCCGGCAGCGCATGGCGCACCGCGATGCCGTGCCGCACCAGCTCTTCCGGATCGCCGATGCCCGAGAGCATCAGCAGCTGCGGCGAGTTGAAGGCCCCGCCGCACAGCACCACCTCGCGGCGCGCGAAGAGGGTGTCGGTCTCGCCGTCGCGGCGTATCTCGACGCCGGTGGCGCGGCGCTCGTCGAGCAGCACGCGCTGTGCCTGCACGCCGGTCATCACCGTGAGGTTGGAGCGCGCGCTCATCACCGGATGCAGGTAGGCGGCCGCCGCCGAGCAGCGTTCGCCGTTCTTCGCACCGCCGTGGAACTGCGTGACCTGGTAGAGGCCGGCACCTTCCTGCCGCACGCCGTCGTTGAAGTCGTCGTTGCGCGGAATGCCGCACTCCATGGCGGCGCGCACGAAGGCGTTGCTGATCTCGCGCGGCGACTGCTGGTCGGCAACCTGCAGCGGACCGCTCGCGCCGTGCATGGCGCTCTCGCCGCGCTGGTTGCCCTCCGAACGCTTGAAGAAGGGCAGCACGTCGTCGAAGGACCAGCCGATGCAGCCCGCGCGCTCCCAGTCGTCGTAGTCGTCGGGATGGCCGCGCACGTAGAGCATGGCGTTGATGGCGCTGGAGCCGCCCAGGCAGCGTCCGCGCGGCTGGTAGCCGCGCCGGCCGTTCAAGCCGGGTTGCGGCACGGTCTGGTAGGCGTAGTTGTTGATGCGCGGCCGGCCCGAGATCATGGCCGCCGCGCCGGCCGGCGCCCGCACCAGGATGCTGCGGCCGTCGCCGCCTGCCTCGACCAGGCAGACCTGTACGGCGGGGTCTTCGCTGAGCCGTCCGGCCAGCGTGGCGCCGCCGGAGCCGCCACCCACGATCACGTAGTCGAACTCCATGATGTGCCGTCCTCTGTGTTGTCTCGGGTACCGGTCTTTGCCGGACGTGCGGCTTTATAACCCTCCATCGGGCCGTGCGCGGATTTCTCCTTCCATTCTCGAAAGGCCGATCACGGTTGGGCGCGCGCACCCCGGGGGCCATGCAGTGGCTCGCATACGGCCAAGCCGACCCTTTCGCCGTCACCCCCAGGCATTGCCGCCACCACCTTTTGACAGCCGCTTTTACCGGCGCTTCACCTGCCGGACAAATTGCGGGGCAGGCTTCATGGCTCAATCGCTCCCATGCATATCCCGTCGGACGTCACCGTCTTCACGCAGGTGCGCTTCTGGTTGCTGGTGCTGTGCTCGCTGGTCTTCCCGGCGGCGATCTTCGTCACGCTCTTCGTGCGGCGGGAGTTCTCGAAGAAGACCGTGCTCGGCTTCGGGCTGCTGCTGATCGTGCTGGCGGGCGTGGACATCTTCGTGCTGCGCGCGCTGTCGCATCAAGCCCGGCTCACGCCGTCGCTGGCCGACGACCTCGTCTTCTCGTCGGAGCTTTCGGTCGCGCTCTACATCTTTCCGGCCGCCTTCGGCACCTTCGGGCTGAACATGGTGTCGCATGTGCTCATGCATTACCTGAAGCAGAAGGAGGCGCGGTTCGAGGCGCATCGGCGGCTCGCGCAGCCTGGGGGAGCCGTGAGGGCAGCGCGGCGTGGCAATCGCCCTGGACCGTCGGGCATGCGGCGAACGCGGCCGGCGGTCGCCTCGAAGCGCCGGCGGCCGGGAGCGCGCCTGGTCGCCGCCCGGCAGGACACCTGAACCTCCTCGGTGGCCTCGAAACATAAAAGCCCGGCAGACTGAACCGCCGGGCTTCATCGAAAGGGTAAGGCCGAAGGCCGGTCAGCCCACTTCTGCGATCAGCTCGATCTCCACGCACGCGCCCAGCGGAATCTGCGCCACGCCGAAGGCGCTGCGCGCATGCGCGCCCTTCTCGGGGCCGAAGACTTCGGCGAAGAATTCGCTCGCGCCGTTGGTCACCAGGTGCTGCTCGGTGAAGGTGCCGACCGAGTTGACCAGGCTCATCACCTTGACGATGCGCTTGACCTTGTTCAGGTCGCCCACGGCCGCGTGCAGCGTGCCCAGCAGGTCGATGGCGATGGCGCGGGCGGCCTGCTTGCCTTCTTCGGTGCCGATGCTGGCGCCGAGCTGGCCGGTCCAGACCTTGCCGTCCTTCTTGGCGATGTGGCCCGACAGGAACACGAGATTGCCGGTCTGCACGAAGGGCACGTACGCGGCAGCGGGTGCGGCGACGGGCGGAAGGGTGATGCCGAGGCTGGAAAGTTTGTCGTAAACGCTCATGGAGACTCCTTGTCTTGGGAAGGCGATTGTGTCCGTGTTTGCGGCAGGCCATCGACCACTTCCCCCACCGGCTGCACGGTCACGCCGACCCTCAGCGTGTGCCTTGCGCCGCCATGCAGTACGCCGCGCATCGGCGAGACGTCGGAGTAGTCGCGGCCGATGGCCAGCGTGACGTAGTCCTCGCCGGGCTGGCGGCCGTTGGTGGGGTCGAAGTCGACCCAGTCGCCGGGGCTGCCGCCGGTGCCGTCGTCCTCGCCGGGCAGGTACACCGACACCCATGCGTGCGAGGCGTCGGCGCCTACCAGCCGGGGCTGGCCAGGGGGCGGCTGCGTGAGCAGGTAGCCGCTGACGTAGCGCGCTGGCAGGCCCATGGTGCGGAAGCACGCGATCATGATGTGGGCGAAGTCCTGGCACACGCCCTTGCGCTGCGCGAGGGCCTCGACGGCAGGGGTGTTGATCTCTGTGCTGTCGGCGTCGTAGGCGAAGTCGGCGTACATGCGCTCGGTGAGGTCCATCGCCACGTCGAAGGCGGGTCGGCCAGGCACGAAGCTGGCGCGCGCATAGGCCACGAAGTCGTCGTGGCGCGGCACGTAGGGCGAGGGAAAGACGAACTCCGAAGCCGCGTCGAAGGTGGCGTCCTTGCGGAAGCGGAAGCGCTCGCGCACCGATTCCCACGGCAACTCGCGCGCCACGGCGGGCGAGAGCACGGGCTGCGAAGTCTCGACCACGCTCTCGGCCGTGACCACCAGCCGGTCGTGAGTGGCCTCCAGAGCGAAGAAGGCGCGCGTGTTGCCGTACAGGTCGGCCTGCTCGCTGCGCTGGGCCGGCGCTGGCTCGATGGAGAGCTTGTGGCTCACGAGCTTCTGCGAGCCGGTGGCCAGCGGCTTCAGGTGCGCGAGATGCTGCGCGGTCTCGACCGGCGGCGAGTACTCGTAGCGCGTTTCGTGGGTGACGTGGAGCAGCATGGTGGCCGGCGCCGATTGCGTGGACCGCCCGCTTACTTCGACTCGGAGCCGAAGTACGAGGCGTAGATCTTCGCGTAGGTGCCGTCGGCGCGGATGCCTTCGAGGCCCTGGTTGATCCTGGCGAGCAGCTCGGCGTTGCCCTTCTTCACGGCAATGCCGTACTTCTCGACCGGGAAGCTGGTGTCGCTCACCGTCTTGAAGCCGCCGGCGGTGTTGTTGGCGAGGTAGTGCACCACCACGCCGTTGTCGGCCACCACGGCCTGCACTCCGCCGGCTTCGAGTTCCTTGAGCGCCAGCGGCGTCGATTCGAAGCGCTTGATGGCGGTGTTCGACTTGCCCAGCAGCTTGCCCACGACCTCGTCGCCGGTGGTGCCGTTCTGCACGCCGACCTTCAGCGTCTTGATGTCCTCGAACCTGGCGATGGGCGCGTCGTTGCGCACGGCGATGAGCTGGCGCGCGTCGAAGTACGACTGCGAGAAGTCCATCGTCTGGCGGCGCTCGTCGGTGATGGTGATGGCCGACACCAGCAGGTCGCGGTCGCCCTGCGCGAGCGAATTGAAGATGCCTTCCCATGGCGTGTTGACGAACTTCACCTCGAAGCCGGCCTTCTGCGCGACCGCCTTCACCACGTCGATGTCGAAGCCAACGATCTCGCCCCTGTCGTTCTGCGATTCGAAGGGCGTGTAGGCGGCATCGGTGCCGACCACGAGCACGCGCGCGGGGGCAGATGCCGCCGGGGCGCCGGCGGCCGGGGCCGATGCCGGCTCCGGCTTGCCGCAGCCGGTGATGGCGAGGGCCGTGAGGAGGCCTGCGGCGGTGAGTGCGAAGCGGCGATTGATGGTGATGCCTGACATGGGGTGCCTCCTTGGAACTGTCTTGAACTGCTTGTCTTGTTGTATGGGAAATCAGGCGCCTACCGAGCGCAGCGACTCCGAAGTCAGCGTGAAGTAGCGCGTGCCGATGGCGTCGGACACATGGTAGGCCGCCGTCTCGCAGCTGGCGAGCAGCTTTACGAGCTCGGGATGGTCGGCGTCAGGCCCTGTAGCGCAAAGGTGCTCCAGCGTCCAGCTGGCTGGATCGGGCAGTTCGTACGACAGCGCCGTCAGCTTGCCCGGCGCGCTGCCCGCGAGCCGCGCGATGCGCCCGCGCAGGGTCTGCGTGACCCAGGCCAGTGAACGTGGGTTCTCGGCGTCGAGCACCAGCAGGTCGACCATGGTGGCGACGTCGCGGCGCTGCTGGTAGCGCGCGTGGAAGGTGATGGTGCTGTCGAAGAGCGCCACCATGGCTTCGAAGCCGCTCACCTCGTGCACCGCGCCGTTGTCGAAGCCGGCCTCCAGCGCATTCGCCAGGAAGCCCAGCCGCTCGATGTGGCGGCCGATGGACAAGAGGCGCCACGCGTCGTCGCGCGTCATGCGGTCGGTCTGCGCGCCGGTCATCGCCGCGAGCGCGTTGCTGGCGGATTCGAGGGCGCGCAGCGCGGCGCTGGCGGCGAAGCTGCCTTCGTCAGCCTGCTCGGCGGCGCGGCGCAGGAAGTCGGCCTCGGTGCGCACGATCTGGTTCCAGGTGTCCTGCGAGAGGCGCTCGCGCACCGCGGCCGCCGCCTGCCGGATGCAGCGCAGGCTGAAGCCCACGCTGCCGCCGCGGGCCACGTCGCCCAGCTCGGCGATGAGCGCACGCTCGAACACGCGGCGCGACTGCGGCGCGCTCGGCACTTCGGCCGGCACCAGCGCATTGCGCAGCGCCATGCGGTGCAGCCAGTCGAGCAGCGGACGCGAGGACTGGTCTTCGCTGCCCAGCAGGCTCAGCGTGAGACGGGCGAGGCGCACGGCGTTCTCGGCGCGCTCGGTGTAGCGGCCCAGCCAGAACATGTTCTCGGCCGCGCGGCTGGTGACCGGCGCGCGATGCCGCGCGAGCGATGCCGGCGTGCTGTGCGGCTGCAGCAGCGTGGTGCGGTCGACCTCGCCGTGCGTCTGAACCCACACGTCGGCACTGCTGCCGCCGCGCTGCATCGACGCGAACTGCGCATCGGGCTCGGTGAGCCGTGCCAGCCCGCCGGGCAGCACGCGCCACGATTGCGCGCCGTCGCTCACCGCGAACACGCGCAGCATCACGGCGCGCGGCGCGATATGGCCCGGGCCCATGTCGTTCGCCCAGGTGGGCATCTGCGACAGCGCCATGTAGCCCTGCACGGTGTGGACGTCGCCCTCGCGCACGATGCGGCCGGCCCACTCGTCGAGCTCGCGCCGGCCGAGCTGGCTGCCGAGCACCGCGTCGAAGCTCGCGCGGCCGTCGAAGCCGGGGTACGTGGGCTTGATGGCGCTGTCGCCCAGCTGCGGCAGCACCGATTCGAGCGCGGCGCGCTCGCCGCACCACCAGGTGGGCAGGGCGGGCAGCATGAGCTTCTCGTCGATCAGCCGGCGTGCCAGCCCCGGCAGAAAGCCCAGCAGCGCGGGCGATTCGAGAAATGCCGAGCCCGGCATGTTCGCCACCAGCACGTTGCCGGCGCGGATCGCCTGCAGCAGGCCGGGCACGCCGAGCGTGGAGTCGGGGCGCAGCTCCAGCGGGTCGAGGAACTGGTCGTCCAGCCGCTTGATGAGGCCGTGCACCGGGCGCAGGCCCTGCAGCGTCTTCAGGTAGAGCCGCTGGTCGCGCACCGTGAGGTCGCTGCCCTCGACCAGCGTGACGCCGAGGTAGCGCGCGAGGTAGGCGTGCTCGAAGTAGGTCTCGTTGTACGGCCCCGGCGTGAGCAGCGCGATGTGCGGCGGCACGCCCGCCGGGCACATGCGCTGCAGGCCTTCCATCATGGCGCTGTAGGTGGCGGCCAGGCGCTGCACGTGCAGGGCCTCGAAGGCCTGGGGAAACTGCCGCGTGATGGCGAGGCGGTTCTCGAGCAGGTAGCCCAGGCCCGAGGGCGCCTGCGTGCGCTGGGAGACCACCCACCAGTTGCCGTCGGGGCCGCGCGCCAGGTCGAAGGCGGCGATGTGCAGCCAGGTGTCGCCCGGCGGCTTCACGCCGTGCAGCGCGCGCAGGTAGCCGGGGTGGCCGCGCACCAGCGCCGGGGGAATGAGGCCCTCGGCCAGCAGCTGCTGCGGGCCGTAGGCGTCGGCCATCACGCGGTCGAGCACGCGCACGCGCTGCAGCACGCCGGCCTCGATCTGGCTCCAGCTCTCGGGCGAGACGATCAGCGGGAACAGGTCGAGCGACCACGGCCGCTGCGGGCCGTTGGCGTCGGCGTACACGTTGTAGGTAACGCCGTTGTCGCGGATCTGCCGCTCCAGGCTGGCCGCGCGCCGGGGCAGGTCGTTGAAGCCGCCCGAGCCGAGCTGTTCGAAGAAGGCGTTCCAGGCGGGGGTGAGCGGGGGCTGCTCCGGGGACTCAGGGGGCGTGGCCTGCGGCGCGGCCGGTGGCTGCGTCGCCGCGTCGTGCAGCTGCGGCGCAGGGGCGGGCGCCGCGGCCGGCCGGGAAGAGGTTGCGGGCGTGGCCAGCCCGCGCATTTCGTCGAAATGGCCGGGCAGGGCGGGCGGGGCGAGCGCCGACGCCAGGGCGGCCGGAAACTCCAGTGCCTGGGCGTCGAACAGGGATTCGTTCAAAGGTTCCACAGGGGGTGGATTGTCACACCGCCGTCACGGGGGAGCCGTTCGGGCAGTGTGCGGAATATCCCGGTCAACGCCGCAGATCGAGCGTGAACGGGAATTCGCGGCTGCCCGGCAGCTCGATGGTGGCCGGCGGCGTGCGCAGCAGGCCGGGGGTGTGGCCGGTGCGGGTGAAGCGCGAATGGCGGCGGCTTTCGGCCTCGTAGGCATTGACCGGGAAGGTCTCGTAGTTGCGCCCGCCCGGGTGGGCCACGAAGTACTGGCAGCCGCCCAGCGAGCGCTTCATCCAGGTGTCGACGAGGTCGAAGGTCAGAGGCGCGTGGGCCTTGATGCTCGGGTGCAGCGACGAAGGCGGGTTCCAGGCCTTGTAGCGCACGCCCGCCACGAACTCGCCGGCCACGCCGGTGGGCTGCAGCGGCAGCACCTTGCCGTTGACGGTGACGACGTGGCGGCTTTCGTTCAGGCCGGTCACGCGCACCTCGATGCGCTCCAGCGACGAATCCACATAGCGCACCGTGCCGCCGATCGCGCCTTCCTCGCCCATCACGTGCCAGGGCTCGAGCGCATTGCGCAGCGAGAGCTCCACGCCCATCGCCTGCATCTGGCCCACCAGCGGGAAGCGGAACTCGAAGTGCGGCGCGAACCAGTCGGGGTCGAAGGCGAAGCCGGCCTGGCGCATCTCGCTGATGACGTCGTCGAAGTCCATCTTCACGAAAGTCGGCAGCAGGAAGCGGTCGTGCAGTTCGGTGCCCCAGCGGGTGACGGGCGCCTTGTAGGGTTCATCCCAGAAGCGGGCCACCAGCGCGCGGATCAGCAGCTGCTGCGCGATGCTCATGCGTGCGTGCGGCGGCATCTCGAAGGCGCGCAGTTCCAAGAGGCCGAGGCGGCCGGTGCTGGAGTCGGGCGAGTAGAGCTTGTCGATGCAGAACTCGCTGCGGTGCGTGTTGCCCGTGACGTCGATCAGGATGTTGCGCAGCGTGCGGTCGACCAGCCAAGCCGGCATGTTCTGGCCGTAGATCTCGCGGTTCTTGGCGATTTCCTTCAGCGCGATCTCGAGCTCGTAGACCTGGTCGTTGCGCGCCTCGTCCACGCGCGGCGCCTGGCTCGTCGGGCCGATGAACATGCCCGAGAACAGGTAGCTCAGCGACGGGTGGTTGTGCCAGTACAGCAGCAGGCTTGCGAGCAGCTCGGGCCGGCGCAGGAAGGGGCTGTCGGCCGGCGTGGCGCCGCCCATCACGAAGTGGTTGCCGCCGCCGGTGCCGGTGTGGCGGCCATCGGTCATGAACTTCTCGGCCGACAGGCGGGTTTCGAAGGCGGCGTTGTAGAGGAACTCGGTGTGGTCGACCAGTTCCTTCCAGTTGTGGGCCGGATGGATGTTGACCTCGATCACGCCCGGGTCGGGCGTGACCTGCAGCAGCTTCAGGCGCGGATCGCGCGGCGGCGGATAGCCTTCCATCACGATGCGCACGCCCAGGTCGCGCGCGGTGGCTTCCACGGCCGCGACGAGGTCGAGGTAGTCCTCCAGGCGGGCCAGCGGCGGCATGAAGACGTAGAGCACGCCCGAGGCGCTGCCCTTCTTCTCGGCGGCGGGGCCGTTGGCGCGGCGCGGGTCGCGCACTTCGACGCACAGCGCGGTGCGGGTGATCCAGTGGGCGGATTCGCCGCGCAGGGGCTGGCGGGTCACGCTGGGATCTGCGGAGCTGGCGGCGTCGTTGTCGTCCTCGCCATGCCCGTCGCCGTCGCTCGCGGCGCCCGGCGTCTGCATGCGCAGCGCAGAGGGCACGACGGGCGGCGTGCCGAAGGCGTAGGGCACGGCGCCGAGGTCGGCTCCCGGTCCGCCGGTGTCACCGGTGCCCACGGCGTAGCGTGCCCGGTAGTCGGCCCCGCTCGGCAGCGCGCCGCGCGGCGCGTTCGGGTCGCGCTCGATCATGTACGGGTAGTCGCCCTTGCTGGCCCAGGGCTGCGAGTCGAGCGGCAGGCGGTAGCCCATGGGCGAGTCGCCCGGAATGAGGTAGAGCCGGTCGTCGCGCAGGAACCAGGGGCCGGTCTTCCAGGCGGGGCCTTCGAGCGAAGGGGCGTCGCGGTTCGCGTTGCCGGGCTCCAGCGGCAGCATGTAGCCGATCACCGCATCGAGCTTCTGGGTGAACACGCGGCGCAGGCGCATGCGCTCAAGCTCGTCGTCGAGCCTGGAGTCGAAGGGGTCGACGTTCACCGGCAGGCGGCGTTCACGCCAGAGGTAGTAGTAGATGTCCTCGTAGCCCGGCTGGATGTAACGCTCGGTCAGGCCCAGCTTCTGCGCCAGCAGGTTGGTGAAGCGGCGCGCGTCCTCGCTGGTGTAGTGCGTGGGAAAGCGCTCGTCGGCGAAGAGGTCGGGGTCGTGCCACAGCGGCTGGCCGTCGGCGCGCCAGAAGATCGACAGCGCCCAGCGCGGCAGCTGTTCGCCCGGGTACCACTTGCCCTGGCCGAAGTGCAGGAAGCCGCCCTTGCCGTATTCGGCGCGCAGCTTGTGCACGAGCTCGGTGGCGTAGCCGCGCTTGGTCGGGCCGAGCGCGTCGGTGTTCCATTCGGGCGCGTCGCGGTCGGTGGTGGCCACGTAGGTGGGCTCGCCGCCCATGGTCAGGCGCACGTCACCGGCCTTCAGGCGCGCGTCGACGGCATCGCCCAGGGCCAGCACGTCGGCCCACTGGTCTTCGGTGTAGGGCTTGGTGACGCGCGGCGATTCGTAGATGCGCGTGACCTTCATGTCGTGGCCGAACTCGACCTCCGATTCGTCCACGCCGCCCTCGATCGGCGCGGCGCTCGAAGGCGTGGGCGTGCAGGCCAGCGGAATGTGGCCTTCGCCCGCCAGCAGGCCCGAGGTGGCGTCGAGGCCGATCCAGCCCGCGCCGGGCAGGAACACCTCGCACCAGGCGTGCAGGTCGGTGAAGTCGACCGTGGTGCCGCTGGGGCCGTCGAGCGCCTTCACGTCGGGCGTGAGCTGGATCAGGTAGCCCGAGACGAAGCGCGCCGCCAGCCCGCAGTGGCGCAGCAGCTGCACCAGCAGCCAGCCCGAGTCGCGGCAGGAGCCGCTGCCGTTGGCGAGCGTTTCTTCCGGCGTCTGCACGCCGGGCTCCATGCGGATGAGGTAGTTGACGTCCTTCTGGACCTGCTGGTTCAGGCCGACCAGGAAGTCGATGGTGCGCTGTTCCTTGCGGTCGATCTTGTCGAGGTAGGCCTGCAGCAGCGGCGTGACCGGCTCGGCCACGAGATAGGGGGCGAGTTCCTCGGCCTGCGAGGGCTTGTACTTGAAGGGGAAGTTCTCGGCCTGCGGCTCCAGGAAGAAGTCGAAGGGGTTGTAGACCGCCATCTCGACCACGAGGTCGACCGTGACCTTGAATTCGCGCGTCTTCTCGGGAAACACGAGCCGCGCCTGGTAGTTGGCGAACGGGTCCTGCATCCAGTTGACGAAGTGCTCGGCCGGCTCGACCCGCAGCGAATACGAGATGACGTTGCTGCGGCAATGCGGCGCGGGCCGCAAGCGCACGACCTGGGGGCCCAGCTGCACCAGCCGGTCGTACTTGTAGTGGGTGACGTGGTGGAGAGCGGCGTGAATGGACATGCGTTTTTGTGTGCAGTGCTGGCAGATTGCATCGGGAGAAGATGTCTCTGGTGAGACGCATACTAGCCGAGATGCCAAAGCAATTAACGCGCCACTGAGCGTGATTCGGGGAGGGTTTGCATCATGGATTCGGGAGTTGTCCGATGACGCGGTTTCGCGCGTCAGGCCAGGCTGTGGGCGGCGTTGGCGGGTTCGCGGCGCTGGGTGGTTCGCTGCTGGGAGCGGCCTTGCAGCTGCAGCAGCCGATGCTGTGGCCGGCATGGGTCTATGCCGGTTTGCTATGTATAGGCACGGCCGCAATGTGGTGGCGCCGAGTGCCGGGGAGGGCGTTGCTGTTGGTCGCCCTGGCATGTGGAGCGATGGCCGGCGCGGGGCTCGCCGGATGGCGTGCGGTGGCCTATGCGAAGGGCGCACTCGACCCGTCGCTCGAAGGCCGCGACCTGCGCGTCACGGGCGTCGTGTCGGAGATGCCCCAGCGCAACGAGGCCGGCACGCGCTTCGTCCTGGATGTCGAATCCGCGCAATGGACCGACGCCGACACGCGGGGCCGGCCGGCCGTACCCGATCGCATCGCTCTCGGCTGGTATGCGGACGGCTCCAGCCTCTGGGGGCGTACCTCGCCAGCCAGCATCGTTGCCGCTTCCCCGCATGCCGGCGAACGCTGGAGCCTGACGGTGCGCCTGAAAGCGCCGCATGGCAACCGCAACCCGCACGGCTTCGACAGCGAACTCCGGATGTGGGAGCAGGGCCTGCACGCCAGCGGCCATGTACGAGCCGGCGCGCGCGACGCGGCGCCCGTGCTGCTCGGCCCCACCTGGCTGCATCCCATCGAGCGTGCCCGTGAAGCGGTGCGCGACGCCATCTTCGAGCGCGTGCCCGACCGCGCCCGCGCGGGCGTGATCGCGGCCCTGGTCACCGGCGACCAGAACGCCATCGACCGCGCGGGCTGGGACGTGTTCCGTGCCACGGGCGTGGCGCACCTGATGTCGATCTCGGGCCTGCACGTCACGATGTTTGCCTGGCTCGCCGCGCACGTGGTCGGCCTGCTCTGGCGCCGCAGCGCCCGGCTGATGCTGCGCCTGCCCGCCCAGCAGGCGGCGCTGGTCGGCGGCGTGCTGCTGGCCGCGCTCTATGCGCTCTTCAGCGGCTGGGGCGTGCCGTCGCAGCGCACGGTCTGGATGCTGGCGACGGTCGCGCTGCTGCGCCTGACCGGGCGGCGTTGGCCCTGGCCGAACGTGTGGCTGCTGGCCGCGGCCGTCGTGGTCGCGCTCGATCCTTGGGCGCTGATGCAGGCGGGCTTCTGGCTGAGCTTCGTGGCGGTGGGCGTGCTCTTCGCGACGGACGCCGGAATGCCGGGCGAGCAGCAGGCCGGCGCGGCTGCTCGCCTGCTGCGCTTCTTCCGCGAGCAGTGGACCATCACGCTGGCGATCACGCCGCTGAGCTTGCTCCTGTTCCAGCAGGTGTCGCTGATCGGGCTGCTCGCCAACGCGGTGGCGATTCCGTGGGTCACGCTCGTGATCACGCCGCTGGCGATGCTCGGCGTGGCGCTGCCCCCCTTGTGGGACGTGGCCGCCTGGGCCGTGCATGCGCTGGCGCTCCTGCTGCAATGGCTGGCCGGCCTGCCGCATGCCACGCTGTCGATGGCGGCGCCTCCGCTGTGGATGGCCGCCTGCGGCGTGGGCGGCGGCGTGCTGCTGGCAATGCGGCTGCCATGGTCGCTGCGGGGCCTCGGCGTACCCCTGCTCCTGCCGGTGCTGCTGTGGCAGGCACCGCGGCCCGCGGTGGGCGAGTTCGAACTGCTCGCCGCCGACATCGGCCAGGGCAACGCGGTGCTCGTGCGCACCGCCACGCACAGCCTGCTCTACGACGCCGGCCCGCGCTACAGCCTCGAAAGCGACGCGGGCCACCGCGTGCTGGTGCCGCTGCTGCGCGCGTACGGCGAGCGGCTCGACACGCTGGTGGTGAGCCATCGCGATGCCGACCATATCGGCGGCGCGCCCGCGGTGCTCGCGATGCAGCCCGGCTCCGCGCTGCTGAGTTCCATCGAGGCCACGCACCCGCTGCAGGCGATGCGCATGGCGAAGCGCTGCGAGGCGGGGCAGTCGTGGAGCTGGGACGGCGTGCGCTTCGATGTGCTGCATCCCTTCGAGAGCGACTACCGCAGCTTCGGCAAGCCCAATGCAGTGTCGTGTGTGCTGCGCATCGACAACGGACGCGCGTCGGCGCTGCTGGCGGGCGACATCGAGCGGCTGCAGGAGACGGCGCTGCTCATTCGCACGCCGCAGCTGTTGCGTGCGGACGTGCTGCTGGCGCCGCATCACGGGAGCAAGACTTCGTCGGGCGCGGCGTTCCTCGATGCAGTGCAGCCGCGCATCGCGTTCGTCCAGGCGGGGTATCGCAACCGCTTCGGCCATCCGGCGCGGGAGGTGGTGGCGCGGTACCGTGAACGAGATGTGCGGCTGATCGAGAACACCCACTGCGGCGCCGCGCATTGGAGCAGCGCGAGGCCTGCCGAGGTGGGCTGCGAGCGCGAGCGCCGGGCGCGTTACTGGCAGCACCGGGAGCCGGAGGAGGTTGGCCGTCCGGAGCCCTGAAATCGTGAACTAATTGTCAAAAGTAGCCTGAAAGACCTCTTGTAAAGGCGTCCCCGATCGCGTTCCATGCGTTGTATCGTTTCGCTACAACTCAGAACAAGGGGGCAACATGGACAAGCACAACCGTCGGATCTCTCGTTGGGGCCCGTCTTCCGGGCGCGCCTCATGACGACCGGCGTTCCGGCCATCACCAGCGCGAGCCTCGCCGGCGGCTCCGGCGCGCGTCTCAAGATGCATCGCGAGGGTCCGGTGCTCGTCCTGACGCTGAGCAATCCCGAGGCGCGCAACGCGATCAATCCCTCGGTCTACCGGACGGCCGCCAAGGCGATACGCACCACCGCCGGATTTCGCACGGTGCGCGCCATCGTGCTGCGCGGGGAGGGCGATCACTTCAGCGGCGGCGGCGACCTGCGGCGCCTCGCCCGGCAGCGCAAGCTGCCGCCCGCCGAGCAGCAAGGCCACATCGACGCGCTGCACGAATGGCTCATGGCGATCGAAGAGGCACCGCAGCCCGTCATCGCCGCGGTCGAGGGCGCCGCGATGGGCGGCGGCTTCTCGCTTTGCCTGGCCTGCGACCTGATCGTGGCCGCCGAAGACGCGAAGTTCGCGATGTCGTACATCAACGTCGGCCTCTCGCCCGACGGCGGCGGCACCGATTCGCTGGCCCGTTCGCTGCCGCCGCAGGCCGCACTCGAAATGCTGCTCGACGGCACGCCCTGCACCGCGAAGCGGCTGCATGAGCTTGGCGTGGTCAACAAGGTGGTGCCGCACGGCGAAGCCGGCGCCGCCGCGCTCGCCTGGGCGCAGCAACTCGCGCGCGGACCGTTCGAAGTGCAGGCGCGCATCAAGCAGCTGGTTTATGCGGCGCGCGGACGCAGTCGCCGCGAGCAGCTGGAGGCCGAGCGCGAGTCCTTTCTGGCCAGCCTCTACAGCGACGAGAGCGGGGAGCGCATCAAGGAATTTCTCTCGCCCCGCAAGAAGCCGGAAACGACCGGGGAGGGCCCCCCGACCTGAGCGCGGAAAGATCATCCGACCCGTCTCCGGCCTTGGCATCAGGGGTTCTACTGGCCCTGAACTTGCTAAGCTACTAACTCAAGGAGATTGGTCGTTCCATGCACAAATTTGACGAGATGTACGAGCAGCTTCCCTATGCTGGAGCTGCGATCCGACAGCATTACAAGCGCTACGACCAATGGCTCGCGAAGCAACCCGGTGAGGTGATGCGTTCGCGACGCGAAGAGGCGGAAATGATCTTCCGCCGGGTCGGCATCACCTTCGCGGTGTACGGCGCAAAGGACGAGGACGGCTCCGGCACCGAGCGGCTCATACCGTTCGACCTGCTGCCTCGCATCATTCCCGCCCACGAGTGGGACAGCATGGAAAAAGGGCTGGTGCAGCGCGTGACGGCGCTCAACCGCTTCCTGCATGACGTCTATCACGACCAGGAAATCATCAAGGCCGGCATCATCCCGGCCGAGCAGATCCTGAACAACGCCCAGTTCCGCCCCGAGATGATGGGCGTGAACGTGCCGCACAACGTCTATTCGAACATCTCGGGCATCGACATCGTGCGGGCCCCCGATGCCGCCGGCAACGGCGAGTACTACGTGCTCGAAGACAACCTGCGCGTGCCCAGCGGCGTGAGCTACATGCTCGAGAACCGCAAGATGATGATGCGGCTCTTCCCCGAGCTCTTCAACCAGAACCGCATCGCGCCGGTCGCGCACTACCCCGACCTGCTGCTCGAAACGCTGCGCGCCAGCGCCCCTCCGGCCACGGCCGAGCCCACGGTGGTGGTGCTCACGCCGGGCATGTACAACAGCGCCTACTTCGAGCACGCCTTCCTCGCGCAGCAGATGGGCGTGGAGTTGGTCGAGGGGCAGGACCTGTTCGTCAAGGACAACTTCGTCTACATGCGCACCACGCGCGGGCCGAGGCGCGTCGACGTCATCTACCGCCGCGTGGACGACGACTTCCTCGACCCCGAGGTGTTCCGTCCGACCTCGACGCTGGGCTGCTCGGGCCTGATGCGCGCCTACCGCGAAGGCAACGTCGTCATCTGCAATGCGGTGGGCACCGGCGTGGCCGACGACAAGTCGATCTACCCCTACGTGCCGAAGATGGTTGAGTTCTATCTCGGCGAGAAGCCGATTCTGAAGAACGTGCCCACCTACATGTGCCGCAACAAGGACGAGCTGCAGTACACGCTCGACAACATGAAGGACCTGGTCGTCAAGGAAGTGCACGGCGCCGGCGGGTACGGCATGCTGATCGGCCCAGCCGCCACGCAGGCCGAGATCGAGGACTTCAAGAAGGCCGTGATCGCCAAGCCCGACGGCTACATCGCCCAGCCCACGCTGAGCCTGTCGACCTCGCCCACCTTCGTCGACGCCGGCATCGCGCCGCGCCACATCGACCTGCGCCCCTTCGTGCTCTCGGGCAGCGAGGTGCAGATGGTGCCCGGCGGCCTCACGCGCGTGGCGCTCAAGGAAGGCTCGCTGGTGGTGAATTCGTCGCAGGGCGGCGGCACCAAGGACACCTGGATTCTCGAAGCCGACCGTGTGCCCAAGTCCAAGGCTCCCGCACAGTCGCAAAGCCAATCGCAGTAGGAGCACGAACGATGCTGTCCCGCACCGCAGACCACCTCTATTGGATGTCCCGCTACACCGAGCGCGCCGAGAACACGGCGCGCATGCTGGACGTCAACTACCAGACCTCGCTCCTGCCGCAGTCCGCCGAAGTCGCCAAGTACGGCTGGCAGGGCGTGCTCTCCATCAGCGAGCTGCTGCCCTGGTACAACCAGAAGTACGACCAGATCGCGCCCAAGGAGGTGATGGAGTTCATGGTCAAGGACGAGAGCAATGCCTCGTCGATCGTCTCCTGCCTCAAGGCCGCCCGCGAGAACGCACGCGCGGTGCGCGGCGCCCTCACCACTGAAGCCTGGGAAACGCAGAACACCACCTGGCTCGAAGTCAACCGCATGCTGCGCTCGGGCGACTTCGAGCGCGACCCCGGCCAGTTCTTCGAATGGGTCAAGTTCCGCTCGCACCTGTCGCGCGGCGTCACCCTGGGCACCATGCTGCAGGACGAGGCCTTCTACTTCTCGCGCCTGGGCACCTTCCTGGAACGCGCCGACAACACCGCGCGCCTGGTCGACGTGAAGTTCCACGCGCTCAACAGCGAGTTCTTTGGCGCTGCCACCGAGGAAGACCAGGAATACGACTTCTATCACTGGAGCGCGATCCTGCGCAGCGTCTCGGCCTTCGAGGTCTACCGCAAGGTGTACCGCGACGTGATCAAGCCCGAGCGCGTGGCCGAACTGCTCATTCTCCGGGCCGACATGCCGCGCTCGCTGCATGCGAGCCTGGTCGAGGTGGTCAACAACCTTGCGAAGGTTCAGAACGAGCAGAGCGCAGAAACGCAGCGCCGTGCCGGGAAGCTCCTGGCTGATCTGCAATATGCGCGCGTCGACGAAATCCTGGCTACGGGGCTGCATGCGTATCTCACGCAATTCCTCGATCGGGTGAATGAGCTGGGGGTGCGGATCAGCCAGGATTTTCTGGTTCCGGCGCATTGAAATGCGAAAGCGTCATCTCTCTTTCGAGGGAGATGACGCCCGCTACGCTCAGCGCAGACTTTTGACAATTGTTGACGCAACTAAATCAGCAAGATCAAAAGTAAACAATAAGAATTAACTTGCCGGAATTGAATGTTTTCAGGCGTTTAAAAGCGTGAATTAATACCTTGTAAGCAAGCGCCGCGCTCCCATAATCGCGCTCCTCAGTTTTCATTTGGTCACAAATGAAGCTGCGACATGACAACTGTGAGGGAGCGTAAGAGCGATGAATCGGCACTTGCACCGCGTGGTCTTCAACGCGGCCAGAGGGATGCGCGTGGTGGTCCAGGAAACGGCCGCCAGCACTGGCAAGGGCGCCAGTAAGGCAACGGCGACGACCGTTTCCGCAGCCGTTGCGGGCGCGCTGATGGCGATGTCGGCACAGGCGCAGATCGTCGGTGCCCCGAACGTTCCCGGCAATTTTCGCCCGACCGTGCTGATGGCGCCGAACGGCGTGCCGCTGGTCAACATCCAAACCCCTTCCGCCGCGGGTGTCTCGCGCAACGTCTACAACCAGTTCAGCGTCGGTTCGAACGGCGCCATCCTTAACAACAGCCGGGTGAACGTGCAGACCCAACTGGGTGGTTTCGTTCAGGGCAATCCCAATCTGGCCACGGGCCCGGCGCGCATAATCCTCAACGAGGTCAACGGTGGAACGCCCAGCCAGCTTCGGGGCTACATCGAAGTGGGCGGCCAGCGCGCGGAAGTGATCATCGCGAACCCGGCGGGCATCAGCGTCGACGGCGGTGGCTTCATCAATGCCAGCCGCGCCACGCTCACCACCGGCACGCCGCAGTTCAACGCCGTCGGCGGTCTCGACAGTTTCCTTGTTCGTGGCGGAACCGTCACCATCGACGGCGCGGGCCTCGATGCCAGCAAGACCGACTACGCGGCCATTCTTGCGCGTGCTGTGCAGGCCAACGCGAGCATCTGGGCCAGCGAGCTCAAGGTGGTGACCGGTGCGAATCAGATCAGCGCCGACCATAGCCAGATCACGCCCACGACAGGTACCGGCACTGCGCCGACCTTTGCGCTCGACGTCGCTGCCTTGGGCGGCATGTACGCCAACAAGATCGTCCTGATCGGGAGCGAAGCTGGCTTGGGCGTGCGCAACGCGGGCAGCATCGGCGCTGGCGCCGGTGGGCTTGTCGTTACCGCAGCGGGGCGTCTGGAGAACATCGGCACGCTGGAAGGGCAGCGCGTTGAACTGACCACGCCTGGTGACATCTCCAACCGTGGAGGCACGATCCGCCAGGGCAGTTCGGCGGGCCTGACGATCGCTTCGCCGGTTCTGAGCAATACCAATGGCGGGGTAATCGGCGCTGAGCCAGTGAATGCCGGTGCAAGCAGTGGGGGAACTGCAACTCCAGGGACCTCGACGCCGAGCGGCGGTGGAGGCACGGCCACACCATCGACAACGGACGCAAGCGGCACCAGCACCGGCGGTAGCTCCACACCGGCGACCTACACACCTCCCGTACCAGGCCTCATCACCGCCGGTGGCACCATCTCCAACGACGGCGGCAAGATTTACGCGGGTGGTCCCATCACGCTCAACACGCCGCAGATCAACAATGCAGGCGGCTCGCTCAATGTGGCGACGATGGCCGTCGCAGGGCCGAGCTTCAGCAATGCGGGCGGTACGCTGAATGTCAGCCAGAGCTTCGGCGCGAACGTCGGTTCGTTCGACAACACTGGCGGCAAGCTCAATGCGGGTAATTTGAGCATCACGACTACCGGCGATCTGCTCAACGTCGACGGCGCGCTCACGAGTGCATCCGATGCCAACTTAACGGTAGGTGGCAATGCTGACAACACACGCGGCACCATCTCGGTTGCGGGCGCGTTGACTGCAGGCATCGCCGGAGCGGTCAACAACACGTCGGGCACCTTCGTTGCCAACAACAACGTTGCGCTCTCGGCGGCGTCCCTGGATAACTCCAAAGGCAGCATCCAGTCGGCCAACTCGAACACGCAATTGACCGTCGCCAACCAACTGGCCAATACCGCGGGGAGCATCGGTGCGGGCACGGATGTATCGGTACAGGCCGGCTCGCTGAGCAACAGCGGTTCCATCCGCGGCACCAATGACACAACGCTCACCGTTTCCGGTACGTTGGCCAACAACGGCGGCATCACCGCCGGACGCAATGTAACGATCAACGCCGGTAGCGTGGCATCGGGCACCAATGGCGTATTCGGTGCAGGTGTGCAGAACGACGGCAGCCTCGGCGGCGTCGGTGATCTGCGCGTCAGTGCTTCCGGCGTGCTGGCTGCCAACGGGAAAAACCTCGCGGCGGGCAACACCACCCTCCAAGGAGGGAGTGTTGACCTCTCCAACAGCGAGACCAATGCGGCCAGCATCGCGATTACGGCAGCCAATGGCAATGTGACCGCCAACCAGGCAAAGGTCATCACACCGGGCACCCTGAGCGTGACGGCAAAGGGAGCAGTGTCCAACATCGAAGGTACGCTCGCTGCTGACGGTGCCACGACCATCAACGCTGCGAGCCTGGACAACTCGGCAGGCACCGTGGCGTCGGTGACCAACGACCTGCACGTCACGACCAGCGGCACTACGACCAACAAGGCGGGTCGCATTCTGGCTGCTGGCGCCGTGGGGCTCATCAATGGTGGTCTCGACAACACTGATGGCAAGGTTAGCGGCAACAGCCTCTCCGTCGCAGTAGGCAGCGGCCAACTCGACAATACGCGCGGCACGCTGACAGCTGCCTCCACCGTGGCGCTGAGTTCAGGCGCGCTGGTCAACGATGCGGGCCTGATCCAGTCGGGCGGTGCGATGACCATCAATACGAATGGTCAGAGCCTTACCAACACCAACGCAGCCGGATACACCACAAAGCAGGGCGGCATCACCAGCGCCGATACGCTCGACCTGAAGACGGGCGAGGTTAACAACGCGGCCGGTTTCATCGGTGCAAAAAATGCGCTGACCGCCAACACCCAAGCATTTACCAACACGAACGATGGCGAGGTGCTCGGTCAAGCCACTGTCGCGATCAACACCAACGGTGCGAGCTACGACAACAGCGGCGGCAAGACGCTGGCTGTGAGTGACTTGACCATCGATGCCGGTGAGATCACCAATACCGGCGGCTTGATCCGCTCGGCGGCGACAACCACCCTCAATGCCGCAAATGTCATCAACAAGGACACCCAAGGTACGGACCAGGGCATCGAGGGCAAGAACGTCAGCATCACTGCAGCATCGGTCGCCAACAAATCCGGCGCGATCCGTGCCGATGACAACGCCACACTGACCAGCACGACAAAGATCGACAACTCTCAGGGCCTGGTTTCTGCTGGCGATACGCTCACGATGAAGGATCCTGGCTCTCCCAGGACCCTATCGGTGGTCAACACCGGTGGCACTCTGGTCGCCGGCAAGAAAGTTGTCCTTGACGCTGGTGCAGTCACCTGGGACGGCAAACTGCTGTCCCTTGGCGACATGAATCTCGCCGTCAATCAAGACATCACCTTCGCAGCCGGCAGCGAGACCGTTGCCAACAACAACCTCACGCTCTCGACGACCGGCGACATCACGAACAGCGGCAGATTGGCCGCCGGCAACGACTTGACCCTCACGGCCAAGGACATCAACAACACCGCTACCGGCGACATCCAAGGCACGACGACCACGCTGAACGCCTCGGGCACGGTCACCAACCGGGGCGTGATCGATGGCAAGACCACCCGCATCAATGCTTCCACACTGGACAACCTCGGCACCGGTCGCATCTACGGCGACCAAATCTCGATAGGCGTCGTCACGCTAAACAACGATGCCGAGATGGTGGGGGGTGTGGCCTCCGCAGGCACCATTGCCGCGCGCCAGCGGCTGGATTTGGGTGTCACCAATCTCAACAATCGGGATGGCGCGCTCATTTTCAGCGATGGTGATCTCGCCATCGGTGGCGCGCTCGTGGACGGCAAGGCCAGTGGCTCGGCCGGCGCCGTGAGCAACTATGCCGCGACCATCGAGGCAACCCGCAACATCGACATCAAGACTTCCGTCCTGAACAACACCAATGGCGGTGTGACCTGGACGATGCAAAGCGGCAAGGCGAGCGATTCGCACACCGAGTACGCCCTTCCCGGCAGTGCAACGCGCTATACCGCCGATCAACTGGTCTTCGTGACCGTGCAAGGGCCATCTGTCGATTTCGAGCACCTGATGGGTGTGCTCTGGCCCAGCTTCGTCAGTCAGGCGGGCGGGCCCAATATCAGCCAGTTCTCGGGAATACTGGTCCCCTCTGCAAGCTATCCGCTTTCCAGATTCAGCGCTTATTACACGAATCCGCCGCGCAACAGCAGTGACCTCACCGGCACCCGACCAGTGGGGACAGATTTCACCGAAACCTTCACGGAACCCGGTGTCTGGTATGCGCGCACCGATCCGATCTGGGCCACATTCGGTGTCACACCTCCGGCCACCGACACCCCGGACGAGGCCCAGCGAGAGGCCTACCTGGAGGCCCACAAGCGACTCGATACGGCGACGGCTGCCTTCATCAATGACGTCTATCAGAACTACGCCCGTGCGTACTACTCCTGGACGTACTCGGATTCGAGCACCATCCCGGTTCTGCAGACATCGGCGCCTGCTCGCATCATTGCTGGCGGCAAGATGGACATCACCGTCGGTAGCGGCACCAATGACATGAGCCAGATCTTGGCCGGGGGCGCATTGAATGTGACGGGCGGGACGATTGCAAACAAGAATTTCGAAGTCGCCGGATCACAGAACCGGACAGGCTGGCAGTACTACAACAACGGCAGCGGCGATATGCCGATGCCCACTCCCTACAACACCTCCGTTCCCATCACGGTCACGCTCGCCGCCGCACGGCAGGAAGGCAATGTCACGGTGGTCGGCAGCGGCACACCTACGGGCACCCTGGCTCCCGGCCACACCAACCAGGGTGTCGCCAGCGCCAGCGCCAGCGGCGTCAATGGCAATGGACCGGCAGCCGGCTCGACTGGGCCTATCGTTCCGCCCATCATCGAAGTCAAGCTGGCGGCCAGCTCTGGCACGTCCCAGGTCGTGCGCACCACGATGCCGGGCCTGGCGCTGCCTACGGCCAGCCTGTTCCGGACTCTCTCAGGCACGTCGAGCCGATACCTCGTCGAGACTGATCCGCGCTTCGCGAACTACCGCAACTGGCTCAGCAGCGATTACCTGCTGAACAACCTCGGACTGGACCCGAACAACACCCTCAAGCGCATGGGTGACGGCTACTACGAACAGCGCCTGGTCCGCGAGCAAGTGGCGCAGTTGACGGGTTACCGCTACCTGGACGGCTACGACAGCGACGAGAAGCAGTACGCCGCGCTCATGGACGCTGGCGCTACCTTTGCTCGCCAGTACGGGCTGCGCCCCGGGATCGCCCTCACGGATGCGCAGATGGCCCAGCTCACCAGCGACATCGTCTGGCTGGTGGAGCAGACAGTGACCCTGCCGGATGGCAGCACCCAGCGCGTGCTGGTGCCGCAGGTCTACGTGCGCGTGAAGAACGGCGACATCGACGGCTCCGGCGCCCTGTTGGCCGGCAAGGAGGTCAACATCAAGCTGGATGGCGACCTCGTCAACAGCGGCGCCGTCGCCGGGCGCAGCACGGTCAAGATCACGGCGGAGAACATCCAGAACCTGAACGGCCGAATCTCGGGTGGCAGCGTCGACCTCAATGCCAGGACCGACCTGAACAATATCGGGGGCACGATTGACGCGGCAAGCAAGCTCAAGATTGAAGCAGGCCGAGACATCAACGTGCGCACCACGACCAGCAGCAGCGGGCTGGCGATGGACATTGCGCCCGGGGCTGCGAGTCTGCGTGGCGCGACCATCATCGACCGGGTGGCAGGTCTCTATGTGAGCGATCCGAAGGGCACGCTGGTGGCTTCGGCTGGCCGCGATGTCAACCTAATCGGCGCACTGATTTCCAACAGCGGCAAGGAAGGCACTACCGAGATCGGTGCAGGCCGCGACATCAACCTCGGCACGGTCACGACCGGCCGGCAGGACGCAACAATCCGCAGTGCGGGCAACTACCGCGCCGAAGCCAGCACGCAGGAAGTCGGAACGCGCATTGAGGCGAGCGGCGACATCAGCCTGACGGCCAAGCGGGATGTGAATGTGCGAGCAGGCACGATCAACAGCACCGACGGCGAGCTTGGCATTGCGGCGAAGCGCGACATCAACATCGATGCGGGACAGTCGACAAGCGCATTGAACGAGGGGCTGCGCGTTTCGAGAAGTGGAGAGAAACGGACCGACCAAGGCAGCTTCAACTCGACGGGTGTCATTGGCAGCAGCCTCGGCGGGAAGACCGTTACCCTGGATGCCGGCAATGACATCCGCATTCGCGGCTCAAACGTCGTGAGCGACAAGGGCACGGAGCTCTGGGCCGGTAACAACATCACGATCGAGGCGGCGACGCAGACTCGGGACAGCCAGTACTCTCGGCAAGAGTCGAGGAGTGGTCTGTTCGATGGTGGCTCAGGTTGGACTTGGGGGCGACAGGACATACGCAGCACGCGAAAGTCAGTCGAAACGACCGCTGCCGGAAGTACGGTTGGCGCCCTGGCCGGCAATGTTGTGATTGGCGCCGGAAATCAGTATCGGCAGGTGGGCAGCGATGTGATTGCCGCACGCGGGGACGTCAGCATCAGTGCACGTGACGTGCAAATCGTGGAAGCGCGTGAAACCTCACGCAACGAAAGCACGCAGAGCTATTCACAGAGCGGCATCACGCTGGGCTTCAAGTCGCCGCTGATCGACACCCTGCGGAACTTGGAAGACACCTCCCAAGCGATGAGGGACACCAAAGATGATCGGATGAAGGCGCTAGGTGCGGCAAGCATGGCACTCAGCGGCTACTCGGCATACAGGGATATCTCTCAAGCTGCGGCGATGGGTGCTGGGTCCGGAGCTGTGAGTGCGGGCGCGACGCTGACCCTGGGCAGGAGTTCGAGCGAAACCACCAGCACCCAAAGCAGCAGCACATCCGCTGGCTCTCGTGTACTGGCGGGAGGCAACCTGTTTATCACAGCGACGGGTGGTGGGCACGACTCCAACATCCTTGTTCGTGGCAGCGAGATTAGCGCCGGCAAGAATGCGAGCCTTGCGGCGGACAACAATGTCGCGCTTGAGGCTGCGGCGAACAGCAGTACGCAGAGTTCGTCCAGTCGCAGTAGCAACGCGAGCATTGGTGTGGGCTACAGCTTTGGAGCGAGCAATGGCTTCACCATCGAGGTAGCCGCTGGGAGCCAAAGTGGCCGCGACAACGGCACGGATGGGGCGTGGACAAACACCACCGTCAATGCAGGAGATCGAGTCAATATCGTCAGCGGTGGCGATATGACCCTGCGAGGCGCAACGGTCTCGGGTAAACATGTAGAGGCCGACGTGGGAGGGAATTTGCGGATTGAAACGCTGCAAGACACGAGCACCTATCACAGCCAGAACAGTGGCGCTGGCTTCAACGCCACCATCTGTGCCTGGTATTGCTATGGCGATAGCGGCGTTAGCGTGACTGCACACAATATCCGCGGTGATGGCAGCTTCGCCAGCGCGACACAGCAAAGCGGATTTCTGGCGGGGGACGATGGCTTCGGTGTAAAGGTAGGAGGCAATACCAGCCTGATAGGCGGGGTAATCAGCAGCACGGATGCTGCTGTAAATGGAGGGAAGAACAGTTTCTCGACCGGGGGCCTGACGATGACCGACCTGATCAACCTCGACACCTTTCGAGGCAGCGGGTACAGCGTCGGCTTCAGCACGAGTACTTCGGGCTCGAGTTCAGGCAGCGCAGGCGTTGGTAGCAAAGATGTCAATCGAACAAGCACGACGCAAAGTGGAATCTCAGGGATTGAAGGCAATGCTGCAGTGCGCACAGGTGTAGACAGCACCAATGCCCTGCAGCAAACGAATCCAAGTGATGCGATGCGGGACATTAATGCGCAGATCCAAATTACCGCGCAGTTTGGCTCGCAGGCAGCCAGGTTCGGAGGAGCCTATGCGAATGACCAAAACGCAGAACTGCTAAGCGAGGCCGCTCGGACCGATGATCCTGCCGCGCGCCAAGCCTTGATCGAAGAGGCTGCCAAATGGGATGAAGGCGGGGTTTACCGTGCCGCATTGCACGCCGTGATCGGAGGGCTGACCGGAGGTGCTGGAGGGGCCGTTGGCGCAGCAATAAATTCTCTTTCCGTTCCGTACATCGCGGCCGCAATCAATGAAACCGACTTACCTCCCGCTGTTCGAGCGGCAGCCATCACAGTTGCCAGCGCTTCCCTTGGCGCTTCAGTCGGAGGAGGACTCCCTGGTTCAACTGCGGCCTTCAACGAAGTAATCAATAATTGCCTGGCAACTAAATGCCTGTCCATTCAGTGGGATAAATCTGCCCCTGGATACCATGCCTATGGACCAATAACCAGCCCGATTCTGTGCAATACATCAGAAGCCGGCTGCATGGAGGCTGCAAAGAAAGAGTTGGCGTGCAACTCCGCACCCGGCCAACAAATCTGCTCTACCCCAGGGAATATGCAGGAGAATTTGGTTCTCACGGGAGGGAATAAAATCTCTCAATGGTTGTTGTCCAGTGGTACTGTCATTATTAACGGGACAAATGATGGGCATGCATTTGATGATGGGTACATCATGAGATACCTTGATGTGGACGCAAAAGGAAATGTAAAAATCATTACCGTCGGTGCAGGTGTAAACAAAAACTGGGGTGAAGTTCCATCAAAAATGGTTTCACAAATAAACGCGACAGCTGGAACATTCTTGTTCAGCACGATTGGTGTGTCAAATCGAGCAAACGTTCAGCAGCAACTTCACCCTGGCCCAATTGATTTTAATAACTGACTGACAATGAGGCTTTTGAAAATCTATCGCATCACCGCGCTCGCCGCGGTTGCGACATTCATCTGCATAGCAATCTATCTGCTGTCTCTTTTTGTCGTGCGCGACGTGCCAATTTCTATCTCGTATGACGTGACGGAATCCCCTGACCTGATAAGCGCCTTATTTCAAGAAATAAGCATGGTGGCTGCCGTACTTGAAATGAAGGCTGGCAAGAATGAGAGCACGCGAGATACGCAGCGTATGCATTGGCAGAAAAAAAACGATTCCCAAGGAATTTCCTGGGATTTGGTAGATTCTGGACAGGCGCACATTTCAATTTACTCGACCGCAGCCGGAAGCGACGGGGATCTCTTGAAGTTGGTGGCACTGATACAGGAAAAAATCCCAACTCAACCGGAAAAAGTGACAAGTCAACTGCAGTTGGCCCCTGGGCGATTTGGGGCGTGCGCAAGCCTACAGCGCCCCGAAATTAAGGATAGTACGTGCATTTACAAGCGTCCCGGGGTGCTCGATATTTCCGAGTTGAGGCGTTTGTTGCAGTCGCACCCGTCGAAATAATTTTCTCGTAAGCCAGATGTTAACTGGCGTGAAATGGTATTTGAGGATTTCGATATGAGATGCATTTTTTCGAAGATTTAGAGGGTCGAGAATGACATATCAGAAAATCTGGGTCGTCCTGCTGGTCGGTGCGGTGCTGGCAGCCTGCAAAACTGCGCCCTTGTACGAGCCTAGCCGCCGTGCATTGGTAGCCGCAGAGGAGGATGAAGAGCGCACGGTCGTTGGCCAACCTGTATCGGGTACTGCCATCGCGCAACTGCGTCCCGGGATGACTTACGCCGAGGCCCTCAAGATCATGGGCAAGCCGAACGCTGAGGCGGTCAACAACACTGGCAAGGCATGGATTCCCACGTACGACGGAACGGATCGCTGGCGACACTACCTCGCCTACAAAGGGCAGGGCGTGCTGGTCTTTGCGGGCGCGGCAGGCGGAGAGATCGCAGAGATTTCGCGCACAAAGTCCTACACACCCGACGTGCTGATCCAAATCGTGCACAACCCCAAGGACACTGGCCGGTTCTGACCGCGCTCACTACGCTGCTCACGCTTGTTGCTGAAGCTGCAGAACCTCAGCACGAGAAATGAATGGATGCAGACAAGAAAGATATTGAGGGAGAGAGATTGTGAGAGCAAACCCGCGCGCCATACTGGCCAGCGTGTTGATGGGTAGTCCCCTGCTGGTTCAGGCGCAGGTGCCAAGTGCACCGCTGCCTTTCATCGAACAGCAGCGCCAGCAAGAGCGTGAGCGCGCCTTGCGCGAACAAAACGAACGCACCGTCGACCAGCGTCCGCAAGCCGCTCCACCAGCACCGGTCCAGCGCATCCCTGAATCCGCGTCGCCGTGCTTTCGCATCGATCACGTACTGCTGGTCGGCGAGCAGTCCGAATCCTTCCAGTGGACCCTTGCTGATCTGTCTGGCCCCGAAGGCAACGACTCGCCCATCGGCCGCTGCCTTGGTACTACTGGCGTCAACGTAGTTCTGGCACGTGCACAGCAAGCTGTTATTGCCCGCGGCTTCGTCACCGCCCGTGTTCTTGCCGCGCCGCAAGATCTGTCGACCGGCACGCTGACCATCTCGTTGGTGCCTGGTCGCATCGCAGCCATTCGCAAGACTGCCGATTCTTCATCCACGCTGCTCGGCAGTTCCGCCTTGCTGGCCACGGCCATCCCTACACGCCCAGGTGATCTGCTGAACCTGCGCGACATCGAGCAAGGCCTTGAGAACCTGAAGCGCGCCCCCACCGCCGAGGCCGACATCCAGATCGAACCCTCAACCGCCCCCAACGCCAAGCCCGGCGACAGCGACCTCGTCGTCAAGTACGTCCAATCCAAGAAGTGGCGCATCACCCTCAGCCTGGACGACAGCGGCACCGAAGCCACCGGCCGCTACCAGGCCGGCGCCACGCTGTCCCTGGACAGCCCCTTCGGCCTGAACGACCTGTTCTACGTCAGCGCCAACCACAACATCAACAACCACGTCTTCGGCGATCCAGCCAAGGGCACCGAAGGCCAGACCGTTCACTACTCGCTGCCATACGGCTACTGGCTGCTTGGCCTCACAGCCTCCAACAGCCAGTATCACCAGAGTGTGGCCGGTTTCAACGGCGCCGTCGTCTACGCCGGCAAGAGCAACAACGCCGAGCTCAAGCTCTCGCGTCTCGTCTACCGCGACCAGAGCCGCAAGACAACGGTGGCGATCAAGGGCTGGCGCCGCGAGTCGCGCAACTTCGTGGACGATACCGAGGTCAAGGTACAGCATCGCGTGGTCGGCGGCTGGGAGCTCAGCTTCAATCACAAGGAGTACATCGGCGAGGCGACGCTTGAAGGCACGCTGGCCTACAGGCGCGGCACGGGTGCATTCGGCGCAAGACAGGCGCCAGAAGAGATTGCCCATCGCAACCGTATTGACCTCGAGGCTCCGCTGGACGGCACTTCGCGCCTGAGGCTCTACACGGCCGACATCAGCCTCAACGCACCGTTCAAGCTCGGCGAGCAGAAGATGCGCTACTCCGGCCTGATCCGCGCCCAGTGGAATCGCACGCCGCTGACGCCGCAGGACCGCTTCGCCATCGGCGGGCGCTACACGGTGCGCGGCTTCGATGGAGAGACGAGCCTGATGGGCGAGCGCGGCTGGCTCATCCGCAACGATATCGGATGGGCCGTGGGGCAGAGCGGAGCGGAGCTGTACGTTGGTGCCGACTATGGCCATGTGGGTGGCCGCTCGACGGTCGATCTGCTCGGCCGCAGTCTTGCCGGCGCCGTCGTCGGCGTGCGTGGTCAGTGGAGCAAGCTGAGCTACGACTTCTTCATCGGCGCGCCGATCAGCAAGCCGGAGGGTTATCGCACCGCGAAGGTCACGCTGGGCTTCAATCTCAACGCAAGTTTCTGATACGTCGATGATTTCTTCAGCCAGACCCCTGCTCGCTGCAACTGTTGCCGGAAGCGTCCTTCTTTCGGGTTGCAACAGCCTGCCCCCGACGCCGTACCGCGCCGCCCCTCCAGGGGATGGCACGTATGGATACAGCACCATGCATATCGAGGGAGACGTCTACCGGATTGATTTCTATGGGTCTCCGGCAACTGCCTCACGGACGGCCAAGGCGTTCGCGTTCTATCGCGCGGCGGAGCTTGCGAAGGAACTCGGCGCACCAGCTTTCAGGATCGTCCAAGGAGAGGTGGACCGCTCCATTCTTGACGGCACCGAAGTCTTTTCGTGGTCCGACTCGTTCCCCGGGCAACCTCTCGGCAGGCTTGTGGCAAATCGCGAAAACAGCGCCAATGCGGCAACCCTTCAAAAGGTCGCTGGAACGACATACATCCCTGTCCCAATCTACATCACCCCACCCGGGCAAGCGCAGCGGGACTACAACGAAAAGCGGGTGTCCAAGCTCACGATCCTGCGCGCGCAGATGCTTCGGGAACTTCCGGCGTCACTCGATGACAGGACGTTCCTGACTCGGGAAGTGCTCAACAAGCTCGGTCCGCGCATTGTGCGTGCCAGTTCTGCTTGAATCCGTATCCTGAGAACTACCGCGAGAACGACTCGACCTTCACCGGAATCTCCGGCACCTGCCAGCGATAGGAATCCGCCAGCACATCCCGCTCGGACTGCTGCCCGCTCCACCGAATGTTGAGCAGGTCCATCAGCGTCCAGCCAGTCCAGTCCGCGCGAAAGGGCTGCAACGCCGCTGCCTGCGAAAGCGGCTGCGCGTTGCGCCACACCACAGCCGGAATCCGATAGCCCGAAGCAGTCGACGGGCTGTGCCCCGCGCGGTCGCTCACGTGGCCCACCTCCTGCCCGTGGTCCGACAAATACATCCACGCGCGGTACTCGCCCGGCTTGCCCGGCGCGCGCGTCTGCTGCAGCAACTCCGACACCACGAAGTCGTGGTACAGCAGCGCAGCGTCGTACTCCTGCCGGAAGCGCCGCACCCAGGCCGAGCGCCCATCCTTGACCAAACCGTTCTCCACCGCGTCGACGTTGTCGTCAAAAGGATTGGCGTTCTCGGGAAAGCGCAAGCTGTAGTGCGGATGCGCGCCCATCAGGTGGACGACGATGAGCTTGCGGTCGGTGCTGGTGTCGGCCAGGGCTTCCTGCACGCAGTCGAGGATCTCGCCGTCGAGCGAGGCGCTCGCGCGGCCCGGGGTGCGGTTGACCATATCGACGACGTCGGCAAGGCGTGCGTGCTGCTGCTCGATGGCGAGGTCGTCGTGGTTGCTGATCCACCAGACCTTGTAGCCGGCGGCGCGCGCGAGTGCCAGCACGTGGGGCGGGTTCTCCGCGTCGGGCAGGCCGAAGTGGAACATGTTGCGCAGCGCTGGCAGGGTGCTGGCGTCCACCGACCACGCGTTCTTCAGCACCGCCATCTGGTCGCCGGTCTGCGCCTTGTGCGCGAGCAGGCGCGGCGTGGTCGGGCGGCCGTAGCCGTAGAGGGCCATGTTGTCGCGGTTGATGCTGTCGGTGATGACCAGTACGACGGTGGAGGGGCCGGACTGCGTGATGACGGGCGCGATGGCCTTGGCCTGCGCCATCAGGCGGTCGCGCTGTTTCTGCTGGTCGGCCCAGGCGGAGCGCAGCGCGTGGAGGGAGTCGAACCACTGCGTCCAGAAGATCGCCGGATGCAGCCTGCGCCAGGGCTTGCTGGCGTAGGCCACGCACGAGACCAGAAGCAGCAGCGCGATCAGCGCCACCATCCATCGCGAGGGCCGGGCTGAGACAGTCGTGCTCGCGACGGCGCCGCGCCGCGCGAACATGCCCACGAGCACACCCGCCACGACCAGCACCGCGCCCCACACGGCGGCGGAGCGCCAGTGCATCCACAGGTATTCGGTGCCTTCGCGTGTATTGGTGTTGGCCGCGGCGCCCAGCACCATCGCGCCGTCTGGCGCGGCCTGGTAGGTGTCGAGCAGATAGGCGCGCACTGCGCCGTCGAGCGCGAAGCCCATCGCCCAGAGCCACACCAGCAGCGTGCGAACGCGCCGCATGCGCGCGCTGCGCAAAGGCCACGCGAGCCACAGCACCATCGGCAATGCGAGCACGGCGAGCTGCGCGATGCGGCGGCCGTCATGGCCCAGTGCGATGAGAGCCAGCAATGTCGCACCGACCACGCCGCAGGCGAGCAGCGCGTTGCGCGACGGAGAAGCTTGTTGGGGCAGGGTGGTCAAGCAGGCGGCGCAGCGAGGCGAGTCGGGAAGGGCGGGCGCATTCTGCCCCTGGGCTTGCGCGGCAGCCTCCAGTGCCCCGATGCCGGCGAGGCCCTTTGGCCGGAAGGTGCACTCAGGGATATCCCCGCGGAACTTATCGGGCCTCTGGTGCCCAGACGGGCTTTTCACTGTTCTGCATACAGAAAGGAACCTCCGCTCCATGCTCAGATTCAGCCGGCTCCCCGCGCTCCTGCTTGCTTTCGCTCTTTCGTGGGTGGCACTGCCTTCCGCGACCGCCGCGCAGACCCAGATGGTCAGCGCTGCCGTCAAGACGCTGAACATGCGCACCGGCCCTGGCCAGCGCTACGAGTCGCACTGGACGGTGACCAGGGGCTATCCGTTCCGCGTGATCGGCAGGAAGGGTGACTGGCTCAGGGTGAGCGACTTCGAGGGTGACAAGGCCTGGGTCTTCCGCCCGATGACCAACAAGACGCCGCACCATGTGGTGAAGGCCCAATCGGCCAACCTGCGCCGCGCGCCCGGCGTGCGCAGCCCGGTGGTGAAGAGGGCGGGCTATGGCGACGTGCTGCGCACCATCGAGCGGCGCGGCGACTGGCTCAAGGTGCGGCACGAAGGCGGCGCCACCGGCTGGGTGCAGCGGCGCCTCGTCTGGGGCTGGTAGGCCGCAGGCAGCGGATCAGGTCGCCGTGGCCTGCCGCACGGCGCGCTCCCAGCGCGCCATCGATTCCTCGGCCTGGGCGCGGCCCATGGTCGGCATGAAGCGCCGCTCGATCTTCCACAGCTTCGACAGCTGCCGCGCGTCGGTGTAGACGCCGGTCGAAAGCCCCGCCAGGAAGGCGGCGCCCAGCGCGGTGGTCTCGATGACTTCGGGCCGCACCACCGGAATGCCCAGCAGGTCGGCCTGGAACTGCATCAGCAGGTCGTTCACGCTGGCGCCGCCATCCACGCGCAGCTCGGCCACGGGCTTGCCGCCGGCGGCCACTGCATCGCGGCTCATGGCCTGCAGCAACGCGGCGCTCTGGTAGGCGATGCTCTCCAGCGCGGCGCGCGCAATGTGTGCCACCGTGGTCCCGCGCGTGAGGCCGGTGATCGTGCCGCGCGCGTCGGCGTCCCAGTAGGGGGCGCCGAGGCCGGTGAAGGCCGGCACCATCATCACGCCGCCCGCGTCGGGCACGCTCTCGGCGAGGGACTGCACCTCGGCGCTGCCCTTGATGGCCTTGAGACCGTCGCGCAGCCACTGCACAACGGCGCCGCCGACGAACACGCTGCCTTCCATGGCGTACTGCGGCTTCGCATCGGTCTGCGCGGCGCTGGTCACCAGCAGACCGTTGTGCGAGGGCTGGAACTCGCCGCCCGTGTGCATCAGCAGGAAGCAGCCGGTGCCATAGGTGTTCTTGGCCATGCCGGCCTCGAAGCAGGCCTGGCCGAAGAGGGCGCTCTGCTGGTCGCCGGCCACGCCGCCGATGGGCAGCGTGTGGCCCAGCAGCGCGGCGTCGGTGTCCGCGAAGTGCGAGCTGGAGGGCTGCACCTTGGGCATCAGCGAGGCGGGAATGTCGAGCGCCTTCAGCAGGTCGGCGTCCCATTCGTTGCGGTGCACATTGAAGAGCATGGTGCGCGAGGCGTTGCTCACGTCGGTCACGTGCACCTTGCCGCCGGTGAGCTGCCACATGAGCCAGCTGTCGACGGTGCCGAAGGCGAGTTCCCCGCGCGCGGCCTGCTCGCGCGCGCCGGGCACGTTGTCGAGCAGCCAGCGCAGCTTGGTGCCGGAGAAATACGCGTCGATCACCAGGCCTGTCTTCTCGCGGATGGTGTCGGTCATGCCTTCGTCGCGCAGCTGCGCGCACAGCGGTTCGGCGCGGCGGTCCTGCCAGACGATGGCGTGGTGCACCGGCTGGCCCGTGGCGCGGTTCCACAGCACGGTGGTCTCGCGCTGGTTGGTGATGCCGATGGCGTGGATGTCGGTGGGCTTGAGCTTGGCCTTGACGAGAACTTCGCGCGCGGTGGCGAGCTGGCTGCGCCAGATTTCCATCGGGTCGTGCTCGACCCAGCCCGGCTGCGGGTAGATCTGCGTCAGCTCCTTCTGGGCGATGGCGACGATGTGGCCCTCGCGGTCGAAAACGATGCTGCGCGAGCTGGAAGTGCCCTGGTCCAGGGCGAGCAGGTAGGTGGTCGTCATTCGTTCTTGTTCCTTCTGTTCATCTTCAGCTCTCGCGCGCGATCTCCAGGCGCACCTGGGCGGCGTTCAGCAGGTCGCTGAAGGGCGCGGGCGGCTCGGCGTCGGTGAAGAGGCGGTCGATCTGCGAGAGCGTGCCCAGCTGGATCATCGCGGGTCGGTTGAACTTGCTCGCGTCGGCGGCCAGCCATACCTCGCGCGCCTGCGCGATGATGGTCTGTGCCACCTTCACCTCTCGCAGGTCGAAGTCGCGCAGCGAGCCGTCGGCCTCGATGCTCGACACGCCGATGAGCGCGATGTCGACCTTGAACTGGCGGATGAAGTCGATGGTGGCTTCGCCCACGATGGCGCGGTCGCGCGGGCGCACCGAGCCGCCCGCCACGATCACTTCGCACGAGGTGTTGCCGCTGAGGATGGTGGCCACGTTCAGGTTGTTGGTGATCACGCGCAGGCCCGTGTGGCGCAGCAGCGCCTTGGCGATGGCCTCGGTGGTGGTGCCGATGTTCAGGATCAGCGAACAGTCGTTGGGCACCAGCTGCGCCACGCGGCGGGCGATGCGCGCCTTGCCTTCGGCGTGCAGCGTTTCGCGCTGCTGGTAACCGATGTTCTCCGTGGTCGAACTGGGCACGCGCACGCCGCCGTGGAACCGGGTGAGAAGCCCCTCGTCGGCCAGCCGCTGCACGTCGCGCCGCACGGTCTGCAGGGTCACGCCGAGCATGTCGGCCAGTTGCTCGACGGTGACGGAACCGCGCGCGCGCACGGTGTCCAGGAGGTTGATCTGACGGGGATTGGAGTTCACGGAGGCGTCGTGGAATGCGGGAAGACTGAGGCCAAGAGTACCCGGCGCGTCACTTTAAAGCGAACAAAAACGAATCCAACTAAGGGAAAACTCGGAGGAAAATCGCGCCAAAAGGAATCCAAATGAAAAAACTCGAAAATACAATGGCCGCCGTCAGTGACGAAAGTCACGCTTCAACGGACCCATCTTCTGTGAGCGCTATTCCTTCCGCTTCGCCCACGCCGGCCACCGACTGCGACGTGCTGATCGTCGGCGGCGGCATCAACGGCTGCGGCATCGCGCGCGACCTCGCGGGCCGCGGCTGGCGCGTGGTGCTGTGCGAAAAGGACGATCTCGCCTCGCACACCTCGTCTTCCTCCACCAAGCTGATCCACGGCGGCCTGCGCTACCTCGAGTACTACGAGTTCTCCCTCGTGCGCAAGGCGCTGCAGGAGCGGGAGGTGCTGCTCAAGAGCGCGCCGCACATCATGTGGCCGCTGCGCTTCGTGATGCCGCACGACCCGTCGATGCGACCGGCGTGGATGATCCGCATCGGCCTGTTCATGTACGACCACCTCGCCCGCCGCGAGGTGCTGCCGGGTTCGCGCAGCGTCGACCTCCGCGCGCACGCGGCCGGCAAGCCGCTGAAGGCGCAGTACAAGCGCGGCTTCATCTATTCCGACGGCTGGGTCGACGATGCGCGCCTCGTGGTGCTCAACGCCCTCGACGCCAAGGCGCGTGGCGCCGAGATCCTGACCCGCACCCGCTGCGTGAATGCCCAGCGCGACGCCGGCGGCTGGACCGCCACCCTGCTGGGCACCGACGGAGCCAAGCGCACGCTGCGTGCCCGGGCGGTGGTCAACGCCGCGGGGCCGTGGGCCGAATCCTTCCTGCGCGGCGTGGCCCAGTCGGCCAAGGGCGAGGCGCTCGCCACCAAGAGCCTGCGCCTGGTGAAGGGCAGCCACATCGTGGTGCCGCGCCTCTTCGAGCACGACCACGCCTACATCTTCCAGAACCCCGACAAGCGGATCATCTTCGCCATTCCCTACCAGGACGAGTTCACGCTGATCGGCACCACCGACATCGAGCTCAGCGGCGACGACCCCGGTGCGGCGCGCATCGCGCAGGAGGAGGTCGAGTACCTCTGCACCCAGGCCAGCCGCTACTTCGAGAAGCCCATCGTGCCTTCGGACGTGGTGTGGACCTACTCGGGCGTGCGCCCGCTGCTGGACGACGACTCGGGCGACCCATCGGCCGTCACGCGCGACTACATGCTGGAGTCGAACACCACGGCCGCGCCGCTGCTGTCGGTGTGGGGCGGCAAGATCACCACCTTCCGCAAGCTGGCCGAGGACGCCGCCGACGAGGTCGGCCGGATGCTGGGCCAGTCCGCCCAGCAGCGCCCGGCCTGGACCGACGGCGCCTTCCTCGCGGGCGGCGATCTGTCGTCCTGGATCGGCGCCGCCAGGCGGCCCGATGACGACTTCGAGCGCTTCGTCGAAGCCGTGCAGGCCCGTCATCCGTGGCTCGGCAGCCACCTGGCCCGCCGCCTCGCGCGTGCCTACGGCGCGCGCATCGCCGATCTGCTGGGCGATGCCAAGGCCATGGCCGACCTGGGCTGCGAAGTCGCACCCGGCCTGCACGAGCGCGAGCTGCGCTTCCTGCAGGACAACGAATGGGCTGTGAGTGCCGAAGACGTGCTCTGGCGCCGCTCCAAGCTGGGGCTGCACTACACGCCCGAGCAGCGCGAACAGGTCGCGCGCTGGCTGCGGCAACAGCCGCAACAAGCCCGCGCCGGCAGCAACTAGGCCGGACACAAGGGAAGAGAAGAGGAAGAGCGCCAATGCAATTGACACTCGAGCGCGTCACCAAGAAGGTGGGAGCGCAGACATGGCTCTACGAGCAGAGCATCGCGCCCAAGAGCGGCGCGGTCACCGTGCTCCTGGGCGCCACGCAGGCCGGCAAGACCAGCCTGATGAGGCTGATGGCGGGGCTGGACACGCCCACCACCGGCAAGGTGCTGGTCGACGGCAAGGACGTGACCGGCATGCCGGTGCGCGAGCGCAACGTCGCGATGGTCTACCAGCAGTTCATCAACTACCCGTCGCTCAAGGTGGCGGACAACATCGCCTCGCCGCTCAAGCTGCGCGGCGAATCGAACATCGACGCGCGGGTGAAGGCGCTGGCCGACAAGCTGCACATCGGCATGTTCCTCGACCGCTATCCGCAGGAGCTCTCGGGCGGCCAGCAGCAGCGCGTGGCGCTGGCGCGCGCGCTCGCCAAGAACGCGCCGCTGATGCTGCTCGACGAGCCGCTGGTCAACCTCGACTATAAGCTGCGCGAAGGCCTGCGCGAGGAGCTCACGCAGCTCTTCGCCACCGGCGACTCGACCGTGATCTACGCGACCACCGAACCCGGCGAAGCCCTGCTGCTGGGTGGCTACACCGCCGTGATGGATGCCGGCGAGCTGCTGCAGTACGGCCCCACGGCCGAGGTGTTCCATGCGCCGCAGTCGCTGCGCGTGGCGCGCGCCTTCAGCGACCCGCCGATGAACCTGCTGTCCGCCACGGCCGCGGCCGGCCGCGTGCAGCTGGCCGGCGGCCCTGCACTGGCGCTGCCCTTGCCTGAAAGCGTTTCGGGCTCCGTCACCGTCGGCCTGCGCGCGAGCGCGCTGAACGTCGATGCGGGGGAGGGCGACATCGCCCTGCCCGGCAAGGTGGAGCTGGCCGAGATCTCGGGCTCCGACACCTTCGTGCACGTGGAGACGGCCGTCGGCGAGCTGGTGGCGCAGCTCACCGGCGTGCACCGCTTCGAGCTGGGGGCCTCGCTCACGCTGTACTTCAGCGCGTCGCAAGCCTATGTGTTCGATGCCAGTGAAAAGCTGGCGCTGGCGCCCGCGTGGCGCAAGGGAGACTAGCCATGGCACGCATCGACCTCGACCTGGCCCACGCCTACCGCCCCAACCCCACGCAGGACAGCGACTACGCGCTGCTCCCGCTGAAGATGAGCTTCCGCGACGGTGGCGCCTACGCCTTGCTCGGCCCCTCGGGCTGCGGCAAGACGACCATGCTCAACATCATCTCGGGCCTGCTGGTGCCTTCGCAGGGCACCGTGACCTTCGACGGCCGCGACGTGACGCGCGCCACGCCGCAGGAGCGCAACATCGCGCAGGTGTTCCAGTTCCCGGTGATCTACGACACCATGACCGTGGCCGAGAACCTTGCTTTCCCGCTGCGCAACCGCAAGATGCCGGCCGACCAGATCAGGAAGCGCGTCGGCGAGATCGCCGAGATGCTCGACATGAGCGGCCAGCTCAACCAGCGCGCAGCGGGCCTTGCGGCTGACGCCAAGCAGAAGATCTCGCTCGGCCGCGGCCTGGTGCGCAGCGACGTGTCGGCGGTGCTCTTCGACGAGCCGCTCACCGTGATCGACCCGCACCTGAAGTGGCAGCTGCGCCGCAAGCTCAAGCAGATCCACCGCGAGCTGAAGCTCACGCTGATCTACGTGACGCACGACCAGGTCGAGGCGCTCACCTTCGCGGAGGAGGTGGTGGTCATGACCCGCGGCAAGGCCGTGCAGGTCGGCAGCGCCGACGCGCTCTTCGAGCGGCCGGCCCACACCTTCGTCGGGCATTTCATCGGCTCGCCGGGCATGAACTTCCTGTCGGCGCAAAGCGGCAACGGCAGCATCGAAGTGGCCGGAACGCCACTGGTGCCCACGCGCGAACTGCCGCAGGGGCCGCTGAAGATCGGCATCCGCCCCGAGTACCTGCGCCTGTCGAACGCGGGCGCTGCCGGCGCCGTGCCCGCGGTTGTGAAGCAGGTGCAGGACGTGGGCACGCACGTGATGCTGACGGTGGAGGCCGGAGGCAGCCTGCTGAAGGTGCGCCTGCATTCGGACGACCGCTCGCCGGCGGTGGGGGACACGGTGTGGGTGAGGGTGCTCGATACCCACACCTGCTATTACAAGGATGAGGAGCTGGTCGCATGAGCGCAGTGCCGGGCCGCCCCAAACAAGCTCGCACCGGAGTGCGAAGCACGGAGGTATTGCTGTGAACGCCACCAACAAGCCGATCAACCAGAAGGCCTGGTGGCTGGTGCTGCCGGTGCTGGTCTGCGTGGCCTTCTCGGCCATCGTGCCGCTCATGACGGTGGTCAACTACTCGGTGCAGGACATCATCTCGCCCGAGCGACGCGTGTTCGTGGGCACCGAATGGTTCGCCGCGGTGATGCGCGACGACGAGCTGCACCAGGCGCTGTGGCGCCAGCTGGGCTTCTCGCTGTCGGTGCTGCTGGTGGAGATTCCGCTGGGCATCGGCCTGGCGCTGTCGATGCCGGCCAAGGGCTGGAAGTCTTCCGCCGTGCTGGTGGTGGTAGCGCTGTCGCTGCTGATCCCGTGGAACGTGGTGGGCACCATCTGGCAGATCTACGGCCGCGCCGACATCGGCCTGCTGGGCCACGCGCTGCAGAAGCTGGGCATCGACTACAACTACACCGGCAGCGCCGCCGACGCGTGGCTCACCGTGCTGGTGATGGACGTGTGGCACTGGACGCCGCTGGTGGCGCTGCTTTGCTATGCGGGCCTGCGCTCCATTCCCGACGCCTACTACCAGGCCGCGCGCATCGACGGCGCGAGCAAGTTCGCGGTGTTCCGCTACATCCAGCTGCCCAAGATGCGCGGCGTGCTCATGATCGCGGTGCTGCTGCGCTTCATGGACAGCTTCATGATCTACACCGAGCCCTTCGTGCTGACGGGCGGCGGGCCGGGCAACGCCACCACATTCCTGAGCCAGTACCTCACGCAGAAGGCCGTGGGCCAGTTCGACCTGGGGCCGGCGGCGGCGTTCTCGCTGATCTATTTCCTCATCATCCTGCTGTTCTGCTTCGTGCTCTACAACTGGATGCAGCGGGTCGGCACGCAGGAAGCGGAGGTGGAGAAATGAACGAGAAGAGATTTCACAAGCGCAGCATCTTCCTGGTGCTGTACATCCTGTTCGCGCTGTTGCCCATCTACTGGATGATCAACATGAGCTTCAAGACGAACGAGGAGATTCTTTCGAGCTTCTCGTTCTTCCCGCAGCAGCTCACCTGGTCGAACTACGCGCGCATCTTCACCGACGAGTCGTGGTATTCGGGCTACATCAACAGCCTGATCTACGTGGCGATCAACACGGTGATCTCGCTCACCGTGGCGCTGCCGGCGGCCTATGCCTTCTCGCGCTATTCGTTCCTGGGCGACAAGCACGTGTTCTTCTGGCTGCTGACCAACCGCATGACGCCGCCCGCGGTGTTCCTGCTGCCGTTCTTCCAGCTCTACAGCACGGTCGGGCTGATGGACACGCACCTGGGCGTGGCGCTCGCGCACCTGCTGTTCAACGTGCCGCTGGCGGTGTGGATCCTGGAAGGCTTCATGAGCGGCATTCCGCGCGAGATCGACGAGACGGCGTACATCGACGGCTACTCGTTCCCGCGCTTCTTCCTCACGATCTTCCTGCCGCTCATCAAGGCCGGCGTGGGCGTGGCGGCGTTCTTCTGCTTCATGTTCAGCTGGGTCGAGCTGCTGCTGGCGCGCACGCTCACCAGCGTGAACGCCAAGCCCATCGTGGCGACCATGACGCGCACCGTGAGCGCGTCGGGCATGGACTGGGCGACGCTGGCCGCGGCCGGCGTGCTCACCATCGTGCCGGGTGCCATCGTGATCTGGTTCGTGCGTCACTACATCGCGAAGGGTTTCGCGATGGGTCGTGTTTGAGGAGGCACGGAAATGTTCGATTGGATGGTCTGGACCACTCCGGTGGCCGTGTTCTTCGTCTGCATCGCGTTGATGCTGGTCGGCATGACGATCTGGGAATTGAAGTCGCCCACCACGCTGCGGCGCGGCTGGCTGCCGATGGCCACCACGCGCGGCGACAGGCTCTTCATCGGGCTGCTGTCGGCGGCCTACGTCAACCTGATCTTCGTCGGCCTGGCGGGCAAGTTCCAGGAATGGTTCAGCCTCGAGGCCGAGCCCTCGGTGTGGATCAGCTTCGTGCTGTCGATGGGCCTGCTCGCGCTGGTCATGCGCAAGGGCTGAGCGGGCACCGCATTTTTTCCTTCTTCCAAAAGCGTTCCGGCTCTCCGCCTCCCCGGAGCCGTGATCGGACACAACACCGGGGAAGCAACAACCGAGGAGACAGTTCCATGAAGATGCGCTACACGGCATTGGCACTTGCGGCGGCGATGTTCGCCGCGCATGGTGCGGCAACGGCCGGCGAGGCCGAAGCCAAGAAGTGGATCGACAGCGAGTTCCAGCCATCGACCTTGTCCAAGGACAAGCAGATGGAGGAAATGAAGTGGTTCATCGAGGCAGCCAAGAAGCTGCAGGCCAAGGGCGTGAAGGAGATCTCCGTCGTCTCCGAGACCCTGACCACACACGAGTACGAATCGAAGACGCTGGCCAAGGCCTTCGAGGAAATCACCGGCATCAAGGTCAAGCACGACCTGATCCAGGAAGGCGACGTCGTCGAGAAGCTGCAGACCTCGATGCAGTCGGGCAAGTCGATCTACGACGGCTGGGTGTCCGACTCCGACCTGATCGGCACGCACTACCGCTACGGCAAGATCATGTCGCTGACCGAGTACATGGGCGGCGCTGGCAAGGAGTTCACCAACCCCGGCCTCGACCTGAAGGACTTCATCGGCACCAGCTTCACCACCGCGCCCGACGGCCAGCTCTACCAGCTGCCCGACCAGCAGTTCGCCAACCTGTACTGGTTCCGCGCCGACCTGTTCGCGCGCAAGGACCTGCAGGACAAGTTCAAGGCCAAGTACGGCTACGACCTGGGCGTGCCGCTGAACTGGAGCGCCTACGAGGACATCGCCGAGTTCTTCAGCACCGACGTGAAGACCATCGACGGCAAGCCGATCTACGGCCACATGGACTACGGCAAGAAGGACCCGTCGCTGGGCTGGCGCTTCACCGACGCCTGGCTGTCGATGGCCGGCGCGGCCGACAAGGGCATCCCCAACGGCATGCCGATCGACGAGTGGGGCATCCGCGTGGCCGCCGACAAGTGCACGCCCACCGGCGCCTCCGTGGCCCGTGGCGGCGCCACCAACTCGCCGGCCGCCGTGTACGCGCTGACCAAGTACATCGACTGGATGAAGAAGTACGCGCCCAAGGAAGCCATGGGCATGACCTTCGGCGAAGCCGGCCCGGTGCCCGCGCAGGGCCAGATCGCCCAGCAGATCTTCTGGTACACGGCCTTCACCGCCGACATGACCAAGAAGGGCCTGCCCGTGGTGAACGAGGACGGCTCGCCCAAGTGGCGCATGGCCCCCGGCCCGAACGGCCCGTACTGGAAGCAGGGCATGCAGAACGGCTACCAGGACGTGGGCTCGTGGACCTTCTTCAAGGGCCATGACGCCAACAAGACGGCCGCCGCATGGCTCTACGCGCAGTTCATCACCGCCAAGACCACCTCGCTGAAGAAGTCGATCACCGGCCTGACCTTCATCCGCGACAGCGACATCCGCTCGGACTACTTCACCCAGAACGCCAACAAGTACGGCGGCCTGATCGAGTTCTACCGCAGCCCCGCGCGCGTGGCCTGGACCCCGACCGGCACCAACGTGCCCGACTACCCCAAGCTGGCCCAGCTGTGGTGGAAGAACGTGGCCGAGGCCGTGACGGGCGAGAAGACCCCGCAGAAGGCCATGGACAACCTGGCCGACGAGATGGACAACGTGATGGCCCGTCTGGAACGCGCAGGCATGGCCAAGTGCGCGCCCAAGCTCAACCCGAAGGGCGACCCGGCCAAGTACCTGAGCGACGACCACGCCCCGTGGAAGAAGCTGGCCAACGAGAAGCCGAAGGGCGAGACCATCGACTACAACAAGCTGCTGACCGCCTGGAAGGAAGGCAAGGTGCGCTGAGCGCCGGGCTACCCCAGCACTCTGCTGCAGACAGGGCCGTGCCGCGAGGCGCGGCCCTTTTTTTGTGCCCTTTTCCGCATTGCCGGCCGCTCGACCGTCGTTTGATCGCAATTTGACCGCTTCGAGCGTCTGATTGATGCGACGCCATGACCAATGGCAGATGCGTTTGCAGGGTGCTTCGCTTACATTCGACGGCCCCCGAAATGACCGAGCCAGTGAATTCCAGCCTTTCCAGCCCTTCCGACACGTCTTCGAGCGTCAAGCGCGTCCTCGTCCTGCGCTATTCGCAGTCCGGCCAGCTCGACGAGGTCGCCGACCGGATCGTCGCGCCGCTGAAGGCGGACCCGGCCATACAGGTGCACGAGGAAGTACTGCGGCCCCGGCAGCCGTACCCCTTTCCCTGGCCCTTCCTGAGCTTCTTCGACGCCTTCCCCGAGTCGGCCCACATGAAGCCACAGCCGCTGGCGCCGCTCTCGTTGACGGGCGACGAGGATTTCGACCTCGTCGTGCTCCCGTACCAGGTGTGGTTCCTGGCACCCTCGCAGCCGGTGGCGGCCTTCCTCAAGCATCCGGTGGCGGCCCGGCTGCTCAAGGGCAAGCCGGTGGTCACGGTCATCGCCTGCCGCAACATGTGGCTGCTGGCGCAGGAAAAGCTCAAGGGCATGCTCGACGACGTGGGCGCGCGGCTCATCGACAACGTGGTGCTCACCGACCCCGGCCCCACGCTCGCCACCTTCTTCACCACGCCGGCCTGGCTCATCTGGGGCCGCAAGCGCGGCTTCTGGGGCATGCCCGACGCCGGCCTCAGCAGCGGGCAGATCGCGGGTACGGCCCGCTTCGGCCGGGCGCTGCGCGACGCGCTGCAAAAGAACCTGGAGCGCGGCTCGCAGCCGCTGCTGGCCGGCCTGGGCGCGGTTCAGGCCAATGCCAGGCTGCTCATCAGCGAGAAGGCCGGCACGCGCAGCTTCTACCTCTGGGGCAAGCTCATCATGGCCGCCGGTGGGCCCGGCGCATGGCAGCGCAAGCCGCTGCTGCTGCTGTACGTGCTGTTCCTGCTGGTACTGATCATCACGGTGGTGCCCGTGAGCCTGAGCCTGCAGGCGCTTCTGCGACCTCTGTTCAGGGGGTGGCTGACTAGAATGACGGCCAAATTCGAGTGCCCGTCGGGCTCAGCCACGGACCGCACCCCTCTCTATGACGACTGATGTCTTCCTGACCCGTACTGCCGCTTTCCTGCCCTTTGCCCCGGTCAGCAATGAAGACATCGAAGACGTCCTCGGTCGCATCGGCGGCAAGGCGTCCCGCGCGCGGCGGCTGATCCTTCGCAGCAACGGCATCCAGTCGCGCCACTACGCCATCGACCGCGCCACCGGCGAGCTGGCGATGACCAACGCCCAGCTCACCGCCAGCGCGATCCGCGCGCTGGGCGACGTGGGGCGCGTCGACTGTCTCGTCACCGGCACATCGCTGCCCGACCAGCTCATGCCCAACCACGCGGTGATGGTGCACGGCGAGCTCGGCTGGCCGCGGCTCGAAGTGGTGGCCTGCGCGGGCATCTGCCTGGCCGGCGCCGCCGCGCTGAAGCACGCGTGGCTCTCGGTGCGCGCGGGCGACGCGCGGCGCGCGGTGGCCACCGGCTCCGAGCTGGCCTCGGCCGTGATGCGCGGCTCGCGCTTCGAGGCCGAGTTCGAGCACAAGATCGAGGCGCTGGAGGCGCGGCCCGAACTGGCCTTCGAGAAGGACTTCCTGCGCTGGATGCTCTCCGACGGCGCCGGCGCCGTGCTGCTGGAGAACGCGCCGCGCGGGCCGCTGTCGCTGCGCATCGACTGGATCGACCTTTCCTCGGCCGCGCACGAACTGCCGGCCTGCATGTACGCAGGCGCCGAGAAGAACGCCGAAGGCGGCCTCGACGGCTGGGCGCGCAAGTCGCCCGACGAGTGGCGCAGCGAATCCACCTTTGCAGTGAAGCAGGACGTGCGCCTGCTCAACGAGAACATCGTGCGGGCCACGATGGCCGAGCCGCTGGCCGAAGTCATCGAGCGGCGCGGACTGAAGCCGGCGGACGTCGACTGGTTCCTGCCGCACCTCTCGTCGCAGTACTTCGTGGAGCCGGTGAGCCGGGCCCTCGAAGAGCTGGGCTTCCCGATCCCGCGCGAGCGCTGGTTCAGCAACCTCGCGACCAAGGGCAACACGGGCTCGGCCTCGCCTTACATCATGCTCGACGAGCTGTTCCGCTCGGGCCGCATCAAGCCCGGCCAGAAGCTGCTGATGTTCGTGCCCGAGAGCGGCCGTTTCTCCAGCGGCTTCATCCACATGGAGGCGGTGGCATGAGGTACTCCCCCAGGCTTGCCCACTTCGTGTGGCCGCCCACCCCCTCGCCGGGGGCAACACCAGCGGCCCGGCAAAGCCGGTTCCGCGGTGTTCCTGGACCAATACCACTGTTGACGGACGCGGGAGAGTGAGATGGATCTGGATGCAGTACCGCAGGAGGGCAACGCGACCCTCGACGGCCACTCGAAGCTGATGTACGCGCGCGATGCGCAGGGCCGCGTGGTCACCACCACCTCGCGCGGCTGGGAGGCGGAGGAGATCGTCACCAGCCACGCGGTCGACGTGCTGGTCGAGCAGGCCCGCGCCGCGAAGGAGCGCGTGAAGGCCGGGCTGGCGTCGCCGCTCGAATACTGGATGTACGAGCGCCGCATGGACGTGGCACTGCTCTCTCAGACCAGCGGCTTCTGGCAGTGGCGCGTGCGCCGCCACCTGCAGCCGCGCCATTTCGCCGCGCTCTCGCCGGCACAGCTTGCACGCTATGGCGAGGCGCTGGGCCTGCCCGTTTCCATCTTGCGGGAGCTACCGTGACGGACTTCAAGCACCAACAGGCGGCGCATTGCGAAAGCGGCGTCATCTCCAGCCTCATGCGCCACCACGGCGCGCCGATGAGCGAGAGCATGGCGCTGGGGCTTTCGTCGGCGCTCTCGTTCGCGTACCTGCCCTTCATCAAGCTGTCGGGCCTGCCGCTCATCTCTTATCGCATGCCGCCCAAGGCCATCATCAAGGGCCTGCTGGCGCCGATGGCCGCGCGCTTCCGCTTCGAGACCTTCGGCAGCGCCGAGGCCGGCCAGAAGCGGCTCGACGCGCTGCTGGCCGAGGGCAAGCTGGTGGGGCTGCAGACCTCGGTGTACTGGCTGCCGTACTTTCCGCCGAACATGCGCTTTCACTTCAACGCGCACAACCTGCTGGTGTACGGGAAGGACGGCGACGACTACCTCATCAGCGACCCCGTATTCGAGGAGCCCGTGCGCTGCCCGAGCGGCGATCTCGCGCGCGCCCGCTTCGCCAAGGGCGTGCTGGCGCCCAAGGGCCTCATGTACTACCCGCAGGCCATCGAGCGCAAGGCGGTGGACGCTGCCTCGGTGGTCAAGGCCATCCGCAAGACGGTGCGCACCATGCTCGCGCCCATTCCCATCGTCGGCGTGCGCGGCATGCGCACGCTGGCCGCGCGCATGCAGAAGCTGTCGCCGGCCGATCCGCGAAGCGTGGACTTCATCGGCCACCTGGTGCGCATGCAGGAAGAAATCGGCACGGGCGGGGCGGGCTTCCGCTTCATCTACGCGGGCTTCTTGCAGGAGGCGGCGCAGCTGCTCGACAAGCCGCAGCTGCAGCAGATGTCGGAGCGGCTCATCGCCATCGGCGACGGCTGGCGCGCCTTCGCGCTCAAGGCCGCGCGCATGGTGAAGGGGCGCGAGGCTGTCGATCCTTTCGCGCTGGCCGCGAAGCTGCGCGAGCAGGCCGAGCAGGAGGAAAGCTTCTTCCGCGACCTGAAGGCCGCCGTCGCCTGATGCTGGAGCTGCGCGAGCTCGCCTACCGCTACCCGCACGCCGACGCGCCCGCGTTGGCCGGGGTGTCGCTGGCGGTGCCGCGCGGCAGCGTGCTGGGCCTTTTGGGGCCGAACGGCGCTGGCAAGACCACGCTGATCTCGCACCTGTCGGGCGCGCTGGCGGTGCAGTCGGGCGAGATCCGCATCGACGGCCAGCCGCTGAAGGAAGTGCGGGCGAAGGCGCCCACGCGCATCGCGGTCGCGCCGCAGGAGCACGCCTTCTATCCGATGCTGACCGTGGCCGAGAACCTTGCCGTGTTCGCCGCGGCCGGCGGCCTTTCGGCGGCGCGCAAGAGGCAGCGCATCGAGGCCTGCACGCAGTTCGCGCAACTGGAGCAGTTCGCCGCCGTGCGTGCCGAGCGGCTCTCGGGCGGCCTCAAGCGCCGGCTCAACCTGGCCATTGCGCTGCTGCCCGAGCCCGAGCTGATGCTGTTCGACGAGCCGACGGTGGGTGTCGATCCGCAGTCGCGCGCCTTCATCCTCGACGCCATCAAGAGCCTTGCGCAGCAGGGTGCGGCGGTGATCTACGCTTCGCACTACATGGAGGAGATCGAGGCGATCGCCGACCGCGTGGCGATCCTCGACCGCGGCCACGTGCTGCGCGAAGGTTCGTTGGAAGAACTGCTGTCGAAGAGCGCGATGCTGCTCACGCTGGCCGCCGACGGGCTCGATGCCGGCATGCTCTCGCGCTTCGGCACGGTGGAGCAGGGGGGCGTGCACTGGCGCATCCACCTGCACCCCGGCAGCGGCCCGGCGCCGGTGCTGGCCGCGCTGGAGGCCGAAGGCGTCGCGGTGCGCCACGCCGAGTTCGGCCGCCATGATCTGGAACAGCTCTTCATGGCGCTCACCCACCGCTCGCTGCGCGACTGAACAGGCCCCAGCCATGCTGCTCGCGCTCATCAAGAAAGAATTGATCGCCCTCACGCGCGACATGCACGGCCTGGCCGCGCTGTTCCTGATGCCGATGGTCTTCATCGTGCTGATGTCGCTCACGCTGAAGGACATCTACCGCCCGCCGCTGGCCGAGCTGAGCTATGCGATCGACATGCACGACACCGCGACGCCCGCGCAGTGGCTCAGGCAGCTCTGGCAGCGCGGCCATGGCGCGCCACAGCCGCTGGGCGCCGACTGGCAGGCGCGGCTGCGCAACGGCTCGCTGAAGTACGTGATCGTGATGGAGCCCGGCCTTTCCGAAGAGCTGGAGTCGGCCGCGCTCTCGACCGAGGCGCGCATCCGGCTGCTGACCGAGCCGGGCATCGATGCCAACCTGTTCAACGCATTGCGCGCCGAGCTCATCGGCGCATCGGGCGAGCTCAAGGCGCGCCTTGCGCTGGCGGTGCCCGGCACGGCCGGCCCGGCGCCGGATGCATCCATCCAGGCGATGGTGCATGCCGAGCGTTTCTCCACCGCCGGGCCGCGGCCGACCTCGGTGCAGCAGAACGTGCCGGCCTGGTTGGTGTTCGGCATGTTCTTCGTGGTGGCATCGCTGTCCAGCCTGTTCGTGCAGGAGCGCAGTTCGGGTGCGCTCGGCCGGCTGCAGAGCCTGGGCGTTTCGCGCGGCATGCTGCTGGCGTCGAAGGCGCTGCCGTACCTGGGCGTGAACGCGCTGCAGGCGGTGCTGATGCTGGCGGCCGGCATCTGGTTCATGCCGCTGATCGGCGGCGACGCGCTCTCGCTCGCGGGCATCCATTGGGGCGCTTTGCTGCTGTCGCTGGCGGCGGTGAGCCTGGCGGCCGTGAGCCTTTCGCTCGCGCTGGCCTGCCTGGTGCGCAGTCATGCGCAGGCCGCGACCATCGGGCCGATGGTCAACGTGCTGATGGCGGCGGCGGGCGGCATCATGGTGCCCAAGTTCGTCATGCCGGGCTTCATGCAGCGGCTGGTCGAGATCTCTCCGATGAACTGGGGGCTGGAGGCCTTGCTCACCGTGCTGCTGCGCGGCGGCGGCGTGGCTGATGCCCTGCCGCAGATCGGCCGGCTGGTCGCGTTCGCGGCGCTGATGTTCGTCGTGGCCGTTTTTCTTTTCCGCAGGCGCGCATCGTGAGCATCACCGTCACCCCCGAATTCATCGCCAGCCTCAAGGCCATGGTGCTCGAAGCCGTCGAGAAGGGCGAGCCGGCCGGCGGCCTGGGCGACGACGAGCCGCTCTTCGGCCCCGAGGCCCGGCTCGACCTCGATTCGCTCGACGCCCTGCAGGTGTCGATGACGATCCAGCAGCGCTTCGGCGTGCGCATGCCCGACAGCAAGGAAACGCGCCGGGCCCTGAGTTCCATCGCCCACCTCGCGGCGCATCTCGCGCAAGCGGGCAAGGCATGAGCGGTGTCCATCTGGCCGGCATGGGGCTGGCCTGTGCGCTGGGCGACGACATGCGCTCGGCGCTTGCGTCGCTCAAGCGCGGCGGAGTGCCGACCAGGCCAGTGACCGTGGCTGACGGCATTCGCTGGCCGGTCCATGCGCTGGCTCCGAGGCAGGGCGACTGGACGCAGCGCCTGCGCGATACGGTGCGCGAGGTGGTGGCGCAGACCGGCGACTGGGGCGATCGCACCGCGCCGCTCTTCGTGGCGTCGTCCTCGCTCGACATCGGCTTCATGGAACACGAGAAGCAGGACCTGCGCCTCGGCGGCGACCTGCAGGACTTCGCCGACGTCGTGGCCGATTCGCTCGGCTGGCAGGGGCCGGTGTTCACCGTGTCCACTGCCTGCACCTCGGCGCTGAATGCGGTGCTGGCTGCCGCCGACCTGATCCGGGCCGGCGAAGCCGATGAAGCGCTGGTGATCGGCGCAGAGATGGGCAACCGCTTCACGGTGGCCGGCTTCGGCGCGATGCAGCTGCTGTCGCCCGCTGGCGCCCGGCCCTTCGGCGAAGGGCGCGACGGACTGGTGCTCGGCGAGGCGGTGGCGGCGCTGCGGCTGGGCTCGCGTCCGGCGCGCTGGCAGATTGCCGGAGGCGTCAACGTGGTCGACGGACGCAATCCCTCGGGCACCGAGGCCAGCGCCGTGCATGCGATGTGCCGCGGCGCGCTGGAGCAGGGCGGATTGCAGCCCGGCGACATCGATCTCATCAAGGTGCAGGCCGCCGGCAGCCCTGTCAACGACGCCATCGAGGCCGAGGCGCTGAAGCAGGTGTTCGGACCGCTGCCGCCGCTGGTGTCGCTCAAGCCGGCGCTGGGGCATACGCTGGGCGCCTCGGGGGCGGCGGAACTGGCCTTGCTGGTCGGCTGCATCGAAGGAGGGGTGTGGCCGATCGTCGGCTATCCGATCGATGCCTCGCTCGACATCGAACTCAGTACTCAGCTGCCGCAGAGGCTGCGCAACATCCTGCTGAATTTCGCCGGCTTCGGTGGCGGACATGCCTCGCTGGTGCTGAAGGACACGGCGCCATGACTGCGTGGCGCACTGTTGCTCACTTCGTGGCGCATCCGCCGCCCGCCGACTGGCGCGAGGATCTGGCACGCCGCATCGGCCGCAGGCCGCGTCGCGTCGGCCTGTGGACCGAGCTGGCGATGTATGGCGCGCGCTGCTGTCTCGACGCCGCAGGCGAGGCAGCGTTGCCGGCCGGCGCGCGCATCCGCGTCTCCAGCCAGCGCGGCGCATGGGGCGCGACGCACGCGGGGCTGACGCAGCTCGATGCCGGGTTGCCGATGCCTTTCACCTTCATGCAGAGCCAGCCGGCGTTGATGCTGGCGGAGGTCGGCCGCTGCCTCGATTGGCAGGGCGACGCCAGCTTTGCGCTGTGCCGCGAACCGGAGCGCGTGCTGCAGCTTGCGAAGCTGGGCGCCTCGCGCGACGGGCTGCTGTTCGGAATCGTGGAAGAGGAGCGCAACGGAGAGCCGGCGCGCTCGGAGTGGTGGCGGCTGGTGCCGGCCTGAAGCCTCAGCCTGCGATGGAGCGCTGCAGATTGGCGCGTGCACGTGCTTCCAGCTGTTCGTGCATGCGCGGCGTGGCGTAGATGGCGTCGCGGTCCAGGAAGCGCTGAAGGATCGCACGGCGACGCGGCAGCCGCACTTCATCGGGAACGAAGGCGTATTCGGCCTGCACCTGCCGCTCGTATTCGTCGAAGCGCGCGCGCTCGGCGCCGAGGATCGACAGGTCGATGTCTATCAGCAGTTCGGCGTCGCGGCCCTGGGGCACGGCGTCGTGGCGCGTCGCCATCACGAGCGCATGGACGCGTTCGGCCGCATTCGCCGCGGCGCCGGCTTCGAGCAGGGCCTGCCGCGCCCAGTCCGCGCTGCGCGCCTCGTTGTCATGTGCATGCACGTCGTAGATCGCGTCGTGGAACCACAGCGCCAGCGCGACTTCGCCGGGGTGTTCGGCCAGCGCCTTCTCGCGCTCGAACCACGCGAGGCATTCGCCCAGGTGCTGCATGGTGTGGTAGTGGCGCTGCGGCTCGGCGTAGCGGCGCTGGAGTTGGTCGCATAGCGCGTTGCCGGGCGAGGCGACGCCCAGTGCGCCCCACGCGCCGTTCCAGTTCGCCAGCAGCGCCTCGGGCGTCATCGGGCCGCCTGTTGCTGCTGCTCCATCGCCGCCTTGACTTCCTGTCCCAGGTCGAGCACCGACATGGCGTAGTAGCTGCTCCAGTTGTAGCGCGTGATCACGTAGAAGTTGCGCGTGCCGGCCACGTAGGTCGGCGGCATGTCCAGGCCGTTCTGCAGCTCGACCAGCGCGAACAGGCCCTTGTGGTTGATGCCGTCGCCCTCGGGCACCGCGCCCGCGGCCACGAAGCTGTCGGCGCTGAAGGTCGGCAGGATGTCGGGCGCCAGCAGCAGCGCCTTCTGCAGCCGTGCCTCTTCGAAGTGCACGGGGTAGATGGCGGGCACGCCCGGCTGCCAGCCGAAGGCCTTGAAGTAGCTGGCGACCGAGCCGATCACGTCGGCCGGGTTGTTGACGAGGTCGATGCGGCCGTCGCCGTCGAAGTCGACCGCGTACTTGGCGATGCTGCTGGGCATGAACTGCGGCATGCCCATGGCGCCGGCGTAGCTGCCCACGGGCACCAGCGGGTCTTCGGCGGTGCGGCTCTCGGTGCTCAGGAAGCTTTCGAGCTCGCCGCGGAAGAAGGCCCGGCGGTCGGCCGCGCGCGGATGGGCATCGGGAAAGTCGAAGGACAGCGTGGCCAGCGCGTCGATCACGCGGAAGTTGCCCATGTTGCGGCCGTAGATGGTTTCCACGCCGATGATGCCGACGACGATCTCCGGCGGCACGCCGTACACCTGCTCGGCGCGCGCCAGCGTGTCGGCATTGGCGCGCCAGAAGCGCACGCCGGCGGCGATGCGCACCGGGTCGATGAAGCGGCCGCGGTAGGTCTGCCAGTTCTTCACCGTGCCCACCGGGCCCGGCAGCATCAGCCGCGGCACGTTGGGCAGGAAGCGCGCGCTGCCGATGGTGGCGCGCACCCATTCGCGGTCGAGGCCGCGGCGCTCTGCGACGTCGTCGGCGAACTGCATCGCGTCGTCGCGCGTGGCGTAGGGCGTGCTGCCGCGCACGGGGCTGGCGGCCCCGGCGCGGCCGTTGACGGACTTCTGGGCCAGGGCCCCCGTGGACCATGCGAAGCCGCAGGCGGCCAGGAGGACTGCGGCCGCCGTGGCGGTGCGCGAAGGCTTGGGAAGAAGGAATCGCATGGGCCCATTGTGCCGTCCGCCCGCGCGGGCCTTCTTCAGCGACACATGTGGTTTCAGCCCCTTGCCGGATTGGCGCTGGGCCAGGCGAGCCGGCGGAACTCGGTGCGCAGCGCAGAAAGCGACTGCGGCGAGGCCGGCGCATAGCGCTGCGCCTCCAGCTTGAGCAGCCAGTCGCGCACGGATCGGGCGGCGGGGCCGAAGCGGGCGTCGGCCTCCTGCGCCATCTGCCGCGGCGGCGTGGTCTCGGGCAGCTTCAGTCCGGCCTTGGCCAGGCGTGCGCGGGCCTGGCCCAGCAGGCGCAGCCACGGGTCGTGCCGGCTGCGCTCCCACAGCGTCCAGCCGGCACCGGCCAGGCTGGCGGCCACCAGCAGGTAGAGCAGCACATAGGCCAGGTCTTCGAGGCTCGGCGCATCGAAGCCGATGTTCTTCAGCAGGTTGAGCTGGCGGCTCTGCGTGTAGTTGAGCACCCACTGGTTCCAGCCGTTGTTCACGGCCTCCCAGGCGGCGCGCAGGTTCTGCGCGAGCGTGGGGCTCATCGAGCCGATGGCGCCCGCGAACAGGCCGGGTTGCGGGGTCAGGCGCTGGAACTGGCCGATGCGTCCCGGCGCGACGGAGCCGGTGGGGTCCACGCGCATCCAGCCGGTGCCTTCCTGCCATATCTCCGCCCAGGCGTGGGCATCGCTCTGGCGCACGATCCAGTAGTTGTCGACGTTGTTGAGCTCGCCGCCCTGGTAGCCGGTGACGATGCGCGAGGGGATGCCCAGGTTGCGCATCAGCACCACGAAGGCCGAGGCGATGTGCTCGCAGAAGCCTTCCTTGCGGTCGAACCAGAACTCGTCGGCGGTGTCGTTGCCGTAGACGCCCGGCTCCAGCGTGTAGCTGTAGCCGCCGGTGCGCAGGCGGCGCAGCGCGGCCTGCACGAAGGCCTGCGTGTCGGCCTGGGCCAGCGCGGGGTCGGCGCGCATCTCGGCCGCCAGCGCGGCGGTGCGCGGATTGGTGCCGGGCGGCAGCGAAAGGTAGGCCTGCAACTGGCCGCCCACGCGCTTGAGCGGGCCGCTCTGGAACTGCGTGTAGCTCTCGGCGTTGTAGCGCACGAGGTCGTTGATGGGGCGGCTGGCGAACCACTGCAGGTCGGGCGTGCCGCTGACCTCGAAGCCGGGCACCTCGGGAGCTCGCTGCGCGACGTCGAGCGTCAGCAGCCAGGGGCGGTTGCTGGCTTCGAGCGTCACTTCGTAGCGCACCGGTGCGCCGCTCACGCGCAGGTTGGACGACCACTGCGAGCCGCGTGCCCAAGAGGGCAGCGCGGTCCACTCGCGGCCGTCGAACTGCGCCAGCACCGGTCCGCGGAAGTACAACTGGCTCTGCGGCGGCGCGCGGCCGTCCTCGAACTTGATGCGCGCGGCGATGCGGTCGTCGAGTGCCAGTTCGGCGATGGTGCCCACGCGTATGGTGTTCGACAGGCCGCTGCGCCCCATCATCGCGTCGCTGGGCGTGCCCCACAGCGGCGCGAAGCGCGGGAAAAGTAGGAACAGCGCGAGCATGATCGGCGCGCCCGCCAGCGCCATCCATCCGGCGGTGCGCGCGGCCTGCATCAGCGGCGGCCGGCCCACGGGCATGTGCGCGTTGACCAGCGCGGTCAGCAGGCCCAGCAGCGCCAGCAGCATGGTGAAGGCCGTCAGCAGCGACTGCGAGTAGAAGAAGTTCGTGAGCATCGCGAAGAAGCCCAGGAAGAAGACGACGAAGGCATCGCGCCGCGCGCGCAGCTCCAGTGTCTTGAGCGCGAGCAGGCTCACGATCAGCGTGACGCCCGCGTCGCGGCCCAGCAGCGTGCGGTGGGTGGCGTAGGTGGCGCCCAATATCAGCGCCAGCAGGGCGAGGCGCCACCACCGGCCGGGAAGCGGACGCGCCTGCACGGCCAGCGAGGCGCGCCACAGCAGCACCATCGCGGTGAGGGACGAGCACCACCACGGCAGGTTCTCGATCTGCGGCAGCAGGATCAGGCCGATCACGCAGAGAAGAAAAAGGGTGTCCCGTGCGTCGCGCGGCAGCGAGGCGAGTTCGCGCATCACTCTGTTCATGCGGCGCTTCCGTTCAGCAGAGGGCCAGGGCCTCGAGGCAGGCCCGGCGGTGGGCCTCGCCCTGGGAGGGCTTCACGACCCGGCCGGCCACCCGCAGGCCGTAGTCGACGCCCAGGCGGTCGGCCATCAGCACCCAGGCGCACAGGCGCGAGAGTCGGCCTTCGGTGTCGGCGAGGCCGGTGGCCTGCGCATCGAGCCAGAGCTCCTCGCGCTGGGCCTGCTGGGTATCGCGGCTGACCAGGTCTTCGGAGCCGGTCGCCTGCGCACGCGCGGCCTTCTTCCAGACCACGAGCTTGAGCGGATCGCCGCGGCGGTAGGCGCGCACGCCGTCGTATTCGCCGGCGCTGTGGGCGCGCATCCAGGCGGTCAGCGCGGCCGGCCCGGAAAGGGGCTCGCCGGGAGGCAGCGGCGGCGGGTGCGCCTCGGGCGTGGGGTAGACCAGCATCTGCGCGGCCGGCCGCCAGACCGTCCACACACGGAAGGTGCCGAGCGGAAAGCGCGTTTCGGCCGTGAGCGGCGGCACCGGGTGCAGTCCGCGCCGCTCGGGCTGGAAGGCGATCTCGACGGTGGACGTGCCTTCGGCCGGCACGTCGGTCCAGGCCCATTGCCCGCTGCCGCGCACTGCCATGCCGATGCCGTAGCGCACGCGGCGCCGGGTGTTGTGCAGCACCACCCGGAACACGGCTGCCGCGCCCGCGTAGTGCGGCTCCGGCTGCACCATGTGCATCGCCAGCCCGCGCAGCGTGCCGTGGCACACATGCATGCCCACGGCCACGCTGCCGGCGAGCAGGAAGGTCAGCAGGTAGCCCAGGTTGAGCTGGTAGTTGATCGAGGCGATCAGCAGCACCAGCAGCGTCGCGCCCAGCGTCCAGCCGGCCCGCGTGGGCAGGATGTAGACGTTGCGCTGGGTGAGCTCCAGCGTGTCGGACGGCGCCCGGCGCGACAGGAACCAGCCGTCGATGCGCGAGCGCAGGACGCCCACAGGGTTCACGGTAGGGGCACCGCGGCGATCATGGCCCGGACCTGCTCGACAGCGCCGCGTCCGGCGTCGCCCACGGGCGTGAGGCGGTGCGCGATGGTCTGCGGCAGCACGGCCTGCACGTCGTCTGGCGCGACGTAGTTGCGGTTGGCCAGCAGCGCCTGCGCCTTGGCGGCGCGCAGCACCGCGATGCCGGCGCGCGGCGACAGGCCCTGCAGGAACCATCGGCCCGAGCGGGTCGCAGCGATCAGATCCTGCACGTAGTTGAGCAGCGGATCGGCCGCGTGCACCTGCTGCACGCGCTGCTGCAGCGCGGTCAGCTCGCCGGCAGTCAGCATCGCTGGCAGCGTGGCCAGCATCTCGCGGCGGTCGATGCCGGCGAGCAGCTGGCGCTCGGCGGCGCGGTCGGGGTAGCCGAGCGAGATGCGCATCAGGAAGCGGTCGAGCTGCGACTCGGGCAGGGCGAAGGTGCCGAGCTGGTCCTGCGGGTTCTGCGTGGCGATGACGAAGAAGGGAGAGGGCAGGGGGCGGGTCTCGCCTTCGATGGTGACCTGCTTCTCTTCCATGGCCTCCAGCAGCGCGCTCTGGGTCTTGGGGCTGGCGCGGTTGATCTCGTCGGCCAGCAGCACCTGCGCGAAGATCGGCCCAGGGTGGAAGGTGAAGGCCTGCTGGCCCCGGTCGTAGATCGCCACGCCCGAAAGGTCGCCCGGCATCAGGTCGGCTGTGAACTGCACCCGCGAGAACTGCAGTCCGAAGGTGTGCGAGAGCGCGTGTGCGAGCGTGGTCTTGCCCACGCCCGGCACGTCCTCGATCAGCAGGTGGCCGCCCGCCAGCAGGCAGGCCACGCAGTCGCGAACCTGGGCCTCTTTGCCCACGATCACCGTGTTAAGCTGGGTTAACAAAGTGGCTAGCTTTGCGGCAACGTCCATATTTGTATCCATATGCAAACGATACCGTAAGACCTGCCGGCCCCATGCCGCGTGAGGTCTAGACGTGGCGATAGAGACACATGGGCAAGACAGGCTACTTCACACACCGGGACTTCTGGAAGCACGACATGGGCGCAGGGCATCCCGAGTGCCCCGGCCGGCTCGATGCCATCGAGGACCGCCTGCTGCTCACCGGCGTGGGCGACGCGCTGGAGCACCGCGAGGTGCCGCTGGCCACGCTGGAGCAACTCACCCGGGCGCACAGCACCGAGCACGTCGAGCACCTGGAGTCGCTGCACCAGCGCCTGGTGGCCGACGAGCCTGCCGGCGGCCCCGACCACGCGCAGGTCGACCCCGACACCACGCTCACCCGCTTCACCCTGCTGGCCGCGCGCCGGGCGGCCGGCGCCGCGATCGCCGCGACCGACGCCGTGATCGCGGGCGACCTGGAAAACGCCTTCTGCTCGGTGCGCCCGCCCGGCCACCATGCCTGCCGGGAGCAGGCGATGGGCTTCTGCTTCTTCAACAATGTCGCCATCGCCGCGCGGCACGCCATCGAGGCGCACGGCATCGAGCGCGTGGCCATCGTCGATTTCGACGTGCACCACGGCAACGGCACCGAGGACATTCTTTCCAACGACCCGCGCGTGCTGATGGTGGGTTTCTTCCAGCATCCGTTCTACCCGTACAGCGGCACCAGCCACCCGGCGCCGAACATGCTCAACCTGCCGATCCCGGCGTACACCCGGGGCATGGACGTGCGCGAGATGATCGAGGCGACCTGGATGCCGCGGCTGGAAGAATTCAAGCCGCAGATGATCTTCGTCAGCGCCGGCTTCGATGCGCACCGCGAGGACGACCTGGGCCAGCTGGGCCTCAACGAGAACGACTTCGCCTGGATCACGGGCCGCATACACGATGTTGCCAGGCGGCATTCGAAGGGCCGTATCGTCTCGATGCTCGAAGGCGGCTACAACCTCGACGCGCTGGCGCGCAGCGTGGAAGCCCACATCCGCGTGCTGGCGGCGCTGTGACGCAGCGGGCGCTGTCGGCGCCCGTTTCTTCTCTCAATAGATGAATTTCAACGACTTCCTCCAACGGCTGAACCAGGTCGACGCGCGCGGCCTGGGCATCGAACTGGTCGCGCTGGTGGCCTGCGTGGCGCTGGCCTGGGCCATCTGCAAGTGGTTCGGCCGCGACCAGCCGAAAGACTCGATCTGGTTCGGCGAGAGCACCTTCGACGGCCTGCTGTTCCCGCTGCTGGCGCTGGTGTTCACCGACCTGGCCCGGCGAGCGGCGCTCGACTTCCAGACCGTGCTGGTGCTGCGCATCGCGGTGCCGGTGTTCCTGTCGCTGGCGGTCATCCGGCTGTTCGCGCGGGTGCTCAGGGCGGTGTTTCCGGCCTCCAACCTCGTCAGGCTGATCGAGCGCACCATCTCCTGGCTGGCCTGGATCGCGGCGGTGCTCTGGATCGTGGGGCTGCTGCCGCCGGTGCTGGCCGAGCTCGACGACATCACGCTCGCCTTCGGCAAGACGCGGGTGAGCCTGCAGACCATCTTCCAGGGCGTGCTGTCGGCGGGCGTGGTGCTGATGATCTCGCTGTGGATCTCCAGCACCATCGAGAAGCGCATCTTGCGCGAGGCGGTTTCCGACCTTTCGATGCGCAAGGTGGCCTCGAACGCGGTGCGCGCCTTCCTGCTGCTGGTGGGCCTGCTGTTCGCGCTCTCGGCGGTTGGGGTGGATCTCACGGCGCTTTCGGTGCTGGGCGGCGCGCTCGGCGTGGGCCTGGGCTTCGGCCTGCAGAAGCTGGCGGCCAACTACGTGAGCGGCTTTGTGATCCTGCTGGAGCGCTCCATCCGCATCGGCGACAACGTGAAGGTCGACACCTTCGAGGGCCGCATCACCGACATCAAGACCCGCTACACGCTGATCCGCGCGGGCAACGGGCGCGAGGCCATCGTGCCGAACGAGTCGCTGATCACCAGCCGGGTCGAGAACCTCTCGCTGGCCGACCGCAAGTTCAACATCACGACCACCATCGTGGTCGGCTACGACAGCGACGTGGCGCAGGTGCAATCCATCCTCTGCGAGGCCGCCAAGGCCCAGCCGCGCGTGATGACCGACCCGGCACCGGTGGCCTTCCTCATGAACTTCGCGCCCGACGGGCTGGAGTTCACGCTCAACTTCTGGGTGGCCGACCCCGACAAGGGCAAGGACAACCTGCGCTCGGCGATCAACATCGCGATCCTCGACGGGCTGCGCGGGGCGGGGATCGACATTCCGTATCCGCAGCGGGTGGTGCGGGTGGAGTCTTTGCCGGCCGGGGCGGAGTCCGTGGCCGTGCCCACGGAAAAATAGCCGCCCTCGGGGGCGCTAACCGAGCGTGCCCAGCACCCCGTCCAGCCGCTCGACCAGCAGGTCGGCATGCTCGCGCGTGAACACCAGCGGCGGCCTGATCTTCAGCACGTTGCCCTGCGGCCCCGTCGCGCTCAGCAGCACCTGCCGCTGCCGCAGCCCATTGACCACCTTGGCCGCCTGCGCGGTGGCCGGCGCGCGCGTGGCGCGGTCGGTCACGAGTTCCAGCCCGATGAAGAGTCCGGCGCCGCGCGCTTCGCCGACCAGGGCATGGTGCTGGCCGAGCGCGGCCAGGCGCTCGCGCAGGTAGCTGCCGACTTCTAGGGCGTTGCGCTGCAGATCGTTCTGCTCGATCACATCGAGCACGGCCGCAGCTGCAGCCATCGACACCGGATTGCCGCCGAAGGTGTTGAAGTAGCGGCTGGCCTGGCCGAATTCCTTCATGACCTCGGGGCGCACCACCAAGCCGGCGACGGGGTGGCCGTTGCCCATGGGCTTGCCCATGGTCACGATGTCGGGCACCACGCCGTGGCGCATGAAGCCCCAGAAGGCCTCGCCGGTGCGGCCGAAGCCGGGCTGTACCTCGTCGGCGATGAACACGCCGCCTGCGGCGTGGATCGCCTCCACCGCTTCGCGCAGGAAGCCGGTCGGGGCGGTGAACACACCGTCGCTGGAGAACACCGTGTCCACGAGCAGCGCGGCGGGCGCGATGCCGTGCGCCTCGAGGTCGGCCACGGCCGCGCGCACGCCGTCGGCGAAGCGCTGGCCCGTCGTGGCATCTCCGCCCTCGGGCGCATCCACCAGCCGCACGTGCTCGCCCACGCGCACGTACTGGCCCAGCGAGGGCGAGGCGCAGGCGAGGGCCGAGGTCACGCCGTGGTACGCGAAGCGGGTGACGATCAGGCCGGTGTTGCCGGTGTGCGCCGTGGCGATGCGCATGGCGAGGTCGTTGGCCTCGCTGCCGGTACAGGTGAAGGTGGCGTGGCCGAGCTGGGGCGGCATGGTGGCCAACAGGCGCTCCGCATAGTCGAGGATGCCTTCGTGCAGGTAGCGCGTGTGCGTGTTGAGCACGGCCGCCTGTCGCGCGATGGCCTCGACCACCTCGGGCCGCGCATGGCCCAGTGGCACCACGTTGTTGTAGGCGTCCAGCCAGGGCGTGCCGGCGGCGTCGTAGAGCCACACGCCTTCGCCGCGCACGGGGTGGAAGGGCTCGTCGTAGAAGAGCCTGTAGGCCGGCCCGAGCAGGCGGGCGCGGCGCGCGAGCAGGTCGTCGGTAGTTTTCTTCTCAGTCATGGATGGCTTCCGTGGTGCGGCAGGCGGCCTGGATGGCGGCCTGCACCTGTTCGGGCGTCAGTGCGGCGCAGGCCTGCAGCCTTGCCCACGAGACGGCGTTGTTGCGCATGAGGTAGGCGGCGTTGTCGGGCTGGCGCGCCGCGCGCCAGCCGCTGATGGCGACCACCATGGCCAGCCGCGCGCGCACGAGGTCGAGCAGGGCGTGGGTCTCGGCGTCGGTCAGCGGCGAGACGGCGTGGTAGTCGGCCGCGAAGCGCGCGATCGTCGCGAGCGCGTCGCCCTGTTCGTCGATGTGGTACGAGGTGGCGACGGCCAGGTCGTCCACAAGCGGCGCATGCACCATGTCGCCGAAATCGAGGATGCCCGCCACGCGCGCCGGCTCGTCCGGATCGACCAGCAGGTTGTAGAGGTTGAAGTCGTTGTGGATGGGCTGGCGGCGAAGCGCGGCCAACGTGGGCTTGGTGCGCTGCACGAAGCCGTCGAGCGCGGTCTCGGCCAGCGCGCGGCGGGCGGGGTCGGCCACGTGCACCAGCAGTGCGCGCACGCGATCGGCGCGCTGGATGTCCCAGGGCAGCTCGCGCGCGCCGGCAGGGTGCTCGAAGCTGGCCAGCGCCAGGTCCAGCCGCGCGAGCATGCGGGCCACGCTGCTGCGCTGTGCCGCCGAGCGTGGCGCCTGCGGCATGGGCAGGCCTTCGAGGTAGCTGAAGAGGCGCGCCACGCGCGTGCGGCCCTCGGCGTCTTCGATCTGCACCGAGGCTGCGCCGGAACGGTCGGGTAGCAGGCGCTGCACCGGCAGGCCGGGGTCCGTGCGCGCGAGGTGCAACAGCGCCTGCGTCTGGAAGTCGGCGACCAGCGGATCTTCGTCGGGGTGCGAGAGCTTGAGCATGCAGCGCGCGCCGCCGCCTTCCGGCTCCAGCAGGAAGTTGGCATCGCGCTCGCCCGTGAGCGGCTTGAGGCTGCCCTGCATTCCGTAGAGGCGCTGCAGCAGGTCCGCCGCCCAGTCCGTCTCAACGGGTGCGGGCGGCGCAGTCAGCACCACCGCTTCGGGCAGGGCAGTGCGGATGGCGGCGTCGAGGTCGTGCGTCATCAGGCCGCCTTCTCGAAGCCGCCTAGCGCGCTGGCGAGGTTGAGGCCCAGGTCTTCCGACAGGTAGCCGCCTTCCTGCACCAGCACCGTGGGCAGCCCTAGGCGCGCGATCTCGCCGAGGATGCGGCCGAAGCCCGCGGTGCTCACGGCCAGCGCCTGGTAGGGATCGTTCTCGTGTGCGTCCAGGCCCATGGCCACGACCAGCGCGCCGGGGGCAAAGGCGCGGATGGTCGCGTGCGCCGTCATGAGCGCGGCCAGGAAGCCCTCGTCGCCGGTACCGCGCGCCAGCGGCAGGTTCAGGTTGTAGCCCAGGCCTTCGCCTTCGCCGGTCTCGTGCGCATGGCCGGTGAAGAAGGGCGTGCAGAAATGCGGGTCACCGTGCAGCGAGACGGTCAGCACGTCCTTGCGGCGCCAGAAGATGCCCTGCGTGCCGTTGCCGTGGTGCACGTCGATGTCGAGGATGGCCACGCGGTCGTGCCTGCTGCGCAGGTGCTGCGCCGCGATGGCCGCGTTGTTGAGGTAGGTGAAGCCGTTGGCGCGGTCGGCGTAGGCGTGGTGGCCGGGCGGCCGGCACAGCGCGTAGGCTGCTCGCTCGCCGTCCAGCACGAGCTGCGCGGCATGCGTGGCCACGTGCGCCGACCAGGTCGCGGCATGCCAGGTGTGGCGGCCGATGGAGCAGGCCATGTCGCCCATGTGGTAGCCGGCCTGGCCGACCAGGCTGTCGGGGTAGGTGAAGGGCTGGCCCGGAAACGGGTGGACGTTGGGCATGACCTCCTCGGAGGCGCCCTCGAGCTGCTGCCAGCGCTCCCAGGCGGTCTCCAGGAAGCGCAGGTACTGTGGCGTGTGGATCGCCGCGCGCGGGCCGGGCCCGTGGTCCTCGGGCGCGACGATGTCGTGGCCCTGCGCACGCGCGGCGTTCAGCAGCAGCGTGCCGCGCTCGGGCTGCTCGTTGCTGCGCTTCATGCGCCCGCGCACGATGAACTGCTGCGGATCGTGGCCGGTGTGCTGGTCGCTGTAGATGACTTTCATGTCGGGCTTTCAGTATTGGGGTTCGACGGTCCAGCTGATGGGAATCTCGGCGACGCTGGCCGAGGCCGGCAGTTCGAGCACCGTCCGTGCGATGCGGGCCACGTCCTCGGGCCGCGTGGCCTGCCGTTGCTGCTCGGGCGGCAGGCCGGCCGCCATGTCGGTGGCGACGAAGCCCGGGCACAACGCGGTGCAGCGCACGCGCGATTCGGCGCCGCAATGCCGGATGCCATGGGCCAGCGACAGCACCGCCGCCTTGCTCAGCGCGTAGAGCGAGGCATCGGCCGTGCGCACGCGCTTGGCCGCGAGCGAGGCCATCACCAGCACCTTGCCTTCGTCGGCCGCCAGCAGATGCGGCCAGGCCTTGCGCGTGAGCCGCAGCGGCGACTTGACGTTGACTTCCAGCAGCCGGTCGACCTCCGCGTCGTCCGCATCGATGACCGAGCGCGTGCTGAGGATGCCGGCGTTGTGCACCAGCGCGTCGATGCCGCCGAAGTCGCGCACCGTCGCGGCCACCCAGTCGGTCTCGCTGCGTGCGTCCTCGGCGTCGAAGCGATAGATGCGCACCTGCGCCGGGTCGCGGCCGTCGAAGGCATCGGTGGCGCTGCGCGTGCCCACGCTCACGCGCCAGCCGTGCGCGCGCAGTTCGCGCACGATGGCAAGGCCGATGCCGCGGTTGCCTCCGCTGACCATGGCGACGCGGGGCAGCGGGCTCATCTCAGGTCTTGGTGAAAAGGCCGCGCACGTGGTCCTTGGCGGTCTCGAGGTGGTAGCGCAGCGCGTGCTCGACGGCACCGACGTCGCGCGCCATCATTGCCTTGGCGATGGGCCTGTGCGTCTCGGCCAGCGCCTTCAGGTCGCCGTAGCTGTCTTCGCTGAGCGCGAGGAACATGCGCACCTCGGTCTGCATGTTGTCGAACAGCCGGTGGAGGTAGTGGTTGCCCGACAGCGCGCTGATCGCGAAGTGGAAGTCCAGGTCGAGCGCCACGCGCTCGGGCGACGACAAAATCTCGGCGCGCTCCACCATGTCGTCCACGCGCGCGTCGAGCTGTGCCAACTCGGCATCGGTGGCGTGCGTGCAGGCCAGGGAGGCGCCCAGCAGTTCGAGCTGGATGCGCACCTCGTACAGGTCGTTGACCTGCTTGGGCGAGACGGTGCGCACCGCGAAGCCGTGGCGCGGTCGCGAGATCAGCAGGCCCAGGCTTTCGAGGCGGCGCGCGGCCTCGCGCACGGGCGCGCGGCTCACGCCCATCTGCCGGGCCAGCTCGGCCTCGACGATGCGTTCGCCGGGCGCGATGCGCCCCGACAGGATGGCTTGCTGCAATTGCGCCTCCACCACGCCGACCAGGTCGGGCACCTGGATCGACGAGAAGGCGGGAGGGGTGGCGGCTTCGGGCCGGCTGGTGGTCATCGGAATTCCTTGTCTCGGTCTCTTGTCCGTATCATGCCGGCCCCTCCGTGCCGCTCGCCCCGCGCCGGCCGCCGCCCGAACGGGCCAGGTAGACGCCCGCCACCGCGATCAGCGCCATGCCGGCCAGTGCCGGCCCATCGGGCGGGCGCTGGAACCACAGCGTGCTGATCAGCACCGCCAGCAGCAGCTGCACGTAGTTCAGAGGCGCCAGCGTGGCCGCGCCGACGCGGCGGAACGCGGCCAGCAGCAACAGCTGCGCGCTGCCGCTGACGGCGCCGCCGGCCACCAGCAGCGCCATCTCCGGCCATGGCGGTAACGTGACGTGCGGCATGAACAGCACCGGCAGGTTCGTGATGACCAGGCAGGCCAGCGCCATGTGCGCGAACTGCACGGGCGCCGGCACCAGCCCCGAGAGCCGCCGCGTGAGCACCTGGAAGAGCGCATAGCAGACGGCCGACACCGCCATCAGCAGCGTGCCCGCCAGCGGCAGGCTGCCGCCCGGCCGCACGATGCACAGCATGCCGACGAAGCCCAGCAGCACGGCAGTCCACTGCGCGCGGCCCACGCGCTCGCCAAGCAGCCAGGGCGACAGCGCGACCATGATCAGCGGGGCTGTGAAGTAGATGGCCGTGGCCTCCGCCAGCGGCATGGTGACGAGCGCCGTCATGAAGCAGGTGGCCACGATGGCCAGCGCCACGCTGCGCGCGGCCAGCAGCTTCTGGTGCGGCTGGCGCCACAGGCGCAGGTCGCCGTGCCGCATCAGCAGCACCAGCGCGATGACGCCGATCGCGCTGTAGCGGCCCAGGTTGACGACGGCCGGTGCATGCGTGGCCACCATCTGCTTGGCGAAGGCGTCGTACGCCGCGAACAGCACCAGCGCGCAAAGAAAGAGCGCGATGCCCGCGCCCGCGCTGTTCTCGCCGCGCTCGTCGCGCGCAAGGGAGACGGCGGCGCGTGCGGTGCTCATGCCGGCTGCGACCGTGTCGCTTCCGTCACTGCATCGGGGCTTGCGCCGGTATTTGCATCGCGGCAGGCCGTCGCCGGTACGGTCATGCGCGAAGCCCTTCGAGGAATGCGTCGAGCGCGGCGCCGATGGCCTCGACCATGTAGCCGCCTTCCTGCACCACGACCGTGGGCAGGCCCAGCGCGCGCACGCGCTCGCCCGCGAGGCGGAAGGCCTCCATGTCGAACTTGAGCACGCTGATCGGATCGTCCTTGTAGGTGTCGAAGCCCAGCGGCAGCACCAGCGCCTGTGGCTGGAAGCGCTCGATGGCCGCGGTGGCCTGGTCCAGCGCCTGCGCGAACTCGGCGTTGCCGCTGCCGTGCGCCAGCGGCAGGTTCAGGTTGCAGCCTTCGCCCTCGCCGGTGCCGCGCTCGTGCGCGTAGCCGGTGTACCAGGGGTAATAGCCGGACGGGTCGGCATGCGTGGAGACGGTCAGCACGTCGCTGCGTTCATAGAAGATCTGCTGCGTGCCGTCGCCGTGGTGGGCGTCGATGTCGAGCACGGCCACGCGCGCATGGCGCTTTCGCAGCGTGGCGGCCGCGATGGCGCTGTTGTTCACGTAGCAGAAGCCTGCCGCGCGCGCACGCTGCGCATGATGGCCCGAGGGGCGGCAGAGGGCGTAGGCGATGGGGCCGCCGTCGAGCACCGCCTCGGCCGCCGCCAGCGCGGCGTGGGCCGAGCGCAGGACGGAGCGCCAGGTGTTCGGGCCGATGGGGCATGACAGGTCGCCGACGTACCAGCCCGTCTGCGCCAGCACCGAGGGCGAAGGGCAGGGCCCCACGCGCGGTCCGTGCGGCGACATGTTGGGCAGCACCTCGATGCCCGGCTCCAGCCCGAAGCTTTCGACCTTGCGCCAGCGCTCGAACGCGGTCTCCAGGTAGTCGAGGTAGTCCGTGCTGTGCACCTGCTCCATTGCGGCGCGCCCGGCGTCCGGTGGCGCACTGACCGCGATGCCCCGTGCGGCCAGCGTTGCCATCAAGGCCTCGGCGCGCGTGGGCAGGTCGGCGGGCTTGCAGATGCGGCCCACGCGCATGTACTGCTGCGGCTCGTGCAGCAACTGGTCGTCGCTGAAGAAGGCTTGCATGTCAGTACTCCTTCTCGAAGCGGTCCATGGCGCGCGCCAGGCGCGCGAACAGGTCGTCCAGCTCGGCTCGCGTGATGATCAGCGGCGGGCACAGGCCGATGCTGTCGCCCATGGCGCGCACGATCAGGCCTTCTTCCAGCGCCAGCGCCGCGAAGCGGTAGCCGGCCTTGCGGTCGGCGGCGAAAGGCGTGCGCGTGGCCTTGTCGGCCATGAGCTCGATGGCGCCGATCAGGCCCACGCCGCGCACGTTGCCCACCCAGGGGCGTTCTGCGAAGGCGCGCAGCCCGGCCTGGAACGCAGGGGCGAGCTCGCGCACGTGGTCGAGGATGCGCTCGTCCTCGTACACCTTTAGCGTCTCCAGCGCCACGGCGCAGGCGACGGGATGGCCCGAGTAGGTATAGCCATGGCCGAAGCTGCCGAGCTTGCCGCTGTTGGCGGCGATGGCGCTGTGCACCTTCTCGTTGACCATCACGGCCGAGATCGGCACGTAGCCCGAGGACAGCGCCTTGGCACAACTCAGGATGTCGGGCTGGATGCCGAAGGTGGTGGAGCCGAACATGTTGCCCGTGCGGCCGAAGCCGCAGATGACCTCGTCGGCGATCATGAGCACGCCGTACTTGCGCAGCACGGCCTGCACCTTCTCGAAGTAGCCGGCCGGCGGCACCAGCACGCCGCCCGCGCCCATCACCGGCTCGGCGATGAAGGCTGCCACGGTCTCGGGTCCTTCGGCCAGGATGGTCTGCTCCAACTGTTGAGCGAGGCGGCTGGAGAAGTCCTGCTCCGTCTCGCCGGGTTCGGCGTAGCGGTAGTGGTGCGGGCAGTCCACGTGCAGGAAGCGCGCGGGCGCGGTGGCGATGGGCAGGTCGAAGTCGCGGTGGTTGCCGTCGAGCCCGCCCATGCTGGCGGCGGCCACGGTTACGCCGTGGTAGGCGTTGCGCCGCGCGATGATCTTCTTGCGCTCGGGCTGGCCGATGGCGTTGTGGTAGTACCAGACCATCTTCACCGCGCTGTCGTTGGCCTCGGAGCCCGAGTTGGCGAAGAACACTCGGGCCATGGGCACGGGTGCCAGCGTCAGCAGCCGCTCGGCCAGGTCGGCCACCGCCACGTTGGTGCGCTGGTTGAACGTGTGGTAGTAGGGCAGGGTTTTCAGTGCCTTCGCTCCGGCCTCGGCCAGGCGCTTGTTGGAGAAGCCCAGCGAGGCGCACCACAGGCCCGACATGGCCTCCAGGTAGCGTCGGCCGCTCTCGTCCACGACGTGGATGCCGTCGCCTTCGACGATGACCAGCGGTGGCGTCTGCGGGAGCGCCGCCAGGTTGGTGTACGAATGCAGGTGGGTGGCGACGTCCTTGTCGCCGGTGCCTAGGGGTTCTGCCATGGGGTTCCTCCGTGGATGGCGGGCGGCGTTTACAGCCGCGCCAGGTTGTCGTGGGTCTGCCGCGCGATGGCCTCGGGCCGTGTGCGTGTCGCGATGTGCGGCGTGACGGTGATGCGCGGATGGCGCCAGAACGGGTGGCCTTGCGGCAGCGGCTCCTCGACGAAGGCGTCGAGCACGGCCGAGGCGATCTGGCCGCTCTGCAGCGCGGCCAGCAGGTCGTCCTGTACGAGGTGGGCGCCACGGCCGGCATTGACGAGGCGCGCGCCGCGCGGCAGCTGCGCGAACAACGACGCATCGAGGATGCCGCGCGTGTCGTCGGTCAGCGGCAGCAGGCAGACAAGGGTGTCGCAGCCGGCCAGGAACTCGGCGCGCGCCGCATCGCCGTGGAAGGCCTCGATGCCCTCGGGCAGATCGCCCTTGGGGCTGCGGCTCCAGCCGCGCACCCGGTAGCCGATGGCACGCAGCGCGCGCGCGGCCGACTGCCCAAGCACGCCCAGGCCCGCGATGCCCACGCGGTGCCGGCCCGGTGGCTCGATGGGCGCTTCCTCCCAAGCCGCGCGGCGCTGGCTCTCGAGATAGGCGCCCATGTGGCGCTGGCCGTGCACCACGGCCCACGCCACATAGGCGTTCATGCCATCGGCCATGTCCGGGTCGACGATGCGGCGCACCGGCACGTCGGGAAGCGCCGGGTCGCGCGTGATGTGGTCGGTGCCCGCGCCCACCGACTGCACCAGCCGCAGGCGCGGCATGCGCGCGAGCAGCCCCGGCGGCGGCGACCAGCAGACCACGGTGTCGATGCGGTCGAGCGCGTCCAGCTCCTGCACCTCGGTGTCGATGCGGTGCAGCCGGGCCTTCGGAAAGCGCTCGCGGAAGGCGGGCTGCAGGTAGTCCATGGCGATCTGGTCGGAGACCAGCGCGATGTCGAATTCGTGCGTCATGCGGCCACCGCCTGTTCGGCTGCCGCTGCCGACAGCCTCGGCTGCGCCTCGATCAGCGTGCGCGTGTACGCATGCTGCGGGTTCGCCAGCACCCTGGCGGTCTCGCCGTACTCGACGATCTCGCCGCGCTGCATCACTGCGATGTGGTCGCACATCTCGCCGGCCACGCGCAGGTCGTGCGTGATGAACACCATGGCCAGCTGGAAGCGCTCGCGCACCTCGGCGAAGAGCTTCAGCACCTGGGCCTGCACCGACACGTCGAGCGCCGAGACCGGCTCGTCGGCCACCAGCAGCTGCGGCTCCATGGCCAGCGCGCGCGCGATGCCGATGCGCTGGCGCTGGCCGCCGGAGAACTCGTGCGGAAAGCGCTCCGCCGCGTCGGGCTTGAGGCCCACCAGCTCGAGCAGCTCCATCGCGCGGGCCATGGCCTGCGCCTTGGGAACGCCCTGCGCGATGGGGCCGGCCGCGATGGCCGGGCCGATGCGGTGGCGCGGGTTCAGCGAGGCATACGGGTCCTGGAACACCATCTGGATCTTTCCTTGCGACTGCGCCCGGAACTGAGCGCCCGACTGCAGCGCACGGCCCTTGAACAGCACGCGGCCGCTGTCGAAGGGCGCGAGCCCCACGATGCAGCGGCCCACGGTCGACTTGCCCGAACCCGATTCACCGACCAGCCCCAGCGTCTCGCCGCGGCGCAGCTCGAACGACAGGCCCTTGGCCGCTTCCACGCGCCGGCCCTTGCTGAACAGGCCGCCGCCGGTCACGTAGATCTTGCGCAGTTCCTGCACCTGCAGCACGTGCTCGACGGGGCGCTGCCCGGAAGGCGCGCGCACCTGGCCGTTCGGAATGGCCGCGATGAGCTTGCGCGTGTAGGCATGCTGCGGCCGGGCCAGCACGGCGGAGGCCGGGCCGGCCTCGACCACCTCGCCGGTCTGCATCACGACGACCTGGTCGGCGATCTCGGAGACCACGCCGAAGTCGTGCGTGATGAAAAGCACCGCCGTGCCCTTGCGCTGCTGCAGCTCGCGGATGAGCTTCAGGATCTGCGCCTGCGTGGTCACGTCCAGCGCGGTGGTGGGTTCGTCGCAGATCAGCAGCGCCGGCTCCAGCACCAGCGCGCAGGCGATCATCACGCGCTGGCGCTGCCCGCCGGAGAGGCGGAACGGATAGCTGTCGATCAGCACCTCGGGCTCGGGCAGGCCGACGTCGGCCAGCGCCGCGAGGATGCGCTGGCGCTTCTGCGCGGCCGAGAGCTTCACGTGGGCGTCGAACACCTCGGCGATCTGCTCGCCGATGCGCATGACCGGGTTCAGCGCCGTCATCGGCTCCTGGAACACCATACCGATGCGCCGGCCGCGCAGGGTGCGAAGCTGTGCCTCGTCGAGCTGCAGCAGGTCCTGTCCGTCGAAGAGGATGCGGCCGGCCACGGGCTTCACGTGCGGCCGCGGCAGCAGGCCCATGATGGCGTTGGCGATCATCGATTTGCCGGAGCCCGATTCGCCGACCACGCACAGCGTCTGGCCCGGCAGCAGCTGCAGCGAAGCGCCTCGCACCGCCAGTTCGCGGTCGGCGCCCGGGGGCAGGCGGATGTCCAGGCCCTGGACGTCGAGCACGGGAAGAACGAGCTTTTCCATTTTCATTTGCCCCTCCCGTCGGCGCGCGCGTTGAGTCCGTCGTTCAGGCCTTCGCCGACCAGGTTCAGGGCGAGCACCGTGAGCAGGATGGCCACGCCCGGGAACACCGCCATCCACCATGCCTGGCGCAGCACCGTGCGCGCCGAGCCGACCATGTAGCCCCAGCTCATCTGGTTCGGGTCGCCCAGGCCCAGGAAGCTCAGGCTGGACTCCAGCAGGATGGCCGTGGCCACCATCAACGAGGCCATCACCACGATGGGCGAGGCGGCGTTGGGCAGGATCTGCGTGAGGATGATGCGCGGCGTGGACTGGCCCGCCAGCTGCGCCGCGGCCACGAAGTCGCGCTGGCGCAGCGTGAGGAACTCGCTGCGCACCAGCCGCGCAACCGGCGGCCACGACACGATCGCGATGGCCGTGACGATCGACTGCACCGAAGGCTGGAAGATCGCCACCAGCACGATGGCCAGCGCGAAGCTCGGGATGGCCTGGAACAGCTCGGTGAAGCGCATCAGCGTGGCGTCGATCCAGCCGCCGAAGTAGCCCGAGACGGCGCCGATGCTCACGCCGATCAGCAGCGAGACCACCGTGGACACCACGCCGATCAGCAGCGAGACGCGCGCGCCGGTGACGATGCCCGACAGGATGTCGCGGCCCATGGTGTCGGTGCCCAGGAGCAGGCCCTGTTCCGCCATGGGCGCCGCGAAGGGCGTGCCGACCATGTCCCAAGGGTTGTTCTGTGCGACGAAGGGCCCGAGGGCCGTGACCAGCGCCACCAGCATCAGCACGATCAGGCCGAAGACCGCGCCCTTGTTGCGGCTGAAGCGCCGCCAGAATTTGCTTTTCATGAAGGGCTCCTTGGCTCAGCTCAGCTCGATGCGGGGATCGACGAGCGTGTAGACGAAGTCGGTGATCAGGTTGAACAGCACGGCCATGGCCGCGGTGAACAGGAAGCAGCCGAGCAGCAGGTTGTAGTCGCGCTGCAGCAGCGCGTCGAACATGAGCCGGCCGATGCCGGGCCAGGCGAACACCGTCTCGGTGAGCACGGCGCCGCCGATCATTCCGCCGGCCTGGATACCGGCGAGCGTGACTACCGGCAGCAGCGCGTTGCGCAGGATGTGCTTGCGCTGGATGCGTCCGGGCGCCACGCCCTTGGCGCGCGCTGTCTTCACGAAGTCCATTTGCGCGACTTCCAGCATGGAGGCGCGCGTCATGCGCGCATAGACCGCCATGTAGAACAGCGCCAGCGTGAGCGAAGGCAGGATCAGGTGCCTGGCGATGTCCAGCGCCTTGTCGATGCCCGTGAGGTCCGCGCCCACGGTGAAGAAGCCGAAGGCGGGCAGCAGGTCGAGCTGCACCGTGAAGAGCAGCACCGCCATCATCGCCAGCCAGTAGAGAGGCGTTGCGTAGAACACCAGCGCGACCACTGTGATGAGGCTGTCCTGCCACTTGCCCGCGTTGCGGCTCGCCAGCGCGCCCAGCACGATGCCGAACAGCAGCGAGAGCCCGAAGGCCGTGCCCGTCAGCAGCAGCGTGGCGGGCAGGCGCTGCAGGATCAGGTCAACCACGGGCTGCTGCTGGCGGTAGGAGAAGCCCAGGTCGAGCTTGAGCACGTGGCCCAGGTAGTTGCCGAGCTGTACGGGCAGCGGCTGGTCGAGGCCGAACTGCTGGCGCAGCTGGGCCACGAACTGCGCGTCGGACGCGCCGGCCTCGCCGGCCATGACGGACACCGGATCGCCCGGCGCCGCGCGAACCAGCAGGAAGTTGACGGTGGCGATCACCAGCAGGGCCATCAGGCCCTGCAGCAGCCGCACGGACATGAACTGCAGTCGTTTCATGGCAAGCTCGATTCGGGCATGCGGTGGCCCGGCCCATCAGGTCGGCATGGCCCGGCGCCGCACGCGGGGGAGGGAGGTCAGGCCAGCTTGACGCGGCCCAGGCTGTCGTTCAGGCCGATGCCGGAGGACACCACGTTCTGGATCTTGGTGCGGTACAGCGTCGGGAAGTTGATCTCGTGCAGCCAGGCCACGGGAACCTCGTCGACCAGCAGCTTCTGCACTTCCAGGTAGATCGCGCGGCGCTTGGCCGGGTCGCTCTCGCGCGCACCGGCGGCGAACAGCTCGTCGACCTTGGGGTTGGAGTAGCCGGCCACGTTGTTGAAGGGCGAGCCCTTGGCGATGTTGTCGCTGGTGTAGTTGCGTGCCACGCCGAGCGCCGGGTCGCCGTACTGGTAGACGTAGGTGAAGGCCAGGTCGAAGTCCCACTCGCTGTTGCGCTGGTTCCAGCCGGCCACGTCGGTGGCGACCATCTCGATCTTGATGCCGGCCTGCGTGAGGTTCTGGCGCACGATCTCGGCCTGGCGCTGCCACGATTCGCCGTAGGGCAGCGGCAGCAGGCGCAGCGTCTCGCCCTTGTAGCCCGATTCGGACAGCAGCTTCTTGGCCTTGGCGAGGTCGCGCGGGTACTTGGTCACTTCGTCGCTGGCGTAGGCGATGTGGCTGTTGAACGGGCCGGTGGCCGGCTTGGCGTAGCCGTACCAGGCGACCTTGGCCATGGCCTCGCGGTCGATGGCGGTCCACACGGCCTGGCGGAACTTCACGTTGTTCATGGGCGCCGTGCGGTTGTTCATCCACAGCCAGCTGTGCGGCGCGAAGAACTCCCAGCCCTTGGTGGTCACGGCCGCGCCCGGCAGCTTGGCCAGGCGGCCCACGTCGAAGTATTCCACCGTGCCGCCCGGCGCGATGTCGACCTTGCCCGACTCGAACGCCGCGGCGCGCGCGGCCGCGTCGGGGATCACGTGGAAATACACGCTCTCCACGCTCACGATGCCCGGCTGGTGGTAGTTCTCGTTGGCCACGAGGTTGATATAGGAGCCCTTGACCCATTCCTTGAACTTGAGCGGGCCCGTGCCGATCGGCGTGGCGTTGGCGGGGTTGGTCGCGAAGTCGGTGCCTTCGTAGATGTGCTTGGGCACCATCGGCATGGTGCCGTTCTCGAAGATGCCCATGAAGGGGCCGAAGGGCTGCTTGAGCTTGAACTCCACGGTGAGCGGGTCGAGCGCCTTGATCGATTCCACCTGCGCCAGGCTGGCGCGGAAGCGCGCGTGCGTCTTGCGCAGGAACACGTCGCACGAGAACACCACGTCGTCGGCGGTGAAGGGCTTGCCGTCGTGCCACTTGACGTTGGGCTTGAGCTTGAAGACGTAGGTCTTGCTGTCCGCGCTCACGGTCCAGGACGTGGCGAGCTGCGGCTGGGGCTCGAGCTTCTCGTTGTAGCGCAGCAGGCCTTCGTAGATGTTGCCCGCGATCAGCTGCGTGGGGCCGTTCTGCACGATGCCCATCATCAGGCCAGGCGGCTCGGGCTGGACCAGCACGTTGACGACACCCTTCTTGCCTTGCGCCAGGCTGTGCAGGGGCACCCCGGCGATGGACAGGCCTAGGGCGGCGGAGCCGGCTTGGATCAGGTTGCGGCGTTTCATCGGAGCGGACCTTTCGAAGTGGGTAGGGCAGTGAAGAACGGGTGAATCTCAGTCGCGGAAGGAGGCCGGGCTGGGCGGGGCCAGGCGCTGGAGGAGCGCGCGCCATTCGCGCGCGTAGGGGTCGTGCGGTGCGGAGGCGAGGCGGTTGGTGTCGCCGCTTTCGTACTGGCGCGCGGTCAGCTCGCAGACCTCCTCGGGCACCGGGTGCACGGCTTGGCCGGTGCCCTGGATGGCGACCTGCACGCGGCAGGCGCGCTCCAGGTTGTGCATCAGGATGAAGGCCTCGGCCACGCTGCGGCCGAGCGTGATCAGTCCGTGGTTGCGCAGGATCAGTGCGCGCGAATTCGGGCCGAGGTCGGCGACCAGGCGATCGCGCTCCTCGTGGTTGAGCGCGATCCCTTCGAACTCGTGGTACGTCACGCGGTTGTGGAACTGCAGCGCCCACTGGTTGCACGGCTGCAGCCCGCCGGCCAGCGAGGACACGGCGACACCGGCGACGGTATGGGTGTGCAGCACGCAGACGGCGTCATGGCGCGCGGCATGCACGGCGCTGTGGATCGTGAAGCCGGCCGGGTTCACGTCGTACTCGGAGGGCTCGACGATGTTGCCGTCCAGGTCGATCTTCACGAGCGAGGACGCCGTGATGTCGCGAAACAGCATGCCGAAGGGGTTGATCAGGAACTGGTCCGTGGTGCCGGGCACGCGGGCTGAGATGTGGGTGTAGATGCTGTCGTCCATCCCGTAGAGGGCGACGAGCCGGTAGGCGGCTGCGAGGTCCTGCCGGAGCTGGCGCTCCGCGGATGCCATGGGAGGGAGGGCGCCGCCGCGTACGTCCGGGATGCTTCGTTCTGCTATTTCCATTGAATCTCCGAAGATCGACTGTCATCTGTCGACAGTATTCATCTTGCAGTTTGCGTGCCAGCCCAGATATCGGCGAAAACCCGCAAATTGGCTGCAGTTGGCGTTTCAGCCGGCCTCGCATGCACCGCGAGCGGGCACGCCTGTCGATTTGCGTGCAAGCCGTGCAGCTTGATGGCGCGAATGCGCCCCGCCCCGGCGGCCTCACGAATATCTTTGTCGCCCTAAAGGCTCAGTGCTCCGGCGCTGCCTTATAATCACGAAAAAGCACGATCGTTCTTTTTTATGGCGCCGGCGCCGACGGGAAGAATGGAGAGGCGGCAAAGGTCGCGCCCTAGAATGACCGGTTTGCCCTCGAAGCCCCCTTTTTGCAATCCAATGGAGTCAAGTCAATGAAGGTTCTTGTGCCTGTCAAACGGGTCGTCGATTACAACGTGAAGGTGCGCGTGAAGAGCGACGGCACCGGAGTGGACATTGCCAACGTCAAGATGAGCATGAACCCCTTCGACGAGATCGCCGTTGAAGAAGCGGTGCGGCTGAAGGAAAAGGGCGTGGTCACCGAAGTCATCGCCGTCTCCTGCGGCGACGCCAAGAGCCAGGAAACCCTGCGCACCGCCATGGCCATCGGTGCCGATCGCGGCATCCTGGTGGAAACCGCCGAAGAACTCCAGCCGCTGGCCGTCGCTAAGCTGCTGAAGGCGCTGGTCGACAAGGAGCAGCCCCAGCTCGTCATCCTCGGCAAGCAGGCCATCGACGACGACGCCAACCAGACCGGCCAGATGCTGGCTGCGCTGGCCGATCTTCCCCAGGCTACTTTCGCCTCGAAGGTCGAGGTCGCTGGCGACAAGGCCACCGTCACCCGCGAAGTCGACGGCGGCCTGGAGACCGTGGCGCTCACGCTGCCCGCGGTCATCACCACCGACCTGCGCCTGAACGAGCCGCGCTACGTGACGCTGCCCAACATCATGAAGGCCAAGAAGAAGCAGCTGGACACGGTCAAGCCCGAAGAACTGGGCGTGGACGTGAAGCCGCGCCTGAAGACCCTGAAGGTCGCCGAGCCGCCGAAGCGTGGCGCTGGCATCAAGGTGCCGGACGTCGCCACCCTGGTCGAGAAACTGAAGAACGAAGCGAAGGTGATCTGAACATGACCGCACTTGTTATTGCCGAACACGACCACGCCAGCATCAAGCCGGCCACCCTCAACACCGTGACCGCAGCACTGGCCTGCGGCGGCGACGTCCACGTGCTTGTGGCCGGCGCCAATGCAGCCGAAGCGGCCAAGGCCGCCGCCCAGATCGCCGGTGTCTCGAAGGTCATCGCCGCAGACAGCCCGAGCCTCGCTGAAAACCTCGCCGAGAACGTCGCAGCCCAGGTGCTCGCGATCGCCGGCAGCTACAGCCACATCCTTTTCCCCTCGACCGCCAACGGCAAGAACGTCGCGCCGCGCGTGGCCGCCAAGCTGGACGTGGCCCAGATCAGCGACATCACGGCCGTGGTGAGCGCAGACACCTTCGAGCGCCCGATCTATGCGGGCAACGCGATTGCCACCGTGCAGAGCAGCGATGCGACCAAGGTCATCACCGTTCGCACGACCGGTTTTGACGCTGCAGCAGCCACCGGTGGCTGCGCCGCCGTCGAATCGGCAGCAGGCGTGGCAGACAGCGGCAAGAGCAGCTTCGTGGGCCGCGAAGTCACGAAGAGCGAGCGTCCTGAGCTGACGGCCGCCAAGATCATCGTCTCGGGCGGCCGCGCCCTCGGCAGCGCCGAGAAGTTCACCGAAGTGATGGCACCTCTGGCCGACAAGCTCAATGCCGGCCTGGGTGCCAGCCGAGCAGCCGTCGATGCGGGCTACGCCCCCAACGACTGGCAGGTGGGCCAGACGGGCAAGATCGTCGCCCCTCAGCTGTACATCGCAGCGGGCATCTCCGGCGCGATCCAGCATCTGGCCGGCATGAAGGACTCCAAGGTGATCGTGGCGATCAACAAGGACGAAGAGGCACCGATCTTCTCGGTGGCCGACTACGGTCTGGTGGCCGACCTGTTCACGGCCGTGCCGGAACTGGTGAAGGCGCTCTGATCGCATCGCTGCACTGAGCCAGAGGGCATCGTTCGCGATGCCCTTTTCGTATCCGCTGTATCTGGAGACATGACATGAGCTACACAGCCCCCATCAAGGACATGCTGTTCGACATCGAGCACCTGGCCAACATCGGCGAGATCGCGAAGCTGCCGGGCTTCGAGGATGCCGGCCTCGAAACCGCGCAGGCCGTGCTCGAAGAGTGCGCGCGCTTCAACCAGGACGTGATCGCGCCCCTGAACGTGGCGGGCGACCGCAATCCCTCGTCGTTCAAGGATGGCGCCGTCACCACTACGCCAGGCTTCAAGGAAGCCTTCGCGCAGTACGTGGCGGGTGGGTGGCAGGGGCTGCAGCATCCGGCGGACTTCGGTGGCCAGGGCCTGCCCAAGACCATCGGCGCTGCTTGCGGCGAGATGCTCAACTCGGCCAACATGAGCTTCGCGCTGTGCCCGCTCTTGAGCGACGGCGCCATCGAGGCGCTGCTCACGGCCGGCTCCGACGAGCTCAAGGCCACCTACCTCGAGAAGCTCGTGAGCGGCCAGTGGACCGGCACGATGAACCTCACCGAGCCGCAGGCCGGCAGCGACCTCGCCATGGTGCGCAGCCGCGCCGAGCCGCAGCCCGACGGCACCTACAAGGTGTTCGGCACCAAGATCTTCATCACCTACGGTGAGCACGACATGGCGCAGAACATCGTGCACCTCGTGCTGGCCCGCGTGGCCGGTGCGCCCGAGGGTGTGAAGGGCATCAGCCTGTTCGTCGTGCCCAAGTTCCTCGTGAACAAGGATGGCTCGCTGGGCGAGCGCAACGACGTGCACTGCGTGAGCATCGAGCACAAGATGGGCATCAAGGCGTCGCCCACGGCCGTGCTGCAGTATGGCGACCACGGCGGTGCCATCGGCTATCTCGTCGGCCAGGAGAACCGCGGCCTTGAATACATGTTCATCATGATGAACTCCGCCCGCTACGCCGTGGGCATGCAGGGCATCGCGATCGCCGAGCGCGCCTACCAGCACGCCGTGGCCTACGCGAAGGATCGCGTGCAGAGCCGCCCGGTGGATGGCTCCATCAACGCCAGCGCGCCGATCATCCATCACCCCGACGTCAAGCGCATGCTGATGACGATGCGCGCCTATACCGAGGGCTGCCGCGCGATGTCCAGCGTGGCGGCTGCGGCCTACGACGCCGCGCACCATCACCCCGACGCGGACGCGCGCAAGCAGAACCAGGCCTTCTATGAGTTCATGGTGCCGCTGGTGAAGGGCTACAGCACCGAGATGAGCCTCGAAGTGGCGTCGCTGGGTGTGCAGGTGCACGGCGGCATGGGCTTCATCGAGGAGACCGGCGCCGCGCAGTACTACCGCGACGCCAAGATCCTGACCATCTACGAAGGCACCACCGCCATCCAGGCCAACGACCTCGTGGGCCGCAAGACGGCGCGCGACGGCGGCCAGACGGCCAAGGCGATCGCCGCGCAGATCGAGAAGACCGAAGCCGAGCTGGCCCGGATCGACAACCCTGCTGCGGCGGCCGTGCTCAAGCGCCTGAAGGCTGCGCGCCAGGCCTTCGTCGAAGTCGTCGATTTCGTGGCCGGCCAGACCAAGGCCGTGCCCAACGCGGTGTTCGCGGGCAGCGTGCCCTACCTGATGCTCGCGGGCAACCTGGTGGCAGGCTGGCAGCTCGCGCGTTCGCTGATCATTGCGCAGGACCTTGCCTCGCGCAGCTTCGACACCGACTTCATGCTGGCGAAGATCGCCACCGCGCGCTTCTATGCCGAGCACATCCTCAACAAGGTGCCGGGCATCCGCGACAGCATCGTCGAGGGTGCCGAGAGCGTAACGGCGCTGGCGCTCGAGGCTTTCTGAAAACGGGCAGCCGAACGCAGAAGTCGCAAAGGTTACGCAGAAGTCGCAGAAGAAAAACCAGAATTTGTCTTCGGGTTCTTTTGCGACCTTTGCGTAGTTTTTGTCTTCCTTCTGCGTTCGGCTGCCCGATCCCGCATTCAACACAACTTTCAAGAGACAAGCATCATGTCGAAACTGCCTCCCGTCCTCGCGAACCTGCCGCTGCCGATCATCGGCTCGCCGCTGTTCATCATCAGCAACCCCAAGCTCGTGATCGCGCAATGCAAGGCGGGAGTGGTCGGCTCGATGCCGGCGCTCAATGCGCGCCCCGCCGCGCAGCTGGAAGACTGGCTCGCCGAGATCACCGAGGAACTGGCGGCCTACAACAAGGCCAACCCGGACAAGCCCGCCGCGCCGTTCGCCATCAACCAGATCGTGCACAAGAGCAATGACCGGCTCGAGCACGACATGGAGATGGTCGTGAAATACAAGGTCCCGATCGTCATCACCTCGCTGGGCGCGCGCACCGACGTGAACGAGGCAGTGCACAGCTACGGCGGCGTGACGCTGCACGACATCATCAACAACAAGTTCGCGCAGAAAGCGATCGAGAAGGGGGCCGACGGCATCATCGCCGTGGCGGCCGGCGCCGGCGGCCATGCGGGCACGAAGAGCCCGTTCGCGCTGGTGCAGGAAATCCGCCAGTGGTTCGACGGCCCGATCGCACTGTCGGGCTCCATCGCCACCGGCGGGGCGGTGCTGGCGGCACAGGCCATGGGCGCCGACTTCGCCTACATCGGCACGGCGTTCATCGCCACCGAGGAGGCGCGCGCGAGCGACGAGTACAAGCAGGCCATCGTCGACGGCACCTCCGACGACATCGTCTATTCGAGCCTCTTCACCGGCGTGCACGGCAACTACCTCGCGCCCAGCATCGTCAAGGCCGGCATGGACCCGGCCAACCTGCCCGAAGGCGACGTGAAGACGATGAACTTCGGCGGCGGCGAAGGCAGCAAGGCCAAGGCCTGGAAGGACATCTGGGGCTCGGGCCAGGGCATCGGTGCCGTGACCGAGGTGGCCACCGCCGGCGCCTTCATCGAGAAGCTCAAGCGCGAATACACGGAGGCAAGGCAGCGGTTGGCGCTTTGACTGCCTTTGCCGACGGCGCCGCGCCCGTTGCGAGCGCGCCGCCGTCTTCATCCGCGGGACGCATGCCGCTGCTCGATGCGGCAAAGGGCGTCGCCTGCGCGGTGATCGTCGGACATCACCTTTCGCGCTACGGCCCGATGCCGGCGGGCGCATACGCGCTCGCACCCGATTTCTTCGCCTGGCTGGCCGACGAAGGGCGGCTGGCGGTTCAGGTGTTCCTGGTGATCGCAGGCTTCCTGGCGGCGGCCAGTCTTGCGCCCGACGGCACGCTGCGAGTGGACCGGCCGGTGGCGCGCATCCTGCAGCGCTATGGGCGGCTGATCATGCCGTATCTCGCCGCGCTCACCGTGTGCGTGCTGGTCGCGGCGGTCGTGCGGCCCTGGCTCGACGAAGAGGTGGTGCCGGCTGCGCCGACTTTCGGGCAATTGATCGCCCACGGCCTGCTGCTGCAGGATCTGCTGGGTTACGAGTCGCTCTCCACGGGCGTCTGGTACGTGGCCATCGACTTCCAGCTCTTTGCGCTGGCGTTGGTGCTGGTGGGGTTGCCGTCGATGCTGCAGCGCACCGGCGGCCCGGCACCGCAGGGCCTGCGGGCGCGATGGCTGCCCGTGGCGCTGGTCTTCGGGCTGGCAGTGGCTTCGCTCGCGCTCTTCAATCGCAATGCGGGGCTGGACGACACGGCCTTCTATTTCTTCGGCACCTACGGCCTGGGCATGCTTGTGTTCTGGATCGGGCGCGCGACGCGATACAGCACGTGGCAGAGCGCGATCGCGCTGCTGGCGCTGGTTGGGGCGGGCGCGCTGGCGATCGACTGGCGCAGCCGCATCGCGACCGCGCTGGTCACGGCGCTGCTGATTGCCATTGCTCAGCGGCGGAACTGGCTGTCGCCGAAGCACTGGCCCGCGACGGCGATGCCGCTGGTGCGGCTGGGGCGGATGTCGTATTCGTTGTTCCTCATCCACTTTCCGGTGCTGCTCGCCATGAATGCGGCGGTTGCGAATGCAGGTCCGCACGGCTCGTGGTTCGACGCGGCCGGCCTCGTGGCGACCTTCGGCCTGTCGGTGGTCGCCGCGGCGCTGCTCCATCGCTGGGTGGAAGCGCGCCCGGCCTCCTGGCGCGCGGTGTTCGCGCTGTTCGCCGCGCTGCTGGTCAGCGGAGTAGTCGTTTCTCATTAAAGAACGGGCGCGCCCGCGCAGGCGCACCGTCCGAATCTTCCTGAACCGGTTGCGTTAGCGCGCGGGAGCGTGCAGTCTGCGGGCTCGTCAGCCGCCTCAGTCTCCGGTATGATTGTGGAAATTTCAGTAAATACTGAAAATTCACGAAACTAAGGAATGACCAAGCACTCGCCATCCCGATCGCCGCTGCGGGCTTTCGCGTCGCCTGACGTCGGCGGGATGGTGCAGGGTGCCGCGGCGCTGTTCTGGTTGCCGCAAGCTGCGTTGCTGGCGATGGCTGTGCAGGGGCTGGCTTCGGGGCGCGGTTTCGACGCCGTGGTCTGGCCTGCTGCCGCGATCCTGCTGCTGGGCCTGGCGAGAGCGGCTTGCGAGTCCTGGGGCGCGCGCCGGACTTTCACCCGCGCACGCGCACAGCTCACCGCGTTGCGCGCCCAAACCGCCGCCGCGCTGGCCGCCGGCTCTCCCCTGGATCGAAGCCGCGCGCATTCCGGGCTCGCGGCAAGCGTGCTCGCCGAGCAGGCCGAGGCGCTGGTTCCGTACCTCGTGCGGTACCAGCCCGCCCGCTGGCGCGCGACGGTGGTGCCGATCTTCATCCTGTGCGCGGTGGCTGCCTTTTCGTGGGTGGCAGCGCTGGTCTTGCTGTTCGCGGCACCGCTCATTCCGATCTTCATGGCCATCGTCGGCTGGCGCGCCAGGGCCGCGAGCGAGGCGCAGATGGTGGAGCTCGGCGGCATGAACGCCTTCCTGCTCGACAGGCTCCGTGGATTGGCAACGTTGCGCTCCCTGGGCGCTGTGGAACTCACTGCACAGCGCCTGGGCGATTCAGCCCAATCCCTGCGCCGCCGGACGATGGCCGTGCTGCGTATCGCATTCCTCTCTTCCGCCGTGCTCGAACTCTTCTCCGCGCTGGGCGTGGCATTGGTGGCTGCGTATGTCGGCTTCCACCTGCTCGGCTCCCTCGGCTTCGGCACCTGGGGCCGCACGCTGAGCCTCGGTGAGGGCCTGTTCGTGCTGCTGCTGGCGCCCGCGTTCTTCGAGCCGCTGCGCGAGCTGTCGATGGTCTGGCACGACCGCGCCGCGGGCGAGGCTGCGCTGGAGGCACTCGGCCGCCTGCAGCGCAACGACCTGCCTCTGCCCGGTGCGAATGCTTCGCTGACACGCGCCACGAGGAACGCCCACGCAGGCCCGCCGGCAGTCACCATCCACAACCTGCATTTCGCCTGGCCCGGCGAGCAGCAGGAGGTCTTCGACGGTTACGAGCTCCGCATCGCTCCCGGAGAGCACGTCGCCCTGACAGGTTCCAGCGGCAGCGGCAAGACCGTCTTGCTTTCCCTGCTCGCAGGTCTGGTGCCTGCCACGCACGGCGATATCTCCATCGGCGGCGTCGCGCTCACCAGCCACACGGTGGCCGTACTGCGCCAGCGCATGGGTTGGATGGGCCAGGCGCCGCACGTCTTCGCCGGTTCCGTCGAAGCCAACGTGGCGTTGGGGCGTCCGGATGCCGATAGCCAACGTGTGGCCAATGCCATGCTCTTCGCATCGCTCGAAGCCGTGGCGCAGGCCCATCCCGTCACTTCGCTGGGCGAGGGTGGGCAGGGCTTGTCCGGCGGAGAGGCCGTGCGCCTCGCGCTCGCACGCGTCGCAGTCCACCCGCACGCCGATCTGCTGCTGGTCGACGAGCCCACCGCGCATCTGGACACCGAAACCGCCGAGCGAGTGATCGACGCGCTGATCACGCTGGCACGCGGCAAGACCCTCGTCGTCGCAACCCACGACCCGGTGCTCGCCGCGCGCATGGACCGCACGATAAGCCTCGGCAGCGCAGAAGCGGTGGAGAAGGCCGCATGAGCAAGCCTTCCCACATAGGCACGAACTGGCGCGACCTGCGCCGGGTCCTGCGTCCCTTCCTCGCCACGCAGCCGCGCCGGCTGCTCCTGGGCTGCCTGCTCGCGGCGATCACGGTTCTCGCAGGAATGGCCTTGCTGGGCCTTTCCGGCTGGTTCATCACCGCGACGGCACTTGCCGGCCTGCATGCCGCCACAGCCTTCACCTTCGACGTATTCATGCCGTCCGCCGGCATCCGCCTGCTCGCGCTGGGCCGCACCGCATCGCGCTACGGCGAGCGGCTGGTGACGCACGACGCCACCTTCGCCGTGCTCGCCGAACTTCGTGTGCGCCTGTTCCGCGGCTGGGCCAGGGCCGAGGCAGCGCGCCAGTTGCTGATGCGCCCGGCGCGCCTGCTGTTCCGCCTCACCGCCGACATCGACGCGCTCGAATCGCTCTATCTCCGCCTGCTCGTTCCAGCGGCCGCCGCACTGGGGGCCGCATTGCTCGCCGGCACGGTGCTCGGCTTCATGCATGTGGCGATGGGTTTTGCGCTGACGCTCTGGCTCGTGATCGCCGGCTGGGGCATCGCATTCCTCGTGGCAAGGCGCGCGCGCCGGCCAGCCGTGCGGCGCGCGCATGGCGTCGAGACGCTGCGCGCACGTGCCGTCGATCTGGTGGCAGGGCAGACCGACCTGGTGATGGCCGGCCGCATCGACGCGCAACGCGAGGCATTGATTGCTGCCGACGCGCAGCTTGCCAAGGCCGACCTCGCACTGAACAAGCTCGAGGCAGCCGCCGGTTTCGCCTACGGCAGCGCAGGCACCCTGACCCTCGTCGGCGTGCTGCTGGCCGTTGGCTTGCTGGTGAATGAGGGAGTCATCGGCGCACCGGCCGCAGCGCTGGCTCTGCTGGTGGCGCTCACGGCGACGGAGCCTTTCGCAGCCTTGCGCCGCGGCGCGCTCGACGCGGGCCGCACCTGGCTGGCGGTGCGGCACCTGGCGCCCCGCATGACTTCTTCCGCGGATGAGCCCGCCGCAACGGCGAAGGCTCCCGATTCCCGACTCGCACTCCAGCTGGAGGAAGTCACCGTAGCCCACGACGGCAGTTGCATCCCCGTCCTGACCGAAGCCTCATTGGCTCTGCAAGCAGGCGAGCGCGTCGCCCTCATCGGCGCCAGCGGCGCCGGCAAGTCCACGCTCCTCGCCGCCATCGCAGGCGAGATCACCCCCCGTTCCGGCAGCGTCCTCGCCCAGCCAGCCTGCCTGCTGACCCAGCGCACCGAACTCTTCCAGGACAGCCTGCGCGACAACCTCCGCCTCGCAGCCCCCGAAGCCACCGACGAACGACTGCACGCCGTGCTGCAAGCCGCGGGGCTGGAAGAAGAGGTGCGTGCCTTGAGCACCGGCCTCGACACCCGCCTCGGCGAAGGCGGCCTCGGCCTCTCCGGCGGCCAGTCGCGCCGCCTCGCGCTGGCCCGCCTGCTGCTGCGCGACGTGCCGTTCTGGCTGCTCGACGAGCCCACGGAAGCGCTGGATGCAGCCACCGCGCACGACGTGCTGGATCGCCTCGCCCGGCACGCAGGCGCCCGAACCCTGCTGATCGCCACCCACTTGCGCCGCGAGGCCGCGCTCGCCGACCGCCTCGTGTGCATGAACCAGGGCCGCATCGTCGCCGACCTGCGGCGCGGCAGCGAGAGCTTCGACGCCGCGCTGCGCAGCCTGCGGCCCGACTGAATCCGGAAACGAAAAACAGGGAACACAAAGGAAGAACCCCCATGGACCTCGACATCGTCGCGCTATCGCGCCTGCAGTTCGCCGTCACGGCGCTGTACCACTTCCTGTTCGTGCCGTTGACGCTCGGACTCTCGATCATCATCGCCATCATGGAGACGGTCTACGTCATGACCGGCCGCGTGATCTGGCGCGACATGACGAAATTCTGGGGTGTTCTCTTCGGCATCAACTTCGCGATGGGTGTCGCCACCGGCATCGTGATGGAGTTCCAGTTCGGCATGAACTGGAGCTACTACAGCCACTACGTCGGCGACATCTTCGGCGCGCCGCTGGCCATCGAGGGTCTGATGGCCTTCTTCATGGAGGCCACCTTTGTCGGGCTGTTCTTCTTCGGCTGGGACAAGCTCTCGAAGGTGGGCCACCTGATCTCCACCTGGGCGGTGGCCATCGGCTCCAACTTCTCGGCGCTGTGGATCCTCATCGCGAACGGCTGGATGCAGAACCCGGTGGGCGCGGCCTTCAATCCGCAGACCATGCGCATGGAAGTGACCGACTTCGCCGCGGTGCTGACCAACCCGGTCGCGCAGGCCAAGTTCGTCCACACCGTGTCGGCGGGCTATGTGTGCGCGGCGGTGTTCGTGCTCGGCGTTTCTGCGTGGTACGTGCTCAAGGGGCGTCACCTCGAACTCGCCAAGCGCTCGATGACGGTCGCGGCCTCGTTCGGCCTGGCCGCAGCGCTCTCCGTGGCGGTGCTCGGCGACGAGAGCGGCTATCTCTCGGGCGAGCACCAGAAGATGAAGCTGGCCGCCATCGAGGCCATGTGGGAGACGCAGCCCGCGCCCGCCGCCTTCACCGTGGTCGGCTTCCCCGACCAGGAGGCTCGCGAGACGCACTACGCGATCCACATTCCTGGCGTGATGGGCCTCATCGGCACGCGTTCGCTGGACACCGTCATGCCCGGCATCGACGAACTGGTGAAGCGCGCGGAGGTGCGCATCCGCGAAGGCATCAAGGCCTACGACGCGCTGCAGAAGATCCGCGAGGCCGGCGGCACCGACAAGGTGACGCAGGGCGTGCGCGGCGACTTCGAGGACAACGGCATCAACATGGGCTACGCGCTGCTGCTCAAGCGCTACGTGGACGACCCGCGCCAGGCCACCGACGAGCAGATCGCCAAGGCCGCGTGGGACACCGTGCCGCAGGTGGCGCCGCTCTTCTGGCTGTTCCGCGTGATGGTGGGCATCGGCGTGCTGCTGATCGTTCTGACCGGCACCTTCTTCGTGCTCTCCGCGCGCCGCAGGCTCGACAGCCACCGCTGGCTGCTGAAGCTCGCCGTGTTCGCGATCCCGCTGCCGTGGATCGCCATCGAGTCGGGCTGGCTGGTGGCGGAGTTCGGGCGCCAGCCGTGGGTGATCGAGGGCGTTCTGCCGACCGCGGTGGCCGTGTCGAACCTCGGCGTGAAGACGCTGCTGCTCACGCTGGCGGGCTTCATCGCGATCTACACCGCGCTGCTCGTCATCGAGATGAAGCTCATGCTCAAGGCCATCCGCAAGGGGCCGCAGGCCGAGCACGCGCCCGACGAGGGCGACACGCTCTCGCACATTCCGCCGGCCCACGCGGGCGCGGCCATCGCAACGCCATCCACCGGGAGCGCAGCATGATCCTTCACACACTTCTCGACTACGACACCCTGCGCTTCATCTGGTGGCTGCTGATCGGCGTGCTGCTGGTGGGCTTCGCCGTCACCGACGGCTTCGACCTGGGCAGCGGCATGCTGCTGCCCTTCGCCGCGCGCAACGACATCGAGCGCCGCGTCGTCATCAACAGCGTCGGCCCGGTCTGGGAGGGCAACCAGGTCTGGCTGATCCTGGGCGGCGGCGCGATCTTCGCGGCATGGCCGCAGCTCTACGCCGTCTCCTTCTCGGGCTTCTACCTGGCGATGTTCGTGATCCTCACGGCGCTGATCCTGCGGCCCGTGGCCTTCAAGTTCCGCAGCAAGCGCGAGTCGCCGCAATGGCGCGCGCGCTGGGACTGGGTGCTGTTCTTCAGCGGCTTCGTGCCGGCGCTGATCTGTGGCGTGGCCGTGGGCAACGTGCTGCAGGGCGTGCCGTTCCGCTTCAACCCCGACATGCACATCTTCTACGACGGCAGCTTCTTCGGCCTGCTGAATCCGTTCGCCATCCTGTGCGGGCTGGTGTCCGTGGCGATGCTGGTGATGCACGGCGCCGCGTGGCTGTTGCTGAAGACCGCCGGGCCGGTGGCCGAGCGTGCGCGCACCTACGGCATGGTTGCCGCCGTGCTCACCGTGGTGCTCTACGCGCTGGCAGGGGTGCTGCTGGCCACGAGCATCGGCGGCTTTCGCATCAGCAGCGTGATCGACGCGACGGGGCCTTCGAACCCGCTGCTGAAGACGGTCGAGTTGCATGCGGGCGCGTGGACCGCCAACTACGCGGCGCACCCATGGACGCTGGCGGCTCCGGCGGCCGGCTTCGTCGGCGCGCTCGGTGCGCTGCTGGGGCTCGCGCTGCGCCGCCCGGTGCTCGCGCTGCTCGCGGCTGCGCTCGGCATCGCCGGCATCATCCTCAGCGTGGGCGCCTCGATGTTCCCGTTCATCCTGCCGTCGTCCATCGATCCGCGCGCCAGCCTCACGGTATGGGACTCGTCATCGAGCCACCTCACGCTGTTCATCATGCTGGTGGTCACGGCCGTCTTCATTCCGCTGATCGTGGCCTACACGAGCTGGGTCTACCGCGTGCTGTGGGGCAAGGTCGACGAACAGGCGATCCGCGACGAGAGCGGCCACGCCTACTGACCAATCAAAGGAGGAATCGAAGATGTGGTACTTCGCCTGGATTCTCGGCCTGCCGCTGGCGGCCGCATTCGCCGTGCTCAACGCCATGTGGTACGAGCTGATGGACGACGAGGCCGTCCGCAAGGCCAAGCTCGGGACGCCCGAGCCGTCATCGGGGCAGGAGCGGCTGTAGCCCCCGGAAGAGGGCGGCCGGCTTACTCGGCAGCCTTCTTTTTCGACGCCGCGCCGCCGGTGATGCGGTCTTTCAGCGTCAGCACCTTCGTCACCGTCGCGCCCATGCCCATGAGCTTCATGGCGGTCTCGGGCGCGAGCCGCTGCACGTCGTCGAACCATTTCATCAGCCGGTCGATCAGGTCGTGCATCTCGCGCATGCGCTCCTGCGCGTGACGTTCGGCGTCGCTGCGGGGCGATTCGAGCAGCGCGTTGCGCAGCATCGAGAGCGTGGGTTCGATCTCGCGGCGGCGGCGCTCCTCGGCCAGCACGCGGAAGATTTCCCACACGTCGGAAGGTGCCTCGAAGTATTCGCGCCGGTCGCCGGGGTGATGCCGCAGGTGCACCAGCCGCCATGCCTGCAGTTCCTTCAGGCCCATGCTGACGTTGGAGCGCGAGAACTCGAGCAGTTCGGCGATCTCGTCGGCGTTGAGTGCGCGCTCCGAGAGAAAGATCAGCGCGTAGATCTGCCCGACTGTGCGGTTGATGCCCCACTTGCTGCCCATTTCGCCGAAATGGGCGACGAACTGGCGGTTGAGGGGCGGGAGATCGGAAGAGTTGGCCATGCGCGGGATTGTCGCGCGGATGGCTGTAATTCCGGAAAGTCCTGAAAACTCAATCGGCCTGCTGGCGTCGCCTGTACGAGCCCGGCGCGCCGCCGGTCCATGCCTTGAAGGCCCGCTGGAAGGCCGCGCTGTCGGCAAATCCCAGCTCGTCGGCCAGCGCCGCGAGGGGCACGGTGCTGGTGTTGAGCCGCACGATGGCGAGGTCGCGCCGCAGCTGGTCCTTCAGCGCCTGGAATGATGTGCCCTCGGTGGCCAGGTGCCGCTGCAGCGTGCTGACCGACATGTGCAGCACGCTCGCGGTGGTGGCGAGGTCGGCCCATGCCGGGCGGTGCTGCTGCAGCACCGCGCGCACCTTTGCGCTCACTGCCTGCTCGGCCAGCCGGGGCAGGATCACGTTGGCCGGAGAGGCCGCCAGGAAGGCCTGGATCTCCTGCGCGTCGCGGTGTACCGGCGTGTCGAGCGCGGCGGCGTCGAACCACACGGCCGACAGGGGCTGGCCGAACTGCAGCGGGCCCGGGAACACCTTGGCGTAGCCGTCGGCATAGGGCGGCGGCTCGAAGCCGAAGTCGAAGCGGCGAGCCTGCAGCCGGCCGCCGTGCAGCCAGGCGAAGAGCCGCCAGTACACCCGCAGCATCAGCTCGTGCAAAAAGTTCTGGTGCTTGGGCGGCTGGATGTTCAGCCGCAGCCCGAAGCCCGCGAGGGGGCCGTCGTGCAGCAGCACCAGCGAGAGGTCGTCCTGCAGCAGGTCGAATGTGCGGGCCACGCGGCGCAGCGCCACCTCGAAGGTGCGCGCGCCCAGGGTGGAGCGCGTCATCAGCGCGAAGCTGCCGCAGCGCAGGCGCCGAGTGAGAAAACCCAGCGCCTCGTCGTCCATGCGCTCCATCAGCAGCGCGAAGAGGGCCACGTACTGCTCGGCCGTGACGCGGGCTGCAGCCTCGTCGAGGAGTGCCGGGGCGATGCCCGCGTCTTCCAGCGCCTTTTCCACGTCCACCAGCGCCTCGCCGGGCCGCGCACGGATGCCCGACAGCATGCCGAGGACGAAGGCGATCGGGATGGTGACGGGCGGCTGCAGCATGTCTGTGTCGATTGACCTTTTCTGCCATGCGATCGAAGCGAAGTGCAATCGCCGGGCGGCGGCTGGATTTCTACCATGCGTCTGCACAAGAACGAGACGGAGACAAACCCATGTACCTGACCCAGGGCCTTCACCGGGCCGTGCAGCAGCGCCCCGACGCCATTGCCGTGCGTTTCGCCGGCCGTGCCCGGACATTCCGCGACTTTGCCGAACGCGTCGCCCGCCTGGCCGGCGCGCTGCAGCGGCTGGGCATGCAGGCGGGAGACCGCGTCGCCATGCTGTCGCTCAACTCCGACCGCTACCTGGAATACCAGATGGCCGTGCCCTGGGGCGGCGGCGTGCTCAACCCGTGCAACATCCGCTGGTCGGCCGCCGAGATCCTGTACTCGCTGGAAGACTCGGGCTCGGGCATCCTGCTGGTCGACGAGACCTTCCGCGCGGTCGTCGAGCAGATGCGCGGCCAGTCGAAGAGCCTGCGCGAGGTCGTCTACTGCGGCGACGGGCCCGTGCCCGCCGGCATGCACAGCTACGAGGGCCTGATCGACGCGGCGGCACCGGTGCCCGACGCCGTGCGCCGCGGCGAGGACCTGGCCGGCATCTTCTACACCGGTGGCACCACCGGCTTTCCCAAGGGCGTGATGCTGAGCCACACCAACATCTGCAGCTCGGCGCTCGCTGCGCAAGCGGAAGGGCTGGCACCGGCCGACGGCTGCTACCTGCATGCCGCGCCCATGTTCCACCTGGCCGACATGGGGCTGGCCACGCCGCACTGGTTCACGGGCAACGCGCACGCCATCATTCCCATGTTCACGCCCGAGGGCGTGCTCGACACCATCGAGCGCGACCGCGTGACCAGCCTGCTGCTGGTGCCCACCATGATCCAGATGCTGGTGGACCACTCCGCGATGCGACAGCCGCGCGACCTGAGCAGCCTGAAGAACATCACCTACGGCGCCTCGCCGATCTCCGAGGCGGTGCTCAACCGCGCGATGGACGCATTTCCGGGCGTGGGCTTCGTGCAGGCCTACGGCATGACCGAACTCTCGCCCATTGCGACGCTCAACCCGGCCTACTTCCACACGGCGGAGGGCCGCAAGCGCGGCAAGCTGCGCTCGGCGGGGCGCGCCAGCGTGTGCATGGAAGTGCGCGTGGTCGATGCCGACGACAAGGAGGTGCCGCGCGGCACCGTCGGCGAGGTGGTGGTGCGCGGGCCCAACGTGATGCAGGGCTACTGGAACAAGCCGGAGCAGACGGCGGCCGCGCTGCGCGACGGCTGGATGCACACCGGCGACGGCGCCTACATGGACGACGACGGCTTCATCTTCGTGGTCGACCGCATGAAGGACATGATCATCAGCGGCGGCGAGAACGTCTACTCGGCCGAGGTCGAGAACGCCATCAACCAGCATCCCGCGGTGGCTGCCTGCGCCGTCATCGGCATTCCCAGCGAAGAGTGGGGCGAGGCGGTGCATGCCGTGCTGGTGCTCAAGCCGGGGCAGGGCGTGCAGCCCGAGGAGCTGATCGCCCACTGCAAGACGCTGATCGCCGGCTACAAGTGCCCGCGCAGCGTGGCCGTCGTCGATGCGCTGCCGCTCTCGGGCGCAGGCAAGGTGCTCAAGACCAAGCTGCGCGAGCCCTTCTGGCAGGGCCGGCAGCGCAGCGTGGCCTGAGCCCGCTCTACCTTTCTTTTCGAACTTCCAGACAAGGAGCCTTTCATGAGTCAAGACGTTCACGTGGTCGGAGTCGGCATGATCCCGTTCACCAAGCCGGGCGCGAACCAGCCCTATCCCCAGATGGCCGCACAGGCCACGAACACAGCTCTGAAGGACGCCGGCATCGGCTACGAATTGGTGCAGCAAGCCTACGTGGGCTACGTGTACGGCGACTCCACCGCCGGCCAGCGCGCTCTCTACGAAGTGGGCATGACGGGCATTCCGGTCGTCAACGTCAACAACAACTGCTCGACCGGCTCGACGGCTTTGTTCCTCGCGCGCCAGGCGGTGGCCAGCGGCGCTGCCGACTGCGTGCTGGCTTTGGGCTTCGAGCACATGAGCCCCGGCGCGCTCGGCGCGGTGTTCAACGACCGGCCCAGCCCCTTCGACCACTTCGAGAACATCACCGACGAGCTGGTCGGCAACGAGCAGGTGCCGCTCGCGCTGCGCTACTTCGGCGGTGCAGGCCTGGAGCACATGCAGCAGTACGGCACGCAGATGTCGACCTTCGCGAAGATCCGCGCCAAGGCCAGCCGCCACGCGGCGAACAACCCCGTGGCGCTGTTCCGCACCGTCGTCACCGAAGAAGAGGTGATGGCCGCGCCCGTCATGTGGCCCGGCGTGATGACGCGCCTGATGGCCTGTCCGCCCACCTGCGGTGCGGCGGCGGCCATCGTCTGTTCTCCCCGTTTCGCCGAACGCCACGGGCTGGACCGCAGCGTGCGCATCAAGGCGCAGGCCATGACCACCGACCGCCCCATCACCTTCGAGAGCCGCGACATGCGCGAGGTGGTCGGCTTCAGCATGGCGCAGGAGGCCGCGCAGAAGGTGTACGACGCGGCAGGCGTCGGGCCGCAGGACGTCGACGTGGTCGAACTGCACGACTGCTTCGCGCACAACGAGCTGCTGAGCTACGAGGCGCTGGGCCTGTGCCCGGTGGGCGGCGCGGAGAAGTTCGTGGTGGACGGCGACAACACCTATGGCGGCAAGGTCGTCACCAACCCGTCGGGCGGGCTGCTGTCGAAGGGACACCCGCTCGGCGCGACGGGGCTGGCGCAGTGCACGGAGCTGGTCCAGCAGCTTCGCGGCACGGCAGAAAAGCGGCAGGTGGAGGGCGCGCGGCTCGCGCTGCAGCACAACCTCGGGCTGGGCGGCGCCTGCGTGGTCACGCTCTACGAGCGCGTCTGAGAGAAGGGCTGCCAGATGATCGACAGGAAGTGGATCGGCCACGAACTGCCAGCATCGGTGCTGCCCATCGAGCGAAGCCGGCTGCAGTTCTTCGCCAAAGCCATCGGCGAGACCGACCCCGTCTACACCGATGCCGCCGCCGCGCGCGACGCCGGCTACCCCGACCTGCCCGCGCCGCCGACCTTCCTGTTCGCGGCCGAGCTGGACTCGGGCGCCTCCGACCGGCTGCTGGCCGGCCTGGGCATTCCGCTGTCGAAGCTGCTGCACGGCGAGCAGGGCTTCAGCTACCACCGGCCGGCCTGCGTGGGCGACACCGTGACGGTGCGTTCCACCATCACCGACATCTACGACAAGAAGAACGGCGCGCTCGAATTCGTCGTCAAGACATCGCGCGCCACCAATCAGCGCGACGAGCTGGTGGCCGAGCTGCGCTCGGTGATCGTCTGCCGCCATTGACGAAGGAGCCTGCACCGATGACCGCACCGACCTACGACGCCGTGAACGTCGGCGACGAGCTGCCCGCGCTGCAGCTGCCGCCCGTGAACCGCACCACGCTCGCACTGTTCGCGGGCGCGTCCGGCGACCACAACCCCATCCACATCGACACCGACTTCGCGCGCAAGTCCGGCATGCCCGACGTGTTCGCGCAGGGCATGCTGGGCATGGCCTGGCTGGGCAGGCTGCTCACGCAGTGGGCGCCGCAGTCGCAGCTGCGCCGCTTCGACGTGCGCTTCCAGGGCATCACGCACCTGGGGCACGCGGTGCGCTGCGGCGGGCGCGTGGTCGAGAAGCTGGAGCACGAAGGCGAGCGTTGCGTGCGCGTGGAAGTGCACAGCGCCAATCAATACGGGCAGACGCGCATCGCCGGCGAGGCGCTCATCGCGCTGCGCTGAATCAACACGACAAGGAAAGAACGCAGACATGACACCCAAGCTCGACGGCAAGGTCGCCCTCATCACCGGTTCGGGCCGCGGCATCGGCCGGGCCATCGCGCTCAAGCTCGCGTCGGAAGGCGCGCGCATCGTCGTCAACGATCTCGACGCACAGCCGGCGGAAGAAACAGTGCAGGAAATACGTGCGGCCGGCGGCCAGGCGGTGGCATGCACCGGCAGCGTGGCCGCGCCCGATTTCGCGGAGCGCTTCGTCGGCACGGCGGTGAGCGAGTTCAAGGGGCTCGACATCATCGTCAACAACGCCGGCTACACCTGGGACAGCGTGGTGCAGAAGATGACCGACGAGCAGTGGTACGCCATGATCGACGTGCACCTGACCGCGCCGTTCCGCATCCTGCGCGCGGCGCAGCCGGTGATCCGCGCGCTGTCGAAGGCCGAGACCGAGGCGGGCCGGCGCGTGGTGCGCAAGGTGGTCAACATCTCGTCGGTGGCGGGGCTGTTCGGCAATGCGGGGCAGGCGAACTACGCGGCGGGCAAGGCGGGCATCGTCGGACTCACGCAGACGCTGGCCAAGGAGTGGGGCCGCATGAACGTGACGGTCAATTGCGTGGCCTTCGGCTTCATCCAGACGCGGCTGACGGCCAGCACCGCCGAGGCGTCCACCGCGAACATCGAGGGCCGAGAGATCAAGGTCGGCATCAACCCGGGGCTGTTGGCGATGATGGAGCAGTCGATTCCGCTGGGGCGCGGCGGCACGCCCGAGGAGGCGGCCGGCGCCGTGTACCTCCTGTGCGCGCCCGAGTCGGACTATGTGAGCGGCCAGACGCTGATGTGCAGCGGCGGCCTGACGGGCATCTGAGCATGCAGACCGCCGAAGGCATCGCCTGGGGTGTGGAGGCGAGCATCGGCCGCATCGTGCTGAAGCGGCCGGAGCGCGCCAACGCGATAGGTGTTCGCAGCGGCCGCGCGCTGGTGCGGGCCATCGACGAAGTGCTGGCGGGCAAGCCGCGCGTCATCCTGCTGACCGGAGAAGGCCGCGTGTTCTGCGCCGGTGGAGACATCGACGAGTTCGTGGCGGCCGGCGAAGCGCTGCCGTCGCTGGTCGACGAGATCCTGGACCGGTTGCACCCGGCGCTGCTGCGACTGTCGAACAACCCCGCGCCGCTGGTCGTCGCGGTGAACGGATCCGTCGGCGGCGCGGGCGTGGGGCTGGCGCTGTGCGGCGACTTCGTGCTCGCCGCGGAATCGATGAAGCTGCGTACGGGCTATGCGGCCATCGGGCTTTCGCCGGATGCGGGCGCGTCGTACTTCCTTGCGCGCCGTGTGGGGCCGGTGCGTGCACAGCAGCTGCTGATGCTCAGCGACTCCATCGACAGCCAGCGCTGCCTTGCGTGGGGCGCGGTCGATGCGCTGCATCCGGATGACGAACTCGCGGCCGCCACCGAAGCGTTGGTGGCCCGGCTCGCGCATGGTGCGAGCGCATCTTTCGCCGGCATCAAGCAGCTCTGCGCCGGCGCGCCCGGCCGGCCCTTCGAGCAGCACCTTGCGCTGGAGCACAGGCTGCTGCGCGAGCGTGCAGCCAGCGCCGATGCGCGCGAGGGCGTGGCCGCCTTCGTGGAGAAGCGAGCGCCCAGGTTCAAGGGAAGCTGAACGCCACGGCCGTCAGCCGTTGCGCTTGAACAGCTTCGCGATGCCCCAGAGCGCCGCGCCGCCGGCCACCACCGCCAGCTTCGCGAACTTGGCGAGGAAGGCCGCGATGATCGCGAACAGGCCCAGCTTCTTCACCGCCGCGCCGGCCACCAGCGCGGCCAGGCCGTAGGCGGCGACCTTGTCCGTGGACGAGTTGAAGTCGGCGTACTTCTTGCCGTCGTCGTACTGGATCGCACCGAGGAGCTTGCTCGCGTCGGGCTTGTACTTGTCCAGGTCCTTCGCGTTGGTGATGAGGTTCAGGCTCAGGTAGCCCTCGCGGCCCAGCGCGTAGGTGTTGTAGTTGACGCCCTGGTTGCCGTCGGTGCTGCCCTTGCGCTTCGACAGGGCCGACCACACGAGGCGGTGCGAGGATGCGTCATACTGCGGCTTCTGCGCCCAGCCGGTCACCTCGATCGAAGGAATGCCGCGCTTGGCGCGTTCCTCGTTCGCGGCCTCGGTGCCTTCCTTCAGGCTCTTGAGCAGGTCGTCGGCGTTCCAGTCCTTGGCGTCGTCGTCCTTGATGTAGCCCTCCTTCACGAACTTCACCACCGCCATCCAGTCGGCGTCGTCGGCGGGGAAGATCGCGCCGACGAAGGTGTCGTCGGTGCGGTTGCCCATGCTGCGCATGAGCTGCGCGGCGGCGGGCGTCGGCACCCACACGTAGCCCGCGGGCAGGTGCAGGTGGGCCTGGTCGCGCAGTGTGATGTCGACGGGGCCGACCTTCTGCACGGCCTTGGCGGCCTTGAACGCGGCGTCCTGTTCGGCTTCGAGCGAACTGGCCGTCGATGCCTGAGTCGATGGAGCGGACGGGGTGGTGGTCGGCGATGCGGCTTGGCTGGTCTGCGCCACGAAAGCGGCGCACGCGAGCAGCACGCCGGCCGTCAGGCGGGTGGTTTGAAGACGCAAGTTCTCTCTCCTCGGTTGTTATCAGTCTGGTGAGCCGAGGGAGTTTAGGGGTTGTGCGGAAAGTGGCGGGTCGTGGAGCGCGAAGCTGCTACTTCCAGGGCGTCGGCGCCGGCACCTCGCACACCGGCTCCACATCGAGGCTCTTGAAGTCCGCCGGCGAGACGATCTCCAGGTACTCCATGTCGGGCGAGTAGTCGAACAGGAAGTGCCGGATGCCCGGGCGCTGGTGCACCACGTCGCCGGCCTCGACCAGCGTTTCCTTGTCTTCGTACATGAAGCGGGCCCAGCCCTTGACCATGATGACGATCTGGAAGTCCGCCTCATGGCGGTGCCAGCCGGTGCCCGTTTCCGGTGCCATGTTGGCCTTGACCAGATGCGCGATCACCTTGCCGTTGGTGGCTTCGGCGATGCCCAGGTCGCGATAGAGGAAGAAGTCACGCAAACCACCCGATACGAACTCGGTGTCACCGGGCTTCACATGGGAGAACTGGGTGGCGGTACGGTCCAGCATGGGGCGCTCCTTCGCAGGTGGTGGGTGTTGCGGTGCAACACGCATAAAGCGTTCCCGGGCTGGGCCGGCCGCGAGCGATTCAGCGGCTTGCGAAACCGTCGGTCGCGCGAAGCAATCGGTCGAGGATGCCGGGCTCCGAGTAGGCGTGCCCAGCGCCCTCGATCAGGTGGAACTCCGCCTCCGGCCAGGCCTTGTGCAGCGCCCAGGCATAGCGCGCGGGGCAGGGCATGTCGTAGCGGCCGTGCACGATCACGCCGGGGGTGCCGTGCAGCCGGTGCGCATCGCGCAGCAGCTGGCCTTGTTCCAGCCAGGCGTCATGTACGAAATAGTGATTTTCCAGCCGTGCGAAGGCCAGCGCGAAATGATCTTCGCCATGTGCCGCGGCAATCGCCGGACTGGGCAGCAGGGTGATGGTCTCGGCCTCCCACACGCTCCAGGCACGTGCCGCCTCGATCTGCGCCACCGGGTCGTCGCCGGTGAGCCGCTTGCGGTAGGCGGCGATCATGTCGCCGCGCTCGGCCTCGGGTATGGGCGCCTGGAACTTCTCCCACTTGTCGGGGAACATCTCCGACACGCCGAACTGGTAGTACCACTGGAGTTCCGCCCGGGTCACGGTGTAGATGCCGCGCAGCACCAGTTCGCTCACGCGCTCCGGATGCTTCTGGGCGTAGGCGAGGGCGAGCGTCGAACCCCAGGAGCCGCCGAACACCAGCCACTTGTCGACGCCCGCGCGCTCGCGCAGGCGCTCGATGTCGGCGACCAGATGCCATGTCGTGTTGGCCTCCAGACCCGCGTGCGGCAGCGAGCGGCCGCAGCCGCGCTGGTCGAAGAGCGTCAGGTCGTACCGTGCCGGATCGAACAGGCGCCGGTGCTCCGGCGAGATGCCGCCGCCGGGGCCGCCATGCAGGAACACCGCCGGCTTGGCACCGGGCGTGCCGCAGCGCTCGTAGTAGATCTGGTGGCCGTCGCCCACGTCGAGCATGCCGCTTTCGTAGGGCGCGATGGGGGGATAGGGCTGGCGCAGTTCGGTCATTGGGGCTTCCTCTGTCGGTGCTGGATGGGCTTGATCGCTGCGCATCGTCGCATGACGTGAAGTGGCTTGACGGCACCGAGGGCCTTCCAGATACTCAACCGCATGGTTCAGTCAGCAACCCGACCCGACAGCGATGCGCTCGACGCAGTCTTTGCTGCGCTCTCCGATTCCACGCGGCGCGCCGTGCTCGAAGCCCTTGGCGAACGCAGCCTCAGCGTGACCGAACTGGCCGAGCCGCACGACATGTCCCTCACCGGTTTCATGAAGCACCTGCGCGTGCTGGAAGACGCCGGCCTGATCTCCCGCACGAAGGAGGGCCGCATCGTGCGCTGCGAACTCTCGCCCCGGCCCATGCAGGAGGCCGCCGTGTGGTTGTCTCGCTACGAGAAGTTCTGGGCCGGGCGTCTCGATGCACTGGCGCGCTTTCTCTATCACCAGGAGGAGACCGAATGGAGAACCCTTCCGCCGGCTGCGCAGAGCGCCCCTCGCTCACCCTCAGGCGGCACTTCCGCGTCTCGCCCGACAAGGTCTGGCGCGCGTGGACCGACCCGCAAGCGCTGAAGCTCTGGTTCGGCCCAGAGGAAATCGTCTCGGTGCCGATCGCCGAGGTCGACCTGCGCGTGGGCGGCCGCTTCCGGGTCGCCATGCTCGCCAATGACGGTGAGACGCACGACGTGAGCGGCACGTATCTCGAGGTTGTTCCGAACCGCAAGCTGGTCTTCAGCTGGGCCTGGCGCAGCACGCCGGAGCGAGAGTCGCGCGTCACGCTGCGCATCGAGCCTGATGCCGAGGGCTGCGAGCTGGTGCTGCTGCACGAACAGTTCTTCGACGAAGCCGCGCGCGACGCCCACAACCACGGCTGGACCGGTGCGCTCGTCAAGCTGGAGGCTTGGCTGAACCTCGCCGCCTGAGACCTTTCGCCACGTAACGAATGAAGAACACCCCGCCGCCGGCCCGCGCCACGATGCGCGAGTGGATCGGCCTCGCCGTCATAGCGCTGCCCTGCATGCTCTATTCGATGGACCTCACGGTGCTGAACCTCGCGATCCCGTCGATCAGCGAAGAGCTCAAGCCCACGGCCTCGCAGCTGCTGTGGATCGTCGACATCTACGGCTTCTTCGTGGCCGGGCTGCTGGTCACCATGGGCACGCTGGGCGACCGCATCGGCCGGCGGCGCCTGCTGCTGATCGGCGCGGCGGCGTTCGGCGTCGCCTCGGTGCTTGCGGCGTTCTCGACCAGCGCCAGCATGCTCATCGCCACGCGGGCGCTGCTCGGCGTGGCGGGCGCGACGCTGGCGCCGTCCACGCTCTCGCTGATCCGCAACATGTTCCTCGATCCGGGGCAGCGCACCATCGCCATCGGCGTGTGGATCTCGAGCTATTCGGCCGGTGCCGTCATCGGCCCGGTGCTGGGCGGCGTGCTGCTGCAGTTCTTTCCGTGGGGCTCGGTGTTCCTGATCGGCGTGCCGGTGATGGTGCTGCTGCTGGTGCTCGGGCCCTTGCTGCTGCCCGAATACCGCGACCCCGACGCGGCCGGGCTCGACCTTGCCAGCGTGGCGCTCTCGCTGGGCGCGGTGCTGCCGGTGATCTACGGCGTCAAGCAGATCGCCGAGCATGGGCCGGACGTGGTGCCCGCGCTGTCTATCGCGCTGGGCCTGGCCCTGGGATGGGTGTTCGTGCGTCGGCAGCAGCGGCTGGTCGACCCGATGATCGACCTGGGCTTGTTCCGCCTGCCGGCCTTCACCGTCTCGCTCGGCGCCTACATGCTGGCCTGCTTCGTGATGTTCGGCATCTTCCTCTACAACGCCCAGTACCTGCAGCTGGTGCTGGGCCTCTCGCCCCTGCATGCCGGCCTCTGGAGCATGCCGGGGGCGGGCGCTTTCATCGTCGGCTCCATGGTCGTTCCGGCGCTGGTGCGGCGCATGCGGCCGGCCTTCGTGATGGGCGGCGGGCTGGCAGTGGCGGCGCTGGGCTTCGGCATGCTGGCCGTGCTGCCCGCGCAGGACGGGCTGGCCTGGATGGTGTGTAGCGCGGTCGTCTCCTCGCTCGGGCTGGCGCCAGTATTCACGCTGGCAACCGACCTGGTGGTGGGCAGCGCGCCTCCGGAGCGCGCGGGCGTGGCCTCGGCGATCTCCGAGACCAGCTCCGAATTCGGCGGGGCGCTGGGGATCGCGATCCTCGGGGCCATCGGCGCCGCGATCTACCGCGGCACCATGGCCGATGCCGTGCCCGCGGGTCTGGCGGGCGTTTCGGAGGTGGAAGCCGCCCGCAGCACGCTGGGTGGCGCGGTCGCGCTGGCCGGGCAGATCGGCGGGAGCGCAGGCGTTGAACTGCTCGACGCGGGCCGCGATGCCCTGATGCGCGGTATGCGGCTCACGGCGGGCGTTTGTGCCGCAGTGCTGCTGTTCGTGGCCGGGCTGGTGGCGATCCGGCTGCGCGGGGCGGGTGGCGCCGGGCAGGCGCTCCCCGTGGATTCCCCGAGTGCCGCCGCATTGCCGGAGCGCTGATGAAACCCCATACTGGGGCTTCCACGACGCGACCACCGGAGCCCCTTCCATGAGCAACGAACTGCGCAAGAAGCTGCACGACCTGGCCGAACTGGGCGACAAGGCCCCCGACCCGCAGACCAAGGCCCTCATCGAGGCGATCCGGCTCCAGACGGCGGTGCTGAACGAGCGGCTCTTCGCCATCGAGCTGCAGGTGGCGGCCCTGTCCAAACGGCTCGAAAGCACGACCGACTGAGAGGGGAGCGCTTTGGCGGGATAATCCCCGCCATGAGCGGCAACACCTTCGGAACTCTTTTCGCGGTCACCAATTTCGGCGAGTCGCATGGCCCGGCCATCGGCTGCGTCATCGACGGATGCCCCCCGGGCATGGAACTCAGCGAAGCTGACATCCAGGGCGACCTGGACCGCCGCCGCCCCGGCACCAGCCGCCACGTCACCCAGCGCAACGAGCCCGACGCCGTGCAGATCCTCTCGGGCGTGTACGAAGGCAAGACCACCGGCACCCCCATCGCGCTGCTGATCCAGAACACTGACCAGCGCAGCAAGGACTACGGCCAGATCGCCCAGCAGTTCCGCCCGGGCCACGCCGACTTCACCTACTGGAAGAAGTACGGCATCCGCGATCCTCGCGGCGGCGGGCGTTCCTCGGCACGGCTGACCGCGCCCATGGTCGCGGCCGGCGCGGTCGCCAAGAAATGGCTGGCCGAGAAGTACGGCATGGTGTTCCGCGGCTGCATGACGCAGATCGGCGAGATCGCCATTCCCTTCGAGAGCTGGGACCACGTACCCAACAACCCCTTCTTCGCCCCCATCGCCGACGTGAGCGCGCTGGAGGACTACATGGACCGCCTGCGCAAGGCCGGCGATTCGTGCGGCGCGCGCATCCGCGTGACCGCCTCGAACGTCCCGGTGGGTCTGGGCGAGCCGCTCTTCGACAAGCTCGACGCCGAGATCGCCTACGCGATGATGGGCATCAACGCGGTGAAGGCGGTGGAAATCGGCGCCGGCTTCGACAGCGTCACCCAGCGCGGCACCACGCACGGCGACTCGATCACGCCCACGGGCTTCGTCACCAACAACGCGGGCGGCATCCTCGGCGGCATCAGCTCGGGGCAGGACCTGGACGTGAGCATCGCGATCAAGCCCACCAGCTCGATCATCAGCCCGCGCCAGTCCATCGACATCCACAACAACCCGGTCGAGGTCGTCACCAAGGGCCGCCACGATCCGTGCGTGGGCATCCGCGCCACGCCCATCGCCGAGGCGATGCTGGCGCTGGTGGTGATCGAGCACGTGCTGCGCAACCGCGCGCAGTGCGGCGATGTGCCACAGGGGCCCCAGGGCAGCAAGACAGAAGCCGCGTCGCCGCAGGCGTCCTTCCTCTAGTGTCCGAGCCGCCACCAGTGGCCGCCGCCAGGCGCGGCCACCTGCTGGCATTCGCTGGTCTGTCGGCCAGCTATTTCGCGCACATCGGTTTCTTCAATCCTTACCTGCCGCTCTGGCTGAAGGACCTGGGGCTGCCGATCTTCACCATCAGCCTGCTGGCTTCGGTGCAGTCGATCACGCGCGTGTTCGCGCCCTATGCATGGGGCGCGCTCAGCGACCACACCGGGCAGCGCGTGAAGCTGCTGCGCTTCAGTGCGGCGGTGGCGCTGGCCAGTTCCTTCGGTCTCTGGTGGCACGGCGGTGCATGGTGGCTCGCGCTGGTGCTGCTCGTGATGTTCACCCACACCAGCTCGATGATGTCGCTCACCGAGGCCGCTATGGCGCAACTGGTGGCCGGCGACTGGGGGCGCTACGGCCGCATCCGGCTGTGCGGCTCGGCCGGTTTCCTGCTCACGGTGTTCGTGGCGGGGGAGTGGTTCGACCGCTTCGGCATGAAGCACTTTCCGGCATGGGCTGCGGGCACGCTTGCCATCGTGCTGATCGCGACGATGAAGCTGCCCGACGTTCGCGAGCCTCCGGCCGCGCACGGCACGGTGAAGGAGCCCATCGGACCTGTGCTGCGCAACCGCTCGGTGCAGTGGTTCTTCGCGTCGCTCTTCTTCCAGGTGATGTCGCACTTCTCGGTGTACGCGTTCTTCTCGCTGTACCTCGATTCGATCGGCTACGGAAAGAGCACCATCGGCCTGCTGTGGGCGCTGTCGGTGGTGGCGGAGATCGTGTGGTTCTTCCTGCAGGGCAGGCTCATCGGCCTGATGCCGATGCCGCGCTGGATGCTGGTGTGCGGCATCGCGGCCGTCGCGCGGCTCGGGTTGACTGCGGGCCTGGGCGGTTGGATCGCGGCGCTCGTCGTGGCGCAGTGGCTTCACGCGCTGAGCTTCGCGGCGCACCACACGACCTGCATCGCGGTGGTCTCGCGCCGATTCCCCGGCCATCTGCGCGGGCGAGGGCAGGCGCTGTTCACGGTTATCGGCTATGGCTTCGGTGGCGTGCTGGGTGTTCTGCTCGGTGGTGCTGTCGCGCAGGCGTTTGGATATCGCACGATGTTTACAGCTGCGGCCCTGCTGGCGGTGCTTGGCAGTGTGTGTGCGTGGCGGGTGATGAAGTTGGATCGGATGGAGCGCGCGGTCAGGACCTCCTGATCTCCCGACAAAGTGTCATGGGCCTTACATGCCCACGTCACCGCGGATTTTTACGCTGCGCGCTCCGTAATCTTTTCTCCTAATTTCTCATGTCCGTTTCAGACGACTCGCGCGGCGCACGCACGCCGCGTCTCCTTGCTCCTGCCGCATCGAACGCCTCAGAACAGAACAACGACAACAACACGCCGCCGCGCCGCCAGGTGCTGAAGCTCGGGGCTTCGCTTCTGACGGTCGGCAGCAGCGGCGCCTTGCTCGCGGCATGCGGCGGCGGTGGAGGCGACGGGCCGGCTCTCGGTCCATTCCCGGCTTCGACGCCTGCACCGGCGCCCGCGCCGGCGGCAACGCCCGCTCCGCCCGCGGCAGCCGCCAAGATCTCGAGCTTCTCGATCGCTGTGATGCCCGACACGCAGTTCTATGCGCGCTATGCCACGGCGGCCGAAAGCGACCAGTACAACAAGCGCTTCGGCAGCGCTCCTTTCGCAGCGCAGACGAAGTGGATCGCCGACAACGCCAAGGGACTGAACATACCTTTCACCATCCACCTCGGCGACGTGGTCGACCAGGTCGGCAAGCCCGACCAGTGGAAGGTTGCCGATGCCGCCATGAAGATCCTTGAAGATGCGAAGCTGCCCTACAGCGTGCTGGCCGGCAACCACGACGTGCTGAGGGACGTCGACTACAGCGTCGATTCAGTCGGCGGCACCGACAAGGACCGCACCCCTGCCAACGAACCCTACATCCAGTGGTTCGGCACCGAGCGCGCGAAGAAGCAGGCCACCTTCGGCGAGCGCGACACCAGCGGCTTCCACGAGTACCACGTGTTCGAAGCCCAGGGCCAGAAGTTCATGGTGCTGTCGCTGTCGTGGCGCATTTCCGATGCCGGCATTGCATGGGCCCGCCAGGTGATCAGGAAGAACCCGACGCTGCCGGTGATCCTGGTGAACCACCAGTTGCTCAACATCGCGCCCGATGGCACGAGCCCGCTCGAAACCGACTACGGCAAGATGCTGTGGGAGAAGCTGATCCGCGACAACGACCAGATCTTCATGACGCTCAACGGCCACCACCATGGCGCCGCGCACCTCACGAAGATCAACGACTTCGGCCGCAAGGTCGAGGAGATGGTGGTCGACTACCAGATGGCCTACCAGGGCGGCAACGGCCTCATGCGCCTGTACGAGTTCGACCTGACCAACAAGAAGATCAAGGTGCTGTCGTTCTCGCCGTGGGTTCCGCAGAAGCCGGCGGCCACGCTCAACAGCTTCGACCAGGCGGTGCTCACCACTGCCAACGAGGCCTTCACCATCGACATGGATTTCGCCCAGCGCTTCTCAGGCTTCAACAAGAGCTTCGGTGCCGGCAGCGCCACCATCGAAGGCTCGCTGGTGGACAAGGCCCGCGCGATGATCCTTGCGAACTACAAGGAACCGGCGACGCTCGTGCAGCGGCCGGCCACGAATTCGGACGACTACCCCAAGGTCGCGAACACGCTGGCGCACTGGCGCTTCTTCGGCGGCACGGCCAACCAGCCAGTGCTGCCGGGCACGGTCATCGCCGACGTCGCGGGCAGCAATCCGCTGCACCGCGATGCGCTGAATCAGGGGGGCGTCGTCGGTGCGACAGATGGCGACATCGTGTGGACGGACGACCGTCACTACCTCTCGGCCGCGCCGGGGTCGGTACGTTTCCTGAATACCAACAAGAACACGCCTCGCCTGAGCTATTTCCTTACCGATGCTGCGGCGCCGATCAACGCGCAGACGCTGGAGAACGGCTACACCATCGAGGCATTCATCAAGATCGACAAGAGCTGGACCAGCGCCAACCAGGCGTGGATGAACATCATGACGCGCGACGGCAAGCGCGGCGACCTGGCCGGCTATTCGGGCGGAGACCCCGAATCGCCTCCGATGCTGTTCGCCATCTCGAGCCTGCGCGAAGTGCAATGGGAAGTAACTCCGAGCCCTGCCGGTACCCGGTCGCCCAAGGCCAACTGGTCGGGCGAGGTCATTGCCGACCGCTGGGTGCACATCGCGATCGTGAACGATCCCGTGTCGCACGACACCACCATGTACGTGGAAGGAGCCCCGGTGCTGCGCAATGCGTCCGCCATTCCGGGCCTTGCCACGCTTTCGGCCACCTCGCCATGGGTCGTGGGCGGCGGCTCGTGGGACGGCGCGCGCGCCGATGGCTTCTTCGGCAACATCGGCGAAGTCCGCGTCGTGGCAGCAGCACTGACCCCTGCCCAGTGGCTCACGGCACGCAAGCCGGCATAAGCAGAGGCTCCGGCCTTCCCGCGATCAGTGAGTGATGCGGGGAGGCTGCTTTCTCCTATTTCTTCCTGCCGGTCTTTCCCGTCTTCGCTGTCTTCCCCGCCTTCGCGGCACCCTTGCCGTTCTCCTTCTCGAACATCGCAAAGTACTCCGAAGCCAGCTTCCGCAGCGATCGCCCGGTGTTCGCGTAGTCGTATTCGTTGAGATTCGCCAGCGACACCCGCCCGGCAGCACACGATGCCGGTTTCCTCGGCGACGCGGCTGACCGAATCGGGGTCCACTTCCGGCGGCGGCCGAGCTCACGGTACAGCGCCTCCCTGCGGCGCCGACGACGAGGGCGGCAATCAATGTGCCGCAGATGCCGCCGAGCTGAATGGGGCCGAAGCGGATCTGGCCCACTGCATAGCCAATGGCGAGCACGAGGAATAGCGCAATTTCGGACTGGTTTCCGAGTATTTCGACCAGACCGCCAATCACGAATCAGATCCCTTGCCCGGAATGTGCTTGCAGGCGGGGCGCAGCCTCAATTGGCCGGTGGCCGGTTCGGAGGGCGCCGTAATTCATTCGAATCTCACCAGCGTGACTGCGGACACCGGCAGCCATGGATCGCGAACTTTATGCTGATTCGAAGAATCGTCTATTTTTCGCATTGGTTCTTGCGATAAATCAACACTTAGAATAATTGTGAAAATATGCATCAGGGAGGTGAGCATGCCGCTCAATTTGCAAACAATATTCTTATCAATTGAATTTCAATTAGGCGGTTTGTCTTATCTGCAAGCCGAGGCTCAATGACCCGGCGCGTCAATATCGAGACGCCCGCAGGCGAGGCACTGCAATTCCGCCAGCTGGTAGGCCGCGAAGCGCTGAGCCAGCTGTACGCCTTCGACGTCGAACTGCTGGGCAACAGCAACGCCATCGACCCCAAGAGCCTGCTGGGCAAGGCCTGCAACGTGTCGGTGGAGACCGAAGGCGGGGTGAGGTACCTGGGCGGTATCGCCACCCGCTTCGGATTGCAGCAGGAGGATGCGCGCCACTCCTTCTACCGCCTGCGCCTTCGCCCCTGGCTGTGGCTGGCCACGCGGCGCAGCGACTTCCGCATCTTCCAGGGCAAGAGCGTTCCCGAGATCGTCATGGAAGTGCTCGGGCGTTATGGCCATCCCATCGAGCAGAAGCTCAGCCGCGGCGACTACCGGCGCTGGGATTACTGCGTGCAGTACCACGAGAGCGACTTCGACTTCGTCTCGCGCCTGTGCGAACTCGAAGGCATCTACTACCACTTCCGGCATGAGGCCAGCCAGCACGTGCTCGTTTTCGCCGACGACATCGCCAATTCCCACAGCCCGCTGCCCGGCGGCGAGGAGGTGCGCTACCACCCGCTCGAGAAGTCCGGCATGGGCCAGCGCGAGCGCATCTACGCGTGGGAGATCGCCGAGGAGGTGCGCTCGGGCCATCACTACAACGACGACTACGACTTCGAGAAGCCCAAGGCCGAACTCTCGCACCTGCGCCAGATGCCCCCGGGGCATGACCACGACGCCTTCGAGAACTACGAATGGCCCGGCGGTTTCGTGCAGCACGGCGACGGCGAGACCTACGCGCGCATCCGCAACGAGGAGCAGCTCAGCCAGCGCAGCCGCGTCACGGGCCGTGCCAATCTGCGCGAGCTGGCCACCGGCCACACCCTGCGCCTGACCGGCCACCCCAAGGCCGACCAGAACCAGCAGTACCTGCTCGTGGGCGTGAGCTACCACCTGCAGGAGAACCTGCAGGCCAGCGAAGGCGTGGAAGGGACCGAAGGCTCCGTGCAGCGCTTCGCCTTCGAGGCCCAGCCCACCAGCTACGCATGGCGCGCACCGCGCACCACGCCCAAGCCGCGCACGCGCGGTCCGCAGACCGCCATGGTCGTGGGCCCGGCGGGCGAGGAGATCTGGACCGACCAGTACGGGCGCATCAAGGTGCAGTTCCACTGGGATCGCCTCGGACAGGACAACGAGAACTCCAGCTGCTGGGTGCGCGTTTCAACCGCGTGGGCCGGCGCCACCTTCGGCATGACCAGCGTGCCGCGCGTCGGCATGGAGGTGATCGTCGACTTCCTCAACGGCGACCCCGACTACCCCATCGTCACTGGCTGCGTGCACAACGCCGACACCATGCCGTCGTGGGAGCTGCCGGGGCAGAAGCACCTGTCGGGCATCCGCAGCCGGGAGCTCGGAGGCGGACGCGGCAACCACCTCGTGCTGGACGACACGCAGGGCAAGATCCAGGCGCAGCTGCGCAGCGACCACCAGTCCAGCCAGCTGAGCGTGGGGCACATCGGCCGCATCGAGGACACGGCAGGGCGCAAGGAGCCGCGCGGGCAGGGCTTCGAGCTGCGCACCGACGGGCATGGCGTGTTGCGTTCGGGCAAGGGCCTGCTCGTGACCACCGAGGCCCGGCCGAATGCGCAGGCGCATGCCACCGACATGGGCGAGACGGTGGGCCGCCTCACGCAGGCGCGCGATCTGCACGAAGGCCTCAGCGGCCTGGCCCAGGGCGCGCAGGCCCATGAAGCCGGCGACCAGGACGAAGTCACCACGAGCATCAAGGAACAGAACGACGCCATCAAGGGCCAGGGCGGCAACCGCGAGCAGGGCGATTTCCCCGAGTTCCAGGAGTCGCACCTGACGCTGGCCAGCGCCAAGGGCCTGCAGACCGTGGCGCAGGGCTCGACGCACGTCGTGAGCAACGAGCACACCGCGCTCACCAGCGGCGGTCATACGAGCGTGAGCGCGGGCAAGAGCATGCTGGTCAGCGTGCAGAGCGCGATCCGCATGTTCGCCGCCAAGGCCGGCATGCGGCTCGTGGCTGCGGGCGCGGACATCGACATCAAGGCGCTGAAGGACAGCGTCAACGTGCTGGCCAAGCTCAACATCACGCAGACCGCCAACAAGATCACCATCCAGGCGAAGGAAGAAGTGGTCATCAACGGCGGCTCCAGCTACAGCCGCTGGAGCTCGGGCGGCATCGAGCACGGCACGGCCGGCACATGGCGCGAGCATGCCGCCGTCCACAGCCTCGTGGGGCCGGCCAACGACGGCAAGCCCGCGCTGCCCAACCCGCCGCCGGTGCCCAAGGGCCAGCTCGACCTCTATCACCAGTACATCAAGCCGACCGGCGAAAAGCGCCAGGGCGTGGCGCAGGGCGATTTCACCGTGGTGGATTCGGAAGGCGGCACGCACGCCGGCACCTTCGACCGCAACGGCTTCGCGACGGTGTCGGGCCTGCCCATCGGCACCGCCAAGGTCACGTTCGGCAAGGACCCGCGAGACCCTTGGGAAGAAGGCAGCTATTACGGTACGCCGGAGGATTGGAAGGCGAAAGGCGCAACCGGCGCGGCCGCCGGCGGAGCGGGCGGGGGCGTGTCGGGCATCTCCGGCATCTCCGGCCTCGTGGGCAACGCTGCCGGACTGGCCGGCTCTGCGGGCGGCGCCGCAGGAGCCCTCGCAGGCGTGGCCGGCATGGGCAGCAAGGCGGCGAGTGCGCTGAACCAGGTCACGCAAGCGGCCGGCGTCGCGCAGCAGGCCGTGGGCGCGGCGCAGGCGATCCAGCAGGGCGGCGCCAAGGCGCTGCTCGGCCAGGCGAGCCAGGCGGCGACCGGCATGGCGATCCAGGCGGTCGGTGCCAAGCTAGGCCCGATGGGCGTGCCGATCACCGGCGTGATGAGCGGCATCGCTTCCGGCGGTATGAAGCAGCCAGGCATCGCCACCGCAGTTGCAAATCCAGTCGCCACAGGCCGGACGCCTGGCTTCGCAGGCTGACCCTGCCTAGTCGCCCCGAATGGCCCTCCAGCGGGCCACCCAACCTGAAACGAGAGTTCGAGAGAAAAAGAAAAAATGGCAGAACAGGAGGCGGCGTCGAAGCCGCAGGCAACGCAGCGCGAGCCGCAGACGGCGGTGGCGCCACTGAACACGATCGTGAAGGAAGACGTCGCCGCCGCCAGCAAGGCGGTGGACGACTGGCTGCGCTCGTTCAGCGGCGGCTACGTGACGCTGGAGCGATTGACGATGGTGCTGGGCAGCATCCCGATCGTGGGCAACATCATGGCGCTGGTGGATGTGTTCCTGGACATCATCAACATCGTCGAGAAGAAGGCCAAGGACGGTGTCGACGCGTTCCTGAACTGGGTGAGCCTGGGCATCAACCTGATCGGGCTGATCCCGGTACCGCCGAGCATGGCTGCGGCGCGCATGAGCCTGCGCCCGACGCTGCACCTGGTGAGGCAGCAACTGAAGACGGCGGCCTCGAACCTGGGTGAGGCGATCGTGACCACGCTGGTGGGTCACCTGAACGCCACCATCATGGGCGAGCTGGACACGTTCATCGACGGAGCCATCGCCAAGCTCGACGGCATCCTGAAGAGCTGCGCCGATCTTGCGGACAAGATCATCGACAACCTGGTGGACATCCTGCGTCGGGTGCTGGGTCAGAAGGACCTGTTCACGGTGGGCACGCCGCCGTCGCCGGAGACCAGGGTGCACGACCCGAAGACGCAGAGCACCTGGAGCCGGATGTGGGGCGCTGCGGTGCGCTACTCGAAGCAGTCGGCGAACTACGTGGCGAAGGCGGCTGCGAGCCAGCTGCCCGATGGCGTAGCGAGCAGGGTCAACGGCGTGATCACGCAAATGCTGGACTTCAAGCGGCTGCTGAGAGGGCAGCTGTCGAGGCTGGCGGACAAGGAGGCGCAGGCCAGCATCATGTGGCTGCTGCACAAGCTGCGGGATGCGCTGCTGAAGAAGAAGGGCAGGAGGGCCGCGATCGTGCCGCCGCAGGCGGGGGCGGTTGCCCAGAAGGACAAGCCCGGTGACCAGTTGGGGCACATCAGCAAGCAGGCGCCCGCGAACGGGCGAGGGTGCAGCATCAAGAACGGTCCGGCGCCGGTGCGCAAGGGCGGCTCCATCAGTCTCGCTCTCGGGGATGAGAGCTTCACCCACACCGATTTCGTTCTCGCAGCGCCGCTGCCGATCGAATGGGCGCGTACCTACGCCAGCGACCTCGACGCCTTCGACCGCGGCAGCCTGGGCGCACGCTGGATCACCCCCTACAGCATGCGCGTGGACCTCGCCACGCCCATGCGAGGCGCGCGCCAGGGCCAGCCCAGCCTCGTCTACCACGCCGCCGACGGCCGCAGCCACGCCTACCCGTTGCTGGCCGTGGGCCAGAGCTATTTCGACGCGATCGAGGAAGTCCGCGTCTCGCGCCTGAGCGAGAGCCTGCTGGTGCTTGACTTCGGCAAGCTTCTGCCCGAAGGCGAGCAGAGCGAGTGGCGCGAGATCTACGAGTACGTCGACAGCAAACAACCCCATTTCCGGCTGGTCACGCAGCAGGCCAAGGACGGCATGGCCATCGGCCTGCGCTACGACCACGTCATCGCGGCAACGGGCGAGCGCGTGCTCAGCGACGTCATCAGCAAGCACGGAGAAGTCGTCATGGCGCATGTGGGCACCAAGCCCGATGCGCAGACCGGGCTCATCCAGTCACTGTGGGAGCTCAAGGACGGCCAGGTCGTGCGCCAACTCGCCGGCTACGCGCACGACGGCGAGCGCGACCTCGTCGCCGCGCAGGACGAAGACGGCGCCAGCTGGAGCTACACCTACAGCCACCACCTGGTGACCCGCTACACCGACCGCACAGGCCGGGGCATGAACCTCGAGTACGACGGCACCGGCCCCGACGCCAAGGCCGTGCGCGAGTGGTCCGACGACGGCAGCTTCGCGCTGAAGCTGGAGTGGGACCGCAACATCCGCCTGACCTACGTGACCGATGCGCTGGGTGGCGAGACCTGGCACTACTACGACATCCAGGGCTACACCTACCGCATCATCCATCCGGACGGGCTTCAGGAGTGGTTCTTCCGCGACGACGCGAAGAACATCACGCGCCACGTGCATACCGACGGCACGACGGACGACTACACCTACGACGCCGACGGCAACCTGCAGACGCACACCCGAGCCGATGGCAGCCGGGTGCACTACGAATACGACAGCCTGCACCGGCTCACGGGCATCCGCGATGCGGAGGGCGGCGTGTGGAAGCGCGACTACGACGCGCAGGGCCATCTCGCGGAAGAGATCGATCCGCTGGGCCACAAGACCGAGTACGCCTACGACAAGGCGGGCAGGCCCGTGCGCATCACCGATGCGAAGGGCGGCACGAAGCTGATGAGCTACACGCCTCGCGGTCGGCTCGCGAGCCTCACCGATTGCTCGGGCAAGACCAGCCGCTGGAGCTACGACGATCGCGGCCGACTCGCCACGGCCGTCGATCCGGCGGGCAACGTCACGCGCCATCTCTACAGCCTTCCGCAGGAAGACGCGGTACTGCGTGCCCAAGGCAGCGTGCCGGGCCTGCTCCACGAGCTCGTGCTGCCCGACGGCACGCGCGAGCAGACACTGCACGACCCCGAGGGACGCATGCTCGCGCATGTCGACGGGCTCGGGCGCCGCACGCACTACAGCTACAACCGCGCAGGGCTCATCGCCGGCCGCACCGATGCCGACGGGCATTCGCTCAGGTACCAGTGGGATCTGCTGGGTCGTCTTGTCGAATTGCGCAACGAGAACGGCAGCCGCCACAGCCTGCGCTATGACCCCGTGGGCCGGCTGCTGGAGAAGACCGACTTCGCCCGCCGGACCACGCGGTACCGCTACGAAGAAAGCACCGGCCGGCTCGCCGAGGTCGACGCGGGCGGGCGAGTGGTGCAGTTGCAGGCCGATGCCATGGGCAGGATGACCGAGCGGTCCGCTGGCGGCCAGGTCGAGCGCTTCGCCTTCGACCGCAATGGACGCATGGTCGAGGCATCCAACAACGACGCGCGCCTGCAGTGGTTCTACGACCCGGCCGGCAACCTGACGCGCGAGCATCAGCACGATCTGCAGGCCGGGCGCACCGCGATATGGCAGCACCGCTACGACGCACTCAACCAGCGCGTCGCCACGATCCGCCCCGACGGCCACACGACCCAATGGCTCACCTACGGTTCGGGCCACGTGCACGGCCTGCTGCTCGACGGGCAGGACATCCTCGGCTTCGAGCGCGACGACCTCCATCGCGAAGTGGTGCGCGAGCAGCGCAACGGCCTGACCCAGAAGCTGCGTTACGACAACGCAGGACGTCGGCTGGAGCAGCAGGTCGTGCCGGGCCAGGCGAGCGCACCCGGCGCGCTGCAGCTGCAGCGCACCTACGGCTACGACAAGGCGGGGCAGCTCGTCGCCATCGGCGACAGCCATCATGGCAACCTCGACTACCGTTACGACCCGGTCGGCCGCCTTGTCGAGGCCAGCAGCCGGTTCGGCCGCGAGACCTTCGCCTTCGATCCAGCGGGCAACATCGCCGAGCCCGATGGTGCGAGCGCAGCAAGCCGGGCTCCTGCCGTTCCCTTGCTCGACAACCTGCTCAAGGCCTATGCCGGCGTCCGCTATCGCTACGACGAGCACGGCCACATGGTCGAGCGCGTGTACAACGGCCGGGCGACCACCTTCGCGTGGGACGGTTTCGGGCGCCTGAGTTCCGCCACGGACCAAGACGGCACGCAAACCTCGTTCGCCTATGACCCGCTGGGGCGTCGCATTTCCAAGCGTTCGCGAGACAGCATCACCCGATTCGGCTGGGATGGCGACACGCTCGCCTTCGAGAGCACGCAGAGCCTCGCCGCGGAGCAGGAAGACGACGGACGCGGCTGGAGCGTGCACTACGTCCACGAGCCGCGCTCCTTCGCTCCGCTGGTTCAACTGCGCCAGGCGCATGCGATCGTGCCGGGCAGGACGCCCGACGTGCGGGAACTCATGGCCGCCAACGGTGGCGCCTACGACATCGAGCAGGATCCGCTTTGGAACGGCGAACTCCAGCCGGGGCAGCGCAGCTTCGAGGCGGACGAGATCGCCTTCTATCAGTGCGACCACCTCGGCACGCCCCGGGACCTGACCGATCATGAAGGCCGGGTCGGATGGTCGGCTCAGTACAAGGCCTGGGGCGAAGCGCGCGAGGTCATCAGCGAGGCGGGGCGACGTGCCGGCATCGTGAATCCGATCCGCTTCCAGGGGCAGTACTTCGATGCCGAAACGGGGCTGCACTACAACCGCTACCGCTACTACGATCCGGCGAGCGGCCGGTATGTCTCGCCCGACCCGCTGGGGCTCGCGGGCGGCCTCAACCTGTATGCGTACGTCGGCGGCAACCCCGTGCGCGGCATCGATCCGCTGGGACTGGTCGACATCAACCTGTTCCCGCACAACGAGGCTATCCGCCAATCGGCAGACAACATCCCGAGCCCGCCCGGCACCTTCACGGTCGGCTCCCACGGCAATCCGAGCATCATGACCGACACCGCGCTCAAGGGCATCACCCCTGCGCAAATGGCGCAGCGGATCAAGGCGCATCCGTCGTATACGGAAGGCCAGCAGGTTCAGCTTATGTCATGCGAGACCGGCAAGGGAACGGACCCCTACGCGCAGAAACTGGCCAACGAGCTCAATGCGCCTGTCGTGGCGCCCGACAAGCTCCTGTGGATCTGGCCCCACGGCGCCTACAAGCCTGCTGGCCAGAAGGCCGACGGAAGCATGGACACCGCCGATCCCGGCGTCTGGCATACCTTCAACCCCAAGCCATGAAGAACATCGATCTCAGGTTCGGCACGAAGCTGGCAGTGCTTCTTCCTCTTCTTCTGAACCTCCCAGTCTCTTACGCAACGGAGAACCAAGCCATGGACAAGCCCGACGCCGCACCAGCCTCTTCTTCTTCTTCTTCTTCTTCTTCGCCCATCTCGGGTGCGCAGTCCTACGCGCTGACAGATGCGCAACGAGCCGAACTGATCACGAAGGCCGAGGCCGGTGACGCCGAGGCCGCGTTCCGTCTCTCGCTGTACTACACCTTCACGTCTTCCGACGACGTTCAGCGCATCCGCTGGCTGACGATCGCGGCCAAGGCCGGACACGTCGTCGCGCAGCACAACCTGGCCTACGACCTCTACATGGGCGGCAAGGACCTCGCCGAAGCCGCGCATTGGGCGGCGGAGTCGTCGAAGAGCGGCAATGCGGAGGCAGGAGATCTGCTCAAGGAGATCGAAGCGGCCCGCGCGAAGGCCCGGGGCTCGCGTCCGTGAGCGACGGCCTCGATGGTTCGGCCGCGCCGCTCTTCGAGATCGAGCCGCCGGATCGGCTGCTGCTCAACACCCCGGTGGTGATCGCATTGGGCAACGCTTTCAGGCTGTTCGAGAGGACCGGGCAAGACCTGAATAACTTCGATGTCCGCATTGCCGAAAGGCGGAAAGAGAACGGCGAGGACGAAGACGGTGTCGACACCATCGGCATAGCCTTCTCTGCCAAGCTGCCGCCCGGGCAGAAGGGACTTGGCAACGCCAGCAGGTTGGGGCGGTCGATCATGTACATCGCCTCGAGGATCACGGGCGAAATGCTTCGGGAGCGAGGAAGCAGGTAGTGGTCCCGACGCTGGGACTGTTTCAAAAGACGCCGCGACCGACCGAGTCTGTGGCTTTCAATTTTGAAAGGGAGAAAAGAATGAACGAAATCATCGAAGTCGATGGCCTGGTAGCACAGGCGATTGCAGTGGCCTGGGAGGATGGAAGGTCTTCTGGCCTGCGGCTCGAGAACTACAAGCTTGTGCTGGTCGATGCATCCGACGGATACCGGGTTACGTGGGAAGCGTCGAACAAGCCGCAGGGTCATCGCGGTGCCCTGCCGGGCCTGGCGGAACCGCAACTGCTGATCGACAAGTTCAGCGGCCGAGTCCTTCAGAAGCATCTGTCTCGCTGAAGAGATAGCCAACCGAGGGGCATCGAGTGTCTTCCCAGATCATCATCCTCGCCCACGACATGTGGCGCAAAGGCGCTGGCGGTGCTCCCGCCGGGCTCGTCGGCCAGGCCGACAGCTTCGCCTACGCGGGGCTCGACCTGGGCCTTGCCCAGTTCGCCGCAACGACCTTCGCAGGCACGAGCTTCACCGCCACCAGCTTCAAGCAGGCGGGCTGGAGCGGCTGCCAGTTCACGGGCTGCAGCTTCACCCAGTGCGACTTCAGCAGCATCTCGATCACCGGCTGCACGTTCATCAATTGCAGCTTCACGGGCGCGAACTTCGATGGCGCGAGCATCGGAAGCAGCACCTTCCGCCAGTGCCAGTGGGACGACATCAGCTTCGCGGGCGGCAGCTGGAATGACGTCGGCGTGCTGGACTGCAGCGGCACCGTGGTGCATGCGCAGGGGCTGCAGGGACGCAGCGTGGACTTCACCGGCAGCACCTTCGAGCAGCTCGAGTTCCAGGGCGCCAACATCAACTGAGCCCTGAGGGGCAACCACATCCCATCACTTCATCGATTCCATGTTCATGAAAAACATCAAGACCGTATTCGTCGCCGCTGCTTTCCTCGGCGCTGCTTCCTTGTGTGCCGCGCAAGCCGAGACGAAAACCACGCTGACCAAGCTTCACCAGAGCTACGAGAAACAGGGCCGCCGTGCGCTTGGCATGCCGGAATACGGCAAGCGCGTGCAGTTCCCGGCGGTGGTTGTCGAGGCATCCGATTCCTTCGGCGGTACGTCGCTGATCCGCGCCGCCGATGTGCGCGGCAGCCAGGAGCTGGCGCGCCTGACCCCGGCGGACGACGCACAGAACCAGAAGATGGGTGAGATGCGCAGCGGTGCGAAGTTCACCGCGAGCTGCGAGGTCGGCTTCGCGATGGGGTCGGCGTTTCTCACGATGAAGGACTGCGTGATCCGGCCCTGAAGAGCACGGATTCACAGCACAGCCAGGGTATTCGCTAGAGGCAGGGAGAAAAGATGGCAGGAACAGAAGGCCCGCAACAACAAGGCCAGAAGCCGACCGAGCGCGAACCACAGACGGCGGTGGCGCCACTGAACACGATCGTGAAGGAGGACGTCGCCGCTGCCAGCAAGGCGGTGGACGACTGGCTGCGCTCGTTCAGTGGCGGCTACGTGACGCTGGAGCGGCTGACGATGGTGCTGGGCAGCATCCCGATCGTGGGCAACATCATGGCGCTGGTGGATGTGTTCCTGGACATCATCAACATCGTCGAGAAGAAGGCCAAGGACGGTGTCGATGCGTTCCTGAACTGGGTGAGCCTGGGCATCAACCTGATCGGGCTGATCCCGATACCGCCGAGCATGGCAGCGGCGCGCATGAGCCTGCGCCCGACGCTGCATCTGGTGAAGCAGGAGCTGAAGTCGGCAGCCTCGAATCTGGGGGAAGCCATCGTCACCACGCTGGTGGGTCACCTGAACGCCACCATCATGGGCGAGCTGGACAAGTTCATCGACGGAGCCATCGCCAAGCTCGACGGCATCCTGAAGAGCTGCGCCGATCTTGCGGACAAGATCATCGACAACCTGGTGGACATCCTGCGGCGGGTGCTGGGGCAGAAGGACCTGTTCACGGTGGGCACGCCTGCATCACCCGAAACCAAGGTGCACGACCCGAAGACGCAGAGCACGTGGAGCCGGATGTGGGGTGCGGCGGTGCGCTACTCGAAGCAGTCGGCGAACTACGTGGCGAAAGCGGCTGCGAGCCAACTGCCGGACGGCATCGCGAGCAAGGTCGAAAGCGTGATCGCGCAGATGCTGGACTTCAAGCGGCTGCTGAGAGGGCAGCTGTCGAGGCTGGCGGACAAGGAGGCGCAGGCCAGCATCATGTGGCTGCTGCACAAGCTGCGGGATGCGCTGCTGAAAAAGAAGAGCAGTCGTGCAGCGATGCTCCCACCGCAGGCGGGAGCCAGCGCGGAAAAGGACAAGCCAGGGACGGCTTTGGCGCATATTGGCAAGCAAGCGCCAGCGAGCGGGAAACCGTGTTGCGGTAAAAATCGCCCAGCGCCGGTGCGCAAGGGCGGCTCCATCAGCCTCTCACTGGGTGACGAAAGCTTCACCCACACCGACTTCGTTCTCGCAGCGCCGCTGCCTATCGAATGGGCGCGCACCTACGCCAGCGACCTCGACGCCTTCGACCACGGCAGCCTGGGCGCACGCTGGATCACCCCCTACAGCATGCGCGTGGACATCGCCACGCCCACGCGAGGCGCGCGCCAGGGCCAGCCCAGTCTCATCCACCACGCGGCCGACGGCCGCAGCCACGCCTACCCCGTGCTGGCCGTGGGCCAGAGCTACTTCGATGCGATCGAGGAAGTCCGCGTCTCTCGCCTGAGCGAGAGCCTGCTGGTGCTGGACTTCGGCAAGCCCCTGCCCGAAGGCGAACAGAGCGAATGGCGCGAGATCTACGAGTACGTCGAGAGCAAACAACCCCATTTCCGGCTGGTCGCGCAGCAGGCCAAGGACGGCGTGGCCATCGGCCTGCGCTACGACCACGTCATTGCAGCGACGGGCGAGCGCGTGCTCAGCGACGTCATCAGCAAGCACGGCGAAGCCGTCATCGCGCATGTAGGCACGAAGCCTGATGCGCAGACCGGGCTCATCCAGTCGCTGTGGGAGCTCAAGGACGGCCAGGTCGTGCGCCAGCTGGCCGCCTACACGCACGACGCTGAGCGGGACCTCGTCGCCGCACAGGACGAAGACGGCGCCAGCTGGAGCTACACCTACAGCCACCACCTGGTGACCCGCTACACCGACCGCACCGGCCGGGGCATGAACCTCGAGTACGACGGCACTGGCCCCGACGCCAAGGCCGTGCGCGAGTGGTCCGACGACGGCAGCTTCGCGCTGAAGCTGGAGTGGGACAGGAACATCCGCCTGACCTACGTGACCGATGCCTTGGGCGGAGAGACCTGGCACTACTACGACATCCAGGGCTACACCTACCGCATCATCCATCCGGACGGGCTGCAGGAATGGTTCTTCCGCGACGACGCGAAGAACATCTCGCGCCACGTGCACACCGACGGCACGACCGACGACTACACCTACGACGCCGACGGCAACCTGCAGACGCACACGCGCGCGGACGGCAGCCGGGTGCACTACGAGTACGACAGGCTGCACCGGCTCACCGGCATCCGCGATGCGGAGGGCGGCGTGTGGAAGCGCGACTACGACGCGCAAGGCCATCTCACGGAAGAGATCGATCCGCTGGGCCACAAGACCGAGTACGCCTACGACAAGGCGGGCAGGCCCGTGCGCATCACCGATGCCAAGGGCGGCGTCAAGGCGCTCGTCTACTCGCCATCGGGCCAGTTGCTGAGCTACACCGACTGTTCCGCCAAGACCAGCCGCTGGGAATACGACGAGCGCGGCCGTCTGGTCAAGGCCACCGATGCCGCAGGCAACGCCACCAGCTATCGCTACGCAGCCGGCCAGCTGGAAGAGATCGAACAGCCCGACAGGACGAGCGAACACTTCGCGCACGACGCCGAAGGCCGCCTGCTTCTGCACACCGACGCACTGGGGCGCGCCACGCGCTACAGCTACACGCGCGCCGGCCTGATCTCCGGCCGCACCGATGCCGCTGGCCGCTCGCTCAGGTACCACTGGGACCTGCTGGGTCGCCTGACCGAACTGCACAACGAGAACGGCGGCCGGTACGACTTCCGCTACGACCCCGTAGGCCGACTGCTCGAAGAAACCGGCTTCGACCGCAAGGCCACGCAGTACGTCCACGAAGAGACCACGGGCGTGCTCGCCGAAGTGATCGAGGCGGGCCACCGCACCGAACTCGAATTCGATCCTCTCGGCCGCCTGAGCGAACGCCGCGCTGGCGGGCAGTCCGAACGCTTCGCCTACGACCGCAACGGCCGCCTGCTCGAGGCGACCAACAGCGATGCACGCCTGCAGTGGTTCTACGACCCAGCCGGCAACCTCACCCGCGAGCACCACCACTACCTGCAGCTCAAGCGCACGGCAGTCTGGCAGCACCGCTACGACGAGCTCAACCATCGCATCGCCACCGTGCGGCCCGACGGGCACGTCACCCAGTGGCTGACCTATGGCTCCGGTCACGTGCACGGCCTGATGATCGACGGCCAGGACATCCTGGGCTTCGAGCGCGACGACCTGCACCGGGAGATTGCACGCGAGCAGGGCAACGGACTGAGCCAGCGGCAGAAGTACGACCCGGCGGGCAGGCTGCTCGAACAGCACATTTCCCGCACCAAGCCGGGCGCCATCGAGTCGACTACCGGCATCCAGCGCCGCTATACCTACGACAAGGCTGGCCAGCTGGTGACCATCGGCGACAGCCGCCGAGGCAGCCTGAACTACCGCTACGACCCCGTGGGCCGCCTGCTCGAAGCCAACAGCCGCCTCGGACGCGAGACCTTCGCCTTCGACCCCGCAGGCAACATCGTCGATCCGCCCCCGACCAACGAGCCACTGAGGCACCCGGCCGGCAAGCTGCTGGACAACCTGCTGAAGAACTACGCCGGCACTAGCTATCGCTACGACGAACGCGGCAACATGACCGAGCGCGTACGCAACGGCTGGCGCACCGTCTTCGCCTGGGACGGCTTCAACCGCATGACGGCGGCGACCGACCACAGCGGCATCACCACCACCTTCAGCTACGACGCGCTGGGACGGCGTCTGTCCAAGAGTTCGGGCGACACCACGACCCTGTTCGGCTGGGACGGCGATGTGCTCGCATTCGAGAGCACCCAGAGCAGCTCAGCGATCGAGGAGGGCGGCGAGCACGGCTGGAGCGTGCACTACATCCACGAGCCGAACTCGTTCGTGCCGCTGATGCAGGTGCGCCGGGCGAGCGCGATGGCGCTGAGCGAGACGACGGATGCGAAGGCGCTGATGGAGGCCAACGGCGGCGTTTACGACATCGAGCAGGATCCGCTGTGGAACGGCGAGCAGAGGCAGGTGCCGCGGGCGTTTGACCGGAAAGAGATGGCGTTCTACCAGTGCGACCACCTGGGCACGCCGCAGGAACTGACAGACCATGAGGGGAGCATTGCGTGGTCGGCGCAGTACAAGGCGTGGGGAGAGGCGCGGGAGGCGATCAGCGAGGCTGGGAGAAGGGCGGGGCTCAGGAATCCGATTCGGTTTCAGGGGCAGTATTGGGATGAAGAGACGGGGTTGCATTACAACCGGTATCGGTACTACGACCCTCACAGCGGAAGATACGTTTCGAGTGATCCTGCTGGATTTAATGGAGGGATAAATTTAAATAGATATGCTCCCAATCCTATCGGGTGGATTGATCCTTTGGGCTTGACGAAACTCCCTCTTTTTCGTGGTATGAAAAAGGGCGGTGATGGGCTTCCCGTAGTTGAGCCATCTGCAAGAGGTTTGGGAGCCCGTATTCCGGCAGATATTCCAATTGATGAGGACGGCAATGTTCATCCAAATACCGGCGGAATTTCTGTAGCCCCTCGCATCGCCAGGAATTTGCCTGCGCATCGTCGGCCGCCGGCCTTGGGAGGAACTGGAAAGGACGAAGTTTGGCAACTCGATGAAAGCGATCTTGGGCCTGATTTAAAGTATGTCCAAGACTGCGATTCTCATGGAACAATACAGCCATCCCGAAAAATGTCTGCGCAGGAATATCAAAATGCACTGGCAAAGACGCAAGGTAAATGGAGAAATTGATGGGCTCAAAAACCAGCTTAAGAACAGCAATTGACGAAGAATTTTTAAAAGAAGTTCAGATCAATGAGGATTTGATGGAGTTGCGCGAGTATCTGAAGAGATACAAGGAGCTTGGGGTTTCTGCTGAGGAAATGATGGAGTATCTTGTTAGTCTTCGCGACTCTTGTGTGGCAGAAGCTTTTGAAGATAAATTATTGGAGTTAATGGATATTGTTAGCGGATTTTGTTCGCCGTCCCTCCGGGTTTGGTAGTTGACGGGAATGGCATGTCGAGATTTTTCTGTGCTCTGGTTTCTGATGGATTGGGAGCTATTATCGAAGTCGGATCGGATGAAATAAATTGATGCTCCGATGGCGGTTCCGGCAGGGGAGGTCGTAGTTTGATGGTTTTTCGGTTTGGGCCGTTGAGTAAAGATGAATTAGCGATTTATTTCGACGGAGAAGGCGCTGATTTACTTCTCTCGAAGATTTCCGAATTGCTGGATGGAAAAGGTAACGTCGAGCATGTTGGCTGTCTTCGGTTGCTTCGAGGTGATCCAGAAGAAGCGATGATTGAACTGCGATTGAATGTGCTCGATCGCCTCGAAATGAAAAATAATTCGCTCCTCTTGGATATGAGCTCAGATGCCTTGGAGTATGCGTTTCATCAGTTGACAGGGTACTTCTTCCCTTCCGAATTCTGGAGCTTTTCAAGAGAGGGCCGAAAGTACGATACGCAGGTTTTCTTCGGCAAGCTCACCTTCGTGAAGATGACTTTTTTGACGCCGGCTTGAGAGGGCCAACTCGGAGGCTGCGCAGACCTCCGTCAGGATTGCGTGCACGACAAACGTCCCCCTGCGCAAAACCCCTCGTTCATCTGGCCGCAGTCTGAGCCACAGGCTTTCACGCCTCTACCCCCGCTGTCTTCGGGTTTTCGATAACTAAATCACCTTGATTTAGTCCTTCCACTGTCCGATAGTCCCCTTGCGCCCGGACGCCCGCTTCCCCTCATGCGATCCGGATCCAAAACCGCAGGCGCAAACCAACCGCCCGCCCAAGGAGACAACCCATGCACACCAGCCCCCGCTCCGTCCTCGCCCTGGCGGCACTGTCGCTCGCCGCAGCCGCTGCGTCGACCGCCGCCTTCGCCGCCGACCAGCCCATCATCGGCCTCGTCACCAAGACCGAGACCAACCCCTTCTTCGTGAAGATGAAGGAAGGCGCCCAGGAAGAGGCCAAGAAGCAGGGCGCCAAGCTGCTCTCCGGCGCAGGCAAGGCCGACGGCGACAACGCGGGCCAGATCACCGCCATGGAGAACATGATCGCGGCCGGCGCCAAGACCATCCTCATCACGCCGAGCGATGCCAAAGCCATCGTTCCCGCGATCAAGAAGGCGCGCGACAAAGGCGTGATGGTGATCGCGCTCGACAGCCCGGCCGATCCGCCGGATGCGACCGACGCGCTCTTCGCGACCAACAACTACACCGCCGGCGTGCTGATCGGCGAATACGCCAAGGCCGCGATGGCGGGCAAGCCGGCGAAGATCGTCGCGCTCGACCTGCTGCCGGGCCACCCCGTGGGCGCGCAGCGCCACAACGGCTTCATGAAGGGCTTCGGCCTGCAGGCCAACGACGCGAAGTCGAATGAGCTGTCTAAGGCGCCCGAGATCGTCTGCATGGCCGACAGCTACGGCGACCAGGCCAAGGCGCAGACGGTGATGGAGAACTGCCTGCAGAAGGCGCCCGACGTGAACCTGGTCTACACCATCAACGAGCCCGCCGCCGCCGGTGCGTACAACGCACTCAAGCGCGCCGGCAAGGAGAAGGGCGTGATGATCGTGTCGGTCGACGGCGGCTGCCAGGGCATCAAGGACACGGCCGCCGGCATCATCGCCGCGACCTCGCAGCAGTACCCGCTGAAGATGGCCGCCATGGGCGTTGCCGCGGGCGTCGAGTACGCCAAGACGGGCAAGAAGGCTTCGGGCTACGTCGACACCGGCGTGACGCTGATCGCTGGCAAGAGCGTGGCGGGCGTCGACAGCAAGGACACCAAGACCGGTGCCGAGCTGTGCTGGGGCAAGAAGTAAGCAGCCGAGCTGACGACGAATTCCAGGGAGGCACATCTCGATGGCGAAATCCGCATCAGCCACGCACCACATCCCGTGGGGCGCCCTGGGGCCGTGGCTGGCCCTGCTCGGCGCATGCATCTTCTTCGCGACCCAGTCCGACCGCTTTCTCACGGGCGGCAATCTCTCGCTGATCCTGCAGCAGGTGATGGTGGTCGGCGTGATCGCCATCGGCCAGACGCTGGTGATCCTCACGGCGGGCATCGACCTGTCGTGCGGCATGGTGATGGCGCTGGGCGGCATCATCATGAGCAAGTTCGCCACCGAGCTCGGCCTGCCGGCGCCGGTGGCCATTCTCTGCGGCATCGGGGTGACGACGCTGTTCGGCCTTGCCAACGGCCTGCTGGTCACCCGCATCAAGCTGCCGCCTTTCATCGTGACGCTGGGCACGCTGAACATCGCCTTCGCGATCACGCAGCTGTATTCGTCGTCGCAGACCATCACCGACCTGCCCGGCGGCCTCACGGGTCTGGGCGCCACCTTCACCATCGGCGGCGCCGAGGTGGCTTGGGGTTCGGTGCTGATGGTGGTGCTTTATTTCCTCGCGTGGTTCGTGCTGCGCGAGACGGCGGCGGGGCGCCACGTCTACGCCGTGGGCAACAACGCCGAGGCCACGCGCCTCGTGGGCATCCCGACCCAGCGCGTGCTGCTGGGCGTGTACGTGATGGCGGGCGTGCTCTACGGCATCGCCTCGCTGCTGTCGGTGGCGCGCACCGGCGTGGGCGACCCCAACGCGGGCCAGACCGAGAACCTCGATGCCATCACGGCCGTGGTGCTCGGCGGCACCAGCCTCTTCGGCGGCCGCGGCATCGTGCTGGGTTCGCTGATCGGCGTGCTGATCGTGGGCGTGTTCCGCAACGGGCTCACGCTGATGGGGGTGTCGTCGATCTACCAGGTGCTGGTGACCGGCATCCTGGTGATCCTCGCCGTCGCGGCCGACCAACTCTCGCGCAGGGGGGCTCGTTGATGACCGCCGCAGCAAACCCCCGCAAGATCGTGATGCAGGCCAAGGGCCTGGTGAAGCGCTACGGCCAGGTCACGGCGCTGGCCGGTGTCGACTTCGAGCTGCGCGAAGGAGAGATCCTCGCGGTGATCGGCGACAACGGCGCGGGCAAGTCCTCGCTCATCAAGGCGCTGTCGGGCGCGATCGTGCCCGATGAGGGGCAGATCCTGCTCGACGGCAAGCCGGTGAACTTCCGCAATCCCCTGGAGGCGCGGCGCGCGGGCATCGAGACGGTCTATCAAGACCTGGCCGTGGCACCCGCCATGACCATCTACGAGAACCTGTTCCTCGGCCGCGAGCTGCGCCGGCCCGGCTTCATGGGCAACGTGCTGCGCATGCTCGACAAGAAGAAGATGCTGCAGGAAAGCACAGCGCGCATGGCCGACCTGAAGGTCGGCATCCAGTCGATGACGCAGGCGGTCGAGACGCTTTCCGGCGGCCAGCGCCAGTGCGTGGCCGTGGCGCGCAGCGCGGCCTTCGCGCGGCACGTGGTCATCATGGACGAGCCCACCGCCGCGCTCGGCGTGAAGGAGGGCAACATGGTGCTGGAGCTGATCCGCCGCGTGCGCGACCGCGGCCTGCCCGTGGTGCTCATCAGCCACAACATGCCGCACGTGTTCGAGGTGGCCGACCGCATCCACGTGGCCCGCCTGGGCCGCCGCGCGGCCGTGCTCGACCCGAAGAAGATCAGCATGAGCGACACGGTCGCGGTGATGACCGGCGCGATGACGGCCGACCAGCTGCCCGCGGAGGCGCATGCCTGATGCGCATGCACCCGCCGCTGCGCGCACGCCCGACCTGCTGCGGCCCCGCGGCTCCAACCAGGTCGGCATGCGCCAGTTCAACGAGCGCACGGTGCTGCAGGCGCTGCGCGTTCACGGCAGCCTGCCCAAGGCCGACCTGGCCCGGCTGACCGGGCTGAGCGCGCAGACCATCGGGCTCATCACGGCGCGGCTGGAGGAAGACGGGCTCATCGTCAAGCAAAGCCGCGTGCGCGGACGCATCGGCCAGCCTTCGGTGCCGCTGGCGCTCAACCCCGACGGCGCCTTCGCCATCGGCATCAAGGTCGGCCGGCGCGGTGCCGAGTGGCTGCTGATCGACTTCGCCGCGCAGGTGCGCGAGCGCCACGCCATCGGCTACGACTTTCCCGATGCCGACGCGCTGCTGCCCGCCATCGCGCAGCACATCCACCGCCTGCGCGACGGCCTGGGGCCGCTGGCCGCGCGCAACGTGGGCGTGGGGCTGGCCGCGCCTTTCCTGCTCGGCGGCTGGCACCGCACGCTGGGGCTGTCGAAGGCGCAGTCCGACCTGTGGAACCAGATGGACCTGGCCGCCGAGGTGCGTTCGCGCATCGACCTGCCGGTGAGCTTCGCGCGCGACACCGTGGCCGCCTGCGTGGCCGAGCTGGTGGGAGGGCGGGGGCACGACCTGAAGAGCTTTCTCTATATCTTCGTCGACACCTTCGTGGGCGGCGGGCTGGTCATCAACTCGCACCTGCACACCGGCGCGCATGGCAATGCGGGCGCGCTGGCATCGCTGCCGATGCAGCCGCCGGGCACTCGCGGCGCGCTACCGCCGCAACTGGTCGCGCAGGCGTCGCTGTGGGAGCTCGAGCAGCGCCTGTCGGCCGAAGGTCTCGATCCCATGGCCGCCTACGACGACCGCGCGCTGCAGCCGCCTTTCGCGCAGACCACGACAGCCTGGCTGGCCAGCGCATCGCAGGCGCTGGCGCATGCCATCGTGTGCGGCACCGCCATGCTCGACCTGTCCGACGTGGTGGTGGACGGCTCCATGTCACGCCCGCTGCTTCAGGCGCTGCTCGACCAGACCCGCGACGCGCTCGACCACTGCAACTGGGAAGGCCTCTGGCAGCCGCAGCTGCACGGCGGCAAGGCCGGTGCGCAGGCCTGCGCGCTCGGCGGCGCGATGCTGCCGCTGCACGCGAACTTCGCGCCGGACCACGACGTGTTCCTGAAGGCGGCCTAGCCCGTACGGCGTGATCGTGCGAGGCTCAGTGCCTCGGCGATCAGCGGCTTGACCGTCTCGAAGGTCTTCGCGCTCGGGTTGATCACGCTGACCCAGTACATCTTCGCGTACAGCGGATGCGGCATCAGCGTGTCGAGCGCGCTGTAGTCGGGCGAGGCCGGCTGCTCGCCGAAGAGCGCGCGGAACGTTTCCTTGCCCACGCCGAGGTTCAGCCGGAACACGCCGGCGCGGTCCAGCTTCGAGGCGTTGTCGAACTCGTTGTCCTTCGTCACGATGGTCGCGAAAGGGAACTTGTCGTCGCCGTCGTGGAAGAAGAAGGTGTTGTCGTCGGCGACCTGGAAATGGCCGCCGGCCAGCATGTCGATGATGTGTTGGGTGATCGCGTCTTCGGTCATGGGCGCGATCTTGCCCGCATTCTCATCGGGAAGTCGGCCAGCGCCGCAGCCCCAGTTCGTCCGCCAGCTGCCGGTAGGCCTTGATCTGCGCCTGCACATAGTCGTCGAGCGCGGGGCCGGTGAGGGCGAAAGGGTAGAGCCCGTGCTGCTCGCGCAGCGCCGCGTAGCCTGGCGCCGCGCTCGCCTCGCGGAACGCGCTGGTCCAGGCGCGCACGGCGGCATCGGGCACGTCCGCGCTCAGGTAGAGGCCGCGCACCGTGGGCCAGACCAGGTCCACGCCTTGCTCGCGCGCGGTCGGCACGCCGGTGAGGGCGCCGCCCAGCCGGTTCTCCGACAGCACCGCGAGCAACCGCACGGCCGCTCCGCCCGCGATGGCCTGGAGCGCCTCGGCCGCATCGCCCGGAAACGCGTCCACATGCCGCCCCTGCAATGCGCTCAGTGCGTCGCCGCCGCCCTCGAAGGAGACGAAGCGCATCGCCTTGTGGTCTCGTCCCGCGGCGCGCACCAGCAGCGCGGCCTTCACCCAGTCCTGGCTGCCTACCGTGCCGCCCGCGCCGAAGGCGATGCGCGACGGGTCCTGCCGCAGTGCGGCGACAAGGTCCTGCAGGCGCCTGAAAGGCGAATCGCGGTGAACGGCGATCACGCCGTAGTCGGTGCCCAGCGTGGCGATCCAGCGCACGGCCGAGGGCGAATGCGGTCCGAAGCGGCCCTGCGCGAGGTTGAGCAGCGAGCCGCTGGAGAACGCCACCAGCGTGCCCGGCCCCCCGAGCTTGCCGGTGGCGATGCGGTCGAAGGCCACGGCGCCGATGCCGCCCGGCAGGTAGCGCTGCGCGAGCGGTGGGCGCGCGGGGCGCACGGCCTGCAGCGCGTCGCGCGCCAGTGCGCAGGTCAGCGCGAAGCCGCCGCCCGCCTTAGCGGGGATCACGCAGTCGGCCGCTTCTTCGGAAGGATCGCCCGCGGCCATCGCGCGCATGCCGAATGGCGGCGCGAGCAGCGCACACAGCGCGCGCAATGCATGGCGTCGGTTGGAGGTAGCGGAGGAAGGCATGGCGGCGGGCCCGTCAGTCGGAGGCCGGGGCCGATGAAGCGCGCGGCCACCAGATGATCGCATGCAGCCCCGGGCCGGTTTCGCGTGCCTCGAGCCGCAGTTCGCCCCGGTGCCGCTGCGCAATGGAGCGCGCGATGGCCAGCCCGAGCCCGAAGCCGCCCTTGCCGGCGCGTGCGCCACGCCGGAAGCGCTGGCCCAGCGCGGCGCGTTCCTCCTCGTCGATGCCCGGGCCGTTGTCTTCCACGTTGAGGCTCCAGCCCGCGGCGTCGCCGGCAGCAAAAAGCGTGATCGTGCCTTCGGCTGGCGTGTAGGCGATGGCGTTGCTCACCAGGTTGCCCAGTGCCTCGCGCATCAGCCCGCGATCGGCCACGGCGGGGAATTCGGGCGCGGGTGAATGGACGCCCAGGTCGATGCCCAGATCTATGCGTTTTGCGCGCGCCAGCGGCAGCAGGTCGACGGCCACTTCGCGCAGCAGCCCCGCCAGATCGAATTCGGCGGGCTCCACCGACACCGTGTCGCTGCGGCCCAGCGCCAGCAGCTGCTGCGCGCTGCGCGTGGCGCGGCCGATCTCGGTGCCGAGCGCATCGAGCGCCACCTGCACCTGCGCCGGGTCTTCCTCGCGCTGCGCGTAGTCGGCCTGCATCTGCAGCGTGGTCAGGTGCGTGCGCAGCTGGTGCGAGGCGTCGTCGAGGAACTGGCGCTGCTGCGAAACCAGCTCCTGCGTGCGAGACATCTGCTGGTTGACGGCAGCCACCAGCGGCCGCACCTCGGCGGGCAGGTCGGTCTCGGCAATGCGCGTGAGGTCGTCGCTCGTGCGCGCGCCCACCTCGCGCGCCAGTCGCGAAAGCGGGCGCAGCGCCGCCGCGAGCGCGATGGCGGTGCCGCACAGCAGCATCGCCAGCACCAGCCCGTCGCGCAGCGCCGCGCTGCGCACGAAGCGCGCGCTGAATTCCTGGCGCGAGCGCGTGCTCTCGCCGACCTGGATCAGCACGCTGCGCCCGGTGCTGCCGGCCGGCGCACGGTCGAGGTCGCGGCGGTAGGCCGCGAGCCGCACCGCCTCGCCGAAGTAGGTGGCGTCGTAGAAGGCCGGCACGCCCATCTTCAGCTCGGCGGGCGGGGCGGGCAGGTCGGCGCTGCCCAGTTCGACCAGCCCGTCGGAGGTCGAGACGCGGAAGAACACCTGTCCGCTCGCCGTAAGCTCGAAGAACTCGAACATCGTGTAAGGCAGCTCGACGGAGAGCCCGCCCGACGCGGTCGAGATGTTGGCGTCGATGGACTTCAGCGCGCCGAGCAGCGAGCGGTCGTAGGCCGCGTTGGCGGCGGCCAGCGCGTCGTGCCGCGTCATCCACAGCTCCAGCGCGGTCACCACGAGCAGGGCGGGAAAGAGCAGCAGCGCGAGCCGCTGCCAGAGGCTCGCGCGGCGCAGGCGGTTGACGATGCCCTGCGTCACGTTCACTTAGTCTGCTTCCAGCACGTACCCAAGCCCACGCAGCGTGACGATGCGCACGCCGCTGCCGTCCAGCCGCTTGCGCAGCCGGTAGACGAAGACCTCCACCGCCTCGGGGTGCACTTCCTCGTCGTCGGAGAACACGCGCTCCAGGATCTGCTGCTTCGACAGCGGCTCGCCGCTGCGCTGCACCAGCACCCGCAGCACCGCCAGTTCGCGTGGAGAGAGCGCCAGCGCCTCGCCATTGAGCGTGAAGTGCCGCCGCGCGCCGTCGTACACCAGCGGGCCGCAGGTCTGGCGCGGATGCTCCACGCCGCGCGCGCGGCGCACCAGCGCATGCAGCCGCGCCTCGAGCTCGGCCAGCGCAAAGGGCTTGGCGAGGAAGTCGTCGGCGCCCGCGTTGAGCGAGGCCACCCGCTCGTTCACCGAATCGCGCGCCGTGAGGATCAGCGCCGGCAGCCGCTGGTCGCGCTCGCGCAGCCGCTGCAGCACCGTGTGCCCGTCGAGCCCTGGCAGGCCCAGGTCGAGCACCAGCGCGTCATGGTCGCGCTGCTGCAGCGCCCGGTCGGCCAGGCGCCCGTCGTCCACCCATTCGACCTGGATGCCCGCGTGCTCCAGCGCCTTGCATAGCCAGGTGCCCAGGGTGTGTTCGTCTTCGGCCAGGAGAATGCGCATGGCCCGATGCTAGAGCCGACGGGGCTCAATCCGGCTTGATGTTTGCCCTTGCGATGACCTTCTGCCAGCGTGCCTGCTCCGACGCGATGAACTGCGCGAACTGCTCGGGCGTGCCGCCGATGGCTTCCGCCGCGTCGTTGGTCAGCCGCTGCATCGAGTCGGGCGACTTCACCGCCTTCATCGTCTCGGCCGAAAGCTTGGCGAGCTGCGCCGGCGTGATGCTGGCCGGCGCGAGCATGCCGTACCACTGCGTCATCTCGAAGCCGGGGAAGCCCTGCTCGGCCACGGTCGGCACGTCGGGCAGCTGCGGCAGGCGCTTGGCCGAGCCGGTCGCGATGCAGCGCACCTTGCCTGCCTTGATGAACTGCAGCACCGCCGCAGCGCCGATGGCCGATGCGTCGAGCCGGCCGGAGAGCAGGTCGGTCACCATCGGGCCGGTGCCGCGGTAGGGCACGTGCAGCATGAACACGTCGGCCGTCATCTTCAGGTACTCGAAGGCCAGGTGGCCCGCGCTGCCGTTGCCCGCCGAGCCGTAGCTGAGCTTGCCCGGCTTCGATTTGGCGTAGGCGATGAATTCCTTCAGGTTCTTCGCCGGCACGTCGGGGTGCACCACGTACAGGCTGGGCACCTTGGCCAGCAGGCTCACGGGCTTGAAGTCCTTGTTCGCGTCGTAGGGCAGCTTGGCGAAGATGTACGGGTTGACCGCCAGCGTGCCGATGTGGCCCAGGATGATCGTGTGCTGGTCGGTGGCGCGCGCCACCTCGCCCATCGCGATGTTGCCGGCCGCGCCCGGCTTGTTGTCGACGAAGACGCTCTGGCCGATGGTGCGCGAGAGCTCGGCGGCGGTCGAACGCGCGACGATCTCCGAGCTGCCGCCGGGCGCGAAGGGCACGACGAAGCGGATCGACTTGCTCGGCCAGGTGTCTTCGGCGAAAGCCATCGAGGGCAGCAGGCCGCCGAGGGCTGCCGCGCCGCCGGCCTGGAGCAGGCCGCGGCGGTTCAGGCGGGCGTCGTCGGGGGAAAAGAGGTCGGACATGGGTTGTCTCCAGCGCTTTTTGGATTGAAAGCGCACATCGTGCCCGGGGGATGCTGTCGGAATGCTGTCAGTCGGGTCAGATCAGGTTGCGCATCGCCTGCGCCGTCTCCCGAAGCACCGGCAGCACCCGCGCCACCGCATCCTCCGAGCTCTCGTGCCCCATCGGCATCGTGATGTTCAGCGCTCCCACCAGCGTGCCGTGCCGGTCGCGCAGCGGCACGGCGATGCCGCGCGAGTTCAGGTCGAGCTGCTGTTCGGACAGCGCCCAGCCCTGGGCGCGGATGCGCGCAAGTTCGAGCTTCATGCGCTCCATGCTCGCGATGGTGTGCGAGGTGAAGACGGTGAGCTTGCGGGTGGCGAGCCACTCGTCGAGCTCGGCGTCGCTGCGCAGCGCCAGCATCAGCATGCCGGAGGCGGTGACCTGCGCCGGCACGCGCGCGCCGAGCACGTAGCCGGTGCTCATGCTGCGGTTGGGGCCGTTGCGGGCGATGTAGACCACCTCGTCGCCGTCCATCACGCTGAGGTAGGCGATCTCGTTGGTGCCGGCGGCCACACGCTGCAGGAAGGGCTGCACCACGCGCGGCAGGCGGGCCGACTCCAGGTACGACTGGCCCAGGCGCAGCACGCGCGGCGTGAGCCAGAACAGCTTGCCGTCGCTGGCGACGTAGCCCATGTGCTGCAGGGTCAGCAGGTAGCGCCGCGCGGCGGTGCGGGTCATGTTCGTGCGCTGGCCGGCCTGGCTGGCGGTGAGGCGCGGGTTGGCGTCGTCGAAGGCCTCGATGATGCTCACGCCGCGCTCCAGGCCGGCGATCCAGTCGCGCTTGTCCAGGCCGGGAGGCGGTGCCGGGTCGTGATTGCTGTCCTTGCTCATGGGCGGAAGTGTGATCTGTGCGGAAAGGTTCGAGTTTGCAATTGGTGCAGGTGAAAACCCTCGAAGTGATCGATCATTGAATTTAAAAGATCGATAGTCGCACGTTTTGATGCCCCAAAGGCTGCAGGGGTTGCCTGGAGGGACTATAAAGCTCGCCATCCGCCCTCCAAAAGAGCGATTGACGAACGGAAGCACGCACATGAGCCATTCCATCAGCGGCAGCACCCAGGCCTACCTGATCCCCGGTGACCCGGTTCGCAACGTGCGGCTGCCGCGCATGTTCAATGCCGCCTTCGAGCGCTACGGCATCGACGCGGTGCTGCTGCCCATGCAGGTGCCGGTGCGCGACTTCGCGGTGTTCTTCAAGTCGGCCTTCCTCGCGCGCAACGTGCGCGGCATGGTGATCGCGCCGCCCCACAAGCCGCTGGTGGTCGATCTGCTCGAAGGCTGCGGCCTCTTCGGCCGCGTGGCGGGCTCGGTCAACGTGGTGCGCCGCACCGAGGGCGACCAGCTCGAGGGCGATCTCTTCGACGGCGAGGGCCTGATAGGCGCGCTCGACCACTACAACATTCCCTTCCGCGGCAAGCGGGTGCTGATCCTGGGCGCGGGCGTGAGCGCCGCGGCCATCGGCGTGGCGCTGGCCGAGGGCGGCACGGTCAACGGCGCGGCGCACATCGCCATGTACGACAAGGCAGCCGGCAAGGCGGCCGGCGTGGCGGCCAAGCTCGACGCCTTCTTCGACGCGAACGTGGTCGCCGCCGACAGCAACGCACCCGAGGGCTTCGACCTCGTCATCAACGCCACGCAGCTGGGGCTGAGCGACGACGACGCGGCGCCGGTCGATGTGGCGCGCATGGACAGCCACGCCGCGCTCTTCGACATCCTGCTGCGCAACCAGCCCACGCCGCTGGTGCGCGCGGCCCGTGCGCGCGGGCTCAATGCGCAGGCCGGCTTCGAGATGCTGATTCAGCAGATGCCGCACTACTTCCGCTACTTCGGCCACATGGACGCGGCGGATGCGATGGCTGCCGACGCCGGCTTCCTGCGCGAAATCATCTATCCGCCCGCGATGCACGCCGAGATCGCGCAGCCCTTGCGCTATCGCTCCCCGAGCGTGGCGTAAATGGCTCACCCCCAGGCTTCGCGCACTTCGTGTCGCTTCGCCAACCCCCTTGCAGGGGCAACGCCTGCGGCCCGGCAAAGCCGGTTCCGCGGCATTCCTTGAAAAAGCCTTCATCGACCCTTGATTGCACAGATTGATTCACCAATGATTTCCGGCAAATCCACCCTCATCGCCCACATCGGCTTTCCCACGGAGGCCTTCAAGGCCCCGATGATCTACAACCCCTGGTTCGATAAGCAGGGCATCGACGCGGTGGTCGTGCCCATGGGCGTGAAGCCCGAGGACTACGCGGTGTCGCTGCCGCAGATCTTCAAGTTCAGCAACATCCGCGGCGCGCTCGTGACCATGCCGCACAAGGTGACGACGATGTCGCTGGTCGACGAGGTGACGCCCACCGCGCGCGTGGCCGGCGCCTGCAACGCCATCCTCAAGCGCCCCGACGGCACGCTGCTGGGCGACCAGTTCGACGGCGCCGGCTTCGTGCGCGGCGTGGAGCGCAAGGGGCGGCTCTTCAAGGGCACGCGGGTGCTGGTGTCGGGCGCGGGCGGCGTGGGCTCGGCCATCGCGGCGTCGATTGCCGCCGCGGGCGCCGCCGAGCTGATGCTGTTCGACATGAGCGAGGCCTCGGCCAACGCGCTGGCCGCCCGGCTGCGCGAGCACTATCCGCAGATGAAGGTGGCCACTGGCTCGAAGGACCCGGCCGGCTACGACGTGGTGGTCAACGCCACGCCGCTGGGCATGAAGGAGGGCGATCCGCTGCCCTTCGATGTCGACCGCATCGACCCTTCGACCTTCGTCGGCGAGGTGGTCATGAAGACCGAATACACGCCGCTGCTGCAGGCCGCCAAGGCCAAGGGCTGCCAGGTGCAGGTAGGCACCGACATGCTGTTCGAGATGATTCCGGCGTACCTGGAATTCTTCGGCTTCGGCACCGCCTCGCCCGAGGAACTGCGCGCCGTGGCGCAACTGAAATATTGAAAAAGAAAGAAGGCTCGCCCGATGAGCATTTTCGAAGGCTTCCTCTCCACATCCGAAACGCTCGGCGCCTTCAGCGACCGCGCCTTCGTCGACGCCATGCTGCGCTTCGAGGCCGCGCTGGCGCGCGCGCAGGCGGCCGAGGGGCTGATCCCCGAGAGCGCCGCGAACTCGATCGTCAGCAGCTGCAAGGTCGAGCTGTTCGACGTCGCCAAGATCGTGCGCGAGAGCGGCCGTGCCGGCAGCGTCGCGATCCCGCTGGTGAAGGCGCTGCGCGAGGCGGTAGGCCTTTTCAACGCCGAGGCCGCGCAATTCGTGCATTTCGGCAGCACCAGCCAGGACGTGATCGACAGCGCGATGGCGCTGGTCACGCGCGAGGCGGTGGCGCTCGTCGAGGCCGACCTCGCCAAGGCCGCCGACGCGCTGCTGCGCCTGGCGGTGACGCATGCCGAGACGCCTATGCTCGCGCGCACGCTGATGCAGCCGGCATCGGTCACCAGTTTCGGCTTCAAGTGCGCCGGCTGGGCCGCGCCGCTGGTGCGCAGCCGCATCCGCCTGCGCGAGGCCGCGAAACATGCGCTGCAGTTGCAGCTCGGCGGCGCCATCGGCACGCTGGCGCAGATGAAGGGGCAGGGCGCTGCCGTGCGCAAGCGCATGGCCAAGGAACTCGGCCTGGGCGATCCCGGCGCGACCTGGCACACGCAGCGCGACGAATGGGTGGCACTCGGCTGCGAGCTGGGCCTCATGACCGGCAGCCTGGGCAAGATCGCGGTCGACATCTCGCTGCTCGGTCAGTACGAGGTGGGCGAAGTCACCGAGCCCAGCGAGCCGGGGCGCGGCGGCTCGTCGGCCATGCCGCACAAGCGCAACCCGGTGGCCTCGATGGTCGCCATCGCCGCCGCGCACCGCGCGCCGCAGCGCGTGGCCGCGTTGCTCGGCGCCATGCCGCAGCAGCACGAACGCGCCCTCGGCGCCTGGCAGGCGGAGCTGGGCGAATGGCCGCAGCTGCTGATGTCGGCGCACGGCAGCGTGCGCGCGATGGCCGGCGCCTTGCCCGGCCTGCAGGTCGACGCCGCGCGCATGCGCGCCAACATCGACCGGCTGCGCGCCGAACTCCCGCGCGACGCGGCGGACGAATGGTTCGCCCCCGCGCTCGCCCACGAAGCCGGACACACCGCGCTCGCCGAAGTGAAGGCGCTGCAGGCCCGGCTCGACGCACACAAGGAACTCTCCCAATGACCACTCCCGAAAACCCGCCCGTGGAACCCGGCGCCTATGAAGCCGGCCTCGTCAACCGCCGCCGCGTGCTCGGCGATGCCTGGGTCGACAAGTCGCTGGCCAACCGCAACGGCTTCAACGCCGAGTTCCAGGAGCTCATCACGCGCCATGCCTGGAACGACATCTGGGGCCGTCCCGCGCTGGGCGACAAGACGCGCCGCTTCATGGTGCTGTCGATGATGCTGGGCATCCACGCGTACGAAGAATTCGCGATGCACGTGCGCGCCGCGCTCGACGGGCCGCCCGAGTCGCGCCTCACGCCGGACGAGATCAAGGAAGTGATCATGATGGCCGCCATCTACTGCGGCGTGCCCGTGGCCAATCACGCCTTCGGCATTGCGACGGGCATCCTGCGCGAGAAGGGCCTGCTGCCGCCGCTGGCGCAGTGACCGCGCCGCCTGCTCCAGGTAGGGGACGAACGAAGGGCCGCTTCGACGTCACCTTTGCGCTGCTGCTGCCGCTGCTGCTCGCAGCGCAGCCCGTAGCCACCGACAGCTATCTTCCCGCGCTCCCCGCCATCGCGAAGGAGCTCGGCTCGGCCAGCACCAGCCTCACGCTGTTCGTGCTGGCCTTCGGCTTTGCGCAGCTGCTGTGCGGTCCGCTGGCCGACCGCTTCGGGCGGCGGCCGGTGCTGCTGGCGGGGCTGGGCTGCTACGCGCTCGCGGCGCTGGGCGGCGCCTTCGCGGGCAGCGTGGCGCTGCTCGCGGGCTGGCGCACGCTGCAGGGCTTCTCGATGGCGGCGATCCTCGTGTGTTCGCGCGCCGCCGTACGCGACCTGTACCCGGCGCACGAAGGCCCGCACGTGATGGCGCGCGGCCTCACCGGCCTGGGCATCGTCGGGCTGATGGCGCCGCTGCTGGGCGCGTGGCTGGTGCAGGGCGCGGGCTGGCGCTGGGTGATGGCGGCGATGGCGCTCTACGCCGCGGCGCTGTTCGCGCTGTGCTGGCGCTCGTTCGGCGAGACGCGCCGGCCCCTGGGCGAGGGCGAGTCGTCCGCGCCGCGCGGCAGCACGCGCGCCGTGTTCGCGAGCCGCTCGTTCCGTGCCTGGGCCTCGGTGGCGGCCACGACCTACGGCGGGCTGTTCTGCTTCCTGCTGCTGTCGCCCATGGTCTACATCGGCTACCTGGGCTGGTCGCCTGCCTGGTACGGGTGGATCCCGGCCGGTGGTTCGCTGGTCTACATCTTCAGCACCACCATGTGCCGCAGCCTGCTGCGGCGCTACGGGCCGGTGCGCACTGTGCGGCTGGGCGCATCGCTGAGCCTCGGCGGCGCCGTCATCCAGGCGCTGGGCTGCTGGCTGATGCCGCTGAGCGCGGTGCCGCTGCTGTTCGGCCACGCCGTCTACTGCCTGGGCCACGGCATCCACCAGCCCTGCGGGCAGGCGGGCGCGGTGGGCGACCTGCCGCACCTGGCGGGCCGCGCCGTGTCGTGGTCCGGCTTCGGCATGATGATGGTCGCGTTCTGCGCGGGACAACTGGCCGCGCGCTTCGTCGATGCCGATTATTCCAACGGCGCCTGGCCGATGGTCGTGCCCATGCTGCTGGCCGGCAGCGTGCTGGTGGCGATCGCGTTCTTCTGGCTGCCGCGTCTGCAACACCCGAAAAAGGAAACCACACCATGACCCGTTTGAATGTCGTTCGCGAGGGCGATGGCCCCATCGTCGTGCTCAGCCATGCGCTCGGCTGCGACCTGAGCATGTGGGACGGCGTGGCCGCGCAACTCTCGCGCGCCCACACGGTGCTGCGCTACGACCACCGCAACCATGGCGCCTCGGAGGTGCTGCCCGGCGAGCTGCGCATCGAGACGCTGGCGCAGGACGCGGCCGAGCTCATCCACCGGGAGGCCGGCGGCGAGCCGGTGCACTTCGTCGGCCTGTCGATGGGCGGCATGACGGCTCAGGCGCTGGCGGTGCGCCACCCCGAGCTGCTGAAGACGATCGTGATCGCCAATTCGGCCGCGCATTACCCCGACCAGACGCCCTGGCGCACGCGCGTCGAGACGGTGGCCGCCAGGGGCGTGGCTGCCATCGCCCCCGGTGCGGTGTCGCGCTGGATCACGCCGGCCTGGGCCGCCACGCCGGAAGGCGCGGAAGCCGCGAAGAAGCTGCACGACGTGCTGGTGCGCACCGACGCGCAGGGCTACATCGAAAGCTGCAATGCGGTCGCCGCCATCGACTTCCGCGAGAGCAACCACCGCGTCGCCGTGCCCACGCTCGTCATCGGCGGGCTGCAGGACGAGGCCACGCCGATGGCGATGTCACAGGCCATGGCCACGGCCATTCCGCATGCCCGTCTGGAGACCATCGACGCCGCGCACCTGAGCGCCGTAGAGCGGCCGGAGGAATTTGCGCGGCTGCTGATCGATTTCTGGCGCAGCCTTTGAGCGGCCGGAGCCGGGCGGGCGGCCTAGGTGTATCCCGTATTTCGTGCGAATAACGGTTGAGTGTGATCGATGATCGATCAAAACGGCTCTGAATAGATTGTGACGACGCCCGGGTGTTCCTAAAGTCCACCCCCATGCATCGCTCCATCGCCACCGTCTCGCTCAGCGGCACGCTCCGCCAGAAGCTCGAAGCCGTCGCCGCCGCCGGCTTCGACGGCATCGAGCTGTTCGAGGCCGACTTCATCAACTTCAAGGGCACGGCCGCCGAACTGGGCCGCATCGCCGGCGACCTGGGCCTGAGCATCGACCTGTACCAGCCGTTTCGCGACTTCGAAGGCATGCCCGAGGCGCAGTTCCGCCGCAGTCTGGAGCGCGCCGAGCGCAAGTTCGATCTGATGCAGGCCATGGGCGCACCGACGATGCTGTGCTGCTCCAACACCTCGCCGCTGTCCGTCAACGACCCTTCGCTGGCGGCCGCCCAGCTGCACGAACTGGCCGAGCGCGCCGCGCGCCGCAACCTGCGCGTGGGCTTCGAGGCGCTGGCCTGGGGCCGCCACACCTGGCTGTACGGCCAGGCCTGGGAGATCGTGAAGCAGGCGAACCACCCGCACCTGGGGCTGATCCTGGACAGCTTCCACACGCTCTCGCTGAAGGACGACCCGGCCGGCATCGCCGCCATTCCGGGCGACAAGATCTTCTTCCTGCAGATGGCCGACGCGCCGCTGCTGTCGATGGACGTGCTGCAGTGGGCGCGCCACCACCGTTCGTTCCCGGGGCAAGGCGACTTCGACGTGGTCGGCTTCTTCGAGCAGGTGCTGCGCGCCGGCTACACCGGGCCGCTGTCGCTGGAGATCTTCAACGACATCTTTCGCGAGACGCCGAACCGCCGCACCGCGGTGGACGCGATGCGCTCGCTGCTGTATCTGGAGAGCGAAACGCGCCAGCGCCTCGCCAAGCCGGCAGTGGCGCAGCAGGTGACGCTGTTCGACCCGCCGCCGGTGCCGGCGCTCTCGGGCCTTTCGTTCATCGAGTTCGCCGCCGACGAGGCTTCGGCCGCGACGCTGGCCACGCTGGTGAAGCAACTGGGCTTCCGCCGCATCGGCAGGCACCGCTCCAAGGCGGTGACGCTGTACCGCCAGGGCGAGATCAACCTGATCGTCAATGCCCAGCCCGATTCCTTCGCGCGAGAGCGCTTCGAGGCGCACGGCACTTCGGTGTGCGCGCTGGGCGTGCGCTGCGGCGATCCGCTGGCTGCGGTGGGCCGCGCCACCGCCATGCGCTCGCAGCGGCACGACAGTCCGGTCGGGCCCAACGAACTGCGTGTGCCGGCCATCGTGGCGCCGGGCGGCAACCTGATCCATTTCGTGCCCGAGGCGCTGGGCGCCAACGGTCTGTACGAGGCCGACTTCATTCTCGAAGACCAGGGCGCCGGCACCAACGACGCCGGCCTGCAGCGCATCGACCACGTGGCGCTGGGCCTGGCGCTCGACCAGCTCGACACCTGGGTGCTGTTCACGCGCGCCGTGCTCGGCCTGGAGCCCGGCGAGAGCCTGGAGCTGGCCGACCCGTTCGGCCTGATCCGCAGCCGCGGCGTCGCCAATGCCGAGCGCAGCCTGCGGCTGGTGCTCAACGTGTCGCTGAGCCAGCGCACCCGCACCGCGCGCACGCTGAGCGTGACCGGCGGTGGCGCGGTGCACCACATCGCGCTGAGCTGCTCCGACATTTTCGAGACCGCCGCGAAGCTGCGCGCCAACGGCACGCGCTTCGTTCCGATTTCCGACAACTACTACGACGACCTGGCCACGCGCATCGACGTCGAGCCCGCGCTGCTTTCGCGCATGCGCGAGGCGGGCGTGCTCTTCGACCGCTCGCCCGCCGGCGACTACCTGCACATCTATACCGAGAGCTTCGAGGGCGGACTGTTCTTCGAGGTCGCGCAGCGCGTGGGCGACTACGACGCCTACGGCGCCCTCAATGCGCCGGCGCGCATGGCATCGCAGGCACAGGACTGACAGGCCCGCCGGCGCATCGACAGATCGATTGACCGACAGAGAGCTGATTTCTTTTTTCACGTCACCACTGGAGACAACACATGGCAAGCAACACAGCCCGTGAGCCGCAAGGCAGGCACCAGTCGAGAAAGGCCGCGGCAAGCGGCTGGATCGGCTCGGCGCTGGAGTACTACGACTTCTTCATCTACGCCACCGCGGCGGCGCTGATCTTTCCGCAGATCTTCTTCCCCAAGGGCGACCCGACGACGGCCATCGTCGCCTCGCTCGCGACCTACGGCGTGGGCTACGTGGCACGCCCCATCGGCGCCTTCGTGCTCGGCCACTGGGGCGACACGCACGGGCGCAAGCAGGTGCTGGTGCTTTGCATGTTCCTGATGGGCTTCTCGACCGTGGCCGTCGGCCTGCTGCCGACCTACGACCAGGTCGGCCTGCTGGCTCCGGTGCTGCTGGTGCTGCTGCGCCTGGTGCAGGGCTTCGCGGTGGCGGGCGAGATCTCGGGCGCGAGCTCGATGATTCTTGAACATGCTCCTTTCGGGCGACGCGGCTTCTTCGCGAGCTTCACGCTGCAGGGCGTGCAGGCCGGCCAGATCCTGGCGGCCGCCGTGTTCCTGCCGCTGGCGCACTACATGCCGGAGGACGCGTTCAACTCCTGGGGCTGGCGCATTCCGTTCCTGCTGAGCTTCCTGGTGATCGTGGCGGGCTACATCATCCGCCGCGAGGTGGACGAGACCCCGGCCTTCGCCGAAGTCGACAAGAAGGGTGAAACTGCCAAGGCGCCGATCATCCAGGCCTTCACCGACAGCTGGGCCGACATGCTGCGCGTGGTGTGCATGGCGCTGATGAACGTCATTCCGGTGGTGGCCACCGTGTTCGGCGCGGCCTACGCCGTGCAGGCCGCCTACGGCATCGGCTTCCAGAAGGACGTGTACCTGTGGATCCCGGTGCTCGGCAACATCCTGGCCGTGATCGTCATCCCGTTCGTGGGCAACCTGTCGGACCGCATCGGCCGCCGCCCGCCGATCATCGTCGGCGCGCTGGTCTCGGGCCTGCTGTCGTTCGTGTACCTGTACGCCATCAGCATCCGCAACGTGCCGCTGGCCATCTGCATGTCGCTGCTGATGTGGGGCGTGATCTACCAGGGCTACAACGCGACCTTCCCGAGCTTCTATCCGGAGCTGTTCCGCACCCGCAACCGCGTCTCGGCCATGGCCATCTCGCAGAACATCGGCACCACCTTCACCGCGCTGCTGCCGGCGCTGTTCGCCGCCGTCGCGCCTCCGGGCTCGACCAACGTGTGGTTCACCGTGGGTGCCATCACCTTCGCGGTGACGGTGCTCGCCGCCCTGGCCGCCTTCAGCGCCCGCGAAACCTACCGCATCCACATGCGCGACCTGGGCGACCCGAACGCCGTGCCGGTCGACAAGCAGGAATACGACCGCATGCGCGAGCAGACGCTGCAGGACGCGCGCCTGGCAAAGGCCGCGGCCTGAGGAGCGCTGGCAGGCGAAGACCTTTCGCCTGCCAAGGGTTGTGGCGCCGGGAAGAATGGCGCCATGACCTCCACATCCTCCCCCTCCCGCCTCAAGATCGACTTCGTCTCCGACGTGTCCTGTCCCTGGTGCGCCATCGGCCTGAGTTCGCTCGAGGCGGCGCTCGGGAAGGTGGCGCCGGAGATCACCGCGGAACTGCATTTCCAGCCCTTCGAGCTGAACCCGCAGATGCCGCCTGAAGGCCAGGACACCTTCGAGCACCTCAACCAGAAGTACGGCTCCACGCGCGAGCAGCAGGCGCAGTCGCGCGAGATGATCCGCCAGCGCGGCGCGGCTGTTGGTTTCGAGTTCAGCCCCGAAGGCCGTCCGCGCGTCTACAACACCTTCGATGCACACCGGCTGCTTCACTGGGCCGAGCTGGAAAGCCCGGCCAAGCAGGCGGCGCTCAAGAAGCTGCTGCTGAAGGCCTACTTCACCGACAGCCAGAACCCTTCCGACCACGAGGTGCTGGTGCGCGCCGCCACCGAAGCGGGGCTCGACGCGGCCCGTGCCCGTCAGATACTGGACAGCGACGAGTTCGCGCAGGAAACCCGCGAACGCGAGCGCATGTACACCGACGCCGGCATCCACTCGGTGCCCGCGATCATCATCAACGACCGGCATCTCATTTCGGGCGGCCAGCCCGTCGAAGTGTTCGAGCGGGCCCTGCGCCAGATCGCGGGTGCTGCACCTTCGGGCCTTGCCACAGCCTGACTTAGCTGGCGCTTAGGCGCCATCTTTGCCCGGCGTTACGACGGTAAAGACCGTCAACCCAAAGCGGGCTCCGGCGGTTGAGGAGGCGTCTCCAAACCACTGTCACACACAGGAGCCCCGAAGATGAAGAAGAAAAGCCTAATCGCCGCGCTCGCCCCCTTATTCGCTCTTTTGGCCGCGGCCTCGCTGCCGGCACTGGCGGACGAGTACGGCAGGCACCCGTTCTATCTCCACGCCTTGTCCGACCTGCGCACCGCGGCCTGGAAGGTGGAGCACCGCCGCCCCGAGGACGGACAGGTCTCGCGCGACGAGCAGGTGGTGATCGACGAGATCCACGCCGCCATCGGCGACCTGCAGCACGCCGCATGGCTCGACGGCAAGCCCGTCGAATGGCGCGAGCCCACCGATGCATGGCTGCCGCGCGAAGGCCGCCTGCACGCGGCGATCGACCTGTTGCGCAAGGTGCATTCCGATGTGGCGCGCGAGGAAGACGACCCGCGCTCGCGGCCGTATCAGCAGCGCGGCCTCGAGCATGTCGACCTCGCGCTCTCCACCGCGCAGCACGCCGTCGGCGATGTCCGCCGCCACGACCTGCGCAGGGAGTGAGGGCGGTGCCGGCCGCCGCTGTTTCGCCGATCTTCTCTTTCCCGATGCGGCGCGCATCGATGGCGCTTGGCGCCTGCGCGCTGGCGCTGCTCGCGGCCTGCGCAACCGCGCCCGGAGACCATCGGCCGCTGGTTTCGGTGTCGCTGCCTTCGCAGCAAGTGGACGAGGCCACGCGGCTGCGCTGGCTCGACCGCGTGAGCTGGGGCGCCAATGCGAGCAGCGACGCGCAACTCGCTAAGCGCGGCCTCCCGCTGTGGATGCGCGATCAGCTCAACCCGCGCCCCGCGCAGCTGCCTGCGGCCGCGCAGGCGCAGATCGACGCGATGGAAATCTCGCGCACGCCGCTCGACCTGCTCGTCACCGGGCTCGACGCGCAACGCAAGGCGGCCGATGCGCTGCCCGACGAAGAGCAGAAGAAGGCCGCGCGGCAGGCCTACCAGCAGCACCTCAACGCGCTGGTGCGCGAGGCGCAGCAGCGCTTCGTGCTGCGCGCCCTCTACTCACCCAACCAACTGCAGGAGCAGATGACCTGGTTCTGGATGAACCACTTCAACGTCAACCTGCGCAAGGACAACATCCGCGCGATGGTGGGCGACTATGAGGAGAACGCCATCCGCCCGCACGCGCTCGGCAGGTTCCGCGACCTGCTCGGCGCCACGCTGCACCACCCGGCGATGCTGCGCTACCTCGACAACGCGCAGAACGCGGCCAACCGCATCAACGAGAACTACGCGCGCGAGCTGATGGAGCTGCACACGCTGGGCGTCGGTGGCGGCTATTCGCAGGCCGACGTGCAGGAGCTGGCACGCGTGCTCACCGGCGTGGGCGTGAGCTACCAGCCGCTCGACGCGCCGCCGCCGAACGTGCGGCCGGCGGTGCGTGCCGACTATGTGCGCAAGGGCCTCTTCGAGTTCAACCCGAACCGCCACGACTACGGCCCGAAGACGCTGCTGGGCCAGCCCATCCAGAGCCGCGGGCTGGCCGAGGCCGACGAGGCGCTCGACCGCCTCGCTCGCGCGCCGGCCACCGCGCGCTTCGTCTCGCGCAAGCTCGCCGTGTACTTCGTCGCCGACGATCCGCCGCAGGCGCTTGTCGACCGCATGGCTGCAGCCTTCACGCGCAGCGACGGCGACATTGCCATCACGCTGAAGGCGCTGTTCGAGTCACCCGAGTTCTCGGCTTCGCTGGGCCGCAAGTTCCGCGACCCGGTGCACTACGTGATGGCCGGCGTGCGCCTCGCCTACGACGACCGCGTGGTCACCAACGTGAACCCGATGCTCGGCTGGATCAACCGCATGGGCGAGCAGCTCTACGGCCACGAGACGCCCGACGGCTATCCGCTCAACGAGGCCGCATGGGCGAGCGCGGGGCAGATGAACACCCGCTTCGAGATCGCGCGCGCCATCGGCGCGAACGGCGCGGTGCTGTTCCGCGCGGACGACAAGGCGCCGCTGGAGAAGCCCACGTTCCCCCCGCTGGCCGATTCGCGCGCGGTGCGCAAGATGCAGGCCGGCATGAGCGCGGACACGCGCGAGGCGCTGGCGCAGGCGAAGAACCCGCAGGAATGGAACACCTTCCTGCTGGCCTCGCCCGAGCTGATGCGGCGATAGAACAGCAAGGAAGAGGGCATCCGTCATGCAACGTCGAGAACTCCTGAAACTCGCGGCCGCCGTGCCGTTCGCGGGCACCGCCGCCAGGGTGATGGCCGCGCCGGCCGCCGAAGGCACCAAGCTGCTGGTCGTGTTCCTGCGCGGCGCCTACGACTGCAGCAACCTGCTCGTGCCCACGGGCAGCGACTTCTACTACGCCTCGCGCCCCAACATCGCCATCGCACGGCCCGGTTCGCCCAATGGCGCGCTGCCGCTGGACGGCAGCTGGGGCCTGCACCCCGCGCTGGCGCAGAGCGTGCTGCCGATGTTCCAGCAGAAGCAGGCGTCCTTCGTCGCCTTCGCGGGCACCGACGACCTCACGCGCAGCCACTTCGAGACGCAGGACTCCATCGAGCTCGGGCAGGCGCTCGACAAGCGCCGCGACTACCGCTCGGGCTTTCTCAACCGGCTGGCCGGCGTGCTCGGCGCGGGGCCCGTCACCGACGTGTCGCCCATCGCCTTCACCGACCAGCTGCCGATCTCGATGCGCGGCAACGCCAAGGCCGCCAACATGGCGCTGGCCGGCAATGCGCGTTCGGGCATCGACGCGCGGCAGAGCCAGGTCATCGCCTCCATGTACCGCAATACCACGCTGGCCCAGCCCGTAGCCGAGGGCTTCCAGGTGCGCGACGAAGTCATGCGCGCGGTGCAGGCCGAGATGGACGCCGCCAGCCGCAACGCCATGTCCGCCAAGGGCTTCGAGCTGGTGGCGCGCCGCATGGCGCTGCTGATGCGCGACCGCTTCGACCTCGGCTTCGTCGACGTCGGCGGCTGGGACACCCACGTGGGGCAGGGCGGCGCCAACGGCTACCTTGCCAACCGTTTCGAAGAACTGGGCCGCGGCGTGGCCGGCTTCGCCCAGGAGATGGGCGACGACGCATGGCGCCAGACCGTGGTGGTCGTCATCAGCGAGTTCGGCCGCACCTTCCGCGAAAACGGCAACCGCGGCACCGACCACGGCCACGGCACCGTCTACTGGGTGCTCGGCGGCGGCCTCTCGGCGCAGGCCGGCGGGCGCGTGGTGGGCGAGCAGCAGGCGCTGACGCAGGCGACGCTGTTCCAGAACCGCGACTATCCGGTGCTCAACGAGTACCGGGCGGTGTTCGGCGGGTTGTTCCAGCGGATGTACGGGCTGTCGCCGGCGCAGCTGGGGCGGGTGTTCGAGGGCGTGGCGCCGAAGGACTTGCGGCTGGTCTAGCGGCGTCGGCTCCAAGGCGTCATGAGCCATGATCCGGGCTGATACAGGACGGATCGGGAAAGAAACATGGCCGTGATCGCCGAACACCTGCGAATGTCCGAGCTGCAGCGGCTCGGAGCATCCGCCCCGCTGATGCAGCTGGCTGCCGGCCAGTGCATCCACGAGGCGTTGCGGGACTCCTGCCTGGGACCGCCGTTCTACGTCTACAACGGCGCGGACGTGCCCGAAGGGCCCACGCTGGTTCCGCTGTGGGACCACGGCAGCAGGGTCTGCGGCCTCCGGGCAGCGGAGGGCAGCCTGGAGTTCATCGAGTTCAGCATCGAATTGCCTCAGGACTTCGAAAGGGTCGCCGGCACCGAGCAGGGGTTCTGGGCGACGCGCTTCGACTTCCTCTGCGAATGCGACCTGTCCGATGAAGTGCTGCGCGACGCCGCCGGAATGGTCGGATTCCGCTTCCTGGAGCGGTACCTGACGGCGAGGGAAGCCTTCGAGGAGCAGCTTGGCAGCTTCAGCGCCCATCGGGCGTGGCTTCAGGAGCTGGTCGCCGGCATCGACCGGGACGCCACTTCAGCCTGATCGCAGGGCGGGCTGCAACACCGCCGAGAATCCCCGCATGCCTCACGCCGTTTCCCTTCTTCGCGCCGCACGGCTGGCGCGAAGCGCCAAGCCTTTTCTTGCCCGTGGCGGCTTCAAGCGCGAGCGCTGTGCGGGCTGCCGGCTGGTGCCCAGCCACTGCATGTGCGCCATCCGCCCCTCGGTCGCAACGCGCGCGGGCGTCTGCCTGATCATGGCGGACATCGAGCCGCTCAAGCCCACCAACACCGGCTGGCTGGTCGCCGACGTGGTGGCCGACACCTTCGCCTTCGGCTGGGCCCGCACCGAGGTCGATTCTGCGCTGCTGGCGCTGCTGAACGACCCGCAATGGCAGCCCTACGTGGTGTTTCCGGGACAGTACGCGCAGCCGGAGCGGGTGGTGCTGGGCGTGGAGCCGCCCGCTGCGAAGCGCCCGCTCTTCATCCTGTTCGACGCGACATGGGCCGAGGCGCGCAAGATGTTCCGCAGGAGCCCGTACCTCGACCGGCTGCCGGTGCTGAGCCTTCGCCCGGAGCAGATCACGCAGTACAAGCTGCGCAACTCAGGCCGCGAAGACCACTTCTGCACCAGCGAGGTCGCCGCGATGTGCCTGAACCTGGCAGGCGAGCATGCGGCAGGGCAGACGCTCGAAGCCTATCTGCCGGTGTTCTCGCACCACTATCTGCGCGCGAAGAACCAGCAGCCCGTTGAGTGGGACGGTGCCGAGCACCAGCGGCTGCGCGAGGTGGTCGCCGCGCAGGCCTCGTGACGGCCGCCGTCAGGCGATCATCGATTCGAGTTCCGCCGCCAGTTCGCGCGGCGCAGGCATTTCCTGGACGATGTCCTCGGTGATGCCGGCAGCGATGGCCGACTGGCTCGGCCAGACGCCGCCCAGATTGCCCAGGTCCACGCCCTGGCGCTCCAGCGCCACGCGCCACACGGCCAGGTGCAGAACGCCGCCGAGTGCGTCGGCATGCTCCGACTTGTCGGGGTTCACGAAGCTCGAAAGCCCGCCGACCAGGTCGGGCGCGAAGCCCCAGCGCTGCGCCAGCGAGGCGCTCACGTCGCCGTAGTGGTAGCCGAACTCGACCAGCTCCAGCTGCGCGCGCCCCAGCGCCTCGAAGGGATGGAGGGCGTTCAGCGCGGCGATCCGGCCCGGCATCGCCTGGGCCATGATCAGGTGGCCGATGGCATGCATGCTGCCCGCGGTGAACGCCAGGTTGGGGTCCACGTGCCGGGTCTTGGAAGCCAGATACCGCGACGCAGAAGCCACGCGCAGGCTGTGGGCCCAGAACGCCGGGAGGCTGACGCCTTCCACCTTCCTGAAGGCGCCCGCCAGGCCCGAACTCACCACCACCGAGCGGATCGCCGAGAGCCCGAGCATCAGGATCGCGCCCTGTATCGAGGAAATCTTGCGCCGCAGCCCGAAGAGTGGCGAATTGATCATCTGCAGCACCTTGGCCGCCAGCACCTGGTCGAGTTCGATGCGGTGAGCGACCGCCGAGAAGGACACGTCGTCGTCCCTCAGCATCTCCATCAGGTCGGACACCACCCTCGGAACAGTGGGCAGCGACTCGTCATTGGCAAAGAGTTCGTCGAGTGTCTTCATGGCGCTGGGAGGTGTTATTGCCTTTGTATGCAATGGATTTTCCTCCAGTGCACGCTCCAGTGGGCCCCCGGTTTGCGCCAATCCGTCATTTCTACGGAATCCGGTAGGCATCGAGGGCTGGCGCGCGCCATACCCAATTTCGGCTATGGCATATGAGTCCAAAAGATAACAAGATCTAACAATCTGATACGTCCAGGCCAGCTGGAGGGCCCCGGCGACAGATGGATTCGCGCTTTCCTGTTTGTGCGAATCCGCAGAAAACCAAAGAGGCAGAGGATGTTCCTGAATAGAGTGAGTTCTTGTGGGCGCCGCGGCGCCGTGGCTGGCGCAATCGTGCTGCTGGCCTCCTGCGGCGGTGGCGGCGGAGGTGGTGGCGCAACGGGCTTCGTACCCTTCGTGCCCTCCGTTCCACCGGCCCAGACGCCGGAACCCCCTGTCGTCGTGAAGCACACGGTCGGCGGCACCCTCAGCGGCCTTGCCGGCAGCGTGGTGCTCCAGAACAACGCGGGTGACGACCTGAAGCTCACGGCCGACGGCAAGTTCACTTTTGCGACCGCGATCGCCGAAGGCTCGGCCTACGAGGTCAGCGTGCGCACCCAGCCGCTTTGGCAGTTCTGCACCGTGACAATGGGCAGCGGCAAGGTTTCGGCCGACGTGGCCGACGTCGCGGTCGCCTGTTCGGCGGCACAGGCGCAGGTGTCGGTGTTCGCCGGCTCCGGCGCCGCGGGCTCCGCTGTCGGAGCCGGCCCTGCCGCATCGTTCTCGCTGCCCTACGGCATCGTCTTCGACAAGGACAGGAACCTGTTCGTCTCCGATGTGCAAACGGGGCTCCTGCGCAAGATCACGCCTGCGGGCGAGACCACGACCATCGCGGGCGGGGGCAGCTTCAACGGCCCGGTGGACGGCAACGGCCCGGCCGCGTACTTCGACGGCCTCGGCGGCATCGCGCTGGACGTCGACGGCAACATCTACGCGACCGAGCTCAGCGGCAATCGAATCCGCAAGATCACGCCGTCGGCCGACGTGACCACCTTCGCGGGCGACGGCGCGAGAAGGACGCTCGACGGCAACGGCACCGCCGCTTCGTTCGCGGGTCCGGCGGGATTGGTCCGCGATGCCACCGGCAACATCTACGTGAGCGAGTACTACAGCCACGTCATCCGCAAGATCACCCCCGCCCGCGACGTCACCACAATCGCCGGCACCCCGAACCTGCCGGGTTTCGCCGACGGCACCGGCGCTGCGGCCCTCTTCAGCGGGCTCTACAGCATGGCGATGGACAAGGACGGCAACCTCTACGCCGCGGACAGTCGCAACAACCGGATCCGCAAGATCACGCCCGGTGGCGTCGTCACGACTCTCGCCGGCTCCGGCACGAGCGGCTCGGCCGACGGCCCCGGCGATACCGCTTCCTTCAATGCGCCGGGCGGCGTCGCGCTGGACGGCGACGGCAACGTCTACGTGGCCGACACGGGCAACAATCTTCTGCGCAGGATCACGCGAGCGGGCGTGGTCTCCACGCTGGCCGGCCAGGCGGGAATGACCGGAGCGCAGAACGGCATAGGCTCCGCCGCCAGGTTCAAGCAGCCCTATGGCGTGGTCGTGGACGCCGACGGAACGCTGTACATCGCCGACACGTTCAACAATCTGATCCGCAAGGTCACGCCGGTGCCGGCGTCCTGAAGAAGATTCTTTCTTCCTCTTCTTCTGTCTCAGCGGCTTCTCGCCGGCCCCGAGCGCAGGGGCCGGCCCGCAACCGGCGCATGCCGCGCCATCAGCTCCGCCACCCAATCGATGAACACCCGCAGCTTCGCGCTGACATGCCGGTTCGGCGGAAACGCCACGTACAGCGGCATCGGGTCGAAGCTCCAGCCCTCGAAGAGCGGCACCAGCTCGCCGCTGGGCAGGTGCACCTTCGCCATGTAGTCGGGCAGCCAGAGCACTCCAAGACCCGCCAACCCAGCCGCGAGATACGCGTTGCCGTCGTCGACCGATAGCACGTACCGCCCCTGCACCTCGATGCGTTCGCCATCGCGGTACATGGCGTACGGAAAGGTCTTGCCGTTGCGCGACCACAGGATGCCGACGATGCGGTGGTGCGTGTCTTCCAGTTCGCGCGGATCGGAGGGCGCGCCGGCGCGCTCCAGGTAGCTGGGCGCGGCATACACGCCCAGCTGCAGGTCGCCCACGCGGCGCGCCATGAGCGACTGGTCGGTGAGTTCGCCGCCGCGCACCACGCAATCGACGTTCTCGCCGATCAGGTCGACCATGCGGTCGCTCACGCCCATGTCGAGCTGGATGTCGGGGTAGCGCGCGTGGAACGCGGGCAGCGCCGGCACCAGGATCATGCGGGCCAGCGGGCTGGGCACGTCCACGCGCAGGCGGCCTCTGGGAGAGGCTGATGCGCCCGAGAGGCTGGTCTCGGCGTCGTCCATGTCCGCCAGCAGGCGCACCACGCGCTCGTAGTAGGCGGCGCCGTCGGCCGTGAGGCCGACCTTGCGCGTGGTCCGGTTGAGCAGCTTCACGCGCAGCCTCGCTTCGAGCTGCTGCACCAGCTGGGTCACGCTGGTCTTGCTCGTATGAAGCGTCTCGGCCGCCTTGGTGAAGCTGCCTGCTTCCACCACGCGGGCGAAGGCCTGCATTGCGTCGAAACGGTCCATGGTGCTGTTCCTGAGTTGCCGATTGTTTGGATTCCCCAAACAGTCATTGTCGGCATTGCCCGTTTATCGGCGCGGCGCGAATTCCTAAAGTCCCTTCATCGCATTCATTGAAGAAGAGAGAAAGGAAAGCATTCCATGGCCAAACGCGACGTCGTCTTCCCGCCCGGGCGCCAGGCGCTCTACGAAAAGAACCGTTATTCGCCCGCAGTCCGCTCCAACGGATTCCTGTTCGTGTCGGGGCAGGTCGGCAGCCGCGAGGACGGCTCGCCCGAGCCCGACCTCGAGGCTCAGGTGCGCCTCGCCTTCAAGAACCTGAACGCGGTGCTGGGCGCCGCCGGCTGCACCTTCGACGACGTGGTGGACGTCACCGTCTTCATCGTCGACCCCGAGGCGAACTTCGAGAAGGCCTGGAAGATCGTGCCGGAGTTCTGGGGCGATGCGCCGCATCCCACGCTGACCGGCATCGGCGTGACCTGGCTCTATGGCTTCAAGTTCGAGATCAAGGTGATCGCGAAGCTGCCCGGGAACGGCGAAGGCTGAATCGCTCGCGAAGCCGAAGCGGAGGAATGACGACTTTCTTTGTATGGAGATTGCTGTAGAGAGGCCGAACCTCACTTGTTCAAGTGATGCATCGCCCCGCGAATTGACCCACATTCCGCCCTGAGATCCGTGGCTATCGATCGTTCGGCGTGGGGAACGATCACTTCATCACATCGGCAAACCCCCGCATTGAAAGTCCCGGCGCCTTCGATGGAAAGAGGGCGCCTTGCGTCCATTCATCCATCCATCCACTCGAGCAAGGAGCACGGCATGTCTTTCAAGATTCTCTGCTGCGACGGCGGCGGCATTCGTGGCGTCATCACGGCGCTGTTGATCCAGGACCTGGACAAGAGCTTCGGCATCGTCGCGGGCGCGAACGGCTTTGCCGGCACGTCCACCGGCGGGCTGATCTCGCTGGGGCTGGTGAACGGCGTGGCCATCGGCGACATCGTGAACGTCTACGAGAACGACGGCGCCACCATCTTCAAGCCCAACGGCTGGCTGCTGGACGCGCAGGCCAGGCAGCAGGACAGGGCCCCGGCGCAGTCGACGGCAGAACTGCTGGGCAGCGGCCCGGGCATCTTCGAGTGCCAGTACGTCAACACCGGCCTGCAGTCGGTCGCGCAGCAGCTGGTGGGCAGCGGCCCGCTGTCGTCGGCGAGCCGCTTCGTGGCCGTCAACTCCGCGCGGCTGTGGGATCCGAGCCAGAACAGCTGGGAGCCCTGCACCATCTCCAACGGACCGAGCAATGCCTATCGCGGCATCAGCATGGTGGACGCCGCGCTGGCCACCTCGGCCGCGCCGACCTACTTCCCTCCGTACCAGGTGGGCAGCTACGGCTACTTCGCCGATGGCGGCACCTTCGCCAACAACCCGTCGATGACGGCGGTGGTGGAGGCGATTTACCAGGGCTACGCGAGCGGCACGTTCGACATCCTGATGCTCTCGCTCGGCACCGGCGTGAACCCGGTGGGCATCTCGCCAAGCTCGGTGTCGAATCCGCTGGACTGGGGCGTCACGCACTGGCTGTGGCCCTTCAGCGATGGAACGGTGCCGGCGACCGCGCTGCTCAACCTCACCATGGATGCCACCGCCGAGCTGGCGGCGATCCAGGCCGGCCAGATGCTCGGCAGCAACTACATGCGAGGCAACGTGCCGCTGGCGCAGCCCTTCGGACTGGACGACTACAAGAACGTCGGCGAACTGGTGAGCGCGACGCAGAACTACATCAAGAACTCGCCCGAGTGGGCGAAGGTGCGCAACTGGGTGGAGGCGAACTGGACGTGAGCCGGCCTCCAGCCGCAGCCATCTTTCAATACTCCTCGAACATCCGCTGAAGCTCCTTCGGATCGTTCGTCTTCGTCAGGCCGAGCATCAGGAGGATCCGCGCCTTCTGCGTCGTGTGCATCATCGATGTCACGAAGCCGGCTTCGGTGAACTGCCCGACCGGGGTCACGATGCCGCTCATGGCGCGCGACCCGACGACGATGGCCACGCCCTTCTGGCGCGCGGCCTTCAGGCTCTGCAGCGTGACGTCGGGCATGTTCGCATGGCCGACGCCCGCGTTGACGATGCCCTTCGCGCCGGCTGCGACTGCGGCGTCGACCAGCACGCCGTCGGAGCCCAGGGTCGTGTAGTTGATGTCCACGCGCGGCAGCTTCTGCAGGTTCGACACGTCGAACTCGCTGTGCACGGTGTGCCGCTTCAGCGGTTGCGCGACGAAGTAGGGCGTGGAGTTCTGCATGTAGCCCAGGTCACCGCCGTCCAGGCTCTTGAAGGTGGCGACGTTGGTGGTGTTGGTCTTGGTCACGCTGAACGCGCTGCTGATGACCTCGTTCATGCTCACCATCACGCCCTTGTCCCGGGCGCTGGGGCTCGCGGCCAGTGCGACCGCGTTGACCAGGTTCAGCGGGCCGTCCGCGCTCATGCCGGTGCTGGGGCGCATGGAGCCCACGATCACCACGGGCTTGGCGCTCTTGACCACCAGGTTGAGGAAGTAGGCGGTTTCTTCCAGCGTGTCGGTGCCGTGGGTGATGACGACGCCGTCCACGTTCTTCGACGCGAGGATCTCGTTGGTGCGCTTCGCCAGCGTCAGCCAGTTGTCGATGCTCAGCTTGGAGCTGCCGACATTGAAGATCTGCTCGCCCGTGATGTTGGCGAACTTCTGGATCTCGGGAACGGCAGTCACCAGTGCTTCGACGCCCACGGGCTGCAGCCCTTTGCTCAGGCCGTAGTCGGTGAGCGCCAGGCTGTCGGCGCCCCGGCTGGCGATGGTGCCGCCGGTGGCCAGGATCACCACGTTGGGCTTGGCCGGGGCCTGCGCGATGGCATGCCCGGCGCCTCCGAGGAGGCCGATGGCGGTCAGAAACGTCAAGGCGATTTTCTTGGGGTTCATGATTCGACGGTTTTGAAGGAGGGGAACAGAGGAGGGAGAGAGAAAGGGAGGTCCCGGATCAGTGCCGCTGCAGCACCTTGCCCGGCCGCAGGCCGGTGGGGCGCTGCCCGTCCCAGACCCGCTGCCCGTTGACCCACACGCCCTCGATGCCCCGGCTTGCCTGCACGGGGTTGTCGAAGGTGGCGAGGTCCGTCACGCGCTGCGCATCGAAGGCCACCAGGTCGGCCCGCAGGCCCGGGCGCAGCAGGCCCCTGTCGACCAGTCCGTAGTTGCTCGCGGCCAGGCCGGTCATCTTGTGGACGGCGGCTTCCAGCGTGAGCAGGCCCTTGTCGCGAACCAGCCGCGACAGCACGCGCGTGAAGGTGCCCCACTGGCGCGGGTGCGGATGCGGATCGAAGGGCAGCCCGTCGGAGCCGACCATGGTGCGCGGGTGCGCCAGGATGCGCTCCACGTCGCGCTCGTCCATCAGGAAGTAGATGGCGCCCGCGGGTGCGAGCCGCTGCAGCATGGCCTCGTCGTCCAGCCCCCATTCGCGCTGCAGGTCCGCGAAGTCGCGCCCCTGCGCGGACGGCTCGTTCTTCGACCATGCGATGAGCGTGCGGCTCGCCAGCCGCACGCGGTCGAGCCGCAGCATGGTCGAGGTGGCCGGGTAGGGGTGGCAGTCGAGGCAGACAGGCTGCATCGCGCCGGCCTCGTCGATGCGCGAGAGGGTCTGTGCCGACCTGCCATGGTTGCGCTCGCCCGCCAGCTTGTGGTGCGAGAACACGACGCGCGCGGTCAGCGCGCGCCCGATCTCCAGGGCTTCTTCGATCGCCTCGTCGATCCGGTCGGATTCGTCGCGCAGGTGCACCGCATAGACCATGCCTCCTCGCCCCCGCATGGTTTCGCCGATGTCGATGATCTCCTGCGTGGCGGCGTGCTGCGCGGGCGGGTAGAAGGTGCCGGTGGACATGCCGAACGCGCCGGCGTCCAGCGCTTCGGCGAGCAACTGCCGCATGGTGTCGCATTCCTGCGCCGTCGCGGCCCGCTGCAGGTCGTGCATCGCGCTCACGCGCAGGCTGGCGTGGCCCACGAGGGGAATCACGTTGACCGCTGCAGGCGTCTGCCGCAGCGCGTCCATCCAGGAAGAGAAGCTCGCGTAGCGGAACAGCTCGGGCGGCCCCAGCAGGTCGAGCGGCTGGGGCAGGGGGCTGCCGGGCGGCACGGGCGCGAGGCTCACGCCGCAGTTGCCGGTCACCACCGTGGTCACGCCCTGCGAAACCTTGGGCACCATGTCCGGATGCGCCAGCAGGTAGCCGTCGTCGTGGGTGTGGGAGTCGATGAAGCCGGGTGCCAGGGCCAGGCCGTGGAGCTCGACGACTCCGGCGCCAGCGATCTCGCTGCCTGGCGGCAGGATGTCCGCGATGGTGTCGCCCTCTATCAGCACATCCGCGCGGCGCGGCGGGGCGCCGCTGCCGTCGATCACCGTGCCGCCGCGCAGCAGCAACTGCTGCTGTTGTTGCTGCTGTTGCCCGGATGGAGTCGCGAGGCCCGCCATCAGTCGAGCTTCTCGATGCGGTTGCGCTCGATCAGCTCGCCCCAGCGCTTGGTTTCGCGGTCGATGGTGCGCTGGAAGTCGGCGGGCGTGCCGCCGGCCGGCACGGCGCCGAGCTTGGCGAGGCCCTCACGCACGCTGGGGGTGGCCAGCGCTGCGTTGATTGCGGCGTTGAGCTTCTCGATCACCTCGCGCGGCGTTCCGCGTGGCGCGACCACGCCGCCCCAGGCCACCGTCTCGTAGCCTTTGATGCCCGCTTCGTCCAGCGTGGGTACGTTCGGCAGCAGCGCGATGCGCTTGGCGCTGCTCACCGCGAGCGCGCGCACCCGTCCGGACGAGACCAGCGGGCCGACTTCGGAAGAATTGGCGAACAGGTAGTCGATGCGACCGCCCATCAGGTCCTGCAGCGCGGCGGGGCCGCCGTTGTAGGGCACGAAGAGCACGTCGATGCCGGCCATGCTGCGGAACAGTTCGCCGCCCATGTGGCCGGTGGTGCCGATGCCGGGGGCGCCGAAGGACAGCTTGCCCGGCTGCTTGCGCGCTGTGGCCACCAGCCCGGCCACGTCCTGGATGGGCGAGTCCTTGGGCACGATCAGCACGTTGTAGAGGTCGAAGGCCTGCGCCACCGGCATCAGGTCGTGGTCCACGTCGTAAGGCAGCTTCTTGAACAGCGTGCGGTTGACCGCTAGCGTGTTCACGTTGCCGTAGCCGATGGTGTAGCCGTCGGCCGGCTTGCTCTTGATCTGCAGGATGCCGATGTTGCCTGCTGCGCCGGGGCGGTTCTCGATGACCACCGGCACGCCGAGCGACTTGGAGACCTCGTTGGTCACCAGCCGCGAGAGCACGTCGGGCGAGCCGCCGGCCGCCGAGGGCACGACGAAGGTGATGGGGCGGTCGGGCCAGGCGGCCCACGTCGGGGCGGCGCTCGCCAGCAGGCCGAAGGCGGTGGCCAGCACGGCCATCGGGCGGGAGAACTTGCGATGGATCATCGGAAGGGTCTTTCGTGGAAGTGGAGAGGCGACAAGGGGAGGCGAAAAGGGGAGGCAGCCTCAGTGCTGCTGGCGGCAGTGCGCGATCGCGGCCAGCGCCAGCGCGTCGATGGAGTCCGTGAGCACGCAGTCGAACTCGCCGCGCCGGTGGTGCGGAACCGCCAATGGCAGCTCGGTACAGCCGAGCACCACGGCCTGCGCGCCGCGTGCGACCAGCGCGCGGATGCCTTGTGCGGCCGGCTCCCAGGCGGCATCGATCTGCCCGGCCTTGACCGCCGCGATGGACGCTACGCAGTGGCGTTGCACGTCGTCAGCTTCGGGAACGATCGCCTCGTACCCCGCCTGCTCCAGCGCTCGCTGGTACAGGCCGAGCGCCAGCGTGGCCGGCGTGCCGAGCACGCCCACCTTGCCTTGCACGACACTGTGGCGCCGCAGGTTCTGCACCACCGCCTCGGCGATGTTCAGCACCGGCAGCCGGGTCGCGCCTTTCAGGTCGTCGAACCAGAGATGCGCGGTGTTGCAGGGCACGGCGATGCAGCCGGCGCCCGCCGCCTCCAGCAGGCGGATGCCGCGCTGCATGGCGGGCAGCGGGCTCTCGCCGCCCTGGAGCATGGCGCTCGAACGATCGGGGATGCGCGGGTCGTTGCACAGGATCGTCGGAATGTGGTCCTGGTCGGCGGCAGCCTCTGTCAGCTGCACCATCCGCAGCGCGAAGGTCGCGCCCGCCAGCGGCCCCATGCCGCCGAGGATGCCCAGCGCCCTTGGCGCGGATGGGTGCTGCTGCTGCCCGCTCATGGCAGCGGATCTCCAGCGCCCGTGCGCTCGACGATCAGGCGGTAGTGTTCCGGACGGCGGTGCTTGGCGAAGTTGAAGACGTGCTCGCGGAAGTGCGCGCCCAGCGCAAGGTCGGCGCGCACGCAGATGACCTCGTCTTCCTCGCTCACCGTGCGCGCCACGATCTCGCCGCTGGGCGCCACGATCACGGAGCTGCCGATCATGTGGTGGCCGTCCTCCGACCCGCACTTGGCTGCAGCCGCCACCCAGATGCCGTTCTGGTAGGCGTTGGCCTGCAGCGAGATCAGGTGCGTGGTGGTGCGCAGGTGCACCGGCTCGTTCCAGTGGATGTTGAGCGAGGGCGTGTTGTAGCCGAGCACCACCACTTCGGCGCCCTGCAGCGCCATCACGCGGTAGGTCTCGGGCCAGCGGCGGTCGTTGCACAGGCACATGCCCATGCGCACGCCGTCGGTGTCGAAGGCGCGGAAGCCCAGGTCGCCGACCTCGAAGAACTTTTTCTCCAGATGCTGGAAGGGTGCCTCGGGCTTGTGCTCCGAATGGCCCGGCAGGTGGATCTTGCGGTAGCGGCCCGCGATGCTGCCGTCGCGCCCCACGATCACCGCCGAATTGAAGCCGCGCCCGTCCTCGGTGAGTTCCGCGTAGCCGAGGTAGAAGCCCACGCCGAGCCTGCGGGCCTCGTCGAAGAGCGGCTGCGTCGCCGGGCCGGGCATGCTGCGCTCGAAGAAGCGCTCATGGGCTTCTTCTTCGCTCATCCAGTAGCGCGGAAAGAAGGTGGTGAGCGCAAGCTCGGGGAAGGTCACGAACTCCGCGCCGCGGCTGTGGGCCTGGCGCAGCATGTCGACCAGCCGGGCCACCACCGACTCGCGGCTGTCGGACAGGTGGACCGGGCCCATCTGGGCGACCGCAAGGCCGAGAAAACGTGGGGGAGTGCCGGGGCGCGATGTCATCTGAACCTTCTTCGTTGCAGCCGTGTGACTGGTGCGATCGATTATTCGAAGCGGTGCCCGTGGCGTCGAATGACGATTTGTCGCTCGGGTTTAACAACACGCTAAAGGTCCGCCTTCCGGTGGTGCGCACGCGCGCGCCTGCACCGGGGCAGGGCGCGGAGGCATCGGATGAGGGCCGCCGCAGCGGGCGGAGAAGAAGGGAGAAGGGGGCGCGGCGCCCCGGCTCGTCAGCGCAGGATCTCGTCGTCGTCCGTGAGCGGCAAGGCCAGCCCGCGCTGCAGCAGCACGCTGTGCAATGCGCGCAGCAGCGCCTGCGCCGCTGGCGACAGGGGCTCGGTCTGCAGGTACACCAGGTCGGCCACGATGGGCAGCGCGTCGCGCACCGGTATCGCCTTGAAAGACGACCCGAGCCAGCCCTGCAGCGAGTACTCGTCCACCAGCGCGATGCCGGCCCCGGCATGCACCAGCGAACAGGCGTACTGCGGCGAGGTGACCTCCACGCTGATGCGCGGCGCGGCATCGCGCGTCTCGAACATCTGGTCGATGCGCAGGCCCAGCGGCGAGCCGTGCGGATAGCCGATGAACTCGTGGGGCAGCAGTTCGTCGAGGCCGACTTCTTCGAACGCGGCCAGCGGATGGCTGCGTGGGCAGATGCACATCAGCCGGCTGCTCGCCAGCGGCCTCGTCGCAAGGTTCGGATGGTCGACCGGAAAGGTGGAAATGCCCAGGTCGGCCCGCTGCTGCAGGATGCGTTCCTTCAGCGCCTCATGCGTGAGGCAGTGGAAATGAACCTGCACGTCGGGCATGGCGTTGCGCAACTGCGCGATCGCCTGCGGCACCAGCGTCTGCCCGATGCTGGGGCTCGAAAGAATGCTCAGCAGGCTGCGTCGCCGCAGCGCAAGCTCGTGCGAAAGGCTGCCGATGCGCTGCACGCCGCCGTAGACCTGCTCGACCTCCAGATACAGCCGCCGCGCCTCCGCTGTGGCATGCAGGCGCCCCTTCACGCGCTCGAAAAGCAGAAAGCCCAGCCGGCTCTCGGTATGCGAGAGCAGCCGGCTGACGGCAGGAATGGATACGTGAAGCAGCCGCGCCGCGCCGCTCACGGAGCCGGTGATCATCACCGCGCGGAACACCTCGATCTGTCGCAGGTTCATGCTTGAATTTGCAGCCCGAGGTTGAGCCGGATTACGCGCCCCAGCCTCCTTTGCCGCTTCAGGTGCTGGTCAAGCGTGGCCGGCATGTTCGAAAACCCGATTCCCGAAGGCATGGCGATAGCGGTTGCGGGCGGTGAGTACAAAGATATTCAGAATTATCCCCGCCTGACCGGGCATTCAGGCTTCAGCCAGCTGAACCCTTTCCAGGCAGCAAGGCGTTCATGACGAAACGCGTCGGTCCGCTGGCGCCCCGGTCGCTGACCGCGAGGCCGAGTTGCCGCCACAGGGCCGGGCTGAGCGGGCGCACGGCGATGCGAGGGTCGCGCGCGCTCTGTTGCGATTCCTCCGGCAGCAGCGCTGCGCCGTAGCCCGCGGCAACCAGCGTTCTGATCGCGTCGTTGTAGTTGAGCTCGATGCGCGGCCGGCAATGGACGCCTGCCGCGGAGAACCATTCCGCGGTGAGCCTGTAGAGACGCGTGGAGGAGTCGTTCATGATCAACGGCTGCTGGGCCAGCCACTGCGGGGTCAGCCGCTTCGGTGCCTTCCAGTCTGCCGGCAGGAAGGCGACGACCGCCTCGCGCCGCAGGGGCGTGACATGGACGCCCCGCACGGGCGCCTGCGGCAGCGCCACGACCGCCAGGTCCAGGCTGCCTGCGGCGAGCCGGGCCATGCTCTCATTGGAGGTCAGCACCTGCACGTTCACGTCGATGCCGGGATGGTTGCGGGCGAGGCGTCCGAGCGCGGGCGGCAGCAGATCCGCGATGGCACCCGTCGAGGCACCCACCCGCACGCGGCCCGTCTGGCCCGCGAGCTGGCGTCTGACGTCCTCCACCGCTTCGTCCGCGTCGGCCAGCAGCCTGCGGGCACGCGCGATGAAGCGCTCTCCCAGGGCGGTTGCCTGCGCGGGCCCCCGTCCTCGAACGAGCAACTGGCCACCCAGGCGCGACTCCAGCTCGGCGATCTGGACGGTGACCGTGGGTGCCGCCAGGTGAAGGGCGCGCGCGGCGTTGGCCAGGGAGCCGAGGTCGGCGATGGCGACAAGGGTGCGCAGATGGTCGAGGCTCAGTTCTCGCATAGCGCAAATTTAACTTTTCTTAATTCCGGGTTCCATATATTTAGCTGGAGCCATCGAGGGCGGATGCCTACGATCGCGCTCCATGGACCTCAAGATCTTCATCGACGGCAATCAGGGCACCACTGGCCTTGACCTGCAGAACCGGCTCCGGGGTGGGGAATTCCGCATCCACACATTGCCGGCGAACCTGCGCAAGGACGCGGCTGCCCGACGGGCCGCTCTCAACGAGTGCGACATCGCCATCCTTTGCCTGCCCGATGCAGCGGCGCGCGACGCGGTGGCGATGATCGAGAACCCTTCGGTGCGCGTGATCGACGCCAGCTCGGCCCACCGCACCAGCCCGGGCTGGGTCTACGGCCTGCCCGAGCTCGATGCACGGCAGGGCGAACGCATTGCCTCGGCAGCGCGGGTCACGAATCCGGGCTGCTATCCCACCGCCGCGGTTGCCCTGCTGCGACCGTTGACGGATGCGGGCCTCTTGCCCGCCGACTATCCGCTTGTCATCCATGCGGTCTCGGGCTATTCCGGCCAGGGCAGGGCGGGGGCGGAAGCGCACGAGGCCGGGGCGGCAGCGCATTCGTTGAAGGTTTACGGCCTTGCACTCGAGCACAAGCACGTGGCGGAAATGGAGACCTACGCCGGGTTGACGGCGCGACCCATCTTCGTGCCGGCCTATGGCAGCTACCGGCAGGGCATCGTGCTCACCATCGGGTTGCACGCGCGAATGCTTCCCTCCGATGTCTCGGGCATGCGCATCCACGAATGCCTTGCGCAGCGATACCGCGATGCGGCGCATGTGCATGTGCTGCCGATGTCGCCTGCCGTGCCGATGACCGAGCTCGACCCGCAGGTCCACAACGGCTCGAACGACATGAGCCTGGCCGTTGCGTGCAATGAGCGCAAGGGTCAGATCGTCCTGGGCGCGGTTCTCGATAACCTGGGGAAGGGGGCCGCGGGCGCGGCGGTGCAGAACCTGCGACTGATGGCGAGCGCTTCACGGCGCACGTTGTGAGTTCGATGCAGAGCGAGCGCTTTCGGATGGGGCCGATGTTCGCAACGGAGGCGGACCTGTCCGTTCGCTATCGAACCCGCCTCGGAACATCCCCAATGATGGTCGCGCGCATCATGTGGCGTTCCGAGGGGTAGTAGTCGGAAACCGCGTAGTGCTGGACCGCCCGGTTGTCCCAGAAGACGATCGTGTCCGGCTCCCAGTGCACGCGCACCTGGTATTCCGGGATCTTGGCCTGGCGCACGAGCAGGTCGAACAGTTCGCGAATCTGGGTCGGGGTATCCATGCCCCAATCCGAGCCCAGGACTTCCCGGTAGTTGGCTATGTGCGTGGTGTGGATTTCGTTCACGTACAGGATCGACTCCCCGGTTTCAGGGTGCGTGATGACCACCGGGTGTTCCACGGCGCGATGCCGATCCCGATGCGCGGCGCGTTCGTTCGGATCCATCTTCTTGAACAACGCGACATTGACGTCGTTGACTGCCACCATGCCGTCGATCTTGCGCTTGACCTCCTCCGGCAACCCGGCGTACGCCTGAACCATGTTGCAGAAGATGGTGTCTCCTCCAACTTCCGGGCACTTGATGCAACGAAGAATCGAACCCATCGAGGGCTTCTCGTAGAACGCGGTGTCGGAGTGAAAGAGGTTTTCGGCGCCTTTCTTTTCCCTGGAAGCCTTGAGTTGAACAAGCTCGGGAAAATCCGCGTTGGCGGCCAGCAGCGGATTCTGCGTCTCGAGATTGCCGAACTTTCGGGCGAACGCCACATGCTGCGCGGGGGAGACAGGCTGGCGCCGGATGACCAGCACCCGGAAAGCCAGCAGCAGTGCACGAATCCTGGCGATGCCGTCGTCATCGAGATCCGGCAGAAACAGATCCTGCAACTCCAGACCGAGCGACGGGGCCAGTCGACGGGTCTTCCAGCCCGAAGGCAATCCTTCGAGAGCTTGCTTCATGGCCGGGCTCGATTCGACAGGCGTCCAGCGTGAGGCCATTTCATCGGCAATGTTCAATGACATTCTTGTCTCCATTCAATTTATCGATGCAATTCAACGAGCGGAACCTCGGGCCCGGTTCGCACAGCTTTTTCTTATTCCGCAGTCACTCCTGAAACCTTGATGAACTCCTGCCAACGCGGAACCTCCGCTTCGAGGAACTTGCGGAATTCCGACGGTGATCGAACCGCTTGCCGTCCCCCAACCTGCTCGATCAAGGCCGTGTACTCGTCGGTTAGCAGGATGGCCTGCATCGCGTTCCAGATCTCTGCGACCTTGTCCGGCGCCACACCGCTCGGCGTCAGCAGGCCGACCCATGGCACGACATCGAATCCCGGAAGCCCCGATTCGGCGACCGTGGGAATCGACTCGAGCTTGGGCAGCCGCTTCGCGCTGCTGATGGCCAAGGCCTTGATGCGGCCGCCTTGCAAGAGCGGTGTCGCGGCAGCCACCCCTTCGAAGGTCACCTGAACCTGGCCTGCGGCAAGGGCCGTCAGCGACGGCGCGGCCCCCTGATAGGGGACGTGCACGAACTTCAGCCTGGTACGCCGGATGAACTCCGTCATGGCCAGATGCGAAACGCTCCCCACGCCCGGCGATGAAAAGCTGATCTCCCCCGGATGGCTGTTCGCATAGCTGACCAGCGACTCCACCGAATCGATCGGCAGCCTGGAATTGACGAGCAGCAGCAGCGGGGTGTCGTACAGCGTCGCGACAGGCTCGAAGTTCTTCAGCGTGTTGTATCGCACGGCCTTGAAGAGGATCGGATTGATGACCAGCGCCGAAGATGCCGAGAACGTCAGCGTGTTCAGGTCGCCGGCCGATCTGGCGACGTTGCCCAGCGCGATGCTTCCGCTCTGGCCCGGAACGTTCTCGACGAAGAAATTGCGGTCCAGCTTCCTGCTCAGCGCGGATGCCAGGTACCGCCCCACCGTGTCGACGGATTGACCCGGTGGATAGCCGATGACGATCCGCGACGAGCGCTGGGAAGCGTCGCCCGCCTGCGTCTGCGTCTGTGCTTCGGCCTGACCGAACATGCCGATGGAGAGCAGGCCCATGGACGCGGCAATCCACACGAACAGGAATCGAACTTTCATCCGTTGTCTCCATCGTTGCTCTAAGAGATGGCGCCCGAATCACGTGCACGCACCGCGTGCGTCTGCGCTCAATTGCCCGAATGGCTTGCCATCGAACAATCATCGAACTGGGGTGAGGGCCTCGTCCAATACCGTTTGACCGGGCAGGCATATGAGAATCGTATGGGCGCGGCCCAGCCGCCGAAGCGGCGCTGCGCCGCGTTCAGGGCTGCAGATGAGCCAGATCGATCCGAGGAGTCTTCGCTGCTCGCGCGCCAGCCTGTGGTGTCGCTGCGCAGCCTGGGCGGGTTGGCCCGCGCTGTCCGACTCGCTACGCGGGCTGCAGCGGCCCGGCGAGCTTGTAGGTATTGAGAAGGAGGCCGGACGGCGTCGTCTTGGTGCTGGCGAGTTCGAAGGAACAACCCGGCGTCCCTTCAGCGAAGAGGCGCTTGCCCGTGCCCACCAGCACCGGATAGACGATCAGCAGGACTTCGTCTGCAAGCCCATGCGCCAGCAGCGCCGAAGTCAGCGTGGAACTGCCCCACAGCACAAGGTTGGGGCCGGCCTGCGACTTGATGCGCCGCACGCCCTCGACCAAGTCCGGCCCGACGCCTTCGAACGGCCCCCACGCGAGGCTCTCCGGGCGATGGGTGACGACGAACTTGGTCGCCGCATTCAATCCATCCGCCATCGGACCGGCTGGCGCCTTCGGCCAGTAGTCCGACCACATGTCGTAGGTGCGCCGGCCCAGCAGCAGATCGAAGCGCCCACCTTGCGCGGCAAGCACCTCGTCCCGGCCGGCGGGAGTCCGGTAGGGCGCGGTCCAGTCGGCATAGGGGAAGCCGTCTTCGCTGGAGGGCTGGATCACGCCGTCGAGCGACACGTGCTCCATGAGCTTGAGCTTTCTCATCCGGGTCTCCGTGTTTGATTGTTGGGGTTGGAGGACTGGGGATGCTGAACCGTCGTCCAGCTTCGCGCAACTCTGACGTCCCAAACTTGACTAGCTCTGTCCGCAGCGCTTACATTGCCCCCGCCTCGTGATGAGCGGGGCCGGGTTTAGCAGCCCGCCGACATCCTGCGACGAGAGCCGCAGCCACCGCACTGGTCTGCGGCTTTTTCGTTCGTGCCTCTTTTTAGGCGGCTCGAACGGGAGGGCTCGCGCCCTGCCGGTTTCCGCAAGGATGTCCCGGTCTGCTAACCCGTTCGAGCTGCCGCCCTCGTTTAGCAGCGGGTGCGTCGGTTTCTGCAAATCGACATCCTTGGGAGGCCCATTCATGGCCAATGCTTCTTCAAACGACGCGGCAAGCGCCGACGCTCGCTGCGCTTGCACGCCTTATCGCCCCGACGCCCAGTTCAAGCCCTTCGAGTGGATTCAGGGCGACCGGCTCGGCGACTCTTCGCAACAAAGCCAGGCCGCATTCCTCAACGATGCCCGCGACGTGGTGCAGGGCGCGCAGACGCTGATCCAGTTGCTCGGCTGGGACGAAGACCGGCGCGATGCCGCTTCGTCCGACGCAGACCCCGCGCCACTCTTCGATGCCTGCCAGCGCAACTCGCTGCAGCGGCTGCTTTCGGCGACGCTGGGTCTGCTTCATGCCCGGATCGAAATCCAGTGCGAGGCGATGACGGGGTAGAGCGCTTTCTTATTTGCCCGGCGGCATCTTCTCGAACTTGACCAGCTCCGGGTCGAGAACGTCCCATGCATGCCCCCGCACGCCGTACGTGACCGCCTGCGGCCTGAACCGGCTCGGGTCGTCGAGGCTCGCTGCATGCACGGTGATGACGTCCGGCATCGCCGCATAGGTCATGTAGACGGGTGAGCCGCAGGTGGGGCAGAACGCGCGGGTCTTGACGTTGCCGCTGTCGCCGACCATGTCCCACAGCGTGGCGCTGCCGGTCTGCTTCGCGCCGCCGCGGGGGAAGCTCAGGTACGAGCCGTGGCCGGTGCCGCTCTTGTGCTGGCAGTCGAGGCACTGGCAGTGGTTCTGGAAGATCGGCTCGGAGGGGATCTCGTAGCGGATCGCGCCGCAGGCGCAGCCGCCGGTGTAGGAGGGGGCGTGGCTCATTTCGCTTTTCCTTCGGATGTTGGTTGTTTCTCCAGCGAAGGGGGCTGGGTGCAGCCAATCTAGGGGAGCCGGCGTGGGTGGGGGAGTAACAAGTTCGTCGCGAGTCGGTCCGCGAACGCGCCGATGGAATCCGAAAGTAATGCGAAAGAGTTGCCAATCTGGCGTCTTCTGCCTTGAGTTCTTACAACTCGGCCCCGTTCATGCCGCTTTCAGACGGTAAAGTCCTGTCTCCCGTTTCGGACTATTTCCGAACCTTTTCCTGCCGCCTCCACCCCGGTCGCTTTCCCGCCTTCTCGCGCGCTCTTCTCCATGTCCAACCTCATCGTGCACGGCGGTACGCCGCTGCGTGGCCGCATTACCCCTTCCGCCAACAAGAACGCAGTGCTGCCGGTGCTCTGCGCCACGCTTCTCACCTGGGAGCCGCTGCGCCTGCATGGGGTGCCCGACATCACCGACGTGCGCAAGATCCTGGACATCTTCCGCACCCTCGGCAGCGACGTGCGCATGGACCACGAAACGGGCACGCTCGAACTGCACCACCGCGAGACGGCCTTCGACGCGTCGCGCCATCGGCTGCCGGAGGAGATGCGCTCGTCGATCATGCTGGTGCCGCCGCTGCTGGCGCGTTTCGGCGTGGCGCGGCTGGAGGACAACGTCAAGGGCTGCACGCTGGGCGTGCGCGAGATCGATCCGCACGTGGAGGTGTTCCAGCGCTTCGGCGGCGAGGTGGAGCGCACCGAGGGCTCGCTGCTGGTGCGCAGCAAGGGCCGGCTGATGCCCACCGACCACTGGCTGGACTACGCCTCGGTCACGACCACCGAGAACTTCGTGCTGTGCGCGGCGGCAACCGACGGCGCCTCGACGCTGACCAACGCGGCATCGGAGCCGCACGTGCAGGAGTTCTGCCGCTTCATGTCGATGATCGGCGTGCGCATCGAGGGCATCGGCACCTCGCGGCTCACGGTGCATGGCGGCGGCACGCTCAAGGGCGGCGAGTTCCGCTTCGACGAAGACTTCCACGAGATCACCACCTTCCTGGCGCTGGGCGCCATCACCGGCGGCGACGTGATCGTGCGCAACAGCGCGCCGGAAAACTTTCCGCTACTGGACCGCACCTTCGCCAAGTTCGGTGTGCAGATCGAGCACAAGGAAGGCTGGTCGCGCGCCATCCGCAACGGCCCGCTGAAGGTGCAGACGCCGTTCACGAGCAACGTGCTCACCAAGGTGGAGGCGGCGCCGTGGCCCTACTTCCCGGTGGACCTGCTGCCGATCTTCATCGCGCTGGGCGTTCGTGCCGAAGGCAACGCGATGTTCTGGAACAAGGTCTACGACGGCGCGCTGGGCTGGACGGGCGAGCTCTCGAAGTTCGGCGCGCACGTGTTCTCGTCCGACCCGCACCGGCTCATCACCTTCGGCGGCAATCCGCTGACGCCGGCGGTGGTCGAGAGCCCGTACATCATCCGCGTGGCGATAGCGCTCTTCATGGTGGCGGCCAGCATCGAGGGCCGTTCCGAGATCCGCAACGCGGCGCCCATCCGCCGCGCGCATCCGCGCTTCGTCGAGAACCTGCGCAGCCTGGGCGTGCAGGTGGAGTGGACGAGCGAGGAGTGAGCTGAAGCGGGGCGATGACCCTGCCGCCGCGGCGACCTCCGGCTTGGCCGGAGAATGGCCGGCATTCGACGAAACAGAAGGAGCGCCCTCGAATGACCACGCTGCAACAACTCCTCGGAACGGAACTTCCGCTCATCCAGGCCCCGATGGCCGGCATACAGGTCAGCGCGATGGCCATCGCGGTCAGCAATGCCGGCGGCCTGGGCTCCCTGCCGGCGGCCATGCTGGGCACCGACGCCCTGCGCAGCGAGATCGCCGCGATCCGCGCTGGCACCGACAAGCCCTACAACGTCAATTTCTTCTGCCACACGCCGCCCGTGCCCAGCGCCGAGCGCGAGGCCACCTGGCGCACAGCGCTGGCGCCTTACTACGCCGAGTACGGCATCGACGCCGCGAGCATTCCGGCCGGGCCGGGGCGCAACCCCTTCAGCGCCGAAGTGGCCGACTTGCTGGCCGAGTTCCGGCCGCCGGTGGTGAGCTTCCATTTCGGGCTGCCTCCCGAGGCGTTGCTGGCGCAGGTGCATGGCTGGGGCGCCAAGGTGCTGGCCTCGGCCACCACGGTCGAAGAGGCGCTGTGGCTTGAGGCGCATGGCGCCGACGCGGTCATCGCGCAGGGGCTGGAGGCAGGCGGGCATCGCGGCCATTTCCTCTCGCACGACCTGACGAAGCAGCTCGGCACCTTCGCGCTGCTGCCACAGCTGGTCAAGGCGGTGAAGCTGCCGGTGATCGCCGCGGGCGGCATTGCGGATGCCGATGGCGTGGCGGCGGCGATGTCGCTGGGCGCGGCGGGCGTGCAGATCGGCACGGCCTACATGCTGACGCCCGAGGCGACGACCAGCGCGCTGCATCGCGCGGCGCTCAAGAGCGAGGCGGCGCGGCACACGGCGCTCACCAATCTCTTCACCGGGCGGCCGGCGCGCGGCATCGTCAATCGCGTGATGCGCGACCTGGGCCCGATCGGTTCGGCGGCTCCTGAGTTTCCGCTGGCCACCTCGGCCATCGCGCCGCTGCGCGCCAAGGCCGAAGCGAAGGGCAGCGGCGACTTCTCTGCGCTGTGGTCGGGGCAGAACGCGACCGGCTGCCGCGAGATTCCGGCGGCCGAGCTCACCCGTGCGCTGGCAGAAGGATTCCGCCGATAGGAACGACAAGAGAAAAGTCCAGGACCATGACCCAGCTTCACCTGCCCCTGAAATTCCTCGCGCACGGCGCGCAACCCGGTGTTCGCGAGCCCTGGCTGCTGGTGCTGATGCACGGCGTCGGCAGCAACGAGCAGGACCTGTTCGGCCTCGCGCGGATGATGCCACCGCAGTTTCACGTGCTGAGCCTGCGCGCGCCCTATGTGCTGTCGCCCGACTCCTACGCGTGGTTCGAGTTCGAGGTGCTGCCCGGCGGCGAACGCCGCATCGACGAGGAGCAGGAGCGCGAGAGCCGCTTTCTCGTCGGCGAGATGGTCGCCTCGGCCGCGCAGCAGCTGGGCGTGCCTGCCGAGCGCGTGATCGTCGGCGGCTTCAGCCAGGGCGGGATCATGGCGCTGTCGCTGCTGCTGACCAAGCCCGAGAGCGTGCGCGCCGCCATGGTGTGGCACAGCCGGCTGCTGTCGCAGGTGGTGCCGCACATCGCGCCGCCCGAGGCCTTCGAGGGCAAGGCGCTGTGGGTGAGCCATGGCAGCGCCGACAACGTGATTCCGCCGAGCGCGGCGCAGGCCACGCGCGAACTGGCGCGCACGCTGCCGCTGGCGCTGTCGGGCACGGACTTTCCGGGCGCGCACGAGATCCGTCCGGCCGAGCTGCAGGCCACGCTGGCGTGGCTGCAGTCGCTGAGCGCGCAGGCAGGCCCAGCTTGAACGACTGAACTTCAGCGCGGTCGCCGCGTCACAGGGCGTTACGACGAGGCGGGCCGGCCATGACCCGATCTGGTGCACCATAGCCGCTCGCCTTCCTGACACTCCAGCACAAGGAACCGCCCCTATGTCCGACAGCGACACCCGCGACACCCCCGAGTTCAGGCCCCGCCGCGAAACGCCCATAGGAACCATCGTCGTCGGCGTGCTCGTGCTGCTCGCGGCCGCGTTCCTCGGCTGGCGCTGGTACCAGCAACAGCAGCAGGCCCCCGAGGCCACGCCGGTGGCCACGGCCCCGAACGACGGGGCGCCGCCCGCGCCGGCACCCGCGCCCGCACCTCAATCCCAGGAACCGCGAAACCCGATGGATGGGATCGCGGTGCCCGACGCGGGCCTGACCACTGCCACCGACACCGATACGCGCGTGATGAAGGCGCTGGTCGACCTGTTCGGCAGCAAGAACGTGGCCGACTTCCTGCAGTTCGACGGCATCGTGCGCCGCTTCGTGGCGACGGTGGACAACCTCGCGCGCGAGCAGGCGCCCGCGAGCGCGTGGCCGGTGCAGCAGACCAAACAGCGCTTCATCACCTCGGGGCAGGGCGACAAGCAGGTCATCGCCGCCAACAACGCGGCGCGCTACAACCCCATCGTGCTGTTCGCCGGGTCGGTCGATCCGGCGAAGGCGGCCAAGGCCTATGCGCGGCTCTATCCGCTCTTCCAGAAGGCCTATGAAGAGCTGGGCTATCCGGGGCGCTACTTCAACGACAGGCTCGTCGCCGTGATCGACCACCTGCTGCAGGCGCCCGAGCCCGCCGGTCCGGTGCAGGTGCGGCTGGTCGAGGTGAAGGGCGACGTTCCCTCGCAGCGCCCGTGGGTGCGTTACGAGTACGCCGATCCGCAGCTGGAGGCCATGTCGTCGGGCCAGAAGATCATGGTGCGCATGGGCCTGGAGAACGAGCGCAAGGTGAAGGCCGCCATGCGCGCCTTCCGCGAGCAGGTGGCCACGGGCGACGTGGCCAGGAAGAAGCAGCCCTGACGCAGCGGGCGTTCTTCCGGCGCTCCGTGTAGGCGCACACCGATTGCATGCCCTGCGGTTGTCGCGGAGGCTTGGTTGCCGAAACCCAAGCTCCGGAGGACAACCGTATGAACCAGATGAGCGTCGACCTCTACCAGAGTGCCACCGATTCGGAGAAATTCCTTGCGCTTCCCGCGGGCACAGACCCCGCCGAACTCATGGGCCCGATGACCTTCGACCGGGACTACGCGCAGATCAAACGTTACCGCGAGGCATTCATGTTCGATCCGTCGGAGGCCTATGCGGGCGTCAATGCCGCGAAGATCGCGGCCGACATCCTCACCGTGAAGTGGGCGACCTACCGCCGCGACCCTTCGTCATAGAAGGACGCGGCTTCCTTTCCTTCGGTCACTTCGCTCAGGCCTCTTCGGCTTCCTCGCTGTACTCGCTCACCGGCACGCAGCTGCAGAACAGGTTGCGGTCGCCGTAGACGTTGTCGACGCGGCCGACCGGCGGCCAGTACTTGGCGTTCTTGAGCTCGGCCAGCGGGAAGGCGCCGAGTTCGCGCGAGTAGGGGTGGCTCCACTCGGTGCCCAGCAGGCTCGCGGCCGTGTGCGGCGCGTGCTTGAGCGGGTTGTCCTCCTTCGGCCAGACGCCTTCCTCGATGCGGCGGATCTCGCCGCGGATGGCGATCATCGCGTCGATGAAACGGTCGAGCTCGGCCAGCGGCTCGCTTTCGGTGGGCTCCACCATCAGCGTGCCGGGCACGGGGAAGCTCAGCGTGGGCGCGTGGAAGCCGTAGTCGATCAGGCGCTTGGCTACGTCCTCTGCGGTGACGCCGCTGGTGTCCTTGAGCGGGCGCAGGTCCAGGATGCACTCGTGCGCGACGTGGCCGTTGGGGCTGGAATATAGCGTCGGGTAGTGGTCCTTCAGGCGCGCGCTGATGTAGTTGGCGCTCAGGATGGCCGTCTCGGTCGCGGCCTGCAGGCCCTTGGCGCCCATCATGCGGCAGTACATCCAGCTGATCGGCAGCACGGCCGCATTGCCCAGCGGCGCGGCCGACACCGCGCCCACGCCGTTCGACGCCACGCCGGCCGTGGCATGGCCCGGCAGGTAGGGCACGAGGTCTTCCACCACGCAGACCGGGCCCACGCCGGGGCCGCCGCCGCCGTGCGGAATGCAGAAGGTCTTGTGCAGGTTCAGGTGGCTCACGTCGCCGCCGAACTCGCCCGGCGCGGCCACGCCGACCAGCGCGTTCATGTTGGCACCGTCCACGTACACGCGGCCGCCATGTTCATGCACCAGTTCGCACAGCTCCTTCACGCGGGTCTCGAACACGCCGTGGGTGCTGGGGTAGGTGATCATCACCGCGGCCAGGTTGGCGCTGTGCTTCTCGCAGGCGCGCTTGAGGTCGTCGATGTCGACGTTGCCCTGCGCGTCGCAGGCCGTCACCACCACCTGCAGGCCCACCATCTGCGCGCTGGCCGGATTGGTGCCGTGCGCGGAAGACGGAATCAGGCAGATGTTGCGACGGCCCTGGCCCTTGGCCTCATGGAAGGACTTGATGGCCAGCAGGCCCGCGTACTCGCCCTGCGAGCCCGCATTGGGCTGCAGGCTGATGCCCGCGTAGCCGGTCGCCTCGCACAGCCAGGCACGCAGCTGGGCGTCGAGCTGGGCGTAGCCCTGCAGCTGGTCGGCCGGCGCGAAGGGGTGGATGTTGGCGAACTCGGGCCAGGTGATGGGGATCATCTCGCTGGTCGCGTTGAGCTTCATGGTGCAGCTGCCCAGCGGGATCATGCTGCGGTCGAGCGCCAGATCCTTGTCCGACAGGCTGCGGATGTAGCGCAGCATCGCCGTCTCGCTCTTGTGCGTGTTGAACACCGGGTGCGTGAGGAACGCGCTGGTGCGGCGCAGGTCTTCGGGGATCAGCGGCACGGTGCTGCCCGAAAGATCGTCGAAGCGCGGCGCCTTCGTGCCGGCGGGCGCGAACAGGGTCCACAGCGTCTCGACGTCGGCGCGCGTGCTGGTCTCGTCCAGCGAGATGCCCAGGTGCTGCTGCAGGCGCTGGCGCAGGTTGACGCCGGCCGCCTGCGCGCGCTCGATGATCGCCTGCGTGTCTTCGCCGGTGCGGATGGTCAGAGAGTCGAACGCGGTGGCGTTCACGGGTTCGCGGCCCATCTGCGAGAGGCCCTTGGCCAGCACGGCGGTGAGCGCGGCCACGCGCTGCGCGATGCGGGTGAGGCCGTCGGGGCCGTGGTACACGGCGTACATGCTGGCCACCACGGCCGGCAGCACCTGCGCGGTACAGATGTTGGAAGTGGCCTTCTCGCGGCGGATGTGCTGCTCGCGCGTCTGCAGCGCGAGGCGGTAGGCCGGCTGGCCGTGCGTGTCGACGCTCACGCCCACCAGGCGGCCCGGCAGCGAGCGCTTGAACTCGTCGCGGCAGGCCAGGTAGGCGGCGTGCGGGCCACCGTTGCAAAGCGGCATGCCGAAGCGCTGCGTGGTGCCGCACACGATGTCGGCGCCCCATTCGCCCGGAGGCGCGAGCAGCGTCAGCGCCAGCAGGTCGGCCGCGACGATGAAGGCGGCGTCGCACTGGTGCGCATGGCCCGCAAGCGGGCGCAGGTCGTGCACATGGCCGGTGGTGGCGGGGTACTGCGCGAGCACGCCGAAGAAGGCGCCGCTCACCATCAGGTGCGGCAGCGTTTCCGACACGGTGCTCACCTTGACCTCGATGCCCAGCGGCGCGGCGCGGGTCTTGATGACTTCGATGGTCTGCGGATGGCAGTCGCCCGAGACGAGGAACACGTTGCTCTTGCTTTTCACGCTGCGCTTGGCCAGCGTCATGGCCTCGGCGGCGGCCGTGGCTTCGTCGAGCATCGAGGCGTTGGCGATGGCCATGCCCGTGAGGTCGCACACCATCGTCTGGAAGTTGAGCAGGGCTTCCATGCGGCCCTGCGAGATCTCGGCCTGGTAGGGCGTGTAGGCGGTGTACCAGGCGGGGTTCTCGAGGATGTTGCGCAGGATCACGCCCGGCGTGTGGTTGCCGTAGTAGCCTTGGCCGATGAAGTTGCGGAACACCTTGTTCTTCGATGCCATCGCCTTCAGCTCGGCCAGCGCATCGGCTTCGGTGACCGGCGCGGGCAGGCGCATCGGCTTCGAGCGGCGGATGGCGGCGGGCACGATGCCGTCGATCAGCTCCGCGCGCGTTTCCGACCCGATCGCCGGCAGCATGCGCGCCTCGTCCGCCGCGTCGATGCCGATGTGGCGGGCAATGAATTCTTCGGCGTTCTCGAGTTCTTGCAGGGTGGGGAGGGCAGCGGGCTTCGACATGGCAGTGCTGTTGATAAGAGCTTGGGGCGGGGAAGCGGGGTCAGAACGCAGAAGTCGCGAAGGTTTCGCAGAGGTCGCAGAAGGAAAACCAAAAGATGATTCGGTTTCTTCTGCGACTTCTGCGTAGTTTTTGTATTCCTTCTGCGTTCGGCTGTCCGATTTCGAGGATCAGGATTCGGCAGCGAACTTGTCGTACGAGGCCGCGTCCAGCAGCGCGTCGAGCTGCGAGGGGTCGCTCAGCTTGACCTTGAAGAACCAGCCGGCGGCCAGCGGGTCGCTGTTGGCGAGAGAGGGGTCGGCGCGCAGCGCTTCGTTCACTTCGGTGATCTCGCCCGAGACGGGCATGAACACGTCGGCGGCGGCCTTCACCGATTCGACGACACCGGCGACTTCGCCCTGGGCGAAGGTCTTGCCGACTTCGGGCAGGTCGACGAACACCACGTCGCCCAGCGCGTCCTGCGCGTGCACGGTGATGCCGACGGTGGCCGCGTCGCCTTCGGCCGACACCCATTCGTGGTCCTTGGTGTACTTGATGCTCATGGTGGAAAAACTCCTCGTGGAAAAAATGGATCGGGGGTGCAGAGCCTAGCCGGTCAGCCGCGGTAGTAGCGGGTGGGCACGAAGGGCATGGTCGACACTTCCATCGGCACCGGCTTGCCGCGCACGATGGCCTGCACGCGCGTGCCGGGCTCGGCGAAGGCGGTGGCCACGTAGCCCATGGCGATGCAGCGGTCGGCCGTGGGGCCGAGCAGGCCGCTGGTGACGAGGCCGATGTCCTGGCCTTCGAAAGACTGCAGCACCGTGCCGTCGCGCACCGGAATGCGCTCCAGCGCCACCAGGCCCACCCGCTTGCGCTTCAGCGTGTCGTGGTCGGTGTGGCCGGCCGCGCCTGCAGTGGCTGCGGAGAGCTGCGCCAGCACCTTCGCTGCGCCCGGAAAGCCGCCCTCGCGCGCACCGCCCGCGCGGCGCACCTTCTGCATCGCCCAGTTGAGCGAGGCTTCGACGGGTGTGGTGGTGGTGTCGATGTCGTTGCCGTAGAGGCAAAGGCCCGCTTCGAGCCGCAGCGAATTGCGCGCGCCCAGGCCGATGGGCTTGACCTCGGGCTGGGCCAGCAGCAGGCGGGCGAGGCGCTCGGCGTCGGATGCGGCCACCGAGATCTCGAAGCCGTCTTCGCCGGTGTAGCCGCTGCGGGTGACGAAGGCCGCAATGCCGTCGATCTGCACCGCGCCGCCCGTCATGAACACGAAGCGCTCGATGCCGGGCGACAGCCGCGCCAGCGTGGCCGCGGCCTGCGGGCCCTGCAGCGCGAGCAGCGCGTGGTCGGGCAGGGGGCGCACCTCGCAGCGCGAGCCGATCTTCTGCTGGATGTGCGCGATGTCGGCCACCTTGCAGGCGCCGTTGACGATCACGAAGATCGAGCCGTTGCCCTCGTTGAAGAACATCAGGTCGTCGAGGATGCCGCCCTCGTCGTTCAGCAGCAGGCCGTAGCGCTGCTTGCCGGCGGGCAGGTCGATCACGTCGACGGGCATCAGGGTCTCGAAGGCGGCCGCGGCGTCGGGGCCGACCAGGCGCAATTGACCCATGTGGGAGATGTCGAACAGGCCGGCCGCGTCGCGGGTGTGCTTGTGCTCGGCCATCAGGCCGGCCGGGTACTGGACCGGCATCGAATAGCCGGCGAAGGGCACCATGCGGGCGCCCAGCTCCAGGTGGAGGTCATACAGCGGCGTCTTGAGAAGTTCGGTAGCGGGGGCGGAAGAAGCGGCCACGGGGCACTCCAAAGGGGCAGTCGAAATCCATGACGCAAGCCATGGGCCACCCCTGCTGTCCGCTTTACCTGAGAGATTCGCCCCACGATCGGGGTTTGCTCCTTCGGTGGGCCGCTGCTCCTGTTTTGGATGCGGCGGCCTCTCTCCAGCAAGGAAACGCCGGTTTTCACCGGCGCCTCGTCAGTCCTTTTGCCTGAGCGTTCGGGGGAAACAGCCCCCTGCGCCTTCGGCGGCCCCGGCATGCGGGGCTCTCTCCTGACTTTCGAGAGTGTAGTTGATCGGGTATCGCTAGGAGAACAGACGGTGCATCGAGTCGATCGACTCCGGCCCGTACGCGACCACGCCAACGGGCACGGCGTAGTCGATGGCCTCGATGATCTTGCCCGCCCACACGGGGCTGAATCCGCCGCAGAGTTCGATGAGCTGTACACCTTCCCGAACCATCTCCTGCGCAACCTCGATACCTTCGGAGGCGGTTGCGACTCCTACGACCTTCATTCGGAACTTGTCTGTTCCCTGATGCTGGACAAATCGGTCTCCCGTCACGATGAATCCGAAACTTGTGAGAGCCATGGGCTTGTTCTCCCTTTATGCATTGATGAGCGTTGAGGCAAGCGGTGCCTCTGGCGGCTGCTTGCTCGGTTCAGCGTACACCTTGCAGCGCTTCGCATCCGCAAGATTCATGACCACCGGTTCCAGATGTCCGATGTACGGTCGGACACGGTGAAGCAATGCCGAAGCCGCTGGCGTCGGCCGGCTTTTCATTCGCAGCGATTCGGCGCGCTCCGCAACGACCATCTTCTCGATGCGCTCAGCGCACCCACAGGTACCACGCCCCTGCGGCGACCGCGATCCACACGGCCACGACCAGCGCGGCGCCCCAGCGGCTGGTCGGCCTCGAGCCCGAGCTTTGCATCCAGGCATCGGCCCGCTCGCGGCATTCGGCGAGCACGGACGCGGGAATCAGCCGGATCGTGAGCCAGATCAGCCCCGGCAGCAGCAGCACGTCGTCGACGTAGCCCAGCACCGGAATGAAGTCGGGGATCAGGTCGATCGGGCTGAGCGCATAGGCCACCACGAAAACACCCAGCGCCTTCGCATACCAGGGCGTGGAGGCGTGCCGGCAGGCGAACCAGAGGGTGACGCCGTCGCGCTTGAGGCGCCTGGCCCAGCTGCGAAGGCGCTCGGACAACGAGGTGGAGGCGGGAAGCGGGGAATTCACCCGGCGATGGTGTCACAGGCCGTGGCGGCCATCGCCCCGATCGAAGTCCTCAGTGAATCACTTCGGCCGGCGGCAGCAGCCGGTCGATGCGCTCGCGCAGCGACTCGGCGCGCTCCGCGCCCGCGGTCTTCTCGATCTCGGTGAGCATCAGCGCGGCGATGGTCAGCATGGCGTTGCGGTCGCGCGCCTCGCGCAGGGCGTCGCGCATCTGCAGCGCGAACTTCGGGTCGCGGCGCACGAACATGCGCTCGCAGATGTCGAACAGGAACATGCGCGTGGTCGCCAGCGAACGCTTGCCGTCGAAGGTGTCGGCCGAGGTGGCGACCTGGATCGGCTCGACGGCGGGGATGGGCGAGGGCGCGGGCTGTGCGGGGGGCTCGGCTTCCGCCGCCGCGGCCTTCGTGCCCTGCAGGTAGCCCTTGTCGATCAGCGCCTGGATCGTCCGCTCGGCTTCATCGCGGTTGGGGAAGAGGGGACTGAAGTCGGTCAGGGAGCGCCGGCCGTCGGCCATCAGCAGCAGGGCGCGTTCGCGCTGGGTGAGCGTGCGCTGTCCGCCCTGGAGTTCGTTGCGCGCCTTGTCGGTCTTGGTGGGAAACATGGCAGCCACAGCTTTGGGGAAACGAAGGCTGCAGCATGGTTGCAAGTGGTGACACCTTCGTGAACCGTTTGGCTTACAGGGCCATTGCGTCCCGCCTCGTCCGGGCGCCTGCCTCAGCCGCCCGCGCTCTCCTTGCGGATGAGCCAGCGGCCCTCCACGCGCTGCAGCTCCAGCGTCTTGCGGCTCTTCTCGCGCAGCTTGTCGGCGCTGTAGGTCTGCTGGAAGCTGGCGGTGGCCGCCTGCCCCTTGAGGCTGATGACGAGGCTGTCGATCTCCACGCTGATGGCGGCCTTCTCTTCGATGCGCGTGCGGCGATCGGTCTCCCATGCCTTGCGATCCTGGCCGCGCGGGGGTGTGAAGTCGCTCGCATAGGCGGCGAGGTAGCGGGCCACGTCGCGTGCGGACCATGCGGCGGCCCAGGCGCGCACTGCGGCTTCGACTTCGCGGATGCCTGCTGCGGGATCGGCCGGTGCGGCGGCGGCTGCCGGCGCGACCGTCGTTGCCGGCCCGGCGGCGAAGGCCGCCGGAGCCAGCAGCACGCTCCCCAGTAGGCAGCTCAGGAATCGATTCATGGCGCGGTGTCCCTCCTTGTCGTTTCGCCGGCCCTTCGGCCCTGCGCCCGATTCTGGCAGCGAACATGCGCCGGGTCGCTGTCAGGCGGCGGCCCCCTCGGCGTCGGCCGGCATCGCCTGTATGGCGCGGTTGCGCAGCCGCAGCGCGAAGACCGTCGCCACGCACAGCACGCAGAGCACTGCCGTCAGCGTCACGCCGAGGCCGCGCGCGTCCGAGAGCATGCCGAAGAGCGGCGACACCAGCCCGCCCACCGAAAGCGCCAGCCCCAGCGCGATGCCGCTGGCCGTGGCCGGGTTGCGCGGCAGATAGTCCTGCGCGAGCGTCACCTGCGCGGCGAAGGGCAGGAACATGCACAGGCCGAAGAGCGCGGTGCAGGCAAGCGCCCATCCTGCGCTCGGGGCGAGCACGATGCCCGCGAGCGAGGGCAGTGCAAGCAGATAACCGGCGCGAATCGTGCCCATGCGCCCGATGCGGTCGCCCAGCCAGCCGCCGATCAGCGTGCCCACGGCGCCCGCCGCCGTGAACATGGTGAGCGCCGCCGCGCCCTGGAAGGCCGAACCTTGCAGGTCGCGCGTGATGCGCAGCGACAGCATCGACATCACCGTGACGTACGGAATCGACCAGCCCACGATGGTCGCCACCAGCAGCCCGAAGGCACGCCAGTCGTTGTGGGGCTTCATCAGGTGGTCGCCGGCCTTGCGGGCCGCTGCTGCGTTGCCCGAGGCCGCGCCGCGCCGCGCGTTCACGGCGAACCACACCACGCCCATCGCCAGCGCCGGCACGCCCAACAGGTAGCTGTGCGACAGGCTGCCGCCGCCCACGACGGTGGCCGCCAGCACCGGCGCGAAAGAGGCGCCGATGGTGCCGCCCACCGAGAACACGCTCATCGCCTTCTGCGAGCCGCCGCCGGCCGCGCGCGCCGCCACCGTGGCCGGTGGGTGGTAGGCCGCGATGCCCAGCCCGCACAGCGCCATCGCGATCCAGGTCAGCAGGTAGCTCTGGCCCAGCCCCGCCAGCACCACGCCCAGCGCGGCGACAAGGAAGCCCGTGGGCACCAGCCAGCTGCGCGGGTGCCGGTCGGCGTACAGGCCGAAGAGGGGCTGCACCACGCTCGACAGGCCCGTGGCCGCCAGCATCAGGCCGCTGACTGCCGTGTAGCTGTAGCCGCGCTCCAGCACCATGAAGGGCAGCAGGGCGGGCACGAGGCCCTGGTAGAGGTCGTTGACGGCATGGGTGCCGGTGAGCAGCCCGAGTCGGCGCTTGTTCATGACGGATGCTTCTTTCGTTTGCGGGAGGAGTGGAAAAAAGCATCGTAGGAAGCCGTGAGAAGATGTTCCTGCTACGAATTGGCAAGCATCGTCGAGAAATGGACAAAGAAATTGATCTCCGGCCGGAGCACGGCGAGTCGACCCCGCGCGCCGTCGCGGTGCTGGCGACCGACCCGGCGGGCGATGCCTTCATTCCGCCGCACACGCACCGGCGCGGCCAGCTCATCCACGCGATCTCGGGCGTGATGCTGGTGAGCGCCGCCGCCGGCAGCTGGGTGGTGCCGACCGGTCGCGGCGTGTGGGTGCCCGGCGGCATGGAGCACCAGATCCGCATGGCGGGCGAGGTGCGCATGCGCACCGTGTTCGTCGAACCCGGCACGCGGGCCGACCTGGGCAGCGAATGCCGCGTGATCCACGTCGGCGCGCTGCTGCGGGAGCTGATCGTCACGGCCGTGTCGCTGCCGCTGGACTACGCGCCGGGCGGCCGCGACGAGCGCGTGATGGAGCTGATCCTCGACGAGATCGAGGCCGCGCCTGCGCTCTCGCTGTACGTGCCGATGCCGCGCCACGCCCGGCTGGCCGCGCTGTGCGAAGAGCTGGTGCGCGACCCCTCGCTGCCCGCGACGCTGGACGACTGGGCCTCGCGTCTGCACATGAACACCCGCACGCTCGCGCGCCTGTTCCAGCGCGAGACGGGCATGAACTTCGGTGCGTGGTGCCGGCAGGCGAGGCTGCTGCTGAGCCTGCCCCGGCTGGCGGCGGGTGCGTCGATTCTTGAAGTGGCGCTGGCCCACGGCTACGAGAGCCCGAGCGCCTTCACCGCGATGTTCCGGCGCACGCTGGGCGTGCCGCCGAGCCAGTACCTGCACCGGCCGGGCTGAGCGCCGCAGCTTGCGGCGCTACTTGAACCCTAGCGTGTGCGGCAGCCAGGTGCTCAGCGCCGGCACGAAGGTCAGGATGAGCAGCACCGCGCCGTGCGCCCACAGGAACGGCACCAGTTCCTTCACCAGCGCCGTCATCGGCACCTTCGACACGTTGCAGGTCACGAACAGCAGTCCGCCGACCGGTGGCGTGATCATGCCCAGCGTGAGGTTGAAGATCACGATCATCGCGAAGTGCACCGGGTCGACGCCCAGCTTCACCGCCACCGGCGCGAGGATCGGCGCCAGCACCATCACGCCGGGCAGCGGCTCGATGAAGATGCCGAAGAGCAGCAGGAAGATGTTGACGATGATCAGGAACATCCACGGCGAGAGGTTCATGCCGATGAGCCACTCGGCCATCTGCTGCGGAATGCCCTCGATGGTCAGGATCCACGCGAACGAGGCCGACAGGCCGATGATGATCAGCACCGAGGCCGACAGCAGGGCCGAGCGCGAAAGAATGTCCGGCAGCGCCTTCCATTCGAGCGTGCGGTAGACGAACTTGCCGCACACCAGCGCGTAGAACACCGCCACCACCGAGGCCTCGGTGGGCGTAAACCAGCCCGCGCGCATGCCGCCCAGGATGACCACCGGCAGCAGGATCGCGGGAATCGCCTTCCAGGTCGTGATGAGGATCTCACGCAGCGGCGGTGTCTGCCCGTCGCCCTTGTAGTTGCGTTTCTTCGAGACGTAGAAGTTCACCAGGCACATCGCCACCGCGATCAGGATGCCCGGCAGGATGCCCGCTGCGAAGAGCGTGCCGACCGAGACCGTCTCGTCCTGCAGCGCGTAGATGATCATGATGATCGAGGGTGGAATGATCGGCCCCACGATCGCGGTCGAGGCGGTGAGCGCCGCCGCGTAGGAGCGGTCGTAGCCGGCCTTGTCCATCATCTTGATGAGCATCGACCCCGGCCCCGCTGCGTCGGCCAGCGCCGAGCCCGAGATGCCAGAGAAGAAGGTCAGCGACACCACGTTGGTGTAGCCCAGCCCGCCGCGCCGGTGGCCCACGAACTGGCCCGCGAAACGCAGCAGCACCTCGGTGAGCGAGCCGCCGCTCATGAGCTCGGCAGCCAGGATGAAAAAGGGCACCGCCATCAGCGGAAAGCTGTCGATGCCGGTGAAGGTTTCTTTCAGCAGCACCATCAGCGGATAGTTTTCCGCCAGGATCAGCGTGGTGGCGGTGGAAAGGCCCAGCGCGAAGGCCACCGGCACGCCGATGGCCAGGAACACGCAGGCGGAGACGATGAGAACGAGGCTTGCATCCATGGTCGTTCTCCTTACAGCGACGCGCTGGCGTTGGCGTCGAAGTGCGCGTCGGACGCGAACTCGCGGTTCAGCACGTAGCCGCGCACCACCAGCAGCCAGTGCACGACGAGCAGCACGCCGCCGAAGAGCATCGCGCTGTAGATGTAGGCGAACGGAATCTGCGTGACGGCGGTGAGCTGGAACATCGTGCGCTGCATGTAGAGCCAGCCGTACCACACCATGAAGCCGAAGAAGGCGAAGAGCAGCCCCGCCACCACGATGCGCAGCGCTACCGCGGCGCTGCGCGGCAGCGCGTCCTGCAGGTTCTCGACCGCGATGTGCCCGCCGTAGCGCAGCACCGGCCCGGCGCCCAGGAAGGTGAGCCAGATCATCATGTGGCGCGACACCTCTTCCGCCCATTCGAGCGACTGGCTGGTGGTGTAGCGCAGCACGACGTTGGTGAAGATGATGACCGACATGGCGGCCAGCAGAAGAATCAGCGCCCAGCGGTTGGCGGCGAGAAAGTAGCGCTCGAAGGCTTGCACTTTGAGTTGTTCTCTGTTGTTTCGGGAGAGAAGAAAAAACGAAGCGCCCGGCGCACTGTGGCGGACCGGGCGCGTTGCCGGAAGACCGGCTCGGGACGGCTTACTTGACGTCCGTAATCTTCTTGATGTTGTCCGCGCCGAATTCCTTGGCGTAGCTCACGTACGCCGGCTTCAGCGCCTCGCGGAAGGCAGCGCCGTCGACGGTGCGCGTGACCTTCATGCCGTCCTTCTCGAGCTGCGCGATGCCGTTGTTCTCGTCGTCGTTCACCTTCTTGCGCTGGGCGACGGCGGCCTTCTTCGCGGCCTCGGTAAACACCTTCTTGTCGGCGTCCGAGAGCTTGTTCCACACCTTCGGCGACAGCAGCAGGAGCGCCGGCGAATACACGTGGCCCGTGAGCGAGAGGTGCTTCTGCACCTGCGAGAACTTCGAGGCCAGGATCACCGGAATCGGGTTCTCCTGCCCGTCGACCGTGCCCTGCTGCAGCGCGCCGAAGAGCTCGGGGAAGGCCATCGGCGTGGGCAGGATGCCGAAGGTGCGGTAGCCGTCCATGTGCACCTTGTTTTCCATGGTGCGCATCTTCAGGCCGGCCGCGTCGGTGGGCTTGACGATGTCGCGCTTGCTGTTCGTCATGTGGCGGAAGCCGTTCTCCGTCCAGGCCAGCGCGATGATGCCCTTGCTCGGGAACTTGGTCAGGATGTCCTGGCCGATGGGGCCGTCCATCACCTTGCGCGCGTGGTCGTAGTCGCGGAAGAGGAAGGGAATGTCAACAATCTTCACCTCGGGCACGAAGTTGCCCACCGGGCCGGTCGAGGTGTTGACCAGGTCCTGCGTGCCGAGCTGGATGGCCTCGATCTGCTCGCGCTCGCCGCCCAGCGCCGAGTTGGCGAAGTGCTGGCACTTGTAGCGGCCTTGTGTGCCCTTCTCGATCTCGTCGCAGAACACCGTGGAGCCAACGCCGTAGTGCGACTCCTTGGAGGTCGCGTAGCCGATCTTGAGAACGGTGGGTGCCTGGGCGAAGGCGGAAGCGCCCAGGGCGAACGAAAGGCAGGCGGCGGCGATGTGGCCGAGTTTCATGATGTCTCCGGGGGTTGGGGTCAGGTGCGCGTCAGGCGCAACGGACTATGCAACACCGGGGAGCTTCACCGCGTCGGGATTTTCACGGACGTATTCGCGGATGACGGCCTCGAAGCTGTCGTCCGCCGCCAGGCCCAGCGCCTTCGCGCGCGCCGTTTCGATGCGCCCCGGCCAGGTCTTCACGATGCGCATGATCGCCGGGTCGGGCGTGCGGTCGAGCAAGGCGGTGGCGGCCTTGCCGGCCACGCGCTCCAGCGCCGCGGCCATCTCGCCCACCGTGGTCGGCAGCGAAGGCAGGTTCAGCGCGGTGCGTGGTCCCCATTGCGCATCGCTCGCCTCGGCGGCGCGGATGATGCCCTCGATGGTGCGAGCCGGTGACGCGATGGCGACAGGCGTCTCGTCGGGCACCGGGCAGGCCGCGCGCAGCCCCGCCAGCGGCTCGCGGATCATTCCGCTGAAGAAGCCCGAGGCCGCCCCGTTGGGCTTGCCCGGGCGCACGCTCACCGTCATGAGCCGCACGCTGCGCCCGCGCACGAAGCCCTTGCGCGTGAAATCGGCCACCAGCTGTTCACCAATGAATTTCTGGATGCCGTAGCTGGTCTGCGGCGTGGGAAGCGTGTGATCCTCGATCACCTTAGGCAGCGGCTGCTCGGGCGAATCGCCGAACACCGCGAGCGAGCTGGCGAAGACCAGCACCGGCTTCGTGCCGAGAGCGCGAACCCGCTCGAGCAGCGCATGCGTGGCGGCGAAGTTGCTGCGCATGCCGAGATCGAAGTCGGCCTCGCATTCGCCGCTCACCGCGGCCGCCAGGTGGAAGATGGCGTCGGCCTCGCGCCAGGGCGTGGCATCGGCCTGCGCCGAGAGCTGGTCGTTCAGGTCGCCGGTGATGGCCTTGATACGCGCGTCGGCCGTCAGGTCGGCCGGCGGGGCCGCGCGGTCGACCAGCGTGATGCGCTCGATGGGACGGGCCGCGGCGCCGGCCAGTGAAAGGCCGCCTTGCGCGAGCAGTGTTCGCGCGAGTCGCGCGCCCAGAAAGCCTGCGCCGCCGGTGATGATGATCTGCATGGGTCGGGTCTCCTGTCTTGTCTCCTGAGAGCTTCGAGGATAAGCGGGCAGCGGCGAGGGCGGGAGGCCTGTGGCATGCTCGATCTCAGCTTGTGCAGCGGAAACCGTCGCGACCGAGCGCCCCTCATCGACAGGAGACACTGCATGCTCACGGTCATCGTCTTGTGGCTTCTTGCCGTGGCATGGCTCGTTGCGAACGGCATGTTCGCCGAGAAGCCTTCGCCGCAGTACCGGCGCAGGCGAACCCTGGTGGCCTGGATGTTCCTGGGCGGTTGCGCGGGAGCGCTCGCCGGCCTGGCGGGGCCAGGCTTCTCGCTCGCGGGCTCCATCGTCAGTGCCGCGGCCGCCGGGTTCGTGGCGCGCAGCCTCGTTGCCGTGCGAAAGCCCGCCCCCGGTGCAGAAACAACGACGCCATGACGATCAAGTTCCCACCCGATTTCCTCGAGACCGTGCGGCAGCCGGTGCGCGTCGACGCCGATCTCGACAGCCAGTCCTCGTTCTTCTCGCGCAAGGAGATCAGGGATTTCTATCTTTCGGTGATCGAGAGCCCCGAGAAGAACGATGTGCTGCAGCTGGCGGCCGACGAACTGCCTCGTCTGCATCCCCACCGGGCCGCGCTGCTGGCGCTGTTCTGTGGCGCGCTCGTGGAGGACGGGGCCGACCCGCGCCTGCTCTTCGGCGCGGCGCTCGAACTCATGGCCGGCCTGCTCGTTTCGCTCGAAGCGTTCTGCGCGACACAGCCTCAGGACGATGGCGAAGAGGCAGACCCTGAAGAAGTCGCCGAATGGCAGGCTGCGGAGGCGGCCCTTGGCGCGCTGTCTGCACCGGAGCGTTTCGAGGTCGAGGCACGGCAGGCCGCGGCTGGCCTGCTGGTGCTTCCACTCATGACCATGCTCATGCGCGACGTGCGCAACCACCGCGCCCTGCTGGCCGACGGCGAACTGGTGGCGCGCATCGATGCGTTGGCCGTCAACGATTCGCTGCCGATCGACGGTCTGCACTTCCTGCAGGGTGCCGCCGAACTGGCCTACGAGGACGAACTGGTGGTGGTGCTCCCGGCCTCCGGCACCGGCATGGTGGTGAAGGCCCACGCCATCAACAACAACTTCCACGCGTTCTCGCTGCTGCAGAAGCTGATGCGCAAGCGCGCCAAGGCGCTCGGCATCCAGCCGCCCGCACGCGAGGCGGGCGCGACCGCAAGCCGCGACACCGACTGCGCCGAGTACCTGTGGCTGCAGGCCGATGCCTTCAGGAACGGCGAGCTGGTCGATCCCATGGCGTGGTCATGGGGCGAAGGCTCGCTGCGCGAGAACGCCCGCAGGCAGGGGCGGCTGGTGCTGGTGGCGCTGGACACGCAGGACAAGCCCAGCCGCACCTGGAACGGATTCAACCGCGTGCTCCATTCGGAGCAGAAGTCGCGCGTGTCGCTCGTGCGCATGCTCACGCCCGGGGAAGTGGCTTCTTACCTTGCCTGAAGCGGCGGGTCTTCCGGCCAGGCCAAGAAAAGGGCCCTCCGAAGAGGGCCTCGAGCGGCAAGAGGGCCGGGAGCCTTACATCCCCACGTAGTTCGGCCCGCCGCCACCTTCGGGCGTGACCCACACGATGTTCTGCGTCGGGTCCTTGATGTCGCAGGTCTTGCAGTGCACGCAGTTCTGCGCGTTGATCTGCAGGCGCTGCTTGCCGTCGTCGGTGCCGACGAACTCGTACACGCCGGCCGGGCAGTAGCGGCTTTCGGGGCCGGCGAACTTGGCCAGGTTGATGTTCACGGGCACCGTCGCGTCCTTGAGCGTCAGGTGGGCCGGCTGCTGCTCCTCATGGTTGGTGTTGCTGATGAACACGCTGGAGAGGCGGTCGAAGGTGAGCTTGCCGTCGGGCTTCGGGTAGACGATGGGCTTGCACTCCGAAGCTGGCTTCAGGTACAGGTGGTCGGGCTTGTCGCGGCGCAGCGTCCACGGGATGTGGCCCTTGAGCAGCCATTGCTCGACGCCGTTCATGAAGGTGGCGATGCCCAGGCCCTTCTTGAACCAGGCCTTGAAGTTGCGGGCCTTGTTCAGCTCGGTGTGCAGCCAGCTCTTCTCGAAGGCGGCTGGGTAGGCCGTGAGTTCGTCGTGCTGGCGGCCGGCCATGACCGCGTCGAAGGCGGCTTCGGCGCACAGCATGCCGGTCTTGATGGCGGCATGGCTGCCCTTGATGCGGCTCACGTTGAGATAGCCGGCCTCGCAGCCGACCAGTGCGCCGCCCGGGAACACCGTCTTGGGCAGTGACATCAGGCCGCCGGCCGTGATGGCGCGCGCGCCGTAGCCGATTCGCTTGGCGGGCTTGACGCCCTTGGACTCGTCGCCTTCCAGGTACCAGCGGATGTTGGGGTGCAGCTTCCAGCGCTGCATTTCCTCGAAGGGGCTCAGGTAGGGGTTGCTGTAGTCCAGGCCCGTGATGAAGCCCATCGTGACCTTGTTGTCCTCCATGTGATAGAGGAAGGCGCCGCCGTAGGTGTCGCTCTTCATCGGCCAGCCGGCGGTGTGCAGCACGAAGCCGGGCTGGTGGCGCTTGGGGTCGATTTCCCAGACCTCCTTCACGCCGATGCCGTAGGTCTGCGGGTCCTTGCCGGCATCGAGCTTGTATTTGGCGATGAGCTGGCGGCCCAGGTGGCCGCGCGCGCCTTCGGCGAACACGGTGTACTTGCCCAGCAGCTCCATGCCGAGCTGGAAGTTCTCGGTGGGCTCGCCGTCCTTGCCGACACCCATGTTGCCGGTGGCCACGCCGCGCACCGAGCCGTCTTCGTTGTAGAGCACCTCGGCGGCTGGGAAGCCCGGGAAGATCTCCACGCCCAGGTTCTCTGCCTGCTGGGCCAGCCACTTGGTGAAGGCGCCCAGGCTGATGATGTAGTTGCCGTGGTTCTGGAAGCAGGCCGGCAGGAAGAGGTTGGGGGTGCGCAGGCCCGACTTCTCGCCCAGGAACACCATCGCGTCGTCGGTGACCGGCTGGTTCAGCGGGGCGCCGAGTTCCTTCCAGTCGGGCAGCAGCTCGTTGAGCGCGCGCGGGTCCATGATGGCGCCCGAGAGGATGTGCGCGCCGGGCTCGGAGCCCTTCTCGAGCACCACGACCGAAATCTCCTTCTCGTGCTGCGCGGCGAGCTGCTTGAGCCGGATCGCGGTCGACAGGCCGGCCGGGCCGCCGCCGACCACGACCACGTCGTATTCCATGGCTTCGCGAGGGCCGAACTGAGCGAGGATTTCGTCGTGGGTCATCTGGGTTGGATCGATAATGATTTTTCGAGACGCGGGGGCTTCCCGGGATTGCGGGGCATTTTATGCGGCGTCCAGGCATGCTCCCTGTCGCGTCCGGCATGCTCCCCAGCGCTCGCGGGCGGGACTTCCCGCGTCACCTGCGCGACTCCACAGGATCCAGTTCATGGCTTACAGCATCGATCTCTCCGGCCGCGTGGCCTTCGTCACCGGCGCCTCCAGCGGGCTCGGTGCCCAGTTCGCGAAGACGCTGGCGCGTGCCGGCGCGGCGGTGGTGCTGGCGAGCCGCCGCGTCGAGAAGCTTAAGGAGCTGCGTGCGCGCATCGAGGGCGAGGGCCACGACGCCCACGTGGTCGAGCTCGACGTGACCGACATCGGCAGCATCAAGGCCGCCGTGGCGCGCGCCGAGACCGAGGTGGGCCCCATCGACATCCTGGTCAACAACTCGGGCGTGAGCACCACGCAGCGCCTGCAGGACGTGACGCCCGACGACTACGACTACATCTTCGACACCAACGTGAAGGGCAGCTTCTTCGTGGCGCAGGAGGTCGGCAAGCGCATGCTGGCCCGCGCCAGGGGCACGGCGCCGGGCACCTACATCGGCGGGCGCATCATCAACATCGCCTCCGCCGCGGCGCTCAAGGTCATGCCGCAGATCGGCACCTACTGCATGAGCAAGGCCGCGGTGGTGCAGATGACCAAGGCCATGGCGCTCGAGTGGGGCCGCTTCGGCATCAACGTGAACGCGCTGTGCCCGGGCTACATCACGACCGAGCTCAACGAGGAGCACTGGAGCACCGAGGGCGGCACCAAGCTGGTCAACATGCTGCCGCGCAAGCGCGTGGGCAAGCCCGAAGACCTCGACGGCCTGATCGTGCTGCTGGCCAGCGGCCAGAGCCACTTCGTGAACGGCGCCGTCATCGCGGCCGACGACGGGTTCGCGCTCTGAGCCCGCGGGCGTGGGTCGGCATCGCGGCCGGGCTGGCCGCAGGTGCGCTCTGGGGCCTGACCTTCGTGGCGCCGCGCATGGTGGGCCACTTCGGCATGGTCGACATCACCGCAGCGCGCTTCGCCATCTTCGGTGCCGTCTCGGCGCTGGCGGTGTTCGCGCGGCCGGCCGCCGTGCGCTGGCCCAACGGGCGGCAGGCGCTCGCGGCGCTGGGGCTCAGCGTGCTCGGCTTCAGCGGCTACTACCTGCTGCTGGCCTTCGGCATCCAGGCGGCGGGCACGGAGGTGCCCAGCCTCATCATCGGCACGATTCCCGTCTGGATGATGCTGCTGGGCCGCCCCGCAGGCCTGCGCATGAGCGCGCTGCTGCCGGGGCTGCTGCTCACGGGCGCGGGCATCGCGCTGATGATCTATGGCGCATGGTCGGCGCAGCACGGCGCGGGCGAGGCGACCGGTGCCCGCTTCGGCTGGGGCATCGCGCTGGCGTTGGCCGCCATGGCGAGCTGGACGGTGTACGGCCTGCTCAACGCGGCCTGGCTGCAGCGCCACACCGGGCTCAACGCGGCCGACTGGGCCAACTGGCTGGGCGTGGCGACCGGGCTCGGCGCCTTGCTGCTGTGGCTCATCGCGGGCAGCGACGTGGCCACGCTCCAGGCGCAGCCCGATGGCATGCTCTTCGTGTGGATCGCGCTGGCCAGCGGCTTCGGCTCGTCGTGGCTCGCGACCATTCTCTGGAACGTGGCCAGCCAGCGGCTGTCGGCCAGTCTCTGCGGGCAGCTGATCGTCAGCGAGACGCTGTTCGCGCTCCTGTATTCCTTCGTCTGGGACGGCCGCTGGCCGCAGGCCACCGAGTGGGCCGCGGCGGCGCTGTTCGTGCTGGGCATCCTCGCATCCATCAAGGCGCACCGATGAGAATCGAAATCCCCGAAAAGAAGAAGCTGGTGTACGAAACGTCCATTCCCATCCGCTGGGGCGACATGGACGCCATGGGCCACCTCAACAACGGCACCTACTTCCGCTACCTCGAAACCGCTCGCATCGACTGGATGCACTCCATCGGCTTCGAGCCGCAGCCCAACGGCGAGGGCATGGTGATCGTCAACGCCTTCTGCAACTTCTACCGGCAGATCGAGTACCCGGGCAACGTGCTGCTCAAGATGTACGTGAGCGATCCGGGCCGCACCACCTTCGAGAGCTGGGCCACCATGGCCCGCGAGGCCGAACCCGACGTGATTTGCGCCGCCGGAGGCGCGACCACGATCTGGGTCGACTTCCCGAAGCAGAAGGCGCTGACATTGCCCGACTGGCTGCGTGCGCTCGTGAGCGCCGAATGAGAAGAACGCTCCTGGCGGTCGCCTTGCTCGCATCGCTCGCCACCGGCAGCCATGCGCAGACGCCACCCGGCAAGAACGGTACCGAGTGCGCCGCCGGAGCGCCGTACCTGAACGCCGAGGCGCTGAAGAAGGTCGGGTTCGAACTTCCGGTGTTCAAGCGCTATTGCTACTCGGACAAGGCGGGCAGCCACGTCCTGCTGCTCGGCGAGAAGCAGGACCTGCCGTTCCCCGAGGAAAAGCTCTCTTCGGCCATCCAGGCCGCGCTCTACAAGGTCGGTGCCGACGGCGGCGGCCTGACGTCCGAGTGGTCGATCCGAGACTTCCCAGGCAGGGACGAGGCCGGCGTCAACTTCCGCTCGAAGCTCATCGAACTCACGGACATCGACGGCGACGGATTGGTCGATCCCATCCTCGTCTACCGCTTCTTCGAGCCAGACGGTGCCGACCGCATCGTCAACGACGATTTCGTCGGGCGCATCAAGATCGTCACCTTCCACCAGGGCCGCAAGGCGACCATCCACGCGATCACCGGCAACCTGGACGGCGACCGCAGGACCACGGCCAACGCCAGCTACTTCGCGCTGCCGAAACCGGTGCAGCAGCATCTCGTGAAGAAGATGGCGGCGATGTACTCCGCCGGCCAATTCGGCTTCGACAACTCCTACGGCTTCGTGCCGAGGAAGGATGTAGCCCGGCGCTGAGGTCGCTTCGCGCGGTCAGGCCTGCTGCAGCACGATCCGCGCCTCGAAGCCCTGCGCCGCGCCCGCCGGAGGCGAAGACAGCTCCAGCTTCGCGCCGTGCTTCTCCACGATGGTGCCCACGATGGAGATGCCCAGCCCGTAGCCCGCGCGGTCGGAGCTGTGGCGCACATGGCGCTCGCGCAGGGTGGCGAGCTGCTCGGGCGTGACGCCCTTGCCGGAGTCGCGCACGGCCAGCGTGGCGGGGCCCATCACCTCGATGACGACGCGGCCGCCGCCATAGCGCAGCGCGTTCTCCACCAGGTTGCGCAACGCGATGGCGAGCGCGTCGACGTCGCCGAGGGCCGCTGGGGCACCGCTGTCCGGTACCTTGAGCGCGAGGCGCTCGCTGTTCTGCGGGTCCTGCCAGAAGTCCTGCGCCACGGTGCCGGCGAGCTGCACGAGGTCGACCCGCGAGCGCGCGAGCGAGGCGCCCGATTCGGCGCGCGAGAGCTGCAGCAGCTTTTCCGTGCGATGGCTCAGCGTGCGCAGCGCGTCGAGCGCGGCTTGCACGTCGTTGCGCTGCAGGTCGTGCTCCAGCGCGGTCTGCAGCCGCAGCCTCGCGGCCGCGAGCGGGGTACGGAGCTCGTGCGCGGCATTGGCGGCCAGCGCGCGCTCCACGTCGAGCGAATGGGAGAGCCGCTCCAGCAGCCGGTTGACGTGGTCGCCGACGGTGCGCAGCTCCTTCGGCAGGCCGGGCAGGGTGATCGGGCTCAGGTCGGCGCCGCTGCGCTTCTCGATCTCCGCGGCCAGCTCCTGCAGCACCCGGAGTTCGGTGCGGGCCACGTTGCGCAGCACCAGCGCGAGCAGCGGGAGCACCGCGCCCAGCGGAATGATCAAGCCGAAGAGCGTGCGGTTGAGCGCATGGCGCCTCTCGTCCAGCGGGTCGGCCACCTGGAAGAACAGGCCCAGCGTCGGGTGGCGCACGGTGTAGATGCGCCAGGTCGGGTTGTTCGCGAAGCCGGCGGCCAGCGGCACGTCGAAGGTGTCGGCGGGCGTCTCCGCGGAGCGCAGCAGCACATGCTCGTGCAGGTCGACGATCTGGTAGATCACCGCGTCCTCGGAGAAGAGCTGCTTGGGCGCGATAAGCGGCTCTCGCGGCTGCTGCTCGCCCGGGTGCTGCAGCTTCTCGAGCTCCTGCACCGCCATCGCGAACATGCGGTGCGAGACCTCGACCAGTTCGTTGTCGAAGTTGTGGTTGATCTCGCGGTCCACGTACCAGACCACCGCGAACACGCAAAGCAGCCACACGCCGCCGACCCACAGGATCAGCGTGCGGGTCAGCCGCCCGGCGAGCGAGTCGCGCCCGGCGGCGAAGCTGGCCGGGGTCATTCGTCCTCGTCCGTCGAGAACGACAGCCGGTAGCCCAGCCCGCGCAGTGTCTGGATGTGGCTGCGGCCGAGCTTGCGCCGCAGGCGGCTGATGAAGACTTCGAGCGTGTTGCTGTCGGCCTCGTCGCCGAAGCCGTACAGCGCGTCGGCGAGGTTCTCGCGCGTGTGGATGCGCTCGGGCCGGGTGGCCATCACGCGCAGCAGCGCCCATTCCTTCTGCGTGAGAGTGATCGGCGAGCCGTGCTTGCGCACCATGTCGTGGGCGAGGTCGATCTCCAGCGTGCCCAGCTGCAGCACCGGCGAGCTGCTGGAGCTGCGCCGCCGCTCGACCGCACGCAGGCGCGCCAGCAGCTCGGCTGGGTCGTAGGGCTTGATCAGGTAGTCGTCGGCGCCGGCGTCCAGGCCGCGGATGCGGTCGGTCACCTGGTCGCGCGCGGTCAGCACGATGACGATGGGGCGCTCGGGCAGGGCACGTATCTGGGGCAGCAGCGAGAGGCCGTCTCCGTCGCCCAGGTGCAGGTCGAGCAGCACCGCCGCGTACTGCACCGACAGCAGCGCGCCGCGTGCATCCGCCAGGCTCGGCGCCACGTCGACCACGAAGGCCTTGGCCAGAAGGTAGCTGCAGACGGCATCTGCCAATGCAGTGTCATCTTCGACCAGCAATATGCGCACGCCATGTCCTTTCAACGAGAAAAAGAGTCTAGCGTCCCCGGGCTGAAGCAGGCCTTTCAGTCAGGTTCGGTTCATCTTGCTTCAGGCTCGGTTCATTCCGCAAACGTAGGCTCGCGGCTGTTTTTCAGTCCTGCCTTCGTCCATGACTCGTCCGCCCATTTTTCGTCTGGGGGTTTTCACCCTTGTCGCGCTGGTTGCGCTGATGGCCTGGGACGCGACGGGCGGCGATCTGCTTCTGGCACGCATGGCAGGCTCGCAACTCGGTTTTCCCCTGCGCGAGAACCCCTTCATGGTCCACGTCATGCATGAGGGCGCGCGCAACCTCAGCTGGGCGCTGGTGATCCTGCTGTTCGCCGCGATCCGCTGGCCCTTCGGCGTGCTGCGCCGCCTCGATACCGGCTCCCGCGCGCAACTGGCCCTGACCGTGCTCGGCTCGGTGATCGCGGTCAGCATGATCAAGCATGCGAGCCACACCAGCTGCCCCTGGGACCTGCAGGAGTTCGGCGGCGTGGCGCGGTACGTGTCCCACTGGTCGTGGGGCGTGAGCGATGGCGGTCCCGGCGGCTGTTTCCCGGCCGGCCATGCCTCGGCGGCCTTCGCCTACGTGGGCGGGTACTTCGTTCTGCGGCGGGTGTCGGCCCGCGCGGCGGCGATCTGGCTCTGGACGGCCGTGGCCGCGGGGCTGGTGTTGGGCGTGGCCCAGCAACTGCGCGGCGCGCACTACATGAGCCACACCCTCTGGACGGCCTGGGTCTGCTGGACGGTGGGCCTTGTCATCGAGATGGCGGTTGCGCGATTCGGTTCGCGCTCGACCAGCACGGCGGTGCCCGCGCATGCAGGGCCTTGATTTCGCCCTCTTCAGGCTGATCAACGCGAGCGCCACGGTGCCGCCGTGGAGCCTGCGCTTCGCCGAGTTCTGCTCCGACCTGCTGCCGGCCCTGCTGACGCTGGCCATCGGCGTGTGCGCGCTGTTCAGCCGGCGCTGGCGCTATGCGCTGTTCACCGTGCTGCTGAGCGTACTGGCGGCGTGGATCGTCGTGAGCCTTATCCGCATGGTGGCGCCGATCCCCCGGCCCGCCTACTACGGCCTGGGCATCCAATGGGTGCCGCAGGGTGTGCGCCCGGGCTTTCCGAGCATGCACGCGGCCGGCACCTTCGCCGCAGCCTTCGCGCTCTGGTGCCTGCCCTCGCGCGCGCCCATGCTGGCGGCGCTGGTGGTGGCGGCCCTGGTGGCGTGGAGCCGGGTGTACCTAGGCCTGCATTTCCCGTCCGACATCGTGGCGGCGACCATGCTGGGCGCGCTGGTGGCGATCGTGGTGGAGCGGGGCGCCAGCCGGCCGATGAGCCAGGCTGCCTCGGTCGCACTGGTGGCGCGGCGGCGCTCGGCAAGATTGCGGCTGCGCAGGGCGGCGAGTCTGAACACGGACTGAAGGGGCAATTCAGCCTCGCTTCAGGCGGCGTCGTTACATTCGCCGCATGTCTGTTTCACGAATTTCGCCTGTTCCATTGGAACGGGTGGGTACTTCTGAGTCAAAAACGCCACAGTCGCCTCCTTCGGGCGCCCCGTGGACCCGCTTCGACCTCTGGTTGCAGCGTCCGCGCTCGGCCGCCATGGTCGTCCTCTGGCTCAGTCTCTACCTGGTACTGACCACCAACTGGCCGCTGTGGAACGAACTGGCCCGCATCGGCGGCGCTCCCAGCAGTTACATGTCGACCGTGGTGTCGATGAGCCTGCTCACGCTGTGCGGGTCGGCGGCCATCCTGTCGTTCACGGCCTGGTCGCGCTGGATGAAGCCGTTGTGGCTTTTGGTGGTAATCCTGGCCGCGGTGGTGCAGCACTACATGCTCGAATACCGCGTGGTCATGGACCCCACCATGATCGCCAACGCGCTGCAGACCGACCCCAACGAGGCGCGCGACCTGCTGAGCTGGCGCATGGCCTTCAACGTGGCGGTGGTGGTGTTGCCCGCGGCCTGGCTGATCTGGCGCGTGCGCGTCGCGCCGATGCGCTTCCTGCCCAAGCTCGCGCGCAACGTGGGGCTGCTGCTGCTGTCCGTGGCCGTGGCCGTGGGCACGGCAGTGGCCATGAACCGCGAGCTGGCGCCACTGATGCGCAACAACGTGCACCTGCGCTACATGATGAACCCGATCGCATCGCTCTATTCGACGGGTGCGCTCTTCATCAAGCCGCTCTTCAAGCGCAGCGGCAAGCTGGTTTCCATCACCGCCGGAACGGCGCTGGGCGCGAGCTACGCGGCGCAGACCAGGCCGCCGCTCTTCGTGGTGGTGGTGGGCGAGACGGCACGGGCCGACCACTTCGCCCTCAACGGCTACGCGCGCGACACAACGCCGGAACTGGCCAAGCGCGGCGTGCTGAGCTATCGCGAGGTGCGCTCCTGCGGCACCAACACCCTGGCCTCGGTGCCGTGCATGTTCTCGCCGCTGGGCAAGGAGGGCTACGAGTCGCGCAAGGACGACTACGAAACCCTGGTCGACGTGCTGCAGGCAGCCGGCCTGGCCGTGTTCTGGCTCGACAACCAGGCCGGTTGCAAGGGCGTGTGCGAGCGCATTCCGAACGCTTCGGCCTTCGACGGACTCGACGCAGCGACCAAGAAGGCGCTGTGCGACGGCGACGAATGCCTGGACGATGTCATGCTCAAGGGCCTGGACGCGCGCATCGCCGCGCTGCCGGCCGAGCGCCGCGCCAAGGGCGTGGTGCTGGTCATGCACCAGATGGGCAGCCACGGCCCGGCCTACTACAAGCGCTCGGCGCCCGACGTGAAGCGCTTCCTGCCCGAGTGCAAGACCAACGCGCTCGCCGACTGCGGCCATGCCGAGCTGATGAACGTGTACGACAACTCCATCGTTCAGACCGACCGCTTCCTCGGCCAGACCATCGACTGGCTCAAGGCGCAGTCGAAGCAGTACGACCCGGCGATGTTGTACATCAGCGACCACGGCGAATCGCTCGGCGAGTTCGGCCTGTTCCTGCACGGTGTGCCGTACAGCTTCGCGCCCGATGCGCAGAAGCACGTGCCCATGGTCACCTGGTTCAGCGAAGGCATGAGCGAGCGGCGCAAGCTCTCGCGCTCGTGCATGGAAGCGGGGCTCGATGCGCCGCTCACGCACGACAACCTGTACCACACGGTGCTGGGCGTGATGGACGTGACCACGCCGACCTACAAGCCGGCGCTCGACGCGCTGGCCTCCTGCCGCGCCAAGGGCTGAGGCAGGGGCTTATTCGGGGTCTTGCTTCTTCTCGCGGGGCACCCGCCCCATGAGGAAGAACTCGTTGTTCGGCTGCATGCCGCTGAAGCTGGCCAGGCGGTTGCTCAGTCCGAAGAAGGCGGTGATGGCGGCGATGTCCCAGATGTCCTCGTCATCGAAGCCGTGCGCATGCAGCGGCGGGAAGTCGCTGTCGTCGATCTCGTGCGAGCGTTCGCAGACCTTCATCGCAAAGTCGAGCATCGCGCGTTGGCGCGGGGTGATGTCGGCCTTGCGGTAGTTCACCGCCACCTGGTCGGCCACCAGCGGCTTCTTTTCGTAGATGCGCAGCAGCGCGCCGTGCGCCACCACGCAGTAGAGGCACTTGTTGGCCGCGCTGGTGGTGGTGACGATCATCTCGCGGTCGCCCTTGGTGAGCGAGCCTTCCTCCTTGAGCATGAGCGCGTCGTGGTACGCGAAGAAGGCGCGCCACTCGGCGGGGCGGCGCGCGAGGCCGAGGAACACGTTCGGCACGAAGCCTGCCTTCTCCTGCACGGCAAGGATCGCGGTGCGGATGTCCTCGGGCAGGTCCTTGAGTTCGGCGAGGGGGTAGCGGTCTGCGGCCATGTTGTCTCCGGTTCGGGTTGCCTTGATGGGGCCATCATAGGCAAGCCGCGCCGAAGACCCTGCGACCGCTCCCGTTCTCTTACTTGAGCACCTTGCCTTGCGTGGCGCCCAGCGGCGTGTGCAGCTGCGAGCTCACCCACGAGCCGGTGTTGTCGTCCCGACCCTGCAGCAGGTAGCGCGTGTCGGCCTTGCCGTAGTTCTGCACCGCCATGGCGGAGAACCTGCCGATGTCGGTCTTCGGGTCGCGCAGGCGGTTGACGATCAGCACCTTCTTCGTGTCGGCGAAGTCGGCCATCATGTTCTGGTCGCCTTCGCTGTCGCCGGCCACGAAGCTCGGACCGTAGCCGTATTTGCTGACCAGGAAGCGCCGGATGTTCTTCGTCTTGCCCGGGCCCTGCGTCTGGTCGTAGCCGCGGCGGAACTCCGGCTGGATCACGCCCCTGGCGTCGCGCTCCAGCTCCATCGCCAGCACGCGCTCGGGCGGGTTGTTGTAGCCGAAGGCCGGATTCGACGAGATCTCCTTGATCACGTCGACGAAGGAGGCCGAGCACACCCACACGTCGAAGCCGGCGTTGCGGAAGGCGGCGTACAGCTGCTGCATCTCGGGCTGCAGCCGCAGGCCGTTCTTCCAGCTCACCGAGACCACGCCCGCGCGTCCCGGCAGGGCGGATGGCGAAGTCCACTTGACCTTGGCCACGGGCTCCTTCAACTGCCAGGCCACCGTGTCGGCCGTGAGCTTGCGCACCTGCCCCTCGGTCATGCCGGCGAAGAGATAGGTGACCCACGGGTAGGCCGTGTCGTGGTCGAAGGTGTCGCCGATGGCTTCATAGAGATAGCGCACCTTGGTGGTGAAGGCACCGTAGTGCGGGCTCAATGCCACCACGGCCAGCGACTGGTCGCCCTTCAGCCCCTTGTAGTTCTGGTAGAGCCATGTGTAGCTCGCGACGATGTCGGGCACCACCGCGTCGATGTTCACGGCCTGGCCGGCGGCGTTGTTGTAGGCGGGCAGGAAGTCCTTCTTCGGGATGTTCTTGCGCAGCGCCACTTCGAGCTGCGCGGGCGTGGCGCCGAAGACGAGGTTCTCGAGCTGATAGATGAGCGCGGCCTCCTCGATGTCGAGGAAGACGCTGGTGTTGTCCCAGTCGAACACCACGTAGGGCGGCTTCGTGGCGTCATAGCCCGGGCTTGCCTTGCCGACGCTGGCGATCAGGCCCTCGATCTGCGCGCGGTTGAAGGCGTCCCAGTTGCCGGGCGCGAGGCTCTTTGCGGGCGAAAGGCTGGCACATCCGGCGGCGACGAGCGCTGCGGCCATGGGGGTGAGAAGGAGGAGGCGGCGTTGCATGCTTTTCCTGGTTTTGAGCGTTGCAGATTGAGAGAAACCTCAACCTACGCATCAGCTGTGCCAGGCCGTGCCTGATGGCCATGCATTCCGCCGTACGGCGCGCTAAGCCGCGATGCGTTCGGCCTGCTGTTCGACAAAGCCTGCCACCCGCCGCACCAGTGCCACATTGCCGCCGGCAGCCGCCACGCTCGCCGCCGCATGGACGGCAACCGTTTCACCAATAGCCAGGATGACTTCTTCCGCCGCCGCAGCCGATAGCCCGAAGTGCGGCGCTGCCTCGCGCGCCAGGGCGAGGCTCGACGCGTGCTGCCCTGGAAGAATGGCGAGCTCCTGATAACCCGTGTGACCGCCAAGCTGCATGACGAGGTCGAACGCAGGCGCCAGGCGCCACTGTCCGTCGTCGCCGCGCAGCGCGCCGTGGTTCTTGACGTGATCGTCGCTGTTCCCCGCCGCCAGGTTGAACACCAGCCGCCGGAACAATTCGGCCAGGTCCTCTTGTGGCTGCGCGGAGATGCGCCGCAGCAACTGGGCCAGTTCGACATAGCTGCCCCGGCTGGATTCATAAGGCACATCGAGCAGCGCCGACGCCGAGAGATAGTGAAAGCGCCGCTCGTCGGTCACCGGTCCCGCGCGATCGAAGCGCTCTACCAGCAAGGCATGCCCGGATGAGAGAGGCTGCAGCAGGAAGGGCGGTACTGCGATCCCGCAGGCATCGGCCAGCCAGAGCGTGGCTGCTTCGATCACTTCCACGTCGTGGTCGTCACCGCGTGATGCGAACTTGGCGATGCAGCGCCGGCCCTCGTGCACGAACGCTGCCTTGGGGCGCGCGCCGCCCAGGCTGCCGCCGCGCAGCAACAGATGCATGTCGGGGCCGATCTCCAGGCCTTGTTCGATGCGATGCGAGGCTTCGGCGAGTTCCTGGAGCGACCGGAGCGCGACCGGTGGTTCGTCGCTGCGGATGGGCAGGGTTTCGGCGAACACCATCGCGCCGACGCGGTCCTCGTTGGTCAGTAAAAGCGCGTCGATGTCCGAAAGCGGCTTGCCCTGGCGTATTTCGAGCACCTTGCGTCCCCAGCTGTCCGGCAGTGCGTCGCGCAACGTGAGCGGCATGGCGCCACCGTCGCGGATGCGGCTTTCGGCCAGCACGAAGGCGGCGTCGCGCAGCGGCAGGTGCTCGAGGTTGAGCGGTGCAGCTTCCGGGTCTTCGAGGTAGCGCCGGCCGTAGGCGAATTCACCGGATTCCATGACACCACGGCGAACGAGCTTCATCAGTCCGGCCGGTTGCACCTGCGCGCCCGTTCGGTGCGCGAGTCCGACGTAGACACGCCGCTCGACTTCATCGGCTTCAGAAGTCACGCTCGTCCTCCGCGATCACGCCCGCCGCCCCGCGGGTTGCCGACTTGCGCACCCGGCGTTTTGCGGCCAGCCCTGCTGGGGCGGGGGCTACGTTGTCGAGCGAATCGATTTCGCCGAAGAGCCACAGCGCATGGGCAAGCAGGCCGATGCTGGTGCCAGGCTTGCCGGATTCGAGCGCGCGCAGCGTGTTGGGTGAGCACAGCAGCCGCTCGGCCATTTCGGCAACCGTCCATTCGCGATGGATCCTGTGCGCGCGCAGGCGCAAGCCCAGCTGTTCAAGGGGGCGAATGGTGTGCGAAGGCAGGGCCGAGAGGCTGCGGCTGCTTTTTGGCATCAATAAAATGACTGTTAAAAGGCTTAAAAGTCATTTTATTGCATAATTTTCTAACTTGGGAGGCTGCCCGCCCGGCTGATCTCCGGGGTCTCGCGCTGCTCCAGCACCGCAAGGTCGCTCTCGTCCTTGAGCCCCACGCCCGTCAGCCCCCTGCGCAGGGACTCCCGCATGAGCCATGCCAGCTTGAACGCGGCCGCCTCGCTCGACAGGCCCTCGGGCCGCACGTTCGAGATGCAGTTGCGCTCGGCATCGTGCCGCCCGCGCGTGGGCGTGTGGGTCAGGTAGATGCCCAGGCTGTCGGGCGAGCTGAGGCCCGGCCGCTCGCCGATCAGCATCACCGACAGCGCCGCGCCGAACAGCTCACCCACCTCGTCGGCCAGCGCCACACGCGCCTGAGTGGCGATCACCACCGGTGCGAAGCGCGTGCCGGCCGGCAGGTGCGGGCGCAGCGCGGCCAGCAGCGGCACCGCATGGCGTGCCACGGCGAGCGAGGAAAGCCCGTCGCCGATCACCACGCAGACGTCGCAGCCGTAGCGCCGCTCGGCGAGCAGGCGCGTTGCGTCGCTCTCGTCGAGCTGGCGGCCGAGGTCGGGACGGCGCAGGTATTCGGTGCGGTCCGCCGCCCGGCTGCGTGCGCGGGCCACTTCCCAGCGCTGCGCGGTGAGGGCAGCCGCCAGCGCGTCGACGTCGAGCGCGGCATGGATCGCGTCGCGCGCCATCGCGTGCGCCCAGCCGAAGCGCAGCGTCTCGTCGGTGGGCATGCCCGAGCCGGCGCGGCCCAGCGCCAGCCGCGCGGGCGTGGCCGAGCGCCATTGCGACCAGGGGTTGGGGGTGACGGGCGATTCGGGGCTGCTCATGACGTCAGCGCGGACAGCCCGCTCATGTCGGCCAGCAGCCGGTTAGAGGAAGGCGGCGCCAATTTGCCGGCCTCGTCGGTGATCTGCATGCGCTGCAGCCATGCCTCGAACTCCGGCGCGCGCTTCAGGCCCAGCGTGTCGCGCAGGAACAGTGCGTCGTGGAAGGAGGTGCTCTGGTAGTTGAGCATCACGTCGTCGGCGCCCGGAATGCCCATGATGAAGTTGATGCCCGCCGTGCCCAGCAGCACGAGCAGGGTGTCCATGTCGTCCTGGTCGGCCTCGGCGTGGTTGGTGTAGCAGACGTCGCAGCCGATGGGCAGGCCCAGCAGCTTGCCGCAGAAATGGTCTTCCAGCCCGGCGCGGATGATCTGCTTGCCGTCGTACAGGTACTCCGGCCCGATGAAGCCCACCACCGTGTTGATGAGCAGCGGCCTGTAGCGCCGCGCCAGCGCGTAGGCGCGCGCTTCGCAGGTCTGCTGGTCGACGCCGAAGTTGGCGTTGGCCGAGAGAGCGCTGCCCTGGCCGGTCTCGAAGTACATGACGTTGTCGCCCACGGTGCCGCGCTTGAGCGACTGCGCCGCCGCATGGGCCTCGTCGAGCAGTTCCGGCGTCACGCCGAAGGAGAGGTTCGCCTTCTCGGTGCCCGCGATCGACTGGAACACCAGGTCGACCGGCGCGCCGGCTTCGGCGAGCCTGAGCGTGTTGGTCACGTGCGTGAGCACGCAGCTCTGCGTGGGGATCTCGAAGCGCTGGATCACCTCGTCGAGCATGTGCAGCAGGCGGCCCAGCACGGGCATGCTGTCGGAAGCGGGGTTGAGGCCGATCACAGCGTCGCCCGCGCCGTAGAGCAGGCCGTCTAGCGTGGAGGCGGCCACGCCACGCAGGTCGTCGGTCGGGTGGTTGGGCTGCAGGCGCACCGAGAGATGGCCGGGCAGGCCGATGGTGTCGCGAAAGCGCGTGACCACGCTGCACTTCTTCGCGACCGACACCAGGTCCTGGTTGCGCATGAGCTTGGACACGGCCGCGACCATCTCCGGCGTGAGGCCGGGCGCCAGTGCCGTGAGCGTGGCGGTGGTGGCTGCGTCCGACAGCAGCCAGTTGCGGAAGTCGCCCACCGTGAGGTGCGACACCGGCGCGAAGGCCTGCGCGTCGTGGCTGTCGATGATGAGGCGCGTGATGTTGTCGCTCTCGTAGGGAATCAGCGCCTCGGTGAGGAACTGTTTGAGCGGTGTGTCGGCCAGCACATGCCGCGCGGCCATGCGCTGCTGCGCGGTGGCCGCACCGATGCCCGCGAGGTAGTCGCCCGAACGCGCAGGGCTGGCGAAGGCCATGACCTGCCGCAGGTCTTCGAAGGTGAAGACCTGCCCGGCGATGGTGGTGCGATAGAGCATCTTCTGGAGGGGCCCGATGTCAGGAGCCGGTGGTCCGGGAAGACAGCATTTCGTCGGGCGCGGCCGCATCGCGTTGCCCCGATGTCAGCAGGAAGTAGCCGTAGGCGGCGGCCATCAGCACGATGAACAGTAGCGTGAGCATGCCGTTGAACCACACCATCGCGCCCAGGCACACCAAGCCCAGGCCGAAGGCGATGGCCGGAAACACGGGGTAGAAGGGCGCGCGGTAGGTGCGCGGCAGATCCGGCTCGGTGCGGCGCAGCCTGAAGAGCGCGGCCATCGAGATCAGGTACATCACGATGGCGCCGAGCACGGCCATGGTCACGATGTTGGCGGTGAGCGTCTGGCCGCCGAACTGCACCCACTCGTCGCTGAAGATGGCGATGACGCCGATCACGCCGCCGGCCAGCAGCGCGCGGTGCGGCGTGTCGAAGCGCGGGCTCAGGCCTGCAAAGTAGCGCGGCAGGTAGCCCGCGCGCGCCAGCGCGAAGATCTGGCGCGAGTAGCCCATGATGATCCCGTGGAAGGAGGCGATCAGCCCGAACAGGCCGATCCACACCAGCATGTGCAGCCAGCCACTGTTGTCGCCCACCACGGCCTTCATGGCCTGCGGCAGCGGGTCGTTGATGTTGGCGAGCTTGCGCCAGTCGCCCACGCCGCCCGCGAAGATCATCACGCCGAAGGCCAGCACCACCAGCGTGACGATGCCCGTGGTGTAGGCGATGGGAATGGTGCGGTGCGGATCTCGTGCCTCCTCGGCCGCCATGGCCGCGCCCTCGATGGCGAGGAAGAACCAGATCGCGAACGGGATCGAAGCGAAGATGCCCGCGACGGCCGCGCCGTTCAGCACGCTGCCGCCGGCCCAGCCGTTGGCCACGAAGTTGGCCATGGTCCAGCCGGGCGTGACCACGCCCATGAACACCAGCAGTTCGACGATGGCCAGCACTGTCACGAAGAGCTCGAACGCCGCCGCGATGCCCACGCCGATCCAGTTGAGCCCGATGAAGATCACGTACGCGCCGAGCGCGAACCACTTCGGGTTGATGCCCGGGAACTGCACGTTGAGATACGCGCCGATGGCCAGCGCGATGGCCGGCGGCGCGAAGACGAATTCGATCAGCGTCGCGAAGCCCGCGACGAAGCCACCGCTGGGACCGAAGGCGCGCCGGGCGTAGGCAAAAGGACCACCCGCGTGCGGGATGGCGGTCGAGAGTTCGGTGAAGCTGAAGATGAAGGTGGTGTACATGGTGGCCACCAGCACAGTGGCGACCAGGAAGCCGAGCGTGCCGGCCGTGTTCCAGCCGTAGCTCCAACCAAAGTACTCACCGGATATGACGAGGCCCACCGCGATGCCCCAGAGCTGAACGGGGCCGAGCACTTTCTTGAGATGGCCTGTGCCTGCGGGGGCAGGCGATGCGGCCGTGCCGGCGGCAGTGGTGGAGTTCATGCGACTTCCTCTCTTCGTGAATGTTGACAGTGCACATTCGCCAAAGCAAGGGTTGTTCCACCGTGGGCCTGCATGGCCGCTGGCCATAATCGAGGTCTCTCAATCCTCGAGGTGTTCCGTGAAGTCTCTTTTCTGTGCCGCCCTGGTTTCCTTCGTTGCCATGCCCGCCGCGTTCGCGCAGTCCGCGCCCGTCACCACGCCGAGCGGCCTGGTCTACCAGTCGATCAAGGAAGGCACCGGCGCATCGCCCGCGGCCACCGACGTGGTCAAGGTGCACTACCGCGGCACCTTCCCCGACAGCGGCAAGGAATTCGACAGCTCCTACAAGCGCGGCGAGCCCACCGAGTTCCCGCTCAACGGCGTGATCCCGTGCTGGACCGAAGGCGTGCAGAAGATGAAGCCGGGCGGCAAGGCCAAGCTGACCTGCCCCCCGTCGATCGCATACGGCTCGCGTGGCGCCGGCGGCGTGATCCCGCCGAACGCCACGCTCAACTTCGAAGTCGAGCTGATCTCCGTCTCGAAGCGCTGAGGCTTCGAGCCGCAGCGCTCGAAGAAATCAACCTGGCTGGTACTGGTACAGCCAGGTCTCGGTGAGCGTCTGGTCGCCGTTCTTCAGGTACATGCGCATGTCGATCGGCTCGTTGCCCTCGGGCGTGAAGTCGAACTGCGCGCGCCAGTGGCCGGGCACGCCGTTGGGCACGGCCTCGGCGAAGACGTACGAGAACTTGCCGCGCGCGGCCGTCAGCACCACCTCCGGCTTCACGCCGAAGGGCACGGTCGTAAGCGGCTGGCCGATGAACTCCACCATGAACTTGCGCACGCCCTGCGGCCGCGGCTGCCCCGGCTGGCCGCCGCGGCCGATGCGCGTGGCCACGCAGCGCGCGAGCGGCGATGGAAAGGGCTCCTGGTCGGTCCAGTGCAGCCGGTACTGCAGGCTGTAGCTGGCGCCGGCCTTCGCGTCGGCCTTGGGCACCCAGAAGGCGACGATGTTGTCGTGGATCTCGTCGTCGGTCGGGATCTCGATGAGCTGCACCGAGCCTTCGCCCCAGTCGCCCAGCGGCTCGATCCACAGGCTCGGGCGCTTCTCGTAGTTCACGCCGTCCTGGTAATGGTCGAAGGCGCGGTCGCGCTGCAGCAGGCCGAAGCCGCGCGGCTTCGTATCGGCGAAAGCCGAGGCGCGCGTCTGCGAGGGGTTGTTGAGCGGGCGCCAGATGCGCTCGCCCGCGCCGTTCCAGATCGCGAGGCCGTCGGAGTCGTGCACCTCGGGGCGCCAGTCGATGGCGGTGGGCTTGATGGTCTCCGAGTACCAGTACATCGAGGTCAGCGGCACCAGTCCCAGGCGGGCCACGTCCTTGCGCACGAAGATGCGTGCGTCGATGTCCATGATGACGGCCCTGGTGCGCTGCATGACGAACTTGAACACGCCCGTCACGCTCGGCCCTTCGAGCAGCGCGTAGACCGTCATCGACGTCGTGTTGTTCGCGGCCGGCGTCTCGAAGTAGAAGCGCGTGAAGTTCGGGAACTCCTCGGGCCGGTCGGGCACCGCCACGTCGAGCGCGATGCCCCGCGCCGACAGGCCGTACTGGTAGAGCTCGCCGATGGCGCGGAAGTAAGAGGCACCCAGGAAGGCGACCCAGTCGTTCTTCTGCCAGTCGAGCTTGCCCTGGTCGCCCAGTCGGCTTTCCTGCAGGCGGAAGCCGGCGAAGCCCGCGCCCGGCGGAAGCGAGCGCGCGGGGCTGTCGGGCGGCATCGAGAAGTAGGAGGGGCTGTAGAGCACCTCGCGCGAGAAGGCGTCGCCGTCGGTGTTCTCCAGCACGTTCATGCGCACGGGCGTCTGGAAGAAGCGCCCGAGGTGGAAGAAGGTGACCGGGAACGCGCCCGGCCCGTCGCGGAAGAGTGCGTTGGCCGGGTCGAACTTGATCTTGCCGTGCGCGTCGTAGTCGATGCGGTCGAGCACCTCGGGTGCCAGCGGCGCCGGGGCGGCGTAGGGCTTGCCGGCCAGCGCCTTTGCCTGCGCGACCAGCGCGTCGAAGGAGAAGGGCGTGGGCTGGCTCAGTTGCAGGCCGTTGGCGGCGAGGGCCTCTTCGGGCAGTCCGAGGGCGGCGAGTGCGGCAGCGGCACCGCCGGCGGCAAGGAAGGATCGGCGATCAAGCATGTGGTTCTTGAGGGTTGCGAATCTCTTGGGGGAGGAAAAAGGGAGAGGAAAGAAGGTCTGCTGCGGAAACGATATGGCATTTTCCGCGACCGTACACACCCCCGAAGCTTGGCGCTTTCCGTTCCCGGCCCGCGTCAGCCGATCCGCGCAGCGCGCGCCGGACAAAACCGGCAATCCGCAAAATTGTGCGTTTATGTATCCGCGGCATCCGTCGCCTGCAGCGCGTAGAGCGCATAGAGCGGCACGCCCAGGAACAACATGACCATCGGTGCGAACAGCGTGTAGGGCAGGCCGAAGCCTTCGAGCACCCGGTAGGTGCCCTCGAGGCTCAGGCGCGGATGGGGCTGCGTCAGCTCGGCCGTGCGGCGGATGCCCCACTTGAACTCGGCCCCGGTCACGCGAACCGACGGATGCTGCCTGCCGCGCCCCACCGCCAGCCAGCACATCGCGTCGAAGGCCAGCACCGAACCCGCCGGCGCGCGCTCGCCGAAGGTGGCGAGTACCGCCTCGACTTGCGCGGGCTCCAGGTACATCAGCACGCCCTCTGTGAAGAGAAACACCGGCTGCGCGCTGCGTTTGCGCGGCAGGCCCAGCTGCTCCCACCAGCCGGTGGTGGTGAGGTCGAGCTCGCGCAGGTCATGGCGTTCGCCGGGCTCGGGAAGCAGCTCGTGGCGCAGCTCGAGCACCTCGGGCAGGTCGGCATCGGTCATGCGGGACTTGCCGTCGTCCAGCCACTGGAAGTAGTGGCTGAGGCCGCAGCCCATGTTCACGATGCGCGCACCGGGGTGCAGCTTGAGGAAGTCCTGCGCCAGGCTGCGGAAGCGCCGGGTGCGCGAGAGGATGCCGTAGATGGTGGCCCGGTCTTCCGGGAGCGGGTCGCCCTCGTCGCGGATCTGTTCGAGGATGCCTGCGGCGTAGGCATCGCGCACGGCCACCTGCGGGAACATCGTGTCACCCGAGGCTCGCGCGGCCAAGGGAATCCGCAAGGTGGAAGGAACGGCGGACAGGCGGCGGACGGATTTGCGGGTGGTCATGAATGCTGGAGCGGCGCTTCGCGCAAAGTCTGGCCGCTCCGGCACCACGGGGCAAGTCAGTCTTTGGTTGCGGTCGCCGGTGCGTGCCGGGCATGAATGTGGCCCCGCGCGCGTACGTTCGACGTCAGTTCCCGGCGGGCTTGCCGCGCTGGCGCGCGAGATGCCGGTAGATCGTGCTGCGGTGGATGCCCAGCCTGCGCGCGGCCTTCGCGACGTCGTGGTCGCAGGCCTTCAGTGCCTCGTCGAGGGCGTGGCGCGTCATGGCCTGCAGGGGCGCCGCCTGCGGTGCGGCCGGCGTCGGCGCGTGCTCGGCTGGAGGCGCGTGATTGCCGAGCAGATGCGCCGGGAGCATGGCCGCGGTCACCGCATCGCCCGCGTCGGCCAGCGCCACGATGGAGCGCAGCGTGCTGCGCAGTTCGCGCACGTTGCCCGGCCACCGGTATGCAGCCAGGGCTTCCAGCGCGTCGGCCTCCAGCTGCAGATGCTTCGCCGCGCCGCCCGCTTCGAGGAAAAGCCGCGAGATCAGCGCATGCCTGTCGTCGCGTTGCCTCAGCGCCGGCAGCGTGACGGTGAAGCCGGCCACCCGGTACATCAGGTCGGCGCGGAAGCGGCCGGCTTCCACCAGCGAGGGCAGGTGGCCGTGGGTGGCGCAGACCAGGTCGAAGTCCACCGGCACGCCCTGGCCGCCACCCAGCGGCGTGACCAGGCGTTCCTCCAGCACGCGCAGCAGCCGCGTCTGCAGAGCCAGCGGTATTTCCGCGATCTCGTCGAGGAACAGCACGCCGCCGTGGGCTTCGCGGATGCGCCCCGCCATGCCCTTGCGCTTCGCTCCGGTGAAGGCTCCCTGCTCGTAGCCGAAGAGCTCCGATTCGATCAGCGTCTCGGGCAGCGAGGCGCAGTCCACCGCGACGAAAGGCCCCGCGCTGCGACGGCTGGCGGCATGCAGCCGGCGCGAGAACACCTCCTTGCCGCTGCCGGTCTCGCCGTTGACCAGCACGGAGACGCCTTCGTTGAGCACCCGCACCGCCTTGTGCAGCAGAGGCTGCACGTCGTCGGTTTCGGCCGCGCCCTGGGTATGCATGCCGCGGCGCTGGAGTGGACGAACGCTGCCCGGGTTGCTCGAGCGCTCCATCACCGTCGCGATCTGCCGCCCGCCCGGGAGCGTGAGCAGGCCGCGCCGGTGCTCCATGCGCGGCCAGTTCGCGCCGAGGAAGTCCTCGGCCTCCAGGTCGAGCAGCTCTTTCCAGGAGCGGCCGAAGAGTTCGAGTGCGACGCGGTTGGCCGCGACGATGCGGCCGCCCTCGATCACCATCAGCCCTTCGCGCGCCGTGCCGATCAGCGCCGGCCGCGCATGGAAGCGCAGCACGTGGCCGCCGGCCTCGGCCAGCATCATGCGGTGCTCGACCTGCTGCGCCGCCATGCGCACCAGCCCCAGCGCGTGGGTGTTCACACGCACCGTCTCGCCCGAGATGTCGAGTGCGCCGGCCAACTCGCCGCGCCCGGTGAAGATCGGCGCCGCCGCGCAGCCCAGTTCGCTGTTCTGTGCCAGGTAGTGCTCGCCGCCCAGCACCATCAGCGCTTCTCGCTCCGCCAGCGCGGTGCCGATGGCGTTGGTGCCCCGGTTGTGCTCCGACCATTCCACGCCGGGCTGCAGCGCGATGCGCTGGGCCTTGGGCAGGAAGTCGGCGCTGCCGATCTCCTCGAGGATCAGCCCGCTGGCGTCCGACAGGATCACCACGCAGCCGTTGCCGACCGCGTGCTCGGCCAGCCCGTCGAGCTCGGGCTGAGCGCAGTTCAGCAGGCGCATGGCCTGCTCGCGCCGCTCGCTCAGCAGGGCCAGAGCCATCGGCTCGGGGTCGACGGCATGGTGGTCGACCGGGCGGCTGCGCTGCCAGGAGCGCGAGATGTGAGGCGCGATCCACGGTGCCGGGTCGCAGCCCTGGCCGAAGAAGAGCTCCCGGGCCTGTGCCACTGCGATCGACGGCAACTGCGCTTGTGCACTCATGCGTGTCTCCGATGGGGTTTCGCCTTGTGCGACATCGTAGTCGCCATGTTCGCCGGAACATGTCGCAGATTGCGAATGAAAACCCGCTGACGCGCGCATCTGCACGGCGGAAGTACTCAGGGATTGTCCCGATCCGGCCGGGTACGAGGCTTGCGCTCCAGCGTGCGGCCGCCGCATGTCGCGGCGCCATCACCCTGCACATGGAGACAACGTCATGGACATGCTCGAACCGGGCAAATTCGGTACCACGGTGCCGTTCAAGAAGCGCTACGGCAACTACATCGGCGGCGAATGGGTCGCGCCGGCGGACAACCAGTATTTCGAGAACATCACGCCCGTCACCGGCAAGGTCTTCTGCGAGGTGCCGCGCTCCACCGCGGCCGACATCGAGCGCGCGCTGGACGCCGCCCACAAGGCCAAGGCCGCCTGGGGCCGCACCTCTACCACCGAGCGCGCCAACATCCTCAACAGGATTGCCGACCGCATGCAGGAGAACCTGGCCATCCTCGCGGCGGCCGAGACCTGGGACAACGGCAAGCCCATCCGCGAGACCACGGCGGCCGACCTGCCGCTGGCCATCGACCACTTCCGCTACTTCGCCTCGTGCGTGCGCTCGCAGGAGGGCGGCATCAGCGAGATCGACCATGAAACCTTCGCGTACCACTTCCACGAGCCGATCGGCGTGGTGGGGCAGATCATTCCGTGGAACTTCCCGATCCTGATGGCCGTGTGGAAGCTGGCGCCAGCGCTCGCGGCCGGCAACTGCGTGGTGATCAAGCCGGCCGAGCAGACGCCGGTGTCGATCCTGGTGCTGATGGAGCTCATCGGCGACCTGCTGCCGCCGGGCGTGCTGAACGTGGTCAACGGCTTCGGCGTGGAGGCGGGCAAGCCGCTGGCGTCGAGCAACCGCATCGGCAAGATCGCCTTCACCGGCGAGACCACCACGGGCCGGCTGATCTCTCAGTACGCGAGCCAGAACCTGATCCCGGTCACGCTGGAGCTGGGCGGCAAGTCGCCCAACATCTTCTTCGCCGACGTGATGGACAAGGACGACGCCTTCTTCGACAAGGCGCTCGAGGGCTTCGCGATGTTCGCGCTGAACCAGGGCGAGGTGTGCACCTGCCCGTCGCGCGCGCTCATCCAGGAGTCGATCTACGACCGCTTCATGGAGCGCGCCCTCAAGCGCGTGGCCGCCATCAGGCAGGGCAGCCCGCTGGACATGGCCACCATGATCGGCGCGCAGGCCTCCAGCGAGCAGCTGGAGAAGATCCTGTCGTACCTCGACATCGGCCGGCAGGAGGGCGCGAAGGTGCTGATCGGCGGCGAGCGCCAGCAGTTCGAGGGCGACCTCGCCGGCGGCTATTACGTGAAGCCGACCGTGTTCAGCGGCAACAACAGGATGCGCATCTTCCAGGAAGAAATCTTCGGCCCGGTGGTCTCGGTCACCACCTTCAAGGACGAGGAAGAGGCGCTGGCCATCGCCAACGACACCCTCTACGGCCTGGGCGCCGGCGTGTGGAGCCGCGACATGAACCGCGCCTTCCGCATGGGCCGCGGCATCCAGGCCGGCCGCGTGTGGACCAACTGCTACCACCACTATCCGGCGCACGCGGCCTTCGGCGGCTACAAGCAGTCGGGCATCGGCCGCGAGAACCACAAGATGATGCTCGACCACTACCAGCAGACCAAGAACCTGCTGGTGAGCTACAGCGAGAACAAGCTGGGCTTCTTCTGATGAGCGGCACCGGCGAAGTCCTGCGCGTCACCGCGACCGATGCCGCGCTCGCGCTGATCGACAGACTCGCCGCCAGGCACGGCCCGCTGATGTTCCATCAGTCGGGCGGCTGCTGCGACGGCAGCGCGCCCATGTGCTACGCCCGCGGCGAGTTCATCGTGGGCGACTACGACCGTCTGCTGGGGCACATCGGCGGCATGCCGTTCTACATCAGCGGGCCGCAGTTCGAGTACTGGCAGCACACGCAACTCATCATCGACATGGTGCCCGGCAGAGGCGGCATGTTCTCGCTGGAGGGGCCGCAGGGCGTGCGGTTCCTGACGCGCTCGCGGCTGTTCACTGATGAGGAGTGGGTGGTGCTGGAGGCGGCGGAGGCGGGACAGGCTCGCCGGGCGTGACGAAGCGCGGTTTCAGGGGCCGGTCGGGTGCACAAGCTGCCGCACCAGCAGCCGCGCCGCGGGAGAGAGATCGGCCCCTGTCTTCGTCGCCATCAGCAACCGCCGCGTGGCCCACGCATCGCTGAGCCGCACGACCTTCAGGTCGAGCGCCTCCACCTGCGCCTTGCACGCGGCCAGCGGCACCACGCCGATGCCGAGGTTGGCCGCGATCATGTGGCACATCGCATCGAAGCTGCGCACTTGCACGCGCAGGCGCATCGGGATGCCGGCCTGTTCGGCCGCGCGCGAGGTGAGTTCGAGCAGCGAACTGCTGCGATTCAGGCCGACGAACTCATGCGCGAGGCAGGCCTTGAAGCTGGTCTGCTTCACGCGGCTGCGTGCCAGCGGATGTTGCCTGGCGCACAGCACCACGAGCTCGTCTGTCTGGAAGGGTGCGACATCGAGGCCGTAGGCGGGCGTGTTCTCGGCGAAGACGCCGACGTCGGCAAGGCCGTCGACGAGTGCGCGCACGATGTCGCCGCTCAGTTGCTCCTCGACTTCGACGCGGATATCCGGATGCTGCGCCAGGAAGGTCGCTAGCGTGGTGGGCAGGAACTCCGTCAGCGCCGACATGTTGGCCCACAGCCGCACATGGCCGCGCACGCCGCTCGAATAGTCGCCGAGCTCGCTGCTGAACTGCTCGAAGCCCTGGAAGAGGCGCATCGCATGCTGCATCGCCACATGGCCCGCGGGCGTGAGCGCGATGCCCTGCGAGCTGCGTTCGAGCAGCTTCGATCCCGTTGCGGCCTCGAAGTCGGAGAGCCGCCTGCTCGCTGCGGAGAGCGCGAGGTGGCATGCCTCCGCGCCCTTGGTGATGCTGCCCGACTGGGCGACAGCGCAGAACAGGCGCAGCGTCACGAAATCGACACGAGCGGGGTTGATCGGGTTGGCCATCGGCGAATTCTAGGTAGCGCGCCAGTGCCGAAAGTCATGGGCCCGGCGAAAGAAATTTTTTGACATGTTATGTCCGCGCACCTATAGTGAATCCATCGAAGCACCGCTCGCTTCCAACGGTATTCACCACAAGGAGAGGTATGCAACCACTGCTCGATCAACTGAAGGGACTGGATGTGCTGGCAGGCGCCGAGATGGGCGGGCGGTCCGTGCAGCTGCAGCCCATTCCGGGCCACACGCCCGTGATCCAGGTGAGCATCGAGGGGCGCGACGAACTGCCGATCTTCGTCACGAGTTCGGACATGCAGATCATCTGCATCTGCTACCTCTGGGGCGAGGAAGAGGTGAAGCCCGCACGCCGCACTGAGCTGCTCGAATCGCTGCTCGACTTGAATCCCTCGGTTCCCTTGTCTTCCTTCGGTCGGGTCGATGGCCGCTATGTGCTCACCGGAGCGCTGGGCCGCGATGCCAGCGTGCAGGACATCGCACGCGAGGTTGCTGTGCTCAGCGACAACGCGCTCGATGCGCTCGACGCTCTTTCCGAATTCCTGAATTAAGCGGAGGTCCCATGACAGTCATCAAGAAGCTCGTCACCCTGCTGCGCGGCAGCGCGCGCGAAATCGGCGAGAGCGTGGTCGACAGCAACGCCACGCGCATCTACGAGCAGGAAATCATCGACGCCAAGCACAGCATCGAGAAGGCCAAGGGCGACCTCACGGGCGTGATGGCCAAGGAGATGCAGTCGGCCCGCGAGATCGAGCGGCTGAAGAACGAGGCCGCGCGCTACGAGGGCCTCGCGCTCGAAGCGCTCAACAAGACGCAGGAGGGCCTGGCGCTCGACGTCGCGGCCAAGGTCGGCGCGCTCGAGCAGGAGCTTGAAGAGCAGGCCAAGGCCCACGCCTCCTACGCGCTGCAGGTGTCCAAGCTCAAGGACCTGATCAAGTCGGCCGAGGCCCGCATCCGCGAGCACGAGCGCGAGATCGGCATCGCCAAGACCACCGAGAGCGTCTATCGCGCCACGCAGTCGATCTCCGAGAACATCGGCGCCGGCGGTTCGCGCCTGGCCAACGCGCGCGAGTCGCTGGAGCGCATCCGCGCGCGCCACGAAGACTTGTCCGACCGCATGACCGCCAGCAAGCAGCTGGAAGATGAATTCGGCCACGGCGCGCTCGAGAAGAAGCTGGCCGCCGCGGGCATCGGCGGCGACGCCGACCGTGCCAGCAAGGTGATGGAGCGCATCCGCGCCCGCCAGGCCAAGCCCGCAGGGCCCGAGGCGCAGTAGGCACCATGCGCGTCAAGCCGGTTCGCTGGCAAGGCTCGGACGAGGCGATACGCGCCGTCCAGGTCGCCTTCGACGTGGAAGAAGCCGTGCTCGAGGCCGTGCGCACAGCGGCCTTCAGGCAGCACGTCTCCACGTCCGACCAGATCCGGCAGGTGTTGGGCCTCGCCACTACCGCCAAGCCGAAACGGCCGCGCCTCACGGTGTCGCTGAGCGGCGCCGACTATGAATTCCTGGCGAAGCGCTACGACCTCGCCGCAGACGACAGACTGGCCATCAAGGAGAGGGCCACGCGCGACCTGATTGCCTTCGCGGGCAAGCCGGCGGCGGCAACGAAGAAGAACACCGGCGGGAGGATGCCGGTACGCAGCAGCAAGCAGAACAACTGACAACAACCCGCACGCGGGAGGATCAATGGGCGATTTCTTGGGAGCGGTGACGGGGTACCCGACCGCGATCTACACGGTGCTGCTCGGCGTCGTGGTGATCTACTGGGTGCTCGCGATGCTCGGCATGGTCGACATCGAACACAGCGGCCTCGATGTCGACGTCGGCGTGCACACGCATGCCGACGGCGACGCCAGCGACATCGGCCACCTGGCCAGCTACGTGGTGGCCCTGGGCCTGAACGGCGTGCCGTTCTCGGTGGCCGTGAGCCTGCTGGTGCTCGTCGCGTGGACCGTGTCCTGCCTCGGCGGCGAGTGGCTGCTGCCGCTGGTGCCCACCATGGCGCTGCAGCTGCTGGCCGGCACCGCGCTGCTGGTGGCCAGCGCGGTCATCGCCATTCCGATCACCGCCGTCGCGATCCGTCCGCTGCGCGGCCTCTTCGTGAGCCACACGGCCGTGAGCAACGCGGCGCTGGTCGGCCAGCTCTGCCGTGTCGTGACCGGCGTGGTCAACGAGAAGGACGGCCGCGCCGAAGTCGCGCGGCGCGGCGCCAGCCTGAACATCCGGGTATGGGCCACAACGCCCAACGCCCTCAAGCGCGGTTCGCAGGCGTTGATCGTCGAGTACGACGAGGCGGCCGCGCGCTACCTCATCGTCGCGCACGACGAGCAGTCCGCCTGATCGCGCGCGCTGCCGGGCGCGCCACACCTTTCACCCGTTTCTTTCGCTCTCAAGCATTTCTGGAGAAAAAATGGAGCCCATCATCTTCGCCATCGTCATACTGGCCGTCGTCATCCTCGGCCTGTTCGCGATGTTCGCCAAGTTCTATCGCAAGATCGAGCAGGGCCACGCGCTCATCGTGAATACGTTGCGCGCGGAGCCCGAGGTGACCTTCACCGGGCGCATGGTCTACCCGATCATCCACAAGGCCGAATTGATGGACATCTCGGTCAAGACCATCGAGATCGACCGTTCGGGCAACGAGGGCCTGATCTGCCGCGACAACATCCGCGCGGACATCAAGGTGAAATTCTTCGTGCGCGTGAACAAGACCGCCGACGACGTGCTGAAGGTGGCGCAGGGCATCGGCTGCGCACGAGCCTCCAACCACGAGACGCTGGAAGAACTGTTCTCCGCCAAGTTCTCCGAGGCGCTGAAGACGGTGGGCAAGTCGATGGACTTCGTCGACCTCTACCAGGCGCGCGACAACTTCCGCGACCAGATCGTGAGCCAGATCGGCAACGACCTCTCGGGCTACGTGCTGGAAGACGCGGCCATCGACTTCCTCGAGCAGACGCCGCTGTCGGAACTCGACGCCAACAACATCCTCGACGCGCAGGGCATCAAGAAGATCACCGAGCTCACGGCGGTGGAGCACGTGCGCACCAACGAGCTGCGCCGCAACGAGGAGATGCAGATCAAGAAGAAGAACGTCGAGACGCAGGAAGCCCTGCTCGAACTGGAGCGCCAGCAGGCCGACGCCACCGCGCGCCAGCAGCGCGAAATTGCCAGCGTGCGTGCCCGCGAGGAGGCCGAGACCGCCAAGATCCAGGCCGAGGAGCGCACCAAGTCCGAAACCGCGCGCCTGCTGGCGGAGCAGTCGGTGTCGGTGCAGCAGGAGAACGTGCAGCGCGAGAAGGAAGTGGCCGAGAACAACCGCAAGCGCGCTGTGGCCGTCGAGGAAGAAAAGGTCATCCGCGCCCGCGACCTCGAAATTGTCGACCGCGAGAAGGAAGTGACGCTGCAGCGCATAGAGAAGGACAAGGCCGTCGAAGTGCAGAAGAAGGCCATCGCCGACGTGATCCGCGAGCGCATCGTGGTCGAGCGCACGGTGGCCGAGCAGGAAGAGGCCATCAAGGAACTGCGCGTGGTCGCAGAGGCCGAGCGCACCAAGAAGTCGGTCGTCATCATGGCCGAGGGGCAGGCCGACGAGAAGATGGTGCTCGACCTGAAGGCAGCCGAGACGCAGGAGAAACGCGCACGCCACAAGGCCGCGGAAGAACTCACGCTGGCCGATGCCAAGCTGAAGGTGGCCGAGCGCGAGGCCGAGTCGAAGAAGCGCGAGGCCGAGGGCGTCGAGGCCATCTCCGCCGCGCCGGGGCTGGCCGCCGCCAAGGTCGAGATCGCCACCGCGCAGGCCAAGCTCGCGAGCTTCGAGGCGGAAGCTTCGGGCAAGGAAAAGCTGGGCTTGGCCGACGTGCACGTGCGCCAGGCCGATGCCGATGCGATCCTCAAGGCCGGCCAGGCCGACGCGCAGGTGATCGAGGCTCGCTCGCAGGCCGAAGCCGCGGGCATGCGCGCCAAGTTCGAGGCCGAGGCCTCGGGCAAGGAAAAGCTCGGCCTCGCCGAGGTCAACGTGCGCACGGCCGACGCCGAGGCCACGCTCAAGTCGGGCCAGGCCGATGCTCAGGTCATCGAAGCGCGCTTCGGTGCCGAGGCCAAGGGCCTGCACGAGAAGTTCGAGGCCATGAAGGCCATGAGCCCCGAGACGCGCGATCACGAAGAGTTCCGCATGCGCCTGGAGAAGTCGCACATCGAGACTCTCAAGGGCATCGACGCACAGACGTCCATCGCCAAGGAACAGGCCGAGGTGCTGGGCACCGCACTGGCCAACGCCAAGATCGACATCGTGGGCGGGCAGGGCGACTACTTCGACAGCTTCGTGCGCTCGCTCTCGGTGGGCAAGGGCATCGACGGCGTCATCTCCAAGAGCAACGCGCTGCAGGTAGCCTTCAAGGATCAGCTCTCCGGCGAGCGCGACGTGGTGAAGGACCTGCGCGACATCGTCGGTGCGCTCGGCAGTTCGTCGGGCGAGGTGCAGAACCTCAGCGTGGCAGCGCTGATGAACAGGATCGCCAGCGACGGCAGCGAGAGCCAGAAGAGCGCGCTGCGCAACCTGGTCGCCACCTTCCGCAACGGTGCCGCCGGGGAAGTGGCGCGATGAACCCGAGCCTCACGTGCAGCTGCCCCGCGCACTCGCCGATGCGGCCGGTGGCGCTGGCCGAGGGGCTGCTCGCGGTGCAGTGCGACGATTGCCACGGCATGCTGATGGACATGGACGACTGGCGCGCCTGGAAGGCGGGCGACGCGAGCCGCGTGCCCCAGGCGGTCGACGACGAGGTCATCGAGGTGTTCGATGCCACGGCGGTGCGGCACTGCCCCGAATGCCAACGCCTGATGCAGCGCCTGCGCATGAGCGCAGGCCCCGACTTCCGCGTCGACCGCTGCGTGGCCTGCCAGAACCTCTGGTTCGACCAGGGCGAGTGGCGCGCCATCGTGAGCCGGGGCCTGGCCGGCCGGCTCGACGAGATGCTGTCCGACGGATGGCAGCGCCGCCTGCAGACCGAGGTGGTCCGCGAGGCCCGCGTTGCCGCGCTGCGCCGCCGCTACGGCGACGTATGCATCGACGAGCTGGACCGCATCCGCGCCTGGCTCGATACCCAGCCCCACCGCGACGAACTGCTCGCCTTGCTGCGCGCGGACTGACCGCGCCGATCTATGCAACCAACGGATGAAAAAGGCGCGCCGCCGGGCGGCACCGCCGAATCGCAGACCGAGGCGCTTGTGTCCGGCAGCGGCAGCTACGACCTGCTGAAGAAGCGGCTGGAGAACCAGGGCGAGGGCCTGCTGAAGAAGACGCAGGCGCTCAACGAGCAGCGGCTGGCAGAGTTCGGCCGCTCCGACCAGGCCCTGGTGCTGCGCACCCGCGCGCGCACCGAGAACAACGCCGTGGCACGCGACCTCGTGCGCATCGGCGACCTGCTGCTGTTCGGCTACAACGTGTTCATCGGCCTGCGCAAGGAAACCACGGTCGGCGACGTGTTCGGGCTGTACCGCCTGGTGTCTCCGGGCGAGGCCGGGCAGGGCGCCGACAGCGACGAGCTGCAGCCGGTGCCGCTGGCGGGCAGCTTCCTCGAAGATGCACGCTTCGCCTCCGACTTCCGCGAGCTGTACGCCTACTACAAGCAGGCCACGCTGCTGCAGCTGCGCGTGACGCAGGACAAGCTGCTCGCCTCCTTCCAGATCGGCCAGCAGCTCACCGACGTGCGCGTCTTCCGCTGGGCCATCGAGCGTGACGGCCGCATCCAGTACATCGACAACCGCGGCGAGCGCGACATCGCGCTGCCGCCCAGCCACGACTTCGAGTGGACGGTGGCCACGCGCGAAGACCACGTGGGCGGCAAGCACCCGCACGTCAACGTGCTCGACACCGTCTTCGTCGAAACGCTGGGCGGCGACCTCACGATCAAGATCGAGAACAACACCGAGACCGGGCTGGGCATCTACAGCGAGCCGGTGGAAGACCGCAGCCAGTCGCTCGCCGACGCCGAGATCGCGTGGGCGAAGCTCGGCATGCTGATCCTGCTGCGCGTGAGGCCCTATCGCGAGCAGGTCACGCGCTACCTGGTGTTCAACATCCGTACCCAGCAGGTCGAGCGCATCGATGCCATCGGCGGCTCCTGCGTGCAGCTGCCGGAAGACCACGGCATCATCTTCCCGGGCGGCTACTACCTGCAGTCGGGAGAGCACAAGCGCTTCGACCTGCCGGCCGAGACGGTCGAGAACCTGCGCTTCAAGCGCATGCTGCGCTCGCCCAACGGCGAAGACGTGGCCTACATCTTCTACGACCCCAGGCCCGGGCGCTACGCGCTCTTCAACTACAACCTGATCGAGAAGAAGCTCGCCACGCCGATCATCGCCAACGGATACGCACGCTTCGCCGACGGCCGCATCCTGGTGTTCCACGACAACGACAGCGAGCCGACGCGCGTGCACCCGATGCAGCTGTGGCAGACGCCGTTCGCCAGCGAAGAGTACGTGAGCGCGCAGCCGCCCGCCACCGGCTTCTTCGGCAAGATCGGCAACGCCGAGCTGGTCCGTGGCGTGAGCGACCTGATGGGCATCGCCCGCGCGGTGCGCGAGCAGGCGCCGACCAAGGCGGCCTACGAGGACCTGATCCGCCAGTGCACCCGGGTGAGCGATGCCTACTTCTGGCTCGATGCGCCCGAGGCCACCGGCCTCATGGCCGAGCTGCGCAGCATCGCCGAGGTGGCGCGCAGCACGCTGGCCGAGTTCGAGAAGGTCGACACCATCCGCCGCGAGACGGCGCGTGCGCTGGCCCGCGCGGAGGAAGAGCAGCGCGCGCTGCTGGTCGACATCGCCAGCACGCTCTGGCGCGCACCCGACGACTTCGTGAAGGCGCTGGGCCGGCTGCGCGAACGGCGCGGCGCGCTGCAGATGCTCAAGGAGCTGCGCTACGCCGACCTGCCGCGCATCGCCGCGATGGACGCCGCGCTCGAATCCGAGCAGCAGCGCATCGGCGAGCGAGCCATGCAGTTCCTGGCGGCCGACACGGCCTTCGCCGGCCAGCGCCATGCGCTGGACAAGCTCGCGACCGAGCTGCCCAACCTCGCCACCTCGCCGGCGCTGGGGCAACTGCTCGCCACGCTCGACGAACAGGCAGCCGGGCTCGACCTGCTGACCGAGCAGCTGGGCAGCCTGCCGGGTGGCGATGCGGTCGTCCGCACCTCCATCCTCGACCGCATCTCGCTGATCTACGCCGACATCAACCGCATGCGCGCCGATGCGCGTGCGCGGCGCAAGTCGCTGGGCGCGACCGAGGCGAGGGCCGAGTTCGGCGCGCAGTTCAAGCTCTTCGGCCAGGCGGTCGAGAACGCGCTGGAGTTCGCCGACACACCCGAGAAGTGCGACGACGCGCTCACGCGTCTTCTGGCGCAGCTGGAAGAAATCGAAGGCCGCTTCGCCGAGCAGGACGAGTTCCTGGGCGACATCGCCGAGAAGCGCGAGAACGTCTACGAGGCCCTGTCGGCCAGGCGCCAGACCCTGGTCGAGGCCAGGCAGCGCCGTGCGCAGGGCGTGATCGACGCGGCGGGGCGCATCCTCGACGGCATTCCGCGCCGCATCGCGCAGTTCGCCGAGCTGGGGCAGGTCCACAGCTATTTCGCCGCCGATCCGATGATCGGCAAGCTGCACACGCTGATCGCCGACCTGCGCACGCTGGGCTCGGCGGTGCCGGCCGACGAGCTCGACACCCGCCTGAAGACCGCCCGCGACCAGGCCCTGCGCGCCGTGCGCGACAAGCGCGAGCTGGTGAGCGAGGGTGGCGACACGCTGCGCCTGGGCCGCCACGCCTTCACCGTGCACCGCCAGCCGGTCGACCTGACGCTGGTGGCCCGCGATGAGGGCATGGCCTACCAGGTCACGGGCACGGACTACATGAGCCCGGTGGACGACGAGCGCCTGCGCGCGTTGCAGGCCTACTGGGGCCAGTCGCTGGTCTCCGAGACGCCCGATCTGTCGCGCGCCGAGTATCTCGCCGGGTGCCTGCTCGAGGCGCTGCTCGAAGGCAAGGCCGAACGCAGCTGGACCGACGTGCGCACGCTGCTGGCCGAAGACCCGCAGCATCCGCAGCTGCTCGAAATGGTCCGCCGCTTCGCCGCCGCGCGCTACCAGGAGGGCTACCAGAAGGGCATCCACGACGACGACGCGCTTCGCCTGCTGGCCGCGCTGGTCGCCATGCAGGACCAGGCCGGGCTGCTGGCCTGGGGGCCGACGGAGCGCGCGCTGGCCTTGCTCTACTGGCAGCACGGCCACCTCATCGCACACCGCGAGTCGCTGCTGCGCCGTGCGCGCGCGGCACTGCAGATGCAGGAGCTGTTCGGGCGGCGCGACGCCCTCGACCAGCTCGAGGCCGACGTCGCCCGCTCGCTGGGCCATTTCCTGCGCGAGGTGCTGCCAGACATGCTCGCGGTGGCGGAGAAGGCGGAAGAAGAGCAGGAGCCCGAGGGCCGCAAGGCGCTCGTCGCCACGCTGTGCGACCAGTCGGCCGCCTACCTCGTGCGCGAGCTTGCGGCGCATGGCGGCGAGACCTGGGTGGTCTCGGGGGCCGGCGAAGACCTTGCCGCAGCGTTGCTGCGCGAGCTTGAGCGTGGCCGCCGACGCGAAGCCTGGCAGGCCGATCTCGACGCCGCGCCGCCGGCCGAGCGCTGGCGGCTGGCGCGCGACTGGGTGCGCGCCTTCGCCGTGCACCAGTCGCCGCAATCGGTCGACTGGGTGGACGACGCGGCCAGCGTGCTCGCCATGCCGCTGCAGCGCACCCGCGTCAACGTGGCGCTCGACCAGACGGTGGAAGGGCTGCGCGGCGAACATCCGCGCGTGGCCGATGGTCGCCTGACGCTGAACCTCAACGACTTCTGGCGCCGCTTCCTCTTCCACACGCAGCACGCGGTGCCGGGCTTCGAGGCGCTGCAACGGCTGCGCCACGAGCTGCTCGAGGGCGAGAAGGCGCGGCTCAAGTTGAGCCAGTTCCAGGCCAAGCCCCTTTCCACCTTCGTGCGCAACCAGCTGATCGACGAGCTTTACCTGCCCATCATCGGCGACAACCTCGCCAAGCAGATCGGCTCGGCGGGCGAGGGCAGCCGCACCGACCGCATGGGCCTGCTGCTGCTGATCTCGCCGCCGGGCTACGGCAAGACCACGCTCATGGAGTACGTGGCCGACCGGCTGGGCCTGATCTTCGTGCGCATCAACTGCCCGGCGCTGGGCCACGGCGTGACGGCCATCGACCCGGCGAACGCGCCCAACAGCGCGGCGCGGCAGGAGCTGGAGAAGCTCAACCTAGGCCTGGCCATGGGCAGCAACGTGATGCTGTACCTCGACGACATCCAGCACACGAGCCCCGAGTTCCTGCAGAAGTTCATCGCGCTGGCCGACGGCACCCGCCGCATCGAGGGCGTGTGGAACGGCGAGCCGCGCAGCTACGACATGCGCGGCAAGCGCTTCGCGGTCGTGATGGCGGGCAACCCGTATACCGAGTCGGGCGACGTGTTCAAGATCCCGGACATGCTGGCCAACCGCGCCGACATCTACAACCTCGGCGACGTGCTCTCGGGCCGCGAGGCGGCATTCGCGCTCTCGTACATCGAGAACAGCCTGACCTCCAACCCCACGCTCATGCCGCTGGCCTCGCGCGACCCCAAGGACGTGCAGCTGCTGGTGAAGATGGCACAGGGCCACGAGGTGCCGAGCAGCGCGCTGTCGCACGCGTACAGCGCGGTCGAGCTGGAGGAGATCAAGGCGCTGCTGCAGCGGCTCTTCCGTGCGCGCGATCTGCTGCTGAAGGTGAATCTCGCCTACATCGAGTCGGCCGCGCAGCAGGAGTCGTACCGCGCCGCGCCGCCCTTCAAGCTGCAGGGCAGCTACCGCAACATGACCAAGCTCGCGGGCAAGATCACCGCGCTGATGCGCGACGACGAACTCGATGCGCTGCTGCGCGACCACTACCGCGGCGAGGCCCAGACCCTGACCACCGGCGCCGAGGAGAACCTGCTACGCCTGGCCCAGCTCCTGGGCAGCCCGACGCCCGAGGAGGACGCGCGCTGGAAGGAGATCTGCGAGGAGTTCGTGCGCCAGCGCAAGCTGGGCGGGGCCGACGTGGATGGCAGCCAGCGCATCGCCAGCAGCATGCTCGACGTGGCGCGCGCGGTCGACAGGCTCAAGCCCGAACCCGTTGCGCCCGCGGAAGGGCCGAGCGAAGGCCAGCGACTGGCCGATGCCGTGCTGCAGATCGCCGTGACTTATCGCGAGCTGATCCTGCCGCTGGTGACCGCCACCGAGCGCCGCCTGGAGCTGGACCGCTCCATCGCACAGAACATGGAGCGGCTGGCGGCGGAGGCGATGGCGACGCGTGCGCAGCCGAAGCGCACGCCCAGACCGGACAACAAGGAGCAATGAGATGTCGGCCCTGCCCGCGACCACAGAAGCACCGTCCACGCTGCCCGCGTTGCTGGCCCAGCTCGACGACACCCTCGCCGATGCCCGCCTGAGCGACGACGAGCGCCGCGTGCTGGTCCACACGCTGCGCGAGGCCCAGCCGCCGGAAGACGGCCTGCGCCAGCTGCGCAACCGCGCCTTCGACCTGGTGCGTGCCCGCACTGCCGACCCCGAGCAGCTGGCTCTGCTGAAGTGGCTGGAGGGCGTGGTCCGCGCCATCGACACCGGCCGCTCGGCCGACGGCAGCGTGACCGTGCGCTCGCAGGCCTTCTTCAGCCCCGGCACGGCCTGCCTGCAGGCCATCAACCATCAGCTGCGCTCGGCCAGGCATTCCGTCGACCTGTGCGTGTTCACGCTGTCGGACGATCGCATCACGGCCGAGGTACTGGCCGCGCACCGGCGCGGCGTGTCGCTGCGCTGCATCTCCGACAACGACAAGGAGTTCGATGCCGGCAGCGACATCGGCCAGCTGCGCGCCGCCGGCATTCCGGTGGCGGTGGACCGCACAGAGGCGCACATGCACCACAAGTTCGCCATCTTCGACGGCGCCCGGCTGCTCAACGGCAGCTACAACTGGACGCGCAGCGCCTGCGAGTTCAACGAGGAGAACCTGGTGCTGACGAACGACCCTCAGCTCGTGCGGCGCTTCGCCGACGAGTTCGACAGCCTCTGGAAAGAACTGCAGGCCCCCCGATGAGCACCCGACGCATCGACTACGACTGGGAGCTGCCACCCGAGATGCAGCAGCGGCTGGGTGGCTCCAGCTACGGCGCGCAACGCGTCATTCACGAGCAGGGGCACCTGATGGTGATCCTGCACGAGCCGCCCGCAGGCACGGGGTCGGAGCGCAAGTCGGCGGTGTTCCTGCGCAAGCCCGACGGTACCTGGCTGCACAAGGGCAACAACCCGGGCGAGCGGCCGCTGGCCAAGCTGGTGGAGAACTACCGCGCGACCCTGGGCGCCTTCGAGGTCCGGCACGAGGCCGCCGAAAACTCGGAGGCCCTGTTCCAGATCCTCGGGCCGCTGATTCCGCTTTCGCGCGCAGCGTCGAACATGCAGGCCACCCTGCAGGCCGCGCGCGAGGCCGTGCCGGGGGACCCGATGATCACCGACCTGCGCGACCGCGCGGTCGAGATCGGACGCGGGCTCGAACTGCTGCTGGCGGACACCCGCATGTCGCTCGACTACAGGCTCGCGCACGCCGCCGAGCAGCAGGCGCGCGCGGCCAACGAAGTCAGCCGGGCGCAGCACAAGCTCAACACCATCGCTGCGCTGACATTCCCGCTGATGGCCATCGGCGCGGCCTTCGGCATGAACCTGCACAGTGGCGTCGAGAACCTGCCGGGCTGGGTGTACTGGGCGATCTTCGGCGCGGGGCTCTTCATGGGCGTGCTGCTGCGCGGATGGGTGAAGGCGCCCGATGCGCCTGTGCCACCGGCCGCCGCCGGATCGGGCATCTCGAAGAGAAAGTAGGGGCGGGCAACGCCGCCGTCAGCCGGGTCCTTCGCGTTTCGCGAAGGACTGCTGCCGCCAAAGCAATTCCGCATTCCGCGATCCGTTCCTAGAGTCGGGGCCAGCCCAACAAAGGAGACGGACGCGGACATGAATGCACTCGAAGGCCTGAAGGTGCTGGAGCTCGGCCAGCTCATCGCCGGCCCCTTCGCCGGCAAGACGCTGGCGGAGTTCGGCGCCGACGTGATCAAGGTCGAGCCGGCCGGCGTCGGCGACCCGCTGCGCAAGTGGCGGCTGTTGCGCGACAACGGTACCTCGGCGTGGTGGGAGGTCCAGTCGCGCAACAAGCGCTCGGTGTGCCTGGACCTGCGCAGCCCCGAGGGACAGGAGGCCGTGCGCGCACTGGCACTCGAAGCCGACGTGCTGATCGAGAACTTCAAGCCCGGCACACTCGAAGGCTGGGGCCTGGGCTGGGAGGCGCTGCATGCGCTGAACCCCCGGCTCATCATGCTGCGCATCTCGGGCTACGGGCAGACCGGGCCCTACCGCGACAAGCCCGGCTTCGGCGTGCTCGGCGAATCGATGGGCGGGCTGCGCTACCTGAGCGGCGAGCCGGGCCGTGTGCCGGTGCGCGTGGGGGTGTCTCTGGGAGACACGCTGGCGGCGCTGCATGGCGTGATCGGCGTGCTGACCGCGCTGCACCACCGCACGGCGCATGGCGGCGAAGGCCAGTTCATCGACGTGGCGCTCTACGAGTCGGTGTTCAACGTGATGGAAAGCCTGCTGCCAGAGTACGACGCCTTCGGTGCCGTGCGCGAGCGTGCCGGCAGCGCGCTGCCCGGCATCGCGCCGACCAATGCCTACCGCTGCGAGGACGGGCAGTACGTGCTGGTGGCCGGCAACGGCGACAGCATCTTCCGCCGGCTGATGCGCGCCATCGGCCGCGAGGACCTGGAGAACGACCCCGGGCTGGTGCACAACGACGGCCGCGTGCTGCGCGTGGAGGAGATCGACGCCGCCATCGAGGCATGGACGCTGCAGCGCAGCCGCGACGAGGTGCTGGCCGCGCTCGATGCGGCGGGCGTGCCTGTCGGGCGCATCTACACGGTGGCCGACATCGCGAGCGACCCGCAGTACCTGGCGCGCGGGATGATCGTGGAAGCGTCGACTTCCGACGGCGCCACGCTGAAGGTGCCGGGCGTGGTTCCCAAGCTCAGCGCCACGCCGGGGCGCATCGCGCACCCCGCGCCACGGCTGGGCGAGCATGACGGCGATCTGCGCGGTGCCGGATGGCCCGCGCGGCGCGCGGAAGGAGTTGCGGCATGAAGGCGGGCAACGGCACGCGGCTGTTCTTCAACGAGGTCGCGACGCGCGACGGCTTCCAGATGGAGAGCCGCTTCATCCCGACGGAGGACAAGATCGCGCTGATCGACCGGCTCAGCGGCCTGGGCTACGCGAAGATCGAAGTCACGTCGTTCACCTCGGCGAAAGCGATTCCCGCACTGCGCGATGGCGAGGAGGTGATGAATCGCATCGCCCGCCGGCCAGGCCTGGTCTACACCGCGCTGGTGCCAAACCTGCGAGGGGCGGAGCGCGCGCTGGAGAGCCGCATCGACGAGTTCAATATCGTCATGTCGGTGAGCGAGACGCACAACCTCGCCAACCTGCGCATGACGAGGGAGCAGTCGTTCGCGCAGCTGGCCGGCGTCATCGCGCTGGCGAAGAAGGCCGGGGTGCCGGTGAACGTGTCGCTGTCGTGCGTGTTCGGTTGCCCGATGGAAGGCGAAGTGCCGTTCGCGACGGTGCAAGGCTGGATCGACCGCTTCGCCGCGCTCGAGGTGCAGGGCATCACGCTGTGCGACACGACGGGCATGGCCTATCCGACGCAGGTGCGGGAGCTCTGCGAATCCGTGCTGGCGAGCCACCAGGCGCTGGAATGGACGGCCCACTTCCACAACACGCGCGGCATGGGCCTCGTGAATACCGTGGCGGCGGTGGAGGCCGGCATCCGCCGGCTCGACATGTCGCTCGGAGGCATCGGCGGCTGCCCCTACGCGCCGGGTGCGACAGGCAATGTGGCGACCGAGGACGTGGTCCACATGCTGCAGTGCATGGGCTATGACACCGGCATGCACCTAGAGGGCCTGATCGCCACTGCGGCGGAACTGGAAGCGCTGGTGCGGCACGAGTTGCCGGCCCAGGTCTCGCGCGCAGGCCATCGGCTGACGCGGCATGCGCCCCCGCCGGACTTCGACGACATCGTCATCCGCGCCCGGGAGCGCGGCCAAGCACACAAGGAGCTGCAACCATGATCGACCACCTGGACCACCTCGTGCTGACCACCTCGCACGAGGAAGCCTGCATCCGCTTCTATGTCGACGTGATGGGCATGTCGCTGGAGAGCTTCGGCGCCGGCCGCAAGGCCTTTCGCTTCGGCAACCAGAAGATCAACCTGCATGTGAAGGGCCACGAGTTCGAGCCCAAGGCGCAGCTGCCGACGCCCGGCTCGCTGGACCTGTGCTTCATCGCCAGCGTGCCGCTCGACGAGGTCGTCGCGCGGCTCGGCGAGAAGGGTGTGCCGATCCTCGAAGGGCCGGTGATGCGCACGGGAGCCACCTCGCGCATCCGTTCGGTCTATGTGCGCGACCCCGACCTGAACCTGATCGAGATCTCGGAGCTGTCGCCCTGAGGCGAAGCCCCAAGAACAGCCAGCAATACAAAACCACCGGAGACAAACCATGAAACCCATCCACCGCCTTCTCGCGGTCGGCCTCGTGCTATCCGGTTCGGCCGCAACCGCCGCAACCGCCGCCGACGCCTGGCCCTCGAAACCGATCACCATGGTCGTGCCGACCGCGCCGGCCGGCTCGACCGACATCATGGCGCGGCTGGTCGGCGACCCGCTGCAGCGCGCGCTGGGCCAGCCTGTCGTCATCGACAACAAGCCCGGCGCCAGCGGCAACATCGGCACCGAGTTCGTGGCGCGCGCCGCGCCCGATGGCTACACGCTGTTGATGCAGTATTCGGGCTACCACGTCGGCAATCCCTCGCTCTACCCGAACATCCGGTGGAGCCCCACCAAGGACTTCGTGCCGGTGGCGATGGTGATGCGCGCGCCGCACGTGGTCGCGGTGAGCGGCAAGCTGCCGGTGAAGTCGATGAAGGAACTCATCGAGTACGGCAAGAAGAAGGAGGGCGGGCTCTTCTTCGCGTCCTCGGGCAACGGCTCGATCCAGCACATCGCGGGCGAACTGCTGTCGCGGCAGACGAAACAGGCGATGACACACGTGCCTTACAAGGGCTCGGGGCCGGCGATCAACGACCTGATCTCGGGCAACGTCGACATGTTCATCACCACGCCGCCCTCGGTCATCGGCCATTTCGCGGGTGGCCGCATCAAGCCGCTGGCGTACACGGGCAGCAAGCGGCATCCGTCGATGCCCGACGTGCCGACCTCGGCCGAGGCGGGACTGCCGGGCTACGAGGTGGAATCGTGGTTCGCGGTGTTCGCGCCGGCGAAGACGCCGCCCGAGGTCGTCAACAGGCTCAGCGCGGAACTCCGCAAGATCGTGGAGAGCGAAGCCTTCCGCAGGAAGGTGGACGAGCAGGGCGCCTTCGCGACCTACATGGACCCGCCGACGCTGGCGAAATTCGTCGACCAGGAGTTGGCTGCATGGTCGAAGGTGATCAAGTCGGCTGACATCAAGCCCGATTGATCGGGCCTTGTGGTGCCGGTGCCCTCTGCCCGGCCTGCCACGGATACGACCGGCTACAGCTTGACGTTGATGATCGACAGGATGATCGCGGAGAGCGTCATCGCGACGGGCAGCTTCCGCACGGCGAGCGCATGGGCGCGGGCGACGGAAGCCTGCGTCTGAAGCAGAAGGCTGCGTTCGGAATGGATGGGTGTGGACATTTCGGACTCCTGTGTGGTTGCGGGCTTGTTGCCCTTGATGGCCTCCACGATAGGCTTCGCAGCCTGCCGTGGCGCGGGCGTTTCGAGGACACGGCGTTTCCGTTTTCGCAACGATCCGTCGGCGTTCGGCCGGAACTTCAGGCTGGTTCTGCGGATCGGCGACGCTTCGTGTGGCGCGAGAATCCGGCGCCGACAACCGATGAAAGCAGACAGAAATAGATGACGAGCAAGAAGGCGGCGCTCCGGCCGCAGATACGCCGTGCCACCCCCGACGACTCGACCCCATGGCCGCTGCTGCTGGCCGCCGATGGCCCGCGCGCCGAGATCCGCAAGTACCTGTCGCGCGGCGAGCTCTGGCTGGCGGAAGCTGCCGGCCGGGCCGTCGGCCAGATGGTGCTGCTCGAAACCCGCATCGGCACCTGGGAGATCATGAACATCGCGGTGAGCGCCGATCTGCGCGGCCAGGGTGTGGGCACAGCGCTGCTGCGCAAGGCTAAGGCGCTGGCCGTGGAACGGGGCGCACACCTGCTCGAAGTCGGCACGGGCAACAGCAGCCTGCGCGAGCTGGCCTTCTACCAGCGCTTCGGCTTCCGCATCGCCGGGGTGGATCGCGACTTCTTCGTGCGCCGCGCAGCCGGCGGCAGGCTGCAGAAGCAGGACGGTATCGTGCTGCGCGACATGGTGCGCCTGCGCATCGAGCTCGCCGATTAGCCGGCGATCAGCTTCTGCACCAGCTCGGCCGTGGTCGCGGCCGCGTACTTGCGCATCAGCCGGGCCCGGTGCAGTTCCACCGTGCGGTGGCTGATGCCCAGCGCCTTGCCGATCTCCTTGGAAGTCAGCCCGCGCATCACCTGCGCGGCCACCTCGCGCTCGCGCGGCGTGAGCTCTGCCTTCACGGCGCGGCGCGAGCCCAGGTCCTCGAAGGTCCAGATGCCGGCCTCGTGCGGGGCGGCGCGGTTCATGGCGTGGCCTGTGACGTGGCACCAGAAGGTTTCGCCGGCGATGGCGCCATGCAGCCCGCCGAGCCGCTTCATCATGCGGTTGTCGGCGTAGTGCCCGCTGGCATTCAGAAAGGGCTCCATGCGCTTGCCGATGCGCTCGAACTCGGCCACGCTGGGGTAGAGGATGCTGAACGAATGCCCGACCAGCGCGGAGGGCGTTGCGCCGAAGATCTCGCAAACGCGCAGGTTGCACGCCACGATGGTGCGGTTGCTCGACACCACCATGCCGACGGGGGCGTGTTCAAAGGCCAGCCGGTAATCGATCTCGGGCATCGGGGGTCACCATTACGAAATACTACGTATGCGGGTACGTAGTATCGTTCAGGCCTCTTCCTCCGGCTTTTTTCCTGCTTCCACCTCTCTCATTCATCCATCAAGGAGCACGAGTGAACAAGATTTTTCCCACCGCTGACGCGGCACTCAAGGGAGTCGTCGCCGACGGGCAGATGCTCGCGGTCGGCGGCTTCGGCCTCTGCGGCATTCCCGAAGCGCTGATCGACGCGCTCAAGGACTCCGGCGTGCAGAACCTCACCGTCATCTCCAACAACGCGGGCGTCGACGGTTTCGGCCTCGGCAAGCTGCTGGAGACGCGCCAGATCAAGAAGATGATCGCGTCCTACGTCGGCGAGAACAAGGAGTTCGAACGCCAGTATCTCGCGGGCGAACTGGCCCTCGAATTCACGCCGCAGGGCACGCTGGCCGAGAAGCTGCGCGCCGGCGGCGCCGGCATTCCGGCCTTCTTCACCAAGACCGGCGTGGGCACCCAGGTTGCCGAAGGCAAGGAGCTGCGCGAGTTCGACGGCGAAACCTACGTCATGGAACGCTCGCTGGTGCCCGACGTGGCGCTGGTGAAGGCCGACGTGGCCGACAAGTCGGGCAACCTGCGCTTCCGCCTCACGGCGCGCAACTTCAACCCGGCTGCCGCCATGGCCGGCAAGATCTGCATCGTCGAAGTCGAGAAGATCGTCGAGGTGGGCGAGCTGGCCCCCGACGACATCCACCTGCCAGGCATCTACGTGCACCGCATCGTGCTCAACGCGAACCCCGAGAAGCGCATCGAGAAGCGCACCGTGAGCGCATCGGTCGATGCCGCCGCCGCGAAGGTCGAGGCCCAGACCGCCATCGCCGCTGCTGCCGCCGCAGGCAGCGAAGTGCCCGCCAAGGTCGTCAACAAGAAAGAAGGAGCCTGAGATGCCCTGGACCCAAGACCAGATGGCGGCCCGCGCCGCGCAAGAACTCGAAGACGGCTTCTACGTCAACCTCGGCATTGGCATCCCGACGCTGGTGGCCAACCACACCGGCGACAAGGAAGTGTGGCTGCAGAGCGAGAACGGCATGCTCGGCATCGGCCCGTTTCCCACCGAAGACCAGGTCGACGCCGACCTCATCAACGCCGGCAAGCAGACCGTTACCACGCTGCCCGGCTCGGCCATCTTCGGCAGCCATGACAGCTTCGCGATGATCCGCGGCGGCAAGATCAACCTGTCGATCCTGGGCGCGATGCAGGTCAGCACCAAGGGCGACCTCGCCAACTGGATGATCCCCGGCAAGATGGTCAAGGGCATGGGCGGCGCCATGGACCTCGTGGCCGGCGTGAAGCGCGTGATCGTGCTGATGGAGCACGTCGCGAAGAAGAAGGACGGCACCGAGGACCTGAAGATCCTCGAGAAGTGCACCCTGCCGCTGACCGGCGTGGGCGTGGTCGACCGCATCATCACCGACCTGGCCGTGATGGACGTGGTGCCCGAGGGCCTGAAGGTCGTCGAGCTGGCGCCTGGCGTCACCTTCGACGCGCTGCAGGCCAAGACGGGCGCCAAGCTGATCCAGTAAAGACGGCATCGACCCGACAGCACGCAAGGGGCCGCTTTCGCGGCCCTTTCCCGTTGGGGTGAGACACTGGGCGCATGGCTTACCTCGACCTCGAAAACCTGCGCACCGTTTTCCTCGACGACGAGGCGCTGCGCGTGCGGCGCCTGCAGCGGCAGTCCTGCGGGTCGCTCCAGGTCACGAGCGGCCGCATCGTGGCGTGCGATCCGCTGGTGCAGCCGGAACGCCCCCCTTTCGTGCGCAGCGTTTCCGGCCGGGGCGCTTTCCCTGCCGAGTTGCTTCAACACGAAGGCCGGCATGCGCTCGCGGTGCTCTGGCTGCGTGATCGCCGCGGACTGCAGCCCGCGGACCTGCACTGGGAACCCGCGCTGCTCGATGGCCAGTCGCAGAATGAGCTGGGCGACGACGAGTTCTACGGCTATCCGGTCGACGCGGGCGTCGGCTGCTTCATGGATGCCGACTGCACGGCCGCCATCGCCGAGCGCGAGGCGCGCGAATCGTCGGCCAACCCCGACTACGGCAGCTACTACGACGACGTGCTCGACGAGGAGCTGGGCAGCAAGGACATGGCCGACCACTACCCGCTGGGCGAGGGCAGCGCGAACAACGTGCTGATCTTCAGCTCGGGCTGGGGTGACGGCAGCTATCCGAGCTTCTGGGCGCTCGACGCCGCCCGCGAGCCGGTGGCGCTGGTGACCGACTTCATGACGATGCAGGACGGCGATGCGCGCAGCGAGGACGACAAGCGAGACGATGCCTACCTGGCGAGCCTGTCGCCCGAAAGGCTCGCGGCCCTCGAAGCCCTCGGAGCCGCGGCGATCAAGGGCGACGCGGCCGCGATCCGTCCTCTGCTCGACGGCGGGCTCGCGGGGGCCAACGACATCGTTCCGTCGCTCGGCGAGACCGCGCTCTTCAGTGCGATCCGCATGAACCAGCTCGAAGCCTTGCGCGTGCTGCTGGGCAGCGCGCCGTGCCCCGCCATGCCCGAGCATCTGCGCATCGAAGGCAAGGCGGAAAGCTACTCGGCCTTTGCGCGATGGCTCAAGAAGCCGCGCGTGCCGGGGCTGGTCGAGCTGCTCGAACGGGCTGAGGCCGCTGCGGCTGCTGAACCTGCAGGGGGCAAGAGTCTCTGGAAGCGCCTCTTTTCCTGAGCGTCAGGCCCCCAGCGCCGCCCGCACCTTGTCTCCCAACCCCCGCAGCCGCTCCACCGGCTCGTTGGAAAACACGAAGCGCAGGTACTGCGCACTGTGCGTCTCTCCCCAGCCCTTCATCGCGGTGGCGCAGACGCGGTGCGCCAGCAGGCGTTCCGACAGCGTCTGCCCGTCGATGCCGAAGTCGCTGGCGCGCAGCAGCAGCGACCAGCCGCCGCCGGGTACGCCCACCGGCAGGCCCTTGAGCTCGTCGAGCACGGTGTCGCGCCGCCGTTCCAGCTCCGCCACGTAGGCCCCGAGCGTGCGGGGCGATTGCTCCAGCGCGGTGGCCACTGCGTTCTGCGCGATGCCGACGGGCACCACCACGTTGGCCAGCGACACGGCCACGAGGTCGGGCATGTAGCTTTCGGGCGCTACGGTCCAGCCCACGCGCCAGCCGATCATGCGCAACTCTTTGGCGGATGAGCCCACGGTGATGGTGCGTTCGGCCATGCCGGGCAGGCCCGCGGGGTGGATGACCTTGCGGCCGTCGTACAGCAGGCGCTCCATCGCGGTGTCGAGGATCAGCGTGAGGTCGTGCTGCACGCACAGCGCGGCGATGGCGCGCCAGTCTTCCTCGTCGAAGCAGCCGCCCGAGGGCATCGAGGGCGACATCAGCAGCATGGTGCGCACGCGCGGGCCGATGGCGGCCTGCAGCGCCTCGCGGTCGAGCTTCCATTCGCCGCCGGGCGTGAACCTGAAGGGCACGTACTTCGGCGTGCCGCCCGCGAGGCGGATGCGGTTGAGCAGGCCCGCGTAGGTCGGGTCGGTCACCAGCACCTCGTCGCCGACCTCGACGGTGGCGAGCAGCGCGTTGAGGATGCCCGAGAGGCCGCCGGCCGAGATCACGCAGTTGCGCGCGCCGCTGTATTCCACGCCCGAGAGCGCCGACACATGCCGCGCCGCCACGTCGCGCAGGCGCGACTGGCCGATGAAGGGCAGGTAGCTGTTGTCGGGGTCGAACGATGCCGCGTGCACGGTGCGCGCGACGGCCTCGGGGTCGGGCGGGATGTCGACGTCGAGGTTCTCCAGCCGAAGGAAGGGCGGGCCGTCGGCGTCGTCGGCGATCGCGCCCATGCGGTCGACGCCGATGCCGGCGATGTGTTCGAGGCGGGCGGGGCGGTGGCGTGGCATGGGCGTGTCTCCAGGCTCCGTGTAGGGAATTGCGTTGCTCGTTACGGGGTTGGTGGCTTGCGCGGGCGGGCCGGGCGCTGCGGCGGGCCGCTTGCGCCATTTTCTTCGCCGGGCGGCTGCAGGAGCAACAGCGGCTGCTGCTCCTGCACCGTCTCGCGCAGGAAGTTCCACACCGCCTGCATGCGCGCGAGGTGCTTGGTCTCCGCCGGCATCGACATCCAGAAGGTGCGCGTGAAGTTCGCCTGCCCCGGCAGCACGGGGCGCAGCGCGGTGTCGTGCTCGGCGATGAAGGCCGGCAGCACCGCGATGCCCGCGCCCGCCGCCACCGCGCTGTGCTGTGCGAGCACGCTGGTGCTGCGCAGCGCGAAGGCGTCGGGGCGGTGCAACTCGTCGAGGTACTGCAGCTCCTTGCTGAAGAGCAGGTCGTCCACGTAGCTGATGAAGGTGTGGCCGCGCAGGTCCTCGCGCGTGCGGATGGGCTTGTGCGCCGACAGGTACTGCTTCGACGCGTACAGGCGCAGCGTGTAGTCGGTGAGCTTGGCGACCACCACCGGCCCGCGCGCCGGGCGTTCGAGCGAGATCACGATGTCGGCCTCGCGCCGCGACAAGTGCACGAGGCGCGGCATCGCGAGCAGGTCGATGGTGAGCTTCGGGTGCCGCACCGCGAACGATGCTAGCTGCGGTGCCAGCACCACCGTGCCGAAGCCCTCGGTGGCGCCGATGCGCACCAGCCCCGAAAGGCCTTCCTGCGAGGCCGGAGCGGTGCTTTCCACGGCCTGGAACGCGCTCTCCATCGCCTCGACCTGCGGCTGCAGCCTGCGGCCCGCCTCGGTGAGCCGGTGGCCGCCCGATTCGCGCGAGAACAGCGGGGCGCCGACTTCCTTCTCGAGCGCCTGGATGCGGCGCGCCACCGTGGTGTGGTCGACCTCCAGCCGCCGCGCCGCGCTCATCAGCGTGCCCGAGCGGGCCAGCTCCAGGAAGTACCGCAGGTTGTCCCAGTCCATGTGCTTTCGTGCCTCGGGTGGTCTCGAATGGAAGGCTTTGCATTTTTGCAAAGTCGCCGCGCAATTTTGTCTATTGTCATGGCAAATCTGCAAAGCTAGGATGCGTCACCGCCCCGGCTCGTCCGGCGCCGCTTTCACAGGATTCACAGGAGACAAACCCCATGGACGCCACCACCACGCCCTCGACCCAGGTCGCCACCGTCAAGCTGCTGATCGGCGGCAAGCTGGTCGAATCGAAGACCACCGAATGGCGCGACGTCGTCAACCCCGCCACGCAGGAAGTGCTGGCGCGCGTGCCCTTCGCCACGCAGGCAGAGCTCGACGCGGCAGTCGCTTCCGCCAAGGAGGCCTTCAAGACCTGGCGCAAGACGCCCATCGGCGCCCGCGCGCGCATCTTCCTCAAGCTGCAGCAGCTCATCCGCGAGAACATGGGCGAGCTCGCCGCGATCCTCACGGCCGAGCAGGGCAAGACGCTGCCCGACGCGGAAGGCGATGTGTTCCGCGGCCTCGAAGTGGTCGAGCACGCATCGAACATCGGCAACCTGCAACTGGGCGAGCTGGCCAACAACGTGGCCAACGGCGTCGACACCTACACGCTGCTGCAGCCGCTGGGCGTGTGCGCCGGCATCACGCCGTTCAACTTCCCGGCCATGATCCCGCTGTGGATGTTCCCGATGGCCATCGTCACCGGCAACACCTTCGTGCTGAAACCCTCCGAGCAGGACCCGATGGTCACCATGCGCCTGTGCGAACTGGCGCTCGAAGCCGGTGTTCCGCCCGGCGTGCTGAACGTGGTGCATGGCGGTGAAGCCATCGTCAACGGCATCTGCGACCACAAGGACATCAAGGCGATCAGCTTCGTGGGCTCCACCAAGGTCGGCACGCACGTCTACAACCGCGCCACTCTGGCCGGCAAGCGCGTGCAATGCATGATGGGTGCGAAGAACCACGCCATCGTGATGCCCGACGCCAACAAGGAGCAGACGCTCAACGCACTGGCCGGCGCCAGTTTCGGCGCCGCGGGCCAGCGCTGCATGGCGGTGTCGGTGGCGGTGCTGGTGGGCGAGGCGCGCAACTGGGTGCCCGAACTCATCGAGAAGGCGAAGACGCTGAAGGTCGGCGCCGGCGTCGACAAGGGCGTGGACGTGGGCCCGCTGGTCTCCTGCGCCGCTTACGACCGCGTGAACAGCCTCATCGAACGCGGTGAAGCCGACGGTGCCAAGCTGGTGCTCGACGGCCGCAAGCCCACGGTGCCCGGCTACGAGAAGGGCAACTTTGTAGGCCCGACGATCTTCACCGGCGTGAAGCCCGGCATGACCATCTACGACCAGGAAATCTTCGGCCCCGTGCTGTGCATCGCCGACGCCGAGAACATCGACGAGGCCATCGACCTGATCAACAGCAACCCGAACGGCAACGGCACCGCGATCTTCACGCAGTCGGGCGCCGCGGCGCGCCGCTTCCAGGAAGACATCGACGTGGGCCAGGTGGGCATCAACGTGCCGATCCCGGTGCCGGTTCCGATGTTCTCGTTCACCGGCTCGCGCGCGTCGAAGCTCGGCGACTTGGGCCCCTACGGCAAGCAGGTGGTGCTGTTCTATACGCAGACCAAGACGGTGACGGCTCGCTGGTTCGACGACAGCACCGTCTCGCACGGCGTGAACACGACCATCAGCCTCAAATAAGAAGTCCGGAGGATGGACTTCGAACTTTCCGAGGAGCAGCGCGCCTTCGCCGAGACGGCGCGCGACTTTGCACAGGCCGAGTTCGCGCCGCATGCGGCGCAGTGGGACGCGGAAGCCATCTTTCCGAGAGAGGCCATCGCCAAGGCCGGCGAGCTGGGCTTCTGCGGGCTGTATGCGCCCGAGCGCATCGGCGGCCTTGGCCTGCCGCGGCTCGATTCCGCGCTGGTGTTCGAGGAGATGGCCGCGGTCGACCCCTCGACCACCGCCTTCATCACCATCCACAACATGGCGACGTGGATGCTCGGCACCTGGGCGACCGACGCAGTGGCGCAGCAGTGGGGCGAGGACCTGACGAGCGGGCGCAAGCTGGCCTCCTACTGCCTGACCGAGCCGGGCGCGGGCTCCGACGCCGGCTCGCTCAAGACGCGCGCGGAGCTGCAGGGCGCCGAGTACGTCATCAACGGCGGCAAGGCGTTCATCTCCGGTGCCGGCTCGACCGACGTGCTGGTGCTGATGGCGCGCACGGGCGGCGCTGGCGCCAGTGGCATATCGGCCTTCGCGGTGCCGGCCGACGCCCCGGGCATCAGCTACGGCAAGAAGGAGCACAAGATGGGCTGGAACAGCCAGCCCACGCGCACCATCAGCTTCGACAACGTTCGCATTCCCGCGCAGAACCTGCTGGGCAAGGAAGGCGAGGGCTTCCGCATCGCCATGAAGGGCCTGGACGGCGGGCGCATCAACATCGCGACCTGTTCGGTGGGCGCGGCGCAGGGCGCGCTCGACGCGGCGCGCCGCTACCTGCACGAGCGCCAGCAGTTCGGCAAGCCGCTCGCGAGCTTCCAGGCGCTGCAGTTCAAGCTGGCCGATATGGCGACCGAGCTGGTTGCGGCGCGGCAGATGGTTCGGCTCGCGGCCTCCAAGCTCGACGCCAGCCATGCCGACGCCAGCACCTATTGCGCGATGGCCAAGCGCTTCGCGACCGACGCGGGCTTCAACGTCTGCAACGACGCGCTGCAGCTGCACGGCGGCTACGGCTACCTCGGCGAGTTCCCGCTGGAGCGCCTGGTGCGCGACGCGCGCGTGCACCAGATCCTCGAAGGCACCAACGAGATCATGCGCGTGATCGTTGCGCGAAAATTGCTGGAAGGGGACAGCGACATCCGCTGAAGTCCAACTTCAGAACGCAGAAGTCGCGAAGGTTTCGCAAAGGTCGCAGAAAAGACAAAAGAAAATTGATATTCCTTCTGCGACCTTTGCGAAACCTTTGCGGTCTCTGCGTTCGGTTCCCGTATTCAAGCAACCCCAAAACATGACTGACTCAGTAGTTCTCTTCGACGAAATCAAGACCGCCGGCGGCCAGCGCTTCGCAGTGGCCACGCTCAACGCACCGGCTTCGCTCAACGCGCTGTCGGTGGACATGGTGCGCCTGCTCACCCCGAAGCTGCGCGAATGGGCCGGTGATGCCGGTATCGTCGGCGTGCTGCTGCAGGCCGCGGGCGACAAGGCCTTCTGCGCCGGCGGCGACCTGCGCCAGCTCTACCAGACGCTGCTCGACTGCGGCCCCGCGCGCAACACCTACGCCGAAGACTTCTTCCGCGAGGAGTACGAGCTCGACTACCTGATCCACACATTCCCCAAGCCCTTCCTGTGCTGGGGCCACGGCATCGTGATGGGCGGCGGCGTGGGCCTGCTGGCAGGCGCCTCGCACCGCGTGATGACGCTGCAAAGCCGCATCGCCATGCCCGAGATCAACATCGGCCTGTACCCCGACGTGGGCGGCAGCTGGTTCCTGCGCCGCACGCCGGGCCGCACGGGGCTGTTCCTGGCGCTCACCGCCGCGAACATCAACGCGGCCGACACCATCTTCTGCGGGCTGGCCGACGTGCTGGTGCCGCAGGAGCGCAAGGGCGAAGTGCTGGAAACCATCGCTTCGACGAAGTGGGCCTGCGAGAACAAGGCCGACCGCGCGACGCTGTCACGCATCCTCGCCAAGGCGGGCGAGGGCGCCGAGATGCCCGCATCGAAGGTGCGCGAGCACTACGACACCATCAACGCGCTGATGGCGGGCGACGACCTGCTCGACATCGCGAAGCGCCTGCGCGAGTTGCAGAGCGACGACGCATGGCTGCAGACGGCGGCCAAGACTTTCGCCAAGGGCGCGCCCAGCTCGGCCGCGCTGAGCTTCGAGCTGTGGCAGCGCGTTCTGCGCATGTCGCTGGCCGAGGTGTTCCGCCTCGAATACTGGGCATCGCTCGGTTTCTGCGCGCACAAGGACTTCGCCGAAGGCATCCGCGCGGTGCTGGTCGACAAGGACCGCAATCCGCGCTGGAGCCCGGCCACGCTCGAGGAGATCACGCCCGCCTTCATCGAAGACCACCTGCGTCCGCGCGGCGAGATGCCGGCGGAGCTGGCATCGCTGAAGTAAATCGGACAGCCGAACGCAGAAGGAAGACAAAAGCTACGCAGAAGTCGCGAAGGAGAAACCTGTTTTTGTGTTTCTTCTGCGACCTCTGCGAAACCTTCGCGACTTCTGCGTTCTGAACCCGTATTCAAACAACTTGGAGACAAAGCAATGAAGATCGCTTTCATCGGCCTGGGCAACATGGGCGGCCCGATGGCCATGAACCTGCACAAGGCCGGTCACGCGCTCGCCGCCTTCGACCTCTCGAAGGAGGCCTGCGCGAAGTTCGGCGCGGATGGCCTGCCCATCGCCAAGTCGGCCACCGAGGCGGTGGCCGATGCCGAGGTCGTCATCAGCATGCTGCCGGCCAGCGCGCACGTCGATGGCCTGTTCCTGGGCGGTGCCGGCAAGCCCGGCCTGCTCGAGAGCATCCGCGCCGGTTCGCTGGTGATCGACAGCAGCACCATCGCGGCGGCCACCTCGCGCAAGGTCGCCGAAGCGGCTGCCGCCAAGGGCATCGCGATGATCGATGCGCCGGTGTCCGGTGGCACGGGCGGCGCCATCGCAGGCACGCTGACCTTCATGGTCGGCGGCGAGACGCAGGATCTGGAGCGTGCCCGCCCCGTGCTCGAAAAGATGGGCGCGAACATCTTCCACGCCGGCGCGGCCGGAGCGGGGCAGACCGCGAAGATCTGCAACAACATGCTGTTGGGCATTCTGATGATCGGCACTTCCGAAGCGCTGGCGTTGGGCGTGGCCAACGGGCTCGATCCGAAGGTGCTGTCGGAAATCATGCGCCGCAGCTCGGGCGGCAACTGGGCGCTGGAGAAGTACAACCCGATGCCCGGCGTGATGGAGACCGCCCCTGCCTCGAAGAACTATGCCGGTGGCTTCGGCACCGACCTGATGCTCAAGGACCTGGGGCTGGCTCAGGAGAACGCCACCGCCGTGCGCGCGGCCACGCCGCTGGGCGGGCTGGCACGCAGCCTGTATGCGGCCCACAGCCTCGCCGGCCACGGCGCGCTCGATTTTTCGAGCGTGCTGAAGCTGGTGCAGAAGGCTTCCTGAGCCTCCTGCACTTGCCGGTTCAGCTGAAGTGGGACTGAAGCAGCCACAGCAGGCCGAGCACGACAGCGAACAGCACCGCGAACATAACCCAGGCGCGCATGAACGCCTGGGTCTCGGTGAGCTCGGGCTGCGCGTCCGCGGCGGGAGGCGGGCTGACGGTAACGTCGGGTTGCGGTTGTGTCATTTCCCCACTGTGCAGCGCAGTTCGCCGGCCGTGGCCGGCTTTGCACGGGCATCCATCCGCGACATCGTCCACATGATGGCGGCCGCCACCAGGTTGGCTCCCACGCTGAACAAGATCGGCAGCAGGTAGCTGCGGCTGATGTCGAAGGCATAGCCCGCGGCGGCCGGACCGACCAGCGTGCCGAAGGCCACGCTGGTGTAGAGCACGCCGATGATCGCGCTGATGTTGCGCCCGCCGAAGTAGTCCATCACCAGCGCCGGCAGCAGCGCGACGAAGCCGCCGTAGAACGCGCCGTAGAAGAAGGCGAACACCGCCAGCCCCCGGAAGCCGTCCGATGAGGCCCACACCAGCAGCGACAGCGCCATGCCGGTGGACATCAGCAGCATGGTCTGCGCGCGCCCCATGCGGTCGGCAAGCCCGCCCAGGAAGAAACGCCCGGCCGTGCTGCCCACGCCGATGGCGCCCAGCAGCAGCACCGCCGACGCGTTCGGCACCCCGTGGTCCAGCGCATAGGGCACCAGGTGCACGAAGGGCACGAACAGGCCGAACGAGCTGATGAGGCAGGCTACGTACAGGCCGGCGAAGCGCCGCGAGCGCACGGCATCGCGCACCGTGAAGCCCTCGGGCCGGGCTGTTTGGGCCTGAGGCTGGGGAGCATCGCCATCCGGCCCCAGGCCACGGTCGCGCGGGTCGTTCTCGATCAGCAGCGCCATGCCCACGCCCACCACCACCGCCAGCACACCCAGCGCCAGGTAGGCGTTGCGCCAGCCCAGCGTCTCGATGAATAGCGATGCCAGCGGCGGCATCACCAGCGTGCCCACGCCGATGCCGCTCACCGCCAGCCCCGAAGCGAAGCCGCGCCGCCGGACGAACCAGCGCTGCACCGCGCCCAGCACCGGCACGTACGAAGCGCCGACGCCCAGGCCCACGCCGAGCCCATAGGCGAGGTAGATCTGCGTCAGGCTCCGTGCCTGCCCTGCGAGCGCAAGCCCCAGCCCCACCAGCACCATGCCCGCCGCGGCCAGCCGCCGCGAACCCCAGCGGTCGGCCAGCGGCCCGCTGAGCACGCCGAGGCCGAAGTAGAGAAAGCCCGCCAGCGAGAACACCAGCGACACCGACCCGCGCGAGGCGCCGAAGTCCTTCTGCAGCGATTCGAGAAAGGCGCTGAAGGTGTAGGCGCAGCCGAAGCCCACGAAGGTCACGGCAAAGGCGCCCGCGACCACCAGCCAGCCTCGGAAAAGGCCCGCGCCTTGCTGCGATGCGGAAGAAGGCTGGCTCGGAGGTGTGGTCTTCATGCGGGTGTCCGGATCAAAATATCTAAGCTCGCGAGACTCGTTCTGGCCACGCGGATGACGATATTCCCTCTTTGCTGTCTGCGGCACAAACCAGAATTTCTGCCTCTTTCGAATCAGTCTGGCTAAACGATGGAACACCAGCTCCCACCGCTCAACGCACTGCGCGCCTTCGAGGCCACCGCGCGCCATCTGTCGGTGAAGAACGCGGCCGACGAGCTCTGCGTGACGCCGGGCGCCGTGAGCCAGCTCGTCAAGGCGCTGGAGCTGCACCTGGGCGTGCAGCTGTTCCGCCGCGTCAACCGGGGCATCTTTCTGACCGACGCGGGCCAGGCCTACCTGCCGCCGGTGCGCAGTGCTTTCAGGCAGATCAGCGATGCGACGCAGAGGCTGGCCGTGCCCGCCGAAAGCGGCCTGCTCGCCGTGAGCACCACGCCGTTCTTCGCCTCGGCGTGGCTGGTGCCGAGGCTCAAGTCATTCCAGAAGGCACATCCCGACATCGACCTGCAGGTGCAGGCGAGCAACGCGCTGGCCGATTTCTCGCGCGACGGCGTGGATGTCGCCATTCGCCACGGCACGGGCCAGTACCCGGGGCTCGTCAGCCAATGCGTGCTGACCGTCGAGGTTGTTCCCGTTGCTGCGCCTTCGCTGGTGGCCGAGCTGGGCAAGCCCGCGAAGCCAGCCGATCTGCTGCGCTGGCCGCGCGTGAACGACGCGCAGCGCAAGGGCTGGCGCCTGTGGTTCGCGGCGCAGGGCGTGGCCGATACGGGCTCGGTGCGCGGACCGTCCTTCGACGATGCCGGCCTTTTGCTGGGGGCTGTGCAGACCGGGCAGGGCGTCGCCTTGCTGCCGGCTGCACTGGTGGCGAGCGACGTGGCCGAGGGCAGGCTGGTGCGTCTCTTCAAGGCCGCGCTGCTCGACGGCTTTGCTTACCACCTCGTGTATCCGCCGGCCAGCCGCGACCGGCCGAAGGTGGCGGCCTTCCGTTCGTGGCTTGCCGAGGCGATGCGCGACGGCGGTACTCAGACCGCGGCGAGAAAAACGTCGGCGTCGCCGCCTTCGCACTTCCAGTCGGCGAAGACGCCGACGAGGCTGCAGCTGGTGCAGCGACAGCCGAGGTAGTACCAGCGCACGTCGTTGCTCTCGGCGTAGAGCGCAACGCCCGACAGCAACTCGAAGCTTTCCTCGCCGCAGACGCATTCGTGGCCTTCGAACTCGGCTTCGTCCGCGTATTCGGCGGCGTCGCCCATCAGGTGCACGTTGCCGCAGGCCGTGCAGGTGCGGCGTGCCGCGCCGGTCTCCTCGTCGCTTTCCAGACCGAACACGCGATGGCCGCAGATGCATGCCGATGCGGCGAAGCGGGTGGCAGGGTACTTGTTGGCCTTGCTGTAGCGCTGGATCTCGGCTTGCGTGTCTTCGGGGCCGTCGCCGTACCAGTAGCGGCCTTTCTTCTTCAGAGCCATGCGGTCTTCCTTTTTTTTCCTCTGTTCGGTGTACGGCAGATTCTGGCGCGCGCCAGCTACAGCAGCTCGATGCCCGGCAGGCTCTTGAAGCAGCTCTCGCGCGTGATGCGCACGAAGTCGGCGAGCCAGGGCTGTGCCGAGGTGCCCTGTGTGCACGCCATGTAGAGCCGGCCGGTCAGCCCCTTGCTGCCCACGCGGCGCGCGGTGACATAGCCGCGGTCCAGGTAGTTCTGCACCGCCCACAGCGGCAGCGTCGCCACGCCGCGCCCGCTGGCCACCAGCTGCAGCATCGCGACCGTGAGTTCGGTGGTGCGCCGGTGCGCGGCCTCCACCCCGGCGGGGCCGAGCACCTGCCGCACGATGTCGAGCATCTCGTCGGGCACGGGGTAGGTGATGAGCGTCTGGTCGGCGAAGTGCCGCGCCGTGAGGTAGGCCTTGGCAACGAGCGGGTGTTCGTTGGCCAGCAGTGCCACGATCTCGAAGCGGAACAGCGCGTGGTAGTCCACGGTTTCGCCGGGGTCCTGCTCGGACACGATGGCCACCTCGGCGCGGTTCTGCATCACCAGCGCGATCGGGTCGGGGTGGAAGCCCGAGACGATGTCGAGTTCGATCTCGGGCCAGCGCTGGCGAAAGGCGTCCATGGCTGGCATGAGCCAGTCGAAGCAGGTGTGGCACTCGACCACGATGCGCAGCTGGCCGCTGCGCCCGAGCGCAAGCCGGGCCACGTCGCGCTCGGCTTCCTCGATGAGCGGCAGCGCGGTGTCGGCCAGCTGAAGCAGCCGCAGGCCGGTGGTGCTGAACTGCGGCGGCACCGACTTGCGCTCGAACAGCTGCGCGCCGTAGCGGTCTTCCAGCAGCTTGATCTGGTGCGACAGCGCCGATTGCGTGAGGTTGAGCAGCTGCGCGGCGCGCACGAGGCTGCCGGTGTCGCGCAGCGCGATGAGCGTGCGCAGGTGGCGTATTTCAAGGATCGATTGCTGCATGGCGGGCTGCATGAAAAATATTCAATCGAATGGGCAAAAGGTTTCGTTTGAATCATATGCCGCAAACGCCGACCATCCCGGATTCCCAAGATCAGCGACCGGATTACCTTCAAATGACCACCCGTACCCACACCCTCGGCTTTCCGCGCATGGGCGCGCACCGGGAACTCAAGTTCGCCCTCGAGAAGCACTGGCGCGGCGAGATCGACCGTTCCGCGCTCGAAGCGGTCGGCGAGCAACTGCGCGCCCGCCACTGGCAGGCCCAGCGCGATGCAGGGCTCGACTTCGTGACGGTGGGCGATTTCGCTTACTACGACCATGTGGCCAACCACATCCAGTTGCTCGGCTGCGAGCCGGCGCGCTTCGGCTTCCATGGCGACGAGCCCGAACTTTCGCGCTACTTCAAGATGGCGCGCGGCGTGGAGAGCGAAACGGCCCACGCGCACGGCGAAGGCTGCGCGCACGGCGGCGAAGGCACCTTCGCGCTGGAGATGACCAAGTGGTTCGACACCAACTACCACTACCTCGTGCCCGAGTTCGATGCGCGCACGCAGTTCAGGCTGGCCTCGACGCGCCTCTTCGACGAGGTGGCGCAGGCGCAGCAGGCCGGCCACGCGGTCAAGGCCGTGCTGCTGGGGCCGCTGAGCTTCCTGTACCTCGGCAAGGAGAAGGCGGCCGGCTTCGACCGCTTCTCGCTGCTCGATGCGCTGCTGCCGGTGTACGAGCAGGTGCTCACGCGGCTGAAGCAGCAGGGCGTGGAGTGGGTGCAGATCGACGAGCCCATCCTCGGCCTCGACCTGCCCGATGCATGGCGCAACGCCTTCGAGCGCGCCTACTGGCAACTCGCCCGCAGCGCGCCGAAGCTGCTGCTGGCCACGTATTTCTCGCCGCTGTCGGACAACCTGCGCCTGGCCTGCCAGCTGCCGGTGGCCGGCCTGCACGTCGACGCGGTGCGCTCCCCGCAGGAACTCACGGGCGTGGCCGACTGGCTGCCGGCGCACAAGGTGCTGTCGGTTGGCGTGGTGGACGGGCGCAACATCTGGCGCACCGACGTCGATGCGGCGCTTGCCAGGCTCAGGCCGGTGGCGGAGAAGCACCAAGGGGAGCTGTGGATCGCGCCTTCGTGCTCGCTGCTGCATGTGCCCTTCAGCCTTGCGGCGGAAACGAAGCTCGATGCGGAACTGAAATCGTGGCTCGCCTTCGCCGTCGAGAAGCTCGACGAGCTGCGCGTGCTGCGCGCGGCCGTCGATGGCGACGAGGCCTCGGTCGCGTCAGAACTCGCGGCGGCCCGCGCCGCGGTGGAAGCTCGCCGCACCAGCCCACGCGTGCATCGTGCAGATGTGGCCCTGCGCCTTGCGCGCAGCGTGGCGGGCGACGACTGCCGCGTCTCGTCGTTCGGAATGCGCCAGCTGGTGCAGCGCACGCGTTTCGCGCTGCCCGCGCTGCCGACCACCACCATCGGCTCCTTCCCGCAGACCGCCGACATCCGCGCCGCCCGCGCCGCCTTCAAGCGCGGCGAGCTCGATGCGCCGGGCTACCGCGAGAAGATGCGCGTCGAGATCGCGCTTGCCGTGCGCAAGCAGGAGGAGCTGGGCATCGACGTGCTGGTGCATGGGGAGGCCGAGCGCAACGACATGGTCGAGTACTTCGGCGAGCAGCTCGACGGCTTCGCCTTCACCGCCAACGGCTGGGTGCAGTCGTACGGCTCGCGCTGCGTCAAGCCGCCGGTGATCTTCGGCGACGTGGCGCGCCCCGCGCCTATGACGGTCGAATGGACCGCCTACGCGCAAGGCCTCACGAAGCTGCCAATGAAGGGCATGCTGACCGGCCCCGTCACCATCCTGCAGTGGTCCTTCGTGCGCGACGACCAGCCGCGCGCCACCACCTGCGAGCAGATCGCCTGGGCGATCCGTGACGAGGTGGTCGATCTGGAGAGTGCGGGCATCGGCATCATCCAGATCGACGAGCCGGCCATTCGCGAAGGCCTGCCGCTGCGCCGCGCCGGCTGGCCGGCTTATCTGAAGTCGGCCACGCGCGCTTTCCGCATCAGCGCCTCGGGCGTGCGCGACGAGACGCAGATCCACACGCACATGTGCTATTCGGAGTTCAACGACATCCTGCCGGAGATCGCGGCCATGGACGCCGACGTGATCACCATCGAGACGAGCCGTTCCGACATGGAGCTGCTGCGCGGCTTCGGGGGCGAGCACAACGCGGGCGGTTTCCGCTACCCCAACGAGATCGGCCCGGGCGTTTACGACATCCACTCGCCGCGCGTGCCTTCGGTCGAAGAAATCGTGCGGCTGATGCGCAAGGCGGCCGACGTGGTGCCGCCCGCCAACCTGTGGATCAACCCCGACTGCGGCCTCAAGACTCGCGGCTGGCCCGAGACGGAGGCGGCGCTTTCGAACATGGTGGCGGCTGCGAAGCAGCTGCGCAGGGAGCTGGCGCAGGCCTGAAGCACGGAAGAGACCGGGGCGGACGGGGGCGGACCGGGGCAGCGGGAGGGAAATGCCGGCGTGCCAATAATGGCGCCATGCTTTCCCCGAACCGTCTCTTCCTCTTCCGTTTCTCCCTGTTGCTTCTCTTGCTCCCGACCCCCTTGATGGGCTGGGCGCAGAGCCGTGCGGAAGCGCTGCTGCAGTTCGAAGGCGTGCAGCAGCGCTACCAGGCCTCCTACGGGCCTGGCGCCGTCTCGCGTGGTGCGAGAGAGCTGCTGGACCCCGACGACCAGGCCATCGCCGACAAGGCACTCAAGGCGCTGGACACGGCGGCGACGCGCGCCTTCGACACGAAGGCCTCGGTGTCTGCCATCCAGCAGGAAGTTGCATCGGCCGGTAACGGTGGTGCGGCACCCAACCCGCAATTGCTCGCCGCCGTGTCGCGCTTCGTGAAGCTGCGCACCGACTACGCGGCGATGAGCGATGCCGGCAAGGCGGAGTTCTTCAACCGCGAGCGCGCCAAGCCCGTGGACCCCGCGCGCGCGGAACTGCTGGAGCGCATGGCGGTGGCCGAGGTGCGCGAGATCGACTTCTCCAGCCAGTTGCTGATGAGCGCCGTCGTCAAGCAACTCGCGCGGGGCAATGGCGGCCAGTTCAGCTCGCTGCCCGACCGCACGCTCGACATGGCCCTCGACACGCTCTGGTCGCGCGGCGTGACCTCGACCCGCCCGCGCAACCTGATGCTCGTGGCGCGCGAATTCGAGAGGCAGGTGACGCAGGCGCTGCTCGCCGCGCTGCCCGATACCGACGTGGCCGCGCTGCTCGCATGGCGCAACGATCCGCAGGCCGCCGCCGAGCGCGAGGCGCTGGTGGGCACCTATCGCGCCGAGGTCAAGGGCAGCGGCGGCGTGGCGCTGCGCACGCTGATCCGCGCCTGGCCGCGTTCCTGATCGGCAGGCCTCTGGGAGAAATACCGAGGTCAAAGCCGACCCAGGAGCGTGCAATGGGCGCTGTACCTGACAACGACTCACAACACGCAGGAGACTTCCCATGCTTTCCAACCGCATCGCATCGCTCGCCGTCGGGCTGGCCGTGTCCGTCCTCGCCCAAGGCGCCGCCGCGCAGGCCTGGCCAACCAAGCCGATCAGGCTGGTCGTTCCCTTTTCCGCAGGCGGCGCCAACGACCTGATGGCACGCGCGGCGGCCGAAGGCGCGTCGAAGCAACTGGGGCAACCGGTGATCGTCGACAACAAGCCCGGCGCGGGCGCGGTCCTCGGCGCCGACGTGGTCGCCAAGAGCGCGCCCGACGGCTACACCTTCCTGGTGAGCGCGGCCGGCGTGGTGTCGAACAGCATGATCAAGAAGAGCATGCCGTACAAGGACGAGGCGCTGGTGCCGGTGGCCATGATCGGGCTGGCGCCTTCGGTGGTGGTGGTGCCGGCCGATGCGCCGTACAAGGACCTGAAGGAATTCGTCGCCGCGTCGAAGAAGTCGGGCAACGGCTTCCACTGGGCCACCGCCGGCACGGGCAGCACGCCGCATTTCGTCGAGGGCATCCTGCAGACGAAATACGGCGGCAAGCTCGACGTGGTGCCCTACAAGAGCGGCTCGGAGTCGATCACCGCGGTGCTCGGCAGCCAGGTCGAGGCGACTTCCGAGGCCAGCATCGTGGTGCTGCCCTACGTGAAGAGCGGCAAGCTCAAGGCGCTGGCGGGCACGTGGACGCAACGCATCTCGGCCTACCCTGAGCTGCCGACTGCGGCGGAGGAGGGCTTCCCCGAGATCCGCATCGCGCACTGGGCCGGCGTGCACGCGCCGCGCGGCACGCCCGACGCGATCATGGACAAGATGGCCGCGGCAGTCGACGCCGCAATGAAGTCGCCCGAGATCGCGAAGCGCCTGAAGGACATGGGCATCGAGCCCGTCGGTGGCACCCGCGCGAGCTTTGCCAAGTTCGTCGACGAGGAGCGTGCGCGGCTCGGCAGCGTGGTCAAGGCGACCGGCATGAAGGAGGACTGAGCGGGCGAAGCGCTCCGGAACAGGCGCACCGGTTGGCATGCAACCTGCAGGAGCTTGTTGAAAGGCGCGGTGAGGGGCGAGGCTGCCCTAGCACCTTTTGCTGAAAGGCCGAGCCAGGCTGCCAGGTTCCGCTTGACGGTCTAGAGACAAAGTATGCAAACTGCCCACGTTCTTGACGGCGCAAGGAGCACTTGGATTAGCGTTGTCAGAAAGTTCCTGGCTATTGTTTCAATTTCGTGAACACTGCGGTTCATTCTTCATAGGGTTTGCCCTAGTAATCCTGGTGCACACTTGCGGCACCGAAAAGCCCAATGAAGAAGGAATTGAAATGAAGACCTCGAACATCCTCGCCGCCGCCGCTCTGACCCTGCTCGCCGCCGCTGGCGCCCACGCAGAAACCTACGAAGGCGTCCAGCCCCTGACTTCCGGCTACAGCCGCGCCGATGTGGCGCCCCAGGCCGTGGCAGCCGCCCGTGCCGGCAACGCCTACAACGACAGCGAAGGCGCCGCTTCGACCGCAACGCCCGCTCTGACCGCTTCGGTGGACCGCGCCGCCGTCCGTAGCCAGGCCGTCGCCGCCGCACACGCTCCGGGCCAGAACCTGCGTCCCGAAACCTTCGCCGGCAGCGTGATCCCCGCGCAAGCCAAGGGCCTGACCTTCACGCGCCAAGCCGGCCTGTAATTCGAAAGCGGCGCAAGCCGCTTCATCGAATCACAAGTCACACATCAGGAGAAACCGGACCTGCGAAGGCAGCGTCCGGTTTTTTCATTGGGCCTTGCCGCGTCCGTGCTTCGTCCCGTGCCGGTGGCAATCGTGCGCATGGTCGTCCACGATGCCCGTGGCCTGCATCCACGCATAGACGATCACCGGCCCCACGAACTTGAAGCCGCGCTTCTTCAGCGCAGCCGAGATGTCTTCGGACAGCGGCGTCTTCACCGGCACGCTGCCCGTGCGGTTCACGACGGGCTTGCCGCCCGCCATGCCCCAGATGAATTCCGAGAAGTCCTCGCCCTTGGCCTGCATCGCGAGGTAGGCGCGCGCGTTGCCGATGGTGGCCTCGATCTTCGAGCGAGAGCGCACGATGCCCGGATCCTGCAGCAGCCGCTCGACGTCGGCCTCGGTGAATTTGACGATCTTCTCGGGGACGAAGCCTTTGAAGGCCTTGCGGAAGGCATCGCGCTTTCGCAGGATGGTGAGCCACGAGAGTCCGGCCTGGAAGCCGTCGAGCATGAGCTTTTCCCACAGCGCGCGGCTGTCTCGCTCGGGCACGCCCCATTCGGCGTCGTGATAGGCCATCAGCAGCGGGTCGGTCTGGGCCCAGGCGCAGCGGATCTTGTCGGTGCTGTTGCTCATTGTTCTTTCGATTCTTCGCTCGGCTATCGTCGCGGGATGTTTTCAGAATGAGGGGGAGACCCTGATGCAGCAATCTCGATTTTCATTGTCGGCGCTTTCGCTGGGCCTTGCGCTCGCGCTCGGCTCTCTGGCGCATGCGGAAACGATCAGGAAGCCCCAGCTCGATCAGCTCGCCGCCGCCTGGCAGGCTGGCAAGCCGTCCGCCGACTTCAACGCGTTCCTGGCGCAGGCCGAGAAGACCAACCCGGAACTCAAGCCGGGAGGGGCCGCCTACCGCAAGAAGGCGCCGCTGGCCGGCGACGACCTCGTCAACATCGCGCGCCTGCTCGGCCTCTACAACCGCCTGAACAACCAGCAGGCCGTGATCGCGAGCATCGGCACCATGGTGGCGATCCCGACGGTGCGCAACGTGCAGGTTCCGCCCCACGAAAGTGCGCCGATCATCGAGTTCGGCCAGCTCGTGCAGAAGATGGCGGGCGATTTCGGCCTGGCCTACCGCAACGTCGACAACCGCATCTTCGAAGTCAGCCTCAAGGGCACGGGCTCCGAAGAGTTCGGCATCCTCACTCACTCCGACGTGGTGCCGGCGGTGCTGTCCGAATGGGTGCTAGACGACGGCACGCGGCTCGATCCGTTCAAGATGACGCGCGTGGGCGACTTCCTCTACGGCCGGGGCACCATCGACGACAAGGGCTCCATCGCGGCGGTGCTCTATGCGATGAAGACGGTGAAGGAAAGCGGCCTGCCCATCGAGCGCAGCATCCGCCTGATGATCGAGACCACCGAGGAAACCGGCGGCGACGCGATGCAGTACTACCGCACCAAGACGCAGCTGCCGGCCTACAACATCGTGCTCGACAGCAAATACCCGGCGGTGGTGGCCGAGAAGGGCTCGGGCGCGCTGAAGGTGTTTTTCCCGGCGGAAACTGCCGATGGCGCATCGACGGCGATCACAGCCATGAGCGCCGCCGCATCGGCCAACGCGATCTCGCAGACGGCGACGGCCGTGCTCAAGGGCGGCGACCAGGCCGCCGCGCTCGCGAAGCTCGAGGCCGCGAAGCCGGCCTTCCTGCAGAAGTACGAAGGGCAGGGCGGCAAGTTCTCCATCGACATCGCGCGCGGCGCCGACGGCATCGAGCTGAAGGTGACGGGCGTTTCCGCCCATGGCTCGCGGCCCGAGGAGGGCGTGAACCCGCTGCCTCGCCTCGCGCTCTTCCTGCAGGAATCCGGCGTGCCGCTCGCGCCCAATCACTACCTGAAAGCCGTGAAGTACATCGACGCGCTCTACGGCACCGGCTACCTCGGCGAGAAGATGGGCCTGGGCTATGCCGACGACTTCATGGGGCCTCTAACCTTCTCGCCCAACCTCGTGCGCATGGGCAGCGATGGCAGGCTTGAAGTCACGGTCAATGCGCGCATGCCTCGCGGCCGTACGCCCGAAGAACTCAAGGCGCAAGTCACGCAGAAGATCGATGCGTGGGCCAACGCGAACAGCGTGAAGCTCGAAGTCGCCTACGAGCAAGGCAACTGGATGGCGCGAGACCCGAAGGGCGCATGGCTGTCCACGCTGCTGAACATCTATGGCGACACCACTGGCCTCGAGGCCAGGCCCGTGCCCACGGCCGGCAGCACCACCGCGAAGCTGATGCCCAACGCCATCAACTTCGGCCCCGCGATGCCCGGCAAGAAGTACACGGCGCACAACGCCAAGGAGTACAAGGAAGTGCCCGACCTCGACGCCGACCTGCAGATGTTCACCGAGATGCTGGTGCGCATCGGCAATCTGAAGCAGATGCAGTAGCGCCAACCGGCTGGGAGGCGAAGCCCCTGAGCTCCAGCAGTTCATCGAGGATGGGACAGGCGGGCTGATGATTGCCCAGGCACAGGCCGGCGAGGCGCTCCAGCACGCGCTTCGTGGCCTGCAGTTCCTCGATCTGCGATTCGAGTTCCTCGGTGCGCGTCAGCGCGATGAGTTTCACCTCGGCGCTCATGCGGTGCTCGTCCTGCCTGAGCGCGAGCAGCCTTGCGATGTCGCTCATGCCGAAGCCCAGCGCGTGCGCCCTGCGCACGAAGCGCAGCACGTCGACGTGCTCGCGGGTGAATCCGCAGCCGACGGTGCCCTGAATGAGGCCGCGGGCTTCGCACTGGCGCAGCAGCCGCTCGGAGACGCCGGCGCGGGCCATGGCCTCTTCCATTCCGAATCGGCGGCCGGACTGCGTCGTTGCCGGTGCCGGCTCGGGCGTGCCAAGGGTGCGAGGGTTCATGCGGGCTCCTTCCTGTTGAGAAGGCCCGCAGTCTTCGGCTTCGCATGGTGTCAAGGTCAAGGGGCGGGCCGCTTTCCCCTGAGGATAGGAGGGGCGATGCGCTCGCCCACGGCCTCCTATCGGAGGCCGTGCGCGTGCAGCGCCGCCTTGAGCCTTCGCACCTCGTGCTGCAGGTCGAGGATCAGCGCCGCTGCGTCGAGATTCACGCCGAAGTCGCGCTCCAGCCTGCGTGCCTCGAGCGCGCATTGCAGGTCGGTGCTCGAGAACTCCCAGCGCTCTGGCGGCGCCTCGGCGGTTTCGATGCGCAGGATGCCGACTTCGACCAGCTGCACGACCCAGGCGGTATCCGCGCCGACGGCGTGCGCCAGTTCGCTCGCGGCGAGCGGCTGCGAGGCGCTGATGGCGGTGGTGCTCGTGAGGGTGAAATTCACCATGCTCAGACTCCCAGATGCTGGCGTGGGTGGAAGGAAGAGGTGGCCTGCGCCAGCTGCTCGTAGGCCTTGCGGGCCTCGTCGCCGTCAGCGGGCGGCAGCGCGATGTCGAGCAGAAGGTACAGGTCGCCCGGCGTCTTGCCCGCGAGCCCGCGGCCCTTCAGGCGCAGCTTCAGGCCGCTGCGCGCGTTGCGCGGCACGGTCACCTCGACCACGCCGCCGGTCGGCGTCGGCACCTGCACCTGTGCGCCCAGCGCGGCCTCGGTGGGCGTGACGGGCAGCGTCATGTACAGGTCGCGCTCTTCCACGCGGTAGAGCTTGTGCGGCGCGATGCGCACTTCGAGGTACAGGTCGCCCGCGGGCTCGCCGCCGTGGCCGGGCATGCCCTGGCCGGCAAGGCGGATGAACTGGCCCGGATGCACGCCTGGGGGAATCTTCACGCTCAGCGTGCGATTGGTCCACTGCGGATGGCCCTGCGCGTCGATGGTCTGCGCGCGCAGCGTGATCTCGCGTTCGGCGCCGCTGAGCGCGTCTTCCAGCGTGATCTCGATGGCCGCATGGTGGTCTTCGCCGCGCGCGCGGAAGTTCTGCCGCGCGGCGCCGCGGCGCTCGGCCTCGCCGAAGAGCGACGAGAAGAAGTCGCTGAAGTCGGCATGGTCGGCCGGGCCCTGGCGCGGGCCGCGATGGAACTCGAAACCTTCGTCCCAGCCCGGCGGCGGGCGGAAGTCGCCCTCGGGGCTGCCGCCGCGCGCGACGCGGTCGGCCAGCGCGTCATAGGCGGCGCGCTTTTCCTTGTCGCCCAGCACGTCCTTGGCCTCGTTGATGTCGCGCATGCGCTGCTCGGCATCGGCCTCGGTGCTGACGTCGGGGTGGTACTTGCGGGCGAGCTTGCGGTAGGCCTTGCGCACCTCGTCGTCGGACGCGGTACGGTCGATGCCCAGTGCGCTGTAGTAGTCCTTGAATTCCATGGTGCGTGGTGCTTCGTTGGGTGGACGGCATCGAGGTGGGGAATGTCCCCGGCAGCTAGGCCAGGGCCGCGTCGCCGTCGGCGTGCCGCAGCAGCGGCGTCACGGCCCATGTGGGGCCGCGGCGCTCGAAACGCAAGGGCTGGGCGTTGCCGAGCAGGCCGAGGTCGACCGGCACGCCCAGCAGGGCGGCCAGTGCGTAGAGCGTTCCGCCGTGCGCGACCACCAGCACCGGTGCGGGCAGCCGCAGGGCGGTGTCGATGGCCTCTCGCGTGCGCGAGACGAACTGCGAGAGCGTCTCGCCGCCCTCGGGCTCGCAGGCCCAGTCGATGTTGGCGGACGAGGTGCCGATGAGCGCGCCGAAGTTGCGCTCGCGCAGCGTGGCCTGCGCGGCGGGCACGAGCTTCAGCGCCGTGGCCACTGCGTAGGCGGTGTCGTTCGCGCGCCGCGCGTCGCTGCAAACCACGGTGCGGATCGGCTCGCCCGCCAGCAGCGTGGCGGCGCGCGCGGCCTGCTGCAGGCCGAGTTCGCTCAGCGGCTCGTCCACGGCCTGGAAGATGCGCAGCGCGTTGCGGCCGGTCTGCCCGTGGCGCAGGAAGTAGAAATGGTCGCAGTCGGGCGAGAGCGGCTGGTCCGCCGCGATGCGGACCAGCTGGTCGAGCCCGCTGGGCCTGGTGTGGGTGGGAGCGGTCTGCAATGACATGGATGAGAGGAAGCGTTGTCGATCAGTACGCGAGCTGCAGCGGCGCGCCCACCCGCTGCGCCTGCACGTCGGCGCGATGGAAGGGCAGCGGGTGCCACTGCTTGGCGGCGAACAGCGGCAGTTGGTCGTAGGCGCGCGGCGATGCGGGGTCGCTGCTCTGGCCGTAGGTCAGCAGGCCCTGGGCGACGGGGCCGTTGGCGTCGAAGCTCACGACCTGCATGTAGCTGCTGCCGTAGTTGATGTTGTAGCCCTTGGGGTCGATCAGCGACTGGCCCTGCGACTCCAGCTTGTTGAGCACGCCCTCGAACTCGTCGCCGCCGTGCAGCGCGATCTTCTGGCCGCGCACCAGGCGCGACTGCGGCACGCCCAGCGGCACGTCGGCCGCGAAGCCGGCGGTGCGCAGGATGCCGACCGCGTCGCCCAGCGCCTTGAACACGGCCTCGCGCGTGGCCGGCGTGGCCATGTCGAGCCCCGCCGGCGTCGCCACCGGCTGCGCGGGGTCGAAGGGCACGCGCCAGACCTTCGGAATGTCCTTGGCCTTGCGCCAGAACTCGCGAAAGAGCGGCGCGCCCTTCGAGTCGGCATTGCTGGTGCGGTCCCAGGCCGAGAGCACGCGGCAGCCCAGCGCCTGGTCGGTGCCGAGCGAGCCGCCGGCGGCGCGGCAGGCGGCTTGCAGGTCGTCCATCACCAGCATGCCGGCGAGGTTGCGGTCGCGGAAGATCACGCTGCGCAGCTCGGCCGCGCCCATGCGGTTGCCGGGCAGGCCGTCGGTGCCCGCCAGCCGGCCGCGGATTTCCATGATGCCGCTGCGCGTGCGCAGCCGCTGCGGCACGCCGACGGGGCCCACCAGCGGCGAAATGCCCGCCATCGGCGCGATGTCGGGGTTGCTGAGCCAGAAGCTGTCGTTGCTGTTCTGCACGTAGTCCGGCGTGACGAGCACCGGCATGCGCGCCGGCGCGATGATGCCGGGCGAGGCGGCCGTGCTGTCGCGATTCCATGCGCAGGCGGCGCGCGAGCCGTCGAGCACCGCCAGCCCGGCCGCGTTCAGCAGCGCCGCGGCGGCGGGCGAGGGCGCGCAGCTCTTCAGCATGTCGGCCGACACGTCGGGCACCACCGAAAGATCGGCATACATCGCGTTGCCGTCACGGTCCGCCGCGATGGTGTTGATCCATGGCATGCCCTGGTTGCCCATGGCGGCACGCAGTTCGGCCACGTTGCGGGCCTGCGCCATCTTCATCCAGGCCTCGGCGGAACGCACGTTGAGCGTGTTGGCGTCGCGGATGGCATACGCCCTCTGCGCGGTCCAGCCGAGGCCGGCGCGCGGCAGCGAGATCACCGGGCCCCACTCGGTCGAATAGAAGGTGTGCTGCACCGCAGGCGCGTTGCCCCCCGTTGCCGCGGCCGGCAGCGTCACGGTGCGCGCGAGCATCTTCCGCGGCTGGCCGTCGACCAGGTACACGGTCGGGTCGGCGGGGTCGAGCTTCAACTCGTACAGGGTGAAGCGCTTGCCGGTCGAGACGGTGTGGGTCCAGGCCACGTCCTTGTTGAAGCCGATCGCCACCACGGGGCTCAGCCCGCCGGTGGCGCCCATCACGTCGAGCTTGCCGGGAATGGTCAGGTGCATTTCCCAGAAGCGGTTGGTGCCGTTCCACGGGAAGTGGGGGTTGCCCAGCAGCAGGCCCCGGCCGTCCGGCGTGGCGTTGCGACCGAAAGCCCAGCCGTTGGAGCCGAGCTCGCCGCCCTCGGGGTTGGCGTTGAAGCTGTGGCGGCCGATCTCGGCGACGGCTTCCTTCAGTTCGACGGGCGCGGCGCCGGTCTTCGCGCCGGGCGCGGGCGGCACGGCGGCCAGCACGGCGCCGGCCAGCGCGCCCAGGCCGCCCTGGATCATCGACATCTCGGTGGCGCGCGACAGGTCGGAGGCGGTCATCGGCCTCACCCAGGGCTTGCCGCGGCAGGTTTCGGGCAAGCCATTCGGCCCCACGTCCTGTAGGTAGCGGTTGTAGCCGGCCACGTAGCCGCGCAGCGCGGCCTGCACTTCGGGGCTGGCGGTGGCGCCCGCGCGTGCCAGCGCCGCGTCGTCCATGTGATAGCGGATGAACAGGTCGATCTGCGCGTTCGGCGCGCGGCCCAGGCCCAACTCGCCGGTGTTCTGCGCGCCGAGGAACTGCGAGCGCTCGCCGCGCAGCGTGAGCAGGTGCTCGGCCGTCTGGCACACGTTGTCCTGCGCATGCGCATAGGCGCTGCCGTACGCCAGGCCCTCGTAGTCCGGCGCCGTGATGTGCGCGATGCCGAAGGTGGTGCGCTCGATGGTCACGCTTCGCCCGCCGGGCGGCGGCGCGCTGGCACAGGCGGCGAGCAGGGCGGCAAGGCCCAGCGAAAGGGCCGCGAGCGGAAACCGGGAGGGCGTGGCGTTCTTGGATGTCATGCGGGCGTCTCTCTTCTTTCTTGGAGGGGAACAAGCAAGCCGATTAAAGAGCGTGCCTTCGCCGCGCGTTGTCACCAGCGCGGCACGCCGCGCCGCGTTCAGCCGAACTTCATGCCCTTGGGGCGGGCCTGCAGCCGGTGGATGTACGCATCGATCTTCGGCCGGTTCGAGCGGCCGCCGAATGCGCGGTGCCAGATGAACATCGAACCGATCATCACGTCGGCGGCCGTGAACTGCGCCCCGAAGAGGTAGGGGCCGTCGCCAAGTTCGCGTTCGACCGCGTCCTTGGCAGCCTCGAAATTGGTCCAGCCGCGCGCGCTGTTGTTGCTGCGGATCTTCATGATGGCGTCGCCCATCGCGGGCTCGAGCTGCGAGGTCGAATAGACCATCAGCGACAGGTAGCGGCCACGCTCGGGCGAACCCACGGGCGGCGCTAGCCGCTTGCCGGGAAACTTCTCCGCCACGTACATGCAGATGGCCGCGTTCTCGAAGATGCGCGTGCGGCCGTCGACCAGCGCGGGCAGCTTGCCCGCCGGGTTGATCTTCAGGAACTCGGGCGTCTTGTGCGCCTTCTCCCTGATGAGGGTGGGCACGATCTCGTAGTCGACGCCGGCTTCGTCGAGCATCCATTTCGCGACCTGGGCTCGGCTGTGCGGGTCGAAATACAGCTTCATGGTCATGGGCGTGTCTCCTGTGGCCTTGATCGGCGATGGGTCAGAACTTCGGGATGCGCAGCGTCTTGCTGATCATGAGCGTGCCCGAGAGCGCGAACAGCAGCGCCAGCGGATGCAGCTGCCAGGGCCCCAAGACCCAGGCGCCGCCCCACACGTCGGCGCCGATGCGGCCCTGCCACGCGGCGTACGCCAGCACGCCCACCAGCACCACGCTGGTCGGGATGGGCGTTCCCTCGAAATACTTCACCTTGTCGGAGCCGGCCGAGAGCGCCTCGGCCGTCACGTTGAAGCGCGCGAGCCGGCTCACGCCGCAGCAGACGAAATAGACCAGGATCGCGCAGTCCCAGCCGCCGTTCAGCCCGGCCGCGAAGCCGAGTGCGGCGGGCGCCACGCCGAAGGAGATCACATCGGCCAGCGAGTCGAGTTCGCGCCCGAGGGCCGACTGTGTCTGCCGCCAGCGCGCGATGCGGCCGTCGAGCACGTCGAACACGAAGGCCGTGGGCGCGAGCGCGGCGGCCCACAGGAACTGCGCGAGCGAATGGCTCGCCATGAAGGCCATCGCCAGGAAGACCGCCCCCACGCCGCACGCCGCGTTGCCGAGCGTGAACACGTCGGCGAGGTGGAACTCCCGGATCATCGAGAAATGCTTGCGGGCCGGCACAGGGGAGGGGGTGTTCATGAAGGGGAAGAAAAAGGAACCGGCGGGCGGCCGATTGACCGCACCTTAACCGAAGCGGCGAGCGTAGCCTGTAGTCGCGGTCCGACGCGCGAAAGCCGCCGTCGGACAGGCCGGGTGGGATGGGTGGGTGGGGTGGGATGGGATGGGATGGGATGGGCGCTCAGGCGCCTTGGTGCGCCTCGACGATCCGCGCGAAGCGCCCGAGCAGGCTGGCGGCCGCGCCGGTGTCGACCACGCGCTCGCGCATCGCGGCCGCATCGGCGCCCATCGAGGCCAGCTCGCCGGCCAGCATCTCGATGTAGCCGCGCATGGCGTCCGCGTCGAACTCCGGATGAAACTGCACGCCCCAGGCGTTCCTGCCCGCGCGGAAGGCGTGCACCGGCTCGTGCTCGTTGCCGGCCAGCAGCACCGCGCCTTCGGGCAGGCGCAGCGCGCTCTGCCAGTGCACCGCATGTGCCGGGAACTGCGCGGGCAGGCCCTGCAGCAGCGGATCGGTGGCGGCGGCCTCGCCGAGCGTGACTGTCACCGTGCCGACTTCCGCCCCCTGCGGATGATCGCCGGCCTCGCCGCCCAGCGCGTGCGCCAGCAGCTGGTGGCCGTAGCAGATGCCCAGCACGGGCGTATCGTGCGCGACCAGCTTCGCGAGCCACGCGGCCGTGGCCTCGCTCCAGGGCTCGCGGTGCGACACCATCGCATGAGAGCCGGTCACCACCACGCCCGAAACCCCGGCCGGGTCGGGCAGGGCGTCGCCGCGTCGCGGATCGATCGCCAGCAGGGGCAGCGCGTGCGCGCCGAGCCCGTCGGCGATCCAGTGTTCGAAGTCGCCGCCCTGCCGCGCGCGCAGGGCTTCGAAAGTACTTCCCAGTTTGACGATGACGAGGGGATGCGGTCGGGGAATGTCCATCCCGCGATCATGCCGCAGGTGCGCAACCGGCACGCAACGGCTAAAGTGGGCGCCATCGGGAGCCGTTCCCGGTACCTGACCTGACCGAAGAACCCTGCCGGAAACACATCGATGCGCGCACTGGCTGCCTTCCTCGCGATCTCCGCTGCGGCGCTCGGCGCGCATGCGGCCGAGGTGGTGCGCTGCACCGATGCCAGCGGAGCCATCTCGTACACCAATGTCGCTTGCCCGCCGGGCAGCAAGCAGTCGCGGCAGGTGCCCATCCTCGAATCGCCGCCGCCCGACCCGGCACGCCGCGACTACACGCCGCCGCAGACCTCGTCGGTGCCGCCGGTCGTGCCGCCGAGCCAGGTGGCCAGCAATCCGCCCCCGGGCCCGGCCATCATTCCGCGCTACCCGGCCGAGAGCCAGCCGCAGGCCGCGGCCGAGCCACCGGGCGTGGTGATCCTGAGCCCCGACCCTTACTACGACGGCGTGCGTCCCATCCGCAGGCCGCGGCCGCCGCATGCGCACGACTCCGGTCCGCCGCCGGGCCAGCGGCCGTGCCAGAACCTCGCGGGCATCAAGCGCAGCAACTGCTGAAGTCCGGATGAGCGTGGGAGAAGAACAGGGTTGCGGCAACCTGCCGTGGACCATCTATTGCGACGGCAGCGCCATGCCCAATCCGGGCCGCATGGGCATCGGCGCAGTCATCACCGCGCCCGACGGCAGCCGCCACACGCTGTCGCAGGCCACGCACACCACGGGCTGCAACAACGAAGCCGAGTTGCTGGCGCTGACCCTCGCGCTGCGTGACCTGCGCGAGCGCGGCGCCACCGCTGTGCGGGCCTACAGCGACAACAGCATCCTGGTCGAGCAACTCGGCGCGGCAGGCCCGGAGCCGGTGGCGCCCATCGTCCGGCTGGCCGCCCTGTTCGACGAGGCCCGCGTGCTGCTCGGCAGCTTCGACGATGTGCGCCTGCAATGGATTCCGCGCCATCGCAACGGCGAGGCCGACGCGCTGGCACGCGCCGCGCTGGGCTTCGGCCCCAAGCCGCCGGCCCGACGGACCCGCAAGCGCCGGTAGGCGCCAAAAAGGGAGCCCGATCCGGAAGCCCCTATCATCACGCGCCATGACAGAAGCCACCTCCCGCCCACCTCTTCCCGACCATCTTTCCATCGACCCGCGCAGCCCGCACCACGTGGCGGCCGCCTTCGAGCACGACATCGGCATCCGCTTCAACGGCAAGGACCGCCTCGACGTCGAGGAATACTGCATCAGCGAAGGCTGGATCAAGGTGCCCGCCGGCAAGACCCTCGACCGCAAGGGCAAGCCGCTGCTGATCAAGCTCAAGGGCACCGTCGAGGCGTACTACAAGTAACCGCCGCCGGCCTCTTCAGCGCCACTGCAGCAGCAGCGACCAGGGCTGCCGGCTCATGTGGCGGTCGATGCACCCGGGCACGCCCACCGTGCCCGGTACGCACCCTTCGGGCAGGTAGCTCGGGTCCAGCCGGCGCGTGCCCGGCGCGAAATCGAGCCGGCGCCGCGTGACCGACTGCAGCACGTTGCCGCCCACGGTGTCGAAGCCTGTGGCATCCACCGCCACCACCACGTCGCAATGCATGGGCAGCAACTCGCCGCCGGTGTCCCGCGCGGCCAGCACTTCACCGATCTTGTCGAAGGTGTCCAGCCCGGCGCCGGTTCCACGCGCCTGGCAGACCAGGTCTCCGACGCGCGGCGGCGTGCGCCTGAGGTCGCAGGCCCGTAGCGCATGGCGCGTACCGCGGCCCGAAGCTTCATCGATGCCGGCCTGCCACGCGGCTCCCGCGTAGTCGGCATGCGCTTCGGAGAACACGAATTCCTCGTCCGTGAGCCCTGCCTGACGCGCCAGCCAGCTGATGAAGGCTGCCGACCAGGGCGTGTCGATCACCGCGACCCTTGCCAACGCGGCCTGCACGGCGCGCAGCTCCGCTGAATCCAGCCCCTCGTCGGGGCCTACGCCCATGCCCTGAAGGCGCCCGGCCGTCGCCTCGTTCAGCGCCTGCATCAGCAGATGGCGGTCGGCCGGGCGCAGGGCGCCGAAGCGCACCTGCGAGGGCAGGCGCGGATCGACTGCCTTCCAGTAGCCCAGCACCCGCTGCCAGGGCGCAAGAGCAGGCACGGTGCGGCGCGTGTCCTCCGCTTCGGAGTCGCCGGCCTCGGTCATGCGGCCTTCGGCATCCATCGCCTGGCCGCCGAAGGCCTCGTGCTCCTGCATGGCGAAGGTGGCCATGGCGAGCGCGCGCGAGGGCGGCGGGATCCGTGTGGCGGTGTCGAGGCAGTCTGGCGCGGCGAGCGCCAGCGCTGGCACAGCGCCGAGCCACAGTGCCCCGAGAACGGCCATCGCCCTGCGCGGGAAGGAGAAGAGGTCGGTGCGTGGCGGCATTTGGCGGCGAGCATAGCCCTCGTGCCCGTTCAGTGTTGGTCGAGCAGATAACCGCGCACCGGCCGCCACGTCTTCGTGACTTGGGAGCGGAAAGAGGCGGCTGCGCCGCCGCGCCGGCGTCAGGCCAGGATCACGCGCTCGCAGGCCTTGCGCAGCCCGGGCAGTCCCGGCAGTTCGCGTGCCTTGGCGTCGGTGACGATCACGTCGATGTCCGCCGTCCGCGCATAGGTCACGCGGCTGGCCTGGCCGATCTTGGCGTGATCGGCCAGCAGCACGAGCTGCTGCGACTGCTCGGCCATGGCTCGCGCCACGGTGGCCTCGTGGTGCTCGAAGCTCATGGCGCCGTGCTTCGCGTGCAGGCCCACGGGCGACAGCAGCGCGATGTCGGCGCGGTAGCGGTGAATGGCCTCCAGCGTGGTGTCGCCGAAGGTGGCCTGCCCCTTCACGTCGATCTGGCCGCCCAGCAGGATGGTCTGGTTGCCGGTGAGCCGGCCTTCGCCCGCGCCAGCGAGCTTGAGCGCGATGCTCAGCGAATTGGTGATGACCGTCATGCCGCTGAGCGTGGCGATTTCCTCCGCGCAGATCGACATGGTGCTGCCCGCGTCCATGAAGATGGTCTGGCCGGGTTGCAGCAGGGCGACGGCGGCCTTGGCGATGGCGCGCTTCTCGCGCTGCCGCGCCACCAGCCGTACGGCGAGCGGCGGCTCGGGCTCCGCCTTGACCGCGACCGCGCCACCGTGCACGCGCCGCAGCTCGCCCAGGCCCTCGAGCTCGACCAGATCGCGCCGAACCGTTTCGCGCGACACGGCAAGGTCCTGCACGATGCGCTCCACGCTCAGCCGCGAGAAGGTGGCCAGCAGGCTGCGGATACGCAGGAATCGTTCTTCTTGGAGCATGGAAACGCGGCTTATGGGAAGAAATGAAAAAGGCGGCGTTGCGAGACGGTCGCCCCGGAACAGGCGCGAAAGCCGCGCCATTGTGCCCGCGCCGAATGTCCGGCGCGGGCGTGATCAGGCGACTTCGCGATCGCACGATCACGCGATCGCGTGATCACGCATCGATGCCGTGGTCAGAGATCGGCCAGGCCCATGGCCGGGTCGCTCACCGAGTGCCTGCCCGTTTCGACGCGGCCGGCGAAGCGGCGGTAGAAGGCCGGGTCGGAGTCGCAGGTGACCGCGAAGTCGTACCACTGGCCGCTGCTGGCCAGCACCCAGGCCTGCTCGGCCTTGGCACCGCCCGCGACCGTTGCGGTCCACGGGCCGTCATCGCGGTAGGCCTTGGCGCGCACCGTGAACCTGGCCGTGCCGCTCGCGCCGTTGAGCATTTCCACCGAGACGTTGCCGTTGGTGATGTCGTAGCACACGCGCACCTCGGGGTCGGGCGCGCCGCCTGCGCGCAGCCGGTTCAAGTCGCCCTTGAAGTGGCGATGGAAGCCGTTGGGGCCAAGCACCCAGAGGTCGTAGAACCCGCTGTTGTCAGCGCCCGAGTTCCAGGTGTCGTCGAGCTGCTTGCCGGGCTCGACCATGTAGCGGCGCGGCAGGCGGTCGAGGTTGAGCTTGTCATAGACATGGAACACGGCGGCGGCCTTGCCGCTGTTCTTGAAGATCAGCCGCATCTGGCCCTTGACGGCGTCGCTGCGTCCGCTCACGTGCAGTTCGTAGGGCAGGGCGCGCGAGGGGCGCGAGCCGGTGGCCTGGCGGGGCAGTTGCGGGTCGAGCGGCAGCGCCACCTGTGCCAGCGCCTGCTGGTCGGCACGCAGTTTGTCGGCGGCGTCCTTGGTGGTGCGCCCCGCCAGCGTGGGCAGTGCTTCGCTGTTGGGCGTTGCGAAGTTGAACGCGCTCGTGAGGTCGCCGCACACCGCGCGGCGGAACGGCGAGATGTTCGTTTCCTTCACACCGAAGCGCGCCTCGATGAAGCGCAGCACCGAGGTATGGTCGAAGGCCTGCGAGTTGACCCAGCCGCCGCGGCTCCAGGGCGAGATGACGTACATCGGCACGCGCACGCCGGGGCCGTACACGCGTCCGTCGGGTGCGGGCTGGCTGCTGGTGCCCGGCGGCTTCGGGTGCGTGAAGCGCTCCACGGCAAGGTCCGACTCCGGCAGCGTGGTCTTGCCGGCCATCGTGCCGTCGGGGTTGAGCGAGGGTGCCGCGGGCGACGGATAGTGGTCGAAGTAGCCGTCGTTCTCGTCGAAGTTGATGAGCAGCACGGTCTTGCTCCACACCTCGGGCACGGCGGTGAGCGCGTCCAGCGCCTGCTGGATGTACCAGCCGCCCTGCACGGGGCTCGACGGTCCGGGGTGCTCGGAGTAGGTGGCCGGCGCGATGATCCACGACACCTGCGGCAGCTTGCCGTTCTTGATGTCCTGGCGGAACTGTTCGAGGAAGCCGCCGTCGGGCATGGTGTTGGCGATGCCCTTGTAGAGCGGGTTGCCCGCATCGTCGCTGGCCGGGTCGTAGGCGGGCGACGTCGTGTCGTTGCTCACGGGTTTGCCCGAGGCCTCGTTGGCCTTGCGGTACTGTTTGAAACCGGCCAGCGGGTTGTCGGTGAAGTTGTCGGGCATGTTCTGGTAGATGAACCAGCTGACCTTGGCCTCCTGCAGCCGCTCGGGGTAGGTCTTCCACTCGTAGCCGCTGGTCGAGGCACCGATGTCGTCCCATTCGTTGACGACCGAGGCCACGCCCGCGGGGCCGGCGGCGGTTTCGCCCGACGGGCCGTTGGTGCCGGTCCAGTGGAACATGCGGTTCGAGTTGGTGCCGGTGTGCATGCTGCAGTGATAGCCATCGCACAGCGTGAAGGCATTGGCCAGCGCGAACTGGAAGGTGACTTCGGCTTCCTTGAAGTAGCCCATCGACGCGTTGTTCTTGTAGCGCGGCCACTGGTAGGCGCGGCCGCCGTCCCAGGCGTTCTGGCCGTCGCTCCACGAGTGCGGCGTGCCGCTCACGCGCTGTGCGTTGCCTTTGCGGCTGTCGAGGTGGTAGGGCAGGATGACCTTGCCGTTGGCATCGCTTTGCTGCCACACATTCATGCCCTTGGGCAGCGGAATGGTGAAACGGTCGCCGAAGCCGCGCACGCCCATCAGGGTGCCGAAGTACTGGTCGAAGGAGCGGTTCTCCTGCATCAGCACGACGATGTGCTCGACGTCCTTGATGGTGCCCGTGGCGTTGTTGGCCGGAATGGCGAGCGCGCGCCGGATGCTGGGCGGAAAGGCCGAGAGCGCGAGGGCGGTGGTGGCGGTGCCGGTGAGGAACTTGCGACGTGAATTCGTCATGGATCTGTTCTTCTCTTGTTGGGGTATGGCGTAGGGCTTGATGTGGAGCTCAGGGGGCGCAGCTCTTCACGGGAGCGGCGCCGGTATCGGGTTGCGTGGGTGTCGTCGGCGTTGTGGGCGTCGTCGGCGTGCCGACGAAGCCGCCACCCCCTCCGCCGCTGCCGCCGCAGGCGGACAGGACGCAGGCCAGGATGAGCGCGGGTGCGAGGCGCACGAGGAGACGTGGGTGAAGTTGCATGGTTGGAGTCCTCTGAAGGCGTCGTTGTCTTGGGGCTGAAGGTGATCGGGGTCAGGGCAGCGTCGACAGGGGCTGCCCCGACTTGAAGATGCTGTTGAGCTCGGCGCTCGTGAGCGCGCGGTTCCAGATCGCGAAGTCGTTGAAGTCCATGGCGCCGCGCGGCGAGCTGCTTTCGCGCTGGTAGTACAGGCCGGTGCCGTCCTCGTTGAGGCCCAGGCCGTTGCCCAGGCCGCCGAGCTTGTCGACCAGCGCGGTGGTGATGGCGGTGCTGTTGGTCTGCGTGCCCCTGACCGGGTCCATCACGTAGCCGCGCATGGTGAGTGCCGCCTTGTCGATGACCACCGCCACGTAGGCCCACTGGCCTGCGCTCAGGCTGTAGCCGTTGCTGTCGGCGCGCGCGCTGCCCGTGCCCACGTTGAAGCGGATCTCGCAGCTGCCGAACAGGCCGATGGCCAGGCCCGCGTTGCCGCCTGTGGTGTAGTTCTTGTTGCCGATCACCGTGCCGCCATTGCTCACCCCCTGGCTGCAGGTGGCATCGGTGCGCATCCAGAACCCGATGGTGAAAGCCGTGACCGCGGCGTTGGTGGTGACGTCGTTGTTCTGCACGAGGCGGTAGCCGGCCATGCCGCTGGCGTTCTTCACCGTGCTGTCGATGCGCAGCGCCTTGGCCTTGTAGGGAGCGCCGAAGCCGTCATCGACCAGCGAGCCGCCGTTGGCATCGGAGGCCCACGGCGCGAGCGTGGAAGCGTTCTTCGCGTCCACGCCGGGCAGCGCGTCGAGCGGGTAGTAGTTGAGCAGTCCGTTCGCGAGCGTGGGAGCGAGCGTCACAGGTGCTTCGGGCGCGACATACGAGATCTGCGCGGCAAGCGTCACGCTGGCTTCACCCGCGACGACCGTGTACTGGAAGGCATAGAGGCCGTCGCTCGCCGCGACGATGGGATCGGTGTAGGCGGTGGAGCCGGCCGGCAGCGTGGCCACCACCTTGCCGTCGCGCAGCACCTGCACCGCGGAGGTCGTGTTGCCGGCCAGGGTCCACGACAGTTCGATGCTGCGTTTGTCCGCGCCCGTCCTGGCAGCCAGGCTGCGCAACGACGTCGAGGCCTGCAGGGCCTGGCCGGCGAAGCGGTAGTCCGTCGCCGCCGGCAGCGCGCCCAGGTGACGCAGCACGGTCGGGGCGATGTCGGTGGCGGACGCGAGCGCCAGCAGCGTATCGTCGGCCGCAGCGGCGGCGCCGACGCCAGGCTGGGCCGCCAGCGTCTTGTTGCTCGCGATGAAGATGGTCTTGCTGCTGTTGTCCTGCAGGCCGGTGGCGCTGCCGAAGGCGTCGAGGCCGTGGCCGGTGGTGAGGATCACCAGCCAGTCTTCCTTCGGGTCGTTGGTGGTGCGCTGCGCGATGCGGGCGAGCAACTTGCCTACGCTGGTGGCGGTGTCGGCGATGGAGCGCTGGTAGGCGTCGCTCTTCAGGCCGTTGCCTGCGGCCGTGGCCGGCGCGCCGTACTGCGCCACCAGCAGGTCGTAGCCGGCGTCGATGAATTGCGCGGTGCGGTCGGTGACGCAGGCGTCGGCGCCCGCACAGTCGACGGCACTGTCCACCGTGCCCGCTTCGTTCGCGAGCAGCAGCGGATAGAGCGAGCCGGCAGTGACGGAGGCCGTCCTGTAGCCGGCTGCCTTGTTGTTTTGCCTAGCGAGAGCGAAGACGGAGGGCGCGAGCTTGATGTCGATGCGCTGGTCGGTTGTGTCCCAGCGCACGTTGTGGCGCTGGGCCCAGGTGCCGGTGAGGAGCGTGGCCCAGCCGGGGCCGTCGGTGGTGCGCTGTTCGCTCGGCGTGCCGTTGGCGCCGCCGGTCCAGGCCGGCGCGACCCGCAGCGATTGCAGGGCCGGCACCTTGTTCTGCGCCATCGCATCGCGAAGCGCCGAATGCGTGAGGCCGTCGATCTCGACGACCAGTGCCTTGGGTCCGCTCTTGCCCTGGTTGACCGACGGCGGTGGCGTATTGCTGCCGCCGCCGCTGGCCGGTGGCGTGCCCACGAGCGGGACGCCCGTGCCGCCGCCTCCACCGCCACCGCAAGCCGCGAGAAGCAGCAGTACGCAAGCGCTTCCCCACGCCCGCGCACGACGCGCGTTCATTCCTCTGGTCATGTTTTCCCTCGAAGTATTGAGATGCCGGCCCGTGGCTCGAGCCCTGGGCTTGCGTGTTTCCACATGTGTTTGTGCAAGAGAATTCATTTGCAACAAAACACACAAATGCTCTGAATGCCTCGAATATTGCGTTTGCCGAGTGACAGCGGTTTGACAAGCTCTCCGAACTTCGAAGTCAGAAAAAGAAACGGGGCCCGAGGGCCCCGTGAGAGAGAAAAATGAAAAGGAGGAACGTCGCGGCTCAGCGAATCTGCGTCTCGTATTCCTTCGCGACCTCGGCGAGATTCGTCCAGAAGCCTTGGGGCTTGTTTCCCGCGAGCACGTCGATGAGCACATCGACATGCGCGTGCCAGCCGCCCGCCACGCTGAGCATTCCCTTGCGGCTGGCCAGGCGCCTGTGTGTGAGCACGAGCCGCGTGCTGTCGCCCTGCGGCGTGAGTTCGAAGCTGACTTCCGACGGCGCGGCGCTTCCTTCGTCCCAGCTGATGGTCAGCAGCTTCTGCGGCTCGATGCGCAGCAGCCGCGATTTCTGGTGGATCGGCTCGCGGCACTCGGCGAAGCGGTCGGGCGCCACTTCACCGGTGAGCTTCGTGTGTTCGAAGCGCAGCTCGAAGAGTTCGCCGGACTGCTTCGGCAACACGCCGCCTGCCAGCCAGGCGGCGCGTTTGTCGGAATCGACCAGATAGGCCCACACGCGCTCGATGGGCGCGGGCAGGGTGCGCTCCATGCGCAGGGTGCCGGGCTCGACCTGGGTGCCCAGGCTGTGCTTGATCGTCATTTGCAGTCTCTCCTTGGGTGGATGGATGAATGAAGGAAGGAAGAAAGAGGCTCACTTCCTGCGGGATGCCGCATCGCGCCGCAGTTCCTGCTCCAGCGCGTCGAGACGGTTGCTCCAGAAGCCTTCGTAGTAGCTCAGCCACGCATCGGCCATGGCCAGCGCGGACGGCTCCAGCCGGCAGACGTGTGCGCGGCCCTGCACGGTGCGCGAGACGAGGCCCGCGCGCTCCAGCGTTTTCACGTGCTTGGATGCTCCTGCGAAGGACATGCGAAAGGGCGCGCCCAGTTCCCCCACGCTGCACTCGCCGTGCGACAGCAGCTGCAGCATGGTGCGCCGCGTGCTGTCGGCGAGGGCGTGGAAGACGGCGTCGAGCCGGTCGTCTGCAAGTTCTAGTTCAACCATGAGGTTGAATATAGATCGATTCCGAGCGATGTTCAACCGAACGGTTTAGCAAAACAGGGTTGTTACACCCGATACACCCGGGACGAGAAACACCGTCGGGAGGGTGGATCGCCACAAGGGGCGCTCCTAGCATTCGCTTCGTTCCATCCACTCGCAGAAAGAAAGAGAAAACGAAATGAACCCTCTCATCCAGCGCCGAACCCTGTTGCTCGGTGCCTCGGTGCTGCCGCTCGCCGGCGCGTGCACCGCGTGGTCCGGCACCGAATCGCAGTCTTCCGCCGAGGCCCGGCTTGCCGCGCTCGAAAGCGCCGCGGGTGGCCGCCTGGGCGTGGTCGGCTTCAACACCGGCAGCGGCGCGCGCATACAGCATCGGGCGCACGAGCGCTTTCCGCTGTGCAGCACCTTCAAGCTGATGCTGGCGGCCGCCGTGCTCGAACGCAGCGCGAAGGACGCCAGCCTGCTGCCGAGGAACGTGAGCTACGGCAAGGGCGACCTGATCGACCATTCGCCGATCACCGAGAAGCACGTCGCCACCGGCATGACGGTGGCCGGGATGTGCGCCGCCACCATTCAGTACAGCGACAACGCCGCCGCCAACCTGCTGCTGAAGGTGCTGGGCGGACCGTCCGCCGTCACCGCCTTCGCGCGCGGCATCGGCGACCAGGCCTTCAGGCTGGACCGCACCGAACCCGAGCTCAACACCAGCATTCCCGGCGATCCCCGCGACACGACGACGCCGGCGGCCATGAGCGACAGCATCCAGCGCCTCGTGCTGGGCGATGCGCTCGGCGCCGGGCAGCGCGACCAGCTGCGCACCTGGCTGCTGGGCAACACCACCAGCACCGAGCGCTTCCTGGCGGGCGTTCCCGCAGGCTGGAAGGTGGGCGACAAGACCGGAGCGGGCTCCTACGGCTCGACCAACGATGTCGGCGTGCTGTGGCCGCCGACCGGTGCGCCCATCGTGCTGTCCGTGTACCTGACCTTCCCGCAGAAGGATGCCAGGAACCGCAACGACGTGGTCGCATCGGCCACGCGGATTGCTGCAGCGGCTCTGGCAGGTTGAGGCTTCGCGGGTTCAGCGCAGGCCGAACAGCCCGGCCGCGTTGCCCCAGGCGATGCGCTGCGCCACGTCGTCCGGCAGATCGCCCAGCCAGGCCCGGTAGCCGCGCATCGTTTCGTCGTAGCTGCTCCAGCGCTGGTTGATCCAGGTGTCGGAGCCGACCATGAAGCGCCCCGGATGCTTGAGGATCAGCGAGCGCCATTCGGGGCAGAGCCTGCCGCCCTCGCAGGTCAGCCCCGGCCGGTACGAGAGCTCGCCCATCAGCAGCGGATAGCGCTCCAGCATCGCCTGCACCCGTTCGACCGGCGTGCCGCCGATGCCCGTGTGGGCCCAGATGAGGCGAAGCGACTGGCCCTTCGAGGGTGCATTCGCCATCAGCAGGTCGACCGCCACGTCGTCGACATGCGCGAGTACCGCGAGTTTCTCGCGCTCAGCCAGCGCAATCAGCTTCTTCGCCACCGGTCCATTGGCGTTCGCACTCTCGTACAGATGGAATTCGCCGAGGCCTCGATACGGGCCGCTGGCGGTGCCGCGCGCGAGTTCGGTCAGCACCATCTCGTAGATGGTCTCGTCGCGGAACCAGTTGGTGTAGTCCTCGCGGTTGCGATAGAGCCGCACGAAGGGCACGACCGTCACGCCCGCCGCGCGCGTTTCGCGCGACGCAGCCAGCGTCTGCGTGCCGGCGTTGGGGCGCGAGTTCGCGATGATCGCCCGGACGTCGTTGCGCTGCATGCGCGCAAGCGCCTCGGAAGGCGGGAAGGGGCCGGTGTTGCCGTCCCAGGCTTCCTGGTTGTAGTGCAGGTGGGTATCGAAGATTGGGCCCTTGTACGGGCCCTGTGTCCCTTGGGCGAACACCGTGCCGGCGGCCAGGAGCATGGCGATGGCGGATGCGACGGCTCTCATGCGTACCCTCTTGATGAAAGGAGCCGGATTATCCGGCCCTCGACGCGATCCCGGGCGCTAGAGCTTCTTCCAGTTGAGGCCATCGGCCGAACGATAGGTGCCGCCGCTGGCGCAGCAGCCGCCCGCGCCGAAGGCGCGACGCCCGAGCTTCGCCGTGACCTGGCCCGCATCGAAGCTCAGCGACTGGCGCTCGCAGGCGGTAGGAAAGGGATACGGCTCGGGGGCGAGCACGCTCGTCCATTCGATCCGGCCCTGCGCGCCCTGCTGCACGCGAAGGACTTCGCAGTCGTGTACCACCAGATGAACCGGCTGGCCCGCGAGCGTGCCTTGGAACACCTGCTCGGCAGGCGCGGTGCGGATGGCGATTTCTTCGGCGCCGGGTTGCGAAGCGGTGCCGGCGCGGTCGCAGCCCGCGAGGAGCGTGACCACGGCGCCCGCCACGATCGCGAGCATGGTGGGCAGTGGATGCCTGGGCTTTGTCAGCATGGGAAATTGCGTGTTCGAGGAATCGCAGACCGCCAGCGCCCGGCCGCTCGCTCCTCAGGTCTGTATGTATCCCGCGGGTCCGGCCATCGGAGACGACACAGCCTGCGGCTCCCCCAGCATCTCGCGCAGGGTCGACTCGATGGTGTGCGACATCGCATCCAGCGCAAGGTCGTTGGGCTGCGTGCCGAAGGGCTCCTCGATCTCCGCGCCCAGTGCCTCCAGCGCGAAGAAGGTATAGGCGATGAAGGCGACCACCACCGGCGTCATCGGGCCGATCGCGTCCACGAGCCCGAAGGGCAGCAGCACGCAGTACAGGTAGATGGTGCGGTGGATGATGACGGAGTAGGTGAACGGTATGGGCGTGCCCGCGATGCGCTCGCAGCCGCCCAGCGCTTCGGTCAGGCGGCCCAGCGGGTGCTCCATGGCCTGAGCGAGGGTAGGGTCCAGCCGGCCTTGCTGGCGCTGGTCGCGCAGCCATTCGCCCACCATCAGCAGCAGCATGGCGGGCTTGAAGCGCGCGGCACGCAGGCGCGCGCTGTCTTCCCCGGGCAGAAGCCGGGCGAGATCGGCGGAAGGATCGGTGCCTCGCAGCTGATGACGCAGCGCGTGGACGAAGGCGATGAGCCGCATCGCGGGTGTCGTCGCCTCCGAGGGCGCGTCCGCCAGCGTCAACGCCTGCCGCACCAGCGTGCGCGTTTCGTTGAGCAGCGTGCCCCACAGCGTGCGAGCCTCCCAGTAGCGCGAATAGCTCGTGCTGTTGCGAAAGCCCAGGAAGATGGCCAGCGTCAGGCCGATGAGTGAGAAGGGCACGAAGTTCAGCGGCACCTTCCACTGGAAGAGCCTGCCGTGCAGCACCGTCACCAGCACCGCGAAGGCGGTGGTCCACAGCAACTGGGGCGCAATGTCCGACAGGACCGAGCCGCGCCATACGAAGAGCATGCGCAGCCAGTGGGGGCGGGGTCGGACGATCATCGGCGGGGATTATCTCCGCGACGCCGCCGTGGGGACTACAGGACGAACCAGCCCACAGCCACGTAGTGGCTCGTCGTTCCCGCCAGCACGAACAGATGCCAAGCCCCGTGGGCATGTTTGAAGCCCGACCGGTTGCGATAGAACACGGTGCCCGTCGTATAGAAGGCGCCACCGACCAGCAGCCACGCCAGTCCCGCTGTATCGAGTCGCGCGGCCAGCGGCACCGCGGCCAGAACCACCAGCCAGCCCAGGCCGATGTAGATCGGCAGCGACGGCTTCTTCGGCGCGCCGTTCTTCGCCGGAACCAGCTCGCGCCGGATACCGAAGATCGCCGCGCCCCAGATCGTCGCCAGCAGCAGCAGGCCCCAGGGGCCCTGCATGGTGACCAGCGCGAAGGGCGTGTAGGTGCCGGCGATCAGCAGGAAGATTGCGCAGTGATCGGCGCGCTCCCACATGCGCTTGAGGCGCCCGCGCGTGCTGTGAAAGAGGGTGGAGGCGGCGTACAGCGCCACCGCCGAGAGGGAGAACACCAGCGCGCCGGCGATGCGCGCGGCGTCGCCGGTGGGCACTGTCTTGACGAGAAGCAGCGCCATCGCGGGCAGAGCGAGCAGCAGGCCGAACAGATGGCTGTATCCGTTGAGGCGCTCTCCGGGGTACATCGTGTTCGTCGCCTGCTTTCGCTTTCGGCCTCGCTCAGCGGCCCGTTTCCTTCAGGTAGGTCTTGCGTGCCGCGAAGGCGGTGTTCGCGAAATCCGAGAACACGCCGTCGATGCCCGCTCGGAAGAAGGCGAGGTACTCGGCCGTCGGGTCGCCCTTGTAGACGCCGGCAAGGTAGTTCGCCTCGTTGCGGAAGGTGTAGCTGTGCACGAAGAGGCCGGCCTTGTGCGCGTCGGCGATCAGGCTGGTGGGCTTGATCGTGTTCACGTCGGCAAGGCCCTTGCCCGCGACGAAGGGCACGATGGTGTGGGCCATGACCTGCGGCTTCCACGGGCCGATGCCGTCGGCGTAGGTCTTGATCTCTGCTAGCCCTGTGGGCGTGAGCATTTCACCGAAGAATTTCGGATTTCCCGCCAGGGTCCAGCTGTAGGGGCGGCCATCGATGAAGGTGTACTCGTCGTTGGTGACGTAGATCATCTCGCCCGTCTGGTAGTTGACTTCGTTGCCGTCGATCAGCTGCACCGCGCGGGCCCTCATGCCGGCCGAGCGCAGGTACTTCAGGCTCTCGGGCTCGAAGCTCTGCACGAAGATCGGCGCGTCCTTGCGGTTGAGGTCGTTGAAATTCATGACCTTCAGGAGCGCGTCTTCCAGTGGATGGCTGTCCGCCGGGCCGCAGCCGTTGGCGATGGCCTGGGCGTTGTTCCAGATCGGGTTCTTGGTTTCCGGGTACACGGCGAGCGTGCGGCCGGTGGCGGCGCTCTTGGCCTTGGCGATGTCGATCAGCTCCTGGAAGCTGATGATCGGCAGCTTGCCGTTGAGGTCGGTGGGGCGCTGGTCCCTGGCGTCGTAGGTGGTGCCGCGGATCCACTGGCGCAGTTCGTCCATCGTAAAGTCGGTGATGGACCAGTCCCCAGTGTGGTCTTGACCATCCACGATGAGCGACTTGAGTACCGACTTGGGATCGTTGGGGTCGGTCAGATCGCTCCAGTATTGTGCGGGGCCGTTCTCGGGCGTGACCGGATACTTCACGTTGACCTTGACGCCCGGCACGGTGCGCTGGCGCGCAGCCACAGTGGTGTTGGTCTTGGCGACCTCGGCGATGTTGGTGTTGTCGCTCAGCCAGGGGTTGTGGCGCGCGACCAGTACGCAGTCCTTGGTGAGGTGCAGGTCGGTTTCGAGCGAGTCGGCGCCGGCGTCGGCGGCGGCTTCGTAGGCGGTCTTCGTTTCTTCCGGATACAGGCCCGGCAGGCCGCGGTGGCCGATGACCAGGGGCACGGAGCCATCGAGCGTGCCCAGCGGCGCGGGGGCGGGCGGAGCCGGCGTGGGGGCCGGGGCGGGAGCGGGCGCCGGCGGGAGCACCGGCAGGGAGATGCCACCGCCGTTGCCGCCGCCGCATGCGGTCATCAGCAGGCTGCCGCCGACGAGCGTGATTGCTGCGATGGTTGCGAGAACGGGACGGGGCGCAGGCGCGGGAACGCTCTTTTTCATATGTGGTTTTCAGGTGTTGTTGAAGAAGAAACGAAAGCCGCCGGATGCTAGGTATGCCCCGTGACGGGACAGTGACCAGCGGGGGCCCTCGAAACTCCATCTGAAACAGCCTGAAAACCAGCGCCGGATCAACTCCGGCTCGGCTCCGGCTCGGCTCCGGATCAGGGCCGCGTGCCCACCAGCACGGGCTGGAAGAAGGCACCGTCGACGCGCCGCACGTCCTTCAGCCCTGCCTCCTGCATGAGCTCGCACAGCCGCGTCGTCGAAATGGCGTAGTAGCGCGAGCGCATCACCCGCGTGCTCACCGCCTGCGTGGCGAGGTCCTCGGTGACGAAGAAGAAGCCCAGGTCGTAGCGCTCGCCCTTGCCGCCGTCATCGAAGTCCCAGACCTGGAACAGCACGTGGCGCTTGCCGTCGTCCACGCGAGCGCCGTAGTGTTTCACGAGGTTGCTGCCGCGCTCTTCCTTCGCGTAGTCGCGCACGCTGACCACGCAGCCGCCGCCGGGGCGCAGGCAGGCCGTCATCTGGCGCAGGGCGGTCAGCAGGTCGGCGTCGGTCTGCAGGTGCGGCATCGAGTTGTCGCAGGAGATCACGATGTCGAAGCCGCCGCCGTGATGCGTGTGCGCCTCGCGCATGTCGCACACCGAGACGTCGATGTCGAGGCCGCGCTGACGGGCCTCGTTCCGCGCGCGTTCGACCTCGTTGGCCGACAGGTCCGAAGCCGTCACCGCATGGCCGAGTGCCGCGAGGCCGAGCGCCTGGGTGCCGATGCCGCAAGACACGTCGAGCACCTTGCGGCTTGCCTCGCCGCACGGCCATTCGGCCTCGAAGAGCTGCGAGAGCTTTTCGCCCTGCAAGCGGATGCTGTCGTTCCAGTCCGGATAGATCAGGTGATAGAGCGGGGCGAGTTCGTCGTAGAAGCGGTCGGTCATGCGCCCATTGTGCGGGCGCGCGCCGGCTAGCGCGGCACCTTGCCGGTGGTGTCCGGCGCGCGCAGGAAGTCGAAGTCCACGCCCTTGTCGGCCTGCGTCACGGTCTGCAGGAAGAGCTTTCTGTAGCCGCGCTCGGCGGTGGGCTCCACCACCGGCGATTCCTTTGCGCGCCTTGCCAGCTCTTCGTTGGTCACCAGCAGCGAGATCTCCCGATTCGCCACGCTGAGGCGGATGCGGTCGCCGCTGCGCACGTAGGCCAGCGGCCCGCCGATGGCCGACTCGGGTGTCACATGCAGCACGATGGTGCCGAAGGCGGTGCCGCTCATGCGGCCGTCGGAGATGCGCACCATGTCCTTCACGCCGGCGCGTGCGAGCTTGCGCGGAATCGGCAGGTAGCCCGCCTCCGGCATGCCCGGGGCGCCCTTGGGGCCGATGTTCTTGAGCACCAGCACGTCGTGAGGCGTCACGTCGAGTTCGTTGCTGTCGATGCGGCGCGCCAGGTCCTCGGCGTTCTCGAAGACCACGGCGCGGCCTTCGTGCTCCATCAGCACCGGGTCGGCGGCCGACTGCTTGATGATCGCGCCGCCCGGCGCCAGGTTGCCCCACAGCACGGCGATGCCGCCCTGCGGGTAGATCGGCTGCGCCACCGGGCGAACCACGTCCTGCGCGAAGCCGGGGCCGGCGGCCTCGATCTCCTCGCCCAGCGTGCGGCCCGTGACCGTGAGCGCATCGAGGTGCAGCAGCGGTCTGAGCTCGCGCAGCAGCGTGGCCATGCCGCCTGCGGCGTGGAAGTCTTCCATGTAGTGCTGGCCCGAGGGCTTCAGGTCGAGCAGCACCGGCGTCTCGCGGCCCATGCGGTCGAGCGCGTGCAGGTCGATCTCCAGGCCCATGCGCCCGGCGATGGCCGCGAGGTGCACGATGCCGTTGGTCGAGCCGCCGATGGCCAGCAGCACGCGCATCGCGTTCTCGAAGGCGGCCGGGGTGAGCACCTTGTCGATGGTGAGGCGCTCGCGGGCAATCCGCACCGCCTGCGCGCCGGTCTGCTCGGCGATGCGGATGCGGTCGGCCGTCACGGCCGGCGGCGAGGCCCCGCCCGCCACTGTCATGCCCAGCGCCTCTGCGATGCAGGCCATGGTGCTGGCCGTGCCCATGACCGAGCAGGTGCCGACGCTCGCCACCAGCTGGTTGTTGACGTCGGCCGTTTCCTCCGCGTCGATCTCGCCCGCGCGGTAGCGGGCCCAGTAGCGGCGGCAGTCGGTGCAGGCGCCCACGCGCTCGCCGCGATGGCTGCCGGTGAGCATCGAGCCGGTGATGAGCTGGATGGCCGGCAGCCCGGCCGACGCCGCGCCCATGAGCTGCGCCGGCACGGTCTTGTCGCAGCCGCCGATGAGCACCACAGCGTCCATGGGCTGCGCGCGCACCATCTCCTCGGTGTCCATGGCCATCAGGTTGCGCAGGTACATGCTGGTCGGCGCGGCGAAGCTCTCGTGCACCGAGATGGTCGGAAACTCCATCGGCAGCCCGCCCGCGAGCATCACGCCGCGCTTCACCGCCTCGATGAGCTGAGGCGCGTTGCCGTGGCAGGGGTTGTAGGCGCTGCCGGTGCTGGCGATGCCGATGACCGGGCGGTCGAGCGCGGCATCGGTATAGCCCGCGCCCTTGATGAAGGCCTTGCGCAGGAAGAGCGAGAAGCCGCGGTCGCCGTAGCTGGTGAGGCCCTTGCGCATGCCGGCTTTGGCGTTGCCGTCGTTGTCGTCGGGCTCGAACTTGGATTCGGTCATGGGTGTGGGGGGTGGTTTTTCTTCAGGGGCCGATGCGGCATCAGGCCAGCACGGCTTCATAGATGGCAAGGTCTCCGGCGGAGAAGCAGCAGAAGACCACTTCTTCCACCGGCGATGCGGCATCCGCCAAGGCCTCCCGCACCGTGCTCACCGCCAGCCTTGCCGCCGGCTCGACCGGGTAGCCGTAGATGCCGGTGCTGATGCCCGGAAACGCAACGCTGCGAACGCCGTGCGCCGCCGCGAGCGCCATCGACCGCCGGTAGCACGACGCCAGCAGCTCCGGCTCGCCCGAGTCGCCGCCGCGCCACACCGGACCGACCGTATGGATGATGAAGCGCGCATGCAGCCGGTAGCCCTTGGTGAGCTTGGCGTCGCCCGTCTTGCAGCCGCCCAGCAGCCGGCATTCGTGCACCAGCTCGGGCCCGGCCGCGCGGTGGATCGCTCCATCCACGCCGCCGCCGCCCAGCAGCGAGGAGTTGGCGGCGTTGACGATGGCGTCCACCCGCAGGGTCGTGATGTCGGCGCGGATGGCGCGCAGTCTGGTCGTATCTGTCATGTGCAAAGGCATCGTAGGCGCGCTGGCCGGAGTCGGGCAAACCCGATTACGAAGAAGGTTTCAAATACTTACGATTCCAGCGCCGGACGCATTCGCCTGGCACCCGTCGCCGCGTGGCTTCGATCTTGCATGGGGTGCGGGCTGTTCTCAACCCGAGGGAGAGTCGATGAAAAGCTTGTTGCCGTGGCGCCGCGCCGGTGTTTTTCTCTGCCTGGCGTTCGCGGGCGCGGTGGCTGCCCATGCGCAGGCGCTGCAGTTCAAGTGGGGCCATGTCTACGAGCCCACGAGCATCTTCCACCAGCAGGCCGAACTGGCGGCGCGCAAGATCGCCGAGCAGTCCGAAGGCAAGATCAGGATCGAGGTGGTGCCTTCTTCCAAATTGGGACAGGAGGGCGACTATCCGCTGATGCTGGCCAACGACTCGATGCAGATCGCCTACGTCGGGCAGGCCACGCTGGCCGAGGGCTATCCGCCGCTGAGCCTGGGGAGCTACCCCTTCGCCTTCAAGGACCTCGACCACATGCGCAAGTACCTGGCGAGCCCGCTGCTGGCCGAGCTGATGAAGGGCTACAACGAGAAGAGCGGCAATCGCATGGTCGCCTCCGTCTACTACGGCGCGCGCCAGGTCACATCGGCGAAGCCGCTGGCCAAGCCGGAGGACTTCCGCGACCTGCGCCTGTACGTTCCGACCGCCGCGGCCTACCAGCTCTTCGCCACCGCGGTCGACGCCAAGCCGGTGACGCTGCCCTTCATGAGCCTGTACGGCTCGCTCAAGAAGGGCGAGGTGGAGGCGCAGGAAAACCCGCTGGACATCGTCAAGTCGAAGAAGCTCTACGAGGTGCAGAAGTACGTGCTGCTGACCGCGCACGTCTACGACACGCTGGGCATCGTCATCGGCAAGGCCGCGTGGGGCAAGCTGACTCCGCAGCAGCAGGCGATGGTCGAAAAGGCGCTGGTGGAAACAGCCAAGTGGACCAACGTCGGCGTGATCGCCGGGGAGCTGGAAGACGAGAAGTTCCTGCGCGACAAGGGCATGACCGTGTCGCCGGCCAACCGGCAGCTGTTCCAGGAGCGGGTCGTCAGGCGCTCGACGCCAGAGCAACTGGGCGCGCGGCCGGGCGACTATGCGCGGCTGCAGGCGCTGGTGAACTAGGGCGCTAGGGCGTTTCGACGAAGGCGCGTTGCAGCGCAATCGACAGCTCCGCCACCAAGGCCTCGCGCTGGGGTGACGGGCGCCAGAAGCCGCGAGACGCGATGCCGCCGGATTCCCATTCGGGATGGTTGCGCGCCGGCTGCGCGCCACGCACCGCGGCCGCCGCGGCGCGCGTGGGCGCATCGCCGTCCTCTGGCGATTCGGTGGCGATGCGCTGCGTGGCCGCATGGCCGCGCAGTTCCAGCGCCTGCGTGAGCTTCAGCTGCCATGCGGCCAGCGTGAACAGCACGCCGTCTTCCACGGTGAGCTCGTGCACGTCACGCAGCTTGTTGGCAATCTTGCGCCCGAGCGGCCCCAGGCCCTGCGACACCGCGCCGCCGATGGCGCCGCCGAGTGCCGCGCCCGCGCCCAGCGAGATGCCGGCTACGGCCAGGTCGGCCACCACGCCCACCGCCGCGCCGATGACGGCGCCCTTGCCCAGGCGCAGGCCGGCGTCTTTCATGGCCTCGGGGCTGAAGAAGTCGAGCGTCCAGCGGCCTTCGATGATCGGCAGCGGCGCCTCGTCGGCATCGCCCTGGCGAAAGCCGTAGAGCGCGAGCAGGTCGTCGGTGCAGTGCTGGGCCTTGTCGAACACGTCCTTCTGCAGCGCGGCGACCAGGGCCTTGCGGCGCGCATCGTCGGCGAACTCGGTGGACGACACCGTGCGGCGCACCGCCGCGGCATCGACCAGCAGGCTTGCGATGCGCGAGCACGCCGATCCGCGCCGGCGCGCGGCCTCGGCGGCCAGCGAATCGACCACGCCGCGCAGCAGCTCGCGCCGGTCGCGCAGCAGCGTGGCGAGGTCGCCGTACAGGTCCTGCTCGGCGCCGACGAAGGGGGCCGCCGCGTCGAAGCGCACCTGCACGTGCAGGCCATAGGCCGAGAGCAGCTCCTTCCACGCCGGCTCGCGGCTGGCTGCGTCGCGCACGAAGTTGAGCACCGGCAGCACCGGGCGCGCGCAGGAGTTGAGCAGTTCGATCTCGTCGCGGAACTTGGGCAACACCGGCTCGCGCACGTCGATGACCAGGAAGGCGGCGTCGATCTCGAGCATGGTGCGCAGCACCTTGGCCTCCTGCTCGAACACGCCGTGCGCCTCGGGCCCGCGCAGGAACTGGCGGATGCGCTCCGGTGGCGTCGCCTGCGCGTCGAAGCCGGCGGCAAGGTGCTCGCGCAGCGCAACGGCGTCTTCCAGCCCCGGCGTGTCGAAGAAGCGCACGACGGCCTCGCCGTTCACCTCGAGATCTACCGATTCGACATGGCGCGTGGTGCCGGGGCGTTGCGACACCTCGCCGAAATCGACGCGCCGCGTGAGCGTGCGCAGCAACGAGGTCTTGCCGGCGTTGGTGTGGCCGACCACAGCGATGCGGATGGCTTGCTGCGTCATGGGGCGATGGCGCTTTCGGGCAGGGCGGCTTCGAGGCGATCGGTGGCGATGATGCGTTCCAGGCCGGTGTCGCGCAGCCAGTCGAGCCAACGCTGCGTGGCGTTGGCATCGGGCGAGTCGGCCAGCCACAGGCGGCATTCGCCGCAATGCGCCAGCACCTCGCGCAGGAAGCGCTCGGTGCCGCGGTCGGGGCTGGAGGCGGCGTGGCAGACCATCAGCACCGTGCGTGGATGGACCCGGGCCAGCTGGTCGAGCAGGGCGCGGCGTGCGGGGGCGCTGCCGTCGATGCGCTGCGCCTGCGCTGCAATGGCCGCGGGCAGCGCGGCCGGCGGCCAGGGCATGTCGGGCGGCAGCTCGAAGCCGAGCACGAAGATGGCGTCTTGCAGTTCCGATGCAGGCAGGCTCGAAGGCGTGGCGCCGCGCAGGCGGCCCGGGTCGGCATCGACGATGGCGGCAGGCGCCATCGCGGCGAAGCGGGCCAGCAGCTTGCGGTAGTAGGGTTCGTGCCAGTCGGGCTGCAGCGCCTTGCGGCGGCTGCGCAGGACGCCTGCGCTCAGCAGCACCAGCGCGATGCGCGGCAGCAGTCCGTAGACGGCGATGCAGCCGGTGAGCCACAGCGCCCAGGTGCGTTGCCCGCCGGCGCTTGCGACGCCAGGGGCGGCCATCACCGTGGCGGCATCGGGCACCGGAAAGCCCAGCTTCGCCGGCAGCCACCCCAGTGCCTGCACGGCACGCACGAAAAATTCCGGCTCGAGGATCGTCGTTTCCCAGCTCAGCGTGTAGCTGCGAAACGCGAGCGCGAACAGCATCGCGGCCAGCACCACCGCGAACGACAGCGACCAGATGCCATGGCTCACGAGCCCGAAGGCCCAAGGCAGAAGCTTCGCGCGAGACAGCAGCCCCGTGGCCGCGCGCACCAGCACCGGCGCTTGCCCGCGCTTGCCGCCGGCCACGCGCGCAGTGAGCGACAGCCAGATCCAGCCCAGCGAGGCGGTGTTGAAGGAGCCGATCGGCAGCCACAGCCCGACGAGCCACAGCAGCAGCGTCAGCGCATGCAGCCCCAGCAGGCTCGCGAGCGCGACGATCACGTTGATGTGGCGCTCCCCGCCGCCGACCACGTTGCCCGCGAGCCCGAGGCCGGCCACGACGATGAGCGCCGCGAGCCCAAGCAGCACCCAGGGCGCCCATTGCCGGGCACGCGCGAGTTCAGGCTGCAGGCCGATGCGCTCGCCGAGCAGCAGCGCGCGCTCGGTGACCTGGCGGTGGGAATCCGCTGTGCGGGAGGTCGCGGTGCGCAGGGCCTGCGCGTCGTCGAGCGGACCGTTCTGCTCGGTCCATCGGATCGCCTCGGTGATCACCGCGTCCGTAAAGGCGGGTTCGCGCAGCGCGGTGTTGGTCAACAGGGTCCCTTCGCAGCCAGTCTGTATCTGTATCAGTCATCAGTCATCGAGGCCCGGCGCAGGGCGAGGCCGCGCAAATTATGCCCGCCGCTTTCCGGCCGGCCACGACGCGGCCACGACGAAGAACGGGGCCGCGAGCGGCCCCGTTTCACGGGATGAGCGGTGGGTGGGATCAGCGAAGGCCGAAGAACGAAAGCACGGCAACGACCACCACGACCAGACCGACGATGTAGATGATGGAATTCACGCGAGGACTCCTCTGTGTTGAAGATGAATCCAGCATCGCGCGGGCATCGCGGCCCGACTGTCGGCAGGGGGCGGCGCGTGCTGTAGGCGGGTGTGAAGCGCCGGGCCGGAGGGGGCTGTCAGCGTTTACGAGCGGGGCCCAGCGCGCGCTCCAGCAGCCACAGCATCGCCGTGCGGGTCTCTTCCACATCGGCGCCCGCGTCGATGGCCAGCGCGGCGCGGTCGAAGGCGGCCGAGAGCAGCGGGGTGAGGGCGTCCAGCGAAACCTCGTCCTTGCCCACGCCGGCACGCACAAGGCCCTCGCGCAGCGAAGCGGCCGAGGTGGTGTCGTCCAGCGCCATGATTTCTTCCATGCCGAGCACGGCGGGCCCGTCGATCAGCAGCAGCCGCGTGCGGCCCGGCGCCGTCATCGCGTTCAGGTAGGCCTTGCTGCCTTCCAGCAGCGCCTCGCGCGGCGAGAGCTGCTCGGGCGCGGCGGCCTCGATGTCGGCCGCGACGGCCTGGCTTTCGCGCTGCAGCACCTGGCGGAACAGGTCGCGCTTGTCGGCGAAGTGGTGGTACAGCGCGCCGCGCGTGATGCCCGCGGCCACCGCGATCTCGGGCGTGGAGGTGTCGCCGTAGCCCTTGCCGACGAAGAGGGCACGTGCCGCGTCCAGCAGCGCGAGGCGGGTTGTTTCGGTGCGCTCGCGGTTGGTTATGACCGTTGCCGATGTGGTCTTGCTCATTTACATGCAGTCTGTCTGTAAGTTATATTCAATTTACATGCAGCCTGTATGTTAAATGAAAGGACCCACCGTGAAAGTGACGAGCTACTACCCCGTTCTCATGACCCACGACGTCGCCGGAACGGCGGACTTCTACAAGACGCACTTCGGCTTCACGCCGCTCTTCACGAGCGACTGGTACGTGCACCTGCAGCTGGCTGACGAGCCCTCGGTGAACCTGGCCGTGCTCGACGGCCGGCACGAGACCATCCCGGCCGCGGCGCGCGGTCAGGTGGCGGGCGGCACGCTGCTGAACTTCGAGGTGGACGATCCCGATGCGGTGCACGACCGGCTGAAGGCCGCCGGCCTGCCGATCCTGCTGCCGTTGCGCGACGAGGCCTTCGGCCAGCGCCACTTCATCACGCGCGACCCGAACGGGGTGCTGATCGACATCATCAAGCCGATCCCGCCGAGCGGGGAGTTCGTCGCGCAGTACGAGGCCGGCGCACTACCGACCTGATGCCGCTCAGGCGCGCAGCGCCTCGTCCTCTTCCAGGCTGTCGCCCAGGAAGCCGCCGCTCTGGTGCGCCCACAGCCGCGCGTACAGCCCGCCCTGGGCCATCAGCGTGCGGTGGTCGCCTTCTTCCACCACGCGGCCTTCGTCGAGCACGATGAGCCGGTCCATCGCGGCGATGGTCGAGAGCCGGTGGGCGATGGCGATCACGGTCTTGCCTTCCATCAGCGTGTAGAGGCTCTGCTGGATGGCGGCCTCCACCTCGGAGTCGAGCGCGCTGGTGGCTTCGTCGAGCAGCAGGATCGGCGCGTCCTTCAGCATCACGCGCGCGATGGCCACGCGCTGGCGCTGGCCGCCGGAGAGCTTCACGCCGCGCTCGCCCACGTGGGCCTCGTAGCCGCGCCGGCCTGTGGCGTCGCCCAGCGTCTGGATGAAGTCGTGCGCCTCGGCGCGTTTGGCTGCCGCCTCGATCTGCTCCTTCGTCGCGTCGGGCCGGCCGTAGGCGACGTTGTCGGCGACCGAGCGGTGCATCAGCGAGGTGTCCTGCGTCACCATGCCGATATGGCCGCGCAGCGAGTCCTGAGTGACGTGCGCTATATCTTGTCCGTCGATGAGGATGCGGCCGCTTTCCAGGTCGTGGAAGCGCAGCAGCAGGTTCACCAGCGTCGACTTGCCCGCGCCCGAGCGGCCGACCAAGCCGATTTTCTCGCCGGGCTTCACGGTCAGCGTGAGGTCGTCGATCACGCGGCGGCCCGCGTCGCCGTAGCGGAAGCTCGCATGCTCGAAGCGCACCTCGCCGCGCGGCACCTCCAGCATCCTGGCATCGGCCGCGTCGAGCACGGTGCGCGGGCGCGACAGCGTTTTCATGCCGTCCTGCACCGTGCCGATGTTCTCGAACAGGCTGGTCATCTCCCACATGATCCAGTGCGACATGCCCTGCAGCCGCAGCGCCATCGCGGTGGCCGCCGCCACGGCGCCGATGCCGACCGCGCCGTGCGACCACAGCCACAGTGCCACGCCCGCCATGCCGGCCGTGAGGCCCATGCTCAGCGTGTGGTTGACGATCTCGAAGGCGCTCACCAGGCGCATCTGGCCGTAGCCCGTCTTCATGAACTCGCGCATCGCGTCGCGCGCGAAGCCGGCCTCGCGCTGCGTGTGCGAGAACAGCTTGACGGTCGCGATGTTGGTGTAGGCGTCGGTCACCCGGCCGGTCATCAGCGCGCGGGCGTCGGCCTGCTCCTTGCCGACCTTGCCCAGGCGCGGCACGAAGTACACCAGCGAACCGATGTAAAGCGCCAGCCAGATCAGGAAGGGCCAGACCAGCTGCGCGTCGAGCACGCCCACAAGAATGATCATGGTGGCCACGTACACGCCCATGGCCACCAGCACGTCGGCCAGCACGAACACCGTGTCGCGCACCGCCAGCGCGGTCTGCATGACCTTGGCCGTGATGCGGCCGGCGAACTCGTCCTGGTAGAAGGCCATGCTCTGGCCCAGCATCAGCCGGTGGAAGTTCCAGCGCAGGCGCATCGGCAGGTTCACCGCGAGCGTCTGGTGCTTCACGATGGTCTGCAGCGCCACCACCACGATGCTGATGACGAGGAAGGCCGCCAGCCACATGAGCGTGCCGCCGCGCTCCTGCCACAGGCGCGAGGGCTCCTGGCCCGCGAGCCAGTCGACGATGCGCCCGAGGATGGCGAACAGCGCTGCCTCGAAGATCGACATGGCGGCGGTGAGCACCGCCATCACCGCGATCTTGCCGCGCACGCCGTGCGTGCAGGCCCAGAGAAAGGCGAAGAAGCCCTGCGGCGGCATCGGAGGCTCGGCGGCAGGGTAGGGATGAAGGAGTTTTTCGAAGAAGCGGAACAAGGGCGAGGTCTCCCGGAGAGCTCAGGACTTTAGCCGTGCATGCATGACCTTGCCCCGAAAAGGTGCGTTCTTCAGGAAGCGTTCAGCGTGCCGCGCGGCTTGCCCTGGCTCGCTGCAGGCGGGCCCAGCCGCTCGCCCAGGAAGTCGATGAAAGTACGCAGTTTGGGCGCCATGTACTGCCGGCTCGTGTAGACCGCGAAGAGCGTCACGGGCGTGGCCTCGAAGTCCGGCAGCAGCCGCAGCAGCCGGCCCTGCGCGATGTCGTCGTCGATCAGCCAGGTGGGCATGTAGGCGATGCCCATGTCCGCGCGCACCGCGTGCAGCGTGAGCGTGGTGTCGTCCGAGCGCATGGCCGGCGCCAGGCGCAGCGGAAACATCCGCCCGCCCGGGCCCTTGAGCGCAAGGTTGTCCAGGTTCACGTAGCTCGGCACGATGGCGCCCAGCTTCGCGAGGTCGGCCGGCACGGCGGGCACGCCGCCCATGCGCTCCAGGTAGGCGGGCGTGCCGGCGAGGAAGAAGGGCACCCGGCACAGCGGCCGGGCGATCAGCGCAGGCGAGGGCTCCTGCGTGGCGCGCAGCGCGAGGTCGTAGCCGTCGGCCGCGAGGTCGACCTTGCGGTTCTCCAGGTGCATGTCGACCAGCACTTCCGGGTACTTCTCGCGGTAGTCGGCCAGCACCCGGGCGAAGCGCGGCGTGGCGCACCACACGGGCGCGCTCACCTTGAGCAGGCCGCGCGGCACGTCGCTGGTCTGGCCGATGGCGGCCTCGGCCTCGTCGAGCAGGTCGAGCGCGCGGCGGCTCTGCTCGTACCAGGCGGTGCCGGCCTCGGTCAGGCTCAGGTGGCGGCTGGAGCGGTGCAGCAGCCGCGCGCCCAGCGACTTCTCCAGCTGCGCCACGTGCTTGCTCGCCATCGGCGGAGACATGCCCAGCCGCTCGGCCGCCGCCACGAAGCTGCCCGCTTCCACGACTTCGCGGAACACCCGCAGGCTGGTCATCCGGTCCATGTGCGCATCCTTGTCGAAGATTTCCTGGCAGGAACTGATCCGATGCATCGTAGCCTGTCGATTTCCTCGGAGGAAATGTCTACAGTCGATCCAACGCTTTCATCGAGGAGCATCGACTTGACCCACGACAACACTTCCGCTTCGCCCCGCCTGCCCACCTACTTCATCTCGCACGGCGGCGGCCCCTGGCCCTGGATGAAGAAGGAGATGGGCCCGACCTACGACCGGCTCGAGGCCTCGCTGGCCGACATGCCCCGCCAGATCGGCCGCACCCCCGCCGCCATCCTGATGGTGTCGGCCCACTGGGAGGCGCCCGCCTTCACGGTGCAGGGCAGCGCCAGGCCGCCGATGATCTACGACTACGGCGGCTTTCCCCCGCATACCTACGAGGTGCACTACGACTCGCCCGGCTCGCCCGAGCTGGCGCAGCGCGTGCAGTCGCTCATCGCCGCCGCCGGCCTGCCGGTGCAGATCGACCCGCAGCGCGGCTACGACCACGGCATGTTCTCGCCAATGGCCGCCATCTACCCCAAGGCCGACGTGCCGGTGGTGCAGCTGTCGCTGCGCCGAGGGCTCGACCCCGCCGAGCACCTCGCGCTGGGCCGCGCTATCGCACCGCTGCGCGACGAGAACGTGCTGATCGTCGGCAGCGGGCTGAGCTACCACAACCTGCGCAACTTCGGTCCGCAGGCGCACGGTGTGTCGAAGGCTTTCGATGACTGGCTCGACGCTGCCGTCGTGAAGAGCACGGCCGGCGAGCGCAGCGCGCAGCTGCTGCAGTGGGATTCAGCCCCGGCGGCGCGCATGGCGCATCCGCGCGAGGAGCATCTGATTCCGCTGATGGTGGCCGTTGGCGCGGCAGAAGGCGAAGCCGGCGAACGCGTGTATCACGAGGATGCGTTCATGGGCGGGCTGGTGGTGTCGAGCTTTCGGTTCGGCGGCTGAAGCTTCAGCCGCGCCGAACGCCATCGGCATCGACCAGCCCCACCCGCGTCTGCCGGCCCCAGGTTCCGCGCCCCGTCAGGAACATCCACCAGCCCCATGCCGCACCCGTGTGCCGCAGGATCTGGAAGGTGAAGGGCTCGATCAGCGCGGCTGCGAAGGCCTGCACGAAGTTGGCTTCGCTGCCGTTGCCGACCCAGCGCCGGTACAGGTGCACCGACCACAGGTGAAAGACGAGGTCGAGCACGATCTTCGCGCCGATCACGCCGGCCACCGGCGCCAGCACGCCGAGGTTGCCGCGCGCCAGGTACACCAGCAGCAGCCCGAAGGCCGCCAGGCCATAAAGCGGCTGCAGCGTGTCGACGGCCTTCACCGGCAGCATCGCGACGCCGAGCCAGCCGTAGCGCCGGTCGCCGACCATCGCGCGGTACCAGAACTGCGTCTGCAGGAAGCCGCCGAACCAGCGGCGGCGCTGGCGCAGGAAGGCGCCGGTGCTGCTCGGCGCGTCGGTGTGCGCCTGCGCGTCGCCGAGCACGCGCACCGTCCACGGCAGGCCGTGGGCCTGGGCGTGGCGGTGCAGGCGGTGGATGAGTTCGTAGTCCTCGACCAGGCAATCGGTGTCGAAGCCGCCGACCGCGCGCACCGCCTCGGTGCGAAAGCCCGCGAAGGCGCCCGAGATCAGCAGCAGGCCGTTGACGCGCATCCATGCATAGCGCGAGAGGAAGTTGCGGATGTACTCGTAGGTCTGGAACCACTGGAAACAGCGGCCGGCCAGCGTGCGGCTGCACACGGGCGTGATGACGCCGGTGGCGGCGACCAGTTCCGGCTCCTCCGAGAAGGCGCGGCGCACCGCACCGATGGCGCGGCTGTCGAGCAGGGTGTCGCCGTCGACCGTGAGCACGATGTCGGTGTCGATGCGCAGGATGCCCGCGTTCAGCGCCACCGCCTTGCCGCCGTGCGGCAGCCGCAGCCAGCGCAGCGACGGATGCAGCGTGCTGGGCGCGCTCAGCTCGCCGAGTTCGGGAGCGACGAGCCCGTAGCGCGTGGTGAGCAGCTCGGCCGTGCCGTCGCTCGAGCCGTCGTCCGCGATCACGATGCGCTCGGGCAGGTCGGTCTGGCCGAGCAGGGCGGCCAGCGTCACGGGCAGCACGGCGGCTTCGTTGTGCGAGGCGACGATCACGCCCAGGGTGTTGCGCCGGGCGGCCGCAGCGGGTGAAGGCGCCGGCCGGGGGCGCAGGATCGGCAGCGTCATCCACGCGACGAACAGCAGCAGCACCGTGTCGTAGAGCACGTAGGCCACGCCCACCGACCACGCCCCGACATCGACCGCCTTGAACGCCATGGCGAAGAGCAGCACCCACAGCACGAGCACGCTCCCGTGGATGAGCCAGCTGCGCAGCGGCGTGGCGGGGGGAGACAGGCGCGGCGACGCGGCCAGGAAGGCGCTTTGTAGAGGATCGTTCAAGGGAAGTGGGCCCGGGCGGCTGTCGATCGGTCGGTCGGTCGGAGGTTGGTGATACGCAAATACTCGGCCTGCGGTTTCGAAAAGCCCGGGGAATGCCCGGACAATCGCACGCGCTCCCGACTGAGTCGGCCCCCGCCCGAAAATTCCCCGCATGCTCGCACAAACCCGCTACACCCGAACCGCGATCGCGCTGCACTGGCTGATCGCGGTGCTCATGATCGTCAACATCGCGCTGATCCTGCTGGTCGACCGCTATCCCGACGACTGGGTGCGCCCGGCCGTCGACACCCACAAGTCCATAGGCATCACGGTGCTGGGCCTGGTCATCATGCGCATCCTCTGGCGCGCCACGCACCGGCCGCCGGCCATGCCGGGCTCCTACGGCGCCTTCGAGCGCTTCGCCGCCCACCTGGCGCACGGCGCGCTGTACGCGCTGATGATCCTGCTGCCGCTGTCGGGCTGGATGCACGACTCGGCCTGGAAGGATGCCGCCACGCACCCGATGCAGCTCTTCGGCCTCTTCGAATGGCCGCGCATCGGCTGGATCATGGCCATCGAGCCGACGGTGAAGGAGACCTGGCACACCGTGCTGGGCGGCGTGCACGAATGGGCCGGCTACGTGCTTTATGTGCTCGTCGGGCTGCACGTGCTGGCCGCGCTGAAGCACCAGTTCCTCGACGGCGAACGCGAACTGCAGAGGATGTGGCCATGAACGCCGACCTCATCGCGCGCATCGACGCGCTCTCGTCCCATCACGACGCGGTGCACGAGGGCGTGCGCGTGCGCTGGCGCCGCTTCGGCTCGGACACCAGCCGCCCGCCGATGGTGCTGCTGCACGGCGGCCACGGCAGCTGGATGCACTGGCTGCTCAATGCCGAAGCGCTCTCGGCCGGCCGCACGCTGTGGCTGCCCGACATGCCGGGCTTCAACGAATCGGACGCACCGCCGCGCGTGGCCGCCGGCGAAGACCCGCTGCAGCCGCTGCTCGCCGCGCTCGGCGGCACGCTCGACCAGCTCATCGGCGCAGGCACCACCATCGACCTCGGTGGCTTCTCCTTCGGCGGGCTCACGGCCGCGCGCTTCGGTGCCGGACGCGGTGCGGTCCGCCGCCTCGCGCTGATCGGCAGCGGCGGCCACGGAACGCTGCGGCGCATGACGGCGCAGATGATCAACTGGCGCGCCGCCCCTGACCGCGAGGCCGAGCGCGCGGCGCTGCTGCACAACCTGGCGGCGCTGATGCTGCACGACGCCGCCGCCATCGACGAGCTGGCGTTCGCCATCCACGACGTCTCCTGCCACGGCACGCGCTTTCGCAGCAAGGAGGTGTCGCAGTCGGGTGGGCTGCAGCAGGCGCTGGCCACGATGGGTGTGCCGACGCTGCTGCTGTGGGGCGAGTTCGACGTCACGGCCGACCCGCGCCCGCTGGTGGCGCAGCTCGCCGCCGAGGGCCCGGGGCGCGAGGGCGTGGTGATCGACGGCGCCGGGCACTGGGCGCAGTACGAGCGCGCCGACGAGGTCAACGCGCGGCTCGTGGAGTTCTTCCGCTGAGCCTCGCTGCAGCTGTTATTGCTGCTGCTTCACCAGCCCCAGCTTGCGGATGATGTCGCCCCACTGGTCGTAGGTCGAGCGTGTCAGGTCGGCCAGCTGCTTCGGGCTCGACGACTCGGCCTCGTACGCGCCCTGGCGGAAGAAGTCGCGCGTGGCGGGCATCGCCAGCACCTGGGCCAGCGCGGCATTGAGCTTTTCGACCACCGGTGCCGGCATGCGCGCCGGGCCGTAGAAGCCCAGCCAGCTCGGCATGTCGACGCCGCTCACGCCCTGTTCGCCCATGGTGGGCACGTCGGGCAGCATCGGGCTGCGCTTCGGTGCGGCCACAGCCAGCATGCGCACCTTGCCGGTGGCCGTGTTCTGGATGGCGTTGGGCGCCGCGTCGAAGTAGTACTGCACACGGCCCGCGAGAAAGTCCTTGGCCGCGTCGGCGCCGCCCTTGTACGGCACATGCACCACGTCCAGCCCCGCCTGCCGCGCGAAGGCCTCGCCGTAGATGTGCGAGGAGGTGCCGGTGCCGAAGGAGGCATAGCTCATCTTGCCCGGATTGGCCTTGATGTACGCCACCAGCTCCTGCACCGTGCGCGCCGGCACGCTCGCATGCACGGTCAGCACCAGCGGGCCGCGCGCGCCGAGCGAGATCGGCGTGAGGTCCTTGAAGGGGTCGTAGCGCACCTGCGCCAGCGTCTGCGGGTTCTGCGCCACCACGGAGGAGGGCGCGTACATGAATGTGTAGCCGTCGGGCGCGGCGCGGATCACCTCCTCGGTCGCGAGGATGAAGCTCGCGCCCGGCCGGTTCTCCACGATCACCGGCGTCTGCAGCACCTCGCCGAGCTTGTTGGCGACGAAGCGCGCCTGCGCGTCCGAGGCGCCGCCGGCCGCCAGGCCCAGCACGATGCGGATGGTGCGGCCCTTGTCCGGAAAGGGCGCGGCGGCATGCGCAAGCAGCGCAGGCATGGCGGCACCGAGCGCGAGGCACGCGGCAATCCGGCGGCGCGAAAGGGGCTTGTCGTTCATTGCTTGACCAGCCCCACCTGCTGCACCATCGCGCCCCAGCTGTCGTAGGTGGAGCGCGTGATGCCGGCGAACTCCTCCGGCGTGGTCGCTCCCGCCTCGTAACCGCCGCTGCGATAGAACTCCTGCACCTGCGGCATCGCCAGCACCTTCGTGAGTGCCGTGTTGAGCTTCGCGACCACCGGCGCCGGCATGCGCGCCGGACCGTAGAAGCCCAGCCAGCTCGGCAGGTCGAGCCCGGCATAGCCCTGCTCGGCGAACGTGGGCACGTCGGGCAGCGCCGCGATGCGCGCATTGGAGGCCACCGCGAGGATCTTCACCTTACCGCTGGAGGCCGTGATGATGGCCGAGGAGGCCGAGTCGAACATGTATTGCACGCGCCCGCCGATCAGGTCCTTCGCCGCGTCGGAGCCGCCCTTGTACGGAATGTGCACCGCGTCGATGCCGGTCTTCTTCACGAAGGCCTCGCCGTAGATGTGCGAAGAGGTTCCCGCGCCGAAGGAGGCATAGCTCACTTTGCCCGGGTGTGCCTTCACGTAGGCCACCAGCTCCTTCACGTTGTTCACCGGCACGCTGGTGCTCAGCGAGAGCACCAGCGGCCCGCGCCCGCCCATCGAGATGGCGGTGAAGTCCTTGAACGGGTCGTAGGGCACCTGCGCGAAGGTGTGCGGGTTCTGCGCCATGGTGGACGAGGGCGCGTACAGCAGCGTGTAGCCGTCGGGCTGGGCGCGCGACACCTCGTTGGCCGCCAGCATGGTGCTGGCACCAGGCTTGTTGTCGACGATCACGCTGGTGTTCAGAACCTCGCCGAGCTTCTGCGCAACAATGCGCGCCTGCGCGTCGGTGCCGCCGCCGGGCGTAAAGCCCACGACGATGCGGATGGGCTTGCCGCGCGCCGGGAAGTCCTGCGCCATGGCCAGGGGCGCGAGGCCCAGAAGGACTGCGGCGCCGATGGCCGAGCCGAAGGCACGGCGGGTGCCGTGGGGTTTCTTCATCGATGTCTCCGTTGGAATGCTTCTTCAATATTGATCTCGAAATCCATAAAAATCCATATTTACTAGGGAATACCCCAAATATTGGACTTTTAACTTTCAAAAAATGGAAAGTGAAATCAAAATACGACGAAACAAGCCAAGCCGAGAACTCATTCATGAAAACTGTCGTCCGTACCGACGAGCGCATCCTGTCCTCCGACATCTTCGACCGCGACAGCCGCGTCAAGCGGCCTGACCACGGCAGCTGGGCCGAGCCCGGCAAGAGCATCCCGGTCTATCACCGCTGCGGCGTGCTGGTGGTGGGCGGCGGCCCCTCGGGCACCGCGGCCGCCGCCGCCGCGGCCCGCGCGGGCGCCGACGTGGCGCTGCTGGAGCGCTACAACCACCTGGGTGGTCTTTCAACCGGCGGGCTCGTCATCTGGATCGACCGCATGACCGACTGGGAAGGCAAGCTGGTCATCCGCGGCTTCGCCGAGGAGCTGTTCGACCGCCTGCCGGCCGAGGCCATCGCTGGCCCGGCGCGCGAGGACTGGGGCTCGCAGGACGCGGCCAAGGCCGCCCACTGGTCGCAGCGCACCGCCGCCTACCACGGCGTCGTCACCTGGTCGCCCACCATCGACCCCGAGCGGCTCAAGCTGCTCTCGCAGGAGATCGTGCTCGAGCGCAAGGTCAAGCTCATCTACCACTCGTGGGCCGCCATTCCCATCGTGCAGGACGGCGCGGTCAAGGGCGTGGTGTTCGAGAGCAAGGAAGGCCGCATGGCCATCATGGCCGACGTGGTGGTAGACGCCACCGGCGACGGCGACCTGTTCGCCCGCGCCGGCGCGGAGTACGTGAACGACATCGAGGAGGCCGACGTGCATCACTGCATGAACACCTCGTGGCTCTTCGGCGGCGTGGACATGAACCGCTGGATCGAGTTCAAGGCCGGCCAGCCCGAGGCCTTCACCGCCTTCATGGCCGGCGGGCGCGAACAGTGCGGCCTGTTCGAGCGGCCCTTCGTCTCGTGGCGCAACGACGTGGCGCTGTTCATGGGGCCGCGCCAGTCGGGCTACTCGGCGCTCGACGTGGATGACCTCACCGCCGTGGAGGTGCGCTCGCACCGCGCCATGGCCGCGCACCTCGACTACTTCCGCGCCCATGCGCCGGGCTTCGAGAACGCCTACCTGATGCTGAGCGCGCCGCAGATCGGCGTGCGCCACGCGCGGCGCCTCGTCGGCGTGGGCTCGGTGCTGCGCAGCCAGTGGCCCGATGGCGTGCCGCTGGCCGACGAGATCGGCGTGTCGCCCGCCGTCTCGCCCAAGTTCCCGAACATCTCCATTCCCTACGGCGCGCTGGTGCCCAGGCAACTCGACGGCCTGCTGGCCTGCGGACGCCACATCTCCTGCGACCGCAACTCGCACGGCTTCATGCGCGAGATCCCGCAGTGCTGGATCACCGGCCAGGCGGCAGGCGTGGCTGCGGCGCTGGCCTCGCGCGGCGACATCGCGCCGCGCTTCGTCGACGTGGGCGCGCTGCAGTCCGCGCTGCTTGAGCAGGGCGTGCACCTGCGTGCCGGTGCCGGGCAGGGCGACAGCGCTCCGCTGGCCACGGCCGAGGCCGGCGCCTGATGGGCCTGCACTGGAACTCGCGCGGCCATGAACCCGGCAACCCTCCGTCCGCGAGCCTCTACATTCGGGAGTCCCGATCCTGAGAGTCTTGCGAAGGGTTCCTCCATGTCCACCGAAAAGAACGACACCTCTTTCCCCCAGGCCGAACAGCAGGCCGACGCGCGCGGCGAGCGCTCCGACACCGTGAGCGCGCTGGAGCGCGGCATCTCCGTGCTGCGCTGCTTCAGCGAAGACCGCCCGGTGCTCGGCCATGCCGACCTGGCGCGCATGACCGGCATTCCGCGCGCCACCGTCAACCGGCTCGTCGCCACGCTGCTCTCGCTGGGCATGCTCAAGCCGGCGCAGGCGGCCGACCGCTTCATGCTCGGGCCGGGCGTGGTGTCGCTCTCGCGTGTGTTCCTCGGCAGCCTCGACGTGCGCGCCGCCGCGCGGAGCAGCATGCAGGCGATGGCGGAAGAGGTCGGCGCCTCCGTCTACCTGGCCGTGCGCGACGGCATGGAGATGGTGCTGATCGAAGCCTGCCGCCCGCGCTCGTCGATGCTTTCTGCGCGGCTGGACGTCGGCTCGCGCGCGCCGCTGGCCAACTCGGCGCTCGGCCGCGCGTACCTCTCGGCGCTGCCGGAGGCGCAGCGCAACCAGCTCATCGATTCGATGCGCCTGCTGCGCGGCCCCGAGTGGGACAGCATCGCGCCCGGCATGAACCGCGCCATCGGCGAATCGAAGCGGCTGGGCTACTGCCTCTCGCTGGGCGAGTTCCACCGCGAGATCAATTCGGTGTCGGTGCCGCTCATCGGGCCCGACGGCGAGGTGATGGCGCTCAACGGCGGCGGCGCCGCCTTCGTCTTCACCGAGGAGCGCCTGCGCAACGAACTCGCGCCGCGCCTGCACGACATCGCGCTGAGCATCGCGCGAGACATCGGCGGCCACGTGCCGACGCCCACACCCACACCCTCGCCGGGCTAGCAGGCCCGGCCGGGGCCCGATCCCCACGACACAAGAAAGAACGGAGACACAGGTCATGCACCTGAGCGATGAAGAAAAGGCCATGTACGACGGGCGCGACGGCCCGGCGGTGCAGAAGGCGATGGACCTGCTGGTGCGCTACGGCGAAGCATTGGGCGCCGAGCGACTGGTCGAGACGCGCAACGTCTGCGCGTCCATCACCTCGACCACGCCCTTCCAGCGCGACTTTGCGCTCGCCAAGGGTGGTGGCATGGACGCGGTGTTCTCCGAATTCAGCCTCGACAGCCAGGAGACCGTCGAGATCCCGAAGTTCAAGGTCTTCACCAGCCACCTGCAGCTGGGCTTCGACCCCGGCCAGCCCGAGCGCATGGGCGTGAGCGAGGAGATCGTGCGCTTCTACGAGAAGAGCGAGCGCCACGCCGCCGGCCTCGGCGCGCAGATCATGAACACCTGCACGCCCTACCAGGTCGGCAACATCCCGACGCGCGGCGAGCACTGCGCATGGATGGAGTCGTCGGCGGTCGTGTACTGCAATTCGGTGCTGGGCGCGCGCACCAACACCGAAGGCCGCGAGAGCACCGGCGCGGCCATGCTCACCGGCCGCATTCCCTACTGGGGCTACCACCTCGACCAGAACCGCCACGCCACGCACGTGGTCGAGCTCGACATCGATGTCGAGTCGGTGCAGGACTGGGGCCTGCTGGGCTACTACATCGGCGAGCACGTGCAGGAGCGCGTGCCGGTGGTGCACAGCCGGCGCGGCATCTCGCGGGTGCCGAACCTGCCGAGGCTCAAGCACTTCGGCGCGGCGGCGTCGTCTTCGGGCGGCGTGGAGATGTATCACATCGCCGGCGTCACGCCCGAGGCGCTCACGCTCGAACAGGCACTGGGCGGGCGCGCCCCGGTGCAGGTGCTGCGCTACGGCGAGGCCGAGCGCCGCGCCACCTACGAGAAGATCAACATCACGGCGAAGGACGCCGAGGTGCAGTACGTGATGCTGGGCTGCCCGCACTACACCATCGAGCAGATCTGGGAGGCCGCGCAGCTCATCGAAGGGCGCAAGGTGCACCCCGACTGCGAGCTGTGGATCTTCACGCCCCGCGCCATCAAGGCGCTGGCCGACCGCAACGGCTACACGAAGATCATCGAGGACGCGGGCGGCATCATCATGGGCGACAGCTGCTCCGCCATGAGCCGCGCCGTGCCCAAGGGCACGAAGACCGTCGCGCTCGACTCGGCCAAGCAGGCCCACTACCTGCCCGCCATCCTCGGTGTGCAGGCCTGGTTCGGCAGCACGGCTGAATGCATCGATGCGGCCTGCACGGGCCGCTGGAATGGAGCCTACGCATGAGCGCAGAAGTCATGACCGAAACGAACATCGTGATTCGCGGCCGCAAGGTGGTGGGCGGCGTGGCCGAAGGCGAAGCGCTGGTCACGCGCGACCGCATCTCGGGCTGGGGCGGCATCGACCCGCGCACCGGCACCGTCGTCGAGACGCGGCACGAACTGCGCGGCCAGAGCTTCGCGGGCAAGGTGCTGGTGTTTCCGGGCGCCAAGGGCTCCTCGGGCTGGTCGGCCATGTTCCACATGACGCGGCTCATGAAATCGGCGCCGGCCGCTTTCCTGTTCAACGAGATGACGACCAAGATGGCGCTGGGCGCGGTGGTCACGCACGCGCCTTCGATGACCGACTTCGAGCGCGACCCGCTCGAATGCATAGCGACCGGCGACTGGGTGCGCGTGGACGCCGACCGTGGCGTGGTCGAGATCACCAAGAAGAACAACAAGGGAGCCCAGCCATGACCCGCCCCCTGCGCAGCAACTTCCCGCGCGGCTCCTACCTCTGGTCGGTGCGCAACGCGCACTGGCGCGCGCTCGGCATTCCGGAGGAGGACTGCGAGAAGCCCAAGATCGCGATCGTCAACAGCTCCTCCGAGCTGGCCGCCTGCTTCAGCCACCTCGACCGCGTGGCGGCGGAGATCAAGGAGGCCATCCGCGCGGCGGGCGGCGTGCCCTTCGAGATCCGCACGGCCGCGCCCAGCGACTTCATCACCGGCGCCGGCGCGCGCGGCGCCTACATGCTGGCGGCGCGTGACCTCGTCACCAACGACATCGAGGTGGCCGTCGAAGGCGCGCAACTCGACGGCATGGTCTGCCTCACCTCCTGCGACAAGACCGTGCCGGGCCAGCTCATGGCGGCCGCGCGGCTGAACATCCCGACGCTGCTCGTGCCCTGCGGCTACCAGCCCAGCGGCGAGTACAAGGGCCACCACATGGACATCGAGGAGGTGTTCATCGGTGCGATGCATGCCGTCACGGGCAACCTGCCGGTGGAAGAACTGGTGGGCATGAGCCGGGAGGCCATCCGCGGCCCCGGCGTGTGCTCGGGCCTGGGCACGGCGAACTCGATGCACATCGTCTGCGAGGCGCTCGGCATGGCGCTGCCGGGCAGCGCGCCGGTCGCGGCGCTGAGCCCGAAGATGATGGCCGACGTGCGCGCGGCCGGCACGCGCATCGTGCAGATGGTGTGGGACGACCTGAAGCCCCGCGACATCCTCACGCCCGGCGCCTTCGCCAACGCGGTGCGCGCGGTGCTGTCCATCGGCGGCTCGCTCAACACCGCCAAGCACCTGCAGGCGGTTGCGACCGAGGGCGAGACCGGTGTCGACGTGTACGGCATGTTCGAGCGCCTCGGCCCCGAGACGCCGGTGCTGGCCGGCGTGCGGCCCATCGGCAACGACTCCATCGAAGCCTTCGAAGCGGCCGGCGGCTGCCGCGCGCTGATGAAGCAGCTCGAGCCGCTGCTCGACACCGGCGTGCGCACCGTCACCGGCGGCACTGTCGCCGACAACCTGCGCGATGCCGAGGTGGCCAATGCCGAGGTGATCCGCCCCATCGGCCGGCCTGTGGCGCCGCTGCCGGCCATCGTGCTGCTGCGCGGCAACCTCGCGCCGGAGTCGGGCCTCATCAAGACGGGCATCGCCGAGCGCAAGGTGCGGCGCTTCACCGGCCCGGCCGTGTGCTTCTGGACTTCGGACGCCGCCATCGCCGCGCTGAAGAAGGGCGAGATCGTGCCCGGCCAGGTCGTCGTGATGCGCGGCGCCGGTGCCTGCGGCGGCCCGGCCATGGGCGGCGGGGCGTCGCGCGTGGTCTTCGCCGTCGACGGCGCGGGGCTGGGCGACCAGGTGGCGCTGCTGACCGACGGGCATCTCTCGGGCCTGGTCTGCAAGGGGCTGGTGGTGGCCGAGGTGTCGCCCGAGGCCGCGCTGGGCGGCCCGCTCGGGCTGGTGCGCGACGGCGACACCATCACCATCGATCTCGACGCGCGCCGCCTCGACATCGACCTGACAGACGCCGAACTGCAGGCGCGCCGCGACGACTGGCAGGCGCCGCCGCCGGTGCACGACACCGGCTGGCTGCAGCAGTACCGGCGCAACGTGGGGCCGCTTTCGAAGGGCGCCGTCCTCGTGCGCGTCGAGCGCACCGCGCCCCCGGGCTAGACCTCTTCCGATCACGGCTTTTGCCAACCGGTGCGGACCCCCGTCCGCATCCGGTGGCGCAGCCCTGCGCGGTCGTTCCGAGTTTTTCAACCAAGAAAAGAAGCAGGAGACAAGAAACCATGAAGAGAATCTTGATGTGGTCAGCGCTGGGGCTCGCCAGCAGCGGCGTCGCACAGGCGCAATCCAGCGTGACCGTGTTCGGCGTGATGGACCTCGGCATCCAGTACACCAGCGGGGCGGGTCCGGGCGGCGGCTCGGTGAAGGCGCTGTCCAACGGCGGGCTTTCCACCAGTCGGCTGGGCTTTCGCGGCACCGAGGACCTGGGCGGCGGCCTGCGCGCGGGTTTCTGGCTCGAAGGCAGCCTGAATCCCGACACCGGCACCGGCCGCCCGAGCAACACCAACAACCAGACGAGCGGCGCGGGCACCGCGGGGCCGATCACCTTCGACCGCATGTCCTTCGTGAGCCTGTCGTCGGACACGCTGGGCGAAGTGCGGCTGGGCCACGACTTCATTCCCACTCACTACAACAGCATCTACTTCGACCCGTTCAACGCCAACGGCGTGGCGCGCGCGGGCAACCTCACCTTCGCGGCCGTGGGCACCGGGCCGCTGCCCACCACCATCACCGGCAGCAACACGGTGAGCTACTGGCTGCCGCCCAACCTCGGCGGCTTCTACGGCATGGCGATGGTGGGCACCGGCGAGAACGACTCGACCCTGGCGAACCGCCACGACGGCAACTTCGCGGGCGCGCGCTTCGGCTTCGCATCGGGCGCCTTCGACGTGGCGGCGGCCGTCACGCGCTCGAAATTCAATGCCACCGCCACCGTCGGCAACTACACGCACGCCAACATCGGCGGCTCGTGGGACGCGGGCTTCGCCAAGTTCTTCGCGCTCTACAACAAGGTGACGGTGAAGCTGGCGGCCGGCACGGTGCGCAAGAACACGGCCGAGATCGGCGCGCACATCCCGGCTTTCGAAGTCGGGCGCATCCGCATCAGCTACGCCTACCTCGACGACCGCAGCGACGAAAGCCTGCGCAACGCCAACGGCATGCCGCGCAACCGCGACGACGCGCGGCAGTTCGGCATCGGCTACGTGCACAACCTGTCGAAGCGCACCGCGCTCTACGGCACCTACGCACGGCTGATGAACAGCGGGCAGGCGCGCTACGTGGTCAGCGGCGGCGTGGCGCCGGCGGCCGGGCATCGCTCGACCGGCTGGGAATTCGGCGTGCGCCATCTCTTCTGAAGCGGAGGCATCCCATGCGACGCAGAACCCTGACCCTGGCGGCCCTCGCGGCCGCGGCGCTGCCCGGTGCGGCGGCGTGGAGCGCCGATGCGTTCCCCAACAAGCCGCTGAAGCTGATCGTCGGCTTCGCGGCCGGCGGCGGCGCCGACGTGCTCACGCGCATCATCGCGGAGGGCCTGGCCAAGCAGCTCGGCCAGCAGGTGATCGTGGAGAACCGCCCCGGCGCCGACGGCGTGCTGGCCGCGCAGGCCACCTCGTCGGCCAGGCCCGACGGCTACACGCTGCTGATGGGCACCAACACCGCGATGGTGGCCGCGCCCACGCTGCGGCCGACGCCGCCCTACGACCCCTTCAAGGCCTTCACGCCGATCAGCTCGGCCGGGCAGTTCTCGATGTTCCTGGTGGTGCCTGCGAGCCTGCCGGTGAAGAGCGTGAACGAGTTGCTCGCGCTGGTGGCGTCGAAGCCCGGCGCGCTCAATTCGGCGTCGAGCAACAGCGCCTCGGAGCTCGCGATGCTGCAGCTGCTGGGCGACCGCAAGGTGGTCAACGCGCGCTACAAGGGCGACATGCAGGCCATGACCGACCTGCTGGGCGGGCAGATCCAGATGATGTTCACCACCGGCACGCTGGCGCCGGGCTTCGTGAAGGAAGGGCGCATCCGCGCGCTGGTGACGCTGCTGCCGCAGCGCAGCGCCCTGTTGCCCGACGTGCCCACGGGCGGCGAGCTGGGGCTGGGCAAGCTCACCATCACGCCGTGGGCCGGCTTCTTCGGGCCGCCGGGGCTGCCGCAGGCGATCACCGACAGGCTCTCGCAGGAACTGCAGAACACGCTCAAGCGCCCCGAGGTGCACGCGCAGCTGGTGCAGCAGGGCTTCGAGGGCTACGGTATGAGCCCCGCGAAGTTCACCGAGTTCTTCCGCACGCAGTACGACGCCTTTGGCGCCACCGTGCGCGAGCACAACGTCAAGTTCGAATAGCAGCGGCCTCGCGGCGCCAGAAGGCCGCGTCGGGAAAGCTGCCCGCGCCGGCGGCCGCGTTGTCGGCCATGTGCTCGCGGCGGCTGGTGCCTGGAATCGTGCATGTCACCGCCGGGTGGCTCAGCACGAACTTCAGCAGCACCTGCGCCCAGCTGTTGCAGCCGATCTCGCCGGCCCAGGGCGGCAGCGGCTTGTCGCGCAGCCGGCGCAGCAGTCCGCCGCCGCCGAAGGGCATGTTGACGATCACCGCCACGCCGCGCTCGGCGGCCAGCGGCAGCAGGCGCTGCTCGGCCTCGCGCGCGTCGAGCGAGTAGTTGATCTGCAGGAAATCGAGCTTCTCGGCCTTCAGCACCGCCTCGACCTCGCCGTAGGCCGAGGCCGTGTAGTGCGTGACGCCGATGTAGCGCACGCGGCCCTTTTCCTTCCAGCCGCGCAGCGTGGCGAGATGCGTGCGCCAGTCGACGAGGTTGTGCACCTGCATCAGGTCCATGTGCTGCGTGCGCAGCCGCGCGAAGGACTGCTCCATCTGCGCGATGCCGGCTTCGCGGCCCGAGGTCCAGACCTTGGTGGCGAGGAAGGGCCTGACCTGCTGCTTCGATGCTGCCAGCAGCTCGCCGGTGGTTTCCTCGGAGCGGCCGTACATCGGCGAACTGTCGATCACCGTGCCGCCGGCCGCGAACAGGGCATCGAGCACGCCGGGCAGGCGCGCGTATTCCTCGGTGCCGGGGCGCTGGTCGAAGCCGATCCAGGTGCCGCAGCCGATCACGGGCAGCGCCTCGCGGGTGGAGGGGATGGGGCGGGTGTTCATGGCTGGCTTGGACTGGGGTTGGGCGAAGGCGGGGAGCGCGGCGCCGGCGCACAGCGCGGCGCCCATACGCAGCAGTTCGGCGCGGGTGAGGTGGAAAGGAATCGTCGGGGGCTGCATCCGTGGCCAGTATCCGACGATGGGAAAGGCGCAGCTCGCCGCAATGTGAAACGCTCTGTGAAGAAGAAACGGCTTTTCCGGGCTTCGGGTTGTGGCTCATGAAATACTGTATGAAAATACAGTTAACAGTCATCGCCATGGGCCTCCCTTTCCTCGATTCCTTCTCCGCTGCCGCGGGCCGTGGCGTCTGGCATGCCGACGAACTCGGCCTTGCCGACGCGCAGGTCGTCGCCACCGGCCATGCCGCGCTCGACGCGGAACTGCCGGGCGGCGGCTGGCCGGTCGGCGCGATGACGGAACTGCTGCTGCCCGCGCCCGAGGCCCATGTCTGGCGGCTGCTGCTGCCGGCGCTGGCGCAGGCGGTAGCCACGCGTGGCGGGCCGGTGGTGCTGATCGGCGCGCCCTACGAGCCCTGCGGCGCCTCCCTCGCGGCGCAGGGGGTGCCGGTGGAGGCGCTGATGTGGGTGCGCAGCGAGGCCCCGGCTGCGCGGCTGTGGGCCTGCGAGCAGGCGCTGCGCTGCGCCGACGTGTCCGCCGTCGTGGCCTGGCTGCCGCAGGCGCGGGTGGGCGAGCTGCGGCGGCTGCAGCTGGCGGCCGCACAGCACGAGGTGCTGCTCTTCGTGTGCCGGCCCGAGTCGGTGGCGCTGTCGGCATCGCCTGCGCGGCTGCGCATCAGGGCCGACCGCAGCCAGGCCGATGTCTCGCAGATCGAACTGAACATCCTCAAGCGACGCGGCCCGCCGCTGGCCGCACCGGTGATGCTGCCGGCGCGCAACGAGCGCATGGCGGCACTGCTTGCCGCCGCCCGGCTGCGGCGCAAGCTGCGCCTGCAGCAGCGGGGCACGGTGCCGGCCGGTGCGGCGTCGGCCACGGTGGTGCGCATCGACGCATGGAAAGGAGGCCCGGATGCACTGGATCGCCTTGCGGTGGTTGCCTGAAGCCGACGCGTCCGACACCCCGACGCTTCCCACGCTCGAAGCCCTGGGCTGGTGGGCCCTGAAGTACACGCCCCACGTCGCCTGGCTCGACGAAGCCCTGATGCTCGAAGTCTCCGCCTGCGAGCGCCTCTGGGGCGGGCGCATGCAGCTGATGCGCCTGCTGGTGGCCGACAACCCCGTGCCCGACGCGCGCATGCTGGGCACGCAGGGCGCCACCAGCCTGATCGCATTGGCGCGGCTGCGCCTGTTCGCGCGCGAGGAGAAGCGCCCGAAGGACGTGCCCGCCGGCCTTCCGCTCGACACGCTGACCGCCGCGCGCGAGCACCTCGACCTGCTCGCGCGCCTGGGCTGCCGCACCTGGGGCGAGGTGGCGGCGCTGCCGCGCGGCGGACTCACGCGGCGCTTCGGCGCCGGGCTGCGCGAGGCGCTCGACATCGCCTGGGGCCTGCGCCCCGAAAGCCATTGCTGGCTCACGCTGCCCGACGTGTTCGAGCAGAAGCTGGAGCTGCCCGCGCTGGCCGAGACCGCGCCCGAGCTCATGTGGTCGGCCAACCGGCTGCTGGCGGCGCTGCAGATCTGGCTGCGCGCCCGCCAGCGCGGTGCGCGCGCGCTGGAGCTGCAATGGACGCTCGACCTGCGGCGCCTCAACGGCGTGAACCTGCCGCCGCACGAGCAGCTCATCGTGCGCACGGCCGAGCCCACGCAGGACATGGCGCACCTGCGCCGGCTGCTGTCCGAAAAGCTGGCCCTCGCCACGCTGGCAGCGCCCGCGAGCTGGATCAGGCTGCGCACGCTCGAAACCGACCCGTGGGCCGGCGCCAGCACCAGCTTCCTGCCGGAGGACAACCGCAAGGGCGACAGGCTGCACGAGATGGTCGAGCGGCTCAGCGTGCGGCTCGGTCCGCAGCAGGTGGTGGTGCCGGCTGCGCAGGCCGACCACCGGCCCGAGCGCAAGCAGGCGTGGCGGCCTGCATTGCAGAAGGAAAAGGGGAAAGAGAAAGCGGCCGACGACAGGAGCCGGAAGCAGGCTGCCGCAGTGGCTTCGCAGCCCGACGCCGTCTACCCGCCGTGGCTGCTGCCCGAACCGCTGCTGCTCGAAATGGATGGCGAGCGCCCGTGCTACCGCGGCCCGCTGAGCCGGCTGATCGGCCCGCAGCGCGTCGAGACCGGCTGGTGGGGCGACAAGGAAGAGGGCGGCCAGCCCGCGATGCGCGACTACTACGTCGCGGAAAGCCCCGAGGCCGGGCTGGTGTGGATCTTCCGCGAGCGGCCCGCCGCGCGCTTTTCTTCCGGCGAGGTTCGCTGGTACCTGCAGGGCTTCTATGCCTGAGCTCAGCGGCAAGCAGGAAAGCAGGCGGCAGCCCGCCAAGGTGCATGCGCTGCCGGTGCCGCTGCGCAAGGCACCTGAGTCCAGGCTGCCCGACTATGCAGAGCTGCACTGCCTGACCAACTTCAGCTTCCAGCGCGGCGCCTCGACGCCCGAGGACATCGTGGACCGGGCCTACCAGCTCGGCTACAAGGCGCTGGCCATCACCGACGAGTGCTCGGTGGCCGGCATCGTGCGGGCGCACGTGTGCCTGCGCGACATGGAGAACAAGCTTTGCGAATACGAGCGCGAGCACCCCGACGAGCCGAAGATCCCGCGCAACCCGAGCTTCCGCCTGCTGTTCGGCAGCGAGTTCCGCTTCGAGCGCTTCAGGCTCGTTGTGATAGCGAACGACACCGAGGGCTGGGGCAACCTCTGCGAGTTCATCACCGCCGCGCGCAACACCGAGCTGCCCAAGGGCGAGTACCGCGTGGGCTGGGAAGAAAGCGACGTGGCTTCGCTGCAGCATTGTCAGATTCTTTTCGTGCCCAACCGAAACCCCGGCGGCGCGATGGATACGGCCACGCTGCACGAAGACCTTCTGGCCGCCAAGGCGCTGTACGGCGGGAACCTCTGGCTGGCGGTTGAACTGTTCAATGAACTCGACGACGACCTCTGGCTCGTCACGCTGATGCAGGCAGGCGAGGACGCGGGCGTACCGCTCGTGGCTGCCGGCGACGTGCACATGCATGCGCGTTCATGCAAGCCGCTGCACGACATACTGACGGCCGTTCGCGAAGGCAAGACGGTGGCCGAGTGCGGCTTCGCGCTGCAGTCGAATGCCGAGCGGCATCTGCGACAGCGCGTGCGGCTTGCGGAGATTTATCTGCCGCAGATGCTGGAGAACACGCTGGTGGTGATGGAGCGGTGCAGGTTCGATCCGAAGGTGATCCGGGAGAACTACAAGTACCCGCTGGAAAACCTGGGCAACGATGAGACGCCGGCGCAGACGCTGGTGCGCAAGACGTGGGAAGGTGCGCGGAATCGCTATCCAGGCGGCATTCCCGAGAAGGTACAGGCACAGGTGCAGAAAGAGCTCGACATCATCGTCGAGCTCGAATACGAGATGTTCTTCCTCACGGTGGAAGACATCGTGCGCTTCGCCCGCTCGAAGGACATTCTTTGCCAGGGGCGCGGCTCGTCAGCCAACTCGGCGGTCTGTTTTTGCCTCGGCATCACCGCCATCAATCCAGACAAGGCCACGCTGCTGTTCGAACGCTTTCTGAGCCGCGAGCGCCGCGAGCCTCCCGACATCGACGTCGACTTCGAGCACCAGCGGCGCGAAGAGGTCATCCAGTACATCTACGAAAAATACGGCCGCGAGCGCGCAGCCATCGCTGCCGTCGTCATCTGCTACCGCTCCCGCAGCGCACTGCGCGACGTGGGCAAGGCCATCGGCATCGACGAGCGGCTGATCGACGAGTTCGCGAAGGACCACTACTGGTTCGACGAAGCTGTGCTCGGCGAGCAGCTGCAGCGGGCGTCGGCGCGCGCAGGCGTGCAGGAAGACGAGCTCAAGCTGGTGCACTGGATCGAGATGACGCGGCGGCTCAAGGGCTTTCCGCGCCACCTGAGCCAGCACGTGGGCGGTTTCGTGCTCACGCACACCAAGCTCACGCGGCTGGTGCCGGTGGAGAAGGCGTCGATGGAGAAGCGCTCCGTCATCCAGTGGGAGAAGGACGACCTCGAGGCGATGGGCATGCTCAAGGTCGACGTGCTGGCGCTCGGCATGCTCAGCGCGATCCGCCGGGGGCTTGCGCACATGAACAGCTGGCGCAACTCGGCCATCGAGATGCATCAGATACCGGCCGACGACCAGAAGGTGTTCGACATGATCTGCGACGCCGACACCATCGGCGTGTTCCAGATCGAGAGCCGCGCTCAGATGTCGATGCTGCCGCGCCTGAAGCCGCGCACCTACGAAGACCTGGTGATCGAGGTCGCCATCGTGCGGCCGGGGCCCATACAGGGCGGGATGGTGCATCCGTATCTCAAGCAGCGGGAGCGGGTCGCCAAGAAATTGCCCATCCGCTACGAGAAGGACGAACTGCGCCCAGCGCTGGAGCGCACGCTGGGCATCCCGATCTTCCAGGAGCAGGTGATGCAGATCGCGATGATCGCGGCCAAATTCACTGCCGACGAGGCCGACCAGCTTCGCCGTGCCATGGCCGCATGGAAGCGCAAGGGTGGCCTCGGCAAGTTCCACGACAAGCTGGTGGACGGCATGGTTCTCAACGGCTACAAGGCCAGCTTCGCCGAAGCCATCTTCAAGCAGGTCATGGGTTTCGGCGACTACGGCTTCCCCGAGAGCCACGCCGCCAGCTTCGCGCTGCTGGTGACGGTGAGCAGCTGGCTCAAGAACTACGAGCCGGCCTGTTTTCTCGCCGCACTGCTCGATTCGCAGCCGATGGGCTTCTACAGCCCCTCGCAGCTGGTGCAGGACGCGCGCCGCCATGGCGTGGAGGTGCGCCCGGTCGACGTCACGCGCAGCGGGATCGACACCACGCTCGAAGCCCGCGACCTCGGCGCGCCGCGCATGCCGCCCGGCACCGACGAGCGCTATGCCGACCGTCTCGGCAGAGAGAACCAGCCCGCGGTGCGGCTGGGCCTGAACCGCATCGCGAGCCTCAGCGATGGCGGGGCCAAACGCCTGCTGGAGGCACGCGCGCAGGCGCAGTTCACGAGCACCGAGGATCTCGCCCTGCGTGCCGAACTCGACGGCAAGGACATGGCCGCGCTGGCCGCGGCCGATGCGCTGATCTCGCTCTCGGGCCATCGGCGCCAGCAGGTGTGGGACGCCACCGCGCAGCGGCGCGCGCCGGCCCTGCTGCGAGGTGTGCCGATCAACGAGCAGGCGCTGCTGCTGCCAGCCGCGTCGGAGGGCGAGGAGATCGTGGGCGACTACGCGGCGCTGCGGCTTACGCTGCGTCGCCATCCGCTCGCGCTGCTGCGTCCGCGCCTGGCGCGCATGGAGCTGATGAGCGCGGCCGAGCTGCGTTCGCTTTCCAGCGGGCAGACCGCGCGCGCCTGCGGCATCGTCAAGGGGCGGCAGCGCCCGCAGACGGCCAACGGCACCATCTTCGTCATGCTGGAGGACGAGACCGGCAATGTCAACGTGATCGTCTGGAGCCATGTCATCGAGGCCTGGCGCGAGCCGCTGCTCAAGTCGCACCTGCTCGCGGTGCAGGGCACCTGGCAGCGCGACGACGACAGCGGCGGCAAGGTGCAGCACCTGATCGCCACCGGCTTCAAGGACCTGACGCCGCTCATGGGGCGGCTCGCGCAGAGCAACACGAGCCGGGATTTCCATTGACGCGGCTAAAGATCCGGCGGAGGGCTCGAATGCAACCGATCGTTTTGCGCCTCGCGCCTTCCGGCTCTTTTCGCTAACCTGTTTCCGCCATGTCCGAATCCGCCGTTCTCGCACCCCCCGCCGCCGGCCCCATCGGGCCGCCGCCTCCCGCGCCCGACGTGCCCATTCCCGTGCCGCCGCCGCACCAGCCGCCTTTTCCGCCGCCGGAGGGCGATCCGCCTCCGGCCGAGCCGCCGGTGACCGACCCCGGCTTTCCGCCTCCGGTGACGGAGCCGCCGCCGATGCAGCATGCCGAGGCGGCAGTGCCCTTCGGAAAGCTGCATGCGCGGCGCCTGCGCGAGATCTACCGCTCGGCCGGCTGGCCGTGCTGCGACACCATCGAGGTCGAACTGCTCGCGGGCGGCTACCTGGAGCGCGTGCGCACGGCGCATGGCCACGAGACGCTGCGCGTGACCGATGCCGGCATCGCGCGCATCGCCGCCACGCTCACCATCAACCGCGCTGCGCTGTCGCCGCACGAGGCGCTGGTGGAACGCGTGGCGCGCGAGATGACGCGCGGCGGCCGCATCGCCTGGCGCGGCCTGGGCCTGCGGGCGCGCCTGCCGCCGCTGGAAGAGGGCGGCAAGCCGCGCTGGTGCATGGCGCGGCCCGACGTGTTCTCGATCCGCAATACCAGCGTGGAGGCCTATGCGCACCCCATCGTTCACGAGGTGAAGGTGAGCCGCGCCGACCTGCTGGGCGACCTGCGCAAGCCCGACAAGCGCGCGGCCTACCTCGACCTGGGCGGCGAGTGCTGGTACGTGCTGGGCAACGATGCGAAGGGCCGCTGCATCGCCAAGCCGGATGAGATACCTGCCGAATGCGGCGTGATGGTGCTGGAGGGCGATTGCCTGGTGGTGGCGCGCGCGGCGGTGCATCGCGCCTTCGAGCGCATTCCGTTCGCGGTATGGCTGGCGCTGGCCAAGGCCCAGCCGATTCCGGGCTTCGAGGACGACGCGCAGGACATGCTGGCCTGAAGAAACCAGCTCAGGTGATGGCGTCGTAGCTCCGGTGCGCTATGGCGACCACGTCGTCGGGCAGGAACTGGTTCTGCATCTGGCGCAGGACCTCTTCGCGGTCTTGCGTGCTGGCAGTGCCGTCGAATATCTGGTCGCAGAACTCGAGCAGGTCCTTCACGATGCGTTCGTGGCGGTAGTAGGCGAGGGCCACGGCGTCGATGTCTTCCTTCTTCGCGCCATAGCCTTCGTGGAACAGCGCTTCTTCGTGCGGCCGGTTCCATGCGTGCCCGACGCCACCGCCGATGAACATCAGGTCGCGCTCCTTCGGCGCGAGGATGAGCGTGTCCCAGTCGACGATGGCCAGGCGGTCGTCGTCGCCGACGAGCACGTTGCCCGCGTGCAGGTCGGAGTGGCACGGCACCAGCTGCGGCGGGCGTTCGAGCAGGATGGATGCGAGCTGCTCGCTGCGGTAGACGATGTTGTCGATCTCTTCCGCGTGCTCTTCCCAGAAGGCGAGGAAACGCATGGCGATGTCGTCGCCCTTCACGTCGTTGATGAAGCGACGCTGGTAGCGGCGCACGCCTTCGCGCCAGTGGTGGTCGTAGCGTTCGCGGGGCAGGGCAGCCGACAATGCTTCAGGCAACTCGGTGCGATGGATCGCGCCTACCGCAGCGCCGAGCGCAACCCACTGCCGGCTCGTCAACGCGCGTTCGAAGCCGTTTCTGCCTTCAAAGAAGGGATAGAGCGCCCAGTCGAAGCCGTGACCTTGCACGCTCAGTTGGCCGCCGGTTGTCGGCAGAGGCGCCATCACCGCTTCGATGCCCTTCTCGTTGTGCAGGAAAGCCGGCACGGCGACCACGCTCCGGTCAAAGCCATTGCGGCGCAGCTTCAGGAAGCAGGTGGCGCCGTCATTCGCGTCGATGCGAAAGACGGCGGAGTTCACATCGGCGCCCAGCGGCAGGAACTCGGCGCGGATGTCGTGCAGTTTGTAGGCACCGGCAAGGCATTGCGCGATGGCTTCGTGCGGCAGGTCGGGAGGCGTGAGCATCCGGGGACTTTAGCGCCGGACGAAAGGCAGCCTCAGTGCAGCGGGTAGGAGGCGAGCGCTTCGTGGCGGAACGGGTGTGTGAAGTGGGAGCGGACCAGGCGGAATTCCGTTGCGGTCCAGCGAATGGGTTCGAAAGACCTGGGGCTTGCGGCTCGCCTGGAATTGCGCGCGATGGTGATGTGTGGCGCCCAGCTCCGTTCCCGGACCAAGAGGGGGAAGCGGGCCCGCCGTAGCGCATGGGTGATATCGAGCTGCAGACGCCGAAGTCCTTCGTGCTCCGACGGCTGTACTACCGAGACGTCGTTGGTCCATGTGCACGAACTGTCAAGCGTGAGTTGCAGCGGCTGCATCGGCACGCCGGCAAGCGCGGCGCGCAGGCGCCATTCGTCGCCACCTTGCTGATCGTCGAGATACTGGAGCGTCAGATGCAGGCGCTCTGCGGGTGGAAAGGAGCAGTTCTTGGTCCACCACCAGTCTTGACGGTGCTCCGAGATCGCACGTTGCACCTCGCGATCTGGGAAAAGGGCAACAAGAAGACGCGCATGCCCGTGCGAAGGTGGTAAACCGCGCGGGTCTCCTCCTTCAGGTGATAGGCCGTTTTCTTGAATGAAGTCGTCCATGGCGTTCTCCTGTCAAGGGTGAAAGTGCAGGCGGTTCAACTGCCGGGCGGCCACCAGCTTTCGGCCGTCGTGCGGATGACGCGCGCCGCCTGGGCGCGGATGTCGTTCGTGCTGTTGTGGCCCACCTTGAAGGGCCAGGTCGAGATGCGGCCTGTGCGGGTGCGGGATGGCTGCAAGCGTTGCAGCCTGGAGAAGAAAAGAACCTGCGCCGTGGGCGCAGGTGGACTGGCGGTGGTCATGGGCGTCGCCTCGATGTTGTTCTTGGAGACGACGAATTCTAGAGAAATACTGTATATATGTACAGTATCCGGAGGGTCCGCAAACCCTTGAGAAAAAGGTTCCTCAGGGCTGCGCGGATGTGCCCAGAAGGGCCTCCAGATCGACAGCCGCAGCCATCGCCCTGTAACCGGCATCGCCCGGATGCAGGTGGTCGCCGGAGTCCATCGAGGCCTTGAGCCGGGAGGGGTTCGCCGGGTCGCGCAGCAGGGCGTCGAAGTCGACCACGGCGTCGAAGGCGCCGGCTTCGCGGATCCAGCGGTTCACGGCCTGGCGCACCTTGTCCTTGGCCGGCGAATGGTGACCTTCGAGCGGCGTGCCCTGCAGCGCCCGCTCGTTCGGCGGGATGGTGCCGGCCATGATGCGCACGTTGTGGGCGCGGGCCATCTCGGCGAGCTGCCGCAACCCCTGGATGACGGCTTCGGCGCGCATGGCCGGCTCGTCGGGCGCGAAGGGGCCGCCGGGCCAGCCGATGTCGTTGGTGCCCAGCAGCACGATCATGGCGCGCACGCCCGGCTGGGCGAACACGTCGCGGCCCGCACGCTCCAGGCCGGCTCGGCCCATGCCGTCCTTCAGCAGGCGGCCACCGGAGATGCCGGCGTTCAGGACCGCCACATTGCGCCCCGCCAGCCGCTCGGCCAGCGCGTCGGGCCAGCGGGTGTTGGCGCCGGGCGTGGAGCCGTTGCCGTCGGTGATCGAGTCGCCGAGCGCGACGACGGTGGCCGGCGCCCGGGGTGTCTCGACGATCAGGCCGCTGAAGTAGACGCGGGTGCTCCATTGCGTGGCTGCTGCCGGCAGGCGGGCCGCGCCGGTCAGGTCGCCATCGGCGACGAAGGCGGTCTGGCGCGCGTCGAAGTGGAAGCCCGCGGGCTGGCTGGGCCGCGGCAGGTAGAGCGACACGGCAAGCTCGGCGAGCGCGGGCAGGGCGATGTCCACCGGGTCGCTGACGAGCCGTGCACCGGGCGGCAGGGTCACGTCGGCCTGCCCGCCGAAACGCAGCGGCCGGTCCGTGCCCTCGACGATGGCCGAACCCTCGCCATGGCGGGCCACGCGTGCGGCGCCGATGTACAGCGGCGCCGTGCCGCCTTCGTTGCTGATCACCACGCGCAGGCGCGACCCGCCGATGCTCAGGCGCGCGACCTGCCGCACGGTCTGGCGGTTGAACTGGAAGGGCAGGCCCGAAGGCAGCACGAAATCGCCGTTCCAGACGGGCTGCGTGCTGGCCATCCAGCTGGGGCTCCAGTAGCTGGCCGGGGAGGGTTCGGCGGCAGAAGTCGCGGCCGAGCCGACAAGGGCGAGCGCGAGAGCGCCGTGGCGCAGGGCCGAGGCAAGAGCGGATGTGGTCATGGAGTTTTTCCTGATGAAAGTTGAAGCGAGGCCTTCACTTTCATTCATGCTCGTCTGGATGGGTAGAAGGCAAAATTGCATCCAGACCATTCCATACTCGAATACACCATGGACACCCTGCGCGCCCTCGAAGCCTTCGTGCACAGCGTCGAACTGGGCAGCCTCTCGGGCGCGGCCCGCGCGCTCGGCACCACGCAGCCGACGGTCAGCAAGCTGGTCGCAGGGCTGGAGCGCTCGCTGGGCGTGCGCCTGCTGCGCCGCACCGCCGCAGGCCTCAGCCTGACCGAGGAGGGCCAGCGCTTCCACGAGCGCTCCCGGCGCGTGCTGGAGGACTACGGCGATGCGGTGGCCGACGCGCGCGAAGGCATCCGGCAGCCGCGCGGCCTGTTGCGCGTGAGCGCGCCGGTGACGCTGGGGCAGCGGCATCTCAACGCGATGGCGCTGGAGTTCCTGGGCCTGTACCCCGACATCGAACTGGAGCTGGTGCTCGACGACCGCTTCGTCGATCCGCTGGAGGGCCGCATCGACGTCTCGCTGCGTGTCGGCGGCACTTTGCCGCCCGACCTGGTCGCGCGCCGGCTCGGTTCGTGGCCGCGCGTGCTGGTCGCTTCACCGGACTACATCGCGTCACGCGGCAATCCGCGCAAGCCGCAGGACCTGCTGTCGCACGACTACCTGCGCTACGCGGCCGGCGACGACGGCGTGCTGCTCGATGGCCCCGAAGGCCCCGTCCCGGTGCCGGTGCGCAGCCGCTACCGCGTGAACAACGCGGTGGCCATGCTCGATGCCGTGCTGGGCGGCGCAGGCATCTCGCTGCAGCCGACCTGGATGGTGGCGGAGCTGCTCGCGCAGGGCCGGCTGGTGCGCGTGCTCGGCCGCCACACCGGTCCCGCGCAGGAGATGCACCTGCTCTATGCGCCGCGTCGCCACCAGCCGCAGCGGGTGCGCGTGCTGGTGGACTTTCTGGCGCAGCGCGTGGCGAAGCTGCCGGGGGCGTCGGCGCATCAGGCAGCCTGACAAGGCCGAGGCCAGCAGCGCACCCACCGGCGAAGGGAAGCGGGCGCAACGCCCGGTGTCTCCGGGTCGGTGCGCACCGCGAGGCAGGCTGATGACCAACACCGAGCCTGGCTCAGGCGTCATCAGGGGCGGGCGATCAGGCCGCGTCCCGGTTTCGTGCGCGGGCGAATTCGTCGCGGTGCTTCATGAAGCGGTGGTAGGACATCCGCAGATGCAACTGCATGACCTGGCGCGCCAGTTCGCCGTCGCCTGCCTCGACAGCGAGCGTGAGATCGCGGTGGTGGTGGAGGCTCTGCTCGAGCTCGGCCGTCGTGTAGATGTAGAAGGAGCGCACGATGATGGGCATGTCGATCATCGTCTCCAGCATCGCCCTCAGCCGCGACGACCCCGAGGCCTCCAGCAAGGACCGGTGGAACGTGCGGTTGGCGTCCTGGATGATGGCGATGCTTCCCGCGTCGCCAGCGGTGATGGCGGCGGCCATCCGGTCGTTGCTGGCCGTGAGTTGGGAAACCAGTTGCTCGCCGCCACGCTGCGCCGCCAGCGATGAAGCGTACGGTTCGAGGAGCATGCGCAGCTGGAACGTCTCCTCGATGTCCCACTCCGACCACTCGGCCACGTGGATGCCCTGGCCCACGCTGTCGGTGGCGAGGCCGTCTGCCACCAGGCGCCTGAGCGCCGTGCGGACCGGCGTGCGGCTCAGGCCAAGCTCGCGCGCGAGCGGCTCCTCCTTGAGCTGGGTGCCTGGGCTGTAGTGCCCCCCCACCAGGCGCTGCCTCAGGACTTCATATGCCTTGTCTCTGCCTTGCATGTCGTGATCTTCGTTGGCCCGCCTGGATTCTAGGCATGGACCAAGCGCGCACTGCCCCGAGGGGCGGGCTCAAGTGTTTGTACTTTGTTTGTTCTTTATTGATGTCACTTGTTTTGATGTCTAAGTAAAAACCCCTGGAGGCATTGATTCGAATGTTCTTTGTTTGTATTATTTTTGTACTTTAAAGGATTGAATTCGATGCGCATAGCAATCATTGGTCTGGGTGAGGTGGGGCGCTGCTTCGCTGCCCCGCTGCACGCTGCTGGCTTCGAGGTCAGCGTCTGCGAGGTTCGGCCGGCTGCCGCGGCCGAGGAGCTTGCCGCTTCCATGGGCGTGCCCATCCATCCGGGCCCCGGAGCATGGCTGGCCGAGGCGCAGTGGGTGCTGTCGTGCGTCACTGGCACGACGGCGCTGCCGGTGCTGGAAGCGGTGCTGCCCCATCTCGCGAACGGCGCATCGGTCGCCGACTTCACGACCGCCAGTCCGGCAGTCAAGCGCGAGGCTGCGGCCAAGGCGGCGGCCGCGGGCATCAGATACGTCGACACGGCCGTGATGGGTGCCATCTCGTTGAATCTGGTGCGCACGCCGCTCCTGGTGTCCGGCGAAGGTGCCGGCGACTTCAAGGCCTTCATGGAGCAGGCCGGCGGGCGCGTACAGGTGATCGACGGCGCCAAGGCCGGCGACGCCATCTCGCTGAAGATCCTGCGCAGCATCTTCACCAAGGGCATGGAAGCGCTGTGCGTGGAACTGCTCATGAGCGCCGAGAAGCAGGGCGTGCGCAGCGAGTTGTACGCCCAGCTCGCCGACATCGATCAGACGCCGCTGCGGTCCTTCATGGACATGCTGGTCCGAACGCATGTGGTGCATGCCAGGCGGCGAGCGCATGAGGTCCATGACGCCCAGGGCGAACTGACGGCTCAAGGCCTGTCATCCGTCGTTCTGCCCGGCGTGGCGCAGCGATTCCTGGCGACCGCATCCGCGCTCGAACACACACCGCTGCCTTGCGACGAACCGAGCGTCGAACAGGCGATCGACTGGTTGCTCGCCACCGCCCCTACCGGCTCCTAGCCTGACCTCAACCCCTGCTTGTTCCGGGTGCCGAACGCCCCCGGCGCTCGTCCTCGTTCGTTTTTATTTTGGAGAACACATTGGCAACACAAGACCAGATCAAACAGCTTCGCGACCTCGGAGCCGCAACCGTCTACGAGGCCCAGGGCGCCAAAGGTGCGCTCGACCAGGGCATCAAGCCGATCGACCCCACGCTGCGGCTGGCGGGCCCCGCGCTCACCGTCGATTGCCGTCCTGCCGACAACCTGATGCTCCACTACGCCGTGCAGAAGGCCGCGCCCGGCGACGTGCTCGTGGTCGACGCCAAGGGGTTCATGGAGGCCGGCCCGTGGGGTGACGTGCTGACCATCCAGGCCATGAAGGTGGGCATCGCGGGCCTTGTCATCAACGGCTGCGTGCGCGACGCGAACCTCATCATCGACCTCGGGTTCCCCGTGTTCTGCCGCGGCCTGTCGATCAAGGGGACAGGCAAGAACCAGCCCGGCAGGCTCAATGTGCCGATCACCTTCGGCGATGTCCTCATCCATCCCGGCGACATCATCGTGGGCGACCGCGACGGCGTTGCCGTCGTCCCCAGGGATGAGGTGGCCTCGGCCATCTCCAGCAGCCTGGCGAGGGAAGAGAAGGAAGCAGGCCAGCGCAAGGCGATCGAGCAGGGCGCGATGACGGCCGAACTGCTCAACCTGACCGACACCCTCAAGCGATTCGGCCTCGTCTGAGCGCCTCATAAAACAAGGAGACATCGCATGCGCAAGTTCTTGACCATGGCGCTTTCCTGCGCCGCCCTTGTGGCGTCCCTGTCGCAGGCTCATGCCGCAGACGCCTACCCGTCGAAGCCCATCCGCATGGTGGTGGGTTTCGCCGCCGGCGGCTCGGCCGACATCAATGCGCGCATCGTCGCCCAGGAACTGGGCAAGGAGCTCAACGGAACCATCGTCGTCGACAACAAGGGCGGGGCAGGGGGCAACCTCGGGGCGGTCGAGGCCAAGCGGGCCGCGCCGGACGGCTACACGATGTTCTACGCGACATCTGCCGTCGTGCTTGCGCCTTCGCTCTACGCCAAGCCGGGCTTCGACCCGTATGCGGACTACACGCCCATTTCGCTCACCGCGACCATCCCGTTGCTGCTGGTGGTGAACCCCAAGGTTCCTGCCAGGACCGTCGATGAATTCATTGCTCTTGCCAAGGCGAAGCCCGGGGAAATGAACTACGGCTCGTCGGGCTCCGGTGCATTGCTCCATCTGGGCGGCGCCTTGTTCGCCAAGGAGGCGGGCATCCAGGCGACGCACGTGGCCTACAAGGGCAGCGCCCCTGCCGTTGCCGACCTGCTCGCCGGCACCATCCAGTTCATGTTCCTGCCGATCAACGAATCCATTGCGCACGTGAAGAGCGGTGCCCTCCGTGCCCTGGCCATCACGAGCGAGAAGCGATCGGCGCTGCTGCCGGAAGTGCCGACGATCCGCGAGGCAACGGGCAAGACGACCATGGACATGGGCGCCTGGCAGGGCTTGATGCTCCCCAAGGACGCCCCCAGGGAAGTCGTCGACAAGGTGGCCCTGGCGTTGAAGAAGACGCTCGCGGACAAGCCCACGCAGGAGCGACTCACGGGGCAGGGCTCGGTGATCCTGGGCGGCAGCGCCAAGGCGTACTCGGACTACATGAAGCTCGAAGGCGAGCGTTGGGCCAAGGTCATCAAGGAGACCGGCGCCAAGGTCGAATGACAACCATAGAGGAGACGAAAATCATGCTGAACAAAAGAACGCTGATCGTGGGTGCCGTCGCAGCACTCGCCGCCCTGGCCGCTGGTGCCCAGGACTTCAGGAACCCCATCAAGATCGTCGTGCCGTTCGCGCCCGGTGGCGCCACGGATGCACTCGCCCGGCTGCTCGGGCCCAGGCTGAGCAAGGAACTGAACCAGGCTGTCATCGTGGACAACCGTCCCGGTGCCAGCGGCCAGATCGGTACTGCGGCCGTCAAGGCTGCGCCCGCCGACGGCTCCACGTTCCTGCTCGCGCTCGATCATTCGGTGGTCGTGGTTCCACTGATCACGCCCACGGCGGGGTACGACGCGGTACGCGACTTCGTGCCCGTCGGCCAGGTGGCCCGCTTCCAATGGACGTTCGCGGTACCGCTGACCAGTCCCGCCAAGTCTCTTCCCGAGTTCGTGGAAATGGTCCGCAAGGATCCGCAAAGCGGCAACTATGGTGTACCGCTCCAGGGCGGTGTGCCGGACATCATCGGTGCGGCCATCACGCGCAAGGCGAATGTGAAGATGGAGTCGATCGCCTTCGGCGGTTCGGCGCAGCTGATGCCCCAGCTCATCGGAGGTCAGCTCGCCTCGGGGGTGACCGGGGAGCCGGAGGGCGTCCAGATGGCGCGTGGCGGCAAGGTCCGCATACTGGCCATCTCGGGCGGCAAGCGCTCCTCGCTTCTGCCGGAGGTCCCGACCTTCGAGGAGCTGGGCTTCACCGGTGTCGACGTGAACAGCTTCAACGCTTTCTTCGCGCCCAAGGGCCTGTCGCCGGTGCTGGCCGAGAAGTTCAACACTGCGTTGCGTGCCGTGCTCAAGGACACCGAGGTCCAGGCACGCATCAAGGAGATGTCGCTCGATCTGGCGCCCACCGACCTGAACCAGTCTGCAGCCGAGCTGGCCAGGTCGTACGCGTTCTGGAACGATGCCGCGAAGCAGAAGAAATGACGTCCATCGCTTCGGCGGCTTCGGGGCGTGATGGCAGCATGGACGCACCCTTCTCGACCGGCACGCACGCTCCGGCATTTGCCGTGCCGGAAGGCTCCTGCGACTGCCATATGCACCTTTTCGACAGCGCCTTGCCGTATGCCGGCCCCGATGTCCTGAAGCACCAGGATGCGACGCCGCAAGACTACCGGGCGCTCCAGCGGCGCCTGGGCACGTCTCGCAACGTGGTGGTGCAGCCCTCCAGCTACGGATTGGACAACCGCGTCCTCGTGGCAGGCCTGAAAGCGTTGGGCGACAGCGCCAGGGGAGTTGCCGTCGTCGACCCGACGGCAACTGCGTCGCAGTTGCGCGATCTCGAGGACGCTGGCGTCGTCGGGGTTCGGTTCAACCTGGTACAGGCGGGTGCCACGCACGAGCGCATGCTCGAAGACGTCGCCCTACTCATCCGACCCCTTGGTTGGCACATCCAGATCCATGCCCACGCAGCCACGCTGATCGGCCTCGCTGACCGCCTTGCTCGACTGCCGGTTCCGGTCGTGATTGACCACTATGCACGCCTCAATGTGTCCCCGGAGCTGAGGCCAAGCCTGGAAGACAGCGTGTTCCGTCTCCTTTCCACCGGCTGCGCGTGGCTCAAGCTGTCGGCGCCGTACATTGCGTCGCCCCAGTCGACGGCCTACGAAGATCTTGAGAGTTTCGCGCAGAGGCTATCTGCCATGTACCCCGACCGGCTGGTGTGGGGAACGGACTGGCCCCATGTGACCGAGGGTGGGCACAAGCCGGACGACGCTGTGCTCATGGGGCTGCTCTCGCGATGGTTCTCTGCAGACGAAATCACCAGAATCCTGGTCGACAACCCACGCGCCCTGTACGGATTCGACATCTAGTGTTCTGTGCCAGTAATTCGCCCGCAGAGTCGCGCGAGTTTTTCAAGGATTGAATCGGCTGCGCGCTGGCCGCGGAGGGTGGGCGCCCCGGCTCAGGTGCTGCGTAGCTGTCGGGTGCCGACGGGCGTGTCGGGGCCGGTGCGCACGTTGCGCTCGATGAACTCGCGCGAGATCGCATCCACGTTCGCCGGCGCTGGCGTGTTGAAGGACATGCGGTACTTCAGCAGCTTGCCGTTGCGCACCGCGAGGTAGGTGAACGAGTCATAGGCCTTGCCGTCGCGCGAATGCACGAGGCGGAAAGAGACGGTGCGGAAGGTCAGCCCTTCGATGCGCACGTCCTTCGTCGGGCCGATCTTCGCACTGGCATACACGCCCTGCGCGGCGGCGCGCTGCACTTCGGCGATGGTGCTTCGGAAGTGATCGTCGAACTGCGGATCGCCGACGCCCGGCTGCCAGCTGCGCTTCATGTCGTAGACGTAGACGTCGATCCAGCCGACGCTGCTCTCGAAGCGATGGCTGTTGCCCAGGCCGGCGTTCGCCGCTTCGTACGACTTGGAATTGATGTACCGCCACTGCACACCCGTGGGCTGGGCTGGCGCGGATTCGGTCGCCCGCTCCGTGGCCGACGGCGCCGTGCCCGGAGCGCTGGCGCATGCGCACAGAAGCGCGGAGAGAAACGCGGCGATCAGCAGTCTCATGAACTGGCTCCGGGAGTGGGGAAGCCGGATGCTACGTGATCGGGGACGCAGGGTGAAGGCGTCTTCGCGACTCGCTAGGCGGCATGAAGTCCTCGCAGCGGCATCTCTTCTGTGCGCGCATCGCGGCGTTCCGTCTTCCGCCGCTCGATCGCCTCCGCGAGGAACTCCGCATCGCGCGCCACGCCCGAGAAGCGCCCCGATCCCCAGGTGTGCAGCCACGGCAGGCCGAGGAAATAGAGCCCCGGCTCGTTCGTCACGCCGCGCAGGTGCACGGGCGCGCCGCGCCCGTTGAACACGGGCGCATCGACCCACGCGAAATCGGGTGAGAAGCCGATGCACCAGACCACGCTGGTGATGCCCGCCGCCGCGAGGTCGAGCCGCGTGCGTTCTTCCGGCGGCTCCCACAGCGGCGTGTAGACCGAAGGTGGCGGCGCATCGATGCCCTGCGCGGCGATGTGCCTGTCGATCGATGCGTTGATGCGGTTGTAGGTGTCGTCTGCCCGATCGAGGTTGTCCCGCAGGTTGGGCTGGAACTCGAAGCGGCCGCCATCGAAGCCTTCCAGCAGCCCGTACAGCTCCATGCCTTCGAGCGCGAAGCGGCGCAGGTCGATGTCGCGGCCGCCGTCGCGGCCGGTCACGTAATGGTTGGTGTTGTCGCGCACGCCTTCGCGCAGCGGATGCTCGGTGACGGGCATGTCGTAGTACTTCATGTCGGCGAGCCAGTCGACCACCTCGCGGCCCCGGTAGAAGCGCGCGCAGCGCGGCGCGTTGCCCGTTGCCAGGTGAACCTTTCGCCCGGCCAGGTGCAGGTCTTCCGCGATCTGCGCGCCCGACTGGCCGCAGCCCACCACCAGCACCGCGCCTTCCGGCAGCTGCGCGGGGTTGCGGTACTGCGCCGAGTGGAACTGCGCGACGTCCGTCGGCAGTTTTTCCGCCAGGCGCGGCACGATCGGCTTGTGATAGCCGCCCGAGGCCACCACCACCTGGTCGGCGGTGTAGAGGCCCGCGTCGGTCTGCACGGTGAAGCGCTCGTTTTCCCGCCCGCCGGCGCCCGGCACGCGGAACACGCGCTCCACGGTCACGCCCTCGATGGCGGGCGCTTTCACATGCTCGACGAAGCCCGCGAGCCATTCGTTGATCTGGTCCTTGACCATGAAGCCGTGCGGATCGCTGCCGATGTAGCCCCAGCCCGGCAGCTGGCACTGCCAGTTGGGCGTGACGAGGCAGAACGAGTCCCAGCGCTGCGTGCGCCAGGTGTGGACCAGGCTGCGCTTCTCGATCACCAGATGGTCGATGCCGCGCTGCTGCAGGCAATGGCTCAGCGACAGGCCGGCCTGGCCGCCGCCGACGATGACGACGCTGTAGTGGCTGCGTCCGCCGTAGGGGTGTGACATGGGTGCTCTTTCCTTATCTCTGTCTCTGGATGTGGGCGGGTCAATCGTCGAAGGCGACGACGGTGACTTGCGCATCGGCTGTCGCCGAAAAGCGCGCGGCGATGCCTTCGATCTCGGCCAACTGGTCCATCGCCTGCGAGCAGGCGAAGCCGTACTTCGCGCGCACCCGCTCGGAGGCAATACCCAGCGCTTCGCGTGCGCGTTGCAGAAAGTCGTCGAGGGCGTAGCGCCGGCCGGGCGCGAGGTGTTCCCGCACCACGCTGGAAGGCGAGTAGCAGCGGGTTTCGCTGGCGTCGGGCCAGCGCACGCGGAAGTGCGTCACTGGCATGCGGCGGGCTCCTGCAGCGTGGTGGACGGCTGGATGAAAGCATCGCTGCCGAAGTCCCACAGCAGCGCTTCTTCACCTTCCGTGCGCAGACGCACCTGCCGTGTGGCGTCGACCTCGCCGATCACGCCGCAGGCGATGTCGCGGGCCGAGAAGCGTGCCATCACCGCCGCGACCTGCGCGGGTGCCACGCTGAGCACGAAGCCATAGCTCGGAAACGAAGACAGCCACCGCAGCAGCGGCACGCCATCCGGCCGGGGCAGCGCGTCGAGGTCGATGCGCGCGCCCACGCCCGAGCATTCCAGCAGCATCATGGCCGTGCCCACCGCGCCGGCCATGCTGATGTCCTTGGCGGCGCAGCAAAGCCCGTCCTCGGCGATGGCCGGCAGCAGCTCCAGGTCGGCGCGCAGCCGCGCGGCGGGCGCGCGCGTCGAGGCGTTCCAGTACGGAAACGGCTCTTCGTAGGCGCCGCGCAGGTCGGCCGCCATCACGAGCAGGTCGCCCGGCTTCGCGTCGAAGCTGGTCAGCAGCCGGCGCGCATGCCCGAGGATCGCGACCGCCAGCTGCGGCCTCTCGCTGCGGTTGTTGCTGTGGCCGCCCACGATGGGCACGCCGTAGCGCACGGCCGCTTCGGCGAGACCGCGCAGCACGTCGTCGGCCGGGTTCATGCCGGTGCTCCACAGCGCGTCGACCACGGCCGTCGGGCGTCCGCCCATGGCGTAGATGTCGCTCACGTTGACCATCACGCCGCAGTAGCCGGCGAACCACGGCATGCGCACGATGAAGTCTTCCACCAGCCCCTCGATGGCGAACAGCAGGTAGCCGCCGTGGCCGTCGGGGATGGCGGCGCAGTCGTCGCCGATCGGCACTGCTTGCGCGAGCGCGCCGTGACCGCCGGGCAGCGAACGGCCCAGCGCCGATACCACGTCGCTGATGTCGCGCTTGTGGGCGAAGCCGCGCGTGGCGCGAAGAGCCTCGGCGATGTCGTGGACGTTCTGCTGCGTCATGCCAGCACCTTCGAGCGCGTGACGAAGCCGCTCAGCGGATCGTGGCAGGGCGGATACCGGCCGAGGTCGGCCCGCATGCGTGCGTGCGGGCGGCCGTGCACCGTGGTTTCCTCGAGCGCGGTCCAGCCCAGCTTCTCGAACAGCGGCACGTTCTGCATCTGCACCTGCGCGAGAAAGATCCTGCAGCCCAGCGCATGGGCGCGCGACACCGCGAGCCGGATCAGCGTCGCGCCCAGGTGCCCCTGGCTGCGGAAGGCGGGGTGCACCGCAAGGCGCGAGCCCCACCATTCGCCGGCCGCTTGGCCGCGATGGATGCGCACCGTGCCCACCACCTGGTCGGGCATGCCGCCGTTGCACGACATCGCCACCAGCAGCCGCGAATGCTCGTCGACGGCATCGCGGTCGTCGCGCGAAAAAATGCCCTGCTCGATGCAGAACACCGCGCGGCGCAGCGCCATGGCTTCGTCGCGCTCCCATTGCTGGGCGGCCTCGCGCACCAGGTACTCGACGGGTGCGTAGTGGTCCGCCATCTCGCAGAGGTCGTCGATGCACAGCATGGTCAGATTTCGCTTTCTTTTTCGTAGATCGACAACGACGAACAGGCGCCGCACTTGCCGCAGCCGGCCTTGATGTCTGCCGAGCGCAGGCCCGCCGCCACCACGCGTTCGCCCAGCGGCGCGAGCAGCGACTTCATGAATTCCGGCGTGGGCGCCGGGTGGTCTTCCAGCGGCGTGCCGCTGATGGGCACGAAGGGCACGACGAAGGGGTACACGCCGCGCGCCAGCAGCTGGTCGCAGGTGTCGAGGATGGCTTCGCGCGTGTCGCCCAGCCCGGCCAGGATGTAGGTGCTGACCTGCCCCCGGCCGAACACGCCCACGGCCGCCTCGAAGGCGCTCATGTAGCGCGACACCGGCACGCTGGCCTTGCCCGGCATGATGCGTTCGCGCACCTCGGGCGTGACCACTTCCAGGTGCATGCCGAGCGTGTCGATGCCCGCGGCCTTCATGCGGTGGAACCACTGGTCGTCGTCCGGCGGCTCGCACTGGCCCTGGATGGGGATGTCGACCGCCGCCTTGATGGCGAACGCGCTCTCGCACAGCACGGCCGCGCCGCGGTCGGTGGCGTTGGGCGTGCCGGTGGTCATCACCATGTGCTTCACGCCGTCGAGCAGCACGGCGGCGCGCGCCACCTCCGCGAGCTGCTCGGGCGTCTTGCGCGCCACGGTGCGGCCGGCCGCGAGCGACTGGCCGATCGCGCAGAACTTGCAGCTCTTCCTGCGGCTCTCGTAGCGGATGCAGGTCTGCAGCACGGTGGTGGCCAGTACGTCGCTGCCATGCAGCGTGGCGATGTGCGAATAGGGCACGCCGTCGAAAGTCTGCATCGCATAGAAGCGCGGCTGCTTCGGAAAGCTGATGCTCGCGATGGGGATGCTGCCGCGCATCACGCGGCTCACGCCAGTGGCGTCGGGCGCCTCTGCCGTGAATGGCGAGTGCCAGGCGGTGGAGGTGTGGACCGGCACCATGATCGTGTGGCCGTCCACCGTCACGGCCTTGTGGTCCGAGGGGCCCGCGCCGCCGCGCCGGCTCGCGACGCCGGCCGAAGGGTCAGCCAGCCGCAACCCGAAGGACTGGAGTTCGGTCATCAGCTGCCGGCTGTCGGGCTGCTGCGTCGTCGAGGGTGTGGTCATGGTCGAGGCTCCGGTGAACGAGGGGTTGCGTGGGGTGCATGGGCACGGTGGTCTGCGCCGGCCGGTCGTTGATGGCGAGCGACAGCAGCTCCGGTCGCGAGTAGTGGCCGACCGAATCCATCATTCGCTTGCGCTTGGCGATCAGCGCCATGTCGAGGTCGGCCACCACCATGCCTTCGCCTTCGGTAAGCGGCGGTGCGAGGTGCTTGCCCTCGGGCGAGACGATGGCCGTGTGGCAGCCGCCGCGCAGCGCCTTCTGCAGGTCGGCATCGGGCGTGACGGCGCGGATCTGCTCGTCGGTGAGCCAGCCGGTGGCGTTGACCACGAAGCAGCCCGATTCGAGCGCGTGATGGCGGATGGTCACTTCCATCTGCTCCGCGAAGATGGGCCCGACCAGCGAGCCGGGAAACTGCGCGCAATGGATCTCTTCGTGCTGCGCCATCAGGCTGTAGCGCGCGAGTGGGTTGTAGTGCTCCCAGCAGGCCAGCGCGCCCACGCGGCCGACGGCCGTGTCGACCACCTTGAGGCCGGCGCCGTCGCCCATGCCCCAGACCATGCGCTCGTGGTACGTGGGCGTGATCTTGCGGCGCTTGAGCGCCAGCGTCCCGTCGGCATCGAACACCAGCTGCGTGTTGTAGAGGCTGCCGTGGTCGCGCTCGTTCACGCCGAGCACGACGACCATGCTCCGGGCGCGGGCCCGTTCGGCCACCGCCTGCGTGACGGGGCCGGGCACGACCACCGCGCGCTCCGCCAGCCGCAGGTGCGGCGCGCCCTGCAGCACCGGCGGCAGCACGAAGCTGAAGTAGGGGTAGTAGGGCACGAAGGTCTCGGGAAAGACCACGAGCTGCGCGCCCTTGGCAGCGGCCTCGTCGATGGCGCCGCACACCCGCTCGAGCGTGCCTTCGGGCCGCTCGAAGTCGGGCGCGATCTGGATCGCCGCGGCGCGCACGATGCGGTGAGAAGAGGTCATGGTCATCCCCTGTCCACGACGGCGAGCGCAGCGAAGCCAATTCGGGGAACACCGCGGAACCGGCTTTGCCGGGCTGCAGGTGTTGCCCCCGGCGAGGGGGTTGGCGAAGCGACACGAAGTGCGCGAAGACTGGGGGTGGACATTTACAGCGTCCAGGTGTCGATGACGACCGCGCCCGCCTTCTTGTGCAGCAGCACGAGGTCGAGCACGTCCAGCGGGTTGATCGGCGTGATGCCCTCGATCAGCGCGCCTTCCCCGTGGCCGTACAGCGCCTGCAGCGCAAAGCGGCAGGCATACACCTTGCCGCCTTCCTCGATGAACTTGGCTATCTGCTTGTTGAAGTTCTGGTGGCCCGGAAAGGCCTCGTCGCCCAGCGTGGGAAAGCCGCGCTGCACGCCCAGCGTCACGCCGGGGCCGTAGAGCAGGACGGAGGTGTCGTAGCCCTTGCGCTTGAGCCGCGTGGCCTGCAGCAGGTTCACGAAACCGATCGAGCCTTCGAAGGCCACGGTGTGGAAGGTGACGAGTGCCTTCTCGCCGGGCTCTGCCTTGACGTCTTCGAACACCTTCTCTTCGTAGTCGACGAGGAACTCGCCTTTTTCGTTGCGGGGGCGGGTGACTTTGGGCATGGGGTACTCCGGGTTGGGTGGTGGGTACGCAGGTCTTGCGTGCCTTCTCCTTCGCAGGCGATGTGCCAGCGCTCCGGCGGCCTCGTGCGATCAATGCGCGATCAACACGCGGCGGCGCGGGCCGCGCGGGCGAAAAAAACTTTTGGGTGCCTTCGAACGCGGGAACGGGGCGAGCCCGGAAGGCCTGTCGCGCACCGTGACGACGCGCATCCCATGCGATCAATGCACCCGATCAATGGGGTTGATCGCACCTGATCGAAGCATTTCTCTCCCGAGGAGCGGGCGCGGTTCATGCATGTTGATCGGTGGCCGGATGCAATCAATGAATGCGATCAACTTCGCCGGAGCGCCCACCATGACCACGATCACCGCCCACTGGCGCAAGCAGCTGCGCAACACCTCGCGCCCGGCCTACCTGCTGCTGGCCGACCTGATCGCGGACGACATCAAGACCGGCCGCCTCGGCGTGCGCGACCGCCTGCCCACGCTGCGCGACCTGGCCACCGAGCTCGAGCTGAACTACACGACCGTGGCGCGCGGCTACGCCGAGGCGCGCAAGCGCGGGCTGATCGACTCGCGCGCCGGCACCGGCACCTTCATCCGCTCGGGCAGCCCCAGCCTGCGGCTGCGCGGCGGCAGCGGCGCCGAGATGACGATGAACATGCCGCCCGAGCCCGACGACGAACACCTGATGGCGCGGCTGCACGACAGCGCCAGCCGCGCCTTCGCGCAGATCGACTTCCACGACCTGCTGCGCTACCAGGATTTCGGCGGCACCGCGCACGACCGCGCCGCGGGCATGCACTGGCTGCGGCGCTTCGTGCCCGATGCCGGCATCGACCGCATCCTGGTGTGTCCTGGCATCCATGGCGTGCTGACCGCGCTGTTCTCCCAGCTCGCGCGACCGGGCGAGCTGGTCTGCGTGGAGTCGCTCACCTATCCGGGCGTGAAGGCCATCGCGGCGCAGCTCGGCGTCCAGTTGCATGCGCTGCAGATGGACGACGACGGCCCCATCGCCGACGCCTTCGAGCACGCCTGCAAGACGCTCAAGCCCAAGGCGCTCTACTGCAACCCCACGTTGCTGAACCCGACCGCCGCGACCGTCTCGCGCGCGCGGCGAGAGGCACTGGCCGACGTGGCGCTGCGCTATGCGGTGCCGATCATCGAGGACGACGCCTACGGCATGCTGCCGCGCCAGACGCCCGCGTCGCTCGCCACGCTGGCGCCGGGGCTCACGTACTACGTAAGCGGCTTTTCCAAGTGCTTCGGCGCGGGGCTGCGCAGCGCCTACGTGTGTTCGCCGACGGTGGTGCAGTCGCAGCGGCTGGCGGGCGCGATGCGTGCGACCACCGTGATGGCCTCGCCGATCACCAATGCGCTGACCACGCTGTGGGTGGAAGACGGCACGGCCGAGGAGATGCTGCAGGCCGTGCGCGCGGAATCGGTGGCGCGGCAGGCGCTTGCGGTGCGCTACCTGGGCGACAGCGGGCTGCAGGCGCACCCGGAGGGCTTTCATGCCTGGCTGCCGCTCACGCCAGGCTGGAGTCCGGTGGAGTTCGCCTCGTACCTGCGCACGCAGAACGTGGGCGTGGTGGCGAGCGCGGCTTTCTCCACCGACGGCGATCCGCCCGACGCGGTGCGCATCTGCCTGGGCGGGCCGATGTCGCGCGAGCAGTGCGACCAGGCGCTGCGGCTGATCGCCGACACGCTGGCGCATCCGATGCATCCGCACGCGACGCTTCGAGACGGCAATCACGGTGCGTGAGCGGTACCGGAAAGGTGAACTCACACGGGATTGATCACTTGTCGCATCACGATCTGGGGTGCTGGCCGCTCCCACAGCGCGTCGAGCGCCGACTGGATGCTGTCGAAGGCCCGCGACCGGCTCCTGGGCGAAGGCAGGTAGTGGTTGAAGTAGCGCCGGCCCTCGGTCGGCACGCCCAGCAGCGTGAGCTGGCGCACCGGCAGGCCTGTCGCGTCGACCGGATGCCCGAGGGCGTCGATGAGCGGAACCGTCATTCGTTCGTCCGCCGGAGGCGTCGGCGACGAGCCGGCGCACAGGCCCGAGCGGCACAGCGCGGCGAGCAGTGAATCGTCCGTGGTGTCGATCGCGCCGTACCCCGCGCGTCCGTGCACCAGATGGTCGAGGCAAGCGACGAAGGGCGTCTCGAAGGCGCTCGATCGCGCCCGCCAGACGCCGAGCGCGGCGTCGCGCTCGAGCGCGGGGGCCGGGCCGAGGTCGACGCGCAGCAGGCCGGCACGCATCAGCGCCAGCCATTCGAGCCCGCGCGAGATCGGCGGCCCCACGACCAGCTGCGAGATCCGCGGCGCCACCACGTCGAAGAAACGGCGGCGAGACGCCGGCGCGAGTGTGTCGAACTCCACCGCCTGGCGGATGAAGCCGCGCAGCACGCGCAGCATTTCCACCGCGTACTTGTACGGGCTGTGCGCCTCGCCCTTGCGCGCCTCGTCCACGTCGAAGCGCAGGCGCGCTGCAAAGGCTGCGCTGAATTCCGCGCCGCTGCGCGGCGAAGGCGCGGGCCTGGGGACGGATTCCGATGCGAGAAGCGTTTCAGGCGAGAACCCGGCCATCGATGGCAGGGTCTTCTCGCACAAGGCCTTCACTTCGGCAGGCGCTAGCAGTCCGAGCACGCCCCGGCAAGCCGCCGCCGCGTCCGCGCCTTGCGACAGCGCCATCGCTCGCATCAGGTAGGCCGCGCGCATCTCGGCCGAGAGCACGGTCAACAGGTCTTCCTCGAGCAGCAAGCCTTCGGGCCCGCGCGCCGCGCGCCGCAAGGCCAGGTAGGCATCGGTGCAGAAGATCGGCGCGAAGCTGCCCGACAGGTCGAGCGATTGCGCCGGCCGGCACGCGAACGGCATGCCGCTGCGGGAGTGCACGAACATGACGGGCTCACGGCCGCTCGGCAAGTACTGCAGCACGCCGTCGTCCTCGCGCACGAAGCGGCCGCCACGGCCCGTGGTGAGCGCCGCCACCACGTCCACCGCCACCAGACCGGTGCCCGAGATGCCCACCGCAGACCCGGCCTCGATGCGCGCCTGCAGCGGTGCCGGCGGGTAGGGGGCCATCGGCCTTGCAGGCGATGCCGGCCGTTCGCCGCCGGAACGTGCCAGACCATGGCCGGTGCAGAGGAAGACGTGATCCACCGTGAGTGCCGAACCGTCGCCCAGACGCACGTGCACCCGCTCGTTGGCCACGAGCGAGACATCGAGCGCGCGATGGCGCACCTCCGAGATTCGAAGATGCGAAGGCGCGTTGTCGCACAGCACCGCGTACACGTGCCGCAGGTAGGCGCCGAAGAGCGCGCGCGGCAGGAAGCCGTTGGGGTCGGCTGCGATGTCGCGCTCTTCGCGCAGCCAGTCGATGAACGACATCGCGCCGGTGAGCGGCGCTTCGCCGAAATGGCATGCGCTGAAGCTGTCGAGCTGACCGGTGACGGTGTTGAGCAGCAGGAAGTCTTCCTGCTGCGGCTTGTGCAGGCCTGGGCCCGGCTCGTCGGGGTCGATCACGTGCACGGTGAGCGCGAGCCGTGGCTGCTGGCGCGAGGCGGTGACCAGCCGGTCGAGTACCGCCAGGCCCCAGGGGCCGGCGCCGACGATCGCGATCTCAACCCGCACGGCGCAGCTCCCTGTCGGGCCTGCCCGGCAGCGTGACCAGCATCACCCCGGCGACGATCAGCGCGCTCGCGGCCAGCAGGCTCCAGCTCAGGGGCTCGGCGAGAAAGACCACGCCGAACGCCACGCTCACCAGTGCCCGCAGATATGCGTTGCTGGTGGTGGTGACCGGGCCCAGCGTGCGAATCAGCCTGAAGAAGATCACACTGGCCAGCGCGGTCGACAGCACCGCGAGGGCCAGCAGTGCCAGCGTGGCCTCGAGGCTTGGTGTGAGCGTCCAGGGCCGGTCCATGGCCAGGCTGAAAGGCAGCATGGTGAGCCCGCCGCACAGCAGCGAGCCGGCCGCGGTGACCACGGCGGGCTGGTCGCCGAAGCGATGGCCGAACACAGCCCCGCACGCATACGACGCGCTCGCCCCCAGGACCGCCATGACCGCGAGAAAGTCGCTGCCGCCCAGCGCAGCGTGGGAACCGAGGCCGGCGATCCCGGCGACGCCCGCAAGGCCGAGCAGCACGCCCACGAACTTCGTGAACACGAACGGCGCCGAGCCGACGACGAACACCGACAGCATGAAGGCGAACAGCGGCACCGTGGCGTTGAGCACGCCCGCGAGCCCGCTTGCGATGTGCTGCTCGCCCCAGCCGATCAGCGTGAACGGCAGCGCGCCCTGCAGCAGCCCCTGCACCCAGAGCGCCCCCCAGCGGCCGGGGCGCGTCGGGAGCGCGAAGCCCTTCGCCAGGGCCAGCGCCGTCAACAGCGCGCCGCCGAGCAGGATGCGCGCCGCAGCCAGCGTGGCCGGCGGATAGTCGGCCACCGCCACCTTGATCAGCGTGAAGGAGCCGCCCCAGAGGATCGCGAGCAGCACCAGCAGCATGTATTCGCCCGGCGGCGCCGGCGCCCTTGTCCCTTGTTTCTCAGGCATGGCTCAGCGCCTCCAGGTGTGAGCAATAGTCGGTGAAGCACTCCTCGATCTCCGAGGGCGAAAGCAGGCCGGCGCGGTACTGGAACTCGACGTGCGTCGCGTCGTGCCATCCGCGGATCAGCATGAGCAGGTCGTACTTCAGCCGGTAGCCGCGATCGGCGTGCCGCGGCGTCGCAAGTCCGGGCGCGTCGCCATCGGCCTGAGGCATGAAGTTGAGCGAGAAGCCGGTCAGAGGGTTGCGGTCCGCGCCGGGGGACAGGCCGAGTTCGTCGAGCACCTGGTCGAACTGGAAGTCCTGGTGGCGCGCGGCCCGCGCGATGCCGTCGCGCACGCGCTCGACGAGCTGCCCCGGCGACAGCGCACCCAGCCCCGTGACGCGCAGCGGCACCAGGTTGATGAAATCGCCGATGGCCTGCGCGACCTGCGGGTGGGCACGGCCGGCCAGCGGCGTCACGACCACGAGGTCGTCGCATTCGGTCAGCGCCGCGAGCCAGCGGAAATACGCGCCCACGTACAGCACATAGGGCGTGCACTTCAGGCGCCGCGCCGCCGCCACGACCGCATCGCGCAGCGTGCCGCGCACGGCGGCCTCGATGGCATGGCAGCGTTGCGGATCGTCGCAGCGCAGCCTGTCGGGCAGGTAGCGGTGGCGGTAGGGCGCGGCGAGCAGCTCGCGGAAATGCGAGCGCGCGGCCTGTGCCGAGGCGTTGCGCGCGCCGGCCCAGGCCGCGATGTCGCGCATCGACGGCGGGGCATGCGTCGTCCAGGGTCGGCCCGCGAGCCGGGCGGCCAGCTCGCGCCCGAGCAGGCCCTGGCTCGTGCCGTCGCTGACCAGGTGGTGGACGGTCCACAGCAGCCGGCGCCGCCTGCCGGGCAGGACGAGCAGGGTCGCGCGGAACAGCGGCGCGTCGGAGAACAGCGCGATCTCCGCCTCGCCTTCGGCCACGCGCAGCGCGTCGATGCGGCGCGCCAGTGCTTCCGCGTCGAGAGCGCTCAGGTCGCACAGAGCCACAGGAACGTCTTCCGTCGGCACGATCGACTGGCGCACGGCGCCTTCTTCGTCATGGCCGAAGCGCAGGCACAGGCTGTCGTGGCGCAGCGCGATCTCGGTCAGCGCGCGGCCCACCGAGTAGGCATCGACGCCGTCGGGCAGCTCGAACAGCGCGACCATGTTGCACCAGTTGCGGTTGCCGCCCGCGCAGAAGGTGCGGAAGTAGCGCCGCTGCTGCGGGCTCAGCGCGAACCAGCGGGTGCGCGGGGCGGGCGGGATCGGCGCCGGCGCGGCCGAACCGGCCTCCTGCAGCTGCCGCGCCAGCTCGCGCGCGGTGGGCGCGTGCATCAGCAGCAGCGGCTGCGCATGCACGCCGAGCCGTGCTTCGAGCTCGGCGCACAGCCGCATCGCCGCGAGCGAATCGCCGCCGAGCGCGAAGAAGTCCTCGTCGACGCCGACATGCGCCTGCCGCAGCACCCGTGCAATCGCGTCGGCCACGCCGAGCGCGAGCTCGTCGGCATCCGTGTCGGAGGCGGCGGCGGCGGCGTCCGCGCGCGGCGCAGGCGCGGGCAGGCGTGCGCGATCCAGCTTGCCGTTGGGCATGAGCGGCAGCGCATCGAGCGCGATCAGGTGGCTCGGAATGGCCGCCGCAGGCAACCGCTCCGCGAGGAAAGGGCGCAGGCTCCGGCGCACGGCCTGTGCATCGGCCTGCGTGCTGAAGTAGCCCACGAGCTGCGCGCCGCCTTCCTCGTTCGTCACGCACACCACGGCCGCGTCGGTCACCGATTCGTGCGACTGCAGCACCGCCGCGACGCCCGTGGGCTCGATGCGGGTGCCGAGGATCTTCACCTGGTGGTCCTTGCGTCCGCGCAGGTGCAGCGCACCCTGCGCGTCAAGAAAGCCGAGGTCGCCGCTCAGGTAGGCCGGCTGCCCGTCGAGCACGATGAAGCGCGCGGCCGAGGGCTCCTCCGGGTCCAGGTAGCCCAGCGAGCGGTGCACCGTGCGGATCGCGACCTCGCCGGGCTCGCCCGGGCCTGACGGCTGCAGCGCCTCGTCGAGGATGCGCACGTCGACCCCGGGCAGCGGCAGGCCGCAGCACTGGATGCCCTCGGGCGCCGGGTCGGGCACGCGGGCGCAGAACTTGGCGAGCGTGGTTTCGGTCGGCCCATACAGGTTGTAGACCGCGCTCGAAGGAAACGCCGCGCGCCAGCGCCCGACCAGCGCACTGCCCAGCGGTTCGCCCGCGAACAGCGTGTGGCGCAGCGTGGCATTGCGCGCGCCCGCGGGCAGCGCCGCCAGGCAGGCCTGCGCCAGCGACGGCACCGTGTGGAGCACGCTGACGCCCATCCTGGCGAGCCAGTCCGGCACTTCAGCCGGTGTCGGCGGGGCGTCTGCCGGTGGCAGGCAGCCGGTCACGCCCGCGACAACCGGCAGCAGCAGGTCGCGCAGCACCACGTCGAACGACAGGCGGGTGAGCACACCCACGCGGTCGCCGGGCTGGAGGCCGAGCATGCCGGCTTCCCAGGCCAGGAAATGCGCAAGGCCGCCGCGCCGCCCGAGGATGCCCTTGGGCCGCCCGGTCGTGCCGGAGGTGAAGAAGATGTAGCAGCCCGCATCGGGCGCGATCTCCGGCAGGCCCAGGTCGTCGAGCGTCCACCCGGCCTGCGGCGATGCGGCGCCCGCGACGCGCCGGATGCCGTCAGCCCCGAGCGGCGACTGCATCGCGAACTCGATGGCCAGCGTGGCGGCCGCCGCGTCCAGCATCGCCTGCTTGCGCGCCGGCGGCAGCGCCGCGTCGACCGGCACGGCGACCACGCCCTCGAGCAGGCAGCCCACGAGCATCGCCGCCAGTCCGCGCGAAGCCATGCCATGCAGCACCACGCGCTCGCCAGCCTCCACGCCTTGCCGGCGCAGCAGCGACACCTGCGCGACCACGAGCGCCGCGAAGTCGTCGCGCCTCATGGCGCCTTCGTCGTCGATCCAGAGCGTCGCCGCACCGGTGCGCAGGCCGTCGCGCAGCAGCGCGGTGAGCGATGGTTGCGGCGCGTTCACAGTGTCACCTCGAACACGTCGGCAAAGCGGCGTGGGTGGTAGAGCGTGTGCATCGCATGGGGGCGTGCCTCCAGCGCGCAGGCCACGGCCTCCGCGACGGCCGGCGACTGCGCGAAGCCGCCGGTGTTGTGGCCGCCGCTGAGCACCATCTTGCCGCCTGCGTCCGCTTCCTGAACTTCGAGCACTCCCAGGCCCGAGGGCGTCCAGGGCCGCACGCAGAAGCCCGGACGCTCGCCGAGCATGCCGGACTCCCTGGCACGCCTGAACTTGTCGCCGAAGAGTTCCTCCGCCGTTTCCATCACGCAGCGCGCGAGTTCTGGCAGGTCGGCCAGGCGCACGTCCTCGGCCGAGGCGCCGACGAAGCCGTGCCCCGAACTGCAGTGCAGCACAGGCCGGCCGGCGGCATCGCGCCCGGGCACGACGTTGGCGCCCTGGGCCGCCTCGCTGCTGCCGAAGGCGCGCCGGCGCACCTTGAGCGGCGTCTGCAGCGGCGTGCCATCGTTAGGCAGCGTGACCCACATGCCGACCATCGCGCCGATGGCGGGCAGCCCCGCCGTCCTCGCGGCAAGGGTGTGCGCCTGCGCGCCGGGGGAGAGTACATAGTGGTCGGCCCGCCGCAAGGCATCGTTGACGACGATGCCTGTCACCGCGCCCGAACCGGCATGCCGCACCTCGCTGGCCTCATGCTGCCAGTGGAAGCGCGCGCCGAGGCGCTCGAGCAGCCCGATCAGGTTGCGGCAGAACGAGACGATGTTGAGCGAGAACCCTTGCACATCGAGCGCTCCCGCGATCGCTCCCTCGTCGATCGCGCTGCCCAGCGCGGGCTCGCGCTCGCGCAACCGCGTGAGCGGGACCGCGCCGATCAGCGCACCGATCTCGGCCTCGGCCGTCTGCGCCGCGCGCAGGGACGCTTCGCTCGGGTAGATGCGCAGCAGCCGGCCGACGTGGTGCGTCTCGCGCAGCAGCTCCGGATAGAGGCTGAAGAGCTCGCGCCACAGCCGGTGGCTCTGCCGGTTGAAGCCGACGATGTCGTTGCCATAGAGCAGCGCCGCCCAGGGCGGCACCTGTTCGAGCTGGTCGATCCAGCGGCGGTCGGCGTCCGACATCGTCTGGTAGTCGCGCGACAGCCAGCCGTCCCGCGAAATTCCAAGGCGGAAGCGCGGCGTGTCCCGCGGCGTGTAGAGCGGCGAACAGGCCAGGTGATGGCGCGACTCGTTGTACGAGAAGATGCGCGCGTCCCTGCCGCCGAAGGTCGCGCCGGCGCGCTCGGCGTGCGGCGTGTCGCCCCGGCGCGGATCGGCCATGCGGTCGTACACCGACACGCGATGGCCGCGCCGGCACAGCGTCAGCGCAGTGACCAGGTTGACGACGCCCGCGCCGACCAGCATCACCTCGCCCGGCGCACCGGCCACCGCCTCGGCGGACGGCCCATGCCTCGGCCGGCACATGGATTCCGCAAGCACGAAGGCTTCGTACTCGGCGCGCTCCCAGTTCGATCCGGTCACGAAGGCGCAGCGCCCTTGGAGCGTCGACGGATCGATGGCGACCCGCGAGGCCGAGAGGCCGCAGAAGATGAAGCGGCAGCCGGGGAGCCCGGCCGCGATGGCCGAGACCGCCTCGTACTGCGCCTCGCGCGCGATCACCACGTCGGGCGCGAGTGCGGCGAGCTCCGCGGCGACCTGGTGCGGCGCCTTGGCCGCGAGGTCGGGCCTCAGCACGATGTTGCGCGCCACGAAGACATCGGCCGATGCCCGCGCGAGCCAGCACATGACGACGATCTTCATGCGCCACCCGCCCGGTCGACCAGGTGGCACGCGACCCAGCGGTCGCCGGCGACTCGCGCGAGCGCGGGCACCTCCTCGGCGCAGCGGCGCGTGGAGCGCGGGCAGCGCGGGTGGAAATGGCAGCCGCGCGGCGGATTCAGGGGAGAGGGAATCTCTCCCCGGATCGCCACGAACGTCTTCTTGCGCACCTCCAGCTTCGGCGCCTCGGACAGCAGGCCTTCGGTGTAGGGGTGCAGCGGCTGCTCGAACAGCGCGTCCGCGCCGGCCGATTCGACCACCCGCCCGAGGTACATCACGACCACCCGGTCGCTGATGTGCCGCACCACGCCGAGGTCGTGGCTGATGAACAGGTAGGTGAGGGCGAGTTCCTCGCGCAGCGCCATGAACAGGTTGATCACCTGGGCCTGGATGGAAACGTCGAGCGCCGCCACCGCCTCGTCGCAGATCAGCAGCCGGGGCTGCACGGCCAGCGCCCGGGCGATGCCGATGCGCGCGCGCTGGCCGCCCGAGAACTGGTGCGGGAAGCGCCGCATGAAGCCGGCGTCGAGCCCGACCTTGCGCATCAGCGCCGCCACGAGTTCTTCCTGATCCTTCGCGTCGATCAGCCCGTGCGCCACGGGTGCCTCGCCGATGATCTGGCGCACGCGCATGCGCGGGTTCAGGCTCGCATAGGGGTCCTGGAAGATCATCTGCACGCCGAGCATGTCGCGCCGGTGCTCGGCAGCCGAGAGCCGCCGCCTGCGCAGCTCGGCGTCCTCTCCCAGCCACCAGCGCTCGCCTTCGCTCAGCGCCTGCAGGCCCGCGGCCATGCGTCCGAGCGTGGACTTGCCGCAGCCCGACTCGCCCACCAGCCCGACGACTTCGCCGGGACGCACCGCGAGCGAAACGCCGTCGACGGCATGGACGGTGCGCGCGGGCGCCTGGGCGCCGAAGAGGCGCGCGATCTTCGCCGCGGCATCGGGCTTGCGGACGAAACGCTTGGAGCTGGCGCGCAGCTCGAGCAACGGGGTGACGGATTCCATGGTGTCAGTTCGCGATCGCGGCGGAGGAGGAGGGCAGGGGAGTCGGATGGAAGCAGCGCAGCCGGCGGCCGTCGAGCGCCACTAAGGGCGGCTCGTTGCGGCAGACGACATCGGCGTTGGCGCAGCGCGCCTGGAATGCGCAGCCCTCGGGCAGCGCGAGCAGCGAAGGCGTCATGCCGGGAATCTGCTGCAGCGGACGTCCGCGCGGGTTGCGCGACGGGGCGCTGGCGATCAGCCCTCGCGTGTACGGGTGGCGCGGCCGGTCGAGCACCTCGGCCACGGGGCCCTGTTCGACGATGCGCCCGGCATACATCACGCTGACCGTGTCGGCCAGGCCCGCCACCACCGACAGGTCGTGCGAGATCCAGATCAGCGCGGTGCCCGACGCCCGGCACAGGGCCTGCATCTCCGCGAGGATCTGGCCTTGCACCGTGACATCGAGCGCGGTGGTTGGCTCGTCCGCGATGATCACGTCGGGCTCGTTGAGCAGCGCGATGGCAATCGCCACGCGCTGGCGCATGCCGCCCGAGAACTGGTGCGGGTAGGCCAGCAGACGCTCGTGCGGCGACGCGATGCCGACTTTCGCGAGCGCGGCGGCCGCGCGTTCGCGCGCCACGCGCTCGCTGACCTTGTGATGCGCGCGCACCGCCTCGATCATCTGCGTGTCGATGCGAAGCACCGGGTTCAGCGTCATCATCGGATCCTGGAAGATCATCGCGACGCGGTTGCCGCGCACGCCCTGCAGCGCGCGCGGCGACAGGCTCCGCAGGTCGAGCACCTCGCCGGTGCGCAGCGCCAGGCGCAGGCGGCCCGCCACCACGCGGCCCGGCGGGTCGATCAGGCCGATCAGCGAGTAGCCCGTCATCGACTTGCCGGAACCCGATTCGCCGACCAGGCCCATGATCTGCCCGCGTTCGATGGAAAAGGACACGTCGTCCACGGCCTTCACGATGCCCGCGCGCGTGGCGAACTGCGTCTTCAGGCCCTCGACGAGCAGGACGGGTTGGGAGGCGTTCGTCATTGCTTCTGCAGCCGTGGGTTCGACACGTCCCGCAGCTGGTCGGCCACGAGGTTGATCGCCAGGATCGTGAGCAGCAGCAGGATGCCGGGATAGAGCGACATCCAGTACTTGCCCGCGAGCAGGTATTGCTGGCCGTTGGCGATCAGCAGCCCTAGCGAGGGCTCGGTGATCGGCACGCCCAGGCCGAGGAAGGACAGCGTGGCCTCCAGCGAGATCGCGTTGGCCACCTGCAGCGCGGCCACCACGATCACCGGCGGCAGGCAGTTGGGCAGCAGGTGCCGCAGCACGATGCGTGCGTCGCCCAGTGCCAGGCCCTGCGCCGCCTCGATGTATTCCTTCCTGCGCTCGACCAGCGCGGCGGCGCGAACGGTACGCGCGTAGTAGGCCCATTGCACCGCCACCAGCGCGATCGCGACGTTGCCTACGCCGGGCTTGAGCAGCGTGATCAGCACCAGCGCGACCAGGATCGCGGGAAACGACAGCTGGATGTCGACGATGCGCATGAGCAGCGCATCGAGCCGCCCGCCGGTGTAGGCCGCGAGCAGGCCCAGCACGGTGCCGAGCGACAGCGCCGCGATCGTGGCCACCACGCCGATGCCCAGCGAGATGCGCAGCCCGTAGAGCATGCCCGAGAGCATGTCGCGGCCCTGGTCGTCGGTGCCCAGCAGGTAGAGCTTGCCGGGGCCGGACGCATGGTCGGCACCGTGCGAGCCGGGCGGCAGGCGCGAGTCGAGGATGTTGAGCTGGGCCAGGTCGTACGGGTTCTGCGGCGCGAGCAAGGGCGCGAGCAGGGCGGCGAGCAGCAGCGCGAGCAGCACGGCTGCGCCGAGCACTGCGAGCTTGGAGTGGGCGTACTGGCGCAGCAGCCGGCGCAGCGGGGATTCGTCGTCTTCGGTCATGGTCGTTTTCTTCATGCGCCTTGTTCGTCGAGGCGAACGCGCGGGTCGAGGCTCGAGTACGCGATGTCCACGAGCAGGTTGAGCAGGGTGAACATCGACACCACCACCAGCAGGTAGGCGACGATCACCGGGCGGTCGAGCGAGGAGATCGATTCGATGATCAGCTTGCCCGCGCCAGGCCAGACGAAGATGGTTTCGGTCACCGCGGCGAACGCCACCAGCGCGCCGAACTCCAGCGCCACCACCGTCACGATCGGCACGAGGATGTTCTTGAGCACATGCACGCCCACCACGCGCGCCGGAGCGAGGCCCTTGGCACGTGCGAACTTGACGTAGTCCTGCGTCAGTGCCTCGTGCGTGCTGGCCCGGGTCAGCCGCGTGACCAGCGCGAGCTTGAAGAGCGCGAGGTTCACGGCAGGCAGAAGCAGGTGCTTCCAGCCCTCCAGGCTGAAGACCGACAGCGAAAGACCAAGCACTTCGCGCGTCGGTCCGCGTCCGCCCGCGGGCAGCCAGGCCAGTTGCACCGCGAACACGACGACGAGCATCAGCCCGACCCAGAAAGTCGGCAGCGAGAAGCCCAGGATCGAGCCGGTCATGATGCTCCTGCCGATCCACGACTGAGGCCGAAGCCCCGCCCAGAGGCCCAGCGGCACGCCGAGCGCGATCGCGATCAGCATCGCGACACAGGCGAGCTCCAGCGTGGCGGGCAGCCGTTCGAACACCAGCGCGATCGCGGGCACGCCGTGGACGAAGGAGTTGCCCAGGTCCCCGTGCAGCGCGTGCCGCAGGAAGTTCCAGTACTGCAGCGGCAGGGCCTGGTCCAGGCCCATGGCCTGCACCAGCCGCGCGCGCTCGGCCTGATCGGCGTCCATGCTGATCAGGATGTCGGCCGGATTGCCGATCAGGTAGACGCTGGCGAACACCAGCATCGACATCGCCAGAAGTACGCCGACGCTCTGCGCCAGGCGGCGGATCACATAAGCCAGCATGATGGTCCCGTGCTGATGGATGCGCGCACGGCCTACAGCGCGTGCGCGGGCACGCGCTGCATCAGGTAGCCGAGGCAGTCCTGGCGGATGGCGCGCAGGTCGCGGGTGAACATTGCGGCGACGGCCTGGGTCGAGAGACAGACGTCGGCGCCCTTGCGCACCAGCATGCCCGCCATCGCCTCGCCGTCGAGCCGGTAGGCGCGCAGCGGCTCGACGTCGGGGTGCGAGAGCGTGGTGGCGATCACGTGCCCGGGCTCGAGCGCCTGGAAATTGAAGGACTCGATCTCGGGCGGCAGCTGCAGGTCGGCGGCCTCGCCGTCGCAGCTCAGCGTGAGGCCCTCGGCGACCTTGAGCATCGCGAAGGCCTGGAAGATGTCGAGCGCCTTGGCGTCGTCGTGCGCCGTGCCCTCGCCGAAATCATCCGCGAGACAGCGCTCGATCAGCTTCGCAGCCTGCGCCACGCCTTGCGCGTTGCCGATCTCGCCGCACTCGCAGCACACCGTGGGACATATCGGCGTGAAAGCGGCGCCCAACGACTGCGGCGCCTGGATCAGGACGGCCAGCGGCGAGAACATGCGCGCGAGCCGCAGATGCTCGGCGCCGGTGGCGCTCAGGCAGGAATAGAGCGGGTTGCGCCCCGAGTTGTTGTGCAGGTCGATGGCGAGGAAGACTTCGCGCTCGCGCATGGCGTCCATCACGCGCGCGGCCATGTGCTGGTGCGGCGTGGCCGGCGCGCTGCGCGGCCAGATGCGGTTGTAGTCCGGCTGGTCTTCCAGCCGGCGAACGCCCGCCCGTGCGGCTTCGACGTTGCCCACGAAGATCGAGAGCGCACGAGGCAGCGGGCGGCCTTCGTATCTTGAGAGCACCGACTGCAGCGCGAGCAGTCCCACGTCCTCGTTGCCGTGCAGCAGCACCGAGACGAAGACGGGCCGCGGCTGCAGGCCGGGCAGGTGAATCAACGCCGGGGAGGGCACGACCTCGTGGAGCGTGCGCGCCGAAGCGCTCATGAATCCGGATGGCAGGTGATCGAGCACCAGCGGGAGGCTGGACATTCCGCTCACTTGCGGTCCTCCACTTCGGCGCGGACCTGCTGGGCCAGCGTGAACTCGTCGACGCGCGGCACGATGGTCAGCCCCTTGCGCGCGGCCCAGGTCGACACCTGGTGATAGAGCGGGATGATCGCGTAGTCCTTCTTCAGCGCGAGTGCGGTGGCCTTCTGCAGCAGGGCCTCCCGCTTCGCGTCGTCCACCGTGTTGAGCGCTTCGTTCAGCAGCGCGTCGAACTGCGGATTGCTGTAGCTGCTCCAGTTGGTCGCGCCCATGCCGCGTTCCCTGTCGGGCGTGGCGAGCAGGCCACGAAGGGCCCCGGAGGGCTCGCCGCCGCCCACGCCCCAGCCGAGCAGGCCGAAGCCCAGTTCCTTCTTCGACGCTCGCCCGACGTAGGTCGCCATCGGCGAGACCTGGACCTTGGTCACGATGCCGCCGCGGGTGAGCATCTGGCCGATGGCCTGCGTGACCTGCTTGTCGTTGACATAGCGGTCGTTCGGGCCGAACAGCGTGAGACCGAAGCCCGCCGGATAACCCGCCTCGGCGAGCAGCTTTCGCGCGCCCTGCACATCGACGCTGTCGGGCTTGAGCTCGGGGTTGAAGCCGAACATGCCGTTCGGGGCCAGGTTGCCGGCAGGCACGCCGAGCTGATCGAGCACGCGCTCGGCGAGCACTGCGCGGTCGATCAGCAGAGAGATCGCCTGGCGCACGCGCGCATCCCTCATCGGATTGCGCTCGAGCGGTTTTCCGTCCTTGTCAGTGACGAAGGGCGAGGTCTCGCGATGATCGGTATAGAGGAACATCACGCGGCTCGACACCTTGGTAAAGACGCGCAGGTCCTTGCGCTGGCGGAACTGGGAGACCAGGTTGGCCTGCACGTTCTCGACCACGTCCACGTCGCCCGACAGCAATGCCGACATGCGCGCCGATTCGGCCGGCAAGGCCCGCAGCGTGACGCCAGACCACATCGGCTTGTCGCCCCAGTACCCGTCGAAGCGCGCGAACTGCACGCCGGTGCCGGGCGTGAACTTCACCAGCCTGAAGGGGCCCGTGCCGGCCTGTACCTTCGCCTGGTTGAAGTCGTCGCTGGTGGCTTTCTCGGCCGCCTTCTTCGAGACGATGAAGATGCGTGTGAGATCGTTAGGCAGCAGCGGTGCGGGCGTGGCGGTCGTCAGCTGCAGCGTGAGGCGGTCGACGATCTTCTTGCCCGTGATGGAGCGCGTATAGGCGGAGAACGAGCTCGGGCTGTTGACGATGGTCGCGGGTCGCTCGAGCGAAAACACCACGTCCTGCGCGGTGAGCGGGCTGCCATCGTGGAACTTCACGCCGTCGCGCAGCTTGAACTCCCAGGTGGTGTCGTTGATGGCGCGCCACGAGGTCGCGAGCGCGGGTGTCAGGCGCGCATCGGCGTCGAGCGCGACGAGGGTCTCGTAGGCATGGCTCACCACCGCGCTGATCGCATCGTTGTTCACGAAATGCGGATCGACAGACGAAGGATTGCTGCTCAGGCCGATCCGCAGCTCCTGCGCATTGGAAAGGCATGCGAGGCATGCGAGAAGCGCACCGCACAGCAGTGCGCGCCAGTGACGCAGGATCGGTCTCATGGGTTCTGTCTCCGTTGGAATTCAGGTTGTCGCAACGGATGGGGATTCATAGAATCCAGCCCGCCATCGACACACATTCATGCGCTCGAATCGTTGGATCCGTGGGCGCAAATCGATGCCGGGACATTAGCAAGCGGCGGCTTTCCCGCCATGTAGATTCTTAGCTTCCATGGAACTTCTTGCATCTTCCTATTGGCGCGACAGAGAGTTGGCAGGCCTGCAGTTCACCGCCAACCGATTCGTTCAGCGAGAGATCCGGGCGCACCGGCATGGGGGCTACACGCTGTCGGTTTCCGACACCGAGTTGCATGTGAGAACCAGCGCCGGCGTCACTGTGGTGCCCCCTGGTGCGCTGTTGCGCATCGGTCCGCAGGTCTGGCACTCGATCAAGGCGCGAAGCACGCCGTGGCGAGAGGACGCGATGTATTGCAGCGTGGCGGTTGCGCGCTGCGTGAATCCGGTGCCCGAGGCGGACGACGGCATTCCCGGCGCCGAGCCCGCACCGGTCTCGGTGTTCGCGTGCGAGCCCTGGGGGCGCGAGTTCTCGCAATGCCACAGGCTGCTGCACGAGATCGCGGACACCGGCCGCGAGGACGCGGGCATCGCGGCGCGCGCACTGGTGCGTCGCCTGCTCGCGCAGTGGATACCGCTGCAAGCCGGCAGGACGACCGAGTCAGGTGAAGCGGACGATCGTCTGCGCCGCTCCTACGGCCTGATCGCCACCGGCTTCCAGCAACGCCTGACGCTCGACGACCTCGCCGAGGCGGTCAACTGGCATCCGATCCATCTGCACCGCCGCTTCAAGGACACGTGGGGCTTCACGCCGCACGAACTGCTGGTGGGGCACCGCATCGAATACGCGCGCGACCTCATGGCCGGCGGCGCTCGCGTGACTTATGCGGCGCACGCGGCCGGCTTCAGCGACCAGAGCCACCTGCACAAGACCTTCATGAGCACCTACGCCGTGGCGCCGAGCGAGTACCGGCGGCTGTCGGCGCTCGATGCGCTGCAACCGCCGGCGGCGAGGAACGGCATCGTCGATTGACGCTGCGCGACCCCACGCGGCCCCGCATGGGGCGCGTCCACGTCAGGCGAGCAATACCTCCGCCGCCTTCGTGCGCTGGGAGTGACCCGGGTCGACGTTGAGGAAGTCCGACAGTGCCGGGTTGACGGGCTGCAGCGGGTCCTGCGCCGTACCCGCATCGAGCATCGCCTGGAGTTCGACGGCCGTGGGCTGCATCGTGTCGACGATGAAGCGTACGCCACCACGCTGGGGATGTGTCGGCGTCGGCGTCGGCGTTGGCGTTGGCGTTGGCGTCAGCTTGGGCGTCGGGGTCGGTTTCGGGTTCGGTGTCGGATTGGGCGTTGCCGTCGATTTCGGTATCGGTGTCGGAGTGAACGTCAGGGTAGGGGACGGGGTCGGCACCGGCGTGGTCGTCTGCGAAGGCGTGGGCGCCGGCGTGGGTGAAGGAGCCGGTTGGTTCTGCTGCGGCTTCTTGTTCTTCTCGTGCATCGACCATTCCTCGGCCGCCACCCGTGCAGCGACGGCCACGCCCAGCAGCACGAGCGGCGCCGTGCCACGGCGGATCCAGCCGTGCGAGGTCTCGGTCGGATTCGTCCTGGCCTCTCCGAGCGGGGCGTTGAAGTAGTTGGTCAGGCGCGAGTGATAGACCATCGGTCCCATCTGCCGGTTCGAGCGGTATTCGTCGAGGTAGTCCTTCTGCGTGCCGCGGAAGATGCCTATGTCGCTCGCCACCTTCAGCAACTGCGGTGTCGCGAGATCCCATTGGCCGGCGCGGATGTACATGTAGGCCTGGATGCTGTCGGAGATCGTCAGGCCGATGGTTCCGCTGGAGTCGCCCCACGACGAGAACTGCGCCAGGCGCTGCGTGAAGGTGCGCTTGACCATCGGGCCGCCATCGGGCGCCACGCCGTCGTGCGTGACGGCCTTCGGGTTGCCCAGGCCGATGAGGGCGCGCCTGAACCACGAGTAGCCGTTGGTGGCCTTGTAGACCGGCAGCGGATTGCCGTCCTTGTCGAGCGGTGGGGTGGTGGCCTTGGGTGGTGGCGTCTCGCCGGCCTTGGGTGCCGGCGCCTCGGTCGATCCGCGCTCGCTCATGACATGCCCGCCGCGCGCCTGCGCGATCGACGCATAGCGGTTCGCCACGCTGGCGCCGAGGCCGGTGGCGTTACCCACGGCGTAGTGCAGGCTGCCTTCGTTGCTGATCCACTGGCGCACGCCGTCGAGCGTGGTGATGTCCCAGGTCCACTGGTGGCTCGGCGCATCGAAGAAGGGGTTCAGGTACAGCCGCGTGCCTGCCGAATGGCTCAACCCGAAGCTCAGCACGCGTGCGCCGAACAGCGCGCGGCCCACCGGCGAGTTCGGCGAGGTGAGCTTGCCGGGGCTCTGGTCCAGCACGGCGCGCGAACGTTCGTCCGACGGGTTGGCGCGCAGTGTTTCCGTGGCCATCGCGATGGTCTGGCGGTCGGCCTTCGGAATGCCGCGGAATGCGCCGCGGGCGCCGGTGGTCTGGCGCGCGACGGTGTCGAGCGGAATGCCCTCGAGCGTCTTGAACGCGGCGTTGACATCGCCGGTCTTGTTCGCCATGGTCTGCACCGCGTCGCGGTAGCGCGCGCGGTCCGCGCCCGGCACGTTGCGCAGAAGGCGCCCGCGCACGAATCCCGCATGCTGGGTACCGCGCCCCACTTCCGGCGCGGTCATCAGCAACGCCGCAGCCTGGGTGTCGCGGGGGTTTGCGTTGAAGGCCTTCAGCGCTTGCGCGTAGTCGTTGCGAAGAGCTGGCGGTATCCGGTTCAGCCAGCCGCGCTTGCCGATCACCGGTCGAGCGCTGCGCTCGATGGCGCCCTTGTAGAGGGTGTCGAGGGCGGCTGTGCTGTCGGGGTTCCTCGAAAGTATCCTCAGCGCCTTGGCATAGTCGTGGCGGCCCTGGATGCCGCGCCGTGCCGCGTGCCAGCTGTCGAGCTGGCTCTTGAGCTGGAACAGCGAGGCCTCGCGCTTGGCCGGATCGGCGATGTTGGCGATCAGCGTGAAGGTGTCCTGGTCCTTGGGGTTGAGGTACTTCTGCAGCCGGATCTTGCCGCCCTGCTTCAGGCCCGCGATGCTGCCGCGATAGAAGAAGGCTTCGTAGGCGTAGCGCAGGAACACGGCGCGCGCACCGACGTAACCACCGAGCGAAGCGCCGGCAACGCCGAGCGCCGGATTGGTCATGTGCAGGCCCAGTGCCGCGCCGCCGAAGCGGACCGCGCCATAGAAGGCCGCGCCGGTGCCGACCATGTAGCCGACAGACTTGAGGAAGATCTTCCTCTTCTGCGCCGGCGTCATGACCTGATCGTTCTGCTCCATCGTCTTGTGCGGATCGACGAACACCTCGCCGGGCTTCGGTGCATGCGCGGCCTGGCGGTTGCTGATGCTGACCGGATGTATCGCGCCGTCCGGCCGCACGCCGACGATGCCGTCGACCTGCGCCTGGGTGAAGCGTCCGGTGGCCGCGACCTGCGCCATCTCGGTCTTCGGGCCGATCAGCCGGACCACGCCCACCAGGCTGCTGCCTTCGGCGTTGGCATGCGCGGCCGCTGCCGCGCGCGCGGTCTCGAAGCTGGAGTACACGTGCGAGCGGTCGAGCAGCGAGAAGGTCGCGTCGGGCGCGCCCTGGTTGATTGCCGCGCCATCGCTGGCCAGCACGTAGCGCCCGCCGACGTAGTCCGGAGCACCGATGAACGAGGGCGCCTGGCCGCGTGCCCATTGCATGAAGCGCGAGCGCAGCGGAATGTCGCGCGCGGCATGGCCGTCCGGCGATCCGGCGCCTGCGAGGTAGTGCGTCTGTTCGACGTCCTCGGGCGTGGCCGGGGCCTTGCTCGCCTGGAGTTCGCGCATCGTGGCCGGGCCCGCGTAGGCCGGCCGCGGCTTGGTGTAGTCGCTGCCCCCTTCGAGCAGCGCGTCCATGTCCGGCTCGACCATCGCGAGCCCGGTGGATTCGCCGGCCTGGTGGTTGCCCGCCGCTCTGCTCGGTGCGGCGGGCGCGGTGGCGCCGTCGCGCCATGCGGCCGAATGCACGTTCGGAATGCCGATGGGCATCGGCCGTCCGTCCGCGCCGACGTGCACCGAACCCATGATCTCCTCGGGTGTCGCGCGGCCGCGCTTCGTCAGCGGTGCCATGCTCCCGTCGGGATGGATGCGGTACACCCAGGCGCCGCCCTTCTGCTGGGCTGCGGCGGAGGCCTCGGCGAAGGTCCCGAAGGTGTTGTTGCGCTTGGCGCGCACGCCGGTGCCGCCGTACATGGTCTCGCCCGGCGCCATCGGGTGGACCGCGAAGCGCACGTTCGAACCCGCATCGGGGTCCTCGGTGATGCGGGCCGTCACCGCGGCCTCGTCGGGTGACGGCTGCAACGGGCGCAGTCCCGAGCCGGGCTCGCCGGCGCGCTGGTGGAATGCGACGAGCCTGTCGCCGCGCAGCGCGATCTGCGGCCAGCTGCGCCCGGTGCCGAGCGTGGTCGGCGGCAGGGGAGCGCCGTGCGCGTCCACGCCGGTGGCAGCGGGGTCCCTTGGCTGGCCACCCGTCTTGACGGAGGGCGTGTCGGTGTCGCCGCGGCCGGTGCCGGCGGTGCGCGGCCGCTCGGGCGCGATCGGCCGTGCCGCGCGCGGAGGCTCCGGCATGGCGGATGCGGCATGCGGCGCGGCGGGTTGCGCACCGGCCGGCTCGATCGACAGGCCCGGGCGAAAGCGCGCGTAGACCGGCGCACCCTGCAGCGCGATGTCGTCGTAGACGGTGCGCCCGTTCTCGCGGATTCCGACGATGGGCAGCGACTGCAGCGGCCCGGCCTTCAGCGCGCCCCCGTTGTAGGAGCTGCCTTCGTTGTTCAGGGAGACGCGCCGGGTGTAGACGAAGCCCGGCGCGGTCTGGTCGCGGTTGTTCATCACGACCGACTCGGTCGCCGCGTACACGTCGTGACCCAGCAGCGTGGCCAGGCGCTGCGCCAGCGGCACCGCGCCATCGCCGCTCAGGCACGACAGCATCAGCACCGGCTGGCCGTGATAGTTCTCGTGCGCGACGATGGCCCGCGCCAGCCCTTCGGCCGTGAGCGGATTGCCGTCCGCACCGGTCATGATGCCCTCGAGCCCGTGCCCGTTGACCGCGAAATAGCCTTCGGGAATCGGAACCGCCTCGCTCGCGGGCTTGCCGTCACCGCTGCGCACGGGGCGCTCGCCCAGCGCGAAGATGTCGAGATCGGGCACGCGGCGGCGGAAGGCGTTGATCCCCATCTCGCTGCGGCCGGGCTGCGTGTTCAGAAGGTCGACGCGCCGGCCGTTGGCACTGGTGTAGATCAGCGGCTGGCCCGGCGCATAGCCCTCCGGATAGGCGATGCGCAGGGCGGGCCTGTCCGGATGGGCGGTGACCTGCGTGGCCTTCGCGGGGCCGCCTTGCGTGGTTTCGACTTTCACGGTGGCCATCACGGCCGAGGGCGGGACGCTGCCGTCCGGCGCAATGCTTGCCGCGTGCACGATCGCGATCTCGTCGCCCAGCGCGACGAAGCCCTCAGGCTGCACCGTCGCGAGCGCTTCGTCGAGGGTGGCGTAGTGGGCGGGCAGAACATTGGAGAAGTCGCCGCTGCTTTCGCCTCGTGCATGGTCGCTGGCGCGCTGGGCGGCACTGGGGCTGTCCGTGCCGGCAAGCAAGCCGTCGCGGTGCGCGGCGAAGACGAAGCCGTTGTCGTCAACGGTGCGCGGATAGACGTAGTAGCGCACGCCCTCGGCTTCGCCGCCGGCGGCGAACACGGTGAGCAGCGAATCCGACCAGTTGGTCTTGCCCAGGCGTTCAGTCGCCGGCAGCGGATAGCTCGTGGGTCCGCCGAGTTCGGGGTCCTGCGCCGGTTTGTAGGCGGGGAAGCTGCCCTCATCGCCCTTGGCGGGCGATGCCGGCGTGGACTTCACGCTCGTCTGATCCTTCGTGCCTGCGTTCTGCTTCTGCTCGATGCGTTGCGCCGAGCGCACGAAAGGCGCATTGGCGAGCGGCGCGTCGTCCGCGGCGTTCGTAGTCTCGTTCCCGCGCCTGTCTTGCGGACTGCGTGAGCCCGCCGGTGCGCGAGCGGTTCCAGGCGTGTCGGCGCTGTCGCCCGCGCGCCGCACCGAGGCCATGACCGGGTTGAACGAGGCATCAGTCACGATGGACGGGAGCGCCGCCGGGCCGGCCACGTCGGCGGGTAGCGCGCGCGGCGTCGACGGCCACGCGATGCTCAAGCGTGGCGGCTCGCGGAACGGGGTGAGCGCATCGGGTGCCTCTGCGGGCTTCACGGCGCCTGCAATATCGGCCGCATCGACAGGCTTGGGCGACGCGGACTGCGCCGGCCGCGCGGGCAGGGCCGCATCGGTGGGCGCCGTGTTCGCCGTCTCGTCGGCCACCGTGCCGGCCGGCCGGTTCGAAGCCGCCGGCCGCGCGGTGCTCACGGCCGGCGGCTTGATGGCGTTGTGCACGCGCACATAGCCCTTGGCGAAGACCGGCGAGGCAAAGCCTGCGGCGTTGACGCCGAGCATCATGATCTGCTGCTCGCGCTCGGCCGGGGTCATGTGGTCCCAGTTCTTCGCCAGCGAATACGCGCCTTCGCCGGTGGCGTAGACACTGCCGGCGGCAAGCGGCTTGGAGGCCATCGCCGCGGGCTTGCCCCACGCCTGGGCGGTCTGCGCGTAGCGCGCGAAATCGGCAGCGCGCGCCTGTGCCGTCACGGCATCGCCGGCGGCTTCCGCGGCCGTGGCCGCCTTGGCGGCGCGGCCCGCGCGCAGCGCGGCCATGGTCGCGCGCGTGGAGGCGCCCACCACCGGCACGCTGACCGTCGACAGGCCGAGGTTCAGCCAGTCCATGCGCGCCTGCTCGCTGTTCGCCGGATTGATGCTCTGGCCGTGCGCGCTGAGCTTGTTCAGGTCCTCGACCGAGGTCGCGACGCCGTAGCCGGCCGCGAGCACGGTGAACGCGCCTGCCGCCAGCATCACGCCCGGCGCCGCGAGCGTGCCGAAGGAGCCCACCGTCAGCGCCACGCCGGCCACGAGGCCGACGCCTGCGACCACCAGGTCCAGGTGGGTCTCGCGCCGGAAGGTCTGCCACCCTGTCTCGGTGCGCGCGTCGCCGACGAAGAGCTTGACGTTGCCGTTGGCGTCCAGCGAGTAGCTGGCGTCCTCGGGCGTGACGAGCTTCACGCCTTCGACCGGCAGGCTGTTGTTGGCGCGGTAGTCGGTGAGGTCCTTGTACGTCCAGGCCTGCTCGTCGATGAGCTGCGTCTCGCCGGGCTTGTCCTTGCTCTCCACCTTGAAGATCGCCGTCTTGATGATGCCGCCGTCGTCGCTGTCGAGCGCGTAGACCACGGGCAGCACGGTCACGCGCGCGTGCTCGCCGCCGACCTCCACCACCTTGTCGACCATCTTCGAGAGCAGGTCCTTCTGCGCGTCGCCGAGCTTGCCGAAGAGGCGCTCGTTCTGGCGGATGCGGTCGCTGTCGGCCTGGGTCGCGGCATCGAGCGAGCGGCTGGGGTTCCAGCCGAGCGCCAGGCCGATCTCGTTCTCGAGCTGCGTGCGGCTCTTCATCTCGATCGGGCCGCCGCCGTACTGCACGAACTGGTCGTTCATGATGGCCTGCGCCATGACCTGCGGGTTCTGCTCGAAGAGCCGGTAGAGTGCGCGCTTGTCCTCGCGCTGGTTGAACGGCAGGTTCTGGATGGTGAATTCCTGCTGCTGCGCGTAGGCGTTGTCGCGTGCGCCGGCTGCCTGGTAGCGCACGGCCGCGTCCGACTGGGCCTGCGTTGCCTGCAGCTTCTTCCAGGTGTCGCTGCCGGTCTCGGCCAGGCCGGGGTTGGCGCTCTTCCATTTCTCGTGCGCCGACTTTGCCGCGGCGAGATCGCGCGCCGCGGTGTCGGTGTGGAACTTGTTGACCGAGCTGAGCCAGTCCTTGCGCGCGGCGTCGGCCTTGTCGCGCGCATCGTCGGCGGTCTGCTGCGGGGAGGTGGCGTAGCACATCTGCGCGCGGCCCGCGCGCTTGTCGGCTTCGATGCGCTGGCGCGCGTGGTTGGCCTCCTGCCAGGCGATCGCGGCATCGACCGCGAGCTGCTCGTTCTGGGCGATGGTGACGCGCGCCTTGGCGTCGTCGAGGTCGTTGCCCAGCGCGGTGCGGTCGCCGGAGCCTGCGTCGTAGTCGGCCTGTGCCTTGTCGCGCGCCTTGATCGCATCCGTGAGGTTCTGGTCCACCGTCTTCTTGCGCGGCGCGAGGTCGTCGCCGAAGTTCAGCGTGGGCGCGGGCTTGCCGTCGGGCCCGGGCGCCGGCTGCGCGCCGGGCTGCGGCGGCGCATCGGCCGCGGCCTGCGTCAGGCGCTTCTCGACGTCGGCGCGCGCACCGCGCGCCTTGGCCAGGTCGCCGTCGCCGAACTCGGAAGTCTTCCACCGCGCGGCCGTGGCGGGGTTCATCTTGTAGGTGCCGGCACGCACCGAGAAGTCGACCATCTTGCCCTGGTCGGACTGCTGCCACCCGAAGACCTTCGAATCCTTCTTGATCGTGACGTTGTAGCCGCCGTTGCAGTCCGCGTGCACCTCGATGTCGTCGGGCGAGAGGCCACGCGGCAGGCCCTCGGCGCTGACCTTGCCGTCCTCGCCGCGCTTGATGTTCCAGGTCGGGTCGTAGTTCTTGGGGTAGACGTCGCCGGTGGTCGACTTGTCGCCGTCCATGAACATCGTCAGCTGCGGCTTGGCGAAGGTCGTGCGATCGTACTGGTAGCGCGCGGCATACCAGGCGCGCTCGGCGTCGATCAGGCCGAGCTGGGTCTCGATGTCGCGCTTGGAGAGGTCCAGCGCGTCGAGTTCGTCGAGCGCCTTCTGCTGCTCGGCCTCGGTGGCCTTGCTGCCGGGCGCGGTGAGCGTCGTCACCTCCGCGGCCTTCTTGTCGTAGGCCTCCTTCGCCGCGGGCAGCTGCGCCTCGCGCATCTTCTTCTCGTCGTCGGCCGAGAGCTTCGGCTTCGCGGCGTCAGCCAGGCGCTGGGCCTCGCGCGCGGCCACGCGCAGATCGTCGAGCTTGCCTGCGTCCACGGTCTTGCCCGCGGCCTGGTCGCGCTCGGCCGCGCGCAGCTCCTGCATGGCCTTCAGTGCCTTGTCGTCGGCCTGCGCGGCACGCTGCTGTTCGAGCGCCCGGCCCAGGTTCTCGGGCTTGGCGTTGGCGACGGCGTTGTCGGCGTCGGTGAGCCCCTGGTTGATCTTGTCCGCGCGATCGAGATAGCCGGCCTCGTCGAGCTTGGCGCGGCTGCCGTCGGCGCCGCCGAAGAGATCCTCCTTGACTGAGTTCAGCGCGGTCGCGGTCTGGTCGCTGCGGGCCTTGGCGGCATCGTGCTTCTCGTTCGCGGCGTACAGCGCGGCGGTCAACGGATCGAGTTCGGTCTTCTTGTCGCCGTCGACGTAGAAGTACTTGCCCTCGATGTTCTGGACCTTCTTGCCTTCCTCGCTGCCGGGCTTGGCCCAGAACGCGGGATCGTAGCCATCGGGGTCGATGTTGCGCGTCGTGGTCTTGTCGCCGTCGTGCTCGGTCACCGTGACGCGGGCAGGGCGCTGCAGCGAAGCCGTATTCCATGCGCTCTCGGCGTCGGTCTTGGCGTTCTCCGCGTCGCTGGCGCCGAGCTTGGCGTCGAGGTCGTCGCGCAGCGCGTGCATGTAGCGCTGGCCCTGCTGTGCGTCGCGCAGTGCGGCGTCGGCCTTCTGGATCTCCTTGGCATCGCCGCCGGCCACCGCCTGGTCGTACTTGAAGCTCAGCTCCTTGACCTCGGCGTCGGCAACGCGCGCGTTGTAGTCGGCATCGACCGTACCGAGGGTGTTCGTCTTCGGGTTCTGCGGGTCCGTCGGATCCGTGTTGCCGAAGGCTTTCTCGGCGCTCTGGAGTTCGGACTTGGCGCGGTTGGCCACGGCGCGCAGCCGCTCGGATTCGGCCTTGGCGTTCTGCTGCGCGGTGATGATCGTGTCGTTGCCGCCGCCGCCGGTGCCGAAGCTGGCGGCGTATTTCTCGGCCTTGGTCGCGGCCGCATCGGTGTCCTGCGCGTGGCTGCGCGCATCGGCCACGCGCGCCTTGCCCGCCTGGGCGGCGTCGTATTGCTCGCCGCGCAGCTGGCGCACCTCGGGCGAGTCGGCGCGCACGCCGTCGCGCGCCTTGTCGATGTACTCGCCGATGCTCTTCGGGTCGAACACGCCGCCCTTGTCGAGCGCGTCATGGGCGTCGGCCGCAACCTTGTCGATGGCGTCGTTCGGGTCCTTGCCTTCGGCGATCGCCTTGAGGCTGGCCTTGCGCATGTCCTGCTCGGCGGCCTGCAGCCAGTTCGTCATGGCGGTGTCGACGACGGCCTTCTGTTCCTTGCTGCCGTCGCCGCCGTTCGCCTGCGCCTTGAACACCGGCTTGGCGGCGGTCTGTGCCTTCTCGAGCAGGTCCTGCGTGCCCGGGCTGGTCGCGGGGGGCTGGCCCTTTGGCTGGTTGGCTGGCGGCTCGAAGATGGCGTTCATCTTCTGCGCCGCGTCGACTTCGCCCTGCGCGGCGCGCGTGGCTTCCGAAGGGTTGTTGTCCGCACGGCGCTGCCGGATGTCGTCGAGCTTGGCATCGGCGAGCGTCGACTGCTTCTCCTTGAGGTTGCTCGCCGCTTCCTGCTTCAGCGCATCGCGCTCGGCCGCGTCGCTGGCACCGCGCGCCTTGGTGGCCTCCTGCTGGTCGGATTCGGCCTTGCTCTTCTCGGCCTTGGCCTCGGCGGCTTCCGCGGCCTTGCGCGCTTCTTCCGCCTTGCGGCGCGCGGCTTCGGCCTGCTTGCGCGCTTCCTCGGCCTGTCGCCGTGCCTCCTCGGCCGCGCGCTTCGCCGCGGCTTCCGCCTGGCGCCGCAACTCTTCGGCAGCCCTGGCGGCCGCCAATGCCTCCATCGCTGCCTGTGCGGCGGATTGCGTTCCCGACCCATCGCTGCTGACTGCTAGAACCATAGGACCCCGGATGAAGTTGCAGATTGAAAGAAGGGCTCGCGGCACAACCCGGCCGGCTCCGATGCCGCGCGAACTCTAAGTGGCGCCCCGTGCGTGGGCAACAACGAGTTCTCGTAGACGGGAGTGCTCGCGCAGCGCATCCGAAGCAGCTTCTCCTGCATGCAGCAACCGAAGAGGCATGCGTGGAGGAAGGTCATCGGTACGACAGCACGAGCCCGTGTACCAGCCTCGTCCAGCCATCGAGCATCACGAACAGCAGCAGCTTGAACGGCAGCGAGATGGTGGTGGGCGAGATCATCGACATGCCCAGCGCCAGCAGCACCGTGGCGACGATCAGGTCGACCACCACGAACACCAGGTAGATGATGAAGCCGATCTGGAAGGCGCGCGTGAGCTCGCTGAGCGTGAAGCTGGGCACCAGCACCATGAAGTCGTCGTCCTTCAGTTGTTCAGCGCGAGCCTTCGGCCAGATGTTGGCCGCCGACTTCAGGAAGAACTGACGCTCGCGCTCGTGCGTGTGCTTCTGCAGGAACTCCTTCACCGGCGCCTTGGCCGCGTCGATGACGGCCATGATGTCGCCGAGCCCTTCGCCCTTGGCGCCGAAGCTGCGGCCGCGCAGGGCGTCGCCGATGTCCATGCCCACCGGCGCCATGATGTAGACCGACAGGATGATCGCGATGCCGTTGAGCACCATGTTGGGCGGTGTCTGCTGCAGGCCCAGGGCAGTGCGAAGCAGGCCGAACACGATGACCAGCTTGGTGTAGCTCGTCACCATCAGTGCCACGAACGGCGCGATGCCGAAGGCGACGATCAGCGCGACCAGGATGAGGGGTTCGGGAAGTCCGCCTTGCATGGGTATGGACCGGATGAGGGGCGGCCCCTCAGACTTCGCCGGGCGCGAACTCCGACACGCGCACGCCCAGCCGGTCGCCCACCGCGACGAGATAGCCCTTGCCCAGCACGTTGCCGTGCGCAAGGATGCGAACGGGGCTGCGGTTGAGCGGCTGGCCCAGGTCGAAGACATGGCCGGCGCGGATGCTCCTGAGTTCGCCGAGCGACACGGACAGGTCGCCCACCTCGAAGCGCAGAGTGACCTCCAGCGCGTCGAGCCGGTCGATCGGCAGGTTGGCGTTGTCCGCGGTATCGGCCGCGAGGGCGGGAATGTCTGGCTTCATGGCACTGTTTCTCGATTGCTGAACGGTGATGCGCGAGCCTTCGGCGAAGGCGGAAAGATGCCGCCCGGCGGAACCTCCCAGCTCCGCCGTGACCACGATGGCGGCACCCGAGGAACTCCACTGCTCGATGCCGACGATGTCGCCGGGCCGGATGCTTCCGACCTCGCGCAGGCGGATCGGCGTGCTGCCGAGGCGAAAGCTCACGGGCAGGCGCAGCGCGTCGAAGGCGTCGGCTGCGTAGGCGTTGTGATGCGCGCCGGTGGCCGCCGGCACCAGCGTATCGAGCGTGGCCGCGTCCTCGAACTGCACGTAGCCGCGCAGCACGGTGCTGCCTTCCAGGGGCATGGCGACGAAGAAGGCCGCGTGCCCGGGATCGCCCTGCGAAGGCAGCGCCCGATGGCTGTGTTCGTGCATGTCGCGCGTTTCCGCTTCCGAAGGCTGCCACTCGAAATGCAGGCGCAGCGCTTTCTCGAGCGCGTCGATCAGCGGATGCAGCGCATCGGCGAGCAGGATGTAGCGCAGGTCGCGCGGCAGCAGGTCGATGCGGCGTTCTCCCAGCAGTGCCTGCAGGCTCGGTGCGTCCATTGCGAGATGGCCGACGTGCGAGCCCAGCCTGAAGCGGAAGCTCTCGCGCGCGGTGAGGGCGAAGGCCGTGTCGTGGTGCCAGCGGATGCGGTAGCGGGCACCGCGTGCGGCCGCGATGTCCGGCAACGGCGACGCGCCGTACAGACGGTTCAGCGCGCGCACATTGGCGGCGTCGGCGCGCGGCAATGCACGGGCTTCGCCGAGTTCCGTGACGGCGTCAGGCATGCACGCTTTCGTTCGATGCGCCGATGCGGGCGGCTCTGTTTTTCTTCACCTTCTTCACGCCTTGAAGCAATGCGATTCGGTTCGCATCGGGACCGGCAGCTTAGCCAGAGGTGTTGCGCGGAGGTAGTCCGCAAACACGTAGTGCCGCGCGCGCCACACACGGCGACGATCTACGAAAACTCGTGGTTGCCGCGAATGGAGGGCGGCGCATAGAGTCCGTCGCGACGCGACATTCCTCGCGACCGACGACGAAGCGAAGCGATGCGACAGGCACCGCCCGGTACTTCGGGACACCCGCAAGACAAAGACACCATGGCGAGTTCTCCGCGATCCTTTGCCGCCTACCGCGGCGGCGTGCGCGACCTTCTGGGCAGCGCCGGCCGCTACAACGATCTGCTGCTGGCGGGCCTGCTGGTGGTGATCGTCGCGCTCTTCGTGCTGCCGCTGCCGACGCCGCTGCTCGACCTGCTGATCGCGAGCAACCTCGCCATCAGCCTGGTGCTGCTGATCGTGGCGATGTACGTGCCATCGGCGCTGTCGCTGTCGACCTTTCCGTCGCTGCTGCTGTTCACCACGCTGTTTCGCCTTGCGCTCAACATCGCATCGACCAAGCTGATCCTCCTGCACGCGAATGCGGGCCACATCATCGACACCTTCGGCAAGCTGATCGTCGGCAACAACGTGGTGGTCGGCGGCGTGGTGTTCCTGATCATCGCGATCGTGCAGTTCATCGTGATCGCGAAAGGCTCCGAGCGGGTGGCCGAGGTGGCGGCGCGGTTCGCGCTGGATGCGATGCCCGGCAAGCAGATGAGCATCGACGCCGACGTGCGCGCGGGCGTGTTGTCGTCCGCACAGGCGCAGAAGCGTCGCCACATGCTGGAGCAGGAATGCCAACTCCACGGCGCGATGGATGGCGCGATGAAGTTCGTCAAGGGAGACGCCATCGCGAGCATCGTGATCGCGCTGGTCAACATCCTCGCGGGCATCGCCATCGGCACGATGATGCACGAGATGAGCCTGGGCGGCGCGTTGCAGCGCTACGCGATCCTCACGGTGGGCGACGGCATGGTCTCGCAGATCCCGTCGCTGCTGGTGTCGATCGCGGCGGGCATCGTCATCACGCGCGTGAGCACCGGCGAGCGCCGCGACACGCAGCTGGCGAGCCAGATCGGGCAGCAGCTCATGGCGCATCCGCGAGCGCTGATCATCGCGGGCCTCGCGGTCGCGAGCTTCCTGGTCGTGCCGGGCTTTCCGAAGTGGGTGTTCGGCCTGCTGGCGGCGGCGCTGTTGGGCCTGGGCTTCGCGGTGCGCATGCGGCGCCGCAAGAACCAGACGCCGGGTTGGATCTCGCACCGCGAGGGCGACGCCCTGGAGGACGCCGACGGCGACCATGCCATCGCGGCGCCACTGGCGGTGCGGCTGTCCAGCGGCCTGCGCGGCGGCGTCGACCGCCACGCGCTCGACCTGCAGCTGGCCAGGGTCAAGACCGCGGTCGAATCCGATCTCGGCCCGGTGTTCCCGCGCCTGCAGCTCGCCTACGCGGACGGCCTGGCCCAACACGCCTACCAGGTGCTGGTGCACGACGTCGCGGTGTCGCAGGGCACGCTCAGGCCGGGGTGGCGCATGCTCGATCCGGCCGAGGCTGCGGCGCCGCCGCCAGGCGCCGAGGTGGCCGAGCCCTTCGGCCCGTTCGCCCGGGTCGTCTGGGTGCAGGGCGAAGCAGCCGGCTCCACGAGCTGGGACAACGAGGAGGTGGTGGGCCTGCACCTGGACCACGCCGTGCGCCGCAATGTGCGCGAGCTCATCGGACTGCAGGAAGTGCAGCGCCTGCTGCATTCGGTGCAGCGCGACGCGCCGGAGCTCGCGGCCGAGGTGGCGCGGGTGGCGTCGAGCCAGCGCGTCGCCGAGGTGTTGCGCCGGCTGCTGCAGGAGGGCATTCCGATTCGCAACCTGCACGCGATATTCGAGTGCCTCGCGACATGGGCGCCGAAGGAGCAGGACGCGATCGCGCTGACCGAACTGGTGCGCATCGACCTGGGGCGCTACATCACCAGCCGCTATGTGGGCCCGAACCGCCAGCTCGAGGCCATCCTGTTCGAGTCCAGCCTGCTGGAGCGGGTGCAGAACGCCATCGAGCGTTCGCCGCGCGGCAACCTGCTGCTGCTGAGCCCGGCCGTCACGCAGGACATCCGCGAGCAGGTGCGCCGCATCCTCGGATCGGCCGCGACCCGCGTGGTGGCCATCGCCTCGTCGGACGTGCGCCGCTACATCAAGACGCTGATCGAGCCAGTGGCGCCGCTGCTGCCGGTGCTGTCCTACCAGGAAGTCGACGAAGACGTGGCCCTGCAGCCGGTGGGCTGGGTCACCAACCCCCAGGCCCATTGATGAACATCCCGTTGCCTTCGAAGGCGCACCGCGAAAACAACGCCATGACTCCGCAGAACATCCTGGACATCACGCGCGAAGGCCTGCTCCTCGTGCTGTGGATCTCGCTGCCGGTAGTGGCGGTGGCAACGGTCACGGCCTTGGTGGTGGCCGTGCTGCAGGCCGTAACGCAGGTGCAGGACCAGAGCATCGGCCAGTCGATCCGGCTGATCGCGGTGATGGTCGCGATCATCGCCACCGCGGGGTGGATGGGGCGCGACGTGATGCGCTTCGCGGAGCGTGCCATCCAGGCACTGAGTTCCCTGCCGTGAAGATGCATTTCCCCGAAATGACCGCCCCGCGCCTGAAAGCCTTCTGCCAGCGCCGCCTCGTGCTGTGGGGCTGCGCCGCGCTCGTGCTGCTGGCCATGTGCGCGCAGGCCCGTGCGGCCGAACTGCGCTGGAGCAATCGGCCGTTCCAGATCGTTGCCAACGAGAAGCCGCTGGCCGACTTCCTGCGCGAGCTGGCCTCGTCGCAGAACATCACGGCGGTGGTCGACTCCAAGGTGGCCGGCACCATCAGCGGCAAGTTCGCCGGCCCCGCCCTGAGCACGCTCAACAGCGTGTGCGCGGTCAACGGGCTGACCTGGTACTTCGACGGCGCCTTCCTGTTCGTCGACCTGGCCTCCGACGCGAAAAGCGAGGTGCTGCCCATCGCGGCCGAGAACGCGGGGCGAATCGCCGAGACGCTGGTGCGCCTGCACATCTCCGACGAGCGCTATCCGCTGAGCATCAGCGAGCGCGACGCCAGCGTGTACGTGACCGGGCCGCGCCGCTACGTCGAGATGGTGCGCCAGGCGGTGAAGCTGGCCGACCAGAAGAGCGCGATGGCCGAGGGCGCCGAGATCCGGCTGTTTCCGCTCAAGTACGCCTGGGCCTCGGACTTCCGGATCAACCGCTCGGGAAAGGACACGGTCATTCCCGGCGTGGCCAACGTGCTGCGCAGCCTCTATGGCCGCAGCGGCGGGAACGCGCCGAGCGGCAGCGGCGGCCCGCGAGGCATGAGCGGCGGCATGTCGCTGGGGCCGAACCGGCAGATCAAGCTGCGCAGCGGCGAGACCATCAACGCGCCCAAGGTCGAGATCGCCGGGGCCGGCAGCGAAGCCATCGCGCAGGGCGGCATCGCGAACCTCGCGGGCGGCGAACTGCCGCAGTTCCAGGCCGATACGCGCATGAATGCCGTGCTGGTGCGCGACATGCCCGACAAGATGGCCCAGTACGCGAAGCTGATCGAGTCGATGGACGTGCGCCCGCGGCTGGTCGAGATCGAAGTGACCATCATGGACATCAGCTCCGACACGCTCAACAGCCTGGGCATCGACTGGCGCCTGCATGGCCGGCATGCCGACTTCCAGACCGGCCGCGGCGATCGCGGGCAGCTGACCTGGGGCGGCACAGGCAGCGAGGCAGGGCAGATCGGCAGCGCCGACGGCTCGGGCAATCCGCTCACGCCGCTGGGCGGCATGTTCACCGCCGCCATCGGCAACAGCGCGCGCAACTACCTGCTGGCCCGCGTGACCGCGCTGGCCACCAACGGCAATGCGAACTTCGTGGCGCGCCCGAAGGTGATGACGTTGGACAACACCGAGGCCGTGCTGGAGAACCTCAGCGAGTTCTACGTGCGGGTTGACGGCTTCCAGGACGCGGGGCTGTTCAGCATCACGGCGGGCACTGCGGTGCGGGTGACGCCGCTGGTCATCGACGAGAAGGCCTCGCGCGGCGTGATGATGTCCATCGACATCGTCGACGGCGACCTCAGTCCGATGTCGGTCGACAAGATCCCGATCGTGCGGCGCCGCACGGTCAACACGCAGGCGCTCGTGGAGGAGGGGGCGAGCCTGCTGATCGCGGGCTACTCGTCGGAGGAGAAGAGCAATGCCGTCACGGGCGTGCCGCTGCTCAAGGACATTCCCGGCGTCGGCGGGCTCTTCAGGTCGACGGAGAAGAAGCAGTCCAACATGGAGCGCTTCTACCTGCTGACGCCGCGCCTGGTGCTGCCGGGCGCCACGGCGAACCTGCCGGCACTGCCCTTGCCGGAAGTGGGAGGCTGAGCATGCACGACCCGCAAGAGATTTCCTTCGACGACGGCGACGTGCCGGCGGAAGCGGCCGGCATGGCACGGCCGGAGCGCCCCGCGCTGGGCGACGGCTGGTGCCTGCGCTTCCTCAGCGGCGCGGTGAAGGGCCGCACCATCGCGCTCAAGCCCGGGCTCAACGTGCTGGGCTCAGGCGGCGATTGCGAGGTGATGCTGCCCGGCGGCGACGTGCTGCCGCGCCACCTGGCGTTCACCGTGGGCGAGTTGGTGGTGTCGATGCAGCGCCTGAGCACGGCTTCGGCGCGGCTCAACGGCGAGGACATGCGGCAGGCGCGCAGAAGCGTGGTCGCGGGCGACGTGGTGAGCCTCGGGCAGATCGACTTCCAGCTCGACCGCAGCTACGTGCCGGACGTGCGCGAGGACCGCATGTTCGCCCCGGAGTACGAGGCGCGGCCCGGCGAGGGCGCGCTGGCGGGCACGTCCGGGGCTTCCTCGCGGCGGCGCCTCGGCTATTGGGCGGGTGGCGTGATGGCCCTGCTTGCGGTGATCGGGCTGGCCGCCGTGTCGCTCGGCGACGCGGGCGCGAGCGCGCGCCGCGCCGGGCACGTGGACCTGGCCGCGGTGGAAAAGGCGCTCGTGCCGTTCCCAGAGGTGGAAGTGGTGGCCGCGCAGGGCGGGCGGCTCGGCGTGAAGGGCTACGTGGAGTCGAGGCAGCGCCGCGAGGCCCTGCAGCAGGCGATGGAGCCCTTCGGCAGCCAGGTCGGCGTGAACGTGCACTCGGCCGAGGACATGGTCGAGCAGGCGCGCCGCTATGTGGGCGACCCCGGTGTGGCGGTCGCGTACACGGGGCAGGGCCGGCTGGTGCTCACCGGCACGGTGGAGGACGCCGCGGTACGCCAGAAGATCCGCAGGCTCAGCGAAGACCTGCATCCGTCGGTGCTGGTCTTCGACAAGGTCCAGTACCGGGAGAAGCCCGTGGCCGAGAACAAGGACGCCGACGTGCGCGCGCAGTGGGACGGCTGGCAGAGCGTGCTGCCGGCGCGCATGGTGAGCATCACCGAGGACGGCAACGGCCTGCGGCACATCCAGCTGTCGAACGGCAGCCGCTACTACGAAGGCGCGGTGCTGCGATCCGGTGCCGAACTCAAGCGCATCGACGCCGACGGGCTGGTCCTGAGCGGTGGCGTGCCCGACAGCAACAACAGGCGCGGGAGGTGAAGGCATGGCCATCGGCAGAGCCCGCCTCGCGCGCACCCCGGATTTCATGCGGCGCCGCATCCGTGCGCCGCGTGGAATGGTTCCGTCCCGCCGGGGCGGAGCGCTTCAACCCTCGTAAATCAATCCTTTCTTGACCAGGAGATACACATGGCAGGCGCAGTTGACAGCTCTATCCAGCAGATGAACCAGGCCGCAGCCGACAACGCGCGGCTGATGTCGGCCAGCATGGCCGCTTCCACCAGCATCCAGGGCGCGGCATCCACCGCGCACACGGTCAACGGTGCGAGCGCCGCGGGCGGCGAGGTGGCCAAGTCCACCGGCAACGACATCCGCCAGTCGGCCAAGTCCTCGTAAGCAGGTCCGCGCGATGCCCTGTCGCATCGCGCGGCCTTTTCCCCCAGGAGGTGAACCATGACCGATCCCACCGCGCTGGTCGCGGCAGGCGCGCCGCCGGCCGGCGTGTCCGCGGCCGCCGCGCAGCAGCAGGCCGGCGCGCCCTCGCGCCTCGATCCGGGCGAGACCCGGATGTTCGCCAACATGATGCAGGGCGTGCAGGCGCCGCCGTCCTCGGTGGCCGCGCCCAGCGCGCTCGGCGACGCCGCCAAGGCGCTCGCGGCCCAGTTCTCCGGCAACGTGCGCTCCTACGAGGAGATGCGCCGCAGCATGCTCGAGTCGATCGACATGTCCGACCCCATCAAGACCATGTTCGCGATGACCGACCACGCCATGGAGGCGCACATGATGTTCGCGAAGATGCACATTTCCACGGGCCTGGCGAGCGCCGCCACCAGCCTGTTCGGCACCTTGCTGAAGAACCAGCAATGAGGATGCCGTGAAGCTGCTGTCCCGCACTCTTTCTTCATTCCTTGCGCGCCGCGGCCGCTGGCTCGCGGCGCTGGCCCTGCTGGCGGCACTGGGCGGCTGCAAGGTCGGCCTGTACTCCAACCTCAACGAGCAGGAGGCCAACGAGATCGTCGCCGCGCTGTCGGCCGAGGGCATCGACGCGGCCAAGAGCCGCGTGGAGGGCAGCAACTGGCAGGTCGAGGTGGACGAGAGCCGCATGGGCGTCGCGCTCGACGTGCTGCGTGCCCAGGGTCTGCCCCACGAGCGCTTCGCCACCATGGGCGAGGTGTTCCAGAAGCAGGGCCTGGTGTCCACGCCCTCCGAGGAGCGCATGCGCTACATCTACGCGGTCTCGCAGGAGCTGTCGCAGACGCTGCGCAACGTGGACGGCGTGGTGTCCGCGCGCGTGCACGTGGTGATCCCGGCCAACGACCCGCTGAGCGAGAAGATGCGGCCGTCGTCGGCCGCGGTGTTCATCAAGCACCGGCCGGATGTGGACATCCGGCTGCTGGCGCCGACCGTGAAGGACATGGTGGCGCACAGCATCGAGGGGCTGAGCCACGACCAGGTATCGCTGTCGCTCTTCGAGGCGCGCCGGCCGGTGGCGTCGGCTGCGACCCTGGCGGGCGGCGCCAGGGAGCGTGCGATGGTGCTGAGCCTGTTCCCCGCGTCGACGGCGATGGTGCTGCTGGGGCTGCTGCTGCTGGCCGCCGTCTGCCTGCTGGTGCTGCCGGCGCTGCTGCGCAGGCAGGGCGTGGACTGGCGCAGCTGGACGCGCCGCCAGGTGTTCAGGCGCTGACCCGGAACAGGAATGCCGGCACCTACCCCCGCCACCCACGAAGCCCCGCAGGCCGGAACCGGCCCGATGGACCTCGTGCGCCTGGTGGTGCGCTTCAACCTGCACCCCGAGATCGGTCTTCACCCAAGCTGGCTGCCTGCCGACTGGCCGTCGCGCCATCGCGTCCCGGCACGGCTGGGGGAGGCGGGCCGCGCGGTGCTCGCCGACCAGCTGCGGCGAGCCCAGGGGCCGGACGCCGGCAGCGCCGACTACAACTTCGACGCACGCTTCAAGCGCGTGGCGCTGCTCGATGCCGACGCGCTGCGGCGGCTCGCCGCCTACCTCGGCTTCTGCGTGCACCTGCCGCTGTTCCGGCTGCGCGGTGGCGCGGGCGCGCAGATCCGCCGCCAGGCCCGCCGCTTCGATGCCGATGCGGTGGATTTCGTGCTCGACCGGGTGCCGTTGCTCACCGAACTGCGCATGGACAACGCGCTGCTGCAGCAGCGGCCCCTGTCGGCCGGCCGGGTCGCCGTCGAGCGCGGCCACCGGCTGCTGCTTGCCACGGCTGCGGCCGAAGGCGAGACGGTCCGCCGCCGCCTGGGGCACAAGCTGCCGCGCCGCGTCTCGGCGCTCGGCGTGCCGCAGTTGCAGCAGCGCCAACTCCAGCAACTCAACGAACTGATGCTCTCGTGCATCGTCCCCGAAAGACTGCCGCAATGGGACTGGCTTTTCTGATCACCACCGAGAACCTGCAGCTCCTGAGCGAGCGCAAGGTCCTGAAGGAGCACGAATACGCGGCGCTGCTCGACGCATCGACCGTGGTCGAGACGGCCCGGCGCGAGGCGCGCCGCATCGTGCAGCAGGCCACGCAGGACGCCGAGGCCGGCCGCAGGCAGGGCTACGAGGAGGGCCTGCGGCGCGCCAAGGAGGAATACGCGACCCAGCTGGTGACGGACACCATGGCCACCGAGCGACAGCTGCATGCGCTGCGCACGTCCATGGCGCAGGTCGTCGTCAAGGCCGTGGGGCAGTTCATCGCCGATGCGGACCCGGCGGCGCTGTTCGAGGCGGCGCTGCTGCGCGTCGACACGCTGATCCGCCAGGAGCCCTTCATCACCGTGCGCGTGGCGCCCGCGCAGGAGGCGATCCTGCGCGGGGTGATCGCGCGCCTGCGCGGCGAGGCCAACTGGAGCATGACCGTGCACTTCGTGGCCGATGCGGCGCTGTCCGTCGGCGCGTGCGTGGTGCAGACGGCCTCCGGCGTGCTGGACATCGGCGTGGACGCGCAGCTCGCCGCGTTCCGGCGCGCGGTGGAGCGCGGCGGCCTCGCCGAGACCCGGGAGGGGGCGCAATCGTGAACCCGGTGTCCGACGCGGCGCTTGGCATCGTCGCCGAGCTGGAACAGGCGCTGGGCCGCGTCACGCCGGTGGCGATCCGCGGGCGCGTCAGCAAGGCGGTGGGCATGCTGATCGACGCATCGGGCATCCAGGCCCATGTGGGCGAGCTGTGCGAACTGGTCACGCCGGGCGAGCCGCCGCTGCTGGCCGAGGTGGTCGGCTTCCGCGACAACACCGCCGTCCTCACGCCGCTCGGGCCGATCACCGGCATTTCGGCTTTGACCGAAGTGCTGCCCACGGGGCGCGGCCACGTCTGCCCGGTGGGCACGGGCCTGCTGGGACGCGTGCTGGACGCGCTGGGCCAGCCCATCGACGAACGGGGCCCGCTCAGGACCCGCACGCTGCTGCCGGTGCACCGCGATCCCGTGAGCCCGCTGGCGCGCCGGATGATCGACGCGCCGCTGGCCACCGGCATCCGCGCGGTCGACAGCCTGCTCACGCTCGGCGAAGGGCAGCGCGTCGGCGTGTTCGCGCCGCCGGGCGTGGGCAAGAGCACCCTGCTGGGCATGCTCGCGCGCGGCGCGACGGCCGACGTGAACGTGATCGCGCTGATCGGCGAGCGCGGGCGCGAGGTGAAGGAGTTCATCGAGCACAACCTCGGCGCCGAGGGATTGGCGAAGACGGTGATTGTGGTCTCGACCTCCGACCGGCCGCCGATGGAGCGCATCAAGTCCGCCTATGCCGCGACCACCATCGCCGAGCATTTCCGCGACCAGGGCAAGAAGGTGCTGCTGCTGGTCGATTCGCTCACGCGCTTCGCGCGCGCCCAGCGCGAGATCGGCCTGGCCAGCGGCGAACCGCCCACGCGGCGCAGCTATCCGCCGTCGATCTTCTCGATGCTGCCGCAGCTGCTGGAGCGCGCGGGGCAGGGCAGGACGGGCTCCATCACCGCCGTCTACTCGGTGCTGACCGAGGGCGACGAGGAGAGCGACCCCATCGCCGAGGAGGTGCGATCCATCCTCGACGGCCACATCGTGCTGTCGCGCAAGGCCGCTGCGGCCAACCGCTATCCGGCGATCGACGTGCTGGGGAGCATCAGCCGTGTGATGCCGCTGGTGACTTCGCGCGAGCACCGCGCGGCGGCGGCGCACTTTCGCAGCCTGCTGGCCAAGTACCAGGAGATGGAGCTGCTCGTGCAGATCGGCGAATACAAGGCAGGCGGCGACGCGCTGGCCGACGAGGCAATCGGTGCGCGGCCGGCGATGCTCGACTTTCTGTCGCAGCCGCCGGATGCGAGCCTGCCCTATGCGCAGTCGATCGAGGCATTGCAGCGGTTCGGCGGCGCCTCGTGGGAGCCGGGCCGATGAGCGCAGGCATCGACTGGAAGCTGCTGGTGGGCGTGCGCGAGCGCCAGAAGACGGTTGCCATGGGTGCCGTTGCGCGCGACCGGGCCGCCGCCGAGCAGAGCCGCGCCGAGCTGCAGCAGGCCCAGGCGTGGCAGCAGCAGCAGGTGCAGAGCAAGGCCGCGCACTGGCAGGCGACCGCCGGCGCGCTGACGGACGGGCAATGCAGCGTGGCGCAGCTGCGCCACGCGGGTGCCTGGAGCGCCGCCCTCGATGCGCGGATCGTCGAGGCGAGCCGGCTTGCCGCGCAGGCCGGGCAGGCCCACGCGCTGCGCGAGAGCACGCTGGATGCCAGCCGCCGCAAGCTGCGCGCCGCCAGCGCAGAGGTCGAGAAGGCGCAGCAGATGCAGCAGCGCAGCCGAAGCGAGCGGCAGCGCCTGCAGGAACAGCGGCTCGACGAAGCGACCGAGGAAGCCACGTCGCAGGCATGGGCCGCGCGGCGCTCGGCGTAGGCGCGCGGGAACGCACGGATCGCCATGGACCCCTCCATCGAACTGGCCAGCTTCGAGAGATTCTTCTCGTCGGTGGTGCTGACCCTGCCGCGGCTCTTCGCGATCTTCGCGGTGGTGCCCTTTCTCTCCGGCGGCATGATCACCGGCACCGTGCGCAACGGCCTGCTGCTGATGCTCGCTCTGTTCATGTCGCCGGTGGCGGGCGACATGCCTGCTGCCTCCATCGGCACCTGGGTGCTCATCGCGGGCAAGGAGGCCTTCATCGGCCTGATGCTGGGGCTGGGTTTCGGCATCTTCATCTGGGCGGTGCAGAGCGTGGGCGACCTGATCGACTTCCAGACCGGCTCCAGCAACGCGTCCTTCTTCGATCCCGTGGCGGGTCACGAGAACGGGCCCACGGGCGAGTTCCTCGGCTGGATGGTGATCACGCTGTTCGTCTCGGCCGGCGGGCTGCTCGCGATGCTGGGCGTAGTCGTCGACTCCTACCGGCTGTGGCCCGTGGCCTCGTTCTTTCCGAACCTGGGGCTGGTGATCGAGCAGTTCGCGATCCGCCAGGGGGACACGCTGTTCCTGTGGATCGTCAAGCTGGCCTCGCCGGTCATCTTCGTGCTGCTGCTGGTGGAGCTGGGCATGGGCCTGGTCAGCCGCGTGGCGCCGCAGCTCAACGTGTTCGTGTTCTCGCAGCCTCTCAAGAGCCTGCTGGCGCACCTGATGATGCTGCTGTTCGTCTTCTTCGTGTACGAGTCGCTGCAGGAATTCCTGCGGCCCGAGAACGGCGTGCTCGACTTCCTGCGTGCCACGCTCTAGCGCCCTTCGGCCATGGCGGAGAAAGACCAGGACCCCACTCCCAAGCGGCTGCGCGACGCGCGAAAGCGCGGCGAGGTGGTCTTCAGTTCGGACGTGGCCTCGACGGCGGTGTTCGCCGTGGTCGTGGTCTGCATGTGGCTGGGCGGCGGGGTGCTCTACAGCCTGCTGCGAGAGCTCTGGCTGCACGCCACCAGCACCAGCCTGCTGACGCGGCCGGAGGACCGCTTCGACGAGCTGCTGCTGCATACCGGGGAGGCGCTGCTTTGGGGCACGCTGCCCATCATGGCCATCGCTGCCGTGGCTGGCATCGTGGGCTCCCTGGCCCAGGTGGGCGGCGTGGCGGCGTGGGAGCGCCTCAAGCCCGACGTGAACCGCATGAACCCGGCCCAGGGGCTGCAGCGCATCTTCTCCACCCGCAATCTCATCAACCTGCTGAAGATGAGCCTGAAGACGATGCTGCTCGCGGGCCTGATGTTCGTGATCGTGCGCGGCTTCGTCGATACCTCGCTCAAGCTCGGCTACGCGAGCCCCGCGGCCACCATGACCGCCGCGGCGCACATGGTGCTCGTGGCCTTCGGCTGGGCAACGGTGATCTATGCGCTGATGGCCGCGGTGGACTACACGCACGAGCACTACGAGTTCATGAAGCAGCAGCGCATGTCGATCGAAGAGGTCCGGCAGGAATACAAGGAGGTGGAAGGCGATCCGGTCAACCAGTCGCGCCGCCGCTCCGCGCACTTCGAGGCGGTGTATGCCAGCCTGGGCGACCGCGTGCGCATGGCCTCGGCCGTGATCCATTCGGCCCGCACGGCCGTCGCGCTGCAGTACCTCGGCGAGAACGACCTGCCGCGCGTGATCGCGCGCGGCGAGGGCGAGGTGGCCGCGCAGATCAGGCGCTTTGCCGGCGAGGGCCTGGTTCCGATGGAGTTCGAGCCCACGCTGGCCGAGCGCATCTATGCGGAGGTGCCGGTGGACCAGCCGATTCCACGTTCGCTGTATGCACCCGTCGCCAGGCTCCTGCGTTGGGCGCAGGGCATCGGATGAAGCCGGGGCGGCGAGTTAGCCGGCGATGCCGTTCCTGGCCGAGGGCGGTTGGAGCGCATCGAGCGCGGCGAGCCTGCGGTAGTCGCCCGGCAGCACGGCATAGGTGCTCATGAAGGTCTTGTGCAGATGGCTCTGGTCGGTGAAGCCTGCCGCATGCGCCGCATAGGTGACATGGGCGCCGCCGGCGATCAGGTCGCGGGCGTACTCGATGCGGTGGCCCACCAGCATCTCGTGCGGCGTGAAGCCCCATGCGGCGGTGAACCGGCGCTGCACGTGCACGGGGTGCCAGCCGACCGCATCGGCGAGGCTGTCGAGCGTCATGCGCTGATGAAAGCCCGACGCGATGAGGGCATAGAGCCGGTTCAGGCGCTCGTCGCCGCTGTCGGGATGCGGGCGCTCTGCGTCGTGGGCTCCGTCCTCCGTGGGCGAAGGGGCGGGAAGCCATTGCGAGAGGCGCCGGCGAAGCAGTGCACGGCCCGCCGCGATGTCCTCGGGATCGCCGGTGCTCGTGGGGACGAAGAGCAGGCGGTGGCATTCGAGGAATTCGAGCGCCGCGGAGGCGTCGATGAAGACCGAGACTCCCGCATCGTCCTCCAGCCGTGCCAGCGGCGGGGTATCTTCCGCGGGGCTGATGCACCGTGCCACGGCGAGGCTGCAGAAAAGGGCGTCTTCGCGCCAGGCATGTGTGCGCGCCTGCACCGAGTGCCAGACATGCGGCGCAATGCGAAACAGGGCACCCGGCGGTACGACGGTGACGCGGGTGCCGCTGCGCACCTGGAGTTCGGTGTCGGCCACCGCGAGCGTGAAGCCCACGTGCCGGTGTGGCCGGACTTCGCGATGGCGAAACCGGTTGGTTGTGAACTGGAGTCCTGCGAGATCCGTGTCTCGCCAGTACTGGGAGGCGGGCAATGCCATGGAAGGGGGATGTGCGGAGGTTCGGCTTTTGCCTCGCGCTGTGTGCAGCAAGCATGCCAGCGCCGTCGTCATCTGTGAAGCCTCGGCCCGGCGAGGACCCGCGCAGGTCGCGCATTGTTCAAGCAAAGGTACTCAGTTGGATGCGCGAGCCCTGGCAAATGCGTCGGAAGCTAAAAATTTACAAGGCGATGACAACGCCCTTGCGGTACTTTGACCCAGGTCCGTCGTCCTTTCCGGCATGGCGGCACATCCATCAGGCCTTCCATGATTCTGTCCACCTTGTTTCATCGTGCCTCGCCTGCGCCGGCCTCCGAGGCGCAGGGATTCGATCCGGTGCCGCGGCCGCAAGCGGAGCCGCAACCCGCCAATCCGGTTCCGCAGTTCTATGCCGAAGAACACCTGTACATGCCGCGAAGCGTGCCGCCTCACGCCGGCGGCGTGCCGGCCATCGTCGGCAATCTGATGGATGCACCCGGCAGCGAAGCCCGCGCGGCACTGGTGCGCAGCATGCTCCATGCGCTCGATTTCGACTGGCTGGGCTACGGCACGGTGGCGTACATGCGGGGCCACTGGTGGCCGCTGAGCTTCTTCACCGCCTACGCCAATCCCGAGTGGACCAGACGCTACTTCGCGCACAACTATTGCGGCGTCGATCTTCGGCAGCAGGGCGTGCCCGCGTCGAGCCTTCCACTGGCGTGGGACGTGGCCCGGCTCGAGGCGCTGGCGGCGGAGATTTCGGACGAGCTGAGCGAAGAGCGGCAGCGGTTCCTCGACGACCTGTATGCCAGCGGCATCCGCAGCGGGCTGCTGTTTCGCTTGGCGTCCCCCACGCATGTGAACCAGCACACGGTGATCAGCCTGCTGTCGCGCAGGCCCGGGAGCGACTGGATCAGCGACAGCGTGATCGGGCAGGGCCTGATCCTCGGGCTGGGCGTGCACGAATACGTGTCGCGCCACACGCGCATCGTCGGTGCGCCGGGCGCGGGCCGCATCGAGATCTCCGCGACGCAGCAGGACATCCTCCAGCAACTGCTCCAGGGGCGCAGCGACAAGGAGATCGCCAACCGGCTGGACCTGTCGTCCCACACCGTGGACTACCACATGCGGCAGCTGCGGCGCCGCTTTGCCGCGCGCAATCGGGTGCAGCTGGTGAATGCCGTGCAGCAGGGCGACAGCGATTTCGGAGTGCTCAGCGAGAACTGAGTTCGCCGGGAGGCTGTCCGTGCCTTCAATGCCCCAATTCGACTTGCCAGCCTGCGCGTTGACCGGACACCGAACGCGCAACCTCGGACGGGCTGAAGCCCAGGCGGCGGCGAAACATCGTCGAGAACGCGCCAGGGCTGTCGTAGCCGAGTTCTAGCGCGACGGCCGTCACCGGCTGCCCTTCGGCCAATCTGGAAAGCGCCGATATCAGGCAGGCGTGCTGGCGCCACTCGCCGAAGGCCATGCCGGTCTCGGCGCGGAAGAAGCGCGTGAACGTGCGTTCGCTGCGGTGCAGTTGCTGCGCCCATTCACCGGCGGTGGTGCGGATGTCGGGTGCGTAGAGAAACTCCACGCACAGGGCGTGAAGCGTGCCGTGCCTGGGCAGCGGCGCGAAGATCGGGAGCGTGGCCGCGCGCGCGATCTCCGCGAGCGCGAGGCGCATGACCAGGCCGTCCCTGCCTTGTTCGTCATAGAGCGCCTTCACGTCCGTCGCCTCCAGCAGCAACTGCCGCAGAAGAGGCGAGACGAGCAGCACTTCGCAGCGAGACCCTCCGCGCGGCGCAGCCCTCGGCTCGATATAGAGGCTGCGCGTGCTGACACCCACCATGCGTACGCGATGCGGTTTGCCCGCCGGGATCCACACCCCGCAATGCGGAGGCACGACCCACGCGCCGTCGTCCGTGCCTACCTCCATGAGACCCGTCGCGCCGTAGAGAAACTGCGCTCGACGATGCTGATGCATCTCCAGTAGCGTTCCGCGCGCGTAGTCGGTGCCGATGGCGAGCACTTCGCGTTCGAGTGCATCGACGCTGTCCAAAGGTACGTTTCTCATCGAAATCCGCGAAATCCGCTGTTGGCTGAAACGCGAACATTCTTGTCCAGACTCCGAAAGCCGGACAGCGCCAGCAGCCATAACCTTTCAGGCATCGAAGGACGGATTGCGATGGAACTCTATTTCTGGCTTGCCGCCTGCGGCACGCTCGCCGGCGTGACCACGGTGCTCTTCGGTTTCGGCGGTGGCTTCGTGGTGGTCCCGCTGCTCTACCACTTGCTGACGCACATGCGCGGACCGGAAACACCGGCTGCGCCCCATGCGATGCAGATCGCGGTTGCGACCTCGACGTGCGTGATGATCTTCGGATCGGCGATGGCAACGGCGAAGCACCAGCGCGCGGGATCGCTGGATTGGGCGGTCATCAAGCCGCTGGTCTTCGCCATTGCCGCCGGCAGCGTGCTCGGGGCAGCAACCGCGGCCGCGGTGGAGGGCGGCTGGTTGCGCTGGGCTTTCATCGCCTACGTCAGCCTGACCGTTCTGGACTGCTGGCTCCGGCCTGGCTTTCTCCTGCAGCCGGCGCGGGAGGCCCGGCCCGCCCGGGCACGAAACGCATTGACGGGCATCGTCATCGGCTGGATCGCGGCCTTGCTTGGAGTGGGGGGCAGCGTCATGACAGTCCCGTTGCTTCGCCGCAGAGGAGTGAGCATGACCGGCGCGACGGCCATGGCCAATCCGCTGACGCTTCCCGTCGCCTTGGCCGGGACCGCGACTTACGCGGCGCTTTCCTGGGGTGGAATGGCGTCCCTGGGGGCCGGGTATGTGGGCTATGTGGACCTGAGGGCGTTCCTTGCCCTGGTCGCGGGCTCATATGCCGGGATACGCATGGCTTCGCCTTTCATCGGGCGGATTCCCGATCAGGTACACGCCAGGGTGTATGTCGGGCTGCTGGTTGCAGTGGTGGCGTCGATGTTGATCGGCTAGGCGGGGTGCCAGCGACCAGCCAGGTGGGGAGCTCCGTCCGATCGGATTTGGTGAGGACTTCTCGGGAGCCTTCAGGATCGCCTGGGACCCTTGGTTGGAGCGGGTGAAGGGAATCAGGAACCGAACTCACGCTGTCTCACGATGTCTCATTGCTTGGTTTGGTTGAGAGATAAGCAATTGTCGTAATTGAAAAAATGAAGAGAAATGAACCGGCGTGAAGCCGGTTGATTTCACGCAGTCTCATGTTTGTAGATGGGTTTTTAGTTGGGTAATATCGAGACGTCCTACCCAAGCAAAGAACCCATGCCACGCCGAGCCAAAGAACTTTCAGCGCGCGCCGTTGATGCGCTCAAGACAACCGGACTGCACGCTGTTGGTGGCGCGCCAGGACTGCACCTTCAGGTAAGCGAAACCGGTGCACGCTCATGGGTCGTGAGACTGACTGTCGGGACACGCACCACCAGCGCCGGCAAGGTGGTTCAGCATCGTCGTGACTTCGGCTTGGGCTCGGCTCGCGTGGTGACGTTGGCGGCAGCACGCCAAGCCGCGATAGAGCACGCCGCCAGGGTGCGCGCTGGTGAAGACCCGATTGCGCAACGTCAGGCCGCCAGAGCGCAGGCTATGGCCGAGCACGCCGCCCGCATGACATTCCGCAAGGCGGCAGAGAAGTTCATTTCCTCCATGCAGTCGAAATGGAAGGACCCCAAGGCGGTAGAGCGGCGAGAGAGCTGGCTGGAGTCATACGCGCATCCGCACATCGGCGATGTGCTGGTGGGCGACATCGAGCTACCGCACGTCCTTACCGTCTTGACGCCGATTTGGGAGACGAAGACCGAGACGGCCGAAAAGCTGATGTCATTGCTGCGCAACGTGCTGGACTGGGCCGCTGTTCATGGCCACCGCAAAGGCAAAGAGAACCCTGCCCGCTTCAAAGGGCTGCTAGACAAGGTTTTGCCGCCGCCGTCCAAGGTGAAGAAAGTTCGCAACCATCCCGCGCTGCCGATTGATCGTGTTCCAGAGTTCATGCGCGACCTGCGCGCTCGCGACAACATCAGCGCGCGTGCGCTGGCCGTCACGGTCCTGACCGCGCTGCGCACCAATGAAGTAGCACGAGCAGAGTGGTCAGAAATCGATTTGGATGCGGGGCTGTGGCTGGTGCCTGCGTCACGCATGAAGATGAGCGTAGAGCACCGCGTACCCCTTAGCTCTGAGTGCATCGAAATCTTGCGCGAGCAGGCCAGCGCGACACCTGGTCGTTGGGTATTTCCTGGTGGCCGAGACGATCAGCCATTGAGTAACGGTGCGATGCTGGAGCTACTGAAGGAAATGGCCTATGCGGACGACAAGGGCCAGCGCATCACCACGCACGGCTTTCGCAGCACATTCCGCGACTTCACGGCCGAACGGACCGACTACCCGCGCGAGGTGGCGGAAATGGCGCTGGCGCATGCCATTGAAGGCAAGGTGGAGGCGGCATATCGGCGTGGCGACCTGCTGGAGAAGCGACGCGCGCTCATGAGCGAGTGGTCGGGCTATTGCTTGGGCGCGGAATAAGCGTTTCCAAATCGTTTAAACAGCGTCAGAACCCGGTTTTTGCCGGGTTTTTTGTTTCACGAATGAAGTTGGATAGAAAAAATCAATGAAAGGAAATCGTGAAGCCAGATGATGCAGACCTAATAAGGCGTGATGAGGCGTTATCTATTCACGCTCTGCGTGCAATTGCGTGAATATTGTTCTGCGGGTTGTTGCCAAATAACATCGTCGCATGCAGTTCAAAGAGGTCTCCGACATGCAAGACGAAGCCAACAAAGTAACGCCCGAAAGATTTCTTCGTGAGAAGAATTTGGTAGCGGAGCGTTTTATTCCGTTCAGCCGTGCAACGCTATGGCGTCGGGTGGGCGAAGGCAAATTCCCGCAACCCATTCGCATGCATGGGCGCATCACCGCCTGGCGGCAAAGCGAAGTGGTTGCTTGGCAGCTCGCGCAAATTGGAGGTGCCGCATCGTGATTCCGAAAAAGACGAAAGCCACCGGGCGGCAACCTGGTGGCTTTCAAGGAGCAGGCAAAACCAAACACAGCTTTACCATGATCAATTCTATCAATCATCGAGTTTCAGCGCGAATCCGAGCCGCATTGGCGTTGTCAGCTGACAACGCGCGAATTGGCGTTCAGATGCGGAATTTGCTGAAAAGCGGTGCGGCATGAACGCAAAACAATTCCTGACTGTGGATGACTTTCGCGCTTGGATGAAAGTCACTGAAGCATCGCGCGCCGAGCTGGAGGCCGAGCAGCGCCGCCAGGCTGTTGATGACGTTGTGCGCTTCGTCACGCGCCACATGACGCAGGGTCGTTCTCTGCAGCAGGCTGGAGACATGTTCTTCGAACTCTCGAAATCGATCCAGGCTCCATTCGCGCACACCGTTGCAGCTCGCGAAGCGCTGGTGGCCATGGGATGGGCGGCTGCATGACGCGAGTTCCAACGATTGATGAGGTGTTCCGCAAGGCCGCCGAGCAGCGGCCAGCGGTGCCGCCAGAGCCGCCCGAGCGCGCGCCCACGCCAGTGGCTCGCCGGCCTGCGCCGAAGCCGCGCGCGGTGCCGCCAGCGAAGCCTGCGAACGGCACTAGCGCTGTGAGTGCGCCCAAGTTGCCGCCAGCGCTGGCCGAGCCCATGGAAGTGCAGGACGTGCACGACCTGCAGGCAGTTGATGGCATGTCCTGGCCGCACCTTAGCCCCAAGCTGCTGCCGCTGAACACGATTCCAAACCTGCGCCATCTGCTGGCCACCTATGGGTTCACGGTGCGCTATGACGTGATCCGCAAAGAACTGGTGGTGACGCATCCAGGCCAGCGTGGCACGCGCGATAACAGCAAGTCCAAAGCCGTCGATACCGTGGTCAGCCTATGCGCGCTCAATCGGCTGCCGAAGACTGACGCGCCCACGTTCCTGCTAAGCATCGGCGACGACAACCCGCATAACCCGGTGATGGATTTCATCGGCATAAAGCCGTGGGACGGCCTGTCGCGCTTCGATGATCTGCTGGCGACGGTGCAGACGAAGCCAGGGTTTGATCGCGAGCTGTTCGCCATGCTGCTGCGCCGCTGGCTTATCTCTGCGGTTGCCGCTGCCGCCAGGCCGGCTGGCTTTTGGTCTAAAGGCGTGCTGGTGTTTCAGGGCGAACAGTCGCTGGGCAAGACCGCATGGATTCGCGCGCTGCTGCCTCCAGCGCTGCGCGAGCTGGTGAAGGTTGATGCAACCATCGACCCGAACAACAAGGACAGCATCATCAGCGCTGTGTCGCATTGGCTGGTGGAACTGGGCGAGCTGGACGGCACGCTGCGCAAAGCCGACATCGCGCGGCTCAAGGGCTTCATCAGCCAGGACGTGGACCAGTTCCGCCGCCCCTATGGCCGCGCAGAGGAAAAGTTTCAGCGGCGAACTGTGTTCTTCGCTTCGGTGAATCCCGAACAGTTCCTGGCCGATGACACCGGGAATGTGCGCTGGTGGACTATCCCTGTTTCTGGCGTGGACCACACGCACGCCATCGACATGCAGCAGCTGTGGGCCGAAGTGTTCACTTGGTACGAAGCCGGCGAACGTTGGTGGCTGGAGCGCGCCGAGGAAGCCAGGCTGGAAGGTGCGAACGCAGACCATCAGCGGGGCGACCCGGTGGAAGAACTGATTCTGAGCCGATACAGCCGCACAGAAGCACCTACGCGCCGTCTCACCGCGACGGAAATTCTGATCGAACTCGGATACGACAAGCCTTCGAAGGCCATGCTGAACGAAGCCGCCTGCGTGATGCGAAAGCATTTTGGCGAGTGGACGAAGCACAACGGCCGGAAGGTTTTTCGCGTGCCACCTGCGCCTGTGGTCCCTTGGTCCCGCCCTTGGACCCCAGGTCAGACCCCGAAGGAAAGCGAGGCGCAGCAATGACTTTCTGTGTTTTAGGGTCCAAGGGTCCAACTATTTCAATAAAGAAGAATGAGAGAGATACAGGCCAGCGTGATAGGTCGTTGTTCTATGTGCAGACGTGGACCCTAAGGACCCTTGGACCCGATGACCTCAATGCGCCTGATGTTGGACCTGATGCGCTCGCTGTCCATGCAAGTGCTGCGGAAAGAGCGGTTCGGGGCGCACGGTGGCGACGTGCTGTTGATTTGCGCGGTGACCATCGGGCACATCGAGCACAAGCCAATGGCTGCCCACAAGCTTGCACAGTACGCGGGGCTTACACGGCCAACAGCGGTGCGCAGGCTGGAGCGCCTGGAGGCCATGGGCTTGGTGCGTCGAGGGGATGGCGGCACGTACACCCTTACCACCAAGGGCCTGCGTTGCATCGAGGTAGTTCGCTAATAACGCAACTGTGTGGCGAAAAGAGACGCGGGTCCTAGGTCAAGATGCCTCCCACACGGGGGTATCAGTCCCGCGTAGTTCGACCTCTCCGAGCCCTTTTTTCCAGCACTTCCGTTACCTTTCACAAAGCGAGATCCATCATGAGCACCACTGAAAACACTTTCGAAGCAACCGCCGCCGACATCGGGGGCGCGCTGGGCGTGACGCCTCGCGCTGTCCGTATGTGGGTCGAAGCGGGCGACCTCCCGCGCCTGGAGCGGGGACGCTTTGACATTGCGTGGGCAACTTGGCTTGCAGCAGGCCGCAAGGTGTCCGCTGATTGGCGGCAGAAGCCGCGCGCCAATGTCGCCGTAGCGGCTGGCTGGCTGCAGGCAATCGGGCACGCCCCCAAGGACGAAGACCTAGAGGTCATTGGCCGGTTGTTCGCACGCAATAGAAAGTCTCTCGCCGATGCTATGCAGGCTGTGGGCGCGGCCCAAGCTTTGATGGCGCGCACGTGATTGCCCCGTCTGGACGCGCAGAAACTCAGATTATTGAGTGTGGCAAGGCAGAGAACAGAAGCGACAGCCATTCACCTGACGGTAAAAGGCTCGTGCCGCTTGCACCGCAGGCTGACAGCTGGCATGCCAACCCAAGGGCTGAACATTTGACGGGTGGGGCCAATACTGGCAGCCCTCCGCGTGCACTTCATGGTCTCCATTCGCTTGCTCGGTCTTATTGACACAGTACTGCGGCATGTCTCACTCCTTGTGTAGTTGAGTAGGCCAATTTATTCCCACATCGTTTGTGGCAACTCCCGCGTTCATGTCATTGACATCTAGTCTGATTTACAGCGGGGTGTCGCCCATCGCATCCACGGCATCACTCCACGCTGAAGAACCATGCGCATGAAGACACAGAGCACCCTTCAGACCACGCATCCCATCTACACGTTAAGGGGTGCGATGAGCATGCCCATCACGTCCGAGAGAAGCGACCCTTGGCCAGCTTGTATCACTGACGTGGTGGCCATGCTGGTGGGGCCACGCGTCACACCAGACGATGCATTGCAACAGCGTTTAAACGCACTGAACCTTGCAGCTGCGGCGCTCGACTTCGCGGGCGAAACCTCACTGGCCGCAGAAGTGCGCGAGCGCCTGGAGGACATCGGCGGCGCGGCAAAACCACAAGAGGAATTCAGCTGAGTTGTTCGGCAAAGTTCGGATATCGACCTCAACCGCACCGAACATTCAATGCCTGAACTTCTCACCGATCTGAATCGCGCGCTTAGCCAAAGCCCGCAAACTCCCATCGCTACGCTGCTTGCCAGCGCACGCCGACAGCTTGGTTTCGCGGACCACATCGCAGCCGGAATGGATGAAGGTTCGCGCACTGCGAAGCCTGCAGTTGCTAGCGGATTTCTGCGACTCGCGGACGCTGCCCCGGCCCTTGCTACCGATCAGGCACGCGGCTACGAACTTGCCGCCACTGCGCGACCCGCTGGCACCACGCAAACGCTTTCCCTCCAAGTCATGGAGGCATCGCGCACGATGCGCGCCGGGGCTCGCCTGGTTTCTGTGGCCGACGCTCCCGAGCCCGTCCAATCCACGAACCCGAGCGCGCCTCCCGCCCTCTATGAACGCGTCTCCCGCTTCACCACCATCGAGCGTGCCACGTTCTCGCCAGTCGCCGATGGCAGCGATGTCACGGTGTCCCCTCTGCCAATCAAAACGGCGCAAATCAACATCGGTGACGCGCCGTCGCATGCGCTGCGCTTCGAAATCACGCGAGCCCAGCAGAAAGCGAAGACCGATGCCGAGCTGGAATTCGAAATCAGCCGAAGCCTGGTCCTCGGCCTGGGCGCACTCTGCGACAAGGTGCTGTTGAGCGCCATCGCGGCCAGCACGCCCGCAAACTTCACCCTCGCCCTGGCGGCGGCACGTGGCATCCGCTTCGCCGAACTGCAGGCCATCGTCGGCACGGCTGGCACGGCTGCCGCAGTTGGCCAGGACGGTGCACTGCGTGCGAACGGCATCCCTGCCGAGCTGAGCGACCAGGCCGCCGCGACCGTAATCGGCGCGTGGTCCCGGTGCGGTGTTGCCGTGAACGAGCTGGTGCAAATTCACTTCGAGCGGCGCAACGTGACGGGCCTGCTCGCGGTAACGGCCTTCGTGAACGCGCACGCGCTGCTGCCGGCACCTGAATTTTTCTGGCTGGCGGCATGAACACGGCGGCACTGATGGAAATCTCACGCCGCTGGGCATCGCGCAGCGATGCACCGACTGCCGAAGATGTTGCCCAGGTCGAAACCGAGCTGGAACAACTGCCGGCACTGCCGCGCGCCATCCGCGAAGCCCTGATGGGTGCGCAAGTGATGCCGCGAGCCGGCGAGTCCGCCGACAAACCGCGCCTGCTGGTCCTGGTGGCCGGCCTGCCGGTGGACCTCGATGACCCCGAGACTTCGCTCGGCAAGCGCTTCGCAGAACTGAAGACCCCCAGCCAACGCGAGGCCGCCGCGACGTTCCTAAAAGAGGTTCTTCGCCAGCGTCGCCGCGCGCGACGCCGGTCTACCGGTTTTGTGCACAACTGGTGAAAGAAACCATGAACACGAAAAATGCTTCTCCGCGCGCCGAAGTAAAAGCCACGGTCCTGCTGGATCGCGAGCTGGCCGATGCACTGCAACGGCAACGCGAACGGGTCCAACAACAAACAGGCGTGCGCATGTCTGCATCGGCGTTCATGGCAACGCTGTTGCGCCGTGGCGTTGTGCAGGAAAGCACAGCAGCCTGAAACGAACCCGCTTGCAGACCGGCAGTCTGCGGGGCACTGGTTGGCGAATTGTTGACCCAGGCGCAGCTGGGCAGAGTGAGGCCCCCACTCCTGCGCACCCCTCGCGCTGGTCCCGACGCCGGAAGTTTCGGGGCACCCAACATCCCCCACATTATCATGACCGAAAAGAATTTCATCACCGACATCCGCGCTCGCCTGGAACGGCAAACCGACACCCTGGTGGCGCACCGCGCGCACCTGAAGGGCGTGGACCTCCTGAACCCTGTAGCAGCGAACGCAGCGCATGAAATCCGTTTGGCCGCCAGTGCGCTGATGGTTCTGGCGGCAGACCTCCAGAGTCGGCAGCGCATCGCAGCGGCAGAGGCTCGTACTTCGCTGGCGGTGGGATAGGGGCGGGTGACTTTTTCGTTTTGGGGCGATGCGAGGGTTTGCGAATCGGGGTGCGGGGCATCTGAGGCGGACGAAAGGCGAACGGAAGCGTTTCGGCGGGCTTCCGCCGCGTACAGCCTTAAATGTTATTAATGTCGCTGATGGCGCGTATAATGGCTTCGAAGAGTCACAACTACCCTGGAGTGGATCATGCCGACTGCAGACAATGCTCGTGCAACAGTCCCTCATGCTGACAAGCGTCGAGCTCCGACCCCTGTTGTCCAATACAACATCTCTGACAAGGGCGTGGCATCCATTGATGCTAACGTCGCCTTGCGTAGCAATATCGTTCAGCAGCAGCTGAATACTGTTGCCAGACTGCGGGAAGCATCAGCGCGCGCTGGCAAGTAACTGGTCAGCGCTTGGACCCAACTATTGCCATTCTCTTGCCGCTCATCGGCGGGCACCAGTTCATCGTTGGCTACACGGCCCTCAAATACAAGGTTGCGCGTGAAGACGGCCACAGGCTGTATTTTCGCGTGGCCTACCACGGCGTCTGCCTGCTGGTTGTCTCTCTATTCATCTTTGCGGGCCTCTACTTTGCATTGAGTAGATGCAGTTGGTTTCCTGCTTTCGAGGCGGCGCTGATCAATATCGCCAAACCTCTCCTCAAGTCGCAAGACAACGCGCCGGCTCAAGTCGGATTTTTCATCGTATGTCTGAGTTCAGTTGCCCTCGGCCGCATCGGTCCGATGGTGCTCAACAAACTTAACAAGAATCGCATCGATCAAGCGCTGTGGAAGGCGGCAGGGGAGAATGAGCTTGAAGAACTGCTGCTTGAGGCGCTGGGCCTGTTGCGGACGGTATCCATCACTCTGTCGTCTAACAAGGTCTATGTGGGGCTGATACTTACGACCCCCGAGCCAAAGACGGAGCGCCGCGTTATCGCTCTGCTGCCTTACATGAGTGGTTATCGGACCGAGACTGGCAAGGTCATTTTCACGACCTACTATGACCAGTTCTATAGCGGGGATGCGCCCGAAAGCGATGCTGAGAAGTTTCGGCTTGTGCTTCCCATGGACAAGATGCTCTCGGTGTCATTCTTTGATGTCGACACGTACGCTCACTTCAATGCTGAGCCAGTCACACTCCTCGGGACTCGCCGAGTAACTCGTCGTCGTCCAGGCGTCTGAAGCATGGGCTCCGCATCTGAACACGCGACTCGATAACAGGCCCGCTTCGGCGGGCTTGTTTTTTGGGGTGGTGCTACCCTGCGCGAATCATGACCACCGCCCCCGAAACCCTCTATCTGCAATTACGCCGCTTGGTGGCGTCGATGCCCGACCTTGCCAGCGGGGATATCCGAAAGCCGGAAGACCTCCAATGGCTGGGGCGAGCCGCAGCCTTGATAGAGGAGTCTGGCGACCTGGCGGATTTCGTCCAGTTCAAGTCATGTGCAGACAACATAAATCCTATGCGTCGAGTCATCGACGCGAGAAAGATGGAGGCGATCGTTCATCGTGCGCTCGCTCGCGCTGAGCTTCAAGCCCCTGTAAGTGCCCAAGGTGCGTTCATCGCGGCCGGCGACACACTCAACGCATTTGCGGCGGTGGCGAAGGTGCTGACCCGCGCAAAGCAAGACATCTTGATGGTGGACGCCTATGCCGATCAAACTATCATCACAGGCTTCGCCGTGACGGCCCCGGATGGGGTGGCGCTTCGCATCCTGGGCGCAGACAAGGAAGCACGGAAAGCGACGTTACGCCCAGCGGTCGCAAACTGGGTGCAGCAGTTCGGCCATGATCGACCGATAGAGGTTCGGGTCGCACCTCAAGCGGGCCTGCATGACCGCCTGATACTGATCGACGGCACAGAAGCATGGTTTGCTGGCCAGTCGTTCAACGGTATGGCTCAGAAGTCCCACACGTCCATCGAGCGTTCGGACCCCGAGTTGGCGGCCATGAAGGTGCAGGCGTATGAGACGCTTTGGGCGGGGGCTCAGCCGCTGTGACGGACTTCTTCTTGTGGACAGCGCAGCGCTTGCGCGTAGTTGGGTTTTTAGTTGGGTTTTGCCCCATGAACCCTTCAAACCCCTTGTATTTCAGGGGTGTGTGGAGCGGGTGAAGGGAATCGAACCCTCGTATGAAGCTTGGGAAGCTGCCGTTCTACCATTGAACTACACCCGCATCTGGCAAGCCGCCGATTGCAAGGCTGCAGCCGGCGACAGGCGGGAGTATAGATGCATGCCATCCGAGGTTCGCGCCGCCGCGCGGGCCAGCCGACCCAACACGCCATACCGAGCATGAAATCCAAGCCCATTCGATTCGCCCTCAACGCCTTCCTGGCCGTGACCGCAGGCTCGGCCTTTGCCGGAACGATCACTTGCGTCCCCGCGCCGGGCGGCACCGGCCCGGCTCCCTGGATCCGCAAGATCGCCATCGACGAGCACTCGCGCACCGTCAACATGGACATCGTCCGCCACAGGACAAAAGACACGGACACCATGGGCAAGATGAGGGCGGAGTTGCTGGGCATGGAAGAGACCCAGGGCGGCGAGCCCGCCTACGTCTTCAACGCGATTCCGGCTGCGGGCGACGAGGCCACGAACCTCTTCAGGCTGTTCAAGGCGGGCGAGTGGCGGCTGATCAGCGCGGGGGTGGTGTTCATCGGCAAGGTGCCGACGCTGCGGGCGATCGAGCCGGGCAGGGTCTTCGATTGCAAGCGGTCGGACCTTGGATAACCGGTCGGCAGGCGGCTGCGAAAATTTTTTCGGGCGCTGCCTCTTTGGTGGGCATCGTGTTGCAAGCCACGCCAGGCAAGGCTTCCGAGCGATGCGCACACAGTTTTCCACAGCATTGTCCCCATCGAGGCGGGAAAACCTGTCATTGGCTTGTGGTATGGCGAATTCGTAGTGAAAAAGGGTAGCCCGAGGGTAGGCGCGCTCCGACAGACTCGGCGGCGAGCGCAGAGGAACATCGTCTGCACCGCATCCTGCGGAAAGGAGCGTGAAATGACGTTCGACTTCTTGTTTCGCCCGAATCACACCGCGTACCTTCGACGCGCGGCGGCCCTCCTGGAAGAAGCCCAGATGGCGCGCATCGAGCACCAGGCGGCGGCAGAGCATCACAGCGCGCTTGCCCGGATGTACGCCGAACGCGTCAGGCGTCTTGAGAACGAGCTCTATCGCCAGCCGCAGGGCGCGGCACATGGCGCAGCAGGGCTGGCGGCGGAAGCCGATTCCGCGGACGAACGGCCACAGCTGTACTCGCTGGACGGAAGCCGCAAGCCGGGGCTGACCTCGGCGAGCTGAGCCGGAGCGGCCAAAGGGCGGCGAGCCTCGGCCCGTGCCGGGGCCGCGTTGCGGTGCGGCCAAAAAAATACCCGCCGAAGCGGGTTCGAGTTGCCCTTGTGGGCACGCTCTAAGCACTGACAGAGAGCTCTTCTTTTATGCGGCCCTGTTGCGTGACAGCATCGGTATCGTCGGCGCTCGCCCTGCGAGCGCGTGTCAGCCGGAAACAGGTAGTCGCCGTAGGACACTCATTAAAACGTGAACTATTTGGCAGATTTGCGGGGAAGCAGGGTCTTTCGGGGCTGCGCGGTCGTATTCCTCACGTCGAAGTGTCGGTCCTGTCCGACAAGGCGGCGGCGCATGAAGCCCTAGATTTTGTGGGCTCGCTTTGAAGTGCGAGTTCTCTGTGCGTGACAGCACCAAGAGGTTCAACCCAGCCTTAGCGCTGGGTTTTTTTTGCTCGGCGTCTGCGTGCTTGCTTCAGAAAAGCTCGAACCGGAAGGTGGTGGTCTGGGGCTGGCTGAGCAGCGGGGTGGCAATCTCGCTGGCGTGCTCCCAGGCCTCGCGCCAGAGGCGGGCGTTGGCGATCTGAGATTCGCTCATCGAGTCGATGCCGGATTCGAGCTGGTTGAGCCAGGCCCGGTAGCACTTCACCAGGCGCGAAGAGGGGCCGATGCGCTGCTCGAGCAACCGCAGGAACGTGAAGCGCACTTCCATCAGGTCCCGGATGGTCAGGCTGGTTCCGTCCAGCCGGATGGTGTAGAGCTGCTCGCGGTTGGCTGAGTGATCGAACATCGGACGCGCATGCAACAGGGCCGCGAGCCGACTTGCCAGCGGCGCATGCAGCCGCGCTTGTCCGAAGGTCTCAGGCCTTGTCTCTATCTGGATAGAAAGGGGTGACCGGAAATATTAGCCAAGCACCTGTTGTGCGAAATGGAATCCGGGTTCCGGTTTGTCGCGATGAGTGAACCACTTGCGCGCTGTTCAGCGCAGGAACACATGCTCCATGAACTGCCTGATCGGGTACTGGATCACCGTTTGTACCTTCGCCGGCAGTTCCAGCGGCCGCATCAGCATCTTGAGCGTGGTGCCCGGGCTCAGATGGGTGCGGATGGTGCTGTTCATGTCGGCGCTCAGGCGCTGCACGTAGGCCGTGTCGTCGGCGCGCTCGGGCGAACGCGTCCTGACCACGTGGCGGATCGCGCAGTCGGCGTCCTCGCTCTTGAGTTCGAGCGTGCGCCGGCCGATGGTTCCCATCACGCGCAGGCGGCCCAGCTTCTCCTGCTCGCGGTAGCGCCGGTAGTAGCGGTAGAAGTGCTTGTAGTGGTTGACTTCGTCGGTGGCGATGCGCGTCGCCAGGTCCTGAAGCACAGGCTCGTCGGTACAGCGGGCCATGGCGCGGTAGTAGGTGGCGGTGCCGGTCTCGACCACGCAGCGGGCGGTCATCTCGAGGCCTCGGGTGGGGGCGAGCAGCTCGACCTTGCAGTAGGTCGCGTATTCCTCCAGGAAGTTGCCGTAGGCGGTGTCCCAGTCGAACTCCGGCCATACGTGGCGCACGTAGGCGCGCAGGGCCTTGCCGTGCTGCAGTTCCTCGAGTTCCCAGTGCTGGGAGAGCCAGTCGGTGACTTCCTGGTCGCCCTTGAAGAAGTCCACCAGGTTGTGCGTGTACAGGTCGGAGCCGCTCTCGATGAAGGAGGCGGAGGTCACCAGGTAGAAGAGGTTCTCGTCCGGGCGTACCTTGTCGAGCGCGATGCGCGAGAAATCCAGGTCTTCGATCGTCCAGTGCCTTTCGGCATCTTGGCTTGCCATGCGAACTCCTTGATCTTTTTTGTCCGTACAAGTACGGATGGCGCAGACCCTCGTTGGTTCTCTTTTTTTGCGCCAGGACACATATTAGCCGTGGAGCACGGATCGTGGTGTCGTCCGGCAGCCCTTGGCCGGCGCGGGCCGCATGGCCAAACCTATAATCGTTTGTTCAAGCAAATCAAGCAGTTAGGCCGGTTCGCCGCAGTGGGTTCGACATGAGGGTCGCCATCGCCGCGCCGCCCTCGACGGCAGAAGACGAATCCAAAGATGAGCCAGCCCACATTCACGGTCGCGGACATCCGCAAGACCTTTATCGATTTCTTCGCTTCCAAGGGCCATACGGCGGTGCCGTCGAGCCCGCTGGTGCCGGGCAACGACCCGACGCTGATGTTCACCAATTCGGGCATGGTGCAGTTCAAGGACGTGTTCCTCGGCACCGACAAGCGCCCCTACAACCGCGCGGCCTCCGTCCAGGCCTGCCTGCGCGCCGGCGGCAAGCACAACGACCTCGAGAACGTGGGCTACACCGCCCGCCACCACACCTTCTTCGAGATGCTGGGCAACTGGAGCTTCGGCGATTACTTCAAGCGCGAGTCGCTCACCTGGGGCTGGGAGCTGCTCACGCAGGTCTACAAGCTGCCGGCCGACAAGCTGCTGGCCACCGTCTACCACGAGGACGACGAGGCCTACGACATCTGGACCAAGGAAATCGGCCTGCCGCCCGAGCGCGTGATCCGCATCGGCGACAACAAGGGCGGCAAGTACAAGTCCGACAATTTCTGGATGATGGCCGACACCGGCCCTTGCGGCCCGTGCTCCGAGATCTTCTACGACCACGGCCCGCACATCCCCGGCGGCCCCCCGGGCAGCCCCGAGGAGGACGGCGACCGCTTCATCGAGATCTGGAACCACGTGTTCATGCAGTTCGACATGCAGCCCGACGGCAGCGTGGTCAAGCTGCCCGCTCCCTGCGTCGACACCGGCATGGGCCTGGAGCGCCTGGCCGCGATCCTGCAGCACGTGCACAGCAACTACGAGATCGACATCTTCGACGCGCTCATCAAGGCCGCCGCGCAGGCCACCGGCACGCAGGACCTGTCGAACAACTCGCTCAAGGTGATCGCCGACCACATCCGCGCCACCTCGTTCCTGGTGGCCGACGGCGTGATCCCGTCGAACGAAGGCCGCGGCTACGTGCAGCGCCGCATCATCCGCCGCGCCATCCGCCACGGCTACAAGCTCGGCCAGAAGAAGCCCTTCTTCCACAAGCTGGTGCCCGAACTGGTGCGGCTCATGGGCGAGGCCTACCCCAAGCTGGTCGCCGACGAGAAGCGCATCACCGACACGCTGAAGGCCGAGGAAGAGCGCTTTTTCGAGACGCTGGCCAACGGCATGGAAATCCTCGACGCAGCGCTGGCTGGCGACGCCAAGGTGCTGCCGGGCGACGTGGCCTTCAAGCTGCACGACACCTACGGCTTCCCGCTCGACCTCTCGGCCGACGTGTGCCGCGAACGCGGCGTGAGCGTCGACGAGGCCGGCTTCAACGCCGCCATGGAAAAGCAGAAGGCCGCGGGCCGTGCTGCCGGCAAGTTCAAGATGGACCGCAACGTCGATTACGCCGGCGCGGGCAACGTCTTCACCGGCTACGAGAAGCTGGAAGAAAGCGCCAAGGTCGTCGCTCTGTACTTCGAGGGCTCCGCCGTCGCTGAGCTCAAGGAAGGCCAGCCGGGCATCGTCGTGCTCGACACAACCCCGTTCTATTCGGAAAGCGGCGGCCAGGTCGGCGACCAGGGCGTGCTCGTGGCCGAAGGCGTGCAGTTCGGCGTGGAAGACACGCAGAAGATCAAGGCCGACGTGTTCGGCCACCACGGCACCCAGACCCAGGGCACGCTGAAGGTCGGCGACACGGTCAAGGCCGCAGTCGACACCGCACGCCGCGCCGCCACCATGCGCAACCATTCAGTCACCCACCTGATGCACAAGGCACTGCGCGAAGTGCTGGGCGGCCACGTGCAGCAGAAGGGCTCGCTGGTCGATGCCGACAAGACGCGCTTCGACTTCGCGCACAACGCGCCCGTCACGCACGAGCAGATCCTGGAGATCGAGAAGCGCGTGAACGCCGAGATCCTCGCCAACACCGAGACGCATGCCCGCGTGATGGACATGGAGTCGGCCCAGAAGACCGGCGCGATGATGCTGTTCGGCGAGAAATACGGTGAGACCGTGCGCGTGCTCGACATCGGCACCAGCCGCGAGCTGTGCGGCGGCACCCACGTGGGCCGCACGGGCGACATCGGCCTGTTCAAGATCGTCAGCGAAGGCGGCGTGGCCGCCGGCGTGCGCCGCATCGAGGCCGTCACCGGCGCGAATGCGCTCTCCTACCTGCAGGACCTGGAATCGACCGTGCAGAGCGTGGCCGCCACGCTCAAGTCGCCGGCCGCCGAGCTGCAGGGCCGGCTCTCGCAGGTGCTGGAGCAGGTGAGGGCGCTCGAGCGCGAAGTGGGCGCGCTCAAGGGCAAGCTCGCTTCGTCGCAGGGCGACGAGCTCGTGTCGCAGGCCGTGGACGTCAAGGGCATCAAGGTGCTGGCCGCCAAGCTCGACGGCGCCGACGCCAAGACGCTGCGCGAGACCATGGACAAGCTCAAGGACAAGCTCAAGACGGCAGCCATCGTGCTTGCCGCCGTCGACGGCGAGAAGGTGCAGATCGCGGCCGGCGTCACGGCCGACAGCACTGCCAAGGTCAAGGCCGGCGAGCTGGTCAACTTCGTGGCCCAGCAGGTCGGCGGCAAGGGCGGCGGCAAGGCCGACATGGCCATGGCCGGCGGCACCAACGCGGCAGGCCTTCCGGCCGCGCTGCAGTCGGTGCAGGCCTGGGTCTCCGAACGCGCCTGACGGCTGGCGCCATCACCGGAACGAGCACGCCACCCATGCCAGAAGCGATCCCCGGTGAAGTGCTTGTGATGGGGGCGGGCACCATCGGGTGCTTCATCGGCGGAAGCCTGGCGGCGGCGGGCGTGCCCGTCACCTTCGTCGGCCGTCCGCGCGTGCTCGAGAAGCTCGCCAGACATGGCCTGACGCTCACCGACATTGACGGCGCGACGCACAGGCTGCCTGCCGACAGGCTGCGCCTGAGCGGGCAGGTGCCCGCCGGCGCACGGCCCGCGCTGGTGCTGCTGTGCGTGAAGAGCGGCGCCACGGCCGAGGCCGCGGGCGAACTGGCCTTCTCGCTGCCGGCAGGCACTGCGGTGATCTCGCTGCAGAACGGCATCTCCAACTGCGCGGCCGCCGCGCAGACCGGCCCTTCGCTCAACGTGCGCGCCGGCATGGTCCCGTACAACGTGGCCGAGATCGGCCCGGGCGCCTTCCATCGGGGCACGCCGGGCCGCCTGGCCGCGGAAGACGACGCGGTGCTTCGCCCATGGCTTCCCGTGTTCGAGCGCGCGGGCGTGCCGCTCGACCTGCATGCAGACCTTTTGCCCGTGCAGTGGGGCAAGCTCATGCTCAATCTCAACAACCCCGTCAACGCGCTTTCGGGCCTGCCGCTGCGCGAGGAGCTCATGCAGCGCGGCTACCGCCGCTGCTTCGCGTCGCTGATCGAGGAGGCGCTGGGCATCCTCAACGTCGCGGGGATCGCGCCGGCACAGGTCGCGGCGGTGCCGGCGCACCGGCTGGTGAGCCTGCTGCGGCTGCCCGACTGGATCTTCCGCATCGTCGCGGCGCGCATGCTGCGCATCGATGCCAAGGCGCGCTCCAGCATGGCCGACGACCTTGCGCTAGGCCGCCGCACCGAGATCGACGCGCTCAGCGGCGAGGTGGTGCGCCTCGCGCAGGAGCACGGCCTGAGCGCGCCGCGCAATTCGCGCATGGTTTCGCTGCTCGAAGCCTGGCCGCAACAGCCGAAGCGCTGGACGGCACGGCAATTGCAGGACGCGCTGGGCTTGTAACGTCCGGCCCTGTACCCTCGGCTGCGTCACGGCAGCTTCAAAAGGGTTGTTCTCATGCGGGTCCTGATTCTCGGCAGCGGTGTCATCGGCACCTCGATCGCGTATTACCTGGCGCGTGCCGGTCACGAGGTGACGGTGCTGGAGCGCCAGCCGGCGCCCGCGCTCGAAACCAGCTTCGCCAACGCGGGCGAGGTTTCGCCCGGCTACTCGGCGCCATGGGCCGGGCCCGGGGTGCCGGTAAAGGCCGTCAAGTGGATGCTGATGCAGCACAGCCCGCTGGTCATCAAGCCGATGCTCGATCCGGCGATGTGGCGCTGGGGCCTTGCGATGCTGCGCAACTGCACGCAGGCGCGCTACGAGATCAACAAGAGCCGCATGGTGCGGCTCGCCGAATACAGCCGCGATTGCCTCAAGGAGCTGCGCGCCGACACCGGCATCGCCTACGACGAGCGCATGCAGGGCACGCTTCAGCTCTTTCGCACGCAGCAGCAGCTCGACGGCACCTCGAAGGACGTCGAAGTGCTCCAGGCCTCGGGCGTGCCCTACCAGCTGCTCGACCGTGAAGGCTGCGTGCAGTACGAGCCCGCGCTCGCGGCGGTGAAGGGCAAGTTCGTCGGCGGTTTGCGGCTGCCGGGCGACGAGACCGGCGACTGCTTCAAGTTCACGCAGGCGCTGGCGAAGCTGGCCGAGGCCGAGGGCGTGAAGTTCAGGTTCGGCGTCAACATCCAGGCTCTCGAGCACGACGCGGTCAAGGGCATCACTGCGGTGCGCACCGATGCCGGCAGCTTCACGGCCGATCGCTACGTGGTCGCGCTCGGCAGCTATTCGCCCGCGCTGGTCAGGCCGCTGGGCATCCGGCTGCCGGTGTATCCGGTCAAGGGTTTCTCGATCACGGTGCCGATCACCGACGCCAGCGGCGCGCCCGAATCGACGGTGATGGACGAGACCTTCAAGGTGGCGGTCACGCGCCTGGGCGATCGCATCCGCGTGGGCGGCACCGCGCAGCTCTCGGGCTTCGACCTGCGGCTCAACGAGCGCCGGCGCGACACGCTCGAGCACGTCGTGACCGACCTGTTCCCCAAGGGCGGCAGCGTGCGCGACGCTTCCTTCTGGACCGGCCTGCGCCCCATGACGCCCGACGGCACGCCCGTGATCGGCTCCACCCGCATTCCCAACCTGATGCTGAGCACCGGCCACGGCACCCTCGGCTGGACCATGGCCGCGGGCACAGGCCGCGTGATGGCCGACCTGATTGGGGGCAGGGCGCCCGGCATCGACATGGAGGGCCTCACCGTGGCGCGCTACGGCGGCTGACGCTTCGCTCCTTCTCCTCGACGCCAGGACAGGGCGGCCCGAAAGGCCGCCCTGTTTTCGTTGTGACACAAGGATTGGGGTTTTCCCTTAGTCATGAAGTTGTCTTCTTCGATATTCTTCGTGGCGTTCCATTAATAAATCGTTGTTTCTTTAGTGAAACAAAACCGAGCCGAACGGACACGATGAAACAGACACGCCGCCTTGCCGTCGCCGCCGCCATTTCCATGGCCGCCGCTTGCGCCTCCGGACTCGCCTGGGCAGCCGACAGCTACCCCGTCAAGCCGATCACGCTGGTCGTCGCCTATCCGGCCGGTGGCGACACCGACGCGCTGGCGCGGCTGTTCGCCGAGAAGCTGTCGACGCGCGTCGGCCAGCCCGTGGTGGTCGACAACCGCCCCGGCGCCAGCGGCATCATCGGCAGCGCCTACGTGTCGAAGGCCACGCCCGACGGCTACACGCTGCTGCTCGCGCCCAGCACCTTCTCGATCGCGCAGCTGGTGCTCAAGACCAACGGCTCGGGCTACGACGTGCTCAACGGCTTCACGCCCATCGTGCAGACGGGCAGCCAGCCGCTGTTCCTCGTGGCCGGCGGCAACAGCGGCCTCTCCACGGTGAAGGACGCCGTGGCCGCGGCCAAGGGCGGCAAGACGCTGAGCTACGCGAGCCCGGGCAGCGGCTCGCCGATGCACATCCTGGGAGAGATGTTCGCCCGCGCATCCGGCACCACGCTCGCGCACGTGCCCTACAAGGGCGTGGCGCCCGCCATCAACGACGTGCTGGGCGGCCATGTGCCCGTCACCTTCATCACGCTGGGGCCGGTGGCGCCGTACATCGCCAACGGCAAGCTGCGCCCGCTGGCCGTGGCCTCGGCCCAGCGCTCGCCGCTCGCGCCCAACGTGCCCACGCTGGCCGAGCAGGGCTACAAGGACGTCGAGGTGACGGCCTGGAACGGCCTCTGGGGTCCGCGCAACCTGCCGCCCGAGATCGTGAAGACGCTCAACGGCCACTTCAACGAGATCCTGAAGATGCCCGAGATCGTCTCTCGCATGGCCGTGCTCGGCACCACGCCCGTGGGCGGCGACGCCGAGGTGCTCGGCAAGACCAACGCCGCCGACTACGCGCGCTTCGGCAAGGTCATCAAGGAACTCGGCATCCAGGCCGACTGACCCCCGCGACCGATCCACGGACCTCATTTCCATGACCGAACTCAAAGCCATCGCCGATCCATCGAGCCTGCAGGCACTGCTCGCCGAGCTGCCCGCCAACCTGCTGGCCGGCCGCCGCGTGCTCGTGACCGGCGGCGCGCGCGGCCTGGGGCTCGCTTTCGCGCAGTGCGTCGCCGCCGCGGGCGCCAGCGTGGTGCTGGCCGACATCCTCGGCGAGCTGGCCGAGACCGAGGCGAAGGCGTTGCGCGAAGCCGGCCGCAACGCGCATGCGCTGCCCGTCGACCTGGCCAACCCCGGCTCCATCGTGGCCTGCGCCGACGAAGCCATCCGCCTGCTCGGCGGCCTCGACGGCCTGGTCAACAACGCCGCCATCACCAACTCGGGCGGCCGCGACGCGCACCAGCTCGAGATCGACGTGTGGGACCGCGTGATGAACGTCAACGTGCGCGGCAGCTGGCTCATGGGCCGCGCCTGCCGGCAGGCGCTGGCCGGGAGCGGACGCGGCGCCATCGTCAACCTCGCTTCCGACACCGCGCTGTGGGGCGCGCCCAACCTGCTGGCCTACGCGTCGAGCAAGGGCGCCGTCATTTCCATGACGCGCTCGCTGGCGCGCGAATGGGGCGGCGACAACATCACCGTCAACGCCGTGGCGCCGGGCCTCACGCTGGTGGAAGCCACCGAATACGTGCCGATGGCGCGCCACCAGAAGTACCTCGAAGGCCGCGCCATCCCGCGCGAGCAGCAGGCCGCCGACGTGTGCGGCGCCACCGTCTTTCTTCTTTCCGGGCTCGCGCGCTTCGTGACGGGCCAGCTGCTGGCCGTCAATGGCGGCTTCGCGATGCACTGAATTTTTCCGACCAAGGAGTACACCCGATGAGCGACCTGTCCGAACAGCAGAAGATCAACGAAACCGCCGCCAGCAGCCTGGCGCAGCCCGAGGGCAGCAGCCTCGCGGAGTGGATGAACACCCGCATCGCGCGCTACGAAACCCGCAAGTACGACTGGGACGCGCTGAAGTTCCAGGCCGACTTCGATCCCAAGTTCCGCCGCGCCCAGATGCGCTACGTGGGCACCGGCGGCACCGGCGTCGCGAAGGACGTCAACACCGTCCCCGCCGAGCACTTCACCTTCTCGACCATGGTGATCCCCGCCGGCCACGAAGGCCCGCCGCACCTGCATACCGACGTAGAGGAAGTGTTCTTCCTGATCCGCGGCAAGCTCAAGGTGGTGATCGAGAAGGACGGCGAGCGCTTCGAGACCATCATGACCGACCGCGACCTGATCTCCGTGCCGCCCGGCGTGTACCGCGAGGAGATCAACATCGGCGACGAGGACGCGCTGATGTGCGTGATGCTGGGTGCGAAGAAGCCCGTCACGCCGACCTATCCCGCCGACCACCCCCTGGCCAAGATCAAGCGCTGAGCGGACGCACGGCCATGAACGTCTCCACCGACGCACTGACGACGCTGCCGGCCTCCGAGCTGGCACGGCTCGACGCCAGCTTCCCGGCCCGCGATGTCGCGGTCGGCGGCGGCGCCGTGGTGTCGGTGCGCGAATGTGGCCAGGGGCCGGCCATCGTGTGCCTGCACGGTATCGGTTCGGGCGCCGCATCGTGGATCGACACTGCCGAGCTGCTCACGCCACAGGCCCGCGTGATCGCGTGGGATGCACCAGGCTATGGCAGCTCGACACCGCTCGAAGCCGCCGCGCCGTCCGCCGCCGACTACGCGGCCCGGCTGGGCCAACTGCTCGACGCGCTCGGCATCGAATCTTGCGTGCTGGTCGGCCATTCGCTGGGCGCGATCACCGCCGCCTCGGCCGCGCGCACCGATGCGCGCATCCGCCGGCTGGTGCTGGTGAGCCCCGCCATCGGCTACGGCGGCGCGTCGCGTGCCGAAGCGCGCGCCAAGGTCCGCACCGAGCGCCTTGCCACGCTCGACGAGCTCGGCATCGCCGGCATGGCCGCGAAGCGTTCGGCCCGGCTGGTTTCCGACAAGGCCTCCGAGCACGCCCGCCAGTGGGTGCGCTGGAACATGGCCCGCCTGAACGACCACGGCTACCGCCAGGCCGTCGAGCTGCTGTGCAACGCCGACCTGCTGGCCGACCTGCCGCCGCCCATGCCGGTGCGCGTGGCCTGCGGCGCGCTCGACGTGGTCACGCCCCCGGCGGCCTGCGAAGAAGTCGCGCGCAAGTGCGGAGTGCGGCTCGAATTGGTGGACGATGCGGGCCACGCCGGCTATGTGGAGCAACCGCAGGCCGTCGCGAAGCTGCTGAGCGAATCCCTCGCCGGCTGACCGCAAGCAACCACCAGAGACATCCAAGGAAGGAACCACAGGCATGGCCAGCAACAACAACGACGGCAACGAGGCGATGGAAGAGGGCGCCGACCGCTACAACGTGCCCGCGCTGGAGCGCGGACTGCGCGTGCTGTGCGAGTTCAGCCGCGAAAGCCGCACGCTCTCGGCGCCCGAACTGGCGCGCCGCTTTGACCTGCCGCGCTCCACCGTCTTCCGCCTGCTCACCACGCTGGAGAACATGGGCTTTCTCGAGCGCACCGAGGGCGGCCGCGACTACCGCCTGGGCCTGGCCGTGCTGCGCCTGGGCTTCGAATATCTCGCCTCGCTGGAGCTCACCCAGCTGGGCACGCCGCTGCTCAACCGCCTGTGCGACGAACTGCGCACGCCCTGCAACCTGGTGGTGCGCGACGGCCGCTCCATCGTCTACGTGGCCAAGGTGGCGCCGCCCACGCCCTTCGCCAGCTCGGTCACCGTGGGCACACGGCTGCCGGCCCATGCCACGGTGCTGGGCCGCATCCTGCTCGAAGACCTCACGCTGCCGCAGCTGCGCGCCCTCTACCCCGAAGACAAGCTCGAGACCTTCTCGCCGAGCACCCCGAAGACCGTGACCGAGCTCTTCGACATGGTGCAGGCCGACCGCCAGCGCGGCTACGTGCTGGGCGAGGGCTTCTTCGAATCGAACATCTCCAGCATCGCCGCGCCGGTGCGCGACCACAGCGGCCACATCGTGGCGGCGCTGGGCGCCACCGTCACCGCCAGCCACATCGAGGAGAGCCGCATCGACGAGATGGTGCAGCGCGTGCGCGGCACCGCCGACGAGATCTCCGGCCTGCTCAATTACTCGCCCGCGCGTACCGCCAACGTGGTGCCGCTTCGCTCAGCCTGATTCCGGGACCATGACCGCCCAAGCTCTTTCTTCCTCTTTCTTCGCCGCCGATGCGCTGGCCGGCCGCGTGGCCGTGGTCACGGGCGGCTCGTCGGGCATCGGCCTGGCCACTGTCGAACTGCTGCTGGGCTGCGGCGCCTCGGTGGCCCTGTGCGGCCGCAATGCCGGGCGGCTCGATGGCGCCGTGGCCGGCCTGCGCGGGCAGTACCCCGGCGCGAAGCTCTTCGCGCAGACCTGCGACGTGCTCGACGCCGCCTCGGTGCGCTCCTTCGCCGCCGCCAGCGAAGCCGCGCTCGGCCCGGCCTCGATGCTCGTCAACAACGCGGGGCAGGGCCGGGTCTCGACCTTCGCGGACACCGACGACAAGGCCTGGACCGAAGAGCTGAACCTGAAATTCTTCTCCGTCATCAACCCGACGCGCGCCTTCCTGCCGCAGCTCGCGGCGCAGCGCGCAGTGCTGGGCGATGCCTCCATCGTCTGCGCCAACTCGCTGCTGGCGCGCCAGCCCGAGCCGCACATGGTCGCCACCTCGGCCGCGCGCGCCGGCCTCTTGAACCTGGTGCGTTCCATGGCCACCGAGTTCGCGCCGCAGGGCGTGCGCGTCAACGGCATCCTGATCGGCCTCGTCGAATCGGGCCAGTGGCGCCGTCGCTTCGAGGCGCGCGAAGACAAGTCGCTCGGCTGGGCCGCATGGAGCGGCCAGCTCGCGAAGAACAAGCACATTCCGCTGGGTCGCCTGGGGCTTCCGACAGAAGCCGCCCGCGCGATCCTTTTCCTCGCTTCGCCCCTCGCGTCGTACACGACGGGCAGCCACATCGACATCTCCGGAGGCCTGTCACGCCATGCATAACCCCAGCAACACCGTCACCGTCGGCGCCGTCGTCGCCGCCTTTCTCGAACAGTGCGGCGTCAAGGCGGCCTTCGGCGTGATCTCGATCCACAACATGCCGATCCTCGATGCCTTCGCGCAGCGCGGCACGGTGCGTTTCATCTCGGCGCGGGGCGAGGCCGGCGCGGGCAACATGGCCGACGCCTACGCGCGTTCCACCGCCAGCCTGGGCGTGTGCATCACCAGCACCGGGCCCGCCGCGGGCAACATCGCGGGCAGCATGGTCGAGGCCCTGACGGCCGGCGCGCCCGTGCTGCACATCACCGGGCAGATCGAGACGCCGTACCTCGACAAGGGCATGTCGTACATCCACGAGGCACCCGACCAGCTCACCATGCTCAAGGCCGTGTCGAAGGCTGCGCTGCGCGTGCGCAGCGTCGAAACGGTGCTCGGCACGCTCAAGCGCGCCGTGCAGCTTGCCCTGACGGCACCGACGGGCCCTGTCAGCGTCGAGATCCCGATCGACATCCAGTCGGCGCTGACCACGATGCCGGCCGACCTGTCGCCGCTGCCCATCGAGCGCCCCGTGCCATCCGCCGCCACGCTCGACGCGCTGGCCGCGCGCCTCGCCGCCGCCAGGCGCCCGATGCTGTGGGTCGGCGGCGGTGCCCGCCATGCCCGCGCCGCTATCCAGCGCCTGCAGAAACTCGGCTTCGGTGTCGTCACCACGACGCAGGGCCGCGGCACTGTGCCCGAGGACGATGCCGGTTCGCTCGGCGCCTACAACATCCAGAAGCCGGTCGAGGCCCTGTACCAGACCTGCGACGCGATGCTCGTGGTCGGCTCGCGCCTGCGCGGCAACGAGACGCTCAAGTACGAACTGAAGCTGCCGCGCCCGCTGTACCGCATCGACGCCGACGCCGCCGCCGAAGGCCGCTGCTACGCGTCCGAAGCCTTCGTCTGCGGCGATTCCGCGCTGGCCCTCGAAGGCCTGGCAGACCGCCTCGAAGCCGCCAGGTACAAGGCCGACCCGCAACTGCTGGTCGACCTGCGCGCCGCCCACGACCAGGCGGTTGCGGCGCTGCGCGACGGCCTCGGCCCGTACGCCGAGCTCGTGCGCCAGCTCCAGTCGGCGGCCGGCCGCAACTTCAACTGGGTGCGCGACGTGACCGTCTCCAACAGCACCTGGGGCAACCGCGAACTGCGCGTCTTCGAACCGAGCGCCGGCGTGCACGCCACGGGCGGCGGCATCGGCCAGGGCATGCCGATGGCCATCGGCGCGGCCATCGGCGCGGCGGTGACGGGCTCGGGCCGCAAGACCTTCTGCCTGGCCGGCGACGGCGGCTTCATCCTGAACCTGGGCGAGCTGGCCTGCATGGTGCAGGAGAAGGCGCCCATGGTGATCGTGCTCATGAACGACAAGAGCTACGGCGTCATCAAGAACATTCAGGACGCGCAGTACGGCGGCCGCCAGTGCTATGCCGAGCTGCACACGCCCGACTACGACCTGCTGTGCAAGTCGATCGCGCTGCCGCATGCCCGCGTGCGGGACCTGGCCGAGCTGCCCGCCCGCCTCGGCGAGGCGCTGGCGGCCGAAGGTCCGTTCCTGCTGGAGATCGACATGCTCTCGATCGGCAGCTTCAAGACCACCTTCGCCGGCCCGCCGACCAACACGGTCACGCAGATCCCGGCGCTCGGCACGGCCGGCAAGTGAGCGAAGCCCGTTCCATGACCACTCCCACGCGTATCGCACTCGTCGGCTGCGGAGCCATCGGCACCTCGGTGCTCGAACTGCTCCACGGCGATCCGGCCCTGAAGGTGGTGGCCGTCGTCGTGCCCGCCGACGCGATTGCCTCCGCGCGGAAGGCGGCGCCCGACGCGCAGGTGGGCAGCGCCTTGCCTGCCGCCGGCATCGACCTCGTGGTCGAGACCGCGGGCCATGCCGCCATCGAGCAGCACGTGCTGCCCGCGCTCGCACGCGGTACGCCCTGCGTGGTCGCCTCGGTCGGCGCGCTGTCGGCCACGGGCTTCGCCGAGAAGCTCGAAGCCGCGGCCGCTGCAGGCAAGACGCAGGTGCAGCTGATTGCCGGCGCCATCGGCGCCATCGACGCGCTGGCTGCCGCCCGGATCGGCGGCCTCGACAGCGTGCGCTACACCGGCCGCAAGCCGCCGCAGGCGTGGAAGGGCACGCCGGCAGAGCAGGGCCGCGACCTCGGCGCGCTGGCACGCGAAACCGTGATCTTCGAGGGCAGCGCGCGCGAAGCGGCCTTGCTCTATCCGAAGAACGCCAACGTGGCCGCCACGGTCTCGCTCGCGGGGCTGGGGCTCGACCGCACCATGGTGCGGCTCATTGCCGACCCCGCCACCGCAGAGAACGTGCACACCGTCGAAGCCGAGGGCGCCTTCGGCAGCTTCGAGCTGACCATGCGCAACAAGCCGCTCGCGGCCAACCCCAAGACCTCCGCGCTCACCGTCTACAGCGCCGTGCGCGCGCTGCGCAATCGCGTGGCCGCGCTGGCCATCTGAGCCCGACATTCCATGATCTCTTCCGAACTCCTTCCGATCTGCATCGCCGGCGAATGGCGCCTGGGCGGCGGCGACATCTACGAAAGCCTCTACCCGGCCACCGGCGAGCCCATCGCGCGGCTGCGGGCCGCGAGCCTGGCCGACGTCGAGGAAGCCATTGCCGGCGCCGACCGCGCGTTCCGCACCAGCGGCTGGGCGCAGCGCCTGCCGCACGAGCGCGCGGCCGTGCTGCACCGCGTGGCGCAGCTGATCCGCGAAGAGGCCGAATCGCTCGCGCAGAAGCAGCGCCTGGACAACGGCAAGCCCATCAACGAGACCCGCAACCTCGTGGCCAGCGCCGCCGGCACCTTCCAGTTCTTCGCAGCCGCGCTGGAAACGCTCGAAGAAACCATCACGCCCTCGCGCGGCGCCTTCGTGACCATGAGCGTGCACGAGCCCATGGGCGTGGTCGCGGCCATCACGCCGTGGAACTCGCCCATTGCCAGCGAGGCGCAGAAGCTGGCGCCCGCGCTGGCCGCCGGCAACGCGGTGGTCGTGAAGCCCGCCGAGGTCACGCCGCTGATGGCGCTGGAGCTGGCGCGCATCTGCGAGAAGGCCGGCGTGCCCAAGGGCATCGTCAGCGTGCTGCCGGGCCGGGGCTCGGTGATCGGGGACGCGATCACCAAGCATCCGCTGGTCAAGCGCGTGTCGTTCACCGGTGGCACCACCACCGGCAAGCACATCGCCCACATCGCGGCCGACAAGATGATGCCGGTGTCGCTGGAGCTCGGCGGCAAGTCGCCGACCATGGTGCTGGACGACGCGGACCTCGACCACGCGGTGAACGGCGTGCTCTACGGCATCTTCAGCTCGTCGGGCGAGTCGTGTATCGCGGGTTCGCGCCTGTTCGTGGCGCGCGGCATCTACGACGAGTTCCTGACGCGGCTGGCCGAAGGCGCCAACGCGCTGCGCGTGGGCGATCCGGCTTCGGAGCGCACGCAGATGGGGCCGCTCATCACGGCGAAGCATCGCGAGGGTATCGAGCGCTACGTGGAGCTGGGCGTTTCCGAAGGCGGCAGGATTCGCACGGGCGGAGTACGCCCGCACGGCGACGGCTATGACCGGGGCTACTTCTACCAGCCGACCATCCTCGAAGGCCTGACGAACAGCGCCCGCATCAGCCAGGAGGAAATCTTCGGCCCGGTGCTGGTCGCCATGCCCTTCGACAGCGAGGAAGAGCTGATCGCGCAGGCCAACGACAGCGTCTACGCGCTGGCGGCCGGCGTGTGGAGCCGCGATTTCAAGCGCGCCTGGAAGCTGGGCCGCGCGGTGCAGGCCGGCACGGTCTGGGTCAACACCTACAAGCAGTTCTCGGTGTCCACGCCCTTCGGCGGCTGGCGCGACAGCGGCCTGGGCCGCGAGAAGGGCCGCGAGGGCATCTTCCAGTACATGGAGCAGAAGAGCATGTACTGGGGCACGAACGAACAACCCCTGCCTTGGGCAGCACCATGAAAACCCCCAGGCTTCGCGCACTTCGTGTCGCTTCGCCCACCCCCTTGCAGGGGGCAATACCTGCGGCCCGGCAAAGCCGGTTCCGCGGTATTCCTGGAACGAGCTGTTCGGCGCCGCGCGTGTGCCGGTCGGCATGACAGAAAGATTGAAATGAGCGTACTTGGCATCGACCAGATCACCTACGGCGCGGACGACCTGCCCGCGTGCCGCCAGTTCTTCCAGGACTGGGGCCTTTCGCTGAAGTCGGAGGCCGCCGACGAACTCGTCTTCGAATGCCTCAACAGCTGCAAGGTGGTGGTCGCCGCGCTGGACAAGCCGGGCCTGCCGCCCGCGATGGAAGAGGGCCCGACGCTGCGCGAAGTGGTGTGGGGCGTGGAAAGCGAGGCCGACCTCGCCCGCTATGCCGACGCCATCGCGCAGGACCCGGGCTTCTTCGACGCCACGGTGGACGGCGCGCGCCGCATCGGCTGCATCGACCCCAACGGCCTTGCGGTGCGCCTGCAGGTCAGCCGCAAGCATGCGGTGCAGGTCGACTGCGGCGCCATGAACACCTGGAACGCGAAGCTGCGCATCAACCAGCCGGCGCCCATCTACGAGCGCGCCGTGCCCATCGAGGTGGGCCACGTCGTGTTCTTCGTGAGCGACGTGAAGACCACCAGCACCTTCTACGCGCAGCGCTTCGGCTTCGTGGGCTCCGACAGCTACCCCAACCGCGGCGCCTTCATGCGCTGCGCGGCGGAGGGCGGCCACCACGACCTGTTCCTGCTGCAGATTCCCTCGGGCAAGCGCGGGCTGAACCACGTGGCCTTCACCGTGCGCGACATCCACGAAGTGTTCGGCGGCGGCCTGCACTTCTCGCGTTGCGGCTGGGAAACCCAGCTCGGCCCGGGGCGGCACCCGGTGTCGTCGGCGTACTTCTGGTACTTCAAGAACCCGGCAGGCGGCCTCATCGAGTACTACGCCGACGAAGACCAGCTCACCGCCAACTGGCAGCCGCGCGAGTTCGAGCCGGGCCCGACGGTCTTCGCCGAATGGGCGGTGGACGGCGGTCTCGACGGCAACACCCGCCGCCAGAAGAACGCGGAAGGGCCCAAGGGCGCCTTCCTCACTGAAAAGAAATGACTCACCCGACCACCGACATGCAAAGACGTCTTTCCTTCTCCGTCCTGTTCGCCGCACTCGCGGCCTTCACGCTCGCCGCGCCCGTGCACGCGCAGCAGAGCGAGGCGCAGAAGCAGCTCTCCAGCGAGCGCTTCACCATCATCTCGCCGTTCCCGCCGGGCGGCCCGGTCGACACGCTGGCCCGCGTGCTCTCTGACGGTCTCGCCAAGCGCTACGGCCAGGCTGCGGTGGTCGACAACCAGGTGGGCGCGGCCGGCAACATCGGCATGGACAAGGTCAAGCGCGCCAAGGGCGACGGCCACACGCTGCTGGTGATCCCGGCGGGCAACGTCACCATCAACCCGACGCTGATGCCCAACTTCCCCTTCGACATGGCGAAGGACTTCGTGCCGGTCACCATGCTCGCGAAGGCGCCCAACGTGCTGGTGGCTTCGCCGGCATCGGGCATCAAGAACGCGAAGGACCTCGTGGCGCAGGCCAAGGCCAAGCCCGGCACGCTGTCGTATGCCTCGCCCGGCGTGGGCAGCGGCCTGCACCTGGCGGGCGAGCTCTTCAAGCAGCAGGCCGGCATCGACATGCTGCACGTGCCCTACAAGGGCACGGCGCCCGCGCTCAACGACGTGCTCGGCGGCACCGTGCCACTGATGTTCAGCAACCTGCCGGCGACGCTGCCCTTCCTGAAGAACGGCAAGCTGGTGGCCATCGGCGTGACCGAGGCCAAGCGCAGCGCGGCGGCACCCGAGATTCCGACGCTGGCGGAGCAGGGCATCCAGGGCGTGACCGTGACCTCTTGGTACGGCCTGATGGCGCCCAAGGGCACGCCGCCGGCCGTGGTCGAGCAGCTCGCCAAGGACGCGGCCGAGATGCTCTCGAAGCCCGACGTGCGCGAGCGCCTGAAGCTGCAGGGCATGACCGACGCGGCCATGAAGCCCGCCGAGTTCGCCGCCTACATCCGCGACGAGACGGCCGTGTGGGCCAGGATCATCAAGGCCCGCAACATCGTCGCCGAGTAAGCGGAAGAAGGACCCGGGGAGACACCCATGAAGACCATCACCACAAGCGAATCCACCATCGGCATCGTCGGCGCGGGCATCGGCGGCCTCGTGGCAGCCATCGCGCTGCGGCGCGCGGGCCACGGCGTGGTCGTGTTCGAGCAGGCGAAGCAGTTCGCCCGCGTCGGCGCGGACATCAATCTCACGCCCAATGCGGTGCGCGCGCTCGACGGCCTCGGCGTGGGCGAGGCGGCCCGCGTGACGGCGGCACGCCCGTCGCACCGCATCAGCCGCACCTACGACACCGGCGAGGAAACCTCGCGCCTGGAAATGGCCGAGACCGCCGAGCAGCGCTACGGCGCGCCGCAGCTCACCATCCACCGCGCCGACCTGCTGGCTGCGCTGGCCGACATGTTCCCGGCGGAGCAGGTCGCGCTCGGCAAGCGCGCCGAGAAGATCGCGGCCGATGAAAAGAGCATCAGCCTCTCATTCGCGGACGGCACCGAGGCCCGCGTCGGTGCGCTGATCGGCGCCGACGGCATCCACTCCTGCGTGCGTACCGCGATGTTCGGCGCCGAGAGCCCGCGCTTCACCGGCATCGTGGCCTACCGCGCAGTGGTGCCCGCCGAGCGCGTGGCCGGCGTGCCCAACCTCGGCGCCTTCACCAAGTGGTGGGGGCCGAATCCGCAGAGCCAGATCGTCACTTTCCCGCTGAACCGGGGCAGGGACATCTTCATCTTCGCCACCACGCCGCAGGACAGCTGGCACCTGGAGTCGTGGACCGCGCCGGGCAGCGTCGACGAGTTGCGCGAGCAGTACGTGGCCTACCACCCCGAGGCGCGCGCGCTGCTCGACGCCTGCGACACGGTGCTGAAGACCGCGCTGTACGAGCGCGACCCGATGCCCGCCTGGACGCAGGGCCGCATGGCGCTGCTGGGCGATGCCGCGCATCCGATGCTGCCCTTCATGGCGCAGGGCGCGGGCATGGCCATCGAGGACGCCGTGGTGCTGTCGCGCCACCTCGACGGCGTGGCGATGGCCGATGTGCCTGCCGCGCTCAAGGGCTTCGAGACCGCCCGCATCGAGCGCGCCAGCCAGGTTCAGCTCGGCTCGCGCGGCAACAACTGGCTGCGCGAAGGCGGCAACGCCGACTGGGTCTACGGCTACGACGCCTGGGCCGCGCCGCTCGCGACCCCGGCCATGGCCGCCGCTGCAGCAGCAGCCTGATTCTTCATTTCACCTCGCCCCACGGAGGCACACGATGCAAACCCAAGACCGCTACCTGCAACCGCACCAGGCGCGCCGCCGCCCCGCGACCACCTACGAAGACCTGCTGGGCGACGTGATCGAGCGCGCCTTCGCCGACGGCATCCACGACCTGCCGGGGCTGGTGCAGCGCCTGAACGACAGCGGCCTCGCCACGCCGGGCGGCCAGCAATGGACCGAAGAGCTGTATCGCAAGGAATTGGCGGCGCTGGCTGCCTGAGAGGGAAAAGGAACATCATGACCATCGCCATCCAACCCGCCGGCAACGCTGCAGCGGACCCGGTCGACCATCTGCTCGAGATCGGCCTGAAGGACCTCTGGTATCCGATCTGCCCCTCGCACTTCATCAAGGAGAACCCCGTCTCCCTGCGCCGCCTCGGCCGCAAACTCGCGCTGTGGCGCGACGGCGACGGCGTGCTGCACGCGCTGGAAGACCGCTGCCCGCACCGCGGCGCGCCGCTGTCGCAGGGCGTGGTGCTGGGCGACCGGCTCTCGTGCCCGTACCACGGCGTGGAAGTGCGCCACGACGGCGTGGTCACGCGCGTGCCCGGCAGCCCCGGCTGCAAGCTCGAGGGCTCGAAGGCCACGATGCATTTCCACGTGCAGGAGCGCGCGGGCGCGGTGTTCATCTACAACTCGAAGGAGCCGGTGGACGTGCCGCCGCCGCTGGTGCTGCCCGAGCAGCTCACCGACGAGGCCGAATACAGCAGCTTCCTCTGCTACACCGAGTGGAAGGGCGACTACCGCTACGTGCTCGACAACGTGATGGACCCGATGCACGGCACGTACCTGCACAAGCAGTCGCACTCGATGGCCGAGGGCGATTCGAGCGCGAAGTTCGGCATCCGCCAGACCGACATCGGCTTCGTCTTCGAGAAGGAAGGCCAGCGCAACGTCAACTTCGACTGGACCGAGTGGGCCGACACCGGCATCCACTGGATGCGCCTGGAGATTCCCTACCCGAAGACCGGTGGCCCCGGCGGCAACTTCATCATCATCGGCGCCTTCTCGCCCATCGTGAAGGGCATGACGGCCACCTTCTTCTGGCGCGTGCGCAAGCTGCAGCCGGGCTGGCAGCGCGACACCTGGCGCTTCCTCTATCGCAACCGCCTGGAGGCGCGCCACTGGCACGTGCTGGAGCAGGACCGCGTGATGCTCGAAGAGATGGAAGCCGACGCCAACCAGCACGAGAACCTGTACCAGCACGACCTGGGCATCGTTCGCCTGCGCCGACACATGCGCAATCTGGCGGTCGCGCAACTCGCCCAGGCGAGCGAGACCGCTACGGCCTGACAAGGGAGAGAGCTTCGCCATGTCTTCCCCAACGCTCAACGCCCTGGTGCACACCATGCGCTACGAGGCCGACGGCATCGTGAGCGTCGAGTTCCGGCCGGCCACGCCCGCGGTGGATTTCCCCGCCTTCGAGGCCGGCTCGCACATCGACCTGCACCTGCCCAACGGGCTGGTGCGCAGCTACTCGCTGTGCAACCCGGCTAGCGACCGCCAGCGCTACGTGGTGGGCGTGCTCAACGACCGCAAGAGCCGCGGCGGTTCGCGCTACGTGCACCAGCAGCTGCGCGTGGGCATGACGCTGCCCATCTCGGCGCCGCGCAACAACTTCAAGCTGGAAGAGGGCGCCGAGCGCTCGGTGCTCGTGGCCGGTGGCATCGGCGTCACGCCCATCTGGTGCATGCTGCAGCGGCTGGTGGCCATCGGCAAGCCGGTCGAGATCGTCTACTGCGCCCGCACCCGCAAGGAGGCCGCCTTCTGCGACGCCATCGAGGCGCTGGCGAAAGAGAAGTCGGTTGAGCTCACCTGGCACTTCGACGACGAGAAGGGCGCGCCGCCCAACCTCGTCGAGCTGCTGTCGGGCAAGGGCGCTTCCAGCCACTACTACTGCTGCGGGCCCACGCCGATGCTCGATGCCTTCGAGAAGAGCTGCGAGCAGCTGGGCTATGCCAACGCGCACATCGAGCGCTTCGCCGCCGTGCAGGTGGAATCGGGCGCCGCCTCGCAGGCCTGCGTGGTGGAGTGCGCCAGGAGCGGCAGGAGCGTCGAGGTGCCGGCGGGCAAGTCGATTCTCGACAGCCTGATCGACGCCGGGCTCAACCCCGACCACAGCTGCAAGGAAGGCGTGTGCGGCGCCTGCGAGACGGCGGTGCTCGAAGGCGATATCGACCACCACGACGGCATCCTCACCAAGATCGAACGTGCGTCCAACAAGACCATGATGATCTGCGTCTCTCGCTGCAAGGGCGAGCGTCTGGTGCTCGACATCTGAACAGGGCCGAAGGCCGACAGAAGAAAACTACCCGAGACAACTCAATGAAAAAGTACCTGATCGCGCTGGCTGCGGCCAGCGGGGCTGGCGCAGCGCTGGCCCAATCTTCCCTCACGCTCTTCGGCGTGGTAGATGCGGCCGTCACCTACACCAAGGGAAGCGGCCCCGGTTCGGCCCACAAGACGCAACTGAGCAACAGCGGCAACATGTTCAGCCGCCTCGGTTTTCGCGGCACGGAGGACCTGGGCGGTGGCTACTCCGCCAACTTCTGGCTGGAGATGGGCCTGCAGAACGATAGCGCGCAGGGCTTTCCCTCGAACACCAACAACCAGGCCAGCGGCAACGGGCCGGCGGGCGTGCTGAGCTTCAACCGCCGCTCCACCGTAAGCCTCGCCGGCCCCTTCGGCGAAGTGCGGCTGGGCCGCGACTACGTGCCGGCCTTCTGGAACACGGCCATCTTCGATCCCTTCGGCACGGGCGGCGGCATCGGCGCCAACCAGATCTATTTCTCGGGCCTGGGCGGGCTCGTCGCGCCCACCGGCACGCGCGCATCGAACAGCATCGGCTACCTGCTGCCGGCCAGCCTCGGTGGCTTCTACGGCCAGGTGATGTACGCCATGGGCGAGAACGACTCCAGGTCGGTGCTGCCGGGCACGCTGGTGTCGAACAGGCACGACGGCGACCACACCGGCGCGCGCTTCGGCTACCAGGGCGGCGGCCTCAACATCGCGCTGGCCATCGGCCGCACGCGCTATGCGAGCGGCGACCTGCGCGTGACCAACCTCGGCGCCTCCTACACCTTCGACGCCTCGCTCATGAACCTCAAGCTCACGAGCGAGCTGTACAAGGAGTCGAAGGGCAGCACCGACGCCAGGGGCGTTCTGGTCGGCTTCCAACTGCCCATCGGGCCCGGCGAGATCAAGGCCTCGTATGCGCGCTACCGGCTGGAGCCGGCGGGTGCGTTGCTGAAGCCGACCTCGTCGAAGCTGGCCATCGGCTACGTGCACAACCTCTCGAAGCGCACCGCGCTGTACGCGACCATCGCGCGCATCAGCAACAGCAACGGTGCATCGCAGGCGCTCTCGGGCGCGATCACCGCGCCGAACCGTGCCTCCAGCGGCACCGAGTTCGGCATGCGCCACATGTTCTAGGCGCGCGCCAACAACCCCACCCCGGCAGGACAGGTCATGCAGAACAGCAACAGCGACAACAACAGCAGTAGCAGCAAGAGCTTTCGTTGGTACGGCGTCATCACGCTGTTCGTGATCGTCGCGATCTCCTACGTGGACCGCATCAACATCGCGGTGCTCATCACGGACGCGGCGTTCCTGAACCATGTGGGCCTTGCGGCCACCGACCGCGTGAGCCAGGGCTTCCTGGCGACGGCCTTCATGCTGGGCTACGGCGTGTCGGCCTTCGTGCTCACGCCGTTCTGCTCGGCGCTCTTCGGCGTGCGGCGCAGCCTGGTCTACGGGCTGATCCTGTGGGGCGTGGTGACCTGGGCCTCGCCGATGTTCCACAGCTACGGCCTGCTGCTGGCGTCGCGCGTGCTGCTGGGCGTTTCCGAAGGTCCGCTCTTCTCTCTGGCTTCGGCGTACATCAAGGCGCACTTCCGCAGCGACGAGAACGGCAAGCCCAACGCCTTCGTCAACATGGGCACGGGGTTGGGCCTGGCCATCGGCTATCCCCTGGTGGGCTGGCTGCTCACGCAGTTCGCGTGGGACAGCTCCTTCCACGTGCTCGGCGTGCTGAACATCGTGCTCGGCATTCCGCTGGTGCTGGCCTTCGTGCGCATGCCGGCGGGGCATGCCGATGGCGTGAAGCCGTCTTCCTTCGGCGAGGCGATGTCGCGCGTGGGCGGCATCGTGAAGGGTGCGCTCCATACGCGGCACCTGTTCCTCATCACGCTGCTCACCTCGGCAGCGCTGGCGTACCTCTGGGGCAGCAGCAACTGGCTGCCGACCTACCTGCGCGAGGCGCGCGGCTTCTCGATGCGCGAGATGGGCTGGCTGGCCTCGCTGCCGCAGTACGCCACCGTGCTCGCGGTGTTCGTGGGCGGCGTGCTCATCGACAAGGTGGGGCGCGAGCGCGTGCCCTTCATCTTCATGGGCGCGAGCGTGGGCGTGGCGCTGTCTGTGCTGATGGCCATCAATGCACGCGACCCTTATGCGGCTGCGTGCTGCCTGGTAGCGGCCAACTTCTTCTGGGGCCTGCAGAGCCCGGCCATTCCGAGCACGGTGCAGTACTGCTCGCGGCCCGAGCACACGGCCAGTGCCTTCGGCGTGACCAACGGCGTGGGCAGCCTCGTGGCGGGCTTCATGCCGGCGCTGATGGGCGGCGTGATCGGCGCGATGTCGCATGGCGCGGGCGCCGGTCCCGCCGCATCGGCGGCTTCGTCGGCCTCCGGTTTCTTTGCGGGCTTCGCATTGCTCATCGGCACGCAGATCGTCGTGTTCGGCTGCGGCTTCATGCTGTGGCTGCGCGACCGCTCGCACGGCGCGCACACAGTCTCTGGTTCACAGCTTTCATAGGCTTTTCGAAGGCTTGTACCTTCGTACTGTGGCCGTCGCGTCACAGTGTCGCGAGCCGTTTTCCGTCATCTGCGTGAGCAGGTGTTTCTGCGGCTGAACCATCTTCGTATTGCATGGCATGCACCGCATGCCATGACGCCATTCGGCCTATGGCGCGCGAACATTTTGAGAAAGAAAAGTTCCGCGATTCGTTGAGCGCGCAGCGTCCATCAGCTACAACTGTGTGACATCAATGGACGAGGGAATGCGCGTGAAATCAACGACAAGAGCCGCAGCAAGTCTTGCCATCGCCAACACGGCCGGCACCGTTTCCGCTTCGCGGACGTGCAGCGCGCCGACGATGCGCATGCACTGACGAAGGCCTTCGCGCTACAAGCCCCGCCTCCACATCCCATCACCCCGCGATCGCCGGGAATGGAACCCCTTACGCCTCGCATCCTGGGACCGCCGCTTCGCGCGCGGTGTGACCCTGCATGACTGTGTGGTCCTGACGAACGGATGAGTTCGCCGGGAGGGCGCCGTGTTGCCCGTTTCTTCCCGATTCCCCCGTTGTTCATCTCACTCATCACCGCGCGCGTCATGCGCATCGCAGGCTATCCGCCGGCGCATGCGGGACGGCGCATGTTTCTTCTTACCAAGAGTACTCAGAGGCGATCATGAAAAGATTCAATACACCCGTGGTCAATCATCTTGCCATCACCGCAGTGACCCTTGCCGTGCTCACGGCTTGCGGCGGCGGCGGAGACAGTGGTGGCGCTTCGTTCGGCGGTGCCGGCACGGGGCTCAGCGCTCCGTCTGACCAGGTCGTTTCCGCTCCCGTTTCCGATCCCACCGCCAAGGCACCCGATGACGGCGCGCCCAACCTCGCCGACAACTCCGCTTCGGCAGTCGACCGCTCCGCAAAGCCGATGGAACTGCCCGACACCGTCTGGCCGAGCAACTACAAGCTCTGGTTCCGGCCCGACGCGGCGCTCAAGACCTTCGTGGGTCGTGGCGACGTGGAGATCGAAGTGCTCAAGCCGGTCGATGCCATCGTCGTCGCCGCGCACAACCTGAACTTCGCGAAGGGCCGCACCACGCTGCGCAAGGTGTCGAACCCGGGCGAGGCGATTCCACTCATTCCCACGCCGCAGACGCTGGGCGACTTCGTGCAGCTGCGGCTGAACGACGGCCAGATCGCCAAGGGCAAGTACCTGCTGCACATGGAGTGGGACGGCAAGATCCAGTTCTCCGACGCCGAGTACTGCCCGCCCGCCGAGGTGGCGCGCAACCCGTTCTGCTCGGCCGCCACCGGCATCTTCAAGGTGGGCCTTTCCACGCCCGAGGGCGTGAGCAGCGACGCCATCGTGACGCAGGGCGAAACCAACTACGCGCGGCAGTGGTTCCCGGGATGGGACGAGCCGGCCTTCCGCCACACCTTCGAGATCTCGGCCGAGGTGCCGGGCGACTGGAAGACGGTGTCCAACGGCGCGCAGATCGAGGCGACGAAACTGCCCGACGGCTACCAGCGCGTGGCTTTCGAGAAGACGCCCTCGATGCCGATGTACCTGACCTTCTTCGGCGGCGGCAAGTTCGACATCCTGGCCGACAAGTTCAAGAACCCGCTGGACGGCAGCGAGATGCCGCTGCGCTGGTTCACGCCGCCGGGCCGCTCCGACTGGGCCAAGTTCGCGATGGAGTGGACCAAGGTGTCGATGGACTACTACTACAACTACACGGGCATCCCGCTGCCGTTCAAGAAGTTCGACACCGTCGCGGCCAACGACAGCTACGACAACAAGCCCAACACCGGCTTCGGCGGCATGGAGAACTGGGGCTCGATCTTCGAGTTCGCGGACTCGGTGCTCACCAAGCCGGGCGACACGCCCACGCTGTACTCGGTGACGGTGGTGACGCACGAGGTGGCGCACCAGTGGTTCGGTGATCTGGTCACGCTCGACTGGTGGGACAACGTGTGGCTCAACGAGTCGTTCGCGCGCTGGTTCGAAAGGCGCACCACGATCAAGTTCCACCCCGAGTACTACAGCTTCTCCGACTACGTTCTCGACAAGCACAACGTGATCGTGGCCGACCTGAAGAACACGGCCGTGCCGGTGCAGCGCAACCTCAACGACGCGGGCTCGTTCGGCTTCATCAGCCCGTCGATCTTCGTCTACAACAAGGGCAGCCACGTGCTGGAGACCATCCAGAACTACATCGGCGAAGAGGCGATGCAGAAGGGCCTGCGCATCTACCTGAAGGACTACGCCTTCGGCAACGTCACGCCCTCGCGCCTGTGGAGCTCGCTGGAGAAGGCCAGCAACGGCAAGAAGGTGAGCGAGATCGGCGACAGCCTGATCCGCCAGACCGGCATTCCGCTGCTCACGGTGGACGCGCAGTGCGCGGGCAACAGCACCTACGTGAACATCACGCAGGAGGCCTTCCCCAACCAGAACCTGTACCCGGCATCGACCTGGACCATTCCCGTCACGCTGGCCTATGGCGACTCGATGGAGCAGCGCAAGACCTTCGTGATGTCGGGCAACAGTACGCAGGTGGAGCTGCCGGGCTGCACCGCGGTGCTGGCGGGGCCGACCGGGCAGGACTACTACGTGAGCAACTACAGCGCCCCCTCGTGGAGCGCTCTGCTGGCCAAGGCGCAGAACTTCGCGGGCAACAAGCCGCTCTTGCTGAACATCGAGCGCGATGCGTTCCGGCTGCTGAGCGTGGGCCGCATCACACAGGCGCAGTACGACCAGATCAAGGGCGTGCTGAACTTGCCGGCGCCGCTGCTGGCGAAGACGCAGGTGAGCGAGCAGAAGATGGTGGCGGTGGCCACCGGCGCGGAGAAGGAGTCGTACCCGCATGCGCTGCGCTTCCAGGGCAGCCTGAAGCTGCGCGACAACGAGAAGCGCTGAGCATCGCCTGAACCGGCGCGCGCTGCCCTCGGCGAGAGCGGTGCGCGCCTCTTCGACAAGGACCATCATGAACACAGCATTCCTGAAATGGCTGGCTGCGGGAGCGGCGGCGCTGCTGCTGTCCGCCTGCGGCGCGAACAGCGGCAACAGCGGCGGCCCCGAGGCCGAACTCGTCGGCACCTACGCCGTGAAGCAGAACGGCGCGCTCAAGGAGCTCATCAAGATCGAACGGCAGGGCGACGGCTACGTGATGCGCGACAAGGTGCGCACGGCGGACTGGAGCGAGCCGAAGATGACGATGAAGCCCGTGACGCGAGAGCACTGGAGCCGGATCACCACCGACAAGGAGAACACCGCCTTCGTCGGCGTGGCCAGCGAGCAGCTCGGCATATTCAAGGTGCCGGCGGGCTGGCAGAAGAACGGCTTCCAGACCTCGACCGGCTACTTCCTCTTCTATTCGCGCGGGCCGGTGGAGGCGTACAAGCTCTGAAGCAGCGAGCTCAGCCAGCGGGCGCCACGCTCGCGCCCTCGATGCGGTGGCGCTTCAGCGCATCGGCCACGAAGCCGCTGGCCTTCATCTCCTCCACGAAGGCGGCGAGCAGGGCCTGCGCTCCGGTGCCGCGGCTGGCGGGCGTGCCCATGGCCTGCTGGATGACCATGAAGCGCCCCGGCAGCACGCGCACGCCGGGTGCGCGCTTCGCCTCGCCCTCGAGCATCTGGCGGATGCCGGCCGCCACTTCGACTTCGCCCGAGCGAAGTGCCGCGAGTGCGGGGCCTGCGCCCTGGAGGCGGACGATCTCGGCCGCCTTGATCTCGCGCGTCAGGAACAGGTCGTAGGCGCTGCCTGCTCCGACGGAGATGCGGTTGCCATTGGCATCGACCTGCGCGTTGTCGGTGAGCGCGGAGGCGTCGGGTACGAGGTAGCTGCCTTCGATCAGCACGTAGGGCGCGGTGAACAGCAGCCCTTCGCTGCGCGCCGGGTCGATGGCGAAGAAGCCGATGTCGGCCTTCTCGTTCTTCACCGCGTCGACCGATGCGGCGGCCTTGTCGAACACCACCAGCTCGATGGCCACGCCGAGGCGCCGCGCGAACTCGCGTGCCAGGTCGATGGAGACGCCCACCGGCTCGCCCGTGGCCGCGTCCTTGTTGGCCAGGATCGGGTTGCCGAGATTGATCGAGGCGCGCAGCGTGCCGCTGGGCGCGAAGGCGGAAACGAGGGCGGGGGAGATCGTCGTCTGCTGCTGAGTCATGGCGTCCTGGCGTCGATGGAGGAAGATGCCCGCCAGTTTACGGGTCAGGCTACGACCCGGCCGGCGCCACGATCCCGAGCGAACCCAGCGGGCCGAGCGGCAGCCGCACCGTGACGCGCAGGCCCGGCCCCACGCCGGTGTCGCCCAGCGCGATGGTGCCACCGTGCGCGTCGATCACCGATCGCACGATGGCCAGCCCCAGGCCGCTGCCGGTCTGCGTCTGGTCGGGGTCGCGGAAGAAACGGTCGAACACGCGCTCGCGCAGTGCCGGCATGATGCCGGGCCCCTGGTCGGACACCGTCAGCACCGCCACGTCGCCGTCGCCCCGGATGCCCACGCTCACCACCGAGCCCACGGGGCTGTACTTGGTGGCGTTGTCGATCAGGTTGTCGATCATCGAGACCAGGCTGTCGCGGTCGCCCATGAGCTCGACGGGCTCGTCCTCCATGAGTTCGATCTCCACCTCGCGCACGTGCGCCAGCGCCGACAGCGCCGCGAGGCGCTCCTGCACTAGGTCGTCCAGCCGTAGCGCGCGCGGCGCCGAGGCGCTGGCGTTGCTGCGCATGAGCCGCAGCAGCTGGCCCACCAGCCGCTCTGCGCGCGCGTTGCTGCTGAGCACGCGCGCGAAGAGCTCGTCCTGCCGCTCGGTGGGAATGTGTTCGATGAGCAGCGACTGCAGTGCCTCCACGTTCACGCGCATCGCCGCGATGGGCGTGCGCAGCTCGTGCGCCGCGTCGGCGATGAAGCTCTGCTCGCGCGCGATGCTGGCGCGCAGCCGCTCCATCAGTGCGTTGAAGTTCTGCACCATCGGCTGCAGCTCGTCGTGGCGCGGCTGCGTCGACACCGGCGCCAGGTCGTGCGGACCGCGAGAGGCGATCTCGCTGGCCACCTTGCGCCACGGCCGCAGCGCCAGGCGGATCGACAGCCACGCCGGAAGCAGCAGGAAGGGCACGCTGATGACCAGCGGCAGGATGTAGTAGCCGCGCGACTGGAAGGTGAGCCACACCTGCTCGGTGCCGGGCGTGACCAGCGTGACGCGCGTCTTGCCGGAAGGAGACTCGATGGTGCGCGCGCGCCAGCTCTTTCCGTTGACCTGCACCGTCTCCCCGATGTCGGGGCGGGTATTGACGATGCCCTCGGGCGGCAGTCCCCGGGAACGGTAGATCTCGTGGCCGTTCTGCCAGACGATGACGCTGGGCGCCATGGCCGCGTCGTCGTTGTCGTCGCCGCCGCCGAAGGAGTTGCGCAGCGCGATGTCCATGGAGCGCAGGCTCTCGTACTGCCGGGCAGGCTGGTCGGTGAGGTTGCGCGCCACGACGAGCATGCTGCGCTGCGAGGCGTCCATGATCGAGAGGTCTTCGTTGAACGCGGAGTTCAGCAGCACCGCGATGGCGAGGCTCCACAGCAGCGTCATCATCCCGACCTGCGCGAACATGAGGCGGCGCACCAGCGAAGGCCGCCGGACGCGCTGCCAGCCGCTGCGCAGCAGCCGCGCGGGGGCACGCGCTATCGAGGCGAGCACCGCGTTCATGTGTGCTCCAGCGGCGGCGGTTGCTGCTGCTGCGCGGCGAGATAGATCACGTAGCCGATGCCGCGCACGGTGCGGATGTAGCCGTCGCCGATCTTGCGGCGCAGGTTGGAGACGTGCACGTCGAGCACGTTGCTGCCGGGCCCCTGGCCCTGCACGGCGCCCTGGGTGCCCGCCACCATGAGCTGCTCGAGCACGCGGCGCGCGACCACGCGGTCGGCCCGCCGCACCAGCAGGCTCAGCAGGCGGAATTCGCTTCGCGAAAGCGAAACCGGCACGCCGTCCACGCGCACGCGCTGCGTCGGCTCGTGCAGCCACAGGCCTCGCACCTCGAAGGTGGCGCCATCGCCGCCGTAGCTGCGCCGCGCAAGGGCGCGCACGCGCGCGAGCAGCTCGGCCAGCACGAAGGGCTTGACCATGTAGTCGTCGGCGCCGCTGTCCAGGCCCTGCAGGCGGTCGTGCAGGCCGTCGCGGGCGCTGAGGATGAGCACCGGCAGCCGCTTGCCGTCGCGCCGCAGCCGGTCGAGCACGTCGAGGCCGTCGCCGTCGGGCAGGCCCAGGTCGAGCAGCAGCAGGTCGCAGCCCTCGGTTTCGAGGATGCGCCGCGCCTCCTCGACGCGGCGCACCCATACCACCTCCATCCCCTGGGTCTGCAAGGCGACGCGAATGCCGGTGGCAAGGTCGAAATCGTCTTCGGCCAGGAGGATCTTCATGGCGGGCAATCTACCTGCCGAAGCTGAAGGATTCCCAAAGAAACAGATACGCAGACGTGCTCCGGCGCACGGGAGGGAGGAGGGCGCCAGCCGGCGGAATTTCAGCAGACCTTCATCTATGCGGCTCACCATGCGGGGTGTTCGCCCCACATCACCAGGAAAGAACAGAACGGGACATCGATGAGCCTCTTCGAAGCGCGCCTCTTCGCCGGCAATTTCCGCTCGCCGGAAGCCCATTCCTCGCTGCTGGCTTCGTATGCCCGCGTGCTCGCGCGCTGGCCCGTGCCGCACGAGAGCCGCTACGTCGAGACGCGCTACGGCCGCACGCACCTGCTGGCCTGCGGGCCGGCCTATGCGCCGCCGGTGGTGCTGCTGCACGGCGGCGGCGGCAACGCCACCACCTGGGTCCACAACATCGCTCGGCTCGCGGGCTCGCTGCAGGTCTACGCGGTGGACATCATCGGCGACGCCGGCCGCAGCGAAGGGCGCCGCCCCGCGACGGAAGACGGCTACTGCAACTGGCTCGAAGACGTGCTGATCGCCATCGGCCGGCCCAAGGTGGGGCTGTGCGGCGCCTCCTTCGGCGCATGGCTCGCAGCGGCCTACGCGCGCCAGACCATGCGCCGCGTCGGCAAGCTGGCGCTGCTGGCGCCGCCGAACCTGGAGTCGGTGCGCATCGGCACGATGCTGCGCGCGGGCTTCGCCGCAGCCTTCCCGAGCGAGCGGCTGGTGCGCGCCTTCCGGGCGCTGGTGTCGTCTCCGAAGGCGCCCGAGCCGCCGCCCTGGGCCATGGACGACTGGCTCGTGCGCTGGCGCTGCCAGCGCGCCCATCCGAGGCCACCCGGCCGCATGACAGATGCCGACCTGCGCGTGCTGCCCAGGAACACGCTGCTGATGCTCGGCGAGGACGAGGTGCTATTCGACCCGGTGCGCGCCCGCGCCCGTGTGAAGGCGCAGGCGCCGCATGTGCGCGTCGAGTTGCTGCCCGACGCGGGCCACGCCATTGCCTTCGACCAGGCCGACAAGGTTGGCGATGCGCTGGTCGAGTTCTTCCTGCGCGACGGCTGGACGCTCTGACCGTGCGCGCTCAGCGCGCCGGCAGCGGCTCCAGGCCCGTCTTGGCGATGGTGGGCGCCGCTGCGGGCGAGTTGAGATAGCGGATGAGCTGCCGGGCCGCGTCGGGCTGCTTCGAGCCGGTGGCGACGCCGGCGGAGAACACCGTCACGCGCTGCACTTCGGCCGGCAGGGGGCCGATGTAGTCGATACCGGCGATGGGCAGCAGCTCGCTGACCTGCTGCAGGCCGAGCGCCGCGTCGCCGCGGGCCACCACCGAACCGACGCGCTCGCTCAGGATGCGCTTGCTCTTGGGCTTGACCTGGTCCTCGATGCCCAGCTTCTTGAGCAGCTCGGTCTCGTAGTAGGTGCCGCTCGCGCTGGCCGAGTAGGCGATCGACGGCGCGGCGACCAGCGTGCGCTTGAGCGCGTCGACCGTGCTGATGTCGGGCCTGGGCGCGCCCTTGCGCACCGCGAAGCCGATGGAAGAGCGCACCAGGTCGACCTGGCTGCCGGGCACCACCTTGCCCTGGGCCACCAGCGCGTCGAGCGCGGGGCGCGCGAGGATCACGACGTCTGCGGGCTCGTTGCGCGCCAAGCGGCTGGGAATGGAATCGTCGGCATTGCCCATGGAGGCGCCGTAGGCCGTCTTGACGCTGCGGCCGCTGCTGCGCTCGAACTCGGGTCGCAGGTCGTTGTAGGCCGCGGTGAAGCCACCCGAGGTCATGACGTGGATGTCGGCGCCGGCGACGGGCTTGCTGGTGCTGCTGCTGTTGGTGCCGAGGCTGCCGCAGCCTGCGAGCGCGAGGGCCGCGATCAGCGGGAGGGCGGCGCGGCGGGTGATGGAAAGGGCAGGGCTGAAACGGCCGAGAAAAGGTCTGGTCACGATGTCTCCAAGGGGAAGTTGGCTGCAGAAGCCATCGTAGAAGCCGGACCTGTCATTCCGCCCTCAGCGGATTCGGGGTTACTACCGAGGCGCGGCGGGCTCGTCTCCGGGCGCGCTGCCGCCCGGGTCGGCGGCCGGCAGCCGACCGCGCCGGGCCAGCCCCTCGCGCAGGAGGAACTCGACCTGCGCGTTCGCGCTGCGCAGTTCCTGCGCGGCGAGGCGCTCGATCTCGGCCCACAGGGCCGGATCGATGCGCAGGGGATAGGCTTTCTTGCCGGGACTGGCCATCGGGTGAATACGGATCGGAAGGCGCGTACGGTTCGCGCCTCAGGTGTAGAGCGTACCGGTGTTCACCACGGGCTGGGTCTCGCGGTCGGAGCACAGCACCACCAGCAGGTTCGACACCATCGAGGCCTTGCGCTCGTCGTCGAGCACGACCAGGTTGCGCTCCGACAGGCCCCTGAGGGCAGCCTCGACCATGCCGACCGCACCGGCCACGATCTGGTGCCGGGCGCTCACGATGGCCACCGCCTGCTGGCGGCGCAGCATCACCTGCGCGATTTCGGGGGCGTAGGCCAGGTGGGTGAGCTTGGCGTCGAGCACTTCGACGCCGGCGCTGGCGAAGCGGCGGTTCAGGTCGTCCCTGAGGGCGTCGGCCACCGTGTCGAGGCCGGCGCGCAGCGTGGTCTCGTCGCTCGGCAGGTCGTCGCCGCTGTCGTAGGCGTAGAGGGTGGCGAGGTGGCGGATGGCCGCCTCTGCCTGGATGGCGACGAACTTGTTGTAGTCGTCGATCTCGAACACGGCCTGCGCCGTGTCGTAGACCCGCCAGACCACCGCCGCGCCGATCTCCACCGGGTTGCCGCGCTTGTCGTTCACCTTCAGCGGCGGGGTGTTGAGGTTGCGCGCGCGCAGCGAGATCTTCTGGCCGCTTTGCAACGGGTTGGTCCAGCGCAGGCCCTCGGAGCGGTCGGTGCCCTGGTACTCGCCGAAGAGCGTGAGGATGATGCCCTCGTTGGGCTGCAGCATGTAGAGGCCCGGAACCAGCACGAGGCCGACCACGACCAGCAGGATGCTCATGGGCAGCGGCATCAGCCGCTGCACCATCGCCCAGACGCCGACCGCGATGAGCAGCAGCGCCACCGCGGACACGCCGTAGCCGTTGATCGACCGGTAGGGACGCTCCATGCGTACCGGTCGCGGATTGATGTTGGGGGTCTTCTCTTGCATCGCTGCCTCCGTTGAAAGTGATATCACTCTAATATCTTTTTGAGGCCAGTCAAGATGTTTTCGATGTCCCGGCGAATGCTCCGGATTTCCGCTGCCGCCGCGCTGGCTGCGAGCCTGTTCGGCGCCGAGCCGGCCGGTGCCACCTCGTGCGCCGGCCGCGCCTCTTTCCTCGATTCGGTGGCGGCTGCGCGCGGCGAGCCACGCGCCCGCGTGCTTCGCGTACGCGTCGTGCCCTTCGACCTGGGCGTGCCCGACTACACGCCGCCTCCGCGCTCCTTCATGTTCGAGCCGGTCGAGTTCCTCGACGGCAGGCCAGCCGGCAAGGCCGCAGGCCGCTTCATGGGCAACGGCGTGCTGCACTTCATGCTCAACGCGGCGCCGCCGGGCCGCGAGGAGCCGTTGCCGCAGGGCTCCGAATGGATCGTGCTGGCACGGGATAACGGCGAGGGCGCGCTGGGTATCGGCCCGTGCGGCTCGATCCTCGAAGTCCGAGGCGACACGGTGCATGGCTTCATCCGCGGCGCCCCGACCAGCATCGACACCACGCAGGCCATGCCGCTGCGCGAGTTCCGGCGCTCGCTGCGGGCACCGAGGTAGAGCAGGCGCGCCCGGTCAGTCGACCAGATCGAAGCAGCAGCCCGCGTAGTAGGGCTTGTCGCCACCCTCGACGAAAGGCACCTCGATGGGCTTGCCCTCGTTGCGCCACACGTCGCGCTTTCGGTAGCCGGAGCGCGAGAGGTCGGCCAGCAGCTCGTCGTGGTGTTGAATGCGATAGGGACATACCGCGATGCCGATACTGTTGAGCGTGTAGATCGTGCGCTCCGGGTGCACCGCCGTGGTGTTCATCACGATGCGCCGGGGCTTCACCGCAAGCTCCGAGAGGATCGTGTCCATGCGCACCGGCAGGTACTGCAGGCTGCCCGATACGTACAGCACATCGCAGCCGCTGGCGTCGTGGTAGTCGGTGGTGAAGCCCAACTGCTCCGTGGCCTCGCGCTTGATGGCCATCGCGCGGCCGCTCTCGACCACGCCTGGCACGTCGCACACCGTCCAGCGCAGCGTGGAGGGATAGCTCAGCACGCGCCGGAAGGCGTAGTACTTGATGCCGACGTGCCCGCCCAGGTCGAACACGCGCGTGAGGCCCGCGTCGATGGAGCGGCCCAGCCAGAACAGCCCGGGGTAGTCGTAGAAATAGATCTGCGGGCTGTAGAGCTCCCCTGCGTCGGCGTTGGCATAGCCCACGGCCTTGGAAGAGGGCGCGCCGGCTTCGGCCGCCGCGAAGCTCTCGAACGAACCCATGAACAGGTTCTCGTCGGTGTTGTTCAGGAACTTGCGCTTGTACGCACTCTCGCGGGCAGGAAATTGCAGAAGGCTGTTGAGCATCTCGTTCTCCGTTGGCATCCCCATTCTGGGCGCAACAGGAGCGGCGCAGGGGTATAGCCCAGTGCGGTTGGGGCAGTTACCCCATGGGGGTTACATACCGCTCGCCAGCGCTGCCGCCGCAGCCCGCGTCTCCACCCCCAGCTTCTCGAAGATGTGCTCCAGGTGTTTGTTCACCGTGCGCGGGCTGGTGCCCAGGATCTCGCCGATGTCGCGGTTGGTCTTGCCCTTGGCGAGCCATGAAAGCACCTCGGTCTCGCGCGGGGTGAGGGCCGCGTCCGCCAGCCGCGCGGCCGGGCCTTCGCGCTGCACGGCGAAGAGCAGCATCGTCTCGCCCAGCGCTGCCGCGCCGAGGTTGCGCACCGACAGCCGCATGCCCGTGGACGTGCCGACCGAGATGACCGCACCCGGCGCCAGCGCGGCTTCGAGCGAGGCGGGCAGCAGGCCCGGCGCCACCGGCTCCTCGAGCGCATGCAGCCACAGCGCGGCCTGCGGCGAGCGCCACGCGATGCGCCCGCGCGTGTCGACGAAGACCACGCCCATGCCCGCCACGTCCACCGCGTCGCGCGCCATGCGGGTGATGCGCGCGTTGCGCGCGTGCGTGTGCAGCCGCGCCAGCACTTCCTGCGCGCGGATCGGCTTCACCACGTAGTCGACGCCGCCGCACTCGAAGCCTTCGACCACGTGCGAAGTCTCCGAAAGGCCCGTCATGAACAGCACCGGGATGTGCGCGAGCGCCGGGTTGGCCTTGATGCGCCTGCAGGTCTCGAAGCCGGAGAGCCCGGGCATCAGGCCGTCGAGCAGGATCGCGTCTGGCACGACCAGTTCGAGCCGCTGCAGCGCGGCCTCGCCGTCGGCCGCGACCAGCACGGTGTAGCCGCTGGCCTCCAGCGTGTCGCACAGCATGCCCAGGCTGCTGGGGGCATCGTCCACCACCAGCACCACGGGGCGTTCGGCCGAAGGCGATTCAGGGAGCGAGGGTGTCTGCATCTTCTGCCAGTGCGTTGCGGAGTTTGTCGAGTTCGAAGCGCGCGACCATGCCGCGCAGCCAGGTGCATGTGGCGGCCGCCGTGGGCGAGGCGGCGGCCAGCCGGTCGAGCGCGGTGTGCAGGCCGCGCACGTGGCCCATCTGGGCGAGGCGCATGAGCTCTGCGCGGTCGTCTTCCGGAAGGTCGAGCTGCCGGGGGCGAGGGGGCAGGGCTTCGAGGTCGTCGAGCGTGACCGGCAGTGCATCGCCGGCCGCCAGCCATTCCAGGCCCAGGTGGCGCTCCAGCGTGGCGATGAGCTCCGACTCGATCACCGGCTTGCCCACGAAGGCCTGGCAGCCCGCCGCGCGCAGCCGCTCGGCCTGGTTCTCGAACATGTTGGCCGAGACGATGATGATCGGGATCTCGCCGAAGCCCGATGCGCGCACCGAGGCGGCGGTCTGCCAGCCGTCCATGTCGTCCATCGTCAGGTCCAGCAGGATGGCCGAGGGCAGCTCCTCGCGCAGGCTGTCGAGGCACTCGGTGCCGCTCGCGGCCTCGCGTACCTCGAAGCCCAGTGGCGCGAGCATGCCGGCGAGCATCTGCCGCTGCACCGGCTGGTCGTCCACCACCAGCAGCGTGCGGCGCTCGCCGATGTAGCCCGACACGGGCTGGCGCACGGCGCCCGCCTTGCCGGCCTGCGGGCCGGGGTCGGCCACCTCGCGCAGGTACACGCGCACGCTGAAGGTGCTGCCCTGCGAGGAAGTGGCTGCCAGCTTGAGCTCGCCGCCCATCAGCGAGGTGAGCAGCCCGGTGATCGTCAGCCCCAGCCCCGTGCCCGGCTCTCCGCGCCGGCGGCCGGCAGCGCCGCGCTCGAAGGGCAGGAAGATGCGCTGGTGGTCCTGCGGCGCCACGCCGATGCCCGTGTCGGCCACGTCGAAGCGCAGCACCTCGCGCCGAGCGTCCACGTGCAGCGTGACGGTGCCGCTGTCGGTGAAGCGCACCGCGTTCGTCAGCAGGTTGATGAGGATCTGCCGCAGCCATTTCGCATCGGCATGCACCCACGGCGGCAGCCGGCCCGCGTGCGTGTAGACGAAGGCCAGGCCCTTGTTCTCGGCCTGCGGGCGCACCATGTGCACCAGCTGGTCGAGGAAGGCCGGCAGCGCCAGCGGCGCGGGCTCCAGCTGCAGCCGGCCGGCCTCGATGCGCGCCAGGTCGAGCAGGCCATCGATCAGGCCCAGCATGTGCTCGCCGCTGCGGTGGATGGTCTGCACCGCTTCGCGCGGCGGCTTCACCGAGTCGCCCTTCAGAAGAATCTGCGAGTAGCCCAGGATGCTGTTTAGCGGCGTGCGCAGCTCGTGCGTCATGCCGGCCACATAGCGGGTCTTGGCCTGGTTGGCGGCCTCGGCGGCTTCCTTGGCTGCCTGCAAGGCGGCGTCGGTGCGGCGGTGGGCCTCGATCTCCAGCGCCAGCAGGTTGTTGTGGCGGTTCGATTCTTCCTGCGCCATCTGCCGGCTCTCGCTGCCCAGCACCACCCACCATGCTGCCACCGCTGCCACCACGGAGAGCAGCGCGAACACCTTCAGGAAAGCCGTGGCCATGACCGGGTCGCTGGTGCCCGCCAGCGCCTCCTGCGCGTACACCACCCCCACCACGGTGGCCAGCAGCGCGATGAGCGATGCCGCCACCAGCAGGTAGTGCGCCACGCGGAAGTTCAGGCGTGCCGAGAGCGCCGGCGGCAGCAGCGCCTGCAGCCAGCCGCTCATCTGCTCGGCCGCTCGCGAGTTTGTCTTGCAGCGGTCGTGGCAGCGCGATTCGAGCGTGCAGCACAGTGAGCAGATCGGCGCGCTGTAGGCAGGGCAGTGGGCCATGTCCTCCGACTCGAAGCTGTTGTCGCACACCGAGCACTTCACGGCCTGGCCCGGCTTCCAGCGTTCAATGTCGTTGCGCGCGAGGTAGTAGCGCCCGCGCGTGCGCCAGGCCAGCAGGGGCGACAGCGCCATGGCGGTGGCCAGCGCGATGAAGGGCGAAAAAGCCTTCGCCCATTGCCCCAGCGTGCCGGAGTAGGCCAGCATGGCCAGCGCCGCCGCCGCCAGCATCGACACCAGGCCCACAGGGTTGATGTCGTACAAGTGCGCCCGCTTGAACTCGATGGTGCGCGGGCTCCAGCCCAGCGGCTTGTTGATGACCAGGTCGGCCACCAGCGCGCCCACCCAGGCGATGGCGATGTTGCTGTAGAAGCCCAGCACGTGCTCCAGCGCCGCGAACACGCCCAGGGCCATCAGCAGGATCGCGATGGCCACGTTGAATACCAGCCAAACCACGCGCCCCGGGTGGCTGTGCGTGAGCCGCGCGAAGAAGTTCGACCATGCCAGCGAACCCGCATAGGCGTTCGTCAGGTTGATCTTCATCTGCGACACCAGCACGAAGAGCACCGTGATGCCCAGCACCCAGGCCGGATCGCGCAGCACGTAGGAGAAGCCCGTGAGGTACATCTGCGTGGGCTCGACCGCGTGGTTGGCCGGTATCTCGTGCTGCAGCGCCAGGAAGGCGAGGAAGGCGCCGCCCATCATCTTCAGCATGCCCGGCACGATCCAGCCTGGCCCCGAGACCAGCACCGCCGTCCACCAGCGCACGCGGTTGGCGGCGGTCTTCTCGGGCAGGAAGCGCAGGTAGTCGACCTGCTCGCCGATCTGCACCACCAGCGAGAAGGCCACAGTGGCGGCGGCGCCGAACATCAGCGGGTCGAAGCCGCTGCTGTCGGAGGTGCGGCCCACCAGCCCGGTGAAGTCGGCGTAGAGCTCGGGCTTCTTCACCAGCACCGCGACGAAGGGGCAGACGAACAGCACGATCCAGATCGGCTGCGTCCACAGCTGCAGCCCCGAAATGAGCGTGATGCCCCGAGCCACCAGCGGGATGATGACGATCGACGACACCATGTACAGCAGCCACAGCGGCCAGTCCAGGTACATCTGCAGCGCCAGCGCGAGGATGGCCGCCTCCAGCGCGAAGAAGATGAAGGTGAAGCTCGCGTAGATCAGTGACGTGAGCGTGGAGCCCAGGTAGCCGAAACCGGCGCCGCGCGTGAGCAGGTCCATATCCACGCCATGGCGTGCCGCGTAGTACGAGATCGGCAGTCCGGTGAGGAAGGTGATGAGCCCCACCACGAGGATGGCCCACAGCGCGTTCGAGAAGCCGTAGCTCAGCGCGATGGCTCCGCCGATGGCCTCCAGCGCCAGGAAGGAGGTGGCGCCGAAGGCCGCGTTGGCGACGCGGAACTCCGACCACTTGCGGAAGCTGCGCGGCGTGTAGCGCAGCGCGTAGTCCTCCAGCGTCTCGTTCGCGACCCAGGCGTTGTAGTCGCGGCGGATGCGGAAGATCTTCTGTCCGGAGACGGATTGCATGGCGGGTTCTCGCGGCGGCGGCAGTGGCATGGCGCGGGTACAGCAAGAAGCGCTCCCTGCGGCCCTTTTCACCGATCCTTTTCACCGATGTCTTGCTCGCGAGTCTGCGGGCAGGGCGGGCACCCGCCGCTACGTTGAATGACGTATTCGCGCATACGCCGGTGATTTCTAAAGTTCCAGCCATGGTGCTCGGGGCACCGTCCGATGCACTTCGATGGTGCGCGGCCCTCCTTTCCAACAACCTGCCTGGAGTTTCCTGATGTCGCGTGATTCCGATCCTTCCCTCGATGCCATGGCACTGCGCCGCCGCCGCCTGCTGCAGGGCGCCGCCGCGCTGCCCGTGATGGGCCTGAGCGGCCTGAGCTTCGGCCAGGGCCAGTTCCCCACGGCCAAGGTCAACACGACGAAGCTCGCCGTGACGGACACCGAGGTCACGGTGGGCCAGTTGCATTCGTCCACCGGCACCATGGCCATCTCGGAGACCGGCTCCATCCAGGCCGAGCAGCTCGCCATCGACCAGATCAACGCCATGGGCGGCATCCTGGGCCGCAAGATCAAGGTCATCAAGGAAGACGGCGCCTCCGACTGGCCCACCTTCGCCGAGAAGTCGAAGAAGCTGCTGGTCAACGACAAGGTCGCGGCCGTGTTCGGATGCTGGACCAGCGCCTCGCGCAAGGCCGTGCTTCCGGTGTTCGAGAAGGAGAACGGCCTGCTGTACTACCCCACCTTCTACGAAGGCCTGGAGCAGAGCAAGAACGTGATCTACACCGGCCAGGAAGCCACGCAGCAGATCATCTGGGGCCTGGACTGGGGCGCGAAAGAGAAGAAGGCCAAGACCTTCTTCCTGGTGGGCTCCGACTACATCTGGCCGCGCACCTCGATGAAGATCGCGCGCAAGCACATCGAGAACTTCCAGAAGGGCTCGGTCAAGGGCGAGGAGTACTACCCGCTGGGCCACACCAACTTCAACTCGCTGATCAACAAGATCAAGGTGGCCAAGCCCGACTGCATCTTCGCGGCCGTGGTGGGCGGCTCGAACGTGGCCTTCTACAAGCAGCTCAAGGCCGCGGGCATCACCGGCGACAAGCAGTTCCTGCTGACGCTGGCCGTGACCGAGGACGAGATGACCGGCGTGGGCGGCGAGAACTTCGCGGGCTTCTACTCGTCGATGAAGTACTTCCAGACGCTGGACAACGCGAACAACAAGAAGTTCGTGGAAGCCTTCAAGGCCAAGTACGGCAAGGACGCCGTCATCGGCGACGTGACGCAGGCGGGCTACCTCGGCCCCTGGCTGTGGAAGGCCGCGGTGGAGAAGGCCGGCAGCTTCGATGTGGACAAGGTGGTGGCCGCATCGCCGGGCATCGAGCTGAAGACGGCGCCCGAGGGCTACGTGAAGCTCGACGCCAACCACCATCTGTGGAGCAAGGCGCGCATCGGGCAGGGGCAGCCGGACGGGACGTTCAAGGTGGTGGCGGAGTCGGCCGAACTGATCAAGCCGGATCCGTTCCCGAAGGGCTACCAGTAAGCAGGCCTCCGGCCCTCACCCCAACCCTCTCCCGCAAGCGGGAGAGGGGGTAACTCCAACCTTCCGGACTTCCCGCCATGACTTTGTCGGACATGCTGAACATCGGCCTCATGCAGGGCTTCGCGGGGCTGAGCCTCTTCGCGGTGCTGCTGCTGATGGGGCTGGGCCTCGCGATCATCTTCGGCCAGATGGGCGTGATCAACATGGCGCATGGCGAGTTCATGACCATCGGCGCCTACTCGATCTACCTGGCCGCGCGCGTCACCGAGAGCCTGGCGCCCGAGTTCATGCCGTACTACTTCCCGATCGCCATCGGGCTGGCTTTCGTCTTTGCCTTCATCACCGGATGGATCGTGGAGTGGGCGTTGATCCGCCACCTCTACAAGCGTCCGCTCGACACGCTGCTCGCCACCTGGGGCGTGAGCCTGGGGCTGCAGCAGATCTTCCGCACCTTCATCGGGCCGAAGGAGGTGAGCCCGACGCTGCCCGAATGGCTCATGGGCTCGTGGACGCCGCACGAAGGCCTGGACATCCCGATCAACGGCCTGTTCGTGCTCGCGCTCACCGCGCTGGTCACGGGTGGCGTGCTGGTCGCGCTGCACAAGAGCCGCTGGGGCCTGCGGGTGCGCGCCACCGTTGCCAACCGCACCATGGCCAATGCCACCGGCATCGACACGAAAAAGACCGACCGCCTCACCTTCGCCATCGGCTGCGGCATTGCCGGCGTGGCGGGCGCGGCCTTCACCACCATCGGCTCCACCGGGCCGACCTCGGGCTCGCTCTACATCGTCGACGCCTTCCTGGTCGTCACCTTCGGCGGCGCGGCCAGCCTCTTCGGCACGGTGGTCTCGGCCTTCGGCATCGCGCAGACGCAGTCGGTTTCGGAGTTCTTCATGACCGGGTCGATGGCCAAGGTGCTGACGCTGTCGCTGATCGTCTTCATCCTGATGCTGCGCCCTCAAGGACTTTTTGCAGTCAAGGTGCGCCGCTGAATCCGATTCCTTCCTGGAGAACGTTCCGATGAATTTCATCAAGGCCTCGATCCAGCGCTACCAGCTGGGCAGCCTCCTGCTGCTGGTGCTGCTGCTCGCGGTGGTTCTGCCGCTGTCGCTCGACATCTTCCGCCTCAACCTCGTGGGCAAGTACCTCACCTACGCCTTCGTGGCCGTGGGCCTCGTCATGGTGTGGGGCTACGGCGGTGTGCTGAGCCTGGGGCAGGGGGTGTTCTTCGGCATCGGCGGTTATGTGATGGCGATGTTCCTCAAGCTCGAGGCGTCCGACCCGGTGTCGACCAAGATCCAGACCACGCCGGGCATTCCGGACTTCATGGACTGGAACCAGATCACCGAGCTGCCCACGCTGTGGCTGCCGTTCAAGAGCCTGCCGCTGAGCCTCGCGCTGGTGGTGCTGGCGCCGATGGCGCTGGCCTGGCTCATCAGCTTCGCGATGTTCAAGCGGCGCGTGGGCGGGGTGTATTTCGCGATCATCACGCAGGCGGTGGCGCTGATCTGCACGGTGCTCATCATCGGCCAGCAGGGCTACACGGGCGGCGTGAACGGCATGACCGACCTGAAGACTCTGCTGGGCTGGGACACGCGCACCGACAGCGCCAAGTACGTCCTCTACTACGTCTGCGTGGCCCTGCTGGTGGGCAGCATCCTGCTGTGCCGCTGGATCCAGACCAGCAAGCTGGGCACGCTGCTGCTGGCCATGCGCGACAAGGAAGACCGCGTGCGCTTCTCGGGCTACGACGTGTCGAACTTCAAGGTCTTCATCTTCTGCCTGGCGGCGGGGCTCTCGGGCATCGGCGGCGCGATGTTCGCGCTGCAGGTGGGCTTCATGTCGCCGAGCTTCGTGGGCATCGTGCCGTCCATCGAGATGGTGATCTTCTGCGCGGTCGGCGGCCGCATGAGCCTGGTGGGGGCGGTGTACGGCGCGCTGCTGGTGAATGCGGGCAAGACGCTGTTCTCGGAGAGCTTTCCGGACCTGTGGCTGTTCCTGATGGCGGCGCTCTTCATCGGCGTGACCATGGCCTTCCCGATGGGGCTCGCGGGCGTGTGGGAAGAAAAGATCCGCCCGTGGTGGAAGTCGCGCCGGCAGGCATTGCGCGACGCGGCCGTCAAGCCGCCGGCACCAACCGTATCGGCAACGCCCGCAGCACAGCCCGTCGAGCCCGCGCTGCCCGAAGGCATCGGCAGCCAGCGCGCCTGAACACACGCGGAGCAACCTCATGAGCAATACCGACTTCGCGCTCGCCGTGGAAGACCTCACCGTCTCCTTCGACGGTTTCAAGGCCATCGACGACCTGACGCTGTACATCGACCGCAACGAACTGCGCGTGATCATCGGCCCCAATGGCGCGGGCAAGACCACGCTGCTCGACCTGATCTGCGGCAAGACGCGCGCCAGCGCCGGCAGCATCAAGTTCAGGAACACCGAACTCACGAAGATGGCCGAGCACAAGCGCGTGCGGCTGGGCATCGGCCGAAAGTTCCAGACACCCTCCATCTACGAGAACCTCAGCGTGTTCCAGAACCTGGAGGTGTCGTTTCCGAAAGGGCGCTCGGTGTTCGGCGCGCTGGCCTTCAAGTGCGACGACGAGGTCAAGGCCAGGGTGCAGGCGGTCGCCGGAGAGATCGGCCTGGCCGACAGGCTCGACACCGAGGCCGGCCTGCTGAGCCACGGCCAGAAGCAGTGGCTGGAGATCGGCATGCTGCTGATGCAGGAGCCCGAACTGCTGATGCTCGACGAGCCCATCGCCGGCATGAGCGCGCGCGAACGCGAGCTCACCGCCGAGCTGCTCAAGCGCATCTGCCAGAACCGCGCCGTGATCGTCATCGAGCACGACATGGCCTTCGTGAAGCAGATCGCGCACAAGGTCACGGTGATGCACCAGGGAAAGATCCTCGCCGAAGGGCCGATGGAGAAGGTGCAGGCCGACCCGAAGGTCATCGACGTCTACCTGGGCCACTGACATGAGCAACATCAACCTGAAGGTCGAGGACCTGCACGTCGCCTACGGCCAAAGCGAGGCGCTGCACGGCATCTCGTTCGACGGCCACGCCAACGAGACCGTCGCCATCATGGGCCGCAACGGCATGGGCAAGACCACGCTGTTCAAGAGCCTGATGGGCGTGCTTCCGCTGAAGAGCGGGCGCATCGAGGTGGCGGGGCAGGACGTGTCGCGCGACGAGAGCTTCCGCCGCGTGGCCAAGGGCATCGCCTACGTGCCGCAGGGGCGGATGATCTTTCCGACGCTGACGGTGGAGGAGAACATCCAGACCGGCCTGGAGAACTCGAAGACACGGCGCATCCCGGAAGAAATCTACGCGCTCTTCCCCGTGCTGTGGGACATGAAGAGCCGCAAGGGCGGCAACCTCTCGGGCGGCCAGCAGCAGCAGCTCGCCATTGCGCGCGCGCTCGTCACAGACCCCAAGGTGCTGCTGCTGGACGAACCCACCGAAGGCATCCAGCCTTCGATCATCAAGGACATCGCGAAGGCGCTCAACGAGATCCGGAAGCTGCGCGGCATCACCATCGTGGTGTCCGAGCAGGTGCTGAGCTTCGCGATGGACGTGGCCGACCGGCTCTTCGTGATCGAGGGCGGGCGGCTCGTGCACGAGACGGCGCGCGACAAGACCGATGTCGACCGCATCAAAGCCTACCTCTCTGTTTAACCACAACCCCAGGAGCCACTGCAAATGACGGACACGCTGATCAAGGTCGACCTGACCAAGCCGCCCACCGAGAACGAGATGATCCACAACCGCTGGCATCCGGACATCCCGATGGCCTGCTGGGTCAACCCGGGCGACGACTTCATCCTGGAGACCTTCGACTGGACCGGCGGCTTCATCAAGAACAACGACAGCGCTGACGACGTGCGCGACATCGACCTGAGCACGGTGCACTACCTCTCCGGCCCCGTGGGCGTGAAGGGGGCCGAGCCCGGCGACCTGCTGGTGGTCGACCTGCTGGACATCGGCGCCAAGCAGGACAGCCTCTGGGGCTTCAACGGCTTCTTCTCGAAGAAGAACGGCGGCGGCTTCCTCACCGACCATTTCCCCGAGGCGCAGAAGTCGATCTGGGATTTCAAGGGCATGTTCACCAGCTCGCGCCACGTGCCGGGCGTGAACTTCGCAGGTCTCATCCACCCAGGCCTGATCGGCTGCCTGCCCGACAAACCGATGCTCGACATGTGGAACGAGCGCGAGAAGGCGCTGATTGCCACCGACCCTGAGCGCGTGCCCGGCCTGGCCAATCCGCCCTTCGCGGGCACCGCCCACATGGGCAAGATGACCGGCGAGGCGAGGGCGAAGGCCGCCGCCGAGGGCGCACGCACCGTGCCGCCGCGCGAGCATGGCGGCAACTGCGACATCAAGGACCTGTCGCGCGGCTCCAAGGTGTTCTTTCCGGTGTACGTCGACGGCGCGGGCCTGAGCGTGGGCGACCTGCACTTCAGCCAGGGCGACGGCGAGATCACCTTCTGCGGCGCCATCGAGATGGCCGGCTGGGTGCACATGAAGGTCACGCTCATCAAGGGCGGCATGGCCAAGTACGGCATCAGGAACCCGATCTTCAAGCCCAGCCCCATCACGCCGCAGTACAACGACTACCTGATCTTCGAGGGCATCTCGGTCGACGAGAGCGGCAAGCAGCATTACCTCGACGTGAACGTGGCCTACCGCCAGGCCTGCCTGAACGCCATCGAGTACCTGAAGAAGTTCGGCTACTCGGGCGCGCAGGCCTACTCGATCCTCGGCACCGCGCCCGTGCAGGGGCACATCAGTGGCGTGGTCGACGTGCCCAACTCGTGCACCACGCTGTGGCTGCCCACGGGCATCTTCGACTTCGATATCAACCCCAGCGCCGCCGGCCCTGTGAAGTTCATCGACGGCAGCATCGACATGCCGCTGTCGCCGGACCTGCGCTGAACATTGAAGAAAGACCCGCCATGCCCACCTACGACTACGCCTGCGGGCATTGCGGCGGCTTCGAGGCGCTGCGGCCCTCGGGCCTGCGCGACGAGCCGGCCGCATGCCCCGACTGCGGCAGCGCGTCGCCTCGCGTGCTGTCGGCCGCGCCCCGGCTCGCGCTGATGGCCACGGGCACGCGCCGCGCAATGGAAACCAACGAGCGCGCACGGCACGAGCCGACGAGTTCGCGCGACTATGCGAGGCTGCGGCATCCCGCGGGGTGCGGCTGCTGCGGCTCTTCGTCGAAGCGCGCCGCAACGATGACCGCGCCCAACGGCGCGAAGTCGGCACCGTCGCGAAGGCCCTGGATGATCAGCCACTGAAGGCGTCGGACCGTATCGGCGAGACGCTTTTTCAAGGCCCGCATTGTTTCAATCCCGTGAACGCCGCGGTTCTTTTTGCACGCGTTTTTCGGGGCGATTCAGGATCAAACTTCTCCTCACCAACCAACCCGTTTGCCCTGAAGGAGATTGAAATGAATGCCTCGAAGATCCTCGCCGCTGCTGCTCTCTCGCTCCTGGCTGCTGCCGGAGCACAAGCAGAAACCTATGACGGCGTGCACGTCGTGAATTCCTCGGTGACCCGTGCCGAAGTCGCACCGCAAGCCGCTGCCGCCGCCCGCGCCGGCAACGAATACAGCGATGCCTCCGCCGCCGGTGCACAGAGCTTCACCTCTACCGCCAACCGTGCGACCGTGCAGGCCGAGGCCGTCGCCAAGGCGCACGACCCGCTCGCCAGCCTCGATCGCCGCGCGTTCTATCGCGACGAAGTGCCGCAAGCCTACAAGAAGCCGAGCGTGTCGTTCACGCGCCAGGCTGGCCTGTAATCAGGCGACATCGGCCGCTGCTGCGGCTGCATGGACAAGGACGAAAAGCGGGCCGATCGGCCCGCTTTTTTCATGGGCGCATGTTTCGCCTTGGGGCTTCTAAAATATACGCAATGAGTATATATTTGCGGCTCATGAACATGCCGCAACAGGTGCTCCTCCGCGACGCGATGCGTCAGCTCAACATGACGCGCGACGCTTTCGCCGAGCGCATCGGCAGCCGCAGAAGGGCGCTCGACGCCTGGCTGCTGCCCGACGAATCCAACGAATTCAGGGCCATGCCCGAGGTCGCGCGGCGCTTCGTCAGCGAAATCCTGGCTTCGGATGGTCGGCGCTGTGAATATACGCAAAGCGCACATGAAGGCGCGTTGCGCAAGTCGATGGCCGTCGAGGGCTCGCTGCACCTGCTCTCGGTCAGCCAGTTCAACCGCGACGCCATCGACGAACTCTTCCATCTGGCCGACGTGATGCAGCCCATCGCGCGCCGCCGCAAGGTGAGCCGCGTGCTCGAAGGGGCCGTGCTGGCCAACCTGTTCTTCGAGGCCAGCACGCGCACCCGGGTGAGCTTCGGCGCGGCTTTCTGCCGGCTGGGCGGCTCGGTATGCGACACCACCGGCTTCACCTTCTCGTCGATGGCCAAGGGCGAGTCGATCTACGACACCAGCCGCGTCATCAGCGGCTACGTCGACGCGATCGTCGTTCGGCACCCTGAGCAAGGCTCGGTGGCGGAATTCGCGCGCGCCACCAACGTGCCCGTCATCAACGGCGGCGACGGTCCGGGCGAACATCCGAGCCAGGCACTGCTCGACCTGTACACCATCCAGCGCGAGTTCTCGCGGCTGGGCAAGCTGGTGGACGGTGCGCACATCGCGATGGTCGGCGACCTGAAATACGGGCGCACCGTGCATTCGCTCATCAAGCTGCTGGCGCTGTACAAGGGCCTGAAGTTCACGCTGATCTCGCCGCCGTCGCTGGCCATGCCCGCCGGGATCGTCGATGCGGTGAGCCGCAACGGCCATGTGGTCGAGATCGCCGCCACCCCGGCGCAGGGGCTGGCCGGCGCGGACATCATCTACGCCACGCGCATCCAGAAGGAACGCTTCGCCCACGACGAAGTGCTGGAAGGCTTCGACAACGCCTTCGAGATCAACCGCGCGCTGGTCGAATCGGCGTGCAAGCCCGACGTGGTGGTAATGCACCCGCTGCCGCGCGACAGCCGCCCGGGCTCGCACGATCTCAGTGTCGACCTCAACAACGATCCCCGCCTGGCCATCTTCCGCCAGACCGACAACGGCATCCCGGTGCGCATGGCCATCTTCGCCACGCTGCTGGGCGTGGACAAGCTCGTGAGCCGCTCGATGCGCGACGCCGCGTGGACGCCGCCCTCGCACATCGGGCCCGACGACAGCACTTTCCACGGGCTCGACTGACGCCTGCTGCCCCGGGCGCGTCAGGTGTGGACGAGGATGTTGACCAGCTTGCCGAACGGATCGCGCACTAGAAGCGCTCATCCGCGCCTAAGCGAACTCTCACGGCACCCTAAGCAGACCCTCAGCGGCACATAAGTGCCGCGTCCTAGAGTGAACCCATCGTCATCACTCAAGGAGACAGCCATGAGAGTTCGAACTATTGCCCTGTGCATCGCCACCGGGCCCGCGCTGGTGCTGGCATCGCTCGCGCATGCGGGCGGGCGGGCCGATCCGGACTATCCGCAGATCTCGCACTCGACGCAGTCGCGCGATGCGGTGGCCGACGAGGCCGCGCGTGCGAACAACGGAGTCCATGCGACCGAGGTCGCCGAATCGCAGCCCGCGCCGAGCGTGTCGGGGGTCGATCGCGCCCAGGTGCAGGCCGAGGCGATTCGCGCGAACAACGGCATCCATCCGACCGAGGTGATGGAATCGCAGGTGGCACCGCCCGTGGCATCGGCGAACCCATCGGGTTCGTCGGTCGCGCACGCGATGGGCGAATAGATGGACGAATAGGGGCGCGGTGCCGGCGGGTTTCAATCCCGCGTGAGCACGAAGCGCTTGCGGATGCCGCCCGCGGCCGAAGGCGCCACCCACAGGTCGAACTCGCCGGGCTCCACGGTCGGCTTCATGTCGCGGCCGATGAACGACAGGTCGTCGGCCGTGAGCGTGAACTCGACCGTTTCCGATGCGCCCGGCGCGATCGCCAGCTTGCGGAAGCCCTTGAGCTCGCGCACCGGCCGCGTCACGCTGGCGGCGCGCTCGGCAATGTAGAGCTGCACCACTTCCTCCGCGTCGCGCGAGCCGGTATTGGTGACGGTGGCGCGCACGCGCAGCGTGCCGGCCAGCGGCATGCGTTCGCTGCTCAGCTCGACGCTGTCGTAGCGCACCGGTGAAAAGCCGATGCCGTGGCCGAAGGGGTAGAGCGCCTCGTTCGTCGCGTCGACGTACCGCGTCTTGAAGGCCGTGCCGGGCGCGCTCTCGGGCGAGGGGCGGCCGGTGCGCTTGTGGCCATAGTAGTAAGGCACCTGCCCGGCCGTCTGCGGAAAGCTCACCGGCAGCCGGCCCGAGGGATTGAAGTCGCCGAACACGACATCGGCGATCGCGTTGCCGGTCTGCACGCCGAGGAACCAGGTCACGAGGATGGCGCGCGCATTGCGCACCGCGCCCTTCAGCGCCATCGCCCGGCCGTTGCTCAGCAGCACGACCACCGGCTTGCCGGTGGCGGCCACCGCCTCGGCCAGGTCCTGCTGCGCCTGCGGCAGGCCGATGTCGCTGCGCGAGCGCGCCTCGCCCGACATCTTCTGGCTTTCGCCGATGGCCAGCAGCACCACGTCGGCATCGCGCGCGGCGGCCACCGCCGCTTCGATGCCGCCGGGCAGCGCCGATTCGATGCCAGAGCCGCGCACCACGTTCACCGACGAATTGGGCCCCAGCGCCGTGCGCAGGCCCTGGTCGATGCCCACCGGCGCCGACTGCCCGGGGAACAGGCTCCAGGCGCCCATCAGGTCGATGGTGCCCTCGGCGAAGGGGCCGATCAGCGCGATCTTCGTGCCGGCCTTTGGCAGCGGCAGCAGCATGCGCTCGTTCTTCAGCATCACGATCGAGCGGCGCGCGCTCTCGCGGGCCAGCGAAATGAATTCGGGGTTCTCGGGGCGCTGTGCGGCGGGCAGGCCGTCGAGGCCGCGCATGGGGTCGTCGAACAGGCCCAGCTTCTGCTTGACGCGCAGCACGCGGCGCACGGCCTCGTCGAGCCGCGACATCGGCACTTCGCCCGAGGCGACGAGATCGGGCAGGTAGCGCATGTACAGGCCGCTCTGCATGCTCACGTCGGTGCCCGCCATGAAGGCCTGCTTGGCTGCCTCGCGCGGGTTGGCCGCGTAGCCGTGCTCCACGAGTTCCTCGTCGGCCGTGTAGTCGGAAACCACGAAGCCGCGGAACTTCCATTCGTCGCGCAGCACGCCTGTCAGCAGCGCGGGATTGGCGGTGGAGGGCACGCCGCCGATCTCGTTGAAGGCGCTCATCACCGACAGCGCGCCCGCGTCCAGTGCCGCGCGGAACGGAGGCAGGTACACCTCGCGCAGCGTGCGCTCGGAGATGTCGCTCGCGTTGTAGTCCAGCCCGCCCTCGGCCGCGCCGTAGGCCGCGAAGTGCTTGGGCGTGGCCAGCATCGAGTCGGGCCGGGAAAGATCCGGGCCCTGGAAGCCGCGGACCCGCGCGGCCGCGAACTGCTTCGCGAGGAAGACGTCCTCGCCCACGCCTTCGAGGCCGCGGCCCCAGCGCGCGTCGCGTGCGATGTCCACCATTGGCGCGAAGGTCCAGCGGAAGCCGTCGGCCGTGGCTTCCACTGCCGCGGCGCGTGCGGTGCGCTCCGCCAGCGCGGGCTCCCAGCTCGAGGCTTCGGCCAGCGGCATAGGGAACATCGTGCGAAAGCCATGGATCACGTCGGCGCCGAAGATCAGCGGAATGCCCAGGCGCGATTCCCTGGTCGCGATCTGCTGCAGCCTGCGCTTGCCTTCGAGGCCCGCGTTGTTGAAAAGGCCCGTGAGACGGCCGGCGCGAACGTCGGCCGTCTCCTGCTGGGCGTTGCGCCAGCCGGCCTGCGGATTGTTGGGCGTGTCGATGTCGGCGGGCCCGTACAGGCTGAGCTGGCCGGCTTTCTCCTGCACCGTCATGCGGGAGATCAGGGCTTCTATGCGGGCGTGGGCGTCTTGCTGCGGTTGCTCCTGTGGTTGTGGCTGCAGCGTGGCAGCCGTTGACGCATCGGGGGCGGCCGATGCGGAGGGCAGGAGGAGCGCGAGGGAGAGGAGGGCGCAGGCGGGGGCGAGAGAGCGCGCCGGATGGCGCGGGAATCGGACGTGCATGGGCTCCTATTCTGCAGATAACAGTAGCCGCCCTTCCTTGGCGGGTTTTGGCACTGTCGGCTAGAGGAGCGGGAGCGTCGGTTCTCCTTCGGCAGAATGCCGGGAGGAGTAGATCGCGGCCGTTTCAGGCCACGCGGTTGAGCAGCGGCTCGCCGCGCATCCAGCGCTGCAGGTTGTCGAGGAAGATGCCCGCCACGCGCGCCTCGTTGCCGTCCGAATGGCCGGCGGTGTGGGGCGTGACGATGACGTTCGGCAAATCCCACAAGGGCGAGTCGGCCGACAGCGGCTCGTGCGCGAACACGTCGAGATACGCGCCAGACAGCGCGCCGCCGCGCAAGGCATCGATCAGCGCCGGCTCGTCGACCACCTCGCCGCGCGAGACATTCACCAGCCGCGCGCCTGCGGGCATGCGCGCGAGCGCCGCCGCGCCGACGAGGCCGCGCGTGCGCTCGCTCAGCGGGCATGCGAGCAGCAGCCAGTCGGCGCGCGGCAGCACCGTGTGCAGCCGCTCGTAGCTCAGGCTCTCGTGCGCGGGAGCGGCCGCCGGCGCCTCGCTGCCGCGCACGCACACGATGCGCAGGCCCAGCGCCGAGAGCAGCGCGCCCAGCCCTTGCCCAATGGGCCCCCAGCCGACGATGACCGCCGTCTGCCCCGCAAGATCGCGTGGCAGGCCGCTGCCCAGGAGCGGCGACCAAGCGTGCACGCGCTGCGCGGCCAGCAGCTGCGGAAACTGCCGCGCCAGCATCAGCACGCCGGCCAGCGCGGTCTGCACCACCACGCTGGCGTTGGCGCCGGAGGAGGTCGTGACCTCCACGCCGCGCGCACGCAACTCGCCGTACACCGGCCGGTCGGCGCCCGCCGAATGCGCATGCACCCAGCGCAGCGACGGCGCATGGCGCAGCGCGTCGTGAAAGGCCTGCGTGTGCGGCAGCAGCTCGTGCTTGGTCGAAAGGCCGGTGACGTCGCGCGAGACGAAGGCGATGTCGGCATCGCCGCCGGGGCTCACCAGCAGATGCGCGCGCCCGTCGAGCGCGGCCTGCAGGCCGGGTGCGGTCTGCGCCGCGGCTTGCGGGCTCATCAGGATCCGCAGTGGCGGGGTGTTCGTCATCCGGTGCCTATTCCGCGGTCGCGCCCGATTCGCGCACGATGGCCTTCCATTTCTCGTACTCCTGCCGCGTGAACTTGCCGAACTGCTCGGGCGTGCCGCCCACCGGGTCGGCGCCTTCGCGGATCATCTGCGCCTCCAGCGGCGGCAGTGCGTCGTTCACCGACTTGTTGAGCAGCGCGATCACCGGGGCCGGTGTGCCCTTGGGCGCGAAGAAGCCGAACCACGAGCCGGCGGAGAAATCGGCGAAGCCCTTCTCGGCCACGGTCGGCACGTCGGGCAGCGAGCGCGAGCGCTTCTGGCTGCTCACCGCGATGGCGCGCAGCTTGCCCGCCTTGATGTGCGAGATGACGGAGGGAATGGTTGCGAACATGAACTGCACCCGGCCCGCCAGCAGGTCGTTGAGCGCGTTCGCGCCCTTGTAGGGCACATGCAGCATGTCGGCGCCCACGCGCTTGCCGAGCATGTAGCTCGACAGGTGAGAGGAGGTGCCGATGCCGGTCGAGCCGTAGTTGAGCTTGCCCGGGTTGGCCTTGGCGTAGGCGATGAATTCCTCCAGCGTCCTGGCGGGCACCGCCGGGTTGACCACCAGCACGTTGGGCACGTCGGCGATCTGCACCACCGGCACGAGGTCGGCGAGCGGGTCGTAGGGCAGGTTCTTGTAGAGCGTCTGGTTGACGGCCATCGGGCCGACCGAATTGACGATCAGCGTGTAGCCGTCGGCAGGCGCGCGCACCACGAACTCGGTGCCGATGTTGCCGCCGCCACCGGGCTTGTTGTCGATGACGAAAGGCTGGCCGAGCTTTTCGGAGAGCTGCTGCGTCACGGCGCGCGCGAGGATGTCGGTGGTGCCGCCGGCCGTGAAGGCGACGACCACGCGCACGGGCTTGCTGGGGTAGGGCGATTGCGCGGCGGCCTGCATGCCGATGCCGGCGCACAGCAGCGCGGCGGCGCCGAAGGCGGCCCTGCGGGAAAGGAAGGAAAGGGGCTTGTCTCGTGTCATTCTTGTGTGTCCTCGTGGGAGTGGGCGAAGCGGTGGCGGCTCAGTCGCGGAAGCCCGGGTCCATGCGGTCGAGCTTGCGCAGCAGCGCAGGCCATTCCATGAGCCCGTAGGGCCGGCGCGTGCCGGGCTGATAGTTGTTCCAGGTCTCTTCCAGGATGTGCTGCGGCACCGCCTTCAGCGGCGTGTTGCACGACATCGCGCCGATCTGCGCGCGGCAGGCCAGCTCCAGCCGGTGCATCCAGTTGAAGGCCTCGCCCACGCTGCGGCCCACCACCAGCGCGCCGTGGTTGCGGAAGATCACGGCCTCGCTCTCGCCCAGGTCGGCCAGCAGCGAGGCCTGCTCCTCGGTGTTCAGCACCACGCCCTGGTAGTCGTGGTAGCCGATCTTCAGGAAGCGCATGGCGGTCTGCGTGAGCGGCAGCAGGCCGCATTCGAGCGACGAGACCGCCATCGACGCCCAGCTGTGCGTATGGATCACGCAGGCCACGTCGGGCCGCGCGGCGTGCACCGCGCTGTGGATCACGTAGCCGGCCTTGTTGATGCCGTAGTCCAGTTCGCCGAAGTCGGGCTTCGACAGAATGTTGCCGTCCTGGTCGACCTTGATGAGACAGGAGGCGGTGATCTCCTCGTACATCATCCCGTAGGGGTTGATGAGGAAGGCGCCTTTCTCGCCCGGCACGTGCGAGGAGATGTGGTTGGCCATCATGTCGGACATGCCGTAGAGGTCCACCAGCCGGTAGCAGGCGGCGAGGTCGACGCGGGCCTGCCATTCGGCTTCGGAGCAGCGCTCCTTCATCGATGGAATCCGGAGCACGCCGGGTTGTTGTGTCATGGGTCTTTTCCTTCGCGGGTGGGTGTTCAGTCGGCGCCCAGGCGCAGGCGGCCGGGCAGTCGTTTCTCGATGGCGAACTTCAGCAGGGCGGCGCAGCGGAAGACGCCGTGCGCGAACTTGCCGTAGGGCAGCGTGAGGAACAGCGCCATCACCACGCCCAGGTGCACCGCCAGCAGCAGCGCCATGAAGCGGGTGTCGCGCCAGGCCAGCAGCGCGAGGCCGGTGAGGCTGGTGAGCAGCAGCAGGGCGATGAAGCCCCGGTCCATCGGGCGCTGCGCGGTGTCGCCATGCGCCGGGTCGCGCCGCAGGTTCAGCCACAGCAGGCCGGCCGGCCCGATCAGCAGGCCGATGCCGCCGGCCGTGCCCAGCAGCACCGGCAGGCTGGTGAGCGCATAGGGCGCATGCAGGCCGAGCAGGTAGTGATAGAGCGTCGCCACGCAGGTCGATGCGAAGCACAGCATGAAGCCGTAGAAGGTGAAGTGATGGAAGCGCCTGCGCCACAGGGTGAAGCGGTCGCTCTCGTTGTTGCAACCTTCGCCGTGGCCGCCGTCGAGGTACTTCAGGCGCAGCGCGTCGCGCGCTGCTTCGGCGCCGGCGGGGCCGCGCGCGCCGGGCAGGTCCGGCGTGTTCTGCGAGTCGTTCGCCGGCGACACCTCGCGCCAGAAGCGCCGCACGCCCATGGCCAGCGCGAGCATCACGAAGAGGAACACCGCCCCGAACACCAGCGCGAGCAGGTTGTGCGGAAAGATCGCGTAGAAGTTGCCCGCCATCGGCTCGTGCAGCAGCGAGCCCGAGAGCGCCACCGCCAGCACCAGGAAGAGCGCCAGCCCGCCGGCCAGCGCGAGCGCTACCGTGAGGCCCGCCCTGCGGTACAGCATGCCCATGGCGCGCGGCCAGGCGTAGTCGCTGTACGTTTGCATGCGGACCTGCGCCATGGCCCGCGGCACGTTCACCGCGAACTCGTGCGGTGGCGCGTACTGGCAGGCATGCAGGCAGGCGCCGCAGTTGTGGCAGAGGTTGGCGAGGTAGTGCGTGTCGGCCTTGTTGCCGAAGTCGAGCCGGCGCGTCATGGCCGGGAACACGGCGCAGAAGCCTTCGCAATAGCGGCATGCGTTGCAGATCTGCAGGATGCGCGCGACTTCGCCTTCGCCCGCGGTCAGCGGCAGCGCGGGGGCGATGGGGATCACGCGGTGCGCGGGCGTGCCCTCGGCATCGGCCCGTGCGCGCGCGACGAGGTCAGTGAGCTGCTGCAAGCGCGGCCTCCTTGTCGTTCTTCGTGGAGGCCCGCGCGGCTTTCGCCGCCTGCGTGCCCGCGATGCGGCCGAAGGCCGTTCCGATGCTCATGCCGACGCCCGCCGTGTAGCCTTTGCCGAGCACGTTGCCGGCCATCATCTCGCCGGCGACGAAGAGGTTGGGGCTGGGCCTGCCGCCGAAGCGGACAGCCGCGGTTTCGTCCACCTTCAGGCCCAGGTAGGTGAAGGTGATGCCGGGTCGCAGCGGATAGGCATGGAAGGGCGCCGTGTCGATAGGGCGCGCCCAGTGCGTCTTGGCTGGGGCCAGGCCTTCGGTGTGGCAGTCGTCCAGTGCCGTGTGGTCGAAGCGGCCGACGCGGCAGGCGGCGTTGTAGTCCTCCACGGTGCGCACGAAGGTGGTTTCATCCAGGCCGATCCTGCGCGCCAGCTCGCCGAGCGTGGCGGCCTGCGTGCCGGGAAACACCGGTGGCATGAAGCGCCCGACCGCCTTCTGGTCGATGACCGACCACGCGATCTGCCCAGGCTGCTGCGCCACCAGCCGGCCCCAGATGGCGTAGCGCTTGGGCCAGAAGTCCTCGCCCTCGTCGTAGAAGCGCCTGGCTTCGCGGTTGACCACCACGCCCAGCGACACGCAGTCGATGCGTGTACAGATGCCGCCGTCGTACAGCGGCGCGCGCGCGTCGATGGCCACCATGTGGCCTTGCGACGGATCGCCGATGCTGTCGGCGCCCGCCTCGATCATGTGCCTGAGCAGCACGCCCTGGTTGAAGCGCGTGCCGCGGATCAGGAAGTTGTCGGCCGGCCACTCGCCGCGCTCGTTCTGCCCCCACGCTTCGCGCAGCCATTCGCGGTTCGATTCGAAGCCGCCGGCTGCCAGCACGCAGCTCTTCGCTTCGATTCGTTCGCCGGCTTCGGTGCGCACGGCCACGAAGCGGTCGCCGTCGAGCTCCACCGAGGCCACGGGCGTGTCGTAGCGGATGCGCACGCCGAGCCTTTCGGCGCTGCGGAAATAGGCGTTCACCAGCGCCTTGCCGCCACCCATGAAGAAGGCGTTGGTGCGCGCCACGTGCAGCGCGCCCGACAGCGGAGGCTGGAAGTGCACGCCGTGGCTGCGCATCCAGTCGCGGCAGTTCGACGAGGCGCGGATTACCAGGCGCGCCAGGCGCTCGTCGGTGAGGCCGCCGGTCACCTTCAGCAGGTCCTGCCAGTACTCCTCTTCAGGGTAGGCATCGACCAGCACGTCCTGCGGCGCATCGTGCATGCAGCGCAGGTTGCGCGTGTGCTGCGAATTGCCGCCGCGCCAGGCCTTGGGCGAGGCTTCGAGCAGCAGCACCGATGCGCCAGCCTCGCGTGCCATGAGCGCGGCGCACAGCGCGGCGTTGCCGCCGCCAACAACAAGAACATCCGTCAATCGTGGGTCTCCGTGGGAACCGGGAGACTCTAGGCACGCAGGCCTTCACGCGAAAGGCCGGATCGGGCAACGGGTGTTCACGTTTCGAGAAGACTGGCGCCGGCCCAGCGGCCCTCGCGCACCAGTGCGCGTGCCGTGTCGGCCACCACCACGCGCGTGGCCAGCGCGGCGGGGGAGAGTTCGTCGTCCGACAGGCTCACGAGCAGGTTGCGGCGGCCCACGTGGGCGTCGGCGATCTGGGTGAGCTGCAGGTCGTCACGGTCGTGCCGCGCGGTGGCCGCGCCGGGCTGGATGGTGGCGCCGTGGCCGGCGCGCACCGCGTCCATCAGCAGCGCGAGGCCGTCGACTTCGGCCACGATGTTCGGAACGATGCGCGCCCGCGCGGAGGCGGCCATCAGCGTGGCGCGCAGGCCGTGGCTGCCGCTGGGCAGGATCAGCGGCAGCCCGGCCAGCTGCGCGAGCCGCACGCGCGTGCCGGTCGGGCGCTGCGCCAGCGCGGGCGAGGCGATGACGAAGAGCTTCTCGGCCAGGAGCGGTGTCACGCTCCAGCGCCGTGGCGTGTCGGTCTGGAACAGCACGGCAAGGTCGAGCTGCCTGGCCTGCAGCATGCTGGTGAGGTGGCCCGAGAGCGCTTCGACCATGTGCAGGCGTACGTCGGGGTAGCGCTCTCGCATGGCTCGCATCAGCGGCACGCCGAGCACCGTGGCGGTGGTGGGCGCGAGGCCCACGCTCACGTGGCCCGACAGCCGCGCCTGCTGCGCCGCGAGCACCGCGTCGTCGGCATGGCGCAGCACCAGCTGGGCCTGATGCAGGAAGGCCACGCCGGCGTCGGTGGGCACCACGCCGCTGGAGCTGCGCTGCAGCAGCCGGGTGGCCAGCTCGCCCTCGAGCCGGCTGATCTGCTGGCTCAGCGCCGAGGTGACGACGCCCAGTTCGACCGCGGCGCGGCCCATGCTGCGAAGCTCGCAGACCTTGACGAAGTAGCGCAGTTGCCGGAGTTCCATGCGCCGATCATCGCGCAGGCACGGTGGCCGGCGCCGGGCGGCGCAGCAGCAGCCATCCGAAGAGCGGGGCGGTGATGTACATCACCACCGAGTAGATGGCCGCCGGCAGCGCCAGCTGGAAGCTGCCCAGCACGCTCACCGCGATGAAGATCGCCAGCGTGGAGTTGTGGATGCCGATCTCGTAGCTGATGGCGGTGGCCAGCGGCTTGTCGAGCCCGGCGGCGCGGCTGAGGTAGTAGCCCGCGAACAGGCTCAGCAGGTTGAACAGCAGCACCGGCACGCCGATCTGCGCGAAGGTGGTCGTGATGGTCTTCCACTCGTTGGCGATGGCCAGCACCGTCACCACCGCCAGCACCACGCCGCTGAAGATCTTGGTTGGCTTTTCCATGTGCGCGGCGAAGCCGGGCCGGCGCGAGGCGACGAACATGCCGAGCGCCACCGGCACCAGCACGATGGCGATCACCTCCACCAGCTTGCGCGTCTGCAGCGGCACCACCTGGCCGCCCTGCGCGAAATGGCCGATGGCCCAGTTCGCGATGAGCGGCAGCGTGACGATGGAAAGCAGCGTGTTCACGGCCGTGAGCGAGATGTTCATCGCCACGTTGCCGCCGAACAGGTGCGAGAACAGGTTGGCCGAGATGCCGCCCGGCGAGGCCGCCAGCAGCATCAGCCCGACCGCGAACACCGGCGGCAGGCCGAAGCCCACGATGATCGCGTAGCAGGCCAGCGGCAGGCCGATGACCTGCAGCGCGAGCGCTATGGCAACGGCCTTTGGGTGCTTGAAGAGCCGCTTGAAGTCGGCGGGCGAAAGCGAGAGGCCGAGCCCGAACATGACCAGCGCGAGCGCGCCGAACAGGAAGCGGGTGACGATGACGGTACTGTCCATGGGGTTTGTCTCCTCGTTGGTTCTTGCTTTTCTTGTAGTTGTCGTGGTGCGCGCGATGAACAAAAAAATGGCCGCCGGCACCTGTCGCGCAGGCGCTGGCAGCCGTGGAAACCGGGAGCGACGAAGCTCTTATTGCTTGTAGCTGTCGTCGATGCGGTCGAGCTTGCGGATCAGCGACGGCCAGACGAACTGCCCGCCCAGGCCGCCGGTCTGCACCTTCATGGCCTGGCCCACGCCTTCCACGATGCGCGGGTCCACGTGCGTGAGTTCGCCGCCGCCCGATTGCGCCGCGATCTGGATCTGGCAGGTGGCCTCGAAGGTGTACATCGAAAGAAAGGCGTCGGCAATGGTCTTGCCGCAGGTCAGCAGGCCGTGGTTGCGCAGCATGAGGAAGTTGGCGCTGCCCATGTCGGCCTGCAGGCGCGGCTTCTCGTCGTCGCGGAAGGCCACGCCCTCGTAGTCGTGATAGGCCAGCGAGGCCAGCACGAAGGTCGACTGCTGGCTGATGGGCAGCACGCCGTTCTTCTGCGCGCTTACCGCGATGCCGGCCCGGGTGTGGGTGTGCAGCACGCACTGGATGTCTTCCCGCGCCGCATGCACCGCGCTGTGGATCACGAAGCCAGCCGGGTTCACCGGGTAGGGCGAGTCGATGACCTTGTTGCACTGCTGGTCGACCTTCACCAGGCTCGACGCGGTGATCTCGTCGAACATCAGGCCGTAGGGGTTGATCAGAAAGTGGTGTTCGGGGCCGGGAATGCGCGCGCTGATGTGCGTGAAGACCAGGTCGCTCCAGCCGTGCAGCGCCACGAGGCGGTAGCAGGCGGCGAGGTCGACGCGAAGCTGCCACTCCTCGGCGGAGACCAGCTTCTGGATTTCGGGTTGGGCGAAGGCGTTCATGTTGGGGTGTCCTTTTGAGGGAGGAGAAAGCGGGCAGCCGGACGCAGAGGTCGCGAAGGTTACGCAGAAGTCGCAGAAGGAAAACAGGAAATGGTTTCTGGTTTCTCTGCGGCTTCTGCGTAGCTTTTGTCTTCCTTCTGCGTTCGGCTGTCCGACTTCAGGCGGCCTCTGCAGCAGGCTGCAGCGCCGATTTGTAGATGCTCTGCTTCGGCTGCGCCATCACGCGGCGCAGCATGGGTTCGAACTCGCCGATGGGCAGCGTCTCGGCCTTGGGGTCGAAGGCGGGGTTGTCGTAGAGCGCGCAGAACTCGGCCGTGCGCTCGTAGTGCGGGTGGCCCTTGAAGTTGTCGCGCATGTCGCGGTCCAGGCCGATGTGGTGGAAGAAGTAGTGGCCCTGGAAGATGCCGTGGTTCTGCACCATCCAGTGGTTGGCCTCGCTCACGAAGGGCTGGAGGATGGCCGCGGCGATGTCGGGGTGGTTGAAGCTGCCGAGCGTGTCGCCGATGTCGTGCAGCAGCGCGCACACCACGTATTCCTCGTCGCGGCCGTCGCGCAGCGCGCGGGTGGCGGTCTGCAACGAGTGGGTGTAGCGGTCGACCGGGAAGCCGCCGTAGTCGCCTTCGAGGATCTGCAGGTGCCTGATCACGCGCGCGGGCAGGCCGCCCGCGAACTGCATGAATTCGCCACCGATCAGCTGCCAGTCTTCGCGCGTGCTTTCCTGCATGCTCTTGAAACTTGCGCGTGCGTTCATCGCCGGAGTCTCCGTTCTTGTGTCCTGTGGGGAGCTGGTCACTGTATGCCTGCGCTTGACCATGAACTGTCAAGAATTTGACAATGCGGGGTTCTGGTAAACCCCCGTTCCACCGTCATTCCCCAGTCATGGCTGCTTCTGCGAAACCGCGCCTTTCCGCCGCCCACCGCGCCGCGCTGGAAGGCAACCCGTGGTTCCTGAGCATGCCGCGCGCGCAACGCGAGGCGCTGGTGGGCGCGGCCGAACTGCATCATGTGCGGCGCGGCGCGATGGTGTTCCGCCAGGGCGATCCCATCCACGCCACGGATGGCGGCTTCTACGGGCTGGTGGCGGGCACCATCAAGGTCTCGTCGCTGCGCCAGGACGGGCGCGAGGCCATCCTCGCGGTGCTGGAGCCGGGCAACTGGTTCGGCGAGATCACGCTGATCGACGGTTCGCCGCGCACCCACGACGCCACCGCGCTGGAGGCGCTCGACCTGCTGGTGGTGCCGCCCGCGGCCTTCGCGGTGCTGATGCGCGACGTGGTGTTCTCCAATGCCATCGCCGCGATGCTGGCGGCGCGCGTGCGCATGCTCTACGGCCTCGCGGAGGATGCCACGCTGCGCAGCCTGCGTGCCCGCGTGGCGCACCGGCTGCTGGTGCTTGCGCGCGGCGATGCCACGCAGTCGGTGCAGCTGCGCCACGAGCTGCAGCTGCCGCAGGAGGCACTGGCCATGATGCTCGGCGTGACGCGCCAGACCCTGTCGAAGGAGCTCAACGCGCTGGCGTCCGAGGGTGTGCTCTCGCTGGGCTACGGGCGCATCGAACTGCGTTCGCTCGACGCGCTGCGCGCGCTCGTGAGCACCGGCTAGGAGGGCAGGCGGCCGGCTACCTCAGCACCCGGCCGTCGGCCGAGATGCTGATCAGGTCGATGTTGCGCACGCTGTCGCGCAGGCCCGGGCGCAGGTTGATGCGAAAGCCACCGACGTCGTAGTCGGTCATGCCCGACATCACGCGCATGAGGGCGGCCGTGTTGAAGCCCCGGCCGGCTCGCTTCACCGCCTCGCCGGCGGCCTTGGCCGCGATGAAGCCTTCCAGGCCCTCGTACGAGGCGGTCTGGTCGGAGTTGTCGACGGCCGCGAGGTACTCCTTGACGATCGGAATGGCCGAGGGCCGCGGCGAGGGCACCACCTGCGAGATCACGATGCCGCCGATGTCCTTGCCGAGCGCGGCGTAGAGCGGGTCGATGCCGACGATGGAGAAGGCCATGAAGCTGCCCGCGTAGCCGCTCTTGCGCAGCTTGCGGATGGCGTTGGCCGTGGTGCCCGAGAGCGACACCAGCACGATGGCCTGCGGCGACTGCTTCTGCACTTCCTTCAGCGCCGCGTCGAGCTTGTCGCCGTTGGCGGGCACCAGCGCGGTCGCGACCAGCGGCGTGAGCTTGAGTTCACTGATGGCCTGTTCCACGGCCGCCAGGCCTGCGCGGCCCATGGCATCGTCGTCGCCCACCAGCGCCACGCGCGTCTGCCCGACGGTGGCGCATTGCTTCACGATCTTCAGGGCCTCGTCGATCATGCCGGGGCGTACATGGAACACGTTCTGGTGCTCCGCGCCGCGCAGCGTGTCGGAGGCCGCAAATGGCGCGAACAGCAGGCTGCCCTGCTGCGTGGCGACGTTGGCGCCGGCCTCGCTGCTGGCCGTGCCGACGAAGCCGAAGAGCATGTCGGCCTTGTCGTTGGTCAGAAGGGTGCGCGCGTTGGCTGCCGCGCGTGCCGCGTCGTAGCCGTCGTCGAGCTGCAGCAGCTTGAGCTGCAGGCCGCTGGCCGCGTTGCGGTCGTTGAAGGCGCTCACCGCGAGGCGGCTGCCGGCGGCGAAGGCATTGCCGATCTCGGAGGCGCTGCCCGTCAGCGGCACCGACTGCCCCAGCAGCACGACGCGCGCCCCGGCTGCCGCCGCCCCCGTCCGCGCCGTCTGCGCCGTCTGCGCCATGACGGGATAGGCCATGCCGATGCCGCTACCCAGCATCAGCGCGCCTGCCTTGCCCAACCATTCCCTGCGTGACGTGTTCATTGGACACCTTCTTTCACATTAGTAAAAAAGTGTAGCAATATCGGGGCCAGGGTGGAAGGCGGGCTGACGAGGAGGAGGGTTTTGGATCAGCCTCCCTTGACGTAGCTGGCGAGGTGCTTGCCGGTGAGCGTGGCGCGCCTGGCGACGAGGTCCGCGGGCGTGCCCTCGAACACGACCCGCCCGCCCTCATGTCCCGCGCCGGGGCCGAGGTCGATGAGCCAGTCGGCATGCGCCATCACGGCCTGGTGGTGCTCGACCACGATGACCGACTTGCCCGAATCCACCAGCCTGTCGAGCAGGCCCAGCAGCTGCGCCACGTCGGCCAGGTGCAGGCCGGCGGTGGGCTCGTCGAGCACGTAGATGTCGCCCTTCTCGGCCATCTGCGTGGCCAGCTTCAGCCGCTGCCGCTCGCCGCCCGAGAGCGTGGTGAGCGGCTGCCCGAGCCGCAGGTAGCCTAGCCCCACGTCGGCCAGCCGCTGCAGGATGGCCTGCGCGGCCGGCGTGCGCGCCTTGCCTTCGCCGAAGAAGGCGAGGGCCTCGTCCACCGGCATCGCCAGCACCTCGGCGATGTCGCGCCCGCCGAAGCGGTACTCCAGCACCGAGGCCTGGAATCGCTTGCCGCCGCACTCCTCGCAGGGGGTGGCCACGCCGGCCATCATTGCGAGGTCGGTGTAGATCACGCCCGCGCCGTTGCAGGTGGGGCAGGCGCCTTCGGAGTTGGCGCTGAAGAGCGCCGGCTTCACGCCGTTGGCCTTGGCGAAGGCGTTGCGGATCGGGTCGAGCAGCCCGGTGTAGGTGGCCGGGTTGCTGCGCCGCGAGCCGCGGATCGCACTCTGGTCGATGCTCACCACGCCCGCGCCGGGCGGGATCGAGCCATGCACCAGCGAGCTCTTGCCGGAGCCTGCCACGCCGGTGACCACCGCAAGTACGCCGAGCGGAATGTCGACGTTCACCTTGCGCAGGTTGTGCGTGGCCGCGCCGCGTATCTCGAGCTTGCCGGTCGGCTCGCGAACCTTCTTCTTCAGCGTCGCGCGGTCGTCCAGGTGCCGGCCCGTGACCGTGCCGCTGCCGCGCAGCCCCTCGACGCTGCCCTCGAAGCACACGCTGCCGCCGGCCGAGCCCGCGCCCGGCCCGAGGTCGACGACGTGGTCCGCAATGGCGATGACCTCCGGCTTGTGCTCGACCACCAGCACCGTATTGCCCTTGTCGCGCAGCCGCAGCAGCAGCTCGTTCATGCGCTGGATGTCGTGCGGATGCAGGCCGGTGGTGGGCTCGTCGAACACGTAGGTCACGTCGGTGAGCGAGGAGCCGAGGTGGCGGATCATCTTCGTGCGCTGCGCCTCGCCGCCCGACAGCGTGCCCGAGGGGCGGTCGAGCGAGAGGTAGCCCAGGCCGATCTCCACGAAGGAATCGAGGCTGGCCGACAGCGCCTCCAGCAGCGGCGCCACCGAGGGCTCCTTCAGGCCGCGCACCCACGCGGCGAGATCGCTGATCTGCATCGCGCAGGCGTCGGCGATGTTGACGCCCTTGATCTTCGAGGAGCGCGCCGGCGCGGCGAGCCGCGTGCCCTCGCATTCGGGGCAGGTGGAAAAAGTCACCACGCGCTCCACGAAGGCGCGCACGTGCGGCTGCATCGCCTCCACGTCCTTCGAGAGAAACGACTTCTGGATCGTCGGGATCAGCCCCGCGAAGGTGAGGTTGACGCCGTCCACCTTGATCCTGGTGGGCTCCTTGTAGAGCAGGTCGTGCAGCTCGTTCTTCGTGAACCTGCGGATCGGCTTGTCGGCGTCGAAGAAGCCGCAGCCCCTGAAGATGCGCCCGTACCAGCCTTCCATGCTGTAGCCGGGAATCTTGAGCGCGCCTTCGTTGAGCGACTTGCCGTCGTCGTAGAGCTCGGCAAGGTCGAAGTCGGTGACTGCGCCGCGCCCCTCGCAGCGCGGGCACATGCCGCCGATGCGGTTGAAGGTCTCCTTCACCGTCTTCGTCTTCGAGCCGCGCTCCACGGTGATGGCGCCTGCCGCGCTGACCGAAGGCACGTTAAAGGCGAAGGCGCCCGGCGGCCCGATGTGCGGCTTGCCCAGGCGGCTGAAGAGAATGCGCAGCATCGCGTTGGCGTCGGTGACCGTGCCCACGGTGGAGCGCGGGTCGGCGCCCAGGCGCTGCTGGTCGACGATGATCGCGGTGGTCAGCCCGTCGAGCACATCGACCTCCGGCCGCGCCAGGGTGGGCATGAAGCCCTGCACGAAGGCGCTGTAGGTCTCGTTGATGAGCCGCTGCGACTCGGCCGCGATGGTGCCGAACACCAGCGAGCTCTTGCCCGAACCCGAGACGCCGGTGAACACCGTCAGCCTGCGCTTCGGTATCTCGATGCTGATGTCCTTCAGGTTGTTCTCGCGCGCGCCGTGCACGCGGATCATGTCGTGGCTGTCTGCGGCGTGCTGCGTGGACGGTGCCGCTTTCGTGGTCGTTTTCGCGGTCGTCTTCGCGGTCGTTTTGGGGGGCGTTTTCTTCGCGGCCTTCGTGCTCATCGGTTCGCCTCTGCGCCTCAGCCCTGCTGCTGGATGCGGATCAGGCTGCCCGCGGGGTCGCGCACCGCGCAGTCGCGCACGCCGTAGGGCTGGTCGGTCGGCTCCTGGACGATCTCGGTGTCGCTGGCCTGCAGCTTCGCGAAGGTGCCTTCGAGATCGGGCGTGGCCAGCAGGATGGCGGCGTAGGTGCCCTTGGCCATCATCTCGGCGATGGTGCGGCGCTCCTCGTCGGTGATGCCGGGGTAGGCTGCCGGCGGCGCGAGCACGATGGAGACTGCGGGCTGGCCCTTGGGGCCGACGGTGATCCAGCGCATGCCGCCGTATCCCACGTCGTTGCGGACCTCGAAGCCGAGCAGGTCGCGGTAGAAGGCGAGCGACGCCTCGGGGTCGTTGTGCGGCAGGAAACTCGCGTGGATGCTGATGTTCATCGTGATCGCTCCGGTCGGTTGTTTTGAGGAGCGCTCAGTCTAGGTGCGACTGTGCGGCCGGCGCTTCTCGATTCCTGATCGGTCGCGTGACCTGCTTCGCCACGCAGGACGGCATGCCCTCGGTCTGCTGCGCGGCATCGCGCTTGTAGGCGCTGGGCGACATGCCCACCAGCTCGGTGAAGCGGGTGCTGAAGGTGCCGAGCGATGAGCAGCCGACCTCGAAGCAGACCTCGGTGACGCTGAGGTCGCCCCGGCGCAGCAGCGCCATCGCGCGCTCGATGCGCCGGGTCATCAAATAGGAGTAGGGAGCCTCGCCGTACGCGAGCTTGAACTGGCGGCTCAGGTGGCCCGCCGACATGTGCACGCCGAAGGCGAGAGCCTCGACGTCCAGCGGCTGTGCGTATTCGCGGTCGATGCGGTCACGAACGCGGCGCAGCCGGGCGAGGTCGCGCAGGTGCAGTTGCTCGGCGTCGGTCTTGTTGCTGCTGCTGGTCATCCGCGGGATCGTGCCATGCCGGAGCGGCAGGCTCAACCCGGCAGCTCAGGCGGTCCGCTCAAACACCAGGTCCCACACCCCGTGGCCCAGCTTGATGCCGCGGTTCTCGAACTTGGTCAGCGGGCGGTACTCGGGCTTGGGCGCATAGCCCTCGGCGGTGTTGCGCAGCAGCGGCTCGCCCGACAGCACTTCGAGCATCTGCTCGGCGTAGGGCTGCCAGTCGGTGGCGCAGTGGATGTAGCCGCCGGGGCGCAGGTGCTGAGCGAGCTTGGTCACGAACCCGGGCTGGATCAGCCGGCGCTTGTTGTGGCGCTTCTTGTGCCACGGGTCCGGGAAGAACACGTGCACGCCGGCCAGCGTGCCGGGCTGCAGCATGTGGTCGAGCACGTCGACCGCATCGTGCGCGCAGATGCGGATATTTGACAGGGATTGCTCGCCGATGCGCTTGAGCAGCGCGCCCACGCCGGGCTCGTGCACCTCGCAGCAGAAGAAATTGGTGTCGGGCAGCACCGTCGCGATGTGCGCGGTGGCCTCGCCCATGCCGAAGCCGATTTCCAGCACCGTCGGGCCGGCGCGGCCGCCGAAGGCGGCGGTCAGGTCCAGCGGCTCGGGCTTGTAGGGCACGAGGTAAAGCGGCCCCAGCTCGGAGAAGGCGCGCGCCTGGCCTTCGGTGGTGCGGCCGCCGCGCTTGACGAAGCTCTTGAGGCGGCGGTGCAGCGGATGGGGCTTGGCGCCGTCGTCGGTGCCCTCGTCATGGTCGGGCGGGAGTTCGTTGGACACGGTATCGGAAAGATTCATCACGGCCGCGAATTGTAGAGAGCGCGCCATTCGGGCACCCAGCCGGCCAGCGCCGCCGGGCAATCCGAGGCCGTGGCGGGGCCCAGGCCCAGCACCCGCGCCGCCGCATCGAGCGCCGCCAGCGCGGCCGCCGGCGAGCCGGTGTCGATGGAGGTGGCGCCGTTCTGCTTGGAGAGCTTGTCGCCGTCGGCACCGCGCACCAGCGGCGTGTGCAGGTAGGTGGGCGTGGGAAAGCCCAGCGCGCGCTGCAGCAGGATCTGGCGCGCGGTGTTGTCGGTGAGGTCCTCGCCGCGCACCACGTCGGTCACGCCCTGTTCGGCGTCGTCGACCACCACCGCGAGCTGGTAGGCCCAGGGGCCGTCGGCGCGGCGCAGCACGAAGTCGCCGACCTCACGGCTCACGTTCTGGCACTGGCGGCCGAGGCGGCGGTCGGTGAAGCAGAGCTCGCCGCCGGTGCCTGCGTCGTGGCCGTCTTCTTCCTTTTCTTCCCAGGGCACACCGGGCGTGGGCGGAAGGTCGGCCTCGAACTTCTCGGTGGCGAAACGCCAGGCGCGCGCGGGCTTGCCGTGCAGCCCGTCGCGGCAGGTGCCGGGGTACACGCGCTCGCCATGGCGCTCATGCCGCTGGCCGAGCCGGGCGAGCGCCTCGTTGATATCCTTGCGCGAGCAGCCGCAGGGGTAGGCCAGGCCGCGCGCCTTGAGCCGCTCCAGCGCGGCCTCGTAGCGGTCGGTGCGCCGCGTCTGCCACACAGGGGGCTCGTCGGGCAGCAGGGCGCATTCGGCCAACTGCTGGAGGATGTGCTCGCCCATGCCGGGCAGGCAGCGCTCGGTGTCGGCGTCCTCGATGCGCACCAGCCAGCGCGCCTGCGGGCCGCGTGCGCGCACGTCGAGCCAGCTCGCGAGCGCGGCCACCAGCGAGCCCGCGTGCAGCGGGCCGGTGGGCGAGGGCGCGAAGCGGCCGGTCTCTCTCATCTCCCTGTGGCGTTGCCTCAGAGCACGTCCAGCGCGAGCGACAGGCCCGAGAGGAAGGCGTCTTCCACGCGGTGGCCGGTGCACCAGTCGCCCGCGATGCCGATGCGGGCCTTGGCGTCCCACAGGTGGGTGGTGCCCACGGGCACCTGCGTCTGCGCTTCATTCCAGCAGATGGCCTGGGCGTGCGCGGGCGTGGCATGGATGCCGGTGATCTCGGCGAAGGCGCGCAGCAGCTTGGCCTCGACGCGCGAGGGCGCGTCGCGCAGGTGCTCCTGCGACCAGGCTGCGCTGGCCTGCAGCGTCCAGCGTTCGATGGGCTCGCGTCCGGGCTTGGACGATTCGCGCGCCAGCCAGGCCACGCGGTGGTGCGTGCTGCGCGCCGCGTTCCACTGCGGACCGAGGTGCGACATGTCGGGCTGGTTCGCCTGGGGGTAGGCGATCATCAGCGTCCAGCAGGGCGCGATGGTCACGGGTTCGATCCTGCGGGCCAGCGTGGCCGAGAGCTTGCCGCCATCGCCCAGCAGCGCGCGGGCGCCGGCCGGCGGCACGGCCAGCAGTACGGCGTCGAAGCCCGAATACACATGCTGCGAGTCGTCGGCGCCGGAGGTGCGCAGCTGCCAGCGCTTCGCATCGAGCGCGTCGGGCTCGATCTGCGTGACGCGCGTGCCGGTGACCAGGTTCTCGCCCAGCGGCGCGGCCCAGCGGGCTACCAGCGAATCCATGCCGGGCTGGGCCACCCAGTGCGGCTCGAGGGAAGGCAGCGCGGCCTCGGCCACGCGGCCGTGCGCGTCGAGCACGCGCACGAGGTTGGCGCTCCAGCGCTTGCACACGCCGGGGGCGTTCTCCAGCGCCAGGGCAAAGCGCGGGTCGCGCACGGTGAAATACTGGGCGCCGCTGTCGAAGCGGCCGAAGGCGGTGTCCACGCTCGCCATGCGCCCGCCGGCGGCGTCGCTGCGTTCGAACAGCGTGACCTTGTGGCCGGCCTGCACCAGCGTTCTCGCGCAGGCCACCCCGGCAATGCCGGCGCCGACAACGGCGAAATGGCGGGGGGAGCGCGGCTGGCCCGGGCCGGCTGGGGTTCGGTGACGGTCGGCGGCGGCCTTGGCCGGCTTCTTTGCAGTTGCGCGAGTGCTCATGACGGACTCTCTTCTTCTGGATGGAATGCGGATGGATGTGTCTGCACTCTACATCGGTCCGGCAGGCGCTCCGCCTGAGGGCACACCCTTAGCGGCGGCGAGCGATCCTCGGCAATACTGATCGGCCCTTCATCGAGTTCTATCGGCCCCTGTGCCGTTCGAGCAGCGCGCGCCGCGTGCCCTCGTGCTCGAACTGTGCCAGCCACCATTCGAGCGCGCGCCCCGGCTTGCCGGCGCTGCGCACCCGCCACGCACAGTGCAGCGAGCCCAGCGGCGGCTTGCGCTCCGTCTTCAACTCGACCAGATGCCCCGCCTCGATGTACGGCCGCGCCATCGGCTCGGGCAGGAAGCCGCCGCCCAGCCCGTGCAACTGCGCCGCGATCTTGGCCTGCATGCTCGGCACGGTGAGCACGTCCTGCCCACCCACGAGGTGCACCGTGAGGCCCGGCGCCTGGCGGGCCGAGTCGGCGGCCGCCACCGCCCGGTGCTGCCGCATCACCGCGTCGCTCAGCGGCTGCGTGGCGCGCGCCAGCGGATGGTGCGGCGCCACCGCGTAGACGAAGCTCAGCTCGCCGATCGGCCGGCTTCGGATGCCGGTGGTGGTGAAGGCCAGGCTCGCGGCGTCGAGCACCGCGCCGATGGCGAGGTCGGCCTCGCCGGTGGTCAGCGCCTCGATGGTGCCCATCAGCGTCTCGTCGCGCAGCTTCAGCCGCGTGGGCGGCTCCAGCGCGAAGAAGGCGGTGGCCAGGTCGAGCAGCGGGTCGCGCGCGATCACGCTGTCGACCGCGATGGTCAGCATCGGCTCCCAGCCGGTGGCCACGCGCTTGACGCGATTGGCCACCGCGTCGATCTCGCCCAGCAGCCGCTCGGCCTCGCGCAGCAGCTCGGCGCCGGCTTCGGTCAGGCGGGCCTGGCGGGCGCTGCGGTCGAACAGCAGCACGTCGAGCGCGTCCTCGATCTGGCGCACCCGGTAGCTCAGGGCGCTGGGCACCAGGTTCAGCGCCCGGGCGGCGGCGGCGAAGCTGCCGGTGGCGGCCACGGTCTGGAGCATGGCGAGGGAGTCGGGGGTCAGCACGTCTCTGGGGCTGGGCATGGTGGCTCCATTGATCAAAATATTTGAATGGTGCCATCAAACCGCGGCGCCTTTCCGAAGGGAGCGGCGGCCCAAAATTCTTCACATCCGCTGCGCATCCGGCGCGGCATACGAAAGAAGCCCGAGCACCCCGACGGGGCAGGGCAGAAGGAGTCCGACCATGTTGCAAGTCCGTAAATCCCAGGAACGCGGTTACGCCGATCACGGCTGGCTGCGCTCGTTCCACAGCTTTTCCTTTGCCAACTACTACGACCCGGCCCACATGGGCTTCGGCAACCTGCGCGTGATCAACGAAGACCGCGTGGCGGCGGGCGCCGGCTTCGGCACCCACGGCCACAAGGACATGGAGATCATCAGCTACGTGCTTTCGGGCGAGCTGGCGCACAAGGACAGCATGGGCAACGTGGAGAGCATTCCTCCCGGCGACGTCCAGCGCATGAGCGCGGGCCGCGGCGTGATGCACAGCGAGTTCAACCACAAGGCCGACCAGACCACGCACTTCCTGCAGATCTGGATCCTGCCGAAGGAGCGCGGCGTCGAGCCCGGCTACGAGCAGAAGAAGTTCAGCGACGCCGAGAAGCGAGGCAAGCTGCGCCTGGTGGCTTCGCCCGAGGGCAGCGAAGGCTCGGTGAAGGTGAATGCCGACGCGAGCCTGTATGCCGGCCTCTTCGACGGCGATGAAAAGGCCAGCCTCGCGCTCGACCCGAAGCGCAAGAGCTATGTGCACCTGGTGCGCGGCGAGCTCGAGGTGAACGGCCAGAAGCTCTCCGGCGGCGATGCCGCGATGCTCGAAGGCGAATCGCAGGTGACGCTGGGCGCGGGCAAGGACGCCGAAGTGCTGGTGTTCGACCTGGCCGCCTGATCTTTCTCCCCCTTGCCGGGCGCTGGCCGCCCGGCTTTTTTCATTTCTCTCTCTATCCAATCCAACCGAACCGAGGAGCTTTCAACCATGGCAACCGCAAACACCGCACCGAATCCCGCACAAGACACTCTGGCCCTCGTCGGCCGCATCCTTATCGCCTACCTGTTCATTCCCGCCGGCATCGGCAAGCTGATGGGCTTCGGCGGTACCGTCGGCTACATCACTTCCGCAGGCCTGCCGATGCCCGAGGTGGCGGCGGCGATCGCGATCATCGTGGAGCTGGGCCTGGGCATCGCGCTGCTGCTGGGCTTCAAGACCCGCTGGACCGCGATCGTGATGGCGATCTTCACCGTGGCGACTGCTCTGTTCTTCCACAAGTACTGGTCGGCGCCCGAGGCGATGAAAATGATGCAGCAGATCAACTTCAACAAGAACATCGCGATCGCCGGCGGCCTGTTGGCTCTGGCCGCCTTCGGCCCCGGCCGCTTCAGCATCGACAAGCGCTGATCGCGACATCACCATCACCGACAGGAGCACCATCACATGGCAAACATCGTCGTCGTCTTCCATTCCGGCTACGGCCACACACAGCGCGTGGCGCAGGCCGTGGCCGACGGCGCGGGCGCGCAGCTGCTGGCCATCGACGCGGACGGCAACCTGCCCGAGGGCGGCTGGGAGCTGCTGGCCGCGGCCGACGCGATCATCTTCGGCTCGCCGACCTACATGGGCGGCGTGAGCTGGCAGTTCAAGAAGTTCGCCGACGCCTCTTCGAAGGTCTGGTACACGCAGGGCTGGAAGGACAAGCTCTTCGCCGGCTTCACCAACAGCGCCACCATGAACGGCGACAAGGTCACGACCATGACCTACCTGTGGACGCTCGCGATGCAGCACAGCGGCATCTGGGTCAGCATGGGCATCCTGCCGAGCAACAGCAAGGCCGCCACGCGCGACGCGATGAACTACGTGGGCGGCTACGGCGGCCTGCTGACGCAGTCGCCGTCGGATGCCAGTCCCGCCGAGATGTCCAAGGGCGATTTCGACACCGCCCGCGCATTCGGCGAGCGCGTGGGTGAAGTGGCAAGATCCCGCAAGTAACCGGACCCCAAGGAGAACCCACGATGACCGACATCGCCCCCGAAACCCGACTGCTCAAGCCGCACGACAAGGACCTCGGAGGCGGCTTCCAGGTCAGGCGCCTGCTGCCCGCGGCGCAGCAGCGCTCGGTCGGGCCTTTCGTGTTCTTCGACCATTTCGGTCCAGCCACCGAGCAGCCGGGCAGCGAGCACGACGTGCGGCCGCATCCGCACATCGGGCTGTCCACGGTCACCTACCTCTTCAAGGGCGCGATGATGCATCGCGACAGCCTGGGCAGCGTGCAGGAGATCCTGCCCGGCGCCATCAACTGGATGACCGCCGGCCGCGGCATCGTGCACTCCGAGCGCAAGCCCGAGCGCCTGAAGGCCGACACCTACGTGAACCACGGCCTGCAGCTGTGGGCCGCGCTGCCGCAGGCGCATGAAGAAATCGAGCCCAGCTTCGAGCACACGCCTGCCGACGCGATTCCCGAGCTGGTGGAGCAGGGCGCGGCGGTGCGCGTGCTGGTGGGCGAGGCCTTCGGCGCGCGCTCGCCGGTGAAGACGCATTCGCAGACCGTCTACCTCGACATCGCGCTGCCCGCGGGCGGACGCTTCGAGCTGCCCCCGCTGGCGCCCGAGCTGGCCGTCTACGCGGTCGATGCCGACCTCGCGGTGAACGGCGAGCCGGTCGCGGTCCACACCATGGCCGTGCTGCCGAACGGGCAGGGCGGCGTGCTCACGGCCGATGCCGCCGTGCGCCTCGTGGTGATCGGCGGCGAGCCGCTCGACGGCCCGCGCTACATCACCTGGAACTTCGTCTCCAGCCGGCGCGAGCGCATCCTCGAAGCCGGCGCCGACTGGGCGGCGCAGCGCATGGGCCACGTGCCCGGCGAGACCGAGTTCATCCCGCTGCCCGGAAAGCCCTTCGGCGTGCGCGAGCCCGACACGGGCACCACGCCGGTCTGAGCCTCCAGCATGCGGTGGTAACGGCAAAGAACAAAGAAAAGGCCCGCGATGCGGGCCTTTCGTCTTCTTACCGAGGCGGTCGGGGCCGGTTATTTGCCGCCGATCGTCAGGCTCTCCGCAGGCGGTGCGCCATCGGGCGTCTTCGGCAGCTCGAGCACGGCCTTGCGGCTGCCGCGGCCGCGCCATGCGGAGTAGCTCACGCCCAGCAGCAGCAGCGTGCACAGGCCGATGAAGGTGGCGCTGATCGGCCGCGTGACGAACACCGACATGTCGCCGCGCGAGAGCAGGAGCGCGCGGCGGAAGTTCTCTTCCACCATCGGCCCGAGCACGAAGCCCAGCAGGATCGGCGCGACCGAGAATTCGAGCGACATCAGCACCGCGCCGACGATGCCGAACACCAGCACCTCCCAGATCTGGAACAGGCTGTTCTGCGTGCTGTACACGCCGGTGGCAATGAAGAACATCGCCGCCGGGAACAGGTACTTGTAGGGCACCTTCAGCAGCTTCACCCACACGCCGATCATCGGCACGTTCAGGATCACGAGGATCACGTTGCCGATCCAGAACGAGGCGATCAGGCCCCAGAAGATGTCCGGATGCTCGGTGATGAGTTGCGGGCCGGGCTGGATGCCCTGGATCAGCAGTGCGCCCAGGATCAGTGCCATCACCGCGTCGCCCGGAATGCCCAGGCTCATCGTCGGGATGAAGTCGACCTGCGTCTTCGAGTGCGCCGAGGCCTCGGGGCCGGCCACGCCTTCGATCATGCCGGTGCCGAACTTGTTCGGCGTCTTCGACACCTTTCGCTCCAGCGCGTAGGCGATGAAGGTGGTGATGGTCGGGCCCGTGCCGGGCATCGCGCCGAACACCGTACCCACCAGCGTGCCGCGGATCATCGCGGGGAACGCGCGCTTGAGTTCTTCCTTGCTCGGGCGCATGTCGCTGAGCTTGAGCGTGCCGGTGTCGCCGATGGCCTTCATGCGGTTCACGTTGAGCAGGAAGTCGGCCACGCCGAAGAGGCCCATCGAGATCGCCACCAGCTCGAGGCCGTCGCTGAGTTCAGGCAGGCCGAAGGCGAAGCGGAAGCTGCCGCTGTTCACGTCGGTGCCGACCACGCCGCACAGCAGGCCGAAGATCGTCATCGCCACGCCCTTGAGCGGCGAGCCGCGCGACATGGTGGAGCCGGCCAGCAGGCCCAGCAGCATGATCGAGAAGATCTCGGTCGGGCCGAACTTGAACGCGATCTGCACCAGCAGCGGCGAAGCGAAGATCATCACGATGATGCCGACGGAGGCCGCGAAGAACGAGGCGATCATCGTCACCCCGAGCGCGACGCCCCCCTTGCCCTGCTTGGTCATGGGGTACCCGTCGAGACAGGTCACCGCATGCGGCGGGTGCGAGGGCATGTTCATCAGGATGGCGCCGATGGCGCCGCCGTACTGCGAGCCGTAGAAGATGCCGGCCAGCATCAGGATGGCGGGCACCGGATGCATCACGTAGGTGAGCGGCAGCAGGATCGAGATGGCCTGCAGCGCACCCATGCCCGGCAGCACGCCGATCAGGTTGCCCACCAGCACGCCGAAGAAGGACCACAGCAGGTTCGAGCCCTGGAAGGCGACGCCGAAGCCGTACCAGAGGTCGTGGAGCGATTGACCGATCATGGCTTCAGCCTCCCCACTGGAACAGGGGCAGCTGAAGCTTCAGCGCCCACCAGAAAACGACCACCGCGATGAAGCACATCGCGAGCGAGAGCAGCAACGCCTCGGTCAGCGTGTTGTCGCGGTCGCCCAGCGCCGAGATGAACACGATCGCGAAGGTCGCCGGCAGCAGGCCGCCGTACTCGCCGAAGAGCAGGAAGGCGAGGATGCCGAGGATGATGCAGATGCCGCCACGCAGGTCGGGCATGCCGCCCGGGTGCCCGTGCGAGGCCGCTTCCTCGCTCGCGCCTTCCGCCGATTTTTCGCCGCGCGCGGAGACCGCGATGAGCAGCCCCGTGAGTGCCAGCAGCGCGCCGAGCGCGACGGGGAAGAAGCCCGGGCCCATGTGCGCCAGCTCGCCGACGCGGTAGCCGACACCGGCATACACGGCGGCCAGGCCGACGACGATCAGCAGCGCGCCGCCGTAGTAGTCTTTCTTGAATTTCGAAGCGGGCCGGGGCGCGTGCGAGGCCGGATCTTCACCGAGCTGGTGCTGCATAAGTCTCCTTCGTCTGGAAGGAGCGCAGTCTAGGAATCGAGACTTTCAATCCCCTTTCGGCAGGGGCTCTCGCGGCCTTGCGGGCCGCAAAATACGTGTAATCACGTACCGGCCTATCCGGTGAAACCCTTGCAAAAACGAGCGTGGATGCGGCTCACGAAGCGTGCAGCGGCAGCCTCAGCGTCGCGCGCAATCCGCCGCCGTTGGGACGCTCGGGCGTGTCGGCATTCGAGAGCTCGATCTCGCCGCCGTTGCGCCGCGCATAGCCGCGCGCGATGGTGAGGCCGAGACCCGCGCCTTGTGCCGCTCCCGTGCCCGTGGCGCTGTCGCGGTTGAAGCGCTCGAACACGCTCTCGCGCCGCTCGGGTGCGATGCCCGGTCCGCTGTCGCACACCTCGGCAAGCGCATGCGTGGCATCGCGCCGCACGGTCACGGTGATGTTGCCGCCGCGCGGCGTGTACTTGATGGCGTTGTGCACGAGGTTGGCGAGCACCTCGTGCAGCTCCGCAGCATTGGCCGCGACGGGGAGCACGGGCGTGTCGTCCTCGTCGTCGTCGCTCGATTCATCGCTGCCTTCCGCATCGTCCGTGCCGATGTCGCCGCGCGCGTCGACCCAGCCCAGGTCCTGGTCGTTCTCGCGCGCCAGCGGCAGGTATTGCAGCACCACGCCGCGCGCGATGGCGTTGAGGTCGGCCACTGCAGCCCCTGCCGGCGCGGCTTCGTCGCCCGCGGTGGCATGGGCCAGCGCCAGCAGTTGCTCGCTCAGGCGGCGGGTGCGTGCGAGCTGCACGACGATGGCCTGCAGCGATTCGCGCATGCGCGCCGGATCGGTCTCGCGCACTGCGTAGCCGGCCTGGATCGACAGGATGCTCAGCGGCGTGCGCAGCTGGTGCGAGGCGTCGGCCAGGAACTGCGACTGCTCCGCCACCATGCGCCGGTGGCCCGCGATGTGGTGGTTGACCGCGTCGACCAGCGGCGCCACTTCATGCGGCACGCCGCTGGCGTCCAGCGGCGTGAGGTCGTCGCGCGGGCGCTCGCGCAGCGAGCGGCGCAGGCGTTCCAGCGGGCGCAGCGTCCAGGCCACGCCCAGCCACACCAGCAGCGCCATCACCACCACCATGCGCGTGTCGCGCAGGAACTCCTGGCGCAGCGTCTCGGCCTGCGCCTCGGTGCGCGGGCCCGTGCCCTCGGCCGCTTGTATGAGCACGCTGTAGGCCTCGCCGGGATGGACGTTGTCGTACACCGTCTGGCGCAGCGCGGCCACGCGCACCGGGTGCTGCTGGTAGACCGCGTCGTAGAACACCGGCGTGCCGTCGGGCGGGCGGTGCGCCGGGCGCGGCAGGCCGGGCACGCCCATGAGGGTTGTCTCGGGCGAGTTCACATCCAGCGTCCCGCCCTTGGGAATGCGCTGCACGCCGACGTGCAGGTACTTGTAGCGCAGCCGGGTCGACTCGAACATCGCCTGGATCGAGAAGGGCTCCTGCACGCGCACGCTGCCGTCGCTGGCCACCACGATGCCGTTGGCCAGCGCCTGCACGGGTTCCAGCAGGCTCTGGTCGTAGGCGACGACCAGCGAGTCGGTCAGCGCGCGGTAGTCGCTCCAGCTGTCCAGCGCCAGCAGCAGCACCAGGCCCGGCAGCAGCAGCGCGAGCAGGCGCGCGCGGATGCCGAAGCGCTGCGGCCGCGGTGACGGCTGCTGTTGCTGCTCAGCCGCCGTCGCCGGGGAGGTCGCTGCGGGCTGAAGCTGAGGTTCCATCGGCAATGCTCTCCAGCATGTAGCCCAGGCCGCGCACGGTGACGATGCGCACGTCGCTGTCGGCCAGCTTGCGCCGCAGCCGGTGCAGCACCACCTCGATGGCATCGGGGCCGGCGGTGCTGTCGTTGGTAAACACCTTGGCGAAGAGCTGCGACTTGCCCACCGGCGAGCCGCTGCGCAGCAGCAAGGCGGTGAGCGCGGCCTGCTCGCGCGGCGTGAGCGACAGCAGCGTGCCGCGCAGCGTGAATGCGCGGCTCTGGCTGTCGTAGGAGAGCGAGGCGCACTGCAGGCGCGGGTGCTGCTTGCCGCGGCTGCGCCGCACCAGCGCCGAGAGCCGCGCCTCCAGCTCTGCCAGCTCGAAGGGCTTGGTGAGGAAGTCGTCGGCGCCCAGGTTCAGGCCGCGCACCCGGTCCTGCAGAGCACCCTGCGCGGTGAGAATCAGCACCGGCGTGCGGTCGTCCGCCGCACGCATGTCGGCCAGCACGCTCAGGCCGTGCTTGTCGGGCAGGCGCAGGTCGAGCACCACCGCGTCGTACTCGGTGCCGGCCATGAAGGCCTCGGCCGTGCGGGCGTCGGGTGCGTGGTCGGGCACGAAGCCGCTTTGGGTGAGCGCGCGGACCAGCCAGGAGGCCATGTCCAGTTCGTCTTCCACCAGGAGGATGCGCATGGGGCCTGCCGCGTCTCGTTGTCGTCGTTGTTGCCGTTACTGCTTGATGGCGAGGTCGGGGTCTTCCGAGGCGCGGGCGCTGGCGCGTGCCGAACGCGCGCTCAGGTCGGGCGCCAGGGCCTCGCGGCCGTCGAAGACGAAGCAGTCGCCCTTGTAGTGCGCGCCGCCGACCTCCTCGAAGTACTTGAGGATGCCGCCTTCGAGCTGCAGCACGTTCTCCACGCCTTCCTCGTGCATCAGGATCGCCGCCTTCTCGCAGCGGATGCCGCCGGTGCAGAAGCTCACCACCGTCTTGCCCTTGAACTCGTCGCGGTGCGCGCGCAGGGCGGGCGGGAATTCGGTGAACTTGCCGATGCGCCAGTCGATGGCGCCTTCGAAGCTGCCGTAGTCGACCTCGAAGGCGTTTCGGGTGTCCAGCAAGGCTATCTCGCGGCCCTGGTCGTCATGGCCCTGGTCGAGCCAGCGCTTGAGCGTGGCGGCGTCCACGCCGGGCGCACGGCCGGCCTCGGGCTGGATGGCGGGGTGGTCCATGCGGATGATCTCGCGCTTGAGCTTCACCAGCATGCGCCGGAAGGGCTGCGCGGCCGACCAGCTTTCCTTGGCCTCCAGGTCGGCGAAACGGGCGTCGGCGCGCAGATAGGCCAGGAAAGCCCGCACGCCCTCGGCCGTTCCGGCCAGGAACATGTTGATACCTTCGGGTGCCAGCAGGATGGTGCCCATCAGCCCCAGGGCCTGGGTGCGGGCACGCAGGTCTTCGCGCAGCGCGGGGCTGTCGTCTATGGCCACGAACTTGTAGGCCGCGATATTCAAAATCTCTTGCACGGGGCGGGATTTTAGGTGCCGGCGGAATATCGCCCGGGTACAGGGCCTCTGCCGGGGTGATTCAGGGATTGCCAACCCACATCGTGGAGGGCCCGCTTTCTACAATGGAAGCATGTTTGTTCACCTGCGCCTGCACACCGAGTTTTCCGTCGTCGACGGCACCAACCGAATCGACGACGTCGTCAAGGCCGCCGCTGCCGACAAGCAGCCCGCACTGGCCATCACCGACCTGAACAACCTGTTCGGGGCCGTCAAGTTCTACAAGCAGGGCCGGGGCAAGGGCGTCAAGCCCATCGTCGGCGCCGAAGCCTTCGTGGACGGGCTGGGCAAGGAGCCCGGCGCTCTCACCCGCATCGTGCTGCTGGTGCAGAACATGGAGGGCTACCTCAATCTGTCGGAGCTGCTCGCGCGGGCATGGACGCAGAACGTGGGCCGGGGCCAGTCGCAGGCGGCCTGCAAGCTCGAGTGGCTGCAGGAGCTCTCGGGCGGGCTGATCGCGCTGTCGGGCGCGCAGGCCGGGCCGCTGGGGCAGCCGCTGCTGCAGGGGCAGGGCGAGCGCGCGGCCGAGCTTGCGCTGCAGCTGGCGGGTATCTTCCCGCACCGCTTCTATATCGAGCTGCAGCGCGCGGGCCGGCCCGAGGACGAGCCGCACGTCGTTGCCGCCGTGCAACTGGCGGCCCGGCTGCACCTGCCGGTGGTCGCCACGCACCCCGTGCAGTTCGCCACCCGCGAGGACTACGAGGCGCACGAGGCGCGCGTGTGCATCTCCGAAGGCGAAATCCTGGGCAACCCGCGCCGGGTGCGCCGCTTCACCGAGGAGCAGTATTTCAAGTCGAGCGCCGAGATGCAGGCGCTCTTCGCCGACGTGCCCAGCGCGCTGGCCAACACGGTCGAGATCGCCAAGCGCTGCAACCTGACGCTGGTGCTGGGCAAGCCGCAGCTGCCGGACTTTCCGACGCCTTTCGTCGCCGAGGGCGTGCGCATGCCCATCGACGACTTCTTCCGCCAGGAATCGTTCTACGGCCTGGAGCTGCGCCTGAAGCACCTCTACCCCGACGAGGCCAGGCGCGACGCCGAGCGTCCGCGCTACGTGGAGCGGCTGGAGTTCGAGATCAACACCATCCTGAAGATGGGGTTCCCGGGCTACTTCCTGATCGTGGGCGACTTCATCCAGTGGGCCAAGAACAATGGCTGCCCGGTGGGCCCCGGCCGGGGCTCGGGTGCCGGCTCGCTGGTGGCCTACGCGCTGAAGATCACCGACCTCGACCCGCTCGAATACAAGCTGCTGTTCGAACGCTTCCTGAACCCCGAGCGCGTCTCGATGCCCGACTTCGACATCGACTTCTGCCAGGGCAACCGCGACCGCGTGATCGACTACGTGAAGGACAAGTACGGCCGCAACGCCGTGAGCCAGATCGCCACCTTCGGCACCATGGCCGCGCGCGCGGCCATCCGCGACGTGGGCCGCGTGCTCGACATGAGCTACATGTTCTGCGACGGCATCAGCAAGCTGATTCCGAACAAGCCGGGCATGTCGGTCACGCTGCAGTACCCGCCCGAGAAGAAGATCGAGGGCGACAAGAACAACTACGCCATCGAGATGGAGCCGCAGCTCGCGGAGCGCATCGAGAAGGAAGAAGAAGTGAAGATGCTGGTCGAGCTCGCGCAGAAGCTCGAAGGCATGACCCGCAACATCGGCATGCACGCCGGCGGCGTGCTCATCGCGCCGGGCAAGCTCACCGACTTCTGCCCGCTCTACCAGCAGCCCGGCAGCGAATCGGCCGTGAGCCAGTACGACAAGGACGACGTGGAGGCCATCGGCCTCGTGAAGTTCGACTTCCTGGGCCTGGCCACGCTCACGATCCTGGAGATCGCGCGCGAGTTCATCATGAAGCGCCACAAGGGCCAGGAGAACTTCGCGTTCGAGAACATCCCGCTGAACGACGGCGCGACCTACCGGCTCTTCTCCGACGGCAAGACCGAAGCCGTGTTCCAGTTTGAAAGTCGCGGCATGCAGGGCATGCTGAAGGACGCGCGACCGACCCGCCTGGAAGACCTGATCGCGCTGAACGCGCTGTACCGCCCGGGCCCGATGGACCTGATTCCCAGCTTCGTGGCGCGAAAGCACGGCCGCGAGGACGTGGAGTACCCGCACCCGGCCGTGGCCGAGATGCTCTCCGAGACCTACGGGATCATGGTCTACCAGGAGCAGGTGATGCAGACCGCGCAGATCCTGGGCGGCTACTCGCTCGGCGGCGCCGACCTGCTGCGCCGCGCGATGGGCAAGAAAAAGCTCGAGGAGATGGCCGAGCACCGCGAGAAATTCCGCGCGGGCGCGCTCGCCACACACGGCATCGAGCAGGACAAGGCCGACGAGATCTTCGACCTGATGGAGAAGTTCGCGGGCTACGGCTTCAACAAGTCGCACGCCGCCGCCTACTCGCTGCTGGCGTACCACACGGGCTGGCTCAAGGTTCACTACACGGCCGAGTTCTTCTGCGCCAACATGACCGTGGAAATGGACGACACGGACAAGCTCAAGCTGCTGTTCGAGGACGCCCAGAAGAACTTCGGCATCACCTTCGAGCCGCCGGACGTGAACCGCGGCAACTACCGCTTCGAGCCGGTCACCAACAAGGTGATCCGCTACGGCCTGGGCGCCGTCAAGGGCACCGGCCAGCTCGCGGTCGAGGCCGTGGTGCGCGCGCGCGAGGAGGGCGGGCCGTTCAAGAGCCTGTACGACTTCTGCGTGCGCATCGACCGCCAGCGCATCAACAAGCGCACGGTGGAAGCGCTGATCAAGGCCGGCGCCTTCGACGCCATCCAGCAGAACCGCGCGGCGCTGGTCGCCTCGCTCGACCGCGCCTTCGAATTCGCCAATGCCACGGCGGCCAACGCCTCGCAGGCCGACATCTTCGGCGACTGCGACCACGGATCCGCCACCGCCGAGCCCGACCTCGTCGACGCCACGCCCTGGGGCGTGAAGGAGCGCCTGACGCTCGAAAAGACCGCCATCGGCTTCTATCTCTCGGGCCACCTGTTCGACGAGGTCTCGCACGAGGTGCGGCGCTTCTGCAAGCGCGAGATCACCGACCTGCTCGACAGCCGCGACCAGCAGGTCATCGCCGGTATCGTGAGCGACTTCCGCGTCATCAACGGCCAGCGCGGCCGGCTGGCGATCTTCAAGCTCGACGACAAGTCCGATTCCATCGAGGCCACGGCCGACGAGGCGCTCATCAACGCCAACCGCAACACGCTGAAGGACGACGAGCTCGTCATCGTCAGCGGCCGGCTGCAGCCCGCGCGCGGCGGCTTCGAGGCCCGCTTCCAGGTGCAGCAGGTGTGGGACCTGGCCTCGGCGCGCTGCCGCTTCGGCAAGTTCCTGCGCGTGGCGGTCAACGGCAAGGCGCCCGACATCGCGCGCCTCTTGAAAGACTTTCCGCCGCGCACCGAGCAGACCGAGGTGGGCGACCTGATACAGGGCCTGCCGGTGCGGCTGTCGATGGCGCGCGCGGGTGCGCAGGTCGAGCTGCAGCTGGGCGACCGCGCCAAGTTCTTCCCGACCGACGCGGCGCTGGCCAGCTGGACCGCGCAGGCCGAGGCCGGTAAGGCACTGATCGTCTACGACTGATCGATTTCTTCCTGCGCCACTGCAAGTGCCCGGCGGGCGTGGGCTCTTTGGGCTGCTGGCTAGGATTCCTCCCGTCTTTCAACCAAGAAGTTCAGGAGGAACTCCGCATGAAGAAATCGTCCCTCGTCCTCGCGCTTGCCCTGGCATTGCCTTTCGCTGCTTCGGCGCAATACACCGGCCCGAGCACGACCCCGCAGAACGCGGCCGCGGGCACGCCCTACGCCGGCCCGAGCACCGTGCCGACCATGACCGTCAAGCAGCTGATCGACACCGGCAAGGACGACCAGCACGCCACGCTGCGCGGCTTCATCGTCTCGCACGACGGCGGCGAGCACTACACCTTCGCCGACGACACCGGCCGGATCAAGGTGGAGATCGACGCCAGGCACTTCCCTCCGGGCGTGAAGATCGACGACAAGGTGCGCGTCGAGATCACGGGAGAGTTCGACAAGGACCTGATCGGCAGCAAGGTCGAGCTCGACGTGAAGCGCCTCAGCGTGCTGCGCTGATCTCCTCCTCGGACGCAGCCCCGGCCTTCGCCAGGGCCTGCTCGATCTGCCCGAGCACCGCGTCGGGATCGTGCAGCCAGTCCTTGCCCAGCACCTGCAGCACTCGCCAGCCGAAGGCGTCGAGGATGCGCGGGCGCGAAACGTAACGCTCCAGCACGTTGCGGTTCTCGTAGTGCGTGGCGGTGTCGACCAGGATGCCCAGCGCGTAGTGGCCGTCATTCGGCGTTGAGTCCGGCGATGAACCCGGCGCACGCAATGCGAGGTCGCAGCGGAAGCGCGACTGTCCCACCTGCTCGTCCACCGCATGGCCGCGCGCACGCAGCGCGGCGGCGATCTGCGCCGTCACCTCGTCGGCCCGCGCATGGCGCGGTGCGCCGCTGCCGCGCGTAAGCGGGTTCATGCCTTCGAGCACGCGTCTTGCCGTGCCCGCGTCGCCGCGCGAGAGGCACTCCGCGTAGCGCAGGAAGTTCTTCAGCGCGGCCGCGCCCTCGTTGTGGTCGTTGGTGATCGCCTCGTGCCGGATGGTCGAGACCACCGCCATGTGGTGCCGCGCGCGGCTGAAGATCACGTTCAGCCGCTTCTCGCCGCCGCGCTGGTTGATCGGCCCGAAGTTCATGAGCATGCGGCCCTCGGGGGTCGGGCCGTAGCAGATGCTCAGCAGGATGATGTCGCGCTCGTCGCCCTGCACGTTCTCCAGGTTCTTGATGAAGAGGCCGCAGAACTGGTCGTCCTCCTCGCGCACGTACTCGGCTTCTAGCCGGGCCGCGAATTCGCTGTCGACGGCGGCCAGGGCCTCCAGTTCGTCCTCGATCTCGCCCTGCTGCGCTTCCGAGAAAGCCACGATGCCCAGGCTGAGCCCCGTTTCGCGGCGCAGAAGCTCGCGCACCAGCTGCGCGATGTGGCGCGCCTCGCCCTCGTTGACGCGGTTCTCGTACACCGCGTCGGTCACTCGGTGGAAGCTGATGGCGCGCGAGAGCAGGGCGTCGGCCTGCGCCGCCACCGATGCATCGGACGGGCTGCGCGACTGCACCAGGAGCTCGTCGCGCTCGGGCGCCGGCAGGCTGCGGTCGGGGATGGTGTAGAGGTTGCCCGCGTAGAAGGCTGCATTCGAGAAGCCGATGAGCGACTCGTAGCGGCTGCGGTAGTGCCAGGCCAGCAGGGTGGCGGGCAGGTTGCGCGCGCCCTGGTTCAGCAGGCTGTCGGCGTCCAGCACCACGGCGATGCGGTCGCCTTCCTCCTCGACCGAGACGGTGTCGTCCTCGGGGTCGCGGCCGGACGAGAAGAAGCTGGTCGGCGGCAGCTGCATCTCGTCGCCCACCACGATGATCTGCGGCGCGCGGTAGAGCGCGGGCACGGCTTCCTCCACCGGGATCTGGCTGGCCTCGTCGAAGATCACCACGTCGAACAGGTCGGCCGCCAGCGGCAGCGTGTCCGACACCGACAGCGGGCTCATGAGCCAGATCGGCTTCATGTCGCGCACCACCTGGCCGGTGTCGCCGCTGGCGAGTTCGCGGATCGCCTTGTAGCGCATGGTCTTGCCGAACTCGTGTTCGAGCTCGCGGCGCCCGGCGTTGTAGCTCTTCTTGAAGAGCTTGCCCTCTGCGTCGAGCTGGCTGGCTGAAAGAGCGCTCTTCTGCACATGGTCGCGGAAGCGCTGCCGCACCGCGGCGGCCAGCGTGCGGGCATTGCGCCCGAGCAGCTTGCGTTCGGCTTCGGCCAGCCGCTGCGCATGGCGCGCGAGCGCGGCGCCGTCGAAGCGCGGCAGCCAGCGCTCGGCGCGGTAGACGCGCTCCAGGCTTTCGCGCGCCACCGCGTACTCGATGGCGTCGGGCGGCAATGGCAGGGTGCGCAGAGCCGTAGCGACGGCCGGGTCGGCATCGGCCAGCTCCTGCAACGGCACCAGCACGGAGGGCAGGGCGTCGGCCTGTTCGCGCAGGGTGCGGGCCAGCCTTTCGAGCGCGTCGAGCGGCTGGCTGGCGGCGTCGTGCATCAGTTCGCGCAGCAGGGCATCGAGCGTGTCGGTGCGCGTACCGGCAGCGGCGAGCTGCTCGACGCTGCGGGTGGCTGCGCCCGCGCCGGTGCGCAGATGGGCCTGGAATTCAGAGCGCAGGCCGGTGCTGCCGTCGGGGTTGCGCAGCGCCTGAAGCTGCTGCACGAAGGCTTCGGGGTCGGCGCAGCCGTAGTCGGCTTCGATCCGCGACTGGTGCTTCTGCAGCGCGGAACGGGCCGTGTGCTCGGCCAGCAGCTGTTCGAGGACCTGGCTCGGCTGCGGACGCACTGCGTGGGCGGCGAAGTTGTAGCGGCGCTTGAGCTCGCCGTGCAGGCGCCACCACGAGGGCCTGAGCCAGCGGAGGATGGAGCTCTGCTGTTCGCGGGCCTGCGCGAGGCCGGCTTCGGTGTCGGCGGGCGAGAGCTTGTCGCGCCACTGGGCGGTGCGCTGCAGCGCCTCGTCCAGCGCCTGCGTCAGGCTTCGGCGCTCGGCCATGGTGTTGCCGAGCGCGAGGCTGTCGGCGTGCGTGCCGTCCAGCAGGCTGAGTTGCCCGCGCGTTGCCAGCGAGGCCACGCGGCGCGCATCCGCCACCACGGACAGGGCGTCGGCCCATGTGGCGCGGGCTTCGGCCAGCGGCGGCCAGGCATCGGCCAGCGCATCGCGGCAGGCGCCGCTCGAATCGGCGGCACGCTCGGAGAGTTCGACCAGCTTCGCGAGCGGCTTTTCCTGCCGCAGCAGCGAGGGCGCGAGCTGCGAGAACACGTGCTGCGCGAGGCTCTGGGAGCCCAGGCTTTCGGTCACGGCCAGATGCAGGCGCGAGATCAGCTCGGCATGGCCGCGCCATGCGGCGTAGGCGGGCAGGGCCTCGGCCTGCAGCGGCGTCAGCGCCGGGTCCTGGGGCTTGAGTGCGATCAGCCGCGAGACCAGCTCGCGCAGCGTCACCGCGATGTGCTGCGGCACCTCGCGCATGGCGGCGTCGAAGCGTTCGAGGGCGCGCAGGTCCAGCTCCATCGCATCGACCAGCTGGTTGCGCTCGGCCGTCTCCTGCGCCAGCTCTTCCGGCGCTTCGAGCCAGTGCTCGTAGGTCTTGCGCAGGTTCTGTACGAAGGCCTTCTTGTCGCCCTGCGAGTCGTGGATCATGCAGCACAGCTCGTCCAGCCCCTGCTGGCGCAGGCGATGGAACACCACGTCGATGGCGGCGCGCTTCTCGCAAACGAAGAGCACGCGTTTGCCGCGCCCTACGTAGTCGGCGATCAGGTTGGTGATGGTCTGCGACTTGCCGGTGCCCGGAGGCCCCTGGATGATGTAGCTGGTGCCCGTGCGCGCCAGCGCGACGGCGGCGGTCTGCGTGGCGTCGGCCTGCACCACCGGCCACTGCTCGGCCAGCGGCAGCGAAGGCGGCGCCTCGGCGTCCACCTGCCTCGGCTGCAGCGAGAACACGCGGTCGAAGGCCTCGTTGGCGATGCCCGATTCGGCCAGCCCCGAGTAGTCGCGCACCAGCGACATCTTGCGGTGGTTGAAGTTGCCCAGCGTCACGGCTGTGAGGTCGATGTCCCACTGGTACGGGTTGCCGCTGCTCTCGCGCAGCTCGATGGTCTTGCGCTCGGTCTGCGCCGTGGTGGTGGCGCTGTCGGGCGCCATCTGCGGCGCACGCGGCTGCGGCCTTGCGCCGACGGCGTCGCGCACCGGCAGCGGCACGCCGCGCACGCGTGCGTGGAAGAGCTGCAGCCCGAGCGGACGGAAGTCGTCCTGCGCATAGCTGAAATCGTGCACCGCGGCCGGCTGCGCCGAGGCTGCGCGCACCCGGGTGCGGCGCCTGAACTGCTCGAGCCGCTGGCGCGCGCGCTGGTGGATCAGCGCGATCTCGGGCTGGCGAACCAGCCGTAGTTGCACGCCGGGCTCGCTCTGTGCGATCTGTGCGGCCAGCTGGGCGTGGAACTGCTCGATGGTGGTCTCGCGCAGGTCCACCGTCTCTGGCAGCACGATGCCGTAGAGCTGGCGCAGGTGGTGCCGCAGCGTGGGGTTGACCTGCGCCTCGCTGGCGGCGGCTTCCAGCAGGTACTGGTCGCGCACGCCCTTCTTGCGCGTGAGCTCCACCGGCAGCATCAGCAGCGGCGAGGCGATGCGCTCGGCCGCGTCTTCCTTCAGGTTGTGCCAGCGCAGGAAGGCGATGACCAGCGACAGCTGCGAGAAGCCGTACTCCGAGCGGTCGCGCCGCGCCTCCTGCAGGATGCGGTCGAGCGCGCCGGGCAGGTAGGGCTGGTCTTCGAAGCGCAGCCAGCGCGCCAGCGGCACGGGGCTGCAGGCGGTGATGTCGGAGGCGAAGCGGCCGTCCCACAGGCAGAGCTGGTCGACGCGGATGCTGTGCATGTCGACCACCAGCGGCACGCTGGCGATGGTGAGGTTCACATGCGCCTGCGTGGGCTTGAAGTACAGCAGCCGGTTGCGCCGCGACAGGTCGAACAGCCGGTCGCGCAGGTGCAGCTGGATCGCCTCGCGGCGCTGGCCTGCGCCGTCCTTCGCGGGGGCGATGCGCTCCAGGCCCAGGTCCAGGTCCAGCGGCTGATCGCGGTAGGTTTCGAGGCGGCGGATCACCGAGGGCAGGTCTCGCGCGCGCTCGTGGCGGTTCAGCGCCGTCATCTCGAAGATCACCGCCGCCACCACCGGATGCAGCCGGCGGTTCAGGTTGAACAGGTTGCCGCGGTTCGCGACGAAGCGGCCCAGTTCCTCGCCGTCGCCGAAGTCGAGCCCGCATGAGAGGCTGGCGAGCACCTGGCCCAGGCACAGGATGTCGCCGAGGGCGTCGTGGTGGCCGAAGCGCTGTTCCCAGGCGCCGTAGCCGGGCAGGTAGACGGGGCGCGTCGGCAGCGCGTCGGGCGCGGCGTCGGCCATGAGCATCAGGTTCTCGACCGAGACGCCGGCATCGGCGTCGATGGTCACGCGCTGCTCGCCCACCACGCGCAGCACAGAGGTGGCGGGCTGCTCCAGCGGCGCGATGGCTTCGGGGTTGCGGCGCGGCTCGGTGCCTTCGGGCTGCGCGAGTGCAAGCGCCGGGGCTTCGGTCACGCGGTAGGCGAAAGCGTTGCCGAGCGCGGCGACCTTGCCTTGCTCGTGCAGGGCCGAGACTTCGCGCAGCAGCGGCAGCACGAGCTTGAGCACGTCGTCGGTCTGCAGTCCGCCATGGGCGTCGGCGGCGTCGATCAGCTGCAGCAGGGGAGCGGATGCCTGGGTTGTCATGTGGCGGCGGTTTGCTGATGCTGGGACTGCGCCTTGTCGAGCAGCGCGGCGGCCTCGCGCTTCACGCGCGTGAGGTTGCGCTTGGGAAAGCGCATGTCCTTCACCACGCGCTGCTCCAGGGGCCCGGCACAGCCGAGCGCCTCGGCGATGCCGAGCGCGGCGGCGAGGGTGACGTCGTCGAGTTCGGGGTCGGCCGCGACGAAGTCGACCAGCACGCTGGCCAGGTAGTCGTGCAGCCCGGCGGGCACCGCCTCGGGCGGCGGCATGTCGGAGGCGGGGGGCTTGAAGTCGGGGAAGAAGCGGCGCGCGTGCGCCAGCAGCGGCTCCGACTGCAGGAAGGGCCGCTGCAGCAGCTGAGCGATGGTGGCTCGGGTGATGGCGCCCACGCGCTGCTGGCCGAGGATGTCCAGCGTGCCCAGGTCGAGCGGGCCTTCGAGCGCGCCGGCCAGCCATTCGTCGGCTTCGGGCTCGCGGCCGGTCCACAGGCGCAGCGCGCGGGCGCGCACGAACACTTCGGGATGGCTGGCACCGCGCGTGTGCATGTCGGGCGCGGCGCAGATCTCCTCGGCCTGCTGCAGGTAGCTGGCGGCGTTGACCTGGCTCAGCCCTGTCTGCACCTTCACCAGCGCGCTCACGACCGGCTCCAGCGCGCCGCAGGCCACGCAGCCTCCGCGGTCGGCGAAGGCCTCGGTGTAGAGCGCGTAGCGCCGCGCCGCCTGCAGGTGGCTGGCATCGGCGCGCGGATTGGCGGCGGTGGCATTGAGCAGCCGGTCGACGACGTGGTACCTGCCGCCGTCGCGCTCCCACAGCAGGTAGTGGGCCAGCTCGTGGCCCAGCACGGCCTGCATCTCGGCGCCCTGCAGGCGTTCCAGCAGCGGGCCCGAGAGCACGATGTGCGCTTCGCCCGGCATGAAATGGATGGAGGCGTTCATCGCGCCGTCTCCCGCCTGGTAGAGCGTGACGGAGGCTGTGATGCCCAGGCGCTGCGCGGCCACCTGCGCATGCGAGTGCAGTTCGGGGTGCGCGGCGGCGTCGAGCCGGTAGGAGTTGCGCAGCAGTTCGGCGCGCACGGCGGCGGCGTGCTCCTCGCGCGCCTCGGCGGAGGCGGCCCAGCGCCAGACTTCGGGTTCGTTCGCCTCCAGCCATGCGGCCAGTGCCCGCTGGTAGGGCAGCGGAGCCAGGTCTTCGAGGCTTACGGCAGGGGTTGTTTCGACCATGTCAGGAGCGCCGGCAACAAGTGTTGCCGACGATCCTAAACGAGCGCCGCGGCAGTCGGCCCGGCGCGCTCAGTGCGCCATCGGCGTCACGGCCAGGTCGGGCACCACGTTCATGATGCGCAGCGTCTGCTGCACCACCTGGCTGAACACCGGCGCGGCCACGAGGCCGCCGAAGTACTTGCCGGCGCTCGGCTCGTCGACCATCACCGCGACGATGATGCGCGGCTTGTCGATGGGCGACATGCCCGTGTACCAGGCGCGGTACTTGTTGCTCGCGTAGCCCTTGCCGACCTGCTTGTGCGCGGTGCCGGTCTTGCCGCCCACCGAGTAGCCCACCGTCTGGGCCAGCGGCGCGGTGCCGCCGGGCGCGGCGGCCATGTGCATCATCTGCCGCACCTCGCTGGCCACCAGCGGCGAGAACACCTGCACGCCGGGCGGTTCCTCGCCGTGGTTCTTCAGCAGGCTGATGGGGATCACCTCGCCGTCGTGCGCGAAGGCCGTGTAGGCATGCGCGATCTGGAAGAGCGACGCCGACAGGCCGTAGCCGTACGACATGGTGGCCTGCTCGATGGGGCGCCACGACTTCCACGGCCGCAGCCTGCCCGTGACCGCGCCGGGAAAGGGCGTCTGCGGCTTCTGGCCCAGGCCCACGGCGGTGAGCGAGTTCCACATCTCCTGCGCCGACATGCGCTGCGAGATCTTGGTGGCGCCGACGTTGCTCGACTTCTGGATCACGCCCTCGACCGTGAGCACGCCGAAGTTCTCGTCGTCGTGGATGGTCGCCCCAGAGACGGTGATGCGCCCCGGGTTGGTGTCGATGATGGTCTTGGGCGTGACGCGGCCCAGCTGCAGCGCGGTGGCGATGGTGATGGGCTTCATGGTCGAGCCGGGCTCGAACACGTCGGTCATCGCGCGGTTGCGCAGCTGCTCGCCGGTGAGGTTGCGGCGGTCGTTGGGGTCGTAGCTCGGGTAGTTGGCCATGGCCAGCAGCTCGCCGGTCTGCGCGTCGACCACCACCACGCTGCCGGCGCGTGCCTTGTTGGCGACCACGGCGTCGCGGATCTTCTCGTAGGCGACGAACTGCACCTGGTCGTCGATGCTCAGCTGGATGTCGTGGCCTGGCGTGGGAGGCACCTGGTCTTCCGTGTCCTCGATGATGTGGCCCAGCCGGTCCTTCAGCACGTGGCGCGAGCCGGCCTTGCCGGCCAGGTCGTGGTCGAAGGCGAGCTCTATGCCCTCCTGGCCCACGTCTTCCACGTTGGTGAAGCCCGCCAGATGCGCCGCCGCCTCGCCCTCGGGGTACTGGCGGCGGTAGTCGCGGCGCAGGTAGACGCCCTTGATGTTGAGCGCGGCCACTTGCTTCGCGATGGGCTCGTCGACCTGGCGCTTGATCCAGACGAAGCTCTTGTCCTCGTCCTCCAGCTTCTTGTCGAAGTCCTTCTGCGGCATGCCGAGCAGCTTGGCTGCTTGCTTGAGCTTTTCCAGCGTGGCAGGGTCGTCGCGCTCGATGTCCTCGGGAATGGCCCAGATGCTGGGGGCGGGGATGTCGGAGGCCAGGATCAGGCCGTGCCGGTCGAGGATGCGGCCGCGGTTGGCCGGAAGCTCCAGCGTGCGCTGGTAGCGTACTTCGCCCTGGTGCTGGAAGAAGTCGTTGGCGAAGATCTGGACGTAGGCTGCGCGCCCGGCCAGCAGCAGGAAGCCGAAGGCGATGCTGGCCACGATGAACTTGCTGCGCCACACGGGAGTGGGGCTGGCGAGCAGGGGACTGCTGCCGTAGCGGATGCGGCCGTTGGGGGTCATGAGCCCTGATTATCGAGTTCCGGGTGACGTGAAAGTCACCCGGAAAGGGCCCGTTTTCTTAGCTGCGCGTTAGGCGCAGGCTGCAAATCAGCGCTTGGGCCGCAGCGTGACGATCAGCGACGGGAAGATGCGCCCGTCGGTGTCGCGAGGCAGCTTGTCGGTCTTGCGCAGGCCGCGCTCTGCGGCGTCGTCCCAGCCCGGCAGGCCGCTCGATTTGCTGAGCTTCACGCCGACGATGGTGCCGTCGGGCGCCAGGCTCACCTCGAACTCCGCCGCCGGGTTGCCGTTCACGGTGTCGGCATCCGGGAAGGTGATGTTCGGGCGCACCGCGGCCGCGATGCGGCCTGCATAGCCGCTGGAAGGACCGGACGTGCGCTGGGCCGTGCCGCGCGAATCGTCGCTACCGGTGGCGTTCGCAAGGCCCTGCATGCGCTTGAGCGCGGCGGCGCGGTCGGCGGCTGCCTGCTTCGCGGCGGCCTCGGCCTTCTTCTGCTCCGCCTGCTTGGCTTCGGCTTCCTGCTGCTTCTTCTGCTCGGCCAGCTTCTTCTGCTGTTCCTTCTTGCGCTCGGCCTCTTCCTCGGCGCGCTGCCTGGCTTCCAGCTCTTTCTTCTTCTGCTGTTGCTGGCGCTCGAGTTCGCGCTCCTGCTGCTCCTTCTGTTCCTTGAGCTTCTTCTCGCGCTCGAGCGCGATGTCAGGGGCCTTGGGCGCGGGAGCGGGCTCCGGCGCCTTCGCTGCCGGAGGCGGCGGCGGAGCAGGGGCGGGCGGCGGCGGCGTGGGAACCGGGGTGGGCGCCGGCGGCGCCTGCAGGCGAGGCGCCGCCTGCTGCACCGTGGATGACCACAGCTCCGCGTCCACAGCGCCCTCGTCGGCGTCGCTGCGCCAGCGCACGCCCCACGTCAGCGCCGCGATCAGCAGCCCGTGGGCAATGAGCGCCAGTACCAGTGCACGCCCGGTGCCGCGCTGCGGCGGCGGTGCGAACTCGGGGCGATCCAGTGCGAGCGACATGCCTTACTTGCCGCCCGTGGTCGTGACGGACAGGCCCACGCGCTCGATGCCGCTGCGCTTGAGCTGGTTCATCGCCTTCACGACGGTCTCGTACTTCACGGCCTTGTCGGCGCTGATGACCACCGGGCGCTGGTCGTCGCCACCCTGCGCCTGTTTCGCGGCCGAGCCGATCTGGGTCATGGGAATCGAGGTGCCGCCCGTGCCGGCGGACGGGTCCTTCTTGATCTGCACTTCGTCCTCGCTCTTGATGACGATCTCGATGGGCTTGTCGGGCTGCTTGCTGGCGCGGTCGACCGAGGGCAGGTTGATCACGCTCGGCGTGATGAGCGGTGCGGTGACCATGAAGATGATCAGCAGCACCAGCATCACGTCGATGAACGGGACCATGTTGATCTCGTTGATCGTCCGGCGGCCGCGGCCCCGGGATGAAACGGCGGGCATGCGCTGCGCCTCCGTTCAGCGGTTGGCCGGAGCCACCGAGGAGCCCGCGCCGCCGGCAGCCGGGTTGGCCGACAGGTTGCGCTGCAGGATGTTGGAGAACTCCTCGATGTAGGTCTCGAGGGCGATGGCGATCTTGTCGATCTCGCGGGCGAAGCGGTTGTAGCCCACGACCGCCGGGATGGCGGCGAACAGGCCGATGGCCGTGGCAACCAGCGCCTCGGCGATGCCGGGGGCCACGGTGGCCAGCGTCACCTGCGCCAGGGCGGCCAGGCCGGTGAAGGCGTGCATGATGCCCCAGACGGTGCCGAACAGGCCGACATACGGAGAGACGGAGCCGACGGTGGCCAGGAATGAGAGATTCTGCTCGGCCGCATCCAGCTCGCGCTGGAAGCTCGCGCGCATCGCGCGGCGGGCGCCGTCGAGCAGGGTGCCGGCATCGGTGACATGGCGCTCGCGCAGCTTCTGGTACTCGCGCATGCCGGAAGCGAAGATGCGTTCCATGGGGCCGGCGAACTTGGCGTTCTGAGCGGCGGAAGCGAACAGCTCGTTGAGGCTGGTGCCCGACCAGAACTCGCGCTCGAAGTCCTCGTTGAGGGCGCGCATGCGACGCAGCGCGAAGTACTTGCGGATGATCGCGGCCCAGCTGGCGATCGAGACGATCACGAGCAGCGCCACCACCAGTTGCACCACGAAGCTCGCATGGAGCAGGAGATTGATGATGGAAAGGTCTTGGTTCATGGCTTGAAAGTTTGAGTCATGGAGCCGCTGTAGCGCTCCAGGGTTCCCGTCACCTGTTTTGGGATGCGTGCGGGCCGCAGCGTGGCGGCGTCCACCCATCCGATGCGGATCGTGCCCTCGCACAGCAAGACGGGTGCCGGGGCCCCGGTTCGCTCTTGCTCTGTTTTCGATAGCACGCGCTGTCCGATTATCAACGACGCCGTGCCCAATTGTTCGAGATCGGCAGTCACGAGCAGCTCGTCGTCCAGCCGCGAGGGCCGATGGTATTTGAGCCGGGTTTCGCTCACCACGAACTGGCCGCCCGTTTCCTCGCGCAGCTTGCGCTGCTCCACGCCCAATGAACGCAGCCACTCGGTGCGGCCGCGCTCCATGAACTTCAGGTAGTTGGCGTAGAACACGATGCCGCCGGCGTCGGTGTCTTCCCAGTAGACGCGGATCGGGAACGCGTAGCTCATCGGTCCTTGTTCTCGGCCATCGCCCGCAGGCGCTCGATGGATTCCCGCAGGTGCGCCATCGAGCTGGCGGTGGAGAAGCGGACGAACTTCGCGGTCTCGGCGGTGCCGAAGTCGCGACCGGGCGTGACGGCCACGTGCGCGCGCTTCATGGTCTCGAAGGCGAAGTCCCAGCTGCCCGAGATGCCGAGCTTCTCGGCGAAGGCGGTGCAGTCCGCCCAGGCGTAGAAGGCGCCATCGGGCACCACGGGCACGTTCAGGCCCAGCGCGTTCAGCTGCGGAATGAACCAGTCGCGGCGCGCCTTGAATTCGGCGCGGCGGCGCTCGTACTCGGCGATGCTCTCGTCCTCGAAGCAGGCGAGCGCCGCGTACTGCGACACCGTGCTCGCGCAGATGAAGAGGTTCTGCGCCAGTCGTTCGACCACCGGCACCAGCGCCTCGGGCACCACAAGCCAGCCGAGGCGCCAGCCGGTCATGTTGAAGTACTTGCTGAAGCTGTTGATGCTGATGACGTTCTCGTCGATGGCCAGCGCCGTCTGCCCGAAGGCGTCGTCGTAGGACAGGCCCAGGTAGATCTCGTCGATCAGCGTGATGCCGCCGCGCTTCGACACCGCTTCGTGGATGCGGCGCAGCTCGTCGGGCGCGATGGAGGTACCGGTCGGGTTCGAGGGCGATGCCAGCAGCACGCCGCGTGTCTTGTCCGTCCATGCGGCCTCGACTTTGGCGGCGGTGAGCTGGAAGCGCTCCTCGGCCGTGGTCGGAATCAGCACCGCCTTGCCCTCGGCAGCGCTCACGAAGTGGCGGTTGCACGGATAGCTCGGATCGGGCATCAGGATCTCGTCGCCCGATTCGATCAGCGCCAGGCAGGCCAGCTGCAGCGCGGCCGAGGCACCGGCGGTGACGACGATGCGGCGCGCCGGCACGTCGACGTTGAAGCGCTGGCGGTACCAGGCGCTGATGCGCTCGCGCAGGTGATCGAGGCCGGTGGCCTGCGTGTACTGCGTGGCGCCGGCACGCACCGCGCGGGCGGCGGCTTCCTGCACCAGCGGCGGGGCGGTGAAGTCGGGCTCGCCGATGTTCAGGAAGATCATCGGCCGGTCGGTGTGGGCGACCTCGCGGGCGAGCACGCCCGCCGCCTTGGCCACTTCCATCACGTAGAAGGGCTCGATGCGCTGCGCGCGCGTCGAGATTCTCATGCCCTGGCCTTGCCGGAAGCCCGGTCGGCTTCGACCTCCAGCGGGCGAAGCTGCGGCGCCAGGCCGTTGAGCACGGCATTCACGTACTTGTGGCCGTCGGTGCCGCCGAATTCCTTGGCGAGCTCGATGCACTCGTTGAGCACCACGCGCCAGGGCACGTCGGGGCAGTTCTGGAACTCGTAGACGCCGATCCACATCACGGCATGTTCGATCGGCGAGATCTCTTCGAACTTGCGGTCGAGCAGCGGACGGATCAGCGCGTCGAGCTGCTCGGCGCCTTCGATGGAGCCGTGCAGCAGCGCGTCGTAGTGCAGCGCGTCGGCCTTGTGGAAGCCGGCGAGGTCGCGCGTGAAGTGGTCGATGTCGGTCGGGTCGTTGCGGCCTACCAGGTGCTGGTAGAGCGCCTGCAGCGCGAACTCGCGCGCACGGGTGCGGTTCGACTTGGCCGAGGCCTTGCGCGCACCGGTGCTGGTGAGGCCCACGCGCGACTGCCTGGGCTTTTCGCCGGCGGCCTTCAGGGCCTTGAGGGACTTGGAGCTGTCTTCGGTCATGAAAGGGTGGCCAGCAGTTGCGCCATCTCGACAGCCACGCGGGCAGCGTCGCGGCCCTTGTCGGTCTGGCGGGCGACGGCCTGCTCGAGGTTTTCGGTGGTGAGGATCGCGTTGGCGATGGGCAGGCGGTAGTCGAGGGCCACGCGGCTCACGCTGGCGCCCGATTCGTTGGCCACGAGTTCGAAGTGATAGGTCTCGCCGCGGATGATGCAGCCCAGCGCCACCAGCGCGTGGTACCCGCCGCGCTCGGCGAGCGCCTGCAGCGCCACGGGCACTTCGAGTGCCCCCGGCACCTGCACATGGTGGATGTCGCTGGCGGCCACGCCCAGCGCCTCGAGCTCCGAGAGGCAGGCCGAGGCCAGCGCGTCGGTGATGTCGGCGTTGAAGCGCGCCTGCACGATGCCGATGCGCAGGCCCTTTCCGTTCAGCGGCTTCGATTCCGCTCCCTTGTTTGCACCTTGCATGGTTTCAGTCTTTCGTGAGGTAGCCGGCAATCTCGAGGCCGTAGCCCGCTGCCATGCTGGGCATGCGCCGCGGCGTACCCAGCAGGTTCATCTTGTGCACGCCGCATTCGCGCAGGATTTGCGCGCCGATGCCGTAGCTGCGCAGGTCCATGCGGCCACGCTCGGGCGCCTGCGCGGGGCGCGCGGTGCCGTCGAACTGCGCGAGCAGCTCGCTCGCGGTTTCGCCGCAGTTCAGCAGCACGGCCACGCCCTTGTCCTCGTTCGCGATGTGCGAGAGGCTGGCGTCCAGGCTCCAGGAGTGCAGCGAGCGATTGATTTCGAGCGCGTCGAGCACCGACAGCGGCTCGTGCACGCGCACTGACACGGTCTCTTCGGGCGCCCACTTGCCGCGCACCAGCGCCAGGTGCACGCCGCGGCTGGGCTTGTCGACGAACGCGTGGGCGGTGAAGCCGCCCCAGGCGGTCTGGATCTCGCGGCAGCCGACTTTCTCGACCAGCGACTCGACGCGGCTGCGGTGCTCGATGAGCGCGGCGATCGTGCCGATCTTCAGGCCGTGCTCCGCCGCGAACACCTGCAGGTCGGGCAGGCGGGCCATGGTGCCGTCCTCGTTCATCACCTCGCAGATCACCGAAGCGGGCGAGCAGCCGGCCATCGCGGCGAGGTCGCAGCCGGCTTCGGTATGGCCGGCGCGCATCAGCACGCCGCCGTCCACAGCCTGCAGCGGGAAGATGTGGCCGGGCTGCACCAGGTCGGCGGCCACGGCGTTGGGTGCCACGGCGGCCTGCACGGTACGCGCGCGGTCGGCAGCCGAGATGCCGGTGGTCACGCCCTCGGCCGCCTCGATGGAGACGGTGAAGGCGGTGGAATGCTTGGCGCCGTTGCGCTGCACCATCGGCGGCAGCTGCAGCCGCTCGCACATCTCGCGCGAGAGCGTCAGGCAGATCAGGCCGCGCGCATGGCGGGCCATGAAGTTGATCGCCTCGGGCGTGATGTGGTCGGCCGCGATGACGATGTCGCCTTCGTTCTCGCGGTCTTCCTCGTCGACCAGGATCACCATGCGGCCGGCGGCGAGCTCGGCCACGATCTCCTCGACCGACGAGATCGGGGCGGGTGCGCGCGCGGCGCTGGGGGCGGCGCCGATCGGCGTGACGGAGGCGTTCATCTGGAAGTGTCCTTGGGTGTGGTCGTGAGCATGCCGGCTTGAAGCATGCGCTCCACGTAGCGCGCCACGGTGTCGATTTCGAGGTTGACCTTCGAGCCGGCCTTCAGGCCGCCGAGGGAAGTGTTCTCGACGGTGTGCGGGATCAGGTTGATGCTGATCTCCGCGCCGTCGGCGATGTCGCTCACGCTGTTGACTGTGAGGCTCACGCCGTTGATGGTGATCGAGCCCTTGTAGGCGAGGAAGCGGGCCAGCGCGACGGGCGCGACCACGCGCAGTTCCCAGCTTTCGCCGACCGGCTCGAACCGGCTGACGCTGCCGATGCCGTCCACGTGGCCCGACACGATGTGGCCGCCGAGGCGGTCGCTCGCGCGCAGGGCCTTCTCGAGGTTGATGCGGCTGCCTTCGTCGGTCAGGCCGGCGGTCTTGTCGAGGGATTCGGCGGAAATGTCGATAGTGAACTGCTGGCGCTCGGGAGCGAGCGTGGTGACCGTCATGCAGGCGCCATTGAGCGCGATGCTGTCGCCGAGACCGACGTCGTCGAGGTAGCCCGCGGGCACCTCGATGCTGAGTCTCTTGCCATGGGAGGAGGTGGTGCCGAGGTCGTGGATGGCGGCGATGCGCCCCACGCCGGTGATGATTCCGGTGAACATCCCGGCATTTTCGCAGAGAACGAAGGGGCTACGCGGCGGCCGGGCTAGAAGGCATCCCTTCCGGCGATCCTGGCGACGATGCGCAGGTCGGGGCCGATCTGCTCGAAGTTTCGGAATTCGAGGGGCAGGGCGCCCGCCAATTCAGTCAGCGGGCCGCCGGCGTGAATGCCGGAGGCGATATCCAGTCCGTCGCCGATCAATTTCGGCGCCAGATAGACCAGCAATTCGTCGACCAGGCCTTCGCGAAGCAGCGAGCCATTGAGCTTGTGGCCGGACTCGACGTGCAATTCATTGACCTCGCGGCGGGCAAGATCCTTCAGCATCGCCACCAGGTCGACCTTGCCCTGCGCATTGGGCAGGCAGGTGACCGTGGCGCCGCGCGCCTCGAGGGCGGCGGCTTTCCGTTCATCCTGCACCGCCGCGTAGATCCAGACTGGGCGGCCGGGCATGAAGAGCTTCGCGCCCGGGGGGGTCTGGAGCTGGCTGTCGACCACCACCACGCGCGGCTGCCGCGTGGTCTGCACGAGGCGAACGTCGAGCCTGGGGTCGTCCTCGATCACGGTGCCCACGCCGGTCAGCACCGCGCTCGCGCGCGCCCGCCAGGCGTGGCCGTCGGCGCGTGCGGGCTCGGACGTGATCCACTGGCTCACGCCGTTGTGCAGGCCGGTCTTGCCATCGAGCGAGGCCGCGACCTTGAGCCGCACCCACGGCGTCTTGCGGACCATGCGGCTGAAGAAGCCGAGGTTGAGCTCCCGTGCGTCGTCGGCGCCGGGTCCGACCTCGACTTCGACCCCGGCGGCGCGCAGCCGCTCGAAGCCTTGGCCGGCGACCAGCGGATTGGGGTCGGCCATCGCCGCCACCACCCGGCCCACGCCGGCCGCCACCAGCGCATCGCAGCACGGGCCGGTGCGGCCGTGGTGGGAGCAGGGCTCCAGCGTGACCCAGGCCGTCGCCCCGGCAACCGAATTGCCCCGCGCCGCCGCATCGCGCAGCGCCATCACCTCCGCATGCGGACCACCGACCTGCTGGGTATGGCCCTGCCCGATCACCGTGCCGTCGGAGGCCACCAGCACGCAGCCGACGCGGGGGTTCGGATCGGTTTCCGGGCCGGCCTGGCGCGCGAGATCCAGGGCCTGAATCATGAAATTCGGATTTTCTTTTGTCATTCTTTTGCTAAATCAATTGCCTTGCAAATGTCAATTTCGAAATCCATCGAAAACAATTCGCCGCCAATCCATTTGTTTTGACCGCCTGTCGCGTAATTGGCGTTATTGGCCGGCCGACGGTCAATCGGATAAATAGAATTCGCGCCCATCGAAATCAGGGAGGAACGCCCGTCCGGCACGCAGGTGCAAGGCGGCGGGCGGCACGATATGGACAACAACGGATTCTGCGCGTCCGAACGAGGCTTCACGCTCATCGAGATGATGGTCGTGATCGTACTGATGGCCGTGATGCTGGGATTGGCGCTGCCGAGTTTCAACGGCCTCGTCGAACGGTATCGGGTCGAAGCCATGGCCAAGGCGCTGATGGCGAGCATCGCCGACGCCCGCGCCGAGGCGGCTCGCCGAGGGGTGAAGGTGACCATGCAGCAGCGCACGGGGTGCCAGGGCCGGGACTGGAGCTGCGGCTGGGAGACGCTGGTCGGAAGCGGCGACGCCGCCGAATTCCTCAAGCGCCAGGACCCCGACGGCCGCGTCGCCATCGAGAAGGGCTCGGACGGCGCCATGTCCTTCGACCCCATGGGCTATTCGACCGGCGGGGGCCGTTTTCGCCTTCGCCCGGCCGACAGCGACGATGCATCCAGGATCGTCGCGGTATGCCTCACGCTCGGCGGGCGTGTGCGGCTGGTGAAGGGACGCGAATCGTGCTCATGAAGTGCCTTCGCGTTCGTCGCCTGCGTGGTGTGCATGCGGGCTTCTCGATGATCGAAGCGCTGGTCGCGCTGCTCGTGCTCTCGCTGGGCCTGCTGGCGCTGGCCGGCTTCCAGGTTCGCGTGCTGGTCGACAGCGTCGGCGCAAGCAACCAGAACCTCGCGATGCAACTGGCCGGCGACATGGCCGATCGCATCCGTGCAAATCCCGCGGCAGCGGCGACGACGCCCAGCGGGTACGTGGCCGACTGGTCGGCTGCAGCAGCCAGCGGGCCCAGGCCTTCTTGCGAGGGGGCCAGGGCCGCCTGCAACTCCGCCGAACTCGCGGCGCACGATCTGTGGGGCTGGAAGCGTGCGATAGCTGCCGCCTTGCCCGGCGGGGTGGCCGACGTGAGGACCAGTGCGACGGCGGGCGGCATGCTGTTCGTGCACGTTGCCTGGGACGAGCCGGCGGTGCTCGACCCGATCGCGCCCGACCCGGACTGGCAGTGCCCCACGGGCAAGACCTGCCTCGAAGTCGCCGTCGCGGTGCCGCAGCCATGAAGCGCCGAACGCCATCCGGCTTCACGCTGGTCGAGTTCCTCGTCGCGCTCGTCGTCGGCATGCTGATCGTGCTGGCCGCCATCGCCGCCATGCTCGGCACGCGCAGCACCGCCATGACCGGCGACGACGTCAACACGCTCAACCAGTCCTCGGCGCTGGCTTTCAGGCTGCTGGGCCAGCAGATACGGCAGGCCGGCTATATCCCCATCGATCCCACCGAGCCGCTCTACTACTTCAGCACCAGCGCCGACCGGGGCACCAACCTGACCGCCGAGCCCGCCTTCTTCGCGATCAAGGGCGTGGAGTCCGCGGACGGCTCCAACGACAAGCTGAAGCTGGGCTACGCGCCGAACCCCGACTATTTCAAGGACTGCCTGGGCCAGGAGCCGGGGCGTGCTTCGGGCGGCGAATACGACCGGGCCGATCCCGAAGCGTGGGGCAATGCGCGGCTCATCACCAGCGAGTTCTCCGTGTCGAACTACACGCTCAGGTGCCAGGGCAGCGGCAATGCGACGCCGCAGCCGGTCATCGACGGTGTGGAGCGCTTCGACGTCATGTATGGGGTCAGCGCCACGTCCGGAAACCGGCAGGTGGCGGGCTACGTGAAGGCCGACGATGTCGGTGCGGGCTTTCGCGACGTCCGGACGGTACGCATCTGCCTGCAGCTCGTGGGCACCTCCAGGAGCAGCCCCGCAGGCAACCATGTCGACTGCGACGGGGTCGCCAGGACGAGCAGCGACGGCAGGCTGCGGCGCGTCTACACGGCAGTGTTCTCGCTGCGCAACGACCTGGGGGCGCTGTGAGCATGGCGCGAAGCACGGTCGGCACCCGCAGGCTGGCCCGCAAACTGCCGGCGCAGCATGGCTTCACGCTCTTCATCGTGATGATCATGCTGCTGCTCTCGGCGCTGCTGCTGATCGGCGGGGCGCGTACCGCGGTGCTACTCGAATCGATGGCAGGCAACCAGCGCGAGTACCAGCGCGCCTTCGAAGCCGCCGAGGCGGCGCTGCTGGATGCGGAGCGCGACATCCGGCAACTGGCCTTCGATTCCGCGAGCAAGACCTACGTGGCGTGCTCGGCGCTCGCCACGGCGCCTTGCCGAAAGGCGGAGGACGGTCGCGTCTTTCCCGACCGGGATACGGGCTGGGTCACCGCCTACATGAACGACGGCCCCAACAGCTGCGATCGGGGCATCTGCTACTTCTCGGAAGCGGGTTCTGTTGCTGCCGCCCACGGCAGCGAGGCCTACCGCTTCTGGCGCGCAGATGCCTACAAGGCGAAGTCCGCCAGGTACGGCGAGTTCACCGGAGCGCCCAAGGCCAGCAGGCCGGCGCTGGCCGGTGCCAGGTACTGGATCGAGGTGATCGACCGGCGGAACAGCAAATACCCGCTGTATCGCATCACGGCGACTGCCACGGGACTGCGCAGCGTCGGCAAAGACGGCGCGACGAAGGTCGAGCTGCAGGTGTCCTTCGATCCGGACCCGGTCTCCGGAGTGAACTGAATACAGGGAGAGAAAAAGATGAGGATCATGAAGCTGCCGGGGCGCGCCGTCGTGTCCGGCCTGGTGCTGGCACAGGCCGTCGTGCACGCCGCGCAGTACCCGCTGGCGCAGGTGCCGCGAAATTCCGCGGTCGCGGAGCCGGCGCCGAACGTGATCGTTTCCGTCGACAACTCCGGAAGCATGTACGGCAGCGGCATGGCCGCCCTGCAGGCGGCGCTCAAGGAGAACTTCTCCGAGGCCAGCATTCCCGATCACCGCATCCGCCTCGCCTGGCAGGCGCTGAACGACGATCACACCGACCGAAACTGCGCTGCATTCGCGAGCGGGGCGCGCCCTTGCAAGATTGGCGGACGTGTCAACGCGAACCTGATGCGTTCGCTGGACCGGACGCACCGCGCCAACTTCATGTCCTGGGTCAATGCCATCCAGGCGACGGGGGGCACGCCTCTGCACGAGATGATGACCCGTGCCGGCCAATACATGCAGACCACGGGGCAGCACAGTCCCTTCTCGGATGATCCGGGCGTGGCGGGAGCCTCGCACTCGGGTTGCCGCAGGTCGTTCCACATTTTCATGACCGATGGCGACTACTGGCCGCCCTCGGGGTTGGAGAGCTTCATGCCCATCGTCGCCAACGAAGATGGCACGCACCGCTCGCTCCCCGACGGCACCCTCTATGCGCCGCGCCCACCCTATGCCGACAACTTCGGGAGGATGAAGCGCCCGACGCTCGCCGACTTGGCTTTCGAGTACTGGGCCCGTGACCTGCAACCCGGCGTGCCGAACAACCTGAAGAAGATCATCGCCGAGCCTGGCGACGTGACAGTGGGGCGCGCCAAGGTCTCCGAGTACTGGAACCCCAAGAACGATCCGGCCACCTGGCAGCACCTGACGACCCACTTCATCGGGTTCGGTGCCGCGGGCACCTGGTGGTCTCGACCGAAAATCTCGACGACGGCCTCGCAGCCTACCTACAGCGAAGACTATGCCGGCGTGGTCGATGGCTCGATCCAATGGCTTGATCCGTTCAACGGCAATGCGCGAATGGACCTCTGGCATGCCGCCCTGAACAGCCGCGGCACGTTCACGCCGGCCTCCAATGCCAAAGCCCTGAGCAGCGCATTCAGATCGATCCTCGGACAGGTTCTGGTCAACTCCAGCAAACCGCTGACATCCATCTCGGCAAGCGCTTCCAGGGTCTCGACAGGCACCTCCGTCTATCGGGCCGGCTACGACACGGCCGACTGGTCCGGCAGCCTCGGCGCCACGAAGTTCGGCACCGACGGCAAGCTGGCCGCCAAATCCGACTGGTCGGCGCGCGACCTCCTCGATACCCGAATGGCAAGCGCCGGCGCGCACGACCGGGATCGCGTCGTGCTCAGCTTCTCCGGCACCACCGTCGCGTCGGCGGGCCGCGCGGCGACCACCGGCGCGGGCGTGCCTTTCAGGTGGGCCGACTTGAGCGACGCTCAGAAGGCCGCGCTCAAGGCCAGCACCGACACCGGCGCCGAGAGCACCGCCTTCGGCAGGGCCGTGCTCGACTTCCTGCGCGGCGATCGCAGCAACGAGGGCACCGGCCGCCAGTTCCGCAAGCGCGGCCATGTGCTTGGCGACATCGTGGGCTCCAGCGTCTGGTACGCGGGACAGCCGAATAGCGGCTTCACCGGCGACGCCTATGCGGCCTTCGCGGCCATCCCCCGCGCGCCGATGGTCTATGTGGGCGCCAACGACGGCATGCTGCATGCCTTCAATGCGAGCACCGGCAAGGAGGCGTTCGCCTACGTGCCCGAAGGCCTCTACGGCACGGCGGCGGCGCCGAATCTCAATCGGCTCAGCGAAGCCGGCTACACCCATCGGTACTACGTCGACGGCAGTCCCTTCGTCGCCGACATCTACATGGGGCCGAAATCCCCGGCCAGGACGACCGACGAGCAGAAGGCGGCGAACTGGAAGTCCTTGCTGGTCGGCACGCTGGGCGCGGGTGGCAAGGGCTACTTCGTGCTCGACGTCACCAGGCCCGAGAACGTCGACGAGCGCAAGGCCGCCAGCATCGCGCTGATCGACACGACCGCGCTTGCGGATGACGACCTGGGCCATCAGTTCCAGCAGCCCGCGCTCGATTCCTTCTCGGGGCGGGCGCTTCAGGTCGCGCAGTTGAGCAACGACCGGAAGGCCCTGATCCTGGGCAACGGCTACAACAGCAAGAGCGAGAAAGCCGTGCTGTGGATCCAGTATCTCGATGGCGACAAGGAGATCCTCAAGATTCCCGCCCCGGCCACGCAGGGGAAAGACACGGGCAACGGGCTGTCCGCGCCACGTCCGGTGGACCATGACGGCGACGGCAAGGTCGATCTCGTCTACGCCGGCGACCTGCTCGGCAATCTCTGGAAGTTCGACCTCAGCAGCACCGACAGCCGCCGGTGGACGGCCACCATCGGGCCCTTCGACAAGCGCCGCGCGGCCGGTTCGGAGTCTGCCTCCGGCCTCGACGACAAGCCGTTGTTCGCGGCAGGCGCGGGCCAGCCGATCACGGCAGCGCCCCTCGTGGTCGGGCATCCTCGAGGAGGCTACATGGTGGTGTTCGGCACCGGACGGCTGTTCGCCTCGGGCGACGAAAGCTCCACTGCGGACCAATACCTTTACGGCATCCGTGACCCGGCCAACGGGAGCTCCGGCACCGCGGCCTCCACCGACCTGGTGGCGCAGACCATCGGGGATACCCCCGTCCACGAAGGCGATACCGAATTGCGCACCGTCTCCCGCAACGGCGTGAGCTTCGGCGGTTCGCAGGCCCGGCGCGGCTGGTATCTGAAGCTGCCGACGGCGGGCGAGCGCGTCGTCTATCCCGGCCAAGCATTGGGCAGCGGCATCGGCCTGTTCTCGACAACCATCCCCGGATCGAGCAGCAACTCTGTCGACTGCACGGCGGGAACGGGCGACGACGGGTGGTCGCTGCTGATCGACTTCTTCAGCGGCTCCGCGCCGGCGGGCATTTCGTACACCACGGCCGGCGCGGTGGGCGCCTACGCGGGGTTCCGAAACCGCTCCGGCCGAAGCGACCTCGTCCTGCAGCCGCAGAACCGGCAGAAGGGCACGGAGGTGATCTGCAATGCCGCGGGCGACTGCAAGTCAGTCACCCGGCCGGACAACGTGCGCCGCTTCGGCTGGCGCAGCCTGATCTCGAGCAACTGAAACGAAAGCCATGGACAACCATCCCGGAGCACAAGCCAGCCGGCAAACTCGTTCGCGCGGCTTCACGCTGATCGAACTCATGATCGTGACGGCGGTGATCGGTATCCTCGCCGCCATCGCATATCCCAGCTATACGCGTTATGTGCTGCGGGCCAAGCGTGCCGATGCGAAGCAGCAACTGCTGCAGGCGGCGCAATGGAACGAGCGCTACCTGACGGCCAACGGCAGATATCCGCCCACCAGCGTTGCGTTGCCGGCCGGGCTGAAGCAGTCGCCGTCGTCCGGCTCGGCCAGCTACGACATCGGCTATGTCGACAGGAGCGAGAGCAGCTACACCCTGAAGGCCGTACCTCAGGGCGCTTCAGCCGCAGACGAGTGCGGCACGCTCACGGTGAACCATCAAGGAGTCAAGCTTGCCGGAGGACGCACGAGCGTCGCGGATTCGCTGGTTCAGCTCTTTGGACCCGCTGAGGGCCGGCCGGGCAAGGGCGGCAGCGTCGATCAGATGTCGCGCAGCAGCTGCCGGAACTCGTCCACGTCCTCGAAGCTGCGGTACACCGAGGCGAAGCGAACGTAGGCGACCTTGTCGAGCTTCTTGAGTTCGCGCATGACGAGCTCGCCGACCTTGGTCGAGTCGATCTCTCGCAGGCCGCTGGCCAGCAGCTTCTGCTCGATGCGCAGCAGCGCGTTGTCGATCTGCTCGATGCTCACGGGGCGCTTGCGCAGCGCCAGCATCATGGAGGCGCGCACCTTGGTCGAGTCGAAGTCGGCGCGACTGCCGTCCTTCTTCACGACCACGGGAAAGTTGACGTCGGGCCGCTCGTAGGTGGTGAAGCGCTTGTCGCAGGCGCTGCACTGGCGGCGCCTGCGGACGAAGTCGGCGTCTTCCGAAACGCGGGTCTCGACGACCTGCGTTTCAAGATGGCCGCAAAACGGGCATTTCATGCGGCCAGGACTTCTTTCTTCTTTCTACGGGCCGACAACAGGTCAGCGGTAGACCGGGAACCGGCTGGTCAGGGCGTGAACCTTGGCGCGCACGGCTTCGATGTTCGCCGCGTCGCGCGGGTTCTCGAGCACGTCGGCAACCAGGTTGGCGGTGATGCGGGCCTCTTCGTCCTTGAAGCCGCGGGTGGTCATGGCGGGGGTGCCGATGCGCACGCCGCTGGTGACCATCGGCTTTTCCGGGTCGTTGGGGATCGCGTTCTTGTTGATCGTCATGTGGGCGCTGCCCAGCACGGCTTCGGCTTCCTTGCCGGTGATGCCCTTGGCGCGCAGGTCGACCAGCATCACGTGGCTTTCGGTGCGTCCGCTCACGATGCGCAGGCCGCGCTGGGTAAGCGTCTCGGCCACGATCTGGGCGTTCTTGACCACCTGCTGCTGGTAGGCCTTGAACTCGGGCGACATGGCTTCCTTGAACGCGACGGCCTTGGCGGCGATCACGTGCATCAGCGGGCCGCCTTGGAGGCCCGGGAAGATCGCGCTGTTGATGGCCTTCTCGTGCTGCGACTTCATCAGGATGATGCCGCCGCGCGGGCCGCGCAGGCTCTTGTGGGTGGTGGAGGTGACGATGTCGGCGTGCGGCACCGGGTTGGGGTACACGCCCGCGGCCACGAGGCCGGCGTAGTGGGCGATGTCGACCATGAAGATCGCGCCGACGTCCTTGGCCACCTTGGCGAAGCGCTCGAAATCGATGCGCAGCGAGTAGGCTGAGGCGCCCGCGATGATCAGCTTGGGCATGTGCTCATGCGCCTTGCGCTCCATCGCGTCGTAGTCGATCTCTTCCTTGTCGTTCAGGCCGTAGCTCACGACGTTGAACCACTTGCCGCTCATGTTCAGCGGCATGCCGTGGGTCAGGTGGCCGCCTTCGGCCAGGCTCATGCCCATGATGGTGTCGCCGGGCTTCAGGAAGGCCAGCATCACGGCTTCGTTGGCCGAGGCGCCGCAGTGCGGCTGCACATTGGCGGCGTCGGCGCCGAAGATCTGCTTGACGCGGTCGATGGCCAGCTGCTCTGCCACATCGACGTGCTCGCAGCCGCCGTAGTAGCGCTTGCCCGGGTAGCCTTCGGCGTATTTATTGGTGAGCTGCGAGCCTTGTGCGGCCATGACGGCCGGGGAGGCGTAGTTCTCGCTGGCGATCAGCTCGATGTGGTGTTCCTGGCGTGCGTTCTCGGCTTGAATCGCGGCCCAGATTTCGGGGTCGGTCTGTTCGACCAGGATATTGCGTTGGTACATGGCAGTCCTTTGAAGACGAGGTCCTTGTTCTTCAACCAAACAAGGGCTGCCCAGGCGAACGGCTGAACGCCTGTGTGACCAGGCGGTACGCTTCCCAGTGGTATTCCACGTCAGCGCGGGGCACCTTGCAGAGTGCTGCGCCTATCGCCAGTCGCGTACCGGGCGAGTGTAGCTCAGGAGGCTGTACCCGCGTGGCGAAAACTCCTTCAGGAAACGGAGGAGAGCAGGGCCACCTTCGCCGGCTCGCTGCCTTCCTCGCGCTTGGCGGGAGGCGCCGCCACCGGGATCGGCTGCGGACGCACCGTCGGCGTGATCGTCGACGGCGCGCGGCCGTTGGCGACCTGCAGCAGGCGCTCGTGCTCGGCCATCACCTTGGCGGCGTAGCCGCCGTCGTCCTCGAGGTTGGCCGCGCCCACGTAGTAGCGCAGGCCGCCTTCGAGGGAGCCGGCGCGGGCGATGCATTCCTGCAGCACCTTCACGCCGACGCGCATGTTGGTGACTGGGTCGAACGCGGTGAGCGTGCCGCCCGCGCTTTCATACTTGTCGCCGTGCACGCGGGTCATGACCTGCATCAGGCCCTGGGCACCGACCTGGCTTTGGGCGAAGGGATTGAAGCTGGATTCGACGGCCATGATCGCGAGGATCAGGGTCGGGTCGATCTTCGTGCGCTTGCCGATGCCGTAGGCCTCGGCCACCAGCACGCTCAGCGGCTCGGCGGCCACGCGGTACTTCTTGCTCAGCCAGTAGGCCACGGCCGCCTGCTGCTTGGGCAGGTCGGCGGGGCTCGCGGCCGTGGTGCGCTCGATGGCGGTCGGCTCGAGGTCGGTGGCTTCGGGCGCGGGCTTGCGCGACTGCAGCCAGCCCATCAGTTCCTCTTCGCCGGTCTTGCGCAGGTCGGGCCGTGCCACCAGGGCGAGGGCCGCGAACACGATGGCCAGACCGACCAGTGCAAACCCGTTGTGGGTGATTTCAAAAAAGCCGTCTGCCACATCGGACAGGAAAGTCCGTAGCCCGCGGGCCGTGACATCAAACGCCTTGTTCATCGCTCTTCCTTTCTGTGCGGCACCCGATTCGCAACGCCATCGAAGGCGAGGGATGAAGGCAGCGGCGCTTGGATTGGTACGAATCAGGCTCCGCGCAAGGAGTGTGGGGTTGGTTGGGAGCGCGGCGGCCTGATCAAGCCGGGGGAATTCGGCAGCGGATTCAGGTGGCCCCTCTGCGTCGGGCAGTCAGGGCAGCGCGGATTCTAGCGTGGCTAAATACCCGGTCAAGTATAAGTATTTGTTTTCTTATGCTAATAGTTGTTTAAAAAATGGCTCTCACCGAGGCGTTTCGGCTTAGGGGAAATCCCTTTGTAAAACACGTTTGCAATCGGAGGGAGCGACGCCTAATCTGGACGGGCCTGGCTTTTCAGGCGTTCTTCCGAGGCCCGGGAAACCCGAGGTGCAAGTCCGAGGGTTCGGCGGTCGAGGAGCCACGGTGGCAATCTCTTGCTGCCAGCACGGCGGGAACCATTGACTTCCCGTCGCGCGAATCGATGGCATGGGTTTTGGGCCCGCCATCAAGCCCGGTGACTAGACATTCCGTCGACTCACCGGGCTTTCTTCATCTGGGAGAGCCGATGAAGACCTTTCTTCGGTAATTCTTCCGGGACGAGGCCTGCGTCCTTTCTGCGTACCTAGCGTCGGCGCATGTTTGCGGCACACTCCAGCGATGGACGTAGCTTCGATCAAACAGAACAAATGGGTGCGGCGTGGGATCGTCGCGTTGCTTTCGTTGCTGGCCATCTGGGTCATCGCCTGGCTGGCAGTGCCGCCGATCGCGAAGAGCCAGCTCCAGAAGATCGCGAGCGAGAAGCTCGGCCGCCAGGTCACCGTCGGCAAGATCGACTTCAAGCCCTGGACCCTCGAACTCACCCTGGACGACCTGCGCATTGCCACCGCCGATGGCAGCAAGCCGCAGGTGGCGGTCAACCGCATCTATGCCGACGCCGAGCTGCAGTCGATCTTCCGCCTCGCGCCGGTGATCGACGCCGTCACCATCGACGGCCCGGCCATCCTGCTCACCCACCTGGCCGACGGCAAGTACGACATCGACGACATCCTGGCCAGGCTCGCGGCCGGCCCGCCGCCCGACCCGAACGCCAAGCCCGCGCGCTTCGCCATCTACAACATCGCGATCAATGGCGGCTCGGTCGACTTCGACGACCAGACCGTCAAGCGCAAGCACGAGCTGCGCGACTTCGTGCTCAAGGTGCCTTTCCTGAGCAACCTCGACTCCAAGCGCGACATCAACACCGAGCCCAAGCTCGCCTTCGCGCTCAACGGCAGCAAGTTCGACTCGGCCGCCTTCACCACGCCCTTCGCCGACAGCCGCAAGACCGACGCCCACGTGCAGTTCAAGGGGCTCGACCTGGTGCCGTACCTCGGCTACATCCCGGGCGGCCTGCCGGTGAAGCTGCAGGCGGGCAGCCTGGACGCCGACCTGAAGATCGGCTTCGAGCAGGCCGCCACTACCGGGCTGAAGATCACCGGCACGGTCGAGGCCCACACCACCAAGGTCGCCGACGCGCGCGGGCGCGACCTGCTGGCCTTCGAGTCGCTCAAGCTGGGGCTGGCCGACGTGCGTCCGCTGGAGTCGGTGTTCCATCTGAGCGAGTTGGCCCTGGCCAACCCTCAGCTCGCCGTGGCCCGCGACGCGGCCGGCAGGCTCAACCTGCTCGCGACCGACCCGGCGACCGGTGCGGCGGAGAAGGCCGCCCCGCCGCCCGCCGCGGCGGCTAGCGCGCCGGCGGCAGGCAAGCCCGCGCCGAAGCCGGCGCTGAAGGTGCAGGTGGACAAGGTGGCCCTGAACGGCGGCCGCATCGGCTGGCGCGACGAAACCGTCAACCCCGCCGCAGCCGTCGACCTGACCGACCTCGGCATCGACGTCGCAGGCGTCACCTGGCCGATGGAGAAGCCGGCCGAGTTCAGCGGCAGCACTGCCGTCGCCGGCGCCTCGCTCAAGTTCAAGGGCAGCGCCACCGACAAGGTGGCCGACGTGCAGACCGAGGTCGACGCGCTGCCGCTGTCGCTGGCCGCCCCCTATCTGGCACAGAGCCTCGAGCCCACGCTCGACGGCAAGCTCAGCGGCCAGATCGACATCGCCTGGGCCCAGCCCGACCTGAAGTTCAAGGCGCGCCGCGTTGCTGCCGACGGCCTGGCGCTGACCCAGGGCAAGACCGCGCTGGCCAGCGTCGGGCGCTTCGAGCTGGTCGACGCCGAGGCCGACATGACAAAGCACACGCTGAACGTGGCTTCGTTCACCGCCACCAACCCCAAGATCCGCGTGGAGCGCGACAGCGAGAAGCGCTGGATGTTCGAGCGCTGGCTCAAGACGCCCGCCGGCGGCAGCACGAAGGAGGCCGAAGCCAAGGTCGCCGCACCCAAGCCCGCGACCGCCGAAACGCCGCAGCCCGGTGCCAACACCAAGCCCTGGGCGCTGACCGTCGGCACGCTGGCGGTCGACAACGGCGCGCTCTCTTATTCAGACAAGGCAGGCGCAACGCCGGTGACGGTCGAGGTCACGGCCTTCAAGCTGCACGCCCAGAAGCTCGCGCCCGAAACCAATACGACTTCGCCGCTGGAGGTTTCGGGCCGCATCGGCTCCGGGCGTTCCGACCCCGGCCGCTTCGACTACAAGGGCAACATCGTGCTCAAGCCGCTGGCGGCCGAGGGCAGGGTGGAGATCGCGTCCTTCCCCGCGCACGCCTTCAAGGCCTATTACGCCGATTCCCTCAATGTCGACATCCGCCGCGCCTTCGCGAGCTATCGCGGCACGGTGCGCTACGCGACGTCGCCGGCGGGCATGAGCGTCAAGCTGGCCGGCGACACCGCGCTGGACGACTTCCGCGCCAACAGCGTCTCGCTGACCCAGTCGCCCGGCTTCGACCGCAACAACAACCAGCTGCTGAGCTGGAAGACGCTGAGCCTGCGCGGCCTGCAGGTCAGCCTCGCGCCCAGCGCGCCGCCGAACGTGGACGTGCGCGAAACCACGCTGACCGACTTCTTTGCCCGCGTGATCGTCGACCCCACCGGCCGGCTGAACCTGCTGAGCCTGACCAAGAAGGGCGAGGCCGAAGCGGCCGCTGCCGCCGCGGCAGCTGGCGAGGCCAGCACCCGCAAGGGCCCGGGCGGCACGACCACCACCACGGCAGCCAAGGCCTCGGCGCCGAAGGCCGCCGGCGGCAGGCCGATGTCGGCCGAGGAAATGGTCGGCGCGGCTCCCGAACCCGCCAAGCCGGCGGCGGCGGCAACCGCTGCCGCGCCGGCGGCCCCAGCCGATTCGGGGCCGGCGCCGGTCATCAACTTCGGCCCGATGAGCCTGGTCAACGGAAAGATCGACTTCACCGACCTGTTCGTCAAGCCCAACTACTCGGCCGACCTGAGCGAGTTGACCGGCAAGCTCAGCTCGTTCTCGTCGAACCCGCCCAAGGGCGAGAGCGGCCGGCCCGCGCTCGCCGACCTCGAGCTGCGCGGCAAGGCGCAGCAGACCGCGGCGCTGGAAATCACCGGCAAGCTCAACCCGCTGGCCAAGCCGCTCGAACTCGACATCACCGCCAGGATGCGCGACCTCGACCTGGCGCCGCTGTCGCCATACTCGGTGCGCTACGCCGGCCACGGCATCGAGCGCGGCAAGATGAGCATGGACGTCAACTACAAGGTCGCGCCCGATGGCCAGCTCACCGCCACCAACAAGCTGGTGCTCAACCAGCTGCAGTTCGGCGACGAGGTGGCGGGGTCCACCAACAGCCTGCCGGTGAAACTGGCCGTGGCGCTGCTGGCCGACCGCAACGGCGTGATCGACGTCGACCTGCCGCTCAGCGGCTCGCTCAACGACCCGCAGTTCAGCGTCGGCCCGCTGATCTGGAAGGCCGTGGTCAACCTGGTCGTGAAGGCGGTGACGGCGCCGTTCAGCCTGCTCACGGGCGGCCTGGGCGGCGGCAGCGGCGAATCGAGCGCCATCACCTTCGAACCCGGCAGTTCCGAATTGAGCGCCTCCGCGAGGGAAAGCCTGGACAAGGTCGCCAAGGCGCTGACCGACCGGCCCACGCTGCAGATGACGGTGGTGGGCACCTCCAGCCTCGAGAAGGAGCGCGATGCCTACCAGCGCCAGCGGGTGCGCCAGCTTGCCTATGCGGAGAAGCGCCGCGTCGCGGTGCGCGGCGGCCAGACCGGCACCGACGTGCCGCCCGTCACCGACGCCGAATACCCCGAGCTGCTGACCGCCGTGTACAAGCGCGCCGACATCACGAAGCCGCGCAACATCGTCGGCCTGGCGAAGGACCTGCCGCTGCAGGACATGGAAAAGCTGCTGTTCGCCAGCGTGCCCGTCGACGAGGAGTCGATGCGCCAGCTCGCCGTGGAGCGCGGCGCGGCGGTGCGCGACTACCTGCTTGCGAAGAAGCTGCCGAGCGAGCGGCTCTTCCTGGGCGCGGTGCGCACCAGCGCCAGCGGCAGCGACTGGAAGCCGGGCGCCGAGCTCAGCCTGACCATGAAGTAGGGCTGAACAGGCACGGCGCGGCGGCCCGATCCGTCGCGCCGACTTGGTTTTTTCCCAAGGCTTGCTATATATGTAGTCCGCCAGCTTCCCCGCCCACGACCCCGCCGAGCACCTCCGTTTCACGACGGAATTCAGTGGCCGGCCGCAAGTGGGTGAAAATGTCGATGTGCGCCGGCCTTTGCCGGCGCCTTCGCTTTCTCTACCAAGACAACGATTTCGCGCAGTGACCTCTACTCCTTCCAAGCCACACGACATTCAGGCCCTCGACACGCTGACCGGCGGCGCCTTCACCGCGCCGACCTCCGGCGAGCGCGCCGCGCGCATCCGCGACTGGCTCGCGGGCAACCCCGCGCCCGAGCAGATGCAGGAAGTCTTCAAGGAGCTGAGCGGGCGTGACAAGGGCGCCGCGCGCCTGCTGCGCGAAAAACTCGACGAGCTCAAGCGCGCCAAGGGCCAGGAGGCGATTGCCGCCGAATGGGCCCAGAAGGCGGAAGCGCTCGTCGCCCAGTCCAAGCTCAACATCGCCGACGCGCTCGCCTGGCAGCGCGACGCCGCCAAGGCAGGCGCGCCGCTGTCGCGCGAGCCGCTGGCCAGCCTGAAGCTCAAGCTGTCGGAGCGCGTCAAGGGCATCGAAGACCTGCAGCACCGTGCGCAGGTCCATCGCGAAGCCGCCGTGCTGCTGGCGCAGCGCTTCGAGGTGCTGTCCACCAAGGGCTGGCAGGACGCCCAGGTCGCCGAGGAATCGCTTCGCGCCGACGTGGCGCACTGGCAGCAGCAGGCCGCCGAGATCGTGGCCGATGCCAACTGGAACAGCCTCGACGCCAAGTTCGCGCCGCAGCTCGAATCGTCCAGGTCGCAACTGCTGGTGGTGTCCGACGCCTTCCACAGCGCGCTGGCCCAGGCCGTTGCCGCCGCCGCGGATGCCGCCGCGCCGCTGCCGCCTGTGCCCGTGTGGGCCGACGAGCTGCGCGCCGCGCGCGGTGAAGTCGTGGCGCCCAAGCCCGCTGCTCCCGCTCGCCCGGCTGCGCCCAAGGTCGACCCGGCCATGCGCGCCGCCGCCCAGGAAGCCGTGCAGGCCGCGCTCGCCAAGCTCGAGCAGGAAACTGCCGAAGGCCACGGCAAGGCCAGCGCCGGCGCGGCCGCCGCGCTGCGCGCCGTGCTCAAGGAGCACGGCAAGCTGGTCGACGCACCGCTCGAAGCCCGCGTGCATGCCGCGCTGGTCGCCGCCGGCGAACTCGAAGGCTGGCAGCGCTGGAGCGCCGACAAGGTGCGCGAAGATCTGGTCGCCAAGGCCGAGGGCCTGCTCAAGCGCCCCGAAGGCCAGGCCCTCGGCGGCCGCAAGATGCAGGAAACGCTGCGCTCGCTGCGCGACCAGTGGAAGCAGGCCGACCAGGGCGGCGTGCCGAACCACGCGCTGTGGAAGCGCTTCGACGAAGCCTGCAACGAAGCCCACAAGGTGGTCGAGGCCTGGCTCGAGAAGGTTCGCGCCGACGCGGCCGAGCACCGCGCGCTGCGCGTCGCGCTGATCGAGGAGGTTAAGGCCTGGGCGGCCCAGCACGCCGGCGCCACCGACCTGAAGGCACACAACCGCGCGCTGCACCAGTTCGCCGACCGCTGGCGCGATGCCGGCCACGTGGGCGAGAAGGTGTTCGCCGAACTCCAGCCGCTGTGGAACGAAGCCTTCGGCGCCGCCCGTGCACCGTTCGAGACCGCGCAGAAGGCCAGCATCGAACGCCGCCAGGCCATGATCGCCGAGGCGACCGAACTCGGCGCGCAGCCGGTGCTGCGCATCGACGCCGTCAAGGCGCTGCAGCAGCGCTGGCAGGCCGAGGCGCAGACCGTGCCGCTCGACCGCCGCCAGGAACAGAAGCTGTGGGACGCCTTCCGTGCCCCCATCGACGAAGCCTTCAACCGCAAGACCGCCGAGCGTGAAAAGGCCTCGGCTGCGATGAACGAGCACGACCGCAACGTGCTGGAGGCGTCCAAGGCGCTCGACGCGGCCAATGCCGGCGGCGATGCGCAGAAGATCCGCGCCGCCATCGCTCGCCTCGAAGGCGCGCTGCGTGGCGAGACGCCGCCGCCCGCGCCCAAGGCCGACGGTCCGTCGGTCGGCGCGACCGAAGTCGTGGCGCCGGGGCAGGCGGCCGCCGAATTCAGCGAAAGCGCCGAACAGGCGCCGAGCCCGAGCGACGCGGAAGCATCGCCCGGCACGCCCGCCGAGGCCGCAGCGCCTGCGGCTTCGGCTGACCTCGTTGCACCCGCCGACGGCGCCGACGCTTCGGCCCGCACCGATGGCGCGGCGCACGACGCCGGCGAAGCCGCAGCCGTCGAAGCGCCGGCCGCAGCGCCGAAGGCCGCGCCCAAGCCCGTCGTGGCGATGCGCGGCGACGACCGCCCGAGCAGCAAGAAGGCCGAGCCGGCACCTGCCGCGCGCGGCGGTGCCGGCAGCCGTTTCGGCGACCGTCGCGACGGCGGCCGCCCCGGTGCCGGGGGGCCAGGGCGTCCTGGTGGTGATCGTGGCGATCGCGGTGACCGTGGAGCCCCTCGTGGTGGCGACCGTGGCGCGCCCGGCGGCCGTTTCGGCGACCGCCCGCCGCGCGAAGATCGCGGACCGCGCCTGGGCGATGCAGCCTTCCGCGCGCAACGCGAGGCACTCGAGCGCGCCGACATGGCGCTGCGCAAGCTTGCCGCGCAGGCGCACGGCGAAGCCCTGACGCAGGTGCTGGGCGCCTGGGAGCAGCGCGACGCCAGCCGTCTGCCGAGCATCCAGGAGCTGGGCCGCGCGGTCACGCCGGCAGTGCGCAGCGGCTGGTCGCAAGCCATCGGCTCCGCGCCCTCGGCTGCCGCGAACGACGCCGCCGAAGCGCTGCTGCGCCTCGAAATGGCCGCCGAAGTGCCGACGCCCGCCGAGCAACTCGAAGCGCGCCGTGCCCTGCAGCTCAAGCTGCTGACGAAGCGCGGCGACCCGGCGCCAGCCCAGACCTGGGGCCAGGATGCCGGCAAGGTGCTCGCCGCGGCGCACGACGCCGCCAGCGCACGGCGCCTGCAGAACGCGCTGAAGGCGCTGCTGCGCAAGTAGGGAGCAAGCGGCCTTCCGGCCACGAAAAAGGCGCCCCGTGGGGCGCCTTCTTCTTTGGTGCAGTTGCGTAAGAGCCTTGCAGCCCGGGTTCAGACCTTCTCGCCGATGGCTGGCGTCTGCACTGGCGCAGCCTGCTCGGCCAGATAGCCGTCGCGGATCTTGCGGCGGATCAGCAGCCCGCCGATGCCCAGCAGCAGGGCGAGGGCGCCGACGATCAGCGTGCCCTTGTCGGTGGCGCTCGATGCCGCGGCCTTGTCCTTGACCTCCATGATCTTCTGAACGTCGGCCAGCGACACCACGGGCTTGCCCTTGAGCTTCACTTCGTAGACCAGGTTGTTGTCCGAGGGATCGACGCGCACTTCGACGGCTTCGTCGATCAGCGGCTCCAGCTTGCTGCGGCCGACCGCGTAATCGACGCGCCACTTCTCGGTGTTGCCGTCGGCCAGCCTGGCGTCGAGCACGAAGTAGCGACGCGTGCTGCTGCCGCCGCGGCGGCGCTTGGTTGTTTCGGTGACTTCGCTGCCGCTGACGATCGTGCCGCTCTTCGCGACCAGGTCTTCGACGGCGGTGCCGTGCGTGTCCGAGCTGGCCTTGAACTGTGCATACGCTGCCCAGCCCAGGATGCCGATGCCGAACACCAGCGCGATCCACGCCTTGCCCGTGAGCTGATAGAACCAATCCCTCATGTTGTGTGCCTTTTTGGACGAGTTGATAACCCGTCGATGTTAAGGGTTGAATTGCTATCAAATAGATGGCAAACAACTGAGGCTGGACGTACGTTCAGGGCCTTTTAGGCAGAAAGAATTCATCGAAGATCGCGAGCACTCCGGGGAAGTCGCGCGCGAAGTTCGGGCGGTTCACGAAGTAGGCCTCGCAGGCCACCGCGAAGAACTCGCTGATCGAGGTGGCGCCATAGGCATCGAGCCACGGCGCTTCAGTGCCGAAGCGCTCGGCCTTGATGGTCTGCTCGCGGAAGTGGTCGTACGCGGGCTGCAGGACGGCCAGCCACGCCTCACGGGCCGCGCGCGAACTGCGCTGGCCGGCGAAGCCCGGCGGCAGGGGCGGGCAGCCGTTGGCGTCGCCGCTGCGCATGTCGATCTTGTGGGCGAACTCGTGGATCACCACGTTGTAGCCGCGCTCGCTGGTGATGCTGCTGGCCAGCACGTCGTCCCAGCTCAGCATGACGGGGCCGCGCTCCATGGCCTCGCCGGCCACGACTTCGCCGTACTCGTGCACCACCTGCGCTTCGTCGATCACCTTGCGCCGTGCCACCACCTCGGAGCGGTGCACGACGATGCCGACGAAATCGTCGTACCAGTTCAGCCCGCCCTTGAGGTGCAGCACCGGCAGCACGGCCTGTGCCGCGATGGCCAGCGCCACTTCGTTGGTGATGGTGAAGCCCTTGGCGCCGTGGAATTCCTTGTCGCGCAGGAACCCGGCGGTGAGCGAGCGCAGCCGCTGCCGGTCGGCTTCGGGCAGCGCGCCGAGGAAGGCGTAGCGCCGGAGCGTGGCCTGCCACGCGGCTTCGGGGATCGGGGGCAGGGCGCGCAGGCGGCGCAGCCACTTGAACATTGCTGGCGGCGGCGCGGCTAGCGCAGGTCGACGCGCTGCGCGCCGGCAGCCGAGAGGCACAGCAACTGCGCGCGCGGCGGGTGCGCGGCGGCATCCCAGTCGCTCAGCACGATGCGGCGCAGGCCGCTGCCCAGGTCGTGGTCGGCCGGGCGGTGCGTGTGGCCGTGCACCAGCGCGTGGGCGTTGGCCTGCCGCAGCCAGTCGTGCGCGGCCGGCGTATCGACATCTGCCCAGACCATCGACGGATTGCGCTTGCGGTCTTCGCTCTGCACGCGCATGGAGCGCGCGAGCGCGCGGCGCTCTTCAAGCGGCCGGGCGAGGAACGCGGCCTGCCATTCGGGCGTGCGCACCTGCGCGCGGAATTTCAGGTATTCGGTGTCCTCGAGGCAAAGGATGTCGCCGTGGCTCAGCAGCCAGCGCTGGCCGTGCAGCACCAGCACGGTCGGGTCGTCGAGCAACGTGAGCCCGCATTGCGCGGCGAACGCGGGGCCGACGAGGAAGTCGCGGTTGCCGTGCATGAAGAACACGGGCATGCGCTGCGCGGTGCGGCGCAGGAGTTCGGCGCACTGGGCCTCGAAGCCTGGCTGCGTGGCGGAATCGTCGCCCACCCACACCTCGAACAGGTCGCCCAGGATGATGAGCGCGTCCGCCGGCGTGGTCTGCAGATAGCCCTGCCAGGCCTCGAAGGTGGCGGGCTCGCCGGCCTGCAGGTGCAGGTCGGAGATGAGGTCGACCGTGCGCCACGCGGGCGGCGCCACCAGCTCCGGGAAAGCTGGGTTCGCCGCCGTGCTCATGCTGCTGTCGCTGCCGCGAGCGCGTTGCGCCGGTTGCGGGTCATTCCGCGGTGACGACGGCCTTTTCGATCACGACGTCCTCGAGCGGCACGTCGTCATGGAAGCCCTTCCGACCGGTCTTCACGGCCTTGATCTTGTCGACCACTTCGGTGCCGGCGATGACCTTGCCGAACACTGCATAGCCCCAGCCCTGGGCCGAGGGAGCGGTGTGGTTCAGGAAGCCGTTGTCGGCCACGTTGATGAAGAACTGGGCGGTGGCCGAGTGGGGCGCGCTGGTGCGGGCCATGGCCACGGTGTAGGTGTCGTTCTTCAGGCCGTTGTTGGCTTCGTTCTGGATCTCGGCGTCGGTGGGCTTTTGCTTCATGCCGGGTTCGAAGCCCCCGCCTTGCACCATGAAGCCGGGGATCACGCGGTGGAACACCGTGTTGTCGTAGTGGCCCTTCTTCACGTACGCGACGAAGTTCTCGACCGACTTCGGCGCCTTGGCGGCGTCGAGTTCGAGCGTGATCACGCCGAGGTTCTTGATGTGCAGTTCGACTTGGGGATTGCTCATGATTGGGCTCCTGCTTGGGAAGGGAAAAACCGATTCGAAAACCGATCCGATTACTTCGCCACGACGGTGGCGGACTTGATGGTGACGGCCTCGAGCGGCACGTTCTGCATGCCGTTCTTGTTGCCGGTGGCCACCGCGCGGATCTTGTCGACCACGTCGGTGCCGGCGACGACCTTGCCGAACACGGTGTAGCCGTAGCCGTCGGGGTTGGGCGCGTTGAGCGAGTCGTTGTTCTTCACGTTGATGAAGAACTGCGAGGTCGCCGAATTGGGGTTGCCGGTGCGGGCCATGGCGATCGTGTACTTGTCGTTCTTCAGGCCGTTGCTCGCTTCCAGCGGAATGGGCGCGCGCGTGGGCTTTTGCTGCAGGTCGGCCGTGAAGCCGCCGCCCTGGATCATGAAGCCGTCGATCACGCGGTGGAACACCGTGCCGTCGTAGTGCTTGTCCTTGACGTACTGCAGGAAGTTCTCGACCGTCTTGGGTGCCTTTGCCGCGTCGAGCTCGACCACGATGTCGCCCGCCGAGGTGGCGAGCTTGACGCGCGGCGTGGCCGCTTGTGCATGAGCGCCGGCGGCGAACGCGAATGCGGCGGCCAGCACGAGGGCGCCGCGGCGGCTGAAACAGGAGAAGGAGTTGATCGTCAAATGAGGCTCCGTGTGCGGATGGAGGAACGGTGCCGCGCCGTCGACACCATGGCGGTGCCGCGACAGCGGCGACAGATTATTTGCTGGCGCGGCCGACCGGCTTGCGGATGACCACAGGTGCGGCGGGCAGGGCGGCCGCCTCGGCTTCGGTCTTCGAGGTGAAGATCTGGCGGATCAGCGCGAGTTTGGGCGCGACGCTGGGGTTGGTGCTGGCGAACTGCTGGGCGCGCACGTATTCCTGCGCCGCCAGGCGGGCGTACACGTCACCGAGGTTCTCGTGGGCCGTGGCGTAGTTCGGGTTGAGCTTGATGGCCTGTTCGAGCGCGGCGCGCGCCTGGTCGAACTTGCTTTGCGACGCGTAGAGCGCGGCGAGGTTGTTGTAGGGCTCGGAGAGCTCGGGAAAGTCCTGCGTGAGCTGGGTGAAGGCGATGATGGCCTCGGCCTGCTTGTTCTGCTCGGTGAGGATCACGCCGCGCAGGAAGCGCATCTGCGGGTCGCGTGGCTTGCCGGCGATGTAGGTGTCGGCCTTGGCGAGCGCCTCGTTCGACTTGCCCTGGCGCAGCAGCGCGTTCACGTCGTCGTATTCGTTCGCATGCGCCGCGGAGCCCCAGAGGCTGAACAGCAGTGCGAAGGCAATGGAGAGTCTGGAGAAAGCGGAGTGCTTCATGAAGCCTCGACGGATTTGGGGGAGATGCGGGGAACGAACTCGGGGGCGCGGGCTTGGGGAACACCCGGACGCTACCCGATGGCGGCCGTTTATACTTGACCGGATTGTAACCGAGGGGCCATGTCGACCCCCTCGCGAACACAGTCCCAGTCACCCCTGAAAAACACCGTCTTTCGCCCGTGCCGCACGCGCGCGAAATGACGTTTTCCGAATCTCATGAGTCTGCGCATCTACAACACGCTGTCGCGTGAATTGGAGGAATTCTCCCCATTGCAACCGGGACAGGTGCGCATGTACGTCTGCGGCATGACGGTCTACGACTTCTGCCATATCGGTCACGCCCGCATGATGATGGCGTTCGACGTGGTGCAGCGCTGGCTGCGCGCCAGCGACTACGCCGTGACCTACGTGCGCAACATCACCGACATCGACGACAAGATCATCGCCCGCTCGGTGCAGCGCGGCATCACCATTCGCGAGCTGACTGACGAAGTGATCGCGGCCATGCACGAGGACATCGGCGCGCTCGGCATCGAGCCGCCCACCGTCGAGCCGCGCGCCACCGAATACGTGCCGCAGATGCTCGGCATCATCGAGAAGCTCGAGCAGAAGGGCCTGGCCTACCGCTCCGAGAACGGCGACGTGAACTACGCGGTGCGCAAGTTCCCGGGCTACGGCAAGCTCTCCGGCAAGTCGCTCGACGAACTGCATGCGGGCGAACGCGTCGCCGTGCTCGATGGCAAGCAGGACCCGCTCGACTTCGTGCTCTGGAAGGCCGCAAAGCCGACCGAGCCCGCTGACGCGAAATGGGAAAGCGCCTATGGCACCGGCCGTCCGGGCTGGCACATCGAATGCTCGGCCATGAGCTGCGCCACCCTCGGCGAGACCTTCGACATCCACGGCGGCGGTGCCGACCTGCAGTTCCCGCACCACGAGAACGAGATCGCGCAGAGCGAGGGTGCCAACGGCAAGCCGCTGTCGCGCTTCTGGGTGCACAACGGCTTCGTGCGCGTGGACAACGAGAAGATGTCCAAGAGCCTGGGCAACTTCTTCACCATCCGCGAGGTGCTGCAGAAGTACGATGCCGAGACCCTGCGTTTCTTCCTGGTGCGCACGCATTACCGCAGCGCGCTCAACTACAGCGACGCCCATCTCGACGACGCGCGCAATTCGCTGAAGCGCCTGTACACCGCGCTCGACCTGGTCGTGCCGGCCGAGGTGGCCATCGACTGGGCCCACCCGCATGCCGCCCGCTTCAAGGCCGCCATGGACGAGGACTTCGGCACGCCGGAGGCCATCGCCGTGCTGTTCGAGCTGGCCGGTGAGGTGAACCGTACCAAGTCCCCCGAAACCGCTGGGCTGCTGAAGGCGCTGGCGGCTTCGCTGGGCATCCTGCAGGGCGATCCGCGGGCCTTCCTGCAGGCGGGCAGTACGCTCGACGAAGCCACCATCCAGGCCAGGATCGACGCTCGCGCCGCCGCCAAGGCCGCGAAGAACTTCGCCGAAGCCGACCGCATCCGCCAGGAACTCCTCGAGCAGGGCATCGTGCTCAAGGATTCGCCCACGGGCACGACCTGGGCGGCTGCGCAGTGAACGGAACGACGAATCCCATGCCCGCCCCAAGGAAGCCCAGCGTCAAGATCTACACGCCGGACTATTGGGAGGAGGCGTGCAAGCACCTCTCGCGCAAGGACCGCGTGATGAAGCGGCTGATCCCGAAGTTCGGCGACGCCTGCCTGGAGTCGCGCGGCGATGCGTTCACCACGCTCGCGCGCAGCGTGGTCGGCCAGCAGATCTCGGTCAAGGCCGCGCAGTCGGTCTGGGACAAGTTCGCCGCGCTGCCGCGCAAGCTGACGCCGGCCAACGTGCTCAAGCTCAAGGTCGACGACATGCGCGGCGCGGGGCTCTCGGCACGCAAGATCGAGTACCTCGTCGACCTGGCGCTGCATTTCGACTCGGGCCTGGTGCACGTCGATGCATGGAAGGACATGGACGACGAGCAGATCATCGAGGAACTCGTGGCCATCCGCGGCATCGGCCGCTGGACGGCCGAGATGTTCCTCATCTTCCACCTCATGCGCCCGAACGTGCTGCCCGTGGACGACCTGGGGCTGCTCAACGGCATCAGCGTCAACTACTTCTCGGGCGACCCGGTCAGCCGCAGCGATGCCCGCGATGTCGCCGTGGCCTGGGCGCCTTATTGCAGCGTGGCGACTTGGTATATTTGGCGATCGCTGGATCCCGCTCCAGTAACGTATTAGCAACACCCCCAGGCTGCGCGCACTTCGTGTCGCTTCGCCAACCCCCTCGAGGGGGCAACACCTGCGGCCCGGCAAAGCCGGTTCCGCGGTGTTCCTGGAATGGGATGCGACGGGCTCGCGGGCAGCAAATTGAAATAAACAGGAGAAGACGTTGGCGAAACGAACCTTCCTCGACTTCGAGCAGCCGATTGCCGAGCTCGAAACAAAGATCGAAGAATTGCGCTATGTGCAGACCGAATCCGCGGTCGACATTTCTGAAGAGATCGATCAGCTCGGCAAGAAGAGCCAGCAGCTCACCAAGGACATCTACAGCGACCTGACGCCCTGGCAGATCACCAAGATCGCACGGCATCCGGAGCGCCCGTACACGCTGGACTACGTCAACGAGATCTTCACCGACTTCGTCGAACTGCACGGCGACCGCCATTTCTCGGATGACCTGTCGATCGTGGGCGGCCTGGCCCGCTTCAACGGCGTGCCTTGCATGGTCATCGGCCACCAGAAGGGCCGCGACACGAAGGAGCGCACCGCGCGCAACTTCGGCATGAGCAAGCCCGAGGGCTACCGCAAGGCGCTGCGCCTGATGAAGACGGCCGAGAAGTTCAAGCTGCCGGTCTTCACCTTCGTGGACACCCCCGGCGCATACCCCGGCATCGACGCCGAGGAGCGCGGCCAGTCGGAAGCCATCGGCCGCAACATCTTCGAGATGGCGCAGCTCGAGGTGCCGATCATCGTCACCATCATCGGCGAGGGCGGCTCCGGCGGCGCGCTGGCGATCTCGGTCGGCGACCAGTTGCTGATGCTGCAGTACTCCATTTATTCCGTGATCAGCCCCGAGGGCTGCGCTTCCATCCTCTGGAAGACCGGCGAGAAGGCTCAGGAAGCCGCCGACGCGCTGGGCATTACCGCGCACCGCCTCAAGGCGCTGGGCCTGGTCGACAAGATCGTGAACGAGCCCGTGGGCGGCGCGCACCGCGACCATCGCCAGATGGCTGCCTTCCTCAAGCGCGCTCTCAACGACGCCTTCCGCCAGGTCAGCGACCTCAAGCCGAAGGAACTGCTGGAGCGCCGCTACGAGCGCCTGCAGAGCTACGGCCGCTTCAACGACACCAAGGCCGACAGCGGCGGCAGGTAACTCACAGGCGCCGTCATGAACTCCGCTTTCGAACGCGCCATTGCCGCGTTCGAGCCGGCGCATTGGCCGCTGGCGGTGGGGTTCAGCGGCGGCGCCGATTCGACCGCCTTGCTGGCCGCCTGCGCAGCGCGCTGGCCGGGGCAGGTGGTCGCCTTCCACGTACATCACGGGCTGCAGGCTGCGGCCGACGGATTCGAGCAGCATTGCCGTTCGATGTGCGAGCGCCTGGGCGTGCCGCTGGTCGTCCATCGCGTCGATGCGCGGCATGCGACGGGCGAAAGCCCTGAAGACGCCGCCCGCCGGGCCCGCTACGCGGCATTCGCCGAGATGGCGCGTGCGGACGAGGCCAGGGGAGCGATCAGGTCCGTCGTGCTGGGGCACCACGCCGACGACCAGGTCGAGACCCTGCTGCTGGCGCTGTCGCGCGGCGCGGGGCTGCCGGGGCTGGCGGCCATGCCGGCGCATGCGCAGCGCAACGGGCTCGACATCTACCGTCCGCTGCTCGCGGTGGCGGGCGCCGAGGTTCGCGAATGGCTGGCCGGCCGCGAGCTGCCGTGGATCGAGGACCCGACCAACGAGGACGCGCGCTACACCCGCAACAGGATCCGCTCCGTGCTGCTGCCCGCGCTGGAGCAGGCTTTTCCGCAGTTCCGCTCCACCTTCGCGCGCAGTGTGGGCCACGCCGCGCAGGCTCAGCAACTGCTGAACGAACTGGCGGCGCACGACCTGGAAAGCGTGGGCAGCCCGCCGCGCATCGCCACGCTGCAGGCACTGTCGCGCGCGCGCCAGGCCAACGTGCTGCGCCACTGGCTGATGCGCTCGCACGGCTGCGGGCCCAGCGCGGCGCAGTTGGAACAGCTGCTCGATCAGGTCCGTGCCTGCACCACGCGCGGCCATCGCATCCACCTCAAGGTGGGCGCCGGTTTCGTCGAACGCAGGGGCGACTTGCTGCATTGGTACAATGTTGCGCCCTCGCCGAAGACTTCGCTCTGACCGCTTGCAGGGCGCCGCCCATCAAGCGGCCCTTTCCTTTTCTCTGATTTCACCCATGGCATTGATCGTTCACAAATACGGCGGTACGTCGATGGGCTCGACCGAGCGCATCAAGAATGTCGCCAAGCGTGTCGCCAAGTGGGCGCGCGCAGGCCACCAGATGATCGTGGTTCCGAGTGCCATGAGCGGCGAGACCAACCGCCTGCTCGGCCTGGCCAAGGAACTGGCGCCCAGCAAACCCGGCGTGGCCCACAACCGCGAGCTCGACATGCTGGCCTCCACAGGCGAGCAGGCTTCGTCGGCACTGCTGGCCATCGCGCTGCAGGCCGAGGGCGTCGAGTCCGTGAGCTACGCGGGCTGGCAGGTTTCGGTGCGCACCGACAACTCCTACACCAAGGCCCGCATCGAGAGCATCGACAGCGAGCGCGTCATGTCCGACCTCAATGCCGGCAGGGTGGTGGTCATCACGGGCTTCCAGGGCGTGGACGACGACGGCAACATCACCACGCTGGGCCGCGGCGGCAGCGACACCTCGGCCGTGGCCATTGCAGCGGCGATGAAGGCCAACGAGTGCCTGATCTACACCGACGTGGACGGCGTCTACACGACCGACCCGCGCGTCGAGCCCGATGCGCGCCGCCTGACGACCGTGAGCTTCGAGGAAATGCTCGAAATGGCGAGCCTGGGCTCCAAGGTGCTGCAGATCCGCTCGGTGGAATTCGCCGGCAAGTACAAGGTGCCGCTGCGTGTGCTTTCGAGCTTCACGCCGTGGGACATCGACATCAATGAAGAGGCCAAGTCCGGCACGCTGATCACTTTCGAGGAAGACGAAAACATGGAACAAGCCGTCGTATCCGGCATCGCTTTCAACCGCGACGAAGCCAAGATCTCGGTGCTCGGCGTGCCCGACAAGCCGGGCATCGCGTATCACATCCTCGGTGCGGTGGCCGACGCCAACATCGAAGTCGACGTGATCATCCAGAACCTCAGCAAGGACGGAAAGACCGACTTCAGCTTCACCGTTCACCGCAACGAGTACGCGAAGACGATCGACCTGCTGCAGTCGAAGGTGATGCCCTCGCTGGGCGCGACCGAAGTGGTCGGCGACACCAAGATCTGCAAGGTCAGCATCGTGGGCATCGGCATGCGCAGCCACGTGGGCGTGGCGAGCAAGATGTTCCGCGTGCTGGCCGAAGAAGGTATCAACATCCAGATGATCTCGACGAGCGAAATCAAGACTTCGGTCGTGATCGACGAAAAATATATGGAATTGGCAGTGCGCGCACTGCACAAAGCCTTCGATCTGGATCAGCCGGGCACCTAAGTAGTGGCATAATCTCAGCTTCTTTCAGGAACTGTGACCGAGTGGCCGAAGGTGCTCCCCTGCTAAGGGAGTATGGGGTGTAGAGCCTCATCGAGGGTTCGAATCCCTCCGGTTCCGCCAAGATGTGACCCCTGTAGCTCTCCAGCTACAGGGGTTTTTTCTTTGCCGGCTCCATCCGGCGACGGAGCCATCAGGCGCCGTGCAGTTCGGGAAGTCCGGCGAGCACTGTCCGGCATCGCTCGCAGAGCATTCCTTGCTCGCCTTCCTCGTCCACCACGGTGGCGTCGTGCCGCCAGCACCTCCTGCAGCGCAGGAACGAGGTCTGTCTGACCCTCACGTCGACCTTGTTGCCGACCCTCAGGACCTTCTTCTGGCTCAGCGTCTGCTGCATGGCGTAGTCGCGGCACAGCTTCTGCACCTGCTCGGTCGGCAGGCCCCGGCCGTTCATCTGCTCGATGCGGTGCTCGATGGGCATGCCGTGGCAATCCCAGCCCGGAATCCATTGCGAGTCGAAGCCGTCGAAGAAGCGGCTCTTGAAGACCATGTCCTTGAGCACCTTGTTCACCGCGTGCCCGATATGGATGTCGCCGTTCGCGTACGGCGGGCCGTCGTGCAGCACGAACGGCGGGTGCCCGGCGGCCGTTTCGCGCATCCGCCCGTAGATGCGCTGCTGCGCCCAGCGCTCGACCAGTGCGGGCTCGCGCTTCGGCAGGTCTCCCTTCATCGGGAACGGTGTCTTCAGCAAGTTCAGGGTGTCTTTCAGGTCTGGCATGCGGTGTTTTCTTTTTTCGGGAGAGCGGTCGGTTGCGTTGTTGTCGGTCGGTCCCTGTTGCGCAAGGCCGAGCCGGCCGCCAGCAGCGCGACGAGGCTGGCCGCCGCCGCGAACACCACGTACCAGGCGGGAGCGAGCGGATTCCCCGTCCGCGCGATCAGCGCCGTTGCAATGAAGGGCGCGAAGCCCCCGAAGATCGTGACAGCGAAGTTGTAGGCAATGGAAAGACCCGTGGACCGCACCTGCGGCGGATAGAGCTCGGCCATGGCAGCGGGCGCGGGGCCGGTGAAGCCGGCGATCAGCACCGCGAAGACCAGCAGCACGATGGTCAGCGTCGACGGGTTGGGCACGGCCGTGAGAAGCCAAAGTGCCGGATAGGCCAGCACGAGGATCGCGGTGGCGAAGCCGATCAGCAGCGGCCTGCGCCCGATGCGATCCGACAGCGCGCCGAAGAAGGGCGCCAGCACCACCAGCACCATCAGCCCCGCGCCATTGGCCCACAGCGACACGCTCTGCGGCAGCTTCAGCGTGCGCACCGCATACGTCGGCATGTAGACCAGGAAGAAATACGTGCACACCGTCCACACGATGGTCACGCCGAAGCCGGCGATGATTTCCCTGCGATAGGACCCCAGCGCCTGCCTGAGGGGCGAAGCCTGCTGGCCGGCCGCCCTGGCCTGCCGGAAGCTCTCGGGCTCCTGCGTGCGGGTGCGGATGTACCAGCCCACCGGCCCGATGATCAACCCGAACAGGAAGGGTACTCGCCACCCCCACGCCTGGAGCTGCTCCGGCGTGAGCACATCGGTCAGCGTCGCGCCGAAGACCGAACCCAGCAGCAGCGCGCCGGCCTGGCTCGCCTGCTGCCAGCTCCCGAAGTAGCCTCGTCGGCCCTTGGGCGCGTGCTCGACCAGGAAGGCCGTCGCGCCGCCGACCTCGCCGCCGGCGGAGAAGCCCTGTATCAGCCGCGCCAGCACGATCCAGGCGGGCGCCCAGAGGCCCGCGTCGGCATACGTCGGCGCAAAGCCGATCATGGCCGTGCCCAGCGCCATCAGCATGATCGTGGTGGACAGCGCCGCCTTGCGCCCGCGCGAGTCGCCGATCGCGCCCAGGACCACCGCGCCGACCGGCCGCATCACGAAACCCACGCCGAAGGTCGCCACCGTCAGCAGCAGCGAGGAGGTCTCGTCGCCTGTGGGAAAGAAGAGGCGCGAGATCGTGAGCGCGAAGAAGCCGTAGACCGCGAAGTCGAACCACTCCAGCGTGTTGCCGATGACGGCAGCGAGGATTGTGCGGCGCGCCGCATCCTGTGTTCGTGCGGCCTGCACGGGAACTTCGTGGGAAGAGGAAAGGGGAGCGAGGTTGCTCGTGGCGTCCGCCAGCGCGGCAGCGTCAAGGTTTTTCATGCTGTCTTGAGAGTTGGAGTCGTTGAACGGGTGGCGGACCTGGAAAGGGCCCATGCGCCGGCCGATTGCATGAAGCGGTCGGCCGCCTGCAGCTGGCTTGCGGCGATCCATTCGTCGGGCTGGTGCGCCTGCGCGATGGAGCCGGGGCCACACACCACCGTCGAGATGCCGACCTGCTGGAAGAAGCCGGCCTCGGTGCCGAAGGGCAGTTCCGCCTCGGGCCAGAGCGCGCCGAGTTCGCGTGCCACGGAGACGGCCGTGTCGTTGTCGCGCGCCGAAAGCGCCGGCACGCCGGCGACCTGGCTGGCTTCGACGGTCACGCCGGCGGGGAGGTCGGCCAGCGCATCGCGGACCGCGTCGCGCACGAGCCGGGCTGTGGCCTCGTCCTGCGGCCGGAACTCCCACAGCACCTCGCAGCAGCCCGGCACGATGTTGATCGCGGTGCCGCCGTTGATCTGGCCGATGTTGATGGTGGCCTCGCCGCCGCGCCCCGCAAGGTTGCGCCGAAGCCCGGCGAGCCGGGTGACGAGGTAGGCGGCGGGCTCGATCGCGCTGGCGCCCAGCGACGGGTCGCTCGAATGCGCGGGCAGCCCGGTGAAGAGCGCACGGTGCCCGAAGAAGCCGCGATGCCGCACGCCGACGCGCATCTCGGTCGGCTCGCCGACGATGGCCAGCGCGGGTTCTTCCACCTGCGCCTTCAGTCGCTCCACCAACTGCGGAACGCCCAGGCAGCCGATCTCCTCGTCATAGGAAAAGGCCAGGTGGATCGGCCGGCGCAGCGGCTGCCGCCGCCACGAGGGCACGGCCGACAGGCACGCGGCGATGAAGCCCTTCATGTCCGCCGCGCCGCGCCCGTGCAGGCGGCCGTTGCGCTCGACCAGCGTGAAGGGGCTGGCGCTCCAGTTCTGGCCGGTCACGGGCACCACGTCGCTGTGCCCCGAGAGCACCATGCCGCCGGCGGTGTCGGGGCCGATGCTGGCCAGCAGGTTGGCCTTGCGCCTGTCTTCGCTGTGCACGAGCTGCACCTTCACGCCGTGCCCCGCGAGGTAGTCGGCGATCCAGTGGATCAGCTCGAGGTTGGAACGATGCGAGGTCGTGTCGAATGCCACCAGGGCGCGCAGGATGTCGATGGTGTTCATGCGACGCGCTCGGCAAGGGGCCGCTGGTTGGTGTTGCCGGTGCTTGTGGCGGTGCCGCCCGGCTTGCCGCTGCCGCCCAGCCGCTCCTGCACGAGCCGCATCGCGGCCGACTGGGTCGGCGTACCCTCGCGGTCGGCCAGCTCGAAGATGCGGCGCAGCGTGGCGCCGATGCCTTCCACCTGCGAATCGACCTTCGCACGGTTGAAGCCTTCGTGCTCCGACGCCACGCGGATCAGGCCGCCCGCGTTGATGACGAAATCCGGCGCGTAGAGGATCTCCCTCTCGCGCAGCTGCCGGCCGTGCTCGTCGCGTGCGAGCTGGTTGTTCGCGCCGCCCGCGATCACGCGAAAGCGCATCTGCGGCAGTGTCTTGTCGTTGACGACGGCTCCCATCGCGCAGGGAGCGAACACATCGGCCTGCACGGCGTAGATCGCGTCGGGCTCGACGATCTTGGCGCCGAACTCGGCTGCGGCCTTGCCCGCGAGTACCGGATCGATGTCGCACACCACCAGGTGCGCTCCTGCCTCGGCGAGCAGCCGGCACAGGCTCCAGCCGACGTTGCCCAGGCCCTGCACGGCCACCGTCAGCCCGCGCAGGTCGCGGCCCAGCCGGTGCGCGACGCCGGCCACGATGCCGTGGTAGACCCCCAGCGCCGTGGTCGGCGACGGGTCGCCCGTGCCGCCCAGTGCCTCCGGCAGGCCGACCACATGCCGAGTGCTCTGCCGTACCCAGGCGAAGTCGTCGACCGTGGTGCCGACATCTTCGGCCGTGATGTAGCGCCCGCCCAGGCGGTTGACCGCCACGCCCATCGCCCGCAGCAGGTCGGGCGTCTTGCTCTTGCGCGGATCGCCGAGGATCACCGACTTGCCGCCGCCCAGGCCCAGCCCCGCGGCGGCGGCCTTGAAGGTCATGCCACGCGAGAGCCGGAGCACATCGCGCAGGGCGGAAGCCTCGTCGGCGTACGGATACATCCGGCAGCCGCCCAGCGCGGGGCCGAGCTTGGTGCTGTGGACGGCGATGATGGCCCGGAGCCCGACCCCGTCATCGGATATGAAGACGACCTGTTCGTGGTCCGCGAAAGACTCGGTGGAGAAGACTGTCATCTGGTTCTTTTTTCGAGTTCGGGTGAACGAGTGCGGAGCTGCTTCGAACTGTGGAAGGCCGCCTTGTCAATGCCTGCAAGAGGAAGCTAGGTACAGCAGCAGGCGGCGCAGGTATAGAAGCAGCTCCACAGGACGGACATCGGGCTGCGAGCCGCATAGCGGCAGGACTTCAGTGCTTGCCTGGCGGAATGATTGCGTCATGTGTTGGCCTCGCTTTGAGGTCAAGCATGACAGGGAGACTCGCCGTGATATTGGCGAAAATTTCTGGCGGAGAAAATTCAGGTCCCAGAGGAGAGAAGGCTGTTCGGTATTCCGCCGAAGGCCATCTCCTTGAGAAGTCTGTGCAGCTCGTTAAGCGCGAGCTCCTTCTGTGAATCGCTCAGAGGTCCGATTGAAAGTTTGAAGATCGATACCGCGCCGTCCAGCGGTGATGTCCCCTCCGAAGAGGGAATGGAAGGCATCCAGGTCTCGTCCTCCGGAATCAGGCAGGTCCAGATAAGACCATGCCGCTCGACCGCCGGAAACGCCGTGATTCTGAAGCAATCCGCCGTCTTGGGCGCGAGCTTCTCCGGCACCAGCCGGCATTGCCCATCGGAGCCGAAGCGCAGGCCGTGGTAGGCGCAGACCAGCTCTTCTCCCTCGATGCGCCCGCTGCTCAGCGGCAGCCCGCGGTGCGGGCACATGTCGCGGCCGATGCGCATGCCGTCGGGCATGCGGTAGACGGCGAGCCGCAGGTTCAGCAGCACGACCTGCCTCGGCTTCGCAAGCGGATCGTCGGCGCGCACGAGCGGAAACCACTGCCGCGCGAGCACGGGCCAGTCCTGCTGCGCGTAGCTGCAGCCGGAAGGCAGGAAGCCCTCGGGCAAGGGACGTGGAAGAGCCGCTTCGACCGTCATGTCTTGCCTTCCTCGGTGTGCTGGATCGGTCTACTTGACCAGTCCGATCCGGATCCTCCGGTTGTGCTGCCCCTTGTTCTCGATCTTCATGATGCGCAGCGGCGCCGACTGCGAAGTCTTCGAAAGATGGGTGCCGCCGCAGGCCTGTCGGTCGAGGCCCACGATCTCGATGATGCGGGTGCCGTCGTCCTGGGCCGGCGGCGCGACCGAGCGGCTGCGCAGCACGCCGGGCTCGCGCGCGAGCGCGGCCGAATCGAGATACACAGCGTTCACCTGCAGCCCCTCGGAGATCAGGCTGTTGAGCTCGGGCTCGAGCTTGCGCAGCTCGTTGTTGTCGACCGTGGGCAGGTCGAAGTCGATGCGGGCCGTGCCGTCGGCCGCCATCTGCACGCCTGTGACCAGGGAGCCTTCGAAGCGCTGGTAGACGAGGGCGTTCAGGATGTGCAGGCCGGTGTGCAGCTGGCACATCATCGAGCGGAAATCCTGGTCGACGCTGGCGATGACCTTGTCGCCCGGCACCTTGCCGATGTCCGCCTCGTCGAAGTAGTGCCAGGCGTTCCTGCCCTCCATCTCGATGCGGTCGATCCTGAGCTGGCTGCCGTTCCAATGCAGCACGCCGCGGTCCGCCAGCTGTCCGCCGCCGCCCGGATAGAAGTAGGACTTGTCGAGAAGAACTGCATTCGGCCGGCGCGCGATGACGTCGGCCTCGAATTCGAAGCGCTCGGGTTCGATGTGGCAGAGATACGGAGACATGTATTCCTCGGGTTGTGCGGGATGCTTGATTTCTTGCGGGTTGCTTCTTGCTCAGGAGAAGCGCCTGGCCGTCACGATGCCGGCCAGGATGACCACGGCCCCGACGAATTCGGTGGCGCTCAGGTACTCGTGGAACAGGTACGCGCCGAACACGGTCGCGATGACGGGCTGTATCAGCAGGGTGATCGACGACATGGCCGCCGGCAGCTTGGCCAGCGCATAGGCGATGAGGCCCTGGCCGCCCACGTGCGACACCACCGCCAGCGCCACCAGCATCAACACGCCATGCATCGTGTGCGGCACCAGCGACTCGCCGCGCAGCAGCGTGATGGGCAGAAGGATGATGAACGTGCCCACGCTGCTCCAGGCCATGACGGTCATGGTGCGGTAGTTGGAGCGCACGAGGCTCACCGCCAGCAGGTAGGAGCCGTAGAACACGGCGGTCAGCAGGCCGAGCAGGTTGCCGGCCATGTAGTTCGAGCCGAAGTCGAGCCGGTGGCCTATGAGGATGAACGCGCCGGTCAGCGCGAACAGCATGCCGAACAGGAAGCCCCGCTTGAACCTCTTTCCGAGAAAGAGGTTGGAGCCGAGCACCACGAAGATGGGAGCGAGATTCGCGAGCAGGTTGGAGTTGGCCAGCGTGGTCAGCGTCATCGACCAGTGATAGAGCGCGAGGTTGCCCGAGAAGATGAAGCCAACGAGGATGAGCTTGAAGGGAATGCGCGGCGTGGGTTGCTGGCCGGCTTGCTGTGCCCCCGCGGGTACCGGCTCGGACCTCGCCGCGAGCATGTCGAGCAGGAAGAAGATCGGGATCGCCAGCGCAACCCTGTAGACGGCGCTCGCGGTCGGCGGTAGCTCGCTGTGGCGCAGGAAAACGCCGCCCAGCGCCAGCGCCGCCGCGCCCAGTAGTAGCGCGACGAATGAGAAGAAGCTGCTCTTCGAAGCAGCCGGCAGGGCAATGGTTGTCGTCATGTTCGGTATGACACGACCGAGTCTCCATCGGTCGTATCGGGCGATTTGTTGTGAATGAATCTTCAGGAAGAGGACGTGGTGCCGAAGATCTGCCCGGCTAGGCCGGCGGCTCCTCGAACCCCTCGATCACCATGAGCTGCATGTCGATCGCGGCGTCCTTTCGCAACCCTCTTGCGTGGGTGTATTCGGGCGACTCGTAGAACTTCCTCGCCGCGTCCGCGGTCTTGAACTCCACGAGAACCACTCGCCTGTCGTCGTGAGCGCCTTCCAGGTGCATGCGCTCGCCTCCTCGCGTCAGGAACCTGCCGCCGAACTTCTCGACGATGCCGGGCGTGAGTTGCTTGTATTGGTTGTACTGGTCCGGATTCACGATGGACATCCGGCCGATCAGATAGGCGACCATCTGGCGTTCCCGTGGAGGCTCGGCCGCTCGTGCCGTCAGACGTAGGCGACCTTCTTCTGCGTCGCGACGCCGGATTGCAGCAGCGCCGCGTCCAGCACGTCCCACAGGCCGGTCAGCGAGTCGAGGAAGTCGTCCGCGCCTTCGATGACGAGGTGGGCGTATTCCGTCTTCAGCGCCAGCTCGACCGCTGTGCGCGCGTTCTGCTCGTGATGCTGTTCGGCGCCGACTTCGCCCCAGTGTTCCAGCAGGTAGTGCATCTCGGGCTTCTCCAGGTCGGCGTTGTAGATGCCGCTGTCGACCAGGCAGTACTTCTCGCCCGGAATCAGCTGCTGGTTGGAGATCATCTCGAGCGCCAGCGTGGTGCCCAGGTTGCGGTAGGTGTTCTCGATGTCCGTCAGCTTGCGGTGATCGAAAACGCCGATGGCCTTGCGCACCTGCGTGGTCAGGCCGGTCTCCATGTCGTAGCCGGGCAGGGAGCCGAGCAGCTGGTCGGAGAAGGCCTTGAGCTTCGCCTCGACCTTCTCCTGGTTGTAGAGGTCGGCGAACACCGGCGCCTCGGCCGACTGGTTGACGATGAAGCCCGCCATCGTCGCGAGTTCGGGGCCGTGGCCCGATTCGCTCTCGACGATCTCCTCGAGCAGCTCGCTCTGCTTGTGCAGGCCGTGCTTCTTCAGCGCGTCGGGAAAGCTCCAGCCCGGACGCGTCGAGGCGCAGAAGCTCTGGATCTGGTGGAACAGGGCGCCGACGACGGGCGGTTCCGGTTCCACCCTTGCCCAATTCTTGAAAATCGGGTGTGAATAGCACCGGTGACTTTTGACTCTATCAACCAGATCGGAAATGGTTACGCTCATTTCTTGCTCCTAATCACAGTGGGTTGAAAAAATGCCAAGGGGAGAATTCGATTAACGGTGGTGTGCTTACTTGCTTGCCATCAACATGCGCCCTCCAGGGTGGTCGAGTACCTCGATCCGCACGTTCGAGAATCCCGCGCGGAAAAGCTTTTCGGTCCATTCCTCCTCGCTCAGGAGCCTTCTGGACATGAAATGGTTGTGCAGGTGGTTGAATGCCGCGGCGAACGGCTTTTCCCAATTCGACTGGGCCACCGGAATTGCGTCGACGATGATCAGCGTGCCCTTGATCGCGTGGGTGCAGCAGGCGCGCAGCAATGCGTCGAGCGTTTCCTCTTCCGCCGGAAGAAGGTCGTGCATCACGAAGCCCGCGTGGATGATGTCGGCGTCCTTGATCAGCGACGCGTCTTCCACCAGCACCTGGATGGGGGCCGTCACGAACTTGAGCCGGTCGCTCATGCCGGCCTCGGAGGCCGCGTTCACGGCCTGCTCGGTGGCCGATGCGCTCAGGTCGATGCCCACGCCGGTGGAGCCCGGGATCTTGCGCAGCATGCGGATCAGGAAGCCGCCGGAGCCCGATCCAAGATCCACGATTTTCCTTGGTGCCATCGCGACGATGGCGTTCTCGGGCTGCGGATAGAAGGACTTCTCGCCCATCCACTTCGAAGTGCGCGCCACCAGCCCGCCGCTGCGCGGGTACTTGGCCTGCGCCTCCTCGTTGTGCTCTGAGAACTCCTTCGCGTTGTTGATCAGGGGCGCGCAGGCGCGCAATGCCCACGAGAGGTAGCCGACCTCGTTGATCAGCTCCTCGAAGTTGCTGCCGACCTTGTAGGTGGCAGGAGCCGCGGGGCTCAGCACTTCGATGATTCCCGCCTTGCTCAGGGAGTCGAGATAGGCGGAGATCACCGACTCCTTTATTCCGCAGGATCGCGACGCCGCCGCAGCGTCCACGACCTCCGAATTCTGGAGAAATTCGATGACTCCATACTCCGCACCGATTTCGAGCAGGATTGCGGAGCCTGCGAGGGAAGAGCCAGTAATACCGCGATCAACGTTTTGCATGGGGCACCTGTTTGTTAAACGCCATTGAAAACCAACTGATTACTTCGCAATAGCCGAGGCCATTTGGTTGCACGATAGACAGCGTGCAGAAGGCCGTATTGGTAAAAATTGCGGCGCCGGGTGATTGCGGCAAAAAGAGATTCGGCCGAATTCAGAAGAAGGTTTCTATTGCGGCGCGCACGCGGCAAAGCCGGCCCCGCGCGGTGCATTCCGCGCGAGCCGGCGAGAAAAAAGATGCGGAAAGAAGCGCCCGGAAAGAGCGCCGGCGCGTCAGTTGATCCGTGCGCGGACGTACTGGAGCGGCGTCATCCCGAAGGTGCGTTTGAAATGCCGGGTGAGGGCGCTCTGGTCGTAGAAGCCGCTCGCCACGGCGGCCTCGATGAGCGGCCTGCCCGCGGTGAGATGGCTGATCGCCGCCCTGAGCCGCAGCTGCGTGAGGTACATGTGCGGCGTCAGGCCGATCGCGCGGTTGAACGCACCGATCAGCTGGAAGGGCGTGAGGTCCGCGGCCTCGGCCATCGCTTCCAGCGTCAGCCGTTCGGCGAAGGCATCGCGCAGCAACTCCAGCACAGGCGCGAGCACGCTGGTGTCGGCGGGCACCGGCAGCACGCGGTGCCCCTGCTGCGCATGCCGCTGGAAGAGCGTGCCGAAGGTGTGCACGAAGAGCTCCTGCTGCCGCAGCGGATCGCACTGGCCGCCGTCCTCATCGAAGGCGCGATGCAGTTCGAGGAAGCAGCCGATCAGTTCTTCGTCGCAATAGACGTTCGAGTCGAAGTAGCGGGCCTGGTCCATGCCCAGCGTCGTCATCAGGTGCCGGATGCCCGGGTCTGCCAGGTAGAAGGAGCGGTAGCGCCAGCGCGGGCTGCCGCCCATGCGCCCCGAGTGCGGCTCGGCCGGGTTGAAGACCAGCAGCGCCTGCTGGTGTGCCGCGCCGGTGCGGCCGCGGCTCTTGAACTCTGCGCCGCCGACTTCGGTGACGGCGATCACGAAGGAGTGGTGCACGTGAGGCGCGTACTCGTGCGTGGTGAAGTCCGCGTGCAGCATGTCCATGCCCGGCAGGCCGGGCGCATGCCAGTAGCGCGACGTGTTCAGAGGGTCCAGCTTGGCCAACGAAAACCTCCGTTTGCATCGGCGATTGCCACGCATCCATCCAGCGTCGTCCAGCCGATCGATGGCACCTGAATGGTGAGCAAGGCCGCCTTGTTCCGGTGATTACAGCGCGATCTTGGTGGAAGCGGGAAGCCTCCGGCCTCGATGTCCCGGTCAAGCAAAGGCTGTGCCATTCGGCGGCTCACGAGAGGGCCCGGGAAAGATCAGATTCACGAACGGCGAGGAATGATTCACCATGCTCCGCGGCGCAGCCACCTTGCCGCCACTCATTGGAGACCTTCATGAACATGCCTCTCGAGAGCACCGAACTGGCGTTCCAGTTTTCGCTCGCCAATGGCGTCGAAACGGGCGTCGAAACGCACAAGGTATTCAACCAGGCCGAGCCATGCATCGGCCACAACGCATTCACCGGCGACGTGGCGCTACGGGAGCTCGTCGAGCGTCATGCACCGTGGAGCATTCCGCATGCGACGGCCGTCGGTGCACTCGCAGGCGACGAGCAGGTGCAGGACCTCGCGCGACTGGCCAACGAGCACAACCCGCAGTTGCGCACGCACGACCGCTTCGGCAACCGCCTCGACTGGGTCGAGTTCCATCCCGCATGGCACCAGCTCATGAGCCTGGCCTTTGCGCATGGCGTGCCCGGCCTTGCGTGGACCACCAGCGAAGGCTCGGGCCACTTCGCGCGGGCCGTGCTCAGCTACCTGTGGAACCAGGTCGAGAACGGCACCGGCTGCCCCACCGGCATGGCGTACGCCGCGTGTGCCGGCTTCGAAGGCAGGCCGGAGTTCGCGCAGTGGAGAGAGAAGACGCTCTCCGGCAAGTACGACCCGCGCCGCGTTCCGCTTTCTCAGAAAACGGGCGCGGTGATCGGCTACGCCATGACCGAGAAGCAGGGCGGCTCCGACCTGCGCCAGACGCAGACCACCGCCACCTTCGTCGGAACCGAGAAGAACGGCGTGCAGGTCTACAGCATCACCGGCCACAAGTGGTTCTTCTCGGTGCCCACCTCTGACGGCTTCTACACGCTGGCCCAGACGAAGTCGGGGGTGAGCTGCCTCTTCGTGCCGCGCTTTTTGCCCGACGGCAGCGCCAACCGCGTCGCGGTACAGCGCCTGAAGGACAAGTGCGGCAACCGCTCCAACGCATCGAGCGAGGTCGAGTTCAACAGGACCTGGGCGATGCTGGTCGGCGAAGAGGGCCGCGGCATCCGCGAGATCCTCTCGCACGCGCACCTGACGCGGCTGGACTTCGCGGTCGGCTCGGCCGGCCTGATGCGGCAGGCGCTGACGCTGGCGATCGGCCACGCATCGACGCGCGACGGCTTCGGCCGCCGCATGGCCGACCTGCCCATGCAGACCAATGTGCTGGCGGACCTCGCACTCGAAAGCGAAGCCGCGATGCTCTCGGCGATGCGCGTGGCGCGCGCCACCGACGGCATGGCGACGAATGAGCGCGAGCGGCTTCTGGCGCGCGTGGCGACGCCGGTGGTGAAGTACTGGAACTGCCAACGCGCAACGTACTTCGTCTACGAGGCGCTGCAGGTCCATGGCGGCAACGGCTTCATCATGGAGAACCCCATCGCGCGCCTCTATCGCGAAGCGCCGCTCAACTCGATCTGGGAAGGCACGACGAACATGATGTGCATGGACGTGGTGCGCGCGCTCGGGCGCGAGAAGGGCTCGCTCGAAGTCTTCCTCGACGAGGTCTCGGTGCCGCAGTCGGTGGGCAACGTGGCGCATGCGAAGTTCATCGCGAGCCTGCGCGACGACCTCGGCACCGGCGCGATCGACGAAGGCAACGCCCGCGCGCTCGTGACGCGCATGGCGCTCGCGCTGCAGGCGAGCGAGATGTGCAAGCACAGCGATGGCGCGATCGCGCAGCGCTTCATCGAATCGCGCCTTGGTGGTCGGCACGCTGGAGTGATGGGCACTCTGGCCGCCGGAGCGGATCTGCGCGGGATCGTCTCGCGCGCGGAAGTCGCTGCCGTCCGTCAGGCCGCCTGAGCCTGCCGCCGCAGCGGCAGCCACAGCACGAAGCGCGTTCCCGTCGAGAGCGCTTCCCAGCTCACGGTGCCGTGGATCGAGCGAGCGCGCCGGCGCTGGTTCTGCAGGCCCCGGCCCGATGACGAGGCCATGGCCTTGTCTACGTCGAAGCCCTGTCCGTTGTCCTCGATGGTCACGCGCACGCCCGCGCCGTCGAGCGAGGTTCCGACGCGAATCTCGGTCGCGCGCGTGTGGCGAAGGATGTTCGAGATGCTCTCCTGCACGATGCGCAGGATGTGCAGCGCGCTCGACGGGTCCAGCCACTCCAGCGCGGGCAGCTCCTGCACTTCCCAGCGCAGCGAGACCCCGGTGCCTTCGAGGCGTGGTTCGAGCCGGTAGCGCAGGGTGGCCAGCAGCAGGAGCAGGTCGGCCTCGATGGGCTCCAGCGAATCGAGCGTGAGCTTCAGGTCGTCCAGGCAGCTCTTGAGAATCTGCGAGACCCTGTCGTCGCTCATGCCGCCGCCCTCGACCGAGCGGATGGCGCTGATCAGAGAGGAGCCCAGGCCGTCGTGCATGTCCTGCATCAGCCGCTGGCGCTCGTCGCTGATGGTCTGCAGGCGCTCGACTTCGCGCAGGCGGCGGTGGCTGAGTTCGAGCTCGGCCTCGCGCGCCTGCAGGCGGTGCGCGAGGCTCGCGTTGAGCTCCTCTACTTCGCCGATGGCGTGCACGTAGCGGCGGTACATCAGCACCCCGAACACGCTGAAGGTGACGGCGTTGGTGTAAGCGCCGAGATACCAGCCTTCGGGGCTGATGAAGTTGTTCTGCAGCAGCCAGTCGGTCACGCCGAGCAGCACGCAGATGCCGATGCCGACCGCCACCAGCCGGCCCTCGTTGGAGCGGCGCCATGCGCTGACGCCGCCCACGAGGCACACGGCGGTGCCCATCATCGCGGCCACCGCGTAGATCAGCGGCGTGACCTGCGGCGTGTTCTGCACGATGGCGAGGCCGGGGATCGTGACGATGCCGATGGCCGCCGTCGTCGCGACCACGCCGCGGGTGAGCCACACGAGCTGCCGCCCATGCAACTGGCGCAGGAAGAAGTGCACGACCATCACCAGCCAGAAGAGCGAGTTGACGGTCAGCCACGCGAACCAGTCGTTGAGCACCGGCAGGCTCACGTAGAAGTGCAGCCCCCGCATGAAGGAAGTGGCCGAGAGATTGAAGAAGAGCAGGTAGCCGGTCTCGTCGCGGCGCCTGAACCAGACGAAGAGGGCGAACACGCCCACCGCCATGAAGGCCGCGCCCAGCATCGCGGGCAGTTCCTGCTGCAGCCACTGGCGCATGCCGTGGCGGCCCCTGAGCGTGTCGACCGGGCCGATCCACAGCGAGGACAGCGCCACCTGGGCGCTGCGCGTGTGCTCCAGGCGCAGGAGGATCTCGGCGGGCGGGGCGTTGCCGGCGGCGCCGTGGTCGTCGAGCGGCACCCACAGCGGCGTGCGGGTGCTGTTCCACAGCGGGCCCGACTGCTGCGCGCGGTGGACGAGGTGGCCGTCGGCATAGACGGCGATGGTGCCGTCGGTCTTGATGCGCGCGCCGTACAGCGCCAGCGGGCCGGAGCTGGCCGGCAGGCCGCGGGTGCCGAGCCTGATCCAGGTGGTGCGGGTGGTGCTGGTGGAAGTGTTTTCGGCCTGGCTCAAAAGCGCGATGGGCAGGGCCAGCGGCAGCTCGACCTTCTTCCAGTCGTGCGGGAGGGCGCTGCCGTCCTGCCTGAGGGGCGGCGCGGTGTAGCCCGACGCGTCCTCGACCTGCCAGTCGGCGTGCGTCATGTGCAGCAGCGCGTCGGTCTGCCGCACGCCGGTTGCCCCGACCAGGTAGGCGCCGATGATGCCCAGCAGTGCGATCGAGAGAACGAGCACCACGTTGGCGAAGAAGGGTGCGGGGCGGTAGTTCAAGGGATGCTGGAAAGTGCCGCGGCCGAAGCCGGCGTGGAGGTTTATGTAACCTATTTTCTCACTTTGTTACCGATCGGGCGAGGCCGAACCCCCTGATGGACCTCAGCGCGGTGTGGGCTGCGACAGGATCCATTGCGACAGCAGCTGCGCATCGGCCTGCGAGACCTGGGGCTGCCTGGGCATGATCACGCGGCCCCAGGTGCCCACGCTGCCGTCGCGGATCTTTCCGGCCAGCCGGGCGGCCGCCTCGGCGTCGCCTCGATAGCGCTCGGCGATCTGCGCGAAACCCGGGCCGACCTGCTTGTGCACCAGGCCGTGGCAGGCCATGCAGGCGTTCCTGCGGGCCAGGTCGGCGGGCGTCTGCGCCGCGGCACAAAGGGAGTGAATGGCCATCACGCAGCCGGTGAGGAAAGGGAGAAGGAGCTTGCCGGGAGTCTGGATCGTCATTTGTGGGAGGTGCCTGTGCCAAGCATCGTCGCATGCCGCTTCCATGGGGCCGGCCGTCGTGCATTCACGACAAGACGATTCAAGAGTAACTATATGTATGGTTAAATCCGCGCAACTATCGCGAAGAAGACGAGGGATTGCATGAAGCTGTTGCTGAGCATTGCGTTTGCCGCCGTGGCCCTGGCCGGTTGCGCCAGCGCTCCGACCACCCCCACCGAACCCGGAACGGGCAGGGGCACCTCCTATGTGCCGATGGTGGCCATGGAAGGCGTGGACAAGGTGCGCTACGACAACGACGTGGCCGAGTGCCGCACCGCCGCCAACCGCATCACCGCACGCAGCGAAACCGGCGACGCCATGTGGGGCGCGCTGGGCCTGGGCCTGATCACCGTGCACGGGCAGGGCATCGTCGCCGCGGCTTCGTACACCGGCATCACCGCGGCCATCATCGACTGGAACGGCCGCCCCAGCTCGGAGCTGATCGCCGAGCACCAGCAGATCGCCATCGTGCATTGCATGGCCAAGCGCGGTTACCGCAACCTCGACCCGAACGTGCGCGACACCTTCTACGGCAACACCTTCGACCCGGGCGTGATCGTCAAGCCGCGCCGCACCGGCGTCGACACCTACAACGTCGAAACGCTGGCCAAGGCCGGCCGCTGCAACCTGCAGCCGCGCGCCGAGCTCACGGCCAAGGGTCCCGGCTACGAAACCTACAACGTGCCTTGCGACAACGGCGGAACCTGGGCGGTGCGCTGCGAGTTCGGCAAGTGCCGCGTGCTGGCGCAGGCGGCAATGCGCCGGTCCTGAAATCCTGCGGCTTGATGAAGAGACGGGCCCGCGATGCGGGCCCGTTTTTCTTCCTACTTGACGATCATTCCCTTGAGGGCAGGATCCGGCGGCGGCGGCTTGAGCTTCATCTGCCGCATCGTCTTCACCAGCAGCTGCGCGATCATCACGTTGCGGTGACGCTTGCTGTTGGCGGGCACCACGTGCCACGGTGCGTGATCGGTCGAGGTGGCGACCAGCGCGTTCTGGTAGGCCTGCTGGTAGGCGCTCCACTTGGTGCGCACCTCCAGGTCGTCCATGCTGAACTTCCATTGCTTGCCGGGCGTGTCGATGCGCGCCTGCAGGCGCTCGCGCTGCTCGTCCTTGTCGATGTGCAGCATGCACTTGACCACCACTGTGCCGGTTTCGGTGAGCAGGCGTTCGAAGTCTTTGATCTGCGCGTAGCGGCGCTTCGCCTCGGCCTTGTCGATCCATCCCTCGACCACGGGCACCAGCACGTCCTCGTAGTGGCTGCGGTTCCACACCATGATTTCGCCGGTGCGCGGCACCACCGCGTGGCAGCGCCAGAGGTAGTCGCGCGCGCGTTCGTCCACGGTGGGGGCCTTGAAGGCCGTCACGCGCACGCCCAGCGGCGAGGTGCGCGAGAACACCCAGCGCACGGTGCCGTCCTTGCCGCTGGTGTCCATGCCCTGCAGCACCAGCAGCAGCTTGCGCTTGCCCTCGGCGTTCAGCAGGTCCTGCAGCTCGTCGAGTTCCACGGCGAGGGCATCGAGCTCGGTGCGCTGCGCGTTCTCGTCGCCCTCGCAGAAGGGTGTGTCGTCGGGGTCGATGTGGGAGAGCTTGAACTTGCCGCCTACGCGGTATTTCTTGAAGCTGGCCATGTAGCGGGACTCCGTGGTGAAGAACAACGAAGCCCACAGCGTAAGCGATCGGTCAGGACTCCTCGTCGTCCGCGGGCAGCGATGCGCTCCAGCGGTTGTCCCATTCGGCATGCCGGCGCACCGCGCCGTCGAGTTCGCGCCGGTCGCGCTTGGTGGGGCGGCCCTGTTCGATGGCCAGGGCCGGCTCGATGCCCGCGCGGCGCATCTCGCGAAAGGCGGCCTGCGCCGCCAGGCTCTCGGCTGTTTCTTCATAGAGCTGCTGCGCCACCGGCGCCGGCCCGCGCTGGCCGCTGAGGCCGCGCACCGTCACCGTCCGTGTCAGCGGGCCCATTCGCATGGCGACGGTGTCGCCCGCCTTCACTTCGCGCGAGGCCTTGGCGATGTCTCCGTTCACCTGCACGCGGTTCTTGCCGATTTCCTCCGCGGCCAGCGAGCGCGTCTTGAAGAAGCGGGCGGCCCAGAGCCATTTGTCGATGCGCAGACGGTCCATGAAAGTCGAGGAGTGGAGGTCAGGCATTTTGCCGCGACAGCGCCTTCTGCGGCGACGCGAGCGGAAGGTGCACGACGGCGTCCAGCCCGACGACCCGTCCGCTGCCGTCGGGGGCGGTGCGGTTGTCCAGGCTGATGCGCCCGCCCAGCGCCAGCACGATCTCGCGGCAGATCGCCAGCCCCAGCCCCGATCCGCTGGAGGTGCTGCCCGCCGCGAAGGGCGCGAAGAGGCGCTGGCGCAGCTCGGGCGAGATGCCGGGGCCGCCGTCTCGCACCACCAGCACCGCGTCGGCGCCTTCGGGGCGCACCGCCACCGACAGCGCGGCGCCCGGCGGGCTCTGCTTGATCGCGTTGTGCAGCAGGTTGCGCGTGAGCTCCTGCAGCATCCACTGGTGGGCGCGCACCGGCACGGGCTCGTCGATGGCGAGCTCGAAGTCGAGCGCCTTGTCGGCCACCAGCGGCGAGAGGTCGAGCGCGATGTTGCGCGCCACCTCGCCGAAGTCCAGCGTCACCGATTCCGGCTGCTGGCGCAGTTGTTCCACCTTGGCGAGCGACAGCATCTGGTTGGCCAGCATGGTCGCGCGGTCGACGGTGCCGCTGATCTCGTCCAGCGCCTGCCCGGGCGCCACATCGCCGCGCTGGGCGGACTGCACCTGCGCCTTGAGCACCGCCAGCGGCGTTCGCAGCTGGTGGGCGCTGTCGCGCACGAAGCGCTTCTGGTGGTCCAGCAGCCGCTGCAGCCGGCCCATGACCTGGGTGGTGGCATCGATCAGCGGGCGCAATTCGCGCGGGGCGTCGGGCGCGTCGATGGGCGAGAGGTCGTCGGCCTGGCGCCGCTCGATGGCTTCGCCCAGCTCGCGAACCGGCCGCGTGGCGCGCTGCACCACGAACACGGTCACCAGCGCGATCACACCCATCAGCAGCAGCTGGCGCCACAGCGTGTCGATGAGAAGCTTGCGCACCAGCGTTTCGCGCAGCTCCAGCGTCTCGGCCACCTGCACCACGGCCATGCCGCGGCCGGTGGCGCTGGCCACCGGCTGCAGCAGCACCGCCACGCGCACCGGCTGGTTGCGGAATTGCGCGTCGTAGAAGTCGACCAGCGCCGAATACGCGCCCCGGTCCGGAATGCGGCCGTGCCAGAAGGGCAGCTCGGCAAAGCCCGAGATCATCTCGCCGTCGAGCGCCGAGACCCGGTAGAAGAGCCGGCTGCGGTTGTCGGCCTCGAAGGCCTCCAGCGCGGAATAGGGCACGATGGCGCGCAGCCGCGCCATGTCGTCATAGCCCTCCACGTCGAGCTGCTCGCCGATGGTCTTGGCCGACGCCAGCAGCGTGCGGTCGTAGGCCGTGGTGGCGGCCGCCAGGCTCTGGCGGTACAGGCTCACGCTGTTGATCACGATGAACACCGCCACCGGCGCGAGGATGCCGAGCAGCAGCCGCGCGCGAAGCGAGGAGATGCGGGTCATGCCTCGGGTCGCAGTAGGTAGCCGAGCCCGCGCATCGTCATCAGCACGGCGCCGGTGCCCACCAGCTTCTTGCGCAGCCGGTACACCACCACCTCGATGGCCTCGTACTGCACGTCGGTCTCGCCCGGAAACACCAGCTCGAAGAGGCGCTCCTTGGTCACGGCGTGGCCGGGCTTCATCATCAGCGCCTTCAGCAGGGCCAGTTCGCGTGGGGTGAGCTCGAGCAGCTCGGCGCGGTTGTAGATGGCGCCGTTGTCGGGCTCGAAGCGCAGCCCACCGATCTCCTGCGGGTTCAGCCCCGCGTCCTGTCCGGCAACGCCGTGGCTGCGCCGGCGCAGCGCGCGGATGCGGGCTTCCAGCTCGTCGAGGTCGAAGGGCTTGGGCAGGTAGTCGTCGGCGCCGGCGTTCAGGCCGACGATGCGGTCGCCCACCGTGCCGCGCGCCGTCAGCAGCAGCACCGGCGTGCGCAGGCCCTCGGCGCGGGCCTGGGCCAGCACCTGCAGGCCGTCGAGGTTGGGCAGGCTCAGGTCGAGGGCGACCACGTCGGGCTCGATGGCGCGCCACTGCGTGACGGCCTCGGCGCCGTCGCCGCACACGCGCACGTCGATGCGGCGGCGTCCCAGGGTGCGCTGCAGGGTGATTTGCATCGTGGGGTCGTCTTCGACCAGCAGCAGCTTCATACGTTGGCGTCGGGAGGGCGTACTTTGGTGTTTTCCCCAGTCTGGCGGACAGCCAACTGACAGCGGGGCGGCGCATGATAGCGCTCAGCTACAAGTCAGCTTCCTTTCAAGTTCCTTCCAATCAGGAGACCCCAGCATGCGTCGCGACACCTTTCTGAAGTCACTGGCCGCCATGGCCGCCGTCGGAGCCCTGCCACTGTCGGCTCGCGCGGCCGCCAACGTCAAGATGATGATCCCGGCCAACCCGGGCGGCGGCTGGGACACCACCGGCCGTGCCCTGGGCAAGGCGCTGACCGACGCCAAGGTGGCCGACACCGTCACCTACGACAACAAGGGCGGCGCCGCCGGCGCGCTGGGCCTGGCCCAGTTCGTCAACGGCTCCAAGGGCGACGCCAACGCGCTGATGGTCATGGGCTCGGTCATGCTGGGCGGCATCATCACCGGCAAGCCGCCGGTCAACCTGTCGCAGGCCACGCCCATCGCGCGCCTGACCACCGAATACAACGTGTTCGTGCTGCCGGCCAACTCGCCGTTCAAGACCATGAAGGACGTGGTCGAGCAGCTCAAGAAGGATCCGGGCAGCGTCAAGTGGGGCGGCGGTTCGCGCGGCTCCACCGAGCACATCGCCGCGGCCATGATCGCGCAGAAGGTCGGCGCCGACCCGTCCAAGATCAACTACGTCGCCTTCCGCGGGGGCGGCGAGGCCACCGCCGCCATCCTGGGCGGCAACGTCACCGTCGGCGGCAGCGGCTACAGCGAGTTCGCCGAATACATCGCCGCCGGCAAGATGAAGCCCATCGCCGTCACCTCGGCCCAGCGCCTGCCGGGCGTGAACGTGCCCACGCTGAAGGAGCAGGGCATCGACGTGGAAATCGGCAACTGGCGCGGCGTCTACGGTGCCCCCGGCATCTCGGCCGAGCAGCGCAAGGCACTGACCGACATGGTGCTGGCCGCCATGAAGAGCTCCTCGTGGGCCGAATCGCTCAAGAAGAACGACTGGACCCCGGCCGTACTCTCGGGCGATGCCTTCGCCAAGTTCGTCGACGACGACTTCGCGAGCCTGCGGGCCATCATGACGAAGTCCGGCATGGTCTGACCCCGCGGCGCTTGCACTGCTACTGGCCCGCCCCACGGCGCGCTGTCCTCGCAAGAGACGACAGCGTGCCGTTTTCAAATCCAGCTCCACATTCCCGGGAGAAAAAATGACAACTCCAGACTCCTCGGCCCCGCCGCAACCCGCGGCCACGTGGCCGCAAACCCTGGTCGGCGCCGGCGTGCTGCTGACCGGCGTGGCGCTGGCCTTCGGCGCCATCGGCATTTCTTCCGACGCCGGCTACGGCGGCGTCGGCCCCAATTTCCTGCCCTGGCTGGTGTCCGTGGTGCTCACGCTGTGCGGCGCCTGGATCCTCTGGGAGGCGCGCACCGGCGGCTTCCGCGAGCTCGATGCCCCCTCGGGCGCCGAGCACGCCTACTGGCCCGGCTTCATCTGGGTGTCGGCGGGGCTGCTGCTCAATGCGGCGCTCATCACCACGCTGGGCTTCATCCTGAGCTGCACGCTGTGCTACCTGCTGGCCGTGCAGGGGCTGCGCCGCGCGAGCGGGCAGGCCGGTGTCAATTCGCCGCGCACCTGGCTCATCGACCTGGTCACCGGCGCCGTGATCTCCGCTCCCGTGTTCTGGATGTTCACGCAATTCCTGGCCATCAACCTGCCTGGCCTCACCAACACCGGGTGGATCTGACATGGAAATCTTCAACGCCTTGATGGCCGGCTTCGCAGCCGCCATCACCCCCGTCAATCTCCTCTGGTGCCTGGTCGGCTGTGCGCTGGGCACGGCCGTCGGCGTGCTGCCCGGCATCGGCCCTGCGGTGGCGGTGGCCATGCTGCTGCCGATCACCGGCAAGGTCGACATCACGGCCTCGATGATCTTCTTCTCGGGCATCTACTACGGCGCCATGTACGGCGGCTCGACCACTTCCATCCTGCTGAACACGCCCGGCGAGACCGCCAGCATGGTGACGGCGATGGAGGGCAACAAGATGGCCAAGAGCGGCCGGGCAGGCGCGGCGCTCGCCACGGCGGCCATCGGCTCCTTCGTGGCCGGCACCATTGCCACCGTCGTCGTCACGCTGTTCGCGCCCTTCGTGGCCGACTTCGCCGTCAAGCTCGGCCCGCCGGAATACTTCCTGCTGATGCTGCTGGCCTTCACCACCGTGAGCGCGGTGCTCGGCAAGAGCACGCTGCGCGGCATGACGGCGCTGTTCGTCGGCCTCGCGGCCGGCTGCATCGGCCTCGACCAGATCTCGGGCCAGGGCCGCTATACCGGCGGCATTCCCGAACTGCTCGACGGCATCGAGATCGTGCTGGTGGCCGTGGGCCTGTTCGCCGTGGCCGAGGTGCTGTACGCCGTGCTGTACGAAGGCCGCGTGGTCGAGGGCCAGAACAAGCTCAGCCGCGTGCACATGACCAAGCGCGACTGGAAGCGCTCCATTCCTGCCTGGCTGCGCGGCACCGCCATCGGCACGCCCTTCGGCTGCATTCCGGCCGGCGGCACGGAGATCCCGACCTTCCTGAGCTACGCCACCGAGAAGAAGCTGGCCAAGGACGCGGAAGCCAAGGCCGAGTTCGGCACCTCCGGCGCCATCGAAGGCGTGGCCGGCCCCGAGGCCGCCAACAACGCCACGGTGACGGCCGCGCTGATCCCGCTGCTCACGCTGGGCATCCCCACCTCGAACACCACCGCCATCCTGCTGGGCGCGTTCCAGAACTACGGCATCCAGCCGGGTCCGCAGCTCTTCACCACCTCGGCGGCTCTGGTGTGGGCGCTGATCGCGTCGCTCTACATCGGCAACGTGATGCTGCTGGTGCTGAACCTGCCGATGGTCGGCCTGTGGGTCAAGCTGCTGAAGATTCCGAAGCCCCAGCTCTACGCCGGCATCCTGATCTTCGCGACGGTGGGTGCCTACGGCATGCGCCAGAGCGCTTTCGACCTGTTCCTGCTGTACGCCATCGGCATCCTGGGCGTGGTGATGCGCCGCTTCGACTTCCCGACCGCTCCCGTGGTGGTCGGCATGATCCTCGGCCCGCTGGCCGAAGCGCAGCTGCGCAACGCCATGTCGATCGGCGAGGGCAGCGCGGCGGTGTTCTTCCAGCGCCCGATGTCGATCGTGCTGATCGTCATCGTGGTGGCCGTGCTCATCCTCCCGCGCCTGGCAAAGCGCATGAGCGAACGCAAGCTGGCGAAGCTGGCGCAGATGGACGCCTGATTCTTCCCGGGCCCGTCCGGGGTCAGGCCAAAAAAAGCTGCGGCATTTGCCGCAGCTTTTTTGTTTGTGCCGGAAGGTTCCGCTTACCGCCCAGGCGCAGGCGTTTCGACCAGATCGTCGTCGATGTGCGGGTCCGCCGGCTGCCCGCGCAGCTTGCGCACGGTGCGCTTGATCCAGTGCTCGATGTCGTCGATGTAGGTGAAGACTGCAGGCACCACCAGCAGGCTCAGCACGGTGGAGGTGATGAGGCCGCCGATCACCGCCATCGCCATCGGCGAGCGGAAGCTGGAGTCGGCCGCGCCGAAGCCGACCGCGATGGGCAGCATGCCCGCGCCCATGGCCAGCGTGGTCATGATGATGGGGCGGGCGCGCTTGTGGCAGGCGTCGCGCAGGGCGTCCCAGCGGTTCATGCCGTGGTCGCGGCGCGCCACGATGGCGTATTCCACCAGAAGAATGGAGTTCTTCGTCGCGATGCCCATCAGCATGATCAGGCCGATCAGCGAGGGCATCGACAGCGCCTTCTGCCCGATCAGCAGGCCCACGAAGGCGCCGCCCAGCGCGAGCGGCAGCGCGCACAGGATGGTCACCGGGTGCAGGAAGTCCTTGAACAGCAGCACAAGCACGATGTAGATGCACAGCACGCCGGTGAGCATGGCCAGGCCGAAGCTGGCGAACAGCTCGGTCATGACTTCGGCGTCGCCCACTTCGGCGATGCGCACGCCCGGCGGCAGTTTCTGGATCGAGGGCAGCTTCTGCACTGCGTCCTTCGCGTCGCCCAGGCCGACGCCGGAGAGCTCGATCTCGAAGTTCACGTTGCGCGAGCGGTCGTAGCGGTCGATGACGGCCGGGCCACCTTCCATGCTCAGCGAGGCCACCTGGTTCAGCATGACCGGCCCACGCGTGCCCGGCACCGACAGGCGCCCGAGCAGGTCGATGTCCTTGCGGGCCGAGTCTTCCAGCTTCACCACGATGGGCACCTGCCGCTGCGCGAGGTTGAGCTTGGCCAGCGACTGGTCGTAGTCGCCCAGCGTGGCCACGCGCAGCGTCTCGGCGATGGCGGCGCTGGTCACGCCCAGGTCGGCGGCGCGCGCGAAGTCGGGGCGCACGGCGATCTCGGGGCGGATCAGGCTCGCGGTGGAGGTGATGTTGCCCAGGCCGGGGATGGTGCGCAGGTCCTTCTCGACCGCGCTCGCCGCACTCGACAGCGCCACCGGGTCCTCGCCCGTGAGCGCCAGGATGTATTTCTCGCCCGAGCCGCCCAGGCCCACCGTGCTGCGCACGCCGGGCAGGGTTTCGAGCGCCGCGCGGATCTCGTTCTCGATCACCTGCTTGCGCGGCCGGTCGCCGCGCGGGTCGAGCTTGATGGTGAGCGTGGCCTTGCGCGTCTCGGGCGTGCCGAAGTTCGCGAAGGGGTCGCCGCCCGCGCTGCCACCGGCCACCGTGGTGTAGACGCTCTTCACGTGCCGGATCTTCATCACGCGGTTGCGCGTTTCTTCCGCCGCGGCCGTGGTCTGCGCCAGCGTGGAGCCAGGCGGCAGCGACAGGTAGATCTGCGTCTGCGAGTTGTCGTCGGGCGGAATGAAGCCCGTCTTGAGCAGCGGGATCATCGCCAGCGAGCCGAAGAAGAAGAGGGTGGCCAGCACCATCGTCTTGAAGCGGTTGTGAGTGCTCCACTCCACCGCGCGCATGTACCAGCGCAGCCAGCCCGGCTCCTTCTCGGCACCGACCACGGGTTTGAGCATGTAGGCCGCCATCATCGGCGTGAGCACCCGCGCGACCACCAGCGAGGCGAACACCGCCAGCGACGCCGTCCAGCCGAACTGCTTGAAGAACTTGCCGGCCACGCCGCTCATGAAGGCGGTGGGCAGGAACACCGCGATCAGCGTGAAGGTGGTGGCGATCACCGCCAGCCCGATCTCGTCGGCCGCCTCCATCGCCGCCTGGTAGGGCGTCTTGCCCATGCGCAGGTGGCGCACGATGTTCTCGACCTCCACGATGGCGTCGTCCACCAATATGCCGACCACCAGCGACAGCGCCAGCAGCGAGATCACGTTCACCGAGAAGCCCAGCAGGTGCATGCCGATGAAGGCCGGAATCACCGACATCGGCAGCGCGATGGCCGAGACGAAGGTGGCGCGCCAGTCGCGCAGGAAGAGCCACACCACCACCACCGCGAGGATGGCGCCCTCGTACAGCAGGTGCAGCGAGCCGTTGTATTCCTCTTCCACCGGATCGACGAAGTTGAAGGCCTCGGTCAGCTCGATGTCGGGGCGCGCGGCGCGCATGTCGTCCAGCGCCTTCATCACCGCGTGGCCCACCTCGACTTCGCTGGCGCCGCGGCTGCGTGCCACCTCGAAGCCGACCACCGGCTTGCCGTTGAGCAACGCGGCCGCGCGCGGCTCGGCGATGGTGTCGCTCACGCGCGCCACCTGGTCCAGGCGGATGCGGCGGCCGTCGCTCAGCACGATCTGCATGTCGGCGAGCTGGTCGGCCGACTTCACCGTGGCCATGGTGCGCACCGGCTGCTCGCTGCCGCCCAGGTCGAAGCGGCCGCCCGCGCTCTCGGTCTGCACCTGGCGCAGCTGGCGAGAGATGTCGGCTGCCGAGGCGCCCAGCGCCTGCAGCCTGGACGGGTCGAGATCGATGTGCACCTGGCGCGTGACGCCACCCACGCGGTTCACCGCGCCCACGCCGGGCAGCGCGAGCAGCTTCTTGGTGACGTCGTTGTCGACGTACCAGCTCAGCGCCTCGGCGTCCATGGCCGAAGAGGCGATGGTGAAGGCCAGCACCGGCTGCGCCGCGAAGTCGAGCTTGGTGACCACAGGGTCGCGCACGTCGGCCGGCAGGTCGGCGCGCACGCGCTGCACCGCGGAGCGCACGTCGTCCACGGCCTCCTGCACCGGCTTCTCGAGACGGAACTCGACGATCAGCGTGGCGGCGCCGTCCTGCACCTTGGTGGTGATGTGCTTCAGGCCCTGCACCGTGGCGATGGAGTTCTCGAGCTTGCGCGCGACGTCGGTCTCCAGCTGCGAAGGCGCGGCGCCGGGCAGCGAGGCCGAGACCGTCACGGTCGGCAGGTCGATGTCCGGAAAGTTCTGCACCTTCATCGCGTTGAACGACAGCAGTCCCCCGAAGGTGAGCAGCACGAACAGCATCACCGCCGGAATCGGGTTGCGTATGGACCAGGCGGAAACGTTCATGGGCGTGTCCTTTGCATTGCTTACTTCGCCGCGGCGGCGGATGCGGCCGGCTTGGGGGGCTGGGCGGCGGCGGACGAAGAGGGTGCGGGCGCATCGACCACGCGCACCAGGTCGCCGTCGTTGAGGAAGCCTGCGCCCTGCACCACGATCCGGGCGCCGTCGGGCAGCGCGCTCGTGATCTCGATGCGGTCGTTCAGGCGCCGGCCGACCTGCACCTTCAGCTGCGACACCTTGTTGTCGGGCTTCAGGATGAACACGTTGTTGAAGCCGTCGCGCGGCACCACGGCGGCCTGCGGCACCGTCGGCGCCGTGCTGCGGCCCAGCTCGAAGTCGCCGCGCGCGAACATGCCGGCCTTGACGCCGGTGTTCTGCTGCACGTTGGGCAGGTCGACATACACCAGCGCCGCGCGCGTCTGCGGATCGACCGTGGGCGCGATGCTGCGCACCTTGCCGCGCACCTGCGCGCCGCTGGCGCTGACCACGAAGGCGGTGGTGCCGACCGAGACACGGCTGAGCTCGGCCGAGGTCACCTCGGCGCGCCATTCGAGGCGGCCCTGGCGGATCAGCCGGAACAGCTCGGTGCCTGCCGCGACCACGCTGCCCACGGTGGCCGTGCGCGCCGAGATCACGCCGTCGTCGGGCGCCAGCACCTGCGTGTTGCGCCCGCGTACCTGCTGCGCGGCCAGCACGGCCTCGGCCGCCTCCACGCGCGCCCTGGCGGTCTGCTCGGTGGTCTGGTACTGGTTGATCTGCTGCTGGCTCAGCGCGCCCGTGGCCTGCAGCGTGCGCGCGCGCGCGGCGTTGCCGGCGGCATCGGCCGCGGTGGCGCGGGCCTCGGCCAGAGAGGCGCGAGCCTGCGCGATGTCGGCCTGCACCGTCTCGGGCGAGAACACCGCGAGCACCTGGCCCTTCTTCACCGTATCGCCCACGTTCACGCGCACTTCGGCCAGCTTCAGGCCGTTGGACTCGGAGCCGACCACGGCCTCCTGCCACGCGGCCACGTTGCCGTTGGCCGCGAGCGTGAGCATCAGCTCGGTGGCTTCGGGCCTTGCCACGGTGACTGTCAGCGCGGGCCTGGGCGACGCGGCGCCGTCCTTGCCCTTGGCAGCCGCGGCGTGATCGCCGGCCTTGTCCGAGGGCTTGCCGCCCATCATGAAGAAGATCGCCGCGATGGCGACGACCAGCGCGATCAGCGCAATGGCGAGAGTGGAACGCTTCATTGTTTTCATGGCGACGTCGCGACCTTGGCGGCCGGGGATGCGGTCATTGAGGACGATTCGGAAGAGGGGCCCTGGGCTGTCTGTCGATTCCAGCCGCCGCCCATCGAGCGGTACAGCGCCACCCATGCCTCGGTGCGCTCGCGCTGCAGCGAGACGCGCGCGGTCTGCGCCGAGAACAGCGTGCGGCGCGAATCCTCCAGCTCGAACAGGCTCGCGAGGCCGCTGCTGTAGCGTGCCTGCGTGGCATCGAAGGAGGCCTGGTAGTTCTTCACTGCGGCGTCCGCGTCGGTGGTGCGGGCGTTGGTGGCGTCGAGGTTGACCAGCGCCTCCTCGACCTCGCGCACCGCCTGCCGCACATTGGCGCGGTAGAGCGACACGGCCTCGGCATAGCGCGCCTTGGCTGCATCGGCATTGGCCTTGCGAGAGCCGCCGTCGAGCAGCGGCACGGTCAGCGAGATCGGCCCCACCGTCCAGGTTTCGAGCGACTGGTGCACGCCGCTCACGCGGTACTGCGAGCGGCCGATCGAGCCCGACACCGTGAGCTTGGGATAGCGCTCCGCCTCGGCCGAGCCCACGTCGGCGCTGGCCGATGCCACGCCCAGCTCGGCCGCGTACACGTCGGGGCGCTGCGAGATCGCCTCGGCCGGCACGCTGGCGATGCTGCCCACGGCGGGCAGCGGGCGCTGTGCCGGCGCGGCCGCGAGCTTCTGCTCGAGCGTCGTTTCGTCGATGCCGCTGAGCGAGACCAGCGCCTTGCGCTGCACCGCGCACTGGGCGCGCTGCTGCGTGAGCCGGCCCGAGGCGTCGGAAGCGCTGGCGCGGGCGAGCGCCGCATCGGCGGGCGCGGTGAAGCCGGCCTTGGCGGACAAGTCGGTGAGCCGCGAGGTCTCGGCGCGCGAGCGTGCATCCGATTCGGACACGCGCAGCTGCTGCTGGCATGCGCGCTCGGCGAAATAGGCGTTGGCCGTCTCTGCCGCCACCGCCACGCGGGCGTCGTGCCACTTGGCGTTGGCGCTGCTCTGCTTTGCCTCGGCGGCGTCGCGGTCGGCGCGCAGGCGGCCGAACAGGTCGATCTCCCATTTCGATTGCAGGCCTGCCTGCAGCGTGGTGATCGGCGTGCTGGACGAAAGACTGCTGCCGCTGCTACCGCCACCGCTGCTCGTGCCCGAGCCGCCGCTCGAAAGCCCCACCGGCCCGCGGCTCGCCGACGCGGTGCCGTCCAGGCTGGGCAGCAGCGCCGCGCCGGCCTGCACGCGCGTGAAGCGCGCCTCGGCCACACGCGCGGCGGCGCTCGCGACGTTCGGGCTCGCGGCCTCGGCGGCGGCGATGAGTTCGACCAGCAACGGATCGTCGAGCTGGCTCCACCAGTTCGCCAACGAGGCCAGCGAGCCGCCATGGGGCAGGGGGGCGTGCCATTGCGTGGGCACGGGCGCCTCGACCTGCGCGGGCGGGCGCGTGAGCGAGCAACCGGAGAGGCCGATGCCGAGGCACACGGCGGCCGTCAGTTTGAATCGGAGTTTTCTCATTGTTTCTTCTGCTTTCTCTCGGCACGGCGGCGCGCCGCCTCGGCCTCGACCAGCGCCAGCGCATAGCCCGTGAGGCGGTCGGCCCAGGCGTCGATGGCGCGCGGCGTGCGCAGCAGCGAAGGGCGGATGGCCTCGATGAAATCCTGGCTCACGTAGAGCTGCATCGACAGCCCGGTGATCGCAAATGTCAGGCGGTGGATGTCGTCGTCGGGCCGATCCACCTTCAGGTGGCGGCACAGCAGCTCGGCGATGGCACGGTGCGGGCCCTTGATGTCGCGCTCCAGCTCCTCGGCCCAGCGGCTCGTGGGCTCCAGCATCTCGCGCATGTGCAGCTGGATGCACTGCCGCACGATCTCGCCCTGCTTGAGCGGATCGATCATCGACACCATGCACATGCGCAGCGTGGCTTCGAGCGGTTGGCCGGGGACGTTGCAGGCGGCGACGAGGTCGCTGGAGTCGCCGCCCATCGGCTCGCTGAAGGTGGCCGCATAGAGCCCCTCCTTGTCGCCGAAGTAGTAGCTGATGGCCGAGATGTTGACCTCGGCCTCGCGGGCGATCTCGCGCGTGGAAGTCTTGGCGAAGCCCTTCTGCGCGAACAGCCGCAAGGCAGTGTGGAGCAGCCGGTGGCGTGCCTCGGCGCCGTCTGCGCGCGGTGCGCGGCGAGGTGCCTGGGTGATCGGATCTCTCGCGTTCATGACCGGCATTACACCACGCACGAAATCAAACGATTGATTAACTTAAGGCTTCCTGAAGGTCTTTGCCGGCACGTTCTCACCGAAGCGAATCCTTAAGGCTTAAGGTGCGGATCCGGCCCGCGCTACGATCCCGCCATGCCAGCAGCCTCCACCGCAACACCCTCGCTTCCTCTCGATGCCGAGGGCATTCTCGCGCTCGCCGCGCGCTCGATGTTTCATTTGTTTTCGAGCATCAGCCAGGGCATGTTCCTGGTCGACAGCACCGGGCGCATCGTGTGGGTGAACGAGGGCTACCGGCGCTTCCTGCCCGCGCTGGGCTTCTCGTCCATCGACGAGTTCATGGGCCACATGGTGGAGGACGTGATCCCGAACACCCAGATGCGCCGCGTGCTCGAAACCGGCGAGCCCATTCTGGTCGACCTGCTGACCAACAAGGCTGGTACTTTCGTCGTCAGCCGCATTCCGCTTCGCGAAGAGCGCGAAGGCGGGGAGGGCGGCATGGGCAAGGTCATCGGCGCGATCGGCATCGTGCTGTTCGACCAGCCCGAGACCACGCTGCAGCCGCTCATCAGCAAGTTCGCGCTGCTGCAGCGCGACCTCGACGATGCCCGCCGCGAGCTCGCGAGCCAGCGCAACAACCCGCTCTACCAGCACTCGGGCGACGGACAGCGGCGCTCCAAATACACCTTCGCGAGCTTCATCGGCAGCAGCCCGGCGGCGGTGGAGGTGAAGCGCCATGCGCGGCGCGCGGCGCAGTCGACGAGCCCGGTGCTGCTGCTGGGCGAGACCGGCACCGGCAAGGAACTGCTGGCGCATGCCATCCACGCCTCGTCCGCGCGGGCCAAGGGCCAGTTCGTCAGCGTGAACATCGCGGCGGTGCCCGACACGCTGCTCGAAGCCGAATTCTTCGGCTTCGCCCCCGGCGCCTTCACCGGCGCCGACCGCAAGGGCCGCGAAGGCAAGTTCAAGCTGGCCGACGGCGGCAGCCTGTTCCTCGACGAAATCGGCGACATGCCGCTGGGCCTGCAGGCCAAGCTGCTGCGCGCGCTGCAGGAGGGCGAGATCGAGCCGCTGGGCTCCAACAAGCTCGTGCCCTTCGACGCCCGCGTGATCGCCGCCACCTCGCGCGACCTGCCCGAGCTCGTGCGCCGCGGCCAGTTCCGCGAAGACCTGTACTACCGCCTCAACGTGCTCCCGCTGCGCGTGCCCCCGCTGCGCGAGCGGCGTGCCGACATTCCCGCGCTCGTCGAGGCGCTGGGAGAGGACATGGCGCTGCGCAGCGGCGAAGCGCCGCCCGAGCTCACGCCCGACGCGCTCGCGCTGCTCGCCGGCCAGCACTGGCGCGGCAACATCCGCGAGCTGCGCAACGTGCTGGAGCAGGTGACGATGCGAAGCGATTCGCAGCGCATCGATGCCGTGCAGCTCGAGCGCATCCTGCGCGAAGCCGGGCTGGAGCAGATCGAGCTGCCGGCCACCCTGCAGACCAGCCACGACGCTGATGAGCAGGCCGCGCTGCTGCGCCCGTTGTCGCAGCAGGTGGCGGAGCTGGAGCGCAAGGCTATCGCCGCAGCGCTGGCTTCCACGGGCGGCAACAAGCTGGCGACGGCGCGGTTGCTCGGTATTTCGCGGGCGACCCTGTATGAGCGGATGACGAGCCAGGAACAGTGAGCCTGTGCCCGAGCGATACTCCCGCCCCTGCACACAACCCCGACGCCACACCCGATGAAGAAGGCTCTTGCCCGTACCACCGCCTGTCTCGCGCTCTGCGCCGCCGCCGGCATCGCCGGTGCCGCGCCTCAATGCTCCGGCGAAGCCGTCTCCCGTGCCAAGAAGCTGCTGACCTTCCATTTCGGCGAGGACGACCGGATCCGCATCAGCCCCGACGTGAAGGAGCTGCCGCCGATCCGCAACCCGGCCAACAAGAAGCAGCAGTTCAAGGTGCTCGAGGTCTGGGGCAGCATCTACAAGGGGGAGTACCGGATGCGGCTCATCTATTTCGTGTCGGGCAACGACTGCACGCTGATGGGCCAGGAAATCCTGGAGTACGCGAACCTGTGAGCGTCAGGGCGCTGCGTTCCACCTTCGGGCCGAACTGCCATTGGTGCGGGCTGCCCATGGACTTCGGCGAGCCCGCGGGCCGGCCGGAGTCGGCCACCATCGAGCATCTGGTGGACTCGACCTTCGGCGGCGTGCGCTCGTCGAAGCACCGGCGGCTCGCGCACGCGGCCTGCAACCATGCGCGCAACGAGTTCCGGATGCAGGCCGAGCGCCAGTTCGAACAGTGGATCGCCCAGCGCAAGGCCTCCGCGAAAACCCTGACTGAAAATCAGACATTCGACTGAAATTCAGACATCGCGAGTGTTCTGAATTCAGCCGGAAGGCGCTTCTCTCGAATGGAGAAACGTTTGTTATCAATGGCTTAGCGGGTGGCACGAACTGTGCAATATTCAGTCACCTTTTTCAGGAGACAAAGAATGAACCGTCGCCACCTCGTCGCCCTGGCCGCGCTCGCCGCCTGCGCCTCGGCCGCCGCTCCCGCCTGGGCGCAGTCCAATGAAATCCGCATCGCCCATATCTACAGCAAGACCGGCGCGCTGGAAGCCTACGGCAAGCAGACGCAGACCGGCCTGATGATGGGCCTGAACTACGCCACCGGCGGCACGATGATGGTCAACGGCAAGAAGCTGGTGGTCATCGAGAAGGACGACCAGGGCAAGCCGGACCTGGGCAAGTCGCTGCTGGCGGCCGCCTACTCGGACGACAAGGCAGCGCTGGCCATCGGCCCGACGGCATCGGGCGTGGCGCTGGCCATGCTGCCGGTGGCCGAGGAATACAAGAAGATCCTGCTGGTCGAGCCCGCCGTTGCCGACTCGATCACCGGCGACAAGTGGAACAAGTACATCTTCCGTACCGGCCGCAATTCGAGCCAGGACGCGATCTCCAACGCCGTGGCCGTCGACAAGCCCGGAGTGACCGTGGCCACGCTGGCGCAGGACAACGCCTTCGGCCGCGACGGCGTGAAGGCCTTCGGCTCGGCGCTCAAGAAGGCCAAGCTGGTCCACGAGGAATACCTGCCGCCCGCCACCACCGACTTCACCGCCGGCGCGCAGCGCCTGATCGACAAGCTCAAGGACCAGCCGGGCCGCAAGATCATCTGGATCGTCTGGGCCGGCGCGGGCAACCCGTTCAAGATCGTCGACCTCGACCTCAAGCGCTACGGCATCGAGATCGCCACGGGCGGCAACATCCTGCCGGCCATGGCTGCCTACAAGGCGCTGCCGGGCATGGAAGGCGCGGCCTATTACTACTTCGGCATTCCGAAGAACCCGGTGAACGAGGCGATGGTGTCGGCCCACTACAAGGAATTCAAGACGCCGCCGGACTTCTTCACCGCCGGCGGCTTCTCCGCCGCGATGGCCGTGGTGACGGCGCTGAAGAAGACCAACGGCGACACCAGCACCAACAAGCTCATCAGCACCATGGAAGGCATGAGCTTCGACACGCCCAAGGGCAAGATGACCTTCCGCAAGGAAGACCACCAGGCGATGCAGTCGATGTACCACTTCAAGATCAAGGTCGACCCGGCGTTCGCCTGGGGCGTGCCGGAGCTGGTGCACGAGATCAAGCCCGAAGAGATGGACATCCCCATCAAAAATAAACGCTGAGCGCCACGGCGTAGATCGTTCCCCCTGACCCGCGCGGCGCCCGAGGAGCGCCGCCCCGTTTTCGCCCCGGATGGCCGCCGGGCGAAGCGCCAGCCTGCGCCTTTTTCTTCGCGGCGGCGTGAAGTTCCCACGGCCGATTCGATTCGTCAGTCAGCAAAGCAAACGTTCGATACCCACAACAGAAGGAGACAGCGATGCCAGCGATGAAATGGAAGAACTGGAAGGGACTCGCCGCGGCCGCGGCGATGACGGTGGCGGCGCATGCCGCTCAGGCGGCGGTGCCGCTTCCGGCGCTCGGCGCCAACCCGGCGGAGGTGAGCGTGTCGGGCCTGTCGGCCGGCGGCTTCATGGCGGTGCAACTGCACGTGGCGTACTCGGCCACCTTCAAGCGTGGCGCGGGCGTGGTGGCGGGCGGTCCGTACTACTGCGCCGAGGGTTCGGTGCTCAACGCCACGGGGCGCTGCATGACGCACAGCACCAGCATCCCGGTGGCGTCGCTGGTGAGCACCACCAACAGCTGGGCTTCCAGCGGTGCGATCGACCCGGTGTCGAACATGAGCAATTCCAAGGTCTACATGTTCTCGGGCACCTCGGACAACACCGTCAAGCAGGCGGTGATGGACGACCTCAAGACCTACTACCAGAGCTTCGTGCCCTCGGCCAACGTGGTCTACAAGAACAACATCGGCGCGGGCCACGCGATGGTCACCGACGACTACGGCAGCGCCTGCAGCACCACCGCAGCCCCCTACATCAACAACTGCGGCTTCGACCTCGCGGGCGAGATCCTCACGCAGCTGTACGGCCCGCTGAACCCGCGCAACAACGGCACGCTGGGCGGCACCTTCACCGAGTTCAACCAGTCGGAGTTCATCAGCGGCCACGGCATGGCGGCCACCGGCTGGATCTACGTGCCGCAGGCCTGCACCACCGCCTCGTGCCGCGTGCACCTGGTGCTGCACGGCTGCAAGCAGAACTACACCGACGTGAGCGACCAGTACGTGCGCAAGACCGGCTACAACCGCTGGGCCGACACCAACAACATCGTGCTGATCTATCCGCAGACCAGCACCGCCGCCACCAACAGCTGCTGGGACTGGTGGGGCTACGACAACGCCAACTACGCGAAGAAGTCGGGCCCGCAGATGGCCGCGATGAAGGCCATGATCGACCGCGTCACCGGTTCCTCGGGCGGCAGCGGCCTGCCGGCGCCCACCGGCGTGGGCACATCGGGCGCCACCGCCAGCAGCATGGTGATCGCCTGGAACGCCGTGAGCGGCGCCAGCGGCTACAACGTGTACCGCGGCGGCAGCAAGGTCAACGCCTCGCCGGTGGCCGCCACCAGCTACACCGACACCGGCCTGGCCGCCTCGACCTCCTACAGCTGGACCGTGGCCGCGCTGAACGCGAGCAATGTGGAGGGCGCCATGTCGTCGGCCGCGACCGGCACCACCACCGGCGGCGGCAGCGGCGGCACCTGCTATACCGCCAGCAACTACACGCACACCATTGCCGGGCGCGCCTATGCCCTGTACGGCTTCACTTATGCCTATGGCTCCAACCAGTCCATGGGCCTGTGGAACATCTACGTGACGACCACGCTGAAGCAGACCGGTCCCAACTACTACGTAGTCGGCACCTGTTGAGGCCGCTCGGCTTTTCTTCCTTCTTTCGATTCGCAATGACCAACGACGATGCTTGAGACCCGAGATCTGACCATCCGCTTCGGCGGGCACGTGGCCGTCAACAGCGTGAGCTGCGCCTTTGCGCCGGGCACGCTGACGGCCATCGTCGGCCCCAACGGCGCGGGCAAGACCACCTACTTCAACCTGATCTCGGGCCAGCTCAAGGCGAGCGCGGGCACCGTGTCGCTCGACGGGCATTCGTTGTCGGGCCTGTCCCCCTCCGCGCGGACGCACGCGGGGCTGGGGCGGGCTTTTCAGCTCACCAACCTGTTTCCCAACCTCACGGTGCTGGAGAACGTGCGCCTCGCGGTGCAGGCCACGCGCGAGGGCGCGCACCGGCGCGGTCTCAACCTGTGGAGCATCTGGAGCGACCACAAGGCGCTGACCGAGCGCGCCGACCAGATCCTGGCCGACGTCGCGCTCAAGTCGCGCGAGCACGCCACGGTGGCGAGCCTGCCGCACGGCGACCAGCGAAAGCTGGAGGTGGCGCTGCTGATGGCGCTGGAGCCCAAGGTCTTCATGTTCGACGAGCCCACGGCGGGCATGAACGCGGCCGAGGCGCCCGTCATCCTCGACCTGATCCGCAAGCTCAAGAAGGACAAGAGCAAGACCATCCTGCTGGTCGAGCACAAGATGGACGTGGTGCGCGAGTTGGCGGACCGCATCATCGTGCTGCACAACGGCACGCTGGTGGCCGATGGCGAACCCGCCGAGGTGATCGCCTCGCCGGTGGTGCAGGAGGCCTACCTGGGCGTCGCGAAGGAGGCCGCATGAGCACCAACAATCTGCTGACCCTCGAGGGCGTGCACACGCACATCGGGGCCTACCACATCCTCCACGGCGTCGACCTCGCCGTGCCGCGCGGCCAGCTCACCATGCTGCTGGGCCGCAACGGCGCGGGCAAGACGACCACGCTGCGCACCATCATGGGCCTGTGGCATGCGTCGCAGGGCAGGGTGCGCTTCGGTGACAAGGAAATCACCACGCAGCACACGCCGCAGATCGCCGGCCTGGGCATCGCCTACGTGCCGGAAAACATGGGCATCTTCTCCGACCTCACGGTGAAGGAGAACATGCTGCTGGCCGCGCGCGGCGCCAAGAATGCCCAGCAGATCGACGACACGCGGCTGAAGTGGATCTTCAAGCTCTTTCCCGCGGTCGAGAAGTTCTGGAACCACCCGGCCGGCAAGCTCTCGGGCGGGCAGAAGCAGATGCTGGCCGTCTCGCGCGCCATCGTGGAGCCGCGCGAGCTTCTCATCATCGACGAGCCCAGCAAGGGCCTCGCGCCCGTGATGATCAACAACATGATCGACGCCTTCGCCGAGCTCAAGCGCAGCGGCGTGACGATCCTGCTGGTGGAGCAGAACATCAACTTCGCCCAGCGGCTGGGCGACACCGTCGCGGTGATGGACAACGGCCGGGTGGTGCACGCCGGCTCCATGGCGGAGTTCTCCGCCGACGCGCAACTTCAGCAATCTCTCTTGGGCCTCGCGCTATGACGATTTCCGTGTCTTGTTCCCTCTCCCGCGTGCGGGAGAGGGCTAGGGTGAGGGCAGGCGGCCTGTGCAACGGCCATGACCTCGTCTCGTCGCCGTCGGCCCTCACCCCAACCCTCTCCCGCAATCGGGAGAGGGGGCAAGAGGAGGCGCAGCAATGAAAGCCCTCGACTTCGACTGGCGCCCGCTGCTCCTGGCCCCGGTGCTGGCGCTCGCCGCGTTGCCGCTCACCGGCTCCTTCTCGACCTGGCTCACGCTCACCGTGGCGGGGCTGGCGATGGGCATGATCATCTTCATCATCGCCTCGGGCCTCACGCTGGTGTTCGGCCTCATGGACGTGCTGAACTTCGGCCATGGCGTGTTCATCGCGCTCGGCGCCTTCGTGGCCAGCAGCGTGCTCGGCCTCATGGGCGACTGGACCGGCTCGGGCGAGCTTTGGCGCAACCTCGTGGCGGTGTTCCCGGCGATGCTGGTCGCGATGGCCGTGGCCGGCGCCGTGGGGCTGGCCTTCGAGCGCTTCATCGTGCGGCCGGTGTACGGCCAGCACCTGAAGCAGATCCTCATCACGATGGGCGGCATGATCATCGGCGAGGAACTCATCAAGGTGATCTGGGGCCCGGCGCAGATTCCGCTGCCGCTGCCCGAGGCGCTGCGCGGCTCGCTGCTGGTGGGCGACGCGGCCATCAGCAAGTACCGCCTGCTCGCGGTGGCCGTGGGCGTTGTCGTGTTCGGCGTGCTCGCATGGACACTGGGGCGCACCAAGATCGGCCTGCTCATCCGTGCGGGCGTGCAGGACCGAGAGATGGTCGAGTCGCTGGGCTACCGCATCGGGCGGCTCTTCGTCGGCGTGTTCGTGGTCGGCAGCGCGCTGGCCGGACTGGGCGGCGTGATGTGGGGCCTCTTCCAGCAGAACCTGGTGCCGCAGATGGGTGCGCAGGTCAACGTGCTGATCTTCATCGTCATCATCATCGGCGGGCTGGGCTCGACGGGTGGGGCGCTCATCGGTGCGCTGCTGGTGGGGCTGATGACCAACTACGTGGGCTTCCTGCTGCCCACGCTCACCCAGTTCGCGAGCATCTTCCTGATGGTGGCCGTGCTGCTGTGGCGCCCGCAGGGCGTGTATCCGGTGGCGAACCGCTGAAGAAGAGGAGGAAGAAAACATGTTCCTGAAACGACTCCTCTCCAACGACATGCCCAGGAGCCGGCTGCTCGCCGTGCTGCTGCTGGCGGTGTTCATCGCGCTGGCCTTCGCGCCATTCATCTTCCCCGGCGTGAAGGCGCTGAGTGTCGCGGCCAAGATCCTGGTGTTCGTGGTGCTGGTGGCCAGCTTCGACCTGCTGCTGGGCTACACCGGCATCGTGAGCTTCGCGCACACCATGTTCTTCGGCATCGGGGCCTATGGCATCGCCATCTCGGCCTCGAGGCTCGGGCCGAACTGGGGCGCGGTGCTGGTGGGGCTGGGCGCGTCGCTGGCGATCTCGCTGGTGCTGTCGTTCGCCATCGGCCTCTTCTCGCTGCGGGTGCGCGCGATCTTCTTCGCCATGATCACACTGGCCGTGGCTTCGGCCTTCCAGACGCTGGCTTCGCAGCTTTCCGACTTCACCGGCGGCGAGGATGGCCTGACCTTCAAGCTGCCCGAGCTGATCTCGCCGAGCTTCGAGTTCGCGGAAGAGCCTTTCCTCGGCGTTTCGCTCGACGGCAGGCTGCTTTGCTACTACCTGCTGTTCGTGGCGGCGGTGGTGCTGGTGCTGGCGCTGCTGCGCATCGTGAACTCGCCCTTCGGCCGCGTGCTGCAGGCCATCCGCGAGAACGAGTTCCGCGCCGAGGCCATCGGCTACCGTGTGGTGGTCTACCGCACCACGGCCGCCGTACTGTCGGCGCTCTTCGCCACGCTGGCTGGCGCGATGCTCGCGATCTGGCTGCGCTACAACGGGCCGGATACCTCGCTGAGCTTCGAGATCATGATCGACGTGCTGCTGATCGTGGTGATCGGCGGCATGGGCACCATATACGGCGCGGCCATCGGCGCGGTGCTGTTCGTGGTGGCGCAGAGTTATCTGCAGGACCTGCTGCGCATCGGCAACGAGGCCGCCAGCGGCCTGCCATGGCTGGCCGCGCTGCTGTCGCCCGACCGCTGGCTGCTGTGGCTGGGCGTGCTGTTCGTGCTGTCCGTCTATTACTTCCCGACTGGCATCGTCGGAAAACTGCGTGCAAGGGCTGCGCGATGAGCGACAACAACAATCTGATTCCGCTTTCCCGCTACGCGCAGCTCGCCGGCCGCGAGATCCATTGGCTCGAATGGGGCTCGCCCGAGGCGCCCGTGGTCATCGCCTGGCATGGCCTTGCGCGCACAGGGCGCGACATGGACGAACTGGCCCAGCACTTCGCCTCGCGCGGCTTCCGCGTGATCTGCCCCGACACCATCGGCCGCGGCCTGAGCCAGTGGAGCCCGCTGCCAGACGAGGAATACAAGCTCTCGTTCTACGCGCGCATCGCCAATGCGCTGTGCGACGAACTGCGGCTGGGGCGCGTGCACTGGGTCGGCACCTCGATGGGCGGGGCCATCGGCACCGTCTGCGCCTCGGGCCTGTTCGAGCCGCGCATGAAGGCGCGCATCGCGAGCCTGGTGCTCAACGACAACGCGCCCGAGCTGGCGCAACCGGCCATCGAGCGCATCCGCGCCTATGCGGGCGAGCCGCCGGCCTTCGACACGGTGGCCGAACTCGAAGCCTTCTTCCGCACGGTCTACAAGCCCTACGGCTGGCTCAGCGACGCGCAATGGCGCCGGCTGACCGAGACCTCCACGCGCCGGCTGCCCGACGGCCGTGTGACGCCGCACTACGACCCGGCCATGGTCCGGCAGTTCAGCGCGCACGACAACGACTACCTGATCTGGCCGCACTACGACGCCATCGAGGTGCCGGTGCTTTGCCTGCGCGGAGCCGAGTCCGACCTGGTGCTGCCCGGCGTGGTCGAGGAGATGAAGCAGCGCGGTCCCGGCGCGGCCGGCCGGCTGCGGGTGATCGAAGTTCCTGCCTGCGGTCACGCGCCCGCGCTGAACGTGCCGGAACAACTTGATCCCATCGAGGGGTTTATCCGCGCCGCCGGCCGCTGAGGCAGCGGCGGCGTGACAATCGCCGCCCACCTCAACCACAGGCCGATCACAGGCCTCGAACACCATGGCGCTCTCGATGTACGACCTGTCCGTGCCCGTCTTCACGCGCGGACTCGGCCAGCTCACCCATATCCTCGACAAGAGCCTCGCGCACGCGAAGGCCAACGGCATCGACCCGGCCGAGCTGGTCGATGCACGCCTCGCGCCCGACATGCTCACGCTGGTCGGCCAGATCCAGCGCGCCAGCGATGCCTCCAAGTTCGGCACGGTCCGCATCGCCGGCGTCACCGCGCCTAGCTTCCCCGACGAGGAAAAGACCTGGGACGACCTGGTCGCGCGCATCGCGAAGACGCAGGACTTCCTGGCAACGGTCGACCGCGCGCTGATCGACGGCCACGAAGACCGCCCGGTGACCATCAAAACCCGCGAAGGCGAGGCGACCTTCACGGCGCAGCGCTACCTGCTGCAGTTCGCAGTGCCCAATTTCTTCTTCCACGTGACCACGGCCTACGACGTGCTGCGCCACAAGGGCATGCCCATCGGCAAGATGGACTACCTGGGCAAGTTCTGACCTGGGCGGCCCATCACGCCGCCGGGACAAAGTTCAAATTGCCGTGACACATGCGCACGCAGCGCGTGCGCCGCGAACAATCGCGCCTGACCGCTGTCGGTCTGACACACGAGCGAGGTTTGCGATCATGAACATGATGTCCAGAAGGGCGTTCTCGGGGCTCGCCGCAGGTGCCTCCGCCCTGGCGGCAGCCGCGGGTGGCGCTTGGCCGGCACGCAGCGCGCTGGCCGCCTCGCCGGGGCTGCGCGACTACGGCAAGGCCCCCGAATTCACTGGTATCGACAAGTGGCTCAACTCCGAGCCGCTCACCATGAAGGGGCTGTCCGGCAAGGTGGTGCTGGTCGACTTCTGGACTTATTCCTGCATCAACTGCATTCGCACGCTGCCGCACGTGGTGCGCTGGTACGAGACGTACAAGGACCGGGGCTTCACCGTGGTGGGCGTGCATTCGCCCGAGTTCGCCTACGAGAAGCTCACGCGCAACGTGCAGGACGCGATCGAGCGCTTCAACATCCGCTACCCGGTGGCGCAGGACAACGGATTCGCCACCTGGCGGGCCTACAGCAACCAGTACTGGCCCGCGTTCTACCTGGCCGACAGCAGCGGGCAGGTGATGCGGCAGCATTTCGGCGAAGGGGAGTACGCCGAGATGGACGCTGCGATCCAGGCGCTGCTGGCACGCAGGCCGGCAGCCTGAGCCAGGATCAATTTGCCGATTCGAGGATGCGCCGCACCGCCGCCTTGCCCGCTGGCGTGAGCACCGGGCCGAGCTCGGCGTAGGGCACTTCGATCTCGATCTCGCAGCCGTTGCCGTAGGCCGGCTGGGCGAAGCGCATGCCCTTGGCTTCCAGCGTCAGGTCGTAGTAGGCGCCTTCTTCGTAGTTGGACCGGCAACTGTCCTCGGCCTTCGACGCGTCGATGCCCGCGTAGCGGAACAGGAAGCGGCGCAGCTTCGGCGTCATCGAGCCGCCTCCGGTGCCGGATAGCCGTCCCTCGGCCGGACGCGACTTCGACAGCGAGCGCAGGCCGAACCAGGACCATGGGTCGACCTGCCTGCCTGTCTGCAGGTCCCAGGTGCGATGGAACCAGGAGATCCCGTTGCGGCCCATGCTGGCCGCCCAGGTGTAGTTGCGGATGCTGAGCCACTGCGAGCTCCAATACGAAGGATCGGCGGTGTTCTCGTCTTCCGCCGGTACGCCGACCCGCCCGAGGAACTCGCGGCGCTTGTCGAAGTACTCCTTGATCGTGTCCTTGCTGGTGTCGAAGTCGCGGCGCAACTCGCGGTTGATGGCTGCCAGCGTGGGCTCGGGGCCGGAGAGTTCGATGGTTTCCTGGCCGGCGAAGCGCAGGCGGCGGAAGCTGCGGCCGGACGCGAATTCTTCTTTCTTCCCGGTCTCGATCTTCGGCGGTGCTTCGAGCAGGCCACGATGGCCTTGGTGCCGAGCGTGCCTTCCCACACGCCCTTGGGCACTTCGGCGGTTCCGGCTGCGCGGGCCATGAAGGGCACCAGCAGAAAAAGGCCACCGAGGGCGTGAAGAGGTTTCATGGCTTGCGTGCGGAGATCGAATACATGAGCGGAATGCGCGGCATGCCCTCGGGCGGTGCCATGCGGCGCCCGCCGATGTCGCGCATGCCTTCGAAGGGCTTCCAGCCGTTGGCGTACGGGTATTCGTCGAGCCGTTCGATGACGAGGCCGGCCTGCGACAGTGCGGTCGTCACCTGGCCCACGCCCCAAGTGAACTCGAAGCTGGGGTGCGGGTTGCTGAAGTCCTCCACGCCGCGCTCGTAGCCTTCGCGCACCAGGCCGTCGCTGGAATCGGCCACGTAGTCGCCCACGCCTTCCTCGGGCATGGGGGCTTCGTTGAAGTAGTCGTAGTGGAACTTCCAGGCCGGGTCGAACACCAGCGCGAAAGGGTGGAACTCGACGAAGACGAAGCGGCCGCCGGGCTTGAGCATCTGCGCCACTCCGCGCGCCCAGGCGGCGATGTCGGAGAGCCAGCACAGCGTGCCGTACGAGCAGAAGACGATGTCGTGCTTCTCGCCGCGTGCCTGCGCGCCGCGGAAGTAGTCGTAGACATCCGAGCGCACGAAGCGCGCCGCGATGCCCGACTGCTGCGAGAGCCGCGTCGCGAAGTCGACGGCCTCGTCGGAGATGTCCACGCCCGTCACCTCGGCGCCGAGCCGCGCGATGCTCAGGCTGTCCTGTCCGGCGTTGCACTGCAGGTGCAGCACAGACAGGCCTTTCACGTCACCGAGCAGGCGGGCTTCTTCGGGGAAGAGGGTGGAGCCGCCCTTGCGGAAGAAGGCGGCCTGATCGCCCTTGTGGCTGTTGTGTGCGACGGTGGCCGCGTTCCACGAGAGCCGGTTGGCTTCGTGCAGATCCTGTTTCATGGGGTGGTGTTCGTTCTTTGCGTGGGCCAGCCCGCCAGGTTGCGTTCGGCGATGCCCGCGAGCGCGGTGATCCATGCCGGGCCGTCGTTCAGGCAGGGGATGTAGCTGAAGGCTTCGCCGCCCGCGTGCAGGAAGGCTTCGCGGCCTTCCATGGCGATTTCTTCGAGCGTCTCGAGGCAGTCGGCCGGGAAGCCCGGGCAGACCGCGTCGACGCGCTTCACGCCGGAGGCGCCGAGTTCGCGCAGCGTGGGCTCGGTGTAGGGTTCCAGCCATTTGGCCTTGCCGAAGCGCGACTGGAAGGTCACGCGGTACTGGGCACTCGAAAGGCCCAGCCGCGTTGCGAGCAGGCGTGCGGTTTCGGTGCACTGCGCCTGGTACGGATCGCCCAGCGCGATGTTGCGCGCGGGAATGCCGTGGAAGCTCATCAGCAGCACCTCGCCGCGGCCTTCGGTTTTCCAGTGCTTCTCGATGCTCTGCGCCAGCGCCTCGATGTAGGCCGGGTCGTCGTGGTAGTCGTTGACGAAGCGGAACTCGGGCACGCGGCGCTGCTTGCGGCTCCACGCGCTCACCGCGTCGATCACGCTCGCGGTGGTGGTGCCCGAATACTGGGGGTAGGCCTGCAGCACCAGCACGCGGGTGGCGCCTTCGGCCTGCAGCGCGTCGAGCCGGGAGGCGATGGAGGGGCTGGCGTAGCGCATCGCGTCGCGCACCGTGACGCGGTGGCCGCGCTCGCCGAGCCAGCCGGCCAGCAGCGTCGCCTGCTTCTGTGTCCACACCTTCAGCGGCGAGCCTTCGCGCATCCAGATGCTTGCGTACTTGGCGGCCGACTTGGCCGGGCGCGTGCGAAGGATGATGCCGTGCAGGATCGGCGCCCAGAGCAGCTTCGGGATCTCGACCACGCGGGGGTCGCCCAGGAAGTCGGCGAGGTAGGGGCGCACGGCTGCTGCTGTGGGGGCATCAGGTGAGCCGAGGTTGCACCAGAGCACTGCGGTGCGCGGGGTACTCGGGGGAGCGTTCTCGTGAGTCGAAGGCATGCGATATTCTCGGGCATGACTTCCGCTTCCCCGGCGCCCGCGGGCGCCGCGCCTCTCGATCTCAAGCGCATCTCGGCGATCTCGCTGGACCTCGACGACACCCTCTGGCCGATCTGGCCGACCATCGAACGCGCCGAGGCCGTGCTGCATGCGTGGCTGCTGCGCGAGGCGCCCAAGACGGCCAGCCTGCTGATGACGCCGGGCATCCTGCGTGAGCTGCGCGAAGCCACCGCCAAGGAGCGTTCGGATCTCGCGCATGACCTGAGCGCGCTGCGCCGCGAATCGATCCGTACAGCGCTCGTGCGGGCCGGCGAAGACCCGGCGCTGGCCGACCCGGCCTTCGACGCCTTCTTTGCCGAGCGCCAGCGCGTGACGCTCTACGACGACGCGCTTCCGGCGCTGAAGTGGCTCAGCGAGCGCTATCCGCTGGTGGCGATCTCCAACGGCAACGCCGACATCCAGAAGACGGGCGTGGGCCGCTGGTTCCGCACCGCCTTCAATGCGCGCGCCTTCGGCAGCGGCAAGCCGCACGCGCCGATCTTCCGCGCCGCGGCCGCATCGGTCGGCCTGCTGCCCAGGGACGTGCTGCACGTGGGCGACGATGCCGAGCTGGACGTGGTCGGCGCGCTCAACGCCGGCATGCAGGCAGCCTGGCTGGTGCGCGACGAGCGGCCCTGGGTGCACGGCGCGCGGCCGCAGCTGATCGTGCCCAACCTGCATGCGCTGTGCGTGGCGCTGGGCGGCTGAGGGCTAGGCGAAGACTGGTCTGAAGAAGCTGCGCTCGTAGCTCACGATGCAGCGGGTTTCCTCCGCGTACTTGAATGCGGCCTGGCATTCCGGGTCCTGCATCGAGTCGGCACGGTACTTCTCATAGGCGGCCAGGCTCGGGAATGTGAACATCGCCAGCGCCACGTTGTTCGTGCCCTCCGAGGGCAGGAAGTAGCCGTGGTGCTTGCCGCCGAACTTCTCGACCAGCGGAATCCAGAGCTTGCCGTAGTGCTCGAATTCCTTGAGCTTGTAGGCGTCGACGATGTAGCGCAGGTAGCAGGTGACCATGGGAGTCCGTCTTTCGGGATGGGGGTAGAGGGGTATTGGCGCGGCGTCTGCAGCCGCGCGCGGGGCTGACTATAGTTTCCGGGCTGTTGTCCCAAACCTCCGCGGCCTTGCGCCGGACAGGAACCCCGAAGTGCATCTCTCCAACTGGCTTCTGTTTTGCGGCGTCACGCTGCTCGTCGTCTTCACACCCGGGCCGGCCGTGCTGCTCGCGGTCTCGAACTCGATGAGCGTCGGCCCGCGACGGGCAATGATCAGTTCGCTGGGCAACGCTGCCGGGCTTTTCATGGTGTCGGCCGCCGCGATGGCGGGGTTGGGCGTGGTGCTCTCCACCTCGGCCCATGCCTTCATGGTGCTGAAGCTGGCCGGTGCGGCCTACCTGATCTACCTGGGCATCAAGCAATGGCGCAGCCAGGGCAGCGTGTTTGCCGACGTGCAGGGCGGTCCGTCCGCCGGCACTCCGCGTTCGAGCTGGCGCCTCTTCGGCCACGGGATGACGGTCGCGCTGACCAATCCCAAGGGCATCCTTTTCTTCTCGGCTCTGTTCCCGCAGTTCCTGACGCAGGACGCGCCCATCCTCACGCAGTTCGCGGTGCTGACCGGCACCTTCGCCGCTGCCTCGGTGGTCGCCCACTCGTTCTATGTGCTGCTGGCGCGCCTGTTGCGCAGGCAGCTTTCCGATCCGCGCCGCACGCGCATCTTCAACAAGGTGTCGGGCGGGGCCTTCGTGCTGCTGGGGCTTAGCCTGCTTCGGCTGCGCAACAAGGCGGCCTGATCTCGCCTTTTCTCAGTCGAGCCCGAAGCGCTCGCGCAGCGCCGTGCAGAAGTCGGCGGTGCCACTGATCGACAGGGTAATAGTGTCGTAGCGCGGATCGTCCTCGCTCGATTCCTGCAGGTCGTAGTCCCACAGGCCGCCTTCGTCGAGGGCGCCGCGTGCATCCGGAAAGGCGGCCTCGGCCCAGGCCAGTACGCGGGCGACTTCGGCCCGTACTTCGGGCGTCTTGTCGGGCGAGGTCGATGCCATGGCGTCGAAGGTGCCGTGGCCTTCGGTGTCTTCGCTGTAGTCGAAGTCGAGATAGCGCAGTCCGGTCGTCATGGCGTCGATTCAGTTCAATGATCTGGCGGCGGCGAGCCCGCTGAGCACCGCGCCTTCGAGCGTGGCGGGGTAGGGGCCTTCGATGTAGTCGCCGCAGGCCTGCAGGCCCGGTGCGATGGACGATGACGGCCGCGCGAGGCCGGGCGTGCAGGCGAAGGTGGCGCGCTTCTCGACCACGGTCTGCACCAGTTGCAGGTTCGATTGGCCCAGCTGCGCGGCGGCTTGCGCGATGACCTTTTCTTCCAGCACCTCGCGCGATGCCTCGTTCGCGCTCACGACCATCGCGAGCACGCCCTGCAGGCCGCCGAGCTGGCTCCTGTCGAAAACGAACTGGGCCGGCGCCGTGGCCGGATGGCTGCGCAGCGCGAGCATCGGCTCCGCAAGCGGCCTGGCGCCGCGCACGTAGACAGTGGCGATGGCCTCGAAGCGCAGCGCCTCGGTGGTCTCGCACCAGCGATCCGCCGGCAGGCCCGAGGCGCGGACCAGCCGTGCTGCATCCCACGGAGCGCAGGCCAGCACGACCTGATCGAAAGCGTCTCCGTCGACCAGCCACTGCCCGGCTTCGGATGCGATGGCACGCACGCGCGTGCCGATGCGCACCGTGGCGCCTTGCCGTGTCAGCCAGCGAATCGCGGCATCGGGCAGCAGCGCGCCCAGGTCGGCGCGCGGCAGCAACAGGTCGGCGCCGCCGCTTCCGCTGAAGAGCGCGTCCTTCAGCACGCGCAGGAAGACTTCGCCGCTCGACTGCGCCACGGGCGTGTTGAGCGCCGAAACGCACAGCGGTTCGATCAGCTCCCGCATCACGCGCGGAGTGAGCCCGGCGCACAGATCGGCAACCGTCGTGCCGCCGGCACAGCGAAAGCCCGAAAGCCTCCAGCCGATCGCGGTGCGCAGCAGCGACGACTTGTCGCGCCACGTCCAGCCCCGCGCCGTGAAGATGCCCGCCAGCAGGTCGAGCGGCGCAGGCAGCCGCGGCAGCTTCAGCCCGCCGCCATCGGCAAAGCGCAGCGAAAGAGGCAGCCGCAGCAGCGCGCCTTCGACATCGACGCCGACGTCGCGCATCAGCTGCAGCGTGGCGGTGTACGCACCGATCAGGATGTGCTGGCCATTGTCCAACGCCAGCCCGTGCATGTTGTCGACCCGCCGCGCCCGCCCGCCCGGCGTGTGCGCCGCCTCGAACAGCGTGACGGCATGGCCGAGCCGCGTGGCCTCCACCGCGCAGGCAAGGCCGGCCCAGCCGGCGCCGATGACGGCGGTCTTCTTCCTGGTCAAGCTCAGATTCGTCCGAGGGCCTGAACCTTCCACGCCAGCCAGAACTTGCGCACCGGCGTCAGGCTCACGCGCTGGTTCAGCACCTGGAAGTTGTCGCGTTCGATCTCCCGCAGCAGGGTGCGGTAGATGCTGGCCATCATCAGGCCGGGCTTCTGCGAGCGGCGGTCAGCCAGGGGGAGCAGGGCGAGCGCTTCGTCGTAGGCGGCGTGGGCGCGGGCGGCCTGGAACTTCATGAGTTCGACGAAACGCTCGGAGTGCACGCGGTTCAGGATCTCGTGCGCCTTCACGTCGAACTTCTGCAACTCGTTGACCGGCAGGTAGATGCGGCCGCGCAGCGCGTCTTCGCCCACGTCGCGCAGGATGTTGGTGAGCTGCAGCGCCAGGCCCAGCTTGTGGGCGTAGGCAGTGGTCTGGGCGTCGGTCTGGCCGAAGATGCGGGCAGCGACCTCGCCGACCACGCCGGCCACGAGGTGGCAATAGCGAGAGAGGCCCTGGAAGTCGAGGTAGCGCGTCTGTTCGAGGTCCATCTGGCAGCCGTCGATCACCTCGTTGAGCTGGCGTGCCTCGATGCCATAGGCCGCGGCATGCGGCATCAGCGCCTGCATCACCGGATGGCGCGGCGTGCCCGCGAAGGACTGCGAGACCTCGGTGCGCCACCAGGCGAGCTTGGTGGCGGCCACGCCGGGGTCGCTGACCTCGTCGACCACGTCGTCGACTTCGCGGCAGAAGGCATAGAAGGCGGTGATCGCGGCGCGGCGCGGCTTGGGAAGGAACAGGAAGGCGTAATAGAAACTGCTGCCCGAGGCGGCGGCCTTGTCTTGCACGTATTGCTCGGGGGTCATCGGGGAGGCGCTGCTTTCATGGGGCGTGATTGTCTCCGCATCCGCACGGCCTTCCAGAGCAGCACCGGCGCGTCGAGCTTGCCGATGGCGGGGCGCTGCGTGAAGGTGTCGAAGCCCAGGTCCTGGATCTTGTCGAGGATGCGCAGGCCGCCCTGCACCACGAGGCGCAGCTCCCAGCCGGCGCGGCCGGGCAGGCGGTGCACGAGGGGGGCGCCCTCGTTCATAAGTTCGCGCGCCCAGTAAGACACGACTGCTATCAGATTGATAGCTTCCTGCGGAGGCTCCGCGCGCGAAAGCGGCGCGAAGACCTTGAAGTGCTCGGGCGAGAGGCCGCGCCGGTCGCAGTCGGTCAGCGGAAAGTAGAAGCGGCCGCGCGGAAGGTCGACACTCGGGTCCTGCCAGAAATTGATGAGCTGCAGCGCGCTGCAGATCGCGTCGCTCTGCGCCAGGGCCTCGGCGTCGTGCACGCCGTAGAGATGCAGCAGCAGGCGCCCGATGGGGTTGGCGGAGCGGCGGCAGTAGTCGAGCAGTTCGGCGCGGTCGGCGTAGGTGCCGCGGTCGCGGGTTTTCTCGATGTCCTGCATGAAGGCGCTCAGCAGGTCGGCGAGCAGGTCTTCGGGCAGGCCGTGGCGGGCGATGCTGTGGGCCAGCGGACCGAAGACCTGGGGCCAGCGCGATCCGGGCAGCACTTCGCCGCGGGCAGCCGAGGCGAGTTCTGCGCGATAGGCGCGCAGGTCGGCCAAGCGCTCGGCGGGCGAGGCGCTGCCTTCGTCGGCGATGTCGTCGGCGGTGCGCGCGAAGTGGTAGATCGCCGCGATCGGCGGGCGCAGATGCGGCGGGCACAGCCACGAGGCTACGGGGAAGTTCTCGTAGTGCGCAGGCGGCGCGGCATGTTGGGGAGTGGCGGACACGCCACGATTGTCCGCGACGGCGCAATGCCCCCGCACTATGCTCGCAGCGTCGCCACTACGAACTCCCCGCTTCATGAAAGCATCCGCTCCGGCTTCCGGGTCCCAGGTTTCTGCGTACGGCGAGGCGGCGCACCCGACGGGCCCGGCGCTCATGGTGGCGGCGCTGGGCGTCGTGTTCGGCGACATCGGCACCTCGCCGCTGTACGCCTTCAAGGAAACGATGAACCCCGAGCACGGCGTGCCGTTCACGCCCGATTCGGTGCTGGGGCTGCTCTCGCTGATCTTCTGGGGGCTGATGTTCGTGGTCACGCTGAAGTACGTGGTGTTCGTGCTGCGCGCCGACCACGACGGCGAAGGCGGCATCCTCGCTCTGCAGGCGCTCGCGCGCAGCGCCGTCGCGGGGCCGAAGACAAAGCCATGGGTGTGGAACGCCATCGGGCTGCTGGGCCTGGTGGGTGCGGCCATGTTCTACGGCGACAGCCTGATCACGCCGGCCATTTCGGTGCTGTCGGCGGTCGAGGGGTTGGAGGTGCAGGCGCCGGTGCTGCAGCGCGCGGTGCTGCCGATCACGGTGGCGATCCTGATCGCGCTCTTCATGGTGCAGAAGAAGGGCACCGGCACGGTGGGCAAGATATTCGGGCCGGTCATGCTGCTGTGGTTCATCGTGCTGGCGGTGGCCGGCGCGTGGCAGGTGCTGCAGCAGCCGCAGGTGCTGGCGGCGCTCGATCCGCGGCGCGCCTTTGGCTTCCTGATCGAGCACCGGGCGCAGTCGCTGGCGGTGCTCGGAGCGGTGTTCCTGGCTTTCACGGGCGGCGAGGCGCTGTATGCCGACATGGGGCACTTCGGCGCGAAGCCGATCCGGCTGGCGTGGCTCTTCATCGCGCTGCCGGGGCTGGTGCTGAACTACTTCGGGCAGGGCGCGCTGGTGCTGGCGAACCCGGCGGCCATCGACAACCCGTTCTTCCGGCTCTTTCCCTCGTGGGGCGTGCTGCCGATGGTGGTGCTGGCCGCGATGGCGACGGTGATCGCCTCGCAGGCGGTGATTTCGGGTGCTTTCTCGCTCACGGCGCACGCGATGCGCATGGGTTATCTGCCGCGCATGCGGGTGATCCAGACTTCGGGCGCGGCCATCGGGCAGATCTACGTGCCGGCGGTCAACTGGCTGCTGATGGTGGGCGTGCTGCTGCTGGTGCTGGGCTTTCGCAGCTCGGGGGCGTTGTCGGCGGCATACGGCATCGCGGTGTCGATCACGATGGTGACGACGACGCTTCTGGCCGGCATCGTGGCCTGGGGCCTGTGGCGCTGGAACAAGGTGGCGGTGGTGATCGGCGTGACGGCTTTCGCGGTGGTCGACCTGACCTTCGTGATCGCCAACAGCCTGAAGGTGGCCGAGGGCGGCTGGCTCACGCTGGCGGTGGCGGCCGTGGTGATGGTGCTCTTCACCACCTGGTCGAAGGGGCGCCGGCTGGGGCTGGAGGCTGCCGCGGCCGAGAGCCTGCCGCTGCGGCCCTTCGTCGAGTCGCTGGCGCAGCACATGCCGCACCGGGTGAGCGGAACGGCCGTGTTCCTGAACCCCGATGCCACGGCGGTGCCGCATGCGCTGCTGCACAACCTCAAGCACAACCAGGTGCTGCACGAGCAGGTGATCGTGCTGCGCGTGCTGGCCTGCGACACGCCGCGCGTCGACGCGCGCCTCCGCATCGAGGCCGAGCAGCTGATGGAGGGCATCTGGATGGTCACGGCGCGCCACGGCTTCATGGAGCGGCCCGACGTGCCGGAATTCATCCGCATCCTGGCCTACCAGAAGACGCTGGCGATCGACTCGATGAAGACTTCGTACTTCGTCTCGCGCGCCTCGGTGGGCGAGGAGAACCTGCCGGGCATGAACCCGATCCGGAGGGCGCTCTTCGGCTGGCTGCAGCGCAACGCAGGCCGGGCATCCGACTACTTTGAACTGCCCGACAACCGTCTCGTGGAGATGGGCCAGCGCACCTAGTTTTTCGGCGCCCGGCCGCCCTAGTGACCAACGGGTCATTGACACTGGTTCACGTTTACCCTAGATTACTAACCAGTGGGTCAGTAATGACCCGGTTCGTCCTACCAGGGTGTCTCATGACCGCCTCCACCGTCTCCCCGTTCCGTGTGCGCAGCGCCGCCTGGCTGCTGCTTCCCGCCGTGCTGCTGGCCGGCTGCTCTCCAAAGCCCGCGGCCGAAGACCCGGTGCGGGCGGTCAAATTCGTGACCGTGGGGACTAGCGAATTCGATGCCCAGCCCGAGTTCTCGGCCGAGGTGCGAGCTCGCGTCGAATCGCGCCTGGGCTTTCGCGTAGGGGGCAAGATCACCAAGCGCCAGGCCGAACTCGGCCAGCATGTGCAGGCCGGGCAGGTTCTGGCCCAGCTCGATCCGCAGGACTACCGCCTTGCCGCCGAAGCCGCACGGGCCCAGCAGGCCGCGGCGCTGACCAATCGTGACCTCGCGGCTGCAGACCTCAAGCGCTACACCGAACTGCGGTCGCAGAACTTCATCAGCGGCGCCGAACTGGAGCGCCGCGAAACCACCTGGAAGGCCGCGCAGGCCCAGCTCGAGCAGGCGCAGGCGCAACTGGCCTCGCAGGGCAACCAGGCCAACTACACGACGCTGGTGGCCGACGTGGCCGGCATCGTCACCGCCATCGAGGCCGAGCCCGGCCAGGTCGTGCAGGCCGGCACACCGGTCGTGCGCATCGCCCAGGACGGCGCGCGCGACGTGGTGTTCGCGGTGCCTGAAGACCGCGCCACGCTGATCAAGACCGGCTCGCCCGTCACGGTGCGTGGCTGGTCCGGCGGCAATGAACTGCAGGGCCAGGTACGAGAGGTGGCGGCCAGCGCCGATGCAGTCACGCGCACCTACTCGGTCAAGGTTTCCATCGACGCCGCTACCGCGCCCCCTCTGGGCGCCACGGTCTATGCACGTCCCCAGGCGCTGGCGCACGCCGGTGCCGCGGTGATGAAGCTGCCGACCAGCGCGCTGCGCCAGGAAGGCAAGGGCACGTCGGTGTGGGTGCTCGACAAGTCGACGATGACGGTGCGCTCGCAGCCCGTGCAGGTGGCCACCGCCGACGGCAATGAAGCCGTGATCGCCGGCGGCATCTCGCCCGGCATGATGGTCGTGGCCGCCGGCGTGCATGTGCTGTCGCCGGGGCAGAAGGTCACCATCTACCAGTCTCGCGAGGCGGCCGCGGCCGCCGCCAACGCAGGCGCCAAGGAGTCGGCCCAGCCCGTCACGGCTGTCGCGGCGACGAACAAGGAGATCGCAGCGGGTGCCGCCAAATGAGCGGCGGCGCGGCGAACCCCAACGACAAGCCCTCCGGCTTCAATCTCTCCAAATGGGCGCTGGACCACGCGCCCCTCACGCGCTACCTGATGGTGGTGCTGATGGTGCTGGGCGCCTTCGCGTACTTCCAACTCGGGCAGGACGAGGACCCGCCGTTCACCTTCCGCGCGATGGTGGTGCGCACGTACTGGCCCGGCGCCACCGCGCAGCAGGTGGCCGAGCAGGTCACCGACAAGCTCGAGCGCACGCTGCAGGAGGCCCCGTACGCCGACAAGATCCGCAGCTACTCGAAGCCCGGCGAGTCTCAGATCATCTTCAACATCAAGGATTCGTCGAAGTCCAGCGAGGTGGCCAACGTCTGGTACACGGTGCGCAAGAAGATCGGCGACATGCGTGCCACGTTGCCGGCCGGCGTGCAGGGGCCGTTCTTCAATGACGACTTCGGCGACGTCTACGGCGTGATCTACGCGCTGGAGAGCGACGGCTTCAGCTATGCCGAGCTCAAGACGCTGGCCGACGACGTGCGCCAGCAGCTGCTGCGCGTGAAGGACGTGGCCAAGGTCGACCAGTTCGGCGTGCAGGACGAGAAGGTCTACATCGAGATATCGCAGAAGCGCCTGGCGCAGCTGGGGCTCGATTTCAACGCGGTGCTCTCGCAGCTCGGCTCGCAGAACGCCATCGAGAGCGCGGGCACCATCCAGTCGCCGCTCGACGTGGTGCAGGTGCGCGTGGCCGGCCAGTTCACCAGCGTCGACCAGCTGCGCGAGATGCCCATCCGCGGCAGCTCGGGCAACCAGCTCAAGCTCGGCGACATCGCCGACATCCACCGCGGCTATGTCGATCCGCCCTCGGTCAAGATGCATCACCAGGGCAAGGAAGTGATCGGCCTGGGCGTGTCGATGGCCAAGGGCGGCGACATCATCGCGCTGGGCAAGGCGCTGAAGGCGACCGCCGTGACCATCGGGCAGCGGCTGCCGGCCGGCGTGAAGCTGGCGCAGGTGCAGGATCAGCCGGTGGCGGTGGCGAGCTCGGTGAACGAGTTCGTGGGCGTGCTGATCGAGGCCGTGGCCATCGTGCTGGCCGTGAGCATCATTTCGCTCGGGCTGCACAAGGGCGGGCGCTTCGGCTGGTACATCGACATGCGCCCGGGCCTGGTGGTGGCCATCACCATTCCGCTGGTGCTGGCCGTGACCTTCCTGGCGATGAACTACTTCGGCATCGGGCTGCACAAGATATCGCTGGGCTCGCTCATCATCGCGCTGGGCCTGCTGGTGGACGACGCCATCATCGCGGTCGAGATGATGGTGCGGAAGATGGAGGAGGGCTACGACAAGGTCCGCGCCGCCACCTTCGCCTACGACGTGACGGCCAAGCCGATGCTCACGGGCACGCTCATCACCGCGGCGGGCTTCCTGCCGATCGGCATCGCCAAGTCGGTGACGGGCGAGTACACCTTCGCCATCTTCGCGGTGACGGTGATCGCGCTGGTGCTGTCGTGGATCGTCTCGGTGTACTTCGTGCCCTATCTCGGCACGCTGCTGCTCAAGGTGAAGCCGCACGACGCGAATGCGCCGCCGCACGAGCTCTTCGACACGCCGTTCTACAACGCCTTCCGCCGCTCGGTGAACTGGTGCGTGCAGCACCGCTGGATGACCATCGGCGCCACGGTGCTGATCTTCGCGCTGGGCATCTTCGGCATGGGCAAGGTGCAGCAGCAGTTCTTCCCGGATTCGAGCCGGCCGGAAATCCTGGTCGACCTCTGGTTCCCCGAGGGCACCTCGTTCACCGCGAACGAGGAAGTGGCCAGGCGCGTCGAGAAGCGTGTGATGCAGGAGGCCGGCGTGAGCACCGTCAGCACCTGGATCGGCTCCGGCGTGCCGCGCTTCTACCTGCCGCTGGACCAGGTGTTTCCGCAGACCAACGTCTCGCAGCTGATCGTGCTGGCCAAGGACCTGAAGGTGCGCGAGACCCTGCGCATCAAGTTGCCCCAGGTGCTGGCGCAGGAATTCCCCGAGGTGCGCGGCCGCGTCAAGCTGCTGCCCAACGGGCCGCCGGTGCCGTACCCGGTGCAGTTCCGCGTGATCGGCCCCGACCCGGCGCTGCTGCGCGGCCATGCCGACGAGGTGAAGGCCGTGCTGCGCGACAACGCCAACATGCGCGGCGTGAACGACAACTGGAACGAATCGGTGAAAGTGATCCGCCTCGAGATCGACCAGGCCAAGGCGCGCGCGCTCGGCGTGACCAGCCAGGCCATCGCGCAGGCTTCCAAGACCATGTTCAGCGGCACCACCGTGGGCCAGTACCGCGAGAACGACCTGCTGATCGACATCGTGCTGCGCCAGGCGCCCGACGAGCGCCAGGCCATCTCGGACATCGGCAACGCCTACATCCCGACGGCCTCGGGTCGCTCGATCCCGCTCACGCAGATCGCCAAGCCGGTGTTCACCTGGGAGCCGGGCGTGATGTGGCGCGAGAACCGCGACTACGCCATCACCGTGCAGGGCGACGTGGTCGAGGGCCTGCAGGGCGCGACCGTGACCGATCAGCTGCTTCCGAAGCTGCGCGAGCTGGAAGCCGGATGGGTCGCGGCCGGGCAGGGCGCCTACCGCATCGAGGTGGCCGGGGCGGTGGAGGAAAGCAGCAAGGGCTCGGCCTCCATCGTGGCGGGCGTGCCGATCATGCTGTTCCTGGTGTTCACGCTGCTGATGCTGCAGCTGCACAGCTTCAGCCGCTCGCTGCTGGTGTTCATTACCGGCCCGATGGGCATCGCCGGCGTGGCGGGTGCGCTGCTGGTGCTGAACCGGCCCTTCGGCTTCGTCGCGCTGCTGGGCGTGATCGCGCTGATGGGCATGATCCAGCGCAACGCGGTGATCCTGATCGACCAGATCGAGCTCGACCGCGCGGCGGGTGTGCCGGCGTGGGACGCGATCGTGGAGTCGGCGGTACGCCGCCTGCGGCCCATCGTGCTGACCGCGGCCGCGGCGGTACTGGCGATGATCCCGCTGTCGCGCAGCGTGTTCTGGGGGCCGATGGCCGTCGCCATCATGGGCGGGCTGATCGTGGCAACGGTATTGACCCTGCTGGCGCTGCCGGCGATGTATGCCGCCGCATTCCGTGTGAAGCGCGAGCCGGAAGTGGCCCCGATTAGCGTTTAAAATCGCTGGCTGACCGATTTCAAGCGGATGGTCTTTGGCCCACGGGAATCCGTGGTGCGAAAAGCCCGTCCGCTTTTGCATTCACCTGAAAAAAGATTGGCATCGCGCGGGTGGCGAAATTGGTAGACGCACCAGGTTTAGGTCCTGACGTTCGCAAGAACGTGCCGGTTCGAGTCCGGCCCCGCGCACCAGCCCTGCTATGTAGCCTGATCTATCGAGCAGTGATGAAGCCCCGTTTCGAAAGGAACGGGGCTTTTTCTTTTTTCTCTCTTCACCAGTCGCTGCTGCTACTGCTGTCGCTGCTTCCGCTGTCCGAGCTGCTGCTGCTCGAGTCGTCCCACGAACTCGTGTCGCTGATGCCGAAGTTGTTGTCCACGAAGCTGCGGTCGACCTGCCGGTCGGGCTCCGGGTCGGACGAAGGCCAGAGGCTGCTGCCCATTCGATCGTTGCCGCTGTCGTGGCTGCGGTGGTTGTTGAAGATGTTGATCGTGTTGCCCCGGTGCTCGTCGGAGCGGTCGTTCATGTGGCGCAGCAGCTCGCCGATGACCACCGCGCCAACGCCGGCAGCCGCCCCGGCGGCCAGTGCGCCGCCGATGCCCGGCCCCTGGCTGGGAGCGGGAGGAGGGGTGTTGTAGTCCCTGCTGTCATCCATCCTGCCGTAGCCCATCGACGAATCGCTCGTGGGCCTGGAGAACCTGGTGGAGCTGCCCCCGGCGGCGGCAGGCACGTCGAAGGTGGTGGCGCGGCGGCGCTGCTGGAAGGCCACGTACGCGACTACGAACAGGGCCACTATGCCGATCGGACCCCAAGGGATCGAGCCGGATGACGCGCCGTTGTCTGTCCTGTCGGATGCCGACGGGGCAGGCGCCGCAGCCGGGCTGGGGGCGGGCGGCGGTGGCTCGGCCTTCACCTCGGCCGGCTTCTCCAGCTTGCGTTCGAGCTTCGCGACCGATTCGGCCTTCGCGAACTTGAGCCCCGGCGAGAGCTCCTTGGCCAGCGCCAGTTCGTCCCTGGCATCGTCGAGCTTGCCCTTCATCGCGAGAAGCTCGGCGTGCACGTAGTGGGCCTTCGCGCTCTTCGGATGGTTCTTCAGCACCTTCGCGATCATCGCTTCGGCATCGGCCATCCGGCCGTTGCTTGCCGCTTCGTAGATCTGCTGGATCGTCGGCTCCTTGGTCGCCGCCGGCGCTGCGGCGGTCTTGGCCAGCGCGGGCGAGGGCGCGCCGAACGCAAGAAGCAGGCTGAAGCTGAGGGTGAGGGCGGCAAGCAGTCGCTGGAAGAGCATGGGTATTCGCTCCTGAGGGAAATGTCGAATCGCAGCCACTGTAAGGGCGAAATCGGCCGCGGATCGGGGCGCGGCATGCAATCTCCACCGCTGCCGGGTGCGGCCCCGCCAAAACCGGTGCTTCCAGCCGATTAGAATCATGGGTTGCCCAGTTTTGCAGGCGGCACGCGTGTGCCTCCGCATAAATCCCGCTAGCGCGTGCAAGTCCTTGATCTGTATCGGTAAAAAGACGCAGGCCCCGCGCAACAGCCCCCTTACCAGGAAGACATCATGACCGTGACCGTTGAAACTCTCGAGAAGCTCGAACGCAAGATCACGCTGACCCTGCCGGTCGGCACCATCCAGTCCGAAGTCGATTCGCGCCTCAAGAAGCTTGCGCGCACCGTCAAGATGGACGGTTTCCGTCCCGGCAAGGTGCCGATGAACGTCGTGGCCCAGCGCTATGGCTACTCGGTGCACTACGAAGTCATGAACGACAAGGTCGGCGAAGCCTTCTCGCAAGCCGCCAACGAGGCCAAGCTGCGTGTCGCCGGCCAGCCCCGCATCACCGAGAAGGAAGACGCACCCGAAGGCGAACTGGCCTTCGACGCCGTCTTCGAAGTGTTCCCCGACGTCAAGATCAACGACCTGTCGGGCGCCGAAGTCGAGAAGCTGTCGGCCGAAGTCGGCGAAGACGCCATCGACAAGACCCTGGACATCCTGCGCAAGCAGCGCCGTACCTTCGCCCAGCGCGCGCAAGACGCCGTGGCCCAGGACGGTGACCGCGTGACGGTCGACTTCGAAGGCAAGATCGACGGTGAGCCCTTCCAGGGCGGCAAGGCCGAAGACTTCCAGTTCGTCGTCGGCGAAGGCCAGATGCTCAAGGAATTCGAAGACGCCGTGCGCGGCATGAAGTCGGGCGACAGCCGCACCTTCCCGCTGTCGTTCCCGGCCGACTACCACGGCAAGGACGTGGCCGGCAAGCAGGCCGACTTCCTGGTCACCGTGAAGAAGATCGAAGCCTCGCACCTGCCCGAAGTCAACGAGCAGCTGGCCAAGTCGCTCGGCATCGCCGAAGCCACCGTCGAAGGCCTGCGCGCCGACATCAAGCGCAACCTCGAGCGCGAAGTGAAGTTCCGCCTGCTGGCGCGCAACAAGAACGCCGTGATGGACGCCCTGGTGGCCAACGCCGAGCTCGACCTGCCCAACGCCAGCGTGCAGTCGGAAGTCAGCCGCATGGTCGAAGGCGCCCGCGCCGAACTGAAGCAGCGCGGCATCAAGGACGCCGACAAGGCTCCGATCCCCGACGAAGTGTTCCGCCCGCAAGCCGAGCGCCGCGTGCGCCTGGGCCTGGTGGTGGCCGAGCTGGTGCGTGCCAACAACCTGCAGGCCAAGCCCGAGCAGATCAAGGCCCACATCGACGAGCTGGCCGCCAGCTACGAAAAGCCGGCCGACGTGGTGCGCTGGTACTTCAGCGACAACAACCGCCTGGCCGAGGTCGAAGCCGTGGTCATCGAGAACAACGTGACCGATTTCGTGCTGGGCAAGGCCAAGGTCAACGAAAAGTCGGTCTCGTTCGACGAACTGATGGCTCAGCAGCAAGGCTGATCTCCCAGGCCGCCCGCTACGCCGATGGGGCTTGTGCTTTGCGGCACGAGCCCCATTTCACTCAGGCGTACAGTTCAGACACAGCGAACGATCCCATTTCTCGGAGAGCAAATTCATGAGCGCACAGGAAACCCAGGCCCTCGGCATGATCCCGATGGTCATCGAGCAGTCGGGCCGCGGCGAGCGGTCTTACGACATCTACTCGCGCCTTCTCAAGGAGCGCATCATTTTCCTGGTGGGCGAGGTCAACGACCAGACCGCCAACCTCGTGGTGGCCCAGCTGCTGTTCCTCGAGAGCGAGAACCCGGACAAGGACATTTCCTTCTACATCAACTCCCCGGGCGGCAGCGTGAGCGCCGGCATGGCGATCTACGACACCATGCAGTTCATCAAGCCCGACGTTTCGACCATGTGCCTGGGCTTCGCGGCCAGCATGGGCGCCTTCCTGCTGGCGGCGGGTGAAAAGGGCAAGCGCTTCTCGCTGCCCAACTCGAAGATCATGATCCACCAGGTGCTCGGCGGCGCACGCGGTCAGGCGACCGACATCGAGATCCACGCGCGCGACATCCTGCGCACCAAGGACCAGATGAACCGCATCCTGGCCGAACGCACCGGCCAACCGCTGGAAAAGGTCAAGGCCGACACCGAACGAGACTATTTCCTGACGGCCGACGAGGCCAAGGACTACGGCCTGGTGGACCAGGTCGTCGCCAAGCGCGGTTGAACGCCGGCGCCGAGGGCGCCAAATGGCAAGAAACGGCGTTTTCCACACGGGAAACGCCGTTTTTGTTTAGTTATCATTGTCCCTACCCTGTAACGAGGCAAATGTCCATGGCCGATAAAAAAGGCTCCTCCAGCGAAAAAACGCTTTATTGCTCGTTCTGCGGCAAGAGCCAGCACGAGGTCAAGAAGCTGATCGCGGGCCCTTCGGTCTTCATCTGCGACGAGTGCATCGACCTTTGCAACGAGATCATCCGCGACGAACTCCCGGCGGGTGAGGAAGCGCGCGAGGCGCGCAGCGACCTGCCGACGCCGCTGGAGATCAAGGCCAACCTCGACAACTACGTGATCGGCCAGGAGCCGGCCAAGCGCATGCTGTCGGTGGCCGTCTACAACCACTACAAGCGCCTGCGCCACAAGGAAAAGGCCAAGGGCGACGACGTGGAGCTCAGCAAGAGCAACATCCTGCTGATCGGCCCCACGGGTTCGGGCAAGACGCTGCTGGCGCAGACGCTGGCGCGCATGCTCGACGTGCCCTTCGTGATGGCCGACGCCACCACGCTGACCGAGGCCGGCTATGTCGGCGAGGACGTCGAGAACATCATCCAGAAGCTGCTGCAGAGCTGCAACTACGAAGTGGAGCGCGCGCAGCGCGGCATCGTCTACATCGACGAAATCGACAAGATCTCGCGCAAGTCCGACAACCCTTCCATCACGCGCGACGTGTCGGGAGAGGGCGTGCAGCAGGCGCTGCTGAAGCTGATCGAAGGCACCATGGCCAGCGTGCCGCCCCAGGGCGGGCGCAAGCACCCGAACCAGGACTTCCTGCAGATCGACACGACCAACATCCTGTTCATCTGCGGCGGCGCGTTCGCGGGCCTGGAGAAGGTCATCGAAAACCGCACCGAGGCCTCGGGCATTGGCTTCGGCGCTTCGGTCAAGAGCAAGCAGCAGCGTAGCCTCACGGAAGTGTTCCGCGAAGTGGAGCCCGAGGACCTGATCAAGTTCGGCCTGATCCCCGAACTCGTGGGCCGCATGCCCGTGGTCGCCTCGCTCGCCGAACTCAGCGAGGACGCGCTGGTGCAGATCCTCACCGAGCCGAAGAACGCGGTGGTCAAGCAGTTCACCAAGCTGCTGCAGATGGAAGGCGTGGACCTCGAGATCCGTCCGGCGGCACTCAAGGCCATCGCCCGCAAGGCTCTGGCCCGCAAGACCGGTGCGCGCGGTTTGCGCTCGATCCTTGAACAGTCGCTGATCGACACCATGTTCGAGTTGCCGAACGCGACCAATGTCGACAAGGTGGTGGTCGAGGAATCGACCATCGACGAAAACAAGCCCCCGCTGCTCGTGTACCGCGAAGCGGCGAAAAAGGCTTAAAGCCAAAGACGCGAAGGATTTGCATGTCTGGCCACACCCCCTTGCCCCCCGAAGCCCTCGACCTGCCGCTGCTGCCGCTGCGCGATGTCGTGGTGTTTCCGCACATGGTGATTCCGCTGTTCGTGGGTCGCCCCAAGAGCATCAAGGCTCTCGAGCTGGCCATGGAGGCCGAGCGCCGCATCATGCTGGTGGCCCAGAAGGCCGCGGCCAAGGACGAGCCCTCCGTCGAGGACATGTTCGAGGTCGGCTGCGTCTCGACCATCCTGCAGATGCTCAAGCTGCCCGACGGCACGGTGAAAGTGCTCGTCGAGGGCCAGCAGCGTGCCCGCGTGAACCGCATCGATGACGGCGAGACCCACTTCTCGGCCAACGTGACGCCCGTGGAGGCGCCCGAAGGCGGCGAGAAGGGCACCGAGGTCGAGGCGCTGCGCCGCGCGGTGATGCAGCAGTTCGACCAGTACGTCAAGCTGAACAAGAAGATTCCGCCCGAGATCCTCACCTCGATCTCGAGCATCGACGATCCGGGCCGCCTCGCGGACACCATCGCCGCCCACCTGCCGCTCAAGCTCGACAACAAGCAGGCCGTGCTCGACCTGGACGACGTCAAGTCGCGCCTGGAGAACCTGTTCGGCCAGCTCGAGCGTGAGGTCGACATCCTCAACGTCGACAAGAAGATCCGCGGGCGCGTGAAGCGCCAGATGGAGAAGAACCAGCGCGACTTCTACCTCAACGAGCAGGTCAAGGCCATCCAGAAGGAGCTCGGCGAAGGCGAAGAGGGCGCGGACATCGAGGAGATCGAAAAGAAGATCAAGCTCGCGAAGATGTCCAAGGAAGGCCTGAAGAAGGCCGAGGGCGAGCTCAAGAAGCTCAAGCTGATGTCGCCCATGTCGGCCGAGGCCACGGTGGTGCGCAACTACATCGACGTGCTGGTCGGCCTGCCCTGGAGCAAGAAGACCAAGATCAAGCACGACCTGGCCAACGCCGAGGCGGTGCTCAACGCCGACCACTACGGCCTGGAGAAGGTCAAGGACCGCATTCTCGAATACCTCGCGGTGCAGCAGCGCGTGGACAAGGTCAAGGCGCCCATCCTGTGCCTCGTGGGGCCTCCGGGCGTGGGCAAGACCTCGCTGGGCCAGTCGATCGCCAAGGCGACCGGCCGCAAGTACACCCGCATGGCGCTGGGCGGCATGCGCGACGAAGCCGAGATCCGCGGCCATCGCCGTACCTACATCGGCGCGCTGCCGGGCAAGGTGCTGCAGGGCCTGAGCAAGATCGGCACGCGCAACCCGCTGTTCCTGCTCGACGAGATCGACAAGCTGGGCACGGACTTTCGTGGCGACCCCTCGAGCGCGCTGCTCGAGGTGCTCGACCCCGAGCAGAACCACACCTTCGGCGACCACTACGTGGAAGTCGACTTCGACCTGAGCGACGTGATGTTCGTCGCCACCTCGAACTCGATGAACATCCCGCCGGCGCTGCTGGATCGCATGGAAGTCATCCGCCTCTCGGGCTACACCGAGGACGAGAAGACCAACATCGCGATCAAGTACCTGCTGCCCAAGCAGATGAAGAACAACGGCGTGAAGGACGACGAGCTTGCCGTCACCGAGGAAGCGGTGCGCGACATCGTGCGCTACTACACGCGTGAAGCCGGCGTTCGTTCGCTCGAGCGCGAGCTGTCGAAGATCTGCCGCAAGGTGGTGAAGGGCCTGCTGCTCAAGCAGCTCACGCCGCAGGTCACGGTCACCGGCGCGAACCTCAACGACTTCCTCGGCGTGCGCAAGTTCACTTTCGGCCTGGCCGAGAAGCAGAACCAGGTCGGCCAGGTGGTCGGCCTCGCGTGGACCGAAGTCGGCGGCGACCTGCTGACGATCGAGGCGGTCACCATGCCCGGCAAGGGCGTGATCAGCCGCACCGGTTCGCTGGGCGACGTGATGAAGGAGTCGGTCGAGGCCGCGCGCACCGTGGTGCGCAGCCGCTCGCGCCGCCTCGGCATCAAGGACGAGGTGTTCGAGAAGCGCGACATCCACATCCACGTGCCCGATGGCGCCACGCCGAAGGACGGCCCGAGTGCGGGCGCCGCGATGACGACGGCCTTCGTGTCGGCGCTCACGGGCATCCCGGTGCGCAGCGACGTCGCGATGACGGGCGAGATCACGCTGCGAGGCGAGGTCACGGCCATCGGCGGTCTCAAGGAAAAGCTGCTGGCAGCCTTGCGTGGCGGCATCAAGACCGTGCTGATTCCGGAAGAGAACGCCAAGGACCTGCAGGACATTCCCGAGAACGTGAAGAACGGTCTCGAGATCGTGCCGGTGAAATGGATCGACAAGGTGCTCGAGATCGCTCTCGAGAAATCGCCCGAACCGCTGTCCGATGAAGAGGTCGCTGCGTCCGCCGCCGCCATGGCCGAACTGGCCAAGCAGCGCACGCCGGCTCCGGCTTCCGAAGGTTCGGTCAAACACTGATCGAACAATCGCAAAAGTTGCGGGACCTTGAAAAATTGGTATATACTTCAAGGCTCGAAACGCGGGAATAGCTCAGTTGGTAGAGCGCAACCTTGCCAAGGTTGAGGTCGAGAGTTCGAGACTCTTTTCCCGCTCCAGTTTTGAAAAAGGGAAGCTCCAGCTTCCCTTTTTTTCGCTAGTTCGATTTCGTATTTCTGCGTGGCGCGATAGCAAAGCGGTTATGCAACGGATTGCAAATCCGTCTAGTCCGGTTCGACTCCGGATCGCGCCTCCACTCTCTCGGTTCAAACAGATTCGACCCCGAACGCCAAGCCCCGCCAACCGACGTTGCCGGGGCTTGTTTTGTTTGGGTTATCGTCGATGTCCAACCTGACGCCCGGATGGTGAAATTGGTAGACACATCGGACTTAAAATCCGCCGCTTCCTTAATCGGGGCATACGGGTTCGACCCCCGTTCCGGGTACCAACTTACAAGGGAGCATCAGATGCCTCGCTACAACGCTCCATTTGAAATTCATGTGCACGGCGACGTGCCGCTGCGTTCGGACGTCACCTTCGAACAGATCCAGGAGGCTCTCAAGCCGCTGTGGAAATACGCCGGTGCCAAGTCGCTGGCCGATGGCGCCACCAGCTCCTACGAAGAAGAACCCGGCATCCGCTACGAGCAGAAGGACCACATGCTCCAGATGTGCTGGACCGTGGCCGGCGATGAAGACTTCCGCCAGGCGCTCGACGAGATGTGCATGGGCCTGAACGAGCTCTCCGAGCGCGGCGCGGCCATCGAGGTCACCTTCTACGACACCGACTTCGACGAGGAAGAGGGCGACCCCGAAGAGGAGTCGCGCGACGACTTCCTGATGCTCTTCGTCGGCCCCAATCCGGCCGCCATCATGCAGGTGCAGCGCGACCTGCTCGTCGAAGACGTCGTCAACCTCATGGAACGCCACTTCGACGGCTCCGAGCTGGGTGGTGTTGTTGCCGAAATCGATCGCCTCTTCAGCGACCGTTTCGACGCGCTCGTGAACTCGCTCGAAATTGGAAAGCGCCCGCGCGGCACCGGTGGACCGGGCAGCGGGGGCAGCGGCGGTGGCCACGGCGGCGGCCGCCGTCCGCGCCACCTGCACTGACTGCCCGACTGGCTCCCGGCACCGCTCGCCGCAGCCCGCGCATGGCCCTGTTCCCCGCCTCCGCGCTGCAGCCGGGCGTGCGCAAGCGCGAGGTGTTCGGCTGGGCGATGTATGACTTCGCCAACTCGGGCTACACCACCGTCGTCATCACTGCTGTGTTCGCCGCCTACTTCGTGGGCGGCATCGCCAAAGGCGCACCATGGGCCGCCTTCGCATGGACGGCGGCGCTCAGTACCTCCTATGCCATCGTGATGCTCACGATGCCCGCCATTGGCGCATGGGCCGACATGCGCGCGGCAAAGAAGCGCGTGCTGGTTCTCGCGACCCTGGGCTGCGTCTTCGCGACGGCTGCGCTCGCCGTCACGCCCAGCTTCTCCGGCACCGGCGGCGTCGCGCTCGCGATGGCGCTGATCATCGTCTCCAACGCCTTCTATTCCTACGGCGAGTCCCTCACGGGCGCCTTCCTGCCCGAACTGGCGACGGCCGAAGGCATGGGCAAGGTGAGCGGATGGGGCTGGGCCTTCGGCTATGTGGGCGGCATGCTGGCGCTGGGCATCTGTCTGGCTTACGTTTTGTGGTCCCAATCCAAGGGGCTGCCGGCGTCGCACTTCGTGCCGGTCACGATGCTGATCACCGCAGCCATCTATGGCTTCGCCGCATGCGCCACCTTCGCACTGCTGCCCGAGCGCGCACAGCCCCGCGTCGCCGGCAACCAGGGCGCCTGGCAGCAGTTGCTCGCCACCTACCGTCAGGCGCGCGCGTATCGCGACTTCATGTGGCTGCTGGCCTGCACCGTCTGCTACCAGGGCGGCGTGGCGGTGGCCATCACGCTTGCCGCCATCTACGCGGAGCAGGTGATCGGCTTCGTGGCAAGCGAGACCATGGTGCTGATCTTCGTGCTCAACATCGCGGCTTCACTCGGTGCCTTCGGCTTCGGCTATGTGCAGGACCGCATCGGCCACAAGGTCTCGCTGGCCGGCACGCTCGTCGCCTGGATCGCTGTCTGCGTGATCGCAGCGCTGGTCACCACCAAGGGCGGCTTCTGGTGGGCCGCGACCATCGCGGGGCTGGCCATGGGATCGAGCCAGTCGGCCGGCCGCGCGATGACGGGCTACCTGGCGCCCCCGAAGCAACTCGCCGAGTTCTTCGGGCTCTGGACCTTCGCCACGCGGCTGGCGAGCATCGTCGGACCGCTGAGCTTCGGCGCCATCACCTGGATGACCGGCGGCAACCAGCGAATCGCGATTCTTTCGACCACGGTGCTGTTCGTGGCGGGGCTGTTGCTGCTGCTCCCTATCGACATGCAGCGCGGCCGCCAGGCCGCGCTGCGCGCCTCCTCCTGACTGCCGGCAATCAGGGCAGCTTGTCGCCGAACAGGCTGCCGTTGGTCAGCGGCCAGCCGACTTCCGGTGCGTAGCGCACCGTCCAGTTCGCCGGGTTCTTCACGCGGGCCGCGAAGGCCGCCAGGTCCGAACGGTCCAGCGAGCCGGTGTAGATCGCGTTGGTCTGGTTGGCGGGGCTCGCCGTGAAGCTGAAGGCGGTGCCGGCCGTCGTGACTGCGTCGGGAATGGTGCCGGCGGTGCCACCCAGCGTGATGGTCGCGAGGTAGTCGCCGACGGCGGTGATTTGCCCGGCCACGCCGTCGCCCAGGCCGGCGATGCTGCCTCCCGCGATGGCATAGACCGTCTCCGACTTGCCGATGCCGCCCGGCGACCCGAGTGTGAAGCCCTTGTCCGCGACCGGATTGCCCGTCACGTCGGTCTGGATGGTCACGATGGTGCCGGCCGGCAGGTTGCGGTCGGCGGTCCAGAAGAAGGCCGTCTCGTTGGTGATGCCGGTGAACTCGTTCGTGCCTGATTTGCGGTCGCGGTCGGTGAAGAGCACCTTCGTGCCGCCGTTCACCGCCTTCAGCAGCACGAAGGCGTAAGCGTCGGGCGCCTCGGCGTTGGCGGCCATGAAGAGCAGGTCGCCGGCGGCGAGCGCCGTGGCGCCGTCGGTCGTGGTGAAGCTCAGCTGCGTCGCGTCGCTGATGCCGGCGAAGGCGTTGCCGGCGGGATCGGTGATCGCGTTGGCGTCGATGGTGACGTAGTAGCCGCTGCTGGCCGCCAGCGGCGCCGTCGGCACCAGCTTCAGCTTGTTGAAGGCCACCTGCAGGCGGCTGGTCGGGCTGTTGGCGTGGAAGGTCTCGACCACGCTGCCGTCGGCCTTGTGCAGAACGATGCTGCCCGAGCCCAGGCGCACGGCTTCGTTGAACGACAGCGCGATCGAGGCGTCGAGATTCACGCCCACGAGGCCGGCCAACGATGCCTTTTTCAGCTTCGGCGCGGTGGTGTCCACCAGCGGCGAGCCCAGGCGCACCACGAAGCCGTCGAACTTCTGGTCGGCGGGAGGCAGGTCCTTCGAGGCGGTGCTGCCGTCCCACTTGGTGTCGCCGTTGTCCAGCAGCAGCTGGACTTCCGTGCCGGGCCTCACGGGGCCCGGCACCTCGACTGCGGATTCGAAGCTGCCGCCGGTGTTCTTGGCCAGTGCGTCGAGGTTGTTCGACAGCTCGACCGGCGCGCTGTTCGGGTTGCCGTCCCACGCGAAGAGCGCAAAGTTTCGATCCACGTCCGGGCTTGCGGCACCCGCGGGGCCGGCGACGATCAGGTAGTTGCCGTCGGTGCCCTTGTCGATCGAGCGGATTCCGCGGCCGCCCAGTTCGAGCTCGATGGGCGCGCCGAAGGTAGCCTGCGTGGCGGTGCCCGCGACCAGCGCGGCGTAGTTCTGCACCGGCACGATCAGCGCCTTGGAGCGCACCGTGGTGCCCGTCTGCGGCGCGCGGAAGCCGAGCCACAGCGCGGTGTCGCCCGGCGAGCTGGTCATGCCTTCGATGGAGAAGCCGTCGACGCGCTCGGGCACGATGCCCGCCGCGGCCGACACCGCAAAGCCGAAGCGGTTGGCGCCGAGACCGTGCGCGTTGCCGGAGTCCCAGGCGACGAGCTGCGCTTCGAGTAGCGAGAACTGGCCGACATAGCTGAATGCGGTGTCGGCACCCGTGCCGGTGACCTTGACCGCGAACAGATGCGAGCGGTCGGCCGCCGCATCGGCGCCGTCCTTCTTGTTGCTGTTGGAGCCGGTGAAGTACAGCGTGTCGCCGACGCGGGTGCCGGCCTCAAGATCGAGCTCCTTGGTGAGCCTGGGGCCTTCGAGCTCGTAGCTCCATTCCTTCACCGCGGCGCCGCCGCCGCGCGGGTAGACGCGCAGCACGTTCGACTCGTCGTCCGCCACGATCATGAAGTTGCCGGGCAGGGCGAGGGCGGTCGATGCGTCGGAAGAACCTTCGGTGGTGCCTGCATTGGGCGTGAATCGCGCCTTGGAGACGAGCTGGTCGGGCTCAGGCTGCGCTGTGGGCGGTTGTGCCGGCGGCTGCGTGGCCGGCGGCGTGGTGCTCGCGGGCGGAAGGAAACCGATCGGACCGGAGCCGCCACCGCCGCCTCCGCAGGCACTCAGTGCCAGCGCGAGCGCACCGGCGAGCATCAGGGGCTTGAAGGGAATACGGGCTTGGGGAAGAGGGTTCATTGTGCGCGGCAATACTTTTTGACAAACCGCGCATGCTGGTACTTTTGTGTGACGGCCCGGTGAAAAAGCGGGCTCGAATCAGGTTCCCGTCAGGGGACTTGCTGCTGGAGCGACTTGGGCACCTTGAAGCGCTCGCCGTCGTAGCGCAGCGTGATGGTGTTGAATTTCGGAGGCAGGGACTTCTCGACGCAGCCCTGGTCTTCCTGCTCCTGTGCGCGGCTTTGCAGCAGCGTGCGCGACAGCTGCAGGTCGGCAAGGCCGTTGCTGCTGCCCTTGCCCACCGAGAGCATGGTGCGCAGCTTCTCGAAGTGCCCGGTGCAGGTCGAATCCCATCCGCCGTGGTCGTGGTCGAGTTCGATCTCCTGCAGCACCTGGCGCAGCTGCTTGCCGTGGTGCACGTACAGCCGCACCGTTTCGCTCGCCAGCGGGTTGCCGGGCCCGTTGCTGCCCCTGTAGCGCACGCGCAGGCCGAAGGCGCGCGCCTCCGAAGACAGCACATAGCGCGAGGTGTCGATGCGGATGTCCTGGATCGACGTGGTGGCGTCCTCGTCGAGCGCCTCGGGCTGTAGCAGCCGGCCGATGACGGTGTCGCGGTCGGTGTTGCCGTTGTCGGGGCGCTGGATCAGCAGGATCTCGAGATCGAAGACCTTGGCGCCCCGGTCGGTGGTTTCGCGCGGCATCGGCAGCACCACGATGCTGCGCCCCGGAAAGGCCGGCCACACCTTGCAGGCCGCGAGCCGCTCGTCGAGCTGGCGGTGGGGGTGCAGCTTTGCATGCATGCGCTCGGCAAGGCCGCTTTCGCAGGCCGCGTGGCTCAGGCCGGCGGCCGCAAGGCCCAGGAAGAAGAGGGCGGCGTGGCGCAGCAGCGGCAGGCGCATGGCTCGGTTCAGGCTGTGGCGGTTGCCGAAAGCCCGAGCCACCTGGCGGCCGCGGCTTCGAGCACTGCCACATCGCCGCTGCTCTGCAGCAGGAGGTTGCCAGCGGCTCCGGTGCCATCGGCAAGCCGCCCCGCCGATGCGAGCAGGCGCCGCGTCTGCTGCGCGACCGGCATGCCCGTGTCGATGAAGCGCAGCGTCGCCGGCGCATGCTTGCCCAGTTCTTCCTTCACCAGCGGATAGTGGGTGCAGCCGAGCACCACCGTGTCGACCTCGCCGGGCCCGTCGCCGAAGGGGCCGGCCTCGGCCATGTAGCGCTCGCTCAGCGCCGCGATGCCGGCCGAGTCGAAGCCCTCGATCGCCTTCACGAGGCCGTCGCAGGGCACGGGCCGGACGTCGGCCGATCCCGCGAAGGAAGCGCGCAGGTTCGCGTACTTGGCGCTGGCCAGGGTGCCCCGCGTGGCCAGCACCGAGATGTGCCCCGTGCGGCTCGAAGCCACGGCAGGCTTGAGGCCGGGCTCCAGCCCGACGATCGGCAGGTCGGGGTGGTCGGCCCGAAGCAGGTGAATGGCGGCGGTGGTGGCCGTGTTGCAAGCCACCACCAGCGCCTTGATTCCGTGCTCGCGCAGCAGGTGTTCGACCACCGCGCGCGAGCGCTCGATCACGTAGGCGTCCCCGCGTTCGCCGTAGGGCGCATAGGCCGTGTCGGCGAAGTAGACGAAGTTCTCGTGCGGCAGCTCGGCCCTCAGCGCGGCCAGCACGCTGAGCCCGCCGACTCCGCTGTCGAAGACGCCTACCGGGCTCAACTCAGGCTTCTTCCATCATGATGGTCTTGAACTCGCCCGTGGCGATGCGCTTCTGCCACCCGGCCGGGCCGGTGATGTGCGCGCTGGTGCCGCCGGCGTCGACCGCCACCGTCACGGGCATGTCGACCACGTCGAATTCATAGATGGCTTCCATGCCCAGGTCCTCGAAGCCCACCACCTTGGCGGTCTTGATGGCCTTGCTGACCAGGTAGGCGGCGCCGCCCACGGCCATGAGGTAGGCGCTCTTGTGCTTCTTGATGGCCTCGATGGCGACAGGGCCGCGCTCGGCCTTGCCGATCATGGCGATCAGGCCCGTCTGCGCCAGCATCATCTCGGTGAAGCCGTCCATGCGGGTGGCGGTGGTCGGGCCTGCGGGGCCGACGGCCTCGTCCTTCACCGGATCGACCGGGCCGACGTAGTAGATGACGCGGTTGGTGAAATCCACCGGCAGCTTCTCGCCCTTGGCCAGCATGCCCTGGATGCGCTTGTGCGCGGCGTCGCGGCCGGTGAGCATCTTGCCGTTGAGCAGCAGCGTGTCGCCCGGCTTCCAGCTCGCCACTTCGGCGGGGGTGAGCTTGTCGAGATCGACGCGCTTGCTCTTCTTCTCGTCGGGTGCCCAGTTCACCTCGGGCCACAGGTCGAGAGAGGGCGCCTCGAGGTAGACCGGGCCGCTGCCGTCCATCGTGAAGTGCGCGTGGCGCGTGGCCGCGCAGTTGGGGATCATCGCCACGGGCTTGCTCGCCGCGTGCGTGGGGTACATCTGGATCTTGACGTCCAGCACGGTGGCCAGGCCGCCCAGGCCCTGTGCGCCGATGCCCAGCGCGTTGACCTTCTCGTACAGCTCGACGCGCAGCGCCTCGACCTTGCTCAGTTCGGCGCCGGAGTTCTTCTTGGCCAGCAGCTCGTGCATGTCGAGGTCGTCCATCAGGCTTTCCTTGGCCATCAGCGCCGCCTTCTCGGCCGTGCCGCCGATGCCGATGCCCAGCATGCCCGGCGGGCACCAGCCGGCGCCCATGGTGGGCACGGTCTTGAGCACCCAGTCGACCACGCTGTCGCCGGGGTTCAGCATGACCAGCTTGCTCTTGTTCTCGCTGCCGCCGCCCTTGGCGGCCACGGTGACTTCAAGTTTGTCGCCCGGCACGATCTCCGTGAAGATCACCGCGGGCGTGTTGTCCCTGGTGTTCTTGCGGTCGAACTGCGGGTCGGCCACGACCGAGGCGCGCAGCCTGTTGTCGGGGTGGTTGTAGCCGCGGCGCACGCCTTCGTTGATGGCGTCGTCCAGGCTGCCGGTGAAGCCGCCCCAGCGCACGTCCATGCCCACCTTGAGGAACACGTTGACGATGCCGGTGTCCTGGCAGATCGGGCGCTGGCCGGTCGCGCTCATCTTGCTGTTGGTCAGGATCTGCGCGATGGCGTCCTTGGCCGCCGGGCTCTGCTCGCGCTCGTAGGCGCGGGCCAGGTGGGCGATGTAGTCGGCGGGGTGGTAGTAGCTGATGTACTGCAGCGCGGCGCTGATCGATTCGATCAGGTCGGCCTGCTGGATCGTGGTCGTCATGGTGGGGGCTTTTTAGGAATGTGAAACGCCCCCCGATTATCTCAGCCGCCGCGCCTGCCCCGCTTACCGTGCCGCTTCCCGGGCCTGCTCCACCCAGCCGTCGAAGAGCTGCCGGTGCGCCCGGATCCACCCGTCGGCATGGCGCTCCACGTCCTGCTGGGTGTTGGCGCCCTGGCTCATGCGCAGGTTCTGGGCGTTGATGTCGCCGATCGGCAGCTTCATCACCTCGAACAGCTTCGCGGCGGCCGGGTTCTTCTCGACGAAGGCGCGGTTGGCGACGATCCGCTCGTCGTTGGCCTGGAAGCCGTAGTTCCTGCCGTTGGGCAGCTGCGTGTCGACGTTGCCGCCGTCGCCTTGCGAGGACGAGAACGGCACCTGCAGCCACACCACGTCCTTGCCGGGGCGCAGCACGGCGCTGACCCAGTACGGCGTCCACGTGTAGTAGAGCACCGGCTTGTCCTGCCTGAATCGCGCGATGGTGTCGGCCATCAGCGCGGCGTAGCTGCCCTGCCGATGGCTGACTGTGTCGCGCAGCTGGTAGGCCGTCAGGTGGTTCTCGATGGCGAGCTCGCAGCCCCAGCCGGGGTTGCAGCCCGTGAGGTCGGCCTTGCCGTCGCCGTCGATGTCGAACAGCTTCGCGATGGCCGGATCCTTCAGCTGCGCGATGTTCGTGATGCCGTACTGCTCGGCCGTCTTGCGGTCGATCAGGTAGCCCTGCACCGCGCCTTCGGAATACACGCCCTTGCGCCACAGCTTGGCGTCGCCGCCGCTGTTCTTGTAGAAGTCGGCGTGCAGCAGGCTCCAGTGGTGGGCCATGAAGGTGGCGTCGCCGTTGGCGATGGCCAGGTGCTCGGTGGCGGGCTCCAGGTCCTTCATGGGCTCCACGGTGTAGCCGAGCTTCTCGAGCGCGCGCATCACCAGCAACGTCTGGAAGGCTTCCTCGGCGAGCGAGCTCTTCAGCGGCTGTACCTTGATGCCCTTGCCGGGCAGGTCGGCGGAGGCCTGGGCGGCCACGCCCGAGGCCACGAAGGCGAGGGCGAGCAGGCCGCGTGCGACGAATCGGGTCTTTCGGTTGATGAAGTTCATGTGGCGGGTTCCTCCGTTCATCGCACCTGTGCCGACAGGGCGGGAGCGGGCTCGGCATCGGTGCGGGCCGGCGCCACTGCACGCTGCAGCAGGCGCAGCGCGAGTCCCACCGGCCCGGTGTGCCACCAGCGGCGACCGGCGCTGCGGCGCGACTTGCCCATGGCCTGCGTCAGGCGGTCCAGCGAGATCGCCAGCAGCACGATGCCCAGGCCGCCCACGGTCGCCAGTCCCATGTCGAGGCGGCCGATGCCGCGCAGCACCATCTGGCCCAAGCCGCCCACGGCGATCATCGAGGCGATGACCACCATCGACAGCGACAGCATCAGCGCCTGGTTGATGCCCGCCATGATCGACGGCATGGCCAGCGGCAGCTGCACCTTCACCAGCATCTGCCACGGCGAGGCGCCGTAGGCGCGCGCGGCCTCGATCAGGTCGGGGCGCACCTGGCGCAGGCCGAGGTTGGTCAGGCGCACCAGCGGCGCCAGCGCGAAGACGATGGTCACGATCACGCCCGGCACGTTGCCGATGCCGAACAGCATCACCACCGGCACCAGGTACACGAAGGCCGGCGTGGTCTGCATCGCGTCGAGCACCGGGCGCATCACGCGCTGCGCGCGGTCGCTGCTGGCCAGCAGCACGCCCAGCGGCAGGCCCACGGCCATGCAGAAGACCAGCGAGGTCAGCACCAGCGACAGCGTCACCATCGCCTCGGGCCAGATGCCGAGCATGGCCACCAGCAGCAGCGCCACCGTGGTGCCGATGGCCAGCGCGCGGCCGGCGAACTGCCAGGCCAGCAGGCCGATGAGCGCGATCATCGCCAGCGTGGGCAGGCCGGTGAGCAGCCCCTCGATCCAGTTCAGCGTGCCGTCGATGGGCAGGCGCACGGTCTGGAAGAAGGGGCGGAAGTGCTCCACCACCCAGCCCAGGCCGCTGTTGATCCAGGATTCGACGGGCAGCGAGCCGTCCCACAGGCGGTGCAGCTGCAGGCCGCCGGCGGCATCGGCGTTGCCGGCGAGCTGATGGGCGCCATCGAGCGGTGCGGGAGCGTCGAGCCAGGCGCTGGTTGCGGAGCTGTCGGGCGCTGCCGACAGGGCTTCCCACGGGTCGATCGGCGTGGGCGCAGGGGTGGGCGTCGCGAGCGCGGTCGATGCGTCGTTCAGCGGCGCGAGTTCGGAGGGCAGTGCGGTGTCGTTCATCTGTTGTTCCTTCGAGTTCGTTCAGGCGGCGTTGGCTGAGACAACGGCGGCCACGGGTTGCTGCGGCTGGTGCGCCGGGTCGATGGGCGGCGTGTCGCGGTCGAGGAACTTCAGCAGCGTCGTCTTGCTGATCGCGCCGCAGAAGCGGCCGTCGGCCGCCACCACCGGCATCGCGCACGGCGCCTGGGCCACCTGGCCGAAGAGGCCGGCCACGGGCGCATCGGCATCGATCGTGCCGAGGTCGTTCAGGAAGGCGTGGCGCAGGCCCAGCGGGCCGGAATGGCCGTCGAGCGCGGCGCGCAGCGTGTCGGCCGACACGGTGCCCAGGTAGCGCCTGTTCGGGCTGGTGACGTAGGCGAAGTCGCGGTCCTGGTCCTCCAGCTGCTTGAGCGCCGCGCGCGCGCCGCGCTCAGGGTGCTCGCAGACCACGGTGAGCTGCTTGCGCGCGATGTCGCCGGCCTTGAACACGGCCGCCGCGTCCACGCCGCGCACGAAGCTGCGCACGTAGTCGTTGGCGGGGCTGCGCAGGATCTCGTCGGGCGTGCCGACCTGGATCACCTGGCCGTCCTTCATGATCGCGATGCGGTCGCCGATGCGCATCGCCTCGTCGAGGTCGTGCGAGATGAAGACGATGGTGCGGCGCTGCTCCTGCTGCAGGCGCAGCAGCTCCGACTGCATCTCGGTGCGGATGATCGGGTCGAGCGCCGAGAAGGCCTCGTCCATCAGCAGGATCGACGGATCGGAGGCCAGGGCGCGCGCCAGGCCCACGCGCTGCTGCATGCCGCCGGAGAGCTCGTCGGGGTAGCTGTCGCCCCAGCCCGCCAGGCCCACCTGCGCGAGCGCCTTGTCGGCCTGCGCGAGGCGCTCCTTCTTGCCGGTGCCCGAGAGTTCGAGGCCGAAGGCGGTGTTCTCGCGCACCGTCATGTGCGGCATCAGCGCGAACGACTGGAACACCATGCTGATGTCCTTGCGGCGCAGCGCGCGCAGGCGGGCGTCGGAGTGCTCGTTGATGTCGGCGCCGTCGATCACGATGCGCCCGGCGGTCGGCTCGATCAGCCGGTTCAGCAGGCGCACCAGCGTCGACTTGCCCGAGCCCGAGAGGCCCATGATGACGAAGATTTCTCCGGCCTGGATCTCGAAGGTGGCGTCGAACACGCCGATCGACTGGCCGGTGCGCGCCAGGATCTCCTTCTTCGAAAGTCCTTGCCGGACCAGCTCCAGTGCTTGTTCGGGCTCGTCGCCGAACACCTTGAAGACATGGTCGATGAGAATTCCTTTGGCCATACGTCGGGGCTCTCCTTGGGTGAAGGGTTGACTGTGGGTTGGCCGTCCCGAAGGAGCGGCGCAGCCACGTCCCGGCCCATCGCATCGATGGGCGGCCGGCAGGCACTGAAGACGACAGGGCGACGAAGCCAGTGCCCGCCGGATGCTTCATTCGCAGCGCGACGGGCCTGGTCGAGGGGCGCCGGCTGGAAGAGCGTGACGTGGCAATGGAGCCGGAAAGATCCGGCCGGTTTGCCGGGCATGGCCCGGCGGGAGCACCTTGCACCGCGACGGGATTCGGAGATCCGCGAGTAGTGAAGGCTTGACCAACGCCGTCATCATCATGACTTGTTGGTCGTCAGAAGCTATCGATTATAACTTTTCGACATGATGCGGTCAACCTTGGAGGCGATGCGGCGCCGTCGGAGGCGATGCAATGACCACGTCAGATGAGAGCCACTCTCATTGGGGCGATACTGCGAAGGCGCCGGAAAGCGGCGCGACTTTTCATGATCCTGCGGAGCTTTTTCTCATGACGACTTCCCCCAAGACCCGTGCCGAGCGCGATACCTTCGGACCGATCGACGTGCCGGCCGACAAGCTGTGGGGCGCGCAGACCCAGCGCTCGCTGCAGAACTTCGACATCTCCGGCGAGCAGCAGCCGCGCGAGATCATCAAGGCGTTGGCCCAGGTCAAGCGCGCTTCCGCCGTGGTCAACCACGCGCTGGGCCTGCAGGACGAGAAGAAGACGAACGCCATCGTGGCCGCGGCTGACGAAGTCATCGCCGGCAAGCACCCGGGCGAGTTCCCGCTGGTGGTCTGGCAGACCGGCTCGGGCACGCAGACCAACATGAACGTCAACGAGGTGCTGGCCAACCGCGCCAGCGAGATCCTCGGCGGCGAGCGCGGCGAAGGCCGCCTCGTTCATCCCAACGACGACGTGAACCGCAGCCAGTCGAGCAACGACGTGTTCCCCACGGCGATGCACGTGGCGGCCGTCGAGGCCATCACCCACAAGCTGCTGCCGGCCATCGCCAAGCTGCGCGGCACGCTGGAGCAGAAGTCCAAGGACTTCGCGGACATCGTGAAGATCGGCCGCACCCACCTGCAGGACGCCACGCCGCTCACGCTGGGCCAGGAGTTCTCGGGCTACGTGGCGCAGCTCGCGCACGGCGAGGCGCATGTGCGCGCCGCGCTGCCGCACCTGTGCGAACTGGCGCTGGGCGGCACGGCCGTCGGCACCGGCCTCAACGCGCCCAAGGGTTACGCGGAACAGGTGGCGGCAGAGCTGGCGAAGCTCACCGGCCTGCCTTTCGTGACCGCGCCCAACAAGTTCGAGGCCATGGCCAGCGTCGATGCGCTGGTGCATGCGCACGGCGCGCTGAAGACGCTGGCCGCCAGCATGAACAAGATCGCCAACGACGTGCGCTGGCTCGCCAGCGGCCCGCGCAGCGGCATCGGCGAACTGAGCATTCCCGAGAACGAACCCGGCTCGTCGATTATGCCGGGCAAGGTCAACCCGACACAGAGCGAGGCCGTGACGATGCTGGCCGCGCAGGTGTTCGGCAACGACGTGGCCATCAACATCGGCGGCGCCTCGGGGAACTTCGAGCTGAACGTGTTCCGTCCGATGGTGGCGCACAACTTCCTTCAGAGCGTGCGCCTGCTGGCCGACGGCATGGTGAGCTTCAACGACCACTGCGCCGTGGGCATCGAGCCCAACCGCGAACGCATCACCGAGCTGGTGCAGCGTTCGCTGATGCTGGTGACGGCGCTCAACACCCACATCGGCTACGACAAGGCCGCCTTCATCGCCAAGAAGGCGCACAAGGAGGGCACCAGCCTGCGCGAGGCGGCGATCGCGTCGGGCCACCTGACGGCCGAGCAGTTCGACCAGTGGGTGGTGCCGGAGAACATGACCGGGCGTTGATTTGGCCGGCTCAAACAAAAAAGGACCCGCGAGGGTCCTTTTTTGCAGCCTGCCGCTCAATATCCGATGGTGTAGCGCTGGCGGGAATGAGCGGGCTTTTCCAGCTCGTCGATGAACGCGATCGCGTAGTCCGCGAAGCTGATCCAGCTGCGGCCTTCGGCGCTCACGAGCAGGTCGTCCTTGCCCAGGCGGAACTTGCCGGTGCGCTCGCCTTCGACGAACTCGGCGGAGGGCGAGAGGAAGGTCCAGTCCAGGTCCTTCTCGTTGCGCAGCGTGTCGAGGAACACGCCACCGGCCGATGCTTCGGCACGGTACGCGTCGGGGAAGTTCGGCGTGTCGATGACCTTCAGCCCGGGCGCCGCGAACAGGCTGCCCGCGCCGCCGACCACCAGCAGGCGCTTCACCCCGGCGCGCTTCGTCGGCTCGATGATGGCCGCGGGCGGCACGGTGGCGAAATGCGCGGCGCTGAACACGGCGTCGTGGCCGGCCAGGGCCTTCTCCAGCGCAGCGCCGTCGAGCACGTCGAGGTCGACGGCCTTCACGTTGGCGCGGCCCGCCAGCTTGGCGCTGGCCTTGCGCGCGATGGCGGTGACGGTATGGCCGCGGCGCAGGGCCTCTTCGAGAAGCTGGCTGCCGGCGCGTCCGGTGGCGCCGATGATGGCGATGTGGCTCATGGTGACTCCTGTGAAAGATCGGAAAGATCGAGAGATCGGGAAGGGATGGAGCGAATCTTAGATTTCTGGTTTCGAAAGAAATACCTCGATTTGCGCGCTTGTTTATTCCTAAAATCGTTCGAATGGATCGATTGAATGCAATGCGCGTGTTCGTGGCGGTGGTCGATTCGGGCAGTCTTTCGGCTGCGGCCGAGAAACTCGACATGTCCCGCCCGGTGGTCACGCGCTACGTGGCCGAACTGGAGCAATGGACCGGTGCCCGGCTGCTGCATCGCACGACGCGCCGCCTGAGCCTTACGGCGGCCGGCGAGGAACTGCTGCCGCGCTGCCGCCAGGTGCTGGAGCTCACGGGCGATATGCAGTCCGCGGTGCGGCATCCGGCGGAGGCGCCGCGCGGACAGCTTCGCATCACCGCCAGCACTTCGTTCGCGCAGGCCCAGTTGGCCGATGCGATGGCCGACTACGTGCGGGTCTATCCGGGCGTAGCGGTCGACCTGGTGCTGCTGGATCGGGCGGTGAATCTGGTCGACGAGCGCATCGACCTCGCGATCCGCGTGGCGGCGGAGATCGACCCGAACCTGATCGCGCGGCGGCTCACCGACTGCCGCTCGGTGGTGTGTGCCTCACCAGCCTATCTGAAGGAGCACGGCCGGCCGTCGAGCGTGGAAGAACTGGCGCAGCGCAACTGCCTCACGCACTCGTACTTCGGGCGCAGCCTGTGGAATTTCACGCGCAAGGAAAACGGGGAGCCGGTGTCGGTGGCCGTTGGCGGCAACGTGTCGACCAACGATGCGGCGAGCCTGATGTATCTGGCGAGGGCAGGGGCCGGCATCGCGATGCTGCCGACCTATCTCACGTCGCAGTTGCTGCAGTCCGGCGAACTGGTGCGGCTCTTCGGGGATTTCGAGCCGCAGGTGGTGGGCATGTACGCGGTGTACGCCTCGCGCAAGCACATGCCGGCCACGCTGCGCACGATGCTCGACTTTCTTGCCGAGCGCTTCACCGACCCGCCCGCCTGGGACATTGCATCGCAGGCAGGCCAGGGCCGGGGCTAGAAGAGGTCAGTGCGGGTCTGCCGGCGGATGGGCGGGCGCCATCAACCGGTCGGTATAGGCGATGGCCATCGCCGAGAACAGGAACGCGATGTGGATCACGGTCTGCGCGATCAGCACGCGGTCGGTGTAGTTGTCGGCGTTGATGAAGGTCTTCAGCAGGTGGATCGAACTGATGCCGATGATGGCCGTGGCCAGCTTCACCTTGAGCACCGAGGCGTTCACGTGGCTCAGCCACTCGGGCTGGTCGCGGTGGCCTTCGAGGTCCATGCGGCTCACGAAGGTCTCGTAGCCGCCCACGATCACCATGATGAGCAGGTTCGAGATCATCACCACGTCGATGAGCGCGAGCACCACGAGCATGATGACCGTCTCGTTGAGCGTGCCCACGGGGGCCGTGGTCTTGTAGCCGATGCTGGTGATCAGCGCCTGCAGCGCCTCCTTGGAGCCGAAGGCGGCCTCCACCAGGTGCAGCAGCTCGACCAGGAAGTGCACCACGTACACCGCCTGCGCCACGATCAGGCCCAGGTACAGCGGCAGCTGCAGCCAGCGGCTCGCGAAGATCAGCTTGGGCAGGGGGCGAAGCGGCGAACCACGGCGCGGTACGGGCGGGTTCCGGGTGTCGAAAGGGTCGGGAGCAGACATCTGCAGTGCGGTTGTGGAGGACCGGGAATTCTAGGGGCGTCCCGGTGACGCACTCGTGATAACCCCGAGAGGGCCATCGAACAGGCTCTAACATGGCAACCGTCAGTGACCCGTAAGTGGGCCCGCCGACATTACGGCCGCACCCATCCTGGAGACAAAGAGCATGAGCAGCAGCGCATCGAAGAACATTGAATCCGTCCTGGTCGAGAACCGCGTCTTCCCGCCGGACGCCCGCGCCACGCAGGGCGCGCGCATTTCCGGCATGGCCGCCTACGAGGCCCTGTGCAAGGAAGCCGAGCAGGACTTCGAGGGTTTCTGGACCCGCCTTGCGAAGGACAACCTGAACTGGACCAAGCCCTTCACGAAGACGCTCGACGAATCGAACGCGCCGTTCTACCAGTGGTTCGGCGACGGCGAGCTCAACGCCAGTGCCAACTGCCTCGACAGGCACATCGGCACCCCGGTCGAGAACAAGACCGCCATCGTCTTCGAGGCCGACGACGGCACCGTCACCAATGTCACCTACAAGGAACTGCTCGCGCGCGTGAGCCAGTTCGCCAACGCGCTGAAGGCTCGCGGCATAAAGAAGGGCGACCGCGTCATCGTCTACATGCCGATGACCATCGAGGGCGTCGTCGCCATGCAGGCCTGCGCGCGCATCGGCGCCACCCACAGCGTGGTGTTCGGCGGCTTCTCGGCCAAGGCGCTGCAGGAGCGCATCATCGACGCGGGCGCGGTGGCGGTCATCACGGCCAACTACCAGCTGCGCGGCGGCAAGGAACTGCCGCTGAAGGCCATCGTGGACGACGGCATCGCGCTGGGCGGCTGCGAGTCGATCAAGACCGTGCTGGTCTACGAGCGCACGCCCACCGCGTGGAACCGCGTCGAGGGCCGCGACATCACATTCGCCGAGGCGCTGAAGGGGCAGGGCACCGAATGCGCGCCCGTGCCGGTCAACGCCGAGCATCCGCTCTTCATCCTCTACACCTCGGGCTCCACCGGCAAGCCCAAGGGCGTGCAGCACTCCACCGGCGGCTACCTGCTGTGGGCGAAGCTCACGATGGACTGGACCTTCGACATCCGCCCCGAGGACGTGTTCTGGTGCACCGCCGACATCGGCTGGATCACCGGCCACACCTACGTCGCCTACGGCCCGCTCGCCGCAGGCGCGACGCAGGTGGTGTTCGAGGGCATCCCGACCTTCCCGCACGCGGGCCGCTTCTGGCAAATGATCGAGAAGCACAAGGTCAGTGTGTTCTACACGGCGCCCACCGCGATCCGCTCGCTCATCAAGGCGGCCGACGGTGACGAGAAGGTGCATCCGAAGAACTGGGACCTCACCAGCCTGCGCATCCTCGGCTCGGTCGGCGAGCCGATCAATCCCGAAGCGTGGATGTGGTACCACCGCAATGTGGGTGGCGAGCGCTGCCCCATCGTCGACACCTTCTGGCAGACCGAGACCGGCGGCCACGTCATCACGCCGCTGCCGGGCGCCACGCCGCTGGTGCCGGGCTCGTGCACGCTGCCTCTGCCGGGCATCATGGCCGCCATCGTCGACGAGACGGGCAAGGACCTGCCCAACGGCGCGGGCGGCATGCTGGTCATCAAGCGGCCCTGGCCTTCGATGATCCGCACGATCTGGAACGACCCCGAGCGCTTCAAGAAGAGCTACTTCCCCGAGGAGATGGGCGGCACGATCTACCTCGCCGGCGATGGCGCGGTGCGCAGTGCGGACCGCGGCTACTTCCGCATCACCGGCCGCATCGACGACGTGCTCAACGTGTCGGGCCACCGCCTGGGCACGATGGAGATCGAATCGGCGCTGGTCGCCAAGACCGACCTGGTGGCAGAAGCCGCCGTGGTGGGCCGCCCCGACGATGTGACCGGCGAGGCCGTGTGCGCCTTCGTCGTGCTCAAGCGCGCGCGCCCGACCGGAGAGGAAGCCAAGCAGATCGCCAACGAGCTGCGCAACTGGGTCGCCAAGGAAATCGGCCCGATCGCCAAGCCCAAGGACATCCGCTTCGGCGACAACCTGCCCAAGACCCGCAGCGGCAAGATCATGCGGCGCCTGCTGCGCAGCATCGCCAAGGGCGAGGCGATCACGCAGGACACATCGACGCTGGAGAACCCTGCGATCCTGGAGCAGTTGTCGCAGACGAACTGATCCGGGATCCGGCCGCAGGCCGGTGCGTGCGAAGAGCACGCGAGCAGGTGAAGACGGCACTCATATCGCGCAGCGATGTGATGTGCCGGCAGAACCCTGCGATCCTGGAGCAGTTGTCGCAGACGAACTGACCAGCAGTGCATTAGTGCTGTAGGACATGGCCGTTTATGCGGCCATTTGCGCCGAACGGGGCTCTTCGCTGAGGTAAAACCATCGGATCACCGCGCGCCTCGAAGCGCGCGGGTTCCAGATGTGTTCGATCTTTCCGAAGGAGGCCTGCAATGGGCGTGAGATCCGCTTTTCTTTTTGTCGTCGTGCTGCTGATCGTGGCGCTTGCCGCGCTCAACTGGGGCACGCTGTCCACGCCCACCGACGTGTGGCTGGGCTTCATGACCGTCTCGGCCCCGCTGGGCCTCATCATGCTGGGGCTGACCGCAGTGCTGGCGGCCTTCTTCCTCGTCTATGTGCTGTACCTGCACAGCTCGGTGCTGATCGACGCCAAGCGCCACACCAAGGAAATGCAAGTCCAGCGCGACCTGGCGGACAAGGCGGAAGCTTCGCGCTTCACCGAGCTGCGCAACTTCCTGGAGGCGCAGGAGAACAAGCACATGGCGCAGAACGCCGATCGCCAGACGGCGATCCTGGCGCGGCTGGAGCAGCTCGAGACGGCGATCCGGCTGCGCTCGGACCAGACCGACAACACCATGGCCGCGCACATCGGCCAGCTCGAGGACCGCATCGAGCGCCGTCCGGTGCCCGCGGACATCAATCCGCAGGCCTGAGCTTTCCGGGGCTTACTTCGTCGACAGCACCCAGGCCGCGAGCTTCTTCGCGTCGGCTTCGCTGACCTGGTTGTTCGCCGGCATCGGCACCGGGCCCCACACGCCGGAGCCGCCCTTCATGATCTTGCTGGCGAGGGTGTCGACGGCACCCTTGTCGTCCTTGTACTTGGCGGCCACGTCCTTGAACGAGGGGCCGAGCACCTTGCGCTCGACCGCGTGGCAGCTCATGCAGTTCTTCGAGGTCGCCAGCGCCAGGTCGGCGAAGGCGGGCGCGGCGAGTGCGGTGAGGCCGAGGCCCAGGACTGCCGGCAGCAAGACTCTTTTCATGGGGTGTAATTGTTAAAGGCTGAGTTACATTCGACTCAACGCGATTGTAGGTAGCGCCGTGCACGGCGCCGGAAGCGTTGCCAATACAACCCTGAGGGATTCGCGATGTGGTTTCTGGGATTGGGCCTGCTTGCTCTGGCCCTCAAGTATTTCGAGATCGGCATGGTCGCCACATGGAGCTGGTGGATCGTGCTGTCGCCGTTCGCGATGGCCGTGGCATGGTGGGCCTGGGCCGATTCGTCGGGCTATACCAAGCGCAAGGTCGTCGAACGTGAAAACCGGCGCCGGCAGGAGCGCATCGACCGGCAGAAGACCAACATGGGCATGAAGACCAGCAACGGGCAGCGCCCGCGCCGCTGAGCCTTTTCCTTCGCCGTCTGCCGAAGTCCCCGCACCGCATGCACCGCGCTGAAGTGCCATGGACGAGGAAGCCACCACCCGCGCGCTGATCGTCTTCGGACTTTCGCTGCTGCTCGGCCCGGCCATCGGCGGGCTCGTGGGGTGGCGCACTAACTTCTTCTGGGGTGTGGGCGTGGGCGCCTTGCTCATCGGCTGCGCCGGCCTGTACGGCGCGGCTTCGCTGGGCTGGAGCCGCTACCAATCGATCGCCGGCACCGCCAGTGTGCAGGGCAGCCTCGTCGAGTTCGTGGACGAGCAGAGCAAGGACAGCAAGGGCCGCGTCACGGTGTCGCGCGCCCCGGTCGTCGAATACGTCACGCCCGATGGCCGGAAGCGCCGCGTCAAGGGCCTTGGCGGCGGCCTTGCGGACAAGGAATGGGGCGACCCGGTCGAAGTGCGCTACCGCGTGGCCGACCCCGCGCAGGCACTGGTGGCCGATTTCCAGAACATGTGGGGCGGCGTCTGGGGGCTCGGCATCTTCGGTGCCTTTCCCATGATGTTCGGCCTGTTCTTCATCGGCATGGCGCGCAGGGAGGCGCGCGAGAAACAGGGCGCTTACGTGCGGCCGGAGTTGCGCGAACCCACCCCTGGCCAGAAGCGCTGGCGTACGCGCGGCACCGTGCTCGCCAACCTGGTCTTCCTGGCCGGCTTCGCGCTCGTGTTCCTCTATCCGGACCCGAGCCCGATGAAGCAGTTCGGCGCCGGCTTCATGACCATCGGCGCCGGCGCGATCCTGCACTTTCTGGTGCAGAGCCTGCCGCCGGCGATGGATTTTCAGTCGCGCAGCATCCTCGCCATCGTGGGCCTGGGCTTTCTGGCCTTCGGCTACGGCGCGTGGATGATGGCTGCTTGAGCGAGCGATCTCAGAACTTGTCGAGCACAGCGCCCGAGCTGGCGCTCGATGCGTTGAACGCGAATTTCGCCTGCACGCCGCGCGTGTAGCGCGGAGCCGGCGCCTTCCAGCCTTCGCGGCGCTTGGCGATCTCGGCCTCGGGCACGTTCAGTTCGAGCTTGAGCTGGTGCGCGTCGATGGTGATCGAGTCGCCCTCGTTCACGAAGGCGATGGTGCCGCCGGCAGCCGCCTCGGGCGCCACGTGGCCCACCACCATGCCCCAGGTGCCGCCGGAGAAGCGGCCGTCGGTGATGAGGCCGACGCTCTCGCCGAGGCCCGCGCCGATCAGCGCGCCGGTCGGCGCCAGCATCTCGGGCATGCCCGGGCCGCCCTTGGGGCCGAGGTAGCGCAGCACCATCACATCGCCGGCCTTGATCTTGCCGTCGAGAATCGCCTTGAGCGCCGACTGCTCGTCGTCGAACACGCGCGCCGGGCCGGTGATGACGGGGTTCTTCAGGCCGGTGATCTTGGCGACCGCGCCCTCGGGCGACAGGTTGCCCTTCAGGATGGCGAGATGGCCTTCTTCATACATCGGGTTGTCGATGGTGCGGATCACGTCCTGGTCGGCGCGCGGCACGTCCGGCACGTCCTTCAGCACCTCGGCGATGGTCTGGCCGCTGATGGTGATGCAGTCGCCGTGCAGCAGGCCCGCGTTCAGCAGCACCTTCATCACCTGCGGAATGCCACCGGCCTGGTGCAGGTCGACCGCGAGGTACTTGCCCGAGGGCTTCAGGTCGCAGATCACCGGGACCTTCTTGCGCATGCGCTCGAAGTCGTCGATGGACCAGTCCACGCCCGCCGCGTGCGCGATTGCCAGGAAATGCAGCACCGCGTTGGTCGAGCCGCCCGTGGCCATGATGACGGCCACGGCGTTCTCGATGGCCTTCTTGGTCACGATGTCGCGCGGCTTCAGGTCCCTCCTGATCGCCTCGATCAGCACCTTGGCCGATTCCTTGGCCGAGTTCTGCTTCTCGTCATGCGGGTTCGCCATGGTCGACGAGTAGGGCAGCGACATGCCCAGCGCCTCGAAGGCGCTCGACATGGTGTTGGCGGTGTACATGCCGCCGCACGAGCCGGTGCCGGGAATGGCGCGCTTCTCGATTTCCTTCAGGTCCTCGTCGCTCATGTTGCCGGCGGCGTTCTGGCCCACGGCCTCGAACACGCTGACGATGTTGAGGTCCTGGCCCTTGTACTTGCCGGGGAGGATGGTGCCGCCGTAGACGTAGATGGCGGGCACGTTGGCGCGCAGCATGCCCATCATGCCGCCGGGCATGTTCTTGTCGCAGCCGCCGACCACCAGCACGCCGTCCATCCACTGGCCGCCCACGCAGGTCTCGATGCAGTCGGAGATGACTTCGCGGCTCACCAGCGAGTACTTCATGCCCTCGGTGCCCATGGCCATGCCGTCGGAGATGGTGGGGGTGCCGAACACCTGCGCGTTGCCGCCGGCTTCCTCGATGCCGGCGATGGCCGCGTCGGCCAGCTTCTGCAGGCCCGAGTTGCAGGGCGTGATGGTGCTGTGGCCGTTGGCGACGCCGACCATCGGCTTCTTGAAGTCGCCTTCCTCGTAGCCCATGGCGTAGAACATCGAGCGGTTGGGGGCGCGGCTCTTGCCTTCGACGATGTTGGCGCTGCGGCGGTTGATCTGGATTGGCTTGGTGTCCATGGTGTCTCTTCTGTCGTGGGGAGATCGGGTGGGGGTCCAAGTATCGGACTTCTGATTGATTGCTTCCAATCCATTTTCAATTGCAGATTGATATGCTCGACATATGAATGAAGCCCTCATCGACCTACGCGCCTGGCGCCAGTTCGTCGCCGTGGCCGAGGAGCTGCACTTCGGCCGCGCCGCGCAACGGCTGCACATGACGCAGCCGCCGGTCACGCAGGCCATCGCGCAGCTCGAGAAGACGCTCGGCGTGGTGCTGTTCGACCGCACCCGCCGGCGCGTGGCGCTCACGCCGGCGGGCGAGGCGCTGCTGCCCGACGTGCGGGAGCTCCTGGCGCGCGCCGCGGCGCTGCCCGCAAGGGCCCGTGCCGCGGCGGCGGGGCAGGTCGGGCGCGTGCGCATCGGCTTCGTCTCGACGGTGGGCTTCGAGCAACTCCCCGCCTGGGTGCGCGAATTCCGCGTGCTGTGCCCCGAGGTGGCGCTGGAACTGGTCGAGGCCACCGGCGACGTGCAGCTCGAGGCCTTCGCGCGTGGCGAGATCGACGCCGGCCTGATGCTGCATTCGCCCGGTGCCGCGCCGCCGGGCCTGGCGCGCCTCGCCGTGTCCCAGGAGCCGCTGGTGCTGGCCCTGCCCGAGCGTCACCCGCTGGCGCGCACCGACCGGCTGCTGCTGGCCGACGTGCTCGCCGAGCCCCTGGTGATCTTTCCGCGCCGCATCGTGCCTTCGCTGCACGATGCCATCTTCGACCTTTACCACGCGGCCGGCCGCACGCCGCAGCTCGGGCAGGAAGCGATACAGATGCAGACCATCGTGAACCTCGTCTCGGGCGGCATCGGCGTGGCCTGGGTGCCCGAGAGCGTCACGCAGTTCCGTCGGGCGGGCGTGGTGTATCGCCGCGCCGAGGAGTTCGTGCCGGCCGCGCGGCGGCGCAGCGCACCGGAGTTGCCCGGGTGCGAAACCAGCCTGGTGTGGCCCGAGGGCGCGGCCAACCCGGCGCTCGAACGCTTCGTCGCCTTCGTGCGCGAGCGGGGAGCGGGGTCGAAGCGGCGCGACGAGGTCTAGCGGGCCTTGCGTGCGCGTCCGCCGGTGGGTTGGGCCGGCTTGTCGAGCGCATCGGCCAGCACCGTTTCGAGCCAACCCACGAAAGCCTGCATGCGCCGCGACAGGTTGCGCCGGTGCGGGTACACCAGCTGCACGGGCAGCGGCTCGGCGCGCGCGTCGGGCAGCACTTCGACCAGTTCGCCGGCCGCCAGGTGTTCGCGCACGTCGTAGGCCGGGATCTGGATCAGGCCCAGCCCCGCCAGCGCGCAGGCGATGTAGGTCTCGGCGTTGTTCGCCGCCACCTGGCTGCGCATGCGCAGGGTGGAGGTCTCGCCGTCGCGCAGCCATTCCCATGGCGCGGCCCGGCCGCTGGTCGGCGAGGCGTAGTTGACGGCCACGTGCTCCGGCAGGTCGGCCGGCGTGCGCGGCGTGCCGTGGCGCTCCAGGTAGGCGGGGCTCGCGCAGTTGATGAGTGTGAAGTGGCCGAGCGGCCGCGCCACGAGGCTGCTGTTGGCCAGCGGGCCGACGCGCAGTGCGCAGTCGATGCCTTCGAGCACGAGATCGACGGCGCGGTCGCTGGAGCCGAGTTCGAGCTCGATGGCCGGATGGAGCGCGAAGAAGTCCGGCAGCGCCGGTGCGATCAGGCGCCGCGCGATTCGGCTGGGCACGTCGACCTTCAGGCGTCCGCTGACCTGGCCGCGCGCGGGCAGGAACTGCTGCTCCATGTCCTCCATGTCGGCCACCAGCGCACGGGCGCGCTCCAGCATCACCTCACCATCGGGCGTGAGGCCGACGCGGCGCGTGGTCCGGTGCAGCAGGCGCGAGCCGAGGCGGGTTTCGAGCTGCTGCACCGCCGTGGAGACGCTGGCGCGCGGCAGGCCCAGGCGGTCGGCGGCGCGCGTGAAGCTGCCGGTTTCGGCCACGCGAACGAAGACCTGGAGGAGGTCGATGCGGTCCATGGAAGAAGAACGAATTGTTCGTGAAATCCTGAACAGTCTAGCCTTGGATGGCCTATTTATCAGTTCGAAGCCGATCAATAGACTGGCCGCTCCAGTCACACATCCACGCTTCAACCAAGGAGTCCATCCATGTCCGCACGTACGCTCAAGAACAAGGTCGCCGTCATCGCCGGCGGCGGCAAGAACCTCGGCGCCCTCATCGGCCACCAGCTGGTCGACGGCGGCGCCCGGGGCATCGCCATCCACTACAACAGCGACGCCTCGCGCGCCGATGCGGAGAAGACCGCCGCCGAGCTCAAGGCGAAGGGCGCCGACACGCTGCTGGTGCAGGGCGACCTCTCGGTGGTCGAGAACTGCGTCGGCCTGTTCGACAAGGCGGTGAAGCACTTCGGCCAGGTCGACATCGCCATCAATACGGCCGGCGTGGTCATCAAGAAGCCGATCCTCGACGTCACCGAGGCCGATTACGACAAGAGCTTCGACGCCAACGCCAAGGCCGCCTTCTTCTTCATCCAGCAGGCCGGTCGCACGATGGCGGACGGCGGCAGCATCGTCACGCTGGTGAGCTCGCTGCTGGCGGCCTACACGCCGTTCTATGCGATCTATCCGGGCTCGAAGGCGGCCGTGGAGCACTACACGCGCGCCGCGTCGAAGGAGTTCGGCGAGCGCGGCATCTCGGTCAACGCCATCGGCCCCGGGCCCATGGACACGCCGTTCTTCTACGGCCAGGAGAGCAAGGAGGCCGTGGAGTACCACAGCAGCGCTGCCGCGCTCAGCAAGTTCTCGAAGAAGGGCCTGACCGACATCGAGGACATCGCGCCCATCGTGCGCTTCCTGGTCACCGAAGGCTGGTGGATCACCGGGCAGACGATCTTCGCGAACGGCGGCTACACCACGCGTTGATCGGGCAAGATGCCGCCAGGAGGAAAGACGACATGCACACGATCATGGTGATGGGCGGCGGCTTCGTGCTGCTGGTGGTGTTCCTGCTGGCCGGGCGCCTGCTGGGCGACGGCTCCCCGGCGGCGCTGGCCGTCGCGGCCAAGTGGTTCATTCCGGCGTGGTTCGTCGGCGCGGGCATCAACATGGCCGTGGGCGTGATCAAGGCCGGGTATTCGGTGGCCGAGGAGCTGCCGATCTTCCTGCTGATCTTCGCGGTGCCGGCCGTGGTGGCGGCGCTCGTATGGTGGAAGTTCGGGCGCTAGCCCGGCCCGAATAGCCCCGACCCGGCCGTGACATCGGGCCGGGGCACAATCCGCGGATGCTCATGTATCCGCATATCGACCCCATCGCCCTGCAAATCGGGCCGGTGGCCATCCACTGGTACGGCCTGACCTACCTGGCCGCGTTTGCGCTGTTCTACTTCCTCGGCACGCGCCGCCTCCGGCACGAGCCGTTCCGCAGGCTGGTGGATGCTGGCGTGTGGCAACGCCGGGACATCGAGGACATTCTTTTCCTCGGCGTGATGGGCGTCATCGTCGGCGGGCGGCTCGGCTACTGCCTCTTCTACAAGCCCGAGTTCTATCTCACGCACCCGCTCGAAATTCTGTACGTGTGGCAGGGCGGCATGAGCTTCCACGGCGGTCTGCTCGGCGTGATCGGCGCGATGGTGTGGTTCTCGCACTCGCGCAAGCGGCCGTTCTGGCAGGTGATGGACTTCGTCTCGCCCTGCGTGCCGACGGGCCTCGCGGCCGGCCGCGTGGGCAACTTCATCAATGGCGAGTTGTGGGGGCGCTTCAGCAGCCCCGATCTGCCCTGGGGCATGGTGTTCCCGCAGAGCGGGTCGATGCTGCCGCGCCATCCCTCGCAGGTCTACCAGTTCCTGCTGGAGGGGCTGCTGCTTTTCGTCGTGATGTGGCTCTACGCGCGCAAGGAGCGCAAGCAGGGTCAGGTGGCCTCGGTGTTCCTCATCGGCTACGGCGTGCTGCGCTTCGTGGCCGAGTATTTCCGCGAGCCCGACGACTTCCTCGGCCTGCGGGCGCTCGACCTGAGCCAGGGGCAGTGGCTGAGCATCCCGATGATCGTTGCGGGCATCGCGCTTTGGTTCTGGTTCGGCCGCACCGGTGGCAAAGCGGCCAGCGCCGCGCGGGCCTGAGCTTTCACAAAGGGGCCCTTCGGGCCCTTTGTCTTAAGGGTAACTACCCGCCGCACATTCGACGCGCGGCACTTGCGCCGGGCGGATGTCGGGCTCAGAATTACGCGTAATTACAGGAAATTATGCGGTCCTGATCCCATGCGCCTGGTTCCCAACTCCCTGCACGACGAGGTCGCCGCCACGCTGCGCGAGCAGATCTTCGACGGCTCCCTGGCCCCCGGCAGCTTCGTCGACGAAACGGCGCTGTGCGAGCGGCTCTCGATCTCCCGCACGCCGCTGCGCGAAGCGCTCAAGGTGCTCACCGCCGAAGGCCTGCTGCGGCATGAGCCGCGGCGCGGCTGCTTCGTCAACGAGGTGACCGAGCGCGATCTCGACGAGATCTTCCCCGTCATCGCGCTGCTCGAAGGCCGCTGCGCCTACGAGGCGGCCCGCAACGCCAGCGACGCCGAGCTGCAGGAACTCGACGCGCTGCACGAGCGCCTCGTGCGCCACGCCAGGGCCAAGCGCATCAACGACTACTACGCCACCAATCACATCATCCACGAGGCGATCATCAAGCTGGCCGACAACAAGTGGCTGGCGCAGGTGATCGGCGACCTGCGCAAGATCCTCAAGCTTGCCCGCCTGCAGCAGCTGCATGCGCCCGGGCGGCTCGACCAGAGCCTGTCGGAGCACCTGGCCGTGTTCGCGGCGCTGAAGGCGCGCGACAGCGAAGGCGCCGACGCCGCCATGCGCACGCACCTGACCCGCCAGCGCGAGGCGCTGCGCGAGGTCGCGCGCCAGCAGAAGTCCAGGGTGATGTCGTGACGATCCTTACGAGCATTGGAGTGCCCCGATGAGTGCGACCGAATGGTTCCAGGCGCGGCTGCGTTCTGGCGAGAAGTCCAAAGTGCCGGTAGCGCCCGAAGGCGCGGCGAAGAGCGCATCGAAGAACGCGCCCAAGCCCAGCGCCCGCCCGACCGCCGAGCGCCTGCAGGCCACGCTGCGCAAGGCCGACGAGGCCCTGTCGCCGCGTGCGCTGCGCCGCGTGCTGGCCGACCTGCAGGCGGTGATCGACCCGCGCGTGAGCGAGGTCGAGGGCGGCCGCCGCGCCCATGCCATTGCCGACGCCTACCGAGCCGCCACGCCCGACGAGCGCCGCGACTACTGGGCGCTCATGAGCGAGCATTTCGCCGCCGACGCGCAAAAGCTCAAGACCGCGCGCGACCAGCACCAGGCGGCCGTCGGTACGCCCGACGAGGGCCAGGCCGAACTGCGCCTGCGTCGCGCGCTGGTGTCGCCGCGCATGCGCCTGCTGCAGCGCTTCGCGGTGGAGCCCGAGGGCATGCGCTTTCTCGTGGACCTGCGCGCCGACCTGCTGCCTTGCCTGAAGGCCGACAAGCGCCTGCTCGCGCTCGACGCCGAGCTCGAACAGCTCTTCTCCACCTGGTTCGACGTCGCCTTCCTCGAACTGCGCCGCATCGACTGGGATTCGCCGGCCTCGCTGATCGAGAAGCTCATTCGCTACGAAGCGGTGCACGACATCAAGAGCTGGTCCGACGTGAAGAACCGGCTCGACGACAGCGACCGCCGCTGCTACGGCTTCTTCCATCCGCGCCTGCCCAACGAGCCGCTCATCTTCGTCGAGGTGGCGCTGGTCGACCGCATCAGCGCCGGCATCACGCCGCTGCTCGACGAAACCGCCGTGCCGGTGCCTGCCGCACGGGCCACCACCGCCATCTTCTATTCGATCAGCAACACGCAGAACGGCCTGCGCGGCGTGAGCTTCGGCGATTCGCTCATCAAGCGCGTTGTCGAGACGCTGCAGGACGAGCTTCCGCGCCTGAAGACCTTCGCCACGCTCTCGCCGATTCCGGGCTTTCGCACCTGGCTCGCGAAGAACGCCGGCGACCTGCTGCCGCGCCTGGACGAAAAGCGCGAGGCCGAACTGGGCCGCCTCGTCGGCTCGGTGCCGCCCACGGCGGAGCGCCTGCTCGCCGCGGCGGACGGCGCCGCGAGCCTCGACGCCAAGTCGCCGCTACGCCAGTGGCTGATGCAGGCGGCCGCCGAGTACCTTGGCCGCGCGCTGGTCGACGGCACGCCGGCCGATCCGGTGGCGCGCTTCCACCTGGGCAACGGCGCGCGCGTCGAGCGCCTGAACTGGGCGGGCGATCCGTCGGCCAAGGGACAGAAGCAGTCCTACGGACTCATGGTCAACTACCTCTATGACCTCAAGCGCCTGGACAAGCACCGCACCTGGCTGGCCGAGGGCAAGGTGGCCGTATCGGGAGACGTCGAAAGCCTGTATTTCAAAAAAGGCTGAAGTCCGCAAAAGAGAAAGTCGAAGCAGAGCAAGGAGCCGGTGCACCCAAGGCCGGCAGCCGCACGGGGCGGCAAGATCCACAACGACACACAGGAGATGAGACAAATGAACCCAAGCTTTCAGCGCCGCGACGTACTGCGCGTGGCCGCCGCCGGTGCGGCCGTACTGTGCGGCGCCGCGCGGGCCCAGCAGGGCTGGCCGACGAAGCCCGTGACGATGATCGTGCCGTTCCCGGCCGGCGGCGGCACTGATGCCTTCGCTCGGCCGCTGTCGGGGCAGTTCTCGCGCGTGGCGGGCCAGACGCTGGTCATCGACAACCGCGGCGGGGCAGGGGGCACGCTGGGCGCGAGCATCGCCGCCAAGGCGCCGGCCGATGGCTACACGCTCTTCATGGGCGCGGTGCACCATGCGATCGCACCGTCCATCTATCCGAAGCTCGACTACGACATCGAGAAAGACTTCGTGCCGCTGATGCTGCTGGCCAACGTGCCGCAGGTGGTGGTCATCAACCCGAAGCGGGTGCAGGCCAACACCATCCAGGAATTCATCGCGCTGGTGAAGCGCAACCCCGGCAAGTTCAACTACGGCTCGGCCGGCTCGGGCACCTCGCACCACCTGGCGGGCGAGCTCTTCAAGATCCAGACCGGCACTTTCATCACCCACATTCCGTACCGCGGCGCGGGCCCGGCGCTGTCGGACCTGATCTCGGGCAACGTCGACCTGATGTTCGACGGCCTGGGTTCCTCGGCGCAGCACATCAAGAGCGGCCGCATCAAGGCGCTGATGGTGGCCGGCACCAAGCGCAACCCGGCCTTCCCCGACGTGCCCTGCGCCGCCGAGGTGGGCCTGCCCGAGTACACCGTGACCACCTGGTACGGCCTGTGGGCGCCCAAGGGCACGCCGGCCGACACGCAGACGCGCGCCATCGACGACATGAAGAAGTCGCTGGCCACCGACGACCTCAAGGGCATCTGGGCCCAGAACGGTTCCGAGATCCCGAACCTCACCACCACTGCCTACGGCAGCTTCGTCAATGCCGAGATCAAGCGCTGGGCCGCGGTGGTGAAGGCCTCGGGCGCCAAGCTCGAATGACCGCTGGAAGCGCCATCTCCCTGCGCCACGACGGCGCCATCGCGATCGTCACGCTGTCGAACGCGGGGCGCCTCAACGCCATGACGCGCGCCATGTGGCGTGAACTGCGTGCGGTGTTCGACGGCCTGCGCAGCGATGGCGACAGCGCCCTGCGCTGCGTGATCGTGCGCGGCGAGGGCGGCGCCTTCTGCGCGGGCGGCGACATTTCCGAGTACCCGTCGTTCCGCTTCAGCGAGCCCAGCCTGCGCGAGTTCCACGAGAACGAGGTCTGGGCTGCGCTGCAGGCGATGCTCGATTGCCCGCTGCCGCTGGTCGCGCAAATCGAGGGCGCCTGCATGGGCGCGGGCATCGAGATCGCGAGCTGCTGCGACATCCGCCTGGCCGGCGCCTCCGCGAGGTTCGGCGCGCCCATCGCCAAGCTCGGTTTCCCGATGGCGCCGCGCGAAGCCGCGCTGGTGCATGGCGCCATCGGCGACGTGCTCGCGCGCGACATGCTGCTGGCCGCCGGCGTGCATGGCGCGCAGCGCCTGTACGACGCGGGCTTCCTGCTGCAGGTGCTGCCCGACAACGAAGTGACGCTCGCCGCCCAGTCGCACGCCGCGCGCATCGCAGCACTCTCCCCGCAGGCCGCGCGCCTGCACAAGGCCACCTTCGCCGTGCTGCGTGCCGGCGCTCCCTCGGCCCACGGCCTGCTGGCCACCGCCTACGATTACGCCGACTCCGTGGAGCACCGCGAGGGCATCGCCGCCTTCCTTGCCAAGCGCACCCCGAATTTCTGAAGCCAAGCCAAGCAATCGTCCGAATGAAGAAGTCCGCCAACGCCAACCTGTTCGCCGCCCTGCGCGCGGCCTTTCCCGCCGACCTCGACGCCATCGCCGTCGAAACCGACAGCGGCCTGTTCTATTCCTGGCGCGACCTCGAACGCGCCAGCGCCATGATCGCCAACCTGCTCGACGCCCTCGGGCTGGAGAAGGGCGCGCGCATCGCGGTGCAAGTCGAGAAGTCGGTCGAGGCCATGCTGCTGTATCTCGCCACGCTGCGCGCGGGCTATGTGTTCCTGCCGCTGAACACCGCCTACCAGAGCGCCGAGATCGAATACTTCATCGGCAACGCCGAGCCGGCCGTGGTGGTGTGCACCAGCCGCAACGCGTCGTGGGTCGCGCCCATCGCCACCGCGGCGGGCACGAAGCACGTCTTCACGCTGGACGACGACCGAACCGGCTCGCTGCTCGACGTGGCCGCCCGGTGCAGCGACCAGCACGTGCCGGCGCAGCGCAAGGCCGACGACATGGCCGCCATCCTCTACACCAGCGGCACCACCGGCCGCAGCAAGGGCGCGATGCTCACGCACGGCAACCTGCTGTCGAACGCCGAGGTGCTGAAGGACTACTGGGGCTGGACCGAGGGCGACGTGCTGATCCACGCGCTGCCCATCTTCCACGTGCACGGCCTGTTCGTCGCGCTGCACGGCGCGCTGCTCAATGGCAGCAAGATCCTGTGGTTCGCCAAGTTCGACCCGAAGCGCGTCGCGCAGAAGCTGCCCGAGGCGACCGTGTTCATGGGCGTGCCCACGCTGTACGTGCGCCTCCTGGCCGAGCCGGGCCTCACGCGCGAGGCGGTGCGCAACATGCGCCTGTTCGTCGCGGGCTCGGCGCCGCTGCTCATCGAGACCTTCGACGAATGGCGCGAGCGCACCGGGCACACCATTCTTGAGCGCTACGGCATGAGCGAGACGGTCATGCTCACCTCCAACCCCTACCGGCCCGAGCAGGGCGAGCGCCGCGGCGGCACCGTCGGCTTCGCGCTGCCGGGCGTGCAGCTGCGCGTGCGCGACGACAACGGCCGCGACTGCACCACCGACGAGATCGGCAACATCGAGGTCAGCGGCCCCAACGTGTTCGCGGGCTACTGGCGCATGCCCGAGAAGACGAAGGAGGAGTTCACCGCCGACGGCTTCTTCAAGACAGGCGACGTGGGCAAGATCGACGGCCGCGGCTACATCACCATCGTCGGGCGCAGCAAGGACCTGATCATCAGCGGCGGCTACAACGTGTACCCCGCCGAGATCGAGGGCTACATCAACGAGATGGCCGGCGTGGCCGAGAGCGCCGTGGTCGGCGTGCCGCACCCCGACTTCGGCGAGGTGGGCGTGGCCATCGTCATTCCCAAGGCGGGCGCCGCGCTCGATGGCGACGCCATCGTGGCGGAGCTCAAGTCGAAGCTCGCCAACTTCAAGATTCCCAAGCGCTGCTTCGTGGTGCCCGAGCTGCCGCGCAACGCCATGGGCAAGGTGCAGAAGGCGCTGCTGCGTACGGAGCACAAGGGCCTCTTCGCGGCCTGAGTTCTTTCAGTCAGAGGGCGCGAGTCCGTTCATCAGCCCGCTGCCCGCGTGGCAGTTGACGTACTCGTAGCTCTGCTCGTCGGCCTTGAGCACCGACACCTCGTGATACACGCGCAGCTGCAGCTGGAAGTTCAGCGCCTGCACATAGCGCATGAAGCTGCCGAAGATCGCGACGTGCGTGGGGTGCGACTCGGCCCAGCGTTCCATGTCGGCCAGCGAGCGCCAGTAGCTCAGCCCGAACGACTTCTGCAGCGGCGCGCCCTGCGCGTCGAGGTGGCGCATGTAGCGGTTGCTGTAGCAGCCGATGCCCAGCCCCTGGTCGCGCAGGAAGTCCATGCCCTCGCGCAGCACCGGTTCCATGTCCTGCAGGTAGAGCGTGCGCTCCTGGCCGGTGGTGTCGGTCCATTCCTGGCCGGAGCGGATCATCGCGACGTTCTCGTGGCCCGCGATGCGCACGCGCTGCCCCGGCGCCGGCACGCCTGCGATCACCGCGCGCGAGCCCGAAGGCGCCATCGCGTCGGTCTGCGACAGCGGAATGCGGTCGCGCATCGAACCCCAGTACCCGTGCTCCTGCAGCTCGCCGCTGACCCCGCCCATCACCACGCCGACGCCTTCGAAGCGGTCGGGCGTGTTGAACATGGTCTCGAAGTGCTCGACGCGGGGCGAGGCGATCTCGCGGAAGTAGCCGAGGCCTTCCGTGAGCCGTTCGTCGGAGCGCCACCAGGCGTCGACAGCGGGCGTCGCGCACCAGCGGGCGTAGGCGGCGGGGTCGTTCCAGTAGGCGATGGCGATCATGTTGTCGAAGCCTTGCGCGTCGACGTAGTGCGTGAGGTCGTGATGGCCGGGGCCGTCGGGCAGGGCGAAGTCGCGCGCGATCTTCATCAGCGCGGCACAGGCGCGGCCCTGCATTTCGGCGCCGCGCGACTGCACGCCGAAGTAGCCCATCACGACCTGCCTCACCGCGACCGGTGCGCGGGCCGACCACACGGGGTAGGGCGGCACGTAGTCGTCTTCCACGCGGCGGTGGCGCGTGCGGGGGCACTTCAGGTGCTCGTCGATGGCGGATTCCATGGTGCGCCTCCGTTGCTTCAGGCCGCGACCGGCTCTGGCGTGCTGACTTCAGGCTCCGGCGACGTCGCCTGCTGCACCACGACCGGTTCGCGGCGCGTCTTGTTGAGCAGCAGCTGCGTGACATCGGGCCGCGAGTAGTGGCCGCTCGGGTCGGCTGCGGCCTTGGCGAGCGAGATCATGCCGAGGTCGATGTCGGCGACGACCAGGCCTTCCTCGTCTTCCGCCAGCGGCGTGCCCAGCGGCGAGCCGTCGGGTGCGTAGATGCGCGCGTAGCCACCGCCGGTGCGCAGCATCTGCTGCTTGCCGGCGTCGGTGCACATCAGCTCGCTCATGGCCTTCGACACGGTGGCACAGGGCGCGATCACGAAGCACTGGCCCTCGGCCGCGTAGACCTGGCTCGCGGCGTTGTTGACCTCGGGCCCCAGCGCGTAGGCCGCGCCGCGGTAGAGAGAGAAGCTCGGCCATGCGCCGCAGTGGATCTGCTCGTTCTGCGAGTACATCGCGTACTTGCTCAGCGGCTGCAGGTGCTCCCAGCACGAGAGTGAGCCGATGTTGCCCAGCGGCGTGCGGATCACGGCGAGGTCGGAGCCGTCGCCTTCGCCGAACACCGTGCGCTCGACGTGCGTGGGCTTGAGCTTGCGCCGCGTCTGCACCGTCTCGCCCTGGTCGTCGATGAGCGCCTGCGCGATGTAGAGGCTGCCCGCGGCCTTCTCGCTGTAGCCCAGCGAGACCCAGATTCCGAGTGTGCGCGCCGCCTGCGCGACGCGCTCGAATTCGGCCGAGCCGACGACCAGCGAGTTGTCGTGGTACCGCTGCACGAACTGCATGCCCCAGGCCGGCGAATCGAGCCAGATCCACCACGGGTAGCCGGGCACCCAGGTCTCGGGAAAGGCGATGAGCTTCACCCCCTGTTTCGCGGCCTGCGTCATGAGGTCGATGGTCTTGTCGATGGTGCCGTCGAGGTCGAGGAACACGGGGGCGGCCTGCACTGCGGCAACGCGCAGCTTGGGGTGGACGGTGGTCGGCATGAAGGTTCTCCAGATGCAATGAAAGTGACGGGGTGTGAACGGCTCGGTCCGCAGTCACCGGGTTTGCGCTGTGGCATGCGGGTTGCTTGAAGCGTAGATTCGCGCCGCTGGAACGCCTTGACCCGGTTTGGCGGCGTTCTTGTTCCAGCGTTGCATCCGCTCGTTGCCCAGGCTTTCCGAGGAATCCGATGACCCAGCTGCTCAGCACCGATGCCGTTTCGCGCAACCAGCGGCTCGCCTACTGGACCGACATGATCTGCAATGTCTACGTGCAGCTCGGTTGCGACCCGGTGCGCGAGGGCGATCCGGGCGATTTCGAGGGAAGCATCCGCCAGCACACGTTGCCCGGGCTCGACGTGTCGGTCGTCACCTCGAGCCCGCAGAAGGTGATGCGCACGCCGGGGCACATCTCGCATTCCAGCGACGACTACTTCCTCGTGAGCATCCAGGCGCGCGGCCAGGGCGTGGTGCGGCAGGACGGCCGCGACGCGGTGCTGTCGGCCGGCGATTTCGCGCTGTACGACAGCACGCGGCCCTACCAGCTGCTGTTCGACGAATCATTCGAGCAGATCGTGCTCAAGCTGCCCGGCGAACGCCTGCGCAGCGAGTTGCGCGACACCGAGGCGCTGACGGCCACCACCGTGTCGGGGCGCGAAGGCGCGGGACACCTGCTGCTGGGCATGATCCGCACCCTGCGCGAGGACATCGACACGCTGCAGCCGGCCTCGGCCCTCGCGGTGGCCAACGGCGTGCAGAACATCCTGGTGGCGGGGCTGCAGACGCTGCCGGCGGCGAGCGCGCCTTCGCTGAGCAATCTGGCGGCTTACCACCTCGCGCGCGTGAAGCGGCGCATCGACGAGCAGTTGGCCGATCCGTCACTCTCGGTGAGCACGCTGGCGACCGGGCTGGGCGTCTCGGTGAGCCACATCCATCGCGTGTTCAAGAGTGAGCCGCTCACGCCCTCGCAGTACATCTGGGAGCGCAGGCTGCAGGCATGCAGCCGCGACCTGCTGGAGCCGCGCCTGGCGGGCCGTCCCGTGGCCGATATCGCCTACGGCAGGGGATTCAATGACGCGGCGCACTTCAGCCGCGCGTTCAGGGAGCGATTCGGCTGCTCGCCACGCGAGTGGCGGCAGCAGCGCATGCAGTAACGGATCGAAGGATCGGCTTACTGAACCAGCAGCACGGTGGTGTTCGTCTCGGCGATCACCTTGGTGGCGACAGAGCCCATCAGCGCGCGGCCGAGGATGCCGTGGCCGTGCGTGCCCAGCACGATCAGCCCCGCCTGTGCGGCGGCGGCCGACTTGAGAATCTCCTCGGCGATGTGGCCGTGGCGCGCATCGACCGTGTAGTTGGCGATGCCCTGTGCCGCGAGCTGCGCCTTCACGGGGTCGATCACCTTGGCGCTTTCCTCGGCGTAGTAGTCGGAGACGATCTCCTTGCTGAGGTGGCGCGTGACGTGGCCCGAGATGCCGGTGCACACGTGCACGATGACCAGTTCGTGGCCGTCCACGAACATCGCGCGGTTGGCAACCAGATAAGCCAGCGCCTTTTGCGTGTAGGCGCTGCCGTCGACTGCGATGAGGATTTTCATGGCCCCGTTATACGGCGCGTGCCGCGCGGGCGGCAACGAGTCGCACCTCTCGCGCAAGGGCCTTGCGCCCGAAGGGAATCAGCCGTGCAGGCCCTTCCAGAGCATGTAGGCGGCCAGCATGTAGAGGATGCTCGCGAACACGCGCTTGAGCTTCTTCACCGGCAGGCTGTGCGCCGCCTTCGCGCCCAGCGGCGCGGTCAGCACGCTGCACAGGGCGATCACCGCCAGCGCGGGCAGCCAGATGTAGCCGAAGGAGCCGGCCGGCAGGCCCTGCACCGACTGTCCGCTCACTGCATAGCCCAGCACGTTCGCCACCGCGATCGGAAAGCCCAGCGCCGCGCTGGTGGCCACCGCGTTGTGGATGGAGATGTTGCACCACGTCATGAACGGCACGCTGATGAAGCCGCCGCCGGCACCCACCAGCCCCGAGATGAAGCCGATGGCGCCGCCCGCCGCGAGCTGGCCGCCCGTGCCTGGCATCTGCCGCGAAGCCGCGGGCTTCTTGTCGAGGAACATCTGCGTGGCCGAGAAGCCCACGAAGAGCGCGAAGAAGATCGCCAGCGCCGTTCCCTTGAGCAGCGAGAACACGCCCAGGCTGCCCACCAGGCTGCCGATGACGATGCCGGGCGCGAGCCGGCGCACGATGTCCCAGCGCACCGCGCCGCGCTTGTGGTGCGCGCGCACGCTCGACACCGAGGTGAAGATGATGGTCGCCATCGAGGTCGCGATGGCCATCTTCACCGAGAGATCGGCCGGCGCGCCGCGGTGGCCCATGATGATCGTGATGAACGGCACCATCAGCATGCCGCCGCCGATGCCCAGCAGGCCTGCGAGGAAACCGGTGCCGAGCCCGAGGGCGGCGAGTTCGGCGATGAGGATGGGGTCGAGCAGGCTGGAGACGTTCACGGAAATTCTGTATCGCAAAAAGCAACGGCCCCGAGCAGTTTGTGCAGGGGGCCGTGGCGGAATTAGGTGTCTGCAAGTGGGCGCCGGACTCGCATCCTGAACCGGGGTTCAGGTGGGCGAGGGCAGCAGGACTTCGGGTTCATCTGACGCGAGATGATCACACCCGTCGAGCGATTTACCAAGCCCGGCTCCGTAGAGCATTGGAACAAGGACATATAAAGCCCAACGCGCACCGCAGACAGTTCGGATTTTACCGCTGCAGCCCTGCCGGCGGAACCCGCTCAGAGCAAATGTCCATCGCCCGCCAGGGCCTGATCGAGTCTTTGAATGAGCTGGGCAGCCTTCGGGTCGGTCTCTGTGGTATCGGCTGGCGCGGCAGCAGGCGCGGGTGCCGCGGTGGCGGCGGCCTGCTGCGCGGCGAGGTCGAATGCCAGGTTCAGCGATGCCAGCACCGCGATGCGGTCGCGGGCCTTGACTTTTCCCGCGTCGCGGATCTTGCACATGGCGGCATCCACGCGGTCGACGGCTTCGCGCAGCTGCGCCTCGCCGCCGTCGGGACAGCCGAGCAGATAGCTCTGTCCCATGATCTGTACTTCAATCTGCTTCATGCGGGGGAATCTTCGGAAGGTGGTTCAGCCGGCAGCCGTTCGAGCAGGGCATCGAGGCGCGTGCGGGCCGCGACGAGCCGCGACTTCAGGGCGTCGCGTTCGCGCGTGAGCGCATCGACCTGTTCCTGCAGCAGCGCGTTGGTGCGCTGCACCTCTTCGTGACGCACGAGCAGTCGTTCGACGCGCTCGGCGATCTGGTCGATGGGGCTGGAGGCGGGCATGGTTGGCGATTGTAGTTTCCCGGGGAGGCGGTCCCGCCGAGGCCGGACGCGGCGCCCGGCGTGCCCGGGATTCTGCGGCTTTGGCGCTCGCCGATCAAACCCCTGAGCCGGTGGTCAGGCTTCGCTCAGCCGCACGTAGGTGGCCAGCAGCGCGCTCTTGGCGACCACGCCCAGCAGCACCGGGTTGGCGGCGCTCTCTATCAGCGGCAGCCGCTCGCCCAGGTGGTCGAGGAAACGCTGCAGCGCCTCGCCCAGCCCGGTGTCGGCGGTGATCGGCAGGATCGCCTGCGAGAGCAGGGCGCCGGCCGTCGTCTCCTGCGGCGCCGTGCCGAGCGACGAGAGCGGCACCACGCCGAGATAGCGGTTGTCCGCGTCCACCACGTACAGGTACTTCACGGGGTACTGCAGGAAGAGCCTGCTCATCGCCTCGCGGTCCGCCAGCGGGCCGACCACCGTTTCCGCCGGCTGCACCAGGTCGCGCATGTGCAGGCCTCGCAGGCGCATCTGGTCGTCGCGCTGCGCATTGCGATGCAGCGTGATCTCGTACATCGAGCCCGCGTTGGCCGAGCGCGCCACGAAATACGCGATGACGCTCGCGGCCATCAGCGGCAGCATGACCTGGTAGCTCAGCGTCATCTCGAAGATCATCAATATCGCCATCAGCGGCGCCTGCGTGGCGCCCGCCAGGAACGCGCCCATGCCGACGATGGCGTAGGCGAAAGGCGCCGAGCTCGCCGCTGGCCACAGCGCCTGCACGCCCTGGCCGACGAGCGCGCCGATCATGCAGCCGAAGAAGAGCGCGGGCGTGAACACGCCGCCCACCGCGCCCGAGCCCGCCGTTGCCATGGTGGCGACCGCCTTGGCGAGCAGCACCGTCGCGATCAGTGTCCATGCCCACGGCGTGTGCAGCACCGAATTGACCACGCTGTAGCCGTTACCCCAGACCTCCGGCATCGGCACCGACACCGCGCCCATGACGAGCCCGCCCAGCGCCAGCCGCCACGGCAGCGCGAGCGGCAGCCGCGAGAACAGCGCCCGGCTGCCCTGCAGCGCACGCAGGAAGCCCACCGCCGCGAAGCCCAGCAGCACGCCGAGCACGCAGAACAGCACGACCTCGGTGCCGTGGATCTCCGGGAACGGCGGCATCCTGTAAGGCGGCTGGTAGCCCGGAAGCGCCCGCATCGCGACGTTGGCGACCACCGAGGCGATGATGATCGGCCCCACGCTCTCCATCGCGATGGAGCCCAGCACGATCTCCGCGACGAAGAAGGCGCCCGCGATGGGCGCGTTGTAGGCTGCAGTGAGGCCGGCCGCCGCGCCGCAGGCCACCAGCAGCCGCAGCCGTTCGGCCGGGAAGCGGAACACCCGTCCCAGCAGCGAGGAAGCCAGCGCCGCCAGTTGCACCATCGAGCCCTCGCGCCCGATCGAGCCGCCGGTGCCGATGCTCACCAGCGACGACGCGCTGCGCGCCAGCGTCTGCGCCACCGGGATGCGCCCGTCGCCGAGGACGATGGCTTCCATGTAGTCCGACGTGGCGCTGCGCGAAGCCACGCGCCTGGCCAGCACCAGCAGCAGCCCCGCCACCAGACCGCCGAGCGTGGGGCAGGCGATGCGTGCCCACCATGGCAGTTGCCTGGCCATTGCCACGAGCCCTTCGCCAGGTCCCAGCACCAGGTGCTCGAAGGCCAGCAGCGCCGCGCGGAAGAATTCGGTCGCCAGCGTCCCCAGCAGCCCCGCCACGATGGACCACAGCAGCATCGACTGCCAGCCCGACACACCGAAGAGACGCTGCAGCGCCGAACGCAGATTCAGGAAGACCGAGGCGGGCTGCATCATGGCCGTCGATGTTAGCGGTGCCGCAACTTTCGACTTAAGCCCCGTTGGCCAGCGCATAAAATCACCGCCGTTGGTGCTCGCGCCGTGGTTCGCACGGCGCAGTTCAACGGGAAGCAGGAGTGAACGCCCCGGTTCTTGCCGGAACAAGGCCGAAGCCGCCTGCGCTGCCCCCGCAACGGTCAAGCAGACGGTGCCGCAAGGCGCCAACCCCTTTCCATCGAAGCCACTGGATGCCCTGAAACAGGCGTCTGGGAAGGCGGCAAGGAGTCGCTCTGCCAGCCCGGATACCGGCCAACAAGGCGGCTGCCGCATGCGTCGAAGATGAATGACGAACGCATGCGCGGCCATTGCGCCCAGGCGCCGGCGGGGAGGCCGGCCAGGGGTATTGACGTTCGTTCGCTTGATCCATGATTTCCCGTGTTTGCTCTTTCCGCGGCCGCGCTCCTGCGCGCCGCTTCCGCCACGCCTGCCTGCCGCTGGCGCTGGTTTCCGCCTTCGGCGGGCTGGCCCATGCGCAGGAGGCTTCCACCCTGCGCGAGACGGTGGTCACCGCCAACCGCACCCCGCAGGCGTTGTCGGAGCTCGTGGGAGACGTCTCCATCGTCGACAGCAACGCCATCGAGCGCAGCGGCGCGACCGGCGTGGCCGACCTGCTCTCGCGAGTGCCCGGCATCGAGATCTCGCGCTCGGGCGGCGTGGGCAACACCACCAGCCTCTTCATCCGCGGCGCCGAGACGCGCTTCACAGCCGTGTATCTCGATGGTGTGCGCATCGACTCGCAATCGACCGGCGGCGCCGGCTGGGAAGGCATTCCGCTGTCGCAGATCGACCGCATCGAGGTGCTGCGCGGCCCGGCCGCCGCGGTCTACGGCTCCGACGCCGTGGGCGGCGTGATCCAGCTCTTCACCAGGCGAGGAGAAGAGGGCGTGTCGCCCTACGCCGGCATCGGCTTCGGCAGCAAGGGGCTGCGCAGGATCGAAGGCGGCGTGAGCGGCAAGTCGGGCCTCTTCGACTATTCCTTCGGCGTGGCGCATGAAGAGAGCAAGGGCTACAACGTGCAGCCCGTGAGCAAGCGCAACGTGACCAAGGACGGCTTCACCAGCCCCGACCGCGACGGCTACAACAGCACCTCGGGCAACGTGAAGCTGGGCTTCCAGATCACGCCCGACCAGCGCATCGAGGCCACGATGCTTTCCAGCGACGTCAAGGCCGGCTACGACGCCACGGTGTCCTACAGGACCAGGCTGCCGTTCCTGTTCGCCAACGACATCTCGAGCAACACGCTGCAGACCGCCGGCCTGAGCTGGTCGGCAAAGTGGAACGACGTCTACAGCACCCGCTTGCAGGTGACCGACTCGCAGCAGGTCTACAAGACGCAGCCTTCGTTCTACCGCACCGAAACCCGGCTGCGCGGCTACCTGTTCCAGAACGAATTCCGCTTCGGACCGCACCTCGTCACCGCCACGCTCGAGCGCCGCGAAGACGCCCTGGAGAACGCTCCCACAACCACCTCGAAGCTGCTCTCGCGCGACCGCTCGCAGGACGCCGTCTCGCTGGGCTACGGCTTCGTGAAGGGCCCGCACTCGCTGCAGCTGCACGTGCGCCACGACAAGGACAGCGAATTCGGCGGCAAGACCACCGGCAGCGCGGCCTACGGCTACGCCATCACGCCGACGCTGCGCTTCACGGCGTCGGCAGGCACCGCCTTCCGCGTGCCCACGCTGTACCAGCGCTTCAGCGAATACGGCCTGGCCACGCTCAAGCCCGAATCGAGCCGCAACCTCGAGCTGGGCCTGCAGTACACCGAGGGCGCGACGCAGATGGGCATCGTGGCGTATGCCAACCGCGTGCAGAACCTGATCGTGTTCGACGGCTCGGCCAAGGGCTGCGCATCGTCCTTCGGCTGCTACGCCAGCACCGCCCGCGCGCGCTACCAGGGCGTCACGCTCTCGGGCAGCCACCGCATCGGCGACGTCACGCTGCGCGGCTCCTTCGACTTCCAGGACCCGCGCGACCTCGCCACCCACAACCTGTTGGCGCGCCGCGCTCAGCGCCACGCCACCCTGGGCGCCGACTGGCGCATCGCGGGCTGGACGCTGGGCGCCGAGGTGCAGACTTCCAGCCGCCGCTACGACGACGCCGCCAACAGCGTGAAGCTCGGCGGCTACACCGTGCTGAACCTGTCGGCCACCACGCAGATCACGCGCGACATCAACCTCGTCGCGCGCGTCGACAATGTGGGCAACAAGGACTACCAGTTCGCACGGCTGTACGCCAATGCCGGCCGTACCGCCTACGTCGGTCTCAAGTGGACGCCTCACTAAGCAGCCAAGCATCCCAGCCGGGCGGCACCGCCGGTGCCGCGGCGGCCACCTGCGCCGCCGTGCTGGTGGCCGCCGCGGCCTCAGGGCAGGGCAAGACCACGGTCGCTGCCGCGCTGGCCCGGCTGCATGCGCGCCAGGGCAGGCGCGTGCGCGCCTTCAAGTGCGGGCCCGACTTCCTCGACCCGCACTGGCTGGCGCTGGCCACCGGCGCGCCGGTGCATTCGCTGGACCTCTGGATGACCGGCGAAGCCGACTGCCGCGCGCGCCTGCACGCGGCAGCGGCCGAATGTGACCTGCTGGTCGTCGAAGGCGTGATGGGCCTCTTCGACGGCACGCCCAGCGCCGCCGACCTGGCGCAGCGCTTCGGCCTGCCGGTGCTGGCGGTGATCGACGCGCACGCCATGGCCGGCACCTTCGGGGCGCTGGCCTACGGGCTGCAGAACTTCCGCGACGGCCTGCCGTGGGCCGGCGTGCTGGCGAACCGCGTGGCGAGCGAACGGCACGGCGCCATGCTTCAGCAAGCGTTGCGCAACCCTTCGCAATGGCTCGGTGCCTTGCCGCGCGATTCCCGTTTCGCGCTGCCCGAGCGTCATCTGGGCCTCGTGGCCGCCACCGAACTCGGCGATGCGATGGCGCGGCTCGACGCGGCCGCCGACGTGCTGGCCGACACACCGCTGGGCCGCACGCCCGCCGGCGACCTGCCACAGGTGCGCTTCGAGGCCCCCGCATCCGAGGAGGCACAAGCCACGCCGCCTCTGCTGGCCGGCCGCACCATCGCCATCGCGCGCGACGCCGCCTTCTCGTTCATCTACCCCGCGAACCTCGACGTGCTCACGGCACTGGGCGCGAAGCTGAGCTTCTTCTCGCCGCTCGCGGGCGACGCCTTGCCGGCCTGCGATGCCGTCTGGCTGCCCGGCGGCTATCCGGAGCTGCACGCGCAGGCGCTGTCGGCTTGCACGGCGATGCGTGAATCGCTTGCCGCGCATGCCGCAGCGGGCAAGCCGGTCTGGGCCGAGTGCGGCGGAATGATGGCGCTGTTCGACGAGCTGGCCTTGCAGGACGGTGAGCAAGTCCACCGCCTCTGGGGCCTGCTGCCCGGCCGCGTGACCATGCAGAAGCGGCTCGCGGGCCTCGGGCCGCAGCAGCTCTCGCTGGGCAGCCATGTGCTGCGCGGCCACACCTTCCACTATTCGAGCTGCGAAACGCCGCTGGAGCCGGTCGCCCGCACCGCCCGGCCCGGCGCCCCGCAGGCCGTGGGCGCGCCCGCCGGCGAAGCGCTGTACGTGCACGGCCCGGTGCGCGCGAGCTACTTCCATGCGTGGTTCGCGTCCAGTCCGCAAGCCACTGCCCGCCTTTTCGGCGCCATGTCCATCGAGTTGGAGAGCCATGCCGCATTCGACCAAGCCTGAAGCCGTGGTGCACGAGTTCATCCTGGGTGGCCAGAAGAGCGGCAAGTCGCGCCGCGCCGAGCAGCGCGCCATCGACTGGCTCGCATCCGGCTCCCGGCCCCGCCGCGCCGTGCTGATCGCCACCGCCCAAGCCTATGACGACGAGATGCAGGAGCGCATCGTGCGCCATCAGGCCGACCGCGCCGAGCGTGTGCCCGGCATGCGCACCATCGAGGAGCCGATCGAGCTCGCGCGCGCCATCGTCACGCAGAGCACGCCCGAGACGCTGGTGGTCGTCGACTGCCTCACGATGTGGCTCACAAACCTGCTGATGCCGATGCCCAGCGAAGACGCCCGCCCTGTGACGCGCACCCCCGCGGCGCACATCGCGATGCTGCTGGTCGCGCTGCGCGATGCGCCGGGTCCGGTGGTGCTGGTCGGCAACGAGATCGGGTGGGGCGTGATCCCGATGGGCCGCGAGACGCGCGCCTTCGTCGACGCGCTCGGCCGGCTCAACCAGGACGTGGCCGCCGCCTGCGGGCGCGTCACGCTGATGGCGGCCGGATTGCCGCTGAGTCTGAAGGCGCCTGCTGCATGAAGAAGATCCGCATCTCGCTGGCTTCGCTCGGCCTCGCTCTTTTCGCGCTGGCCGCGCATGCGCTCGACGTGGTCGACGAGCGCGGCGTTTCCGTCAACCTGCCGCAGCCGCCGCAGCGCATCGTCTCGCTGCTGCCATCGCTCACCGAGTCGGTCTGCGCGCTCGGCGCCTGCGACCGGCTGGTGGGCGTGGACCGGTACTCCAATTCGCCCGAGCAGGTGAAGGCGCTGCCACAGCTTGGCGGCGGCATCGATCCGAACGTGGAGGCCATCGTCGCGCTCAAGCCCGACGCGGTGCTGCTGGCCAAGTCCTCGCGCGTCACGCAGCGGCTGGAGGCGCTGGGTATGAAGGTGCTGGTGCTCGAACCCAAGAGCCACGCCGACGTGCGCCGCGTGCTCGACAAGCTCGACCAGGTGCTGGGCACGCACGAGGCGCCGAAAGTCTGGCGCGTGATCGACGCCAGCGTGTCGGCCGCCGCGCAGTCGGTGCCCGCAGGGGCGAAAGGCATGCGCGTGTATTTCGAGGTCAACAGCGCGCCGTACGCGGCGGGCGAGTCGTCCTTCATCGGCGAGACGCTTTCGCGGCTCGGCGTGAAGAACATCGTGCCGGCCTCGCTCGGCCCGTTCCCCAAGCTCAACCCCGAGTACGTGGTGCGCGCGAATCCCGACCTCATCATGGTCAGTGTGCGCAGCGCGCAGGGGCTGGAACAGCGGCCCGGCTGGGCCGGCATCCGCGCGGTGCGCGAGGGCCGCGTCTGCCGATTCAGTGCCGAACAGTCCGACGTGCTGGTGCGCCCCGGCCCGCGCATGGACGAGGCCGCGCGGCTGATGGCGCAGTGCATCACCGACAAGGGCGGCAAGCGATGAACGCGGCGGCCGTCAGGCATACCGCCCATCTGCGTCGCGTACTGCTGCTCGGCGTCGGCCTGCTGGTGCTGGGCACGGGGCTGATGCTGCTGGGCCTGGGCATCGGCAGCACAGGCTTCGAGAGCCTGTTCGCCGCGCGCCACGACCCGGTGGCGCTGCAGATCGTGTGGGACATCCGCCTGCCGCGCACGCTCGGCGCCTGGCTGGCCGGCGCGTTGCTGGGACTGGCGGGCGCGGTGGCGCAGGGGCTTTTTCGCAATCCGCTGGCCGATCCGTACCTGCTCGGCAGCGCCTCGGGCGCCTCGCTCGGCGTGGCGGTGGCGCTGCTGATGTTCGGCGGCTCGGCGGCGAGCACGCAGTGGGTGATGCGGCTCGGGCTCACCGGTGCGGCCTTCCTGGGCGCGGTGCTGGCTGTGATGCTCACGCTGATGCTGGCGCGCGGCGTGCAGCAGACGCTGCGGCTGCTGCTGGCCGGCGTGATCGTGGGCGTGGTGCTTGGCGCGGCCAAAGACCTCATCACCATCGCCTCGGCGGACATCCTCCAGGCCATACAGGGTTTCATCCTCGGCAGCACCGGCCTCGTCGGCTGGAGCGCCTGCGCGGTGATGGCCATGGTCGGCGCGGCCTGCCTGCTCGCGGGCTGGGCGCTGGCGCCGGTGCTCGACGGACTCGCGCTCGGCGAGGCCACCGCGCGCAGCCTGGGCCTGCCGCTGGGCGCGATGCGCGCGGCGCTGGTCGTGGTGCTGGCGCTGGCCACCGGCGCGGCCGTGGCGCAGACCGGGCTGATCGCCTTCGTCGGACTCGCGGCGCCGCACCTGGTGCGCTCGGCCGTCAAGACCACGCATGCGCGGCTGATCGTGCTGTCGGCGCTGATGGGCGGCCTGCTGCTGATGGCGGCCGACCTGCTGGCGCGCTGGCTGATTGCGCCGCAGGAGCTGCCCGTGGGCGTGCTCACGGCCGTGCTGGGCGGCAGCTACCTGCTGTGGCTGATGCACAGGCGCAGCGCGCGGAGCGGCGTGGCATGAGCCGCAACGACGCTCCCGCCGCGCTCGAGGCGCGCCAGCTGAGCGCCACGCTCGGTTCCACCGAGGTGCTGCACGGCATCGACCTGAAGCTGCGGGCGGCGCGCTGGACCAGCATCGTCGGCCCGAACGGCGCGGGCAAGTCGACGCTGCTGAAGGCGCTGGCGGGGCTGCTTGCGCATCGCGGCGAGGTGCGCCTGTTCGGCGAGGCGCAGGACAAGGTGCCCGCCCGCGTTCGCGCCCGCCGCCTTTCGTGGCTGGGCCAGAGCGGCACGGGTGAAGGCAGCGCCGACGACCTGATGGTCTACGACGTCGCCATGCTCGGCCGCCTGCCTCACCAGCGCTGGCTCGCTACGCCCGGCGTCGCCGACCGCGAGGCTGTCGAACGCGCACTGCGCAGCACCCAGGCCTGGGACTGGCGCGACCGCCCGCTGGGCCAGCTTTCCGGCGGCGAACGCCAGCGCGTGCTGCTGGCGCGCGCGCTCGCCGTCGAAGCCGAGGCGCTGCTGATGGACGAGCCGCTGGCCAACCTCGACCCGCCCCACCAGGCCGACTGGATGCAGATCGTGCGCACCCTCGTCGCAGAAGGCCGCACGGTGGTCAGCGTGCTGCACGAACTGCCGATGGCCCTGGCCGCCGACGAAATGGTGGTGATGAACCAGGGTCGCGTCGTGCACCACGGCACCTGCGACGACCCGGCCACCCATGCCGCGCTGGAGCAGGTCTTCGACCACCGCATCCGCGTGCACCGCGTGGCTGAGCAGTGGATTGCGTTACCCAGATGAAATCGAAATGCGGGATCGGACAGCCGAACGCAGAGGGCGCGAAGGATTCGCAGAGGTCGCAGGAATACAAAATTTCTGGATATTCCTTTTGCGACTTTCGCGAAACCTTTGCGACTTCTGCGCTCGCGGTCAAGTCCGCATTTGAGACAGCTTGAAAAGGCATAGATGCAAATAGAGACCCCACCCAGCGAAAAGCCCTACGAGAAGCCCGAAGGCGAGCGCCGCGGCATCGTCATCGTCAACACCGGCGACGGCAAGGGCAAGAGCACGGCCGCCTTCGGCCTCGCGCTGCGCGCGCACGGCCGCGGCAAGGCCGTGAAGATCTACCAGTTCATGAAGGTGCCGACCGCGCGTTTCGGCGAGCACCGCATGTTCGAGCAGATCGGCATTCCCATCGAAGGGCTGGGCGACGGCTTCAGCTGGAAGAGCCAGGACCTGGAGCGTTCGGCCCAGCTCGCGCGCGACGGCTGGGAGAAGGCGAAGGCGGCGATCCTGTCGGGCGAGTTCTTCCTCGTGGTGCTCGACGAGATCACCTATCCGCTGATCTACGGCTGGCTGCCGCTCGAAGGCGTGCTCGAAACGCTGCGCGCGCGGCCGAAGCATGTGCACGTTGCGCTCACCGGCCGGCGCTGCCCGCCGGAGATCATCGAGCTGGCCGACACGGTGACCGAGATGGCGCTGGTCAAGCACGCCTTCAAGGCCGGCATTCCCGCCCAGCGCGGCATCGAGGACTGAAGGCGCTCATGGCACACGCGTTCGAGGCCGGCGAGGCGAGGGCGGTGTACCGCGCCATCCACGAGCGGCGCGACATGCGCCACTTCGCGGGCGGCCGCGTCGAGCCCGAGGTGCTGCGCCGGCTGCTCGACGCGGCGCACCACGCGCCCAGCGTGGGCTTCATGCAGCCGTGGCGCTTCATCCGCATTCGCGGCGAGGCGCTGCGGCAGCAGTTGCACCAAGTCGTCGAACAGGAACGCGTGCTGACGGCCCGCGCCCTCGGCGAGCGCGAGGACGAGTTCATGCGCCTGAAGGTGCAGGGCCTGCTCGATGCCGCCGAGCTGCTGGCGGTGACGCTGGCCGACGGGCGCGAGAAGCACGTGTTCGGCCGCCGCACGCTGCCGCAGATGGACCTGGCCTCGGCCTCCTGCGCGATCCAGAACCTCTGGCTCGCAGCACGCGCCGAGGGGCTGGGCATGGGCTGGGTGTCGCTCTTCGATCCGGCCGAAGTGGCTGCGCTGCTGGGCCTGCCCGAGGGCGCCGAGCCCATCGCCTTGCTGTGCCTGGGCCCCGTGGCCGATTTCTACGAAGAGCCGATGCTGCAGCGCGAACGCTGGGCCAAGCGCGAGCCGCTCGCCTCGCTGGTGTTCGACGAGGGCTGGGGCCGGCCTTCGGACCTCTTCGACCAACCAACCGCCGTGGAGCGTACCTGATGCTGGCCTTCGACTCCGTTCTCTTCGAGCTAGCGCGCCTGTTTCTCTGGCCGGTGACGCTGGGCGTGCTGCTGTCCTTCGTCTATGCCGTGTACTGCCTTGGCGCTTTCGGCGTCGAGTACCTGCAGCGCCGCCGCGATCCGTCGCGCGCGCTGGTGCTGCAAAGCCACGCGCAGGCCAGCCAGGAGCAGATGGAGCTGGTGGTGCTCAAGCAGCTCGAAGGCGTGCGCCTGTGCAGCCGCGTGGCGCCGATGCTGGGGCTGATCGCCACCATGATCCCGATGGGCCCGGCGCTGGTGGCCGTGGCCTCGGGCGAATCGCAGGGCGTGGCGCAGAGCCTGGCGCCGGCCTTCGCGAGCGTGATCGTGGCGCTGGCCTCTGCCTCGATCACCTTCGTGGTCTACACCGTGCGCCGCCGCTGGCTGATGCGCGAGCTGGTGACGGTACTCGACGCGCGGGACCGCCTCTCATGAGCCGGCGCCAGTTCTCGATATTGAGCAGCCTGGACAGCGACGACGACGATCCGGTGCTCTCGACCATCAATCTGATCGACGTGTTCATGGTGGTGATCGGCATGCTGATGATCGCGGTCATCAACAACCCGATGAATCCCTTCGCACAGGACAAGGTGACGATCATCCGCAACGAAGGCCAGCCGGACATGGAGATCGTGACGCGCGAGGGCCGCAAGATCACGCGCTTCAAGGCCAGTGGTGCGACGGGGCAGGGCGACGGCGAGAAGGCCGGCACCGCCTGGCGGCTGAAGGACGGGACGATGGTCTACGTGCCGGCGGACGCGGAGCTGGCCGGGCCGGGCGGGAAGTGACGCGGCTTCTTCTTTCGGCCTGGCTCCTTCTTTCCGGGCTGGGATTTCTTCTTCCGGCGCATGCGCAGCAGCAGGGGCTTGCCCGCGTCGTGGTGCTGAGCACCTCGCTGGTGTCGCCGGCGCGCGTGGTGCGGATGCGGGAGGCCGCGCGCGAGGCGGGGCTGCCGCTGCAAGTGCTGTCCGCTTCGCAGGATTCGCCCGAGGCGTTGGCCGGTGCGCTCGACGGCGCCGGCCTGCTCGTGATCGACGCGCCGCACATCAGCGTGGCGCAGGCGGCGGCAGCGCGTTTCGGCGATGCGATCTTGCGCAGCGCGGTGCCCTACGTGCTGGTCGGCGAGTTCGCGCTGGTGGCCAAGGGCCAGACGACCGCCGCCGCACCGCTTGCGGCCGAGCGCGGCGTCGATGCCGCCTGGGCGCAGCGGCTGCGCGAGTTCTGGCGCTTTGCGGGCGCGGCCAACCTGGGGGCGTCGATGAAGGCGCTGCGCCAGCCCGGCAGGCTGGACGGGCTGCCCGATCCCGTGCCGCTTCCGCTCGCCGGCATCTATCACCCAGGCTGGCCGCGCGTCGAAACGGACATGGCAGCCGTCGAAAGGCTGCCTGGCAGCGGCACGGTCGCCATCGCCATCAACAGCGCCACGGTGACGGGCGACGACACCGGCTGGCTCGACGCGCTGATCGCATCGCTGGAAGCCCGCGGCCTGCGCGCCTACGCCTTCTACGGCCCGCGCCAGCAGAAGGACCTGTTCTTCCGCATGACGCACGATGAAGGCGAACGTCGCGTGGCCGATGCCATCGTCAACGCCTCGCTGGTCTTCAGTCCCAACGAGCGCAAGGCCGAGCTGGAGCGCATCGGCGTGCCGGTGCTGCAGACGCTGCCCTCGCTGGCGATGGACGCCGCGCAATGGGCGAAGAGCAAGGACGGCCTCGCGCAGACCGACATCGCCGCCTACTACAGCCCGAGCGAACTGGCCGGCATGACCGACCCGATGCTCGTGAGCGCCCGCGATGCAGCGAGCGGCACGCTGCAGCCGCTGCCCGCGCAGATCGAGGCCGTGGCCGCCAAGGCCGCGGCGCTGCTGCGCTTGCAACGCACGCCACCGGCCGAGCGGCGCGTGGCGATGCTGGTCTACAACTACCCGCCGGGCGAGGCCAACTTCGGCGCCTCGTTCCTGAACGTGCCGCGCAGCGTCAACAACATGCTGGCGGCGATGAAGTCGGCCGGCTACGTTGCCGAGCTGCCCGGCACCGACGCGCTCATCGCGCAGGTGCAGGCGACGATGCGGGCCTACTACCCGACGGGCCAGGGCGACGAGCTGCAGCCGCTGCTCGACAAGGATCTGGCTGACACGCTGACGCTTTCGGACTACCTCGCATGGTTCCGCGCGCTACCGCAGGAAACGCAGCGCCGCATCGAAAGCTATTGGGGAGCGCCCGAGAAGTCGACCATGCTGCGCGCCGTGGCGGGCGGCCCGGCCTTCGTGATCCCGCGCGTGCGCTTCGGCAACGTGGTCGTGCTGCGCCAGCCGCCGCGGTTCGAGCCCGGCACGCAGGTGGTGGGCAAGGCCGAGCAGGTCTATCACCGTTCGGCCGTTCCGCTGAGCCACGGCTACCTCGCAACGTACCTCTGGCTGCGCAAGCGCTTCGGCGCCAGCGCGGTGGTGCACGTGGGCACGCACGGCACGGTCGAGTGGTCGGCGGGCAAGGAGCGCGGGCTGTCGGTGCAGGACGATCCGCTGCTCGCGCTCGGCGACCTGCCCAACGTGTACCCGTACATCATGGACAACCTCGGCGAAGCCACCACCGCCAAGCGGCGCGGCCGCGCGACCATGGTGAGCCACTCGACGCCCATGTTCGCGCCGGCGGGCTTCCGCCCCGGCGTGCAGGAGATGCACGAGCGCATGCACGAGTGGGAGACGCTGTCGCTCGGCCCCGTGAAGACGGCTCTGGAAAAGCGGCTCACGGCCGAGTTCGCCGAGCACCGCTACGACCGCGACCTGGGCTGGACGCCCGCGCGCATCCGCGCCGATTTCGCGGGTTTCATCGCGGTGCTGCATCCGTACCTCGACGAGCTCGCGCAGACCGCGCAGCCGCTGGGCCTCGCGACTTTCGGGCAGGCGCCCGACGCGCAGCGCAGGCGCATGACCATCCTGCAGATCCTCGGCAAGCCGTTGGTCGAGGCGCTGGACGAGGACATCGACGAGGCCTTCCTGATCGACGCGAAGAACGTTGCCGGCTCGCGCCCTGCGCGCTGGGTGGAACAGGCGCTCGCCGAGGCGCAGGCCGCGAGCGCCATGGGCAAGACGGCGGCCGACCGGCAGAAGCTGCTGGAGCTGGCCGCACGTGCCCGCAAGCTCGACGACGTGCTCGCGCACAACGAGGAAATCGAAGGACTGCTGACCGCGCTCGACGGCCGCTATCTCAAGTCCAGCTACGGCGGCGACCCGGTGCGCAACCCCGACAGCCTGCCGACCGGGCGCAATCTCTATGGCTTCGACCCGAGCCGCGTGCCCACCCGCACGGCGTGGGACACGGGTGTCGCTGCGATGGACGCATGGATCGCGCAGCACGCCAAGACCCATGCCGGCAAGACGCCCGAGAAGATCGCCTTCACCCTCTGGGCCGGCGAGGCCTCGCGACACCAGGGCGTGCTGGAGAGCCAGGCCTTCTATGCCATGGGTGTGAGGCCGCGCTGGGACGAGGGCGGGCGCATGGCGGGCATCGAGATCATTCCGGCGTCGCAGCTGAAGCGACCGCGCATCGACGTGCTGGTCAGCGTCACGGGCTCCTACCGCGACCAGTTTCCGGCCGTGATGCGCTGGCTCGACGAGGCGGTGCAGCAGGTGGCGGCGCTGCGCGAGCCCGGTAACGCCGTCGCCCTGCACAGCGAGGCGATGGCGCGAAAGCTGAGCGCTGAGGGGGCGACGGCGAGCGAGGCGCAACGCTGGTCCACCGCCCGCGTGTTCTCCAACGAGCAGGGCAGCTACGGCGCCGGGCTGGAGGAAGCCGCGCTCGCGAGCGATGTATGGAAGAACCAGCAGCGCGGCGGCGGCGACGCGCAGATGGCGCAGCTCTACATGGATCGCATGGGCCACGCCTACGGCAAGGGCCTGGACGGCGCCGTGCGGCCAGGCGCCTACGCGGGCAACCTCGCGCAGGTCGATGCGGCGCTGATGGCGCGCAGCTCCAACCTCTACGGCGTGCTCACCAACGACGACCCGTTCCAGTACCTGGGCGGCATCGCCCAGGCGGTGCGGCATCTCACCGGCAAGGACCCGGCGCTGTACGTGCAGAACCTGCGCGACGGCGCCGAGGTGCGCACCGACACCGCGGCCGGCGCCATCGCGCGCGAGATGCAGACGCGCTACCTTCACCCGCAATGGATCGAAGCCCAGAAGGCCGAGGGCTACAGTGGCACGCTGCAGGTGCTGAAGACCGCGCAGTTCCTCTGGGGCTGGCAGGTGACCGCGCCGCAGGCGGTGCGGCAGGATCAGTGGCAGTCGCTGCACGACGTGTATGTGCGCGACAGGTACCGGCTGGGCACGCGCGAATGGCTGGAAGGCGACAACCGCGCGGCCTTCGCGCAGACGCTGGAGCGCATGCTCGATGCGGTGCGGCTGAATTATTGGAAGCCCGATGCCGCCACGCGGCGAGAGCTGGCGCAGGCCTATGCGCAGGCGGTGCGGGCGACGGGGCTGCGCGAGCCGAATGCGGGTGTGCAGCGCTTCGTGCAGGCCGAACTGGCACCGGCTCCGGTTTCGCCCAGGCCGCAGCCGGCCGTCACTCCCGTGGTCGTGCAGGCGCCCGCGCCGGCAGCGGTCTCTGAACCTGCTCCCGCGCCGGACGGCCCGCGGCCCGTCTTCGGCCTGAAGCTGGAGCAGACGCCAGCGGATGCACCGCCGCCCAAGGCCGGCGAAGCCGCCGTCCTGCGGCTCTGGATGGTGCTGGGCGCCGCGCTGCTTCTGGTGTTCGGCGCGGCGATGCAATGGCGCCGGGGCAGGGCGGCCGCCTGATTCGCGAGAATGGCGGCTCCCATGCCCTTGCCGAGTTCCGAATACGCCATCGCCTTCGCCGCCGCGCTGTGGATAGCGCTGGCCGTCGATCGCTGGCTGGGCGAGCCGCCAGCGCCGCTGCATCCGGTCGTGTGGATGGGACGCTATCTGGGCACGGGGTCGCGCATCGCGCCGCGCATGCATGAGGCCAAGACGGTCGATCTGCCGATGTTCTTCTGCGGCGCGCTGGTGTGGTGCGTGGGGGCGATGTGCGTCTGGGGCATCGCGATGGCCCTGCAGACGCTGGCGGTGCTGCATCTGCCCGTATGGGCGGTGGCGCTGGTGCTGGGCCTGCTGCTCAAGCCGCTCTTCGCCTGGCGCATGTTGCGCGACGAGGTGCTCGCGGTCGAGGCGGCGCTGGGCGTTTCGCTCGATGCCGGGCGCGCTCAGCTGGCGCGCCTTGTGAGCCGTGACGTCGAGCGTCTCAGCGAGCGCGAGGTGCGCGAGAGCGCCATCGAATCGCTCGCCGAGAACCTCAACGATTCGCTGGTGGCGCCCGTCTTCTGGTTCGTGCTGCTGGGCCTGCCGGGCGCGGCGCTCTACCGCTTCGCCAACACCGCCGATGCGATGTGGGGCTATCGAGGCGAGCGCAGCGGCCGCGACTGGACCTGGTTCGGCAAATGGGCCGCGCGAGCCGACGACGTTCTTTCGTGGATTCCTGCTCGCATCACCGTGGCACTACTCGTACTTGCCGCATGGCGCTGGCCTTCGGGGCTGTCTGAAGAAGCCCGCCGCACGCCGTCGCCCAACAGCGGCTGGCCGATGGCGACGGTGGCCCTGCTGCTCGGCGTGCGGCTGGCCAAGCCGGGCGTGTATGCGCTGAATGCCGAGGGAGCCGCCCCGACGCCGGCGGATACCGGCCGTGCCGCGCAGCTCGGCCAGCGCGGTGTGCTGCTGCTGGCGAGCGGCGTCCTGTTGCTGTCCGCTGCGCTACTGTTCTTGGTGCCATGACCGACGCCGACTCCCTGTTCACCCACGGCGGCCCGGACGCGCTCGGCGCGCCCGCTCACGACTTCTCCACCAACGCCAACGCATGCGGCCCGAGCCCCGGGGCGATGGAGCTGGTGCGTGCGGCCGACCTGTCCCGCTATCCCGATCCGGCCTACACGGCGCTGCGCGAGCAACTCGCGGCCATGCACGGCGTGGACGCGTGGCGCATCGTGCTCGCGGCCGGGGCCAGCGAATTCATCCGGCGCATCACGACCTGGGTGGCGCTCGAAAACCGGAACGGGCATGGCGAGGCAGCGCTGCCGGCCATGTCGTACGGCGACTACGCCGCGAGCGCTCGGGCGCTCGGGTTGCAGGTGGTGCGCGCACCGCATGCGGCGCGGCGGCCCTGGCTGGCCTGGTGCTGCGATCCCTCTGCGCCGCTGGGCCAGGCACAGCAGGGCATCGGCGAAACCGTCGACACCCTGCCTGAAGGCGTGCCATGCGTGCTCGACCGCGCCTACGAGCCTCTGCGGCTGGAAGGCCGTCTCGTACTGAACCAGCGGCAGCTGGACCGCGTCTGGCAGATGTGGTCGCCCAACAAGGCGCTCGGCATGACGGGCGTGCGCGCGGCCTATGCGATTGCACCGGCTGATGCGCAGGACGCGGTGCGCACGCTGTTGCGCCTTGCAGCCTCGTGGCCGGTGGGCGCGGATGGCGTGGCGATGCTTTCGGCCTGGACACAGCCCGGTGTGCAGCAGTGGCTGCGCGACAGCCTCGTCACCCTGCGTGCGTGGAAGGCGTCGCAGACGGCCTTGTGTAGCGAGATGGGCTGGCAAGTCTGGCCGAGCGACGCCAACTTCCATGTCGCCAAGCCCGGCGCCGACGATTTCGCAGCTCTGCTGAAGCGGCTGCGCGCGGCGGGCATCAAGCTGCGCGACTGCGCTTCCTTCGGCCTGCCGGGCCACGTGCGCATGGGCGTGCTGCCGCCAGCCAGCCAGCAGGCGCTGAAAGAAGCCTGGACAAGCGTCGCCTGAACGCCTACATACCCACACCTGAAGAAGAACAGAAGAAAGAATGCTCTACGCCATCACCACGCTTTTCCTCTGCCAGCTTGCCGGCGAACTGCTCGTGCAGTGGCTGGGGCTGCCCATTCCCGGACCGCTGATCGGCATGGTCTTCCTGTTCATCGGCCTGCTGGTGCGCGGCAGCGTTCCGCAGGTGCTGAACGAAACATCGGGCCATCTGCTGCGCAACCTGATGCTGCTGTTCATTCCGGCCGTCACCGGCGTGATGCTGCATTTCGAGCGGGTGGGGCGCGAGTGGCTGCCTTTTCTCGCCGCCGGCATCGTGGGGGCGGCCTTCACCATGACGGTCACCGCGCTCACCTTCCGCTGGATGATCCGCATCACCGGCAAGGACGCCCAATAGATGACCGCGCCCGCCAGGCTCTTCGAAATCTGGGTGTTCCTGGCCCAGTCGCCGCTGCTGTGGCTGTCGCTCACGCTGCTGGCGTACCTGGGGGCGCTGTGGCTGCACACACGCAGCGGGCGCAACCCGATGGTCAACCCGGTGCTGATCTCGGTGATCGTGATCGTTACCGTGCTGCTGCTCACGCGCACGCCCTACGACACCTACTTCGAGGGCGCGAAGTTCGTGCACTTCCTGATCGGCCCCGCCACGGTGGCGCTGGCCGTGCCGCTCTACGGGCAGATCGACCGGCTGCGGCGGCTGTGGCTGCCCATCGGCGTGGCGCTGGTCGTCGGTTCGGTCGCAGCCATCGTCTCGGCCGTGGGCATCGCCTGGGTGCTGGGCGGTTCACACGAGCTGATGATGTCGCTCGCGCCCAAGTCGGCCACCATGCCCATCGCGATGGGCGTGGCCGAGAAGATAGGCGGGCTGCCTTCGCTGGCGGCGGTGGCCGCGGCCGTGGCGGGTATCTCGGGCGCGATCATGGCCACCGGCCTGCTGAACCTGCTGCGCATCAGGGAGCCGGCGGTGCGCGGCTTCGCGGTCGGCATGGCGGCGCACGGCATCGGCACGGCGCGCGCCATCCAGGTGAACGAGACGGCGGGCGCGTTCTCTGCGCTCGCCATGGGGCTCAACGGCATCGCCACCGCGCTGCTGGTGCCGCTGATCGTGAAGCTGATGGGGGCCTAGGAAAGCTCATGGCCAAGCTTGGCGTGGAGCCGCGTCCGATGGAGCTGGTCTGGCCTTCCAAGGCCTATCTGCCAAGCTACGTCTCCGCGCTCAACCGCGGCTGGGCGCGCGACGAGACGCGGCCCGAATCGGGCGCCGAGGACCGCGCCGCCATCAAGGCGAACGCCGACCGCTTCCTTGCGAGCCTGGTCGACCGCGAGGCGAAGGGCGGCCGCATCGTCATGCCCGACGGCTCCAAGGTCAGGCGCCTGCCAAGCTACAAGTGCTGGATGTGGGACGGCGAGTTCTGCGGCAGCATCGACCTGCGCTGGCAGCCCGGCACCGACGCATTGCCGCTCTACTGCCTGGGCCACATCGGCTACAGCGTGGTGCCCTGGAAGCAGCGCAGGGGCTACGCCACGCGTGCGCTCGGCGCGATGCTCAAGCTCGCGGCGCGAGAAGGCCTCAAGCGCGTGGAGATCACGACCAGCCCCGACAACTTCGCCTCGCAGAAGGTGATCGTGGCGAATGGCGGCGAGCTGGTCGAGACCTTCATCACCCTGCCGAGCCAGGGAAGCGTGACGAAGCTGCGCTACCGCATCGCGCTTGCCTGAACCGCCCCTGGCGCAGAATCGCACTCCCGCAAACCGAGCCCGGAGAAGAATCAAATGACCCAGTACACGGCGGAAGTCCTCTGGCTGCGCGGCGAGCAGGACTTCCTCGCGAACACTTACAGCCGGCGGCATTCGCTGCGCTTCGACGGCGGCGCCGAAGTGGTCGCGTCTTCGTCGCCGCACGTGGTGCTGACCTGCCCCCTCTTGCCATGCCATTCATAACGAGGAAGTCCGGGGTTGCAAGATTAATTGATCTCGGTGGTGTTTGAGCTGGGCCGAGCTGCATCGCCAGCGCGCTGGCGATGCAGCTCGGCGAACTTGGCTGGCGGCATGCGATTGCAACTGCTGTGCGGCCTGACCTCGTTGTAGTCCTGCCGCCAGGCGGTGATGGCCGACCTGGCCTGCACCAGCGTCTCGAACCACTGCTCGTTCAGGCACTCGTCCCTGAATTTGCCGTTGAAGCTCTCGATGTAGCCGTTCTGCATGGGTCGCCCGGGCTCGATAAGGATGTGGCGGATGCCATGGGTCTGGGCCCAACCCATGAAGGCGCGACTGGTGAACTCGGGGCCGTTGTCCGTGCGCACGGCCAGCGGATAGCCTCTGAAGACCGCCGCCTGGTCCAGCAGCCGCGTCACGTACTGCCCAGAGATGCCCCAGTCCACCGAGATGCTCACGCACTCGCGGCTGAAGTCGTCGGCCACCGTCAGGCACTTGATGCGCCGCCCGGTGCTCAGGCTGTCGCTGACGAAGTCCATGCTCCAGACCTCATTGACCGTCCTGGCCAGTTGCAGCGGCACGCGCTCGCTGACGGGCCGCTTGGCCTTCTTGCGCTTGCGCACGGCCAGGTTGGCCGCGCTGTAGAGCCGGTAGACCTTCTTGTGGTTCACGCCGGGGAAATGCGGGCGCAGCATGTCGTGGATGCGCCGATAGCCGAAGCGCCGGCGCACATGCGCGATCTCGACGATCTTGCTGCTGAGCTCCTGGGTCATGGCATCGATCTCAGGTGGGTTGCGCCAACTGTCGCGTGAGAGCCCCACAAGCCTGCACGCCCGTCGCTCGCTCAGATCGCATTGCTCGATCATGGTGGCGATGGCGGCACGCTTGGCCTGTGGGGCTAACGCTTTACCCCGAAGGCGGTGTTCAGCGCGTGGATGTCCAGGTGGGCTTCGGCCAACAGCTTTTTGAGCTTGTTGTTCTCCGCCTCCAGTTCACGCAGTCGCCTCGCATCGGGCACCTCCATGCCACCGTACTTGGCTCGCCACTTGTAGAAGGTGGCGTCGCTGAAGCCGCCCTTGCGGCACAGCTCCTTGATCGGCAGGCCGGCCTCGGCCTGCTTGATGAAACCGATGATCTGCTCCTCGGTGTATCTGCTCTTTCTCATGTCCGTCATTCTCCAAGTTGACGGACTTCGCTGCCATTACGCTGGTACGGCCGGGAGGGGGCAGGTCAGTGCCGCTGCCGATGTCCGACGCATCGGCCGTCGACCCCGAGGAGATGTTCGTGGCGTCGCTCTCGAACTGCCACATGCTGTGGTTCCTCACGATGGCGGTGAAGCGCAGGTTCGTGGTCGACCGCTACTTCGATGCGGCCGTCGGCGTGATGGAGAAGAACGCCGAAGGAAAGATGGCAATGACGGTGGTCACGCTGCGGCCCGAGGTGATTTTCTCGGGCGAGAACCTGCCCACGCGCGAGCAGGTCGAGCAGATGCACCATCGGGCGCACGAGGAATGCTTCATCGCCAACTCGGTGAAGACCGAGGTGCGCTGCGAGCCGGTGTTCTGACCCGGCCGGGCGAATTCAGCCGACCAGCGAGCGGCTCTTCATCTCGAGCCGGGTGACGAGGCGCTGCAGCGCGCTTTCGGCGCCGGGCGGCAGCGCAAGAAAGCGGAATCCCAGCTGGTAGCGCGGCGTGCCGTTGGGCTGCATGCCGGGGCGCAGCGACACCAGTTCCAGGTCGAGCGTGAGGCGCCCGAGCGCTCCCAGCGACAGTTCGCAGTCCCGCAGGAAGGTGCCGACCGGCAACGCGGCCGCGCGTTCGTCGCGGGTGCGCAGGCCTACGCCGCCCAGCGACAGGTCCTGCACCTCGAAGGAGAAGGCCTCGCGGTTGGGCAGGATGCCGGAGCAGGTGTACGAATCGGCGATGGGCGCGTCCACGCGGAAGTACTCGCGCCGCTGCAGGTAGACGAGCATCTCGGGAAAGTCGGCCTCGAACGCCGGCAGGCCCTCGTAGCGGGTCTCGCGCGGCGAGGCAGTGGAGAACTCGATGCGCACGCCGTCCTGCTGGGCTTCGAAGTGGCAGCGCGGCGCCGCCAGCAGGCCCTGGTTCTGCTCGGGCGAGGCGCCCCAGTCGAAGGTGAAGACGCGGGCGCGGGTGTCCACGTCGAGCAGCTGCGTCACGAGGTGGCCGCCCGCGTACTGCACCGTGAGGTTGTCGCGGCGGCTGACGAGGTTGCGCAGGTGCACGCCGATCTCAGCCGGTGTGCGGCGGGCGAATTCGCTGGTGTGCTCGGCTGCGTTCGACTGTTCTGTATCCATGAGCTTGTGTGTCTGTTTTCCGGCGCGCGCATGGGCGGGCTGGCTCCCGGGGCCGGATGCCGGGTGAAGGTGTCGGGACGGGTTTCCGGCAGGCAGCCGAAATGATTAACGGCATTTGCCGGCCGGAATTTAGGGCTGCGCGGCGATCTGCAGACGGATTCGCCGCCCGATTGGCTCCCGCAGCGGCAGTCCGCGCAGTCAGCGGCGCTGCAGCCTCGGATTCTTGGCGAACAGCTCGGCCGCCCAGTCCACGAAGGCGCGCACCTTCGCGCTCAGGTGGCGGTTGGGCGGGTACACCACGTGGATCGGCAGCGGGTCGCGGTGCCAGTCGGGCAGGATCTGAACCAGCTCGCCGCTCTCGATCAGCGGTTCGGCCATGAAGGTGATGCACTGCGAGATGCCGAAGCCGCCCAGCACCGCCGTGATGTGCGCGTTGCTCTCGTTCACGGACACCCGGTAGGGGCCGTTCAGCTCGATCACCTCGTCGCCCTTCTTGAACTCGTGCGGGTACACGCGCCGCGTGGTGCCCGAGAAGTAGCTCACCACGTGGTGGCGCTTCTCGATGTCGTTCGGGTGCTGCGGGATGCCGTATCGCTTCACGTAGGCCGGCGAGGCCACGGTGACGAAGTCGAGCGTGCCGATGCGCCGCGCCACCAGCGACTGGTCGCTGAGTTCGCCCGCGCGGATCACGCAGTCGACGTTGTCGCTGATCAGGTCGACGGTGCGGTCGCTCACGCCCAGGTCGACCTGGATGTCGGGGTAGCGGTCGCAGAAGGTGGCCAGCGCGGGCAGGATGATCAGCCTGGCCACCGAGGTGCCGACGTCGATGCGCAGCCGCCCCGTGGGGTTGGCCTGCGCGTTCGTCATGCTGGCTTCCATGTCGTCGAAGTCGTTGAGCAGGCGCGCCGCCCGCTCGAAGTAGGCCGCGCCGTCGGGCGTGACCGTGACGCGGCGCGTGGTGCGGTTGAGCAGCTTCACGCGCAGGCGCGATTCGAGCGCCTGAATCTGCTTGGTGACCGTGCCCTTGGGGAGGGCCAGCGAGTCCGCTGCCCGGGTGAAGGTGCCGGCTTCCACGACGCGGACGAAGATCCGCATGGCCTGGATTTGATCCATCGAATGCCTGTTCTGGGTACCCGGCCCACACCGGGGGAGGCGGATTCTCACACAAGGAGACAATTCCCTCCGGTGGCACCGCCTGTTGCCTTGAGCTGTGCTGATTGTTGTCCGTTTGGAAACAGAGTGGGGTCGGCCGACCCTGTTTATGGACAGATCGGCCGACTTATATTTCAACCATCGCCCAAATCCCTGAGGTCGCCCATGTCACCCGTTCCATCGTCCCGTTCTGCCGAAGCCGCCGCCCGCGCTGCGGCACAAGGCGTGGAAGCCGATCTGTCGATCGAGCTGCCCGGCCGCGAACCGGTCGGTGCCCGCGTGTACGGCCAGCGCGCCAAGGGGGAGGTGGCGCCGCTGGTGCTGCATTTCCACGGCGGCACCTTCGTCTGCGGCGGCCTGGACAACGGCCGCAATGTGGCCAGGCTGCTGGCCGGCGCGGGCGCGGTGGTGGTCTCGCTGGCCTATCCGCTGGCGCCCCAGTCGCCGTTCCCGGAACCCATCGAGGTGGGCTATGCGGCCCTCGAATGGCTCTACAAGCAACGCACCAAGCTCGGCGGCAAGGGCTCGCAGGTCTACCTGGCCGGCGAGGAAGCCGGCGGCAACCTGGCGGCGGCCGTGGCGCTGATCGCCCGTGACCGGGCCCATCCGCCGATCGCGGGCCAGATCCTGCTGTCGCCCATGCTCGACCCCTGCGCCGGCACCGCCTCGCTGCGCAACGCCACCAGCGACGCGCCCGAGTGCCGCTGGGCCAGCGGCTGGGAGAAGTACCTCAGCTGCCCCTCGAACGCCATGCACCCCTATGCGGTGCCCAGCGGATCGCTGCGGCTTTCGGCACTGGCGCCGGCGCTGGTGCTGGTCGGCGCCGATGACGCGATGCACGACGAGGCGATGACCTTCGCCAACCGCCTGCGCGCCGCAGGCATCGAGGTCACGAGCAGCGTGCTGCCGAGCGCCTCGAACTGGCCCAAGGCGCTGTACGACACCGAGAACACGGGCTGCGTGGCCTGTGAAGCGGCGGTGCAGCAGCACTTCCGCGAGTTCTTCAGCGCGACCACGCCGCCGCCCGCGACGGCCGACCACCCCAGCTAGTTCCCGCCGGTCACCGGCTGCCTGATCGACACGCTGCCAGCGCGGCCGCGTGCCGGGGCCCCTTTTTCCCTGAAATCCCGCCTCCTGGTGCCAAAAGCGCCGGGGTGGCTTGTTGCATCCCAAAGTCATCGAGAAGGACTGAAATCATGTCGAACAACGAGAAAAAGCTGTCTTCCGCCGCCCGCAAGGGCCTCTGGCCCGCCCTGACCGGCCTCACCGCGCTGCTGGCCGTGGCCGCGGCAGTGGTGGGCATGTACAGCTTCAAGGCCGAAGCCAACAACGCACCGGCGGCGCCCCAGGCCACACCGGTGTCGGTCGCTACGGTGGCGGCGAGCGAGATCAACGCCTGGGACGAGTTCTCGGGCCGGCTCGAAGCCGTGCAGCGCGTCGACGTGCGCTCCCGCGTCGCGGGCGCCGTGCAGGCGGTGCACTTCCGTGAAGGCGCGCTGGTGAAGCAGGGCGACCTGCTGGTCACCATCGACCCCGCGCCGTACGCGGCCGAGGTCGAGCGCGCCGAGGCGCAGGTGGCTTCCGCGCAGGCCCGCCAGTCCTTCAGCCGCAGCGAGCAGGAGCGCGCCAAGCGCCTGTGGGACGACAAGGCCATCGCCCAGCGCGAGTACGACGAGCGCGTGAACGCCGGCCGCGAAGCCGAAGCCAACCTGCGCGCGGCCCAGGCCTCGCTGCAGTCGGCGCGCCTGAACCTGGGCTACACCCAGGTGCGCGCCCCGGTGTCGGGCCGCATCGGCCGCATCGAGGTGACGGTGGGCAACCTGGTGGCGGCCGGTCCGGGCGCTCCGGTGCTGACCACGCTGGTGTCGGTGAGCCCGATCTACGCGAGCTTCGATGCCGACGAACAGGTCATCACCCGCGCGCTGAAGGAACTGCCCAGCGGCTCCAGCGCCCGCGGCCAGATCGAGAGCATCCCCGTGCAGATGGGCACCGCCGGCATGGACGGCACGCCCTTCACCGGCAAGCTGCAGCTGATCGACAACCAGGTCGATGCTCGCAGCGGCACCGTGCGCGTTCGTGCCTCGTTCGACAACAAGGACGGCGCCCTGATCCCCGGCCAGTTCGCCCGCATCCGCATGGGCCAGGCCCGCAACGACACCGCGCTGCTGGTGAGCGAACGCGCCATCGGCACCGACCAGAACAAGAAGTTCGTGATGGTCGTGGGTGACGACAGCAAGGCCGTCTACCGCGAAGTGACGCTCGGGGCCTCCATCAACGGCCTGCGTGTCGTGAGCAAGGGCCTGAAGGCGGGCGACCGCGTGATCGTCAACGGCCTGCAGCACATCCGCCCGGGTGCGGTGGTGGCGCCGCAGCAGGTGACGATGGACGCCAAGGCCGACCCCAAGCAACAACAACCGGAACGCGTGGCAGAGGCCGCCAAATCTTGAACCACCCCCAGGCTTGCTCACTTCGTGTAGCCGCCAACCCCCGCACGGGGGCAACACCAGCGGCCCGGCAAAGCCGGTTCCGCGGTGTTCCTGAAATGGGAGCCACTTGGATGCTGCGTGCTTGCACGCGGCGTGGACCGCGCACGACGCGGTGGAGTAAACGAACATGAATCTCTCAAAATTCTTCATCGACCGGCCGATCTTTGCCGGCGTGCTGTCGCTGTTGATGCTGATAGCCGGCCTGATCGCGTTGCGCGGTCTGCCGATCTCGGAGTACCCGGAAGTCGCGCCGCCTTCGGTGGTGGTGCGCGCCCAGTATCCCGGTGCCAACCCGAAGGTGATCGCTGAAACAGTGGCCACCCCGCTCGAAGAGCAGATCAACGGCGTCGAAGGCATGCTCTACATGGGCAGCCAGGCGACCACCGACGGCGTGCTGACGCTCACCGTCACGTTCCGCCTGGGTACCGATCCCGACAAGGCACAGCAGCTCGTGCAGAACCGCGTCTCGCAAGCCGAGCCGCGCCTGCCCGAGGAAGTGCGCCGTCTCGGCATCACGACCGTCAAGAGCGCGCCCGACCTGACGATGGTGGTCCACCTCGTCTCGCCGAACAACCGCTACGACATCAACTACCTGCGCAACTACGCGGTGCTGAACGTGAAGGACCCGCTGGCGCGCATCGAAGGCGTGGGCCAAGTCCAGATCTTCGGTGGCGGCGACTACTCCATGCGCGTGTGGCTCGACCCGCAGAAGGTCGCGCAGCGCGGCCTGTCGGCTTCCGACGTGGTGGCCGCCATCCGCGGCCAGAACGTGCAGGCCGCGGCTGGCGTGGTCGGCGCTTCGCCGGGCCTGTCGGGCGTGGACATGCAGCTTTCGATCAATGCGCAGGGCCGCCTGCAGAGCGAGGAAGAGTTCGGCGACATCATCGTCAAGAGCGGCACCGACGGCGCCGTCACGCGTCTTCGCGACATCGGCCGCCTGGAGATGGGCGCCGCCGACTACTCGCTGCGTTCGCTGCTGAACAACGATCCGGCCGTCGGCATGGGCGTGTTCCAGGCACCGGGCTCCAACGCGCTCGACATCTCTGCCAACGTTCGCAAGACGATGGCGGAGCTCAACAAGAATATGCCCGAGGGCCTGGAATACCGCATCGCCTACGACCCGACGCAGTTCGTGCGCGCGTCCATCGAGTCGGTGATCCACACGCTGCTCGAAGCCATCATGCTGGTGGTGCTGGTCGTGATCCTGTTCCTGCAGACCTGGCGCGCCTCCATCATCCCGCTGCTGGCCGTGCCGGTGTCGGTGATCGGTACCTTCGCTGTGCTGCACGTGCTCGGTTTCTCGATCAACGCGCTGAGCCTGTTCGGGCTTGTGCTGGCCATCGGCATCGTGGTGGACGACGCCATCGTGGTGGTGGAGAACGTGGAGCGCAACATCGAGGCGGGGCTCACGCCGCGTGAAGCGACCTACCGCGCGATGCGCGAGGTGTCGGGCCCGATCATCGCCATCGCGCTGGTGCTGGTGGCCGTGTTCGTGCCGCTGGCCTTCATCAGTGGCCTCACGGGCCAGTTCTATCGCCAGTTCGCGGTGACCATCGCGATCTCGACGGTGATCTCGGCCATCAACTCGCTCACGCTGTCGCCAGCGCTCGCTGCCTTGCTGCTGCGCGGCCACGACGCGCCCAAGGACGCGCTGACGCGCGGCATGGACCGCGCCTTTGGCTGGCTGTTCCGCGGCTTCAACCGCTTCTTCCATCGCGGCTCCGAGGCCTACAGCGGCGGCGTCAAGCGCGTGATCTCGCGCAAGACCCTAATGCTGGCGATCTACCTCGCGCTGATCGGCGTGACCTTCGGCCTGTTCAAGGCTGTGCCCAGCGGCTTCGTGCCGGCGCAGGACAAGCAATACCTGATCGGCTTCGCCCAGCTGCCCGATGGCGCCACGCTGGACCGCACCGACGAAGTGATCCAGCGCATGGGCGAGATCATGAAGAAGAACCCGAACGTGGAAGACGCCATCGCCTTCCCGGGCCTGTCGATCAACGGTTTCACCAACAGCTCCAACTCGGGCATCGTGTTCGCCACGCTCAAGCCCTTCGACCAGCGCAAGCGCGCCGACCAGAGCGGCGGTGCGGTGGCCGGACAGCTGAACCAGGCCTTCGCGGGCATCCAGGACGCCTTCATCGTGATGTTCCCGCCGCCGCCGGTGGCGGGCCTGGGCACCACCGGCGGCTTCAAGCTGCAGCTGGAAGACCGCGGCTCGGTGGGTTACGACCAGATGGACGCGGCGGTGAAGGCCTTCATGGCCAAGGCCTACCAGGCGCCCGAGCTGGCCGGCATGTTCACCAGCTGGCAGGTCAACGTGCCGCAGCTGTACGCCGACATCGACCGCACCAAGGCCCGCCAGCTCGGCGTGCCGGTGACGGACATCTTCGACACCATGCAGATCTACCTCGGCAGCCTGTATGCGAACGACTTCAACAAGTTCGGCCGCACGTACTCCGTGCGCGTCCAGGCCGATGCGCCTTACCGCGCCCGTGCCGAAGACGTGGGCCTCTTGAAGGTGCGCTCGACCTCGGGCGAGATGGTGCCGCTGTCGGCGCTGATGAAGGTGAATTCGACCTTCGGGCCTGAGCGCGCCATGCGCTACAACGGCTACCTCGCCGCCGACATCAACGGCGGACCGGCGCCAGGCTATTCTTCGGGCCAGGCGCAGGACGCGATCGTGAAGATCGCAGCCGAGACGCTGCCCAAGGGCGTGACCTTCGAATGGACCGAGCTGACCTACCAGGAGATCCTGGCCGGCAACTCCGCCTTCCTCGTGTTCCCGCTGGCCATCCTGCTGGTGTTCCTGGTGCTGGCAGCGCAGTACGAGAGCCTGACGCTGCCGATCGCGATCATCCTGATCGTGCCGATGGGCATCCTGGCCGCGATGACCGGCGTGTGGATCTCGGGGGGCGACAACAACGTCTTCACGCAGATCGGGCTCATAGTGCTAGTGGGGCTGAGTGCGAAGAACGCGATCCTGATCGTGGAGTTCGCACGGGAGCTCGAGTTCGCCGGCCGCACGCCCGTGCAGGCGGCCATCGAAGCCAGCCGCCTGCGCCTGCGCCCGATCCTCATGACCTCGCTGGCCTTCGTGATGGGCGTGCTGCCTCTCGTGCTGTCGACCGGCGCGGGCTCGGAGATGCGCAAGGCGATGGGCGTGGCGGTGTTCGCCGGGATGATCGGCGTGACGGCCTTCGGCCTGTTCCTGACGCCGGTGTTCTACGTACTGATGCGCCGCCTCGCGGGCAACCGCCAGCTCAAGCTGCATGGCCAGGTGCCGCACGGCGAGGACTTCGTGTCGGCCGGCCATCCTGCGGCGCCTGCATCGCACGGCGGCTCGGGCGGCGGCGGTCTGAACCCGATGCCTGCGTCGCCGCGCCCCTCGCACGGCTCGCATGACTGATCGATCGAGACGAAGAAAGCTGATCATGAAATTCTCAGTACAACCCTTGGTGAAGCCCCTGCGGACTGCCTTGCTGCCGCTGATGGCCGCCCTGGTGCTGGCCGGCTGTGCCACCGTGCCCTCGGGCCTGCCCGAGATCCAGACCACCGCCCAGTTCAAGGAGCAGGGCAAGGAGCAGCAACAAGGCGCCACGCCGCCCGCCGGCTTCACGCGCGCAGTGCCCGCGGAGGCTCAGCCGCGCGGTGCCTGGTGGCTGGCGTTCAACGACCCGGTGCTCAATTCGCTGGTCGAGAAGGCCGACGTGAACAACGGCAACATCCAGGCCGCGGCAGCGCGGCTGGCCGAGGCCCGCGCGCTGGCGCGCAGCGCCAACGCCGACCGCCTGCCGCAGATCGGCCTGAGCGCCGGCGCCAACCGCGGTGCGGGCCTGGACAAGGCCACCGCCAGCACGCGCCCGGCCACGATGACCAACATCGGCGCCACCTTCTCGTACGAGGTCGACCTGTTCGGCCGCCTCTCCGGCGCGAGCAAGGCGGCGAACCTGGACGCGGCCGGCCGCGAGGCGCTGCTGCAGAGCACGCGCCTGGCGGTGCAGGCCGAGGTGGCGCAGACCTATCTGCAGCTTCGCGCGCTCGATGCAGAGCGCGCGCTGGTGCGCGAACAGGTCGAGGCCTACCGCGACACGCTGCGCCTGTCGCAGCGCCGCGAGCAGGCCGGCGACATCGCCGAGCTCGACGTGGCGCGCGTGCAGACCGAGGTGTCGTCCACCGAATCGGACGCGCTCGCGCTCGACCGCCAGCGCGCCCAGGTGGAGCATGCGCTCGCGGTGCTGGTGGGCGATTCGGCCTCCAGCTTCGGCCTGAGCGGCGCCGACTGGTCGACCACGCTGCCGAGCATTCCGCCGGGCGTGCCGGCCACGGTGCTCACGCGCCGTCCCGACGTGTCGGCCGCGCAGAGCGCCGTGCTCGCGGCGCAGGCCCGCGTCGGCGTGGCGCAGGCCGCGTGGTTCCCCGACATCTCGCTGACCGGCGCCGCCGGCTACGCCTCGCCCGAGATCGGCGACCTCTTCAAGTGGTCGGCCCGCTCGTGGGGCGTGGGTGCGCTGCTGTCGCTGCCGATCTTCGACGGCGGCCGCCGCGAGGCCGGCGTGCAGGGCGCCAACGCCCAGCTCGACGGCGCACTAGCCAGCTACCGCACGCAGGTGCTGGTGGCCTTCCAGGAGGTGGAAGACCAGCTGGCCGCCATCCGCACGCTGCAGGAGCAGTCGGTGGTGCAGGCGCAGGCCGTCGCCTCGGCGGCCCGTGCGACGAGCCTGTCGGACACGCGCTACCGCAACGGCTACATCAGCCAGCTCGATCTGCTGGACGCCCGCCGCAGCGAGTTGCGCAACCGCCGCCAGGCGCTGCAGGTGAAGTCGGCCCAGTACCAGGCGGCCGTGGGGCTGATCCGCGCCATCGGCGGAGGCTGGGACGTGCCGGCGCCGGTGGCTGCGGCCGGCACCGCGCAGACCACGGTGGCCGCGCGCTGAATCGCTCGGGAAAGAAATTGACAGCCTGAACGCCGCAAGGCGGTCTTGCGCCGTCGGGGGCTCAGCCGGTTTCGCCGGCGGGGCTTTCGGCGGCGCTTATTTTTTGCAGCTCCAGCACGCCCATGGCCAGGGCGTTCGAATAGCTGGCCTGCGGCCGGACGGCCCTGCGGCAGACCCGGTAGTCCAGGGTTTCGGAGGCTTCGTCGGCGTGGTGGGCCTCGAGCAGGGTCCAGAAGAACTGGCCCGGCTCGGGTTCCTCGACGGTCAGCGCCAAATCGTTCAAGGCTGGCATGGTTCCCTGGGGTGTGTTGTTGTGACAGTGTGCGACGCCAGGGGGTACGCGGGAAAGCGCCACCTGGATTCGCCGCCCGCATTTGCTGCGTCCAGATGTGAAAGATGTCGCACTCCGGCGGAGCGGCCGCGGCGCTCAACGACAATCCGCCGATGAGTTCAAAGGCGAATAGCGGGCCGGCGCGCTGCGTCATGGTCCTGGGCACCACCAGCGGCGCCGGCAAGAGCTGGCTGGCCACCGCGCTGTGCCGCTGGTATGCCCGCCGGGGCCTGAAGGTGGCGCCCTTCAAGGCACAGAACATGAGCAACAACGCCCGTGTCGTCGATGGCGGCGAGATCGGCAGCGCCCAGTATTTCCAGGCCCTGGCCGCGAATGCGGTGCCCGACGTTCGCATGAACCCGCTGCTGCTCAAGCCCGAGCGCGACACCCACAGCCAGGTGGTGCTGATGGGGCAGGTGAGCGAGGCGCTCTCGGCCTTGCCCTGGCGCGGCCGCAGCGAGCGCGTCTGGCCGCAGATCGCACAGGCGCTCGATGAACTGCGCGCCGGGAACGACGTGGTCGTGATCGAAGGCGCCGGTTCGCCGGCCGAGATCAACCTGATGGCCAGCGACATCGTCAACATGCGCATCGCCCGCCACGCCCAGGCGCGCTGCCTGCTGGCGACCGACATCGACCGCGGCGGCGCCTTCGCCCACCTCTACGGCACCTGGGCGCTGCTGCCCGAGGCCGACCGGGCGCTGCTGCGCGGCTTCGTGCTCAACAAGTTCCGGGGGGATGCCTCGCTGCTCGCGCCGGCGCCCCAGCAGCTGCAGGAGCTGACCGGCGTGCCCACGGTGGCGACGCTGCCGATGTGGTGGCAGCACGGCCTGCCCGAGGAAGACGGCGTGTTCGACGACCGCAGCCGCGCGAGCGGCGCCGTCACGCGAACGGTGGCCGTGGTCGCGTACCCGCGCATCAGCAACCTCGACGAATTCCAGGCGCTGAAGAACGTGCCCGGCGTGCGGCTGGTCTGGGCCCGCGCGCCGGCCGACGTGGCCGCCGCCGACTGGATCGTGCTGCCCGGCTCCAAGAACACCAGCGGCGACCTGGCCTGGCTGCGCGCGCAGGGGCTGGACCGCGCCGTGGCCGCGCATGCCGAACGCGGCGGCGCAGTGCTGGGCATCTGCGGCGGCCTGCAGATGCTGGGCGAGGCGCTGGTGGATCCGCACGGCATCGACGGCAATGCCCCGGGGCTGGGCCTGCTGCCGCTGGTGACGGTGTTCGAGCGCGAGAAGACGGTGCGGCATCGCACGGCCGCCTTCGGCGAACTGACCGGCGCCTGGAGCGCGCTGTCGGGCGTGCCGGTTGGCGGCTACGAGATCCATCACGGCCAGACCGCCGAGCACCCGCAACTCGCGCACGACGGCAGGGCTGTGATGCCCGAGGGGCTGGCCTGGCAGAACGCGCGGGGCAACGTGCTCGGCATCTATCTTCACGGCCTGTTCGAGGACCCGGGCGCGCTGCACGCGCTTTTCGGCGCCTCAGCGCCCACGCTGGAATCCACCTTCGACGGCCTGGCCGATTTCATCGACACCCACTTCGACACCGGCGTGCTCGCCGGACTGATTGCATGACCGAATTCGTTCCCACGATCCCCGACATTTCCGACGCCGCGCTCGCCGCACGCCTGCAGGCCGCGCTCGACAACAAGACCAAGCCGCTTGGCGCGCTCGGCCGGCTGGAGGCGCTGGCGCTGCGCATCGGCAGCATCCTCGGCACCGACAAGCCCGTGCTGGAGGCGCCGCAGATGCTGGTCTGCGCCGCCGACCACGGGCTGGCGGCGCGCGGCGTCTCGGCCTACCCGAGCGAGGTGACCTGGCAGATGGTCGAGAACTTCCTGGCCGGCGGCGCCGCCGTGAGCGTGCTCGCGCGCCAGCACGGCCTGGCGCTGACGGTGGTGGACTGCGGCGTGCGCCGCGACTTCCAGGCGCGCCCGGGTCTGGTGTCTCGCCGCATCGCCCCCGGCACGGCCGACGCTTCGGTGTCGCCGGCGATGAGCGCCGAACAATGCGCGCAGGCGATCGCCAACGGCCGCGAGGTGGTGCGCGCGCTGCCGGGCAACGCGCTGCTGCTCGGCGAGATGGGCATCGGCAACAGCTCGTCGGCCGCGCTGCTGCTGTCGCGCCTGGGCGGGCTGGACATCGACGCCTGCATCGGCATCGGCACAGGCCTCGACGCGGCCGGCCTGGCGCGCAAGCGCGAGGTGCTGCGGCAGGTGCTCGCGCTGCACGCCGGCGCGACGGCACCGCTGGAAGCGCTCGCAGCACTCGGCGGCTTCGAGTTGGCGACACTGGCGGGCGCGGTACTCCAGGCGGCCAGCGAGCGGCGGGTGATCGTGGTCGACGGCTACATCGCCAGCGCCGCGGTGCTGGTGGCGCAGGCGCTGCAGCCGCACGTGGTGCAGCGCTGCGTGGCCGCGCACCGCTCGGCCGAGCCGGGGCATGCGCTGCTGCTGGAGCGGCTGGGGCTCGATCCGCTGCTGCAACTCGACCTGCGCCTGGGCGAGGGCTCGGGCGGCGCGCTGGCATGGCCGCTGCTCGAATCCGCCTGCCGCATCCTGCGCGAGATGGCGAGCTTCGAATCGGCGGGCGTGTCGCGCAAGGACGCATGAGCGCCGCGCCGGGCCGCCCCAAGCAAGCTCGCACCGCAGTGCGAAGCACGAAGGTATTCCTGTGAGCTGTATCCGCCATTTCCTGCTCGCGCTGCAGTTCTTCACCCGCGTGCCGGTGACGGGCGCGCTGGCCGAGTGGGTCGGCTTCAGCCCGCAGATGCTGCGCGCGAGCGCGGCGCATCTGCCGGGCATCGGCTGGCTGGCGGGCGGGGTGGCGGCGCTGGTTTTCACGGGCGTGGCCTGGGGCCTGCCCGGCGTGGCGGGCGCGCTGGCCGCCGCGGTGCTCAGCACCGTCGCCACGGTGATGCTGACCGGCGCCTTCCATGAGGACGGGCTGGCCGACGTGGCCGACGGCCTGGGCGGCTCGGCGAACCGCGAGCGGGCGCTGGAGATCATGAAGGACTCGCGTATCGGCGCCTTCGGGGCCGTGGCGCTGGTGCTGGCGCTCGGGCTCAAGTTCGCGCTGCTCGCCGCGCTTGCGGGGCGGGGGCTGCAGGCGGCGGCGATCGCCCTCGTCGGCGCGCATGTGCTGTCGCGGCTGATGCCGCTGTTCCTGATCCGCTGGCTGCCCTATGTGGGCGACAGCGGCGCGAGCAAGGCCAAGCCGCTGGCGGATGCGATCAGCCGGGGCGCGCTGCTTATCGCCATCGTCTGGACGGTGCCTGCCGTGGTGTTGCTTCTGCAGGCACACGATGCGGTTCATGTCGCGGCGGCGGTGCTCGCGGCCATGCTCGCGGCGGGCTGGATGGCGCGGCTCTTCGTGCGGCGGCTGCAGGGCTTCACGGGCGACGGGCTGGGCGCGACGCAACAGGTCTGCGAGCTCGCCATCTACCTCGCGCTGGCCTGGAAGGCATGAGCACGCTCTGGCTCCAGCGCCATGCGCCGGTCGTGGCCCAGCCCGGCCTCTGCTACGGGGCGACGGACCTCGAAGCCCATGCCGACGCCACGCTGGCTGCCGCCGGCCGCATCGCGCCCTTGCTGCCGGCGGGCGTGACGCTGTGCAGCTCTCCGCTGAGGCGCTGCGTCGCGCTGGCCGAAGCCATCGCCGCGCTGCGGCCGGATTTGTCGGTCCGGCGCGACGTGCGGCTGGCCGAGATGGATTTCGGCGCGTGGGAAGGCCGGCCCTGGGCCGACATCCCGCGCGAGGACTTCGATGCCTGGACGGCCGACTTCGCCGATCTGCGCGCCGGCACCCGCGGCGAGAGCGTGCGCGCCTTCATGTCGCGTATCGCCGAGGCGCACGACGAATGGCTGGCTCGGCCGCGCGACACGCTCTGGGTCACGCATGCGGGCGTGCTGCGCGCCGTGACCCTGCTGCAACGCGGCATCCGCTGCCCGGTTGTGGCGAGTGACTGGCCGTCCGGCGAGATGCCCTTCGGCAATTGGCTGGTTTTCGATAAAAAACCCTGACCGGACAGCGGCCGCGCGCTACTTGCCGCCCGCGCCGCTGCCTTCGTCGTTGCGCGCCAGCTCCCGCCGCATCCGCTCGGCGACCGCGCTGCGCCCGTGGGCGTCCAGCTTCAGGTAGATGTTCTTGAGGTGCCACTTGACCGTGTCCAGCGACAGGCCGAGCGTGAGCGCGATCTTCTTGTTGGGCAGCGACTGCAGCAGCAGCTCGGCGATCTCGGCCTCGCGCAGCGTGAGCAGCCGCGTCAGGCGCCGGTCGTCGCGCAGGCGCGGCACCGGCGCAGGCTCGGTGCGCGCGTCGAGCTGCGAACGGGCCTGCGCCTCGATGCGCTCGATGAAGAAGCCCAGCACCGGGTCGAGATTGGGGATGGACGCCGCCGTGCGGATCAGCGGCAGGACGTTGTCGTGCGCGCCCAGCAGGGTCTGCAGCAGCCCGAGCCGATGGCCCAGGCGCAGGGCCGCGCACACGCGCGCCCTGGACGCCTCGGCGTGGCCCAGCCTGCGTTCGACCTCGGCCGCCTGCAGCTGCAGGGCGGCGACGAGGCCGACCTGACCGAGTTTTTCGTAGTGCTGCGACAGGTGTTCGATTCTTTCCAGCGTGGAGGGCTGGTCGCCGTCGTGCATCGCCATGCGGATGCGCGCGCGCTCCACGACGTCGGCGATGCGCCGCAGCGTGCCGTGGCCGACGGCGGGATGCCGGGCGTGCAGCGCCTCCAGTTCCTGCAGCGACTCGCGCGCGGCGCCGGCGTCGCCGTTCGCGAGCTGGACACCGAGCTGCTCCAGCAGCACGCAGGCCAGCGCGCGGTCCATGCCGTAGCGCCGCAGGAAGCAGCCGGCCTGCGCGAGGTGCTCGAGCGCCTCGCGCTGGCGGCCGGCGGCCTGCTGCGCGCGGTTGGCCACGATGATCATGCGCAGCGTGGTGTCGGGAATCAGCCCGTCGTGCGTGCCCAGCTGCTCCTGCATGAAGCGCGCCGCCACCAGCGGGCCCTGCTGTTCGTACAGAACCTCGACCAGCAGCTGGGCGGTGAGCCGCGCCGCCTCGCCGCAGCGCGCGCCGCGCTCCTGCGCCTCGTCCAGCACCTGGCGGTAGATGCGCTCCGCCCGGTGCATCTGGCCTTCGATGGCGTACGACAGCCCGACCAGGCACTGGCCCACCAGCGAGCCGAAGAGGGTGCCGGCGACCGGCTCGCCGTCGATGCGGGGCGCCGGCTCGTCGCGCTGGATGCGGCGCGCCTCCTCGAACTCGCCGCGATGCAGGTGCAGCCAGGTCAGCACGTTGCGCCTGCCCGCCACCGCGAACTCGTCGGCCGCTGGCGGCGGGGCCAGCAGCTCGGGCAGCAGCCAGGAGAGGGCGTCGTCGTCGTCGTTGCGGATGGCGAACAGGCAGCCCAGCAGCGTCAGCCGGTAGCGCATGGCCGGGTCGAGCGCGCCGGGCCTGGCGCGCAGGCGCTCGATGCTGCGGGCGCAGTCGTCCAGCCGGTAGTCGGCCAGCTCGACCCAGCCAATCCAGAGACCGAGATTGGCGTTGTCGCCGACCGTCCGGGCGTCGAGCTGGCGCAGCAGCGCGATCACCTCGCTCATCTTGCCCCGGGTGAAGAGCGCCTCCGCGCCGCGCTCGGCCAGCCGGCCTGCCGTTTCGTGGTTGTTGGCCGCGAGCGCGTGTCGCACGGCCTGGTGGTGCATGCCGCGGGTCGCGAAGGCGTGGCAGGCCGTGGCATGCACCCGCAGGCGCGAAGCTTCGGGCCAGGCCGCGAAGCGCACCAGCAGCACGCTGCGCAGCAGCGGATGCATGTGCCACCAGCGCTCGTGGGTGGCTGTCTCGGACGTTTCCACCACGAGCGACAGCAGGCCCTCGCGCACCAGCGGCTCCAGCAGCTCGGCGCACAGGGCCGGGGTGTAGCCGTCGCCGGCCAGGTCGGCGCACAGCGGCGCGCTGAAGCGCGTGGTGGCGGCGCAGCACGTGAGCAGGCGCAGCTGCGTTTCCGACAGGCGAGGGAAGACGTGCGCGTGGAAGTAGGCCGCGAAAGGCTCCGGGTCGGGCACGCCGTGCAGCAGCGGCGACTGCACGCCGCGCCGGCGGCGCACGTCGGCGCTGGCCAGCCGCAGCAGGGCCGGCCACCCCTCGGTCAACCGGTGGATCGTCGCGGCCGCGCGCTCGTCGAGGTGGGGCAGCCGCATGCCGAGATAGTCGATCGATTCCGGCAGGCTGAAGCGCAGGTCGTCGTTGCGCAGCTCCAGCACCGTCTTGGAGGCGGGGGAGTGCGCCAGCGTCATCGGCAGTTCGTCCTGGCTGGCGAACACGCACAGCAGGTTCGGCGGCGCGTATTCGACGAGCAGCTGCAGCGCGTGCAGCACGTTGCCGCTCTGGGCGCACTGCACGTCGTCCACGATCAGCACCACCCTGCGGCCATGCGCCGCGATGCCGCGCACCAGCGCGATGACCAGCCGCTCCGTCGAGAGCGCATCGGGAACGGCGTGCGCCATGGCCTGCCCGGGAATGGCGGTGTCGATGCCAGCGAGGGCCGACATCAGGCCGGTCATGAAGTGCAGGTCGCCCTCGGGAAGGTCGGCGAGCCTGAGCCAGGCGATGCCGGCGTCCGACGAGACCAGCTCGCGCTGCCAGGTCAGCAGCAGCGAGCTCTTGCCGAAGCCGGCGGGTGCGCGCAGCACAACGCAGCGCCGAGTGTCCGGACCGTCGAGCCTCTCGAGCAGGCCTTGACGAACCAGCAGGCGGTGGCTTCGCGTGCGCAGAGCGGGCGTACCGGGGATTGGGGCGGGTTGCATCGCTGCGGATTCTGAGTCATACCGCGCGCGGATCGGATCCCATATTCGAGGGTTTGCCCCTCCCCACCCTTCGAGGGTGGGGTGGCGCGCGGCCGCGCTGCCGATGAGGCAGCGCAGCCCTCAACAACAAGTCCACTGGAGAAAGCCTCATGTTCGATCTCTCGAATCTCAAGATCGGAGCCCGCCTCGGGCTGGGTTTTGCACTGTTGCTGCTGTTGCAGCTTGTCATCACCGGCATCGGCCTGCGCGAGATGGCGCGCCTCTCGCAGAGCGTCGCCTTCGCGACCGAAGTGGGCCAGCGCAAGCTCGACGAACTCAACAACGTGCAGTCGGCCATCGGCAAGCGGGCCATCGCGGCGCGCAACCTGGCGCTGGTGTCCGATCCGGCGGCGCAGAAGGGCGACATCGACCTCGTCGGCAGTTCGCAGCGCGAGATCGACGCCGGCCTGCAGAACCTCGCCGCCGTGATGGCCGCGCCGGACGCCTCCACCCCCGAGGAGCGCAGGATGCTCGAGAAGCTGCGCGCGCTCGAGGCGCAGTACCTGCCCATCGCGAAGAACGTCGTCGGCCTGGCCACTTCGCGCCAGACCGACGCGGCCGTGAAGGTGCTGACGCAGGAATGCATGCCGCTACTCAACCAGGTGCTGGCGCATGTCTCGGCCTTCCAGGCGATGCTGCGAAAGAGCGCCGACGAAAGCACCGGCTCGACCCAGGCGGCGTACCAGCGCGCCAAGTGGATGATCCTGTGGATCAGCTGCGCTTCGCTGGCCGGCGGGGTGTTGCTGGCATACCGCATGACCCGCTCCATCACGCGGCCGTTGGGTCAGGCGGTGACCGTGGCGCAGCAGGTGGCCTCGGGCGACCTGACGGCGCGCATCGAGGTGGCCGACGCCTCGGAGTCGGGCATGCTGATGCGCGCGCTGCGCTCGATGAACGACGAGCTCGCCAAGGTGGTGGGGCAGGTGCGCGACGGCACCGATTCCATCGCCTCGGCCTCGGGCCAGATCGCCTCGGGCAACCGCGACCTGTCCTCACGCACCGAGGCGCAGGCCAGCTCGCTGGAGCAGACGGCCGCCGCCATGCAGGAGCTCACCGGCACCGTCAGGCAGAACGCCGACAACGCGCGGCTGGCCAACCAGCTCGCCGACTCGGCCTCGCAGGTGGCCTCGCGCGGCGGCGCGGTGGTCGATCAGGTGGTGGAGAAGATGGCGTCCATCAACGCCTCCTCGAGGAAGGTGGTGGAGATCATCGGCGTGATCGACGGCATCTCGTTCCAGACCAACATCCTCGCGCTGAACGCCGCCGTGGAGGCGGCCCGCGCCGGCGAGCAGGGCCGCGGCTTCGCGGTGGTGGCCTCGGAGGTGCGCAGCCTGGCCCAGCGTTCGGCCGCGGCGGCCAAGGAGATCAAGACGCTGATCGGCGACTCGGTGGGCGAGGTGGAGGCCGGCAGCACCCTGGTCAACGAGGCCGGCAAGACCATGGAGGAAATCATGGGCAGCGTGCGGCGCGTGACGGACATCATGGCGGAGATCACGGCGGCCAGCCAGGAGCAGGCGGCCGGCATCGGTCAGGTCAACGACGCCATCAAGCAGATGGACCGCACCACCCAGCAGAACGCGGCGCTGGTCGAAGAGGCCTCGGCCGCCGCGCAGTCGATGAACGACCAGGCCGCGGGCCTGGTGCACGCGGTGCGGATGTTCAAGCTGGCCTGAATCCGCCCTTCAGCGGCCGGTCAGTTCGACTTGCGCCACTGCTCGCGCCAGAGCTTGTCGAGCTGCGGCGCGAGCGTGGCGGGCGGCGAGCCCAGCAGGCGGTTGCCGCCGTTGCGCTGCACCAGGCCGTAGATGCGGCCGGAGCCCTGGTCGTACAGCGCGATGGCGTTGTTGTCGTAGCAGTCGTGCGGCTTGCAGAAGGCATGCAGCAGGTAGCGCGTGCCATCGACCGTCACCCATTGCGGTTCGGGCGCCGGGCCTTCGCGGCGCACCAGCCAGCGCTCGTTCTCGCGCGTGCCCAGCGCGGCGCGCCAGGCCTTCTGCATGGCGGGGCCCTGCGCCAGCGCGGCGGGGCTCCCGGTGGGCGGCGGCGGTACCTTGGCGGCAGGCTCGGGGGGAGGCGGCAGCGCGCGGGCGGCGCCGTTGCAGCGCCAGTAGCGCAGCTTCATCATCTCGGGGCCGAGCTGGCCGGCCAGGGGCTTGTCGGCATCGAGCGTGGCGTACTGGCCGCGCGAGCTGCGGTAGACCAGGAAGGTGAGGGCGCCGGCCTTGCCCGTGTCGCCCACCAGCGCCACGTCGAAGCCCGCGGGCGGCGGGCTGTTGCCGAAGAGGCTGTGGACCGTCTGCGGCTCGCGTGTGACCACGCGGCGCTTGCCGCTCTCGGCGATCAGCGAATCCTGCCGCACCTGCAGCGCGGCGGCCGAGTTGTCCGCGCAGTCGGCGGACCAGCGGCCGGTGTACTGGGCGATGTAGTTGGGAAGCTGCTGGCCGCCCTGTTGCGACCAGGCGGCGGCCGGCAGCAGCGCGGCCAGCATGGCGGTGCGCAGCAGGGCCCGGGAGTGGTCGGTGGTCGTCGCTGTGGTCTTGCTTCTCGTCATTCGTCGTGGTTGTCTTGTTTCAGGCCGATCTGGGCGCGGGCGTCTTGGGCTTGTAGGAGCAGAAGGTGGCCACCGCGCATTCCCAGCAGCGCGGCTTGCGCGCCACGCAGATGTAGCGGCCATGCAGAATCAGCCAGTGGTGGGCATGCAGCCGGTACTCCAGTGGGACGCGCTTCTCGAGCTTGAGTTCCACCTCCAGCGGCGTCTTGCCCGGAGCCAGCCCGGTGCGGTTGCCCACGCGGAAGATGTGCGTGTCGACCGCAATCGTCGCCTCGCCGAAGGCCACGTTCAGCACCACGTTCGCCGTCTTGCGGCCGACGCCTGGCAGGGCCTCCAGCTCGGCGCGGGTGCGCGGCACCTCGCCTCCGTGCTGTTCCACCAGCATGCGGCAGGCCTCGATCAGGTGCCTGGCCTTGCTGCGGTACAGGCCGATGGTCTTGATGTATTTCTCCAGCCCCTCCACGCCCAGATCGAGGATGGCCTGCGGCGTGTTCGCCACCGGAAAGAGCTTGCGGGTGGCCTTGTTCACGCCCACGTCGGTGGCCTGGGCCGACAGCAGCACGGCGGCCAGCAGCTCGAAGGGGGTGCTGTACTCCAGTTCGGTCTCGGGCTCGGGGTTGGCCGCCTGCAGGGTGGCGAAGAAGAGGGGGATGTTGTCTTTTTTCATGGGGCTTCGGAAGGGCAGGCAAGGCCGGCAGCCGCAATATATCGTCGAAAGCCGATGGCCTTACGCAGCTTTATTGCCCGCGCTTTGGCGACAATGCCACCCCAGAAAGAGAGACTGACCATGCAATTCGCCTCCCGCCTCGACAACGTCGAGACCTCCGCCATCCGCGAACTCTTCAAGCTGCTGGGCAAGCCAGGCATCATCAGCTTCGCGGGCGGCTTCCCCGACAGCGCCATGTTCGACGTCGAAGGCCTCAAGGAGGCGAGCCAGAAGGCACTCACCGAGGAACCCGGCGGCGCGCTGCAATACGGCGCCACCGAAGGCTACGAACCCCTGCGCACGCAGCTCAGCTCCTTCATGAAGACCAAGGGCGTCGACGTCGAGCCCAGCGGCCTGATCGTCACCACCGGCAGCCAGCAGGCGCTGGACCTGCTGGGCAAGACCATGATCTCGCCCGGCGACAAGGTCATCGTCGAAGGCCCGACCTTCCTGGCCACCATCCAGTGCTTTCGCCTCTACGGCGCGCAGCTCATCAGCGCGCCCATCGACGCCAATGGCGTGAAGACCGACGAGCTCGAGAAGCTCATCGCCGAGCACAAGCCCAAGTTCGTCTACCTGATCCCCACCTTCGGCAACCCCAGCGGCGCCATGCTGAGCCTGGAGCGCCGCAAGAAGGTGCTGGAGCTGGCCGTGAAGTACCAGACGCTGATCGTCGAGGATGACCCCTACGGCGACCTCTACTTCGGCGAGGCCCCGCCGCCTTCGATCATGTCGCTGAGCAAGGACGTGCCCGGCAGCCGCGAACTGCTCGCGCACTGCGGCAGCCTGAGCAAGGTGCTGAGCCCCGGCCTGCGCATCGGCTGGATGATCGCGCCGCCCGAACTGCTGGCCAAGGCCACCATGTGCAAGCAGTTCAGCGACGCCCACACCAGCACCTTCTCGCAGGCCACGGCCGCGCAATACCTCAAGAGCGGCCGCATGCCCGCGACGCTGGCGCATGTGCGAGAGGTGTACGGCCAGCGCGCGCAGGCCATGGGCGCGGCGCTCAAGCGCGAGCTGGGCGACGCGGTGAGCTTCACCCAGCCCAACGGCGGCCTGTTCTTCTGGGCCCGCCTGACGGGCGCCAACGGCAAGCTGGCCGACGCGAACGAACTGGCCAAGCGCGCCATCGAGAAGCTGGTGGCCTTCGTGCCCGGCGCGCCGTTCTTCGCGGAGAAGCCCGACGTCGCCACGCTGCGCCTGAGCTTCGCGACGGCCGACGTGGCGAAGATCGAAGAGGGCGTGAAGCGCCTCGGCCAGGCCCTCTGAAGGTAGCTGGCGCAGGCTCAGGGCGACCGGTGCAGCCGGGGCGCCGCGAGCAGGTCCAGGTTGTCCGTGATGGCCGCATCCACGTTCGGATAGCGGCCCTTCATCTTCGACAGCGTCATGATCGTCTGCAGCGCCTTCAGGTCCTTGACCGAGGGCGCGACCTTGATCTGCGCGATGGCCGCGGTCGGGTTGCCGCCGTTGATCAGTGCCATCACCTTGCTTGCCCAGTCGTTCGCGCGCGCCATGTCGTCACCTGTCCTGTTGTCCGTGGAATGAGGCGACTGTACACAGCGGGTTAGGATCACCCATGAGAAAAACCTTCCAGCTTCAGGTCGAGGGCAAGCACCCCGACCGTCTACTCGAAGCCATCAAGCACGAGATCCGCAAGTACATCAAGCGCGAGCGGCGCCGCGAACTGCCCGAGGGCATGGACTACTGGGACTTCGACTGCCGCTTCGGCGCCTCGAAGGAATCCGCCGAGGTCATACACCTCTCCGCGATCACCGGCCTGATCGACGGCGTGGCGAAGGAGGGCGGCAAGCAGTTCTACATCGAGATCCTGGCCAAGCCGGCGCAGCGCAAGGCGCGCCCGGCAGGCTCGCCGGAATCCGAACCGCCCGAAGAAGGCTGAGCCCCGCTCAGACCAGCGCCTGCGCCAGCCGCAGGCCGTGGCGCTGCTCCGCATCCTGCAGCGAGCGCGCGATCGACGGGTGCAGCCGCACCCCGTTCCTCGACTGCGATTCCCGACGCTTCAATCCGCCTTCGCCCGGCAGCCGCACAGGCTTCGCCGGGTCGATGGGCGCATTCGCGCGGCAGCGTTCGGCCACGTGGTCCATCTGGCGCAGGAAGGCTTCCTTGCCGCCGAAGGCGTTCAGGTCGTGCAGCGTGACGTGCACCGTTGCGCCCCAGCCCTCGGGCGGATCGGCGCGGCCGTGGCCCGCGAGGCCGGCCGTGAGCGTCTCCACCAGCAGCGCCATGCCGTAGCCCTTGTGCCCGTGGCTCAGCCCGCCCACCGGCAGCAGCGTGCCGGGCGGCTGGTCGAAAAGCACCTGCGGGTCGTTCGAAGGCTTGCCGGCGGCGTCGATGAGCCACTCTTCGGCGAAGGTCTCGCCGGCCGCGCGCTTGCGGTTGCTCATGCCGTTGGTGGTGATGGAGGCCGAGATGTCGACCATCACGCCGCCCTGAGACAGCGGAAAGCCCATCGCCAGCGGATTCGGCGTGAACACCGCCTGCGTGCCGCCGAAGGGCGCGACGCTGGCGGCGTTGGGGTCGGAGCAGGCCAGCAGCATCAGCATGTCTTCCTGCAGCGCGCGCAGCATGTAGACGGCCAGGCAGGCGATGTGGTGGCTGCGGCGGATGACCAGCGAGGCCGTGCCCAGCTCGCGCGCACGCGGCACCAGCAGGTTCATGCCCTGGTCCATGAGCCACGGGCCGGGCAGGCGCCTGCCGTCCCACAGCACGGCGGCGGGGCGGTCGGACAGCACCTCGGGCGCGCCGTCGCGCGTCATGCCGCCCGATTCCAGCTCCTTGACGTACCCCGCCAGCAGCGCGAGGCCGTGGGTGTCGTGGCCGAGCAGGTCGCCTTCGACCAGCGTGCGCGCGACCACGGCGGCCTTGGGCGCGGCAAGGCCGGCCTTCTGCAGCAGGGCATCCGCATACTCGACGAGCGCATCGGCGCGATACAGGGGAGCCGATGGAGCAGGCGCGGTGGCGTCGGTCATTTCAGGATTTCCAGCACGCGGTCGAGCCCGCCTTCGTTGATGGCCACCATGGCCTGTTCGCGCACCTTGGGCTTGGCGTGATAGGCCACCGAGAGCCCGGCCTCGCCCATCATCGGCAGGTCATTGGCGCCGTCGCCCACGGCGATGGTCTCCTGCGGCGAGATGCCCATGAGCGAGGCCACCTCCAGCAGCGTGCGGCGCTTCTCGGCGCCGTCGCAGATGTCGCCCCAGCTCTGCGTGACCACCTCGCCGGTGAGCTTGCCGTCGGCTTCGTCGAGCAGGTTGGAGCGCGCGAAGTCGATGCCCAGCCGGTCCTTCACCCGGTTCGCGAAGAAGGTGAAGCCGCCCGACACCAGCAGCACCTTGAGGCCGGCCGCCTTGCAGGCCGCAACCAGCTCGGCCGCGCCGGGGTTGAGCTTCAGGCGCTCGTCGTATACCTGCTGCAGCGCCCCGACCGGCACGCCCTTGAGCAGCGCCACGCGGCGGCGCAGGCTCTCCTTGAAGTCCTTGATCTCGCCGCGCATGGTGGCTTCGGTGATCGCGGCCACCTCCGCCTTCTTGCCGACGGCATCGGCGATCTCGTCGATGCACTCGATGCTGATCAGCGTCGAGTCCATGTCGAAGGCGATCAGCTTGAAGTCGGCGAGCTTCAGCGGCGGCTTCACGCGCTGGATGACGAGGCCGGGGGAGATTTCAGTAGCGCTCATGCGGTGGCGGTTTCCTTGACGGTGGGCTGGCCCAGGCTGCGCAGCACGTCGCGCACCATCTGGGCCCGGTCCTTGGGTTCTTTCAGTTCGCGCTCGATGCGCAGCTTCTCGTTGCCGGCGAGCTTGATGTGCCTGTTCTTCTGGATCAGCTGGATGATGGCCATGCCGTCCACCGGCGGATCTTTCTTGAAGGTGATGTTGATGATGCCCGGCGCCGCGTCGACCTTCACCACGCCGTAGGGCCGCGCAAGCACGCGCAGGCGGTGGGTGTCGATCAGCGTTTGCGCCTGCGGCGGCAGCTTGCCGAAGCGGTCGACGATCTCTTCCAGCAAGGTGTCGATCTGGTCGGGCGTTTTCGCGGTGGCGAGCTTCTTGTAGAACGACAGCCGCAGGTGCACGTCGCCGCAGTAGTCGTCGGGCAGCAGGGCGGGGGCGTGCAGGTTGATCTCGGTGGTGACCGACAGCGGCGACAGCAGGTCGGGCTCCTGCCCGGCCTTCAGCGCGCGCACCGCCTCGCTCAGCATCTCGTTGTAGAGCTGGAAGCCGATCTCCATCATGTTGCCGCTCTGGTTCTCGCCCAGCACCTCGCCGGTGCCGCGAATCTCCAGGTCATGCATGGCCAGGTAGAAACCGGAGCCCAGCTCTTCCATCTGCTGGATGGCATCCAGCCGCTGCGCGGCCTGCTTGGTCAGGCCCTCGGTGTCGGGCACCATGAGATAGGCGTACGCCTGGTGGTGCGAGCGGCCGACGCGCCCGCGCAGCTGGTGCAGCTGCGCCAGGCCGAACTTGTCGGCGCGGCTGATCACGATGGTGTTGGCGGTCGGCACGTCGATGCCGGTCTCGATGATGGTCGAGCAAAGCAGCAGGTTGTGGCGCTGCGCCACGAAGTCGCGCATCACGCGCTCCAGCTCGCGCTCGGGCATCTGGCCGTGGGCCACGGCGATGCGGGCCTCGGGCAGTATCTCTTCCAGCTTCTGGCGGCGGTTCTCGATGGTCTCGACCTCGTTGTGCAGGAAGTAGACCTGCCCGCCGCGCTTGAGCTCGCGCAGCACGGCCTCGCGGATCACGCCGGTGCCCTCGTTGCGCACGAAGGTCTTGATGGCCAGGCGCCGCTGCGGCGCGGTGGCGATCACGCTCAGGTCGCGCAGCCCTTCGAGCGCCATGCCCAGCGTGCGCGGGATCGGCGTGGCGGTGAGCGTGAGCACGTCGACCTCGGCGCGCATGGCCTTCATCGCTTCCTTGTGGCGTACGCCGAAGCGGTGCTCCTCGTCGATGATGAGCAGGCCCAGGTTCTTGAACTTGACCGACTGCGAAAGCAGCTTGTGCGTGCCGACGACGATGTCGACCTGCCCGTCGGCCAGGCCCTTGGCGGCGGCGGTGATTTCCTTGGCGGAGCGGAAGCGGCTCATCTCGGCCACCTTCACCGGCCACTTGGCGAAGCGGTCGACCAGCGTCTGGTAGTGCTGCTCGGCCAGCAACGTGGTGGGGGCAAGGAATGCCACCTGCTTGCCGCCGGTGACGGCGATGAAGGCGGCGCGCAGCGCCACCTCGGTCTTGCCGAAGCCCACGTCGCCGCACACCAGGCGGTCCATGGGCTGGGGCGAGATCATGTCCTGCACCACGGCGTGGATGGCCGCCTTCTGGTCGGCGGTTTCCTGGAAGCCGAAGTCGTTGGCGAACACCTCGTAGTCGGCCGGCGAGTAGCGGAAGGCATGGCCCTCGCGTGCCGCGCGGCGAGCATAGATGTTCAGCAGCTCGGCGGCCGAGTCGCGCACCTGCTCGGCGGCCTTGCGCTTGGCCTTTTCCCACTGGCCGGAGCCCAGCTTGTGCAGCGGGGCCTCGTCGGCGCTGACGCCGGTGTAGCGGCTGATCTGGTGCAGCTGGCTCACGGGCACGTAGAGCGTGGCCTTGTCGGCGTACTCCAGGTGCAGCATCTCCTGCATCAGCGGCTTGCCGTCGGGGCCGTTGCCCTGGCCCAGGTCCATGTGGATCAGGCCGCGGTAGCGGCCGATGCCGTGCGCACTGTGGACCACCGGATCGCCCACGTTGAGCTCCGACAGGTCCTTGATGAGCGCCTCGACGTCGCTGACCTGCTCCTGCTTCTTGTTGCGCCGGCGCGTAGTGGGCGCTGTGGCGAAGAGCTCGGTCTCGGTGACGAAGTCGATGCCCTGTTCGCGCCACGCGAAGCCCGAGGCCAGCGCGGCGGTGGCGATGCCGATCTTCTCGTCGCCGGAAGACTCGAACTCGGCCAGCGAATCGAAGGCCGGCGGGTTCACGCCGCTGGCGCGCAGGAAGTCGAGCAGGCTCTCGCGGCGGCCCTCGCTCTCGGCGATCAGCAGCACGCGGTGCGGTGTCTTCGCGATGTGCGCCTTCAGGCCGACCAGCGGGTCCTCGGCGCCGCGCACCACGGCGAAGGGCGGCAGCCGGTCGAACTCGGCGTAGGGCGCGTCGGTGTCCACGTCGCCGCGGATGGCCAGCTGCGCGTGCGGCTTGGCACGCTGGTAGAACTGCTCGGCGTTCAGGAACAACGCCTCGGGCGGCAGGGCGGGGCGCTCGGGGTCGCCGCGCACGAGGCGGTAGCGCTCGTTGGTGTCCTGCCAGAAGTGCTGGAAGGCCGGTTCCAGGTCGCCGTGCAGCACCACGGTGGCGTCCGGCCCCAGGTAGTCGAACACCGTGGCCGTCTCGTCGAAGAACAGCGGCAGGTAGTACTCGATGCCGGCGGTGGCCACGCCGTTGCCCATGTCCTTGTAGATGCGGCTCTTGGTCGGGTCGCCTTCGAGCAGTTCGCGCCAGCGGCTGCGGAAGCGCCCGCGCGCGTCGTCGTCCATCGGGAACTCGCGGCCCGGCAGCAGCCGCACCTCGGGCACCGGGTAGAGGCTGCGCTGGGTGTCGGGGTCGAAGGTGCGGATGGTGTCGATCTCGTCGTCGAACAGGTCGACGCGGAAGGGCACCGGCGAGCCCATGGGGAACAGGTCGATCAGGCCGCCGCGCACCGCGTATTCGCCGGGGCTCACCACCTGCGTCACATGGGTGTAGCCGGCCAGCGTGAGCTGGGCCTTGAGCTTCGATTCCTCCAGCTTCTGCTTGGCCTTGAAGTGGAAGGTGTAGCCGGCCAGGAAGGACGGCGGCGCCAGCCGGTAGAGCGCGGTGGTGGCGGGCACCAGTACCACGTCGGCCTCCTTCTGGCTGATGCGCCAGAGGGTGGCCAGGCGTTCGCTGATCAGGTCCTGGTGGGGCGAGAAGCTGTCGTAGGGCAGCGTCTCCCAGTCGGGGAACAGCGCGCAGCGCAGCTCGGGAGCGAAGAAGGCGATCTCGTCGATCAGGCGCTGGGCGTCGTTGGCATCGGCCGTGAACATCGCGGTGGCGCGCCCGGCGGCCTTCTCGCGCATGGCCAGTTGCGCCAGCAGCAAGGCATCTGCCGACAAGGGAGGACGCGGCAGCGTGAATCGCTTGCCCGCCGTGAGGTGGGGGAGGTCCATGGAACGCTTGATGGAAATGCACAACACCCCGCGCCGGCTGGCGAGGGGTGTGCGTAGCGGTCAATTCTAGAATGGCGGCCCTTTATCCGCTTGTCGGCCACGGCCGACGCTGGGCCCTCATGTCCTCTTCCCGACTCTTCGTGCTGATCCCGTGCGCCGGCTCCGGCCATCGCGCGGGACATGCGCAGTCCACGCAGCCCAAGCAGTACCGGCGCCTGGCCGGGCTGCCGATGGTGGCCCACACGCTGGAGGCCTTCCGCGCGATGTCGGGGCGCTTCGCCGGGCTGGCGCTGGTGGTGTCGCCGGACGACCGGGACGTGGATGCGGTGCTGCCGCGCTTTCCCTCGGAGAACGAATACCTGCTGCGCGTGGGCGGCGTGACCCGCGCGGCCACGGTGCGCAACGGCCTGGTGGCGCTGCGGCAGAAGGGCGCCGGCGCGCACGACTGGGTGCTGGTGCACGACGCGGCGCGCTGCCTCGTCACTTCCAGCCAGATCGAGGCGCTGATCGCCGCCTGCGAGCACGATGCCGTCGGCGGCCTGCTGGCGCAGCGGCTGGCGGACACGCTGAAGTCGTCCACCGCCGAGAGCCGGGTGGCCCAGACGCTGCCGCGCGCCGACAAGTGGCTGGCGCAGACGCCGCAGATGTTCCGCATCGGCATGCTGCTCGACGCGCTGGAGCGCGCTGGCGACTCCGTTACGGACGAGGCCAGCGCGATCGAGGCCGTCGGCCTTTCGCCGCTGCTGGTGCCCGGAAGCGCCCAGAACTTCAAGGTGACCTTTCCGGAAGACTTCGCCCTGGCCGAGGCCGTGCTGCTCGGCCGCAGGAAGGAGCTGGCATGACCGCCGCGCCTTTCAACATCCGCATCGGCGAGGGCTGGGACGTCCACCAACTGGTGGCGGGGCGCAAACTGATCCTCGGCGGCGTCGAGGTGCCGCACACCACCGGCCTGCTGGGCCATTCGGACGCCGATGTGCTGCTGCACGCCATCACCGATGCGCTGCTGGGCGGCGCGGGGCTGGGCGACATCGGCCGGCATTTTCCGGACACCGATCCCCAGTTCCGCGGTGCCGATTCGGCGGTGCTGCTGGCCGAGGCGGCGCGCCGGGTCCGTGCCGCGGGCTGGGAGATCGGCAACGTCGACAGCACCGTGATCGCGCAGGCGCCCAAGCTCGCGCCGCACATTCCGCTGATGTGCCAGCGCATCGCCGACACGCTGGGCGTGGAACTCGGCCAGGTGAACGTGAAGGCCAAGACGGCCGAGAAGCTGGGCCCCGTGGGCGAGGGCCGCGCGATGGAAGCTCGCGCGGCCGTTCTGCTGCATCGCTGACGCCGGCGCGGCCGGCGTTGTTCAGGCTGGCTTCTTGCCGCTGCCCTGGGGCTCGCCCGGCCTGACCATTCCCGCCGGCATCGCGCGCGGCATGCGGATGTGCGCCGCCAGGCCGCGGCCCGGTGTGCTGGTCAGCGCGAAGGTGCCGCCCATGCGCTCGATGTTCTTCGCCACGATCGACAGGCCCAGCCCCGCGCCGGCTGCGGATGTGCGCGCCGCGTCGCCGCGGAAGAAGGGCTTGGTCAGCTGCGCGAGCAGGGCCGGCTCGACGCCCGCGCCGTGGTCACGCACCTTGATGAGCACCGCGTCGTTGTTGGCCTGCGCCTGGATCGTCACGTCGGCCACGCCGGTGGCGGGCGTCTTGCCGTAGCGGCGTGCGTTCTCGACCAGGTTGGAAATGACGCGGGTGAGCTCGACCTCGTCGCCCATCACGCGCAGGTCGGGCGGTACCTCGACCTTGATGTTCATCTCCTCGTAGTCCTGCACGGCATAGGTGCAGGCGTCGACCACGTCGCGCAGCAGCACTGGCTTGGGGTCGACGTGGTCGGGGCGGGCGTAGTCGAGGAACTTGTCGATGATCGCGTCGAGCTGGGCGATGTCGGCCGCCATGTGGTCGCGCGCGTCCTCGTCGGCCACGCTCATCTCGGTTTCCAGCCGCAGCCGGGCCAGCGGCGTGCGCAGGTCGTGCGAGATGCCGGCCAGCATGATGGCGCGGTCCTGCTCGATCTTGGCGAGCTGGTCGGCCATGCGGTTGAAGCCGATGTTGACCGCGCGGATCTCGTTGGTGCGGGCGCGCTCGTCGAGCCGGTGCGCCTCGTACTCGCCCTCGCGCACCTGCATGGTCGCGCGCGACAGCTGCTTGAGCGGCAGGTTGATGAGCCGCGTGATCAGCGCCGCGCCGGCCAGCGACAGCGCCATGGCGGTGCTCAGCCACACCAGCCAGGTGCGCCCGCCCACGCGGCTGAAGCGGGTGGGGTCGAGCAGCAGCCAGTAGGTGTCGCTTTCGATGGTGAAGCCGATCCACAGGCCCGCCTCGTCGTTCACGCGGCTCGCCACCGTGGTGCCTTCGCCGAGCTGGTCGATGAGCTCCTCGGTCACGCGCAGGTCGAGCGCGCCGCTGGTGTAGGGCTGGAAGCGGTCGTTGGGCTCGCGCGGCAGGATGCGCACGCCCTCCTGGTCGGCCAGCGTCTTGATCAGCGACACCCGGGTGATGGCGTCGGAGTACACCAGCGCCGCCCGCGTGAGGTTCACGAGAGAGGCGATCTGGTGCGCCGTTTGAATGGCGCGCGGCTCGTATTCGAGCGAGCGGAAAGTCTGCAGCCACGCGACCGTGCAGCCGATCAGCAGCAGCGCCAGCAGGAAGAAGGTGCGCCAGAAAAGGCTGAAGCCCAGCTTGAGGCCGGGGCGGCGGTCACGCTGCGCGCTCGCTTCGAGCGGGCTCGGCATCGTGACCTGCGCGCCGTCCTCCTGGGCTGCGCCTGGTCCGGGGGGTTGGCCGACGGCCACCTTTCAACGTGGCGTCAGGCCGTGCCGTCCGGCACGAACACGTAGCCCACGCCCCAGACGGTCTGGATGTAGCGGGGCGCAGCGGCGTCGGACTCGACGAGCTTGCGCAGGCGCGAGATCTGCACGTCCAGGCTGCGGTCGAAGGGCTCGAACTCGCGGCCGCGGGCCAGCTGGGCCAGCTTTTCGCGAGACAGCGGCTGGCGCGGATGGCGCACCAGCGCCTTCAGCATGGCGAACTCGCCGGTGGTCAGCGAGAGTTCTTCGCCGTCTTTCTTGAGGGTGCGCGAGCCGAGGTCGAAGGCGAAGGGGCCGAAGGTGACGGTTTCGTTCTCGGTGGAGGGGGCGCCCGGCGCTTCCAGCGGCGGACGGCGGCGCAGAACGGCGTGCACGCGGGCCAGCAGTTCGCGCGGGTTGAAGGGCTTGCCGAGGTAGTCGTCGGCGCCGACTTCGAGACCGACGATGCGGTCCACGTCCTCACCCTTGGCGGTGAGCATGATGATCGGCGTGCGGTCGTTGGCGGCACGCAGGCGGCGGCAGACGGACAGGCCGTCCTCGCCGGGCATCATCAGGTCGAGCACGATCAGGTCGACCGTGTCGCGCAACAGGATGCGGTTGAGCGCCTTGCCGTCCTCGGCCACGATCACTTCGAAGCCTTCCTGCGTCAGGTAGCGGCGCAGGAGGTCGCGGATGCGGGCGTCGTCGTCGACGATCACGATCTTGTCGGTGCGAGCGGGAACTTGAGTCATTTCTACAACGTCGAATTTGTAACAGGGCCGATTCTGAAGGCGTTGCGGTCCGGTTGAGCCGGATTTGCTTATGGTTTGACACTAAGTTACAAAACTTGCGGACGCTCGCGGTCTGGTCATCCGACGTTAGTCCGGCAATGGCAAAGTCGCGTCTACCGATGACTTTCGCCTCAATGAGACGTCCTTTTTCCGCACTGCCGCTCATCCTCGTTTTCGCCTGCGGCCCCTCGCTGGCGGTGTCTGGCGACTTCTTCAGGGTGGGTGAAACGCGCCGCAGCGAAGTCCGCGATGCGGTCGCCGCCCACCGGGCCGCGCAGCGTGAGGAAATGAAGCGCGGAGAAGCCATTGCCGGTCGGCGCCTGACTCCCGCTGAGTTGTTCGAGCTGCGCCAGCAGGTCCGCGGCCAATGGACCCCGCCTTCGACGGGTGCTTTGCTCAATTCGGCAGAATCGCAGCCGGCCGAGCGCATCGTGCCGGTGCCGCCGGCCGCGGCAAGTGCATTGCCGCTCGCGCCGCGCAGCCAGCGCCGCTGATATGCGCGGGTGCGTCCGGCCTGCCGGTGCAGGCTCGGCTGCCTGTCTTTTCATACCAACAATGGGAGTACTTCGCCATGAAGAAAAAGATCAAACTGCTCGCGGCCTGCGCAGCCCTGGCCGCCGCCGGCAATGCGCTGGCCCAGAACGCCGCCACTCCGGCTCCCCAGAACGTGCTGCAGCTGACGGCATCGGGCACGGTCGAAGTCCAGCAGGACATGCTGAGCATGACCCTCGTGACCACCCGCGACGCGACCGACGCCGCCACCGTGCAGACGCAGCTGAAGGCCGCGCTCGACGCCGCGCTGGCCGAAGCGAAGAAGAACGCGCAGGCGGGCCAGCTCGACGTGCGTACCGGCAACTTCAGCCTGTCGCCGCGCTACACCAAGGACGGCAAGATCAACGGCTGGCAGGGCTCGACCGAACTGGTGCTCGAAGGCCGCGACTTCCCGCGCATCACCCAGACGGCAGGGCGCATCAGCACGCTCAGCGTGGGCAACGTGGGCTTCGGCCTGAGCCGCGAGCAGCGGGCCAAGACCGAGACCGAGGCGCAGAACATCGCCATCGACAACTTCAAGCAGAAGGCCAATGAGCTGGCCAAGGGCTTCGGCTTCGGCGGCTACACGCTGCGCGAGGTGTCGGTGAATGCGAGCGACAACGGCCCGATCCGCCCGCGCATGATGGCGGTGCAGGCCAAGTCGTACTCGTCGGCGGATTCGGCGGTGCCGGTCGAAGCCGGCAAGACCGCCGTGATGGTCACCGTCTCGGGCTCCGTGCAGCTCAAGTAGAGCGGTCCGTGCTCATATAAGAAAGAGGCGCGTACCGCGGGGCTACCCACTACTGGGCAGTCTTATTGGGCAGTCCAGCCGCCGTCCATGGCCCATGCCTGGCCACGGACCTGGTCGGCGGCCGGCGAGCAGAGGAAGACCGCCAGGCCGCCCAGTTGCTCCACGGTGGTGAACTGCAGCGAAGGCTGCTTTTCGCCCAGCAGATCGTTTTGAGCTTGCGCGACCGTGATGCCTTCGCGCGCGGCGCGGTCGTCGATCTGCTTCTGTACCAGCGCCGTCAGCACCCAGCCAGGGCAGATCGCATTGACGGTAACGCCCGTGGTCGCGGTTTCCAGCGCGACCGCCTTGGTCAGGCCGACTACGCCATGCTTGGCCGCCACGTAGGCCGACTTCTGCGCCGACGCCACCAGCCCGTGCGCCGAGGCGATGTTGATGACGCGGCCCCAGTTGGCTTCGCGCATCGCCGGGATCGCCAGCCGCGTGGTGTGGAAGGCGCTGGTGAGGTTGATCGCGATGATGGCGTCCCAGCGTTCGATGGGAAAGTCTTCCACTTTGGCGACGTGCTGGATGCCGGCGTTGTTCACCAGGATGTCGACGCGGCCGAACCTGGACGCGGCGAACTTCATCATGTCCTCGATCTCCCCGGGCTTGCTCATGTCGGCGCCGTGGTATTCGGCGCGCACGCCGAGGGCTTCGACCTCGGCCTTCGGAGCGGCGGAATCGCCGAAGCCGTTGAGCACGATGTTGGCGCCCTGCTGGGCGAGAGACTTGGCGATGGCGAGGCCAATGCCACTGGTGGACCCCGTGACAAGCGCGGTTTTGCCTTTGAGCATGAAGATCAATCTCCGGATGAATTAGGATGCGACGAGACAATTATCCGCACCAGGACACCATCGTTTCCATGACCGAACCGACGCTTCATTACGTGGCGTGCGATGACGCCCAGGGCGGCCACCGCATGGCCTATTGGCAATGGGGCGACGCGCACAGCGCGCATGTCGTGATCTGCGTGCATGGCTTGACCCGACAGGGGCGCGATTTCGACCTGCTGGCCCAGGCCATCGTGGAGCGTGCGGGCGGCGAAGTTCGCGTGGTCTGCCCTGACGTGGTGGGCCGCGGGCGCAGCGACTGGCTGCGCGACCCTTCTCTTTATCAGGTGCCGGTGTACGCGGCCGACATGGTCGCGTTGATCGCGCAGCTGCAGCGCGAGCAGGCGATCGGCACGCTCGATTACCTCGGCACCAGCATGGGCGGCCTGATCGGCTTCGTGCTGGCGGGCCACAAGGAGCTGCCGTTGGCGCGACCCATTCGACGCTTCGTCGCGAACGACGTCGGTCCGACCATCGAACCGGTCGCGCTGCAGCGCATCGGTGCCTACGTCGGAAAGAATGGCAGCTATGAAAGCGTGCAGGCGGCGGCCGATGCGATGTGGGCTTTGTCGACCACCTTCGGACCGCATACGCCGCAGCAGTGGCTGGCGCTGTCGCGGCACATGGTGGTGCCTGCCTCGCAGCGCACGGCCGACGGCTCGGCGAAGCTTGAATCGACAGTGGTCGGCGACAAGGAGGCCTGGCTTCTTCACTACGACCCGGCCATCGGCGTTGCGCTCCGTGCCATCACTCCTGAGGCCGCGGCGCAGGGGGGCGCGATCATGTGGGGCCTGTACGACGCCATCGAGGCGCGCACGCTGCTCACGCGCGGTGCCGAGTCGGATCTGCTGTCGCGCGAAACCGCGCTCGCCATGACGCAGCGCGGTCCGCATGCGACGCTGGTCGAATTCGAGGGCGTGGGCCATGCGCCGACTTTCGTCGACCCCGCGCAGATCGCAGCCGTCACCAACTTCCTTTTCGACTGATCGAGCGATTGAGTGAGCGAAGCGTGAAGCGCGATTCTTCGAGTCTCCAGACGGCGACCGCGTCCGACGCGGTCATGGTCGACTACCCGCTGTCCGCGGCAACGGCCGAGCGCACGCCGGTGATGGAGAACATGCTGGCGCGCGCCCGTGCCTTCGCCGAACCCCTGATTGCCGACGAGAAGCTCGACACCGGTGAGAACACGCTCGCGCATGCCGACGCCGTTGCCGCCATCGTCGCGAAGATGGGTGGCTCCGAGGCGATGCAGGCGGCGAGCTACCTGGTCTATTCGTGCCAGCACCTGAACCGGCCGCAGGAGGTGATCGCCAAGGTATTCGGCGACAACTTCGCGGCGCTGGCGGTCGAGACGACCAAGCTGGTGCGCGTGCAGGAGCAGGCCCGCTCCGCTTCGCAGGGACATCACGCGGAAAACGCCGGCGCCCAGACGGAGAACGTGCGCAAGATGCTGCTGGCGTTCTCGCGCGACCTGCGCGTGGTGATGCTGCGGCTGGCCTCCCGGCTGCAGACCCTGCGGCATGCCGCCGCCAGCAAGCAGCCGGCGCCCGAGGGCGTGGCGCGCGAGTCGCTGCAGGTGTTCGCGCCGCTGGCCAACCGGCTGGGCATCTGGCAGGTGAAGTGGGAGATCGAGGATCTCTCGTTCCGCTTCCTCGAGCCCGAAACCTACAAGCTGATCGCGCGCCTGCTCGACGAGAAGCGCATCGAGCGCGAAGGGCATGTGGAGCAGTTGCGCTCGAAGCTGGAGCGCGAGCTGCAGGCCGAGGGCGTCAAGGCCGTGGTGCAGGGGCGACCCAAGAACATCTACAGCATCGTGAAGAAGATGCGCGGCAAGTCGCTCGACTTCGCGCAGGTCTTCGACATCCTCGCGCTGCGCGTGGTGGTGCCCGATGTGAAGGACTGCTATGCGGCGCTGGCCTGGGTGCACTCGCACTTCCAGCCCATCGACGAGGAATTCGACGACTACATCGCGCGGCCCAAGCCCAACGGATACCAGTCGCTGCACACGGTGGTGCGCGAGCTGGTGGACGGCAAGGCGGGCAAGCCGATCGAGATCCAGATCCGTACTGAAGAAATGCACGACCATGCCGAGCATGGCGTGGCTGCGCACTGGGCGTACAAGGAAGCGGGCCACAAGGGCTACGCGGGCGTGTGGGCCAGCGGCGAGTACGACGCGAAGATCGCTGTGCTGCGGCAGCTGCTGGCCTGGGAGCGCGATCTCTCGGGTGGCCTGCAGGGGCAGGGCCTTTTCGACGACCGCATCTATGTGCTGACGCCGGACGCCGCGATCGTCGAGCTCCCGCAGGGCGCGACGCCGGTCGACTTTGCCTACACGGTGCACACCACGCTCGGCCATCGCTGCCGCGGGGCGCGTGTCGATGGCGCGATGGTGCCGCTGAACACGCCGCTGTCGAACGGGCAGACGGTGGAGATCATCGCGGCCAAGGAAGGGGGGCCTTCGCGCGACTGGCTCAATGCGGAGCTGGGCTATCTGGCCAGCCACCGTGCGCGCGCGAAGGTGCGTGCATGGTTCAACGCACAGATCACCCACGAGACCGTGGCGCGCGGACGAGAGGCGGTCGAGAAGCTGCTGCAGCGCGAAGGCAAGACGGCCATGCGCCTCGAAGACCTGGCCTCGCAGCTCGGCTTCAAGTCGGCGGACCATCTGTTCGAAGTGGTGGGCAAGGACGAGTTCTCTCTGCGCAACATCGAGACGCTGCTGCGTCCGCCGGAACCTGCGCAGGGGCCGGACGATGGCGTGCTCATCAAGAAGGCGCGCGGCAGCGAGAAGTCGGGCAAGGGCGGCGTGCTGGTGGTGGGCGTGTCTTCGCTGATGACGCAGCTCGCCAAGTGCTGCAAGCCTGCGCCGCCCGATGCGATTCGCGGCTTCGTCACGCGAGGCCATGGCGTGAGCGTGCATCGCAGCGATTGCAGCAACTTCCGCACGATGGCCGCGAAGGATGGCGAGCGCGTCATCGACGTGGAGTGGGGCGTCGCGAAGAAGGGCACCGATGCACCTGTATATGCGGTGGACGTGGCCGTCGAAGCGGCCGACCGCCAGGGACTGCTGCGCGACATCTCCGATGTGTTCGCGCGCGAGAAGATGAACGTGATCGGCGTGCAGACGCAGTCGATCAAGGGCACGGCGTGGATGACGTTCACCGTGGAAATCGCCGATGCGGCGAGGCTCACGCAGGTCCTTGGACTGGTCACTGCAGTTATTGGTGTGCGATCTGCACGTCGCCGCTGAAAAACGCGATTTCTCCTGCTACAATAACTGCTTCTCGGACACATCCTTAGGCGCGTAGCTCAGCTGGTTAGAGCACCACCTTGACATGGTGGGGGTCGTTGGTTCGAGTCCAATCGCGCCTACCAATTTCTGTTTCGCCCGGCCAACCACCGGATCAGTCGAACAGATCATGCACCGGGTTCTCCGGTGTGTATATCGTCCCTTGTAGTGATGCAGGCAAAAGCCTTGGCCACGTTCTTGTGCTACCTTGGTCGCTCTGCAACTACATTCCATTTTTCTTGATAAGCGATCCGATGAATACGCGATCAACACTGGTTGATCGGGCTCATGCCGACAAGCGCCTGACCGCATTGCTCAAGCAGGCTCCCATCGAGTTTGCGCGTGCTGTCTACGGCATCAACGATTACGCGAGCGGGCGCACCGACACCATGGCTGCGCGCGAAGTGGTACGCGCCCAACGCCAAGGCATGCCTTTGACCGAAGAGCGTGCCGAGCAGCGTGCTCGCGCCTATCTGCCGACCGTCGGGCAGGAGCACTGCCCGCGTTGCTGGGTGGTCTACGGTCACAAGACGCCGTTGCGATTTCGCGAGGCCGACGAAGAGCGGCCGGAGGTGGCGGCCTGCCATATCTGCGGTGCGGAGTACGCGACATCGTCGGATTGAGGAAAGTGCCCGTTCCGGTCAGGGTAAACCTTGTCGCGGCGCAGCAAAACCGCTCCCTAGAATCATCCGACGACATGGGCGTCCATGTGAAGGAGTCCGCAGTGCAGAGCAAGAAGTCCGGGGTCAAGCCGGTACAGCGTGTGATCAAGAAGTACCCGAACCGAAGGCTCTACGACACCGAGACATCCACGTACATCACGCTGACCGAGGTGAAGCAGCTGGTCATCCAGAACGCCCAGTTCGTGGTGCGCGATGCCAAGACCGGTGACGACCTCACGCGCAGCATCCTGCTGCAGATCATCCTTGAAGAGGAGGCGGGTGGCGCGCCGATGTTCACCGAACAGGTGCTGGCCAACATCATCCGTTTCTACGGGCAGGCGATGCAGGGCTACATGGGGCCATATCTCGAGAAGAACATCCAGGCCATGACCGAGGTGCAGGCGCAGCTCGCCGAAAAGGCCGAAGGCCTGACGCCCGAGATGTGGGCTCGCTTCATGACCATGCAGTCGCCGATGCTGCAGGGGCTGATGGGCAGCTACGTCGAGCAATCGAAGAACGTCTTCCTGCAGATGCAGGAGCAGATGCAGAAGAACACCGAGCAGGTGCTGGGGGCCTTTGGCATCAAGCGTTCCTGATCTGAAGCGGGTGCCCGCAAGCGGTGGTTGCCCCGCCGTCTCCGATAGCTGGGACAATAGGGGCATATGAGCGAAGTTGCCTCCCCCGAACGTACGGCCACGTCGACCGCCCCCAAGGTCGGTTTCGTGAGCCTGGGCTGCCCCAAGGCCCTTACCGATTCCGAATTGATCCTGACCCAGTTGAGCGCCGAGGGTTATCAGACCGCCAAGACCTTCGAAGGCGCCGATCTGGTGATCGTCAACACCTGCGGCTTCATCGACGATGCCGTGAAGGAAAGCCTGGACACCATCGGCGAAGCCCTGGCCGAAAACGGCCGCGTGATCGTCACTGGTTGTCTTGGTGCCAAGACCGGCGACCAGGGCGGGAACCTGGTGCGCCAGATGCACCCGAGCGTGCTGGCCGTGACCGGCCCGCATGCCACGCAGGAGGTGATGGATGCGGTGCATGCCAATCTGCCGAAGCCGCACGACCCATTCATCGATCTCGTGCCCAACACATTCGGCGTCGCGGGTCTCAAGCTGACGCCGCGCCACTATGCCTATCTGAAGATCAGCGAGGGCTGCAACCATCGCTGCACCTTCTGCATCATTCCCTCGATGCGCGGCGACCTCGTGTCACGGCCGGTCGGCGATGTGCTGAGCGAGGCCAAGGCCCTGTTCGAAGGTGGCGTGAAGGAGCTGCTGGTGATCAGCCAGGACACCTCGGCCTATGGAGTCGACGTGAAGTACCGCACCGGTTTCTGGGACGGCAAGCCGGTCAAGACGCGCATGCTCGAGCTGGTGCGCACGCTGGGTGAAATCGCCGAGCCATATGGCGCGTGGGTTCGCCTGCACTACGTGTACCCGTATCCGAGCGTGGACGAGATCATTCCGCTGATGGCGAGCGGGCAGGTGCTGCCGTATCTCGATGTGCCCTTGCAGCACAGCCACCCGGATGTACTGAAACGCATGAAGCGCCCGGCCAGTGGTGAGAAGAACCTGGAGCGGCTGGCGCGTTGGCGCGAGGTGTGTCCCGAGCTCGTGATCCGCAGCACCTTCATCGCGGGCTTCCCTGGCGAGACGGAGCAGGAGTTCGAGCATCTGCTCGACTTCATCCGCGAGGCCGAGATCGATCGCGCCGGCTGCTTTGCCTATAGCCCGGTCGAAGGCGCCACCGCCAACGACATTCCCGGCATGCTGCCCGAGGCGGAGCGCGAGGCGCGCCGTGCGCGCTTCATGGAAGTGGCGGAGGCTGTGTCGATCGCCAAGCTGCAAAGGCGCATCGGCTCGACGATGCAGGTGCTGGTCGATTCGGCGCCCGCCATGGGCCGCAAGGGCGGAGTGGGGCGCACGTACGCAGATGCGCCGGAGATCGACGGCACGGTCCGTCTGCTGCCGCCCGAGAAGATCAGCAAGACGCTGAAGGTAGGTGAGTTCACCCGCGCGCGCATCGTGGGTGCAGAGGGCCACGATCTGATCGCGCTGCCCGTTTGATGCGGATCCGATCGACCATGAAAAAAGCCACCGGAGACCGGTGGCTTGTTTCGGATGACCTGGCGGGGGTCAATTTGGATCTGGTGCCCAGAAGAGGACTCGAACCTCCACGATGTTACTCGCTAGTACCTGAAACTAGTGCGTCTACCAATTCCGCCATCTGGGCTTTCTCTGCTTTTCAGCAAAGACTGCGAGTATACACAATTTGCCGCGACGGCCTGAAAAAAACGGGTCGCGCGCAAAAAATTTGGCGCTGGTCCGGCTCTTGCCTGTCCGGTTGCGCCGACCGTTCGATGCGGATTCGATCGGCAATGAAAAAAGCCACCGGAGACCGGTGGCTTGAATCGAATGACCTGGTAAAGGTCTGTTTAAACTTGGTGCCCAGAAGAGGACTCGAACCTCCACGATGTTACTCGCTAGTACCTGAAACTAGTGCGTCTACCAATTCCGCCATCTGGGCCCACGTAGTTGCAGAAGCAACTGCGTTTTGAATTTCAGGAAAGAAGGAGATCATATCAAAAATAACGTCACTTCCAGCGGACTGCTGGATGAAATCGAAGGAACTGTCCAAGGACACCGCGACGGGCACGGCTTCGTGCAGCGCGACGATGGCGAAGCAGACATCTATCTGCCCCCGAATGAAATGCGTGCGGTGCTTCACAAGGACCGCGTCAAGGCGCGCATCGTGCGCCAGGACCGCCGTGGCCGCCCCGAAGGGCGCGTGGTGGAGATCGTCGAGCGCCCCGAGCAGCCCATCATCGGCCGCCTGCTGCACGAAGGCGGCATCTGGCTCGTCGCGCCGGAAGACAAGCGCTACGGCCAGGACGTCCTGATTCCCAAGGGAGCCACCGGCCCCGCGAAGGTGGGTCAGGTCGTCGTCGTGCAGCTCACCGAGCCGCCGGCCCTGTTCGGCCAGCCCGTGGGCCGTGTGAAGGAAGTGCTGGGCGAGATCGACGATCCCGGCATGGAGATCGAGATCGCCGTGCGCAAGTACGGCGTGCCGCATGAGTTTTCCGCGGAGTGCCTGGCGGCGTCCAAGGCGCTGCCCGAGAAGGTCCGCCCCGCTGACAAGAAAGGCCGTGTCGACCTCACCGACATCCCGCTCGTCACCATCGACGGCGAAGATGCGCGCGACTTCGACGACGCGGTCTACTGCGAGCCCGCGAAGGTGGGCCGCGGCAAGGGCTGGCGCCTGCTGGTGGCCATTGCCGACGTCAGCGCCTATGTGCAGACCGGTTCGCCCATCGACATCGACGCCTACGACCGCGCTACCAGCGTCTACTTCCCGCGCCGCGTGATTCCGATGCTGCCGGAGAAGCTCTCGAACGGCCTGTGCTCGCTCAACCCCGAGGTCGAGCGCCTGTGCATGGTGTGCGACATGCTGGTCGCCGCCGACGGCGAGATCTACGCCTACCAGTTCTATCCGGCCGTGATGTTCAGCCACGCGCGCTTCACGTACACCGAGGTGGCGGCCATCCTCGGCAACACGCGCGGGCCCGAGGCCGCGAAGCGCAAGGACCGTGTCAAGGATCTGCTGAACCTTGCCGACGTATACAAGGCATTGCTCAAGCAGCGCGGCAAGCGCGGCGCCGTCGACTTCGAGACCACCGAGACGCAGATCATCTGCGACGACGCAGGCCGCATCGAAAAGATCGTGCCGCGCACGCGCAACGAGGCACACCGCCTGATCGAAGAAGCGATGCTCGCCGCCAACGTCTGCAGCGCCGACTTCATCGCCGAGGGCAAGCACCCGGGCCTGTACCGCGTGCACGAAGGCCCCACGCCCGAAAAGAAGGAGATCCTGCGCGGCTACCTGAAGGCCATGGGTGTCGGCCTGAGCATCACCGACGACCCCAGGCCCGGTGAATTCCAGGCGATCGCCGAAGCCACCAAGGACCGCCCCGACGCACAGCAGATCCACACCATGCTGCTGCGCTCGATGCAGCAGGCGATCTACACGCCGATCAACAGCGGCCACTTCGGCCTGGCCTACGAGGCCTACACGCACTTCACCAGTCCGATCCGGCGCTATCCGGACCTGCTGGTGCACCGCGTGATCAAGGCGATTCTCGGCAAGACGCGCTATCAGCTGCCGATGCTGCCCACCCCCGGTGAGGCGCATGCCAAGCTGGCCAAGCGACTCGCCTCGCGCGTGAAGGCGCCCACGGCGAAGCCGCAGAAGGCCACCGTCGCGCCCAGCAAGGAAGTCATGGCGTGGGAGGCCGCCGGCCTGCACTGCAGCGCCAACGAGCGCCGCGCCGACGAAGCCAGCCGCGACGTCGAGGCCTGGCTCAAGTGCAAGTACATGCGCGAGCATCTCGGCGAGGAATACGGCGGCGTGGTCACCGCGGCCACCACCTTCGGCATCTTCGTTACGCTCGATGCGATGTACGTCGAGGGCCTGGTGCACATCACCGAGCTCGGCGGCGAGTACTTCAAGTTCGACGAGATGCGCCAGGAGCTGCGCGGCGAACGCACCGGCATCCGCTATGCCATCGGCACGCGAGTGCGGGTGCAGGTGAGCCGCGTCGATCTGGACGGCCGCAAGATCGACTTCCGCCTCGTGCGCGAAGGCGAGGAGCTGACGACGCGGGCCATGAAGGACAAGGGTGCGGCATCATCGGGCGTGCCCTTGAAGGCCTCGGCCAAGCGCAGCACGCGCAACAAGGCGGAAGCCGGCAAGGCCGAGCCGCGTGGCGAGCGGCCCACCTCGGCCACGGCCGGGGCGCAGTCGGCGATGCAGGCCTTCAAGTCGGCGGTGAAGAAAGCCGCCAGCAAGATGAAGGGCAAGGGGCGCAAGCCGCGCCGTTGACCGGGCCTCACGCCATCGAACGAACCATCGACAACCGAAAAGAAAGAGACAGACAGCATGAGCGCTGAAGACAACAAGGGCCGTATCGCCATCGTCACGGGTGCCGGCTCCGGCATCGGCCGCGCCGCCGCGCTGGCGCTGCTGGGCGACGGCTGGAGCGTGGCACTGGCGGGCCGCCGCCTGGAGCCGCTGGAGCAGGTGGCGGAAGAGTCGGGCGCCGGCGCGCGCGCCTTCGCGGTGCCTACCGACGTATCGAACGCGGCCTCGGTGCAAGCCCTGTTCGCTGCCACCGTCGAGCGCTTCGGCCGCGTCGACCTGCTGTTCAACAACGCCGGCGTCGGCAACCCGCCGGGCCCGTTCGAGGACTGGACGCCCGAGCAGTGGCAGGGCGTGGTCGACATCAACCTGACAGGCATGTTCTTCTGCATCCAGCAGGCCTTCCGCACGATGAAGGCTCAGACGCCGATGGGCGGGCGCATCATCAACAACGGCTCCATCTCGGCCACGGCGCCGCGTCCGAACTCGGCTGCGTACACCGCGACGAAGCACGCAGTCGAGGGACTCACCAAGACGGCGTCCCTCGATGGCCGCAAGTACGACATCGCCGTGGGGCAGGTGGACGTGGGCAACGCCATGACCGAGCTGGCGGCGCGCATGGCCAAGGGCGTGCCGCAGGCCAACGGCGAACTGGCCATCGAGCCGCTGATCGACGTGAAGATCGTCGGCCAGTCGGTGCTCTACATGGCGAACCTTCCGCTGGAAGCCAACGTGCTCTTCCACACCATCATGGCGACGAAGATGCCCTTCGTCGGGCGCGGCTAAGGCGCTTCAGACCGGCGCGCGGCGGGCCAGCGTGCCAGCCGTGAGCGGGGCTGCGTCGGCCGGCCAGATGTCTGCGATGTGGCCGTGTTGCCAGACGGCTTCGCGCGCGGCTTCGAAGGCGGGGCGGCCCGCGGCCAGCGCCGCGCCGATCATTCCGGCCAGCACGTCGCCGGTTCCGGCGGTTGCGAGGCGGGCGTTGCCGCTCAGGTTGATGATCGGTGGCGCTTCGCCAGGGCTGGCGATGACGGTGCCGGATCCCTTGAGTACCGCGACCACGCCGAAGCGCGCGGCGAGTCCGCGGGCTGCGGCCAGCCTGTCGGCCTGAACTTCACCGACCGATCGATCCAGCAGGCGAGCTGCCTCCAGCGGGTGGGGCGTGATCACCGTGGGCGAGCCGCTTTTTCCGCGTGATGCCAGCTGGGCTTGCAGCACGCCGTCGGCCGCGATGGCGTTGAGCGCATCGGCATCGAGCACCAACGCCGCCGCGCTGGAGAACACGGCCGGCAGCAGTTCGCCCACGGCTTCTCCTGCGCCGCAACCGCAGACCGCCGTCATGCTCGAAAGATCCGGAGTCCGGGCATCGCGCAGCATCAGCTCGGGCCGGGCGGTGTCGACGGGAGCCGCGCTCGGGTCGAGCAGGCCGACGAACACGCGCCCCGCGCCACCATGCAGTGCCGCGGAGCCGGCGAGAAGGGCGGCGCCGGCCATGCCGGACGCTCCGCCGATCACCGCGACGTCGCCATAGTTGCCCTTGTGCGAGGCGTGGTTGCGCGGCTGCGCTTCGGGTGCTCCTGCGATCCGTGCCGTGGGCTGGTCCTTGAAGGCGCCGCACCCCAGGTCGTCGAACCAGACGGTGCCCGCGGCGTCTCGGCCCTGCGCGGTGAACAGGCCGGGCTTCAGCGTGAGGAAGGTGATGCAGGTGCGAGTCGACGCCTGCGCAGGGCTGACGCCTTGGGCCAGCGTGCCGGTATCGGCGTTCAGGCCCGATGGCACGTCGACGCACAGCACGGGCTGGCCGCTGGCGTGCATCTTCTCCAGCCAGTCGGCCATCGCCCCTTCGGGTGGCCGCGTCGAGCCGATGCCGAGCAATGCGTCGATCGCCAGTTCGTAGTCCGAAGGGGGCGTCGATGCGAAGGTCACGCCGGCATCGCGCGCTCGTTGCAGCGATGCCTTGGCGTCCGGCGGCAGCATGCCTTCATCGCCGATGGACGTGACCACCGGAAAGAAGCCCCGGTGCCGCAACTGGGCGGCAGCCTCGAACCCGTCGCCACCGTTGTTGCCCGGCCCGCAAGCCACCCATATCGTGCGCGCGTGCGGCGCGATTGCCATCGCGAGCCTCGCCACCGCAAGGCCTGCGCGTCGCATCAGCGTGTGGGCGGGCAGGGCGGCCGACGCTGCCTGCTCGATGCGGCGCGTGGCGGCGATGTCGAACAGGTCGGCAGCAGTGGCGGAGGTGATGCGTTGCATCGGCGCATTGTGCCGTTGGCCCGGCTCGCTGCTTGCCTCCCTATCATCCGGGGGATGAACTTCAAAGGCGTCGGCTGGCTGCTTGTCCTGCTTCTCGCGGCGCTTGTTTCGTTCCTGGCCGCGACGATGGCGTGGATCGCGGGATTCGGGTGGGTGCTGGGCCTGTTGTGCCTCGTGTGGGGCGTCTTCCTGCTGGCGGAGTTCAGGCGATGGGTGCCTCTGCGAGATGTGGCCTGGGCCGCCAATGTCGGTTTCGGCATCAGCGTGATCCGCTGGTTCGACCTGCCGGCCGAGGGGGCCTCCGGCCTGGCGCGGCTGGCGCTGCTGGGCGCCGGTGTGCTGTGCCTGATCTTCTTCGCGTTGATCTGCCCCGGCTTGCTGGCCTGGGGCGCCGGCAGGCTGCGGCCTCCGCCCGAGCCGGGGCTTCCCGTCGAGAAGCCCGCAAGCCCCGAAGCCTTGCGCCGGTGGGGCCCTAAAGACTGAGCCGTTCGACCCCGAGCCCTTCGAGGTCGATGCCTGGCTCGCGTCCGGCGATCAGGTCGCCCAGCACGCGCGCGCTGCCACACGAGAGCGCCCAGCCGCTCGACCCATGCCCGAGGTTGAGCCACACGCCCGGAATGCCGCTCGCGCCCAGCACCGGCGGGCCGTCGGGCAGCATCGGCCGCGCGCCTTTCCATTGCTGGATGCCGGACTGCAGCGTGGCGGCGCCCGGAAACCAGTCGTGCAGCACCTTGTAGAGCGTCTGCACCGCGGCTGGGTTCATCGTGTCCAGCGAGCCGCCGATTTCGGCGCTGCCGGCCACGCGCACGCGTTGGCCCAGCCGGGAGATGGCGACCTTGAAGCGCTCGTCCATCACCGCGCTGCGGGGCGCATTGAGCGGCTCTCGGACCGGCGCGCTCACGGAATGGCCGTAGACCGGCGCCATCGGAATGCGCAGGCCCAGCGGCCGCAGCAGCGAGGCCGATTCCAGTCCGGCGCAGACCACGACGGCGTCGTAGCGCACCGGGTCGGAGCCGCTCGCCAGCGACAGCGAGGTGGGGGCCGCGCGGCTCAGCGGCGCGATGTCGCAGTTGAAATGGAACTGCGCACCGAACGACTCGGCCTCCCACTTGAGCAGCAGCGCGAACTGGCGGCAGTTGGCCACTTCGTCCTCGGGCAGGTGGATGGCACCTGCCAGCGGGGTGTCGGGGTTCAGGGCGGGTTCGATGAGCCGCGCTTCGTCGGCGTCGACTTCCTTGAAGACGCTGCCAGCCGCGCGCAGCACGTCGAGCCCGGGCTGCACCAGCTTCTTCTCGCGCTTGGAGCGAAGCAGCACGAGGTAGCCGTCGCTGCGCTCATAGCTGAGTTCGCGTGCCTCGGTCACTTCGTGCAGCCGGTTGCGGCTGTAGAAGGCCAGGCGCTGCATGCGGGCGCGGTTGGCCAGGTAGGTGTCGAGCTTGCAGGCCTTCTGCCAGCGGGAGAGCCAGCCGAGGTCGCGCGAGCCCAGGGGCCAGCGCAGCTTGATGGCACCGTGAGAGGAGAGCAGGGAGCGCAGCACCTTGCCGCGCATGCCGGGGCCGGCCCAGGGCGTGACGTATCCGGGAGCGACCACGCCGGCGTTGGCGAAGCTGGCTTCCTCGGCGGCGGCGCCGCGGCGCTCGAAGACGGTCACTTCATGGCCGTCGGAAACCAGTTCCCAGGCGGTGGTGACGCCGATGATGCCGGCGCCCACGATCGCGATTTTCATTGAGTGTTCAGGATGAGAGAGATGGCTGGCGCCCGCGGGACGGGCGCCGTCGGCCGTTATTCTTGCAGCGCGCGCTCGGTCTGGAGCGCCACCGCGAGCACGGCGTCGTCGTGCAGCGCCGCGTGCCACAGCATCAGGCCCACCGGCAGTTCGCCTGGAGCCTGGCAGGGCAGCGAGATGGCGCAGCCGTCGAGCATGTTGACGATCGACGGATTGCGCAGCAGCAGCGCATTGACGCGGAAGAATTCTTCGTCGCGCTCCGCGCCCGGCGCCACGCTGGCGATGGACGGCGCGGTGATCGGCACCGTCGGCGACAGCACGGCGTCGAAGGGCGCGAGCACGGCTTCGACGCGGGCGATCCAGTCGCGGCGGGCGTTGATCAGGTCGATGTACTCGTGCGCCTTCATCGTGGCGCCGCGCAGGATGCGCTGGGCCACGCGCGGGTCGTAGCCCGCGCCGCTGCGTTCCAGCAGCAGGCGGTGCCAGGCGTACGACTCGGCGGCCGAGAAGCCGCCGGTGGCGTTGATGGCGCCCAGCTCGGCGAGTTCGGGCAACTCGATCTCCACGATGCGGGCGCCGGCGGCGCGAAGCATCTTCAGCGAGCGCTCGAAAGCGTTGGCCACGGCGGGCTCGATGCCGTCGAAGAACACGTTCTTCACCACGGCGAGCCTGTAGGCGGCGAGCGGGGCGTTGCCGGCGGTCACGCGACGGGCGGCGAGGATCTCGTGCGCGGTGATGGCGTCGCGCACCGAGCGGGTCATGGCGCAGGCGGTATCAAGGGTGGTCGAGAGCGGCAGCGCGCCGGCGGTGGGCGTCAGCCGGGCCGTATTCTTGAAGCCGACGATGCCGTTGAGCGCTGCCGGAATGCGGATCGAGCCGCCGGTGTCGGAGCCCAGGCCGATGAAGGCGGCGCCGCTGGCGACCGAAACCGCGGCGCCGGAAGACGAACCGCCCGGGATGCGCGGTACCGCGGGGTCGCTGGCGTTGGCTGGCGTTCCATGATGCGGATTGACGCCGACGCCTGAAAAGGCGAATTCCGTCATGTTGGTCCGGCCGGTCAGTACGCCGCCGGCGGCGCGCAGCCGGGCCACGGCGGGGGAGTCGGCCTTGGCGGCCGGGGCGTGCGCCAGGACGGCGGAGCCGGCGGGCGTGGCCTGACCCTCGACGTCGAAAAGGTCTTTGGCGGTGAAGGCGAGGCCGGCCAGGCGGCTGGCCGGGTCCGACGTGGAGGCGGCCTGCAGGGCCTCGTCGAACATCGTGCGGGTGAAGACGTGCTGGCAGACCGCGGACCTGGAGATGTCGATGGCGCGCTCCATTTCGGTGCGTGCATCGGTGCCACCTGCCAGAAGGTCGAGACGGGTGGCGTGAAGGTCGTTCATGGAAGCTGCGGGTGCCGCCGGGGCGGCTCGGGTTCAGAGGGAGGGGCGACGGCCGTGCTATACTCTTTGGGTTTCGCTGGTCGGGCAACGGCTCCCGTTGCATCCAGCCAGACACATCCGCAAACCGGCCCAATCAAGGTGTTGTGACTCGATTCAAAGAGCGCAAAACGGGCTGGATTTTAGACCCAACCTTTGGAGTAATTTCAATGTCCACCACCATGCGCGAAATGCTGGAAGCAGGCGTCCATTTCGGTCACCAAACCCGCTTCTGGAACCCCAAGATGGCTCCGTACATCTTCGGCCATCGCAACAAGATCCACATCATCAACCTGGAAAAGTCGCTCCCGATGTTCCAGGAGGCGATGAAGTACGCCAAGCAACTCACCGCCAACCGCGGCACGATCCTGATGGTCGGCACGAAGCGCCAGGCCCGTGAGATCGTGGCGGCGGAAGCCCGCCGCGCCGGCGTGCCCTTCGTCGACACCCGCTGGCTCGGCGGCATGCTGACCAACTTCAAGACCGTCAAGACCTCGATCAAGCGTCTGAAGGACATGAAGGCCCAGCAGGAAGCCGGCCTCGACAGCCTGAGCAAGAAGGAGCAGCTGACCTTCACGCGCGAAATCGAGAAGCTCGAGAAGGACATCGGCGGCATCCAGGACATGACCGCTCTGCCCGACGCCATCTTCGTGATCGACGTGGGCTTCCACAAGATCGCCGTGGCCGAAGCCAAGAAGCTCGGCATTCCGCTGATCGGTGTGGTGGACTCCAACCACTCGCCCGAAGGCATCGACTACGTGATCCCCGGCAACGACGACTCGTCGAAGGCTGTCACGCTGTATGCCCGCGGCATCGCCGATGCGATCATCGAAGGCCGTAACAGCGCCACCGGCGACGTGGTCAAGGCCATCGCCGAAGGCAATGACGAATTCGTCGAAGTCGAAGAGGGCGCCTCGGCCTGATTGGCGCGCCCGCGAGCCTGAAGAAGGGGCTTTGGTGCCCCTTTTTTTTAATCTGATTTTTGAATTCACGGAGATACGAAATGGCTGCAATCACCGCAAGCATGGTGGGCGAACTGCGCGCAAAGACCGACGCGCCGATGATGGAATGCAAGAAGGCCCTGACCGAGGCCGACGGCAACATGGAAAAGGCCGAAGAGCTGCTGCGCATCAAGCTCGGCAACAAGGCTGGCAAGGCCTCGAGCCGCATCACCGCTGAAGGCGTGGTGGCCGCATACGTTGGCGGTGACGCCGGCGCGATGATCGAAGTCAACTGCGAAACCGACTTCGTCTCGAAGAACGACAGCTTCCTGGCCCTGGTCAATGCCGCCGCCAAGCTGGTCGCCGAGAAGAACCCCGCCGACATCGCCGCGCTGGGCGCCCTGGCCTACGAGCAGGACGGCTTCGGCCCCACGCTCGAGGACGTGCGCAAGGGCCTGATCGGCAAGATCGGCGAGAACATGACGTTCCGCCGCTTCAAGCGCTTCGCCGGCAACGGCAAGCTGGCCTCCTACCTGCACGGCACGCGCATCGGCGTGATGGTGGAGTTCGAGGGCGACGACACCGCCGCCAAGGACGTCGCGATGCACATCGCCGCCATGAAGCCCGTGTCGGTTGCCGCTTCGGACGTGCCCGCCGAGCTGATCGAGAAGGAACGCGCAGTTGCCGCTGGCAAGGCCGAGGAAGACCGCAAGACGGCCGAAGCCGAAGGCAAGAAGCCCCAGCCGGCCGACATCGTCGCCAAGCGCATCGAAGGCGGCGTGCAGAAGTTCCTCAAGGAAGTTTCGCTGCACAACCAGCCCTTCGTGAAGAACGACAAGCAGACCGTCGAGCAGATGCTCAAGGCCGTCAACACCACGATCAAGGGCTTCACCCTGTACGTGGTCGGCGAAGGCATTGAGAAGAAAGTTGACGACTTCGCCGCTGAAGTCGCAGCCCAAGTCGCCGCAGCCAAGGCTGCCGCTTAAGCCTTTACGGCTCCAGCGACGGTGCGTTCGCGCGCACCGTCGTTTTTTCATCGCCACGTTTTACACTCGTCCCGACCCAACCAAAGGAAATTGCCCATGTCTGATGCCCGCCCAGCCCACAAGCGAATCTTGTTGAAGCTGTCGGGAGAGGCATTGATGGGTGACGACGCCTTCGGCATCAACCGTGCGACCATCGTGCGCATGGTGCAGGAGGTGGCCGAGGTCGTGAACATGGGTGTCGAGGTGGCGGTCGTGATCGGCGGCGGCAACATCTTCCGCGGCGTAGCGGGCGGCTCCGTCGGCATGGACCGCGCAACCGCCGACTACATGGGCATGCTGGCCACGGTCATGAACTCGCTGGCCCTGGCCGATGCGATGGACAAGCAGGGCCTCGTGGCCCGCGTGATGTCCGCCATCGCCATCGAGCAGGTGGTCGAGCCCTATGTGCGCCCCAAGGCGCTGCAGTACCTCGAAGAGGGCAAGGTCGTGGTGTTCGCGGCCGGCACGGGCAACCCGTTCTTCACCACCGACACGGCCGCCGCGCTGCGCGGTGCCGAGATCGGCGCCGAGCTGGTGCTCAAGGCGACCAAGGTCGACGGCGTCTATACCGCCGACCCCAAGACCAACCCCGACGCGACCCGCTACGCCACGCTGACCTTCGACGAGGCGATTGCGAAGAACCTCGGCATCATGGACGCCACGGCCTTCGCGCTGTGCCGCGACCAGAAGCTGCCGATCAAGGTGTTCTCGATCTTCAAGAATGGCGCGCTCAAGCGCGTCGTCATGGGCGAGGACGAAGGCACGCTGGTGCATGCCTAGGAGTATTTGAGATGACCATTGCAGACATCCGCAGTGCGACCGACGCGAAGATGAACCAGTCGATCGCCGCATTCCAGAACAACCTCACCAAGATCCGTACCGGCCGCGCCAACTCGGCGCTGCTCGACGCGATCCACGTCGAGTACTACGGCTCGCAGGTGCCGCTGAGCCAGGTGGCCAACGTGTCGGTGCTCGATTCGCGCACGCTCAGCGTGCAGCCCTGGGAAAAGGGCATGGGCGCCAAGATCGAGAAGGCCATCCGCGAAAGCGACCTGGGCCTCAACCCCGCCTCGATGGGCGACCTGATCCGCGTGCCGCTGCCGGCCATGAGCGAAGAGCGCCGCAAGGAAATGACCAAGCTCGTCCGCAACGAAGGCGAGAGCGCCAAGATCGCCACGCGCAACCTGCGCCGTGATGCGAACGAAGCGGTCAAGAAGCTGGTCAAGGAAAAGCTGGCGTCGGAAGACGACCAGAAGCGCGCCGAAGCCGAGATCCAGAAGGTCACCGACCGCCATATCGCGGAAATCGACCGCCTGGTCGCGGCCAAGGAAGCGGAGATCATGGCCGTTTGAGGCCCGCCATGGCCTCGTCGGCGCTGCGCATTCCCCACCACGTTGCCATCGTCATGGACGGCAACGGCCGCTGGGCGACGCGGCGCTTTCTTCCACGCATCGCGGGGCACAAGCAGGGCGTCGAATCGCTGCGCCGCTGCGTCAAGGCCTGCGCCGAGCGCGGCGTGGGTGTGCTCACCGTGTTCGCGTTCTCGTCCGAGAACTGGAACCGTCCCGTCGAGGAGGTTTCCGGGCTGATGGAACTGATGGTCGGTGCGCTTGCTCGCGAGGTGCCCAAGCTCAGCGCCGACGGCGTGCGGCTGCATTTCGTCGGCGAGCGCGCCGGTCTGTCGCCCAAGATGGTGAGCGGCCTGCTCGACGCCGAAGCCGCCACGGCGCACAACACCCGGCTTGTGCTCAACGTCTGCTTCAACTACGGCGGCCGCTGGGACATCGCACAGGCCGCAGCCAAGCTTGCAGCACAGGGCGAAGCGATCACCGAGCTCAGCCTCGATCGCGCCATGGCCCTGGCCCACGTGCCCGACCCCGACCTGTTCATCCGCACCGGCGGCGAGCAGCGTCTCTCCAACTTCCTGCTCTGGCAGAGTGCCTACGCCGAGCTTTTCTTCAGCGACAAGCTGTGGCCCGAGTTCGACGAGGCAGCGCTGGACGAGGCCATTGCCGCGTTCCAGGGCCGTGAGCGGCGTTTCGGACAGACCTCGGCGCAAGTCTCTTCCACCGCCGCGGCCTGACGGTCAGGCAGCCTCCGCATGCTCAAGCAACGCATCATCACGGCGATCGTGCTCCTCGCGATCCTGCTGCCGGCGCTGTTCTACCCAAGCTATATCCCCTTCGGCTGCGTCATGCTGGTGCTGATCGGCGCCGCCGCCTGGGAGTGGGGGCGTCTGAACGGCTATGGGCAGGGGGTGTCGCTGTTCCTCGGTGCCGAGACGGTGGTGCTGTGCGGGCTCTCCTGGTGGCTCGGGCTGCTGGAGCAACCCCTGGTCGTGATGTGGACCCTGGCGAGCGCTGCCTGGGTGCTGGGCGGCGCGGCTTTGCTGCGCGTGGCAGTGCCGGGCTGGCCCCGCATTCCGCGCGGCCTTCGACTGGTCGGTGGCCTGCTGGCGCTGTGGGTAGCTTGGCTGGCTGCGGTGCAGGCGCGCATGATCGGCATCAACTTCCTGCTGTCGATCCTCGTGCTGGTGTGGGTGGCCGACGTATTCGCCTATTTCGCCGGCCGGGCCTTCGGCCTCAAGTTCACCCGCAACAAGCTCGCTCCGGCGATCAGTCCCGGCAAGAGTTGGGAGGGCGTTTGGGGCGGCATGGTCGGCGTGGTGGTGCTGGCTTTCGCCTGGGTCTGGGCCGACAAGGCCGCGGGCGCCACGGTGGCCAGCCTGTATACCCGTCTCGCCGAGCGTGGCTGGTGGCTGCTGTTGCTGGCCGCGCTGTTCCTCGCGGCCATGAGCGTCGTGGGCGACCTCGTCGAATCTCTCATCAAGCGCAGCGCCGGCGCCAAGGACAGCAGCAGGCTGCTGCCCGGCCACGGCGGCGTCCTCGACCGCGTGGATGCCCTCTTGCCGGCGCTTCCCATTGCCATGATGCTGGCTTTCCTGTGAATTCACCCAGAAGACAACGCGTCACGGTGCTCGGCTCGACCGGTTCGGTCGGCGTGAGCACGCTCGACGTCATTTCGCGCCACCCCGAGCGCTTCGAGGTTTTCGCGCTTTCCGCGGCCACCAAGGTCGACGAGTTGCTGGCGCAGTGCGCCCAGTTCACGCCCAGGTTCGCCGTGATGGCCAGCGCGCCGCACGCCGCGCTGCTGGCCGAGAAGCTCCAGCAGAATGGCCTGAAGACGGTCGTGTTGATGGAGGGCGATGCTCTCGAAACGATAGCGTCGCACGACGAGGTCGATTCCGTGATGGCCGCCATCGTCGGTGCCGCCGGCCTGGGGCCATGCCTGGCTGCCGCGCGCGCCGGCAAGCGGCTCCTGCTGGCCAACAAGGAAGCGCTGGTCGTCGGCGGCGAACTCTTCATGCGCACCGTGCGCGAGGGTGGGGCGACGCTGCTGCCCATCGACAGCGAGCATTCCGCCATCTTCCAGTCGCTGCCCGAGGACCCGTCCACCTGGGCGCGGCGCATCGACAAGATCATCCTGACTGCCTCGGGAGGCCCGTTCCGCACCCGTGCGCCGGAAACACTGGGCGCGGTGACGCCCGAGCAGGCCTGCGCCCATCCGAACTGGGTCATGGGCCGCAAGATTTCGGTCGATTCGGCCACGATGATGAACAAGGCGCTCGAGGTGATCGAGGCGCGTCATCTGTTCGGCGTCTCGCCCGAGCAGATCGAGGTGGTCATCCATCCGCAGAGCGTGGTGCACTCGATGGTGCAGTTCACCGATGCGTCGGTCATCGCCCAGCTCGGCACGCCCGACATGCGGGTGCCGATCGCGGTGGGCCTGGCCTGGCCCGAGCGCATCGAAAGCGGCGCCGCGCGGCTCGACTTCCGGCAGATGGGCTCGCTGACCTTCGAATCACCCGATGCGGCTCTCTTCCCCGGGCTGGGCCTTGCATGGCACGCGCTGCGCGCCGCGCCCGGTACGACGGCTGTGCTCAATGCCGCCAACGAGGTCGCAGTTGAAGCATTCCTCAACCGCCGCCTGCGTTTCGATTGCATACACGCGGTCAACATGGAAACTTTGGAAAGAGTCGCCCCCTCCAAGCCGGCATCGCTGGCCGACCTGCTGGCGATCGACGCCAGCGCCCGGGCGGCAGCCAATGCCGCGGCGCTGCGATTCGCTGCCTGACGCCTCCCTCGTAAAGCAAGGACTCCGATGCTGCTTACTGTCATAGCCTTTGTGGTTGCGCTCGGTGTCCTGATCGCGGTGCACGAATACGGCCACTATCGTGTGGCGGTGGCCTGCGGCGTCAAGGTGGAGCGCTTCTCCGTCGGTTTCGGCAAGGCGCTTTTCCGTTGGCAGCCCAGGCGCCAGCATCCGGGCCAGCAGACCGAGTTCGTCATCGGCGCATTTCCCTTCGGCGGCTACGTCAAGATGCTCGACGAGCGTGAAGGCCCCGTGGCGCCCGAGGAACGCCACCGCGCCTTCAACACGCAGCCGCTGCGTTCGCGCGCGGCCATCGTGGCCGCGGGGCCGATCGCCAATCTGCTGCTGGCGGTGGCGCTCTACACGGCAGTCAACTGGATCGGCGTGCAGGAGCCGGTCGCCACATTGGCGCGGCCGGTAGCAGGCTCCCTTGCCGAGTCGGCGGGCCTGAAGGGCGGCGAGCACATCTCCCGGGCTGGGTTCGATGGCGAGCTGACGCCGGTCCAGTCCTTCGAGGACCTGCGCTGGCGCATGACGCGCGGAGCGCTCGATGGTCGTGACCTGAAGCTCGAGGTCGCGGGCGAGGGCGGTCGGCCCGCTCGCGAGCTGGTGCTTCCGCTCAGCCGCATGGAGACCAAGGACGCCGATCCGCAGATGTTCCGCAAGATCGGCGTGCTGGCGCCCCTGACGCGCCCCGAGATCGGCGAAGTCATGAAGGGCAGCGCGGCCGAAGCGGCGGGCCTGCTCAACGGCGACGTGGTGCGCGCCATCGGCGGCACGCCGATCATCGACGGGCAGCAGCTGCGCGAGGCGATCCGGGCGTCGGTCGACGGTGGCCAGCCGCGCACGCAGGCATGGCAGATCGAGCGCGGCGGCCGGGCGCTCGCCATCGACGTGAAGCCCGAGGTGCGGGAAGAGGGCGGCGTCAAGGTGGGGCGCGTGGGCGCCTATGTTGGCGCGCCGCCCGAAATGGTGACCGTGCGTCAGGGCGTGGTCGACGGCATCTGGCGCGGCGTGGTGCGTACCTGGGAGGTTTCGGCGCTGACCGTGCGCATGATGGGCAAGATGGTCATCGGCGAGGCGTCGATCAAGAATCTCAGCGGTCCGCTCACCATCGCGGACTACGCGGGCAAGTCCGCAAGCCTCGGTTTCACCCAGTACCTGGTCTTCCTGGCGCTCATCAGCGTGAGCCTCGGGGTGCTCAATCTCATGCCGCTGCCGGTCCTCGATGGAGGACACCTGATGTATTATCTTTGGGAGGGCCTGACCGGCAAGAGCGTCTCTGACGCCTGGATGGAACGGCTTCAGCGCGGGGGTGTGGCCCTGCTGCTGGTCATGATGTCGGTCGCACTCTTCAACGACGTCACGCGGCTCTTTGGTTAACTTTCTGCCGGCCCTTTCCGTGCCGGCTCAATTCACAGATGAACAAAAACTTCAGTCGCTTTCGCCTGCGTAGCGTTGTTGCGGTGGTTGCCAGTGCGCTTGCGGCTTCGGCCGCCTGGGCAGTCGAACCTTTCACGGTGCGCGACATCCGCGTCGAAGGCCTGCAACGCGTCGAGGCCGGTACGGTCTTCGCGTCGCTGCCGCTTCGCGTGGGCGATACCTACAGCGACGAGCGCGGCTCCGCTGCGATTCGCGCGCTGTTCGATCTGGGGTTGTTCAAGGACGTGCGCATCGACGTGAACGGCAACGTGCTGGTGGTCATCGTGGAAGAGCGTCCGACCATCGCCGATGTCGACTTCGTCGGCACCAAGGAATTCGACAAGGCTGCGCTGCAGAAGGCGCTGCGCGAAGTGGGCCTGGCCGATGGCCGCCCCTACGACAAGGCTCTGGCCGACCGTGCGGAGCAGGAGCTCAAGCGCCAATACGTGAGCCGCAGCCTCTACAACGCGCAGGTCGTGACCACCGTCACGCCCATCGAGCGCAACCGCGTCAACCTGACCTTCACCGTGACCGAAGGCGAGTCGGCCCGCATCCGCGAAGTGCGCGTGGTGGGCAACAAGGCCTTCAGCGAATCGACGCTGCTGAGCCTGTTCGACCAGGACAGCGGCGGCTTCATGAGCTGGTACACGAAGTCGAATCAGTATTCGCGCGCCAAGCTCAACGCCGACCTCGAAACCCTGCGCTCGTACTACATCACGCGCGGCTATCTCGAGTTCCGCATCGACTCGACGCAGGTCGCGATCTCCCCGGACCGCAAGGACCTGACGGTGACGGTGAACATCACCGAAGGCGAGAAGTTCGTGGTGTCGAGCGTCAAGCTCGATGGCAACTACCTCGGCCGCGACGACGAGTTCAAGTCGCTCATCACCATCAAGCCGGGCGAGCCCTACAACGGCGAGCAGGTCACGGAGACCACCAAGGCGTTCAACGACTACTTCGGCACCTTCGGCTACGCCTTTGCGCGCGTACAGGCACGCCCCGAGATCGACCGCGTCAACAACCGCGTGGCCCTCACGCTACAGGCCGAGCCCTCGCGCCGCGTGTACGTGCGCCGCGTTTCGGTCGGCGGCAACAACAAGACCCGCGACGAGGTGATCCGTCGCGAGTTCCGCCAGTACGAGGCCTCCTGGTACGACGGGGACAAGATCAAGCTCTCGCGCGACCGCGTGGACCGCCTGGGCTTCTTCACCGAAGTGAACGTCGATACGCAGGAAGTGCCCGGCTCGCCGGACCAGGTGGACCTGACCGTCAGCGTGGTTGAGAAACCCACTGGCAGCCTGCAGCTCGGCGCGGGCTACTCCAGCGCGGAAAAGGTCGCGCTGACCTTCGGCATCTCGCAGGAGAACGTGTTCGGCTCGGGCAACTTCCTGGGCGTGCAGGTCAACACCAGCAAGTACAACCGCACGCTGTCGCTGACGGCTACCGACCCGTACTTCACGGCCGACGGCATCTCGCGTACTTTCAGCATCTACCACACCACGACGCGTCCGTACCAGACCTCGACCGACGGCGACTACAAGCTGGTGAACCAGGGCGCATCAGTGCGCTTCGGTGTGCCGTTCAGCGAGGTCGACACCGTCTTCTTCGGCGTCGGCATCGAGCGCTATGCGTTCGATCCCAACAGCTCGACCGCCTTCTCCGGCCTGTACACGCCGCCGTCGTACCTCAACTATTTCCAGTGCAAGAAGGACCCGACGGGCCTGCTGGTGACCGGCTGCGACCAGAAGAGCGTCTGGGGCATTCCGCTGAGCGTCGGCTGGGGCCGCGACAGCCGCGACAGCGCGCTGATCCCGACCACCGGCCGCCTGCAACGCGCCAACCTCGAGGTGGGTGCCGCCGGTGACATGAAGTACGTCAAGACGAACTACCAGTACCAACAGTTCTTCGCAATCAACAAGCAGTACACCTTCTCGATCAACGGCGAGGTCGGCTACGCCAAGGCCTTCGGCAACAAGGTCTATCCGATCTTCAAGAACTTCTACGCGGGTGGCCTGGGTTCGGTGCGCGGCTTCGAGCAGAACTCGCTGGGTCCGCGTGATGCGCCGCTGTTCCTGCAGAGCGAAGGCGCGGCCATCGGGGGTACGAAGAAGGCGATCTTCAATGCGGAGCTGAGCACGCCGTTCCCCGGCGCCGGCAACGACCGCACCCTGCGTCTGTACGGCTTCTTCGACGTCGGCAACGTCTTCGGCACCCGTGCCGCCGGCGTGACCGACGAGCAATGGAAGGCCGAGAAGAAGCTGCGCGCCTCGGTCGGCCTTGGCGTCAGCTGGATCTCGCCGCTGGGCCCGCTGCGCCTTGCCTACGCCTTCCCGATCAAGTCCCAGAAGGAAGTGGGGCAACCGTTCACGGCAGGCTATATCCCGAAGGATAGAATTCAGCGCCTCCAATTCCAGATCGGAACGTCTTTCTAAATGAAGCATTTGATCCGCGCCGCGGCCGGCGCGTTGTTGATTCCCGCTTTCGCACTTGCCACGGCACCTGCCCAGGCACAGGCGCAGGAAACTTTTCGCATCGGCTTTGTGAACCCGGACCGCGTGCTGCGTGAAGCGCAGCCCGCGAAGACTGCCCAGGCAAAGCTCGAGGCGGAGTTCCTGAAGCGCGAGAAAGACCTGACCGCGCAGGGCGATGCCCTGAAGGCTGCTTCCGAGAAGTTCGAGCGCGAGGCTCCCACCCTGTCTGAAACCCAGCGCGTTGCCCGCCAGCGCGCCCTGGTCGATCAGGACCGCGACTTCCAGCGCAAGCGCCGCGAGTTCCAGGAAGACCTGAACGCGCGCAAAAACGAAGAGCTCCAGCAGGTCTACGAGCGCGCCAACCGCGTGGTGAAGCAGGTGGCCGAGGCCGAGAAGTACGACGCCATCCTGCAGGAAGCGATCTACATCAATCCGAAGCACGACATCACCGACAAGGTGATCAAGGCGCTGAACGCGTCCGTCGCTTCTCCTGCGCCCGCGGCCGGCAAGTAACGCCGCGAACCGGCGTGTCACTGCAGCTCGGAGCCATTGTTGACGCCCTCGGGGGCGAGCTTCATGGCGATGCGGCGCTGTCCATCGAGCGGCTCGCGCCTCTCCAGAATGCACAGCCCGATGCGCTCAGCTTCCTGAGCCATCCCAAATACCAGCAGGAGTTGGCGGCTTCGAAGGCCGCCTGCGTGATCGTGTCGCCCGCCATGCGCGAGGCAGCAGCTGCGCGTGGCGCCTACATCGTCACGCCCGATCCGTACCTCTACTTCGCCCGTCTCACGCAGCTGTGGAAGGCGCACCATGCGCGCCCGGAGGCCGACCGCGTCCATCCCAGCGCGGTGATCCATCCTGAAGCGCTAGTCGACGCCACGGCGCGCATCGGCGCGCTGTGCGTGGTGGAGCGGGGCGCCCGCATCGGCGCGGGCACCGTGCTGAAGTCGCGCGTGACGGTCAGCGAGGACTGCGTCATCGGCGAGCGCTGCCTGCTGCATCCCGGCGTGGTGATCGGCGCCGACGGCTTCGGCCTCGCTCCACACGAGGGGCGCTGGGTCAAGATCGAGCAGCTCGGAGCCGTGCGCATCGGCAACGACGTCGAGATCGGTGCCAACACCTGCATCGACCGCGGCGCGCTGGACGACACCGTCATCGAAGACGGCGTGAAGCTCGACAACCTGATCCAGATCGGCCATAACGTCCGGGTCGGCAAGAACACGGCCATGGCGGGCTGCGTCGGCGTGGCCGGGAGCGCCATCATCGGGGCCGGCTGCACCTTCGGTGGCGGCGCCATCGTGCTGGGTCATCTGACGGTCGCCGACGGCGTGCATGTGTCGGCCGCGACCGTGGTCACCCGGTCCATCCACAAGGCCGGCCAATACACCGGCATGTTTCCCATCGATGACAATGCGAACTGGGAAAAGAATGCGGCAACGCTCAAGCAGTTGCACAGCCTGCGCGAACGACTGAAGGCGCTGGAGAAGGCTCCCTCGAAAAAATGACGACGATGCAGGAACAGAAAATCATGACGACGCTCGATATCCATCAAATCCTCAAGCTGCTGCCTCACCGCTACCCGTTCCTGCTGGTGGACCGCGTGCTGGACATGGAAAAGGGCAAGCGCATCACGGCGCTCAAGAACGTGACGATGAACGAGCCGTTCTTCAACGGCCACTTCCCGCACCGCCCGGTGATGCCGGGCGTGCTGATGCTCGAAGCGATGGCCCAGGCGGCGGCGCTGCTGTCGTTCCATTCGCTGGACATCGTGCCGGACGACAACACCGTCTACTACTTCGCTGCCATCGACGGCGCCCGCTTCAAGCGTCCGGTGGAGCCGGGCGACCAACTCACCCTCGAAGTCGAGATCGAGCGCATGAAGGCGGGCATCTCCAAGTTCAAGGGCCGGGCCCTGGTGGGCACCGAGCTCGCCTGCGAGGCGTCGCTGATGTGCGCCATGCGCCAGATCAACTGATGGCCGGCCGCAGCCAGTTGCTTCTTCACAAGGCATGACCCAGGTTCATTCGACGGCCGTCGTCGACCCCCAGGCACAGCTCGACGCCTCGGTGTCGGTCGGGCCCTATACCGTGATCGGCCCGCACGTGCGCATAGGCGCGGGCACCACCATCGGCGCGCACTGCATGATCGAGGGCCGCACCACCATCGGGCGCGACAACAGGATCTTCCAGTTTTCGTCCCTCGGCGCCATTCCGCAGGACAAGAAATACGCCGGCGAGCCTACCGAGCTCGTCATCGGCGACCGCAACGTGATCCGCGAGTTCTGCACCTTCAACCTCGGCGTGCCGGGGGCGGGGGGCGTCACGCGTGTCGGCAACGACAACTGGATCATGGCGTACACGCACATCGCCCACGACTGCCGCGTCGACGACCACACCACGCTCGCCAACAACACCACGCTGGCCGGGCATGTGCACCTTGCCGACTGGGTGACGGTCGGCGGGCTCACGGGCATCCACCAGTTCGTCTCCATCGGAGCCCACGCCATGCTCGGCTTCGCGAGCGCGGTCACGCAGGACGTGCCGCCTTTCATGCTGGTCGACGGCAATCCGCTGGCGGTGCGCGGCTTCAACATCGTCGGCCTGCGCCGGCGCGATTTCTCCGCGCAGCGGCTCGCCGCGGTGAAGCAGATGCATCGCCTGCTGTACCGCCAGGGCAAGACGCTCGACGAGGCGCGCGCAGGCATCGCCGCGTTGGCGACCGAAATGCCCGAAGCGGCCGGCGACGTCGCGCTGATGGAATCCTTCCTCGCCAATTCGACGCGCGGCATCGCGCGCTGAAGTGACGGCCATGCAGAACGACGGACAGCGACGCTTCGCGCTGGTCGCGGGCGAAGCGTCCGGCGACCTGCTGGCCGGCCTGCTGCTCGACGGGCTGCTGGCGCGCTGGCCCGACCTCCAGACCGTCGGCATCGGCGGGCCCCGCATGCTGGCCCACGGCTTCCAGAGCTGGTGGCCGCAGGAAAAGCTCGCGGTGCGTGGCTACATCGAGGTGCTGCGGCACTACGCCGAAATTGCCGGCATCCGCCGCCAGCTCAAGGCGCGGCTGCTGCAGGAGCGGCCCCAGCTCTTCATCGGCGTCGACGCACCCGATTTCAACCTCGACCTCGAAGCCGGCCTGCGCAGCCAGGGCATGAAGACGGTGCACTTCGTCTGCCCGTCGATCTGGGCGTGGCGGCCTGAGCGCATCGAGAAGATCCGGGCAGCGGCGGACCACTTACTGTGCATCTTCCCGTTCGAACCCGCCTTGCTGGCGGAGAAGGGCGTGGCCGCGAGCTACGTGGGCCATCCCGTCGCGAACGTGATCCCGATGGTGCCCGACCAGGCTGGTGCGCGCGCCGCGCTTGGCCTGGCGCCCGATGCGCCGGTCGTCGCGCTGCTGCCGGGCAGCCGCCGTTCCGAGATCCGCTACCTGGCCGCCCGTTTCTTCGCCGCCGCGGCGCTGATGCACAATGCGCGGCCGGAACTGCAGTTCGTGGCGCCCATCATTCCGGGCCTTCGCGCCGAAGTCGAAGCCTTGCTGCAGGCCAGCGGCATGGCCGGGCGCGTCAGGCTGCTCGACGGCCAGTCGCATGCGGTGCTGGCCGCCTGCGACGCCACGCTGATCGCCAGCGGCACCGCCACGCTCGAGGCGGCCCTGTTCAAGCGGCCGATGGTCATCGCCTACAACATGAACGCGCTTTCGTGGCGCCTCATGCGGCGCAAGCAACTGCAGCCCTGGGTGGGATTGCCCAACATCCTGTGCCGCGATTTCGTGGTGCCCGAGCTGCTGCAGGAGGCCGCCACCCCCGAGGCGCTGGCCCGGGCCACGCTCGACTGGCTGGACGCGCCTGAAAGGACCCGGGCGCTGCAACAAAGATTTTCAGAGCTGCATGCGCAATTGCAGCGCGATACGCCCACACTCTGCGCCGATGCGATCCAGAAAGTTCTTGAAGGCTGAGCAGGCCCCGCTGGTGTGGGACGCACCCGGCCTGATCGCGGGCGTCGACGAGGCGGGCCGCGGGCCCCTGGCAGGGCCCGTGGTGGCTGCAGCCGTGATCCTCGACGACATGCGGCCCATCCGCGGTCTCGCGGACTCCAAGACGCTGACCGCGCTGCAGCGCGAACGCCTGCACGACCAGATCCTCGCCAAGGCGCTGTGCTGCTCCATCGCGCAGGCTACCGTCGAGGAAATCGACACCCACAACATCCTGCAGGCGACCATGCTGGCGATGCGCCGGGCCGTCGAGGGGCTGCGGCTCAAGCCGGTGAAGGTGCTGGTCGACGGCAACCGCCTGCCCACGCTGGACGTGCTCGCCGAGGCCATCGTGAAGGGCGACGCCAGGGTCAAGGCGATTTCCGCCGCGTCGATCCTGGCGAAGGTGCACCGCGACCGGCTGTGCGAGCAACTGCACGTCGAATTCCCGCACTACGGCTTTGCGGGCCACAAGGGCTACGGCACGCCGGAGCATCTGGAGGCGCTGCAGCGCCATGGTGCCTGCGTGCATCACCGGAAGTCCTTCAGCCCGGTGGCGGCGGCGCTCCTCCGCACCGGCGGCGTCCTGAACGTGATGCTGCCGGCCGAATCCGATGGGCAGCCGGCGATGGGCATCGGTGCCATCGAGGTTGCGCGCTCCGAGCTTCGCGCTGCTCCCTGAACCCGGCCCGATGACTTCCGATACCGGCGCCAGCCACATCAGCTCGCGCGACAACCCCCTGCTCAAGGACTTGCGCAAGCTTGCCCAGGATCCGGGCGCCTATCGCAAGCTGGGCCGCATCTGGCTCGAGGGCGACCATCTGTGCCGGGCGGCGCTGGCGCGGAGCGTGAAGCCCGCCATTGCCGTGTTCTCGGAGTCGTTCTGGCCGAAAGCGCCGGCGGAGTGGTCGATGGGTGCTATCAAAACCGTAGTTGTCGCGGACAGCCTGCTGCGCGACGTCAGCGGCCTCGAGTCGCCAGCGCCGATGGGCTTCGTGCTCGACGTACCGGCCCGCCCCGAATTGCTGCCCGATGCCCCGAGCGTCGTGCTCGACCGTCTGCAGGACGCCGGCAATGCCGGCTCCATCCTGCGCAGCGCCGCCGCATTCGGCTTCGCGCAGGTGATCGCGCTCAAGGGCACGGCCGCGCTGTGGGCGCCCAAGGTGCTGCGCGCCGGCATGGGGGCGCATTTCGGCCTGCGGCTGATCGAAGGTGTGGACGCAGATGTGCTCGACAGCCTGAGAGTGCCCCTGGTGGCGACCAGCTCGCACCGCGGCGACTGGCTGCACAAGGCCGATCTGCCGCATCCCTGCGCCTGGCTTATGGGGCACGAGGGGCAGGGCGTTTCGGCGGCGCTGGAAGCCCGGGCCTCGCACCATATCCGCATCGCGCAGCCGGGCGGAGAGGAGTCGCTGAACGTGGCCGCGGCCGCGGCGATCTGCCTGCATGCGAGCGGAGCAGCCCTGCTGGCCGAATAACACACCCAGTCCGGGCTACAATCGGGGGCTTACTCGCAAATCAGCGTCGCCCGGCCGCCTACAACGCCATCTTCCCCTTAAGCAGCAGTCCCCAGGCTATACGCCTGAGGCTCCGGGCGACCGTAACCATCCGGAGAACCCAGTGCTTTTGTCTCTCAAGGGAAGTTTCCCGCCCGCCATCCTGGCGCTCGCAGACGGCACGGTCTTTCTCGGCAACTCGATCGGAGCCACCGGCTCCACGACCGGTGAAGTGGTGTTCAACACCGCCATGACCGGTTACCAGGAAATCCTTACCGACCCGAGCTACTGCCAGCAGATCGTGACGCTCACGTATCCGCACATCGGCAACTACGGCGTCAACGGCGAGGACATCGAAGCCGACAAGATCCATGCCGCGGGCCTGATCATCAAGGACCTGCCACTCGTCGCCTCCAACTTCCGCAAGACCGCCACGCTGACCGAGTACCTCGTGTCCGGCAACACCGTGGCCATCGCGAACATCGACACCCGCAAGCTCACCCGCCACCTGCGCACCAACGGCGCCCAGAACGGCTGCATCCTGGGCCTGGCCGCGGGCGAGACCGTGACGCAGGCGCTGATCGACAAGGCCATCGCCTCCGCCAAGGCCGCGCCGAGCATGGCGGGCCTCGACCTCGCCAAGGTGGTGTCGGTCAAGCAGACCTACGAGTGGACCGAGACCGAGTGGAAGCTGGGCTCGGGCTATGGCGTGCAGATCACGCCGAAGTTCCACGTCGTGGCCTTCGACTACGGCGTCAAGAAGAACATCCTGCGCATGATCGCCCAGCGTGGCGCGCGCATCACCGTGGTGCCGGCGCAGACGCCCGCGGCCGACGTGCTCAAGTTGAAGCCGGACGGCATCTTCCTGGCCAACGGCCCTGGCGACCCGGAGCCCTGCGACTACGCCATCAGCGCCGTCAAGGAGCTGATCGAGACCGGCATTCCCACCTTCGGCATCTGCCTGGGCCACCAGATCATGGCGCTGGCCTCCGGCGCCAAGACCTTCAAGATGAAGTTCGGCCACCACGGCGCGAACCATCCGGTGAAGGACCTGGACAACGGCCGCGTGAGCATCACCAGCCAGAACCACGGCTTCGCGGTCGACGAGAAGTCGCTGCCGGCCAACCTGCGTCCCACCCACATCAGCCTGTTCGACAACACGCTGCAGGGCCTGGCTCGCACCGACAAGCCCGCGTTCTGCTTCCAGGGCCACCCTGAAGCCTCGCCTGGCCCGCACGACATCGGCTACCTGTTCGATCGCTTCACGGCACTCATGGAAAAGAACAAGACGGAAAAGACGGAGAAAGAGAATGCCTAAGCGCACAGACCTCAAATCGATCCTCATCATCGGCGCCGGCCCGATCATCATCGGCCAGGCCTGCGAGTTCGACTACTCCGGCGTGCAGGCCTGCAAGGCGCTGCGCGAAGAGGGCTACAAGGTCATCCTGATCAACAGCAACCCCGCGACGATCATGACCGACCCGGCCACGGCCGACGTCACCTACATCGAGCCCATCACCTGGCAGACGGTCGAGAAGATCATCGCCAAGGAGCGCCCCGACGCGATCCTGCCGACCATGGGCGGCCAGACCGCGCTGAACTGCGCGCTCGACCTGTGGCGCAACGGCGTGCTCGACAAGTACACGGGCGCTGCCACCAACAGGCCCGTCGAGCTGATCGGCGCCACGCCCGAGGCCATCGACAAGGCCGAAGACCGCCTGAAGTTCAAGGACGCGATGACCAAGATCGGACTGGGCTCGGCCCGTTCCGGCATCGCGCACTCGATGGAAGAGGCCTGGGCGGTGCAGAAGCATGTCGGCTTCCCGACCGTGATCCGCCCCAGCTTCACGCTCGGCGGCACCGGCGGCGGCATCGCCTACAACCCGGAAGAGTTCGAGACCATCTGCAAGCGCGGCATCGAAGCCTCGCCGACCAACGAGCTGCTGATCGAAGAATCGCTGCTCGGCTGGAAGGAGTACGAGATGGAAGTCGTGCGCGACAAGGCCGACAACTGCATCATCGTCTGCTCCATCGAAAACCTCGACCCGATGGGCGTGCACACCGGCGACTCGATCACCGTGGCCCCCGCCCAGACGCTGTCCGACAAGGAATACCAGATCCTGCGCAACGCCTCGCTGGCGGTGCTGCGCGAGATCGGCGTGGACACCGGAGGCTCGAACGTGCAGTTCTCCATCAACCCGAAGGACGGCCGCATGGTCGTCATCGAGATGAACCCGCGCGTGTCTCGTTCGTCGGCGCTGGCCTCCAAGGCCACGGGCTTCCCGATCGCCAAGGTCGCGGCCAAGCTGGCCGTCGGCTACACGCTCGACGAGCTGCGCAACGAGATCACCGGAGGTGCCACGCCGGCCTCGTTCGAGCCCTCGATCGACTACGTCGTCACCAAGATCCCGCGCTTCGCGTTCGAGAAGTTCCCGCAGGCAGATTCGCGCCTGACGACGCAGATGAAGTCGGTGGGCGAGGTGATGGCCATGGGCCGCACCTTCCAGGAGTCGTTCCAGAAGGCGCTGCGCGGCCTCGAAGTCGGCGTCGACGGCATGAACGAGAAGACGCAGGACCGCGAAGTGCTCGAGAAGGAACTGGGCGAGCCCGGCCCCGAGCGCATCTGGTACGTGGGCGATGCCTTCGCCCAGGGCATGAGCGTCGATGAAGTGTTCGCGCTCACGAAGATCGACCCGTGGTTCCTGGTGCAGATCGAGGAAATCGTGAAGATCGAGCTCGAGCTGGAAACCAAGTCGCTCGACGACATCGACGCCGCCACGCTGCGCCTGCTGAAGCAGAAGGGCTTCTCCGACCGCCGTCTGGCCAAGCAGCTGCGCACCACCGACACGGCCATCCGCGAGAAGCGCCGCGCCCTGGGCGTGCGCCCGGTCTACAAGCGCGTGGACACCTGCGCGGCCGAGTTCGCCACCAACACGGCCTACATGTACTCGACCTACGAGGACGAGTGCGAGGCCGACCCGAGCGACAAGAAGAAGATCATGGTGCTCGGCGGCGGTCCCAACCGCATCGGCCAGGGCATCGAGTTCGACTACTGCTGCGTGCACGCCGCGCTCGCCATGCGCGAGGACGGCTACGAGACCATCATGGTCAACTGCAACCCCGAGACCGTGTCGACCGATTACGACACCTCGGACCGCCTGTACTTCGAGCCGCTGACGCTGGAAGACGTGCTCGAGATCGTCGACAAGGAAAAGCCGCTGGGCGTGATCGTGCAGTACGGCGGCCAGACGCCGCTGAAGCTCGCCCTCGACCTGGAAGCCAACGGCGTGCCGATCATCGGCACCTCGCCCGACATGATCGACGCTGCCGAAGACCGCGAGCGCTTCCAGAAGCTGCTGCACGAGCTCAAGCTGCTGCAGCCGCCGAACGCCACTGCTCGTACCGAAGCCGAGGCGCTGGAGAAGGCCTCGCAGCTGGGCTATCCGCTGGTGGTGCGCCCCAGCTACGTGCTGGGCGGCCGCGCGATGGAAATCGTGCACGAGCAGCGTGACCTCGAGCGCTACATGCGCGAAGCCGTCAAGGTCAGCAACGATTCGCCGGTGCTGCTCGACCGCTTCCTGAACGACGCCGTGGAATGCGACGTCGACTGCCTGCGCGACGCCGAGGGCCAGACTCTCATCGGCGGCGTGATGGAGCACATCGAACAGGCCGGCGTGCACTCGGGCGACTCCGCCTGCTCGCTGCCGCCCTACAGCCTGAGCGCCGAGACGGTGGCCGAGCTGAAGCGCCAGAGCGCCGCCATGGCGGCCGCGCTGAATGTGGTCGGCCTGATGAACGTGCAGTTCGCCATCCAGCAGAAGGACGGCAAGGACGTCATCTACGTGCTCGAAGTGAACCCGCGCGCCTCGCGCACCGTGCCTTACGTGAGCAAGGCCACCGGCATCCAGCTGGCAAAGGTTGCGGCACGCTGCATGGCCGGCCAGTCGCTGAAGTCGCAGGGCATCGAGAAGGAAGTGACGCCGCCGTACTTCAGCGTGAAGGAAGCCGTGTTCCCGTTCGTCAAGTTCCCGGGCGTGGACACCATCCTCGGCCCCGAAATGAAGTCGACCGGCGAAGTCATGGGCGTGGGCAAGACCTTCGGCGAAGCCTTCGTGAAGTCGCAGCTGGGTGCCGGTACGCACCTGCCGAAGTCGGGCAAGGTCTTCATCTCGGTGAAGAACAACGACAAGGCGCGCGCGGTCGAAGTGGCTCGCGGCCTGGCCAAGCTGGGCTTCGAGTTGATCGCGACCAAGGGCACGGCCGCCGCCATCAATGCCGCCGGCGTCGAGTGCGCGACGGTGAACAAGGTGACGGAAGGCCGCCCGCACATCGTGGACATGATCAAGAACAACGAGATCGCCCTGGTCATCAACACGGTCGAAGAGCGCCGCAACGCGATCACCGACTCGCGCCAGATCCGCACCTCGGCGCTGCAGGCGCGCGTGACGACCTTCACCACGATCTTCGGCGCCGAAGCCGCGGTCGAGGGCATGGGCTTCATGGACGAGCTCGGCGTGATCTCGGTGCAGGAAATGCACGCGCAACTGGCCGCGGCCTGAGCGTCATCGCGATCATGGAAACGCAGCTCGTCGAACTCGGCCTGACCGACTGGAACGCGGCCACGCCCAACGAGGCGTGGATCGCGGAGCTGGAAGCGGGCAAGGTGCTGTGCTTTCCGCGCCTGGGTTTCGAGCTGCTGCCCGAAGAGCGCAGCCTGCTCACGCCCAGCCTGCTGTCGCCCGATGTGCGCAACATCAGCCTCGACGCCAACGGCAAGCTCAAGGGCGCCGTGGGCGACGAGACGGTACAGCGGACGGCTGCCGCGATGGTGGGGCGCTTCAGGGCGCAGGCCACGCAGCTCATCCACGGGCTGCTGCCGCACTACGCGCCGGCGCTGCGGCTGGCGCCGACCAGCTACCGTCCTGCGCAGGTCGAGACGCGGGTGCAGTCGTGGCGCGCCGACGACCGGCGCCTGCATGTCGATGCATTCCCGTCGCGGCCGAACTACGGCGAGCGCATCCTGCGCGTCTTCACCAACGTGAATCCCGACGGCGCGCCGCGCGTGTGGCGCGTGGGCGAACCCTTCGAGGACATCGCGAAGCGCTTCCTGCCGCGCGCCAAGCCCTATTCGCGCTGGCAGGCCAAGCTGCTGCAGGCGCTGCATGTGACCAAGTCGTTCCGCAGCGAGTACGACCACCTCATGCTGCAACTGCACGACGGCATGAAGTCGGACATGGCCTATCAGGAGAACTCGCCGCAGGAAACCGCGAAGTTCCCGCCGGGTTCGGTGTGGGTCTGCTTCTCCGACCAGACCTCGCACGCCGTGATGGCGGGCCAGTACATGCTCGAGCAGACCCTCCACCTGGACGCTTCCAAGCAATACAATCCCGCTTCGAGCCCGCTCGCCATCCTGAGCCGGCTGACAGGACGGACGCTCGTCTGAGCGCAGTCCCCCATCGACCGCCGAACGGCAGCGTTCGGCGGTTTCGCTTTATGGAGAACTAGATATGGCGACCATCCCCATCACCAAGCGCGGCGCGGAGAAGCTGCGCGAAGAACTGCGCCGGCTCAAGTCGGTGGACCGCCCCGCCGTCATCAATGCGATCGCCGAAGCGCGCGCGCAGGGTGACATCAGCGAAAACGCCGAGTACGAATCCGCCAAGGACCGCCAGGGCTTCATCGAAGGCCGCATCCTGGAGATCGAGGGCAAGCTCTCCGCCTCGCAGGTGATCGACCCCAGCGAGCTCGACGCCGGCGGCAAGGTGGTGTTCGGCTCCACCGTGGAACTCGAGGAAGAAGACAGCGGCGACGCCGTCAAGTACCAGATCGTGGGCGAGGACGAGGCCGACCTGAAGCAGGGCCTGATCAACGTTTCCAGCCCGATCGCCCGCGCGCTCATCGGCAAGGAAGAGGGCGACACCGCCGAGGTGCAGACGCCCGGCGGCCTGAAGCGCTACGAGATCGTGGCGGTCAGCTACCTCTGATCGCCGCGCGCATGAAGGACCTGAAAGACCGTATTGCGCTGATGCTGGCTGCCTTCTGGTGGGGCAGCCTGACGACGATCGGCTTTCTCGTCGTGCCGATGCTGTTCGCGAAGCTGGGCAACCCGGCGGTGGCGGGCAATTTCGCGGCGCAGCTGTTCGAGGCACAGAGCTGGATCGCCATCGCCTGCGGGGTGATCCTGCTGATCCACTTCCGCTCGAAGGCCGACGAGCGCATGAGCGGGCCGGCGATGACGACCATCTTCTTCATCCTGGGCGCGTTGCTGCTGGCGCTGCTGCAGCAGTACGCGGTGGCGCCGCGCATTGTGGCGCGGGAGAACCTGAAACTGTGGCATGCCATGGGAACGGGCATGTACTTCGTGCAGTGGCTCTGTGCCGGCGTGGTGCTGTGGCGCGTGGGAGGCCGCACGACGGGCTGAAGGCAACGACGGAACGCACGGCAAAGAAAAAGGCGGCTCGCGGGCCGCCTTTTCTCTTTTCTGTTTCTGCAGGGCGCTGCTACTCTTTCCAGTATTTCGCGACCCAGCGCGCCGGCTTGATGAACCGGAAGGCGCGGTTGCGGCGGCCAGCCAGCGCGTCGGGCGGGTTGCATTCGCCGTGGAACACCATGATCCGCGCGCCTTCGGGCACGAAGGGCTCTTCCCAGTAGTTGGTCGGCCAGGTCGGGATGCCGTGGTACTTGAAGCTGGGGCACCAGCCGTCGGGCCAGTAGGACAGCTTGCCCTGCTTGTGGAGCACGTCCGACAGGTAGGTCTGCTCGTTGCGGTACTCGGCCTGGACCTTGTACATGTTGGCGCGGAAATAGGCCAGCACGTCGGCATGGGCGCCGAGCTCGAAGCGGTAGACCGACGAGTTGCCTGTGATGCGCCCGCGTCGCCAGGGACGGTCGTAGTCGTGAATGATCAGGAACTCGCCCGGCTGCTCGAAAAACGCGTCCAGGCTGCCGACGACCACCACGTCGAGGTCGAGGAAGAGGGCGGGGCCGCTCAGGCCGTGCAGGTCTTTCTCGAAGGTGGTGAGCTTCTTCCAGGCGCCGTCGCGCTGGCCGGGGGCCAGATGCAGGTTGAGCGGGGGAATCGGCAGGCAGGTCACCTCGGGGCGAACACCGTTGCCGTCGTCGGTCAGGCAGACGAACTTAAAGTCGCCGCCGAGGTTGCGGCGGACCATCGCGTAGAGCCGATTGACGTATTCGGGGCCGTACTTCGTGCCCCACTTCATGCAGAGGATATGGCGCTGGGCGCCTTGCGCTGGCGCCAAGTTCAATCCGTCTGGTTGCGTTTCTTGACCGACAGGGGCCGTTTCGCCTTGGCGCGCTTGATGGTGCCGCCAGGGGTGAGGCGCTGGTTGCCGAGCACGCGCAGGGTCTTGATTTCAGGGCGCTGGCCGCCGCGCTTGCTGTACTTGACGATCTTCACGTCGCGCGGGCCGGGCATGCGGTCTTCGTCGACCACGCGCTCCTTCTCGACCTTGGGGCGCCACAGCACGAGCAGCTTGCCGATGTGCTGGATGGGGGCGGCGTCGAGTTCTTCGGCCAGTTCGCGCAGCATGGCGTCGCGGGCCAGGCGGTCGTCGGAGAAGACTCGGATCTTGATCAGGCCGTGGGCCTTGAGCGCCGCGTCGGCTTCCTTCTTCACGGCAGGGGTGAGCCCGTCTCCACCGACCATGACGATCGGATCCAGGTGGTGAGCTTCGGCGCGATGCACCTTGCGCTCGGCAGGGGTAAGTTGAATGGCGGGCATCCCCGTATTATCGACCCGTACACGAAGACCCCCATGAGCACCAAAGCCAAAAGCAAGAAAGTCAACAAGGCGTGGCTGCACGACCATATCAACGACCCCTACGTGAAGCTCGCCACGAAGGAGGGCTACCGGGCTCGCGCGGCCTACAAGCTCAAGGAGATCGACGAATCCCTCGGCTTGGTCAAGCCAGGCCAGCTGGTGGTGGACCTCGGCTCCGCCCCGGGCGCATGGAGCCAGTACCTGCGCCGGCGCATGTCGCCGGGCGGGGCCGCGGCCGGTGAACTGAACGGCACCATCGTCTCGCTCGACCTGCTGCCGATGGAGCCCATCGAGGGCGTGATCTTCCTGCAGGGGGATTTCCGCGAAGACGAGCTGCTGCAGCAACTGCTGGGCGTGCTGGCCGGGCGCAAGGCCGATCTTGTGGTTTCGGACATGGCGCCCAACCTGTCGGGCATCCATTCGGCCGACGCAGCCCGCGTTTCGCACCTGATCGAGCTCGCCATCGACTTCGCCCAGAACCACCTGAAGCCCGAGGGCGCGCTGGTGGCCAAGGTTTTCCATGGCAGCGGCTACGACGAGCTGGTGAAGCTTTTCAAGGCCAATTTCCGTGTCGTGAAACCCTTCAAACCCAAGGCGTCCCGGGACAAATCGGCCGAGACCTTCCTGGTCGGGGTAGGACTGAAGGCCGTGGATACGCCTTGATACCGGCCCGAGCAACATCCTTTGCGGCGCAAACCCATGTCAGGCTATGGCCGCATTAGGGAAATGCCAGCTTTTCGCAGCTTGAAAAGCCTAAAATGGGGCGCAATTGCGTACCCACAGCGCGTTTTTTCATTCACCTGTCACGCGCTTTAGCCTGGAGCTTCGTTTGAACAATCAGTGGTTTTCCAAAGTTGCCGTGTGGCTCGTCATCGCCATGGTGTTGTTCACTGTCTTCAAGCAGTTCGACACCCGCGGCGGCGTCGGCTCGGGGACAGTCAGCTACTCCGAGTTTCTGGACCAGGTCCGCAACAACCAGATCAAGAGCGCCGTCATTCCTGAAGGCGCCGCAGGCGGCGAGATCGTCGCCGTCACGAACGACGACCGCAAGATCCGCACGACTGCAACCGTGCTCGATCGCGGCCTCGTGGGCGACCTGATCGACCACAACGTCAAGTTCGACGTCAAGCCGCGCGAAGAAAGCTCCCTGCTCATGACCCTGCTGGTCAGCTGGGGGCCGATGCTGCTGCTGATCGGCGTGTGGATCTACTTCATGCGGCAGATGCAAGGCGGCGGCAAGGGCGGGGCGTTCAGCTTCGGCAAGAGCAAGGCCCGCATGATGGACGAGAACAACAACACGGTCACCTTCGCCGACGTCGCGGGCTGCGACGAAGCCAAGGAGGAAGTCCGTGAAGTGGTCGACTTCCTGAAGGACCCGCAGCGCTTCCAGAAGCTTGGCGGCCGCATTCCGCGCGGCCTGCTGCTGGTCGGCCCTCCGGGCACCGGCAAGACGCTGCTGGCCAAGTCGATCGCCGGCGAGGCCAAGGTGCCTTTCTTCTCGATCTCCGGTTCCGACTTCGTCGAAATGTTCGTCGGCGTGGGCGCTGCCCGCGTCCGCGACATGTTCGAGAACGCCAAGAAGAACGCTCCCTGCATCATCTTCATCGACGAAATCGACGCGGTGGGCCGCCAGCGCGGTGCCGGCCTCGGCGGCGGCAACGACGAACGCGAGCAGACGCTCAACCAGATGCTGGTCGAGATGGACGGCTTCGAAACCAACCTCGGCGTGATCGTGGTGGCTGCCACCAACCGCCCCGACATCCTGGACGCCGCGCTGCTGCGCCCCGGCCGTTTCGACCGCCAGGTCTACGTCACGCTGCCCGACATCCGTGGTCGCGAGCAGATCCTCGGCGTGCACATGCGCAAGGTCCCTCTGGGCCAGGATGTGAACCCGAGCGTGATCGCCCGCGGCACGCCCGGCATGTCGGGCGCAGACCTGGCCAACCTCTGCAACGAAGCTGCCCTGATGGCCGCCCGCCGCAATGCGCGCGTGGTCGAGATGCAGGACTTCGAAAAGGCCAAGGACAAGATCTTCATGGGCCCCGAGCGCAAGAGCATGGTCATGCCCGAGGAAGAGCGCCGCAACACGGCTTACCACGAGTCCGGCCATGCCCTCATCGGCAAGCTGCTGCCCAAGTGCGACCCGGTCCACAAGGTCACGATCATTCCGCGCGGCCGCGCCCTCGGCGTGACCATGAGCCTGCCCTCGCAGGACCGCTACAGCTACGACCGCGAGTACATGCTGAACCAGATCAGCATGCTGTTCGGCGGCCGCATCGCCGAGGAAGTGTTCATGCACCAGATGACCACCGGTGCCAGCAACGACTTCGAGCGTGCGACCAACCTGGCGCGCGACATGGTCATGAAGTACGGCATGAGCGATGCCCTTGGGCCGATGGTCTACGCCGAGAACGAAGGCGAAGTGTTCCTGGGCCGCTCGGTCACCAAGACCACGAACATGAGCGAGCAGACCATGGAGAAGGTCGACTCGGAAGTCCGCCGCATCATCGACGAGCAATACGCCCTGGCGCGCCGCCTGATCGAGGAGAACAGCGACAAGATGCACGCAATGGCCAAGGCGCTGCTCGAATGGGAAACCATCGATACCGAGCAGCTCGACGACATCATGGCTGGCCGCGCGCCCCGTCCTCCCAAGGACTGGACGCCCCGCATCCCGCCTTCGGGCAGCGGTGGCGGCAGCGGCGGCACGCCGGCCGTGACGACCGACCCGGCTCCCAACGCAGCGTGAGCGCGAATCCGGCGTCAAACCACAACGGGGCCTCTGGCCCCGTTTTCGATGGCGGACACGCGGCGGCCGGCAGCGCTTTCTGGCAGACCTCCCGCTTCCGCATCGACCTTGTGCAGCCGCGCGTGATGGGCATCGTCAACGTCACGCCCGATTCCTTTTCCGACGGCGGCGCTCATGCCTCCACCGAGACCGCCCTCCGGCACTGCGAGCAGTTGCTGAAGGAGGGCGCAGACATCCTCGACATCGGCGGCGAATCGACCCGCCCCGGCAGCCCCGCGGTGCCGCTCGAGGCCGAGCTGGCGCGCGTGGTGCCGGTGGTGCGCGAGGCGGTGAAGCTCAATGCGCCGATCTCCATCGACACCTACAAGCCCGAGGTCATGCGCGCCGTGCTCGACCTGGGCGCGGACATCGTCAACGACATCTGGGCGCTGCGCCAGCCGGGCGCGCGCGAGGCGGTCGCGGCGCATCCCTCCTGCGGCATCTGCCTGATGCACATGCACCGCGATCCGCAGACCATGCAGGCCGTGCCCATGTCGGGCGATGTCGTTCCGGAAGTCCTTTCTTTCCTGCGGGAGCAGGCGCAGCTTCTTTACGACCTCGGCGTCGACGCTGCGCGCATCACGCTCGACCCCGGCGTGGGCTTCGGCAAGACGGTGGCGCAGAACTTCGCCTTGCTCGCGCGCCAGCGCGAACTGCTCGCGGCGGGTCATCCGCTGCTGCTGGGCTGGTCGCGCAAGTCGTCGATCGGCGCCGTCACCGGCATCGAGATGGCGGGCGAGCGCATCGTGCCCAGCGTTGCTGCTGCCGTGCTGGCGGCGGATCGGGGCGCTGCCGTGGTGCGCGTGCACGACGTGCGCGACACGGTCGCCTCGCTCGCGGTATGGCGCGCAATGAAGGCTCAGGAAAAGTCACAACTACAACCACAAGGACAGGCACCCACACCATGACCCGCAAATATTTCGGCACCGATGGCATCCGTGGCACCGTGGGCAAGGCGCCCATCACTCCCGACTTCGTCCTGCGCCTCGCGCACGCCGTGGGCCGCGTGCTCAAGAAGACGCAGTCTCGCCCCACGGTGCTGATCGGCAAGGACACGCGCATCTCGGGCTACATGCTCGAATCCGCGCTCGAATCCGGCTTCAATTCGGCGGGTGTCGACGTGGTGCTGCTGGGCCCGCTGCCGACGCCCGGCGTGGCCTATCTCACGCGCGCCCAGCGCGCCAGCCTCGGCGTGGTGATCAGCGCGAGCCACAACGCCTATCCGGACAACGGCATCAAGTTCTTCAGCGCGCAGGGCACCAAGCTCGACGACGCCTGGGAGCTGGCCGTCGAGGCCGCGCTGGAGGAAGACCCGGTCTGGGTCGATTCCGCCAACCTCGGCAAGGCCCGCCGCCTCAACGACGCGCCCGGCCGCTACATCGAGTTCTGCAAGAGCACCTTCGCCAACGACCTGACGCTGCGCGACATGAAGCTCGTGGTCGATGCTGCACACGGCGCGGCCTACCAGGTGGCGCCCAACGTGTTCCACGAGCTGGGCGCGGAAGTGACCAGCATCGGCGTCTCGCCCGACGGGTTGAACATCAACAAGGGCTTCGGCGCCACGCACCCCGAGGCGTTGATCGCCGCGGTGACGGCGCAGAAGGCCGACTATGGCATCGCACTCGACGGCGACGCCGACCGCCTGCAGCTGGTCGACGCGAGCGGGCGCCTGTTCAACGGCGACGAGCTGCTCTACCTGATGGTGTCGGAGCGCATCGCGCGCGGCGACAAGCCGGTGGGGGTGGTCGGCACGCTCATGACCAACAAGGCCGTCGAAGTCGCCCTGCGCGGGCAGGGCATCGAATTCGTGCGCGCGAAGGTCGGCGACCGCTATGTGCTCGAAGAGCTCGACAAGCGCGGCTGGTTGCTGGGCGGCGAGGGTTCCGGCCACCTGCTGGCGCTCGACCGCCACACCACCGGCGACGGCATCGTGAGCGCGCTGCAGGTGCTGCAGGCCTGCGTGCGCAGCGGCAAGGCGGTAGCGCAGCTGCTCGAAGGCGTCACGCTGTTCCCGCAGACGCTGATCAACGTGCGCATCTCGCCCGACCAGGACTGGAAGGCCAACAAGGCGCTGGCCAGCGAAACCACGCGCATCGAGGCCGAACTCGGCGATTCGGGCCGCGTGCTGATCCGCGCGAGCGGCACCGAGCCGCTGGTTCGGGTGATGGTCGAGGCTCGCGATGCGAAGCAGGCCGAGTCGTGCGCCAGGCGCCTCGCGGCCACGCTGGAGCCTGCGCGATGACAGCAGCGGCCGGCGCGCAGCCGATCGAAGTCTTCATCGCCGACTACCGCAACGCCGCCCACGCGACCGCCCTGGTCGGTCTGCTCGACGCCTATGCCGGTGACCCGGCCGGCGGCGGCACACCGCTCGATCCCGCGGTGCTCGCAGGCTTGCCCTCGGCGCTGGCCGCGCGTCCCCAGGCCTTCAGCGTGCTGGCTTTCGACGGCGGGCAGCCTGTGGGCCTGATCAACTGTATCGAAGGCTTCTCGACCTTCGCCTGCAAGCCGCTGGTGAACGTGCACGACGTGGTCGTGCTGCCCAGCCATCGCGGGCAGCGCGTGGCGCAGAAGATGTTCTCGCTGGTAGAGGAAGAAGCTCGCCGCCGCGGCGCGTGCAAGCTCACGCTGGAGGTGCTTTCGGGCAACGCGCCCGCGCTGCGCGCCTACGAGCGCGAAGGCTTCGCGGGCTACCAGCTCGATCCGGCATTCGGCACCGCTGTCTTCCTGCAGAAGAGGCTCTGAGGGCAAACCACCAAAGGAAAAGGGCCGGGGCGAATCGTTCGCCACCGGCCCTTTGTTCTCTACCGCCAGATCAGAAGCGCGTCACCGGCATTTCGGCATCGGCCTTGCCCGGCGCGTACTTGCCCAGTTCCCACTTGGCGATCGCATTGCGGTGCACTTCGTCCGGACCGTCCGCGAAGCGCAGCGTGCGCGCGCCGGCGTAGGCCGAAGCCAGCGGGAAGTCGTCGCACATGCCGCCGCCGCCGTGGACCTGCATGGCCCAGTCGATCACCTGGCAGGCCATCGACGGTGCGACGACCTTGATCATGGCGATCTCGTTCTTCGCGACCTTGTTGCCGGCCACGTCCATCAGCCATGCAGCCTTCAGCGTGAGCAGGCGAGCCATGTCGATCTTGCAGCGGGCCTCGGCGATTCGCTCCTGCGTCACGGTCTGCGATGCCACGGTCTTGCCGAAGGCCACGCGCGAGGAGGCGCGCTTGCACATCAGCTCCAGCGCGCGCTCGGCCAGGCCGATCAGGCGCATGCAGTGGTGGATGCGTCCCGGGCCGAGGCGGCCCTGGGCGATCTCGAAGCCGCGGCCTTCGCCCAGCAGCATGTTGCTGGCGGGCACGCGCACGTTCTCGAAGTACATCTCGACGTGGCCGTGCGGCGCGTCGTCGTAGCCCATCACGTTCAGCGGGCGCACGATGCGGATGCCCTTGGCGTCGGCCGGCACCACGATCATGCTCTGCTGCGAGTGGCGCGGCGCCTCGGGGTCGCTCTTGCCCATGGTGATGAAGACCGCGCAACGCGGGTCGGCCGCGCCCGAGATCCACCACTTGTGGCCGTTGATGACGTACTCGTCGCCCTGGCGCTCGATGCGCGTGGAGATGTTGGTGGCGTCGCTCGAGGCCACTTCAGGCTCGGTCATGGCGAAGGCAGAGCGGATCTGGCCTTCGAGCAGCGGCTTGAGCCAGCGGGCCTTGATCTCTTCGGAGCCGTAGCGGGCGATGGTCTCCATGTTGCCCGTGTCGGGCGCCGAGCAGTTGAAGGCTTCCGAAGCCCATGGCACGCGACCCATGATCTCGGCCAGCGGTGCGTATTCCTGGTTGGTCAGGCCCGCGCCGTCATAGCCCGAGGCGGCGGCGCTGTCGACCGGCAGGAACAGGTTCCACAGGCCCTGGGCCTTGGCCTTCTCCTTGAGCTTCTCGACCGTCTTGAGCGCCGTCCAGCGCTTGCCGGCGGCGGTGTTCGCGGCCAGCTCGGCGGCGTACTCGGCTTCGGCCGGATAGATGTGGTCGTCCATGAATGCCTGCACGCGCTTTTGCAGGTCCTTGGTCTTGGCCGAGTATTCGAAGTCCATCTTTGTCTCTCCTGGTGGGGTGGGGCGGCTTATGCCTTTTGGGCAAACTGCCAGGCCATGTCGGCCATGGGGCGGGCGCCGCGGGCCGAAGCCACGGCTTGCTCGCTCGACGCGGTGCCGGCCTCGACCCGCTTGGCAATGCCTTGCAGGATCGCGGCCATGCGGAACAGGTTGTAGGCCTGGTAGAAGTTCCAGTCCGGCGCCAGCGCCTCGGGCGTGCTGATGCGGGTGCGCTCGCAGTAGCGGCGGATGTATTCGCTCTCGGTGGGAATGCCCAGCGAGGCGACGTCGACGCCGCCGATGCCGCGCCCGGTGGTCGGGGGCATGTGCCACGACATGCAGTGGTAGCTGAAGTCGGCCAGCGGGTGGCCGAGCGTCGACAGTTCCCAGTCGAGCACGGCGATGATGCGCGGCTCGGTGGTGTGGAACATCACGTTGTCGAGGCGATAGTCGCCATGGACGATCGACACCTTGCTCTCGTCGCGCGCGCTCGCGGGCATGTGCGCGGGCAGCCAGTCGATCAGCCGCTCCATGGCCTCGATGGGCTGCGAGAGCTCGCCCGCGCCGTCGGCCGAGGCCTTGTACTGCTTGCTCCAGCGGCCGATCTGGCGTTCGAAGTAATTGCCGGGCTTGCCGTAGTCGGCCAGGCCGCGGGCGGCGAAGTCGACGGTGTGCAGCGCGGCGATCACGCGGTTCATCTCGTCGTAGTGGGCGGCGCGCTCGGCATTGCTCATGCCGGGCAGCGACTGGTCCCACAGCACGCGTCCCTGCATGAACTCCATGACGTAGAAGGCGCGGCCGATGACGCTCTCGTCCTCGCACAGGCAGTACATGCGCGGCACGGGCACGTCGGTGCCCGCCAGGCCGCTCATCACCTTGTACTCGCGCTCCACCGCGTGGGCCGAGGGCAGCAGCTTCGCGACCGGGCCCGGTTTGGCGCGCATCACGTAGCTCTGCGTGGGCGTGATCAGCTTGTAGGTCGGGTTCGACTGGCCGCCCTTGAACATCTCGACCGTCAGCGGGCCCTTGAAGCCGTCGAGGTTCTTCCCGAGCCAGGCTGCGAGCGCGTCGACGTCGAAGGCGTGCTGTTGCGAGACGGCACGGGTGCCGATGAAGGAGGAGAAGTCCTGGCTCATGTCGGTATGTCTATCTGCCTGTCGTTGTCGTTCTAGCTTTCAGCTTCCGAGACGCGCATCAGCGCCGAGCGGTCGAGCACCACGAGGCCGCCCGGCTCGATGCGGATGGTGCCCTCGCGCTCCATGGTCTTGAGCTCCTGGTTGACCCGCTGGCGCGACGCACCCAGCAGCTGCGCCAGTTCTTCCTGCGCGAGCTGCAAGCCGATGCGCATCTGGCTGCCGTCTTCCAGGTTGGGCACGCCGTAGCTGCGCACCAGGTGGATGAGCTGCTTGGCCAGCCGCGCGCGCAGGGGCAGGGTGTTGAGGTCTTCCACCAGCCCGAAGAGCGTGCGGATGCGCCGCGCCTGCAGCCGCATCAGCGCCTCGTACAGCTCCACGTGCGAGGCCAGGATCTTCTGGAAGTCGGCGCGCGCCACGCACAGGATGGTGGTGTCGCCATGCGAGTAGGTGTCGTGCGTGCGCCGGTCCCCGTCGAACATCGCCACGTCGCCGAACCAGATGCCCGGCTCCACGTAGGTCAGCGTCACCTGCTTGCCCGAGACGGCCGTCGAACTCACCCGCACCGCGCCCTTGGCGCAGGCGATCCAGTGTTCGGGCGGATCGCCGCGGGCAGCGATCAGGTCGCCGTCCTTGTAGCGTTTGACGAAGGCGCATCGGAGGATGTCGTGCCGCAGCGATGGAGAAAGGGAAGAAAACCAGCGACCACTGTTGATCGCTTCACGTTCTTCGATGGTAAGAATGGGGTCGTCCATTGGTCTGTCCTCTCGGCGACTGGAAAGCTGGTGGGTGTCACGGGAGCGACGCCGTGCGGCGCCGCTCGGTTACTGGGCTATTCGTACTGCGGCGGTTTCTTCTCGAGGAACGCGGCGATGCCGATGCCCGCGTTCGCGTGGTGCAGGTTGCGCACGAAATGGTCCCGCTCCTGCGCGAGCTGCGATGCCAGCGTGGCGCCCCGGGCCTCGCTCAGCAGCTCCTTGATGCTGGCCAGCGAGTTCGGTGCGCGCGCATTGAGCCGGCCCGCCAGCGCCAGCGCGCCCGCGAGGGCCTGGCCGCTTTCGGTGAGCTCGTTGACGAGGCCCAGCGCATGAAGGCGCGAAGCCTCGATGCGCTCGCCGTTCATCAGCCATTCGCTCGCAAGCTGGCGCGGCAGTTGCAGGCCCAGGTGCCAGCTCAGGCCGCCGTCGGGTGACAGCGCCACGTTGCTGTACGAGGCCGCGAAGACCGCATCGCGCGCCGACACCACGAAGTCGCAGGCCAGCGCGAGCGAGAAGCCCGCGCCGGCAGCCGCGCCCTCGACGGCGGCGATGACCGGCTTGGGAAAGGTGCGGATCGAGTCGATCCAGTTGTGCAGGCCCTCGATGCTCTCGGCCTGAACCGAGCGGTCGAGCTGCCGGTTGGCCAGCAGCCGCTGCAGCGAGCCGCCGGCGCAGAACCATGAGCCTTCGCCCACGATGACCACGCTGCGGATCTCCGCGCTGTTCTCGGCGCCGTTGAGCGCCTCGATGCCCGCTGCGTAGATGTCGGGGCCCAGCGCGTTGCGCTGGCTCGGGTTGGAGATCGTCAGCACCATGGTGCTGCCCTCGCTCGTGCTCTTGAGTTCTGCGGTGCTCATGGCTCGCTTCCGTGCTCCTCGTTCATTTCGTGATCATTCTTCCTCGTGCAGCAGGCTCAGGCCCAGCGCGCCGCGGCGGCGCAGCCATGGGCTCGGGCGATAGCGCGGGTCGCCATACACCGTCTGCAGGTTGAACAGCACCTCGAGCATGTTGGTCGGTCCGTAGAGGTTGCCCATGGCCAGCGGGCCGCGCGGATAGCCCAGGCCCAGCTGCACGGCGGTCTCGAGGTCGGCCGGCGTGCACACGCGCTGCTGGCACATGTCGGCGGCGATGTTGACGATGGTGCCGATCACGCGCTGCGTGACGAAGCCGCCGCTGTCGCGGATCACGCTCAGGGCCTTGCCGTCGCGCGCGAAGAGTGCGTGCGCGGCATCGCGGATGTCTCGGCGCGTGGCCGGGTTGGTGGCGAGCACGCGGCGCTTGGTGGCTGCATCGTCGATCAGCATGTCGATGCCGACGGTGCGCGTGGCGTCCAGGCGCTCGACGGCGGCCACCGTCGTCACGTCGAAGCCCAGCGGCGCCACCAGGATCAGCGAATGCGGCGCGGCGGTGGCGCCGCTGTCGATCTGCGCACCCAGCGTGTTCACCAGGCGCAGCAGCTCGGCACGGCGTGCCGCGCGCGGCGACACCCACACCGAAGGCGTGCCCTCGACCACCGGCGCGGGCGCCTCGGGCACCTGCTGCATCACGCCGTCGTCGTAGCGGTAGAAGCCTTCACCGGTCTTGCGGCCCAGCGCGCCGGCAGCAAGGCGCTGCGCGGTGATCACGCTGGGGCGGAAGCGCGGCTCCTCGAAGTACTGGTGATAGATCGACTCCATCACCGGGTGCGACACGTCGAGCGCCGTCAGGTCCAGCAGCTCGAAGGGGCCGAGGCGGAAGCCGGCCTGGTCCTTGAGGATGCGGTCGACGGTCGCGAAGTCGGCCACGCCTTCGCCGACGATGCGCAGCGCCTCGGTGCCATAGCCGCGGCCGGCGTGGTTGACGATGAAGCCGGGCGTGTCCTGCGCCTGCACGGCGCTGTGGCCCATCTGCGTGGCGTAGCCGGCGAGCTGCTTGCACACATCGGGCGAGGTCTTGAAGCCCGCGACCACCTCGACCACCTTCATCAACGGCACCGGGTTGAAGAAGTGGAAGCCCGCGACGCGCGCCGGATGCTTCAGGCCGGCTGCGATGGCCGTCACCGAGAGGGATGAGGTGTTGGTGACCAGCGTGGCAGTCTCCGCCACCACGCCTTCGAGCTCGCTGAAGAGCTTGCGCTTGACTTCCAGGTCTTCGACGATGGCTTCGACGATCAGGTCGCAGCCCGCCAGCGCCTGGATCGAATCGACAGCCTTCACGCGGGCGATGTACGCGTCGCGCATGGCGGCATCGATCTTGTTCTTCTCGTGCAGCTTGTTCCATTGGGCACTGAGGGCTTCGCGCCCGCGCTCGGCGGCGCCCGCAAAGCTGTCGAGCAGCAGCACTTCGCTGCCTGCCTGCGCCGCGATCTGCGCGATGCCGCGACCCATGGCGCCGGCGCCGACGACGCCGATTCGGGAGTAGTTCACTGTCATTTGCTGGAGATTTTCACTGGTTGGGTGGTATCCGGACCTGCGGGGCAGGCGTCGACACAGGTGTCGTACGCATCGGCACCGCTGTCGAAGTCTTCGATTTTGCAGCCCCGCGCGGGCGGGGCGTGACGGGTTTTACGCGGGGGCGCGCTTTCAGGGCGCACGACGGCTGCGGTCGATGGCCACGCTCAGCGAGATGGCGACCATCAGCAGGCCGAGGCCGACCCAGCTCATCCATGCGCCCGCATCGTTGGCGAGCAGCCAGCCACCCAGCGCTGCGCCAACGGCTTGCCCGGTGTAGATGCCGGAACTGTTGAGCGCCACCGAGCCCGGCGCCAGCGCGGGCGCCAGGCCCACCAGGCGGGCCTGCTGCGCCGAGTTGGTCGCGAAGCAGCCCAGTCCCCAGGGAACGAGCACCACCGCCAGCCAGGCCAGCGTGGAGGCCAGCGGCCACAGCAGCAGGCTGGAGGCGATCAGCACCGTGGTGACGAGCACCATGCGCCCGGCGCCCACGCGGTCGATGAAGCGGCTGACCACCATGTTGCCGACCAGCCCGCAGGCACCGAACAGCGCCCACATCGCGCTCAGCGTGGTGGCGTCGGCGCCGAAGCTCTGCTTGAGGATCGGACCGAAATAGCTGAACAGCACGAACTGGCCCGCGCCCTGCAGCGCCGTGACCGAGACGATGCCCATCAGCACCGGGCTGCGCAGCACGCGCGACCATGCGGCGGCCGTCAGCGCGGCGGGGCGGATGCCGTTGGGCAAGGTGAGCCACACCGATGTCGCGCTCGCGACACTGAGCGCCGCAATCGCCGCAAAAGCCATGCGCCAGCCCAGGTGCCCGCCGATCAGCGCGCCGATGGGCAGGCCCAGCACAGAGGCCATCGACCAGCCGAGAAAGACGAAGGTCACGGCCCGCCCGCGATGCTCCGGCGGCACAAGCAGGCCGGCACAGGCGGCGGCCTGGGGCGTGAAGATCGCGGGCGCGATCACCGTGAGCATGCGCACCGGCAGCAGGGCGCCGAAGGTGGGCATCAGCGCGCAGAGAACGTGGCCGATGGCGTACCAGAGGAGGGTGAGGGCGAGAAGCTGGCGGCGGTCCCATCCGGCCACTGCGGCGGCCAGCAACGGTGCGCCTACGCACATGACCGCCGCGGCGGCAGTGATGAGCTGCCCCGCCGTGGCGGCCGTGACCGAGAGCGAGGCGCTGATCTCGTTGAGCGTGCCGGGCACGACCATCACGCCCGTTCCGATCACGAAATTGCCGGCAAGCAGCGCCCAGAGCGCCCTCCGTGGCGCCGGCTGGCTCACCGACGGACCTGCAGCGCGCCGGGATTCACGATGTTCGTGGGGTTGCCGTTGATGTAGCTCACGACGTTGTCGAAGGCCTGGCCGAAGTAGCTCTCGTAGCTTTCCTGCTCGACGTAGCCGATGTGCGGCGTGCAGATGCAGTTCTCGAGGCGCAGCAGCGCGTGGCCCTGCAGCGGTGGTTCGCTCTCGAACACGTCGACGGCCGCGAGCCCCGGGCGGCCGCGGTTGAGGGCCGCGAGCAAGGCATCGGCCTCGACCAGCTCCGCGCGCGAGGTGTTCACGAACAGGGCGGTCGGCTTCATACGCGAGAGGTCCTCGAGGGTGATGAGGCCGTTGGTCTCTTCGTTGAGCCGCAGGTGCACCGACAGCACGTCGGCCGCGGCGAAGAACTCATGGCGGTTCTGGGCCACCTGGAAGCCGTCGGAGCGCGCCTTGGCGCAGCTGGCTTCACGGCCCCAGATCACGACCTGCATGCCGAAGGCCTGCCCGTAGCGCGCCACCAGCTGGCCGATGCGCCCGTAGCCCCAGATGCACAGAGTCTTGCCCTTGAGTACGGAGCCGATGCCGAAATTGGGCGGCATCGAGGCCGACTTGAGCCCGGACTGCTGCCAGGCGCCGTGCTTGAGGTTGCTGATGTACTGCGGCAGCCGGCGCATGGCGGCCATGATGAGCGCCCAGGTGAGCTCGGCGGGCGCCTGGGGAGAGCCGGAACCCTCTGCCACGGCCACGCCGCGCTCGGTGCAGGCCGCGACGTCGATGTGTCCGGCGACGCGCCCCGTCTGGGAAATGAGCTTGAGCTTCGGGAGCTTCTCGATGAGCTGGCGCGAGATCTGGGTGCGTTCGCGGATCAGCACGATCACGTCGGCGTCCTTGAGTCGGACCGACAACTGCCCAATGCCTTTGACCGTGTTGGTATAGACCTTGGCCGCGTATGCGTCCAGCTTGGAAGCGCAGCGCAGCTTGCGTACGGCGTCCTGGTAATCGTCGAGGATCACAATGTTCATGGCGTGCCATTGTGCCTCGCAGCATTGGAATGTCGCGCCGGCGAACGTTTGGATACCCGCCCTGCAGCCGCTTGCAGAGCGGTTCGGGCCCGGTACAGGATCCGATACCGGGCTCAGTGCAGGTTCAATGCAGACGTGTCGAGCGAGGGGCCGCGGCCAGTGTTTCGGCGGCTTCCAGAGCGGCCAGGCGGTCGAGTTCGGCGCAGACGTCGGCCATGCGGCCGGAGATCAGCACCCGATTGCTGTTGCGCTGCTGGCCCTTGCCGTCGACCACGCGGACCACGCGCAGCGGGCGTGCCGCAGCGGCTGCTTCAGAAGGGGCGGTGCCGCCGGTGCGGGCTGTACAGGCGGGGCGCACGGCCACGTAGCGCAGTCCAGCGGAGGACTCTGCGGAATCGAGATGATCCCTGCGATGGGAGGGGCGGCGTGCGGGCATCAGCCGGTTGGCCAGCGATTGCAGCGGCATCCAGATGTCGGCGATGGCGAGAAGGGCGATTCCCATGTGAACTCCAAAAAAGTATGAGGTTGAACACAGGCAGGATTTCTTGAATCGGCCGCGACAGGGTGATGGCGACTCTTCGCCATACGCCCGCCACCTGTCGCTGCCGGATGGGGTGCTGTTGCTCTGGAAAGCAGGTCGCAGCGGCCTACATCAGCATGGTGTTCCGAATGAGTCCGACCGCGAGGCCTTCGATTTCGAAAGGCTCGCCGGGCTGCACGATGATGGTCGGGTATTCGGGGTTCTCGGCGTGCAGCTCGATGACCTGTTTGTTGCGCTTCAGGCGCTTGACGGTCACTTCGTCGCCCAGGCGCGCGACAACGATCTGGCCGTTGCGTGCTTCCTTGGTGGCCTGCACCGCGAGCAGGTCGCCGTCCATGATGCCGGCGTCGCGCATCGACATGCCGCGCACCTTGAGCAGGTAGTCGGGCTGGCGCTGGAACAGCGTGTTCTCGACGTAGAAGGTCTGGTCGACGTGCTCTTGAGCCAGGATTGGCGAGCCGGCTGCGACGCGGCCGATGAGCGGCAGCGCCAGCTGGGCCATGCCGGGCAGCGAGAGGGAGAACTGTCCACCCTCGCGATGGCGCGTTTCGTTGAGCGAGCGCAGCGCGTCGCCCTTGAGGCGGATGCCGCGGGAAGTGCCGCTGACCAGCTCGATGACGCCCTTTCGCGCCAGTGCCTGCAGGTGCTCTTCGGCGGCATTGGCGGACTTGAACCCGAGTTCATTGGCGATTTCGGCGCGCGTGGGTGGCGCACCGGTGCGTGCGATGGCGCTCTGGATGAGGTCCAGGATCTGCTGCTGGCGGGCTGTAAGCTTCACGGCGAACTGCATGTGTGGTTCCTTGCGGCACTGGTTGGATATCCAGTGCCTGTATTTTTAACCAGTTTTTAGAAGTTGACAAGCCATGGTCAATTCCTCTTCGCCCGAACTGCCGCGCCGCGTGGTGGTTCTGGGCACCGGCGGCACCATCGCGGGCCGGGCCGCCAGCAGCGGCGACAACATCGGCTACACCGCCGCGCAGGTGGGCGTGGCCGACCTGCTGGGTGGCATCGAGGCACCCGACGGCGTGATGCTGGAGGCCGAGCAGGTGGCTCAGGTCGACAGCAAGGACATGTCCTTCGCCATCTGGCAGCAGCTGGCCCGGCGCTGCGCGCACTGGCTGGCGCAGGCCGATGTGGCGGGTGTGGTGATCACGCACGGCACCGACACGATCGAGGAAACCGCGTTCTTCCTGCATTCTGTGCTGGTGCCGTCCAAGCCCGTCGTGCTGACCTGCGCGATGCGCCCGGCCACCGCGCTGTCGCCGGACGGTCCGCAGAACGTTCGTGATGCAATCAGCGTCGCCGCCACACGGGGTGCGCACGGAGTCACCGTGGTGTGCGCCGGGGCGATCCATGCCGGCGTCGACATCCAGAAGGTCCATACCTATCGGCTGGACGCCTTTGCTTCGGGCGATGCGGGCCCCGTGGGCTATGTGGAGGAGGGCGAGGTGCGCCTTGTCCGGTCGTGGCCGCAAGGCGGAACGCTGCCGGTAGTGAAGCTCTTCGGTGCTACCGAGGTGCAGTGGCCACGCGTGGAGATCGTGATGAGCCACGCCGGTGCCAGCGGTGCGGCGATCGAGGCGCTGCTTCAGGCGGGCGGAGCGGATCCTCTGCGCGGACTGGTGCTTGCCACCACCGGCAACGGCACCTTGCACCATGCGCTGGAAGCTGCCGCGCTCGAGGCCCGGGACGCCGGCATCGAGGTGCTCCGAGCCACGCGCTGCTCGAGCGGGCGCATCCTGCCGAAGGCGGGGGATCCGCTTCGCGATGCGGGCTCGCTGACGCCCGCGAAGGCCCGCATCGCCCTGATGCTCGAATTGCTGGGCTGAAAGCAGAACCGCCCCTCTGGAGGGGCGGTTTGCTGCGAGTCGGATGATCGGTCGATCTTTCGATCAGCTGCTCAGCGCGGCCAAGGCGCGCTGGGTGATCTCGTCGACCGTGCCCACGCCCTTGATGGCGCGGTACTTAGGCGCGGCGGCCGGATCGGCCTTGGCCCAGGCGGAGTAGTAGTCGACCAGCGGACGCGTCTGCTGGCTGTACACGTCGAGCCGCTTGCGCACGGTTTCTTCCTTGTCGTCCTCACGCTGGATGAGGTCCTCGCCGGTCACGTCGTCCTTGCCTTCCACCTTGGGCGGGTTGAACTTGACGTGGTAGGTGCGGCCCGAAGCCGGGTGCGAGCGGCGGCCGCTCATGCGCTCGATGATGTCGCCGAAGGGCACGTCGATCTCGAGCACGTAGTCGAGCTTGACGCCTGCCGCCTTCATGGCGTCGGCCTGGGGAATGGTGCGGGGGAAGCCGTCGAACAGGAAGCCGCTAGCGCAGTCGGGCTGCGCGATGCGTTCCTTCACGAGATTGATGATCAGGTCGTCGCTGACCAGTGCGCCGGCGTCCATGACGGCCTTGGCCTGCAGCCCGAGCGGCGTGCCGGCCTTGACGGCTGCGCGCAGCATGTCGCCGGTCGAAATCTGGGGAATGCTGTATTTCTGGCAAATGAAGGCCGCTTGCGTGCCTTTGCCCGCCCCGGGCGCGCCCAGCAAAATTAGTCTCATGGTGTCCTCGGACGGTTCTTAGATTTTGTGTCGCGCCGAGCGTCGGCCCCATGGCTGGGCTGGGCGGAGTTGCTTCGAGGATAGCATGCGTGCCCTTCGGGAAATCCCGCTGTCAGTGGCCGTGGAGACGCGCAGGCTCAGGCGCCGGCCGCCGCGAAGACGGCGCGCACGCGCGCCAGGTCTTCCGGCGTGTCGATGCCGGGCCCCGGCGCCACATGGCTCACATGCACCGCGATGCGATGCCCGTGCCACAGCGCGCGCAGCTGTTCGAGTGCCTCCGTCGACTCGACGGGCGCAGGGGGCAGCGAAGGAAATCGCCGCACGAAGCCGGCGCGGTAGCCGTAGATTCCGATGTGGCGCAGTGCAGCGGGGGTAGCAGGCAGCATCGCAGGCGCGGCGCCATTGGCGGAGCCGTCGCGCCACCAAGGGATCGGCGCGCGGCTGAAGTACATCGCGTTGCCCTGCGCATCGAGCACGACCTTCACGACATTGGGATTCATGAAGTCGCCGACCGAGTCGATCTCGTGGGCGGCGGTGCTCATCGCCGCCTCGGCGTGCGTGGCGAGCGTGGACGCCACGGCGTCGATCAGCGCGGGGTCGATCAGCGGCTCATCGCCCTGTACGTTGACGACGATGTCCTCACCATCCAGGCCCAGTTGCTCGCAGGCTTCGGCCAGCCGATCGGTGCCGCTGGGGTGATCCTGCCGCGTGAGCACAACCTCGACGCCATGCGCCTTGCAGGCTTCGACGATGGATGGATCGTCGCCGGCGACCACCACGCGTGCAGCGCCCGACTCGCTGGCGCGCTGCGCCACGCGCACCACCATGGGCACGCCGGCGATATCGGCCAGGGGTTTGTTGGGAAGCCGTGTCGACGCGAGCCGCGCCGGAACCAGAACGGTGAAGCTCACAGCCCGAGCTCTTCGTCGGAAAGCGTGCGTGCCTCGTTCTCGAGCAGCACCGGAATGCCGTCGCGCACCGGATACGCCAGGCGGGCGCTGCGCGAGCACAGCTCCTGCTTCTCGGGGTTCCAGGTCAGCGGCCCCTTGGTGACGGGGCAGACGAGCAGTTCAAGCAGCTTGGTATCCATCGAGCGATGATAGCTTTGCGTCGAGTGCGGCGAAGAATTCCGCGGACGGCACGAACTCCAGCGGCACGGCCAGCGCATCGGGCGCCTTGCGCCACAGCTTGACGGCGTCCTTTTCGGTGCAGACGAGGATCTGCTCCTTGCCGGACGGGCGTTGCCAGCTCTCGAAATCGAAGTGATCGGGCAGGGCGATGACGTCGGCGAGCGTCAGGCCGCGGGCGCGCAGCATTTCGAAGAAGGCTTCCGGCCGAGCGATCGCCGCCAGTGCGGTCAAGGGCTTGCCTGCGAGGGATGCCAACGACACGCGGTTTCCGTCGCTGCCCAGGGCATCGTTCGCGAGGGTCCGCGTGGCGGTATGGCCCCCCGCGAAGGCCGGCCGCGATCCGCTGTGCAGCACCAGATCGCAACGGCGCGGCCAGGCTTCGCGCAGCGGGCCGGCAGGCAACCGCCAGCCGTTTCCGATTCCCCGGTCGTCGAATACGCAGATCTCGATGTCGCGCCCCAAGGCCAGGTGCTGAAGCCCGTCGTCGCTGACGATGACCTGCGTGGCCGGATGCCGCTCGAGCAGCGCGCGGGCCGCATCGATGCGCTGGCGCGCCACGAACACCGGGACCCCGGTCGCATGGTGGATCAGTGCCGGCTCGTCGCCCACATCCTGCGGATCGCTGTCGCCGAGCACTTCGCGGCAGTCATCGGTACGGCGGCCATAGCCGCGCGACACCACACCGACCCGAATGCCCCGCGCCTGCAGGTGGCGCACGACGGCCATCACGACCGGCGTCTTGCCCGCGCCGCCAGCGATCACGTTGCCGACCACGATCACAGGTACGCGCACGCGCTCGGTCCGCAGCCATCCCATGCGATAGAACAAGCCGCGCACGGCGAACAGCGCGGCGTAGACAAGCGACAGCGGCCACAGCATGCAGGCCAGGAGGCCGCGGTGCAGCCAGGCCTCCTGCAGGCGCGAACCCGGGTTGCCGCTGTTGCTGCCGCCGTCCGAAGGCACTCAGTGCCCGGCTTGCGCCGTCGACTGGGCCGCGAAGGTGATCTGCATCAGGCCGGCGCGGCGCGCGGCTTCCATCACCGTCACCACGGCCTGGTGCGGGCTCGTCGCGTCGGCGCTGATGATCACCACGCTGTCCTTGCCCCCGGTGGCCGCGGCGGCGAGGGCGGCCGTCACGGTTTCCACGCTGCGGTCGGCCACGGCATTCTTGTTGACCGAATAGCGGCCGTCGGCCGACACCGCCACGATCACTTCCTTCGGATAGTCGCGCTGCGCATCGACGTCCGCCGTGGGCAGCCGCAGCTGCATCTCGGTGAACTTGCTGTAGGTGGTCGACAGCATCAGGAAGATCAGGATCACCAGCAGCACGTCGATGAACGGGATCAGGTTGATCTCCGGCTCGTCGCGCGCGCCGTGGCGGAACTGCATGCGGGCGCGGCTCATTTGCGCAGTGCGTTGAGATGGCGGGCGAAGCGCTCGCCGGAGAGTTCGAGGTTCAGCAGGTACTCGTCGACCCGGCTGCGGAAGTAGCGCCAGAAGATCAGCGTCGGAATGGCCACGATCAGGCCGAAGGCGGTGTTGTAGAGCGCGATCGAGATGCCGTGCGCCAGCTGCGCCGGGTTGCCCGAGCCCACCGCGCCGCTACCGGGCGACTGCGAGCCGAAGATCTCGATCATGCCGATCACGGTGCCCAGAAGGCCCAGCAGCGGGGCGGCCGATGCTATGGTGGCCAGCGCGGGCAGGTAGCGCTCGAGCTTGTGGGCGACGGTGCGGCCCGAGGCTTCCATGGCGGCGCGCAGGTCGTCTTCGGTGCAGCGCGGATTGGCGTTCAGCGCGCGCAGGCCGGCGGCCAGGACCTGGCCGAGCATCGAGTTGCGTTCGAGTTTGGTCACCACATCCGGACCGGGAATGGCTCCGTGCGACGCGGTGATGGTTTCGTCGAGCAGCTTCGGCGGAAGTACCCTCACGGTCTTGAGACTCGTGAAACGTTCTATAACCAGCGCGAGCGCAATGATCGAACAAGCAAGCAAGGGCCAGATCGGCCAACCCGCGGCAACTATGATGGAAAACAAGAAAATCCTCCGGCCCGTAGACTGCAAATGCGCGGCGATTATCCACTGAGGTCACCATCGTCACGCGCCTTGTTTTTGTGTCAGCAAGGACGCACAGATTCTGTGGATAACTTTGTGATTAACCCGCTGCGCAACGCGTCCGGACCCGCATGGGACGGCCTTTTCGCTGGATCGACTGAATTTTGAGCAGCACTTTTTTCAATGAAATCAATGGGTTGCACGAGAAACCGTGCGCCTGTCTCGCCTCGGGGGCCGAAGGCCGGGGCCTTGTCGCCCGTTGTGGAAGAGTGGCATCTGGCCGAGCGTGCATTTTGTGAGCGTGCGTGAACAGAATTCCGCGCCGGGGCCGCGCGTCTGGGCCGTCGGCGCCTTGTGCCGGGCGGTGGCCGACGCGCTCGACGCGCGCTTCAATCCGGTGTCCGTGCGTGGCGAGATCTCCGGCTTTTCGCGCGCCTCAAGTGGACATTGTTACTTCGCGCTCAAGGACGAGTCGGGCCAGCTGCGCTGCGCGATGTTCCGCCGGGCCGCCGGCCTTCTCGATTTTTCGCCGCGCGATGGCGACCAGGTGGAGGTGCGCGGGCGCCTTGCCGTCTACGAGCCGCGCGGCGATCTGCAACTGGTAGTCGAAAGCCTGCGCCGGGCTGGGCAGGGGGCGCTGTTCGAGCAGTTCCTGCAGCGCAAGGCGCGCCTGGAAGCCGAAGGCCTCTTCGATCCTGCGCGCAAGCGGGCGCTGCCGACCATGCCGCGCTCGATCGGCATCGTCACTTCGCTCGGCGCCGCCGCATTGCACGACGTAGTCACCGCGCTGCGAAGGCGTGTTCCACACATTCCGGTCGTACTGGCCCCCGCGGCTGTGCAGGGAGTCAACGCACCGGGTGAACTGGTACGGGCGTTGCAGTCGCTGTATGAGCTCACGCCTGCCGTCGACGTGATTCTTCTGGTGCGCGGAGGCGGCTCCATCGAGGACCTCTGGGCCTTCAACGACGAGGCGCTGGCGCGCACCATCGTGCAGAGCCCGGTGCCGCTGGTCAGCGGCGTGGGGCATGAGACTGACTTCACCATCGCCGACTTCTGCGCCGACCTGCGCGCACCCACGCCGACTGCCGCGGCGGAGTTGGTGAGCGCGCCACGCGACGTGTGGCTGGGCGCGCTCGATCTGATCGAGGAGCGGCTGGGCGAGGCGCTGGGCGGACGCCTCGATGTGCTCGGGCAACGTCTGGACCAGGCTGCGGGGCGCCTTGGCCGGCCTTCGGGGCTCGTGAATCGGCAACAGCTGCGCCTGGCACACCATGCGCAGCGTCTTCGCTACATGGTGCTGGCCAGAAGGGAGCGCCTCACGCAGGCGCCGCGCCTGATCGCCGCCGACTTTCCGCAGAAGCTGGGCCGCGCGGTTGTGCAGCGGCGAGATCGGCTGGAACGTGTGGCTCTTCGTATGCGGCTGCTCGATCCGGCACTGGTCTTGCAGCGCGGCTATGCATGGCTGACCGATACAGACGGTCATGCGATCGTCAGCGCGAAGCAACTTGCGCCTGGCGATGCAGTGAAGGCGCGATTGGCCGACGGTGAAGTCGACCTGACCGTCGCACCGGGCGGCGCGACGGGAACGCGTCCGACGTCGCCCCAATAATTACTTCCTAGAATCCTTCATTCCCACAACCAACCCACGAGAAAAAACCATGGAACATGTGCTCCCACCCCTGCCGTACGCACTCGACGCACTGGCACCCGAGTATTCGAAGGAAACCCTCGAGTACCACTATGGCAAGCACCACAACGCCTACGTGGTGAACCTCAACAACCTGCAGAAGGGCACCGAGTTCGAGTCGATGACGCTCGAGGAGATCGTCAAGAAGTCCAGCGGCGGCATCTACAACAACGCCGCCCAGATCTGGAACCACACCTTCTTCTGGAACTGCATGAAGCCGCAAGGCGGCGGTGCTCCGACCGGCGCGCTGGCCAAGGCCATCGAAGCCAAGTGGGGCAGCTACGACGCCTTCAAGGAAGCCTTCGTGAAGTCGGCCGTGGGCAACTTCGGCTCGGGCTGGACCTGGCTGGTGAAGAAGGCCGACGGCTCGGTGGACATCGTGAACACGGGCGCAGCCGGTACGCCGCTGACCACCGCCGACACCGCGCTGCTGACGGTGGACGTCTGGGAGCACGCCTACTACATCGATTACCGCAACCTGCGCCCGAAGTTCGTCGAGACCTTCCTGGCCAAGCTGGTCAACTGGGACTTCGCAGCCAAAAACTTCGGCTGATCCCGCGTTCTGCCGAAAACGAAAAAGCCGACCATGGGTCGGCTCTTTTTTTGGCTTTTTGCTGGCTATGGACGGCAGGTGCTCATCGTTTGCCGGCCGCGAACAGCTCGCCGCCGAGCTTCGCGCCCTTCTTGATGTTCTTCTTGGCGAACCACCCCTGGTTCATCTCGAGCACGTAGCGCACCGGTTCCTGGGAGCAATGCGTGTTCTCGGTCATGGGCTGCATGTCCGCGAGGTTGACGATGCGGCCGTCGTCGGCAACGAAGGCGGCGGTCAGCGGCAGGATCGTGTTGCGCATCCAGAAGCACTGCGTGGCGGGTTGCTCGAACACGAAGATCATGCCCTCGGCCTGTGGCATTTCCTTACGGAACATCAGGCCGATTTCACGTTGCAGAGGGGTTTGCGCGACCTGCGCGTCGATCTTGTACAGCCCGATCGACAGCTGCGTGCGCGACAGATCGGTCTGGGGTTGCTGCTGGGCATGCGCCGGCATCATGAACGACGCGGATGCAAGGAGCAGGGGGAGCAGGGGGAGCAGGGCGGCGAGGCGCTTGAGCATCGGACGACTCTTTCAGGGCGGGGCCAGGGCCCGGCCTGGATTTAAAAATACCAATAAAAATGCCCGCTGATGCGGGCATTGCCGGTGAGCGTGGAAGCTTACACCTTCTTGGCAGCGGCCGTGTGGGCCTTGGCCACGTGGCGAACCTTGTGCTTCTTGGCGGCTGCGTGCTTCTTGGCCGAAGCGTGCTTGGCAGCCTTGGCGGCGGGAGCGGGAGCAGCCGGAGCGGGTTCGGCTTGTTGAGCGAAAGCGCCGACTGCGAAGAGACCGGCGACCAGGGCTGCGAGCAGCTTGTTCATGAACATATCCTTTGAAATTCGTTGATCTGGATTGCCCTCCCTGCGGAAGGTAGACATTCAACGGAGGCCACTGCACCCGGTTGACAGCAACGAGGGAGCCTCGGGCGAAAAAAAAGCGCTCCGAAGAGCGCTTCTTTTGCGGAGCAGGCCGAATTACTTCGGGGTGCCGCCTTGGGTCGACTTGCGCTTGACGCTGCCGTCCTTGTTGCGACGACGCTGGTCGCGGGTTTCGGCACGCTTCTCGCCAGAGGCAGCAGCCTTGTCGGCACCGATGGCGCCGCCTTCGGGGGTCTTTGCTTCGTCGCCAGCCGGGGCCTTGACCTGGCCAGCGGGCTTGGCAGCCTTCTTGGCTTCGGCGCGTTGCTGCGACTTGCTGTTGGTGGCGTTGCCTTGCTCGGGCGTCGTACCGGCCGGGTTCTGGGCGTAGGCGCCAGCGGCGAACAGGCCGGCGATCATGACTGCGAGAATTTTGCTCATTGATGATTCCTCTATCGAGAATTGGTTGGAAACGCCTCCCGGCGAGCAGAAGGTCAGCCACTAACGACGCCGTCGGGCCGCCGGTTGACAAACGCTTGCTGATGGGTTGCGTCTAAAATGTACAGCGATTTGTTCGCCGGCTGTACAGCTGAATACGCGCCGTGTCTGAATTCGCTGACAGTCGTCAAAAGTACGTCAATCCCGGAGCCGTCCCCTCTCATGACCAGTTATCAGCACATCAAAGTCCCGACCGAAGGCCAGAAGATCACGGTCAACGCCGACAACTCCCTCAATGTGCCTGACCAACCGATCATCCCCTTCATCGAGGGCGACGGTACCGGACTGGATATCACCCCGGTGATGCTGAAAGTGGTGGACGCCGCCGTGGCCAAGGCCTACGGCGGCAAGAAGAAGATCCACTGGATGGAGGTCTACGCCGGCGAGAAGTCGACCAAGGTCTACGGCCCCGACGTCTGGCTTCCCGAGGAAACGCTGCACGCCGTGCGCGACTACGTTGTTTCCATCAAGGGCCCGCTGACCACGCCGGTCGGCGGCGGCATCCGCTCCCTGAACGTCGCGCTGCGGCAGGAGCTCGACCTCTACGTCTGCCTGCGCCCCATCCAGTACTTCGAAGGCGTTCCCAGCCCGGTGCGCGAGCCGCACAAGACCAACATGGTGATCTTTCGCGAGAACTCGGAAGACATCTACGCCGGCATCGAGTTCGAGGCCGAAAGCGAGAAGGCGAAGAAGCTCATCAAGTTCCTGCAGGACGAGATGGGCGTCAAGAAGATCCGCTTCCCGAACACCTCGGGCATCGGCGTCAAGCCCGTATCGCGGGAAGGCACCGAGCGCCTCGTGCGCAAGGCGCTGCAGTACGCAATCGACAACGACAAGCCCAGCGTCACCCTGGTTCACAAGGGCAACATCATGAAGTTCACCGAAGGTGGCTTCCGTGACTGGGGCTACGGCCTCGCGGCCAAGGAGTTCGGTGCCGAACTGATCGACGGCGGCCCCTGGATGAAGTTCAAGAACCCGAAGACGGGCAAGGAGATCACCGTCAAGGACAGCATCGCCGATGCATTCCTGCAGCAGATCCTGCTGCGTCCCGCCGAATACAGCGTGATCGCCACACTCAACCTCAACGGCGACTACGTTTCCGACGCCCTGGCTGCGCAGGTCGGCGGCATCGGCATCGCCCCGGGCGCGAACCTGAGCGACACCGTCGCCATGTTCGAGGCCACCCACGGCACGGCCCCCAAGTACGCTGGCAAGGACTATGTGAACCCCGGCTCCGAGATCCTCTCGGCCGAGATGATGCTGCGTCACATGGGCTGGAAGGAAGCCGCCGACCTGATCATCAGCTCGATGGAAAAATCCATCGCCAGCAAGAAGGTCACCTACGACTTCGCCCGCCTGATGGACGGCGCTACGCAGGTGAGCTGCTCGGGCTTCGGCCAGGTGATGATCGACAACATGTAATTGCTGCGCTTCGACGTCCATGGCGGCGTTGCGGTAAACGAGGAGCCCTTGAACTTTCCGGAAGGAATTCAAGGGCTTTTTGCTGCTTCTTCAGTCAATTGCTGCGGACTTTTTTGCCTAAAACTCCTGCCTGGGGCACCGTTGCGGAAATAGTGTCGCAACGGCCGCAAACCCCTTGAATTGTCGGATACGCGCCACCACGTTTTTTTCGCTCGGCACGGCGCTGGCACGCTCTATAGAATGATTTTCATGGCAACGAGAATTCCAAAAACTCCCAGCGCTCCACCGGCCCAGAAACCGGCTGGGGACGACGGGGATTCGGTCGTCCTGGAGCGCCGGCCGCAGAAAACCGCGCCGCCCCAGATGTACCAGGTGGTGATGCTGAACGACGACTACACGCCCATGGAGTTCGTGATCGTCGTGCTCCAGGAATATTTCAGCAAGGATCGCGAAACCGCGACCCAGATCATGCTCAAGATCCACCTCGATGGCCGGGGCGTCTGTGGGGTCTATTCCCGCGACATGGCGGCCACCAAGGTCAACCAGGTAATGGAAGCCGCCCAGCAGGCGGGGCATCCACTCCAGTGCGTCAGTGAACCTGTTGCATGAACCAGTTGAATTGCGCAAGCTCCAACCCATCTGAGAACTTATTTACAGCAAGGCAAAAGGAAATCACATGATTGCCCAGGAACTGGAAGTCAGCTTGCACATGGCCTTCGTAGAGGCCCGGCAGCAACGCCACGAGTTCATCACCGTGGAACATCTGCTGCTCGCTTTGCTGGACAACCCGAGCGCCGCGGAAGTTCTGCGCGCCTGCTCGGCCAACGTCGACGACCTGCGGGCGTCGCTCACCAACTTCATCAAGGACAACACGCCCCAGGTGGCGGGTACCGACGATGTCGACACCCAGCCCACCCTGGGTTTCCAGCGCGTGATCCAGCGTGCCATCATGCATGTGCAGTCCACCGGCAACGGCAAGAAGGAAGTCACCGGCGCCAACGTGCTGGTCGCGATCTTCGGCGAGAAGGACTCGCACGCCGTGTACTACCTGCACCAGCAGGGCGTTACCCGCCTCGACGTGGTCAACTTCATCGCCCACGGCATCAAGAAGAGCGATCCGCCGGAAGCCGTCAAGGGCAGCGGCGAAGCTCCCTCGGGCGAAGGTGAAGAGGGCGGCGGCGAGCGCAACGAGAAGGCTTCCCCGCTCGAGCAGTTCACCCAGAACCTCAACCAGATGGCCAAGGACGGCAAGATCGACCCGCTGATCGGCCGCGAGTACGAGGTCGAGCGCGTCATCCAGATCCTGTGCCGCCGGCGCAAGAACAACCCGCTGCTGGTGGGCGAAGCCGGCGTGGGCAAGACCGCCATCGCCGAGGGCCTCGCATGGCGCATCACGCAGGGCGACGTGCCGGAGATCCTGGCCGAGTCGAACGTGTTCTCGCTCGACATGGGCGCGCTGCTGGCCGGCACCAAGTACCGCGGCGATTTCGAGCAGCGCCTGAAGGGCGTGCTCAAGTCGCTCAAGGACAAGCCGAACGCCATCCTCTTCATCGACGAGATCCACACCCTGATCGGTGCGGGCGCAGCCTCGGGCGGCACGCTCGACGCGTCCAACCTGCTCAAGCCGGCGCTTTCCAGCGGCCAGCTCAAGTGCATCGGCGCGACCACCTTCACCGAATACCGCGGCATCTTCGAGAAGGACGCGGCCCTGTCGCGTCGTTTCCAGAAGGTCGACGTGGTCGAGCCTTCGGTGCAGGAAACCGTCGACATCCTGAAGGGCCTTAAGTCGCGCTTCGAGGAGCACCATGGCGTGAAGTACGCCGTGGCGGCCCTGCAGGCCGCGGCCGAGCTCAGCGCGAAGTACATCAATGACCGTCACCTGCCCGACAAGGCGATCGACGTCATCGACGAAGCCGGCGCCGCCCAGCGCATCCTGCCGCCGAGCAAGCGCAAGAAGACTATCAGCAAGACCGAGGTCGAGGAAATCGTCGCGAAGATCGCGCGCATTCCCCCGGCCAACGTCAGCAACGACGACCGCAGCAAGCTGCAGACCATCGAGCGCGACCTCAAGAGCGTGGTGTTCGGCCAGGACAAGGCGCTCGAAGTGCTCGCCTCGGCGGTCAAGATGGCGCGTTCTGGCCTGGGCAAGGGCGACAAGCCGATCGGCTCGTTCCTGTTCTCCGGTCCCACCGGTGTGGGCAAGACCGAAGCCGCGAAGCAGCTCGCCTACATCATGGGCATCGAGCTGATCCGCTTCGACATGTCGGAATACATGGAACGCCATGCGGTGAGCCGCCTGATCGGCGCGCCTCCGGGCTACGTCGGTTTCGACCAGGGCGGCCTGCTGACCGAGGCCATCACGAAGAAGCCGCACGCGGTGCTGCTGCTCGACGAAATCGAGAAGGCGCACCCGGACATCTTCAACGTGCTGCTGCAGGTCATGGACCATGGCACGCTGACCGACAACAACGGGCGCAAGGCCGACTTCCGCAACGTCATCATCATCATGACGACGAACGCGGGTGCCGAGACCATGAACAAGGCGACCATCGGCTTCACCAACCCGAGGCAGGCCGGCGACGAAATGGGCGACATCAAGCGCCTGTTCTCGCCCGAGTTCCGCAACCGGCTGGACGCCATCGTCAACTTCAAGGCGCTCGACGAACAGGTCATCCTGCGCGTGGTCGACAAGTTCCTGCTGCAGCTGGAAACCCAGCTCGGCGAGAAGAAGGTGGAAGTCACCTTCAGCGACAAGCTGCGCAAGCACCTGGCGAAGAAGGGCTTCGATCCGCTGATGGGCGCACGCCCGATGCAGCGCCTGATCCAGGACACGATCCGTCGTGCGCTGGCCGACGAGCTGCTGTTCGGACGCCTGACCGACGGTGGCCGCCTCGAAGTCGACCTCGACGACAAGGACGAAGTGCTTCTGGACATCCAGCCCCTTCCGAAGAAGGAAGGCAAGCAGAAACCCGAAGCAGAGGAAGCAGCGGCAGGCTGAATGAGCCCGCAGCGGTTTCTGCAATGAAGTCAAAGGCCGGTAGCATCGCTACCGGCCTTTTTCTTTGCGGCCACGCATATCGAACCGCGCACCAGCACCAACCGTTTTTCCGCCTTGATCCTCCCCGAACTCAGCCACGAATGGAAAACCGGCCTCTCCCTGGCATGGAGCGGCTACATCGCGGTGTTGTCGGTCTGGATCGTGATGCAGAAGCGCGCGCCGGTCTCGACGATGAGCTGGATCCTCTCGCTGGCGCTGCTGCCGTTCGCGGGCTTCGTCGTCTACTACTTCCTCGGGCCGCAGCGGCTGAAGAAGCAGCGCCTGAAGCGCCTGCGCAGCCGCGCCAGTGCCTTCGCCCAGGCCGACGTGGCGCGGCTGCGCGACGCGGCGCGCGACGCTCCTCCAGCGCTGCAACAGATGGCCAAGCTGGGCACCGCGACCTGCGGCCTGCCGGTGTCCAGCGCGCTCGATGTCGAACTGCTCTCCGGCGGCGCGCGCACCTTCGACGCGATCTTCGACGCCGTGCGCGCCGCGCGGAACCACATTCACCTCGAGTACTACATCTTCGAGCCCGACCGCATCGGCACCGCGCTGCGCGACCTTCTGATCGAACGCGCGAAGGAGGGCGTGGCAGTGCGCCTGCTGATCGACGCGCTGGGCTCCAAGCGCATAGGCCGCAAGTTCATGGCGCCGATGCTCGACGCGGGCGTCAAGGTGGCGCTGTTCCACGACACCAAGATCGGACGCCGCCTGCGCCCTGTGACCAACTACCGCACCCACCGCAAGATCGTGGTGTGCGACGGCCGCGTGGGCTTCACCGGCGGCGTGAACATCACCGACGAGGAAGACAAGCGCACCAACCCCGACGCGTATCACGACGTGCACCTGCGCGTCGAAGGCAGCGCGGTGCGCTGGCTGCAGACCACCTTCCTGGAAGACTGGACCTACGCCACAGGCGAAGATCCGCGCGGCATGGACGACGCGCTGAACGCCATGCTGCCGCAGCTGGAGGCCGGCGACATCCCGGTGCAGATCGTCACCAGCGGCCCCGACAGCCCGATGGAAGCCATCCACCGCATGCACGTCGAGGCCATCCATTCGGCCACGCACCGCGCCTGGCTCACCACGCCGTACTTCGTGCCCGGCGAGCCGGCGCTGATGGCGCTCACGAGCGCCGCGCTGCGCGGTGTCGACGTGCGCCTGCTGGTGCCGCGCCGAAGCGACTCGGCCGTCGTGAGCGCCGCCGCGCGTTCGTACTTCGACGAGCTGATCGCCGCCGGCGTGAAGGTCTGGGAATACAAGGCGCGCATGCTCCATTCCAAGACCCTGGTGGTGGACGACCATTGCGCGATGATCGGCACCGCCAATTTCGACAACCGCAGCTTCCGCCTCAACTTCGAGGTCTGCGCGGTGGTCTACGGCCCCGAGCTGACCCGCCCGCTGGCGGCGCAGTTCGAGACCGACCTGCACAGCTCCGGCGCGGTGCGCGCCAACCGGCGCCAGGGTTTCTGGCGCCGCCTCGGCGACGCGATCGCACGCCTGTTTTCACCCTTGCTCTGAATGAACCACACCTTTCTCTGGCACGACTACGAAACCTTCGGCGCGGTGCCGCGCCGCGACCGTCCCTCGCAGTTCGCGGCCATCCGCACGGACGCCGAGCTCAACGAAGTCGGCGAGCCGCTGATGATCTACTGCAAGCCCGCGCCGGACTACCTGCCCAGCCCCGAGGCCTGCCTCATCACCGGCATCACGCCGCAGCTGTGCCTGGAGCGCGGCATTTCCGAGCATGAGTTCGCCGCCCGTATCGAGAAGGCGTTCTCGCAGCCCGGCACCATCGGCGTGGGCTACAACACCATCCGCTTCGACGACGAAGTCACGCGCTTCCTGTTCTGGCGCAACCTGATCGACCCGTACGCGCGCGAATGGCAGAACGAATGCGGCCGATGGGACCTGCTGGACGTGGTGCGCCTCACTTATGCGCTGCGCCCAGAGGGCATCGAGTGGCCGAAGAAGGAGGACGGCAAGCCCAGCTTCAAGCTCGAAGACCTGGCACGCGCCAACGGCCTGCTGCACGAATCGGCCCACGATGCCCTGTCGGACGTTCGCGCCACCATCGCGCTGGCGCGCCTCATTCGCAGCAAGCAGCCCAAGCTGTTCGACTTCGCCTTCGGCCTGCACAGGAAGGACCGCGTCGCCACCGAGCTGGGCCTGCCCGCGACGCGCGAGACCGCCAAGCCCTTCCTGCACGTCTCGGGCATGTTCCCGGTCGAGCGCGGCTGCCTTGCAGTGATGTGGCCGCTGGCCAGCCACCCCACTAACAAGAACGAACTGCTCGCCTGGGACCTGGCCCACGACCCCAGCGAGCTGCGCGACATCGACGTCGAGACGCTGCGGCTGCGCCTCTTCACCCGCACGGCCGACCTGCCCGAGGGCGTGGTGCGCCTGCCGATCAAGGGCGTGCACCTCAACAAGTCGCCGATGGTGGTCGGCAACCTGCGCACGCTTGCGGCGCCCATGGCCGAGCGCTGGGGCGTCGATCTCGAAGCGGCGATGCGCCACGCGGCCATTGCGCGCGACCTGCCCGACATGAGCGCGATCTGGTCGCAGGTCTACGCCCGGCCCAAGGAGGCCACGCCCGATGTCGATGAAGACCTGTACGGCGGCTTCGTCGGCAACGCCGACCGGCGGCGCCTGAACCAGCTGCGCGGCTTGTCGCCAGAGGAGCTGGCCAAGGATCGCACGGGCTTCGACGATGGCCGTCTGGAAGAGATCCTCTTCCGCTATCGCGCGCGCAACTGGCCGCAGCTGCTGAACGAGGACGAGACCGAGCGCTGGGAATCACTGCGTGTCGCGAAGCTCTTCAAGGGCGAGGGCGGGGCGCGCACCATCGAGATGCTGTTCAGCGAAGTCGACGCGCTCTCCGAGAACGCCGACGAGCGTGGAGAAGAGATCCTCGGCGCGCTCTACGAATACGCCGAGGCCATCGCGCCCGAGGCCTGAGCAACGCAACCGAGCGCCCAGCCCATGAGCCTGACGATCAACGCCGAACTGTCGAAGGGGCTCGAAAGCTACGGGCTCTTCCTGTCCGACGGCTGCCTTCTGCCGACGCCGTTCCGCTTCGAGACTCCGGTGCGCATCTGGCACTCGGCCCAGCTGCATGCGAGTTGCTCCGTGGGTGCGTATACGAGCATCTCGCCCGGCGCGCTGCTCGTCGACGTGCGCATGGGGCGCTATTGCTCCATCGGCGACGGCGTGCAGACCCTGTCGGACCATCCGGCCGACTGGTTCACCACGCACATGCTGGCCTATGCGCCGAATTTCCCCGAGCCGTACCGCCACCAGTCGGTCGGCCAGTTTCCGTCGCACTCGCCGGTGACCATCGGCAACGACGTGTGGATCGGCTCGCGCGTCAGCCTCAAGAGTGGCATCACCATCGGCGACGGCGCGGTGATCGGCGCGGGCGCGGTGGTGACGCGCGACGTGGCGCCCTTCACCGTGGTGGGCGGCGTGCCTGCCAAGGTGATCCGCCAGCGCTTTCCCGACACACTGGTCGAGCGCATCCGCGCCTGCCCCTGGTGGAATTGGGACCTGCGCACTCTGGCGCTGGACTGGCAGCACCCCGAAGCCGCCCAGTCGATGCTGGAGGATGCCGTTGCCGAAAACCGCCTTTCGCGCTGGAATCCCGGCTGGCGGCTGCTCGACCGCGGCCAGCCGCCCGCCGAGGGCCAGCCCGCGCCGCTGGTCTTTCTGCCGGGCTGAACAACGACGATGCAAGGAGGTGCGCGCATGACAACCAGAAGAGCGACCCTGTCTGCTGTCCGCGTCGCGCTTGCGGCCGCCGGGGCCACCCTGGCGCTGGCCGGCTGCGGCACCTTGCCGCCCCCGGGGGCTGGCGGCGCAAGGGCCTGCGGGAGCGGCTTTGAGACCTTCGAGCGCGACACCCTGTTTTTCGGCCGTGCCATTCCCTCGGGCGGCCAGGTGTCGGACGCCGAGTGGACCGCCTTCCTCGACGGCACCGTGACACCCGCGTTCCCGCAGGGCCTGACGGTGATCGATGCGGCGGGCCAGTGGCGCGGCGTGTCGGGCGAGGTGGTGCGCGAGCGCTCCAAGCTGGTCGTGCTGCTGCATGCGCGCAGCGAGAAGGACGACGCCGACATCGCCGCCATCATCGGCGCGTACCGCCAGAGGTTCGCGCAGGAAGCCGTGCTGCAGGAGAGGCAGGCCGTCTGTGTCCGTTTCTGAGGCCTTGCCGCGCGATCGCAACGTCGTCCGCCGCCTGAGCGCGGCCGACGCCGAGGCCTATCGCGCCGTGATGCTCGACGCCTACGCCAGGCACCCCAGCGCCTTCACCTCCACGGTGGAGGAGCGTGCCGCCTTGCCGCTGAGCTGGTGGATGGAGCGCCTCGGGGCCGCAGATGGTGCGAGCGGCGACAGCGTGGTCTACGGCGCATTCGACGACAGCGGCGCGCTGGTCGGCGCGGCTGGCCTGAGCTTCGAGACGCGCGAGCGAGCCAGCCACAAGGCCACGCTGTTCGGCATGTCGGTGAAGGCCTCTGCGCGACGCGTGGGATTCGGCCGCCGGCTGGTGCTGGCCTTGCTCGACCACGCACGGGCGCGCGCCGGCCTGCGGGTGGTGCAGCTCACCGTCACCGAGGGCAACGAAGCCGCGCAGAAACTCTACGAGGACTGCGGCTTCCGCAGCTTCGGCGTCGAGCCGATGGCCATTGCGCTCGGTGGTGCCTTGCTTGGAAAGGTGCACATGTGGTGCGACCTCGGCGAGGGCCGGGCCTGACCCTTGGAGCTTGTCAGGCCGATGGCGCGGGTTCCGCGTCCGCTGCAGGCAGCCCGCTCAGGTTCTCGGACCACGCCAGCGCCGAGCGGCACCATATCCGGTGGCGCGGGGCCAGCAGTGCGCGCTGCGCCAGCGGGCCGATGCGAAGCGTGTAGCTGGGAGGCGTGTCGCTGTCGGCGCTGGCCCAGACCGGCGTACCGCAGTTCTCGCAGAAGCTCTGCCGGCGCAGCACGCCGCTGTCGGCCGTCTTCACGTAGCCGCGGGGCTTGCCGCTCAGCAGCCTGAAGCCGGCGGCGGGCACCGTCACCGACACGCGATACGCCGTGCCCGAGAGCACCTGGCAGTCGGTGCAGTTGCACAGCCCGACCTTCTCGGGATCGACCTCGGCTTCGTAGCTGATCCGGCCGCAATGGCAGGCGCCCTGTACTTTCATCATGCGAACTGGCTCCTTCGAGGGAAAGACCGCCATCCTAGGAACGCAGGCTGCCGTACGCAATGCCGGCTGCCGCCAATCCCCGGCGCGAGCGGCCCACGGCGCGCCCACGTATGCTCGCCCGCATGGACGCCAATTCCGCCGCGCTGGCCGACTTCGCCACGCGCCACCGCAAGCTCTTCGTGCTCACCGGCGCAGGCTGCAGCACCGAATCGGGCATTCCCGACTACCGCGACCTCGACGGCGAGTGGAAGCGCCCGTCGCCCGTCACCTACCAGGCCTTCATGGGCGAGGAATCCACGCGCAAGCGCTACTGGGCGCGCAGCCTGATCGGCTGGCCGACCATGGCGGGCGCACGGCCCGGCGCCGCGCACCGCGCGCTGGCGAAGCTGAGCGACGCGGGGCGCGTCGGCCTGCTGCTCACGCAGAACGTCGACGGCCTGCACGATGCGGCCGGCAGCCGCGGCACCGTCGACCTGCACGGGCGTATCGACACCGTGCGCTGCATGGGCTGCGAGCGGCGCACGCCGCGCTCCGAACTGCAGCTCGAACTGCGGCGGCGCAACCCGCGCTGGGCCGAGCTGGAAGCCCGCGCCGCACCCGACGGCGACGCCGACCTCGAAGGCCGCGACTTCTCCACTTTCGACGTGCCCGCCTGCCCGCACTGCGGTGGCCTGCTCAAGCCCGACGTGGTGTTCTTCGGAGAGAGCGTGCCGAAGGAGCGCGTCGCAGCCGCCTTCGCCGCGCTGGAGGAGGCCGACGCCGTGCTCGTGGCCGGCTCTTCGCTGATGGTCTATTCGGGCTTCCGCTTCGTGCAGGCGGCCGCCGCGGCAGGCAAGCCGGTGGCGGCCGTGAACCTGGGGCGCACGCGGGCCGACGCGCTGCTTTCGCTGAAGGTCGAGCAGCCTGTCGGCCTGGCGCTGACGACGCTCGCGCGGCAGCTGGCCTAGCTCCGGCCGGGCGTCCCGGCCAGCGAGCGGACGAAGGCATCCACCGCCGAGGTGTATGCGCCGGGCTGCCCCAGTTCGTCGTTGATCTGCGCGTGCGAAAGATCTTCCGGCACCACCTCCGCACGGCCACCCGTTGCCCCGATGCGTGCCGCGAACTGCCGCGCCTGCGTGCACGAGCCGTCGCGGCGCTGCGTGGAGCACACCAGCAGCATCGGCGGCGCGCCAGGTGCGAGCGCGTCGGAGGGCGACACGCTGCGCCAGAAGGCGGGGTCGCTGCCGAACACGCGGTCGTAGAAGGGCATGTGCCGGCGCTGCATCAGCGCGGCCGTGTCCAGCGCCGCGCTGTCGAGCGCCACGGTGCCGAGCCAGGGGCGGGCGCCTTGCTGCCGCGCGATGGAAGGCGATGCGCTGAGCAGCGCGACGAGGTGCGCGCCAGCCGAATGGCCCATGAGCACGAAGCGGCCGGCGTCGCCGCCCCACGACGGTGCATTCGCCTGCGCGGTGGCGACGGCACGCGCCACGTCCTGCGCCTGCTGCATCACGTCGACCTGCGGCACGAAGCGGTAGCTCACCGAAACGAGGATGAAGCCCTGCTCGCGCACCCAGTGCGCGATCTTCCGGTTGACCACGGATGCGGCTGCCTTGTCGCCGAACATCCAGGCCCCGCCGTGGACCATCACGAGCACCGGCGCGCCTTGCTGCGCCTTCTGCGGCAGGTAGACGTCCATGCGCTGGCGCGGATCGGGGCCGTAGGGCTGGTCTGTCAGCAGGCGCACCCCGGCGGGCGGCGCGGCCGTTTCGCCGCCGGGCTGCTGTGCGTTGGCCGGCGCGAACGCCAGCGCCAGCAGCCAGGTCGCGCAGATCCGTGCAAGACGCTTCATGAAAAAAGGCTCCCGGTGGACCGATGAGGGCAGGATTTTCGCGCGCCGGCCCTGTAGCAGGGCTAACCGCGGGTTCAACCAGCGTGCTTCGGCGCCATCCAGCTCGTCGAGGCGCCCCGGCCCGGAAGGTGCAGGCTGGCCGTGGCGGCCGGCGTCTCGGCCAGCAGGCGGCCCTTGCGGAACACCTTGAGCCGCGCGGCGCGCAGGCGTATCGCCTCGACCGCGTCGCGCGCCTGCAGCAGCACGAAGCTCGCGTCGCGGCCGGCCTCGAGGCCGTAGTTCTCCAGGTGCATCACACGCGCCGCGTTGGTCGTCACCGCCTCGAAGCACTGGCGGATGCCGTCCTGGCTCGTCATCTGCGCCACGTGCAGGCCCATGTGCGCCACTTCGAGCATGTCGCCCGAGCCCATGCCGTACCAGGGGTCCATCACGCAGTCGTGGCCGAAGGCCACGTTCACGCCGGCCGCCATGAGCTCGGGCACCCGCGTCATGCCGCGGCGCTTGGGGTAGGTGTCGTGGCGGCCCTGCAGAGTGATGTTGATGAGCGGGTTGGACACCACCGACACGCCGCTCTGCGCGATCAGCGGCAGCAGCTTGCTCACGTAGTAGTTGTCCATCGAGTGCATCGAGGTGCAGTGCGAGCCCGTCACGCGGCCCTGCAGAGCGAGGCGCTGGGTTTCGAAGGCCAGCGTCTCGATGTGGCGCGAAAGCGGGTCGTCCGACTCGTCGCAGTGCATGTCGACCAGCTTGCCGCGCGCCGCGGCGATCTCGCACAACAGCTTCACGCTCGCCGCGCCCTCGGCCATGGTGCGCTCGAAATGCGGAATGCCGCCGACCACGTCCACGCCCTTGTCGAGCGCGCGCTCCAGGTTCTCGACGCCGCCGGGCGAGCGCAGCACGCCGTCCTGCGGAAAGGCGACCAACTGCAGGTCGAGATACGGCGCAACCTTGCGCTTGACCTCCAGCAGCGCATCGACTGCCAGCAGGCTTGGGTCGCTGGTGTCCACGTGCGAGCGCACGGCCAGCAATCCCTTGGCCACCGCCCAGTCGCAGTACGCCAGTGCGCGCTCGATCAGTGCGTCTGCCGTCAGCAGCGGCTTGAGTTCGCCCCACAGCGCGATGCCCTCGAGCAGCGTGCCGCTCTGGTTGACGCGCGGCAGGCCGTAGCTCAGCGTGGCGTCCATGTGGAAATGAGGGTCGACGAAGTGGGGCGCGAGCAGCAGTCCCTGCGCGTCGAGCGTTTCGTGTGCCGGCGCATCCATGCCCTGAGTGATTTCGGCGATGCGTCCGCCCTGCACGGCGACCGACATGCCGGTGCGGCCGTCGGGGAGGGTGGCGTTGGTGATGAGGAGGTCGAGCATCGTGGGGGCCTTTTCCTGTTCCTCGCGAGGCTATCGGAGAGCCCAGCGGTTGTTCCGGTTGTGGATGTAGATGTACACGTTGTCGCTGCGGTCGCGGGCGACGCCGGTACGGCCCCAGGGGAATGCCGCCGGGTTGCGGGAAACGCCCATGGAGGCCAGCCAGCGCTCGTGGAAGCGATAGCGCTGGCCTACGCTGCCGTAGAAGTCGGCGTCCTCGAGCTTGCGCAGGGCGGGCGTCGTGAGAATCAGGGAGCAGCTGACCAACAGCAGTTCTTCGAAACGCAACATGAGCTGCACGGCCATGTCGCCGGATGTCGTGGTTGCGCTTGCGAAGACGCAGTCGACGAGCCGGCCTTCGACAAGCACGGTCTGGGCCGTCCGTGCGAAGGAGTCTGGCAGGCTGTCGGCGCGGGTGTCGGTACAGGCAACGACGCCGGCCGCCGAGAGACAGCCGTTCGTCGTGTCCAGATGGAGTGCCGTGTTCACCTCACCGCCCGGATGCCAGCGTCTCAGCGCGTGTTCTGCGCCCGGTACCGGTACTGCCCTGGCGCAGGCCCGACCTCGATGGTCACGCGGCGCAGCTTCTCGTCGTGCCCCGAATCGGCCTTTGCCGTGACGACGATGCCGCGCGGCGTGGCACGGCAGGTGAGGTCGGACAGCGAGATCTCCGCGTGGTCGTTGTCGAGTTCTGCAATTGCCACCGTGTGCTCGGCGCGCAGGCTGCCGTTGGCGTCGCGGCTCATCCACTGCACGTAGAGGAACGACTGGGCGTACTGTTCGGCGTGCACCACGCGGTAGGAGCCCTGGTGGTCCTTGCCCCAGGTGCCGCACATCTGCACCCAGGTCACCGCGTCGGCCGTGCTGAAAGCCTCGTAGCCGTAGTTCATGCCCAGTGCGCGGGCGCCGTTGCTGCCCATTGCGAGCATGGCCAGCAATGCCGAGAGCAGGGCCCTTCGAGCGGCGTTGGCGGTCCTCGTGGTCATCAGCGTTCCCCCTTGCGGTACGGTTTCATCAGCGCCTGCGGGTAGCTCGCCTTGCGTGCCACCAGCACCAGCGCCAGGATCGACAGCAGGTAGGGCAGCATCAGGTAGATCTGGTATGGCAGCACGGCGTCGCCGGATTGTTGCAGCCGCAGCTGGAGCGCATCGAAGAAGGCGAACAGCAGCGCGCCCAGCAGGGCCTTGCCCGGCCGCCACGAGGCGAACACCACCAGCGCCACGCAGATCCAGCCGCGCCCGTTCACCATGTTGAAGAAGAAGGCGTTGAAGGCCGACAGCGTGAGGAAGGAGCCGGCCATGCCCATCAGCGCCGAGCCCGCGACGATGGCGCCGGTGCGCGTGGCCGCGACCGACACGCCCTGGCTTTCCGCGGCCTGCGGGTTCTCGCCGGCCATGCGCAGCGCCAGGCCCAGCGGCGTGCGGTACAGCACCCAGCCCACCACCGGCACCAGCAGCAGCGCGAACAGGGTGAGCGCGGTCTGTGCGTTCAGGATCGGGATGGGCAGCCAGTCCATCGGCGCGAAGGGCGTGATGGTGGGCGGCGTGTTCACCTTCGGAAAGCTCACGCGATAGCCGAAGTAGCTCAGCGCGGTCGCCAGCAGCGTGATGCCCAGCCCCGAGACGTGCTGCGATAGCGCCAGCCCCACGGTCAGGAAGGCGTGCAGCAGCCCGAACACCATGCCCGCGAGCGCGGCCACGCCCACGCCCACCCACAGCGGTGCGCCGGCATACACCGCGAGCCAGCCGGTGAAGGCGCCCGCGACCATGATCCCCTCGATGCCGAGGTTGAGCACCCCCGCACGCTCGCACAGCAGCACGCCGAGCGTGCCGAGGATGAGCGGCGTGGCGATGCGCAGCACCGCGACCCAGAAGGCGGCGTTGGAAAGAATGTCGAGCAGGTCGCTCATTTCGACATCCTCACCCGGTACTGCGTGAGCAGCGTCGCCACCAGCACCGCGATCAGCGAGGCCGCGACGATCACGTCGGCGATGTAGGTCGGCACGCCCACCGCGCGGCTCATGGTGTCGGCGCCGACCAGCACGCCCGCCACGAACACGGCGGCTGCGATCACGCCCAGCGGATGCAGCCCCGCCAGCATCGCGATCACGATGCCGGTGTAGCCATAGCCCGGTGACATGTCGAGCGTGACGTAGCTGGTGCGGCCCGCCACCTCTATGGCGCCCGCCAGCCCGGCCAGCGCACCCGAGAGCAGCGCCACCATCACCACCGTGCGCGTCACCGGCACCCCCGCGAAGGCGGCGGCGCGCGCGTTCGCGCCCACGGCGCGGATGTCGAAGCCCAGCACCGTGTACTTGAAGATGGCCCACACCATCACCGCCAGCGACACCGCCCACAGCAGGCCGGTGTGCACCCGCGTCTGCGCGACGAGCTTGCCGAGCTCCAGGTCGGACTGCAGCGACACGCTCTGCGGCCAGCCCATGGCGCTCGGGTCTTTCATCGGCCCGTCGAGCAGCGCCGACACGCCCAGCAGCACGATGAAGTTGATCAGCAGCGTGGTGACGACCTCGTCCACGCCCAGCCTGTTCTTCATGAGCGCCGGGCCCAGCAGCATCAACGCGCCCGCGATGGCGGCGGCGAGCATCATCAGCGGGAACAGCAGCCACGGCGACAGCTCGAAGCCGGTGCCGCCGTGCATGCCGCCCACTGCCACAGCAGCCAGCGCGCCGGCGTAGAGCTGACCCTCGGCGCCGATGTTGAAGAGCCGCGCCTTGAAAGCGACGGTGGCCGCCAGCCCGGTAAGGATCAGCGGGATCGCGCGCGTCAGCGTCTCGCTCCACGCGAACACCGAGCCGAAGCCGCCCTGCAGCAGCAGCGCGTAGGTGCGGCCGACCGGCGCGCCGGCCCACAGCACCAGCAGCGCGCTGATCGCCATCGTGAAGACGATCGCGCCGATGGGCGCGAGCACCAGCGCCGTGCGCGAGGTTTCGTGGCGTCGTTCGAGCCGCATCATGACGAGGCTCCCTTGGCGGGAGCTGCTGTCGCACCGGCCATGGCCAGCCCGATCGCCTCGCGCGTCCAGGCCGAGGCCGGGCGCGCTTCGCCCAGGCGGCCGCCGTGCATCACCGCCACACGGTCGCCCAGCGCGAGCACTTCGTCGAGGTCGTCGGAAATCACCAGCACGGCGGCGCCCGCGTCTCGCGCGGCGATCAACTGCTGCTGCACGTACGCGACGGCGCCGATGTCCAGGCCCCAGGTGGGCTGGTGCGCGACGATCAGGCGCGGGGCTCGGTTGGGGTGCTTCCTGTCGGCCTTGTCCTGGCCGGCATCGGGCTCGGGTTGTTCGGGTGCCAGCAGTGCGCGTCCAAGAATCAGTTTCTGCATGTTCCCGCCCGAGAGCGAGCGAGCCGGCGCCATGAGGCCGGCACCGCGCACGTCGAAGGCCTTTTCGATCCGCCGCGCATGGAGGCGGGCGGCGGCGCGTTTCACGATCCACGACCAGCGCGAGAACACGGGGCTGCGCAGCCGCTCCGACACCGCGTTCTCCCATACCGGCAGGTCGCCGACCACGCCGACCGCATGCCGGTCTTCGGGGATGCGCGCGACGCCGCGCTGCACCAGCCGGGCGGGCGAGGGCGGCAGCGCGCGGCCCATCAGCTGCGCCGTGCCCGAGGTCGCGCGGCGCGTGCCGCAGAGCAGCTCGGCCAGCGCGACCTGTCCGTTGCCGGAAACGCCGGCGATGGCGGTGATCTCTCCGGCGCGCAGCGTCAGCGACACCTCGCGCAGCCGGTCGCGCCCGTCGCCCTTGGCGGAGGCCGCGGTGCTCACGTGGTCGAGCACGCAGACGGCATCGCCCACCGATTTCGCAGGCCGGCGCTGCGGCGCCTCGACCGCATGCCCGACCATCCACAGCGCGAGCTGCGCCTGCGTGGTGTCGGCCGTGCGTGCCTCGGCCACCAGCTTGCCGCCGCGCAGCACGGCGATGCGGTGCGACACGCGCAGCACCTCGTCGAGCTTGTGGCTGATGAAGATCACCGACAACCCCTGCGCCACCATCTGCGCGAGCGTGGCGAAGAGCGCCTCGCTCTCCTGCGGCGTGAGCACGGCGGTGGGCTCGTCGAGGATGAGGATGCGCGCTCCGCGGTACAGCGCCTTGAGAATCTCCACGCGCTGGCGCTCGCCGACCGAGAGGCTTCCTACCAGCGCGTCGGGCTGCACCGGCAGGCCGAAGCGCCTCGCCACGTCGAGCAGCCGCTCGCGCGCGGCGGCGCGGCGCGACACTGGGCGCCACAGCGGCTCGGTGCCCATCATCACGTTGTCGAGCACGCTCAGGTTGTCGGCCAGCGTGAAGTGCTGGTGCACCATGCCCACGCCGGCCGCCAGCGCCGCCTTGGGGTTGCCCGGCGGCAGCGGCGAGCCGAAGACCTCGATGCCGCCCTCGTCGGCGACGTAGTGGCCGAAAAGAATGGACATCAGCGTGGATTTGCCCGCTCCGTTCTCGCCGAGCAGCGCGAGCACTTCGCCGGTCTTCAGGTCGAGCGAGACCGCGTCGTTGGCGACGAGGCTGCCGAAGCGCTTGGTGATGCCCTGCAGGCGCAGGACGGTGGCACTTGCTCCCCCCGCCGGAGGGAGCGGCGACGCAGGTGCCGTCACTTCCACGCGGCCAGGAAGGCCAGCATGACCTTGGCGGAGTTGTCCGCCGCGATGCCCATGAAGGTGCCCATCTCGTTCTCGCCGTCCCCGCCGCCCGCGAGGTCGCTGAGCGAGCGGAAGGCGATGAAGGGCACGCCGTTGCTGTAGGCGACCATGCCCACGGCGGCGGTCTCCATGTCGAGCACGTTGGCCTGGAAGGTCTTGTAGGTGTATTCGCGGTAGGCCTTGTTGTCCATGAAGGCCTGGCCCGAGACGCCATTGCCGCCCACCACCAGCTGCGGCTTGCGCGGCAGGCACTTGCCTGCGCTGCAGTTGGCGAGGTCGACGTTGCGGATGCTGCGTGCCACCTCGAGCATCTTCGGGTCGGCCTCGAACCAGAACTTGCGCTGGATCTCGGGGTGCGCCGCCGAGCGCACCTCGACCGGGCGCGGGAACATCATGCCGAAGTTGGGCAGCGTGGCGTCGGTGATGAAGGGCGGCGCGCTGTACTTGCCGGGCGCAGTTTCGCGGGCCATCAGCACCTCGAGGTACTGGCCCCATTGCGCCGGCACGGTGACGTCGCCCACGTGCAGCGACGGGTTCACGCCACCCGCGATGCCGCTGAACACGATGTTGGTCACGCGAAAGCGGTTGAGCACCAGCTGCGTGTTCATCGTGGCGTTGGTCATGCTGATGCCCGAGAGGAACAGCACGACCGGCTTGCCTTCCAGCGTGCCGGTGGTGAACTCCACCCCGTTCACACTGTGCTTCATCGGGCCCTGCAGGCGCGTGAGCAGCAGTTTCAGCTCCGGCTCGAAGGCCGACAGCACCGCGATGCGCGGCGTATCGTCGAGCCGGGTGCTGCTGTTGATGGCGACGGCGCCGCCCTTGTAGACACCCACGCAGCCGGTCAGCGAAATACCGAGTACCGCGGCGGCAAGAACGCCTCTGACTGTTCGGGAAACACCGCGGAACCGGCTTTGCCGGGCCGCAGGTGTTGCCCCCTGCAAGGGGGTAGGAGAAGCGACACGAAGTGCGCGGAGCCTGGGGGTGTACTTCATTTTGCGGTGGACTTCGGCTGCGAGTCGTCCACTTTCACGGTGAACTTGCCCGAGAGGATGTCGGCTTGCTTGGCCTTCACCTTCGCGACGATGTCGGCCGGAACCTTCTTCTCGAAGGTGCCCAGCGGCGCGAGCTCGGAGCCCTTGTATTTCATCTGCGCGTAGATGCCGTAGTCCTCGGCGGCGAACTTGCCTTCCTTCACGAGCTTGATCGCTCGGTCGGCGGCCGGCTCGAAGTTCCACAGGGCCGATGCCACCACCGTGTCGGGGTACTGGCTCTGGGTGTCGATCACGTTGCCGATGGCGAGCTTGCCCTTTTCCTTGGCGGCATCCGAGACTCCGAAACGCTCCGCGTACATCACGTCGGCACCCTTGTCGATCATGGCGAAGGCCGCTTCCTTGGCCTTCGGCGGGTCGAACCAGCTGTTGATGAAGCTCACGCTGAATTCCACCTTCGGGTTCGTCTCCTTCGCGCCGGCCATGAAGGCGTTCATCAGGCGGTTGACCTCGGGAATGGGGAAGCCGCCGACCATGCCGATGCGGTTGCTCTTCGTCATGCCGCCGGCCACCATGCCGCTGAGGTAGGCGGGCTCCTGGATGTAGTTGTCGAACACGCTGAAGTTGGGCGCCTGCGGCTTGAGCGACGAACCCATCAGGAAGGCGACCTTGGGGAAGTCCTTCGCCACCTTGCGCGCCGCGGCCTCCACGCCGAACACCTCGCCCAGGATCAGCTGGTTGCCGCCGGTGGCGTACTCGCGCATCACGCGCTCATAGTCGGCGTTGCTCACGTTCTCGGTGGCCTTGTACTCGATCTCTCCACGCGCCTCGGCCGCCTTCAGCGCCTTGTGGATGCGGCCCACCCATTGCTGCTCGAACGGCACGGTGTACACCGCCGCCACCTTCAGCTTGGCCTGCGCGAGCGCGAGGCCCGGGGCGCCAACCGCGGCAAGCGCTGCGGCAACGGCGACGGAACGGATGATCAATTGACGGCGTGCGGTCACGGTACTTCTCCTCGAGGTATGGAAATCTTCTTGTGGGGCCGCCTCACCGGCAGCCCGCGGCCACCGGACGATGGCGTGTGCGCTGGAGGGCGGGGTTACTTGGTGCCGAAGATGCGGTCGCCGGCGTCACCGAGGCCAGGGAGGATGTACCCATGGCTGTTGAGCTCGCGGTCGATCGCAGCGGTGTAGATCGCCACGTCCGGGTGCGCCTTCTGCATCGTCGCCACGCCCTCGGGGCAAGTCAGCAGGCAGACGAACTTGATCGACTTGGGGTTGAGCTCCTTCAGCCGCTCGACCGCCGCCACGGCCGAGTTGCCGGTGGCCAGCATCGGGTCGACCACGATCACGTCGCGGTTCTCCATCTCGCCGGGCATCTTGAAGTAGTACTCCACGGCCGTCAGCGTCTTGGGGTCGCGATACAGGCCGATATGGCCGACGCGCGCGCCGGGCACCACGGTGAGCATGCCGTCCAGGATGCCCGTGCCGGCACGCAGGATGGACACCAGCACCAGTTTCTTGCCGTCGATGACCTTGGCCTGCATCGTTTCGAGCGGGGTCTCGACCTCGATGTCCTGCATCGGCATGTCGCGCGTGACCTCATAGGCCATCAGCATGCTGATTTCGTTCAGCAGCCGGCGGAAGCTGTTGGTGGACGCATCCTTGCGGCGCATCAGCGTGAGCTTGTGCTGGATGAGGGGGTGGTCGAGGAGGTGGACGTTGCTGCTCATTGGAGTTCTTTGTGGCGTTGCTGAAAGACAGGGAACCCGAGAGTCTAAAAGACGGTGCCGTCGCTCTCGATCAGCAGGGGCGGAGCACCGTCACGCAAGCGCTGTGCCAGCGCGCGGCCCGCCGCCCAGGTGCCGCCTTCGAGCACGCAGGCCAGCGGAAGCTCCTCCTCGGTGCGGTCGAGCACCTTGCGTACGCGCGGCGCCACCTCGTCGAGCAGCGCCACGGTGAGCGCGCGCCATTCGACGATGAATTCGTCGCCCACCTTCCAGGTGCGGGAGAGGAAGGCCGGATCCTTCGGCACGATCACGCCGCTGTCGATCAGCAGGCCGCCGTTGCGGTACTCGGGCAGGGCGGTGAGCGCGTCGAGATGGCGCACCTTCACGCCGGCCCACTCGAAGGGTTCGAGCAGCGAGTACGTGAGCCACTGCGAGAGCTTGTGAAAGGGCATCCAGCCATTGGTGAGGCCGGGGCCGCGCACGGCGCTGTGGCGCCAGCAGTCGCCGAGCGCCAGCGCCGGGTCGCCCGAGCCGATGCCGCCCGCGTTGTCGCTGCCGTCGGCCGCGATGCTGTCGACCGAATTGGCCGCCGGCCAGATGCGCGAGAGCGTCTCCAGCAGCAGCGAAAGGATCTGGTGCGCCGTGATCTCGGCGGTGGGTGGCGTGGCCGCGCCGAAAGGCGCCACCAGTGCATCGAACATGCCGGCGGGCCGGCCTTCGTCGCCGAAGGTCTCGGGCTGCTCGCTCATCGCCTCGCCGAGCCGGCGCAGCAGCACAGCGCGGCCCGCGAGGCCGACCAGCGGATTGACCTCGCTCACCTGGAAGGCGTCGCCCAGCCGCTCGGTGACCAAGCCGCGCAGGCCGGCCGCGTCGACCTGGAAAGGCCGGTCGGGGTCGGACGAGAAAAGGCCGCTCGTGAACGCGTGGAAGCTCGCCACGCCCAGCCCCTCGGAGCGCGTGAAGCGCTGGCCGGTGGCCGATTCGGTGTAGTGCCAGCCGGCGCCGGCACCGGCGTCGAGCAGCACGCTCACCAGCACCAGGTCGATGTGCGCGCTGGCGCGCTGGCGTGCGTCGACCTTGCCGAGCAGCCTGTCGAGTTCCTCGACCCGGTTCACGCCGCCGGCCTCGAAGTGGCGCCAGCGGCTGTGGTACGGGATGGTGTCCCACGGATAGCGCTCGCGCGTGACCTCGGCCACGGTGCGCGCCGCGTCCTCGAGCGCGTCGTCGCCGCCGATGCGGAACCACTGCGATTCGCCGCGCCTCGCGCGCGCCAGCAGGGCGTTCGCGCGCTGGCGGATGGCCGCGGTGGTGCGCAGCAGCGTGGCCGCGCCCGCCGGGTGGGCGGTGTCGGCGTTGAATTCGATGGACGGATCGACCTCGCCCGCGCCGCCGGGCGGCAGGCTGCCGGAGCCGTCGACCGGCAGGTTGGGGTCGTCGTTGCTGCTGTTGCTGTTCTTGCTCATTCGCTCAATCCCCGGCCCTTGGCCTTCTTGAGTTCCTCGGCGTCCGGCACCGGGCCGGGCGTGAAATAGCCCGCCGCCATCTTGGCGTCCATCTCGACGCGGGCGTCCGCGGGAATCAGTTCATCGGGAATGTTCACGCGCTCGCCGATCTCTATGCCCGAGCCGGTGATCGCGTCGAACTTCAGGTTGCTCATCGACACCAGCCGATGGATCTTCCTGATGCCGAGCCAGTGGAAGACGTCGGGCATCAGCTCCTGGAAGCGCATGTCCTGCACGCCGGCCACGCACTCGGTGCGCGCGAAATACTGGTCGGCCGTGTCGCCGCCCACCTGGCGCTTGCGCGCGTTGTAGACCAGGAACTTGGTCACCTCGCCCAGCGCGCGGCCTTCCTTGCGCGAATAGGCGATGAGGCCGACGCCGCCGCGCTGCGCGCCCTGGATGCACTCCTCGATGGCGTGCGTGAGATAAGGCCGGCAGGTGCAGATATCGGAGCCGAAAACGTCCGAGCCGTTGCACTCGTCGTGGATGCGCGCGGTGAGCTCGACCTCGGGGTTGGCCAGGTCGCGCGGGTTGCCGAAGATGTAGAGCGTCTGCCCGCCGATGGGCGGCAGGAACACCTCGAGGTCGGAGCGCGTGACTAGCTCGGGGTACATGCCGCCGGTCTCCTCGAAGAGCGTGCGGCGCAGGTCGGTCTCGGAGCAGCCGAAGCGGCGCGCCACCTCGGGCAGGTACCACACGGGCTCGATGGCGGCCTTGGTCACCATCGCGGCGCCGCCTGCGGTGAGGAACTTGCCGTCGGCCTTGAGGCGGCCCTTCTGCAGCGCCTCGATCACCTCCGGCAGGATCACGTGCGCCTTGGTGATAGCGATGGTCGGGCGGATGTCGTAGCCCGCCGCCAGTTCGGTGGCGAACACCTCGGCCACCTGCGCGCCCCAGGGGTCCAGCGACACGATGCGCCCCGGCTCGCTCCATTGCGGATAGGGGCCGATCGTGTCGGTGGGCGCGGTGTTGGTCAGGTCGGCCTTGTGCTCGCGCTTGAGCGCGCCGGCCGCCACCGCGAGCGCCCGGTAGACGCTGTAGGAGCCGCTGTGCGTGCCGATCACGTTGCGGTGCGCCCGCTTGGTGGTGGTGCCGACCACCGGCCCCCGCTCGGCTGCCGTGGCTGCGCCCCAGCGGATGGGCAGCGCGCCGAAGCCGCCGGCGTGCGAGGTCAGCCGGATGTGGCCGGTCGACGTGGAGGGGTGCAGCGGGGGGAGGGGCATCGCGCCGGTGGCGCCGCCGGGGACGGAAGGGATCGTTGTGCTGTCAGCAGACATTGGTGGCCCTCAAAAAATGCAATGTACCGATCAGGCGTGCGGCTTGCAAGCAACGGGCCACGCGCGAGCCGCGGCGCGAATGGGGAACAATGCGCGGGGACGGCGGATGGACCGGATGCGATGGAGGAAAGAACGATGCGTGTGCTTCCCTGTGTATTTCTCGCCCTGGGCCTGCTCGGCCTGAGCGGCTGCGACAAGGCCAAGGAGGGTTTCTCCGAAGGCTTCGATACCGCCTTCAGGGCCAGTTTCCGGGAGAGCTTCATCGGCAGCTGCGTCAAGAGCGCGGGCGAGCGCGGGAACAAGTCGGAGGAAGAGCGCAGGAAGCTGTGCACCTGCGCGGCCGACAGCGTCATGAAGGACACCTCCGTGGCCGACCTGCAGGACCAGGAAAAGGTCGGGGCGCGAATCGGCCCGATCATCCAGCAGTGCTTGAAGCAACCCTGAAGCAGCCCCTGCCGGCGCCGCCGGCCCCGGCACAATCGGCCGGAACTTTTTCGACAAGGCTGTAACCAGCCAGCCCGATGGAACGAAACACCGTAGGCAGCAGGAAGAACCCCGGCGACGTGGAAGCGGCGCTGCGCGGCCTGTTCCTCCGCGGCCTCGACGGCGACGCGAAGGCCTACCGCGACTTCCTGCAGCAGCTCAGCGCGCATTTGCGCGCCTTTCTGGGCAAGCGCCTCTTTGGCTGGCCCGATGAAGTGGAAGACCTCGTCCAGGAATGCCTGCTCGCCATGCACAACCAGCGCCATACCTACCAGAGCGACCAGCCGCTGACGGCCTGGGTGCACGCCATCGCGCGCTACAAGATGATCGATCTGCTGCGCGCCAAGTCGGCCCGCGAAGATTTGCATGAGCCGCTGGACGACGACCTGGCCGTGTTCGCCGAATCGGCGCAGGAGGCCAGTGACGCGAAGCGCGACCTCGGCGGCCTGCTCGAGACCCTGCCGGATCGCCAGCGCCTGCCGATCGTGCACGTCAAGATCGAGGGCCGCTCGGTGGCCGAGACCGCGAGCCTGACCGGCATGTCGGAATCGGCCGTCAAGGTCGGCATCCACAGGGGGCTGAAGGCGCTGGCCGCCCGCTTCGGAAATGGCTGGGAGGCTGCGGCATGAAGACCGACGACCTCGTCTCGATGCTGGCCAACGGCGAGGTGGCCGTCTCTCGCCGGCGCGCCAGTTCGCGCACCTGGCTGGCGGTGCTGCTGGGGCTTCCGTTCTCGTTCGCGATCCTGCTCGCCGGCTACGGCGTGCGGCACGACATCGTGCAGGCCATGTTCTGGCCGATGTTCTGGGTCAAGGTGCTGTTTCCGCTGTGCATCGCGGCCGCCGGCTTCGTGGCCGCCGAACGGCTCGCGCGGCCGGGCGTGAAGCCCCGGCATGCCTGGATGGGCGCGGTGCTGCCGGTGCTCGGGGTGTGGCTGCTGGCGGCGATAGCCTGGTTCACCATGCCGGCCGACGATCGCATGCCGGCGCTGATGGGACAGTCGTGGCGCATCTGCGCGGCGAGCATCGGGCTGATGGCGCTGCCGGTGTTCGTGGCCGCCCTGGTCGCGCTCAAGGGCATGGCGCCCACGCGGCCCGCGCTGGCGGGCGCGGCGGCCGGCGCGCTGGCAGGTGGCGTGGGGGCTTCGGTCTATGCGCTGCACTGCATGGAGCTGACCGCGCCGTTCCTCGCCGTGTGGTACGTGAGCGGGATCGCGGTGCCCGTGCTGTTGGGGGCGTTGCTGGGGCCGCGCCTGCTGCGCTGGTAGGCAGCAGTCAGGCGGGCCGGTTCCTGGGCTCTCAGCGCTTCTTGCTGCCGAAGATCCCGCCCAGCACGCCGCGCAGGATCTCCTTGCCCACCGAGGTGCCCATGGTGCGCACCGCCGACTTGGCCATGGTCTGCACCAGCCCGTCGTGCTTGGCGCCGCGCGGGCCGGTGGTGCCGAAGAGCATGTCGTTGAGCATGCCGCCCATGCCCGAACCCGAGGATTCGGCGGGGCCCTTGGCGGCGCCCGGCGCGGCAGGGGCAGGGGCGTCCGGCGCGCTTTCGGCACGGCCCTTTAGCTTTTCGTAGGCCGATTCGCGGTCCACCGACTTCTCGTAGATGCCCGCGACCAGCGAGCCGTCGATCAGCGCCTTGCGCTGCTCGGGCGTGATCGGGCCGAGCTGGCTGGCCGGCGGCAGCACGAACACGCGCTCGGTCACGCTGGGGCGGCCCTTTTCGTCGAGCAGGCTCACCAGCGCTTCGCCGACCGCGAGTTCGGTGATGGCGGTCTCGATGTCCAGGCCCGGCTTCTGGCGCATGGTGCTGGCGGCCGCCTTCACGGCCTTCTGGTCGCGCGGGGTGAAGGCGCGCAGCGCGTGCTGCACGCGGTTGCCGAGCTGGGCCAGCACGGTGTCGGGAATGTCCAGCGGGTTCTGCGTAACGAAATACACGCCCACGCCCTTGGAGCGCACCAGCCGCACCACGAGCTCGATGCGCTCCACCAGCGCCTTGGGCGCCTCGTTGAACAGCAGGTGGGCCTCGTCGAAGAAGAAGGCCAGCTTGGGCTGCTCGGGGTCGCCGACCTCGGGCAGCTGCTCGAAGAGCTCCGACAGCATCCACAGCAGGAAGGTGGCGTACAGCCGCGGCGAATTCATGAGCTTGTCGGCCGCGAGCACGTTGACCACGCCCTTGCCGCCCACGGTCTGCATGAAGTCGGCGATGTTGAGCATCGGCTCGCCGAAGAATTTGTCGCCGCCCTGGGTCTCGATCTGCAGCAGCCCGCGCTGGATGGCGCCCACGCTGGCGGCGCTGATGTTGCCGTACTGGGTGGTGAACTGGCTCGCGTTCTCGCCCACGTACTGCAGCATCGCGCGCAGGTCCTTCAGGTCGAGCAGCAGCAGGCCGTTGTCGTCGGCGATCTTGAACACCAGGTTCAGCACGCCGGCCTGCGTTTCGTTCACGTCGAGCATGCGGCCCAGCAGCAGCGGGCCCATGTCGGAGACCGTGGCGCGCACCGGGTGGCCCTGTTCGCCGAACACGTCCCAGAGCGTGACAGGGCAGGCCGCGGGCTCGGGCAGCTCGATGCCGCGTTCCTTCAGCGTGGCGGCCAGCTTGTCGCCGATGCTGCCCTTCTGGCTGATGCCGGTCAGGTCGCCCTTGACGTCGGCCATGAACACCGGCACGCCGATGGAGGAAAGCTTCTGCGCGATGGTCTGCAGCGTGACGGTCTTGCCGGTGCCGGTGGCGCCGGTGATGAGGCCATGGCGGTTGGCCAGGCCGGGCAGGAGGTTGCACTCGATGGTGTCGTGCCGTGCGATCAGAAGAGGGTCGGCCATGGGGCGCTCCGTCGTATGGGAAGCGGGCAGTCTAATCAACCGGCACTCCTATAATCCACGGCCCGCACGGTGGTTCAGGAAAAAGTTTTAGGAGGTTTTTTTGTCATCGACTGCCCAGCCCCCCATTCCCGCCAACGGCGACGCCTCCGAACAGTCGCCGATCGAAAAAGAGCTGGCCGTGCTGCTCGTGAACGCGCTGAATCTCGAGGTCGCTCCCGAGGACATCGTGCCGACCGAACCGCTGTACGGCGAAGGTCTCGGCCTCGACTCCATCGACATCCTCGAAGTGGCGCTCGAAGTCTCGCGCCGCTACGGCTTCCAGCTGCGTTCCGACGACGAACGCAACCAGCAGATCTTCCAGTCGCTGCGCACGCTCGCGGCACACGTGGCCCAGCATCGCGTAGCCACCTGATCCCATGTCCCGATGGCGAATAGCGCTCCTGCTGGTGGTGGGGGTCGCATATGCCGGCCTCTCCCACTGGATGACGCTGTTCCACGCGACCCAGCCGTGGGCGGTGGTCGTGCTGCTCGGTCCGCTGTGGCTCGCAGCCATGGGCCTGGCCGGCAGCTGGTTCGGCCGCTGGGGCGTCGCCATTGCTGCTGCAGTGGGCATCGGCGGCTTCTCGCTCGTCTTCCTCGGCGAGGCGGGCGACCCCAACCGGCTGTACGTGATGCAGCACGTGGCCATCAACGGCGCGCTGTGCGGCTGGTTCGGCTCCACGCTGCGCGGCAAGGGACTGCCCCTGATCACGCAGTTCGCGCAGCGCGTGCATCCGCTGCGCGGCCACATGCTTTCCTACACCACGCAGCTCACGCGCATCTGGACCGGCTTCTTCGCGGTGATGGTGGTGGCCTCGGTCATCATCTACCTGACACGGCCGTTCTCCGACTGGTCGCTGTTCGCCAACGTGCTGTCGCCGGTGATGGTGACGCTGCTCTTCGTGGGCGAGCACCTGGTGCGCTACCGGCTGCATCCCGAATTCGAACGCACGCGCCTCGTGGACGCGGTGCGCGCGTTCTATGGCACGTCGTCGGTTGACAGCAGCCCCGGCGGCCAATGAAACAGGCCTCGACACAGGCCCCGCCCGCGTGACGACAGACGACAACCGATTCCTGCCACTGCTCGCGAACCGCGACCCCGACGCACCCCTCGCATGGCGCGCGGGCGTTCCCGTGAGCGCGCGCCAGTTCCTGGCCGACGTGGCCCGCTTCGCTCCCACGCTCCCTGCGGAGGGCGATGCCGTCAATCTCTGCGGCGACCGCTATGCCTTCGCGGTGAGCCTCGGCGCGGCGCTGGTGCGCGGCCGCGCGAGCATGCTGCCGCCCGACGCACGGCCCGACACGATCTCGCGGCTGCTCGAATCGCACGGCTCGCCGCTTTTCGCGCACACCGACGCCTCGCACATTCAGACGCCGGGTATCGAGCGTCTGCTGCTCGAAGGACTGGCCGGCCCCGCGGATGATGCCCCCGTGGACGTGCCGCGCATCGACGCGGGCATGCACGCCGCGAGCCTGCTGACTTCGGGCTCCACCGGCGTCCCCCAGCCGCACGCCAAGACCTGGCGCACGCTGGTGGGCGACGTGGCCGTGGCTGTCAAGCGCCTGTGCCGGGTGCTGGAGCGCCCGACGCTCGAAGGCCTGACCCTGGTCGCCACGGTGCCGGTGCAGCACAGCTACGGCCTGGAGTCGTCGGTGCTGCTGGCGATGCTGGGCGGCGCGGCCTTCGAGAGCGGCCGACCGTTCTTCCCGGCCGACGTCGCGAAGACGCTGGCCTCGGTGCCGCGCCCGCGCGCGCTGGTGACCACGCCGTTCCACCTCAAGACGCTGCTGCTCTCGGGCATCGAGCTGCCGCCGGTCGACCTGATCCTGTCGGCCACCGCGCCGCTGTCCCCGCAGCTCGCGCAGCAGGCCGAGCAGGCGATGGGCGGCGTGCTGCTCGAGATCTACGGCAGCACCGAGTCGGGCCAGGTCGCCACGCGCCGCACCACCGACAACGAGATCTGGGAAACCTTCGGCGAGATCCGCGTGCATGCCGAGCCCTCGGCCGACGGAGGGCCCGAGCGCTTCATCTTCAGCGGCGACTTCATGCCCGAGCCCACGCCCATGGCCGACGTGCTCGAGCTGCTGGACGAGCGCCGCTTCCGGCTCTTCGGCCGCGCCAATGACCTGATCCACGTGGCGGGCCGGCGCAGTTCGCTCGCGCACCTGAATTTCCACCTCAACAGCATCCCCGGCGTGGACGACGGCGCCTTCTGGCTGCCCGACGAGGTGGCCGACGGCGTGGTGCGGCCGGTGGCCTTCGTGGTCGCGCCCACGCTGTCGGCGGGCGCGATCATCGCCGCGCTGCGCCAGCGGCTGGAGGCGGTTTTCGTGCCGCGCCGCGTGGTGCAGGTGAAGTCCTTCCCGCGCGAGGGCACGGGCAAGCTCACCGTGCGGGCACTGCGCGAATTCGCGCTGGCGCAGCTCGCGGAAGACGATACGCCGGTGCAGATGGCCCATGCGGTGCCGGCCGATCACCCCGTGTTCGCCGGCCATTTTCCGGGCCAGCCGCTGCTGCCCGGCGCGCTGGTGCTGGCCGAGGTGATGGAGGCCATCCGCCGCGTGCCGGCGCTGGTCACTCGGCTGGGCGGGCATCCCACGCTGGCCGCGGCCAAGTTCCTCGCGCCCGTGCGGCCCGGCGCCGTGCTCTCCATCGAACTGAACCCCGAGGCCGGTGCCTCCCGCGGCGTGCGATTCGACGTTCGCTGCGACGGCGTGGTGGCTGTCACCGGCCGCTGGACCGGCGTGCAAGAGTCAGGCTGATGAAGCACACCGACGTCGAGAGGCGCGCCCTGGACGAGGCTTCCCGCAACGGCCAGGCGGAACCCAAGGGGGAGCGTGGCGAGGGCGGCGACTGGGCACGCGCGCCGGAGCGCAGCAACATGCTCGCGCTGCGCTTCATCGTGATGATGGCGCTGGTGTTCGGCCGGCACATCACGCGGCTGCTGCTGCCGCCCATTGCCCTGTACTTCCTGCTGTTCGCGCCGGCGCAGCGCCGGCACATCAAGCGCTACCTGTTCCGCGCCATCGGGCCGCAGGCGGGCTGGGTCGACGGCTTCCGGCTGCTGCATGCCTTTGCCTCGACGGTGCTCGACCGCGTGTATTTCCTGCGCGGGCGCATGGACCTGTTCAAGGTGAAGATCCGGGGCAACGAGCCGCTCGACCTCGAGATGGCGAACGGGCGGGGCGCCTTCCTGCTCGGCGCCCACGTCGGCAGCTTCGAGGCGCTGGGCGCCTGCAAGCAGCAGACGCACCAGCGCCACTTGCGCGTCGCGATGCTGATGTACCCCGACAACGCGCGGCGCATCACCGGCATCCTCAACGCCATCGCGGTGCCCGAGCTGCGCCCCCACGTCATCGCGCTGGGCCGGCCACATTCGATGCTGGAGCTTCGCGACTGGCTCGACAGCGGCGGCATGGGCGGCATGCTGGCCGACCGCACGCTGCCCGGCGGCGAGGAGCAGCCCGCGCACCAGCGCGGCAACAATATCGTGCTGCCTTTTCTCGGGCAGCCCGCCGTCTTCAACGACGGTCCCTTCCGCCTGGCCGCGCTGCTGCGCCGCAAGGTGTTCTTCATGGCGGGTCTGTACGGCGGCGGCGCGCGCTACGATGTCCGGTTCGATCCGCTGGCCGATTTCGGCGAGCGGGCCGCCAGCCCGGCGGAGCGCGAGCAGCGCATCCGCGCGGCGGTCGAAGCCTACGTGGCGCGCCTGGAGGCGATGTGCCGTGCGTACCCCTACAACTGGTTCAATTTCCATGATTTCTGGCTCGAAGATGCGGCTTGACCGGCTCTGCAGGGCATTCGTGCTCGCGCTGGCCTTCTGCGCCGTGCCGGCCTGGGCGGCCTTCGACCTGCCCGAACTGATGACGCTGCTGGCCAAGCAGAAGAGCGGGGAGGCCCGCTTCACCGAGCAGCGCTTCGTGCACGGCCTCGAAGGCCCGCTGGACGCCAGTGGCACGCTGAGCTTCGACGCGCCCGACAAGCTGGTGCGCCGCACGCTGTCGCCGCGCGTCGAGACGATGGCGGTCGAAGGCAACACGCTCACGCTGTCGCGCGGCGGTCGCAACCGCACGCTGGCGCTCGACAGCATGCCCGAGCTGCTCGGCCTGGTCGAAGCGATGCGCGGCACGCTGACGGGCGACGGCGCCACGCTGCAACGCTACTTCCGCAGCACCGTGTCGGGCTCCGCCGCCAGGTGGACGCTCGACCTCGCGCCGCTGGACAGCCGCCTTGCCGCGCAGGTGCGCAGCATGCGCATCAGCGGCCGCGCGAGCGACGTGCTGGGGCTCGAGATGGAATTCGTCGGCGGCGACCGCTCGGTCATGAACATCACGCCGGGCGCCGCCGGCCCCGGGCCGGCTCCAGCGCCGGCCGGCGCTCCCGGACGCACCACGCCGTGATGCAGCCGGGGCAGCTGCAGCAGGCGGGCGGTCCGCCGGCCTGGAGGCGCAGGGCGGCCGTGCTGCTGGCATGGCTGCTGGTGCTGCTGTGCGGCGTGGTGGTCATCGCGCGCACGCAGATCGGCGCCGATCTCTCGGCCTTCCTGCCCAAGAGCCCCGACGTGCGCCAGCGCGTGCTGATCGAGCAGCTGCAAAGCGGCGTCGCCTCGCGCACGCTGATGCTGGGCATCGAAGGCGGCAGCACGGCGCAGCGGGCCACCGTGTCGCGCGCGGTTGCGAAGGAAATGCGCGAGAGCAAGCTCTTCGAGCTGGTGCAGAACGGCGACGTGAGCGACTGGAGCGACAGCGGCACCTGGGTGTTCCAGCACCGCTACCAGCTCTCGCCGGGCATGAATCCGGGGCATTTCACGGTCGAGGGCCTGCGCGACGCGATCAACGAGACTCTGTCGATGCTGGGCACGCCGGCCGGCAACGTGATCAAGCCCTTCCTCGACCGCGACCCGACCGGCGAGACGCAGCGCATCGCCATGGAACTGGTGCCGGCCAGCTCGCCGCGCAGCGAGGACGGCGTGTGGATGTCGCGCACCGCGCCGCGCGCGCTGATGATCGCCACCACGCGCGCCGCCGGGAGCGACCTCGATGCGCAGGCCGTCGCCATCGCCCGCGTGCACTCGGCCTACGAGGCTGCGACGCGCGGCATGGGCGCCGAGGCTCCCAAGCTGCTGCTGAGCGGCCCGCCGGTGTTCTCGGTGATGAGCCGCGACAAGATCAAGACCGAGGCGATCCATCTCGCCGTGGTGGGCGGCATCGTCATGGGCGGGCTGCTGCTTCTGGCTTTCGCCTCGCCGCGCGCGCTGGTCATCGCCTTCCTGCCGGTGGCCACCGGCGTGGTGATCGGCACCGCGAGCGTGAGCCTGGTGTTCGGCTCGGTGCACGGCCTTACGCTGGGCTTCGGCAGCACCCTGATCGGCGAGACGGTCGACTACGCCATCTACTACCTGATCCAGGCGCGCCAGGTCGGCGCGGGCGCGGTGGCCGGTACCGGCTGGCAGCGCTGGCGCGACCTGAACTGGCCCACCGTGCGGCTGGGGCTGCTGACCTCGGTGTGCGGCTTCGCGGCGCTGGTGTTCTCGGGCTTCCCGGGTCTGGCGCAGCTGGGCGTGTTCTCCATCGCGGGCCTCGTCTCGGCCGCGCTGGCCACGCGCTACGTGCTGCCCGTGCTGGCACCCGATGGCGCCACGGGCATGGGTATGCGCCGGTACATGGCGCAGCTCGCGGGCGCGCTGGTGCGCGGGCTCCCGCGCCTGCGCTGGCCGCTGGCCGCGCTGGGCGTGGCCGCGCTGGCGCTGGTGCTGTGGCAGGGCGGCCACCTGTGGCGCGCCGACCTCGGCGCCATGAGCCCGGTGCCCAAGGCTTCCCAGCAGCTCGACGAAATGCTGCGCAACGACATCGGCGCCAGCGACGGCGGCGTGCTGGTGGTCGCCTTCGGCGACGACGAGCAGGCCGCGCTGCGCCACACCGAGGCGGCCGCCGCGAAGCTGGATGCATTGGTCGACAGCGGCGAACTGGTCGGCTACGAGACCGTCACCCGCGTGCTGCCGAGCATGGAGGTGCAGCTCGCGCGCATCGCGGGCCTGCCCGATGCCGCGACCCTGCGCGCCAACCTGGCCGAGGCCACCAAGGGCCTGCCGCTGCCGGCCTCGCGGCTCGAGCCCTTCCTGGCCGACATCGAGGCCGCGCGCAAGCTGCCGCCGGTGCAGCGCGCCGAACTGGCCGAGGGGCCGCTGGAGCCGGTACTGAACACGCTGATGTACCAGCGCCCTGGCGGCGGCTGGGGCACGCTGGTGGTGCTGCACCCCGGCGCGAAGTTCGACCAGGGCCGCCTCGAAGCGGCGCTGGCGGGTCTGCCCGAAGTGCAGGTGGTCGACGTGGGGCGCGAGCTGGCCAGCCTGTACCAGCGCTACCTGCACGAGGCCTTCGTGCAGGTGCTGCTCGGCGCGCTGGCGGTGGTGGTGCTGCTCGGCATCTACCTGCGCTCGTGGCGCCGGCTGCTGGCCGTGTGCCAGCCGCTGCTGTTCGCGGTGGTGCTCACGCTGGGCGGCATGGCCGTGCTGCAGGCGGCGCTGGGCATCCTGCACCTGGTGGGGCTGCTGCTGATCGTGGCGGTGGGCTCGAACTACGCGCTCTTCTTCGACCAGCTGCGCACGACCGGCAGGGCCGACGAAGACACGCTGGCCTCGCTGATGCTGGCCAACCTGACGACCGTGGTGTCCTTCGGGCTGATCGCGATTTCCGACATTCCGGCGCTGTCGTCCATCGGTCGGGTGGTCGCGCCGGGGGCGCTGCTGGCGCTGCTGCTGTCGGCGGCTTTCGCGCGGCGAGTGGGGCCTTCGAAGGCTTCGCGCGGCGCATGAGGGGAAAATCCGGCGCCATGTCTTCCGCTCCCGCGTCCACCAACGAATCCTGGCCCTGGCCGCCGGCCATCCGCGCCAGCGCGGCCTGGCACGCGGCAGCCATCGGCGCGGGCGTGCTGGTGCCGGGCGCCTTGCCGTGGGCCGTGGGCGCGATCGTGCTGAACCACGCGCTGATCACCGGCGCGGGCCTCACGCCGCGCAGCAGCCTGCTGGGCCCGAACGTCACCCGGTTGCCAGAGGCGGCCGCGGCGCGGCGCGAAGTCGCCATCACCATTGACGACGGCCCCGAGCCCGAGGTCACGCCACGCGTGCTCGACCTGCTCGATGCGCACGGCCAGCGCGCCACCTTCTTCTGCATCGCCGAGCGCGTGCTGGCGCAGCCGGCGCTGGCGCGCGAGATCGTCGCGCGTGGCCACAGCATCCAGAACCACACGGCGCGGCACCGGCACAACTTCTCGTTTCTCGGGCCGCGCGGGTTCGCGGCCGAAATCGCGCGGGCGCAGGACATCCTCGCCGAGGTCACCGGCCAGCGCCCGACCTGTTTCCGCGCGCCGGCCGGCCTGCGCAACCCGTTCCTGGAACCCGTGCTGCACCGCCTCGGCCTCTCGCTCGTGAGCTGGACGCGGCGCGGCTTCGACACCCGCGAGGGCGACGCCGCCAAGGTGATGGCGCGCCTGAGCCGCAACCTGCAGGCGCGCGACATCCTGTTGCTGCATGACGGCAACGCCGCGCGCACCGCTGCGGGACAACCTGTTTTGCTGGAGGTATTGCCCTTGTTGCTCGAACGCCTGCGCGCCGATGGACTGCGCTCCGTGACCCTGCCGGAAGGGCTGAAACCATGAACGCCGCGATGTCGCCTTCGCTTTCGACCGAGGTCGCGTGGCGCGAGCTGCACGAGGCCGCCACCATTCCGTACAAGAAGGGTGGCAACTTCGCCTGGCACTTCGCGCGCGGCAAGCTGGGACGCGACCCGGTGTTCCGCGGGCTGCTCGAACGCCGGCTCTTCGGCGCGCAGCACCAGCGCGTGGTCGACATCGGCTGCGGCCAGGGCCTTTTCGCGAGCCTGCTGGCCTCGATGAGCGCGATGCAAAAGCAGGGCCGCTGGCCCTCGTCGTGGGACGCCACGCCGCACGGCGCGGACTACACCGGCATCGAGCTCATGCCCAAGGACGTGGCGCGCGCCGAGGCCTCCATCGGCCACCTGGAGCCCACGCCCCGGCTGGTCTGCGCCGACATGTGCAAGGCCGATCTGCCCGAGTGCGACCTCGTCGTGATCCTCGACGTGCTGCACTACGTCAACCTCGAAGCGCAGGAGGGCGTGCTGCTGCGCGTGCGCGACGCACTGCGCCGTGGCGGCAACCCGCACGCGCGGCTGCTGCTGCGCGTGGGCGATGCGTCCAGCCGGCGCGGCTTCGCCATCAGCCAGTGGGTGGACCGCACGGTCACGCGCATCCGCGGCCACAAGGTCTCGCCGACCTGGGGCCGTCCGCTGGCCGAGTGGACGGCTGTGCTGGACCGCCTGGGCTTCCGCGTGCAGAGCATTCCGATGAGCGAAGGCACTCCCTTCGCCAACGTGCTGCTGGTGGCCGACCTGGAGCCGGCCGCTTGACCGCGCCACAGACGCTCGACCGCGCGGGCATCGCCCTGCGCATTCCGCACAGCGGCAGCATGTGCCTGCTGGAGCGGCTCGAAGGCTGGGACACCGACTCCATCCGCTGTACCACCACCACCCACTCGCAGGCAGACAACCCTCTGCGCACCGAAAGCGGGCTGCTGGCGCCGAACGCCATCGAATACGCCGCGCAGGCCATGGCTCTGCATGGCGGCCTGCTGGCAGAGGAGGGCAGCGCGCCGTCGGCCGGCTTTCTCGCGAGCGCGCGCAACGTGAAGCTGGCGGTGGCGCGGCTGGACGACGTGGCCGGCGCCCTGCAAGTCGGGGCCCGGCGCCTGTCGGGCGACGACCGGCAGATCCTCTATGAATTCACGGTGGCGGCCGAGGACGGCCGCATGCTGGCCGAAGGCCGCGCCGTGGTGGTCCTGAACACGCCGCTCGCCGCGGCAGCACAAGAAAGCACGTCGTCTCCATGAGCCTCGAAGGAAAACGCGCACTGATCACGGGCGCCAGCGGCGCGCTCGGTGCCGCCATGGCCGAGCGCCTGGCGCGCGACGGCGCCACGGTGCTGCTGCACGCCAATTCGCGGCCCGAGGCGGTCGAGCAGCTGGCGGCATCGATCACGACTGCGGGCGGCAAGGCCGAATGCCACGTCTTCGACCTGTGCAGCGACGAGGCGTCTGCTGCCGCCTGCGCGCGCATCCTCGAAGGCGGGCCGGTGCAGATCCTCGTCAACAACGCAGGCGTGCACGACGACGCCGTGCTGCCCGGCATGCGCGCCGACCAGTGGCACAAGGTGATCGACGTGTCGCTCAACGGCTTCTTCCGCGTCACGCAGCCGCTGCTGCTGCCGATGATGCGCACGCGCTGGGGGCGAATCCTGAACATCTCGTCGGTGGCCGCGATTGCCGGCAACAGGGGGCAGGTCAACTACGCCGCGGCCAAGGGCGCGCTGAACAGCGCGACCAAGGCGCTGTCGCTCGAAGTGGCCTCGCGCGGCGTGACGGTGAACGCCATCGCGCCGGGGATCATCTCGTCGCCGATGGCCGATGCGGTGTTCGACCCCGCCGTCATCAACCAGATGGTGCCGGTGAAGCGCGCCGGGACGCCGCAGGAAGTGGCGGCGCTGGCCTCGTTCCTCGCGAGCGAGGATGCGGGCTACATCACGGGGCAGGTGATTTCGATCAACGGCGGGATGATCTGAGGGACCCTGCTCCGGAACACGGCGGCGGCTACTGCGGCGTGATGTCTCCGGTCGTCTTCCACCTGGCGATCCGCGTCATGTGGTACTGCAGGTAGAAGATGGCGAAGAAGAAGGTCATGGCTGCGGAGAGCCTGAGTCCGATCGGCTCGACATTGTTGTAGTGCTCGATCATCGAGCGCCTCATCGAGTAGCACCCGCAATAGAAGAGCACGTACGACAGGATCTGCAGCAGCAGGTCACGCCCCTGGTTGCCCGAGGAGTCGGAGGCGCTGTCCATCAGGCCCCCGATGACCGCCAGGATCATGTAGCCGATCAGGTACAGGGTCGCATTGGATCGAGGATCGATCTTGCGCACCCAGGTCGACTGGATGAACGGCCAGACGAGGGCAAAGATGCCGAAGCTCAGCACCGTGAACAACAGAACCAGCGCCCAATGCAGCCTGGGCGGCAGGTCCTGCTGCGGCACCACGGTCTGCTTTCCGTAGGAGGACGGCGGCGCGGCGTAGCCCGGCACCGCGGGCACCTGCTGCGGTGGCAAGGGAGGCGGCGAGACGGCGGCAGGCGCACCGGGCTGCGTCGCCCGCTCGCCGAACATCTGCAGGGCCGTCTGCCATTGGGCCATGCCCTCGCGCCAGACCATGTCCGTGGCGGCGATGTTGCCCCGGGCATAGAGCGCCCTGGCCTCGCTCTCTTCGTAGGGGCCGAAGGCCTGGCCGTTCCGGTTGACGTGGATGTGCAAGGCGAATCTCCCTCTTTCTGTTCTTATGGGATGCAGGGTCTGTCCGAGCGCGCACAGCCTCGACCGACCGGATGAAGGCTCAAAGGGGCAGCGTGTCGAAGGCCGCGTAGGCCGTGGCCAGCCACGACTTCACCCGCTGGCGCTCCAGCAGGCCCAGTGCATGCGGGCCGTCGCGGTCGTTCACGGCCTTCCAGAAGCTGGTGTTCTGCGCGTCGATCTTGCGCATGCTCGCGTCGTGCAGGCGCGGCAGGGCGATCACGCGGGCGCCGTTCGCGGTGGCCTTCGAGAGCGACTGCGAGCCCAGCAGCATGCCGAAGTCGCTGCCGCGTCCGTAGTTCTGCACCACGATGTAGTTGGGGCGGTTGCCGAAGGTGTCGATCAGCGTGCCGAGCAGGTCGGTCGAGTCCTTGCCGTCGTCCAGCACGTGCCAGAAGTTGACGGTGACGCCGATCTCGGCGAACACGTCGAAGAGGTCCGATTCCTTGATCCAGCGCGCCAGCGGCGCCAGCGTCTGCGCCGCGAGATCGACGATCACGCTCTGCTGCGGGTTGGTCTCGAAGCCGTTGACGACCGTGTCCAGGCCCTCGAAGCTGTCGACCACCACCGGCGAGGCGAAGCCTTCGTAGAAGCGGGTGAAGGAGCTGTGCGAGCGGTCGGTGTCGAAGCCGGTGAAGGGCCGGCTGTGGTCGATGAAGTACTGGGCCAGCACCCGCGCGGTGACCGACTTGCCTACACCGCCTTTTTCGCCGCCGATGAAGTTGATGGAGCTCATGAGTTGCTGCTGCCTCGCATGGGTTGAGGAAGAGAGGGGAGAGGGCCGGGTCATTCTAGGGGGCTGTCTTTTTCGATCTGCCACCTTTTGCAACGGCCTCAAGCAAGGGGTGCGCCTGCAGACGCTGCGCCAGCCGCTTCTTCCAGGCGGCCGGAAGCGCGGAAGCCTCGATCATCGCGGGCCATGCGTCGCGCGCCAGCCGTGTCGTGTCGGCGATCGTGCGCCGGACCAGTGGCTCGTGCATTCCGCTGGAAAAGCAGAATGCGCGCACGCTCGAAGGCGTGAACATGGCAGATCGCCTGGCGGCTGCGCCCGCAGCAGGAGGCAGCAGCGGCAGCGCATGCCCTTCGACGCCCTGTATCGCCGCGTAGGCGACGATGTCGTAGGCCGGCGCGAAGCTCGGGGCGACGGCGTCTGCGTACAGCACGCCGAAGTTCTTCAGATGCGCGTCGGGGTTGCCCAGCAGGTCGTTCACCACAAGGCGCCGCACGAGTTCGAGCACCGCTTCGTCGCCCAGAGACGCAAAGGCGCGCATCGCCAGTGCCATGTCGAGATAGCTCGCGCCGTACTTGTGCATCGGGTCGATGGCGAGCACCTGCGCGAAGTCTTCGAAATGGATGCGGCGGGCGCCGTCGCGGTCGAACCGTGTGACCGCCAGGAACTCGGGCTCGTCGGGCAGCGCGTAGCTGTGTTCGGCCGAGATGGCCGAAAGAGGGGCGAGTTCGGCATGGCAGACCTCGACGCCCGCAGCGCCGGCCATCTGCAGCGACAGCATTTCGAGCTGCGGCATGTGCGGCCTGCCCGCCACCGGCAGCTTGGCGATGACACGGGTGCTCGCGCCGGCCCGCGTGCGGGCGACGTAGCGGCCGCCCTGGCGGCGCAGGCCCAGCTTGGGCTGCACGCCCGACACCGAAATGCCTTGCGGCATCGGCAACTCGACCACGGACATCTCCAGCGCGTCCTGGTCCTGTGTGACGAGCCGCTGCAGCGTGCTTCGGTCCACGGACACCGGCCTCGCGCTGACGGCGCCGGGCAGGTCGCCGCCGCAGGCTGCCAGCAGTTCGAAATGATCGCTTTCAAGGCAGCCGCGCAGCTGCGCGATGTGGCTGCGCAGCACGCCCTCGGGCAGCAGGTTCTGGAAGAAGCTGGGCAGTTGTCCGCCCTGGGCATTGAACAGCGGATTCTTGACGTCGCTCCACAAGGCCGACTGGGCGGCAGGATCGCTCGCGAGCATCGAAAGCGAAAGGATCTCGGCAGGCGGATCGACCACGATCTCGGGTTCCGCGACGAACCGGCAAAGATCGGCGTACTGGAACAGCTTTCCGAACCGGCGCGCACCGAGCGAGATCTCAAGGATCTTGACGTTCATGGCCGCCCCCGGGGCCTGGCTTTCGCCGAGGCCGATTCAGGCGGTGCCTTTGCCACTGCGTGGCCGATGCGGGTGGCCACGGGGCGATAACCGGGATCAGCCGCGACCGCCTGGCCGAAGCCCCTGGGCACAAGCTGGAGTTCTAGACCCAATGCGTCGACCAGCGCGAGCAGGGACGAGAGCTGCGGATTGCCATGCAGGCTCAGCGCATTGCGCACCGAGCGCTCGGTCAGGCCGCTGCGCTGGGCGATTTCGGCGTTCGAGACTCCGGAAGTCTCTCGACGAGCGATGAGTGCGTTGACGAGGTCCTGCTTGTTCATGGAAATATATTACCGTAAATACGATTTTGGGAAATATGTTTCCTGGAATGGCCGTCATCCCCGCTACTTGGGCACCAGCGTGAACAGGGGCATCACCACCCCCATAACCCAGTTCTGCCCGAAGTCGAGCGCCGCCCGGCGGTATTTCTCGTCCGCCTGTGCAGCCATGAGGTCGAGTCGCGCAACCACCTTGGAGAGTTCGCGGTCGGCCACGAGATTGCGGCCGCGGTCGCTGATCTCGGTGGCCAGCAGCAGTGGCTGGCCGTCGGGGCCGGTCTTGGAGGAGATGAGCCACAGCGAGATCTCGAAGTTGCGCGCGGCCCGGAAGCTGTTTTCGGCGTTGACGCCGTCGAGCATGGTCTGGTCCCAGGTGTCGCCGTTGGCCTGCTTGAGCATGGTGGCCCAGCCGTAGACCAGCGCCGCGACGCGGTCGCCCTGGTAGCCCTGCGGCGTGGTGTCGAAGGCCATGCGGATGGCGTCGATGCCACTGGCGCCCTTGAGTTCGGGCAGCGGCGGGCCCTTGAGCACGGCATCCCAGGCGCGCTGGATGGCTTCGTCCATGCTGGCGGCCGACTTGCGCCATTCGCGTGGGTTGCGCTTGTAGAGCGTGCTCTGCACCCGCCGCACCGACTGCAGGTTGTCGCGCAGCGAGAGATTGGCGATGCGGTTGGCGCCGGACTGCAGCCACTCCTGGTTGGTGTAGGGCTCGGCGCGCTCGGTGTCGCGCATCGACGAACAGCCGGCCATGCCGACCAGGGCGGCGAGCAGAACGGCAAGCCGGGTGGCCATGCGCGCCGGGCGGCGGGCCCATCGTGCGGCGAGGGGTGAAACCGGGGAATCGTGCATGCCCTGACGTTATCATCCACGGCTAGGGCGGCGGCCTGCTGCAAGCTGCGGGCCCGTGCAATTTTCCTTACAAATCAATACCTTGGCTCTACAGTCAAGGCAGGCCGACAAGTCGTGCGTCTTAATTCCATCAAGCTATCGGGCTTCAAGTCGTTCGCCGAACCCACCAACTTCATGCTGCCGGGCCAACTGGTGGGCGTCGTCGGCCCCAATGGCTGCGGCAAGTCGAACATCATGGATGCGGTGCGTTGGGTGCTCGGCGAATCGCGCGCCTCGGAGCTTCGCGGCGAGTCGATGCAGGACGTGATCTTCAACGGCACGACGACCCGCAAGCAGGCCAGCCGTTCGAGCGTGGAACTGGTGTTCGACAACGCCGACCACCGCGCCGGCGGCCAGTGGAACCAGTTCAGCGAGATCGCGGTGCGTCGGGTGCTCACTCGCGACGGCACCAGCAGCTACTACATCAACAACCAGCCGGTGCGTCGCCGCGACGTGCAGGACGTGTTCCTGGGCACCGGCCTCGGCCCGCGCGCCTACGCCATCATCGGGCAGGGCACGATCAGCCGGATCATCGAATCCAAGCCCGAGGAGCTGCGCCTCTTCCTCGAGGAGGCCGCCGGCGTCTCCAAGTACAAGGAGCGCCGCCGCGAAACCGAGAACCGCCTGGGCGACACGCGCGAGAACCTCACGCGAGTGGAAGACATTCTTCGCGAACTCAACGCCAACCTCGAGAAGCTCGAGAAGCAGGCCGAGGTGGCCGCCCGCTACAACGCGCTGCAGGGCGATGCCACAAAGAAGCAGCATCAGCTGTGGTTCCTCAAGCGCAGCGAGAGCAACGCCGACCAGGCGAAGATCAAGGCCGATTCCGAGCGCGCGATCAACGACCTCGAATCGCGCACGGCCGACCTGCGCCACATCGAGGCCGAGCTCGAAACCGTGCGCCAGGCCCACTACGGCGCCGGCGACCAGGTCAACCAGGCGCAAGGCAAGCTCTACGAGGCCAGCGCCGAAGTCGGCCGGCTCGAAGGCGAGATCCGTTTCGTGGTCGAGGGCCGCCAGCGCGTCGAGCAGCGCCTCGTCCAGTTGCGCGAGCAGATGGGCCAATGGGGCCGCCGCCGCGAGGAAGCCGAAGCCGAGATCGAGACCCTGGCCGGCGCGGGCGTCGATGCCGAGGAGCAGGCCATCATGCTGGCCGCACAGCTCGAGGAGCACGATGCGCGCATGCCCGAGCTCGAAGAAGCTGTGCAGCGCGCGCAGGACGAAGCCAACGCCCAGCGCACGACCGTGTCGCAGGTGCAGCAGCAGATCCAGGTGCTGGCCGCCGACCAGCGCAACATCGAGGAACAGAGCCGCCAGTTCATGCAGCGCAGCGAACGCCTGCGCGCCGACCAGAACGCATTGGCCGCGCCCGACGAGGCCCGCCTGCTCGACATGCAGGAGCAGTACGCGATGGCGCAGGAGGCGGCGAGCGAATCCGACGCGCGCCTGCAGGAGCTGCTCGAAGCCGTGCCGCAGCTCGACGACGATCGCCGCACGAAGCAACAGGCCGTCAACACCGAGGGCGCCCGCCACGCCGAGTTCTCGGCCCGCCTGGAGGCGCTGCGCGCGCTGCAGGAAAAGGTCAAGACCGACGGCAAGCTGGCCCCCTGGCTCGCCAAGCACGGCCTCGACGGCCTGCAGGGCCTGTGGAGCCGCATCCACATCGAGCAGGGCTGGGAGAACGCGCTCGAAGCGGCACTGCGCGAGCGCCTGGGTGCGCTCGAAGTCAGTCGGCTGGAAATGGTCCGCGCCTTCGGCAACGACGCGCCGCCCGCCAAGCTGGCCTTCTACAGCCCGCCGGCCGCCAGCACGCCCGAGGGCTCGGCCGCGCTGCCGCGCCTGTCGAGCCTGCTGCGCCTGAACGATGCAGGCCAGCAGGCCCTGCTGAACGACTGGCTGCACGGCTGCTACACCGCCGCGAGCTTCGAGGAAGCGCTGGCCCAGCGCGGCTCGCTGCGGCCGGGCGAGGTCATCTATGTGCGCAGCGGCCATGCCGTGTCGGCGCACAGCGTCAATTTCTACGCGCCCGATTCCGAGCAGGCAGGCCTGCTGGCCCGCCAGCAGGAAATGGAAAACCTGGAGCGCCAGCTGCGCGCCCAGACGCTCATCACCGAGGAAGCGCGTACCGCGCTGGTCCGCGCCGAAGCCGCGTATGCCGATGCCGCATCGCGCCTCGTCACTGCACGGCGCGAAGCCGCCGAAACCCAGTCGCGCGCGCACGAACTGCAGGTCGAGACGCTGCGCATGACGCAGCTGGCCGAGCAGACCCGCGCCCGCAGCCAGCAACTGGCTTCCGACATCGGCGAAGTCGATGCGCAACTCGAGGAACTGCAGGAAAGGCGCATTGCCGCCGAAGGCCGCTTCGAGGAACTCGACATGCAGCTGGCCGACAGCCAGGAACGCCATGCCGAGCTCGACGAACGCGTGATCGAGGCCAACCGCGCGCTGGCCGCGAGCCGCGAGCAGCACCGCAGCCTCGAGCGCCAGGCGCAGGAGGCCACCTTCTCGCAGCGCACGCTCGAAGCACGCCGTGCCGAACTCAACCGCTCCATCGAGACCGCCGCGCAGCAGACCGTCGCGCTGACCGACGAGGACGAGCGCGCCCGCGCCGAGCTGAGCCGCCTGTCCGACGCCGCCGCGCAGGCCGGCCTGCAGGACGCGCTGTCGCTCAAGCTCGAACGCGAAGCCGCACTGGGCTCGGCGCGCAGCCAGTACGACGACCTCACGCTCAAGCTGCGCGCCAGCGACGAACGCCGCCTGCAACTGGAGCGCGAGCTCGATCCGCTGCGCCAGCGCATCACCGAGTTCCAGCTCAAGGAGCAGGCCGCGCGCCTGGGCGTCGAGCAATACCAGCAGCTGCTGGACGACGCCGGTGCCGACCTCGAAGCCGTCGAGCAGTCGATCGAGAACGACAAGGTGAAGCTCACGGGGCTGCAGGGCGAAATCGACCGCCTCAACCGCGAGGTGGTCGCGCTCGGCGCGGTGAACCTGGCGGCGCTGGACGAACTGGCCATTGCCAGCGAGCGCAAGACCTTCCTCGACGCCCAGTCGGCCGACCTGAACGAAGCCATCGGCACGCTGGAAGACGCCATCCGCAAGATCGACGCCGAGACGCGCGACCTGCTGGGCGGCACCTTCAAGATCGTCAACGAGCACTTCAGCCGCATGTTCCCCGAGCTCTTCGGCGGCGGCAACGCCAAGCTCATGATGACCGGCGACGAGATCCTCGACTCCGGCGTGCAGGTGATGGCGCAGCCCCCGGGCAAGAAGAACCAGACCATTCACCTGCTGTCGGGCGGCGAGAAGGCGCTCACGGCCATTGCGCTCGTGTTCGCCATCTTCCAGCTGAACCCGGCGCCTTTCTGCCTGCTCGACGAAGTGGACGCGCCGCTGGACGACGCCAACACCGAGCGCTATGCCAAACTCGTCTCCGCCATGAGCCGCGAAACCCAGTTCCTCTTCATCAGCCACAACAAGATCGCCATGGAAATGGCCGAACAGCTGATCGGCGTGACGATGCAGGAGCAGGGCGTGTCGCGCATCGTGGCTGTCGACATGGAGTCGGCGGTGTCCATGGTCGAAGCCGCATAAGCCGGGCGGCAACGATCCATGAGCAATCTCACACTCGCCCTGGCAATCTTCGGTGGCCTCGTTCTCGCGGCCGTTGTCGGCTACGAGGCCATGATGTCGCGCCGCAACGCGCCCCGCCAACCCGATGCAGTCGATGTCGCGCTCGACGAGGCCGAGCGCGCGCTGGCCGCTGGCGATGACGGCGTGGAGCCGGTGCTGCACGCCGATCCGAACAAGGTGCAGGGCTCCGACCGGCATGAGCCGCTGTTCGACCCCGATCTTCCGGCGCCCAGCGGCGTGCCCGCGCCCGCGGCCGAGCGCCGCGGCGGGCTCGATCCGCTGATCGACGTGATCGCGCCGATCTCGCTCGATGGCCTGGCCTCGGGCGACGCCGCCATCGCCGCCATGCCGCCCACGCGCCGCGCGGGCAGCAAGCCGGTGGCCATCGAGGGCCTGAACGAACACACCGGCCAGTGGGAGCCGCCCGTGCCCGGTCAGCGCTACAGCGCCTTCCAGGTCGGCGTGCAGCTGGCCAACCGCACCGGGGCGCTCAACGAGATCGAGTACTCCGAGTTCGTGGTCAAGGCCCAGGCCTTTGCCGATGCCGTCAACGGCGCGCCCGAGTTTCCCGAGATGCTCGACGAGGTGGCGCGCGCCCGCGAGCTCGACCAGTTCGCCAGCGCGCACGATGCGCAGCTGGGCTTCGTGCTGCGCGCGCTGCATGCGGCCTGGAGCCCGGGCTATGTGCAGCAGAACGCTGCGCGCCTCGGTTTCGTGGCCGGCATCATCCCCGGCCGCATGGTGCTGCCGACCAGCGAGGCGGGCCTGCCGCCGATCCTCGGGCTGGCCTTCGACACCCAGGCCGCGCTGGCCGACGATCCGGCCCAGTCGGCCATCCGCGAACTCAGCCTGAGCCTGGACGTGCCGCAGGTCGACCGTGCCGAGGAACCCTTCCGCCGCATGCGCGAAGCCGCCGCCACGCTGGCGCGCGAGATGGACGGCGTGGTCACCGACAGCGACGGCCAGCTGCTGCGCGACGAGACCATGGACGTGATCGGCGCCGACCTCGAACAGCTCTACGACACGCTCGACGGGCGCGACCTTGCGGCGGGCTCTCCGCTGGCGCGGCGGCTCTTCAGCTAATCCGATTCCTCCCCGGGAGACACCATGACGACGCGCGACGAAGCGGCACGCGAAGCCGCCGCACTGAGCGAACAGCTCCACAGGCACGCCCATCTCTACTACGTGCTCGACGCGCCCGAGCTGCCGGACGCGGAGTACGACAAGCTCTTCCAGCGCCTGCAGGCCATCGAAGCCGAGTTTCCCGATCTGCGCACGCCCGATTCGCCGACCCAGCGCGTGGGCGGCAAGGTGCTCGACGGCTTCGTGAAGGTGCGCCACAAGGTGCCGATGCTGTCGATCCGCACCGAAACCGACATCACGCCCGGCGGCGCCAGCGCCTTCGATGCGCGCGTGCGCCGCGAGCTTGGCCTGGCCGAGGACGGCCCGCAGGTGAGCTACGTCTGCGAGTTGAAGTTCGACGGGCTGGCCATGAACCTGCGCTACGAGAACGGCGTGCTGGTGCAGGCCGCGACGCGCGGCGACGGTGAGGTGGGCGAGGAGGTCACGCAGAACATCCGCACGGTGCGCGAGATTCCCTTGCGCCTCAACGGCAAGGCGCCGCCGGTGGTCGAGGTGCGCGGCGAGGTCTACATGAAGCGCGCGGATTTCGACGCGCTCAACGAACGCCAACGCCAGAAGATCGCCGAGGGGCAGAAGAACGAAAAGGTGTTCGTCAATCCGCGCAATGCGGCGGCCGGTGCGGTGCGCCAGCTCGATCCGGCGATCGCGGCGGCGCGGCCCCTGAGCTTCTTTGCGTACGGGTTGGGCGAGGTCACGCCGGTGGCCGAGGGCGGGCCCGACTGGCCGACGCAATTCGACTGGCTGCAGCAGTTCCATGAATGGGGCTTCCCCGTGGCTACGCAGACTGCTCGGGCTACCGGTGCTATCGAACTCATAGCGTTTCACGAGAACATCGGACGCCAGCGCGACGCCTTGCCCTATGACATCGACGGCGTGGTCTACAAGGTGGACAGCATCGAGCTGCAGCGGCAGCTGGGCTTCGTCTCTCGCGAGCCGCGCTGGGCCGTGGCCCACAAGTACCCGGCGCAGGAGCAGCTGACCGAGGTGGTCGGCATCGAGATCCAGGTCGGGCGCACCGGCAAGCTCACGCCGGTGGCCAAGCTGGCGCCGGTGTTCGTCGGCGGCGTGACCGTGACCAACGCGACGCTGCACAACGAGGACGAGGCCCGCCGCAAGGACGTGCGCGTGGGCGACACGGTGATCGTGCGCCGCGCGGGGGACGTGATTCCCGAGGTGGTCGGCGTGGCACCGGACAGCCTGGCCAAGCCGCAAGAGCAGCGCGGCGCCGTCTTCACGATGCCGCACAAGTGCCCCGTGTGCGGCTCGGAAGCCGTGCGCGAGGAGGGGGAAGTCGATTACCGCTGCACCGGCGGCCTGTTCTGCGCGGCGCAGCGCAAGGAGGCCATCCTGCACTTTGCGGCGCGCCGCGCCGTGGACGTCGACGGGCTGGGCGACAAGCTGGTCGAACAGCTCGTGGATTCGAACCTGATCCGCACCTTGCCCGACCTCTACAAGCTGGGCTTCACCACGCTGGCGGGACTGGATCGAATGGCGGAGAAGTCGGCAAAGAACCTCGTCGATGCCCTCGAAGCCTCGAAGAAGACCACGCTGCCGCGCTTCCTGTTCGGGCTGGGCATCCGGCACGTGGGCGAATCCACCGCGAAGGACCTGGCCAAGCATTTCGGCAAGCTGGATTCGATCATGGACGCGACCGAAGAACAGCTGCTCGAGGTGAACGACGTCGGCCCGGTGGTCGCGCAGAGCCTGCGCACCTTCTTCGACCAGCCGCACAACCGCGAGGTGGTCGAGCAACTGCGCGCCTGCGGACTGACCTGGGAAGAGGGCGAGCCGGCCGCCAGGGCGCCGAAGCCGCTGGCGGGACTGACCTTCGTCATCACCGGCACCCTTCCTACGCTGAGCCGCGACGAAGCGAAGGATAAATTGGAGGCGGCCGGCGCCAAGGTGTCCGGCTCGGTCAGCAAGAAGACCCACTACCTGGTGGCCGGCGAAGAGGCCGGGAGCAAGCTCGAGAAGGCGCGCGAAGCCGGCGTGGAGATCATCGACGAGGCGCGTATGCTGGAGATCCTCGCCAACGGCGTTCCGGCGGCCTGAACGGGGCGCAGTCGGCAAAGGCGGCCAGTCCTCTTTACCGGCCGTTACGCGACTTCATCGGAGCGCAGTCAACAGGGTCTACAACCTGGCGTTGAAAGCTAATTGAAGGCCACAAGGAGAGTCCCTCATGAAAAAAATTCGAGTTCTCGGTGCCCTTGCTGCAGCCGGTGGCGTCGTGCTGCTGTCGGGCTGCGTGGGCGTGCCCGCCGATCCCTACTACGGCGGGGGCTATTCGTCGGGGCCTTACTACAGCGAGCCCGCGCCTGTGGTGGTGCCGGCACCGGTCTACATCAACGGCGGGGCCTACTACGAGCGGCGTCCGCGCTACTACGACAGGCCTTACTACGATCGTCCGGGCTATCCGGCACGCCCGCCGGTCTGGGGTGGCGGTGGCCGGCCGGTAGCTCCGCCGGTGGTGGTGCCGCCCCGGCCGCCGATCGCTGGTGGCGGTCCGGGTTCGATCCCCACACCACCGCGCGGCAATGCGCGACTGTGGACTTCTCCCGACTCCAAGACTCAGACCCCTCCCTGATTCCCCGTCGGGAGTGGAGAACCGGAGCCATCGCGATAATCCCGCCATGGCCATCCGCGAAATCCTGAAAATGGGCGACCCCCGGCTGTTGCGCATCGCGCAGCCGGTCGCCGCCTTCGATACCGACGAACTGCACATGCTGGTGCGCGACATGTTCGAGACCATGCATGCTGTCAATGGCGCCGGCCTTGCCGCGCCGCAGATCGGCGTCGACCAGCAGCTAGTGATCTTCGGCACCGACGTCGTGAATCCGCGCTATCCCGATGCGCCACCGGTGCCGCGCACCGTGCTGCTGAACCCCATCATCACGCCGCTGAACGGCGAGGAAGAGGAAGGCTGGGAAGGGTGCCTGTCGGTGCCGGGCCTGCGCGGCGTGGTGCCGCGCTTCGCCAACATCCGCTACTCCGGGTTCGACCCGTATGGCGATCCGATCGAGCGGGTCGCCACCGGTTTTCATGCGCGCGTGGTGCAGCATGAAGTCGACCATCTCCTGGGCAAGCTCTACCCGATGCGGGTGCGCGATTTCTCGCGCTTCGGCTACACCGAGGTGCTGTTCCCGGGCCTCGATGCTGCCGACGACGATTGAGCCGGGTCGGCTCAGTTGTACTTGCTGCTCAGTGCGAAGCGGCCGCCACCCATGAAAGCGAGGCCGAGGGCCGCGGCCAGGAACATGCCCTGCAGTTCGAGCGCCCAGCCGCCTTGCTTGCCGAGTGCGCCCAGTTCCTTCGTATGGACCAGCACGATCGCCACCACCATGTTGATGGCCACGATCCAGGCCGCAGGCCGCGTGTAGAGGCCGACGATCAGCAGCACCGGCGCCACCACTTCCCCGACGTAGACCAGGTAGGCCAATGCGCCCGGCAGCCCGTGCTGGGCCAGCATGCCGGAGATGAAGCCGACGCCGCCTTGGAGCTTGGCGATGCCATGCAGCAGGATCAGCACGCCAAGCGAAACGCGCAGGATGAACTTGCCGGTGTCGTCGGATTTGACCATTGTGTGGATTCCCATTGAGTGGTTGTTGAAGGGCCGTATGGTAGTGAACCCTGGGCCTGTCTATCCAGCCTTGTGCGGCGCATATGCATCCAACCCGGAGTTCTTTGGCAGAGTCCGGCGTCGGCCCGTACACTGCCTTTTGCTTACCGTTGTTGAGGAGAACACCAATGATGAACAAACGATTCCGCCCGGCACTGCTCGCAGGCGCCTGCATCGCCGCCATGGCCTTCGCTGCTCCGGCCTTTGCCGGCAAGACGCTCGACGCGGTCAAGCAGCGCGGCACCGTCAAGTGCGGCGTGACCAACGGCGTGGCCGGCTTCTCGGCGCCCGACACGCAGGGCAACTGGTCGGGGCTGGATGTCGACACCTGCCGCGCCATCGCGGCGGCCGTGCTCGGCGACGGCAAGAAGGTCGACTTCGTGCCGCTCAACTCTCAGCAGCGCTTCTCGGCCCTGCAGGCCGGCGAGATCGACATCCTCGCTCGCAACACCACCTGGACGCTCACGCGCGACGCCTCGCTGGGCTTCAACTTCACCACCATCACCTACTACGACGGCCAGGGCTTCCTGGTGCCCAAGAAGCTCAAGGTGACGAGCGCCAGGCAGCTGAAGAACGCCACCATCTGCACCCAGTCGGGCACCACCAACGAGAAGAACGTGTCGGACTACTTCCGCGCGCAGGGCATTCCGGTCAAGACCGTGGTGTTCGAGAGCTTCGAGGCCTCGTTCAAGGCCTTCTTCTCGGGCCGCTGCCAGGCCTTCACGACGGACGCCTCGGCGCTGGCCGGCCTGCGCAACAAGGAAGCGACCAACCCCGACGACTACGTCATCCTGCCCGAGCTGATCTCCAAGGAGCCGCTGGCGCCGCTGGTGCGCCGCGGCGACGACGAGTGGTTCGCCATCGCCAAGTGGGTGCCGAACGCGCTCATCGAGGCGGAGGAGTTCGGCATCACCCAGGCCAACGCCGACGAGCTCAAGGCCAGCAGCAAGGACCCGGCACAGCAGCGCCTGCTGGGCAGCGGTGAAGACCTCGGCAAGCTGCTGGGCCTGGACAAGGACTGGTCCTTCCGCGCCATCAAGGCCGTGGGCAACTACGGCGAGATCTTCGAGCGCAACGTCGGGCCCAAGTCGGTGCTGAAGCTGCCGCGCGGCTCCAACAACCTGTGGAGCAAGGGCGGCCTGATCTACGCACCTCCCGTTCGATGAACGACCGGGCCTCGCGCCGCGGGGTCTGGCTGGCCTGGGCCGTCCAGGCCCTGCTGGTGCTGGCCGTGGTGGCCGGCGCCGTCTGGGTGGTGCACCACGCGCTCGAAGTGCTGCGTGCCCGCGGTGTGCGCTCGGGCTTCGACTTCCTGACCGAGCCCACGGGCTTTTCCATCAGCGAAGGCTGGCTCGACTTCGATGCCAGCCAGCCGTTCTGGCGCGCCTTCCTCGCGGGGCTGATCAACACGGTGCGCGCGGCGGTGCCGGCGGCCATCTTCTCGGTGGTGCTGGGCACGCTGATCGGCATCGGCCGGCTGGCCCCGCATGTGCTGCTGCGCGGCATCTGTACCGCGTATGTCGAGCTGGTGCGAAACGTGCCGCTCTTGGTGCAACTGCTGATGCTGGCTTTCGCGATGGCAAACCTGCTGCCCGATCCGACGGAGCCGGTACGGCTGCTCCCGGGCGTATGGCTGAGCAAGGGCGGCCTCAGCGTGCCGTGGCCGATGATGGGCGAGGGCGGCCTGCATTTCGAGCTTCCAGAGCGCGGTGATTTCGGCGTGAGCGGTGGCGCGGCGCTGAGCCCGGAATACGTGACCATCGTGGCCGGCCTGAGCCTCTATTCGGCCGCCTTCGTGGCCGAGATCGTGCGCGCGGGCATCCTGTCGGTGCCCCAGGGGCAGGTGCTGGCGGGGCAGGCGCTGGGGCTGTCGCCGGTGCAGCAGCTGCGCATCGTCGTGCTGCCGCAGGCCCTGCGGGTGATCGTGCCTTCGCTCACCAACCAGATCCTGAGCCTCACCAAGAACTCGTCGCTGGCGGTGGCAGTGGGCTATCCGGAACTGGTATCGGTGGCCAACACCACCATCGGCACGAACGGCCGGGCCTTCGAGTGCATCGCGATCATCATGGCGGTCTACCTGATGCTGTCGCTGGTGATCTCCTTCGGCATGAATCGCTACAACGCGCGCGTCGCATTGCGGGGCTGGCGATGAGGAATGCCGCGCGGGAGCCCATCGCATGGCGCAGCGAACTCTGGGGTTCGCCGCTGCGCGCGGTTGCGACGCTGCTGCTGGTGGCGCTCTTCGCCTGGATCGGCTTCCACATCGTCGAATGGGGCATCGTGCACGCGGTGTTCCTTCCCGATGCCGAGGCCTGCCGCGCGGTGCAGCATGGCGCCTGCTGGGGCGTGGTGGCCGAGAAGTGGCGGCCGATGCTGTTCGGGCGTTTTCCGTACGAGGAACAGTGGCGTCCCGCCGTCGCGGTGATCGTGCTGTCGGCCGTGACGATGCTCAGCGCCTGGCCGCGCAGCTGGCGCTGGTGGCTGGTGCCGCTGTGGGTCGTCGCGCTGCTGCTCTTCGTGCTGCTGATGCGCGGCGGCGTACTGGGCCTGAGCCATGTGCCCACCGGACGCTGGGGCGGCCTGCCGCTGACCATCGGGCTCGCGGTGGTGGGGCTGGCGCTGGCCTTTCCACTCGCGCTGCTGCTGGCGCTGGGGCGGCGCTCCGGATGGCCCGTGGTGCGCACGCTGAGCGCGAGCTACATCGAGCTGGTGCGCGGCGTGCCGCTGATCTCGGTGCTGTTCATGGCCTCCTTCCTGCTGCCGCTGCTGTGGCCGGCCGGGTGGCAGCCCGATGTGCTGGTGCGTGTGCTCGCGGGCCTGGCGCTCTTCGTGGCCGCGTACCTTGCGGAGATCATCCGCGGCGGCCTGCAGGCCGTGCCGCGCGGGCAGACCGAAGTGGCGATGGCGCTGGGCTTCGGCCGCTGGCCGGTGCAGCGCGACATCGTGCTGCCGCAGGCGCTGCGGCTCGTCGTGCCCGCGCTGACCAACAACGTGGTCGGCACGCTGAAGGACACTTCGCTGGTCACCGTGGTCGGGCTCTTCGAGCTCACGGGTGCGCTGGGGCTGGCGCTGGGCGGCGACCCGACCTGGCGGCCGTTCTACCTCGAGGGCTATCTCTTCATCGCGGCGGTCTACTGGTTGCTGTGTTTCGGGCTCTCGCGCTACAGCGTGTGGCTCGAAAAGCGGCTGTCGGCCGCGCCCTGACCGGTGGCGCCGCCGGCTCCTGTACACTCCGTGGCTTCATGTCGAGCCAACGCTTCCCCTTCGCATCCTTCGCAGCCCCCATGGGCCGCATGATGCTGCCTGCCTCCGCGCAGGCGATGGTCGTTGCCCGAATGATTACCACCATTACCACCGCGGCCACCTGAGCACGCGCAGGTGGCCGTTCCGGCAGCCACCTGGTGTATCGCTCTCTCCCCGAACGAATGAACCCAGCTCTGGCAGCTGGGTTTTGTTTTTTCGTCAGGAGTTGTCCATGTACCGCGATCCCGTTGAATCCCTAGAGCCCTTGCACCACCGCCATGCGGCCATTCGTACCCTGCGCGTGGGGATGATCGGCATCGGCACCGTGGGCTCGGGCACCTTCCGCGTGCTGGCGCGCAACCGGGCCGACATCGCCGCGCGGGCGGGCCGGTCCATCGAGCTGGTGATGGTCGCCGCGCGCAACCTGGAGCGAGCGGCCGGCATCGTGGGAGACAGCGTGGCGCTGACGTCCGACGCGATGCAGGTCGCAACGCATCCCGACGTCGACGTGGTGGTCGAAGTGGCCGGCGGCACCGGCCCGGCGCGCGACTGGGTGCTGGCCGCCATCGCGCACGGCAAGCACGTGGTCACGGCCAACAAGGCGCTGCTGGCCGTGCACGGCGCCGAAATCTTCGCCGCCGCGCGCGAGAAGGGCGTGATCGTGGCTTACGAGGGCGCCGTGGCCGTCAGCATCCCCATCATCAAGGCGCTGCGCGAAGGCCTTGCCGCCAACCGCATCGAATGGGTGGCCGGCATCATCAACGGCACCACCAACTTCATCCTGAGCAAGATGCGCGACGAGGGCCTGGACTTCGCCGCCGCGCTCGCGCAGGCCCAGGCGCTGGGCTATGCCGAGGCCGACCCCAGCTTCGACATCGAGGGCATCGACGCGGCCCACAAGCTGACCCTGCTGGCGGCCAACGCCTTCGGCATGCCGCTTCGCTTTGCCGACGCGCAGGTCGAGGGCATCACCGCGCTGCAGGGCGTGGATGTGGCCTGCGCCGAGCAGCTGGGCTACCGCATCAAGCTGCTCGGCGTCGCGCGCCGGCAGGCGGCCGGCGTCGAGTTGCGCGTGCAGCCGGTGCTCGTGCCGGCCACGCACCTGATGGCGCAGGTGAATGGCTCGATGAACGCCGTCATGGTGAAGAGCGACGCAGCCGGCCTCACGATGTATTACGGCGCGGGCGCCGGCTCGGAGCAGACGGCTTCCGCCGTGATCGCCGATCTGGTCGACGTGGCGCGTCTCGATGGCGTCCATGCCGCTCAGCACGTGCCGCACCTCGGCGTGCATGCATATGCGACCAACGCGCTGGCCGTGCTGCCGCGCGCAGCCGTCCACACATCGCACTACCTGCGCGTGCCGGTGCGTGCGGTCAATCAGATCCAGGCCGTCGCGGCCAGTCTCGCGGAGCAGAAAGTGCCGGTGCGCCAGGTCGCGCTGGCGGCCGAGCGGCCCGGCACGGGGCCTCAGGTGCTGGTGTTGACCGGCCCGGTGGAGCAGGGCACGCTCGACCTGGCTGTGCATGCGCTGCAGGCGCGCGCCGAGGTGGCGGGCGCGGTCACGACCCTGCGCGTGGAGTCGCTGGAAGGCTGAGCGGGCTCAGCTCGGCATAGCCGGTGAGCGGATCGAGCGTTCGCGCGAATCGCCAGTCGGGCAGCACGGCGACGAGGATCTCGGCCGTGGTCCGCACGACGCACCCCGGCGCCGCATGCCCGCCGGAGACACGACCCTCGGCATCCGACACGCTGATGTGCAGATGCGATCCGTCCGGCGACAGGCTGCCCGCCAGCGTGAGGATTTCCAGGTCGCCCTCGATGCGGGCCGGCGTCGGCGCACCCGCGAACCGGATGCTCGCGCCGCTCAGGCTGCCGATGCCCGAGACGACGAAGGCCGCATCGCTCCCGCTTCGGCCCAGCGCCGAATCGAGCGAAGCGCGCAGGTCGTCGCCCGGGTTCAGCCGCAGCACCAGCGTCCGCATGCGGCTTCAGTTTCCTGAGAGCGCACCGTCCACGACCTGCTGCGCCTCCTCGAGGATGCGCGCGAGATGCTCCTCGCCCTTGAAGCTCTCGCCATAGATCTTGTAGATGTTCTCCGTGCCCGAGGGCCGCGCGGCGAACCAGCCGTTGGCGGTCACGACCTTCACGCCGCCGATGGCCGCGCCGTTGCCCGGCGCATGGCTCAGCACCTCGACGATCCTGTCGCCCGCCAGCTCGGTGGAGCGAATCTGCTGCGGCGACAGGCTCGACAGCCGCTTCTTCTGCTCGACCGTGGCCGGCGCGTCCACCCGGTTCGACACCGGCCTGCCCAGCGCCTGCGTCAGCTCGGCATAACGCTCGCCGGGGTCGCGTCCGGTGCGCGCGGCGATCTCGGCCGACAGCAGGGCTGGCACCATGCCGTCCTTGTCGGTGGTCCACACCGAGCCGTCCCTGCGCAGGAAGGTCGCGCCGGCGCTTTCCTCGCCGCCGAAGGCCAGTGAGGCATCGACCAGCCCGTCGACGAACCACTTGAAGCCCACCGGCACCTCGTGCAGCCTGCGGCCGAGCCGGTTGGCGACGCGGTCGATCATCTGGCTGCTCACCACCGTCTTGCCGATAGCCGCCTGCGCGGGCCAGTTCGGGCGGTGCGTGTAGAGGTAGTCGATCATCACCGCGAGGTAGCTGTTGGGCTGCATGAGCCCCGTGCTGCCGGCGACGACACCGTGGCGGTCGTGGTCGGTGTCGCAGGCGAAGGCGATGCCGAAGCGGTCCTTCAGCTCGATCAGCTTGTGCATCGCGTCGGGCGACGACGGGTCCATGCGGATGCGGCCGTCCCAGTCGAGCGACATGAAGCGGAAGGTCGGGTCGACCTCGCGGCTGAGCACGTTCAGGCGCTTGAGCTTGTAGCGCTCGGCGATGGCGGGCCAGTAGCGCACGCCGGCGCCGCCCAGCGGATCGACGCCCAGGTCGATGTTCACGTCGCGGATCGCGTCCATGTCGAGCACCTGCGCCAGGTCTTCGACGTAGCTGTTCAGGTAGTCGTGGCGGTGCGTGGTCGAAGCGCGCAGCGCCTGCGCGAGCGGCATGCGCTTCACGCCTTCCAGGCCGTTCGCCAGCATCCTGTTGGCCGCGGCCTCCACGGCCGAGGTGATGTCGGTGCCGGCCGGGCCGCCGTTGGGCGGGTTGTACTTGAAGCCGCCGCTCTCGGGCGGATTGTGCGAGGGCGTGATGACGATGCCGTCGGCCAGCCCCGAGGTGCGGCCGCGGTTGTAGACCAGGATCGCGTGCGACACGGCCGGCGTCGGCGTGTACTCGTCGTCCTTCGAGATCATCAGTTCCACGCCGTTGGCCGCCAGTACCTCGACTGCGGTGCCGAAGGCCGGAGTGGAGAGCGCATGCGTATCGATGCCGAGGAAGAGGGGGCCGTCGATGCCTTGCTGCCTGCGGTAGTCGCAGATGGCCTGGCTGATCGCGAGCACGTGCCACTCGTTGAAGGCATCGTCGAAGGAAGAGCCCCGGTGCCCCGAAGTGCCGAAGGCCACGCGCTGCGAAGGCACCGACGGGTCGGGCCGGCCGGTGTAGTAGGCCGAGACGAGTCGCGGCACGTCTACCAGCAGTTCGATTGGGGCGGGCTTGCCCGCGAGAGGGTTGCTTGCTTGGCTCATGTGGACGGGAAGTCGAAGTTGATGAGATCCGAGATGCGCTCGACGGTGATGTCGGCGGGTGCGTGGGCCGCGTTGGCCCCGGCGTCGAGCGCATAGTGCCCTTGCCGCACGAAGACGGTTGTAAGACGCGGTCCCCAGATGGCTTTCATGGCCGAGAGGATGCGCAGCTTGTCGTCGATCATCACGTAGTGCCGCGCGGGGTGGTGCTGCTCGACGGCGTCGAGCATCTCCTCCTTGTGCACGTAGATCAGCACGCGGCCCTCGGTGGCCTCCCACAGGCCCGAGCGCTGCACCTTGCGCGGCTGCAGGACCACGTCGCCGTCCGAGAGGATCACGGTGGGGCCGTGGCGGCGCAGGTGCTTCAGCGTTTCGAGCGCGCCGGGGTAGAGCCTGTCGGCGAAGGGGTAGTCGACCACGAACCCGGACATCCGCAGCAGCTGCGGGTCGCTCATGCCACTGCGGCCCGCGCCGGCGCGAAAGAGCTGCAGCGCTCCGAGGTAGTCGACGTAGCCGAGTTCGTCGCGCAGCTTCTCGAAGCCCGTCCAGTAGCGGCTGGCGACCTCGGCGCCGAAAGCCTCGTCGAGGCGGGCATGGAGATCGGCGATGAAGCGGTCGTTGTCGAGCAGGGTGTTGTCGACGTCGATCAGGAAGACCGTGGCAGGGGTTTGTGTCATGGGTTCGTGCCCGAGGGGCCTTGACTGCAATGGGCTGCGCGCGTTGCTTTCAGCATACCCCTCGAATGCGACGCCGGGCCGCGCCCCCGTGATTTAGTTGATGCATCGAGGCCCGCTGGCTTAACCTGTGCCACAGGGCCGCCCCCGGAGTTGAATAAGCTTCCGCACAGCATGAAGAACGACGAAGGAGCAAGAAAGATGCGCATCCACGCGAACGGTCGACACCTGCCCGGCATGGCTGCCCTGGGCCTCTGCCTCGCCCTGGCCGCCTGCCAGGCGCCCCCCGCCGACCGGCCCCTGACTTCGGAAGTGCCCGAACCCCCGAGCTTCGTCACGCCGCCCGAGACCTGCCAGGCGGCCTCCGTGCGCTTCGGACTGGGGCTGCGCATCACCCAGCAGCTGCTGGAGGAAATGCGCCAGCGCGCCGGCGCCCGCATGGCGCGCAGCGTGCTCGCGACCGAGCCGGCCGACCCGGCGCAGGACATGATGCGGCTCAACGTGCAGGTCGAGCCCACCGGCCGGGTGGTCGGCGCGTACTGCGGCTAGCGGACTTCGCCGGACCACGCCACCGTGATGTATACGAAGGTGTTGTGGTGCAAACACGTACCGGTAACAAATCTTCGCTGCAAAGGGTGGATCAGTCCCAATTGGGAGAACAATAGCCCGCGACTTCCGGAGCTCCAGTCTTTTGTCGAACCAGCAACCCACAGTCTCGTTGCCGTCGTACTACGACGGATCGGCCCGCCTCCCGCCGGATGAGGTGCTGCGCCCGCTGATGGCGGACTGGGCCCGGGCCGGCAAGCGGCTGGCCGCGGTCTGCTACATCGATGTCGACCGCTTCGCCGAGCTGAATTCGCGCCTGGGCATGGTCGCGGGCAATGCGGCCCTGGAGGAAGTGGCCCGCCGTATCAAGGCCGAGCTGCCGCGCGAGAGCGTGATGGCGCGCGTGGGCGGCGACGAGTTCGCGGCCCTGTTCGCCGGCCTCGGCACCTCGCAGTGCGCGCAGGTGCTGGAGCGCATCCAGGCATCGCTCGCCGAGCCCTGGGACTGGCGCGGCCAGTCGGCCTGCATCGACGCGAGCATCGGCGCCATGCTGCTCGACAGCAACGGCCCGCCCCCCGAGACGGCGCTGCGCCAGGCGCAGCACGCGGCCTTCTTCGCCAAGCGCGCGGCCGACGGCAAGGTGCACTACTTCGACGCCCCGCAGGCACGCGCCGACGAGCAGGTGGTGCGCGAGCGCCAGCGCATCCAGGAAGGGCTGCTGCAGGGCGAGTTCTTCCTTGTCTACCAGCCCAAGGTCGACATGCTGCGCGGCGTGGTGGTCGGCGTCGAGGCGCTGATCCGCTGGCAGCACCCCGAGCGCGGCCTGATGCCGCCCTCGCAGTTCGTTCCGCTGATCGAAGACGACGCGCTGGTCGAGCAGGTCGGCGACTGGGCCATCGCCACCGCGCTGTGGCAGGCGCACCAGTGGCGCCTCGCGGGCCTGCAGATCTCGGTGAGCGTGAACGTGGCGCCGCGCCACATGATGCGCTGGGACTTCGTCGAGCGCCTGGCACGGCACCTCGCGCAGTTTCCGAAGCAGGGCGAGGGCATGCTCGAACTCGAGATCCTCGAGACCACGGCCATCAGCCAGTTCGCGAACGTCGCCTTGTTCGTCGAAGCTTGCAAGCTGCTCGGCGTGGGCGTCACCATCGACGACTTCGGCACCGGGTACTCGTCGCTGACCTACCTGCGCCAGCTGCCGGTGTCGACGGTGAAGATCGACCAGTCCTTCGTGCGCGGCATGCTCGACAACAGCCAGGACCGGGCCATCGTGCAGGGCATCATCGCGCTGCTTCACGCGCTGGGCCTCACGGCCGTGGCCGAGGGCGTCGAGACGGTGAAGCAGGGCGAGGCGCTGCTGGCCATGGGCTGCATGCTGGGACAGGGCTTCGGCATCAGCAAGCCGATGGCGGCCAAGGACGTGGCGCCGTGGGTGGCCCAATACGAGCGCGCCCCGCTGTGGGGCCGCGACGGGTGGCCCACCCTGGGCCTCCCCGGTTAGGGCCTGTTCACACTATTTCCGGGGTCGCGAAGGGCCGCCAGGGCGGGCCAATCAAGGCGCGCGACGACGTGTGTGCATGCGCACACGCTAGGAGCGCAACGCCGAGTGGCCCGCCCTGGCGGCCCTTCCCGCAGGGTTGGCGCACCAACGCGACCCCGGAAATAGTGTGAACAGGCCCTAGAGCAGCGGCGTGTAGGGCGACGTCATCGGGCTCAGCGTGGTGCCGCTTCCGGTGCCGTAGCCGGGCACGCCGATGCTGCTGGAGCCGCCGAACACATAGCGCAGGTAGACGCTACCGGTGAACTGCCGGTAGTTCTGTGCATTGTTGAACCCCAGCGCCCCGCCCAGGAACATCTTCGGCGCCAACTGGTATTCCACCACCGCGGCCAGGTTGTAGGCCAGGCCGGTCTTGGAGCTGCTGGCGTAGGTGTTGTTGTAGGCCGAGCTGCTCAGCCCCAGCGCCAGCGCCTGGTAGGCGGCGCTCGATGCGGCCGCGTTGCGCGACGGGTCCGTCGGGAAGTAGGGCGACGACTTCTGGGTGAACGACTGCACGCCCAGCGAGGCGTTCAGGCGCCACGAAAGCCTGTCGCTGCGCCCGCTCCAGTCGACCGGGAAGGCCACGCTCACGAAGCTCTGCGGGCTGAAGTAGCCGCCTTGCCCGAAGGTGTAGTAGCTCAGGTTCTTCTGGTAGCCCATCAGGCCGATGTTCATGCCCAGCGTGAGCTTGGAGTTCGGGCTGTTGAGCAGGTGCAGGTAGGCGCCGCCACCGGTTTCCACGCGCGAGTTGCTCTGCACGTTCCTGCCGGTGATGCCGTGCGCCGCGAGGTAGCTGTACACGCCGTAGGTGCCGTCGTCATAGCCGATGTCGCCGCGCACGCCGGTGGCGACCACGCCGCCCCAGCGCTCGTTGGTGCGCTCGTCCTTCGCGCCTGCGAAGGACAGCACGCTGTCGGTCACGGCGCGGCGGGAGATGTCGGCCTTGTAGTTCCAGGAGTCGCCGATGCTGCCCTTGAATGTCACGTTGCCGACCACGTTGGTGGTGGGAAAGCCCAGCGGCGTGGTGCCGATGCCGGCATCGATGTTCTTGCCCTCGTAGCCCACGTTGAGCCCGACGCCGGCCGCATTCTGCTGGCCGGCCGAGGCGCCGCTGCGCAGCGCGTTCAGTGCGGCGCTGGGGCCGCCGCCGAAGCGGCTGCCGGTGGCGTAGTCGCTCGCGGGCGTGCCGGCATCGAGCACGGTGGGCGTCACGCCCACGACGATCTTGCCTTCACCCGCAGGGAAGCGCGCCTGTATCGGCAGCTGGAAGTCCGACAGCCGGCTCAGCCCCGCCTCGCCGGCGCGGTTACGGTACACCGTGCCCGCCGTGAGGCTCACGGCGCGCTGCGATTCGAGCTCCTGCAGCTCGGCGGCCACCGAGCTCGTCGCGGGCGCGCTGCGCGGCGGCGCATTCCAGCCGGTGTCCGCGCGCGGCGTGTTGGCCTGCGCATACGCGGCATTCGCCTGCGGATAGCCGGGAGCCGGATAGCCGCCGGGCTGCTGCGCCGGCGGAATGTAGACCGGCGCGACCTGCTGCGTGCCGGGCACCGGGTACTGGGGCAATGGCTGCTGCATCGGCTGCGCGATGTACGCGGAGGCCTGTGGCACGTTGTTCGGGTTCGCTGCGGCATTGCGCGCCGTGCGCGTCGACGACGACTTGGCCGCCGTCGTGCGGCCCTTGGCGTTCGACGCCGCAGCGCCGGGATTCCAAGGCAGGGCGCCAAGCGGATAGGCATTCGGTGCCGCAGCCGCGGGATAGGCCGGATACGCCTGGTTCGCCGCCGGATAGGCCTGCGCGACCGGGTAACCCGCCGGCACCGGAGATGCCTGATAGGACGCCGGTTGCATGCGCGCCTGAGCGAACGGATTGCCGTTGGCTGCCGGATAGCTGGCCGGCACGGCCGCGCTCGGTGCGCCGCCCGTCATGCCCGCGAAGGGATTGGCCGGCGGCAACGGCGAGGCCGCCATGCCGCCGGGCGCGAAGCCGCCCGACGCCACCTGCCGCTCGGCCTCGACCGCCGCGCGCAGGTACTGCTCGGCCTTGCGGCTCTCGCCCGCGTTGCGGTAGACGCGGCCGGCCGCCGCGAGCACGCGCGACTGGTCGGGGGCCTGCTTGAGCGCGGCCATCACGTAGTTCTCGGCCGAGCTGTGGTCGCGCTGTGCGCTGGCGCTGGCCGCGGCGGCGAGCAGGGTGTCGAGATCGGTCGGGTTGCGCTGAAGCACGCGCTGGTAGAGCGCGAGCGCCTGGCCTTCGTCGCGCGCCGCCGAGTACAGGCGGGCCAGCGCGGCCAGCGCCTGCGGATCTTCTGGGCGCTCGGCGAGCACCGGCGCGATCGCGTTGTAGGCCGCTTCGAGGTTGCCGGCCTCGCGCAGCGAATCCGTCTGGCGCAGCGCGAAGGCGATGCGCAGGTTGTCGAAGTCGGCGCGCTGGCTGGCCGTCATGTTGGTGGTGGCCAGCTGGCGCAGCACGGCCGACAGCTCGATGTCCTGCCTGGTCTTGAGCAGCACCGAGGCGTACAGCAGCCGGTCGCCGGTGCTCGGCGTGGGCGAGCGCGCCAGCAGCTGGCGACTCATGGCCAGGGCGCGCGGTGCGTCGCCGATCTCGGCATAGGCGCCCGCGAGCTGGCCCCAGAGCTCGGCCGGCATGTCGGCGCTGAGCGCCGACTCTGCCTGCGCGAGCACGCCGCGCGCGGCATCCACCTGGCCCTGGCGAGCCAGTGCCAGCGCGCGCGCCGCCTGCTGCTGCGCCCAGAGGCGGCGCTGCAGTGCCGCCATGTCGCGCGTGCGCGAGCCGGCGGGAATGCGTTCGAGGTACTGGATGCCCGCTGCCGCGTCGCCGGTCTCGGAGGCGAGCAGGGCGCTGGCGTACAGCGCGTCGGGCATGTCGGGCTGCGACATCAGCAGGCCCTCCATCACGCCGCGCGCTTCGGACACCATGCCGCGCTTGCGATAGAGATTGGCGAGGTCCAGCCGCACCCAGGGGCTGTCGGGCGCGGCGAGCATCGCGTCTTCCAGCGTGCGCTGCGCGCCGGCCGTATCGCCAGCATCGGCCTGCTGGCGGGCGCGGTTGCGCGCCTGCTCGACCTGGATGTCGCGCAGTCCGCCCAGCTGCGTGGCCTGCTCGGGCGTGAGGCGGCGCGACAGGGCCAGCGCCTCGTCGGGGCGGCCAGTCTGGCCGTAGACCGAGATCAGCCCGCGCAGCGCCTGCGTGTTCTGCGGACGGCTTTCGAGCACGCGCTTGTAGCCCTGTTCGGCCTGCGCGTAGTCGCCCGCGGCGGCGCGCAGGTCGGCCAGCGCGTTCTGGCCCACGGGCTCGCGCGGATCGATGCGCACCGCGCGTTCGTAGAGCGACTGCGCGCCGCGCAGGTCGTTCTTGCCCTGGGCGGCCCGGGCCTGTCCGACCAGCACCCAGTAGCTGGCGCTCTGCAATGCCGAGTTCCATTTGCTGCCGCCACCGCGCACCGCGCGCTCCAGCAGCTCCTGCGCCTCGGCGAAGCGCTCCTGGCGCAGGCGCACCAGGCCCAGTCCGCCCAGCGCCTCGGTGTCGTCGGCCTTGGTGCGAAGCGCCTGCTGGAAGCGCTGCTCGGCGGTGCTCGCATCGCCGCGGTCCAGCGCCTTGAAGCCTTCGCCCACCGGAACGCCGGGCGAGCTGGTGGCCGCGGCCTTGGCGGTGGTGAGGCTTTCCAGCCGCGCGGCCACGGCTGCGTCGGTCTGGTTGTTGCTCAGGTATTCCTGGTAGAGCGGAACGTCGGGCTGGCGGGCGTCGAGCCAGATCAGCGCCTGCCGCCACGCGGCGCGCGCGGCGCTGGCAACGGCAGGCTGTCGGGTCAGCTCGACCAGCTCACGGATGCCGGCGCGGCGCGTCGATTCGCTGTATGTCTTCTGCTGCGCCAGCGCGAGCGTGTAGCTGGTGTTTTCCGGGTGATCCTTCACCAGCTGCTCGAGGCCCCGGCGGCCTTCGTCGGCGCCCTGGGGCGTGCTGGCCAGCACCTGGTAGTACTCGAGTGCCAGCGCCTCGGGCGGCGGGCGGTTGTCGAACTGGCTGCGGTACAGCTCCACCGCCTCGGCGGCACGGCCGGCACGCGCGGCGGCGCGGGCGCGCTGTAGCGTGCTCTGCGCGCCGGCAGGCTGCTGCGACTGCTGCTGCAGGCGGGCGAGGCGGCTGTCGTTCGGGTTCGCGGTGCGCAGCCTGGCGATCCAGCCGCGTGCGGCCTCGGAGTTGCCGCGCGAGAGCTCGACCTGCGCCATGCCGTACATCGCGTCGGTCGACTGGGGCTGCACGCTCAGCAGCTTCTTCCAGCTTTCCTCGGCGAGATCGGCACGACCCTGGGCCTGCCAGTAGTTGCCTTGCTCGATCAGCGCGGCGCTGGCGTCTGCCTGCGCGTGAGCGGGGTTGGCGGCGCACAGCGCGACGAGCATGCCGAGGCAGGCCGTCCATTGACGGGATTGCGGCGAGAGCGAAAAAGGGCTCGGGAAAGGACGCGAGCCGGGGGCGACGCCGAGCGAGCGCCGGGGCTTCAGGCCGGTCGATTGGGACGGCATAGCGTTCTCCATGAGGTTTGCAGCTGGCCGTTGCGGCCGAATTCATAGCGGCCGTCGAGCCACGCCTGTCCGAAAAGCAACAGGCACTGTTCGTAGTACGGCAAGGGCGCCACGGGTGGCGTCGTTGCGTTGGGCGCGGGAGGCGCCGCGCGGCCGCCGGGCACGCGGGCGACCTGGTCGGCCAGAGCGTCGGCGGCGTCCAGCGCCTTGAGGTAGGGCAGCATTGCGCCCGAGAAGCCCAGCGGCGCCATGCCGCGGACCTGGCCGGTGACGGTGTCGACGTACTCGGGCACCGCGTGGTTCTCGGCGAGTGCTTGGCGCGGGCCGCGCAGGCTCAGCAGCAGCATCTTGCGCGCCGGGTCGCGCTCGGAAAGCATGCCCGCCCAGAGGTAGACGCGGATGGCGTCATAGCTGCCGGTGACGCCCTTCTGTGGATCGGCAACGAAAGAGCGCGAATCCTGCGACCAGGCGCACCAGTCGGGCGCGAAGCCCTTGGGCGTGACGGCGCCGAACATGCGCAGCGTGTTGTCGATGACCTCGTTCCACGGGCCGGCCGCGTCGGCCTGCTGGAAGTAGCGCAGCAGCTGCAGCGGCGCATAGCTCGGGTTGAGGCGCCACAGCGGCCCGCTCGCCACCGACTTGGGCCAGGGCAGCAGCATGCGCCCGAGGCCCGGCACGTTGATGATCTCCTCGCGCACCGCCAGCGCCAGCACCTCGCGGCCGAGCGTGCGATAGGCGGCATCGTTCCAGAGGCGGCCGGCTTCCATCAGCGAATAGGCGATCCACAGGTCGGCGTCGGATGCGGCGTTGGCGTCGAGCACGCCCCAGCCGCCGGCCGGCTTGCGGCCCCATTGCCAGGCCGGCAGCTGCCTCGCGAGGCTGCCGCCCGCGAGGTTGGCCTCGGTCCAGGCCAGCACGCGAGAGAAGGTGGCGCGGTCGTTGTGGACCAGCGCGAAGAACATGCCGTACGACTGGCCCTCGGAGGTCGACTGCTGTTGCGGCGTGTTGAAGTCGATCACCCGGCCGTCGGGCTGTATGTGGCGCGCGGCGAAGGCGGCCCAGTCGGTGGCGGGGTGGCAGGCCGGTGCGGCAGCTGGAGCAGCGGCAGGCGCCGGGGGCGCTGCGGTGGGCGCTGCAGCGGCCATCCGGGGCAGCGCCAGCGCCAGCCCGGCCGCGCCCAGCAGGGCGCGCCGGCTCGCAAGCCGCTCGGGTGGGGGCGCCGTGTTCGAGCGTCGCATGAGTTCCTTACTTCCCCTTGGCCTTCACTGACAGCCGGCGGCGCGCGCGCAGCTGCAGGCCCGCGTACGACACGGCCGCGCCCAGCAGCGCCAGCACGATCACCAGCCCGGCCAGCATCAGCGGGCTGCGCGAGAGGTGCCACTGCACCCAGGCGACGGGCGGCAGGCGGCCGACGTAATACGTGTCCTGGCCCAGCACGCTGTTGACCTGCGTGTCGCGCACGATGGTCATGCTGCCCTGCACGCTCTTGAGCAGCTCGGGCGTCATCAGCGCGTTGAGCAGCGCGTCCTTCGACTCGCTGTTGGTGATGGCGGCGACCACGCTGCGGCCGCTTTGCAGCGGCGACTGGAAGCCGGCCAGCACCGCGTCGCGGCCGTCGGCGCTCACCGAGATCTGCATCGAGCCCGGCAGGTCTTCGCGGGTGCGTGCGCCGATCACGAAGTCGATGGCGTTGTCGATCCAGCTGTTGAGCTTCAGCTCGGGCGCGGTGCCGTTGCGCTTGAGCGGCATCCGGTCGGCCCATTGGGTGAACAGCGGCTGGTTCTGCAGGTTGCCAATGACCAGCAGGTCCTTGTCGGCCCACTGCGGCGCCTCGCCCGAGCGGCCCACCTTCACGCGCAGCGCGGGGTAGCCGGTGGAGCGGCCGATCTGGCCGAGCAGGCCGAGGAACATTTCGGTGTCGCTGCTGCTGGGCTGGTCGGGCAGGATGACGGCGGTGTCCGAAAGGTCGGCCATGCGCGAGAACGGGAAGCCGCCGTTGGCGTAGGCGGCAAGCTCGGGCATCGCGATGAAGTGCGGGAAGCCCGACACGTCGATCTTCGAAGTCGGGTCGATCGAGCCGCGCACGTTGTCCAGCTGCGGCACGCAGCGCCCGCCCACCGGCTCGAAGTAGTAGTGCAGCCTCAACTGGCTGCGCGGACCCATGGCCAGCGGCGGCAGGATGATTTCCTTGCGTTCGGCCAGCGTGCCGTCGGGCATCAGCTTCACCGCCAGCGGGTTCCACCACCGGTCGCCGGCCGGGTTGGCCGAGCGCAGCGGCAGGCCGCCCACGAAGTTCTCGTTGACGTTGACGTTCAGCGTCGACTGGTCGGGCCGCACGCGCGGGGTGTAGCGGTATTGCAGGTCGAGCGGAATGCCGCGGCTGCGCCAGGTGAAGAGGTCGGGCGGCAGCTGCAGGTTCACGCGGACCACGTCGGGGTTGTAGCCCGACACCGAGAGGTCGGCCGCCGTGGCCAGTTCGCCCAGCTGCAGCGGACGGTCGCTCGGCACCCAGCGCGGCGCGTCGTAGGGCTTGCGCGCGGGCGGCTCCTGGAAGGCGGTGATCGATGCGGTCGCGCCCGCGAAGGCCTTGGCGTTGAGCGCCAGCGCGGCGGCGGCGGTGCGCAGGTCGGCGGGCGTGCTGCCCATTACCAGTAGCAGCTTGCCGTTGGCGTCGCGCGGGTTGTCGACGATCGCCAGGCCCGGCCCGCGGATGGCCGGCAGCGTGAGGCCCGGAATGCTCGAATCGGGCGTGACGAACACCACCGCGTGGCCGGTGGGCAGGTCACCGCCCGACACCGGGAAGGTCGCGCCGCGGTAATCTGCCAGCGCGCCGAACCACGACGACACCACGCCCGCGGCCTCCAGCACCGGGCCCGAGGCGGCGGTGCCGAACACGAAGGGAATGCGCGCGCGGCGCACGTCGCGGCGGTCGAAGAAGGGCTGCGGCAGGGCGGCCAGGTCGTTGACCAGCTTCAGCGGCGCCACCGTCAGCTTCAGCGTGCTGGTGGCGTCGATACGCGCCCACAGGCTGGTGTGCGCCGGGTCCTCGCACTCGCGGGTGTAGTGGCCGATGAGTTCGACGTTGATGCGGTTGAACTCGGTGATCAGGCGCCGGTCGATCGGGATGTCGGCCGTCTGCGGCCGGCCCGCGCCTGCGGTGGGCACCGGCAGCGTGGCCACCAGCACGTCGTTCACCGTGACCTTCAGGTGCGAGAGCTCCGGGATCAGCGAGGGCGAGTAGGCGTAGTTCAGCCTGAACGAGGCGGCGGTCACCAGCTCGTCGGCGCGCACGTTGAACGGGATGCCCACCGTGCCGCTGATGCCGCGCAGCTGAACCGCGTAGTCGATGCCGAGTTGCGTGAGGTTGAGTTCGCGCACCGCGCCGCCGGCAGGTGCCGCGGCAGCAATGGGAGCCGGCGCCGCCTGCTGGGCTGCAGCGGCGGCCGCAGCCTGGGGCTCGGCCGGCCGGGGCTGGGCGAAGGCCGTGCCGGCGGCGGCGAGGGCCACGGCGAGGGCCACGGCGCGGGAGACGAACGGGGACGAAGCCACGCTGACGGGATGCTCGGCGCGGCGATGCGCGCGCTGGTTGGGCGTCACGTGGGTCGTCACGTGGATTCCTTCGCTTTGACGGGACGCAGCCGCGAGGCGGCCGCACGGTAGTAATGGCTGAACATGTCTCGGAAACCGGTGCCGCTGATGCTGATGATGTGGCCGAGCACGCGGTGGATCGGCACGCGCGGGTGGTTGCCCCAGCGCGCGGCCCAGATGTCGGCGCGGGCGGTGGTGCACTGCACCAGCGCGCGTTCCTGCGCGAAGCTCATCGGCACGAAGCTCAGGCCCAGGCGCTTGCCGCTGCTGAAGCGCACGGTGGAGGCGAAGCGCGATTCCTGGTCGTTGCGGTACAGCGCCACCTCTACCGGCGTTTCGAGGTCCAGCTTCAGGTCCTGCGGGAGTTCGAGGCCCAGGCCGCCGCTGGAGAAATCGAAGGTGTTGCAGCGCAGGGAGCGGCCATCGGTGAAGTACAGCGTGGCCGGCAGGTTGAGTTCGACGCGGTGCGATCCGCGCAGCTGGCGCGACTCGTTGGCCGCGGCCACGCAGGCGCCCAGGATCATCAGGTTGTAGACCGTCCAGGCGAGATTCAGCCACACGGTGGCGATGTGCTGAGAGTCGACCCAGGTCAGCCGCCACACGCCCAGGCACACGCCCACGAAGTTCAGCGCGAGCAGCACCAGGCTGGCCTTGGCGATGCTGCTGTCGAAATATTCCTGCTGGATCAGGCCGCCCTTGGCCGTCACGTTGAAGCTGCCCAGCTTGGGGTTGATGAGCGCCACCAGCGTCGGGCGGAAGATGTACCAGGCAAGCACCGCCTCGTAGACCTCGTTCCACAGCAGGTAGCGAAAGCGCCCCTGTATTCGGCTGTTGGTCAGGTTGGCGTGCAGGATGTGCGGCAGCGCGAAGGCGAAGATCATCGAGGCCGAGGCGTGGATCACGCTCGCGCCGAAGTACAGGTAGGCCAGCGGCGCCGTCAGGTAGATGAGCCGCGGCAGCCCGTACAGGAAGTGCAGCATCGCGTTCACGTAGCACAGGCGCTGCGCCCAGTGCAGCCCGCGGCCGAAGAGCGGGTTGTCGATGCGGAAGATCTGCGCCATGCCGCGCGCCCAGCGGATGCGCTGGCCCACGTGGCCCGAGAGGCTCTCGGTCGCCAGGCCCGCGGCCTGCGGCAGCGCGAGGTAGGCGGTGTTGTAGCCCAGGCGGTGCATCTTCAGCGCCGTGTGGGCGTCCTCGGTCACGGTCTCGACCGCGATGCCGCCCACTTCTTCCACGATGGTCCGCCGCAGCACCGCGCAGGAGCCGCAGAAGAAGGTGGCGTTCCAGAGGTCGTTGCCGTCCTGGATCAGGCCGTAGAAAAGCTCGCCCTCGTTGGGTACGGTGCCGAAGGTGTCGAGGTTGCGCTCGAACGGGTCGGCCGAGAAGAAGTAGTGGGGCAGCTGGACCATGCCCAGCTTGGGGTCGCGCCCGAACCAGCCCATGGCGATCTGCATGAACGAGCGCGTGGGAATGTGGTCGCAGTCGAAGATCGCGACGAACTCGCCCGTGGTGTTCTTCAGCGCGGCGTTGATGTTGCCGGCCTTGGCATGGCGGTTGTTGTCGCGGATGACGTGGGTCACGCCGACCTGCTCGCAGAACACGCGGAATTCCTCGCGCCGGCCGTCGTCGAGCACGAAGATCTTGATCTTGTCGCGCGGCCAGTCGATCAGCTGCGCGGCCAGCACCGTGGAGCGAACCACCGACAGCGATTCGTTGTAGGTCGGAATGAACAGGTCGATGGTCGGCCACTCGGCCGGGTCCTCCGGCAGCGGCACCGGCTTGCGCTCCAGCGGCCAGGCGGTCTGTACGTAGCCCAGCAGCAGCACCACGAAGGCGTAGAGCTCGGCCATCAGCAGGCCGACGCCCAGCACCAGGTCGAGCAGGTTGTCCATGAACATGGTCTCGGTCACCCGCCAGTAGGTGTAGCGAGAGGACACCACCACCGACAGGAAGATCAGAACCAGGCTGGCGAAGCGCCCGCGGAAGCGGTTGGTGACGAGCGCCGCCACGAAGATGCCCACGGACAGCACGATCTGCTGCTCGAAGGTCATCGGCGCGATGATCAGCGCGGGCAGCATCGTGAGCGCCACGATCCAGCCGAGGATGCGCACCGGCAGCAGCTTCAGGATGGCCGGCGCCGGACGGGGCTCCGGCTGGGCCGGCGCGGCGGACTGGGCGTGTTTCATCGGTTCGTTTCCGTGGTCCGCAGGGTCGGGAAGGACGCCGCCTGGCGCGCGGTGTCTAGGCGTTCGAGCAGGCGCTCGGCGCAGGCGTCGATGTCCTGCGTCGCCTGGCTCATGGGCGCGTAGCGCTGCACCGGCGCGGCCGAGGCCAGCGCCTCTGGCACCGCCTGGTCCAGGTGCAGCATGCCCAGCAGCTCGGGGCGCAGCCGCTGGCGCAGAAGTTCGAAGACATCGTGGTTGAGCCGCTTGCCCGGGTCGATCTGGTTCACCACGTAGCCGGTGCCGAGGTAGCCGCCGCGTGGGCGGGCGTACTTGTCGAGCATGCGCTCGACGATGGGCAGCGTGGCGAAGGAGCCCGCATCGGCCAGCACCGCGACCACGCCGAAGCTGGCCGCGCGCAGCGCCTGCTGCAGGTAGACCGAGGGGCCGGGCGGGGTGTCGAGCACCACCAGCGTGCCGGCGGGCAGGCCGAAGCGTTCCAGCGTGTCGCCGAGCCAGCCGGGCGACCGGGCCAGCTGCTGCTCGAACGCGATCTGGCGTTCGTCGTCGACGTCGCCGAAAGGCAGCAGCATCACGCCGCCGTGCGCGGGACGAATGGCGCGGGCCCACGGCATCAGGCCGGTGGCAGCCTCGACCAGGCCGCTGTCGCAGGCCTGCGGCTCGTTGGCGATGTGGAAGCGCAGCGCGTTCTGCGGATCGAGATCGATGGCCAGCACCTGCCTGCCGCGCTGCGCGAGCGCGGTGCAGAGGTTGGCGGCAATCGTCGTCTTGCCTACGCCGCCCTTGGAGGAGATTACGGGGATGACAACCATCGTCACGTCGGCCTTCGCCAGCGTGACATGGGACCCTGCGCCACGGCTGCCTTCTGCGGCGCGGCCAGACGTGCGAAAAGTTGCTCGAGCGGTGTCGCGGAACCCGGCCCGGAGGCGATGGCGGCCGGAGCCGGTGCGGGCTCGGGTGCGAACACCGGGACCGCGGCTGGTGCATGGGCGACTGGAGCGGCGACCAGCGGTGCGGGCGAGGGCGCGTGCAGGGGCGTTGCCGCGCCGACCGGAACTGGAGCGGGCGCCAGTGCGGGCGCAGGGACCGGGGCGGCAGCCGTGACCGCCGGCGGATGGGCGATCTTCTCGCCCGACAGCAGTGGCCACACGCGCGGCGCCTCGGCGTCGGGCGGCGCGAATTCCTTGTAGCCGTTGCCGTTGCCGCCGAACTTGCCGAACAGGCCGGCGATGTCCTCGGGCATGGGTTCCTCGGTGCTCATGCGCCTGCCCTCGACAGGCGCAGATCGATGCGCGGCCCGGCCTGGACCTCGGGCTGCAACGCTTGCACGCGCAGCGTGGAGGGCATGTGCTGCGCCTCGAACCAGGTCTGGTAGGCACCTTCGAAGAAACCGACGCTCCAGTCGGTCGATCCGGGCCCGAAGGCGGCGGCCACTGGGCTGCAGGCGTGGGTGATGGCGACGCCGTCGGCTTCCTCGTTCAGCACGGCGAAGCCCCAGTCGATGCCGTCCCAGCGGGCGTTGAACTGGTCCTGCAACTCCTCGAGCGTGCGGCAGCGGGGGATCGGCAGGGCCTGCGCGAGACGCTGGCCGATGCGAAAGAAAAGCTGCCTCAGATCTTCCGGAGGCAACCCGGCGCTCAACTCGGCGGCCATGCCGCGGTTGAATTCCAACCATTGGGCGCTGCAGGATTTCTTTTCGTAATAGTCAATAAACGTCGCACCAGTTTCCATGCCGAGGCATTCTCTTGGATCAGTTAACTATTGACAATGAATGTGAACTAATTAGTACGAAAGAACTGAATTTGAGCTGGCCAACTGTCTGAATTCGGGGACGAGCTCGAACCGCGACCTTCGTCGGGTCGAGTTCCATACGTCGCGCGGGCGCGATCGGATTCAAGTTTCTGGTGAAGTGCGCTTTCGTCCCCGCCGTCACCGGAGACAGGCGCGGACGACGCAGCCGTGCGCCCGCGTCGCGACTCGGCCCGGGGTCAGTCCGAGAGGGCTTCGCCCGCGTGCTGGAACATGGTGCGGCGGCCGTGCTTTACCGCGTACATGGCGGCATCGGCCTGCCGCAGGGCCTCCTCGGCGGAGGTGGTGCGCGGATCGACCGCCACCACGCCGACGCTGGCGCCCGCGTAGTCGATGGTCAGGTTCCTGAGCCGCAGTTCGCCCTTGGTGTTTTCCGCCAGCCGGTCGCCCAGCGCCATCGCGCCGGTACGCGGCGATTCGCCGAGGCCGGGGCCCAGGCCGATCACCACGAACTCGTCGGAGCCGAATCGCGCCAGCATGTCGCTCGCGCGCACGCAGTTCGACAGCTGCTTCGCCATGGCCGCCAGGAACTCGTCGCCGACCGCGTGGCCGTGCGCGTCGTTGATCTTCTTGAAGTCGTCCATGTCGATGAAGCCGACCAGCACGCTCTGGGCGCTGCGCGCACCCTGCGCCAGCATGCGCTGCAGCGCGTCGACCAGGGCGCGGCGGTTCGGCAGGCCGGTAAGTACGTCGGTCGCTGCATTGGCCGAGAGTTCGATGCCGGCCTTGTCGAGCCTGGCGACCATCTGCTCGCGGTCCACCTGCTGGGCGATCAGCTTTGCGAACAGGCGAAGTACCGGTTCGGCGATGGCCGGCAGGGGCATCTGCCGGGCGCTGGCGGCGCACAGCGCGCCATGCAGGCCGCCGCCGTCGAGCCTGACGGGTGCGCTCGCGCAGGTCTGGATGCCCAGTTCGCGGGCCGCATCGGCATCGCCCCAGCAGCCGCCGGCATCGTCGGCGTAGATGCGGTCTTCTTCCAGCGCATGGCGACACAGCGTGTCGCCCCAGGGAACGTAGGCGCCTTCGGGAATGGTCAGCTCGCCCGCGTTGTGGGCGAAGAGGATGTGCTGGCGGGCCTTGTCGGGCTCGATGACCGTGAGATAGGCCGATTCAAGGCCGGTTGCCGCCTCGAGCATTTCGAGCATCGGGCGCGCGAGGTCTTCCAGCGTCGTGGCCGAGGAGACGGTTTCGGATAGCTGTTCGATCAGGAATTCCATGGCCGACATTCTGAGGGCTCCCGGGGTGTCAGGAGGCCAGTGCTTCCATCAATTCTGTTTCGATGGCCAGTTGCGTCTTCTGGCCCTGTAGTTCGGGGCCGCTGATCAGGAAGGTGTCTTCCACCCGCTCGCCCAGCGTCGTGACCTTGGCGAGCTGCAGGTTCAGGTGATGGCGCGCCAGCACCCGCGCCACCGAATACAGCAGGCCCGCGCGGTCGCTGGCCGAGATGCTGAGCAGCCAGCGCTGCGCCTTGTCGTCCGGCAGCAGGCTGATGCGCGGCTTGATCGGAAAGCTGCGCACCCGGCGCGACACCCGGCCCATGCTGGGCGGCGGCAGCGCGCCGGCCTCGGTGAGCGTTTGCGCCAGGCCCGACTCGACCATGCTGATCAGGTCGCGGTAGTGGTCCGGCAGGAAGGTGGTCACCACCTGGAAGGTGTCGAGCGCGTAGCCGTTGCTCGTGGTGTGCACCTTGGCGTCCAGGATGCTGAAGGAGGCCTGGTCGAAGTAGCCGCAGATGCGCGCGAACAGGTCGGGCTGGTCGGGCGTGTACACGACCACCTGCAGGCCTTCGCCCACCGGGGACAGGCGCGCCCTGACGATGGGCGCTGCCTTGGGGTCGGCCGGCACGTTCGGCGGCGGCACGAAGCGCGAGAGCTGCTTGGCGTGCCAGGCGATCTCGCCGGCGTCGTGGCGCATGAAATAGCCGACGTCGAGCGTGTCCCACAGGGCCTTGTGCGCCTCGAAGCGCTGGGCGTGCAGGGCGAGCTGCACCAGGGCCTCGCGCTTGCGCGACTCGACCTCGGCGTCCGGGTCGGGCATGCGGCCGCCCAGCGCCCGCAGGGTGTAGCGGTAAAGGTCCTCGAGCAGCTTGCCCTTCCAGGCGTTCCACACGCGCGGCGAGGTGCCGCGGATGTCGGCCACCGTCAGCAGGTAGAGCGCGGTCAGGTAGCGCTCGTTGCCCACGCGTTTGGCGAAGGCGCCGATCACCTCCGGATCGCTCAGGTCCTGTTTCTGGGCGACCTGGCTCATCACCAGGTGCTCGGCCACGAGGAACTCGATGAGCCTCGCGTCTTCTCGGGCGATGCCGTGCTGCTTGCAGAAGCGCTGCACGTCGCGCGCGCCCAGCGTGGAGTGGTCGCCGCCGCGGCCCTTGGCGATGTCGTGGAAGAGGGCGGCCACGTACAGGATCCAGGGCTTGTCCCAGCCGGCCGCGAGCTGCGAGCAGAACGGGTACTCGTGCGCATGCTCGGCGATGAAGAAGCGCCGCACGTTGCGCAGCACCATCATGATGTGCTGGTCGACCGTGTAGACGTGGAACAGGTCGTGCTGCATCTGCCCCACGATGCTGCGGAACACGCGCAGGTAGCGCCCGAGCACCGAGGTCTGGTTCATCAGCCTGAAGGCATGCGTGATGCCGTAGGGCTGCAGCAGGATCCGCATGAAGGTCTGGTGGTTGACCGGGTCGTTGCGGAACTTGCTGTCCATCACGTGGCGCGCGTTGTAGAGCGCGCGCAGCGTGCGCGCCGACAGGCCCTTCACGCCGATGGTCTTCTGGTAGAGCAGGAAGGTCTCGAGCACCGCGTGCGGTTCGCGCTCGTAGAGGTCGTCGCTCGCGATCTCGATCAGCCCGGCGCGCTCGTAGAAGCGCTCGTTGATCGGCGTGTGCTGCTCGTCGCTGGGCTGCAGCCGCTCGGAGATGTTGAGCAGCAGGATCTGGTTGAGCTGCGACACCGCCTTGGCCGCCCAGTAGTACCGGCGCATCAGCGCCTCGCTCGACTTGCGCTGCGACTCGCTTTCGTAGCCGAAGGTCGCGGCCACGGCGGTCTGCAGGTCGAACACCAGCCGGTCCTCGCGGCGGTTGGCGATCACGTGCAGCCGGGCGCGGATCAGCGAGAGCAGCGCCTCGTTGCGCTTGATCTGCTGCGCCTCGAAGGAGGTGGCCAGGCCGTTCTTGGCCAGGTCGTCCCAGCGGCTGCCGTAGCCCGCGGCCTTGGTCATCCAGAGGATGGTCTGCAGGTCGCGCAGGCCGCCGGGCGATTCCTTGCAGTTGGGCTCCAGCGCGTAGGGCGTGTTGTCGAACTTCTGGTGGCGGTGCCGCATCTCCTGCGACTTGGCCACGAAGAAGGCCTGCGGATCGATGGCGCGCGAGAAGCGGCGGCGAAAGGCGGTGAAGAGCTTCTTGTCGCCGGCGATCAGGCGCGCCTCGAGCAGCGAGGTCTGCACGGTGACGTCCTTCTCGGCCTCCGCCAGGCATTCTTCGACAGTGCGCACGCTGGAGCCGATCTCCAGACCGGCGTCCCAGCACTGGCCGATGAAGGCCTCGATGCGGGCCGGCTCGATACCGCCGGCCTCGCCCTCGGGCGGCAGCAGCAGCAGCACGTCGACGTCGGAATACGGAAACAGCTCCCCGCGCCCGAAGCCGCCCACGGCCGCCAGCGTGAGCGAGTCGCCGAAGCCGGCGTCGCGCCACAGGGTGCACAGCGTTTCGTCGGCCAGCGCCGAGAGCTGGCGCAGCACCGTGTGGACGCTGCGGGTCGGGGCGCGCGCGAAGCGCAGGGTGTCGAACAGGGCGAGCTTTTTCGCGCGATAGGCTTCGCGCAGCGTCGCCACGTCGATGTTGGCTGCTTCGATCACGGCGAGGGGGGCGTCTGCGCGTCAGGTCTTGGTGGCGGTGACGAAGGAGGGCAGCGGCGGGCTTCCGGCCGACAGCGTCAGCACCTCGTAGCCGGTCTCGGTGACGAGCACGGTGTGCTCCCACTGGGCCGACAGCGAATGGTCGCGCGTGACGATGGTCCAGCCGTCGTACTGGCCGCCCTTGAAGTCTTCCTTCACGTCGCGCTTGCCGGCGTTGATCATCGGCTCGATGGTGAAGATCATGCCGGGCTTGAGTTCTTCCATGGTGCCCGGGCGGCCGTAGTGCAGCACCTGGGGCTCTTCATGGAAGCGCTGGCCCACGCCGTGGCCGCAGAACTCGCGCACCACCGAGAAACCCTGGCCCTCGGCGAACTTCTGGATCGCATGGCCCACGTCGCCCAGGTGCGCGCCGGGGCGCACCTGCAGGATGCCGTGCCACATGGCCTCGAAGGTGATGTTGCACAGGCGCTTGGCCGCGATGGAGGCGTCGCCGATCACGTACATGCGGCTGTTGTCGCCGAACCAGCCGTCCTTGATGACGGTGACGTCGACATTCATGATGTCGCCCTTTTTCAGGGGCTTGTCGTTCGGGATGCCGTGGCACACCACGTGGTTCACCGAGGTGCACAGCGACTTCGGGAACGGGACGCTGCTCGCGCCCATGTAGCCCACCGTGGCGGAGGTGGTGCCCTGCTTGACCATGTACTCGGCAGCCAGCCGGTCGACATCGTTGGTCGTGATGCCGGGCTTGATGAGGGGAGTGAGGTAGTCCAGCACCTCGGAGGCCAGGCGGCATGCGACCCGCATGGCTTCGATGCCTGCAGCGTCTTTGTAGTTAATGCTCATGGCCGAATTATCCCATTGGCCCGGCTAAAATCCCGGGTTAACGCGGATGACCCCAGTCAGCGGCCATCCGCCTCGATTCCTTGATTTCCCAACGCGGCCCCCGAGGCCCCATCGACCGTGACGCAGCCCGCACCTCAAGCCCTTCCTGTCGTAACCATGTTCGAGGGCGGCAGCGCGCTCAGCGACTTCCGCGCACGCCAGCTCCTGCCGAAGCTGCAGGCCATCGAGCCGCGCATCGAGGGCATCTCGGCGCGCTTCGTGCACCTCGTGGTGACAGACGCGGCGCTCGGCCAGGCCGACCGCGAGCGCTTCGCCGCGCTGCTGACCTACGGCGACCCCTTCGAGGCGCCGGCCAAGGCGGGCACCAGCGTGGTGGTCACGCCGCGCCTGGGCACCGTCTCGCCCTGGGCCTCCAAGGCCACCGACATCGCCCACAACTGCGGGCTGGCCCTGCGGCGCGTCGAGCGCGTCACCCAGTACCACCTGAAGCTGAAGGCCCCGCTGATCGGCAAGGCCCCCGTGCTCGACGGCGACCAGCTGGCGGCCGTGGCCGTCCCGCTGCACGACCGCATGACCGAATCGGTGCTGGCCACGGTCGAGCAGGCCGCCAGCCTCTTCAGCGAGCTGCCGGCCCAGCCGATGGCGCAGGTCGATGTGCAGGGCGGCGGCCGCGCCGCGCTGGTGGCGGCCAACACCGGCTTCGGCCTGGCGCTGGCCGAGGACGAGATCGACTACCTGGTCGACGCCTTCACCCGCCTGGGCCGCAACCCCAGCGACGTCGAGCTCATGATGTTCGCGCAGGCCAACAGCGAGCACTGCCGCCACAAGATCTTCAACGCCAACTTCACCATCGACGGACAGGCCCAGCCGCAGAGCCTGTTCTCGATGATCCGCAACACCGAGAAGCTGAACCCGCAGCACACGGTGGTCGCCTACGCCGACAACGCCTCGATCATGGAAGGCACGGCCATCGAGCGCTTCGTGCCCGCCAACGGCTCGCAGAGCTATCAAAAAGATAGCGCCCTGAGCCATGTGCTGATGAAGGTCGAGACGCACAACCACCCCACGGCCATCTCGCCGTTCCCGGGTGCCTCGACCGGCGCGGGCGGCGAGATCCGCGACGAGGGCGCCACCGGCCGTGGTTCCAGGCCCAAGGCCGGCCTGACCGGCTTCACCGTCTCGAAGCTCTGGCCGGAAGAGGGCAGCTACGGCAAGCCCGAGCACATCGCCAGCCCGCTGCAGATCATGACCGAGGGCCCGCTGGGCGGCGCCGCGTTCAACAACGAATTCGGCCGCCCCAACCTGCTGGGCTACTTCCGCGAGTACGAGCAGACCGTGGCGAGCGACGTCGACACCGTGCAGCGCGGCTATCACAAGCCCATCATGATCGCGGGCGGCCTGGGCAGCATCGATGCGGCGCAGACCAAGAAGATCCAGTTCCCCGCCGGCTCGCTGCTGATCCAGCTCGGCGGCCCCGGCATGCGCATCGGCATGGGCGGCAGCGCCGCCAGCTCGATGGCCACCGGCGCCAACGCGGCCGAGCTCGACTTCGACTCCGTGCAGCGCGGCAACCCCGAGATCGAGCGCCGCGCGCAGGAGGTCATCAACCACTGCTGGCAGCAGGGCGCGGCCAACCCCATCCTCGCGATCCACGACGTGGGCGCGGGCGGCCTGAGCAACGCCTTCCCCGAGCTGACCAACGACGCCGGCCGCGGCGCGCGCTTCGACCTGCGCGCGGTGCCGCTCGAAGAGTCGGGCATGGCGCCGAAGGAAATCTGGTGCAACGAGAGCCAGGAGCGCTACGTGCTGGCCATCGCGCCAGAGTCGCTCGAACAGTTCAAGGCGTTCTGCGAGCGCGAGCGCTGCCCGTTCTCGGTGGTCGGCGTGGCGACCGAGGAACGCCAGCTGCTGGTGGCCGATGAAGGCGCCGAGGTGCAGCCCGTCGACATGCCCATGGACGTGCTGCTCGGCAAGCCGCCGAAGATGCACCGCGACGTGAAGACCGTGGCGCGCAGCTTCAAGCCGCTCGACCTCACCGGCGTCGACCTGCAGAAGGCGGCCATCGACGTGCTCTCGCACCCGACGGTGGCTTCCAAGCGCTTCCTCGTCACCATCGGCGACCGCACCGTGGGCGGCATGAGCCACCGCGACCAGATGGTCGGCCCGTGGCAGGTGCCCGTGGCCGACTGCGCCGTGACGCTGGCCGACTACAAGGGCTTTGCCGGCGAAGCCATGAGCATGGGCGAGCGCACGCCGCTGGCCGCGCTCGACGCGCCGGCCTCGGGCCGCATGGCGGTGGCCGAGGCCATCACCAACCTGCTGGCCGCGCCCATCGAACTCTCGCGCGTGAAGCTCTCGGCCAACTGGATGGCCGCCTGCGGCGAACCCGGTGAAGACGCCGCCCTGTACGAGACCGTCAAGGCCGTCGGCATGGAACTGTGCCCGGCACTGGGCGTGTCGATTCCCGTCGGCAAGGATTCGCTGTCGATGCGCACCCAGTGGAAGGATGGCGCGGAGGCGAAGAAGGTCACCTCGCCCGTGAGCCTGATCGTCAGCGCCTTCGCCACGCTGCCCGACGTGCGCGGCACGCTCACGCCGCAGCTCGACGCCGAAGAGGCCGACACCACCCTCGTGCTGATCGACCTGGGCCAGGGCAAGCACCGCATGGCCGGCAGCATCCTCGCGCAGACGCTCGACCAGAGCGGCGACACGGTGCCCGACCTCGACGACCCGGCGCAGCTTGTCGCGCTCGTCAACGCCGTGAACGCGCTGCGCGCCGACGGCAAGATCCTCGCGATGCACGACCGCAGCGACGGCGGCCTGTTCGCCACCGCCTGCGAGATGGCCTTTGCCGGCCACGTCGGCGTGGCGCTCAACGTCGACATGCTCGTTACCGAAGGCGACGGCATCTCCGACAGCCGCATGGAGACCGGCGACGCCAAGAACTGGGCGCAGCAGGTCAGCGCGCGCCGCGAGGAGCTCACGCTCAAGGCGCTGTTCAACGAGGAGCTGGGCATGGTGCTGCAGGTGCGCACCGCCGAGCGCAACGACGTCATGCAGGTGCTGCGCGCCCACGGCCTGAGCACCCACAGCCACTTCATCGGCAAGACCCGTCCGGCCAGCTCCACCATGGACGCGGGCAAGGGCAAGATCGAAGTCTGGCGCGACGCCAAGTCGGTGTTCAGCGCCAGCCTTCACGACCTGCAGCAGGTGTGGGACTCGGTCAGCTGGAAGATCGCCCGCGAGCGCGACAACCCCGCCTGCGCCGATGCCGAACACGCCGCGGCCGGCGATCCGGCCGACCCGGGCGTGCACGTGTTCCTGCCGAACGCGCAACAACCCGTTGCCCCGGCCATCCTGCAGTCGCGCCCCAAGGTCGCGATCCTGCGCGAGCAGGGCGTCAACTCGCACGTCGAGATGGCCTACGCCTTCACCGAGGCCGGCTTCGAAGCCTTCGACGTGCACATGACCGACCTGCAGACGGGCAGGGCGGACCTCGCCGACTTCAAGGGCGTGGTCGCCTGCGGCGGCTTCAGCTACGGCGACACGCTGGGCGCCGGCATCGGCTGGGCCCGCAGCATCACCTTCAACCCGAAGCTGGCCGAGCAGTTCAAGACCTTCTTCGGCCGCGCCGACACCTTCGGCCTGGGCGTGTGCAACGGCTGCCAGATGTTCGCCGAGCTGGCCGACATCATCCCGGGCGCCGAGGCCTGGCCGCGTTTCACCACCAACCAGAGCGAGCGCTTCGAGGCGCGCCTGTCGATGGTCGAGGTGCTCGAGTCGCCCAGCATCTTCTTCGCGGGCATGGCCGGCAGCCGCCTGCCGATCGCGGTGGCGCACGGCGAGGGCTATGCCAACTTCAAGTACCGCGGCGACGCCGACAAGGCCATCGCCGCCATGCGCTTCGTCGACAACCACGGCAAGCCCACCGAGCAGTACCCGTTCAACCCGAACGGCAGCGCCGGCGGCCTGACCTCCGTGACCACGCCGGACGGCCGCTTCACCGCAGTGATGCCGCATCCGGAGCGCGTGTTCCGCAACATCCAGATGAGCTGGACCTCGGGCGACAAGAGCGAGCTGAGCCCCTGGATGCAGATCTGGCGCAACGCGCGCCGCTGGGTGGGCTGAGGCCTGGCTCTTCGCCGCCCCGGGCGCTCCGGGCGCCCACGAAAAAGCGGCCCGAAGGCCGCTTTTTCATTTTCAGAACACCGCGGAATCGGCGTTGCCGGGCCGCAGGCCTGGGGGGTTATTCCACTTTCGCTTTGGCGCGAAGGTCTTCCTGGTACTTCTGCAGGCGCTGCTGCTGCAACTGCTGCGTGATCTGCGGCTTCACTTCTTCCAGCTTCGGCAGCTGTGCCTGGCGGATGTCGTCGACGCGGATGATGTGCCAGCCGAACTGGGTCTTGATCGGGGCGGGGGTGGTCTCACCCTTCTTGAGCTTGATCATGGCTTCCGAGAACTCGGGCACGAAGCTCGCGGGGTTGGCCCAGTCGAGGTCGCCGCCGTTGGCGCCCGAACCCGGGTCCTTGCTCTGCTTCTTGGCGATGTCTTCGAACTTGGCACCCTTCTTCAGGTCGGCCATGATCTTCTTGGCCTGGTCTTCGGTCTCGACCAGGATGTGGCGGGCCTTGTATTCCTTGCCGCCGTTGGCAGCGACGAACTTGTCGTACTCGGCCTTCACGTCGGCGTCGGCGACCGGGTTGGTCTTGCGGTAGTTCTCGAACAGGGCGCGGATCAGGATGGCCTGGCGGGCGAGCTCGAGCTGGTTCTTGTAGTCCTCGGTGGCGTCGAGGCCCTGCTTCTGGGCTTCCTGCATGAACACTTCGCGCGCCACGATTTCCTCGCGCAGCTGGCCTTGCATCTCGGGCGTCACCGGGCGGCCGGCGGCTGCCAGCTGCTGGGCCAGGACGTCCATGCGGGCCTTGGGCACCGGCTTGCCGTTCACGATGGCTGCGTTCTGCGCCAGGGCCGCCATGGGGATGGCACCGAGCAGCGCTGCGGCCGCGACGGCCTGCAAGATTTGTTTTTTCATGGAATGAATGGTCGAGCTGGGAAGGAAATGCGCGTGTAGGAGTTGCGCGGTAATGAAAGCAGGGGATTGGGGGAAGAAAGGGAGGAAGCAGCTGCCGGTGCGGGCGCGGCGTGCGAGCGATGCGTTGGACGACTGACTCAGAGCACCTCGATGGCGATGGCGTGCAGACCCTGTGCGATGAAAACGTGGAGGGCATCATACACAAGCCGATGCCGCGCCACGCGCGGCTTCCCGTCGAACAAGGGGGAGGCGATGCGCACCCTGAAATGGGTGCCCCGGCCCTCGGCGTTGGCACCCGCGTGCCCCGCGTGGGCGGCGCTTTCGTCGATCACCTCGAGCGCGGTCGGCGCAAGCGCCTTGCACAGCGCCGCCTCGAGTTCGGCCGTGGTGGGAAGGGGGGCGGCCGTACTCGTCATGCCGCGGGCTTGTCTTCTTCGTTCTTCAGGTGCGGCGCGATGTACAGGCCCTGCGCCACCAGGAAGACGATGGGGAACACGTAGCCCCAGAGCTTGAAGTTGACCCAGGCCTCGGTCGTGAAGTACGCCGCCACGTAGCCGTTGATGACGGCCATGAAGACGCAGTAGCCGATCCAGGCCACGTTGAGCCGGCCCCAGATGCGGTCGGGCAGCTCCAGCTGCGAGCCCAGCAGCATCTTCAGGAAGTTCTTCTTCAGCGCCCACAGCGCCACCGCGAGCGCCAGCGCCATGGCGCCATAGAGCACCGTCGGCTTCCACTTGATGAAGCGATCGTCGTGCAGCGCCAGCGTGAGCGTGCCGAACAGCAGGATCAGCACCAGCGTGGCTTTCTGCATCGCCTGCAGCTTGCGCTCGGTGGCGTAGATGATCGCCATCTGCACCACCGTGGCGGCCATGAGCACGCCGGTGGCGGTGTAGATGTTGCCCATCTTGTAGGCAATGAAGAAGAGCAGGATCGGGAAGAAGTCGAGGATCAGTTTCATCGAGCGGGTTGCCTGTTTCTTTTCTCTTATTTCTTCTGGAAGTCGAGCGACGCCGAGTTCATGCAGTAGCGCAGGCCGGTTTCGGTCGGGCCGTCGGGGAACACGTGGCCCAGGTGGGCGCCGCAATTGGCGCAGACATTCTCGGTGCGCACCATGCCGTGCGAGCGGTCGATGATGTTGCGGATGGCGCCCGGCACGGCTTCCTGCGAGAAGCTGGGCCAGCCGCAGCCGGCGTCGAACTTGGTCGCCGACTCGAAGAGCTTGGCGCCGCAGCAGATGCAGTGGTAGGTGCCGTCTTCCCAGTGCGCCTCGTACTTGCCGGTGAAGGGGCGTTCGGTGGCCGCGTGGCGCGTCACCTCGAAGGCCGCGGGTTCGGCGCCTTTTTCAGCGAGCAGGGCTTTCCATTCGGCGTCGGTTTTCTGTACGGGAGTGGTCATGATGAGCAGCTGATTTCGATCGTGGAGGCCCAGTCGGGCGGGAACCCGGCATACGCGTCGGCGCCGGGATGTTCTTCAAATGGGGTCTGCAGCAGAGCCAGCAAGACTGCCACACCCGAGTGGTCCTTTTGCTGACTCGCTTCGATGGCCTGCTGTCCCAGGTGGTTCCGCAGCACGAACTTCGGGTTGGAGCGGCGCATCAGTTCCGCGGCCCGGGCCCTGTCGGCGGCGGCATGGCGCTGCGAAAACGATAGCAGCCAGGCGTCGAAGCCCGGGCGATCCAGGAAGAGGTCGCGCACCGGCTCCACGTTGCCGTCGGCCATGTAGTTGGAGAGCCGGCGCCAGAAGATGGTGTAGTCGACCTTGCCGGCGGCCAGCAGCTTGAGCACGCCTTCGATCAGCGCGCGGTCGCCCTCGGCTGCTTCAGGAAGGCCCAGTTTGGCGCGCATGCGGCCTTCGAACTCGTTCGGGAACACCGTCTTGTAAGACTCCAGGGCGGCCACGGCCACTTCCTGGTCGCCGATCAGCGGCAGGAGCGCCTGCGCCAGGCAGAAGAGGTTCCAGTAGGCGACGTTGGGCTGCTGGTTGAAGGCGTAGCGCCCGCTGGTGTCGCTGTGGTTGCAGATGTGGCGCGGGTCGAAGCCGTCGAGGAACTGGAACGGGCCGTAGTCGATGGTGAGCCCGAGGATGCTCATGTTGTCGGTATTCATCACCCCGTGGCAGAAGCCCACGGCCTGCCATTGGGCGAGCAGGGCGGCGGTGCGCTCGCTCACGGCTTCGAGGAAGGCGGCGTAGGCGTTGCCGCCGAAGCGCTCAGTGGTGCGGCAGGTGGGGTAGTAGCGGTCGATGACGTAATCGGCCAGAGCGCGCAGTTCGTCGTTGCGCTGGTTGGCCGCGAAATGCTCGAAGTGGCCGAAGCGCACGAAGCTGGGCGCCACGCGGGTGACGACGGCCGCGCTTTCGATCTCCTCACGGTACACGGGGGCATCGGAGCCGGTCACGCACAGCGCCCGGGTGGTCGGGATGCCCAGGCCGTGCATGGCCTCGCTGCAGAGGAACTCGCGGATGCTCGAGCGCAGCACCGCGCGGCCGTCGCCGCCGCGCGAGTAGGGCGTGCGCCCGGCGCCCTTGAGCTGCACTTCGAGACCACCTTCGGTCTCGCCGAGCATGATGGCGCGCCCGTCGCCGAGCTGCCCGGCCCACACGCCGAACTGGTGGCCGCTGTAGACGGTGGCGAAGGGGCGGGTGCCTGCAACGGGCAGGCTGCCGGTGAGGGCCGCCAGCGTGGCGCCGGATTCGTGCCAGCCGGCCGGCAGCCCGAGCTGGCGGGCGACGGCTTCGCTGCGGCCTACCCAATAGGGATCGGGCAGGGGCGTGGGGCGCAGTTCGGTGAGGAAGGCCGGTCCAAGGGCGGCGAAACCCGGTTTCCAGCGCAAGCCCAGGTCCGCGGCCTCGGTGTCTTCAGCAAGCAAGCTCATGTCCGGATTGTCCGGCACCGCGCGTAACCCCTGGCCTGGCGGGCCATCGGGGGCCCGCCGGTGTCAGGCCGCGAGGGCGGCGGGGGTGTCCCAGAGGCGGGCCCGGTACTGCGCCGGAGGCACGCCGAACCAGCGCTTGCAGGCGCGGAAGAAGTTGCTGGTATCGACGAAGCCCAGCATGTCCGCCACATCGGTCAGCGTGTGGCGGTCTTCGGCCAGGTACTGCTTGGCCAGCTCGCGGCGGGTGCGGTCGAGCAGCGACTGGAAGGACACCGACTCCTCCTGCAGCCGCCGCTGCAGCGTGCGCTCGGCCAGCCCGAGGCCGGAGGCCACGTCCTGCCGGCGCGGTTCGCCGTGCTGCAGGCGGCGCGCGATCTCGGCGCACACCAGTGTGCTGGTAGTGGTCTGCCCCAGCAGGTTCAGTTGGTCGTCCAGCAGGTGCTCCTGCATCTCGCCCAGCGTTTCGTGGAAGGTGGGCAGCGGCGTCGCCATGTCGGCCGAAGACAGCAGCAGGCGGTTGGCCTCGGCGTTGAACCGGATCTCGCAGCCGAAGGCCTCGCGGTGCAGGCGGTCGTCGGCCGGGGCGGGGTAGACGAACTCCATCGCCAGCGGCTGCAGCTCGCGCCGCGTGAGCCACTGGCACTGCATGAGCACGGTCAGCAGGGCGTATTCGACGCGCTGGCGCGGAATGGGCAGGCTGCCGCCGGTGTGCCGCATCACCATCCAGCAGCCGCGCGGATCGGATTGCAGCGAAAAGGCGGTGGCGTCCGAAATAACGGCCATGTAGCGCGTGAGCCGCACCAGCGCCGATTCGAGGCTGGAGCTGCACGACATCGCATGCCCCACCGTGCCCAGCTTGCTGTGTGTGGAAGCCAGGTCGCGGTGCAGGCCCAGCGTGGGCCGGCCGGCGCGGGCCACCGCGAGCTGCCAGAGCACCGAGATCTCATCGACCGGGATGCGCGCGTTCTGCCGGTGCAGCGAGTCGGGATCGAAGCCGGCTTCGCGCAGCAGCGAGGGCACATCCAGTCCTTCAGCCTCGAACATCGACAGGACGCCCTCGAGCCACGCGGCCGAACTGGTGCGCAGCTCCGGCTGCGGCATGCAGCCCGCCCGGCGCTGGGTGCCGCGTTGGCGCAGTGGCGTGGAGGCTCCTGAAGTCATTCGTTTGGCTTTGTTGCGATAGCGATGAAAACCGTGCCGGTTTCTAGAATTTTTTTACGCGTTCGGCGGCCCCGGAGTATGGGCGCGGCGCGTCAGACCAGGAATTCCGATTAACCCGGTGTGGAGACAAGAAACATGGAGACAGAGACGAACGCACGCGACTGGCAGGGTCCGGCGGCGGTAAAGAAGACGGCAACGGCCAGGGCCGTCGCCCTGGCGATGGCCGCGGCCGCCCTGGCGGCTCTTTCGGCCTGCGGCGGTGGCGGCTCCGGCTCGTCCGGCTTCGCCTTCCTTCCGGGCCCGCCGCCCGCACCGGCTCCGGCGCCGGCCCCGCCCGCGGCGGATGGCCCCATGGTCCGCCAGACCGTTGCCGGCAAGGTCGAGGGCGTGGACGACAGCGCCAGGACCGGCACCTGGTTCTGGAAAGGCATTCCGTTCGCCAAGCCGCCAGTCGGCGCACTGCGCTGGCGCGCGCCTGCGGCGCCCGAGCCCTGGAGCGGCATCCGCCCGGCCTCAAAGTTCGGCAATGCCTGCCTGCAGATCGGCCGCATCTTCAGCCCCGGCGCCAACAACACCTACGACGAGACCATCGGCACCATGCTGGGCAAGCCCTCGGGCAGCGAGGACTGCCTGTTCGTCAACATCTGGCGCCCGGCCACGGAAGAGAAGAACCTGCCGGTGCTGCTCTTCATTCACGGCGGCAGCAACATCTCGGGCTACACGGCAGACCCGCTGTACGACGGCGCCGCGCTGGCCAAGGCCGCCAACGCGGTGGTCATCACCGCCAGCTACCGGTTGGGCATCCTGGGCTTCCTGAACGTGCCGCAGCTGCGTCCGGGCGGCAGCGAGGGCGACGACTCAGGCAACTTCGCGCTGCTCGACAACATGGCGGCGCTGCGCTTCATCCGCGACAACGTCGCCAGCTTCGGGGGCGACCCGGGCAACGTCACGCTCTCGGGCGAATCGGCAGGCGCCACCAACCTGCTGTCGGTGATGACTTCGCCGATGGCCAAGGGCCTGTTCCACAAGGCCTTCGAGATGAGCGGCGGCATCTCGCTCGCGAGCAACCTGCCGCCGGGCACCTTGCCTTCGCTGTCGCCGGCATCTGCTTCGCTGGCGCAGGGCGAATCCATCCTCGAGAAGCTGCTCGTCGCCGACGGCACCGCGGCCGATGCGACGGCCGCCAAGAACTACATCGCCACCCGCACGCCGGCGCAGATCGCCGAGTACCTGCGCGCTCAGGACGGCGGCAGGATGCTGACCACCGTGGTCGCCGCCGGCCTCGGCGCGGTCGGGCCCATTCCCGACGGCACGGTGATCCCGACCGACCCCATCGGCGCCATCGCCGCCGACCAGTACGCGAAGGTGCCGATGCTCTCGGGCAACACGCGCGACGAGGGCAAGCTGTTCGCGTCGCTGCTGGGCACCATCGGCTTCCCGAAGCCGGGGTGGATCGTCAACGACGCCCAGCGCTTCTCGATGATGTTCAGCTTCGACCCCGATGCGGCGCCCACGCTCAAGGTGGAAGACATCATCGACCCGTTCTACCTTCCGGTGGACAAGGCCGGCACCGGCTACAACGCGGCCACCGCGCTCATCACCAAGGGCCTGTTCGAAGCCAACCGCGACAACCTGCTCGACACGATGAAGACGCGCCAGTCGAACATCTGGCACTACCGCCTCGACTGGGCCCAGGAAGCCTCCCCCTGGAACGACGTCTACGGCGCGGCACACGCCTTCGACCTGCCTTTCGTGTTCGGCAATTTCGGTCCCTCGGTGCTGTCGAATGTGATCCGCGGCAAGGCCAACGAAAAGGGGCGGCTGGCGCTGTCGAGCGCGGTCATGGCCAGCGTGGGCGCCTTCATGCGAACGGGCGACCCGAACACGCCCGAACTTGGTGCAACCTGGGCGCCCTGGCCCTCGCAGTTGCTGCTCGACGCCACTCCCACGGCCACCAAGATCACGCTCATGCAATGAGCCGCTTCGTTCAATCGTGCAGTGCGGGTTTGTGTCATTGTGCAAATGGCCGAAGCTTGCGTGAATGCGTTGTTCCCGAGCTTTGAAGAAGTCATTTCACATAGGAGTCCGTAGATGCTGGGTTTGATGCAAGACCAACCGCTTCTGATCTCGTCGCTGATCGAGTTCGCCGAGCGCCACAACGGCGACGGCGAGATCGTCTCGCGTCGTGTCGAAGGCGATATCCACCGCTGCACGTGGCGCGACATCGCATCGCGCGCCAAGCAGGTGGCCAACGCGCTGGATGGCGAGCAGCTGCTGTTCAGCGACCGCATCGCCACCCTGGCCTGGAACGGCTATCGCCACCTGGAGCTGTACTACGGCGTGAGCGGCAGCGGCCGCGTGCTGCACACCATCAACCCGCGCCTGCATCCCGACCAGATCGCGTGGATCGCCAACCATGCCGAAGACCAGATCCTGTGCTTCGACCTCACGTTCCTGCCGCTGGTGCAGGCGGTGCATGCGCGGTGTCCCACGATCCGGAAATGGGTTGCACTGTGTGATTCCGACAAGCTCCCTGGCGACAGCGGCGTGCCCAACCTCGTGAGCTACGAAAGCTGGATGGGCTCGCAGCCGACCGACTACGAATGGCCCAGCTTCGACGAGAACTCCGCCTCGAGCATGTGCTACACGAGCGGCACCACGGGCAACCCGAAGGCCGCGCTCTACAGCCATCGCTCGACGATGCTGCATGCATATGCCGCTGCACTGCCCGACGTGATGCGCCTGTCGGCGCGCGACTCGGTGCTGCCGGTGGTGCCGATGTTCCATGTCAACGCGTGGGGCATTCCGTACTCGGCGGCGCTGGTGGGCTGCAAGCTGGTGTTCCCCGGCGCGGCGCTCGACGGCAAGTCTGTCTACGACCTCATCGAGGCCGAGGGCGTGACCTTCGCCGCCGGCGTGCCCACCGTGTGGCAGATGCTGCTGGGCCACATGCAGGCGGGCGGCCTGAAGTTCAGCAAGCTCAACCGCACGGTGATCGGCGGCTCGGCCTGCCCGCCGGCCATGATCAAGGCGTTCCAGGACATCTACAACGTGGAGGTGCTGCACGCCTGGGGCATGACCGAGATGAGCCCGCTGGGCACGCTGTGCACGCTCAAGAACAAGCACCTGTCGCTGCCGGCCGACGCGCAGCTGCAGATCCGCATGAAGCAGGGCCGCGCCATCTTCGGCGTCGACATGAAGATCGTCGACGGCGACGGCAAGGAGCTGCCCTGGGACGGCAAGGCCTATGGCGACCTGCTGGTCAAGGGGCCATGGATCGTCAAGGAGTACTTCAAGGGCGAGGGTGGCGATCCGCTCATTCCAGATGAACGCAACCGCGGCTGGTTCCCCACGGGCGACGTGGCCACCATCGATGCCGAGGGCTACCTGCAGATCACCGACCGCAGCAAGGACGTGATCAAGTCCGGCGGCGAGTGGATCAGCTCCATCGACATCGAGAACATCGCCGTCGCGCACCCGGGCGTGGCCATGGCCGCGTGCATCGGCGTGTTCCACCCGAAGTGGGACGAGCGGCCGATCATCGCCGTCGTGAAGAAGCCCAACGCGGAGGTCACGCGCGAGGAGCTGCTGAAGTTCTACGAGGGCAAGACCGCCAAGTGGCAGATCCCCGACGACGTGGTGTTCGTCGAGGCCATCCCGCTGGGCGCCACCGGCAAGATCCTCAAGACGAAGCTGCGGGAGCTGCTCAAGGACTACAAGCTGCCCACGGCATGACCGCCGGGCCCGCCGCGAGCGCCGCGCTGTCGCATACGCGATAGCAAGGCGGCCCCGGCGGCCCTGCTTGCGGGCAATCCCTGTGCGGCGAAAAAAAGGCCGCTTGTACGCTGGCGGTCCGCCTTTCACACCGGAGACTCTTCATGCAATTTGCCATCAAGTCTGTAGCTGCCTGTGCAATGTTGGTGAGCGCTGCCGCGGCGTTCGCCCAGAAGGGCGAGACCGTCAAGATCGCCTGGCTCGACCCGCTGTCGGGCCTGATGGCGGCGGTGGGCACCAATCAGCTGAAGACCACGCAGTTCCTTGCCGAAGAGTTCAACAAGAAGAACCAGTCGGGCGTGAAGTTCGAGATCATCGCGATCGACAACAAGCTCAGCACGCAGGAGACCACCGCGGCCCTGCGTTCCGCGCAGGACCAGGGCGCGCGCTACATCATGCAGGGCAACGGCTCCGGCCCCGCGCTCGCGATCATCGACGCCATCGAGAAGAACAACGCGCGCAACCCGGGCAAGGAGCTGCTGTACATGAACTACGCGGCGGTCGACCCCGACCTGACCAACAGCAAGTGCAGCTACTGGCACTTCCGGCTTGACGCCGACACGTCGATGAAGATGGAGGCGCTGACCACCTGGATGAAGGACCAGCCCGACATCAAGAAGGTCTACATCCTCGGGCAGAACTACGCGCACGGCGTGCAGGTGTCGAAGTACGCCAAGGAAGACCTGAAGGTGAAGCGCCCCGACATCCAGATCGTGGGCGACGACCTGCATCCGCTGGCGCAGGTGCGCGACTTCTCTCCCTACATCGCGAAGATCAAGGCATCGGGCGCAGACACCGTCATCACCGGCAACTGGGGCTCCGACCTCTCGCTGCTCATCAAGGCAGCCAACGACTCGGGGCTGAACGTCAAGTTCCTGACCTACTACGCGCCGGGCGCGGGCACGCCCACGGCGATGGGCGCCACCTCGGAAGGCAAGGTCTACACCGTGGCCTATGCCCACTACAACATGGGCGGCGAGATCCAGCAGCTGCTCGCGGGCTACAAGAAGCGCATGAACGACGACCTCACCCAGTCGTCGATCTATCACGTGTTCGCGCTGCTCGATGCCGCCTTCGTCAAGACCAGGTCGACCGACCCGGTGAAGGTGGCGGCGGCCCTGGAGGGCATGAAGATCAAGAGCTTCAACGGCGAGGTCGAGATGCGCAAGTCCGACCACCAGTTGCAGCAGGGCCTCTACATCGCGAGGTGGGAGAAGGCGAGCGCGAAGTACCCGTACGACGCGGAGAACACCGGCTACACCAACGTTCCCGTGAAGTACTTCGAATCGTACGTGGCGAGCACGCCCACGTCGTGCCAGATGAAGCGCCCCTAGGCGTCTTTGTGAACGCGTTTCCTACCCATCGGTAGCAGCTGTCTACCGGCGGGTAGCAAATTGGAGAAACGCGGTGTCGCATGCGCGATAGAAACGGGCCTTTGCGGCACCCCTCTTACGGGCATTCCCTGAGGGGAGGGGCTGCAAACGCTTGTACTCTCGTGCGGCGTTTTGAATCGGTTTGACCAGGAGATATAGATTGAAGTTCGCTCTGAAAATCGCCGCCGCAGCCGTCATCGCTGCCACCGCCACCGGTGCCTTTGCCCAGAAGGGTGAAACCGTCAAGATCGCATGGCTCGATCCGCTGTCGGGCCTCATGGCCGCGGTCGGAACCAACCAGCTCAAGACCTTCCAGTTCTTCGCCGAGGAGTTCAACAAGAAGAACGCGGCGGGCGTGAAGTTCGAGATCATCGGCATCGACAACAAGCTCAGCCCGCAGGAGACCACCAGCGCGCTGCGCTCGGCCCTCGACCAGGGCGCGCGCTACATCGTGCAGGGCAACGGCTCCGGCCCGGCGCTCGCCATCATCGATGCGCTCGAGAAGAACAACGCGCGCAATCCGGGCAAGGAGGCGCTCTACCTGAACTACGCCGCCGTCGACCCCGACCTGACCAACAGCAAGTGCAGCTACTGGCAGTACCGCTTCGACGCCGACACGTCGATGAAGATGGAGGCGCTGACCACCTACATGAAGGACCAGCCGGAGATCAAGAAGGTCTACATCATCGGCCAGAACTACTCGCACGGCCAGCAGGTCTCCAAGTTCGCGAAGGAAGACCTCAAGCACAAGCGTCCCGACATCCAGATCGTGGGCGACGACCTGCATCCGCTGGCCCAGGTGCGCGACTTCGCGCCGTACATCGCCAAGATCAAGGCCTCGGGCGCCGACACCGTCATCACCGGCAACTGGGGCTCCGACCTGGCGCTGCTGATCAAGGCGGCCAACGATGCGGGCCTGAACGTCAAGTTCTACACCTACTACGCCGTGACCACCGGCACGCCGACCGCCATGGGCGCGGCTTCGGACGGCAAGGTCTACCAGGTCGGCTACGCCCACTACAACATGGGCGGCGACATGCAGAAGTACGCCGACGACTTCAAGAAGAAGTTCAACGACGACCTCTACACCACCGACATCTACACGGTGTTCCAGGCGCTCACCGAGGCCTTCGTGAAGACCAAGTCGACCGACCCGGTGAAGGTTGCGGCCGCGATGGAAGGCCTGAAGTTCAAGAGCTTCAACGGCGACATCGAGCTGCGCAAGACCGACCACCAGGCGCAGCAGGGCTTGTACATCACCCGCTGGGAGAAGGCCACCGCCAAGTACCCCTACAGCCCCGAGAACACCGGCTACACGCTGGTGCCGGTGAAGTTCTACGACGCCTACGTGGCGAGCACGCCCACCTCCTGCCAGATGAAGCGTCCCTCCTGATTCCGGGAACGCGCCAACGCGGTCGAGGCCCGACTTCAACACTCGGGCCTTTTTCTTTTTCAACTGACACGAAAGACCGATGAACGTCGAATTCTTCGTCATCTCGCTGCTCAACGGCGTGAGCTACGGCCTGCTGTTGTTCATGCTGAGCTCAGGCCTCACGCTGATCTTCAGCATGATGGGCGTGCTCAACTTCGCGCACGCGAGCTTCTACATGCTGGGCGCCTACTTCGCCTACACGCTGTCGGGCATCGTCGGCTTCTGGCCGGCGCTGGTCATCGCGCCGGTGCTGGTGTTCGCGCTGGGTGCCGCCTTCGAGCGCTACTGCCTGCGCCGCGTCCACAAGTTCGGCCATGTGCCCGAGCTGCTGGTGACCTTCGGTCTTTCGTACCTGATCCTCGAAGTCGTGCAGCTGGTGTGGGGCCGCTCCACGGTGCCGTACGGCCTGCCGTCGGCGCTGCAGGGGCCGCTTTTCACGCTCTACGGCACGCAGTTCCCCAAGTCGCGCTCGTTCATCATGCTGGTGGCGGTGCTGATGCTGGTGTCGGTGTGGCTGCTGCTCACGCGCACGCGCATCGGCCTGGTGATCCAGGCGGCGCTGAAGCACCCCGAGATGGTCGAGGCGCTGGGCCACAACGTGCCGCGCGTCTTCATGCTGGTGTTCGGCGGCGGCGCCGCGCTGGCGGGGCTGGCCGGCGTGGTCGGCGGCAACACCTACGTCACCGAGCCGGCCATGGCCGCGTCGGTGGGTTCCATCATCTTCGTGGTGGTGGTGGTCGGCGGCATGGGCTCGCTGGCCGGTGCCTTCCTGGCCTCGCTGATCATCGGCGTGGTGCAGACCTTCGCCGTGGCCATGGACCAGTCGCTCGCCACCGGCCTGCAGGCCTTCGGCGTGGCGGTGACCGACCAGACCTTCGGCTACGAGCTGCTCAGGCTGACGATCTCGCAGGTCGCGCCGATCCTTCCGTACCTCTTCCTGGTGCTGATCCTCATCTTCAGGCCCAAGGGTCTTCTCGGAACGCGGGAGGACTGACGCGATGAACACCGCAACGACAACCGCTTCGACCTCCACGCCGGTGCGCTACTACCGGTTCAAGCCGCTGAACATCGGCCGCATCCTGATCTGGTCCTTCTTCGCGCTGCTGCTGATCGTGGCGCCGATGATCTTCACCAGCAGCCTGGCGCTGACCATGCTGTCGCAGATCGGCTATCTCATCATCATCTGCCTGAGCTACAACATGCTGCTGGGGCAGGGTGGCATGCTCAGCTTCGGGCATGCGGTGTACGTGGGCATGGGCTCGTTCATCGCCATCCACGCCATGAACCTGGCCGGCGCGGGCAAGCTGCCGGTTCCGCTGGTGCTCATCCCGCTCGTGGGCGGGCTGGGCGGCATGTTCTTCGCCGCGCTCTTCGGCTACGTGTCGACCAAGAAGTCGGGCACCACCTTCGCGATGATCACGCTGGGCCTGGGCGAGCTGGTGGCAGCCATGGCGCTGATGTTCCCCAGCTTCTTCGGCGGCGAGGGCGGCATCACCACCAACCGCGTGTACGGCGCCTCGTTCTTCGGGCTCAACTTCGGTCCGCAGAACCAGGTTTACTACCTGATCGCCGTCTACTGCTTCATCTGCACCGGGCTGATGTTCGCCTTCACCGGCACGCCGCTCGGGCGCATGCTGAACGCGGTGCGCGACAACCCGGAGCGCGTGGAGTTCATCGGCTACAACACGCAGCGCGTGCGCTACTACGCCTTCATCATCGCGGGCTTCTTCGCCGGTATCGGCGGCGGGCTGGCTGCCATCAACTTCGAGATCGTGAACGCGGCCGACAGCCTCAACGGGCTGCGCTCGGGCAGCTACCTGCTGTTCACCTTCCTCGGCGGCGCGACCTTCTTCTTCGGGCCCATCATCGGCGCGGCGCTGCTGGTGTTCGCGCTGGTGCTGCTGTCGGAACTCAGCAAGGCCTGGCTGCTGTACGTGGGCCTGGTGTTCCTGCTGATGGTGATGTTCGCGCCCGGCGGCGTGGCCAGCCTGATCATGATGAACGTGCGCGTGGCGCTGTTCGGCAAGATCAAGCGCTTCTACCTGCTGTACGTGGGCCTTCTCGTCGGCGCGGCCATCATGCTCGCGGGTGCGGCGGCCATCGTCGAGATGATCTATCACATGCAGCTCAACGCGGCGCTCGGGCCGGTGGTGCCGTTCGCCGGCCTGCAGCTCGACACATCCTCGGCCATGGCCTGGGTGGTCGCCGTGGTCCTGTTCGCTGTCGGCCTGGGCGTGTTCGAAGTGGTGCGCCGGCGCTTCGCGAAGGTCTGGGGCCATGCGCAGGAAGAAATCGAAGCCGAGATCAAGCGGCGGGAGACGGCATGACCTATTCACTCGAACTCAAGAACCTGCGCAAGAGCTTCGGCAAGACCGACATCATCCGCGGCGTCGACCTGGCCGTGAAGGCCGGCGAGCGTATCGCCATCATCGGACCGAACGGCGCGGGCAAGTCGACGCTCTTCAACCTGATCAGCGGGCGGCTCGCGCCCAGCAGCGGCGAGGTGCTGCTCAACGGCACGCGCGTCGACGGCATGAAGCCGTACGAGATCAACCGCATGGGGCTGTCGCGCAGCTTCCAGATCACCAACATCTTCCCGAAGCTCACCGTCTTCGAGAACCTGCGCTGCGGCGTGCTGTGGAGCCTGGGCTACAAGTACACCTTCCTGCGCTTTCTCTCGAACCTCGACGACGCCAACGAGCGCACGGAAGAACTCATCCGCCAGATCGGCCTGGAGAAGAAGCGCGACGTGCACGCGGTGAACCTCACCTACGCCGAGCAGCGCGCGCTGGAGATCGGCGTGACCATCGCGGGCGGCGCCAGCGTGATCCTGCTGGACGAGCCCACGGCCGGCATGAGCAAGACGGAGACTTCGCACTTCATCTCGCTCATCAAGCACGTCACCGTCGGCAAGACGCTGCTGACGGTGGAGCACGACATGGGCGTGGTCTTCGGGCTGGCCGACAAGATCGCGGTGGTGGTGTATGGCGAGGTGATCGCCTTCGACACGCCGGCTGCCGTCCGCGCCAATGCGCGCGTGCAGGAGGCTTACCTGGGCTCCGCCGTCGCCGATGCACAAGGGGCTGGACACTGAAATGCTGAAGCTTCAAGACATCCACGCCTACTACGGCAAGAGCCATGTGCTGCATGGTGTTTCCTTCGAGGTGAACCCGGGCGAGATCGTCGCGCTGCTGGGCCGCAACGGCTCGGGCCGCTCGACCACCGCCAAGGCCATCATGGGCCTGGTGCATGCCGAGGGCGGCCTGCACTGGAAGGGCCAGGACATCCTGCGCCGAAAGGCCTACGAGATCGCGCACTGCGGCATCGGCTACGTGCCGGAGAACCGCGACATCTTCCCCAAGCTCACGGTGCACCAGAACCTGCTGCTGGGGCAGAAGGGCTCGGGCAAGGGCAGCCGGTGGTCGTTCGACGACATGTACGGCATGTTCCCGCGCCTGAAGGAGCGCCAGCACACCGAGGCGGGCGTGCTCTCGGGCGGCGAGCAGCAGATGCTCACGCTGTGCCGCACGCTGATGGGCGACCCCGATCTCATCATCATCGACGAGCCCACCGAGGGCCTCGCGCCCAAGATCGTCGAGCTGGTGGGGCAGTACCTGCGCACGCTCAAGGACAAGGGCATCTCGGTGCTGCTGATCGAGCAGAAGCTGACCATTGCGATGGAAATCTCCGACCGTGCGCTCGTCATGGGCCACGGCAGCATCGTCTTCGACGGCACCCCCGCCGGCCTGCGCGCCGACGCCACCACCCGCAAGGAGTGGCTGGAGGTCTAGGCCGCTGGATGCGGATTTCCGGACGCAGAGGGCGCGAAGGTTTCGCGAAGGACGCGAAAGCAAGTCAGAAAAAATGATCTGCTTTCCCTTTCGCGTCCTTTGCGAAATCCTCGCGTCTTCTGCGTTCGGTAGCCGTTCCCGCATCCACGGCCCTTGTCTCTACAGCGACTGCGTGCCATTGTTGGGCCGCGCGAAACGCCTAGAATCCCCCGAAAAAGAACACTCGTGCTTTTTCTTCTTTTTCTTCACACACCAAGGAACGCAGCATGACGGCTGAATACAAAGTGCTCGGCGACATCGCCGTGATCACCATGACCAATCCTCCGGTCAACGGTCTCGGTTTCTCGACGCGCATCGGCATCACCGACGGCCTGTCCAAGGCCAATGCCGACGACGCCGTCAAGGCCATCGTCATCACCGGCGCCGGCAAGGCGTTCTCGGGCGGCGCGGACATCAAGGAGTTCGGTACGCCCAAGGCGCTGCAGGAGCCCAACCTGCTGAGCGTGATTCTTGCGCTGGAAGCTTCTCCCAAGCCCATCGTCGCGGCCATCCACTCGGTGTGCATGGGCGGCGGCCTCGAACTGGCCCTGGGCTGCCACTACCGCGTGGCCGCCCCCGGCACCAACGTCGCGCTGCCCGAAGTCAAGCTAGGCCTGATTCCCGGCGCGGGCGGCACGCAGCGCCTGCCGCGCGTTCTGGGCGTGGAGACGGCCCTGAACATGATCGTCAGCGGCGAACCGGTCAAGAGCGAGCTGCTCGCGTCGGTGCCCGGCCAGAAGCTGTTCGACAAGCTGGCCGCCTCGGCCGAATCGGTGTTCGACGAGGCCGTGGCCTTCGCCAAGAGCGTGGCCGGCAAGACGGGCGATGAGCTGCCCCTGGTGCGCAACCTGCCGTGCAAGCACCCGCAGGGCGATGCTTACTTCCAGTTCGCGAAGAACATGGTCGGCGGCATGTCGAAGAACTACCCCGCGCCGCTGCAGTGCGTCGATGCCGTGCAGGCCGCCACCAAGATGAAGTTCGACGCCGGCATGGCCGAAGAGCGCCGCATCTTCACCTCGCTGATGTTCACGCCCGAGTCGCTGGCGTTGCGCCACCTGTTCATGGCCGAGCGCGCCGCGAGCAAGATCCCCGACGTGCCGGAAGACACGCCCAAGCGCGAGATCAAGTCGGTCGGCGTGATCGGCGCCGGCACCATGGGCGGCGGCATCTCGATGAACTTCCTGAACGCGGGCATTCCCGTGACCATCCTCGAGATGAAGCAGGAAGCGCTCGACCGCGGCATTGCCACCATCCGCAAGAACTACGAAGCCCAGGTCAAGAAGGGCAAGCTCAAGCAGGACAAGTACGAGCAGCGCATGGCGCTGCTGAGCACCACGCTCAGCTACGACGAGCTGAAGGACGCCGACCTCATCATCGAGGCCGTGTTCGAGGAAATCGGCGTGAAGGAAAAAGTGTTCAAGGAACTCGACCGCGTCGCCAAGAAGGGCGCGATCCTGGCGTCGAACACCTCCACGCTCGACGTCGACAAGATCGCGTCGTTCACCGAGCGTCCGCAGGACGTGGTCGGCATGCACTTCTTCAGCCCCGCCAATGTGATGAAGCTGCTGGAAGTGGTGCGCGGCAAGGCCACCGCCAAGGACGTGCTGGCCACCGTGATGGCCATCGGCAAGAAGATCAAGAAGACGGCCGTGGTCTCGGGTGTTTGCGACGGCTTCATCGGCAACCGCATGATCGAGCAGTACAGCCGCCAGGCCGGCTTCCTGCTGGACGAAGGCGCCACGCCGCAGCAGGTGGACAAGGCCATCGAGAAGTTCGGCTTCGCCATGGGCCCGTTCCGCATGGGCGACCTAGCCGGCAACGACATCGGCTGGGCCATCCGCAAGCGCCGCGCCGTCGAGCGCGCCGACATGAAGTACAGCCGCACGGCAGACAAGCTCTGCGAACTGGGCCGCTTCGGCCAGAAGACCGGGGCAGGGTGGTACGACTACCAGGCCGGCAAGCGCGACGCCATCCCGTCGGAGCTGGTCAACAAGATGATCGAGGATCACCGCAAGGAGCTGGGCATCACGCCGCGCAAGATCTCCGACGAGGAAATCGTGCAGCGGCTGGTGTATGCGCTGGTCAACGAGGGCGCGCACATCCTGGAAGACGGCATTGCCTCCAAGTCGGGCGACATCGACATGGTGTACCTCACCGGCTACGGCTTCCCGATCTATCGCGGCGGCCCGATGCACTACGCCTCGCAGGTCGGCCTGTACAACGTGGCCGAGACGATGAAGCGCTTCGCGAAGAACCCGCGCGACGACGCCGAGTTCTGGCAGCCCGCGCCGCTGATCCAGAAGCTGGTGGCAGAAGGCAAGTCCTTCGGCTGATGACGACGCGCAGAACCTGAGCCGGGACCAAGACCGCCAATGTTGAAACGCATCTTCCTCGGGCTGCTGCTGGCAGTTGTGCTGCTTGCGGCCGCCGTGGCGGTCAAGACCTGGACCACGCCGTCGCGCCAGCTGGCGGTGGCGCCCGCGCCCAAGCTGGACATCGACCTGCAGGCGGCCGCCAGGCGGCTGTCCACGGCGATCACGTTCCGCACGGTATCGGGCCTCGACGACCCGGCCGCCAACGCGGCCGAGTTCGACAAGCTGCATGCCTACCTCGAGCAGCAGTTCCCGAAGGTGCACGCCACCCTGAAGAAGGAAGTGGTGGGCAACAAGGCGCTGCTCTACACCTGGACCGGTACTGATCCGCAGGCCAGGCCCGTCGCGCTGATGGCGCACCAGGACATGGTGCCGATCGCGCCGGGCACTGAGAAAGCCTGGACGGTCGATCCCTTCTCCGGCGAGATCAAGGACGGCTTCATCTGGGGTCGCGGCACGCTCGACAACAAGAGCAACCTGTTTGCGCAGATGGAGGCCATCGAACTGCTCATCGGCAGCGGCTTCAAGCCTAGGCAGACCGTCTACCTCGTGATGGGCGACGACGAGGAGGTGAGCGGCCTGCGCGGCGCGCTGCCCATCGCCGAACTGCTCAAGTCGCGCAACGTGCGCCTCGACTGGGTGCTCGACGAGGGCCTGCTGGTGCTCGACGGCGTGCTCCAGGGCCTGAAGCAGCCGGCGGCGCTCATCGGCCTGGCAGAGAAGGGCTACGCCACCTTCTTCCTCTCGCTCGACACCGCGCCCGGCCATTCGTCGATGCCGCCGCAGCACAGCGCCATCGGCAGCATGAGCGCGGCGCTGGCGCGGCTCGAAGCCAACCCGATGCCTGGGGGCATCAAGGGCGTGGCCGGCCAGATGTTCGGCGCGCTCGCGCCCGAGATGAGCGGCGTCAACCGCGTGATGCTTTCCAACCTGTGGCTCACCGAGCCGCTGGTGCGCGGCATCCTCGAGAAGAGCCCGAGCAGCAACGCCATGCTGCGCACCACCACCGCGCTGACCATCGTGCGCGCAGGCAATAAAGACAACGTGCTGCCCGGCCGGGCCGAGGCTGCCGTCAACTTCCGCATCCTGCCGGGCGACACCATCGCCAGCACCGAGGCGCATCTGCGCAAGGCGCTGGGCAACGACGACATCAAGATCAAGGCCTACCCGGGCAACTCCGAGCCGTCGCCCGTGTCGTCGACCGACAGCACCGGCTACCGCGCGATCGAACAGGCCGTGCGCCAGAGCTTTCCCGATGCGGTGGTGGCCCCGGGCCTCATGACCGCGGCCACCGACTCGCGCCACTTCAGCATCGTGAGCGACGCCGTCTTCCGCTTCTCGCCGTTCCGCATGAAGAACGAAGACCTCGCGCGCTTCCACGGCAACAACGAACGCCTGGCCATCTCGAACTATGGCGAGATGATCGGCTTCTACCGCCAGCTCCTGAGCAACGCCAACGCTGCTCCGGCGCAATGACGACACCTGCTTACGCAACCTCTTTTCCCTTCCATCTGCTTCAAAGGACCTCACCATGACCAGCGCCGTCATCGTTTCCACTGCCCGCACGCCGCTCGCGAAGAGCTGGAAGGGTGCCTTCAACATGACGCACGGCGCCACGCTGGGCGGCCACGCGGTGCAGCACGCCGTGCAGCGCGCCGGCATCGACCCCGCATCGGTCGACGACGTCATCATGGGCTGCGCAACGCCCGAAGGCGCCACCGGCTCCAACATCGCGCGCCAGATCGCGCTGCGCGCCGGCCTGCCGATCACCACCTCGGGCATGACCATCAACCGATTCTGCTCCTCGGGCCTGCAGACCATCGCCACCGCGGCCCAGCGCATCATCGCGGGCGAAGGCGAGGTCTACGTGGCCGGCGGCGTCGAGAGCATCTCGTGCGTGCAGAACGAAGCCAACAAGCACATGCTGGCCGACCCGTGGCTGGTGAAGAACAAGCCCGATATCTACTGGAACATGCTGCAGACGGCCGAGCAGGTCGCCAAGCGCTACAACATCGGCCGCGACGCGATGGACGAATACGGCGCGCAGAGCCAGCAGCGCGCCACCGCCGCGCTGGAAGCCGGCAAGTTCAAGGACGAGATCGCCCCCATCACCGTGCTGGCCGGCGTGGCCGACCCCGTGATGGGCCTGCGTACCAAGGAAGTCACCGTCGAGAACGACGAAGGCATCCGCCCAGGCACCACCAAGGAAGGCATCAGCGGCATTCGCCCGGCGCTGCCCGGCGGCCTGATCTCGGCCGGCAACGCCAGCCAGTTCTCCGACGGCGCCGGCGCCTGCGTGGTGGTCGACGAGAAGTACGCGCAGCAGAAGGGCCTGAAGCCCATGGGCCGCTTCCTCGGCTTCGCAGTGGCCGGCTGCGAACCCGACGAGATGGGCATCGGCCCCGTCTTCGCCATTCCGAAGGTGCTCAAGCGCCTGGGCCTCACGGTGAACGACATCGACCTGTGGGAGCTGAACGAAGCCTTCGCCGTGCAGGTGATCTACTGCCGCGACAAGCTGGGCATTCCGGCCGACCGCCTGAACGTGAACGGCGGCGCCATCGCCGTGGGCCACCCCTACGGCGTGAGCGGCCAGCGCCTGACGGGCCACGCGCTCATCGAAGGCAAGCGCCGCGGCGCGAAGAAGGTTGTGGTCACGATGTGCATCGGCGGCGGCATGGGCGCCGCGGGCGTGTTCGAGGTGCTCTGAGCTTCCACCTGAGCCGCTGAATTCGGACTTCCGAACGCAGAGGTCGCGAAGGTTACGCAGAAGTCGCAGAAGAGAAACCAGAATTTGATTGGTTTTTCTCTGCGACTTCTGCGTATTTCCCGTACCTCTTTTGCGTTCGGCTGTCCGATCCCGACCCCCTGGAGAATTTCATGAGCCTTCGTCCCACCCTCGACTTCCTGCTCTACGACTGGCTCGACGCCGAATCCCTCAACCAGCGCGAGCGCTTCGCCGACCATTCGCGCGAGACCTTCGACGCCGTGCTCGACACCTGCGAGCGCATCGCGCGCGAGAAGTACGCGCCGTTCAACCGCACGGTCGATACGCAGGAGCCGCATTTCGACGGCGAGAAGGTCGTGCTGCCGCAGGCCACGCACGATGCGCACAAGGCCTTCGTCGAGTCGGGAATGATGAGCGCGGCACAGGACTACGACATCGGCGGCATGCAGCTGCCCTACACGCTGCAGGCCGCGGCCAACAGCTTCTTCGCGATGGCCTCTGTGAGCATCGGCTCGAACATGCTCACCAGCGGCAACGCCAACCTGCTGATGGTGCATGGCACCGAGATGCAGAAGGAGGTCTTCGCCAAGAACGAGTTCTCGGGCCGCTGGGCGGGCACCATGTGCCTGTCGGAGCCGCAGGCCGGTTCGTCGCTGAGCGACGTGGCCACGCGCGCGGTGCCTGATGGCGACGACTTCCAGAACGATCCGCTGGGTCCGCGCTACCGCCTCACGGGCAACAAGATGTGGATCTCGGCGGGCGACCACGAGCTAACCGAGAACATCGTGCACATCGTGCTGGCGAAGATTCCCGACGAGAACGGCAGGCTGGTGCCCGGCACGCGGGGCATATCGCTCTTCATCGTGCCCAAGCGCATGGTCGATACCCAGGGCAATCTCACGGGCCAGCGCAACGACGTAGCGCTCGCGGGCCTCAACCACAAGCTGGGCTGGCGCGGCACCACCAACACGCTGCTGAACTTCGGCGAGGGCAAGTACCCGGTCGACGGCAAGGCCGGCGCGGTGGGTTACCTGGTCGGCGAGCCCGGCAAGGGCCTGCACTGCATGTTCCACATGATGAACGAGGCGCGCATCGGCGTCGGCACGGCGGCCACCATGCTCGGCATGGCCGGCTACCACGCCTCGCTCGAATACGCCAAGAGCCGCCCGCAGGGCCGGCTGGTGAAGAAGCCCGAGGCAGCCGGCACGGCCGTCGCCAAGGACTCGGCCGCGCCGCAGGTGCGCATCATCGAGCACGCCGACGTGCGCCGCATGCTGCTGGCCCAGAAGGCGTACTGCGAGGGCGCGCTGGCGCTGGAGCTGTACTGCGCCCGCCTTGTCGACGAGCAGAAGACCGGCGACGCGCAGGCCGCCGACGACGCGCGCCTTCTGCTGGAGGTGCTCACGCCCATCGCGAAGAGCTGGCCCAGCGAGTGGTGCCTGGAGGCGAATTCGCTGGCCATCCAGGTGCACGGCGGCTATGGCTACACGCGCGATTTCCCGGTGGAGCAGTACTGGCGCGACAACCGACTGAACATGATCCACGAGGGCACCCACGGCATCCAGGCGGCCGACCTGCTCGGCCGCAAGGTGCTGATGGAGAAGGGCCTCGGCCTGCAGCTGCTGGCCGCGCGCATGACCGACACCATCGGCCGCGCGGCGAAGGTGCCGGCGCTGGCTGGCCACGCCAAGGCGCTGGGCGCCGCGCTGCAGCGCATCGGCAGCGCCACCGAGGCCGCCTGGTCCACCGGCGACCCGGCCGACGCGCTGGCCAATGCGGTGCCGTACATGCAGGCCTTCGGCCACACGGTGCTGGCCTGGATCTGGCTCGACGTCGCGGGCAAGGCCCTGCAAACCGACGCGGAAAAAGCGAGGGCGGTAACAGCTGGCAAGATCGGCGCCACGGACTATTTCTTCCACTACGAGCTGCCGAAAATCGGCGCATGGCTCAACGTGGTCGAAACCCGTGATCCGACCTGTACAGCTTTGCCCGAGGACGCCTTCTGATGGCCACCACCGATTCGCCGAACCCCACCCCCAGCAGCAACACCCCCACCGCCAAGCCGCCGAAGCCGCATGCGCGGCTGGAGAAATGGATCTGGATCCTGATCTACGGCGGCCTGTTCGTCGTGATCCTGGGCATCGCCACCGGCCGCACCGATGCCGCGCTGGGCTGGTCCATCTCCGTGCCCGGCGGCATCGTGGCACTGGTCGGCTTCGTGCTGATCTACGTGCGCTCGCGGCTGCCCAACACTCCTCCAAGCAAATAAAGAGGCCCGCCATGCTCAAGCACATCGTGATGTGGAAGTTCAAGGAGCACGCCGAGGGCGCCGACAAGGCGACCAACCTGCTCAAGGCCAAGGCGCTGCTCGACGCCTGCGCGAAACTGTCGCCCGGCACGCTGCGTTTCGAGGTAGCCATCGCCCAACCCGGGCTGGAAGCCACCTACGACCTTGTCCTTTATTCGGAATTCACCGACGCCGCCGCGCTCGCGGCCTATGCGGACCATCCGCAGCACGTGGCCCTGAAGCCATTCATCGGCGCGGTAAGAGAAGCCCGCCAGTGCATGGACTACGAGATCTGATCTGAACTGAACCAACCCGAACCCCGGAGACATCCAGCCATGACCGCACGCACCGTCCAGAAACTCTTCGACCTCACCGGCAAGACCGCCCTCGTCACCGGCGGCTCGCGCGGCCTGGGCCTGCAGATGGCCCACGCGCTGGGCGAGGCCGGCGCGAAGATCATGCTGAGTTCGCGCAAGGCCGACGACCTGGAGCAGGCGGCCGCCGAACTGCAGGCCGCCGGCATCGACGCGCGCTGGATCGCCGCCGACTGCTCGAAGGAGGAAGACACCCGCCGCCTGGCCGACGAGACCCTGCAGCGCATGGGCGCGGTCGACATCCTCGTGAACAACGCGGGCGCCAGCTGGGGGTCTCCGGCCGAGAGCCACCCGGTCGAGGCCTGGGACAAGGTGATGAACCTCAACGTGCGGGGCTACTTCATCCTGTCGCAGCAGATCGCCAACGGCTACATGATCCCGAAGAAATCGGGCCGCATCATCAACATCGCCTCCATCGCCGGCCTCAACGGCAACCCGCCCGAGATGCAGACGCTGGCCTACAACACCTCCAAGACCGCGGTCATCGGCTTCACCCGCACGCTGGCTGCCGAGTGGGGAAAGTACAACATCAACGTGAACGCCATCTGCCCGGGCTTCTTCATGACGAAGATGGCCGCCGGCCTCATCAAGTCGCTCGGCGAGGAGAAGATGGCCGCGCAGGCGCCGCTGGGCCGCCTGGGCGACGACGAAGACCTGAAGGGCCTGGCGCTGCTGTTCGCGAGCGACGCCGGCAAGCACGTCACCGGCCAGTGGCTGGCCGTGGACGGCGGCGTGAGCGTCGTCCTTGGCGCAGCTTGAAATGACCACCCCCAGCCTCGCCCACTTCGTGTGGCTCGGACACCCCCTCGAGGGGGCGCACCCTGCGGCCCGGCGAAGCCGGTTCCGCGGGAGCCCGCGAACGGGCCGCGCAGAGGTGCAGGAGGCTGGCAAACTGAAATGACCGATCAAACCGACGACATCAATTTCCGCTCGTACACGAGCCGCATCCCGTTCGCGCGCCACCTGGGCTTCGAGCTGACGAAGTTCGAGAACGGCGAATCGGAGATCCTCTACACCGCCAAGCCCGAGCACCTGAACACCTTCGACGTGACGCACGGCGGCGCCTGCATGACGCTGCTGGACATCACCATGGCCGCTGCCGCGCGCAGCATCGCGCCCGAGATGGGCGTGGTCACCATCGAGATGAAGACCAGCTTCATGCAGCCCTCGGTCGGCCCACTGCACGCGCGCGGCACGCTCATTCACAGGACGGCGACGCTGGCTTTCACCGAGGCCAGAATCTACGACGAGCAGGAGCGCGTGTGCGCCCACGCCACCGGTACCTTCAAGTACGTGAAGCGCCGGCTGCCGACCGGCCCGGCCAGCGCCAACGAGATGCGCCCGCCCTCGACCGACTGACCCGACCCTATTTCTCCCCCGGAGCCTTCCATGCCCACCAACAAGCAGATCCACCTCGACAACCGCCCCGAGGGCGAGGCCATCGCCAGCAACTTCAAGCTCGTCACGGCCCAGACCCCCGAACTCAAGGACAACCAGGTCCTGGTGCGCCACCACTACATGAGCCTCGACCCGTACATGCGCGGGCGCATGAACGACTCCAAGAGCTACGCGCAGCCGCAGCCGCTGGGCCAGACGATGCAGGGCGGCACGGTCGGTGAAGTGGTGGAAAGCAAGCACCCCAAGTACGCCGTGGGCGACAAGGTGGTGGGCTTCGGCGGCTGGCAGGAATACAGCGTGGTCGATGCCTCGCAGCCCGGCGCGCTGAAGAAGGTCGACACCACGCACGTGCCGCTGTCGCACTACCTCGGCGCCGTCGGCATGCCGGGCGTGACCGCCTGGTACGGGCTGGTGAAGATCATCGCGCCCAAGGCCGGCGAAACGGTGGTCGTCACAGCCGCCAGCGGCGCGGTGGGCAGTGCCTTCGGCGTGCTGGCCAAGGCGCGGGGCTGCCGCGTGGTCGGCATCGCGGGTGGCGCCGACAAGTGCAGGTACGTGACGGACGAGCTGGGCTTCGACGCCTGCATCGACTACCGCCAGCACCCCGACCTCAAGTCGATGAGCGCGGCGCTCAAGGAAGCCTGCCCGGACGGCATCGACGGCTACTTCGAAAACGTCGGCGGCTACATCTTCGACGCGGTGCTGCTGCGCGCCAACGCCTTCGCCCGCGTGGCGCTGTGCGGGATGATCGCGGGCTACGACGGCCAGCCGCTGCCGCTGGCCAACCCGGCGCTGATCCTCATCAACCGCATGAAGATCGAAGGCTTCATCGTCAGCGAGCACATGGAAGTGTGGCCCGAGGCGCTGGCCGAGCTGGGCACGCTGGTGGCCACTGGCAAGCTCAAGCCGCGCGAGTCGATCGCGCAGGGCATCGAATCTGCGCCCGAGGCATTCCTGGGCTTGCTCAAGGGCAAGAACTTCGGCAAGCAACTGGTTAAGCTGATCTGATGCATCAATGAGCTGAACGCACGGCAAGGAGGCCGGCCATGCGAGCCGCGCCGGGCCGCCCCAAGCCAGCGCGCACCGCAGTGCAGAGCACGGAGGTATTCGAATGGACTCGACGCACGAGGTCTTCAACCAGCCCACGCCGCTGGTGGGCTACAACCTCTTCGACACCAACCGGCCCCTGCGCGATGCGCTGAAGTTCAACGCGCCCGCGCTGCAGACCGCGCAGCTGCACGAACTGGGCGCAACCCTAGGCTCGGCCGGCATGCAGGCGCATGCGCGGCTCGCCAACATCCACACGCCCGAGCTGCACACGCATGACCGCTTCGGGCGGCGCATCGACGAGGTGGAGTTCCATCCGGGCTATCACGCGCTGATGAGCGCCGCGGTGGGCGCCGGGCTGCACGGCACGCCGTGGACCGGCACATCGGCCTCGCCGCACGTGCTGCGCGCGGCTGGCTTCATGCTCTTCACCGAGCTGGAGCCGTCGATTCTCTGCCCCGTCTCCATGACCTACGCCGTTGCACCCGCGCTGCGCGGCAACGCGGCGGTGCATGCCGACTGGGCGCCGAAGCTCGGCAGCCTCTGGTACGACCCGGCGCTCAAGCCCTTCAGCGACAAGCCCGGCGTGACCATGGGCATGGGCATGACCGAGAAGCAGGGCGGCTCCGACGTGCGGGCCAACACCACGCAGGCCGTGCGCGACGGCACCGGCGACGCCTGGGGCGAGCGTTACGCCATCACCGGCCACAAGTGGTTCTTCTCGGCGCCGATGTGCGACGCCTTCCTGGTGCTGGCCCAGGCGCCCGCCGGGCTTTCTTGCTTCTTCCTGCCGCGCGTGCTGCCGGACGGCTCGCGCAACGCGATCCGCATCCAGCGGCTGAAGGACAAGCTGGGCAACAAGGCCAACGCGAGCTCCGAGGTGGAGTTCCATGGCGCCATCGCATGGCTCGTGGGCGAGGAGGGGCGTGGCATCCCGCAGATCCTCGAGATGGGCACGATGACGCGGCTCGACTGCGCGCTGGGCACCAGCGGGCTGATGCGCCAGTCGCTGGCCATCGCGCTCAACCACGCCACGCAGCGCATGGCCTTCGGCAAGGCGCTGATCGAACAGCCGCTGATGAAGAACGTGCTGGCCGACCTCGCACTGGAGAGCGAGGCCGCCACCGCGCTCGCCATCCGCCTCGCGAGGGCCTTCGACAACCAGTCCGACGAGCACGAACGCCTGATGGCCCGGCTGCTCACGCCGGTCGCCAAGTTCTGGATCTGCAAGCGCGGCAGCGCCTTCGCGCAGGAAGCCATGGAATGCCTGGGCGGCAACGGCTACGTGGAGGAGGGCGGCGAAGGCATCATGGCCCGCATCTACCGCGAGATGCCGCTCAACTCCATCTGGGAAGGCGCGGGCAACATCATGGCGCTCGACCTGCTGCGCGGCCTGCGCAAGGGCGACGCGGTGGCCACGCTGGCGAAGGAACTCGCACCTGCGCGCGGACATCACGCCGCGCTCGACCGGCTGGCCGATGCGCTGCCGGCGCGCATCGAGGCGATGGCTTCGGAAGCCGAGGCCCGCCGTCTCGCGCAGGACGTGGCGCTGGCCGTGCAGGCCGCGCTGCTGGTGCAGACGGCGCCGGCTGCAGTGGCCGGCGCGTTCTGCGCATCGCGCTTGGCCGGCGACTGGGGCAATGCCTTCGGTACGCTGGGCGCAGGCACCGATTTCGACGCCATCATCCAGCGCGCACAGCCGCGCTGACGCAACACGAACGACAACCCACGGGAAACACCATGGCCGACCTGATCCTCCATCACTACCTCACCTCGCCGTTCTCGGAGAAGGTGCGCCTCATCCTCGGCGCCAAGAAGCTGCCGTGGAAGTCGGTCTTCATCCCGCCGATCATGCCCAAGCCCGACGTGGAGGTGCTCACCGGCGGCTACCGCAAGACGCCGTTCCTGCAGATCGGCGCCGACATCTATTGCGACAGCGCGCTCATCGCCGACGTGCTCGAGCATCTGCGGCCCGAACCCACGCTCTATCCGGAGCCTGAAAAAGGCATGTCGCGCATCCTCGCGCAATGGGCCGACACCACGCTCTTCTGGGCCGCCATGGCCTGGAACCTGCAGCCCAGGGGCGCGGCGGAAGTGTTTGCCAAGGCGCCGCCCGAAGCCGCGAAGGCCTTCGGCGAGGACCGCGGCAAGATGAGCGCGGGCAACATGACCCGCCTGCGCCCGGCCGACGCCACCAGCGCCTACAAGTCGTACCTGCGCCGCCTGTCGGACATGCTCGACGAGAAGCCCTACCTGCTCGGCGAGGTGCCCAGCATCGCCGACTTCTCCGCCTACCACCCGCTGTGGTACACGCGGCGCATAGAGTCGGTCCGCACCATCCTCGACCTCACGCCCGCGGTGATCGACTGGATGGACCGCATGGCCGCCATCGGCCACGACGTGCCCGAGAAGTTCTCGAGCGAGGAAGCCATCGCGGTGGCGAAGGCCTCGATGCCGCATTCACTGCTGACCGACAGCACCTTCCAGGACGACCACGGCATCCCGCTGGGCACCGCGGTCACCATCCGCGCCGAGAGCTTCGGCCTCGAAGAGACGCCCGGCACGCTGGTCGCCGCGACGCGCACGCACTACACGCTGGAGCGCAGCAGCGAGCGCGTGGGCACGGTGCATGTGCACTTTCCGCGGATCGGGTATGTGCTGAAGAAGGCCGAGGGCTGACTCGCGTCACGCGAACGACAGCCGTTCTCCGCTTGAAGCGGTCCAATAGGCGGCACAGAGTCAACCAAAGGAAAGCACCCAATGATTCAGGACTTCAAGGGCAAGACCGCCGTTCTCACCGGCGCGGGTTCGGGCTTCGGCCTGGAGTGCGCGCGTATCGGCGCCGCCCGCGGCATGAACCTCGTGCTGGTCGACGTGCAGCAGGATGCGCTCGACAAGGCCCAGGCCGAGATGGAAGCGGCCGGCGTGCAGGTGCTGGCGCGCAAGGTCGATGTGTCGGACGCGGCCCAGATGGAGGCATTGGCCGCTGCCGTGAAGGAGCGCTTCGGTGCGCCGCACTTCGTCTTCAACAACGCGGGCGTGGGCGCCGGCGGCCTGGTGTGGGAGAACACCGTGGCTGACTGGGAATGGGTGCTGGGCGTGGACCTGTGGGGCGTGATCCACGGCGTACGCCTGTTCGTGCCGATGATGCTGGAGGCTGCGGCCAAGGACCCGTCCTACCGCGGCCACGTGACCAACACGGCCAGCATGGCCGGCCTGCTCACGCCGCCCAACATGGGCATCTACAACGCCGCGAAAGCCGCGGTGGTGAGCCTTACCGAGACGATGTACCAGGACCTGAACCTCGTCACCGACCAGATCGGCGCGAGCCTGCTGTGCCCGTACTTCGTGCCCACCGGCATCACCAGCAGCGAGCGCAACCGTCCGAACGCGCCGAAGGAAAGCGAGCTCACCAAGAGCCAGCTGATCGGCCAGGCGATGAGCAACAAGGCCGTGAGCAGCGGCAAGATCACGGCTGCCGAAGTGGCCGCCAAGGTGTTCGAAGCCATCAGCGACAACCAGTTCTACGTGTTCAGCCATCCGAAGGCGCTGGGCAACGTGCGCAGCCGTATGGAGAACATCGTCTCCATCACCAATCCGGCCGACCCGTTCCTGGAGCGGCCCGAAATCGGCCAGAAGCTGCGCGAGCAGTTGCGTTCGGCCTGAGCCGGGGCGTTCAGCCGGCCTGCAGTTCGGCCACGAGCGCTTCGACACGGGCAAGCGCGCTGGCGATGGAGCGGTCGAGCAGGTCGCCGTGGTCTTCAGCGTGCTCGATCGCCACGCTGTGCACTTCGTTGAGCCCGAGCAGCGCCAGCGGGCTCGCGATGCCCGGCGTGAGCAGGTCCATCTGCGCCTGGAATCCACCCGGCCCGTAGCCGCTGCTGCCGCACGAGGTGAGCAGCACCGTGCGGCGGTGTCGCTCGGCCAGCAGCGGCACGTACGGGTTCTCGCGGTCGCGGTCGAAGTCGAAGGTCGAGCCGATGCGCACGATGTTGTCGATCCACGACTTCAGCGGCGCGGGCATTCCGAAGTTGTACATGGGCGCGCCGATCACCAGCACGTCGGCGCGCCGGAGCTCGTCGATCAGTGCGTCGCTTTCGGCGAGCACCGCGTGCATCCACGGCTCACGCTGCCCGGCCGGCGTATAGCCCGAGGCGATCCACTCGCCCGTGACGTTGCCGGGCGGCGTGGCGCCGATGTCGCGGTAGATCACTTCGTCGTCGGGTCGGGCTGCCCGCCAGGTCGTCACGAAGTGATGGCTGAGGCGGCGCGAATGCGAGCCGTGGACATGCGTGCCCGAACGGCCGGGGCGGGCGCTGGCGTCGATGTGGAGCAGTGTGGTCATGGTGCAGTCCTCTTTGACATGAAGGGTTGGATGAAGAGAATTCAGCTGTCTGCCTGGCATGGAGAGAAATTTATCGGCGCACCGCCAAGGCGACAAACGACGATTTCTTTGCGTTGCTGAAAAATAAATTCATCCATGGCCAACCTTCGCCAACTCCCTCCGCTGGCGGCGCTGCGCGCCTTCGAAGCCGCCGCGCGGCATTGCAGCGCCAAGCTCGCGGCCAACGAGCTCTCGGTGACGCCCACGGCCATCAGCCACCAGGTGCGCCAACTGGAGGATTCGCTGGGCGTGGCGCTCTTCATCCGCCAGCCGAGGCAACTGGTGCTCACGTCGCAGGGCAGGGAACTTCAGGCGGTGCTCGGCGAAGCGTTCAACGCGATGGCGAATGCCGTTGCGCGGCTGCGAGCGCCACCTGAGCGCATGGCCATCACGCTGTCGACCACCCCGGCGGTCGCGGCGCGATGGCTGCTGCCGCGCGTGAGCACGCTGCGCGCGCTGCATCCGCGGCTCGACCTGCGCATTCACGCGTCGCACGACGCGGTGGCGCTCGATGGCGTCACGGCCGACCTCGCGATCCGCTACGGACGCGGGCAGTGGCCGGGCATGGTGTCTGAAAAGCTGTTCGACAACGTCTTCGCGCCCGCGTGCAGCCCCGCGCTCAAGCTGCGCCGCCCCGGCGAACTGGTGCGACACACGCTGCTGCACTTCACGGTGCCCGGCAGCAAGAGCCAGCCCGGCACATGGGCCGCGTGGCAGCAGGAAGCGCAGGTGCCGGGCCTCGACGTGTCGGCGGGGCCGGTGTTCTCCGACGAGACGCACACGGTGTGGGCCGCGCTGCAGGGGCAGGGCGTCGCGCTGATGAGCCTGGCGCTGATCGCGGACGAGCTGCGCGCGGGCAATCTCGTGCAGCCCTTCGGCCCGGAACTGCCGGGGTTGCCGTTTCATCTCGTCTGCCCCCAGGCCCGGCGCGACGAACCCGCCGTGGCGGCGGTGTTCGAGTGGGTGAGGGAGCTTCAGCCGCCCGGCGCGAATGGCTGACTTCGCGTGCAATGACTTTCGACACTGGTGGCGGCCGGTCCGGGCTTCTAGAGTCCGCGCGAGGATCGGGCGGTGCCTTGCGGTGTACCGGTTGTTAACTATTACGCAGGCCGTCGAGCTTTGTTCGCCGGGCCTCTTCTCACGCGCGAGGTTCGCGCAGTAATCCCTTAGCCCGGCCGGATCCTTTCCTTAACCTTCGGACACTTTCTTTGATGAAGGTCAGAAAAGGTTGCCCCGAAGCAGCCGGCCTTCTTCAGCGGACCCCATGCATATACGCGAGATATCGCGAAGAGGAGGACAGTCATGCGAACCCCGTTCCTGCGCGAAGGCAGCCCGGACGAACCAACCTCGGTGCCCGGGCGCGGCGCGGCGCTCAGGGCGCTGCTGCCGGTCGTGATGTGCTTCGCCGCCGCAGTGGGGTTCGTGCTGATGGCGCTGTTCGTCCAGAACATCGTGGCGGCATCGGTGTTCACCACGGCCGCCATCGTGTTCCTTGGGATCGGGCTGATCCTCGGCCTGAGCATGTGGGTCTTTCCGGGCCTGCCGCGCTAGATGCCCGGGCGGGAAGAAAGCATGGCCGGCAAGCCTGGCACGGCTCCCATCCTTCGCATCGGCAGCTGGCGCCTGACCTTCATCGGCGCTGCGATCGGGCTGCTGATCGTGCTGGCCGTGCTCATGAAATGGATTGTCGAACTGCAGGTCGAGGCCGCGCAGGAGCGGCGCCTGAGCGAAGCCGTCGCGCGCGAGGCTGCGGCACGCTGCCATGAGAGGACGCCGCTTCAGGCGGTCAGGGAATGCCTGGCCGAGCTTGCCGCCGGCGCTGCCGCTCGTCCGCAGGAGCGCTGAGCGAAGCCGGTCAGTCGTCGCTGATCCACTGGCCGGAAGCCGGGTGCACGACGGCGGATTTGCCGCCCAGCATGAGCGACTCCTCGTCGGGTTGCGCCGGGTTCTGTGCGGCCACGTCGAACTCGATCCGCAGTGCCTTCGCCACGGAGGCGTCCTCGATAGGCAGCTCCCATGTCAGGAAGACCAGGTTGCAATCCGTGCCCTCCGCGAAGTCGGCCGCGTCGAAGCCGCTGCTGCCGCGCCGGATCACGGCATGAGGCTGGCCGGTGTCGAAGATCGCCACCGTGCCTCGCCTCAGCGGAATGCGCCGGTCCGCGAAGGGGAAGTGCAGGTCCAGTCCCTTGTCCTCGCTCATGAAGAGATTGCAGAACGCCGCGAAGCCGTACCGGGTGCCGTCGTGGTGGTACGTCGCACCGCGGCAGGCCATCAGGGCGATGTCGCTGGAGGCCAGCACCCCGGGCAGGCTCTGCGCCTGCGCCCAGTCGGACGCGGCCTGGACGCAGAGCCGGTAGTCCGGCCAGCGCGCGCGGGCCCGTGCGAGGGGCAGGGGCTCCACGTCTCCGAGCTCCAGCGCGAGCTGCGAGGAAATCTCCCGGTCCCAGTCGGCGAGCAGGCGAGCGGGAGGCATGGGCACGTCCACCATGCCGGTCAGCACGACCTCGCTCACGCTGCGGCTGCGGAGCAGTTCGCCGCTTCGGAAGAAGGCGGTTGGCGCGGGGTGCGATGAGGTGGGGTGGTTCATCGGAGGGCAGTGTAGTGAGGGTGCTCTGCGGGCTGACCGCTCCAACCGTGCCTTGATAGCATCGCCGCTTTTGGCCGTGGGCCTGCCTGGGACTTCCAATGCGCGTTGACCTTGTCTCCGAAGCTCAGTACGAGTCGCTGATCGACCTGCTGTGCGAGCTGCATGCCTACTACAACGACGGTGCCGAGGTCGCGCAGGAGATCGTGAGAGAGCATCTGACCGCGAACCTGCTGGCTGCCGGGTCGTCCCAGCGCCTTGTCGTGGCGGAGGACGAGCGCGGGACGGTGATCGGCCTTGCCGCCATCTCGCTGGTGTATTCGCTCGTCGATTTTTCTCCCGATCTGCGCAGGCATTGCCAGTTGAAGGAGCTCTACGTTCGCTCGTCGCACCGAAGCCACGGGGCGGGCAGGGCGCTGATGGCATGGGTGGCCAGGTACGCGGCAGCGCACGGATGCGCCCGCATCGACTGGCCGGTCAAGGCCTCAAACCTCATGGGTATCGCTTTCTACGAGAGCCTGGGGGCGAAGCGAGTCATCGAAAGGCTCAGCTACAGGCTTTCCGGGCCTGCATTGGGCGAGCTTGCCGGAAGCCTCGATCGCTGACGCGACCCCTCGATTCTCGAAAGCACGGCATGAGGAAAGTACGTGTTGTCTGGGCTCAGAAAATACCCTTAGGAATATTTGAGTACCAAAGAGTTAACATTTGGAGCAACATCAAGCAGACGAGGAGGCAGCACCCCATGGAGACATATCCGACCCTGAGGCAGGCCACAGGCGTGGCCCGCACCCTGAGCAAGCACTCGTCCTGCACCATGGTGGTCTACCGCGTGACGGAGGAAAAGTTCGTGACCGCGCATCCGTCCGACACGGTCAACGGAACCATCGAGGCCGTCTACCGTGATGGCTATGTGGTGCCGACGCTGCTGAGCAAGACGCGCTGAGACGAAGCCGGACACCAGCTCGAGTTGCAGGCCTCCTTCGGGAGGCCTTTCTTCATTTCACGACGACGCGGGCACCGCCTGCATCAGCAGCGTCAGTGCCTTGCGCAGGCTCGGGACCGACGAGCTTTCGCCCTTGTCGAAACCCAGGCGCACCACCACGAGGTCGTGCGAGGGAACGATCAGCACCACCTGCCCGCCGGCGCCGAGCATGTAGTAGGCCGAGGTCGGCACCGGCCATGTGCTCGTTCCGTTGAGCCAGAAGAAGCCGCCGTAGATCGGGCGCTTGTCGGCCGCCCAGGTCGGCGCGAGCGTGCTCACGAACCTGACGAAGCCCTCGGGCAGGATGCGCTCGCCGTTCCACACGCCGTCCTGCAGGTACAGGTTGGCCAGGCGCGACCAGTCGCGTGCCGACATGAAGTCGTAGCCCTGTCCCATGAAGTTGCCGTAGGGGTCGGTCTCCAGCGTCATCGTGCGGATGCCGATCTTGTCGAACAGGTTTCTCTGTGGGAACGACAGGTATTCCTCGCCGCGTTTTTCCACGGCCAGCCGGATCAGGTAGTTCGCCAGCACTGGGTCGGTGTTGCGATAGCGGCCGATGGTGTTGGGCGGCCATTGCTGTGGCCGCGTGGCCGCGTAGTTGAAGATGTTGATGCGGCCCGTGTAGAAGTAGACGTGGTCGGGGTAGGTGCCGTTGGGATCGAAGTCCGGGTCGTCGGGCGCCTTGATGCGCAGGCCGCTCGACATGTGGAGGATGTCGGAGATCCTGATTTCCTTGCGCTTGTCGTCCGCACCTTGCCATTCCGGAATGGGCGCGCGCTGGTCGAGCTGGTATTCGCCCTGTTTCATCAGCACGCCCATCATGGTCGCGGTCACGCTCTTGCCCATCGACCACGACTCCAGCGGCGTGCCCGGGCCGATGCCGTTCATGTAGCGCTCGCCGACGATGCGCCCCTTGTGCGTGACCACGAAAGCCGCCGTGTAGGCCTCGGGCAGCTCGAAGGCCGCGTCGACCGCCTGGCTCACCTTCGCGGTGTCGATGCCGGGCGGAGTGCCGCCAGGCATGACGTCGCCCATGGGCCATGCCTGGGTCGACGCGTCGGGCAGGGCGCTCTTGACCGCCACCGGCGTGAAGAACACGTCGTCCCTGCCCGGCGGCAGCGTGATGCAGCCCTGCGAGCCGTAGTAGCGGGCCGTCAGCGTCGGGCCGTTGGGAATGGTGATGCGGACTTCCTTCTTCGCGCGGTCGACCACCGGCGTGCCGACCTTCTTGCGCTGCGCGTAAGGGCCGGTGAAGTAGCCCACGCTCTCGGCCGCGACGGCGGGGTCGAGCCCGGTGATGAAGGCTGCCGAGCACATCGCCTTGGCGTAGCCCGAGGTGTTGTGCTCCAGCGGATCGCCCGGCGGCGGCACGTACGGCGTGTTGAGTTCGTAGCTCCTGGCGCGCGCGATGAGGGCTTCGCGCGCCGGCAGTTCGGGTGTGTTCGTGGCGGGCGGCGTGGTTCCGCCGGTGCCCAGTCCTATGCCTATTCCTCCACCTCCGCCGCCGCCCCCACCGCCGCCTCCGCATGAGGCCAAAACCATTACAAGAAGCGCGCCTGTCGCAATGGCAACGGGCACGCCGGCAAACCTCTTCATAGGGGGCTCCTCGCTTAGTTGTTGCCGGAGTCTGCGCGAAACCGGTAACAGACTGCAAGCCCGGTCTTCAGATTCCGCTCAGGCTGCGGAGGCCTGCGATGCGATCCACTCCCACACGGCGCGTAACGCCGGCTCGTCTTCCCTGCCGTTCGCAACGGCAAGAAAGTAGCTGCCCGTGTCCAGCGCAGGCCCGAAGGGCTGCACCAGCGCGCCGCTGCGGAGTTCCTCGGCCGAGAGCGTGAGGCTCAGCAGCGCCACGCCGTGCCCGGCGAGCGCGGCCAGCATGGCGTGCGTCTCGTCGGAGAACGACAGGCCCGATGCCGTCATCGCGCGCCCCCTCGGCGGCGCGATACCGGCTTCGCGGAACCAGCGCGGCCACACGGCTGGGGCGAGCGCCTGCGGCTGCCAGTCGCAGTGGATCAGCCGGTGCTTCGGCAGATCGGCCGCGTCCTTCAGGCCGAGCATCGGGCTGCACAGCGGCGCGTAGCGCTCGGGCATCAGTTCGCGCGACACCAGCCCCGGCCAGTTTCCGTTGCCGGAGCGCACCGCGATGTCCGCCTCGCCGCGCGCCAGGTCGACCAGCGTGTCGCTCGCATGCAGCCGCAGTTCCACACCGGGGCAGGCCTTGCGGAAGGCATCCATGCGCGGCAGCACCCAGCGCGCGGCGAAGGCGGTGTTGGTGCTCAGGGTCACGGCCTGCGAGGCGGAAGGGCGGCGCAGCCTGTCGACACCGGCCTCCAGCAGGTCGAAGCCTGTGCGCAGGTCGTCGAAGAGGCGCTGGCCAGCAGGCGTCAGCGCAAGCTGGCGCGTGAGGCGGCGAAAAAGCGGCTGGCCCAGCGCGTCTTCGAGCGCGCGCACCTGGTGGCTGATGGCCGATGGAGTCACCGAGAGCTCCTGCGCAGCCCGCTGGAAGCTCAGGTGTGCGGCCGCGGCCTCGAAGGCGCGCAGCGAGAGCAGCGGAGGCAGACGGCGCGGCGTGCGGACAGGTGAGCCAATCTCGTTCATCGGTGGAGAAATGTTCGTTTGTGAAGCTGGCTCCTGAAACCTAGATTCAAGGCCTGCGCTCCATTCTGGCAGCGCGAAACGAAAGAAGGAAACTCATCCATGACGAACGCGACCATGAACATCCTCCACATCGACGCCAGCGCCCGGCCGGGCCGTTCCGACACCGACCTGCACGGCTCGCACACCCGCCGCCTTTCCGCGCGCTTCGTCGAACGCTGGCTCGAGGCGCGGCCCGGCGACCGCGTCGATTACCTCGACGTGGGCCAGCAGCCGCCCGCGCACGTCAGCGGCCGCTGGATCCACGCGGCCTTCACGCCGCCCGCCGCACGCGAGCCCTGGATGGCGCAGGTGCTCGCCGAGAGCGACCGGCTGGTCGACCAGCTCGTCGCGGCCGACCTGATCGTGGTGGGCCTTCCCATGTACAACTTCAGCGCGCCCGCGCAGTTCAAGGCGTGGATCGACAACATCGTGCGCGTGGGCCGCACCTTCGGATTCGACCGCTCGCGCGGCGCGGTGCCGTACTGGCCGATGCTGGCGGACGCGGGCAAGCGCGTGGTGCTGCTGGGCGCGCGCGGCGACCACGGCTACGACGCGGGCGGGCGCATCGCGCATCTCAACCACACCGAGAACAGCGTGCGCTCGGCCCTGGGCTACATCGGCATCACGGAGGTATACGAGGCAGCGGTGGAGTCCGACGAGTTCGGCGGCGATCAGCTCGCCCAGTCGATCCGGCGCGTGGAGCAACGGGTGGACGCTCTGGTGGATGCGCTGCTGGAGCCTGCTGACACCACGCTGTCAGCAGCCGCGGCCTAGGATTTCTCGCTCCACTTCCGGAGCGAAAAAAATGGTGCCCGACGTCCCCCGGTTGGAGCGCTTTCCGCGTCCACCCACCGCCGAACTCTTCAGCCAGCGCGTGCTGGATTTCGACAGAGCCAAGGGCTCGATCCGCCTGAGCTTCGTCGCCACCGACGCCTTCCTCAACCCCGCGGGCGCGGTGCAGGGCGGCATCCTGGCCGCGATGCTCGACGACACGATGGGGCCGGCGCTGTGGGTGCTGAACGGCGAGGAGACCTGCTCGGTCACCATCGACCTCAGCGTGTCCTTCCTGGCTGCCGCGAAGCCCGGCCTGCTGTACGGCGAGGGCCGCGTGGTGCAGCGGGGCAGGACGATCGCCTTTCTCGAAGCCCGGTTGAGCGATGCCGGCGGCCGCATCGTGGCGCGTTCCACGGCCAGCGCGCGCATCGTGAAGGGTTGATCCCGGTCAGTCCGCCAGCTGCTTGCGGAAGCCGATCGACAGCCGGTTCCAGCTGTTGATGGCGTTGATCGCCATCGTCAGGTTGACACGTTCCGCCTCGCTGAAATGGGCGGCCAGCGCTTCGTAGGCCTCGTCGGGCGCGTGGGTGAGCGACACCTGCGTCAGCGCTTCGGTCCAGGCCAGCGCTGCGCGCTCGCGTCCGGTGAAGAGCGGCGTTTCGTGCCACACGCACAGGGTGGCCAGGCGGCGTTCGGTTTCGCCGGCCTTGCGCAAGTCGGCCGAGTGCAGGTCGATGCAGTAGGCGCAGCCGTTGATCTGCGAAGCGCGCAGCTTGACCAGGTCGAGCAGCTTCGGCTCCAGGCCGAGTTTGCCGATGGCCGCTTCGAAGCCGATCATGGCCTTGAGCGCGTCGGGAGAAGCCTTGTAGAAGTCGAGGCGGGATTGCATGGCGCGGGTTCCTTCAATGGGTTGAGTGGTTCAATGCAGCCTCGATGCTAGGAGCGAGGGGCGTCGCCGCAGGCGGCCAATCCGGGGCATTCGCAGGAGACCAATCCCATGGAGTTGCACGTCGTCATCGAAGGCGACAAGGACCTGGCCGGCCAGCTGTACCGGCAGTTGAAGGAGGCCATTCGCAGCGGCCGGCTTGCGGCGGGCGAGAAGCTGCCGCCGTCGCGCCTCTTCGCCCAGCAGTTGGGGCTGTCGCGCAAGACGGTGTCGGAGGCCTACGCCCGCCTGAGCTTCGAAAAGCTGCTCACGGGCCGCGTCGGCAGCGGCACCTTCGTGGCCCAGGACGCCGCCCGCAAGCCGGGCGCGGCAGCCACGCGGGCGCTGGCCGGGGGCGCCATGGTCGAGCACTGGCGCGGCATGAGCACACCGCTGCGGCACCCCGCGCCGGCTGGCAGCGCGCGCTACGAATACATCGGCGGTGCTCCCGCGCGCGATCTTTTTCCGCACGCGGACTGGCGCCGCTGCATGCTGCATGCGCTGCGGCAGGGCGCCCGCTCGCGCGGGCTGTACGGCGAGGCCGAGGGCCTGCCGGAGCTGCGCGACGCCATCGCGCGGCACGCGAGCTTTTCCAGGGGCGTGCGCTGCGTCGCGGCCGACATCCTCGTGACCAACGGCGCGCAGCAGGCGCTGGACCTGGTCGCGCGGGTGCTGGTCGAGCCGGGGAGCACGGTCGCGATGGAGGAGCCGGGCTATCCGCCGGCACGGCTGCTGCTGGCCGGGCAGGGCGCGAAGGTGGTGGGCATACCGGTCGATGGCGAAGGGCTGGTGGTTGAGCGCATTCCCGACGGAACGCGGCTGATCTACGTGACGCCCGCGCACCAGTTCCCGCTGGGCATGCCGATGAGCGAGGCGCGCCGCAAGGCACTGCTGAAGCGGGCCGACGAACTGGGCGCCATCGTCATCGAGGACGACTACGACAGCGAATTCCGCTACGAGGGCCGCCCGGCCGACTCGCTGCACGGCATGGATGCCAACGGCCGCGTGGTCTTCGTCGGCACCTTCTCGAAGACGCTGGCGCCCGATCTGCGGCTGGGCTACCTGCTCGCGCCGCCCGACGTGCTGGAGGCAGCCGCCACGGCCAAGTACCTGAGCGACTGCCACACCGCGACGCCGGCGCAGTCGGCACTGGCGAAGTTCATCGCCGACGGTGACCTCAACAGGCACATCCGGCGCTGCCACGCAGCCTATGCGCCGCGACGCGAGCGCATCGTGCGGCGCTTCGCGGAAGATCTTTCGCCGTGGTTCGAGCTGGTGCCGATCTCGGCCGGAATCCACATGGCGGCGCTGTGCAGGCCCGGAAAAGGGGACCGGATCGACATGGACCAGCTGGTGCGGTTGGCGCGCCGGGTCGACGTGGGGCTGTATCCGCTGGCGCCGTTCTTCCATTTCTCGCCCCCTCGGGCGGGGCTGATGCTGGGGTTCGGCGCCATCGGCGAGGCCGACATCGACCCGTCGCTGGACCGGGTACGAGACGTGCTGTTGCAAATGGAATGAATCCGGCGGCGCCCGCGCCGCGTAAACCCGGTATCTTCCGCCGCAACCCGAACCCACCGATACTCAGAGACGGGAAACATTCGCGCCGCCGGCAACGTACCGGCCCCGAGCAAGTTCAATGAATCAAACAGGTCCCTCGAAATTCCGGTTCGGATTGCACACACGCCTGAGCCTGGGCGTGGCGGCGGTGGTCCTGCTGGCCACCTTCGCGATCGCCACCTTCGCACTGCACCTTGTCAAGAGCAGCATGCGCGCCTCGATCGCGTCCGAGGAGTTCGCCCGGGTGGACGCCATCGCCGACGCGATCGACCAGAAATTCGGCAGCCGCCGCATCCTGCTGCAGACCTTCAGCGGCAGCGTCGAGGCCCAGGACTTCCAGGGCACGGCGGCGCTTCAGACCTTCGTGGAGAAGCATCCCTCGCTGCGCCAGGCCTTCGACAACGTCGCCTTCCTCGACATGGACGGCAACCTCGTGGCCAACCTCAACGGCGCGCAGGCGATCGGCAAGGTGAACGTCAAGGACAGGCCCTATTTCCAGCAGACGGTCGCCTCCAGGACGGGCCTGGTGTCCGAGCCCTACCGCAACCGGCTCAACGGACTGGCGCAGGTGGCCATCACCGAGCCCGTGTTCGACAGCACCGGGCAGGTGCGCTTCGTGATCTCCGGCGCCATCAACCTGAAGGACCGCAGCGTGCTGGGCACGCTCGCCGACGTGAAGTTCGGCAAGACCGGCTACCTGTTCGTGACCACGGTGGACGGCATCGTGGTCGACCACCCGAACGCCTCGCGCATCCTGAATCACGTCCAGCCCAACGGCAGCGGCGGCGACGCCCAGATCCTCCGCGCGATGGCCGGCTTCCAGGGCTCCAGCGAAGGCGTCAACGAGGCCGGGGTGCCCAGCCTCTACGCCTTCGACCGCATGGTGCAGGCGAACTGGATCGTCGGGGCGATGTATCCGCGCAGCGAGGCCTTCGCGAGCATCAACGCCATCGAGCGCGGCGCCTGGATCGGCGCGCTCGCGCTCGCGCTGTGCGCCGGCGCGCTGACGCTGGCCGTGGTGCGCCGCCAGCTCACCCCGCTGGCGGAACTGCACCGTCACATGCAGTCCACCCAGCAGGCGCCCTCCGGCGGGGACGAAGGGACGCCCGTGGCGCAGCGGCGCTACCCCGCCGACGAGATCGGCGACCTCTCGCGCACCTTCGACGAGCTGATGGAGCAGCGGCGCGCCATCGAGCGCAGCCTGGCCCACAGCGAGGCGCAGGTCCGCATCATTGCCGACAGCATTCCGGCGATGGTGTCGCACGTCGACGCGTCGCTGCGCTACACCTTCGTCAATGCACACGTGCGGGCGCTGCACCGCGGCAACGGGCCGCTCGTCGGCCGCCTGATGCCCGACGTGCGCGGCCCGGCCGACTTCGCGGTCGTGGAGCCGCACTTCATGCGCGCGCTGGCCGGCGAGACCGTGATCCTCGAGAAATCGGGCGACCCGGCGCTGGGCATCGGCGACCGCACCTTCAAGGCGCACTACATTCCCGACCTCGACGCCCAGGGCAGGGTGTGCGGCGTGTTCTCGATGACCTTCGACATCACCGAGGAGGTCAACATTCGCCGCGCGCTGAGCGAACAGGAAACCCGCCTGCGCGACGTGACCGACAGCATCCCGGCGCTGGTCGGCTACTTCGACCGCCAGCAGAACTGCCATTTCGCGAACATCCGCGCGCGGCAGATGGCCGGCCTGGGCGAGAAGTCGGCGCTGCAGGGCACCACGCTGCGCTCGGCCCTGGGCAGGACGATCTATTCCCAGCTCAAACCGTACCTTCCGGTCATGTTCTCGGGCAAGAAGGTGCGCTTTCCGGTGCGCGCGCCGCTGCACGGCCGCCAGGGCTATTTCCAGGTCAACCTGATTCCCGACAAGAACCTGCGCGGCGAAGTGGTGGGCTTCTACCTGATGTCCTTCAACATCACGGCGCTGAAGGAAGCAGAGCTGCGCCAGGCCGAGAGCGAGCTGCGGCTGCGCGCCATCACCGACAACATGCCGGCGCTCATCACCTACATCGACCGCGAGGAGAAGATCACCTTCGCCAACGCCACCAGCCGCGAGTGGCTCGGGCTCGATCCGGCGCAGGTGCTGGGGCGCCACGTGCAGGAGGTGTCGGGCCGCGAGGTGTACGTGTCGCGCCAGCCGATGCTGGCGCGCGCGCTGGCGGGCGAGCGGGTGGAGTTCGAGGCGCGCATGCAGCTCGCGGGCAGCGAGCGCATCACGCAGGTCATCTACGTGCCCGACGTGCGTACCGACGGCGTGACGCACGGCATCTTCTCGCTGGCGCTGGACATCACGGCGCTGAAGGTGGTGGAGCACAAGCTCATCGAGCTGGCGCGGCTGGATACGCTCACCGGCCTGCCCAACCGGCTGGCCTTCAACGAGTACCTGCCCGACGCGGTGCTGCGCAGCCAGCTCACCGGCCATGCGATGGCCCTGATGTTCCTCGACATCGACCACTTCAAGGCCATCAACGACACCATGGGCCACGCGGTGGGTGACGCCGTGCTTTCCGAATACGCGCGGCGGCTGCAAGGCTGCGTGCGCGGCACCGACATGGTCGCGCGGCTGGCCGGCGACGAATTCGTGCTGGTGCTGGAGGGGCTGGGCACGCCGGAGGCGGCCGCCATCGTCGCGGAGAAGATCGTGGACCGCGTCCACACGCCGCCCTTCGTGGTGGACGGCCAGCGCGTCGACGTGACGACGAGCATCGGCATCGCCTTCCACCGCGCGAGCGGCTCGTCGGCCACGGCCGAGGAGCTGCTGGCGCGCGCGGACGTCGCGCTCTACAACGCCAAGGCGGCGGGGCGCGACAGGTTCGCGTTCTTCATGCAGTCCGGCGGCTCGCACAGCGGCTCGCCGACGCGGCTGGAGCACTGAGCCGGCGCTTCTGTTGCTCGGCTCGAGTGCTGGAAGACTCAGGCCCGGGCCGAAGCGCAGTCGGCCAGCGCGTCGCGCGGCTCGCGCCTGTCGAGCGCGCGGCTCCACAGCGCGATGGCCAGGCCCACCAGCGTGAGCAGCGCGGCCACCCAGCCCAGCGCGCGCAGGCCGGGGCCATGGTCGATCACCACGCCGCCGACCCAGGCACCAAGTGCGTTGCCGAGATTGAAGGCCGCGATGTTCAGGCTCGAAGCCAGGTTCTGACCGGCGCCCGAAGCCTTCTCCAGCACCCGCAGCTGCATCGGCGCCACGGTGGCGAAGGAGGCCACGCCCAGCAGTCCGACGAACACCACTGCGGTGAAAGGCGTGCCGATGGTGAACTGCATTGCGCCGAGCACCACCGCCAGCGCCACCAGCGTGCCGAACACGGCGGCCATCGGCGCCCGGTCGGCCAGCTTGCCGCCGAGCAGGTTGCCGACCGCGAGGCCGCCCCCGAACACCAGCAGGATCGGCGACACGGCCGATTCCGACAGGCCCGTGACCTGCGTGAGCAGCGGCTGGATGTAGGTGTAGACCACGAACACGCCTGCGAAGCCGAGCACCGTCATCGCCAGGCCGAGCAGCACCTGCGGACGCGCAAGCACGCCCAGCTCCTCGCGCAGCGGCGCGGCCTTGGCCTCTTCCTTCACGCGGGGAACGAACACCGCGAGCACCGCGAACGCCAGCACGCCGATCGCCGTCACGGCCCAGAAGGTAGAGCGCCAGCCGAAATGCAGCCCCAGCCATGCACCGGCGGGCACGCCGAGCAGCGTGGCGGCAGTCAGGCCGGTGAACATGATCGCGATGGCCGAGGCGCGGCGTTCCGGCGCCACCAGCCCGGTGGCGACCACCGAGCCGACGCCGAAGAAGGTGCCGTGCGCCAGCGAGGTGATGACGCGCGCGGCCATCAGCATTTCGTAGTTGGGCGCGAGGGCACAGGCGAGGTTGCCGAGCGTGAAGATCGCCATCAGCGCGAGCAGCACCGTCTTGCGCGGCAGCTTGCGGGTGGCGATGGTGAGCACGGGAGCGCCGACCGCGACCCCTAGGGCGTAGCCCGAGATCAGCAGGCCGGCGGCCGTGATGGAGACGTGAAGATCCGTCGAGACCTGCATCAGCAGGCCCATGATGACGAACTCGGTAGTGCCTATTCCGAAGGCACCAGCGGTGAGGGCAAGTAGAGCGATTGGCATGATGCCCTGTACTGTGAGGACGAATGCCATCGATGACTAGAATGCCACGGCTACATAGACTTGTGACTTGAAGTCACATAACTGAGGAGGAGCCATGCCGCGCATCGAGGTCAACCGCTCCGGCGAAATGGAAGCCTTCGTGCAGGTGGTGGAGTCGGGCGGCTTCTCGTCCGCCGCGCGCCTGCTGGGCATGACGCCTTCGGCCGTGAGCAAGCTGGTGGCGCGGCTCGAGCTGCGCCTGGGCATACAGCTGGTGCACCGCTCGACGCGCAAGCTGCAGCTCACGCCCGAGGGCACGGAGTTCTACGAGCGCAGCCTGCGCGTGCTGGCCGACATGGACGAGGCCGAGCGCTGCGCCGCGGCCGGCGCCGCGCCTCGCGGGCGGGTGAGCATCAACGCCAGCGTCTCATTAGGCCACCACAAGCTGGTGCCTCTGGTGCCGCGGCTGCTCGAGATGCACCCGCAGATCACGCTCGACATCGCGCTGACCGACCGCATCGTCGACCTGATGGACGAGCGCGCAGACATCGCGATCCGCTGGGGCCAGTTGCCGGCGTCGGACCTTGTCGCGCGCAGGCTGGGTGAAACCAGCCAGGCCATCGTCGCCGCACCTGACTACCTCGCCAAGTACGGCACGCCGCGCACGCCGCAGGAGCTGCAGGCGCACAACCGCCTTGGCTGGAGCTACCGGCGCAACACGCCCGACTGGCCGCTGCGCGTGGACGGCCGCATGCAGTGGCTGCCCGTTGCCGGCCCGGTGCGCGCGGGCGACGGCGAAACGCTGCGCCAGTTGGCCATCGCCGGGGCGGGTGTGGCGCGGCTGTCGCTGTACCACATACAGCACGACATCGACGCTGGCCGGCTGGTGCCGCTGCTGGAGGAATTCAATCCGGCCGAGGTGGAGCCGATCCACGCGGTCTACATCGGCAAGGCCGGCACGCTGCCCGCGCGGGTGCGGGCGGTGCTCGACTTCCTGGTGGCCTGCTCGGGCGTGGGAGGCGGGCGCTACACGATCAAGCGCACGGCGCCGACGCCGGGAAACTCGGCCGTCACCTGATCGCCGCGCCGGCAGGGCAGCACGCCCACCCATGAGCCCGTGGTGACGACGGTGCCGGCCGGCGCCGTCCGCCCGTTGCGCGTGATGTGGCGCAGCCAGATCGGCAGCAGCCACGCCGGATCGGCCAGGGGGTGCGTGCCTTCGCGCACTACCACTTCGGCATTGCCAATCTTTGTCTCGCAGCGCTGCGAGGCCCAGTCGACGGCGGCGAAAGGTTTCCACTCGCCGAGCACGAGCGCGCCGTGCACCTGCGAGTCGGCCAGGCGCAGCAGGGCGGGCGTGGAGGGGAGGTCCTGCCAGCGTGCATCGACGATTTCCACTGAAACCGCCATGGCGTCGATCAGCGCTGCCGAGTTCTCGTGGTCGAGCGTCGCAGCTCGCGCGGGCGTCACGTCCTGGCCGAGCCGCAGGGCGATCTCGGCCTCGATGCCGGGCGTGTGGAAGACGAGGTCGCTGAAATCCGCCGGGCTCTGCCGCACGCCTTCAGGCGGCAGCGGCGCATGCGTGAGCGTCGCGCTTCGCGAGCCGCCGCCCGACTTCCATGCGCGGGGCACCGGCTGGCTCTCGAACCAGCCGAGCGCCGACGCAACGGCGTCCTGCACTTCATAGGCCTGTGCCGCGGTTTCGAGTGTGTCGAGCCAGGGCGTGGCGTCGAGGGTGCGGTTGCCGCGGCGCGCGGCCACGAGTGCGTCGGTGAGGGCGGTCTGGGATGAATTCATCTTCCGGATCTTCTCAGCAAAGCAGGCCCTTCAGGTCTCGACGTGAACGTTGCCGTCCTTCACCACCTTCGCCCACTTGGCAATCTCCGTGCTGATGAACTGCCTGAACTTGTCCTGCGAGCCGCCGCCGTCCTCCGCGCCGTAGGTGTCCAGCCGCTCCTGCACGTCGGGCATCGCCAGCACGGTGTTCACGTCGCGGTTCACCTTCTGCGCGATGGACGCGGGCAGCTTGCCCGGGCCGGCGAGGCCGTACCAGGTGGTGGCCTCGAAGCCCTGGAAGCCTTGCTCCTGCATGGTCGGCACGTTGGGGTGGCCCTTGGCGCGCTTGGTGCGCGTCTGCGCCACGGCGAGCACGCGGCCGTTCTTCACGTGCGGCGTGGCGGCGGTCATGGTCTCGAAGCTGTACTGGATCTGCCCGCCCATCAGGTCTGCCAGCAGCGGGCCGCTGCCCTTGTAGGGCACGTGCAGCGCATCGACGCCGCCTTGCAGCTTGAACATCTCCAGCGCCAGGTGCTGCGCCGAGCCTGCGCCGGCCGAGCCGAAGCTCAGCGTGCCGGGCGCGGCCTTGCAGGCGGCGACGATGTCCTTCACCGAGAGCGCCTTCTGCGCCGGGTTGGCGATCAGCAGGTTGGGCGTGACGCCCACCAGCACGATGGGCACGAAGTCGCGCTCCACGTTGTAGCGCAGCTTGGGCTGAAGGCTGGGCGCGAGCGCGTGGCTGTTGATGTGGGCCATCAGCAGCGTGCTGCCGTCGCTGGGCTGCTGCGCCACGTAGTCGGCCGCGAGCACGCCGGCCACGCCGCCCTTGTTCTCGACGATCACCTGCTGGCCCCACATCGTGGTGAGCTTCTGCGCGACCACGCGGGCCAGCGCGTCGGTGCCGCCGCCGGGCGGAAAGCCGACAACGATGCGCACCGGCCCCGTGGGCCACTCCTGCGCGAAGAGCCGGGGCACGCCCAGCGTGGCGGCCGCGGCGCCCGCAGCCTGGATCAACGAACGTCTCTGCATCTTCCTTGTCTCCGTCGTGGGTGGGGAATCCGATGCGCGCCGGCCGCGCCGTATACCTGTGCAGCGCCGATGGCGCTGCGTGCCTATGCGGCCTTCTGCAGCGCGGCCGGTGCCGTGTGGCTCGAGAAGTGGTCCATGGCGGCCTGCACGCCGCTGCCTGCCAGCTTGATGCCCGCGAGCTTCATGCCCATTTCGACACCGGCGACCATGGCCACCAGCGTCAGGTCGTTGCTGTCGCCCAGGTGGCCCATGCGGAACATGCGGCCCTTGAGCTTGCCCAGGCCGGTGCCCAGCGAGAGATCGAAGCGCTGGTGGATCAGCCGGCGCAGCGCGTCGGCGTCCACGCCCTCTGGCGTGATCACGCCGGTGAGCACGGGCGAGTACACGGCCGGGTCGGCGCACTGGACCGGCAGGCCCCAGGCGTTGACGGCGGCGCGCACGCCGGCGGCCCAGCGCTGGTGGCGCGCGAACACGTTGTCCAGGCCTTCGCCGAGGATCATGTCCAGCGACTCCGAGAGGCCGTAGAGCAGGTTGGTGTTGGGCGTGTAGGGCCAGTAGCCGTCCTTGTTCATCTCGACGATCTCGTCCCAGGCCCAGAAGGCCTTGGGCAGCTTCGCGTGCTTCGCGGCTTCGAGCGCGCGCGGCGAAAGCGCGTTGAAACTGATGCCCGGCGGCAGCATCAGACCCTTCTGCGAGCCGCTGACGCACACATCCACGCCCCATTCGTCATGGCGGTAGTCGGCGCTGGCAAGGCCCGAGATGCTGTCGACCATCAGCAGGGCGGGGTGGCCCGCGGCGTCGATGGCCTTGCGCACCGAGGCGATGTCGGAGGTGACGCCGGTGGAGGTCTCGTTGTGCACCACGCACACGGCCTTGATCTTCTTCTCGGTGTCCTTGCGCAGGCGGGCCTCGATGAGATCGGCCTGCACGCCGCGGCGCCAGCTCGGCGCGTTTGGCAGCTGCGAATCGGCGCCTTGCCAGGCGAGGAACTCGGTGGACAGGCCCAGGCGCGTGGCCATCTTCTGCCACAGCGAGGCGAAGTGGCCGGTCTCGTACATGAGCACGTGGTCGCCCGGGCTCAGCGTGTTGGCGAGCGCGGCCTCCCAGGCGCCGGTGCCCGAGGCGGGGTAGATCGCGACCGGGTGCTTCGTCTTGAAGATCTGCCGGATGCCGCCCAGCACCTTCAGCCCGAGCGTGCCGAATTCGGGCCCGCGATGGTCGATGGTAGGCAGGCTCATGGCCCGCAGGATGCGGTCGGGCACGGGGCTCGGACCGGGAATCTGGAGAAAGTGGCGGCCGGTGGGGTGGATGTCGAGTTGCAGCATGAACGCTCCTTTCGCGTTCAGTTTTGCATTCAAAATTCATTTTCGCTTGATGGTTTACCCTTATTCGCCAAGGTTGTGGGTCCTGTTTTTTGCATTCAAAATGCATTCAAGGGACAAAACTATGACCGCCGAAATCATCGAAATCTCCAGGCTTGCACTCCACGACCAGGTGGCCGCGCGCCTGCGCACCATGCTGGTCGAAGGGCTCATCGCACCCGGCGCCAAGCTCAACGAACGCGAGCTGTGCCTGCAACTGAACGTGTCGCGCACGCCGCTGCGCGAAGCCATCAAGCTGCTCGCGGCCGAAGGGCTGGTCGACCTGCTGCCCAACCGGGGCGCTGTGGCGGTGAAGCTCACCGAGGCCGACGTGCTCGACACCTTCGAGGTGCTCGCCATGCTCGAAGGCATGTCGGGCGAGCTGGCGGCACGGCGCATCACCGACGAAGAGCTTGCCGAGGTGCGCGCGCTGCACTACGAGATGCTGGCCTGCTTTGCGCGGCGCGATCTCTCGGGCTACTACAGGCTGAATGCGCGCATCCACACCGCGATCAACGAGGCGGCGGCGAACCCGGTGCTGTCGAACACCTACCGCTCCATCAACGCCCGCGTGCAGTCGCTGCGCTTTCGCACCAACCAGAACGAGGCGAAGTGGAAGCATGCGGTCGAGGAGCACGAGCAGATGATCGACGCGCTCTCCAAGCGCGACGCCGAGGCCATGCGCAAGGTGCTCGTGTCGCACGTGCTGCGCAAGCGCGACACGGTGCTGGAGCTGCTGCGTGCCGGCGAGATCTATCCACCGGCCAAATCAGCCAAGTAAGGCGGCCGAGTAAATCGGCCAAGTCCGTCAAAGCGACCTGATCACCATGCGCATCGACCCCGCCAGCCACATGCAGCCAGCCGGAACTGTTCTTCCGCCCAATGAAGCCTGCGAGCTGCTCGCGCGCCGCCTGCGCGCCGAGACGCAGGGCGAGGTGCTGTTCGACGACGCCTCGCGCGGGCGCTACGCCACCGACGCGTCGATCTACCAGATCACACCCGTCGGCGCCTTCGTGCCCACGAACGAGCGCGACATCGCGACCGCCATCGACATCGCCCGCGACCTGAAGGTGCCGGTGCTCGCGCGCGGCGGCGGCACCAGCCAGTGCGGGCAGACCACCGGCGCAGCGCTGGTGATCGACAACAGCAAGCACTTCCGCCGCGTGCTCGACGTGAACGTGGAGGCGGGCACGGCCACGGTCGAGCCCGGCCTGGTGCTCGATCACCTCAACGCGCAGCTGAAGCCCCACGGGTTCTGGTACCCGGTGGACGTGTCGACCAGCGCGCAGGCCACGCTGGGCGGCATGGCGGGCAACAACTCCTGTGGCTCGCGCTCCATCGCCTACGGGAACATGGTGCACAACGTGCTGGGCGCGAGCGCGTGGCTGTCGAACGGCGAGCTCGTCGACTTCGGCACCGTGGGTTCGCTGGGTGTGCGCGCGGCGGGCATCGCGCAGTTCGTGCGCAGCCTCGCGCGGCAGCACCGCGAGGCGATCGCCGAGAACTGGCCCAAGGTCATGCGGCGCGTGGCGGGCTACAACCTCGACATCTTCGACAACCAGAGCGAGCGGCCCTACACGGCCGACGGCAGCGTGAACCTGGCGCACCTGCTGATCGGCTCCGAAGGCACGCTGGCGTACACCCGCAGCCTGACGCTCAAGCTCGCGCCGCTGCCGCGCGCCAAGGTGCTGGGAATCGTCAACTTCCCGACCTTCCATGCCGCGATGGACTCGGCCCAGCACATCGTGAAGCTCGGGCCCACGGCGGTGGAGCTGGTCGACCGCACGATGATCGAGCTGAGCCTGGCCAACCCGGCCTTCAAGCCGACGGTCGAGACCGCGCTGATCGGCAAGCCGGCAGCGATCCTGCTGGTGGAGTTCTCGGGCTCCGACAAGGCTTCGCTGCTGCCGCAGCTGAAGCAGCTCGTCGAGCTGATGGGCGACCTCGGCCTGCCCGGCAGCGTGGTCGAGATGCCCGACGAGGCACGGCAGAAGAACCTCTGGGAGGTGCGCAAGGCCGGCCTCAACATCATGATGAGCCTCAAGGGCGACGGAAAGCCCGTGAGCTTCATCGAGGACTGCGCCGTGCCGCTGGAGCACCTGGCCGAATACACCGACGCGCTGACCGAGGTGTTCGCGAAGCATGGCAGCCGCGGCACCTGGTACGCGCATGCCTCGGTGGGCACGCTGCACGTGCGGCCGATCCTCGACATGCGCACCGACGGCGCCGCGAAGATGCGCGCCATCGCCGAGGAGGCGAGCGAGCTGGTGCGCAGGTACAAGGGCGCGTTCAGCGGCGAGCACGGCGACGGGCTGTGCCGCGGCGAGTGGATCGAATGGCAGTTCGGCCCGGCCATCAACGAGGCCTTCCGCGCCATCAAGCGCAAGCTCGACCCCATCGACCTTTTCAACCCCGGCAAGATCATCGATCCGCCGCGCATGGACGACGGCGCGCTGTTCCGCTTCGCGCCGCCCACCGCGCCCAAGCCCTATCGCCGCATCGAGCTCAAGCCCGTGCTCGACTGGTCGGCCTGGAACGTCGACGCCGACCCCGTGACCGAGGTGACCACCGCGCCCGGCACCGGCGGCGACAGCACCGGCGGCCTGGCCAAGGCCGTGGAGATGTGCAACAACAACGGCCACTGCCGCAAGTTCGACGCCGGCACCATGTGCCCCAGCTACCGCGTGACGCGCGACGAGCAGCACCTCACGCGCGGACGCGCCAACACGCTGCGGCTGGCGCTGTCGGGCCAGCTCGGCCCCGACGCCTTCACCAGCGAGGCCATGCACGAGACCATGGACCTGTGCGTGGGCTGCAAGGGCTGCAAGCGCGATTGCCCGACGGGCGTGGACATGGCGAAGATGAAGGTCGAGTTTCTCGACCACTACAAGAAGCGCCACGGCCACACGCTGAAGGACAGGCTGGTGGCGGGCCTTCCCGACTACGCCCACAAGGCCAGCCGCTTTCCCTGGCTGCTGAACCTGCGCAACAGCGTGCCCGGCGCCGCATGGCTGGGCGAGAAGCTGCTGGGCTTCTCGGCGAAGCGCTCGCTGCCCGAATGGCGCGGCGACACCTTCTGGCGTGCGCGTGCCAACGAGCCGGGCCTGTTCGTCGAACGCGAGGTGGCGCTGTCGATCGCGCGGCGCGGCGGCAAGGCAGCGGTGCTCTTCGTCGACACCTTCAACGGCACCTTCGAGAGCGAGAACGCCTTCGCAGCCGCACGCGTGCTGCAGGCGGCGGGCTATGTGCTGCACACGGTCGAGAAGGGCGGCGGTGGGCATCACTGCTGCGGCCGGACCTTCCTGGCCAGCGGCATGGTCGACGAGGCCAAGAGCAAGGCCGAGGCGCTGATCGACGCGCTGCTGCCGCTGGCGCGCGCGGGCGTGCCCATCGTCGGACTCGAGCCTTCGTGCCTGCTCACGCTGCGCGACGAGGCGCTGGTGATGGGCTTCGGCGAGAAGGCCGAGTTGGTGGCGAAGCATGCGCTGCTGTTCGAGGAATTCATCGCCCGCGAGCTCAAGCAGGGCCGCTTCGAGCTGCCGCTGAAGCCGGCCGAAGCGCCCATCCTGCTGCACGGCCACTGCCACCAGAAGGCCTTCGGCGCGGTGAGCCCGGTGATGGAGGTGCTCAAGCTCATTCCCGGCGCACAGCCCGAGCTCATCGAAAGCTCCTGCTGCGGCATGGCCGGCAGCTTCGGCTACGAGGCCAGCCATTTCGAGGTGTCGATGAAGATGGCCGAGGCCAGCCTGCTGCCCGCCATCCGCGCGAAGCCGGGTGCCATCGTGGTGGCCGACGGCACAAGCTGCCGCCACCAGATCGGCGACGGGGCGCAGCGCGAGGCGGTGCACGTGGCGGTGCTGCTGGAGCGGCACCTGCTGCATACAGACCCGGTGGCCGAAGCGGGTTGAGCGGCCGGCGCCTGCAGGCCGGCGGCGGCTGCCGCAGAATAGGCCCGCCTGCCGCCCGCCACGCCAATGCCGACGACGCTCGCTTCTCCATCCCCCATCTCCGCCCAGCCCACGCTGCGGCTTGCCTTCGCGCTGTCGATGGGCGCGGCTGTGTCGCTAGGCATCACGCGCTTCGCCTACGCGCTGCTGCTGCCGCCCATGCGCGCGGACCTGGGCTGGAGCTATGCGCTGGCTGGGGGCATGAACACGGCCAACGCGGTCGGCTACCTGATAGGCGCGCTGGGCACACCGGCGCTGATGCGGCGCTTCGGCGCGACCCGGCTGCTGGTGTTCGGCGCGGTGCTGGCCAGCGTGTTCATGGCGGGCAGCGGCTTCGTCACCGATGCGTCGGCCCTGCTGCTGCAACGGCTGCTCGCGGGCGTGGCCAGCGCCTGGGTGTTCGTGGCGGGCGGGCTGCTCGCGGCCCGGCTCAGCGATGCGGGCTCCGCGCGCGGAGGTCTGCTGCTGGGCATCTACTACGGTGGCACCGGCTTCGGCATCCTGCTGTCGGCCTTGCTCGTGCCGCAGGTGCTGCGCGCGGCGGCCGGCGTGCCTCACGGATGGGCCTGGGCGTGGTGGGCGCTGGCGGTTGCGAGCGCGGCCGCCACCTGCCTGCTGGCCTGGGCGGGGCGTGCGATGCCGGAACAGCAGTCTGCTGCGCCCGCGGCGCCCGCCGCCGCGGCGGGCTCGGCACCGCCCGTCGCGCTGCATCGCTTCGGCTGGGCGCTCGCAGGCTATGCCCTCTTCGGCATGGGCTATATCGGCTACATGACCTTCGTGATCGCGCTGTTGCGCGAGCAGGGCGCCAGCGCAGGCTTCGTCACGCTGTTCTATGCCTTGCTGGGCATCGCCTGTGTGGCTTCTTCCAGGCTGTGGGCCGGGCTGCTCGACCGGTATCACGGCGGGCAACCGCAGGCGCTGCTCAACGGGCTGCTGGGCGTGGCGACGCTGCTGCCGGTGCTGAGTTCGTCGGCGCCGGTGGCGCTGATCTCGGGCGTGCTCTTTGGCGCGGTGTTCCTGTCGGTGGTGGCCTCGACCACCGCGCTGGTGCGCCACAACCTGCCGCCTTCGCGCTGGGCGCAGGGCATCAGCGCCTTCACCATCATCTTCGCGCTGGGGCAGATCGTCGGGCCGACGGTCACGGGCTGGATCTCGGACGGTCCGGGCGGACTGGCGCGCGGGCTCGTGGCTTCGGCAACGGCCCTGTGGCTCGGCGCGGTACTCGCATCGCGCCAGCATTCGCTGCAAAGGGAGACATCGCGATGAGCGGCTTTGCCTTGTTCGAAACTTCCATCGGCATGTGCGCGCTGGCATGGGGCCCGCACGGGCTGGTCGGCGTGCAGCTGCCCGCCGACAACGGAGAGTCCGCCACGCGTGCGCGCATGCGGCAGCGATTTCCTGATCTGCAGGAAGGCCCGCCGAACGAAATGGCGCAGCGTGCCGTCGAGGCCATCCAGGGCCTTCTGCGCGGCGTGCACGACGACCTGAGCCACATCGAGCTGGACATGAGCGGCGTCTCCGAATTCCACCAGCGGATCTACGCGATCGCGCGGCGCATTCCACCGGGCCAGACCCGCACCTACGGCGAGATCGCCGAGGAGCTGGGCGACAAGGGCCTGTCGCGCGCCGTGGGCCAGGCCATGGGCCACAACCCCTTCGCGCCCGTGGTGCCGTGCCATCGCGTGCTGGCGGCGGGCAACAAGCCGGGCGGCTTTTCGGCCGGCGGCGGCGCGCTGACCAAGCTGCGCATGCTCGACATCGAGGATGCGCGGCCGAACGGAATGGCGTCGCTTTTCTAGGCAGCAGGCACCGGCAGCCGGTGCAGCGTCGCGATGCGCGACGCGAAGATGATCGCTGCCTGCAGCCCGAATCCCGCGAGCGCCAGCAGCAGGCAGGCCGGCTCGCCCCATGCGGCGCCGACCATGCCGCCCAGCGCCGCGCCTATAGGCCGGGCGCCGGCGTTGATCGTGAGGAACACGGCCGACACCCGGCCCAGCATCGTGGCTGCCGTCACGCTCTGGCGCAGCGTGGTCGATGTGATGACCCAGACCATCGGCCCCGCGCCGAACAGGAAGAACGAGAGCGCCGCCAGCGTCGCGGTCGGCACGACGAGCGTGGCCGCCATTGCTGCTGCAGCCAATACCGCGACCGAGGGGCCAACCTGTATCGCGCGGCCGAAGGGCAGGCGCGCCACCACGCGAGGAGTCAGCAGCGCTCCGACGACCATGCCCGCGCCGTACATCGCCAGCGTGAAGCCCACCGCCTGCGCGCCGAGGCCGAGCACGCGCACGGCGTAGGGCACGTAGCCCGCCTGCAGCACGAACCACGAGATGTTGAAGACCGCGCCGGTCAGCAGCATCGGGCGCAGCATTTCGTGCTGCCAGACGAAGCGCGCGCCGTCGCGCACTTCGAGCAGCGGATGCCGGCTGGCGCAAGGGGCACGCGGTGCCTCGGCGAGGCGCAGCAGCAGGGCCACGGCAGCCGCCGAAAGCACTGCTGCCAGCACGAACGCGGCCGACGCGCCGGCCCAGGCCACGAGGGCACCCGCGAGCGCAGGTCCGGCGGTGAAGGCCGCGCTGCGCGCCAGTTCCAGCCGCCCGTTGGCCGCTGCCAGTGCGTCCCTCGGCACGAGCGCCGGCACCAGCGCGGGTGCCGCGACGCTGAAACCCACGGTGCCGACAGCGCCCAGAAATCCCAGCACCGCCAGCCATCCGATGCTCAGCTTCGATGCGAACACCATCGCCAGCAGCACGAGAAGCGACACCGCCCGCAGCCCCTCGGCCCAGACCATCAGCCGCCGCCGCGACATGCGGTCCGCGAGCAGGCCCATGGGCATCGAGACCAGCAGGAAGGGCAGAGTCTGCACGGCCGCGAGGAAGCCGATCTCGCCAGGCCCCGCGCCTAGCGCGAGCACCGCCACCAGCGGCACCGCCGCGAGGCTCAGCTGTTCGGCGGACTGCGCGGCGAGGTTGGACCAGGCGAGGTTTTGAAATGCGTGGGGGAGGGGCGTTGTTCGAGTCATGCCCTCATCGTGCTGGCGGCGGGCCTTCGCGGCTGGCCGTTTCCGGACGCGCGAGTGTCAACGCCGCGGCTTCTTCGCAGCTGGCTCGGAAGCTGGCGAGACAACCTCCATCACGAAATCGATGAAGGCCCGGACCTTCGCGGCTGGCAAGTGGCGCGACGGATAGAGCGCGTATAGCGGGAGCCGCTCGTCGGGCCAGTCTGGAAACAGATCGACCAGCTCGCCCCGGTCGAGCTGCGGCTGGATGCCCACCGCCTTGATCTGCGCGACGCAGATGCCGGCGAGAACGGTTTCGAGCACCGTGCCTGGATCGGTGAGCAGCAGCCTTCCGGTGGTCGGCACCTTCAGGAGCTTGCGCCCGCGCTGGAACTCCCAGGCGTAGGGTTGACCGGTGACCGGGTTGCGCACCTGCAGGCAGGCATGGCCGGCAAGGTCCGCCGGCTTCGCGGGGCGCCCGTGTTGCGCGAGGTAGGCCGGCGTTGCGGCGGTGACCACGCGCGAATCCATCAGCTTGCGGGCCACCAGCGACGACGACGGCGGCTCGCCGAAGCGCACCGCGATGTCGAAGCCTTCGGCGACGAGATCGCCGAGCTGGTCGCGTGCGATCAGCTCCAGCGTGAGGTCGGGATGGCGCGCGAGAAAGCGCGGCAGGTGCCGCGCCAGCAGCAGGCGGGACGTGAATGCATCGGTGTTCACGCGAAGGCGCCCGCGCACCGCGCCGGACGCACCCGAGGCGATCGTCACCGCGTCCTCGATGCCGAGCACCAGCGGATTGATGTTGGCGTAGAGCTGCCGGCCTTCGTCCGTGAGGCTCAGTGAGCGGGTGGTGCGGTCGAACAGCCGTATGCCGATGCGGCCTTCGAGCCGGGCGATGGCGCGGCTCACGCCCGAAGGAGTCAGGCCGAGCGCGTTGGCGGCGCTGGCGAAGCTGCCGCCTTCGACCACGGCGGCCAGCACGCTGACGTTGGAGAGGAGGCGTCCGTCGAGAGTCATCTTCTTATTCGTGATCAGGTGTCATGAATGATATGCACTGGGGTCGCTTCACTCAAAGATCGGTTCTTCCTACGATCGTCCCGTCGCATGCGTCAGCCAATCAATCAATCAATCAATCAATCGATCAAGTGAAGAAAAGGAAATCCCATGTACGCAATCACCGGAATCACCGGCCAGGTCGGCGGCGCCGTCGCGCGTGCCTTGCTGGCAGAGGGCCAGCGCGTTCGCGCGGTCGTGCGCGACGAAGGCAAGGGCCTTGTCTGGACCGGGCTCGGCTGCGAAGTGGCCGTCGCCGAGATGAACGATGCCGCCGCACTGGCGCGCGCCTTCGCCGGCACGGCCGGCGTCTTCGTGCTGCCGCCGCCGAACTTCGACCCCGAGCCGGGCTTTCCCGAGGTCAGGGCCGAGAACGCGGCGATACGCGAGGCGCTGGAAACCGCGCGGCCGCCGCGCGTGGTGTGCCTGTCGACCGTCGGTGCGCAGGCCGCGCAGCCCAATCTGCTGAGCCAGCGCACATTGCTGGAAGAGGCGCTGCGCACGCTGCCCTTCGCCGTCACCTTTCTGCGGCCCGCGTGGTTCCTGGAGAACCTGCGCTGGGACATCGCGCAGGCCCGCGAGCAGGGCCTGCTTTCCAGCTACCTGCAGCCGCTCGACCGTGCTGTGCCGATGGTGGCGACGGCCGACGTGGGCCGCGTCGCCGCCGAACTGCTGCTGCACGAGGGCGAACTGCCGCGTGTGGTCGAGCTCGAAGGGCCCCAGCGGCTGACTCAGCACGACATTGCCGCCGCGCTCACGCAGGTGCTGGGCCGTCCGGTGCACGCCGAAGCGGTGCCGCGCGAGAACTGGGGCGCGATCTTCCGCGCGCAGGGCATGCGCGACCCGGTGCCGCGCATCCAGATGCTCGATGGCTTCAATGAGGGATGGATCCGCTTCGAGAGCAACGATGCGAGCGTGCGCAAGGGCAGGGTGGGCGTGGCGGAGGTGATCCGCTCCCTTGCCGGCTAGGCAGCCTGCCGCGCCTGCATCTCTTCGAACCACTCGGCCACATAGCCCGCTTCCGGCGCAGCATCGGGCGCGAGGCCGTAGTAATAGCGCTCCAGCGTCATGCGCAGCGTGGGCAGCGGCGACTCCAGGCGGCCCGAGGCGAGGTCGTGCGACACCAGCGATGTCGGCGCCAGCGCGATGCCCAGTCCGTCGACCGCCGCCTGCAGCACGAAGTGCAGGTGGTCGAACTGCAGCCGGCCCGCCGGGCGGGCGCGGGGGGCACCGACCTGCTTCTTCCAGGCGTCCCAGTCGTCCTTGCGCGTGCGGGCCGAAAGCAGCACGTGCGAGGCGAGGGCGCGCAGATCCGGCAGCGGGTGGGTCTTGAAGAGCGCAGGGGCCCCGACCACCAGCACTTCATCTTCGAGAAAGGGCCGCACCTCCATCGACGAGGGCCAGCCTTCCAGGCCCCGGCGCACCGCGATGTCGAAGCTGCCGATGGCCTCCTCGGGCATGACGGTGCTGGTGACGACCTGCGGCTCGATCTCCGGAAAGCGCTCGACGAAGGAGGGCAGGCGCGGAATGAGCCAGCGCACCGCGAAGGAGGGCCGCACGTTGATGCGCACGGCGCGCGCCGGTCCCTGCGACTGCAGCGCCCGCGCGGCGGCGTTGATCTGCGCGAGCGCCGGCTGCACCTCGGCGAAGAACTGCTGGCCCTCGGCCGTGAGAGCCACCTGCCGGATGCGCCGCTCGAAGAGCGCGATGCCCAGGAACTCCTCGAGGCTCTTGATCTGCCGGCTCACGGCGCTGTGCGTGACGTGCAGTTCGAGCGCCGCGCGCGTGAAGCTGAGGTGGCGTGCCGCGGCGGCGAAGGCGCGCACGGCGTTCAGGGGAGGCTCTCGAAGCGGCATGCGTGCGATTTTCTCACGCATGACGGTCGTTAATGTCGTTTGTCGGCAAGGCGGTTGCCGTCGCACCATCGAGGCTCGATGTCACGCTCCGCACCCGCTCCCCAGACTTCCCCCACCGACCTGAATTCCCGCCATGCGGCGATGGCCCTCGGCCTCTCGCTGCCGGCCGACGTGGTGCTCTACCTGCTGCTGCCGATGTACGCCAGAGAGTTCGGCGTGACGCTGGCCGAGGCCGGCATGCTGCTCGCGGCCAACCGGCTGGTGCGCATCGCCGGTTACGGCTTCGTCGCCCGCTTCTATGCCCGCAACGGCGACCGGCTGACCTGCACCATCGCGGTGGTGGCTGCTGCTGCGTGCGGCCTGGGCTACGCCACGCTCTCGGGCTTCTGGGCGCTGCTGCCGCTGCGGCTGATGTGGGGCCTGTGTTTCGCGGCGCTGAACCTGTCGACGCAGGCGCTGGCCACGGCCGATCCGGTGGGCGCCGCGCGGCGCAACGGGCGTTCGCGCGCCTTCATCGCGATGGGGCCGGTGCTCGCGCTGCCTCTGGGGGCGCTGCTGGCGCAGTGGACAGGGCCGCGCGCGATCTTCGGCGTCCTCGCGGTGTTCTCGCTGCTGGCGTGCTTCGTCACGCGGCGGCTGCCGTCGGCGCCGCATCCAGTGGCCAGGCCGGTGAAGCGCTTCAAGCTGCCCAACAGCCTCGACGGCTGGTCGTTCATGGAAGGGCTGGCGCTCGACGGGCTCTTCATCGTCGGTCTCTCCTACCTGGGCAAGGACCTGCTGCCGGGCGGCGCCGTGATCGTGGCCGGCGTGCTGATGGCGCTGCGCTATCTCGCGGAGATCCTGCTGAGCCCGGTCGGCGGGCGCATGGCCGAGCATTTCGGCGCCGAGCGCCTGCTGGTGAGCCTGTCGCTGGTCACCGCCATCGCGCTCGTGGGCTTCGGCCTCGGCTGGCTGTGGAGCTGCGCGGCGCTGATCGTGGTGCTGCGCGCCTTGCAACTGCCGCTGCTGCCGCCCATCGTGGCGCGACGCACGCCGGGGCCGGAGCGCGTGCAGGCGCTGGCGGCGCGCTCGGTTTGGCGCGACATCGGCGCCGGTGCCGGGCCGCTGATCGCGGGGCTGCTGCTGCCGGTCGCCTCGCCGCCCTGGATCTACGGCGTGGCCGCCTTGCTGCTTGCGCTCGCGGCGCTGGCCTGCGGCTGGGGCGCGTCGACACAATCGACCAACATCCAGCAAGGAAGTGCATGACGACCTCTCACACCATCGGAACCGTCTCCCAGCTCGAAGCACTTTTCGGGGTGCCCGGCGACGCCTCACTCAAGAAGGAGGTGCCGTACCTGCACCCGAGCTACCAGACGCTGATCGCCGCGTCGCCCTTCGCGGTGCTCGCCACCATCGGCCCGGGCGGGCTCGATGCCTCTCCGCGCGGCGACCCGCCGGGGTTCGTCGTGGTACAGGACGAGAAGACGCTGCTGATGCCCGAGCGGCGCGGCAACAACCGCATCGACAGCCTGCGCAACATCGTGGCCGACCCGCGCGTGGCGCTGCTTTTCCTGATCCCGGGCGTGGGCGAGACGCTGCGGGTGAACGGCAGGGCGCAGATCTCGGTCGAGCCGGCGCTGCTGGAGCGCTTCGCCATGGAAGGCAAGCTGCCGCAATGCGTGATCCGCGTGACGGTGGAGACGGTGTTCTTCCAGTGCGCGCGGGCGATCCAGCGTTCGAAGCTGTGGGCGCCGCTGCAGGCGGATGCGAAGCGCGAGGTGCCGACGCCGGGCGCGATCCTGTCGGCGCTGACCGAATCCGCCTTCGACGGGGAAGCCTACGACCGGGAACTGCCGGCGCGGCAGCGGGCGACGCTCTACTGAGCCGGCGCCATGACGAGAAAAGCCCGCGGAAGCGGGCTCTTTCCTGCGGTCCGTGGACCGATGGGGCGGATCAGCGCACCCAGTGGCAGACGCGGTGGTGATGGCGCGCGTCCCACTTGCACACCTTGTGCTTCTTGGGATGGTGGTACGGCGCGGCGGAGGCGGCCGGTGCCAGCAGGGCGAGGCCTGCGAAAGCGAGGATGCTGGAGAGGATGAAATGCTTGGTCTTCATGGCGTTCTTTCTAGGCAATGACATCGATGGACGGGAAATGCGTCGCTGAATGGGCGCCCTTGCAAAACGGCTGTGGGCAACATTCAGATGACGTTTGTGCTGCGCGGCGCGTGAAAAACCTCGCCAATCGCGGCACATGGAATGGGCCTGGATGCCCCTGATCGGGCCCGCCGGCTTCAAGACTGTTGCTGCTGGGCCCTCATGATCTGGTGGCGCCGCCAGTAGTGGCCGACGACGCCCTTGAAGTTCTCTTTCTGCTTGCCGAGGCCCGATAGCTTCACCTTGGTGGTGCGCGCGCCCAGCATGCCCTTGTCGTGGTGGGTGACGATGAGGGTGTCGCCGAAGCTGCCGTCCTTGTAGGTCAGGCTCTTGACCTCGTCCCACGAAATGGTGGAACCGCCGTCCGCGCTGGGGTGCATGCCCTCGTAGCTGATGTCGACGCGCTCGCCGTTCTTCAGCGCGAAGCCCACCGGCGGGAAGTGGCGCAGCACCACTGCGCGCTCTTCCTCGGTCGCGGGTTCGTAGCGGTAGGCCAGGCTCAGCTCGTGGTTCTGCACGAAGCGCTGCTCGTACTCGCTCCACAGGCGCTGCTCGATGGCGTGGGCGGTCTCGATCTCGTCGGCCCACGAGGTCTGCGGCGCGGTCGCGACGATGCCGCCGTAGGCGCTCTCGGGCACGTGGTGGCCGACGTTGCGCATGCGCTCCAGCAGCGGCGGGTGGCTGTCGTAGGGGTGCGGCACGCCGGCCGTCTTCATCGCCTCGATGAATGCTTCGGAGTTGGCGTAGGGCGGCAGGCCGTCGGCGACGAAGCGGGCGATGCCGAGCGCGCCGTCGTGCTCGCGGTCCTGCTCGAAGAGCTTCTGCTCCACGTCGTTGCGGTAGCTCGCATAGGCCGAGATCTTGATGAGCGACTGCACGATCGCGTGCGGCGCCGTGAGGCCGGCGGCCACGCGGTCGGCCCTGTACTCGCGCTCGCGGCTGTCGCGGGCCAGCGCGAAGGCGAAGATCATTCGGTACAGCCGCAGCAGGTAGTGCGCCACGATGGTGAGGCCGCCGCTTCGCATCTTCCAGGTGTACTGGTCGAACTGCAGCAGCTTGGGGCCCAGCGCCGCGCTGCTGCGGGTGTCTCCGCCGCCCAGGTGGGCGAGCTCGTGCGCGAGCACCGCGTCGGCCTCGGTCTGGTCGAGCACGCGCAAGAGAGGCAGGCTGACGAAGAGCGTGCGCCCATGCAGCGTGCGGCCCTTGACTTCGCAGGGAGCCTCGGTCACGAAGAAGTTGGTGTCGATGCCGGCCACGATCTGGTCGGGCGGCGCCGTCTTGACGCGGCCGGCGAGCTGGCGGATGCGCTCCCACAGGCGCGGCGCGTCGGCCTGCGAGACCAGCTCGCCCTCGATCTCGTTGCCCGAAGGCAGCTTCTTGAACAGCGTGTAGATCGCATAGAACACCGCCGCGCCCGCCGCGATGCCCGCCAGCGCGATGAGCTTGACGTAGTAGCTGTGCCAGAAGTACGCGGTGAGCCAGAACGACAGCCATACCAGCATCGCGCTCTGCAGCACCACCTCGACCGCGCACGAGACCGTCATGAGCCGCCAGCCCGCGACGAAACTGGCGTAGCGCAGGCCCCGGTTGGCGAAGGCCAGTGCGCCCAGCACCAGCGCCGCGGCGAGCAGCGCGGCGCCGAGCACGATGGTCCAGATGGCGGCGCGGTCGGCCCAGTGGAACTGCCACTGCATCGAATAGGGGCTGCACACCTTGTCGTGGAAGTTCCTGTCTTCGGGGGCGGTGGCGTCGCAGGCCCTGGAGAGCTGGTGGGTGCGGTAGAACGCGGTGGCTTCGGCCTTGTCGGCGGCGGACAGCCTTGCATCCTTGGCGATGCGGTTTTCCATCGCCTGCAGGAACTCCGCGTCCTGCGAGCGCAGCGCGTATTCGGTGAAAGCGAGCGTCGCCGCCGGAATGGCGAAAAGCGACACGAGCGTGAGGACGAACACGCGCAAGAGGTCGGCGTGAACCGTGCGGGCGAGGGCCATGGGCGATCTTCTCCTGGATGACGAATGCTGCGAGTTGTTATGGACTGTCCGGGAAGCCGATAGCGTAGCGGGCACGGCGCATGCAGTGAAGCCGGATGCTGCGTCAAGCGCGACAGGGCACCACCTGCCGCCGAATATGGTTATCTCCTTTGTTTCGTTCCGCGCGCGATGGCGCGGGTATAGCCTCTGCATTCGCTTGCAGAGGAACCGTTTCGAGGAGTCACGTCGCATGAGCGTTGGGTCCAATGGACAGATGCTGGCCGCCAACCTGCCTTCGGTGGAGGCCGAGCTCAACTACCTGAAGGCGGGCCAGGGCCGGCCCGTGAGCTACACATTCGAGCCTCCGTCCGGCACGCCCTGGGTGACCGGCGAACTGGAAGCGCGCCGCGTGACCATCCGCGACGGCCGCCCGCTGGTGGCGCTGAACGAGCTGACGCTCGACCGCAGCGGCTTCACGCAGATCTCGCACCGCAGCGTGCTCGCCGATTTCTCGCAGGATGCCGCGATCCGCGACATCTACTACCGCGAGGCCGAGGCGCTGCTGCGCGACGTGACCGGCGCCGAGAAGATCGTCGTGTTCGACCACACGCTGCGCGACAGCGCGCAGGGCTCGCGCCGCACGGCCGAGTTGCGCGAGCCGGTGCGCCGCGTGCACAACGACCAGACCTTCGTCTCCGCGCCGCGCCGCGTGCGCGACCACCTGCCGCCGGAAGAGGCCGAGGAGCGGCTGAAGAACCGCTTCGCGATCGTCAACCTGTGGCGCCCGCTGGCCACGGTGGAGCGCCTGCCGCTGGCACTGTGCGACGCCCGTTCCATCTCGCCGAACGACCTCGTGCCCAGCGACCTCGTCTATCCCGACAAGGTGGGCGAGACCTGGTCCTTTACCTGGAATCCGGAGCACCGCTGGTACTGGTTCCCGAGGCTTCGGCCCGACGAGGCGCTGCTGCTGAAGATCTACGACTCGCTCGAACAGGGCGTGGCGCGCTACACCGCGCACACCGCCTTCGAGGACCCGACGGGTTCGCAGGAGGCGCCGCCGCGGCGCAGCATCGAACTGCGCGCGCTGGTGTTCTGGCCCGCCGGCAAGCCGCCGCAAGGCAAGTAGCAGTAAGACGAAACGGCTCATGCGCGCTGTGTTCTACAGCGCTGTGCCCGCGCGATTCTTTGCCAGGAATTAGCAAGGGCAGGGCGCACGCCGGCACAGACCCCACGCCTGCAGCGATTGCCGTGCTTCGCGACAATCGCTGCAATGCGTTCTTCCCCCTTCTTCAAGATGGCCCTGCTGCTGGGCCTGCTCTCGGCCATCGGGCCATTCGCCATCGACATGTACCTGCCGGCGCTGCCCGCCATCGGACAGAGCCTGCACGCCGACATCGGCGCGGTGCAGATGAGCCTCACGGCCTTCTTCCTCTCGCTCGGCGCGGGGCAACTGCTCTACGGGCCGATCTCCGACATGGTGGGCCGCAAGCCGCCGCTGTACGCAGGGCTGTTGCTGTTCGCACTCGCCAGCATCGGCTGCGCGCTGGCGACCGACATCCAGACGCTGATCGTGCTGCGCTTCATCCAGGGCCTGGGCGCCGCCGCCGGCATGGCGATTCCGCGCGCGGTGGTGCGCGACCTGCACACGGGCACCGACGCGGCCCGGCTGATGTCGCTGCTGATGCTGGTGTTCAGCGTGTCGCCGATCCTCGCGCCGCTGGCAGGCAGCGCGGTCATCGCTTTTTCCGGCTGGCGCGGCGTGTTCTGGGCCGTGACTGTCGCGGCCGTGGCGGGCCTGGCCATGATGGTGAAGCTGCTCGACGAGACCCGTCCGCCATCGGAGCGCGTCGAAAGCAGCCTCGGCAGCGCGCTCTCGGCCTACTGGCTGCTGTTGCGCGACACGCACTACCTCGGGCTGGTGTTCATCGGCAGCTTCGCGATGGCGGGCTTCTTCACCTACCTCGCGAACTCCTCGTTCGTGATGATCGACCACTACGGCCTCTCGCCCGCGCTCTACAGCGTGGCCTTCGGCGTGAACGCTGCCGCCTTCATCGGCGCCTCGCAGTTCACCGGCACGCTGGGCGAGCGCTACGGGCTGGTCAATCTCGTCAAGTTCGGCGTGATGTGCTGCGGCGCCGCGATGATCGCGATGTTCGCCTACTTCGCGATGGGCGGCGACAGCATCTGGGTGCTCATCGTCCTGTACTTCATCGCCTCGGGCTTCATGGGCCTGGTGATCCCGACCACCGGCGTTCTCGCGCTGGAGATGCACGGCGCCATCGCGGGCACGGCCTCGGCGCTGCTGGGCACGCTGCAGATGCTCACGGGCGCGCTGGCGATGGCGGTGGTGGGCCTCTTCACCGACGGCCGGCCGCTGCCGATGGTGGCCGGCATGGCCGGCGGCGCGCTCATCGCGCTGATACTGACCTGGCTCACGCTGGGCGGCGTGCGCTCGGAGCCCACGGGCAAGGCAGCAAAGACAGGAAGGGCGCAGCGAGCCTGATGAACACGGTACGCGCAGGCGCCGCGCTCCCGGCCGCCGAAGACAACAACAACGGCGGCAACATGGCGCCAAGGCCCGTCGACGGGCTGTCCCAGCCGGAGCGCGGCTGGGCGATGCTGGTCATCATCCTCGGGCTGATCGTGGCGGTGCTCGACGGCACCATCGTCAACCTGGCGCTGCCGGGCATCGCGCGCGAGCTCAACGCCAGCCCTTCGCAATCGATCTGGGTGGTCAACGCCTACCAGATCGCCACGCTGGTGATGCTGCTGCCGCTGGCCTCGCTGGGCGATCTCGTGGGCTACCGGCGCGTGTACCTGGTCGGCATGGCGGTGTTCACGCTGTCTTCGCTGGCTGCCACTTTTGCCAACTCGCTGGGCACGCTGATCGCGGCGCGCGCGTTCCAGGGCCTGGGCGCGGCCGGCATCATGAGCGTGAACGCGGCGCTGGTACGGCTCACGTACCCTTCGTCGCAGCTGGGCAAGGGCATGGCGATCAATTCGCTGGTGGTGGCTACTTCTTCTGTGGCGGGGCCTTCGGTGGCGGCGGCCATCCTGTCGGTGGCTTCCTGGCCCTGGCTCTTCGCCATCAACGTGCCGCTGGGCCTCGTCACCTTCGCGCTGGGCATGAAGGCGCTGCCTTTCAACCGCGTGCCGCCCGCCGCGGGGCTGCGCTTCTCGCCAGTCGACGTGGCGTTGAACGTGCTGATGTTCTCGCTGGTGTTCCTGGGCGTCGACCGGCTCGGCGTGCGCGAAGGCGCGGTTCAGGGCGGCGGCTCGCAGGCCTCGGCCTGGGGCATCCTGCTGGCGGGCCTTGTGGTGGGCTTCATCTACCTGCGCCGCCAGCGCAGGGAAGCGGTGCCGCTTTTCCCGATCGACCTGCTGCGCATTCCGGTGTTCGCGCTGTCGATGAGCACCTCGGTGGCCGCCTTCTGCGCGCAGATGCTGGCCTACATCGCGCTGCCTTTCCTGCTGCTGGAGGTGTACGGGCGCAGCCACATCGAGGCGGGCTTGCTCATCACGGCGTGGCCGCTGGCCATCGTGGTGATGGCGCCCATCGCAGGGCGGCTGATCGGCCGGTACCCCGACGGGCTGCTGGGCGGCATCGGACTGGGCCTGCTGGCCACGGGCCTGGCCCTGTTGGCGGCGCTGCCGGCGCATCCGGGCAATGCCGACATCGCCTGGCGCATGGCGCTGTGCGGGCTTGGCTTCGGGCTGTTCCAGTCGCCGAACAACCACACCATCGTGACCTCGCCGCCGGCGCACCGCAGTGGTGCGGCCAGCGGCATGCTGGGCACGGCACGGCTCACCGGGCAGACGCTGGGTGCCGTGGTGCTGGCGGGCGTCTTCAGCATCTGGAGCCCGCACGGGGGCCACGGGCCGGTGGTCGCGCTGGTGCTGGCCGCCAGTTTTGCCGCGGTGGCGGCGGTTTTCAGCAGCCTGCGGCTCAAGACGACAAGCCACGGCGGCTGAATGAGTTAGGGTACTCACCCATGACGGAAGTACCTGAAACCGTGGTTTGCCCGGGTTGCGATGCGGTCTACGGCCGCACGCCCCTGCGCCCGCGCGACGTGGCGCGCTGCCCGCGCTGCGGCACCGAGCTCGACCGGCATCCGGGCGAGCAGGAGCGCCGGATCCTTCCTCTGACGGTGGCCTGCCTCATCATGTTCGCCATCGCGAACCTGTTTCCCATCGTCGAGATCGAGCTGCAGGGCTTGCGCAGCCAGACCACGCTGGCCGGCGCGGTGGTGGCACTGAGCGCCGAAGGCATGTCGGTGGTGGCGCTGCTGGTGCTGGCCACGACCATCCTCTTTCCCTTCCTGCAGCTTTGCATCCTGGCGTACCTGCTGGTTCCGCTGAGCCGCGAGCACCGGCCCGTGGGCTTCGCACTGCTGGTGCGGGCGATGCAGTCGCTGCGGCCCTGGGGAATGATCGAAGTGTTCCTGCTCGGCGTTCTCGTGGCCATCGTCAAGCTTTCGAGCATGGCGACCGTGGTGCCGGGGCCGGCGCTGTGGGCCTTCATGGCGCTCACGGTGATGCTGACGGCGGTGCTGTCCTTCGACCCGGGTGCGTTCTGGGGAATGGCGTTCAGGCCGAAGGGCGAGGAACCTGGTGAAGAAGAGAAGGGTGGAGCATCGGCATGAAGAAGCTGCAGGGCCACCTCCGGCAGCGCCTCGGCAGCCTTGCGGCTTACGGCGAGCATTACCACCACGAACACGAGGCGGATGCGAAGGTTCCCACCGCCGCCTCGATGGGCTACATGGCCTGCCGCCATTGCGGCGCCGTCTGGAAAGACGCCGAGGAGGGCGACGCCTGCGGCCGCTGCGGCACGCACCTGCATACGCGCAAGCCGCAGAGCCTAAAGCTCACCTGGGCCTTCCTGATCGCGGCCTGCATGATGTACATCCCGGCCAACCTGCTGCCGGTGATGATCACGCGCACGCTGTTCGGCACGCAGAACGACACCATCCTGAGCGGGGTGATCTATTTCTGGGTGTCCGGCGCCTACGGGCTGGCCGCCATCGTCTTCATCGCGAGCTTCCTGGTGCCGCTGTTCAAGCTCGCGGTGCTGCTGCTGCTCGTGGTGCTGGCTCAGCGCGGCAGCACCTGGCGCCGGCGCGAGCGGGCGAAGCTCTATCACATCATCGAGATCATCGGCCGGTGGTCGATGCTCGACGTGTTCGTGGTATCGCTGCTGACGGGGCTGGTGCAGATCCAGGGCTTCGCGGTGATCACCGCGGGCGTGGGCATCGCGGCCTTCGGCTCGGTGGTGGTGCTGACCATGCTGGCCTCGCTGAGCTTCGACCCGAAGCTCACCTGGGACAGCAGGGAAGACCAGGCCATCCTGCGGGACAACGAAGAAGGCGCACAACCTGAGCAACGTGTACAGGGACATGAAAACAGGGACGAGAAACCAGCATGAGTGAAGAAGACCGACCCCAGGACAAACCGGAGCCATCCGGCCAGCCCCCGCTGCCGAAGCCACGCGTGGTGCGCCGCCGCGAATGGCTGCCGTCGCTGATCTGGCTGATTCCCATCGTGGCCGCGCTGGTGGGCATCACGCTGGTGGCGCGCATCATCATGGAGCGCGGTCCGGAGGTGGTGCTGACCTTCAAGACCGCCGAGGGCCTGGAGGCCGGCAAGACCGCCGTGAAGTACAAGGACGTGCAGATCGGCCTGGTCACCAGCCTGCGCCTGGCGCGCGACCGCTCTCATGTGCGCGTGCTGGTGCAGTTCAACAAGGACGCGCAGAGCTTCACCGCCTCCGACTCGCGTTTCTGGGTGGTGCGCCCGCGGCTGGACACCTCGGGCATCTCGGGGCTCAACACGCTGCTGTCGGGCGCCTACATCGGCGCCGACGCGGGCGTGTCGCAGGAAACGGCGGGCGAGTTCACCGGGCTGGAGACGCCGCCCACCGTCACGCGCGACGACTCGGGCAAGCAGTTCCTGCTGCGCGCCAACGACGTGGGTTCGCTCGACGTGGGCTCGCCCGTGTACTTCCGCCGCATCAAGGTCGGGCAGGTGGCGGCCTACGAGCTCGACGGCGACGGGCGCGGCGTGACGCTGCGCGTCTTCATCAATGCGCCGTACGACAAGTTCGTGGGCATGAACACGCGCTTCTGGCAGGCCAGCGGCATCGACGCGCAGCTCAGCGCCAGCGGCTTCACGCTGCGCACGCAGTCGCTGGCGACCATCCTGCTCGGAGGCATCGCCTTCCAGGCGCCCGACGACGCGATGGGACCGGTGGCCAAGGAGAACGCCTCCTTCACGCTGGCGCAGGACGAGACCACGGCCATGAAGGAGCCCGACGGGCCTTCGCAGACCCTGCTGATGTACTTCAACCAGTCGCTGCGCGGCCTGACGCCGGGTGCGCCGGTGGACTTCCGCGGCGTGGTGATCGGCGAGGTGAAGTCGATCGGCGTGGAGTTCGACCGCGCCGAGCGCGAGTTCCGCATGCCGGTGCTGGTGCAGGTCTACCCCGACCGCCTGCGCCGCCGCGCGGGCGAGAGCGGCACCGAGTCGCGCTCCACCCAGCAGGAGCGGCTGCGCTTCCTGGCGGAGAAGGGCCTGCGCGCCCAGCTGCGCAACGGCAACCTGCTGACCGGGCAGGTCTACGTGGCGCTCGATTTCTTCCCGAAGGCGCCGCCGGCGAAGATCGACCTGGCGAAGAACCCGATCGAACTGCCTACCGTGCCCAACAGCCTCGACGAGATCCAGTCGCAGGTACAGGAGATCGCGACCAAGCTCAACAAGGTGCCCTACGAGCAGATCGCGGGCGACCTGCGCACCACGCTCGCTTCGCTCAACAAGACGCTCACGGCCGCCGAGCAGACGGTGAAGCGCATCAACAACGACGTCACGCCCGAGCTGGCCGCGGCCATGAAGGACGTGCGCAAGACCGTGAACACGGCCGAACGCACGCTGGCCGACGACTCGCCGCTGCAGCAGGACATGCGCCAGACGCTGCAGGAACTCACGCGCGCCGCCGGCTCGGTGCGCGTGCTGACCGACTACCTCGAGCGCCATCCCGAATCGCTGCTGCGCGGCAAACCGGACGACAACAAGAAATGAAGAAGAACCACCTTTCATCCGTGGCGGTGGCTGCGGCGGTTTCAGCGCTGGCGGCGCTCGCGGGCTGCGCGAGCAAGCCCGACAACTACTACACGCTGGCAAGCCCGGTGGCCGCGGCCGATGCCGCGCCTTCGACGCTCGGCAGCGCCGCGCCGCTCTACATCGAGCTCGCGCCCGTGGCCGTTCCCGAGCGCTTCGCACGGCCGCAGATGGTCGTGCGCCAGCCCAACGGCAGCGTGCAGGTCGAGGTGCTGGAGCAGCACCGCTGGGCCTCGTCCTTCGAGAACGAGCTTCGCGACGCGCTGGCCAGCGGCATCGCCGGCCGGCTCGGCGCGCTCGACGTGACCAAGGGCGGCCGTCAGAGTTCGCAGCCGGTGTGGCGCATCGCGGTGCAGCTGCGGCAGTTCGACGCGGTCGAGGGCGGCCGCGTGGACGCGAATTTCAGCTGGACGCTGCGGCGCTCGGACGAGGCGCGCACCGTGGTCTGCCAGTTGAGCCTCGGCGAGGCGGTGGGCAGCGGAATGGACGCGGTGGCGCAGGGGGCACAGCGCGTGACCTCGGCGGCGGCCGCCGCGATGGCGCGCAGCGTGAGCGCGGCGCGGGCGAATCCGTCGGCGACCGCCTGCGCGACCTGAGTTTTCTTCTCTCCCCTTGAAGGGGCAGTGCGAGACCGGAATCCCATGAAAAGGAGACCCCATGGCACAGATCGGCAAGGCGCCCTGCGACGAGACGCTGATTCTTCATGGCCTTCATGGCTCCCGCGCGGGAGAGGGCGAAGGGAGCGACTGTCCTGAAGCCGCCAGGCCATGGGTGCTGGCCGCGGCCATCGTGGGCTCGAGCATGGCCTTCATCGACGGCACGGTGGTCAACGTGGCGCTGCCGGCCATCCAGTCCGACCTGCGCGCAACAGCCTTCCAGGCGCAATGGGTGGTCGAGTCGTATGCCTTGCTGCTGGCGGCGCTGCTGCTGGTGGGCGGGGCGCTGGGCGATCACTACGGCCGGCGGCGCATCTTCGCGATAGGCGTCGGCATCTTCGCGCTGTCGTCGGTGGCGTGCGCGCTCGCGGGCAATGTGCAGCAGCTCATCGCGGCGCGGGCGGTGCAGGGCGTGGGCGGCGCGCTGCTGGTGCCGGGCAGCCTGGCGCTCATCAGCGCGGCCTATCCGGAGAAGGAGCGCGGCAAGGCCATCGGCACATGGTCGGGCTTCAGCGGCATCACGGCGGCGGTGGGGCCGGTGCTGGGCGGCTTCCTGGTCGATCATTTCTCGTGGACCTGGGCTTTCCTCATCAATGTGCCGATGGCGCTGCTGGTGCTGTGGATCGTGTGGCGCCACGTGCCCGAGAGCCGCGGCGCTTCCGCCAGCGGCGGGCTCGACCTGTGGGGCGCGCTGCTGGCGACGGCCGGGCTCGGCGGCATCGTCTACGCCTTCATCGAGGCGCCGACGCAGGGCTGGGGTTCGGCGGCGGTGCTTGCGGCGCTGGCCATCGGCGTGCTGGGCAGCGTTGCGTTCTTCGTCGCCGAGCGCAAGGCGCGCACGCCGATGCTGCCGCTGGAGCTGCTGCGCATCGGCAACTTCAGCGGCGCCAACCTGCTGACGCTGCTGCTCTACGCGGCGCTGGGCGGCGGGCTGTATTTCTTTCCGCTCAACCTGATCCAGGTGCAGGGCTACTCGGCCACGGTGGCGGGGGCGGCGCTGCTGCCGTTCATCTTCATCATGTTCGCGCTCTCGGGCTGGGCCGGGCAGCTGGTCGACCGCTTCGGGCCGCGCATGCCGCTGGTGATCGGGCCGGCGATTGCCGCCGTGGGTTTCGCGCTGTTCGCGCTGCCGGGCGTGGGCGCGAGCTACTGGAGCGGCTTCCTGCCGGCCGTGGTGGTGCTGGGCTTCGGCATGACGGTGACGGTGGCGCCGCTGACGACCACGGTGATGAACGCGGTCGGCGCAGACCTAGCGGGCGTGGCCTCTGGCGTGAACAACGCGGTGTCGCGCGCGGCTGCGGTGCTGGCGATCGCGGTGTTCGGCGCGCTCATGGCCTGGGCCTTCGACACCGCGTTGGCCGGGCATCTGCGCGAGATGGACGCGACGGCGCAACTGACGGCATTTCTCGAAGGCGAGCGCAGCAAGCTGGCGGGCGCGGCGATCCCTCCGGGCGCGGACGCGGCCACTGCGGCAGCCGTGAAACGCGCGGTGGCCGAATCCTTCGTCGCGGGCTTTCGCTGGGTGATGCTGTCGAGCGCGGCGCTGGCCGTGCTCAGCGCATTGAGCGCGTGGCTGATGATCCGGAGCACTCCACCGGCGGCAGGAGGCACGGACGGTAAGAAGTGAAAGGGGCACGACCGATGCGGGAAGAGAGCGAGCAACAGCAGCACTTCGACGTGCTGATCGTCGGCGCCGGCCTCTCGGGCATCGGTGCCGGCTACCACCTGCAGAAGCACTGCCCGGGCCGCAGCTACGCGATCCTCGAAGGGCGTGAGCGCAGCGGCGGTACCTGGGACCTGTTCCGTTATCCGGGCGTGCGTTCGGACTCCGACATGTACACGCTGGGCTATTCGTTCCGGCCGTGGACGCAGGCGAAGTCCATCGCGGACGGGCCGTCGATCCTGAACTACCTGCGCGAGACGGCGGCGCAGCACGGCATCGACCGCAGGATCCGCTTCAACCACCGCGTGGTGCGCGCCTCGTGGTCGACGCCGGAGGCCTGCTGGAGCGTGGACGTGGAGCGCGGCCCCGAGCGGCTTCCGCTGCGCCTGCGCTGCAACTTTCTCTTCCTGTGCAGCGGCTACTACAGGTACGACGCGGGCTACACGCCCGACTTCGCGGGCATCGGCGACTACACGGGCCGCATCGTCCATCCGCAGCACTGGCCCCAGGACCTGGACTACGGCGGAAAGCGCGTGGTCGTCATCGGCAGCGGCGCGACCGCGATGACGCTGGTGCCCGCGATGGCGAAGACGGCCGGCCACGTGACTCTGCTGCAGCGCTCGCCTACCTACGTCGTCGCGCGCCCGGCGCAGGACCCGATCGCGCGAAGGCTGCGCGGCATCTTCCCGGCCGGGCTGGCCTACGGCCTCACGCGCTGGAAGAACGTGCTGCTGTCGATGTACTTCTTCCGCCTCGCCCGGCGCAAGCCCGACTACGCGAAGAAGATGATCCTCGGCGGCGTACGGCAGGCGCTCGGCCCCGACTACGACATCGCCACGCATTTCACGCCGCGCTACAACCCGTGGGACCAGCGCCTTTGCCTGGTTCCCGACGGCGACCTGTTCGCGGCCATCAGGGCAGGGCGCGCTTCGATGGTCACCGACCACGTCGACACCTTCACGCCGGGCGGCATCAGGCTGAAGTCGGGCAGGGAGCTGGAGGCCGACGTGGTGGTCACCGCCACCGGGCTGGAGCTGCAGGTGCTCGGTGGCGTGCAGCTCGAGGTGGACGGCCGTCGCGTGGAACCGGCCGCGACCTTCAACTACAAGGGAATGATGTACAGCGACGTGCCCAACCTGGCCTCGTCGTTCGGCTACACCAACGCCTCGTGGACGCTCAGGAGCGACCTGACCTGCGCGTATGTCTGCCGGGTGCTCAACCACATGGAGAAGCAAGGCTGGAGGCAATGCACGCCGCGCAACACGGACCCGGCGCTGGCGCCCGAGCCCTGGCTCGACTTCTCTTCGGGCTATGTGCAGCGCGCGGTGGACAGGTTTCCGAAGCAGGGCTCGCGCGCGCCGTGGCGCGTGTACCAGAACTACGCGCGCGATCTGGTGAGCCTGCGCTTCGGTTCGGTGGACGACGGGGTGATGGAGTTCACGAATCGGCGTGCTGGTTAGCTATTGCCGGAGTTCGAGGAAAACGAACTTGGAATTCATATGGCCTCATGCGCCAGCTGACATCACACCGTCGGCCGTGGGCTGCCCTTGCTCGAACTTGCGAGACTCAAACGAACGGCGTGTAGGGCTGTTGAGGCTGCACGTAGATTCTTTTTTCGTAGACGGTGGGGACTTTGGTTCCGCCTTCGATCGTTTTCTCGATGTGCGCGACGCTGCCCATATAGATCGCCGCGCGGCTGAACAGGTGGGCTTTCCATCCATCCGGGTGAATCACGGTGATGTGGAAGTAGTCCTGCCCCCTGAAAGTCTGACGTTGGTGGAAGCCCAGTTCCACTGTGACCTTGAGCCTGTCGCTCAATACGGCAACGGCCAATTCGTGCAGTTCGACTGCGTGCCCATTGGCAATTTCTCTGTCCGCCCATGTATTCAGCATGGCGGTTATCTGCTGGTAGCTGGCATCGCCCAGGGTGTTGTATGTGTCCTCATACCAATCGCCATGTTTTGCCCTGAGTCCATCGATGTTGTCCCAGTTTTCTGCAAACACAATGCCCATTTAGCCCTCCAGTTCGATTGATTGCGTTACTGAAATGGATGTACCCGACTTCTTCCGGATGCGTGCCCGGGGTAGGGGGGGCTGCCAGCAACCTGACCCCTTTCTGGCTTTCCGGAGAACTGAAGTCGGTGCACTGTGGCGTCCATTCGGGCACCAATCAATTTCGCACCATTACAGGCTCGGGCTGGCCGGCGCAGGGCGCGTGGCCCGTCTGTCCGGACCACGACGAGCGCCTTACCCTCGAAAGATCGCTCGCCTGGCAGGGGCGAACCAACCGGGCGCGGCCCTTGTCAGGGCGTCGCTGCTGGCGCGCAAGAGGGCGAGAGCAGCGTGTCGAGCTCGATCCACAGCGCATCGCATTGCCCAGCCCTGAACGCAGCTGCCCTGAAGGTCGGGTGCTCGCCGTGGTATGTGTCCCACAGCGCGCGCTGGCCGTCGGCCACGCAGGCGCGCACGTTGGCCAGCCGGTCGGCGGCCTTCACCAGCAGCGCGAGTTCCTCGTCGCCTTTCACCTCGGCCAGCGCCGCATAGGTCCTGGCCTTGCGCTCCTTGCGGTTGGCGCCGGGCGCATCGGTCAGCAGCGCGACGCAGGAGGCGACCAGGTCGCCGAAGCGCGAGCGCACGTCCGCCACCGTCGCTGCCGTGTCCTCGACCACGTCGTGCAGGTAGCCGACGACGCGCGCCTTGTCGCCATAGGGCTGGAGCAGGGCGGCGACGGCGTCGAGGTGGTGCACGTACGGATGGGTGCCGTATTTCTGGTCGCCATGCATTTCGACGGCGTAAGCGCGGGCGGCGTCGGGTGTCTGCGAGGTTATGGTCATGCTGCGTCCTGTTGATTTTTCCATTCTGCCTTCGTGGCGGCGCACGGTCCTGGCGCTTGCGGCGGCATGATGCTCGCGGCCAGTCTTTCTTCCCGAACAGAAGTTTTTTCATGACCACGGTTTTCGTCAGCCATCCGCCAGCCAAGCTGGCCAACTACTTCGGCGACCGCGCCACCGCCGCCCTTCGGGCCATCGCGCAGGTTCGCCTCAATCCCAGCGACGCCGAACTTTCGTCGCGCGAGCTCGCCGATCTGGCGCAGGACTGCGACGCGATCATTTCCTACCGCCAGACGGTGGGCGACGAGGCGCTGTTCGCGGCACTGCCACAGCTCAAGGCCTTCGTGCGCTGCGCCATCGACATCCGCAACATCGACGTGGCTTCCGCCAGCCGGCATGGCGTGCTGGTGACGCAGGCGAGCGCAGGGTTCATCACCTCGGTGTCGGAATGGATCGTAGGCGCGATGATCGATCTGGGCCGGGGCATCAGTGCCTCCGCCGCGAGCTACCACGCGGGCCGCCTGCCGCCGCCCGCGATGGGGCGCGAACTGCGCGGCAGCACGCTGGGCGTGATCGGCTACGGGCAGATCAGCCGGTACCTCTGCGATGTCGCGCTGGCGCTGAACATGCGCATCGTCGTGCACGACCCGTACACGGCGACCGATCGGGCGGAGTTCGAGCAGGTGAGCTTCGAGGCGCTGCTGGCGCAATCGGACTTCGTGGTCTGCCTCGCGCCCGCCACCGAGGCGACCGAGAACATGATGAATGCCCGGGCGTTCGCCGCGATGCAGCCCCACGCCTTCTTCATCAATGCCTCGCGCGGAAACCTGGTGGATGAGCGTGCGCTGCTCGCGGCGCTGGACGCGGGCGTGATCGCTGGATGCGCGCTCGACGTGGGCCGCGCACCTGACCAGATGCCTTCGCCGGACGTGGCGGCGCATCCGCGCGTGATCGCCACGCCCCACATCGGCGGGCTCACGCCGCCGGCGGTGGAGCACCAGGCGATGGAAACCGTGTCGCAACTCGCGGAGATCTTCCAGGGCAGGGCGCCGAAGGGCGCGGTCAATGCGGCCGAGGCCTATCGCTGGCGGAAGGCCTTCGGGGCAGGCGCCTCGAAAGCCGGGCCCATGGGAACTTCCCGCTGACAGGCGTCGCACGGGTTGACAGGGGGCCTGCGACGCCTGGATACTGAACTATCAGGTTCATCGTCAGAAGCGAAGGAGTCCCATGCAGAAGATCGTTCCCTGTCTCTGGTTCGACACCAACGGAGAAGAGGCGCTGAAGTTCTACAGCAGCATTTTTCCGAACTCGCGCGTGACCGACACACTGCTGTGGGGCGACGCCAACCCCAGCCGCAAGGGCTCGCTGCTCACCGCGACCTTCGAGCTCGACGGGCAGGAGTTCATGATTCTCAACGGTGGCCCCGAGTACAAGTTCAACCCGGCCATCTCGATGTTCGTGCCGTGCGAGACGCAGGCCGATGTCGACTACTACTGGGACAGGCTGCTCGAAGGCGGTGGCCAGCCGGTGCAGTGCGGCTGGCTCACCGACCGCTACGGCGTTTCGTGGCAGGTCGCGCCCAAGGCCATGATCCGCATGTTCCAGGACAAGGACGCGGCCAAGGCCAACCGCGCGATGCAGGCCATGATGAAGATGGTCAAGCTCGACCTCGCACAGGTGCAGCGGGCTTTCGACGGCAAGTAGCCGGCGCCGGCTACACCAGCCGGTGGATCGACTTCTTGCGCCACACCAGCTGGTAGTAGGCAGTCTGCAGCAGCAGCATCGCCCCGAAGGTCACCGGGTAGGCCACCCAGACCCCATCGAGCCCGATGCGGTGGCTCATGACCCAGGCCACAGGCACCTCCACGCCGAGAATGCAGAAGATCGAGATCAGCGTGGGCACCAGCACCGAGCCGCTGGCGCGCATGATCCCCGACAGCGCCGAAGCCATGCCGAAGACCACCAGGCTCCACAGCATGATGTGCAGCAGCGTCTGCGCGATCTCGATGACCGGCGCGCTGGTGATGAAGAAGCCCATCAGCGGCCGCGAGAACAGGTAGCCCAGCAGCACCAAGCCGCCGGTCAGCACCAGGTTCATGAGCAGCGCCGTCTTCGCGATGGCGCCGAGCCGGTTGGCCCGGCCCGCGCCGATGGCCTGCGCGCCGAGGATCGACGCGGTGATCGCGATCGAGATCGCCGGGAACTGCACGTAGGCCACCACCTGGTTCACCGCGCCGTAGGCGGCCGTGGCGTTCGAGCCGAAGCCGTTGACCATCGACAGCAGCACCACCTCGGCCAGCGCCACCACGATCATCTGCACCCCCGTGGGTACCCCGATGCGCAGCACGGCCTTCAGCAGGTGCGGCTGGATGCGCAGGTTGCGCATGAATTCCGCGTCTGGCGCGAGCGGGCTCTTGCGCTGGCGCAGGCGAAAGCCCAGCCAGGTGGTCGCCACTGCGAACGACAGCACCGACGCCCACGCGCCGCTGGCCACGCCGAGCTGCGGCAGGCCGCCCCAGCCGCGGATGAGCGCGGGCGTGACCACCAGGCCGATCAGCGTGGAAATCAGCAGCGTGAGCAGCGGCGTGACGGTGTCGCCCACGCCGCGCAGCATCGCGGTGGCCAGCAGGAAGATGAACACGCCGGGCATCGCGATCAGCATGATGCGGGCATAGCGCGTGGAGTCGGCCAGCACGTCGGGGGGCGTGCCCAGCGCGGCCAGCATCGGCGTGGTGAACGCGCCTCCGAATACGGCGATCACCAGCCCCATCAGCACGCCGACGGTGAGCGTGGTGCCGGCCACGGCCTTGGCCTTGGCGACGTCGCGCGCACCCCATGCCTGGCCGATGAGCACCGAGGCGCCGGCCCCCAGGCCGATGATGAAGGCGATGAAGAAGAACATCACCGGAAAGAAGCTCGACACCGCCGCGAGCGCGCCCACGCCGAGCATCTGCCCCACGTACACGTTGTTGAGCGTGCCGGAGAGCGACTGGAGGATGTTGCTGAGCAACATCGGCGCGAGGAAGAAGAGAAAGACCTTCCACAGCGGGCGCGGCGCGTTGACGGGCGACACGGGCACGCCCTGCAGGCCGCTCTGGCCGGCACCGGGGCTGTTGCTGCTGCCGGTGCCGGTCGTCTCGGTTGTCGTTCTCATCGATGGTTCCAGCCGGCGGCCGCGAGTTTCTGCAGATGGGCGCGCACGTCGGTGGGCCAGGGGTCGATCAGGGTGGCAAAGCGCTGCTCCTCGCCGGCGAAGAGCGCGCGGGTGGCTTCCTCGAAGCCGGGCAGGTTGCCGGCGATCGCGGTCATGAAGCGGTAGGCGGCTTCCTGCGCTGCGCGCACGGTGTCGCGCTCGGCGTTCACGCGGCGCGCGTCTTCGACCAGCTTGCGCAGCGCGACCGAGGCGCCGCCGGGCTGGCGGCCGAGCCAGTCCCAGTGGCGCGGCAGCAGCGTGACTTCGCGAGCGACCACGCCGAGCTTGGGGCGGCCCACGCCGCGCGGGGCATCGTCGCGATGCGGCTCGGCCTCGGGGTAGCGCAGCTCGGGCGGAAGCTCGCGCATGTCGAGGTCGAGCTGGGCGCCGGTCTGGTCATCGAACACGAGATACGGGCCGGGGTCGTCGCGGCGGCTCAGCTGTTCGAGCACTTCGGTCTTGCTGCCGTGTGCCACGCGCTGGAAGCCGAAGAACACGGTCAAAGTGGTTGTCGGGGTGTCGGAAGACATTCGGATGTTTGTTTGTTCCTGGGGGGTACCAAGCGAAACGAGGTGCGTAATCTACTCGCTGCCGCGCTTCGATGCGCGCCATCTCGTCGCCATGTGTCGCGCATGCGCTCAGGGTGTGTTGTAGCCGTTCGCGCCGAAGCATTGAAGCTCTTCCTGCCATAGCGAAAGAAGCTTCTCGAGCTCGGCCTTGCGATCGAAACCGGGGTCCTTGCGCTCCTTGATGCGGTCGACCACCTCGAAGCTGAAATGTTCGGCGCCATGCGCGATCCAGTCCTGGCCGAGCGCCTTGCTGCGATGGGAGCGCATGTTCAGTTCGAAGCGCGCGCGGTTCATCGCGCCATCCACATCGAGGCTGCCGGCCACGTAGACGCGGCCGCTGAGCTTGTTGCGGATCGCGTAGACGCCGGCCGGGCGCGGGTTTTCCTTGTATTGCCGGATCAGGGCGCGGCGGTTTTCCGTGGACAGGTTCATGCCCCAAATATTACCCGGATTAAATTAGAACGGCAATACATCCGGGTAAAAATGGAGTTCAGCTTTCCCTGAACCGCCGCCAGCCGCGAGCCATGCGCCTGTTCAGTGCCCGCACAAGGCGCCAAGGACGGCTCTGCCGGACGAGGTCGAGCACGCGGTCCTTCCAGGCTTTCCACCGCGGATACCAGCGGGCGAACCACGGAATGCGCATCAGCGGCCCTTCGACCAGCTGGAAGATCCGCGCCACGATGGCGGTGCCCACCAGCTTGGCCAGCACCAGCGCCGTGAGGGCGGTCGCCGCATGGCCACGGCTGAAGAGAAAGAGCGCCAGCACCTTCACCGGCAGAAGCAACAGCACCGGCACGAAGAAGGCCAGGAGCGCACCCCACGGCGGCAGCCGGCGCAGCCGTTCCTCGAGCGCGGCCCAGAGGGGGAGGCGGGACAGCCGCGCAGCAAGGGCCGCGAGCGGCTCCCAGCCCCACTCCTCGAAGAGCAGCAGCGCAACGATGAGCGCGGTGCCGATGGCGCGGAGCAGGGCACGCAGTACGCGCAGCACGCGCGCAAGGAATGTCATTGCGCGAGGGTAAGGCACGCAAGGGGCCGCGGGCCGCTTCGCGATCAGCCGGCGATCAGCGAGGCGGTCCGGAAGGGCCAGATGTCAGCCGAAATGCTTCTTCGGCGCCCGGGAAACGGGGGAAGAAAGGGCCCTGCTGGGTAGAGCGAGGCTATGGCAAAAGACATGTCGAGCAGCGCTTCAAGAGAGCAGCGGGCTGGTATTACATGCGCCGCCCAAAGGGAGAATTACTACTTTTGCTTGACTCGAGTAGTCAATCGCAACAAGATGCAACCAAAGTAATCAAAAAAGCTGAAGATAAAAATCTGAGTAGAAATGAATTAACTTTTGGAAACGAACAAGATGGACTAGTTGTCACAAAGGGGCTGAAATGGAAAGCGATCTCGACGTTTCGTTGACAGATTCAAGCAACTCCGCTAGGAAATACACCAACCCTGGCCAGTTCGGCGGACTACTTTCACCGTCCGCGGATACCCTCCCTTGGCCCGACTTCCTGACCGGGCAACAGACCAAGCCGGTGCGCGTCCTGCTGGTGGACGACGACCCCTTCGTGCGCCGCGTCATCGCGCAGGAATTGCTGGGCGATCTGCGCATCCAGCTCGAAGGGCAGGCAGGCACGCTGCGCGAAGGACGGCGGCTGCTGATGCAGCACGAGTTCGACGTGCTCATGGTCGACATCCGCCTCGGAGATGGCAGCGGTTTCGAGCTGATCGAAGAGGCCAAGCGCCATCGCAGCGCGGCGGAGATCATCGTCATTTCCGCCCTCGAGGACGAGCCTCAGGTGCTGCATGCCTTCGAGCTCGGCGCCTCCGGCTACCTGGTCAAGAACGCGTGGTTCCAGAGCTATGCGCAGGCCGTGCTGCAGGTGGTCAATGGCGGTGCCGCCATCACCCCGCGGCTGGCCCGCCGGCTGCTCGTGCACCTCGATCACAAGCGCTCCAACGTGAACCCGGTGCGCCCGCCGGACAGCAAGGCGACGTTATCCGCCAGGGAGCGCGAAGTGTTGCGACTTGTAGCGACGGGCTACGTAACCGAAGAGATCGCTTTGCAGCTAACCATCAGTGCCCAGACGGTTAACGCGCACGTCAAGAACATCTACCGCAAGCTGCATGCGCACACCCGCGCGCAGGCCGTGAGCTTCGCCTCCCATCGGGGACTTCTCTAGGCCATGCCATGCTCGCGCCGCAGGTCCTTCAGCTTCCGCATCTTCTGGAAGACCAGTTCGTGTGGTTGTCGATCGGCTCGTGGTGCGTACTGCTCGTCTGGCTGCGCCAGCACGTCTCGCGACGCCGGCTGCTGGCATGGGCCGCGCTCGCGGGCGCGCTGCACCTGACGCCGGTCGCAGCGCAGGCCATCAGGGCAGGCTCCGCTGTCACCGTCATGGCCAGCGACATGCCGTTCGCCTTCTGGGCCCTGCAGGCGGCCAACGTGCTGGTGCTGGGAATGATCCTGGGCATCTGGTACGTCTCGCAGCGTCGGGCCGCGCGCTTTCGCCAGGCCCAGGCGGTGATGGCCGAGCGCCGCCGCATCGCCAACGACCTGCACGACGGCGTCGGTTCCCGGCTCGTGGCGCTGCTGGCCAGCCAGGACCCGAAATCGGGCGGCCCCGGCAGCCTCTCGATGGCGCTGCAGGCCTGCCTGCTCGAACTGCAGATGACGGTGGACGACCTCGACGACCAGGGCGACAGCACCGTCGTCGAGCGGCTGGGCCACCTGCGTTACCGCCTGCGCCCCGCGTTCGAGCGCATGGGCGTCGCCTTCGAATGGAACATCTCGGCCGAGACTGAAAGCTTCCCGATGCCGGCGGAGACCGCGTCGCAGGTCTGCCGCGTGGCGCAGGAGGCTTTGTCGAATGCCTTGCGCCACTCCCGCGCGACCCGCGTCGAGCTGCGCGTCGCGCCGCAGGAACAGGGCCGGGCGATGGTGCTCGAGGTGAGCGACAACGGCAGGGGGCTGAGCCCGGCCGGGAGCGCGCCGGCCGGGGACGCGGGCCCCTCCGGCAGCCTGGGCAAGGGGCTGCGCAGCATGCATTCGCGCGCCGAGGCGATCGGTGCCGAGCTCGACATCGGCCCCGTCGTGCCGCACGGCCTGTGCGTGCGCCTCGTGGTGCCGTGCGAAGCCGAGGCAAGGCATGAATCCGAAAGCAAGCTGTAACACGCCCGCCGGCTTGCCCGGGGCGGATGCCGTCCCCGCCTATGGCAAACTCCCGCGCTTTGCCAGGGACGCGCTCAAGACATGCAGAAAATCATTCGCCAGCTCGCCGTCGAGATCAAGGTCGGCGAGAACCAGGTGAAGGCCGCCGTCGAACTGCTCGACGGAGGCGCCACGGTTCCATTCATCGCCCGCTACCGCAAGGAAGCCACCGATGGCCTCGACGACACCCAGCTGCGCGAGATTGAAGCCCGCCTTTCCTACCTGCGCGAACTCGAGGACCGCCGCGTGGCCGTGCTCAAGGCCATCGACGAGCAGGGCAAGCTGACGCCCGAGCTGCGCGCCGCCATCGAGCTGGCGCCCACCAAGCAGGAGCTCGAAGACCTCTACCTGCCGTTCAAGCAGAAGCGCCGCACCAAGGGCCAGATCGCCCGCGAATTCGGCATCGAGCCGCTGGCCGACAAGCTGCTGGCCGACCCCACGCTCGACCCCGCCGTGGAAGCCAAGGCCTTCCTGCAACCCGCCACCACGCTGGACGACGGCAAGCCGGGCCCCGACTTCTCCACCGTGCCGTTCGTGCTCGACGGCGTGCGCGACATCCTTTCCGAGCGCTGGGCCGAAGACGCCGCGCTGGTGCAGAGCCTGCGCGAATGGCTCTGGAACGAGGGCCTGCTGCGCTCCAGCCTCATGGCCGGCAAGGACGAGAACAACGCCGACGTCGCCAAGTTCCGCGACTACTTCGAATACGACGAGCCCATCGGCCGCGTGCCTTCGCACCGCGCGCTGGCCGTGTTCCGCGGCCGCGCGCTCGAGATCCTCGACGCCAAGCTGGTGCTGCCGGTGGAGCCCGAGCCGGGCAAGCCCAGCATCGCCGAAGGCCGCATCGCGCTGCACCTGGGCTGGAGCCATTCGGGCCGCCCGGCCGACGACCTGATCCGCAAGTGCGTGGCCTGGACCTGGCGCGTGAAGCTCGCGCTTTCCACCGAGCGCGACCTGTTCACCCGCCTGCGCGAAGACGCCGAGAAGGTCGCCATCAAAGTGTTCGCCGACAACCTGCGCGACCTGCTGCTGGCTGCGCCCGCCGGCCCTCGCGTGGTGATGGGCCTGGACCCCGGCATCCGCACCGGCGTGAAGGTGGCGGTGGTCGATTCCACCGGCAAGCTGGTCGAGACCGCCACCGTGTTCCCGCACGAGCCGCGCAAGGACTGGGAAGGCTCGCTGCACACGCTGGGCAAGCTGTGCGCCAAGCACGGCGTGAACCTGATCGCCATCGGCAACGGCACCGCCAGCCGCGAGACCGACAAGCTCGCCGCCGACCTCATCAAGCTGCTGGCCAAGATGGCCGCGCAGGCAGGCGCTCCCGAACTCAAGGTCGACAAGGTGGTGGTGAGCGAGGCCGGCGCCTCGGTGTACTCCGCCAGCGAATTCGCCTCGCAGGAGATGCCCGACGTGGACGTGAGCCTTCGCGGCGCCGCCTCCATCGCGCGCCGCCTGCAAGACCCGCTTGCAGAACTCGTGAAGATCGACCCCAAGAGCATCGGCGTGGGCCAGTACCAGCACGACGTGAACCAGAGCGAGCTCGCACGCACCCTGCAGGCCGTGGTCGAAGACTGCGTGAACTCGGTGGGCGTCGACCTGAACACCGCCAGCGTGCCGCTGCTCAGCCGCGTGTCGGGCCTGTCTGCCAGCGTGGCGAAGGCGGTGGTGCGCTGGCGCGAGGCCAACGGCGCGTTCTCCACCCGCAAGCAACTGCTCGACGTGACCGGCTTCGGCCCCAAGGCCTTCGAGCAGAGCGCGGGCTTCCTGCGCATCCGCGGTGGCGCCGACCCGCTGGACATCACCGGCGTGCACCCTGAAACCTATCCGCTGGTCGAGCAGATCATCGTCAAGACCGGCAAACCTATCGCCGAGCTGATGGGCCGTGCCGACATGCTCAAGACGCTGAAGCCCGAACTCTTCGCCAACGAGAAGTTCGGCGTCATCACCGTCAAGGACATCCTGGGCGAACTCGAGAAGCCCGGCCGCGACCCACGCCCCGACTTCAAGGTGGCGCGCTTCAACGACGGCGTGGAAGACATCGCCGACCTGAAGGAGGGCATGGTGCTCGAAGGCACCGTGAGCAACGTGGCCCAGTTCGGCGCCTTCGTCGACCTCGGCGTGCACCAGGACGGACTGGTCCACGTGAGCCAGCTGAGCCACAAGTTCGTGAACGACGCGCGCGAGGTCGTGAAGACCGGCGACATCGTCAAGGTCAAGGTGATGGAAGTGGACGTGGCGCGCAAGCGCATCGGCCTGTCGATGAAGCTGGATGCGGCGCCCGCGCGCCGCGACGGCCCGCGCGACAACCGCTTCGAGGGCGCAGGACGCGGCCAGCAGCAGCACGGCCGCCGCGACAGCTCGCCGCAACCGGCGGGGCAGATGGCCAATGCCTTCGCCAAGCTGCAGGGGCTTCGCAAGTAAGTCCTTCCGAAAGAACGATTGCCCATTAAACTAGTCATCTAACTAGTTATGAATGGGTGATCCGCCATGAAAACCTGGCCGGTACAAGACGCCAAGGCGCGTTTCAGTGAATTCCTGGAGGCTTGCCTGGTCGACGGGCCTCAGATGGTGACGAAGCGCGGCGCCGAAGCAGCCGTGCTCGTTCCGGCGGCTGAGTGGCGGCGCCTGCACGCGAGCGCCAAGCCGTCGCTCAAGGATCTGCTGCTTTCGGAAGAAGCCCGCACCGAATTTCTCGTCCCTCAGCGGGGTAGCGCTCGCAGGCGCCGCGTCATCCCGATGCGCTGAGGTCGGCATGTACCTGTTGGACACGAACGTCATTTCCGAACTCCGCAGGCCCCGCCCGCACGGCGCGGTGCTCGCGTGGATCGCCCCCATCGCGGACGGCGACCTGCATCTCTCGGCGGTGACGCTCGGAGAGATCCAGGCCGGCATCGAACTCACGCGCGAGCAGGACGCAGCCAAGGCCGACGAGATCGAGCAATGGGCGGCCATGGTTGCCGTCTCGTACAACGTCCTGCCCATGGATGCGGAAACCTTCAGGCTCTGGGCGAAGCTGATGCATCGCAGTTCGGACACGCTGTACGAGGACGCGATGATCGCCGCCACCGCCCGGCAGCACGCGCTGACCGTGGTGACCCGCAACGTCAGCGACTTCGCCGGATTCGGCGTCGAGGTTCTGAATCCTTTCGAGCAGCCGAAGGCATGAAAGCCCTGCGCATCTACGCCGGCCCCGCGGCCCGCAAGCACATCGCGCAGCACGGCCTGCGTCCGCAGGACGTGCGCACCATCCCCGGCGCGGCGGGCGGGCCGAAGGGGCTGATCCTCGGGCCGCTGGACCGCTTCATCTTCGGCCGCTGGCTGCCGCAGTCCAGCCAGCAGGTGCACCTGGTGGGTGCGTCGATCGGCGCGTGGCGGCTGTCGACGGCCTGCCTGTCGGGTTCCGACGCGGCATTCGAGCGCTTCGAGCACGACTACGTGCACCAGCAGTTCGAGGTACCGCCGGGGCAGAAGAAGCTCAGCCCGCGCCAGCTCAGCGAGCGCTTCGCCGAGAGCCTCGAAGCCTTCTATGGCGGACGTATCGCCGAGGTGCTGAGCCATCCGCGCTACCGGCTGCACGTGGTGACATCGCGCGGCCGTCACATCCTCGGGCGCGAGGGCAGGGCGCGCACGCCGGTGGGTTACCTGGGCGCCTTCGCCACCAACAGCCTGCACCGCAAGAGCCTGGGCGCGTGGCTGGAGCGCTGCGTGTTCTCAACGCCCGGCGCGGCATTGCCTTTCGCCACGCGCGACTTCCGCACGCGCCAGCACGCGCTGAGCGAGGCCAACTTCAACATGGTGCTGCAGGCCTCGTGCTCCATTCCGTTCCTGCTGGCGGCGGTGCACGACATTCCCGGCGCGCCGCGCGGCGCCTACTGGGACGGCGGCATCACCGACTACCACCTGCACCTGGACTACCAGCCGGCCGACGAGGGCATCGTGCTGTATCCGCACTTCCAGCAGGCGGTGGTGCCGGGCTGGCTCGACAAGGGCCTGCGCTGGCGCCACAAGGCCAGCGGCTTTCTCGACCGGATGGTGGTGCTCGCGCCCCACCCGGAATGGGTGCGCACGCTGCCCAACGGCAAGCTGCCCGACCGCAAGGACTTCATCCACTTCGCGAACGACGCGCAGGCGCGCATCGCGGCATGGGGCCGCGCCACGCGCGAGGCGCGGCGGCTGTCGGACGAGTTCGAGGGCTGGCTTCAGCGCGACGGCGTGCCCGAGCTGCTGCCGCTCTGACCCGGCAGCGCCAGGGGCAGGGCGCAGTCGAGCACGTTCACTTCCACCGCATCGCCTACATTGAGCCGGGCGCCCGCAGGCCATCGCCCGGTGCCCAGCGAGCGGCTGTGTACGCCGCCGTTGCGGTAGCGCACGACGGCGTAGGGCACCGCGGCACCGCCGTCCGAGCCGCAATCGCGATCGACCGTGGCGGCAAGCTCGCCCGCGCGCCCGACACTGACGACCTCGGCAGCGCGCCAGCCGGCCGAGCGGTCGAACGAGTGCGCATCGAAGGCCGAGCAGCCGCCCAGCATCAGCGCACAGAGGAGGGCCGAGCGCATCACGGCACCGGCCCTGTCGCAGCGATCGCCGCCGTGGCCTGGATCTCGACGCGGTACTCGGAGTCGATCAGCTTCGCGCCCACCGTGGCGCGCGCGGGGGTGTGGCCGGCGGGCACCCATTCGTCCCACACCGAGTTCATCGCGGCGTAGTCGCCCACGGTGCGCAGGTAGATCGTCACGCTCACCAGGTCCTGCTTGGTCGCCCCCTGCGTGGCGAGCAGGCGGTCGATGTGGCGCAGGATCTCGCGCATCTGCCCGGTGATGTCCAGCGACGGGTTCTCGGCCACCTGGCCCGAAAGGTACAGCAGGCGCGCGGCGCCGAGGTCGACGGTCACCATCTCGCTGAAGCGGGGGCCCATGTCGTGGCGGATGATGTTCATGGCGATGCGGGAGAGATGGAAGAAGACGAGACGATGGCAGCTTGGGGTGCATTCCACCAGCCACCGCCCAGCGCCTGGAAGAGGGCGGCCGCGTCGGTCAGCCGCAGCGCGCGGGCCTGAACCAGATTCAGCAGCGCCTGCTGCTGCGCCTGTTGCGCGATGCGCAGCGAGAGCGCGCTGGCGTCGCCCAGCCGCACCTGCGCCTGGGTGCGCGCCAGGCTCTGCGAGGCCGTGCGCTCGGCCTTCACCGCCGCCTGCAGCGCGCGGGTGTCGGCGTCGATGGCTTCGAGCGTGTTCGCCACGTCCTGGAAGGCGGCGAGCACAGTCGCACGGTACTGCGCGGCCGCCTGGTCGAACGATGCGCGCGCTGCGGCCTCGCGATGCTTCAGCGCGCCGCCGTCGAAGATGGGCTGCGTCACGCTCCCGGCCACGGTCCAGAAGAGCGAGGAAGCCTTGAACAGGTCCGACAGCTTGTAGGCCGACGAGCCGTACGAGTTCACGCCTAGCGTCACGCTCGGCAGCCGTGCCGCGACCGCCACGCCGATGGCGGCGCTCGCCGACTTCAGCTGCGCCTCGGCCGCGCGAACGTCGGGGCGGTGCTCGACGAGGCTGGAGGGCAAGGTCAGCGGCAATTCCGTCGGCAGCTGCAGGGCATCGAGATCGAAGCGCGCCTCCACGCCCTGGCTCGGGAAGCGGCCGGCCAGCGTGGCCAGCAAGTTGCGCTGCTGCGCCAGCTGCCGGTCGAGCGGCGGCAGCGTGGCCTCGGTGGCGGCCAGCGCGGCCTCCTGCGCGTCGACGTCGGCCGGCGCCGCCTGGCCCAGCGCCAGCTGCCTGCGATAGGCCTGCAGCACTTCTTTCTGGCCCGCGATGATCTTCAGCGTGGCGGCCTGCTGCGCGCGCAAAGAGGCTTCAGTGATCGCGGTGGTCACCACGTTGCTGCTGAGCGTGAGCTTTGCGGCCACGCTCTGGAACTGCTGCAGCTCGGTACTGGCCTGCGCGCCTTCCACCTGCCTGCGGGTGCCGCCGAACACGTCGGGCGTGTACGACACCGTCACCTGCGCCGTGTGCAGCGTGTACAGGCTCGCGTTGGACGACACCGGGCTCGCCACCGCGCTGGCCACGCGCTGCCGCGTGGGCGAGTAGCCCAGCGCCACGCTGGGCCAGAAGGCGGCACGGTCGGCGGCTTCGTTCTCCTGCGCCGCGCGCAGGGCGGCGTCTGCCGCCTCGATGGTCGGGTTGCCGGCGAGGCTCTGCGTGACCAGCGCGTTCAGCGGCTCGCTGCGGAAGGCCTGCCACCACTGGGCCGGCACGTCGAGCTCGGGCGACAGGCGCGCCAGCGGCACGCCTTCGGCTTCCTTGCTCGCGGATGGTGAGGAGGTATATCGCTCGGGCAGGTTCAGCTGCGGGCGGGCGTAGTCGGGGCCGACCGCGCAGCCGGCCAGCAGCATCGCCGCAATGCCGGCCGCCACGGGCGTCGCCAGGTTTGTCTTCGTTGTCTTCACTGGTTGTTCCGCTTTCCTAGCGATCGCGCCGCGAGCGCGTGCCCCAGCCCTTGCGTTCGAACACGCGTTCCATCGCGAAATACAGCGTGGGCAGGATGAAGAGCGTCAGCAGCGTCGACACCACCAGCCCGCCGACCACCACGGTCGCCAGCCCGCGCTGCACGTCGGTGCCCACGCCGGTAGCCAGGGCTGCGGGCAGCATGCCGACCGACGCCACCGTGGCCGTCATAAGCACCGGCCGCAGCCGCTCGGTCGCGCCTTCGAGCACCGAGGCCTGCAGCGCCAGCCCTTCGCCGCGCACGCGGCGGAAGTTGGCGACCATGATGATCCCGTTCTGGATCGACACGCCGAAGAGCGCGATGAAGCCCACGGCCGTCGCCACGTTGAGCGTTTCACCCGCCACGTGCACCGCGATCAGCCCGCCCAGCGTGGCCATGGGCACCACGCCGAGGATCAGCGCCACCTGCCGGATCTTTCCGAACTGGAAGAACAGCAGCACCGCCATGATGCCGACCACGATCGCCAGCGACACGCCCAGCCGCGCCTGCGCGCGCTGCTGGTTCTCGAACTGGCCGGCCCACTGCAGCCGGAACTTCGTCGGGTCGAACTTCACTTCCTTCGCGATGCGATCGCGCGCCTCGTCGAGGTAGGAGGCGAGATCGCGGTCGCGGTTGTCCACGCGCACCGTGATCTGTCGCTCGTTCATCTCGTGCGAGATCGTGCTTTCGCCGGTCTGCAGGCGGATGTCGGCCACCTGCGCTAGTGGCACCTTGGCGCCGCTGGAGCTGTTGAGCAGCAGCGAGCCGATGGCCTCGGTGTTGCCCTTGGCGCTCCTGGGCATCTTCACCGACACGTTGTAGGTGCGGTTGCCCGAGTACACGGTGATGACGGGCGCGCCGCCGATGCCGGTCTGGACCAGGCTGGCCACGTCGTTCGCGTTCACGCCGAAGCGCGCCGCCGCCTCGCGGTTGAGCTGGATCACCACCTGCGGGATCGGCGGCTCCTGGAAGAGCGATGCCGACGCCGTGCCGCGCACCGTCTGGAGTAGGTCGACGATCTGGTTGCCGATGCGCCGGCTTTCCTTCAGGTCGTCGCCGTAGATGCGCAGCACCAGCGGGCTGTGCGCACCGCCCACGGCGTCGTTCACGCCGTCGATGATCGGCTGGCTGATACCCACGTCGAAGCCCGGCATGCGCGCGAAGCGCTCGGTCAGGGTGCGCACGAAGTCGGCCTTCTTCACCCCGGCCGGCCACTCGCCGTACGGCTTGAGGCCTACCGGCACCTCCATGTGCGAGGGCGTCCACGGGTCGGTGCCGTCGTCGTTGCGCCCGAGCTGCGTCACCACGTACGAGACCTCGGGGTATTCGAGCAGCACATGCCGAAGCTCGGTGGCCATCTCGCTGGCCTTGTCCAGCGACAGGCCCGAGGGCAGCTGCACCTGCAGCCACAGGGCGCCTTCGTCGATGTCGGGCAGGAACTCGCGCCCGGCCGTGGCGCCCAGCACCACCACCGCGGCCAGCGCCGCCACGCTCAGCCCGTAGGCGATCGCCGGCACGTCCAGCAGCCGCGCCAGCACCCGCCGGTACGCGCCCGTGAGCCACACCAGCGGCTTGTTGACGAAGGGCTTGCTCGGTTTGCGCAGCGCCACGTAGGCCAGGCTCGGAATGAGAGTGAGCGCGCAGAGCAGCGCGCCCACCAGCGCGTAGCCGACCGTGAACGCCATCGGCTTGAACAGCTTGCCCTCCGCCCGCTCGAAGGCGAAGAGCGGAAAGTACGCCGTGATGATGATCAGCGTCGCGAAGAAGATCGGCCCCGACACATGACTCACCGTCTCGAGGATGTTGCCCTCGGTGAGCGTGGCGTGCGGCTCTTCTTCCCTTCGCCGCAGGATGGCCTCCATCACCACGATGGCGCCGTCCACGATGATGCCGAAGTCGATCGCGCCCAGCGAGAACAGGTTGGCCGGCATGCGGGTGAAGTGCATCACGATGAACACCGTCACCAGCGACATCGGAATGGCCACCGCCGCCACCACCGCGCTGCGCGGGCTGCCCAGGAAAAGAATGAGCACGAAGCACACCAGCGCCATGCCTTCGAGCACCGTGTGCGTCACCTTGTCGACAGTGAGCTTCACCAGGTCGTCGCGGTCGATGTAGGGCACGATCTTCACGCCCATGGGCGCGAGTTCTGCCTGCAGCTCGTCGATCTTCCTGTGCACGCCTTCGAGCACGCGCGAGGGGTTCTCGTACTTGAGCATCAGCACGATGCCCTCGATGGTGTCCGGGTTGGTGTCCTTGCCCAGGATGCCGCCGCGCTCCTGGTGGCCGAACTGCAGCCGCCCCAGGTCGCGCACCAGCACCGGCGAGCCGCTGCTCTGCGCCACCACCACCGAGCCCAGGTCGTCCAGCGTGCGGATCTGGCCGATGCCGCGCACCACGTAGCTCTGGTCGCCGCGCGCGATGCGCCCGCCACCTGCGTTGGCGCTGTTGTTGTTGATGGCCGTGACCACGTCGTTGAGCACCAGCCCGTACTTCTGCAGCCGCGCCGGGTCCAGCTCCAGCTGGAACTCGCGGGTGAAGCCGCCGAAGTTGTTGATGTCGACCACGCCGGCCACCTGCTTGAGCGCGGGAATCACCTTCCAGCGCTGCAGCTCCGACAGCTCCATCAGGTTCTTGCTGTCCGACTCCAGCGTGTAGCGGTAGATCTCGCCGGCCGGCCCCGCCACCGGCCCCAGGCCGGGCTGCGCGCCCGAGGGCAGGCTGACCTGGCCGATGCGCTCGGTCACGCGCTGGCGTGCGAAGTAGTCGTCGGTGCCGTCCTTGAAGGTCAGCGTGATCAGCGAGAGGCCGAAGGTGCTGCTGGAGCGGATCGAGGCCAGCCCCGGCGTGTTGCTCAGCGCGCGCTCCAGCGGCGTGGTGATCTGCTGCTCGATCTCCTCGGCGGCCAGGCCGTTGACCTGCGTGGTCACCTGCACGTTCACGTCGCCGAGGTCGGGGTAAGCCTCCACCGTCATCTGCGTCCACGACCACGCGCCGAAGAGCACGAGCGCCACCGACATCGCCCAGGCCAGGTGCCTGCGGCGGAAGAACTGGGTGATGATGAGATTAATCATTCAGCAGCACACCACCACGGACCACCACGCGCTCGCCGGCGGCCAGGCCGCTGCGGATGCGAACCTTGTCGCCGTCTTCCCGGCCCAGTTCCACCGTGCGGCGCACGAAGGTCCAGGGCTCGGCCTCGACGAAGACGCTCACGCTGTCGTTGTTCATCAGCAGCGCCGATGCCGGCACCTGCGGCTGCGCGCCCTGCGGCACGCCCAGCACGGCCGTCGCGTACATGTTGGGCTTGAAGATGCCTTCGGGGTTGGCGAACACGATGCGCGCGCGGGCGCGACGCGTGTCCGCGTCGAGCACCGCACTCACGAAGGCGACCTTGCCGGTGAAGCTGCGGCCCGGGTAGGCGGCCAGCGTGACCACCACGTTCTGCCCCGGCGCGACCGTGCCGACCACGCCCTCGGGCACGTTGACCGTGACCCAGACCGAATCGAGGTTCGACACCGTCATCAGCGCCGCGTTGGCGTCGTTCAGGCTGGAGCCGGCGGCCGCGTTCAGCGCCGTGATCGTGCCGGACGTGGGCGCGACGATCTTCAGCACCTGGCCCGCCTGCGCGCCGCTCGCGTCCGCGCCCAGGCTGCGCAGGCGCGCCTCGCTGCGCTGGAGCTCGGCCTTCTGCTGGGCGACGCTGCTGCTGGCGGCTTCCACGTCCTTCGCGGCGTTGGAGCCGGCCTCGTTCACGCCGCGTGCCCGCACCAGCGCCCGCTGCGCGAGGTCGAGCGCGTCGCGGGCCTTCTGCGCGTCGGCCACGGCCTGCGCGAGGTCGGGCGAACTCATCGTCGCGAGCACCTGGCCGCGCTTCACGGTGTCGCCCAGGCGCACCTTCAGCTCGAGCAGCCGGCCGGTCAGCGGCGGCAGGATGTTGGCGGTATTGGCCGGATTGGCTTCCACCGTGGCGGGCAGGCTCACCTCGTGCGGCAGCGTGTCCTGGCCGACCGTGGCGACCAGCAGCCGCTCGCGCAACGGCGAGCCGGCGGGCACGCTCAGGCGGTTGCCCTGGCGCACCAGCATCGGTGCAGGGGCGGCGGCCACGGTGGTGGCTGCATGGGCGGTGCTGTCGAAGGAATCGACGCACAGGGCCGCGCAGGTCATCACGCCGAAGACGATGCGCGCGGGAGTCATTTGGTAGAGGGATTTCTTCTTCATCGCATGCGGATGTCGAGGGACGGGCGCGCCGTGCATGGGACGCCTTCCCATGCCCTCGATCCGCTCCCGTCTCCTGCCGGGGAGCGTAAGAAATGACGCCTGAAGAAGCTCCCAAGAAATCCTGAAGAAATCTTCAGGATCGGCCTTCGGCGGCCCCGATGGCCGGAAGTCAGGAACACGCGGCATGATCCGCGCCATGAGAATTCTGCTGATCGAAGACGACCGCAAGGCCGCCCGGCTGCTGGCCCGGGGCCTGCAGGAAGAGGGCTTCGTGGTCGACGTGGTGCACACCGCGGAGGAGGGCGACGAGGAGGCTTTCGTCGTCGCCTACGACCTGATCGTGCTCGACTGGATGCTGCCCGGAAAGGACGGCCTCACCCTGTGCCGCGACCTGCGCCAGCGCGGCTGCAAGACACCCGTGCTCATGCTCACAGCCCGCGACGCGCTCAGTGACCGCGTGGCCGGCCTGAACACCGGCGCCGACGACTACCTCACCAAGCCCTTCGCCTTCGACGAACTGCTGGCGCGCGTGCGCGCGCTGCTGCGCCGTTCGGAGCTGGTGCGCCCGACGGTGCTTGCGCTGGCCGACCTCAGCCTCGACCCGATGAGCCAGCGCGTGCTGCGCGGCGGCGCGGTGCTGGAGCTGACCCACAAGGAGTTCGCGATCCTGCAGATACTGCTGCGCCATGCCGGCGAGGTGGTCAGCCGCTCGCGCCTGGCCGAGCAGGTGTGGAAGGACGACCTGATCGCCATCGACAACCTGATCGACGTGCACATCAGCAACCTGCGCCGCAAGGTCGACGCGCCGCCGGCCGCGCCGCTGATCCAGACCGTGCGCGGGCGCGGCTTCAGGCTGGCGCTGGCGGACGACGGCGCAGGTGCCGGAAGCGTCGCTCATGCTTAGCTTCCGCAAGCGGCTGGCGCTGGCGCACGTCAGCGTGATCGTGGTGGTGATGGCGGTCGCCGCCCTCGGCTCGTACCTCGTGTTCTCGCGCAACGTGCACCGCGAGCTCGACGCCGCGCTGCTGGCGCTGGCCGAGACCGAGATGGGCATGCTGCTGTCGGCCGGCGAGGGCGACACCGTCATCGTCCACGAGGCGCCACCCGGCCCCGGCGCGCCTTCGTTCGTGCGGCTCGACCGGCTGGTGCAGATCGTCGATGCCGATGGCCGCGTGCTCGCGCGCAGCAGCAACCTCGGCGAGGCGCAGCTGCCCATTCCAGCCGCGCTGCGTGAGCGGCTCGCGGCGGGCGAGACCGTGTTCGAGACGCTCGACGGCTACGGCGAGGAACCCACGCGCATGGTCTCGGTGCCCGTGCCGGGTCGTGCCTCGCTGCTCGCGGTGCAGGTAGCCGGCTCGCTGGACGACGTGAACCGCACCGTGGCCATGGCCAGCGCGCTGTTCATCATCCTTGGCGGCGCGCTGCTGCTGGCGCTGGGCGCAGCCGGCGCGCTCATCACCCGGCGCGCCTTCGGCGCCATCGACGACGTGGTGCGGCAGGCCCACCGCATCGGTGACGCGAACCTGGGCGAGAGGCTGCCGCACCCCGGCACGCGCGACGAGATCGGCCGGCTGGTGGACACGCTCAACGACATGCTGGCACGCATCGAACAGGGCATGGAAGCACAGCGGCGCTTCACGTCGGATGCCTCGCACGAGCTGCGCTCGCCGCTGTCGCGCCTGCGCACCGAGCTGGAACTGGCGCTGCGCAGGCCGCGCGAACCGGCCGCGTATGTGGAAACGCTGCGCTCCTCGCTGGAGGAGGTCGAGTCGCTCACGCTGCTGGTCGAGGAACTGCTGGTGCTGGCCAGGCTCGACGCCGGCCAGGAACGCGACGCGGTGGAAACGGTATCGCTGAACCAGCTCGCCGAAGAGGCCCTGAGGCGGCTCGAGCCGCTGGCGCGCGAGCGGCGCCTTGCCTTGTCGCTGGATGCGGCGCGACCTGTCGCTGCACGCTTCGCCCGCGGCGCGGCCAGCCTCGCGCTGGCCAACCTGCTCGACAACGCCCTCAAGTTCTCCCCTCCTGACACCACAGTACGCGTGAGCCTGCGCGCGGACGCGGAGGCGAACGAGGCCGTCATCACCGTGGCCGACAGCGGCCCCGGCATCCGCGGGGATGAAATGCCGCACCTGTTCGAGCGCTTCTACCGCGGTGCTACGGCGCGCTCGGATGAGAAAACGCCGGGCCTGGGCCTCGGCCTGGCGCTTTCGCAGGCCGTGGTGCACGCGCATGGCGGGCGGATCGAGGCGGCGAACGAGAGCGGGGGAGGGGCGCGGTTCGACATGAGGTTGCCGCTGGCGGTGCCGGGCAAACCCTGACCGGGCGCGCGGATGGCGCTTCGAGAATGGCCCGGTCCATTCCCGAAACGACGCAACGAAAGGGTTTCCGCCGCCATGTCCCAAGCCACGCTGTCCCGCCGCCGGTTCACGCTCGCCACCGCCGCCGCGAGCCTCGCCTTGCCGTCCCTCGCGCAGCCCGCATGGCCCACCAAGCTGATCCGCGTGATCGTGCCGTACACGCCCGGTGGCTTCACCGACCAGATGGCGCGGCTGGTGCAGATCGGGCTGCAGACGAAGCTGGGGCAGCCTGTGCTGGTCGACAACAAGCCGGGCGCCAACAGCCTGATCGGCGTCGATGCGATCGCCAAGGCGGCACCCGACGGCACGACTTTCGGCGTCGTCATCGCGGCCTATGCGGCCAACACCACGCTGTACCCGAAGCTGCCCTATGACCCGCGCAAGGACCTGACGGGCGTTTCGCTGATGGGCGTGTCGCCGCTGCTGGCTGCAGTGAACGTCGATGCGCCGTTCAAGACGGCGCGCGAGCTCATCGACTATGCGCGAGCCAATCCGGGTAAGGTGAGCTTCGGCTCCTCGGGCAACGGCTCTGCCGCGCACCTGACCACCGAGCTGTGGAAGTCGCTGACGCAGACCTACATGATCCACATCCCGTACCGGGGCGCGGTGCCGGCGCTGACGGACCTGATGGGCGGGCAGATCCAGCTTTTCTTCGATGCGCCGACGGGCCTCATCAACCAGGCCAAGGCCGGCAAGGTGCGGCTGATCGGGGTGGCGGGCGACAAGCGGCTGGCGGCGGCGCCCGATGTGCCGACCTTCATCGAGCAAGGCTTTGCGGGCTTCACCGGCAGCACCTGGGCCGGCATGCTGGCGCCGGCGGGCACGCCGCGCGACATCGTCAGGCGCATGTCGCAGGAGGTGGCGAACATCATCAGGAGCGACGACACGCGCGCCAAGCTGGATGCGATGGGCACCATTCCCGCAGGCAGCACGCCGGAGGAATTCGATGCGTTCATTACCGCTGAAACGGCGAAATGGGGAAAGGTGATCCGCACAGCGGGCGTGAAAGCCGAATAACAAGCGCAGTAGCGCTTTCAAGGTAATTCAGTCGTTCAAGACAGGTTCCGAGGTCCGGAAGGTCATTCGGATGGCGCTGCACGGATAGTGCGGCCCATTGCAGGGCAATCGAGAATTTCACTGCCTCAAGAGAAGGCACGGGTCCATCCGCGCTGATTCGGGAAGAAGAAGAGGCGGCGGTGGGTTTGTGAAATCCAATCGATACCCTGGAGACAAATCTTGAACAAGACGAAGATTTCCGGCTTTCATGGAGCAACACGGTGGCCGGGGCGGCTGCTTCGGCCATTTCTCCTCGCAATGGCCTGCGGCGCGTTTATTTCATCGGCACACGCGGCCAACGACATTTCCGGCACGCTCATCAGGACCTGTTCCAACCAGCTGAACGGCTCGCGATATGCCGATGCGGTGCTGGACGATTTCCGCGGCACCCGCTTTCCTTCGCCAAGGACGGGCGGCTTCACGGTCACTTCCGTCGAGCAGGTCTGGCTCGCGCTGCCGGCCTATTGCCTCATCAAGGGAACGATCCAGCCGACTTCTCCGGGCGGTGTCGATCCGGCGGTGAAGGACCCGAGCTACCGCGTGTCCGACATCAATTTCCAGATCTATGTCCCGTCGCAATGGAACGGCAAATTCGTGCAGCTCGGCGGCGGAGGTTTTGCCTGGAAGACCGACGTGGTCGCCAACGGCATCCAGACGAATCTGCAGTATTCGCCCTCGCTGCAGGGAATTGCGCTGTCGAATTACGCGGTGATCCTCGCCGATGCGGGCGTCGGCGATTCGGGCAAATCCTTCGACCCCGAATTCGTGCAGGCCGGCAGGAAGCTCAGCGACGTCGCGAAGCAGGAAATGGTGAAGAACTTCGGCCAGGACTCCATCAAGAAATCGCTGGACGTCGGGCTCTATCTATTGAAGAAGCTCACGGGCAGCAAGCCGACCGACACCTATTTCGTCGGCATTTCCACCGGCGGCCGGCAGGCGTTGAAGGCCATGGCGAACTGGCCCGACGCCTACGACGGCATCGTCGCCGGAGCACCGCCCGTGGACGAGACCAACCTGCTCAAGACGATCGAGGTACCGGCGGTGGTCAACGACTGGGTGGTCAACTGGGCCGGCGCCTCGGCAATGATCACCAGCCTCTTCGGCCAGCAGGTGTCGCAGCAGACCCTGAGCGACGGGCTGGGCGCGGTCTCGCGGCACCTGGCGGACGTGGCCATCGAGTCCGGCGCGGACTACGACGGCTACAACAGGCTGCTCGACGAACTCGCGCCCGTCTGGAACGTGCGGCCTGCCGAACTGCTTGCGTTCTTCGATGCGGCCGCAAGCCAGAAGAAGGCGGGCGGAAAGGGCAAGAAGATCATCATCTACCAGGGCACGTCGGACTTCCTGGTGCCCTGCACCCAGGCCGGCGAGTTCGTCAGCAAGCTGGCGGCCTTGCCCTCGGGCGGCAAGGTGACGGCAAGCGACATCAAGGGCTCGGTGCGTGCCTATTTCATCGAGGACTACAGCCACGGCTTCTACAACACCAACTCGCTGCTCAGGCGGGTGGGGCTGACGCCGCTGCAGCTGGCCTGGAATGCCGTTGCGGATCTCGACAACTGGGTGCATGACGACCAGGCCCGCTATGGCGCGCCATCGCTTGCGAGGAATGCGACGGGCGAGATTCCGGCGAACCAGTCGCTGGGCGCGTGGAAGTGCATCGCGACACCCTGAGGCCGGGAGCGCCTCCGGGCGCCCGGAATCAGGGCGCCAGCACCAGCACCTTGAACTGGCTCGGCACGATCCGCATGCCGACGATGTTGCAGCGGTTCTGCACCGACAGGCTCGTCATGCGCGTGCACGGCGTGCCCTTCAGCAGCACGGTGAATGCACCGGTGATGTGGCGCGAGGGCCCCATCACCGTCTGCGACACCACGCCCATCAGCACCCCGGCGTTGTCGCCGTTGGTGATGGGCGTGACGGTCGCCAGGTTGTGCGCGGGAGTGCCGCCGTACAGGATGTTCCAGGCGTTGGGGATGGCAGTCGGCCCCAGCGCGAAGTTGGGGTAGGGAATCGGCAGCGCCGGCGGCGTCTTGCAGACGTCGGGAAAGGCGAGGTCGACGCCCATCATCTGTGCATTGGCGAACATGGCAACGGCTCCTTCGTTCGGGGTCAACCCATGTGGATCTGCTCGGCATCGACCTTGACCAGCCCCTTGCTGGTGAGCAGCGTGTTGTTCGAATGCAGGCGCAGGGTCTGCTCGGCCTGGATGTCGAGCTGGCCGGCACGCACCTGTTCCACTTCCTCGGTCAGGCGGAAGCTCGAGCGGGTGAGCAGGTTGAGGCGCTCCAGCACCACTTCGCAGGCGCGCCCGACGAAGCGCGACACCAGCACGTTGAAGCGGACGCGGGCGCCCTGGTAATCCATCTCGCCGATCTCGCAATGGGCCTGCCGGGCCTGCGCGCGCCACTCGGGCGACTGCATGGCGATCGAGGTGTCCGACTCCAGCGCCATGGGGCCGGCGCTGCGCGCGCGGATGCCCCCGGAGCGCGAGACCAGCGTCAGGTCGCCGTCCACGGCCAGCGTCGCCTGCCTCGGGTCGGCCTGGGCGACCACCGCGATGACGAAGCTCTCGCCCTGGCGGGTGGAGGTGATCAGCACCGTGTCGCCCGGCGCGGGCAGCAGCAGGCAGCTGGCGACGCGGCGGCAGCGCAGCGATCCCTGGCCGTCGTCGAGGCCGACCTCGAACCAGGGATCGCCATCGCTGGCGATCACCGTGGCGGTCCGCGTGCCGGAGTCCGCGCGGGCCGCGTTGGAAGGGCGTTGCATCAGCGGATCCAGCACGCCTTGCGTTGCATGGTGTGCGGCGGCGACCGTGTCGCCGGCCGTGTTCCGTGTGGAGTTCATGGGTTGTCTTTCTTGGGGCGCCGGCCATGGATGTCGCGGTCCAGGCGGGATGCGCGCTCGGGCTGCTCCAACGCCACCATCTCGGCTTCGTGCAGCGCGGGGTCACGGTCCAGCGTACCCACGCGGGTGCTGAACCTGGCGCCGTCCAGGTCGGCGCGATGGAATACGGTGCGCAGGAAGGCAGCGTCGCGGAAATCGGTCTGTACCAGAAGGGCGTAGGAGAAGTCGGCGTAGTCCAGCCGGCTGCCGGCGAACGAGGTCTGCCCGCAGTGCGCGCGATGGAAGACGCCTTGCTCGAGCTGCGCCTGCGAGAAGTCCGCGCCGTCGAGATGGGCGTCGACCCAGATGCTGTTCTGGAAGTTGCCGCGCCGCGCATCGGCGCCGCGCAGGTCGGCTTCGGGAAAAAGGCACTGCATGGCCTGCGCCCCTGCCAGCACCGCGTTGCGCAGGTCTGCGCCCTTGAAGTTGCACTGCGTGAGGCGTGCATCGCGAAAGCGGCACGCCGTCAGCACCGCATCGATGAACTGGCAGAGGTGGAACTGCTGGCCCGAGAAGTCCTGCCCCGCAAAATCCGCCTCGCTGAAGATCGCGTTCGTGAAGCTGGCTCCGGCATAGCGCGTGCCCGTCAGCGTTGCGCGGAAGAAGATGGTCGACGAGAAGGCCACCTCGTTGAAGGACGCTCCAGTCAGGTCGCACTCGGAGAACACGGCCTTTTCGAGGCTGGCACGGTCCAGGCAGGCGTCGTGCAGCTTACTCTGGTGGAAGTTCGCCTGGTCCATGAAGGCCTCTTCCAGCCGGACGCCCGAAAGGGTGCAGCCGCTGAACACCGAATGCGGCATGGAGGCCGAATCCAGCACCGCGTCGTGCAGGCTGCACTCGTGGAAGGCGGCTCGCGTCAGTTCCGCCGCCGGCAGCTGCGCCTGGTCGAAGCGGCACTTCTCGAAGATGGATTCGCCCAGCTGCGCGGCATCGGCCCGAACACCCCTGAAGCTGCATTCGCTGAACACGCCGCCGCGCAGGTCGATGCCCCTCAGGTCCATGTCGCTGAAGTCCTTCTCGCGGATCGGCTCACCGTTGCGGACCTGGGCTGCCAGCGTCTCGGCGTTCACGCTCTGCCCGCCTCGGGGCGCCGGGGCAGTGTCTTCATCTGGTCGATGTGGGCGCCCAGGGTGAGCGTGCCCGGGCTGATGAAAACCTGGGCGACATCGGCACGGAACAGGTTGGCCTCGCCAAGATCGGCATCGACCAGGCAGGCCTTCTGGAGGGTGGCATTCATGAGATTGGCGAGCCGCAGGGAAGCACGCGTGAAATCGGCGCGGATGAAGAGGCTGTCGGGCGCAGCCGCCGCGCGCAGGTCCGCGCCCTTGAGCGACGCGGAGGAGAAATCGCAGGTGTCGAGCGTGGCCCGTCTGAAGTTCGCGCCATCGAGCGGCAGCTCGCGCAAGGTGCAGTGCACCAGCGTGGCGTCCTCGAAGTCGGCCTCGCGAAGATCTGTAGTGCCGACGAAGCTGGTGGTCTTGAGAAGGGCATGCCGGAAGCGCGTGCCCTTGTGCAGCGGCGTGTGGGCCCAGCTGCAGGCTTCGACGGTGGCGCCGGAAAAATCCACCGACTCGAATTCGGCCTGTACGAACAGCACCTTTTCCAGGCGCGCCTCGCCGAAGTCGCAGCGCGTCAGGCGGCAGCGTTCGGCCATGCTCAGGTAGCTCAGGTCGGAGCGTCGCAGGCTGCAATCGGCCAGCTCGATCCCCTGCAGCAGCAGATGGCTCCAAGTCGCTTCGTCGAGGCAGCAGCCGGCCAGGCGCAGCTTTTCCATCTGCGTGCGCTCGAAGCGGGCCTTTGCGAAGTTGGTGTTCTCGCAGCGGGCGAGGCTGAGGTTGGCGCGCTCGAGGTTGCAGCCTGTCAGCGAGGCCTGGCGCAGGTCGGCGCGCACCAGCACCGATTGGCTCAGGTCGGCGCCGTCCAGGCGGGTGCCCTGGAGGCTGGCGCCTTCGAGCAGGGTCTGGTGCATGCGGGCGCCCCGCAGATCGAGGCCCGAGAGGTCGCAGCCCGTCAGGTCCATGGCGGACAGATCGCGGTCCGCGGCCATGGCGGCGAGCACGCGTTCGCGCGCCTGCGCATTCTGTTCAACGGCCATCGGATCGGCGGCCGCCTGGTGGTGGGCCCCCATGCGGTACAGCGCCAGCATGTCCTTCTGGCCCCGCTGTCCGAGGGCCTGCAGCTCGGAGTGCTCGGCGGCGCTCATGGCCGGGGTGCCCGTGGCCGCGGCGATGCCGCCCAGCCCCTTGAGGATGGTTTCGGCCTCGAACTTCGGCGGGCCCTTGAGCTGCGCGTTCCGGCTTTCTTCGATGATCCGGCTGCTGTCGAAGCCCGCCTTGCGCGATTCGGATGCGTTCTCCAGGGCCGCCTTTGCGACTTCCTGCCTGGCTTCCTCCAGCTTGCGTTCCTGCTCGCGCTGGTAGGCGCGCGTCTTCTCGATGAACTCGGGCAGTTCGGCCAGCGTGGGCATCTTGTCGAAAGGCTTCGGCAGCGGGCGTTCCCGGAAATGGCGCGGCTTGTGGCCGGCTTCCAGGCCGCGCGCGGTCAGTTCGGCGCGCAGGCGCTCGCCCTTGTCCTTGATGTTCCTTGCCAGGATCGATTCGCGCGCGTCGATCTGGTCCAGCCAGGGGCCGATGGCCGAGACCGGAAGCAGTTCCTCGTCGAGGAACGCATGGATCGCGCCTTTCTCGAGGTTGCAGCGGTTCTCGAAGACCGCCCCGTAGTGGGAGAGGGGGCGCGGCGGGCTGTCCGCCGACTCCATCGCCGGCATGACGTGCGTGATGTCCGCGGCGTCGTCCTCGGCGATGAGCGTCTCGCCGTGAAAGATCAGCATGACCTGCTCCACGTGCGGGAAGAACCAGGCCGTGGTCAGCCGCAGCGGCACCTCTTCCAGCGCAAGAGGCTGCGCAGACTTTCGTGCGACGAAGCCGCGTGCGCGCAGGTCCGGAAGCCGTCCGCGCAGCACCGCGTGCTCCGGGTGCATGTTCCAGATCTCATAGGGCGCGGCCGCGGGGATGGACAGTTCGTCGTTCCAGCGTTGTTCGGCAGCCGCGGCGTTGAAGAACTGCCAGTCCATGTCGCGCGCGAAGCCGGGGTAGAGCGTCTCGCGCCACTGGTCGCCGTAGTCCGTTCCGAGCAGCTTCATGCGCTCGGGCAGGTCGACGTCCATCGCACCCGGGCAGGCAGGGGCCGGACGCCGGTCGGGGCGGTCCATGCCATGGCCCGGGCGTTCGACGTTGGGAAGCCGCTGCACAAGCAGGCCGTTGACCATCTCGGGGGCGTAGCCGATGCCCGCGGGGTTGGCGGCGAAGCCTGGGCCGCCGAATGCGTGCTGCCAGTCCAGGCGCATGGTGTCGAAAGCCTGCGGCTCGGTGGCGCGGCCATCCAGCCAGTAGCGGTCGCCCGAAACGAGGAACTGGCGCCGCAAGCCGCCTACGCGCACGTCGACCGCGCAGCGCGTCTTGTCCTGCTGATGGCAGGTGTAGGCCTGGCCGCTCACCAGGAACTCGGGCCGCAGCTTGGGAATGCCGAGATCGATCGCGGACTGGTTTCCCACTTCGGCGGAAACGGTCTTCCAGAGCTCCGTCTCCGGCAGCAGCACGCCCCCTTCGCCGAGGGTGTGCATGCCGATCACGGTGATTGCCAAACGCTGGCTTTGCCCGCGCAGGAAGGGCCGCGTCAGGACGCTCAGGCGCAGGGGCTTGATGGTCTTCACGGCTGGATCAGCGCCTTGCGCCGCGGATCACCAGCGGGGTGCGCGCGCGGTCGATGGCCAGCCGTGACGGGTCCTGCGGGTCCTGCAGCAGATGAATGTCGGGCCGGCCCGCGGAAAAGTGGGCCAGCAGGTCCTCGTCGATGAGTGTCCGCAAGGTGGTCTGCTGCTCGATGCCGGCGGCATCGGTGTAGGCGACACCAAGCTGCACGGCCGTCAGGCGCTGTCCGACCGGGCCGCGCCGGGAGTAGCCGCTGGGCGAGCGCAGCACGGAAACCGCAACGCCCTGCAGCGGGCGGCCGTCGGCCTGCAGCTGCTGCCACAGCCGGCCTTCCTCGGCGTAGGCACGATGGCTCATCAACGACACCGCCAGCACGACCCCGGCAAGCGCGATCACGCCCAGGCTGACGACGCCGAACACACCCCACAGAACGATCTCGAGCACGCTTTCCACGCCTCAGAGCAGGACCTTCAGCGCCTGGATGCCGGCGCGCAGGCCGCCCGTCCTGATCTCCGTGCCCACGAGCTGGATGAGCGCACCGGCGTCGCCCAGCGACATGGCCTTGTTCTTCCACTCCGCGCCCACGGCCTCCAGCTTCACGCCGATGGCCTGCGCCTGCACGCCCATGGCCATCGAACGCACGGCCAGCACGCCCAGCGAAATGCCCGACACGTCCATGTTCAGGCCGGTGCCACCCAGGCGGAACCACCTCCAGTCGCTGCTCTTGGAGTAGTTGTTGGTGTAGGTGGCGGAGTTGTTGGTGTAGTTGACCGTCAGGTTGTTGTACGTGTTCGACGTCGTGTTGTAGACGTTGGTGTTGATGACGTGCTGCGTCGTGTTGTGGATGTGGTTGGTCGTGTTGAAGGTCACGTCCGGCGAGGTGTGCACCGTGGGGCCGGTAACTGTGGTGGTCGACGGCCCGTTGACCAGCACGTCGTTGGACGTGTTGATGGTGTCGTTGCGGCCGTCGCTGACGAAGCGGATTTCCTTGCCGTCGATGGTGCCGTGGAAGCCGCCGGTGATGGCCAGCTCGACGCCGCCGGTGATGGTGTCGTTCAGTCCACCGCTGAGCATGCGCGTCTTGCCGCCAGATATGGTCTGGTTCACGCCGCCGGTCACGGTCTCGGTGAAGCCACCGGTCACGCTGCGGGTGTCGCCGCCGGTGATGGTTTCCTTGGCGCCGGCGGTGATGTCGCGCGTCTCGCCGTCCTGGTAGGTGGCCGATTCGTGGCCCTTGATGAGGGTGGTGCGGGTGCCGTCGGTGGTGTGGGTTTCGTCGGCTTCCACTTCGACGTCGAGGTTGCGCTCGGCGTGCAGCAGGATCTGCTCGGCCCCCGTGCGGTCCTCGAAGCGCAGCATGTTGGCCTGGTTGGCCGCGCCGCCGGTGCTGGAGCGCGTGAGGATGCCGCTGGCGGTGGCGTTGGCGGGCAGCTCCCACGGCGGCATCTGGTCGCTGTTGTAGACGCGGCCGGTGACGATGGGGCGGTCGGGCTCGCCGCCGATGAAATCGACGATCACTTCCTGTCCCACGCGCGGCATGTGCATGGTGCCGTAGTTGGCGCCGGCCCAACTGCTGGACACGCGCACCCAGCAGGAGCTGTTCTCGTTCGACTGGCCGTAGCGGTCCCAGCGGAACTGCAGCTTCACGCGGCCGAAGCGGTCGGTCCAGATTTCCTCGGGGCCGACCACCGTGGCGGTCTGCGGGCCGTTGGTGCGCGGGCGCGGCGTCTTGCGCGGGGGGCGGTAGGCCACGGAGGAGGGCAGCACGGTGAAGTCGAACTCGCACACCGATTCGCTGCTGCCGCCGGTGGAGTACTCGGGCTCCTGCAGGTCGTAGCGCGTCTCGGTGACGAGGTATTCGCGGTTGTCCGACTCGCGCGGGCAATGCGTCATCTGGAACAGGTAACCCGGTGCCATGCCCACCACGTTGGTGTGGCCCGAGGCCAGCTCGTGCGCGCACTGCAGTTCCTGCAGGCGGATCTTGGCGTAGGCGTCGCCCTGCTGGTGCTCCGTGTAGCCGCCGAGCCATTCGTAGACCTCGTAGGTCGAATGCTCGTGAGGCTTCGGGTCTTGCTGCACGCTCTGCAGCGACGCACGCGACTTCCTGAAGTCGAAGTCGTCGAGCATCACGCGGCCGGAGGTGATCTGCTCCGTCACGCGCCACTGGTCGATGCAGGGCTCCAGCGCATTGACCACGCGGTCGCGCGGACGGTAGGCGATGCTGGCATGGCCGGGCAGCGGCTGGTAGCTGCCCGAATCGTCGGCCAGCACCAGCAGGTGCGAGCCGTTGCTGTGCTCGAAGTGATAGGCGATGCCTTCGTGCTCCATGAGACGGCTCACGAAGGCGAAGTCGCTCTCCTGGTACTGCACGCAGTATTCCCAGGCGGGATAGCTGCCGGTGAGGCGCTTCTCGAACTGGAAGCCGTACTTGCCCAGCACTTCGTCGAGCACCTCGGGCACGCTCTTGTTCTGGAAGATGCGGCAGTCGGTGGTGCGCGTGAGGTACCACAGCCATGGCTGCACCAGCGCGCGGTAGATGTAGTGGCGGCCAGTTTCGTTGGCGCGGCCCACGAGCTCGAAGCGCACCACGGTGCCGTTGAGAAAGCGCGGTGCGCCTTCGTCGGCCAGCTCCAGCGTGAGCGAAGTGCCGAGCAGCTGCTTCAGGTCGAGGCTGAAGCTGCTGCTGACCATGTCCACCTCGAACTCGAAAAGTTGAGAGAGGCCCTCCCGTCCACGCATCGAGCGGAACTTGAGCTGTTCGGTGCTCAGGACGGTGTGGACTTGGACTGTGCGCTGCATTCGGAACTTCCCTGACCCTTGGGTTTCTGCGGCTGAGAAACCTTCGGTGACAGTCTAGAAATCCCTTATGTCACATAAATGACGTGAGGGGCGCAGAGAGCGTCTTTTCCCTCTGAAAACGCCTCGAAAACGGTCACTGAAACAATGTGTAGAAGAAGCCCTTACAGGCCTCTTACGCGAGCCTTACATGGAGGCTTCGAGCATCGCCTTGTAATCTTCGCGCGTGGCCAGCCGGGGGTTGGTCTTGTGGCAATGGTCGGCCATGGCGCCATCGATGATCTGCTCGAACATCGCCGGCGTCACGCCCACTTCGGCCAGGCCCTTGGGCAGGCCCAGGCGCGCGTTCATGTCGCGGATGGCATCGCCGAGATCGCCGGCCGAATCAAGGTGCATGGCCTGCGCCATGCGCTGCAGGCGCTGTTCCTTGCGCACCGACTCGGCGCCTGAATTGAAATGGATCACCGCGGGCAGGAAGAGGGCGTTGAGTGTGCCGTGATGCAGTCGTGGATCGACGCCGCCCAGGCTGTGGCTCAGCGAGTGCACGCAGCCCAGTCCCTTCTGGAACGCCATCGCGCCCTGCATCGACGCGCTCATGAGGTTCAGGCGCGCCTCGCGGTCGCTGCCGTCTTTTGTCGCGCGCTCGATGTGGCCCCATGCGCGCTCGAGGCCGTCGAGGCCGATGCCGTCGGCCGGCGGATTGAACGCGGCCGACATGAAGGTTTCCATGCAGTGCGCGATCGCGTCCATGCCGGTGGCGGCCGTGAGCTTCGGCGGCAGGCCCAGCGTGAGCTCCGGGTCGCAGATGGCGGCCTTGGGCATCAGAAACCAGCTGTGGAAACCGAGCTTGCGGTGGTCGTCGACGATGACGATCGCGCCGCGCGCCACTTCGCTGCCGGTGCCGCTGGTGGTGGGCACCGCGATCATCGGCACCACGCGCTCGGTGATGCGCGGCGAGCCGCCTTCGATGGTCGCGTAGGTCTTGAGCGGTCCTTCGTGCGTGGCCGCGATGGCGACGCCCTTGGCGCAGTCGATGGCGGAGCCGCCGCCCACGGCGATCAGGCCGTCGCAGCGGCCGCTGCGGTAGAGCTCCACGGCCGCGCGCACCGCCGCTTCGGTGGGGTTGGAGGGCGTCTGGTCGAAGACCGAGACCTCGAGGTCGGCGATGGCGTCGAGCGCCTTCTGCAGCACGCCGGCCGCGCGCACGCCGGCGTCGGTCACGATCAGCGGGCGGTTGATGCCGATGCGCGCGCATTCGCTGGACAGCAGCTTGATCGCGCCGAATTCGAACTGGATCTGGGTGAGGTATTGGATGAGGGCCATGGATGTGGGGATGTCCCGGTAGGCACGGGGCAGTACGATTGCCGACCAGCCAAATCTAACAAGAGCGAACCGTCTTGCACACGAAAGAAACCCTTGCCGCTGTCGCGCCCGGAACACCGGCGGGCACGCGGCTCACGCCGAAGATGGCCAGCGTCGTCGAACGCATGGCCCGCGCAGGCCACCCGCCACTCGACAAGCAGACGCCCGAGGAGGCCAAGGCCTCCTACGAAAAGGGCGCCGGCGTGCTCGAAGTGCCGAAGCCCGAGCTGGCGCGCGTCGAAGACTTCACCATCGCGGCGCGCGACGGGTATGCGATCCCCGCGCGGCTCTACGCGCCTTCATCGGCGGTGCTGCCGGTGCTGATCTATTTCCACGGCGGCGGCTTCACGGTCGGCAACATCCGCACGCACGACACGCTGTGCCGCGTGCTGAGCGCGAAGAGCGGCTGCGCGGTGATCTCCGTGGACTACCGGCTCGCGCCCGCGCACAAGTTCCCGACCGCGTCGAACGACGCATGGGATGCCTTCCAGTTCATCGCGAAGGAGGGCACGGGCCTGGGCCTCGATCCGTCCAGACTGGCCGTGGGCGGCGACAGTGCCGGCGGCACGCTCGCGGCCGTGTGCGCCATTCTCGCGCGCGACGCGGGCCTGCCGCTCTTGCTGCAGATGCTGATCTATCCCGGCACCACCGCGCACCAGGACACGGCCTCGCACCTGCGGCACGTCGACGGCCCGCTGCTGACCAAGGCGATGATCGATTTCTTCTTCGCGCAGTACGTCAACACCCCGGTCGACCGCGACGACTGGCGCTTTGCGCCGCTCTTGGCCGACGACGTGGACGGCGTGGCGCCGGCCTGGATCGGCCTGGCCGAATGCGACCCGGTGGTGGACGAAGGCATCGCCTACGCAGACAAGCTGCGCGCGGCGGGCGTGCCGGTCGACCTGGAGATCTACCGCGGCGTGATCCACGAATTCATCAAGATGGGCCGGGCGATTCCGGAGGCGCTGCAGGCGCAGGACGATGCGGCCCGCGCAATCAAAGAGGCACTACTGACACCATGAGCAACACGACGACAGCTACCGAACGCAAGGACTTCCGCTTCTTCCACCGCCTGCGCGTACGCTGGGCCGAAGTCGACATGCAGAAGATCGTCTTCAACGCGCACTACCTGATGTACTTCGACACCGCCATCGCCGACTACTGGCGCGCGCTGGCGCTGCCGTACGAGGAGTCGATGCACGCGATGGGCGGCGACCTGTACGTGCGCAAGGCGACGGTCGATTTCCGCGCTTCGGCGCGCATCGACGACGTGCTCGACGTTGGCATGCGCTGCGTGCGCATCGGCAATTCGTCGATCGTGTTCGAAGGCGGGCTGTTCCGGCAGGACCAGTTCCTGGTCGGCTGCGAGCTGGTCTATGTGTTCGCCGATCCGGCGACGCAGACGTCGAAGCCGGTGCCGCCGGCGCTGCGCGAGGTGCTGCTGGGCTACGAGGCCGGCGAGGCCATGCGCACCATCGAGACGGGCGACTGGGCCACGCTCGGCGAAGGCGCCGGCGCTTTGCGGCGCGCGGTGTTCATCGAGGAGCAAAACATTCCCGAATCGCTGGAGTGGGACGAGCAGGATGCCGTGGTGCTGCATGCGGTCGCGCGCAACCGGCTCGGGCAGGTCATCGCCACGGCCCGGCTGCTGCCGGCCGAGAACGGCATCTCGCACATCGGCCGCGTGGCGGTGCATCGCAATCTGCGCAGCGGCGGCCATGGCGCCGCTGTGATGCAGGTGCTGGAGGAGGCTGCCAGAGAGCGCGGCGCCAGCGTGGTCGCACTGAACGCGCAACGCAGCGCCGAGCGCTTCTATGCGCGGCTGGGCTATGTGCCGCATGGAGACGGCTTCGAGGAGGCCGGCATTCCGCACATCGAGATGCGCCGGCCTCTTCGGTCCTCTTCTTCTCAGTAACGGCTCGGCGGATCGGGCACATAGCCCGGATCCGAGCCGGGGAAGGGCGACGGCCCTGCGGGACGCGGCCAGCGCGGAGGGGGCGGCACCGGGATCACGCCCGCGGCGACGAGGTTCTCGCGGCTGTCGTAGCGGATGCGGACCACCTCGTCGGGTGACGACTGCGCGCGCTCGAAGGTCGTCCTGCCAACGTACGAGGTTTCGCGGCGGCCGTGTGCGGTGCCGAGGCTCGGGCTGGGCGCGGATTGGCGGGCCAGGCTGCCGGAAGATTCGGCGGCCGCAGCGGGAGCGGCGTTGTCGGCTGCGCCTGCCTTGGCCCGCGCGTCGCCCTGGTACGACGACGATTCGCTGCGGCGCTCGCGCTCGGGGCCGTATCCGCCGTATTCATCGCGGCGCGGGAACGGCGTGACCGGCGCAGGCGGCGGTTCGGGCATGCGCTCGCGGAACATCGCGACGCCGATCACGCCCACGTCGTCCGGCCGGCCGGTGCGGCTGGCGTACGAGTTGCCGGCCGCGGCGAACTCGAAGGCGGCGATCTGCGAATCGCTCTTGCGCCAGCCGGTGATGTCGCTGCGCTCGCGGGCGCCGAAGACGTAGCCGTTCTGCCCGACGCCAGCGGTTTCGCCCGTGACCACGTTGACGCCGTCGACGGACATCACGGCCATGATGCGCTCGCCCATCGCGTTGCGCGCCCGGATGGCGTAGCGCGCGCCGGGGCGGCCGGCCACCCAGTATTCGCCCCGATGGCGGTAGATCGGCAGTTCGGCGCCGCTGCCGCGGTCGACCACGCTGATCTGCATCAGCGAGCCGATGCGGCTGGACGGCGTGGAGGGAACGTAGGGCCGTTCCGAGGTCTGCGCGCAGGCCGGGAACGACGAGGCCACGGCGCTCAGCGCCAGGGCGGTGGAAAAGAGTCTGCGCTTCATGGTGTTTCCTTGCCGGAGTTGATCGGTGCCGGCTTCTACGGCTCGGCAACGGCAACGGGGTTAGGAGACGCGCAAAAAAATGGCGCCGTCGATTTTCGACAGCGCCAAACACCCGCTTTGAGGGCGTTGGGGGTTTAAAGGGTGCGCAGGCTCAGATGTCTTCGAGCAGCGGGTAGGGCAGCGGCTCGACCGTAAGCGCCGGGCCGTCGGCCGCGCCGGCGCGCAGGCCACCGGCCTCGAGCGCGGCGATCTGCATGGAGATCAGCGCGGACCAGCCGCCATCGGGCGCCGGCGCGGCCTGCGCCACGGTGCCCACCGGCTGCTCGGCGTCGCCGGCGGCGAACACTTCCTGCCCCACGGCCACCGGCGCATCGGCCTGGACGAGGTAGGTGCGCCGCTTCAGCGTGCCGCGGAACTGGCTTCGCGCGACCACTTCCTGGCCTGGATAGCAGCCTTTCTTGAAGTTCACGCCGCCCACGGATTCGTAATTGATCATCTGCGGCACGAAGGCGTCGATGACGGGCGTGGTCAGCGTCACGATGCCGCTGCGCACCTCGCTCCATTGCCACAGGTTGTCGTCCAGAGCCGGGCCCGTGGGCGCGGCATGCCCGGCCGGCGCGATCCAGAGCGCGCGAGGCACGCCGTCGGCCGGGTAGAGCGACACGGCGCTGACTTCGTCGCCGACAGCCGTGCGCTTGCCGGGCGGGGCCGCCGCGTCGAGCCCGTTGGCGGTAAGGGCGGTGCCGGCGAGGCCGTACAGCGCGTACTGCTCGGTGGCGTCGCTCAGCTTGGCCTTGGCGCGCAGCACATACATCGACAGGCGCTTGAGCGTGGCGGCAAGGATGTCGCGGCTGCACACCAGCAGGATCAGTTCCGGTTGCGGCTTGATGCCGATGAAACTCGCGATCACACGGCCCTTGGCGGTGCACAGCGCGGCCAGGCGGGCGTCGGAGGCTCCGAGCAGGGAGAAGTCCTGTGTGAGCTGGCCGTGGAGGAAGCTGGCGGCGTCCGGACCTTCGGCACGGATCACGCCGAGATGGGAGAGGGCGGTCACCCCATTGAGAACGACAGTGGTCATCGCTGAATTATCATGGCCGGGCCTGTTCCTTCGAGGCGGCAGGGGCTCCAGCCCTTCGGTTCGCAAGGGCACCGTTTTTTGATTGCCTCCGGCTTTTTCCCCGTCATCCCCACATCGGACTCGTGCGCAGTTTCTTCCTCACGCTCTTCCTGCTCGCCGCCCTGGCCGTGCTTGCGCTCGGCGGCGCCGGCCTTTGGTGGGTGCATCAGCCGCTCAAGCTGCCTGCGCCCAGCGTCGACCTGTCGGTCGAGCCCGGCACCACGCCGCGCGGCATTGCCCAGGCGGTGGCCGACACAGGTGTCGATGTCCAGCCGCAACTGCTCTACCTGTGGTTCCGCGTCTCGGGACAGGACCGCCAGATGCGCGCCGGCAGCTACGAACTGGAGCGCGGCGTCACGCCCAAGCTGCTGCTCAACATTCTGGTGCGCGGCGAGGAAGCCACCCGCAGCGTGGTGCTGGTGGAAGGCTGGAACATCCGCCAGGTGCGCGCCGCGCTGGCCAAGGCCGATCAGCTCAAGCCCGAGAGCGTGGGCATGACCGACGAGGCGCTCATGGCCAAGCTGGGCAAGCCCGGCCTGCACCCGGAAGGGCGCTTCTTCCCGGACACATACACCTACTCGAAGGGCTCGACCGACATCGCCCTGCTGCAGCGCGCGATGCGCGCCATGGACAAGAAGCTGGAAGCTGCCTGGGCCGCCCGAGCTTCCGACTTGCCGCTGAAATCGGCCGATGAGGCGCTTATTCTGGCCAGCATTGTCGAAAAGGAGACAGGCAAGGCCAACGACCGCGCGGAAATCGCGGCCGTGTTCTCCAACCGCCTGCGCATCGGCATGCCGCTGCAGACCGACCCGACCGTCATCTACGGCATGGGCACCGCCTTCGACGGCAACCTGCGCAAGAAAGACCTCCAGACCGACACGCCCTGGAACACCTACACGCGCGGCGGCCTGCCGCCCACGCCGATTTCCATGCCCGGCAAGGCGGCGCTGCTGGCGACGGTGCAGCCTGCGCAAAGCAAATCGCTGTATTTCGTGTCTCGCGGCGACGGCACCAGCCAGTTCAGCAGTTCGCTCGACGATCACAACCGCGCGGTCAACCGCTACCAGCGCGGCGGCGACACCAAACCGAAGGCGACGACCCAATGAGTGACCAAGGCTTGTTTCTGACGCTGGAAGGCATCGACGGCGCGGGCAAGTCGAGCCATCTCGACGCGCTGGAGGCGCTGTTCAAGGCGCAGGGCCGCACGGTCGTCCGCACGCGCGAGCCCGGCGGAACGCCATTGGCCGAAACGCTGCGCGGGCTGGTCCTCGAGAAGCCGATGGACCCGCTGACCGAATCGCTGCTGGTGTTCGCAGCCCGGCGCGACCACATCACCCAGGTCATCGGCCCGGCACTGGCGCGCGGCGATGTGGTGCTTTGCGACCGGTTCACCGATGCCACCTTCGCCTATCAGGGCGCGGGGCGCGGTTTCGACAACGCCGTGTTGTCGACTCTCGAGCAATGGGTCCAGGGGCAGGCGGGCGGCACGAAGCTGTTGCAGCCACGGATCACGCTGTGGTTCGACCTCGCCCCCGAGATCGCCGCACAGCGGCTGGCCGGTGCTCGCGTGCCCGACAAGTTCGAGGCGCAACCGGTCGAGTTCTTCCGCCGCGTTGCCCAGGGCTATGCGGGCCGCGCAAGCGCCGACGCGCAGCGCTTCGTGCGCATCGACGCCAGCCAGACGCGCGAGCAGGTCTGGCTGCAGATCGAGTCCGAGCTGAGGGCGCGTGGCGTGCTGGCCGGAGGTCGCGCCGGATGAGCGCCGAGGCACTGTCTCCCTGGCTGCGCCTGCCGCTGACCGAACTGCTGCGCCAGCGCGGCCACGCCTGGCTGCTGCAGGGCCCGTCCGGCATCGGCCAGTACGAGCTGGCGCTGGCACTGGCGTCCGCCTGGCTGTGCGAGCAGCCGACGGAGGAGGGCACCGCCTGCGGCAATTGCCCGAGCTGCCATGCCATCGAGGTGCGCACGCATGCCGACCTCTGCGTGCTGATGCCCGAGGTGGCGATGCAGGAGCTTGGCTGGCCGCTCGACGAAAAGGCACAGGCGGACATCGACGACAAGAAGCGCAAGCCCAGCCGCGAGATCCGCGTGGAGGCGATGCGCGACGCGGTCGGCTTCGCCCAGCGCACCAGCGCGCGCGGCCGCGGCAAGGTGGTGCTGGTGTATCCGGCCGAGCGCATGAACACGATCACGGCCAATGCGCTGCTGAAGACGCTGGAGGAGCCCGTGGGCGACGTGCGCTTCGTGCTCGCCAGCGAGGCCGCGTGGCAGCTGCTGCCGACCATCCGCAGCCGCTGCCTGGGTTTCACGCTGCCATGGCCCGCAACCGCCGAGGCCGAGGCCTGGCTCGCCGCGCAGGACGTGCCCGCCGCCGACGCGGCCGCCTTGCTGCGCGCCGCCGGTGGCCGGCCCAGCGATGCACTGAAGCTCGCGCGCTCGGGACAGTCGCCCAAGGCCTGGGCACTGCTGCCCAAGGCCATGGTGCGCGGCGACATCGGCGCGCTGGCCGATCACGCGCCCGCGCAGGCTGTCGGCGCGCTGCAGAAGCTCTGCCATGACCTGATGGCCGTCGGCAACGGCGCCGCACCCCGTTTCTTCGAGGCCGCCGATCTGCCCGCCGCGCCGCCCCGGCTGGCGCTCGCGCGCTGGTCGAAGTCGCTCGCAAGCGCCGCGAGAACCGCGGAGCACCCGTTCAACGCCGGCCTCATGCTCGAAGCGCTTGTGAGCGAAGCGCGAACCACCCTAAACTCTGCCGCTCGTCGCCGACCATGAACCAACCTGCCGCATCCGCTGCACCCGCAGCATCCTCTACACCCGCCCGGCCGAGCGTCATCCAGCTCGCCATCAAGGAAAAGGGCGCGCTGTACGCGGCCTACATCCCGCTGTTCGCCGAGGGCGGCATCTTCATTCCGACCACGCGCGAATACCGGCTCGGCGACGACGTCTACGTGCTGCTGACGCTGCCCGAAGACCCGCAGCGCTACCCGGTGGCCGGCAAGGTCGCCTGGATCACGCCGCCGCGCGCCGCCGGCAACCGGGCGCCGGGCGTGGGTATCCGTTTTCCTTCCGACGAGAAGTCGCGCCAGTTGAAGGCGCGCATCGAGGCGGCACTCGGCGGCTCGATGGCCTCCGACCGCCCCACGCAAACCATCTGAGTTTTCCGCCCCGTCCTCGTGACGCGGAACTCGGTCGACGGCGCCTGCCTCCCATACGAAGCCCGGCAGTCCGGGCCAGACAAGGGGGTGCGCCTCGCATCCCACCATTTCCGATGTTCACAGACTCCCACTGCCACCTCACCTTTCCCGAATTCGCGGGCCAGATGCCGCAGATCCGCGCCGCCATGGCCGCGGCGCAGGTCGACCGGGCGCTTTGCATTTGCACCAAGCTCGAGGAATTCGACGAAGTGCAGGCCTTGGCCGCCAGCTACGACAACTTCTGGGCCAGCGTGGGCGTGCACCCCGACAACGAGGACATCGCCGAGCCCTCGATCGAAGATCTGGTTCGGCTTTCGCAGCGGCCGCGCGTGGTCGCCATCGGCGAGACCGGCCTCGACTACTACCAGATGGAAGAGCGCAAGGGCGGCCGCAGCATTTCCGACCTGGAATGGCAGCGCGACCGCTTCCGTGTGCACATCCGCGCCGCCCAGCAGACGCGCAAGCCGCTGATCATCCACACCCGCGAAGCCTCGGCGGACACGCTGGCGATCCTGAAGGAAGAGGGCGAAGACGGCTCGCCCGGCGCTGCCGGCGGCGTGTTCCATTGCTTCACCGAGACCGCCGAGGTGGCCCGCGCCGCGCTCGACCTGGGCTTCTACATCTCGTTCTCCGGCATCCTGACCTTCAAGAAAGCGCAGGACCTGCGTGACGTGGCTGCCTTCGTGCCGCTGGACCGCATGCTGATCGAGACCGACAGCCCGTACCTTGCGCCGGTGCCGTACCGCGGCAAGACCAACAACCCGTCTTACGTGCCCTATGTGGCGCAGCAGATCGCCGAACTCAGGCAGATGCCCGTAGAGGCCATCGCCAAGGCCACGAGCGACAATTTCGAAGCATTGTTCAGGGAAGTCAAATCATGAAAAACTACTTCAAGAAATCCATCTATCTTGTTGTCATTGCTGCATCTTTTGCAGCGAACGCCGGTTCGTTCGAAGACTTCTTCCGCGCCGTTCGCGGCGACAACGCCAGCGGCGTCAGCAACCTGATCCAGCGCGGCTTCGACCCCAACACGCGCGACGAGCACGGCCAGACCGGCCTGCTGATCGCGCTGCGCGAGCCCTCGCCGAAGGTGATCAAGGTGCTGATCGAAGCGCCGCAGACCGACGTGGACATCGCCAGCCCGAAGGACGAAACCCCGCTGATGCTCGCTGCGATCAAGGGCCAGCAGGACGTGGTCGCCCAGTTGCTCAAGCGCGACGCTGCCGTCAACAAGACCGGATGGACGCCGCTGCACTACGCGGCCACCAGCGGGCAGATCGCGATCATGAAGACGCTGCTCGAGAACTTCGCCTTCATCGACGCGCAATCGCCCAACGGCACCACGCCGCTGATGATGGCCGCCATGTACGGCTCCAACGATGCCGTGAAGCTGCTGCTTGAAGAAGGCGCCGACACGAACATGAAGAACCAACTGGGCATGACCGCCGTCGACTTCGCCAACAAGGCAAACCGCTCGGAAGCCGCCTCGATGATCGCCGCGGCCGCCAATGCGAAAGCCAGCGCGGCCAAGGCCGTTCCCAAGGACGGCAAGTGGTGAGCTTTCGTTCTTCTTCGGCGCGGCTGCTGGTGAGTCGTGCAGTGGATGCCGCCGCCTGCGGCGATGGCCGGTTGAACTAGCTCCCCGCGCGGGATAATTTTCACACAATGTGTCTTATGTTAAATAAGGCGCGCGGGAGGCAACCAGGAGTTCTGCCCCATTGCCGGCAAGCTACCCGGTAGAGCCTAAGCGCCGTAGGCCGTCATGAAGACTCGAACAGCCTCTTGCAGAAGAGCCTGGTTTTCCCGGGTATCCGGCATCTCGAGCTTCAGCATTCCGCGGATGTGGCCGGAGCCCAGGAACATCGACAGGAACAGGTCCGCTGCCTGGAGCGGATTCCGCACCTTCAGCGTGCCCGCCGAGCTGGCAAGAAGCAGATATGCAGCCAGTTCGTCCATCACACGCTCCGGACCCTCCTTGTACAGCGCGCGACAGACTTCCGGTTGCGCCCCCGCGACGCCATAGACGGCGCGCAACGCGCCCAGGGCGTCCCCGCGCGCCAGCGCGAGAAACCGCTCCCCAATCACCAGCAGCACCTTCTCCGGCTGGTTCGGGTCCAGCGCCCCGGCCCCGGGGAATCCAGCCATCACGGCTACCGTCCTGTCGCGCACGACCGCCTCGAACAGCCCCTCCTTGGAGCCGAAGTTGCTGTACACGGTCATCTTGGAGACGCCTGCGTCGGCAGCGATGGCATCCACGCTGGCGCGCTCCAGACCATGCCGATCGAAGTGCGTCTGCGCCGCCTCCAGGATGCGCCGGCTGCGCTCAGGATCGCGCGGCCGCCCGCGTTGAGGCTTCGGAGCAGGAACTGGAGATCGGGTCATGGGCATATTTATTGGACTTGACAGTCTACTATATGTGTTTCACATTACTGTACTTGAAAGTCCAGTAATAACCGCCCTACACGGAACCCATCACCATGAATGACGTCATCATCATTGGCGGCAGCTTTGCCGGCCTCGCCGCGGCCCTGCAGCTCGGCCGTGCCCGCCGCAAGGTCACCGTTCTCGATACCGGCCTGCCGCGCAATCGCTTCGCCGGCCATTCGCATGGCCTGCTCGGCCATGATCACAAGCCACCGCTGGACATCCTCGCCGAGGCGCGGCAGCAGCTGGCGCGGTATCCCGCGATCAAGCTGGTCAATGCACGGGCCGACAACGTCTCCGGCGTCATCGACGATTTCTCCGTTCTCACTGACGACGGCGAAAGCCTCGGAGCGCGCCGCGTGATCCTGAGCTACGGCGTCGCCGACCAGATGCCAGACGTCCCAGGCTTCGCCGAAAGCTGGGGCACGTCCATCGTGCCCTGCCCCTATTGCGACGGCTTCGAAGTCGCCGACCGGCACTGGGGCCACGTCTGGTCCGGCCCGCAGTCGCACAATCAGGCCAGGCTGTTCCGCGATTGGACCGACAAGTTGACCGTCTTCGCTGACGGTCGCGACATTGCGCCCGATATCCGGGCCGATCTGGCGAATCGCAACATCGCTGTCGTCGACGGCCGGATCATCGATATCGCCCATCACAAGGGCCGCATTGCCACAGTCAATCTCGATAGCGGCCGCAATGTCGCGGTCGACGTCCTGTTCGCCAGCCCGCGCAACAAGCCGTCCGCAAGCCTGCATGAAGCATTGGGCCTCGCCACGGCCGATACGCCCACCGGCATCGTGCTGAAGGTCGACGAGCGCCGCCAGACCAGCGTGCCCGGCATCTACGCCGCCGGCGACCTCGCCACGCCCTTCCTGCCCTCGGTCACCCAGGCATCGTCGCAGGGTGCGATGGCGGGCATCTTCGCCCAGCAATCGATGCTGGCTTGAACTCTTGAGGCGCTCGTCTGCGGAACGTGAACCTCACCCATGAAACGCCATGAAGGCGGCACCGGGCACTGCGTTCAACCTCGACGGAGGGTCTTGCCGGCCTTGATCCGACTTTCGAGGAAATCGAGGAACGCCCGGTGAACCGCGGTGCTGTGGCGTCTTTGCAGGTAGACGGCTGAAAGCCACATGTCACTGCGCACGAAATCCGACAGCGCGGGAACCAGCCGGCCGCTGTCGAGATAGGGCTTCAGCATGACCGTCGGCAAGTACAGCACGCCAGCGCCTTGCAGTGCGGCCTGGATGAGCGGGCTGGCCTCGGTGGCATCCAGCCGGCCATGCACCGCGATCTCCAACGGCTCGCCGTCGACCTGGAAGCGCCACTTGGACGATGGATTCAGGTGGGTACTGATCAACGCATCGTGGTTGGCGAGTTCGCTGGGGTGGGAGGGCACTCCTCTGCTTTTCCAGTACATCGGGGCCGCGCAAACGGTCAAACCCATCAGAAGCAACTTGCGAACGATCAGGTTCTCGTTCGCGATCGGCCCAAAGCGCAACGCAATGTCGACCCCCTCCTCTGCCAGGTCGACAAGGCGATTGGTCAGCAAGAGACTGATGCTGGCATCGGGGTAGTGACCCAGGAAGGTGTTGAAGAGCGCCGGCAACTCGGTCTGGTCGATGCCGTGGGGCGCGGAAATGCGCAAACGGCCGCTCGGAGTCAACGCGCGATCCTGCAGTTCCGCACGGGTTGCTTCCACCAACTCCAGCACGGGCTTGCTCCGCTCGAGCAAGAGCACGCCGGCATCCGTGAGGCTGACGGCGTGGCTGTTCCTGTTCAGCAGTCGCACACCGAAGCGCCCCTCGAGCTTCGCGACGTACTTGCTCACGGTGGCTCTGGACAGTTCGAGGTGCTTCGCGGCGCGCGAGAAGCTGCCCGACACGGCGACTTCGTTGAAGGTTCGCAAGAGTTCCAAGCTGTCCAAGGCCTCTCCTTCCTTGCAAGACGGTGCCAGACACCGGCCAGGCCGGCTCCGGCGGGTCGATGTATCAGGCGAGACCGAGCTTTTTTCTCAAGCTCGCGTCGACCGGACCCGCGGGCATGAAACGGCGAAGCTTCGCCAGGACCGAGGCCTCGCCGGGCGGCGTGCAACGCATGCGCCAGGGGCCGAGCGCCGCTTCCACGATGGTGTTGGCCACGCCCTGCGGCGGCGGCGCGTTGTTGACGCTGTCGGCCACCGCGCGCTCGACCAGGCCGCGTTCGCGGTCGTAGTCCGCGATCGGCGCCTTGGCACGCGGCGCATTGATGTCGAGGTTGGTCCGGGTGAACGCCGGCTGCACCAGCGTCACGCGAACGCCGAACTGGCGCACCTCGTGGTCCAGCGACTCCGAGAGGCCCTCGAGCGCATGCTTGGCGGCCGCATACATGCCCATGTAGGGCGCCGGCATCACGCCGAACAGCGAGCTCACATTGACGATGCGCCCGCGATGCTGCTTGCGCATGGAGGGGAGCACGGCGCGCGTGACGCGCAGCACGCCGAAGACATTGGTGTCGAACAGCGCCGCGGCTTCTGCCGTCGCCGTCTCTTCGACCGCGCCGAGCATCATCATTCCCGCGTTGTTGACCAGCACATCGATGCGCAGGCCCTGCTCGATGATGGAGTCGATGCCGGCCTGCACCGACTCCTCCTCCCGGACGTCCATTTCAACGAACTCCACACCGGGCACCACGGGCGCCTTGCGCAGGTCGCGCACGGTGCCGAACACCCGGCAGCCTCGCGCGACGAAGCTTTCCGCGGCGGCGCGCCCAATGCCCGATGACGCGCCGGTCACGACGACAACCGATGAACTTGACATGGTGTTTTCCTTCGATCTGTATGAGTGGTGAAAAGCGTTGTCAGTGCGCAGCGGCTGCGGCGTCGCCGGGCCTGATCCTGAACCAGATGGAATACATCGCCGGCAGGAACACCAGCGTCAGGACCGTGCCCGCAAGGGTTCCACCGATCAGCGTGTACGCAAGCGCTCCCCAGAACACCGAATGGGTCAGCGGAATGAACGCCAGGATCGCCGCCAGCGCGGTCAGGATCACCGGTCGCGCACGCTGCACAGTGGCCTCGACGACCGCGTGGAACGGATCGAGACCTTCCTGCTGGTTGTTGTGGATCTGTCCGATCAGGATCAGCGTGTTGCGCATCAGGATGCCCGAGAGCGCCACGAGGCCGACCAGCGCATTGATGCCGAAGGGCTCCCGGAAGACAAGCAGCGTCGGCACCACGCCGATCAGCCCCAGCGGGCTCGTCAGGAAGACCATGACCATCGCGGAGATCGAACGCACCTGGAAGATGATGATCAGCAGCGTGGCCGCCAGCATGATCGGGAACAGCGGCAGCATGGCCCTGGTCGCCTTGCCCGATTCCTCGATGGAGCCGGCCTCATCGATGCGGTAGCCGGAGGGCAGCTTGTCCATGACGGGGCGCAGTTGCGCGGTGATGGCCGTCGACACGTCGGGTGGCTGCAGTTCGTCGGCGATGTCGCCTTGCACGGTGATCGTCGGCATGCGGTCGCGCCGGCGCATGACCGGTTCCTCCATGCGTACCTCGACCTCGCCCACCTGCGACAACGGAATGCGCTGCCCGTTGGCACCCGCCAGCGTGAAATCGGCGATCCTCGACACGTCGAGGCGGCTGGCGCCGGCCGAGCGCGCCACTACCTGCACCGTGCGGATGTCCTCGCGCACGGCGGTAACGGGCACGCCGCTCAGGAAGAACTGCAACTGCTGCGCCACCGTGCCGGAGTTCAGCCCCAGGGTCTGCAGGCGGTCCTGATGCAGGGTGAAGTGCAGCGTGGGAGTGCGTGTCCCCCAGTCGGTATTGACCGTGCGCACCATCGGGCTGGCTTCCATGACCTGCTGCACCTGAGCCGCGATGTCGCGCAGCTTGTCGGGGTCCGGTCCCGTGACGCGGTAGGCGACTGGGAACGGCGAATACGGGCCGAACACCAGCTGGGTGACGCGCACGCGCGCCTCGGAGGCCAGACCGTCGGCGATGGCCTCGCGCAGTCGATGCTTCAGGGCTTCGCGCTCTTCCTGGCTGTCGGTGCGCACCACGATCTTGGCGAATGACGGATCGGGCAGCTCGGGGCCCATCGCGAAGAAGAAGCGCGGCGCGCCCTGCCCGATATAGGACGTGACGATGTGGGCCTCCTTCTGTCCGGCCAACCACGCCTCCACCTTCGCCGTGGCTTCGCTAGTCCGGGTGATCGATGTGCCATAGGGCATCTGCACCTCCACCAGGACTTCAGGCCGGTCCGAAATCGGGAAGAACTGTTTCTTGACCAGGCCCATGCCGAGAACGGCTGCCACGAGAAGGCCGACCACCGCACCGGCCACCGCCCATTTGCGTGCGATCACGCGCCCGAGCATCCCACGCAGCCGGTTGTAGCGCGGCGTGCCATAGATCGCGGCGTGACCGCCTTCGATCTTCTTGAAATCGGGCAGCAGCTTGACACCGAGGTAGGGCGTGAAGACGACCGCGACCACCCAGGACGCGATCAGCGCAATGCCGACGATCCAGAACATGTTGCTGGTGTATTCGCCTGCGCTGGATGGCGCAAAGCCATTGGGCATGAAGCCGACGGCCGTGACCAGCGTGCCCGAAAGCATCGGCGCGGCCGTGTGGCTCCAGGCATAGGCGGAGGCGGCGACGCGGCTGTAGCCCTCCTCCATCTTCACCACCATCATCTCGATGGCGATGATCGCGTCGTCCACCAGCAGGCCCAGCGCGAGGATCAGGGAGCCGAGCGTGATGCGATCGAAGTCCTTGCCCGTAGCAGCCATCACCACGAAGACGATCGCCAGCGTCAGCGGCACTGCGGCGGCGACGACGAGGCCTGCGCGCCAGCCCATGCTCAGGAAGCTCACGAGCATGACCACCAGCAGCGCGGCGAAGAACTTGACCATGAACTCATCGACCGCGGCGCTGATGTTGACGGCCTGGTCCGTGACCTTGGTCAGGCTCATGCCCAGCGGCTGCTCGGCATTGATCGCTCCCACCTCGCGCTCCAGCGCCTTGCCCAGGTCGAGCCCGTTCCAGCCTTCCCGCATGACCACCCCCAGCAGCAGGGCCGGCTCGCCGCCGTTGCGGATCATGAAGCTCGCCGGGTCTTCATAGCCCCGCTTGACCTCGGCGATGTCCGACAGCTTCAGGGTGCGGCCTTGCGAGGTGACCGGCGTGTCGCGGATCTTGCGCAGCTCGTCGAACGGCCCGTCCAGGCGGATGAACACCTGGGGGCCCTTCGTTTCCACGGACCCCGCCGGCGTCAGGGCATTCTGGCCGTTGAGCGCCGCGAAGACGTCCTGCGCACTGACGCCCAGGGTCGCCAGGCGCTCGTGCGAGAACTCGACATAGATGCGCTCGGACTGCTCACCGGCGATGTTGACCTTCTTCACGCCCGGCACATGCAGCAGGCGCTGGCGCAGCGTCTCGGCGTCGCGCACCAGCAGGCGCTGCGCCTCGCCCTTCGCCTTGAGGGCGTACAGCGCGAAGGTGACGTCCGCGTACTCGTCGTTCAGCATCGGTCCGATCACGCCCACAGGCAGGTTGCCCGCCTCGTCGCCGACCTTCTTGCGGGCCTGGTAGAACTGCTCCTGCACCTGCGAAGGCGGTGTGCTGTCGAGCAGGGTCAGCGTCGTGAAGGCCAGGCCGGGCCGGGTGTAGGTCTCGGCGCGGTCGTAGTAGCGCAGTTCCTGCAGCCGCTTCTCGAGCTTCTCGGCAACCTGGTCCTGCATTTCCTGCGCGGTCGCGCCGGGCCACGCGGTGACGATGGTCATCACCTTGATGGTGAAGGCCGGGTCTTCCGCCCGGCCCAGCTTGAAGAACGAAACCAGGCCCGCCAGCGAGATCAGGCAGATCAGAAACAAGGTGACCGAGCGCTCGCGCACCGCGAGCGCCGAGAGGTTGAAGCGGCCTGCGCTCACGGGCGGACTCCGCGCGCCGCGACGGCGCCCGCCTGGTCGGCCACCCGTACCTGCTCGCCCTCGCGCAGCAGATGCGCCCCGAGCGAGACGATCCGGTCGCCCTGCTGGAGCGACCCGGTAACGCGCGCGCCATCGTCATCCAGGCGTTCGACCACGACCGGCCGCCAGTTGACCCTGGCCGGCTCGCCACTGACGAGCCACACCCCCGGCCCCTTGCCGGCGTCGAAGAGCGCGCCGATCGGTACCTGCAGTCCTCCCGACGCGGAGGGAAGGCCCTGAGGAATCCGGATGGTGACCGTCGCACCCAACGGCGCATCGGCGAGCTCACCCCTGAGGACATAGCGCGCCTCGAAGGTGCGCGTCTGCCGGTCCGCGGCCTCCGAGAGCTGCCGCAGCGTGGTCGCCACGCTCACGCCCTCCCTGCCGAAGAGCGTGGCCTGCCCCACGGACCCGACCGCGGGGCGCAGGGTTTCCGGCAACTGGACCACGGCTTCGCGCGGGCCGGCGCGGGCCACGCGGACCACCGTCTGACCAGCGCTCACGACCTGGCCGGGCTCGGCCAGCGTTTCCATGACCACCCCGTCGCCGTCAGCCACGAGTTCGGCATAGCCGCTCGCATTGCGCGCGACATCCGCCTGGGCCTCGGCCGCGCTGACCTGGGCCTTGGCCGTGTCCGCGGCCGCCTTGACCTGGTCGTAGGTCGATGCCGAGATCGCACCGGTGCCGCGCAGATCGCGGTAGCGGACCTCGTCCTGCGCTGCTTGCTGCAAGCGCGCCCGTGCCGCGGCGACCGCCTCCTGCTGCGCATGGGCCGCAAGCTTCAGGTCGATGGGGTCGATGCGCATGAGCACCTGGCCGCGCCTGACGCCCTGCCCTGTGTCCACCAGCCGCTGCAGGACCTTGCCCGAGACCCGGAAGGCCAGGTCGCTCTGAATCCGGGCGGCTACGGTGCCCGTGAACGCACGCGACGCGGCGCCGGCGCCTTCGACGACCGCGACGCGAACCTGCGGCGCCTGGGTTCGAGGGTCAGGAGGCGCCTTCTCGCCGCAGGCGACCAGCGCGAGCGGCAATGCACAGGTGACGATGGAGATAGCAAGGCGGCGCCAAGGCATGAGAGTCCCGGTATCGAAATGATCAGGACCCGTATTCTGATACTTGTGACTAATTCAGTCAACAGTCACAGACAAATCGGCTTCACGGAGACAGGCTGCGCAGCACCAGGCTGGACAGTTGGGCGGGCGCTTCAGCCGTGTGGTCGAAGCTGTACTGCAGCAGCAGCGGATTGATGTAGGGGTGCATGACGAGGTAGATGGCCGAGACTGCCTCATCGATCGGCGTCTTGCGCTCGAACTCCCCCGTCTCCCGGCCTTCGCGCAGGATGTCCTGAAGCAATTGCCGGATGTGCGCTTCGTGCGCAAACGCTACCTGCCAGCGCTCGGTGGCGGCGGAGCTCGCGATTTCGTAGAGCTTGCGATCCTCGGAGAACAGACGAAGGCTCGCCTCGACCACCGACTTGAACATCCGGCGCAGCTTCTCCGCAGGACGATCTGCCCCCTCGACCGCAGCCCGTACCTCGGCGTGGATCTCGCTCAGGCAGTTTGCGCAGATCATTTCGCCGATGGCCTGCTTGGACTCGAAGAACTTGTAGATGTACGCCTTGGAAAACCCGATGGCTTTGGCGAGATCGGAAACGGTCGTCTTTTCATACCCGTACCGGCTGAAGTGCTCGGTCGCCGCGGCAACGATCTGGTCGCGCACGTCATGGTCGACCGGCCCGCGCGCCACGCCGGCAGAGGAGATTTCTTTGCTCATGCCTGACAGCTTACCGCGCGCCGAATGATTGAACAACGAGTGACCATTTTGATATATAGTCACCGCCAAATCGACGTTTCCTCTCCAGCTCAGGAAGAACACCATGCTCCAGCGCATCCTTGTTCCGCTCATTGCGACCGGCCTTCTTGCAGGTTGCGCGGTCGGCCCCGACTACGCACGCCCCGACATGGCGATGCCGCAGCAGTACCTGGGCCGGCAGGGCCTCGAGCAACGGACCGCCGCGGGCAGCGCCGATCTCCGCGCCTGGTGGACCGGCTTCGGCGATCCACAGCTGGCTGGGTTCGTCACGCTCGCGCTTGCGCAGAACCTCGATCTCGCCCAGGCATCCGCGCGCGTCGCGCAGGCGCGTGCTGCGTTGGGCGCGGCGAATGCCGCCCTGCTGCCTTCGGGTAACGTCAGCGCACAGGCAGCCCGGGCCTACCAGTCCGTTGAAACGCCGCTGGGACAGGTGCTGAACTCGAGGCCTGGCCTCGACCGCTACGGCAGCGCCTACGAAGCCAATCTGGGTGCGAGCTGGGAAGTGGACCTGTTCGGAGGCTTGCGCCGCGGACGCGAAGCGGCGCTCGCCGAATACCAGGCCTCGGAGGCCTCGGCCGTCGCCACGCGGTTGGCAGTGGCGGCCCAGACCGCCGATATCTACATCAGCATCCGCGGCCTTCAGACGCGCCTCGGCGTGGCGCGCCGGCAGGTGCAGACGCAGCAGCAGCTGCTGTCCACGGTCAACCTTCTCTATGGCAAGGGGCTGGCCGCCGAACTCCAGGTGCGGCAGGCCGAAGGTGCTCTGGCCCAGGTCCAAGCCTCCGTCCCGGTACTGGAGGCGGGCCTGGACACAGCGATGAACGCGCTGGATGTGATGCTGGGCGCCTCGCCGGGCACGCACCGGGCCGAATTGGCCGAGGCCGGCGCCATTCCCGTCGCGCCGCAGCTCCATGACTCGGGCACACCGGGCGACCTGCTCAGGCGACGCCCCGACCTGATTGCAGCCGAGCGCCGTCTCGCCGCGTCGAATGCCCGCATCGGCGTGGCTGTCGCCGAGTACTACCCCAAGCTGTCCCTGAGCGGCATGCTGGGCAGCGCGACGTCCGTGGCGAGCGGCAATCTCTTCACCGGCGGCGCCAGCCAGGCGGCTGCAGTGCTGGGCCTGCGCTGGCGCCTCTTCGATTTCGGCCGCATCAATGCACAGATCGATCTCGCCAAGGGCCGGGACGCGGAACTGCTCGGCGCATATCGGCTGGCCGTGCTGCGCGCCACTGAGGATGTCGAGAACGCACTCTCGGCCCTCGCCAAGCGCGAGGAGCAAGCCAGCGTGCTGGCCCAGGGCGTGGACTCGCTGGGCCGCGCGCGCAGCGCTTCCTTTGCGGCCTACCAGCAGGGCGTGGTGAGCCTGATCGAAGTACTGCAGGCCGACGACAACCTGCTGCGCGCCTCCGATGCGAAAGCCCAGGCGCAGACCGAAGCGGCGCGTGCCGCGGTCACGGCCTTCAAGGCACTGGGTGGCGGCTGGGAGCCCAGCGAGAGCCGCGCGGTCGCAAGTCGATAGCCGCACTTGGCCGGCCTCGCCTCATTCGCACGCGCCATGCGCCTGAAGCTGGCGAAATCGGTCCGCTAGACCTTCCTGGCCCAAGCGCTACACCAGCCTTTGGCGTTGACTTGCTTGCCGGCAAACAGCGCGCAGTTGCCTTGCGCATCCGTCGGCTTGGATTGCCAAAGCGCACAGCCGTTGCACAACTGCGCGCTGTCATGCTTCGGGAACTTCTTCACGTCGGCCTTCGCCGAGTCGGCTACATAGCTCAAGGCCACGGCCTGCGGGTCTTTTTCATCGAGCCGAGCCTGTGCGAAAGAGCCGGTGGCGGTAACGGCCGCCCCCGTTGCGGCAAGCGTGAGCATGAAAGTTCTGCGGTTGGACTTCATCGTGAGTCTTTCGTTGTGTGCGAGATGGTTTCCAGGCCGTTCGGCGAAGAATTCCGTTCATTCAAACCCGCCAGCACGAGGACACCAGTTGCCAGCAGCGTTGCGATGCAGAACCCCAGGATTTGCAGGGCTGCGTTCAAGGTGATGTTCATGGGGCGACCTCGTGATGGTTTTTCGGGAACGGCCTGCGGTCATTCTTGAGCGGCCGGCTGCGCGCGGCTTTGCGCAGGATCAACTGCGCGAAAGCCGTGCGGCCCGGGTGCAACATCGACCGGCCCCACTTCGTAGAGCAATTGCCCGTGGATGGCTGCCAGTGACAACGCCTGCGTCAGCACCGCGGCAAGGCTGGGCGCACAGAGCCGGGGCAACTGCTCGAAGGTGGCCCAGCGGAACGCGTCCATCTCGGGACGCCGCCGTCCATGGCGGTCGGTGTAGAAGCTGGAACACACGCAGCTCTTCGCCTCGAAGGGCCGCACCAGCGCCGCGAAGAGCCGGAGATCCTTGCCCTTGCGATAGGGGAAGAGCCCCAGTTCCCGCAGTTGCTCCGGTGACAGGCGGAGACCGCACTCCTCGGCCGCCTCGCGCGCAGCCGCTTGCGCGCCCTCCTCCTGCCCTTCGGCGGCGCCCTTGGGAACGTCCCAGTAGCGGCTGTCGCTTGCGTGGCACAGCAGCAACTGCCCTGCCATGTCAAACACCAGAACGCCGCAGCTGCTCGTCTTTTCCATCGTGAAAGCCTCAGGGCACAGGCGCGACCGCCTTGCCTGCGTGCCGCGCCACCGGAGCGCGCGCGGCACTGCGCGGAAGGATCGGCACATAGCTTCGAGCCGAGCCACGCACGACGAGCAGCGCAACCGTGTCGCTCTCCGCGATGGAGCGGATCACCGAGTCGAAGTCCGCCAGGCTGGCCACCTCCACGTCGTTGACCGCGATCAGCATGTCGCCGTATCGCAGCCCCGCCATCTGGGCCGAACCGGAGACCGATTGCACATACAGCCCCGGGGACGGCAGGCTTATGCCCAGCACGCCCTTGCGCTCGATGAGTTCGAGCCCGAAGCGCGTTTCCTGCTGCGCGGCGGTGCGCGCGGCCGTACGGGGCGAGGCATCGGGCGGGTTCTCGATCACGCCCACCTGCACCGTCAGCGGCGCCTTGTGGCGCCAGATCTTCAGCGCGATCCGGCTGCCCGCGCGGGTAGCGGCCACGCGATTCTGTATGTCGGCGTAGCTCATCGCGGTGTCGCCTCCGGCGGCCAGCACCACGTCGCCGCTGCGAAGTCCCGCCTGCGCGGCCGGGCTGTCCGGGTCGACCCGCACGATCAGCGCTCCCTGCGTGGACGCCAGGCCGAAGGCCGGCGCCAGCTCGGCCGTCAGGGGCTGGGTGCGGGCGCCGATGTGCCCTCGCCTCACGTGCCCGGTCGCGCGGAGTTCATCCGCGACACGCATCGCGGTATCGATGGGCAGGCTGAACGACATGCCGAAATATCCGCCGCCGGGCGAATAGATCATCGAGTTCATTCCCACCACCTCGCCCCGTTCGTCGAACAGCGGCCCGCCCGAGTTGCCTGGGTTGAGCGCCACGTCACTCTGGATCAGCGGCACGCCGCTTCCTCCAGGCATGTAGCGCGGATTGGCGCTCACCACGCCGACAGTCACGCTGCGCTCGAAGCCGAACGGCGCGCCCATGGCGGCAACGCGCTCGCCGGGGCACAGCTCGCTGCCGCGGCGCGGAACGATGACCGGCAGGCCTGAAGCCGCGACCTTCAGCAGCGCGACATCGCTGAGGCGGTCGGTTCCCACCACTTCGGCGTCGAAGCGGCGCTGGTCGGCGGTGACGATGGAGATCGCCCGGGCGCCGGTCACCGCATGGGCGCTGGTCAGGATGTATCCGTCGCTGCCGATGATGAAACCCGAGGCGAAGCCGCGCGCCCACGCCCGATCCCATGGCATGGAGGGCCGCACGTCGCCGATGGCGGGCCGGTCGCCGCTGCCTTCCGTGACCATGATGCTCACCACCGCGGGCGACTGCCGCGCGGCGGCGGCCGCGAAGTCGACGGCCTGTGACGCCGGCTGGCCCCGCTCCAGGCAGGAGCGCGCCTGCGGCCAGGCGTTCGTTCCGCCCGCGAGCGCGAATGCGCCGAGGGCCAGTGCGGCCACGCCTTGCGCGAAGGCGGCGGTCTTCATCAGCGCACCAGCAGTACCGGCACCGTGCACGCGGCCAGGACCTTGTTGGCCACCGAGCCCAGCACCAGGTTCGTCAGGGCACCGTGGCCCCTCGAGCCCATGATCACCAGGTCGAACTTCCCCTTCTGCGCAAACGCGGCGATCTCCTCGGCAGGATGTCCGATGCGGTGCTCGAAGCGCGCCTCGATGCCGTTCCTGGCAAGCAGGCCGCGCACAGGTTCGAGCACCATCCGCGCATCGTCCTCGTAGTAGCCGTGCACGATCTCCGGTCCCGCGAAAGCCGCGGCGCGATGCGGCACGGGCAGTACCACGTGGAAGACGGTGAAGTCGTGGCCCGCGCCCGACCATTCCTTGTGCGCGGCCAGGTAGGACAGCATGCGGTCCGTGTAGTCGCTGCCGTCGACGGCAAGCAGGATTTTCATGATGGTTCCTTCAGCCGGGGAGCTTCCCCGATGCAAGGATGGTCGCCGCGCGCACCGCACCGGCCCTTGATGCAGCGCAAGGCATCGGGCCCACCCGCTGCCTACATTGGGTTTCCATGAACGCAGCAGAGGCAAGCATGAACAACGTCCTGGTGATCGTCTATTCCTACACGGGCACTTCCCGCCGCGTCGCGGAGCTGCTGTGCAGCCAGCAGAACTGGCAGCTCGCGAACATCATCGAGACGCGGCCTCGCGCGGGCGGCCTGGGCAGCCTGCGCTGCGTGATCGACTCCCTGCTGCGCCGCGAGCCCGCCATCCGCTACGACGGGCCGCCGCCGGGCGACTTCGACGCCGTGGTGCTGGTGTCGCCGATCTGGATGCTGCAGCTCGCCGGCCCCATGCGCAGCTTCGTGGCACGCCAGCGCGCCCGGCTTCCCGATGTCGCCGTTCTCTCGGTGATGGGCGGACAGGGAGCGCCGAACGCGGCCGCCGAGATCGCAAGGATTGTCGGCCGCGCGCCGATCCTGAGTTCCTCGGTCACGATGCGCGAGGTGGACGACGGCAGCTGCGCGGCGCGGCTGCAGGCCTTCGGCAACGCCGTGCGCGAAGCGGAGGGCCCACAGGCCGTGGTGCGCCCCGTGACGCTGTCGCCGCAATCGAGCTGAAGCCCTCCTGGCCGGGCGGCGCACGCTGCCGGCAACTCAGAGCGCCGGCCCCAGCCCGATGGGAGCGGGAACGATGTTGACGATGCGCGTGAAGAGCGCGTTGTATTCGAGATCGGGCACGTGCCCGGTCATCGGATCGCGGTTCTGCGAGAAGGCGTTGTCCAGGTCGCGCCAGTCGTCCTCGGTCAGCACCCGCTCGGCCAGCGGCAGGATCTCTCGCTCCTCCAGCGCCATGTGGTCGAGATAGAAATCGACGTACTCGCCGACGGTTCTTTCGAACTCCTCGCGCCGCGGATCGCCGAGCATCTCGAAGGCCAGCAGCGCGTGCTCCACGTTGCGGATCCGGCGTTCGCCCTTGGCATGGTCGCTGTCGAGCCTGTCCAGCAGCTCGCGCGAGATTGGCGTGCGGGCGCGCAGCCTGGGAAACAGCAACTCGGTCTCCTTGCGGTGGTGGCGCTTCTCGGGAAACTCGTCCACGTAGAAGAGCATGGCCCTGAGCGTCGCGAAGTCGGGCAGCGTGCCCTTCTTGCGGTGCTGTTCGAGCAGCATGACGATGGACCGGAGCATGGCGGCGAGCGCGGCGTGCTCCTGGCGGATGATGCGGACGGTGGCGTGGGGCATGAGAGTCTTCCTGTGCATGCCCCTAGGGTCGCGCTTTCTTCGCTCGCGGGCTTGTTCCAGATCAAGGCCGCTCCTGCCAGGGAGCTGCGCGTTTGATCGATATCAAGCCGTGCGAGGCGCCCCTCCGGATACTGGACCGACTCTTTCAACCCTTCGGAGTCGTGCCATGTACCAGCGAATTCTTGTTCCCGTCGACGGCAGTTCCACCGCCAGCCGCGGCCTGGCGGAAGCCATTCATCTCGCGAAGCTCACGGGCGCACGCCTGCGGCTGGCGCACGTCATCGACGAACTGTCGTTCGCGCTGTCGATGGACGCCTACGCTGGCTATGCCGGCAGCTGGCTGGAAGAACTGCGCGGCAATGCGCGCAAGCTGCTCGAGGACGGCCGTGCCATGGCGGCCCGGGAGGGCGTCGAAACCGACGTCGTGCTGCTCGACAGCTTCAGGGGCACCGTCCACGACCAGGTCATCGCCGAGGCGCAGTCCTGGAAGGCCGACCTGATCGTGATCGGCACGCACGGGCGCCGTGGAATCGGCCGCTGGGTGATGGGCAGCAGCGCCGAACACATCCTGCGCATGTCACCCGTGCCGGTGCTCTTGGTGCGCGCGCCCGAGAGCGCGAAGACCGAGCACGAGCGCTTCGCGCTGTCCAGCGGGGAGCTTGCGAGCCAGTGAGGCCCTTTGACGGGAGCCGGCCGCGCGTCAATGCGCCATCAGGACCGGCACCGTCATCTGCGAGAAGATCTGCCGGGTGACGCCGCCCATGATCCGCTCGCGCAATCGCGAATGGCCGTAGCCGCCCATCACCAGAAGATCCGCGCCCAGTTCCGACACCCGTGACAACAGCGCGTCCGCGAAGCTGGCCTCGGTCACGCCGGACTCGGCGCGCGCATTCACGCCATGCCGCAGCAGGTACTGGATCATGTCCGGCACCAGCAGCCGCCGCGCGTCGTCTTCGTCACGGGGATGGCGCAACGACACGAGCGTCACGCGCACGCCGTTGCGCAGCGCCGGCAGCGCGGCCCGCAGGGCCACGGCCGCCTCGCGCGAGCCGTCCCAGACCACGGCGGCGTTCTTCGGCACCTGTTCGAACGCATCGCCGGCCGAGGGCACGACCAGCACCGGGCGCCCTGCTTCCATCAGCACCTGCTCGGCGAGCGCGCGAACCGTGGTGTCCTTCCGGGTCGAATCGTCGTCCTGCCCGAGCACGACGAGATCGCTCGCGCGGCCGTGCCTTGCGACCGCATCCACCGTGGCGCCGTCGGCCAGCCGCACCTCGTACGACAGGGGGGCCGACGCCGCGATGCCCGCCCGGAACTCGCGCGCGATGGCCTCGGCGCGACGGCGCAGGTAGTCGGCCGACTCGGCGATGTAGTCGCTCATGCCGGTGGCGATGGCATCGGCGGGAATCACGCCGTCATGCAGGCCCGTGGGAACGAGGCCGACCAGATGGGCCTCTTGCGCCCGCGCCCACCGGGCCGCCACCGCGCCGCGCACGGGGCTGCGGTCCGAATGGTCCAGGTGCACAAGGATGGTTCTGTAGTTCATGAATGGACTCCTCGCGAACTGGCGCGCCGCGTCCCGGCGCCGGAAAGGAATTGCGGGCGGATTGCCTCGGCGCCTAGCCGTCCAGCGGCACGCCGCCGCCGAAGCGGCAGACCCACTGGTCCCGGAATTCGCACAGTACGGCGGTGGCCGAGCGCTGCCAGGCGAACATCATTTCCAGCTGCTGGCGCTGCACGAGGAGCATGCTCCTGGCGACGGCAACCTCCCAGTCCAGCAGGGCCTGGAGGCTGCCGCCAGCGACGCAGACCGGGGTCGTGGATGTGGTTGTAGAGAAGCTGTCCTTGGACATATGGGCTACCTCGGAAAAGGGTGACGTGAATACCTTATGCGCCGTGGGGCGCACCTCCCTTGATATGGCACAAGGAATGCGCGTGTCGCCCTCCCCAAGGGCCAGTCAGGCATAGGAGCGCAGCCGGCGCGAAAAATCCGCCAGCGGCGCGATGCCGCTCGCCTCGGCGCGCTGGCACCAGTCCTGCAACTGCCTGGCGAGCTGCTCGCCCGTGGCGGTGGAGCGGCTCCACAGTGCGGTCAGCTCGCCGCGCATCGAATACATCGTAGCCAGCGGCTGCGAGGCCTTCAACGCCTGCATCACCTGCCGCTGCCGCGAGGGCCCGAGCAGGCCCTGGTCCTTGCCGAGCCAGGGCTTGACGGCCTTCAGGGCGCGCGCGGCCTCCGGCGAAATGGCGCGCAGTCGGCCGAGTTCGGCCACGCAGGCTTTCTTCAGCGAGCGCGTGTAGTTCGACAGCACGTCGTAGTGGCAGCGGATGATCGCCTGCACCGTGGCCAGGTCGACGTTCGCCTTGGGCGCGACCAGGCGCGGCGTGGGCGCCACGTGCTTCACGCGGGCCAGGCCCAGCGGCTGCAGCGTGCGGATGTAGAGCCAGCCGATGTCGAACTCGAACCACTTGCTCGAAAGCTTCGCCGAGGCCGGAAAGGCATGGTGGTTGTTGTGCAGTTCCTCCCCGCCGATCAGGATGCCGACCGGAAAGATGTTCGTGCTGGCGTCGCGGGCCGGCCAGTTGCGGTAGCCCCAGTAGTGGCCGATGCCGTTGACCACGCCGGCCGCCCAGAACGGAATCCACGCGATCTGCACGAGCAGCACCAGCGCGCCCGGCACGGCGCCGAAGAGCGCCATGTCCACGACGCCCATCAGCACGATGCCCAGGATCTTGTGCTTCGAGTAGAGATGCCGCTCCAGCCAGTCGTCGGGCGTGCCGTGGCCGTAGCGTTCCAGGGTCTCGGTGTGCCGCGCCTCGCGCATGTAATAGAACACCCCGCCCCACAGCACGCGGTTGAGCCCGTGCACCTGCGGGCTGTGCGGGTCTTCGGGGGTCTCGCACTTCGCGTGATGCTTGCGGTGCACCGCGGCCCACTCCCGGGTCACCATGCCGGTGGTCAGCCAGAGCCAGAAGCGGAAGAAGTGGCTCGCCGCGGGGTGCAACTCGAGCGCGCGGTGCGCCTGGTGGCGGTGCAGGAAGATGGTGACGGACGCGATGGTGACGTGCGTGAGCGCGAGAGCGGCCAGCAGCACGCCCCACCACGGAAGATCCAGGACGCCGGAGTAGAGCAGGGATTGCATTCATACCTCTTGAACAGTGCCGGCGATTCTGCTGACGGCACGGGTCGCGGACTTTGATGCAGGTCAATGCGGTCTCGCCGTTGCCGGGCAGCATGGCGGGCGGCGGATGGCTTGTTGCAGGTGCTTCGGCGCACGGTGCGTGCTACGCTCAAGCGAGACCGGAACACCCAGGAAACTCGTGCTGAATTTCCTCGCCAGCGCATGAAAAACACACCCCACATCGCGGTTCTCGACGACGAACCCGACATCACCGAGCTGCTGGCCGGCTACCTGCAGGGGCATGGCTTCCGCGTCAGCCAGGTGCATGAGGGGCGGGCTCTCACGGCGCTGATGGAAACCGACCCCGCCGACCTCGTGCTGCTCGACCTCGGACTGCCCGGCGAAGACGGATTCACCATCGCCCGCCGCATGCGCGAGAGCTGGCGCTGCGGCCTCATCATCGTCACCGGGCGCGGCGACGCGGTCGACAAGGTGGTGGGCCTGGAGGTGGGAGCGGACGACTACGTCACCAAGCCTTTCGACCTGCGCGAGCTGGTGGCCCGCGTGAAGGCCGTGCTCAGGCGGCTGGCGCCTGCCACGCCGGCACCGGTGGCGAATCAGCCGGCGTCTGCCGGCAAGCTGCGCTTTGCAGGCTGGCAACTGGACACAGGCTCGCGCAGCCTTCGCAACCCGCAGGGCGAGAGCGTCGTGCTGACCGGCGGCGAGTTCGACCTGCTGCACGTCTTCACCCTGCATCCAGGTCGCGTGCTTTCGCGCGACTTCCTGCTGGAGCAGACACGCGGACGCGAAGCCACGCCCTTCGACCGCACGATCGACGTGCAGGTCGGCCGGCTGCGCAAGAAGATCGAGTCGGACGCGGACGATCCGCAGCTCATCAGGTCGGTGCGAGGCGCGGGCTACATGCTGGTGCCGCCGGTGTCCCATGGCTGACCCTTCGGACAGCCCCCCTGCGCTGCCCGAGGCGCCCGGCGCGCCCATCCGGCGCCTGCCCTCGGGCATCGACGAAAGCAGCGTCTTCCGTTCGCTCTTCGTGGCCTATCCCGATTCGCTGCTGCTCGTGGACCAGTCCGGCAGCATCATGCTCGCCAACCCCTCGGCGGCCGCGCTGCTGGGCTATGCGCAAGACGAGCTACTCGGGCTGAACGTCGAGGAGCTGGTACCGGACAGCATCCGCCCGCGCCATGCCTCGTACCGCGAGGCCTACGGTCGTGCTCCGCGCCCTCGCCCCATGGGCACGCACATGGAACTGGCGGCCAAGCGCAAGGACGGCAGCGAAGTGATGGTGGAGATCGCCCTCAGTCCCCTGCAGAGCCATGGCCTGCCCTTCGTCGTTGCCGCCATCCGCGACATCGGCGCCTACCCGCGCGTGAAGCAGGCGCTGCAGCGCGCCCGCTACAGCGAGCATCTGGCCCAGCTCGGGCGGCTGGCGGTCGATACGCGAGACCTGCAGGCGGTGCTGCAGCACGTGCCGGAGATCATCACCCGGGCACTGGAGGTCGAGGTGGCGATGGTCTGGCTGCTCGACAGCAACCGCCTCGAATTCCGCGTGGCCAGCGGTGTCGGGCTGGTACCGGGCGAGGAGATCGGCGCGCACGTCGCCAACCGCCCGGACACTCCGCCGGGCTTCGTCTTCTCGCAGGGCCGGCCCGTCGTGGTGCCCGACTACGCCGACGAAGCGCGCTTTCGCGTGCCTGCGGCCTACATCGACGCCGGCCTGGTCAGCGCGCTCGCCGTGCCGCTGTCGGACCGGGGGCGCGTGATCGGCATGCTGTCGGTGCGCTCCAGGGAATCCAGGCGCTTCGGGGATGAGGAGGTGCGCTTTCTCGAGTCGCTGTCCAGCCTGCTCGCCACCAGCCTGCAGCGCGTGCAGACGGAAGAGGCGCTCAACCATGCGCAGCGGCTCGAGAGCGTCGGCCAGCTCACGGGCGGCATCGCGCACGACTTCAACAACCTGCTGACCGTCATCCAGGGCAACCTGCAGGTCCTCGAGGAACTGCCGGAGCTGGCGCACAGCAGCCACGGACAGCGGCTGCTGGCTGCCGCCGCCCGGGCATCGCGGCGCGGTGCGGAACTCACCGGCAAGCTGCTGGCTTTCTCGCGGCGGCAGGTGCTGCAGCCCGCCGCCGTGGACACGCATGCGCTTCTGCACTCGCTGGCCGACATGCTGCGCCGGACGCTGGACCAGCGCATCCGCATCGAGATCGACACGGCACCCGGCCATCCGCTGGTCATGGCCGATCCGGGCCAGCTGGAGTCGGCACTGCTCAACATCGCGATCAATGCGCGCGACGCCATGCCCGAGGGCGGCACGCTGCGCTTTCGCACCGGCATCTGCGACGCGCTGCCGACGGACCTGCGCAACGAGCAAAACAATCCCGGCAGCGACGGCACCACGCATTTCGTCGCGATCTCCATCACCGACAGCGGCACAGGCATGCCCGACGACGTGAAGGAGCGCGCCTTCGAGCCTTTCTTCACCACGAAGGAAGCCGGGCGCGGCACGGGCCTGGGCCTGAGCACGGTGTACGGCTTCGTCAACCAGTCGCGCGGCGCCGTGTCGATCGACAGCAAGGTGGGCCTGGGCACCACGGTCACGCTCTACCTGCCGCGGCAGCAGGAGCCGGAGGAAGAAGAGTCGGATGCCCCCGTCGCCATGGAAGAGCTTCCGGGCAGCGAAGCGCTCCCCGCCGGGCTGCGGGTGATGCTGGTCGAGGACGACGCTGAAGTCCGCAAGGTGGTCGAAGCCTTCCTGGCCGCGCTGGGCTGCGAAGTGGTCTCGGCCACCACCGCTGACCAGGCCCTGTCCGCCCTCGATGCGGGAGCGGGCCCCTTCGACCTGCTGCTGAGCGACATCGCGCTGGGCGCGGGCATGCGCGGCACGCGGCTGGCGGCGGAAGTGCAGCAGCGCTTTCCACAGATGGCGGTGCTGCTGATGTCGGGGTTCTCCTCGGAGCTGCTGGACGCCGATCGCGAGGTTCCGCAAAGCTGGGAGCTGCTGCGCAAGCCCTATTCGCGCGCCGAACTGGCGCGCGCCATGGCGAAGGTGCTGGCCGGGCACATCTGACGCCCGGTCGCGGCGCTCTTCCTACTGCAGCATGGTCGGCGCGGGCGCGAGGCAGCGCTGCACGAAAGCGCTGAGTGCGCCCACGTCGGGGATCTGCACGTCGCGGCGCCCCTTCGTCGCGAAGCCGATCACGTTGTCCCTCGCCAGCCGCGACAGCGCGCGGCTCACGCTCTCGAGCGTCATGCCCAGGTAGTTGCCGATCTCGGCGCGTGTCATGCGCAGCGTGATCTCGTCGCCGCGCATTCCGCGCTCGGCCAGGGTCTGCGCCCAGTAGCGCAGGAAATCGGCCACGCGGGCATCGGCCGGCAGCGTGCACACGGACATCAGCGAATCGCGGTCATGGGCGATCTCGCGGCTCATCGCGGCGTGCAGCAATTGAAGGAGCTCGGGCTGCACGGCGCAGGTCGCAAGCAGCGCCTCGTAGGAAACGACCCAGATCTCGCCGGTGTCCATGGCCACCGCGTCGCATGCGTAGCGTCCGCCGGCGATACCGTCGAAGCCCAGCCAGTCGCCGCGGAACTTCAGGCCCACCACCTGCTCGCGCCCGTCGGCCGAGAGGTTCACGATCTTGAAGAAGCCCGAATTCAGGATGTAGAGATTGCCGAAGCGCTCGCCCGCCTGGTAGATCGTGTCGCCCGTGTGCACCACGCGCCGCTGCGGCTTGAGCTGCTCGCCCAGCAGTTTCAGCGTGTCCATGGTGTTGCGGCCCGCGCATTCCCGGCTGCCGGCGGGCAGGGTCAGGCTCGGTGAAAACTGCGCGGTGTTCGTGGGGGTGGTGTTGAGCATCGAGACTCCTTGGTGGTCTGTCGCGTTTCGATGAATCGATGCTAGGGAGCCATCGAAACTGCAATACCAATGGCTTGAATCCCAATGTGACACTGGGTCAATGCAGTGTGTCCGGTTTGTATCAACCGCGGGCGCCCCGCGCACGGCGCCGCAATCGCCCCCGCGCCTTGACCTGCATCAAAGACCCGCCCGCCGGCATCCCTAACCTTGGCAAGTCATACATTGACCGTTGCCATGCATCCTTCCAACACCGTCCGCAGCCCCGAGGCCGAGCGCCAACTTTCCCCGTTGGGAGCGGCCAGCCTGCTCTCACGGGCGCGCATCCTGCAACGCGCGGCGCTCGGCGGAACCACGCGCCCCCTGCTGCGCGGCAAGAACCTGGGATTGCTCTGCGAGGCGCAGCCCGACGAGGCGCAGGCGCTGTTCCGCCTTGCAGCGGAGGAACTGGGCGCGCACGTGGCCGTGATGCGCTCGAGCCTGTCTGCCTCCAGCCCCTTGCAGGAGGTGCAGCACACTGCCCGCATGCTCGGCAAACTCTACGAAGCCGTGGAATGCCAGGGGCTGGCCCCCGCGCTGGTGCAACGCATCGCCGAGCACGCCGGCGTTCCGGTTTTCGACGGCGCGGCAATGAAAGCCCACGCGGCCAACCAGCTTTCGGAACTGCTTGGCGAAGCGACCTCGCGGGCCGACAACCGGCGCTTCATCCTCCAGGCCCTGCTGCTGGAAAGCATCGGCTGAGCCGACTCCGCAGCCACCGCCTCAGCGGCACCAGACGTCGATCTGCTGAAGAAGGTCCGACCAGAGCGCGTGCACCGCCACCGCCGCCAGCAGGACGCCGGCCACCCGCGCACCCCAGGCTTGGCGCGCCTCCCCGCCAGTCCATCGCAACCGCTGCCAGAGCCACGGCGCGAGCAACAGCGAAAGTCCGCCGCCGAGCGCGAACAGCATCATGAGCGCTGCGCCCTGCAAAGGACCGTTGCCTAGCCCGGCCAGCATCAGCGCCGAATAGAGCAGCCCGCAGGGCAGCGCCACCCAGAGCAGCCCGGCGGCAAGCACGCCCAGCCCCGTGCCGCCCGCATGCGGACGAAGGCGCGATTCGAGCGAACGGCCGATGCGCCGCGCCCACAGCGGCTGTCGCCCCGTGACGGCCAGCATCGCGCCCCAGGCGAACACGAAGACGTGCAGCATCACCCACAGCGGCCGCAGTGCGGCGACCTGCGCGCTGGCCAGCGCCAGGCTGTCGACGCTGGCGGCAGCGAGGGCACCCGCCGCCGCGTAGCTCGCGATGCGGCCCAGATGAAAGGCACCGGGCGCAGCGAGCGCCGGCATGGTGCCCTGCCCTGCGGCCGGGAGCGGCACGATCCGTATCACCGCCGAAGAGGCGGCGCCGCACATCGCCACGCAGTGCGGCCCGCCGGCAAGGCCCATGAGCAGTGCGGCACCGGCGAGCGCGAGTTGCATGTTCAGACCACGCGGGAGAAACGCGTGCGGTTGGAGCGACAGTACCGGTCGAACACCATCGCGACCGCGCGCACGAGGAACCAGCCCTGCTCGGTCACCGCGAGGTCGTGGTCGCTCAGGCGCACCAGGCCGCTGGCGACCAGTGTCCCGAGCGCGGCGAACTCGGTGGCGAAGTAGCGGCGGAAGTCGACCGCGAAGGCTTCGCCCATGGCATCGAAATCGACCCGCCCCCGGCACATCAGCGCCATGATCACCTCGCGGCGCAGCTGGTCGTCGCGCGACAGCGCGAGGCCGCGCACCACCGGCAGGCGTCCCTGGTCGAGCAGGTCGCGGTACTCGTCCAGGCTCTTGGCGTTCTGGCTGTAGGTGGCGCCCACGCGCCCGATGCCCGATACGCCGAGCGCGATCAGGTCGCCCTCGGGCCGGGTGCCGTAGCCCTGGAAGTCCCGATGCAGCCGCCCTTCCCGCTTCGCGACGGCGAGCGGATCGTCCGGCAGCGCGAAGTGGTCCATGCCGATGTAGACATAGCCCGCACCGGTGAGCTTCGTGATGGCGTCCGCCAGCATGCGCACGCGCGCCGAGGCGTCCGGCAACTCGTCGGCGCAAATGCGCCGCTGCGGCTTGAAGCGCTCCGGCAGATGCGCATAGGCGTAAAGCGCGATGCGGTCGGGCCGCAACTCGCAGACCTGCGCGAGCGTGCGCCCGAAGGAGGCGTCGTTCTGGCGCGGAAGGCCGTAGATCAGATCCACGTTGATCGATTCGAAGCCCAGCGAGCGCGCGTCGTCCATCAGCGCGAAGACCTGCGATGCGGGCTGGATGCGGTGCACGGCCTGCTGCACGGCCGGGTCGAAGTCCTGCACGCCGAAGCTCAGGCGGTTGAAGCCCAGCGCCGCGAGGTTGGCGAGCCTTTGCCTGTCGACCGTGCGCGGATCGATCTCGATGGAGCGCTCGCCACCGGGCACGAAGGCGAAGGACCGGTGCAGCAGTTCCATGAGCTCGCCGAGCTCCGCGTCATCGAGGAATGTCGGGGAACCGCCGCCCAGGTGCAGCTGGGCCACGGAGGCATTGCGGCCGAGCTGCGCGACCTGCAACTCGACTTCGCGCGCCAGGTACGACAGATACTGCCGGCCCCATTCGTGGTGCCGGGTGACGATCTTGTTGCAGGCGCAGTAGTAGCACAGCGACTCGCAGAACGGGATGTGGACGTACAGCGACAGCGGCGACGCCCCGCACCCGGCCTCGCGGCGATGCCGCAGCGCCTGCACGTAGTCGTCGGCACCGAAGGCCTCGACGAAGCGATCTGCAGTGGGGTACGAGGTGTAGCGCGGCCCGGGCACGTCGAACTGCCGCAGCAGGTCGAGGGGCAGTGGTGCGTGCACGGGCTCGGGGGCGAGAGCGATGGAAGTCATGGGGAGGTAGTGCCTGCAGGCGCATCGGGTTGTCCAGGCATGGCCGGTCCGGCGAGCAGCACCGTGCAGGCGCTGGACGCCGCCGCCATCAGCCAGAAGACGAAGAAGGCACCGGTATAGATGCCCTGGCGCGACATGCGCAGCGCGTCGGCGCCGCAGAAGGTGTTGATGGGATCGACCAGCGCGAACACCAGCACCTCCATGCCGCAGGCCACGAGGAAGGACGGCCACAGGATGCCGGCGACCAGCCGCATCGCGTTCATGGCGCGGCCTTCCGGCCCTCGGAGGGCACGTCTTCCGCGGGCGTCATCGCGTGGTTGCGGCCGGTCAGCGCGGGAAGGTGCTTCTTCGCGGCCAGGGCCTTGTTGATCTCGACGCCTTCGCGGTAGTAGTCCGGCGACACCAGCGCGTCGGGGCTCCGCCAGGCCAGCCAGAAGGTCACGAAGCTCGCGATCATCACGGCCACCGGGCCACCGATCACCATCCAGAGCAACGGATGGCGCCACCAGGGCTTGTCCGCCCCGGCGGCGAGCGCGTTCATCGTCGAATCGGTTGCTGCGTTCATTCCAGACCTTTCAGCGCGGCACCAGGAAGGCCGCTTTCTCGGAAACCTGCGCCCCGCCGCCCTCCTCGCGGATGCTGAAGTGCACCGTGTGCGAGCCGGGCGTCGCGGAGCCGTAGGGCACCTGCAGCCGCACGGCGACCCAGCGCGACTGGGCGGCATCGACGCTCACCGGCTGCTCGGGCGACACGCTCAGGCCCTGCAGCCCGCTGGCCGAGATGAGGTAGTGCCGCGGCTGCTCGGTGGCGTTCATGATCTGCAGCCGGTAGACGTTCTCGAGCTTTCCGCCCTCGGCGATGCGCGCCAGCGAAGCGCGGTCGCGCACCACGTCGACCTTCAGCGGCGTGCGCACCACCAGGCTGGCCAGCAGGCTGGCCACCAGCAGCGCCAGGATCGCCGTGTAGACCAGCACGCGCGGACGCAGCACCCGCCGCAGCAGCTGCCGGCGAGACCAGCCGGCCTCCATGCCGTTTTGCGTGTCGTAGCGGATCAGCCCTGGCGCGTAGGCCATCTTCTGCATGACCGTGTCGCAGGCATCCACGCAAAGGCCGCAGCCGATGCACTCGTACTGCAGGCCCTTGCGGATGTCGATGCCGGTGGGGCACACCTGCACGCACAGGCCGCAGTCGATGCAGTCGCCCAGCGCCATCGTGCGCGGGTCCGGCCCCTTGCGGCGCGGCGCGCGCGGCTCGCCGCGCCCGGGGTCGTAGGTGACGATCAGGGTGTCGCGGTCGAACATCGCGCTCTGGAAGCGCGCGTAGGGGCACATGTACTTGCAGACCTGCTCGCGCATGAAGCCGGCGTTGCCGTAGGTCGCGAAGCCGTAGAAGAACACCCAGAAGACTTCCCAGGAGCCCATCTGCGTCTGCAGGAAGGCCAGGCCGAGCTCGCGGATGGGCGTGAAGTAGCCCACGAAGGTGAAGCCGGTCCACATCGCGATGCCGATCCACACGATGTGCTTGAACCACTTCTTCACCAGCTTCTCGAGCGACATCGGTTCGGCGTCCAGCCGCATGCGCGCGACGCGGTTGCCTTCGATCTTCTGCTCCACCCACATGAAGATCTCGGTGTAGACCGTCTGCGGGCAGGCATAGCCGCACCACAGCCGCCCCGCCACGGCGGTGAAGAGAAAAAGCGACAGCGCGCTGATGACCAGCAGGCCAGAGAGGTAGATCAGGTCCTGCGGGTACAGCACCAGCCCGAAGATGTAGAAGCGCCGCGCCGCGAGGTCGAACAGCACCATCTGCCGCCCGCCCCACTCCACCCATGGCATGCCATAGAACACCAACTGGGTGAGAAAGACCATGGCCCAGCGCCAGCGCGCGAACATGCCGCGCACGGTGCGGGGGTAGATCTTCTTCGTGGCCTCGTAGAGGCCGACCTCCTCGCCGCTGCCCAGGTTCGCGCTGCTGCTCGCGTTCGCTATGGGAATGATCTTCCGGGTCATGGCGGGCTGCCGACGTCAGGGCGTGGCCGCGGCCGTGCTGTTGGAGAGCCCCCAGACATACGACGCCACCATCCGGATCTGCGCCTCGGTGAGGCGGCCTTCCTGCGCGGGCATCTCGTTGTGCTTGCCCGAATTGATCATCTGGACGATGGCTTCCTCGCCGTAGCCGTGCAGCCAGATCCTGTCGCTGAGATTGGGCGCGCCCAGCGCCTGGTTACCGACGCCGCCGATGCCGTGGCAGGCGGCGCAGGCCGAGAACTTCGACTTCCCGAGGCCGGCGCGCACCGAGTCGTGCGGCTCTCCCGACAGGCTCAGCACGTAGTTGGCGACGTTCTTCACGTCGTCGGGCGTGCCGACGGCGGCGGCCATTGGCGGCATCACGCCCACGCGGCCCTTGGTGATGGTCTCGACGATCTTCTCGGGCGTGCCGCCATGCAGCCAGTCCTTGTCCGTGAGGTTGGGAAAGCCCTTGCTGCCGCGCGCGTCGGAACCGTGGCACTGCGCGCAGTTGCCCATGAAGAGCCGCTCGCCGATGGCTCGGGCTTGCGGGTCCCTGGAGACGTCCTCGACCGGCATGGCGGCGTACTTCGCGTAGACGGGCGCGAGCTCCTGCGTGGCCCTGGCGACTTCCGCGTCGTACTCGCCGCGCGAGGTCCAGTCGTATTGGCCGCGAAAGCTCCCCAGCCCCGGAAAGACCGCCAGGTAGCCCAGCCCGAAGACGATGGTCAGCACGAAGAGGCCCACCCACCACATGGGCAGCGGATTGTTGGCCTCGCGCAGGTCCTCGTCCCAGACGTGGCCGGTGGTGTTGTCGGCACTGGACGCGACGCGCTTGCGGGCGGTGAGCCACAGCAGGATCACGCAGCCGAGGATGCTCAGCAGCGAGACGACTGCAACGTAGTCGGACCAGAAACGGTGGATGAAATCGCTCATCGTGCTTCTCCCTTCAGTCCTGCTCGAAGGGCAGGCGTGCGGCTTCCTGGAAACCGGGCGCGTTGCGGCGCGAATACGCCCAGATCACGATGCCGATGAAGAGCGCGAAGCACACGACGGTGGCGCCGATGCGCAAGGTGGTGAGGTCGATCATGTTTTGTGTCCTTTGCCGCCGTGCCTACTTCAGCGCCAGGCCCAGCGACTGCAGGTAGGCCACCGTGGCCTCCATCTCGGTCTTGCCGCGGACTTCTTCCGTGGCACCGGCGATCTCGGCGTCCGTGTAGGGCACGCCGACGCGGCGCAGCGCGCGCATGTGGGCCGGCAGCGCCTCGGCGTCGACCGGCGTCTTCTCCAGCCATGTGTAGGCCGGCATGTTCGACTCGGGCACCACGTCGCGCGGGTTGTTCAGGTGGATGCGGTGCCACTCGTCGCTGTACTTGCCGCCAACGCGATGCAGGTCGGGGCCGGTGCGCTTGCTGCCCCACTGGAAGGGGTGGTCGTAGACGAACTCGCCCGCCACCGAGTAGTGGCCGTAGCGCAGCGTCTCCGAACGGAAGGGCCGGATCATCTGCGAGTGGCAGTTGTAGCAACCCTCGCGCAGGTAGACGTCGCGCCCGGCCAGCTGCAGCGGCGTGAGCGGCTTGACGCCCTGCACCGCCTCGGTGGTCGACTTCTGGAAGAACAGCGGCACGATCTCGACGAGGCCGCCGACGGCCACCACCACGAGGATCAGCACGATCATCAGCAGGTTGTTGGTCTCGATCTTCTCGTGCGTGAAGCCGCCGGAGCTGGAAGCCGGGCTGGAGTTGTTCTGGTTCATCGTGCGTCCTCAGGCATGGGCCATGGCAGGGGGCGGGATCTCGGCGCGCACCGCGCGCCCGGAGATGACGGTCATCCAGACGTTCCATGCCATCAGCAGCATCCCGCTGAGGTAGAGCACGCCGCCGATCACGCGCACCAGGTAGAACGGGAAGGTGGCCTTCACGCTCTCCACGAAGGTGTAGGTGAGCGTGCCGTCGGAGTTGATGGCGCGCCACATCAGGCCCTGCATCACGCCGGCGATCCACATGGCCGCGATGTAAAGCACGATGCCGATGGTGGCGATCCAGAAGTGCGCCTCGATGGCCTTGGTGCTGTACATGGCGGTGCGGCCGTACATGCGCGGGATCAGGTAGTAGAGCGAGCCCATGGTGATGAAGCCCACCCAGCCGAGCGCGCCGGAATGCACGTGGCCCACGGTCCAGTCGGTGTAGTGGCTCAAGGCGTTGACGGTCTTGATGGACATCATCGGCCCCTCGAAGGTCGACATGCCGTAGAACGACAGCGCCACGATCAGGAAGCGCAGGATCGGGTCGGTGCGCAGCTTGTGCCAGGCGCCCGAGAGCGTCATCACGCCGTTGATCATGCCGCCCCAGCTCGGCGCCAGCAGGATCAGCGAGAACACCATGCCCAGCGACTGCGTCCAGTCGGGCAGCGCGGTGTAGTGCAGGTGGTGCGGGCCCGCCCACATGTAGGTGAAGATCAGCGCCCAGAAGTGCACGATCGACAGCCGGTACGAGTACACCGGCCGGCCCGCCTGCTTGGGGATGTAGTAGTACATCATCCCGAGGAAGCCGGCCGTGAGGAAGAAGCCGACGGCGTTGTGGCCGTACCACCACTGCACCATCGCGTCCTGCACGCCGGCGTAGGCCGAGTAGCTCTTCATCCAGCCAGCCGGGATCTCGGCGCTGTTGACGATGTGCAGCAGCGCCACCGCGATGATGAAGGCGCCGAAGAACCAGTTCGCCACATAGATGTGGCGCACCTTGCGCATCCCGATGGTGCCGAAGAACACGACGGCGTACGCCACCCAGACCACGGCGATCAGCAGGTCGATGGGCCACTCCAGCTCGGCGTATTCCTTGCCGCTGGTGTAGCCCATCGGCAGGCTGATGGCAGCCGCCACGATCACCGCCTGCCAGCCCCAGAACACGAAAGACGCGAGCCTGGGTGCGAACAGGCGCACCTGGCAGGTGCGCTGGACCACGTGGAAGCTGGTCGCCATCAGCGCGCAGCCGCCGAACGCGAAGATGACCGCGTTGGTGTGCAGCGGCCGCAGGCGCCCATAGCTGAGCCACGGAATGCCGAGGTTGAGTTCGGGCCACGTCAGCTGGGAGGCGATGACCACGCCCACCAGCATGCCGACCACGCCCCAGACCACGGACATGAGCGCGAATTGCCGCACGACCGTGTCGTCGTATTCCGCGGCGGGTGGATTCGGTGGTTGCATCGTGGTGCCCTTGATTGAGTTGCGGGCAGTTTCCGTGGGCACGCTGCCCTGCGGGTTGATGCAGATCAATCGCCGTGCAGGATGCGCTCGCCCTCGGCGTCGACGTCGTCGAACTGGCCGCGCTCAATGGCCCACCACAGGCCGCCGAGGATCGCGAGGACCAGCGCCACGGACAAGGGAACGAGAAGGAAGAGGATGTCCATCAGTGCGCCTCTTTCGCGCCGGCCGCGAGCCGCGTCGCATTCAGAACCACCACGAGCGAACTCGCGGCCATGCCGAGGCCGGCAAGCCAAGCAGGCAGCCAGCCGGCGATGGCCAGCGGCACGCACAGCGCGTTGTAGCCCGCCGCCCACAGGAGGTTCTGGCGCACCACGCGCAGCGTCCTGCGCGCCTGCGCGATGGCCTGGGGGATGGTTGCGAGCCTGTTGCCCAGCACGACGAAGTCGGCATGCGCGCGCGACAGCGGCACGCTGCGGCCGAAGGCGAACGAGGCGTTCGCGCGCGCCAGCGACGGCCCGTCGTTGAGGCCGTCGCCCACCATCGCGATCTGCCGGCCCTCGGCCTGCAGCCGCCACAGCACCTCGAGCTTGTCCTCGGGCGTACAGCCGCCCTGCGAGAAGTCGATGCCGCAACGCGCGCCGATCTCCCTCGCGGCCGAATCCCTGTCGCCCGACAGCAGCCGCACCGTGAGGCCCTGCTCGCGCAGCGACGCCACGGCAGCCGCGGCATCGGCGCGCAATTCCTCGACCAGCACGAAGCTGGCGAGCCACCCCTGCTCGTCCGCGAGATGGACCTGCGCCGCATCGACTTCCAGCGGCGCCACGCTGCAGAAGGCTGGCGAGCCGAGGCGCACGCGACGGCTCGTTCCGGCGGCCGCGCGCACGCGCCGCATCCGGCCCTCGATGCCCTGGCCCGCAGTCTCAGCCACCTTGTCCGCTGCCCAGCCGGGCGCACAACGGAATTGCGCATTCCACGCATTCACCAGCGCCTGCGACACGGGATGCAGCGACTGCGCGCCGAGCGCGGCGGCCATCTCCAGCGCATCGCCGGGCCGCATGCCCTGGCGGCAGTAGATGCGCTCCAGGCGCGGTATGTCGCCGGTCAGGGTCCCGGTCTTGTCGAACACGACGGTATCGACCGACGCGAGCGCTTCCAGGGCCTGGAGGTTGGATGTCATCACCCCGCCGCGTGCCAGCGCGCCGGCACTGGCGAGCATGGCGGCCGGCGTCGCGAGCGAGAGCGCGCACGGACAGGTCACGATGAGCACCGCGACCGCCACCATCAGCGCCCTGCCCGGGTCCGTGGGCCACCAGAGCGCTGCGGCCACGGCCGCCGACACCAGCACCGCGGCGAGGAAGGGGCGCGCCACGCGGTCCGCCAGCAGTGCCAGGCGCGGCTTGCGTGAGGCGGCGCTTTCCATCAGCCGGACGATCTGCGCGAAGCGCGTGCCCTCGCCCACCGATTCGATGCGCACCCGCACCGGCGCCGACAGGTTGTGGCTGCCGGCGAGCACGCGGTCGCCGCAGGGGCGAGGCACGGGTCGGGATTCGCCGGTCAGCAAGGCCTCGTCGGCACTGGTGTCGCCTTCGATCACCACGCCGTCGGCCGCAAAGGCCTCGCCCGGCCGCACCCGCACCACGTCTCCCACGGCGAGCCGGCGCACGGCCACCCGCTTCCAGCTGCCATCGGCGGCGAGCCGGTCGACACCGTCGGGCAGCCGGTTCATCAGCGCGTCGAGCGAGCCGGCGGTGCGTTCGCGCAGGCGCGCCTCGAGCCAGCGGCCCGTGAGCAGGAAGAAGACGAACATCGTCAGCGAGTCGAAGTACACCTCGTGGCCGAGCGGCCCCGTGGCATCGAAGGTGGCCGCGGTGCTGACCGCGAAGGTCGCGAGCACGCCGAAGGCCACGGGAAGATCCATGCCGATGCGCCCCATGCGCAGGTCGCGCCAGGCGCTGCGGAAGAAGGGCCCGCAGGAGAAGAGCACGACGGGCAGCGTCAGCACCCAGGAAGCCCAGCGCAGCAGCTGCGCGGAATCGGCGTTCATGTCGCCGGGCCGCGCGACGTAGGCCGGGTAGGCGTACATCATCACCTGCATCATGCAGAAGCCCGACACGAGCCAGCGCCACAGGGCCAGCCGCGATTCGCGCCGGCGCAGTTCCCTGACGGAGCGGTCGCTGCCCGGCAGCAGCCGGTAGCCGGCTTTCGCGCTGGCCTCGAACCAGTGCGAAGGCCGGGTCTGCGCGGGCGACCAGACCACGCGCGCACGCCGGCTGGCCGCGTTGACCTGCGCCTCCATCACGCCCGGCACCTGGCGCAGCGCCGCCCCGACCGTGAAGGCGCAGGCCGCGCAGTGCATGCCCTCGACCACGACCTGCGACTCCCAGCAGCCAGCGCCGGCGGCACCCAACTCGCGGCCGAAGGCGGGCCATTCGGCCGGATCGTCCAGCAGCTGCCAGGCCTGGTCGCCGTCCGCGGCGGGAAATACGGGGATCGCGGCGCGATCGGGGGCGAGCGTGGCATTCATCGGGCGAGCCTAAGAGGCGGGCCGCGCGAGCCGTTTGATATGGATCAAGCCGTAGGTTGCGGGCGCGCCTAAGCTCTGCCGCAAATCACGCGGAGCCCCTCATGTTCAAACGCATCCTCGTCGCCACCGACGGCACCGCCCTTTCGAAGAAGGCCGTCGACAGCGCCATCGCGCTGGCGGTGCAGAACGACTCGGACCTGGTCGCCCTGACCGTCGTTCCCCGTTACCCGAAGAGCTATTTCGAAGGCTCGACGACCTTCTCGGCAGAAGACGTCGGCCGCATCGAGAAGCAATGGGCGGAGAAGGCGCAGGCCATGCTCGACAAGGTGCGCGACCGCGCGCGGGAGCGCGGCGTGCGGATCAGGACGGCGCAGGCCAGCTCGGACCTGGTCGCCGAATCGATCATCGCCGCGGCGAAGAAGCACAGGAGCGACCTGATCGTGATGGCCTCGCACGGACGCAAGGGCCTCAAGCGCCTTTTGCTGGGAAGCGAGACGCAGCAAGTCCTGGTTCGATCGTCGCTGCCGGTTCTGGTGCTGCGGTAGTGGGCTCGACCGAACCCGCTACTTCAGCACCGCGCCGCCTCGCGCAAGGTATTGCGCCGAAAGGCGCGCGAACTGGCCGCCGTCGGTGGCGATCGAGGTCTGGTTGCCCCAGCCGGGGCCAAAGACGATCCCGAAGGTGTGCATGTCGCCGTATTCCTGCGTGTTGGTCAGCATGTAGTCGACGCGGTTGTCGCGGTAGTGCCCGTCGGTGCCGCCGGGCGTGTCGGAAGGAACGCCCATGGGCGTCTGCCACCACAGGATGGGCAGGCCGTTGCCCAGGGCTGCGCGATAGTCCGAATACTGCTTCTGCGAATCGTGGAAGTTCGGGCTGGTCTTGTTGCTCGCGTCCCAGTAACGATCGCTTCCGTTCTGGCATCCGTCGGGCCTCGGCGTCACCTCCCGGCAGCCCGCGTCGCGGTCACTGGTCTGGGCGACGATGAAGTCCGCCTGGTTCGCGCCGGCAGCTTGCATCATCGCGCCGATGTCGGAGGGCGTGCCGTTCCAGAACGCAGGCGGGAACCCGATCAGCGCCTTGGGTGCGATCTTCCGGCCCATCTGCACGACGCACTGGCCGAGGCCCGCGACGGTGTCAGGCAGCGTGCTGCATTCGGGCTGACCGCTGACGCGAGCGGTAAGCTTCGTCAGGTCGTGATCGGACCGCTTCCCTGCAGCGAAGCCCCAGAAGTCCGGCTCCACGTTGATCAGAACGGGTTTGTCCAGCTTCGCGATGAGTTGGTACATCAGCCGGACCTGGCCCCAGTATTTGTTCATGAAGGCCGCATCGGCGGTCGTGTCGACATTGCCCTCTCCGTTCGCCGTCATCTGGTAGAGCGTGAACATGGGCACCGCACCGTAGGCCTGCGCGGCCTCCGCAAAGATGGTGACGTAGGCGCCGCCCGCGTTCCAGTCGGGCCAGCCTCCGTTGTAGCCCACGATCCCCACAAGGTAGTGCTCCACGATGTCGGGGTGGATGTCCTGGCTCTTCAAGTCGTCGGTGGAATTGGCGCTCAGGCCAACCAGCACCCGGGCGGGTTTGCCGAGCTTGTTCGCCAGGGCGACGGTGGCCGCGACGGGTATGGTGCCGCCGGTCGTGCCTCCAGTGCCGCCCTGGGTGCCGCCGCCGGAGGTGTTGCTGGCTACTTGGCCGCCGTTGCTCTGGCCGCCGTCGGATTGACCGCCGCCGCCAGCCTGGCCCGTCGGGCTGCCGAACAACGGAATGCCGGCCCCGCCACCGCTACCGCTGCCACCTCCTCCGCCACAGCCGAAGAGCAGCAGCGAGGCCAGCAGCGCGGAAACGGATCGTCGAGAAAGAATGCCCATGGAAAAGTCCGAAAGGTGAGAGGAAACAAATACCGGCGCGCCCGTGCAGGCACACACCGGTTCGGGTTCAGGGTTGTCCGGGCAGCGCGGCTGCCCGATGGCGCTCAGCGGGCGAGGTTCGCGATGAAGGCCGCGTCCTGCGCGCCGCTGTAGATGCGGAAGTCCTGCATGCGGCCCTTGAAGTACGGGTCGCCGCCGTATTGGGAGCGGCCCAGCCAGGTCTGCGTCGTGCGGCCCAGCTGGAAGGGATTGATCCAGATGCCGTCCGCGGTCGCAACCTGCGTGCCGTCCACGTAGAGCGTGCCCACAGTGCCTGAAAGCGTGACCGCCACATGCACCCAGCGCTGCGTGGGCAGCACGTCGGTCGTCACGGACTCCTCGTTCCAGAACTGGTTGCGCGAACCCGAAAAGCGCAGCTTGCCGTTGCCGTCGCGAGGAATCAGCGAGATGTAGGCCACGTCGTTGGAGCCGAAGTCGAAGATGCGCGTATTGACCACCGAGGCATCCCAGTAGACCCACACCGCCGCCGTGAAGTCGCCCAGGGCCGACACGGCCCCGTCGGGCAACTGGACGTGGCCGCTGCGACCGTCGAGTTGCACGGCGCTTCCGCCGTTGCGCCCTTCGCCCCAGCTCGTACCGCCCTTCAACTGCGCGTTCAGGCCGCGGCCGCTGGCGTCGTTGGCATCGCCGTTGAGAGGCAGGTGCAGCCACAGCTCGCCGGGAACCGCCACGCGCAAGGTATCCGCACCGGCGATCTCGCCGGCGTCGGTCACCGCATCGATGCGGTAGTACCAGGTGCCCTGGTCGGCATCGTCGGTGTAGGTGCGTGGATCGGTGACGGGCGCAAGGGTCGTGAACGGACCGTTCGGTGAAGCCGCCCTCTGCACGAGGTATTGGGAAGCGCCCGCCGTGCCCCACCAGGACAGCTGCACCTTTGCGTTGTTCAGGAATGCGCTCAGGCCGCTGGGCTTTGCGGCAGCGACCGGATCGCGCGCATAGAGCAGCGTGCCGATGCCTGGCTGGTCGCCGCCGTCGACGCGCTCCGGACGAAATCTGTCGACCATCGCCTTGGTCCAGGGGGCGGAGAGACCCTTGCGGTTCACGTAGTGGTTGTAGATCAGTTCCCAGCAGGGCCGGCCGCTGCCGGTGCCCGCCGCGGCGGTAGCGGGTCCGAATACGCCGTTGTAAGGCGCGAACGGCATCGTGAACAGTGCATTGCCATTGGCATCGGTCAGGTTCGTCCTGGCCACGTACTCCGCACCGGCCAGCAACCGGTTGTTCCAGTAGCCGTAGAGGTCCTCGCCCTGGTTCCAGGCCATTTCGCACAGCATCCCGGCCAGCGAGATGCCGAGGGTGGAGTGGCCCTGGTCGCGATGGCTTTCCTGCCATTGCCCGAGGTAACCGGGGTGCACGTAGTAGACGCTGCCGGCGCTCGTTCCGTTGCCGCGGCCGGCCTTGTAGTAGTTGCTTGCCTCGGCCCTCAGGTCGGGCCGGTCGCAGAACACGCCGATCGCGTAGACGGCGCAGATGTTCGCCAGGTCCCAGTTGGCCCAGTAGTGGGTGACCTTTCTTGTCTCGCTGCCGTTGTGGTTGACCAGGAAGTCGTGGGCCTTCGGATAGAACACGTTCATCAGCATCGCCTGGAAGCGCGCGACGTCTTCCTTCGCCCAGCCGGAGTAGGTCCGCATCAGTTCCGCGGCGTTGGCCCACTGGTTGCCGTAAAGGCCCGAGGCCAGGTAGACGTTCGAATTGCCGCCCAGCTCGGTCAAGGTCGACGACCATGCATTGAGGAACTCCACCGCCTTCTTCGCGTAGCTCTCGTCGTTCGAGATCTTCCAGCGCAGTGCGTAATGAAGGGCGCGCACCATGTCGCCGACCATCTGCCCATAGTTCTCGCCATCGACGCCGCGCGTCACCAGCGCCAGGGGGCGCGGCTTCGCATCGAGGCCGGTGGTGTTCGCCCTGAGCATCATGTTCAAGCCGCCCACCCATGGCTCCGCCTTGGCGGCCAGCTTGTCGCGGATGCGCTGCAGAGCGTCTTCCGTGACCAGCAGGCCGGGGTGCACGATCTTGCGTACTGCGGGCTCAGGGGCGGCTGGCTCGGGCGCGGGAGTGGCGGGTGTATCGACACCTGCGACCGCGCCGGAGCTCGCACCCGGTGATTGCTGTGATGACTGCTGCGCGGCCGCTCCCCCTATGGGCGAAAAACTTCCGCTGCTGCCCCCACCGCAAGCTGTCGTGCCCAGGGCGATTGCACTCGCGGTGCCGATGAAGAAGGTGCGGCGATCCAGCAGGCCGGCGTCTTTGTCGTCGTTCGTGGGATGGGTCATTTATCGGAATGTGTAAATAAATGCTTCTGCAAAGTGCATGCCATTCGCTTCGATGGGTAGACGAAATGAAATCGGTAAAACCGATGGATGCATTGAGCGCGTTGCGAGGGACGCGCAGCGGCAAGAAGTGACATTCGTTGTCACATGAGACGCCGGCGAAACGACATTGAATGTCACTGCCTCCGGCCATGCCCGCACCGCATCGACTGCGCGACACGGCAAGCCCGATCAGTGTGACCTGTACAGAGGCGGCAACGAGCGTTGAATTGCCTCTGAAAATGAGCGACTGAATTTCATTTTCGGAATGACCGGAAGCACTGCAACTTGCTTGCGTTCATTCCACCTCGAAGACGCAGTGATGCCGGTGCTTTCGCTGGATGCGAAATGGTCTTCGTCCGGATCGCTGCCGAGCCCGGTTTTCCGCCGCCGACCGCCTCATGTTTCGCAGGCGGCACGGCTATCTCGCTGCGACCCCGCCTCGTCGTCGCCGGGCATCCCCGGGGGCGGGCTCGCGCAGCTTGCTTCTCGCTAGCCGGCGCCTCGCACCGCCGACACGGCAGCACGCAAGGCGAGCAGGTAGCTGTCCAGGCCGAAGCCGCAGATCTGGCCCTTCACGATGTCCGCGAACACCGAGTGATGCCGGAACTCCTCGCGCGCATGGATGTTCGACATGTGCAGTTCGACCACCGGCACCGTGAGGATTGCCAGCGCGTCCCTGATGTCGTAGCTGTAATGCGTCCATGCGCCGGCGTTGATCAGGACCGCATCGACGCCATCGACGAAGCCCTGGTGGATGCGCTCGCACATGGCGCTTTCGCTGTTGGTCTGGAAGCTCTCGACCTCCGCGCCCAGCTCCTTGCCCAGCGCCTGCAGCTTCGCGTCGATCTCGGCGAGCGTCGTGTTGCCGTATTGCTTCGGATCGCGCTTGCCGAACATGTTGTGGTTGATGCCGTGGAGCATGAGGATCTTCATCGGGTCTCTCCTTGTTGTCGCGGCCTCAGACCAGCGGGATGGTCATTCGCTCGATGACCGCACGGGTGTCGGGCCGCACGCCGCGCCACCACAGGAAGGCTTCGGCCGCCTGCTCGACCAGCATGCCCACGCCGTCGGCGAGCTTGGGCACGCCCGCGTTCTGCGCAAGCCGCAGGAAGGGCGTCAGGCCCTTGCCGTAGGCCAGTTCGTAGGCAAGCCTGGCGTTCTGGAAGGTCTGCGCCGGCACCGGTGGCAGCTCGGCCTTGAGGCTGGCCGAGGTGCCGTTGATGACGATGTCGAAGCGCTCCCCGGCCAGGTCTGCATAGGCGCAGGCGCGCACGGGGCCATGCACCGCAAACTGCTCGGCGAGGTCGACCGCCTTCGGCAGGGTCCTGTTCGCAAGCACCAGTTCGGCCGGCTCTTGCGCGAGGAAAGGCAACAGGGCTCCGCGCACCGCGCCGCCCGAACCGAGCACCAGCATGCGCGCGCCCTTGAGGGAGAAGCCCAGGTTGCTCCGGATGTCCCTGGTCAGCCCCACGCCGTCGAAGTTGTCGGCAAGGATGCGGTCGCCCTCGAACTTGAGCGCATTGGTGGCACCGGCCAGCTCGGCACGCTCCAGGCGTTCAGTCACCAGGGCCAGCGCCTGCAGCTTGAATGGCGCCGTGACGTTCAGGCCGAGCCCGCCCGCCTTGCGAAACGCGTGCACGTCGTTCGCGAAGCGCTCGAGCGAGCCTTCGATGGCGCCGTACTCGATGTCCTGGCCGGTCGCTCGCGCAAAGCTGCCGTGGATCAGCGGCGACTTGGTGTGGCCGATGGGATTGCCGATGACGGCGTAGCGGTCGGTCATGCTGCCCTCCTCGTTATGCGCCGTAGAGCACGCCGTCGGCCTGCATCTCGGCGATCTGGGCGGCGTCGTAGCCCAGGCTCGCGGCGATCTCGGCGTTGTGCTCGCCGAGCTCCGGCGCCACCTGCGTGATCGAGGTGTCGCAGCCCGACATGCGGAAGGGCAGATTGGGCAGGCGGATCTTGCCGAGCACCGGATGCTCTTGTTCCACCACCATGCCGCGCGCCTGGATCTGCGGGTCGGCCAGCACTTCGTCGATGCGCTGCACCTTGGCACAGGGCACGTCGATGCCGTCCAGCATCTTCAGAATCTCGGCCACGGGTCGCTGTGCCACCCATGGGCGGACCACCTCGAGAATTTCCAGGCGGTTTGCGTTGCGCCCGGCCGCTGCGTGCAGGCGCGTGTCGCCTCCGAAACCCGCCGGTCCGCCGGTCTGCTCGACGAGCGCGGCGAAGCGCTTCCATGCATCGTCGACCTGCGCGGCGATGACCAGGTCGCCGTCCTGCGCGCGGAACACGCCGTACAGGGTCGAATTGGGCATGTCGTGGCCGGTCTGCACCGGTACTTCCTTGCCGCCCGAGAGCGTGTAGCACTGCACCGCGTATTCGTGCATCGACACCAGCGTGTCGTACAGCGCCATGTCGATGTGCTGTCCGCGGCCCGACTTCACGCGGCCCAGCAGCGCGGCGTTGATCGCCGCCACGGCGTGGATGCCGGTGTACATGTCGCCGAGCGAGATGCGCAGCAGAGGCGGCGCCTCGCCGGGATTGCCCACCATCTGCATGATGCCGCTCTTGGCTTCAGCAATCAGGCCGAAGCCGGCGCGGTGCGAGTCCGGTCCGGTATGGCCGTATGCGGAGATCGAGCAGTAGACGAGGCCCGGGTTGGTCTCGGCCAGTTCCGCGTAGCCCAGGCCCAGCTTTTCGAGTGCACCGGGGCGGTAGTTCTCGACGAACACGTCGGCGCTGTCGACCAGCTTCTTCATCAGCGCGCGGCCGCGCGGATCCTTGGTGTTGACCGACAGGCCCTTCTTGCCCATGTTCTGCTGCAGGAAGTAGCCGCTGTGGTCACCGACGAACCAGGCGTGCTGCCGGCCGGCATCGCCGGAGCCGGGGCGCTCCACCTTGATGACCTCGGCGCCCAGCGCGGCCAGGCAGCGGCCCACGTAGGGACCGGCAAGAAAATGGCTGTAGTCGATGACGCGGATTCCCGCCAGGGGCAATGCCTGCCGTGCCGCCGCGTTCATGCCGGCCTCCTGGGCACCATCACGCGATGCTCGCCCTTCTGCACGACTTCGTCGCGCTGGTTGATCAGTTCGGACGGCAGCACCAGGATGCCCCAGCCCGGCTTGCTCTTCGATTCGCGCTTGGACTCGACGCGGAACCTCACCCGCACCGTGTCGCCGAGCTTGATGGGCGCGACGAAGCTCCATTCCCAGCCCAGCGACATGCCGGGCATGAAGCGCATGTCGCTCCTTGTCTTGAGGCCGTCTGCGATCGAGAGGCCGAACAGGCCGTGGGCCACACGGGTGCCGAAAGGCGTGGTGCGGGCGTAGGCCTCGTCGGTGTGCACGGGCGTGTGGTCGCCCGTGAGGTCGGCGTAGGCCATCACGCGGGCTTCCGTCACTTCGTACGGCGGGCTGATGCATTCCTCGCCGACGACGGCGTCGTCCCAGTACTTGTCTTCGATGGTGAGTGTGTTCATGTCGGGGGCTCGGGTACGGACAGGGTTCAGGCGCGGGGATCGATCGCCAGCGCCTTGGCCACGGCGCCGGGGCTGGCCTGGATGAATTCGACGGCCAGGCCATCGGGCAGGCGCAGCCAGTTGCGGCCCTGGGGCATCTCGGTGACGCCGAAGGCCTTTGCGGCGGCCAGTGCGGCCTCGAGGTCTTCGCACATCACGCCCAGGTGGCCCAGCCGACCTTCGGGGCCGTCGTGATCGGGCCTGGCCATGAACTGCATGCCCCCGAGCGTCCAGTACTGGATGGGCTCTTCGACGGTGCCTTGCACTTCCCGCATCGTCATGCCGCAGACATCGTGGAAGAACTTGATGTGCCAATGGATGTCGCGCACCCAGATGGCGACGTGCTCGACGTAGGCTTTCGGTATGGCCCGGGTGTTCATTTCGCCTCCATGCGGCGTTCGATGCCCTTGATCGCTGCGACCAGCGTCTGGTTGACGGGCGTCGGCATGCCATATTTGCGGCCCACGCGCACCACGGCGCCGTTGATGAAGTCGATCTCGGTGATCGAGCCCTTCTCCAGGCTCTGCAGCATCGAGGTCTTGAATTCGTAGGGCAGGCCCTCGGCAGCCATCAGCCAGGCGTCGCGCGGCGCCTTGATCGACAGCTTCACGCCGCTGGCCTCGGCAACCGCCATCGCTTCGGCCACCGCGGCGATGGCCGTGGCTTCGATCTCCGGCACCGCGTAGAGGCTTCCGTAGACCTGGCCGGTGATGCCGCTCAGTGCACCGGTCGCGACGTTGATCAGGAGCTTGTCCCACATCGCGCCGAGGATGTTGCCGCTGACCTCGCAAGGCAGCTCGGCGCGCTCGAACTCCGCGGCGATCGCCTTGGCGCGTTCGCTGACGCGGCCGTCGATCTCGCCGATCACCGTGCGCTTGCCCTGTGTGCCGGCAATGACATGACCGGGAGCGAGCATCACGCCGCCGACGTAGGTCTTGCCGGCGAGCACATGCCCGGCGCCCACCACTTCCGAGAGGATTTCCTCATGCCCCATGCCGTTCTGCAGCGACATCACGGCCGTGTCGGGCCCCACGATGTTTCGTGCCCCTTCGATGGCTGCACGCGTGTGGAAGGACTTGACCAGCACGACGATGAGGTCCGGGGCCTCGAGCCTCGTGCTGTCGAGCGCCGCGCGGACCCGCACGGTGCGCTCCGAATCGCCGACCTTCATGCGCAGCCCGTCGCGATTGATCGCATCGACGTGGGCCTGGAAGGGGTCGATCAGTGTGACGTCGGACCCCGCTGCGGCGAGGGTCCCGCCGATGGCGCAACCCAGTGCGCCGGCACCGAGAAAGTAGATCTTCATGTGAGCCTTCGTTCGGAATGACCCCGACGATAGGTTCCAAGGATCATGTTGCCCATGGCATGGCTGCAATGATCTACATTCCAATTTGAAATGGAGACCCGGTTTGGACACTGACGACGACATCGAAGGCGATGCATCCCTTCCCAGCATCAAGCTGCTGCGCCTGTTCGAGCTGCTCTACAGCACGAACAGCGTGACGCGGGCCGGCGAGGCGATGGGCCAGAGCCAGCCGACCGTGAGCAACTGGCTCGGACGACTGCGCCGGCAGCTGGGCGACGAGCTTTTCGTTCGCACCACCAACGGCATGCAGCCGACCCCGCGCGCGCAGGAGCTGATCGTGCCGGTGCGGGAAGCCCTGGCCGCACTGCGCCGAGTGGCCGCGCCCGCCGAGCCTTTCGATCCGTCGATCGCGACACGGCGCTTTCGCATCTGCATGACGGATGCCAGCCACATCACCCTGCTGCCGCGCCTGCTCGCGCATGTGCGCGCGGTCGCGCCCGGCGTTCGCCTGGAGGCCGCGCGAATCGACGAGCAAACCGGACAGGCGCTGCAATCCGGCGAGGCGGACCTCGCGATCGGCCTGGTGCCCCAGCTCGAGTCGGGGTTCTACCAGCAGGTTCTCTACCCTCAGGACTGGGTGTGCCTCGTGAACGCGCGTCACCCTCGCATCGGCCTCAAGGGATTGGGCCTGCGCGAATACAAGGCCGAGGCCCATATCGGCATCGTTGGGGGCACCGGCGCCTTGCTGCTGGAGGCTGCACTGCAGCGACAAAAGATCGGGCGGCGCGTCCTGCTGGAGTTGCCGGGGTTCCTTGGCCTTGCGGCTGTCGTGTCCACGACCGACCTGATCGCAACCGTGCCGCGTCATATCGGCGAGACGCTCGCCAGTTCAAGTGGGAGCGCCTTGAAGGTCCACGGTTGTCCGGTGCGAGTGCCGCCGTTCACCGTCAAACAGCACTGGCACGTCCGCTACCACCAGGATCCTGCCAGCCGCTGGCTGCGCACGTTGTGCGAGGAGCTGTTCTCGCACCAGCCCTTGAGGCCCTAGTTCCTGGAGGTCCCGAGTCAACGGAATGCACCCACGGGAACCAGTGCCGCCCAAGGCATTGCGCTGAATGTCTCGGTCAGTTGCAGCCGGTCCGTGGCGGAAACGACCTCTCCTGTCAGCAGGTTTCGCATGGGCCCCGCGTCGAGGCCGTCCGGCAGACGGATCGTCGTGCCGTTCCATTTCGCCGATTCCGGCAGCGTCGGTCTTGCGGCATCGCCTGAAAATGACGCGAACAGCCGGCCAGCCAGGACCAGCACCGCCTGCTCGCCATGCCGCCGCGCGAATGCGACTACATGCCGCGCCAGCGGCCCCTCGACAGTCAACGGTTCGTAGCTGCCTTCTCCAAACAGCAGCGGCTGCGCCCGTCGCAGGGTCAGAAGCCGCCAGATGAACCAGAGCTTCGCCCGCCCATCGTGCGGCGACGCGGCCATCGCGCGGATCCGGCGGGCAAGGCCGTCCTCGCCGGCCATTCCGTCCAGTTCGTCGAGCAGCCGCTGGCGCAGCGCATAGTCCACCGGCCGCCGGTTGTCCGGATCCACGAGGCTCAGCGCAATCAGCTCACTGCCCTGATAGAGATCGGGCACGCCCGGCGAGGCGTACTTCAGCAGCATCAGCGTGAGACTGTTCCACGCACCGATCGTCGCCAGCCGGTCCGACAGCTGCCGGATGTCCCGCAGGCACTCGCCCTCCTCCCCGTTGCCGGCCGGCGCCAATATCTCGTGCACGAAATGTTCCAGCGCCGATTCGTAGTCCTCGTCGGGCTGCGTCCAGCGCGTGCGCAGCTTGGCTTCGCGCGCGGCCTTTCGCATGTACTGGCAGATGCGCTGGATGTAGTCCGGCAGCGCATCCGCGCCGAGCCCGCCCGGTGGCAGCGTGCCCAGCAGCGTCTGGTAGAGCAGGTATTCATCGGCGCGCGACGGCGACTCGCCGCCCGGCAGATTCGCGCGCGTGCCGCGGCACTTGCCGTGCCAGCGTGCCAGCGCGCGCATCCACTCGTCGGGGATTTCCGAGAGCACGTCGATCCGGTTGCGGACGTCCTCCGCGCGCTTGTTGTCGTGCGTCGATGTCGCGAGCATGGTGTGCGGCCAGTGAAGTGCGCGATCGGCGGAAAGCGCGTGGAACTGCCCGACCTCGATACCGAAAAGATCCGGCTCGCCGCCCACCTCGTTGAGCGAGCTCAGCGGAAAGTAGCGATAGAACGCCGTGTCTTCCACGCCCTTGGCCGCTACCGGCGCACTGAACTGCTGGAAACGCATCGCGAAGCGGCGCACCCGTTCGGCGAGCGCGGGGTGGGCTGCAGTGGATGGCTCGCCACGCAGCGCCCCACTCAGCGCCCCACTCAGTGCTCCACGCACGAACTCGAACACCGACAGATCGGCCTCGCCGCTGCGCCGAGCGGCTTCGGCCACGGCCTCGTCGATGAAGCGTCCGTCCTGCCCGGACGGCTCACCGACGATGTAGGTGCGATAGACGGTCATGCAGGCGCACACGCCAGACAAGGCCCGGCGCAGTGCATTGAGCGTGTAGTCGCGCGTGCCTCGGTCCGCCCGGGCGATGCGAAGCAGTTCGCCGGACAGCACATTGAGCTCCGACGACAACGCATTGCGCATCACCTCGCGCCGGCCTTCGCGGCAGATCGAGGCGAAGTCTTCCGCCACGCCTGTGAAGCGCTGCCAGGCGTGCAGCATGCGATCCCTGCCGGCTGTGTCGACCAGCACGCCGTTGGCCACGTTCGCGAACCGGTAGCCGGTGGTGCCATGCACATGCCAGCTGTGGGGAACTTCCTCGTGCGCCGCGGCGATCTTCTCGGCAACCACGTAGAGCGGCCGCGCGGGCCGGCCCTGCGTGTCGTGCGCCGGCAGCGCCAGTCCGGCGCGGCGCGCATAGCCTTCCTGGAGCTTGCGGAAGTAGTCCGCGGGGTCGTAGAGCCCGTCCGGATGGTCGATGCGCAGCCCGTCCACCACGCCCGAAGCCGCCAGATCCAGCGCGAACGACTGCGTGGCCTCGAACACCTCGTCGCGTTCCATGCGCACGCCGGCAAGATCGTTGATGTCGAAGAAGCGCCGGTAATTGATCTCGTCGGCCGCCACCCGCCAGTGCGCGAGCCGATACGCCTGCGCCTCGATCAGCCGGTGCAGCGCATCGCGGGCTTGCGCCGAGGCCAGATTGAAACTCGCCACTGCTGCAGCGAGCGCATGGGCCACCATGGGCTCGCTGCGCGCCAGCTCCGCGAGGCGCGCCTTGAAGAGCTCCTTGTCGCGGACTCGCTCGGCCTGCTCGTGCGGCGATGCCAGGTCGCGCCCGGGAAGGCGACCGAAGGCCGTGGAAAGGCTCGCCAGCCGGTGCGACGCATCCGCATCGCCCAGCCGCTCGAGCGCGCGTTCCAGCACCACCGGATAAGTCTCGGGCGCCAGCGGAAAGCGATGCTCGAAATAGCGGACGGCGAAGCCGCCCGCCGCTTCCTCGAAGCGCAAGACCAGCTCGCCGCCGTCCAGCGTCTCGCCGTAGTGCCCGCCCAACACCGGCAGCAGCACCTTGCCGGCCAGCTCGGGGTTCAGCGGCTGCCAGTCGATGTCGAAGTGCTGGGCGAAAAGCGAGGCAGGGCCGTTTTCCAGCACGTCCATCCACCATGCGTTGTCGGCGCCGAACACGCCCATGTGGTTGGGCACCATGTCCAGAAGCTGCCCGAGGCCGTTGGCCTTCAGCGCGTCGACGAAGCGCGCGAAGCCTTCGGCGCCGCCCAGTTCGGGGTTGATCTCCGCATGCGCGACCACGTCGTAGCCGTGCGTGCTGCCCGGGCGGGCGCGCTGTATCGGCGAGCAATAGACATGGCTCACGCCCAGCTTCGCGAGGTACGGCAGCACGCGGATCGCGTCGTCGAAGCCGAAGTCCTTGTGGAACTGCAATCTGTAGGTGGCGCGTGGAATGCGCGCCCGCAGGCCGGCTGGCGTTTCATTCCGAGGCTGTCGTGGCCGTTCCTCGCGCAGCAGGCGCGCCAGGCGGTGCATCCGATCGCTCTGCGCCAGCGCCGCGACCGGCTGCGCCAGCTTGCGGCGCCAGTTGGGGTGTTCGTCGACGGTGCCCGGCATGTTGGCCTGCTCGACAGTGCCGGCCACGTCTTCCAGCTGCACCATCATCAGCGCCGACGGCGTGCGGGCCAGGAAGGCATGCGCCGCCTCCACCAGGCGCTGCGAAGGCATCGCAAGGCCGGCTGCCTCCGCCATTTCCTCGCGCGACAGCAGGCCCGCATGCTGCAGCGACTGCATCAGCTCGACGCGCTCGCGCATGCGGTCCGCCAGCTGCTTGTCGAAGATCGCCGGATCGGGAAACAGGCGCAGCGCCAGCCGCTCGCGCAGATCGGCGGCCGTCCACCAGCCCTCGAAGGTTGCCAGGTCGTGCGTGCTGATCGCGACCAGCGCGGCCGGCGGGTAATCGGCAGGGGCCTTGAAGCCGCCGCCCTGCCGCTGTTCGAAATAGAGCAGCCGGTACGAGAGCACGTCCGCGCGCGCGAGTCCTTCGCGCACCGCGTCCTCGACGGTGCCGAGATCCTCGCCCACCACCATGCAGCGCTGCCGGTGGCTTTCGATCGCAACGATGGCGAGCATCTCCTCCAGCGGGTAGTAGACGTACGCGCCCTCGGCCGCGCCGCACCCCGGTGGAATCCAGAACAGCCGCATCAGTCCCATCGCATGGTCGATGCGCAGGGCGCCCGCGCCGCGCATGCTGGCGCGCAGCGTCTCGATGAAGAAGCGATAGCCGTCGGCGCGCAGGCCGCCGGGCCTCAGCGGCGGCAGCCCCCAGCGCTGGCCGGCCGGGTTGAACTCGTCCGGTGGCGCGCCGATGCTGGCGTTCTCGGCAAAGCCATGCTGGAAGGACCAGGCATCGGAGCCCGCGCGATCGACGGATACCGCCAGGTCCGTGTAGAGGCCCACGCCCATGCCGAGCACGCAGCAGCGCGCCGCGACGTGCGAGAGCTGCCGGTCGGCCACCCATTGCAGGTACTGGTGAAAGCGCACCCGCCCCGCATGCACCCGTGCGAACGCAGCGACTTCGGCGGATTCCGGGTCGCGCCATGCGGCCGGCCATGAATGCCAGTCTCCCGAACCGTTGTCGGTGGAAAGGAAGTGAGCGCGCAAGGTCTCGAACACGGCATGCCGCCGCAAGGCCTCGCCGCGCCGGGCGACGAAGTCAAGGAAGGCCCTGCCCGCTTCATCGGGCTCGCCTTCCGGCGGCAGGTGCCGCTCGCAGAAATGCGCGAACAGAAGCTCCAGCACTTCGAACTTCACCGCGGCCACGCCGGCGTAGTCGACCAGCGGCGCGGCGCGCAGCATGGCCAGGCGCTGCTGGAAATCCGGCGAGCCGACCTTTTCCCGCACGGCCGCGCAGTCCGGGAAGCCATCGACCGCCTCGACGTCGATGCAGAGCACATTGAGCTGCTGCCGCGACGACGGGCTGTACGGGCTGGCATGTTCCGGCGTGCCCGCGAACAGCGCATGCAGCGGATTGAGTCCGATGAGATCGGCGCCCTGCCCCGCCACCCGCACGGCCAGGTCCTCCAGATCGCCGAAATCGCCGATGCCCCAGTTGCGCGGCGAGCGCAGGCCGTAGAGCTGCACGGCCACGCCCCACACGCGGCCTGCGTCCTGCACGGCCGGCGGGCGGTAGCAATGGCCCGGCGTGGCCAGCACCAGCGTCTCGCCGGGCAGGCCTTCGACGCGCAGCCGGTAGTAGCCGGCTTCGAGCACGACAGGCATCTGCAGGATGCGCTCGCCAGGCGTCGCTTCTTCGGCACCCACGTCGCCCTCGCCTTCCAGCACGGTCCCGCACCCGTCGCTGATCTGCCAGCGCACGCGCCTCATCGAAGGCGCAATCCGCAGCCGCACCGGCCATCCGGTCGCCGGTACCTGTACGACCACAACCGGCGGCAGCGACTCGGCCCGATCCGCCTGCCGTGCTGCTTCGAGCGCGGGGCCGGCTTCCGCCACATCGCCGAGCCGCACGCCGAACTCGGCCAGCAGCGCGATCAGGCTGCGCCCGCCAACTTCTCGGCGCCGTCCGAATGCGTCGAAATAGCCGGTGGCGATGCCGTGGTGCCCGCACAGGCGCGCGAGTTCATCGGTGACGGCGATCGGCGGCGGGCTTGCTTCATACGACACCCGGCGGATCCTCCAGCGTCACGTGCACGGCGCCGCGCTCCAGGCGCATCGCGCCCTCTTGGACGGCAGCGCCTTCGCTGTGGATCGCCTTGCCGGGCGGCGCAGCCAAGCCCGCCACGGGCCCATCGCCGAAGTGCGCCAGCAGGTGCAGCCGAGTGCCGGGCGCTCCGAGATCCCACGCCACCTGCAGCGTACCGTTCTCGCAGCGGTAGACGCCTGCGGCGCTCATGCCCGCAAGCCGGGGCACGATCAGCCGATGCCGAATCTCCAGCAGTTGCCGCACCTCGCACAGCCGCTCGAAGTGCGCGCGCGTGCCGCGCTCCCGCCAGCGCAGCTTCGAGGCGAGAAAAGTGGATTCGGCGTTCGGATCGGGAATGCGCGCTCGCGCCGCTTCGTCGGCGAATGCCGCGAAGCCGCCGAACTCGGAGCGCCGCCCCTCGGCAACGGCGCTCGCAAGCTCCGGGCCGAAGTCGCAGAAGTACAGGAACGGCGTCGAAGCCGCGAATTCGTCGCCCATGAAGAACATCGGCACATGCGGCGACAGCAGCAGGCAGGCCATCGCGGCGCGCACCAGCACCGGATCGCCGAGCGCGTGGATGCGTTCGCCGAAGGCGCGGTTGCCGACCTGGTCGTGCGTCTGCAGGAACGAGACGAAGGCCTGCGGCGGCAGCCGCGTGCTCGGTTCGCCCCGGCGCTCGCCGTGCCGGAAGGCCGAGGGCTGCCCCTGGTAGACGAAGCCTTCCGCCAGCGCGCAGGCGAAGCTGGAGACCGGGTCGCTTGCATAGTCGGCGTAGTAGCCGTCGCGTTCGCCGGTGGCCAGCACGTGCGCGGCATGGTGGAGGTCGTCGTTCCACTGCGCGGTGCCCGCCACCGGAATGCCCCGGCCGTCGCGCATCAGCATCGAGGCCTGGTTGGCGTCGTTCTCCAGCACCAGGTGCACGTGGCGGCCCCGGGCCGGCCCGTCGTCGAGCGCCTGGCGGATCTCCTGCACGATGTGCGGCCGCGTCTCGTCGTGGATGGCGTGGATCGCGTCCATGCGCAGGCCGTCGAAGCGGAATTCCTCGATCCAGTAGCAGGCGTTGTGGATGAAGAAGTCGCGCACCGTGCGCGATGCCGGCCCGTCGAAGTTGATGGCCGGGCCCCAGGGCGTCTGGTGCCCCTGGTTGAAGAACTCGGGGCAGCAGGCGTGCAGGTAGTTGCCTTCCGGTCCGAAGTGGTTGTAGACCACATCGAGCAGCACCATCAGGCCCATCGAGTGCGCCGCGTCGATCAGTGCCTTGAGATCGTCGGGCGTGCCGTACGAGGCATCGGGCGCGAACGGCAGCACGCCGTCGTAGCCCCAGTTGCGGCGCCCCGGAAAGTCGGCAAGCGGCATCAGCTCGATGGCGGTGATGCCGAGCTCGGCGAGCTCCTCCAGCCGCTGCCGCGCGGCCCGGAACGTGCCTTCGTCGGTGAAGGTGCCCACGTGCAGCTCGTAGACAACCGCTTCCTCCCACGGGCGGCCGCGCCACGCATCATCGGTCCATTCGAAGCGGCGCGGGTCGATCACCACGCTCGGGCCGTGCACGTCCTCGGGGTTGAAGCGCGAGGCCGGGTCGGGCACGCGGGTGCCGTCGGGCAGGCGGAAGCCGTAGCTGTCGCCCTGGCCTGCCTTCGGCACCGTCAGCCGGTGCCAGCCGTGGGCGTCGCGTTCCATGGGCAGCGACACGGCGGCGCAACCGCTTGCCGCGCCGCGGTGCTCCAGCACCACGGCCTCGGCCGAAGGTGCCCAGAGGGCGAAATCCACGCCCTGCGCCTGCGCGGTGGCGCCGAAGGGCATGGTGTGTGCGTGGGTGCTCATCGGATCCTCTTTGCCCTGGTGCGGTGCTGTTTCTTGGTCATGGCCGCACGTCCGGCCGGCTCAGCACCACGAGCGAGCGGCATTGCAGCGGATAGGCGGGTTCGCTCCACGCCGGCGCGTGCGCGGCCGCGTCCTCGGTGGTCAGCGGAGGCGCGGTGTTCGCGGTGTCGACCAGCAACCGCCATGCGCCATGCGGCGCCGCCGGCAGCGTGAAGGCGATCTCGTCGTGGTGGGCGTTGAACAGCACGATGAAGTCGTCGTCGAGCTGCGCCTCGCCGCGCGGGCCCCGGTCGACGATGCCGCCGCCAGGGATGTACATCGCGATGCAGCGCGCGTTGGCGTCGTTCCAGTCCTCGGGGCGCATCTCGGCTCCGTCGGGCCTGAGCCAGTGCACGTCTGTCACGGTCTCCACCTCCGCCGGCCGGCCCGCGAAGAAGGTGCGGCGCCGGAACGAGGGGTGCGCGCGGCGCAGCGCGACCATCCGTTCGACGAAGGTCACGAGCGCGAGCCGCTCGGGCGTCGGCGTCCAGTCGAGCCAACCGAGTTCGTTGTCCTGGCAATAGACGTTGTTGTTGCCCTGCTGCGTGTGGCCGCGTTCGTCGCCCGCCAGCAGCATCGGCACACCCTGCGACAGCAGCAGCGTGGCCAGCAGGTTGCGCTTCTGGCGCTCGCGCAGGGTCAGCACTTCCGCATCGTCGGTCGGCCCCTCGGCGCCGCAGTTCCACGAGACGTTGTTGCTGCTGCCGTCGCGGTTGTCCTCGCCGTTGGCCTCGTTGTGCTTGTCGTTGTACGAGACCAGGTCGTGCAGCGTGAAGCCGTCGTGCGCGGTCACGAAGTTGATGCTGGCGGTGGGCTGCTTGCCCGACCAGCCATAGAGATCTTCCGAGCCGGTGATGCGCCGGGCCAGCTCGCCGAGCAGGCCGCCGTCGCCTTTCCAGAAGCCGCGCAGGCCGTCGCGGTAGCGGTCGTTCCATTCGGCCCAGCCGGGCGGGAAGTTGCCCACCTGGTAGCCGCCGTGCCCCAGGTCCCAAGGCTCGGCGATGAGCTTCACGCGGTTGAGCGTCGGGTCTTGCCCGATGGCATCGAAGAAGCCCCCGAGGTTCTCCACCTTGCCCGACTCGCGCGCCAGCGCCGAGGCCAGGTCGAAGCGAAAGCCGTCGACGTGCATTTCCTCCGCCCAGTAGCGCAGCGAATCCATCACCAGCTGCAGCGCGTGCGGATGCTCCAGGTTGACGGTGTTGCCGCAGCCGGTGAAGTCGTCGTAGTAACGGCGGTTGTCGCCGTTGACGATGTAGTAGGAGGCGTTGTCCACGCCGCGCATCGACAGCGTGGGCCCGAGCTGGTTGCCTTCGCAGGTGTGGTTGTAGACCACGTCGAGGATCACCTCGATGCCCGCCGAGTGCAGCGTCTTCACCATGGTCTTGAACTCCTTCACCTTGCCCGAGGCGCTGTAGCGCATCTCGGGCGCGAAGAAGGCCAGCGTGTTGTAGCCCCAGTAGTTGCGCAGGCCGCGCTCGGACAGGTGGCGGTCGTTGAGGAAGCCGTGCACCGGCAGCAGCTCGACGGTGGTCACGCCCAGCCGCTTGAGGTAGTCGACCACCGGCGCGCAGCCCAGTGCCGCGTAGGTGCCGCGCAGCGCGGGCGGCACGTCGGGGTGGGTCATGGTGAAGCCGCGCACGTGCATCTCGCAGATCACCATGTCCTGCCACGGGATCATGGGGCGGCGGTCGCCACCCCAGGTGAAGGCCGTTTCGAGCACGCGGCCCTTGGGCATGAGCGGCGCGCTGTCGCGGCGGTCGAACGACAGGTCTTCGCGCTTGCTGCCTACCGTGTAGCCGTAGAGCGCGTCGCCCCAGCGCAGCTCGCCCACCAGGTCCTTCGCATAGGGGTCGAGCACCAGCTTGTGGGCGTTGAAGCGGTGGCCCTCCTCCGGCTTGTAGGGGCCGTGCACCCGGTAGCCGTAGGCCTGGCCGGGGCGCGCCTCGGGCAGGTAGCAGTGCCACACGCCATCGGTGCGGTCGCGCAGCGGAATGCGCTGCAGCTCCTGGCGGCCGCGATCGTCGAAAAGGCACAGCTCGACCTTCTCGGCGTGCTGCGAGAAGAGAGCGAAGTTGACGCCCTCCCCGTCCCAGGTGGCGCCGCGCGGGTAAGGCCGCCCGGGCCAGACGGCGGTGATGGAGGGGGTAGCGGCGTTCCTGGATGTCATCCGATGGCAGTAGGTTGAAGGGCTGTGCCGCATTCAGCGCGGCGGGCGGTCGTTGTCGTGGCGCGGGTACAGACCTGTGCCGCCGACGACGGTCGGGGGTGGCGGAGGCGGTGGTGGCGCGGGCATGGCAGGCGGCACCCTGCCGTCCCTGGCCTCCCTCGGCCACCAGCGCTCGATGCAGGACTTGGCCCAGTCCTTGCCCGCCAGGCCGAAGGCCAGGGCCAGCGCGAAGACCGCGCCCGCGAGGATCACCAGGAAGCTCTCGCGCACGATGTCGCCGCCCACCTTGACCTGGTCGAGCGCGATCAGGATCACGAAAGCCATCACCGCGTACTGCGCGGCCTTGGCGAAGAGCGCGGCGTCCTGCATCTTCACGCCCCGGAAATAGCTGGCCACCGCGTCGCCCACGAAGCGCGCGAAGTACGAGCCGAAGGCCAGCACCAGCAGCGCCACGAACACGTTCGGCACGAACCAGACGATGCGCCCCAGCAGGTCCGCGATGTAGCTCAGCCCCATGCCGTTGAAGGCGATGAGCAGCGAGGCGAGGATCACCAGCCAGTACGCGAGCACGCCGAACAGGCTGCTGGTGTCGCCCGCCAGGCCGCCCTGGCGCAGGAAGTTGTCGAGGCCGGCGCGCTCGGTCAGCACGTTGAAGTTGATGGCGCGCAGCGCCTTCGTCACTGCGAAGCGCACCGCCTTGGCCACGAGCCAGCCGACGAGCACGACCACCAGCGCGACCAGCAGCCGGGGAATGAAGGCGCCGACCTGGTAAAGGATGGCGCGCAGCGGCTCCAGGTGAATGCCGAAGTTTTCCATGGTGGAGTTCCCTTGATTTCGCCAGGTTGGCCCGGGTTCAGCCGCGCCCCGGCCGCACCAGCGCGAGCACGCCGTGCAGCGGTACCTGTACCCAGTCGAGGCGGTTGCCGAGTTCGTAGCGCAGCTCGTAGAGCGCCTTCTCCAGCTCGAAGAGAGCAAGAAGCTCGCCATCGAGCGCGAGGCCGTAGCCGGCAAGGAAGGCGTCGCGCGTGGCCTGCTCCCAGGCGATGGCCGGGCCGGCGAGGCGCTCGGCCTCCTGCGGGCTCTGGGCCACGCGGCGCAGCGCCGACCAGCGCGCATAGTTGAAGGAACGCAGCATGCCCGCCACGTCGCGCAGCGGCGAACCCTTCATTCGGCGCTCGTCGAAGCTGCGCGCGGGCTCGCCCTCGAAGTCGATGATGACGAAGTCGTTGTCCTTCACCAGCACCTGGCCGAGGTGGTAGTCGCCGTGGTAGCGGCTGCTGATGCCGCCGCCTTCCGCGGGGCGCTTCGCCTCGATGCTGGCGCGCAGCGCCGCGCCGGCGTCCAGCAGCGTGCGCGCATCGGCCTGCGCGGCCGGTGGCAGCAGCTGGAAGCGCTCGCGCAGCAGCTCCAGCGTGGCAGCCGCGTCGGCCGTGGCCCGTGTCTTGAAGCCGGTGGCATCGGCGGCCGTGAGCGGCTCGGGGTCGAAGGCCGCCGCGCCGGTGCGGGCGGCCAGCGCCTCGTGCAGCTCGGCGGTGCGCCGGCCCAGGGTGGCCATCAGCGCGAGGAAGCCGCCGTGCACCGCCGCCACCTCCGGCGCGTCGCCGTCCGACGTGACCACGTCGCGCAGGAAGCGCTCCAGGTAGCCGAGCGTGTAGTCCCAGCCGTCGCCCTGGTTCGCCACGTAGCGCTGCACCATCGCGAGCGTCATCGTGCGACCGTCGGCGGCCATGTATTCGAGTGCGCCCAGCACCGGCACGCAGTTGGGGTAGTGCGCCACCTCGGTGAGGAAGCGGCCCATCTCCAGCTCGGGGTTGATGCCCTCGCGCACGTGGCGGTATCCCTTGAGGAAGAGCGTCTCGCCCAGCGTCACCACCGTGTTGCTGCTCACCCCGCTGGGCCGGCCGAAGGGCAGCGCGTCGATGTCCGCCATGGTCTCGGCGAAGGCGGCCGTGGGCTTGAAGACCAGCCGGCCGTTCGCGGTCGGCAGCTCGGCTGCGCTGCGGATGGCTCGCACCAGTTCGCGGCAGAAGGCCTCGTCGTAGAAGGCATCGCCCATGAGCCCGACCTGCGCCTGCTGGCGCACCTTGGCGAGCGCGGCCTGCGCCACGCCGGCCATGCGCTCCTCGTCGCGCTCTTCCCACGCCAGCGCGAGCGGCATGAAATAGGTGGCGCCACCGGGCGGGCCGTCGAGTTCGAGCAGCGGCAGCATCCAGCTCAGGCCGTTCGCCTCCCACACGGCGTGGTCGGCCAGCCGCGCGCGCTGGATGGTCGTGCCCTTGGAGGCGTACCAGCGCTGGATCTCGATGTGGCGCGGCAGCGTCTCCAGCTCGAACTGGTTGCGCATGCGCTCCGACATGCCGATGCGCCACGGCATCACGCGGTCGCGGAAGAAGCTGGTCCAGCCGTCGAAGAGCACCAGGGTGGGCCATTCCTGCAGCGCCACGCCCTCCTGGTGCCAGCTGGGCGCATCGGCCTCGGCGGTCAGCTTGAACCAGTAGAAGCCGTACGAGGCCAGCGTGAGCAGGTACGGCAGCTCGCCGATGGGCGGAAAAGGCGAGCGCCCCAGCATCTCGATGGGCACGAAGCCCTTGAACTCCGACAGGTCCAGCTCCACCGGCTGCGCCGCGCGCGAGAGGTTGAACACGGTCAGGATCACGTCGCTGTCGTACTCGCTCAGGTACGCGAGGATCTTGCGGTTGCCGGGCTTGAGAAAGCGCCGGCGGCCCCGGCCGAAGGCGTGGCTGGTCTTGCGCACGGCGAGCATGCGCTTGGTCCAGTTCAGCAGCGAGCTGCTGTCGCGCGCCTGCGTCTCCACGTTGAGCGCCTCGTAGCCGTACAGCGGGTCCATGATCGGCTGCAGGTACAGGCGCTGCGGGTCGGCGCGCGAGAAGCCGGCGTTGCGGTCGGGGTTCCATTGCATCGGCGTGCGCACGCCGTTGCGGTCGCCCACGAACACGTTGTCGCCCATGCCGATCTCGTCTCCGTAGTAGATGATGGGCGAGCCCGGCATCGACAGCAGCATCCCGTTCATGAGCTTCACGCGGTCCAGGTCGTTCTCCATCAGCGGCGCCAGGCGTCGGCGGATGCCCAGGTTGATGCGCGCGCGCATGTCGGCCGCGTACATGGTGTACATGTAGTCGCGCTCCTTGCTGGTGACCATCTCCAGCGTGAGCTCGTCGTGGTTGCGCAGGAAGATGGCCCACTGGCAGCCCTCGGGAATATCGGGCGTCTGCGCCATGATCTCGACGATCGGGTGCCGGTCTTCCTGCGCGATGGCCATGTACATGCGCGGCATCAGCGGGAAGTGGTAGGCCATGTGGCACTCGTCGCCGTCGCCGAAGTACTCGCGCACGTCCTCGGGCCACATGTTGGCCTCGGCCAGGAGAAAGCGGTTCTTGTACTGCGCGTCGATGGCCGCGCGCAGCCGCCTGATCACCGCGTGCGTCTCGGGCAGGTTCTCGTTGCTGGTGCCGTCGCGCTCCACAAGGTAGGGAATGGCGTCGAGCCGGAAGCCGTCCACGCCCATGTCGAGCCAGAAGCGCATGGTCCTGAAGATGGCCTCCATCACCGCCGGGTTGTCGAAGTTCAGGTCGGGCTGGTGGCTGAAGAAGCGGTGCCAGTAGTACTGCTTGGCGACCGGGTCCCAGGTCCAGTTGGAGGTCTCGGTGTCGGTGAAGATGATCCGCGTGCCCTGGTAGATCTGGTCGGTGTCGCTCCACACGTAGAAATTGCGCTCGGGCGAGCCCGGCGGCGCGAGCCGCGCGGCCTTGAACCACGGGTGGTCGCTGGAGGTGTGGTTGATGACCAGCTCCGTGATCACCCGCAGGCCGCGCTTGTGGGCCTCGGCCAGCATCTCGCGGAAGTCGTCCAGCGTGCCGTACTGCGGGTGCACGTCCTCGTACTCGGAGATGTCGTAGCCGTCGTCGCGCAGCGGCGAGGGATAGAAGGGCATCAGCCAGATGGTGTTGACGCCCAGTTCCTTCACGTAGTCGAGCTTGGCGGTGACGCCCTTGAAGTCGCCCATGCCGTCGTTGTTGGAGTCGAAGAAGGCCTTGACGTTGAGTTGGTAGATCACCGCGTCGCGGTACCACAGCGGGTCGTCGCTGTTGTCGATCTCGACGGTCTCGAGCGCGATGTGGGAGACGGGTGCGTTCATGTGCGGGCGGCCTCACAGGAAGTAGTCGAAGTCGCGCTCGTCGCCATGGCGCCTGCGGACCACGAAGATGTGGGCGGGCACGCTGCGCGGATCGAGCCGCACGTAGTGCCAGTCGCCCTGCCAGAGAAATCGCTGCCCGCTGAGCAGGTCGTGCATCTGGAAGGCGCGCGAGGGCGGGTTCACGCCCACGCTGGCTGGCTCCAGGCCCACCCAGCCTTCCTGCACGTTGTGCGGATCGAGGTTGACCACGGTCACCACCACGTTGGCGCCGTCGGCCGAGCTCTTGGCATAGGCCATCAGCTGCGGGTTGTCGATATGCAGGAAGCGCAGCGTGCGGTCCCACTGCAGCGCCGGGTTCTCTCGGCGGATGCGGTTCACCCGCGCGATGAAGGGCGCCAGGCTCGCGGGGTCGTCGTGATTCCAGTGGCGCAGCTGGTACTTCTCGGAATCCAGGTATTCCTCGCTGCCCGGGCTGCGCGGCAGGTGCTCGCGAAGCTCGTAGGCCGGCCCGTAGATGCCGTAGTTGGCCGCCAGCGTGGCGGCCAGCACCAGCCGCGACATGAACACGGCCGGCTCGCCGGTCTGCAGCTGCTCGTGCAGGATGTCGGGCGTGTTGGGCCACACGTTGGGCCGGAAGTAGTCGATGCCCGGCTCGGTCGAGAGCTCCGTGAAGTACTCCTGCAGCTCCTGCTTCGTGGTGCGCCAGGTGAAGTAGGTGTACGACTGCGAGAAGCCCAGCTTCGCGAGCCGGTGCATCACCTTCGGCCGCGTGAAGGCCTCGGCCAGGAAGATCGCATCGGGGTGCTCGCGCTTGACCTCGCCGATGGCCCATTCCCAGAACGGGAAAGCCTTGGTGTGCGGGTTGTCCACGCGGAAGATGCGCACGCCCTGCCCCGTCCAGTGATCGATCACGCTCTTGAGCTCGGCCCACAGCGCGCGCCAGCCCTCGCACTCGAAGTTGAAGGGATAGATGTCCTGGTACTTCTTCGGCGGGTTCTCGGCGTACTGCACCGTGCCGTCGGGCCGCCAGCGGAACCAGTCGGGGTGCGCCTTGACGTAGGGGTGGTCGGGCGCGCACTGGAAGGCGATGTCGAGTGCGATCTCCAGCCCGTGCTCCGCCGCGCGCGCCAGCAGGCGCCGGAAGTCTTCCTCGGTGCCGAGCGCCGGCAGGATCGACTTGTGCCCGCCCTCCTCCGCGCCGATGGCCCATGGGCTGCCCACGTCGCCGGGACCGGCTTCCAGGGAGTTGTTGGGCCCCTTGCGCTGGATGCGGCCGATGGGATGGATCGGAGGGAAGTACAGCACGTCGAAGCCCATCTCGGCGATGGCCGGCAGGCGCGCTTCCACGTCCCTGAAAGTGCCATGCACGCCGGGCTCGGTGCCGGCCGAGCGCGGAAAGAGCTCGTACCAGGTGCTGAAGCGCGCCCGCTCCCGCTCCGCCACCAGCGGCAGTTCCGCCGCGTGGCGCACCGCGTGGCGGCGATCGGGGTGGCGCCGCGCCAGCACGGCGTATTCCTCGTCGAGCGCCAGCGCCTTCAAGGCGGCGATGTCCGCGCCGGGGTTGGCTGCCGTCGCGTCGAGTTCCGTGGCCCAGCGCTGCAGCGCGGTGCGATCCTCTCCATGGGCCCGGGCGGCGGCCGCGGCGATTTCCAGCGCGCCGACCTGCGCTGCAACGCGCACGTCGGCCAGGTCCACGCGTCGCGTCATCTCGTGGCGCCACGAATCGAAGGGATCGACCCAGGCCACGGCGGTGTAGACATAGCGGCCCGCCGACGGCGGCGAGAAGCTGGCCTCCCACACGTCGTTGCCCAGCGGCTTCATCGGCACCTCGCGGAATTCGGCCTGCTCCTGCGCGCGCCAGCACAGCTGCACGCGCAGCACGTCGTGGCCGTCGGTGAAGCAATGGGCGCGCACCGTCACGCGCTCCCCGGCCACGCACTTGGTGGCGAAGCGGCCGTTGTCGATGGAGGGAAGCACCGCGTCGATGACCGCGCGGATGTCGCCGTGTGCCGCGTCCGCCTCGGGGGCGTTGCCCGCCGCGGCATGCCTGGTCGAGAAAATGTTCTTCATGAGGGCCGGTGCTCCAGGATCAGCGTGGACAGTGGCGGCAAGGTGAGGCACACCGACTGCCTGCGTCCGTGGGAACCCACGGGCGCCGCCTCGACGCCCCCGAAATTGCCCCAGCCGGAGCCGCCGAACTCGGTGGCGTCGGTGTTGATCACCTCGCACCAGCGCCCGCCCAGTGGCACGCCGAGCATGTAGTTGGTGCGCGGCACCGGGGTCATGTTGCTCACCGCGAGCAGCGGCGGGCTGCCGTCGCCGGCCTTGCGCAGGAAGGCGAAGATGCTCAGGTCGGCCTCGTCGGCGGCCAGCCATTCGAAGCCGGCGGACGAGAAATCGAGCCGGTGCAGCGCGGGCGAGGCGCGGTAGACGCGGTTGAGCTGCGACACGAGGCGCTGCAGGCCCGCGTGGCCTTCGAGCCCGCTCACCCACCATTCGAGCTCGCCGTCGTGCGTCCACTCGCGGCGCTGGCCGAATTCGCCGCCCATGAACAGCAGCTTCTTGCCCGGGTGCGCCCACATGAAGCCGTACAGCGCGCGCAGGTTGGCGAACTGCTGCCAGTTGTCGCCGGGCATCTTTCCCAGCAGCGAGCCCTTGCCGTGCACCACCTCGTCGTGCGAGAACGGCAGAACGAAGTTCTCGTGGAAGGCATACACCAGCGAGAAGGTCAGCTTGTGGTGGTGGTACTTGCGGTGCACCGGCTCTTCCTTCATGTAGGCGAGCGTGTCGTGCATCCAGCCCATGTTCCATTTCTCGCCGAAGCCCAGGCCGTCCATGTCGGTGGGGCGCGAAACGCGCGGCCAGGCGGTCGACTCCTCGGCCACGGTGAGCGTGTCGGGATGCTCGCGGTAGACGGCGCGGTTCAATGTCTGCAGGAAATCGATGGCCTCCAGGTTCTCGCGCCCGCCGTGGCGGTTGGGCACCCAGCCGCCGTGGCCGCGCGCGTAGTCGAGGTAGAGCATCGACGCCACCGCATCCACCCGCAGGCCGTCGATGTGATACAGATCGAGCCAGAAAAGGCCGGACGACACGAGAAAGCTGCGTACCTCCGGCCGGCCGTAGTTGAAGATGCTCGAGTTCCACTCCGGGTGGAAGCCTTGGCGCGGATCGGCATGCTCGTACAGGTGCGTGCCGTCGAAGTACGCGAGCCCGTGCTCGTCGGTGGGGAAATGCGAAGGCACCCAGTCGAGCAGCACGCCGATGCCCTGCTGGTGCAGGTGGTCCACGAGGTACATGAAGTCCTGCGGCGAGCCGAAGCGCGCGGTGGGCGCGAAATAGCCGGTGGTCTGGTAGCCCCAGGAGCCGTAGAACGGATGCTCGGTCACCGGCATCAGCTCGACGTGCGTGAAGCCCATCTCGAGCGCATAGGCCGCGAGCCGGTGCGCGATCTCGCGGTAGCCGAGAAAGTGGCCGTCTTCGCGGCGCCAGGAGCCCAGGTGCACCTCGTAGACCGACATCGGCGCATCGAGCGCGTTGCGCCGGCCGCGGTCGGCCATCCACCCGGCATCGCCCCACTGGTACGAAAGCTCGCAGATGCGCGAGGCCGTGGCGGGCGGCAGTTCGGCGGCGAAGGCGACCGGGTCGGCCTTGTCGACCGTGTAGCCGCCATGGCGCGAGCGGATGCGGTACTTGTAGGTCTGGCCGATCGCGGCATTCGGGACGTGCCCGCTCCAGATGCCCGTGCCGTCCGGGTCGGGCTGCAAGAGGTCGGCGTCGCCGGACCAGTAGTTCCAGTCGCCGACCACCGACACGGTCTCCGCGTTCGGCGCCCAGACCGCGAACCTTGCGCCGCCGCCCTTCTCATCGGGGTGGCAGCCCAGCAGGTCGTACAGCCGGGAATGGGTTCCCTCGCGGAAAAGGTAGGCGTCTTGCCCGCTCTGGCGTTGTTCGTTCGACGGCACCGGCGCTCCTTCGTTGAAGACCAGCGGAACGGCGCATCGAGGACCGACCTCGGTTGTTGTTGCCCGTTCACGCCTGACCCGGCTCAATTTGCGAGCGCCGGCAGGATCGTGGTTACGGCCTGCGCCGACTCGCCTTGTCGGAGAGCTGCCCGTATCGGCGGAAGCCGGAACCAAAGTCGGGCAGGCAGGACCAGGCCTACATCCGCGAAAGACGACGGTTGTTAAAAAGGAGTGCCCCAAGCCACCATGGAACCCATGACCGACCTCGATGCCTCCGCGCTCGCGCTGATCGACAACTGCTCGCAAGCCTCGCTGGCACTTCTGGAACGCAATCTCACTTCTCACGGCATCCTGGCGGCCGCCCGCACCGAGGCCGCCGTTGCGCGGCGCTACACGCGCATCTTCGGGCGTGACGCCGCGATCTGCGTGATGGCGATGTGCGGCAGCGGCGTGCCCGCGCTGGAACAGGGCGCGGTGGCGAGCCTCGAGGCGCTCGCGGCGCAGCAGGCGGCCAACGGGCAGATCCCCAAGTACGTGGACCCCGAGGGCCGCGATGCCGATTTCTGGTACCTGGGCTGCATCGACGCCACGCTGTGGTGGCTGATTGCCGTGGACCACGTGCGCCGCCACGGGCAGGTCGGCCCTTCTCGTTGGACGGAGGAAGTCGCCCGCGCGCTCGGCTGGCTGCTGGCGCAGGAGCACCAGCACTTCCGACTGCTGCAGCAGAACGAGGCCAGCGACTGGGCGGACATCATGCCGCGCTCGGGCTATGTGCTCTACACCAACGCGCTGTGGTACGAGGTCAAGCGCCGCTTCGCGCTGGACCACGCGGAGGCGACGCACTACCACTTCAACCACCTGTTCAATCCGTTCCAGCGCGATCTGCCCGAATACCACCGGGCGCGGCTGCTGCAGCACTACGCGCGCCGCGGCCGGCGCGACCCGGGGCTGTACCTGAGCTTCGTCAACCTGGCGGTGGTCGGCGACGAGGGCGACGTGTTCGGCAACGTGCTCGCCATGCAGTGCGGACTGGCCGATTCAGCCATGGCGCGCCGCATCGTCGACACCATCGACCGGGCGCATGCCGGCGAGCCCTGGCCGGTGCGCGTGGTGTTGCACCCACTGCCGCGGCAGCACCCGCTGTGGAGGGCCTACATGGGCCGCCACCGGCAGAACATCGTGCACCAGTACCACAACGGCGGCATCTGGCCCTTCGTCGGCGGCTTCTGGGTGATGGCGCTCGCGAAGCTGGGAGAGCACGGCATGGCCTGGGCCGAACTCGCGAAGCTGGCGCGAGCCAATGCGCTGGACGACTGGCGCTTCACCGAGTGGTTTCACGGCCGCACGCTGGCGCCCATGGGCATGGCCGGGCAGAGCTGGAACGCGGCGACCTTCCTGCTTGCACGGCGGGCGTTGCTGAACGGCGAAGCGGCCTGGTGAACAGGCCCGTCCCGGCCTCACACGGAGGCGACTGGCGTTTCCAGCGCGGATGCGGCCCCCGCTTGCCCATCGCTGGCCGGCGCCCAGCGTTCGAGCAGCAGGTAGAGCGCCAGCCCGCCGGCCAGCGGCACCAGGTAGTACAGCGCCCGGTACGCCAGCACGGCTCCCATCAGCGCGCCCTGCTTCACCGTGCCAGAAAGCAAGGCGAGATACACCGCTTCCAGCACGCCCAGGCCGGCCGGTATGGGCGTGAGCACGCCGACGATGGACGCCGCGAGCAGCACGCTCAGCGTGGTGGCGTAAGGCACCTTCTGCCCCAGCAGCAGGTACATGGCTGCGCCCATCAGCGCCCAGTTGGCGGCAGACAGCGCCAGCTGCATCGACGCGATGCGCGCCCCCGGCAGACGGATGTGCCTGCCCCTGACCACCCATTCGCGCTTGCGCGAGACCGCGCATGCCACCACGTAGCCCAGCGCCAGCATGATCATCGCCACGCCCAGCGCCTGCAGCGCGCCCTGCCCGATGTGCGCCTGCCGCGGCGGCTCGATGACGCCGGCCGCGAACAGGCCCCCGGCCAGCAGCCCATACCCCAGCCAGTTGGTCGCGAGGCTCAGGCCGACGATCTGCGCCACGGTGGCATCGTCGAGCCCGGCGCGGGCATAGAGGCGCGCACGCATCCCCACGCCTCCGACCAGCGAGCCGAGATTGAGGTTGAACGCATAGCTCGTGACCGCGATGGCCCATGTACGCCAGGCCGGCAACCGGTGCCGCAGATGGCGCCGGCCGATCAGGTCGAAGCAGCCGTAGAGCGCATGGCTGGCCGTGGCGAGCCCGAGCACCGCGAGCAGCAGCCACGGCGAATACCGGTGCAGCGCGTGCCAGGCACCGGCCCAGTCGATCTTGTGGATGTGGGACAGCAGCAGGCCCAGCACTGCGACGCCGACCAGCGGCAGCACCCATCGACGCCAACGCTGCCACCGTGTCGAGCCGGTGGCAAGCCGGGGGCTCATGGCGTCCGCCGGGTCAGCGAGAGTCGCGGTCGGTGCCGTGCTCATCGGCGGACCTGTCGGCCTTCTTAGCCTTCTCGGCCTTCTCGGCCTTCTCGGCCTTCTCGGGCGTCTTGTGTTCGGCTTCGCCCTTGTCGTGCAGCTTCCTGTTGGTCACTTCCTTCATCAACTGCTCGCCCTCGACGTCGCGGCCGTCGCTGGGAACGGACTCTTCGTTCGCGAGTTCGGGTTCCTCACGCGGGGATTGCCTGGCGGGGTTCGGCTTGTTCGACATGGATGGCTCCTCGGGCTCTGTGCATGCGCCGAGTTTTGGGCGCGAGCAGCTGGCGCGCCGCCATCCGCGAACGACGGCGGGTGCAGGACATTTGCCATAGGCCGGGGCTGCGCGAAATGGGGAGGCCGATGTCGGCATAGGCCGACATGGCTGCGCGCCGTCTGTCCTCAAGGTGCGTGTGGCGTGCGATCTAGGCTCGTCTCGAAGACGAAGAACACACCACCGCTACCGCTGCAGGAACCCCAGCCCAGTGACGACAGACATCAGCACGCCCCCAGTCCCCGCCGGCGTACCCGGCAACAGTGCGCCTTCCGCGGCATCGACACCGCACCGATGGCTTTTCATCCGTGCCGGCGGTCTCGACCAGGTGGTGTTTCGCAGCGGCGCGGACATTGCGCACATCGCCGAACTCGACCAGAAACTGTGGGTCGCGCTCGCCTGCCCCACGCGCGGCATCGACTTCGATGCGCGCACGCTCGATCTGATCGACAGCGACGGCGATGGCCGCGTGCGCCCGCCCGAAGTGATCGCGGCATGCCAGTGGGCCTGCGAGCGGCTGCGCAGCGCCGATGCGCTGCTCGCGGGCGGCGGAACGCTGTCGCTGGACGATCTCGACAACAACAGCGCGGCAGGCGCCGACCTTGCCAGGGAAGGCCGGCGCATCCTCGACCTGCTCGGCAAGAAGGACTCGAACACGCTCACGCTCGCCGACATTTCGGACCGCAGCGAATGGCTGGCGGCCATGCGTTTCAACGGCGACGGCGTGGTCACGCCCGACACCGCCTCCGACGACGCGCTGCGCTCGACCATCCAGGAAGCGATGCGCACCCACGGCAGCACGCCCGACCGCCACGAGAAGAAACCCGGCCTCGACCGGGCGCGCGCCCAAGCCTTCATGGCCGAAGCGAAAGCCATGCGCGACTGGTACGCGCACGGCGACAGCAGCGACGAGGTGCTGCTGCCGCTGGGCGATCGCACGCTTGCCGCCACCGAGGCCCTGCGCGCGGTCGCGGCCAAGATCGACGACTTCTTCGCTCGCTGCCGGGTCGCGGCCTATGACGTGCAGGCGGTGGCGGCGCTCAATCCTTCGCCGCAGGCCTATGACGCGCTCTCGGGCCACACGCTGGACGTGGGCGCGCAGCCCATCGCCGAGCTGCCGCTCGCGCCGGTCACGCCCAGCCGCTCGCTGCCGTTGCGCGGCACGAGCCTGAACCCGGCCTGGGCCGATGCGATGGCCGCGTTCGCGCGCGACGCGGTGGCACCGCTGCTGGGCGAGCGCGATGCGCTGGAAGAAGAGCAATGGCAATCGCTTCGCAGCCGGCTTGCGCCGTGCGAGGCATGGATCGCGGCCCGGCCGGCCAATGCGCTGGCCGCACTGTCGCGGGAGCGCATCGACGCGCTGCTCCAGACGCAGGAGGCCTTGTTCTCGCTCATTGCCGAGGACGAGGCGGCGGAGCGTCACAACCGGCTGCTGGTCGACCTGGAGAAGCTGCTGCGCCTGCAGCGCGACCTGCTGGTGCTGCTGCACAACTTCGTGTCGTTCAAGGCCTTCTATCGGCGCGAAGGCGCCATCTTCCAGGCAGGCACGCTGTACCTCGACGGGCGCAGTTGCGAGCTCACCGTGCAGGTGCAGGACACCGCCCGGCACGCGACACTGGCGGGACTGGCGAAGACCTGCCTCGCGTACTGCGACTGCACTCGCCAGGGGCAGAAGATGAGCATCGTCGCCGCCTTCACCGCGGGCGACGTCGACTTTCTCTTCGTGGGGCGCAACGGCGTGTTCTACGACCGCCAGGGCCGCGACTGGGACGCCACCATCACCAAGCTGATCGAGAACCCGACCAGCGTCGCGCAGGCCTTCTTCGCGCCGTACAAGAAGTTCGTCCGCATGATCGAGGAACAGGTGGCCAAGCGGGCAGCGGCGAGCGAAGCCGGGTCGCAGGGCGCGCTGCAGTCGCTGGCCGGCCGGGTGGCCACGGCGGATCAGGCGGCGGGCGCGGACGCCGCTTCGAAGGCCCCTGCCAAGCCCGGCGTGCCAACGGCGGGCAGCCGCATCGACGTGGGTACAGTGGCGGCGATCGGGGTGGCGCTGGGCAGCATCAGTGCGGTGCTGGTCGGCATCTTCGGCAAGTTCATCGACCTGGGGCAGTGGATTCCGGTGGCGCTGGCCGGCATCGTGATCGCGATCTCGGGGCCCAGCATGCTGATCGCCTGGCTGAAGCTGCGCCAGCGCAGCCTGGGGCCGATCCTCGACGCGAGCGGGTGGGCCATCAACGGCCGCATGAAGGTGAGCGTGCGGCTCGGGGGGATGCTGTCGCAGACGGCGCGCGTGCCGCCGGGGGCCAAGCGCATCGCACCCGATCCGTACCGCGAACGGCATGGCCTGGCGGGCGCGCTGGCGGCCGCCTGCATCGTCGGCGCGGTGGCGCTGCTGGCCTGGCGCATGGACTGGCTCGACGACCGGCTGCCGCCACGGCTGCAGCACGATCAGGCGGCGGTGACGGCGCCCGGCGCCTGAGCGGCTGCGACGACGCTCCCCGAGCCTCCTGGCGGGAGCCCGGCCGGGGTGTTGCTTCTTTACACCCAGCCAATCGGCCGGCAGTAGTCCAAAGCATTCACATTCATACTCTTGCGCAGGACAATTGAAAGCAGATCGCAACTGGCGATCTGTGCCGTCGAACCCTCTTTGAACCGCAGTTTCGGGAATATCGCTCGAATCCATGGAACATCGGCTGGACTGGACCCTTGCTGCCTGCGCCCGGATTCTCCGGCCGGTGGTCAGGCTCGCGCTCGCCATGGGGGTGAAGCACCCTCACCTCGAGGAACTGCTGCGCGACCTGCTGATCGAGGAAGCCCAGCGCAGCTGGCGCAACCAGGGGGTGGCCAACCCGAACCTGAGCCAGCTTTCGGTGACGACCGGGCTCAACCGCAAGGCGGTGACTGCCAAGGTCAGGGCAACCACTGATCCCCTGCCCCACACCGAGCTGTCGGCTGCAGCCAAGACTTTCACGTTATGGTTGCAGATGCTTACTAAAGATGACACTTACCGGCGCCTGCCCATCACGGCGGGCCACGACGCGCCCTCCTTCGAGGCCGTCGCGCGCATGAGCAGCCGCGGCAACGTGCATCACCGCACCATCCTCGACGAACTGGTGCGCCTGAACATGGTGAGCGAGGACGAGGACAAGGGCGTGGTCGAGCTCACGACGGACGGTTTCGTGCCGGTGGAAGACCTGCAGTCGATGCTGGCCTTCCTGGGCGACAACGGGCGGGACCACCTGCTGGCGGCCGTCGCCAACACGCTGGGCGAGGAGCCCAGGATGCTGGAACGCGCGGTGTACGCGCGCGGGCTCACGCTTGCGGAATGCGAGCAGATCCAGCGGCTCGTGCGCGAGCGCTGGACGGCGCTGCATCACGAGCTGGCGCAGGAAATGTCACGGGCGGTCGACGAGGCCCCCGGCGGTGCGAAGGGACGCATCCGCGTCGGCATCTACACCTACTACGAGGACGAGCGGACCGAGCGCACGCCAGCGCCGCCGCCGCCGGAAGAAAGAGGGCCCAAACCATGAGCACGATGAAGACGCCTCGAAGGCTCCTGCTCGGACTCCTGTCCGCCGGTTTCCTGGCGCTGCTGCTTTCGTGCGGCGGGGGTGGAGGCAGCGGCGGCTCCATGGCTGGCATCGGCGTCGGCACCGGTAGCGCGCCCGCGGCGACTGCAACCGGGGGCGACTCCACCGGAACCGGAACCGGAACCGGAACCGGAACCGGAACCGGAACCGGAACCGGAACCGGAACCGGAACGGGTTCGGGTTCGGGGACCGGGTCAGGAACCGGTGCCGCAGGGGATTCCGGCGGCACGGGCGGCACAGGAAGCACCGGTGGCGACGCCGGCGCAGGCACGAGCACCGCCGGCAACAGCAACACCGACGGCTCCGGCGTGGGCTCGGGCGGCACCGGCGTGACGGCGGATGCCGCCGGCATCGGTGCTGCGGACGGCCTGGGCAGCATCATCCTCAACGGCCTGCGCTACGACACCGACAGCGCGACCTTCACCATCGAGGACGCGACCGGACTGCAGATCGGCATGAGCGCGCGGGTCGCGGGCAAGGTCGACGACAACTTCACGAGCGGCATCGCCGACCAGGTGGTCTCCGCGGCCGAGTTGCGGGGCGCGGTCTCGAACATCGATGTTCCTGCCGGCACCTTCGTCGTGATGGGCATCGGCGTCAGCATCGACTCGGCCACGGTCTGGGGCGACGCGAACGGCCTGGCCGACGTCCAGGCGGGCAGCATCATCCAGGTGTGGGGCCTGCCGGGCGCGCCCGGCACGCTGCGGGCCACGCGCATCCAGGTCTCGCCCACGGTGGCCGACCCGCTTGCCACGGGCGCGGTGCAGAGCCTCGACAAGGCGCACAAGACCTTCATGCTCGGCCAGCTGACGGTCAACTACGGCACGGCCGTCTTCGCGGGGCTGGATGAATCGTCGCTCGCCAATGGCGTCGTCGTTCGCGCCCGGGGCACCACTGCGCCGGTCGGCGGCGTGCTCACGGCCACGAAAGTCCAGGGCTGGTACGCCATTCCGACGAGCGACGGCGTGGCGGTCCAGCTCGCGGGCGTCGTCACCGACTTCGTCTCGCGCGGCTCGTTCGGGGTGCTGGGCACTCCCGTCGATGCGACCAACGCGCAGATCACAGGCGGCCCCGTGGGCTCGCTCGGCAACGGCGTGAAGGTCGAAGCCGACGGATTCATGTCGGGCGGCGTGCTGGTGGCGAAGAAGCTGCGCATCCGCAATGTGCCGGGCACGGGCGGACCGGCCTCCTTCACGCTGATCGGCGCCATCGGCGCGTATCGCTCCCTTGCGGACTTCAGGGTGCGCGGCCAGCCGGTGGATGCCGATGCGGCCGTTTTCGAGAACGGAACCAAGTCCGACCTGCGCAACGGCCGGAAGGTCACGGTCGTGGGCGACCGGGTGGTCGACGGCGTGCTGATTGCTCAACACGTGACGTTCTCGCCCTGAAAACGAGAAATCCTTCACAAAACTAATTCTCGACAAGGTCGAGCGGCAGGAGTACAACGAAATGACTAAAGTGAAAAAATCACATTTAAAGTGTCGAAGTCCTACCGCCCGCTTGACGACCCAAGATCGTGTTACCCCGGCATTCCGCCCGCGGTAACGCTGTTACACGTCCAGAGGCGGCATCCGGGATCGGCGCTGCGATGCGGGCATCCGTCCGCAGGTCCTTCCCATTGCTCGATGTGCACCAACGACGGTGCAGACGGGAGCATGTATGCCGCTCAATCTCCTCCTCCGGCTTCTGCACGAGAAGTTTCCGGTCACGCTCACGGCTGAACCCGACATCAGGCACGCCTCGGTCCTGATGGCCACCGGGCTGGTCGAAGCCGAATTCCATCTCGATCACTTCGGATACCAGCATTACGAGAGCGCCGTGGTGTTCGACATCACGGAGGAAGGGCATGCGGAAATCGCCAGCCTGAAGGCCGGCGCCGCAGCCATTGCGCTCGAGGACCAGAAATGGCCCGTGATGCCCCTGGACTACCTGCGCAAGATCGGGAATTCGGTCTTCCCGCTGCGCATCGACGATCCGACGGAGATCAATTCGGTGGCGGTGCTGAACGCTGCGGGCATGGTGGAAGCAACCCTGCCCCCGCCCTGCCGGACCAGGCAGAGCCCGCAGAAATTCAGGCAGGCGGTCGTGCTGCGGGTCACGCCGCTGGGCCGTACCGCGCTGGTCGAGCGCCGGGCCTGAAACCCGGAACCCGGTCGCGCCTTTCGCACTGAACAGGTACCCGCAAATAGCGCGCTTCCTGGCAGCCGGCCCGCTCGCCCTCCTCTGCCACCACCTCGAAACGCCCCGGCCAGAGACGAATGAAACTGAATGCAACAAGAGTCACAAACTGGCGATAGACCTCGGACCCCATTGTTTTCGACTACCAAAGTAGTAATGTGAAACCTTCACATACATCCCTTTCAGGTACGAGGAGTGAATTCCAAAATGACACCGTGCCGCTTCGCCAGCAGCAGCCGCCTTGCGGCCCGCATCGCGTGATGTACCTCCTGCCGGAAATCGTCTTCCATGCTGGCCCATACCACTGCCACCCCCGACGCCGGCATCAGCGTCGCCGCGGACGCGCTCATGGTCTCGCGCATGCGGCTGGTGCTCTCGGTTTCGGCGCTGTTGGCGGTGGTGGTTGATGCCGGGGACCATCGGAACCATGTCGACGGCGCCGTCTGGCTGGCCTTCTGCGGCTACGTGCTGCACAGCCTGCTGGTGTACGCATGCACGCGGATGGGCCGCCCGTACTTCCAGGGCAAGGTCATCCACTGGTCCGACGTACTCTGGTTCACGCTCATCATCTTCGTGACCGACGGGGTACAGAGCCTCTTCTTCCTCTTCTATTTCTTCGCGATCCTCACCTCCGCCTTCCGCTGGGGCTTCGAGGAAGGCGCCCGCGTCACGGTGGCGTCGGTCGCCTCCTTCGCCGCCTGCGGCCTCGCCACCAGCACCGGCAACGACGCGCCCCAGCTGCTGATGCGCAGCACCTTCCTGCTGGCGCTCGGCCACATGATCGTGCACTGGGGCGGCTCCAAGCTCGGCCTGCAGCGCCGCCTGGCCCTGCTGGGCGACGTCAGCCAGCTCTCCAACCCGCGCTTCGGCGCCGGCCGCACCATCGCCCGCACCATGGAACGCACGCTGGCCTTCTTCCGGGCCAGCCACTGCATCCTGCTGACGCGCGACACCGCCACCGGCAACTGGGTCCTGCGCACACTGCGCAAGAACGACGCCTGCGAGCACGTCAGCGTCGAGACCATCGGCCGCATCGCCGAATCCCCGCTCATGGCCCTGCCGGCCGACCACACCGTGCTCAGCAACCGCCTGCCCTGGCCGTTGAACCGGCTGTATGCCCAGAGCCACGTCTTCGAGGCTGGTGCCGCAGATGGCTGGCGCGTCGAGGACGAAGAAGGCGCCCGGCGCTGCGAGGCCATCACCGCAATGCTGGAGGCCCGTGCCTTCATCAGCGCTCCGCTGCCCATGCGGCTGGGCGAAGGCCGCGTCTTCGTGTCCTCGCGCGACGGGCTCTTCAACAAGTCCGACGCCCTCTTCCTCACGCACCTCATGGAGCAGATCTTCCCGATCATCGAAACCATCGAGGTGCTGGACCGCATGGCCTCCGAGGCCGCCACCGCGGAGCGTCTGAAGTTCGCGCTCAACCTGCACGACACGGCCGTGCAGCCCTACATCGGTCTGCGCATGGGCCTGTGCGCCCTGCGCAAGAAGGCCACCGCCGACAACCCGCTGAGCGACGACCTGGAAAAGCTCGCGAGCGTGGCCGACGGCGTCATCGCCGACCTGCGCCGCTATGCCGGCGAAGTCAGGCAAGGCAGCAACAGCAGCCCCGGTGGCCTCGTGCTGCCGCAGCTGCACCGCCAGGCCGCGCGGATCAAGGGCCTCTACGGCATCGACATCGCCGTCGACGTCGACGGCCCGCTGCACCTGGACGACCGGATGACCGCGGAGGTGCTGCAGATGGTCGGCGAAGGCCTCAACAACATCTGCAAGCACACCCAGGCGCGCCACGGCAGCGTGCGCCTGGCCTGCCGCAACGGCCGGCTGCACGTGCGCATAGAGAACGAGGCCGACGGCGAGGAGAGCTTCACCCGCTTCAGGCCCCACTCCATCACCGAACGCGCAGCCGCCCTCGGCGGGCGCGCCCAGGTCCGCCAGTGCGACAGCGGCGGCACCGCCGTGCTGGTGGAAATCCCGATCTGAGCAACAACGACGAATCCCGGCAGCAAGCCGCTGCACCTGCCAAGAGACAAACCAGAGCCGAATCAAGGAGCCCACCATGCAACCAGCTGCCACCCATCCCATCGGCGTCCTGCTCGTGGACGACCACCAGACCATGCTGTGGGGCCTGTCCAGGCTGATCGACGGGGAGCATCCGCGCATGAAGGTGGTCGGCACCGCCTGCTGCTGCGAGGACGCGGTGGCCACGTCGGAAAGCCTCGCGCCCGACGTCATCGTGCTCGACCTGGACCTCGACGGCCACAGCGCCCTCGACATCCTGCCGAGGCTGGTGTCGAACGACGTCTCGCGCGTCATGGTGCTCACGGGAGAACGCGAACAGCGCACGCTCGACCTGGCGGTGCTGCAAGGCGCACGCGGCGTGATGCGCAAGGACGCGCCGGCGCAACAGGTGATCGACGCCATCGAGCGCGTGCACAACGGCGAGCTCTGCATCGACGCCCAGTCGATCGGCCGCGTCTTCTACGAGCTGACCTCGGTGAAGAAGCAGCAGCCCAAGGCCGATCCTGAAGCCGCCAGGCAGGCCAGCCTGACGCACAAGGAGCGGGAGATCATCCACACCGTCGTGAGCGGCAGCGGCGCCTCGAACAAGGCCCTGGCCGCGAAGCTCTTCGTCACCGAGCACACGCTGCGCAACCACCTCACCTCGATCTACCAGAAGCTTGGCGTGAGCAACCGCCTCGAGCTCTACATCTACGCGGTCAAGCACCAGCTCGACGCCGCCCCGCACTGAAGAAAAAAGAGAAAAGCTCGAAGCCCTGCGCGCCGGAGACGGCGCGCAGGGCTTTTTTGATCGGAAGGCCGAAAGCGCTCAGGTCCCGTTGAGCATCGGCATGATCATCCGGATGATGCGGATCGCCGCCGGCGTCAGGATCACCAGCGAGATGCACGGGAAGATGCACAGCACCAGCGGCAGCAGCATCTTGGTGGGCACCTTCGCCGCCAGTTCCTCGGCGCGCACATGGCGCTTGTGGCGCAGGTCCTCGGAGAACACCCGCAGCGATTCGCCGATGCTGGTGCCGAAGCGGTCCGCCTGCGTCAGCATGGTCGCGAAGGTCCCGATCTCCTCCACGCCCGTGCGCAGCGCCAGGTTGCGCAGCGACTTCTCGCGCGTGGCGCCGGCGCGCATCTCCAGGTTGGTCCAGTGCAGTTCCTGCGCCAGCGCCGCGCTCTTCACCTGGATCTCCTCCGTGACCTTGACCAGCCCGGCATCCAGCCCGAGGCCGGCTTCGACGCATACCAGCATCAGGTCGGCGGCATCCGGAAAATTCTCGAAGATCTCCCGGCGGCGCGAGCGGATCATCAGGCGCAGCACCAGGTTGGGCAGGTAGCAGCCGGCCAGCGCCGCCACCGCGAGCCACAGCAGCATCACCGTGCTGTCTTCGGCGGCCCCCGTCGCCCTCAGTCCGACGTACGCCAGCGCGGCAAGGCCCAGCGGCAGCAGTGTCTTCGTGCCGAAATACACGAGGTAGGCGTCCGGATGGCGGATGCCCGCGTTCAGGAAGCGCACGCGCAGCGGCGACAGCTCGGCATCGTTGGTCGGTGATGAAAGCTGCGCGAACGGCCCGACGATCTTGACGGCCTTCTCGGTCCAGGCCGACTTGCCCGCTGGCATCGCCACTGCCTGCAGGCGCTGCTCGGTGCGCGTCGGCGACAGCCATACGGCCATTCCGATGATCGCCAGCGACACGGCCACGAAGACGAGGATGGGAAACAGCATGGTCATGGCTCTTCTCCTTCAGACGCGGATCTTCACGATCTTGCGCAGCAGCACGACGCCCACAAGCATCACCACCAGCATGTACTTGATCACCATCTGCCCGATCGGGTCGGTCCACAGCGGCGACATGAATTCGGGGTTGAACACGTTCATGAGCGCGGCGAGTGCGAACGGCATCAGCCCGAGGATCCAGGCCGACAGCCGTCCTTCCGAGGACAGCACCCGCACCCGCGCGAGCAGCTTGAGCCGCTCGCGGATCAGCCGGCTGAGGTTGCCCAGCACTTCCGTCAGGTTGCCGCCCGAATCGCGCTGGATCAGCACCGACACCACGAAGTAGCGCAGGTCGGTCAGCGGCACACGCTCGCTGAGGTTGGTCAGGGCCTGCTGCAGCGAGACGCCGAAGTTCACCTCGTCGGCGACCATGCGGAACTCGCTGGCGATCGGATCCGCCATCTCGTCTCCGATCATCTGCACGCCGCTGGCGAAAGAATGCCCGGCACGCAACGCACGCGTCACCAGGTCCAGCGCCTCGGGCAGCTGCTTTTCCATGCGTGTCAGCCGGCGGCTGCGCTGGCGCTGCAGGTAGAGCAGCGGCAGTACCGCCAGGCAGCCTCCCGCCACCAGCGCCACCAGGAGCGACTGGTGCACCATCACCATCACGGCGAAGAAGCCGAGCACGCCCAGCACGCAGGAAATCAGCAGGAAGCTGGAAACCGTCCAGTCCAGCCCGGCCTGCAGGATGAATCGGTCCAGCCGGTGCGCCCGCGGCAGCGTGAGCAGCAGGCGCTGCATCCACGGCACCTCGCTGAGCATGCGCTCCTTGGCCAGGTGGGCCTGCGGCGTGCGGTCGACCGCGGCCGAGAACGCCTGCAGCCTCTTCTCGATCTTGCGTGCCTCGGGCCCCTTGTAGGAGCGCCACAGCATGTAGAGCCCCTCGAGCATGAGCAGCACGGTCACGAACACCAGCACGGTGACGGTGATGAGGGTGTTGCCCCCAAGGTTGTTGAGCATGATGGCCTCCTGTTCCTTGCCTGGTCAGGTCATTCGTAGTGCTTGCTCGGGTCGAACATCGTGTCCGGCAGTTCCACGCCGTAGGCATGCAGCCGCTCCGCGAACTTCGGCCTGACGCCCGTCGCATGGAAGTGCCCGCGCACCTGGCCGTCGGGCCCCATGCCGGTCTGGTGGAAGCTGAAGATCTCCTGCATCGTGACCACCTCGCCTTCCATGCCGGTGATCTCCTGGATGCTCGTGACCTTGCGCCGCCCGTCCACCAGCCGCAGCACCTGCACGATCACGGTGATGGCCGATGCGATCTGCTGGCGCACCGTGCGGTGCGGCAGGTTCAGGTTGGCCATGCCGATCATGTTCTCCAGCCGCGCCAGCGCGTCGCGCGGCGTGTTGGCGTGGATGGTCGTGAGCGAGCCCTCGTGGCCGGTGTTCATGGCCTGCAGCATGTCTACCGCCTCGGCGCCGCGCACCTCGCCGATCACGATGCGGTCGGGCCGCATCCGCAGCGCGTTGCGCACCAGCGCGCGCTGCGTAATCTCGCCCTTGCCCTCGATGTTCATCGGCCGCGTCTCCATGCGCGCCACGTGCGGCTGCTGCAACTGGAGCTCGGCCGCGTCCTCGATGGTGATGATGCGTTCGCTCGGCGGAATGAAGCCCGAGAGGATGTTCAGCAGCGTGGTCTTGCCGGCGCCCGTGCCGCCCGAGATCAGCATGTTGACCTTGGCCTGCGCCAGCCCCTCGAGCATCTGCGCCATCTGCGGCGTCAGCGTCTTGAGCTCGTCCACCAGGTTCTCCATGCGCAGCGGAATCTTCGCGAAACGCCGGATCGACATCATCGGCCCGTCCAGCGCCACCGGCGCGATCACCGCGTTCACCCGCGAGCCGTCGGGCAGCCGCGCATCGACCATCGGGCTCGACTCGTCGATGCGCCGCCCCACCAGCGAGACGATCTTGTCGATGATGCGCAGCAGGTGCTTCTCGTCGGTGAAGCTCACGTTGGTCAGCTCCAGCCGGCCCCGGCGCTCCACGTAGATCTTCTCGTGCGAGTTGACCAGGATGTCCGAAACCGACGGGTCGGCCATCAGCAGCTCGATCGGCCCGAAGCCCAGCATCTCGTGCTGGATGTCGCGGATCAGCGTGCGCCGCTCGATGTCGTTGAGCGCCTCGGGCTCCTCCTGCAGCAGCCGCGTGGTCATGGTCGAGATTTCCTGGCGCAGCACGTCGGGCTTCAGGGTCTCGAGCGCCGCGAGGTCGAAGCGCTCCAGCAGCTTCAGGTGCATGCGCTCCTTCAGCAACTTGTAGGCATCCGAGGCAAAGGGCGACACCGCCTGTTCGGCGGAGTGCCCCACCGGCCGCGCGGTGGCACCTGCATCGGTTTCGACGGCACTGAGCTGTTCTCTGAATGACATGGGGACCTGCCTTGCTGTTGATTGAAATGACTGGCTGCCGGGCTCCGATCAGGCGCCGATCAGGCGCCGATCAGGCGCCGATCAAGCGCGGCGGAAGAGCCGCCCGATGAAGCCGGGCTCCGCCTCCTGCCGGGGGCTGAGCGTGTGCGCGATGTCCGCCAGCTTTCTTGCGAGTGCGCTGCCTCGCGCCATCTCCGCCAGCGGCACGCCGCGGTTGATGGATGCATCCACGTCCTTGCCGCCGTCGGGCACCACCGTGAGCGTCGCGCCCACCAGCGAGCGCCGCATGTCCGACAGGCCGATCTCCCCGCCGCCGGCGCTGCGGTTCACCAGCAGCTCGACCTTGCCGGGCTGGTAGCCCAGCGACTTGAAGACATGCATCAGCCGCGTCACGTTGCGGATGTGCGGCAGGCTGGGCTGCAGCACCGGAAAGATGCGGTCGGCACGGTCCAGCACGCGGATCGCGAGCGTGTCGATGCGCGGGCCCAGGTCGAACAGCACGAAGTCGTACATGCCCTGCGCGACGTGCAGGATCGCGTCGACGTGCTCGGCCTTCACGTCCATCGCGCGCGAGATGTCCTCCGGCGCCGGCAGGATGCTGAAAGTCGGCGAAACCTTCGCCACGCTCGCCGCGAGCAGCGAGGCGTCGAGCCGGCCGATGTCGCGGGCCACGTCCGCCATCGTCGAGGTGGGCCGCAGGTCGCTCACATACGACAGCGCGTCGCCGAACTGCAGGTTCAGGTCCACCAGCAGCACCGAGCGCTCCTTCGAGAGCTGGTGCGCGATGTTGGTGGCCAGGAAGGTCGCCCCGCTGCCGCCCTTGCAGGGCATGAAGGCCACCACCTGACCCGGCGCGCGCGCCTGCGTGCCGGCCATCTTCTGCGCGATGCGCTCCACGGCCGCCTCCAGCGCGGCGGTGTCGGCCGGCGACGGCAGCACCTCGCGCACGCCCGCGCGCATCGCGTGGATCAGGAACTCGGGCGTCTGCATCGCGCACAGCAGCACCACCGAGATCGCCGGGTGCTGCAGCGTGAGCTTTTCCACCAGGCTGAGCTCCTGCGGGTCGCAGCACATGCCGTCGACCAGCAGCAACTCGGGAGCCGCCTTCTCGACGACCCACTGCATCCGGCTCTTGCCGCCCTCGAAAAGCGACACGATGTGCGAGCGCGCCTCCAGCACCTTGCGCATGTCCTGCAGGTGGTTGGCGTTGGGGGAAATAATGGAGATCTTCATGGTCGTGTCCGTTGCGTTGGATTGCTGGATGGCTAGGAACAGATCGAGGCGCTGTTCGGGTCCTTGCGCATGACCTCGCGCGGCAGGTAGGTGGAGAAGCCCGGCATCGGAATCAGCGGCGCGGTCGCGTATGCGATGGGCGAGATCCACTGGTAGTTGAGCCCGGTGATGCTCACCGTCACGCCTTCGCAGGTCGCGGCCGTGCAGCCCGAGGGCGACCACGCCACCGACACGGTGCTGATCTGCGGCAGCAGCGCCTTCATGCGCGCAAGCACCAGGGCCTGCTGGGCCGTGTCGTCGCACACCACCGCGTAGCGGGCGCCGGCGCGCGTGGCCTCCTGGGCGGCGTTCCAGGTGAAAAGCATGCGCGCGAAGTCCACGATGCCCAGCGTGAACATGAGGAAGATGATCAGGCCCAGGGCGAACTCGACCGTCGTGGCGCCGCGGTTGTGGCGGGAGGTGCTTCTTCTCATGATGGCGCCCTCATGCTGGCGGTGATGTCGCTGAAGGCGATGTTGCCGTTCGCATCCGCGAAGACGACGCCCATCACCGAAGGGAACATCGAATGAAAGGTGTAGCCGCTGACCCGGATCGTCACCGTTGTGATGATCGGCGCCGCGCCGGCCGACTGCCAGGTGCAGCAGGTGCCGGCCGGCACGTTCGACAGGCTCAGCCCGCGCGCCAGCGGCGAACCCGTACCGGCCGTGTTGCCGTACACCACCAGGTTGCGCGCCTCGGTGATCTTCGTGCCCGGCGTCTGCACCGACATGTAGCGCACCGCGTCGCGGGTCGACTTGACCACCGCGTTGTACTCGTACATCGCGCGGCCGAACTCTGTGGTGATGAAGGTCAGCAACAGCAGCAGCGGGATGATCAGCGCGAGTTCGACAAGCGCTACGCCCTGCTGTGCACGACGAGACGGTTTCATGGCGTGCCTCCTCTTCCTATCTCACCAGGACCGGAACCAGCGGCCCGGCCGATCCGCCCGCCAGCCCGCTGGTGGTGCAGGGGCTGCCGGTCGCACCGGCGTTGCCGAGGAATTCCAGCTGCACGTCGGTCATCGGAATGCTCAGCGGCTGAAGCATCAGCATGCAGAGGTAGTCGATCACGTGGTTGCCGCCATCGATGACCGGTACCGTCACGAAGCGGCGGTCGAGGCCGTACTGCATGTGGCCGCCGGCGACGTTGCCCGGGTTGGCCAGCTTCTGGAAACTGTTGAGCGACAGCCCAGTGATCGATTCGCAGCTGTTCGCGCCCTTCACCTTGGTGCCGGTGTCGGCGCACGACGCGAAGGCGGCGCGCTTCGTCAGGTAGTTCTGACCAGTCCCTGAGCCCGGGGATGGGCCGTTGTAGGCGTTGAACTGCGCGGGCCAGTTGAGCGAGGTGTAGGCGTAGCCCGTGTAGTCAGGGCGGCCCGTACTCGGATCGCCGCTGTTCTTGTAGATGCCGAAGCGCTGGTTCCACACGTCGGCCACCGAGGTCTGCACGCCAGGAGTGCCGATCGTGTCGCCGACCTTGGCGCCGCATCGGCCGTTGAGCTCGGCTTCGGTCTCCGACGCGCTGTTGCTGCCGTCGAGATTGGCCCAGCCGATCTGCCCGCCGGCGGCGGCGTTCTGCGCCATGATGAGCGTCACCCACTCGCCGACCACGAAGCCATAGTTCGGCGCCACGCCACCGGTCTTGGGCTTCGCCGCTACGGGAATGGGGCAAGCGCTCTGCGCGCTGGCACGGGTGGCGACCGCTCTTGCGGTGACGCTGCGCGTCCCGGGGTTGCCGGCCGTGTCGCCCGAGAAGGCGCCCATCGCCTTCATGAGCCAGATGCTGATGTTGGGTTGGGTATGCACGCACTGGGCATAGCGCGCGAGGGCGGGCGTCGTGGTGACGGCATAGGAGGCGTCGCGGAAGGTGATGTCGCTCGCGACGATCTGGCCCTGCCCGCTCCAGGTACTCGACTGCATGTTCACGCGGTTGGCATTGCCGGCGGTCTGGCCTGCGCTCGTTGCACGGGTGATCGCCGTGCCCTGTCCGTCGAGCTCGCGCGCAGCGGACAGGGCGCAGCTGTCTACAGCTGTCTGCAGCTCGGTCTTGACCACGAACAGATGCCCGAAGTCCAGGGCGATGCCCATGAACCCCATCAGGAACAGCAGGATCAGCGCGGCTGTGACGATCATCGCGCCGCGCTGGCGGCGGTGATGGCGGCAGGTGGACATGGTCAGCTCCCTGGTTGAGTGAGCGCGCGCAGCGGCCGGGTCAGGTGCAGCTCGTGCCGCCCAGACATGTCGTGACACGGTCGATGAGAGCGCCCAGAGCAGTGCCGTCGGACAACGCTTGCAATGCAACCACCAGCGCGATGGAAACCACGGCGATGATCAGTGCGTACTCGACCACTTGCGCACCGCTCTCGTCTGTCAGAAATGACTTGAACATGATGATGAACCCCGGTTCGTTGTTGACGAAGAATGCGTGGGAGCGAACGGGGAGATGGAACGAAGCGGGCCATGTGACATGGACCCGCTTCCCTCCCCGAAGAACTGCTTACTGGCAGTTCGTCCCCGTCAGGCAGGTCGTGACGCGAGTGATGAAACTCGTGAAACCGCCGTTGTTGGCCGTGAGGCCCTTCAGCGCGACAACCAGCGCGATCGAGACGACTGCGATGATCAGCGCGTACTCGACGACCTGGGCGCCCTCTTCTTCGCGCAGGAAGCCTTGGGTCGATTGGCCGATGGCCTTGAAAAAGTTTTGCATGATTCGTTCCTTTCGAGGTTTGAACGGTTGGAAATCAGGTTCGAGAAAACATGAGTGAGGGAAGAAAGTTCGTTTCGATTCGTGTCACTCTCCTTTCCGCGTGAGTCCCGAGGAAGCGGGCTTGGCTAATGCAATGCGTGCGTTCATCACTTCGAGGCGCCGGCGCCCTGTCCGCCGATCTGGCCACCGATGTTGATGACGTTGACCGCCGGCGGCGGCGTCTTGTACGACTCCTGGTACTGGTGCATCGCCTCGCGCGATGCGCGCCCGTCCATGCCGGTGACGGGGTCGCCGTTCTTGCCGGCGTTCGGGTTGATGGTCATCTTCTTCCTTGCGTCCCGCACCGCGTCGCCGAAGCGCGCGTCGTAGTTGGGCGTGACGGTCGAGCAGCTGGCGCCGAGAAGGCAGACGAGCCCGACGGTGATCGATCTGATGATGAACATGACGGTGCTCCTCACGGGGTTTCGCTGGCGGGGGCGGCCGGGGCCGGGGTCGAGCTCTCGAGGGCGCCGTTGAGATAGACCTCGGCACGGCTCGGAACGACGTGGTTGTCCGTCGGCACCCGCGGCGACTCGGCCAGCGGACGCACCAGGCGCGGCGTGATGACGAACATCAGCTCGGTCTGTTCGTTCTGGAATTCGGTGCTGCGGAAGAGCGCGCCCATCACCGGCACCTCGCCGAGGCCCGGATAGCGCTTGATCGTCTCGTTCACGTTGCTCTTGATGAGCCCGGCGATGACGAAGCTCTGGCCGTCGTTGAGTTGCACGGTGGTGTCGGCGCGCCGCACCGTCAACGAGGGCAGCACGGCGGTGACGCCCGAGACGGTAGTGAACGGAGAGCCGGTCTGCGTCAGGTCCGACACCTCGGACACCAGCTTGAGGTTGACGCGGTCGCCGTTGAGCACGGTCGGGGTGAACTTGACCCCGATACCGAACTCCTTCTCCTCCAGCGTGATGTTCGTCCCACCGCCGCCCGCGGCGTTCTGCGCCACCGGAATGAAGATCTTGCCGCCCGACAGGAAGCTGGCCTGCTGCCCGCTGATGGCCATGATGTTCGGCTCTGCGAGGATACGCACGAGCCCGTCGTCCTTCTGGCCGTCGATGGTCAGCGAGGTCCGCCCGATGCGCAGCGCCTGCGCCAAGCCGGCGCCGGTGCTCAGGAAATTGGAGATCAGCGAATAGTTGTTCAGGCCGCCGTTGCCGGTGCGTGCGATGCCCACGCGCGAGCCCAGCCTGTCGAGCAGCGTCTTGCTGACCTCGGCGATCTTCACTTCCAGCATCACCTGCTGCGGCGTCGCCACGCGAAGCAGGTTCACCACCTTCTTGCCGTCGGCGCCGTAGGCCGAGGCCAGGCTCATCACGTCGTCGAGCTTGAGCGCGTCGCTGATCTCGCCGGTGAGCACGATGGATTTTTCGGCGCTGCGCACCTGGATGCGGCGCTCCTCGGGCATCAGTTCGGCCAGCTTGGACTGCAGGGCCATCGGGTCGATGGTGACGATGACGTCCTTGATGTAGCAGGTGCCATCGGCGCTTTGCAGCACCACGTTCATCGAGCCCGCCTGGCGGCCCCGGAAGAACAGGTCGGTCGGGCTCAGCAGCGTCACGTCGACGTCCGCGACGCCGTCGCTGGTGTTCGCGTTGGCCGCGGGTGCCGCGACGGGCTGCATGCCGGCGGGCACTGCAGCCGCGGCGGCCGCCGGTACAGGTGCGCGGCTCGGCGGCTGGCCGCTGACCACGATGCGCACCACGCGCGCCTTCAGCGGTATGACCACCGACTTGCCCAGCACGGCCTGGGTCGGCTGGTCGTCGGGAATGATGGCGGTGCATCGGCGGCTGCCGTTGGCAGCGGCAGAGGCACTGCTGCTGCCTGCCGCCGCGGCTTGCGTGGTGGCGGTGGCTGCGGCGGGCATGGCGCCCGCGGCCGAGGCGGTTGCCGCGACCTCGGCGCCCATGGCGGGAGCCGCCACTGTCGCGAAGGCCGCCAGCAGGCTGGCGAGTGTTGTGGGGATATGGCGCACTTGGTGTTCCTCCTGTCGAATGTCGAACCGGTTCAGAAACAGGTCAGCGAGCTGCCCGCGTGCTGGATGATTTCCACGCACTGGGAAGCCGGCGTCGCGGCGGGGCCCGGGCGATGGGCGCGCGGCCGGGCCGGTGCCGGAGCAGGCGCGGTCGCCGCGACCTGCACGAGTTCCTTGGCGCCGAAGAGCTGGCCCTTGGTGATGCCGTCGGTGGCCACCGTGGTCTTGTCCATCTGGTTGCGAAGCACCAAGGACAGGGTGCCTACGCTGCGGGCCAGGTCGAGCTTCTCGGAGTCTTCCAGCGAGAGCTCCAGCGTCACGGCGCTCACCACCTTCGGCTTGGTGTCGTCGCGGTTGGCTTCCTGCGCCACCGCCAGCACCAGCACCTTCTCGAGCACGGTCTTGCTGATCTGCAGCGCTTCTTCGCCGCGGCCCTTGTCCTGCTGGGCGTTGACCATCACGTCCACGTAGTTGCCCGGCAGCGCGAAGCCCGCCACGCCCACCACGTCGTTGACGCGCACCGTCATCGCCCGCTTGCCGCTGGCGATCACCGCCGAGAGCCCGCCCTGCGTGCCCACCGGCGCCAGCTTTCCTTCGATGACCGCTTCGCCGCGCAGCACGCCGACCTTCACCACGCGCTCGTCCAGCGCCTTGATGTCGCTGAACGCGCCGTTCGGCACCGAGCCGCTGGGCCAGTCGATCGTCGTGAGCATCTGCGGGTTGACGCGGCTGCCCAGCTCGATGTCTACCGCCGCCACCACGACCTTGTTGGACGCGATGCCGCCCTGTTTGGAGATCCACCCCGCCGCATAGACGGCGGCCGCCAGCCCCGTCAGCAGGGCCAGAAGGATCAGCCCGATCGCCTTGATGTTCTTCATGTGAACCTCCGTCGCAGATGAGATGAGATGAAAGGGAAAGTGAAGGGGCTAGACGTAGCCCAGCTGGTGCGCGAGCACTTCGACGACCGTGCCCGCAGCGATGCAGATGCCGTAGGGCAGCCTTCCGATGGACTGGCTGGCGCCGATGCGTCCCGAGGGACGGATGCCGACCATGCCCGACAGCATCACGCCCTGTGCGGCGTCCTTGACGTTGGTCAGCATGCGCACCACGCGGCGCTGGTGGATCGCGAAGACCATGGCCGCCACGCCGCCGGCAATGAAGGTGAAGAGCACCGCCATCAGCGCCTGCTCAGGCCCGATGAAGGCGCCGGCCATGGCCATCAGCTTCACGTCGCCGGCGCCCATCACTCCGATCACGTAGAACGGCACCATCGCCGCGAAGCCCACGCCCAGCCCGCCGAATGCGCTTGCGGCCCCCACGGCGGGGGTGCGCGCGGCCAGCGTTCCGTAGACCAGCGCGAAGAGCGCGCCGCCGAAGGTCAGCCAGTTGGGGATGCGGTAGGAGCGCCAGTCGCTGACGGCGGCCGTGGCCAGCAGCGCCAGCAGCACGAGCATGCGAAGGTCGGTGGCCAGCATCGCCAGCAGTTCGAGAACGGCGTCGAGTTCCTGCATGTCGGTCTCCACGGGTTCAGGCAGTGCGCCGGATGGCGAGCAGCAGGAGCAGGCACACGACCATCACCAGCGCTCCGATGAGCGCGAACTCCATGAACGACATGCCGGCGTCTTCGCGCAGCAGGTTCATGAAGGTCGTCGGCAGCAGTGCGAGCAATTCCATGCGTATCCCCTCGTTGTAGTGACCGGCCTGGAGCGCCTGTTGCCCCGCATGGGCAGAGGCGTTGGGCCTTGGGGATGACTGTAGAAACCGGCTCGCTTGCGCACATGAGCGCGGCGCCCTTTTGTGGGGGAGTCAAATCCCCCATGCGCACCGGCCGGAAGGCAGGACAAAGCGCCGGGGGCGCGGCGTGACAACGGACAGATGGCCGAATGGACAGGTGACGGCCTTCCCGCCACCTTTCCCGTCACCTCTAGGCAAGCGGCGGTACCGCGTGGTGCGGCGGCCGTTCCGAGCGTCGGCATGGCTTTGCGCCGGCACCCGGCCGCAGATTCGATTACCTCGGTTTCATCTCGTTGCGACCTGTGCCGGCGGCCTGCCGGAGACCCCGATTGCGGTTGCCGCCATCGTGTGGCCGGCGCGTTTTTCCGCTCTGCCGCAAAAGCCGCCGGCCATGCCTTTCGCCATAGCCTCGCAGTACCCCGCACAAGGCATTTTTCGTTGCTTCCCCGACGCAGAAACTGCACTCCGGTCGTCACGCAGTCTCTTCATTCCGCGTCACAGACCGTCAGCCGATGGCCGGGTGGTCCGGTGATCGGGTTCGTTCCACATCACTCGAGGAAGCATCATGAAGAAGACTCTCATCGCCATCGCCGTGGTCCTTGTCGGCAGCGTCGCCTCGGCAACGGTCGGCAGCACCGCGGTCGCCGCGACGTCCACCACGACCGGCTCTTCCAGCTCCGCCGGATCGACCGCCGCCAGCTCCGGCACGGGCAGCGCACTGAGCTACAACTCGGCCACGTCGAGTTCGGCAGCCAATGCCAACGCCTCGGGCGGCGCGTTCGCGGTTCCGGGCTTCGCCATCGGCGGCGCGACGGCTGGCGGCTCGGCAACCACCACCGGCCGCGTGACCAGCATGGCGGTGACGACCGGCAACGGCCTGGCCACCGGCGGCGCCAACGCTTCGGCCAACGCGACCTCGGCGGGCAACGCCAACTACTCCGCGGGCGGCGCCACGCACGTCAGCGGCAGCGCTGGCGGCGCAGCCTCCTCCACCACCAACAACACGGCGGCAACGGCTGCCGGCCCCGGCGGCGGCATCGCCCTGGTGACCCGTACCTCGACCACGACCTCCGGCTACAACGCATCGTCCGGCGCGATCAACGGGCCCATCAACGGCACGAGCACCTCGGCCACGGCAGGCTCCACCGGCGGCTCCTTCGGCGTCACCAACTTCGCATGGGGCAACGCCGGCGGCTTCACCAACGGTGGCGGCACCGGCGGCACGGCGGGCGCGAGCTCGACCGCATCGGCTCCCTGAACCTTGCCTTGCGCAAACCGGTTGCTGAACCTGGAAATGGGGAGAGCGGCAGGAAACGCCCTCTCCCCGGTCCTCAAAGGAGTCGAAAAAATGAAGAAGCTGCTTTTTCTTTCACTGCTGACCTTCTCCGTGGTGGCTATCGCCCAACAGACCAACACCAACACGGGTGCGAACAACGGATCGTCGAGTTCGGCCACGACCTCGGCCCAGGGCAACAGCCAGTCGGTGACGTTTTCGAGCCCGGCGAGCGTGACCACCCAGTCGACGATGACCAGCAACCAGAACGTCAACAACACCGGCGCGACGACGAACACCGTCGACTACCGCGGCAGCTACACGATCAAGAACGTGCCGTCGGTCAACGGACCCAACCTGACGACGAGCAATGACACCTGCATGGGCAGCAGCAGCGCCAGCGCGAACGGCCCTGGCGTGGGCCTGAGCTTCGGCACCACCTGGACGGACGAGCACTGCAAGCGCCTGAAGATGAGCCGCGAGCTCTGGAACAAGGGCATGAAGGCAGCGTCGCTGGCCATGGACTGCATGGACCCGGCCGCGATGGCCGCGCTGGAGATGACCGGCACCAAGTGCCCGCAGTCGATGACGGCGGAAGAGCGCGTGACGGCCTACGGACCGCAGGCATCGGCCAGCGGCGCTGCCGCCTCGCCGCCTCGCGCGGTGGCTGCAGCGGCCCCTGCCCCGGTGGCTCCGCAGCCCGTGGCTGCCACTTCGCCGGCCGCCCCGGCTCCGCTGCCGCCGCCTCCCGCGCACACCGAGCACATCGCGCAAGCCTCGCCTGCCCCGCAGCAGCAGGCCGCGGCAGCCTCCGAAGACACGGGCGTGGTCACGATGCCCGTCGTCAGCGCCACGGTGACGCCGATCGACCCGGGCGAAGTCGCCTCCATCCGGGCCGCGTCGCGCATGCTGGACCAGCGCTCCGACGACATCGCAACCGCACCGCGCTCGGCCCCCGCCGCGCAATGACCGCACGGAGCGCCAAATGACCAGGACCGTATTCCTGCTCTGGCTGGCAGCCTGCTGCGCTGCCACCACGGCGGCGGCAGCGGCCGTGCAGCAGCCGCTGCGCGTCGAGCGGATGAACATGGGCAGCGGCCTGCAGAACGCGCGCGGCACCGAGAACGCGCTGCCGGTCGGCGCCCTCGGCGTGTGGCACGTGCCGCAGTACCTGCCGGGCTACCCCACGGCCGCGACGATCTGGCCGCGCGTGATCGTCATCCAGTGCACGGAAGACCTGTGCGCGGGCTACACGATCACGCCCGAGCTGGGGCGCGGCGAATATCTTTTCTTCGTGCCGGCGGGCAAGTAGCCGGCGAACACGTCGGCCGGCACGTTCAGGGTGTGCCGCTCTTTCCCAGGCCATAGCGCAGCGATTGCGCCGTGGCATCGGCCGCGTCGATGCGCCGCTGCAGTTCCTCGTTGACCACGCCGACCAGGGCCGCGAGCTCGGCCCGGCTGGGATAGAGCTCCTGCGCATCGCCCACCTCCTGCTGGACGATGAGCTTTTCGAGGCACGAGTAGGCGCGCTGCATCGACTGGAGGTTGCCGATGTCGTCGCACAGCTGCAGCGCGAGTTGCTCGGCGTTCTGTGAGACGGAGGATTGGGAAGAGGTAGAGGAAGAGACGCGCGTGGACGCGCGTGCAGAAGCAGCCATGGTTGGCCTCCAAGTGATTGCGGTTTTTAAAGTCGCAGCGATTTCACGGGAGTCCAAGCCCGATCGCGCCTTTGTTTGACGCGACCGACGCAGTATAGCCACACGATAAACAGCGCCCACCTCGCTTCAGAAACGGCTTGCCGCCCTTACCCGAACCGCCACACCGAGTTCAAACGAGGCGGCGGCTCGACGAGTTGGCCTACCGGGAAACCACTTGGGTGAAACCGGCCGGGCTTGCGCCCGCACGTCGAGCCGCCAAAACTGGAAAGCAGCCTCAGGGAATGCTTCGCGCCACAACGCCCAGGTCACGCCATGCCTCGGGGTGGCAGCTGAAGATCAGGATCTGGTGCCGCTGCGCCGCGTCGTACAGCACGCGCTTCATCTGCCGCAGGCGCTCCTCGTCGGTGTTGACCAGCGCGTCGTCGAGGATGAGCAGCGTCGGCTTGTTCGCTTCCTTCAGCAGGTCCGCGTAGGCCAGCCGGGCGACCACGCCCATCTGCTCGCGTGCGCCCACGCTGAGTTCCTCGAACTCGCCGCTCTGGGCGCCGCGCAGGCTCTGGCGCGTGATGCGGCCGGGCGAGAGATCGTCGCCGACCTCGATCTGTGCGCCGGGGAAAAGAATCTGCAGGTAGTGGTCGAGGTGCTTCTGCAGCGGCGCGCGCAGGCGCCGCGCCAGTGCGGAGCGCTTCTCGCGCAGCAGCTTGAGCAGATGGTCGAGCGCCCTCGCCCGGCGTTCGAGTTCGGCGCAGCGGCGCGTGGCGTGTTCGAGTTCTCGCTGCTTTTCCGAGGCGGCTTCTTCCTGGCCGAGGGCGCCCTTGGTTTCCAGTTCGACTTCGAGCCGGGTGATCTCGGTGGCGCGCTGGCTGTGCGCGGCCTCGGCCTGCCTTGCGCTGCGCTCCAGCCGCTCCACGTCCTGCGCGAGCACGGGCAGGTTGACGGTCTGCAGGCGCTGGGCCAGTTCTGAGAGCTTGTCCTGCATGGCTGACTGCTGCGCCAGCGCGTCGGTCAGTGCGCCGCCGGCTTCGGTCTTTCTGCCGGCGCGTGCGGGGTCGTTGAGGGTGGCCTTGACTGCGGCGAGTTCGTCTTCGGCGGCCTTCACCTGTTCGCGGGCATTGCCAGCCGCGACCTTCGCGTCGTTGAGCGCGGCGGAGGCTGCCTCCAATGCGGCGCGCGCAGCGGCTTCTTCCGATTCGGCCGAAGGCACTGCGATGCCTGCAGCTGGCGCGGGCGGCATCGCCTGCAGCACCAGCCGGGCCTCGGCGAGACGTGCTTCACGCGTCGCCACGTCGGCGGCGAGCGTGCCCAATCCCTTGGGGGCCAGTGCTGCCAGCACTGCTTCTGCTGCGCCGGCTTCACCCTTGCGCAGCACCTGCTGCCGCGCACGCTCTTCGACCGCCGCCAAGCTTTCGGCGCGCAGGCCCTGCAGCAGCGCCGCAAGCTGGTCCCGCGCACGGTCGCGCTCAATGGCGATGCTTTCGAGGTCCGCGCCGCCCGGCAGCACGCTGATGCGGCCCACGCCTTCGATCTCGATGTCGGTGCGGGCGATGACGGTCTGGCGCTGCGAGCCCGTCAGCTCAGTTCCTGCGACGCGGACCTTGGCGCCGGGCTGCAGTTCGAACTCCAGGGCCGTCGCCACCGCGTCGAGCCTGGCCTGCGCCGTGCGAAGCGCGTCCGCGCACTGCCGCAGCCGCTTGAGCTCGCCTTCGGGCACCGCGAGCGCCTGCGCCTCGGCCTGCAGGCGGGTGACTTTCTCCTGTTCGGCCTTTGCCTTCTCGTGGCTTTGCGAGAGCGCGGCGAGCTGCTCGGCCAGGCTTTCGATGGTTTTCTCCTGTGCGATGCGTGAGGCAGCTTGCCGAGCCAGGCGCAGGTTCTCGCGAGCTTCGGCATCGGCCTTCGTGGCGGACGCGTGGCGAGGCTCCCATGCCTGCAGTTCGCCGAGCGCCTTGGCCAGGACTTCCTGCGTCTTCTGCAGATTCGTCTCCCGCTGAACGAGAGAGCCTTCCTCGCGCTCCATCGCCTGCAGCTGGGTGCGCCATGAGTTCACCTGCGCGGCGATCTGCCTGAGTGCGGCCTCCTGGGCGGTCTTCTTCTCGTCCAGCCCTCGGGCTTCGTCGAGCCGCTGCTGCGCGACGACGAGTTGCTCCCGCAATGTCGCCCACGGCCGCGCGACTTCGTCGCGCTGGTGGTCGCGCCGCAGATTGAAGAGGCGGTCGACGCCCGACTGGTACGACTCGATGTCGGCATGCAGCCGCTCGAGTTCGGCTTCGAGTTCCGCGCGCAGCTTGAGCGCGTCGGCGTAAGCGCCACGCGGTGTTCCGGCGGCGGGCGTCAGCAGTTCGTTGCGCTCGGCCTCCACCGCCTTCAGCACCGCATCGCCGTTGCTGGAGGCCAGTTCGCCCAGCGATTCGCCGAGCGCGTTGCGCAGATGGTCGCTGGCAAAGCCCACCGCGCTGGCGATGTCGTGCGAGGTGCCCTGCTTGATCCACAGCAGCCCCGGAATGCCCATGTGCTCGGGCGTGCTGGCGCCCTTGCCCGGAAAGCGGAAGCCCAGCAGGGCCGCGAGGTGGTCTTCGGCGACGGCGCCGTCCATGGCTCTGCCGTCGATCACCAGTTCGCAGCGCTTCTTGCCCAGGAAGGCCTTGGTGAGCCGGTAGCGCTTGCTGTCGAGCTCGAAATCGACTTCGACCATGGGCGTCGCCGAGCTTTCGCCCCAGGGCCGCAGATGCTCGACAGCGCTGGAGCGGTGCCGCTCGAAGAAAGCGGCGCGAATGGCCTCGGCGACGGTCGATTTGCCCGATTCGTTGGGCGCGGCGAAAAGATTGAGCCCGTCCGTCAGCCCGTCGATTTCGAGCGGCGCGCGGAAGAGCTTGAAGTTCTCGATGCGAAGGCGCTGCAGCTTCATGCGGCCGCTCCCGGCTGCATACCGAGGATGCGCGCGAGCGTGAGCAGCGCGTCGCGCGCCAGTTCGGCATCGGTGCCGCCCTGCTGCTCGCGCAGCGCCTGCAGCGCCTCGCCGACGAAGCCGTCGGCGCGCAGTGCCTGTATGTCGTCTTCGGTCGGCTCCAGCCGCAGCGCTTCACCTTCCCACACCAGCGCGCGGGCGCGGGCGCGCGCGGCATCGAGGGCTGCGTTCAGCCGGTTGTGCCCGGCAAGATCGCAGCTGCCCTGGGCGCGCAGTTGCAGCACGTCGCCGCTGCCGATCTGCTCGAGCTTGCGCACCAGCTCGTCGATGTCGGAGGGCACGGCGAGCCGGGGTTCCCATTGCTGCCAGTCGAACTGGCCGGTGCGGATGGTTTCGACCACGGGCGGCGCGCCGGCACCGGCGATGCCGACCAGCAGCGCCTGGCCGGAGTCGTTGGCCCTGAATCGGTCGGTTTCGGGCGTGCCGGCGTACCAGGTGCGCTCGTCGATCTGCCGCGTGCCATGCCAGTCGCCGAGCGCGAGGTAGTCGAGTCCGGCCTGCGCGGCGCGGCCGGCGGCGATGGGGTTGGTCGAGTCGATGTCTTCCGAGAGGATGCCCTGCACGCTGCCGTGCGCGAGGCCGATGCGGGGGAGGCTTTCATCCTCCGGCTCGGCGGCGGCGAACCATTCGGTGAGATCGCCATAGGTGTGGCGCTGCGTGAGCGGCGCGGGCAGCAGCGTGAACTTGCCGGCCACGGTGTGCGGCCTGGGCTCCAGGCAGCAGACGACGTTCGGCGCGATGGCGCCCAGCCGTTGCGCGCGGCTCCAGACGGATTCGCTCAGCGCCGAATCGTGGTTGCCCGGAATCAGCAGCCACGGTCCGGCAAAGCCTTGCATGGCGTTGAACATGCGGCGGATGGTCTTGTCCGAGACGGTCTGCAGGTCGAACACATCGCCCGCGACCAGCACGGCGTCGACCTTGCGTTCGCTGGCGATGGCGGCGAGCCGCTCGACGGCCTTGAAGCGCGCCTCGAAGAGCGCCGAGGCGTCGTCGGGCTCGAACTGGGAAAACACGCGGCCGATCTGCCAGTCCGCGGTGTGTAGCAAAGAAATCATGCGTCGTGGCCCTCCCTTTGCCTGTCGCGTCTGCATCGTCCGGGTCAGTCCCGAACAGCGAGCATCTTAGAGGGCGCGCACGATCGTCCGCGGTGACGACACCGTGCGGAGCGGACGGATCAGATCAGGCCTGGGAGTCGGCCCCGGCCGAGCACTCCTGCAGCAGCGCGGCCGACTGGGTGACCTGCTCGGCGATCTGCTCGCGCAGCGGCCGCCACTCGAGGCTGAAGGGGGCAAGGAGCAGCCACTGCATGGTCAGAGCCAGCGCGATGCCGAGAATGACGAACATCCAGTGCACGAGTTCCATCGCCGCCCCTTTTCAAGAATCAGCGGGAGTCTGATCACTTCGCAGGCATCGCGATATCGCCAATTCGGGGGATGCCGTTCGCCAGAGATCGCCCACCGCCTCCGGCCGGACGACCCACTTCAGCTCACTTCGCCGGCAGGTACTGGCGCGGATCGACAGCGTTGCCGCGGTAGCGGATCTCGAAGTGCAGGCGCGCGCGCGTGCCGTCGGAGCTGCCGATCTCGGCGAGCTTCTGGCCCTGCTTCACCTGCTGGCCCTGCTTGACCTGCACGGCGCGCAGGTTGGTGTAGACCGACATATATGAACCGCCGTGGTCGACCATCACCACGCTGCCGTAGCCGCGCAGCGTTTCGGTCACCGCCACCTTGCCCGCTCCGATGGACGCCACCGGGTCGCCGAGGCTGCCGCCGATGTCCACGCCCTTGCTGCTGGTGCCGTTGAAGCCCGCGATCACCGGGCCCTGCGAGGGCCAGGTCCAGTCGCTGCGGCGGGATGCGGGCGGCGCGACCGGTTCCGGTGCCGAGGCTCGCGGCGGCCGGGGGCGCTCCGCGCGTTCAGGCCTCTCGGGGCGCTCGGGCCGTTCGCGGCTCGGCGGCGGCTCCGACGAGCCGGCGCCGCCCGGAGGAACCACGCGCAGCACCTGGCCCGCTTCGAGCTTGTCGGGGTCCTGGAGATTGTTCCAGCGCGCGATGTCGCCGGGCGAGCGCCCTGCCCTCGATGCGATGCGATAGAGCGTGTCGCCCGGCTGGACGACGTATTCGCCCGGCCCCGCCACTGGCGCCTTGGGAGACGTGGAGCATGCCGCCACCACCAATGCCGCCGCGAGCACAGCGCCCGCGCGCCAGTTCCTTCCTGTCACAACCACCACCGGATTCCTTCCTGCACAACCTGGATTGCGCGCTGCCGGGTGCCCCGGAACCGCGCTCGAAGAATGCGCGAAGGCTAACAGCAGTCGCGAGCCGCTCCGGTGGCTTCGGGGCTTTTTCGCTGCGGGCCGCTCATTCGACAGCGGGTCCTGGCAACGGTGGCGAATTGCCTGAAAAGCCAATTTGGGAAAGCGGTTCCGGTGCCGTGGAACTACACCGGGTAATGGGATGTCGCGAAATTCATTGCAATCCCTGCAAGCTGAACCCTCCGGCCTCGCCCAATTTCCAATGCCTTTTTCAATTTTCAGGTTTTGTTTGAATATCTTTTATACGGTTACAGCCTCTGCCAATTAAAAACAGTCTGCACCGGGAGGATGTTTCATTTTTCGACGACTTTTCCGGTGCGGTTTCCGCATGGTTCGCCGGCCCGCCGCGAGGCATCGTCCGGACCACCGCTCATGCGCCCACCGCAGCGCTTCGGCCCCTGATTCCCCCTGAATCTCCCCTTGAGTACCTTGCTTCTACCGGGCTTCCCCGATGCCCGGAGAGCGTCGTTCGACCCCCTTTTCACCGCGAACGGCGCATCAGTTACCCCGTCCGGGACGAATCGGGTAGTACGTTTTAGAAATAACTTTATCCAGTTGTAACTTAAGCCTTAAGTCCCCACATCGGCAGTTGCAAACACCCTAGGATGAAGACACGAAAAAAGCGCGGACCATCTCCTGCTCTTTCAATTAGGCGAATGGATTTTCCATTCGCCTGATTGCTTTCGCCGTATTTCTTTTGGGATATTTACGTGGAAATTCAAACTGTTTCGCAGGCGATGCAAGGTGCTCCGGAGCTCTCTCTGGAAGACCTGTTCGTGCCGCGATCCAATTCGAACGGCCTCACCGGCCGCCACGCTGGATCGGCGACGCTCTCCCCAATCCTCGCGCGCGACTGGACACGCTGGCTCGCCGCCAGCGGCCAGCTGCCCGACACGCCCTTCGTGGCCGCATGGCTGCTGCTGCAGTCGCGCTGGCTCGGAAGCCCGCGGGCCGTGCATGGGCCCGTCGCCGTCGAGGTCGACGCAGCCAGGGCTGCAAGCGCCTGGCTCGCCGAACTGGACGGCATCCGCCGCTCGTTCCCAACGGAAGACGCCGACGCCCCCGTGCGCCTGCGCCTCGACGCAGCCACCGTCTCACTTCACATGGATGCGGCTGCGAGCCTGATGGACCCGGCGGCGATCGACCAGCTGCTCGCAGCCCTCGCCGACACAGCCCATGACCTGATCGAGCGCCCGGACGCAGCCCTGAGCGACATCCGCACCCAGCCTCAAGCCGACCGATCCGATCAGCTCGAAGGCTGGAACACCGCCCTGACCCCCGTGGACCCGGCCCTGACCGTGCCCACGATGTTCGCCCGCCAGGCAGCGGCATCCCCCGACGCCATCGCCATCGCCCAGGGCGACGCACGCATGAGCTACGGCGAACTCGACCGCAGCTCCAGCGACCTCGCCCGGTATCTGCAAAGCCTCGGCGTCCAGGCAGGCGACAGCGTGGGCATGCTGCTCGACCGCTCGATGCCGGCCATCGTCGCCCAGCTCGCCATCCTCAAGGCCGGCGGCGCCTACGTGCCCGTGCCCACGGACTACCCGGCCGAGCGTATCGCCTACATGCTTGCCGAGGCCGGTGCGCACCGCGTGCTCGCCACGCGGGAGCACCGCCACCTCGTCCCCCCTCATCACGGCGTTTTTCTGGTCGACGAGCAGCAAGATAAGCAAAACCGGAGTTCATGGAATCCGCCGGCCATCGATGCCGAATCGGTGGCCTATGTCATGTACACCTCGGGCTCCACGGGCACGCCCAAGGGCATCGAGATCTGCCATCGCTCGATCCTTCGGCTGGTGGTGGGCGTGGACTACGTCGACCTCGCCCCGGGCCTCGCGATGCTGCACGCGGCACCGCTGGGCTTCGACGCGGCCACGCTCGAGATATGGGGACCGCTGCTCAACGGAGGCTGCTGCGTCATCCATGACGAGCGCGTGCCCACCGGCGCGGGCCTGGCCCGCACCATCGAGCGCCACGGCGTGCACACCGCATGGCTGACGGCCGCGCTCTTCAATGCGGTGATCGACGACGACCCGGCGCACCTCGCCGGCCTGCGCCACCTGTTCACCGGCGGCGAGGCGCTCTCGGTGCCGCACGTGCGGCGCGCGCTCGCCGCACTGCCGCAGCTCACGCTGAGCAACGGCTACGGCCCCACCGAGTGCACCACCTTCGCAGCCACGCACCGCATCGCCGCGCCCCTGCCCGATGACCTGCGCTCCATTCCGCTCGGCCGTCCGATCAAGAACACCGTGCTGCGCGTGCTGAGCCCATCGATGGCGCTGCTGCCGACCGGCTTCGTGGGCGAGCTCTGCATCGGCGGCCACGGGCTGGCGCGCGGCTACCTTCGGCAGCCCGCGCTCAGCGCCGATCGCTTCGTGCCCGATCCCTTCGGCGCCCCTGGCGAGCGGCTCTACCGCACCGGCGACCTCGCGCGCTGGCTGCCCGACGGCACCATCGAATTCATCGGCCGCCGCGACGGCCAGGTGAAGATCCACGGCCACCGCATCGAGGCCGGCGAAGTCGAGGCAGCGATCCTCGCGCACCCGGCCATCCAGTCGTGCGCCGTGATCGCCCGGCCCGACGAAAACGGGCAGCTGCGCCTTGTCGCCTACCTGGTTTCGCCCTCTGCGGAAGAGCGGCTTTCGTGGGACGCCCTGCGCGCCCACCTCACCGAGCGCCTGCCGGCGGCGATGGTGCCCTCGGCGCAGGTGTGGCTCGCCCAGTTGCCCGTCACCCCCAACGGCAAGCTCGACCGCAAGGCACTGCCCGATCCGGCCGGCGAACGCCCCGAGCTTGCCCAGCCTTTCGAGGAAGCGCGCGACGCCGTCGAGCAGCGCGTGTGCGATGCCTTCGCGCGCGCACTGCGCATCGCGAAGGTCGGACGCAACGACAACTTCTTCGACCTCGGCGGCGATTCGCTGCTCGTGCTGCAGGTGCTGGCCGACCTGCGGCAGGACTCGACGGTGCCGCTGTCGGCCAATCTTTTCTTCCGCAACCCCACGCCAAAAGCGATGGGTGCGCGGATGCAGCCGGCGGACGAACAGCCCGCCAAGGCCGCTGCGCCCGGTTTCAAGGATCGACCGGACGCAGCGGCCACCCATCCTGAAGACGCCGTGGCGCTGATCGCCACCGCCGGGCGCTTCCCCGGCGCGGCCGACGTGGAGCAGTTCTGGGACAACCTCGTCGCCGGCCGCGACACGATCAGCTTCTTCGACGACGCCTCGCTCGACGCCGGCATCTCCGAAGCGCTGCGCAGCGACCCGGCCTACGTGCGCGCCCGCGGCGTGATCGACGGCATCGAGGACTTCGACGCCGCCTTCTTCGGCATCGGCCCGAAGGAAGCGCAGCTCATGGACCCGCAGCAGCGCGTGTTCCTCGAGATCTGCTGGGAGGCGCTGGAGCGCGCCGGCTACGTGCCCGACGCGGCGCCGGGCCCGGTGGGCGTGTACGCCGGCATGTACAACGCCACCTACTTCCAGCGCCACGTGAGCACCCGGCCCGACCTGGTGGAGCCGGTGGGCGAGTTCCAGGTGATGCTGGCCAACGAGAAGGACTACATCACCACGCGGGTGGCGAACCGGCTCAACCTCACGGGTCCGGCCGTCAGCGTGCACACCGCCTGCTCGACCTCGCTGGTGGCGGTGGCCCATGCCTTCCACGCGCTGCGCACGGGCCAGTGCTACATGGCGCTGGCCGGCGGCGCATCGGTCACCTGCCCGCCGCGCAGCGGCTATCTCTACAACGAGGGCTCGATGCTCTCACCCGACGGCCACACGCGCAGCTTCGACGCGCAGGCCCGGGGCACCGTCTTCAGCGACGGCGCGGCCGTGGTGCTGCTCAAGCGGCTGGCCGATGCGCAGGCCGACGGCGACACCATCTATGCCGTGCTGCGCAGCGCCTGCGTGAACAACGACGGCGGCGCCAAGGCCAGCTTCACCGCGCCCAGCGTCGACGGGCAGGCGGCCGTCATCCGCGCAGCGCTGGCGGCCGCCGACGTGGACGCGCGCAGCATCTCCTACGTGGAAGCGCACGGCACCGCTACGCCGATGGGCGACCCGGTGGAAGTGGAGGCGCTGGCCTGCGCCTACGCAGAGCACACCGACGCACTGGGTTTCTGCACGCTCGGTTCGCTCAAGAGCAACGTGGGCCACATGGTCACGGCGGCGGGCGCGGCGGGCCTCATCAAGACGGCGCTGGCGCTGCACCACGAGCAGATTCCGCCGACGGTGCATTTCAGCGCGCCGAACCCGGCGATCGACTTCGCGCGCACGCCCTTCCACGTCACCGCGAGCCTGCAGGAATGGCCGCGCACGCAACAGCCGCGCCGCGCGGGTGTCAGCTCCTTCGGCGTGGGCGGTACCAACGCTCACGTCATCGTCGAGGAAGCGCCGCCGCGCCCGGCCTCCCCACCGGCCGTGGGCGACCAGGTGCTGCTGCTCTCGGCACGCTCCGAGGCCGCGCTCGGCGTGGCCGCCGGCCAGCTCGCCGCGCATCTCGAAGCCCGGCCCGAGCTGTCGCTCGCCGACGTGGCCCACACCCTTGCGGTAGGCCGCAAGGCCCACGCCTTCCGCCGCGCGGTCGTGGCCGGCAGCACTGCCGAAGCGGTGACGGCGCTGCGCGATGCCGCCGCGCCAGGCGGCACCAGCGGCCGCGCCGCCCAGCGCGCGCAGCAGCTCGTGCTGATGTTTCCCGGACAGGGCGCGCAGTACGCCGGCATGGGCCGCAACCTCCATGCGAACGACCCGGTGTTCGCCGCGGCCTTCGACGACTGCATGGCCGCCTTCGCCGGCGCGACCGATTTCGACCTGCGTGAGCGCATGTTCTGCGACGACCCGCAGGCGCTGGCACCTACCGCCGCCACGCAGCCGGCGATCTTCACGCTCGAATACGCGCTGGCCCGCCGGCTCCTGGCACTGGGCGCACGGCCGCATGCACTGATCGGCCACAGCGTCGGCGAGTTCGTCGCGGCCGTGATCGCCGGCGTGATGCGGCTCGAGGACGCCGCGCGGCTGGTCGCCCGCCGCGGCGCGCTCATGCAGGCGCAGCCCGCGGGCGCGATGCTGTCGGTGCGCATGGGCGCGGCCGATCTCGCCGGCCGCCTCGGCCCGAATCTCTCGCTCGCCGCCGAGAACGGCCCCACCGCCTGCGTCGCCGCCGGCCCCTTCGAGGACATTGCCGCGCTGCAGGCCGCGCTGGAAGCCGACGGCGTTGCCTGCCGCGCGCTGCAGACCTCGCACGCCTTCCACTCGGCCATGATGGACCCGGCCGTCGCGCCCTTCGAGGCGCTGGTGGCCAAGGTGGCGCTGCGCGCGCCGCAGATTCCGATCTTCTCGACCCTTACAGGCCAGCCGCTCGGGGACGCCGATGCCGCCAGCCCGGTCTACTGGGCCCGCCACCTGCGCGGCACCGTGCGCTTCTCGCCGGCGGTGCGCAGCGCGATGGCGCAGGTGCAGAGCCCGCTTTTCGTGGAGGCCGGCCCGCGCAACACGCTCGCCACGCTGGTTCGCCAGCACGGCGCCGGCGCGGGCAGCGTCGTGCCGTTGCTGCACATGGAGCCCGGCGGCGATGCCGGCGAGGCCCGCACCCTGCGCCTCGCGCTCGCGCGCCTGTGGACCTGCGGCGCCGAGGTCGAACTCTCGCGCCTGACCGCCCGTGCCGGCGCGCAGCGCGTGCGCCTGCCCACCACGCCTTTCGAGCGCAAGCGCTGCTGGGTCGACATCGCCCCAGCCGCCTCTTCTTCCGTGACCCCATCTGTCGCGGCGGCGCCCGTCGCCGCCGCCGTCGTCGTCCCACCCATTGCCCTGGAGCCGATCGTGACCGCTGCTACGCCCTCGCCTCTTCCTCCACCAAACGCGTCGCCCATCGACACGCGCCTGCGCGCCCTGTTCGAGGACATCTCCGGCCTCGACATGGCGCAGACCGAGGGTCAGGCGCCCTTCGGCGAGCTCGGCCTGGACTCGCTCACGCTGACGCAGGCGGCCACGCAGATCAAGAAGCACTTCAAGGTCGCCGTCAGCTTCCGCCAGCTGATGGAGAACTACCGCAGCTTCGACGCGCTTTCCGCCTTCCTGCGCGAGAGCCTGCCGCCCGAAGCGGCGCCCGCGCCGGTTGCTGCAGCGGTTGCCCCGGTGGCCGCGCCAGTCGAAAGCGCGGTCTCCGTATCGCGGGCAATGCCGCAGCCGCAGCCCGTGCCGATGCCGGTCTACATGCCGATGCAAGGCAGTGTCGTCATGGGCGAGGCCCAGCTGCCCCAGCTGATTTCGCAACAGATGGAATTGATGCGGCAGCAGCTTGCGCTGCTGTCGGGCGCGGTTCCCGCCGCGCCGCTGGTGACGCTGCAGCCGGTGATGCCGGCACAGGCAGCACCCGTGGCTGCGGCACCGGCAACGCCGGCCGCCCCCGTCGCAACCACCGAAGAACCCGCCCAACCCGTGCGCTACGACGTGAGCAAGGCCTTCGGCGCCATCGCCCGCATCCACACCCAGCGCACCGCCGAGCCCAGCGGCCGGCAGAAGGCGCGGCTGGCGGCCTTCATCCGCCGCTACGTGGAGCGCACGCGCAAGAGCAAGGAGTTCACCGAGGCCAACCGCTCGCACATGGCCGATCCGCGCGTGGTCAACGGCTTCCGGCCGATCACGAAGGAGATCACCTACCAGATCGTCATCGAGCGCTCCAAGGGCTCGAAGATGTGGGACCTCGACGGCAACGAATACGTCGACGCGCTCAACGGCTTCGGCATGAACATGTTCGGCTGGCAGCCCGACTTCGTGCTCGACGCGGTGCGCCGCCAGCTCGACGCGGGCTACGAGATCGGGCCGCAGCATCCGCTGGCCGCCGAGGTGACGGCGCTGGTATGCGAGCTCACCGGCAACGACCGCGCGGGCCTGTGCAACACCGGCTCCGAAGCGGTGATGGCGGCGCTGCGCATCGCGCGCACCGTCACCGGCCGCAGCACGGTGGTGGTGTTCACCGGCTCCTACCACGGCACCTTCGACGAGGTGCTGGTGCGCGCCGGCAAGGGCGGCAAGGGGCTCTCGGCTGCTCCGGGCGTGATGAGCGGCATGTTCGGCGACATCCGCGTGCTCGACTACGGCACGCCCGAGGCGCTGGAGTTCATCCGCGAGAACGCGGGCGATCTCGCCGCCGTGCTGGCCGAGCCGGTGCAGAGCCGCCGGCCCGACTTCCAGCCGCGCGAGTTCCTGCACGAGTTGCGCGAGATCACCGCGAAGAACGGCTGCTGCCTGATCTTCGACGAGGTCATCACGGGTTTCCGCACCGCGCTGGGCGGCGCGCAGGAGTTCTTCGGCGTGCGCGCCGACCTGGCCACCTACGGCAAGGTGATCGGCGGAGGCTTTCCGGTCGGCGTGATCGCCGGCAAGCGCGAGTTCATGGACGCGCTCGACGGCGGCGCCTGGCAGTATGGCGATGACTCCATTCCCGGCGTGGGCGTGACCTACTTCGCGGGCACCTTCGTGCGTCATCCGCTCGCGCTCGCAGCTGCCAGGGCATCGCTCCTGCATTTGAAGGAAGCTGGACCCGCGCTGCAGTCGGGGCTCAACACGAGCACCGCCGCCATGGCCGCGGAGCTCACGGGCTGGTGCAAGGAGGTGGGCGCGCCGGTGGAGATTCGGCACTTCGCGTCGCTGTGGCGCGTGAGCTGGCTCGAAGATCATCCGCTGCAGGACCTGCTGTTCGCCATGATGCGCAGCCGCGGGGTCCACATCCTGGACAACTTCCCGTGCTTCCTCACCAGCGCGCACAGCGCCGAGGACATCGCCTTCATCCAGCGCGCCTTCAAGGAATCGGTCGCCGAGATGCAGGAATCCGGCTTCCTGCCGCGCCGCGCCGTCCCCGTCGCCGCCTTCGACCGGCACAAGCCGGCCGAGGAAGGCTCCGTGCTGGCCCGCGACATCGACGGCCAGCCGTTCTGGTACGTGCCCGACGCGGCCGCCGCCAGCCAGCAACACGTCAACGGAAAGGTCGCAGCATGAACGCCGTCCTCAAGCCCGCCGCGAGCGGTGGTGCCGTCGAGTGCATCATTCCGACCACGGAATCGCAGCGCGAAGTCTGGCTCGGCGCAACGCTGGGTTCCGAGGCCTCGATGGCCTACAACGAATCGGTGGTGCTGCGCCTGCGCGGCGAGCTCGACCGCCCGGCGCTCTCGCGCTCCATGGCCCGGCTCCTGGAACGCCACCAGGCCCTGCGCTCCACCATCTCGCCCGACGGCACCTGCATGCTGGTGAGCCACGCGGGCGGCAGTCCGATGGCCGAGCACGACCTGGCCGGCCTCGCGCCCGAGGCCCGCACGCTGGCCCTGCGCGACGCGCACGACGAGGCCGTGTGCACGCCCTTCTCGCTGGAGCACGGTCCGCTCTTCCGCGCCGCGCTCTACCGGCTCGGCGAGACCGATCACGAACTGGTGATGTCGGCGCACCACGTGGTGTGCGACGGCTGGTCGTGGGCCGTCATCACCGAGCAGCTGGGCCATCTCTACGCCGAGGAAACCGGCACCGGGCTGAAGCTGAAGGCCGCGCCGCTCTTCTCCGACTTCGCCGCCGAGGAAGCCGCCGCCGCCGCGCACCCCGACATGCAGGCGCACATCGACTACTGGCTCGGCCGCTTCCCCGGCAGCCCGCTGCCGGTGCTCGACCTCCCGATGGACCGCCCGCGTCCGGCCGCGCGCACCTTCAACTCGCGCCGCGCCGAGCGGCTGCTCGACAGGCGGCTGGTCGCCGCCGTGCGCTCGGCCAGCACCAAGGCCGGCATCAGCCTCTTCACCGGCCTGCTCAGCGGCTTCGTGGCGACGCTGCACCGCCTCACGGGGCAGGACGACATCGTGGTCGGCATCCCGGCCTCGGGCCAGCTCGCGCACGACATGCCGGGCCTGGTCGGCCATTGCGTGAACCTGCTGCCGCTGCGCATCGCCGCGCACGCCGGCATGCGCTTCGACGCGCTGATGGACGAGTGCAGCACCGCCGTGCTCGACGCCTTCGACCACCAGGCGCTCACCTATGGCGCGCTGCTGGGCCAGCTCTCGCTGGAGCGCGATCCGAGCCGGCTGCCGCTGGTGAGCGTGGCCTTCAACGTCGACCCCGACGTGGCCAGCAGCGCCCAGGCCTTCACCACGCTGGACGTGGTGCAGGACACCATCGCCCGCCGCTACGAGAACTTCGAGCTCTTCGCCAACCTGCGCCCGCACGAGGGCGGCCTGATGGTCGAGGCCCAGTACAACACCGACCTCTTCGACGAGGTGAGCGTGCAGCGCTGGCTCGACATGTTCGAGTGCGTGCTGCAGTCGGCCTCGCACAGGCCCGACGAGACCGTCGGCCGGCTGGAGGTGCTGTCGGCCGAAGCCGCGCGCGAGCTCATCGCGCTGCAGCCGGCGCGCGTTCCGCTGGTCGGCGCGCCGCTGGCGCATGCGGGCTTCCTGGCGCGCGTGCCGATGCAGCCCGACAGCCCCGCGGTGCGCGACGGCGCCAGGAGCTGCAGCTACGGCGAGCTCGACGCGCTGTCCAACCGCCTCGCACGCGCCCTGCGCGCACGCGGCGTGGGCCGCGGCCAGCGCGTGGGCCTGTGCCTGGAGCGCAGCCTGGAAATGGTGGTCGCGATGCTGGGCGTGCTCAAGGCGGGCGCCTCCTACGTGCCGCTGGACACCGCCTTCCCGCAGGCCCGGCTCGACCACTACGCCACCGACGCCAGCCTCAGCCTGATGCTGACCTCGTCGGACATCGCGGTCGCGCCGCGCGACTGGCGCGCCGACGCGGGCGCGCGCATCTTCGAGATCGACCGCGACAACTGGCGCCAGCTCTCCGGCGAGCCGCTGCCGCCGAGCGCGGACGACCCCGGCCCCGAAGACGCCTCGTACATCATCTACACCTCGGGCTCGACCGGGCTGCCCAAGGGCGTCATCGCCCATCACCGCGGCGTGGCGCACCTGCTGCAGTGGATGCAGCGCGAATCCAGCGTCGGGCCGCACGACCGCATCGCGGCGGTCACCACCCTGTCGTTCGACATGGCCGTGCCCGACCTGCTGCTGCCGCTGGCGGCAGGCGCCGAGCTGGTAATGGTCAAGCGAGAGGTCGCGATGGACGGCACCCGGCTGTCGCGCACGCTCGACGAGGAGCAGATCACCCTGCTGCAGGCCACGCCCGGCATGTGGCAGCTGCTGCTGGATGCCCAGTGGGCCGGCGGTGCGCCGGGCTTTCGTGGCTGGACTGGCGGCGAGGCACTGCGCCCGAGCATGGCGCTGGCGCTGTGCGAACGCATGGAAGGACTGTGGAACGGCTACGGGCCGACCGAGACCACGGTGTATTCCACCGCCTGGCATGTGCGCCCCGAGGAGATCGCCTCGCGCGGCGTCTCCATCGGCAGGCCGGTGGACAACACCGAGATCTGGATCCTCGACGCCGACCTGCAGCCCTGCCCCATCGGCGTGCCGGGCGAGATCTGCATCGCGGGCGAAGGCGTGTCGCTGGGCTACCTCGACCGCCCCGAGCTGACCGCCGAGCGCTTCGTCACGGTGCGCATCTTCGGCACGCCCAAGAAGGTGTACCGCTCCGGCGACCGCGGCCGCTGGCGCAACGACGGCCTGCTCGACCACCTCGGCCGGCTCGACTTCCAGGTGAAGGTGCGCGGCTACCGCATCGAGCCCGGCGAGATCGAGGTGCGCTGCTGCGAGGTCGAGGGCGTCTCGCGCGCGGTGGTGATCGCCCGCGAGGACAACCCCGGTGACGTGCGCCTGGTGGCCTACCTCGCGCTAAAGCAGGGCGCGGGCTTCGACCTCGAGACGCTGATGGTGCACCTGCGCAAGCACCTGCCCGCCTTCATGCTGCCGCAGCACGTGGTGACGATGGATGTGCTGCCCAAGCTGGCCAACGGGAAGATCGACCGTGTCTCGCTGCCGGCTCCGCAGGCAGTGCCACGAGACGAGGTGCGCCGCGGCGCCGGCCCGTGCAACGAGCACGAGCGCAAGGTGCTCGCGCTGATGGAGAAGGTGCTGAGCCTGCCCGGGCTGGACATGCACGACGACTTCTTCACCATGGGCGGCCATTCGCTGCTGGCCGCGCGGCTCACCACGCTGCTGAGCCGCGAGTTCCAGGTGACGGTGCCGCTGCGCACCCTGTTCGAGTCCCCCACGGCCGGGAAGCTGGCGGCGTCCATCCAGGCGCTGCAGGGCGCGGGCGTGGGGCTGCAGGCGCCCATCGGCCGCAGCATCGGGCGCACCACCGCGCCGCTGACGATGGCGCAGGAGCGCATCCGCTTCATGGAGCAGCTGCACCCCGGCCGTTCGGTCTACAACGCGCCCTCTGCGCAGCGGCTCACCGGGCAGCTCGACGCGGCGCGCTTCGAGAACGTGTGGCGCGAGATCATCCGCCGCCAGCCCTCGCTGCGCACCCACATCGGCATCGACGCGGGAAGCGGCAGGCCGGTGCAGGTGATTTCGGAGTCAGCGGAATTCACGCTGCCGCTGGTGGACCTGCGCGGCCTGCCCGCCGACCAGCGCGAGGCCGAACTGGCCGAGCGCATGCAGGAGCTGGCGGACCGGCCCATCGACATCCACAGCGCGCCGATGATGCATGCGACGCTGTTCCAGCTCGACGACAACGAGCACGTCTTCCTTTTCGTTCCGCACCATCTGATCTGGGACGGCTGGTCCTTCGACCTGATGCAGCGCGAGCTTTCGGCCCTGTACGACGCGGCCGAGCGCGGCCGACCGCACAACCTGCCCGCGCTCTCCACCACCCAGGGGGACTACGCGGAGTGGCTGGAGAAGTGGCTGGCCGGGCCTGCCTGCGAGGAGCAACTCGCCTTCTGGCGCGGCCGCCTCGAAGGCGCGAAGGCCGTGCGCCCGCCGGTGACCGACATGCCCCGGCGCGCCGGCAAGAGCGGCCAGGGCGGCGCGCACTGGATCCACATCGACCTGCAGAGCACGCAGCGGCTGCGCGAGATCGCGCGCGACATGGACGTAACGCTGAGCATGCTGACCTTCGGCGTGTACGCGCTGACCATGGCCCAGGTGACCGGCAACGACGCCATCGTCATCGCCAACCCGGTGCGCGGGCGCCAGCAGGCCGAGACCGAAGACGTGATGGGCTTCTTCAACAACGTGCTGCCGGTGTCGCTCACCATCGACCGCTCGCTCGCGCTGCCGGCCTTCATGCGCTACGTGAAGCAGGAGCTGCTGTCGATGATGAACAACCAGCAGGTGCCCTTCGAGCGCCTGATGGCCGAGCCGGGCTACGCGGGGCAGATCAAGACCTCCGGGCCCTACCAGTCGATGTTCTCGTTCCAGGACGCCCGCGAGCGCGCCCGCTCGGTCGGCAGCCTGCAGACCCGCCAGGTGCACGTGATGCAGCACGGCGCCACCGACGACATCGGCGTGTGGCTGATGGACAAGCCGCACGGCCTGGAAGGCGCGCTGATCTACAACGCCGACGTCTACCTGCGCGAGACCGGCGCCCAGCTGCGCGAGCGCTACCTCGAAGTGCTGCGCCGCGTGGCCGAGGAGCCGGGCGCCACGCTGGAGCGGATCACCGACCCCGAGATGTCGACCAGCGCCGCCTACCTGCGCAAGATGGCGGCGGCCGATCCGGGCAAGGCCGCCGCCGCTAACGGTACCGTCGACGGCGCCGTCGACGGCAACGGCGGCGCGGCCAGGGCGAAGCAGAGCCAGCTCGAGCCCGAGCAGGCGCAGCTCGCCCGCATCTGGGCCGAGGTGATCGGCATCGACGTGGCCGACATCCGCGCCAGCGACAACTTCTTCGACCTCGGCGGCGACTCGCTTCTGGTGCTGCGCGCCGTGCAGCAGGCGGCCCTGACGCTGGGCCACCGAGTGGAGCCGCGCCGCTACCTGTTCGAGAACCTCGGGCAGATCGCCTCGTCGCCGCGCGTCGCGGCCGGGGGCGTGCCGTCGGACCTCGCCGAGCTCGCCGCCGACACGGCCGCGCACGCCCAACAGCATCAGCAGCAGCGCGGCGGACTGCTCGGCGCCCTCGGCGGCTGGCTGCGCAAGGGGTGATGAGCATGGCCGGCCATTCGCCCCAGCCGCTTTCCATCGACGTGCCGCTGTGCCTGTACGTCGACCTGGACAGGTTCGCGGGCCTTCCGTCGGAGCAGGTTCTCTCCGACGAGGAACGCGAGCGCGCCGAGAGCTTCCGCTCGCCGCTGGACCGCCAGCGCTACGTGGCCTCGCACCTCGCGCTGCGGCAGGCGCTGAGCGAGTACACCGGCCTGCAGCACGCCGAGCTGCATCTGTCGAAGGGCTCCTTCGGCAAGCCGTCGCTCACCGGCCATGCGCGCACGCAGTTCTCGCTGAGCCACAGCCAGGGGCTGGCGCTGATCGCCATCGGCGGGCGCGGCCCGCTGGGCGCCGACATCGAGCTGCTGCGCCCGGTGCCCGACGCGGCGGTGCTCGCGGCCGAGCATTTCACCCGCCGCGAGCAGGAAGCGCTGGCCGCCCTGCCCGCGCAGGAACGCGACCGCGCCTTCCTGACCTGCTGGACCCGCAAGGAAGCCTGCCTGAAGGCCATCGGCGTGGGGCTGCTGGTGTCGTCGCAGAGTTTCGAAGTGGGCCTGGAGCCCGACTGCCGCAGCGTGGAGCTTGCGGTGGCGGGCCGCATCCTCTGGCTGCTGCTGGGCCCGGCGCCCGAGCGGATGGACTGCGTGGGTTCCATCGCCGAATGGCGGCAGACCGAGGCGCGCGCCGGCAACGCCAGCCACTCGGGCCGCCTGCTGGAGGCGCACGCATGAGCCATCTGAAGCCGATCATGTTCGGGCCGGCCTCGCGGCAGCTCTTCGGCGTGTTCCATCCCGCCGAGGAAGACAGCGCCGGCGGCAACACCGCCGTGCTGCTGTGCCCGCCCTTCGGGCAGGAAGGCCTGCGCACCCACCGCTTCTTCAAGGTGCTGGCCGAGCGGCTCTCGCGCTCGGGCATCGCCACGCTGCGCTTCGACTTCTACGGCTCTGGCGATTCTCCGGGCGAGGAAGTCGAGGGCGAGCTCGACGGCTGGCGCCGCGACCTCTGCTCGGCGCACGAAGAGCTGCGGCGGCGCGCGCCCGGCGCTTCCATCGTGTGGATCGGCGCGCGGCTCGGTGCCACCGTGGCGGTGCTGGCGGCGCGCGGCGGGCGCTGCGACCCCGTGCGGCTGGTGCTGTGGGAGCCGGTGATCGACGGGCGCAGCTATGCGCGGCTGCTGCGCGAGCAGCACGTGGCCGCCATCGACACCACCTTCTGCATTCCCGACCTGGCGTGGCGCCGAAGCCTGCTGCAGGAGCCCGAGGCGATGCCCGAGGAGGCGCTGGGCACCCTGCTCTCGCCCGCGCTGCGCGCGCAGCTGGCGGCGCTGGTGCCCGAGTCGCTGCCGCTCACCGCGCTGCACGACACGCTGGTGCTCGCCGGCCCCGACGACGAGCGCACCGCCCAGTGGGCGGCCGACCAGCAGTCGCGCCACATGCCGGTGCGCCTCGCGTACTTCAGCCACCAGCTCGACTGGACTTCCGACCCCTATCCCAACAGCGCGATGGTCCCGGCCGATGCGCTCAACCGCCTGCAGGGTGCTCTTCATGAATGACCCGACCACGACGCTTCCAAGTGCCATCGCCCAGGCCCCGCTGCAGTTCGGGCCCGGCGACGCGCTGATGGGCATGCTCACGCTGCCTGCGCGGCCGGCGCGCGGCGGCACCGCCTGCCTCATGTTCAACATGGGCGCCAACCACCGGGTGGGGCCGCGCCGCATCAACGTGAAGCTGGCGCACCTGCTGGCCGCGCGCGGCGTGGGCAGCCTGCGCTTCGACCTGGGCGGCATCGGCGACAGCGACGCGCTGGCCACCTCGCCCGACCTGCATGTGCGCGCGGTGCACAGCCTGAAGGCGGCCATGGACGCCGCGCAGCGCACGCTGGGCGTGAACCAGTTCGTGATCGTGGGCATGTGCTCGGGCGTGGAGCACGCCATGTCGGCCGCGCTGGCCGACCGGCGGGTGGTGGGGCTGTCGCTCTTCGACGGATTCGCCTTTCCCGAGCTGCGCGCGCGGCTGGAGCGCAACCTGCGCCGCGCGCTGGCCGCGCCCGCGCACCCATCCTTTCCGGGCAAGGCCAGGCGCTGGCTGCAGCGGCACTTTCTGCGCAGCCACTCGACCACGCCCCTGCCGGGCTTCTTCGCTGAAAGGCGCGCGCCCGAGGCCAACGCGATCTGGTTCGGCGCCGCGCTGCAGCGCCTTGCCGAGCGCAACGTGGCGATGCAGCTGCTGTATTCGGGCTCGCTGCACGTGTGCGACCGCGGCCGCGACCAGCTCGGCGCCTTCGCCCGCAAGCCCTTCGCGCAGGGGCTGCAGTACGAGTTCCTCGGCGAGGTCGATCACACCGTGTGCACCGCGAGAGGACAGCAGCTCTTCCTGCGCAGCGTGGGCGACTGGGTCGCCGAGCGCTGCCTGGCCGGTGGCACCGAGCGGCGCAGCCAGGGCAGCAGCCGGGCACCCGCCAGCCCCGAACCGGCCATGACCACCTGGGCCGCGCTCTGACAGAGGTCCATGCCGAACCATTCATTCACGCCTTGCACCACCCGCCACAACCAGCCGTCAAGGAGATCACCATGCAACGCCACGATCCAGCGACACAAGCACGCGGAACGCAACCGTCCGCGGTCCTGGCCCGGACGCCAGCGCAGGCACGGCTGCGATGGTTCGGGCTGGCCATGCTGGTCTCGATCTGGCTGGTGATGCTCGCGGGCTGCGCTCCGGGATTCGGCTCGGTGGCACCGCTGGGCTTCACCCGCGCCAACGGCGACAGCACAGCCTCGGGCAGCACCGGACAGATCATCCCGATCACGCCCGACCTGATCCGCACGCAGATCGCGCAGCGGCCCAAGGGCGTGCCCGAGAACATCAAGCGCCTGTTCACCGCGGCACCGGTCTACACCATCGGGCCGGGCGACGTGGTGGGCATCATCGTGTACGACCACCCCGAGCTGCTGCCGAACGCCGGCGCGGTGATCGCGCAGCAGTCGGACCCGACGGGCGTGACCGTGGCGCCCGGCTTCATCGTCGACGCCAAGGGCGAGATCTTCTTTCCGTACATCGGGCGCACCAAGGTGCAGGGCCTGACCGAGAGCGGCGCGTCGGAGCTGATCGCGCAGCGCATCAAGTCCTTCATCAAGGACCCGCAGGTGACGGTGCGCATCCAGTCCTTCCGCAGCCAGCGCGCCTACGTGCAGGGCGAGGTGCGCACGCCGGGCCTGCAGATCTTCACCGACGTGCCGATGACGCTGTCGGAGGCCATCAGCCGCGCCGGCAGCTTCACCCAGGCCGGCGACCGCGCGAACGTCACGCTCACGCGCGGCGGAGTCTCGACGGTCATCAACCTGCCGATGCTCCAGGCGATGGGCGCCGACCCCAACAGCATTCCGCTGCGCAACGGCGACATCGTGAATGTCGGCACCCGCGAGGACAGCCGCGTCTACGTGATGGGCGAGGTGCGCGCGCCGTCGGCGCTGCAGATGCGCAACAACGGCCGGCTGAGCCTGAACGAGGCGCTCGGCGATGCAGGCGGGCCCGACCTCGCGACCTCCGACCCCGGCCAGATCTACGTGGTGCGCAACTCGCCCGACAACCTGGACGTGCAGCAGGTCTTCAACCTCAACGCGAAGAACCCGGTGGCGCTCGCGCTGGCCGACCGCTTCGAGCTGCAGCCGCGCGACGTGGTGTACGTCGACCGCGTGCCGCTGGTGAGCTGGAGCCGCGTGTTCAGCCTGATCCTGCCGGCCGCCCAGGTCGTCAACCTCGCCCGCGACACGGCCCGCCGCTAGGCGCCTCGCCCGTCCGGACAGCAACAACGCCAACGCAAAAGGTGAACCCCATGAACGCGCACTGGCAACCGTCGCTTCCCGCGCCCGCGGGCACCCCAGTGACGGTGCTCGAAACCACGGCCTGGCCCCGCGAGTCCCGCTTCCACGAGTACTTCGACATCCTCGTGGACAACCGCTGGCTGATCGCCGGCATCACGGCGCTGGCGCTGCTGGCGGGCGTGGGCTACGCGCTCTTCGGCACCCGCGTGTACGAGGCCAACATCCTGATCCAGGTGGAAGACCCCGACCGCTCGGGCGGCAACTTTCCGGGCGATGCCAACGGAGGCGGCGGCATCAGCGTGAAGACGCCGACCGCGGGCGAGACCGAGATCCTGCGCTCGCGCATGGTGCTGGGCCAGGCGATGGAGAACACCCGCCTGTACATCGGCGCGAAGCCGCTCTACATACCCGTGGTGGGTGAGTTCCTGGCGCGGCATTCGAGCCGGCTTTCCACGCCGGGCGTGTTCGGCTGGGGCAACTATGTCTCGGGCACCGAGCAGATTGCCGTCGCGCAGATGGACGTGCCGCCCGCCCTGGAGGGCAAGAAGTTCACGCTGGTCGCGGGCACCGAGGGCAACTACACCCTGACCAGCCCCGAGCTCGAGTCGCCGCTGCACGGCACCGCCGGCACGCCGCTGGACGCCACCGTGCCCGGCGGCAACCTGCACCTGCTGGTGGGCTCCTTCGAGGCCCGCCCCGGCGGGGCCTTCGAGCTGGTGCGCTACTCGAAGCAGCTCACGCTCCTGGGCCTGCAGCGCGACCTGCGCGTGGTCGAGAAAGGCAAGCAGTCGGGCGTGATGGACATCAGCCTGCAGGCCGAGAACCGCAACCAGCTCGCCGGCGTGCTCAACGAGATCGCGGGCCTGTACGTGCGCCAGAACATCGAGCAGAAGACAGTGCAGGCCGAGCGCGCCCTGGCCTTCCTGGGCACCGAGCTGCCCAAGTTCAAGCAGCAGCTGGAGCAGTCCGAGGACGCCTACAACCAGTACCGCAACCAGAACGGCACCATCAGCCTGGACGACGAGGCCCGCAACGCGCTGACGCAGAACGTCGACCTGCAGGCCAAGCTCTTCGACGCCAAGCAGAAGCGCCTGGACCTGGTGGGCCGCTTCACCGCCCAGCACCCGATGGTGCAGACGCTCGACGCGCAGATCGCCTCGCTCAAGAAGGAGCTGGGTTCGGTGGACGGCCGCATCCGCCGCATGCCCATGCTGCAGCAGAACGCGGTGCGCATGCAACGCGACATCAAGGTCAACACCGAGCTCTACGCGACGCTGCTCAACAGCTCGCTGCAGATGCGGCTGGCCAAGGAAGGCAAGGTGGCCAACGTGCGCGTGCTCGACCAGGCGCTGGTGGCCGAGAAGCCGGTGCGGCCCAAGCCGGTCATCGTGGTCGCGCTGGCGCTGGCCGGCGGCCTCTTCGCCGGTGGCGCGGCGGCGCTGGCGCGCAAGAACCTGAAGCGCTCCATCGAGAGTCCGGACCACATCGAGGCCATCACCGGGTTGAACGTGTACAGCAGCATCCCGCTGAGCACGCAGCAGCGCGTGCTCGACCGCGCGGTGCGCAAGGGCAAGCCCGGCGTCAAGGTGCTGGCGGCGCTGCACGTGGAAGACCCGGCGCTCGAAGGCCTGCGCAGGCTGCGCACGGCGCTCAAGTTCGTGATGGTGGGCGCGCCCAACAACCGCATCCTGATTTCCAGCGCCACGGCCGGCGCGGGCAAGACCTTCGTGTCGTCGAACTTCGCCACGCTGCTGGCGGTGTCGGGCAAGCGGGTGCTGCTGATCGACGGCGACCTGCGCCGCGGCACCCTGACCGAGGACTTCGGCCTGCAGCGCCGCGACGGCCTGGCCGACGTCATCAACGGCGAGGTGCCGCTGGAGCAGGCCATCCACCACCAGGTGCTGCCCTACCTGGATGTGATGTCCGCCGGCACCCCGCACCCGGACCCGGCCGGCCTGATGACCAGCGACACCTTCGCGCATGCGCTGGCGCTGCTGTCGGCACGCTACGACGTGGTGGTGATCGACGCACCCCCGGCCCTGCTGGCCTCCGAGACCGCCGCCATGGCGCCGAGCATGGGCACCGTGCTGCTGGTGGCGCGCGCCGACAACAGCGAGATGGGCGAGCTGCTCGAAAGCAGCAAGCGGCTGGCCCACGTGGGCGCGGCCTTCCACGGGGTGGTGTTCAACGCGGTCGACACCACGCAGCGCCGCAACCGCAGCTACAGCTACGGCTACTACGGCTATGCCCCGACGACCACCGCCGCCGCTCCCGCGCCCCGGCGCGATCCCGCCTACCAGCTGGACACGGCCGACACCGTGATGCCCAGGCGCATCGAACCGGAGCACGCCGAATCATGAACACGCTCAGATCCACCTCCTCCACCGGGCACGGGCCCGGCGATCCGGGCGTCGGCACCGCGGCTGCCAACACGGCGCCCTACATGCCGCTGGGCGGCGCGCCCTGGCTGCGCCGCGCCAAGCGCATGGCCGACATCCTGATGGCCGGCTCCTTCTTCCTCTTCTTCGGCTGGGCCTATGCGCTCGTCTGGCTCGGCGTGCTCTACACCTCCGGAGGCCCGGCTATCTACATGCAGCCGCGCTACGGCAAGGGCGGGCGCGTCTTCAAGTTCTACAAGTTCCGCTCGATGGTGGCCGACGCCGACGCGGTGCTGGCGCGCCACCTGCGCCAGAACGAGGCCGCGCGGCGCGAATGGGCCGTCTACCAGAAGCTGCAGAACGACCCGCGCATCACCCGCTTCGGCGCCTTCCTGCGCAAGTACAGCATCGACGAGTTCCCGCAGTTCTGGAACGTGCTCAAAGGCGACATGAGCATGGTCGGCCCCCGCCCCTGCATGTTCGCGCAGAAGGACCTGTACGGCGACTACTGGGACCACTACTGCGCCGTGCGCCCTGGCATCACCGGCCTGTGGCAGATCAGCGGGCGCAACGAGATCAGCTACCGCCGCCGCGCCGCGATGGACGCGGAGTACGTCGCGCACCTGTCGCTGTGGCGGGACTTCGTGATCCTGCTGAAGACCTTCGGGGTGGTGACGGGGGCGCGCGGGTCGCGATAGCGGCCGCAGCGACACAGCCACTACCCATCAGCGGTTCCGCTCTTTCCATTCAACCACTTCAACGAAAGCTCATATGCGAATCTTCGTAGCAGGTCATCGCGGCATGGTGGGTCAGGCGACGGCACGGCGCCTTCGCGAACTGGGCCACGACGTGGTGACGCGAACCCATTCCGAACTCGATCTCCTCGACCAGGCAGCCGTGGCCCGCTTCTTCGCCACGGAACACATCGACGAGGTCTACCTGGCGGCCGCCCGGGTCGGCGGCATCCACGCCAACATGACGTATCCGGCCCAGTTCATCTACGAGAACCTGGCCATCGCCACCAACGTGACGCACCAGGCCTTCGTCTCTGGCGTGAAGCGGCTTCTGTTCCTGGGCTCCAGCTGCATCTATCCGCGCATGGCCGAGCAGCCGATCCGAGAGGAATACCTGCTCAACGGAAAGCTCGAGCCCACCAACGAGCCTTACGCCATCGCCAAGATCGCCGGGCTCAAGCTGTGCGAGAGCTACAACCGCCAGTACGGCGCCACGCACGGCATCGACTACCGCAGCGTAATGCCGACCAACCTGTACGGCCCGGGAGACAACTACCACATCGAGAACAGCCACGTGGTGCCCGCGCTGATCCAGCGCTTCCACCTGGCGAAGATCGGCAATTCGCCCAGCGTGCTGATCTGGGGCAGCGGCCGCGCCCGTCGCGAGTTCCTGTACGTCGACGACATGGTCGAGGGCTGCCTCGCGGTGATGAACCTTTCGCGCGCCGAATACGACCGGCAGACCGACGCGATGCGCGGCCACATCAACCTCGGCACCGGCGAGGACGTATCCATCGCCGAGCTCACCGAGCTGATCCGCGACGTGGTGGGCTATACCGGCACCATCCGCTACGACCTCGCGCAGCCCGATGGCGCGCCGCGCAAGCTGCTGGACGTCTCGCGTGCCAACAGCCTCGGCTGGCACGCGACCGTGCCGCTGGCCGAGGGGCTTCGCCGCACCTACGCCGACTACCAGAAGGCGATCCGGCCGGTCGAAGAGATCGATGCAGCAGGTCAAGGCCAGGACCAGGCGCAGCCCTTGGTCAAGGCCCACGCCTGAACCGCCGACTGCCCATCCCCCAGCAGGCCCGCCATGCGCCCCCTCGCCTTCTGGTCCGGCATCGTCTGCGCCGCGCTGTGCGGCCTGGTCGATCCGGTCTGGGGCTACGCGGCGGTGTTCGTGCTGTCGCTGGTGCAGATCGCGATGCTGGGATCGGCCGGCGGCAGCGTGTTCCTGCTGATCCATTACGCGGCCATCCTGACCTACTTCTCCATCGCGCCGGCGATGCAGATATCGCACGACATCGACTTCTGGGACGCGGGCGTGATGCGCGCCGATTCGCACACGCAGGCGCTGATGCTCTTGCTGCTCTACATGGCGGGCGTGGAGGCCGCGCGGCTGGGGGAGCGCGATGCGCCCGCCGACGCGATGGCGCGGCGCGACGGCCGCATGGCCGAGCTCGCCAACGCCCAGTTGCTGCTGCTGGGCTGCGCGGTGTTCGCCTTCGCCGCGCTGCTGGTGAAGCCGGAGCTCAACTTCGTGGCGCGCGGGGTCGCGGGCCTGGGCAGCGAGGACAACAACCTCGCCATCGACTTCATCTTCTATTCCACGCTGCCCAAGCTGGTGGTGCTGATGTGCTTCGTGGCGCTGGCCATCCAGGCGTTGCGCCGCCGCACGCTGTGGTCGTGGGGCGTGGCGGGCATCGCCTTCGGACTGGCGGCGATCGCGGCCAACCCGGTGAACACGGCTCGGCAAGTCCTGCTGATCGGGCTGCTGCCGCTGCTCGTCCATGCGCTGGCGCGCGGCCGGCGCTGGCTGCTCGCGGGCCTGATCTTCGGCTCCATCGCGGGGCTGGGACCGGTGCTGAACCTGATCTCGCGCGGCAGCATCTGGGGCGAGGAGCTGCGGACCTTTCCCTTCAGCCAGGACTTCGACGCGATGTTCGTCGTCGCCGGCATCCTGGAGCGCGCGCCCATTCCGGACCTGGGCTGGGGCCGCTACCTGCTGTCGGCCTTCTCGTTCTTCCTGCCGCGCAGCCTGAAGATGTTTCCCGACTTCGACCCGCTGGGCTGGTCGGCCATCCTCGGCAACTTCTCGCAGGCCAATCTCTCGCTGCCGCCCTTCACGACGGCGTATTTCGACTTCGGCCTGGCAGGGCCGGCGCTATTCGGCTTCGCGGTATCGGCCGCCTTCCGGGCGGTGGACCGCGCCGTCCAGGCCGGGCGGCCGGTGTCGGGCTCCTACCTGGCGGCGCTGGTGCTGCTGGCCGCCTACGTGCCGTTCATGCGCGGCCCGATCCTCGGCTGGGGGCCGTTCGCGGCCTCGGGCGTGATCGCCGCATTCATCGCGGGCTCTCTGAGCTCCCGCACCCGCCGCGCGATGACGCGCGTGGTGCGGCGTCGCCTGCCGAGCGCATGAAGGAAGAAGAAAGAAAAGAAAGAAGCACCCATGGCCGCCTACCTCTACTACGACACCGTGCGCCTCAACAAGGCGGCCGGCGGCGTGCTCAACGTGTCGCAGGTGCTGCTGCGCCACATGCGGCTTTCGCCCGACGACCGCGTTGTGCCGGTGAGCGAACGGCATCCACGCCTCTTCGCTCTGGCGCAGCGTCTGAAGATCAGCCGCTTCGTGCTCGACACGCTGCTCTACAACTTCCACCGGCTGCGCGCGCTGATCACCGGCGAGCAGCTGTTCTCGATGTTCCCCAACTACTACCTGCCGCTCACGCTGCTGGGGCGGCATCGCGACTCGGTGGTGATCGTGCACGACCTGCAGTACAAGGCCTATCCGCAGTATTTCGGGCGCCTCAAGCGGCTCTTCCTCGACTGGAATCTCTGGCGCGCGGCACGCAGCGCGGCCGACGTGGTCTTCATCAGCCGCAGCAGCCAGCGCGACTTCGAGCGCCACTTCGGCCGCGGCGCGCGTTCCAGCGTCATCTTCAACCCTGTGGACGCGCCGCGAGTCGCCCCGGCCGCCGTCGCGGCGCCCGGCGCGCGCTATCTGATCGCGGCCTACCACTACTATCCGCACAAGAACTTCGCCGGCATCCTCGCGCTCTTCGAGCGCATGAAGGCGGCCGGGCTGGTCGACTACCTCGACATCACCGGCAACGGCGCGGCGGAAGTGCAGCGCATGGTGTCGGCGATGCCGCCCGAGGTGCGCGAGTGCGTTCGGCACCGCGGCCTGGTGCCGCGCAACGAGCTGCTGCGGCTGTACCAGGGCGCCACCGCCTTCATCTCGCTCTCGACCTTCGAGGGTTTCAACCTCTCGGCGGCGGAGGCGGCGACGCTGGGGGTGCCGCTGCTGCTGTCGGACATTCCGGTGCACCGCGAGCTGTTCGCGGACTACGCCTTCTTCGCGGGCAGCGACGGCGACGATCCGGAGCAGATCGCGCAGTACCTGGCGCACCACGAGCACGCCCGCCCGGCGTGGGTGCACGCCGGCACCTGCGCACCCGCCAACGTCGCGAGGCGCTACCTGATGCTCAAGCGCGGCACGCTGTCGCTCGCGGGAGCCGTGCCATGACCGCATGCCTGCCGCCCGTCGTGCGATTGATCGCGAAGCTGCTGCTGGCGGTGGCGCTGCCGCTGGCGGCCCATGCCCAGCCCGCATCGGCGCCGATGCCGGGCTTCGGCGTGATGGTTCATTACCTGCCCGACAAGCAATCGATCGGCGAGATCAGGCGCTTCGACGTGGAAGCCTTCGCGGCCACGCTGGCGGAGATGCGCGTCTCGCACCTGATCCTGACGCTGGGGCAGAACAGCGGCCAGTACATCGCGCCCAATGCGGCGCTGGAGGTGCTCTGCCCGGCCAGCGCCGCAAACCGCCCGCCGCGCGACCTGCCGCTGGAGATCGGCCGGGCCCTGCGCAGCCGGGGCATCGCGCTGATCCTGTACCTGCCGTTCCGTGCGCCGCAGGCCGACCGCGCGCTCATGGATTGCCTGGGCGACGTGTCGGAGCAGGAGCCGCCGCCGGCCCGTTTCATCGCGGCGTGGTCCAGCGTGATCCGCGACTGGTCGCAGCGCTATGGCGCGCTGGCCAGCGGCTGGTGGTTCGACGGCACCTACAACACCAAGGGCATCACGCCCGCCGGCTGGGAGATGCTGTGCAGCGCCGCGCGCGCGGGCGCCACCAACCGTTGGCTGGCCTTCAACGCGGGCGAAGGCGCGGAGCGCTTCAGCGCGAAGTCGGCCCCCTGCCAGAACCTGATGGCCGGCGAATACATGCAGCCGCCGCCGCACCTGACCGGCCCGCCCTCGGAACTCGTCCTGCACGTGCTGACGCCGCTGACCGCCTCGTGGGGCCGCGACGCGCCGGCGCGATTCACGACCGCGCAGCTTCGCGCCTGGATCGCCGACGCATCAGCCGCGCGCGGCCTCTTCACGCTGGACATGCCCATCGACGCAGCCGGCCGCTTCGTTCCCGCGCATGTCGCGCTCATCAAGAGCGTCACGGCGGCGAGCAAGCCCTGAATCAGAGAAACGCTGTCACACCTGCCTCAACCCAACCCGATCACCATGAACCCGCCCCTGCCCTTCATCGTCGTGGAAGACCGCCAGAACAAGACCCTCGCGCTGTGCCGCGAATCGGCGGAACTGGCCGGCGAGCCGCTGCTCGTGCTCTCGGACACCGACGCGGGTCCGGCCTACGAGCGCTTTTGCCGCTCCTACGTGCACCTGTCGAGCAACACGCCGGAGTTCGAGAAGATCTGCTTCCGGCGCTACTTCCTGCTTGCGCGCTTTCTGGAATCCAACCCCGAAGTGCGCGATTTCGTGCTGATCGACAGCGACGTGCTGCTTTTCCAGGGCGCGGGGCAGCACATCAGGCGGCTGGTGGGCAGGGCCGATTTCTCGGGTTCCAGCATGCAGTCGGCCGACGGCTGGAACCCCTGCCAGATCTCGCCGCACGTGAGCTACTGGACATCGAGCGGACTGCGCCGCTTCGTGGCCTGCGTGCTCGACACCTACGCCACGCCCTCGGGGCGCCGGAAGCTGCGCGAGATCTCGGCGCGCTTCGCCGCGCGGGGCGTGCGCGGCGGCGTGTCGGACATGACGCTGCTCTACCTCTGGGCGCACGCCACCGGCAACGACGAGCCCATCAACCGGGTGCTCGAGGGCACGGTGGTCGACCACAACATCAACGGCATGCACAACCTGCATCGCGGGGAGTTCAAGGTGCTGGGCGGCGCCAAGCGCATCGCCTACCGCGAGGGCAAGGCCTGGCTGACCAGCACCTCGGGCGAGCTCACGCGCGTGGTGGCGCTGCACTTCCAGGGCAGCGCCAAGATGGCCATGCCTTATGCGCTGCGCGGTCACATGCTGACCGTGGCGGCCGTGACCTACGCGCTGCAGATGGCCCGGCGCGCGAAGAACAACACCTTCCGCGCGGGCGCGTTCGCGCGCCGGCTGTTCGACACGCGCCGGGTGCACCGCGTGCCGGCCGGCAAATGAGCATGGAGCGAGCCGACCCATGAAGCACTTCAGCCTGCCACTCCCGCTGCCCGGTGCGCGCATGGCATGGCTGTCGGGGCTGGGCGCGCTCGCTTCGCGGCTCTATGTGTACCTGTCGGGCTTCCTCGCCATCTTCCTGATGGCGGCGAGCGTCTCGCCGGCGCGCTTCGGCGAGTACTCGGTCTATCAGTCGGTCATGGAGGTGGCGCTGGTGGTGGCCACGCTGGGCAGCTCGCTGCTGTTCTCGCGCAACGCGGCCTCGGTGCCGCCGGGCGTGACGCGCGGTGACGTGGTGCGCACGCTGTCCATCGGCCTGCCGCTGGCGACGGTGCTCGCGACCGTGATCCTCACGGTGCAGCGCCTGCCGGTGGGCGACGCGCCCTTCGCCATCCTGGTGGTCACGCTGGCGGTGTTCGCCTTCAACAGCCTGCGGCTTTCCTTCAGTCGTGGCCTCGGCCACGCGGGACTGCTGAACCTGGAGGCCGGAATCCGCTCGACCGTCCTGGTCGCGGGCGTGGGCGTCTGCGCCGCGGTGCATTTCGACCTGGGCGTGGCGCACCTGCTGCTCATCAACCTTATCGCGGTGGTCGTGGTGTGCCTGGCCGTGGGCCTGCCGGCCAACGGCCAGGCGCCGCCGATGGGGCGCGCGGCGCTCGGGCTGGCCTCGCAGGCCGGGGCGACGGTGTATTCGCTGCTCATGTTCCTGCTGCGCAAGTCGGACCTGCTGATCGTGGCCTCTTTCATGCCGCTGAGCTACGTGGGGGCCTTCAAGCTCGCCTTCCTGCTGGCCGAGGCGCCCTCGCAGTTCGTGCAGGCCTTCCTGGTCACAAAAACACCCGCGATGCTGGAGACCGAGGCCAGCAACTTCACGGCCGCGAAGCTGCGGCTCGCGCGGCACTCCTTCCTGCTGGGCTGCGGGCTCTTCGTCGGGCTGGCCGCGCTCATCTCGGTGGCCGCGCCGCTGCTCAAGCTGGGCAACGAGGCGCGCACCATCTTCCTTTGCATCGCGCCCTACTTCCTTCTGCGCACCTACACGATCCACCACGAGATGGTGCTGTCGCTGAAGACCTCGATGGGCTCGCTCGGCCAGTGGGCGCTGCTGGAGGTGGCGCTGCGGCTGGCGTCCTACGTGGTGGTGGCCTCGCTCTTTCCCGGCAAGCCGCACTACGTTTTCTTCATCGCCTGCCTGAGCGACTTCGCGCTGTACGAGACGCGCATGCGCCTGCACTTCGGCTTCTTTCCCATCGCGCGCCTGCTGGCGCGGAGGCAGGCATCGTGAAGATCCTCCTCTACTCGATGAACTTCGCGCCCGAGCTGGCCGGCATCGGCAAGTACTCGGGCGAGATGGCCGAGTGGCTGCAGGCGCGCGGGCACGAGGTGCGGGTGATCGCGTCGCCGCCCTTCTTTCCGCAATGGTCGGTGTTCGAGGGGTACTCGGCCTGGATGTACCGCAGGTCCGACTGGAACGGCGTGAAGGTATGGCGCGCGCCCACCTGGGTGCCCTCGCAGCCGCGCGCGCTGGGGCGCATCGGGCACCTGCTGTCGTTCACGCTGTCGAGCATTCCGCTGCTGCTGGCGCAGCTGTTCTGGCGTCCTGACGTGGTGTTCGTGGTCGAGCCGCCCCTGTCCTGCGCGCCGGCCGCGCTGTGCCTGGCCAAGCTGATGCGCGCAAGCTCGTGGCTGCACATCCAGGACTACGAGGTCGACGCCGCCTTCGGCCTGGGCTGGCTGCGCGGCGAGCGGGTGCGGCGCTTCGCGCTGGCCGCCGAGCGCTGGCTGATGCGCAGGTTCGACCGGGTCTCGACCATTTCGGCCGCGATGCGCGCCAAGGCGCTGGAAAAGGGCGTGGACGAATCGCGGCTGGTGCTGTTCCCGAACTGGGTCGACGTGGAGGCCATCCGGCCCCTCGAGCGGCCGGCGCTGGTCTCGGGTGCTTCCGCGCAGGGCTACCGGGCCGAACTTGGCATTCCGGCCGATGCGGTCGTGGTGCTCTATGCCGGCAGCCTCGGCAGCAAGCAGGGCATCGAGCTGCTGGCCGAGGCGGCGCGGCTGCTGGTGTGCTCGCACAACATCCACTTCGTGTTCTGCGGCAACGGGCCGAGCCGCCCGTCGCTGATGAACGCCTGCGTGCGGCTGGTCAACGTGCACTTCCTCGACCTGCAGCCCACCGAGCGCTTCAACGAGCTGCTGGGCATGGCCGACATCCATGTGCTGCCACAGCGCGCCGATGCCGCCGACCTGGTCATGCCTTCGAAGCTGGGCGGCATGCTGGCGAGCGGCCGCGCGGTGATCGTGACCGCGCATGCCGGCACCGCGCTCAGCGAGGCGGTGTGGGGCCGCGGCGTGGTGGTCGAGCCCGGCGACGCCGCCGCGCTGGCCGACGCCATCGAGCAGCTTTCCATGTCGCCCGCCACGCGCGAACTGATGGGATCGATCGGCCGGCGCTTCGCCGAGGCCGAGCTCGACCGCAACGTGATCCTGCAGCGCCTCGAAGAGCAGCTGCAGCGCTGCGTCACCGCCTGACGCGACGACCGGCCCGCCCCAAGGAAACCACCATGCCCGCACCCAGGATCCTCGTGACAGGCGGCGCAGGCTTCATCGGCAGCCACACCTGCGTGGCGCTGATCGCGGCGGGCTACCAGCCGGTGGTGCTCGACACGCTGGTCAACAGCGACGCGCGCTCGCTGAAGCGGGTGGCGTGCATCACCGGCGTCGAGCCCGTGCTGGTGCGCGCCGACGTGCGCGACGGCGCCGCGCTCGACCGCACCTTCGCCGCGCACGACGTGCAGGCGGTAGTGCACCTTGCGGGACTGAAGGCGGTCGGCGAATCGGTGGCCGATCCGCTGGGCTACTACGACGTCAACCTGGCCGGCAGCCTGGTGCTGGCGCGGGCCATGGATCGTGCGGGCGTGCGCACGCTGGTGTTCTCGTCGTCGGCCACGGTGTACGGCGACTCGCAGCCCTCGCCCATCGCCGAGGCCGCGCCGCATGGGCCGGTCAACCCCTACGGCCGCACCAAGTCGATGGTGGAGAGCATGCTGGCCGACCTCTCGCACGCCGATGCGCGCTGGGGCATCGCCTGCCTGCGCTATTTCAACCCGGTGGGCGCGCACGAGAGCGGCCTGCTCGGCGAACTGCCCAACGGCCCGCCCAACAACCTGATGCCCTACATCTCGCAGGTCGCGGCCGGCGAGCGCGAGTGCCTGGTGGTGCACGGCGCCGACTACGACACCGCCGACGGCACCGGCGTGCGCGACTACGTGCACGTGATGGACGTGGCCGAGGGCCACGTGGCGGCGCTGCACCGCGCCGCGCGACGGCCCGGCATCCTCATGGCCAACCTGGGCACCGGCCACGGCGCATCGGTGCTGGAGGTGGTCTCGGCCTTCGAGCGCGCGAGCGGCCGGCGCATCGCGCTGCGCATCGGGCCGCGCCGCCCGGGCGACGCACCCGCCTACTGGGCCGATGTGCGCAGCGCGTGGCGCACGCTCGGCTGGCGGGCGCGCCGCGACCTCGACCAGATGTGCGCCGACAGCTGGCGCTGGCAGTGCGCCAGCCCGCACGGATTCGACGACCCGGTGCCCACCCTGGTGCCCGGCGCCGTGCTGTTCCAGAACAAAGACAGAGCCATCAACATCCACTCCAACCGGGGGCACACCCATGTCTGAACAAGCTACACCCCCAGCCGTCGAGCTGGGCGCCGGCCAATCGGGCTATCCGCCAGGGGTCTGCGCGCCGGCCACGCCGCTGTGGCCCGGTTTCCTGACCGGGCAGGAAGACGCGCCGGTGCGCGTGCTGCTCGTTGACGACGACGAGTTCATGCGCCGCGTGATCGCGCAGGAGCTGCTGTCGGACCTGCGCATACAGCTCGAAGGCCAGGCCGGCAGCCTGCGCGACGGCCGGCGGCTGGTGGCCACGCACGAGTTCGACGTGCTGATGGTCGACCTGCGGCTGGGTGACGGCTCCGGCTTCGACCTGATCCAGGAAGCGCGCGAGCACCGCCGCTCGGCCGAGATCATCGTCATCACCGTGCTGGAGGACGAGGCGCACGTGCTGCACGCGCTGGAACTGGGCGCCACCGGCTACCTCTTGAAGGACGCCTGGCTGCAGAGCTTCGCCCAGGCGGTGCTGCAGGTGGTCAACGGCGGCGCGGCCATCACGCCGCGGCTGGCACGCCGGTTGCTCTCCCGGCTGAGCCACCGGCCGATGGGCGCGCTGCCACCGGCTGCGCAACCCCTGCCGCGCGAGACGACGCTGACGGCGCGCGAGTGCGAGGTTTTGCGCTTCGTCGCGCGCGGGCACGTCACGGAGGAGATCGGAAACAGGCTGGGCATCTCGGGGCAGACCGTCAACGCCCACATCAAGAACATCTACAAGAAATTGCACGTCCATTCGCGCGCGCAGGCCGTGAGCTATGCCGCGTATTCCGGGCTGATCTGAAGCGGCCCTTTCCTCTCTTCTTCATCAACCTGCACGCAACCCAACGCTGGCGACCGATCATGAAAACCGCTCCCTCCATCCATCCCGTGGTCCTGTGCGGCGGCAGCGGCACGCGGCTGTGGCCGCTGTCGCGCAAGGCCCTGCCCAAGCAGTTCGCGCCGCTGGTCGGCGGCAAGAGCCTGCTGCAGCTCACGCTGGAGCGGCTGGCTCTGCTGAACGCCGACATCACCTGCGTGACCTCGGAAGACCACCGCTTCCTGGTGAAGGAAACGGTGGAGAACGCCGGTGTCACGGGCCGGCAGATCCTGGAGCCGGTGGCGCGCAACACCGCTGCAGCGATGGCATCGGCCGCGTTGATGGCCGAGCCTGACGACCTGCTGCTGTTCGCGCCTTCGGACCACCATATCCCCGACGCCGCCCTCTTCGCCCGCACCGTGCATGCCGGCGTCGATGCGGCGCTGGCGGGCCGGATCGTCACCTTCGGCGTGGTGCCCAGTTTCCCGAGCACCGCCTACGGCTACATCGAGGCCGGCGAGGCGCTGGCCGGCGGGCACAGCCAGGCGGTGGCGCGCTTCGTCGAGAAACCGACGGCAGCGGTGGCCGAAATGCTGATCCTGAACGGCGGCTACAGCTGGAACGCGGGCATCTTCCTCGTGCAGGCGCGCACGCTGATCGCCGCGCTGCGCGAGCACGCAGGCGACATCCTGCAGGCCTGCGAGAGCGCCGCGGCCAACGCGACCCGCGACGGCAGCTTCGTGCGGCTGGACCGCGCGGCCTTCGAGCAATGCCGTGCCGACAGCATCGACTACGCGGTGCTCGAGAAGCATCGCCAGATCGCGGTCGTGAAGTTCGAGGGGCTGTGGAGCGACGTGGGCAGCTGGAACGCGGTCGCCAGCCTGCACCCGGCCGACGATGCCGGCAACCGGCTCAGCGGCAAGGCCAGCGCGCTGAACTCGCGCAACACCTTCGTGCATGCGCCGCACCGGCCGGTGGTGGCGCTGGGCACGCAGGACCTGATCATCGTGGATACGCCCGACGCCGTGCTCGTGGCCGGCGCGGGCTGCGCCGAGCAGGTGGCGGAGGTGGTGCGCAAGCTCTCGCTGGAAGGCTGCGCCGAAGCCACCGAGCACCGCCGCGTGGTGCGGCCATGGGGCGCCTACGACAGCATCGACCTGGGCGAGCGCTTCCAGGTCAAGCGCCTCACGGTCAAGCCCGGCGCCAGGCTCTCGCTGCAGATGCACCACCACCGCTCGGAGCACTGGGTGGTGGTGAAAGGCACGGCACGCGCCACCTGCGACGGGCAAGTGAAGCTGGTGCACGAGAACGAGTCGATCTACCTGCCCTCCGGCGCGGTCCACCGGCTGGAGAACCCCGGCAAGACGGTGCTCGAAGTGATCGAGGTGCAGACCGGCGGCTACCTGGGCGAAGACGACATCGTGCGTTTCGACGACACCTACGGGCGCTGCGCGGCGCAGGCGACCACGGCGACAACGGACCTCATCGCGGCAGATACGGCGTGATGTTCCTCAGAGCGTTGGCCACGTAGGCCTCCTTCTCGCCCACTGGCGCCACGTAGTGCAGCGCCGCCTCGGCGGCCTCGATGCCCTCGGTGCGCGCGATGACCCAGCCGGCCAGGTAAGGCGACGCGAAGCAGCCGCCCGCGGTGGCGACGTTGCCGCGCGCGAAGAAGGGCTGGTTCAGCACTTCCACGCCGGCTTCCTGCACCCAGGGCTTGGTCGTCAGGTCGGTGCAGGCCGGAACGCCTTCGACAAGGCCGAGCTTGGCCAGGACGAGCGTGCCCGAGCATTGCGCCGCGATCAGTTGCCGCTGCGGATCGAGCGACAGGCGCCCCATCAGCTCCGGGCTGGCGACCACCTCGCGCGTCTTCACACCGCTGCCGACGACCACCGCGTCGGCGGAGCGCGCATCTTCCAGCAGCGACTGCGCGCGGATGGTCACGCCGTTCATCGACGTGACCTCCGGCGTCGGGCAGCAGATGCTCACGCGCCAGTCCGGTTTCTTGATGCGGTTGAGCACGCCCAGCGCGATGAGCGAGTCGAGTTCGTTGAAGCCGTCGAAGGTGAGGATGGCGATGTGCATGGCGTCCTGTCTTGGTGTGATCGTGGGCGGATGGAGCCATCGTAGGAGAGGTGATCAATACAATCAAAGAATTGTCATGGATACATCGAGCTCACGATGGCCGAAGCGCGCTACAAGCAACTGGTCGACGAACTTGCCGCCGAAATCCGCGACGGCCGCCTGCCACCCGGCACCCGCCTGCCCACGCACCGCAAGCTGGCCGAACGCCACGGGCTGGCGCTGGTCACCGCGTCGCGCGTCTACGCCGAGCTGGAAGCCATGGGCCTCGTCAGCGGCGAGGTCGGCCGCGGCACCTTCGTGCGCGAAGCGTCGCTGCGCATGGGCCCCGGCGCCGAGCAGCGCGCCCTGCCGGCGGACCTGGTCGACCTGAACTTCAACTACCCCGCCCTGCCCGGACAGGCCGAACTGCTGCGCGGCGCACTGCGCCAGCTCGCGGCCGGCGGCGAACTCGACGCCATGTTGCGTTACGCACCCCACGGCGGACGGATACATGAGCGCGCCTGCTTCGCCCGGCACCTCGCCTCGCGAGGGCTGACAGTGGAGCCATCCAACGTGCTGATCGTCGACGGCGCGCAGCATGGACTGGCCGTGACCGCAATGGCCCTGCTGCAACCCGGCGACGTGGTCGCGGTGGACGCCCTCACCTACCCCGGCTTCAAGGTATTGGCCGAGGCGCACAAACTGGAACTGGCGCCCCTGCCCGCTGCCGGCCAGGGGCCCGACCTCGACGTGCTGGAGCGCCTGTGCGCGCGGCGGCGTGTGCGGGCCATCTACGCCATGCCGACCATGCACAACCCGCTGGGCTGGGTGATGGGCACGAGCCGCCGCAAGCGCCTCGTTGCCATCGCGCGGCGGCACGGGCTGCTCGTCATCGAGGACGCGGCCTATGCCTTCCTGGCCGACGATCCGCCCGCGCCACTGGCTGCGCTGGCGCCCGAGACGACGGTGTATGTCTCGGGTCTCTCCAAGAACGTCGCGACCGGGCTGCGCGTGGGTTTCGTCGCCGCGCCCGATGCGTGGGTGCCGAAGCTCGAACGTGCGATCCGGGCCACGACGTGGTGTACACCGGGCGTGACCACCGCCATCGCGTGCTCATGGCTGGAAGACGGCACGGTCGAGCGGCTCGAATCGCAGAAGCGGCAGGACGCGTCTGCGCGGCAAGCCATCGTCGGCGAAGTGCTTGCCGGGACGGGATGCATTCGGCATCCGTCGTCGTACTTCGCGTGGCTGCCGCTGCCGGAGGAGACGCGGGCCGACCTCGTTGCCGCGGCGCTGATGCGTGAAGGCGTTTCGGTGTCCCCGGCCGAGCCATTCGCTACGTCGAAGCATGTGCCGCATGCACTGCGGCTGGCGTTGGGGTCGGTTGGATTGGACGGTTTGCGCAGTGCCTTGCGGACTGTGCGGCGGGTGGTCGAGAAGCAGTCGTACTGAACGAGCGCTCAGGAAACGGCGACGCCGCCCAGTGCCTCCCGGATGCATGAGGCGATCTCTTGTTCGCTTCGTCCACCCCGCAACACGATGCCCGGACCGAAGGCGAAATGGGGAACCGACCGGACACCCGCCACGGCAGCTCTCCTCGCCGCCTCTTCGACTCGCCCGTGCCAGGCGCGGTCGACAGCGATCGCCCTTGCCTCCATCCGATCGAATCCGTGATCCACGGCGATGGCCGCAAGCACATCGGCATTGCCGATGTTCTTTGCGCCGAGAAAGTACGCCTGCGTGATGGCGACTGCCAACCGATGCTGGGGCAAGCCTCGCTCCCCGGCGGCAAGGATCAACGCATGGGCTGCCTGCGTGGGAAAGGCCCAGGGCTGGCGACGCAGGTCGAGCTCGAGTCCCGAGGATCGCGCTTCGGACTCGACACGTGAAAACGCAATTGCCGGATCGGTGATGCCGTGGCGCGAGCGCAGCAGATCGGGAATGTAGGTTCCTGACGCAGGCGCATCGGGCATCAGCAGCACCGGATGGTGGCGGATGTCCGCCGCAAGGCCGGCAAAGCCCTGTGCAAGTACCTTGTCGAGCCGGTACTGGCCGACGATGCACCAGGGGCAGGTGATCTCGGTATAGAGGTCTATTCGCAGCATGTACGTCTGGCCTTCCTCGTTCATGCCGGCTGAAGTGGCGGCAGGATCGATTCGGGGCGGTCGCGTTTCGTGGCGAGGCTCCAGATCTCCTCTGCGATGTCGTCGGGATCGAGCACCGGCAACCTTGGATCGAGCTTCGCTCCCGAGGCGGTCATCGCACGCAGCCCCGTCGAACGATCGATGACCGCGCCGATGCTCACCGTACCCGCGTAGACGCCCTTCAGGACCAATTCCGCATTGAGGGTGAGGACGTAGTTGCGCGCGGCAGCCATCGCGGGGCCGACGCCGCTCATGCCGGGAATGGCAACCACACCGGCCAGGCCTCCGACGACGATCATCGCGCCGTCTCCCCGGGCCAGCATGCCCGGCAGTACGGCGTGCGATACCTCGATGGGCGAGAGCATGAAGATCGAGGCCATGGCCTGCAGCTTCGCCGCATCGAGTTCGACCGCGGGTACGAAGTTGGCGTCGGAAGGCGCGGGAGCGTAGACGGCGACGTCCACGCTCGAGAACCGCTCCTCGATGGATCGGACCAGCGCGGGAATTCCGTCGATCTTCGTGAGGTCGGCCGGAAACGCTGCGGCCTCGATATCTGCCCGGGCGAGTTCGGCGACGAATGCCTCCAGCGGCTCGGCGCGCCGCGCGACGAGGGCGATCCGATAACCTTCGCGACCGAAACGCTTGGCCAGGGAGGTGCCGAGGCCGGAGCCTGCGCCGAAGATTGCGAGGGTTTTCTTTGCAGTCATCTGGTATTCCTTCAGGTGGTATGTTTCGATGACCAGATGATTGAGATTGACCGTCACAATGACAAGAACGCAGATGTTTGAGGCCTAGTCACATGCATATGCCTGCCCCACCCGACGAGCCCGGTACGAACGAGCACTGCCGGAAGGTGAACCAGATGCTCGGCCGAATGGGCGACAAGTGGACCATCCTCGCGATCACGATGCTCGAACAGAAGCCGCGTCGGTTCAATGAACTCAAGCGGCTGATCGGCGGGATATCGCAGCAGATGCTGACGCGAACGCTCAAGGCCCTGGAGCGCGACGGCATGGTGACGCGAACGGTTCATCCCACCGTGCCTCCCCAGGTCGAATACGCGCTGACTGAACTGGGTCACTCGCTCGCGTCGCCTCTCATGAACCTGGCCACATGGGTGCTGGACCATCTGGGCCAGATCGAATTGCACCGGGCCTCGCACGACGAGCGGGCAATGCCTACGGCGTCGAACTCCACCGTGTATCGCCGGCGTTAGATGCCGGAAAAGCCCGCAGCGCCACGCCTCACCAGCCGTGAAAACGGCTCCAGGTCGTCAGCGATCCGTCTTCCGACAACGCCTGATATTCCGGAAACTGCGCCCCCGTCGCACAGGCATGATTCGGCAGGATGCGCAGCCGCGTGCCCACGGGAAAGCGCGCCGCGATGTCCGCATCCGCCTCGCCCTCCCGCGAAAGAATGCCGTGCTCCTGGTTCGCACCCATGAGCACATAGCCATCGAGCACCCGTCCCTGCGCATCGCACACCTGCCCGTACCCGAAGTCCCGCTTCTGCTTCTGTGTCCCCCGGTCGCGGCTCATCGCCATCCAGCCTGCGTCGACGATGGCCCAGCCCTTGTCGGCCTGGTGGCCGATAACGGTGGTGAGCACGCTCAGGGCGATGTCGTCCTCGGTGCACACGTCGACGTTGCGCATCACCAGGTCGAAGAAAACGTACACGCCGGCCCGCACTTCGGTCACGCCGTCCAGCGCATCCGCAGCCAGGGCGGTGGGCGTGGAACCCACGCTGACCACCGGGCACGGCAGGCCCGCGGCGCGCAGCCGCTGCGCGGCGCGCACGCAGCCTGAGCGTTCCTGCTCGGCCATCGCCTTCAGTGCCTCGGGCGTATCCAACTCGTAGCTGGAGCCCGCGTGAGTCAGCACACCGCCGAGGCGCATGCCACCTTCGTGCAGCACGCGGCCGACTTCGAGCAGCGCGTCTTCCTCCGGCTTGATGCCGCTGCGGTGGCCGTCGGTATCGACTTCGACCAGCACATCGAAGGCCTCGCCGTTCGCGCGGCCGAACTCGGCAATAGCCCTGGCCGAGGCCACGCTGTCGGTGAGGATGCCCAGCGCGCAGCCGCGCCGGCGCAGTTCCAGCGCATGCGGCAGCCGGTGCGGCGCCATGCCGACGGCATAAAGGATGTCGGTGAAGCCTGCGGCGAAGAACTGTTCGGCCTCCTTCAGCGTGGAGACGGTGATGCCCTGCGCTCCCGCCTCGCGCTGGGCTTTGGCGACCTCGATGCACTTGCTGGTCTTCACATGCGGTCGGAAGCGCACGCCAAGTTCGTTCATGTGCCCTTGCATGCGTTCGATGTTGCGCCGCATGCGCGTGCGTTCGATGAGGGCCGCGGGCGTGTCGATGGTGGCGAGGGTGTTCATTCTGGAACTCGTCATTTCTTTTCGAAGGATTGCAGCCAGGGCAGCGCCGGTGCGAGCGTCGGCGCCTGAAGCTCGGGCGACGGCGCTCCTTGCGGCAGTGCAAGGCCGACCCGGTTGTGCCAGTAAGTGCGCAGGCCCACTACCGAAGTGCCGAACATGTCGTAGCCCGAGCCGGCGACGAAGGCCGCGTCATGCGCCTCCACCCCAAGCCGTTCGAGCGCCACGCGGTACGGGCGCGGATCGGGCTTGTAGAACCCGGCTTCCTCCGAGGTGACGACCGCGTCCCAATCGATGCCCAGCCGCGCCGCCGCGCGGTGGCCCAGGCGCCTGGAGCAGTTGGTGACCACGGCGAGGCGGCAGTGCGGCTTGAGCGCCAGCAGCAACTCGCGCGCGCCGCTCCACACGGGCAGCGTGTCCCATTGCGCTTCGAGCGCGTCGGTGGCGGAGCCGGGCATGCCGGTGTTGCGGGCAGCCTCCTTCACGAGCCGTTCGTAGGGCACGTAGGCGCCGCAGCCGTAGGTGAGCCGCAGGTACTCGGCGCGCCAGGTGCGGCCTTTCTCCTCGGAGCCGGCAGCGGCGTTCCAGACGGTCCAGGAGTCGAGCAGCGCGGTGAGCAGGTCGAAGAGCACTGCGCGCGGATAGGCGTTGGAGGATTGCATGGACTGCGACTGTACGTTTCGAGGCCATGCCTGTGCTTCAATGCGGAGTCATCAATCGTTAAGCACAAGTTAATGACGACGATCCAGATCGAGGACATGCAGCTCGCTGCCGCCCTGCTGCGCGAGCCATCGTTGAGCGCGGCGGCGCGGGCGCTGGACGTTACGCCGCCGGCGCTGTCGATGCGGCTGCGCAAGCTGGAGGCCGCGCTGGGACTGTCGCTGGCCACCCGCACCGCGCGCAAGCTGAGCCTCACGCCCGAGGGCGAGCGCTTCGCGCGCGAGGCGGCTGCGCTGCTCGGGCAGATCGAGGGACTGCGCGAATCGATGCAGCGCGACGACCGACGCCTCACCGGCACGCTGCGCATCGCCGCGCCCTTCGGCTACGGCCGCCAATACATTGCGCCCATGCTCGCGCGCTTCGCCAGGCTGCACCCGGGGCTGGGCGTGCAGCTCGACCTGCGCGAGACCCCGTGGCCCGACCGGCACGACGCCGACGCGGTGATCCACATCGGCACGGTGCGCGATTCGTCATGGGTAGCGCGCACGCTGAGCGCCAACGAGCGCTGGCTGTGCGCCAGCCCCGCCTACCTGCGCCAGCGCGGCGTGCCCCGCATGCCGCGCGACATTCCTGCACATGACTGCATCTGCATCCGCGAGAACGATGAGGACGTGACGCTGTGGCACCTGCGCCCCGCGGGCCGGGCGGCGGCCGCCAAGGGCAGGCGCGAGACCCTGCGCATTTCCCCCGCGTACGTCACCAACGACGGCGGCGTGGCGCGCCAGTGGGCCGAACAGGGGCTGGGCCTGGTGCTGCGCTCCGAATGGGACGCGGCCGATGCCGTGGCGCGCGGCACGTTGGTGCGCGTGCTGGACGACTGGCAGTTCGACAGCGCGCCGGTCACGCTGCTGGTGCCGACGCGCAAGGGGCGCACGGCGCGGGTGCAGGCCGTCGTCGAGTTCCTCGCCGAGAGCTTCGGCAGCAGCACCGCCAAGGGAAAGTAGCTGCGCGCATATCCATAGCCGCATTCCTTCGTTGGCCGCGCCGCCATGGTCCGCCAACACTCGCAGCTTCGTATTTCCGGAGAAGAAGCCTGCAATGACCCTTGCTCTCGATCATTTGCCCCCCTCGCGCCGCAGCGTGCTGCAAGGAGGCGCCGCACGGCCCGCCAAAGAGCAATCGCAGGCACAGCCGCGGCGTCCGGCCGCCCCCGCAGGCATCTGGAGCACGGGCCTGCTCGCCTCTGCCGCATGGGTCGCGCTGGGCCTGCTCACGCTGCTGTGGCCGAACAAGGAAGCCGGCTTCAGCGACTGGGCCTTCACGCAGGAGTTCGGCATCGCGACGCTGGTGGTCGCCGTGCTTTTGCTGGCGATCGCGCTGCTGGGTGGCCGCACCGGGCGGCTGATCCGCACGCTGCGGCCCGCCGGGCAATGGCTTGTCGCGCTGGCCGTGGGCCTCGCGCTGTGGGAGGTGTCCACCGCCAAGCTCGGCGTGCTGCCCTCGCCTTTCTTCGCGCCGCCGCAGAGCCTGATCGACGTTGTGCACGAGGACTGGCAGCGCCTGGGCCTGTCGACCGTGCATTCGCTGCGGTTGCTGGCCAACGGTTTCGTGCTGGGCGCGCTGGTGGGCTTCGGCACCGGGGTGGCCGTGGGCTGGTCGCGCATCGCGGGGTACTGGGTGCATCCGCTGCTGCGCTTCCTCGGGCCGGTGCCCGCGTCGGCGCTGCTGCCGCTGGCCTTCTTCTTCGCGCCTTCGAGCTATTCGGCGGCGGTGTTCCTCGTGGGCCTGGCCACCTTCTTCCCGGTGGCGGTGCTCACCTGGTCGGGCGTGGCCTCGGTGCACAAGAGCTACTACGACGTGGCGCGCACGCTGGGTGCTTCTGAACGTTTCCTGGTGCTGCGCGTGGCGATCCCGGCGGCGCTGCCGCAGGTGTTCGTGGGCCTCTTCATGGGTCTGGGAGCATCGTTCTCCGTGCTCATCACCGCCGAGATGATGGGCGTGAAGGCCGGGCTTGGCTGGTATCTGCAATGGGCCCAGGGCTGGGCCGCCTACGCCAACATGTACGCGGCGCTGCTGGTGATGGCGGCACTGTGCTCGGGCCTCATCACGCTGCTGTTCAAGGTTCGCGACCGCGTGCTGTCGTGGCAGAAGGGAACCGTGAAATGGTGACCGAGACGACCCCGAACGCAGTGCTTCCGCCCGCCCCTGCACCAACCACGGGCGCCGGGGCCCATATCGGCATACGCGGCGTCAGCCACTGGTTCGAAGTGTCCGGCGGCGTGCTGCAGGTGCTCGACGGCATCGACCTGCAGGTACGCCCCGGCGAGTTCGTCGCGCTGCTGGGGCCCAGCGGCTGCGGCAAGTCGACGCTTCTGCGGCTGGTGGCCGGGCTGGAGCCCGCGACCACCGGCGCCATCACGCAGAACGGCGAGCCGATCTCGCGGCCCGATCCGTCGCGCATCGTCGTCTTCCAGGACCCGACGCTCTACCCCTGGCGCAGCGTGTGGGACAACGTGGCACTGGGCCTGCAGGCACGCGGCGTGCTGAAGGAGCAGCGCGCCCGGGTCGACGAGGCGCTCAAGCTCGTGGGCCTGAACGAATTCGCGAAAGCCTTTCCGCACCATCTTTCCGGCGGCATGGCGCAGCGCGTGGCGCTGGCGCGAGCGCTCGTCAACGATCCGCAGCTGCTGGTGCTCGACGAACCGCTGGGCAAGCTCGATTCGCTCACGCGTATCGCGATGCAGAGCGAGCTGGTCAATCTCTGGCAGCGGGCCGGCTTCTCGGCGCTGCTGGTTACGCACGACGTGGAAGAGGCGCTGTTCCTCGCCAACCGCGTGATCGTGCTGAGCGACCGGCCCGCGCGCATCGCGGCGGAGTTGGTGGTCGAGCTGCCTTACCCGCGCCATCGCGGCGATCCGAAGCTGGCCGAGTTGCGGCACGAGGCGCTCAGGCACCTGGGGCTCGATGCGACGTGGTGAACTGAAGAGATGAGCGGTCCGCCTCCCGAGGCCGGCTGGCTCAATCTGCTGATCGGCCTGCTGCAGGGCGCGCAGCTCTGGCTTCTTCGCGTGCTCGATGCACTGGGGCTGTCCGGGCAATCGCACGGGCAGCCGGCATGGCCGTGGGCGCAACGGCTATCCGGCGAAAACCTGCTGATCGACGTCGGACAGGCCCGGCGGCTCGGCCTCACGCTGGTGGTGCTTGCCGTGGCGCTGCTTGTCCTGCTGGTCGCGCTGCTCTGGCGCCGGCGCCGCGTATGGCTTGCCACCGGAGCCGCGCTGCTGGCGGCATTGGCACCATGGCCGGAGGCCAGCGTGGTGCTTGTACCTGCGTACCCAACCAGCTTCCACGCATCGCCCACCGGCTTCACCGCCGACAGCATCGAGCGCGGCCGCACGCTGTACGCGGCACAGTGCGCCGCCTGCCACGGAACCAATGGCCGGGGCCACGGGCCGCTGGCCTCGGCGCAGGCTGTGTGGCCTCCAGACCTGGGCGGTCCGCTGCTGTGGCGGCGCGCCGATGGCGACCTGCTGTGGCATGTAATGAACGGCATGCGCGACCGCCGTGGTGCGCAGACCATGCCCGGCTTCGGCACCGCGCTGAGCGACGCGGACGCATGGGCGCTGATCGATTTCATGAAAGCCCAGGGCGCCGGCGAGAGCCTGCGCGCGGCCGGTCTCTGGGCCCAGCCCATAGCGCCGCCGGATGTGACGGTGCAATGCGGCGACAAGCCACCGCGCAGCCTTTCGAGCTGGCGCGGCCAGCGCCTGCGCATCATCGCGTCGGAGCCTGGCCGCGAGGCATCGCCGCTACCCGACGATCCGCGCCTCGTGACCGTGCTGCTCGCGCCTCAGTCCACGGAGGTGGCGCCGCAGTCGGCCGACTGCATCGCCACCTCGCCCGCCGCGTGGGCGGCCTTCTCGCTCGTCGCCGCGACAACGCAACTGGCGGGCACGCAGTTCATCGTGGACCGCGACGGCTGGCTGCGCGCACGCGGCGAACCCGGCAAGAGCGCGTGGAGCGACGACGATCTTCTTTGCCGCACCGAACAACAGCCCTCCGCGAAGCCCGGAGAGGGCCCGCTGCCGCCCGACGGCCTCGGCGCCCTCATCGCGCGCATGGACGCCGAACCGGTGCGCTTCGTCAAGGGCGGGTACGTCCACTGACACCTGTGTCCGCAACGGGACTACGATGTTCTTCCGGGCCCCTTGCTATCAATCGATCGATCAGTCCATCCCCTCAACCCCGAAGGAGACAGCCCATGTCCAGCCACGTCTACAAAACGCTAGAACTCACCGGTTCCTCGCCCACCGGCATCGAAGATGCGGTGCGGACCGCCATCGCGAAGGCGCACGAGACGGTGCGCAACATCCAGTGGTTCAACGTCACCAAGACGCGCGGTCATGTGGTCGACGGAAAGGTGGCGCACTGGCAGGTGACGTTGAAGATCGGGTTCACGCTGGAGTGAGCCCGCTCCGGCCGGCGGGAGCGGCTAGCGCATGTACCCCAGGTCGCGCACGTCGGACCGCACGGCCGACCGGTCCGCCCCCTGCATCGGCAGGCTCACCAGCAGTTCGAGCCGGCGGCGCAGCGAGAACAGCATCTGCACCGCGTCGTGCGCGACCCTGTCGGGGTCGCGGCCGTCGAGCACGTCGGGGTAGGCCCACAGCGCCGCATCGGGCTGGCCGGGCCATGAGGGCTGGCGCGGTTCGGTGGATTCGTCGAGCGTGATGACGAAGTCCGCGGCGTGGGCATTGGCGCGCGCGAGCTCGTCCCAGCCCCGCGGTTGCCGGTTCGGCAAGGGAATGCTCGCGCTCTTGAGCGCGGCGATGGCGGCGGGATGGAATTCGCGGGCGACCTGCCCGGGCTGGCCGCAGGAAGATACCGAGAACCGCTTCGGGTCCAGGTGCGTGAGGCACGCTTCTGCCAGGATGCTGCGCAATGAATTTCGTCGCGAGACGAAGATCACGCCGATACGTTTTTGCATGGAAGCCTGACTATAGCCCTGCGTTCTTAACCCGTCCTGACCATTCGCCGAGCAGTGCCGCCATGCTGCACAGCAGCGTCCGAACGGTGCAGACTCGGGGCATGGACAAGCATTTCCTGACCCCGCTTTTCGCGCCCGCTTCCATCGTCGCCTTCGTCGGCAATGCCGACGGTCCCGGCGGACAGACGCCGGCAGGCCACACGCTGCGCGAGGCCTTCCGCGCGCAGCGCTTCGACGGAACACTGCGCTTCCTGGACGTGCGCACCAAGGGCACGCTCGAAGAACTGGCGCAGACCCATGCCGACCTCGCGCTCATCGCCCTGGCGCCGGGCGACGTGGCGGCCGCGCTTGAAATCGCCGGACGCATCGGCTGCAAGGCGGCGGTGGTTCTCTCGAGCGGCATCGGCGCCGAGCAGGCGTCGCAGTGGCGCAAGATCGCGCGCCGCGAGGGCGTGCACCTGCTGGGGCCCAACTCGCTGGGCTTCCAGCGGCCGCTGCTGCATCTCAACGCCAGCGTGGCCGGTCCGCTGGCCGGCAGCGGGCCGCTCGCGCTGGTGGCGCAATCGGGTGCGCTGACGGCCTCGATGCTCGACTGGGCGCGACAGAACGGCGTGGGCTTTTCCAGCGTGGTGTCGCTGGGCCCGCACACCTCGGTCGACATTCCGCAGGTGCTCGACTTCCTCGCCAACGACCAGGCCACGCACAGCATCATCATCTACCTCGAAGGCATTGCCGACGCGCGACGCTTCATGAGCGCGCTGCGCTCGGCCTCGCATGCCAAGCCGGTGGTGGTGCTCAAGGCCGGGCGCAAGCCTGCCGGCAACGAGGCCGCGCAGACGCACAGCGCGGCCATCGTGGGCAGCGACGACGTGTTCGATGCCGCGTTGCGCCGGGCCGGCGCGGTGCGCGTGCGTTCCTTCGTCGAGCTGTTCTCGGCCGCCAAGTGCCTGGCCTCGCGCTACCGCCCCGTCGGCAAGCGGCTGGCCGTGGTCACCAACGGCGGCGGGCCCGGCGTGCTGGCGGCCGACTGGATCAACGAGATCGGGCTGGACCTCGGCAAGCTCTCCGCACCCGCGCAGAAGGTGCTGCAGCCCACCTTGCCCCCGCTCGCCTCGCTGGCCGACCTGATCGACCTGTCGGAAGAAGCACAGCCGGCGCACTATCGCGCAGCCATCGACGCGGCCTCGTCCGACAGCCAGGTCGACGGCGTGCTCGCCATCTTCTCGCCCAAGGCCGGCATCGACGCAGCTGCAACGGCAAAGGCGCTGGCCGACATTCCGCGGCCGATGAACAAGCCGCTGCTGGCCTGCTGGATGGGCGACTCCTCCGTGGGCAAGGCGCGCTCGGTGCTGGCCGAGGCGACCATCCCGAGCTTTCGCACGCCCGAGGCTGCCGTGGGCGCCTTCGGCAACATCGCGGCCTTCTACCAGAACCAGCAGCTGCTGCAGCAGACGCCGCCGCCACTGTCGGCACTGGCCAAGCCCGACATCGAGGGCGCGCGGCTGCTCATCGAGAGCGTGCTGGCCGAGCGGCGCCATGTGCTCACGGAGATGGAGTCGAAGTCGCTGCTATCGTCCTTCCACATTCCGATCACGCGCACGCTGCTGGCGCGCAGCCCGAGCGAGGCGATGATGATCGCGACGCAACTGGGCTTTCCGGTGGCGCTGAAGATCGATTCGCCCGACATCCCGCACAAGTCCGACGTGGAAGGCGTGGCGCTCAACGTGCTCAACGGCACCGGCGCGCGCGACACCTACGTCGAGATGATGGAGCGCGTGGCGCGCCTGGCACCCGAGGCGCGCATCAACGGCGTGACGGTGCAGAAGATGGTGCGCGCGCGGCGCGGGCGCGAGATCTACGTGGGCATGGTCACCGACGAGCCCTTCGGCCCCGTCATCGTGTTCGGCGCGGGCGGCACCATGATCGAGCTGCTGAACGACCGCGCGATGGAGCTGCCGCCGCTCAACCAGTTTCTTGCGCACCGCCTCATCGAGCGCTCGCGCGTGGCCGAGACGCTGGGCGAATGGCGCGGCGCCCATTCGGTGGACATGGAAGCGCTCGAAGACCTGCTGCTGCGCGTGTCGGAAATGGTGTGCGAGCTGCCCGAGCTGCGCGAGATGGACATCAACCCGATCATCGTGGACGAGAACGGCGCCATCTCGGTCGACGCGCGCATCGTGGTGGGCAGCAGCTCGCAGGCGGTGGCTGCCCACGTGGGCAACGCGGTCAACGGCTACCAGCACCTGGCCATCATGCCGTACCCCGCGCGCTACCGGCGCGAATGGCCGCTGGCGGGCACGGGCGGCGGCACCTACATCGTGCGGCCGGTGCATCCCAACGACGCGCAGATGCTGCAGGCGCTGGTGCAGGGCCTGTCGCCCGAGAGCCGCTGGTTCCGCTTCGTCTCGCGCTTCCACGAGTTGCCGCCGACCATGCTCTCTCGCTTCACGCTGATCGACTACGACCGCGAGATGGCGCTGGTGGCGGTGATCATGGAGCGCAGCGTATCGCCCGACGGCACCGTGCTCGAGAGCGAGCGCATCGTGGGCGTCTCGCGCTACGTGACCAACCCCGACCAGACCAGCTGCGAGTTCTCGCTGGTGGTGGCCGACGAGTTCAGCGGCAAGGGCATCGGCTCGCGGCTGATGGAAAGCATCATCGACGTGGCCCGCGACAAGGGCCTCGCCGAGATGGACGGGCTGGTGCTGGCCAACAACCCCGACATGCTGAAGCTGGTGCGCCGGCTGGGCTTCACGGTGAAGCCCTTTCCGGAAGACCCGGACTTCAAGCTCGTGACCTACATGCTGTAGCCATGGACGCCCGTCGTAAGCTCGGCGGGTCGCATTCCTGGTTTTGCCTTTCATGATCCGAACGCTCCTGCGTCACGTCGGCCGCATTCTGCTGTCGCTCATCGTGCTTTCGACCTGCCTCTGGGCCTGCCTCGCGCTCTGGTACCAGTTCCCCGGGCCGGCCGCGGTGAAGATCGGCGCGGGCGTGCTCTGGGCCGCCTTCGGCCTCGCGGCCATCGCGCTGACGTGGCGCAGGCGGGCTGCGCGCGCCCTGCTCTCCTATGCGACCGGCTTCGCGCTGCTGCTGGTCTGGTGGAGCACCATCCTGCCGTCGCAGAACCGCGTGTGGGCCGACGATGTGTCGCGCCAGCTGCGCTCGCACATCGACGGCAGCGTGGTCACGCTGGACAACGTGCGCAACTTCGAGTGGCGCAGCGACACCGACTACACCCAGCGCTGGGAAACGCGCGAGTACGACCTCGACCGGCTGCGCACGGTCGACGTGTCGCTCTCCTATTGGAGCGGCCCCGCCATCGCGCACACGCTGGTGTCCTTCGGCTTCGACGATGGCCGGTTCCTCACCTTCTCCATCGAGATACGCAAGGAGCGCGGCGAGGCCTTCTCGTCCATCGGCGGCTTCTTCAGGCAGTTCGAGAACAGCCTGATCGCGGCCGACGAGCACGACATCCTGCGCGTGCGCACCAACGTGCGCGGCGAGGACGTCTACATGTACCGCGTGAGCCTGCCCCGGGCCGAGATGCGCTCGCTCTTCCTCGCCTACCTCGGCGAAAGCGCCGCGCTGGCGCGCGAGCCCAGCTTCTACAACACGCTCACCGCGAACTGCACGACCATCGTTTACGCGCTGGCCAGGCGCATCGTGCCCGGCCTGCCGATGGACTGGCGGCTGCTGGCCTCGGGCTACCTGCCCGACTACCTCTTCGACGTGGGCGGCCTCGCGCCCGGCTACAGCATGGAAGCGCTGCGCGCGGCGGGCCGCATTACCGACCGCGCCCTCGCCGCGGACAAGACGCCGGCCGCGAATTTCTCGCAGGCGATCCGGCAAGGGCTGCCGGGCACGACGGCCAATGCGGGAGCGGCGCAATGAAAGGCGCATTCCGCCTTGTCGCCTCCCTGCCCGCGCTCGCGTGCGCCGCCGCGCTGCTGGCCGGCTGCGCGGGCGTGACGGTCGGCTCGATCTCCCCGGCCGAATACCTCGCCCAGCGCAGGGGCGACGTGCTCACCACCGGCAGGCTCAGCACCTCCGCGCAGGAAGTGCTTCGGGTGATCGGCTCCGACGCGGACATCTGCCGCAAGGACGGCCAGGCATGCCGCAACGCACTGGCCGACTCCTCGGGGCTGAGCGATGAACAGCGCCTTTCCGCGCTGTCCGAAGTCTGGCTGCAGGTAGCGCTCGCGGCGGAGAAAGGCGGCGGCGCCGCCGATGCCGCTGCCATCGAGGCCTGGTTCGAAACCGCACGCCACGCCTACGCCTACCTGTTCTTCACCGCCCGCAAGCCGCGCGACCGCGCCTTCGAGGACCGGCAGACGCAGGTGCGCGACTACTACAACTACGCGGTGCAGCAGGCCATCACCGGCCTGTACCGGGACATCCAGCGCACGGGCTCGCGCAGCGGCGCGGAGCCCGAGATGCCGAAGGTGGGCGACTGGCGCATCGAGACCGACGTCTCGGGCTTGCGCCTGCCCTCCGACACGCCACTGCCCGACGAGCTGATTCCCGCCGCCTCGCTGACCTTCTCGGGCCTGCGCAATACCTACCGGCGCGACGGCTTCGGCGCTGAGCTGGTGGCCGCGAGCAACAAGCGCACGGACGACGAAGCGCCAAGGCAGCAGGCCGATCCCGCGGAGAAGCAGAAGCAGAAGCCGCGCCCGCCCTACCGCGAGATGCCCTTCCCCGCCGTCACCGCGCTGCTGCTCTTCGACGGCGCCAGCCTCGGCGAGGTTCTGGGCACGCGCACGCTGCGCATCGCCGCTTACGACCCATACCGCACCGCCAACGTGCAGCTCGCCGGTCAGGAAGTGCCGCTGGCCGCCAACTTCACCTCGGGCTACGGCCTGTGGCTCGCGCGCTCCGACTTCGCGCTGCAGGCGCTGCGCAGCCTCTTCGGCGGCACCGAGGGGCTCACGCAGCCGCGCATCTACCTGATGCAGCCCTACGACCCGAACCGCCGCACGGTCATCATGCTGCACGGTCTGGCGAGCAGCCCCGAGGCGTGGATCAACGTGGCCAACGAGGTGCTGGGTGACGAGACATTGCGCCGCCGCTACCAGATCTGGCAGGTCTACTACCCGACCAACGCGCCGCTGCCGATCAACAACTTCGCGATCCGCGAAGCCGTCACGCAGACGCTCGCGCACTTCGACCCGACGGGCAAGGCCGTGGCCTCCAACAACATCACGCTGATCGGCCACAGCATGGGCGGCGTGCTGTCGCGCCTCATGGTGTCGTCGTCGGAAGACAAGCTCTGGGAGGCGCTGCTCGCGAGCCATCCGATGCAAGGCGCGCAGCAGCGACGCATGGAGGAAAAGCTCGCGCCCTACCTGCGCTTCGAGCCGCTGCCGCAGGTGAGCGACGCGATCTTCATCGCCTCGCCGCACCGCGGCACCGACTTCGCCAACAACCGCATCTCGCGCTGGGTGGCCAACCTTATCACCCTGCCGGTGGCCATGCTCGGGCAGCTGGGCGACATCTCGCGCGAGCTGATCCGCATCGCGCCCGCGCGGCAGGACCAGGGCACGCTGCGCATACCCAACAGCATCGACAACCTGAGCGACCGCGATCCCTTCGTGCGGCTGTCGTCGGGCCTGCCGATGAACCCGCGCGTGCGCTTCCACTCGATCATCGGCAACGACACGCCCGGCGTGGCGCAGGCGCTCTCCAGCGACGGCATCGTGCCCTACGCCAGCGCGCACCTGGACGGCGCGGCCTCCGAGCTGGTGATTCCGTCGGCGCACAGCGTGCAGGAGAACCCGCTGGCGATCCTGGAGATACGGCGCATCCTCAGGGAGCAGCTGCGGCCCGAGGCTGCGCGCTAGGCGACTGCCTTGTTGCCAGCTACTTGTTTCCCGAGCGCTGCTGCGCCCGCACGCGCCCCAGGAACTCGGCGAAGAGCGCCTTCTTACCCGGAAAGCGCTCCATGCCCTCGGCGAAGATGGCCTCCGCCGCCGCCAGCTCGCCAAGCCGCATGAGGCATTCGCCCTTCGAGAAGAAGGCGGCCTCTCCATCGGGGTTCACCTGCAGCGACTGCTCGAAGTCGTAGAGCGCCTCCTGGAAATTGCCGAGCTCCATGCGCGTGAAGGCCCGGTTGTCGATGGCCTCGAAGAAGAGCGGAAAGAGTTCCACGGCCGCGTCGTACTCTGCAATGCCCTCCTCCTTGCGACCCTGCTCGCAGAGCTCGTTCCCGCGCAGGTAGTGCGCGTTGGCCTGGCGCACGATCTCCTGGCCGTCCTGGCCCATCAGCTCCAGATACCTCGGGAAGTCGGTGAGCTTCAGGTACTCGGCGAAGCCGACCAGATCGTCCTCGGCGGGCTGCCGGTTGCCGATGAGTTCGCTGCCCTGGCTCACGCCGTCGACGTCGATGGGCGAATGCCATATCAGCACCTCGGCGTGCTTCAGCGATTCCAGGGTGGGCTTCTCGTCCAGTTGCTGGTAGCTCAGGCAGTGGGCCACCGATGTTCCGTCGGGCCACGGATCGACTTCGAGAACCCAGACGGTCCGCCAGGCGTTTGCGTTCCTGTAGGCGAGTACGTCGCCCTTCTTCAATGTCGATGTCGATGTCGCTGCGGCGCCCTTCGCCGGCGGTTCGGGTGGAGGCGCCGAGCCCGTGAGGCGTGCAGCGAGACGCTGGAGGAATCTGGGCAGCATGGTGTCGGGTGTCCGTGCGGAGATTGGATGTGCGATGGCAGGCAACAGCGTGCCACTTTAGCCGCAGTGCTTTGGCCGTTCCGCTCATTGACCTTCGCACACCCCGTGCCCTAACATCGCCGCCGCGGTGCAAGCCGCGCCCGGGCCCGCGGGAAGGGTTGAACCCACTTGCCTTCATTTGCCGATCCACACGCCTTTTGTGCAGCCGGATTTGCGGGCCGACGGCGTCTGATGCACGGAGGTTCGAATGAAGCGCATGCCCGCCCGGCCCGACCTGGGCCATCTGAAGAAGCAAGCCAAGGAGCTGCTTGCTCTCTACCGAAGCAACGATCCCACTGCCACCACGCGTTTCCGCGAAGCCCTTCCGGCCGCAGCGGGCAAGAGCGATGCCGCCATTGCGGCCCTCGGCCTGCGGCTGCACGACGCGCAGTCGTGCATCGCGCGCGAGTACGGATTCGTTTCGTGGACTGACCTGCAAGGCTTCGTTCTTGCGCGCCGCTCGCAGGCGGACGATCCGGCGAAGGCCGTGCTGCAATGGCTGCGCCTCGTCTACGCGGGCGACATCGCCGGAGGCGTGAATCGCGCACGGCCTGCCCTGGCCCTGCGCCTGCTCGAGGAAAGCCCCGGCCTGTTGGGCGACGACCCCATCCTCGCCTGTGCGATAGGCAACGAGGCACCGATCCGCCAGGCCATCGAGCGCGACGCAGGCTGGGTGAATCGTGCCGGAGGCTCGCTCTCGCTTCCTCCCCTCGTCGCGGTCGCCCATTCCGGGCTGCTCCAGCTGCCGGACTACCAGGAGCGCCTGCGCAATTGCGCGAAGCGGCTGCTCGACGCAGGCGCAGACCCGAATCAGTCGGCAGGCAACCGCTGGCCGCCGGCATCGCTTGCCGCGCCCGACGAATCCGAGCGCCTGTCCGCGCTCTACGGCGCAGCCGGCCAGAACCGCGATGCCGTGCTCACTAGGCTGCTGCTGGACGCGGGCGCCGATCCCAACGATGGCGAATCGCTCTACCACTCGCTCGAAACTCCGGCCTGCACCAAGCTGCTGCTCGAAGCCGGAGCACGCGTCGCGGGCACGAACGCGCTCTACCGCGTGCTCGACCTCGACGACGTGCAGACCCTGCGCCTGCTGCTCGCGCACGGCGGCAATGCGAACGAGCCGCCCATGGGCCCGCCCACCAGCGACTGGGGTTCGCCGCTGCTGTGGGCCATCCGCCGGCGCAAGTCACCCGCGCACATCGAGGCGCTGCTGGCGGCAGGCGCCGATCCCTCGGCCACCACATCCGACGGCACGAGCGCCTACACAGCCGCCCTGCGCTTCGGATTGCCCGAAGTCGCCAGCCTCCTGCAGAAGGCCGGCGGCGGCACCCCGATCCCGGTGGACGAAGCCTTCATCGCCGCCTGCGCACAAGGCGACGAAGCCGCGGCCCGCGGCATCCAGTCGGCGCACCCGGGCATCGTCGGCTTGCTCTCCGAAGCACAGCTGCGCCTGCTGCCAGAACTCGCCGCACAAGGCTGTGCCGACGCGGTGAAGCTGATGGTCAGGCTAGGCTGGCCCATCGCCACCCGTGGCGGCGACTGGGACGCCTCAGCGCTAAACAAAGCCGTCTTCCGCGGCGACGCCGGCCTCGTGCGCTTCCTGCTGGAACACGGTGCCAGCTGGGAAGAGCGGCACGGCTTCGGCGACAACGCCTGCGGCGGCCTTTCATGGGCCTCGTGCAACGAGCCGGAGGGCGAAGGCGACTGGCTGGGCTGCGCCGAAGCTCTGGTAGCGCACGGCATGCCCACCGCACAGCCGGACCCCGAGAGCCCGGACAGCGTGCTCATCGGCGGGCGGCGCTATGTGTTCTCGGATGAGGTCACCGATTTCCTGCTAGGTGCATCCGCGACCGGAAGCTGAAGAAAAAAAGCGGGCCCGAGGGCCCGCCCAAAGCCGTCCGTCGAATCGCGCGGAACGCAACCCGACTCCGACTCACCTCGAACTCAACTCCTACCTACTCTTGCTTCCCCGTTTTCCTCCTCGAACTCAAAGCGCGCGCCAACCGAGTTCCGCCGCGATGCGGCGGGACAGGTCGGTCAATATCTGTTCGTAGTCTTCGCTGCCGAAGTTGTAGGGCAGCTCCACCCGCAGCTCGCTCACCAGCGGCAGCACCGGGTCGCGGCGCAGGCGCTCCAGGATCTCGTCGGAAGTCCCGACAAGATCGCTCGCGAACAGCGTGCGCCGCTCGCCCTGCGGGGCCAGCGTGCGCTCGGCGCGTCCTGCCGCGAACTCGCGGTAGCGCATGCGGGTTGCGGCATCGGCGCCGTCCAGCGGCACGATCACGCGGCCCAGCGCCACCCGGCCCTTGCCGGCATCCGCTTCGCTGACCTTATAGCGTTCGACGAGGCCGAGCTGCGCCTGCAGGAAGTCGTCGGTGTTCTCGCCCGTGAGCACGTTGCCCAGCAGCAGGTTGAAGCCGTTGCGCCCCGCCCATTCGACCGATCGCAGCGAGCCGCCGCCGTACCAGAGGCGCCCCGTCAGGCCCGGCGCATAGGGCTGCACGCGCGGGCGCACGCGTCCGCCGGCCGACTCCACGAAGGTTTCTTCGTCGCCCAGCAGCGTGTCTTCGAGGTTGGCCTTGAGCCTCCCCACGCGCTTGTGGCTGTAGTCGACCGTGTTCGGCGCCGCGTCGTGGAAGCGATTGCCCAGCAAGACACCGTGCAGCGGCGCGCCCGCGCTCAGGCCCACCTGCAGCCTGCCGCGCGAGAGCACGTCGACCGTGGCCAGGTCTTCGGCGAGGCGGAACGGGTTCTCGTAGCCCATCTGGATCACCGCCGCGCCCAATTCGATGCGGCGGGTGCGCTGCGTGGGGGCGGCCAGGAAGGTCGCGGCCGACGACACGCCGCGCTCCAGGTGGCGCTGGCGCACCCAGGCACTATTGAAGCCGTGCTTCTCGCCGAACTCGAAGAGCTTCAGCGCGGCTTCGAGGCCGGCGAGCGGATCGGCCTCGGCGTAGTTGCCCGGCGTCAGGAAGGCGAGATGGCGAATGCTGCTCACGGCGCGAACTTCGGCAGGCCGGGCGGATTGGTTTCCGACTTCGGCAGGGCTTCTTCGGCCAGGCTCCAGCGCGCGAGCGCTTTACCGTAGGTGCCGTTGCGGATCAGGTTGCTGGTCGCGGTGGTCAGTGCCACCGCGAGCCCGCTGCCCTTGCGCGTGGCAATGGCCACGTCCGACTTCAGCGGCCAGCCCGCGTTGACGGTGCCCACCAGCCTGATCTGCCCGTTCTTCGCGGCCTCGTAGGCCTGCGGCGCGTTGGGATTGAAATTCGCATCTACCCGCTTCGTGACCACCGCCAGCGTACGCGTCACATCGTCGTCGTAGTACTGGATCTCGACCGGCTTCAGGCCCGCCGCGACGTTCTGCCGGTTCCACTCCAGCAGGATGCGCTCCTGGTTGGTGCCGGCGCCCGTCGTCAGCTTGAGGCCCGCAACGTCCTTCGGCTCCCTGATCGACTTGATGGCGCTGTCGGTCTTCACGTAGAAGCCGTGCAGGCCGAGGCGGTAGGTCGAGAAATCGAACTTCTCCTTGCGCTGCTCGGTCACGCCGACGTTGGAGATCACCGCGTCGTACTTGCCCGAGCTCAGGCCCAGGGGCCAGTCGGCCCAGGCGATGGGATGCAGTTCGAGCTTCAGGCCGAGTGCGTCGGCGACGAGCAGCGCGAAGTCGGGGTCGAAGCCGACGACCGTTTTCGCGTCCGATGCGTAGGTCGAGATCGGCGGCGCGAAGGGCGCGATGCCGATGGTCAGCACGCCCTCCTTCACGAACTTGAAGCTGGGCGGAATCGCGTTGACCGCCTCGGCGTCCTTCTGGCCGCGCAGGCGGCCCTTCTGCTCGGGGCTGAAGTCGAACTTGTCGGCAGCGGCGTGGGCCGCACCGGCCACGAATGCGAGCGCAAGGACGAGGCCCCGGACGATGGATGTGTGTTTGAAGAAAGTCATGGCCATCGCTCAGTTCTTCGGCAGGCCCGGCGGATTGGTGCGCGACGCCGCGATGGCCTCCGACTCCAGGCTCCAGCGCGACAGCGCCTTGGCGTAGTTGCCGTTCTTGATCTGCGTGTTCAGCGCGAGCGTGACGGCTTCCGCAATGCCCGAGCCCTTGCGCGAGGTGACGGCGATCTCGGCGGTCTGTGGCCATCCGCCCGAGAACACGCCCGCGAGCTTCGTCTTGCCGTCGCGTGCCTCGTAGGCCGCGATGGCGTTCGGGCCTACGTAGGCATCGACGCGGCCCGACTGGATCGCCAGGCGCTGCACCACATCGTCGTCGTAGTACTGGATCTCGACCGGCTTCAGTCCGGCCGCAAGGTTCTGCTTGTTCCAGCGCAGAAGAATCTGCTCCTGGTTGGTGCTGGCGGTCACGATCACCTTCAGGCCCGCGATGTCCTTGGGCTCCTTGATGGCGCCGAGCTTGCTGTCGGACTTCACGTAGATGCCGATCTGGTCGTTGCGGTAGGTCGAGAAATCGAACTTCTCCTTGCGCTCCTCCGTCACCGTCACGTTCGACACCACCACGTCGAACTTGCCCGACTGCAGGCCCAGCGGCCAGTCGGCCCAGGCGGTGGACACCAGCTCCAGCTTGCGGCCGAGGCTGTCGGCCACGAGCTGCGCGATGTCCGGCGCATTGCCCACCGGCGTCTTCGTGTCGGTCGCATAGGCCGCGAACGGCAGCCGGCCGGTGGTGGTGCCTACGACGAGCACGCCCTCCTTCTGGAACTTGAAGTCCTTCGCGAGCCGGACGGCCTCGTCGATCTTCTGCGCACGCGGGCGGCCGGGCTGCTCGGGGCTCAGGTCGGGGGCGGGCTGGGCCGTGGCGGCCAGCGGTGCCAGCAGCGCGGCAACAAGAACGGACAGGATATTTCGTCGATGGGTCATGAAGGTCTGTGCGGTGAAAGAAAAGAGAGGACCGGGTCAGAGAACCTTGGCCAGGAACTCGGCCGTGCGCGGATGCTCCGGCGCGTTGAACACCTTGTCGGGCGAGCCGGTTTCCAGGATGCGGCCGCGCTCCATGAAGACGATGGTGTCGGCCACCTCGCGGGCAAAGCCGATCTCGTGCGTGACGATGAGCAGCGTGGTGCCCGAGCGCGCCAGCTCCTTGATGACGGCCAGCACCTCGCCCACCAGCTCGGGGTCGAGCGCCGAAGTGGGCTCGTCGAACAGCAGCACCTTCGGCTTGAGCGCCAGCGCGCGGGCAATGGCCACGCGCTGCTGCTGGCCGCCGGAGAGCTGCCTCGGATAGGCATGTGTCTTGTCGCCCAGGCCCACGCGCACCAGCAGCTCGGAAGCGAGCGCCTCGGCCTCGGGGCGCGACAGGCCGCGCACCGACACCGGTGCCTCGACGATGTTCTCCAGCACCGTGAGATGCGGGAACAGGTTGAAGTTCTGGAACACCATGCCCACGTCGACGCGGCGCTTCAGGATGTCGCGCTCGTGCAGCTCGTAGAGCGTGTCTTCGTCGCGCCGGTAGCCGATGAGCTCGCCGTCGATGGAGATGAAGCCGTCGTCCACCCGCTCCAGGTGGTTGATGGCACGCAGCAGCGTCGACTTGCCCGAGCCCGACTGGCCGAGGATCACGGTCACGCTACCCCGCCCCACGGTCAGCGTCACCTCGTCGAGCACCTTGAGCGCGCCGAAGCTCTTCGAGACGCCGTGGATCCTGACCTCTCCGCCCTGCGTGAGCGGGTCGGTCCAGCGCGGCACGACCTGCGCGGGCGCATCAGTGGCAGGCGTGTCGACCACGGGGGCCGGCCGCGAAGCCTTCGGGCGCCACAGGCTGCTCACCGCGCGGCCCAGCCGCGAACTCGGTGGATTGCGCAGTGCCCCGCGCGAGAAATGCCGCTCCACGTAGTGCTGCACCACCGACAGCACGGTGAGGATGATGAGGTACCACACGGTGGCCACCATCAGCAGCGGAATCACTTCCAGGTTGCGCCTGTAGATGATCTGGATCGTGTAGAACAGCTCCGGCAGCGCCAGGATGTAGAGGTTCGAAGTGCCCTTGGCCAGCCCGATGATGTCGTTGAAGGCCGTGGGCAGAATGGTCCGCATCGCCTGCGGCAGCACGATGCGGAAGGACTGCCGCCCGCGCGAGAGACCCAGCGCAGCCGCCGCCTCCAGCTGCCCCTGCTCCACCGAAAGAATGCCGCCGCGCACGATCTCCGAGGCGAAGGCCGCCTGGTTCAGCGTGAGGCCCAGCAGCGCCGCCACGAAGGGGCTGATGAGCTGCGTGGTCGGGTACGAGAAGAAGGTGACGTCGGTGCCCGGAATGCCCAGAGTCACCGTTTCGTACAGGTAGCCCAGGTTGTTGATGATCAGCAGCAGCACGATCACAGGCACCGAGCGGAAGATCCAGGTGAACACCCACGCGAGCCGCGCCAGCAGTGGCGAGCGCGACACCCGTGCCAGCGCCAGCGCGGTGCCGAAGAAGAAGCCCAGCAGCGCGCCCAGCGCCGTCAGCAGCAGCGTGCGGCCCAGGCCCTGCAGCACCGGCTCGGCGAAGAACCACTGGGCGAACACGCCCCAGCCCCAGCGCGGGTTGGTGAGCGTCGAATGCAGCACGATGCCGATGACCAGCACCGCGAAGATGGTGCCGGCCGTGCGCGCCGGGTAGCGGGCCGGCACGATGCGGAAGTGCGAGTAGTCGCCATTGGCCGGGGGCGCCGCGGGCGCGGAAGAACGCTGCGGCTGCGGCGCGCGCACCGGCGCAGGGTTTCGCGGCTCGGCGCCGGCGTCGAGAACGGTGGTGTTCATCGCTGTGCCGCTCCGACCAGTTGCTCCGAAGTGGCGCGGGCGTGCTGCCGCCCGGTGTCCAGGTACTTCTCGAAAGGCAGCTTGCGCGGCGTCTCCGGGTCGATGGGCGGCTCGAACAGCGCCGTGTAGCCATGGCCGAGGTACAGGCCCACGGCCTCGGGCTGGCGGAAGCCGGTCGTCAGGTAGATGCGCTCGTAGCCCTGGCGCAGCACCTGCGCTTCGAGTTCGGCGAGCACCTTGCTGGCCAGGCCCTGCCGGCGCAGGTCTGCATGCGTCCACACGCGCTTGAGTTCGGCAGTGCGCTCGTCATGCCGCATGAACGCGCCGCCGCCGATCGCCACGCCGTCGCGCAGCAGCAGCACGAAGTTGCCGCCCTGTGCGGGAGAGAACACCTGGGCCGGATAGCGATCGATCTCGCGCGGCTGGCCCGGTTCGCGCATCACGTCGCCGTAGCGGCTGTCGTACTCGAAGGTCAGGCCTTCGATCAGCGGCTTCGCGCGCGCGTCGAGCGGCGTGGTGTAGAGGAACTGTTCGCTCATCGGGTGGGCTCCTTGCGTCGTTCTTGTTCAGCGTTGTTCGGCGGCTGCTTCGCCGGAAAGAAAGCGCTCCGCCAGCCGCACCCAGTAGATGGCCGCGGGCGCGAGGATCGCGTCGTTGAAGTCGTAGAGCGGGCTGTGCAGCGAGGCGCTGTCGCCGTTGCCGAAGAACACATAGCTGCCGGGGCGCGCCTGCAGCATGAAGGCGAAGTCCTCGCTGGCGGTGCGCGGGCGGAACGCGGCATCGACGAGGCCGGGGCCGAAGGTGTCCAGCGCCACCTCGCGGGCGAAGGCCGTCTCGGCCTCGTGGTTGATGACGGGCGGGAAGCCCGGGCGGTAGTCCACCTCGGCCTGCGCGCCGAAGCTCTCGGCCTGAGCCTTCGCCAGTGCCGGAATGCGCCGCTGCAGCAGCGCGCGCACCTCGGGCTTGAAGGAGCGCGCCGTGAGCTTGAGCTCCACGCTGCCCGGAATCACGTTGGAAGCCTCGCCGCCGTGGATGGAGCCCACCGTGACCACGCCCATGTCCAGCGGATCGACGTTGCGCGCGACCACGGTCTGCAGCGCGGTGATGAGGTGCGCGCTGGCCACCACCGGGTCGACCGTTTCCTGCGGCTGCGCGCCATGGCCGCCCTTGCCGCGCACGATGATGATCGCCTGGTCGATGGCCGCCATCGCCGGCCCCGAGACGCAGCCGACGTACCCCTCGCCCACGCAGGGCCAGTTGTGCAGGCCGAAGACCGCGTCGCACGGGAAGCGCTCGAACAGGCCCTCGTCGATCATCCTCTTCGCGCCCGCGCCCAGCTCCTCGGCGGGCTGGAAGATCAGGTGCAACGTGCCGGCGAACTCGCCCGACTCCGCGAGGAAGCGCGCCGCCGCGAGCAGGATCGCCGTGTGGCCGTCATGGCCGCAGGCATGCATCACGCCGGCATTCGTGCTGGCGTAGGCGAGGCCCGTCTTCTCCTGGATGGGCAGCGCGTCCATGTCGGCGCGGATGCCCAGGCTCCTGCCGGGGCCGCGCCGCAGCGTGCCCACCACGCCGGTGCCGGCGATGCCGGCCGTGACCTCGTAGCCCCATTGCGCCAGCCGCTCGACCACCAGGGCCGAGGTGCGATGTTCCCTGAACGACAGCTCGGGATGCCGGTGGATGTCCCGACGCAGCGCGACGAACTCGTCGCCGTAGCCGGCGATGGCCGATTCGACCCGGTGGATATCCTTGACTGCCGGGCGCGGCAAAGCGGCGCCCATCAGGCGGCCTTCCGTGCCACGGGCACGGTCTCCTGCGCCGCGTGGCGGCTCTCCTTGCGCGGCAGGCCCAGGTGGTCGCGCAGCGTCTGGCCGGGCAGCTCGCGCTGGTAGCGCCCGCGCGCCTCCAGCGCCGGGATCACGAACTCGATGAAGTCGTCCAGCCCCTGCCCCAGCACCGGGAAGCCGAGGATGAAGCCATCGGCCGCGCCCTCGTCCACCCAGCGGATGATCTCGTCGGCGATGCGCTCGCCCGTGCCCACGAACTGCGTGCGCGGCGTGGCCACTTCCAGCGCCACTTCGCGCAGCGTCTGGCCCTTGGCCTTCGCGTTGGCCTTGATGCGGTCGGTGGTCGAGCGGAAGCTGTTGCGCCCGAGCTCGCCCAGTTCGGGGAAGGGCGCGTCCAGCGGGTACTGGCTGAAGTCATGGTGATCGAAGAAGCGGCCGAGATAGGCCAGCGCCTCCTCCACCGTCAGCAGCTCGCGGATGGCGCGGTACTTGGCCTCGGCCTCTTCCTCGGTGGCCGCGACCACGGGGCCGATGCCGGGAAAAATCTTCACGTCGTCGGCCTGCCGGCCTTGCGCGACCGCGCTGGCCTTCACCTGCCGCAGGAAGGAGCGCGTGTCCTCCAGCGAAGGCGAATGCGTGAACACCGCGTCGGCGTACTTGCCCGCGAGCCCGATGCCCGCGTCCGACGAGCCAGCCTGGAAGATCACCGGCTGGCCCTGCGGCGAGCGCTGGATGTTCAGCGGGCCCGACACTTCGAAGAAGCGGCCCTTGTGGTCCAGCGTGTGCAGCTTGTCGCGCTCGAAGAAGCGGCCACTCTCGCGGTCGCGCACGAAGGCGTCGTCGTCCCAGCTGTCCCACAGGCCCTGCGTCACGGCAAGGTACTCGTCGGCGATCTCGTAGCGCAGCGCGTGCTCCGGGTGCGCGCGGCTGTAGTTCTTGGCGCTGCCCTCCAGCGGCGTGGTCACCACGTTCCAGCCCGCGCGCCCGCCGCTGATGAGGTCGAGCGAGGCGAACTGGCGCGCCACGGTGAACGGATCGCTGTACGAGCTGGAGACGGTGCCGGCAAGGCCGATCTTCGAAGTCACCGTGGCGAGTGCCGACAGGATCGAGATCGGCTCGAAGCGGTTGAGGAAGTGCGGGATCGACTTCTCGTTGATGTAGAGCCCATCCGCCACGAACGCGAAGGCGATGCCCGCCGCTTCGGCCTTCTGCGCGGTGCGCACGTAGAAGCCGAGGTTGACGCTGGCGTCGGCAGGCCCGCCCGGATGCTTCCAGGAGTTCATGTGGCTGCCGGCCCCTTGCAGCATGACGCCGAACCTGATGTTGCTCATGACGATCGCTCTCTTCTCGTTGTCGTTTTCGGGAAAGGAAAGGGAAATCTCAGGCAGGCACGGGCGCCTGTTCTCGCGCTTGTTCTCGCGCCTTGGCGAGCAGCTCGACCGACGCGCGGCGCTCCGCGAAGACAGCCACCGGGATATCGATGACGAATTCCTCGATGCCGTGGCGCTCGCTCAGCGCGTCGAGCGCATCGCGTACTTCTTCGCCGGTGCCGGCGATCACATGCGGGCGGCGTTCTTCGGTGCGGTAGTCGCTCACGCCGGCCTGCCGCGCGAACTCGGCGGCGGCTTCGAGGCTTGGCAGGTTCACGCTCTGGCCGGTGGGCAGGTGTACGCGGAAGCTGCGCAGCGCGCCCACGAGTTCGGCGGCCTCTTCGCTCGTCTCGGCTGCGAAGGCGAAGAGCGCGAGCAGCGGCGCGCGCCCCGTTTCCGCGCGGTAGGCCTCGACCGATTGCGCGAGGTTCACGGGGTCGCCGTTGAAGTGCCCAGCATAGGCGAACTGCCAGCCGAGGCGCGCGGCGAGCACCGCGCTTTCAGGGCTGCCGCCCAGCAGCACGCGCTGCGGCGGTTGCGGCGGATTGGGCGTGGCGACCGCGCCGGCCAGCGCATGGCCGGAGGCGATGCCCTCGTGCAGGAATGCATCGAGCTCGGACAGGCGCACGCCGAAGTCCTCGCTCCTGGTCTTCGCCGGATCGTGCAGCCACTGCAGCGCCTTGCTCGTCAGCGGCAGGCCGCCGGGCGCCTTGCCGATGCCGATGTCCACGCGGCCCGGTGCCAGCGAGGCCAGCACGCGGAAAGTCTCGGCCACCTTGAACGGGCTGTAGTGCTGAAGCATGACGCCGCCGGTGCCGACGCGGATGCGCGAAGTCTTCGCGAGCACATGCGCTGCCAGCACCTCGGGCGCGGAGCCCGCGTAGTTCCTGTTGCCATGGTGCTCTGCGAGCCAGTAGCGCTTGTAGCCCAGCCGCTCCGCTGTCTGCGCGAGCGCGATGGTGTGCTGGAACGCCTGTGCGGCGTCGGCGCCTTCCGGGATCAGGCTCTTGTCGAGCAGGGACAGCGAATAGGACACGGTATGCGGTGGCTGACGCCCCTTGATGAAGAATTGCTGCGAATTCTCTTGGGCATTGCGCGCACCGCTTGCGCTGAATTCCTATATCGATATCTGCTGAATGCTCAGTTGCGCGTATGGGAAAGAACGATCTGCGCGGCCTCGCGTGCGCTCAGGCTCGCGGTGTCGATGACGAGGTGCGGCCCGCTCCACGGCTCGTAGTCGTGCCGCTGCACGGACTCCCATGCGGGCGGCACGAGGCCGGGTATGTCGATGCTTCTCTGCTCGACGCGGCGCCTGTGCTCGGCAGTGTCCGAACACACGATCTCGACTTCGACGATGGGTGAAGAGGCATCCGCCGCAACGGCCCGCCAGGCCTCGCGCGTGACGGGCAAGGGGTTCACGCAATCGGCCAGCACCGCCTGACCGAGCGAAAGATTGGAGCGGGCCAGCCCGTAGGCCACGACGTAGCCGGCCGGCCCTATCTCACCAGCGGCAACACCGGCCGAGCGCAGTGCCTGCTCGATGGTGTCGATGCGCAGGTACGTGCAAGGCAGGAGCGCGGCGATCTCCCGCGCGATGGTGGTCTTGCCGCTGCCCGGCAGGCCACCCAGAACGATCAGCATGCTCGGTCATCTCCAGGTTCAATGTCCTGGCGCCGAGTTCACCACGAATGCGGCAGCAGGCTCAACATGGCGGCCGCATGCAGCCGCCGAAGCGCCCGCACCGGCACATAGCCATGCGGCGCGCGACGCGCCAGCGCATGCGGCGAAGCCGGCGGAATGCGCCAGGCCTTCGCGGTGAGGCCAAGGACATGGCGCGCCTGGGCGGCCGGGGAGACGTGGTGGGTGTAATGCGTGCGCAGTTGCATGGCAATGAATCGGATGAATGCTTGCGCCGATTCTGCAAAGCGCACCCGCCTTTGCCAAAGACGGATTCCAAGTTACCTGATGCGATCCGTGATGAGCGAATGGCTGGCGGCCGGGCTCAGGCGAAGTCCGTCGAAGGCTTCTCCCAGAGATTCACGCCGCCTTCCACCGCGTACTTGTCGATCTCGGCCAGCTCCTCCGCGCTCAGCGGCGCATGCGACAGCGCCGCCACGTTGTCGACGATCTGCTCCGGCCGGCTCGCGCCGATCAGCGCCGAGCTCACGCGCGGATCGCGCAGCGTCCATGTCAGCGCGAGCTGGGCCAGCGACTGGCCGCGGCGGCGCGCGATCTTGTTGAGCTCGCGGGCGCGCTCGATGTTGGCGTCCGACAGGTGCTCCTGCTTCAGCGAGCCTCCGCCGGGCCGGTTGATGCGCGCATCGGCCGGAATGCCGCTCAAGTACTTGTCGGTCAGGAGGCCCTGCGCCAGCGGCGTGAACGCGATGACGCCCGCGCCGAGTTCTTCGGTGGCGTTCAGCAGGTCCTTTTCGATCCAGCGGTTGAACAGGTTGTAGGCCGGCTGGTGGATCAGAAGCGGCACCTTCCACTCGCGCAGCAGCGCGGCGATCTCGCGCGTCTTGCCGGCGGAGTAAGAAGAAATGCCGATGTACAGCGCCTTGCCCTGCTGCACGGCCTGGGCCAGCGCGGAGGCAGTTTCTTCCAGCGGCGTCTCGGGGTCGAAGCGGTGCGAATAGAAGATGTCGACGTAGTCCAGGCCCAGGCGCTGCAGGCTCTGGTCGAGGCTGGCGAGCACGTATTTGCGCGAACCGCCGCCCTTGCCGTAGGGGCCGGGCCACATGTCCCAGCCGGCCTTGCTCGAAATGATGAGCTCGTCGCGGTAGGGCTTGAAGTCTTCGCGCAGCAGCCGGCCGAAGTTGGTCTCGGCGCTGCCGTAGGGCGGGCCGTAGTTGTTGGCCAGGTCGAAGTGGTTGATGCCCAGGTCGAAGGCGGTGCGCAGCAGCTGGCGCTGCGTGGCGATGGAGGTGGTGTCCCCGAAGTTGTGCCAGAGCCCGAGCGAGATGGCCGGCAGCACGAGCCCGCTGCGGCCGACGCGGCGGTAGGGAATGGCGTCGTAGCGCTTGGGGTCGGCGTGGTAGGTCATGGGGGTTTTGTCCTGGCGGAGTGAGAGTAAGGAGAGCTGCCAAGAATGCCCGCGCATGCGTATGCTTGCAAGCATGCCCACGGCGCAGGATCACGTATCGAGCACCAGTTTGGCAGGCGGTCGAGCGAAGCTATCCGTGGAAGAGACGGCGCACAACGAAAGAAAGCGCGGATCGATATGCGGCCTGTGCGTGCGCGGGCAGAATGCCGCCTCCGCAAGACAGAGGCAGCGCCAGCCATGAACAACATCACCCTCGCGTCCCCCACCGAGGAACAGCTTCGCTCCGGCGAACTGGGCCTCAAGCTGCGCCACTACAACTACGGCTTCGTCGGCGAGTACCCGAAGCAGGAGTACATCCGGCTGGACTCAAGGGGCGAGAACGGCCGCCTGCTCGGCGGACTGCGTGGCTTCGTGTTCCTGTACTGGCTCGATGTCGAAGTGCTGTTCGTGGAGGAAGACGCCCGGGGCGCGGGCCTGGGCAGCCGCCTGCTGGCCGAAGCGGAGCGGCAGGCCATCGCACTGGGCGCGAAGAACGCAAAGCTGTCCACCTTCGAGTGGCAGGCGCGCGGCTTCTACCTGAAGCAGGGCTACGAGGAATACGCCCGCATCGACGACTACACGCCCGGCTTCTATCTCGCGTACATGAAGAAAGCGCTGCAGGCGCCCTGACCCGGGCTACTTCGGCGCAGCCTCCCCTGCTGCAACCGCCCTGCTCTCCACCAGCCCTTCCCGGGGCAGCAGCAAGGCCAGCGCGATCACGCCCAGGCTCACGACCAGCATCATCACGAAGGTCAGGTGCAGCGATCCGCCCAGCGCGAGGCGGATGGCCGAATCGCCCGCGACGGAGCCGTGCATGCCCTGCAGCAGCATGCGCAGCTGCTCGTCGGAGAACATCGGCCGGCCGTCGCCGTGCGTGAGCCCGAAGTTGAAGACCGCCCCGAAGAAGGCCGCGCCCAGCGCGCTGCCGAGGTTGCGCGAGAACACGTTCGATGCGGTGGCGACGCCGCGCTGCGCAAGGTCGACGCCCTCCTGGATGAGGATGAGCGAGCTCAGGCTCATCACGCCCATGCCGAGGCCGATGATGAAGGAACCGACCGCGGGAAGCACAGGCGAACTCCCGGCACCCAGCAGCACGAATGTCGAGGCGCCCACCGGAATCAGCGCCGCGCCGGTCACCACCATGCGCCACAGGCCGATGCGATGGAAGGTGCGCGAGGTCAGGGTCGCGCCGATGGGCCAGCCGAGCATCACCATGGTGAGCGCGAGGCCGGCGGTGACGGAGGAGCGCTCCAGCACCACCTGCACGTACATCGGCAGGAACGTGGTGATGCCGATCAGCACCATGCCGGCGAGCATCGCCGCGCCGTTCACTGTGGCGATCATCCGGCCGCCCCACAGGCGAAGCGACACCATCGGGTCGGCCGCGCGGCGCTCCTGCGCGATGAAGAGCACCAGCGTGACCACGAAAAGCGCGGCCCACGCGAGCGCCACGCCCGAGTTGCCCACGCCGAATTCGGTGAGCGCGATCATCAGCGCCGCGATGCCGACGGTGAAGAGCACCGCGCCCACGATGTCGATGGACGAGCGCCGCACCGTGGGCGCCTCGTGCAGGAAAAACCAGAACCCGGCGGCAGCCGCCAGCCCGATGGGCACGTTGACCCAGAAGATCCACGCCCACGAGAGCTTCTGCACGATGAGCGCGCCGATCATCGGTCCGACCACCGCCGACACCGCCCACACACTCGCGAGCCAGCCCTGCACCTTGCCGCGCTCGCGCACCGGATAGAGATCGCCGACGATCGTGAGCGCCACCGGCTGGATCGCGCCCGCGCCGATGCCCTGTATGAGCCGGAAGCAGATCATGGCCGGCATCGACCACGAGAAGCCCGCCAGCACCGAGCCGATGACGAAGACGGCGATGCCGACGAACATGATCGGCTTGCGGCCGTAGAGGTCGGAGAGCTTGCCGAACACCACCGTCATCGCGGTCTGCGCCAGCAGGAAGGAGGCGAACACCCAGCTGTAGAGATGCAGCCCGCCCAGCTCGGAGGCGATCTGCGGCATCACGGTGGAGACGATGGTGGCTTCTATGGCCACCATCGCCATGGAGGCCATGATGGAGGCGATGACCAGTGGGCGGCTTGTTGTTCTGTGGGTCGTGGAGGTCATGAGCCGTGCATGCTATAGACGGCATGAGCCCCTGTCGCTGGCTCGGGCTCTCGGGCGCCCGGGCCGTGCGCGCTCAACCCGCGCTCAACCCGCGTTCAGCGCCGAAGTGCCGTCGTAGATGTAGCGGCGCGACCAGGGCAGCGTCTTCGCCGGCCGGCCGGCCTTGCGCCCCACGATCTGGTAGATCGCCACGTCGTCGTTCTCGAAGGCATAGGCGCAGCCCGCGAGGTACACGCGCCAGATGCGGAACTTCTCCTCGTCGACCAGCGCGTGCGCCTGCTCGCTGTTCGCCTCGTAGGCGTCGCTCCAGCAGCGCAGCGTCTGAGCGTAGTGGCGGCGCAGGTTCTCCACGTCGAAGGCTTCGAGCCCGCCCTGCTGCATGGCCTGCAGCGCGAGGCTGATGTGCGGCAGCTCGCCGTTGGGGAATACGTAGCGGTCGATGAAGTCGCCGCCGCCGTACGACACGCCGCCGCCTTCGGGGTCGGACGAGGTGATGCCGTGGTTCATCACCACGCCGTCGTCGGCAAGCAGCTGCTGCACGCTCCTGAAGTATTCGGGCAGGTTCTTGCGGCCCACGTGCTCGAACATGCCCACGCTGGTGATGCGGTCGAACTGGCCGGTCACGTCGCGGTAGTCCTGCAGGCGGATCTCGATGCGGTCTTCCAGGCCCGCGGCCTTCACGCGCTCGGTCGCGAGGTCGAACTGGTTCTGCGACAGCGTCACGCCCACGCAGCGCGCGCCGAACTTCTGCGCCGCGCGAATCACCAGTGCGCCCCAGCCGCAGCCGATGTCCAGCAGGGTCTGGCCCGGCTCGAGCTCGATCTTGGTGAGGATGTGGTCGATCTTCTTGAGCTGCGCGGTGGCGAGGTCTTCGTCGCCGTTCTCGAAGTAGGCGCACGAATACACCATGTTCGGATCGAGCCAGAGCTTGTAGAACTCGTTCGAGACGTCGTAGTGGTATTGAACGGACTTCTTGTCCGAGGACTTGGTATGCGTGAAGTAGCGCGCCATGTTCTGCAGCGCGCCGCCGGGCTTGTCGACCGAGGTCCGGGCGAGGCCGTAGGCGATGTCGATCACGTCGCTGAGCTTGCCCTCGATGTCGATCTTGCTCTTGACGTAGGCCTCGCCCAGGTTGTCGAGGGTGGGCTGCAGCATCAGCGACAGCGCGGCCGGCGACTTCACGTGCAGCGTGACGGCGGGTCCGCTGAAGGTGCCGAAGTCGAAGGACTGGCCATCCCACAGGGTGAGCCGCGCCGGCAGGTTGGCGCGCTCGCGGACCGCGGCGCTCCACTGCGCCAGCTTCTTTTCCCAAAGCATGCATTTCTCCGTGTTGTTGAGTTCTCCCGCCCAGGCGGGTCGTCGCTGCAGCGCGCCAGAAGATAGCGAAGTTCGGCGAAGCCTGCATGGCCGCGACGACGCAAGAAATCGCGGCAAGTGCTACAAGGCGCCGCTGGTCCTGGCGGGAACGGGCGCCTCGCTCGCCTCGATGAAGATTCGCCTGATCATCGGGAACCGCGCACGCGCCTGCTTCTCGATGGCCGCGATGGCATCGGCCGCTTCGCCGGTGGGCGTGTCGTCTTTGAAGTTGACATCGACGATCACGAGCACCTCGTCGGGGCCGATGTACATCGAGAGGATGTGCCCCACCTCCTCCACGCATTCCTGCTCCATGGCCATCGCGCGGATGGCGCGGGCGGTCTCGGGGCGGATGCCCTCCCCGATCAGCAGCCCGCGCGCCTGCGCGACCAGCACCACCGCCACGCCCGCAAGCAGCACGCCGATGATCACGGAGGCCACGCCGTCGAGCTGCGGCATGTTCAGCACATGGCTCAGGTAGATGCCGAGCGCGGCGACCGCCAGGCCCACCAGCGCGGCGGAATCTTCCGCGAGCACGGTGTAGGTGGTCGGGTCCTTGCTGCGGTCCAGCGCCTGCCAGAAGGGCAATCCGCGTGCCTGCGCGCGGAACTGCCTGAGCGCGATGAGGAAGCTCGTGCCCTCGAAGAGCGCCGCCGCGGCGAGCACGACGTAGTTCCAGGTGGGGTCGCGCATCGGCTCAGGCTGCCGGATGTGCTGCACGCCCTCGTAGAACGACACGCCGCCACCCAGGCCGAAGATCAGCACCGCGACGATCAGGCTCCAGAAGTAGAGCTCCTTGCCGTGCCCGAACGGATGCTCGGGCGTCGCGGGCCGCTTGCTCAGGTGCAGGCCCACCAGCAGCAGCACGCCGTTGAAGGTGTCGACCGCCGAGTGCACGCCCTCCGACAGCATCGCCGAGCTGCCGGTGATGCCCGCGACGATGAACTTGGTGGCCGCGATCGCCACGTTGGCGCCGATGGCGCCGTAGATGGCGATCTTCGATTCAGCCACGCGGCGCAGCTCCGCGTGCCGGCAGGTTCACGCAGCCTCCATGGAAGCGGCGCCCATCGCGTCGTTGCCCGCCTCGCCCAGCCAGCGGCGCTTGTCGCGCAACGGCGGCGCGCCGAACATGCGCCCGTACTCGCGCGCGAACTGCGAGGTGCTCTCGTAGCCCACACTGTGCGCTGCGCTCGCCACGTCGGCGCCCGCGATCAGCATCTGCCGGCGCGCCTCCTGCAGCCGCAACTGCTTCTGGTACTGCAGCGGGCTCATCGCGGTCACGGCCTTGAAGTGGTGGTGGAACGACGACACGCTCATGTGCACCGCGCGCGCCATGTCTTCCACCCGCAGCGACTGGGCGTAGTTCATGCGCAGCGCGCTGATGGCCTTGGTGATGCGCTGAGTGTGGCTGTCCTGCAGGGCGATCTGCCGCAGCCGGGCGCCCTCGCCGTTGACCAGCAGGCGGTACATGATCTCGCGCTTGATCAGCGGCGCCACGATGGGCACGTCTTCCGGCGTGTCGAGCAGCCGCAGCAGGCGCAGCACCGGCTCCAGCACCGGCATGGCGATGCGGTTGACGTACATGCCGCGCGAAGCCGGCGCATTGGCCTTGGCCGGCAGTTTCTCGTCGCCGATGAGGTCGCCGATCTCGTCGATGGCCAGTTCGAGCCGCACGCCCAGGTAGGGCTCGTCCTCGCTCTTGACGCACACCTGGCCGCAAACGGGCAGGTCGACGGAGGTCACGAGGTAGTGCATCGGGTCGTACACGTAGATGTCGTCGCCCACGATGATGCGCTTGGAGCCCTGCGCGATCAGCCCCAGCGCGGGGGACGCGAAGCCGTGCTTGGGCCCTTCGGGCTTGCGGATGCAGAACACCTGCAGGCCGGGGACGGCGGTGACGACGGTGCCTTCCTGCCCCTGGGTGATGTGCTCGATGAGCGCCACGAGCTGCTTGCGGGCTTCTTCGAGTTCGGGTTCGAGCGGCATCGGCTGGGCGATGGCGGCGGCGATTTCGGGTGTTTCGTCGGACATGTTTCTGGAGCCTTGTCGCGATGGGGAGCCGCGGGAACGACCGGACGGCCCCTGGAGGAATGAGCGAGCGGAAGCTTAGCGCTCCTCCCGCCGCTTCGCACGCCCCGCGCGGGAGGTCTGGAGAATCAGGCAAATACTTTGCAGGAACGCGCTCGCTGCGGGGCAGAAGGCGGCAGGATACTTTTTCCGGCGGATCCCGTTCCCCTCCCCCGCATTCCCCTTCTGCCTGCAAAGGAACCTCTCCATGCAATACCGCAAATTCGGCCGCACCGGCCTTTTCGTTTCCGAGCTGTGCCTGGGCACCATGACCTTCGGCGGCTCCTCCGGCATCTGGGGCCAGATCGGCAACCTGCAGCAGTCCGAGGCCGAAGGGCTGATCGGCCGCTCGCTGGACGCCGGCATCAACTTCATCGACACGGCCGACGTTTATTCCGAAGGCCAGTCCGAAGTCATCACCGGCCAGGCGCTGAAGAACCTCAAGGTGCCGCGCGACAGCTTCGTGCTGGCCACCAAGGTGCTGGGCGAGACCGGCAGCAAGGGCGTCAACTCGGCCGGCGCCTCGCGCTTCCACATCATGGATGGCGTCAAGGCCAGCCTGCGACGCCTGCAGCTCGACCACATCGACCTCTACCAGATCCACGGCTTCGACCCGGTCACGCCCATCGAGGAGACCGTGCACGCGCTCGACAACCTGGTGCGCCAGGGCCACGTGCGCTACGTGGGCGTGTCGAACTGGGCCGCCTGGCAGATCGCCAAGGCCCTGGGCATCGCCGAGCGCGACCGGCTGGCACGCTTCGAATCGCTGCAGGCCTACTACACCATCGCCGGGCGCGACCTGGAGCGCGAGCTGGTGCCGCTGCTGCGCAGCGAGAACGTCGGCCTGATGGTGTGGAGCCCGCTCGCGGGCGGCCTGCTCAGCGGCAAGTACGGCCGCAACGCCGAGGCCGAGAAAGGCAGCCGCCGCACCAGCTTCGACTTTCCGCCGGTGAACGTCGAACGCGCCTACGACTGCGTCGACGTGATGCGCGGGCTGGCCGAGTCGCGCGGCGTGTCGGTGGCGCAGATCGCGCTGGCGTGGCTGCTGCACCAGCAGGTGGTGACCAGCGTGATCATCGGCGCCAAGCGCGTCGAGCAACTGGACGACAACATCGCCGCCACCGCCATCAAGCTCACGGCCGACGAACTTGCCACGCTGGACAAGGTGAGCGCGCTGCCGGCAGAGTACCCCGGCTGGATGCTGGAGCGCCAGGGCGGCGTGCGCGGCAAGCGGCTTGCGGAGTCAGGCCTGCGCGGCTGAGGTCGCCTCGGGCGATGCGGCTCGGCGCGCGGCATGCGCCGCCGTCGCCCGAAGCGCGCGCAGGTCGATGTGGCGGGCCGCGCTGGATGCGTCGGGCTTCTCCAGGTGCGGCACGATGCCGAGCAAGGGCGCACCGAGCCGCGCGCGCAGCGTCTGCAGATTGGCCTGCGGCGCGAGCATCGACGGATCGACCATGCTCGCCACCCAGCCCGCCAGCACCAGCCCGCGCGCACGGATCGCCTCGGCGCTCAGCAGCGCGTGGTTGAGGCATCCCAGCCGCAGCCCCACCACCAGGATCACAGGCAGATTCAGAGCCACGGCCAGGTCGGCGCTGTCGAGGTCGTCGCCGAAGGGCACGCAGAAGCCGCCCACGCCCTCGACCACCACCGCGTCTGCGATAGCCGAGAGCTGCTCGAAGGCCGAGAGCAGCGGCTGCAGCGTGACGCTTACGCCCTCCTGCCTTGCCGCGAGATGCGGCGACATCGGTGCGCGCAGCAGATAGGGGCAGCGCAGCTCCAGCGGTGCATCGACGTTGCCGGCGGCATGCAACTGCTCCACGTCCTCGTTGCGCCAGGCGCCGTCGACCTCTTCGAGGCCAGCCGCCACCGGCTTCATGCCGACCGCGCGCAGGCCCGATCCGGCCAGCAGGCTCAGCATGGCGCTGCTGACCAGCGTCTTGCCGATGCCGGTGTCGGTGCCGGTGACGAACCAGCGGCGCTGCTGCGTCATGCCGCCTCCGTCAACTGCTGGCTGGCGAGGGTCTCGCCCAGCGCATCGACCAGCCGCGCGACATCGGCCTCCGTGTGGCTGGCCGACAGCGCAATACGCAGCCGCGCCGTGCCGGCCGGCACCGTCGGCGGGCGGATCGCCCCGACGCGCAGGCCGCGCGCATCGAGTTGCGCCATGGTCAGCATCGCGCGCGCGTTGTCGCCCACGATCAGCGGCTGGATCGCGGTGGGCGAATCGGGCAGCCACGCACTGCCGTCCGCCGGCAGCACAGCCTCCAGCCCCAAGCGAAGCTGGGCGATGCGCTCCTCCAGTTGCGCGCGGCGCTGCGCGCCCTCCTCGCCCCCGATCAGCGCCAGGCTCGCAAGCAGCGCGTGCGCGACGGCCGGCGGCGCCGCCGTGGTGAAGATGTACGGCCGCGCGCGCTGCACCAGATAGTCGATGACCGTGCGATGCGCCGCCACGAAGGCCCCCGACACGCCCGCCGCCTTGCCCAGCGTGCCGACCAGCACCAGCCGCTGCGAATGCAGGCCCAGCGCCTCGGGCACGCCGCGCCCGGTATCGCCGAGCACGCCGAAGCCGTGCGCGTCGTCGATCACCAGCCAGGCATCGTGCTTCTCGGCCAGCGTGAGCAGCGCGGCCACCGGCGCGATGTTGCCGTCCATGCTGAACACCGCGTCGCTCACGATGAGCTTCAACGGCGCGTCGCAGGCGGCGAGCTGCGCGTCGAGCGCCGCCACGTCGCAATGCGCGTAGCGCTCCACGCGCGCCTTGGCCAGTCGTGCCCCGTCGATCAGCGAGGCGTGGTTGAGCGACTCCGAGAAGATGACCGCGTCAGCCCCTCCAAGCGCCGACAGCACCGCGAGGTTGGCCATGTAGCCGGTGCAGAAGAACAGGCTGCGCGCCTCCGGGATGAAGGGCGACATCCAGCCGGCGAGTGTTTCCTCGAGCTGGGCGTGCGCGCGCGAGTGTCCGAGGATCAGGTGCGAGCCGCCGCTGCCCGTGCCGTACAGCGCGGCGCCTTCGGCCCATGCCTTCGCCAGCGCGGGATGGGCCGCGAGCCCGAGGTAGTCGTTGCTGCTGAAGCAGAGCATGGTGCGCGCTGCGCTGCTGCCGGCCAGCGTCAGCGTCTGCAGCGGCGCGCAGGCGGTCTCGGCGATCTGCCTGCGGCGGCGCAGCGACTGGGCGTCGAGTGCGTCGATCTCGCCCTGCAGGCGGTCAAGCAAGCGCGACATCGCGGGCTCCTTCCTGCCTCGGGTTCGTGGCCAGCACGGCATCCAGCGTGGCGAGCGTGCCGTCGACCAGCAGGTCGATCTCGCCGTCGCCGATGGCGTACGGCGGCATCAGGTACACGGTGTTGCCGATGGGCCGCATCAGCAGCCCCTGCGCGCGCGCCGCGAGGTGGAAGCGCTCCGCGAAGCGGGCACCGGGCTCGCGCACGTCGAAGGCGGTGATCATTCCGCGCTGCCGCAGATGGTCGACCGCGCGGCCTTCGAGTCCGCCGCTCAACCGCTGCAGCAAGCGCTGCGCCCTGCCCCGGTTGCGCCGCAAGGCGTCCTCGGCCTCGAACAGGTCCAGCGTCGCCAGCGCCGCGCGGCAGGCCAGCGCATTGCCGGTGTAGGAATGCGAATGCAGGAAGCTGCGCGCCGCGTCGTCGTCGATGAAGGCGTCGTGGATGGCGTCGCGCGCCATCACCAGCGCCAGCGGCAGGTAGCCGCCGCTGATGCCCTTCGAGAGGCAGAGAAAGTCGGGCCAGATGCCGGCCTGCTCGCAGGCGAAGAAGCTGCCGGTGCGCCCGCAGCCCACCGCGATCTCGTCGGCGATGAGGTGCACGCCATGCCGGTCGCAAAGCGCGCGCACGCGGCGCAGGTATTCGGGGTCGTGCATCGCCATGCCGGTGGCGCACTGCACCAGCGGCTCGACGATCACGGCGGCGATGGTGTCGTGCTGTTCGGCCAGCAGCGCTTCGAGTTCGGCGGCGGCGCTGCGGGCCACATCGGCCGCGCTCTCGCCCGCAGAGGCATTGCGCGCGTCGGGCGAGGCCACCAGATGCGCGTTCGCGAGCAATGGCGCATAGGCATCGCGGAACACCGGCACGTCGGTCACGTGCAGCGCACCCAGCGTTTCGCCGTGGTAGCCGTGCTTCAGCGCGACGAAGCACCGCTTGTCGCCGCGGCCGGCATTGCGCCAGAAATGAAAGCTCATCTTCAGCGCGATCTCCACTGCCGAGGCGCCGTCGGACGCATAGAAGCAATGCCCGAGCGCGCCACCCGTGAGCGCGGAGAGCCGCTGCGCCAACTCCACCGCCGGCGCATGGGTGCAGCCTGCGAGCATCACGTGCGAAAGCGTGTCGAGTTGCTGCTTCAGCGCCGCGTTGATCGCCGGATGCGCGTGCCCGAACAGGTTGACCCACCACGAGCTGGTGGCGTCCATGTAGCGCCGGCCTTCCTGGTCGATGAGCCACACGCCCTCGCCGCGGGCGATGGGCAGCGGCGGCACCGCTTCGAGCCGGATGCTCTGCGTGCACGGATGCCACACATGTCGCCGGCTGCGCTGTTGCAGGTCGGCGTTGGAAGATGAGGAAAAAGCAGTTGTCGGAGGCACCCGCGCGGTCCTTTCGTGAGGGCAAGGCGCGGGATCGTATCGACGCGTTCAGGGGGCGGCAAACCGCTCTCAAGCGTGTGAAATGAAGGCCGGTTCAGCGACGTTCCGCGGCGTAGCGCCTGCGTTCGGAGCAACGTCGTGGAACAAGCCGGCTTCTTGCCTTCTCGGCCGCATGGCCGCAAAGCGCAAGTTGTCCGGCTGACGCCAGAAACAGGTCACGAATGTCCGGTTCTCGGGACTCGGCGGCGAAGCGCGCGAATTTCGGACATTCATCGTGGCCGGTTTCAGCAGTCCTCGCGGACCGCCTGACTCAGCCCGAACTCTTGTTCACCAGCCTGCCGATGTAATCGCGCAGCGAGATCGTCCCTCGCACCGGCTTGCTGGCCGGTTCGTAATGCTGGTCCATCGTGGCGCGCGTCATCGCGGCATAAGACTTCGCAGCGGCGTCCGAGAAGCCCAGCTTCCCGAAGGCCTGCTCCAGCTGTTCGCGCGGCGTCTCCACCACTTCGACCGGCTTTCCGAGCGCCTCGGAGAAAGCCCGCGCCACGTCGCCTGCCGAATAGCGCTCGGGCCCTTCGACGTGGTGCGGCCCCGACGATTCGGCGGGGCCCAGCATCAGCTTCGCGGCGTACTGGCCGAGGTCGTGCGGCGCCACCATGGGCAGCGTGAAGTCGGCGGGGAACATGCTGTGGACCTTGCCTTCCTTGCGCGCGGTTTCCAGCGCGGTGTCCCAGTTGCTCATGTAGTACGCGGCTCGGAGCGCGCTGAACGGCACCGGGCCCGCGGCGAGCGCCTGTTCCAGGTCGTACAGCACGCTGAGGTCGCCGATGCCTTCGCCCGGCTGCGCGCCGTAGGCCGATTCGGCGACGATCTTCTCGAGCTTGCAGCCTTCGAGCGCCGAAACGATGGCGCGCACACTCCTGTGCTCCTCGGCCACCGTGTCCGAAGACGGCGGCGCGGGCGGATTCAGCACGAACACGCGCTTTCCGCCCCTGAACACTTGGTGCAGCGCGTGTGTGTCGAACACGTCGACCTGCGCCACGTGCGCGCCTTTGGTACGAAGCGCCTCGGCCTTGTGCGCGTCGCGCGTGACCACCGTGACCGGCTCGCTGCGTTCGAGCAGGGCTTGCGCCAGCGCCGAGCCGACGTGGCCGGTCGCTCCCAGGATGATGTGCATCGTCAGCCTCCGCGTTCCGTTCAGCCGCGCTTCTCGGCGTTGCGCTTGCGCGTGGCAGCGGCCTTCTTCGCGGAGGCCGATCGCTCGGCCGCGGTGCGGTGCGCCGCGGCCGCACCGCCCAGCTTTCCGCCCTTGCGCGAAGGCCCGTGGTTCTCGGCCTTGCCGCGGCCACCACCGCTCTTCTTGCCACCGCCGGTCTCGGCGTTCACCGTGGCCCACGCGCGGCGCTCAGCCTCGCCCTTGCCGACGCCGCGATGCTCGTAGCCCTTCTCTATGTGCTCGGCCTGCCGCTTCTGCTTGTCCGTGTAGGACGACTTGTCGCCTCTTGGCATGTGGTGCTCCTGCAGTTGTTTGAGGAGCTTTCATGCTGGGCGCGGCATGTGCGCCGTGGGTAAGAAGACGGTCATGCCGGGCGTCGGCGTTGTCCGGCGTTGCTGATTGCCAACTCGGGCCTGACCAGGAAGCCGGCGTGCCCTCCGGGGACGACGCACGGGGTCGGCCCATTCCCACATGCATGCCTCGCGGGACGCAGCAGAAAGACCATGACGAGCAGTTTTTCAACCCGTTCTTTCGAAGGAGTTCCGTCCCCATGACATCCCCCAAACAGACCCCGCACCAGAATCCCGACGCCGTCACCACCGACGAGCACGACAGCTTGCCCACGCAGCACAACAAGGCCGGCAACCAGCCGGCCACCCCGAAGAACGAGCCGCGGCGCACGCCCGAGAGCCGCAGCGACCGCGAGAGCCACGTAGGCGGCAGCAATCAGCTGCAGGCCCGCCGCGGAGGTGCGCAATGACCACCGCGGCACTGAACACGAGCGACGCCATGGATCGCTGCATCGCGGCGTGCAATGACTGCGCGCTGGCGTGCAATCGCTGCGCGGCCGCCTGCCTGGCTGAAGGCAGGAGCGGCATGGCGCGTTGCATCGCGCTGGACATCGACTGCGCCGCGGCTTGCGCCTTCGCCGCTGCCGTGATGGCGCGCGGCGGCGAGAACATCGTTGTCACATGCGGCATGTGCGCCGAGATCTGCCAGCGCTGTGCCGCCGAATGCGGCAGCCATGACATGGACCACTGCCAGCGCTGCGCAGAAGCCTGCCGGCAGTGCGAGACCGAATGCCGGAGCATGGCGGCGGCCGCCTGAGCAGCCAGGGCGGCATGCGCGGCCGACGGATTTCCGTGCGCGACGCGCACGCCGGGTTGCGCACGCTCTCCAGAGCGACCGACGCGTGCCGCGAATGCCCCATCGGGCAGTACGCGACGCAGTCGGTGTTCGGCGAAGGCCCGGTACGGCCGGTGCTGATGGTGGTCGGCGAGCAGCCCGGCGACAAGGAAGACCTTGCCGGCCGCCCCTTCGTCGGCCCGGCCGGCAGGCTCTTCGACCGGGCGGTGGCGCAACTGGGCTGGTCGCGCGAGAAGCTGTACGTGACCAACGCCGTCAAGCACTTCAAGTACGAGTGGCGCGGCAAGCGGCGGATGCACAAGACGCCGGGGCAGCGCGAAGCCGAGGCCTGCCATCACTGGCTGGAAAGCGAACTGGAGCTGGTCCGGCCCCACGCCATCGTGGCGCTGGGCGCCGTGGCGGCGCGATCGCTGCTCGGGCGCCCGGTGGCCGTGACCAGGTTGCGCGGCCAGTGGCTTGAAGACCCGGCGGGACGGCGCGTGCTGGTCACGCTGCATCCCTCGGCGCTGCTGCGTGGCGACCCTGCGCAGCGCGAATCGGCGTGGGAAGCGTGGATCAGCGACCTGTCGGCGGCAGCCCCGCTGTTCGCGCCGCGGAAGAACGAGAAGAAGGAGAAGAAGGAGAAGGCGCGGGAGAAGTCCGGACACGATGAGCCCGCGTACGCAGGGTGATGGAGTAGCGCAGCGCCTCGGTCGGCGCGATCGCGTGCTGCCATGCCCATCGCGCCGGCCCGCGCAGCAGGTACACGGAGCGCGGCTCGATCAGGAATTCGAGCGTGGCCGGCCCCGACGCCGCCGCGCCCGGCACGTAGGGCCTGAACTGCATCACGGCGTCGTTGTTCAGCGAAATGCCGACGATGTCCTCGAAATCGGGCACGTCGCGATGCCAGCCTAGCGGCGTGCCGGGGCGGTATTCGGCGATCAGCATGTGCGTGAGCTCTTCGGGCGCGATGCCGGCCCAGGCCGCGGCCTTGTCGCGAAGCGGATGCAACTCCGGAGGCAGCGATGCGCCGGGCTTCAGGCGGTTGGTGTCGAAGTCGTAGCTGCCGCCGAAGCTCGTGCCCCTGCGGCGGGCGGTGTATTCCTTGTAGCGCATCTCCTTGAGCGGAAAGGCCTGCACGATGGTCAGCAGGCCGGCCTCCTCCTCGCGCGACAGGAATCCGTTCTCGTAGCGAAGCCCTTCGATGGCAGCCACCGGCGCCTCGCCGAACAGGTCGGGCTGTCCGGCGTGTTCGAGGCGTCGGGCGGCGCGCGTCATCTCAGGCGGCCTGCCAGACGCGGACCCAGTCGACTTCCATGGTCGCGTTCGTGCCGGCGCCCAAGGGGCCGTAGCCGCTGGAAGGAATATTGCCTGCCCAGCCGTTGTCCTTGATCTCGCAGGTGAGCTTGATGTACTGGTTGCTCAGCGACACGCCCTCCTTGATGGTCGCGTAGGGTGTCGCCGCGCCATCGAGGTAGAACTGGTAGCCGTCCGGGGTCCAAAGCAGGCCCAGCGTGTGCCATTCGGAGAACGACTGTCCCGCCGGCAGTTTCTGCTGCTCGCTACCCCGGCTGATGGTCTTGCCAGTCTCGTAGCCGTTCCAGTGCACCGCACTCGAAAACTGGTTGCTGATATCGGTCAGACTGCCGCCCGGGACTGCCCGGTGCTCGATGATGTCCACCTCCACGCCGGCGGCGGGATCGGGCGGCGTGGCCGCCCTGTTCGCGTTGGACATCAGCCAGAACGCGCTCCACTGCCCCTGCTTCGATGCGAAGCGCACGCGTGCCTCGATGTAGCCGAAGCGGAATTCGTAGAGCCGGGCCGTGCGCAGGAAACCGGTGTGATGGGTGCCGGCCGAAGGGTCGGTGTAGGTCGAGATCTTCAGGACGCTGTCCGCCACCGTGGCGGCTTCGGGCGTCTGGACCGCGTTGGCGCGCACGCCGGTGACCGCAGCCCATTTGGCGGGGTCGAGCGCGCTGCCTTCGAACTCGTCGTGCCACGCGAGCCGATAGTCCCTGGCCGACTCCGGCACCAGCGCGACTTCGAATTTGCGGCTCGATCTGGTTTCGCCGCCGGCGGTACGGACGATGATTTCCGCGTCCTTTGCCGAATCGGGCACGAAAACCGAAATCTGGTTCGGGGAATCGACGCTGAACCTGGTCGCAACGACCTCGCCAAAACAAACCGAGGCACTCGAGTCGAATTCGGCGCCGCTGATGACAATTACCTTGCCTCGCTTTTCCAGGCCCGGAGAAAAGGAATGGATGACCGGGCTTTTTGCCAGGGCCGGCATTGCGGCCGCTGGCGGTGCGGCGGAAGACTCGGGCGAAATCGGACCTGCAGGATTTGCCGAGGCAGGCAGCAGGGCTGCGAGATTGGAGGTGCTGGCCGCTCCACTGCCTCCATCACCACCACCACCGCCGCCGCAAGCGCCTATGACCGAGGTGCCCAGGAGCGCCGTGGCTGCCTGCGCACCCTTTTGCAGGAATTGCCTGCGCGATTTTTCAGGAATGGCTGATTGTTCGATCAGGCGATCTGATTGCATGGAATTTCCTCCTCATTGAATTCGGTTTTTAATTCTAGATTCGCCCAAAAGTTTACAATTCAGTCCAGCAATTGAATTGAGCTCTCCTCTGAGATGTTTTTCAATTGAGAGCGCGCCAGGTCCCGATAGTTTGCAATTGCGCCCGCCCGAAGGCGGATTCCGCCGGCCGGCACCCATCGCATCAGTCCTTCACCATTCGCACGTCCCACCAGCGCGGCAGCAGTTCACGGATCTCGGCGCGTGCGAAGCGGTCGTCCAGCAGGTGCAACACGCCCTGGTCTTCCTCGGTACGAATGACGCGGCCGGCGGCCTGCACCACTTTCTGCAGGCCGGGGTAGAGGTACGTGTACTCGTAGCCCTTGCCGAAGCGCGCCTGCATGCGCTCGCGCGTGATCTCATTGAGTTCGTTGTATTGGGGCAGGCCCAGACTGGCCACGAAGGCGCCGATCAGGCGGCTGCCCGGCAGGTCGATGCCCTCACCGAAAGCGCCGCCCAGCACCGCGAAGCCGACGCCCTGCCCACCCTCTTCGAATCGCGCCACGAAGCCCTGGCGTTCGGCCTCTCGCATGCCGCGCGTCTGGGTCCACACCGGAACGCCGGGGTGCCGCAGCGAGAAGGCGGCGCAGGCCTTCTCCAGGTAGTCGAAGCTGCTGAAGAAGGCCAGGTAGTTGCCCGGCAGGCGCTCGAACTGGGCGCCGATGATGTCGGCCACGTTGCGCAGCGAGCCCGCGCGGTCTCGAAAGCGCGTCGACACGTGCATCGCCACCTCGACGCGCAGCTGCGTGCTGTGGAATGGCGAGGCCACGTCCAGCAGCGCGGCGTCCTCGGGCATGCCGAGGGCGTCGCGGTAGAACCCGAAGGGCGACAGCGTGCCCGAGAAGCAAGTGACCGAAGCCGCTTCCGCGAAGCGGTTCTGCAGGAAAGGCGCCGGCACCAGGTTGCGGATGGCCAGGCGGCGCGCCTGCTGCGTGGCCCCCAGCGTGCGCTCGAACACCGAGTGGTCGCCGAAGGCTTCGGCCAGCCGCGCGAAGTGCAGCGCGTCGAAGAAGAAGCGCTGCAGCGGCCCCTGCGACGCCTCGGGCGTGGCCGCGAAGTGCTCGGCCATGGCGGTGTTGGCGGCCTGCAGGGTACGCAGGAAGCGCTCGGGAATCTCGTCGGCGGTTTCGTAGCCGGCCTGCTGCGACTGCTGCACCGTGTCCCACTCGCGGAACACCCGCGCGAGCGGGCCGCGCAGCACGGCGGGGGCTGCGCGGTGGGCCTCCTCGAGCGCGCCGCCGTCGAGCTCGGCCGTGTACATGCCGCGCGCGCGTTCGAGCAGGTTGTGGGCTTCGTCGACCAGCACCGCGGCACGCCAGTCGTCTTCGCGCATGGTGGCGTAGAGAAAGGCGCTGCTGTCGAAGTAGTAGTTGTAGTCGCCGACGACGGCATCGGCCCAGTGCGCCATCTCCTGGGCCAGGAAATAGGGGCAGACCTCGTGCGCGAGGCCGATGTCGCGCAGCGCCTCGCGGTCCAGCCACGCCATCTGCGCGGCCTGCTCGCGCGCGGCGGGCAGGCGGTCGTAGAAGCCCCGGGCGAGCGGGCATGCGTCGCCGTGGCAGGCGCGGTCGGGGTACTCGCAGACCTTCTCGCGCGCCGCGAGCTCGAGCACGCGCAGCCTGCCCTGCCCCCGGCCCTTGTCAAGCACGCGCAGCGCATCGAGCGCCACGGGCCTGCCCGAGGTCTTGGCCGTGAGGAAGAACAGCTTGTCGATCCTGCGGGCCGCACGGGCCTTCAGCAACGGGAAGATGGTGGCCAGCGTCTTGCCGATGCCGGTGGGCGCCTGCGCCATGAGACAGCGCCCGCCCGCACCGGCGCGGTAGACGGCCTCCGCAAGTTCGCGCTGCCCGGCGCGGAAGCTGCCGTACGGGAATTCCAGCCCGGCCAGCGTGCCGTCGAGCGCGGCACGGTGAGCAGCCTCGCTCGCGGCCCAGGCGACGTAGCGGCCGCACAGCAGCTCGAAATGCTCGCGCAGGGCCTCTCGGGTGTGATGCTCCTCCAGCACGGTCTCGTCGCCCGTGGCGAGGTCGAGGTAGACCAGCGCCACCACCATCTCGTCGTGGCCGTCGCGCTCGCACAGCATCCAGCCGTAGGTGCGGGCCTGCGCCCAGTGCAGCGCGCGGTGGTTGCCGCGGATGGCGTCGAAGTCGCCCCGGAAGGTCTTGATCTCCTCGACCCTGGCCCGGTGGAATTCGTAGCCGTCGGCACGGCCGCGCACGTGAACCGCACCGCAGGTGGCTTCGAGCGCGACCTCGCACTCGTATTCGCCGCCGCGCCGGTGCTGAACCAGCGCATGCCCGGCCATGCCTTCGAGCGCGCTGGGCGCGGGCACGAAGCGCAGGTCGAGGTCGCCCGCCTTCGCGCCGAAGGCGCACAGGGCCTTGACCGACACTACGTGCCTGGCAACGGCGGGAGCCGCGTCTTGCGGCTTGAAGGGTTCGGAGCCCATCTGGCGTTTACTGTATGAAATAACAGTATAACGAGGCACTCCACCCTGCACGCCCCGCCTTGGTGCCCTGTCGGGATGTTTTCCGACAGGGTCACGCGCTTTTATCGGCCAGACTTCACAAGTTTTGCTTACAAATAGCACCGATGACGAAAACCCCCACCGCGATCGACCCCGACGATTTCGAGCGACTGCTGAGCCGCAACATCAAGCTCCCCCTGATCGGCGGTGTGTTCGGCGCCGTGGTGTTCGTCGGGCTGATCCTGTTCCTGCTGTCCACCATCGGCTGGGTCGAGCACACCGACCGCGTCACCCGCGCCGCCAGCGAACTGCAGCGCCAGAGCATCGACATGGAAACCGGCATGCGCGGCTTCCTGATCACCAACGACGAGAGCTTCCTGGAGCCCTACCAGAACGCCCTGCCCCGCGTGAAGGCCGATACGGCGATGCTTCGCGAGCTCGTGGCGGACAACCGCCAGCAGGTGGAGCGCGTCGACCGCATCGCAGCCATCCAGGCCAGTTGGAACGACTACGCCGCCGACCTGATCTCGGCGCACCGCAACGGCCAGGACACCCAGATGCAGGTGCGCCTGGGCCGGGGCAAGCGGCTGACCGACAGCATGCGCGCCGAGTTCACCGCGTTCATGGAAACCGAGCAGGCCCTGCGCTTCCAGCGCAACAACGAGGCAAACCGCACCGCCTGGTGGGTGGTCGGCCTGTTCCTGCTGTTCACGCTGGGCTTCACGGGGCTGGTGGCCTACTTCGGACGCAGGCAGCTGGTGCGGCTGTCGGACAGCTACGACGTGGTGCTGCAAGAACAGGCGGGCCATAACGACCGGCTGGCGCACGAGGCCTGGCTGCGCGGCGCGCAGACCGAACTGGTGGGCGACCTGGTGGGCGAGCTCAGCGCGCCGGACATGGGCCGCAAGATCCTGTCCTTCTTCTCGCGCCACCTGGGCGCCTCGGTGGGCGCCATCTACGTGCGCGAGCGCCACGGCACGCTGCGCCGGGCGGCGAGCTACGGTTTCTCCAGCGCCGCGGAGGCCATGCCGCAGGTCTTCTCGCCCACAGAAAGCCTGGTCGGCCAGGCCGCGGCCGAGAACCGGCGCATGCTGATCGACCCGATCGACGCCGAATACCTGAGAGTCAACTCCGGCCTGGGCGAGATGGCGCCGAAGGCGGTGCTGCTGGTGCCGGTGGCCAGCAGCGGCATGGTCAACGGCGTGGTCGAGCTCGGACTGCCTGGCGCGCTGGACGAGCGCGGCAGCCAGCTGGTCGAGATGGTGTCCGACGACATCGGCACCTCGCTGGCGGCGGCGCGCTACCGCGAGCAGTTGCAGGAGGTGCTGGCCGAGACCCAGCAGCTCAACGAGGAGCTGCAGGTGCAGCAGGAAGAGCTGCGCACGGCCAACGAGGAACTGGAAGAACAGTCGCGCGCGCTGCGCGCCTCGCAGGCCATGCTGGAGAACCAGCAGGCCGAGCTGGAGCAGACCAACAGCCAGCTTTCGGAGCGCACCGAGGCGCTCGACCAGCGCAACACCGCGCTGCGCCGCGTGCAGCGCGACCTGGAAGACCGCGCCGACGAACTGCAGCGCGCCAGCCGCTACAAGTCGGAATTCCTCGCCAACATGTCCCACGAGCTGCGCACGCCGCTCAACAGCGCGCTCATCCTCGCCAAGCTGCTGGGCGACAACCCGCAGGGCAACCTGACCAGCGAGCAGGTGAAGTTCGCGGAGTCGATCTATTCGTCGGGCAACGACCTGCTGGTGCTGATCAACGACATCCTCGACATCGCGAAGGTCGAGGCCGGCAAGCTCGAGGTGGTGACCGAGGACGTGCCCCTGGCCCGGCTGGCCCACAGCCTGGAGAGCACCTTCGGCCCGCTGGCCATGCAGAAGAACCTGAAATTCAGGCTCGAACTGCAGCCCGATGCACCGGTCTCGCTGCTCACCGACCGGCAGCGGGTGGAGCAGATCCTGAAGAACCTGCTGTCGAACGCGATCAAGTTCACCGACAGCGGCGAGGTGAAGCTGGAGATCTCGCCGGCGGCGGGCGGCGGCGCGGCCTTCGCGGTGTCCGACTCGGGCATCGGCATCGATCCGCAGCAGCACGAGCTGATCTTCGAAGCGTTCCGCCAGGCCGACGGCACCACCAGCCGGCGCTACGGCGGGACCGGGCTGGGCCTGTCGATCTCGCGCGACCTCACGCAGCTGCTGGGCGGCACGCTCACCGTCGACAGCACGCCGGGCCAGGGCAGCACCTTCGTGCTCGAGCTGCCGGCCAGGGCGCCGCAGGCTTCGCCGGACTATCAGCAGCAGCAGCAGCAGCAGCAGAAGCCGCCGGCCGTCTACACGCCCCGCTCCGCGCACTCGCCTGCCGTCCACGTGCAGCCCACGCTGGCGCCCAACCCTCCCGCGCCGGTGCCTGCGCCGCAGTTCGCCGACGACCGCAGCCTGCCGCGCGACCAGGTGCGCCGCGTGCTGGTGATCGAGGACGAGCCGCAGTTCGCGCACATCCTCTACGACCTGGCGCACGAGCTGGGCTACCGCTGCCTGGTGGCGCATGGCGCGGCCGACGGTTTCGAGCTGGCCTCGCAGTTCCTGCCCGACGCGATCCTGCTGGACATGCGCCTGCCCGACAGCACCGGCCTCGACCTGCTGCAGCGGCTGAAGGATTCGCCGCACACCCGGCACATCCCGATCCACGTGGTCTCGGCCGCCGAGAGCGCGCAGGGCGCGGCGCTGCAGATGGGCGCTGTCGGCTATGCGCTGAAGCCGGCCACCCGCGACGAGCTGATGAAGGTGTTCGGCCGGCTGGAAGAAAAGCTCACGCAGAAGGTCAAGGTCGTGCTGCTGGTGGAAGACGACGAACTCCAGCGCGAGAGCGTCATCAGGCTGATCGGCGACGACGACATCGAGATCGTCGCCGTCGGCTCCGGCGAGGAGGCGCTGGAGCTGCTGCGCACCCGCGTGTTCGACTGCATGATCACCGACCTGAAGCTGCCCGACATGCAGGGCAGCGAGCTGCTCAAGGCCATGGCGGCGGAGGAGATCGTGTCGTTCCCGCCCGTCATCGTCTACACCGGGCGCAACCTCACGCGCGACGAAGAGACCGAGCTGCAGCGCTACTCGCGCTCGATCATCATCAAGGGCGCCCGCTCGCCGGAACGCCTGCTCGACGAGGTGACGCTCTTCCTGCACAAGGTGGAGGCCGAGCTTTCGAGCGAGCGCCAGGGCATGCTGAAGACGGCACGCGGGCGCGACCGCATCTTCGAGGGCCGCACCCTCCTGCTGGTGGACGACGACGTGCGCAACATCTTCGCGCTGACCAGCGCGCTGGAGCAGCGCGGCGCCATCGTCGAGATCGGCCGCAACGGCCGCGAGGCGCTCGAAAAGCTCGACCAGGTCAGCGAGATCGACCTGGTGCTGATGGACGTGATGATGCCGGAGATGGATGGCCTGGAAGCCACCCGGCGCCTGCGCGGCGACCCGCGCTTCGCCCATATGCCGGTGATCGCCATCACCGCCAAGGCCACCAAGGACGACCGCGAGCAATGCCTGGCCGCCGGCGCCAACGACTACCTCGCCAAGCCGGTGGACCTGGAGCGCCTGTTCTCGCTGCTGCGCGTCTGGCTGCCGAAGATGGAGCGGCTGTGACCACGAGCCCGCGCAATCCGAAGAACGGCAACGGCGTGGCGCCGCTGCCGCCGCTGAGCGACACCGAGATCGAGCTGCGGCTGCTGATGGAGGCGATCTACCTCAAGTACAGCTACGACTTCCGCAACTACACGGTGGCCTCGCAGAAGCGCCGCGTGCTGCACGCGCTCGACCAGCTCGGGCTGCCGAGCATCTCGGCGCTGCAGGAGCGGGTGCTGCGCGATGCGGCCTTCTTCGGCCGGCTGCTGCAGTTCCTGACGATCCCGGTGAGCGAGATGTTCCGCGACCCGTCGTACTTCCTGGCCCTGCGCCAGCACGTGGTGCCTATCCTGCACACCTACCCTTCCGTCAAGGTATGGGTGGCGGGCTGCAGCACGGGCGAGGAAGTGTTCTCGCTGGCCATCCTGCTGCGCGAGGAAGGCCTGCTCGCGCGCACGCAGATCTACGCCACCGACATCAACCCGGCTTCGCTGGAGAAGGCCAGGCAGGGCATCTTCCCGCTGGAGGCCATCCGGGGCTACACCACCAACTACCAGCGCGCGGGCGGACGCAGCGAGTTCTCCGACTACTACACCGCCGCCTACGAGGCCGCGCGCTTCGACCCCTCGCTGTGCGCCGACGTGATCTTCGCCGACCACAGCCTGGCGACCGACAGCGTGTTCGCCGAGACGCAGCTGGTGTCGTGCCGCAACGTGCTGATCTACTTCAACCGCGAGCTGCAGGACCGGGCGCTGGGCCTGTTCCACGAGTCGCTGTCGCACCGCGGCTTTCTGGGACTGGGCTCGAAGGAGAGCATCGACTTCTCGGGCTACGCCGACCGCTTCGACGCGCATGCGCGCGCCGAGCGCATCTACCGCAAGAAAGCCGCATGACGGGCCAGATGAAACGCCAGCTGCGCTTCCCCATCCGCAAGCGCGTGGACGCCGTGGTGCTTGGCGCCTCGGCCGGCGGCATCGACGCGCTCTGCGTCCTGCTCGAAGACCTGCCGCCCAGCTGGCGCCTGCCGATGGCGGTGGTGCTGCACCTGCCCGAGGAGCACGAGAGCCGCCTGGCCGAGATCTTCGCGCAGCGCCTGCCGATTCCCGTGCACGAGGCCAACGACAAGATGCCGGTTTCGGCCGGCAGCCTGTACTTCGCGCCGCCGGGCTATCACCTGTCGATCGAGCGCGAGCGCACCTTCTCGCTGAGCTGCGAGCCGCCGGTGCTGTTCTCGCGCCCGTCCATCGACCTGCTGATGGGCTCGGCCGCCGATGCCTACGGCCCCGCCCTCGCCGGCTTCCTCCTGACCGGCGCGAACGACGACGGCGCGCAAGGCCTGCACCGCATCCACCTGGCCGGCGGGCTCACCGCCGTGCAGGAACCCGGGGAAGCCCAGATTCCCACCATGCCCCAGGCCGCCATCGCGCGCCATATCCCCGACTACGTGCTGCCCCTGCGCGAACTGCGCAACCTGCTGCTCCAACTGGAAGCCGTCCATGAACATTGACATCGAAAGCAAGCTGCTGCTCGTGGACGACCTGCCCGAAAACCTGCTGGCGCTGGAGGCGCTGATCCGCGCGCCCGGCCGCATCGCCTACCGCGCCGGTTCGGCCGACGCCGCGCTGGCGCTGCTGCTGGAGCACGAATTCGCGCTCGCCATCGTCGACGTGCAGATGCCCGGCATGAACGGCTTCGAGCTGGCCGAGCTGATGCGCGGCACCGAGCGCACGCGGCACATCCCCATCATCTTCGTGAGCGCCGCGGGTCGCGAGCTGAACTACGCCTTCCAGGGCTACGAGAGCGGCGCGGTCGACTTCCTGCACAAGCCGCTGGACCCGCACGCGGTGGTCAGCAAGGTGAACGTGTTCGTCGACCTCTACCAGCACCGCAAGGCGCTGCGCCACGAAATGGATTCGCTCGCCGCCGCCCACAAAAAGCAGGAAGAACTGGTGCAGCAGCTGCAGCAGACGCAGCACGACCTGGAGCGCGCGGTGCGCATGCGCGACGATTTCATGTCGATGGTGTCGCACGAGCTGCGCACGCCGCTGAACACCCTCTACCTCGAGGCGCAGCTGCGGCAGCTGCATCTGGCGAAGGGCAATCTCGCCAGCTTCTCGCCCGAGCGCCTGCCCGCGATGATCGAGCGCGACCAGCGGCAGATCCGCAACATGGTGCGGCTGATCGACGACATGCTCGACGTCACGCGCATGCGGCGCGACGCGCTGTCCATCAAGCCCCAGCCGACCGATCTGGCGGCGCTTGCGCACGCGGTGGTGGAAAACCTGCGCCAGCAGGCCGAAGCCGCGGGCGCGGCCATCACGCTCTCGGCGCCGTCCGAACTGCGCGGCGCATGGGACGAGTTCCGCATCGAGCAGGTGCTGACCAACCTGCTGACCAACGCGCTGCGCTACGGCGGCGGCAAGCCGGTCGAGATGGTCGTTCGGCAGCTGGGCAACACGGCCCAGGTGAGCGTGCGCGACCAGGGCATTGGCATCGCGCCCGAGGACCAGGCCCGTATCTTCGAGCAGTTCGAGCGCACCGACGACAGCCGCAAGCACGCGGCCGGACTGGGCCTCGGGCTCTTCATCACCCGCAAGATCGTGGACCTGCACGGCGGGCGCATCGGCGTGGAAAGCGCACCGGGCGAAGGGTCGCGTTTCACGGTCGAGCTGCCGCTGCAGGCGCCCGCCATACTTCCCAATCAATCTGACGCCCAACCTGACGGAAAGAAGAACCCCCAGTGAACGTGCTGATCGTCGATGACAACCAGGCCTCGGCCGACCTGCTGCAGGAGCTGCTGAGCCTGCACGACCACACCGCGCAATGCACCTACACGGCACGCCAGGCGCTGGACGCGGCCGCCGCCGGGAGCTTCGACGCGGCGCTGATCGACCTCAGCCTGCCCGACCTGCCCGGCACCGAGGTGGCGCGGCGGCTGCGCGAGAGCACCGGCGAAGGCACGCCGAAGCTGCTGGTCGCCATCTCGGGCTTCTCCGCGCAGGACGCGGGCGGCCGCTCGGCCGAGGGGCTCTTCGACCATCACCTGCAGAAGCCGGTCGACATCGAGAAGCTGGGGCAAATCCTGGCATCGGCTGGCTAGGCGCGATCGGTCTTCCCCGCTGCACCTTTCTTGCTCTTGCGGGGGCTGCGCATGGCTTCGTAGCGATACACGCGGAAGCCGTCGCGCTGCATGAAGCTGACTGGCTCCCAGCCGCGCGCCAGCGCACAGTCGGTGATCTGCGCCATCTGCACGCCGAGGTAGTCCTGCAGGCTGTCGGCCACCGCGAGCTCGAACTTCTTGAGATCGCGGTCCAGCGACTCCACCGCCGCGACGGCGGCATCGACGCTGGTGAAGGGGCGCACGTGGGTCACGCCCTTGTTGCGCGCGGGGGCGTGTGCCTGCTCAGGCGGGTCGGCGCTGAAGTTGACGCTGGCGCCGCCCTCCATGCCGTTGAGGCCGCCGATGGCGCTCATGCTGGCCATGCTGCTCATTGCTGTGTTCATGTCATGAACCCCATGTCGCGCGGGTAGCTGATGCCGCTCGGCGCGGTGATGTTGTTGAAATTCTTCAGGTTCGGCAGGATGCCGTTGAGGTCTTGATCAGGCACGCCGAACCACTTGGCCAGCGTCGCCGCGTACTGGTCGACCGAAGTGGTGGGCAGCAGCCGGCCCTGGCCGACGTGCCACTGGTCGTCGTCGGCCGATGTGTTGCCCACGCTCACCGGCGGCGGCGTGCCGTAGAAGGCCTTGCCTTTCACCGCGCCGCCCACCACGAAGTGATGGCTGCCCCAGCCGTGGTCGGAACCGTTGCCGTTGCTCGAGAGCGTGCGGCCGAAGTCGGAGGCGGTGAAGGCGGTCACCTTGTCGGAGACGCCGAGAGTTTCCATCTGCCGCTGGAAGGCGGTCATGGCCTCGGACAGACGCTGCATCAACGGCCCCTGCTTGGTGTCGAGGTCGTCGTGCAGGTCGTAGCCACCCATGGAGACGAAGAACACCTGGCGTTTCACGCCCAGCGAGGTGCGCCCACGGATCAGGCGCGCCACCATCTTGAGCTGGTCGGCCAGATTGTTGCCGGTCGGGAAGTTGCCGTTCAGGTCGTTGGCCTGAATGGCGGCGGTGATCTTGCCTTCGGCCTCGACGGCGCGCAGCGTGACCTTGTTGTATTCGTTCTCCAGCGTATGGCCGCACGCCTGCTGCGCGATCTGCTGCATGGCGGCCTTGACCGCCGATGAGCCGTACACGCTGCCGGTGGCCGGGCTCACACTGTTGATGCGCACCGCACCGCCCGTGCCGACCTGGTACTGCAGCGCCTCGTCGCCCGAGAGGAAAACCGCGTTGCCCGCCACCGAGATACAGGTGAAGAGCGATGCGTTGCGCTGCCCGCTCAGCATCAGGTCGCCGAGGTTGCCGCCCCAGCCGATGGTCGAGCCCTCGGGCGACGACGACTGCCAGATCGACTGCTGGTCGTTGTGCGAGAACAGCTTGGGCGGGATCGGGAAATCCCGGCGGTTCGTGCTGTTGAACTGCGCACGCGTGAGCGGCTTGACGAGCGGCCCGACGTTGAGCTGCACGGCCATCTTGCCTTGGCCGAAGAGCGTGGCGAGGCCGCGCATGGCCGGATTCAGCGCGTACTTGCGGCCGTTGGCGAGCGCCACGTCGGGCGTGAGCTCGGTGGCCGCGAGGCCCGCGTACGGCAGCGCGATGCCGCCGCGGATGGTGCTGTACTTGTTGTAGCTGTCGGTGTCGAAGTTGACGAGCGTGTTGGCGTAGTCGTTGCCGCCGAAGAGGAAGACGCAGACCAGCGCCTTGTAGTCGTCGCCCGGCGCGGCCTGGGCGGCCGCTTCGCCCATGGCGGCGAGGTTGAGCGCGAACGGCAGCGCGGTGCCGGCCATCGCGAGTTGGCCCGAGCGGCGCAGGAAGGCGCGGCGCGTGTGGCGGGCAGGATCGATCAGGTGCATGTTCGGTTCGCTCCGGCTTCTTTCTTCTTCATTTCTGCACGAGGTATTCGGGCGAGCCCATCACCAGTAGCACGCCGGCGCAGATGAGGTCGAGCCTTCGGGCGTCGGTGGAGGGATTCGCCAGCGGCGCCTTGCTCAGGGCGTCGGTGATCAGCGCGACCGTGGCGGCCGAGAGCTGGTTGCCGGTGAGCAGCAGGTTGAGCCGGCGCACCAGCGCGGCGGGGTCGTTCACCAGCGCTTTCTCGGCCGTATAGGTGGCGATCACGTCCTTGTTGTCGAAGCCGTTCTGCAGCCTGCCTTGCAGGAAGTTGAGATAGCCGCCCACGCTGGTCTCGTTGACCAGCTGGAACTCGGGCGCGACCATCTTGTTGCTGGCGATGGCGGTCGAGGGCGGCACGTAGCCGGGCCGGAAGAAATTGAACACCGAGGGCGAGCGCAGCGGGCACTGGCCCAGGCTCGAACTGGGGTCGGAGGTGTTGCCGATGTTCCAGTTGTCCGATGTGCAGCCGATGCCGAAGGTACGGCCCCATTGCACGAACCGCAGCATGGGCTCGCGCAGGTGGCCGAAGTTCGGATCGGAAAGGCCCGCGGGGCCGCGCGCCTCGTCGTCGATCAGCACGGCGGCGAACACGCTCTTCATGTCGCCGCGCACGCCAGCGCCGTTGTTGGCGAAGATGTCGGCCACGCGCTTCACGTAGGCGGGGCTCGGGTTGCTCGTGACCAGCCGCTGGATCAGCTGCCGGCCGATGAAAGGCCCGACGTTCGGATGGTTGAAGAGCGTGTCGAGCGCGATCTTCAGCGCCGCCGGACCGTCCGTGCCCGCGGGCACCGTGGCGCCCAGGAAGCGCGCCTCCAGCATCGAGTGATTGGAGGCCTTGTAGGCCATGGGACGCGTGGTCCACGCGTTGGTCTCGATGGTGTAGCTGGCTCCGGGCGGAGTGAAGGCGTTGCGCTCGGACGAGCGGATGTCGAGGTCGTAGCCGGTGAAGACGCGCGCCAGATTGGTCACGTCGTTCTGCACGTAGGTCTCTATGGGCTGCCCGTCGGCGCCGGTCCTCACCGTGCCGTCGCCCTCGAGCTGGTAGAGGCCGATGGTCATGAGCTGCATGACCTCGCGCGCGTAGTTCTCGTCGGGCTGGCGGCCGGAGTTGTCTTCCTTCCTGTTGCCGCGGGTGTTGAGATAGAAGCCCATCGCGGGGTTGAGCGTCACGTCTTCCAGCAACTGGCGGAAGTTGCCCGTGACGCCGTTGGCGAGCATGTCCCAGTACTGGGCCATCATGGCCGTGGGCCAGCTCGAGCCGATCTCCGTGCCGGAGACCACGAAGATCTCGCTGAGCGCCAGTGCCATGCGCTTGCGCACCGGGTCGGCGGCCGTCATGAGCTGGCGCCAGATCATGGCGTCGGTCTCGACGTCTGCGTACTCCTTGCTGTTGACCCACTCCCAGGCCGAAGGCTGTCGCGCCGCGCCGAGCTGCTCGCTGAGCCACGGCAGGTAGCCTTTGGCGCGCACGGCGGCGATCTCGTCGTCGGAAGCCGAGAACTGGGCCTGCAGCAGGAAGCGCGCGGCTTCGGCGTCGTTCTGCGCCTGGGGGTAGTGATACGGACCGGTGTCGGGCGTGGTGCCCGGGTTGGCGCCGGGCGTGCCGCCGCCGATCGGGAAGCCAAGGCCCCCGGCGCCGCTCCCACCCCCTCCTCCGCCGCCGCCGCATGCGGCCAGCGCCGCCGAAATGGAAAACGCGGCTGCCGCCTTCAGCGAGCGGGAGCCGTCGGGCGCCGCCTCGTTTTCATGGGTGGCCGCCGTCTCCGCGACGTACACCACCTCGTCGGCCGGTCTTGTGTGCTCGGCCTCCAGCTGTTCCAACATGATCCTCGCTCCTGCGGCGTATCGACGCCTGTTGGAGCGTTAAGGCAAGCGGCATGCCCTCCAAAAAACAGCAAGGCAAGTGCCCAGGATGGGCCAAGTCACCACAAAAATGTGTGCCAATGTGACTTTTTAGTCACTCCTTGAAACAAAATTGGCATGCCAGAGGGCATGCCAATGCTTCAGAAAACATTCAGGTGACAGTGTCAGTCGCGCTCGTCGTCCCAGTCGTTCGGCGGGCGGTAGGGATAGCCCGGCCCGTAGTAGATGCGGCCGGGCGGCGGCGTGTAGATGGGTGCCGGGCGGTAATACACCGGAGGGGGCGGCCGGTAGTAGACCGGCGGCGGCGGCGCGTAGTAGATGGGTGCCGGATAGCTGTAGACCGGTGGCGGCGCGTAGTACGGCGCCGGGTAGCCGCCGGCCACGTAGCCGGGGGTGCCGATCTGCACCGACCAGCTTCCGCGCGCGTTCGCGGCTCCCGCCGCCAGCAACGCGCCGGCGATGACGGCACCGATGGCCGCCAGCTTGAAAACAGAAGATCGAGATTTGAAGTTCACAGTGGCTCCAGGCCTGGGGCGGACAGCGCCCGAGTGGATACGCAACGCCCGACGCGTGCTCGCGGTGCACCCGATTGCATGCGGGCATGGTAGCCAAACGTCACCGCTTCGGGCGGTGCGCGGCCGCATCAGCGCGCGATTTCGCGCCGCGACAGCATCACGTCGCCGCTACTCGTGTTGAAGGCGATGGTCGGCGCACTGAAATCGCTGAGCGGCGCGCCCAGGCCGATCTCTCCACGGCCGTGCAGCACGCACTCCTCGCGCCGCAAGGCGATCTCGGTGCTGGGGCCGTCGTTGCCGTGGAAACGCACCCAGGTGCCGTAGGTGCTGACGTCGATCAGCACGCAGCTGCCCTGGCGCAACTCGATGCGCGCATGCAGGCGCGAGACGCGCGGATCGTTGACGACGAACTGGGCGTCGTCGACACGGCCGAGGTGGATCGGCAGCTCCTCCGTGCGGAACATCGAGCGCACGTCGAGCCACGCGAGTTCGATCTGGCCGAACGAGGAATCGGGCATGCGCAGCGGGGCCAGCGCCGCGGGCACGGTGAGGAACGAGGTCACGTCCTCCTGCCAGTCGATCCGGTGGACGACCGACATCTCGCTGCGCCCGCGGATGTTGATGAGGCCGAGGTCGCGGTGCTGCACCGAACCTTCGCGCAACTGGGAGATGACCGCGGCAGTCACCCAGATCTGGCCCGGGCCGGCCAGGTCGCTCAGACGCGAGGCGAGGTTGACGGCATCGCCGTAGCAGTCGCCCTCGACTTCCACCACCTCGCCGCTGGCCACGCCGATCTGCAACGCCATGCGCAGGGGCGCGGGCCACGCGAGCAGCCGCTTCTGGTGATAGCGCTGCAGCTCGATGACCGCATGCGTGGCCGCGGCACCGCTGGTGAAGATGGCGAACACGCCGTCGCCGAGCGACTTCACCACGCGGCCGCCGTGCGCCTGGCACACGCCGCCGATCCATTGCGTCAGACGGGTCACTGTCTCCGTGGCCCGCGCATTTCCCATGGCCTCGAAGACCCTCGTGCTCCCCGTCAAGTCCGCGAATACGACTGTGGAATTGACACCCATACTTTTTGCTCTTCTCGATTTCTACCGATGGTTGTAATTGCCCAGGGCCCTTCGCACTTCCATGTCCATGCGGCCGGCGCTGCGTACGCGCGCCCGCTCACACACGGAATATGCAGCTTGCGTGCCCCTTTTGTTGTCTTCCCGGGTATACGCCGCTGCCGACAGGGCGAATGCAGACAGAGTCATTCATCGGCTTGTAGTACTTTGGAAAACAAAATTCAATGACTAGTGAAAACGATAAGTAAAGCGTGTTGTTTGCAAACAAGAAACAACGTTTCAGATCTTGTGGAATGGTTAACTCAGGCTTAAGGTAGCGGCCGTTCTCGGTTCCGGCAACACACTTCCCGTCCCATGCTCTTTCGCCGTCTTCTCCGTCTGCTGAACGTACCCGGCTCCGGATCCCGTCAAGCGACGGAGAACCAGCTGGGGCGCATCCGTACCGCGATGCTGTCGGCGCTCCAGGGCCATGGCGGTCATTCCGTGCAACGCGTCAGCCAGCGCGTGCGCTTTGCCGCCGACGTCGAAGCTCTCTGGTACCTGCGGCAGGACGTGATGATCGCGCTGAGCGCCATCGACGGCGAAACCGCCGCGCGCCGCCAGATGAAAGCCATCAACAGCATGTTCAAGGGCGGATTGCCCGGCTCGATGGGGCCGCGCGCGCATCAGCGCTTCACCAAAAACAACTGAAACTGCAACGGCCCCTCGGGGCCGTTCTGATTTTTAACGCTCTATTCTCTTTGTGTCCGGATCAATGGGCGTGATGATGGTCATGTCCATGGTGGTCGTCATGACCATGTGCATGCCTGTGGCCCCAAACGAGAAAAATATCACGCCCTTCCGCGGCCATCGACACCTTCGCACCCACGGGCAATAACACCTTCGTCTGCACGTGCCCGAACGGCAGGCCCGCGAGCACGGGCACCTTGAGCGTTGCGCGCAGCCGGTCGATCACGGTGTTGAGGCCGAATCCGCGGTCGTAGCCCGGCACCGGCCGGATGCCGGTGAACTGCCCGAACACGATGGCACGCTGGCGCGCCAGCACACCGGCCATCTTCAACTGATCGAGCATGCGTTCGACGCGGTACGGGTGCTCGTTCACGTCTTCGATGAAGAGCACGCCCTTCTCCACCATCGGAAAGTACGGCGTGCCGAGCAGGCTGGTCAGCACGCAGAGATTGCCGCCCCACAACGTGGCGTCCTGCACGGGCTTGAACTTCAGATCGACATCGCGCGCCGGCATGCGCCAGCCCGTGCCTTCGCCCTGCCCTGTGAGCAGGTCGTCGAAGCAGGCTTCCATGATGTCGTCGGGGCCGGCCTCCGCACCGAAGTCCTCGCCGACGGCGGGGCCCGACCAGGTCACCGCGCCGGTCTTTGCCAGCAGCGCGTTCTGCAGCGCGGTGAAGTCGCTGCAGCCGACGAACTCCGTGCCCTTCTCGATCGCCTTCGTGAGCGCCTTGTACGGAACCGCATCGAGGATGCGCGTGAGCCCGTAGCCGCCGCGTGCTATGAGCGCCACGTCCGCGCCGCTGGCCGCGGCACGCGAGATCGCGGCGAGCCGCGTGGCATCGTCGCCCGCGAAGCGCTGGTGCACCGACAGCGCCGCGTCGTCGACTTCGACTTCATGACCCAGCGCTCTGAGCCGCTTCACGCCGCGCCGGAAAGCGGCCTTGTCCCGGACCGCGCTGGAGGGAGAGTAGATATAGATGTGTTTGGTCACGCGTTCGAGTATCCCATTGCGTTTCGCACTTGCAGAACGACCGTTCGGGCCTGCTCCGGCGTCGGCCCTGAGGAAGTGGCAAGAGGCCCCAGTGCGCGCAGCGCTGCTTCGTATCCCCGGTCGGGAAAAGGCGCGCGCCATGCGCCCTTGATGTTCTCGTGCCCTTCCGGCGCGACCAGTGCCGCCGCGAACCGACCGGGCGCTGCCGCCTGCAGCAGCACGGCGAGTTCGGAAGCGGCCTCGCTATGCACGAGCGCCACCGACTCGACTCCCACCCGCGCCATCCATTCGAGCAGCACGTGGCGATGCCATTGCAGGCTATGCGCCGCCTCGCGCTTGGGCTTGTCGCTCCTGCCGAAGCCGATCAGGTCGGGCACCAGCGTGCGCAGCCCCGGCAGGCCCACGAGATGCCTGAAGAAGTAGCCCCATTCGCCGGGACCGTGCAGGCAAAGGCAACAGGCCGCATCCTCCGCACCTTCATCGACGTAGTGCATGCGCCAGCCCTGCAAGCTAGGCAGGTCCTGCACGTAATGCGGCGCGAAGTCATAGCCGGCCAAGGCCTCGAAGCGCTCGGGCGATGTGCGCAGTGCGTCGTCGCGCAAGGGCTCGGCAGTCGCGCGCGCAGCGTTCCGGCGCTGCTGGAAAAAAGCCTGCAAGACCGCGCTGCACTCCTGCGCCAGCACGCCGCCCTGCACCACCGTGCGATGGTTAAGCCGTGGCTCCGCGAAGAGATCGAGCACCGAGCCGGCCGCGCCGGTCTTCGGATCGGCCGCGCCGTACACCACGCGCGCGAGGCGCGAATGCAGCATCGCCCCTGAACACATCGCGCACGGTTCGAGCGTGACGAACAGCTCGCAGCCGTCGAGCCGGTAGTTGCCGAGCGCGAGGGCTCCCGCACGCAGCGCGTTGATCTCGGCATGCGCACTCGGATCGTTCTGCGCGACCGGCGTGTTGCGCCCCGTCGCGACCAGGCGGCCGTCCTTCACAAGCACCGCGCCCACCGGCACCTCGCCCGCTTCGGCGGCAAGCCGCGCCTCGGCGAGCGCGAGCGCCATCCAGTGCGTGTCGTCGTGCACGTCCGGCAATGGAGTCGCCTCAGTTGTCATCGGGCATCTGGCGTGTCTTGACCGCGGCGTCCAGCGCTTCCTTGACCTGCTGCTGCACCTGCTGCGGATTCATTCGCGCATCGCCCGCGGCGGGTGCTGCAACGCCAGGCACGGACGGTTGTGCGGAAGAGGCCATGCTGCTCATCTGCTTCTTCGCGACCAGCCCGACGATCGCCAGCACGAGCACGAGGCCGATCAGGCCCAGTCCGCGCATCTCAGCCGCCCTCCGCCACGGGAGCCTCGGCGGCCATGCCCAGGCGGCCCATCCACACGGCGAGCGCCCGCTCGTCCGGCGTGCCAGCGCTGTAGACCGCGTGCATCGCGGCATGCGATTCGCGGCGGTGCTGGTTGAGCTTGATCTTGCATTGCAGGGCAGTCACGCGCAGCTCGAAGCCCACGATGCCGGCCAGCATCTTGAGCTGGAACTCCTCGCCCAGGTCGCGCCACTGCTGCGCGTAGGCGGGCTCGTGGTCGTGAATGAGCTTCTTGAGCAGCGCGTCCTTGTCGGCGGGCTCCTCGATCAGCCGTGCCTCGACGGTGCAATGCACCGCCAGGTAGTTCCACGTCGGCACGCGGGCCAGGTCGGGGTAGACGGAGGGAGAGAGGTACGAATGCGGCCCGAGAAAGGTGGCCACCGCCCGGGGCCTGGCCTGCAGGTAGCGCCAATGCGGATTCGGCTTGGCGCAATGGCCCCACAGCACCAGTTCGTCGCCCGCGCGCTGCTCGGCGACCAGCGGCAGGTGCGTGACGTACGGCAGCCCGTCGTCGTCGTTCGAGATCAGGCTCGCGAAGGGATGCGAGCGCATCAGCTCCAGCGCGATGGCCGGGTCCTTCGCATTGAACTGCGGGGGCATGTACATGGGGCGGTTTCCTCGTGGCGCCTCGTGGCGAGGCCCCATTCTCCCCGAGCCGCCTACTTTGCGCGCGGTGTCTCCAGCAGCTTCGCCATCGCGGTGTAGCCGCGCGCCCTCGCCAGCTGCAGCGGCGTGTTGCCCTGGCGGTCCGTCAGCCTGATGTCGGCGCCGGCGTCGACCAGCGCAGCCAGCGTACGCTGGTGGCGCGGGCCGCCGTCGCCGAGCACGATGGATTCGATCACCGCCGTCCAGTGCAGGTTGTTGACGTGGTCCAGCGGTGCGCCGGCTGCAATAAGCCTGCGCACCACCTCATCGTGCCCGAGATGCGCGGCCGCGATGAGCGCCGTGCCGTCGTACCGGCTCGTGGTCTGCCCGGCCTTGGCGCCGAGCGAGAGCAGCACCGAGAGCGTCGCGGCATCGTCGGCCACCGCGGCGATGGTGACGGCGTCGTAGCGGTCGTCTTCGAGCAGGTCGAGGTCGGCGCCGGCCTTGGCCAGCAGCTTGATCGCCTCGCGCTGGCGGGCGAAGGTGGCAACGTGCAGCGGCGTGCGCCCGCGCGTGTCGCGTGCATTGAGATTCGCCCCCGAGGCGATCAGCGCCTTCAGCTTCTGCGCATCGCCATGCCAGGCGGCCTGGTGCAGCCCGTCGAAGGCCAGAACCTCGGCCGCCAGCGGCGGCACCTGGGCGAGCGCACCAGCCGGCACGCCCAGCCCGAGCGCGACAGCCAGCAGGCCCGGCCAGATACCGCGCGCCATCATCAGAGGGAGCCCTTGACCTTCTCGAGCGCCGCGTTGGCGCACTGGTCGTCGAGATGGCCGCCGGGCGCGCCGCCGACGCCGACCGCGCCGATCACTTCATTGCCCGACTTGACCGGCACGCCGCCGCCCAGCAGCAGGAAGCCCGGCAGGTACACCAGGTTGGCGGCGCCCGGGTTCTTCTGCGCGCCTTCCATCATGGCCTGCGTGGGGCTCTTGGCCGAAGCCGAAGTCCAGGCCTTGCGCTCGCTCGACGCCAGCGTGTGCGGGCCGGCGTTGTCGGCGCGCTGCACGGCACGCACGGTGCCGGCGCGGTCGACCACGGTGGCGGCCACGTTGTAGCCGTTGGCGGCGCAGGCAGCCACGGCTTCGGCGGCGATCTGGTTGGCCAGGGCGAGCGAGATGTTCTTCTCGGTGCGCACGGCCGGCGCGGGCGCCTGGGCCTGGGCCTGTACCTGGGCGACTGAGGCTGCGAGCAGGACGGCGACGCCGCCGAGGCGGATGATGGATTGCATTGTTCGTTATCTCCAGTGGATTCGGGTTGTTGCGCCGGCTGTTGCCGACGGCTGCGCCACTGTAGAAAACGCCGCCCGCGCGTGCCATTCGTACGGCTACGCCCGGCGCTCCGTAGTTCTACGGAGCGCCCTCCCCGTCCACCAGCACCGCATAGCGCCGGATCAGCTGCGCCAGCGAATCGCAGCCGAGCTTGGCGAACAGGTTGGCCCGATGCGTCTCGACCGTGCGCGGCGACAGCGCGAGCGTGCGCGCGATCTCCTTGTTGGTGAGCCCCTGCACGATGAAGGCCAGCACCTCGCGCTCGCGCTCCGACAGCTGCGCCACCCGCTCGCGCGCGGCGTTGTCGGCCTGCGAGCGTTCGCGCGAGCGCACGTGCTGGCGCACCGCCTGCTGCAATGCCTCGAGCAGCTGTTCGTCGTCCACCGGCTTTTCGAGGAACTCGGCCGCGCCGGCCTTGAAGGCGCGGCGGCACATCTCGACCGTGCCGTGGCCGGTCAGCATGATCACCGGCTGGTCCACGCCCTGCGCCACCAGCCGGTCGAGCACGGTGAGCCCGCTGATGCCTGGCATGCGCACGTCCAGCACGATGGCGCCGACGCTCGCGCGGTCGAACCCGTCGATGAAAGCCTGCGGATCGGCCCAGGCCTGCACGCGCAGCCCGACCGTGCCGATCAGCAGCGAGAGGCCGTCGCGCACCGCCTGGTCGTCGTCGATCAGGTGAACCAGCGGGGACTGCGGCGGATGGGTGTTCGGATGGGTCACGGCGAGGGTGCGACGAGTGGGAGCAGCAGCGTGAAACGCGCGCCGCGCGGCGAGACGTTGGCGGCGCTCAGGCTGCCGCCCATGCCGCCGGCCAGCGTCTCGCTGAGGCTCAGGCCGAGGCCCAGCCCGCCCTCGCGTGTGCTGAAGAAAGGCTCGAAGAGGCGCGGCAGGGCTTCGGGGGCGATGCCGCGTCCGTTGTCCGTCACGGTCAGCACGCCCTCCTGCCCGTTGCGACCGACGGACACCACGAGGCGCCGCTCGGCCGCCGGCACGAGCTCCAGCGCCTGCAGCGCGTTCATCAGCAGGTTGTGCACGATCTGTTCCAGCGCCACCGCCTCGGCCTGCACGCGCACCGGCGCCTGGGCCGTGGCATCGAACTGCGCGGCGACGTCGTGCTTGGCGAACTCGGGCGCCAGCAGGTGCATGGCGCTGCGCACCACCTCCTGCAGCACCAGTGGCCTGGTATCGCCGCCGGCCTCGGGCCGCTCTATCACGCGGCGCAGGCGTCCCACCACGCCGGCCGCGCGCCGGGCCTGCTCGACGGCCTGCCCCATGGCGTCGCGTGCGGTGGCCAGGTCGGGCGGCTCTTCGTCGAGCAACCGGCGGGCGGCCTGGGCGTTGGCGAGCACCGCCGTCAGCGGCTGGTTGAGTTCGTGCGCGAGGCCTGCGGACAGTTCTCCGAGCGCATTGAGCCGCGCGACCTGACCGAGCCGCAGCAGCTCCTCGGCCCGCCGCCGCCCCACGCGCTGGCGCTGCGCGGCCCACAGTCCCGCCACCAACACCGCCATCGCCAGGGCCCAGCCCGCGATGGCGCGCCATGGCAGCTCTCCCCATCCCACCTGCCGCTCGGCCACCAGATCGAAGGGCTGGCTCGGCGAGGCCAGCGCCTTGCTCAGGGCGAAACGCCATCCGCTCTCCGGGCTCGCGGACAGGGCGCCGGGTTGCAGCACCAGTTGCTGGCCGTCGCGCTGCAGGCTCAGCCGTACCGGGCTGCGCTGCGGATTCATCGGCCAGTCGCGCCACGGCACGGAGCCTGCAAGGTCGATGTCGAGCGCATAGCTGAAGGGCGTGGCGCCGATCACCAGCGTGTAGCGGCCACGGGCCAGATCGAGCGTGGCCAGATCGGCGCGCTGAAGGCTGCGCGAACGCGCCTCGGCGGCTTCCAGTGCGCCGGCGCGGGCGCTGTCGGGCCACGGCTGGTCGCGGTCGCGCCGCTGCACGCGCAGGATCGATGAATAGACGGAAGGCAGGCGCTGCTCGGGATGTTCCGCGCCCGTACTGGGCTCCAGCAGCGCGAGCGTAGCCAGCACGGCGTCGTACTGCACCATCTGCTGGCTCATGAGGCGGTGCGCGATGCGCACGTCGGTCTCGAAGTCCTGCTGCATCTGCGCGAGCTCGGCACGTGCGATCCACACAGCGCCCACGGCGGTAAGGGCAAGCCATGCCAGCCACCAACCACCTTGCGCGCGCAACCACTGTTTCATGGCGCGGATTGTGCCCGGCGCGGCGAAGCCATTCGCCTGGCCGAAAATGCGGAACCAGCCATGGCCGATGTACAGGACTCCCTCTTTCCCGATCTTCCGCGCCCCGAGGACGCTCCTTCGGCCGCGCCGCCGCCCGCCGAGCCAGCCGCGAAGAAGAAGCCGCGCGCCGCCACGGTCGAGCCCGCGCCCAGCGATCCGGAACTGGTCGAGCTGGCGGCTGCGCTGCCGCCCAACCTGCGCCTCGGCACCTCATCGTGGAGCTACCCCGGCTGGGCCAACCTGGTCTGGGACGGCGAATACGCCGAGACAGTGCTCTCGAAGAACGGCCTCTCGGCGCTCGCGAAGCATCCGCTGTTCCGCACCGTGAGCGTGGACCGCAACTTCTACCGTGCCCTCACCGCCAGCCAGTACGCCCGCTACGCGGGCATGGTGCCCGACGACTTCCGCTTCATGGTGAAGGCGCCGAGCCTGGTGACCGACGCGACGGTGCGCGACGAAAGCGGCCGCGGCATGCAGGCCAACCCGGTGTTCCTCAGCAGCGAGATCGCGCGGCAGGAATTCGTGCTGCCCGCGCTCGAAGGGCTGGGCCATCGCATCGGCGTGCTGGTGTTCCAGCTGAGCCCGATTCCGGGGCACATCCTGGCCGACCAGCCCGCGCTGCTGGCGCGCATCGCGGCGATGCTCGAATCGCTGCCCGACATCTCGTCGACCGCGCCGGACGCCGTGATCGCCGTCGAAGTGCGCGACCCGCAACTGCTGAACCCAGCCTTCGCCGAAATGCTGCGCAGCGTGGGCGCCACCTTCTGCATGGGCCTGCACGCGAAGATGCCGCCGATCGAGGACCAGCTTCCGATGCTGCGTGCCATGTGGCCCGGTCCGCTGGTGTGCCGCTGGAACCTGCACCGGCGCCACGGCCGTTTCGGGTACGAAGACGCCGAAAAGCTCTACGGCCCCTTCGACAAGATCGTCGACCCGGATCCGGAAACGCGCGCTGCGCTCGCCAAGGTGATTGCCGGCACCACCCGCGCGGGCCAGAACGCCTTCGTCACCGTGAGCAACAACGCCGAAGGCTGCGCGCCGCTGACGATCGCGCAGCTGGCGCGGGACATCCTGGCCATCGCGCCGCGCTAGCCGATGTTCTGCTTCGCGGCGACCGTCATCTCCACCTCGACGGTCGCGTTCTTCGGCAACGCATAGACGCCGACCGCCGTGCGCACATGCACGCCGGCCTCGCCGAACACGCGGTGCAGCAGGTCGGAAGCGGCGTCGGCCACTTCGCTCTGCTGGGTGAAATCAGCCGTGCATTGCACGAACACGCCGACGCGCAGGACCTTCTCCACCGCATCGAGCGAGCCGAGCGCGCGCCGCAGCAGCGCGAGGCTGCGCAATGCGCAGATCTGCGCGCCCTCGCGCGCCTTGTCGAGCGACACCGCATCGCCCACGCGACCGGTGACGACCACCGTGGTGCCCACGCGCGGCACCTGGCCGCTCAGGTAGATCGTGCGGCCGTCGCGCACCAGCGGCACGTAATGGCCACCGGCAATGATCTCGCCGTCGAAGCTGTGGCCCAGTTCGGCGGCAATCTGGTCTGCGATCTGGTCCCGGGTCATTTCTGCTGTCATGTCGATTCCGTGAAAGGGAGTGCCATTGTCATCAGCGCGTGCAAGACGAAACAGATACAGAAGGCGTCGATGCGAGGCAGAACAGAGCGCAGAGCTCCATCTTTTCAGGCCGCATAGGGCCAACGGCCCAGCACTTCGTGCACGCCCTCGCCCACATGGCTGTCGATCAGCACCAAAGAGCCAGCCGACCACCGGACCGGTGCTTCGAGCGCATGCCTTTCGAGCTTGCGCCGTGCGTAGGCCAGCGTCATGTGCGGCGTGAAGGAGCGCGCGGGCTTCAGGCCCGCATCGGCGAGCGCCTCGCCCAGGCGCTGCCTGAAGGCCTTGAGCGCGGAGGTACCCTCCTCGTCGTCGGAGCACAGCGCGAGCGCGCCCTTGGCGAAGCTCATCGCCTTCTCGAAGACGATGTCGAACGCGGGAGCCGGCACCGAGGCGGCTGCCTTCATGACCAACGCGACCTTGTCGGCCGGCACCTCCGCGAACTCGCCCAGATCGAAGAGCGTGACGTGCAAGCGATGCGCCGCGACCAATGTTCCTTTCAGTGCGTGCTGCGAGTTCATGCGCTCGCCCAGCGCGGCGATCGAAGCGGCATCCTGCGGGCCCGGAAGAATTGCGAAGAAGAGAGAGTGCTCCGGCGCCGGAGCCTTGCTGCTGCGCGCTTTGCTCCGAGGGCGCGGCAAGGGTTTTGGCGGAGGCTCGATACCGGGAAGAAGAAGCTGATCTGACATGCCTCGATCATCGCCCATGGCATGCGCCCTTCATCTGCTCTTCAGCAAGCGACAAGCACTCCTTCAGGCTGCGTTTCGAGAATCGTCTCACGCTGGTGGCACTGCGGCAGTCAATGCACGGAAGCCACCTGTCGATCGATCTCAATCAACCATCCAACCAGGAACTTCATCTTGACGAAAACGCAAGCCTGCACCGTCCTCGCAGCAGCCCTTCTGCTAGGTACCGTCTCCATGACTGCGAGCGCCGCCGGCCAGAACCAGGACTCCGGCATCTATGTGGGCGGCGCCATCGGCCGTTCGAGCTACAGCCTCTCGTCCTCCAACCGCGTGCCCGTGCCATGGGGCGGCGAGAAGAGCAGCAAGAGCGCAACGGCCTACAAGCTGTACGGCGGGTATCGCTTCACCGAAACCTTCGGCGTCGAAGCCGGCTATGCACGCCTTGGCCGCGTCAGCCAGTGGAGTTCGAACGGCGCCTATTCACGCCTGCAGTCCGGCACCGGCCAGGTCTTCTACGCAGCCGCCACCGCCCGCCTGCCGCTGGGCGAATCCTTCGCGCTCAACGGGCGCCTGGGCATCGCGCGCGGGCGCGTCTCCGGCGACAACAACTGGGTGCTGCCCAGCCAGCGCATCTCGGGCAGCTCGACCGGCATGATGGCCGGCTTCGGCGCCGAGTACCGCATGACGCAGAACCTGTCGGTCACCGCGGACTACGACTACTTCGGCAAGCTGTCGAAGCAGGCGAAGGGCGGGATGTTTACGGTGGGTTTGAAGGCGAGCTTCTGAGAGTCCGCTTCTTCCGAGGCCTGATCGACGCGGCCCTGCATCAGCGCAGCCGCGTTGCGTCGTTCGTCACTCCCACTCGATCGTCGCCGGCGGCTTGCTCGACACGTCGTAGGTCACGCGATTGATGCCGCGCACCTCGTTGATGATGCGGCCCGACACCTTCTTCAGCAGCGCGTACGGCAGCTCGGCCCAGTCGGCGGTCATGAAGTCGCTGGTCTGCACGGCGCGCAGTGCGACCACATAGTCGTAGGTGCGGCCGTCGCCCATCACGCCCACGCTCTTGACGGGCAGGAACACGGTGAAGGCCTGGCTGGTGAGGTCGTACCAGGTCTTGCCGGTGGCTTCGTCGGTGAAGTTGCGCAGCTCCTCGATGAAGATCGCGTCGGCGCGGCGCAGCAGGTCGGCGTATTCCTTCTTCACTTCGCCGAGGATGCGCACGCCCAGGCCGGGACCGGGGAACGGGTGGCGATACACCATTTCGGGCGGCAGGCCGAGGGCCACGCCCAGTTCACGCACTTCGTCCTTGAACAGGTCGCGCAGCGGCTCCAGCAGCTTGAGACCGAGCTGTTCGGGCAGGCCGCCCACGTTGTGGTGGCTCTTGATGGTGACGGCCTTCTTGCTCTTGGCGCCGCCCGACTCGATGACGTCGGGGTAGATGGTGCCCTGCGCCAGGAAGGTCGCGCCCTTGTGCCCACCACCGCCCGCCTTGAGCTTCGCGGCCTCCTGCTTGAACACGGTGACGAACTCGCCGCCGATGATCTTGCGCTTGGCTTCCGGGTCGCTCACGCCCGCGAGCTTGCCGAGGAAGAGATCGCTGGCGTCGACGCGGATCACCTTCGCGTGCAGCTTGCCCTCGAACATCTCCATGACCATGTCGCCCTCGTTCAGCCGCAGCAGGCCGTGGTCGACGAACACGCAGGTCAGTTGGTCGCCGATGGCGCGGTGGATGAGCGCGGCGGCCACGCTCGAATCGACACCGCCCGAGAGGCCCAGGATGACTTCTTCATCGCCCACCTGCTCGCGGATCTTCTCGACGGCTTCAGCGATGTGGTCGCGCATGACCCAGTCGGGCTTCGCGCCGCAGATGCCGAGCACGAAGCGCTCGAGGATCGCCTTGCCCTGCATGGTGTGCGTGACTTCGGGGTGGAACTGCACCGCGTAGTAGCGGCGGGCCTCGTCGGCCATGCCGGCGATGGGGCAGCTTTCAGTACTGGCCATGAGCTTGAAGCCCGGCGGCAGCTCGGTGACCTTGTCACCGTGGCTCATCCATACGTTGAGCATGCCGTGGCCCTCGGACGTGGTGAAGTCGGCGATGTCCTTCAGCAGCGCGGTGTGGCCATGGGCGCGCACGGCCGCGAAGCCGAACTCACGCTTGTGGCCGCCCTCGACCTTGCCGCCGAGCTGGTGAGCCATGGTCTGCATGCCGTAGCAGATGCCGAGCACGGGCACGCCCAGGTCGAACACGGCCTGCGGGGCCTTGTCGGTGGTTTCCTCGTACACGCTGGCGTGGCTGCCGGAGAGGATCACGCCCTTGAGGTGGCCGTCGGCGGCGTATTCGCGCACCCACTCGTCGGTGACGTCGCAGGGATGCACTTCGCTCAGCACATGGGCTTCGCGCACGCGGCGTGCGATGAGCTGCGTGACCTGCGAGCCGAAGTCGAGGATGAGGATCTTGTCGTGTTGCATGGCGAAAGGACTCAGAGCGTTGAAATGTCGAGCAGCTTCACTCCCGCCTGGGGTGCAGCCTGGATGAGTTGCTCGTCGAAGGTGGCGAGCGGGAGATTGAGCGATTTGGCGAGCCAGAGATAGCCCGCGTCGTAGAGAGACACGCCGGCGTCGATGGCCACGGCGAGCACGGCCTTGTGCTGGGCCGGCGCGAGCTCGTGCAGTTCGACCCGGTGGCGGATGGCGTCGAGCACGCTCCACAGCCCTTCGACGGCGGACGACGGAATGCGGCCGCTGCGCACGCCGTTGGCGAGGATGTTGGCGCACTCCCATTGCCAGGCGTTGGGCGCCTGCGGCTCGACCTCGTCGCGGCGGATGGCGGCGTAGAGCCTGCGGGTATGTTCGCTGGCCATGTCGGGAAGCAGCCAGGCGGCGGTGACCGAGGCGTCCATGACGAAGGCCGTCATTGCTGGCGCCCTTCGTCGAGCAGGGCACGCGGCTGCGGCCCGGGCTGGATGGTGGCGTGGAGCGCGTCGATCTGGCCCAGCTCGCGCTCGATCTGCTCGTCGGTGATGACCGGCTTGCGGCGCACCGGTAGCATGCGCACGACTTCCTTGCCGTGGCGGGTGATGCGAACCTCCTCGCCCTTTTCGACGGAGTCGATCAGGGCGGAGAAGTTGTTCTTGGCTTCGGCGATGCCGATGGATTGCATTTGGGCCAGAAAATTTGAATCTGGCCCGAATTTTAAACCTAGTCTGGCCTGACTTTCAAGGTCTGGCCAGATTGTGGTCAATCAGCGCGGTAGTTCGGCGCTTCCTTCGTGATCTGCACGTCGTGAACGTGGCTCTCACGAATGCCGGCCGTGGTGATTTCGACGAACTCGGCCCTGTTCTGCATGTCCTCGATGGTCGCGCAACCACAGTAGCCCATACTGGCGCGCACGCCGCCGGCCATCTGGTAGACGATCGAGACGATCGAGCCCTTGTAGGGCACGCGGCCTTCGATGCCTTCGGGCACCAGCTTGTCGGTGTTGGGGTTGCCGGTGGTCGATTCCTGGAAGTACCGGTCGGCACTGCCCTGCTGCATCGCGCCGATGGAGCCCATGCCGCGGTAGCTCTTGTAGCTGCGGCCCTGGTACAGCACGATTTCGCCCGGAGCCTCTTCGGTGCCGGCGAACATGCTGCCCATCATGACGGTGCTGGCGCCGGCCGCGATGGCCTTGGCGATGTCGCCCGAGTAGCGCACGCCGCCGTCGGAGATCAGCGGAATGCCCGTGCCCTGCAGCGCAGTGGCGACGCTGTCGACCGCCATGATCTGCGGCACGCCCACGCCGGCCACGATGCGGGTGGTGCAGATGGAGCCGGGGCCGATGCCGACCTTGACCGCGTCGGCGCCGGCATCGGCCAGCGCGCGGGCGGCGTCGCCGGTGGCGATGTTGCCGCCGATCACGTCGACCTGCGGATAGTTCTTCTTGACCCAGCGCACGCGCTCGATCACGCCGGCGCTGTGGCCGTGGGCGGTGTCGACCACGATGGCGTCGACGCCGGCCTTCACCAGTGCCTCGACGCGTTCCTCGGTGCCGTCACCCACGCCCACCGCGGCGCCCACGCGCAGGCGGCCGTTGGCGTCGCGCGCGGCGTTGGGGAAGCTGGTCTGCTTGGTGATGTCCTTGACGGTGATGAGGCCCTTGAGCTCCCAGTCGCCGTTGATGACGAGCAGGCGCTCGAGCTTGTGCTTGTTCAGCAGCGCCTTGGCCTCGGCCAGCGTGGTGCCGTCGGGCACGGTGATGAGCTTTTCGCGGCGCGTCATGATCTCGCTGACGGGCACGTCGTAGCGGCTCTCGAAGCGAAGGTCGCGGCCGGTGACGATGCCGACCACCTTGCCGGCGTCGACCACCGGGAAGCCCGAGATGCCGAGCTGGTCGGACAGGGCCATCACCTGGCGCACCGAGTGCGTCGGCGTGATCACGACCGGATCGCGCAGCACGCCCGACTCGTAGCGCTTCACCCGGGCCACTTCTGCGGCCTGCTGCTGCGCGGTGAGGTTCTTGTGCACGATCCCGATGCCGCCTTCCTGCGCGATGGCGATCGCGAGGCGGGCTTCGGTCACGGTGTCCATGGCCGCGGAAACGAGCGGCAGGTTCAACGTGATGTTGCGGGAGAACTTGGTGGCGAGGGAGGTGTCCTTGGGCAGGACCTGGGAGAAGGCTGGCACCAACAACACGTCGTCGAAGGTCAGCGCTTTGCCGAGAAGGCGCATGGGTGAGGCTCCAAAAGAAGGATTGTAACGAGGCCGCCAATGGGTTTGCCGGTGCGGGCGATTGACGAACGTTGCAAAACCACCCTATCCGGATGTTGCAAAAAGTAAGGCCCGGCTAAACTTCAGGGATGAAATTCGTGCACTGGCTGGTACTGGGATGTGTCGTTGCGCTGCCGATGTCGGCAAGCGCCCAATGGCAATGGCTCGACAAGAACGGCAAGAAGGTCTTCAGCGACCAGGCCCCGCCGCCCGACGTGCCCGAGAAGAACATCCTGCGCCGCGTGGGCCCGCCGCCCGCGGCGCGCTCCACCGCCAACCCGAACGTCGACGCGCCACCGGCCGCGGAAGGCACCGCCGAAGCCCCCGCTGCCGCGCCGAAGGCCGCCGCAGCGCCGAAGCCCACCGGCGTGGACAAGGAACTCGAGGAAAAGACCAAGAAAGCCGAAGCCGAGCAGAAGGCCAAGCAGGCCGCCGAAGAAGCCAAGGTGGCCAAGGCCAAGGCCGACAACTGCGCCCTCGCCCGCCAGAGCAAGGCCACGGTCGACAGCGGCATCCGCCTTGCGCGTGTCAACGCCAAGGGCGAGCGCGAGATCATGGATGACAACGCCCGCGCCGCCGAGCAGAAGCGCATCCAGGACGTGATCAACAGCGACTGCAAGTAAGCCGCGGTCAAACGATCAGTAACCGGCCTTGCCGCCCTTGCGGCGATTCGCGAACAGGCCGGTGCCCCGCGCACCCTGGCGCTGGAAGCGCTCCCGGCGCGCCACTTTCGGATCGACCGTGAGCGGCCGGCACAGCTCGACGCGATCGCCGTCCTTGAGCGTCTGGTCCCAGTCCACGGCCTTGCCCCAGATACCGGGCGTCATGGCGTGGCGCCAATCGAGATCCGGAAAGCGCTGCGAGAGGTCGCTGGCCTTCGCGGCATCGGCCAGTGTCGCCTCGGAAGGAAGATGCAGCACCTGCTCGAACACCTCGCGGGGCGCGGGCGAGCAGCTCAGTGTGACCTCGATGGTCATCGTCGCGCTCAGGACGAGCCGTAGACCTGCTCGGCGCGCTTGACGAAGGCCTCGACCAGGCTGGACGCGATGGTGTCGAACACGGGGCCCACGAGCGCCTGCAGGGCGAAGTTGCTGAAGCCGTAGCTCAGGTGCAGCTCGACGCGGCAAGCCCGCTCGCCCTGCTCGCCCACGGGCGTGAACTTCCATTTGCCGTCGAGGTTGGAGAACGGGCCGTCGACCAGCTTCAGCTGCACCTCACGCCCCGGAACATGGGTGTTGCGGGTGGTGAAGCTCTGGTGCAGGCCGGCGAATGCGAGACCGACTTCGGCCGTCATGCCGGCCTCGTCTTCCTCGATGACGCGCGACTTGTCGCACCACGGAAGAAACTGCGGATACTTGGCCACATCGGTGACGAGCGCATACATCTCTTCGGCGCTGTACCAGATGAGGACGGACTTGTTGACTGTTTTCATAGAATCGGCACAGCGTGCGCGACGGATTGTATTGAAGCCATGCAGCCCCCATATTTCCGAGTCATGGCCACCAAAAAACAAGATACCTCCTCCTCCCGCATCGCAGACAACAAGAAGGCTGCGTACAACTATTTCTTCGAAGAGCGCTTCGAGGCCGGCATGGTCCTGGAAGGCTGGGAAGTCAAATCGCTGCGTGAAGGCAAGGTGCAGCTGACCGACGGCTACGTCGTGATCCGCAACGGCGAGCTCTTCGTGCTGGGCTGCCAGATCAACCCACTCAAGAGCGCCTCCACCCACGTCAACCCGGACTCGGTGCGCACCAAGAAGCTGCTGCTCAAGAAGGACGAGATTCGCCGCCTGATCGGCAAGGTCGAACAAAAGGGCTACACGCTGGTGCCGCTCAATTTGCACTGGAAGGCCGGCAAGGTGAAGTGCGAGATCGCGCTGGCCAAGGGCAAGGCCGAGCACGACAAGCGCGACACCATCAAGGACCGCGAAGGCAAGCGCGAGGTCGAGCGCGCGATGAAGAGCCGCAACCGCTGAACTTTTTTTTGCAAGGCGGCGGAATAAAAGCCCGGCCGCGGGCGTTTGTGCGGATGTCACCGGAACGCCGGTGTCGCCAACACAAGGAGTTCTCCATGTCGCCTTTCCGTGCATCTTCGGCCGTTCTGCTCAGCGCCGTTCTCGCGGTCCCCGCCTTCGCCCAGCCCAAGCCCGCCGACGGCGCGCTCGTCGGGCCTAACGGCATGACGCTCTACACGTTCGACAAGGACACGGCCGGCAACGGCAAGTCGGTCTGCAACGGCGCCTGCGCCACCAACTGGCCGCCCTTCATGGCCGCCGATGGCGACAAGCCCGGCGGCGACTTCACCATCGTCACGCGCGACGATGGCAAGAAGCAATGGGCCGCCAAGGGCTGGCCCCTGTACTACTGGGCCAAGGACACGAAGCCTGGCGACAAGACCGGTGACGGCGTCAACGGCACCTGGAAGACCGCCAGGCCCTGACCAGCCAGCCACCCCATGGACGCCCGCCTGCTCGTAGAGCACATCCCGAGCCTGCGCCGCTACGCGCGAGCGCTCACGGGCAATGCCTGGGCGGCCGACGACCTGGTGCAGGACACGCTGGAGCGCGCCTGCGGCAAGTGGCGACTGTGGGTGGTGGGCAGCGACCTGCGCGCCTGGCTCTTCACCGTCATGCACAACATCTTCGCGAGCCAGGTGCGGCGCACGCCGCCGCCCCACGCTGTGGTGCCGCTCGACGACGTGGCGCACGAGGTGCAGGGCCTCGCCGATCCCGGCCGCGACCAGGGCACGGGCCTGGACCTGCAGCGCTGCCTGATGCAACTGCCCGAGGAGCAGCGTGCCGTGCTGTTGCTGGTGACACTCGAAGACCTGTCGTACGCCGAGGTCGCCAAGGTGCTCGGCGTTCCCGTCGGCACGGTGATGTCGCGCCTCTCGCGCGCCCGCGTCCGGCTGCAGGAACTGATGGATGGCGCATCGGCCCCGGCACGCCCGGGCCTGCGCCGTCTCAAGTGAACGAACCCACCGCAGCAAGACCATGAACCGCCCCGCCCCGCCCCCTACCGAAGACGAACTGCATGCCTGGGTCGACGGCCAGTTGGCCCCCGATCGCCGCGAGGCGGTCGAGGCTGCGATGGTGCGAGATCCCGCCGTGTCCGCCAAGGTCGCCGCGTGGCATTCGCAGCGCGATGCCCTGCGCCGGCTGCACGGCGAGTTGCTCGATACGCCCATTCCCACGCCGCTGATGGGCGCGCTCGATCGCAACCCAGGCGGCTCCTGGATGCGCTGGGGTGGCCTGGCTGCCGGCCTGCTGGTGGCCTTCGCCGCCGGCTGGATCGGGAATGCGCAATGGGCCCGGTGGTCCGCGCCGCACGCAGGCGCGCAGCTGGCCCGAGCGCCGGCCCTGCGCGAATTCGTGCACGACGCCTCGGTGGCCCATGCCGTCTATGCGCCCGAAAAACGGCACCCCGTCGAAGTGGCCGCGTCCGAGCAGCAGCACCTGGTCCAGTGGCTCTCCAGGCGCCTCGACCGGCCGCTGAAGGTGCCCGATCTCTCCAGCCAGGGCTACACGCTGGTCGGCGGCCGCCTGCTGCCCGGCGAGACCGGCGCGCGCGCGCAGTTCATGTTCGAGGATGCCGCCGGCGAGCGCGTGACGCTCTACGTCGGCACCCTCGACGCACGTGCCGCCGGCGGCCCCGCCGGCAACGAAACCGCCTTCCGCTTTGCCTCCGAGGGCCCCGTGCCGAGCTTCTACTGGGTGGACCAGGGCTTCGGCTACGCCATCGCCGGCAAGCTGCCGCGCGACCTTTTGCTCAAACTTGCGACGCTGGCCTACCGCGATCTGTCTTGATGACCGCATAAACTGCCGGCTCGCGCATCCCCCTCGTCCGGTGCTTCGCCGCCGGCCCTGGTTTTCGCGATTTTTCAACCGAAGGAGAAACTGCATGAAATTGCTCAGCGCCTCGATCCTCGCGGCGGCCCTGCTTGCCGGCTGCGGCAGCATGTCCAACAAGACCGCAAGCGCACCCGACACGCCCACCCGCACCGCCGACGGCGTGCTGGTCGGGCCGACCGGAATGACGCTGTACACCTTCACCAAGGACACCGCCGGTGCCGGTACCTCCGCCTGCAACGGCCAATGCGCCGCCAACTGGCCTCCGCTGGGCGTGGCCGACACCGCAAAGCCCATCGGTGGCTACACCATCATCATTCGCGAAGACGGCAAGCGCCAGTGGGCCTACAAGGGCTGGCCGCTGTACTACTGGGCCAAGGACGCCAAGCCAGGCGACAAGACCGGCGACGGCTTCGCGAACGGGGCCTGGAAGATCGCCCGTCCCTGATCGACATCAGGCTCGACTTGCAAACGCCGGCTCCCGCCGGCGTTTTTCTTGCCGGTTCCCCCGGTACGGGGCCGGCGCCGCACACGGCAGAATCCCCGCATGACTCCCGACGCCAACCTGGACGCGTTCCGCGCCCTGCTGAACCAGGGCCTGATCAGCGATGCGCAGCACGGCGCCGTGCTCGCCCACCCCGAGACCGCCGCACTCCCTCCGCTGCCGAGCCCGGCCCATGCACTGGCATGGATGCGCGTGCGCGGCCTCGTCACCGAGGCAGAACAGAACGCCGCGGTCGACCGTATCGACGAGGACGCCCCGCACTGGGACGACGCCACCGACACAGCCATCGACGCCGACGACCTCTTCGAACTCGCGGAACAGGGAATCACGCACGAAGCCGTCGAATCGCTCTGCAAGGACTCCCTGATCGACGCCGAGACGCGCGACATGGCGCTGATAGAAACGCCCGTCGTGGGCACCGTGCCCGCCTCCCCCATCGCCACGCTGGCCTGGCTGGCCACGGAAGGTCCGCTCGAAAGAGAGCGCTTCGACGCCCTGCGTGCCCAGGTCGCGGCCGAGCCGGCCTTTGCCACGGCCGTCGAGCGCGTGCGCATCGTGGCCGGCGCGCAGGCACTCATCGAGGCGGACGAGCAGGCCGTGAAGGCATGGCAGGCGCGCCAGAAACGCACCAGCCGCATAGGCGCGCTGAAGTTCGCCGTGGCGGTGGCGGTGATCGGCGGCGGGATCGGCTGGTATGCCTTCGCTCCGGCCAGCGTGCCCGCCTGCGATGCCGCGTCCACCCGAAAGACGCTCGACAGCCTCATGCGCCGCGTGAGCATGGACGTGCGCATGCGCCGCCTCGATCCCGACGCGGGAGCCGTGATCGAAACGCCCACCGTCGGCGGCATGCGCGAGGTCGGCTACCGCAAGCCGGAGCGCATCCGCGGCTGCACCGCGGTCATGACCCAGGGCGACAGCAGGGAGCCGATGGCCTACACCATCGGCCCCACCGAACCGAAGGGCGACGACATGGTGGTGCGAGGCGCGGATGTGGCCATCGTCGAGGCCCGCTTCGGGAATCTCGACGCCGACGGCCGGCCGCTCTACAACGCCGAGCCCATCGGCCGCGAGGCGATGGAGAAGGCTTTCCGCGAAGGCGCGGCGCCGCTCGGCTCCGCGCGGACGGCCTCGGCCGCGCGCATGCGCCCGCGCACCGACTCCGGCCTCGTGCGCAAGGACCCCAACCGTTCGCGGGCAATTGCCGAGATCGAGCCCACCGGCCCCTGCCGAAAGCTGGAGGACGGCACGGGCCATGCCTGCCCGCTGGTCGTCGAATACAACGACAGCCTGATGAGCGCTCTTTCCGGCAGCGACAGCTCGCTGCCGGTCAAGGGTGAATTCACCTTCGTGGAAGACGACAACGGCGGCTGGCGCGTGGGCGACGATTTCGCCCAGACCTTCATGCGCAAGGTGCTCGAGGCGCGCATGGGCAGCATCGGCGTGCCGAATCCAAGCCTGCGGCAGTAGCGAAAAAAGTCAGTGCGCGCCCGGCACCGCGGCGTCGGCAACGGCGGTGCGCCGTCCGCGCAGCGCCAGGAGCTCGTTGAACACAAGGGCGCCGATCACCAGCGCGCCCCCGGCCAGCACGCTTGGCGCGGGTTGTTCGCCTGCACCGATCCAGGCCAGCGCGATGCCGAAAATCACTTCCAGCAAGGCCAGCAGCGCGACCTCGGGCGCCTTCAGCACCTGGGCGCACAGCACCGAGAGCACGCACGGAATGGCGAGCTGGAACACGCCCAGGAAAGCCAGCAGCCCGAGATCATGCGCGCCGGCCCGGAACGGCCACGCCAACGGGAGCGTGAAGAGCGCCGTGATCACCGCGCCGATGAGCACCGCCGGCACCAGGTCAATCTTGTGCCCCTTGGCCTGAGCGTGCTGAACCACGGTCCAGTTCGCCGCGCCCGCCAGCGGTACGCACAGCGCAAGCAGCGTGCCGGCCAGCGACCCGCCACCGCCTGCCATCAGCTGCGTGCCATACATCCAGCCGATGCCCGCCCCCGCGACCACGATGGCCAGCCAGGTGCGCGCCGGCAGCCGGTGCCCGATGAAGAATCGCGCCGCCAGCGCCGTGAACAGCGGCCCGAGCGACATGGTGACCAGCACGCTGGCCGTCGAAGCCAGCGTGAGCGCGACCATGAAGGCCGTGAACATCACGGCCCAGCACACGCCGGAGATCCAGATCTCGCGCCCGCCGCGGCGCAATTGGGAGAACACGGCGCGTCCGCGCCAAAGCGGCAGGATCACCAGCAGCGCCAGCGTCGTGAAGAGGCTGCGCCAGAAGGTGATCTCGAAGCTGTGCGCCTGCGTCAGATGCCGCGTGACGACGCCCGCCGTGCCCCACATCAGGGTCACGACGACCATCAGCCAGACGGCGCCGCCGTGCGTCAGGCGCATGGAGAGAGAAGAAAAAGAACGGTGCCTTGCGAGCGGCCGTTCGATCTCAGCCCTGCATCAGGTCGCGGCTGGCGCGCTTGCGCTCGTGCTCCTTCAGGAAGCGCTTGCGCAGGCGCACGCTCTTGGGCGTGATCTCGACCAGCTCGTCGTCCTCGATGAATTCCACGCCGTATTCGAGCGTGAGTTCGATCGGGGGCGTGATCTTGACCGCGTCTTCCTTGCCAGAGACGCGGAAGTTCGTCAGCTGCTTGGTGCGCGTGGCGTTCACCACCAGGTCGTTGTCGCGGCTGTGGATGCCGACGATCATGCCTTCATACACCGGGTCGTTCGCCTTCACGAACATGCGGCCGCGGTCGTCCAGCTTTCCCAGCGCGTAGGTGAAGATTTCACCGTCGTCCATCGAGATCAGCACGCCGTTCTTGCGGCCGCCGATGTCCCCCTTGTGCGGCTCGTAGCTGTCGAAGATGTTGCTGATGAGGCCCGAGCCGCGCGTGAGGTTCAGGAATTCGTTCGTGAAGCCGATCAGGCCGCGCGCCGGAATGCGGTATTCGAGGCGCACGCGGCCGCGGCCGTCCGGTTCCATGTTGACCAGTTCGCCCTTGCGCTCGCCCAGTGCCTGCATCACGCCGCCCTGGTGGCCTTCCTCGATGTCGGCCGTCACCAGCTCGATCGGCTCATGGCGCTCGCCGTCGATTTCGCGGAACACCACGCGCGGCTTGGACACGGCCATTTCGTAGCCTTCGCGGCGCATGTTCTCCAGCAGGATGGTCAGGTGCAGTTCGCCGCGGCCCATCACTTCGAACACGCCCTCTTCGCTGGTCTCGTTCACGCGCAGAGCGACGTTGTGCTGCAGTTCCTTCTGCAGGCGGTCCCAGATCTGGCGACTGGTGACGTACTTGCCTTCGCGGCCGGCCAGCGGGCTGGTGTTGACGCAGAAGTTCATCGTCAGCGTCGGCTCGTCGACCTTCAGCATCGGCAGAGGAGCCGGGTTGGCCGGGTCGGTGACGGTCACGCCGATGCCGATGTCGGCAATGCCGTTGATCAGCACGATCTCGCCCGGGCCGGCTTCGGTGGCCTGCACGCGGTCCAGGCCCTGGAAGGTCAGCACCTGGTTCACGCGGCCCTTGATGGTCTTGCCATCGGGGCCTTCCATGACCAGCACGTCCATCATGGGCTTGAGCGTGCCCTGGCTGATGCGGCCCACGCCGATGCGGCCGACGAAGGTCGAGAAGTCGAGCGCGGAAATCTGCAGCTGCAGCGGCGCGGCCGGGTCGCCCTTCTGCGAGGGCACGTGCTTCAGGATGGTGTCGAACAGGGCCGACATGTCGGGGCCCCACTGCTCGCCCTGCGCGCCTTCTTCCAGCGACGACCAGCCGTTGATGCCCGAGGCGTACACCACCGGGAAGTCGAGCTGCTCGTCGGTCGCGCCGAGCTTGTCGAACAGATCGAAGGCGGCGTTGACCACCTTGTCGGGGTTGGCGCCCGGCTTGTCGACCTTGTTCACCACCACGATGGGCTTCAGGCCCAGCGCCAGCGCCTTCTTGGTCACGAAGCGGGTCTGCGGCATCGGGCCTTCCTGGGCGTCGATGAGCAGCAGCACGCCGTCGACCATCGAGAGAGCGCGCTCCACCTCGCCGCCGAAGTCCGCGTGGCCGGGGGTGTCGACGATGTTGATGTGGGTGCCCTTCCAGCTCACGGCGCAGTTCTTGGCCAGGATGGTGATGCCGCGTTCCTTTTCGATCGCGTTGTTGTCCATCACGGTGTCGACCACTTTTTCGTGCTCGGCGAAGGTGCCCGACTGGCGCAGCAACTGGTCGACCATCGTGGTCTTGCCATGGTCAACGTGGGCAATGATGGCGATATTGCGGATTTGCTTGGTACTCATGGTGTCGCTTCGGTCTGTTGTGCGTTCAAAAGAATTTGCTGGATTTCGATGGGGTTCAGCAAGCGCCCCGGAATCAGTTCGCCGGCCTTGACGTGGGCCGTGCCGAGAAAAGCCGGCGGCTGGGCGCCGAAGACGGCCACCTCGTCCGCATCGGCCCAGGCCCCGCGGCGGCGCAGGCCCGAAAGAAAGCGTGCCGCATCTTCCGTGCCCAGCGTGACGCGGCTGTGGCCGCCCACGAGCGATTCGGCCGGCAGGAGCTGCGCGAGGCGCTCCTCCTCGTCCATGGCCTCCAGCACCTCGATGGTGACGCACTGGGCCTCGGCGAAGCCGCCGGTCGCGACGCGCCGCAGCGAGCTCAGGTGCGCGCCGCAGCCGAGCGCCTCGCCGATGTCTTCGCCGAGCGTGCGGATGTAGGTGCCCTTGCTGACGGACGCGAGGATGCGGATGGTGTCGGCGTCGATCGCCCCGATCTCGAGCTTGTGGATGACCACGTCGCGCGGCGCCCGCTCGACCTCCACGCCTTCGCGGGCGTACTCGTACAACGCCTTGCCGTCTTTCTTGAGCGCGCTGTGCATCGGCGGCACCTGGCGGATCGGACCGGTGAACTGCGCCTCGACGCGTGCCAGGTCCTCAGGGGTGACATGGACCGGGCGCCGGGAAACAACCTCGCCCTCGGCATCGCCGGTGGAGGTCTTCACGCCAAGGCGTGCCGTGGCCACGTAGGTCTTGTCGGCGTCCAGGTGCAGCTGGCTGAACTTGGTGGCGGCGCCGAAGCACAGCGGCAGTACGCCGGTGGCCAGCGGGTCGAGCGTGCCGGTATGGCCCGCCTTCTCGGCGCGCAGCAGCCACTTGGCTTTCTGCAAGGCCTGGTTGCTGGAGAAACCCAGCGGCTTGTCGAGCAGCAACACCCCATGCACAGGGCGCCGCTGCACCCTTGTGCGTGGCGCGTTCATGGCTAGTCGTCTTTCGAGCGCGAAGCGACGGCTTGTGCGATGAGCGCGTTCATGTCGGCCGCACGCTCGGTGGTGCGGTCGAACACGAAGTGCAGCGTCGGCACGGTGTGGATATGCAGGCGCTTGAACAAGCCGTTGCGCAGGAAGCCCGCGGCCTGGTTCAGTGCTTCGGTCGTCTCGGCCACGTCGCCCGTGAGCAGGCTGAAGAAGACCTTCGCGTGCGCATAGTCGGGCGTGACCTCGACGGCCTGGAGCGTGACCATGCCCACGCGCGGGTCCTTCAACTCGCGCGCGATCAGCTCCGTCAGATCACGCTGGATCTGATCGGCGACCTTGAAGGCGCGGTTGGGAGCGGCTGCTTTTTTCTTAGGCATTCGATAAATCACTAGCGTCGCGAGATCGGGCTCAGTGCAAGGCGCGCCGTCGCAGACAGTACTTCAGTACGGCAAGACGGCTGCAACGCGGCAATGAGCCCGATATCGCGGCGCGCTTTACAGCGTGCGAGCGATCTCCTTGATCTCGAAGAATTCGAGCTGATCGCCCTCTTTGATGTCGTTGAAGTTCTTGAGCTTGATACCGCACTCGAAGCCTTCGCGGACTTCGCGCACGTCGTCCTTCATGCGCTTGAGCGAGTCGATCTCGCCGGTGTAGATCACCACGTTGTCGCGCAGCAGGCGGAAATGCGCACTGCGGTTGACAGAACCCGAGGTGATGTACGAACCCGCGACCGTACCGATCTTCGAGGCAACGAACACCGTGCGGATTTCGGCCGAGCCGATGATTTCCTCGCGGCGCTCCGGCGCCAGCATGCCCGACATCGCGACCTTGATCTCGTCCACGGCGTCGTAAATGATGCTGTAGTAGTTCAGCTGCACGCCGTTGCTCTCGGCCAGCTTGCGCGCACCGGCGTCGGCGCGCACGTTGAAGCCGATCACGACCGCCTTCGAGGCGATGGCGAGGTTGATGTCGCTTTCGCTGATGCCGCCAACGCCGGCGTAGACCACCTGCACCTTGACCTCGTCCGTCGCCAGCTTGAGCAGCGACTGCGACAGCGCTTCCTGCGAGCCCTGCACGTCGGCCTTGATGATGATGCGCAGCGTCTGCACTTCGCCCGCCGACAGGTCGGTGAACATGTTCTGCAGGTTCGCGGCCTGGGCCTTCGCCAGCTTGGTGTTGCGGAACTTGCCGGCACGGTAGGTGGCGATTTCCCGCGCACGGCGCTCGTCGCCCATCACCATGAACTCGTCGCCGGCCTGCGGCACTTCGGTCAGGCCCTGGATCTCGACCGGGATCGACGGACCCGCGGACTTGGTCGGCTTGCCGTCTTCGTCCAGCATGGCGCGCACGCGGCCGTAGGTCGAGCCGGCCAGCACCACGTCGCCGGTCTTCAGCGTGCCGGACTGCACCAGTACGGTGGCGACCGGGCCGCGGCCCTTGTCGAGTTGGGCTTCGATGACCAGGCCCTTGGCGGCGGCATCCACCGGCGCCTTGAGTTCCAGCACTTCGGCCTGCAGCAGCACCTGCTCGAGCAGGTCGTCGATGCCCTGGCCGGTCTTGGCCGACACGCCGACGAACGGAACGTCGCCGCCGTACTCTTCGGGCACGACTTCCTCGGCCACCAGTTCCTGCTTCACGCGGTCCAGGTTGGCATCGGGCTTGTCGATCTTGTTGATCGCGACCACGATCGGCACACCAGCAGCCTTCGCGTGCTTGATGGCTTCCTTGGTCTGGGGCATGACGCCGTCGTCGGCCGCCACCACCAGGATCACGATGTCGGTTGCCTGCGCGCCGCGGGCACGCATGGCCGTGAAGGCCTCGTGACCCGGGGTGTCCAGGAACGACACCATGCCACGCTCGGTTTCCACGTGGTAGGCGCCGATGTGCTGCGTGATGCCGCCGGCTTCGCCCGCGGCGACCTTGGCGCGGCGGATGTAGTCCAGCAGCGAGGTCTTGCCGTGGTCGACGTGACCCATGACGGTCACGACCGGAGCGCGCGGCAGCGGCTCGGCGATCTGCGCCGACACGTCCTCGTCGGTGAAGGCTTCGGGGTCGTCCAGCGCGGCGACCACCGCGTTGTGGCCCATTTCCTCCACCAGGATCATGGCGGTGTCCTGGTCGAGCGACTGGTTGATGGTCGCCATCTGGCCCAGCTTCATCAGCTGCTTGATGACTTCCTGCGCCTTGACGGCCATCTTGTGCGCCAGTTCGGCCACGGTGATGGTTTCGGGCACGTGCACTTCGAGCACGCGTGCCTCGACCGGTGCGGCCGGCACATGCTGCTCTTCATGGCCTCCGCGGTCGTTGCCACGGCGGCCGCGCGGGCCACCGCGCCAGTTGCTGCGGCCCACGCCGCCGCTGGCGTCGCCGCGGGTCTTGATTTCCTTCTTCTTGGCCGGATCGCCAGCCCAGCTCGACGAGAGCTTCGCGGACTTGACTTCCTTGCCGCTGCCGGGCGCGGCGGGAGCCGCTGCAGCGCCAGGAGCCGCGGGCGCACCCGCGCGCGCTGCCGGAGCGGTCGGCTTGTGCAGCGTGCCCTTGACGCCACCGGCCTTCTCGGCCTGCGGCTTCTCGGGCGCCTTGTGCGGCACCAGCACGCGGGCCGGCGCGTTCATCATGGCGCGGATGGCCTCGGCCTCGGCCAGGGCCTTGCGGCGGCGCTCGTCCAGATCGCGGGCGCGCGCAGCTTCTTCCTCGGCGCGGGCCTTGGATTCGGCGGCGGCCTTGGCCTTCGCGTCTTCCTTGGCCTGGGCGGCCTTCTGCTCGGCTGCTGCCTTTTCGGCAGCAGCAGCATCGGCGGCAGCATTGACCGCGGCAGCCGCAGGCGCAGGGGCAGCGACCGGCTTGGCGGCGGCAGCAGCAGCCGCGGCCGCAGCGGCAGCCTTCTTCTCGGCTGCTTCGGCGGCGGCGCGCGCAGCTTCCTGCTCGGCTTTTTCAGCCTTCTCGGCCTGCTCGCGTTCGCGTGCCTCGGCCTCCTCGCGCTGGCGGCGCTTCTCGGCCAGCTCTTCTTCCTGGCGGCGGATCAGTTCGGCCTGGCGGCGTGCCTCTTCCTCGCGGCGGGCCAGTTCGGCCTCGTCGATGCGAGGGGCCGCGGGAGCCGCAGCGGGCGCCTCGACGGCGGCAGGCGTCGTCTCGGAGGCGGCGGCCAGGTGGCCGTCGTCGCGCTGGATGAAGGTGCGCTTCTTGCGCACCTCGACCTGGATGGTGCGGGCGCGGCCGGTGGAGTCGGCCTGCTTGATCTCGCTGGTCGACTTCTTGGTCAGCGTGATCTTCTTGCGCTCGGGCTCGACAGTGCCGTGGCTGGCCTTCAGGTGGCCGAGCAGGCGCTGCTTGTCGGCCTCGGTGAGGGCGTCGGCGGCGGAAGCCTTGGGCACGCCTGCGCTCTTGAGCTGGTCAAGCAAGGTTTCGGGAGTCTTCTTGAGCTCGTTCGCGAACTCGGCGACAGTGGTACTGGACATATTGGTTTCGTGCCTCCATGACCGTCACTCTTGGCCGGCGAACCAGTGTTCGCGGGCCTTCAAGATGAGGGCTTTGGCGTCATCGGCGCTCTGGCCGGTGATCTCGGTGAGTTCATCGACCGCGAGGTCGGCAAGGTCGTCACGGGTGTTCACGCCCGCTTCGTGCAGCTTGGGAATCAGCTCGGGGTTCAGGCCTTCGAGGTCGCGCAGGTCCTGCGACACCGCGGACTGCGACTCGACGCCCTCTTCCTTGGCGATCTCCATGGTCAGCAGCGCATCCTTGGCACGCGCGCGCAGCTCGTTGATGGTGTCTTCGTCGAAGGCCTCGATCTCCAGCATCTCGGAGATCGGCACATAGGCCACTTCCTCGAGGCTGTTGAAGCCTTCCGAGATGAGGATGTCGGCGATCTCCTCGTCGACGTCGAGCTTCTCCATGAAGAGCTTGCGGCTGGCGTCGGTTTCGCTCGCCTGCTTCTGGGCCGACTCGTTGGCGTCCATGATGTTGATCTTCCAGCCGGTGAGGTCGGAAGCCAGGCGCACGTTCTGGCCGCCGCGGCCGATGGCGATGGCGAGGTTCTCCTCGTCGACCACCACGTCCATGGCGTGCTTCTCTTCGTCGACCACGATCGACGACACGTTGGCCGGAGCCAGCGCACCGATCACGAACTGGGCCGGGTCTTCGCTCCACAGGACGATGTCCACGCGCTCGCCGGCCAGTTCGTTGGTCACGGCGTTGACGCGGGTGCCGCGCACGCCGACGCAGGTGCCGATCGGGTCGACGCGCTTGTCGTGCGAGAGCACGGCGATCTTGGCGCGCGAGCCCGGGTCGCGGGCGCAGCTCTTGATTTCGAGCAGGCCCTGCTCAATCTCGGGCACTTCCTGGCGGAACAGCTCGATCATGAACTCGGGCGCCGAGCGCGACAGGATGATCGGCGCGCCGCGCAGCGTCAGATCGACTTCCATGATCATGGCGCGCACGCGGTCGCCGTTGCGCAGGTTCTCCTTGGCAATCATTTCGCTGCGGCGCAGACGGCCTTCGACGCGGCCGGCCTCGACGATGATGTCGCCCTTGTCCAGGCGCTTGACGGTGCCGACGAAGATCTTGTCGCCGCGCGACATGAAGTCGTTGAGCAGCATCTCGCGCTCGGCGTCGCGGATCTTCTGCAGGATGACCTGCTTGGCGGCCATGGCGCCGATGCGGCCGATCGGCACCGAGTCGACGGCCTCCTCGATGTACTCGCCGACCTCGATGTCGGGCATTTCTTCCTTGGCTTCGAACAGCAGGATTTCCTGGTCGGGCAGCTGCAGGCCGGCCTCGTCGGGCACGACGTGCCAGCGGCGGAAGGTTTCGTAGTCGCCGCTGTCGCGATCGACCGAGACGCGGATGTCCACATCGCCCTGATGGAGCTTCTTGGTGGCCTGCGCCAGCGCGGACTCGACCGCGCCGAAGACCACGTCACGCTCGACGTTCTTCTCGCGCGAGATCGCATCCACCAACATCAACATTTCGCGATTCATGCCACCACTCCTCTGGTCAGTCCGGAACCTGCGTTCCGTCGTCAATATCCGAAAAACCCGGCTGGGTTCTGGCCTTGCGGCCCTTGAAATCCACAATTGGCGCGAGCCGCGCCTCGCGCAGTTCGTCCAGCGCGAAGCCGAGCGCCTGCAGCGTTGCGGGCGCGCGTTTCTTGCTCACTTTTTGACCCGGCTTGGGCTCGGGCGCATCGCTCCAGACGATCTGCCAGCCCGGGGCGCCGGCGCCCTCTACCTGTGCGGCCCGCTCCAGCGTGCCGCGAAACTTCTTGCGGTTGGCCGCCACCTGGCCGGCCGCGGCGGCGCCCATCGGCGCCTTGAGTGTGATGTCGATCACCTCGCCCACGAATCGCTCGAAATCCTGCTCATTGCGCAGCGGCCGGTCAATACCCGGCGAGGACACCTCGAGCCGCTTGTAATCGACGCCGTCGACCTCGAGCGCGAATTGCAGCTGGCGGGTGACCTTCTCGCAGTCCTCGACGGTGACGAAAGGTTCCGGCAGGCCAGCGGCCGCAGCTTCGGAGTTGGGGCCTTTCCAGGGCAAATCAATCGTCACGCGCAGCAATCCCCCGGCCGAACGCTCGATCTCGACCAGGTCGTAGCCGAGACCGGCCACGGTTTGTTCCACTATTTGCTGCAATGCCACGTGTTCGAAAGCGCCTTTAAATGCCCGGCCCTGCCATCCGCCCGCCACGGATGCCAGATAGCCATGAATGAAAGCCTGGAATGGATGGACCAAAAAAAACGGGCGGTTGGTACCCGCCCGTTTGGTCGTGAGCCTCGAATTATATGCTATTTGCGCAATTAATGAAGGGCTTCCAAGCGCCCTGACCCGCTATTGCGGGGTCCCCACGGCCGCGCGGCGCGATTTGAACCAGACGAAGGCGAACAGCACCGCCCCGAGCGCCAACGCAGCCGCCGCAACCAGCAAGGGCAATTGGAACGACCCGGTCCGCTGCGCCAGCGGCGCGGCGAACAGCGGCCCGATGATCTGCCCCACCCCGTACGAGGCAGTCGCATAGCCGATCAGCCCCGCCGCCGCATTGCCGCGCAGCCGGCGCGCATCCCGCATCGCAAAAAGAGTGATGGCGGTGAACGGCATGCCCAACAGCAGGCTGCCCAGCGCGAACCCGGGAATGCTGGGCCACGCCACCGAAAGCACCACGCCCAGCGCCTGCAGCGCATAGGCCACGGCCAGCAGCAGCCGGTTATCCCAGTGCGTCGGCGCACGGGCACCGATCAGCGCCCCCGGAATGATGGCCGCCCCGAACAGCGGCCAGAAGAAATCCGGCCAGGACGACCCCGGCAGCGCTTGCCGGGCGATCACCGGCAGGAAAGTGGCCGTGATGATGTAGCCGAAGCCCGCCAGTCCGTAGAGCACGACCAGCCAGATCGCGTCGCTGCGGTCGTCAGGCCCGGCAATGCGGGCCGCCGCAGCCGGCGCCGGAGCCGCCGCACCGCCGGCCGGCGCAATTTCGCCGTCGTCGAACACCCGCCAGATCAGGGCGATCAGCACCACCGCGAGGATGCCCAGCCCGATCCAGCCCGCGTCTGAGCCCCACCGCCCCAGCGCACCGCCCAGCAGCCCGGTCATGGCGATGCCTATCCCCGGCCCCGTATAGATCACTCCGGCCAGCGTCGGCGCATTCGTCTCCGCCAGCCGGCGCAGCCCCCAGCCCGAGGCGAAGACGAAGACCCAGGCGCTCATCACGCCCGCCGCCGTGCGCAGCACGCCCCAGCTCGCGAAGCTGTGCAGCAGCCCCATGCCCACCAGCAGCGCGGCCGTGGCCAGCAGGCCGCCGCGCACCATGCTCGATGCCTTGATGCCGATAGCCGCGCAGCTCACGGCGCCGAGGAAGTAGCCCAGGTAGTTGAGCGACGCCAGCACCCCGCCGGCAGCCAGTTCGAGCTTTCCTTCGTGCAGCATGATGGGCAGCATGGGGGTGAAGGCGAAGCGCCCCAGGCCCATCGCCACCGCGAGGGTGACCATGCAGGCAAGCGCCGCGCGCCATGCACCGCGCCGGTCGCGTCCGATTTCCGACATTCTTCTTGCAGTCTCCGTCTTATTCCAGCAGCGCGGCGGCCACCAGCTTCTTCGTATAGGGGTGCTCGGGCGCGTCCAGCACCTGTTCGACCCGCCCGGTTTCGAGGATGGCGCCGTCCTTCATCACGATGACGTTGTGCGCCATCGCACGGATCACCTCCACGTCGTGCGTGATCAGCAGGTAGCTCAACCCCCGCTCACGCTGCAGCCGCTGCAGCAGGCCCAGCACCTGCTTCTGGATCGTGACGTCGAGCGCGCTCGTGGGCTCGTCGAGCACCAGCAGTTGCGGATCGACGATCAGCGCCCGGGCGATCGCCAGCCGCTGCCGCTGCCCGCCCGAGAACTCGTGCGGATAGCGATCAAGCAGCGCCGGAAACTGCGCCTCCGTCAGGCCGACGTCGGCCAGCGCGGCCAGCGCACGCGCGCGGCGCGCCTCGACACCCAGCTCCGGCGCATGCACCCGCAGCCCTTCGCCCACGATCTGCTCCACCGTCATGCGCGGAGAAAGCGAGGAGAACGGATCCTGGAACACCACCTGCATCACCCGCCGCAACGCCAGGTCGGAGGCCCGGTCCACCGCCCAGCCCTTGCCGGCGACCGTGAGCGCGCCCTTGTGCTTCAGCAATCCCAGCGCTGCCAGCGCCAGTGTCGATTTGCCCGAGCCCGACTCGCCGACCACGCCCAGCGTCTCGCCGGGCGCGATGCGGAAATCGGCGCCCTGCACCGCCACGAATTCGCCCTTGCCGAACCAGCCGGCAAAACCCGGTTTCGGCACCGGATAGCTCACGCGCAGCGCCTTCGCCTCGATCAGCGGCGACGTGCCGGCGTTCACGGCCACGGCTGCCACGTCACGCTCGGGATGGCTGTCGATCAGCTTGCGCGTGTAGGGATGCTGCGGCGCCTCGAACACCGAGGCCACCCGGCCATGCTCGACGATCCGACCGCCTTCCATGACCACCACGCGATCGGCGAAGCGGCGCACCAGGTTCAGGTCGTGCGTGATGAGCAGCACCGCCATGCCGTGCTTGCGCTGGAGGTCGGCGAGCAGGTCGAGGATCTGCGCGCGCACGGTCACGTCGAGTGCGGTGGTCGGCTCGTCGGCCAGCAGCAGGCGCGGCTTGCAGGCGAGCGCCATGGCGATCATCGCGCGCTGGCGCTGGCCTCCCGAGAGCTGGTGCGGAAACGCCCTGGCCCGCCGCGCCGGCTCGGGAATGCCCGTATCGGCCAGCAGCTGGACCGCCGCCGCCTGCGCCTCCCGTTTCGAGAGGCCCTCGTGCAGCTCGAGCACCTCGGCGATCTGGTCGCCCACGGTGTAGAGCGCGTTCAGCGCGGTCATCGGCTCCTGGAAGATCATGGCGATCTCCTTGCCGCGGATGCCGCGCAGTTGACGCTCAGGGATCGACAACAGGTCGCGCGGCACCTGCTGTTTCTGCTCCTTCTGCCCGTTGCCGAAGAGCCGGGCGCTGCCCGAAAGCTCGGCGTTCTGCACCAGCCGCAGCAGCGACAGTGCGGTGACGGTCTTGCCCGAGCCCGATTCGCCGACGAGCGCAAGCTTCTCGCCCGCGGCCATCCGGAAGTCGATGCCGTGCACCACCTCCTTGCCGCCGAAGGCGATGCGAAGGCCATCCACTTCGAGAAGAGGCTGCCGATTGCCGGCGGTTTGTTGTACGTCGCTGCTCATCACTTGTCGGCCTTCCGGGGATCGAGAGCGTCGCGCAGGGCGTCGCCCATGAAGGTCAGCAGCAACAGCGTCAGGACCAGCACGCCGAAGGTGGAGATCGATATCCACCAGGCATCGATGTTGGACTTGCCCTGGCTCAGCAGTTCGCCCAGCGATGGCGTACCCGGCGGCACGCCCAACCCGAGGAAATCGAGCGAAGTGAGCGCCAGGATGGCCGCGCTCATCCGGAACGGCAGGAAAGTGACGACGGGCACCATGCTGTTGGGCAGGATGTGGCGCCACATGATCTGCAGGTTGCCTACGCCCAGGGCGCGAGCTGCGCGCACGTAGTCCATCTGGCGGTTGCGCAGGAACTCGGCGCGCACGTAGTCGGACAGCCCCATCCAGCCGAACAGGCTCAGCAAAATCAGCAGCAGCGCCACGCTGGGCGTGAAGATGGCGCTGAAAATGATCAGCAGGTACAGCTCCGGCATCGCGCTCCATATCTCGATCAGTCGCTGGAAGGTCAAATCGGTCTTGCCACCGAAGAAGCCCTGTACCGCGCCGGTCGCAACGCCCAGCACCACGCCGATCACCGTGAGCGCCAGCGCGAACAGCACGCTCACGCGGAAACCGTAGATCAGCTGCGCCAGCAGGTCACGCCCCCGCTCGTCCGTGCCGAGCAGGTTTTCGCCCGAGGGCGCCGCGGGGTTCGGCGGCTTCGAGAAGTAGTTGAGCGTGCTGGGACCGTAGCGGTTGGGCGCGTAGATCGCCCAGTTGCCGCCCTGCGTGATGCGCTGCTCGATGAATGGATCGAGGTAGTCGGTCGGCGTCTCGAAATCGCCGCCGAAGGTTTTCTCGGAATAGTCGCGCAGTACAGGGAAATAGGTCTGACCCTCGTAGCGCACGATGAGCGGCTTGTCGGTGGACAGCACGTCGGCGAAAAGGCTCAGCACCACAAGCGCCGAGAAAATCACCAGGCTCCAGAACCCGAGCGGATTGCGGCGAAAGCGGCGCCAGGCGCGGCGCCCCGGGCTCACCGACACCACGGCGGGTGCTTCGTTCTTCTTGTCAGTCAAACTTCACCCTCGGATCGACCCAGACGTAGCAGAGATCGGAGATGAGCTTGGTCACCAGTCCGATCAGCGTGAACAGATAGAGCGTGCCCAGGAACACCGGGTAGTCGCGCCGCAGAACGCTCTCGTAGCTCAGAAGGCCCATGCCGTCGAGCGAGAACAGCGTCTCGATCAGGAGCGCACCCGCAAAGAAGGCGCCGATGAACGCCGCCGGGAAGCCAGTGATGATCGGAATCAGCGCATTGCGCAACACGTGCTTCCACAGGACCTGGCGCTCGGCCAGCCCCTTTGCGCGCGCCGTCAGCACGTACTGCTTGCGGATTTCCTCCAGGAAGGAATTCTTGGTGAGCATCGCGGTGATCGCGAAGCTGCCGAGCACCATCGCCGTGACCGGCAGGGTGATATGCCACAGGTAATCGACGATTCGCGCGCCCCAGCTCAGCGACTCCCAGTTCGGCGAGGTCAGCCCGCGCAACGGGAACCACTGGAGCTGGCCGCCGAAGATCACCAGCAGCGCCACGCCCAGCACGAAGCCCGGAATGGCATAGCCGACCAGCACCAGAAGCGTGGTCAGGAAGTCGAAGCGCGAACCGGCGCGCACCGCCTTTGCCACGCCGAGCGGCACCGCTATAAGGTAGCTGATGAAGAAGGTCCAGAGCCCGAGGCTGATGGAGACTGGCAGCTTCTCCTTGATGAGCTGCCATACGTCCTTGCTCTGGAAGAAGCTCTTGCCCAGGTCGAAGCTGGCGAACTGCTTGAGCATCTGCCAGAAACGCTCCGGCGCTGGTTTGTCGAAGCCATAGAGCGCCTTGATTTCCGCCACCTGCCTGGCATCGAGGGCGCGCCCGGCGGGACCGCCGGAGATGCGGTTCTCCTTGTTCGTCAGCTGCGACAGAAGTTGCTCGGCGGGACCGCCCGGAACGAATTGGACAATGATGAAATTGATCAGCAGCACCCCGAACAGCGTGGGAATGATCAGCAGAAGGCGTCTGAGGAGGTAGGCGGCCATGCGGTCTGGTCTGCTCGTGTCTCGGTTTGCTTATGGGTTGCTGGTCCGTCCGCCCGGCTACTTCGCGGCGGGGTCGATCCACCACATCGTCAGCATCGCCGAGCCGGCGAGCAGGCGCTGCGGCAGCGGGGCCTCCGGCCGGCGCAGCTTGCGCTTGTGGGCAATGAAATACTGCTTGCCGTAGTACATCGGGATCACGTAGTTCTGGTGGAGCAAGTAACGGTCCAGCAAGCGCGCGCCAGCGGCAAGCGACTTGCGGTCGGGGGAGTTGACGATCACCTCCAGGATCTCATCGATCACCGGATCGCTGATGCCGCCAAGGTTTTGGCTGCCCTTCTCGTTGGCCGACTTGGAGCCGAAGTCGTCGAAAAGCTCGTTGCCCGGGCTCGACGAGCCACCGGCGATGTTGATGGCCATGTCGAACTCGAGGTCGTCCTGCTTCTTCTTCAGCAGGCTCGGATCGCGAAGGCGGTAGTCGAGCGTGATCCCGAGCTTGGCGAGGTTGCGCGCGTAAGGCGCGAGCACCACGCCCGAGCTTCGATCCGCGATGTCGAAGTTGATGACGAAGGGCGTGCCGTCCTTGTCGCGCAGGGCGCCGTTCCTGTAGGTCCAGCCCGCCTCCCGCAGCAGTTCCTGCGCGCGCACGAGGTTGCGGCGCAGGCCCTCGGCCGTGTCTCCGCTTGCGGCCGGGCGCGGCAGCTCGCCCCTGGTGTTGTCGATGTAGCGCTGCCTGTTTTTCAGGTGATCCATGAGCGCCTGCTCTTCCGGAGTGACATCGGGCTGCGCCATCAGGTCGTCGCTGTTCTGGAAGTAGCTCGTGGTGCGCGCCCGGCGCCCATAGAACAGATGCTGGTTGAGCCAGTCGAAGTCGAAGGCCAGCGCGAGTGCCTGACGCACGCGCATGTCCTGGAAGCGGGGCTGCCGCAGGTTGGGCACCAGGCCCTGCATGCCGGTGAAGCGGCGGTGCGAGATCTCTTCCTTGATCAGCTCGCCGGAGTCGAAGCGGCGGCCCTTGTAGCGACGCACCCAGGCGATGATCGAGCCCTCTTCCATCGCGTCCAGCGAGCCGGCCTTGAGCGACTCTTCCTCGCCGAGCTTGTCCTTGAAGTACTGGTAGGACACCGAGCCGAAATTGAACATGCCCTTGCGTACCGGCAGATCGGCGGCCCAGTAGTCCGTCCGCCGGCGGTACGAGATGTACTTGCCGAAATCGACCTTGTCCACCACGTAGGGCCCGCTGGCGATCGGCGGCTCGCTCACGATCTGGTCGAAGGGCTTGCCCTTGCCCCAGGCGCTAGAGAACACCGGCAACTGGCCGATGATCATGTGCAACTCGGAGTTCTGGCGCTTGAAATCGAAGCGGATCGTGCGCTCCCCGACCACCACGGCGTCCTTGATGTCCACCCAGTAGGAGCGGAAGGTCGGGCCGGCCTGCTTGCTCATCAGGGTGTCGAAGGAGTACTTCACGTCCTTCGCGAGCACAGGGGAACCGTCGGAGAACTTCGCTTTCGGGTTCAGGCGGAAGGTGACGCTCAGGCGGTCCGGCGCCAGCTGAACGTCCTCGGCGAGCAGGCCGTAGTTGGAGAAGGGTTCATCCTCGCTGGGCGTCATCAGCGAGTCGAAGACCAGGCCGTACTCGGAAAACACGAAACCGTTGGAGCTGTAGCCCATGCCCACCGGCGGCACACCCCTGAGCGTGAACGGATTGAGCTTGTCGAAGCTCCCGCTGGACGACAGGACCAGGTCGCCGCCCTTGGGGGCGTCGGGGTTCACGTAGTCGAAATTCTTGAAGGACGCCGGGTACTTGGGCTCGTAGCCCATGCCCAGACCGTGTGCCGCCCACGAGGTGGGCGCCAAGAGAGCCATCGTCAGAAGCAGCCAACCTCGCATGCGAGAATTCTGCCCAAGATTTTCACAAGGCAACCCCATGGGCTTTCTTTCGGGCAAGAAACTGCTGATCACCGGTGTACTGAGCAATCGCTCCATTGCTTATGGCATTGCCAAGGCCTGTCACGACCAGGGCGCGGAGCTCGCCTTCAGCTACGTCGGCGAGCGATTCAAGGACCGTATCACCGAATATGCCGCAGACTTCGGCTCGAAGCTGATTTTCGACTGCGACGTGAGCGACGACGCCCAGATCGACAAGCTCTTCGCCGACCTCGCCCAAACCTGGCCCAAGTTCGACGGCTTCGTGCACAGCATCGGCTTCGCGCCGCGCGAATCCATCGCGGGCGACTTCCTCGACGGGCTCTCGCGCGAGGGTTTCAAGGTCGCGCACGACATCAGCGCCTACAGTTTCCCGGCCATGGCCAAGGCGGCCCTGCCCTACCTCAACGACAAGTCGGCCCTGCTCACGCTGACCTACCTGGGTGCCGAGCGCGCGCTGCCCAACTACAACACCATGGGCCTGGCCAAGGCTTCGCTCGAAGCCTCGGTGCGCTACACGGCCGCCTCGCTGGGCCCGAAGGGCATGCGCGTCAACGGCATCAGCGCGGGCCCGATCAAGACGCTGGCGGCCAGCGGCATCAAGGGCTTCGGCAAGATGCTGGCGGCCGTGGCCGACGCATCGCCGATCCGGCGCAACGTGACCATCGAGGAAGTGGGCAACGTCGCCGCCTTCCTGCTGAGCGACCTGGCCAGCGGCGTGACTGCCGAGATCACCTACGTGGACGGCGGCTTCAGCAACGTGGTCGGAGGCATGGCCGAGTAGCCCGCCCAACGCCCACCAAGACGGGCCGCGCAAGCGGCCTTGCTTTTTTTGCTCTCTATTTCATAGCATCGTGTTGAACCGCCGCTCCCTGCTGCTCGCCGCTTTCGGCCTGGCCATCGCGCCGGCCGCGCTCGCGCGCGAGCCCGCGCCGCCGCTGATGCTGGCCGAGACCTACCGCCGGGACATGTCGCTGGCGGACTACTGGGTCAGCGAGAAGTACGACGGCGTGCGCGCTTTCTGGGACGGCAGGCAGCTCTGGACGCGCGGCGGCGAGCGCATCGTCGCCCCGGCATGGTTCACCACTCCACTGCCGAAGCAGCCGCTCGACGGCGAGCTCTGGGCCGGCCGGGGCCGGTTCGCGCACGCGGTGTCGACCGCACGCAACCAGACGCCCAACGACATCGCCTGGCACGAGATGCGCTACATGGTCTTCGACCTGCCTGCGCAGCCCGGCGACTTCACGACGCGGCTGGCTGCCTTGCGCAGGCTGCTGCCGATCACCGACGCACCGTGGGTCGTGCCCGTGCCACAGGAGCGCGCCACCACGCACGAAGCCCTGCAGGCGCTGCTCGACAAGACGGTGAAGATGGGCGGCGAAGGCCTGATGCTCCACCGCGGGGCTTCGCTCTACAAGGGCGAACGTGGCAACGACCTGCTCAAGGTCAAACCCTACGAGGACGCCGAAGCCCGAGTGATCGAGCACCTGCCCGGCAAGGGCAGGCACAGCACCCGGCTGGGCGCGCTGGTGGTCGAGACGCCCGACGGCAAACGCTTCAGGCTCGGCACCGGCCTGACCGATGCCGAGCGAGAGAATCCGCCCGCCATCGGCACCTGGGTGACCTACCGCTACAACGGCCTGACCGCCAAGGGCCTGCCCCGCTTCGCACGCTTCATGCGGGTGCGCGAAGGCTGATTGGCCGGCTGCTGGGCTGGCCAATCAGCCCTGATCAGCCCTCTCGCCCCTTACCTGGATTCCTTGACGCAGTCCGCGTAGTAGCGCTTCTTGCCCGTCTCGTCGACGCGCGCCACCAGGCCGTGGATGTCGGTCTCGAAGCCCGGGCACTGCGTGTTGAACTCGCGCGAGAACTTGAGGTAGTCGACGATCTTCTTGTTGAACACCTCGCCCGGGATCAGCAGCGGAATGCCCGGCGGGTACGGCGTGATCAGGCTGGTGGTGATGCGGCCCTCGAGGTCGTCGATTTCCACGCGCTCGGTCTTGCGGTGCGCGATGTGGGCGAAGGCGTCGCTGGGCTTCATGGCCGGCGTCAGGTCGCTCAGGTACATCTCGGTCGTGAGGCGGGCCACGTCATAGCGCGCGTACAGCTGGTGGATGTGCTGGCACAGGTCGCGCAGGCCCAGGCGTTCGTAACCGGGGTGCTGCTGGCAGAACTCCGGCATGATGCGCCACATCGGCTGGTTGCGCGCGTAGTCGTCCTTGAACTGCTGCAGCGCAGTCAGCAGCGTGTTCCAGCGGCCCTTGGTGATGCCGATGGTGAACATGATGAAGAAGCTGTAGAGGCCGGTCTTCTCGACGATCACGCCGTGCTCGGCGAGGAACTTGGTCACGACGCTGGCCGGGATGCCGGTCTCGGCGAAGTTGCCTTCGAGGTCCAGGCCCGGCGTGACGATGGTCGACTTGATCGGGTCGAGCATGTTGAAGCCGTCGGCCAGCTCGCCGAAGCCGTGCCAGTTGCGCGACGAGTTCTTGCCCTTGCCGGTCTTCTGCTGGCCGTTCTTCTCGCCGTGCATGATCCAGTCTTCGGCGCGGCCGATGCCCTCTTCGACCAGCTTCTCGGGGCCCCAGACCTTGAACCACCACTCGTCCTTGCCGAACTCCTCCTCGACCTTGCGCATGGCGCGGCGGAAGTCCAGCGCCTCGAGGATGCTCTCTTCCACCAGCGCGGTGCCGCCGGGTGGCTCCATCATGGCGGCGGCCACGTCGCAGCTCGCGATGATCGCGTACTGCGGGCTGGTCGAGGAGTGCATCAGGTAGGCCTCGTTGAAGAGGTCGCGGTCGAGCTGGCGGTTCTGCGAGTCCTGCACCAGCACGTGGCTGGCCTGGCTGATGCCGGCCAGCAGCTTGTGGGTGGACTGCGTGGCGAACACCAGCGATTCCTTCGGGCGCACCCGGCGCTTGCCCATCGCGTGGTAGGCGCCGTAGAACGGGTGGAATGCCGCGTGCGGCAGCCATGCCTCGTCGAAGTGCAGCGTGTCGACGTAGCCGTCGAGCATGTTCTTGATGGTCTCGGTGTTGTAGATCACGCCGTCGTAGGTCGACTGCGTGAGCGTCATCACGCGCGGCTTGACCTTGTCGGCGTCCACGTCGGCCAGGAGCGGGTTGGCCTTGATCTTGGCCTTGATGGCGCTCTGCTCGAACTCGCTCTTGGGAATGGGGCCGATGATGCCGAAATGGTTGCGCGTGGGCTTCATGAACACCGGAATCGCGCCGGTCATGATGATCGCGTGCAGGATCGACTTGTGGCAGTTGCGGTCGACCACCACCACATCGCCCGGCGCCACCGTGTGGTGCCACACCATCTTGTTGCTGGTGCTGGTGCCGTTGGTCACGAAGAAGCAGTGGTCGGCGTTGAAGATGCGCGCCGCGTTGCGCTCGCTGGCCGCCACAGGGCCCGTGTGGTCGAGCAGCTGGCCCAGCTCTTCCACGGCGTTGCAGACGTCGGCGCGCAGCATGTTCTCGCCGAAGAACTGGTGGAACATCTGGCCCACGGGGCTTTTCAAGAAGGCCACGCCGCCCGAGTGGCCCGGGCAGTGCCACGAGTAGGAGCCGTCTTCCGCGTAGTCGATCAGCGCCTTGAAGAACGGCGGCTGCACGCTCTCGAGGTAGCTCTTGGCCTCGCGGATGATGTGGCGCGCCACGAATTCGGGGGTGTCCTCGAACATGTGGATGAAGCCGTGCAGCTCGCGCAGGATGTCGTTGGGCAGGTGCCGCGAGGTCTTGGTCTCGCCGTAGATGTAGATCGGCACGTCGGCGTTCTTGCGCCGCACTTCGCCGATGAAGGTGCGCAGGTTCAGCACGGCCGGGTCGAGGTCGGGGCCGATGGTGAACTCCTCGTCGTCGATCGACAGGATGAAGGCGCTGGCGCGGCTTTGCTGCTGGGCGAACTGGCTCAGGTCGCCGTAGCTGGTGACGCCCAGCACCTCGAAACCTTCCGTCTCGATGGCCTGCGCAAGCGCGCGGATGCCGAGGCCCGAAGTGTTTTCGGAGCGGAAGTCCTCGTCGATGATGACGATGGGAAAGCGGAATTTCATGAGCGGGGCTCCGGACGGTCAGGCTGGAAAGGACACACAGGGCAATGTAGCGAGGCGCGAAGTGTACGGAATTCGGATGACGGATCCGGTCAGCTTCGCGCAAGACATCCGGTGCCGTCGGACAAGACCGGTTTTTCCCTTTCCTGCCCAGTATCCCTACGTAGGACAAGCGCTTGGATCGGATGCCTCAGAATGGCGCGCATCGAACAAGCAAAAACGAGGAGTCGACATGGCAAATTCCACTGTCTGGTGGCTGATCGCGGGGGCGGCCATCGTGCTCGAACTGCTCTCGGGCACCGTCTATCTCCTGCTGCTGGCGGCGGGCTTCGCGGCTGCGGCGATCTCCGCGCACCTGGGCTTCGGCACCGTCACTCAGCTGATCGTGGCGGCCGTCATCGGCGTGGGGGCTGTGCTGGTCTGGTACACGATCCAGCGCAGGCGTCCCCCTGCCCCTCCCACCGAAGCCAACCGCGACGTGAACCTCGACATCGGCGAGAGCGTGCAGGTCGACGCCTGGAACGCCGACGGCACGGCGACCGTGCGCTACCGGGGCGCTCAGTGGACAGTGGTCCAGCGGGCCGGCCGCACGCCCTCCACCGGCGAGCATCGCGTGGTCGAGGTGGTCGGCAGCCGGCTGGTGGTCGACAAGGTTTAGTCAGTCAGTCTGTCGTAGGTAGAACTCAGAAAAGGAAGCGCACCATGGAATTTTCGGTACCCCTCATCATCCTGGTCATCGCGATCATCTTCATCAGCCAGTCGGTCAAGTTCGTGCCGCAGCAGAACGCCTGGATCCGCGAGCGGCTGGGCAAGTACCACGGCACGATGACGCCCGGCCCCAACTTCCTGATCCCGTTCATCGACCGGGTGGCCTACAAGCACAGCCTGAAGGAAATCCCGCTCGACGTGCCCAGCCAGATCTGCATCACGCGCGACAACACGCAGCTGCAGGTCGACGGGATCCTGTACTTCCAGGTGACCGACCCGATGCGTGCCAGCTATGGCTCGTCGAACTACATCGTGGCCGTGACGCAGCTCGCCCAGACCTCGCTGCGCAGCGTGATCGGCAAGCTGGAACTCGACAAGACCTTCGAGGAACGCGATGTCATCAACGCCCAGGTGGTGGCGGCGATCGACGAGGCGGCGCTGAACTGGGGTGTGAAGGTGCTGCGCTACGAGATCAAGGACCTGACGCCGCCGAAGGAAATCCTGCAGGCGATGCAGCGCCAGATCACCGCCGAGCGCGAGAAGCGCGCGCTGATCGCGGCTTCGGAAGGCCGCCGCCAGGAGCAGATCAACATCGCCACCGGCGAGCGCGAGGCCTTCATCGCCCGTTCCGAGGGCGAGAAGCAGGCGCAGATCAACAACGCCCAGGGTGAGGCAGCGGCCATCACGGCGGTGGCAACGGCGACGGCGGATGCCATCGAGCGGGTGGCGGCCGCCATCCGCCAGCCGGGCGGCGAACAGGCCGTGCAGCTCAAGGTGGCCGAGCGCGCCGTCGACGCCTACGGCAAGGTCGCGGCCGACTCCAAGACCACGCTGATCGTGCCGAGCAACATGACCGAGACCGCCTCGCTCATCGCTTCGGCGATGCGGATGGTGCAGGCCGGCAAGTCTTCGGCGCAAGGTCAGCCGAATCAGGGCTGATCTGACTGCTACAATCGTGGGCTTCGGAGCGGTGGATGAGCGGTTTAAGTCGCACGCCTGGAAAGCGTGTGAGGGTTAATAGCCCTCCGCGGGTTCGAATCCCGCCTGCTCCGCCAGAGAAACAAGAAGCCCAGGTTGCCCAAAGCACCTGGGCTTTTTTTGTTTTTGCCATCCGGGTCGCGCCCTCGGCTTGAAAGGCAATGCGTTGCTTTGCAACAACCAGCCATGGCCTCCCGAGCCCCTCGTCTGGCAGTACGATCCAAAGGTTCTACTTCCAAGCCCCCTAAGGAACTCCGATGGCCGGAAAACCCAAAAACCCGCCGCGCGGCACCACAACGCTGGACCACACCCTCGAGAAGAGCGAGCAGGTGGCCGCCGAAGTGCAGCGGGCATCGGACAACCTCGCCGTGGTGAACACGGTGCTCGAGCAGGAGCTGCCCGAGGAAGTGCAGGTCGGCGAGGTGGCGCAGGCCATCGAGCACACCAGCCAGCTGGAGGAAAAGCTGGCCCAGTCTGCCGAGAAGCTCGCCGAGGTGAATGCGGCCCTGAGCGAGGAAATCGAGAAACGGCTCGAGGTGACGGCCGAGCGCGACGAAAGCCAGGCGCTGGCCGAGAAGCTCAAGGCGAAGATCCGCGCCGAGGGTTCGGACTGACGGGGCGGCGCACCGCGTCCATATCCTTTCTCCTACGCGTGGGCAGCGTCAGGCACGCTACGCTATTCGTTCTCAAAGCGAAACCACGGCATGGCCCTCATCACGTTCCTCGTCGAGGACAACAAGACCATCAGGGACAACCTGGTCCCGGCACTCGAGGATTTGGTCAATGGCCGTGTGGTCGGCTTCGCCGAGACCGAGAGCGACGCCCTCGCCTGGCTCGCTGCGCATCCCGACGACTGGCAACTGCTCATCGTCGACCTGTTCCTGAAGGAAGGCTCCGGCCTCGGCGTGCTCGGCGGCTGCAAGGAGCGCAACCCCAGCCAGCGGGTCGTGGTTCTCAGCAACTACGTGACGGCCGACATTCGGGCCCGCTGCACCGCCTTGGGCGCCGACGCGGTGTTCGACAAGTCGCGGGACCTCGACGCCTTCATCGAATACTGCAACGCCAACCGTCCGTCTGGCCTGGCGCCGCTCTGACGCCACTCTGATCCACAGCTCCCGCAAACGGAGCGGTGACCCGTCCTGAAATGCGTTGACACCCAAACAGCCGGCCTCAGCCGACCATGGACGCCCGGTGCACGGCATCGGGCGTTTGCATTTTGAGCGACAGATGGGGTCGCTCGTGGTTGTAGATCTGCACGGACTCAGCCACCAGTCGTCTGGCCTGAGCCAGGTCAACTGGCCGGCTCAGCAGGAATTCGGTCTTGAGGATGCCGTTGATGCGCTCGGCCAACGCGTTCTGGTAGCAGTCGTAGCCGTCGGTCATCGAACACTTCAGGCCATGGCGGCGATGCAGCGCCTGATAGTAGTTCGAGCAGTATTGGATGCCGCGATCGGAGTGATGTACGAGTTGCTCGCGCGTCTGTCGCCCGCGCAGCGCCATCTTCAGGGCCCGCGCCACCTCCTCGGTCTGCAGGCTGGCATGGACGTGCCAGCCCACGATCTTGCGCGAATGCGCATCGGTGACCAGACTGAGGTAGACCACTTTGTCGGCCGTAGGCAGGTACGTGATGTCGGCCACCCACAATTGCTCGCTGCGCGTGACGCGAATCTGCGCAGGCCCCGCCTTGACCAGGTTCGGGTGGCGGCGAAAGCGATGATGGCTGTCCGTCGTCTTGTGGTACGCCCGGCGGTTTGCCACAAGCAGCCGCGCGTTGCGCAGCACATCGAACATCGCATCACGTCCCAGCTCGATGCCTTGGCGCTGCAGCGGCTCGCGCAGCAGGTAGTGCAGCTTGCGCGTACCCAGCCTGGGCTGGCGCATCCGCTGCTCTTTGACCAACTGCACCACCGTTTCGGCGCGTTCGTGGCGCCGGGCGGCCCTGTGCCGGCCTTGGTAGTACGCCTGACGACTCATGCCCATGTGGCGGCAAGCCCGGGTCACGCTCAGCCCTTGGACGAGGCCTTGCGCAAGGACTTGCCCGAAGGCTTTTTTACAACACGCACGCCGTGATCCTTCTTCAGGACCTCCAGCACCGCTTCGAACAACCGGGCCTTTTCCTGTGCTCTGGCCAGTTGCGTCTCCAATTCTTTGATCCGCTGTTCCGGCGTCGGTGCAATGGCTGTCTTGTCGATCGGCATAGCCGCCGATGATGCCGCACGCCCCCACCCCTGGCGACCGTGTTTGCGCAGCCAGTTCAATACGGTCGAGTTGCCCTGAATCCCATAGCGGCTCTGCGCCTGGCTCCAGGTCATCTCCCCTTTTTCCACTTGCTCGACCACAGCCAACTTGAAGGCCATCGTGTAGTCGCGCTGCGTTCTCTTCGCGCCTGTGTCCATTGCGTTTTCTCCTTTCGTCGATGAAAGGTGTCAACGCTGGGCAGGACGGGTCACGGGAATGAAAAAGGGCCCGAAGGCCCTTTTCTCTTTTCGGCTGGAGCGAATCAGCGCACCACGGCGATCTGGGTACGCGCACCACCCTTGTAGGTGTACAGCGTCAGGGCGCCGTTCTTGATGTCGCCCTTCTCGTCGAAGGCGATCGGGCCGGTCACGCCCTTGTACTGGACCTTGCCGACCTCGGGCAGGTACTTGGCGGGGTCGGACGAACCGGCCTTCACCATGGCTTCTGCCAGCACGTTGACCGCGTCGTACACGTACGGTGCATAGATCTGCACGTCCACGCCGTTCTTGGTCTTGAACTTGGCCTTGAAGTCTTCCAGGGGCTGCTTGAAGTCGCCGTCGACGCCGCCGGCTTCAGCGCACACCACCATGTCTTCGCCGATGGCATCGCCAGCCAGCTTCGGCAGTTCGCCGGTGCACAGGCCGTCGCCGCCCATGAACTTGACGTTCAGGCCGAGTTGCTTGACCTGCTTGAGCATCGGGCCGCCCACGGCGTCCATGCCGCCGAAGAACAGGACGTCGGGCTTGGCAGCCTTCAGCTTGGTCAGGATGGCGTTGAAGTCGGTCGACTTGTCGGTGGTGAACTCGTGGCCCACGATGGTGGCGCCAGCTGCCTTGGCCGACTTCTCGAATTCTTCTGCGACGCCCTGGCCGTAGGCGGTGCGGTCGTCGATCACGGCGATGTTCTTGCCCTTGAGCGTTTCGACGGCGTACTTGCCCAGCGTGCCGCCGAGCTGCGTGTCGTCAGCCACGACGCGGAAGGTGGTCTTGAAGCCCTGGCGGGTGTACTTCGGGTTGGTTGCCGAAGGCGAGATCTGCGGAATGCCAGCGTCGCTGTACAGCTTGGAGGCGGGGATAGTGGTGCCGGAGTTCAGGTGACCGACAACGCCATTGACCTTTTCGTCCACGAGCTTCTGGGCGACGGCCGTGCCCTGCTTCGGGTCGCCAGCATCGTCTTCGGGAACCAGTTCGAACTTGGCGACCTTGTCGCCGATCTTGATGCCCTTTGCATTCAGGTCTTCGATGGCCATCTTGGCGCCGAACTCGTTGTCCTTGCCGAGGTGGGCGATGGGACCGCTGGTAGGTGCCACGTGACCGATCTTGACGACCAGGGTGTCTCCGGCAGGTGCGGGTGCAGGCGCAGCAGCCGGGGCCGCGGCCGTTGGCGCGGGCGCTGCCGCAGGGGCAGCGGCTTCTTCCTTCTTGCCGCAAGCCACAAGCGTGATTGCAGCCAGTGCGACCGCAGTCCATTTCAATTGCATGGGAACCTCCAGAACTTGGATGAAAAGAATAAAAACACCGGTCGTGTGATCCGGGCGCGCAGACCTCGCAAGTTTCGCGCCGCAGACCAGCGGCACCCTCACGCCCTTCCGACCTGCGGCGCAGTTTAGCCCAGTATTCAGGCCCCGGAAGCTGGCGTAGACCCGGTGTTTTCGCTGAGTTCCGCGGCCATTGCCTCGATCACGAGCGCACGCAGAACAGCCTCGATTTCATTGCGCAGACGCGGCACCATCGCATCGAGTTGATGCTGAACGGCAGCTGACACGGTGTCGCTCAAACGCTCCTCCAGGGACAGGTCGACGCGCTGCAGGACGCGGTGCAGCAACTGCTCTTCGAGGCTGACGATTTCTGCCTGCGATAGCTGTGCCGCAGGCGGCAATGCCATCGAGTTCGCGGGGTCGGGCTGGGGCACCGGCTCGGGCTGCGGCTCGGGACTCGCAGGCTCCGCGGGAATGTCGAGCACCGTCGTCAGTGTGGGAACGAACCGGGGCGGCGTGCGCAGCGTGCTGGCCATGTCAGGAACTCTTTGCGAAGTCGTGCGGCTGGATGGTGTAGCCACGATCGGCATAGTGGCGCCAGCGCGACCGGCCGACCTGCCGGTCGTTGGCCTCGTCGCTCACGATGTCGATCATGCGTTCGTAGCGCTCGAAGCCCGCGGGCACTTCGAGGCCCAGGTTCACCAGCATCTCGCGGTGCGGCAGCGAGGCCGCGTCGGCGCCTTGCGACGACAGCACCACGGCCGAGCGCGCGACCACATGGGCCGGCGCATCGTCGCGGCAGTGCGCGACGAAGTCCACCGGCGACAGCTGCCAGAGCGCCGCATCGACCACATCGAGCGAGCGCGCATCGCCCACCACCACCACGCGCAGGCTGCGCGTGTTCACGGCCTTGCGAACCAGCCGGCAGGCGTAGTTCAGCTTGTCGCGCGCGTTGTAGTGAAAGCCGATCTCGGTCACTTCTCGGTCCGGGTCTTTCCAGCGGGAGCCGCGGCGGCCTTGCCGGCCTTCTTGCCGGACTTCGCCTTGGCACCGTCGGCCTTGCCCGCTGCGTCGGCGCTGCCCGCGCGGCCCATGAGGTAGGACACCAGCAGCCCCACCGGCCGGCCGGTCGAGCCCTTGGCTGCCCCGCTCTTCCAGGCCGTGCCGGCGATGTCCAGGTGCGCCCATGCGAAGTCGCTCGTGAAGCGCTGCAGGAACTTGGCGGCGGTGATGGCGCCGCCCGCGCGGCCGGCGATGTTGGCCACGTCGGCGAAGTTGCTCTTCAGGCCCTCGGCGTAGTCGTCGTCCAGCGGCATGCGCCAGCAGCGGTCCTGCGAAGCTTCGCCGGCGGCTTCGAGCGCGGCTGCCAGCGTGTCGTCGCTGGCGAACAGGCCGCTGCGCACGCCGCCCAGGGCGATCACGCAGGCGCCCGTCAGCGTGGCAATGTCGATCACGGCGGCGGGCTCGAAGCGCTTGGCGTAGGTCAGCGCGTCGCACAGGATGAGCCGGCCCTCGGCGTCGGTGTTGAGCACTTCGATGGTCTGGCCGCTCATGCTGGTCACCACGTCGCCCGGCTTCACGGCACGGCCGTCGTTCATGTTCTCGCACGAGGGAATGAGGCCGACCACGTTGATGGCGGGCTGGATGTCGCCCAGCGCGCGGAAGGTGCCGAGCACACTGGCCGCGCCGCACATGTCGAACTTCATCTCGTCCATTTCGGCCGCCGGCTTGAGCGAGACGCCCCCGGTGTCGAAGGTGATTCCCTTGCCGACCAGCACCACGGGTGCCTGGCTCCTGGGCGCGCCGTGGTAGCGCAGCACGATGAAGCGCAGCGGCTGCGCCGAGCCCTGCGCCACGGCGGCGAAGGAGCCCATGCCGAGCCTCTCGACTTCCTTCGGCCCCAGCACCTCGCACTTGATGTTCGGCAGCTTCGCCAACTCCTTTGCTGCCTCGCCCAGCAGCGTGGGCGTGGCGTGGTTGGCGGGGCGGTTGCCCCATTCCTTGGCCAGTTCGATGCCCCGGACGGTGGCGCGGGCTTCGTCGAAGGCGGCGGAGACCGCCCCGGCGTCGGCCACGCCGATGGTCAGCTGGCGGATGCTGCGGGGTTCGGCCTTCGACTTGGTGGTGGTGTAGACATAGCTGGCGTCGGCCGCCGCGGTGACGGCTGCGGCCACCGCCGCGCCATCGGCGGGCTGCGCGAAGGCCAGGGTCACGCGCTTGGGAGCCTGCGCCTTGGCGGCACTGATTGCCGCCGCGACCCCGCTGCGCACCGAGGCGGGCTTGCCGTCACCGATGGCGGCGAGCACCACGCGGCCCGCGACCACGTCTTCAGGACGGTAGAGGCCGAGCAGCTTGCCGGCCTTGTCGGGCAGGTCGCCGGCCTTGCGGGCGCTGGCGGCGAGCACGGAAAGCGGGTCTTTGGAAGTGATGGGAGCGCTGCCGACGAGCACGATCAGGACATCGGATTTCTCGGCTGCGGCCTGGGCGACGGTGAGGGTCTTGAGTTGAAAGTCCATAATCCTTTTTTTCCTCGAACGATGTTATTCCATTCTTCCCTACGCAAGGAGCTGTCCCGCAGCTTCGGAGCGACCCTCGTGGTACTGGTCACCATCGTGATGACCATGATGCTCATCCGCACCCTCGGGCTCGCGTCCAAGGGCAGTGTGAATCCGCAGGAGGTGTTCCTGGTGATGGCCTACACGGTGCTCGGCTACATGCCGACCATCCTGAGCCTGAGCCTGTTCATCGCCATCGTCGGCACCCTGTCGCGCATGTACCGCGACAGCGAAATGGTCATCTGGCTCTCCAGCGGACAGGGCATGGCCGACTTCGTCAAGCCGCTGTTCCGCTTCGCCTGGCCGGTGCTGATCCTGATCGCCGTGATGGCGCTGGTGGGCTGGCCCTGGGCCAATTCGCAGACCATCGGCATGCGCAAGCAGTACGAGCAGCGCAGCGACATCGAGCGCGTGGCGCCGGGTGAATTCCGCGAATCCGCCGGCCGGGTGCGCGTGTTCTTCATCGACAAGGAGACGCCCGACAACTCCAGGGCCACCAACGTCTTCATCTGGTCGATCGAGCGCAACATGCAGATCACGACCTCGGCGCGCAGCGGCAGCATCGAGAACATCGGCGATTCGCGCTACCTGCTGCTCAACAACGGGCAGCGGCTCGAGCAGCCGATGACCGCCACCGGCCTGAAGATCAGCGAATTCAAGACCTATGGCACGCGCGCCGGCGGAAGCTCCGGCCTCACGGGAGACGCGACACCTCCGCGCGCGCGCACCACGCTGTCGCTGCTGACCGACGCGAGCGATGCGAGCCGCGGCGAGCTGGCCTGGCGCATCGGCATGCTGCTGGCGGCCGTCAACTTCGTGTTGCTGGCGCTGAACGTCTCCAGCGGCAATCCGCGCGTGGGCCGCAGTGGCAACCTCCTGCTCGCGCTCTTCGCCTTCGTCGTCTACTACAACATGCTCAACCTGGGCCAGAGCTGGATCAGCTCGGGCAAGTTCGGCATGGGTGGCTTCATGCTGCTGCTGCACGGCGGCGTGCTGCTGATCAACCTGGCATGGCTCGGCGCCCGCCAGAACAACTGGGGACGCCGGATCAGGAGGAGCCCGTCCGCCACCCCGGCCATGCCGCCTTCCGCTCCCAGGATCGAACCCACGTGAAAACGATAAGACGCCTGATCTACGTCGAGGTGCTGAAGGCCGTCGCGTTCGTGACGCTCGGCTTCCTGAGCCTCTTCTTCTTCTTCGACTTCGTCGACGAACTCCAGTCCATCGGCAAGCCGGACAGCCTGAACTACGGGCCCGCGCAGGCGCTCGTCTACGTGGCCCTGCTGGTCCCGAGCCATCTCTACGAGTTGCTGCCGATCACGGTGCTGATCGGCTCGATCTTCGTGATGGCGCGGCTGGCGCAGAGCTCCGAATACACCATCCTGCGCACCAGCGGACTGGGTCCCTGGCGCGCGCTGCGCACGCTTCTGCTCATGGGCATCGGCTTCGTGGTGCTGACTTTCGCCATCGGCGACTACGTCGCGCCGCTGTCCGAGCGCACCGGCCAGCTGCTGAAGGCCAAGTACCAGGGCACCTACTCGCTGGCCGGCAACACCGGCGCCTGGCTCAAGGAGAAGCGCGACAACGTCTCCTACGCGGTGAACGTGCTGGCCATCGACCGCAAGGGCGCGCTGAAGAGCCCGCGCATCTTCGAGTTCGACGAGAACGGCTACATCAAGACACAGATCACCGCGGCCTCGGCCGCCATCGGCAACGACGGCCACTGGATGCTCACCGGCGTGGAAGAGCAGAAATACGACACGCGCAGCTCGGCCGAGCAGGCGCACATCGTCACCACCAAGATCCCGCAGCTGAACTGGCCGACCTCGCTGACCGGCGAGATGGTGTCGGTGGCGCTGCTGCGGCCCGACCGGATGAGCACGATCGACCTGTTCGACTACATCCGCCATCTCGACGCCAACGGCCAGACCGCGCAGCGCTACGAGATCGAGTTCTGGCGCAAGGTGTTCTACCCGCTGTCGTGCCTGGTGATGGTGGTGCTCGCCCTGCCCTTCGCCTACCTGCACTTCCGCCAGTCGGGCATCACGACCTACGTGTTCGGCGGCGTGATGATCGGCATCAGCTTCTTCCTGCTGAACAACGTGTTCGGCTACCTGGGCAACCTCAGCAACTGGTCGCCATGGCTCACTGCGGCGGCGCCGGGGCTGATCTACTCGGTGATGTCGCTCACGGCCTTCAGCTGGCTGGTGCTGCGACGATGACCGCAGCCCAGGGCATCCGGCGGGGCATCGTCCTGCTGGCGCATGGCTCGCGCGACGAGCGCTGGCGCCAGCCCATCGAGGCCGTCGCCCAGCGGGTGCGCGCCGACGGTCCCGACGCCCTCGTGGCCTGCGCCTACATGGAGCTGGCCACGCCCGACCTGCCCACCGCAGTCGAGACGCTGATCGGCGGCGGCGCCACCGCCATCCGGGTGGTTCCGCTCTTCCTCGGCATGGGCAAGCACGCGCGCGAAGACCTGCCGCTGCAGGTCGAGGCGCTGCGCCAACGCTGGCCCGCCATCGGCTTCTCGCTCGCTCGCATCGTTGGCGAAGAGCCAGAACTGGTCGATCTCCTGGCCCGGATTGCGGTCAAATCATGAACATTCGGCAATTTCGATAGATTCCGAAGGCATAATGAATTCCGCAATAAGACGGAATTTGATATGAATCTGCATCAGTTCAAGTTTGTTCAGGAAGCCGTGCGGCGCAACCTGAACCTCACCGAGGCGGCCAAGGCACTGCACACCTCGCAGCCCGGGGTCTCCAAGGCCATCATCGAACTCGAGGAAGAACTGGGCGTCGAGATCTTCGCGCGCCACGGCAAGCGGCTGAAGCGCGTCACCGAACCCGGCCAGCACGTCATCGCCAGCATCGAACTGATCATGCGCGAGGTGGGCAACCTCAAGCGCATCGGCGAGCAGTTCAGCGCACAGGACAGCGGCACGCTTTCCATCGCCACCACCCACACCCAGGCGCGCTACGTGCTGCCGGTGCCCGTGGCCAACCTGCGCGAGGCCTACCCCAAGGTCAACGTCAGCCTGCACCAGGGCTCGCCCGACCAGGTGGCGCGCATGGTGATCGACGAAATCGCCGAGATCGGCATCGCCACCGAGTCGCTCGACGGCTACGCCGAGCTGGTGACCCTGCCCTGCTACGAATGGCAGCACGTGCTGGTGCTGCCCAAGGACCACCTGCTGGCCTCCAAGGAGCGCGTCTCGCTCGAAGACCTGGCGAGCGAGCCGATCATCACCTACCACCCCTCGTTCACCGGCCGCACCCGCATCGACCACGCCTTCGCGCAGAAGAAGCTCACCCCGCGCATCGCACTCGAGGCCATCGACTCCGACGTGATCAAGACCTACGTGCGCCTGGGGCTGGGCGTGGGCATCGTGGCCGAGATGGCGGTGCGCGACGAGTCGAACGCCGACCTCGTGGTGCGCCCGATGGGCCATGTGTTCGGCCAGAATATCGCGCGGGTCGCGTTCAAGCGCAGCGCCTACCTGCGCAACTTCGTGTTCAAGTTCGCCGAGCTGCTCTCCGACCGGCTCGACCGCAACCTGATCGCGAAGGCCTTGAGTGGCCACCAACAAGACTACGAACTGTAAACAGGATCACCCCCAGGCTTCGCGCACTTCGTGTCGCTTCGCCAACCCCCTTGCAGGGGCAACACCTGCGGCCCGGCAAAGCCGGTTCCGCGGCGTTCCTGGAAGGGGCCGCGACGAGCAAGTGGCATGTGGAACAACAGTTGAAGAAATCACGAACATCATGAGCACGTCCCCACGCACGCCCGACATCGTCACCAAGCTGCCGGCCGTCGGCACAACCATCTTCACCGTGATGTCGGCGCTGGCCGCGGAGAAGAACGCGGTCAACCTGGGCCAGGGCTTCCCGGACTTCCACTGCGATCCGAAGCTGCTCGAAGACGTGACGGCCGCCATGGCCGCGGGCCACAACCAGTACCCGCCGATGCCCGGCATCCCGGCGCTGCGCGACGCCATCTCGGCCAAGATCGCGGCGCAGTACGGCCACACCTACAGCGCGGCGACCGAGATCACCGTCACCGCCGGCGCCACGCAGGCCATCATCACGGCCATCCTCGCCGTGGTGCGCCCGGGCGATGAGGTGATCGTGCTGGAGCCCTGCTACGACAGCTACGTTCCGAACATCGAGCTCGCCGGCGGCAGCGTGGTGCGCGTGCCGCTGGTGCCCGGCACCTTCCGCCCCGACTTCGACAGGATCGCCGCCGCGCTCACGCCGCGCACGCGGGCCATCATCATCAACACGCCGCACAACCCGAGCGCCACGGTCTGGACCGAAGCCGAGATGCGCAAGCTGGAGGAACTGCTCGCGCCCACCGACGTGTTCGTGATCAGCGACGAGGTCTATGAGCACATGGTGTTCGACGGTGCCCGCCACGAGAGCGTGGCGCGCTTTCCGGGGCTGGCCGCACGCAGCTTCATCGTCAGCAGCTTCGGCAAGACCTATCACGTCACGGGCTGGAAGGTCGGCTACGTGGCCGCGCCCGCCCCGCTCATGGCCGAGTTCCGCAAGGTGCACCAGTTCAACGTGTTCACCGTCAACACGCCGATGCAGCACGCGCTCGCGCAGTACATGGCCGAGCCGAAGCCGTACCTGGAACTGCCGGCCTTCTACCAGCGCAAGCGCGACCTGTTCGCCGCCGGCCTGGCCGAGAAGACCCGCTTCAGGCTGCTGCGCAGCGAAGGCAGCTACTTCCAGTGCGTGGACATCTCGGCAGTGAGCGACCTCTCGGAGGCCGAGTTCTGCCTGTGGCTCACGCGCGAGATCGGCGTGGCCGCCATTCCGCTGTCGGCTTTCTACGGCAATGGCTTCGACCAGCGCGTGGTGCGCTTCTGCTTCGCCAAGAAGGACGAAACGCTGCTCGCGGCGCTGGAGCGCCTCGCGCGCCTCTGACGCGGCGGCGTTGCCCGGACGACGCTGCCCGAATGAAGAACAACCCGGTTGCGATCCTGAGGCTCGTTTTCGGTGCGGTCGGCCTCGTGCTGTGCGCCGTCGCCTGGCTGCTGCACCACAACACGGCAACCTTCATCGCCTCGGCCAGCCGCACGCAGGGCGAGGTGATGCGGCTGCTCCACGTCGAAAGCTCGAAGCGCAACGAGTCGGGCACCTGGAAGCCGCTGGTGCGCTTCAAGGCACCGTCGGGCGAGATCATCGAGTTCGCGCCGTCGAGCAGCAGCAGCCCGCCGGCCTACGAGGTCGGCGAAACGGTCGATGTGTTCTTCGATCCGAACGACCCGCAGGACGCCATGCTCGACGGCTTCTTTTCGCTATGGGGCGGCGCGGCCATCACGGGCGGCCTGGGCCTTGTTTTCCTGCTGGTGACGGCGGGGCTTCTGTTCATGCCTGCGAGCGCGCCGGCAAAGCGCCGACGCCCACGGTAGGACGTTGCCTGACCACCGGAGGGGCTACCCTCCGGCCCTCCGCGCGATTCGATGGGGCCAGCATGAAGACTCATCGCAACAACGCCCTGGAGAGAAAACATGTCGCTCTCATTCATTCTGCTGATCATCCTGATCCTGCTGCTGATCGGCGCCCTGCCAAGCTGGGGCTACAGCCGCTCCTGGGGCTACGGACCCAGCGGCGGCCTTGGCCTGGTCGTGCTGATCGTGGTGATCCTCGTGCTCATGGGACGCATATAGCCTTTGCGGCCAACGCGTCACGTTACTGAGGGAACCAAGGGAAAGCCCGCGCAAGCGGGCTTTTCTTCGTGCCATCAGGCCTGCAGCTGCGCCCAGGCCTTGTCCAGCCGCTTCACGCTCACCGGCTGCGGCGTGCGCAGCTCCTGCGCGAAGAAGCTCACGCGCAGCTCTTCCAGCAGCCAGCGGAATTCGAGCATGCGCTCGTCCACCACCCCCTTGCGCTCTGCGACCAGGCGCCAGTAGCGCTGATCCTGCGGCTTCAGCTCGGCGAGCTTGCTCGCGTCGCGTGCGGGATCGGCGCGCAGCTTGTCCAGCCGCAGCACGATGGCCTTCAGGTAGCGCGCGAAGTGCTGCAGCTGCGTCCAAGGCGTGTCGGAGATGAAGCGCTTGCCGACAAGGCGCTGCAGCTGCTGCGCGGCGTCCTGCACGGCTTCAGGCTGGACCTTCGTGTCCTTGATCTTGCGCACGGCAGCCGCGTACTCGACGAGGACGGTGCCGGCCAGCCGCGCGACCTCGTTGGCGATCAGCGTGAGCCGGCCGCGGCCCTCCTCCAGCCGGCGCTTGAACGCGAATTCGTCGGTCGGCAGCGGCTCCTGCAGGAAGGCGCGGTCGATCGCCACGTCGATGATCTGCGCGCGCAGTTCCTCCGACGTGCCCAGCGGCATGTAGGCCACCGACATCTTCTGCAGGTCGGGGATGTTCTTTTCCAGGTACTTGAGCGCGTCCTTGAGCTGCAGCGCGAACAGGCGGCGCAGGCCGGCGCGATGCTTGGCGGCCGCCACGGCCGGTTCGTCGAACACTTCGATGGTCACCGCGTCGCCCTCGTCGCGCAGCGCCGGGAAGCCGATCAGCGACTGCGAGCCGCGGCGCACTTCCATCAGTTCAGGCAGCCCGCCGAAAGTCCAGGCCGTGTAACGCTGGCCGGCGGGCAGCGCGGCGGGGGCCTCGGCCGCCTTCGCGGGAGGTGTCTTCGACCGGTCGTCCGGCGCGGCGGCGGCTGCCTTCTTCTGCGGCGACGCCTTGACGTTCAACCCCGCCAGCGCCTGGAAGGCACCGCGCGCCTGCGCGCCCAGCTCCGCCTTCAACGCGCCGAGGTTGCGCCCCATGCCCAGCTGCCGGCCGTGCTCGTCGACCACGCGCAGGTTCATGAACAGGTGCGGCGCCAGCATGTCGAGCTTGAAGTCGGCGCGCTTGACGTCAATGCTGGTCATGTCGCGCACGCGCTTGAGCAGCACGTCGGTCAGCGAGCCGGTGCCGAACACTTCGGGCGCCGACAGTTCTTCAGCCAGCTTCGAGGCCGACTCGGGCAGCGGCACCAGCCGCGAGCGCGGGCGCTGCGGCAGGCTCTTGAGCAGCGCCTGGATCTTGTCCTTGAGCATGCCGGTCACCAGCCACTCGCAACGCTCCTCGCTCACCTGGTTGAGCACGAAGAGCGGCACGCTGACGGTGAGGCCGTCCTTCGCGTCGCCAGGCTCGTGCAGATAAGTCGCGGCGCAATCGACGCCGCCCAGCCGCAGCGTAGGCGGGAATGATTGCGTGGTGATACCCGCCGCCTGGTGGCGCATGAGCTCGTCGCGCGTCAGGTACAGCAGGCGCGGCTGGTCCTTGGAAGCCTGGCGGTACCAGTTCTCGAAGCTGGCGCCACCGGCCACGTCGGCGGGCAGCTGCGCGTCGTAGAAGGCGAAGATCAGCTCGTCGTCGACCAGCACGTCCTGCCGGCGCGACTTGTGCTCCAGCCCCTCGACCTCGCGCACCAGCTTGCGGTTGGCCTGCAGGAACGGGAACCTGGTTTCCCACTGGCCGCCCACCAGCGCCTCGCGGATGAAGATCTCGCGCGCCGCCACCGGATCGACCCGGGTGAAGTCGACGCGCCGGCCGCTGTAGACCACCAGGCCGTAGAGCGTCGCGCGCTCCAGCGCCGACACCTGCGCGCCCTTCTTCTCCCAGTGCGGATCGAGCAGCTGCTTCTTCAGCAGGTGCCCCGCCACCTGTTCGAGCCACTGCGGCTCGATGTTGGCGATGCCGCGGCCGAAGAGCCGCGTGGTCTCGACCAGTTCGGCCGCGACGATCCAGCGCCCGGGCTTCTTCTTCAGGTGAGCGCCGGGGTGCTTGTGGAACTTGATGCCCCGCGCGCCGAGGTAGGCCTCGTCGTCCTCCAGCTTCCAGCCGATGTTGCCCAGCAGCCCCGACAGCATCGACATGTGCAGCGCCTCGTAGCCGGCCGGCTGCGCATTGATGCGCCACTTGTGCTCGGTGACCACGGTGAGTAGCTGCGAATGGATGTCGCGCCACTCGCGCACGCGGCGGATGTTGATGAAGTTCTGGCGCAGCAGCTGTTCGTATTGCCGGTTGCTGAGCTTGTGGGTGTCTCCATGCCCCCCGCGAGCATCGGCGATCCACTTCCACAACCGCAGGTAGCCGCTGAACTCGCTCTTCTCGTCGTCGAATTTCGCATGTGCCTGGTCGGCCTGCTGCTGCGCGTCCATCGGGCGGTCGCGCACGTCCTGCACGCTCAGGGCCGACGCGATGACGAGCACTTCTTCCAGCGCCCCACGCGAGCGGGCCTCCAGGATCATGCGGCCCACGCGCGGGTCCAGCGGCAGCTTCGACAGCTCGGCGCCGGTGTGCGTGAGTTCGTTGGCGTCGTCGACCGCGCCCAGTTCGTTGAGCAGCTGGTAGCCGTCCGCAATGGCGCGCGGCGACGGCGCCTCGAGGAACGGAAAGCGCGCCACGTCGCCCAGGCGCAGCGACTTCATCCGCAGTATCACGCCTGCCAGCGAGGAGCGCAGGATTTCAGGGTCGGTGAAGCGCGGACGGCCTTCGAAATCCTTCTCGTCGTACAGGCGAATGCAGATGCCGTTCGCCACGCGGCCGCAGCGGCCCGCGCGCTGGTTGGCCGCGGCCTGGCTGATCGGCTCGACCAGCAGCTGCTCGACCTTGCTGCGGAAGCTGTAGCGCTTGACGCGCGCGGTGCCGGTGTCGATCACGTAGCGGATGCCCGGCACGGTGAGCGAAGTCTCGGCCACGTTGGTGGCCAGCACGATGCGCCGGCCCGTGTGGCCGTCGAAGATGCGGTCCTGCTCGGGGCCCGAGAGCCGCGCGAACAGCGGCAGCACCTCGGCGCTGCGCAGCAGCGGCTGGTGGCTCAGGTGGCGGCGCAAGTGGTCGGCCGCCTCACGGATCTCGCGCTCGCCGGGCAGGAAGACGAGGATGTCGCCCGCGTTGTGCGGATCGCGCCAGAGTTCGTCGACCGCGTCGGCGATGGCGTCGTTCAGGTCGTGTTCGCGCGATTCCTCGAAGGGGCGGTAGCGCTGCTCCACCGGATAGGTGCGGCCCGAGACGAAGATGGTGGGCGCCGGCCCCTTCGCCGAGGCGAAGTGCTGGGCAAAGCGATCTGCATCGATGGTGGCCGAGGTGACGATCACCTTCAGGTCGGGCCGGCGCGGCAGGATCTCGCGCAGGTAGCCCAGCAGGAAGTCGATGTTCAGCGAGCGCTCGTGAGCCTCGTCGATGATGAGCGTGTCGTAGGCCTTCAGCAGCGGATCGGTCTGCGTCTCGGCCAGCAGGATGCCGTCGGTCATCAGCTTGACGGAGGCGTCGCGCGAGAGGCGGTCCTGGAAGCGCACCTTGAAGCCGACCACGTCGCCCAGCGGTGTCTTCAGTTCTTCGGCGATGCGCTTGGCCACCGAACTCGCGGCGATGCGGCGCGGCTGCGTGTGGCCGATGAGCCGGCCCTTGCCGGGCTCGGCGTTGAGCTTGCCGCGGCCCAGCGCGAGGGCGATCTTCGGCAGTTGCGTGGTCTTGCCCGAGCCCGTCTCGCCGCAGACGATCACGACCTGGTGCGCCGAGATGGCGGCCATGATCTCGTCGCGCCTGCTGGAGACAGGAAGCGATTCGGGGAATTCGATGCGAAGGGGTGTGGTGGTCGGCAAGGGAAAACAGTCGTCGGGCCGGCGCGGCAGGCAAACCGTCGATTATCGGCGCGCACCACCGTTGTTGCACGGCATCCACAGCCGCAGTCCGATTGCAGCAAGATCGCGACACGATCCGTAAATAGTCTTTACTCGATTGCAAACCGCCACTACGATCGCGTCCATGTCCTACCGCCTTGCCCTCACCACCTTGCGCCGTCGCTGCGCAAGCCGTGCGCCCCGTGCGCACGGAAGGGTCAAGTTGCCTCGCCCGGCCTGAAGCCCGCGCCATCGACACGGTCGGCGCGCTTCGCAGACCGAAGCGCCGCAACCGACACCCACAGCGTCACGCCCGCCGACTCCTTCATGGTGAAGGGGCCGGCCGCATTCCTGTTCCCGTCAGATATCCAAGAAGAAAAACATGTCCAAAGACATCCGTACCCAACTGCATGCCGAGCTCGCCGAGCGCACTCGCCACCTGCAGACCGTCGCCGAAGCACTGAAGACCGAGCTCTTCGGCATCGACGACATCATCGATCGCGTGATCGACTCGATCCGCGCCTGGTATGTGCTGCCGCAGCTCATCAGCCGCCCCGTCATCGTCTGCCTCTGGGGCCTCACCGGCACCGGCAAGACACAGCTGGTGCGCAGGCTCGCGCAGCACCTGGGCTTCTACGACCGCTTCATCGAAGTGCAGATGGACGGCTTCAGCCATGGCTCGGGCCATCACAGCCGCGGCTCCATCTCGGCGATGCTGGCCGAGTCGGGCATCGCCGAGGGCATGCCCGGCATCCTGGTGCTGGACGAGTTCCAGCGCTTCCGCACGGTCGACAACGGCGGCAACGACGCCAAGGTAGAGCGCTACCAGGACGTATGGGCGCTGCTGTCCGACGGCCGCCTGCCGCCCGCGCTTTCGATGCTCGGCGAGATCGAGTCGTCGCTGGCCTACGCCGAATACACGCAGGACCGCGACGGCACCGACAAGAAGAAGTACGACAAGAAGCGCAAGCTGCACCTGTCGCCCTGGGAGGCGCGCGAGGTGAAGCGCTGCCTGAAGCTGTCGGAAACGCTGCTGCAGATCATGGCCTGGAAGCCCGCCGAGGTGCACGCGCGCCTGCGCGCCTTCCGCGACACCCAGCAGAGCTGGGAGACCGACTACAGCAAGCTGCTGGTGTTCGTCTCGGGCAACCTCGACGAGATGTATGCCGAGACGGCGCAGCGCGTCGAAGACTGCGACACCGACGCCGACATCTTCCACGCCCTGACGAAGAAGCTCTCCGTCATCGACGTGAAGAAGGCGCTGGCCGAGCGCTTCCGCCCCGAGCAGATCGCACGCCTCGGCAACAACCACGTGATCTACCCCTCGTTCAACCGCGCGACCTACGTGCGCCTGATCCTGTCGATCTGCGACCGCTACGTGGCCGAGATCCAGGAAAGCTCCGGCGTGCGCTTCGTGCTCGATGCCAGCGTGTACGAGCAGATCTACGCCAACGCCGTGTTCCCGGCGCAGGGCACGCGACCGCTGTTCTCGTCGATCCACGCGATCCTGAGCGCCACGCTGGTCAACGCCGCACTGTGGGCGCTGGAGCAAGGCGCCAACGGCAGCGAGCCGGTATGGCTCTCGCTGGACGCGGGCGTGTCGGCCATCTCGGCGAAGTACCGCAAGGCGCGCCGCCAGTTTCCGGTGGCACTGGAGCTGAACCGCCTCAAGCAGCGTTCGAGCGAGGACTTCCGCGCCCTCCTCGCGGTGCACGAGGCCGGCCACGGCGTGGCGTACGGCCTGCTCTTCGGCCGCGCGCCGCAGGAGATCAAGATCAACGTGGCCTCGTTCGAGGGCGGCTACAACAGCTACGAGCAGCGCAAGGCCTGGTCGAAGGAGAACCTGCGCGACCGCATCTGCGTGAGCCTGGCCGGCCGCGCCGCCGAGCAGCTGGTGTTCGGCGAGCAGGCCTGCACCTCGGGCGCCACGCAGGACTTCATGCAGGCGACCGCCAATGCGGCGCAGTACGTGCGCCACTTCGCCTTCGGCACGCGGCTGAGCCGCACCGACGTCGCGAACGACCCGGGCGACAACGTCAACACCGATATCGCGGCCACCAACCCGGAGATCGAAGCCCTGCTGGCGCAGGAACACGAGCGCGCGCTGGCGCTGCTGGAGGCCCACACGCCGGCGCTGATGACGGTGGTCGATGCGCTGCTGCGCGACGGCTCCATCGCGCCGGCAGCGCTGGCGGCAATGCTGGGGCTGCCCGATCCGGGCTCGGGCGAGGCCAACGCGGCCACCGACGCCTACGCGGCGCTGCTGGCGGGCTTCCGTGCCCGGCACGGGGGACTGCCGCTGCCGCCGCCTCCCGCGCCTCGCGCAGGCGGCGGCTCGGTCCCCGCCAGCGCGGCCCGCGTGCTGCGCGCGATCGCCTGATTCGCCTGACCCGGCCCGGGTCGGGCCGAGTCGGGCGGAGTCAGGCAAATGCCCTTTCATGAATGCACAATCACGCCCCATGTCCACCGTCTTCAATTTCACCTTCGTGCCCTGGTTCCGCTCGGTCGCGCCCTACATTCACACGCACCGCGGTAAGACTTTCGTGGTCGGGCTCGCGGGCGAGGCGATCGCGGCGGGCAAGCTGCAGAACATCGCGCAAGACCTGGCGCTGATCCAGAGCATGGGCGTGAAGATCGTGCTGGTGCACGGCTTCCGCCCGCAGGTCAACGAGCAGCTGGCGGCCAAGGGGCACGAGGCGAAGTATTCGCACGGCATCCGCATCACCGACGAAGTGGCGCTCGACTCCGCGCAGGAAGCCGCCGGCCAGCTGCGCTACGAGATCGAGGCCGCCTTCAGCCAGGGCCTGCCCAACACGCCGATGGCGGGCTCGACGGTGCGGGTGATCTCGGGCAACTTCATCACCGCGCGGCCGGTGGGCGTGGTCGACGGGGTGGACTTCAAGCATTCGGGCCTGGTGCGCAAGGTGGACGCCGCCGGCATCCGCCGCACGCTCGACTTCGGCGCCATGGTGCTCATGTCGCCCTTCGGCTTCTCGCCCACGGGCGAGGCCTTCAACCTGACGATGGAAGAAGTCGCCACCAGCGTGGCCATTTCGCTGCAGGCCGACAAGCTGATCTTCCTGACCGAGATTCCCGGCATCCGCATCGACAGCGAACTGCCCGAGAGCGAGGACAACCCCATCGACACCGAGCTGCCGCTGGACGCCGCCGAGAAGCTGCTGGCCTCGCTGCCGCCGCCGCAGAAGCCCACCGACACCGCCTTCTACCTGCAGCACTGCGTGAAGGCCTGCAAGGCCGGCGTGGAGCGCAACCACATCCTGCCCTTCGCCCTCGACGGCTCGCTGCTGCTGGAGGTGTACGTGCACGACGGCGTGGGCACGATGGTGATCGACGAGAAGCTCGAGAGCCTGCGCGAGGCCTCGGTGGACGACATCGGCGGCATCCTGCAGCTGATCGAGCCCTTCGAGCGCGACGGCACGCTGGTCAAGCGCGACCGCACCGAGATCGAGCGCGACATCCACCAGTACACGGTGGTCGAGCACGACGGCGTGATCTTCGGCTGCGCGGCGCTCTATCCCTATCCCGAGGCGCGCACGGCCGAGATGGCGGCGCTCACGGTGTCGCCGCAATCGCAGTCGCAGGGCGACGGCGAACGCATCCTCAAGCACATCGAGCATCGCGCCAAGGCCATCGGCCTGGAGAGCATCTTCGTGCTCACCACGCGCACCATGCACTGGTTCCTCAAGCGCGGCTTCCAGCAGGTCAACCCCGACTGGCTGCCCGAAGCGCGCAAGCGCAAGTACAACTGGGACCGCAAGAGCCAGGTGCTGGTCAAGAAGATCTAGCCCCGGCCGCCAAAGCTCAACAAGGAGACTGCCCCGATGACGCTCGCCACCGCCCTGCTCTTCGCGATCGTGGCCTTCGCCGCCATCGCCACGCCCGGGCCCACGGTGCTGCTGGCGCTCAGCAACGGCTCGCGCCACGGCGTGCGGCGTGCGCTGCCGGGGATGCTCGGTGCGGTGCTGTCCGATTTCGTGCTGGTTGGCGCGGTGGCGCTGGGCCTGGGCGCCCTGCTGGCCGCGTCGGAGTTCTGGTTCTCGATGCTGAAATGGGTGGGCGCGATCTACCTGGCCTGGCTGGGCCTGCGCATGCTGCGCTCCAGGGGCGGCTTCCACCTGCCGGCCGCCGACGCAGCGCCCTCGGCCACGGCGGGCGAGAGCCGGCGCATTTTCTTCAAGTCGTTCCTGGTGGCGGTGACCAACCCCAAGGGCTACATCTTCTGCTCGGCGCTCCTGCCGCAGTTCATCGACCCCTCGGCCGCGCAGGCGCCGCAGTACATCGTCATTGCGCTGATCTTCGCCGGCCTGGACATGGCGGTGATGCAGGCCTATGCCTTCGTCGGCGCCCGGGCGATCCGGCTCTTGACCGTGTCGGCCACGCGCTGGATCGACCGCGCCTGCGGCGGCATGCTGCTGGCCCTGGCCGGCTCGCTGGCGTTCTATCGCCGCAGCGCCGCCTGAGCCTTGCTGCCGGCCGCCGCGAGTAGCCGCTTCGCCGGGAGCGGTAACACCTGTCACCGATAATCCCGGCCATGAATCCCCTGCTTTCCCGGTTGCAACCCTACCCCTTCGAGCGGCTGAAGCAGCTGTTCGCGGGCGTCACGCCCAACCCCGAGTTCACGGCCATCAGCCTGGGCATCGGCGAACCCAAGCACGCCACGCCGGGCTTCATCAAGGACGCGTTGAGCGCCAGCCTCGGCGCGCTGGCCGCCTACCCCGCCACCGCCGGCGACCTGAAGCTGCGCACCGCCTTCACCGACTGGCTCAAGACCCGCTACAGCCTCACCCTCGACCCGGCCACGCAGGTGCTGCCGGTCAACGGCTCGCGCGAGGCGCTGTTCTCGCTGGCCCAGACGGTGGTCGACCCGACGGCCTCGCCGCAGCCGGTGGTGATGTCGCCGAATCCGTTCTATCAAATTTATGAAGGCGCGGCCCTGCTGGCCGGCGCCGAGCCGTACTACGTGCCCAGCGTGCCGGAGCGCAACTTCGCGGTCGACTGGGACAGCGTGCCCGAGGAAGTCTGGGGCCGCACCCAGCTGGTGTTCGTCTGCTCGCCGGGCAACCCCACGGGCGCGGTGATGGCGCTGGACGAGTGGAAGAAGCTCTTCGCGCTCTCCGACCGCCACGGCTTCGTGATCGCCGCCGACGAGTGCTACAGCGAGATCTACTTCCGCGACGAGCCCCCGCTCAGCGGCCTCGAGGCCTCGGTCAAGCTCGGCCGGCCCGACTTCCGCAACCTGATCGCGCTGACCTCGCTGTCCAAGCGCAGCAACGTGCCCGGCCTGCGCAGCGGCTTCGTGGCGGGCGACGCGGCCATCATCAAGAAATTCCTGCTCTACCGCACCTACCACGGCAGCGCCATGAGCGGCACCGTAGCCGCCGCCAGCATCGCGGCCTGGGGCGACGAGTCGCACGTGGTCGACAACCGCGCCCAGTACCGCGCCAAGTTCGCCGCTGTCACCCCGCTGCTGGAGCCGGTGCTCGACGTGCGCCTGCCCGACGCCAGTTTCTACCTGTGGGCCGGCGTGCCCGAAGTGTGGGCTGGCGACGACGAAGCCTTCGCCCGGGCGCTTTACGCTCAATACAATGTGACGGTTCTGCCGGGGAGCTATCTGGCGCGCCAGACCACCTACGGCGCGCACAGCGTCAACCCCGGCCGGGGCCGCATCCGCATGGCGCTTGTGGCCGAAACGGCCGAATGCGTGGAGGCCGCACAGCGCATCGTGCGCTTCTGCAAGGAAGCCCGCCGCTGATCCACCTCTCCTGGCCCCTGCTCCCATTTTTCACCCGAGACCCTCCATGACCCAGCAACTGCAACAAATCATCGACGCCGCGTGGGAAGACCGCGCCAACATCTCGGTCGCCTCGTCGCCGGCCGAAGTGCGCGACGCCGTCGAGCACGTCATCACCGAACTCAACAACGGCAAGCTGCGCGTGGCCACCCGCGAAGGCGTGGGCAAGTGGACCGTGCACCAGTGGGTCAAGAAGGCCGTGCTGCTGTCGTTCCGCCTGAAGGACAACGAGCAGATGCAGGCCGGCTCGCTCGGCTTCTACGACAAGGTGCCCACCAAGTTCTCGCACCTGTCGGCCAACGAGCTGAAGGACTCCGGCGTTCGCATCGTGCCGCCGGCCGTGGCCCGCCGCGGCAGCTTCATCGCCAAGGGCGCGATCCTGATGCCCTCGTACGTGAACATCGGCGCCTACGTGGGCGAAGGCTCCATGGTCGACACCTGGGCCACCGTGGGCTCGTGCGCGCAGGTCGGCGCCAACGTGCACCTGTCGGGCGGCGTGGGCCTGGGCGGCGTGCTGGAGCCGCTGCAGGCCAACCCGACCATCATCGAGGACAACTGCTTCATCGGCGCGCGCTCCGAAGTCGTGGAGGGCGTGATCGTCGAAGAGAACTCCGTGCTGGGCATGGGCGTGTACATCGGCCAGAGCACCCCGATCTTCAACCGCGACACCGGCGAGATCTCCTACGGCCGCGTGCCGTCGGGCAGCGTGGTCATCAGCGGCAACCTGCCCAAGAAGACCAAGTCGGGCCAGGACTACAGCACCTACGCCGCGATCATCGTGAAGACGGTCGACGCGCAGACCCGCTCGAAGACCAGCCTGAACGACCTGCTGCGCGACTGATCGCCTCCCGCTGGCCCCTCCTTTGCGGGGCCGGTCTTCTTCAGAGCCCCAGAGAAAACAAACAGCACCCGAGGAGAGAGACCGATGAACATGATGGAACGGCTTCTTCGTCTGATGGCCGAACGCAAGGCCTCCGACATATATCTCTCGGCCCACTCGCCGGTGCTGATCCGCATCAACGGCATCTGCTTGCCGGTCAACGCGCAGGTGCTGCCGCCCACGGCGCCGCTGGCACTGCTGTCCGAGGTGGTGCCCGCCGGGCGCATCCAGGAGCTGGAGAGCACGGGCGAGCTGAACATGGCGGTGCACATCGAGGGCGCCGGCAACTACCGCATCAGCGCCATGCGCCAGCGCGGCACCTACGCGGTGGTGGTGCGGCACATCGCCTCCACCATTCCCAGCTTCGACGAGCTGAACCTGCCCGACATCCTGAAGACGCTCATCATGGAAAAGCGCGGGCTGATCCTGATGGTCGGCGCCACCGGCGCGGGCAAGACCACCACGCTGGCCTCGATGCTGGACTACCGCAACGAGCACGCCAGCGGCCACATCCTCACGGTCGAGGAGCCGATCGAGTTCACCTACATCAACAAGAAGTCGGTGGTGAACCAGCGCGACGTGGGCAGCGACACCACCTCGCTGCAGACGGCGCTGAAGAACGCGCTGCGCCAGGCGCCCGACGTGATCCAGATCGGCGAGATCCGCGACCGCGACACCATGTCCGCCGCCATCGCCTACGCGCAGTCGGGCCACCTCTGCGTGGCCACGCTGCATGCCAACAACAGCTACCGCGCGCTGAACCGCATCCTGAGCTTCTACCCCGTCGAGGTGCGCCCCACGCTGCTGGGCGACCTGGGCGGCGCGCTGCGCGCCATCGTGTCGCAGCGCCTGCTGCGCACGCCGACCGGCGGCCGCGTGCCGGCGCTCGAAGTCATGCTCAACACCGCGCTGGTGGCCGAGCTGATCGAGAAGGGCGACTTCTCCGGCGTGAAGGAGGCGATGGAAAAGTCGATGGCCGAAGGCTCGCAGACCTTCGAGGAAGACATCGCCCGCCTCATCGTCGAAGAGCGCATCACCCGCGAAGAGGGCCTGTCGCAGGCCGACTCGCCCACCAACCTCATGTGGCGCCTGCAGAACCGCGCGGCGCCCAAGCAGCAGGTCGACGACCGCCACCTCACGGACCAGGTCGACGAACCCACTTTCACCGACATCACGCTAGACGTCAAATTCTGACTCTCCCCCAGGCTGCGCGCACTTCGTGTCGCTTCGCCACCCCCTCGCAGGGGGCAACACCAGCGGCCCGGCAAAGCCGGTTCCGCGGTGTTCCTGGAAGAGTCACCCTCCATTCCTGTGCCATGTCCCGAACTCTCCAGCTCGCCGAACAACTCATCTCGCGCCCTTCCGTCACCCCCGACGACGCGGGCTGCCAGCAGATCCTCGGCGAGCGGCTGGCGCGGCTGGGCTTCACGCTGGAGACCATCGAGAGCGGCCCGGCCGACTTCCGGGTGACCAACCTGTGGGCGGTGCGCCGTCCCGCGAACGCCCAGGCCGCCACGAAGACGCTGGTGTTCGCCGGCCACACCGACGTGGTGCCCACCGGTCCCGTCGAGCAGTGGACCAGCCACCCCTTCACGCCCACGCACCGCGACGGCAAGCTCTACGGCCGCGGCGCCTGCGACATGAAGACCTCGGTCGCGGCCTTCGTGACCTCCATCGAAGACTTCTTGCAGGCCGTGCCCGAGCCGCGGCTCACGCTGGCCCTGTTGCTCACCAGCGATGAGGAAGGCCCCGGCGTCGACGGCACCGTCGTGGTCTGCAACGCGCTGGCCGCGCGAGGCGAGACCATCGACTACTGCATCGTCGGCGAGCCCACGGCCGTGGAGCGCTGCGGCGACATGATCAAGAACGGCCGCCGCGGCACCATGAGCGGCAAGCTCACGGTCAGGGGCGTGCAGGGCCACATCGCCTATCCGCACCTGGCGAAGAACCCGGTGCATGCGGTCGCGCCCGCGCTGGCCGAGCTGGTGGCCATCAACGCCGCCGGCGGCTGGGACGCGGCGAGCAACCCGTACTTCCAGCCGACCAGCTGGCAGATCAGCAACTTCCACGCGGGCACCGGCGCGAGCAACGTGATCCCGGGCAGCGCGGTGATCGACTTCAACTTCCGCTTCTCGACCGAATCCACGCCCGAGTCGCTGCAGCAGCGCGTGCACGCCGTGCTCGATGCGCACCAGGTCGACTACACCCTGGCCTGGACCATCGGCGGCCTGCCCTTCCTGACCACGCCGGGTGAGCTGGTGGAGGCGGTGCAGGGCGCCATCCGCGAGGAAACGGGCATCGAGACCGAGCTTTCGACCAGCGGCGGCACCAGCGACGCGCGCTTCATCGCCAAGATCTGCAGGCAAGTGGTCGAGCTCGGCCCGGTGAACGCCAGCATCCACAAGATCGACGAGCACATCGAAGTGGCCGAGATCGAGACGCTGAAGAACATCTACCTGCGCGCCCTGAAGCGGCTGGACGCCGCGCTCGCCGGATGAGCACCGTCATCGAACTCATCGAGTCGGGCGCGAAGCGGCTGGAAGAAGCCGGCGCCGCCTTCGGCCATGGAACCGCCAACGCCTTCGACGAAGCAGCGTGGCTGGTGCTGTGGCGCCTGAAGCTGCCGCTGGACGACCTCGACGGCGTGGCCGACAGGCCCGTGTCGCCCGCCGATGCGGGCAAGGTGGCAGCGCTCATCGACGAGCGCATTTCCACGCGCAAGCCCGCCGCCTACCTCACGAAGGAAGCCTGGCTGCAGGGCGTGCCCTTCTACGTGGACGAGCGCGCCATCGTGCCGCGCAGCTTCATCGCCGAGCTGATCGCCGACGGAACCATCGACTACTGGCTGGGCGAACACACGCAGCGCGTGCTCGACCTGTGCACCGGCAACGGCTCCCTTGCCGTGCTGGCCGCGCTCACCTACCCGGAAGTGACGGTGGACGCGGGCGACCTGTCGGTGCAGGCGCTCGAAGTGGCGGCCATCAACGTCACCCGCCACGAGCTGGACTCGCGCGTGAGGCTGGTTGAATCCGACGGATTGAAGAACCTGCCCGGCCCCTACGACCTGGTGCTGTGCAACCCGCCCTACGTGAACAGCGCCAGCATGGCCGCCCTGCCCGCCGAATATCGCGCCGAGCCCGAGCTGGCGCTGGCCGGCGGCACCGACGGCATGGATTTCGTGCGCCAGCTGTTCGCCGATGCGCCCTCGCGCATGAGCGAGCGCGCAGTGCTGGTGCTGGAGATCGGCAACGAGCGCGAATACTTCGAGGCGGCATTTCCTCAGCTCGAAGTCTTCTGGCTCGAAACCTCGGCGGGCGAAGACCAGGTTCTGCTTGTGACGCGGGATGCCCTGGTGGCCGGCGCCGGCGTCCGTTAGCTGCGCCCGCCGCGCCCCCTTCAGCCGCCTTCTCGCAGCCATTGGCTGCGAAACCCCATTCACCGGGCGATCGATACCGATTTCCCCGTGCCTTTGCCCCTTTTTCCGGGGCTCCGGAGGCCGGGCGGGATAATCGCCCCTACGGTTCCTCTTTCATGATCACTCTCAAGAACGTCATTCTTCGCCGCAGCGCCAAGGTCCTGCTCGACGGCGCCACGGTCACCCTCAACCCCGGCGAGAAGGTCGGGCTGGTGGGCCGCAACGGCGCCGGCAAGTCGACCCTTTTCGCCCTGCTCAACGGCACGCTGCACGAAGACGGCGGCGATTTCTCCATTCCCAAGCAGTGGCGCATGGCCCAGGTGGCGCAGAACATGCCCGAGACCGAGGAGTCGGCCACCGACTTCGTGGTTGGCGGCGACACCCGCCTGACCGAGCTGCGCGAGCAGCTGGCCGCCATCGAGGCCGCCTACGCCGAGAACCCCGACGACGCCGACATCGGCATGGAGCTTGCCCACGCCTACACCGACCTGGCCGACGCCGGCGAGCACGACGCCGTGCCGCGCGCGCAGGCGCTCATCCTGGGCCTGGGCTTCAAGACGCATGAGCTCGACGCGCCGGTCAACAGCTTCTCCGGCGGCTGGCGCATGCGCCTGCAGCTGGCTCGCGCGCTGATGTGCCCGAGCGACCTGCTGCTGCTGGACGAACCCACCAACCACCTGGACCTGGACGCGCTGGTCTGGCTCGAAGCCTGGCTGCAGAAGTACCCGGGCACCATGATCGTCATCAGCCACGACCGCGAGTTCCTCGACGCCGTGACCGACGTCACCCTGCACATCGCCAACGCCCAGCTCACGCGCTACGGCGGCAACTACAGCAAGTTCGAGGACATGCGCGCGCTGCAGATGGAGCAGCAGCAGCAGGCCTTCGCCAAACAGCAGGAAAAGATCGCCCACCTGCAGAAGTTCATCGACCGCTTCAAAGCCAAGGCCAGCAAGGCCAAGCAGGCGCAGAGCCGGGTCAAGGCGCTGGAGCGCATGGAACGCGTGGCGCCGCTCCTGGCCGAAGCCGACTTCAGCTTCGAGTTCAAGGAGCCGGGCAACATCCCGAACCCGATGCTGTCGATCAGCAACGCGAGCTTCGGCTACGTCGTGGAAGACGCCGAGCCCAAGACCATCCTGCGCGGCGTCAACCGCTCGGTGCTGGCGGGCCAGCGCATCGGCATCCTGGGCGCCAACGGCCAGGGCAAGTCGACGCTGGTGAAGACCATCGCGCGCGAGATGGGGGCGCTGGCGGGCCAGGTCACCGAGGGCAAGGGACTGAACATCGGCTACTTCGCGCAGCAGGAACTCGACGTGCTGCACCCCGGGAGCAACCCGCTGGAGCACATGGTGCGCCTGGCGCGCGAGCTCGGCGGCAACGCCAGGGAGCCCTCGGGCGAACAGGCGCTGCGCGGCTACCTGGGCAGTTTCAATTTCAGCGGCGACATGGTCAAGCAGCCCGTGGGCACCATGAGCGGCGGCGAAAAAGCCCGCCTCGTGCTCGCGATGATGGTGTGGCAGCGCCCCAACCTGCTGCTGCTCGACGAGCCGACGAACCACCTGGACCTCGCCACCCGCGAGGCGCTGGCCGTGGCGCTCAACGAATTCGAGGGCACGCTGATGCTGGTGAGCCACGACCGCGCGCTTCTGCGCTCGGTGTGCGACGAGTTCTGGCTGGTGGGCCGCGGCGTGGTCGGCGACTTCGAAGGCGACCTCGACGACTACCAGCGCTACCTGCTCGACGAGTCCAAGCGCCTGCGCGAGGAAGCCAAGGTGGCGGTGCGCGAGGCCGAAGCCGCCGCGGCACCGGCCGCCGCAGCCACGCCCGCGCCCCAGCAGCGCAAGCAGGATGCCCAGGATCGCCAGCAGCGCAGCGACCAGGCCAAGCCGATCAAGCGCGAGATCGCCCAGATCGACGAGCGCCTGGCCAAGGCCGCCACCGAGCGCGCGGAACTCGAAGCTCGGCTGGCCCAGCCGCTGCCCTCCGCCGAGATCGCCGAAGCCGGCAAGCGGCTGAAGGCGCTCAACGACGAAATCGGCCGCCTCGAGGAGCGCTGGCTGGCCCTTTCGGACCAGCTGGAAGCCCTGGCGGCCTGAACCGCAAGGCCACGCAGGCAGGAAGAAGGAAGGAGCCGCCGGATGCCGTCAGCCATCGAACTGGCCCGGGGCGATGAGAAGCTCATCGCCGCCGTCCACCGCAGCCGCCGCCTCATCAGCCGCAAGGCGCTGATGGCGGCGGCGGCCAGCGCGGTTCCCCTGCCCGGCCTGGACTGGATGGCCGACGCCGCGTTGCTCTCGCGGCTGGTGCCGCAGATCAGCGCCGAGTTCGGCCTTTCGGTCACGCAGGTCGAGAAGCTCGCGCCGCACCAGCGCGAGCGCATCCAGAAGGCCGCGACCACGGTGGGCGCGCTGCTGGTCGGCAGGCTGGTCACGCGCGACCTGCTGCTGCGCCTCGCCAGGCACGCGGGCGTGCGCCTCACGGCCAAGCAGGCAACCAAGTACGTGCCCATCGCCGGGCAGGTGGTGTCGGCCGCGCTCGGCTACGCGGCGCTGCGCGCCCTCGGCGAACAGCACATCAAGGACTGCGTCCGGGTCAGTACCACCCTCGCTCTCGCGCCGCCCGAACCGCACGCGAGCGCCTGAGCGCCTCGCCGTCGAAGAGCACCTGCGCCGCCCACGCCGCGCAGACCAGCCCGAAGCAGCCGCCGCCCGCAAAGGCCGGGCGCGCCGCGATCAGCCCGAAGGCAAGCCCCGCGAGGGACAGCAGCGCCAGCAGCACGCAAAGCGTGCGGTCGAGCCACAGGCCCGACGGCCATAGTTGACGGCGCATCGCGCGCTCATCGCTACGGCTGCTTTTTCTTCTCGGGCTGGCGGAAAGCCTCCGGCCCGGGCTTGAGCGCTTCCTCCTTCACCCGCTGCTCGTAGGCGGCCACCAGCGCGACGTAGTGGCGCGACATCACGTCGGCCACCCGGCCCAGGCCGATCTTGGAGACCGTCGGCTGGGGAATTCCCGTTCTCTCTTCGATCTGCTTCTGCGTGAGGCCCATGGCCCTCAGCGCCAGAACCAACTCCCGTGGCTTCATTCTTTCCTCCCTTTTCTTACTATTCTAGAGTTTGAGAAGAATATTCGTTTGGGCTTAAATCCCCACTCGATGGACAGCATTGCCAAACGCGCCCTTGCCGCGCGCAAATTCGCCAAGATGACGCAGAAGCAGGCCGAAGCGGTCTCGGGCGTCAAGCAATCCAGCATTTCCAAGATCGAACGAGGCGACGTCACCCGCTCCATGAGCGTGCTGGCCCTGGCGCGCGCCTACCGTGCCGATCCGAACTGGCTGGACACCGGCGACGGCCCCGCCCCGTGGGACGAAGACCAGCTCCGCCAGGCCCGCGACCGGGTCAGCGAGCCGCTCGGCCCCTATCGGGTGACGCACACGCCGCCGTCCATTCCCAGCTTCAACCCGCGCACGCCGGGCACGGTGCCGCTCATCTCCTGGGCCGACGCAGCCAACTGGGACAGCCACGAGATCTCGCAGCAGCCGCACGCCGAGCGCTGGATTCCCTGCATCGCCCACCACAGCCTCCAGAGCTATGCGCTGCGCGTTCGCGGCGACAGCATGACCTCCACCAGCGGCCTGCTGAAGAGCTACCCGCCAGGCTCCATCGTGTTCGTCGATACCGCGCTGAGAAAGCCCGACGACGGCGAACGCGTCATCGCGAAGCTCGATGACAGCGACGAGGTCACCTTCAAGGTGTTCAAGCAGGACGACGGCCGCCGCTGGCTGCTGCCGCTGAACCCGAAGCACGAGCCGGTACGCACGTCCTTCACCGTGCTGGGCACCGTTGTCGGCAAGTGGGAAGACGAAGACTGAGCGAGGACCGATCGCGAGCGCGATTGACGCTTCCGGCGAAGAATGAGCCGGAAATTAGCGTGGAACAGGATTCCGTCGAGGTCAGGTTGCGTGCAGGTTCGGAAGCGATATTCATGGCTCTCCCTGTGGCCTGCATCCTCTGATCCTCCCTCCTCCAGCAGGTCACCTTCGAGCCCGCCTTCGTGCGGGCTTTTTTTTGTCTGGATGTTGCTCGCCCCCAGGCTGCGCGGCACTGCGTGCCGCTTCGCCACCCCCTACCGGGGGCAACACCTGAGGCCCGGCAAAGCCGGTTCCTCGGTGTTCCTGGCATAGGGGCAGCGGTGAGGCTTGCGCCGCGTCTCGGGGTGGTGCGTTTGGCGCCTTGCCCGTACATTTCGCGCCGTGCAGATCCTGTTTCGTCGCAACGGCCTCGCAACGCGGGGCGACGGCTACGAGACTTCGGGAAAGTCAGGCAGCCCGGGCGTTCCGGGTGTACAACCGCTGCCCCATGCAATATCAAGAAAACAATGCGTTGGAGGATCACCCCGGTTCGTCGTTGCGCGCTGCGCCTGCGCGCTCGCGGCCGGGGTGGCCCGTTCAGGGTGCCGTGCTCGGCGTCGTCCTGCTGCTGGTGGGCGGCTGCGCGGTCGGGCCGGATTTCAAGACGCCCGATCTTCCCGCCGCCGCCAGCGGTGCCGACTACACCCCCGCGCCGATGCCGGCGCGCACCGCGAAGTCCGACGTGCCGGCCGGACAGGCCCAGGAACTGCTGCCGGGCCGTGACATCCCGGCCCAGTGGTGGGAGGTGTTCCGCTCCGAGCAGCTCGACCGGCTGATCCGCGCCTCGCTCGAACAGAGCCCCACGCTGGCGTCTGCGCAGGCCGCGCTGCGGCAGGCCGAAGCCACCTATGACGCGAAGTCGGGCAACCTGCTGTGGCCGCAGATCACGGCGCAACTGGGCGCGCAGCGCGAGCGGGCCTCCGAGGTCAGCACGCAGGTGCCGGGCGGCCAGCTGCTCACGCTGTACAACGCATCGGTCAACGTCAGCTACAACCTCGACGTGTTCGGCGGCTCGCGCCGGCAGATCGAGGGCGCGCAGGCCGCCGTGGAAGCGCAGCGCTACCAGGTCGAGGCGACCTACCTCACGCTCACGTCGAACCTGGTCACCACCGCGATCCGCGAAGCCGCGCTGCGCGGCCAGCTGCAGGCCACGCGCGAGGTGCTGCAGGCACAGCGCGAGCAACTGGGCGTGATCGAAAAGCAGTTCGACACCGGCGCGATCCCGAAATCGATCGTGCTGCAGCAGCGCACGCAGGTCGCGCAGACGCAGGCGGCGATCCCGCCGCTGGAGAAGTCGCTCGCGCAGACGCGCCACCAACTCGCGGTGTTCGCGGGCCGCCTGCCGTCAGAGCAGGGCCTGCCCGAATTCGATCTCTCCAGCCTCTCGCTGCCGCAGGAGCTGCCGCTGTCGCTGCCCTCCGAGCTCGCGCGCCAGCGGCCCGACGTGCGTGCCAGCGAGGCGCAGCTGCACCAGGCCAGCGCGGCGGTCGGCGTGGCCGCGGCGAACCTCTATCCGCAGATACAGCTGAGCGCCAGCTACGGCAACACCTCGCTGCGCGCGCGCGACCTGTTCACCGGGCCGACCACGCTGTGGAACATCGGCGCCGGGCTCACGCAGCCGATCTTCAACGGCGGCGCCCTGCGCGCGCAGCAGCGCGCGGCCGTCGCGGCCTACGAGTCGGCGGCGGCGCAGTACCGCAACACGGTGCTCGGCGCCTTCCAGAACGTGGCCGATGCACTGCGCGCGCTCGAACTCGACGCCGCCGCGCTGCAGACCCAGGCCACGGCCGAATCGCTCGCCAGGCAATCGCTCGACCTGTCGACCGCGCAGTTTCGCGCCGGCGCGGTGAGCTACGTGACGCTGCTGACCGCGCAGCAGGCCTGGCTGCAGACGCACACCGCGCTGGTGCAGGCGCAGGCCGCGCGCTATGCCGACACGGCCGCCCTCTTCCAGGCGCTGGGGGGCGGCTGGTGGAACCGCGGTGCGCTCGCCAATGCGGCCATCGCGCCCGGACAGCCGGCGCAATCGGCGCAATCGGCTCAACAGGCTTCCCAGGCAGCAGCGCCGCAGAACTGAGCGGCCCCGAACACTCCAAAAACTCCAAGAAAAGCCAATTTATGACCCGAAGAATGATCATCATGATCGGCTGCGTACTGCTGCTGGTCGCCGTGCTCGCGTTCGGCAAGTTCATGCAGATCCGCGCGCTGATTGCGGCCGTGCCCAAGCCGGCGCCGCAGACGGTGTCGACGGCCGAAGTGCAGAAGCTGCAGTGGCAGTCGCAGTTCACCGCGGTCGGCACGCTGAACCCGGTGCGAGGCGCCGACCTGAGCACCGAAGTGGCCGGGCTGGTGCGCACGGTGCATTTCAAGTCGGGCCAGGACGTGAAGGCCGGCACCCTGCTGATCGAGCTCAACGCCGATTCCGACATCGCCCTGCTGCACTCGGCCGAGGCCGCCGCAGCGCAGGCCGCCACCGTGCTCAAGCGCGACCAGGCGCAGCTCGCGGTGCAGGCGGTGAGCCAGGCGCAGATCGACGCCGACACCAACGACCTGAAGGCCAAGCGCGCGCAGGTCGAGCAGCAGGCCGCGGTGGTGGCGAAGAAGTCGATCCGCGCGCCCTTCTCGGGCCGCCTGGGCATCACCACGCTGAACCCCGGCCAGTACGTGAACGCGGGCGACAAGCTCGTCACGCTGCAGACGCTGGACCCGATCTACGTCGACTTCGCCCTGCCCCAGCAGCAACTCGCGGGGCTGGCGGTGGGCCAGGTGGTGAACCTGACGGTGGACACCTTTCCGGGCCAGGCCTTCAGCGGCAAGATCAACGCGATCAGCCCGAAGGTGGACGCCGCCACGCGCAACGTGCAGGTGGAGGCCACCGTCTCCAACCCGAAGCAGCAACTGCTGCCCGGCATGTTCGCCAACGTGAAGATCGACGTGGGCGGCGTGCAGGAGCAGCTCACGCTGCCGTCCACCGCCGTGACCTACAACCCGTACGGCTCGACCGTGTACGTGGTGAAGGAGGCCGAGCCGCCCAAGGCAGGATCCGCTGGCGCCGCGGGTGCTCCCGCCCAGCCCGCCAATCCGCCGGGCGCGAAGCAACTCGTCGCGCAGCAGGTTTTCATCGAGACCGGTCCGACGCGCGGCGACCAGATCGCCATCGTCAAGGGCCTCACGGCCGGCCAGGTGGTGGTGAGCAGCGGCCAGAACAAGCTGAAGAACGGCACGCCGGTGGTGGTGGACAACAGCGTCCAGCCCGCCAACAACCCGGCGCCGACGCCGCAGGAAAAGTGAGGTCGCCCGCATGAACTTCACGGACATCTTCATCCGCCGGCCGGTGCTGGCGATGGTGGTGAGCATGCTGATCGTGGTGCTCGGGCTGCGCGCGCTGGCCGGGCTGCCGGTCAACCAGTACCCGAAGACCGAGAACGGCGTGGTCACCATCACCACCGCCTACTACGGCGCGGACGCGGCCACGGTCGCGGGCTTCATCACGCAGCCGCTGGAGGCCGCCGTGTCGCAGGCGCAGGGCATCGACTACCTGTCGTCGTCCAGCAGCCTGGGCGTGTCGACCATCACCGCCACGCTGCGGCTGAACTACGACTCCAACCGCGCGCTGACCGAGATCAACACGCAGGTCAATTCGGTGCGCAACCAGCTGCCGCCGCAGGCGCAGCAGCCGGTGCTGACGGTGGCCACGGGCCAGACCACCGACGCGATGTACATCGGCTTCTACAGCGACACCCTGCCCAACAACAACGTCACCGATTTCCTGGTGCGCGTGGTGCAGCCCAAGCTCAATGCCATTCCGGGCGTGCAGACCGCCGAGATCCTCGGCGCGCGCACCTTCGCGCTGCGGGCCTGGCTCGACGCGCAGAAGATGGCCGCCTACGGCGTGACCGCCACCGACGTGAGCGCGGCGCTGGCCGCCAACAACTACCTCGCGGCCGTCGGCCAGAGCAAGGGCCAGATGGTGAGCGTGCCTCTCACGGCCGGCACCTCGCTGCACAGCGTGGACGAGTTCAAGCAACTGTCGGTGAAGAGCTCCAACGGCGCCATCGTGCGCCTGCAGGACGTGGCCAACGTGACCCTGGGCTCGGAGAACTACGACTTCAACGTGGCCTTCAACGGCGTGCGCTCGGTGTTCATCGGCATCAAGGTCGCGCCCGAGGCCAACATCCTCGACGTGGCCAAGCAGGTGCGCACGGTGTTCCCGGACATCCAGTCCCAGCTGCCCACGGGCCTGACGGGCAAGATCGTCTACGACTCGACCGACTTCATCAACACCTCCATCAGCGAAGTGATCAAGACGCTGGTGGAGGCGCTGGTCATCGTGACGGTGGTGATCTACCTGTTCCTGGGCAGCCTGCGCGCGGTGGTGGTGCCGGTGATCGCGATGCCGCTGTCGCTGATCGGCACCTTCTTCATCATGCTGGCGCTGGGCTACTCGATCAACCTGCTCACGCTGCTGGCGCTGGTGCTGGCCATCGGCCTGGTGGTGGACGACGCGATCATCGTGGTGGAGAACGTCGACCGGCACATGCGAGAGGGCAAGTCGCCCATGCAGGCCTCGCTGCTCGCGGCGCGCGAACTGGGCGGGCCCATCCTTGCCATGACGGTGGTGTTGGTGGCGGTGTACGTGCCCATCGGCTTCCAGGGTGGACTGACCGGCTCGCTCTTCACCGAGTTCGCCTTCACGCTGGCCGGCTCGGTGGTGGTGTCGGGCATCGTGGCGCTCACGCTGTCGCCGATGATGTGCTCGCGCTTCTTCAAGCCCGAGCAGGACAGCGGCAAGTTCGCGATGAAGATCGAGCACGTCTTCGAGCGCGTGCACCACCGCTACCAGCTGATATTGCGCGGCGTGCTCAAGACCTGGCCGGTGATGATCGTCATGGGCGCGATCCTGGTGGCGCTGCTGTTCGTGATGTTCAAGATGTCGAAGTCGGAGCTCGCGCCCGAGGAAGACCAGGGCATCGTGCTGTCGCAGGTGGTGGGCGCGCCCACGGCCACCATCAACCAGATGCAGACCTATGCGGACCAGATCTTCAAGATCGCGCACGACACGCCCGAATACGCGCAGCTCTTCCAGCTGACCGGCGTGCCTAGTACCAACGCGGGCATTGCGGGCGTGCTGCTCAAGCCCTGGGACGAGCGCACGCGCAGCGCGCACGACATCCAGACCGACCTGCAGAAGCGCTGGAACGGCATCGCCGGCGCGAAGGTGGTGGCCTTCCAGTTCCCGGCGCTGCCGGGCGCCTCGGGCCTGCCGGTGCAGTTCGTCATCAAGACCACCGAGCCCTTCGAGAACCTGAATGCCCTCGCCCAGCAGATCATGGACAAGGCGCGCGCCGACGGAAAGTTCTACTACATCGACGCCGACCTGAAGATCGACCTGCCGCAGGCCTCCGTGGTGGTCGACCGCGACAAGATCGCCACGCTGGGCATCACGCAGCAGGACGTGGGCAACGCGATGGGCGCGGCGCTGGGCGGCGCCTACGTCAACTACTTCTCCATCTCGGGCCGCTCGTACAAGGTGATCCCGCAGGTGCAGCAGGTCGACCGGCTGAACCCGTCGGACGTGCTGAACTTCTATATCAAGACGCCCAACGGCGTGGTGCCGGCCAGCACGGTGGCGAGCCTGAAGTACAGCGTGCAGCCGGAGACGGTGAACCACTTCCAGCAGCTCAATTCCGTGACCATCCAGGGCGTGCCCAGCGGCACGCAGGGCGAGACGCTGGAGTACCTGCGCGGCCTGGTGCAGCAGATGGCACCCAGCGGCTACACGGTGGACTACTCGGGCCAGTCGCGACAGTTCGTGCAGGAGTCGGGCAACTTCGCCATCACCTTCGTGTTCGCGCTGATCATCGTGTTCCTGGCGCTGGCGGCGCAGTTCGAGAGCTTCCGCGACCCGGTGGTGATCCTGGTGTCGGTGCCGCTGGCGCTCTTCGGCGCGATGATCTTCATCTTCTGGGGCTTCGCCTCGATGAACATCTACACGCAGGTGGGCCTGGTGACGCTGATGGGCCTCATCAGCAAGCACGGCATCCTGATCGTCGAGGTGGCCAACCGCCTGCAGAAGCAGGGCCTGAGCAAGCTCGACGCCATCGTGGAAGCCGCCGGCACCCGACTGCGCCCCATCCTGATGACGACCGCCGCCATGGTCTTCGGCGTTCTGCCGCTGGTGATCGCCTCGGGCGCCGGCGCCGCGGGCCGCAAGGCGATGGGCATCGTGATCTTCAGCGGACTTTCCATCGGCACGCTGTTCACGCTCTTCGTGGTGCCGGCGATGTACCTCTTCATCGCCGCGCGGCACCAGAAGGAAGAAGGCCCGGGCGAGGAACCTGCCAGCGGTGCAACGCCGCCGGCCGCGCTGCCGGGCAGCGTGGCACCCGAGGCCTGAGCGGCTGGCTCGGGTCTTCAGTTCAGTTCAGCGGCGCGGCCAGCAGCTCGAATTCCGAGAGGCTGACCGCCCCGCCCCCGCCCACTCCTCCCCCGATCTCCAGCCGGTAGGTCGAATAGGCGCCCGGCGTCTTCACGACGAAGGGCCGTACCTGGCGGCGCCAGGCGAACACTTCACCCTGGCGCGTGTCGAGCGTGGTCCAGTCGATGCCGTCGTTCGAGCCCTTCAGTGTCCAGCCGGCCGGGTCCTGCCCAGTCTTGCTGCTGGAGGTGAGCGTGTAGATCGCCACCTTGCGCGCCGTGCCGGTCGTGCTGCCCTGGATCCACGCCGCGCCGGCACCACTGCTCCATTCCGTGAGCGAGGTCCGGTCGTTCAGGTTCTTCAGCCCGGTCGTATTGCTCGCGGTGGTGGCGAAGGCAGAGGTTGGCAGCAGCGACTGCAAGGGCGAAGGCCTGGCAGCGTCCTTGGTGACGGACGAAGGCGCATCGTCGTCGCCAGTGCCCCATGACGACGGGTTCGGCCCCATCTGGAACTCCAGCGTCGCGCCCTCCACCAGTTCGGCGTGCGTCAGGTAGGTGCGCGTGATGCTCGCGCCGTTGAGCTTCAGGCCCTGCACGTAGCGATTGGTACTGCTCACGCCGGGCGCGCTGATGGTGATGGCGCGCGGCTCGCCCTTCGCGTTGGGCACCAGCACGGTCATCTTCGGGAAGTACGGTGCGCCTATCGTGTACTCGGGCCGTCCCGTGGAGGCCGGATAGAAGCCCATGGCGCTGAGCACGTACCAGGCAGACATCTCTCCGTTGTCCTCGTCGCCCATGTAGCCGTCGCCGTTCGGCACGCCGTTCTTGTCCAAACCCGAGAAGTAGAGCTTGTCCATCACGTCGCGCAGGTACTTCTGGCCGGAGGCCGGGCTTCCGGCGTGGCTGTACATGTAGATCGTGTGGTGCACCGGCTGGTTGGAGTGCTGGTACTGCCCGACGCCTGCCAACGCGTCCACGTCGTAGGCCGACTTGATCTCGGGCTTGATGCCGGTGTGCGAGCCGTTCGGATCGGTGCCGTCGTAGCCGAGGCCCGGCCTGGTCGTGAAGAAGGCATCCAGCTTCGTCTTGAGCGCGGCGCGGCCGCCGTAGAGGTTGGCCAGGCCCCGGCCGTCCTGCGGCGTGGCGAAGGCGTAGGTCCAGGCGTTGCCCTCGGTGTAGCCGTAGTACCAGGCCATCGGGTTCGGCGCGCCGCCGCCGAAGGCGCCGCCCGTGCTCTTCTGGCGGAACCAGCCGCCGGCCCAGGTGCCGGTGGAGGCGCCGTCGAAGATGTTGGCGTAGCCGGTCGCGCTGTTGGCGAAGTAGGCTGCGTCGTCGGTCTTGCCCAGCGCCTTCGCCATCTGGCTCACGCCGAAGTCGTTAAGGTAACCCTCGAGCGACCACGACACCGACTCGTCGTAGACCGTCGAGTAGCCGTAGAACGGCGTCTTCTCCATTCCCTTGCGGCCGCGGTCGCTGTTGGGGCTGTAGACGGACGCGTTCTTCAGCATCGAGTCGTAGGCGGCGTTGACGTCGAAGTTGCGCACGCCCTTCAGGTAGGCGTCGGCAAGGATGATGTCGGAATTGGTGCCCACCATCATGTCGGCATAGCCCGGGCTGGCCCAGCGCGTGGTCCAGCCACCGTCCTTGTAGCCGTTGACGAAGCCGTCGAGCATCTCGCCGGTCTGCTGCGGAAAGAGCAGCGTGTACAGCGGCCAGGTGGTGCGGTAGGTGTCCCAGAAGCCGTTGTTGACCCACAGCTTGCCGGGCCGCACCGTCATCGGGCTCACGTAGGGGTTCAGGTACGACGGCGCGCCGTTCACGTTCTCCCAGGCCGAGTTGGGGTACAGGAAGGCCCGGTACATGTTGGAGTACAGGATGGTCTTCTGGTCCTCCGTCGCGCCCTCGACCTGGATGGTGTTGAGCCTGTCGTTCCAGGCCTCCTTGGCCGCGCCCAGCACGTCGTCGAAGGACCTGGCGCCGATCTCCTGCACGAGGTTGGCCTTGGCCTGCTCCACGCTGATGAAGGAGGTACCGACCTTCAGGCCCACCGCCTGCCTGCCCGCGGAGGCGGTGTCGAAGCTCAGCCATGTCGGGAACGAGGCCGCGCCCGAGGCCTTCACCGGTGCGTCGGCCACCGCGTGGAAGTACATGCGCGGCGATCCCTGGTCGGTGTAGCCCGAGACCGTGCCGTTGGCTGCGTCGACGTTCAGCGAACCCGGCACGCCCTTGAACACGTCGAACACCACCGCCAGCGAAGGCTGGTTCGCGGCGGCGGTGAAGCGGAAGTACGCCGCGTGGTCGGTGGGGGTGATCTCGGTGCGGGTGCCGTTGTCGAAGGTCACGCTGTAGTAGTGCGCATGCGCCACTTCGTTCCCGTGGCTGAACTTCTCGCCGCGCGAGGCCTTGTCGAGCACCGGGTTGCCAGCGCTGTCGGTCTGCGTGACCGGCATGAACTGAAGCGACTGGCGGTTGCCCATCCACGGGCTGGCCTCGTGGACCGCCGCGAAGGCGAAGATGCGGTCCAGCGGCTTGGTGTCGTTCTCGTCCTCGAAGAAGGTGTAGAAGAAATCGTTGCCCATGTAGCCGTCATAGGGCTTGGTGTTGCTCCAGCCCGAGCTCTCGTCATCGGGGTCGATGCGGTTGACCGGCGACCACATCGTGAAGCCGAAGGGCACGGCGGTGGCCGGGAAGGTGTTGCCGCGCGAATAGCCGTCGTAGATGTAGGCGTTGGAGTGGGAGCCGCGCAGCGTGTTGACATAGTTCGCGAGGTCCTGCTTCTCGCGGGCCGGGGCGCTCCCGCTCGTGCCGCCCGTGGTGACGGTGGTAACGATGGTGTTGCCCGCGCCTGTGCTGCCGTTGCCCTCGCCTCCATTGCTTCCGGCGACCTGCTGCTGATCGCCGGGTGCTCCACCCTGCGGCGACGGCACCGGGAAGCCCCCGCCGGAGCCGCCGCCGCACCCCCAAAGTGCTGCCGCGACAACCCATGCGGCAGCCCGGGCAGCCCTGCCCGCGAACCATGCCGGGGCGCTCACATCGCACCCGCGGCGGTTGCCTTGGTGTAGTCCGCGGCTGGTCCCGAGGGCGGCGTCAGCGACGGATCGGAAGCCCAGTCGGTGGGCGTCGTCGACAGCTTGAAGGAGAGCGTTCCGCCGTCCTTGATCCTGTCGAGCGGCAGCCACGAGCCCGCGTAGGTCGTGCCGTTGAGCTTCATCTCGCCGATGTAGCGCACGTTGTCGATGAGCGCCTGCCGGTCGGCCTCGATGCGCAGCTTCTTCCCGTTGCCCAGCCAGAGGGTCATGCCCGAGAACTGCGGCGTGGACACGGCCAGTCCGGGGGCAGAAGGAATCACCGGATACAGCCCCATCGAAGCCCACACGAACCAGCCCGAGGTCGCGCCCATGTCGTCGTTGCCAGGCAGTCCGCCCGAGCCGAGGCTGAAGTTCTTGCGAAGGATGACCGGGATGACGTACTGCGCGTATTTGGCGGAGCCGATCCAGTTGTAGGCCCACGGCGTCTGGAAGGCGGGTTCGTTGCCGATGTAGTAGTTGTCGGAACTCTCCCCGCCGTTCAGGTCCTGCCCGCTGGGCTCGGTGCCGTTGAAGGCATCGGCGGTATCGAGCGAGAACAGGCTGGCGAGCCGGTCGAGCGTGCCCTTCTGGCCCCCGAGCTTCTGCGCGAGACGGGTCCAGTCGTAGGCGAAGGTCCAGAGGTAGTTGGCTTCGGTCGATTCATGGAACACGCCGCCGGCCCAGTCGCCCGCCGCGGTCTTCGACTTCAGCGTCTTGCTCGTGTCGTCGAAGATGTTCTGCCAGTTGCCCGCGCGCCTGAACACCGTGTCGATCACGCTCTTGTCGGTGGCACGGGTGGCGGGCAGCGCATCGAGGAAGGCACCGACGGAGCGGTCGGTGGTGATGGCCTCCAGCGTTGTCGACGAGGGGTTGTCGTAGCCCCTGTCGGAGGGAATCCAGCCAAGGCTCATGTAGTCGGCCAGGCTGTCGCCGGGCTTGCCGATGGAGAACTTGTCGTTGCACTGGCCCCTGGGGTTGGTGACGGCCTGCAGCATGTACTTGCGCGCCGTGTCGAGGTCGAACTTGCGCGCGCCGAACATGTAGGAACCCGCGACGACCGTGGGCGCATGGTCGCCGTTCATCGGCGTGGTGTCTTCGCTGCCGTCCACCCAGTGCGGGAAGGCGCCGCACTGCTGCGCGTCGGCCACCAGCGACTGCATCATGTCGCTGGCCTCGTCGGGCGCGATCATGGCGAGCAACTGGGCCTGGCTGCGGTAGGTGTCCCACATCGAGAAGCCGCTGTAGTGCGTCTTGTAGCCGGCGTCCTTGCCGTCAAGCTTGAACTTGTAGTTCGCGACGTTCTCGGTGGCCCTCGCCGGCAGCACGTTGTTGGACTGCGAGAGGTCGGCCTGCTTCATGCTGCGGTAGTCGCCGTTGACGTCGCTGTAGACGGTCGGCCCGCTGTAGACGCGGTAGAGCGCGGTGTAGAACTTCGCGAGCTGGGTGGTCGCGTCGTCCTTCTTGCCGGCATCGAGCTTGTCGAGCTCGCCGGCCCTGGCGAGGTCGAGCTGCACGACGTTGAGCCGGCTGTTCCAGTTGCTGTCGGCCGTGGCCTTGACGGTGTCGAAGGAGGCGTCGAGGTTCTCGGCCTCGAGGTTGGCCTTCGCGTTGGCTACGCTCACCGAGGAGATGCCGACCCTGAGCTGCACCGAGAGGTCGTTGTCCTTCAGGTCGAACTGCAGCTGCGCGGCCTTGCCCGAGATGGCCGAGCCGGCTTTCAGCGGCTTGTCGAAGCTCGCGTAGTAGTAGACGGGCTGCTTCCAGGTGCCGCCGCAGAATTCGTTGGCGACCGCCGTGCCCGACACCGACCTGAGATCGGCGCCCAGCGCGATGTCGGTCAGGCCGCTGTAGGGCACGCCGCTCTGGTTGGGGTTGTTGCGCGCGGAGTCGATGACGAGAAAGGCCTTGTCCTTGTCCGCGTAGCTGAACCTTGCCATGCCGGTGCGCGTGGTCGCCGTCAGCTCGCTGGTGATGCCGTTGTTGAACTTCACCCTGTAGTAGCCGGGGCTGGCCGACTGGTTGGCCTTCGTGTAGACAAGGCCGCCCGAGGGAATGCCGCCGCCGGCGTTGTTCGGCAGGATGGCCACCGCGCCCTGCCCCCTGCAGCCCGGGCCGTTGAGATGGGTCATGCTGAAGTAGCGGATGGCGTTGTCGCCGTCGTAGTAGCCGCCGGAGCCGTAGCCCCAGGGCGAGCCGCTGCCGCGCGTGTCGGGCCCGAAGCTCACCATGCCGAAGGGCGCCTGCGCGCCGGGGTTGACGTTGCCGGAGTGGCCGCTGCCGGTGTCGGAGATCTTCGTCCCGACGAACAGGTTGACGTACTGCGTGAGCGGGATGTCGATGCGTTTTTCCTGCACCGGCACGGTCGGCGTCGACGCACCCGCATCGGGGCCAGGGCTCGTGCCCGAGGCGACGGTGCCGGGGTCGGAACCGTTCGCGGCCGGAGGAGCCGTGGCCGTCCCGCCTGCCGCCGTCGGCAGGGGCATCGAGTAGCCACCCGAACCACCGCCGCCGCAGCCCCAAAGCAGCGACGCACCGATCACGCTCGCGGCCAGGGTCCTGCCGCATGCGAGCTTCTTTTCCATGTTGTCTGTCTCCCTGGTTGTCTGTACATCGCTCACGGTCGGAGCGCCGGACGGCCGCAGTGTAGGTACGGCCGCGGCCGCGGCGGTCTTGTGATTTCCCGAACGAAACATGGCGTTGGCAGGGAAACAAATCAGCGCGCTTCCCCTTCCAGGCAAAGGCTTCGCGCGTGCAGCAGTGCCTCGACAAGGCCGCGCCGCCAACCCCAAAATGGCGCCCTTTCTCACCGCGACAGCCCATCCCAAGGAGATCCATGCCCGTAACCATCCGCGATGTGGCCGAGGCCTCCGGCGTCTCCATCAGCACCGTATCGCGCGCATTGAAGAACCAGCGCGGCCTCTCCGACGAGACGCGCCGCATGATCCGCCAGGTGGCACGCGACATCGGCTACAACGCGGCGCGCCTGCGTGGCGCCAAGGCCAGGCAGCTGGCCTTCATGGTGCACAGGCAGCACAGCCACTTCTCGACCAACCCCTTCTTCTCCGACGTGCTGCATGGCGTCGAGGAGGCGTGCCGCAGGTTCGGCATCGTGCCCACGCTGCTGACCTGCGGGCCCACCGATCCGATACGCGAGCAGCTGCGCATGCACGAGCCCGACATGATCCTCGCGGCCGGCTACTTCGAGAGCGAGGTGCTGCAGATGGTCGCGGGGCTGGAGCTGCCGATCGCGCTCATCGACTTCTCGCAGGGCGACCTGCCCTCGGTGAACCCCGACAACGCGGTGGGCGGCTACATGGCCACGCGCCACCTGCTGGACATCGGCCGCAAGCGCGTCGCGTACATCGCGGGCTCGCTGGCGCATGTGAGCATCCTCGAGCGCGCGCAGGGCTACCGCCGCGCGCTCTTCGAGGCCGGCATCCTCGCCGACCCCGAACTGGAAGTGGTGGCGCCGACCGGGCAGCTGCACGACCTGGGCGCGTCCGCCGCGATGCAGCAGCTGCTTCGGCTGCGCAGGCCGCCCGACGCGGTGTTCGCGTACAACGACGCAGCGGCGCTTGCCGCGCTGCGCACCTGCAGGCAGGCGGGCCTCTCGGTGCCGGGCGATATCGCCATCGTCGGCTTCGACGACACACTCGCCGCGGCGCAGTCCGATCCGCCCATCACCACGCTGCGCGTGGACCGCCAGGAACTCGGCCGCTTCGGTGTCGAGCTGGTGCTGCAGGGCTCCTCGATGCCCCGGCTCAACACGCTGCCCGTCGAGCTGATCGTGCGCGCGAGCACGAGCGGCTGAAGCGCTTTTCTTCCGCCACAGCAGGCTCTTCACCCCGGCGCTTTTTGCGCTGCCAACGCTGTGTTTCGTCCGGGAAATCACAAGATCGCCGCGCGAAACCCCGCTCCTACACTGCGTGCCGTCACACGTCGGGCCCCCTCGGGAAGCCGGCCTTCCGACAAAGAGCGACACGGCAAACGCAGCACAACAAGAGGAGACACAGCACATGGCAGCGACCTGCATGCACGACCGGCAAATGCCTGAACGCAGGCCTCATTGCCGCATCGCCGTGCGTCACTTCTTTCGCGAACGCCCTGTGCTGTGCGCCCGCCCTGCCTGTCGCCCGATGAAGCGATAGCGCCTCCCTCGCTCCCTCTCTCCCCCTTTCCGTTCGAACGCGTCTGAACGCGACACGCCGGTTCCGACCGGTGCGGGACCGCTTTTGCCCAAAGCGGCCGGACGGCCTTTTTTTCTTTTTTCTTTCCCGCTTCTTTCACGCCTTCACAACAACCCTGACCAAGGAGACTCCCGTGAGACCCAAGCTGAACCGAATCACCGCCGCGGCCGTCGTGCTGCTCGCCGGCCTGCACGGCCTGGCGCATGCCCAGACTGCGGAGACACCGACGGACGCACCGCCCGAGGCGGCGGTTAAGTCCGACCCCACCAAAGACTTCGTCAAGAAGGTCAATGAGGCCACCGGCCTGGAGTTCTGGGGCTACGGCCGCGGCGGCTTCTACAGCGCCGGCAACGGCAAGCCCAAGGGCGGCTACTCGCTGGGCGGCGACCTGCAGAAGTACCGCCTGGGCAACGAGGGCGACAACTACCTGGAGTTCGGCATCGGCAAGCGCTTCGACCTGGGCGACGGCATCAAGTGGGGCGTGTTCTACATGCCCACGATCTACAACGGCAAGAGCGGCACCGCGCAGGCGTACTTCTCGCTCAGCGGCATCTTCGGCAACAGCGCCACGCTGTGGGCGGGCCAGCGCTACCACCGCGTGCAGGACGTGCACATCGTCGACAAGTGGGTGGTGGAGGACGGCGACAACTACGGCGCCGGCATCGACGACATTCCGCTGGGCGGCCTCGGTCGGCTGAACGTGGCGGTGCACACGGCCGACTCGGTCGACAACAGGAGCGGCAACCCCAACAACGCCAAGCGCATCAACGTGCAGTGGCGCGACATCCCGACCAACCCGGACGGCAAGCTCACCGTCACGGGCGGGCTGATCTCGGGCAACTTCGCCAAGGGCAAGGACGGCGGCGCGCTGGGCCTGATGCACGTGCAGAAGAACTTCCTGACGCCGGGGCTGAACAACATCTTCATCGCGCAGGCCTCCAACGGGCATTCGTCGCTCAGCGGCAAGTTCTACAACCTGGACAACAGCACGACGACCACCGGCTTCCTGCTGCCGGCGGGCATCGGCCAGTCGGACAGCTTCTTCTTCGCGCCGCTGGTGGAGCGCACGGTGATCACGCCGCAGACGGGCGCGAAGCAGCGGCGCATCCTGGACTCGATGGACTTCCAGATCGGGCGCTTCGGCGGCCAGACGCTGATCGGCTACCAGACCACGCGCCCCGACGACGGCCCCGAGACGCGCGACTTCACGCTGGGCGGGCGCGTGTCCTACGGCATCGCCAAGTACACGAAGCTGCTGGCCGAGTTGGGCACGACGCGCCGCAGCATCGACGGCCAGCCCAGGCAGACGCTGAACAAGGGCACGATCGCCGTGGCCTTCTCGCCGAACACCGACTTCTGGACCCGGCCGGAATTCCGCATCTACGCCACGCGCGCCAGCTGGAACAAGGCCGCGGCCGACGCCAACGCAGGCACCTTCGGCGCCAACGGACGGCGCAGCGCCACCGTGTTCGGCATCCAGATGGAAGCCTGGTGGGAGTGAACCAGGCAATGGCGATCCCGCACACGCTCCTGGCGGCGCTCTTGTTGCGCTCGCAACGCTGTGTTTCGTCAGGGAAATCACAGCGCGCGGCCCCGGAGGGGCTGCCTAAACTGCCGCCGGCTCCGGCATCCGACACTGCAATGAGAAGAGACAAGCACATGAAAACCTCATCCCGATTCACCGCAGCCGCCCTCAGCCTCGCCATGGGCAGCGGTGCCGCCATGGCCCAGCAACAGCAGAGTGTGGAAGTCCTGCACTGGTGGACCTCCGGCGGCGAGGCCGGCGCGCTCAACGTGCTCAAGGGCAACCTCGAGAAACAGGGCGTCAAGTGGAACGACATGCCCGTGGCCGGCGGCAGCGGCGAGGCCGCGATGACCGCGCTGCGGGCACGTGTGACCGCGGGCAACCCGCCCACGGCCTCGCAGATGCTGGGCTTCGACATCCTCGACTGGGGCAAGCAGGGCGTGGTGGCCGACCTCAACGCGCTCGCCCAGAAAGGCGGCTGGGACAAGGTGGTGCCGCCCGCGCTGCAGAAGTTCTCGAAGTACAACGGCAAGTGGATCGCCGCGCCGGTCAACATCCATTCGACCAACTGGGTGTGGGCCAACCAGGCGGTGCTGGCCAAGGCCGGCGTGACGGCCGAGCCCAGGACATGGGACGAGTTCATCGCCGCCGCCGAGAAGGTGCAGAAGGCCGGCTTCGTCGCCATCGCCCATGGCGGCCAGCCGTGGCAGGACGCGACGCTGTTCGAGAGCGTGGCGCTCTCCACGGGCGGCATCGACTACTACCGCAAGGTCTTCATCGAGCGCGACGGCAAGACCATCGGCTCGCCCATCACCGAGAAGGTGTTCCAGCGCATGAGCCAGCTGCGCAAGCTGGTCGACAAGGACTTCTCGGGACGCGACTGGAACGTGGCCTCCGGCATGGTGATCGGCGGCAAGGCCGGCTTCCAGGTGATGGGCGACTGGGCCAAGGGCGAATTCGTCAACGCCAGGCAGGTGCCGGGCAAGGACTTCGCCTGCTTCCGCTTCCCGGGCACGCAGGGCGTGGTCACCTTCAACACCGACCAGTTCGTGATGTTCAAGATGAAGGACGCCGACAAGGAAGCCGCGCAGCAGAAGCTGGCCGCCGCGATCATGGAGCCGGGCTTCCAGTCGGCCTTCAACGTGGTGAAGGGCTCGGCGCCCGCACGCACCGACGTGCCGGACACCGCCTTCGACGCCTGCGGCAAGAAGGCCATCAAGGACGTGGCCGAGGCCAGCGCGGGCAACACGCTGGTGGGCTCGATGGCGCACGGCCACGCGGTGCCCGCGTCGATCAAGAACGCGTTCTACGACGTGATCACGCGGCACTTCAACGGCCAGCTGGACGACAGGAAGGCCGTCGCGGCACTGGTGTCGGCGGCGAAGAACTGAAGACCTCACCGACGCCTGCTGCCGCCCTTGAAATCCAACCTGCTCCCCCGGCTCCTGCTGAGCCCCAGCGCCCTGCTCGTGCTGGTCTGCGTGTACGGCTACATCATGTTCACGGTGTACCTGTCGTTCACGACGTCGACCATGCTGCCCACCGCCGAGTGGGCGGGCACGGCGAACTACGAACGCCTGCTCGGCCTGGAGAACTGGGAGGTGTCGCTGCACAACCTCGCGGTGTTCGCCAGCCTCTACATCGTCATTGCGATGGTGCTGGGGCTGGCGCTGGCGATACTCATCGACCAGAAGATCCGCGCCGAGGGCGTGCTGCGCTCCATCTTCCTCTACCCGATGGCGCTCTCGCTCATCGTCACCGGCACGGCCTGGAAATGGCTGCTCGACCCCGGCGTGGGCCTGGAGCACACGCTGCAGAGCCTGGGCTGGAGCAGCTTCGCCTTCGGCTGGATCAAGGACGGCGACATGGCCATCTACTGCGTGGTCATCGCCGCCGTGTGGCAGACCTCCGGCTTCGTGATGGCGATGTTCCTGGCCGGGCTGCGTGGCGTGGACAGCGAGCAGATCAGCGCCGCGCGCGTCGACGGCGCGCGCACCTGGCAGATCTACGCGCGCATCGTCATTCCGCAGCTGGGGCCGGTGTTCGTCTCGGCCTTCGTGATCCTGGCGCACATGGCGATCAAGTCCTACGACCTGGTGATCGCGCTGACCAACGGCGGGCCCGGGCGCTCGACCTGGCTGCCTTCGGTTTTCATGTACCAGTACACCTTCGCGCGCAACGAGATGGCCGTGGGCGCGGCAAGCTCGGTGCTGATGCTGCTGGCGATCAGCGCAGTGGTGGTGCCCTACCTGCTGCGCGAGATGCGGGGAGCGAAGAACAATGGCTGAGCGGAGCCTGCGCATTGCGCTCTACGCGCTCCTGGCTGCGATGGCGCTGGTGTTCCTGATGCCGGTGTACGTGATGGTCGTCAACTCGCTGAAGCCGCTGCAGGAGATCCGCAACGGCAACCTGATGACGCTGCCGGTGGACTGGACCCTCGCGCCCTGGCGCGCCGCCTGGAGCACAGCGCAGATCGGCGTGCAGCCCACCGGGCTGAAGCCCTACTTCATCAACTCGTTCCTGCTGGTTGTGCCGGGCGTGGTGCTGTCGACGCTGATCGGCGCGGTGAACGGCTACATCCTCACGCAGTTCAGGGTGCGCGGCGCGCACCTGCTGTTCGCGGCGATGCTGTTCTCGGTGTTCATCCCGTTCCAGATCGTGCTGATCCCGATGGCCAAGACGCTGGGCCTGCTGGGCATCGCGGGCACGGTGACGGGGCTGGTGTTCGTCAACACGGTCTACGGCATCGGCTTCACCACCCTCTTCTTCCGCAACTACTACGCGGCCTTTCCGCAGGAACTGGTGCGCTCGGCGCGCATGGATGGCGCGGGCTTCTTCGGCGTGCTGTGGCGCATCCTGCTGCCCAACAGCACGCCGATCATCGTGGTGACGGTGATCTGGCAGTTCACCAACATCTGGAACGAGTTCCTCTTCGGGGCCTCGTTCAGCGACTACAGCTCTTTCCCCATCACCGTGGCGCTGAACAACCTCGTCAACAGCTCCACGGGGGTCAAGGAATACAACGTGCACTTCGCGGGCGCCTTCATCGCGGCGCTGCCGACGCTCATCGTGTACCTGGTCTCCGGCAAGTATTTCGTGCGCGGCCTCATGGCCGGCTCGGTCAAAGGTTAGTTGGGTAGGTGAATGGCTTCTCTGGACTTGATTGGCATCCGCAAGAGCTTCGGCCCCGTGCACATCCTGCACGACATCTCCATCGCGCTGGAAGACGGCGAATTCCTCGTGCTCGTCGGCCCTTCGGGCTGCGGCAAAAGCACGCTGATGAACATCATCGCGGGGCTGGAAGAGCCCAGCGAAGGCCGGCTGCAGCTCAACGGGAGCGACATCACGCACGCCGCGCCGGCGGAACGCAACATCTCGATGGTGTTCCAGTCGTATGCGCTCTACCCCAACATGACGGTGGCGAAGAACATCGAGTTTCCGCTGGAGATGCGCAAGGTCGACAAGGCCACCCGCGCTGAGCGCGTGAAGAAGGTGGGCGAGCTGCTGCAGATCGGCCACCTGATGGACCGCAAGCCGCGCCAGCTCTCCGGCGGCCAGCGCCAGCGCGTGGCCATCGGGCGCGCGCTGGCGCGCGAGCCGCAGCTCTACCTGTTCGACGAGCCCTTGTCCAACCTCGACGCCCAGCTCAGGCTAGACATGCGCACCGAGATCAAGAAGCTGCATCAGCGCCTGAACGCCACCATCGTTTATGTCACCCACGACCAGATCGAGGCCATGACGCTGGCCACGCGCATCGCGGTGATGAAGGGCGGCGTGCTGCAGCAGCTGGGCACGCCGCACCAGGTCTACAACCGGCCGGCCAATACCTTCGTGGCCAGCTTCATGGGATCGCCGCGCATGAATCTGCTGCGCATGCGGATGGCAAGCGAGCGGCATGGGGAGCTGCGGCTGGTGGCTGCGGATGGTGGTGCCGGGGAAACGGCGATCAATCTGCCGGCGGAGGTGTTGGCGGCTGTGCCGCAGGCGGTCTGCGCTGGGCAGGATGTCATCGTCGGGTTGCGGGCCGAGGCGGTGAGCCTCGTTGCTTCGGATGCGGTGCCCGGTCCCTCGCAGTGCCATCTGGAAGCGCGCGTGCAGGTGGTCGAGCCGACCGGGGCCGACACGCTGGTGCTGCTGGACATCGACGGGCATGACTTCACGGCGCGGCTGGCGCCGGATGTGACGTTGACGGCCGGGGCGCGGGCGCGGTTTTCGGTCGATCTGTCGAAGGTGGTTTTCTTCGATGTGGAGAGCGAAGAGCTGATTGCGTAGGTGAAAGCCGAGTGCTTGCCGGGCCAGGCGACCGCTCTGCGGGAGCCTTCAACGCAGATACTACGGCCCCATGAGCACCGAAGACGAACACGATCCGATGCGCGAACGCCGGGAGGCCATGGCCGCCTGGGAGCGCAGCTTGCGACAGCCCCAGCCGGAACGTCGCCTGGGGCTGTGGCTGGTTGTGGGCGTTGTGGTGGTGTTCGTGTTCTACCTGCTGGCCGAGTGGCTGCTGACCCAGCCTGTCGGACCGCGTTCCACCCCGATGCCCTCGTCTGCCACACCGCCGTCGGCGAGCAATCGTCCTGCACCTACGGCGACGCCTTCGCCTCCCCAGGAAAGAACGACGACACAGGACACCTTCGAGGTCACGAAGTGCCTCACGCCTTCCGGCAAGGCAGCGTACTCCGACGGACCGTGTCCCGAAGGCTCACGCGCCACGACGGTGCGCCTGCGGCGCGACGTGAACATCGCCGATGGGATGAGTCCGCAGGAGCGCGAGGCATCGTGGCGGAACAACGCGGTCATCGCGGCGCAACAGCAGGAGTACGAACGGCAGGTGGCGCAGAACGTCGATCAAGGTTTCGCCGATGAGTGCAGCGGACTTGCCGAGCGCATCAAGTGGCTGGACGCACTTGGGAGGCAGCCGCAAGGCATGTACACCCAGGATTGGCAGCGCGCCGAACGGCACCGCACGCGGGACAGGCAGTTCAGGCTGGGGTGTCCTCAGCAGCGGCCTTGAACACATGTCGCAGGCAAGGCGTATTGGAGCGGCCAAGAAAAAATCCTCGCGTGCACAAGGCAGGCGAGGATTTCGAAGAAGGTCTGGTAGGACGTACTGGATTCGAACCAGTGACCAACGGATTAAAAGTCCGCTGCTCTACCAACTGAGCTAACGTCCCGGAACCATTTTTCTGTTCTTTGCCGAAGTGATATCCGGCAAAGCCAAAGATTATAGCGCGACGTTGGACGCGATTTTGTCCAGAACCCAACCTGCCGCGCATTGGCCGAAAGTCGCGGTCACGCTGACCACCGAGCCGTAGCCGTGGCAGTTGAGCGTGCCGTCGCCGCTTTCGATGGCGCACGAGGCGTCCGGCGGGGCCACGCTTTCGCGGCTGAAGACGCAGGCGACGCCGATCTTGCGGCCCTCGCGCGGGGCGCCATGCTCCTTGCGCAGGCGCTGGCGCAGCTGGGCCAGCAGCGGGTCGTGCGTGACCAGCGAAAGGTCCTCGATGTCTACCTTGTGCGCCTGCCGCTTGCCGCCCGCCGCGCCCACGGTGACGAAGGTGGCGCGCGAAGCACGCGCCCAGGCCGCCATCGCCACCTTGGCCTTCACCTGGTCGCAGGCGTCGATGACGGCCGTTGCCGGCCCGTTCACAGCCTGCGCGGCCTCGAGCAGCGAAAGCCAGTTGCCGGGCTCGACGAAATCGTCGATGGCCTGCACCTTGCACTCGGGGTTGATCTGGGCGATGCGCTCGCGCATCGCCTCGACCTTGGCCTGCCCGACGGTCGCGTCGAGGGCATGGATCTGGCGGTTGATGTTCGACTCCGACACGTGGTCGAGGTCGATCATGGTCAGGCACCCCACTCCGCTGCGCGCCAGGGCCTCGACCGCCCACGAGCCCACGCCGCCGATGCCGACGACCAGCACGTGCGCATCGCGGATGCGCGCTGCGCCGGCCACGCCGTAGAGCCGCTCGAGCCCGCCGAAGCGGCGCGCAAAGTCAGGCGCCGCGGAGTCTGTGACGACGTCCGCGGCGGCTGTGGGAGGAGTGAGAGATGCGGTAGCGATGATGGCGCTCAAGCGGAATGCTCCGCCCGCATCAGCGCAGGCGCGAGAGACGCTCGCGGCCGGCCTGCGCGGCTTCGGATTGCGGATAGGCCTTGGTCAGGTCTTCCAGCGTACGGCGCGCGGCGCGCGTGTCCTTCAGCTCGATCTGGCAGTTCGCGATCGACAGCACGGCCTCGGGAGCCTTGGCATGGTCGGGCGCGAGCGAGAGCATGGAGCGGAAGTTCGCGATGGCCTCGTTGTAGTTGCGCGTGGCGTACTGCGCGTTGCCCAGCCAGAACAGCGCCGAGGCGTTGTAGCCGCTCTGAGGGTAGCGCTTGACGAATTCGGCGAACGCGGTCTGCGCCTGCGCGAACTGGCCTGAGCGGAAGACGCCGAGGGCAGCCTCGAAGTCGGCCTTCTCCTTCGGATCGGCGGTGAACTCGCGGCCGTCCACCGACACCTTCGAGGGCTCGCTCTGCTTGAGCTTGTCGTCGATGGTGGTCTGGCGCGACTGCATTTCGCTCAGCGTGCGCGTGAGCTGCTCGTTCTGGCCGGTCATGCGGGCCAGGTCGCCACGCATCTGCTCGATCTGGTTCTGCAGGTCGAGCAGGCTGCGGCGCAGCTGGCCGTTCTCGTCGGTGAGCCGCTGGTCGGTCTGCTGGCGCATGGCCTCGACGCGCTGGCGCAGGTCGAGGATGGCGCGGCGAGCCTCGTCATCCTCGAACAGCGCGGCCTGCGAGGCGGCCGAGACGCAGAGCAAGGCGGCGGCCAGCGCCGCGCCTCGCAGTAGGGCGCGTGGCATCACCGGGTGTAGCGGATTTCGGCGCGGCGGTTCTGCGCCCAGACTTCCTCACCCGAGCCGGTCACAGCCGGCTTTTCCTTGCCGAAGCTCACGGCTTCGATCTGGTTGTCGTTCACGCCCAGCAGGGTCAGTGCGCGACGCACGGCTTCGGAACGCTTCTGGCCGAGGGCCAGGTTGTACTCGCGGCCGCCGCGCTCGTCGGTGTGGCCTTCGATCGAGATGCGGCGCTGCGGGTTGGCCTTGAGGAAGCGGGCATGGCCGTCAATCAGCGACTGGAACTCGGGCTTGACCGTGTAGCTGTCGTAGTCGAAATAGACGATGCGCTCGACGCCCACCGGACCTTGCGCGGTGCCCGCGGTCGGGTCGATGGTGACAGGTGCCACGGTGCTGGCGCCCTGCTGGCCGCCAGCCGTGCCCGAGCGGTCGGTCACCGGCGTTTCGTTGAGCTTGGTGCCCGACGAGCAACCGGCGATGAGAGCCACGATGGCCAGCGAATAGAGCGTACGTTTCAACATTTTTTCAAACTCCTCAAATAAACCTTGGTCATTGCTTTTGGAACGGACCCCAGTCCGGTTCCCTGATGTCTCCCGCCTGTCCCGCCAGTCGTGCCTTTATTTTTCCATCGAGCGTGGTCGTCATCAGGGCTTCGCGGCCCTGGAGCTGGGTGGCGTAGACGATCAGCTTGCTGTTCGGAGCAAAACTCGGACTTTCGTCCGCGGAGGTGTCGGTGATCGCGCTGACGTTGCTGGTTGCCAACTCCATCACATGGAGTTTGAAGGCGCCGCCCACTCGCGAGATGTAGGCCAACCACCGGCCATCGCCGCTGACAGATGGAGAGATGTTGTAGGTGCCGCTGAAGGTCACCCGCGTGGGGCTGCCGCCGCCGGCGCTCATCTTGTAGATCTGGGGAGCGCCGCCGCGGTCGCTCACGAAATAGATCGTGCTGCCGTCGGCCGAGTACACCGGCTCGGTGTCGATGCTGGAGCTCTGCGTCAGGCGGCGCGGTTCGCCGCCGCTGGCGGGAATGGAGAAAAGCTGCGAACCGCCGTCGCGGCTGAGCGTGACGGCCAGCGAGTTGCCGTCGGGTGCCCAGGCCGGGGCGCTGTTGGAGCCCTTGAAGTTGGCAAGCAGGCGGCGCTGGCCGGTGGCCACGTTGTGCACGTACACGACGGGCTTGCGCGACTCGAAGGACACGTACGCGAGCTGCTGGCCATTGGACGACCAGCACGGCGAGATGATCGGCTCGGGACTGGCAAGCGCGGCCTGCGCGTTCTCGCCGTCGGCGTCGGCCACCCACAGCGAGTAGCGGCTGCCGCCCTTGGTGACGTAGGCGATGCGGGTCGAGAAGATGCCCTTTTCGCCGGTCAGCTTCTCATAAACGTAGTCGGCGATGCGATGCGATGCCAGCCGCAGGTCGCCCTGGGGAACGGTGTAGCTCTGGCCGCCGAGGTCCTGACCCTTCACCACGTCCCACAGGCGGAAGCGCACGTCGAAGCGGCCGTCGGCCAGACGGGTGACGCTGCCCGCCACGAGCGAATCGGCGGTGCGCTGGCGCCACAGCGAAAGATCGGGGCGCGATGCCTCGTCGAGGGCCTGCCCCGAGGCATCGACGCCGCGGAACTGGCCGCTGCGTTCCAGGTCGGCCTGGACGATCTCGGAGATCTTCTGCGGGGAGGATTCCTGCCCCTTGAATGGAACGAGCGCGATCGGCAGCTGCGTGAGCCCCACACCGGAAACCTCGACCCGGAACTGGGCCAGAGCAGGAATCATGGGGGTGGCAGCGAGAGCCGCGATGACGGTGCGGCGTGCAAATAGCGATGAAGAAGGAGTTGGAATTTGGGCTGGCAACGGCTTGTTCATGCGGTTCGGAGAGGTTTCGGGGTGAAAAAGTTCTCCCCGGCTTCAACGGCCGACATGTTACACACTGGCCGGGGCCTGCCGTCACAAAACGTTTATCCGTCGATCCGGTCCTACAGACGGGGCAGCACCGGGCCTGCAAAGGCCCGCCCCGTAAAATCCGCCGCCATGCAAGCATCCCCCGGCGCCGAGAACGCGCGCCCTCCCCTGATGCGCCGCCTGGCGCGACTCATGACCTGGTTTGGCGGCTCCCGTCAATGGTGGGCCCTCGGACTGATCGGGGCACTGCTCGCCGCCGTCACCGAACCGCTGATGGCTGCCTTGCTCAAGCCGCTGCTCGACCGCGGCTTCACGCGCGGCCAGATGCCCCTGTGGTTCGTGCCCGCCGCCGTGCTGCTGCTGTTCGCGGTGCGCGGCATCGCCCAGTTCATTTCGCAGTACGCGCTCTCGCGCATCGCCAACGAGGGCATGCAGAAGCTGCGGCGGGTGCTGTTCGAGCGGCTGCTCGGCGCCGAGCTCGCGCTTTTCGCCCGTCAGTCGGCCAGCGCGCTTTCGAACACGGTCGTCTATGAAGTGCAGACCGGTGCGATGCTGCTGGTGCAGGCGCTGCTCGGGCTCACGCGCGACGGTTTCACGCTGATTGCGCTGCTGGGCTATCTGGTCTACCTGAACTGGAAGCTCACGCTCATCGTCGCCTTCCTGGTGCCCAGCATCTCATGGATCATGAAGGTGTTCTCCAAGCGGCTCTACCGCCTGACGCAGCAGGGCCAGCAGGCCACCGACGAGCTGGCCTACGTGGTCGAGGAAAACGTGCTCGCCCACCGCGTGGTGCGGCTGCACGGCGCCGAAGGCGCACAGGGCCGCCGCTTCGAGCAGCTCAGCCAGCGCCTGAACCGGCTGGCCGTGAAGTCGACCATCGCCCAGGCGGCCACCACGCCGCTCACGCAGATGATGGCCTCGCTCGCGCTCTCGGTGGTGGTGATGATCGCGCTGTGGCAAAGCGGCAAGCAGGGATTCACCGTGGGCGGCTTCGTGGCCTACATCACGGCGATGCTGATGCTGATCGCGCCGATCCGCCGCCTTGCCGAAGTGGCCGGCCCGATCACGCGCGGCCTCGCTGCGCTGGAGCGCGGGCTGATCCTCATCGACGAAGTGGCGCCAGAGTCGCAAGGCAGCTTCAGCCTCGAACATGCCCAGGGCCGCATCGAGCTGCGCGACGTGCGGGTCAGCTACCGCGGCGACGACGAGCAGCGCGCGCTCGACGGCGTGAGCCTCACCATCGAGCCTGGCCAGGTGGTGGCCTTCGTGGGCCCCTCCGGTTCGGGCAAGACCACGCTGGTCAATCTGCTGCCGCGCTTCGTGCAGCCCAGCGGCGGCCAGGTGCTGCTCGATGGCCACGACACCAGCGAATGGCAGCTCAAGAGCCTGCGCGCCCAGTTCGCGATGGTGAGCCAGGACGTGGTGATGCTCAACGACACGCTGGCAGCCAACGTGGCGCTTGGCGCCGAGATCGACCGCGAGCGCGTGCAGCAATGCATAGCAGCGGCCAACCTGAGCTCGCACGTCGAGAACCTGCCCCAGGGCATCGACACCGTGCTGGGCCATAACGCCACGCAGCTCTCCGGAGGTCAGCGCCAGCGCCTGGCTATCGCACGCGCCCTCTACAAGAATGCGCCCGTGCTGCTGCTCGACGAGGCGACGTCTGCCCTCGACACCGAATCCGAGCGCTTGGTGCAGGACGCCCTGCAGCGCCTGATGCAGAACCGCACCACGCTGATCGTGGCGCACCGCCTTTCGACCATCCAGCACGCCGACCGGATCATCGTGATGGAGCAAGGCCGCATCGCCGAGCAAGGCAGCCACGAACAGCTCATGGCGCTCGACGGGCTGTATGCGCGGCTGCAGACGCTGGCCGTGCGAAGCGCACCGCCGGGGCAGGATCCGACGCTCTGATCCTGCCCGGTCAGAGCAGCACGATGTCGTACTGCCCCTGCCCGATCGCCGGCTCGGCCTGCAGCGAGATCGGCTTGCCGATGAAGTCGCTCAAACCCGCCAGGTGCTGGCTTTCCTCGTCGAGGAAGAGCTCGATCACCTGCGGCGACGAGACGATGCGGAACTCGCGCGGCGTGAACTGACGCGCCTCGCGCAAGATTTCACGCATCACGTCGTAGGCCACGCTGCGCGCGGTCTTCACGATGCCCTGCCCGCCGCAGGCGATGCAGGGTTCGCACAGCATGTGCGCCAGCGATTCGCGCGTGCGCTTGCGCGTCATCTCCACCAGCCCCAGTTGCGAGAAGCCGCCCGCCGTGGTCTTCACGCGGTCGCGCGCGAGCTGCTTGCGGAACTCCGCCAGCACCTGCTCGCGGTGGTCGTCGCGGCCCATGTCGATGAAGTCGACGATGATGATCCCGCCCAGGTTGCGCAGCCGCAGTTGCCGCGCGATGGCCTGAGCAGCCTCAAGGTTGGTCTTGAAGATGGTGTCGTCGAAGTTGCGCGCGCCGACGAAGCCACCGGTGTTCACGTCCACCGTGGTCAGGGCCTCGGTCTGGTCGACCACCAGATAGCCGCCCGACTTCAGGTCGACCCGCCGGCCCAGCGCCTTGGCGATTTCCTCGTCGACCGAGTACAGGTCGAAGATCGGGCGCTCGCCCTTGTAGTGCTGCAGCTTGCCCGCTGCCTTGGGCATGTATTCGAGGCCGAACTTCAAAAGCAGCTCGAACTGCTCGCGCGAGTCGATGCGGATGGTCTGCGTCTCCTCGCCCGTCATGTCGCGCAGCACGCGCTGAAGCAGGCTCAGGTCCTGGTGCAGCAGCGACATCGGCGGCATGCGCATCGAGGCTTCGCGGATGCGCGACCAGGTCTTGCGCAGGTAAGCGATGTCTTCGGCAAGCTCCGCGTCGCTGGAGTCTTCGCCGTTGGTGCGCAGGATGAAGCCGCCCGTGTTGGCCGGCACCACGCCGCCGCTGTCGGCCGCCGCAGCCGCCTCGATGAGCGCCAGCATGCGGGTGCGCAGCGACTCGCGCTGCTCGGCCGGGATCTTCTGCGACACGCCGATGTGGTTGTCCTGCGGCAGGAACACCAGCAGCCGCCCGGCGATGCTGATCTGCGTGGAAAGCCGGGCGCCCTTGGTGCCGATGGGATCCTTGATGACCTGCACCAGCAGCGACTGGCCTTCGAACACCTGCTTCTCGATGGGCACCATCGGTCCGCCGTTGCGGTGGTCGCGATCGGGTGCCGGGGCGCTGGGGCGCGAACCCGGCGTGAACGGCGCGACGATGTCGGCGACATGCAGGAAGGCGGTGCGCTCCAGGCCGATGTCGATGAAGGCCGACTGCATGCCCGGCAGCACGCGCGACACCTTGCCCAGGTAGATGTTGCCGACCAGCCCGCGCTCCAGCGTGCGCTCGACGTGCAGTTCCTGCACCGCACCGTGCTCGATCAGCGCCACGCGGGTCTCCTGCGGAGACCAATTGATCAATATGTCTTGACTCATAGGTTCGCCCCCCAGGCTGCGCGCACTGCGTGTCGCTTCGCCCACCCCCCTGCAGGGGGGCGCCGCCAGCGGCCCGGCGAAGCCGGTTCCGCGGCGGCCCTGAAAAAGAATGCGGTCTTGAGTGTCATGGCGTATTCACTTGAGCATCCCCGCCTGCCGCAAGAGTTGTGCGGTCTCGAACATGGGGAGGCCCATGATGCCCGAATAGGACCCGCTGATGTGCTCGACGAACGCCGCCGCCGCGCCCTGGATGGCGTACGCGCCGGCCTTGCCCAGCGGCTCGCCGCTTTCGGCGTAGCGGGCGATCTGCGACTTCGTGATGTCGGCGAAGCGCACGCGCGACACGCTGAGCGCGGCATGGCTCTTTCTGCCGTGATGCAGCGCCACGGCGGTCAGCACGCGGTGGGTGGTGCCCGAGAGCATCCGCAGCATGCGAGAGGCGTCCTTTTCGTCCTCCGGCTTGCCGAGGATGGTGCGGCCGAGCGCGACCGTGGTGTCGGCGCAAAGCACCGGCGCGTCGGGCAGGCCGCGCCTGCGCATCCGGGCCACGGCGGCGTCGAGCTTCAGCCCGGTGACGCGCTGCACGTAGGTGGCCGGGGCTTCGTTGGGCAGCACTGCTTCCAGCGATTCGGCATCCTCGTCGGCATCGGCCAGCAGCAGTTCGTGGCGCACTCCGAGCTGGCCGAGCAACTGGGCGCGGCGCGGGCTCTGCGAGGCGAGGTAGATGAAATCGGGCAAGGTTCAAGTCTCCCGTGGACTCGGCTGATCGCCGGCCACCATGTGGTTCCAGGCCAGCCCGTGCGGCAGGCCCGGAGGTCCGAAAAGAAAATGAAGGACGCGGCGACGCGCCGGCGATTTCGCGCGCGACGAGGCATGCAGCAGCAAGGGGCGCATCAGCAAGACATCGCCTTGCGCCGCGGTGCAGACGGTTTCTCCATGGGCGGCTCGCAGCGCCAGCGCTTCCTCGCCATCGAGCCGACCGGCGCGGTGGCTGCCCGGCACGACGCGCAGCGGTCCTGCGTCGGCGCCGCAGTCGTCCAGATGCACCCGCACGGCGAGCAGCGATTGCAGGACGTCGATCGGAGGCTGTACGTAGGGCTCGCCCTCCTTGATGACGGCGGCCATGCCGGCGCCCGAGGCCGGGATCGACGTGTCCTGGTGCAGCGCGACCAGCCAGTTGCTGTCGGGCGTCTTGTCGAAGAGCGTGCATTGCACGGCTACCGACCGGGCATCGAGCAGGCCCATGCCGCACAGCCGCGCTTTCAGGCGAACCGCGATGTCGCCGCAAAGCGGATGAACCAGCAGGTTGCGGCTGCCCGCCACCTGCCCCAGCCGGTCGTCGAGCGACCGCGCGGCGGCGTCCAGGAGTTCGGCCGGCAGCAGCGCCGGCACCAGCGCATGGCCCCGTTCGTCGAGCAACGCGACGTGCCCGGCGGCGTTCGTCATTCGCGGTGGTAGGGATGGCCCGCGTTGACCGACCACGCACGGTACAACTGCTCGACCAGCAGCACGCGCGCCATCGCGTGCGGCAGCGTGAGGTCGGACAGCCGGATGCGTTCGTGGGCCGCGGCCTTGAAGGCCGGGTCGAGCCCGTCGGGCCCGCCGATGACCAGGGCGACGTCGTCGCCCTCGCCCTGCCAGGTCTGCAGACGCGCGGCGAGCGCCTTGGTGGTCAGCGCCGTGCCGCGTTCGTCGAGCACCACGATGCGCATGCCGCGCGCAATGGCGCCTTCGATGCGCTCGCGCTCGGCGGCGTAGAGGGTTTCCAGCGTCTTTGAACCGCGCGGCTCGGTCTTGACCGCGCGCAGTTCGAGCTTGAGCTCGGGCGGAAAGCGCTTGGCGTAGTCGTCCCAGGCAGTCTGTGCCCAGTCGGGCATGCGCTGCCCGACGGCGACCACCAGCAGCTTCATGCGCGGCGGGCTGGCGCCTTCCTGGCGGCCGTCGTCTTCTTTGCCGCCGGCTTCTTGGCGGCGGGCTTGCCCACGACCTTGACCGGCACGCGCGCAGTGGTGGTTGCGGCCTTCTTGGCGGGAGCCTTCTTCGCAGCCGTCTTCTTGGCCGGGGCCTTCGCGGCCTTGGCTTCCTGCTCGGCCGCGCGGATCGCGGTCTTGGCGGCGCTCGAACGGCGCAGCGTCGGGGCCTTGGCGGCGGCCTTCTTCTCTTCGGCGCCGGCCTTGGAGGCGGTGGCTACCGCGGGCTTGGTGCCGCCGAGCTTGGCGCGCACCGGCTTGTCGCCCCAGATCTCTTCCAGGTGGTAGTACTGGCGGATGGCGGGCTGCATGATGTGCGCGACGGCCGAACCGCAGTCCACGATGATCCACTCGCCGTTATCCTCACCCTCCACGCGCGGCTTGGCGAAGCCGGCCTCGCGTACCGCGTCGCGCACGCTGGCGGCCAGCGCCTTGGTCTGGCGGTTGGAGGTGCCCGAGGCAACGATCACACGCTCGAACAGTGGCGAGAGATGCTCGGTGTCGAATACCTGGATGTCCTGCGCCTTGACGTCTTCGAGGCCATCGATGATGGCTCGCTGGAGTTTCTGGGTGTCTTTCTTTGCGGCGGCTTCAGTGGTCATCAGGCAGTGCGGTAGAGGTGGTGTTGGTCAATATAGCGTGCAACCGTGGGCGGAACCAGCGAGGAAATGTCCACGCCGAGCGCCGCGCGCCGCCGGATCTCGGTGGCGCTGATGTCCATGGGAGGCAGTTCGAGCGCCTCGAAACGCGCGCCAGCAGGAAGGCCGGACAGGGATTTCGGATCAAAACGGGCAGTGTTACCCGTCGATAGTGCGCGATACGCTACAGAAACAATAGCAATGCCGAGTATATCCTGCCAGCCGTGCCAGGTCGGCAGCGCGCTGGCCTGGTCGGCTCCCATGATCAGCACCAGCTGGGCACCGGGCTGCTCGCGCTGCAGTTCGTGCAGGGTGTCGAGCGTGTAGGTGGGGCCGTCGCGCAGCACCTCGCGGCTGTCGACGACGATGGTGCCCTTCAGGTCGCCGAAGGCCAGCCGGGTCATGGCGAGGCGATCCTCCTTCGGCGTGAGCGCCCTGCTCTTGTGCCAGGCCAGGCCGGTGGGAATCACATGCAGCTCGTCGAGATCGAGCTGCGCCATCGCGGCTTCGGCAAGGGCCACGTGGGCGTTGTGCGGTGGATCGAACGCGCCGCCAAACACGCCGATGCGGCGTTGCACCTTACCGGGAGGAGAGTTCACAACCAATCTCGCCGCACGATGAAGTCGCTGTAGAGCGCGGCTTCGGGGCTGCCCGGCTCGGGCTGCTGCTGGTAGGCCCAACTCGCCAGCGGCGGCATCGACAGCAGGATCGATTCCGTGCGCCCGCCCGATTGCAGGCCGAAGTGCGTGCCGCGGTCCCACACGAGGTTGAACTCCACGTACCGGCCACGCCGGTAGAGCTGGAAGTTGCGCTCACGCTCCGTGTACGGCGTGGCGCGGCGGCGCTCGACGATGGGCAGGTAGGCCTGCAGGAAGCTGTCGCCCACCGAGCGGATCATCGCGAAGCCGTTCTCGAAGCCGCCTTCGGAGAAATCGTCGAAGAAGATGCCGCCGACGCCGCGCTGCTCGTTGCGGTGCTTGAGGAAGAAATATTCGTCGCACCAGGTCTTGAAGCGCGTGTACTTGTCGTCGCCGAACGCGGCAAGCGAATCGCGGCACACGGTGTGGAAGTGCACCGCGTCTTCCTCGAAACCGTAGCAGGGCGTGAGGTCCATGCCGCCGCCGAACCAGCAGACCGGTTCCTTGCCCTCGGGGAGCGCGGCGAGCATGCGCACGTTCATGTGGACGATCGGCACGTACGGATTGCGCGGATGGAACACCAGCGACACGCCCATCGCCTCGAAGGGCGCGCCCGCCAACTCGGGGCGGTTCTGCGTCGCCGAGGGCGGCAGCTTCGGACCGCGCACCTGCGAGAAACCGCAGCCCGCGCGCTCGAAGAGCTCGCCGCCTTCGAGGATGCAGGTCAGGCCGTTGCCCTGCAGCGGCTCGCCGGGCGCCTTCTGCCAGGCATCGCGCACGCAGGTGCCGCCGTCGGCCTTCTCGACAGCCGCGATGATCGACTGCTGCAGTCCGCGCAGGTACTCGCCGACCGCCGCCGGATTGGCCTGCTGCATCAGCTGCCGTGGGGGTTGCGTGCGTGCACCGCGCGGAAGCCGATGTCCTTGCGGTACTGGGCGCCATCGAAGCTGACGCGCGCCGCGACCTCGTAGGCCCGCTGCTGCGCCTGCTTCACGCTGTCGGCCAGAACGGTCACGCACAGCACCCGGCCGCCGCTGGTCTTGAGCTCGCCGTTGTCGAGCGTGGTGCCCGCGTGGAATACCACCGCATCGGGCGCCTCGGCAGGGATGCCGGTGATGCGGTCGCCCTTGCGCGGCGACAGCGGATAGCCGTGCGCGGCCATGACCACGCCCATCGCCACGCGGCGGTCCCACTGCAGCTCGACCTGATCGAGCGTGCCGTCGGTGGCGTGCCAGAAGACTTCGAACAGGTCGGACTTGAGCCGCATCATGATCGGCTGCGTCTCGGGATCGCCCATGCGGCAGTTGAATTCGAGCGTCTTCGGATGGCCGGCCGCGTCGATCATGAGGCCGGCGTACAGGAAGCCGGTGTACGGGATGCCGTCCTTTTCCATGCCGCGGATGGTCGGCAGGATGATCTCGCGCATGGCGCGCGCATGCACTTCGGCCGTGACCACCGGCGCGGGCGAATACGCGCCCATGCCGCCGGTGTTGGGGCCTTCGTCGTTGTCCAGCAGGCGCTTGTGGTCCTGGCTGGTGGCCAGCGCGGTCACGTTCTTGCCGTCGCACAGCACGATGAAGCTGGCTTCCTCGCCCTGCAGGAATTCCTCGATGACGACGCGCGCGCCGCCTTCGTTGTGGGACACGCCGAACTTGTTGTCGACCAGCATGAAGTCGACGGCCTCGTGCGCTTCCTCGGCCGTCATGGCCACGACCACGCCCTTGCCGGCTGCCAGGCCGTCGGCCTTGACGACGATGGGGGCGCCCTTGGCGTCGATGTAGGCGTGCGCGGCTGCGGCGTCGGTGAAGGCCTCGTACTCGGCCGTCGGGATCTTGTGGCGCTTCATGAAGGCCTTGGAGAAGGCCTTCGAGCTTTCGAGCTGCGCGGCTGCCTGGGTCGGGCCGAAGATGCGCAGGCCGTGCGCGCGGAACTCGTCGACCACGCCGGCCGCCAGCGGCGCCTCGGGACCGACCACCGTCAGCGCGATCTTTTCCTTGATGGCCCACTCGCGCAGCGCGGCGGGCTCGGTGATGTCGATGCAGTCGTAGCGCTCGTCGCTGGCGGTGCCGCCATTGCCCGGCGCCACGTACACGCGGCTCACCCGTGCGGCCTGCGCCAGGCGCCATGCCAGAGCGTGTTCGCGGCCCCCTCCCCCAATTACCAGTACCTTCATTCGCGGGCCTTCATTTCTCGCTGTGATTCAACAAACATTCATTCGACGACGGCAGCTCACTCGGACAGCGAGGCGTTGTGATAGACGTCCTGCACGTCGTCCAGGTCCTCGAGCACGTCGAGCAGCTTCTGCATTCTTGCGGCGTCCTCGCCGGTCACTTCCACCGTGTTCTCGGCGCGCATGGTGACTTCGGCGGCGTCGGGCTTCAGGCCGGCGGCTTCGAGCGCGTTCTTCACCGCCTCGAATTCGGCTACGGAGGTGATCACCTCGATGGCGCCATCGTCGTCGGTGACGACGTCTTCCGCGCCCGCCTCGAGGGCCGCTTCCATCACCTTGTCCTCGCTGGTGCCGGGCGCGAAGATGATCTGGCCGCAGTGCTTGAACTGGAAGGCCACCGAGCCTTCGGTGCCCATGTTGCCGCCGTGCTTGGAGAAGGCGTGGCGCACTTCGGCCACGGTGCGCACGCGGTTGTCGGTCATGGTGTCGACGATGATTGCCGCGCCGCCGATGCCGTACCCTTCGTAACGAATTTCTTCGTAATTGACGCCTTCGAGGTTGCCCGTGGCCTTGTCGATGTTGCGCTTGATGGTGTCGATGGGCAGGTTGACGGCCTTGGCCTTTTCAACCGCCAGCCGCAGCCGGGGGTTGGCGCCCAGATCGGCGCCGCCGGCGCGGGCGGCCACCGTGATTTCGCGGATCGCGCGGGTCCAGAGCTTGCCCCGCTTCTCGTCCTGGCGGCCCTTCCGGTGCTGAATATTCGCCCACTTGCTATGTCCGGCCATGGCTTTCTATCTCGCTGTCCTGTGTTTCTGTGTCAATCCGAGCAGCCCCGAGTTTACTGTCCGGCGCACACAACGCCGGCCCTGGAGGCCGGAATTCGGGTCAATGCTTTTGGTGATAATTGTTCGATGACGCCATCGCCTTCCGTCGGGCCCGGGAATCCCGACACCCCGTCGCACGCCACCTTGCCGCAGCGCCACGAGACCCATCTGCGCGTCGAGCGCCTGTCGCTGCCGGCCAGCCTGGCGCTGGCGACCGACGGCAAGGCCCCCTTCGCCGCGCTCGGCTACGGCACGCCGCACGGCGTGGCCTGGATGCCGACGGTCAACGCGCGCGTGCTCTCCGACAGCGGCGCCATGGCCGACGTGTGGCACGCGGGCGGTGCGCAGATCAAGTCGGGCACCACCGGCATCGCGCGCTGGCGCACCGACGGCCACTGGCTGCTCGGCGCCATCGACCTCGACGAATCCGCCGAGAAGCAGGGCCTGGCCGAACTCGCGCACCGCGCCTACCGCGATCTTTTCAAGACGCTGGACCAGGCCGGCACGCCGCACCTGCAGCGCATCTGGAACTACCTGCCGCAGATCAACGCCGACGGCGGCGGCCTGGAGCGCTACCGCCAGTTCAACCTGGGCCGCCAGGAAGCTTTCCTCGAAGCCGGCCGCGCAGCCTTCGAAGGCGCGCCGGCCGCCTGCGCGCTGGGCATCCACCAGGGTGCGCTGTCGATCCGCTTCCTGGCCGGCCAGCAGGCGCCGCTGCCGGTCGAGAATCCGCGGCAGGTTTCGGCCTACCGCTATCCCGAAACCTACGGCCCCCGCTCTCCGACCTTCTCCCGCGCCGCGCTGGCGGACACTGGCGACGGCAACCTCGCTCTCTTCATCTCCGGCACCGCGAGCATCGTCGGCCACGAGACCGTGCACCATGGCGACGTGCAAGAGCAGACGCGCGAGACCTTGCGCAACCTGCAGGCCGTCATCACAGCCGCGAACGAGCGCTGCAGCGCGACCTTCTCGCTGGCCGGGCTCGACTGCGTGGTCTACGTGCGGCACCCTTCCGACACCGCCACGGTGCGCGCCGTCATCGAGGAAGCGCTGGGCGCCGACGCGCCGATGGCTCGCCACGCCGTTTACCTCGAGGCGGACATCTGCCGCAGCGACCTGCTGGTCGAGATCGAGGCCCACGCCGTCGCCGCGGGGCAGCTGCGGGCCTGACCGGCTATTGCCCGGCCGTTCCGTCCTTCCGTCCGATTGACCGATTCAATGAACCGCGTGCTGAGATTTCTCACGTCGATTCCGCTCGCGGTGATGCTCTATGCGCTGCTGCTGTTTCTCGGCCTGATTTCGCTGGTCTGGAACATCTTCGCCATGCTCATCCATCCGGTGATGCCGGCGGCGCCTGCCCGTGCCCTGGGCCGCATGACCATCGCCTTCGCCTACCGCATGTTCTGGTGGCTGGCCTCGGTGACCGGCATGATGCGCATCGACGCCAGCTGCCTCGACCCGATGAGCAAGGAGCCCGGCGTGATCTTCGTGGCCAACCACCCGACCATGCTCGACGCGCTGCTGCTGGTGGCGCGGCTGCCGCGCAGCGCCTGCATCATGAAGGCCGACCTGATGGGCAACATCTTCCTTGGCGCGGGCGCCCGGCTGGCGCGCTACATCAGCAACAAGTCGGCGCGCACCATGGTGCGGCTGGCGGTGAACGACCTGCGCAACGGCGGCCAGCTGGTGATCTTCCCCGAGGGCACGCGCACGGTGACGCCGCCGCTCAACCCGTTCCGCCCGGGCACCACGCTGATCGCCAAGCTGGCGCAGGCGCCGATCCAGACGGTGTTCATCGACACCGACTCGCCCTACCTCGCCAAGGGCTGGCCGCTGTGGCGCGTGCCGCCGCTGCCCATCGTCTTCAGGCTGCGGCTGGGCAAGCGCTTCGCGCCCACGCAGGACAGCGACGTGCTGCAGGCGGAACTCGAACAATACTTCCGACAAAACATGGAGCAGCGCGCCACCGACGCGTCCCCCGAATGCCAGACGCCTCGCGCACACACCTTGTCCTGATCCCCAGCTACAACACCGGCGAGCGCCTGTTCTCCACGGTCGCCGCCGCGCGCGCGCAATGGAACCCGGTGTGGGTGGTGATCGACGGCAGCGACGACGGCACCGGCGAGCGCCTGCAGCAGATGGCCGAGGGCGACCCGGGCCTGCGCGTGTGGGTGCTGCCGCAGAACCAGGGCAAGGGCTCCGCAGTGCTGCACGGCCTGCGCGCCGCAAAGGAAGCCGGCTTCACCCACGCGCTGACGATGGACTCCGACGGCCAGCATCCGGCCGACCTGATCCCCGCCTTCATGCAAGCCTCGCTGGCTCGCCCCGAAACCATGGTGCTCGGCCGCCCGGTGTTCGACGCCAGCGCGCCGCTGCTGCGCGTGCGCGGCCGGCGCGTGTCGAACGGGTGGACGCAGCTCGAAACGCTGTTCGCGGGCGTCGGCGACTCGCTCTACGGCTTTCGCGTGTATCCGGTGGCCGACCTGATCGCGGTGATGGCGCGCCAGCCCTGGATGCGCCGCTTCGACTTCGACACCGAGGCCGTCGTGCGGCTGGCCTGGCGCGGCGTGAAGCCGGTCAACATCGACGCACCGGTGAAATACCTGAGCGCCGAGGAAGGCGGCGTCTCGCACTTCCGCTATGGCCGCGACAACGTGCTGCTCACCTGGATGCACACGCGGCTTATGGTCGAGTTCGTGCTGCGCCTGCCCCTGCTGCTGCTGCGCAAGCTGGCGAAGAAGCCGCCGTTTCAGGACTGATGTCTTCTTCCCTCTCCCTCTGGGAGAGGGTCAGGGTGAGGGCACTGTGCAGCCGATGAAGCGCGGCCTCGACTTGGAGGCCGATGCCCTCACCCCAGCCCTCTCCCAGAGGGAGAGGGAGCAAATGCGCTACGAAGCCACTGCCGCCCCGCCCAGCGCCTTGTAGAGCGTCATCGTCGCGTTGAGCTGGTTCAGCCGGTTCTGCGCCAGCGACACCTCGGCCGCGCGGCGCCTGTCCTTCGCGTCGAGCACCGGCTGCAGCGCGGTCGCCCCCGCGCGGTAGCGCACTTCCGACAGGCGCTCGGCGCGCTGTGCCTCCTGCAGCGCCAGCACCAGGCTCTCGCTTTCGGCACGCAGCTGCGTGCGTGACGACAGCGCGTTCTCGACCTCCGACAGCGCCGTGTACAGCGACTGCCTGAAGCCCACCACCGCCTCTTCGTACTGCGTCTGCGACACGGCCACCGTCAGCCGCGCGGTATTCCATTGCAGGAACGGCAGCGTCAGACCCGCGCCCAGCGTGCCCACGGGGTTCTTCAGCAGTTCGCCGAGCGCGGTGCTCGACGTGCCCAGCGTGCCCGTCAGGCTCAGCGTGGGATAGAAGCCGGTGCGCGTGGCGTCGACGTTTGCCAGCGCACTGCGCAGGCGCTGCTCGGCGGCGCGAAGGTCGGGGCGGCGGCCCAGCAGGCTCGCGGGCACGCCGGCATCGATGGAGGGCAATGCGATGTCGGGCAGTTGCGCCGGCTCGGCGGCCATCGGCTCCGGCGGCTGGTCGAACAGGATCGCCAGCGCGTTGCGTGCCTCCACGCGCTGCTGCAGCAGTTGAGTGTGGGCGGCTTCCTGCGTCGCGAGATTCTGGCCGGCCTGCGCCACGTCCAGCCCCGACACCGCGCCCGCCGCGTATTTGACCCGCGCCAGCGCGAGGATGCGCCGGCCGTCTTCCATGCCCGCCTCGCTCAGCGCAATGCGCTGGTTCAGGTAGCCGGTCTGCCAATAGAGCCCCGCCACGGTGCCGATCAATGACAGCGCAGTCGCCTGCCGGTCGGACTCGGTGGCCTTCAGCTCCCAGTCGGCGGCGCTACGCAGCGCCGAGAGCCGGCCCCACAGGTCGAGTTCGTAGCTCAGCGCCACTGACGAGTTCGACGCCGAGCCGGCGACGCCGCCGCGCTTGAGGTCGTAGCTGCGGCTGGTGCTGGCCTGCCCGATCACGCCCGGCGTGAGATTCGTGTTCGCGAGCCCGGCTTGCAGTTGCGCGCGCTGCACGCGGATGCCGGCCACCGCCAGGTTGTTGTTGGTGCGCAGTGCGTTGTCGATCAGCCTGTCGAGCTGCGGATCATCGAAGGCCGTCCACCAGTGGGCGGACAGCGCCACCGCGGCCCCGGTGGTCGCGGGCGAAACCGACTGCTGCCAGCGCTGCGGAATGTCGAACGGCCGCTGGGCGCGCTGCTCCGGCTGGAACAGCGTGCAGCCGCCCAGGGCGAGCACCGCGATGGCCACCGAGGCCAGGGAAAGAACATGCGCCTTACTCACGAGCCAGCGCCTCGATGGGGTCCAGCCGCGCCGCGTTGCGCGCCGGCAGGTAGCCGAACAGCACGCCGATCAGCGACGCGCAGAGAAATGCCGAAACCACGGCGCCGATTGAAAAGATCATCTGCCATTGCTTGACGAGAAGCGAGAACAGGAAGCTGATGCCGTATGAGAGCGTCACGCCGATCAGGCCGCCCACCAGGCACACCAGCACCGCCTCGGTCAGGAACTGCTGCAGCACGTCGCTCTGGCGCGCCCCCACCGCCATGCGGATGCCGATCTCGCGCGTGCGCTCGGTCACCGACACCAGCATGATGTTCATCACGCCGATGCCGCCCACCACCAGCGAGATCACGGCGATGAGCGACAGCAGCAGCGTGAGCGACTGGCTGGTGCGCTCCGCCGTCTTGACGATGCTGTCCATGTTGAAGGTGAAGAAATCCTTGGTGCCGTGGCGCAGCGTGAGCAGCTTGACGATGCTGTCCTCGGCCGCCTTCGTGGGCTGGTCGTCGCGGATGCGCACCGTGATGTTGTCGAAGTGCTGCTGCCCGAAGAGCCGGCTCGCGCCCGTGCTGTAGGGCAGCCAGAGGTTGAGCGACTTGTTGCCGTCGCCGAACACCGTCTTCTTCTCCTGCGCCACGCCGATCACCGTGCATGGCAGGCTGCCCACGAGGATGATCTTGCCCACCGGCTCGGTTCCGTCGGGAAACAGCTTGCGCCGCGTGTTCTGGTCGATAACAACCACCTGCGACTGGTGGCGCACGTCGGAGGCGGTGAAGGCCGCGCCGCTGGCCATCTGCATGTCGCGCACGCGGAAGAAACTGTCGCTCACGCCGTTGACCGTGCCGTTGATGTCCACGCTGCGGTAGCGCAGCCGCAGGCTGCGCGAGGTCACGGGCGTCACGCTGTGAACGTAGGGCTGCGCCGCGATGGCGTCGAGGTCGGGAGGTATCAGCGTGCGGATGCTCGACGCCTTGTCGTCGCCGAAGTCGCGGCCCGGGTACACATCGAGCGTGTTGGTGCCGATGGCGCGGATGTCCGACAGCACGTAGCGCTTGGCGCCCTCTCCTATCGCCACGATCGACACCACCGAAGTGATGCCGATGACGATGCCCAGCATGGTGAGCGCCGTGCGCATGCGGTGCGCCATCATCGAGCGCCAGGCCATGCGGAAGGCTTCCGCGAAGCGGGCCCAGCCGGTGTTGAAGCGGGCGATGCCCAGCCCGGGCTTCGTCATCGCAGCCGGAGGTTCGCCTTCGGCCTGCGAAGCCTCCTGCGCCGGGGCCGCCACGGTCGGCACACTCGGCACGTTCGGCCTGTCGCCCACGATCACGCCGTCGGCGATCTCGATGATGCGCTCGGTGCAGCTCGCCACCTGCATGTCGTGCGTCACGATGATGATCGTGTGGCCCTGGGCATGCAGCTCGCGCAGGATGCTGATCACCTCCTGGCCGCTGCGGCTGTCGAGCGCACCGGTCGGCTCGTCCGCCAGGATCACTTGCCCGCCGTTCATGAGCGCGCGCGCGATGCTCACGCGCTGCTGCTGGCCGCCCGACAGCTGGCTGGGCCGGTGCTCGGTGCGGTCGCCCAGCCCGAGCCGCGCGAGCAGCTGGCGCGCACGCGAGTCGCGCGCCTGGCCGTCGGTGCCGGCGTACACCGCGGGCACCTCGACGTTGCCGGTGGCCGTCAGGTGCTGCATCAGGTGGTAGCGCTGGAAGATGAAGCCGAAGTGCTCGCGCCGCAGTTCGGCCAGCGCGTCGCTGTCGAGCGCCCCCACGTCCTGGCCGGAGACGGTGTAGGAGCCCGTGCTCGGCCGGTCGAGGCAGCCCAGGATGTTCATCAGCGTCGACTTGCCCGAACCCGAGGCGCCGACGATGGCCAGCATTTCGCCGCTGCCGACGTCGAGGTTCACGTCCTTCAGCACCTGCACTTCCTGCTCGCCCGAGGGAAAGCTGCGGCCGATGCCGCGCAGGCTGAGCAGCGGCTGCGTCATTGAGGCTTGCCTCGTCCGCCGCCGTTGTCGGCGGTCTCGCCGCGCTCGGGTACCGCCGAGGCGTCGCCGGTGATGACGCTGTCGCCCTCCTTCAGGCCTTCGAGCACCTGCGCCTGGAAGTTGTTGGAGATGCCGACGCGCACCTTGCGCGTCTCCACGGTCTGGTCGGGCTTGAGCACGCGCACCTCCTGGCGGCCGTCCTTGTCGCGCGCGCCCAGTGCGGTCAACGGCACCGTCAGCGCCTGTTTCGCTTCGCCCAGCAGGATGGCGACCTGCGCCGTCATGTCCACGCGCAGCGTGCGGTCGGGGTTGGGCACGTCGAACAGCGCGTTGAAGAACACGGCGTTGTTGATCTTCTCCGGCGAAGGCTGCACCGCGCGCAGCGTGCCGTGATAGCGCTTGTCGGGGTCGCCGAGGATGGTGAAGTACACCGGCTGCCCCGGCTTCACGCGCACCACGTCGGCTTCCGACACCTGCGCCTTCACGGTCATGGTCGACAGGTCGGCCAGCTTCATCAGCGTGGGCACCTGGAAAGCGGCGACCACGGTCTGGCCTTCGAGCGTGTTGATGGAGACGACGTCGCCGTCGATGGGCGCGACGATGCGCGTGTAAGAGAGGTTCTGCTGCGCCGAGGCGACGGCCAGCTTCTGCTGGCGGATCTGCGCCTCGAGCGACACCGCGTCTGCACGCAGCGCACGCAGTTCAGCGTCGGCGCTCTCCATGTCCTGCCTGGCGGCGGCGTCCTGCGCGAGCATTTCCTGCTGCCGGGTCCAGGTGAGCTGCGCCTGCCTGACGCGCACTTCCTTCGCGAGCTTCTGCGCCTGCAGGTTGTCGAGCCTGGCCTGCTCCTGCGCCAGGGTGTTCTGCGAGATGACGGGGTCGATCTCGGCGAGCCAGTCGCCCTTCTTCACCGTCTGCCCGAGCACCACCTTCAGCGACTTGAGCTGGCCGCTCACCTGAGCGCCCACCTCCACCTGCTTGAGCGCCTGCAGCACGCCGGTGGCGAGCACCGCGTTCTCGAGATCGGTGCGCTGCACCGTGGCGGTGAGGTATTCGCTTTTTTTCGCCGGCCGCAGCCATGAAGAGGCGATGACGACCAGCACGATGAAAACGGCAATGCCGATCAGGTATTTGCGCGATCGCCGGGGTGGGTTATTGGGCATGCGGAAGGAAATGGATGAAAGGCTCCGGGGCGGGCCGCTTTCCTTCAAGAAGAATTCGGCGCCGGAAAGGAAGTTCCGGAGAAGCTCCACGGTTGTCGCACGATCCTAGCCGCGTTTGCTGAAGGACTTTTAAAGACCTGCGCAGTGCATTGACACCATCCTCTTACAAGGGAACGCCCTGCGGCTTACACCCCGGCCGGATCGTGACTTTAGGCACTGTATGCACGCGAATTCCCCTCCTACATTGGCAATTGGGCAGTGCACTGAAAGCCGCCCGCCACAGCAGATGCCAATGGGCCCGCGAATATCTTTTTTCGCGGCCGGGGCATCACTTTTCCGACGTATTCAATTAAGGGAAACGACCATGAAATTCAAACAGTCGAACACGCTGCTGCGCAATGCAGCCCTGGCCGGTGCAATTGCGACGCTGCTGGCTTTCAGCGGTATTGCGGGCGCGGCACATACCCCGCAGGACAGCGACATGCTGCAGACGACGGGCGCCATCGCCAGTATCGGCGCGCCCGCTTCGAAGACGAAGGTGGAAGAGGTTTCGGCCCAGCAGGACTTGCTGAGCTTCGTCGCACCTGCCGCCAAGACCGAAACGGCTCAGCCCATGAACACCGCGATGGTCAACAGCTGCTCGGCCCGCTGGTACTGGCGCAGCCTGCTGGAAGAAATGGCTTGCGGCTTCTCGGGCCAGGGCTGGTTCAACTGAGGCGAATCCGCCTCGCTGTCTTCGAGAACGCAAAAACGCCGCCTGTCGGGCGGCGTTTTCTTTGCGCGACCGTCTCAGCGCGCGCGACGCGAGCGAACCAGCAGCGTGATCAGCAGCAGCGACAGAACCACGAACGCGATGAACGACCAGTTCGCCAGCGTCAGTCCGAACAGCGACCAGTCGACCTTCGAGCAGTCGCCGCCGCCGCGGAAGATCATCGGCAGCGCGCGCTTCAGCGGAAAGGTCTCGATCATCCCGTAGAGATCGCGGCCGCAGCTCACGACTTCGGGCGGATACCACTGCAGCCAGCTCTGCGAGGCCGCCGTATAGGCACCACCCAGGGCGGCCAGCAGCGCCAGCACGCCGCTCACCGCACGCAGGCCGACGTTGCGAAAAACCCCGGCCAGCCCGGTGAACAGCGCCACCAGCACCAGCGCATACCGCTGCACGATGCACATCGGACAAGGTTCGAGCCCGACCACGTGCTGCAGGTAGAGCCCGAAGGCCAGCATCAGGACACAGGCCAGGCAGATCAGCCCGAACGCGCGGCGCGGCGCGCCGAAGTACCAATCGATCAAGGAGATACCCAATCTTCTTCTACGAACACTCTGGCCTTGCGCGGATTGGCGACGACCGTGTCGCCCTCCTTCAAGCCCAGATCGCGGAACTGTTGCGCAGGGAGTTGCGCTTCGATGATGGTTCCGGAGCCCGGATTATCTGGATTCGACTCCGTGGGCTCAAGTTCCAGCCGCGCGATGGGTCCGACGACGATCGCGCGCGACAGCGTGGCGACGATGCCCGAGGCGCCGCTCGTGTAGGGTGTCACGTCGATGTCATGCGGACGCACGTAGGCACGCGCCTTGGCGTCGCGCGCGCCGCTGTGTTCGGGAGATTCGAGGCGCATGCCCTCAAGCTGCACCGCGCCGTTGTCGGCGCGGCCGTGGAACAGGTTCACGTCGCCCAGGAAGCCGTAGACGAACGGGCTCGCGGGCTGGTCCCACACTTCCTGCGGCGAGCCGACCTGTTCGATCCGCCCCTTGTTGATGACCACCACGCGGTCGGCCACCTCGAGCGCCTCCTCCTGGTCGTGCGTGACGAAGATGGAGGTGACATGCAGCTCGTCGTGCAGCCGGCGCAGCCAGCGGCGCAGTTCCTTGCGCACCTTGGCGTCGAGCGCGCCGAAGGGTTCGTCGAGCAGAAGCACCTTGGGCTCCACCGCCAGCGCGCGGGCTAGCGCGATGCGCTGGCGCTGGCCGCCGGAGAGCTGCGAGGGATAGCGGTCGGCCAGCCAGTCGAGCTGCACCAGCTTGAGCAGGTCGGTCACCTTCTGCCTGATCTGCGCGTCGCTCGGGCGCTCCTTGCGCGGCTTCACGCGCAGGCCGAAGGCCACGTTCTCGAACACGGTCATGTGGCGGAACAGCGCGTAGTGCTGGAACACGAAGCCCACCTGCCGCTCGCGCACGTGCACGTCGGTGGTGTCCTCGCCCGAGAAAAGAATGCTGCCGGTGTCGGCCGTCTCCAGCCCCGCGATGATGCGCAGCAGCGTGGTCTTGCCGCAGCCCGAGGGGCCGAGCAGCGCGACCAGTTCGCCCGAATCGACGTCGAGGCTCACGTCGCGCAGCGCGCGGAAGTCGCCGAACTGCTTGCTGATGTTGCGGATTTCGATGCTCATGATTTCTTCTCTCTCACTCTCTCAGGCCGCGGTGGCTTCAGGGGGGCGTTCCGGGGGCAGCTCGGCAATGGCCTTCATCTCGCGCTCGTGGCGCCATTCGATCACCGACTTGATCACCAGCGTGACCAGCGCCAGGATCGCCAGCAGCGAAGCCACGGCGAAGGCGGCCACCGACTGGTATTCGTTGTAGAGCACTTCCACGTGCAGCGGCATGGTGTTGGTCTGGCCGCGGATGTGGCCCGACACCACCGACACCGCGCCGAACTCGCCCATGGCGCGCGCGTTGCACAAAATGACGCCGTACAGCAGGCCCCACTTGATGTTGGGCAGCGTCACGCGCCAGAAGGTCTGCCAGCCAGTCGCGCCGAGCACGATGGCGGCCTGCTCCTCGTCGGTGCCCTGCGCCTGCATCAGCGGCACGAGCTCGCGCGCGATGAACGGGAAGGTCACGAACACGGTCGCCAGCACGATGCCGGGTACCGCGAAGATGATCTTGATGTCGTGCTCGGCCAGCCACGGGCCCAGCCAGCCCTGTGCGCCGAACACCAGCACGTAGATCAGGCCCGCCACCACCGGCGACACCGCGAACGGCAGGTCGACCAGCGTGGTCAGCAGCGCCTTGCCGCGGAACTCGAACTTGGCGATGGCCCAGGCGCCGGCCACGCCGAACACCAGGTTCATCGGCACCGCGATGGCGGCGGTGATCAGCGTAAGGCGGATGGCGCTCCAGGCATCGGGCTCCTTCAGCGCGTCGAGGTACGCGGTGACGCCCTTGCGCAGCGCTTCGGTCGCCACGGCCGCCAGCGGCAGCACGAGGAACAGGAACATGAACCCGAGCGCGAGGCCGATCAGCAGCCAGCGCACCCAGGCGGCTTCGGTGGTGCCGGCCTGTGCGCGGCGAACGACTTTGGTTGGTGCGCTCATGTCAGGCCCCTCCGCGACGGCGCTGCCATGCCTGCAGGCCGTTGATGACCAGCAGCAGCACGAAGGAAATGACGAGCATCACCAGCGCGACCGCGGTGGCGCCCGCGTAGTCGTACTGCTCCAGCTTGCCGATGATGATGAGCGGCGTGATCTCCGAGATCATCGGCATGTTGCCGGCGATGAAGATCACCGAGCCGTACTCGCCGATGGCGCGAGCGAAGGCCATGGCAAAGCCCGTCAGCAGCGCAGGCGCGATCGACGGGAAGATCACCTTGGTGAAGGTCTGCAGCCGCGTCGCGCCCAGCGAGGTGGCGGCCTCTTCCAGTTCCTTCTCGGCATCTTCCAGCACCGGCTGCACCGTGCGCACCACGAAGGGCAGCCCGATGAAGATCAGCGCGATCACCACGCCCGCCGGCGTGAAGGCCAGCTTGATGCCGTGCGGCTCCAGCAGCTGGCCGATCCAGCCGTTGCCCGCGAGCAGCGCGGTCAGCGAAATGCCGGCCACGGCCGTGGGCAGCGCGAAAGGCAGATCGACCAGCGCGTCGACGATGCGCTTGCCCGGAAACTTGTAGCGCACCAGCACCCAGGCCACCAGCAGGCCGAATACCGCGTTCACGATGGCTGCCAGCAGCGATGCGCCGAAGGTCAGCCGGTAGGAAGCCATCACGCGCGGCGCGGTCACGGCCACCCAGAACTGCTCCCAGCTCAGCGTGAAGGTCTTGAAGACCAGCGCCGACAGCGGGATCAGCACGATCAGGCTCAGATAAAGAATCGAAAAGCCCAGCGTGATGTGGAAACCGGGCAGCACGCGCTTGGCGCCGCCTGCCCGGTTGGCACGAGAAAAAGGCGCTCCCGCAGACGGGAGCGCCGAAGTAACAGCGCCGCTCATTTACCTGCCGCCAGGGGTGTACAGCTTGTCGAACTGGCCGCCGTCGTTGAAGTGCACCTTCTGCGCTTCACCGAGGCTGCCGAAAAGTTCCTGCACCGTGAAGAGCTGCAGCGGCTTGAAGGTCGCGGCGTACTTCTTGAGCACCGTCTGCGAGCGCGGGCGCAGCGCGTGCTTGGCGGCGATTTCCTGCGCTTCTTCGGAATACAGCCAGTCGAGGTAGGCCTTGGCGAGCTCGCCGGTGCCCTTCTTGTTGACGGTGCGCTCGACCACGGCCACCGGGTTCTCGGCCACGATGCTGATCGACGGATAGACCGAGTCGACCTTGCCGGTGCCGAATTCGCGGTCGATGGAGACCACTTCCGATTCGAAGGTGATCAGCGCGTCGCCGATGTTGCGCTGCAGGAAGGCGGTGGTCGCGTCGCGCCCGCCGCGTGCCAGCACCGGCACGTTCTTGAACAGCTTGCCGACGAACTCGGCGGCCTGGGCATCGGTGCCGCCCTTCTTCTTGATGTAGCCCCAGGCGGCCAGGTAGGCGTAGCGGCCGTTGCCGCCGGTCTTGGGGTTGACGATCACAACCTGCACGCCGGGCTTGACCAGGTCGTCCCAGTCCTTGATGCCCTTGGGGTTGCCGTTGCGCACCAGGAACAGCATGGTCGACGTGGTCGGCGATGCGTTCTCGGGGAACTTCTTGTTCCAGTCCTTCGCGACCACGCCGGCGTTGGCGAGGAAATCGATGTCGGTGGAGGTGTTCATCGTCACCACGTCGGCGTCGAGGCCGTCGGCCACCGCGCGGGCCTGCGCGCTGGAGCCGCCGTGCGACTGGTCGATCTTCACGTCCTTGCCGGTGGCCTTCTTGTAGTGCGCCACGAAGGCCGCGTTGTAGTCCTTGTAGAACTCGCGCGCCACGTCGTAGGAGGCGTTCAGCAGCGAGGTGCCCTGGGCGAAGGCGGTGCTGCCGGCGAGTGCGGAGGACGCCAGCGCGAGCACGGCGACGAAGGTCTTGATTCTGGAAGTCATGTGGTTGCGAGGTTCTCTGAAAATTCACGGCCCGCCGACCATGCGGCGGGCTCGTCGGTCAGCGACTGGAGCAAGGCAAGGCCCAGCGGCCAGTCCCCGTGCCCCGAATCGATGTTGATGTGGCCCGCATTCTGCATCCGGACGAATTCGCTGCCCCAGGCGCGCGAATATGCGCCTGCCAGGCGGATCGGACAGTACGGGTCGTTGCTGCTGGCCACCACGATGCTGCGGTACGGCAGCGCGGCATAAGGCACGGGTGCGAAATCGGACAACACGGCGCGGCGCTCGGGGTCGGCCGGCGCCACCAGCAGCGCGCCGCGGATGCGCGCGGCCGCCTCGGGCGGCAGGTGCGCCGTGGCGATGCAGCCCAGGCTGTGCGCGGCGATCACCACCGGGCCGGGGCTGTCGAGCACCAGCCTGGCCAGTGTGCTCACCCAGGCTTCGCGCTTGGGCGAGGCCCAGTCGTCCTGCACCACGCGCGCTGCGCCCGGAATGCGCTCTTCCCACAGGCTCTGCCAATGGCCGGGCCCGGAGTCGCGCCAACCAGGCACGATGACGACACGAGTCTGCATGACCGAGCTGCCCTGCCCGCTTGCTTACTTGTTCGGCTGCGGCGTGATGCGCAGGTACGGGCGCACGGCCTTGAAGCCCTTGGGGAAGCGCTCGGCGAGCTCGGCCGGGTCTTGAATGGCCGGGATGATGACCACGTCGTCGCCGTCCTTCCAGTTCACCGGCGTGGCGACCTTGTGGCTGTCGGTGAGCTGCAGCGAGTCGATCACGCGCAGGATCTCGTCGAAGTTGCGGCCGGTGGACGCCGGGTAGGTGATGGTCGTGCGGACGATCTTCTTCGGGTCGATGATGAACACGCTGCGCACGGTGGCCGTGGCCGAGGCGTTCGGGTGGATCAGGTCGTACAGGTCGGCCACCTTGCGGTCTGCGTCCGCGATGATGGGGAAGTTGACCGTGGTGTTCTGCGTGTCGTTGATGTCCCCGATCCACTCCTTGTGCCTGGTGGCCGGGTCCACGCTCAGCGCGATGGGCTTCACGCCGCGCTTGGCGAATTCGCCCGACAGCGCCGCGGTCTTGCCGAGTTCGGTGGTGCACACGGGCGTGAAGTCGGCGGGGTGCGAGAAGAACACGACCCACGAATCGCCGGCCCACTGGTAGAAGTCGATGGGGCCTTCGCTGGAATCCTGGGTGAAATTGGGGGCGGTGTCGCCTAGACGCAGAGTAGCCATGATCGCTCCTGGATGGGGATGGGAGTCCCGGATTGTGCGAACCCTTGCTTCAATGCCAAACGAATATCTGCTTGTTTGGATATGACGTTTTCCGCATAACGAGGGCAACCCGGCCCCAAATCGGCCGGGCGCTAGAACATCCGCATGTCTGCGCTCTGCAGGTGTTCCATCAGGAAATCGATCAGCTTGCGCACCGCCGGCACCAGCGCCCGCCGCGCCGGAAACACCATGTGCGCCACCACCGGCGGCGGCCCCCAGCCCGGCAGCAGCCGTACCAGACGGCCGGCTTCCACGTCGGCACGGCACATGTAGTCGGGCAGCATGGTCGCGCCGATGCCGCCCAGCGCGCCGAACTGCAGCGTGGCGAGGTCGTCGGCCACATAGAGGGGCGTGTGCGAATGGACGAGGCTCTCGCCGTTCGGGCCTTCCAGCCGCCAGTCGCTGCGCCCCTCCCCGTTGACCGACATGGCCGCCGTGGGCAGCTTCCCCAGGTCGGCCACCGTCTGCACCGGCCCGTGTCGCGCCAGCAGCCCCGGGCTCGCCACCAGCACGCCTCGGCTGTAGCCGAAGGTCTTGGCCACCAGCACCGTGCTGTCCTCGATGGCCGGCCGCACGCGCAGCGCGATGTCGATACCCTCCTCGATCAGGTCCACCGGCCGGTTGATCACCTTCATGTCGATGCGCACCGCGGGGTAGCGCTCCATGAACACCGGCATCAGCTGCGCCAGCCCGCTGTGCGCGATGGTGACCGGGCAACTCAGCCGCACCAGCCCGCTGGGCTCGGTCTGCACCTGCGCCACCGCCTCGGCCGCCGCCTGCGCCGCGTCGCGCATCGCGGAAGCGTGCCGCAGGTAGATCTCGCCGGCCGGCGTGAGCGACAGCCGCCGGGTGCTGCGCTGCATCAGCTGTACGCCGAGGCGCTCTTCCAGCTCCGCCACCCGCCGCGAGAGCCGCGACTTGGGAATGCCCAAGGCCCGGCTGGCGGCCGCGAAGCCGCCGCGCTCGGCCACTTCGGCGAAGAAAACCATGTCGTTGAGGTCCTGCATGGCGGCCATTGTCCTGCAATCAGGACGATCTATGCAATTTTTGGCTACTTATCGGCAACTCGACCCAAAAATAGAATTACGCCATCGCCGGCCGATTTTGAGTGCCGACAGCCAACACAGAAAGTGATTGATTGAAATGAAGCTGCTCCACATCGACTCCAGCATCCTCGGCACCAACTCGACTTCGCGCCTGCTCTCGGCCGAGATCGTGACCGCATGGCGCGCCGCCCACCCCGACACCACCGTGGAGTACCTCGACCTGGCCGTCGACGCCCCCCCGCACTTCAGCGCCGACGCGCTGGGCATCAAGGTCGGCGTGCAGGCCCAGCCCACCGAAGCCCAGGCGCGTGAAAACGCCCTGTCCGAAAAGCTCGTGAGCCAGTTCCTGGCTTCGGACGTGGTCGTCATCGGCACGCCGTTCTACAACTTCTCGATCCCGACGCAGCTCAAGGCGTGGATCGACCGCCTCGGTCAGGTCGGCCGCACCTTCAAGTACACCGACAAGGGCCCCGTGGGCCTGGCCGGCGGCAAGACCATCATCGTGGCCTCCAGCCGCGGCGGCGTCTACTCGACCAGCGAAGGCGGCCAGGCCATGGAACACCAGGAGAGCTACCTCAAGGCAGTCTTCGGGTTCTTCGGCATCACCGACGTGCGCATCGTGCGCGCCGAGGGCGTGGCGATGGGCGACGAAGCCCGCAACAGCGCCCTGGCGGCTGCCCGCGCCGACATCCTGGTGGCGACGGCAGAAGCCGCGAACCAGAAGAGCGTCGCGCAGGCTGCCTGAGCACGTTCAGCCTCGCACCATGAAAAAACCGCCCGATGGGCGGTTTTTTCGTTCCGGCCTGCGCGGAATCTCAGGCCGAGTGGCTCTTCACCCAGGCCACGTACTTGTCCATCCAGCCCTGCAGGAACTTCTTCGAGCCCTCGTTGCCGATGTGGCCCTTGTCGTCGAACAGGTCGTCCTTGGCCTGCAGGAACACTTCGGGGGCGCCAAGCGTGGGCACGTCGAGGTAGGCCAGGATGTTGCGCAGGTGCTGCTGCGCCAGCGCGGTGCCGATGGCGCCGACCGAGATGCCGACCACGCCGGCCGGCTTGCCTGCCCAGGCGCTCTGGCCGTAGGGGCGCGAGGCGTGGTCGATGGCGTTCTTCAGCACGCCGGGAATGGAGCGGTTGTACTCGGGCGTGACGAACAGCAGGCCGTCGGCCGCCGCGATCTCGGTCTTCAGGCGCTTCACCGAAGGAGCCTGGTTGGCGTCGTCGTCCTGGTTGTACAGCGGCAGGTCGTCGATGCGCAGGCTTTCGAAGGTGAAGTCCGAGGGCGCGAGCTGCGCCAGCGCGAGGGCCAGCTTGTGGTTGAACGAATCCTTGCGCAGGCTGCCGACGATGACGGCGATGCGGGTCTGTGCCATGGGTGAAGCTCCTTTGATGAGGGGGTCGGAAATGACGAACGCGATTATGCGAAGCGCCCAAGACCTTATCCGGAAAAGTTCATGCATTTACACCGTGGCACCCGATCGCTGCCTCGCGATCGATGCGCTCGGGGCATGTCGAACCTGCCCTGCGCCCAGGCCTGCCGGGCGATGCCATCGCGCATCATGTGCCGGACCGCCCGCGCGTGTTCCACCTCTTGCCATTTGCCCGCCGCCGACAGCCGGGGAAAGCGCCCGCTCGAAGCAGGCTGCGGCGATCCCGGGCATCATCGCGGCCGGTCTTTTTTCCTCTGTCGAATACAGGAGCGAAACGCGATGAGATTTCTGGTGGTGGGTGCCGGCGCACTCGGTGGTTATTTCGGCGGCCGTCTGCTGGAGGCGGGACGCGACGTCACCTTCCTGCTGCGCCCGCGCCGCGCGGCCCAGCTCGCCAAGACCGGGCTGGTGGTGCAGAGCCCCTTCGGCAACCTGCAGTTGCCATCTCCGAAGCATGTGCTGGCCGATGGCATCGACGGCCCCTACGACGTGATCGTGGTCGGCAGCAAGGCCTACGACCTCGGCTCGACCATGGACTCCTTCGCGCCAGCCGTGGGCCCGAACACCGTGATCCTCCCGTTGCTCAACGGCATGAGCCACATCGACAGGCTTGCCGAGCGATTCGGCAGCGAGCGCGTGCTGGGCGGACTGTGCATGATCTCCGCCACCCTCGACGACGAAGGCCGCGTGCTGCATCTCAACGACATGCACGGCCTGAGCTTCGGCGAACGCTCGGGCGGCCGCTCGGCGCGGGTCGACGCCATCGCGGCGCAGTTCGCCGGCGCGAAGTTCGATGCCACCGCCAGCGAGAACATCTCGCAGGACATGTGGGAGAAGTGGGTCTTCATCGCCTCGGCCGCCGGCCTCACCAGCCTGATGCACGCCTCCATCGGCGACATCGTGGCCGCCGGCGGGCAGGACGTGGCGTTGTCGATCTTCGACGAGTGCTGCGCCATCGCCACACACAACGGCTTCGCGCCGCGCCCCGCCGCCGTGCAGCGCGGCCGCGCCATCATCACGGCAGCCGGCTCGCCGATGACGGCCTCGATGTACAAGGACATGGCGCGCGGCGCGGCCGTGGAAGCCGATCACATCGTCGGCGACCTGCTGAGCCGCGCAGCGCCCGGCAACGCCACGGTGCCCACCGTGCTGCGCACCGCCTACGTGCACCTCAAGGCCTACGAGGCGCGACGCGCACGCGAGGCTGCCGCGGCTGTCTGAGGATCCGATGAAAGACTCGCTCGCCTTCCTGCACACGGCACAGGTCCACGTGCCGACATTCGAGCGGCTGGCGCGCGAGAACGCTCCCACTCTGCGTGTGCGGCACGTGGTGCGCGAAGAGCTGCTGGCTGACGCGCGCGTCACCGGCGTCGACGACGCCGACCTCATCGCCCGCGTCAACGAGGCGATGCGCGAAGCCGCCGCGGGCGGCGCAAAGGTCGTGGTGTGCACCTGCTCGACCATCGGCGCCATCGCGGAACGCACGCCCTCCGGCGATGCATTCAGAGCCCTGCGCATCGACCGGGCCATGGCCGACAAGGCCGTTCGCACCGGGCCTCGCGTGCTGATCGCCGCAGCGCTCGAAAGCACGCTGGCGCCTACGAAGGCCCTCGTTCTTTCCGCCGCACAGAACGCTGGAATCGCCGTCCAGCCGGCCCTGCTGTTCGTCGAGGACGCATGGCCGCATTTCGAAGCCGGAGCCCACGCGCGCTACATCGAGACACTGGCTGGCGCGATCCGTGCGGCGGCAATCGAGGCCGACGTCGTCGTGCTGGCCCAGGCCTCGATGGCCCCCGTGGCCGATAAGCTCGCCGACCTGGGCATCGACGTGCTCAGCAGCCCCGTACCCGGCACCGCCCACGCGGTGACACTGGCCCTGGCGCTCAGTCCGACTTGAGGATCGTCTCGCCCTTCAGCATCCCCATGTCGCGGATGTTGAAGCGGTGGCGCTTCCAGCCTTCCCAGGTGCGGCGCATGTTGCCGATGGAGATCAGGTAGTACAGCACCTTGAACATGCCGACCGGGCCGCGCATCGGCGTGCCGCGGTAGATGTCGCCGGCCAGCAGCGTCATCAGCCCTTCCTTCACGCGGAACGGGTTGCCCGGATGCATGAACATGTCGCGGATGGTCGGGTTGGTCACGCGGTAGATGAACCACGAGTACTCGCGCGGGCCCTTGCGCATCATGGCCTCGAAGCCCTTGCGTACCGCGGCCAGCTGGGCCGGCTTGTCGAGCGCTGTCGCCACCAGTTCGGCGCCGTCGAAGGCGCTGTGCATCGCGAGGTACACGCCCGAGGAGAACATCGGGTCGATGAAGGTGAAGGCGTCGCCCAGCATCAGGTAGCGCTCGCCCGTGGCGTGCGTGCTGGAGTACGAGAAGTTGCCGGTGGCATGCACCGCGTCGTCGACCAGCGTGGCGTTCTTCAGGCGGTCCACCAGCACCGGGCAGGTCGCGATGGTGTCGTAGAAGAACTCCTTGAGCGGCTTGTCGCGCGTCTTCAGGTAGTACGGCCAGCAGACCGCGCCCACGCTGGTGGTGCCGTCGGCCAGCGGAATGAACCAGAACCAGCCGTGCGGAAACCAGCAGATGCTGATGTTGCCTTCCTTCTTGCCCTCCAGCCGCTCGGCGTTGGTGAAGTGGCCGAAGAGCGCGGTGCTGTTGTGGTCGGGGTTCTTCTGCTTGCAGCGGAATTTGTTGGCCAGCAGCGTGTCGCGGCCGGTGGCATCGACCACGAAGCGGGCGCGCCAGCTATGGCGCGCGCCGTCGTCCATCTCGGCCTGGACCGTCGCGCCCTCGGCGTCGAAGGCCACGTCGCGCACCTTGCAGCCTTCGATGGCCTGCGCGCCGCAGGTGGCGGCGTTGCGGAACAGAAGCTCGTCCAGCTCCGAGCGGCGGACCTGCCAGGCCGAGTCGAGCGACTTGTCCAGGCCCTCGCCGAATTCCACATAGCTGCGGTGCTCGTGCTCGGGCGAGACGAACTCGATGCCGAACTTCGGCATGCCGATCTTCTCGACCTGGTCGCGCACGCCGAGCTTGTCGAACAGCTCCACGTTCGCGGGCAGCAGCGATTCGCCGATGTGAAAGCGCGGGTGGTGCGCCTTCTCCAGCAGCACCACCTTGCGGCCCTGCCGTGCCAGCAGCGTGGCGATGGTCGATCCGGCGGGACCGCCGCCGACGACCAGCACGTCGCAGGATTCGTCGGCGGCCCGGGGCGCGGGAGAAGAAGCTTGGGACAGGGACATGCGAAGGCAGGCAACGTTGTTAACAATCGCAAGCATAGCGCGGCGGCCTGCGAAGACCGCAAAGCCTGCTAAGCAGCCCACCGGCTGGCGCCGCACACTGGGGCAATGCGCCTCCTCCATCTTCTGCGCCCCTTCTGCCTCGCCGCCGCATGCCTGTCGGCGGTGTTCGCCCATGCCGCCGGCTTCGGCACCATCGATATACCTGCCGACCGCGAAGGCCCGGCGATGCAGGGCGCCGTATGGACACCGTGCGCCGCACCCGCGGGCGAAATCAAGCTGGGCCGCAACACGATCCAGGGCGTGCGGGACTGTCCGCTCCCGCCGGGCAACGCCCGGCTGCCGCTCGTCGTGATCTCGCACGGCTACGGCGGCTCCTTCCTCGGCCATCACGACACGGCGCAGGCGCTCGCCGACGCGGGCTTCATCGTCGCGGCCATCAGCCATTCGCAGGACAACTTCCAGCTCCGCGGCGGCCCGGACGACAGGATCGTCGCGCTGGCGACGCGAACCACCGACATCAAGCGGCTGATAGACCACATGCTCCAGAAGTGGCCCGCGCACGGCAGGATCGCGGCCGACCGGATCGGCTTCTACGGTTTTTCGAGGGGCGGCTACACGGGCCTCGTGCTCGCGGGAGCGCGCCCGGACTTCGAGCGGCTGCCGCCGCTGCCCTCATCCCCGTGCGCAACGCAGCCCGAAGGCAAGGCGTGCGAATGGGTGAAGCAGGGCTTCCAGGAACTGCTGGCCACGCCGCTGACGCACGACACCCGCATCAAGGCGGCCGTGATCGCCGACCCGCTCGGCATGCTCTTCGACGCCCGGGGCCTGAAGAACGTGAAGATCCCGATCGAGCTCTGGGCGTCGACCTACGGCGGCGACGGCGTCACGCCCGAGAGCGTGGCAGCCGTTCGCGGCAACCTGCCCTCGGCGCCCGAATGGCATGCGGCCGACAAGGCCGAACACTTCGGTTTTCTCGCACCGTGCTCGCAAGCACAGCTCGACGCAAGGATCGAGATCTGCCGCGACGCGCCCGGCTTCGACCGAATCGCCTTCCACAAGGCATTCAACGCCGAGGTAGCGGCCTTCTTCAGCCGCCACCTCGGGCGAACGCACTGACCTTCACTGACCAGGCTTCAGCCCGCGCGCCGCTGCGACGCCAGCCGCCGCACCACCGCCACCAGCCGGTCGATCTCGTCGAAGGTGTTGTAGAAGGCCAGCGAGGGCCGCACCGTCGTCTCCACGCCGAAGCGGCGCAGGATAGGCTGCGCGCAATGGTGGCCGGTGCGCACCGCGATGCCCTCCTCGTTCAGCGCCTGCCCCACCTCCTCGGTGGTGTAGCCGTCGAGCACGAAGGACATCACGCTGGCCTTGTCGGCTGCCGTGCCGATCAGCCGCACGCCTGGAATCGCGCCGAGCTGCGCCATGCCGTACACCAGCAGGTCGTGCTCGTAGCGCGCGATGTTCTCGATGCCGATTTTGTTGACGTAGTCGATGGCAACGCCCAGCCCCACGGCGTCGGCGATGTTGCCGGTGCCGGCCTCGAACTTGTTCGGGATCGGCTGGAACACCGTCTTCTCGAAGGTCACGTCGGCAATCATGTTGCCGCCGCCCTGCCACGGGGGCATGTCTTCGAGCACCTCGCGCCTGCCCCACACCACGCCGATGCCGGTAGGGCCGAACACCTTGTGGCCGGAGAAGACGAAGAAGTCGGCGCCGATGTCCTGCACGTCCACGCGCATGTGCGAGACCGACTGCGCGCCGTCGACCAGCGCCTTCGCGCCAGCGCGGTGCGCCAGCTCGACGATCTCCTTCACCGGCACCACCGTGCCCAGCGCGTTGGAGACCTGCGTGACGGCGACGATCTTCGTGCGGTCGTTCAGCAGCTTGCGGTACTCGTCGAGCAGCACCTGCCCCGAGTCGTCCACAGGAATCACGCGCAGCTTCGCGCCCTTGGCGGCGGCGAGCTGCTGCCACGGCACGATGTTGGCGTGGTGCTCCAGGTTCGACACGACGATCTCGTCGCCCTCGCCCACGTGCTGTCCGCCCCAGCTCTTGGCCACGAGGTTGATGGCCTCGGTGGTGCCGCGCACGAAGATCACCTCTTCCACCTCGGGCGCGTTGATGAACCTGCGCACGCGCTCGCGGGCGCCCTCGTAGGCGTCGGTCGCGCGCGCGGCCAGCTCGTGCGCCGCGCGGTGGATGTTGGAGTTCTCGTGCTCGTAGAAATACGAGATGCGGTCGATGACCGACTGAGGCTTGTGCGTGGTGGCCGCGTTGTCGAACCACACGAGCTGCTTGCCGTTCACGCGCTCCTGCAGGATCGGGAAGTCGCGCCGCACGGCCTGGATGTCGAAGGGAGGATGCTGGCCGCTGGCGGCCAGCGGCACGGCGCCGGGCCCGCGCGGATCGGGCTTGGCGGGCGTGACGAAGCCGCTGGTCAGGCGCACCGCGTCGACGAAGTAGAACTGGGGTTCACTCCCTCTCCCCTCTGGGGAGAGGGTTGGGGTGAGGGGCAGCCCCGCACCTTGCGTCGTCCGCTGGCCCTCACCCCAGTCCTCACCCGCAAGCGGGAGAGGGGGCGAGACCACGGGGGTCGCGCCGGCCGGGGGATGCCCGTAGCCGTTGTCCAGGAAATAGAACGACGAGGCCGCGGCTTGCGGTGCCACTGCCCCATTCAGCTGCGGCACGCCCTGCACCGTGCCACCCGAGCGCGGCTCGAAGGCCGGCGCCACCGAGAGCACGCTGTCCGGCACGCCGTTGCCCGCCACCGCGTGCGGCACCAGCGCCGGCGCGCGGTTCGCGAGCGAAGGCACCTGCGTCGGCGATGCCGGCACCAGGTTGGCGCCCGGAATCTGCCCTTGTGGGAAGGGCGTACCCGGCACGCTGGGCCCGAAGCCGGCAGGGCTCGCCAGCGGCGAACCCGCGGGCGCGACGTTGGTCGGAAACTGCGCTCCCGGCACCAGCCCGTTCGCCACGCCGGGCACCGAGTCGGGCGGCGTGCCCGGCAGTGCGGAAAACATGGCGCTGGCCATGCGCGCGAGAACCGCCGGGTCGAACGGCGCCTCGCCCGGGATCGATGGAGTGCTGCTCACAGCGGCTTACTTGTAGGTGTCGGCGTAGTCGTGGTACTTGCCGATCTCGACATCGTCGAGCACCGCCAGCGCGTCGGTCGTCAGCACCGCGAGCGAGCAGTACAGCGAGATCAGGTACGACGCGATCGCGTGGTTGTTGATGCCCATGAAGCGCACCGACAGCCCCGGGCCCTGCTCGCCCGAGAGACCCGGCTGGAAGAGGCCCACCACGCCCTGGCGCTTGTCACCCACGCGCAGCAGCAGGATCTTGCTCTTGCCATCGGCCACCGGCACCTTGTTCGACGGGATCAGCGGAATGCCGCGCCAGGTGATGAACTGCGAGCCGAAGAGGCTCACCGTCGGCGGCGGCGTGCCGCGGCGCGTGGCCTCGCGGCCGAAGGCGGCAATGGCCAGCGGGTGCGTGAGGAAGAAGGCCGGCTCCTTCCACACCTTGGCCAGCAGCTCGTCGAGGTCGTCGGGCGTGGGCGCGCCGGTCAGCGGGAAGATGCGCTGCTCTTCGCTCACCTGCGCCAGCAGGCCGTAGTCGGGGTTGTTGATGAGCTCGCTCTCCTGGTTCTCCTTGATCGTCTCGATCGTCAGGCGCAGCTGTTCCTTGATCTGGTCGTGCGGGCTGCTGTAGAGGTCGGAGATGCGGGTGTGCACGTCGAGCACGGTGCTCACGGCGTTCAGGTAGTGCTCGCGCGGGTTCTCTTCGTAGTCGACGAAGGTGCGCGGCAGCTGGTTCTCTTCCTCGCGCGAGGTGCAGGTGACCTTGATCGCCTCCGGGTTCTTCACCTTGTTGACGCGGTAGATGCCCGCCTCCACCGGAACCCACTGCAGCAGGTGCGTCAGCCAGCGCGGGCTGATGGTCTCGAGTTGGGGGACTGTCTTGGTGGCATTGGCCAGCTGTCTTGCGGCGTTGTCGCCAAGGGCGGTGGTACCACCAACTGTTGCGCTCATGGATCAGGCTTTCGTGGTTGAGAAAAAAGTGGCCGCCAGTGTCCGGCGGCCACGGGTTTTCCCTCAACAGGCTATAGCCGCCAAGTTGATCCTTCGCGCGAGACGCGACTGCTCCAACTGCTCGCAGCGCATGAGCAGGCCGACCATGTTGATGCCCAGCGCGGTAGCCAGCTTCTGCGCGGTGACGATCGATGGAATGACGCGGCCGCGCTCGATCTCCCCAACGTAGGAGCGGTTCAGATCGGAACGCTCAGCCAGTTCCTCCTGCGACCAGCCCCTGTCCTCGCGCAGCTGGCGGATGGTCACGCCGAAGTCTTCGACGAACGCCTTCATACGCCACCTGCCTTCGGTGCGTTCTGCAGGCTGGCCTGCGTGACGCTAGCGCCCGGCGGCACGTCGTCGGTGATCCACACGTTGCCGCCGATGACGGCGCCCTTGCCGAGCGTCACGCGCCCGAGGATGGTCGCGCCGGCGTAGATGACCACGTCGTCCTCCACCACCGGATGGCGCGGCAGGCCCTTCTGCAGGTTGCCTTCGGTATCTGTCGGGAAGCGCTTGGCGCCGAGCGTGACCGCCTGGTAGAGCCGCACGCGCTTGCCGATGACGGCCGTCTCGCCGATCACGACGCCCGTGCCGTGGTCGATGAAGAAGCCCGCGTCGATCTTCGCGCCCGGATGGATGTCGATGCCCGTCTGCGCATGCGCCAGCTCGGCCACGATGCGCGCCAGCAGCGGCAGCCCGAGCTTGTAGAGCTCATGCGCGAGGCGGTGGTGGATCATCGCGAGCACGCCGGGATAGCACAGGAGCACCTCGTCGACGCTGCGCGCGGCCGGATCGCCCTGGTAGGCGGCGAGCACGTCGCTGTCGAGCAGGCTGCGCAGGCCCGGCAGTGCATTCGCGAAGCGGCGCACGGCCTCGGTGGCGATATCGTCGATTTCGCTGGCAGGGCGTGGCTCGTGGCGCGCATTGAAGTTCAGCTCCAGCCGCGCCTGAACCAGCAGCGCCTGCAGCGCCGAGTCGAGTGTGTGGCCGACGTAGAAGTCCTCGCTCTCGTGGCGCAGGTCCGGCGGGCCGAGCCGCATCGGAAAGAGCGCGCCCTTGAGCGACTCGACGATCTGCGCGAGCGCATCGCGCGACGGAAACTCGCGCGCGCCGGGCTCGCGCGAACGCCGCTGCGAATCGCGCCACTCGTCGCGCACACCATGCAGTGCGCGCACGATGTCGCTCACCTCGAAATGGGCCATCTGTAGTTCCTCCCGGAGAAATGTCGTGTGGGGTGCGGTCTCAGTCCTGCACCCACGGCAGCTTGTGGAAGCGCCAGCCGTCGGAGCCGCCGCGGTGCTGCTGCGCATCGATCTCGCCCTCGAAGCCTTCGAGCACGTTGAAGACGTTCGTGAAGCCGGCCTTTGCCGCAGCCTCGGCCGCCAGCGCGGAACGCTTGCCGCTGCGGCACAGCAGCAGCACGACGGCTTCCTTGCCGCCGTCCTTCGCGAGCCTGGCTTCGAGCTCGCGCACGAAGCGCGGATTGCGCGTGAGCGCCGTGCCCGTGGCCCAGGCCACGTGCTGGCTGCCGGGCACATGGCCGACGAACTTGCGCTCCTCTCCGGAGCGCACGTCGACCAGTACGGCCTGGCCGTTCTGTACCAGTTCCCAGGCCTTCTGCGGCGCGACGCCGCCCGCATAGGGCAGATTGCTCCCGGCGGCCCTGGCGCGCGCCTGTTCGAGTGCTTCGGGCAAGGCGATGACTTCTTCTTCAACTTCCACTGGCATGCTGTGACGCTCCTGTTGTGCGTTGGATACGCCTTGGTGGCGATAACCACCACTGTAGGAGCCGGGCGCCGAAGCTCAAACAACCGAAAAGTCGATTTCTAACAACCAGCCGTTGTAAAGGATCGATTCAGGCGCGATCAGGCGACGGCTCGTGCAGCTTCGGCCGCACGCACGGCCGGGGCCGTCAGGTCCACGCTCTTCGCACCGTCCACGCCATACGGCACGTCGCCCGCGATGGTCACGCGGCGCACCACGCGGTGCTGGTCGCCGTAGTCGTTGATCGCGTAGTGCTGCGTGGCACGGTTGTCCCAGATGGCGACGTCGCCCTGGGCCCAGCGCCAGCGCACCGTGTTCTCCAGCCGGTGCACATGGCTCTGGAGCACGTTCAGCAGATGGCCGGAATCGTGCGTGGAATGCCCGGCCAGCCGCTTCACGAAGTGGCCGAGCACGAGGCTGCGTTCGCCGGTCTCGGGGTGAACGCGCACAACCGGATGCTCGGCCTCGAGCAGGCGGCGAGTGAAGACATCGCGGTAGCGCTTCGTGCCCTCCTCGTCCAGATTGGCCGGCGAACGCGTGGCGGCGTAGTCGTAGTCGTTGCCGTGGATGGCGCGCAGCCGGTCGGCCAGCGCCTTCAGATCGTCGGGCAGGCTCTCGTAGGCCGCCACCGTGTTGGCCCAGACCGTGTCGCCGCCATAGGCCGGGATCACCACCGCCCGCAGGATCGACACCTGCGGATAGGCGACCTCGAAGGTGACGTCCGTGTGCCACGAATTGGCGCGGCCGCCGTGGCGTGAGTCGAGCTCCAGCAGCCGCGTGCCGTCCCTCGAAGGCACGGTGGGGTGCGGCACCAGCTCGCCCCACAGGCGCCCGAAGGCCTCTTGCTGCGCATCGTCCAGATGCTGCTGGCCGCGGAAGAAGAGCACCTTGTGCTTCAGCAGTGCGGCCTTGATGGCGCCGAACACCTCGGGCTGGAGCAAGCCCGACAGACGCACTCCGCGCACCTCGGCGCCGATGTGCCCAGCCTGGCGGACGATGTCGAGTTCGTGGTGGTGCGCGGCTTGCGCGGGAATCGTGGAAGAAAGAATGGCGCTCATCGGAGGTCCTTTTTCGGGTGATCCGGAAGATTCTGCGAGGCGGCTGATGGGGGTGGAAGGAAGGTGTTTGCAATTTCTAATGCACAGGGCAACTAAGAGGGGCGTCGATGAAGGGTTGGCAAAAGAAAACCCGCCGTGGCGGGTTTTCGGGGGAAGCCATGCTTCAGTCGATGCGTCAGGGCTTGTCGCGCTGAACTCGCGCCCAATTCAAGCGACGCGCTGCTTCGCTGGCGGAGAGCTGTCCCTCCGCCACCAGCCTCTTGAGCCTTCGCTCGTCTGCGCGGTTCAGTGCGTCTTTCAGGAGGGCCATCTTGCGTGTCCGGCAGGGGCTGCATTCGTAGAAGCTCGTGGACCCCGCGACAATATCCGCCTTTCGGTCGTACTCCGCCGTGCCGATTCGCCCAGTAGGCTCGATGCCCATGGCGAGCACCCGTCCATTCTTGAACGTAACGAGTGCCTCGCCCTCGCATCCCGTGGCGTCCACCACTTGTTCAGGGTCGTAACCTTTCCACGAAACTCTACGCATGTGCCGCAAGGCATAGCGAACATCCTCCTCCGTCAATACGACGTCGTCGCAGTTCAGGAAGTCCTTCTTCTCCCAGGCGATGTTCCGGTGCGAAGGATCCGTAATCTCCACTTTCTGCACATAAGCAATCGGGTATCGCTTGTCGGCGGCATCCGCTGAAACTCCCGCGGCGAGGAGCAGCGCCGCTGCGGTCATCAAGTTGATGGTCTTTTTCATAGTGTGTTGGTGCGATCAGCCCACTGCAGTGGGCCGTCAGAAAAACCGAGTTGACAGGCCCTCAGGGCTTGTCTCGCTCAGCCTTGCTCCTCTTCAGCCGGACTTCCGCCTCACCGGGAGGAATCCTGCCTTCCGCCTCAAGTCGCTTGAGCCGTCGCTCGTCCGCGCGATGCAGAGCATCTTTTAGAAGCGCCATCTTGCGTTGCCTGCACGGGTCGCATTCGTAGAAGCTCGGTGGACTCGCTGTGGGCTTCATCTTTGCGTCGAATTCCCCGGTACTGATTCGGCCGGTCGGCTCGATGCCCATCGCGAGGATTTTTCCGTTCTTGAACGTGACGAGCGTTTTTCCTTCACACCCTGTGGTATCCGTATTTTCCGGGTCGTAGGATTTCCACGAAATTCTGCGCATGTGCCGCAAGGCGTAGAAAACATCCTCTTCTGTCAGAACAACGTCGTCGCAGTCCAGAAAGTCTTTGTTCTCCCACGCGCTTCGATGCGAAGGGTGCGTGATTTCCACCTTCTGCACATAAGTGACCGGATAGCGCCCGTCGGCAGCGTGTACCGAGAATGTGGTTGCCGCCACAGCTAGCGCAGCGACAGTTATTGAGTTCTTGGTCCTGGTCATGGTTTGGGGGTGGACAGAGTCCAGTTCGCGCCTTGCGCCTCCGTCAGATTCTTCCTGCTGACAACGGGATGGCGAAATACCTCATCCGCAGCGATCTGCATCGACCCCTGGAGTGCGTTGACAAGCCACGAGAGGGATTGATTCTGAGCTGCGGTCGGCGTTTCAAATATGCCGTACTTGCCTCGTATCTTGTCGAGTGACCATGTTGCTTCTTCACCGAGCGCTTTGAACCCCGCGGGCAATTTGGCTCTTCCGACCAGTTCGATCCCTATAGCCTCCATATTGCTCGGATATCGATCGGCAGGCGCCTTGAGCATTTCAATGCGATGCATCTCGGCTGCGCCCACCTTTGCAGGGAAATCTCGCGGCTTGCATTTTTGGATCGCCAGACATCTTGCCTGCAACGGCCCCACATGATTCGTCCTCTGATAAATCGCCGCCGTCTGATAGATCGTTCCATCCTTGTCGATCAGAAAGTGCGCCCCGTTCGCCTTCGGCCGCTTGTAGCTGTTCAACGAAGACGCCGAAGTATCGGCGTCCGTCTGGTGCACGACGATGCCGGTGATCGCCCCGGCCCTCTTCCCTCGTTCGATCTGTGGACTGCGAGCACGTCTCACTCGCGCGTGGCTGATCATTCCATGTTCGTCAATCTCAACGAGCATGCGGTTCCTCCCTGAATATCTTTGATTGGTTAACGACTCTTCACGAGGCGTTTCCATGCATCGAAAAACGACACCGACCGCGCCTCGCGGCGCGCATGCTATGGCGATGCCCTTAAAGAAAATTCAGGTCACTGAAAGATCATGATGAATTCAGAAATTCAGCACGATCGATCAATCCACACTCGGTAAACCTCTGAAAACACAAACCCCACAAACGAAAAAACCCGGCGCCAATCGGCGCCGGGTCGTCGCAGATGCCCGAGGGTCCGTCAGAGCTTCGCGATCGAAACCTCGGTGGACTTCACGAGGGCAACCACGTCGGAGCCCACCTTCAGCTGCAGTTCGTCGACCGAGCGCGTGGTGATGACCGAGGTGACGATGCCCCAGGCGGTTTCGACGTCGACTTCGGAGACGACGTCGCCGCGGATGATTTCGCGGACCTTGCCCTTGAACTGGTTGCGGACGTTGATGGCTTGGATGGACATGATGGGTTCTCTTTCGGGTTGATGAGGGAATTCGTTGAGGAAAAGCACGGCGGACTGGCGGCGCTCAGACGATCTCGGCCACGTCGTCGAACGCCAGCCTCGGCCCGCGCTCGAAGGTGCCCGCGTGGTCGGCCACGCCGAGGTTGACGAGGAAGTTCGCGCGATAGCGGCCATCGGGGAAGAAGGCCTTGTCGACCAGGTCGGCGTTGAAGCCCGACTGCGGTCCCGCGTCGAGCCCGAGCGCCCGCGCGGCCAGGATCAGGTAGGCGCCCTGCAGGCTGCTGTTGCGGAAGGCCGTGGCCTGCGCGGCCTCGGCGCTCTTCTCGAAGAGCGGCTTGGCGTCGTAGGCCGGGAACTGGCTGGGCAGGTGCTCGTAGAAGCGCGAATCGTGCGCCACGATCACCGTCACGCCGGCGGCAAGCGTCTGGGCGGTATTGCCCGCCGACACGGCCGGCTTCAGCTTCGCCTTGGCCTCCTCGCTTCGCACGAACACGTAGCGTGCCGGCTGGGCGTTGAAGGCGGTCGGGCCCCACTTGAGGAGGTCGTACAGCTTGTGGATGAGCTCGTCGGTCACCGGCACGGGCTTGAACGCGTGCACGGTGCGGGCCTTGCGGAACAGCTGGTCCAGCGCGGCTTCGGGGATGGCTTGCAGAGTGGTCATTGCTTCAAATGAAATGTTCTTCAGTTCGACGCCGCGGCGAGTGCCTGGTCGAGGTCGGCGATCAGGTCGTCGATGTGCTCGATGCCCACCGACAGGCGCACCGTGTCCTCGGTCACGCCGGCCCTGGCCAGCTCCTCGGGCGACAGCTGCCGGTGCGTGGTCGATGCGGGATGCGTGGCCAGCGAACGCACGTCGCCGATGTTCACAAGGCGCGTGAAGAGCTTCAGCGCATCGAGGAACTTCGCGCCGCCCTCGCGTCCCGAGCCGATGCCGAAGGTCAGCACGCCGCTGGCCTTGCCGCCGAGGTACTTCTTCGCGAGCGCGTGGTCGGGGTGGTCTTCGAGCGCCGCGTAGTTGACCCACTTCACCGCCTTGTGCGTCTTCAGGTGCTGCGCCACGCGCAGCGCGTTGTCGCTGATGCGGTCCACGCGCAGCGCCAGCGTCTCGATGCCCTGCAGGATCAGGAAGGCGTTGAACGGCGAAATGGCCGCGCCCGTGTTGCGCAGCGGCACCACGCGCGCGCGGCCGATGTAGGCGGCCGGGCCGAGCGCGTCGGTGTAGACCACGCCGTGGTAGCTCACGTCGGGTTCGTTCAGGCGCTTGAAGCGCTGCTTGTGCTCCGCCCACGGGAACTTGCCCGAGTCGACGATGGCACCGCCGATGCTGGTGCCGTGGCCGCCCAGGTACTTGGTGAGCGAGTGCACCACGATGTCGGCGCCGTGCTCGATGGGCCGGCTCAGGTACGGCGAGGGCACCGTGTTGTCGACGATCAGCGGCACGCCGTTGCGGTGCGCGATCTCGGCGATGGCCGCGATGTCCGTCACGTTGCCTGCCGGGTTGCCGAGCGACTCGACGAACACGGCCTTGGTTCGCTCGTCGAAGAGCTTCTCGAAGCTCGACGGATCGCGGTGATCCGCGAAGCGCGTGGTGATGCCGAACTGCGGCAGTGTGTGGGCAAACAGGTTGTAGGTGCCGCCATACAGCGCAGTGCTGCTGACGATGTTGTCGCCGGCTTCGGCGATGGTCTGGATCGCGTAGGTCACAGCCGCCTGCCCCGAGGCCAGCGCGAGCGCGGCAATGCCGCCTTCGAGCGCCGCCACGCGCTGCTCCAGCACGTCCTGTGTCGGGTTGTTGATGCGGGTGTAGATGTTGCCCGGCACCTTCAGGTCGAACAGGTCGGCGCCGTGCTGCGCGCTGTCGAAGGCGTAGGCCACCGTCTGGTAGATGGGCGGCGCCACGGCGCGGGTGGTCGGATCGGGCGAATAGCCGGCGTGGACCGACAGGGTTTCGAATTTCCAGTTCTGCGACATGCGGAATACCTTTCAGGGTTGAAGGAAAGAACGGGCTGACGGGTTCATCCAGGAATACCGCGGAACCGGCTCTGCCGGGCCGCTGGTATTGCCCCCCGGCGAGGGGGTTGGCGGCCACACGAAGTGGGCAAGCCTGGGGGTGGACATCAAATCGCCCAGCGCAATGCGTGCGCGGGCGTGGCGAGCCAGCTGGCGTCGGTGCTCTCGGCTTCGGTCTCTCCGGACTTCTGCAGCACCCTGTCGAGGATTCGTTTTTCGATCGCGGCGAAGGCCGGGTCGCCCTGCGAGCGCGGACGGGCCAGCGCGATGTTCTCGTCGAGCGCGATGCGCCCGTCCTCGATCAGGATCACGCGGTCGGCCAGCGCAACGGCTTCCTGCACGTCGTGCGTCACCAGCAGCGCGGTGAAGCGGTGGCGCTGCCACAGGTTCTCGATGAGGCGGTGCATCTCGATGCGCGTCAACGCGTCGAGCGCGCCCAGCGGCTCGTCGAGCAGCAGCAGGCGCGGGTGGTGCACCAGCGCGCGCGCCAGGGCCACGCGCTGGCGCTGGCCGCCCGACAGGCGCGCCGGCCATTCGTTCTCGCGATCGGCCAGGCCGACCTGCGCCAGCACTTCCTTGCCGCGCGCCTTGGCGTCGTTCGGCAGCCCCAGCGTCACGTTGTCGAGCACGCGGCGCCATGGCAAGAGGCGCGCCTCCTGGAACATGATGCGGGTGTCGTCGTGCAGGCCGTTCACGGCCTTGCCGTCGGTGTAGAGGCCGCCGGAGCTCGGCTCCTCCAGGCCCGCGATAAGCCGCAGCAACGTGCTCTTGCCGCAACCGCTGCGCCCGACGATGGCGATGAACTGGCCCGGCTCGATGGTCAGGCGCGTGTTGCGCAGCACCTCGCGCGCGCCATATCGCTTGTGCAGGTTGCGCGCCTCGAGGCGCACGCCGCCCGCAACGCCTTCGTGCGAACGAGCCAGGGGTTGGATGTCTTTCAGTACGGCACTCATGGTTTCTTCAGACTCCGGGCTTGAACAGCGCCACGTTCAGCGCATCGATCTTTCTGGGCAGCAGCTTCTCGGCGAGGAAGGCATCGGCAATACGCTGCTGCTCGCCCAGCACCTCGGGCACCACCGGTCGCACCGCGTAACTGCGGCGGGCGTTGGCCTGCTCGATGGTGGCGGCGTCGAGGCCCCACACCGGCGACAGCAGCGTGGCCGCTTCCTTCGGGTTCTGCTTCACCCATCGGCCGGTCTTCTCCAGCTCGGCGTAGACCACGCGCAGCACGTCGGGCCGCGCCTTGGCGAACTTGCTGCTCGCGAGGTAGTAGCGCTGGTACGAGGCGATGCCTGCGCCGTCGGCCAGCACGCGCACCTTCGACTGGCGCTGGGCCGCGGCGAGAAACGGGTCCCACACCACCCAGGCGTCGATCGCGCCCTTCTCGAAGGCAGCGCGGCCGTCGGCGGGCGTGAGGTAGGCGGGCTCGATGTCCTTGAACGAGAGGCCGGCCTTGTCGAGCGCGGCGATCAGCAGGTAGTGCGCACCGGCCGCCTTCGCGAAGCCGATCTTCTTGCCCTTCAGGTCGGCGACGTTTTTCAGCGGCGAGTCTTCGCGCACCACGATGGCCTGCGCGGCGGGCGACGGCGCTTCCTGCGCGATGAAGGTCAGGTCGGCACCAGCCGCCTGCGCGAACACCGGTACGGTGTCGGCCACGTCGGCGCTGATGTCGAGGTTGTCGAGGTTCAGCGCCTCCAGCAGCGGCAAGCCGCTGGTGAACTCGTGCCAGCTCAGCGCGGCGTTGAGCGGTGCGAGTTGCTTCTCGAGCGTGCCCTGCGCCTTGAGCACGGCGATGAGCGTCGACGACTTCTGGTAGCCCAGGCGCACGGTGGCGGGCCGGGCGGCCACGCCCTGCGCGAGCACCGCGCCCGAGCCGAGCGCCGCGATCGTCGCGATGGCGGTGCGGCGGGAGATGGAGGCTGATGAATGCGTCATTCCCCTGCCCTCACTTCGCCTTCTTCTGGTAGCCGGGGTGCCAGCGCAGCCACCATTGCTCCAGACCGCGGGCGAACAGGTCGGCCAGCTTGCCGAGCAGCGCGTACAGCAGGATGCCCACCAGCACGATGTCGGTCTGCAGGAACTCGCGGGCGTTCATCGTGAGGTAGCCGATGCCGGCCTGCGCCGAGATCGTCTCGGCCACGATCAAAATCACCCACATCAGGCCCAGCGAGAAGCGCAGCCCCACGAGGATCGACGACAGCGCGCCCGGCAGGATCACCTCGCGGTACAGCTGCCAGCGCGACAGGCCGTAGGTGCGCCCCATCTCGATGAGCTGCGGATCGACGTTGCGGATGCCGTGGAAGGTGTTCAGGTAGATCGGGAAGAACACCGACACCGAGATGAGAAAGAGCTTGGCCGACTCGTCGATGCCGAACCACAGGATCACCAGCGGAATCAGCGCCAGCGCCGGGATGTTGCGCACCATCTGGATGGTGGAGTCGAGCAGCGTCTCGAAGAACTTCACCGAGCCCGTGAGCAGCCCCAGCACCAGCCCCGCGCCGCCGCCGATGGCCAGCCCCGCGAGCGCCCGGCCCGCGCTGACCTTCACATGCGTCCACAGCTCGCCGGAGACCGTGAGGTTCCACGCGGCCTTCACCACGTCGACCGGCGCCGGCAGCACGCGGGTGCTGAGCCAGCCCAGCGACGACGCGATCTGCCAGAAGACGATGAGCCCCACCGGCACCAGCCACGGCACCAGCCGCTTCGCGACGCTGGCGGCGAAGGCCTTGAATGCGTTGTTGCCCGCGTTCTCCGCCGGCACCACCGCCGGCAGTTCCTGAACCTGTTCGGTCATGGCAGTCCTTCAACTTTGGGAGACGAGGCGCGAAGGCGCATCGAGATTGGCGACGACTTCGCCGAACGGGCCGCTCAGCGAGCCGCCCGCCAGCCGTGTCTTCGCCCTGCGCGAGAGCAGCGGGAACACCAACTCGGCGAAGCGGTAGGCCTCTTCGAGATGCGGGTAGCCCGACAGGATGAACTTGTCCAGGCCCAGCGCCGCATATTCCTCGATGCGCGCCGCAACCGTCTTCGCATCGCCCACCAGCGCCGTGCCGGCACCGCCGCGCACCAGGCCCACGCCGGCCCAGAGGTTCGGCGCGATCTCCAGCTCGGCGCGGGTGCGCTTGGCGCCGCCCGCGTGCAGCGCGGCCATGCGGCGTTGTCCTTCCGAATCCATGCGCGCGAAGGCGGCCTGCGCGCGGATCACGGTCTCGTCGTCCACGCGGCTGATGAGTTCCTCGGCGGCCTTCCAGGCGGCGTCTTCCGTCTCGCGCACGATCACATGCAGGCGGATGCCGAACTCGACCCGCCGGCCCTTGCGCTCGGCGCGCGCCCGCACGTCGGCGATCTTCTTCGCGACCTCGGCGGGCGGCTCGCCCCAGGTAAGGTAGGCATCGACCTGCTCCGCCGCCAGCTCGTGCGCAGCCGCCGAAGAGCCGCCGAACCACACTTGCGGATACGGCTTCTGCACCGGCGGGTAGAGCAGCTTCGCGCCCTTCACGCTCAGGTGCCTGCCCTCGTAGTCGAAGGCCTGCCCGTCGTGGCTGCGCGCGATGATCTCGCGCCAGATGCGGATGAACTCGGCCGACTGCTCGTAGCGCGAGGCATGGTCCAGGTACACGCCGTCGCCTTCGAGCTCGGCCTGGTCGCCGCCCGTCACGAGGTTGACGAGCAGGCGCCCGCCCGAGAGCCTGTCGAAGGTCGCTGCCATGCGCGCGGCGAGGCTGGGCTGGTGCAGCCCCGGACGCACCGCCACCAGGAACTTGAGCTTCTTCGTCGCGCCGATCAGGCTGGAGGCGATGACCCACGGGTCTTCGCAGGAGCGGCCCGTCGGTATCAGCACGCCCTCGTAGCCGAGGTTGTCGGCCGCGCCGGCGATCTGCTGCAGGTAGGCCAGGTCGATGGGGCGCGCGCCCTCGCTGGTGCCGAGGTAGCGGGCGTCGCCGTGCGTGGGGAGGAACCAGAAGATCTGCATCACGCGACCCCCGCACCGGCTGCTTCGAGCACGTTGATCTTTTTCGGGATCAGCTTCAGCTCGAAGAAGGTGTCGGCGATCTTCTGCTGCTCGGCCAGGATGGCCTTGGTGATGGGCGTGGTGCCGTACGCCGAACGGTTTACCGACAGTTCGGCCACAGGCTTGGGCAGGCCCCAGAGAGCGGCGAGCTCGCCGGCCAGCTCGCCCTTGTTCGAGGCGCCCCATGCGTCCACCTTGTTGAGCTCCTCGATCGCGATGGACAGCACGTCGGCGTTCTTCGCCACGTAGTCCAGCGACGAGAAGTAGTAGGCGCGGTTGCCGACCACTCCGGTGGCGTCGGCCAGCACGCGTGCTTCGAGCGACTTCTCGGCCGCGGCCAGGAACGGGTCCCAGATCACCCAGGCATCGACCGAGCCCTTCTCGAAGGCCGCGCGCGCGTCGGCCGGCGGCAGGTAGACCAGGTTCAGGTCGGCGTAGGAGAGGCCGTGCTTCTCGAACAGCTTGACGATGAAGTAATGGACGTTCGAGCCCTTGTTGAGCGCGATCTTCTTGCCCTTCAGTTCGGTCACCGTCTTGATGGCCGAGCCCTTGGGCACCAGCACCGCTTCGGACTGCGGACGCTGCACGGTCGCGCCCACGTAGGCCAGCGGCGCGCCGGCGGCCTGCGCGAAGATCGGCGGCGCCTCGCCCACGTCGCCGAAGTCGATGGAGCCGACGTTCAGCGCCTCGAGCTGCACGGGGCCGGCGGTGAACTCGGTCCACTTCACGCTCACGCCCAGCGGCGCGAGGCGCTTCTCGAGCGTGCCGCGGCCCTTGAGCAGCGTGAGGTAGCCCTTCTGGTGGCCGATGCGGAACTGGCGCGCCGGCGACTGCGCCAGTACACCGAACGAAGGCAGCGCAATGGCAGCGGCAACGCCCTGCAGCAGGCGGCGGCGGGGTGCGGAGATCAGTGTCATGAGAAGGCTTTCGACTGTGTTGGCCGCGCGCTCAGGCAGCGGCGATGAAGCTCACGATCAGCGCGACGGCGCTGACGACGATCACGCTCGCGGCCAGGTCGCCCAGCGCATGCCAGAGGGAGCGCGGGGTCGTGTCGAGCACGGAGTCTTCGGTGGCAACGGGAGTCATGCGTGGGTTCCTTGGTGTTGCGAAACGAAAGGCAAAGGCTGTCCCGCACCGCGCACAGGCGGTGTTCAAAAAGGGAAGCGGGATGACCGGAGGAAGAGTTCCGGAAAAGCCGGGCTCGCGCTGGCGCGTGGCCCGTGCTTTCAGACGCTACATCGCACGCGCGAGAACGGCACCGGCTCGAAGCCGTGCGTCGCCGGCAGCTTCAGGCCCTCGGTGGCCAGTACCTCGACGGCCTCGTTGAGTCGTTCGGCCAGGTCGTTGTGCACCTGGTAGGCGTTCTCGGGCGTCAGCGCGATCTGCGATTCGCTGGCGTATACGCCCGGAAGAATGTGGCGCGCAGACAGTGACTGCAGCACGGGCCGCAGCGCGTAGTCGAGCGCGAGCATGTGGTGCGGGCTCCCGCCGGTGGCCAGCGGCAGCACCGTCTTGCCCTTGAGCGCGTTCTGCGAAAGCAGGTCGAGAAAAACCTTGAGCAGGCCGCTGTAGGCCGCCTTGTAGACCGGCGTGGCCACCACGATCACGCGGGCCGCCGCCACCTGGGCGATGGCGCGCTCGATGGCCGGGTGATTCCACTCTGCCAGGAGCAGCGGCTGCGCCGGCAGTTCGCGAACGGCGAGCCGCTCGATCCGCGCATGGCGCCGGGCCAGCCGCTCGCCCACCGCGTCGAGCAAGGCGGTGGAACGGGACGGGGCCGTCGGGCTACCGGCAATCAGGAGAACGGACACGGAAAACCTCAGTTCGATGAAAAAAAGCGCGAATTCGCGGGGGCCGCCGCGCACGGCCGCCCGAAGCGGCCGGCCCGCCCCCGGCAGGGGGTGGGCGAAGCGACACGAAGTGCGCGCAGCCTGGGGGGGTTACTTTTGTTTCGCTGTGTAGATCTGGTCGAAGGAGCCGCCGTCGGCGAAGTGCTCCTTGTCGGCCTTCGCCCAGCCGCCGAAGGCCTGGTCGATGGTCACCAGCGTGAGCTTGGGGAACTGCTTGTCGTACTTGGCCTTGGCCTTCTCGGAGGTCGGGCGGTAGAAGTTGCGGCCCGCGATGTCCTGGCCTTCGTCGGAGTACAGGTACTTCAGGTACTCCTCGGCGACGGCGCGCGTGCCCTTCTTGTCGACGACCTTGTCGACCACCGACACGCTGGGCTCGGCCAGGATGGAGATCGACGGCACCACGATCTCGAACTTCTCGGGGCCGAATTCCTTCAGCGCCAGGAAGGCTTCGTTCTCCCAGGCCAGCAGCACGTCGCCCACGCCGCGCTGCACGAAGGTGATGGTCGCGCCGCGCGCGCCGGTGTCGAGCACGGGCACGTTCTTGAACAGGTTGCCGATGTACTCCTTGGCCTTCGCGTCGCCGCCGTACTTGCGCTTGGCGAATTCCCACGCAGCCAGGTAGTTCCAGCGGGCGCCGCCCGAGGTCTTGGGGTTCGGGGTGATCACCTGCACGCCGGGCTTGACCAGGTCGTCCCAGTCCTTCAGGCCCTTGGGGTTGCCCTTCTTCACCAGGAACACGATGGTCGAGGTGTAGGGCGCGGAGTTGTGCGGCAGGCGCTTCTGCCACTCGGCCTTGACCAGGCCGCCGTGCGAGACGAGCGCGTCGATGTCGCCGCCGAGCGCCAGCGTGGCTACGTCGGCATCGATGCCGTCGATGATCGAGCGGGCCTGCTTGCCCGAGCCGCCGTGCGACTGCTTGACCGTCACGTCCTGGCCGGTCTTGGCCTTCCAGTACTTGGCGAAGGCCTGGTTGTAGTCCACGTAGAGCTCGCGTGTCGGGTCGTACGACACGTTCAGCAGCGTCACGGGGCCCTTGGCCGCCGCGGCGCCCTGCGCGAACGTCGGCAACGCCGACAGGGCCATGGCACCGGCCACGCCGGCACCCAGGGAAAGCTTGATAAAGTCGCGGCGAAGGCTCATGGTGTCTTGCTCTGAAAAGGCATATCGATGAAGCTGCGTATTCTCAATACGACATATAGAAACTGGAACGACCAAGTTTTCAGTTCTAAATAGCCAAATCAACTAAGCAGCCCTTTCCCGCTTTTTTTCCCGTATCCCCACTTTTCCCGTTCAAAAGGCAACAGAAATGGCACGCATGGTTCAGTGCATCAAGCTCGGCAAAGAAGCCGAAGGTCTCGACTTCCCGCCCTACCCCGGCGAGTTGGGCAAGCGGATCTGGGAAAGCGTCAGCAAGGAAGCCTGGGCTGCCTGGCTGAAGCAGCAGACCATGCTGGTCAACGAAAACCGCCTGAACCTTGCCGATCTGCGCGCCCGCCAGTACTTGGCGCGGCAGATGGAAAAGCACTTCTTCGGCGAAGGCGCCGACGTGGCCCAGGGCTACGTTCCCCCATCGGCCCCCTGACGGTCACTCCCGCGATTGCCGCCCCCCTCTTCTTCGGGAAACACCGCAGAACCGGCTTCGCCGGGCTGCAGGTGTTGCCCCCTCGAAGGGGGTGGGCGAAGCGACACGAAGTGCGCGAAGCCTGGGGGTGAGCCTGTTACCTGGCGCGCCGACGGCGTTCCCCGGAGCGAACGCTTCGACGACATTTATCACACCGAAACCGGCGCACTGGCCCAGTCGCGCCATGTTTTCCTCGGCGGCTGCGGCCTGCCCGAGGCCTGGGGCGGACAGCCCCAATGGCGGATTCTCGAAACCGGCTTCGGCCTGGGCCTCAATTTCCTGACAACCTGGCAGGCGTGGCGCGCCGATCCGGCACGGTCTCGGCTGCTGCACTTCGTCTCGGTCGAGGCCCATCCGGTCTCGGCCGGCGATCTGGTGCGCGCGGCCGGGGCGTACCCCGAACTCGCACCCCTTGCTGGTGAACTGGCCGCGCAGTGGAACGGCCTGCTACCGGGCTTCCACCGGCTGACTCTCGACGAGGGCCGCGTGATGCTCACCCTGTGCGTCGGCGACGTGCAGCCCATGCTGCGCGCCCAGCGCTTCGAGGCCGACAGCATCTTCCTGGACGGCTTCAGCCCGCAGCAGAACCCGGCGATGTGGTCGGCGGACACGCTCAAGGCGGTGTCGCGCTTCGCCCGCCAGGGCACACGCATCGCCACCTGGACCATCGCGCGGGCGATCCGCGATGCGCTCGCGCAGCAAGGCTTCGCCGTCGAGAAGCGACCCGGCCTGCCGCCCAAGCGCGACTGCCTGCACGGCACCTTCGCCCCCGCCTGGACCGTGCGCCGCCGCGAACCCGCGCCGGAGCGCGTCGAGGCGCCGGGCCGCTGCGCCGTCATCGGCGCGGGCCTCGCGGGTGCGGCCGTGGCGGCCAGCCTGGCACGGCGAGGCTGGCAGGTGATAGTGCTCGACGCGGCCGACTGGCCCGCATCCGGCGCCTCGGGGCTGCCGGTGGGCATGCTCGCGCCGCATGTATCGCCCGACGACGCCCTGCTCTCGCGGCTCACACGTGCCGGCATCCGTGCGACCTGGATCGAACTGACACGGCTGCTCGAAGAAGGCCGGGACTGGCGCGCCAGCGGCGTGCTGGAGCGCCGGCCCGATGGCGATGTCCGCGTGCCCGCCGGCTGGAGCAGCCAGGGGCCGAACGAATCGTGGCCAGCCGATAGCGACGAGCTGTCGGCGGCCGGCCTGCCCGCCGGCACTCCCGCAATCTGGCATGCGCGGGCGGCCTGGGTGAAGCCGCAGCGGCTGGTCGCAGCCTGGCTGCGCCAACCGGGCATCGAGTTCCGCGGCGGTTGCCGGGTGGAACGGCTGGAGCGCCATGCAGACGGCTGGCAACTGTTCGACGCGGCGGGCGAGCTGCTGACCGAAGCAGATCGCGTCGTCATCTGCGCCGGCTTCGAATCGGGCCGCTTCGCTCCCACGCTCCCCTTGCAGCCGGTGCGCGGGCAGGTCGCCTGGGGCCCGATGCCCGACGACAGCGCCCTGCTACCCACGACGCCAGTCAACGGCGACGGCCATCTGGTCGCTCACGTCCCAGGCGAACACGGCGAGGCCCCGATGTGGCTGGCCGGTGCCACCTTCGATCGCGACAGCACCAGCCTCGACCCCACCGAGGCGGACAGCAACGCAAACCGCGAGCGCCTCGAGCGTCTGCACCCGGACGCCGCCAGGGCGTTGGCCGGCGGCGAGAGCCACACATGGGTCGGCGTTCGATGCGCCTCGGGCGACCGGCGCCCTCTTGCAGGCCCGGTCGATGCCGGCCTCTGGACCTGCACAGCCCTGGGCTCGCGCGGCCTGAGCTTCGCGGCCCTGTGCGCCGAGCTGCTCGCCGCGCAGTGGCATGCCGAACCGCTGCCCCTGCCCGCCACGCTGGCCAAGGCGCTCGGCACTCAGCGGCTCTGAGAATCAGCCCGTGGCCGGGGTCACGCCCAGCAGGCCACCATGGCGCCCGGGAAGATGCCGATCGCCGGCCCGCCGAGCACCTGCAAAGGGCCGAATGCTTCGGGCATCGGCTGCCTGCCTGACTACCCGGCGCTGTGCACCGAGGTGCGCCAGCATGTGGTCGATGCGGCTGTCCCCGTAGGTGCGCAGCACTTCGGAGATCACCACCTTGTAGCCGTCGAGCCAGTTCGCCTGCGCGGCCTTGGCCTGCTGGTGCGCGGGGTGGCTGATCAGCGCCTGCAGGCTGTCGAGCGAATCCCAGTAGTAGACGTTCGACACGAGCCCGTTGCCGGGGTTTTCCCACATCTCCTCGCCCAGGTAGCCGGGCAGCGACCTGGCGGCTGCGGCGATGGTCTGGTCGAGGCGGTGGAACTCGTCGTCGAACTGCTTCTTGGCGAAGATGAAGGTGGCGCAGTACATGGCGGGCCGGAATCTCCTGGGTGGCGCAACGGATGTGCGAGCCGGACGGTCGAATGGACTGGCGCCGATTCTGCGGCATCGACGCCCGTGCGTTCCACACTTTTGCCGCGCGAAGGCACGAGAATGCGGCGCATGGCCACCCAGTACGACATCAGGCACACCACCGTCTACCGCTACAACCAGCCGGTCAGCTTCGGCCTGCACCGGGTGATGTTCCGCCCGCGCGACAGCCACGACCTGCGCGTGCTGGCCACCGACCTGCAGGTGAGCCCGGAGGCGAACACGCGGCTCATCCAGGACCCGTACTCCAACTCCGTCGCGCTGGTGCAGCCGCTGGGCGAAGCCACCGAGCTGCGCATCGTGTGCTCCTTCACCATCGAGCACGTGCCGCCGTCGCAGCGCGACCTGTTCACGCTCGATCCGTCCGCGGAATTCCTGCCCTTCGCCTACTCGGTGCAGGAGCGGCTCGACCTGGAGCACTACCTGCGCCCGCACCACGACGACGACGAGCAAGGTACGCTGATCCGCTGGGCCCACCAGTTCCTGCAGGCCGACAAGCCCAACAGCACGCGCGAGGTGCTCACGCGCATGAACGCGCACATCGGCCGGAGCTTCGAATACAAGGCGCGCGACGAGGAAGGCACGCAGACGCCGCTGGAAACGCTGGCGCTGGGCAGCGGCAGCTGCCGCGACTACGCGCTGCTGATGATGGAAGCCACGCGCCGCCTGGGTATCGCCACCCGCTTCGTCTCTGGCTACCTCTACGACGCGGCACTCGACACCGCCGCGCGGGCGCAGGGCGAGCCCGACTCGATGACCGGCGCCGGCACCACGCACGCCTGGCTGCAGGCCTACCTGCCGGGCGTGGGCTGGCTCGCCTTCGACCCCACCAACAACCTCATGGGCAGCGGCCAGCTGATCCGTGTCGGCGTGGCACGCGACCCTTCGCTGGCGGCGCCGATCTCGGGCAGCTGGTTCGGCGACCCCGAGGCCTACGAGGGGCTTGAGGCCACGGTGGTCGTCACGCGCCGCGAGGGCTGAGCACCGCGGCAGCGGTGCTCAACCGCGCGCCGCCAGCTTCGCTTCGAGTTCCGCGATGCGCGCCCTCGCCTCGTCGCCTTCCGGAATCGGCCGGCCGCTGTCGCGCCACTGAACCGCACTCTTGAAGCCTTCGGCCTCCGCCTGCCGCCTGAACCACATGCCCTCGGGGTTGTGGCGCGTGATGCCGTCGAACACGGTGGCGAACATCTGGCTCTGTTCCAGCCCCATCGAATGCCAGACCTGGTTGACGACCAGCTTGTGCATCATGAGATGCGAGCTCGGCACGCCCGCGATGCGCTGCGCGAGCTGCATCGTGGCGTCTTCGAGCCGCTCGGCCGGCACCGAGAGATTGGCCAGCCCCCATTCGGCTGCCTGCGTGCCGGTGATGGTGTCGCCGGTGAACATGAGCTGCTTGGCGCGCATGGCGCCGAGGCGGTAGGTCCACATCGCGGTGGTCGGGCAGCCCCACACACGCGTGGGCATGTAGCCGATGCGCGCATCGTCGGCCATGGTCAGCAGGTCGCAGCACAGCGCGATGTCGCTGCCGCCGGCCACCGCGTAGCCGTGCACCTTGGCGATGGTGGGCTTGCGGCTGCGCCACAGGGCCATGAAGTCGTCGGTGTTGCGCTTCATGGCGGCGTAATCGAGCATCGGGTCCCAGGGCGTCTTCTCCTGCCGGCAGGGATGGTCGCCCTGCTCACCGTCGCCCTGGCGGCCATGGCCTTCGGCGTAGTCGCCGAGGTCGTAGCCGCCGCAGAAGGCACGGCCCGCGCCCTCGACCACGATCACGTGCACCTCTTCGTCGGCCTCGGCCCATTCGACCGCGCGGCGTATCTCGGCGGGCGTGGTCTCACCGATGGCGTTGAGCTTGTCGGGCCGGTTGAGCACGAGGCGCGCGATGCGCGGGTGCTGCGGGTCCTTGTCGATCAGGACGGTTTCGAAGGCTGGCATGGCGGGCTGTCTCCTTGTGTTGAGGGGCGGTCGCGCTGCTTTTTTAGCATCGACCGCCTCGCACGCCCAGCCCCGGAAAGAGCCTTCAGCCCGCTGTTGCCCCACCCAGCTGGAAGCGGAAGACCGCGCCCTTGTCGGCCTGCTGCACCAGCCGGATGTCGCTGCCGTGCAGCTGCAGGATGCGCTTGACGATCACCAGCCCCAGCCCGCCGCTGCTCGCCGTGCCGTCGGCGCGCGAGCCGCTCATGAACACCGGGCGCGTGAAGATCGCCTTCTGCAGCTCGCCCGGAATGCCCGGCCCCGTGTCGCTCACCTGCACCGTCACGCCGCCGTTCTCGGCGCGCAGCTGCACCGCGATCTCTCCGCCCTCGGGCGTATGGCGGATGGCGTTGTCCAGCAGGTTGGTCAGCACGCGCTCGATCATGCCGAGGTCGGCCGACACCACCGGCAGGCCCGGCGCGATGTCGGGCTTCAGGCGCTGGTGCCTGGCTTCCGCCGCCAGCTCGAACTTCTGGAACACGTCCTGCACTAGGTCGGCCAGCGCGAAGCTTTCCTTTTCGGGCTTGACCACGCCGTATTCGAGCCGCGCCAGCTCGAAGGCTTCCTGCGCCAGCCGGCCCACCTTGCGGCTCTGGCCGAGCGCGATCTCGAGGTAGCGGCGCCGCTCCGCCTCGTCGAGCGTGCCGGCCTTGAGAAGCAGCGTTTCGAGATACCCGTGCAGCGAGGTGAGCGGCGTGCGCAGGTCGTGCGAGATGTTGGCGAAGAGCTCGCGGCGCTGCTGGTCCTGCAGCGTCAGCTCGCGCCACTGCTCGGCAATGCGCCGCGTCATCTGCGCGAAGGCCTGGCCCAGCTGGGCGATCTCGTCGCTGCCGCGCGAAAGCCGCTCCAGCGTGGGCGCTTCGCCTTCGAGCGACGCGATGCCTTCGCTCTCGAAGCGCTTCACCGCCGCCGTGAGTTCGCGCAGCGGCCGCGTGATGAGCCGGAATGCGGCCAGCCCCGCCAGCAGCCCGAGCAGCGCCACCAGCCCCATCGCCCACAGCGTGGTGCGCAGCACGTTGTCGGCCGCCACGTTGGCGACCAGCGCGTCATGATCCTCGCCCTGCAGCACCACGTAGACATAACCTGCGTCGCGCCCGCCCATCTGCAGCGGCGCGGCGCTGAACACCTTGGTGCCGCTCGGGCTGCGCGGGTCGTCCCCCGCGATGGGCAGCGGCGCGCCCGAGAGCAGCTTGCGGACCGGCCCCAGGTCGACCCTGTCGCGCTTCAGGTGCCCCGGCGGCGCGGCCTGCGCCTCGATGCGGCCGTCCAGCCCGAGCAAATAGACCTCCACGCTGGGGTTGACGGCCATCAGCTTGTCGAACAGGTCCTTCACCGCCGCCTGGTCGAGCCCTCCGGGCTTCATGAGTTCGGAGTTTTCGGCGATGTGCGCCGCCAGCCCGAGCGAGAGGCGCTGCACCACTTCCTGCTCGTGCATGCCGTTGGAGCGAACCTGCAGCCACACCGACGCGCCGCAGCACACCAGCAGCAGCACTGCGAACACGGCCGACAGCCGCCGCGAAAGCGTGGCCCAGGCCATCGTCATGCGGCCTCCTCCGCGCTGCCGGTGGCCGAGAGCTTGTAGCCGCGCCCCCACACGGTGAGGATGCGCTTCGGCTGCGTGGGGTCGGCCTCCACCTTGGTGCGCAGCCGGTTGATGTGGGTGTTGACGGTGTGCTCGTAGCCGTCGTGCTGGTAGCCCCAGACCTGGTTGAGCAGGTCGAGCCGCGAGAACACTTTGCCAGGGTTGCGCGCGAAGAAGTACAGCAGGTCGAACTCGCGCGGCGTGAGCTCCACCGGCTTGCCGTCCACCCGCACCTCGCGCGCCAGCGGCTCGATGTCGAGGTTGCCCAGCGTGAGGCTGCCCGACTCCATGCGCGCATTGCGCGCCATCGCGTCAGTGCGCCGCAGCAGCGCCTTCACGCGCGCCACCAGCTCCAGCACCGAGAACGGCTTGGCCAGGTAGTCGTCGGCCCCCAGTTCCAGGCCGAGGATGCGGTGCACCTCGCTCGAGCGGGCGCTGATGATGATGATCGGCGTGTAGCGCGCCATCGCGCGGGCGCGGCGGCAGATTTCGAGGCCGTCGATGCCGGGCAGCATCAGGTCGAGCACCAGCGCGTCCCAGTTGCCCCGCTCCAGCTCGCGCAGGCCGGCGTGGCCGTCGGCGGCGTGCTCGATGGCGTAGCCCTCGTCGCGCAGGTGCATGCGCAGCAGTTCGGCAATGTGGGCGTCGTCCTCGACGATCAGCACGCGCTTGGGAGTGTCCATGGTGGCGCCATTGTCCCGCCATCCGGCCGGCGGAGTTATCACGATTAATTGAACTTTGCGTGATGAATCGGCCATGGGGTGCGCCGAACAATCCGCCCCATGAACAGCACGACAGCCACCGCCCCCATCCCCGCCACGGCCACGGCCGGGCCGGTACATCCGCTGTGGATGCGCATCTCGCACTGGCTCAACGCGCTGGCCGTGGTGATCCTGGTGACCAGCGGCTGGCGCATCTACGACGCCTCGCCTTTCTTCCCCTTCACCATCCCGACCGTGGTCACGCTCGGCGGCTGGCTCGGCGGCGCCCTGCAATGGCACTTTGCGGCGATGTGGCTGCTGGTGGCCAACGGCCTGTTCTACCTGTTCATGAACATCGCCACCGGCAGGCTGGCCACGAAGTTCTTTCCGCTGACGCCGCGCGGCGTGCTGCACGACGCACTGGCCGCGCTCAAGGGCAGGCTCTCGCACGCCGACCCGCGCCACTACAACAGCGTGCAGAAGCTGGCCTACCTGTTCGTGATGCTCGACCTGATCGTGATCGTGCTCTCGGGCCTGGTGCTGTGGAAGTCGGTGCAGTTCCCGGTGCTGCGCGAGCTGATGGGCGGCTACGAGTCGGCGCGCCGCGTGCACTTCTTCGGCATGGCCGCGATCGTCGCCTTCGTCGTTGTGCACCTCGTGATGGTGGCCCTGGTGCCCCGCACGCTCCTCACCATGATCCGCGGCGGCAAGCCCGAAGCCCGATGAAAATCTTCAAAGCCCCCACCCTGAGCGGCATCGACGGCGACGCCGTGCTGCGCGAAGCCCGCACGCTGATCTCGAAGAAGCTCGACGAGCCCTCGCGCCGCGTCTTCCTGCGGCGCTCGCTGACCCTCGGCGGCCTTTCGCTGCTCACCGGCTGCAGCATCAGCGACAACGCGCAGGTGGAAGCCGCGCTCACGAAGATCTCCCGCTTCAACGACAAGGTGCAGGGCCTGATCTTCAGCCCCACGCAGCTCGCGCCGACCTACACGGAGGCCGAGATCACCCGCCCCTTCCCCTTCAACGCCTACTACGGCGAGGACGAGGTGCGCGAAGTCGACGAGGCCAGCTACAGGCTGGAAGTGACCGGCATGGTCGCCGACAGGCACGCCTGGACGCTGGCCGAACTGCGCGCCATGCCGCAGCAGGAGCAGATCACGCGGCATATCTGCGTGGAGGGCTGGAGCGCCATCGGCCGATGGGGCGGCGTGCGCTTCGCCGACTTCCTGCGCCACATCGGCGCCGACCTCACGGCCAAGTACGTCGGCTTCAAGTGCGCCGACGACTACTACACCAGCATCGACATGCCCACCGCCCTGCATCCGCAGACGCTGCTCGCGCTGAGCTACGACGGGCAGCCGCTGCCGCCGAAGTACGGCTTTCCGATGAAGCTGCGCATGCCCACCAAGCTTGGCTACAAGAACCCGAAGCACATCAAGGCGATGTTCGTCACCAACACCTATTCCGGTGGCTACTGGGAAGACCAGGGCTACAACTGGTTCGGAGGGAGCTGAGGGGCCGACAGCCACTCGACTGCCGAAGAAAGCGAAAGGCGGAGTTCCACCGGGACCGAGCCGACATTGAAGACCCAACCTCAACTCACTCAGGAAGACGCCAAATGAACAAGCTCACCGCAACCCTTCTCGCCACCTGCATGGCCTTCGCCGGCGCCTCGGCCTTTGCCGCCGACGAAATGGCGAAGGACGGCATGGCCAAGGACTCGATGTCCAAGGACGGCATGAAGAAGGATTCGATGGCGAAGGACTCCATGTCGAAAGACGCGATGAAGAAGGACTCGATGGCGAAGGACTCCATGTCCAAGGACGGCATGAAGAAGGACGCCATGGGCAAGGACGAGATGAAGAAGTAGGCGCCCCGCCGCGCTGCCGCCCCACAGCGCTACCGCATCACCATTGACGCCGGGGCGATTCGGCGTCAATGTCACCTCCCTCAAGGAATCCGCACCATGAAGAAATCCTTCGCACTCACCGCCGGCACGCTGGCTGCCGCAGTCCTCGTCTGGCAGGCGGCACCCTCTTTCGCAGAAACCGCCCGCCGCGTGCCCGCGCCGACCGCCGACCTGGCCGCGGCACCGGGCGCGAAGACCGAAACCGCCGTGTTCGCCGGCGGCTGCTTCTGGGGCGTTCAGGGCGTGTTCCAGCGCGTCAAGGGCGTGAGCAACGCCGTCTCGGGCTATGCCGGCGGCGAGGCGAAGACCGCCCGCTACGATGAAGTCGGCTCGGGCCGCACGGGACATGCCGAGTCGGTGCGCATCACCTACGACCCGCAGCAGGTCAGCTACGGCAAGCTGCTGCAGATCTACTTCTCGGTGGCGCACGACCCCACCGAGCTCAACCGCCAGGGGCCGGACACCGGCACCCAATACCGCTCCACCGTGTTCGCCGAGAACGCCGAGCAGGCCCGCATCGCCAACGCCTACATCGCGCAGCTCAACCAGGCGAAGACCTTCGGCAAGCCGCTGGCCACCACGGTCGAGCTGTCGAAGCCCTTCTACGCGGCCGAGGACTACCACCAGGACTACCTGACGCTGCACCCGAGCCAGCCCTACATCGCGATCAACGACATGCCGAAGATCGACGACCTGAAGAAGCTCTTCCCCGAGAGCTACAAGGCCACGCCTTCACTGGTGAAGGCGGCCAAGGCAGGCTGAGCGGGCGCCAGGTTATTCCTTGTATTCGCCGCGGCGCGCGGCCCGGTTGGCGCTGGTGCGCTCCACCAGCGCCCGCTGTGCAGTCGCCACATTGGCCGCATCGCCCTTCCATGCATCGAGTGCTGGCTGCTGCACCGCGCGGGAGAACGAGAAGGTCAGCGCCCATGGCAGGCGCGACCTGTAGCGGCGATTCATTTCGTTGAGCCGCGCCGACGCCAGCTGCGCCGGCTGGCCGCCCGAGAGAAAAGCCACGCCGGGCACCACGGCCGGCACGGTGCGCAGCAGGCATTGCACAGTCGCCTCTGCCACTGCCTCGACGGAATCCTGCACGGCAGCCTTCAACCCCGGCAGCACCATGTTGGGCTTCAGCAGCATGCCTTCGAGCAGGACGCCCTGTGCGCGCAATTCAACGAAGGTGCGGTGCAGAACCTCCTCGGTGACCTCTGCGCAGCGCGCGAGCGAATGGTCGCCGTCCATCAGCACCTCGGGCTCGACGATGGGCACCAGCGCGGTCTCCTGGCACAGCGCGGCATAGCGCGCCAGTGCATGTGCGTTGACGCGTATGCAGGCGCGGCTCGGCAGGCCGTCGCCGATGGCGACCACGCCGCGCCACTTGGCGAAGCGCGCGCCCATCGTGGCGTATTCGGCAAGGCGCTCGCGCAGGCCATCGAGCCCTTCGGTGACGGTCTCGCCCGGGTGCCCGGCCAGCGGCTTGGCGCCCGTGTCGACCTTGATGCCGGGAATGATGCCGGCGTCGGCCAGCGCCTTCGCGAAGGGCTGGCCTGCATTGGTCTTCTGCCGGATCGTCTCGTCGAAAAGGATCGCGCCAGAGATGCTGTCGGCCAGGCCCGGCGCGGTGACGATCAGCTCGCGCCAGTCGCGCCTCGCAGCCTCCGTCTGCGGTATGCCGAGTGCGGCGAAGCGCTTGTTGCAGGTGGCGTTGCTCTCGTCCATCGCGAGCAGGCCCTTGTCGTCCGCGACGAGCGCGCGGGCGATGTCGATCAGTGTTCGTTCGGTCATGCGGGGCACCTCTCTGGCGGGCATGGTACGTCCGTGCCGCTCACTCGTTAACACCGCGAACCTGATCGCTGGCCGACTTGGCGCTCCTGCCTGTGCGGCCCGCCGGGTCTTTATCAAGCCGACGCTGGCCGGCAGTAATCTGCGCGCGGTCGGGACGGAAAGGAAACTGAATGGAACGTGGGTCACGAGAGTGCGATGCGCGCGGCGCCCGAAGGGCATCGATGTGGGCGGCCCTGACGCTGGCTGCGTCCTTGTTCGCCACGCCTTTCGCGTTCGCCGAATTAGGCGGCGCGCCCACGCTGGCGCCGGGCCAGCGGATCGACATGGTGTCGCGCAAGGCGGCCGCTGCCGAAGCGACCGGTGCCGCAGCCAAGACGGAATCCGCCACCGGCTGGAGCACACGGGAAAGCACGTCCGACGATGGCCTGGTCCAGCGCGAGTACCTGACGGCCGACGGCACGGTGTTCGCCGTCGCGTGGCGCGGCCCGCGCCGGCCGGAACTCTCGGTGCTGCTGGGCACGCGCTACGCCAGGCAGATGGCCGACAACGCCCGGGCGCAGCGCCAGCTTGGCAGGGGCTCCCACGCCTCGACCTCGCAGCACGACGAGGACTTCGCGGTCCATGCCTCGTCGCACCAGCGGCTGTCGGCCGGCGTCGCCTGGCTGCCGCGGATGCTGCCTGATGGAGTGGACCCCGACTCGCTGGCCATTGCGCAAGGCTCCTGATCGTTTCAACCCATCTTCGCCCTTCGTGCCCATGGACTCACGACAAGCAGGCAACCGGCGCGCAGCCGGTGCCATGAACCTTTTCCGCGCCGTGGCTTGTGCCGCGAGCCTGCTGGGCCTTGCTGCCTGCGGTGGCGGCGGCGGCGGAGGCGGTGGTGGCGCATTGCCGATCGGGCTCCTGCCCACTTCGACGCCGGCCGCGGGCAGCTCCGCGCCGGCGCCTGCTCCGGCGCCCAGTACTCCCCCCGCCACCGCCGCGTCGAGTTCGCAGAATTCGATGCCGCTCACCGTGTCCAACGGCACCGACTCGAGCGGCGTCAACCTGCCGCAGGTGAGCATCAGGCTCTGCGCACCGGGAACCGGCACCTGCCAGACCATCGACAACGTGCTGGTCGACACCGGCTCCACCGGCATCCGCATCGCCGCCGACGCCCTGAACTCGGCGATGAAGTCGGCCCTGCCCCAGGAAGCCGTGAACGGAGCGCCGCTGAACGCCTGCGCCCAGTTCCTCGACGGCTACACATGGGGAACGATGCGCGTCGCCGACGTCACGCTCGGGCCGAAGTCCGCCAGCGCGCAGCCGCTGCAGATCGTGGGCGATCCGAACTCCGGCAACGTGCCCGCCGCATGCTCGGACAACAACACGCTGCAGCCCGAGAACACTCCGGACAAACTCGGTACGAACGGCATCATCGGCGTCGCCGCGGTTCTCCAGGACTGCGGCGCGGCATGCGCGCAGCAGGCCATTCCGGCCACCTACTACACCTGCGCCGCCGGCGCATCCTGCCAGGGAACCACGGTTCCGCTCGCGATGCAGGCCCAGAACGTGGTCGCCAATTTCGCGCAGGACAACAACGGCGTCGTGCTCGGCCTGCCGGCGATCTCATCGGCCGGCCAAGGCGTGACCGTCGGCACGCTCTACTTCGGCGTGGCGACGCAAGGCAACAACGCCATGAGCGGAGCGACGGTGCTGAAAACCGACTCGCGCACGCTCAGCGTTTCGGTCAGCTACAAGAACACCAGCTTTCCCGACAGCTTCCTGGACAGCGGGTCGAACTTCTTCTTTCTCAACGATTCCACGATCGCCCAGTGCGCGAGCAATGGCACGTTCAAGGGCTTCTACTGCCCTGCGAGCACACTGGCCCTCAGCGCCAGCTTCACGGCTGCGACGGGCCCGGCGCTGAGCCAGAGCTTCGCGATCGCGAGCGCGCAATCGCTCTTCACCGGCAATCCGGGCGTCGTGGCGGTCGACAACATCGCCGCCGCGAGTTCGGGCACCAGCGCGATCGACTTCGGCCTTCCGTTCTTCTACGGCAGGCTGGTCGCGGTGCTCAATGAAGGCCAATCCGCACTGGGCCAGCAAGGGCCGTTCACCGCGCTGGCGACGCCCTGACGAAACAGGACCTAGATCACGTTCGTCTCGAACAAGGGCCTGTTCTCGAGAATCCGCGCGAAGGACACCGGCGACAGATCGAGGCTGCGGTACTCGCCGAAGCGGATCAACTCCGCCACGCCGCGCCCCGCCGCCGGGCACTGCTGCAGGCCGTGGCCCGAGAAGCCGTTGGCGAAGTAGAGGTTGTCGCAGTCGGGGTGCAGGCCGAGGATGGCGTTGTGGTCGAACACGTTCATCTCGTAGTAGCCGGCCCAGGCGCCGGTCATGCGGATGGCTTCGAAAGCGGGCACGCGCCCGGCCAGCGAGGGCCAGATGAAGCTGTCGAAGGCTTCGTACTCGACCTCGAGCGGCGCGTCATCCAGGTCATGGTCTTCCGGCGGCGCGAAGCCGCAGATGAACTGGCGGCCCTCGGGGCGCAGCCAGATGCCGGAGGGGTCGATCACCAGCGGGCAGCCGGGCAGCGTCTCGGGGCAGGAGAAGCTGAAGACACTGCGGCGGCGGCCGCGCACCGGCAGGTCGATGCCGGCCCATTGCGCCACTTTCGCGGCCCAGGCGCCGGCGGCATTGACGACGACGTCGGCCTCCTGCGTCTCGCCGCTGTCGAACTGCACGCCGGTCACGGTGCGGCCGTGTCGGCGCAGGCCTATCGCATGCGCCTGCACGTAGCGCACGCCCTGCGAAACCGCCTTCCTGCGGAAAGCCTGCAGCAGGCTGTAGCCGTCGTACCAGCCCTCGCCCGAGAGGCCGAGCGAGGCAAGTTCGACGCCTTCGGTCGAGATCCACGGAAAGCGCGCCTTCAGTTCATCGGGCGTGAGCAGCGCCACGTCCACCGCGTGCGCCTTCTGCATCGCGTGGTTCTCGCGCAGCACCTCGACGCCGGCCTGCGAGGCCAGGTACAGGTAGCCGGGCTCGACGAGGCCGATGTCGGGCACCTCGTCGCCCACGCGCAGGGTCTCGCCGAGATTACGGAAGAAGTCGATGCCGTAGAGCGACATCCGGATGTTGATGGCGGTGGAGAACTGCTGGCGGATGGAGCTGGCCGACAGCGCCGACGATGCCTGCTTGTAAGAGAAGTCGCGCTCGACCACCGTGACCTCGAAGCGCTCGCCGTCGGAGTCGCGGGTCAGGAAGTAGGCGATGGCGGAGCCGATGGCCCCGCCGCCGATGATCACCACACGCCGCATGAATTGCCTTCCTTGCTGCTGTCTGCCTTCATTGATTCAGCCCTGCCCTTCATGGGCCAGTTGCGCCGCCGCGAGGTCCCACAGTGCATGCCCCACCGTCTTGAGGAGCACCGGGCGGCCCGGCGACGCCGGCGATGCATCGCGGAACGCCTGCACCGCCGCCCAGTCCACGCCCGCGCGGATCAGGTCGCCCGCCTCGTTGCGCGCGCCCTCCAGCGTATCCACAAACACGGCGCAGCGGCGCACGAGTTCTGGCGGCACCTCGGCCATGTCGGGGCGATAGGCGCCCACGGCGATGAGGGTGGCGTCCGGCCTCACGCCTGGCGGCACCACGGGCTCCTGCGAATTGGTCGCGGCGACGATCAGATCTGCTTCCTCGGCCGCGGCAGCCGGGTCGGCGATCGCTTCGGCATCGACGCCCTGCGAGCGCATGTGCCGGGCCAGCGCCTCGGCGTGCTCGGGCGTCCGCGCGTGGATCTTCATCTGCCGCACGCCCCAGACCTCCGCAAAGGCCTCGGCATGCGCGCGAGCCTGCACCCCGGCGCCGATCAGCAGCATGCGACGCGCCTCCGTGCGCCCCGCCCTCGCCGCTCCGGCCAGCGACAGCGCCGCGGTGCGGCGCGCCGTGAGCACGTTGCCATCCATCGCCAGCAGCCGGGTGCCGGTGGCCGCATCCATCAGCGTGACATCGCACTGCACCACGGGCAGGCCGAGTTCCGCGTTGGCGGCGTGCACGGTCACCGTCTTCAGGGCGGCGAAGCGCCGGTCGGCGGCCGGCATCAGCAGCATGACGCCACCTCCGGCGAGCTGCACGCAGGTGCGCGGCGATGCATGCGCCTCGCCAAGCCGCTCGCGCTCGAACATCTGCAGCAGCGCCTTCACCAGCGCGCCGTAAGGAAGCGCGGCGGCGGTCTGCGCGGCATCCAGCGTGCGCATGCGGGCCACCCTCTTCAGGAACCCGCCACGCGCACGCGCTTGCCGTCCTTGTAGGTGAAGACGGTGAAGTCGGGCTTCTGCAGGTTGCCTTTGGCGTCGAAGCTGATGGTGCCGGTGACGCCGTCGAACTTCACCTTGCGCATGGCCGGCAGGTAGGCCTGCGGCTCGACCGAGTTGGCGGCGCGCATGCCGGCGGCCAGCGCCATCATGGCGTCGTAGAGGTACGGCGCGTAGGTCAGCACCTCGGTGCCGTAGCGGGCCTTGTAGCGCTGCTCGAACTCGGCGCCCCTGGACGTCTTCTCGACCTCCTTGCCGCCGCGCGTGCAGTACAGCAGCCCGTCGACCGCGCCGCCGCTGATCTTCGCGACCTCGTCGGTGCACAGCCCGTCGGTGCCCAGCAGCTTGGCCGTGATGCCGAGCTGCTTCATCTGCCGCGCGATGAGACCGCCCTGCGCGTCCATGCCGCCGTAGAACACCACGTCGGGCTGTTTGCTCTTGATGGTGGTGAGGATGGCCATGAAGTCGGTGGCCTTGTCGCTGCCGTACTCCTGCGCCACGACGTTGCCGCCCAGCGCCTTCACGCCGCGCGTGAACACCTCGGCGGCGCCCTGGCCGTAGGCGGTGCGGTCGTCGATCACTGCGATGTTCTTCGCCTTCAGGTCCTTCACCGTGTAGCTGGCGATGGCCATGCCCACGTCCTCGTCGCTCGCGAGGATGCGGAATACGTTGTCGTAGCCCTGCTTCGTGAAGCTCGGGTTGGTGGCGGTGGACACGTCGGGCAGGCCCGCGCGGCTGTAGACCGCCGAGGCCGGAATGGCCGCGCCCGAGTTGAAGTGGCCCAGGATGCCCTTCACGCCCATGTCGGTGAGCTTGTTGGCGACCACCATGGCCTGCTTGGGGTCGGCCTGGTCGTCCTCGGACTGCAGCACGAACCTGATCTTCCTGCCGCCGATGACGAGGCCCTGCTTGTTCAGGTCTTCGACCGCGAGGCGCGCGCCGTTGTCGTTGTCCTTGCCCCAGTGGGCCGCGCCGCCGGTGAGCGGGCCCGCGTGGCCGATGGTGACGGTCTGCTCCGCGGCAGCCTGCGCGAACGCGGCGGCGGGCAGGCCCAGGACGGAAGCCAGCGCGATGCCAACGGCGGCATTGCGACGGGTGCGCGAAACAATCATCGGAAGTCTCCTCGTATCGTTGGCAGGGGTCGGCACGCAGAATAGAGTCGCGGGCGGACACGGAACAAACGCTAAAAACTCACAACGTTGTGCGAGCCGGGAAGGAATCCGACCCGGGCACGACCGGTGCTTCGGCACCGGCAACGAGACAACTGCTGGCTATCGATCGATGAGAAAAGACATTCCCAACCTCGGCGCGCTGCAGGCCTTCGAGGCTTCTGCGCGGCTGGGCAGCTTCACCCGCGCGGCGAGCGAACTGGCGCTCACGCAGAGCGCCGTCGGCCGGCAGGTGGCCATGCTGGAGCAGCGCCTGGGCGTGCCATTGTTCTCGCGCGTGCGGCGCCGCCTCACGCTTACCGACACGGGGCGCGAATACGCGGCGCGCATCCGCCGCCACCTCGACCAGATCCGCCGCGACACGCTGGAGATCAGCGCCGGCCACGAGATGGGCTTCGTGCTGGAGCTTGCCGTCGTGCCCACCTTCGCCACGCAGTGGCTCATACCGCGCCTGCCGGAGTTCAGCCGGCTGCATCCGAACATCACGGTGAACCTGTCGGCGCGCTCGCAGCCTTTTTCATTCCAGGAAAACGCCTACGACGCGGCCATCTACTTCGGCGACCAGTTCTGGCCCAACACGCGCGGCGGGCTGATCTTTTCCGAGGGAGAGATGGTGCCCATCTGCAGCCCCGCTTTCCGCGACGCGCACGGGCCGTGGGACGAAGCCGGTTTCGAGCGCTGCCGCCACGTGCACCTGAGCACGCGCGCCCATGCATGGCGCGACTGGTATGCACAGCAGGGCTGGGAGTACACGGTGCATGCCTCGCGCGGGCCGCGCTACGAACTCTTCACCATGGTGGTGGCGGCCACGGCCGCCGGCATGGGCGTGGGCCTGGCGCCGCGCATCCTGATCGAGCACGAGCTGCGCACGGGCGAACTCGTGATTCCGGTCGACCGGCACCTCGACGTGCCCCAGGGCTACTACTTCGCGTACCCCGAAGGCCGGCCGGCCTCCGGGGCGCTGGAAGACTTCAAGCGCTGGGTGCTCGGGCTGACGCCCGGCTAGAAAAGGACGCTAGACCGGGTTCGGATTGCGTTCGAGAAATCCCTGCTGGTGCCAGTAGGGATAGGCCCGCGTCGTCGCGCTGGCCGCGTCGAGCTCGGCAACCTGTTCGGGCGTGAGGTTCCAGCCCACCGCGCCGAGGTTCTGCCGCAGCTGCGCCTCGTCGCGCGCGCCGACCACCACGCTGGACACCGTGGGGCGCTGCAGCAGCCAGTTGAGCGCCACCTGCGGCACCGTCTTGCCGACTTCGGCGCCGATCTTTTCCAGCGCATCGACCACGCGGTACAGCAACTCGTCGGGCACCGGCGGGCCCATGTCGGCCGTCGCATGCAGCCGGCTGTTGGCGGGCAGCGGCTGGCCGCGGCGGATCTTGCCCGTGAGCCGGCCCCAGCCCAGCGGGCTCCACACCACGGCGCCGATGCCCTGGTCGATGCCCAGCGGCATCAGCTCCCATTCGTAGTCGCGGCCGACCAGCGAGTAGTAGGCCTGGTTCGCGACATAGCGCGCGAGGCCATGGCGCTCCGACACGGCCAGCGACTTCATCAGGTGCCAGCCCGAGAAGTTCGACACGCCGATGTAGCGCAGCTTGCCCGCGCGCACCAGGTTGTCGAGCGTGGAGAGCGTCTCTTCCACCGGCGTGCTCGCGTCGAAGCCATGCAGCTGGAACAGGTCGATGTAGTCGGTGCCCAGCCGCTTGAGCGAACCATCGACCGCCTGCACGAGGTGGTGACGCGAAGAGCCCACGTCGTTCGGCCCCTCGCCGCTGCGGAAGGTGGCCTTTGTCGAGATCAACAGCCTGTCGCGCGGCCGCCCCTTGATCGCCTCGCCGAGCACCGACTCGGCCGCGCCGGACGAATAGATGTCGGCGCTGTCGAACATGTTCACGCCGGCTTCGAGACAGATGTCGATGAGCTTGCGCGCCTCGGCCACGTCGGTGCTGCCCCATGCACTGAAGAACTCGCCCTTGCCCCCGAAGGTGCCGGTGCCAAAACTCAGTACGGGGACCTTGAGGCCGGATTTGCCCAGATGACGGTATTCCAAAGTGGTGCTCCTTGGTGCTTGCGGATTCGGGATGAAGAAAGGTGGCCGACAGACCGGTCGGACTGCCGCGCGGCCATTGTTGGTTGGCGCGTTCAACCCTGCGGACGAATGGGCTTTGCGCAGCGGGTCACAAGTGGTTGACGAAGTCATCACCAGTTCACTTTTTAAGCCTTTAGCAAGCGCCGCGAGGTCGTGACCTCGCGCTCATCCGATGCGCGAGGCCTGGCTTCTGCAGAGAGTCGATAACCAACAAATTCTTCAGGGAGGAAAACCCATGCTTGTCGAAATCGACGAACACGGAATGATCAGTCACGCGCGCGTGCGGCATGCGCGCAGTCCGCAGATCGAACGAGGGAAACGCGTCGGTGCCATCACAGGCATCGTCGTGCATCAGACGGACGCCGATACTTCAGCATCTTCGTTGAATAGCTACAGAAAACCCAAGGCGAATGGAGCGCACTTTCTCATCGACAAGGATGGGACGATCTATCAGACGGCGGCGATTTATCAGAGGACGAATCATGTGGGGCCGTTGAAGGCGAGATGCCTGGTGATGAAGACTTGCAAGCCGCAGGACTTCCCGAAGAACGGAGGAGTAGCGGCGATGCATCGGATCGAGATGCAGAAAGCGCCCGGTGATCGCTATCCGGGCAACATGGAGGCCATCGGGATCGAGATGGTTGGCAGGGCCAGGCTGCCGGAAGGGTTCAAACCTACCCTCCAACAAAAGAAGAGGAACCTGAATCCTGAGGAGATACGTGGGGAATCCGCAATTTTCCCGACACCGACTGCCGCCCAGAACCAGTCTCTGTCATGGCTTGTCGGTGTGCTCCGGGATTCGATACGGGTTGAATCAAGCGAGGTCTTTCATCATCCTGAGGTCAGCAGGAAGAACCCTACCGAGGCTCAAGGCGCCAACTGGAATCTGGCTGCACCGACACCATGATCAGAATCAGCACCCTTTTGACGGCACTGGCCGCAGCAGTGATCGCTACCCCGGTCCAAGCCGCCGACAAACGATATCCAGTCAGTTCCGTAAGCAGGATCGAGATCGTCGAAGCCTCCAGCGCAACTGCCTGGGAAAACAAGGACTTCCTGGATTGCTCGGATGTCGTCCTGACCGAGGAGGACGTGCGCTACGCGCTGCAGCACATCCGCAGAGTCTCCCGGGAGACCTACTTCAGCGAGTACACCGAAAGAACGGGCTGCTCGGGCGGTGCATCGGTCGCCTTCAAGAATGGAAAGATCATCGTCATCGGAATCGAACCCACAGGACGAATCAACATCTTCGAGGCGGACGCGAAGCTTGAGCCCACCAAGGCCCCGGAAAGCTTCTACGAATGCGCTCCCTGCAGGGACCGCAAGACGGCGCTGCTGAAAGATGCACTGGATCGAGCCGATGAGCGAAGGCTCAGGAAGCTCGAGGCGGAGGGAAAGATCCTTCCCGGCGAAGCCGAGCGCCGGCTGAAAGCCCTGCGAGCCGCCCGCTGACCGCCCTCACCCAACCCGCTTCGGCGGGTTTTCTTTTGATCCGCCCTCTCAATCGAGGGCCCTGCTGGCTGGCTACCATCACCCGATGCGAATCTCCCTCGAAAGCCCCGCCCAGCCCGACGTCATCCAGCTCATCGACGACCTCGACGCCTACCAGAAGCCGCTGTATCCACCCGAGTGCCACTACGGCATCGACATTGCGGCGCTGTCTGCGCCGAACGTGCTGTTCGCGGTCGCCCGCGATGGCGAAGGCACGGCCGTCGGCTGCGGGGCCATCGTGATGGAGCCGGAGTTCGGCGAACTCAAGCGCATGTACGTCCGGCCGGAGAACCGGGGGCAAGGCGTCGCAGCGAAAGTGCTGGGTTTCCTCGAGGGCGAAGCGAAGGCGCGCGGCTGCGCGATGTTCAGGCTCGAAACGGGCGTGAGCCAGCCGGAGGCGCTCTCGTTCTATGCGCGCGCGGGCTACACCCGACGCGGACCGTTCGGCACGTACCCGGACGATCCGCTGAGCGTGTTCATGCAAAAGGAAGTCGCGGGCTGAGAGGCCGCAGCCTCCATCGCCGATGAATCCGGTCAGCGCCTGATCCGCACCAAGGCCGCGCTGCGCTCAGCCTGCCTCCGGCCCCGACAACGCCGCACGCATCGCGCGGGTCGCGCTGTCGGCAGCTTCGATGCGACGGCTCATTTCCTCATTGACCAGACGCACCAAGGAGCCGAGTTCGGTGCGCGTGGGACCGAGTTGTTCTGTATCGCCCACCTCCAGCGGCGCGATGAGCTTTTCAAGGCATGTATAGGCGCAGAGCACTTCGCGAAGACTGTCGGTGTCGTCGCAGGCTTGAAGAGCGAGGGCTTCGGCAGCGTCGAAGCGGGTTGATGCGGATGGCGTACGCGAGCGAGTAGAAGCAGCCATGAATGGCCTCCGGTAAAAACGCAGAGATGCTTCGAGACGCCAATCCCGAGCACGCCGAGCTTTCGACGTGCGGGGGGGCAGTTTATCGCCCGGATGAAGAACTCGTCGAAGCGAACTCAAAGCCGCATTCCGAGCCAGATCACGCTCTCGGTCGAGGCCGCGACAAACGGACTCGGCAATTTCCTTCTCCAATTGCAAGCACGCGCATGTGATGCCGACGGCTCAGCCGCCTGGCCGGCGCAAATCAGCGACATCAGGGGAAACACCTAGAAACCAGGCCTTCACCGGCCCGGGCGTTCCCTGCAAGAGGGAAACAGCACGCGCCTCCCCCTACTGAATCCCCCTTCACCCCTGGCCCGCTACTTGCGATCGTGATCAAAAATGACAGAAAATTTTCTTATCTGACTTATATTTGTAAACTGGTTTTCAAAAAACGCACACTTTCGGGCGCAACGCACCCTTCATGAGCACACCTTTCGATACCCCAGGCACCACCGTGGCACAGCGCATCGCGCAGGCCTTGCCGCGGCTGTCGCGCTCGCACCGGCAGGTGGCCGACTACGTGCTGGAGCACCCGCTGCAGGTGGCGACGCTGCCCATCGACGAGCTGGCTGCGGTGGTGGGCGTGTCGGTGGCCACGGCCAACCGCTTCGCTCGGGCGCTCGACTTCGACGGTTACGCCACCTTCCGCGCCGAGCTCGTGCGCGGCTTCGAGCCGCTGGTGGCGCCGGTGGAGCGGCTGCGCGGCAACCTGGAGCGGCCGACCACGGTGGCCGAGGTGTTCGCCACGGCGCTCGACGAGAGCCGCCGCAACATCGACGCGACGCGCCAGACGCTGGACTACGCCGCCTGCGAAGCCGCGGTGGAACGCATCGGCAAGGCGCGCTCGGTCTATATCGGCGGCTTCGGCGCGAGCGCGTGGCTCGCGGGGCTGCTGCAGCACGGGCTGGACGGCAGCTGCAGCGACGTGCGCATGCTCTCCAGCGTGAGCGGCGTCACGCATGCGGCGCGCACGCTGATGCACGCTGGGCCGCAGGACGTGTTCATCGGCCTGACCTTTCCGCGCTACCTGACGGACACCATCGCGCTGGCGCAGCTCGCGCGCAGCCAGGGCTGCGCCGTCATCGCCCTCACCGACCGGCCCAGCTCGCCGCTGGCCCCCTTGGCCGACGTGGCGCTGTTCTGCCAGACCGAAACCAGCTACCGCCCGAACTGCGAGACCAGCGTGCTCGCGCTGATCGAGGCGCTGACCAGCGCGGTGTCGCTGCGCGCGCCCGACCCTGTGCAGTCGGCCGGCCGCATCCTGCAGGCTGTGCGCCCCTGGCTGCATGGCGCCAACGGCCTGCAGCGCATCAGCGGAACCGCCGCGGCAGCAGCCCAGACACCCGATGCCCCCGCCCCCAGCGGCGCGGGCAGCAAGAAGAAGAAAGCTTCCCGATGACCCAGACCCATGTGCCCGTGATCGCCATCCATGGCGGCGCCGGCACCATCAGCGCCGCGACGACGAGCGCGGAACAGGCGCAGGCCTATCACGATGCTTTGAAGAACATCGTGGCCGCCGCGCAGGCGATGCTGCTCAAGGGCGCCTCCGCGCTCGATGCCACCTGCCTCGCGGTGGAGATGCTCGAGGAGTGTCCGCTCTTCAACGCCGGCCACGGCGCGGTGTTCACGCACGACGAAACCCATGAGCTCGACGCCGCCGTGATGGACGGCGCCACGCTCGCCGCCGGCGCGATCGCGGGCGTGTGCCACATCCGCCGCCCGGTGCGCGCCGCGCGCGCCGTGCTCGAAGACGGCGCCCATGTGCTGCTGGCCGGTGCCGGCGCCGAGACATTCGCGCGCGAACGCGGGCTGGAGATGGTCGAGCCTTCGTTCTTCTCCACCGAGGCGCGCCGCCAGCAGCTCTACCGCGTGCGCGGCACGGGCCGCGTGGTGACGGACCATGAAGGCGCGACGATGGCGGCGGCTGCAGCAGCAACTCCGTCCCCGCTCGACGAGGACAAGAAGTTCGGCACCGTCGGCGCGGTCGCGCTCGACATGCATGGCCATCTGGCCGCCGCCACCTCCACCGGCGGTATGACCAACAAGCGCGTCGGCCGCATCGGCGATTCGCCGCTCATCGGCGCCGGCACCTATGCCGACGACCGCACGGCCGCCGTGTCGTGCACCGGCAGCGGCGAGATGTTCATCCGCGTCGCCGCCGCCTACGACGTCTGCGCGCGCATGGCTTACGGCGGCGCGACGCTCGAAGCCGCCACGCACGCCGTGGTGCAGCAGTCGCTGCCGGCCATCGGCGGCTCCGGCGGGCTGATCGCCGTGGACCGCCACGGCAACCTGAGCCTGGCCTTCAACAGCGAAGGCATGTACCGCGGCCACGCGCGCGGCAACAAAGCGCCCCTCACGGCCATCTTCGCCTGACGCCGTACGCGCTCGCAGCCCCCTCTTTTCCTCGCACTCCCATGTCCACCCCTTCCCTCGCCCTGCCGGACGGCCGCGTTCTCGCCGTCGACGACCTCACCGTTCGCTTCTCGACTTCCGAGCGCACGGTCGATGCCGTGAAGAAGCTGTCATTCCACGTCGACCACGGCGAAACGCTCGCGGTGGTGGGCGAATCTGGTTCGGGCAAGTCGGTGACCTCGCTGGCGCTGATGCGCCTGGTGGAGCACGGCGGTGGCCGCATCCTGAACGGCAGCATGATGTTCCGCCGCCGCAACGGCGAGGTGCTCGACCTGGCGCAGGCGCGCGACAGCGCCATGCGCAACATCCGCGGTGCGGACATCGCGATGATCTTCCAGGAGCCGATGACATCGCTGAACCCGGTGTTCACGGCCGGCGACCAGATCGCCGAGGCCATCCGCATCCACCAGGGCAAGAGCGACGCGGCAGCGCGCGCCGAGGCGCTGCGCATGCTGGAGCTGGTGCGCATTCCCGAGGCGCGCAACGTGCTCGACCGCTTCCCGCACCAGCTCTCGGGCGGCATGCGCCAGCGCGTGATGATCGCGATGGCGCTGTCGTGCAAGCCGCAGCTGCTGATCGCCGACGAACCGACCACCGCGCTGGACGTGACGATCCAGGCGCAGATCCTCCAGCTCATCCGCGAGCTGCAGAAGGAGATGCACATGGGCGTGCTGTTCATCACGCACGACATGGGCGTGGTGGCCGAGATCGCCGACCGCGTGCTGGTGATGTTCCGCGGCGACAAGGTGGAAGAAGGCGTCTCCGACGACGTGTTCGCAGCGCCTCGGCACCCCTACACCCGCGCGCTGCTGTCGGCCGTGCCGAAACTGGGCGCGATGCAGGGCACCGACCTGCCGGCCAAGTTCGAACTGCTGCGCACCGAGGCCAGCGCCGACACCGCGGCGCCCCATCAGGCCACCCCGCAGGACACGGTGCGCGCCGACGCCGGCCCGATCCTACGCGTGCGCGACCTCGTCACCCGCTTCGACGTGCGCAGCGGCCTCTTCGGCCGCGTGAAGCGCCGCGTGCATGCGGTGGAGAAGATCAGCTTCGACCTGTACCCCGGCGAAACGCTGGCGCTGGTGGGCGAATCGGGCTGCGGCAAGTCGACCACCGGCCGCTCGCTGCTGCGCCTGGTCGAGAGCCAGAGCGGCGCGATCGAGTTCGGCGGCAAGAACATCCGCGAGCTGCCCACGCGCGAGCTGCAGGCGCTTCGCCGCAACATCCAGTTCATCTTCCAGGACCCGTTCGCCTCGCTCGATCCGCGCGTGACGGTGGGCTTCTCGATCATGGAGCCGCTGCTCATCCACAACATCGCCAAGGGCGCCGAGGCGCAGCAGCGCGTCGACTGGCTGCTGCAGAAGGTGGGCCTGCCGCCCGAGGCGGCGCAGCGCTATCCGCACGAGTTCTCCGGCGGCCAGCGCCAGCGCATTGCCATCGCGCGGGCACTGGCGCTCAACCCCAAGGTGGTGGTGGCCGACGAATCGGTGTCGGCGCTGGACGTGTCGATCCAGGCGCAGATCGTCAACCTGATGCTCGACCTGCAGCGCGAGCTGGGCGTGGCCTTCCTCTTCATCTCGCACGACATGGCGGTGGTGGAGCGCATCAGCCACCGCGTGGCCGTGATGTACCTGGGCCAGATCGTCGAGATCGGCCCGCGCCGCGCGGTGTTCGAGGCGCCGCAGCACCCCTACACGCGCAAGCTGATGGCCGCGGTGCCGGTGGCCGACCCGTCGCGCCGCCACAAGCCGCGCGCGCTGCTCGAAGGCGAGATTCCCAGCCCGATCCGCGCCGTGGGCGACGAGCCCGTGGTGCCGCCGCTGGTGCAGGTCGCGCCGGGCCACTTCGTCGCGCAGCACGCCATCGGCGGTGCGTTCTGAACGCCACATCTTCAACTGCCTTTTCTTTTTCTCAACCCGCAGGCCCTCCTGCTTTTTCCACGAACCGACTGGAGTTCTTCCATGACGCAACAAGCTTCCTCTTCCCTGCGATGGGCATCCGCACTGCTGGGCCTGGCCGCGCTGGCCGCCTCGGGCACGGCACTGGCCGCTAAAGACGTGGTGCTGTCCATCGGCTACCAGCCGGAAACGCTGGACCCGTACAACACCAACACCACCATCACCACGGCCGTGACCAAGACCTTCTATGAAGGCCTGTTCCAGTTCGACAAGGACCTGAAGGTGCAGAACGTGCTCGCCGAGGGCTACGAAGTGTCGAAGGACGGTCTGGTCTACACCATCAAGCTGCGCACCGGCGTGAAGTTCCACGACGGCACCGACTTCAACGCCGACGCCGTGAAGTTCACGCTCGACCGCGTGCTGAACCAGGACAACAAGCTGCTGCGCTACAACCAGTTCAACCGCGTGAGCAAGGTCGAGGTGGTGAACCCGAGCACCGTGCGCATCACGCTGAAGGAGCCCTTCGGCCCCTTCATCAACTCGCTGGCCCACGCATCGGCCGCCATGATCTCGCCCACCGCGCTGAAGAAGTGGGGCAACAAGGACATCGCCTTCCACCCCGTGGGCACGGGCCCCTTCGAGTTCGTCGAGTGGAAGCAGACCGAAGCCGTCAAGGCCAAGAAGTTCGACGGCTACTGGAAGAAGGGCTACCCGAAGGTCGACAACGTGTCGTGGAAGCCGGTGCTCGAGAACAACACCCGCGCCGCGATGCTGCAGACCGGCGAGGCCGATTTCGCATTCCCCATTCCCTATGAGCAGGCCGAGCTGCTGAAGAAGAGCGACAAGCTCGAAGTGGTGGCAACGCCCTCGATCATCACGCGCTTCCTGGCATTCAACATGCTGCAGAAGCCCTACGACAACCCGAAGGTGCGCGAGGCCATCGGCTACGCCATCAACAAGGAGGCGCTGGCCAAGGTGGCGTTCGGCGGCTATGCCTTCCCGGCGCAGGGCGTGCTGCCCCAGGGCGTGAAGTACGCCGAGAAGATGGCTCCCATTCCCTACGACCTGAAGAAGGCCAAGGAGCTGATGAAGGAAGCCGGCTACCCCGACGGCTTCGAGTCGGTGCTGTGGAGCGCCTACAACAACACGACCTCGCAGAAGACGATCCAGTTCGTGCAGCAGCAGCTCGCGCAGATCGGCATCAAGCTGCAGGTGCAGGCGCTCGAAGTGGGCCAGCGCACCGAGCAGGTGGATGCATGGCCCGATCCGAAGACGGCCAAGGTCCGCATGTACTACACCGGCTGGTCGTCGTCGACCGGCGAGGCCGACTGGGGCCTGCGCCCGCTGTTCGCCTCGGAAGCCTGGGCTCCGAAGCTGAACAACATGTCGTTCTACAAGAGCGAGGTGGTCGACAGCTCGCTGGCCAAGGCGCTGGTGACCACCGACGAGAAGGAACGCGCCGCGCTGTACAAGACCGCGCAGGAAGAGATCCGCAAGGACCTGCCGCGCGTGCCGATGATCACCGAGCAGAACCTGTCGGCGCACGCCAAGCGTCTGTCGGGCGTGTTCGTGATGCCTGACGGCAACATCAACATCGACGCCATCGCCACGTCGAACTGATCCCGGCTCCTCGTTTCCTGACTGACTGCCCGACGGGCGATGGCATGCCGCCATCGCCCGATCGCGGCAACCGCACCCCATGCTGAATTACTTCCTCAAACGACTGTTGGGCCTGATCCCCACGCTGCTCATCGTGGCGGTGCTGGTGTTCCTGTTCGTCCACATGCTGCCCGGCGATCCGGCGCGTCTCGCCGCCGGCCAGGACGCCGACGAGCAGACCGTGGCCATGGTCCGCGCGGAGCTCGGGCTGGACAAGCCGCTGCCGCAGCAGTTCGTGAACTTCTTCACCCACATGCTGCAGGGCGACTTCGGCACCTCCATCCGCACGCGGCGGCCGGTGGCGACCGAGATCGGCGAGCGCTTCTTCCCGACGGTGATGCTGACCATCACCAGCATGGTGTGGGCGGTGATCTTCGGCATGGCCATCGGCATCGTCTCGGCCGTGTACCGCAACAAGTGGCCCGACCGGCTGGGCATGACGCTCGCGGTTTCGGGCATCTCCTTTCCCGCATTTGCACTCGGCATGCTGCTGATGCAGATCTTCTCGGTCCAGCTCGGATGGCTGCCCACGGTGGGCGCCAGCAGCTGGAAGCACTACATCCTGCCCTCCATCACCCTGGGCGCGGCCGTGGCGGCCGTGATGGCGCGCTTCACGCGGGCCTCCTTCGTCGAGGTGATCCAGGAAGACTTCGTGCGCACGGCACGCGCCAAGGGCGTGCGCGAGCGCGCCGTGATCATCAAGCACTGCCTGCGCAACGCGCTCATTCCGGTGGTGACGATGATGGGCCTGCAGTTCGGCTTCCTGCTGGGCGGCTCCATTCTTGTGGAGGCGGTGTTCAACTGGCCCGGCCTCGGCCGCCTGCTGGTCGACGCGGTGCAGATGCGCGACTACCCCGTGATCCAGACGCTGGTGCTGCTGTTCTCGCTCGAATTCATCCTGATCAACCTGGTGGTGGATGTGCTCTATGGCTACATCAACCCGACTATTCGATACAAGTGAGCAAGCAGCCATGACGCAACAAGCTTCCGGCGTGCCTGCCGAAACCATCGCGCCACCGGTCGTGGCCGTTCAAACCGCCGGCAAGGTCCGCACGCCCTGGGGCGAGTGCTGGCGCCGCTTCAAGAAGCAGCCGGTGGGCATCGTCGCCGCGCTCTTCGTGCTGCTGCTGGTGTTCGTCGCGGTGTTCGCGCCGTGGATCGTGCCCTTCGATCCGGAGAACTTCTTCGACTACGACATGCTGAACACCGGCCCTTCGGCCGCGCACTGGTTCGGCGTCGACCCGCTGGGCCGCGACATCTTCAGCCGCATCCTGATGGGCGCGCGCATCTCGCTGATGGCGGGCTTCCTGTCGGTGGTGCTGGGCGGCATCGTCGGCACCGCCTTCGGCCTGCTGGCGGGCTACTACGAAGGCTGGTGGGACCGCATCGTGATGCGCATCTCGGACGTGCTCTTCGCCTTCCCCGGCATCCTGCTGGCGCTGGGCGTGGTGGCCATCCTGGGCAGCAGCATGACCAACGTGGTGGTGGCTGTGTCGGTGTTCAGCGTGCCGGCCTTCGCGCGCCTCGTGCGCGGCAACACGCTGGTGCTGAAGCAGCAGACCTACATCGAGGCCGAGCGCAGCATCGGCGCCTCGGACTGGACCATCATCGTGCGGCACATCCTGCCGGGCACCATCTCGTCGATCGTGGTGTATTTCTCGATGCGCGTGGGCACCTCGATCATCACGGCCGCCAGCCTCTCGTTCCTGGGCATGGGCGCGCAGCCGCCGACGCCCGAATGGGGCGCGATGCTCAGCGAAGCCCGCGCCGACATGGTGACCTCGCCGCACGTGGCACTCTTCCCCAGCCTGGCCATCTTCTTCACCGTGCTCGCCTTCAACCTGCTGGGCGATGCACTGCGCGACGCGCTCGATCCGAAGATCGACCGCCAGTAAATCCGGTTCTCCTTCTTCATGTCTTCCAGCAAGCAGCAGGCCTCCCTTCCCTTCATCGGCAGCCTGCTCCAGGGCGAACGCAACGCCATCACCGACGTCGCGGGCGTCACCGTGGGCCACCGCACGCTGGCCGACGGCCCCGTGCAGACGGGCGTGACCGTCATCCGTCCGCACGCGGGCGATCTCTTCCGCGACAAGGTGCCGGCCGCCGTAGCCGTGCTCAACGGCTTCGGCAAGAGCGTCGGCCTGCTGCAGGTCGAAGAACTGGGCGTGCTCGAAACGCCCATCGCGCTGACCAACACCTTCTCGGTCGGCGCGGTGGCGGCGGCGCAGATCCGCCGCTGCGTGGCCGACAACCCCGAATGCGGACGCACGCTGCCCACGGTCAATCCGCTGGTGTTCGAGTGCAACGACGGTTTTCTCAACGACATCCAGCGCATGGCCGTGAGCGAGGCCGACTACCTGCACGCGCTGGCCGATGCCGGACCCGACTTCGAGCAGGGCTCGGTCGGCGCGGGGCGCGGCATGTCGAGTTTCCAGCTCAAGGGCGGCATCGGCAGCGCCTCGCGGCGGGTGTCGGCGCGCGAGGGCCTGTGCCACACGGTCGGCGCGCTGGTGCTGGCGAACTACGGGCGCCAGCCGCAGCTGCTGCTGGCCGGCCACGCCGTGGGCGAACGGCTCGCCGCGCTGCAGGCCGAACGCAGCCTGCCGGCGGTGAACGAGGCCGAGAAGGGCTCGATCATCATCGTGGTGGCCACCGACGCGCCGCTGGACGCGCGCCAGCTGCGCCGCCTCGCGCTGCGCGCCGGCGCCGGGCTGGCCCGCACGGGCTCGGTCTTCGGGCACGGCAGCGGCGACATCGTGCTGGCCTTCTCCACCGCCTACACCGTGCCCGACAGCGTCGAGCGGCCGATGCCCGCCGTGGCGATGCTGCACGACGGCTTGCTCGACGGCCTGTTCCAGGCCGCGGCCGACAGCACCGAGCAGGCGATCATCCATGCCCTCTGGCGCGCCACCGCCGTCACCGGCCGCGACGGCAACCACCGCGCCTCGCTGGCCGACGTGCTGCCCGCCTCCACCCTCTTCTCAAACCACGCCTGAGCGCGAGCCTTCACCCATGAAAGTCCTGATCTCCACCGACATCGAAGGCGTCGCCGGCGTCTATCACTCCGAGCAGGTGCGCGCGGGCAACCCCGAATACGAGCGCGCGCGGCTGCTGATGACGCACGAGGCCAACGCCGCCATCGCCGGCGCCTTCGACGCGGGCGCGACCGAGGTGCTGGTGAACGATTCGCACGGCGGCTTCCGCAACATGCCGCCGGATTTGCTCGACGCGCGCGCCCGCGTGATCCAGGGCAAGCCGCGCTACCTGAGCATGGTGGCGGGCGTGGAAGAAGGCGGCGTGGACGCCGTCTGCATGGTCGGCTACCACTCGCGCGCGCAGGGGCGCGGCATTCTCGCGCACACCATCAACAGCTTCGCGTTCGCGGGCATCTCGCTCGGCGGCGAAGAACTGGGCGAGGCAGGGCTCTACGGCGCGCTGGCCGGCGAATACGGCGTGCCGGTGGTGATGGCCAGCGGCGACGACGTGTTCATCGCCGAGAACCGCCCGCTCTTCCCGCACGCCACCTTCGTCGAGACGAAGAAGGCCACGGGCTGCACCAGCGGCGTTTCGCTCTCGCCCGAGCAGTCGCGCCGGGCGATCCGTGCGGGCGTGGAAGAAGCACTGGCGGCCCGCGCGAATGCCAAGCCGCTCGTCTTCGAAGGGCCGCAGACGGTGACGCTGCGCGCCCAGACCTCCGCGCTGGCCGACCTGTTCTGCCAGTGGCCGAGCTTCGAGCGCGTGGACGGCGTCACCCTGCGCTTCACCGCGCCGACGGTGGAGGCGGCCGTGCGCATGCTGAACTGCTGCTCGGCGATGTCGTCGATGCTGCGCTGAGGCGCGACGACCCCATCCAAACAACTCAGGCCGACGCGGCCTTGAGCGCCAGCAGGCTGTCGCGCAGCGCCTGCATCAGCGGCGACCACGACGAGCCCGGGCGCGAAAGCAGCACAACCGCGCGCGGCACGCGCAGTGCCGGCACCGGCAGCACTGCGAAGCGGCTGTCGTCGGCATGCCGCATGAAAGAGCGCGGCACCAGCGTGACCAGATCGGTCCCGGCCAGTACCGACAGGTTCAGCTCGGACGCGAACGGCACTTCCATCACGACCCGGGGCGCAGCGAGGTTGTTGCGCGCGAAGATGTCGGTGATCGCCTTGAAGGCCGCCGACGTGGCCGGCCCCGAGATCCATCCGTAGGCCGTGACATCGGCCAGCGAGACGCGCGAGCGCTGCGTCAGCGGATGGCCGGTTCGCACCAGCGGCAGCATCGGGTCGTTGTCGACCTTGGTGCGCTCGGCGTCCAGCGGCTGGCCCTCGTAAGCGGGCACCAGCGCCAGGTCGAGCTCGCCTTCGCGCACGAGTGTGGCCAGCGTGTCGGAGCGGTCGACGCGCAGGCGCACCCGCAGCCCCGGGCGTTGGTTCAGCAGCGTGCCCAACGCAGCGGCGACGCGGTTGCCCGAGGTGGTGTCGGTAACGCCTACGCGCAGCAGCCCGGCCTGCTGCGCCCGCATCTCGTTGGCCAGCAACACGGTGTCGGCGTAGTCGGCCTGCAGGCGCCGCACCTGTTCGGCGACCCGCTGCCCGGCCGAAGTCAGCACCATGCCGCGCGCGCTGCGCTCGAACAGCTGCAGCCCGAACTCGCCCTCGACCCGGCGCACGGCCTTGGTCAAGGCGGGCTGGGTCACGCCCTGCTCGTCGGCCGCGGCGGAAAGCAGGCCGGTCTTGGCCACGGCGAGGAAATACTGGACATCGCGCATCGACAGGGACATTCCCCGATTTTATGACTCAGTGATGACTTGGGAATGAGCCTGGGAAGCACCGGCACTTAGATTCCGAAAACGCCAATCCCGGAGCCCATCGCCATGCCCTCACCCTCCTCCTCTCCCAACATCGTGCTCATCGTCGCCGACAACCTCGGCTGGGGCGAGCTGGGCTGCTACGGCGGCGGCGCGCTGCGCGGCGCACCCACGCCGAACATCGACGCCCTCGCAAAGCAGGGCCTGCTGCTGCAGAACTTCAATGTGGAGAGCGACTGCGTGCCGACCCGCTCCGCGCTGATGAGCGGGCGCCACCCGATCCGCACCGGCTGCCTGCAGTCGGTGCCGCCGGGCCTTCCGCAGGGGCTGACGCGGCGCGAGATCACGCTGGCCCAGCTGCTCTCTGCTCGGGGCTATGCCACCGCGCACTACGGCAAGTGGCACCTGGGCGACGTGCCGGGGCGCTTTCCGTCGGACCGCGGCTTCGACGAGTGGTACGGCATTCCGCGCACCACGGACGAGAGCCAGTTCACCTCGACGGTGGGCTTCGACCCCAGCGTGGTGGAGCTGCCCTGGATCATGCGCGGCCGCAGCGGCGAGCCCTCGGAAGGCGTGAAGGTGTACGACCTGGAAGCGCGGCGGCAGATCGACGCCGACCTGGTCGACATGTCCATCGGCTTCATGCGGCGCCAGCGCGAGGCCGGCAAGCCCTTCTTTCTCTACCTGCCGCTGGTGCATCTGCATTTCCCGACGCTGCCGCACCCCGAGTTCGCCGGCCGCACGGGTGCAGGCGACTTCGCCGATTCGATGGTGGAAATGGACCACCGCGTGGGCCAGGTGGTGCGCGCGCTCGACGAGATGGGCGCGGCCGAGGACACGCTGCTGATCTTCTGCAGCGACAACGGCCCCGAGTTCCGCGCTCCCTACCGGGGCACGGCCGGCCCCTGGAGCGGCACCTATCACACCGCCATGGAAGGCAGCCTGCGGGTGCCCTTCATCGCGCGCTGGCCGGGCCGCATCGCACCCGGCCGGGTGAGCAACGAGATCGTGCACGTGACCGACCTCTTCACCACCCTGGCGGGCGTGGCCGGTGCCGAGCTGCCGCAGGACAGGCCTATCGACGGCGTGGACCAACTGCCCTTCCTGCTGGGCGAGCAGGAGAAGTCGGCCCGCGAGGGCTTTCCCTTCTACATAAAGAACGAGCTGCGGGCAGTGAAATGGCGCGACTGGAAGCTGCACTTCTACTGGGAGCCCGAGGTCAACGAAGGCAAGGGCAAGCTGGAGTCGCCTTACCTCTTCAACACCACCCGCGACCCGAAGGAGACGACCGACGTGCTGGTCTACAACACCTGGGTGCTGGGGCCGGTGCTCAAGCTGGTGAAGGCGTTCCAGGACAGCTTCGCGCGGCATCCGAACACGCCGCCCGGCCAGCTTGACGACTAACCTGATGAACAGCGAGCTCCCATGAACAAGATGCCTTCCGTCTCCCGTCGTCATGCAATGGCCGCCCTGGGTGGCGCCGTCGCGCTCGCGGCCTCTCCCCGCCTCTTTGCCCAAGGTGCCCGCCCGCTGACCTGGCTGGTCGGCCAGCCGGCCGGCGGCAGCGTGGACATCCTGACCCGCCTCGTGGCGCGCCACGTCGAGCAGGCGCTCGGCCAGCCGGTGGTAGTCGACAACCGGCCCGGCGCCGCAGGCGCCATCGCTCTGCAGGCGGCCGCACGGGCACCGCATGACGGGCTGACGGTCGTCACCATTCCCGGGCCGATCCTGACCAGCATGCCCGTGCCCCGGATCGGCAAGGAACTGACCGGCGTGGCCACGCTGGCCAAGGGGCCGATGGTGCTGGTGGGCACCACGGCCAGCCCGATGCCGCCCACGCTGGCCGCGCTGCTCGCCGCCGGCAAGGACCCGAAGGCCTTCAGCTTCGCATCGTCCGGCAACGGGACCAGCCAGCACCTGGCCGGCGAGCTGATGAACCAGATCGCCGGCACGCGGATCGTCCACGTGCCCTACAAGGGCGGCAGCCAGGCCGTCACCGATGTGGTCGGCGGGCAGGTGCAACTGGGCATGCTCGGCATCACGCCGGTGCTGCCGCACATCAAGTCGGGCAAGCTGCATGCGTACGGCGTGACCACTGCCACGCGCTCGCCTGCGCTGCCCGATGTGCCCACGCTGCGCGAAGCCGGCCTGCCCGGTTTCGACGCGGACCAGTGGTTCGTGGTGGCCGCGCCCGCGGGCGTGCCGGCCGAGCGGGTGCGCGCGCTCAACGCGGCGATTGCGCAGGCGCTGCAGAAGCCCGAGGTGCAGTCGGGCTACGCGGCCGCGGGCGTGACGCCGGCTCCCGCCACGGCGGAGCAGACCACGGCCTTCGTGGTGCAGGAACTCCAGCGCTGGCAGACGCTGGCGAAGAAGGCCGATCTGCCGCTGGATTGAGCGGATGACGGCCGGCGCTGCCCGGCCCTCCGTCTTTCCGCCACCGGGCAGGCGCGTGCCCGGAAACGCCTTGCCGGACTCTTCGCTCCGGCTGCCTCGCCTTATCCGGAATAAGCATCAAACCGTCCGGAAACCCGCATGGGCACTGGCGAATAAGCTTATCCGCATAAAGCGCGAACCAAAAAATAGTTTGGTTCCATAAGGAGCGCTTGGACAATCGCGCCTTCTTGCTGGGGTACCCGCTACGCGCGCGGCACCGCACTTCCCTCAAGACAAACGCACGATGTACCAATACACAGAATTCGACCGCCAGTTCGTCCACCAGCGGGCTGCCCAATTCCGCGACCAGCTCGAGCGCTGGCAGAAGGGCAAGCTCGCCGAAGACGAGTTCCGCCCCCTGCGCCTGCAAAACGGCTGGTACGTGCAGCGCTACGCGCCGATGCTGCGCGTGGCCGTGCCCTACGGCGAACTGTCGAGCCGCCAGCTGCGCGTGCTGGCCCGCATCGCCCGCGAATACGACGAGCCCGAGGCGGAGGTCTACAAGAAGGCCATCGAGACGCAGGGCCTGCTCGGCAGCCACAAGCTGCCCACCCACTACGCCCACTTCACGACCCGCCAGAACGTCCAGTACAACTGGATTCCGCTGGCCAAGTCGGCCGACGTGATGGACTTGCTGGCTTCGGTCGACATGCACGGCATCCAGACCAGCGGCAACTGCATCCGCAACATCACGAGCGACGAGCGCGCCGGCATCGCCGTCGACGAGGTGGCCGATCCGCGCCCCTTCGCGGAAATCATGCGCCAGTGGAGCACGCTGCACCCCGAGTTCGCGTTCCTGCCGCGCAAGTTCAAGATCGCCATCACCGGCGCCACCGAGGACCGCGCCGCCACCGGCTGGCACGACGTGGGCCTGCACGTGGTGAAGAATGAAGCCGGCGAGATCGGTTTCCGCGTGCAGGTGGGCGGCGGCATGGGCCGCACGCCCATCGTGGGCACGGTGCTGCGCGAGTTCCTGCCGTGGCAGCAGATCATGAACTACCTCGAGGCCGTGATCCGCGTCTACAACCGCTACGGCCGGCGCGACAACATCTACAAGGCTCGCATCAAGATCCTGGTGAAGGCCGAGGGGCAGCGCTACATCGACGATGTCGAGGCCGAGTACAAGCAGATCCTCGAGCACGACGGCGCGCCGCACACCATCACGCAGGAAGAGTACGACCGCGTGGCCGCATCCTTCGTGCCGCCCGCGCTCGCCACCCGCGTGCTGCAGAGCGCCGAGAAGACCGACGCCGAGCTGCGCCACCACGCCGCCGACGACGTGCAGTTCGCCCGCTGGCTGGCGCGCAACGTGGCGCCGCACAAGAACCCGGCCCTGCGCGCCGTGACGCTGTCGTTCAAGCGCCTGAAGCAGGCGCCGGGCGACGCCTCGGCCGACCAGCTCGACACCATCGCCGAGCTCGCCGACCGCTTCTCGGCCGGCGAAGCCCGCGTGACGCACGACCAGAACGTGCTGCTGCCCTGGGTGCATGCCGAAGACCTGCACGCGCTGTGGATCGCAGCCCGCGCCGCTGGCTTCGCCAGCGCCAATGTGCACCTGCTGACGGACATGATCGCCTGCCCCGGCGGCGACTTCTGCGCGCTGGCCAACGCACGCTCCATTCCGGTGGCCGAAGCCATCACCGAGCGCTACCAGGACCTCGACGAGCTCGACGACCTGGGCGAGATCGACCTGCACATCAGCGGCTGCATCAACTCGTGCGGCCACCACCACAGCGGCCACATCGGCATCCTCGGCGTCGACAAGGACGGCAAGGAGTGGTACCAGGTCACCCTCGGCGGCTCCGACGGCTCCGCACTCAGCGGCACGCCGCAGGCCGGCAAGGTGGTCGGCCCCTCGTTCTCGGCGGCAGAAGTGCCCGGCGTGATCGAGGCCGTGCTCAACACCTACCGCGACACCCGCGAAAGCGGCGAGAACTTCATCGACACGCTGCGCCGCGTCGGCCACGACGCGTTCAAGGCCGCCGCCAACGGTGCACGTTTCAAGGTGGAGGAAGCAGCATGAAGAAGACCCTGAACATTCTCTCGGCGGAAGAGCACGTCGACGACGGCGACCCGAAGGTGCTGCAGCTGGCCAACGACGCCGACCCGCTCGCCATCGAGGAGTGCCTGGCCGACATCGAGCGCATCGACCTGCACTTTCCGAAGTTCACCGACGGCCGCGCCTACAGCCAGGCCTTCCTGCTGCGCCGCCGCCTGGGCTTCACCGGCGACATCCGCGCCACCGGCGACGTGCTGATCGACCAGCTCGTGCAGATGGAGCGCACCGGCTTCTCCAGCGCCGTGCTCAAGGAAGGCGTGGACGCCACCGACGCGCAGCGCCAGTTCGACCGCTTCGCTTCCTTCTACCAGGGCGACGCGGTAAAGACCGCGCCGCACTTCGCGGCCGGCAACTGAGAGCGCAGGAAAGCACCGCACATGAGCATCGACATCGAACGCATCAACGCCGAACTCGGCCGCAACGCGCAGGGCTTGGTGGACTGGGCACTCGGCCTGGGCCAGCCGGCCATCGTCACCACCAACTTCCGGCCCTTCGAGGCGGTGATCCTGCACCTGGTCACGCAGGTGAAGCGCGACGTGCCGGTGGTGTGGATGGACAACGGCTACAACACCGAGGCCACCTACCGCTTCGCCGACGAAGTGACGAAGCAGCTGGGCCTGGACCTGCACATCTACCTGCCGCGCCGCTCGCGCGCCCATCGCGAGGCGGTGGAAGGCCCGACACCCGCGCTGGACGACCCGCGCCACGCCGCCTTCACCGAAGAGGTGAAGCTGGAGCCCTTCGCGCGCGCCCTGCGCGAGACGGCGCCGAAGGTGTGGTTCACCGCGTTGCGCGCCACCGACACAGCCGTGCGTGCGCAGATGGACCCGGTCAGCATCAACCCCGACGGCCTGATCAAGGTCGCGCCGCTGCTGCACTGGTCTTCCAAGGACCTGCACGAGTACTGCGTGAAGCACGGCCTGCCCAACAACTTCGACTACGTCGACCCGACCAAGGGCGAAGACAACCGCGAGTGCGGACTGCATCTCGCGCACTGAGCCCCTGCACCGCACCGACCTACCGCATTCAGCCCCATCTCCGATGAACGCACGTACCGAAACCGAACTGCTGCTGCCGCCGGCGCACCTGTCCAACACGCACCTCGACGCGCTGGAGGAAGAAACCATCTTCATCCTGCGCGAAGTGGCGGCCGCCTTCGAGCGCCCCACCCTGCTGTTTTCGGGCGGCAAGGACTCGCTGGTGCTGCTGAAGTGCGCGGAGAAGGCTTTCGGCGTCGGCCGCATTCCCTACCCGCTGCTGATGATCGACACCGGCCACAACTTCCCCGAGGTCACGGAGTACCGCGACCGCCGCGCGAAGGAACTGGGCGCAGAACTCATCGTGCGCAGCGTCGAAGACTCGATGAAGCGCGGCACCGTGCGCCTGGCCCACCCGGGCGAATCGCGCAACGCGCACCAGTCGGTGACGTTGCTCGAAGCCATCGAAGAATTCCGCTTCGACGCGCTGATCGGCGGCGCCCGCCGCGACGAGGAAAAGGCGCGCGCCAAGGAGCGCATCTTCTCGCACCGCGACAGCTTCGGCCAGTGGCAGCCCAAGGACCAGCGCCCCGAGCTGTGGACGCTGTTCAACACGCGCCTGGCCCCGGGCGAGCACTTCCGCGTGTTCCCGATCTCGAACTGGACCGAACTCGACGTGTGGCAGTACATCGCCCGCGAGGAAGTCGGCCTGCCCTCGATCTACTACACGCACAAGCGCGAAGTGGTGGAGCGCCGCGGCCTGCTGGTGCCGGTGACCGGGCTGACCCCCGCTCGCGACGGCGAGACGGTGCAGGTGCGCGACGTCCGCTTCCGCACCGTGGGCGACATCACCACCACCTGCCCGGTGGAAAGCCTGGCGGCCGACGCGAGCGACGTGGTGCTCGAGACGCTGTCGGTCGACGTGAGCGAGCGCGGCGCCACCCGCATGGACGACATGACTTCGGAAGCTTCCATGGAGAAGCGCAAGAAAGACGGGTACTTCTGACCCACCCCCAGGCTTCGCGCACTTCGTGTCGCTACGCCCACCCCCTCGAAGGGGGCAACACCAGCGGCCCGGCAGAGCCGGTTCCGCGGTGTTCCACGAATTGGAGAATCACTCAATGAATGCTGCTGTCATTTCAAACGCCTCGCCCGCCGAAGTCCACGGCGACACCGGCACCGCCCTGCGCTTCATCACCTGCGGCTCCGTCGACGATGGCAAGAGCACGCTGATCGGCCGCCTGCTGGTCGACAGCAAGACCGTGCTGCAGGACCAGCTCGCCGGCGTGCAGCGCGGCGGCGAGACGGACCTGGCCCTGCTGACAGACGGCCTTTCGGCCGAGCGCGAACAGGGTATCACCATCGACGTGGCGTACCGCTACTTCTCGACCGCCAGGCGCAAGTTCATCATCGGCGACGCGCCCGGCCATGAGCAGTACACGCGCAACATGGTCACGGCCGCCTCCGCCGCCGACGCCGCGGTGGTGCTGGTCGACGCGACCAAGCTGGCCTGGGCCGCCGAGGTGGAAGACGGCACCGTGGTCAAGCGCGAGCTGCTGCCGCAGACGCGCCGCCACACGCTGCTGTGCAACCTGCTGCGCGTGCAGTCGATCGTGTTCGCCATCAACAAGCTGGACGCCATCGGCGATGCAGGCCTGGCCTTCGAACGCATCTCGACCGCGCTGAACGCCTTTGCCGAAGCGGCCGGCGTGAAAGTCGCGGCCATCGTGCCGATCTCCGCGCTCAAGGGCTGGAACGTGGCCACGCGCCATGCCGACTGGGTCGGCTACGAAGGCCCCAGCCTGCTCGAGCTGCTCGAAGAGCTGCCGGTGACGGCGCAGGACGAGGCCGTGCCCTTCGCCTTCCCGGTGCAGTGGGTCGAGAAGTTCTCGTCGTCGGCCGACACCTCGCAGGGCCGCCGCGTGTTCTGGGGCCGAGTCGCCTCGGGCCACGTGGAGCCGGGCCAGCGCGTGACCGTGCTGCCGAGCAACCAGACCGCCACCGTCGCCCAAGTACTGAGCCACACGCGCCAGCCGAAGGCGGTGCATGCGGGCCACAGCGCCGGCATCGTGCTGGACCGCGAGGTCGACGTCTCGCGCGGCGACTGGCTGCTGGCGCCCAGCGCCTTCGAGCCGGTGCGCGAGATCACCGCCACCGTGGCCTGGCTCGACGACGAGCCGCTGGTCGCGGGACGCGTCTACTGGGCGCTGCAGGGCCACCGCTGGGTGAAGGCCAAGGTCGCGCGCATCGTCGACCGCGTGAACATCACCACGCTCGAATCGGAGCCCGCGACGCAGATCGAGGCCAACGCCATCGGCGACGTGGTGCTGGCGCTGCAGCAGCCGCTGGCGGTGCTGCCCTTCACGCAATCGCGCGCCCTGGGCTCGCTGGTGCTGGTCGATACGGCCTCCCACAAGACCGCCGCTGCCGTGCTCGTGCAGCCCTCCGCCGCAAAGGCCTAAAATCCCGGGTTTCCCCCGACCTCACCACTGACGCCAGAAAACAAATGACCCACGTCGTCTCCGAAGCCTGCATCCGTTGCAAATACACCGACTGCGTGGACGTTTGCCCCGTCGACTGCTTCCGCGAAGGTCCCAACATGCTGGTGATCGACCCGGACGAGTGCATCGACTGCGCGGTCTGCATCCCCGAGTGCCCGGTCAACGCGATCTACGCCGAGGAAGACCTGCCGGCCAACCAGATCGCCTTCATCAAGATCAACGCCGAGCTGGCCCAGGCCGACGGCTGGAAGAGCATCACCAAGCGCAAGCCCGCCCTGCCCGACGCCGAGGAGTGGAAGGACAAGACGGACAAGATCGGGGAGCTGGTGCGCTGAACCAGCCCGCCGCCCCTGCCGTTTCCCCGATCGAGACCGACGCGCTGATCGTCGGCGCCGGCCCCGTGGGGCTGTTCCAGGCCTTCCAGCTGGGCCTGCTCGAAATCTCCTGCCACATCGTCGATGCACTGCCCGCCGCCGGCGGCCAGTGCGTGGCGCTGTATGGCGACAAGCCCATCTACGACATCCCCGGCACGCCCGTGACCAGCGGGCGCGACCTGGCGCAGTCGCTGCTGCAGCAGGTGTCACCGTTCAAGCCGCAATTCCATTTCGGCGAACAGGTTTCCACCCTGGCGCGCGAGGCCGATGGGCGGCTGCTTCTCACCACTTCGGCGGGCAAATCATTCCTCGCCAAAACGGTGTTCATCGCGGCCGGTGTCGGCGCCTTCGTGCCCAAGCGCATCGCGGTCGAAGGCATCGCGCAATTCGAGGGCTCCTCGCTCTTCTATCACCCCGATTCGCTGGACCGCTTCGCCGGGCAGACGGTGGTGGTCAACGGTGGCGACGACATCGCGCTCGAAACCGCCATCGCGCTCACCGCCATCGCCAAGCAGGTCACGCTGGTGCACCGGCGCGACGGCTTCCAGGCAGAGGAAGCCACCGTTTCGGCCATGCGCGCCCTCGTGGCCGCGAGCAAGATGGCCTTCCAGGTCGGCCAGCCCACGGCCTTCGACGGCAAGCAGCTCCAGATCACCACGCCCGACGCGACCACGCTTGAACTGCCGCTGGACGCGCTGGTCGCCTGCCTGGGCATCTCGCCGCGCCTCGGCCCCATCGCCGACTGGGGGCTGGAGCTGGAGCGCAAGCAGGTGCCAGTGGACACAGAGAAGTACGAAACCCGCGAACGCGGCGTGTTCGCGGTGGGCGACATCAACACCTATCCGGGCAAGAAGAAACTCATCGTCTGCGGCTTCCATGAAGCCACGCTGGCCGCCTGGGGTGCCACGGCCATCGTGTTCCCCGGCAAGGCCGTTCCGCTGCAGTACACGACCACCAGCACCCGCCTGCACGAGCTGCTGGGCGTGGCCGGCTCCCGCTAGTTCCTGGCGGCACCGGGCAGCAGCACCCGGTATTCGCCGATGAAGCTGCCGATGGCGGCCACGTAGCGGTCGATGTCCGCATCGGTCAGCGGCAGCGACAGCACGACGAAGCCGCGCGGCGAGGTGTAGATGCCCTCGCTCAGCAGGTGGAAGAAGAGCAGTTGCCGCAGGCGGGCGTCGACCGGTGCCAGGTCGTCGGTGCTGCGCACCTCGCCGCCCACGAAATGCGCGTTCATCAGCGAGCCGATGCCGGTGAACTGCATCGCGACGCCCTCGCTTGCGCACAGCGTGTTCAGCCGCTGCCGCATCGCATCGCCACGCGCTGCCAGTGCGCCCGCGGCCTCCGGCGTGAACAGCTTCGTGAGCCCCGCATGGCCGGCCGCCATCGTCAGCACGTTGTTGTTGAAGGTGCCCGAATGGGCCAGCGGCCCGGTGCGCGGATCGAACAGCGCCATCACGTCGGCACGTCCGCCGAAGGCGCCGAAGGACATGCCGCCGCCGATGTACTTGCCCAGCGTGGTCAGGTCGGAGCGGATGCCCAGCTTGTTCGCCAGCCCGTGCGGCGCGAGGCGCGAAGTCATCACCTCGTCGAAGATCAGCAGCGCGCCGACGCGGGTGGCTGATTCGCGCAGCGCCTGCAGGAACTCCAGCCGGCCCGGAATGCATCCGCTCGCGCCCTGCATCGGCTCCAGCAACACGGCGGCGATCTCGGGGCCGTGCCTGTCGATCTGCTCGCGCGCGGTCCGCTCGTCGTTGTAGGGCAGCACCAGGAAGTCGAAGGGCACGGTCGTCGGCAGCGGCTTGGCGCCGAAGCCAAGCACGCCGCCGTGATAGCCGCCCGAAAACACGACGAGCTTGCGGCGGCCGGTGAAGTGCAGCGCCGCCGTCAGCGCCATCAGGTTCGCCTCGGTGCCGGAGTTGGTGAAGCGCAGTTGCTCGATCTGCGGAAAGCGCTCGCAGATGAGCCTGGCGAGCCGGCCTTCGAGCAGGTTGTGGCCTGTGAGGTTGATGCCGCTGTTCATCGCCTCGGCGACGGCCTCCCGGATCTCTGGCGCCGAATGGCCGTAGACGCCGGCCGTGTACTCGGCGATGAAGTCGGCATAGCGGTGGCCGTCGGCGTCCCACAGCGTCGCGCCCTCGCCTTTCGCGATGGTCAGCGGGAACGGCGCGTAGAACAGCACCGAGCGGCTGTTGGCACCGGGCATGTAGCGCGCCTGTTCCTCGAACTGGCGCATGCTGGCGGGATTGCCTTCGGTGAAGCGCAGGTGCGCTGCTGCGAGGGCCTGGTCGATGTCGGCGTGCGCCATGGCAATGTCCTTCGTAGGGTGTGCGCCCGTCGCATGCAGCGCGATTTATTGTTCGATGCTCAATTTATTTTGTTTATACAGTCAACCCGACTGCCGCACAATGGCTGCAACCATGACGAAGCAATCGCCCCCCAAGTCACCGAAACCCCGCACGGCCGGCCGCCCCTCCGGCGGCGGTGGCCTGACGAAGCAGCGCATCGCCGAGGAGGCGCTCGCGCAGATCGACGAATTCGGCCTGGGCGCCTTCAGCATGCGCGAGGTGGCGGCCCGGCTCGACGTCTACCCGGCCACGGTGCACTGGCACGTGAGCACGCGCGAGGCACTGCTGGCCGAAGTGGCGGCGCTGGTCATGGCCGAGGTCGCGCCGCCGCCCGGCAAGCTCGTCTGGAAGGACTGGATCGCCGAACTCTTCCGCCGCTGCCGCGCCACCGTACGGCGCCATCCGAACGTGGCGCAGCTGCTGGGCGCGCAGCTGGTGTCCAACGGCAGCCTGCCGATGGAGCTGGTCGAAGGCATCCTCGCCACGCTGGCCGACGCCGGCTTCGAAGACGAAGCGCTGCTGGAGGCCTACAACTGCGTGGTCGCCGCGATGCTGGGCTTCCTGACGATGGAGTTCTCGCCCCTGCCCGCCGACAACACCCAGGCCTGGGCCGAGGAGCTGCGCGAACGCGTGCACACGATCCGCCCGCTCGACCACCCGGTGCTCACGCGCAACCTCGCGCAGCTGGCCAACAAGGCCTTCATCCTGCGCTGGGACAACGGCACGACGGTGCCGCTGGACAGCAGCTTCGAGCGCCATATCCAGATCACCATCGACGGGCTCGAAGCCTTCGCGCGCCGGATCAGGAAGGTTTAGGTCCCAGCACCTCGTACAGCGCCATCCGCGTCTGCCGCCCGCGCAGCTCCGCGAGCTCTTCGATACGGCGCGTGGCGAGCCGGCCGCCCAGCCCCTCGAAGGTGGCTTCGGAGATCAGCGTGCGCGTGCCCAGCTCCTTGTTGGCGCCCTCGATGCGGCTCGCCGCATTGATCGCGTCGCCGATGGCGGTGTACGACAGGCGGTTGCTCGAGCCGAGCACGCCCGCGATCACATGGCCGGTGTGGATGCCCACGCGCGTGCGGAACTCCTGCAGACCCTCGGCGCGCCACTTCTCGTTGAGCGCGTTCATCTCGGCATGCAGCTCGATCGCCGCCAGGCAGGCGCGGTACTCAGCATCCTCGAGTTCGGTGGGTGCGCCCCACAGCACCATGATGCCGTCGCCCATGAACTTGTCGATCACGCCGCCGTGACGCGCGAAGATGCCGGCGGCGAGATTGAAGTACTCGGTGAGCTGGCGCACGAGCACCTCGGCCGGCATCGACTCCGAGATGCTGGTGAAGCCCTCCACGTCGGTGAACATCGCGGTGATGCGCTTCGGCGAGCCGCTCGGCCCCAGCGCGTGCCCTTCCGCGACGAGTTGCCGGATGATGTCCACCGGCACGAACTTGCTGAAGGCCTTGAGGCTGCGCGCGGATTCGTCCAGCGCCTGGTTGAGGTGCTGCACCTCGAGCACCCGGCTCGGCTCGATCGGCAGATCGTCGAGTTCCAGCCGCCCGATGCGGCGCGCGACGCGCGAGAGGTTCTCTATGGGCCCGGTCACCAGCTTCGACAACCGCAGCGAAATGATGAGCGCCAGCGCCAGGAAGCTGACCGTCAGCGCCAGCGACCAGAGCACCGAGCGCTGCAGGCCACCGAGCAGCAGCTCCTCGGGCTCCCAGCTCACGAGCTGCCACCGGGTGTGCGGCAGGTGCGAGGTCTGCACGAGGTAGCGACTGCCTTCGTGCTCGATGGAGAAGGCCTGGTCGTCGGCCCCGCCTGCCGTGCTGACCGAGAGCATGTGCGCATGGATGGCGCCGAGCACGCCGCTGTCTGGCGATTCCAGCTCGCGCACCGGATCGGGATGGTCGCTGCGCGCGATCACATGGTGGTCCGAACTCATCAGGGCGCTCTCGCCATGGCCCTGCGCACCGAAGGCGCCCACGAGCCTGGACAGATGCCCCAGCGACACGTTGGCATCGACCACGAGTCCCCGCGTGTGCCCTTCGTCGTCGGCGCGCGCCGAAGGCCGCGCGTGCCCGACGGCCAGTTCCTGCGAGTCGCTCATCATGAATGGCTGGGTCCACACCGGTCCTTTCGCCTTCATGGCCTCCAGGTACCAGGTGCGCTTCTCGGGATCGAAGTCGCTGCGGTAGGCCGAGATCGATGTTGTCGCAAAACGCTGCTTCGCGTCGCCGCCGTCCCGGTCCGGCGAGTCCTTGTAGTGCCAGGTCTCGGTGCTGAATCCGTCGGCGCGCAGCACCTGGCGGATGGCCGGCACCGGGTAGCGCACCGCCATCAGCACGTGGCCGTGGTCGGTGGCCACGTTGATGCTGTCGATTTCCGGCGTCTGCTCCAGCAGCGTCCAGAGCATCTCGGCGGTCTGCTCGCCGTCCTCCCCGCACACGTGGACGCTGGGTGAATCGGCGATCGCACGGATCGCCGCCTCGGTCTTCGCGAGGAAGGCAAGCACGCTGTCCTCGACCCGGTCGTGGTTGATCTTGTGCGCGGCGGTGCCGAGCCTCGACACCAGCCTCTCGGCGGCCCAGTAGCCGAAGGCCACCAGGAGCAGCGACTGCACCAGCGCCACCGCGCAGATGATGGTCCCCACGTCGACCCTGAACCGCCTGAGGCGGGTGCCCTTGAAATCCTCATCGACCATGCAAGCTCCTCTTCATTTCTTGTTTCTGCACGCTTATCGGCATGCGCTCCCGTTTCTTCTGCCGTCGTTTTCCTCGGCGGTCGATTCTCGCGCCGCGCATCCGCATGCCGAGGGTTTTCCCTGCCCGCAAAGGCATGCCTGGCGTCGCGGCTTCCCGGCCCCGCATAAAATCGGCTCCGCGCCACGGGTTTGCCGCGGCGTACTTGCTAGGGGTGTTGGGCGGCTTGCCGTCCGGCTGAGAAAGTCCCTTTGAACCTGATTGAGGTAATCCTCGCGCAGGGAAGCTGGTCCGGTGGCCTCTCGCGCCTTCTCGCGTGAAAGCCGCGCCACTGGGGCCTCGCCCACCTGCCAAACCTTTTGCACTGGAGCAAACGGATGGCACACGACGACAAGAACAACGATGCCGCTGGCGTCTCGAACGAGGCGCTGACGCCTCTGCCCGCCTCGCGGCGCGTGTTCGGCTGGCAGGACCATGCCTCACTCTGGTTCAGCCTCGGCGTGGGCCTGCTTGTGATGCAGATCGGCGCCTACCTGGTGCCGGCCGCGGGCACGCGCGACGCAGCGATCGCCATCGTGCTCGGCTCCTGCATCGGCGCGGGCCTGCTGGCCTGGACCGCGCGGCTGGGCTGCCAGAGCGGCCTGGCGAGCGCCGGCCTCATGCACGCCACCTACGGCAGTGCCTTCGCGCGGCTGCCGGTGCTGCTCAACATCGTGCAGCTGGTGGGCTGGACCACCTTCGAACTCGTGGTGATGCGCGAAGGCACGCAGGCCATCGGCCAGACGGTGGTGGGGCCGGCGCTGGGCAGCTTCTGGGGCGGCGTGCTGACGACGTTGCTGTGGGGCGCGGTGCTGCTGGCGCTGCTCGCCGGCTCGATGGTGAAGCTGGTGCGGCGCTTCGTGAGCCGGTTCGGGCTGCCGCTGGTGGTGCTGTCGCTGCTGTGGCTCACGTGGCAGTTCGCGGCGCAACTGCAGGCCAAGGGGCTGGACGCCTTCTGGGCGCGCCCCGGCGACGGCACGATGGGCATGTTCAGTGCGCTCGACCTGGTGATCGCGATGCCGGTGTCGTGGCTGCCGCTGGTGGCGGACTATGCGCGGCACGGCAAGCGCAGCTCCGGCGGCCTCGGCGGCGCATTCGGCGGCACCTGGATCGGCTACGCGGTCGCGAACGTCTGGTGCTATGCGCTGGGCGTGATGGTGGTGAGCGTGGCCGAACCGGGCACGGGCCTCGTCACCGCGCTACTGCTGGCCCAGGGCGGCCTGGTGGCGCTGGGCCTCATCCTCATCGACGAGCTAGACAACGCGTACGGCGACGTCTACTCGGGCTCGGTCTCCACGCACAGCCTGCTGCCGCGCTGGAGCGTGAAGCGCTGGGGCCTGCTGCTGGCTGCCCTGTGCATCGCGCTGGCGCTGGTGCTGCCGATGCACACGCTGGAGCCCTTCCTGCTGCTGTTGAGCTCGGTATTCGTGCCGCTGTATGGGGTGATCATCGGCCGGCTGGGCAGCGGCGAGGCGGTATCGCCGCAAGGCGCGCGGCGCAAGATCGACTTCGGCGCGGCACTGATCTGGATCGCGGGCATCGCCGCATATCACGCGCTTGCCAAGTGGGCGCCGCAGTTCGGCTCCGCGCTGCCGACACTGGCCGCGACTTTCGCGCTGGCCTGGCTCAGCCGGCCTTCAACGGCAGCCGGTGCGTCGGCACTGGCGCAAAGCCGTGGTTGAGCGGGCCATGACCCGCGCCGATCTTCACGTCTGCACCTGCAGCCATCGCGCCGAGGATGTAGGCGCGCGCCCTCTCGACCGCCTCGGGCAGCGTCGCGCCCAGCGCAAGGTGCGCGGCAATGGCAGACGACAGCGTGCATCCGGTGCCGTGCAGGTTGCGGCTTTCGATGCGGCCGGAGGCCAGTCGCTTGCGTTCGCCGCCGGCCTGCAGCAGCACGTCGACCACTTCGTTGCCCGGCAGATGGCCGCCTTTGAGCAGCACGGCCTTCGCGCCGAGCGCCAGCAGTTCGTCGGCCGCGCCGTCGAGTGCATCCACGCCTTCGATGGCACGGCCGACCAGCAAGGCGGCTTCGTCGAGATTGGGCGTGACGACCACGGCGCGCGGGAACAGCTCACGCACCAGCACCTGCACCGTCTCGGCAGCGATCAGGCGGTCGCCGCTGGTGGCGACCATCACGGGGTCGAGCACCACGTTCTTCAGCTGGTAGCGGTCGATGGCCCAGGCCACCACTTCGACCACCTCGGGCGCATGCAACATGCCGAGCTTGACGGCATCGACACCGATGTCTTCGACCACGGCCTGGATCTGCGCCCTGAGGAAATCGGGCGGCACGCCGTGGATACCCGAGACGCCCAGTGTGTTCTGCGCGGTGAGCGCGGTGATGGCCGTCATGCCGTAGCAGCCCAGGGCGGCGAAGGTCTTGAGATCGGCCTGGATGCCGGCGCCGCCACCGCTGTCGGAACCGGCGACGGAAAGCACGCGTGCGTAGCGCTGAGTGGGCTCTTGGGTCATGCCGAAAATTATCGGCGACGCGAAGGAGCCCTGGCATGAGCCTTCCTTTCGACTCGGTCGCCATCCTCGGCGCAGGCCTCATGGGCCGGCTGATGGCGGTGACGCTGGCGCAGACCGGGTGCAAGGTCGATGTGTTCGAGGCCGGCAGCGCCGAGGCCGAAGGCGCTGCCGCGCGCGTGGCCGCCGCGATGCTGGCGCCGCTGGCCGAATCGGCCGTCGCACCGGTGTCTGTCGTGCGCATGGGGCAGCACGCGCTCGCGCGCTGGCCGGAGCTGCTCGCGCCGCTGGCACAGCCCGTGTTCTTCCAGCGCGAAGGCACGCTGGTGCTCTGGCATCGGCAGGACGCGGCCGAAGCAACGCGGCTCGCCCGCGTGCTCGCGAACACCGGTGCGCAGGTGCCCGAGCTGGCGCCGATGCAATCCGTCGACGCCCGCGCGATCGCCACGCTGGAGCCCTCGCTGGGCCAGCGCTTCGCTCAGGGCCTGTTCCTTCCGGGCGAAGGCCAGCTCGACAACCGCGCGCTGCTGGCCTCGCTGCTCGCCACGCTCGAGAGCAGCCCTCTCGTCACGCTGCACTGGCAATCGCCGCGTACGCCTTCGGACTTCTCGCCCGGAACGACAGGCCAGCCCGACTGGGTAATCGACTGCCGCGGCCTCGGCGCCCGTCCGCAGTGGAATGCTCTTCGTGGTGTGCGCGGCGAGGTGATCCGCGTGCATGCGCCCGAGGTGAGCCTGAAGCGACCGACGCGCCTCGTGCATCCGCGCTACCCGCTCTACATCGCGCCCAAGCCGGGCAACCTGTTCGTGATCGGCGCGACCGAGATCGAGTCGGACGACATGTCGCCCGCCAGCGTGCGCTCCACGCTCGAACTGCTGAGTGCCGCGTATGCGGTGCACAGCGGCTTCGCCGAGGCGCGCATCGTCGAGATCGCGACGCAGTGCCGGCCCACGCTGCCCGACAACCTCCCTGCCCTGCGCCTGCCGCAACCGCGCGTGCTGCAGATCAACGGCCTGTACCGCCACGGTTTCATGATCGCGCCCGCGATGCTCGACGCGGCGATGGAGGTTCTGACGCAGGGCCGCTCGCCTCTTGCGGAGAGCTTCGGCATGGAGACCCGAGACACATGACGATGAACATCCTGATCAACGACAAGCCCTTCACCCTGCCCGACCAGGCGATGCTGACCGACGCGCTGGCCGCGCTGCAGGCCACGCCGCCCTTCGCGGTGGCCGTGAACCGCGAATTCGTGCCGCGCTCGGCCTACGCCACGCGCGCGCTGAAACCCGAAGACCGCGTCGAAGTGATCCGCCCCGTGACGGGCGGCTGATTGATGGAGACAACAGAAATGACGACCCCGAACGACCCCTTGGTGCTCTACGGCGAGACCTTCCACAGCCGCCTGCTGCTGGGCACCGCGCGCTACCCCTCGCCCGACCTGCTCGAAGCCGCCGTGAAGCGCGCGAAGCCTGCGATGCTCACTGCCTCGCTGCGCCGGCAGACGGCCAGCCAGGGCTCGGGCAACAGCGAGCTCGGCAACGGCTTCTGGGAGCTGCTGCGCAAGCTCGCGGTGTCGGTATTGCCCAACACCGCCGGCTGCCACAGCATTCAGGAGGTGGTCGCCACCGCGCAGATGGCGCGCGAGCTGTTCGACACGCCGTGGATCAAGCTGGAGCTGATCGGCGACGACTACACGCTGCAGCCCGACACGCTGAACCTGGTCGACGCGGCCTCGCAGTTGATCCGCGAGGGCTTCAAGGTACTGCCCTACTGCACCGAGGACCTCGTGCTGTGCCAGCGCCTGGTCGACGTCGGCTGCCAGGCGGTGATGCCTTGGGCCGCGCCCATCGGCACCGGCCGCGGACCGGTCAACCCCTACGCGCTGCAGGTGCTGCGCGACCGCCTCAAGGTGCCGATGCTGGTGGATGCTGGCCTGGGCCTGCCTTCGCACGCCTGCCAGGTGATGGAGTGGGGATACGACGGCGTGCTGCTCAACACCGCCGTCGCGCTGGCGCAGGACCCGGTCGCGATGGCCGGCGCCTTCGCCGACGCGGTGCAGGCCGGGCGCAGCGCGCATCGCGCCGGCGCCATGGCCGCGCAGGAGGCCGCGCAACCCAGCACGCCCGTGCTCGGCACGCCTTTCTGGCACCACGAATCATGAGCACCACATTCGACTCCGGCGCCATCGCGCAGGCCATCGTCGCTGCGCACGGATTGCGCTTCGGCGCGATCACGTCGGCGCCGGTGAGCGCGCCCAGCTTCTCTTCCGACGATCCGGTGTATCGCGGCGCCAAGCGCGCGTGTTCCGCACTCGGCTTCATCGAGATCGACGCCGAATGCCTGGCCCTCGCATGGACCGCGCAGACAAAGCGCCTGAGCAGCTTCGATGCTGCGTTGTGGCCCGACGCGCCGGAGGACTTCGGCATGCGCCCCTTTCCGCCCACCGCGCGCGACGACGCGTTTCCGCCCTGCCCCGAGCGGCTCGGCCTCTATGCCGTGCTGCCCGATGCCCAATGGGTCGGCCGCATGGCGCGCGCGGGTGTGCCGACGGTGCAGCTGCGATTCAAGTCGGACGACGGCGCCGCCATCGAACGCGAGGTGCAGGCGGCCGTCGAGGCGGTGCGAGGTACCGGCGCGCTGCTCTTCATCAATGACCACTGGCAGGTGGCCATCGCGGCCGGCGCCTATGGCATCCATCTGGGCCAGGAGGATCTCGACGCGCTCTCGCCCGAAGACCTCGACCGGCTGCGCGCCTCCGGCCTGCGTCTTGGCGTCAGCACCCACGGCTATGCGGAGATGGTGCGCGCCGACAAGGTAAGCCCGAGCTACATCGCCATGGGCGCGGTGTACCCGACCACGCTCAAGAAGATGGCGACCGCGCCGCAGGGCGTGGCGCGGCTGGGCGCCTATGCGCGGCTGCTGCGCGGCTATCCGCAGGTCGGCATCGGCGGCATCGATGCGGTGCGGCTGCCGGAGGTGCTGGCGACCGGCGTGGGCTCCGTCGCCGTGGTGCGCGCGCTCGTCGCGGCCGACGACCCGGAAGCCACGGCTGCACAATGGATCGCCGCCATCGATGCCGCTGCGGGCAAATGAACAGAATGAAAAAGACAGAGCTTCCCTTCGATTCTTCCGGCCGGCATCGGCTGTCTCCCGTCTCGCGTGCGCTGGCAGCCATGCTCTTTGCGGCGGCATGTTCAGCGCATGCGCAGCAGCAATCCGCGCTGCCGGAGATCACCGTCAGCGAAGGCACGGCCGCGTCGCAGGCCGACGTGAGCGGCTTCGGCGACGTGCCGCTGCGCGAGCTGCCGATCTCGGCCACGGTGATCGACAGCCAGCAACTGCAGGCCAGCGGCGCGCGACGGCTCGCTGACCTCACGCAATTCGACGCCTCGGTGACCGACGCCTACAACTCGGCGGGCTACTGGGACTACCTCACGGTGCGCGGCTTCGTGCTCGACAACCGCTTCAACTACCGGCGCGAGGGCCTGCCGATCAGCGCCGAGACATCGATTCCGCTCGACAACAAGGAGCGCGTCGAGATTCTGCGCGGCACCAGCGGCATACAGGCCGGCACCAGCGCGCCGGGCGGGCTGGTCAACTACGTCGTGAAGCGGCCCACCGAGCAGGACCTGCGCACGGTGCGCATCGAGACTTCAAGCCGCGGCAGCCTGCTGGGCGCCATCGACCTCGGGGGGCGCTTCGGCGAGAACAGGCAGTTCGGCTACCGCATCAACGTGGCGAGCGAAAACCTCAAGCCGCTGACGCACAACCTCGACGGCAACCGCAACCTGTTCTCGCTCGCAGCCGACTGGCGCATCACGCGCGACTCGGTGCTGGAGTTCGAGATCGAGCAAAGCCGCAAGACGCAGCCCAGCCAGAACGGCTACAGCCTGCTGGGCAGCGTGCTGCCGGCGCCGGTGGATCCGCGCATCAACCTCAACAACCAGCCGTGGTCGCAGCCCTCGGTGTTCAAGGCGCTGACGGGCACGCTGCGCTTCAGCCAGGCGCTGAACGCCGACTGGCGCTGGAGCGCGCAGATCGGCCAGCAGCGGCTGAAGAGCGACGACCGACTGGCCTATGCCTTCGGCTGCGGCGCCGAAGGCAACTACGACCGCTACTGCTCCGATGGCACCTTCGACGTCTACGACTTCCGCAGCGACAACGAGCGCCGCACGCTGACGGCCGGCAGCATCAATCTGAAAGGCAACGTGACGACGGGCAGCGTGAGGCACGAACTCGGCTTCGGGCTGATGCAGAGCCGCGTGCGCAATCGCTTCGACAACCAGGCCTACAACTACGCGGGCACCGGCAACATCTGGGGCACGGCCGTCGTGCCGCCGGCTCCGGATGCCACCACGCCGCAGACCAACCGGGACGAGCGATCGACCGAGTTCTCGGTGCAGGACGCGATCCGCTGGAACGAGCGCTTCACCACGTGGCTCGGCGCGCGCCATACGCGGCTCGACCGCAGCAGCATCGGCAACGACGGCTCGAATCCGACCGGCTACAAGCAGGACGTGACCACGCCATGGATAGCGGCGAGCTACGCTTTCCAGCCGGGGCTGCTGGCCTATGCGAGCTGGGGGCGGGGAGTCGAGTCGCAGGTGGTGCCGAACAGGATCTCGCAGTACAGCAACGCGGGGCAGGCCCTGCCCGCGCTGCGCTCGCGTCAGTGGGAGCTTGGCCTCAAGGGCGGCAACGACGCCTTCAACTGGCAGCTCGCATGGTTCGACATCTCGCGGCCGCTGACCAACATGGACCTGTGCAGCGGCTTGTGCGAGGTGCGCAACGACGGCAAGGCGGTGCATCGTGGTCTCGAAGCGGGTGCGCAGTGGAACCAGGGGCCTTGGCGCATCGGTGGCAGCGTGACGCTGATCGATGCGAAGCGGCGCGGGAGCACGGCCAATCCGGCGCTCAACGGCGAGTCGCCCACGAACGTGCCCAAGCAGGTGCTGCGCGCGCAGACCGCCTACCGCTTCGCATCGGTGCCGGGCCTCGAGGTTGCGGGACAGCTCTCGTACGAAGGCCGCCGCAACGTGCTGCCTGATGGCTCGATCACGCTGCCCTCGTGGACGCGCGTCGATGCCGTGCTGCGCTACGACACGAAGCTGCGCGGCGCGAACGCGAGCTGGACGCTGTCGGTCGACAACCTGTTCGATCGCCGCTACTGGAAGGAATCGCCCTACCAGTTCGGGCATGTCTACCTGTTCCCTGGCGCGCCGCGCACGCTGCGTCTGGGGCTGAGCGTTGCACTTTGAACGCGTTGCCGAAAGTCATGAAAAATGACGCTATAATCTAAGGCTTGTTCCTCGATAGCTCAGTCGGTAGAGCGCCGGACTGTTAATCCGTAGGTCCCTGGTTCGAGCCCAGGTCGAGGAGCCACCACAAAGCCGCAAGGCCTCTGGATGCCCCGCTACCCACAAGGTAGCGGGGCATTTCATTTGAAGTGGTGCGCGGTGTTTCTTGCAGGCAATCGTCGCATCGATGCAAAAAATGCAGTCGAAGCGCCGAGATCGGCAAATCCATTGCATATAATTTAAGGCTTGTTCCTCGATAGCTCAGTCGGTAGAGCGCCGGACTGTTAATCCGTAGGTCCCTGGTTCGAGCCCAGGTCGAGGAGCCACCATCAAGCCGCAAGGCCTCTGAAGAGCCCGCTGTCTTTACGGACAGCGGGCTTTTTCTTTGGTTGCTCCGCTGACCCATGTGAGCAAAGTCGGCTAAGTGCCCCTCGCACGAAAGGCGCACACTCGCGCGCATGGAAAGCAGCCGCCGGATCGAGCAGGACTACCGCGCCCGCGTGGCGCGCGCCGTCGCGGCCATCGTTGCCGATCCGATGGCCGAGCACCGGCTCGAAGACCTCGCGCGGCTCGCGCACTTCTCGCCCTTCCACTTCCACCGCGTCTATGCGAGCGTGGCCGGAGAAACCGTGGCGGCCACAGTGCGGCGCGTACGACTGGCGCTCGCCACCCGGCTGCTGGAAGCCGGCGACCAGAGCATCACGCAGGTCGCGCTGGCCGTGGGCTACGAAAGCCCGCAGGCCTTCACGCGCGCCTTCGGCCAGTTCACCGGACAGTCGCCGCGCGCATTCCAGCAAAAGATGGTGCGGGCGATTCTCGATGTCGATGCGTTGCCTCAACCCGATGACGGCGTCGCCGCGCCAGCCGTGCGCATCGTCGAACACCCGACGCGACGGCTGCATGCGCTGCGGCACCAGGGGCCGTTCTCGACCATCCCTCACACTCATCGGCGGTTGCGCCAGCACGCCGGCACGGCCCGCATCACGGACCGCTGGGGAGCGTCTTTCGACGAGCCGGAGGGCAGCATCGGCTTCAGGTACTACGCCGCCGTCGACTCTCCCGATGCCTGGCCGGAAGTCCCCGAAGTCGAGATGCTCGACATTCCCGGCGGCTGCTACGCGGCGCATCGGCTCGCGGGCCCGTACTCGCAGATCAACGCTGCCGTGCGCGCCCTCTACATCCGCTGGCTGCCCGCCAGCGGCTACGAGCCCGACGACCGGCCAACACTGGAGCACTACCTGAACTCGCCGCGGCAGGTCTCGCAGGCCGAGCTTCGCACCGACCTGCTGATTCCGATCCGCCGCACAGGCACGCCGTGAAACCGGCTAGCGCGGCTGGAACGCGATGAGCCCATGTCCGCCGCGCTTAACGGCAGTACATGCGGGGCCATTGCTTGATGGGCTCGTGGTGCATCCCTACACTCGTGCGGATGGCCCGTTCGTTCCACTCCCGCAAGCACGCTGCGCTCGAAGCAGCGCGTACCGGTGCCGTGGCGACGATGGCGGCCTACCGACGCACCTGCGCACTTTCCTGAGCCCGGCGGTCCGCTACCCTTCCTTCTGATGCGCGAACCATTGACCGCCGGGCACCCGCCGCGCGGCCGCGTCGCCGTTCATTTCCTTCGTTCCTGACGGCGCCGCACTCAACTGGAGTGCTTCATGCTTGCCACCATTCACGGGGAGCGCACGCTCACCGAACTCGACTTCGTCCGCCTCGGCAAACTGGCGGATCACCAGTTCCCACCGGCACTCGCCGAACTGCTCGACGCGGCGGACGTGCTGCCATCGCGCGAAGTCCCGCCGGACCTCGTGACGATGAATTCCCAGGTCGAGATCGAGGACCCGGCCACGGGCCAGCGCCAGCAGATCACGCTGTGCTATCCCGGCGACTCGCAGCCGGGCGCTGGCTTCGTATCGGTGCTGTCGCCCGTCGGCATCGGCCTGCTGGGGGTGAAGACCGGGGCGCTCGCCTGCTGGCGCATGCCCAACGGCATCGAGCGCTCTGCACGTGTGACCGCAGTGCTCTTCCAGCCCGAGGCCAGCGGCGACTACACGCGCTGAGGCAGGCCGTTTCTTTCAGTGCTTGATCACCGCGCTGGTCCGGTCCTTGGCGCTGTCGATGGTCGCGCTCACCGAGTTCGTGTTGACTGCCAGGGCCACCAGGATGGAGCCGACGAAAGCCGGGTCGGCCGCTGCGCTGAAGTTCGAAGCTCCCGCAATGGCCAGGGCCTGTTGCACCTGCTGGCGGGTCAGTTCCGCGGCTGCTTCTCCAACGATGTTCTTCTTGGTCGCCATCTGAAACTCCTGGAAGTGAAGGCCCGAATGTAACTTTCGGGACAGCGCATCCCGCGGCTTTTCCCTCCTGAGCCATTGGTACGGAAGCTCTCGTTGTTTCACGGTGTTCCTAAAAGTTTCCAGAGTAATAGAATCGCCGCGCCCCACCCGCCCGTCCCCCAAGCGCAGTGCGCCTGCCCGACGTCGCGGCCGGGCGATCGAGGACAGGGGCTGCTGCGGCCCGCACCTCCCACACTTCGGAGTCCGGCCGATACGCCGCCGCCCGCGCGGTGGAAAACACACGGCCGGGCCGCGCGTGAATGCACATGACTTTCGGCACTGGCGTGCCTGAATCTTGGGTCGTATCGTCGCGCGGTCGCCGGCGGCGCGTCGAATCGGGAGGTCATACAGGCCAGGGCAGATCCATCTTCGATCTTGACAAGTGACGTCCGCAACGGGCGCCGCATTCTTTTCACTTGACAGATCGGGACATGGCTTTTTCTAAACTTTCTCTCGCAAGCGCACTCGCCGGCCTGCTGGCCCTTTCGGGTTGCCAGACCATGGACATGCAAATGGGTAGCCAGTCGGCCAAGACCGTGGCCACCGGCAGCGCCGCCGGCGCCGCGACCTCCGGCGAAAGCAGCCAGCTCGAGCGCTGCGATTCGCCGCTGGGCACGGTCTCGCTGATCGAGAACGTGAACGCGGGCTGGTACACCATCCTCACCGGCGAGTACAAGCTGCCTCCCACGGCCAACCTGCTGCGCCTGCTGGTGCAGCAGTCGAACTGCTTCGTGGTGGTCGAGCGCAGCGCAGCCGGCATGAACGCGATGACGCGCGAGCGCGCGCTGATGCAGTCGGGCGAAATGCGCGGCGGCAGCAACTTCGGCCGCGGCCAGATGGTCGCTTCCGACTACGGCCTGTCGCCCGAGATCGTGTTCAGCAACAGCGATGCCGGCGGCCTGGGCGGCGCGCTCGGCGGCCTGGTGGGCGGCGGCCGCGGCCGCGCCATCGCCAGCCTCGGCGCGAGCCTGCAGACCAAGGAAGCCAGCGCCCTCCTGACGCTGATCGACAACCGTTCGGGCGTGCAGGTCGCAGCCGCCGAAGGCAGTGCTTCCAAGACCGACTTCGCGGGCTTCGCCGGCCTGGGCGGCCTCTCCGCCGCCGGTGGCATCGGCGGCTACACCCGCACGCCGCAGGGCAAGGTGATCGCGGCGGCCTTCATGGACGCCTTCAACCAGATGGTCCGCTCGCTGCGCAACTACAAGGCGCAGACGGTGCGCGGCCAGGGCCTGGGCGGCGGCGGTCGTCTGGGCGTGGACGGCGGTGCCGCTCCCTCGCAGACCTCGGCACCGGGCGCCGCGCCGGCAACCCGCCGCCGCAAGTAAGAAGGCAGCAACCCGCCGGCCGACCCGCCTCGCTCAGAGGTAGCGCGTCTCGGCCGGCGCCTCGAACCAGTTGTTGTTGCGCCCGTCCATGTACCGGACGGGCGCCGTCGACAGTTCCTCCAGCGTCACGTCGTCCAGGCAGTTCACCGCGACGCTCACATAGGCGCCACCGATCTCGGGCACGTTGCCGCGCCCGAACGAACGCACGCCGCAGTTCCTGCAGAACAGCCACTCGGTGCTGTGCGAGTTGAACTGGTACAGCGACAGGTCCTCCTCCCCCGAAAGCAGCGTGAAGGCATCCGGCTTCACGATCGCGCCCCATGCGCGGGTCTTGGTGCAGATCGAGCAATTGCACTTGCCCGTGCCTTCGGCGAGATCGATCAGGGCCTGGAAGCGGACCTTGCCGCAATGGCAGCTGCCGTTGTACGTCTTCTTCATGGGTCTTCGTCCTGTGTTCCGCGGTGCGGAGGTGGTTGAGAGAAGAACCGAGGCTACGACCCATTGCGGACAGATTCTGTCCTCGATCAAAGGCATGATGCGCGCATGCTTTCCGCCACCGCACGCCTGATCCGGCTTCTCTCCCTGTTCCAGGCGCAACGCTCCTGGACGGGCGCCGACCTCGCCGCCCGGCTCGAGATCACCGAGCGCACCCTGCGCCGCGACGTCGACCGCCTGCGCAGCCTGGGGTACACGGTCGATTCCACCTCGGGCGTGGCCGGCGGCTACCGGCTCGGCGCTGGCACCGCGATGCCGCCGCTGCTGCTCGAGGACGAAGAAGCCATCGCCGTCGCGCTCGGCCTGGGCAACCCGGTGGGCGCCTCGGGCGACATCGAGAACGCCTCGATGCGCGCGCTGGCCAAGCTCGAACAGCTGATGCCGCCGCGCCTGCGCCGCCGGCTCGACAGCGTCCGCTCATCGGTGGTGCCGGTGATGCACGACAAATCGCCCGTGCGCCTGAAGGCCGTGTCCTTCCTCGCCGAAGCCTGCACCGACCGGCTCGAACTGCGCTTCGGCTACCGCGACCACCACGACGCCCTCACCGAGCGCACGGCGCAGCCGCATCGCGTGGTGCAGACGGGCCGGCGCTGGTACCTGCTAGCGTGGGACGTGGCGCGCGAGGACTGGCGCACCTTCCGCCTCGACCGCATCGTCGAGCCCGTGCCCACCGGCGAGCGCTTCACGCCGCGCCGGCTGCCCCATGGCGACGTGGCCGCCTACATGGAGCACGCACTGAAGGTGTCGCCCTACCTGCACCATGCGCAGATCGTGGTGCATGCACCCGTCGAGGCGCTGGAGCCCTATCTCGGCTGGGTCGGCGGCACGCCGCAGGCTGTCGGCGACGGTTCCACCCGCATCGCCACCGCGGCCAATTCGCTCGATGCGCTGGCCGTGTGGCTGGGCTGCCTGCCGCACGATTTCGAGGTCGAGTCGCCTCTGGAGCTGGTCGGGCACATCGCGCTCGTGGCAGGGCGGCTGGCCAGGGCGGCAACCGGCAAGACATCCCATAGGCCACCGAAAGCGGTAGGCCGCCTCCCCCGTATATAGGATGGGCAGCGAGCGGGCAGCCCCCTACCCTTTGCGGCATCAGCAACCCAGGTCTTTTCCCCCATGCGCCCTGTCACCACGCCATGCATGAGCGCATGCAGCTTCTTTCCGGGCCCGGTCCACGCATGACTGCGGAAACACAGGTCGCCCTCGTCGAAGACGACACCGGCATGCGCGAGCGCATCTCGCGCGTGGTCGACGCAGACCCGTCCCTGAGCCTGGCCTACAGCGCCTCCAACGCCAGCGACATCCTGCGCTGGCTGGTCGACAACCCGATCGACGTGCTGCTGGTGGACCTCGGCCTGCCCGACCGCCCCGGGCTGCAGGTGATCAGCCAGTGCCGCAACATGCAGCCGGCCTGCGCGGTGATGGTGCTTTCGATCTTCGGCGACGAGGCCAACATGGTCCAGGCCTTCGAGGCCGGCGCCAGCGGCTACCTGCTGAAGGACGGCACCGAGGCCGACCTCGCCACCCACATCCGCCACCTGCGCGCCGGCGGCTCGCCGATGTCGCCGGTCATCGCGCGCAAGCTGCTGCGCCGCTGGCAGGCGCACTCGGGCGGCGCGCCCAGGGAACAGGCCGCGGCCAAGGCGGCTGGCACGCCGACGGTCGTGCCCGAGCGCCTGTCGCCGCGCGAGTTCGAGGTGCTCGACCTGGTCTCTCGTGGTTTCACCTATGTCGAAGTCGGTGTGCAGATGGGAGTCTCGGCCTCGACTGTCCAAACCCATATCCGCAATATCTACGGCAAGCTGGATGTGCACAACAAATCGGAAGCTGTGTTCGAGGCCCGCAACCTCGGCTGGCTTCCCTAGCGTAACCGCCGGCGGCCTCTGCCGCCTGCTGCTCGCCGCCTTGTGCCTGTGGCTCGCCCTGGCGTCGGCGGCCTCCCATGCCGACGCAGCGGAATCGCCCGACGCTTTCGACGTTGCCTCGGCCGAGGCGGTGCTCGAACCCGACGGCCTGCCGGCGCAGCAGCGACGCGTGGAGATTCCCTTCCGCTGGGACCATGAATTCCCCGGGCGCGGCGGCAAGGCCACCTACCGCATCGAACTTCCCGCTTCCGCGGTGCCGGCCGGCAAGCCCGCCGCGCTGCTGCTCTCGGGCGCGGGCAACCAGGTGGCGATCTCGTTCAACGACGCGCTGGTGGCGAGCTATGGCACGCTGGGCTTGCCGAGCTACGACGCGTCCAAGAGCAACCTGCTGGTGCCGGTGCCGGCCGTGCTGCACCAGGCAGGCCAGCCACAGTCGCTGGTGGTGCGCACCACCATCCAGCGCCAGCGCGGCGCGGGGCTGGCCAGCATCGACTACGGCCCCGAGGCGTCGCTGGCAACGGTCTACCGCGCCCGGCAGAACTGGCGCAACACCTCGGCCATCGTCTATGCCGTCAGCCTGCTGCTGATGGGCGGCATCGCCGGCGGGCTGTGGCTGCGCCAGCGCGACGCGCTCTACGGCTGCTTCGCGCTGGCCGCGCTCTCGGGCGTGGCGCGCAACCTCGACCGCGTATGGCCCGACGTGGCCATTCCCTGGCCGCTGTGGGGCGCCATCGTGGCGGTCTGCTACGCCTGCCACATCGGGCTGATCGCGCGCTTCGTGCTGCTGGTGCTGGAGCGCAATCCGCCGTGGCTGGTGCGCTCGATCTACACGGCGCTCGCGCTGTCGGTCACGCTGGCCTGCGCCTCCTTCACCTTCGCGCAGCCGCTGCTGTGGACCGGCGGCCTCGTCATCCTGCAATGCATCAGCATCATCTGCCTGCCCTACGTGGTGTACGGGGCGCTGGTGGACCGTCGCCGTATCGCGGGCGTGCTGATGGCCGCGGGCACGCTGGCCATCCTGGCCGGCGCGCACGACCTGCTGCTGGTGCGCATGGGCCTCTTCGGCGGCGCCTACTACACGCTGACGGCGCACGCGATGTTCTTCTTCGTGATGATCCTGGCCGGCCTGGTGGTCGAGCGCTACAGCCGCACCGTAGCCGACTACCGCGCGCTCAACGCCAACCTCGCGGCCCGCGTGGCCGAGCGCGAAGACCAGTTGCGCGGCGCCTTCGAGACCGTACGCCAGCAGCAGCAGGAACAGGCCGTGCTGCTGGAGCGCCAGCGCATCATGCGGGAGATCCACGACGGCGTCGGCTCGCAGCTGGTCGGCCTCCTCAACGTGGTGACGCAGGCCAAACCGGACCGCACGGTGATCGAGGAACACGTGAAGCTCGCGCTCGACGAGATGCGCATGGCCGTCGATTCGCTGCAGCCCACGCACGACGACCTGGCCACCGTGCTGGCCACGCTGCGCTACCGCCTGCAGCCGCGGCTGGACGCCGCCGGCATCGAGCTGGTGTGGGACGTGGAAGTGATCCCGCAGCTGGAGCCTTTCGCCGCACAGGCGGCCCTGCAGCTGCAACGCATCCTGCTCGAAGCCTTCACCAACGTGCTCAAGCACGCGGGCGCCACGCGCATCGTGATGCACGCGAGCTGGCACGGGGAAGAGACGCCTTCGCTGGTGCGCATCATGCTCACCGACAACGGGCGCGGCCTGCCTTCGGCGCCGGCCAATGGCGGGAGAACCGGCCACGGCATCGCCAACATGCGGGCGCGCGCCCAGTCTATCGGCGCGAGGCTGCAGATCGAGACGGCGGACCCGGCCGCCGGCGGCACGCGCATGCAGCTCGACTGGCCCTGCTCGCCTGCCTGAGGCGCCGCGCAGCCGTTCAGCGCAGGGCAAAGGCCAGCGTCACCGCACCCAGCGCCAGCAGCCCGAGGCCGGCGATGAAGACCATCTCGCCCCAGGCCTCCAGCCGCGCGCCCAACCTGCGCGAACGCATCGAGATGAAAGACAGCAACGCGCTGGCCAGGAAGACCAGCGCGTCCACTGCGAGCAGGCGGTCGATCAGAAGCCGCATGTCGTCGCGCGGCCCCAGGTGCCCGATGGACATCACCGTCATGCACACGCCGATCATGGTCGCAGACGTGGGCAGGATGTGAGCCGAGAGGCTCTGGGCGGGCGACGTCATGCCTGCGGGGCGAACTCAACCGATACGCACCGGCACGAAGATCTTGTCTTCACCGCGCTGGATCAAGAGCGCGACCGACTTGTTGCTGGCCTTGGCCACCACCTCGCGCACCTGCTCCACGCTTTGCGCGGGCGTACCGTTGATGGCCAGCAGCACGTCGCCCGCCTGCACCCCGGCCTGGGCCGAAGGGCCGGCCGCGTCCTCGATCAGCAGGCCGTTGTCGACGGAGGCTTCGCGCTTTTCCTGCGGCTGCAACGGGCGCAGCGCCAGGCCCAGCTTGCCCTGTCCCACGTCGGCATCGGCCTTGGCGACCTTCGCGGGCTTGTCGCTCGCATCGCCGAGCTTGGCCTGCAGCTCCTGGCGTTCGCCCTGGCGCCACACTTCGAGCGTGACCTTCTTGCCGGGCGCCTGCTGGCCGATCACCGCGGGCAGGTCGCCCGAGGACACGATGGGCTGGCCGTCGACCTTGCGGATCACATCGCCCGCCTTCAGGCCGGCCTTGTCGCCGGGGCCGCCCTTCTCGATGTTCGAGACCAGCGCGCCTTCGGGCTTGTCGAGCTTGAACGAATCGGCGAAGGCCTGGTTCACCTCCTGCACCGCGATGCCCAGGCGTGCGTGCTGCGCCTTGCCGGTGGCGACGATCTGGTCCTTCACCTGGATCGCCACGTCGATCGGGATCGCGAACGACACGCCCTGGTAGCCACCGCTGCGGCTGTAGATCTGCGAGTTGATGCCGACCACCTCGCCGCGCGTGTTGAGCAGCGGGCCGCCGGAATTGCCGGGGTTCACCGCCACGTCGGTCTGGATGAAGGGCACGTAGCTGTCGTCGGGCAGCGAGCGGCCCTTGGCGCTCACCACGCCGGCCGTGACGGTGTTCTCGAAGCCGAAGGGCGAGCCGATGGCCAGCACCCATTCGCCGACCTTCAGGTCCTTGGTGTTGCCCAGCGCGAGCACCGGCAGGTTCTTCGCGTCGATCTTGAGCACCGCGATATCGGTCTTGGCGTCGGCGCCCAGCACCTTCGCGCGGTATTCGCGGCGGTCGGTGAGCTTGACGGTGACTTCCTTCGCGTCCTTCACCACGTGGGCGTTGGTGATGATGATGCCGCTGGGGTCGACGATGAAGCCCGAACCCTGCGCGCGCACCGGCACTTCGCGCTGCTGTTGCTGGCCGCGCGGATTCATCTGGCCCTGGAAGCGGCGGAAGAACTGGAACATCGGATCGTCCGGATCGATGCCCTGGATCTCGGCGGCTGCCTCGTCGTCGGAAGCCTTCATGGTGCCGGTCACGCTGATGTTGACCACGGCCGGGCCGTCGCGCGAAGTTATCGTCGAGAAGTCGGGCAGCGTGACCATGGCCGCGGGCGCGGTGGCGACGGCATTGGTGGTCGGCGCGCCCACGGCGCGGGCGCTGGTGTAGGCGCCGGCGCCGACCGCACCGATCACACCCGCACTTGCCAGGGCGATGGCCAGGGCACGGGGCGAAGTCAGACGTGAGTTCATTTGTCGGTTCCTTTCAAGGCGTATGGACGCAAAACGATGAAAGGAATGTCGCGGGTCTGACTTAAGCGCCGCTTAAACGGCGCGGCCGGGGCTCAGGCGCGCGCGGGAAAGCGCACCAGCACGCGCAGCCCGCCGAGGCTGGGCGACTGCTCCAGCGCCACCGTGGCCCCGTGCAGGTCGGCAATCGACTTGACGATGGCCAGCCCAAGGCCGCTGCCGGGCGCCTGGGATTCGCCCGAGCGGTAGAACCGGTCGAGCACCCGCTCGCGCTCCTCCGGCGGCAGGCCTGGCCCGCTGTCGTCCACGGTGAGTTCGGCCGTATCGCCCTTGCGCGCGATGCCGATGTCGACGCGGCCTTCCACCGGCGTGTACTTGATCGCGTTCTCCAGCAGGTTGCGCAGCAGCATCCGAAGCGCCTCGGACTGTCCATGCACCACCGCCTCTTCGGCATGGGCGATGCCGATGTCGATGCCGCGCGCCTGTGCGGCCGCCACGGCGTCGGACACCGCGAGCCGGGTTACCTCGGCCAGGTCCACCGGCTCGGGCTTCGCGCCGGCCGCCATGCTGGCTTCATGCCGGGCCAGCGCAAGCATCTGCTCGACCAGGCGCGTCGCCCGGTCGATGCCCGCCACCAGCCGGCTCACCGCCAGCTCGCGCGAGGCATCGTCAGGCGCGCGCTGCAGGCCCTGCACCTGCAGCTTGAGCGCGGCCAGCGGCGAGCGCAGCTCGTGCGCGGCATCGGCGACGAAGTGCTTCTGCGCGTCGAAGGCATGGCGTACGCGGTCGAAGAGCAGGTTCAGTTCCTGCACCAGCGGGCGCACCTCCTCGGGCAGGTTCTCCTCGCTCACCGGGGAGAGATCGTCGGCCTGGCGCGAGGCCACCTGCTTGCGCACCCGCGCTACCGGCGCGAGCGACTGGCTCACCACCCACCACACGACCAGCATCAGCAGCGGCGCCATCAGCGCCACCGGCGCGATGGTGCGCAGGGCCAGCGTGCCGGCCATGTGGCGCCGCGCGGCCATGTCCTGCGCCACCTGGATCACCAGGCTGCGTGTCTGCATCGAGAACACGCGGTAGGTGGTGCCGCGCGCGTTCACGTCGGCGAAGCCCAGCACCGCGAGCTGCGGCAGCGCTGCCTGCTCGGCGGATTCGAAGATGCGCGTGCCATCGGCCGTCCACACCTGCACGACGAAATCGAAGTTCTGCTCGGCGGCGCCCAGCCCGCCCACCGCAGCGCTCGGCGGCAGGCCGGCGCGCAGCGACAGCGCCATCTGCTGCATGTGATAGTCGAAGATGTCGTCGGCCTCGGCCAGCACCGTGCGGTAGGCCACCAGTGCCTGCGCCCCCGCCGCCAGCACGATGGCTGCGAGCAGGAACCACAGCAGCCGGGCGCGCAGCGAGCCTGTCAGAGAACCAATGACTCTGCTCATACACGCCCCCTTCGCGGGACGACACGGAACCGGCTTTGCCGGGCCGTAGGCGTCGCCCCCGGAAGGGGGTTGGCGAAGCGACACGAAGTGCGCGAAGCCTGGGGGCGAGTCATAGTTTCGGCACCATGTAGCCGACGCCGCGCACGTTGCGGATGAGCTCGGCGCCGAGCTTCTTGCGCAGGCCGTGCACGTACACCTCCACCGCGTTGCTGCTGATCTCGTCCTTCCAGCTGTAGAGCTTCTCCTCGAGCTGGGCGCGCGACAGCACCATCCCGGGCCGCGCCAGCAGCGGCTCCAGCACGGCCCATTCACGCGCCGACAGCACCACCGGCTGGCCGGCCACCGTGACCTCGCGCGTGGCCGGGTTGATGCTCACACCCATGTGCTCGTAAACAGGCTCGGCGCGTCCCGCCGCACGGCGCAGCAAGGCGCGGATGCGCGCCAGCAGCTCGTCGAGGTCGTAGGGCTTGAGCACGTAGTCGTCGGCGCCGGCATCGAGGCCTTCGATGCGCTGCTGCACCGAGTCGCGCGCCGTGGCGATCAGCACCGGCATGCGCTGCTTGCGGGCTCGCAGGTTGCGCAGCACCTCGAGCCCGTCGCGCCGGGGCACGCCGAGATCGAGCATCACCAGGTCGTATTGCTGGGTGCGCAGCGCCGTTTCGGCGGCCTCGCCGTCTTTCACCCAGTCCACGGCGTATTGTTCGGCGCGAAGCAGGTCGAGCACCGCTTCGCCGATCATCACGTCGTCTTCGAGAAGGAGCAGTCGCATGGTTGTGTCCGTTTCGGGGATTCGAGGCGCAGGCCGCGGCCAAAGTTCAGATTGGCTCCGAGCTCACAACAGAGACCGCACTTCGCGCGCGGCCTCGAAGAGCAGCGGCAGCATCTCGCGCTGCAGCGCTTCTTCCTGGTAGCGCGTGCCCGAGAGCACCACGTTCAGCGCCGCCACGGTGCGGCCCTGCATGTCACGCAGCGGCACGGCCAGCGCCTGCACGCCCAGCTCGTGCTCTTCGCTCGCGAAGCAGTAGTCGTCTTTACGCGTGCGGGCGATCAGTTGACGCAGGCCGCGCGCCTGCGTCACCGTGCGCGGCGTGAGCCGTGCGAGATGCCGGCCCTTGAGCCACTGCGTGAACTGCGCCGGTGCCATCGCCGCGAGCAGCACGCGCCCGGTGGAAGTGGCATGCGCGGGCAGCCGCGCCCCCAGGTGCAGGCCATAGGCCAGCACGCGCGTCGGCGTGCCGTAGCTGCCGCTGCGCGCAACGATGACCACCTCTTCCCCGTCGAGCACGACGGCCGAGAACGACTCGCCGGTCTGCGCCGCGAGCCGGTTCAGCGTGGGCTGCAGTGCCCGCGGCAATCGGGAAGACGCGAGATAGCTGCCCGAGAAGCGCAGCACCTTCGGCGCCATCCAGAAATAGCTGCCGTCGGTTTCCAGGTAGCCCAGGTGGGCCAGCGTCAGCAAATGGCGGCGGGCTGCTGCGCGCGTGAGGCCGGCGCGTTCGGCAGCCAGGGTGGCGTTCAGGCGCTGGCGCTCGGTGTCGAAGCTTTCGAGCACGGCCATGCCCTTGGCGATGCCCTCGATGAAGTCGGCCTTGGCGATGCTCATTCTTCGGTCGATGGAGGATGGGGTTCGTCGTCTGTGGAAGTGTTGCGCGATGATCGCGCACGCATTCGCATGATCGCACACAGCCGCACGCACGGCCTCCCTGGAAGGCCCCGTGCGCCCTACGCTCCGTGAAACCCTCTCGGAGACACGAACATGCGCACCCAGGTCGCCATCATCGGAGCCGGACCCGCCGGCCTTCTGCTCGGACAGCTTCTGTACAAGGCAGGCATCGACAACGTCATTGTCGAACGCCAGAGCGGCGACTACGTGCTTGGCCGCATCCGCGCCGGCGTGCTGGAGCAGGTCACGATGGACCTGCTGGCGCGTGCGGGCGTCGACGCCCGCGCCAAGGCCGAGGGACTGCCGCACGAGGGCATCGAGCTGCTCTTCAAGGGCGCGCGCCACCGCATCGACATGCACGGCCTCACGGGCGGCAAGCAGGTGACGGTGTATGGCCAGACGGAAGTGACGCGCGACCTGATGGAAGCGCGCGCGGCCGAAGGGCTCGCCACCATCTACAGCGCGGCAAACGTGAGCCTGCACGACTTCCAGTCGGGCAGGCCCCGCGTGCGCTACGAAAAGGATGGCCAGACGCACGAGATCGAATGCGACTTCATCGCCGGCTGCGACGGCTACCACGGCGTGAGCCGCGCCAGCGTGCCGGCCGATGCGATCCAGACCTACGAAAAGATCTACCCCTTCGGCTGGCTCGGCGTGCTGGCCGACGTGCCGCCCGTGTCGCACGAACTCATCTACGCCAACACCGAGCGCGGCTTCGCGCTGTGCAGCATGCGCAGCGCCACGCGCAGCCGCTACTACGTGCAGGTGCCCACCGAGGAGCGGGTGGAGAACTGGAGCGACGAGGCTTTCTGGAACGAGCTTCGCGCACGCCTCGACCCAGAAGCGCGCGAGCGACTGGTGACCGGGCCTTCGCTGGAGAAAAGCATTGCACCGCTGCGCAGCTTCGTCGCCGAGCCGATGCGCTTCGGCTCGCTGTTCCTGGCGGGCGACGCGGCGCACATCGTGCCGCCGACGGGCGCCAAGGGGCTGAACCTCGCCACGGCCGACGTCGGGTATCTCTCGCGCGCATTCGAAATCTTCTACGGCGAGAAGTCGGCCTCGGCGCTCGACCGCTATTCCGACCTGTGCCTGCGCCGCGTCTGGAAGGCCGAGCGCTTCTCGTGGTGGTTCACCTCGTTGATGCACCGTTTTCCGGAGACGGGCGCCTTCGGCCAGAAGATCCAGGAAGCCGAGCTCGACTACCTGGTGCATTCAGCCGCCGCCTCCACCGCGCTGGCGGAGAACTACGTCGGGCTGCCGCTCGAAGACTTCTAGGCCGCAGACGGAACCGGGCGACCTTCCAGCGCGGCCTTCATGGCAGCGCCGCCCTGCTCCATCATCGGGCCGATGTAGGCCGCCATCGCATCGGGCAGCACGTCGGTGATCCAGACGAAGCGCGAGCGGCCTTCGCCTTCCTCGAAAACCTGCGCCGTCGCATGGTGATGCCTCGCCTGCCCGCCGGTGACGGTGTAGGCCAGCCGACGATGGGTCTCGTCGATGCCCACCAGCAGTTCGCGCGCGACGAGGCCGTTGGCGAAGGTCAGGATCCGCGCGCCCTCCTCATCGATCGTGCAGTCCGTGAGAAAGCCCGGCGCGAGCCGCGTGTGCACCGCATCGAAGTCGCGCAGCGCGTCCCAGACCTGCGCCGCGCTCGCCTCGACGATGAATTCCTTGTAGACCGTGGCCATGGCGTGGAACCTCTCTTCAGGGGCAGACCGCTTCGACGTTGTTGCCGTCGGGGTCGATCAGGAAGGCAGCGTAATAGGTCGGGCTGTAGTCCGGCCTGGGGCCAGCGCCACCGTTGTCGGTGCCGCCGGCTTTCAGGCCGGCCTTGTGGAAGGCGGCCACGGCCTCGTGGTTCGGTGCACGGAATGCGATGTGAGTGCCCGGCCCCTTCGCGCCCTTGGCGGCGTAGAGCCACAGCGCGGGTTCGTCGGCCGGGCCGATGCCGGCGTAGCTGTCGTCGTGCGGGCCCGGCACATGGCCCAGCGGCGCGAGCGCTGCTTCGTAGAAGCGGCGGCTCGCGGCGAGGTCTTTGACTTTCAGTCCGATGTGGTCGTACATGATGGCTTCCTGCTCGATGTGTTGATCAGGAGTCCATCATCTAAGAGCGCCGCGATGCGTTCTTGGAGAATCTTGCGGTCGCCCCTGGCCGCCTTGCGGAAGCCGCCCGGCGACACGCCCGCTGCGCGATGGAAGGTGCGCACGAAGTTGCTGAGGTCGGCAAAGCCCACGTCAAGCGCCACCTCGGTCACGGGCCGGCTGTCGTCGTCGGCCAGCAGGCGCGCGGCATGCCGCAGGCGGGAGCGCACGAGGTACTGGTGCGGCGTCACGCCCAGCACCTGCGAAAAGAGCCGCAGGAAGTGGAAGGAGCTCAGGCCGGCTTCGGCAGCGGCGCCGTCGAGGCCGATGTCGTGCTGCAGGTTGGCGTCGATCCACATCGCGGCATCGACCGCGCGGCGGCGGTCGCGAGAGATGGCCGGGGACGGCAACTTTGGCTTCGCTCGCCCCGAGACGACCTCGACGAAGCGGCTCGCGAACCACATGCCCAGTTCGTCCAGCCCCACGTCGCTCTGTCCGTCGGCCGCAGCCTGCGCCAGCTCGCCGATGACCACGAGTTCGGCCAGCGGCGGCACACCGCCGGTGCGCCAGGTCTTGCGGTCACCGCCGATCAGGTCGACGAAGCCCGGCGACAGATGAAAGGCCAGGCACTCGTCGCCGCAGACATGGTGGTCGTGCGTGCAGACGTACTCGTCGCCCGGACAGCCGACCAGCACCGAGCCGGCGACCAGCTCATAGGCATTGCCGCGCGTGCGATAGCCGAAGCTGCCCCTTCGCACGTACGAGACCGAATGGCCTTCGTGCAGCTCGGTGAAGGGCTGCGCGTCGGGCCCCGCGTCGCAGCGGTAGCTGGCGATGCGGATCGCATCGGTCCGGACCTCGGTGGTGACAAGCATGGCCGGTGCCTTTCTGCCCCACGAAAACGATTGCTCAATCGACCGTTTGCATCGCCTGCCAGACACGCGCAGGGCTCAGCGGCATGTGCAGCCGCGGCGCGCGCGTAGCGAAGCCGTTGCGCGCGAAGGCGTCGGCCACCGCATTCACGATGGCCGGCGTGGCGCCGATGGTGCCCAGCTCGCCCACGCCCTTCACGCCCAGCGGGTTGTTCTTGCAGGGCGTCGACTCGTCCATCTCCATGTTGAACATGGTGTCGACGATGTCGGCGCGCGGGGCGGCGTAGTCCATCAGGCTGCCGGTGACGGGCTGGCCGGTCTCGTGGTCGTACACCACCTGCTCGTACAGCGCCTGGCCGATGCCCTGCACCGCACCGCCTTCGAGCTGGCCGCGCACGATCATCGGATTGATGACGCGGCCCACGTCGTTGACCGAGCTGTAGGCCACCACGCTGATCTCGCCGGTGGGCGGATCGATCTCGATCTCGCAGATGTGGCAGCCGTTGGGCCAGGTGGGGCCGGCCACGGTGCTGGTGGAGTCGACGAAGATCTCGCGCCCCGGTTGCTTGGCCGCCAGGGTGAAGAGGTCGAGTTCCAGGTCGGTGCCGGCCACGTTGAAGACGCCTCGGCTGTAGACGATGTCGTCGAGCGCCGCCTCGAACTCCTGCGCGGCCAGTTCGCGAGCCTTGTCGATGGTGCGCTCGGCGCCGATGCGCACGGCCGAGCCGCCGGTGAAGAGAGAGCGCGAGCCGGCGCTGCCGAAGCCGTCGCCGCGGTCGGTGTCGCCCAGCACCACGCGCACCTTCTCGATGGGCACGCCGAAGGCATCCACGGCGAGCTGGGCCAGCGAGGTGGCAATGCCCTGCCCCATGGCGTTGACGGCCGAGAAAACCTCGATCACGCCGTCGGCCTGCACCGAGACGGTGACGCGTTCCTCGAACACGTTGCCGCCGGTCCATTCGAGGAAAGTGGCGATGCCCAGGCCGCGGTGCTTGCCACGGCCGGCCGACTCGGCGGCGCGTCTCTCGAAACCCTGCCAGTCGGCGAGCGTGAGCGCCTGGTCCATCACCGACTCGAAGTTGCCCGTGTCGTAGGTCTGCGCCATCGGGTTCTTGTACGGCATCTGCTCGGGGCGGATGAAGTTGCGCCGGCGCAGCACGATGCGGTCGATGCCGGTCTGGCGCGCGGCCTCGTCCATGAGCCGTTCGATGGTGAAGATGGCTTCGGGGCGGCCCGCGCCGCGGTAGGCGCCAGTGGGAGCGGTGTTGGTGAGCACCGCCTTGAAATGGAAGTCGATGGTCTGGATGTCGTAGACGCTGGTCTGCACCCAGGGGCCGATCAGCAGCTGGATCGCGACGCCGGTGCCGGTCGCGTAGGCGCCGACGTTGGCCAGCGTCTTGATGCGCAGCGCGAGGATCTTGCCGTCGGCGTCGAGTGCCATCTCGGCGCGCGCCTCGATGTCGCGGCCGTGCGCGCTGGAGAGGAACTCCTCGCTGCGGTCGGCCACCCACTTCACCGGCCGGTCCACCTGCAGCGCCGCATAGGCGACGGCGATGTCCTCCGGGTAGGCGCCGGTCTTCATGCCGAAGCCGCCGCCGACATCTCCCACCACCACGCGCACCTTTTCCTTGGGCAGGCCGATGGCGGCGCAGATGGAATCGCGCACGCCGGAGGGCATCTGGGTGCTCATGCGGATCGTGAGGCGGCCGGTTTCGGCGTCGCGCGCCGCGAGCACCGAGCGCGGCTCGATCGTCAGGGCGACCACGCGCTGGTTGTTCACGTCGAGCGCGACCACGTGGCTGGCCTTGGCGAAGGCGGCCGTGGCGGCTTCGCTGCTGCCGTGGCGCATTTCGGCGGAGATGTTGCCGGTGGCCTCCTCGCACAGCAGCGGCGCGCCTTCCGCGGTGGCGCTGGCGAGGTCGACCACCATGGGCAGGTCTTCGTAGTCGACCATGATGGCTTCGGCGGCATCGCGCGCCTGCTGCACGGTGTCGGCCACCACGGCAGCCACCACTTCGCCGACGAAACGGGTGCGCTCGTGGGCGATGGCTCGGCGCGGCGGGCTGGCGCTGTCGCTGCCGTCGGCGCGCTTGAAGCCGGCGGCGCCAGGAAGAGGTTTGACGCCGGCCTCCACCATCTCGGCGCCGGTGATCACTCGCAGCACGCCGGGCATGGCGGCGGCGGCGCTGGTGTCGATGGACAGGATGCGCGCGTGCGGGTAAGAGGATCGAAGGAAGACGAGGTGCGCCTGCTCGGGGAGCGTGACGTCGTCGGTGTAGCGGCCGGCGCCCGACAGAAGGCTTTCATCTTCCAGGCGGCGCACTGCCTGGCCGCTGCCGAAGCGGGTGGGATTGGGTTCAGTGGTCAACGTTGTCCTCTTGTACTTATCCCCGGCGCGCGCTCGGGCCTGCCTGATCTGTTCGTGGGTGCTGCGGATGCAAGCTGTGCACTATAGGGTTTCCGGCCGGTCTTGTGGTGCCGTGGCGTGTGGGCCGAACGCTGGTGGCGATATCGGCGACCAGCGATTTTCGCCCACTGGATTGGTGTTTGCGAAGCCGTGTATACCTATGCCCATGCGACAACTTCCCTGGCTGGAACCTGGAGATGCCCTGCCCGACCCCGCCTCGGCCTGGGGTGTGGCCGACCCGGTGCCCGGCCTGCTGGCCGCCGGAGGTGCTCTCGACGTCGATACTCTGATGCAGGCCTACGGCAACTGTGTCTTTCCCTGGTTCAGCGAGGACCAGCCGATCCTGTGGTGGAGCCCCGACCCACGCATGGTGCTGCAGGTGGACGAGTTCAGGCTGCACCGCTCTCTGCGCAAGACCCTGGCGCGCTTCGTGGAAACGCCCGGCTGCGAGGTGCGCATCGACCACGGTTTCGAGGCCGTCATCAGGGCCTGCTCGGCCTCGCCGCGGGTGGGCCAGTCGGGCACCTGGATCGTGCCGGACATGGTGGCCGCCTATACGGATTTGCACCGCGCGGGCCACGCCCACAGCGTCGAGACCTGGATCGATGGCGAACTGGCGGGCGGCCTCTACTGCGTTTCGCTGGGCCGCGCGGTGTTCGGCGAGTCGATGTTCACCCGCCGGCCGGACGCATCGAAGATCGCGCTGGCCGCGCTGGTGTCGCTATGCCGCCACTTCGGCGTGCGGATGATCGACTGCCAGCAGAACACCGCCCACCTCGCGAGCCTCGGCGCACGCGAAATGGCCCGCAAGCGCTTCGTCGCGCACGTGGCGGGGGCACGGCAGCAAGAGGGCCCACGGTGGCGATTCGAGCCCGTATACTGGTCCGAACTCCTTTCAGCGCGACCTCCTTCCCTGACGTGACGCACCTCAAGGACCTCCCGCTTCACACGCTGCAGTTCTACGCGACTGCGCCCTACCCGTGCAGCTACCTGCCGGACCGGCAAGCCCGCTCGCAAGTGGCCACGCCCAGCCACCTGATCCACAACGACGCCTATTCAGACCTGGTGCTCAGCGGCTTCCGGCGCAGCGGCATGTTCACCTACCGGCCGTACTGCGATGGTTGCCGGGCCTGCATTCCGCTGCGCGTGCGGGCCAATGCCTTCCATCCCAACCGCAGCCAGCGCCGGGCGCTGAAGCAGCATGCAAACCTGCAGGCCCGCGTGCTCAAGCTGTGCTTCATGCCGGAGCACTACCAGCTCTACCTGCGCTACCAGAACGGCCGCCATGCGGGCGGCGGCATGGACCACGACAGCATCGACCAGTACACCCAGTTCCTGCTCCAAAGCCGCGTCAACTCGCGGCTGGTGGAATTCCGCGAGACCCAGCCCGACGGCAGCGCGGGAGCGCTCAGGATGGTGTCGATCCTCGATGTGCTCAACGACGGCATCTCGGCCGTCTACACCTTCTACGAGCCCGATTCGAGCGTCGGCTACGGCACCTACAGCGTGCTATGGCAGATCGAGCAGGCCCGCAAGCTCGGGCTGCCGCACGTCTACCTGGGCTACTGGATCGAGCACAGCCCCAAGATGAACTACAAGGCGCGCTTCTCCCCTCATGAAGTGTTGTTGGATGGCCGCTGGCAGCCGCCAAACGATTTCACAAGGTAAAATGGCGCTCGGTCATCACCGCAGAGCGCCATGAGAAAAAACCAATCCGACATTCCCGCCGTTCCCGTGATCCAGGTGATCGAGCGCATGTTTGCGCTGATCGACGTCCTGGCATCTCGCGAGGACGCCATTTCGCTGAAGGAGATCAGCGAAAAGACGGGGCTCCACCCGTCGACCACGCACCGCATCCTCAACGACCTGGCCGTTGGCCGTTTCGTCGACCGCCCCGAGGCCGGCAGCTACCGGCTCGGCATGCGCCTGCTGGAGCTGGGCAACCTGGTCAAGGGCCGGCTCAACGTGCGCGACGCGGCCCTGGGCCCGATGCGCGAGCTGCACAAGCTGACGCAGCAGCCCGTCAACCTCAGCATGCGCCAGGGCGACGAGATCGTGTACATCGAGCGCTCCTACAGCGAGCGCTCGGGCATGCAGGTGGTGCGTGCCATCGGCGGCCGCGCCGCGCTGCACCTGACTTCGACCGGCAAGCTGTTCCTGGCGGCCGATGACCCGCAACGGGTACGCAGCTACGCCACCCGCACCGGCCTGGCGGGCCACACGCGCAACAGCATCACCCAGCTGCCGGCGCTGGAGCGCGAGTTGTCGAAGGCGCGCCAATACGGCATTGCCCGCGACAACGAAGAACTGGAGTTGGGTGTGCGCTGCATGGCCGCAGGCATCTACGACGACCAGGGCAAGCTGGTGGCGGGGCTGTCGATCTCCGCGCCGGCCGACCGGCTGGACGAGGGCTGGCTGCCCAAGCTGCAGGCGACGGCAAACGAAATCTCGGGTGCGCTGGGGTTCAAGGAAGGCATGCCGGCAACGCCGTCACCCTCGGGGGGGTCTGCACCATCGGCCAGCGTCTGACAAGCGGGCCAAACAGCCCCCCCAAGCAAAACAGGCCCCGAGAGGGCCTGTTTTTCGTTGGAGGTGCAGGGCCGGGGACTTGCCCGATCGGCCGATCAGCCAGCCACCTGGTAAGCAGCATTGCGCGACGAAGCCGCCGGCGAGCCCACCGAGTGCGTGGCTTCCACCCAGCGGCGGACGCGCTCCGCATCGGCGATACGGCTGAACTTGCCGGCCGAATCCAGGAACACCATGATCAGCTTGCGGCCCGCCACCCGCGCCTGCATCACGAGGCACTGGCCCGCTTCGGAGATGTAGCCGGTCTTCTGCACGCCGATTTCCCAGTCGGGGCTCTTCACGAGGCGGTTGGTGGTGTTGAACTGCAGCACTCGGTTGCCGACTTCGACCTGGTATTCAGGCGAGGTGGACAGCGAACGCACCGTGGCATCGGCATAGGCGGCATTGACCAGCAGCGCCAGGTCTTGCGCGCTCGACTGGTTGCGGCTTGAGAGGCCCGTGGGCTCCACGTAGCGCGTGTCCTTCATGCCGAGCATCTTGGCCTTGGCGTTCATGATGCTCACGAAGGTCGTCAGGCCACCCGGGTAGGTACGCCCCAGCGCGTGCGCGGCGCGGTTTTCGCTCGACATCAGCGCCAGGTGCAGCAGCTCGCCGCGCGAGAGCGTGGTGCCTACCGTCAGGCGCGAGCTGCTGCGCTTCTCGGTGTCGACATCGTCCTGGGTGATGGTGATGAGTTCGTCGTTCGGCAGATGGGCCTCGCTGATGAGCAGGCCGGTCATGAGCTTGGTGAGCGAGGCGATCGGCAGCACGGCATGGTCGTTCTTGCTGAACAGCACTTCGTGGGTGTCCTGGTCGATAACCAGGGCGACGCTCGACTTCAGGTCGAGCGCGTCTTCGGTTCCATGCAGCCCGGCCATCTGGCCGAAGGACTGGCGCGCGGGCGCCTCGACAACGCGAACCACCGAGCGGCGCTGCACGGCCACCACGGTCTTGCCGTTCTTCTTGTGGATGGTGGCGACCACGTTGCGGCCGCCGCGAACCACCTTCTCGGCACGTTCGGCCTTTTCGGCACGGCCGCCGCGCTTGGCGACAGTGGCGGTCTTGGAGGAAGCGGCGTTGCGCTTGACTTCGACCGGCACCGGCCCCTTCGCCTTCTTGGAGGCGACGGCGGTCTTGGCGGCGGCGGGCTTTTCCTTCTTCGCGGCCTGGGCGCCAGGCAGCAAAAACGCCGTGGCGCAGAGCGCGACGGCGATGGCTTTGAAAGCGGGCAGGAACCGCTGGCTGGAAACTCGGCGTAGGCGGGCTTCAGGCATTAAAAAATCTCCAGCGGCAAAAACGAGGACCGCAGTGTATCGAAATCAAAAAAGACACGCAATATCAGTTACTTGCATCCTCTTCTTCATTCGAATATCAAGGATCGCCCGACAACCTAACCTTGTGCCGCAACTCTCTCAGCTTGGCTCTGTAACTTGTTGAGCGCACTCAAATAAGCCTTAGCCGAAGCGACAACGATGTCCGGATCTGCACCCACACCGTTGACCACCCGCCCTGCGTTTTGTAACCGGACTGTAACTTCTCCCTGGCTTTCCGTCGAGCCGCTGATGGCATTTACAGAGTAAAGAACCATTTCGGCACCGCTCTTGACGTGCGACTCGATGGCCTTCAGGGAAGCATCAACCGGGCCATTTCCGTCGGATTCGCCGGTGACTTCCTTGCCCTGGACGGTGAACACGATTTTCGCCTGGGGGCGCTCGCCGGTTTCGCTGTGCTGGGAGAGAGAGACGAAAGCAAACTGCTCACCAACGTTCGACACCTCTTCGGCGCTGACGAGCGCAAGAATGTCCTCGTCGAAAATCTCCGACTTCCGGTCGGCCAGCTCCTTGAAGCGCAGGAAGGCGGCGTTGATCTCGCCCTCGCTGTCCATGGCCACGCCCAGCTCCTGCAGGCGCTGCTTGAAGGCGTTGCGACCGCTGAGCTTGCCCAGGACGATCTTGTTGGCCGTCCAGCCCACGTCCTCGGCGCGCATGATTTCGTAGGTGTCGCGCGCCTTGAGCACACCGTCTTGGTGGATGCCCGAAGCGTGCGCGAAGGCATTGGCCCCCACCACTGCCTTGTTGGGCTGCACCACGAAACCGGTGGTCTGGCTGACCATGCGGCTCGCGGCCACGATGTGTTGCGTGTCGATGCGCAGGTCGAGACCGAAGTAGTCCTTGCGGGTCTTCACAGCCATCACGACCTCTTCGAGCGAGCAGTTGCCCGCGCGCTCGCCCAGGCCGTTGATGGTGCACTCCACCTGGCGCGCGCCGCCGATCTTCACGCCGGCCAGCGAGTTCGCCACGGCCATGCCCAGGTCGTTGTGGCAGTGCACCGACCAGATCGCCTTGTCGCTGTTGGGAATGCGCTCGCGCAGCATCTTGATGAAGTTGCCGTAGAGCTCGGGGATAGCGTAGCCGACGGTGTCGGGCACGTTGATGGTGGTGGCGCCCTCGTTGATCACGGTCTCGAGCACGCGGCACAGGAAGTCGGGGTCGCTGCGATAGCCGTCTTCCGGGCTGAACTCCACGTCGCCGATCTGGTTGCGCGCGAAGCGCACGGCCAGCCTGGCCTGCTCATGAACCTCGTCGGGCGACATGCGCAGCTTCTTTTCCATGTGAAGCGGCGAAGTTGCGATGAAGGTGTGGATCCGCCCCCGGGCGGCGCCCTTCAGGGCCTCGGCCGCGCGCCCGATGTCGCGGTCGTTGGCGCGCGAGAGACCGCACACCGTCGAATCCTTGATCGCGTTGGCGATCGCCTTCACCGCCTCGAAGTCGCCGTTCGAGCTGGCCGGGAAGCCGGCCTCGATGACGTCGACCTTCAGCCGCTCCAGCAGCTTGGCGATGCGCATCTTCTCGTCGCGCGTCATCGAGGCGCCCGGCGATTGCTCGCCGTCGCGCAGGGTGGTGTCGAAAATGATCAGCTGGTCGGTCATCGTGGTTCTCCTTCGTACGCGCCCTTCCTGCGCGTCCGGACCGGACCAGCGCTTCAGCGTCAGGCGACTTCAACCACTGATTGTGCGCTGTGCGCGCCCCGGGCACGCGCACGTTGCACGCCCGAGACGATCGCCTTCAGCGAGGCCGTGACCACGTTCGCGTCCACGCCGACGCCGAAGAGTGTCTGGTTGCCGTCCACGCGCAGCTCCAGGTAGGCCACCGACTTGGCGTCGGCACCCGCGCCGATGGCGTGCTGGTGGTAGTCCATCACGCGCACGGAATGGCCAGTGGCCTGGCTCAGCGCCTGGGTGAAGGCGTCGATGGGGCCGTTGCCGCGGCCTTCGATGGCGCGGACTTCACCGTCCCAATGCACGTCGGCGTGAATTGCCACGGCGGCGTCGGCGCCCTCGCTCTTCTCCTCGATCAGGCGGTGCCGCAGCGATTGCGCGGTCTCGATGCCGTATTCGCGCACGAACAGCTGCCAGAGGTCGGCGGCGGTGAGCTCCTTGCCGGCCACGTCCATCACGCGCTGCACCGACTGCATGAATTCCATCTGCAGGCGGCGCGGCATCTCGATGCCGTATTCGCTCTCGAGCAGGTAGGCCATGCCGCCCTTGCCCGACTGGCTGTTCACGCGGATCACGGCCTCGTAGCTGCGGCCCACGTCCTTCGGGTCGATGGGGAGGTACGGGATCTCCCAGATGTCGCCGTCCTTGCGTGCCGCGAAGGCCTTCTTGATCGCATCCTGGTGCGAGCCCGAGAACGAGGTGTAGACCAGGTCGCCCACGTACGGATGGCGCGGGTGCACCGGGATCTGGTTGCAGTGCTCGACCGTCGCGCGGATCTCGTCGATGTTCGAGAAGTCGAGCTCCGGCGAGACGCCCTGGGTGTAGAGGTTGAGCGCAACGTTGACCAGGTCGAGGTTGCCCGTGCGCTCGCCGTTGCCGAAGAGGCAGCCTTCGATGCGCTCGGCGCCGGCCATCAAGGCCAGTTCGCCGGCCGCCGTACCGGTGCCGCGGTCATTGTGCGGATGCACGCACAGCACGATGGAGTCGCGGCGAGCGAGGTTGCGGTGCATCCACTCGATCATGTCGGCGAAGATGTTCGGCGTGGAGTGCTCGACCGTGGTGGGCAGGTTGACGATGCACTTGCGTTCGGGCGTCGGCGCCCAGACTTCGGTGACGGCATCGACCACGCGCTTGGAGAAGTGGACGTCGGTGCCCGAGAACATTTCGGGCGAGTACTGGAAGGTCCACTTCGTGTTCGGCTGCCTGGCGGCGAACTCGTTGAACATGCGCGCGTGGCTGCTGGCGAGCTCGACGATCTGGTCTTCGTCCATGCCGAGCACCACGCGGCGCATCATGGGCGCGACGGCGTTGTAGAGGTGCACGATGGCGCGCGGGGCGCCCTGCAGCGCTTCGAAGGTGCGAGCGATGAGGTGGTCGCGCGCCTGCGTCAGCACCTGGATCGTCACGTCGTCGGGAATGCGGTCTTCCTCGATGAGCTTGCGCACGAAATCGAACTCGATCTGCGAAGCAGAGGGAAAGCCGACTTCGATCTCCTTGAAGCCGATGGCCACGAGGGTTTCGAACATGCGCATCTTGCGCGCGATGTCCATGGGCTCGACCAGGGCCTGGTTGCCATCACGCAGATCGGTCGACAGCCAGATCGGCGCCTTGGTCAGCACGGCATCGGGCCAGGTACGGTCCTTGAGGCCGATCGGGGCGAATGCGCGATATTTGCTTTGAGGTTGCTTGAGCATGTCGATTTCTCTTAGATGGTTGGTAATCGACCAGCAACCCCAAAAAACAAACGGCCCGTTGCTGGTGCGAACGGGCCGTGGTGAGGGATTTGCGCGTGCGCTACCGTCTCCGCCCGTGAGGGAGGTCTAGTAGGGCCAGCAGCGAAATCTTGTTCATGAGGGTGACGAATGTAGCACAAGCCACGCTCAGTTATGCAAGCCCCGTTCGTCGGGCTCCTCGGTCGACGTGCTGATCACGCTGGCCTGCTGGCCCTTGGCCTTGCGCCATGCATAGACCACGTAGCCGCTCAGGCCATAGACGACGAACAGGCCGAACAGCACTGTCGGCGGATGGATGTTGATGACGGCAATGCCCAGCGCGATCAGCACGATCACCGCGAACGGCACGCTCTTCTTCATCTGGATGTCCTTGAAGCTGTAGAACGGCGCGTTGGTGACCATCGTGAGGCCCGCGTACAGCGTGAACGCGAAAGTCACCCATGTGATCTGCGTCCACGAGAGATACAGCACCTCGCCCCCCCGCTTGCCCCACTCGTTCACCAGCCAGATGAAGCCCGCCACGAGCGCCGCGGCCGCGGGCGACGGCAGCCCCTGGAACCAGCGCTTGTCGACCACGCCGGTGTTGACGTTGAAGCGCGCGAGCCGCAGCGCCGCGCAGGCGCAGTACACGAAGGCCGCGATCCAGCCCCAGCGGCCCAGTCCCTTGAGCGACCACTCGTAGGCGATGAGCGCCGGCGCCGCGCCGAAGGACACCATGTCGGACAGCGAATCCATCTGCTCGCCGAACGCGCTCTGCGTGTTGGTCATGCGCGCGACGCGGCCATCGAGGCTGTCGAGGATCATCGCCGCGAACACGCCGAGCGCCGCGAGATCGAAGCGCGCGTTCATGGCCATCACGACCGAATAGAAGCCGCCGAAAAGCGCCGCCAGCGTGAACAGGTTCGGCAGGATGTAGATGCCCTTGCGGCGCTTGCGCGGCTGCACATCGTCGGGGAGCGTGTCGTCATGCATTGAATTTGCCTCCATCCCTCGTGGGCACTGCGCTGGCAGCTATCCATTCGATAGCATCTTGATCTTTGAATCGCATGGTTCGCAGTGTAGTTCAGGGGCCGCGCCGCCCCTCGTCAAACAAAAGGGCCACCGCAACGGGTGGCCCTCGGGAAATGGGCGCCGAAGCGCCCTTGTGGCTCGCAGGTCAGTTGCGGGTCTGGTCGACCAGCTTGTTCTTCTTGATCCAGGGCATCATCGCGCGCAGCTTTTCGCCGACGACTTCGATCTGGTGCTCTGCATTCAGGCGGCGGCGGCTGATCAGCGTGGGAGCGCCGGCGGCGTTTTCCAGCACGAAGCTCTTGGCGTACTCGCCGGTCTGGATGTCCTTCAGCACCTGCTTCATGACCTTCTTGGTCTCTTCGGTCACGACGCGCGGGCCGGTGACGTACTCGCCGTACTCGGCGTTGTTCGAGATCGAGTAGTTCATGTTGGCGATGCCGCCTTCGTAGATCAGGTCGACGATCAGCTTCAGCTCGTGCAGGCACTCGAAGTACGCCATTTCGGGCGCGTAGCCGGCTTCCACCAGCGTCTCGAAGCCGGCCTTGATCAGCTCGACCGTGCCGCCGCACAGAACCGCTTGTTCGCCGAACAGGTCGGTCTCGGTTTCTTCGCGGAAGTTGGTCTCGATGATGCCGGCCTTGCCGCCGCCGTTGGCGGTGGCGTAGCTCAGCGCGAGGTCACGCGCCTTGCCGGTCTTGTCCTGGTGCACCGCCACGAGGTGGGGCACGCCGCCACCTTGGGTGTAGGTGCTGCGCACAGTGTGGCCAGGGGCCTTGGGAGCGACCATCCACACGTCGAGGTCGGCGCGCGGCTGAACGAAGCCGTAATGCACGTTGAAGCCGTGCGCGAACACCAGCGAAGCGCCTTCCTTGATGTTGGGGGCGACGTCGTTCTTGTAGACGTTGGCGATCTGCTCGTCGGGCAGCAGGATCATCACGACGTCGGCGGCCTTCACGGCGTCGGCGACTTCGGCGACCTTCAGCCCGGCCTTCTCGACCTTGGGCCACGAGGCGCCACCCTTGCGCAGGCCGACCACGACCTTGACGCCGCTGTCGTTCAGGTTCTGTGCGTGCGCATGGCCTTGCGAGCCGTAGCCGATGATTGCAACCGTCTTGCCCTTGATGAGGCTCAGGTCAGCGTCCTTGTCGTAGTAAACCTTCATTTGAATCTCTCCTAAAAAATCTCGAGCATCCGTACGGATGCACTTCACTCAAAGGCCGGACGAATTCCGGTCCTTCATCTGCTGGTTGATGGACACGAGGCTGTCGTGGATGCGGAACAGCACGATGAGCAGTTCGCTGTAGATGCGTACGCCGATGGTGCCGAAGATCAGGACCGTGAAGGCCGGCAGGTACTGCCGCTGGAACAGCGCGGCCACCGCCAGCACGACCACGCCCAGCAGGCCGAGGAAGTAGAGCACCCGGACGATCGCCGGGGTCACCATCCTGTCGAAACCGAGCAGACCTCGCATCACTCTTGCCTCATGTGTGGATGAACGTATGAACTGAGGGCGCCTTCACCCTCCTACACGCGCAGGATGCGCTCGCCGCGGCCGATGCCGCTGGCACCGGTACGGACAGTCTCGAGGATAGCGCTACGCTCGATCGCTTCCAGGAAAGCGTCGTTCTTGCCGTGGTCGCCGGTGAGTTCAATGGTGTAGCTCTTGTCGGTCACGTCGATGATGCGGCCGCGGAAGATCTCCGCCATGCGCATCATCTCCTCGCGCTCCTTGCCGACCGCCCGCACCTTCACCATCATGAGCTCGCGCTCGGTGTAGGCGCCTTCGGTGAGGTCGACGACCTTCACCACTTCGATCAGGCGGTTCAGGTGCTTGGTGATCTGCTCGATCACGTCGTCCGAGCCGGTGGTGACGATGGTCATGCGCGAGAGGCTCGAGTCCTCCGTGGGCGCCACCGTGAGCGATTCGATGTTGTAGCCGCGGGCCGAGAACAGGCCCACCACGCGGGAAAGAGCACCCGGCTCGTTTTCCAGCAGCACTGCGATGATGTGTTTCATGTTTGCGTGACTCCTCTTTTCGCCGCCCTCCCCCGTGCACGGTAATGCGCGGGCTTGGCGGGCAATAGATTCGTCAGTAGTTAAGAGTTGAGCGAATGTCCGTTCCGTCGATCGGTCAAAGATCTTCGGAACCCAGCAGCATCTCGGTGATGCCCATGCCGGCCTTCACCATCGGGAACACGTTCTCGGTCGGATCGGTGCGGAAGTCCATGAACACCGTGCGGTCCTTGAGCTTGCGCGCCTCGCGAAGCGCCGGCTCCACGTCTTGTGGACGCTCGATCAGCATGCCGACGTGGCCATAGGCCTCGGCGAGCTTCACGAAGTTGGGCAGCGCATCCATGTAGCTGTGGCTGTAGCGGCCGGAGTATTCGATCTCCTGCCACTGGCGCACCATGCCCAGGTAGCGGTTGTTGAGCGAGCAGATCTTGATCGGCGTGTTGTACTGCAGGCAGGTGGAGAGTTCCTGGATGCACATCTGCACCGAGCCTTCGCCGGTGATGGTGAACACTTCCGAATCGGGCTTGGCGAGCTTGATGCCCATGGCGTAGGGAATGCCCACGCCCATGGTGCCCAGGCCGCCGGAATTGATCCAGCGGCGCGGCTCGTCGAAGCGGTAGTACTGGGCTGCCCACATCTGGTGCTGGCCGACGTCCGACGTGATGTACGTGTCGGTGTCCTTGGTCATGTTCCAGAGGGTCTCGACCACGTACTGCGGCTTGATCACGTCCTTGTTGCCGCGGTCGTACTTCAGGCAGTCGCGCGAACGCCAGGACTCGATGGTCTTCCACCAGTCGGCCAGGGCGCCTGCATCGGGCTTGGCTGTGCTCTCGCGGATCATCGAGATCAGCTCGGTGAGCACGTCCTTCACGTCGCCGACGATCGGGATGTCGACCTTCACGCGCTTGGAGATGCTCGACGGGTCGATGTCGACGTGGATGATCTTGCGTTCGTTCTGCGCGAAGTGCTTGGGATTGCCGATCACGCGGTCGTCGAAGCGCGCGCCCACCGCCAGCAGCACGTCGCAGTTCTGCATCGCGTTGTTGGCCTCGATCGTGCCGTGCATGCCCAGCATGCCCAGGAACTTGCGGTCGCTCGCCGGATAGGCACCCAGGCCCATCAGCGTGTTGGTGACCGGGTAGCCCAGCATGTCGACCAGCGTGCGCAGCTCGTTGCAGGCATTGCCCAGCAGCACGCCGCCGCCGGTGTAGATGTAGGGGCGCTTGGCGGCCAGCAGAAGCTGCAGCGCCTTGCGGATCTGACCGCCGTGGCCTTTTCGCACCGGGTTGTACGAGCGCATCTCGACCTTGTCGGGATAGCCAGCGTACGGGATCTTCTTGAACGAGACGTCCTTGGGCACGTCCACCACCACGGGGCCGGGACGGCCGCTGCGTGCGATGTGGAAGGCCTTCTTCATCGTCATGGCCAGATCCTTGGGATCCTTGACGAGGAAGTTGTGCTTGACGATGGGACGGGTGATGCCGACCGTGTCGCATTCCTGGAAGGCATCGAGGCCGATGGCCGCCGTCGGCACCTGGCCCGAGATGATCACCATCGGGATCGAGTCCATGTACGCCGTCGCGATGCCGGTGACCGCGTTGGTCAGGCCGGGACCGGAAGTGACCAGCGCCACGCCGACTTCGCCGGTGGCACGGGCATAGCCGTCGGCCGCATGGACGGCGGCCTGCTCATGGCGCACCAGCACGTGCTGGATGGTGTCCTGCTTGTAGAACGCGTCGTAGATGTAGAGAACCGCACCGCCTGGGTAGCCCCAGACGTATTGGACGCCTTCGGCCTGCAGTGCCTTGACCAGCACTTCGGCGCCCATGAGTTCCTGAGTCGAGTTGCCGGCGCCAGCGGACGCAGCGGCTGCGGAGACGATTTCCGCCTTGGAGATTTCCATGATCAACCTTTGTTTATTTCGGGAACGAAATACCTTGGGTGCCCCTTGCCAACCCTTGTGAGGTCGCGCCAGGACTTGAGGCCAAAGCCATGAGCGGACTGATGTTCCGCCGGACCGTGACCCGTTTGCCTTTTGACTTGCGACCCGGATTATGACATTTCCGGGCGTTCATATTCGCTTCAGCTGCCTTGTAAAGCTACAAAGGCATAATCCGCGGCGATAAACGTAGCGATCGCTAGACCCCATTCCCACGCGGCGCGCCCTGCGCGCCCCCTCTCGCTTGGCCACTGAACAAGAACTCTCCGACTTCCTGAAAAGCGTCGAACGGCGCGCTTTCAAGCGCTCGGTCTATCACGTGCGGGATGAAGAAGCGGCCCTCGATATCGTGCAGGACAGCATGATGAAGCTGGCCCAGCACTACGGGGACAAGCCCGCAGCCGAGCTGCCGATGCTGTTCCAGCGCATCCTGTCGAACTGCACGCTCGACTGGTTCCGCCGCCAGAAAACCAGGCGCGCCCTGTTCTCCAACCTCAGCGATTTCGATTCGGTCGACGAAGACGGAGATTTCGACCTGCTGGAGAACTTCGTCTCGCCGGCCGACTCTAGGGAGTCGGAGAGCGCCGAAGACACGACCCGCCGTGCCCAGATCTTCCAGGAAATCGAGGAGCAGATCGCAGCATTGCCGGGCCGTCAACGCGAGGCTTTCCTGATGCGTTACTGGGAGGAAATGGACGTCGCAGAGACGGCCGCCGCGATGGGCTGCTCCGAGGGCAGCGTCAAAACCCATTGCTCGCGAGCCGTCCACGCTCTGAGCAAGGCGCTCAAGGCCAAGGGAATATCGCTATGAACACTAAGGTTCCAACCTCGATCAACACCGTTGCCGAAGACCAGTTCGGCCAGCGTCTGGCCGCCCGCCTTTCGGCCGGCAACGGCGAATTGCCGCACGACATCAGCGAGCGGCTGCGCGTGGCGCGTGCGCAGGCCGTTGCGGCGCGCAAGCAGGCCCCGCAATTGAGGGCCGCGCCTGTGGTGGTTCAGTCGGGCCATACGCTGACCATGGGCGGCAGCTGGTGGACCCGCATCGGTTCCGTGGTGCCGCTGATCGCACTAGTCGCAGGCCTGATCACCATCAGCGTGATGCAGGACGACGACCGCGCCAGCGAGCTGGCCGAAGTGGATTCCGCGCTGCTGACGGGCGATCTCCCTCCGGCCGCCTATACCGACCCCGGTTTTGCCCAATTTCTCAAGGCCGAAAACGCCTCCGACTGAACCTTCATCGATCGAATGCGACGCCGTTCCACTTCCAGCGCGAACAGCCCCCGCCCGTTGCGCCCGCTTCCGGCGGGCGCAGTCGTTTGGGCAGGGGCGTTTGTTGTCGCGGCCTTCAGCCTGACGATTGCCTGCGCCCAGCCTCACTCCGAGGCGGCCTCGAAAGCGGCTGGAAGCTCCGCGCCGGCCTCCAGTCCCAAGGCGGTATCCACAACCAAGCCGCTCTGGAGCGAGCTCACGGCCGAGCAACAGCAGGCGCTCAAGCCCCTGGGTACCCACTGGAACATGTTGAACATCGGACAGAAGCGGAAGTGGCTGGCGCTTTCGCGCAACTTCGGGAGCATGTCCGCGGACGACCAGTCCACCCTGCATAGCCGCATGATCGAATGGGCCGCCCTGAGCAACCAGCAGCGCGCCCAGGCCCGCCTGAACTTCGCCGAGGTCAAGCGCATTCCGGCTGACGAGCGCAAGGTCAAGTGGGAGCAGTATCAAGCCTTGAGCGAAGAAGAAAAGCGCAAGCTCGCCGAGCGCGCTCCGCCCAAGCCACGCGGCGCCGCCATTCCCGTGCGGCCGGTGTCGTCCCAGAAGCTCGTGCCGGTACCCGCCATCACCCCAGGCGGGCAGCACACACCGCGCATCCTGCTGGCCCCGCCGCCCGCGCCTGCCGCCACGCCGGCCACGACCGTGCTGGTGTCGTCACCGCCCGAGCGTGCACCCGCCGCCGCGGCGGCGACGCCGGCGGTTTCCGTGGTGCCGGCAGCCCCTGCCCCGTCGCCCAGCTCGGCGACTCCGCCGGTCCCCGCCGAAGCCCAGGTGCCGGCGCCGTCGTCGGCAGCAGAGCAGCCGCCTTCCTCCTCTGCCCCCTGACCGCAAGGCTTCGATGGTTTCCAGCTCTTCCGAAGCCTCAGGCTCCGACCAGCCCGCCTCCTCCACCCCTCCCGCAGCCAGCGCTCCTGTTTCCGTAGTGCCCGGCCTCTGGCGCCGCATGGCCTGCTGGCTGTACGAGGGCATGCTGCTGTTCGCGGTGGTGTTCGTCTCGGGCTGGCTCTTCAGCACCCTCGGCCAGATGCGCGACGCCATGGATTCGCGGCGCCATCTGCTGCAGGCTTTCCTTTTCGTGGTATTCGGCGTGTACTTCGTCTGGTTCTGGACCAAAGGCCAGACCCTCGCCATGAAAACCTGGAACATCCGCATCGTCGACATGCTCGGCCGGCCCGTGAGCCAGCGCCGCGCGCTCGCGCGCTATCTGCTGAGCTGGGTCTGGTTCCTGCCGCCGCTGGCCGCCATCGCGCCCTTCAAGCTGTCGGGCGCCGAATCGACCGTGCTGATCTTCGGCTGGGTGGCCGTCTGGGCCGTGCTGGCACGCTTTCACCCCGACCGCCAGTTCTGGCACGACGCCTGGGCCGGTACACGGCTCATCACCTCCAAACCGATGAGCCGCCGATGAGTGCCGTGCCGAAGCTTCCCGATCCCGCCGTCAACCCGCAGAAGGCCCGCAAGGGCCTCGAGCGCGTCTGGCATGCCACGCTGATCTCGCTGCACGGCCTGCGCGCGGGCTGGAGCGAGCCCGCATTCCGCCAGGAAGCCATCCTGTCGATCGTCATGATCCCGGCCGCCTTCTGGCTCGGGCGCAGTTGGGTCGAGGTCGCGCTGCTCGCAGGCAGCGCCATCCTCGTGATGATCGTGGAGCTGCTCAATACGGCCGTGGAAGCCGCCATCGACCGCATCGGGCCCGAGTGGCACGACCTCTCCAAGCGCGCCAAAGACATGGGCAGCGCCGCCGTACTGCTGTCGCTCACGCTGTGCGGGGGCATCTGGGCCGCGGCACTGTGGCAGCGCTTCATGTCATGAGACGGCCCACCGCCTGCGGCATGATGGCGGGATGACTCCTGAATTTTCGATCTGTGTGTACTGCGGCTCGCGCCCCGGCGAGCGTCCCGAATTCACCCAAGCCGCACAGGCGGTCGGCCAATGGATCGGCCAGCATCGCGGTCAACTTGTCTACGGCGGTGGCCGAACCGGCCTGATGGGCACCGTGGCCGAGGCCACCCGCCAGTCCGGCGGCCGCGTCGTCGGCATCATCCCCAAGGCGCTGGTCGACAAGGAACTGGCCAACCCCCTGTGCGACGAGCTTCATGTGGTCGACACCATGCACGAGCGCAAGGCCATGATGGGCGAGCGCGCCGACGCTTTCATCGCCCTGGCGGGCGGCATCGGCACCTTCGAGGAATTGTTCGAGATCTGGACCTGGCGCCAGCTCGGCTACCACGACAAGCCCACCGGCATCCTCAACACCGCCGGCTACTACGACGGCCTGCTGAGCTTCCTGGCGCACAGCGTGCGCGAGGGCTTCATGGGCGACTGGCAGATGGACCTGATCCGCACAGGCACCGACGTGCCCGAACTGCTCACCGCACTGCGCGCCGAGGTGCCGCTGCACCCGCGCGAAGACCGCCTCTCGGAAAACCTCTGACCCTCAGGTAACCGCGGAAAAGCCTTCAAGAAACACCGAGGAACCGGCTCCGCCGGGCCTCAGGTGTTGCCGGGAGGGGGTTGGCGCAGCGACACGAAGTGCGCCCAGCTTGGGGGCGAACCAATCAGACAGCGTTCTCGTTCTCTTCGCCGGTACGGATGCGCACGATGCGCTCCACGCCCGTCACGAAGATCTTCCCGTCGCCGATCTTGCCGGTGCGCGCGGAATTGACGATGGCCTCGATGCAGCGCTCCACGTCGGCCTCGTTGACGACAACTTCGACCTTCATCTTGGGCAGGAAATCGACCACGTATTCGGCGCCTCGGTAGAGCTCGGTATGCCCCTTCTGGCGGCCGAAACCCTTGACTTCGGTCACGGTCAGGCCGGTGACGCCCACTTCGGCCAAGGCCTCGCGCACGTCCTCGAGCTTGAAGGGTTTGACGATGGCGGTGATCTGCTTCATGGTTTTTGCGCTCCGGCGGTTTCGTTGAATTTGCTGGTGATAGGGTAACGCCAATCCTTGCCGAAGCTTCGATGGGTGACCCGGATGCCTACCGGCGCCTGGCGCCGCTTGTATTCGTTGATCTTGATCAGCCGCGCGACCCGCTCGACCACCGCGCGCTCGTAGCCGGCCGAAATGATCTCGTCGATGCCCTCGTCGTCCTGCATGTAGCGTGCCAGGATTCCGTCGAGGATGTCGTAGGGCGGGAGGCTGTCCTGGTCGGTCTGGTCGGGCCGCAGCTCGGCGCTGGGAGGACGCGTGATGATCCGCTCGGGGATCGGCTCGCTGCCCGTGCCGTACGGGTCGTGGGCGTTGCGCCAGCGCGCCAGCGCGAAAACCGTGGTCTTGAGCAGGTCCTTGATGACCGCGAAGCCCCCTGCCATGTCGCCGTACAGCGTGCAGTAGCCGGTGGCCATCTCGCTCTTGTTGCCGGTGGTGAGCACGATGGAGCCGAACTTGTTCGACAGTCCCATCAGAAGCGTGCCGCGGATGCGGGCCTGGATGTTCTCCTCGGCCGTGTCCTCGGGCAGGCCCTTGAATTCCTCCGCCAGCGCGCCCTTGAAGGACTCGAAGGTGTGCCTGATCGAAATCTCGTCGTAGCGCACGCCCAGCCGGCCAGCCATGTCGCGCGCGTCGATCCAGCTGATGTCGGCGGTGTAAGGCGAAGGCATCATCACCGCGCGGACCTTGTCCTTGCCCAGCGCATCGACCGCGATCGCGAGCACCAGGGCGGAATCGATGCCGCCCGAAAGCCCCAGGATGGCACCCGGAAAACCGTTCTTGCCGATGTAGTCGCGCACGCCGAGCACCAGGGCGTCCCAGAGCTGGGCTTCGGCATCGCGTGGCGGCGCCACGGCAGCAGGGTCGGCCACGAAGCCCACGCCGCCCTGCGGCTTGCGCTCCAACTGCGCGAAAACCAGCTTCTCCCGGAAGCTCTCGGCCTGCATCGCCGTGGAGCCGTCGGCCTGCAGCGCGAAGGAGGCACCGTCAAACACCACCTCGTCCTGCCCGCCAACAAGATGCGCATAGACCAGCGGCAGCCCCACCGCGCGCGCCCGGTCGGCCATGCGCGCGACGCGCTCGCCCTCCTTGCCCACGTGGTACGGCGAGGCGTTGATCACCGCCACCACCTCCGCACCACTCTCGCGCGCCAGCTCGGCCGGCTGGTCGAACCAGGCGTCCTCGCAGATCAGCAGTCCGACCGAGACACCCTCCACCTCGAACACGCAGGTGCCCTGCCCCGGCGTGAAGTAGCGGCGCTCATCGAACACCTGGTAGTTGGGCAGCTCGCGCTTGGCGTAGGTTTCGAGGATGCGGCCTTCCTTGATGACGCTGGCGGCGTTGTGGCGCATCTGCACGGCCACCGAGCGGCTGCGCAGGCTGCCGCCGGTCGGATGCCCCACCACCACGACCATGTCTTTGAGGTCGGCCAGAGCGGCGGCGATGCCTTTCACGGCATCATCACAGGCTTCGGTGAAGGCGGGGCGCAGGAACAGGTCCTCCGCCGCATAGCCGGCAATCGAGAGTTCGGGCGTCAGCAGGAGGCGCGCACCCTGGGCATGGGCATCGCGTGCGGCATCGATGATCTTCTTTGCGTTGCCGGCGAGGTCGCCCACCACAAAATTGAGTTGCGCGATGGCGAGCTTGAGCGTCATACAGAAGGAAGAAAAAGGCTTGGACGATTATGTCATTCGGGTTCTGCCGTCTCCGTCGGAGGTGAGCCCGCAAGCGTGGAACGCGCTGCTTGCCGCCCAGGCCGAGCCGTCGCCCTTCATGCGCCACGAATACCTCTCGGCCCTGACCGACAGCCGCAGCGCCGCGCCCGACAGCGGCTGGCTGCCGCAGTTCGTCACGCTCTGGCAGGGCGAGCAGTTGCAGGCCGCGTGCGCGCTCTACGTCAAGGACCACTCCTACGGCGAATACGTCTTCGACTGGGCCTGGGCCAATGCCTACGAGCAGCACGGGCTCGCCTACTACCCGAAGGCGGTGGTGGCGGTGCCGTTCACGCCCGTGCCCGGGGCACGGCTGCTGGCGCGCGATGCCGAAAGCCGCACATTGCTGGTGCAAGGGCTCATTGCGCTGTGCAAGCAGCTCGAGCTGTCGTCGCTGCACCTGCTGTTCGGCGCCGATGCGGACATCGCCGCCTGCACCGAAGCGGGCCTGATGCTGCGCAACACGGTGCAGTTCCACTGGACGAACGCGCACTACGCCGACTTCGACGCCTTCCTCGCGAGCCTCTCCCACGACAAGCGCAAGAAGATCCGCCAGGAGCGCCGCAAGGTGGCCGATGCAGGCGTGAGCTTCCGCTGGTCGCGCGGCGCTGACATCCGCAAGGCCGACTGGGACTTCTTCTACCGCTGCTACGAACGCACCTACCGCGAGCATGGCAACCCGCCCTACCTCACGCGCGACTTCTTCCGGCGCATGGCGGACACGATGCCCGAGGCGTGGCTGCTCTTCATCGCCGAGCGCGACGGCAAGCCGATGGCGAGCAGCCTGATCGCGCTCTCGACGGATACCGACAGGCCGCTGGTTGCCTACGGTCGCTACTGGGGCGCGCTGGAGCGCGTCGACTGCCTGCACTTCGAGGCCTGCTACTACCAGCCGCTGGCCTGGTGCATCGAGCACGGCGCGCAGCGCTTCGAGGGCGGCGCCCAGGGCGAGCACAAGATGGCGCGCGCCCTGATGCCGGTGAAGACCACCAGCGCCCACTGGCTGGCGCATCCGTCCTTCGCAGACGCGGTGGAGCGCTTTCTCGAACGCGAGGGTGCGGGCATCGAGAACTACATGGACCACCTGGGCGAGCGCAGCCCCTTCAAGTCAGCCTGAGTGCCATGGCGCGCTGCTATAAAAGCGCCCGCCATCCACAACAACTCAGAGAGAAACCGATGCCATTCCTGGGACTGGGCCTGCACGTCCTCATCGCACTGTTCTTCGCCGTGCATGCCATGCGCCACGGCAAGCAGATGTACTGGCTGCTCATCCTCTTCAGCTTTCCGCTGCTGGGCAGCATCGTGTACTTCGTGGTCGAGTACCTCCCCGCCTCGCGCATGCAGCGCACCGCGGGCAAGGTGGCGAACGCGGCCATCGGCTTCATCGACCCCGAGCGCGAGTACCGCGCGGCCGCCGAGGCCTACGACCTCGCCCCTACCGCCCAGAACAAGCTGCGCCTCGCCAGGGCCGCGCTCGACAGGGGCCAGGCCGCCGACGCCGTCGGACACTACCGCGATGCGCTGAAGGGCCCGCTGGCCTCCGACCCGGAACTGCAGTTCGGCCTGGCCAGCGCCCTGCTCGCCGCAGGCGGCGCCACCGCCGGGCGCGACGCCTTGCAGGCCCTGCATACGCTGCGCTCCACGCGCGACGACTACCGCAAGGACGAAGTGGCGGTGCTCACCGCACGCGCGCTCGCCGCCGACAACCAGCAGGCGGAAGCCCGCCAGGCCTTCGAGGACGCGCTCGGCCGCTACAACACCGTCGAGGCCCGCGCCCGCTACATCGCGTGGCTCGCGCAGCAAGGCGACACCGCCGGCGCGCAGCGCCAGTGGGACGAGCTCCAGCAGGCCGCGCGCCACTGGAACTCGCACGCACGCTCGGTCAACCGCGAATGGATGCGGCTGGCCGGCGACGCCGTCCGGGGCTGAGGCTTCTCTCTGTCCAAGGGCATAGCGCCCTTGTCCGTTTGGCACATCGACGGCGTGCCGGGCCTCTCCTAGCATCGGCTTCGAGGAGATCCCCGCATGCCGACATCCACACGCCGAGCAATTACGGCACTCTGCTTCATTGCCGCCGCGCCGCTGGCAACGGCCGCCAGCTTCGACTGCGCCAAGGCCGGCAACGCCACCGAGAAGGCGATCTGCGCAGACCCCGGCCTCTCGCGCCAGGACGAGGCGATGGCCGCGCTCTACAAGCGGCAGGTCGAGATGCCCGATGCGGGCCAGTGGTCCACCCTATTGAAACGCGACCAGCGCGACTGGATCGTCGTTCGCAACCGCGAATGCAAGGGCAACGCCGAGTGCCTGAAGCAGGACTACGAGCGGCGCATCAGCTACCTCGGCCACCCTCTTCTGCAGTGGATGGGCCGCTACGTGGAGGGCCGATGCCCCAAGGACGGCCGCTTCCTCGACGTGACACCGGAGGTCGGCGGCACGCTGAGCATCGATCTGTACATCTGCCCCGATTCGCGCGGGAACATGCTGCTGCAGGGAAAGAACGTGCTCGACGGGCAGCGGCGCCTCGTGGTGCGCGAGGCCGGCGGCTGCACCCGCACGCTGCGGTTCGACGCCGACCGCGTCACCGTATCGGACGGACCGGGCTGCGCACCTGCGTTGGCCGGCAGCTTCGTGCGCGACCCGCGGCGCTCGCCCTTCCTGAACGAATAGGCGAGCTTGCCGCTTTCACTTTCAGTTTCTTACTTCTTGTAGTTGGCCACGCCGTCCAGGATTTCCTTCCTGGCCGAGTCGATGCCTTCCCAGCCCAGCACCTTGACCCACTTGCCCGCTTCCAGGTCCTTGTAGTGCTCGAAGAAGTGGCTGATGGCCTTCAGGCGCATCGGGTTCACGTCGTCCACCGACTTCCAGTGGCTGTAGATGGGCAGCACCTTGTCGGTGGGCACGGCCAGCACCTTGCCGTCTACGCCGGCTTCGTCTTCCATCATCAGGATGCCCAGGGGACGGCACGGCACCACCACGCCCGGCAGCAGCGGGTACGGGGCGATCACCAGCACGTCGACCGGGTCGCCGTCGCCCGACAGGGTCTGCGGCACGTAGCCGTAGTTGGCGGGGTAGTACATGGCCGTCGTCATGAAGCGGTCGACGAAGATGGCGCCCGATTCCTTGTCCACTTCGTACTTGATCGGATCGGCGTTCATCGGGATTTCGATCACGACGTTGAAGGCATCGGGCAGGTTCTTGCCGGGGGAAACTTTGTCGAAGGACATGACGTTTTTCGAGTAGTTGAAAAGTATGAGAGAGACGGGGACAAACCCTGAGTTTACTTTCCGTGTCACCGGCCGGTCGCACACGCATCTGTTTTTGCCTGTAAATTGCAACCGTTGGCCAATCGGCTCCGCACCCCCGGTGCAGCGAGCTTCGAGGAAGCAACGCGGCGGAAATCACGGTCCCGTACGCGTTGCACGCAGAGGGCCCGTGCTGTCCGTCTCCACTAGTCACAACGAACGAATGGAGAAGCAAAGCATGATCGGCAACACCCCCCTGATACTGGCCATCGTCTGCGGTCTCGTCGCCGTGGCCTACGGTTTCTGGGCCCGAAGTTGGATTCTCTCGAAGGACGCGGGCAATGCCCGCATGCAGGAGATCGCGGCGGCCATCCAGGCCGGCGCCTCCGCCTATCTCGCCAAGCAGTACAGCACCATCGCCATCGTCGGCATCGTGCTCGCGATCCTGATCGCCGTCTTCCTCGACCTCACCACCGCCGTCGGCTTCATCGTGGGCGCGGTGCTCTCCGGTGCCTGCGGTTTCATCGGCATGAACGTGTCGGTGCGCGCCAACGTGCGCACCGCGCAGGCGGCCACGCACGGCATCGGCCCGGCGCTCGACGTCGCCTTCCGCGGAGGCGCCATCACCGGCATGCTGGTGGTGGGGCTGGGCCTGCTGGGCGTGTCGGCCTTCTACTGGGTGCTGATCGGCAGCGGCACGCCGGCCGCGGGGCACAGCCTGTCGGCGGTGCTCAATCCTCTGATCGGCTTCGCGTTCGGCTCCTCGCTGATCTCGATCTTCGCGCGGCTGGGCGGCGGCATCTTCACCAAGGGTGCCGACGTCGGCGCCGACCTGGTGGGCAAGGTGGAAGCCGGCATTCCCGAGGACGATCCGCGCAATCCCGCCGTGATCGCCGACAACGTGGGCGACAACGTCGGCGACTGCGCCGGCATGGCGGCCGACCTGTTCGAGACCTACGCCGTGACGCTCATCGCCACCATGGTGCTGGGCGCGCTGATGGTCGCGGCGGCGCCCACCAACGCGGTGCTGTACCCGCTCGCGCTGGGCGGGGTGTCGATCATCGCGTCGATCATCGGCTGCTTCTTCGTGAAGGCCTCGCCGGGCATGGTCAACGTGATGCCGGCGCTCTACAAGGGGCTGGCCGTGTCGGGCATCCTGTCGCTGATCGCGTTCTGGTTCGTCACCAGCTGGCTTATTCCCGACAACGCCATCGCCGCCAGCGGCAGCCAGCTCAAGCTGTTCGGCGCCTGCTTCGTCGGCCTGGCACTCACGGCCGCGCTGGTGTGGATCACCGAGTTCTACACCGGCACGCAGTACAAGCCCGTGCAGCACATCGCACAGGCTTCGACCACCGGCCATGGCACCAACATCATCGCGGGCCTGGGCGTGTCGATGCGCTCCACCGCCTGGCCGGTGATCTTCGTGTGCATCGCGATACTGGCCGCGTACTCGCTGGCGGGCCTCTACGGCATCGCGGTGGCCGCAACGTCGATGCTGAGCATGGCCGGCATCGTGGTGGCGCTCGACGCCTACGGCCCCATCACCGACAACGCCGGCGGCATCGCCGAGATGAGCGAACTGCCCGACAGCGTGCGCGCCGTGACCGATCCGCTCGACGCTGTCGGCAACACCACCAAGGCGGTGACCAAGGGCTACGCCATCGGCTCGGCGGGCCTGGCCTCGCTGGTGCTCTTCGCCGACTACACGCACAAGCTGGAAAGCTTCGGCCAGGCGATCAGCTTCAACCTGAGCGACCCGATGGTGATCGTCGGCCTCTTCATCGGCGGCCTGATTCCCTACCTGTTCGGCGCGATGGCGATGGAGGCCGTGGGCCGCGCGGCCGGCGCGGTGGTGGAGGAAGTGCGGCGCCAGTTCCGCGACATCGCCGGCATCATGGAAGGCACCGGCAAGCCCGAGTACGGCAAGGCCGTGGGCATGCTGACCGGCGCGGCCATCAAGGAAATGATGATCCCGTCGCTGCTGCCGGTGCTGGTGCCGATCATCGTCGGCCTGGTGCTCGGGCCGAAGGCGCTGGGCGGCCTGCTGATGGGCACCATCGTCACCGGCCTGTTCGTCGCCATCAGCATGTGCACGGGCGGCGGCGCCTGGGACAACGCCAAGAAGTACATCGAGGACGGCCACTTCGGCGGCAAGGGCAGCGAGACGCACAAGGCCGCCGTCACCGGCGACACCGTGGGCGACCCCTACAAGGACACCGCCGGCCCGGCCGTGAACCCGCTGATCAAGATCATCAACATCGTGGCGCTGCTCATCGTGCCGCTGGTGGTGAAGTTCCATGCGGGCGATGCGGCTGCGGCAGCTCCGGCGAAGGTGGAGACTCCGCCCGCCGCCATGGCGCCGGCAGCCACGGCACCGTCGACGCCTGCAGCGGTGGTCGCATCGGGCGCCGTATCGGCCGCCGAAGCCGCCGCTGTGAAGGTGGAGAACGGTGTCGTGAAGTTCTACTTCGCGAGCGCCAGCTCCGAAGTGGCGCCGAACGCCAAGGAGGCCCTGGCCGACGTCATCAAGGCCGTGCAGAGCGGCAGCACCGTGCTCGTGAGCGGCTACCACGACGCCAGCGGCGACCCGGCCAGGAACGCCGAGCTGGCCAAGCAGCGCGCGATGGCGGTGAGCGATGCGCTCAAGGCCGCTGGCGCGCCCGAGGACAAGATCGAGCTGGCGAAGCCGGAGCAGTCGCAGGCCGACGGCCCGCCTGCCGAGGCACGCCGCGTCGAAGTCAAAGTAAAGTCCTGAGAATGCCCACGCCCGAACGACTCGAATCATTCATCGCCGCCGTCGAAGGCGGCGCGCATGCCAAGGCCATCGAGGACTACTACACCGAAGATGCCACCATGCGAGAGAACCAGGCCGAGCCCCGGCGCGGGCGCAGCACGCTGGTGGCGCAGGAAACCGCCGTGCTCGATCGCACCGAGTCGGTGGCCTCCACCTGCGTGCGGCCGGTGCTGGTGAACGGCGACCACGTGGCGATCCACTGGATCTTCGAGTTCACGTTCAAGGGCGGCGGCAGGATGCGCATGGAAGAGATCGCCTGGCAGCGCTGGGAGGGCGACCGCATCGCAGAGGAGCAGTTCTTCTACGACCCCGCGCAACGAAAGCCGGGCTGACCAGCGCCTTTCTCGCGCGACCCACCGCCATGGCGCTGCTGGTAGCCTCCTAGCCCCATGCGATACCTCCAAGCACTGTTCGCCGGCACCTGGGCCATTGCCCGGGCCGAGCTGGCGATCGTGCGGCGCTTTCCGCGCATCCTGCTGGCCGTGGTGGCGGTCGGCGTGGTGCCGGCGATCTATGCGCTGATCTATCTCTCGAGCGTGTGGGACCCGGCCGGCCATACGGCCGACCTGCCCGCCGCCATCGTCAACCAGGACCAGGGCGTGACCTACATGTCGCGCACGGTCAACGTCGGCGACGAGCTCACGCAGACCCTGCTCGACAAGCGTGCCTTCGGCTTCCGCACGATGACCGACACCGAAGCCGCGCGCGCCGAGGTACGGCGCGGCACGCTGGCCTTCGCGCTGCTGATCCCGCCCGACTTCAGCGCCAACGCGGTGCCCGGCACGCAGCGTGGCGCGGGGCAGATCGTGGTCTACACCTCCGAGGGCAACAACTACAGCTCGGCCGGCATGGCGCGGCGCTTCGCGGGCGAGTTGGGTCACCAGGTCAACGAGATGCTCAACGAGCAGCGCTGGGGGCTGGTGCTGAGCGCGGCCTCCGGCTCGCAGGCGCGGCTCGACAAGCTCAAGCAGGCCCTGCTGGAGCTGCGCGACGGCAGCCAGACGCTGGCCAGCGGCGCGGCCCAGTACAGCGCGGCGGCTCAGCAGCTGGGCAGCGGGTTCAAGCAGGTCAACGGCGGCATCCGCACCATCGAGTCGAAGCTGCCGGCCGACGCCGACCTGCGCGCGCTCAAGGCCGGCTCGCAGCAGCTTGCGTCGGGCCAGCGCGAACTCGGCAGCGGGCTCGCGCAGATCGGCGACGGGCTGGAGCAACTGGAAGGCGGCGCCGGCCAGCTCGGCGACGGCGCGCGCAAACTGCAGAAGGACACGGCCGACATCCCCTTCGTGGGCGATCGCATCGCCAAGGGCGCGGGCGAACTCGCCACCGGCGCCGACAAGCTGCGCGGCGGCATCGAACAGGCGCAGGCGGCCATGACCAAGGCGCAGGACGGCAACCACAAGCTCGCAACCGGCGCAACGGCCCTCGACGGCGGCGTGGTCAAGCTCACCGACGGCATGACGGCGCTTGCGGCCGGCATCCACACCATGTCCGGCAAGCTGCCCCCCGACCGGAAGCTCGACGAATTCGTGCAGGGCGGCGCGCAGCTCGCCCAGGGCGCGGAGCGCCTGTCGACCGGCGTGCGCACCATCGAGGCCGCCCTGCCCGCCTCGATCACCCGCATCCAGGGCAGCGCCTCGGGGCTGGCCGACTCGGTCGAGCCCAAGGTCGAAGTGGTGGCACCGGTGGCCAACAACGGCAGCGCCTTCGTGCCCAACATGGTGTCGGTGGCGCTGTGGATCGGCGCGGTGATGGCGGGCTACCTGTTCAACATCCGCATCGTGCTGTCGGAGCACAGCCACTACCCGAAGCTCGCGAAGACGCTTGGCAAGATCACCATGCCAGCGCTGGTCGTGCTGCTGCAGGTGGCGCTGGTGCTGGCCACGCTGGTGGGCGTGCTGCGGGTGCAGGCCCCCGACGTTCCTGCCCTGGCGTTGACGATGGCGCTGGCCTCGCTGGTGTTCCTGGTGGTGCTGTTCGCGATCCTGCACGTGTTCGGCGACTTCGGCCGCATCCTCACCGTGCTGCTGCTGACGCTGCAGCTGTCGGCCGGCGGCGGCGTGCTGCCGGTGGAGCTTTCGGCCGGCTTCTTCCGCGACGTGCACGGCTGGCTGCCCTTCAGCTGGGTGGTGCAGGCCTTCCGCGCCGTGATGTTCGGTGCCTTCGACAACGGCTGGGCGCATGCCTGCGGCGCGGTGCTGCTGTCGGGCGCGGTGGCCGTCGGGCTGATGGCCATCTTCGGCAAGTGGAACGAAGTGCTGCCGGCGGACTACAAGCCGACGATCCAGGTCTAGGCAAGGCTATGTGACATCGATGATGTAACATTCACCCCGTCACATGAACACCTCAGCCGTCACCGATGCCGCCCGGGAACTCTCCGTCGAGGAGCTGGCAGCGCGCACCGGCGTGACGGTGCGCAACATCCGCGCCTACACCACCGCCGGCCTGCTGCCGCCGCCCAGGCTGCGCGGCCGCCTCGGCCTGTACGGCGACGAGCACGCGCAACGCCTCGCGGTGATCCGCGAACTGCGCGACCAGGGCTTCGGCATAGAAGCCATCCGCCGCATCTTCGGCCGCGCGCCGGCCTCGGCCTGGCGCGACCTGGTGGCCGTGGCCCGCTCCGTCTCGGGCAGCCTCTTCGCGGAGGAAACGCCGGTGGTGGTCTCGACCGATGCGCTGGCCGCCAAATGGAAGGGCCAGATGACACCTGCCCTGCTCGCCCGCGCCACCAAGGCCGGCCTCATGCGCGAGTTGCCCGACGGGCAGGTGCAGATGCTCAGCCCCGCGCTCGGCCAGATCGCCGAGCAGCTCGCCGCACTCGGCCTGCCGCTGGAGGCTGCGATCAGCATGCAGGAAACCATGGTCCGCACGCTGCGCACCGTGGCGCGTCATTGGCTGCGCGCGCTGGCGGACAACCTGCTGAGCGGCGACGCCATCGAGGCCGGGCGAACTGCCCAGTTGCTCGAACAGGCCCGAGGGCTCGCCACCGGCGCGGTGCAGGCCGCGTTCCCCGTGATCCTTCAGCAGGAACTCGACGTCCTGCTGCGCAAGACCACCTGAAACGATGACGACACGTACCTGCCACGCCGCAAGCCCCATCAAGCTGAGCCTGTTTCCGGCATTGCTCGTGCTGTGCGGCGCCGCGTTCGCACAGACCGGCGAAGACACCCTTTCCCTGAGCTTCGACGCGGCCCGCGCCCGCATGCTCGACCGCTCCGACAAGCTGGCCGCGGCGCGCGCGGCCGTCGACGCCAAGGAACTGCAGAGCCAGGGCCTCAAGAGGCTGGGCGGCCCGTCGATCAGCGTCTCGGGGCTGGCCTATGCCTACAACGCGAACCTGAACCTCGACCTCGATCCGCTCAACCAGCGGCTTGGGCAACTCGGCTCCTCGCTGCCGACTTCCATCCAGAGCGTGATCGCGCGCGTGCCGATTCCGCAGCTGCCCAACAGCTACACGCTCAACCGCCACGACACCGGCGCCAACGCGTCGATCTCGGCCGTGTGGCCGCTCTACGTGGGCGGCGCGACCGACGCGGTGCGCGGCTTCGTCTCGGCCCAGACGCGCGAGGCGCAGGCCGACGCCGAACAGGCCGGCCACGAGGTCGACACCCTGCTCGTGCAGCGCTACTTCGGCGCGCAGCTCGCCCGTCGCGCTGCTGCCCTGCGCCTGCAGGCCGAGCGCACCATCGCACAGCACGACTCGGCGGCGCAGAAGATGCTCGCGGCCGGCGTGATCTCGCGCGTCGAGCGGCTGCAGGCCAGCGCCGCATATGAAGAAGCCCGCCGCAACGCGCGCAAGGCCGAGAACGACGCGGCGCTCGCCTCGGTGGCGCTGGCCCGCACGGTGCGCGCCGACGGCAGCGTGGCACCGCAGACGCCGCTCTTTCTCATCAGCACGCCGATCGAGCCGCTGAACTACTTCATCGATTCGGCGCTCACGCGGCACCCGGGCCTGGACAAGGTCGCGGCCAGGAAATCGCAGGCCGAGCAGCTGCACGAAGGCGAAGAGGCGCTGCGCCGCCCGCAGGTGATCGCCTTCGGCACGCGCGAGCTCAAGAGCGGCAACGCCGACTGGGTGGCCGGCGTCGGCGTGCGCTGGACGCTTTACGACTCGGTCGACCGCGACAAGCTCTCCGCCGCCTCGCTCAAGCAGGTCGAGCAGGCCGAGCGCACCGATGCGCAGGCGCGCAGCGACATCTCGCTGCTGGTCGAGCGCAACTGGCGCGCGCTGGAGAACGCGCGGCGCCAGTACCTGGAGATGAAGGCCTCGGTCGAGCTCGCGCAGGAGGTCGTGAAGCTGCGCACCGCCGGCCTGCGCGAAGGCACGAGCACCACGCTCGACCTGATCGACGCAGAGACCAACCAGGCCAAGGTGCTGACCGAACGCGCGCAGGCCGCCAACGACTACGTGCAGGCGCTCGCGCAACTGCTCGAGAGCGCGGGGCTTTCCGAGAAGTTTTCCGACTACATCGCGCGTGCAGACGTGAAGGTGAATTGATGATGAGTGCCAAGACCCGAAAACTGATCGCGATGTTCGCCGCCCTGCTCGTGCTGGCGCTGCTCGCCTGGGGCTTCTGGCGCGCCTCGCGCCCGGCGCCCGAGGTGTTCCAGGGCCAGATGGAGGCGCGCGAGACCGACGTCGCCGGCAAGGTGACCGCGCGCATCGCCGAGGTGCCAGTGAAGGAAGGCGACCGCATCCAGGCCGGCACGGTGCTGGTGCGCATGGACAGCCCCGAGGTGCGCGCCAAGCTCGCACAGGCCACCGCCGCCGAGCAGGCCGCGCAGGCCGTCGCCGAGAAGGCGCAGAACGGCGCCCGCCCGCAGGAGGTGGAAATGGCGCGCATGCAGTGGCAGCGCGCCGAAACCGCGGCGCAGCTCGCGCAGACCTCGTTCCGCCGTGTCGACGGACTGGCGCGCGAGGGCCTGGTGGCCGACCAGAAGCGCGACGAGGCCGAGGCCAACTGGAAGGCCTCGCGCGACGCCGCCATCGCGGCCAAGGCGCAATACGACATGGCCCGCACGGGCGCCCGCCCCGAGGACAAGGCCGCGGCCAGCGCACAGGCCCGCCAGGTTGCCGGCGTGGTGGCCGAGGCCGAAGCCGCCAAGGCCGAGACCGAGCTGCGCAGCCCGGTCGGCGGCGAAGTGGCCAAGGTGCTGGCGAAGGTCGGCGAGCTCTCGCCGCAGGGCGTGGCGGTGGTCACGGTGGTCGACCTGAGCGACCAGTGGGTGGTGCTGAACGTGCGCGAAGACCGGCTCTCCCGCTTCGCGCTCGGCAACGAGTTCGACGCGCATCTGCCCGCGCTGCCCGAAGGCAAGCGCACCGCCCGCTTCAAGGTCTACTACAGCGCCGTGCTGCCCGACTTCGCGACGTGGCGAGCCACGCGCGGCGGCACCGGCTTCGACGTGCGCACCTTCGAGGTCCGGGCACGTCCGCTCAAGCCAATCGAAGGCGCGCGGCCCGGCATGAGCGTGCTGGTCGACTGAGACCATCCGCGATGAGCCTCCGCGGCTTCTCCACCGCCAGCGCAAGGCGCGAATTCGCGCTGCTGCGCACGCGACCGTGGGACCTCGCGATGATCTCGTGGGTGCCGCTGCTGGCGGTGTTCCTGATCTGGTGGATCTTCTCGGCCGGCCTGCCCGAGCGGCTGCCGATCGGCGTGCTCGACCAGGACCACTCCTCGCTCTCGCGGCAGGTGGTGCGCTTTCTCGATGCCACGCCCGGCCTGCGCGTGGCGCAGCGCTACAGCGACGAAGCCGAGATGGCGCGCGCGCTCACAAGCGGTGACGTCGACGCGGCGGTGCAGCTGCCGCGCGAGCTGAGCCGCGACGTGAAGCAGGGCCGCGTCGGGCAGATCGTGCTGCTGCACAACGCACAGCTCGGCACGCATTCGAGCCTGATCCAGCGCGACGTGCGCACCGCCGTCGGCACCGTATCGGGCGGGGTCGAGCTCACGGTGCGCAACAAGCGCGGCGAGTCGATGAAGGCGGCGCGCGTGAGCATGGAGCCGATCAAGGCCAGCATGGTGGCACTTTTCAACACGTCGACCGACTACGAGCAGTTCCTCGGGGCCGCGCTGATTCCGGCGCTGCTGCACATCCTCGCGATGACGGCCGGAGCCTGGGCAGTGGGCCGCGAGCTGCGCGACCGCAGCATCGGCGAATGGCTGGGCGCCTCTCCCCGCTGGCACGAGGCGCTGGCCGCGCTAGCGGGCAAGCTGGTGCTGGCGTTCGCGAGTCTTTCGGTGGTCGCGCTGGCGGCGATGCTGTGGATCACCGCGGGCCGGGGCTGGCATCCGGCCGGCTCGCTCGGGTGGACGCTCTTTGCGCTGCTGGTTTTCCTGGCGCTGTCGATCGCGCTGGGAGCTTTCGTGGCGGCACTCACGCGCTCGCTGCGCACCGCCCTGTCGGCCACGGGTTTCATCACGGCGCCGGCCTTCGCGTTCGGCGGTGTCGGCTTTCCGCTGGTCGCGATGCCGCTGCTGGCGCAGGCCTGGGCCAAGCTGCTGCCCTACACGCACTACATCCGCGTGCAGATGGAGCAACTGCAGATGGGCGCGCCGGTGGCGTACTCGGTGGCCACGCCGCTGTGGATGGTGGTGGGCACGGGCGTGCTGATGGCCGCATGCGCCGGGGCGCTGGTGAAGGCGGCCAAGGCGCCCGAAAGCTGGGGAGGACGCTGATGGCTGACGAAGCCCTTCGCTTCGGCTCCGCATGGCGCGAGACGGCGCTCGCGGTGCTGCGCGACAAAGGTGTGCTGCTGATCATGCTGCTCGCGCCCGTCATCTACGGCTTCTTCTATCCGTGGCCCTATGGCACGCAGGCAGTGACGCGTGTGCCGGTGGCGGTGGTCGACCAGGACCACACCGGCCTCTCGCGGCAGATCTCGCGCTTCGCGCTGGCCAATCCGAGGCTGGACGTGCGCATGGTCACGGGCGACGTGGGCGAGGCGCAGCAGGCGCTGTGGCGCGGCGAGATCGAGGGCTATGCGCTGCTGCCGGCCGACCTGAAGCGCAACGTGCTGCGCGGGACATCGGCGGTGGTCACCATCGAGGGCAACGGCGCCTATGCGCTGCTGAACAAGGCGGTGCTGTACGGCTTCTCGGAGGCCGTGGGAACGGTCTCGGCCGGGGTGGAGATCCGCAAGCTGCAGGCCGGCGGCCAGAGCGCGGTGCAGGCGGCACGCAGCCGCAGTCCGCTCAACACACAGTTGGTCGCGCTGTTCAACCCCACCGAGGGCTACGGCAGCTACGTGGTGCCGGCGGTCGCCTTGCTGATATTGCAGCAGACGCTGCTCATGGGCGTGGCGATGCTGGCCGGCACCTGGGCCGAGGCCGGGCGGCTGCGCGCGTCGATGGGCGCCTGGCTGGGGCGGCTGGGGGCGCTCTCGGGCTTCGGCTTCCTGAGCGGGATCTTCTACTTCGGCTGGGTGTTCTTCCTCCAGGACTACCCGCGCGGCGGCAATCCCCTGGGGGCGCTGGTGCTGCTGGCGTTCTATGTGCCGGCGATCTGCACGGTGGGGTTGCTGCTGGGCTGCTGGTTCCGCGATCGCGAGCGGGCCCTGCAAGTGCTGCTGTTCACCGCGCTGCCGATGGCATTTCTCTCGGGGTTCTCGTGGCCCGTGGAGGCTCTGCCGGAGCCGCTGCAGGCTCTGCGCTGGCTCTTTCCGAGCACGGCGGGCATCCAGGCCTCGCTGCGGCTCAACCAGATGGGCGCGCCGCTGCATGACGTGCTGCCCTATCTGGGCGTGCTGCTGTCGCTGACGCTGGCGGGGCTGCTGGTGCTCCGCCTCGTGGCCACGGTGCCGGCGAAGCCGACCTAGCGCCGGCTCTCTGCGGCCACGGCGCGCACCAGCCGCGTGGCGGGCTCCACCAGCTCGCGCAGGTCGCCTGCGCGGTTCTGCTCGATGGCCTGCAGCACCAGTTCGTTGATGCCCCCCACCACCGTCATCGCCATCTGGTTCGTGAGATGCACGGCGGGGCCTTCCGCATCGCCGTTGCCGCTGCTGTTGATGGCGGCCTGGATGAAATTGGCGATTTCATCGTTCACCCTGCGGCGCACCGCGAGACCGGGAAGACCGAGCCCGAGGATCTCGACGAAGAGCGTGCGCAGCAGCACCGGGTCCTGGGCGAGATAGTCGAAATACGCCGTCATGGCCTGCTCGACCTGCGCATGCCAGGGCTGCGCCGGATCGAAGGCCTCGCTCACCGCCTGCAGCGCGAGCCGGCTGGCGGCTTCATAGAGCGCGATCAGGCATTCGGTCTTGGTGCTGAAGTGCTCGTAGAAAGTGCGGCGCGACACCGCAGCCTCGCGCACGATGTCGGCGATGGTGGTCTCGGCATAGCCCTTGGCCGCCACGGCATGGGCCATGCCCTGCAACAGGCGCGCGTAGTGCTCGCTTCCGGGGCCGTCGCCAGACTTGGAGGGCGCTGCTTTTTCGATGGTTTCGCTCATGGACGACACATTTTCCTACGCACGGGTACTTGACAGTACCAACTCACAATTGCAACATGGCAGCATGCGGTACGCAGATGTACCAGCATTCCAGCTCCACGCAATCAGTGCTTTTTCCGAGGCTTGTTCTCATGACCGATCTTGTCGTACGCCGCCTTCTGATCGACCTGCAACCGCCCTTCGCCCGCGACTGGTGCGGTGGCGACGCATTCTCGACCGCCTTCTTCAACGCCCTGTCGATGAGCTTTCCCTTCGGCGAGCAGTTCTTCATCGACGCGGTGCGCGATGCCGTCGCCACGCTGCCGCCCGAGGTCCAGGAGCAGCACAAGGCCGAGGTGCGCGGCTTCATCGGGCAGGAAGCCACGCATCGGCGCATCCATTCGCTGTTCAACAACCATCTCGAGAAGCAGGGGCTGGTCGACCGCTGGACCGCCCGCGCCAGCAAGCGCATGGAGCTGATGGAAGGCGCCGATCCGCGCCACGCGCTGGCGGTGACGGCAGCCACCGAGCATTTCACGGCCATGTTCGCCGAGTGGCTGCTGGCGCACCCCGCCGTCCTCGACGGTGCCGAACCCCGGCTGCGCACCATGTGGCTGTGGCACAGCGCCGAGGAACTCGAACACAAGAGCGTGGCCTTCGACATCTACAGGGCCGCGGGCGGCTCCGACGAATGGCGCGCGCGCTGGTTCCGCCGCGTCACGATGATGTTTTTGGGCGACCTGATGCGCCAGACCATCGACAACCTGCGCCAGGAAAAGCAGCTGTGGAAATGGTCGACCTGGAAAAGCGCCGCGCGCATCCTGCTGAGCCGTGATGGCCTGCTGCGCGGCAATCTCGCCGGCTGGCGCAGCTACCTGCGCCCGGATTTCCATCCGATGCAGCAGGACAGCAGCCTTTCGACGCGCTGGCTCGCGGACAACCGGGCGCAGTACACGCCGGTGGGCGCGGCACCCGAGGCTGCGGCTGCGCGCTGACGGCGCCGGACCGCGCCCAATCGCTCAGAAGAAGGTGGCGCGGGTCGTCGTGTTGCCGCCGGCCTGCTGGTGCTCGGGGCGCATCTGCAGGTCGTGCAAGGTGTCGAAGTCGGACGGGGCATCCGGCACGCGCATCACCACTTCCAGCTCGTGCATCGACGCGACCCAGCGGCCGGCCGGGGAATCGGCTGGCTCGTCGTTGGCGAACACACCGTCGCGGATGTAGAGGGTCTCGCCTTCCGGCCGCTCGGCGTGCAGTTCGACCAGGCGGGCGATCGAGAAGTTGTACGTCACGAGCTTCTCGCGCGTCTTGCGGTCCTTGCCGCCGCAGTTGAACGAGCCTTCGGCGGCGATGACGATGCAGGAGCCGTCCACGCCGCCGTCCATCTCGATCTCGTTGCCCGAGCGCCAGATGGCGTTGGGCAGGCGCACGCGCACCTTGTCAATGACCAGGTCGCGCTGCTTGTTGAGGCTGCCCAGGGGGGGCACCAGCGAGCGTAGCTGGCGCAGGCGCTCGGCGAAGGTGTCGTCCATCAGGAATTCGACGTGGTGCGTGGCGCTGCCGGAGGAGCGCTTGACCACCTGCATGATCACGTGACGCGACTTAGCCATGGCGGAACCCTTCTGGAAAGGTCGAATTCCATGTCCCGCATTGGGTGTGGACAGCGTGGCAGCAATTCATTGGAAATCAGCTACTAGTAGAACCTTTGATTACATGCAATTACATGCATCATTTGTGTCCAACTGTATAGCGATTACCGGGAATGTGGAAGGCCAATCCGTGACTTATGCACGAGGAAATGTCTCCAAAATGCCTCTCCGATGTGGTAGCAGCCAGCCTGCACCAGAGGCAGGACGCCCTTACTCCAGGGCTTCGTCGAGCGCTTTGCAGGAAGGCGCGCAGACGGTCTGCGACTTGCCCAGCACCTGACGGGTGCGCAGTTGCGAGCGCACGCGGTGCTTGCCGCACATGAAGCACGACATGGTCGCCCCGCTGAAGGAGGCCGAGGCGCGAAATGGCGACCCCGGCGCCTTCGACTTGTAGCGCAGGCCATCCGCCACCACTGCCGTCTTCACTTCACCCTTCGCCATGCATTTGATCCTTGCTGTTCGGTTCTGCACGGCGCATCGCGCGTGCAATGGCTTCCCGGGCGCTGATTTCGGCCGCCAGGGAAGCGTCCAACGCCGAGCGGCAAAGCCCGGCGTGCTGGTAGTTGAGGTTCTCGTACACCTCTGCCGCGGCCGGATACGCATCGAGCAGGCGACCGAGTTCGGCGCCCTGCCCTATGTCCTCGAACTCGTGCACGAGGTGTTCGACCACGGAGCGGTACTGCTCTGCACCCACGGGTACAGGGCTGTGCTCGAGCTTTTCCAGCAGTTGCGCCAAAACATGGGTCACCGCCAGATCGGCCTTGGAAGACGGATTATCGGTCGTGTTCATGATCGGCATCTGGGGGCAGCATACGCCTATGCAAGTGGCTGCTCGTACAGGGTTGTCTCCGGCTGGCCGGCAGTTTCGTCCTTTGCGGCCTTCTGCTGAGCCACCTGCATCCGCTGAAGCAGGCTGTGGAGCATTTCGGTGGACAGCCCGTGGATCACCAGCCGGTGCCCCGCCCGCAGGGTCGACAGCGGCACCAGCGGGTGCTTGTTGTTGACCAGGATCAGGTGCTCCGGAGCGTTCAGGATGGTCGCCGCGTAGATGCCGATGGTCTCGTCCAGTTGCAGGGAATTGGCCGCGCGCCAGAAATCGTTGTCCGTGAGCATCAGCTGGTACAGCGGCGTGAAAAGCTCGATGGCGCTTTGCAGGTCCAGAAAGTTGAGTCTGCCCTGCGGCATGTCCTCCAGCCGCAGCCCCGGCTCCCTGATCATCGAGAAATCGACCTTTTCCGCCTTGCACAGCGCCAGCCCCCTCTCGCGCAGCGCTGTGTTCAGCCTGATCACGAAGTTGAAGAGGTTCAGGTCGTGCTTCAGGAACATCTCGTCCTTCAGCGCGTCGATGTCGGCCGGCTCCAGCGGATTGGTGGCCACGGGCGCCGGCGAATTTCGCCCGATGAAGGCCAGGATCTGCGAGCCCAGGTGAAAGTGCCGCAGGATCAGCCAGTTGGCTTCCGGCGACACGAAGCGCTTCAGCCCCCAGGCCAGCAGCCGGTGCAGCAGGATCGAATGCGACCAGTTGCGCGGCACGAACACCTTCGCGATCTGGATCAGGATGATCGTCAGCCGCGCGATCGGCCGCAGGAACGGCAGCAGGTACTGCCGCGAGCCCGAGCTCGAGTCGGCCAGCCAGGCCGACTTGACATCGTCGGGCAGCGGCGTGCTCTGGTCGAGGTACAGCGCCAGCCAGGGGCTGGGGTCGCGCTCGTCGTGGGCTTGCTTCAGGAATTCAGGCGTTCGATCCATGGGGCATCCGCTGCGTGATGTGTTGGAACTGCATCAGGTACAGCGCGGCCGTGTGGCGCGCCGTCTCGACGATCTGGCTGGCGGCGCGCGACTGCCCTTCCACCGCCATCACCATCTCCACCGCCGTGAGCCAGCGGCTGAGGTGGTTCTCGTCGTTGTGGCCGTGGTACTCCAGGAAGCGGAAGGCATCCGGCGGCAGCTTCAGGCTCGCCTTGAGCAGCGGCAGCAGCGCCGGCACGATGCGCTGGCCCGTGCCCTCGATGATGTAGATCGCGCCCAGCAGCCCGATCGGGTCGCGCGTGGCGGCCAGGCTGTGCAGGTAGGCGTTGAGCGCCTCGCCGCCGGGGTTGCGGCGCAGCTCCTCGATGTTCTCGACCGTACCGCCGGCCTTTCGGTAGTCGCTGAAGAGGATGTTGAAGTCGTTCTGCTCCTCGCCCGCATGCACGCCGATCAGCGAGGCCAGTACCTGGTAGGGCTCGCTCAGAGAGGCGGCGCCTTCGCGCATCCACTTGCTGCCCTCGCGCACCTGCGGCACCCATTGCTCCATCCAGTTCAGGTAGTCGGGCACGGCAAAGCGGCGCTCGCGGATCTGGCGGATGAGCGGCGTGCGCCACACGCGCGAACGGTAGTCGTGCCAGATGGCGGCCAGCTCTGTCAGCAGCGCGCCCAGCCCTTCGGGCGCGGCGGCGGGGTCGTGCGGGGGCGCGATCAGGAGGTCGTCATCCGGCACGGCCGCGGCGCGTGGCACCACCGCGGCGGGCGCCGCATCGACGGCCTCTACTTCCCACAGCATGTACGCCGCCATGAAGCGCCCCGATTCCGGCACGTAGCAGAAGATCTGCTCGCCGGGCTTGAGCGCCTTGGTGTGCAGGAATTCGGCCAGCATCACCAGGATCGACGCCGCCCCCGTGTTGCCCCGCCATGCGAGGTTGCTCCACCAGCGCTCGCGCGGGATCGACAGGTCGGCCTTGGCCATCAGGTCCTCGACCACCGGGATGAATTTCTCCGACGAGTAGTGGCACAGGAAGTGATCGACCCGCTTCGGATCGACCCAGCCGTCGCGCACCAGCCCCGCGTATTCGTGGATGCCGACGTCGAAGAGGTGCGGCAGCAGCCGGATGTCCTGCCTCAGCGACAGCGCACCCGCCGCCTCGGCCTCGGCCCAGGAGCCGAAGTCCAGATGGCCGCGCGCCCGATCCTCGGTCAGCCCCAGCTGCATGCAGACCGGGTAGTCGCCCGAGAACGCGCGCTGGTGCACCCACTTCAGCTTAAGCCGCAGGCCCGGCGAGCCGGCCAGGGCCGATGCGCTGTCGGACAGGAGCAGGGCTCCTGCTCCATCGGACAGCATCCAGCGCAGGAAGTGCGAGTCGAAGTCGGTCTCGTAGCCGCGCGCCGCGAAGCGCGAACGCTTGAAGAGGCGCGACGGCATTTCGCTGGCCACGGCCATCGCCGAGCGGTGCGCGCCGAGCTCGATGCCCTGCGCGGCCGTCTGGATCGCCGACACGCCAGCGGCGCAGATGCCATGCACCGAATGCGTCTCCATCGGTTGCGCCGCCAGTTCGCCCTGGATCATGTTGGCGAAGCCCGGCATCAGCGCATCGCCGCCCGAGGAGCCGCTGGCCAGCAGCGACACCCGCGAGAGCTCGGCGCCGCCGCGCTGCAGGCAGTCGCGGATCGCGCCGGCCGCCATCTGCGCGTTGGTATGCCGGGTCATGCCCTCGGCGTCGATGGCGTAGTGCCGCGTGAGGATGCCGTTCTCCGCCAGGATGCGCCGCTTGATGCGCTCCGACATGCGGTTGAGCGGCGCGATGTACGCGTCCATGTGGTCGTTGGAAACGGGCTCGCCCGGCATGAAATAGCCGGCGCTTTCGAGGTACACGCGTTGGAATGAGACAGGCATGATTCAGAGAGTTGATGGATCGCGGGGCATCAGCGGGCGGCTGCGAAAACGCGGCCACACGGCCCCCAGCACGAAAACGCGCACCATGTACGGCACCAGCCCGCCCTCGTTGAGCACGGGGTCCACCTGCGCGCGGTAGCGCGTGCGATGCAGGCGGGTGAGCTCGGACCAGTGGGCATGCGGGTTCTCGTGGTGTGCGGTGTGCAGGCCGATGTTGAACAGCAAGGGGTTCACCAGCCCTTCGAAATTGCGTGCGTAGTTCAGGCGGCTACCCGCGGTATCGCGCGGTGCCCCCGACGTCTCCCTCCGCACGGGTTTGCGGCCGTCGGCGTGCGCGTGCTGCAGGTAGTTGGTGGCCAAGAGCCAATGCAGGCCGTGCAGCTGCGGCACGATGACGAAGAGCAGCGCCTTGCGCCAGTCGATCGCCAGCAGCACCGCCCAGCTCGCCAGCCACACCGCGTACTGCGCCATGCAGTAGCGCCAGGCGCCACGCCGGTGGCGCCGCAGCCGGGCCAGCCATGCGAAGAAAAGCGGCATCAGCACCCAGACGGCCTGGAACGGGTGCAGCAGGTAGCCCCACAGGTGATTGGTGTCGCCGCCGAAGCGGTAGGTGCGCGCCACGTCCTTCGGGCCATGGCGATGGCGGTGATGGTTGGCCACATGCGCGGGCCAGAACACGAAGGTCGGATGACCCTGCAGCAGCGTGATCCAGAAATCCGTCAACCGGTTCATACGCCGGCTGCGCCACATGCGCAGGTGCACGTGGTTGTGGTGGATTACGCCGACGCCCAGCGTCAGGAAAAGCATCAACCCGTACAGCACCATGTCGAAGCCACGGACCCACTGCCACGCCGCCAGCGCGGGCAAGGCGGCGAGATAGGCGAGGCTCTGCCAGTCGCGCCAGTGACGCAAACTCGGCACGCGGCGGCTCACCTCAGGCCGTGGTCGCGCCATGCTTCTTGCGGAAAGCCTGCAGAACCGGTTCGGCCGCGTCGGCCGCCACGCGCGTGCCGAACAGCCGGTCCATGAAGGTGAACTGGAAACCGTAGTTGCCGTTGTGCACCGCGTGGTGCAGGTGGTGCCGGCGGCTCGCCGCGAACCAGTGGCTGTACGAGACGCCGGTGAAGAAGTCGTAGTTCGAATGCCCGACGCAGTTGAAGAACAGGCTGAACACCGGCACCGCCGCCAGCGACCAGAAGCTGAAGTCGTGCACCACCATCGGCAGCAGGATCACGTTGCCCAGCATCAGCGCCTCGACGGGATGGAAGCTGTAGGTCGACCAGGGCGTGGTCACGAAGGAGCGGTGGTGCGGCCCATGGAAGCGCCGCAGCCAGCGCGTGTGCAGCAGCCTGTGGTTGATCCAGAAATGCACGTCGTTCCAGATCGCGAGCACGAAGATTTCTGCCACGATCTGCCGCCACCCCGCATCGGGATCGAGCCTCGCCCAGCCCAGCTGCAGCAGCCCCCACGGAAACACCATGCCCAGCCCGAAGATCAGCACCGACACGCCCGACTGCGTCAGCTCGCGCCGCAGCTGTCCCGGCTGCAGCGGCCGCGGATCGAGCACCCGCCCGATGCCCATTGCCGGCAGCACGCGCTTCGTCAGCAGCCAGGTGGCGGCGCCGAAGCAGAGATAGATGCCGCCGAAGAAAAGCAGGCCCCACAGCATGACCTGCGGGGCGGACAACGAGGTGAAGGTCTGCGCCATCCCCCGAGGCTACAACAGCATTTCGGGAACGATCGGCGCGATGAGCATGTTGTAGAAGCGCTTGAAGAAGCCGGACTCCGGCTCCGTGGTCAGGATCATCTCCTTCTCGCCGTCATTGGTGAGCCACTCCAGCGTGCCGGTGTCCTTGGCCAGCCGCAGCCGGTAGGAGTTCTGCAGCTTGCTGATGTTGATCACGCGCAGCATCTCGCGCGCCAGTTGCGGGCTGTCGACCACCACGCCCATCTCGGTGTTCTGGCTGGCCGAGCGCGGGTCGAGGTTCATCGAGCCGATGAAGATGCGCCTCTTGTCTATGGCGGCGGTCTTCGCATGCAGCCGCCCGAGAGACTTGCCGAACATGCCGAAGCGCTCCCCCGCGGTGGTGCGCTGCGGGCTCAGTTCGTACAGGTCAGCGCCGCTTTTCAACAGCTTCTCGCGGTAGCGCGCGTAGCCGGTGTGCACCAGCGGCTCGTCGTTGGCGGCCAGCGAGTTGGTCAGCAGCGTGAGCTTGACCTTGCGCCGGGCCAGATCCTGGAATGCCTCCATGCCGCGCTCGCCCGGTACGAGGTAGGGCGAGGTCAGGTCGACCTCCGTCCTGGCATCCATCAACAGGCCCCAGACCTGCATCGTGACGCTGGTGGAGATGGCCTCCTCGGCGGTCATCGTCTTCGGCTTGGTGGGCGGATCGGCGACCGCGCGGGCCTCGCCCCACAGCAGCCCCATGCGCCCGGCGTCGAGCTCCTCGGAAATAGGGCCGTAGCCAAGGATGTCCGACGGTGGCAGCACCACCTTCGGCGGCGGCGCGGCCATGCCCACCCAGCTGTCGAAATCGGCGCCGGTGGGCTTGCGGCCGCCCTCGCCCGTCACGATGTCGGCGATGGGCCAGACCTGCTCGCTGTTCCAGTAGGCGTCGAAGATCGACTCGAGCTGCGGCACCACCTTGCCGACCACCAGCGCGTCCATGTCGATGAAGTTCTGCGCCTCGTTCAGCACGAAATACTCCTCGGAGATATTGCGCCCGCCCACCACCGCCATCACGCCGTCGGCGATGAAGAGCTTGTTGTGCATGCGGTGGTTGAGCCGCGAAATCTCCCACGGCGAGGCCGCGAAGCGCGACAGGAAGCCGTTGCGCCCGCAGCAGAACGGGTTGAACAGGCGCACGTCCACGTTCGGCGTCTCCGACAGCGCCAGCAGCAGCTGCTGGCTCTTCACGGTGTACAGGTCGTCCACCAGCACCCGCACCTTCACGCCGCGCATCGCCGCCTCGCGCAGCGTGCGCAGCAGCAGGCGGCCGACCGGGTCGTTCTCGAGCTGGTAGTACTGCACCACCAGCGAGCGCTGCGCCCGCTGGGCGAGCTGGATGCGCGCGTCGAGCGAATACACGCCCAGCGGCATCAGCCGGAAGCCGGAATGCTCGTCGGGGGGCGTGGAAGCAGCAGCAATCCTGGCGAGCGTGGTCGAGGGATCGGCGGACGCGGCGAATTCGGCGGGCCGTTCGCGCGCGGGCGGCAGCGAGCCGCAGGCGCCCAGCGCCGCAATCAGGACACCCGCAAGCGCCATGCGCAGAAATGATGGGAGCCAGGCGTTCATGATCGTCTTTCCATGAGTTCGTGTTCTTGTGGTTGTCTGTCCTTGTGTTCCTGCAGTACGCCGGCCGGTCCGCACCGGTTTCAAGGCGCTTTTCGCCTCCTTTCCGGGAAGGCTCCGGCCTAGAATTCGATCCACACCGCTGCGGAGTTACATCATGGCCCGTTCACTCCCCCACCGCATCGCCTGCCTCGCCTTTTTTGCGGCTCTTACGAATACCACCTGGGCCGCCCTCGACATCGGCGACCCGGTGCCCAAGTTCACAGCCAACGCCGCCCTCGGCGGCAAGACCTTCCGCTACTCGCTGGCCGAAGCGCTGGCCAAGGGCCCGGTGGTGGTGTATTTCTTCCCTGCGGCCGACTCCAGCGACTGCTCCATCGAAGCCCACGCCTTCGCCGAGGCCATCGACCAGTTCACCGCGCTGGGCGCCAGCGTCATCGGCGTTTCGGCCGACGACATAGGTACCCTGTCGAAGTTTTCGGTCAAGTCATGCCAGAGCCGCTTCCCGGTCGCCTCCGACGAAGGAAAGACCGTGATCCAGGGCTTCGACGCCCTGATGCAGACCCGCCCCGACTTCGCCAACCGCCTGTCGTACGTGATCGCGCCGAACGGCAAGGTCGCCTATTACTACCAGAACCTGAATCCGGACAAGCATGTGGAGCGGATGCTGAATGCGGTGAAGGCGCTGCCGAGGACCAAGTAACGGTTCGCCACTGGCTGGAGATCAATCGGTGGTGCGGCTTCTCGCGCTATCGAACGCGCACGCCGTCATCCCACCCCTTCTCGAGCGGATTCAACACCAACTGGATCAGTCGCCGCCTATCGGTCTGGATATCGGCTTGCAAGCTCATGCCAGACTGCAAAGTTTGCGGGTGCCCTTTAACTCGGATGCTCGCTCCGGGGTCAGTCAGTGCAATCTGTACGCGATAAGCAAGACCGTTCGTCCGCTGCTCCGAATTGCCGCCATCGAAGTTGCGATTGCTCGAGCCCGACTGGCTGGTGCTCACCTGCTTATCGAGCGCCTGAGGGTTCTGAAATTCGGCGTCCGCGCTGATCCATTTGACGGTGCCCGCTACTGCGCCATATTGCGTGAAAGGAAAACTATCGAGCTTCACCTCCACCGGCTGGCCCAGCCTCACATACCCGATGTCGTTGTTGCTGAGCAGGACCTCTGCAATCAATGGAGTGTCCTCGGGAACGATCGTCAGCAGCGGTTGATTGGCAGCCACCGCACTTCCAAGCGTTGAAACTCCAATGCTTTGAACCACGCCGGAAACCGGTGCTCGCAAAGTCTTCAAGCCATTGAGTTGCTGAGCCTTCTCAAACTCAGCCTGAAGACTCGCGTGTTCCCGACTGGCTTGCTCCACTTCGGCAAGAACCTGTACCTTGCGCTCCTGTTCGACAGATGCTTGGCGAAAACGCGCCTCTTGAAGGCCGGCTGCGAGCTGCGCCAGCGTCTGGCTCTGCGCTGCCAGATCGTGCTCCAGACCAACGACCTCTTGCTCCTGTTTGAGCCGCTCACCTTCGCTGAAGAACCCGTCCTTGACCAGAGCGAGACTTTGTTGATAGCGCTTCATGGCAAGACCATGGTTGAGTCGCAGCTTCGTATGGGTAGATTCCGCTGCCTTGAGAGCCTTCGTCTTTTCGTCGACCGATGCCCTAGCTTCTGCCAGCTTCGCTTCGAACGCAGCCTCTCGAGCTTGAATGACCGTCAACTGGTCGGAGGTCAAAGGACTTGCTGTTCGCCCCCCGCCCGTTTCGCCAAAGACGGCAGTAGGGATCGGCAGGTGCAGTCCTTTCATCTCCATCATGAGACGCGCCATCTGCTGGCGATTCTGCTGCAGCCGCTGATGACTGCTGGATAGGTCCGCCTGAGACAAAGTGGGATCCAGCTCGATCAAAAGATCGCCCTCCTTCACTCGCTGCCCCTCCCGAACATGAATTGCGCGCACGAGCGCCGGCTCGATCGTCTGCAACACCTTCACGCGGCCATCAGGGATGAGGCGACCGGGCGCTGTAGCGACGATCTCGATTTCGCCGATGCACGCCCAGACGATGGCTCCCACCAGCATCGCTGCCAAAGCCCACATCAGGCCAGTTGCAAAAGGAGCCGGAGGCGTCTCTTCGATGCTGATTGTCGGACTATGGAAGGCTTTCTCCTTCGGAGTCAGAGCGGTCACAGCGGAGCCTCTGCGGAACTTCCATGCCGCCCTGATCGTGCAGAAAGCGGGCTCTTCCGTGCCATTGACATCGGCTCCTGCTGCTGCATTGCCCACAGTCGCGAAAATTCCCCTTGCTGCGCGATCAGATCCTGCAGTGGTCCTTGCTCGATCACCCGGCCCTCATCCAATACGACGATTCGGCTGCAGTGGCGCAGGGTTGAAAGACGATGGGCAATCATGATCACCGTGCGACCTTTGCAGATCTGCACCATGTTGGCCTGGATAGCCTGCTCGCTTTCGACATCCAGTGCGCTGGTGGCCTCGTCGAAAATCAGGATTCTGGGGTCGCCGGTCAACGCGCGCGCAATGGCAATGCGTTGGCGCTGCCCTCCAGACAAAAGAGCGCCGCGTTCGCCGACTGACGTCTGATAGCCCTGCGGCAATGCACTGATGAACTCGTGTGCCCCGGCTTGTTGAGCCGCAAAAACAATGCGATCGAAAGCCAACCCCGGGTGAGCAACCGCAATGTTCTCGGCAATAGTCCCGCTGAACAGAAAGCTGTCCTGCAGAACCACACCAATCTGACGGCGAAGCTGCTGTGGATCAGCATGTGCGATGTCATGCCCATCGATCAGTATGCGCCCGGCTTCCGCCCCATAAAGCCGCTGGATGAGCTTAGTAAGCGTCGATTTTCCGCACCCTGAGCGCCCCACGATGCCCACCACATCCCCTGGTTCGAGAATCATGCTTAGGTCACGCAGGACGAGGGGCGCATCAATCTGGTAGCGAAAGCAGACCATTTGCAGTTCCACGCGCCCCTTGAGCAGTGGCATTGCCTGGGCGGTTGAATTGACGGGCTCGGATTGGGCATTCATGAGATCACCCATGCGGTCGACCGAGAGCTTCACTTGCTGAAAATTCTGCCAAAGCCCCACGAGGCGCGACACGGGCTGCAGCACTTGCGCCGCAAGCATTTGAAAAGCGATAAGGCCTCCAACAGTGAGCCCGCCATCCATCACAAGGCTCGTGCCCACCCAAAGCACAGCGAGCGTCAGCATGCGCTGGACCGCCTGCGAGATGCTTTGCGCAGCATTTCCCAGTTTGCTGACATCGAATCCCGCGGCCACTTGCCGGGCGGCAAGCAGTTCCCACTTTCGCTGCCACATTGGGGCCAACGCCAAGCTCTTCAGCGTCTGAATGCCATGAATGCTTTCCACCATGAAGCTCCCAGCCTCGGCATTGCGATCGAACTTGGCCTGCAACGCCCGCGCAAAGATCGGCTGAGCTACCAGGGTAACGAGAGCCAGGATGGGGAGACCCACGAGCGTCACGACGGTGAGCTTGATGCTGTACAGCAGCATCACCGCGATGAAGATGAAAATGAACAGGCCGTCGACTAGCGTCGTCAGAGCCCCACCCGTAAAGAATCCGCGAATATTCTCCAATTCGCGCGTTCTTGCAAGGGTGTCTCCAGCCCTTCGCTGTTCGAAGTAGTGGATGGGCAGACTCATCAGATGACGAAAGAGATTGCTCGACAACCCCGCATCAAGGCGCGCCGACGTATGCGCCAACATGTAGCCACGCAGCGTGTTGATGACTGCCTCGAATACGATCAGCCCTGCCATCCCGATGCCTAGCACATGCAGTGTGGCAAGGCTCTTGTGCATAAGCACCTTGTCGATGATTACTTGGCTGAATAGCGGCGTGGCCAACGCAACCAACTGCAGCAGGAATGCACCGAGGAGCACTTGTCCAAGTGGTTTGCGATAACGCCAAAGAATGGGGACAAACCAGCCCAGTCCGAAACGCCTTTGCGGACTGCCGTCAACCTGCGCGAGATGTAAAGGCTGATGAAAACGGAGTGTCGAAAGCACCCCGTTGCTGCCATGCATCTGCACTAACGCTTCAGCCGAGAACCACTTGAAGGTCGAGGTTTCAGGCATCCACAAAAGCAGTTCCTGAATGGCTTGCGCCGATGCAAGCTCATTGGACTCTGCTTGCGGAGTCGGCGATGCAGGAGAATTTTGGCGGCGCGCCACAACCGTGACGACATGGCCGTCAGGACTGACGATCAAACTAGGGATCGCCAAAGCATCCCCTCCGCGCGGGGATCGTCGTAGTCGCCACCTACGAGGCCGATGTATATCGACCTCCTGCTTTTTCGATCGCAAACCCAAGCGATCTGCTGCTCCTTGCAGGTCCTCGATCCTGATAGGGGTATCCGGCCGCCACCCCATGGCTTGACCGAGTGCCTGAACGCTCATCTCAAGTGAAAAGAACGCAATCACTGGCTGCAAGGCAGAAAGGCCTTGACGCGCAGGGAAGGACTCCAACTCAGCGCGAGTTGTCGAATTCAGACCGAGAGGCTCCTCCGAAACCCGCAATCGACTCTTTCGTTCTTTTCCGTATACGTCTTGCTGCAAGACCGTTCCAACTCTGTTCCCAACTCAAGCGCAGTCCTTCGGGGTTACTAATGCAAGAACTGCGCTATACCCGTCATGCAGTCAACTGGATGGTTGTCTGCGAAAGCTGTGCGAGCGTCGTGTGATGGAACGTGATGCTCTGGCTACCATCTGAAAAGACTACGTTTTGACCATTCTGAGTCATATGGTTCAAGACGTCCGCCGCACTGCCGTAGCCAAATCCGGAGAAACGCAGAATATCGACATTCTCAAGACCGTAAATCTGATCATTGCCAGGCTTATTAAAATCAAAGCTGAATTTGTCCGCACCGCGCCCTCCGATCAGGATATTGTTTCCAGTGCCACCTTGCAGTTCGTCACTCCAACTTCCGAACCTGTTGGCCATGTAACTGGCGTGATCGGGCGCGGTGTTCGTGATGAACTCGTTAGACCGCGAGAAACCGATCACAACGTCGGCACGGTTCGCCCCCCGATTCAGAGCATCAACCCAACCCGCAAGGCCGCCTTGATCGGGCTCTCGACCCAACACGTTCCTGTAGAGCAGAGTCGCAAACTGAGTGTTGTCCAACGAGCCGTAGACCTTCTGAAACTCCGAGGACTTCATGAACCCATCAGCCACTGTCTGGATGTTGGTCGCTTCGGTGTCCAAAAGGTTTACCCATCCTACAAAGCCACCACTGTCGGGCTCCCGATTCAGAATGGCCTTGTAGAGGCGATACACCTCGCCTTGATGTTCTGCACTGAAACGCGATGTCATGAATGCGTCAACGTCAAGGGAGGTATTGCTCTTGAATTCGCCGGACTCGGAGAACCCAAGCAGAACTTCTGAACGTGAGGCTCCCGCATTGAGTGAACGAAGCCAAGAAGCGAGCCCGCCGGCATCCGGAGCACGTCCGAGCACATTTTGATACATACGCGTGACAAATTGGGTATTGTCAAGTCCTGCGTAGGTGTTCTGGAATTCCGATGACTGCGCGAAAGCTGCAGCGACCGTTTTAAGATTCGCGCCTCCTTTGATGGAATTAACCCACCCTTGCAAACCGCCAACATCGGGTTCGCGCGCAAAAGCAGCTTGATAGAGACGATAGACGCTGCCATGAATGAAGTTGGCGAAACCCGATATACCATCTCCGCCGTCAATAGTGTCGTTTCCGTCATCACCCATCAACAGGTCGTTACCCCAGCCCCCGGTGATCTTGTCGTCCCCTCCCAGGCCGGACAACAACACTGAACTAGTTGCGCCGGCGGCTGTAAGCGTATCGTTGAAGTTCGAGCCTGCAACGGCATAAATCTGCGACAGCATGTCCTGATCGCCCCAACCGTCAGTTGCGATGCCTGTGCGCAGGTTGACAGTGACGCCCTTGGGATCCAGGCTGTAGCTCGCAATGACGACGCCGGTGTTGTTCCCGTAAATCATGTCATTGCCAGGCCCACCCCAGATGACATCGTTGCCTTCATCGCTATAAAGGACGTCGTTGCCTGCACCGCCGTCGATGAGATCGTTTCCGGCGCCCCCATGAATGATGTCGCTCGTATCCGTACCGACCAAGGTGTCGTTACCGGCGGTACCATTGATTATTGCCACAGTGTTCCCTTTCAGCGGAGCCAACACTTGCCACTTCATCCTCTGCTCCTGATGTGGCTGGTCAGCAATCCGGTTCTTGTTAAAGCCTTGAGAGGTCAAATGTTTGACCTAGGGTATCGTATCCGGTTGTATCGCCTCTATCGCGGCTGCGGCATTTTTGCGGCATGAATTTTTGGCACAACTTTCTAGTTTCTCTTTCGCCGCCTCTCCAGAGTTAACACAAAAGAATGCATTTCCGTGGAATGCTCTCGCGAGCCGGCTTGGGAGTTCGGCCAGCGCCTTTGATTAAGGCATAGCTGCTTCCGCGCAAAATCCAGCCCCATGCAGCTCAACTACATCGCCAACGCGGACGTCCCGTCCTCCTCCGGCCGCACCCTGCCGGTCATCGACCCCTCCGACGGCCAGCCCTTCGACGAAATCCAGCGCAGCAATGCCGCCGACATCGACTCCGCCGTGCGCGCCGCGCGCGACTGCTTCGATGGCGTTTGGCACAAGGTCAGCGCCGCCGACCGCGGCCGCCTGCTCTTCAAGCTCTCGCAGAAGATCGCCGAGCACGTCGACGAGCTCGCGCTGATCGAGCAGCGCGACTGCGGCAAGCCCGTCAAGCAGGCACGCGCCGACGCGGTGGCGCTGGTGCGCTACTTCGAGTTCTATGCCGGCGCCTGCGACAAGCTGCACGGCGAGACCATTCCCTACCAGGACGGCTACAGCGTCTTCACCTGGCGCGAGCCGCACGGCGTAACGGGCCACATCATTCCCTGGAACTACCCGATGCAGATCTTCGGGCGCAGCGTGGGCGGCGCACTGGCGGCGGGCAATGTGTGCGTGGTGAAGCCGGCGGAAGACGCCTGCCTCTCGCTGATCCGCGTGGCGCAGCTGGCGGCCGAGGTCGGCTTTCCGGCCGGCGCGCTCAACATCGTGACGGGCTACGGCCACGAGGTGGGCGACGCGCTCGCACGGCACGCGGGCATCGACCACATCAGCTTCACCGGCAGCCCGAAGATCGGCACGCTGATCCAGCAGGTGGCGGCCGAGCGGCATTGCCCGGTCACGCTGGAGCTGGGCGGCAAGAGCCCGCAGATCATCTTCGCGGACGCCGATCTGGACGCGGCCATTCCGGTGGTGATCAACGCCATCGTGCAGAACGCCGGCCAGACCTGCTCGGCGGGCTCGCGGGTGCTGATCCAGCGCGACATCTACGAGCCGCTACTGGAGCGCCTGGGCCACGCCTTCGAGGCGCTGCGCGTCGGCCCAGCGGCCATGGACCTCGACGTGGGCCCGCTGATCCGCCAGACGCAGCAGCAGCGCGTGTGGGACTTCCTGAGCGACGCGCAGCACGCCGGCATCCCGATGGTGTCGCAGGGCATCGTGGTCGAGGAAGCGCCCGAAACCGGCTTCTACCAGGCCCCCACCCTGCTGCGCGACGTGCCGGTGAACCACCGTCTCGCACAGGAAGAAGTGTTCGGCCCGGTGCTGGCGGCGATGCAGTTCGCCGACGAGGACGAGGCTGTCGCACTGGCCAACGCAACGCATTTCGGCCTGGTCGCCGGCGTATGGACGGCCGACGGCGCGCGCCAGTTCCGCATGGCCAAGCGTGTGAAGAGCGGCCAGGTGTTCATCAACAACTACGGCGCCGGCGGCGGCGTCGAACTGCCCTTTGGCGGCGTGAAGTCGTCGGGCTATGGCCGCGAGAAGGGCTTCGAGGCGCTGTACGGATTCACCACCCTGAAGACCGTCGCCGTCAAGCACGGCTGAGGGCCTTGGTTGGCGCGCCGCGCGGGCGGGTGCGTCAGCCTAGCGCTGTGTCGAGCAGCATCATGAGCACGAACCCGATCATCAGCCCGCTGGTGGCGAAGGCTTCGTGCCCCTTGCGGTGCGACTCGGGAATGATCTCGTGGCTGATCACGAAGAGCATCGCGCCCGCCGCGAAGCCCAGCCCCCAGGGCAGAAGCATCGCCGACTGGCCGACCACGGCCGCGCCCAGCACGGCACCCAGCGGCTCGACCATCCCGGAGAGCATGCCGATCAGCACGGCGAACCCACGGCTGTAGCCCGCGGCCAGCAACGCCACCGCGACGACCAGCCCCTCGGGCACGTCCTGGATCGCGATACCGGTGGCCAGCGCATCGGCGCGCAGCCCGTTGTTGGCCGCGTATCCCACGCCGATGGCCAGGCCCTCGGGCACGTTGTGCAGCGCGATCGCGAAGACGAAGAGCCAGGTGCGGCGCAGCTGCTTGGCGGCATTGCCTTCGCGGCCCTTGATGAAATGCTCGTGCGGCAGCACGCGGTCCATCAGCATCAGCGCGATGCCGCCCAGCAGGATGGCGCAGCCGATCACCCCGCCCGCCGCCCAGCTTCCGCCGCCGAAGGTGCCCGCGTTCTTCGCGGCCTCCAGGCCCGGGATGATCAGCGAGAAGGCGCTGGCCGCCAGCATCACGCCGGCGCCGAAACCGAAGAGGGTGTCCTGCAGCCGCTCGGGCAGCTTCTGCGAGAACAGCACCGGCAGCGTGCCGAGCGCGGTCGCCAGCGCCGCGACCGAGCCGCCGAGCAAGGCGTTCCACACCAGCGGGCCGGATCGCACGAACTGCCAGAACTGCAAGGCGCCGATCAGCACGCCGGCCGCGACGATGGCGAAGCCGATCCGTTCGCGCATCGGTCTGGCGGGCCTCGACTGCCTGCCTTGCGCGATGGCGCCCTGTCGCGGCTCGTTCATGGGTTGCTCCTCAACCGCCGGTGGCGGCAGCGTGGCGCCGGGCCACTTCGGCCCAGTTCACGACGTTGTAGAAGGCCGCGATGTACTCGGGGCGGCGGTTCTGGTACTTGAGGTAGTAGGCGTGCTCCCACACGTCGAGCCCGAGGATCGGCGTGTTGCCCGAACCGATGCCGCGCATCAGCGGGCTGTCCTGGTTGCCGCTGCTTTCCACCGCGAGCTTGCCGCCGACACCGACGCAGAGCCATGCCCAGCCGCTGCCGAAGCGCGTGAGGGCGGCCTTGGTGAATGCGTCCTTGAAGGCATCGAAGCCGCCCAGGTCGGCGTCGATGGCCTTGGCAAGCGCTCCGGTGGGTACCCCACCGCCGCCCTGGCCGACGGGCGCCATCACGGTCCAGAACAGGGTGTGGTTGGCGTGCCCGCCGCCGTTGTTGCGCACCGGCGCGCGCAGCGCTTCGGGCAATTGCTCGACACCGGCGATGAGCTCTTCGACCGGCGTTCCCTCGTGCGGCGTGTCTTTTAACGCCGCGTTGAGGTTGTTCACATAGGTCTGGTGGTGCTTGCCGTGGTGGATTTCCATCGTCAGCGCGTCGATGTGGGGTTCGAGCGCGTCGAAGGCATAGGACAAGGCTGGCAGGGTGTACGGCACGGTCGGGAAGCTCCTTGGTTGAAAGAGCCCTTTGCGTTGTCGACGTGTGCGTACTCGGGCACTCAAATGATAGGAATTCTCATTGTCCATGTCAAGACATAGAGACCTCGAATGACGCAAACCCGCCAATCCGGGAAGCTTTCGGCAACGATCGATACACTGCCCTACGGCATGTTTTCCGGGAGATCTCCAACGATGAAGCTCGCACGATCCATCCTTCTTCCCCTCGCATTGCTCCTTGGCTGCGGCCTCGCCGCCGCGCAGAACGGCGCCACGCCGCCCGCCGGCGACTACATCTACGAGGGCGGCAGCGGCTCGCTGCGCATCAAGCCCAACGGCCACTTCGACATCACCACCATCGGCGCCAACGCCCACACCTGCGCGCTCGACGGCACCATCGCGCGCGGCAAGGCCAAGCTCGACGACACGGGATGCGTGGTGAACTTCGCGGCCAATGCCGACAAGCTGCAGGTCACCACCAATGGCTCGGACGAGTGCCGCAGCTACTGCGGCATGCGCGCCGTCTTCGAAGGCACCTACATCCGCCCTGCCCCCTCCTGCACCGACAAGGCCGTGAGCAGCACGCGCAAAACCTTCAAGCGGCAGTACGACGCCAAGGACTACGCCGCCGCGCAGACCACCCTCGCGCCCGTTCTCTCGGACTGCGACAGGACACTCGACTGGATCACCAAGGCCTGGCTGCGCAACGACCTCGCGCTCACGCAGTACAAGCTCGACGACCGCGCCGCCTGCCTCAAGACGCTGCAGCCGCTGGCCGAGGACGCCGCCCGCACCGACGACGGCATCAAGGAAAACTACCCACCGGCCGACGCCGACATCTACCTGCCCGTGGTCCGCGCCACGCGCACGAACCTGAAGCTCTGCCGCGGATAGCGCCGGGCTGGTCAGGCACGGGCGGCTCCGGGACCGCCGCGCACGGTTTTCGTTTTTTCATCCACCACAACAAGACGGAGACGACACCATGAAATTCCTGAAGCGCAAGCTGCGCGCCGCAGTGCTCGGCCTGGGCCTGGCCCTTCCCCTGCTTGCGGCGGCGCAGCAACTGCCCACGGCCACGCCCGAGCAGGTCGGCCTCTCGACCGAGCGCCTGCAGATGCTCGGCAACGTCCTCAAGGCCGACGTGGCGGCCGGCAAGATCCCGGGCGCTGTGCTGCTGGTGGCCCGCCAGGGCAAGGTGGCGTGGTTCGAGCCGGTCGGCAAGCTCGACAGCGCCGCCGGCACGCCGATGCCGCGCGACGGCATCTTCCGCATCTATTCGATGAGCAAGCCCATCACCACGGTGGCCGCGATGATGCTGGTGGAGGACGGCCGCCTGAAGCTCGACGACCCGATCTCAACCTACCTGCCCGAATTCGCGAACATGACGGTGGGTGTCGAGAAGCCCGGCGCCGACGGCAAGCCGGTGCTCGAGACCGTGCCCGCGCGCCGCCCCATCACCGTGCACGACCTGATGCGCCACACCTCAGGCCTGACCTACGGTTTCTTCGGCCCTGGCCTCGTGAAGCAGGCCTACAACGCCGCCAACCTGGGCGCCGGCGACCCCACGCTGGCCGAGTTCTCCCAGCGCCTGGCGAAGCTGCCGCTGGCCTACCAGCCGGGCACGACCTGGGACTACAGCCAGTCGACCGACATCCTCGGCCGGGTGATCGAGGTGGTCTCGGGCCAGTCTCTCTACCAGTTCGAGAAGGCCCGGCTATTCGATCCGCTGGGCATGAAGGACACCACCTATTACGTGCCCGAGCCGGCCCGCCAGTCACGCATCGCCGAGCCGCTGCCCAACGACCGCAGCTTCGGCGTGGGCGCCGAATTCAACGATCCGCGTATCGTGCGCAAGTACGAATCGGGCGGCGGCGGGCTGGTGTCGACCGCGAACGACTACGCCCGCTTCCTGCAGATGCTGATCAATGGCGGCTCGCTCGACGGCAGGCGCTATCTCGGCCCGCGCACCATCGCCCTGATGACCGCCGACCACTCCAACGCGGGCGCCGGCATCGTGCCCGGCCCGCTCTACCTGCCGGGCCCGGGTTACGGCTTCGGCCTGGGCTTCGCGGTGCGCCGCAACGACGGCGAGGCGCCCTACCCCTCGGCGGGCGGTGAATACAACTGGGGCGGCGCGGGCGGCACCTACATGTGGGTCGACCCGAAGAACGAGATGTTCGTGGTGCTGATGCTGCAGTCGCCGAAATTCAGGACACATTACAGAACATTGACCCGGGACATGATTTATGCGGCCGTGATCAAGTAGCCTGTGTTCCGCAGGCCCTTGGGGCCTGGCGCAAAATCAGGACCCGCCCCGTGAAGCCATGAAGAACAGCAGCAGCACCGTCATTCCGATCTCCAGCATCGGCCGAGCACGCCCCGCGGTGGCCGTGCCGGAGGTCGCCGTGCCCGCCACCGGCATGCTGCTCGACCGGCTGGGCCGGCCCCTGACCGACCTGCGCATCAGCGTGACCGACCGCTGCAACTTCCGCTGCAGCTACTGCATGCCCAAGGACGTGTTCGACAAGGACTACAAGTACCTGCCGCATAGCGCCCTGCTGAGCTTCGAGGAAATCACCCGGCTGGCCCGCCTCTTTGCCGCGCACGGCACGCGCAAGATCCGGCTGACCGGCGGCGAGCCGCTGCTGCGAAAGAACATCGAGGGCCTGGTGGAGCAGCTCGCCGAGATCCGCACGTCCGCGGGCGAGCCGCTGGCGCTGACGCTCACCACCAACGGCTCTCTGCTCGCGCGCAAGGCCGCCGGCCTGCGCGCCGCCGGCCTGCAGCGCGTGACCGTGAGCCTGGACAGCCTCGACGACGCGGTGTTCCGCCAGATGAACGATGTCGACTTCCCGGTGGCCGACGTGCTCGCGGGCATCGACGCGGCGCTGGCCGCGGGCCTGGGCCCCGTCAAGGTCAACATGGTGGTCAAGCGCGGCACCAACGAGCAGGAGATCCTGCCGATGGCGCGCTACTTCCGTACCCATCACGCCGGCAAGGTGGTGCTGCGCTTCATCGAGTACATGGACGTTGGCGCCACCAATGGCTGGCGCATGGACGAGGTACTGCCGTCGGCCGACGTCGTCACGCGCATCCATTCCGAATTCCCGCTCGTACCGCTGGGCGCCACCACGCCCGGCGAGACCGCCAAGCGCTGGGCCTATGCCGACGGCGGCGGCGAGATCGGCGTCATCAGCAGCGTCACCCAGGCCTTCTGTCACGACTGCAGCCGCGCGCGTCTCTCCACCGAAGGCAAGCTGTACCTGTGCCTCTTCGCGAGCGCCGGCCACGACCTGCGCCCGCTGCTGCGCGGCAACGCCAGCGACGAAGACATCGCTTCGGCCATCGGCCACATCTGGCAGGGCCGAGCCGACCGCTACTCCGAGCTGCGCGCCCTGCGCGGCCCCGATGGCGACAGCGGCAACGGCGACGCCGGCTCCAAGGGCCCGCGCCGCGTCGAGATGAGCTACATCGGCGGATGAGGCAGGCGCCCGCCATGCCCGCGCACGCCAGCATCGCGTCCGCCAACATCACGGGTCTGCTGCTGGCCGGCGGCCGCGGCTCGCGCATGGGCGGTGTCGACAAGGGCCTGCAGCCTTTCAACGGCGAGCCGCTGGCGCTGCATGCGATGCGCCGGCTGGCGCCGCAGGTCGGCACGCTCATGGTCAATGCCAACCGCAATTTCGCCGAGTACGAAGCCTTCGGCGCGCCGGTGTGGCCCGACAGCCTCGCGGACTACCCTGGCCCGTTGGCGGGCTTCCTGGCCGGGCTGGAGCACTGCGCCACGCCCTGGCTGCTGACGGTGCCCTGCGACACGCCCCTCTTCCCGCCGGACCTCGCCGCCCGCCTCGCCGAAGCGGCGGCGGCCAGCCAGGCCGACATCGCCATGGTGGTGGCGCCCGAGCCCGCCGATGGCGGCGGCACGGTGGAACTGCGCCCCCAGCCCGTCTTCTGCCTGCTGCGCGCCAGCCTTCGCGAAAGCCTGCTTCGCTACACCGCCGCCGGCGGCCGCAAGGTCCACGCCTGGATCGCGCAGCACCGCACCGTGCAAGTGCCCTTCGACCGGCCCGGCGACGCGCCCGATGCGTTCTTCAACGCCAACACCCTGGCCGAACTGCACGTCCTCGAAAACCGATGAGATGAGCCGCATCGCAGAACTCGCTTCCGCCCTCGCGGGCCATGACGACGCCGACCTGAGCGTCGAGGCCGTCCACGCCTTTCTTTCCCAGCTGACGGCCACGGCCGTCGTCACCGGGCGCGAGAGCGTCTCGCTCTCTGAAGCGCTCGGCCGCGTGCTGGCCGAGGACATCGTCTCGCCCGTCAGCGTGCCCCCGCACGACAACTCCGCCATGGACGGCTACGCCTTCGACGGCGCCGTGCTGCCCGACAAGGCGCCCAGCGACGCATCCATCACGCTGCGCGTGGTGGGCACGGCGCTCGCCGGAGCCGCATGGCGCGGCGCGCTGGGGCCCGGCGATGCGGTGCGCATCATGACCGGCGCGATGATGCCGGTGGGCCTCGACACCGTCATTCCGCAGGAGTTCTGCAAGGTCGATGGCGACCGCGTCTGCTTCCCCGCCCGGGTGCTGCGCCGCGGCGACAACCGCCGGTTCGCCGGAGAAGACCTCATGAAGGGCCAGCCCGCGCTGCGCAAGGGCGAGCGCCTTTCGCCCGCCGCGCTGGGCATGGTCGCGAGCCTGGGCCTGCCGGGCGTACCCGCGCTGCGGCGGCTGCGGGTGGCCTGCTTCTCGACCGGCGACGAAATCCTGAGCCTGGGCGACGCGCCGCGCGAGGGCGCCGTGTACGACAGCAACCGCTACACCGTGATCGGCCTGCTCACGCGGCTGGGCTGCGAGGTGCTCGACCTCGGCCTCGTGCGCGACGACCCGGCCACGCTCGCCGCCACGCTGCGGCGCGCAGCGCGCGAGGCCGACGCCATCGTCACCAGCGGCGGCGTGAGCGCGGGCGCGGCCGACCACACGCGCGCCGTGATGCAGCAGCTGGGCGACATGGCCTTCTGGCGCGTGGCGATGCGGCCGGGCCGGCCGCTGGCGGTGGGGCTCATTCCCGCGGAGGAAAGTGCATCGAAGCCGCCGGCCGTGCTGTTCGGCCTGCCGGGCAATCCGGTGGCAACGATGGTGACCTTCCTGGCCTTCGTGCGGCCTGCGCTGCTGCGCATGATGGGCTGCCACGAAGCGGCAGCCGCGCCGCCGCCGCTGCTGCGCGCGCGCAGCACGGGCCCGATCCGAAAGAAGCCGGGCCGCACCGAATATCAACGCGGTTTCGTGAAGGCCGTGCCCGGCGCGCTGCCGGAGGTGTGCGTGGCGGCCAACCAGGGTTCGGGCGTGCTGAGTTCGATGCTGGAGGCCAACGGGCTCGTGGTGCTGCGCCACGACCAAGGCAGCGTAGCGCCCGGCGAGGAAGTCGACGTGATGATGTTCGACGGCGTGATCTAGCCGCCGGAGAACGGGCCCGGCGTCAGATCCGGCCCAGCGCCTTGTCCACGCCCTTGTTGGCCAGCATGTCCGCGCGCTCGTTGCCCGGATCGCCCGAGTGGCCCTTGACCCAGCGCCACTCGATCTGGTGGCCGCCTTCGTTCACCAGCGCGTCGAGCCGCTTCCAGAGCTCGACGTTCTTCACCGGCTCCTTGCTCGCGGTGACCCAGCCCTTGGCCTTCCAGCCGCGGATCCATTCGGTGATGCCCTTGCGCACGTACTGGCTGTCGAGGTAGAGCAGCACCTTGCAGGGCCGCTTGAGCGCGGCCAGGCCTTCGATGACGGCGGTCAGCTCCATGCGGTTGTTGGTGGTGTTGAGTTCGCCGCCGAACAGGTCCTTCTCGCTGGTGCCGGACTTGAGCCACGCGCCCCAGCCGCCGGGCCCGGGATTACCCTTGCATGCGCCATCGGTATAGATCACGACTTCGTTCAAGCTGACGTTTCCTTCTTCTTCATTCGATTCCAATCGATCTTCATTTCTTCCAATTCTTGCCGGGCCCGTCGCGATGCACCTTGCCGGCGATGGGCACCGGCGCCGTGGCGCGGGCACCGGCGCGGCGCCAGTCGGCGCTCAGCAGGCGCATGCCGCGCACCCGCTTCACCGCGACCAGGAAGTAGGCCGCGCCGAAGATCGGCCACCAGCGCTCGCCGACGGAGTCCATCCAGCGCAGGCGCTCCAGCCACGCCTCGCTGCGCACCGCCGGCCGGTAGATGCCGAAGCGGCCCGACTCCACCTCGAAGCTCAGCAGGCGCAGCCAGTCGCGCATGCGCCAGTAGCCGATGAACTCGCCGCCCTCGGGCAGGTAGAGATCGCCGATGCCCAGCCTGCGGTAGACATGTGCGCGGCGCTGCCGCATGCCCCAGAGGCTGGTCGGGTTGAGCCCGCAGATGACCACGCGGCCCTCGGGCACCAGCACCCGCTCGACCTCGCGCAGCGTGGCGTGCGGGTCGGGGCTCAGCTCGAGCGCGTGCGGCAGCACCACCAGGTCGAGGCTGTTGGCCGCGAAAGGCAACGCAGCGAAGTCCGTGAGCAGCGTCGCCTTGCCGCCGCGGGCCGGGTCGTCGAGAGCCAGCCAGCGGTGCGGCATGCGGTTGGCGCGCAGGCCATCGACCTCGGCGGCGCCCAGCTGGAGCGCGTGATAGCCGAATACATCGGCCACCGCCTGATCGAACTGGGCCTGCTCCCAAGCCAGCAGGTACCGCCCCGGGGGGGTCGCGAACCAATCCTGCAAACCTATAATTTGACCGCTCATGACCCTTGTTCCGCTGCCCGCTTTCGCCGACAACTACATCTGGATGCTGCACGACGGGTCCCACGCCATCGTGGTGGATCCGGGCGATGCCCAACCGGTGTTCGACGCGCTGGCGCGCGACAAGCTGCGGCTGGCCGCGATTCTAGTCACGCACCACCATCCCGATCACACGGGCGGCGTGGCCGCATTGCATGCAGCCACCGGGGCAAAGGTATGGGGCCCCGCGCGCGAGCGCATTCCCGAGCCCTTCGCGCCGCTGGCGCAAGGCGACATTGCCGAGGCCCTCGGGCTGCGCTTCGAGGTCATCGACGTGCCGGGCCATACAGCCGGGCACATCGCCTACTTCCTGCCCGCCGGGCAGGCCTCGCGCGAAGACGCGCCGCTGCTCTTCTGCGGCGACACGCTCTTCTCCGGCGGCTGCGGGCGCCTCTTCGAGGGCACGCCCTCGCAGATGCTGGCCTCGCTCGACGCGCTCGCCGCCTTGCCCGGCGACACGCGCGTGTGCTGCGCCCACGAGTACACACTTTCTAACCTGCGTTTCGCGCAGGCGGTGGAACCGGCCAACGCCGAGCTGACTCACTACAACGCGCGCTGCGAGAGCCTGCGCGCGAAGGGGCAGCCCACGCTGCCGTCGCAACTGGCGGTCGAACGCCAGGTCAACCCCTTTCTTCGCAGCCGCGAAGCCACTGTCCTTAGAGCGGTGCGTGCCCACGCCGAGCTGGCTGCCGATGCAGCCGAGGCCGACGTGTTCGCGGCACTGCGCCAATGGAAAAACGACTTCCGATGAAACTGATCGCTGCCACCTGCCTTGCAGGTTCACTGGTGCTCGCCGGCTGCGCGAACACGAACGACAACAGCACCTCTTCCTCCTCCTCTTCCCCCTCCTCGTCGGCGCGTGCCGGCGGCACCGGCTCCAAGGTCGCCGGCAGCGCGGCCCCCGTCTATCCGCGCGACGCGCTCTCCCCGCTGACCAGCGGCCAGGCCCATTCGCAGAGCGTCGTCACGCTCGCACCGCCAGTCGACATGTGGGACCGCATCCGCCGCGGCTTCAAGATGCCGGACCTCGACAACGACCTCGTGCGCGACCGCGAGCAGTGGTACGCCAGCAGGCCGGACTACATCCAGCGCATGACGGAGCGCTCGAACAAGTACATCTTCCACATCGTCGAGGAGCTTGAGCGCCGCAACATGCCGACCGAGCTGGCGCTGCTGCCCTACATCGAGAGCGCATTCAACCCGCAGGCCATCTCCAGCGCCCGCGCCGCGGGCATGTGGCAGTTCATGCCGGCCACCGGCAACGACTTCGACCTGAAGCAGAACATCTTCCGCGACGACCGCCGCGACGTGGTGGCCTCCACCCGCGCAGCGCTCGACTACCTGCAGAAGCTCTACGGCATGTTCGGCGACTGGCAGCTCGCGCTGGCCGCCTACAACTGGGGTGAAGGCAGCGTGAGCCGCGCCATCGCCAAGAACCAGCGCCTGGGCCTGCCCACCACCTACAGCGACCTCACCATGCCCGCCGAGACGCGCATGTACGTGCCCAAGCTGCAGGCGGTGAAGAACATCGTGGCGAATCCGCAGGCCTTCAACACCGAGCTGCCGCTGATCGCCAACCACCCCTACTTCCAGACCGTCACGCTCACGCGCGACCTCGACGTCGAGCTCGCCGCCAAGCTGGCCGACGTGCGGCTCGAAGACTTCCGCGCGTTGAACCCCGCAGCCCACAAGCCGGTGCTGATCGCCGCCGGCACGCCGCAGATCCTGCTGCCCTGGGACAACGCCGCCGTGTTCCAGCGCAACTTCGACGCCTACTCGCAAGGCCAGTACGCCAGCTGGACCGCCTGGGTCGTGCCCAACACCATGACGGTGGCCGACGCCGCCCAGCGCTCGGGCATGAGCGAGAACGACCTGCGCTCCATCAACAACATCCCGCCGCGGATGCTCATCAAGGCCGGCTCGACGTTGATCGTGCCGCGCGGCGCCCGCGTGAAGGAAGACGTGGCGGCGGTGGTGGCCGATGGCGGCCACCTGAGCTTCCAGCCCGAGATCGTCACGCGCCGCACGACGGTGAAGGCTGGACGCGCCGACAACGTCGCGAGCATCGCGCGCCGCTACAACCTCAAGCCCGCCAGCGTGGCCGAGTGGAACGACGTGAAGCCGAACCACGCGTTCAAGCGCGGCTACAGCGTGGTGGTGTACCTGCCCGTTCGCGCCACGGTGGCTGCCCGCGCCGGCACCGGCATCCGCGCAACCTCGCATGCAGCAGCGCCTGCCCCGGCCCGCCGCGGCGGCGCGCCTTCCAAGTCTGCAGCCCCGCGTGGCGCCGGCAGCGTGGTCAAGGTGCCTGCGAGCAGCAAGCAGCAGGTCGTGCGCGAGAAGCGCGGCGGCACGCCCTCCAAGAAGAAGCGCTGAGAAGCAGGCTGACGGAGGCTCAGTGGGCCTTTGCGGCCTGCTGTGCCCTGCGTCGCACGATAGCCTCCATCGCGGCGACCCCGATCATGATGGCGGTGGTGAGCGTTCCCACCAGCAGCACCGTCAGGTGCGAGGCGAACACCGCGAGCACCGCCAGGAAGCCCAGCCCGAAGAGATGCGACTGCGGCAGGAAGCCGCGCACCACGCGCTTGAAGAGCGCATTGCCGAACAGGTAGATCGCCGGGCCGCCGATCAGCGCGCCCAGGTACTTGAGCTCGGCGTGGTGCGAGCCCTCGCCGATCGTCAGCTCGTCCGCCACGGCGCACACGATGATGCCGGCCACCAGGATCACGTGCGTGTAGTGGAACTTCGCGCCGATGGCGCCCGGGTCCTGCGCATGCTCGATGACGTGCGTGGCTTCCCTGGCGCTGGTGTCGAAGTACATCCACCACATCGCCAGGCTGCCCGCGAAGCCCACGAGCAGCGCGAACAGGTCGACGCCATGCCATTCGACGTGGTGCCCGAAGGCGATGCCGGTGGCCAGCACCGACTCGCCCAGCGCGACGATCACGAAGAGCTGGCAGCGCTCGGCGAGGTGGCCGCCGTCGATGGTCCAGTCGCTGGTCAGCGAACGGCCCAGGCCCGGAAAGCGCAGGCCGATCATCGGCGCGATGTACTCGCACAGCACTCCGCCGAACCACAACGCAAGGCGCGCCTGCCCTTCGGCGAAGCCGCCGGCGATCCAGAACACGCCGGCCACGCAGTTCCAGGCCAGCAGGCGGCGGAAGTTGGGCGTGAGCGGATCGTTCGGGCCGATGGCGATCAGCATGCAGAAGGTGCGCCCCGCCTGGATGCCCACGAAGCACAGCGCGAACACCAGCCCGCGCTCGGAGAAGGCGCCTGGCAGCGCCGAGGCCATCACCATCGCCAGCAGCATGATCGCGAAGAGCACACCGCGGATGCGCAGCGTGCCAGGGTTGAACCAGTTGGTGGTCCAGGCCGTGTACTGCCAGCCCAGCCACACGGCGAACCACATGACCAGCGTCTGCAGCGCCCCCATCAGCGTGAGGTGGTCGAGCAGGTAGTGGGAAAGCTGCGTGACGGAGAAGGCGTAGACCAGGTCGAAGAACAGCTCTTCGTTGGAGACCCGTGCCGCCTCGCTGCGCGAGCGCAGGGTCGTGGCCCGCTTGTGGTTGTTGTCGTGGCTCATTGTTCGTTTACCCCCATGAATCGTTGCGGCGCCCTGAGGCTGCCGCGCGCGATCATCGCACGGGGCCGAACTAGAGCTTCTCGGTCTCGCCCGTCTTCGGCTGCCACTTCATCAGGCGCCTTTCGATGACCCCGACGATCCCGTCCAGCGCCAGCGCGAAGGCCGTGAGCACCACGATGCCGGCGAACACGGTGTTGACGTCGAAGGTGCCCTCGGCCTGCAGGATCAGGTAGCCCACGCCGCGCGCCGAGCCCAGGTATTCGCCCACCACCGCGCCCACGAAGGCCAGCCCCACCGAGGTGTGCAGGCTGGAGAACACCCAGCTGGTCGCGCTCGGCAGGTACACGGTGCGCAGCAGTTGCCGCTGGTTGGCGCCCAGCATCTTCGCGTTGGCCAGCACCACGGGGCTCACCTCGCGCACGCCCTGGTAGACGTTGAAGAACACGATGAAGAACACCAGCGTCACCGCCAGCGCCACCTTGCTCCAGATGCCCAGCCCGAACCACAGCGCGAAGATGGGCGCGAGGATCACGCGCGGCATCGAGTTGGCGGCCTTGATGTACGGATCGAGAATCAGGCTCGCCGTGGGCGCGAGCGCCAGCCACAGCCCGCAGGCCAGCCCGAGCACGGTGCCGATGCCGAAGGCCAGCACCGTCTCCAGCAGCGTGGTGCCCAGGTGCTGGTAGATGTCGGCGTTGCCCTTCAGTCCTTCGGGAAAGAGTGCGTTGGCCGGAACCTCGAACGGCAGGAACCAGCTCCAGATGCGCCCCGCAACCTGGATAGGCTCGCCGAGGAAGAAGGCGATCTGCTGATTGCGCGAGGCGACATGCCACGCCACCAGGATCAGCGCCAGCAACGCCAGTTGCCAGAAGCGCGCATTGCGTTCGTTCAGACCGGGCCGTGCCATCACGCGGCCTTCCTGAGCTGCTGCGCATAGCCCTTGAGCACCTCGTCGCGCAACACCTCCCAGATCTGGGTGTGCAGCTCGACGAAGCGCGGCTGCGTTCGCACCTCGGCCACGTCGCGCGGACGCGGAAGATCGATGGCGAATTCGCCGATGGGATGTGTAGCCGGGCCGGCCGACAGCACCACCACGCGATCGCTCATCGCGATGGCCTCGTCGAGGTCGTGTGTGATGAAGAGCACCGCCTTCTTCTTCGCGCTCCAGAGCTCGAGCACCTCGTTCTCCATGAGTTGGCGCGTCTGGATGTCGAGCGCGCTGAAGGGCTCGTCCATGAGGATGATGTCGGGGTCGAGCACCAGCGTCTGCGCCAGCGCCACGCGCTTGCGCATGCCGCCGGAGAGCTGGTGCGGATATCGGTCGCCGAAGCCCGAGAGGCCCACGCGCGAGAGCCATGCCCCGGCCTGCTCGCGCGCCTGCGCCTCGGGCACGCCGCGGTATTGCAGGCCCACCATCACGTTGTCGATGGCGCTGCGCCACGGCATCAGCGCTTCGGTCTGGAACATGTAGCCCGCGCGCGCGTTGATGCCCGAGAGCGTCTGGCCGAAGACCTTCACCGTGCCCGAGGAAGGCTGCAGCAGCCCGGCGCCCACGTTCAGCAGCGTCGACTTGCCGCAGCCCGTGGGACCGACCACCGAGACGAACTCCCCGGCCTTCACGCGCAGCGTGGTGTCGGCTACCGCCGTGTAGCGCTGGCCAGGATCGTCCTTCGACAGAAAGGTGCAGCTGATGGAGAGGAGTTCGAGTGCGTGTTCGGACATGGCAGAAAAAACCCGGCCTGAGCCGGGTCGCGGGACATGCGGCGGTCAGGCTTTGAACCTGTCCTTGGCGCGCCTTGCAAAATCGTTGGTGTAGGTCCTGGCGAGGTCGATCTTGTCGGCCTTCACGGTGGTGTCGAAGCTCGCGATCGCGTTCAGCGCGGTCTTGGGGCCGTCGGTGGGCACGAGGCCATCGGTGGCGATCGACTCGCGCACCTTGTCGAAAGAAGCCAGGTACAGCGCGCGGTCGCCGAGCAGGTAGGTCTCGGGCACCGTCTTGATGATGTCGCCCGGCCCAGCCGTCTGCAGCCACTTGAGCCCATGCACGATCGCGTTCGCCAGCGCCTGGCAGGTGTTGGGATTCTTCTGGACGAAGTCGGACGACGCATAGAGGCAGGCCGCCGGCATCGTGCCGCCGAACACCTGCTGCGTGCCCTTGAGCGTGCGCGTGTCGCTGATGATCTTCACGTCGCCCTTCTGCTCCAGCATCGTCATCACTGGGTCGGTGTTGCTGATGGCGTCGATCTGGCCCGAGCGCAGCGCGGTGAGCGCGCCGGCCGCCACGCCCACGCCGATGTAGCTCACGTCGCTGGCCTTGAGCCCGCCGCGCGACAGAACGAGGTTGGCCACCATGTTGGTCGACGAGCCCGGTGCCGAGACGCCGATCTTCTTCCCCTTGAGATCCTGGATGCCGGTGTAGCCGGCCATGTTCTTGGTCGACACGCCCACCGCGATCTGTGGTGCGCGCCCCTGCAGCACGAAGGCCTGGAAGAACTGGTTCTTGGCCTGCAGGTTGATGGTGTGCTCGTAGGCGCCCGAGCACACGTCGGCCGATCCGCCCACCACTGCCTGCAGCGCGCGCGCGCCGCCGGCGAAATCGGAAATCTCCACGTCGAGTCCTTCGGCCTTGAAGTAGCCGAGCTGCTCGGAGATGGTGAGCGGCAGGTAGTAGAACGCCGCCTTGCCACCCACCGCGATGGAGATCTTCGTCTTCTCCAGTTTGGCCTGCTGCGCAAAGACACGCGGCAACGCGATGGTTGCGGCGGCGATGGCGGAAGCAGAAATGAGGGTACGGCGATGAAGCATGAAAACTGGCCTGGAACTGTTGCCTGAAGCTGTTGCCTGAACTGTTGCTTCTGGGCTCTGTGATTCGTAAGAAACTGAATCGAGCTTAGGGGCCGCAACAGGCAACTGCATCGGGGTCATCCCGTGCGGGTTTCCACGTAAGCATGAAGGCCTCGCAGAGAAGCCTTCGCCGAGGCTTCAGCGAGCCAGAAAAAGTATCGCGATATTGACCAGAAACGCGAGCGCCCAGACAGCGCTGCGCAGGCTTCCGATGCCCCTGATGTAGAGCGCGAGATAGATCACGCGCAGCACCACGTAGGCCATCGCGAGCATGTCGAGGCGCGCCTGCGCCGCGCCGAGCTGGTGCGCGATGATCACCGCGCCGATGAAGAATGGCAGGCCCTCGAAGCTGTTGGCCTGCGCGCTGTTGGCGCGAGCGCGCCAGCCGCTCTGCTTCGCGGCCCATTCGCGCGGATGCTGGTTGTCGCGCGGTGCAAAGCTGCCGGCCTTGGCGATCCATGCCGCGGCATACGGCAACACGCAAGCAACGAGCACGCACCAGTAGGCGACCGTGAGCAGCGAGAAAGTCATGTGCGGTTGCCCTACCTGCGATCCACCAGCGCGTGCGCGATGGTGCCGAGATCGACGTACTCGAGCTCGCTGCCGGCCGGCACGCCGCGCGCGAGGCGCGTCACCTTCAGGCCGCGCTGCTTCAGCCCTTCACCGATCACATGCGCGGTGGCCTCGCCTTCGGCCGTGAAGTTGGTGGCGAGGATGACTTCGCTCACCGTGCCGTCGCGCGCGCGGTCGAAGAGTTTCTGCAGCCCGATGTCCTTCGGACCTACGCCATCGAGCGGACTGAGCTTGCCCATCAGCACGAAGTAATAGCCGCGGAAGGCGCCGGTGCGTTCCAGCGCGGCCTGGTCGGCCGGCGTCTCGACCACGCAGAGCTTGGTCGGGTCGCGCCGCGTGTCGAGGCAGACACTGCAGATCGGCGCTTCCGTGAAGGTGTTGCAGCGCTCGCAATGCCGCACCTGTCCCGCTGCCTGCTGCAGGGCGCGCGCGAGCAGTTGCGCTCCCTCGCGGTCGTGCTGCAGCAGGTGGAACGCCATGCGCGAGGCCGACTTGACGCCGACACCGGGCAGGCGGCGCAGCGCTTCGACCAAGGCGTCGAGCGAACTGGCGTCTGCCATCTATCCGGGCCGCCGGCTCAGAACGGCAGCTTCATGCCGGGGGGAAGACCGGGCATGCCGGCCGTGAGCTTGCCCATCTTCTGCTCGCTGGTTTCCTCCGCCTTGCGCACGGCGGCGTTGAAGGCGGCGGCCACGAGGTCTTCGAGCATGTCCTTGTCGTCCGCCAGCAGGCTGGGGTCGATGGTGATGCGCTTGACGTCGTGCTTGCAGGTCATGACGACCTTGACGAGGCCTGCGCCGGATTCGCCTTCGACCTCGATGGTGGCCAGTTCTTCCTGGGCCTTCTTGAGGTTGTCCTGCATTGCCTGCGCCTGCTTCATGAGGCCGGCCAGTTGTCCTTTGTTGAACATCGTTGGTCCTGATCTGTCGGGTTGGAAAGTGGGTGAAGGATACGGGAGACGCGAACTCAGGCCGGCTTGAGCGTGCCGGGGACGATCTTCGCGTCGAAATCGCGCATCAGCGCCTGGACTTCGGGGTCGCTCATGATGGCTTCCTCGGCCAGGCGCTGGCGCTCGTCGGCCGCCTGCTTGTTGCGGCGCGCGGGGCTGTCGATCACGCCGCCGACCTCGATGGCGAGCTTGACGTTGTGGCCGGCGCCGTTCAGCGCCGCGGTGAGCTTCTCGCGGGCGGACGGCTGGTTGAGCGTTTCGCGCTCGATGCGCAGCAGCCACTGGTCGGTGTCGCGGCCGACAAGCTGCGACTGCAGGGCGAGCTCGCGCGCCAGCGCGGTGATGGCCTCGGCAGCGACCAGCTGGGTAACAGTGGCGTACCAGAAGTCGCCGTCCTCGCTGGTCGGAATCGGCGTGAAAGCGCTGCGCGGTTCGTCGGGGCGCGGGGTGTCGCGGGCGCTCGGAGGCGGCTGCACTCGGATAGGCACGCCGACGACCTTGGCGGGAGCATCGCCGTTGGCGCCGCCGGAGCGAGGCTCGGCCTGCCGGGGCTCGTCGACCACTGCGAGGCGGTGGCCTGCGGGAACCGGGGTGGCGGCCTGGACCGCAGGTGCCGGGACCGGGGCCTGCACGGCCGCCGCGGGCGCTTCGACTGGCGGGCGAGCCACTGGGGCGGGAGCCTGAGCAGGCGGAACCGCACGCACCGGAGCCTGCGTCGCCGCGGCCTCGGCTTCATTCAGAGTTTTTTTTTCCGGGGTAGCCGTCGAAGCGGCCGCGCTGGAAGGCTTGAAGGCCAGCAGCCGCAGCAGCACCATGGTCAGCGCGGCGTACTCGTCGGGAGCCAGCCCCAGCTCGCCACGCCCGTGCAGGCACAGGCTGTAGAGCAGCTGGGTTTCGTCTGCGGGCATCAGCGCAGCGAGGCGCGCAGTGTCGGCCGCGTCGGGGTCGGTGGCGGCGTCGGCCGCTTCAGCGCGCGAGGGCACGGCCTGCAGCACCGCCATGGCCTGCAGCACGGCCGTCATTTCTTCCAGCGTGGAGGCGGCGGACATGCCGTCGACGCGCAATGCCTCGGAAGTTTCGACCACCGTCTTGCCGTCGCCCTGAGCCAGCGCCTCGATCAGGCGGAACACATGGCCGCGATCGACGCTGCCGAGCATCTGGCGCACGCCGGCCTCCACCAGCTCGCCGTTGCCGAACGCGATCGCCTGGTCGGTGAGCGAGAGCGCATCTCGCATCGAGCCGCGCGCCGCGCGCGCCAGCAGGCGCAGCGCCTGCGGCTCGGCCGGCACGCTTTCAGTCTGCAGCACGGCGGTGAGGTGCTCGAGCACCGTCTCGGGCGCCATCGGCCGCAGGTTGAACTGCAGGCAGCGCGAAAGCACCGTCACCGGCACCTTCTGCGGATCGGTGGTCGCCAGCACGAACTTGAGGTACTCGGGCGGCTCCTCGAGCGTCTTGAGCATCGCGTTGAACGCGGTGTTCGTGAGCATGTGCACTTCGTCGATCATGAAGACCTTGAAGCGCCCCTGCACTGGCTTGTAGACCGCCTGTTCGAGCAGCGACTGCACCTCGTCCACGCCGCGGTTGGAGGCCGCGTCGAGCTCGGTGTAGTCCACGAAGCGGCCCGCATCGATGTCGCGGCAGGCCTGGCAGACGCCACACGGCGTGGCCGTGATGCCGCCCTGCCCGTCCGGCCCCTGGCAGTTCAGCGACTTCGCCAGAATCCGCGAAACCGTGGTCTTGCCGACACCCCGGGTGCCGGTGAAGAGATAGGCGTGGTGCAGGCGCTGCGTCGTCAGCGCGTTCTCGAGCGCCTGAACCACATGCCCCTGGCCGACCATCTCACCGAAGGTTTTCGGACGGAACTTGCGGGCGAGCACGAGATAAGACATTGCGGGCATTCTAAAAGGCGCGGAGCACCCATCCCGATACTGGGGCGGGGCTTTCGTAGGACACCGAGGAACCGGCTTTGCCGGTCCTCCGGTGTCGCCCCCAGCAGGGGGTTGGCGAAGCGACACGAAGTGCGCGCAGCCTGGGGGGGTTACAATAAGCCCTGACGGGCCTCCCTGCATGGTGAAGTGGCCAACCGGGTCAGGTGGGGAACCAAGCAGCCCTAACTGCGTAGTCAGTGCCAGGGGTAAGGCTCGTCAACCTCTTCAGCGGTTTCGTTTCATTCCCTGCGAAATGAAACGGAGCCCGCACAAGCAAATCTCCAGCGAAAAAGTTTCAGCGATGCCAGGCCCTCAAAGGCCGAGCCGCTGGATCGCGCCGCGCGCCGCCATCGCGCCGCTGGCCATCGATGCCGTCAGCAGATAGCCACCGGTAGGCGCTTCCCAATCGAGCATTTCCCCAGCCGCGAACACGCCCGGCAGCGCCTTCGACATGAGCTGGGCATCCAGCGCGTCGAAGCGCACGCCACCTGCCGTGCTGATGGCCTCGTCGATCGGCCGCGCCGCCACGAGCTTCAACGGCACTGCCTTGATGGTCGCCGCAAGCTGCTGCAGGTCGTGCATCGCCTCGCGGCTCAGGGCTTCGTGCAGCACGCCGGCCTTGATGCCCTCCAGACCGAGCCTGCTCTTGAGGTGGCTGCTGAGCGAACGCGCACCGCGCGGATGCTTGACGGCAGCCAGCACCTGCTCGGCACCGCGATCGGGCAACAGGTCGAGCAGCAGCGTGGCGCTCCCTTTTTCGGCGATCTCGTCGCGCAGCAGGGCCGAGGCCGCATAGATCAGGCTGCCCTCGATGCCGGTGGCAGTCGCGACGAATTCGCCCTTGCGCGCGAACTGCCGGCCGTGGCTGTCGGTGAACGAGATCGCGACCGACTTGAATGGCTGGCCTGCGAAGCGGCTGGAGAAATGCTCGCTCCAGCCCGAGCCGTCGAAGCCGCAGTTGGCCGGCTCGAGCGGAGCCACATCCACGCCCTTCGCCTGCAACCATGGCACCCATGCACCGTCAGACCCGAGCCGCGCCCAGCTCGCTCCACCCAGCGCCAGCACAACGGCATCGGCGCTGGCAATGACTTCGCCGGCCGGTGTGGTGAATCGCAGCGACGCCGGATCGAAAGCCCCCTCTCCCACCCAGCGATGCCGCATGTGGAACTGCACGCCAGCCGCGCGCAGCCGATGCAGCCACGCACGCAGCAGCGGCGCGGCCTTCATGTCGGTCGGAAACACGCGCCCCGAAGTGCCTACGAAAGTCTCGATGCCCAGGCCGCTCGCCCATTCACGCACCTGCTGCGGCCCGAACTGCGCGAGCATCGGCTCCAGTTGCGCACGGCGCTCGCCGAATCGGCTCACGAACGCGTCGAAAGGCTCGGAGTGAGTGAGGTTCAGTCCACCACGGCCGGCCAGCAAAAACTTGCGGCCCACCGAGGGCATCGCGTCGTAGACGTGCACTTGCGCGCCGGACGCGCTCAGTATTTCAGCCGCCATCAAGCCGGCGGGTCCGCCGCCGATGACGGCGACGGTCGGGGAAACAGTCATTCGAGATTCACCAGTTCGCCCTGCCCGGTGAGGAACGCGACACGCACGGTGGCACCGGGATAGGCATGTTGCACTGCCGCGCGATAGCGCTGCATCTGTGCGATCAGCGCGGCGTCCTTTTCGGGGCGTGCCGCGGATTTGTAGTCGAGCACCCACCACACGCCGCTGCCGCGCTCGCGCACCAGCCGGTCGATGCGCAGGGTCTCGCCTTCGTGCACCAGCGTGACCTCATTGCCATGCCAGTCGACCTTGCGATCGTCCCACACCCAGGCACCCTCGCCCGCGCGGATGCGGTGGGCGAGCGCCGCGGCGCCGCGCGCCTGCTGCGCATCGAGCAGGAATTCGCGGGCGGCGGCTCGTACATGGGCGGCCGCCAGTGGCTCGCCCGGCACGGCCCATTCGAGCAGCCGGTGCATGGCCTGCCCGAAGGCGGCGGCGCGCGCGTCGACCGTGGTGGTGACAGCCTTTTTCGCGGACGGCTGCTCGGCGGGCTCCGGCGCCTGCGGCATGCGCTTCATTGCAAAGCTGCCCGACCCGGTTTCGGTCGGCAGCGCGACCAGCGGCTCGTCGGCCTCGGTGGGCTCGCACAGCGGCTGCAGGCGCGACCACCAGCTGCCTTCGTTGGCGCGTGCCGGCTTCACCGACGAGAGCACCAGCCGCTCGCGCGCCCGCGTGACGGCGACGTAGAGGCCGTTGAGCTCCTCGCGATGGCGCGCGCGCTGCTCTTCCTCGAGCAGCGTGACGGCGCACGCCGGCGGCGTCTTCTCGCTCGCGAGAAAGATGAAGCGCGTCGGTGCGCTGTCGCTGCCCTTCCACTCGACCAGCACGCCCATGGTCTGGGCGCGCGGCGGCGGAGCGTCGCAGTCGAGCATGAGCACGGTGTCGGCCTCCAGCCCCTTGGCGCCGTGCACGGTCAGCAACTGCACGGCCTCGGGCGCGGTCACGGTCGGCGCCCGCACGCCGCCTGCGCGCAACGCACGCACCAGCGCATAGGGCGTTGCGAAACGTGCGCCATCGATGTCCAGCGAGGCCGACAGCACGCCGCGCAGGTTGGCCAGCGCGCCCTGCCGCATCGCGGCCGGCACGGCGGCGCCGAACTTCGCGAGCAGGTCGCCATCGTGGAAGATCGCGTCGAGCGCGTCGTGGGGGGGCAGTGTCATCAGCCAGCGCTGCCACCGCTTGAGCTGGATGCCCGCCTCGACGAGCACCGGCGGCAGGCTCTCGTCCTTCTGGATCAGCGAGAACCAGCTCACGGGGCCACGCTCGCGCTGGCGCAGCGCGAGCTGCACCAGGGCATCGTCGCCAATGCCGAACACCGGCGACTTGAGCGCCCTGGCCAGCGAAAGATCATGCGCGGGCGACACCAGCGCGTCGATCAGCGCGACCACGTCCTGCACCTCGGGCGCGTCGTACAGATCGTTCTTCTCGGGCTGCTGCACGGGAATGTGGCGCTGGCGCAGCGCCTCCTGCATGGCCGAGAGCCGGCTGCGCCTGCGCGCCAGCACCATGATGCGGCTAGGCTGCGTGCCGTCGGCGATGCGCTGCACCACCCATCGGGCGGCCTGCTCGCATTCCTTCTGCAGCAGCTGCTCCTCGGGCAGCACGCGCGGCGTGATGAGGCTGTCGCGCCAGCGCAGCATGCCGTCGTCGGCGGGAGCGGCTTCGGATGCGTCGCCGCCGACCGCGTCGCGGTCGATGGCCGGCAGCCGCAGCAGCTCGCCGTCGTCGCGGCGCTCGGTGGTGTGGGCGCGATACCCGTCGAATTCGCCGGCCTCCTGCGCCGCCAGCATTGCCGCATTGACCAGCCCGACCACCGACTGCGCGTTGCGGTGCGTGTGGTCGCAGTTCAGCAGCTCGCCGTCGAGCCCCTCGCGCACGAACTTCTTCGCGGCGATGAACACCTGCGGCTCGGCGCGGCGGAAGCGGTAGATGCTCTGCTTCGGGTCGCCCACGATGAACACCCGCGGCGCGCGGCCCTGCGCGCCGGTGTAGGCGCTGAGCCAGCCGTAGAGCGCCTGCCACTGCAGCGGGTTGGTGTCCTGGAACTCGTCGATCAGCAGGTGCGCGATGCGCGCGTCGAGCCGCTCCTGCACCCAGCCCGAGAGGGCCGACTGGCCCAGCAGCAGCTGGGCCGCCTGCTCGACGTCGTTCATGTCGACCCAGCCGTGGGCTCGCTTCACGTCGGCGAAGGCGGCGATCAGCAGGCGCGTGAGGCGCGTCATGCGCTGCTGGTAGAGCCAGGCGGCGTGCTGGGCCTGCGCGGCGCACAGCACCTGCAGCTCGGCCTCGGCCTCCTGCGCGGCGGGGAATTTCTGCAGGTTCTTGTTGAGGCGGTCTTCCGTCGCCACGAAGAAGTTCTTGCGCAGATGGGCAAGGGCGGCCACCAGCGCATCGCCGGCCGGCTCGCCAGTGCCGAACACGTCGATGATGGCTTCGGCGGCCTTCTGCGGCGTCTTGTTGCTCTCGCGGCCCAGCGCCGCGGCGCGGTCGAGCCAGCGGCGGCGGACCTGTTCGCCGCGCAGGGCCTCGGTCGGTTCGTCCAATCCTTCGAGCGCCGGGTACATCGCGCTGAAGTGCTGTACGGCGCTCTCCGCATCGGCCAGCGAGAACTCGACGCGCTTCGACAATGCCTCGCCCAGCGCCTTGGCCGTCTGCGAGCGGCCGTGCGTGGCGACGACGGCGTAATAGTCGGCCAGCGCCTGCCTGTCGGCGGTCACGGCCTCGAAGAAGGGACGCCACGTGCGGCTGCGTGCCTCGGCATCGTCTTCGAGCAGCTCGTAGTTCGACGGCAGGCCCAGCTCGCGCAGCACCGCGAGCGGCGCATTGCGCAGAAGGCCCGCGAACCAGGCGTGGAAGGTGCGGAACTGCACCGGCCGGCCGCCTTCGAGCAGGCGCCGGTAGAGGCCCTTGAGGCGCGGCACCGCAGCCGATGCGGCCGCCGGCGCCATGCCGCGCATCACCAGCTGGGCGACCAGCTCTTCCTGCGGGCGTTCGGCGAAATCTTCCAGCCACTGGTCGAGGCGCTCGCGCATCTCGCCCGCGGCCTTCTTCGTGAAGGTGATGGCCAGGATCTCGTGCGGCTCGCAGGCGGCATCGCCCTCCTCGAGCAGCGCGCGCAGGATGCGCGAAACCAGCATCCAGGTCTTGCCCGCGCCGGCGCATGCCTCCACCGCCACCGATCGGCGCGGATCGCAGGCGACCGTGTAGAAGGCCTCGCGCGTGACGTGCCGGCCGTTGTGTTCGTAGGCTGCGCCGTTCATTGCGCGTCGCCTCCGGTGGCTTCGACGCCCGGCGGCGGTGCGGCCTCGTCCCAGAAGTCCTTGCGGCACAGGCCGCGCGCAGCGCAGTAGTCGCAGACGGCGCCCTCGCCCAGCGGCGGCAGTGCCGCGCCCTGCCCGATGCGCCTGAAGTCCTCGATGATGCCGGCCACCAGCGCATCGCGCGCCTCGACCACGGCAGGCTGCTCGACGGTCTGCGTGCCGGCGGCCTTCTCGCCCACGTTCACGTAGGCCGCGCGCAGCGTGTCGTCGGCCACCAGCGCGGCGTAGAAGGCCAGCTGGGTATCTTCGGTGGGGTCCTTCACGCGCTCCTTGCTGACGGTGGCGGACTCGGTCTTGTAGTCGATCACGAAGGCCTGGCCGTCGGGCATGCGGTCGATGCGGTCGAGCCGGCCGATCAGGCGCAGGTCGCCCAGCGCCTGCTCCTTCCAGGGCTCGGATTCGGCGAAGACGGCGCCGGCCGCCTCATGCCCCGTGAGCCAGGCCAGGTAGCCGTCGCGCACGGCGGGCCATGCGGCGGCAAAGGGCAGGAATTCGGCATCGGAAAGCCCGAGCTCCTGCGTAGAGCGACGGGCCGCCTCCTCGATGAGGGCGATGCGCTCCTGCGCATCCTGTGTCGGGGCTTCGGCCAGTGCCTCGTGGAAATGGCCGAGCACGGCATGCAGCCAGTTGCCGAAGTCGCGCTTGTCGACCTCGGCATCGAGTTCGTCGGCGCTACGCAGGCCCAGCTGGCGCAGCGCGAAGAAGCGATAGGGACAGCGGCGCAGGTCCTCGTACACGCTGGTGGAGATGTTCTGCAGCGGCAGGAGCGCGCCGGAGGGCGTCGGGTATCCGGTCGGCCTGAGGGCCACCTCGCGTGGCGTACGCGGGTCGGCCGATGGCTGCAGTGCGTGGTCGAGCTGCAGCGCCTGCACCAGCGGGCTGGGCCGCACGGGCTCACCGCTGGCGTCGGAATGGCGCCAGATCAGCTCGCACGAGGGGTTGTGCAGGGCCGCGGCCCAGGCCGCGCGCTGGGCGGCTTCGAGCGCCTCACGCGATGGCAGGCCCAGTTCGAGGCGCTGGGCGGCACTCCAGTTACCGGGCGGCTCGGGCGATGCGGGCAGGCGGCGGTCGTCGCAGCCCGGGATGACCACGGCGCCGAAAGAGCGGCCCAGCAGCTGGTAGAGCGGCAGCACCACGACTCGCGGGGCCTGGTCGCCTGCGGGTGGTACGAAGCTCGCGTCCTCCAGAACGTCGCGGACCCAGGCAGTGAACTCGGCCAGGGTGTGGCGGCCGCCAGGGAATTCGTCTTCATCGTCGCCGTGCGCGCCCGCGTCGAGCCACAGCGCGCCGATCACCTTGCCGCCGGCCAGGTCTTCCTCGAGCAGGCTCCATTGGCCGCTGGCTTCCAGCAGCTCGCGCAGCGCGCGCAGCCACTCGGCCAGCGGGCGCGCACGGGCCATGGGCGCACGGCGGGCCTCGATGGCCTCGGTGAAGACAAGCAGCGCGGTGTCTTTCGACTTCTCGCTGCGGGCCATCAAGGCGCACCAGGTCGACCAGTCGCGCATCGCCTCCTGCCGCAGGCGGGCCTCGAGCGAATGGACGATCGGCGAATCGCCATCGACACTGCTCTTGAGCCATTCGAGCACCTGGTCGCTGGTGGCGTCGTGGGCGCAGGCGCGCAACGCGCTCATCAGCGTGGCGGCGGCGCGGGTGGTCGAGAGCTTCCAGCCGGTTTCGTCGTGCGTGATGACGCCCTGCGCGCTCAGCTGGGCGCTGATGCGGCGGGTGAGCGCGCGATCGGTCGCCACCAGCGCCACGGGAGCGCGCTCTTCGGCGAGATGGCGCAGCACGCAGGCAGCGGCGAGTTCGGCTTCGTCCTCGGGGTCGAGGGCGACGTGCGAGGCGCATGTCCGCGTGGGCGCACCCGAAGGCACGAGCGAAAGATGAAGGGCGCGGTCGCCCCAGAGCTTGCACAGCGACTGCGTGAGCGGATCGGACTGGAAGCCCTCCAGAACGATCAGCGCATCGACCTGGGCGCGCGTGGATTCGCGCTGGAGCACGTCGGTGGCGTAGCCAGAAGTGGAGGTCCACGCGACGGCGATGCGGATCAGCGCGCTTTCGATGCGGAACCACTCCGACTCGCTGCCGGCATCGGCCACGCTCGCGGCACGCCGCGCCCACTCGCCCCCCCGCTCTTCGGGCGTCACTGCAGCCGCAAGAGGACCGAGTTGATAGGCGAGCTCGACGACGCGGCCGGCCAGGGCGAAGCGCTCGGCATGGAAGCCCGCCTGCGACAGCAGCGCCTGGGCAGTGACCAGGTCGCGCGCCATGTCGTGGGCGATGTCGTAGCCCGTGGGCACGAAGCCGCCAGCGCTTCGGGCCCAGTTGTGGGTGGTTTCGAAGCGAGGCACGAAGCCGGGGCTGCCGCAGCGCGCCCACATGGCGCGCGCCACGCCCATCAGCTGCGCATAGGGCACCAGCACCACGGTGCGGGCGGCGTGCAACTGGCGTTCGGCGAGCGCGCGGACGATCCGCGCGACGATGCCGTCGGCTGGATCGCACCACAGGGCCTGCACGGGGTGGCCTTCGTTCATTGGTTCCATCGAGGGGTTGGAGAGCGCATCGCGCAAGGGCTTTGGCTATCGCCGCCATAGTGTCTCCGCGCGGAACGCCACCCCTTGGTTTCTGTCACAATGACCAGCACTTTAGCTGCACCGAAACTCTCTGCGCACAAGGATTCACACATGGCCAGCGAACTCATCAAACACATCTCCGATTCCTCCTTCGAGGCCGACGTGCTCAAGTCCAGCCAGCCCGTTCTGGTCGACTACTGGGCTGAATGGTGCGGCCCCTGCAAGATGATCGCCCCCATCCTGGACGAAGTGTCGGCTGCATATGAAGGCAAGCTGCAGATCGCCAAGCTGAACGTGGACGAGAATCGCGACATCCCCGCCAAGTTCGGCATCCGCGGCATCCCCACCCTGATGCTGTTCAAGGGCGGCCAGCTGGCCGCCACCAAGGTCGGCGCGATGAGCAAGGCTCAACTCACGGCCTTCATCGACCAGCAACTCGCCTGAGCGACATTTCAACCGGCCAGCGCGCAATGCGTTGGCCGGCGCGTTTTTCCTGTCATAATCTCCTCCAGTTCACCGGTCCTTCTGCATAGAGGCAACCGGTTCGAGTTCCCCGGTTGGTGAAGCACTTCTCGCTTCACGTTCAACCTCCCCCCGTTTCCAGTTCGATTACCCCGCGAGGGGTCATTCCATGCACTTAAACGAACTCAAGGCACTCCACGTGTCTGAAGTCCTCAAGCAGGCTGAAGCGCTTGAGATCGAAAACGTCGGCCGCATGCGCAAGCAGGAGCTGATGTTCGCGATCATCAAGAAGCGCGCCAAGGCCGGCGAACAGGTCTTCGCCGATGGCGTGCTCGAAATACTGCCCGACGGCTTCGGCTTCCTGCGCAGCCCCGACACCAGCTTCACGGCCAGCACGGACGATATCTACATCTCGCCCAGCCAGGTGCGCCGCTTCAACCTGCACACCGGCGACATGATCGAAGGCGAGGTGCGCACGCCCAAGGACGGCGAGCGCTACTTCGCGCTGACCAAGCTCGACAAGGTCAACAACGGCCCGCCGGAGCAGAACAAGCACAAGGTGATGTTCGAGAACCTGACGCCGCTGTTCCCCAAGGAGCAGATGAAGCTCGAGCGCGACGGCATCAAGGGCGACGAGAACATCACGGGCCGCATCATCGACATCATCGCCCCCATCGGCAAAGGCCAGCGCGCCCTGCTCGTGGCGCCGCCCAAGAGCGGCAAGACGGTGATGATGCAGCACATCGCCCACGCCATCAGCGCCAACTACCCCGACGTCCACATGATGGTGCTGCTCGTCGACGAGCGCCCTGAAGAAGTGACCGAAATGCAGCGCACGGTGAAGGGCGAGGTCATTGCCTCGACCTTCGACGAGCCTGCCGCGCGCCACGTCCACGTGGCCGAAATGGTGATCGAGCGCGCCAAGCGCCTGGTCGAGCTCAAGAAGGACGTGGTGATCCTGCTCGACTCCATCACCCGCCTCGCCCGCGCCTACAACAACGTCGTGCCCTCGTCGGGCAAGGTGCTGACCGGCGGTGTCGACTCCAACGCGCTGCAGCGCCCCAAGCGCTTCCTGGGCGCCGCGCGCAACGTCGAGGAAGGCGGCTCGCTGACCATCATCGGCACCGCGCTGATCGACACCGGCAGCCGCATGGACGAAGTGATCTTCGAAGAGTTCAAGGGCACCGGCAACTCCGAAATCCACCTCGACCGCCGCCTGTACGAAAAGCGCGTGTTCCCCTCGATCCAACTCAACCGCAGCGGCACCCGTCGCGAAGAACTGCTGCTGGCCCCCGAGATCCTGCAGAAGACCCGCATCCTGCGCCAGCTCATGTACAACATGGACGAGATCGAGTCGATGGAGCTGATGCTCAAGAACATGAAGGCGACGAAGACCAATGTCGAGTTCTTCGACATGATGCGTCGCGGCGGGTAGCTGTTGCTCGCCCCCAGGCTGCGCGCACTTCGTGTCGCTACGCCTACCCCCTAGCGGGGGCGGTGCCTACTGACCGGCAGAGCCGGATCAGTGGCACCCCACGAATGAATGCCCGCCTTGTGCGGGCATTTTTTATGTGCGAATCGCTCGGCCCTCCAAGGCGCTTTGGCGGCCGAGGTCGAGCAGCTCCATCAGGGCGACAGCCTGCTCGGGCGGGACCGGATTGGGTCCGTGACCCAGGATGGCATCGCGAACCGCGGCGTAGTAGTCGACGTAGTTGCCGGCCCGCGTGGGAATGCTCCGCTTGGTGAAGGTCCCGCCGGGTCCGGCCAGCGAAAGCTGTCCGTCCAGCGGATCGTCGCCCCACCCTACGGCGGGCGGCCGCTGTCCGGCGCGCAGCGCATCTTCCTGGGTATCGACGCCATGCTTGACGTAGCTTCCGCGCGTGCCGTGGACGATGTAGCGCGGCGCCGCATGAGCCGCCAGCGTCGTCGAATGAAGCACCACGCGCAGCGGTACGTGCGGACCGGACTCGTATCGCAGCACGGCATGGAAGTAGTCCTCGACCACGGCGCCGTCGCGCAGCACGGCAGTGTCGAGCTGGATCGTGTCGGGACGGCCGAAAAGCTGCACCGCCTGATCGACCAGATGGGAGCCCAGGTCGACCCAGAGGCCGGAGCCGGGCACTGCCTGTTCGCGCCAGCGCTCCTTCACTTCGGGACGGAAGCGGTCGAAATGGGACTCCAGGTACACGGGGCGGCCCAGTTCGCCGGACGCAAGGACATCCTTGAGAGTCAGGTAATCGGAGTCGAAGCGACGGTTCTGGTAGACCGCGAGAAGCCGATCGTTGCGATTTGACAACAGCTCGAGCTCCCTCGCCTCGGCCACGTCGAGTGTGAAGGGTTTGTCGACCACCACGTGCTTGCCGGCCTCCAGCGCCGCCTTGGCGACCGGATGGTGCTGGGCGTTGGGCGTGGCGACCACGATCAGGTCGATGTCCGAACGGGCCACGAGGGCGGCCACGTCCGGAACCACCGCCACGCCGGGCCAGTCGGCATGCACCTTGTGGGGCTGCGAACTGGCCACGGCCGCCAGTTCCAGTCCCGGAACGGCCGAAAGAACGGGCGCGTGGAAGGTCTGGCCGGCAAATCCGTAGCCGACGAGGCCCGCGCGCAAGGGTGTGGAAGTCATTGGGGAGCCTTCGGTTTGCTCGAAAATAGGGCAGTATGCGATAATCGCTGGCTTCGCGAAAAGTGCGGTCAGGCAGCTTCGCCTGGCTCCTCGGGTTTCCTCCGAGGCAGCGCGCCACTCTAGGCACGCTGGTGGCTCTCGCATCGACCGCGCATTGATTCCAAAAGCGCAAAAGGAAACACCATGGCAAAAGAAGGCATCCACCCGAATTACCGCGAAGTCCTGTTCGTCGACATGTCGAACGGCTTCAAGTTCGTGACCCGTTCGTGCGCGAACACCAAGGAAATGGGCACGACCGACGACGGTCGCGAACTGCCGCTGTTCAAGCTCGACACCACGAGCGAATCGCACCCGTTCTACACCGGCACGCAGAAGTCGGTCGACAACATGGGCGGCCGCGTCGAGAAGTTCCGCAACCGCTTCGGCAAGACCACCGGCGCCGCCTCGAAGTAAGGTACGCGCTTTTGCGTCGAGGGCAGCCCGGTTTACCGCGCTGCCCTTTTTCTTTCCCAATCCTGCCTCTTCCCGCCACTTGAACCAGCCCACCCCCGCGATCGTTGCCCAGAGCGCCGTGCGCCGGCTGCCGCGCATCGCATTGCTGCTGCTCTGTGCGGCTTACCTGCTGCCGGGGCTGGTCGGCCGGGGCCCCTGGAAGAGCGCGGACATCACGGCCTTCGGCTACATGGCCGAGCTGGCCCGCAGCACCGAGGGCATCGCGCGCTGGTTCGATCCGATGCTGCTGGGCCTGCGACCGGAAACACCGGCGCTGATTCCGTACTGGATCGGCGCCCTGGCCATCAAGATCGCCCCCGCATGGATCAACCCGGACCTGGCCGTTCGCGTCGCGTTCGCGTTCCTGCTCTGGGGCACCTTCACGGCCACCTGGTACGCCGTCTATTACCTGGCCCGCACCGCGCGCGCCCAGCCCGTGGCCTTTGCCTTCGGCGGCGAGGCCCGGCCTACCGATTACGCGCGCGCCATCGCCGACGGCGGCCTGCTGGCACTGATCGCCTGCCTCGGCCTCGCCCAGCTCGGCCACGAAACCACGCCCGCGCTGGCCCAGCTCTTCTTCGCCTCGCATCTTTTCTATGGCGTGGCAGCGCTGCCCTATCGCCGCAACGGCCCGGTGATCGCACTGGCCGTCGGCACCATCGGCATCACGTTGAGCGGTGCACCCACGGTCGGGCTCGCACTGGCCATCGGCAGCGTGCTCTACGTCGCATACGAACGCCGGCTCGCCGCGCAATCCGCCAGCGAAGACTTCGTCGACGACGAAAGCAGCGGCCCCGGCTACACGCGGGCTGCGCTGTTCACGATGATCGGCATCACCGCGCTGGCGGCGGTGCTGGTGTTCAGCCTGAAGCTGCCGACCTGGAAGATCACCGTGATCGGCAACACCCTGCTGGGCGACGTGCGCAGCCAGGCCAAGCTGCTGGTCTGGTTCACCTGGCCGGTCTGGCCGCTGGCCATCTGGACGCTCTGGCGCTGGCGGCGACAGCTCACGGCGCGCCATGTCGCCCTGCCTTTCTGGTTCGCGCTGGTGCCGCTGGCCGCCACCTGGAGCACCGACTACTCCGACCGCTCGCTGCTGCTGGCCCTGCCCGCCTTCGCCACGCTCGCGGCATTCGCCCTGCCCACCTTCCGGCGCAGCGCCTCGGCGCTGATCGACTGGTTCAACGTGCTGTTCTTCAGCGGTCTCGCCGTGCTGGGCTGGATCTACTGGATCGCCATGCAGACGGGCGTGCCGCCCAAGCCCGCGGCCAGCGTCGCGCGACTGGTGCCTGGCTTCGTGCCCGAGTTCTCGCCCATTGCCGTGGTCCTCGCCGTGGCAGCGACTATTGCCTGGTGCTGGCTGGTGCGCTGGCGCACGGGACGCCACCGCGCCGCCCTCTGGAAGACGCTGGTGCTGCCGGCCGGCGGCACGGCCCTGTGCTGGATGCTGCTGATGACCCTGTGGCTGCCGCCGATCGACTATGCGCGCAGCTACGTCCCGCAGATCCGCGCCGTGGCCGAACGCGTGGGCCAGCCTCGCTGCATCGCGGAACTGGCGCTGAGCCGTCCGCACATCGCGGCACTGCGCCATCACGGCAACTTCAACGTGCAGCCGCTGCTGCTGGGCACCGACTGCCCGTGGCTGCTGGTGAGCCCTGACACGATCGAGCGCCTGCACACCATCATTCCGTTCGACCGGTGGCGCTTCGCCGGCACGCTGCGCCGACCGAGCAGCGCCGCTGACGACCTCCTGCTCTACCAGAAGATCACGCCGCAGTGAGGAGCGAGCGGGCTCTGATCGCGCGGCACGCAGGCACGGTGCTCGTCGGCCAATTGGCCGTGATGGCCTTCGGCGTGACCGACACCATCATCGCGGGCCGCTACTCCGAGCACGCGTTGGCTGCGCTGTCGGTCGGCGCCGCGGTCTTCGTGAGCGTCTACGTGTCGCTGATGGGCGTTCTGCAGGCGCTGCTGCCTGTCTGGGCCGAACAGCACGGCGGCGGGCGCGGCAGCGAGGTGGGGCGTTCTGTGCGGCAATCGCTGTACCTTGCGGCCATCGCCATCGTGGTCGGCATGACGATCCTGCTGCTGCCGGGCTCGGTCTTGCAGTGGACCCAGGTGCCGGCGGAGATGCGCAGCGAGGTCGAGGCCTACCTTGCCGTGCTGGCTTTCGCGCTGGCGCCCGCCCTGCTCTTCCGCCTGTTCAGCACGCTGAACCAGAGCCTGGGCAGGCCCCAGCTCGTGACGTGGCTGCAACTGGGCTCGCTGCCGGTGAAGCTACCCCTGTCGATCTGGTTCACCTTCGGCGGCGCGGGCCTGCCGGCCATGGGCCTCGTGGGCTGTGGCTGGGCCACGCTGTGCGTGAACTGGACCATGCTCGGCTGCGCCATCTGGCTGCTGCGCAACCAGCCTTTCTATGCCGACTACGGACTCTGGAAGCGCATCGAGGCGCCCGACTGGCAGCAGATCCGCAAGTTCGCCCGGCTCGGCGTGCCGGGCGGGCTGGCGGTGCTGGTCGAAGTCACGTCGTTCACGCTGATGGCCCTCTTCATCGCCCGCCTCGGCACCGCCGCTGCGGCCTCGCACCAGATCGCATCGAACCTGCTGGCCGTGGCCTACATGACGCCGCTGTCCCTGGGCATCGCGACCAGCGCCCGCGTGAGTTTCTGGCTCGGTGCCGGTAACGCAGCCAAGGCACGGCACGCCTGTCGCCTGGGCTTCCAGCTGACGGCCCTGTGCGCGCTCTTCTATGCCGCGGCCATGGCCTTGCTGCGCGACCAGCTCGCCAATGTGTACTCCGACAACCCCGCCGTGATCGCGATGGCGGGCGCGCTGCTGCTGGCGGTGGCTGCATACCACGTCGCCGACGCGGTGCAGACCTTCTGCGTGTTCGTGCTGCGCTGCTACCGGGTCACGCTGGCGCCGCTGGTCATCTACTGCACGATGCTGTGGGGAGTGGGCCTGGGCGGCAGCTATCTGCTCGCATACCGCGGCCTTGGGCCTTGGGCAGCCATGCAGTCGCCCCTGGCGTTCTGGATCATGAGCGCCGCGGCTCTGGCCCTGACCGCCCTGCTGTTCGGCGTGCTGCTGCGCTGGACGATGGGTCGGCGCGCAAGATAAAGAGACGAGGCCCGAAGGCCTACTTCGCCATCACGCGTGCTTCCCGCACACGTGCCGCCGGGAACACCAGCGCGAAGCGGGAGCCCTTGCCCACCATGCTTTCGATGCGCAGCTCCGCGCCGTGCCGCTGGGCGATGTGCTTGACGATCGCCAGCCCCAGCCCGGTGCCGCCGGTTTCGCGCGAGCGGCTGCGGTCGATGCGATAGAAGCGCTCGGTCAGCCGCGGGATGTGCTCCGCGGCAATGCCTGGGCCAGTGTCTTTCACGGCGTATTCGCCGCGCCCGTCGGGCAGCACCTTCCAGCTCACAGCCACCTCGCCGCCGCCGGGCGTGTAGCGGATGGCGTTGCTCAGCAGGTTCGACATCGCGCTCTGCAGTTCGGTCGGCGCGCCCGACACCTCCGACTCGGCATCCACGACGAACGACAACTGGTGCCCCTTGGGCGTCAGCCGTTCCGACAGTCCGCGCCCCTCGTCCTCGCACTGCGCGAACAGCGCGCGGATGCGGATCCACTGGCTGCCGGACGGCGGCGCGCTGCCTTCGAGGCGCGACAGCGTCAGCAGGTCGTTCACCAGCGTCTCCATGCGATGCGACTGCTGCCCCATCAGCGACAGATAGCGCGCGCGCTCGTCCGCATCGAGTGGCAGGTTCTGCAGGGTCTCGACGAAGCCCGCCAGCACCGTCAGCGGCGTGCGGATCTCGTGCGACACGTTCGCCACGAAATCGCGGCGCATCGCCTCGGCCTGCTCGAGCGCGGTGATGTCGCGCGTGAGCAGCATGCGGCGATTGCCGGCATAGGGGTGCACCTGCACGGAGAGCCTGACCGGATGGCTGCGCTGGTGCCCATGCCCCAGCCCCGGGCCGTCGATGACGACGTCGCGGCTGTAGTTCCAGGACGCAAGGTATGCGACGAAAGCTGGATCGCGCACCAGATTCGCCAGATGCTGTGCCAGATCGCGCTCCGCATCGATGCCGAACTGGCTGGCCGCCGTCTGGTTGCACCATTCGATGCGGCCCTGCTCGTCGAGCAGCACCACGCCGTTGGGCGATGCCTGGATGGCCGCGAGGAACTCCTGCAGGCGGTCTTCGGCCTGCCGGGTCTGCTGCTCGCGGTCGCGCAGCAGCTTGCGGATGCGCTCGGCGAGTTCGCCCCAGACACCCGGCCAGCGAGACGGCAGGCCGGCGGCGTCGTTGCGCAGGATGCGCAGCAGCCGGTCGGCGCGCCATGCATCCAGCGCCAGCCAGAGCACAGAACCAAGCCAGGCCCCCAGCCAGCCGAACTTCCAGCCAAAAATGGCAACAGCGCCCGCTCCTACTGCAAGGGACGCTATTAAAAAAGTAGCAATGCGGAAAGGCATGGCGGGCGATTATCCGCGCCCGCGGCCAAAGGAAGCCACGGCGCTCAAACCGTGACTTGGGCGGTCAGGCGATAGCCCGCTCCGCGGACGGTCTCGACCATCGGCGCCGCCGCGCCCAGCGATTCACGCAGGCGCTTGACGTGCACGTCGACCGTGCGCTCCTCGATGTAGACGTGGTCGCCCCACACCTTGTCGAGCAGCTGTGCACGGCTGTGCACGCGCTCGGCATGCTGCATCAGGTAGGCCAGCAGCTTGAACTCGGTCGGGCCGACCTTCAGCGCGCCACCCTGCCAGGTCACGCGATGGGTGGAGGTGTCGAGGGCCAGCTCGCCGATCTCGACGCGCTCCGTGACCACTTCCGGCGCCCGGCGGCGCAGCACCGCGCGGATGCGGGCCAGCATCTCCTGGGTGGAGAACGGCTTGGTGATGTAGTCGTCGGCACCGGCATCGAGGCCGGCAACCTTGTCGGGTTCGTCGCCGCGCGCGGTCAGCATCAGGATCGGGATGGCCTTGGTGCGCGGGTCCTTGCGCCACTGGCGCGCGAGCTGCAGGCCGCTCTGGCCGGGCAGCATCCAGTCGAGCAGGATCAGATCCGGCAGGAAGGCGTCGATCTCTCGCTGGGCCGCGGCGCCATCTTCCGACCAGATCGGCTCGAAGCCGTTGTGGCGCAGGTTGACGGCGATCAGCTCGGCGATCGAGGACTCGTCTTCGACGATCAGGACTCGGGGTTTCTTCATGCTTTCTTGGGAGTCTTGCCGCAGCCGTTACTGCAGCGCGGACTCGATTTCCTGCATCGAAGTGTGCCGCACATCGGCACCCTTGACGATGTAGATGATGAATTCGGCGATGTTCTTCGCGTGGTCGCCGATGCGTTCGATGGCCTTGGCCAGGAACAGCAGGTCCAGGCTGGCCGAGATGGTGCGCGGGTCTTCCATCATGTAGGTGACCAGCTTGCGGACGAAACCGTCGAACTCCTTGTCGATCAGGTCGTCGTCCTTCAGGATCGACAGCGCCGCGGCGGTGTCGAGACGGGCGAAGGCGTCGAGCGCCTTGCGCAGCAGGCCCGCGGCGAGATCGGCGGCGATGCGCAGCTCGGTCGTGGGCAGCTGGCGGGCGGCGCCGCTCTCGATGATCGACTTGACCATGCGCGCGATCTTGTTGGCTTCGTCGCCCACGCGCTCGAGGTTGGCGGTGGTCTTGCTGATGGCGATCAGCAGGCGCAGGTCGCGTGCGGTCGGCTGGCGGCGCGCGATGATGGACGACAGCTCGCGGTCGATGTCGATTTCCATCGCATTGACGCGGTGCTCGGTTTCCATCACGCGATTGGCCGCTTCCGAGTCGAACTGCAGCAGCGCGTACACGGCCTGATTGATCTGCGACTCGACCATGCCGCCGAGCTCCATCACGCGCGACGAAACGCCGTTGAGCTCGCTGTCGAACTGGCTGGAGAGGTGTTTCTCGGTCATGTTGTTGTCTCCTTTGACTTCAACCGAAACGGCCGGTGATGTAGTCCTCGGTCTCCTTGCGCTGCGGCTTGAAGAACATCTGTTCGGTGGCACCGAACTCGATCAGGTCGCCGAGGTACATGTAGGCGGTGTAGTCGCTGCAGCGGGCGGCCTGCTGCATGTTGTGCGTCACGATGACCACGGTGTATTCGTTCTTGAGCTCGGCGATCAGCTCCTCGATCTTCGCGGTCGAGATCGGGTCGAGCGCCGAGCAGGGCTCGTCGAGCAGCAGCACTTCGGGCTTGATCGCGATGCCGCGTGCGATGCACAGGCGCTGCTGCTGGCCGCCGGAGAGGCCCGAGCCGCTTTGCTGCAGCTTGTCGCGCACTTCGGTCCACAGCGCGGCCTTCTTCAGCGCCCATTCGACGCGGTCGTCCATCTCGCTGGCCGAAAGGTTCTCGAACAGCTTCACGCCGAAAGCGATGTTGTCGTAGATCGACATCGGGAACGGCGTGGGCTTCTGGAACACCATGCCGACCTTGGCGCGGATCAGCGCCACGTCCTGCTTTGAGGTCAGCAGGTTCTCGCCGTCGAGGGCGATGGTGCCCTCGGCGCGCTGCTCCGGATAGAGCTCGAACATGCGGTTGAAGGTACGCAGCAGGGTCGACTTGCCGCAGCCCGACGGGCCGATGAAGGCCGTGACCTTGTTCTCGGGGATTTCGAGATTGATGCCCTTGAGCGCGTGGAACTTGCCGTAGTAGAAGTTCAGGTCCTTGACCGAGATCTTCGAGCGCGACGGTTGTGCGACGGTGTTTGGCATGTTGTTGACTTCTTCCGGATTCAATGTTTGTTGCGCGTCAGTACCCGCGCCAGGATGTTGAGGGCAAGCACGGCAATCGTGATCAGGAACACGCCGGCCCATGCCAGCTGTTGCCAGTTCTCGTACGGGCTCATCGCGAACTTGAAGATCGTGACCGGCAGGCTGGCCATGGGCTGGCTCACGTCGGCGGTCCAGAACTGGTTGTTCAGCGCGGTGAAGAGCAGCGGCGCGGTTTCGCCGGCAATGCGCGCCACGGCCAGCAGCACACCGGTGACCACACCGGCGCGGGCGGCGCGCAGCGTGATGTTGGTGATGACGCGCCACTTCGGCGTGCCCAGCGCATAGGCAGCTTCGCGCAGGCCCGGCGGCACCAGCTGCAGCATGTTTTCGGTGGTGCGGATCACCACCGGGATCACGATCAGCGCCAGCGCGATGGCCCCGGCCAGACCCGAGAAGGTCTTGAAGTAGGCCACCACCACGGCATAGACGAACAGGCCGATCACGATCGACGGCGCGGACAGCAGGATGTCGTTGACGAAGCGCGTGACCGAAGAGAGCAGTCCCTTGGGGTTGTACTCGGCCAGGTAGATGCCGGCCATGATGCCGATCGGCGTGCCCACGAAGGTGGCCAGCATCACCATCACGAACGAGCCGAAGATCGCGTTCGCGATACCGCCCGCCTCGTTCGGCGGCGGCGTCATCTGCGTGAACGTGGCGATGGCCAGGCCGCCCACGCCCTGGCGCAGCGTCTCCCAGAGGATCCAGATCAGCCAGAACACGCCGAAGGCCATCGCGGCGAGCGACAGCGTGAGCGCGATCTTGTTGACGCGGTTGCGCGCGGCGAACTTGGCCTGGCGCGTTTCGGCCAGCGCCTTGGCCACGAGAAGGTTCTGGGCGGTGCTCACGACTTGGTTCCTTCGCTCTTCTTCATCTTGGCCAGCAGCATCTTGGAAAGCGACAGCACGACGAAGGTGATGAAGAACAGCACGAGGCCGAGATACATCAGCGCGGCCTGGTGCAGCCCCGCGCCGGCTTCGGCGAATTCGTTGGCGAGTGCCGAGGTGATGCTGTTCGCAGCCTCGAACACGGAAAGGGAGTTGAGCTGGTTCATGTTGCCGATCACGAACGTGACCGCCATCGTTTCACCCAGCGCCCGGCCGAGGCCGAGCATGATGCCGCCGATGACGCCAGCCTTGGTGTAGGGCAGCACCACCTTGGAGACGACTTCCCAGGTGGTGGAGCCGAGGCCGTAGGCCGACTCCTTCAGCAGCGGCGGTGTCACCTCGAACACGTCGCGCATCACCGAGGCGATGAACGGGATGATCATGATCGCGAGGATGATGCCGGCCGACAGGATGCCGATGCCCACGGGCGGGCCGGACACCAGCGCGCCGAGATACGGCACGTCGGAGAGCAGCTTCTGCAGCGGCTGCTGCACCCAGGTCGACAGGATCGGCCCGAACACCAGCAGGCCCCACATGCCGTACACGATGGAGGGCACCGCAGCCAGCAGCTCGATGGCCGTACCCAGCGGGCGCTTGAGCCAGCTGGGCGAGAGTTCGGTGAGGAAGAGCGCGATGCCGAAGCTCACCGGCACCGCGATCACCAGCGCGATGATCGAGGTGGCCAGCGTGCCGTAGATCATGACCAGGCCGCCGTACTCGTCCTTGACCGGGTCCCACACGCTGCTCGTGAGGAAGCCGAGACCGTACTTCGAAATGGCGGGCCAGGCGCCTGCAACCAGCGACAGCAGGATGCCGATGAGCATCGCCAGCGTCAGCAAGGCGGCGCCCTTGGCGGCCCAGCCGAACAGCCGGTCGGCCATGGGGCCGGAACGCGGCGCCTTCACAGGCGGCGGAGGTGCGGTGGCACGACCGCGCTCGGCCGCGAGGTCGAGAGAGGTGGTGGCGGCGGGAAAGGTGGATGACACGGGTCGCTCCGGCAAAGACGAAAGCGGCGCGTCCTCGAGCGAAGAATTGCTCATGGGCGCGCCGTTCTGGACTGATGGGTAGGTTTACTTGAACGCGACGGCCTTGCCCGACGAGTCCTTCACCTCGCCCCATGCCTTGGCGATGGTGGCCTTCACGGCGTCGGGCATCGGCACGTAGTCGAGCTCGTCGGCCGTCTTGTCGCCGCTCTTGTAGGCCCAGTCGAAGAACTTGAGCACGGTGGTCGCGTTGGCGGGCTTGTCCTGCACCTTGTGCATCAGGATGAAGGTGGCACCGGTGATGGGCCATGCGTCCTTGCCAGCCTGGTTGGTCAGCACCTGGTAGAAGCTCTTGTTCCATTCGGCGCCGGCGGCGGCGGCCTTGAATGCCGAGTCGTCGGGCGACACGAAGGTGCCGGCGGCGTTCTGCATCTGGGCGTACGTCATCTTGTTCTGCTTGACGTAGGCATATTCGACGTAGCCGATCGAGTTCGGCAGGCGGTTCACGAAAGCGGCGACGCCTTCATTGCCCTTGCCACCCGCACCGGTGGGCCAGTTCACGGCCGTACCTTCGCCGACCTTGGTCTTCCACTCGGCGTTGACCTTGCTCAGGTAGTTGGTGAACAGGAAGCTGGTACCCGAACCGTCGGCGCGGCGAACCGGGGCGATGGCGGCGTCGGGGAGGTTCAGCGAACCGTTCAGCGCCTTGATGGCGGGGTCATTCCACTTGGTGATCTTGCCCAGGTAGATGTCGCCCAGGACCTGGCCGTTGAGCTTCAGCTCGCCGGGCTTCACGCCCTGGATGTTGACCACGGGAATCACGCCGCCGATGACGGTGGGGAACTGCATCAGGCCCTTGGCCTGGAGTTCGTCGTCCTTCAGGGGAGCATCCGAAGCGCCGAAATCGACGGTCTTGGCTTCGATCTGCTTGATGCCGGCACCCGAGCCGACCGACTGGTAGTTGATCTTGACGCCGGTGGCCTTGTTGAAGTCGGAAGCCCACTTGGCGTACAGCGGCGCCGGGAAGCTGGCGCCGGCACCGGTCACGTCTTGCGCGAGGGCGGGAATGGAGAACACCGCGGCCACAAGACCGGCTGTTGCAAATTTGAACGTCGTTTTCATGAAGCTTCCTTTTAGAAGTAAGAAGTAGTCCCTTTCCGGGCTTGGGACGGACTCTAGAAAGCTTCTGTGACATCAATATGACACCCCTCTACCGAGGGAAAATGCCTTTGTTTCGCCGGTCTTGCATGTGACGCTGTCACATAACCGTCATGCGAGCCCCCTAGCCTTCCGGAACTCGCCATCGCGCGATCGGAAGGCGGCACGCCCTGTCACGGCGCTACGATCAAACACAAAGACACCGCCCTCCTTTTCAGAATCAAATGCAAAACGGCACCCGCCTCGCAGCAGTCGACCTGGGGTCGAACAGTTTCCGGCTCGAAATCGGACAGGTCGACCACGGCCAGATCCACCGCACCGAATATCTCAAGGAGACGGTGCGCCAGGGGAATGGCCTGGACAGTGCCCGCAATCTCACGACCGAAGCCATGCAGCGCGGCTGGGACGCCCTAGCCCGCTTCGGCGAGCGCCTGGCAGGCTTCAAGCGCTCGCAGGTCCGGGCCGTGGCCACGCAAACGCTGCGGGAGGCGCGCAACCGCGAAGAATTCCTGCTGCGCGCGCGCACCATTCTGGGGTTCGGCATCGACGTGATCCCTGGGCGGGAAGAAGCCCGCCTCATCTATCAGGGCGTGGCGCACATGCTGCCGCACAACGATGCATCCGACCGCGAGCGTCGGCTGGTGGTCGACATCGGGGGGCGCTCCACCGAAATGATCATCGGCCGCGCCCTGGCGGCCGACCGCATGGAGTCGTACCGCGTCGGCAGCGTCGCCTGGTCGATGAAGCATTTCGGTGAAGGTCTTTTCACCCAGGCCGCCTTCCGCGCCGCCGAAGTCGCGGCCAAGGCCGTGCTCGACGACGCGCTCGGCAGCTACACGCGTGACCAGTGGGACGTGGCCTATGGCGCCTCGGGCACCATCGGTGCCGTCGGCGACGTGCTGGCCGCGGCGGGCGGCGAGCCCGGCCTGGTCACTCGCGAGGGCCTCGACTGGCTGCTCGATCGCCTGCTCAAGGCCGGCAGCGCCGACAAGCTGCGCATCGATGGCATGCGCGAAGACCGCAAGGCCGTGATCGGCGGCGGCCTGAGCGTGCTGCGTGCCGTGTTCGATCTCCTGTCCATCGACGAAATGAAGGTCGCCCAGGGTGCGCTGCGCCACGGCGTGCTCTATGAGCTGCTTGAGCGCGACGAGAGCGTCGCCGACATGCGCACCACCACCGTCGCGCGGCTGGCCAGCCGGTTCGCGGTCGATCCGGAGCAGGCTCGCCGTGTCGGCGACACCGCCGCGGCCCTCTTCGTGCAGCTCTCGCCCGCCGCGCGCGGCGGCAGCACCACCAACCGGGCTGGCCGCGCGCTTCGCAAGCTCGGGTGGGCCGCACATCTGCACGAGATCGGCACGCTGGTGTCCCACAGCGATTACCACAAGCATGGCGCCTACATCCTCGACAACACCGACGCACCCGGCTTTGCGGTCAACGAACTGCATGCGCTGGGCCAGCTGGTGCTGGGCCAGCGAGGCAAGCTTCGCAAGCTCGAGGCGTCGCTGGACGATGAAACCTTCGTGATGCAGTTGCTGTCGCTGCGGCTCGCGGTGATCCTGTGCCACGCACGGCGCGATCCCGACCCGCAGGCGCTCCACCTGGCAGCACTGGGCGCACGGGCCTTCGCCATCGCCTGCGCTCCGGACTGGGCCGAGGCCTATCCGCAATCGGCGCACCTGCTGCGCGAGGAAGTGCTGGCCTGGCAGAAGACCAGCAACTGGCGGGTCGAGCTCAGCGGCTGCTGAGCACTCCCGACTGCCGGGCTTTCTCGCTCCCCATCAGAGCAACTCGGGCGATTGCACCGTCACCACGACGGTCTGCACGTCGCCGTCGCGCTCGCGCGTGCGAATCCACCACAGCGCGCCCTTGCGCACCGGGCAGCTGTCCTGTTTCAGCCCCAGCAGCAGCGAGATCGCCTGCCCCACCGATGGCTGGTGGCCGATCATCAGCACCACAGATTTGCCATTGGGCCAGCCGGCCGCGCCGAGCAGCGCCTCGGCGGTGGTGTCCGGAGCGAGTTCCGAGCGCAGCTTGTATTTGCGGCCCAGCGCCAGCGCGGTCTGTTCGCAGCGCCGCGCCGGGCTGCAGATGATGCGCGTACCGTCGGGCAACTGGCGGTCCAGCCATGCCGCCATCCGCTTGGCCTGCTTTTCGCCGCGCGCGGTGAGCGAGCGCTGCATGTCGTCGCAACCCTCGGTCCAGTCCTCGGCTTCGGCATGACGCCAGAAGATCAAGTCCATGGTCATCGTCTTTCGATCTTCAGTTGCTGGATGCATCTCTGAGATGCCCTCGTGATGCGTAGCGGTTCATGAGCGCCGCCTGCGCGCCATGGGCTTCGACGACGGGCGACGAGCCTGCTTCGCCCGAATGCGTATCGTGGTCGACGCGCGTGTACGTGCCGTCGGCGCCCAGGTCCCAGGCGTCGCGGCCGTCGTGCAGATAGGCCACCAGGCATTCGTCGATCAGCCGCTGGCGCAGCCCGGGGTCCGTCACGGGCCATGCGAGCTCGACGCGCCGCATCATGTTGCGGTTCATCCAGTCGGCACTCGACAGGTACAGCGACTCGTCCTCCCCGTTGCGGAAGTAGAAGACCCGCGAATGCTCCAGGAAACGGCCGATCACCGAGCGCACCCGGATGTTGTCGGTGACGCCCGGCACCTGCGCCGGCAGCGTGCACGCTCCGCGCACGATCAGGTCGATCTTCACCCCCTTCTGGCCGGCGCGAGCCAGCGAGGCGATGATTTCGTCGTCGGTCAGCGCATTCATCTTGGCGACGATGCGGGTCGGCTGGCCAGCTGCGGCGGCCAGGCCCAGCGCATCGATCTGGGCGATGACGTTCTTGTGCAGGTCGAATGGCGCCAGCCACATGCGGTTGAGCTTCGGCAAGCGGCTCTGGCTCGCCAGATGCACGAAGACGGCTTCCATGTCGGCCGTCAGCAGCGGATCGGCCGTGAGGTGGCTGATGTCGGTGTAGAGCCTGGCCGTGCGCGGGTTGTAGTTGCCCGTCGAAAGATGGCCGTAGCGGCGCATCTGCTTGCCCTCGCGCCGCGTCACCAGCAGCATCTTGGCGTGGGTCTTGAGGCCGACCACGCCATACACCACCTGCGCACCGATCGACTCGAGCATCTCGGCCCAGTTGATGTTGGCCTCCTCGTCGAAGCGGGCCTTCAACTCCACGACCACCGTGACTTCCTTGCCGCGACGAACGGCCTCACGCAGCAGGTCCATCATTTCCGAGTCGGCGCCCGTGCGGTAGATGGTCTGCTTGATCGCCAGCACCTGCGGGTCTTGCACGGCCTCGCGCAGGAAGGCCAGCACCCCGTCGAAGCTCTCGAAGGGTTGATGGATCAGGACATCGCCTCGCTGCAACTGCTCGAAGAACGACTGGCCGGACGACAAGGTGACGGGGTACGAGGCGCGATACGGCGGAAACCGCAGTTGCGGTTCGTCGAGCAGGTCAGCCAGCTGCGTGAGCCGGGCCAGGTTCACAGGGCCGTGTACCCGGTACAGCGCCTCTGGCGGCAGATTGAACTGCGCCAGAAGGAAGCTCGCGAGCGATTCGGCACAGCTTGCCGAAACTTCGAGGCGAACGGCCTGCCCGTAGTGCCGGTGCTGCAGCCCCTGGCGCAACGCGGTACGCAGGTTCTTGACGTCTTCCTCGTCCACGGCAAGGTCGGAATGCCGCGTGACACGGAACTGCGAGAAGTCGCCCACCTCGCGGCCCGGGAACATGCCGCTCAGATGTGCACGCACCACGCTGGAAAGCGCCACGAAAAGCGTCTTGCCCTCCGACACCTTGGCCGGCATCCTGATCAGCCGCGGCAGCACGCGAGGCAGCTTGACGATCTGGATCGGGTTTTCACGCCCGAAAGCATCCTTGCCACCCAGCCTGACGATGAAGTTGAGCGACTTGTTCGCCACCTGCGGGAACGGGTGGGCCGGATCGAGGCCGACCGGAATCAGCAGAGGGCGCACCTCGCGCTCGAAATACTCGCTGACCCATTTGCGCTGCGCCGGATTGCGCTCACCGTGGGAAATGATGCGGATGCCGTGCGTCGCGAAGGTCGGCATCAACTCGTCGTTGTAAAGCGCGTACTGGCGCGCCACCAGTTTGTGGGCCGCTTCGGCCAGACGCTGGAACGACTCGACCGTGTAAGTGCCCTTGTGGTCGCCGGCGCTGCCTGCAATCAGGTGAGGCGCGGCGCGGACTTCGAAGAACTCGTCGAGATTCGACGACACGATGCACAGATATCGCAGCCGCTCGATCAGCGGCACTTCCTTGCGATGCGCCCAGTCGAGCACGCGCTCGTTGAACGAAAGAATGCTGTGGTCGCGGTCCAGCAACGTGAACGCGGGCGCCGCAACGTCAGGGGACGGGTTTGCGGGGGCGGGAGACATGGACACTGATTCTGAGGCAGGCGACACAGGAGGGAACACAGGCTGAAATATGACAGTGTCAGCCTCTCTTGTGACAGTTCCATGACTATTCCGTGACGCGTCGCGGCCAGCGGTTTGCTGGCCGAGGGCACCAGGGGGAGAAGCGAGCGGCCCGGTTCCGGGCCGGTCGGCCGCCGGCTTCATGCGCCCAGGAAGTGCTTGCGGTAACGCGCCGGCAGGTCGTCGATGCGCATCAGCATCGGCAGGTCGGCCGCGTTGAAATCGGGATCCCAGGCCGGCGCGCCGAGGACCTTCGCGCCCAGGCGCAGGTAGCCCTTGATGAGCGCCGGGGGCTCCACGTCGAGCGTGCTGTCGAGGCGTTCGACCGGCAGCGGCAGACGGGGCTGCACCTGATATTGGATGGGCGCCATGTGCTTGGCCGAAACCTGGCGCCAGATGCTGGCGGCGGCATCGCCATTGGTGACACCGTTATGTGACATCGGGATGCTCGCGCAGCCGACCATCGTGTCGAGCTTGTTGCGGTGCATGAAGCCGGCCAGGGCACCCCAGAGCGCGAGGATCACGCCGCCCTGGCGATGGTCGGGGTGCACGCAACTGCGGCCCAGTTCCACCATGCGCTCGCGCAGGTCGCGCAGGCGGGTGAGGTCGAATTCAGTATCGCTGTAGGTGCTGCCGACCCGGCGGGCCTGGGCGGGCGTGAGCACGCGGTAGGTGCCGATGACTTGCTGGGTCAGTTCGTCGCGCACCAGAAGGTGTTCGCAGAAGTCATCGAACAGGTCGATGTCGTGACCGGCGACCGGAGAGGAAACCCGGGCGCCCATTTCACCGACGAACACGTCGTAGCGCAGGCGCTGGGCGGCCCGCACGTCGTCGACATGGCGGGCCCAGCCAACGGTGATACCTTGTTTGGATTCGACGGCCTGCGGCAGGATGACTGCGGGGGCCTGAGGCACCGACGTACGGGCCGCAGCGGCAGGAGCACCAGCCGCGGGAGCGGGCCACAAGGCCGCGCGAAGCCCGATCTGCGAAAGCGGAAACGTCGGGTTGGGCAGTTCTTTCATGGGGAAACCCTTTCTGCCGAGGGAGTCTCCGCACCTGCGATGAAGCGGGCATGTCAGGAAAATTGCAGGCGCGTGACGCTGTTACAGCCCAACGCCGCCTGCAGAACGACTGCAACCCACAGGGCCAGCTTCGTCGTCTAATGCGATGGATTCGCGAAACGGAGTTCCACACATGGCCACAACCGCCGCCAACGGCACCGACAGCAGCCGCCTTCATCAGACCTTCCCCGTCCTCAGTGACACGGAGATTGCGCGCATCGCGCGCTTCGGCACCGTGCAACAGTTCGCCCGCGGCGCCAGGCTGTTCACCGCGGGCGAAACAGGCCCCGGCATGTTCGTGCTGCTGAAAGGCGTCGTGGCTGTCACGCAACGCGACGGGCTCGGTCATGTGGTGCCGATCGTGCGGCAAGGACCGGGAGAGTTCCTGGCCGAAGTCGGCCAGTTGAGCGGCCGCCCTGCCCTCGTCGACGGCCACGCCGACGAGGATGTGGAGGCGCTGCTGGTGTCCCCCGCGCAGTTGCGCGCGCTGCTGGTCGCCGAAGCCGACCTTGGCGAGCGCATCACCCGCGCACTGATCCTGCGGCGCGTGGCGCTGATCGAATCGGGCGCCAGCGGGCCCGTCCTGATCGGCCAGCCGCAGTCGCCCGACATGGCCCGGCTCGAGAACTTCCTGCGCCGCAACGGCTATCCATATCACCTGGTCGACGCTGCCCAGGACCCCGACGCCGCCGCCCTGCTCGCCCAGTACGGAACCTGCAAGCTGCTGGCGGTATGCCCGGACGGCTCGGTGCTGGTCAACCCGAGCGACGATGCGCTGGCGCGCTGCCTCGGCATGGTCGATACGGCGGAGCGCAACGAGCTGTACGACGTGGCCGTCGTCGGCGCCGGGCCTGCCGGGCTGGCGACCGCGGTGTACGCGGCTTCCGAAGGCCTGCGCGTGATCGTGCTCGACTGCCGGGCATTCGGCGGCCAGGCCGGTGCCAGTGCGCGCATCGAGAACTACCTCGGCTTTCCCACCGGTATCTCGGGGCAGGCGCTGGCGGGCCGAGCGTTCGTCCAGGCACAGAAATTCGGCGTCGAGATGCTGATTCCGGCCAAGGTCGCGTCGCTGGATTGCTCGCGAGAAAACGCGCTCGAGAGCCTGGCAGTCACGCTGGCGGACGGCCGCACGATCCATGCGCGCACGGTGGTCATCGCCAGCGGCGCGCGCTACCGCCGGCCCGACGTTCCGCGGCTTGCAGAATTCGAGGGCCGCGGCGTCTGGTACTGGGCCTCTGCCATCGAAGCAAAGATCTGCGCGCAGCAAGAAGTGGCGCTGGTCGGCGGCGGCAACTCGGCCGGACAGGCCGCGGTGTTCCTGTCGCGCCATGCGGCCAAGGTGAACGTGCTGGTGCGCGGGCCGTCGCTCGCCGCCAGCATGTCGCGCTACCTGATCGACCGCATCGAGGCCACGCCCAATATCTCGCTGCAGCCGCACACCGAGCTCGTTCGCCTTCATGGCGGCTCCGACGAAGGCCTCACCGGCGCGACATGGCGCTGTCATACCTCCGGCAACGAACACGACTGCGCGGCGCGCAATATCTTCCTCTTCGTCGGCGCGGAGCCGGAAACCTCATGGCTCGAAGGCTGCGGTGTGGCGGTCGACAAGCATGGCTTCGTGCTCACCGGCGATGCCGCCAGCCGCGGCTTTCCGGCCCGGCCGTCCGCGGCGCTCGAATCGAGCGTGCCGGGTGTGTTCGCCGTGGGCGACGTGCGCTCGGGCTCGGTCAAGCGCGTGGGCGGCGCCATCGGCGAAGGCGCGGCCGCAGTAGCGCTGATTCACCAGCACCTGTCGCAGGCCTCGGCCGTGGCCTGAACAGCGCATCAGCTCAAACCAGAAGGAGTCCGAAGTTGCCAATCAAACCTTGTGACCACGTGCCCGCCGAGATCGCACAGCCCCACGCCCAGCAACAGCGCGGCTGCGAAGACTGCCTGAAGACCGGGGACACCTGGGTTCACTTGCGCTTGTGCGTGCATTGCGGTCACATCGGCTGCTGCGATTCGTCGAAGAACCGTCATGCGACGCGGCACTCGCACGCCGAAGGTCACCCCGTCATCCGGTCGCTCGAGCCCGGTGAAAGCTGGATGTGGTGCAACGTGCACGAGAAGCAAGTCGGTTGATATTTCCCCGAATTTCACCAACCAGACTGCGAATTCCCGCGCCGGCACGCGTTTGAATTCGCACGTATATGCTGCCGGGCTCGCATCAAACACATCCCATCAACGGAGTGCCAGACAACATGCCCGCATCGCCCATCGAGGTCTATTCATGGCCAACGCCGAACGGCCACAAGATTCACATCATGCTGGAGGAGTGCGGGCTGCCCTACCACGCGCACCCCGTGAACATCGGCAAGGGTGACCAGTTCGCGCCCGACTTCCTTCAGATCAGCCCCAACAACAAGATCCCGGCCATCACCGACCCCGATGGTCCGGACGGCAAGCCGATTTCGCTCTTCGAATCGGGTGCCATCCTCGTGTACCTCGCGGGCAAGACAGGCAAGTTCCTGCCCACCGGCGACCGCGAGCGCTACGACGTGCTGCAGTGGCTGATGTTCCAGATGGGTGGCGTCGGCCCCATGCTCGGCCAGGCGCACCACTTCCGCCTGTACGCGCCCGAGAAGATCGCCTACGCCATCGACCGCTACAGCAACGAAGCCAAGCGCCTTTACGGCGTGATCGACAAGCAGCTGTCGAAGAACAGGTTCATCGCAGGCAAGAGCTATTCGATCGCCGACATCGCCATCTTCCCGTGGCTGCGCAGTTGGGAAAATCAGGGAATCACCCTCACCGATTTCCCCCATCTGAAGGACTGGTTCGACGGCATTTCCGCCCGCCCGGCCGTACAGCGCGGCGTGAAAGTGCTTGCCGATCTGCGCCAGCCGATCACCGGCGACAAGGAGCGAGAGATTCTTTTCGGCAAGACCCAGTACGAGAAACGCTGAGGCCCTTTTATCCGGGCTAGAATAGAAGGCTTGTCGGGGTGTAGCGCAGCCTGGTAGCGCATCTGGTTTGGGACCAGAGGGTCGAAGGTTCGAATCCTTTCGCCCCGACCAAAAAATGTGAACGGTGACAGTGGCTCGAGCTGCTGTCACCGTTTTGCATTCTGCGTCACCTGACACGCGGACAGTTCGCGGGCCGATGCGCCGAGCCCCCTATCGACTTCCTACACCCAGATCGCGTGAGGGCAGCCCGCAGGCAGAAAGACCCACGACCACTGCGGGAGACTGCTGAAACCGGATTCACACATCTTGTTTCATATGTAAGATTTTTCCAGCCTCAAGAAGCATTGCTTTCTGGCTTCTCATTGGGGAAACCTGCCATTAGAACAAGGAGTGATTGGATGAATTCGTGTTACAAAACGGTGTGGAATGCGACACTGGGCGCCTGTGTAGCAGCAGCAGAGAACGTGTCTTCGAAGCGGGGCGGCAAGGCGAGCGGCTCAAGGCGCACAGTTACTGCGAGCGCGGCCTTGGCGCTGGCCGCATTGGCCGCCGGCGGAGCCGCACAGGCAGCGACCTTCACCGCCGCCAGCGAGGCGGAACTGATCACGGCCATCAACGACGCCAATGCCAGCCTCGACTCGAGTTCCACCATCACCGTCACCAAGGCCTTCACGGTCACGACGCAGTTGCCACAGATCTCGTCGAAAGTGGCAGTCAGTGTCGGGTCGGCCGGCGGGGCAACGCTGGACCTCCGAGCTGGCGCAACCTATCAGACGGCCGCCGCAACCCAAGTGGGCATCGCCCCCAACACGACCGGGATCGTGGTGGCCCAGGGCAGCGGCACCGCGCTGTCGGGCATTGCCCTCACGACCGGGGCAGGTCAGAGCACGGTCAGCGTTCTGGACGGCGCTTCCGCCGTCTTCACCGGCAATCTGAATACCGGAGCTGGATCGGCCACCATCAACGTGGGCAAAGGCGCCTCGATGTCGGTAGGCAACCTGAATTCGGGCATCGGCCAGACCGCGATCAACGTGACGGGTGGCGGAAAGATCACGGTCGGCACCAACGCCAACCTGGGGGGCGGCAACGGCGCCCCGAACGGAGGCATCACGGACGTCGTGGTGAGCGGCACCGGCTCCGCCATTCAGTTCGGCGGGGCCAGCGGCTACTACCACCATGCCGGCACGCTCGAAGTCTCCGCTGGCGGCTTCGTCGGGGCCAACACGGTGCAGGTGGGTTTCAGACCGGGTGACGTGTTTACCGCGACCGTGACGGGGCCCGGGTCCGTCTTCGGCAGCGTCAACAACAATCTGACCATCGGTGGAGGAGGAACTGCCACGGTCACCGTGGCCGACGGCGCCCTGCTGACTTCAGGCACCAGCGGCACCAATACGCTCTCCCTGGCCAACACGGCGACCGGCGTGGCAACCTTGAACATCGGTGCACCGGTCGGGAGTGCGCCTGCCGCCCCCGGTGCCGTGACGGCGAAGAACATCACCTCCAGCAGCGGCCAGTCGACGATCAACTTCAACCACAACGCGAGCAGCTACGAATTCGCGGTGCCGATCGGCGGAAATGCCATCGTCAACCAGATCGGCAGCGGCACGACCACGCTGACGGGGGACAACAACTACAGCGGCGGCACCACGATCACCGCGGGCACGCTGCAGCTGGGCAACGGAGGCACCACCGGCTCGATCTCCAGCGCTGTCGTCAACAACGCCACGCTGGCCATCAACCGCTCGAATGCCGTCAGCTTCCCCGACGCCATCAGCGGCAGCGGTGTCGTCCAGCAACGGGGCACGGGCACCACGACGCTGAGCGGAACCAACACCTACACGGGCGGCACTGTGGTGCAGGCCGGCCGGCTGCTGGCCGGCAGCGCGGGCGCGTTCGTGCAGAACACCGCCTACACGGTCAACGGCGGCACGCTCGACCTGGGCATCTGGGACCTCACCACCTCCAACCTCTCCGGCACCGGCGGCACCGTGGCGCTGAACGCCCAGACCCTCACCGCCAACCAGGCCGGCGACAGCACCTACGCCGGCGCCATCACGGGCACGGGCGGCGTCGTCAAGTCCGGGGCCGGCGTGCTGACGCTCTCCGGTACGAACAGCTACAGCGGCAACACCTTCGTGACGCAAGGCACCGTGCGCGCCGGGGCTGTGAGCACCTTCAGTTCGAAGAGCGCGACCGTTGTCGCCAATGGCGCGACGCTCGACCTGGCGGGCCACAACCAGACTCTGGCATCCGTGAACAACAGCGGCACGGTGAGTCTCGCCGGCGCAGCGCCTGGCACCACGCTGACCGTCACCGGCCCGTGGGTGGGCAACGGCGGCACGCTCCGGCTGGGCACTGCACTCGGCGACAGCAGCAGCGCGAGCGACAAGCTCGTGCTCAGCGGCGCGACCGCCATCGCCAGCGGCACGACCAACGTGCAGATCACCAACCTCGGCGGCCTCGGCGCGCTGACCACCGGCAACGGCATCGAGGTCGTCAGCGCGATCAACGGCGCCACCACCACCGCGCAGACCACGAAGAACGCCTTTGCGCTCGCGGGCGGCCACGTCGACGCCGGCGCCTACGAGTACCGGCTGTACGCCGCCGACGCGAGCGGCGCGGGCGAGAACTGGTATCTGCGCTCGACCGTCGCGGCGGTGCCTCCGACCAACGGAGGTGGCACAGGCGGCGGCGTGGTCGTGCCGGCCTACCGTACCGAGGTTCCACTCTACGCAGTGCTTCCCGAGCAGTTCCGCCAGGCCAACCTGTCGATGCTCGGCAGCCTGCACATGCGCATGGGGGATAACGTCCGCCCCGCCGCCAACGACGCAGGCCCTGCCGTCGCCGGCCAGAGCTACCGCCAGGCGTGGGGCCGCCTCATCAGCACCGACCGCACCACCAGCCAGACCGGTACCGTGAGCCCTACCAGCAGGGGCCGCCTCACCGGCGTCCAGGCCGGCACCGACCTCTGGGCCGATACCCACTGGCGCGCCGGCGTCTATGTCGGTCAGCTCGACGGTGACATGCGCGTCAACGGTTTCGCCAGCGGCCTGCTCGATCTCGGCGTCGGCATCAACGACCTCAAGAATCAATACTTCGGCGTCTACGGCACCTGGAAGAACGACAGCGGCCTCTACATCGACGGTGTGCTGCAGGGCGGCCGCCACCGCTATACGGCATCGCCGGTGCTGGGTCTGGGCAGCGGTGGCAAGGGCAGCAGCCTGCTGGCCTCCGTCGAAGTAGGCCAGTCCTTCGGCATCGCTGCCGGCTGGACCATCGAGCCGCAGCTGCAGCTGGTGCACCAGCGCGTGAGCCTGGACGACGCGAGCATCGTCGGTGCACTGATCCGCCAGGACAGTGACAGCGGCTGGCTGGTGCGCGCCGGCGTGCGGGTCAAGGGCGAGATCGACACCAGCGCGGGCCCGCTGCAACCCTATGCGCGGCTGAACCTCTATCACACGGGCAGTGGCACCGATGTGGCGCGCTTCATCGGTCCGGCCGGCTTCGCCGACATCGCCACGCGCACTGGTGGAAGCAGCGGCGAGCTGGCGGCGGGCGCATCCTGGCAGTTGAGCCGCAGCACCAGCCTGTACGGCGAACTTGGCAAGCTGTGGGACATGAGCGGCGATGCACGCAACAGCAGCGGCATCAACGCCAGCGTGGGTGTGAAGGTGCTCTGGTAAGAGCCGGGAGATGCAGGCGGTCGGACACGCATGACTGCGGTCTGTCGCCTGCCTCGAAACCGCCCCGCACGCCAAATCAGGACGCGGAACTCGGTAGAATCCGCCGCTGCCGCTTGAGAGCAATCGCACTCAAGTCATTGATTTTCCAGGCATCTCTTCAGCCTGGAATCTGCCCGTAGCTCAGTTGGATAGAGCACCTGCCTTCTAAGCAGGTTGTCGGGGGTTCGATCCCCTCCGGGCAGGCCAATCCAGTCCTTCGCGCAGCCTCGCAAGATATAAGCTGGCCGGCGCGGTCCCGGACGGTCTCATGCCGCCGTGCGCCGGATGGGCCTTGAAAACGCCGAGATAACAACCCGCAGCTTTCGCGCAACGGCACTCGATCCCGGTCGAGCAAAGGATGCCGAGCCCAAGGCGATCGGAGCCCTGGCCAGCGCCTGTTGCGGGTTGATCATCAGCGCGCAACATGCTGTCACTTTTTGGCCGCCCAACAATGAAAACAAAAGGGCTACACTGCACCCGGGCAGCCAATCTCTCCCTCTACCCTCCTCCTATGGCTGCTCATTTAGCCCGCTTCGGCGGGTTTTCTTTTTGATGCGACGGGCTCGCGGCGCCAGCGCCTCGAGCGCTATTGGTCGACCGAAGCCCACCCGGAGCCGTCAAGCGCCCTCTCCTGCAGCCACGAACCGCCGCTCCCGCATCCATTTCGTCATGACCCACTTGTCCCCCCGGGTCACCGCCGCGCTCGCATGCAGAGACCGCGCATCGACGCGGCCGCGGTCGTCGCAATATTCGAAGTAGCAGGCATTCCCGCGAATCGGCGATACCGCAAGGCCGAACTGCGGAAAGACGGTCTGGCCGCCTTCGGGCACGTCGTCGAGATAGGTCACCAGCGTGCTCACGCGCTGGCCGCTTCGCGCGACGGATTCGCGGTTGGCGGCGTTGGTGGGTGCCAGGTAGTCGTAATGAGGCTCGCTGCCGGCACCGGTCGGATAGTGCAGCACCTGCAGTCCCTCGCCGTTTTCCAGCGGAAGGTTCATCAGCGCCGAGAGCCGCCGGTCGAGACGGGCGACCAGGTCGTTCTCGCCCGGACGGAAGAACATGCCCCAGCTTGCGCGCTTGTCGCTCACCACGTCGCGGCCGCTCATCGGGTCGACCAGGGTGGAGGGCTTCAACCGCGGTCGCGCCATCTCGATGATGGCCTTGCACTCCTCGGCGTCGACCACGTTGCCCAGCACAGCAAAGACCGGATCTTCGCCACGCGAATGCACGACGATCTCGCGATCGGCGGCCACTATCCGAGTGCCCGGCGCGAGCCGCGCCACCGGCCTGGACGACGCTTCGTCCGGAAGTTCGACGGCGCCGTCCGGCATCGCCCCGCCCTGCCGCCGCGCATCGACAAACGCCGCGACGATGGCGTGCGCGGCCCGCTCGCTCATTCCCTGCTTCAGCATCGTGGCCAACACCGCCTGCGGCGCCAGACCCGCATCCAGGTTGTGCGTGAGCCAGCGGCCCAGATCGGGCGAGAAGCGGACGACGGTGCTCATGGGAACTCGTGTGTTCGCCGTACCGCGCCTCAGACCGGCCCCATCTGGGCGACCCAGCCCCTGTCGTCGCGCCGGAAGCCCTGGCGCAGCTGCAGCGGGCCACCCGCGCCGTTCATGATGCGCGTGATCATCGGAAACACGCGCTGCGCGTCGGCGTTGCGCATCCACGGCGCCGTATCGACCTGGTAGGTGTAGCTGACCACCGCCAGTGGATGCCGTGCGTCGGAGGCGTCGACCTTGACGTCGACGATCTTCTCGCGCTTGAGATGCGCCACGCAGAAGTCGCTGGCGTGTTCGGTGCCATGGCTCGCGTGCGGATGCGGCTTGTAGAACTGGCGGCCGGCTTCGGTCAGATCGAATCGCTTGATCGCACCGTCGGGGTTTTCCTTGCTCTTCGGTGCAGCGACGATGGTGCTCTGCACCAGCCCCAGTTGTTCCATCACCGGGAACTGGACCGCGTGGCGCGCACCGGAGCCGGCTTCGGCTTCGGTCAGGTCGATCGGCCAGTCGAACATGGCAAGGCAGATGTCGCCGCGCCGGGCGAGGTAGTCATCCAGCGGGGCGGCGAGATTCTCGGCGGTGGGCGCATTGGCGTCACGGCCGGCACTGCACGCGGCCAGTGCACAGATGACGGCGAGGCCCGCCAGGGTCTTGAGCGAATTCAGGATGCGCAGGCTCGGTTCGATGAAACGGAGATTCATGGGATTTCTGGTTGGCTTTCTTGAATGTCAGCGGCGAATCGCCGGCTCAGTGCTCGTCGAGTTCGTCAGCAACCCAGCCGTGGCGCGTCAGGTGAACGCCGAGGCGCACCTGCATCGTTCCCTCGCGCTGGATGGCACGCGCCAGCAGCGGGAAGGCTTGCAGCACTTCGGGCGTCGAGGCCCACGGCTCGGGCGCGATGCGGTAGGTGAACAGCAGCGAGGTCGCGGTGCGGCCATCGCGCGTTTGCGGCGGATCCCAGCCGATCAGACGATCCAGGCTCAGGGTGGCCACGCAGAAGTCGGCCGGGTGCGTGATCGTCTGCGTCGTCGTGCGTATCACCACGGGCACCTGCAGGTAGTACTTGCGCCCCGCCTCGGTCAGCGCGTATTCGCGGGCTGGGGGCTGAGCGGCGACGACATCCTTGCCGCTTACCAATCCCAGCTTCTCCAGCACCGGCATCTGCTGCGCATCGGGCTCGTGCGATCCGGCAGCCACGGTGATCGGCCAGGCGTACTTGGCCAGGCACACATGGCCGCGCTGCGCGAGGTAGTCGTTGGTTGCAGCGGTGAAGTTGTCGCGGCTCGGAAAGCGCGCCTCTTCGTTGTCGCAACCGGCCAGGAAGACCGCGAGCAGCATCGCCAGCAGGACCTGGATGCCGCCGAGGCGGCGCATCGCTCGACGATCGGCCTTCATTTCGTGCACCTGTCGGTGGCCGATGCCCTGGCGGACGGCTGATAGCCATCGCTCAGCGTGCCCAGGAAGCAGACCAGGTCGGCGATCTGCTGCTGCGTCATCGCCGGGGCGGAGCCAGGCTGGCGCGGGCGCGTGCCGCTGGCAAGGGTCTTTTCGCCACCCTCGCCGGTGCCCAGCGGCACTTCCTCGTCGAGGCTGCCGTGCTGCGATTGCGGCAGGTCGTTGTACTTGTCGAGCGTCGCACCCGGCACGTGCGTGGGCTGCAGCGCCCAGGCCGGGTTGGCCTGCGGCGCGCCGCTGCCGTCGTTGCTGGCGGGATACCAGTACTCCGGGTTTGTGTCCCGCGTGTTGTAGAAATTGACGACCTGCTCCAGCGAGTGGAACACGCCGTTGTGGAAGAAAGCGCCTCGCGACGCCACGTTGCGCAGTACCGGCACCTTGAACATGCCGCAGTACGGATTCGCCGTATCCGGCGTGGCGGGCATGTGGTCGGTGCGGAATGGGCCGCACAGCCCCATGTCGAAGTACTTCGGATCGTCGTTGGCCGGAATGGGATCAGGGTTGTTGGGAATCGACCTGTCGTTGCGCGGTGCACCCAGGGCCTGGTAGGTGAAGTCCGTCATCAGGCCCGTGTTGCCGTTGAAGTTGGCGCCGGTGTAGTGGCAGCCCGAACAATTGGCGACGGCGCTGCTGTGGAACAGCACTTCGCCACGCCGCTCGGCCGGCGTCAGCGTGCCGCCGGCCTTGTTGAAGACATAAAGGTCGTACTTGCTGCTGTACGGATGGAAGCTCAGGTCTTCCGTCTCGAGCGCCTGTATCGCGGTGCCCAGGGCGTTGAAGGCTGCATCGGTGTCGTTGAACACATCGGCACCGAAAGCCTGCTTGAACAAGCCCGCATAGGTGCTGGCCTGAACCACCTTCACGACAGCTTCCTTCGAGGTGTTGTTCATCTCGACCGGGTTGAGCAGCGGCATGCCGGCCTGTATCGCCAGTGTTGCCGCGCGGCCGTCCCACATGAGGCCGCCGCCCGGCGAGCTGGATGTCACTCCGTCGGGGTTGGGTGCGTCATCGCTGTAGGGCGGCGTCGCCGAGCTGTAGCGCAGCGAAGGCACGGCACGTGCGCCGATTTTTGTGACGTCGGAGCCCAGCTGCACTGAAATGCTGTTCGGCGGGCCATAGGCGTATTGCGGGTCGTGGCAGCTTGCGCACGACATGTTCCGGCCACCCGACAGGTTCTTGTCGAAGAAGGCCAGTTGCCCCACCTGGGCCGCCGGGCTCAGTGCAGCCGCGCGCGGGACGGTGTTGCCCGCCATCGCCGCGCCCTTGTCATCACAGGCCACGAGACACCACAGCGCAACCGAGAGCGCCATGGCGAGCGGGACCACTTTTTCCATTGCCGGATTCATCATTCGCTGTTGTTCCCCAAGAGCGGCAAGTCGCGCCGGACCTGCTCACCTTGCGGGATTCGAGGAGCCTGCGGGACGGCGGAAGAAACCTCTTCCAACCGTCCCCCCGGCTTGCTGCCGCAATCCGGCTACCTGGTTGCCCAGACGTTGTTCTGGCTCGTATCAGGACCGACCTGAGGAGTGATCTGGCCTTCCAGCTTGCCTGTGACGGGGTCCTGCACACCTACGATGTCGTTCGCGTACAGCTTCTGGGTGTAGTTGGCCGGGATCACGTAGGCATGGTTGATCGGCCGCACCGAGTCGAAGTGCGTGTCCGCGCTGCCCTGGTATTCCGGCAATGCAAGGATGTTGGCCGTGATGAACGCTTCCGTGTATTTGGTGCGGTTCAGGTACGACGCATCCACGGCCGGGTCGGCAATCTGGAACATGTCCTGCAGGGTGCGCAGGAACGAGAAGTGGCTGTACGAGTCGCTGTCCGCCACCTGCTTCTTCGCCGTGCCGACGTCCTGCTGGTTGGTCATGATGCCGAAGATCGAATTGCCGTGGCCGAAGTTGCCCCCCGCATAGTTGGGCGGCGGCGTGGTGGCCGTCGCCTTGCCGCTCGCATCCACGGTCACCGGCGCCGCACCAGAGTTCGGGCCACCCGCGTTCCAGCCGCAGCAGGAGCCATTGCTGCCGCCTTCGCCTTCGTCGTACATCACGACGATCGCGACGCGCTTCTGCGGGTTCTTCCACAGCGCCGAACTCCGGATCTTGTTGATCACCATGCCCAGGTAGATGTCGGCGCGCGTGGTGCCGGCGGCCTGGCCGTCGTTGTTGGTGTTCGCGCAGCTGGTGTCCTTGCCAACGCCATGCATGTCGTCGCACTGGTCCGGAACGATGAAGTTGATGTTGCCCACGTCACCGACGTCCAGGTCCTTGCCGAACTGGTCGTAGATCCAGCCTTTCGGAACCGGGTAGATCGACGAATTGAGCCAGTCCGCTTCCTGGTACTGCGTGCCGAAGATGGTGCGGTTGTTGGCCACGAAATCGGGCAGGCTGCGCGCGCCCTGGAAGGCGATCGAGGGACCGTGCTTGACCTTGTAGAGGCCGCCTTGCGCGGGGAAACTGGGCGAGCCGACCAGGGTTGGCGGTGCCGAGCCGTCGAGGTTGGTGGCGCCCTTGAGCTTGCTGGAGTCGTAGGTGGCGGTGACGGAGTTGTCCAGGATGCTGTCGGCGCGCACGTCCTGGCCGGGGTTCATCGACTCGCTGTAGGTGCGGATGGTGAGGCCCGCCTTGGACATCGCCGTGAACAGATTGCTGCCCGGGACGTTGTGCACGGTGCCCCCGGTCGGGTGGTCGCCGCAGGTCGTGTCCGCCGGGACGTACTGGGAGCGAGCTTGTGGGGTCGCCGGCGGGAGTGCGCCCTGCATGGGCATGACTTGGCCGTCGGAGGCCGTTCCGCCGGCGAATGCGACGTCCTTGATGTCGTAGGGGGCGACAGCGCCGCAGCCGAACCAGTTGTCGTCGTGGATGCCGAAGTCGTCGCCGCCGCCCAGCGCGGTGTAGTTGGGCTCGGACGGATTGCCGGTCGAGTAGTACGTCTTGAGCTGGTTGTAGTTGTTCAGGATGTAGTTGATGTTCGCCGCACGCGGATTGCCGACGATCACGTCGGTCGACTTGTTCTCCTCGACGATGATGAAGATGTTGTCGTAGGCCGGAACGCCTTCCACATTGAAGGCCGCCTGCTGTGCCTGCGCGAAGGTGATGGGCGCCTGCTTCTGCGAGGGCAACGTGGGAGTGGCCTGGCTGCCGTCCCTGTTGGTGAGCGTCACGCCCGACAGGCCGACGAGGCGCGGGTCGCCGCCCGCGACGGCCAGGTTGTCGGGGAACAGGTCCTTGCGGTCGAGCTTGGCCGTCGCGTAGGTGTAGCGGTTGGTCAGCTGGTTGTCCTCATACAGCGCCGCGTACTGGGTGGCGCCGCTCAGCGTGTTGACGTCCGCCAGCGGATCGGTGAAAGCGGCCGTGCCGAGGTTGAAGGCCGGCCCGTTGAGACGGGCGACGAGGTTGGCCTTCTCGGCGGCGTAGCTGCTGCCGTTGGCTTCCACGAGGCGCTGGGCCTCGCTCGACATCGGGCTGATGACGATCTTGTCCGTGCCCTGGTCGGCGACCTGGGCAGCCGAAGCGCGCAGGATCAGGTGGCTGCCCGCGGCCGCGCCGGTCGCGGTGTTGATCGCGGAGGCGCCGATGTCGGCCACCAGCTGCCCGGTCTGGGTGGTCGTCAGCGTGAACTTGCCGTTCGCGTCGGTGACGGTCGAGGCTTCGCCGCCGTCGAGCACGCCGTTGCCGTTGGCATCGACGAAGACCGTTGCCTTCTGGTAGTAGCCGGCCTTGAGCGTCGGATTGCCCGTGCTGCTGCCCGGCACATAGCCGCTGGCCGCGACCACGCCGCTGAAGGTCGTGGGGGTGGCGCCCGTCGTGCTGGTGGGCGGGGTGGTGATCGGGAAGAAGCCGCTGCTTCCGCCGCCACCTCCTCCGCAGGCGGCGAGCACGCAGGCCGCGACCGTCGTCAAGGACGAAAGCAGGATTTTCTTGTCGAATATCGTCATATCGTGGGGCAGTGAGTTATTGATGGTTTTGAGCAAGCTGCGAGAGAAAACTTGGGAGATGCTGCTTTCCCATTAAGAAAGCGCGGATCAGGGAGGAATGTAGAAATGGCCGGTGACATTTATGTGTCAATTTCCGCCAGTGCACCGTCAATACCTCGAAAAACAGATCAATCGAATTCCCGCTCAAATAAACCTGACCACCGACTGACTTCAGAATTAGAAGAAAATTAGCAATACCCGTTGAAAGAATTTTGAAAGCAAACCCCGGCGACACCCCGGGCGTCCGTGGCGGCGCTCCGTGCGAGCCCGAGTCGACGAGGCGCGATGCCCAGCGGCCGAACACATCCATGCAATTCCGGAAAAATCGGCGTCCCCTTGAAATTTCCAGGCCACCCGGAAAATTGATTGCCTTGTCTATCGATGCAATGAGGAACGAATACCTGCATTTTTCGCGGCAATAAATTCACGAGAACATCATATTCAATGCATAGAGTCTGCGCTTTCCGAAGTTGCCGGCAATTTCAGAAAAGAATTTGATGCACTACGAATTCAAATACCATGAAAAAGCAGACTCTTTCCAATGAAGAAAAAATCGACTTGGCTCAATTGGCTTCCGTTCCGGAGAACAGGCGCCGGGAATTGCTGAAGCTGATGCTGGCGGGCTCGGTCACGGGACTCGCGGTCGCGCTGCCCGGGTGCGGCGGCGGCAGTGGCGCCGGTGCCGGGGCGTTCCCGGTGGCTGGGACGAACGGGCCTTCGACAGCCGGATCGCCCACCGGCGCGCCGCCGCCGGCGAGCCAGGGCGTCACCGCCCAAAAAATTTCGAGCTTCACGATCTCGGTGCTTCCCGATACCCAGTTCTATCCGCGCTATGCATCGGAAAAGATGGGCGAGCTCTACCAGAAGCTTTACTCGGGCATCGACCCGAAATACGACAACCCCTTCAAGACCCAGACGCAGTGGATTGCCCAGAACGCCAGGCTGCTGAAGATGCCGTTCACCATGCATCTGGGCGATATCGTCGATCAGTCGTGGTACTACACATCGGAAGGCTCCTCGCCCTGGAGCGCCTCCACCGATCTCGTGGGCAACGGCCAGATCGGCAACGGACAGGTCACGAAGGAATGGGAGCTCGCGAGCCAGGCGATGCAGGTGCTGGAGGCGGCCAGATGCCCTTACTCCATCTGCGCGGGCAACCACGACGTGGGAGCCATCGATTCCGACATGCAGTGGGGTCCCGACTGGGGCGTGGGGGTCACCGGTTTCGCCAACAACGACGGCTACCAGGACGGAGGCAGCCACCGCGTCGGCCTGTTCGAGCCCTACCTGCAGGTGTTTCCCACGGAGCGCGCGAAGCGGCAGGCCACCTTCGGAGGAAGGCACTCATCGGGCTTTCACGAGTACCACGTCTTCGAAGCCGAGGGAAACAGGTTCCTGGTGCTGTCGATGTCGTGGCGGGCGTCGGACGACGCGATCGGCTGGGCCAACCAGGTCATCCAGTCCAACAAGACGACCCCGGTCATCCTCGTCAATCACCAGCTGGTCGGCATCGGCAGCGACGGCAAGACCGCCGCGGACACCGCCTACTCGAACTACATGTGGGACAAGCTGATCAAGGACAACGACCAGATCTTCATGGCCGTCAGCGGCCACTACCACGGCTCGTGCACCAGCACGAAGAAGAACTCCCGCGGCAACGACGTGCACCTGATGGTGGTGGACTACCAGATGGCCTACATGGGCGGCAACGGCCTCATGCGCATGTTCGAGTTCGACCTGACCAACAGGAAGATCATCGCCAGCTCGTTCTCCCCGTGGGTGCCCCTGAAGCCAGCCGCAACGCTCAACGAGTTCGACGCCGCATGGCTGTCGGATTCGAACCAGTCCTTCGCGCTGGACATGGACTTCGTCAAGAGATTCGCCTCCTTCAATCCGGATTTCTCGGTGCCCGACGGTTCGTCGGACAGCAGCCTGACGGACGTGGCGAAGAAGCTCATCCTGACGAACTACAGCCAGCCCCCGCAGAAGGCAGCCGCGCTTCCTTCCGGCCCCGACGACTATCCGAAGGTCGACAACACGCTCGCCCACTGGCGCTTCTTCAATGCGGCGGCGGCCGAGGGAGATCTCTTTCCCTATCAGCCTGGGCAGCAGATCCAGGACGTTTCCCCGGGAGGCAAGAACCCCGTCTCGGTGAACACGTGGGCGGGGCAGTCCGGCGACCTGGTCTGGTCGAAGAGCCATCATCCGCTGTCGGCCGCGCCCGGCAGCCTGCGCTTCCTGAACGCCACCAAGACCAGGTTCTCCTACTTCACGACCGACGCGAATTCGGCACTGAACGTGGAGACCTTCGCCAAGGGCTACACCATCGAAGCGTTCGTGTACATCGACGCCGGCTTCGACGCGACGAAGAATGGATGGATGGGCATCCTGTATCGCCTGGGGGCACGCTCGAACCTGCCCGGCTTCGCCTCGGACGATGGCGACTGCGCCCTGATGTTCGCCTTCTCGAACCTGATGGAATTCCAATGGGAAGTCGCTCCCGTGAACCAGGCAACCAACCTCACCTGCTGGTCGGGCGGCGTATCGGCCGGCCAATGGCTGCACGTTGCCATCGTCAACGATCCCGCGGCTTCGTATGCGACCACCATGTACCTGGAGGGAGCGCCCGTGCTGCGCAACAACACGAACATGCAGGGCATCCAGTACGTCGCCCCGACGCAGCAGCTCGCCATCGGCTGCGGGCAATGGGCCGGGAACATGTCCACGGGCTTCCTTGGAAGCATCGGCGAAATCCGCATCGTCGGCGTGCCCCTGACTTCCGACAAGTGGCTGACGGCCCGGGCGAGCTGAGCTGAAACGAGGAGACCGGCGACGACGGGCCCGTCGCCGCCGGTCCTTTCCCGCCCTCCCAATTTCTCCCCAGGTCGCGCCTTAGGCTGGGCTTCTTCAACGTCGAGGGAAGCCGCCCCGAATGCGATACCCCACCCGGAAACTCACCACTGCCACCACTGCCACCACTGCCACCCTCGTCGCCCTGTCGTGCGTACCCGGCGCCTTCTTCAGCCACTGCGGCCATGGAGAGCCGGGGCCGGGCTTCGGCCTTCGCTGACCCGAAAAAACGAACGGCCTTTCCGGCAGGACACCGAATTTGCTCGACGCACTACGGGCCTTGTGGGCCGCACTGGTTGCCATCGGTCACTTGCTGGCCTGGCTGCTGACGCTGCTGTCCTGAGCGTGGAGGGTCAGCCGCCCGAGGGCTGCTGCGGCTCCCCCAGCGACAACATCAGCCGATTCGCCCAGTTGAAGAACGCCGCGCCATGCACGACATCGGCAATCGCGAGGTCGTCCAGCCCCTGTGCCCGCAGCTGTGCCACATGCTCCGCCCCGAACGCCGAGGGCGTGGACGACAGCGCGACCGAAGCCGCCACGATCGCGTTCCAGCGCTCGCCCAGGTCGGCGTTCACGCCTTCGTCGAGCAGCCTCTGCACGTCCTGCGTGCGCTGCGAGAAATGCGAGGCGAAGCGCGCGTGCACCGACGCGCAGTAGATGCAGCCGTTGTAGCGCGAAGCCGCAGCGGCCGAGAGCTCGCGCTCGGCGCGCGGCAGGCCGGCTTCGGGGTTGTAGAAGATGTCCTTGTCGGTGCGCGTGCGCGCCCCGAGGATGTCCGGGTCGCGCGCCAGCAGGCGGAAGTACGGCGACTTGGCGCGCGCTGCATCGACCAAGCCTTCGAAATGCCGCGCTGTCAGTTCGGCCTCGGGCAAAGGCTCCAGCCAGGGCAGCCACTCGAGCTGCGCCTGCGTGAAGGCGTTCGGATGGTGGTTCTCGGGGTGGCTCAGCACGGATTCGGCGCTCATGGCGGTGTTTCTCGCTGTCTTTCTCTGCTCAATCGACAAGGGTGACGGGCCGCTGTGCCAGTGCCCGCAGGCCGGCGACGACGCGGATCTGGAAAGCAAGGAAAGCCACGAGCTGCGACAGCGTCACGGCCTCGGTGCCGGTCCATCCCGCATCAAGCAGCGATTGCAGCGCCGCGGCGCTCGCGTCGCGCGGATGGAAGACGAGCAGGTGCGCATGCGCCAGCGCGGCGGAGAGCTTCTCGCCCAGCACCGCGCGCCCGGCTTCGCTCACCTCGTATGAAGGCCCGCTTGCATCCTCCGCGCTGAGCGGCCCCGGGGGATAGCGGCCATAGGGTCCATCGGGGCCTTGCGCGGCGCCTCGCCGCGTTTCGATGGCGATCGCATCCGCCACGCCGGCGCGAGCGCCTTGCCCCGCCAGCGCATCGGCATAGAAGCGCGCCACGTCGGCCTGCCCGTGCAGCCCCGTGACGAAGGCCGCGACGGCGAACCTGTCCGCGGTCCCGAAATTCCCGAACACGGGCGGCGCCGGCGCAAACAGCGCGAGATAGCTCTGCTGCGCATGTGTGCGTGACTGTTCACGATGCGCACGGATGCGATCGAGATGGCTGCCGGGCTCGATGCCGACGAGCCGGTCGATGACATCGGGCACCACGGGTGCGATGGGAGAAGCGACGATGGCGTTCATGACAAAAAAAGGGGAAAAAAGAGCGCAGCTAGAGAAGCGCAAGCGATCGCAGGTCGGACGCGCTCGCTCCGCTCGTCCAGCCAAGGGCAGGCGCGACTGCGGTGGCGGTCAGTTCGATGGAGCGCAGGGTCGCCTCGTGCGGCGGATCGACGGAGTGCACCTGGCACACGAGATCGGTCACGCGCGCGAGCGTGCTGTCGGCACGCAGCGAGGCGATCACGTCGTCGGGCGAGCCGACGTGCACGTCGTAGGCGGCAATCAGCTCTTCGAGCGGCGCATCGGGCCCGGCCCGACCGGCGAGGCCGGCCTGCCCTGAAGCGGCGAAGCGCGCGGCCGAGCGGCGCAGGCCGACGTCGGCCAGGCGCAGCGCTTCCTTGCGGGTATCCGCCACGAAGACGCTTCGTGAACCCACGATGCGCGGCGTGCGGCCCGCCGGCAATGCGGCCAGATAGGCATCGACGATCGGGTTCTGGATCTCGGCGAGCGATGCATCCGGCGCATGCTCCGAGCGAGGCTGCGTGCGCGAAAGCATCAATCCGTCGCCGGCCTCCCCTGCCCGCGTACCGCCGCTCACCGAGAACGTGGCCTGCCAGATGCGCCCGAGCAGCTGCTCGCCCGAGGGGTACAGCGCGTCGCCGCCCGCCAGCGGCCGGCCTGCCCAGGCCGAGCGCACCGCGGCCAACTGCTTCGCGAAGATGGCCGAGCGGTCGTTGCCGTCCAGCCCGAAGGCAGCGAAGGACTCTGGCGTGCCGCCGGTTCCCACACCCACCTCGAGCCGGCCGCCCGAGAGAAGATCGAGCACGATCGCGTCTTCGGCGACGCGCACGGCGTTCTCCAGCGGCAGCGTGACGATGCCGGTGCCCAGGCGGATGCGCCGCGTGCGCGACGCCACGTAGGCCAGGAAGACGAATGGCGATGGCAGGCCGCCCTCGTGCTGGTGGAAGTGATGCTGCGCCACCCAGGCCGAATCGAAGCCCGCGGCCTCGGCATGGGCGATCTGCGCCGCGACGAGGCGGTAGCGTTCCGCGGCTGGCACGTCGTCGAGCAGGCGGCTGAAGAAGCCGAGGCGAAGCGGGCGCGGTGATTTGTGGGGAATGCCGGGCATCCGGAAGAGAAGGCTGCGTTGTGACTGGCCTTCGAGTCTTGCGCGGGATGCCGCCCGAGGGAAATCCGGTTATCGCGCTTGCTTATGCGCTTTGCGCGTATCGCCCGTTCATTCGACCGTTCATTCGGCCGTTGGCCGGTCTGCGGCGGTGCAGACGCGGTTGCGCCCATTCATCTTGGCCGCGTACAGCGCCCTGTCCGCAGCCTGGATCAGTTCCTTCGGCGGCTGCCGGGTGCCGGCAGGGCTCAGGGCATCCACCCCGGCGCTCAACGTGACGAAGCCGTCCGGCGCACCGGCGTGCACGATCTCCAGGTCGCGCACCGCGCTGCGGATCTTTTCCGCGAGCACCGCCGCGGCCGCCACGTCGGTATTCGGCAGCAGCACGGCGAGTTCCTCCCCGCCGTAGCGGGCGGCGAGGTCACCCGGGCGCCGGGCCGCGAGGTTCGAGATGGTGCGGCCGATCGTCTGCAGGCACTCGTCTCCGGCCGTGTGGCCGTAGATGTCGTTGTACTGCTTGAAGCAGTCCACATCGAGCAGGATCAGCGCCAGCGTGCTCGCGTCGCGCATGGCGCGGCTGAATTCGGTGTCGAGCGTCACGTCGAACTGCCGGCGGTTCGCCAGGCCGGTGAGGCCGTCTTCCATGGCGAGCGTGTTCAGCGTCTTGTTGAGCTTTTCCAGCGCGTCGCGCGCGCCCCGCAGCTCGGCCTCGGTCTTGTTCTGCAGCTCCATCTGCCTGACCAGCCGCCAGCCCACGGAGCCGACGATCAAGACCAGCAGGACGACGCCGCCTGTGTGCCAGAGCGTTTCGTTCCACCATTCGGCCAGGATCTCGTCCTTGGAGAGAGCCGCCCCGACGAAGAGCGGATAGTTGGAAAGGCGCCTGAAGCTGTTCAGCCGCGTGACGCCGTCCTGCGCCGACTTGATCTCGGCCGTTCCGACCGGCCCCAGGGTCCTGTAGGCGCGGTAGAGCGAGGTGTCCAGCATGTTCCGACCGACCATCTCGGGGCTGAACGGGCGGCGGGTCATCATGGTGCCGGTGTCGAGGATGAGCGCGACGGCGCCGGCCTGGCCGATGTCCAGGCTGTCATAGAACCTGGTGAAGAACTCGACGTCGATGGTCGCGAGCGCCACGCCGCCGAAGCTGCCGTCGGGGTTGTCGATGCGCCGCGAGACGGGCACGAGCAGCTTGCCGTTGGTGCGGCTCTTCACCGGTATGCCGATGTGCGGTCCGCGGTCCTCGTGGTCGCGATGGAAGATGAAGTATTCGCGCTCGGCGTTGTTCAGGTTCTGCGGCTGCACCTTCCGCGAGTTCACGACCCAGTTGCCCTCCTTGTCGTAGACGTGGATCGCATCGAGCTGCGGGAGCTCGGCCACCCGCATCGCGAGCACCTTGTGGAGCCTCTCGAGGGCCGCGGGCCCGGTGCCGTCGTACTCGACGCGCTCGACGACGCCGATCAGGGCGGTGTCGGTCTCCTTGATCGTGTCGTCCGCCTGCTGCGCCATCGCACGAGCCAGGTTCGCCGTGGCAACGCTCATCTGCTTGAGCTGGACCGTGCGCGACTGCCAGCTGTTCCAGCAGTCGAGCGCGACAAGGGCGAGACAGACGACGGCGACGAAGGCCGTGGTCCGGAAGATGATGGAAGGTCGACGAAACAAGATCTGCTTTCGAGGCAACGATGTCTGAAGCGCCTCGCCGACTTTGACACATCTGCGGCCGGATATGCAGCAACCCGGTGCGGCCGCCTGCTGCCGGCCCTGAAGTAGGGCCCGGCCGGCTCAGACCGGCCGAACGTCGAAGAACGCCTCGTCCGTGTCGCCCAGGTCGCGAAAGCCCGCCGTGCGCGCCGCGTCGTAGGCCTTGGCCCATCGCTTGGCCAGGGCGATCTCCGCCTTCGAAAGATCGCTCTCGCTCGATTCGCTTGCGTTCTGGAACGCCCGCAGCGCCTCGACCACGTCGCCGCCGAGCTGCCGGTCGATCTCGCGCCTGAAACGCTGCTGCGCCACCTTCACCGCATCGGCCGCCGGGTGCGAATAGTCGGCAAGCCTCACGGTGTACGCGACCCGCTCCTCGACTTCGACGTCCTCGAAGCGGAACGGCTCCTCGGACTGCGCGCGCGAAAACGAGGGCTCCGGCAACAGCACCGGCGCATGCGGTTGCGGCTGTGGCTGCGACAAGGCAACCGGAAAGGCTGAGGCCGCTGCTGCGGCAGCACCCCGCGGAAAGAAAAGCTCGAACTGGTTCATGGTTCATCGCCCCGGCGCGCAGGTACGCGCCGATCCGGGCTCGTGGCCAAAGACTGGATGAATATACAGTCTTTGGCGACTGTTAACCAGCCTGCGAAGGCTCGGCGTTGCCGATCGTCCGACGACTCAACGGCGGTCGTGGATCATTCGCCACATGTTGCATCCGCTCGGGCACGAAGGCGCCACCGGGCCGGGGTTCGCCTGTGCGGCCACGACGGATGATGCGAGGAGGGAAAGATCGGCAGGATCGCTGCCCGGCGACGGAGTGCCGCCGATGACGAGTGCAGTCACGCTGACCGCCACCACTTTTGTAACCATCAACATGATCGTCTCCAGCAGTTGGTCACCAATTCAAGATAGACCTGCCGAAGACAAAAATCGCGGGGATTTACCCTCGCCGGCACCCGGCGCCCGGCGCCCGGCACCCTACTCGCCGGAAGTCGGTCTCGCCCCGTTGCGCGATGCACGGGGCGGCTCCGCCGCCTCCCCCGCCTCGACATAGTTGAGCTCGATCGGATGAACGATTGACGCCGCCGGCTCGCCGTCGAAGCGCACCAGCAGATATTCGCCGCTGGCACCGGTGATGGCTCCGAACCGTCCCCGAAGCTCGACCCTGCCGCCACGCCGTGCGGGCACCCTGAAGCGCATCCGGATGTATGGGAGGCCCACGCGGAAATACTCGACCATGCGAAATCCCTGACTTTGTTTGTAATCGTTCGATCAAGGTCGCCGCAGCCCGCTCGACAAGAGCGGAAGACGCAACGCCGTTGACCGTTCGACTCAATCTCGTCGGAGGCGTGTCGGTCGCGTGTCAGTCGAAATCGCTCGCAGCTGACAGCCGCCGGGCATTCGGCGGGTGTGCCGACGCCGCTCAGCGGATGCCGCCGAAGGCGTTTTCCTGTTCCGCGGCGATGGTGTCGTCGACCTCCTCCCGAGGTCCGACATTCAGGTCTTCCGAGAGCCCCTTCAGGACGACGTAGCCCGCCTGCAGCGCCTCGGCGTAGGTGTGGAAACCCTTGGCCGCCTCCATCAGTGGCTCGAACTCCATGGAGTTGTCGAAGGACTCCAGCAGCACCCAGAAGTAATGGCCCTCGTCGTGTTGGTCGACGGTCAGGGCGATGGAGATAAGTTGGCCAGCCATGCCGCGCATGGTGGCGCGCTCGAATGACAGGCCCAAGAAGTAAACATGAACGTTCGGCTTCGTGTTCGACTGCTCGAAAACACTACATCCTTTCGTCCGGAAGGCCTTCACGCGGCGGCGGGGGATCGGCGATGCTCAGGGCATGCCGATCGCAAATTCACGTTCACCAGCGCGCTCCGGATGGCGCGTCGCCGCGCTGATCTACACGGTCGCCGGCGTCGTCTGCATCCTGGGCTGCGCCGTCGCCCCCGACAGCGACGTGAGCCTTCTGATCGCCATCGCGGGCGGGCTGCCTTGGTCGCTGAGCCTGCTGACGCTGGGCCTGTCGCCCGGGGTGGCCGACACGGCCCTGCTGATGCTCGCCGCGAGCTGGTCGGTGAACGCCGCGCTGCTGTGGTGGCTGGCGCTGCGGCGGCCCGGGCGGCACGGGCCCTCGCATCCGGCCTGACCCGGCCTGATCGGTCCGGGCGAATCGGTGCGATCATCTCGCCCCGGAACACCGGGCGCCCGGTGCCTGTCCCACAACAAGAACCGAGACAAAGGCTTTTCCCGATGCCCCAAGCCCTGCAGCAAGTCAACACGCCGCTGATCGGCGTTCCCGGCGGCCGCCATCTTCTCGACACCCCCGCCCTGCTGATCGACCTGCCCGCGATGACGCGCAACATCGAACGCATGGCCGCTTTCGCCAGGTCGCGCGGCGTGAACCTGCGCCCGCACGTGAAGACGCACAAGTCGGTCGAGATCGCGCGCCGCCAGGTGGCCGCGGGTGCCATCGGCGTGAGCTGCGTCACGCTGGGCGAGGCGGAAGTGATGGTCCAGGGCGGCATTCCGGGTGTGCTCATCACCTCGCCGGCGGTCACGCCGAGCAAGATCGCGCGGCTCATCAGGCTGGCGCAGCAGGCGCGCCCGGGCGACGTGATGGTGGTGGTCGACAACCCGCAGAACCTCGCCGAGCTTGCGCGCGCCGCCAGCGAACTCACCCATCCGCTGGACGTGCTGGTGGACTACGGCGCGGGCTACAACCGCACCGGCGCCGCCACGCAGGCCAAGGTGCTCGAGCTGGCCGCACTGGCCGCCGCCGAGCCGCGCCTGCGGCTGCGCGGGCTGCAGGCCTATGCGGGCAACCTGCAGCACATCGTGGCGCGCGAGGAGCGCAGCGCGGCGGCCGCCGGCCTGCGCGAGACCGTGGCGGGCATCGTCGCGGCGGCGCGGCGCCAGGGCCTGAACTTCGACATCGTCACCGGCGCGGGCACCGGCACGCACGACCTCGATTCGCAGGAAAACGCCTTCACCGAGCTGCAGGCCGGCTCGTACGTCTTCATGGACGCCGAATACAGCCGCGTGCTGGCCGACGGCGACCGGCCCTCGCCCTTCGAGACATCGCTCTTCGTGCAGACGGCGGTGGTCAGCACGAACGCGGCCGACTGGGTGACGGTGGACGGCGGCACCAAGTGCTTCTCCACCGACAGCGGCGTGCCGCTGGTGGCCAAGGGCGCCGACGCCGCGAGCCGCTACGCCTTCTTCGGCGACGAGCACGGCAAGCTGATGCCGCCAGCGGGCTCGCAAGGTTCGCAGGCGCAAAGACCGGCATTGGGCTCGCGTGTGGAGTTCGTCACCCCGCACTGCGATCCGACGGTGAACCTGCACGACGCCTATCACGTGGTCGAAGGCGGCACGCTGGTCGCCATCTGGCCGGTGGACGCGCGCGGCAGGCGATAGAGGCATAAGAAAACTCGAAAAGCGTATTTCACAAGCGTCGTACCGCGGGGGACAGTCGAGCGCTGTCCCTCTTCTCCCGGGCGTGCCTTTCGGGGCCGCCCCGCCCCATGGAATCCATCCAAGCAACGACGCGCCCCGCGGCGCACGCGCCAGGCGCTCAGGCGCCATCCTTCCAACAGCTTGCCGCCCGCTTTCGTCCTGTCTTCCAGCGCATCGCCGAGCGCTCCACCCAGCGCGAGAACGAGCGCGAGCTCGCCTACGAGCCCGTGGCCTGGCTCAACGCCGAGCGCTTCGGCGCGCTGCGCGTGCCCATCGAGCACGGCGGCCTGGGCGGATCGGTGGAGCAGCTCTACGACCTGCTGATCGAACTCGGCGAGGCCGACTCCAACCTGCCGCAGATCCTGCGCGCGCACTTCGGCTTCATCGAACGGCTCTTCGCCGAGATCGACCCCGCGCTGCACGGCCCGTGGATGCGGCTAGCGGCCGAGGGCGTGATCTTCGGCAACGCCACCACCGAGCTCGGCGAGGGCCCGCTCGGCGAGCTGCAGACCACGCTGCGGCGCGACGGCGATGCCTGGCGGCTCGACGGCGAAAAGTTCTACAGCACCGGCACGCTGTACGCCGACTGGATCTCGGTCTCGGCCCAGCGCCTGAACGACGACGGCAGCAGCGACCGCGTGATCGCGCTCGTGCCGGCCGAGGCGCAGGGCGTGGAGCGCGTGGACGACTGGCGCGGCTTCGGCCAGCGGCTGAGCGCATCGGGCACCACGCGCTTTCGCAACGTGCGCGTGAAGCCCGAGAACGTGCTGCTGTACGTGCGCGACCAGCCCACGCCGCTGACCGCGCATTTCCAGCTCACGCACCTGGCCACGCTGGCTGGCATCGCGCGCGCCATCGTGCGCGACGCGGTGGCCTTCGTGCAGCCGCGCAAGCGCATCTACAGCCATGGCAGCGGCGACACGCCGCGTGAAGACCCGCTGGTGCAGCAGGTCGTCGGCCAGCTCGCGAGCACGGCCTTCATCGCGGCATCGACCGTGCAGGCGGTGGCGCGCGGCCTGGGCGAGGTCGACCGCTTCCGCCAGCGCGGCGAGGCCGTGCCCGAGAGCCTGCTGTTCGAGGTGGAGTTGAACACCGCCAAGGCGCAGGCCGGAATCGTCGATGCGGTGCTGCAGGCGGGCACGCGGCTCTTCGACGTGGGCGGCGCTTCGGCGCTGCAGGAAGACCGGCGGCTCGACCGGCACTGGCGCAACGCGCGCACGCTCGCCTCGCACAACCCGACCATCTACAAGGGGCGCGTGGTGGGCAACCACCTGCTCAACGGGGCGAGGCCGACTTTCTACTGGGCGGTGGGGAGCGCTTAAAGTCTCGGGTTCTCCAACGGACCCGTTTGCTTCATGCGCCGCCTGCTGCCAGCCTCTCTCCTATTCCTCATCGTCAGCTGCGCAACGCCGCAAACGGGCGTGCAGCGTCTCAACGATGGTGTCTTCAGGGCTGCGAGCCAGCAGGAAGCGGAGGCCTATTGCCGTATCGACGGGAACCCGATCCGGTTCCTGACACAGGCCGACGCACCGACCACGCCGGGCAGCGGCGTGCTCTTCAGGTGCGACTGAAGAAGGATCGAGGGAATTGAAGGCTCTGCGGCGTCTTCAGACGCGCGGGAGCGCCGCAAGGAAGGTGGACACGACGATCGCCGCGGCCCGGTCGAGCTGCAGGATGTCCGCGACGTCGAAGGCGTGTGGCGCCGTGCGTCCACTCGAGCCGAGCGGCTTGCGGATCTCGACAAGGACTTCGGCCGCCAGTTCGCGGTCGCTGCGCGGCCGGCCGTCGGGGTGCATCACCCATTCATCGACTTGATCGAACGGAATGCTTCGGAAGACTCCCACGATGGGGACGTACTTGTAGCGATCCTCGCCCACCAGGATGGGCACGCTGAGGTTACAGAAAAACGTGGTCGTCGACATGCAGGATCGCCGTCGCTAGGCAAAGCGTTCAATTGTTAATGAGTGAGCTGTCTGGAGCCATCCTCCGCAGGAGCTATCAGCGGAGGAGACGTGACCTTCTGCACACAAATTGTCTCGATCCGTATGGTTTTGCCCCATAAAACAACCACTTTATTCTTACATAAAGATACACCGAGTGGGATTTTTGATGTTTTCGGCTGTTCCGGCCCGAATTGAAGGGTCGGCCGAACAGAAGGCGCAGATGTAACCGCGCCCGCGCAAGACGGGGGATGCGAGGGTGCGCGAAGAACGGCGTCGGCGGGCTGGGGAATACCCGCCCGGCCGTTCACCTGGCAGCGATGGATTTCATGCGGGGCGCCCCGCCGGCCGTCAACCCGGCGCGCTGAAGCGCGGCGCGCGCCGCTCGATGTTGGCCTTCACGGCCTCGACCTGGTTTGGGCTGCCGATCAGCGCCTTCTGCTCCACCGACTCGGCCAGCAGCAGCTCGGCCGCGCTCTGCGAGAGCGATGCGTTCAGCAGCCGCTTGCCCGCGCGGATCGCGTCCGGGCTCTTGCCGGCAATCTCGTGCGCCATCTGCAGCGCCTCGGCCAGCGGGTCCGCGCTGACGCGGGTGGCGAAGCCCAGGCGCAGCGCCTCCTCGCCCGAGAAGATACGGCCGGTGAAGGTGAGCTCGCGCACCACGTCGCTGCGCGCGAGTTCGCGCATCAGCACCATGCCGGCCATGTCGGGCACCAGGCCCCATTTGATCTCCATCACCGAGAGCTTGGTGTCGGGCGCGACGATGCGGATGTCGGCCCCCAGCGCCACCTGCAGGCCGCCGCCGAAGGCCACGCCGTGCACTGCGGCAATCATCGGCACCGGCACCTCGCGCCAGACCATCGCGACCTGCTGCGCGGCATTCGAGATGCCGTGCGTGCGCACCACCAGGTCGGCGCCGGCGGCGCCCTCGCCCAGCACGCTGGCGCCCGCGTCCTGCTGCTGCATGCGTTCGAACGAAGCCATGTCGAGCCCCGCGCAGAAGGCCTTGCCGCGGCCCGAGATCACCACCGCGCGCACCGCCTTGTCTTCACGCAGCGCCTCGCCGGCCTCGATGAGCGCATCGAACATCGCAGGATCGAGCGCGTTCATCTTGTCGGCGCGCGAAAGATGCAGTTCGACCACGCCGTCGGCGTGGCGGGTGCGTTCGATGCGATCGGTCATTCGATGTCTCCTGGGCGGTTGCCGCACCAGTATCGCCGGGCACGGGCTCAGGCGATGATGGCGCCTGTCGCCAACACAACACCGCAAACATCTCCGCCATGCCCCTGGACCGCCGCCACTTTCTCATTCAATCGGGTTCGGCCGCCGCCGTGGTCGCGCTGTTCGGGCAGGGCTGCGCCTCGCCGTCCACGCCCACAGCCATGGGCTCCGGTGAGGTGCTCGGCTTCACTGGCGTGCCAGCCTCCCTGCGCGACGGCATCGTGGTGCCCCCCGAATACGAATGGCAGCTGCTCTACCCCTGGGGCTCGCCCACCGGCGTCGCGAACCGCATGCCGAGCTTCGCGCCCGACGCGAGCAACAGCGCCGACGACCAGGCCGTGCAGGCCGGCATGCACCACGACGGCATGCACTTCTTCGCGCTCGATGCGAGCGGCGAGCGCGGCCTGCTGGTGATGAACCACGAGTACACCGACGAGCAGCTGCTGCACACCGACGGCGTGAAGGAATGGACCGCCGACAAGGTCCGCAAGTCGCTGCATGCCATGGGCGTCTCGGTGATCGAGATCCGGCGCACCGACAAGGGCTGGCAGCAGGTGCTGCCCTCGCCCTTCGCACGACGCGTGCACGGCAGCACGCCGATGCGCATTGCAGGCCCCGCCGCAGGCACGCCGCTGATGCGCACCACGGCCAATCCGGCGGGCGACGCGGTCTTCGGCACCTTCGCCAACTGCGCGATGGGCGTCACGCCGTGGGGCACCTACCTGACCTGCGAGGAGAACTTCCACGGCTACTTCGGCGGCCCGAAGGACGCGGCCCGCAACGCGACGCCGGCCCAGCGCCGCTACGGCACGGTGGCCGGCTCGCAGTGGGTCGAGTACTGGCGCTTCGACGAGCGCTTCGACGTGAGCCGCCATCCGAACGAGCCGCACCGCTTCGGCTGGGTGGTCGAGATCGACCCCTTCGACCCCACGGCCACGCCCGTCAAGCGCACCGCGCTGGGCCGCAAGCGCCAGGAAAGCGCCACCTGCACCGTCGCGAAGGACGGCCGCCTGGTGGTCTACATGGGCGACGACTCGCGCTTCGAATACATCTACAAGTTCATCAGCCGCGACAAGGTGCGCCCCGGCACCGACGCTGCCGCGCGAGCGGCCAACCGGCACCTGCTCGACGAAGGCACGCTCTATGCCGCGCGCTACGACGCCGGCGGCCGCGGCCAGTGGCTCGAGCTCACGCACGGACGCAACGGCCTGGACGCGGCCAACGGCTTCGCCGACCAGGCGGAGGTGCTGATCCACGCGCGGCTGGCCGGCGACCAGGTCGGCGCCACGAAGATGGACCGCCCCGAATGGATCGCCATCCATCCGCAAAGCGGCGAGGTCTACGTCACGCTCACCAACAACAGCCAGCGCGGCGACGCCGGCAAGCCCGCTCCCGATGCGGCCAACCCGCGTGCCAACAACCTCTTCGGCGGCATCCTGCGCTGGCGCGAGGACGCGGGCGATGCCGCCGCCACGGGCTTCGCCTGGGACCACTTCGCGCTGGCGGGCGACCCCGCGCAACCCGGCAGCGGTGCGCGCTACCCCTCGGCCAGCGCCGACGCCTTCGGCGCCCCCGATGGCCTGCACTTCGACCGCGGCGGCCTGCTCTGGATCCAGACCGACATGAGCGGCCAGGTGATCGGCAAGCCGCCCTACACCGCGCTGGGCAACAACCAGATGCTGTGCGCCGACCCGGCCTCGGGCCGCATCAAGCGCTTCCTGACGGGGCCCAACGGCTGCGAGATCACCGGCTGCGTGGTCACGCCTGACCGCCGCACGCTGTTCGTCAACATTCAGCATCCGGGCGAGGCGCGCGACGACGGCGACACAAAACCCAACAGCGCCTGGCCCGATGGCACCACGCCGGGCAGCGCCCGGCCGCGCTCGGCGACGCTGGCGATACGGCGGCGCGACGGCGGTATCGTCGGCACCTGAGACAAGCACCAGCAGAGAAAAGGGAAACCCACCATGAGCATCCGCATCGTCCGCCTCGGCACTCCCCGCGCTCCCGGCGAAGGCTTGCGCGTCGGCACCGTGCGCCGTCCGCCGCGCGGCGTTCCGAAGACCGAGTTCGCTTCGCAGGACTGGTACGACGTGTGGTATCCCAACCTCGCGCCCTCCGTCGAGGCGATGAAGCAGGCACAGGAAGCCCAGAAAGAGGAATCGCCCGCGCAGTGGAACGCCTTCGTGCGCAAGTTCAAGTCCGAGATGGCCGAACCCGATGCGAGCCGCAGCCTCGACCTGCTGGCCGCGCTGTCGCACGGCGCGTCGCTCTCGGTGGGCTGCTACTGCGAGGAAGAATCGCGCTGCCACCGCTCGGTGCTGCGCAGCCTGCTCGCGGAGCGCGGCGCGAAGATCGTCGACTGATTCCGCTCAGACCATCGGCGCGCCGACGAAAACCGGCAGCCGCTCTGCCTGCGCGGAGTACGCAGCCAGCACAGGGAAGTCGGTCGGCGAAATCGCATCGGGCGTCAGCAACTGCGTGAACGCCCAGGCCACGGCCGTCGAAATGCCGGCCTGCGTCATCGTCTCTTCGCTGGCCGGCAGCGGCTCGGCAGCGATCTCGCGTTCGAGCGCCGAATACGCAGCGGCGAGCTGGCCCTGCACACGGTCCATCCACGGCTGGTGCAGCTTCTCGGCCGGACGCAGCTTGCGCTCGTAGACGATCTGCACCGTCTTCTCGCAGGCCGCGAGCGCGAGCCCCGTGAGGCGCAGCTCCCGCAACCGCCGCGCCGGGTCTGCCGGCAGCAGGCTGCGCCCGCTGAGCGCCTGGGCGTAGTCGATGATCAGCGTCGAGTCCATCAGCACCGAGCCGTCGTCGCACACCAGCGTGGGCGCCTTCACCACCGGGTTGATGGCGCTGAACTGCTCGAAGGTGCTGAAGACGGAGATCGAGTGGTGCTCGAAGGGAACGCCGAGCAGGCGAAGAGAAATGGCGGTGCGCCGAACGTAGGGCGAGTCGAGCATGCCGACGAGTTGCATGGGATGGGTTCTCCTGGAAGACCGGCTCACGATACCGGCAGCATCGACGGCGCCGAATGGCAATCCATCGAAAATCAGCGCCGCAAACCGATCAACCATCGGCGGCCATGCGCCCTGCCGACTCCGCTCCATGAACATCGACAAGAAAGACCGCCTGATCCTCGAAGCGCTGCAGACCGACGCGCGCCAGAGCCTGGCCGCCATCGGCAAGCGCATCGGCCTGTCGCAGCCGGCCATGAGCGAGCGTGTGCGCAAGCTCGAGGAGGCGGGCGTGATCGAGGGCTACGGCGCGCGCGTTAACCTGCGCGCGCTGGGCGTGGGGCTGCAGGCCATCATCCGCATCGACACCACGCACGCGGGCATCGCCAGTTACCTGAAGCTGTTCGAATCGATGCCCGAGGTGCTGAGCGCCGACCGCGTGACCGGCGAAGACTGCTTCTTCGTGCGCTGCGCGATCGCCGAGCCGGCCGACCTGGAGCGCGTGGTTGACGCGCTGGCGGTCGATGGCTCGGTGACGACTTCGCTGGTGCTGTCCAGTCCGGTGAACAAGCGGGTCACCGTGCACGCGGCCAGGCCGCCGAAGAAATAAGCAATAGACGGCAGCCTTCAGCGCTGCGCCTTGTCCTTCTGGTTCTGCGCCTCGATGCGCTCGCGCGCGGCCAACCAATCGGCGTCGCTCCACTGGCGCAGTTCGTAGAAGTTGCCGCCGGTGGCCAGCGCATTGCCGCCGTCCATCATGATGCTCTGGCCGGTGAGCCAGTCGCACTGGCCCGGCGCCATCAGGAAGGAAGCGAGGTTCTGCAGCTCGCTCATGCGGCCGGTGCGCGCCATCGGGTTGTTCTGCTTGCTGCGCGCGCCGGGCTCCTCGCCGGGGTTCAGGCGCTTGCTCATGCCTTCCGTCGGAATCTCGCCGGGCCCGACGGCGTTCAGGCGGATGCCGTGGCGCGCCCATTCGACCGCGAGCGACTTGGTCATGACCTCGATGCCGGCCTTGCTCATGGCCGAGGGCACCACGTACGGGCTGCCGTTGTCGACCCAGGTGACGATGATGCTCATCACGCTGCGGAAAGCATCGCCCGGCTTCCATTCGCCCGACTTGGCCTGCGCCACCCAGCGCTTGCCCACCGCCTGTGTCACGTAGAAGCTGCCGTGGAACACGATGTTGGCGATGGCGTCGAAGGCGCGCGGCGAGAGGGCCTCGGTGGGCGAGACGAAATTGCCCGCCGCGTTGTTCACCAGCCCCGTGAGGCCGCCGCTCTGGAACAGGCTCTCGACCATCTCGTCGACCTGCTGGGCGATGCGGATGTCCACGCCGAAGGTGTCGATGCGCCGCTGCGGAAACTGCTTGCGCCATTCGGCCGCGGTCTCCTCGCAGACCGACTGGCGCCGGCCGCAGATGGCCACGTCGGCGCCGAGGCTCAGGAAGCGCTCGGCCATTGCGCGGCCGAGGCCGGTGCCGCCGCCGGTCACCAGGATGTGCTGGCCGCTCATGAGGGAAGCTTCGAACATGATTCGTCTCCTTGGTCGATGAGAGGCGGCACGCGCCGCCACCGGCACATGCTACGCGTGCCGTGCTTTCGCGGCTTGCGTGAGGTGGCTCCGCCCCTCGGGCGAGAATGCGCGAAACGATTCTTCCGGAGACGACGACCGATGCCGAGCCCCGCCGACGATCAAGCCTTCGCACCGCTGGAGGGCGTTCGCGTCCTCAGCCTCGCACTGAACCTGCCCGGGCCCGCCGCGCTGCTGCGCTGCCGCCGAATGGGCGCCACCTGCCTGAAGCTGGAGCCGCCGGGGGGCGATCCGATGGGGCTCTACAACCGCCCTGCCTACGCCGCGCTGCACGAGGGCATCGAGATCCGGACCCTCGACCTGAAGACCGAGGCCGGCCAGCAGCTGCTGCACGCCGAGCTTGCCTCCACCGACGTGCTGCTCACCTCGTTCCGCCCCTCGGCGCTCGCCAAGCTGAAGCTCGACTGGGCCGCGCTGCAGGCGCGCCATCCCTCGCTGTCGCAGGTGGCCATCGTCGGCGCGCCGGGCGAGCGCGCCGAGGAGCCGGGCCACGACCTGACCTATCTCGCCGAAAGCGGCCTCGTCACCGGCACCGAACTGCCGCCCACGCTCTACGCCGACATGGGCGGCGCCTTGCTCGCCAGCGAGGCGGTGCTCAAGGCCATGCTGCTGCGCTCGCGAAAGGCGGGCGGCGTGTACCTGGAGGTGGCGCTGAACGCCTCGGCCGACTGGCTCGCCCTGCCGCGCACCTGGGGCCTGACGCAGCCTTCGGGCACGGTCGGCGGCGCGCATGCAGGCTACCGCGTCTATCCCTGCGCCGACGGCCGCGTGGCGGTGGCGGCGCTGGAGCCGCATTTCGCCGACCGGCTCTGCGAGGCCGCGCAGATCGCCTCGCGCGACATGCTGGCGCCGGCCACGCGCGAGGCGCTGGCGGCCTGGCTGCTGACGCGCACGCGCGCCGAACTCGAGGCCATGAGCCGCGAGCGCGACGTGCCGCTGCTCACGCTGGCCGACTGATCCGGCCGATCGGGCTCAGCGGGCGGCGCCGTCGCGCTGCCGGTCTTCGCGCTTGAGCGCGAGATACGTGTCCAGATCGATCTCGTGCAGCTGGCGCGGGTACTGCTCGGCACCCGCGAACCATCGGCGCTGGCGGCGCTCGGCCTGGTCCGGCCCCGGCGCCGAGAGGTAGGCGTCGAGCGTCAGGAAGTAGCGCATCGCATTGCGCTCCACCAGCCCGCGCAGGCCGCGGATGTAGTCGGGCTGGCCCTCGGGCGTCTTGCCGACCACGGTGAAGCCCACCTTGTCGCTGCCGAAGGTCGCCAGATAGGCCATGGTGCCCAGCCGCACCATCGTGTTGTGGTCGTAGCTGTAGCTGAAGTGCAGGAAGCTCTTGCGCTCGTCGAGCGCTACCGCCTCGAGCGTCACTCGGTAGTTGCTGGTGCCCAGCGGGCCGCTTTCGGCGGAAAGCTCCACCAGCAGGTGATCGGGCGAATTGCCGCTGACCCGGTAGACGAAGGGCAGTTCGAAGGCCTGGTCGACAGGCTTGTCGTAGCGCCGCACCACATAGAGCGTGAGCATCTCGCTTCCCTGAGGGCCGCTGGCGACGCTGCAGCGCCGGTTGTTGACGTGCAGGGTCAGCACCTCGCACCAATGCGCGGAGCCTTTGAGTGCAGTGCTGATCTCGGCGAGCGGATGCTCGACGACGGCGTAGACGTCGCCCTGGAGGCCGTCCGCCGTCTCCATGGAATCGAGCTGCACGGGCCGGCCGAAGCTGCTGCGGTTCAGCTTGTCGCTCAGGCGCTGGTAGGTGGCGCGCAGCGCCTGGGCGGAAGAGTTCTCCGCCGGGGCCGCGAACGAAGACTGCATCGGGCAGGCCGCGAAAAGCAGCAGCGCCGCGGCGGCCAGGATGCGTGTCCATGGAGCCGGCGGGTGGGGCGAACTGCTCACGGTGCTCATGGTGCTGCTCATGGGGCCACACCATACAACGGACCGCCCCGCCCTCGCCTTCAGTCGGACTGCGCGGGCTTGCTGCGCCGCACCAGCAGCAGCATCGCGCCAGCCAGCAGCAAGGCTCCGGCCCACTGGCGCGGCGTCATCGCCTGCGAGAACAGTGCCGCCGCCAGCAAGGCGGCCATCAGCGGCTCGATCAGCGTGCCGACCACCGCCGCCGTCGGCGACAGGCGCCGCGCGCCCCAGGCGAAGGCCAGGTAGGCCACCGAGGTCGTCACCACGCCCGTGTAGCCCACGCCCAGCCATTGAGCGCCGCCGGACGGCCAGGTGATGCCCGAAGGCAGCGCCACGGCCAGCATGCAGAACGCCGCGGCCGTCATCCCCCAGGCGGAGGCCGTGACGGCCGGCACCCGCGCCGGCATGCGCGCGTTGCCCAGCACCACCATCGCGTAGCAGAAAGCCGAGCCCAGCGACCAGGCGACGCCGGCCGCATGCCCCGGGGCCAGCGGGCCCCATCCTCCGGCGGGCATCACCAGCAGCAGCACGCCGGCCAGCGCGAGCAGCAGGCCGGCGATCAGCCTGCGGCCGAGGCGCTCATAGCCGCGCAGCACCGACACCAGCGTGACGATCACCGGCGCGCAGCAGATCGAGATGACGGTTGGCAGCGCCGCCCCCAGGTGCACGATGCCGGCGAACCAGCAGCTCACGTTGAGCGCCATTGCGGCGCCCGTGGCGAGCATCTGCGACCGCTCCCGGCTGCTCAGATCGGCCCAGCCGGCACCGGGCATCGCCGGCGCCCGCCAATGCAGCCACCACAGCAACGGCAGCCCGAGGGCGAAGCGCGCCAGCGACAGGCTCTGCGGCGCGATGCCGCCATCGATCAGGAATTGCGCCACCAGCGCACCACCGCCCCAGAGGGCGCCAGCCAGCAGCACGCCGCCCCAGGCCAGGGCGGCAGACGTTCTTGCGTTCATTGATGAAAGTTCTTTCTCCATGACGCCCCGCCATGGCCGGTCGCTTCAGGACCGGGGTTCAGGCAGCGGGCGTGACCATCCGAGCCGCCGGCCGGCTGAGGAGGCACGGGGCTGGCGGCAACCGCTTGGGTCTGAGCGCGAGGCGCGCTTCAGCAGCGGACGACGGACGGGGGAGAAAGATGGCGGACCATGTCGCGTATCTTATGCGTCCAAGACTTTTTCAAGGAACAGCACATGCCACTCGTGCGGATCGAGCTTTCCAGCGACAGCCCCGAAACCCTGGGCCCGGCCATCGGGGACCTCGTCTACCAGGCCATGCGGGACACCATCAACGTGCCGGAGCACGACAAGTTCCAGGTCATCACGCGGCATGCCCCACACGAACTGGTGCATCCGGCGAGCTACCTCGGCGTGACGTATTCGCCGGGCTTCGTGCTGATCCAGATCACGCTGAACCAGGGGCGCACCACCGAGATGAAGAAGGCCTTCTACAGGCGCGTGGCCGACGACCTGCACGGCCAGCTGGGCATCCGGCGCGAGGACGTGTTCATCAACCTTGTCGAAGTGGCGAAGGAGAACTGGTCCTTCGGCAATGGGGAGATGCAGTACGCATAGCGGCGAGAATCCCGGCGATGAAACGCCAGGGCACGCTCGTTCGATGGGAGAAGGACCGGGGCTTCGGCTTCATCCGCTGTCCCGAAATCTCCGCCGACGTGTTCGTGCACCTGCGCGACTTCTCGGAACGTGGCACCGCGCCGCAGGTCGGCATGCGGCTGGACTTCGAGGAGATCCATGTGGGCGGCAAGGGGCCGCGCGCGGTGGCGGTCCGAGCAGCCGGAGCACAGCAGCAGCGCCCGCAACGACGCCAGCAGCAGCAACCGCAACGTCGCTCTCCCCGTTCAGCCTCGTCCTCGCTGCCGATGGCGCTGCTGCTCGCCGGTTACGCCGCGCTGCTCGGCTACGGTGTGTGGACCGGGCGAATCCCGCCGATCGCGCTCGGCGTGTTGCTGCTGCTCAGCCTGCTGACCTTCTTCGTCTACGGCTTCGACAAGAACGCGGCTCAGGCGGGCCGCTGGCGTACTGCGGAGAACACCTTGCACCTGCTATCGCTGGCCGGCGGCTGGCCGGGCGCGTGGATCGCGCAGCGGCTGTTCCGCCACAAGGTGAGCAAAACGAATTTCATGGCCGTCTACTGGGCCACCGTGCTGGCGCACTTGGCGGCCGTTGGAGCCTGGGTCGGCAAGCTCGTGCCGGGGCTGTAGGCGCCGCTCAGCGCGGCTTGCGGATGTTGCCGCGCACCGGACCCGCGGGCTTGCGCCCGGCCGTACCCGTGCCCGAGCCGTTGTCGCGCGGCGGCAGGCCGGTGTGCTGCGTGAGGATGCGGCCCTTCGAGGGCTTCACTGGCGCCAGCTTGACGGGGGCCGACTTGGCGGCCGGCGCGCTCGTCGAATTCTTACGCCGCGCGCTGGTGTAGCCGCCATCGGTCAGTGGCTGCCAGGTTGGGATGAGGTGGTGCTTGCCGTTGCCGATCAGGTCGGCGCGGCCCATCGACTTCAGCGCCTCGCGCAGCAGCGGCCAGTTGTTGGCGTCGTGGTAGCGCAGGAAGGCCTTGTGCAGGCGGCGGCGCTTGTCGCCGCGCACGATGTCCACCGTCTCGCTCTCGCGCGTGATCTTGCGCAGCGGGTTGCGGTTGGAGTGGTACATCGCGGTGGCCGTGGCCATCGGGCTCGGGTAGAAGGTCTGCACCTGGTCGGCGCGGAAGCCGTTCTTCTTGAGCCAGATCGCGAGGTTCATCATGTCCTCGTCGCTCGTGCCCGGATGCGCGGCGATGAAGTACGGGATGAGGTACTGCTTCTTGCCCGCCTCGGCCGAGTACTTCTCGAACATCTGCTTGAACTTGTCGTAGCTGCCGATGCCGGGCTTCATCATCTTCGTGAGCGGGCCCTGCTCGGTGTGCTCGGGCGCGATCTTGAGATAGCCGCCGACGTGGTGCTGCACCAGCTCCTTCACGTACTCGGGCGACTGCACGGCCAGGTCGTAGCGCAGGCCGGAACCGATCAGGATCTTCTTGATGCCCCTGAGCGCACGCGCCCGGCGGTAGATCTTGATGAGCGGATCGTGGTTGGTGTTGAGGTTCTGGCAGATGCCCGGGTACACGCAGCTCGGCTTGCGGCAGGCGGCCTCGATCTCGGGCGACTTGCAGCCGATGCGGTACATGTTGGCCGTGGGGCCGCCGAGGTCGGAGATGGTGCCGGTGAAGCCCTTCACCGAGTCGCGGATGGCCTCGACCTCCTTGATGATCGAGTCTTCCGAGCGGCTCTGGATGATGCGGCCCTCGTGCTCGGTGATCGAGCAGAAGGTGCAGCCGCCGAAGCAGCCGCGCATGATGTTCACGCTGAAGCGGATCATTTCCCACGCGGGGATCTTGGTCGCGCCATCATGGCTGCCGTTCTCGTCGGCGTAGCGCGGATGCGGGCTGCGCGCGTACGGCAGGTCGAACACGTGGTCCATCTCGGCCGTGGTCAGCGGAATGGGCGGCGGGTTGATCCACACGTCGCGCGCCGTGGTGCCTTCGCCGTGCGCCTGCACCAGCGCGCGGGCGTTGCCGGGGTTGGTCTCCAGGTGCAGCACGCGGTTGGCGTGCGCATAGAGCACCGGGTCGCTGCGCACCTGCTCGTACGAAGGCAGGCGGATCACCGACCGCTCGCGCGGCGGCACCTTGGTCTTGCCCTTGCCCTGCAGCGCGGGGTTGGGCACGAAGTTCAGCGGCTTGATGGCGAGATTGACCACGGATGAGCCGGCGGCTTCGGCCGCCTTGGCCACCGCCTCGGCCTCGTCTTCCTTGGCACAGGTGGCGCCGTTGGCCTTGGCCTGGTCGGACACCATCAGGTACGGATTGACGTGCGCCTCGACGCGGCCGGGCTCGTCGACGCTGGTGGAGTCGATCTCGAACCAGCCCTCAGGCGTTTCGCGGCGCACGAAGGCGGTGCCGCGCACGTCGGTGATCTGCTGCACCGGCTCCTTGGCCGCCAGGCGGTGCGCGATCTCGACGATGGCGCGCTCGGCGTTGCCGTACAGCAGCAGGTCGCACTTGGCGTCGACCACGATGGAGCGGCGCACCTTGTCCGACCAGTAGTCGTAGTGGGCGATGCGGCGCAGCGAGCCTTCGATGCCGCCGAGGATGATCGGCACGTCGTTCCAGGCTTCCTTGCAGCGCTGCGAATACACGATGGCCGCACGGTCGGGGCGAGCGCCGCCGACGTCGCCGGGCGTGTAGGCATCGTCGCTGCGGATCTTCCGGTCGGCCGTGTAGCGGTTGATCATCGAATCCATGTTGCCGGCGGTGACGCCGAAGAACAGGTTCGGCTTGCCCAGCGCCTTGAAAGGCTCGGCGCTCTGCCAGTCGGGCTGCGCGATGATGCCCACGCGGAAGCCCTGCGCTTCCAGCATGCGGCCGATGACCGACATGCCGAAGCTGGGATGGTCGACGTAGGCGTCGCCCGTGACGACGATGATGTCGCAGCTGTCCCAGCCGAGCGCTTCCATCTCCTTGCGCGAGGTCGGCAGGAATTTCGCCGTGCCGAAACGCGCCGCCCAGTACTTGCGGTAGCTGGTCAGCGGCTTGGCGGCACGCGCGAAGAAGGAGACGTCGACGGGAGCGTTCATCGGTGGGAGTTGACAGCGCCTCGGGAGCGCCGTTGTGGGCAACCCTCGATTTTAGGGTTTTCCACCATGCCTGTCGCCCCGTGTGACCTGTGACCGGACTTTCCCGAAGGACTCATGCCCCGCCAATTTGATTGCCAAAGTCAAATAACTGAATGACAATGGCAACTATGTCCGCATCTTCGCCGCCCATCGATACCACTGCCGTCAAGGCGGTCCGGCAGTTCAACCGCTTCTACACCCGCCGCATCGGCGCCTTGGACCCCTACCTTGGCAGCGCCATGTCGCTGACCGATGTGCGCGTGCTGTACGAGCTGGCGCACCGCGAAATGGCCGTCGCGAGCGAGATCGGGCGAGACCTCGGGCTGGACGCCGGCTACCTCAGCCGCATCCTGCGCCGCTTCGAGAACGAGGGCTGGCTGGTGCGCGAGCCGCATCCGCGCGACGCGCGCCAGAGCGTGCTGCGCCTGACCGACGCGGGCCATGCCGCGTTCGCGCCGCTGCAGCAGAAATCACGCGAGGAGGCTGCCGCCCTGCTCGCCACGCTCGCACCTGCGCAGCGCCAGCAGCTGGTGCACGCCATGGGCACGGTGCAATCGCTGCTCGACCCCGAGGCGCCGCCCGCGAAGCCGCAGGCCGCCGTCCTGCGCGACCCGGCGCCCGGCGACATCGGCTGGGTCGTGCAGCAGCACGGCGAGATCTATGCGCGCGAATACGGCTGGAACAGCACCTTCGAGGCGCTCGTCGCGAACATCGCAGGCGAGTTCCTGCTCAAGTTCCAGCCCGAATGGGAGCGCTGCTGGATCGCCGAGCTCAATGGCGAGCGGGTCGGCTCGATCTTCGTGGTGCGCAAGTCGGCCACAGTGGCGCAACTACGACTCTTGATCCTCACGCCCGCAGCGCGCGGGCTGGGGCTGGGCGGCAAGCTGGTGGACGAGTGCATCGCCTTCGCGCGCCTGAAGGGCTACCGCAAGATGGTGCTGTGGACCAACAGCTGCCTGACCGCTGCACGCGGCATCTACGCCAGCCGCGGCTTCGAGCTCACAGGTTCCGAGCCGCATGAGGGATACGGCACGCCGCTGGTGGGCGAGACCTGGGAGCTGAAGCTGTAGCGTCTGCCGCTTATTGCATGAACCAGCCGTGGCTCACGACGAGCGACTGGCCTGTGAGCGCATTGGTGGGGAAGCCCGCGAACAGCAGCGCCACGCGCGCCACGTCTTCCGTGGTCGTGAACTCGCCGTCGACCGTCTCCTTCAGCATCACGTTCTTGATGACTTCCTGCTCGGTGATGCCCAGCGTCTTCGCCTGTTCGGGAATCTGCTTCTCGACGAGCGGCGTGCGCACGAAGCCCGGGCAGATCACGTTGGCGCGAACGCCGTGCTTGGCGCCTTCCTTCGCGACCGTCTTGGCCAGGCCGATGAGGCCGTGCTTGGCCGTCACGTAGGGCGCCTTCAGCAGCGAAGCCTCCTTGGAGTGCACCGAGCCCATGTAGATCACGCTGCCGCCGCGGCCCTGTGCGTACATGTGCTTCAGGCAGGCCTTGGTGGTGAGGAAGGCGCCGTCGAGGTGGATGGCCAGCATCTTCTTCCAGTCGGCGAAGCTGAACTCCTCCACCGGATGCACGATCTGGATGCCGGCGTTGCTGATGAGGATGTCGATGCCGCCGAAGGCCGCGGCGCCCTCTTCCACCGAGGCGTTGACCTGGTCTTCGTTCGTCACGTCCACGCCCACGCCGATGGCTTGCGCGCCAGTGGCCTTGAGCTCGGCCGCCGTGGCGTCGGCCGCTTCCTTGTTGAGGTCGGCGATGATGATCTTGGCGCCTTCCTGCGCGAACAGGATGGCGATTTCCTTGCCGATGCCGCTGGCCGAGCCGGTGATGTAGGCGACCTTGTCCTTGAGTTGCATGGTGAGTCTTCCTTGAGGGTTGGGGTTGGAAAGCCGGCGACCTGGAGCCGCCAGCAAGAATCAGGCGAGGTAATCGTGTTCGACGGTGCCGAGCGCGAGCGTCATGTCCGCGATGTAGTGCACCGCCGACTCCACCTTGCGCACAGGCAGGTCGGCCACCGGCGCGAGCGCATGCGGATGCAGTTCGAGCGAGCCGGGCCCGCCCCACGCGCCGTGCAGCGTCACGTCGACCATGTGATAGCGCACCAGCTGGCAGATGCGCGCCGTGCCGTCGACGTGCGGAATGATCTTGAGCAGGAAGTTCGGCTGCGCGATGCCCGCGAGGATGGGCGCGGGGTCGAGCGTGCGGTGCTTGAAGCCCATCGTGGCCTTGGCCACGCGCACCTTGCCGTAGTCGAGCGTGCCGACCACCACGTCGGTCTCGTAGTCGAGCACCGGCGAGGCGAGCTTCTTCGGAAAGCCCCAGAGCTCGCGCCCGCCGGCAATGGGCGGATGGTCGTTCAGGTACATCGCGTGCACGTACGCCCCCTTCTCCACGCCCTTGGCGGTGCGCAGTTGCACCGGGATGACCTGGCCCGACTCGGTGTAGTCGCCGAAGCCGGTCGAATCGGGCATGCGGATGAATTCGTACTTGACCAGCGGCTCGACCACTTCGAGCGGCTCGGGCACCACGGCGCGCAGGGCATCCATGTCGGTGCGGTACGTGATGATCAGGAATTCGCGCCTGATGAAGCGGTAAGGCCCTGGCGGAAAGGCCGGACTGGTCAGCGGCATTGCGAATGCCGTTCGTCGCACGTCTTCAATGTTCATGATGCAAACATTTCCTCCTGGTGAAGCTGAAGCAGTGAAATGACGGCCCAGTCTCGCGCTGGTTTCTTAGCCGGGGCTGAATCGCCGCGCGACTCGACCCGACAAGTCAGCGCGACAACCCCGGCCGCTTGACGCGCCCCGAGCCGTGCTCGCCGAGGTCGAAGGTGGTCACGCCGTTGACCGTGGCGTCGGCGCGCAGCGTCTCCGGGTGCGCCAGCGTCACGCGCATGTCGCGCGCGCCGGCCTCCCAGTGCTCTTCCACCGCGGCGCGCGAGAACTCGTAGTCCTTCGACTCCAGCTCGTAGGGCTTGTCGCGGTAGATCAGGTGGAAGATGTCGATGGGCTCGTGCGTGAGCTGCGACTGCACCTCGTGCACGCTCGGGTCGTTGCGCAGGCTGGCGGGCAGCTTGGAAATCAGGTCGGCAATCGCCTGCTGCAGGTTCATGTTGGCGGCCAGCGCGTCGGTGTTCATGCGCGTGCGGCTCGAGTAGGTGATGTCCTTCTGCCGCTCCAGCACGCCCGCCATGGTGCGGGGCATCTCGCCGCGCGCGTTGAACAGGTCGACCTGCAGCACCACCAGCGGCTCGTTGCGCGGGTGCGTGTCGAGCACGTATTGCAGCGGCGTGTTCGAGACGATGCCGCCGTCCCAGTAGTAGTCGCCGTCGATGCTCACCGGCGCGAAGCCCGGCGGCAGCGCGCCGCTGGCCATGATGTGCTCGGGCCCGATGCGCTGGCGCGTGTTGTCGAAGTACACCGAGTTGCCGGTGCGCACGTTCACCGCGCCCACGCTGAAGCGGGCCTCGCAGGCGTTGATGCGGTCGAAGTCGACGAGCCGCTCCAGCGTGGACTTCAGCGGCGAGGTGTCGTAGTAGCTCAGAAGCGGCGCGGCGCCGCCCATCAGGAAGGCTGGCGAATAGCGCGGTTCGAAGAAGCCAGGAATGCCCACCAGCGAGGCCATGGTGGCGCTGTACTGGTTCTGCGTGGCCCGGTCGCCCAGCCACGAAGGCAGTCGCTGCGAAGGCCCCGAAGACACGAGGTGCCAGAACTCGCGCAGCCGGTCGACCCTGTTTTCCTGCGCGTTGCCCGCGATCAGCGCTGCATTGATGGCGCCGATGGAGACGCCCGCGATCCAGTGCGGCTGCAGCTCGGTCTCGCTGAGCGCCGCGTACACGCCGGCCTGGTAGGCGCCGAGCGCGCCCCCGCCCTGCAGCACCAGCGCCTTGCGGGCGGTGCGCATGTCCTCGCGGCGCGAGGCGAAGGGGTCGAGGGGCTTCCTGGAAGCGGTGGAGGCGGCACGGGTTTTCTTCTTCGGTGGTGTCGTCGTCATGCGTTCATTTGACACCACCCCCGAGACACAAACCTGACCAGGGGTTGTTGCCCCTGGAACGATTTCACATCTTCGGCAGCATCTGCCCGCGGATCTCGCCGCCCGGATTCGCGGCCGTATGGATGTTGGCGTACCACTTGCCCGCCGACAGGTCGGCCGCCTGTGCCGGCGTGAGCGTGGCCTGGCCCTCGATCGGGCTGGCCGGGTTTGCGAAAGGCAGCACCACGCCGGCATTGGCACCCGCCGCGGCCGGGCCGTGGAAGTGCGCCATGGTGGCCGGGCCGCTCAGGCCGGAGTAGGTGATCTTGTACTTGAGCACGTTGGTGTCGCGGTTGAGCCAGGCCTCGGCCATGCCGGTGCCGCGCGTCATGTTCGGCGGGACTTCGCTGGCCGCGTTCATCGCACCGCTGAAGCTCGCGACGTTCGACTTCGACATCATTCCGCAGCCGGCCAGCACGGCGCTGGCAACGCCGGCGACGAGAGCCGCACGCAAAAGAGAGCGATATTGGGTCATGAGCTTGATCTCCTGGTTGTGAAAGCGTCCACAGCATAGGCAGCTCCCTGGGCCCTTTCCTGTCGGCCATCGCCCCGACTTGGCCCGGCGTGCACAACCTGAAAGAGAATGTGTCGATGACTTCTTCAGCCCCTGCAGTCCCTTCAGCCCGCGACGTGGTCGGTTTCTGGAGCGAAGCCGGCCCCGAGCGCTGGTTCGCCAAGGACGACGCCTTCGACGCCGACTTCATCTCCCGCTTCGCCGAAGCCCACCAGGCCGCAGCCCGCGGCGAGCTCGACCACTGGGCGGCCGATGCCCAGGGTACGCTGGCCCTGCTGGTGCTGCTCGACCAGTTCCCGCGCAACGCCTGGCGCGGCAATCCGCACATGCTGGCCACCGATGGCCGGGCGCTGGCCGTGGCAAAGGCCGCGATCGAGGCGGGCTTCGATCGCCAGTGCGAGCCCGTGCTGCAACGTTTCTTCTACCTGCCCTTCATGCACTCGGAAGTGCTGGCCGAGCAGGAGCGCTCGGTGGAACTCAACGCCGCGCTCGACGACAACACCCAGCGCTTCGCCGTGCTGCACCGCGACATCGTCGCGCGCTTCGGCCGCTTTCCGCACCGCAACAGGATGCTGGGGCGCGCCAGCACACCGGAAGAACAGAAGTTCCTGGACGAAGGCGGCTTCGCAGGCTGAGCCGCCCGCAAGGCAGCGCCGGTCAGTCGTCGTTGTGCGGCAGCGGGGCTTCGCGCGTGGGGGACGGGTTCAGCTCGGGCAGGTCCTTCATGTCCTTCATCGAGCCATAGGTGCGCGCATAGACCCAGGTGAACTCCGCGCCCAGCAGGAAGATCTGCGCCGAGTAGTACACCCACACCAGCACCACCACCAGCGACCCCGCCGCGCCATAGCCCGAGGCCACGCTGCTCTTGCCGATGTACAGGCCGATCAGGTGCTTGCCCACGGTGAACAGCAGCGCCGTCACCGCCGCGCCCACCCACACGTCGCGCCACTGCACCTTCACGCGCGGCATGATCTTGTAGATCATCGCGAAGATCACCGTCACCATCGCGAAGCTGAAGACGAAGTTGACGACCTGCGCCGTCGTCTCCCAGGCGCCGAACATCGGCGACCACCACTTGCCCAGCGCCGCGAGCGCCGCGCTCGCCACCAGCGACACCATCAGCAGGAAGCCGATGCCCATGATCATGCTGAACGACAGCAGCCGCACGCGCAGCATGTTGAACAGCCCCTTGGTGTTGGTGCGCGCCGGCGCGCGCCAGATTCGGTCGAGCGCATCCTGCAGTTCGCCGAAGACCGTGGTGGCGCCGACCACCAGCAGCCCGATGCCGACCACCGTGGCCACGATGCCCTCGGCCGGCTTGTTCACGGCCTTGAGCATGCCCTGCACCGCGGCCGCGCCCTGCTCGCCCATCAGGCCCGAGAGCTGCGCGAAGATCTCGCCGCGCGCGGCCTCCTGCCCGAAGACCAGGCCCGCCACAGCGATCACGATCAAGAGCAGTGGCGCGATCGAGAACACCGTGTAGTAGGCCAGCGCCGCGCCCATGCTCGGAGCGTAGTCGTTGGACCACGAATTGAAGGCCCGGCGGCAGAGATCGAAGAGCGCGCGCAGTTGCGTGACCATTTGCGTGACCATGCTGGAATGTCCTCCGTGAAACGCTTGAAGCAGCTGGATGCCCGCCTACGATAATCGCTCGACATGCAACCGTCTCCCCCCGCAGCCCATCCCCAGTCGCCGCGCGACCTTTTCGTTTCGTTCACATGGCTCGCGCTGCAGGGCTTCGGCGGGGTTCTCGCCATCGTCCAGCGCGAGATGGTCGAGAAGAAGAAATGGCTCACGCCCGAGCAGTTCCTCGAGGACTGGGCCGTGGCGCAGGTGATGCCGGGGCCCAACGTGATCAATCTTGCGCTGATGATCGGCGACCGCTACTTCGGCCTGCGCGGCGCGCTGGCGGCGGTGGCGGGCATGCTGACCATTCCGCTGGTGGTGATCCTCGCGCTGGCCGTGCTGTACGCGCACTATGCCGGCAACCCGCAGGTGGCGGCCGCGCTGCGGGGCATGGGGGCGGTGTCGGGCGGGCTCATCGCCGCCACGGGCGTCAAGCTGGTGCCCCAGTTGCGCAAGCACCCGCTGGGCTTCGCGACCTGCCTGGTCATCATGGCGCTGGTGTTCGTGGCCATCGCGGTGCTGAAGATTCCGCTGGGCTGGGTGCTGCTGGTGGTCGGCGGCGTGGCCTGCATCTGGACCTGGAAGAGGATCGCCCCATGACCATCGCCATGCAATGGCACGACTGGCTGGCCCTCTTCGGGCAGTACATGCTGCTGTCGCTGCTGTCGATCAGCGGCGCCATCACCACGGTGCCCGACATGCACCGCTACCTCGTCACGCAGCACGGCTGGCTAACCGATGCGCAGTTCAGCTCCTCGGTCGCCATCGCGCAGGCCGCCCCCGGACCCAACGTGCTGTTCGTGGCGCTGATGGGCTGGAACGTGGGGCTCAACGCGGGCGGCGGAATCGGCGCCGGGCCGCACGCCTGGGTGCTCGGCCTCTTCGGACTGCTGGTCACGATGCTGGGCATCATGCTGCCGAGCACCACCCTCACCTACTTCGCCACCCGCTGGGGCCACCGCAATCGCACGCGCCGCGAGGTTCGCGCCTTCAAGCAGGGCATGGCGCCCGTGGTGGTGGGGCTGCTGATCGCCACCGGCTGGGTGCTGGCGGCAGGAAACCATGCCGGCGATGCGCCCGCGTGGCACCTGTGGCTGCTGACCGGCGCCGCCGCGCTTATCGTCTGGCGCACGCGCATCCACCTGCTCTGGCTGCTCGGCGCCGGGGCTGTGCTGGGCGCCGTGGGCTTCGTCTGACCGTTCTTCCTTCCCCTTTCAACAGGAACACATCGACATGTCGCAACTTCGCCCGCTCGGCCGCTCCGGCCTCCAGGTTTCTCCGCTCGCCTTCGGCGGCAACGTGTTCGGCTGGACCGTCGACGAGGCGGCCTCGTTCAAGCTGCTCGATGCCTGGCTGGACGCCGGCTTCAACTTCGTCGACACCGCGGACGTGTATTCGGCATGGGTGCCGGGCCATACCGGCGGCGAGTCGGAGACCATCATCGGCAAGTGGCTCAGGCAAAGCGGCAAGCGCAACCGCGTGGTGCTGGCCACCAAGGTCGGCAAGCCGATGGGCGAAGGCAAGGTGGGCCTCGCGCCCAAATACATCCGCGAAGCCGTCGAGGCCTCGCTCAAGCGCCTGCAGACGGACTACATCGACCTCTACCAGTCGCACGACGACGACGCCAGCACCCCGCTGGAAGAAACGCTCGGCGCCTTCGACAAACTGATCAAGGAAGGCAAGGTGCGCGCGATCGGCGCGTCGAACTACACGGCGCCGCGCCTGGCCGAGGCGCTCGACGTGTCGGAGCGCCTGGGCATCGCCCGCTACGAGAGCCTGCAGCCGCTGTACAACCTGTACGACCGCGCCGTGTTCGAGGACGAGTTGGAGCCACTGTGCATCAAGCGCGAAGTGGGCGTGATCAACTTCTACGCGCTGGCCGCCGGCTTCCTCACCGGCAAGTACCGCATCGAGGCCGATGCGGCCAAGAGCGCGCGCGGCGCCAACACCACGAAGAAGTACCTCAACGAGCGCGGCCTGCGCATCCTCGACGCGCTCGACAAGGTGGCCCAGCAGTACAACGCCAAGCCGGGCCAGGTCGCCATCGCGTGGCAGATCGCGCGCCCGGGCGTGACGGCGCCCATTGCCAGCGCGACCTCCGTCGCGCAGCTCGAGGAACTCGTGGTCGCGACGCAGCTGAAGCTGGACGCAGGCACCATCGAGATGCTCGACCGCGCCAGCGCCGAGACCGCTAAGCCCGCAGCCTGATGAGCGCGTTCAATTCCATCGCCGCCCCCACGCTGGAGCATTTCGCCGACCTGCGCATCGAGGTGGGCGTGCCACAGGTGCTGGGCAACAGCCCGCGCGGATTGCGCCGCGTGGTGCCGATCATCGGCGGCGAAGCCATCGGCCACGGGTGGCGGGCACGCGTGCTGCCGGGCGGCAGCGACTTCCAGCTGATCGTGAGCGACACGCTCTCGGAACTCGACGCGCGCTATGGTCTGGAGACCGATGCGGGCGACCTGGTCTACGTGCACAACAGCGCAATGCGCAGCGCCCCGCCCGAGGTGATGGGCAGGCTGCTGCGCGGCGAGCCGGTCGACCCGTCGCAGGTGTACTTCCGCTGCAGCCCGCGCTTCGAAACTGCCTCGGCTTCGCTGAAATGGATCAACGAGCGCATGTTCACCGGAGCCGGCGTGCGCCATCCGGCCGAGGTGGTGATGCGCTTCTTCGCGTTGAATTAGGGCCTGTTCACACTATTTCCGGGGTCGCGAAGGGCAGCCAGGGCGGGCCAATCAAGGCGCGCGACGACGCGTGTGCATGCGCACACGCTAGGAACGCAACGCCGAGTGGCCCGCCCTGGCTGCCCTTCCCGCAGGGTTGGTGCTCCAAGGGGCCGTCTGCGGCGTTGCCCGCGCTTGCAAGGCGCCAGCCTTGCTGCGCACGGGCGCCTTGCATCCAGCCCCTTGGAGCACCAACGCGACCCCGGAAATAGTGTGAACAGGCCCTAACCGTCGACGGGGTTCAGCGGCGTCGAGAGGATGCGCTGATAGAAGGCCACGTCGAGCCAGCGCCCGAACTTGAAGCCCGCCTGGCGCACCGTGCCCGAGTGTTCGAAGCCCAGGCTCTGGTGCAGCGCGATGCTGCCCGCGTTGGCCGCGTCGATGGCGCCGACCATCACGTGCACGTCGCGCGCCACCGCCTCGGCGATGACCGCCTCCATCAGCGTGCGGCCCAGTCCCTTGCCGCGGTGCGCGCTGTCGACGTAGACCGAGTGCTCCACCGTGTACTTGTAGGCGGGAAAGGCGCGGAAGCTGCCGTAGCTCGCGAAGCCCAGCAGCTTGCCGCTCTCGTCCTCGGCACCGATCACCGGGAAGCCGTTGGCACGCTTGGTGGCGAACCACGTGACCATGTTCTCGGGCGTGCGAGGCTTGTAGTCGTACAGCGCGGTGGAGGTGACGATGGCCTCGTTGAGGATGGCCAGGATGGCGGCGGCGTGGGCTTCTTCGGTGCAGGAGATGAGACGCATGGTGCTGGCCTTCGTTGAAATTTCGTTCAATATAGGAGAATAATAATCTCATATGAGAAACGACTCATCTCCTGAACCATCTCCCGCCGAAGTTTCCGGCCAGAACATCGACCTGCTCATCGCCACCCGCCTGCTGGCGCTGCGCCAGTCGCAGGGCTTGAGCCTCGCGGACCTGGCCGAACGCTCGGGCGTGAGCAAGGCCATGATTTCCAAGGTGGAGCGCGCCCAGAGCAGCCCCACGGCCGTGCTGCTGGGCAAGCTGGCCGCCGGGCTCGGCGTGCCATTGGCGCAGTTGCTGACCGAGGAGAAAGGGCAACCGAAGCGGCTGCGCACGCGCGCCGAGCAGGAGGTATGGCGCGACCCGCAGGCCGGCTACCTGCGGCGGCAGGTAGCCGAGCGCCAGGCGGGCAGCGGCGTGGAGATGGTCGAGATCGAGTTGCCGCGCTCGGTGCAGGTCGACTACCCACGCTGGAGCGGCAAGCCATACCGGCAATGCCTGTGGATGCTCGAAGGCGAGCTGCGGGTGGACTACGGCGACGAGCGCTTCGAACTCGCGCCGGGCGACTGCCTGGACTTCGGCGTGGACCGGCCGCTGGTCTTCAAGGCGCTGGGGCGCGGCGCCTGCCGCTATCTGCTGGTGGCAAGCCCGGAATAGCCGACGACGCGCGGAATCGGCGTACCCACGCGGTAGGCAGGCTCCCACATGCACATCCGGCGCGCGCCGGTGCTGCGGGCGGCCTCGTCCTGAATACTGCAAGGCATCCAGACTTTCGGAGGAACGACGATGTCTTTCGCGCTCTACATGATCGGTTTCCTGATCTTCCTGGCCGGCGTCGCATGGGGCGCCTCCGTGGCCGGCGTGCCCACGCTCTACATCGGGATCGGTGCGGTGATCCTGCTGGGCATCGGCATCTTCAGCGCGGTGGGCCGCACGCGCGGCAAGGACCCGTCCTGAGCGTCCTGAGTTCACGCGGGCTTCACGCCGCCCGCACAGAGGGCCGCTAACTTCGCAGCGCGCCGCGGCAAGCGGTGCGCATTGCTTCAAGTCAGCGGCCCCATGCATACATCACCAAGCCTCTTCGCTCCGCTTCTTCCCTCCGCCGCTTCGACGGCGCCCGCACCGGCCTCTTCCGCCGGCAGCGGCACGGGCAACATCAAGGTCGACCTGCTCGTCGTCGGCGCGAGCTTCGCGGGCCTTGCCTGCGCCAGGGCCGCGGCACTCGCAGGCCTGAGCGTGGTGGTGCTGGAGAAGAAGACCGCCGCGGGCACCAAGCTTCACACCACCGGCATCATCGTCAAGGACGCGGTCGACAGCGTGCCCTGGCTGGCCGATGTGCCGCCCGCGCTGGTGCGGCGCATCGAGGGCGTACGGCTCTATGCCCCCGACATGCATCACGTCGACCTGCATGCGCCGGGTTACTGGTTCTGGGCCACCGATGCGCCCGCCCTGCTCGACTGGATGGTGGACTCGGCCCGGGCCTGCGGCGTCGACGTGCAACTCGGCACGCTGTTCGAGCAGGCGCTGTGGCTCAATGGCCGCTGGGAAGTGCCGCTGACGCGCGGTCCCTGCATCACGGCCACATATCTTGTCGGCGCCGACGGCCCGCATTCGCGCGTCGCGAAGGCACTGGGCCTGTCGCGCAACACGCGCTTTCTCTATGGCGTGGAGCACGAATACCAGGGCGCGAGGATGGCGCCCGACCTGCTGCACTGCTTCATCGATCGCAAGCTGGCGCCCGGCTACATCGGCTGGGCGCTCGAAGGCGTGGGCGTGAGCCAGATCGGGCTGGCGCGCCGCGTGGGGCACGGAGACCCGGGCGCGCTGAAGCTCGATCCGCTGCTTCGCAAGATCGCCCCGGCAGTTACGCCCGGCGATGCGCCGCCGGTCGCGGTGCGCGCGGGAATGATCCCCTGCGGCGGCGTGCTGCCCGTGGTGGCGCGCGAACGTGCGCTGCTGGTGGGCGATGCGGCGGGCATGGTGTCGCCGGTGACCGCAGGCGGCATCCACACCGCCCTGCTGCACGGGCAGCGCGCAGGCGAGGCGGTGGCGCGCTTCATCCGGAGGGAAGCGGGCGATCCGGCCACGTGGTTCGTGCGCGGGTATCCGGGTTTCAGGCTCAAGCGCGCACTGCGCTGGGCCTTCGACCACTTCCAGAACGACTGGATGTTCAACCACCTGCTCGGCACGCCGCAGATGCGGCGGGTGGCGGAACTGATCTATTTCCACCGCAAGGGTGGATCGCCGGGGAGCTAGGCGCTGCGCTGGCGCAGGGCCTCGTACAGGCACACGCCGCTGGCCACCGAGACGTTGAGGCTCTCGACCGCGCCGGCCATCGGAATGCTCACGAGCTCGTCGCAGGTCTTGCGCGTGAGCTGCCGCATGCCCTCGCCCTCGGCGCCCAGCACCAGCGCCAGCGGGCGCTTGAAGTCGCTCTGGTAGATGGTGCCTGGTGCGTCGTCGCTGGTGCCCACGCACCAGATGCTGCGCTCCTTGAGCTCGTTCAGCGTGCGCGCGAGGTTGGTGACCATGAAGTACGGCACCGTCTCGGCCGCACCGCTGGCCACCTTGGCGACGGTGGCGTTGATGCCGGCCGCGTGGTCCTTCGGCGCGATGACCGCGTGCGCGCCGGCACCGTCGGCCACGCGCAGGCAGGCGCCGAGGTTGTGCGGATCGGTCACGCCGTCGAGCACCAGCAGCAGAGGCACGGTGCCGGCCTCTTCGAGGCCTTCGAGCAGTTCGTCGAGGGAGCGGACCTGGGCCACGGGCTCGACCCGCGCCACCACGCCCTGGTGGCCGTGGCTGCCGCTGAGCTTGGAAAGCCGCGCGCCGTCGGCCTCGATGAGCCGAACGCCTGTTTCCTGCGCGCGGGCCAGGAACTGTTTCATGCGCGCATCGCGCCGGCTGGCGTCGAACAGCACTTCGAGCACCGACTTGGGCGCGGTCTTGAGGCGCACGCCCACGGCATGGAAGCCGAAGATCACTTTGGGGGAAGACATCCGTGGATTATCCCTGCCCCCTCGGGGCCGGCCCCACCCGCCCGCTCAGGCCAGCGGCAGGCCGCTGAGCGCGCGGGTGCGCTCGTCGTGCAGTTCCTGCACCGCCAGCGCCCTCGGATGCACCTTCGCGGCGTTGCCCACGCTCTCCAGGTACTGGCAGGCGGCGTGCCCCTCGGCGGCCTTCTCGTAGCGCGCGATCCAGGCATCGCGCGCGGGCAGCTTGTCGGGCGACACCGGCCACACGCCCGGACGGGGCCGCATGTGGTCGCCGATGCCGACGCGCCAGGGCTTGGCACTCACCCGGGCGCGAAAGCAGTTCTGATTGCGGCACATGCGCGCGTAGACCTTGTCGACGCCCAGGGCGTGGAAGCAGTCGGCCACCGCCATGTCGGACGGGTTGAACACGTCGTGCATCGCCAGCAGCCGGAAGCCCCCCGGCGTGCGGTAGATGCGCAGGTTCCAGTCGGGATGCTGCTGCATGAAGCGCGCGATGCGCTCCGCGGCCCGTTTCTCGGGTGCCGGGTTGCCGCTGTGCTCGCCGCGCTTCTTGCGCTGGCCGATGACCCAGGCCACAGCGAAGACCACGATGCCCGCGATCAACCCGCCCAGCCAGGTCCTGGCGGCCCAGCCGCCGACCACGCCCGCGATCAGTGCAGGCACCAGCGCGAAGCCGAACACGCTGCCGCGCAGGGGCTCCTCGAAGTCGATGTCGACGAAGAGCACGTCGGGCGTGTTGAGGCAGCGCGCGCCGTAGCCGTTGCGGGTGACGACGGTATCGCCGTGCCGCTCGACGATTTCCTCGCGGATCGGCACGCCCTCGGCACCGTTGTAGGCGAGCTTGCGTTCGCGGCGCTCGAGCTTCTCGCCCTTGTGGGCGATGCGGTCGAAGGCGTCGCGGGTGCGCTGGTTGGCGTGCGCCTGTGCCGCCACGGGGCTCTCGTCGGACCAGCCGTAGCGCCGCACGGTGATCTGCTTGCCGGCCACGCGCTCTTGGATGCGGCCTTCGGCCCAGTACTGGGGAACGATCATCGATTTGTTTTTTCTTGGCTCAAGCCTTCTGTCCGAACAGCAGCCAGACCATGACCGCCGCCAGCAGGATGATGAGCACCGGCAGCCATTTGTAGCCGCCGCCGTACACACGGCCCGGCTCGTCCATGGGACGGCGGGGCATGTGCTGGGTCAGGGGGCCGAAGCCGCCCAGTGTGGGGTCGTCATGGTTGTCGACCAGCCGCTTGGCCGCCGCCAGGCTCAGCCCGGTGGCCTCGCGCGTGAGGCGTATGGCCTCGATCTTGTTGCCCTGCGCCAGCGCCGTGAGCGCGGTGGAGGGCATCGATGCGAAGCCGCGGTCCTGCCTGGCCGCCGTGGGCACGCAGCGCCCGCCCATGGCGCTGCTGTCGTCGTCTCCCGCTTCCTGCCGATCGGCGAAACGATCGACGGCTTCCTTGGCCGACTTGAGGTCCATGCCCGTGCGGGCGCGCACGATCTTGATGGCCTCGATCATCCTGCCGCGCTGCAGCGCCAGGACGGCGTCGGGCGGAAGTTCCTCCATGAACATCTCCTTGAATGTGGCTTGCTATTTATTTAATAGCTTATTGCTCTTGTCAGGCAGGCGCCAGAGCCACTTTTTCATTAAGCGCGACGCGACCGGCCTCGATCGTGATACGTCGTTCGCAACGCGCGGCGATGCCACGGTCATGGGTGACGAGCACGAGCGTGGTGCCCAGCTCGCGGTTGAGGTCGAACATCAGCTGCATGACCTGCTCGCCGGTGGCGAAGTCCAGGCTGCCGGTCGGTTCGTCGGCCAGCAGCAGCGCGGGCTGCACGACGAAGGCACGGGCCAGCGCCACGCGCTGCTGCTCGCCGCCGGAGAGCACCTTCGGGTAGTGGCCCAGGCGCTGGCCCAGACCGACACGGCCGAGCATCTCGGTGGCGGCCTTGCGGGCGTCCTTGCGGTTGGCCAGCTCCAGCGGGAGCATCACGTTTTCCAGAGCACTCAGGTTGCCCAGCAGCTGGAAACTCTGGAACACGAAGCCCACGCGCTGCGCGCGCACGGCGGCGCGCTCGTCCTCGTCGATGGCGAAGATGTCCTGCCCCGCGAGCTTCACCGTCCCGCGGGTGGGCGTGTCCAGCCCGGCGATGATCGACAGCAGCGTGCTCTTGCCGGAGCCCGAGGCGCCGACGATGGCGGCGGTTTCCCGCGCGCCGAGGGTGAAATCGATGTCCTGCAGAATGTCCAGCGTGCCTGCCGAATCGGTGACGGACTTGAACACATGCTCGACGGCGACAATGGCATCAGACGGGGGTTGGGACATGGAAAGGCTCTGGTTTTGAATCGACGTGACTTTATCTTGACCACCACCGCGCTCGGCAGCGCGGGGATATGGACGACGACGGCGCAGGCCCAGGCATCGTCTTCCACGGCGGCCTCTTCGGGCAAGCCGGTGATCCTGGTGCTGGGCGATTCGCTGAGCGCAGAGTACGGCCTCAAGCGCGGCGAGGGCTGGGTACCCTTGCTCGAGAAAAGGCTTGTGCAGCAGAAGATCTCCGCCACGGTGGTCAACGCCAGCATCAGCGGCGACACCAGCTCCGGCGGCCGTGCCCGCTTCGCGCCGCTGCTCGCGCAGCACAAGCCCAGCCTGGTGGTGCTCGAACTCGGGGCCAACGACGCGCTGCGAGGCCTGCCGCTGTCCGACACCGAAAGCAACCTGATGCAGATCACCAAGGCCGCGCAGGCCGCGGGCGCGAAGGTGCTGATCGTCGGCATCCAGGTGCCGCCCAACTATGGCGGCGACTACACGCGGCGCTTCGAGGCGGTGTTCTCCAAGGTGGCGAGCGCGACCAAGTCGGCGCTCGTGCCCTTCCTGCTCAAGGGCGTGGCGGATGCGCCCGACGCGCTCTCGCTGTTCCAGGCCGACCGCATCCACCCGACGGCGGCCGCCCAGCCGCAACTGCTGGACAACGTCTGGGCCGAGCTGCGCAAGCTGTTGCCCAAGCAATGAAAAAGCCGCCGCGGGCTGGTGCCTGCGGCGGCTTTTGTCGATGGACCGGCGAGCCTGGATCGGATCAGCCGTTCTTGGTGGGCAGGTCCGGCACCGTGGGCGGATCGCGTTCGAGCGAGGCAACGTCGGTTTCGGGATCGCCAGGTGCCAGCCCGTCGCTGCTGGGATTGAGCTTGCGGTTCGCCTTTTCGCGGAGCTTGTCTTCCTTCTTCTTCTTCTTGGCCAGCTCTTTCTGACGCTTTTCGTAGCCGTAGTTGGGTGTTGCCACTGGATCTCCTTGAGGCGAGGCAGTCGGGTTGACTGCCGTGGCCTACTGTAAGCGATAAAGCTGCAGTCTCGAGGAGGTACCCCATGACGCGCTCGAGGCGACAGGAGCGACGGCAGGATGCGATTTCTTACATCCGAGCCAGCGCCTGCTGAAGATCGGCGCGCAGGTCTTCCACGTCTTCGAGGCCGATGGAAAAACGCACGAGCGTGCCCTTGTACGGCCAGCGCGCCACGCTGGCATCGCGCATCAGGCCGATGTCGTAGGGCACCACGAGGCTGATCGGTCCGCCCCACGAATAGCCGAGGCGGAACAACTGCAGGCTGTCGCAGAAGCGGTCGACCTGCTCGGTGCTGTAGCGCTCGTCGAACACCACCGAGAACAGGCCGGCGGCCAGGTTGGTTTCGCCGCACAGCGCGCGCCAGTGGGTATGGCCCGGGGAATCCTCGAGCGCGGGATGCAGCACCTGCGCGATCTCCTCGCAGCCGTTGAGCCAGCCGGCCAACTCGCGCGCGGCGCGGTCGTGCGCGGCATAGCGCAGCGCGATGCTGGGCAGCGAGCGCAGCAGCGTCTCGACGTCGCCCACGCCGATGCCGAAGCCCATGCGCATGTGCGTGAGCTTGAGCGCACGGTGCAGGCGCTCGTCGCGCGTGGTCACGCTGCCCATGAGCACGTCGCCGCCGCCGCTGGGGTACTTGGTGAGCGCGTGCACGGAAATGTCGACGCCCTGCCCGCTGCCGTTGAAATCGAAGGGCGCGAAGGCCAGGCCTGCGCCCCAGGTGTTGTCGAGCACCGTCATCACGCCGCGCGCACGGCAGATGCTGGCCAGCGCCGGCAGGTCGGGGAACTCCATGGTCACCGAGCCCGCCGCTTCCAGCCATACCAGCCTCGTGCGCTCCGAGAACTTGGCCGCGAGGTCGGCCGGGTTCATCGCGTCGTACAGGCGGTGCGTGACGCCGAAGTTCGCCAGTTCGCCGGTTGCCAGCGCCTTGTTCGGGCCGTAGGCGTTGTCGGGAATCAGCACTTCGTCGCCGGTCTTCAGGAAGGCGAACGAGACCAGCGAGATGGCCGCCAGACCGCTGGGCACGAGCAGGCACTCGGTACCGCCTTCGAGCGTGGCCAGGCGCTCCTCCAGCGTGAAGGTGGTGGGCGTGCCGTGCAGGCCGTAGGTGTAGCCGGCCTTGGTGCGCCAGTCGCGCGCGCGCATGGCGGCGACGTCGGCGAAGAACACGGTCGATGCCTTGAACACGCCGGGCTGCGGCGCGGCGAAGGTGGCGGGCGGAACGTAGGGGTGGTGGATCAGGTTCGTGGAAGGCTTGCTCATGGGTGCATGCTAGCGCGACCCGCATTCGGGGCCTTGCGCGGAGCTTCCGTCGCACAATGCGCGGACCGGTCCTCCCCTTCATCCCGTTTCATGGAAGAAGCCCGAGACAGTGCAGCTGACACGCCTCGCCCCTCCCCACCTGCGGCCCTTCGTGCGGCTGATGTGGGCCTCGTCGCCCGACGGCACGCCCGTCGAGCAGCCGGGCGCACGCGAGCATGTGCTGCCCACCGGGGGCATGCATCTGGTCTTCAGGCTTTCGGGGCCGTCGTTGCGCCTCTTCCACGACGGCGCCGACGTGCGGGGATTCACAGTGGGCTACGCGATGGTGGGCGGAACCCGCTCGGCCTTCTTCGTGCGCGACGTGTCGGTGACGACGCACTCGGTCGGCGTCATGCTGCAGCCGGGGGCGGCCCGGGCCCTCCTCGGCGCTCCCGAAGACGCTCTGGCCGAGCGGCATACCCCGCTCGAAGCGCTCTGGGGCGCGGACGCGAACTTCGCGCTCGAACAGCTGCACGGCACCGACTCGCTGCCGCGGCAGCTTGCCATCGTCGTCGCGCTGCTCGAAGCACGCCTTGCCTCGTCCGCGATGCATGGCCTGCACCCCGCGGTGGCGCAGGCATTGGCGCGCATGTCCGGCGCGAGCGCCAACGACGACGACGGACAGGCCGGCGCCATCGGCCAGCTCGTGAAGCAAAGCGGCTACAGCCACCGGCGCTTCATCGCTCTCTTTCGCGGCATGACCGGGCTGGCGCCCAAGCAGTACGCGCGCATGCTGCGCTTCGACCATGTGCTCGGGCAATTCGCCATCCAGCCCGCCCGGCCCTGGGTCGAGCTGGCGCTGGAGGCCGGCTACAGTGACCAGGCGCATTTCAACCGCGACTTCCTGGCCATTGCCGGCATGTCGCCGCAGGCCTACCGGCGGGCGGCACCGGTTTCTTCACGGCACGTGCGCATCTGAGCCGAGCGCCGGAGCAGGCGGCGCGCAGCAGGTCAAATTTGTTCAAGACGACGCGGAGCGCGAGCACCAGAATCGCGCCCATCACAACCCGAAGGGACAACGACGCCATGGCCATCCACGAACTGTTTCCGTACCTCTGCGTCAACGACGCCAACGCAGCCATCGAGTTCTACTGCAAGGTCTTCGAGGTGAAGGAGATCTTCCGCCTGACCGAGCCCAGCGGCCGCATCGGCCACGCCGAGCTGGACTTCCACAACGGCGCGATCCTCATGATCTCGGAGGAATTCCCCGAGTTCGACATCCTCAGCGCGAAGACGCTGGGCGGCAGCGCAGTCTCGCTGCATCTGCACGTGGACGACGCCGACGCGGTGGTGGCGCGCGCGGTCGCCGCGGGCGCCACGCTGGACATGGCGCCACAGGACCAGTTCTATGGGGAACGCTCCGGCGTCTTCCATGACCCGTTCGGCCATCGCTGGAACGTGGGGCACAGCATCGAGAAGCTGACGCCGGAGGAAATGCAGCGGCGCTACACCGCCATGTTCACCGACGCCGGGTGATCCGGCGCCGGCATTGCCGGATCAGACCGACCACTTCTCGATCAGCTTCTCGGCGCCGAGCGAGTCGTAGCCCTCGAAGGGCTGGTGGATCCAGGGGTTGGTGGCCAGGTACTCGACCGAGTAGTCGGGCGTGAAGGTCGACAGCGCCTTGGTCCAGATCACGGCGCTGCGCAGCTCGGTGATGGGCTTGTAGTTGTTGCGCAGCATGTCCATCACCGCGTGCAGCGTGTGGCCCGAGTCGGCCAGGTCGTCCACCAGCAGCACCTTGCCGGCGATCTCGCCCTTGGGCGTGGTGATGTAGCGGGCGATGTCGAGATGGCCCTGCACCGTGCCGGCATCGGCGCGGTACGAGCTGGTCGACATGATCGCCAGCGGCTTGTCGAAGATGCGCGAGAGCACGTCGCCCGGGCGCATGCCGCCGCGCGCCAGGCACAGGATGGTGTCGAACTGCCAGCCCGACTGGTGCACCTTGATCGCGAGCTTCTCGATCAGGTTGTGGTACTCGTCGTAGCTGACGTAGAGATGCTTGCCGTCTTCAGTCAACATAGCGTGGTTTTTCCTTCAATGTCTCTTCTTCTGGGGAACACCGCGGAACCGGCTTCGCCGGGCCGCTGGTGTTGCCCCCTGCAAGGGGGTTGGCGGCCACACGAAGTGGGCAAGCCTGGGGGTTAGCCTGATCAGTCGGCCAGGTAGGGGTGGCGCATCATGATCGTGTGGTCGCGATCGGGGCTGGTGGACACCATGTGGATCGGCACGCCCGTGACCTGCTCGATGCGCTGCAGGTACAGCCGCGCATTGATCGGCAGCTTGTCGTATTGCGTGACGCCCACGGTGCTTTCGCTCCAGCCTTCCAGCGTTTCGTAGATCGGCGTGCAGCGCTCGATCTCGTCCGCGCCCATGGGCAGGATGTCGGTGGTCTCGCCGTCGAGTTCGTAGCCGGTGCACAGCTCCAGCTTCTCCAAGCCGTCCAGCACGTCGAGCTTGGTGATGCACAGGCCCGACAGGCCATTGACCTGTGCCGAGCGCTTGAGCAGCGCGGCGTCGAACCAGCCGCAGCGGCGGCTGCGGCCGGTGGTCACGCCCTTCTCGGCGCCCACGGTGCTCATGTGGTAGCCGGGGGTGCCGGGCGTGGCCCAGTCGAGTTCGGTGGGGAACGGACCGCCGCCCACGCGGGTGCAGTAGGCCTTGGTGATGCCCAGGATGTAGTGCAGCATGCCCGGGCCCACGCCCGAACCGGCGGCGGCGTTGCCGGCCACGCAGTTGCTGGAGGTGACGTACGGATAGGTGCCGTGGTCCACGTCCAGCAGCGTGCCCTGCGCACCTTCGAACAGCAGGTTGGCGCCGTCGCGGTTGGCATCGTTCAGCTCGCGCGAAACGTCGGCCATCATGGGCTTGAGCAGCTCGGCGTGCTTCATCGCCTCGTTGAAGACTTCGTCGAAGTCGATGGCGGGCGCGCCCAGCACCTGGGTCAGCACGTGGTTGTGCAGCTCGAGCAGCACGCGCAGCTTGGCGGCGAAGCGATCGGGGTGCTTCAGGTCCTGCACGCGCAGCGCGCGGCGGGCGATCTTGTCTTCATAGGCCGGGCCGATGCCGCGGCCGGTGGTGCCGATCTTCTCGATGCCGCCCTTCTCGCGGTAGGCCTCGCGCGCGATGTCCAGCGCGGCGTGGAACGGCAGGATCAGCGGGCAGGCCTCGCTGATGCGCAGGCGCGAGCGCACTTCGACACCGGCCTTTTCAAGCCCCTCGATTTCCTCGAACAGCTTTGCGGCCGAAAGCACCACGCCGTTGCCGATGTAGCACTTGACGCCGGGCCGCATGATGCCGCTCGGGATCAGGTGCAACGCGGTCTTCACCCCGTTGATGACCAGCGTGTGGCCCGCGTTGTGGCCGCCCTGGAAGCGGACCACGCCCTGGGCGCTCTCCGTCAGCCAGTCGACCAGCTTGCCCTTGCCCTCGTCGCCCCACTGGGTGCCGACGACGACCACGTTTCTTCCGGTGGTTACGCTCATGCTCGTTCCATTACTTCAAAAAATCAGATCGCACGGACACTCCACTGGCCGGCCTGCTCGACGAGCTCGCGGTCGCAGTGGAATTCATCGATTTCGCTGCCATGGCCCGGCAGCACGCAGACTACCGTTTCACCGGCCTTGCGCAATTGGGCAATGGCCTGACTCAGGCCGGCCGCGTCGCTCCAGGGCGCGCGGATGGCGGCGCGCAGCGGGCGGGCCGGCAGCACACCGACCAGTTCGCGCACGTCGAGGCTGAAGCCGACGGCCGGGCGGTTGCGGCCGAACACGGCCCCCACCTCGTCGTAGCGGCCGCCGCGCACCAGCGAATCGGCCGCGCCGGGCACGTAGATGCCGAAGCGCATGCCGCTGTAGTACGCATAGCCGCGCAGGTCGGCCAGGTCGAAGCTGATCTGGCGGCCGGCCACGCCCTGCAGGCCGGCGGCAAGCTGCTTCAGGTCGGCCAGCGCCGCACCGACCGCGGGTGTGCCCTTCAGGGCCTTGGCGGCCTCGTCGAGCACGGCCTCGTCGCCGTAGAGCTGGATCAACGCGCGCAGCCCCTCGCGCGAGGCGGCGGGGAAGTTCCTGGTGAGCGACTCGAGCTCGCTCGCGTCCTTGGCCGCCAGTGCTGCATGCACCTGCGCCAGGGTGGCGCCGTCGACCGGCACGCCGGCGAACAGGGCACGCACGATGCGGGCATCGGCCAGGTCGACGATCACGCCCTCGCGCAAGCCGGCGGCATCGAGGCAGTCGAGCGCCAGCAGCAGGGTTTCGGTGTCGGCCTCGAGGCCGGCGTGGCCGTAGATCTCGGCGCCGAACTGCAAGGGCTCGCGGGTGGCATGCGGGCGGTCGGGCCGGGTGTGGAGCACCGGGCCGCAGTAGCACAGGCGGGCCACGCCGTCGCGGTTCAGCAGGTGGGCATCGATGCGCGCCACCTGGGGGGTGGTGTCCGCGCGAAGGCCCATGCTGCGGCCGGAAAGCTGGTCGACGAGCTTGAAAGTCTGGAGGTCGAGCGCCTCGCCGGTACCGGAGAGCAGCGATTCGAGATGCTCGAGCAGCGGCGGCATCACCAGCTCGTAGCCGTAGCCACGGGCGGTATCGAGCAGCTGGCGTCGAAGTTCTTCGATGTGGCGCGCCTCGGAGGGCAGCACATCGGCAATGTGATCCGGAAGGACCCAGGCGGACATGGGGATCGGGGGCGTGGTTAAAACGGGATTCTACCGGCACCGGGCACCCGGTCCGGCACGGGCGTCAATCGGCGGGCCGGATCAGCCCAGGATCCAGAGCAGGATCAGACCCAGAACGATGCTGCAGAGCCCGAAGAAACGCAGCTGGCCGTCGCGCAGCTGCATGAGCTGCCCGAAGCCGCGCCGCCACCCTCCCGGCGACACGAAAGGCAGGATGCCCTCGATCACCAGGACGAGCGCCAGCGCGCTCCAGAAAGTGTCGGCGCTCACGGCTCCTGAAGTCGGCTGCGGCCGGAAGTGATCAACGGCGAGGCGCGTTGGTGGTCGAGCCCGAGCCCTGCATGGCGCGGAAGAAGTCCGACGACGGGTCGAGCACCATCACGTCGCTCTTCTTGTTGAAGCTCTGCTTGTAGGCCTCGAGGCTGCGGTAGAACTGCGCGAACTGCGGGTCGCGGCCGAAGGCCTCGCTGTAGGTGGCGGCAGCCTGGGCATCCCCTTCGCCCTTGATCTTCTGGGCATCGCGGTAGGCGTTCGCCACGATCACTTCGCGCTGGCGGTCGGCGTCTGCGCGAATCTTCTCGCCCTCGGCCGTGCCGGTGGAGCGCAGTTCGTTGGCCACGCGCTTGCGCTCGGCTTCCATGCGGCGGTAGACCGACTCGGTGATGGCTTCCACGTAGTCGACGCGCGTGATGCGCACATCCACCACGTCCACGCCCCAGGGCTTGCTGCCCTTCACCACCGAGAGCACCTCGCGCTGCACGTCGGCCATCAGGGCCTCGCGGCGCACCGAGATCAGGTCGCGCACCGTGCGCTTGTTGATGTTTTCCTGGAAGGCGTTGCGGACCACGCGGTTGAGCTGCATGGCACCGGCGTTCTCGTCGAGGCCGACGTTGCGGATGTAGGCCTGCGGGTCGCTGATGCGCCAGCGCACGTACCAGTCGATCACCACGCGCTGCTTCTCCGCGGTGAGCATGGGCTCGGTGTCCACGCTGGAGAGCGTCAGCAGGCGCTTGTCGATGTACGACACGTTCTGGAACGGCGGCGGCAGCTTGAAGTTGAGGCCGGGCTCGGTGATGACCTGCTTGATCTGGCCGAGGGCATAGACCACGCCGAACTGGCGCTGGTCGACCACGAAGAGCGTCGAGCTTGCCAGTACCAGCAGCACGAGGATCGAGGTTGCGATGAATCCGATTCTGTTCATGTTCTTGCGGGCCTTTCTCAACGCACGTCGCGGTCACGCGAGCGGCCGTCGCGGCCGCGCACGTCGTTCGTGGCAGGGGCCACCGGGATGACCGAGGACTGTGCCGGCGCGGTGCCGGCGACGCTGGGGCTGGCCGCATCGACCGGCGTTGCCGCGTTGCCGCCGCTCAGCTGCATGAGCTTGTCGAGCGGGAGGTACAGCAGGTTCGAGCCCTGCTTGCTGTCGACCAGAACCTTGGTGGTACTGGCGTAGATCTGCTGCATAGCGTCGGTGTACATGCGGTCGCGCGTCACCTGTGGGGCCTTCTGGTACTCCGACAGCACGGCGCTGAAGCGGCCCGCGTCACCCTGGGCCTGAGCCACGATCCGCGCCTTGTAGGCCTCGGACTCTTCCTTCAGGCGCGAGGCCGTACCGGTGGCCAGGGGCACCACGTTGTTGGCGTAGGCCTGCGCATCGTTCTTGGTGCGCTCGCGCTCCTGGCCAGCCTTGAGCACATCGTCGAACGCGGCCTGCACCTGCTCGGGCGGGCGCACACCGCCTTGTTGCAGGTTGATGCCGACGACTTCGACGCCGATCTTGTAGCGGTCGAGTATGGTCTGCATCAGCGCGCGCACGCGCGGCGCGATCTGGTCGCGCTCCTCGGCGAGCGCGGCGTCCATCTTCATCTTGCCGACCACCTCGCGCACGGAAGTCTCGGCCACCTGCACGACGGTGTCGGCGGGCGACTTGCTCTCGTACAGCCAGGCGCGCGGGTCGCTCAGGCGGTACTGAACGGCGAACTTGATCTCGACGATGTTCTCGTCTTCGGTCAGCATGGCCGATTCGCGCAGGCCGGTGGAACGCACGATGGCGTCGCGGCCCACGTCGGCCGAACGGATCTGCGTGGTCACCACGACTTCGTGGCGCTGGATGGGATAAGGCAGGCGCCAGTTGAAGCCTGCGCCCACGGTGCTCTTGTACTTGCCGAACTGGGTGATGACGGCCTGCTGGCCTTCGTTCACGATGAAGAAGCCGGTGCCGAGCCAGATCAGCACGGCCACCGCCGCCACGAGGCCGATGCCGAAGCCTGCGTTCTTCATGTCGGGCTTGTAGCCGTTGCCGCCGCCGCCATTGGGGCGGTTGCCGCCGCCCTTGCCGCCGAAGAAGCCGCCGAGCTTGCGGTTGAGGTCGCGCCAGAGTTCATCGAGGTCGGGCGGGCCCTGGTTGGGGCCCTGGCCGCGGGGACGGTTGTCGTTGCCGTTGTTGCCTTGGGGCGGAGGCGTGGGGCCGCCGGGGGGATTGGCATCGGGGGGCCGGTTGCCGGCCGGGCGGTCGCCGTTGGAGGAGGACGGCTCGTCGCCGCGCCCCCATCGGCCGTCGTTCAGGTTGAACATGCCCAGAAACCCTCTCCGCGCTGGCTTTGAATTCATTCGCTTCGTTCTCTTGTCAGTGGCGGGATTGTGCCCAATCCATCGGTTGCATCGTGCAATTCAGCGTCCGCAGCAGGGGTCATCGTATCGGGTGCGGAGCCTGACTGCCGGGCAAGCTCGGCTCGGAGCAGCGGCACGCCCTCGCCGGTCCTGGCGCTGAGGAAGATGCGGGGAACCTGCACGCCGTCGATTTCCATCTCGTCCTGCAGATGCAGCGGATGCTGCGTGCTTTCAAGGGCGTCGAGCTTGTTGAAGACCAGAAGCTGCGGCACGGCGTCCGCGCCGATCTCGCGCAGCACCGACTGCACCTCGGCCATCTGCTCGGGGTAGTGCGGGTTGGAGGCATCGACCACGTGCAGCAGCAGGTCGGCATCGACCGCCTCCTGCAGCGTGGCCTTGAAGGCATCGACCAGCCCGTGCGGCAGGTCGCGAATGAAGCCCACCGTATCGGAGATCGACACCTGCCTGCGCGCATCGCCCAGGTAGAGATGGCGCGTGGTGGTATCGAGCGTTGCGAACAGCTGGTCGGCCGCATAGGCGCGCGCCTTCACCATCGCATTGAAAAGCGACGACTTGCCCGCGTTGGTGTAGCCCACCAGCGAGATGTTGAAGGCGTCGCGGCGCTCGCGCTGGCGGCGCTGCGTGCCGCGCTGCTTCTGCACCTTGGAAAGGCGCTCGCGCGTGCGCTTGATCGACTCGCCGATCATCCGGCGGTCGAGCTCGATCTGCTTCTCGCCCGGGCCGCCGCGCACGCCTGCGCCGCCGGTCTGGCGCTCGAGGTGCGACCAGCGACGAACCAGCCGCGTGCTGAGGTACTGCAGGCGGGCGAGCTCCACCTGCAGCTTGCCTTCGTGCGAACGCGCGCGCTGGGCGAAGATTTCGAGGATGAGGAAGGTCCGGTCGTAGACAGCGACGTCGAGCTGGCGCTCGAGGTTGCGCTGCTGCGCAGGGCTCAGGGCCTGGTCGAAGATGACCTCGCTCGCCCTGTGCAGGGCAGCCAGTTCCTTGATTTCTTCGGCCTTGCCGCTGCCAACGAACAATGCCGCGTCGGGCGCCTTGCGCTTGCACGCGAGGCGGGCGACGGGCGTGAGGCCCGCGGTCTGCGCAAGCAGGCCGAGTTCCTCGAGTTCGCTGTCGAAATGGGGCAGCCCGAAATCGACGCCGACGAGAACGGCGGCGCCTTCCTGGCGGGAAGTCAGTTCAGACAAGCGGGATCAGAAATAGGGAAAAGCGCGGCAGCGGTGCCGCCGCGCTCCGCGCGATCAGGCGGCGTTGTCGTCGTTCTCGGTAGCCGAGAAGTTGACGGCACGACCTGGCACGATGGTGGAAATGGCGTGCTTGTAGACCATCTGCGTCACCGTGTTGCGAAGCAGCACGACGTACTGGTCGAAAGACTCGATCTGGCCCTGCAGCTTGATACCGTTCACCAGGTAAATGGAGACCGGCACATGCTCGCGACGCAAGGTGTTCAGAAATGGGTCTTGTAGAAGTTGCCCTTTATTGCTCACGATATTCTCCGTGTTCAAGAGTAGTTGTTGGAGGAGAAGACCTTAACACAGGGTTTCCGCGCCGCAGCAATCGCACCCAAAAGCCTTTGAAAAATAACGTCTCTCAAAAGCCGGAACTTCCACCCCGGTCGGAACTCAACGGCGGCCATCCGCCGCCAAATTCAGTCAGTCGTCCTTGTCGACGAAGGGATTGTGGGAGCTCTTGAACTCGATGCGCAAGGGGGTACCCACGAGATCGAACTCCTTGCGGAAGCGTCCCTCGAGGAAGCGCTTGTAAGCATCGGTCACATGTTCGAGCGAATTCCCGTGGATCACGATCACCGGCGGGTTCATGCCCCCCTGGTGCGCATAACGCAGCTTGGGACGGAACATCCCGCTTCGCTTGGGCGCCTGGAACTGCACCGCCTCCAGCAACAACCTCGTCAGCACCGGCGTCGACATCTTGCGCGTGGCCGACTTGTGAGCCTGCGCGATGGCCTGCCACACCGGACCCAGGCCCTGGCGCTTGATGGCCGAGATGAAATGCAGCGCCGCGAACTTCAGGAACGCGAGGCGGGTCTCGATCTGCCGCTGGATCTGCTCGCGCTGGTAGCTGTCGACCGCGTCCCATTTGTTGATGGCGATCACCACCGCGCGGCCGCTTTCGAGGATGTAGCCCGCGATGTGCGCGTCCTGGTCGGTCACGCCCTGCGTGGCGTCGAGCAGCAGCAGCACCACGTTGGCCGACTCGATGGCCTGCAGCGTCTTGACCACCGAGAACTTCTCGATCGCCTCGAACACCCTGCCCTTGCGGCGCAGGCCTGCCGTATCGATCAGCTCGAAGCGCTGGCCGTTGCGCTCGAAGGGTACGGATATTGCGTCGCGCGTGGTGCCCGGCATGTCGAAGGCCACGAGGCGCTCTTCGCCCAGCCAGGTGTTGATCAGCGTCGACTTGCCCACGTTGGGACGACCTGCCACAGCCAGCTTGATCGGCTTGTTGACGTCGTCCTCTTCCTCCTCGTCATCGGGGTCGGGAAGGTTCAGCGGCGCCAGCGCCAGCTCGACCAGGCCGCGCATGCCCTGCCCGTGCGCCGCGGACACGCCGTGCACCTCGCCCAGCCCGAGCTCGTAGAAGTCCACCAGCTTGGTGCCGTCGTGCATGCCCTCGGCCTTGTTGGCCACCAGCACGCAGGGCTTGCCGATACGGCGCAGCTCGTTGGCGATGTCATGGTCCTGCGCGGAGAGTCCTTCTCGTGCATCGACCACGAAGATCACGACGTCGGCCTCGGCGACGGCCTGTCGCGTCTGCTTGGCCATCTCCTTGTAGATGCCGCTGCCGGCGTCAGGCTCGAAACCGCCGGTATCGATGACGATGAATTCGCGCTTGCCCAGGCGGCCGTTGCCGTAGTGGCGGTCGCGCGTGAGGCCGGCGAAGTCGGCGACGATGGCGTCGCGCGTCTGCGTGAGCCTGTTGAAGAGGGTCGACTTGCCGACGTTCGGCCGCCCGACCAGGGCCACGACCGGCTTCATGGCCGGCCTTTCGAGGGCGCGGTTTTCATGGTCGGGCCTTGGAAAGAGAGAAGGAAAGAAGAAAGAGGGTTACTCGGGGCGATAGCCAAACACGCCACCCTTGGCGGTCACCACGACCACCGTGTTGCCGGCCAGTGCCGGCGCAACGGTGATGGCCGAGCCGTCCGGCGTGATGCGGTTGAGCAACGCGCCGTCTTCACGCGAGACGAAATGCAGGGTGCCGGTGTCCTCGCCGATGATCAACGAGCGGCCCACGGCCAGCGGCGAAGTCAGCACGCGGTTCTTGAGGCGCGACATCTGCCAGGCGCGCTCGCCGTCGGCACGGCGCCAGGCCACGACGCTGCCGTCGGACTCGGTACCGTAGACGAAGCTCTCGTTGCCGCTGACGCCGTCTGCGCCCGAGGCAGGCTTGCTCCAGACCAGCGAACCGCGCACCGTTTCGACGCAGCCGACGCTCGCGTAGTACGCACGCGCGCAGATCGTGTCGCCGAAGCGGCTCACGCTGCCGGTCAGGTCGACCAGGCGCTCCACATCGTTGGTGCCTCGCGGCGCCGCAATGGGCGATTCCCAGCGCGAAGTGCCGTTGGCGGGGTTGATGCCCACCAGCCGGCCACCGATGCCGGCCACCAGCGTATCGCCCACGGCGAGCAGCACGCCCGACTTGCGCAGCACCAGGTTCTCGCCCGCGCGCTGCTGGATCCACAGGCGGCGGCCGCTCTGGCCGTCCCAGGCGCTGATGCTGCGGTCGGCGGTCTGCACGAACACGCGGCGGCCCGCCACCAGGGGCGCGGTGAAGGCCTGCGCCGAGAGCTTCTGCTTCCAGAGCACCTTGCCGTTCTCGATGGCGACCAGCTCGTTGCCGGTGGTGACGACTGCCGCCACCGATCCGTCGCTGCCCACACCGGCCGCCAGCGGAGCGCCAGCGCTGGCGCGCCAGACTTCACGGCCGGCGCGCGCGTCGATGGCAACCACCGTGCCGTCGCTGCCGGCCACGGTGACCGTGTCGCCGCTGACGTCGGTGGTCAGGGGGAACTTCACCTCGGGGATGCGCACCGTCCACGCCTGGCGCACGCCCATCAGGGCCGGGTTGGCGGGAAGCTCGTCCGGCTTCGGCTTGGACGAACCCGAGCAGGCAGCCAGGAGCGCTACCAAAACGAGAGCTGATCCCGCACGCAGGGCGGACGATTCAGGCATGAGGCGCTTGAAATTCATGATGCGGTCAGGGAGTCTTGGGAGCTGCGGGAGTGACGGTGACTACAGGAGCCAGGCTCTTGGGGTCGACGCCGACCGCGTTGAGCTTGATCTCCACCAGGCGGCGGTAGTCGGAAGTGGCGCCGAGGCCAGTCCAGGCCTTGCGGTATTCGGTCTGAGCCTCTGCGCGCTTGCCCTGGGCCAGGTAGATGTCGCCCTTGCGGTCGGCCACCAGGGGTTCGAATTCCTTCGGCACGCCGCCGTCGAGCTGCTTCAGGGCCTCGTCGTAGGACTTGCCGTCGAGCAGCTCGGCCGCCAGCCGCAGCCGGGCAACGGCCTTGTAGCCGGGGTCGATGGCGTTCTGGGCCACCCATTCGAGCTCGGCGCGCGAACCCGCGGCATTGCCCTTCTCGTACAGCGTCTTGGCGACCAGCAGGCCGGCCTGCTGCGCGTAGGTGGTGCCCGCGAAGCGCTTCTTCATGTCGTCGAGCACGAGCGCGATGCGCGCCGGGTCGCCCGCCTGCGCGGTCTTCTCGATCTCGTCGTAGAGCGACGAGGCCTGCGCCGCCTTGTTGCGGCCATACCATTGCCAGCCGTTCCAGGCCACGAAGGCGCCGGCAACGAGCAGCACGACCGAGGTGATCAGGGTGCCGTAGGTATTCCAGAAATGCTTGAGCTGGTCGAGCTGTTCCTGTTCTTCGAGGTCGAGATGGGTTGCCATGCGTGTCAGGTATTGGGAGCCGGCGATTGTAGGGTGGCGGCCCAGGCGGCCACTTCCGAAAGAGACCGGGCGACTTGGGCACCGCCTGCGTCGCGCAGCGACTTGACGGTGACCTCGCCGCGCGCCAGTTCGTCTTCGCCGAAGATCAGTGCGTAGCGCGCACCGCTCGCGTCGGCCTTCTTGAACTGCGCCTTCATGTTGCCGCCGCCCGCGTGCTGCAGCACGCTGACGCCCGCGGCGCGCAGTTGCTCGAGCACCACCATGACCTGCGGCAGCACCGCGGCCGAGGGAACGACGGCATAGGCCGCGGGCGCCGCGGACGGCACCGGCAGGCCCAGTTCCTGGATCAGCAGCAGCAGCCGCTCGATGCCGAGGCCGAAGCCCACGGCCGGCGCCGGCTTGCCACCCATCTGTCCGATGAGCCCGTCGTAGCGCCCGCCTCCGCAGACGGTGCCCTGCGAGCCGAGCTGGTCGGTGACCCACTCGAAGACGGTGAGGTTGTAGTAGTCCATGCCGCGCACCAGGCGCGGATTCACGCGATAGGCCAGGCCCGCGGCGTCGAGCACGGCCCGAACGGCGTCGAAGTGAGCGCGCGATTCCTCGCCGAGGAAGTCCATCAGCTGGGGCGCGGCCTCGACGATGGCCTGCATCGCCGGATTCTTCGTGTCGAGGATGCGCAGCGGGTTGCTGTGAAGGCGCCGCTTCGCATCGGCGTCGAGCACGTCGGCATGCGCCTCGAAATGGCGGATCAGCGCATCACGGTGCGCCTGGCGCTCCGCCGGCTGGCCGAGGCTGTTGATCTCTAGGCGCACATGCTCGCCCTCGACCAGGCCGAGCTCGCGCCAGAGCGCGCGCACCATGAGGATCAGTTCGGCGTCCACGTCCGGGCCCGGGAAGCCGAGCGCTTCGACGTCGAGCTGGTGGAACTGGCGGTAGCGCCCCTTCTGCGGCCTCTCGTGGCGGAACATCGCCCCCATGGTCCACAGGCGCAGCGGGCCGTTGTAGAGCGCGTTGTGCTCGACCATCGCGCGCACGATGCCGGCCGTGGCCTCCGGACGCAGCGTGAGCTTGTCGCCGTTCATCGAGTCGGTGAAGGAGTACATCTCCTTCTCGACGATGTCGGTGACCTCGCCGAGACCGCGCACGAACAGTGCGGTAGGTTCGACCACGGGCGTCACGATGTAGTGGTAGCCGTAGCGGGCCAGCAGTTGCCGCACCTTCTGTTCGAACCACGACCACAGCGCCGAATCGGGCAGGCGGTCGGTGCGCGGCACGCTCGCCGGCAATATGTCGTTCATGCCTTTGACGGCATTGATCTTGTCAGCCATAGGAGAAAGCGGTCAGGCGACGTCGGCAGCCAGCGGCTGGCCGAAGCGCTTTTCAATGTAGTTTTCGACGAGCTGATGGAACTCGTTGGCGATATTGTCGCCGCGCAGCGTGAGGGCCTTTTCGCCGTCGATGAAGACCGGTGCCGCAGGCGCCTCGCCCGTGCCGGGCAGGCTGATGCCGATGTCGGCGTGCTTGCTCTCGCCAGGGCCGTTGACGATGCAGCCCATGACGGCCACCTTCAGCGTCTCCACGCCCGGATATTTCTTGCGCCAGACCGGCATCTGCATGCGCAGGTAGTCGTCGATCTGCTTGGCAAGCTCCTGGAAGGTGGTGCTGGTGGTACGGCCGCAGCCCGGGCAGGCGGTGACGCTCGGCACGAACACGCGCAGGCCCAGCGCCTGCAGGATCTCGGAGGCAATCACCACCTCCTGCGTGCGCGGCTCGCCCGGCTGCGGCGTGAGCGACACGCGGATCGTGTCGCCGATGCCCTCCTGCAGCAGGATCGACAGCGCCGCGGCCGACGCCACGGTGCCCTTGGTGCCCATGCCGGCCTCGGTGAGGCCCAGGTGCAGCGGATAGTCGCAGCGGCGGGCCAGCTCGCGGTAGACCGAGATCAGGTCCTGCACGCCGCTCACCTTGCACGAAAGAATGATCTGGTTGCCGGCCATGCCCATCGACTCGGCCAGCCTGGCGGACTCGATGGCAGAGGTGATCAGCGCCTCGTACATCACCTGCTTGGCGTCCCAGGGCTCGGCGCGCCGGCTGTTGGCGTCCATCAGGCTGGCGAGCAGTTCCTGGTCGAGGCTGCCCCAGTTGACGCCGATGCGCACGGGCTTGTTCCAGCGCATGGCGGCATCGATCATCTGGCCGAACTGCCTGTCCTTCTTGTCGCCCTTGCCCACGTTGCCGGGGTTGATGCGGTACTTGCTCAGCGCCTCGGCGCAGGCCGGATATTCGGTCAGCAGGCGGTGGCCGTTGTAGTGGAAATCTCCCACCAGCGGCACGTCGATGCCCATGCGGTCGAGCTGCTCGCGGATGTAAGGGACCTGCGCGGCAGCTTCGGGCGTGTTGACCGTGATGCGGACCATCTCGGAGCCGGCCTGGGCCAGCTCCTTCACCTGGATCGCCGTGCCGATGGCATCGACGGTGTCGGTGTTGGTCATCGACTGCACGCGCACCGGGGCGTCGCCGCCCACGGTGACCACGCGCGGCCCCCAGACCACGCTGGCCTGGCGCGAGCGGCGGGCCTTGGGAGCCGCGGCCTCGATCGGAACGGGAAGGCAATTGCCAGTGGAGGTCACGACTTCACCTCGAAACGCGCCACGCCACCACCCTTGGTGAAGGGCTTCAGGTCAAAGGGCTGGCCACGGACCTGCACGTCGACGCTCGAAGCGCGGCCGACCACGACCGACAGCGGCAGCGTGCCCGACAGCCCCACCGTTTCGCCTGCCTGCAGGCTGCGGCGCAGCAACTGCTTGCCGCCGGCTTCGGCCACGGTGATCCAGCATTCCTCTCGAGCCACGAAGACCAGCTGCTGGCTGCTCGAGGCTGCAGCCACGGGCGTGGCCGCAGGTGCAGCAGCCGTGGCAGCCGGCGCGGCAGCGGTAGCCGCGGGCGCACCGGAAGCAGGCGCCGCGGCCGGAGCCTCGCTGGCCACCGGACCACTGGGCGCCACGGCCTGTGTGGGCACGGTTTCGGCCACGGATCCGCCGGCCGAGGCCGGACCGTTGGTGGACGGCGATTCCGCACCGGAATCGCCGCGCGCCGCAAGGCGGGACACGGAAGCGCCGAGCTGGTCGAACACCGACTGCGGCAGCCAGAACAGCGCACCCGCGCCGATCAGCAGCAGCAGCACGACGATCAGCAGTGGCCGCGAAGGCAGCCCGCTGGAGCGGCCGTTGCCGTTCCAGCGCGGCGTGCCCGAATTGATGTTCGAGCGGAGGGTGCGGTCGGTTTCGGCGAGCGACACCTTCTGCGTGCTGGGCAGCTTCGCGAGCACGGGGGCCGGGTCGATGCGCAGGGCGCGGCAGACGCTGCTGGCCAGTGCGCGGGCGAAGACCGGGTCGGGCAACGAGGCGATGTCGTCCGCCTCGAGCGCCATGAGCTTCTGCGGCGGGACCTTCAGGGCCGCGGCCACCATCTCGATGTGCAGGCCATGGGCCTCGCGCGCCTCGCGCAGCAGGTCACCGGCCGTCTTGTTCGCGATATCGCCAGCTTCCAGTGGCAATGCTGCGGAAGTGCCGAACTCCGAAACCCGATCAGTCATTGAAATTCCCGCGCTCGTACGCTGTTGCCTCCCGCGACTGGGGGAAGCGTCGTTGCAGTTGGCCTCCCAACTGCGCGACTGCCTCGCGGTTGTTCAGCTTACGTTCGATCTTGATGCCCAGCCAGAGCGTCTCTGCGCTGGCCGCGGCGCTGTTGTTGACGCGGCGGATGTAGAACTGCGCGCGCGACCATTCCTCGCGCTGCGCCAGCACGGAAGCCAGGTTGAAGGCGACCACCGGGTTGCTGGCGTCGATCTCGTAGGCCTGCATGAGGGTGCGCTCGGCCTTGTCGCGCTGGCCGGCCTTGAGCTCGCACACGCCCTGTGTCATGAGCGTCTTGGCGCGCTCGGTGTAGGTCGGTACGGCCAGGGCCTCGCCGAACTGGGCGGCCGCGTCGCCATAGCGGTTCTGCTGGCACAGCAGCCAGCCATAGTTGTGGCGCGTGTTCGGGTCGCGCGGATTGATCGCGATGGCACGGCGGAAGCTGTCTTCGGCCAGGGCGGCGTCGTCGAGCCGCATGTAGACCAGGCCGCGCAGGTTGTAGGCGTCGGCGTTGTTCGGGTCGGCGGCCAGCGCCTGCTTGATTTCGTCGAGCGCGACGGTGGTCTGGCCGTGCTCGAAGTAGCCGGCGGCCAGTTCCATGCGCAGGCGCGCGCGGCGCTGGCGGCTGGACTCGTCGGACTCGGTGACGATCTCGGTGCCCTTGGACGAGTTGCTGCTGTCGGCCAGGCTGGTGGTGGTGGTGCGCGTGCTCACGCAGCCCCCAAGCAGCAGCGACACGGCGACGCCCGCGAAACCCACCGTCAGCATCCGCTGCACGTTCGCGGTCGTCATCGAAATGGCCATGCTCATCGGTTCAATGCTCCTGGGAGGCGGTCTTGCGGACCGGATGCAAAACAACGGGGCGCTGCTCGGCCGCACGGCGCTGCGCCATGCGCTCGGCCGCGCGGGTACGGTCCTTGACGTCGCCGGCGAGCTGGCCACAGGCGGCATCGATGTCGTCGCCGCGCGTCTTGCGCACGGTGGTCACGAGACCGGCCTCGCTCAGCGCCTTGGCGAACGCCAGGACGCGCGGCTGCGGCGAACGCAGCAGGCCCGAGGCCGGAAACGGGTTGAACGGGATCAGGTTGAACTTGCACGAGATGCCGTGCCTGCGCACCAGTTCGACCAGTTGGCGTGCATGCTCTGGCTGGTCGTTCACGCCGTCGAGCATGCAGTACTCGAAGGTGATGAAGTCGCGCGGCGCATGGGCCAGGTAGCGCTTGCAGGCCTCGATGAGTTCGTCGATCGGGTACTTGCGATTCAGCGGAACGAGGTCGTCGCGCAGCGGATCGTTGGGCGCGTGCAGCGAAACCGCGAGCGCCACGGCGCAATCGTCGCCGAGACGATCGATCATCGGCACCACGCCGGAGGTCGACACCGTCACGCGGCGGCGCGACAGCCCATAGGCGTTGTCGTCGAGCATCGTGCGCAGCGCAGGCACGAGCGCCGAGTAGTTCTGCAGCGGCTCGCCCATGCCCATCATCACCACGTTGGAGATGACGCGCTCGTCGCGCTTGAGATGCTTGCGAAGGAAGTGTTCGGCAAACCAGAGCTGGGCGACGATTTCGCCCGTGCTGAGGTTGCGGCTGAAGCCCTGATGCCCCGTCGAGCAAAAGCGGCAACCGACCGCACAGCCGGCCTGGGACGACACGCAAAGAGTGCCGCGGTCGTCCTCGGGAATGAATACGGCTTCGACGGCATTGCCGTCACCGACGTCGAACAGCCACTTGATCGTGCCGTCCTTTGATTCGTGCTGCGTGATGACCGGCAGGGCCTCGACGCGAGCGGTGGTCGCGAGCTTCTCGCGCAGCGACTTCGCCAGATCTGTCATCTGGGTGAAGTCGCTGGCGCCACGCTGGTGGATCCAGCGTAACAGCTGCGTGGCGCGGAATTTCTTCTCGCCGAGTTTTTCGCAGAACGCAGCCAACCCCTCGAGATCGAAATCGAGCAGATTGGCCGTGGTCATGGAATCGGGGCGAGATCCGGGTTTCAGCGTGCGTAGACGTTGAGGCCGGCGAAGAAGAAGGCCACTTCGTTCGCGGCGGTTTCGGGAGCGTCCGAACCGTGAACGGCGTTGGCGTCGATGCTGTCGGCGAAGTCGGCGCGGATGGTGCCGGCGGCTGCCTTCTTGGGGTCCGTGGCGCCCATCAGGTCGCGGTTCTTGGCGATGGCGTTCTCGCCTTCGAGCACTTGCACGAACACGGGGCCCGAGATCATGAACTCGACGAGGTCCTTGAAGAAGGGACGCTCCTTGTGCACGGCGTAGAACTGCTCGGCTTCGTTGCGCGACAGGTGCACCAGCTTGGCGGCGACGATCTTCAGGCCAGCGGCCTCGAAGCGGGAAACGATCTTGCCGATGACGTTCTTGGCAACTGCGTCGGGCTTGATGATGGAAAGGGTACGTTCGATAGCCATTGAAATGCTTCCTGGAGCTTTGATTTTGAAGTGTTTTGTCACAACTGCAACGAGTTTGTTGCGTCACATGTCGACAAAGCCTCTGATTTTAACCGGCGCAGCCTTGCGGATTGGTGAAAACCCCGCGAAAGGCCGCGCTGCGACGGCAGACTTTCAGCGCCCGCGGCGGCGTCCGCCGCCCTGGCCTGCGAAGCCGCCCCCGCCCCCGCCGCCTCCGCGGCGCTGACCTCCTCCGCGCTGCTCCTTGCGCTGGCGCGAGAAGCTGTCGGCGCCGATGTAGCCCAGCGAGGTCTTCATCGGATCGGGCTGATTGCCACCGCCACCCTGCTGCTGGCGATCGCCGCCCTGGCGGTTGCCGTTGCCGCGGCGTCCCTGCCCCTGGGGCTGCCCGCCGCCACGGTTGGAACGTCCTCCCCGCTCGCCGCGCGGCGGACGGCCGTCGCCAAGCGGATTCGGGATCGGCGCCTCGCGCCCGCCGTCATCACGAGCTTCGCGCATGTCGCGCGGCTGCTGCTGGCCGCCGCCGTTGCGATTGCCACGGCGCTTCTTGTTGCGGCCGCCGCGGCCGTTGCCGCCACCGCCCTCCTGGCCCGGGCCACGCTGCTGCTGGCCCGGACGGGCGACCGCGCCACCCGAGGCCTGGAACAGCGCACGGATGTCGCGGTCGTCGAGTTCCATCCAGGCGCCGCGCTTCAGGCCGCGCGGCAGCACCATCGCGCCGTAGCGGATGCGGATCAGCCGGCTGACCGCGTGGCCCACCGACTCGAACAGCCGGCGCACCTCGCGGTTGCGGCCTTCGGAGATCGTCACGCGATACCAGCAGTTGGAGCCTTCGCCGCCACCGTCCTCGATGGCACCGAACTGCGCCATGCCATCGTCGAGGCGCACGCCGTCCAGCAGCTTCTGCTTCTCTTCGGCGGTGAGCGCACCCAGCACGCGCACCGCGTACTCGCGCTCCAGGCCGAAACGAGGGTGCATGAGCTGGTTGGCCAGGTCGCCGGAGCTGCTGAACAGCAGCAGGCCCTCGGTATTCAGGTCGAGACGGCCCACCGACTGCCACTTGCCCTGCTGCAGGCGCGGCAGCTTGCGGAACACGGTCGGGCGGTTCTGTGGATCGTCGTGCGTGACCACCTCGCCCACGGGCTTGTGGTACGCGATCACGCGCGGCGGCGGTGGCGCGATGCGATAGCGGATCGGCTTGCCGTTGATCTTGACCTGGTCGCCGTACTGGATGCGCTGGCCGATGTGGGCCGGCTCGTTGTTGACGGAAATGCGGCCCTGCAGGATGAGCTGCTCCATTTCGAGCCGCGAGCCCAGGCCGGCCTGCGCCAGCACCTTGTGCAATTTGGGCGAATCGGCCTCAGGGAGCAGCACGCGCTTGAGCGGCGGGACTTCGGGGCTTTCCTCGTCGGCGTCGAACTGGCCGGAGATGACGTCCGCGAAGCGGATCGGCTCCGGCGGCGGCGCGTTGCGCTGCTCGCGCTCGGCGGCGCGGCGGGCGCGGTCGAGGTCGTCCTCTTCCTCGTCCGGCTCTTCGTCTTCCTCGTCTTCGTCACGGGAGTCATCGTCGCGGTCATCGAGGCGCTCGGCCCGATGCGCCTCGACAGGCTCCGGATCACGCACCACCTCCGCGACGACTGCAACAGGCGCCTCTTCGACGACGGCCGCGACAACTTCCGGCTCGCCCACTTGCCGGGGCGCCTCCGCCACGGGCGCGGCCACAGCCTCGGCTTCGGGCGCAACCTGCTCGACCACCTTCTTCTTGCGTGGTGCACGCGGCTTCTTCGGTGCCTCGACTTCGGCCTCGGCCGGCGCTACCGCCTCGACTGCATCGACCACCTTCCTGGCCGGGGTCGCCCTTTTCTTCTTCTTGACTTCGGGCTCGACCGGCAGCATCGCTGCGTCTTCGGTGTCGGTTGTGCTCATGAGGTTTTTCCGGGGGAGGGAGCGTCAGGGTCGGTCTCGTCCTCGGACGGGGCATCGGGCTCTGACGCGGGTTCTTGTTCTGGCTCGGCGGGGGCAGATTCGGCGCCCGCTTCGTTCTCGGCGAACTGTGCCTGGGCGGCCTCGATCGCTTCGGCAGCTTCGGCTGCCTTGACTGCTTCCACGACTTCGGGCGCGGTGTCGACGACCGCGGGCTCCCGGGCAGGCATCTCCGGCGCTTCAGCCGTCTCGGCAACGGCTTCTTCGCCTTGTTGCGCAGCAGCAATCTCGGCGTCCGCCGCCGGCACGCCGGCCAAGGAGAGTTCCAGCTCCGCCGATCCGGACGCATCTGCATCGCCCTCCGGCGCCGCATCGATCGGCAGCCCCTGCTGCTCGCCCGAGGCCTGCTCGAGCGCGTCGACCAGCGCCGCCTGCTGCGCGGGCGTCTCGATCAGCGGCAGCTGGTCGAGCGAGGCCAGGCCCAGGTCGTCGAGGAACTGGCGCGTGGTCGCGTAGAGCGCCGGGCGGCCGACCGTTTCACGGTGGCCGATGACCTCGACCCAGCCGCGATCTTCCAGCTGCTTGAGGATCAGCGAGTTGATCGTCACGCCGCGGATGTCTTCCATGTCGCCGCGCGTGGCGGGCTGTCGGTAGGCGATGATGGCCAGCGTCTCGAGCGCCGCGCGCGTGTAGCGCGGCGGCTTTTCGGGATGCAGGCGATCGAGGTGGTCGCGCATTTCCGGCCGGCTCTGGAAGCGCCAGCCGCTGCCGACGCTCACCAGCTCCAGGCCACGTTGCGCCCAGTCTTCCTGCAGTTCGAGCAGCAGCGCCTTGATGGTGTCCGCACCCAGCTCGTCGTCGAACAGCACGCGCATATCGCGCACCGGCAACGGCTGGCTCGAACAGATCAAGGCGGTTTCGAGAATGCGCTTGGCATCCGCCGTATTCATGGTTCGCGTTATCCGGGAAAAGGCGCCTGGGGGCGCTTGTTCAGAAGGATGGAAGGAGTAGGCGCTGCAGGCACGCGGCGAATGCAACGCAAGGCCGGTCTCGGGCGACCGGCGCGGCCCTCGGGCCGTCAAGCGCGATTGTAATCCAGCCCCCAGGCCTGCAAAGCCTGGACGAGGTCCCCCGGCAACGGCGAGCGGAACTCCAGCGCCGCTTGCGTGACGGGATGCACGAAGGCCAGCCTGAATGCATGCAGCGCCTGCCGCGACAGCCCCGCGGCCGGCGCGCCGCCGTAGAGCGCGTCGCCCACCAGCGGGTGGCCGATGGAGGCCATGTGCACGCGGATCTGGTGGGTGCGCCCGGTTTCGAGCGTGCAGCGCACGGCACAGCCCTCGGCGTTGCTGTCAAGCCGCTCGATCAGCGTGCGGGCGGTCTTGCCCGCATGGCGCTCCAGATCGACCACCGCCATGCGCAGCCGGTTGCGCGGATCGCGCCCGATGGGGGCGTCGACATGCCGTGCAGGGGCGCCCTCCCACTGCCTGTGGCCGATGGCCAGGTACTGCCGCTTGACCTCGCGCGCGGCGATCAGCGCCACCATCGCATCCATGGCGGGGCGCGTGCGCGCCACCACCATCAGGCCGCTTGTATCTCGGTCGAGCCGGTGCACGATGCCGGCGCGCGGCAGCAGCACCGCCTTGGGGTCGAGCGCCAGCAGGCCGTTCAGCAGCGTGCCGCTCCAGTGCCCCGGTGCCGGGTGCACCACGAGGCCGGCGGGCTTGTCGACGATGCGCAGATGCTCGTCCTCGTACACGGTGACGATGTCCATCGCCTCCGGCCTAAAGGCCTGGCTCTGGGGCGTGGGGCGCAATTCGATGCGCCCGGACTGCCCCGCCTTCACCGGCGCCGAGGCCTTGGTAACGGTGCGCCCCTGCAACTCGACGACGCCTGCCTCGATCAGCTGCTGCAGATAGCTGCGGGAAAACTCGGGCACCAGCGCCGCCAGGGCCCGATCGAGCCGCTGGCCGTGCTGGGCCGGGTCGATGACGAAGGGCCGCTGCTCGCTGGCCTCGGCCGGGTCGGCGCCCTCTTCGTGCTCGGCCACCTCCGGGCTGTCGGGGATATTGCCCAGAGGGTCGGTCGATATAATTGAGGGCAACTGTTTCACGAAAGCCGTATGTGATGATTCGCGCCAAATTATCGGTCCCCGCCTGGATCGCGCTCAGCGCGGCGGCTCTGCTGGCAGCTGGCTGCTCGTCGACCCCGACCGCCGACAAGACCGCCACCTGGAGCCCCAACCGCATCTATTCGGAAGCCAAGGACGAGGCCGGATCGGGCGCCTACGACAAGGCCATTCCGCTCTACGAGAAGCTCGAAGGCCGCGCAGCCGGCACCCCGCTGGCCCAGCAGGCACAGCTGGAAAAGGCCTACGCCCAGTACAAGTCCGGAGAGAAGGCGGCCGCCATCGCCACCGTCGACCGCTTCATGAAGCTGCACCCGGCGAGCCCGGCCATGGACTACGCGCTCTACCTCAAGGGCGTGATCAACTTCAACGACGACCTCGGCATGTTCGCATTCCTGACGCGCCAGGACCTGTCGGAGCGCGACCAGAAGGCCGCCAAGGAATCGTTCGAGGCGTTCAAGGACCTGGCCACGCGCTTCCCCGACTCGCGCTATGCCCCCGACGCACGCCAGCGCATGAACTACATCGTGAACTCGCTCGCGCAGTACGAGGTTCACGTGGCACGCTACTACTACACGCGCGGCGCCTACCTGGCGGCCATCAACCGCGCCCAGGTCGCGCTGGCCGACTACCGCGAAGTGCCGGCGCTCGAAGAGGCCCTGTACATCATGGTCAAGTCGTACGACGCACTCGGCATGAAGGATCTGCGCGACGACGCCCAGCGCGTGCTGACCACCAACTACCCGCAGAGCACCTTCCTCGCCAACGGCTTCAAGGGCAAGGACGACCCTTGGTGGAAGGTCTGGTAAGCCAGACGACCTTCCTGAAACGGTAGGGCCGCAAGCGCCCTGCCGAAGCCTCCCGCTCAGTTCCTGAGCGCCTCCAGCGCGGCATCGAAATCGGCCTCGTTCTCGAGCCGCCGCATCGGAGGCAAGGCTGCCAGCAGACGGCGGCCATAGCCCATCGCCACCAGCCGCGTATCGCAGATCGCCAGCACGCCGCTGTCGGTCTCGCGCCTGATCAGGCGCCCCGCACCCTGCTTGAGCGCCACCGCCGCCTCGGGCAGCGAATAGTCGGCGAACGAACTCCGCCCCTGCGCCTCCAGCCGCTGCGAGCGCGCCTCGACCAGCGGATCGTTGGGCGGCGGAAACGGCAGCTTGTCGATCACCACCAGCTGAAGCACGTCTCCCGGTGCATCGAACCCCTCCCAGAACGACGCCGACGCCACCAGCACGCAGCCCGCGCGCCCGGCGCTCGAGCCTTCGCGGAAGCGGTCCATCAGCACGCGCTTGGGCAGTTCGCCCTGCACGAGCACTTCGGGCCGAACTTGTGCGTCGAGCAGTTCGAACTGCTGCCTCATCTCGTCGCCGATGGTGCGCAATGCGCGCAGCGTGGTCGTCAGCACCAGCGTGCGGCCGCCAAGCTCCGCCGCCCCGCGCGCCGCGAGCTGCGCGACGCGCTGGCTGTGCGACGGATCGTTGGGTTTGGGAAAGGCGCGCGGCACGTAGATCGCGGCCTGGGAGGCGTAGTCGAAGGGGCTCTGCACGCGCAGCACTTCGGCATCCTGCAGGCCGCAGGGCTCGGTGAACCAGCGCAGCGTGGGCTCGTCGCCCAGCGTGGCCGACGTGAAGACCCAGGCGCGGCCGCCCTCTTCGTGTGCAGCGCCCGAACGCGCTGGCTGCTCGCCGTAGGCGTCCAGGCCGTCTTCCTGCTCGCCACCGTCGATCCCGGCCTCATCGGCCTCGCCGGCCTCGTCGGCGATCTTGAGCACCCGCTTGCGCATCGCATCGGCAATGTCCAGAGGCGATTCGATGAGCCGCAGTTGCGTGCCCACATCCACCCAGCGCACGGAATCGAGTTCGCACGGCAAGGCGAAGCGCGCGGTGCGTTTCGCGAGCTGGCGAGCCCGCTCGTGCAGCCGCACGAAGTCGGGCGAGATTTCGCTGACGGTGTCCAGCCCTTCCGCCGCCGCCCGGAATGCATCCAGCAGGTCGTCGAGCGCCCCCTGCCACGCCGCCGGGTCGATGCCCTCGGGCGACGGCCCCAGCCAGCGCAGCTTCGCGCCCGGCCATTGCTTGCCGACAACCAGCCGCAGATCGCGCGCGGCGCGCTCGGTGGTGGAAACCAGCTGCTGCCAGTCGACCAGGCCGCGCGCATGCTGCAGGCCCGCGGCCAGCATGTCGTGCGCGAAGTCGAGCGCCTGGCCGGTTCCGAGCTGGGCGCCAAGGAACTGCACGCCGGTCTCGTTGAGTTGATGCGCCTCATCGAACACCACCACGCTTACCGTCGGCAGCAGCTCCGCCATGCCGGTCTCGCGCACCGCGAGGTCGGCAAAGAAGAGATGGTGGTTGATGACGACGATGTCGGCCGCCAGCGCCTCGCGCCGCGCCAGGTTGACGTGGCAGGGCTTGAACTGCGGGCATTGGGCGCCCAGGCAGTTCTCGCGCGTGGAGGTGATCAGCGGAATGAGCGGCGAGCGCTCGTCGAGCCCCGGCAGCTCGGCCAGGTCGCCGGTGCGCGTGGCCTTGGACCATTGCTCGATCTTGGCGAGCGTGCGCAGGCTGCCGCGCTCTGGCAGGGAAGCATCGTGGCGCGCCATGTCGAGCCGGTGCAGGCACAGGTAGCTGGCGCGGCCCTTGAGCAGCGCCGTACGCACCGGCAGGCCGAAGGCTTCGACGAGACGCGGCAGGTCGCGGCCGAAGAGCTGGTCCTGCAGGGTCTTGGTGGCAGTGGAGAGCAGCACGCGCTCGCCGCTCAGGAGCGCCGGCACGAGGTAGGAAAAGGTCTTGCCGACGCCGGTGCCGGCCTCGACCACCAGCACACCGCCCTTGTCGATGGTGCGGGCCACGGCCATCGCCATCTCGGTCTGCCCCGAGCGTTCGCGGAACTGCTCCGCGGCGCGCGAAAGGCCACCGTCCTGCGCGAAGGCGTCGCGCACCTTGTCTTCGAGCGACCCCGTCACGCCGGCTCTTTCGGATCAAGGATGTTTTCCAGGCGGGCGATCTGGTCGCGCAGCGCGAGGCGGCGCTTCTTGAGGCGCCGAAGCAGCAGCTCGTCCTGCGGCGAGCCTTCGGCCAGACGGTCGATGGTGGCATCGAGGTCTGCGTGCTCGATGCGCAGTTCGATCAGCTGGCGGGAAAGGGAGTGAAGATTGGAGTCCAACGGTGGGGAGCGCACGCCTGGTTTTCGCGCCGCATGTTCATTCGATAATACGTCCTGACACGAATCTCCGAGAAGACAGGAACCCGCGCTTCAGGCGCCCATTGCTTCATGACCCAAGGCTTTCGACTCGCAGCGGCCACCGGACTCCACAAGGGAGACCGCCCGTACCAGCAGGACCAGGTCCTGCTGATGAGCCACCCGCGCGTGCCCGGCTGCGTGCTGGGCGTTGTGGCCGATGGCATGGGTGGGCGCAGCGGCGGGCGCAAGGCCTCCGACCAGGTGCTCATGACGGCGCGCCAGCTCTTCACGCGCTACCAGCCCGGCAAGGAAGACCCGGAAGCCTTGCTCAAGCAGATCCTCGAGGACTCGCACACGGTCATCAAGCTCACCGCCGTTTCCGCCGAGCAGGAACCGCACAGCACGATCGCGGCCTTCCTCATGAACCCGAAGGGCGACTGCGCCTGGATCCACGCCGGCGATTCGCGCATCTACCACTTCCACGACGGAGAGCTCCTCAAGCGCACGCGCGACCACTCGTACGTGCAGGTGCTGATCGACCGGGGCCAGATCACCGAGGCCGAGGCCAACATCCATCCGCAGGGCAACATCCTGCTGGGCTGCCTGGGCATGACGACCACGCCGCCGCCCATCGACCCCTACTACATCCCGAAGATGGCACCGGGCGACCTGCTGATGGCCTGCAGTGACGGGCTCTGGCACTACTTCAGCCCCGAGGAACTGGCGAGCGTGCTTTATGCGCAGCCGCCGCGCGACGCGGTGGAAATCCTGGTGGGCGAAGCGCGCCGCCGGGCCCGGGGCACGGGCGACAACATCTCGATCGCGGTCCTGAAGCTCGATCCGCTCCCCGCTGCCGCCTGAGCGCGGGCAGCAGGCGCCACCCTCTCTCTTTGCCTGTCAGGGCTTGGCCGGTTCCGGCTCGGAAGGCGGCGGGGGCAACGGCGCCCCGCGCGGCTTGTCGCGCTGCTGGGCGTTGCGCCGCTCGCGATCGGCCCTGTGTTCCGCTGCACGGCGCTGCTTCTCCTCGAAGCGCCGAACGGCCTCTGGCGCTTCGGCGCGACGCTGGGCTGCCTTGGCCTGCTCGTCGGCGTGCGACTGCTGCTTGGACTGGAACTGGCGCTCGCGCTCGGCAGCTTCGGCTGCCGTGGAGGCACGGCTGGCCGCGTGGTCGGCGGCGCGCTGCTCGCGGTCCTTCTGGTTCTGGATGGATTGCTGCTGCTTCTCGGGCGTGTCCACCGAACGCTGCGTGCCCGCCTTTTCGTCGAGCTTCCTCAGCTCGGCCGCACCGCTGCGCTGGCGCTGGATGTCGTTGATCGCGGTTTCCTGCCGCTTGATGTTGTCCGTTTCGGCGCGGCGACGGGTGCGGCTCTCGCGCAGGCAGTCTTCCACCGCGAACTTCTTGTAGCAGGCGGCCCGCTCCTCGACGTAGCGCTTCTCTATGGCCTCTCGCTCGGCCGACAGCCGGCGCTTCTCGGCGTCGAGGTCGGCGTTGCCCGCCGTGGCGTTGGACTGCGCCCACAGCGGCAGGCTGGCCAACGCCATGAACAGGGCAAGAACGATTTTTTTCATGTAAGTCGGGTATCGACGACGCGGCGTTCCAGGGCAAGGAACTCGCTCGATTGCATCTCGGTGAGCCGGGAGACCGTGCGCGGAAACTCATGCGACAGCGGGCCCTCGGTGTACAACGCCTCGGGCGGAACCTCAGCCGACATGATGAGCTTGCATCGCCGGTCGTACAAGACGTCGACCAGCCATGTGAAACGGCGTGCTTCGGAAGCCATGCGCACCGGCATGTGTGGCACGTCGGACAGCAGGATGGTGTGGAACTGGCTCGCAATCTCCAGATAGTCGTTCTGCGAGCGCGGACCACCGCACAGCGTCTTGAAATCGAACCAGACCACGCCGCCGGCCTTGCGCAGCGCGCGGATCTCGCGCTGCTCGATGTGCAGGATCGGGTTCTCGTCCGCCGTCTCGGCGAGCTTCTCGAAGGCCTTGCGCATCTCCTTCTCGGCCGCCGCGTCGTTGGGCGTGAGATACATGCGCAGCTGCTCCAGCGTGCGGCGCCGGTAGTCGGTGCCGTTGTCCACGCTCAGCACCTCGAGCTTTTCGTTCAGCAGCTCGATGGCAGGCAGGATGCGGTCGCGGTGCAGGCCGCCCGGGTACAGGTCGTCGGGCTTGAAGTTCGAGGTGGTGACGAACCCCACGCCGTTGTCGAAGAGCGACACCAGCAGGCGATGGAGAATCATCGCGTCGGTGATGTCCGCCACGTGGAACTCGTCGAAGCAGATCAGCTTGTAGCGCTTCGAGATGCGCAGCCCCAGTTCGTCGAGCGGGTTCACCGTGCCCTGCAGCTCACGCAGCTCGCGGTGCACCTCGCGCATGAACTCGTGGAAGTGCAGGCGCGTCTTGCGCCGCAGCGGCACGGCGTTGAAGAACAGGTCCATCAGGAAGCTCTTGCCCCGCCCGACGCCGCCGTACATGTAGACGCCGCGCGGGAGCTCCGGCCTGTTGATGAACTTCTTCAGCGCATTCGAGCGCTGGGCCTTGTACTCGGCCCATTCGCTGGCGCAGCGATCCAGCGCCTCCACGGCGCGCAGCTGCGCGGGATCGCTCTTGAACCCGCGCGCAGCGAGTTCCGCCTCGTAGGCCTGTTTGACGCTGGTCAAAAGATCGGTGGGATCAGAAGTTCAGCGTGCGCTTGTCCACGGCGAGTGCCGCTTCCTTCGTGGCTTCCGACAGCGACGGGTGCGCGTGGCAGATGCGCGCGATGTCCTCGGCGCTGGCCTTGAACTCCATCGCCACAACGGCTTCGGAGATCAGCTCGCTGGCCTGCGGGCCCACGATGTGCACGCCCAGGATCTCGTCGGTCGCGGCGTCGGCCAGGAACTTGACCATGCCGGTCGTGTCGCCCAGCGCGCGTGCGCGGCCGTTCGCCAGGAACGGGAAGGTGCCGGCCTTGTAGGCGCGGCCCGAGGCCTTGAGCTGCTGCTCGGTCTGGCCGACCCACGCGATCTCGGGGCTGGTGTAGATCACCCACGGGATCGTGTTGAAGTTGACGTGACCATGCTGGCCGGCAATGCGCTCGGCCACGGCAACGCCCTCTTCCTCGGCCTTGTGCGCCAGCATCGGGCCACGCACCACGTCGCCGATGGCCCACACGTTGGGCAGGCTGGTCTTGCACTCGTCGTCCACCGCGATGGCGCCGCGCTCGTCGAGCTTCAGGCCCACGGCTTCGGCGTTCAGGCCGATGGTGTTGGGCACTCGGCCGATCGACACGATCAGCTTGTCGACTTCCAGCGTCTGGGCTTCGCCCTTGGCGTCGGTCCAGGCAACGCTCACGCCCTTCTTCGACGACTTGATCTCGCCGACCTTCACGCCGAGTTCGATCTTGAGCTTCTGCTTGTCGAAGGCCTTCTTGGCTTCCTTGGCGATCTGCTCGTCCACCGCGCCGAGGAAGGTCGGCAGCGCTTCGAGCACCGTGACTTCCGCACCGAGGCGACGCCACACCGAGCCCATTTCCAGGCCGATGACGCCCGAGCCGATCAGGCCCAGCTTCTTCGGCACCGCGCCGATGCGCAGCGCGCCGTCGTTCGAGAGGATGTTCTCCTCGTCGAACGGCGTGCCCGGCAGCGCGCGGGCGTTGGAGCCCGTGGCCACGATGATGTGCTTGCCGACGATCGACTCTTCGGCGGCGCCGGCCACCTTGATCTCGTAGCCGCCGGCGTCTGCCTTCACGAACGAGCCACGGCCGTGGAAGAACGAGATCTTGTTCTTCTTGAAGAGGTACAAGATGCCGTCGTTGTTCTGCTTCACGACCTGGTCCTTGCGGGCCAGCATCTTGTCGATGTCGAGGCCCAGGCCTTCGACCTTGATGCCGTGGTCGGCGAAGTGGTGGCCGGCCTGCTCGAAGTGCTCAGACGACTGCAGCAGCGCCTTCGAGGGAATGCAGCCCACGTTGGTGCAGGTGCCGCCCGGTGCGGGGCCGCCCTTGCCGTTCTTCCACTCGTCGATGCAGGCGACGTTGAAGCCGAGTTGCGCGGCGCGGATGGCAGCGATGTAGCCGCCAGGGCCGCCGCCGATGACGATCACGTCAAATTGTTTGGACATAGGTTCTTTCATGGTCTCGTGTGTCACCGCCTCTGATCAGGGCCGCGCGAAGCGCCGGCCGGTTCGCAGGCACCCGCGGTACCGGCTCTGCCGGGCCGCCGGGTGCACCCCCTCGAGGGGGGAGGCGGCTACACGAAGTGAGCAAGCAACGGGGGTGGTCAGATATCGAACAGCAGGCGCGACGGGTCTTCCAGCGCCTCCTTCATGGCGACCAGGCCCAGCACGGCTTCGCGGCCGTCGATGATGCGGTGGTCATAGCTCATGGCCAGGTAGTTCATCGGGCGGACCACGATCTGGCCGTTCTCGACCACGGCGCGGTCCTTCGTGGCGTGCACGCCCAGGATGGCCGACTGGGGCGGGTTGATGATCGGGGTCGAGAGCATCGAGCCGAAAGTGCCGCCGTTCGAGATGGAGAACGTGCCGCCGGTCATCTCTTCGATGCCCAGCTTGCCGTCCTGTGCCTTCTTGCCGTATTCGGCGATCTTCTTCTCGATGTCGGCGAAGCTCATCTGGTCGGCATTGCGCAGGATCGGCACCACCAGGCCGCGCGGCGAACCGACGGCGATGCCGATGTCGAAGTAGCCGTGGTACAGGATGTCGTTGCCGTCCACCGAGGCGTTGAGCACCGGGTACTTCTTGAGGGCATGCACGGCAGCCTTCACGAAGAAGGACATGAAGCCGAGCTTCACGCCGTGTTCCTTGGTGAAGCTGTCCTGGAAGCGCTTGCGCAGTTCCATGACGGGCGCCATGTTGACTTCGTTGAAGGTCGTCAGGATGGCGTTGGTCGACTGCGACTGGATCAGGCGCTCGGCGATGCGGGCGCGCAGGCGGCTCATCGGCACGCGCTGCTCGGGGCGCTCGCCCAGGTCGGGGGCGCTGGCCGGTGCGGCAACCTGCGGCAGCGCGGGCTTGCCGGCCGGCACGGAAACGGTGGCAGCCACGGCCGTGGCGGGCTTGGCGCCAGAGGCGACTGCGGCGAGCACGTCGCCCTTGGTCACACGGCCGTCCTTGCCGGTGCCGGCCACGTCGCCGGTCTTGAGGTTGTTGTCGGCCAGCAGCTTGGCGGCGGCGGGCATCGCGACGTCGGCCTTCGAGCCGCCGGTGGCTGCAGCAGCCGCTGCCGGAGCGGCCGCGGGCGCCGGGGCCGCCGCGGCGGCGGGTGCCGCCGCGGGAGCGGCCGCGCCGGCCTTGCCTTCGGTGTCGATCTTGGCGATCAGCTGGTCGGCGACCACGGTGGCACCGTCGGGCTGGATGATTTCGGACAGAACGCCGGCCGAGGGAGCGGGCACTTCGAGCACGACCTTGTCGGTCTCGATCTCGATCAGGATTTCATCGACGGCGACGGCTTCGCCGGCCTTCTTCTTCCAGGTGAGCATGGTGGCTTCGGCCACGGATTCGGAAAGCTGGGGGACTTTGACTTCAACGATAGACATTTGGAGTGGGCTCCGATTTGTTCTTCAGGGTGTTCGTGTGAAAGAGGACAGGTTTACTTGGTCAGCACGAAGCCCTTGAGCTTGGCGAACGCGCCGTCGACCAGCGCCTTCTGCTGTTCCTGGTGCAGGTGCGAGTAGCCCACCGCCGGCGATGCCGAGGCGGCACGGCCGGAATAGCCGAGCTTCTGGCCTTCCTGCATGTTTTCGTGGATGTAGTGCTGCACGAAGAACCAGGCGCCCTGGTTCTGCGGCTCGTCCTGGCACCACACCACGTCGACGAGATTCGGGTACTTCTTGATCTCGGCGGCGAATGCCTTGTGCGGGAACGGATAGAGCTGCTCGACGCGGATGATCGCCACGTCGTCGGCTTCCTTCTCCTCGCGCTTCTTGGCCAGGTCGTAGTAGACCTTGCCCGAGCAGGCGATCAGGCGCTTGACCTTCTCGGCCTTCAGGTCGCGGCTGTCGGGGATCACGGTCTGGAAGCCGCCCTTGACGAACTCGGACAGCGGGGAGGTCGCGTCCTTGTTACGCAACAGCGACTTCGGCGTCATGATGATCAGCGGCTTGCGCAGGCTGCGCACCATCTGGCGGCGCAGCACGTGGAAGATCTGGCTGGCCGTGGTGGGCTGCACGATCTGCATGTTGGCGTCGGCGGCCAGCTGCATGAAGCGCTCCAGGCGGGCCGAGCTGTGCTCGGGGCCCTGGCCTTCGTAGCCGTGCGGCAGCATCATGGTGATGCCGTTGACGCGGCCCCACTTCACTTCGCCCGAGGCGATGAACTGGTCGATCACCACTTGCGCGCCGTTGACAAAGTCGCCGAACTGCGCCTCCCAGATCACCAGGGTGTTCGGGTCGTTCGAGGCGTAGCCGTATTCGAAGGCCAGCACCGCTTCTTCCGAGAGGATCGAGTCGATCACGACGAACGGAGCCTGGTTGTCGGCCACGTTCTGCAGCGGCACGTAGGTGCCTTCGTCGAACTTCTCGCGGTTCTGGTCGTGCAGCACCGCGTGGCGGTGCGTGAAGGTGCCGCGGCCGGAGTCTTCACCCGACAGGCGCACCGGGTAGCCGCTGGCCACCAGCGAGGCGAAGGCCATGTGCTCGCCCATGCCCCAGTCGACGTTGACGTCGCCGCGGCCCATGGCAGCGCGGTCGTCCAGCACCTTCTTCACCAGCGGGTGCACGGTGAAGCCTTGCGGCACGGTGGTGATCTTCTCGGCCAGCCGCTTCCACTCGGTGGTGGGGATGGCGGTGTCGCCGGCGTCGGTCCACTTCTTGTTGAGGAAGGGGCTCCAGTCGACCGCGTACTTGCTCTTGAAGTTGGTCAGCACCGGGTCGATGGTGTGCTTGCCGGCATCCATGGCGGCGCGGTAGGCCTTGACCATGTCGTCGCCGAGCGTCTCGCCCAGGCCTTGCGCGGCCAGCTTGTCTGCGTACAGGCGGCGGGTGCCGGGGTGCTGGGCGATCTTCTTGTACATCAGCGGCTGGGTGAGCGAGGGGGTGTCCTGCTCGTTGTGGCCCAGCTTGCGATAGCAGACGATGTCGATGACCACGTCCTTGTTGAATTCCTGGCGGAACTCCAGCGCGAGCTGCATGCACAGCACCACGGCTTCGGGATCGTCGCCGTTCACGTGCAGCACCGGCGCGTCGATCATCTTGACGATGTCCGTGCAATACAGCGTCGAGCGGCTGTCGCGCGGGTCGCTGGTGGTGAAGCCGATCTGGTTGTTGATGACGATGTGGACCGTGCCGCCGGTGTAGTAGCCGCGGGTTTCGGCCAGCGCCAGCGTTTCCATGACCACGCCCTGGCCGGCGAAGGCGGCGTCGCCGTGCACGAGCACCGGCAGCACCGAGTCGCCTTCCTTGTCGCCGCGGCGGTCCATGCGGGCGCGCACCGAGCCTTCGACGACCGGGTTGACGATCTCGAGGTGGGAGGGGTTGAAGGCCAGCGACAGGTGCACCGGGCCGCCAGGGGTGCTGACGTCGGAGCTGAAGCCCTGGTGGTACTTCACGTCGCCGCTGGGCAGCTCTTCGGGGGCGGTGTGGTCGAACTCGGCGAACAGGTCGGCAGGCATCTTGCCCAGCGAGTTCACCAGCACGTTCAGGCGGCCGCGGTGGGCCATGCCGATCACGATTTCCTGCACGCCCTTCTCACCGGCGCGGTTGATGAGTTCGTCCATCGCGACGATGAAGCTCTCGCCGCCTTCGAGCGAGAAGCGCTTCTGGCCGACGTACTTGGTGTGGAGGAAGCGCTCCAGGCCTTCGGCCGCGGTCAGGCGGTCGAGAACGCGCTTCTTCTGGTCGGCGTTCAGCTTGGGATTGGTGCGGGCGCTCTCGAGCTTCTGCTGCCACCAGCGCTTGTGGTTCTGGTCGGTGGTGTACATGTACTCGGCGCCGATGGTGCCGCAGTACGTTTCGCGCAGTGCGTTGAGCAGTTCGCGCAAGGACATGGTGTCCTTGCCGAAGAAAGTGTTGCTGGTGTTGAACACCGTCTCGAGGTCGGCGTCGGCGAAGCCGTAGAACGAGGGCTCGAGTTCAGGAATGGAGGGACGCTCGGCGCGCTTGAGCGGATCGAGGTCGGCCCAGCGGGCGCCGACGTTGCGGTAGGCGGCGATCAGTTGCTGGACCGCGGTGCGCTTGCGGCCGAGTTCGGAGTCGGCGCCGCTGGCCTGCACGACCTTGGTCGTGCCTTGCTTCGCGAGTTCGGCGAAGGCGTTGATGACCGGCTGGTGGGGGACGTCGCGGGTGTTCGTGCCGTCGGCGGCGGGAACGTTCTGCAGCGCGTCGAAGTACGAACGCCAGTTGTCGGGAACGCTGCCTGGGTTGGCGAGGTAGTTTTCGTACATTTCCTCGACGTACGGCGCATTGCCGCCGAAGAGGTACGTGTTGCCTTGATAGGCGGTGTACGCCGTGGGCGTAGAAGAATCGCTCATGATCCGCTGACCTTCGCTTCCCTGAGGGAAGCACTAGCTGGTTTAAGAAACCTTCCGCGACACGGCTGAACCGATTGGCGGATGCGACTGTGGCTGGGGAAGGGCCTGAGTACCTTGGCATTGTGCCACGTCAACCATATGACGGTCCAACCCGGCTTCGCAACCCCCCGCTGTTGCTCATTCCCCGCTCATTCGACTCAAGAAAGTAACTGTTTGATCTGCTGCAGCGTGGCGGGGTCGTCGATGGTGGTCAGGTCGCCGGGGTCGCGCTGCTCGCAGACGGCCTGGATGGCCCGGCGCAGCAGCTTGCCGCTGCGGGTCTTCGGCAGGCCGGAGACGAAGCGCACCCGGGCCGGCCGGGCCAGGGCACCGAGCTGGTCGGCCACCAGCTTCATGATCTCGCCTTCGAGCTTCAGCGCCACGTCGGCATCGGTCACGGCCTTGCCGTCCCTGGGCACGACGAAGGCCATTGCGACCTGTCCCTTCAGCGCATCGGCCACGCCGACCACCGCCACTTCGGCGACGTTGGAATGGCCCGAGATGCTTTCCTCGATCTCGCGCGTGCCCAGCCGGTGGCCCGCCACGTTGATCACGTCGTCGGTGCGCCCGAGGATGTAGAAATAGCCGTCCTCGTCGCGGATGCCCCAGTCGAAGGTCGAATAGACCATCTTGCCCGGCACGCTCTTCCAGTAGGTGTTGACGAAGCGCGCGTCGTCCTTCCACACGGTCTGCATGAAGCCCGGCGGGGTCGGCCCCTCGACCACGACCACGCCCTTCTCGTTCGCGCCGGTCAACTCCTCGCCGGTGGACTCATGCACGATCCTGATGCGGTAGCCGTACATCGGCACCCCGGGGCTGCCGAACTTGCTGGGCTTGGGCTCGACGCCGTTGGCGATGGTGATCATCGGCCAGCCCGATTCGGTCTGCCAGTAGTTGTCGATGATCGGCACGCCCAGGCCCTCGCTGATCCATCGGGCGGTGGGCTCGTCGAGCGGCTCGCCGGCCAGGAACAGCGCGCGCAACGTGGAGAGGTCGTATTTCTTCAGCAGCGCCGGGTCCTGCTTCTTGAGCACGCGCACCGCCGTGGGCGCGCTGAACATCACCGTCACTTTGTATTTCTCGACGAGGCGCCACCAGATGCCGCCGTCGGGCCCGCGGTCGATGCCCTGCGTGGGCAGGCCCTCGTACATGATCGTCGACATGCCTGCGATCAGCGGGCCGTAGACGATGTAGCTGTGGCCCACCACCCAGCCGATGTCGCTGGTCGAGAAGTAGGTTTCGCCGGGCCGCCCATCGAAGATGTGCTTCATGCTCGCAGCCAGCGCTACCGCGTACCCACCCACGTCGCGCTGCACGCCCTTGGGCTTGCCGGTGGTGCCGCTCGTGTAGATGGTGTAGCTGATGTCGGTAGAGGCCAGCCAGGTGCAGGGCACCTTGGCGTCGAGGTGCTTGCGGCGCAGCTCGGCGGCCAGGTGGTCGCGCCCCGCCGTCAGGTCCATCGGCGCCAGCCCCCGGTCGGTGAGCAGCACGGCCGATGGCTTGTGCTTCGACAGCCGGATCGCCTCGTCGAGCAGCGGCTTGTACGCGATGACCTTGTTGCCGCGCGATCCCGCGTCGGCGCTCACGATCACCTTGGGCTCCGCGTCCTCGATGCGCGTGGCGAGCGAGCCGCTGGCGAAGCCGCCGAACACCACGCAGTGGATGGCACCGATGCGCGCGCAGGCCAGCATCGCGAAGGCGGCCTCCGGAATCATCGGCATGTAGATGAGCACGCGGTCGCCCTTGCCCACGCCCAGCTCGAGGAGGCTGGCGGCGGTGCGCTGCACTTCGGCGTGCAGCTCGGCGAAGCTGTAGCTCTTCTCGACGCCGGTTTCGGTGGACACGAAGATCAGCGCCGGCTGGTCGCCCCGCGCCGGCAGGTGCCGGTCGACGGCGTTGTGGCAGAGGTTGGTGGTGCCGCCCACGAACCAGCGCGCGAAAGGCGGCTGGCTGGCGTCGAGGATCTGTTGCGCGGGCGTCTGCCAGTCGATCAGCTTCGCCTGCTCGGCCCAGAAGGCCTCGGGCGCGTCGACGGATTGGCGATAGAACTCTTCGTAGCGGCTCATCTCGGTTGTCTCCTGTTATTCGTCCAGTCCTGGCAGGCGCCAAAACTGAATTCATAATTATGGAGACCGATCTTGCAGCAAGCTGACAGCCGGGGCAACCCGGCTTTACTCCGCCGCCCGGCTCAGCGGACGAGCGAGAGCACTTCAGGAAACGCGGGATGCTCCGCCGTACGCAGCCACTCGAAGCCGACCATCTCGGTCGTCACCAGCTCGGCGCCGGCACCGGCCAGCCGGTCGAAGGCGGCATCGCGGTTGCGCTCGGTGCGCGAGCTGCAGGCGTCGGTGACGACCCAGACCTCGAACTCGTCTTCCAGCAGGTCGAGCGCCGTCTGCAGCAGGCAGACATGGGCTTCGCAGCCAGCGATCACGATGCTGTTGCGCTCCTCGGCGGGCGCCGCGGGCTTCTGCAGGTGCTTGGGCAGGCTGCGCGCATTGCCCTGCGGTGCCTTGGCCGGCACGCGCAGCCACTCGCCCAGGCCCTCTTCCACGCCGCTGAAATGCATCTTCGACATGGTGCGCTGGCACTGCGCGCGGATGTCGGGCAGGTTCTGGCCCAGCTTGGAGGGGTTGTGCTCGGTGCCGAACACCGGCACCTGGAACAGCTTGGCCATCCTGCCGAGCCGCACGGCGTTCTGCGCGACCGCTTCCCCCTCGAAGATCGCCGGCATCAGGCGTGCCTGGTAATCGACCAGGACGAGTTGGGATTGCGAGGCGTCGAGCAGCATGAACGGGTTCTTTCTTTTTCAGGAATCGGTTGAATCGGACTGAACCGTACCACCGAAAAGACCCGGTTGGCGCGCGCCGCCGGCAACGCGCTCCACGAGCTGCGCCACGTAGGCCTTGAACAGCGCGTCGGCCGACTGCCTGAACATGCGGATGCGCCCTGTGTGCTGCATCAGCAGCAGGCCGACGCCGTGCGCGAAGAGCGCGGTGTTCTCGCGCAGGGCTGCGTCGGCGTCGAGCCCCATGTCCTGCAGCGCCTCTTCGCAGGGCCGCAGGGCCTGGTAGAGATGGTCGTTCAACTCGTGGTCGAGCTCGCTGGTCAGCCCGCGCGGGCGCATGCCCTGCACCAGGTAGAAGCCCAGGTCGAGCTCGCGTGGGTTCGCGGCATAGAAGTCGAACCAGGCCTGGGCCCTCGCGGCGAGGGCCTGGCCGGGGCCGTCCTGCGGCGCGGAGGCCTCGGCCACCGCGGCCTGCAGCCGCTGGATGGACTCGTTCAGCAGGGCCGCGTAGATCGCCTCCTTGCTCTCGAAGTACGAATAGATGGCGCCCGGCGTATAGCCGGCCTTCCTGGCGATCTCCCGGACGCTGGCGCCCTCGATGCCGGCTTCCAGAAAGACCGCGCGGGCGGCATCGAGCACGAGGGTGCGGCGGGCGTCGCTGAGCGCCTGGCGGCGCTGGGTCTTGGCTTCCATGGACGGGACTATAGCCCTCGATTGATCGCACGCCCAATTTTTTGATCGTTGATTGAAAAATTGAACAGTGTTTAAATCTCGATAAAACCCACCCGATCAGGAGACAGACACGATGAACGCCCCGCTCCCCGGCACCTCCCTCATGTCCGGCGCCGACTACCGCGAATCGCTGCGCCGCTACAAGCCCACCGTGTTCGTCGACGGCCGCCGCGTCGACAGCGTGGCCGACGAAGCCGCCTTCCAGCCCGGCATCAATGCCATCGCCCTCACCTACGACTACGCCCTCAGGAGCGAGCACGAGCCGCTGATGACCGCCGTGCAGCACACCAGCGGCAAGCGGGTCAACCGGCTGTCCCACATCAACAAGAGCGCGGGCGACCTGCTCAACAAGCTCGAAGCCGTGCGGCTGGTCTGCCAGGAAACAGGCTGCGCCCAGCGCTACCTGACGCACGACGCGCTCAACGCCATCGCCCAGGTATCGGCCCGCATCGACGACGCGCGTGGCAGCACCGAACACACCGCGCGCTTCCACGAGTACCTCCACCGCGTGCAGGACCAGGACCTGACCCTGGGCGTGGCCATGACCGATGCCAAGGGCGACCGCAGCCGCCGGCCGCACGAGCAGGCGAACGTCGACAGCTACCTGCACGTGGTGGAGCGCAACGCGCGCGGCATCGTCATCTCGGGCACCAAGGCCATCGTGACCGGCGCGCCTTACGTGCACGAGTTGCTGGTCATGCCCTGCCGCAACATGGGCAAGGAAGACGCCGACTTCGCCGTCTGCTGCGCCGTGCCGCTGGATGCGCCCGGCCTCACCATCGTCGCGCGGCCGGCGGGCCGGCCCGGCGAGAAACTGGAGCACGGCGACGCCCTCTTCAGCCGCAAGTACGGCCAGAGCACCGGCGTGTGCATGTTCGACCGCGTCTTCGTGCCCTGGGAGCGCGTGTTCTACGCGGGCGAGTGGGAGCATTCCGGCCACCTTACCTACAGCTACGCCACGCACCACCGCCACAGCTGCATCGGCGCGCGCGCCGGCTTCGGCGACCTGCTGATCGGCGCGGGGGCGCTGATGTGCGAGGCCAACGGCTTCGACCCGGGCAAGGAAAGCCACCTGCGTGAGCAGATGGTGGAGCTCATCACCATCACCGAGAGCTTCTTCGCCTGCGGCGTGGCGGCCAGCGTCTATGGCAAGGCCGATGAGCACTGCGAAGTGTTCATGCCCGACCCGGTGTTCAGCAACATCGGCAAGCTGCTGCTGGCCACGAAGATCTACGACATGCACCGCATTGCGCACTACGTGAGCGGCGGCCTGATCGTCACCCTGCCCGGCCCTGACGAAGACCACAACCCCGAGACCGCGGCCCGCCTGTCCGACGTGCTGCGCGCCAACCCGGCCATTCCCTACGAGCAGCGCATCGAGACCGCCCGCTTCATCGAGGACCTGACGGCCGGCTACCAGGGCGGCTGGTACAGCGTGATCAGCCTGCACGGCGGCGGCTCGCCCGCGGCGATGAAGCAGGAGATCTGGCGCAACTACCCGGTCGGCTCCAAGGTCGAGCTGGTCGAACGCATCCTGGAGCGCGGCATCGCGGCCGACGGCTCGCCCGCCGCCGCGCCGCACGACCCGGCCCGCGCGATCACCCGCAACCGCCAGCCCGGCAAGTGCTGCGACACCGGCTGCACCGCGCCCGGCCAGGCCGTGATGGTCGAGCTGCCCCTCTCGCGGCGCGCCTAGACTCCGGCGGATGAAGAAGCTCTTCTCGAAACGGTTCTGCCTCGCCGCGCTGGGAATCGGCGCCGCCCTCCTCGTCACGGCCTGCGGTGCGGTGCGCAAGACCACGGTGCCGATGGCGACCTCGCTCGAAAAGAGCAGTTGCGCGCGCGGGAAGGTCGACACGCTGCTGGTCATGCTGCCGGGCGCCTATTCGACGCCAGACGAGTTCGAGCGCGAGGGCTTCGTCCGCGCGGTCGCCGAAAACCGCATCGCGGCGGACGTGATGCTGGTCGACGCCCATCTCGGCTACTTCAACGACAAGACCATCCTCGACCGCCTGGACGCCGACGTGGTGGCGCCCGCGCGCAGCCAGGGCTACCACCACATCTGGTTCGTCGGCATTTCCCTCGGCGGCTTCGGCGGCATGCTCTATGCGCAGACGCACCCCGGCGATCTTGCAGGGCTGGTGACGCTGGCCCCCTACCTCGGCGAGCGCGCGCTCGGCACGGACATCGCCAACGCCGGCGGGCTCGCCAAATGGAAGGGGCCGCTGACCGACCCGGCCGCCGAGCCTCCCCGGACACCCAACGAAACGCAGCTCTGGCAATGGCTGCGCGGCTATGCGGGCTTCACGGACACGGCGGGCGCACGGCCGCCGCTATATCTGGGCTATGGCGTGGACGACCGCTTCGCCTTCAGCAACCGGCTGCTGGCGGGCGTGCTGCCGCCCGAACGCGTCTTCACGACCGAAGGCGGCCACGACTGGCCCGAGTGGAACCGGCTCTGGCGCCGGATGCTGCCGACATTGCCGCTGCCAGGCTGCCCCGGCTGAATCAGTTCGGCCGCAGGCGCAGCAGCTTGCCGTCGGCCTCGTCGGTCAGCACGTAGAGGAGTCCGTCCGGCCCCTGCTTCACGTCGCGGATGCGGGCCCGGCCTTCCGCCAGCAGCTTCTGCTCGGCCGCCACCTTGCCGCCCTTGAGTTCGATGCGATCCAGGTAGCCGAACTTCAGCGAACCCACGAACAGGCTGCCCTTCCAGGCCGCGCCGTAGCGGTCGCTGGTCAGGAAGGCCATGCCCGACGGAGCGATCGACGGCACCCAGTAGTGCAGCGGCTGCTCCATGCCCTCCTTGGCCGTGATGCCGTCGCCGATCTTTCCGCCGCCGTAGTTCTCGCCGTAGGTGATCACGGGCCAGCCGTAGTTGCGGCCGGCCTGCGGAATGTTGACTTCGTCGCCGCCTTGCGGGCCGTGCTCCGTCATCCAGAGGCGGCCGTCGGGCGCGAGCGTTGCGCCCTGCCCGTTTCGGTGGCCGTAGCTCCAGATCTCGGGCAGCGCGCCTGCCTTGCCGACAAAGGGGTTGTCTTTGGGCACCGAGCCATCCTTGCCGATGCGCACGATCTTGCCGAGGTGGTTGTCGAGCTTCTGCGCGTCTTCCTTGCGGCTGAAGCGGTCGCCGAGCGTGAGAAAGAGCGTTCCGTCGCGCGCCTCGACGATGCGGCAGCCGAAGTGGGCGCGGCTCGCCACCTTGGGCTGCTGGCTGAAGATGATCTTCAGCTCCTCCAGCCTCGTGCCGTCGGCCGACAGGTTGGCGCGCGCCAGCGCCGTGCTGTTGGCAGAGCCGCCGGCATCCGGTTCGGAGAAGCAGAAATACAGCGTGCGGTTCCTTTCGAAGCCGGAGTCGGCGAGCACGTCGAGCAAACCGCCCTGCCCGCCCGCCGCGATGGGCGGCAGGCCTGCGATGGGTGCAACGATCTTGCCGTCGGCACCGACCAGCCGCATGCGGCCCGGCCGCTCGGTCACCACGAAACGGCCGCCCGAAAGGAAGGTGACGCCCCACGGGTTTTCGAGCCCTGTCGCCACGGTTTCGGGTCGCGGCTGCGCGGCGGCGAGTCCGCAGAACCCGATTACTGTGACAAATGCCCAACGACAAAGGGATGAGGGAAGAGGCAAGCGCGGCAAGTTCATGGCTTTTCCGTGAAGTTGAGGCGATCTTGACGAGAAATAGCGACCAAATCCAGCGTGAGCACCGATCCACCCGAGGTTCGAAGGCCTTTCGGCCGTCAACCGTTTATGGACCATAAACGTTCGCCGTTACATTTTTTCTTTGACCGGATCGGAATTTTCTATGTAAATCAATGACTTACAGAGGGATCCGCTAATTCTGTTTAAATTGACATAACCGCGCGTCATCAATATCCTACGCGCCATGCGTTTTTTCGTCCTACCCGCATCCCTCCTCTTTGCCGTTGCAGTCCATGCAGCCCCCCAACAGGAAAAAACCGATGACGAGCTGGCACGAATGCTTGCCGACAAAGGCCTGATCGGACAACTCAAGCAGGTTCGTCAAACCGTCACGGAACGCACCTCCGATCTGGTCGTCACCGCCATCGGATTTCTCGGCGTCCCCTACCGTCGTGGCGGCAACACCGCCGAATCGGGTTTCGACTGCAGCGGCTTCGTCCGTGCCATGTACAACGAGACGGTCGGCCACATGCTCCCCCGCCGCGCCGAAGAGCAGGCCGCAGCCACCGAGAAGATCGACCGCAGCCAACTCAAGCCCGGCGACCTCGTGTTCTTCAACACCATGCGGCGCGCCTTCAGCCATGTCGGCATCTACGTCGGTGAAGGCAAGTTCATCCATTCCCCCCGCTCGGGCGCCCAGGTTCGTGTCGAAGACATGAACGGCAGCTACTGGCAGCGCCGCTTCGACGGCGCGCGCCGCGTGATGGGCGGATCGGCGGACGAAGTGAAGGCTGCGGCCGTCGCGAACACCGGCAACTGAGCCTCGCTTCCCGATCAAGGACGAAAAAAATCCCGCCTAGGCGGGATTTTTTATGGGCGCCCGATCGATCGACGGGCGCTCTTTTCGGCTTCTCAGCCCTTCTTCTGCGGCGGCAGGTCCGTGCAGGTGCCGTGCGCCACTTCCGCCGCCATGCCGATGCTTTCGCCCAGCGTCGGGTGCGGATGGATGGTCTTGCCGATGTCGATTTCGTCCGCGCCCATCTCGATGGCCAGCGCAATCTCGCCCAGCATGTCGCCGGCATGCGTGCCCACGATGCCGCCACCCAGGATGCGGTGTGTCTCGGCGTCGAACAGCAGCTTGGTGAAGCCTTCGTCGCGGCCGTTGGCGATGGCGCGGCCCGAAGCCGTCCACGGGAAATGGCCCTTCTTGACCTTGATGCCTTCGGCCTTCGCCTGGTCTTCGGTCAGGCCGACCCACGCCACTTCGGGGTCGGTGTAGGCCACGCTCGGGATCACGCGGGCGTTGAAGGCCGCGCTCGAAAGCTCCTTGTCGCCCTTGAGTTCGCCGGCGATGACTTCGGCCGCCACGTGGGCCTCGTGCACCGCCTTGTGCGCCAGCATGGGCTGGCCCACGATGTCGCCGATGGCGAAGATGTGCGGGACGTTGGTGCGCATCTGGATGTCGACCGGGATGAAGCCGCGGTCGCTCACCGTCACGCCGGCCTTCTCGGCGCCGATCTTCTTGCCGTTGGGGCTGCGACCCACGGCCTGAAGCACCAGGTCGTACACCTGCGGCTCCTTCGGAGCGTTCTCGCCCTCGAAGGTGACCTTGATGCCTTCCTTCGTGGCCTCGGCGCCGACCGTCTTGGTCTTGAGCATGATGTTGTCGAAGCGCGGCGCGTTCATCTTCTGCCAGACCTTCACCAGGTCGCGATCCGCGCCCTGCATCAGGCCGTCGAGCATTTCGACCACGTCCAGGCGCGCGCCCAGCGTGGAATACACCGTGCCCATTTCGAGGCCGATGATGCCGCCGCCCAGGATCAGCATGCGCTTGGGGTCGGTGCCCATTTCCAGCGCACCGGTCGAGTCGACCACGCGCGGGTCCTTCGGCATGAAGGGCAGGCTCACGGCCTGCGAGCCGGCCGCGATGATCGCGCTGCGGAACTTGACGGTCTGCTTGCTGCCGGTGGTGTCCCAACTGGTGCCGGAGGTTTCCTCGACCTCGATGTGGTGCGGGTCGATGAAGTTGCCGACGCCGCGCAGCACCGTCACCTTGCGCATCTTGGCCATGGCGGTGAGGCCGCTGGTGAGCTTGCCCACCACCTTGTTCTTGTGGCCGAGCAGCTTGGCGCGGTCGACCGTGGGCGCGCCGAAGCTCACGCCGAGGTCGGCGAAGTGCTTGACCTCGTCCATGACCGAAGCCACGTGCAGCAGCGCCTTCGACGGGATGCAGCCGACGTTCAGGCACACGCCGCCGAGGGTGGCGTAGCGCTCGATCAGCACGACCTTCAGGCCGAGGTCGGCGGCACGGAAGGCGGCCGAGTAGCCGCCGGGGCCGGCGCCGAGCACGATCACGTCGCACTCGACGTCGACCTTGCCGCCGTAGCTGGACACAGCCACGGCCGGCGCGGCAGGGGCCGGTGCGGGTGCTGCAGCCTTCGCCGCGGGAGCGGCAGCAGCCGGGGCAGGCGCAGCCGCGGCGGGCGCGGGTGCCGCGGCACCGTCGACTTCCAGCGTCAGCACCACCGAACCTTCGCTGACCTTGTCGCCCACCTTCACCGCGAGTGCCTTCACCACGCCGGCGGCGGACGACGGAATCTCCATCGAGGCCTTGTCCGATTCGACCGTGATCAGCGACTGCTCGGCCTTGACCGTGTCTCCGACGTTGACCAGCACCTCGATGACCGCGACTTCGTCGAAGTCGCCGATGTCGGGCACCTTGATTTGTTGTTCGCTCATTTGGACACTTTCAGTTTGAGTGTGAGAACGTCGACCGGTGGGGCCGAATTGCGATCGAATTCGCAGGCGGCGGCGATCCCCGCTTCCGCCACGTCGCGCGAATTGCGCGACTTGATGTCATAGGCCGCGTGCATGGCGCCGAGCGCAAAGCTGCGTCCCGAGCCGATGGCCCAGAACTCCTTGAACTCGAACACCTCGCGGTAGCTGTAGATGCCGTAGATGCCGCTGTGGTTGGCCATCAGCATCGTGAACTGGCTCGACTCGTAGGGCTCGTGGTCGTCTTCCTTGGTCTGCATGAAGAACGAGTCCTTGAGCACCGGATGCAGCATCGTGAAGGTGCGGAAGATCTCGTGCTTGCTGCCGAACAACAGCTGCTCGCGCGGCTGCGCGGCCAGCGCGTGCTGCAGCACCAGGAAGTGCGCGGCGGCGCCGGCCAGGGCGAACAGGCTGGTGCCCGCCGCGTCCTCGACGGTGAAGATCTTCTGGTTCGTCTCGGCGCGGTGCGAGAGCCGCGTGTCGCCGAAGGTCACCAGAGAGTCCGCTGCCATCGTGACCTGGCCGCCCTTGCGGACGGCCACTACCGTGGTCATAGGAGGATTCGACGGTAGTCCGCGAGCACCTGGCCCAGGTAGGCGTTGAAACGCGCAGCCAGGGCGCCGTCGATCACGCGGTGGTCGTACGACAGCGACAGCGGCAGCGTCAGGCGCGGCACGAACTGCTTGCCGTCCCACACCGGCTTCATCGCGCTCTTCGAGAGGCCGAGGATGGCCACCTCGGGCGCGTTGATGATCGGCGTGAAGTGCGTGCCGCCGATGCCGCCGAGCGAGCTGATCGAGAAGCAGCCGCCCTGCATGTCGGCCGAGCCGAGCTTGCCGTCGCGCGCCTTCTTGGCGAGCTCGCCCATCTCGGCGCTGATCTGCAGGATGCCCTTCTTGTCGGCGTCCTTCAGCACGGGCACCACCAGGCCGTTGGGCGTGTCGGCCGCGAAGCCGATGTGGTAGTACTGCTTGTAGACGAGCTGGTCGCCGTCCAGGCTGGTGTTGAACTCGGGGAATTTCTTCAGGGCCGCGACCACCGCCTTGATGACGAAGGCCAGCATGGTCACCTTCACGCCCGACTTCTCGTTCTCCTTGTTGGTGGAGACGCGGAAGGCTTCGAGCTCGGTGATGTCGGCCTCGTCATTGTTGGTGACGTGCGGGATCATCACCCAGTTGCGGTGCAGGTTCGCGCCGCTGAGCTTCTTGATGCGCGACAGCTCCTTGCGCTCGACCGTGCCGAACTTGGTGAAGTCGACCTTGGGCCACGGGATGAGGCCCAGCGCCGCGCCGTCGCCACCGCCGCCACCGGCCGGCGCCTTGGCCGCCGAGGCCTTGGTGCTGGCCTGGCCGCTCATCACGGCCTTGGTGAAGTTCTGGATGTCTTCCTGCGTGATGCGGCCCTTGGGACCGGAGCCCTTGACCTCCTCGAGCGGCACGCCAAGCTCGCGGGCGAACTTGCGCACCGAGGGAGAGGCATGCGGCAGGTTGCCGCTGGGAGCGGCCGTCGGGTTGTGGGCCGGGGCTGCTGCTGCGGGCGCCGGTGACGGGGCTGCCGGGGCGGGAGCGCTCGCCGTGGCGGCTGCAGGAGCTGCGGCTGCCGCTGCCTGCGCAGGCGCCGGTGCGGCCGCACCGGCCGCGCCTTCGAGCACGGCGATCAGGTCGCCGATGTTGACCGTGTCGCCGACCTTGACCTTGAGTTCCTTGAGCACGCCGGCGGCCGACGATGGGATCTCCATCGAGGCCTTGTCCGACTCGACCGTGATCAGCGACTGCTCGGCCTTGATCGTGTCGCCCGGCTTCACCAGCACTTCGATGACGGCGACGTCCTTGAAGTCGCCGATGTCGGGCACCTTGACCTCGACCGGGCCCGAAGCCGCCGGAGCTGCAGCAGGGGCCGGTGCGGGCGCAGCCGCGGCCGGCGCAGGCGCGGCGGCCGCGGGAGCCGCTGCAGGCGCAGGGGCCGGAGCCGCCGCGGCACCCGCTCCCTCGGCTTCGAGCACGAGGACCACCGAGCCCTCTTTCACCTTGCTGCCGACTTCGACCTTCAGTTCCTTGACCACACCGGCGGCCGACGACGGGATCTCCATCGACGCCTTGTCCGATTCGACCGTGATGAGCGACTGCTCGGCCTTCACCGTGTCGCCCACCTTCACGAGCACCTCGATCACCGCGACTTCATCGAAATCGCCGATGTCCGGCACCTTCACTTCCACTGCTGCCATATCGTTGTCTCCCGCCGTCAGGCGCCGTTCGTTCGTTGATTGGTTGTTGATTGGGGATCAGGCGTAGAGCGGGTTGACCTTGTCGACATTGATGCCGTACTTCTTGATCGCTTCCACCACCTTGGCCACCGGCACGGTGCCATCTTCGCTCAGCGCCTTGAGCGCCGCCACCACGATGTAGTGGCGGTTGACCTCGAAGTGCTCGCGCAGCTTGCTGCGGAAGTCGCTGCGGCCGAAGCCGTCGGTGCCCAGCACCTTGTAGTTGCGGCCCTTCGGGATGAAGGGGCGGATCTGCTCGGCATAGGCCTTCATGTAGTCGGTCGATGCGACCACCGGGCCGGTGGTGGCGCCGAGCTGCTCGGCCACGAAGGGCACGCGCGGAGTCTGGTCGGGGTGCAGCAGGTTCCAGCGGTCGGCGTCCTGGCCGTCGCGGGTGAGTTCGTTGAAGCTCGGGCAGCTCCACACCGAAGCCGACACGCCCCAGTCCTTCTCGAGCAGTTCCTGCGCGGCAAAGCTCTCGCGCAGGATCGTGCCGCTGCCCAGCAGTTGCACCGTGGGTGCCTTGGCCTTCAGCGTGGGGCCCTGCTTCGACAGGTACATGCCCTTGATGATCTGCTCTTCGGTGCCGGGCTGGAGGCCGGGCATCGCGTAGTTCTCGTTGAGCAGCGTGAGGTAGTAGTAGACGTTGTCCTGCTTCTCGACCATGCGCTTGAGGCCATGGTGCAGGATCACGCCGACTTCATGCGCGAAGGTCGGGTCGTAGCTCACGCAGTTCGGGATGGTGTTGGCCAGGATGTGGCTGTGGCCGTCTTCGTGCTGCAGGCCTTCGCCGTTCAGCGTGGTGCGCCCCGAGGTGCCGCCCAGCAGGAAGCCGCGCGCCTGCATGTCGCCGGCAGCCCATGCCAGGTCGCCGATGCGCTGGAAGCCGAACATCGAGTAGTACACGTAGAACGGCACCATGATGCGGTTGTTCGTGCTGTACGAGGTGGCGGCAGCGATCCAGCTCGACATGCCGCCGGCTTCGTTGATGCCTTCCTGCAGGATCTGGCCGGCCTTGTCTTCCTTGTAGTACATGACTTGGTCCTTGTCGACCGGGGTGTACTGCTGACCGTGCGGGTTGTAGATGCCGACCTGGCGGAACAGGCCTTCCATGCCGAAGGTGCGGGCCTCGTCGACCAGGATGGGCACGACGCGCGGGCCGAGCGCCTTGTCGCGCAGCAGCTGCGTGAGGAAGCGCACGTAGGCCTGCGTGGTCGAGATCTCGCGGCCTTCGGCCGTGGGTTCGAGCACCGCCTTGAAGGTGTCGAGCGCGGGCACGGTGAAGCTCTCGTCGCTCTTCACGCGGCGGTGCGGCAGGTAGCCGCCCAGGGCCTTGCGGCGCTCGTGCAGGTACTTCATTTCCGGCGTGTCGTCGGCCGGCTTGTAGAACGGCAGCTCGGCGATCTGGCTGTCGGGAATCGGGATGTTGAAGCGGTCGCGGAAGGCCTTGATGTCCTCATCGCCGAGCTTCTTGGTCTGGTGGACCGTGTTCTTGCCCTCGCCGATCTTGCCCATGCCGAAGCCCTTGACGGTCTTCACGAGCAGCACGGTGGGCTGGCCCTTGTGGTTCTGGGCGGCGTGGAAGGCGGCATACACCTTCTGCGAATCGTGGCCGCCGCGCTGCAGGTTCCAGATCTCGTCGTCGGTCATGTGCTCGACCATCTTCAGCGTGCGCGGATCGCGGCCGAAGAAGTTCTTGCGGACGTAGGCGCCGTCGTTGGCCTTGAACGACTGGTAGTCGCCGTCGTTGCACTCCATCATGATCTTGCGCAGCGCGCCGTCGTGGTCCTTCTCGAGCAGGGCGTCCCAGCCCTTGCCCCAGACCAGCTTGACGACGTTCCAGTTGGCGCCGCGGAACTCGCCTTCGAGCTCCTGGATGATCTTGCCGTTGCCGCGCACCGGGCCGTCCAGGCGCTGCAGGTTGCAGTTGATGACGAAGATCAGGTTGTCGAGGTTCTCGCGCGCAGCCAGGCCGATGGCGCCCAGCGATTCGACCTCGTCCATTTCACCGTCGCCGCAGAAGACCCAGACCTTGCGGTTCTCGGTGTTGGCGATGCCGCGTGCGTGCAGGTACTTGAGGAAGCGCGCCTGGTAGATGGCCATCAGCGGGCCCAGGCCCATCGACACGGTGGGGAACTGCCAGAACTCCGGCATCAGCTTGGGGTGGGGGTAGCTGGAGAGGCCCTTGCCGTCGACTTCCTGGCGGAAGTTCAGCAGCTGCTCTTCGGAAAGGCGGCCTTCGAGATAGGCGCGGGCATAGATGCCTGGAGAAACGTGGCCCTGGATGTAGAGCAGGTCGCCGCCGTGGTTCTCGCTCTCGGCGTGCCAGAAGTGGTTGAAGCCGGCTCCGAACATGCTGGCCAGCGAAGCGAAGGAGCCGATGTGGCCGCCCAGGTCGCCGCCTTCTGCCGGATGGTGGCGGTTGGCCTTGACCACCATGGCCATCGCGTTCCAGCGCATGTAGGCGCGCAGGCGCTGTTCGATCTCGAGGTTGCCGGGGCTTCGGGCTTCCTGCGAGGGTTCGATGGTGTTGACGTAGCCGGTGTTGGCCGAGAACGGCATGTCGACCGTGTTCTGGCGGGCATGTTCGAGCAGCTGCTCGAGAAGGAAGTGAGCCCGCTCAGGCCCCTCGCTCTGGATGACGGAAGACAGTGCATCCATCCATTCACGGGTCTCCTGGGCGTCCGCGTCGTTAGCGGCCGAGCCGAACAGGTTCTCGGGATTTGCCGACATGCTTGTGTCTCCTTTTAGGGCTGTGGCAGTAATTTAAGTGCGCTGTGCAGCGAACGCGGCGGAGTTTCTCATAGAAACATCGCAATTTCAAATAGTGCTCATTGATTTTTCAATGTGAAATTCGAAAGAAATCAGAGCAGGAACGGATGTCCGCACGGGACATGGCAAGCCGAGGGGGCAAGCCTAGAATCCGCCCCATGCCTCTCTCCTCCCCGCTGGCGGTTGCCCGCAGTGCCGTGAACGCCTCGCCGCTGTCCTGGTGGCGCAGGTGGTGGCGACGCCAGACACCGGTGCTGCAGGACGCGGTCGCGATGCTCGCGCCGATGGCCGCCGTGCTGCTGTTCCTTGCCGCCATCGTTTCCGCCTTCTGGTACCTGCGCACCGAGGAGGTCGAGCGCGAGCAGGAGTCGGTGCGCCGCGACGTCGAGTACGCGCAGCAGCGCATGCGCCTGCGGCTGCTCGAGCGCCAGGAACAGCTGATGCGCATCGCGCGCGACGCCTCCAACCGCGAGATCGACCCGATCGAATTCACCAGCCGCGCCGAGTCGCTGGTGAGCCAGTTCCCAGAGCTGCAGACCATCACCTGGATCGACGACCGCCGCCGCTTCAAGGCAGGCTACGCGGCGCCCAGCGTGCACCCGGCGCAGCAGCACCTGATCGGCGACGTGCTGCGCCCTGGCGACATCGAGAGCAACTATGCGCTGGCCCGCGAACTGCGCCAGCCCGTCTTCTCGCAGCCCGTGGCCGGCGGAGACCCGCCGGCGATGCTGCAGTTGCACATTCCCCTTTTCGACCAGGGCCTGTTCGCCGGCGTGGTGCTGGGCGAGTTCTCGGTCGACGGCCTGCTGCGCTACGGCATGCCGTCCGAGGTGCAGGCGCGCTACGCGGTGTCGCTGCTCGACGCCAAGGGGCATGTGATCGCCGGCAACACCGCCAACCTGAAGGAAAGCGGCACGCGCCTGCTGCCCTGGTCGGAGCGCACCAACGAATATGAAGTGCCGGTGTCGCCCGTCGGCAATGCGCTGGTGCTGCGGGCTCAGGCCTACCGCACTTCGCAGGGCGTGGTCGGCAACGGGCTCTTCTGGCTGGTCTGCGCGCTGAGCGTGCTCACCAGCTGGATGCTGATCGGCACCTGGCGCCACACGCGTCGGCGGCTGCAGGCGCAGCAGCGGCTGGTGGCCGAGACCAACTTCCGCCGGGCGATGGAGAACTCCATGCTCACCGGCATGCGCGTGCTCGACCTGCAGGGCCGCATCACCTACGTCAACGCCGCCTTCTGCGCCATGACCGGCTGGAGCGAGGAAGAACTGGTCGGCCAGTCGCCGCCCTTCCCCTACTGGCTCGAATCAGACCGCGAGGTGATGAACGAGCGGCTCGAAGAAGAGCTGCATGGCCGCGCCCTGCCCGGCGGCTTCCAGGTGCGGGTGAAGCGCAAGAACGGCAGCGTGTTCAACGCGCGCCTCTATGTGTCGCCGCTGATCGACGCGCGCGGCCACCAGACCGGCTGGATGACGTCGATGACCGACATCACCGAGCCCACGCGCATCCGCGAGCAGCTCTCGGCCTCCTACGAGCGCTTCACCACCGTGCTGGAAGCGCTCGACGCGGCCGTGTCGGTGGCCCCCATCGGCAGCGAGGAACTGCTCTTTGCCAACAAGCTGTACCGGCTCTGGTTCGGTTCGGACACCGTGGGCCACCTGGGCATGGTCGCGCAGGCCGGCGTGCCGGCGTCGAACGCACACGACGAGGGCCTGGACGACGTCGACCCGTACGCCGGCCTGCCGATCGACACCCTCACCGCCGCACAGACCGCCAACAACGAGATCTTCGTGCCCCACCTCGGCAAGTGGCTCGAAGTGCGCTCGCGCTACCTGACCTGGGTGGACGGCCGCCTCGCGCAGCTGGTGATCGCCACCGACATCACGCCGCGCCGCGACGCCGAGGAGCAGGCCGCCGCGCAGGCCGACAAGGCCCAGGCCGCCAGCCGCCTCATCACCATGGGCGAGATGGCCTCCAGCGTGGCGCACGAGCTCAACCAGCCGCTGACCGCCATCACCAACTACTGCAACGGGATGATGTCGCGCATCAAGGGCCAGTCGATCGACAACGACGCCCTGCTCGCCGCGCTCGAGAAGACGTCGAAGCAGGCCCAGCGCGCGGGCCAGATCATCCAGCGCATCCGCTCCTTCGTGAAACGCAGCGAGCCCAACCGCACGCCGGCCGACGTGGCCACCATGGTGAGCGAGGCTGTCGAGCTCGCCGGCATCGAGCTGCGCCGGCGCAACGTGCGCCTTAACCACTACGTGGCGGCGCGGCTGCCGGTGGTGCGCGTCGACCCCATCCTCATCGAGCAAGTGATGGTCAACCTGCTCAAGAATGCCGCCGAATCCATCGACCTCGCCGACCGCCCGCTGGCGCGCCGCAGCGTGGAACTGCGCGTGCTGCCCAAGGTGATCGAGGGCCACAACGCCATCGAGTTCTCGGTGCAGGACACCGGCAAGGGCCTGGCCCCGGAAGTGATGGACCGGCTCTACGAAGCCTTCTTCTCCACCAAGCCCGAGGGCATGGGCATCGGGCTCAATTTGTGCCGCACCATCGTCGAGTCGCACCGCGGCCGGATGCAGGCGGAGAACATCTACAATGGCCCGGATGTGATCGGATGCCGTTTTTCCTTCTGGATTCCGGTGTTGGACGCTATCAGTTCCGTAGCTAGCGACGAGGCAAAGGTACCTGCATGAGTTTGATTCCGAAGAAGGGCACGGTCTATGTCGTCGACGACGACGAAGCCGTACGCGATTCGCTGCAATGGCTGCTCGAAGGCAAGGACTACAGAGTCCGCTGTTTCGATTCCGCCGAATCCTTTCTCTCCCGATACGACCCGCGCGAAGTCGCCTGTCTGATCGTCGACATCCGCATGGCGGGCATGACCGGCCTTGAACTGCAGGACCGGCTCATCGAGCGACGCTCCCCGCTGCCGATCGTGGTCATCACCGGCCACGGCGACGTGCCGATGGCCGTCGACAGCATGAAGAAGGGCGCGATGGATTTCATCCAGAAGCCCTTCAACGACGAGGAACTCGTCACGCTGGTCGAGCGCATGCTCGAACATGCGCGCGGCGCCTTCACGCAGCACCAGCAGTCGGCCAGCCGCGACGCGCTGCTGTCCAAGCTCACGGGCCGCGAGGCGCAGGTGCTCGAACGCATCGTCGCCGGCCGCCTGAACAAGCAGATCGCCGACGACCTGGGCATCAGCATCAAGACGGTCGAGGCGCATCGCGCCAACATCATGGAAAAGCTCAACGCCAACACCGTGGCCGATCTGCTCAAGATCGCGCTGGGGCAGGCGGCGCCAGCAGCCAAGGCCTAGAAACAGCTATCCGCCCGATAGCGACGAATGAACCCCACGCCTGCGAAAGCGGGCGTTTTTACTTGGAAAATCGAAACCGATGACCGCCCAACTGATCGACGGCAACGCCCTCGCCAAAACCATCCGCGCCGAGGTGTCCGGCCGCACCGCGGCGCTCAAGGCCCGTGGCGTGAACCCTGCCCTTTCCATCATCCTCGTGGGCGAGGACCCGGCCAGCCAGGTCTATACCAAGCACAAGGTCAACGACAGCGCGCAGACCGGCCTCGACGCCACGCTGGAGACCTACCCCGCCGACATGAGCGAGGCCGACCTGCTGGCCCGCATCCGCACGCTCAACGACGACCCGAAGGTGCATGGCATCCTGGTGCAGCTGCCCCTGCCCAAGCACATGGACAGCCAGAAAGTCATCGAGACCATCTCGCCCGCCAAGGACGTCGACGGCTTCCACGTCGCCAGCGCCGGCGCGTTGATGACCGGCGCTCCCGGTTTCTGGCCCTGCACGCCGCACGGCTGCATGAAGATGCTCGAATCGATCGGCTACGACCTGCGCGGCAAGCATGCGGTGGTCATCGGCCGCAGCAACATCGTCGGCAAGCCAATGGCCATGATGCTGCTCGCCAAGAGCGCCACCGTGACCATCTGCCACAGCGCCACCAAGGACCTGGGCGCCATCACGCGCCAGGCCGACGTGATCGTCGCCGCGGTGGGCAAGCTCGACCTGCTGAGCGCCGACATGGTGAAGCCTGGCGCGGTCGTCATCGACGTGGGCATGAACCGCCGGCCCGACGGCAAGCTCGCCGGCGACGTCGACTTCGACGGCGTGAAGGAAGTGGCCGGCTGGATCACGCCCGTGCCCGGCGGCGTCGGCCCGATGACGCGCGCCATGCTGCTAGTCAACACCCTTGAAGCGGCCGAGCGCGCCGCAACATGAGAACCACCCCGTTGCTTGCTCACTTCGTGCAGCCGCCTCCCCCTCGAGGGGCGCCACCGGCGGCCCGGCAGAGCCGGTTCCGCGGTGGCCCCCGAAAAATGGTCTCGCCACGTTCGAACAGGATCCCCCATATGACCAACCCGCTTCTCGATTTCACCGATCTCCCGCTGTTCGACCGAGTCAAGCCCGAGCACGTCGCTCCTGCCGTCGATGCACTGTTGGCCGATGCCGAGGCCGCGCTGCAGACCGTCACCGCGCCCGACTTTCCCGCTGACTGGAACGCGATCTCCAAGGTGCTCGACGTGGCTTCGGAGCGCTTCAGCCGCGCCTGGGGTGCCGTCGGCCACCTCAACGCCGTGGCCGACACGCCCGAGCTGCGCGCCGCCTACAACGAGGCCATGCCGCGCGTTACCGCCTTCTGGACCCGCCTGGGCTCCGACGAGCGCCTGTACGCCAAGTACAAGGCCATCGACGCCACGACGCTCAATGCCGAGCAGCGCCAGGCCCACAGCAATGCGGTGCGCAACTTCGTGCTGGGCGGGGCCGAGCTGCAGGGCGAGGCCAAGAAGCGCTTCGCCGACATCCAGGAACGCCTGGCCGAGCTGAGCCAGAAGTTCAGCGAGAACGCACTCGACGCGACCGACGCCTTCGCCTACTACGCCGCTCTCGGTGAGCTCGAAGGCGTGCCCGAGGACGTGGTGAGCGCCGCGCGCGCGGCCGCCGAGGCCGACGGCAAGGAGGGCTACAAGCTCACGCTGAAGATGCCCTGCTACCTGCCGGTGATGCAGTTCGCCAAAAGCAGCGCGCTGCGCGAGAAGCTCTATCGCGCCTACGTCACGCGAGCCAGCGAGTTCGGCGATACGGCCTTCGACAACACTTCCCTCATCACCGAGATCCTCGCGCTGCGCGAGGAAGAAGCCGGGCTGCTGGGCTACAAGAACTACGGCGAGCTGTCGGTCGTGCCGAAGATGGCCGAGTCGCCCGAGCAGGTCGTGAAGTTCCTGCGCGACCTCGCTGCCAAGGCCAAGCCCTACGGCGAGCGCGACCTTGCCGACTTGCGCGTCTTCGCGGCCGAGCAGCTGAGCATCACCGATCCGCAGCCCTGGGACTGGAGCTACATCGGCGAGAAGCTCAAGGAGGCGCGCTATGCCTTCAGCGAGCAGGAGGTGAAGCAGTACTTCCCGGCGCCGAAGGTCATGGCCGGCCTGTTCAAGATCGTCGAGACGCTGTTCGAGGTGTCGATCCGCCGCGACTCGGCGCCCACCTGGCATCCGAGCGTGGAGTTCTATCGCATCGAGCGCGCCGGCCAGAAAGTCGGCCAGTTCTACCTCGACCCCTCCGCCCGTGCAGCCAAGCGCGGCGGTGCCTGGATGGACGACGTGCGCGCCCGCTGGCTGCGCCCCGACAACGGCGTGCTGCAGACGCCCGTCGCTCAGCTGGTGTGCAACTTCGCCAGCGGCGTCGACGGCAAGCCGCCGCTGCTCACGCATGACGACGTGACCACCCTCTTCCACGAGTTCGGCCACGGCCTGCACCACATGCTCACCCAGGTGAACGAGCGCGACGTCTCGGGCATCAGCGGCGTCGAATGGGATGCGGTCGAGCTGCCGAGCCAGTTCATGGAGAACTTCTGCTGGGAGTGGGACGTGCTCAAGCACATGACGGCCCACGTCGACACCGGCGAGCCGCTGCCGCGCGCCCTCTTCGACAAGATGACGGCCGCGAAGAACTTCCAGAGCGGCCTGCAGACGCTGCGCCAGATCGAATTCTCGCTGTTCGACATGCTGCTGCACACCGAGTACCACGCCGCCACCGCCAGGCCCGGCGAAGTGATGGCCCTGCTGGGCCGCGTGCGTGCCGAAGTCGCGGTGATGCCGTCGCCGCCCTTCAGCCGTACACCGAACACGTTCAGCCACATCTTCGCGGGCGGCTATGCGGCCGGCTACTACAGCTACAAGTGGGCCGAGGTGCTGAGCGCCGATGCCTACGCGGCCTTCGAGGAAACCGTGGGGGCCGACGGCGAGCCGAACATCGAGACCGGCCGCAAGTACCGCCAGGCCATCCTGGAGGCTGGCGGCAGCCGCAGCGCGATGGACTCGTTCAAGGCGTTCCGCGGCCGCGAGCCCCAGCTTGATGCGCTGCTGCGACACCAGGGCATGGCGCAGGCCCAGCCCGCTTGATGCGGCGCTGAAGCTTGCGATACTCGGGCGATGCATACGATTTACAAAATCTCACCATTGCATCGCCTGACCGGCCTTGCCCTCGTGCTCGTTGCCGCGGGCGCGATGGCGCAACCCATCTACCGCCAGGTGGACAAGAACGGCAAGGTCACCTTCTCCGACCGCGCCCCGAGCGCGAGCACCGAGCCGGCGTCGGCCGGCCAGCAAGGCGCGACGGCCCCTTCCGGCGCCAACGCCGCCGGCCTGCCCTATGAACTGCGCCAGGTGGCGCAGCGCTATCCCGTCACCCTCTACAGCGGGGACGAATGCGGCCCCTGCGGCGCGGCGCGCACCCTGCTCACGACGCGCGGCATTCCTTTCGAGGAGCGCACCGTCAAGAGCAACGCGGACATCGAAGCCCTGCAGCGCCTGAGCAACCAGAATGCGTTGCCGCTGCTGACGATCGGTTCGCAGCAGCTCAAGGGCTTCTCGGACGTGGAATGGTCGCAGTACCTCGACGCGGCCGGCTATCCCAAGAGCAACAGCCTGCCCGCGGGCTACCGCAACGGCCCGGTCCGGCCGCTGGTGGCCCCGCAAGCGACGCCGGCGCCCCGGGGGGCCGAAGCGCCCGCCCCGGCCGCGCAACCCGCACCACCGCCTCCGGCCTCGAGCGAGCCGACGCCGAGCAACCCGGCCGGCATCAAGTTCTAGGCCCCCACGGCCTGGGCTTCAACCTCAGCCCGCGAACTCCATCGTCTTCACACCGGCCGCGGTGCCCAGCAGGCACACGTCGGCCTTCTGGTGCGCGAAGACGCCGACCGTCACCACGCCCGGCCATTGGCTCACGGTCGACTCGAACGCCAGCGGATCGGTGATGCGCAGCCCCGTCACGTCGACGATGTGCTGGCCGTTGTCGGTGACCAGCGGCAGGCCGTCCTTCTCGCGCACCTGGGCGATGCCGCCCATGGCCGCGAACTGGCGCATCACGCGTTGCGCGGCCATCGGGATCACCTCCACCGGCAGCGGGAAGGCGCCCAGCACCTGCACCAGCTTCGACTCGTCGGCAATGCAGACGAACTTGCGCGACTGCGCCGCGACGATCTTCTCGCGCGTGAGCGCGGCGCCGCCGCCCTTGACCATGAAACCGCGGTGATCGATCTCGTCGGCGCCGTCGATGTAGACCGACAGTTCCTCAACCTCGTTGCTGTCGAACACCGGAATGCCCAGCGCGCGCAGGCGTTCGGTCGAGGCGACCGAGCTGGAGACGGCGCCCTTGATCTCGTCCTTGATCGTGGCCAGCGCGTCGATGAACTTGTTCACCGTCGATCCGGTACCGACGCCGACGATTTCGCCCTTGACCACGTAGGCCAGCGCGGCACGGCCGACCTGGGCCTTGAGTTCGTCCTGGGAAAGCGGTTTGGAGGGGGTTGGGGAGGCGGGTGCGGTCATCACGGACAATCCTTGGCTCATTGAAGCCCCGAATTATCCGATGCCCCTGCTGATGCCCTCCTCGCTCTACGGCCTGGCCCGCCCCTTCCTGTTCGGCTTCGACCCCGAACACGCCCATGAAATCACGCTGGACGGGCTGGCGCGCACCCAGAACACTCCCCTGGCCTGCGCCTATTCGGCACCGCGCGTCGACGATCCCGTCGAGCTCGCCGGCCTGACCTTTCCCAACCGCGTGGGCCTGGCGGCCGGGCTGGACAAGAACGCCCGCTGCATCGACGCCTTCTCCGCCATGGGCTTCGGTTTCGTCGAGGTCGGTACGGTGACGCCGAAGGCCCAGCCGGGCAACCCCAAGCCGCGCATGTTCCGGCTGCCCCAGCGCGACGCGCTGATCAACCGGCTGGGCTTCAACAACGAGGGGCTGGACGCCTTCCTGGCCAACGTGCAGAAGGCACGCTTCCGCAAGAACGCCAGCAGTGCCAAGTCGCCGATGCTGCTGGGCCTCAACATCGGCAAGAACGCCGCCACGCCCATCGAGCGCGCGGTGGACGACTACCTGGCCTGCCTCGACGGCGTGTACCCGCATGCCGACTACGTGACGATCAACATCTCCAGCCCCAACACCGCCAACCTGCGCTCGCTTCAGAGCGACGAAGCCCTCGACGCCCTGCTCGGCGCAGTGGCCGATCGGCGCGAAACCCTGACCACGCGCCATGGCGGCAAGCGATCGCCGCTCTTCGTGAAGATCGCGCCCGACCTCGACGAAGCACAGGTCTCGGTGATCGCCGCCACGCTCAAGCGCCACGGCATGGACGGCGTGATCGCCACCAACACCACGCTGGCGCGCGATGCGGTAAAGGGCTTGCCGCACGCGGAGGAAGCGGGCGGGCTGTCGGGCGCGCCGGTGCGCGAGGCCAGCAACCGCGTGGTCGCGCAGCTGCGTGCGGCGCTGGGCAAGGACTTTCCGATCATCGGCGTGGGGGGCATCCTCAGCGGCGCCGATGCCAAGGCGAAGATCGCCGCAGGCGCGGACGTGGTGCAGATCTACACCGGCCTGATCTATCGCGGCCCGGCGCTGGTCCGCGAAGCGGCCCAGGCGCTGCTGCGCGATCGCGGCAGCAAGGCCTGAGCGCCTTTTCTCTTCAGTCTCTCAGCGCATGCGCCAGAGCACTGGCGCAATGACCGCAGCCCAGCGCAGCAGACGCTTCGGCCGGATCACCACCACGGCAGCCGCCGCGACGACGCCGGTGGCCACCGGGTGCGCACGCGCGATGCGCAGCGCGGCCGCGGCGGCGGACTCGTTGGGCGGAGGGGCATCCGCCTCGGGCGCGGGCTGAGTCTCGCGTCCGCCCTGCATCGTCGCGATGCGCTGGCGCTGGATCTCCATGCGAGCAAGCAGTTCTTCGCGCGTGGCCGGACGGCGGACGCGGCGCGGTGCTTCCTTGTCCTCCCCTGGGTCCTTGCCGAGGCCGAAACGCTCCTGGGCCCAGGCCCAGTCACGCTCGAACTCCCGGCGAGCAGGCACGAAACTGTTGGACGCATTGCGCAGGGTCAGCAGCAGCCCGATGACTGCCGCCAGCCAGAGCGCGATCCATACGCCAGCCACCGACCATGCGGCGGTGACGCGGTGAGGCGTGTCCCAGAAGTTCACCACCACCGCCACGGACAGCAGAGCCACCGTGACCGTGGTCAGCCCCAGCACGGCCAGGCCGAGGACGAGCATCAGCTTTAGCCGCTGCTTCTCGTCTTCCCAGGCCATGCGCAGCAGTTGCACCCGGTCCTCGGCCGCCAGGGCGCCCTCGGCCGCGGCAATGCGCAGCCGGCGGATGCGGGCGTTCAGTCCGAACAGGGAGAGCAGCCTCATCGGCTGGCCCCTGTCATGCCCGGGTGAACGGGAACGCCGCTGCTGCCGTGCACTACCGGGTCAGCGGCGGCCAAGCAGCAGGCCCACCAGCACGCCGACGGCCAATGCGGCGCCGGCGATCTGCCATGGTTCGTCGTGGGCGTAGGCGTTGGCGGAGCTGGCCGCTTCGCGGGCCTTCTTGGCGGCGAGCTTGCTCTTCTCCGCCGCGAGTTCGCGTGCGATGGCCAGCTTGGTGTCGATGCGCTGGCGCAGCGCCTTGATGTGGGGAACCGAATCCAGGTCCTTGCTCGCCAGCACGCCGCGCACGTCGCTTGCAATGTCTTCGGCTGCCGCTTCAAGATTTTGGGATGCACTCATTGGAAACTTTCCTCCGTGATGACACCGGCACCGCGCCGGCGGCTTCGCGCCAGCAAGTGGCGTGCTGTCATGTTACAGGCTCGAAAGGCCCTCAGGCGCTACAGATGTGCAGACTTTGTCGCACGATGGGTATCGGCTGACGCCTGCACCCCTCCGCAGTCATGCCTCGGCCAGCAGCCGGGCGACGTACAGCCCGATGGCCAGGCTGCTCGTTAGGCCGGGCGACTCGATGCCGAACAGGTTCACCAGCCCCCGCACGCCGTGCGATGCGGGCCCGTCGATCATGAAGTCGGCGGCCGGCTCGCCGGGCCCCGAAATCTTGGGCCGCATGCCCGCATAGCCCGGAATCAGCGCGCCATCCGGCAGCGCGGGCCAGTACTTGCGGACTTCGGAGTAGAAACCCTCGCCGCGCGAGGGATCCACCACCAGTTCGCCGGGCGATGAAACCCATTGCACGTCCGGCCCGAACTTGGCCTGGCCGCCCAGGTCGATCGTGAGATGCACGCCCAGCCCGCCCGGCTCGGGCACGGGGTAGACGAGCCGGCCGAACGGCGCACGCCCCGACAGGGTGAAGTAGTTGCCCTTGGCGAAGTACTCCTTCGGCACCGACGACGGCGGCAGGCCCTCGAAGCGCCGGGCCAATGCCGGGGCCCCGAGGCCCGCCGCATTGACCACGCTGCGGCAGCGCAGCACGGTGCCGTCTTCGGCCGCCAGCACGATGGCGCCATCACCGCACTCCGCGCGCGTGATCGGCGACTTCAGCGCCAGCATCCCGCCCGCGTTCTCCAGATCGCCCAGCAAGCTCAGCATGAGGGCATGACTGTCGACGATGCCGGTGCTGGGCGAATGCAGCGCAGCCACGCAGTGCAGCTGCGGCTCCATCGCAATGGCCTGCTGTGCCGTGAGCAGGACAAGGTCATCGACGCCGTTCGCCGCCGCCTTCTGCTGGATGGCTTCGAGCTGGCCGGCCTGCTCGGGCGAGGTGGCGACGATCAGCTTGCCGCAGCGCTGGTGTGGCACGCCGCGCTCGGCCGCGTAGGCGTAAAGCAACTGCTTGCCCTCGACGCACAGCTTCGCCTTGAGCGAGCCCTGCGGGTAGTAGATGCCGGCATGAATGACTTCGCTGTTGCGCGAACTCGTTCCTGTGCCGATGGCTCCTTCGGATTCGAGCACCAGCACCTCCCGGCCCGCGAGCGCCAAGGCGCGTGCCACTGCCAAGCCCACCACACCACCGCCGATGACGGCGCAATCAATTTCGTCCATCGCGCGAGCTTAGCGCGGCTTGCGCGGGAGCTTCGCTATCTCAGTGCGCGGACGGGGGCGGCTCGGGATCGGTGGGCTCGTCGGGCGGCGTCTCGGGTCCTTCGTCGGGCTCGACGGGCAGGTCGGGCGCGACGGGCGGTGGAATGTCGGGATGAGTGGCCATGGCTGCGCTCCTTTCCAAATGGTTCTAGGTCATCGGTGCGAGAAATTCGACAGCTGCGGGCTGCATCTGCCGTCGGCGCGGGCCGACAACGGGCAACACGAGCTTCGTGACACGGTAATGACGACTGTTGCAGGATCGTCGCCCGGAGGTCGCGTTACTACTTCCTGCGACTTGGGCATCGACGGTGGATGTGTTGTACTGGCCCGTGCTGCCGGAGCACGGCAGGCGACCGTCATCGCGTCACTTTCTTCAGGGAGAGAAATGTCCACCATCGATGCAAACGGGATGCTGATCGACCCCAAGGTGATCCTGCGACGATCACCGGGAATCGAACACGGCACCCTCCCCAGCGTGCTCGCCATCGTCGTTCACCAGACCGACTCGGGCACCGCCGAATCCAGCCTCAACGGCTACCAGGCGGGCGGCAATGGCGCCCACTTCCTCATCGACAAGAACGGCCAGATCTACCAGACGGCGAGCGTTCTCGCGCGTTGCTATCACGTCGGCAAGCTGATCAAGTCGAAGTGCCTGACCATCAACAAGAGCAGTTGCGACACGGGTGCAATGGCAAAGATGCTGGCGATGTCGTGGGTCAACCAGATCAACGCCATCGACGCGCACGAGCGCGCGAAGCCGTATCCGGACCGCTATCCGGTGAACAGCGACTCGATCGGCATCGAGCTGGTCGGCATGCACATCGACGACAAGAACTACGAGGCCGTGACCGCTGCGCAGAACAGCTCGCTGCAGTGGCTCATCGAGGTGCTGTATGCGCAGTTCAATCTCAAGCCGGAAGATGTCTACCGGCATCCGACGGTGTCGTACAAGAACCCTGGCGAAGCGAGTTCGGCGATATGGAAGTGAGACTCCGCGCGGTGGGTCTCGCAATCGGGGCCTTGCTGCTTTCCTCTTGCGCGACGACTCGCGACACCGCTTTCAGCAACATCTACGTTGCGGACTTCCACTCCGACTCGCCGGCCACCTGCCGCAGCTCCGACGTGCCACGCAGCCATGGACAGGCGCGCGAGTTCTTCTCGAAGGCACGCGAGGTCGACTACAAGACGCTGCACGACAACTACGAACTGGCACCCTGCTACGCCGAGGGCACGCTTGTGAGGCAGGGCAAATCGTGCGACTGGCAGATCCGCGCCGGCGCGACGGGTTCGGTGCAGTGCGCAGAGCAGAAGCTGTACTTCGCGTGCGACAACTGCGGCGACCTCTTCGGCACCGCGAAGTAGTCAACGGATAGAGAAGCAGAGAGAGAGGCGAACCGAAGCCCCTCTCGGCGCACAAAACAAAAAAGCGACCTGGAAATCCAGGTCGCTTTTTGATTGGTGGGCGGTGGAGGCTTCGAACCTCCGACCCCAGCAGTGTGAATGCTGTGCTCTACCCCTGAGCTAACCGCCCTCGGCACCGCTGCTTTTTGCCTCGGTGCCTAGAAAACGTATCGCGTTCTGCGAAGCCTCAGATTATGCCATAGCTTTTCAGCTGCTTTCAAGAAACTCAGACGTTTTCTCGAAACAGCGTCCGGCCGCCACTCGATTTATCGAGCTGGACCAGCACGGCCTCGTGTGCGGTGAGCTCATGCTCGGCCGCCATGATCACCGGCAACTCGAACTGGCTCAGGTCGACAGCCACCACGGTGGTGCCCTGCACAGGCTCCGCGGCGGCTACGTCGATGAGCAGCGCGTCCTGCCCGCGCGTGAGGTTGATGTAGACGTCGGCCAGCAGCTGCGCGTCGAGCTTGGCGCCGTGGAAGGTACGGTTCGAACGGTCGACACCAAAGCGGTCGCACAGCGCGTCGAGCGAGTTGCGCTTGCCCGGATACACCTGCTTGGCCATGGCCAGCGTGTCGGTCACTTCGCCGACGAAGGTGCGCAGCGGCGGCAGGCCCGCGCGCTCGAACTCCTTGTTGAGGAAGCCGACGTCGAAGGCCGCGTTGTGAATGATGATCTCGGCGTCGCGCAGGTACTCGACGATGTCGTTGGCCAGCGTGCCGAACTTGGGCTTGTCGCGCAGGAAGTCGGTCGTCAGGCCGTGGACCTTGAGCGCGTCCTCATGGCTCTCGCGCTCGGGGTTGAAGTAGATGTGCAGGTCGTTGCCGGTGAGCTTGCGGTTGAACAGCTCCACGCAGCCGAGCTCGATGATGCGGTCGCCGTTCTCGGCCGAGAGACCGGTGGTTTCGGTGTCGAGGACGATCTGGCGGGTCATGCGCACTCCCTGCTCATCAGTGGTTTTCCTTGGCGTGGTTGATCGAGTACTTTGGAATCTCGATCGTCACATTCTCCTGCGCCAGGATCGCTTGGCAACTCAGGCGCGACTGCGGCTCCAGGCCCCAGGCGCGGTCGAGCAGGTCTTCCTCGCCCTCTTCCGCCTCGTTCAGCGAGTTGAAGCCCTCGCGCACGATCACGTGGCAGGTGGTGCAGGCGCAGCTCATCTCGCAGGCGTGCTCGATGTCGATGTGGTTGTCGAGCAGCGCCTCGCAGATCGAGGTGCCGGCGGGCGCGGTGATTTCTGCGCCTTCGGGGCAGTACTCTGGATGCGGGTAGATCTTGATCGTGGGCATGCTGTTGTTCTAGAGGGATTCGACCTTGCGCCCGGCAAGCGCGCGCGCGATGCCCGCGTTCATGCGCTGTGCGGCGAAGGCTTCGGTGTCGTCGGCCAGCTTCTTGGTGGCGGCCTCGATGGCCGCGGCTTCGTTGCTGCCTTTGGCGGCTTCGCGCAGCTGCGCCATCGATGCGTCGATGGCCGCGCGCTCTTCGTCGTTCAGCAGGTCGCCATCGGCATCGAGCGCGCTCTGCGTGGCCAGCAGCATGCGATCGGCATCGACGCGCGCCTCGACCAGCGCGCGGGCCTGCATGTCCTGCTGCGCGGTGGAGAAGCTTTCCTGCAGCATGGTCGCGATCTGGTCGTCCGACAGGCCATACGAGGGCTTGACCGCCACGCTGGCCTCGACGCCGCTGCCCTGCTCCTTCGCGCTCACGCTCAGCAGGCCGTCTGCGTCGACCGTGAAGGTCACGCGGATGCGTGCCGCGCCGGCCGCCATTGGCGGAATGCCGCGCAGCGTGAAGCGCGCGAGGCTGCGGCAGTCGGAGACGAGGTCGCGCTCGCCCTGCACCACGTGCAGCGCCAGTGCGGTCTGGCCGTCCTGGTAGGTCGTGAAGTCCTGCGCCATCGCCGTCGGGATGGTCTGGTTGCGCGGCACGATGCGCTCGACGAGCCCACCCATGGTCTCGATGCCAAGCGACAGCGGGATCACGTCGAGCAGCAGCAACTCGCCCGCACCATTGTTGCCGGCCAGTTGATTGGCCTGGATGGCGGCGCCCAGCGCCACGACTTCGTCGGGATTCAGGTTGACCAGCGGCTCGCGGCCGAAGAAATCGGCCACCGCGCGGCGGACCTGCGGCATGCGCGTGGAGCCACCCACCAGAACGATGCCCTTGAGCTCTTCGGCCTTGAGCTTCGCGTCGCGCAGTGCCTTGCGCACGGCGGCGATGGTGCGGTCGGTCAGCGGCTGGGTGGCGGCATAGAACTGCTCACGCGTCAGGTCGAGCGAAACGGTCTTGCCTGCGACCTCTGCCTTGAACACGACCGTCGCCGAATCGGTCAGGGCTTCCTTCGCCGCACGGGCGGCCACGAGCAACGCGGCCTTGTCGGCATCGCTGCCGGCCTGCAGGCCTGCCTGCGCGAGCACGAAGTCGGCCAGCGCATGGTCGTAGTCGTCGCCGCCGAGGGCCGAGTCGCCGCCGGTCGCAATGACTTCGAAAACGCCCTGCGTGAGCCGCAGGATCGAGATGTCGAAGGTGCCGCCGCCCAGGTCGTAGACCGCGTAGACGCCTTCGCTCGCGTTGTCGAGGCCATAGGCGATGGCCGCGGCCGTGGGCTCGCTGATCAGGCGCAGCACGTTGAGGCCCGCGAGCTGCGCGGCGTCCTTGGTCGCCTGGCGCTGGCCTTCGTCGAAATACGCGGGCACGGTGATGACGGCGCCGTAGAGTTCGTCGTCGAAGGTGTCTTCAGCGCGGAAACGCAGGGTGGCAAGGATCTCGGCGCTGATCTCGACGGGCGATTTCTCGCCCGCCAGCGTCTGCACCTTGACCATGCCGCCGTCGCCGCTGCCGATGCGGTACGACATCGATTCGCGGTTCGCGATGTCGGCCAGGCCGCGGCCCATGAGGCGCTTCACCGAAGTGATGGTGTTGGCCGGGTCCTGCGCGCGAGCGGCCAGCGCGTCGAAGCCGATCTGGCGGCGGTCGCCCTCGAGGTAGCGCACGGCCGAAGGCAGCAGCAGGCGGCCCTGGCCGTCGGGCAGGCATTCGGCCACGCCGTTGCGCACCGAGGCCACCAGCGAATGCGTGGTGCCGAGGTCGATGCCCACGGCGATGCGGCGCTGATGCGGGTCGGGCGCCTGGCCGGGTTCTGAAATCTGGAGAAGAGCCATGCCGTTATTGTCCCAACTGATCGAACTTGGCTTCGACGTCCTGCGCGAAGCGCTCAATGAACATGAGGGCTCTCACCTGCCTGGCCGCCGCCGGGTAGTCGCCCTTCTCGTCGATCAGCCAGTCGAGCGACGAGAGCGCACGGGTGCGGCCGGCCTCGACTTCGGCGTTGAGCTTTTCGAGAGAAGCGATATCGGCGACGTCATCGAGCGCCTCGCGCCACTCCATCTGCTGCATCAGGAAATCGGACGGCATCGCCGTGTTGTTCTCGGCATCGAGCGGCGCGCCGTTCAGCTCGCAGATGTAGCTGGCGCGGCGGATCGGGTCCTTCAGCCGCTGGTAGGCCTCGTTGATGCGCACCGACCACTGCATGGCCACGCGCTGCGCCGCGGCGCCTTGCGCGGCGAAACGGTCCGGGTGGGCCTCCCGCTGCAGTTCCTTCCAGCGCGCGTCGAGCACGGCACGGTCCTGCGCGAAGGTCGCCGGGACGGCGAACAGTTGAAAGTCGGTGTCGTTCAGGTTCATGGCAAGAAAAAACCGCCAGCACATGACATGTTGGCGGCTGTGGTCGCAGTCAGCGACGGCGCATCAGTTCAGATGCGGAAGCTTTCCCCGCAACCGCAGCGGTCGCGCTCGTTGGGGTTGTTGAACTTGAAGCCCTCGTTCAGGCCCTCGCGCACGAAGTCGAGCTGCGTGCCGTCGATGTAGGCGAGGCTCTTCGGATCGACCAGCACCTTCACGCCGTGGTCTTCGAAGACCACGTCTTCCGGCGCCAGTTCGTCCACGTACTCGAGCTTGTAGGCCAGGCCAGAGCAACCCGTGGTCTTCACGCCCAGCCGCACACCCACCCCCTTGCCCCTCTTGCCGAGGTAGCGGGTGACATGTCGGGCAGCGGCTTCTGTCAGCGTGACGGCCATGTCAGTGGACAGCTTCGGCAGCGGCACCGGTTTCGGTCTTGACGCCGTGCTTGGCCTTGTAGTCGTTCACGGCTGCCTTGATGGCGTCTTCGGCCAGGATGGAGCAGTGGATCTTCACCGGCGGCAGCGCCAGCTCTTCGGCGATCTGCGCGTTCTTGAGCGCGGCCGCTTCGTCGAGCGTCTTGCCCTTGACCCATTCGGTCACGAGCGACGACGAGGCGATGGCCGAGCCGCAGCCGTAGGTCTTGAAGCGAGCGTCTTCGATCACGCCGGTTTCGGGGTTGACCTTGATCTGCAGCTTCATCACGTCGCCGCAGGCCGGTGCGCCGACCATGCCGGTGCCGACGGAGTCGTCGCCCTTTTCGAAGGAGCCGACGTTGCGCGGGTTTTCGTAGTGGTCGATGACCTTGGAAGAATATGCCATGGTGTACCTCTCAAACTTTGTTCAATCGTGGTGCCTGGTGCGGGTCTGACCTGCGTCAGTGGGCCGACCACTGGATCGTGCTGATGTCCACGCCGTCCTGGAACATCTCCCACAGGGGGCTCAGCTCGCGCAGCTTGGCAACGTTGTGCTTGATGGTCGAAATGGCGTAGTCGATCTCTTCTTCGGTCGTGAAGCGGCCGATGGTCATGCGAAGGCTGCTGTGGGCCAGTTCGTCGCTGCGGCCCAGGGCGCGCAGCACGTAGCTGGGCTCCAGGCTGGCCGAGGTGCAGGCCGAACCCGACGACACCGCCAGGCCCTTGATGCCCATGATCAGCGACTCGCCCTCGACGTAGTTGAAGCTCATGTTCAGGTTGTGCGGCACGCGGTGTTCGAGGTCGCCGTTGATGAACACCTGCTCGACATCCTTCAGGCCGTCGAGCAGACGCTTCTGCAGACGGCGCGCGTGTTCGATGTCCTTGTGCATCTCCAGCTTGGCGATGCGGTAGGCCTCGCCCATGCCGACGATCTGGTGCGTGGGCAGCGTGCCCGAACGCATGCCGCGCTCATGGCCGCCACCGTGCATCTGCGCCTCGAGGCGCACGCGCGGCTTGCGGCGCACGTACAGGGCGCCGATGCCCTTGGGGCCGTAGGTCTTGTGCGAGGCCAGGCTCATCAGGTCGATGGGCAGCTTCGTGATGTCGATATCGATCTTGCCGGTGGCCTGGGCCGAATCGACGTGGAAGACGATGCCCTTCTCGCGGCAGATGTTGCCGATGGAGACCACGTCCTGGATCACGCCGATCTCGTTGTTCACGAAGAGCACGCTGACCAGGATGGTGTCGGGGCGGATCGCTGCCTTGAACTTTTCGAGGTCGACGAGGCCGTTTTCCTCGACGTCGAGGTAGGTGACCTCGAAGCCCTGGCGCTCCAGTTCGCGCATGGTGTCGAGCACGGCCTTGTGCTCGGTCTTCAGGGTGATGAGGTGCTTGCCCTTGCCCTTGTAGAAATTGGCCGCGCCCTTGAGCGCGAGGTTGATCGACTCCGTGGCGCCCGAGGTCCAGACGATCTCGCGCGGGTCGGCGTTGATCAGTTCGGCCACCTGGCCGCGTGCCTTCTCGACCGCCTCCTCAGCCTCCCAGCCCCATGCGTGGCTGCGCGATGCCGGGTTGCCGAAGTGCTCGCGCAACCAGGGAATCATGGCATCGACCACGCGCGGGTCGACCGGCGTGGTGGCGCCGTAATCGAGATAGATCGGAAAATGAGGAGTTACGTCCATGGCTGGCTCGTGCTGGCGTGGGGGTTGTTCTTTGATCTGGGCTGCTCAGGCCGGCGCCCGAAGGCGCCGCCGGGACTCTGACTCAGCGCTTTCAGGACTTCGCGAATGCGTTCCCGAGCGCGAACACCGAATTCGGCGCGTTCACGCGAATAGGCTTGACCACCGGCTGCGCGGAGATGGCGCGCTTGACGACCGGCTTGTTCTCGATTTGCACGCCCTTGGCGATCTGGTCGTCGACCAGCTTCTGCAGGGTGACGGAGTCGAGGAACTCGACCATGCGCTGGTTCAGAGAGGCCCAGAGCTCGTGAGTCATGCAGCGGCCGGCTTCGCCGAGGCAGTTTTCCTTGCCGCCGCACTGGGTGGCGTCGATGGGCTCATCGACGGAGACGATGATGTCGGCCACGGTGATGTCCGCTGCCTTGCGCCCGAGGCTGTAGCCGCCCCCGGGGCCGCGGGTCGACTCGACCAGCTCGTGGCGGCGCAGCTTGCCGAACAGCTGTTCGAGGTACGACAGCGAGATCTGCTGCCGCTGGCTGATCGCGGCCAGCGTGACCGGACCGGTGTTCTGACGCAACGCCAGATCGATCATGGCTGTGACCGCAAAACGGCCTTTGGTAGTGAGACGCATCGCAAGCTCCTTCAAGTGCTTACCGTTGAAATGACACCTTGGTCCAGGACCGCGGTGACCTCGTCTCCGCCCTGCCCGACCCCTGACGCTGGTGAACCAGCCGGTAGGAGTCGGTCCTTCATCGCGAAGTTCTTCTCTTTGTTGTTGAGTATTTCGCTCAAGTATAACAGAAGCCCCCGAGGTCTGCTCGGGTAAACCCCAGCGCGGGTTTGCGGGGAGATGCGAACGTCCGGCTTACTGCGCCAGACCTGCGATGTTGTCGCCGCCCGAGGCCCCGAACGCCTGTTCCCGCAGCAGCGCCAGCTGGTCGCGAACCCTGGCTGCCTTCTCGAATTCGAGGTTGCGTGCGTGCTCCAGCATCTGCTTCTCGAGCCGCTTGATTTCGCGGGCGATGTCCTTCTCGCTCATGTCCTCGACCTTGGCGCGCTCCAGGTCGAGCTTGGCCGCTTCCTTGCCGCTCTTTTCGCTGTAGACGCCGTCGATCAGGTCGCGCACCTGCTTGACGATGCTGCGCGGCGTGATGCCGTTGGCTTCGTTGTAGGCGATCTGCCGGGCGCGGCGGCGCTCGGTTTCGCCGATGGCCTTCTTCATCGAGTCGGTCATCCTGTCGGCGTACAGGATGGCCTTGCCGTTCAGGTTCCGCGCGGCGCGGCCGATGGTCTGGATCAGCGAGCGCTCCGCGCGCAGGAAGCCTTCCTTGTCGGCGTCGAGGATCGCCACCAGCGACACCTCCGGAATGTCCAGCCCCTCGCGCAGCAGGTTGATGCCCACCAGCACGTCGAAAGTGCCCAGGCGCAGGTCGCGCAGGATCTCCACCCGCTCCACCGTGTCGACGTCGCTGTGCAGGTAGCGCACCTTCACGCCGTTGTCGCCCAGGTAGTCGGTCAGCTGCTCGGCCATGCGCTTGGTCAGCGTGGTGATCAGCACGCGCTCGTTCTTCTCGACGCGGGTGCGGATTTCGCCCAGCACATCGTCCACCTGGTGCGTGGCGGGGCGCACCTCGACCTCGGGGTCGATCAGCCCGGTGGGCCGCACCAGCTGCTCGACGACGTTGCCGGCATGGTCCTTCTCGTACTGCGCCGGCGTGGCCGAGACGAAGATGCACTGGCGCACCCGGGCCTCGAACTCCTCCAGCTTGAGCGGCCGGTTGTCCAGCGCGCTCGGCAGGCGAAAGCCGTACTCGACGAGCGTGACCTTGCGCGCCCTGTCGCCGTTGTACATGCCGCCGAGCTGGCCGACCATCTGGTGGCTCTCGTCGAGGAACATCAGCGCGTCCTTCGGCAGGTAATCGGTCAGCGTGGGCGGCGGATCGCCGGGGGCGGCGCCCGAGAGGTGGCGCGTGTAGTTCTCGATGCCCTTGCAGTGGCCGATTTCCGAAAGCATCTCGAGGTCGAAGCGCGTGCGCTGCTCCAGCCGCTGCGCCTCCACCAGCTTGCCGGCGCCGACGAGTTCCTTGAGCCGGTCGGCCAGCTCGAGCTTGATGGTTTCCACCGCCGCCAGCACCTTGTCGCGCGGCGTCACGTAATGGCTCGACGGGTACACCGTGAAGCGCGGCACCTTCTGCCGGACGCGCCCGGTCAGCGGGTCGAAGAGCTGCAGCGACTCGATCTCGTCGTCGAACAGCTCGAAGCGGATCGCCAGCTCGCTGTGCTCGGCCGGGAACACGTCGATGGTGTCGCCGCGCACCCGGAACGTGCCGCGGGCGAAGTCCTGCTCGTTGCGCGTGTACTGCATGCGGATCAGCTGCGAAATCAGGTCGCGCTGGCCGACCTTGTCGCCGACGCGGGCAATCAGCCGCATCTCCATGTAGTCCTCGGGCGTGCCGATGCCGTAGATGGCGCTCACCGTGGCCACGATGACCGTGTCGCGCCGCTCCAGCACGCTCTTGGTGGCCGACAGGCGCATCTGCTCGATGTGCTCGTTGATCGACGAATCCTTCTCGATGAACAGGTCGCGCTGGGGCACGTAGGCCTCTGGCTGGTAGTAGTCGTAGTAGCTGACGAAGTATTCGACGGCGTTCTTGGGGAAGAACTCGCGGAACTCGCTGTAGAGCTGCGCCGCCAGCGTCTTGTTGGGGGCGAACACGATGGCCGGGCGGCCCAGGCGGGCGATCACGTTGGCCATGGTGAAGGTCTTGCCCGAGCCGGTGACGCCCAGCAGGGTCTGGAACGACTCGCCGTCCTTCACGCCTTCCACCAGCCCCTCGATGGCCGTGGGCTGGTCGCCAGCCGGCGGATAGGGCTGGTAGAGCTCGAAGGGGGAGCCCGGGAACTTGACGAACTCGCCCTGCTTCGCCGGCCCGATCGGGTCGAGTTTCTTCAGGTCTGCTATGGCTTCGTTGTTGTCTGGCATGGCTGTTCCCGACAGGTGGCGCTCGCGCCGGTAAAATTCAAGGCAACCGGAAAGCATAAAGCCACATCCGGTTGCAGCGCAGCTTTCATCCCAAAGGACCTTTCCATGTCTATGTTCACCGCGGTCGAAATGGCACCGCGCGACCCGATCCTCGGCCTCAACGAACAATTCGCAGCCGACACCAACCCCAACAAGGTCAATCTCGGCGTCGGCGTCTATTACGACGACAACGGCAAGCTGCCCCTGCTGCAGTGCGTGCAGGCGGCCGAGCAGAACATGATGAAAGCGCCCACCGCGCGCGGCTACCTCCCCATCGACGGCATCGCCGCCTACGACAACGCCGTCAAGGCGCTGGTCTTCGGTGCCGACAGCGAACCCGTCACCTCCGGCCGCGTGGCCACCATCCAGGCCATCGGCGGCACTGGCGGCCTGAAGGTCGGCGCCGACTTCCTGAAGAAGCTCAACCCCAACGCCAAGGTGCTGATCAGCGACCCGAGCTGGGAAAACCACCGCGCGCTCTTCACCAACGCCGGCTTCGAAGTCGAGAGCTACCCCTACTACGACGCCGCAAAGCGCGGCATCAACTTCGACGGCATGCTGGCCGCCCTCAACGCAGCCCCCGCCGGCACCATCGTCGTGCTGCACGCCTGCTGCCACAACCCGACCGGCTACGACATCACCCCGGCCCAGTGGGACCAGGTGGTCGCCGCCGTCAAGGCCAAGGGCCTGGTGCCCTTCCTCGACATGGCCTACCAGGGCTTCGGCTACGGCCTGAAGGAAGACGGCGCCGCCGTCGCCAAGTTCGTCGAAGCCGGCCTGACCTTCTTCGTCTCGACCTCCTTCTCCAAGAGCTTCAGCCTGTACGGCGAGCGCGTAGGCGCCCTGTCGGTGCTGTGCGAGAACAAGGAAGAAGCCGGCCGCGTGCTGTCGCAGCTCAAGATCGCCATCCGCACCAACTACAGCAACCCGCCCACGCACGGCGGCGCCGTGGTGGCCGCGGTGCTCGGCAACCCCGAGTTGCGCGCCCTGTGGGAGAAGGAACTGGGCGAGATGCGCGTGCGCATCAAGGCCATGCGCCAGGCGCTGGTCGACGGCCTGAAGGCCGCCGGCGTGAAGGAAGACATGAGCTTCATCACCACCCAGATCGGCATGTTCAGCTACTCGGGCCTCACCAAGGACCAGATGGTCCGCCTGCGCAACGAGTTCGGCGTGTACGGCACCGACACCGGCCGCATGTGCGTGGCCGCGCTCAACAGCAAGAACATCGGGCACGTCTGCGCTTCGATCGCCAAAGTCATCTAGGTGACAGCAATGTGTGAGGGAATCCGCCCGGGGCGACGATTCCTTCACACTCCCTCCGAGAAGAGCCCCGGCGGCGGGTGAATGTAGGGGTTAGGCCTCCTGCAATGCAGCGGATGCGCTGATATATTGCGCCGCAACATTCCACTCCAAGACTCCGATGCTCTATCAACTCTACGAAGCCCAGCGTTCCCTGATGGAGCCCTTCGCGGACTTCGCACAGGCGGCCTCCAAGCTCTACAGCCCCGGTGCCGTGTGGGGCCAGCTTCCGATCTCCCAGCGCATGGCCGCGAGCTACGACCTGCTCTACCGGCTGGGCAAGGACTACGAGAAGCCCGAGTTCAACATCAAGTCCGTCAAGGTCGACGGCGCGGAGGTCGTGATCCAGGAAGCCGTCGAGCTCGACAAGCCCTTCTGCGAACTGCGCCGCTTCAAGCGTTTCACCGACGAGCCGCACATCCTCAAGACGCTCAAGAGCCAGCCCGTGGTGCTGATCGTGGCGCCCCTGTCGGGCCACTACGCCACGCTGCTGCGCGATACGGTGCGCACCATGCTGCAGGACCACAAGGTCTACATCACCGACTGGAAGAACGCGCGCATGGTGCCGCTGGCCGAGGGCGAGTTCCACCTCGACGACTACATCAACTACGTGCAGGAATTCATCCGCCGGCTGCAGGCCGAGTACGGCAACTGCCACGTGGTGAGCGTGTGCCAGCCGACGGTGCCGGTGCTCGCTGCCGTGTCGCTCATGGCCAGCCGCGGCGAACCGCTGCCGCTCACCATGACCATGATGGGCGGCCCCATCGACGCTCGCAAGTCGCCCACGGCGGTGAACAACCTCGCGATGAACAAGAGCTTCGAGTGGTTCGAGAACAACGTGATCTATCGCGTGCCACAGGGCTTCCCCGGCGCGGGCCGCAAGGTCTACCCCGGCTTCCTGCAGCACACCGGCTTCGTGGCGATGAACCCCGACCGCCACGCCAGCAGCCACTACGACTACTTCAAGGACCTCATCAAGGGCGACGACGCCAGTGCCGAGGCCCACCGCAAGTTCTACGACGAGTACAACGCCGTGCTCGACATGGACGCCGATTACTACCTCGAGACCATCCGCACGGTGTTCCAGGAGTTCGACCTGGTCAACGGCACCTGGGACGTCCGCAACCCCAAGGGCCAGGTGGAGCGCGTGCGTCCGCAGGACATCCACGCCACCGCCTTGCTGACGGTCGAAGGCGAGCTCGACGACATCTCCGGCTCGGGCCAGACCGAGGCCGCGCACAGCCTGTGCACCGGCATCGCCGACGACAAGCGCGAGCACTACGAGGTCAAGGGCGCCGGCCACTACGGCATCTTCAGCGGCCGCCGCTGGCGCGAACTGGTCTATCCGAAGGTGCTGAAGTTCATCGCGGCCAACGACCAGCCGCAAAGCCGTGCCAGCAGCCGCGGCGGCCTGGGCGCCGAAGACACCGTCAAACCCGGCCGCAGGATCCCCGCCTCCGTGGCCGCCAAGAAGGCGCCGGTGAAGAAGGCCGCGACCGTGGCGGCGAAGAAGCGCACCGCCCGCTGAAGCGGCAGCGCATCGACAACGCAAAGTGAACGGGCTCGCCGCACGGATCAACGACGCACTGCCTCAGACGCAGTGCACACGTTGCGGCTACCCGGATTGCGCAGGCTACGCACAGGCCGTGGCCGATGGCGAGGCCGGCATCAACCAGTGCCCGCCCGGCGGCGCGGAAGGCATAGAGCGGCTCGCCCGCATCACGGGCCGCACGCCTCTCCCCCTCGATCCCCAGTTCGGCACCGAAGGCCCGCGCGCCATGGCCGTCATCGACGAGGCCTGGTGCATCGGCTGCACGCTGTGCCTCGACGCCTGCCCCACCGACGCCATCGTCGGCATCAACAAACGCATGCACACGGTGATCGAAGCCCACTGCACGGGCTGCGAGCTGTGCATTCCGGTCTGTCCTGTCGACTGCATCTCGCTCGAAGTGGAAACGCCGGGCCTCAGCGGCTGGCAGGCCTGGTCGGCCGAGCAGGCCTGCAGCGCGCGCAGCCGCTACGAGGTGCACGGCAGGCACCGCAACACCGACGCCCGGCTGGCCGAAACCGCCCCCGAGCCCGAGAATGCGCCGCAAGACGCCGACGCCCGCAAGCGCTCCGTCGTCGAAGCCGCCCTGGCGCGCGCCCGCGCCGCCTCCCAACAACGACGACCACCGGCTGCCAAACCATGACGCTCGACACCCTGCTCATCTACGTGATCGCTTCGCTCGCGCTGGCCCTGATTCCGGGGCCGACGATGCTGCTGGCGCTGTCCAACGGCATCGAAGGCGGCATGCGCCGCGCGAGCTGGGGCATTGCCGGGGCATCGCTTGGCAGCATCACGCTGATCGCGGTCGTGGCGCTCGGACTGGGTTCGCTGCTGGCGGCTTCCGAATGGCTCTTCAATGCCATCCGCGTAGCCGGTGTCGCCTACCTCGTGTGGCTGGGCATCAAGCTCTGGCGCAGCGAGGCGACCGACCTGCGCACCGCACTGGCCAAGTCGCCGCTCGAGATGCGGCCGCAGGGGCGCATCGCCCTCGTGCGCAGCCTCGCGGTGGCGCTGTCGAACCCGAAAACGGTGCTGTTCTTCGCGGCCTTCCTGCCGCAGTTCGTCGACATCACGAAGCCGCAGGGCCCGCAATACCTGCTGCTCGGCGCCGTGTTCGTCGTGCTCGACACCTGCGTGATGCTGGCCTACGCGGGCGCCGGCACGCAGGCCGTGCGCTTCCTCTCGCAGCGGGGCATCAGGCTGATGAACCGCGGCTGCGCAGCCGGCATGTGGCTGCTCGCGGCTACTTTGGCCGTGTGGCGCCGCCCCGGCGCATAGCAAGGCTCCCCCCAGGCTTCGCGCACTTCGTGTCGCTGCGCCCCCCCTTCCGGGGGCAACACCTGCGGCCCGGCGGAGCCGGTTCCGCGGTGTTCCTGACCAGCCCGGTTCAACCTCTGCGCTTGAAGAGCATCAGCAGCACGCCGGCCAGCACCACGGCCACGGCGTACCACTCGAAGCGGGTTACGGCCTCGTTGGCGATCCACACGCCCAGCAGCATCGCGATCACCGGGTTGACGAAGGTGTAGCTCGCGGCGAGCGCGGCCGGAGCCCTGGCCAGCAGCACCATGTAGGCGTTGAAGGCGATCAGCGAGCCGAACACCACCAGGTAGACCCAGGCGGCGAGCGCTTCGGGCTGAGGCGGCCAGCTCATGGTTTCGCCGGACACGGCCGCGAGCCCCATCAGCACCACGCCGCCGCAGAGCATCTCGCTCGCGAAGCCCATCGCGCCGGGCGCCAGCGGCAGGCTGCGCTGGCTCAGCACGCTGCCCAGAGACCAGCAGGCCGTGGCGATGCAGATGGCCACAAGGCCTTCTGGCGACGAGCGGAATCCGCTGCCCTGCGTGAGCATCAGCACGCCGACGAGGCCGAGCGCGATGCCGGCGGCCTCCAGCTTCGATGGCTTCACGCCCCAGATCAGGTTGAGCAACGCGATCAGCAGCGGGATCACCGCGATGAACGCCACCACCAGACCGGAGCCGATCGACACCTCCGCGTAGGCCGTGCCGCCCATGCCGCCGCCCAGCATCAGCGCGCCGACGATCAGCGCATTGCGCCACTGCACGAGCGAGGGCCACGGCGCCCCGCGCCAGCGCATCCAGGCCGCGAGCAGCACACCTGCGACCAGGAAGCGCGAGCCCATCTGCAGGAAAGGCGGAAAGCTGATCAGCGCGTACTTGATCGCGAGATAGGTGGAGCCCCACACCACCCATGTGGCGGCGAGGCAGAGCCACAGCAGCGGCGGCAGCCCGTGACGGGCGGTGCCGGATGCGGCTTGGGCGGGAGAAGCGAGGGTCGGCATGTCGATGGCGTCTCTTGTTGGTATCGAGTGCCGGTCATGGTATGAAAGCCATCCTCCCGCAGCCATGCAGTTTTCATGGTTCTGCCGCCGCTTCACCGTCGATTTGAAGGACTTGCATGGACTTTTCCTTGAACCCCGCCCTGGACGCCCACGACACCCGCATCCTCGCCGAACTGCAGGCCGACGCGCGCCTCACCATGGCCGAACTGGGCCGCCGCGTGCACCTGAGCCAGCCGGCGGTGACCGAGCGCGTGAAGAAGCTGGAGGCGGCCGGCGTCATCAGCGGCTACCGCGCCACCGTCAACCTCGGCAAGCTGGGCTACGGCATCCGCGCCATCATCCGCGTCGGCCGCGCCGACTACGACCTGGTCGTGAAGCTCGTGCAGGACACGCCGGAATGCGTCAATGCCTACAACGTGACGGGGGAGGACAGCTGGATCCTCGAGATCGCGGTGATCGACGTGAGCCACCTCGACGCGGTGGTCACCAAGTTCTGCATCCTCACCGAGACGGCGACCTCGATCATCCTGAACCCGGCGCGCGAGCACCAGCCGATGCTGCCGCCGCGCAGTTCGGACGTGAAGCCGCCCATCAAGAAGATCGTCAACGCGTAGCGGCCAGCGCTCCGAAGGCGGCCACCACCTCGGGCGGCGCCTGCACCATCTCGATGAGCACGCCCTCACCCGCGATCGGGAATTCGTCGTTCGCCTTCGGGTGCAGGAAGCAGATGTCGAAGCCAGCCGCGCCCTTGCGGATGCCGCCCGGCGCGAAGCGCACGCCCTGCGCGGTGAGCCATCCGACGGCCTTGGGCAGGTCGTCGATCCACAGGCCGACGTGGTTCAGGGGCGTGGTGTGAACGGCCGGCTTCTTCTCGGGGTCCAGCGGCTGCATCAGGTCGACCTCGACCTTGAAGGGCCCCACGCCCATCGCGCAGATGTCTTCGTCGACGTTCTCGCGCTCGCTCCTGAAGGTGCCGGTGACTTCGAGCCCCAGCATGTCGACCCACAGCTTCTGCAGCCGCAGCTTGTCGGGCCCGCCGATGGCGATCTGCTGGATGCCCAGCACCTTGAAGGGGCGCTCGGTAGCGGCGGTCATGCTGCGCACCCTTCCGCCTGCTCCTGCACCTGGCGCGAATTCAGGCCGAGCTTGCGCAGCAGCACCGTGTCGGCCTCGACGTCGGGGTTGCCGGTGACCAGCAGCTTGTCGCCATAGAAGATCGAGTTCGCGCCCGCCATGAAGCACAGCGCCTGTACCGCGTCGCCCATCTGCTGGCGGCCGGCCGACAGCCGCACGCGCGCGGTAGGCATGGTGATGCGGGCCACCGCGATCATGCGCACGAAGTCGAAGGGATCGACCGGCTCCGAGTCGGCCAGCGGCGTGCCGGGCACGCGCACCAGGCTGTTGATGGGCACCGATTCCGGATACGGATTCAGGTTGGCCAGCTGCGCGATCAGCCCCGCGCGGTGCACCGGCTGCTCGCCCATGCCGACGATGCCGCCGCAGCACACGCTGATGCCGGCGCTGCGCACGTTGGCCAGCGTGTCGAGCCGGTCTTGATAGGTGCGCGTGTCGACCACGTCGGTGTAGTACTCGGGCGCGGTGTCGAGGTTGTGGTTGTAGTAGTCGAGGCCGGCGGCCTTCAGCTGGTGCGCGTGATGCGGCTCCAGCATGCCGAGCGTGGCGCAGGTCTGCATGCCCAGCCCCTTCACGGCTTCGACCAGCACCGCCACCTTCTCGACGTCGCGGTCCTTGGGCGCGCGCCATGCGGCGCCCATGCAAAAGCGCGTGGCGCCGGCGTCCTTCGCGGCCTGCGCGGCGCGGACCACCTCGTCGACCTCCATGAGCTTCTGCGCCTTCACGCCGGTGTCGAACTCGGCCGACTGCGGGCAGTAGCCGCAGTTCTCGGGACAGCCGCCGGTCTTCACCGACAGCAGCGTCGCCAGCTCGATGTCGCCTTCGGGGAAATGCTGGCGGTGCACGGTCTGCGCCTCGAACAGCAGGTCCATCAGCGGCTTGTCGAGCAGCGCCTGGATCGCCTCGACGGACCACGGGCCCTGCGGCGTCGCGATCTTGGCCGGGCGATGCAGCGTGACGGCCTGTTGAAAGTCGTTGGCACCCATCAGTTGAACTCCAGAATGATCTGATCGACGGCGAGCGACTCGCCCTTGTTCGCCGAAATCTTGCCCACCACGCCGTCCTGCGCGGCGAACAGCACGTTTTCCATCTTCATCGCCTCGATGACGGCCAGCTTCTCGCCGGCGCGCACCTGCTGCCCCGGCTGCACCGACACCTCCACCAGCAGCCCGGGCATCGGCGACATCAGGAACTTGCTGAGGTCCGGCGGCGCCTTGTAGGGCATGAGTTCGAGCAGGCGCGCGCCCAGCGGCGAGAGCACCATCGCCTCGATCTGCGTGCCGTCGTGCGACACGCGAAGCGCCAGCGGGTTCTTGCCCGCGCCACGCTCCACCTGCGCGGTGAAGGGCCTGTCGTTGACGATGCCCTGCACCCGGATCGAACCCAGCGCCAGGCTGCTGTCGATCTTGTAGGTCTTGCCGTTCACGGTCACCGAGCTCGCGCCAGTCTTGCCGTGGAAGTCGGTGACGGACACCGGGTGGTGCACATGCTTGCCCTCGTGCCCCAGCTCGACCACGACGAACTGCTCGCCCACCTTCACGCCATGCCCTTCGAGCTGCCCGCTGATGCCGGAAGCCCGTGCACGGTAGCGGCGATGCACGTACGCCGCCAGCGCGACCAGGAACGAGGGATCGGCGTGCGGCACGTCTTCCGCGTGGAAGCCCTTGCCGTAGTGCTCGGCGATGAAGCCGGTGTTGAAGTCGCCCGCCACGAACTTCGGATGGGCCAGCAGCGCCGCCTGGAACGGGATGTTGCTGCTGATGCCGCGGATCACGAAGCCGTTGAGCGCCTCGCGCATGCGGGCGATCGCGTGCTGGCGATCCTTTCCGTGCACGATGAGCTTGGCGATCATCGAGTCGTAGTACATCGGGATCTCGCCGCCCTCGTACACGCCGGTGTCCACGCGCACGCCGTTCAGGCGCTGCGTGTCGCTCGCGAACATGGTCTCGCCCGGCGGCTGGAACTTCACCAGCCGGCCGGTGGAAGGCAGGAAGTTGCGGAACGGGTCTTCGGCGTTGATGCGGCACTCGATGGCCCAGCCCTCGCGCTTCACCTGCTCCTGCGTCAGCGGCAGCTTCTCGCCGGCGGCCACGCGGATCATCAGCTCGACCAGGTCGAGGCCGGTGATGCACTCCGTCACCGGGTGCTCCACCTGGAGGCGGGTGTTCATCTCGAGGAAGTAGAAGCTCTGGTCCTTGCCGACCACGAACTCCACCGTGCCCGCGCTCTGGTACTTCACCGCCTTGGCCAGGGCCACGGCCTGCTCGCCCATCGCCTTGCGCGTGGCGTCGCTGATGAAGGGCGACGGCGCCTCCTCGATCACCTTCTGGTGGCGGCGCTGGATGGAGCACTCGCGCTCGTTCAGGTAGATGACGTTGCCGTGCGAGTCGCCCAGCACCTGGATCTCGATGTGGCGGGGCTCCTCGACGAACTTCTCGATGAACACGCGGTCGTCGCCGAAGCTGTTGCGCGCTTCGTTGCGGCAGGAGGTGAAGCCCTCGAAGGCCTCCTTGTCGTTGAAGGCCACGCGCAGGCCCTTGCCCCCGCCGCCGGCCGAGGCCTTGATCATCACCGGATAGCCGATGTCCTTGGCGATCTCCACCGCGCGCTCCGCCGTCTCGATGGCGTCGTTCCAGCCCGGAATGGTGTTGACCTTGGCTTCGTTCGCGAGCTTCTTCGAGGCGATCTTGTCGCCCATCGCCGCGATCGAATAGTGCTTGGGCCCGATGAAGGCGATGCCCTCTTCCTCGACCTGCCGGGCGAAGGCCTCGTTCTCCGACAGGAAGCCATAGCCCGGGTGCACCGCTTCGGCCCCGGTCTTCTTGCAGGCCGCGATGATGCGGTCGGCCTGCAGATAGCTCTCGCGGCTGGGCGCGGCACCGATGTGCACGGCCTCGTCGGCGAGTTCGACATGGCGGGCTTCCTTGTCGGCGTCGGAATAGACGGCGACGGTGAGGATGCCCATCTTCTTCGCGGTCTGGATCACGCGGCACGCGATCTCGCCACGGTTTGCGATCAGGATCTTCTTGAACATGTTCTTCTTCTCCGTTTCGCTCACAGCGGAATGTTGCCGTGCTTGCGCCACGGGTTCTCGAGCTTCTTCTCGCGCAGCATCACCAGCGAGCGGCAGATGCGCTTGCGGGTCTCGTGCGGGAGGATCACGTCGTCGATGTAGCCGCGCGCGCCCGCCACGTACGGGTTGGCGAAGCGGGCCTTGTACTCGGCCTCGCGGGCGGCGAGCTTCTCGGGGTCGTTCTTGTCCTCGCGGAAGATGATTTCCACCGCGCCCTTGGCGCCCATCACCGCGATCTCGGCGCGCGGCCAGGCGAGGTTGACGTCGCCGCGCAGGTGCTTGGAGGCCATCACGTCGTAGGCGCCGCCGTAGGCCTTGCGCGTGATGACGGTGATCTTCGGCACCGTGCACTCGGCGTACGCGTACAGCAGCTTGGCGCCGTGCTTGATGATGCCGCCGTACTCCTGGCCGGTGCCGGGCATGAAGCCGGGCACGTCGACGAAGGTGACGACCGGGATGTTGAAGGCATCGCAGAAGCGCACGAAGCGCGCGGCCTTGATGCTGCTCTTGATGTCGAGGCAGCCAGCCAGCACCAGCGGCTGGTTGGCGACGATGCCGATGGTCTGGCCTTCCATGCGGGCGAAGCCGATCACGATGTTCTTCGCGTAGTCGGGCTGCAACTCGAAGAAGTCGCCGTCGTCCACCACCTTCAGGATCAGTTCCTTGATGTCGTAGGGCTTGTTCGGGTTGTCGGGCACCAGCGTGTCGAGCGAGTAGTCGAGCCGGTCGGCCGGGTCGCCCAGGCCGTTGTTGCCCAGGCGCACGGGCGGCTTCTCGCGGTTGTTCAGCGGCAGGTAGTTGTAGAGGCGGCGCAGCATCATCAAGGCCTCCACGTCGTTCTCGAAGGCCATGTCGGCCACGCCGCTGCGGGTGGTGTGAGTGATGGCGCCGCCGAGCTCCTCGGCCGTGACGCTTTCGTGCGTAACGGTCTTCACCACCTCGGGGCCGGTGACGAACATGTAGCTGGAGTCCTTCACCATGAAGATGAAGTCGGTCATGGCGGGCGAGTACACGGCGCCGCCGGCGCAGGGGCCCATGATCATGCTGATCTGCGGCACCACGCCCGAAGCCATCACGTTGCGCTGGAACACGTCGGCATAGCCGCCGAGCGAGGCCACGCCTTCCTGGATGCGCGCGCCGCCGGAGTCGTTCAGGCCGATGACCGGTGCGCCGACCTTCATGGCCTGGTCCATCACCTTGCAGATCTTCTCGGCATGCGCCTCGCTGAGCGCGCCGCCGAAGACGGTGAAGTCCTGGCTGAACACGAACACCAGGCGGCCGTTGATCATGCCGTAGCCGGTGACCACGCCGTCGCCCGGCACCTTCTGCTCGGCCATGCCGAAATCGACCGAGCGGTGCTCGACGAACATGTCCCACTCTTCGAAGGTGTTGTCATCGAGCAGCAGCTCGATGCGCTCGCGCGCCGTGAGCTTGCCCTTGGCGTGCTGCGCGTCGATGCGCTTCTGCCCGCCGCCGAGACGCGCCTGGGCGCGGCGCTTTTCGAGTTGTTCGATCAGTTCTTGCATGGTGTGCTTTCGAAGCTGTGGTCCTGGATTCCGTGTCTTTTCTTCATGGCCTGGCTGTGATGGCGGCCGCGGCGAGCAGGTTGCGCGCGGCCGTGGAGGCCGGCAGGGTGCCCTGCGTCACCTGCTGCGTGAGCTGCGGCAGCAGTTCGCGCACCTGGGGGTGATGCCTGAAGGCCTGCTTGAGGCCGGCGTCGATGCGCTCCCACATCCACGCGGTGGCCTGCTTCTCGCGGCGTTTCGCGAGGCGGCCGTTGGCGGTCTGCAGCTGCCTGAACTGGGTGACTGCGTCCCAGAAGGCGTCGACGCCGGTGTTGGCCAGCGCGCTGAGCTGCAGCACCTTGGGCAGCCAGAAGCGCACTTCGGCGCCGCTGTGGGCGTCGTGCGCGGCATGCGCGTGCTCGGGATTGCCCTGGTGGCCGAAGAGCCGCAGCGCCGATGTGATCTGCGCCTGCGCTCGTGTGGCGGCGTCCTTGTCGATGTCGGCCTTGTTGATGACGACGAGGTCGGCCAGCTCCATCACGCCCTTCTTGATGGCCTGCAGGTCGTCGCCCGCGTTGGGCAGTTGCAGCAGCACGAACATGTCGGTCATGCCGGCCACGGCCGTTTCGCTCTGGCCCACGCCGACGGTCTCGACGATCACGATGTCGTAGCCGGCGGCCTCGCACACCAGCATGGCCTCGCGCGTCTTCTCGGCCACGCCGCCGAGCGTGCCGCTAGACGGGCTCGGGCGGATGTAGGCGCGCTCGTTGACCGAGAGGCGCTCCATGCGCGTCTTGTCGCCGAGGATGGAGCCGCCCGAAACGGTAGATGACGGGTCGATGGTGAGCACCGCCACGCGATGCCCCTTGCCGATCAGCAGCAGGCCCAGCGTCTCGATGAAGGTCGACTTGCCGACGCCCGGCACGCCCGAGATGCCGAGGCGGAACGAATTGCCCGTGCGTGGCAGCAGCGCCGTGAGCAGCTCGTCCGCCTGCGCGCGGTGGTCGTCGCGCGTCGATTCGAGCAGCGTGATGGCCTTGGCGATGGCGCGCCGCTGCGGCATGCCTTCGGTGCCGGCGATCGCGTTCTCCAAAGCCTTCGCCTTGTCGCTCAGCACGCAGCCTCCGACGCCACGCGCCAGCGGTAGTGCAGGTCGACGCCCTCGCCGCCTTCGAGCACGAAGCCGTGGCGCAGGTAGAAGCGGTTGGCGTCGCTCTTCACGAGCGCGGTGAGCTTGATGTCCAGCCGCTGCTCGCGCGCCTGCGACTTGGCCCATTCGAGCACCCATTCGCCGATGCCCAGGCCCTGGAAGCCGGTGCGCAGGTAGAGATGGTCGAGGCGCAGCGCGTCGCTGTCCTCGGGCTTGAGCGTGACGAAGCCGATGCGCTGGTCGCCGTCGAGCACGATGTGGTGCATGTACGGCACCACGAAGCCTGCGCTCAGGCGTTCGCGCGAACGCGCCACGTCGAAGCGGCCCACGCGCTCCAGGCTCGGGCGCATCGCGTCGATGCGCAGGGCCAGCATGGCCTCGAAATCGCTGGAATCCACCGGCTGCAGCGACAGCCGCGACAAGAGATCGCTCACGACGGCGCGCCTCAGGCCGTGACCGCCGCGCGAATCTGCTCCAGCACGTCCTTGGCGCTGGCGGGAATGGGCGTGCCCGGCCCGTAGATGCCCTTGACGCCGGCGTCGTAGAGGAACTCGTAGTCCTGCCGTGGAATGACGCCGCCGACGAACACGATGATGTCGTCCGCGCCCTGTTTGCGCAGTTCGTCGATGATGGCGGGCACGAGCGTCTTGTGGCCGGCCGCGAGCGTGCTCACGCCGACGGCATGCACGTCGTTCTCGATGGCCTGGCGCGCGCATTCTTCCGGCGTCTGGAAGAGCGGCCCCATGTCCACGTCGAAGCCCAGGTCGGCGAAGGCGGTGGCGACAACCTTCGCGCCGCGGTCGTGGCCGTCCTGGCCCAGCTTGGAGATCATCACGCGCGGGCGGCGGCCCTGCTCCTCGGCGAAGGCGTTGATCTCGGTCTTGAGCGTTTCCCAGCCCTCGGCGGAGTCGTAGGCGGCGGCATACACGCCGGTGACCTTCTGCGTGTCGGCACGGTGGCGGCCGAAGGCCTTCTCGAGCGCGTCGGAAATTTCGCCCACCGTGGCGCGCAGGCGCACCGCGTCGATGCTCAGCGCCAGCAGGTTGCCGGTGTTGTTCTCGGCGGCTTCGGTGAGCGCGTCAAGCGCGGCCTGCACCTTGGCGCCGTCGCGCGAGGCGCGGATCTTCTGCAGGCGCGCGACCTGCTGCTCGCGCACCTTCATGTTGTCGATGGAAAGAATTTCCACCGGGTCTTCGTTCTTGAGCTTGTACTTGTTGACGCCGACGATCACGTCCTTGCCGGAATCGATGCGCGCCTGCTTCTCGGCGGCGGCCGCCTCGATCTTGAGCTTGGCCCAGCCGCTGTCGACCGCCTTGGTCATGCCGCCCATGGCCTCGACCTCTTCGATGATGGCCCAGGCCGCATCGGCCATGTCCTGGGTGAGCTTCTCCATCATGTAGCTGCCGGCCCAGGGGTCGATCACGTTGGTGATATGGGTCTCTTCCTGGATGATGAGCTGCGTGTTGCGCGCGATGCGCGCGCTGAACTCGGTGGGCAGTGCGATGGCCTCGTCGAGCGCGTTGGTGTGCAGGCTCTGCGTGCCGCCAAACACCGCGGCCATCGCCTCGATGGTGGTGCGCACCACGTTGTTGTACGGGTCCTGCTCGGTAAGGCTCCAGCCAGAGGTCTGGCAGTGGGTGCGCAGCATCAGGCTCTTGGGGTTCTTGGGCTCGAACTCCTTCATGATGCGGCACCACAGCAGGCGCGCCGCGCGCATCTTGGCGACTTCGAGATAGAAGTTCATGCCGATGGCCCAGAAGAAGCTCAGGCGGCCGGCGAAGCCGTCGACGTCCAGGCCCTTGGCCAGCGCGGTCTTCACGTATTCCTTGCCATCGGCCAGCGTGAAGGCGAGCTCCAGCGCCTGGTTGGCGCCGGCTTCCTGCATGTGGTAGCCGCTGATCGAGATCGAGTTGAACTTGGGCATCTTCTGCGCCGTGTACTCGATGATGTCGCCGATGATCCGCATGCTCGGCGCGGGCGGGAAGATGTAGGTGTTGCGGACCATGAACTCCTTGAGGATGTCGTTCTGGATGGTTCCGCTGAGCTGGTCCTGCGCCACGCCCTGCTCTTCCGCCGCAACAACATAGCCCGCCAGCACCGGCAGCACGGCGCCGTTCATCGTCATGGACACGCTCACCTTGTCGAGCGGGATCTGGTCGAACAGGATCTTCATGTCCTCGACCGAGTCGATGGCCACGCCGGCCTTGCCGACGTCGCCGGTCACGCGCGGATGGTCGCTGTCGTAGCCGCGGTGGGTGGCGAGGTCGAAGGCCACGCTCACGCCCTGCCCGCCCGCGGCCAGCGCCTTGCGGTAGAAAGCGTTCGATTCCTCCGCGGTGGAAAAGCCGGCGTACTGGCGGATGGTCCAGGGGCGCACCGCGTACATGGTGGCCTGCGGGCCGCGCAGGTAGGGTTCGAAGCCGGGCAGCGTGTCGGTGTACTTCAGCCCCTGCAGGTCGGCGGCGGTGTACAGCGGCTTCACGGCAATGCCGTCGGGCGTGATCCAGTTCAGCGCGCTCACGTCGCCGCCGGGTGCGGACTTGGCTGCTGCCTTGGCCCAGGCTTCGAGGTCGGCTTGCTTGAAAGAGGGTTCGGGTTTGCTGCTCATGAAGGGGCCGTTCGCAGAGTCTTGCAGGGTGTTCGCAAATTCGCCTGCAGGGATCTGCAAGCCGGCCGCGAGTCTAACCGATCCATAATTATTAATTCAAACGCCTTTTTTGAAGTACAGTCCGGCCCATGTCCGCCGTCACCCTCACCCCCCGCGCCCTCTACGAAGAGGTCGCCGAACTGCTGCGCCAGCGGATCTTTCGCCGCGAGCTGGAGCCCGGCAGCTGGATCGACGAACTCAAGCTGGCCGAGGAATACGGCATCAGCCGCACGCCCCTGCGCGAGGCGCTCAAGGTGCTGGCCGCCGAGGGCCTGGTGACGATGAAGGTGCGCCGCGGCGCCTACGTGACCGAGGTGTCGGAGCAGGACCTGGCCGACGTCTACCACCTGCTGTCGCTGCTGGAGAGCGATGCCGCCGGCGTGGTGGCCGAGCGTGCCACCGACGCCCAGCGTGCCGAACTGAAGGCATTGCACGCCGAACTCGAGGCCGCTGCATCCCCGGAAGACCGGGAACATTTCTTTGCCGTGAACGAGCGCTTCCACATGCGCCTGCTGTCCATCGCGAACAACAAGTGGCGCGACCAGATGGTGGCCGACCTGCGCAAGGTGATGAAGCTCAACCGGCACAACTCTCTGCTGAAGGCGGGCCGCATCGGTGAATCACTGGCCGAGCACCGCTCGGTGATGGCCGCCATCGAGGCGCGCGATGCGGAAGCCGCCATGGCGCGCATGCGAGAGCACTTCCACAACGGGTTGGAAGCGGCGAACTGAGACCGCCCCCAGGCTTCGCGCACTTCTTGTCGCTTCGCCACCCTCTCACGGGGGCGATACCGGCGGCCCGGCAAAGCCGGTTCCGCGGTATCCCGCGAATTGGGGGTCGCTTCGCTTCCCCCCTCTTCATGATTCAAACAAGTCCGCTGGGCTCAGCTCAGGTCAATCTATGTTGAGGGTGCCGGTTTCGTTGGCCAGCTGCTGGGCGGTTTCCAGCAGCATGGGGGCGATGCGGGTGACCATGGTGTCCTTCGGCAGCAGGTAGGCGGGGCCGCCGCAGCTCACGGAGTAGCGTTCGCCGCGCGGGCCTTCCAGGGCGAAGCCGATGGCGTGGAGGTGGGGGTTCCATTCGCCGAAGGAGCCGCAGTAGCCGAGGCGGGCGTATTCGTCGAGGCCGGCCATCAGGCTCGACTCGATGGCCTTCCAGTTCTCTCCGCTCTCAGCGCGGATCTGGTCGAGCAGTTCGGCCTGCTCGGCCGGGGGCAATGCGGCCAGGTAGGCGCGGCCGCCGGCCGAGGTGGCGATGTTCATGCGCGTGCCCACCTCGATGCGGGAGCTGATGACCATGGAGCGCGGCCGCAGCGAATCGATGACGAGCATGTCGAGCTCGTCGCGAACGCCCAGGTGCACGCTCACCCCAGCAGCTTCCGAAAGCGCCGCCAGATGCGGCCGCGCCACGGTGCGCAGGTCGAAATGGCGCAGGTAGCGGCTGCTCATGTCGAGCAGCGCAGGACCGAGGCTGAATCGCTCGCTGTCCTGTGACTGTCGCAAATACCCCGCACTCACCAGGGTTGCGGTGAGCCTCGACACCGTAGCCTTGGGGATGCCGGTGGTGTCTGCCAGTTCGCGATTGCCTATCGGTGCCGAGGCCATGCCGATGACTCTCAGGAGAGCCAGTCCTCTGGCGAGCGCACTTACTTCTTCTTTGCCGCCAATCGCGTCACTCATGTATCCAAACCTTTTTTATGTCCCTGATGTCCTCATTTTTCAGCAAAAAACGGTTGACGCGCCACTTATCGTGAAGTAGCGTTTTTCGGAACATCGTTTCAGGAAAGGCTTGGCGACCGATCGCGGCCCCTGGCGCCGGATCGGAAGAGGCGCGCGCGGCGCGCCGGATTCAGGCTGCGTGCGCGGCGGCAGGCTCGCGCGCGAGCGCCATCACTTCATGCGCGGGCAGCGTTTTGAGCCGGTGATCGCTCCAGACCTGCCGCCAGCGGCGCGCGCCCGGCAGGCCGTTGCGCAAACCCAGCATGTGGCGGGCGATCGGCCACCAGTGCGTGCCGTGCTCGGCCGCCTCGCGGGCCATGTAGTCGCACATCAGCGACTCGACCTCTTCGCGCGTCAGCGTCTGCTCGGAGGCGCCGAAGAACTCGGCGTCCCATTCGGCGAGCCACCAAGGGTTGTGGTACGCCTCGCGCCCCACCATCACGCCGTCGAGTAGCCGCAGATGCTCGTGCACCTGCGCATTGACCGTGATGCCGCCGTTGATGGCGATGTGAAGGTCGGGAAACTCGTGCTTCAGCCGATGCACCAGCTCGTAGCGCAGCGGCGGGATCTCGCGGTTCTGCTTCGGGCTCAGCCCCTGCAGCCAGGCGTTGCGCGCATGCACGATGAAGGTGTTGCAACCGGCCTCGCTCACCTTGCCGACGAAGTCGCGCACGAACTCGTAGCTTTCGATCCTGTCGATGCCGATGCGATGCTTGACAGTCACCGGAATGCCGACCACGTCGACCATCGCCTTCACGCAATCGGCCACCAGCTGCGGCTCGTTCATGAGGCAGGCGCCGAAGGCGCCGCGCTGCACCCGCTCGCTGGGGCAGCCGCAGTTCAGGTTGATCTCGTCGTAGCCCCACTCCTCCCCGAGCTTCGCGCAGTGCGCGAGGTCGGCCGGCTCGCTGCCGCCGAGTTGCAGCGCAACGGGGTGTTCCTCGGCGTTGAAGCGCAGATGGCGCGGCACGTCGCCATGCATCAGCGCGCCGGTCGTCACCATCTCGGTGTAGAGCAGCGCGTGGCGCGAGAGCAGGCGATGGAGGTAACGACAGTGTCTGTCGGTCCAGTCCATCATGGGTGCAACGGAGACGACCTTCTCTTCCAAAACGCGGGATTCCTGTGGTTGGCAGCGGTGCCCTGACCTCGATCGGGCCGGGCTGGCAAGCCCGCTAGTTTCTCACGCGCGCCTTTCCGTCCGCTCCCGCCCGGCCATGTAGTTGCCCGGCGTCACGCCGAAGCAGCGGCGGAACCAGCGCGAGAAGTGCGCCTGGTCGGTGAAGCCGCATTGCGCAGCAACCTCGGCCGCCGCGTGGCCCTCGCGCAGCAGCGCCCTGGCTCGGCCGATGCGCGCGAGCCGAGCGTAGTGGGCCGGCGTCATGCCCACGGCCAGGCGGAACAGACGATGGAAATGCTCTCGCGACACGCCCAGTCGCTGCGCCAGCCCGGCCGGATCGATGCGGCAGGCATCTTCCGTCGCCAGCGCCTCGCAGACGGCTTCCACGCGCGCATCGCCCATGTGGCGCTCGACCGGCACGAGTTCGCCATCGGCCTGCGCGCGAAGAATCTCTTCCAGCAAGCGGCCGACCTGCGCACCGTCTTGCGCCTGCGCAGCGGATGCCAGCTCGCCTGCCATGACCTCGTCGCGCCACACGCCCTGCCTCAGCGTGCCTCGCAGGCCCGGCGGCCACGCGAGGCGCCTGCTCGCCCAGGCGTGTGGCACGTAGAGCATCACCATGCGAAAGCCCTGCGCACTGACGCCGGCCGTATGCAGCATGAAGGGCGCCATCAGCACGATGTCGCCCGCCTGCGCCACCTGCCGCTCGCCGGCGCAGGTGAATTCGCAGCGGCCTTCGAGGATGGCGCCCATGCTCCACTCCGCGTGCCAGTGCAGCTCGAAGCGCGCCTTGGGGTCGGCCGCGAACATGGCCTCGATCTGCGCGCCGCCTTCCATCGGCAGGCCGATCACGTGCGAAGCCGGCGGGTTCGAGGGCGGGTTGCGGGTCATCCCGCGAAGGGTAGCGCGGCCGGCCGCGTCACACGGCGATCGCACCGCGCACGGTGATGCCCATCCAGCCGGCGCTGGCGGCAGTCGCCTCCACAGGGCCGAGAGATGCCAGTTCCTCGACCGGATGTTCGTGGAACTTCAGCGTCGCGCTGCCGGCGGTCCAGCCGGGCTCGACGCGGTCGATGATGTCAGCGCGCAGGTAGCGCGGCACCGCCGCGATGCCTGGCTGTGTCAGGTCGGGCCAGCCGATGGCACCCACGGTCGGCGCGGACAGAAAACCCAGCCGCCCGGTCTGCTCGCCCGACAGTGTGACTGTCGCGTCCACCAGGCGCCGCTCCTTCACGCTGAGACTCGCACCGAGCCGGCTTCCCGCCGCGAGCGGCGCGGCCGCCGGGTGGATCAACGGCATGCTGCGCGTGAGCCAGGTCTGCCCGATCTTCTTGGGCCAGCCCTGCAGCCAGCCGCGCAGAAGCGAGACGTCCTGGTCGACGTAGATCAGCGGGCAATAGAAGGAGCGCGGCACATCGCCGTCACCGCGCTTCTTCTGCTCGATTTCGAGCACCACGATGGTCTCGCGGTATTGCGCATACACCGGGTCGAGCAGCTCGCGGCCGTCGTCGCCGCAGAACTGCCAGTCCGCGAAATGGACGCAGCCCTTGCCGGTGGCCGCGCCCAATCCGGCCGGCACCAGCACGGCGCCGTTCGCGGCATCGAACTCGAAGGCCACGTTGACGAGCCAGCCCGCGTAGTGCCAGGGCGGCGCCTGCACCAGCGCGCTGCGGCCGGAGGATGTGAAAGGAGGCGTAAAAGATTGAGGCGTAGCCATGCGTACCGTGCGGGCGGTTGTTGATGAAGACCCCACGATATGGCTGCGCATGCCGACGCGTCTTGTACGCCAGTGATCCTCCAGCGCAGGGTTCTACGGCAGATGAAGGCGTTGTCCGACTCGACACGCCGCCCCGGCAGGGACAATGCCCGCATCGGCCCGAGACAAGCCGACGAGAACGAACGAAGACCGCTCAGAACGAGAAGCCCCGACTGCGAACAATGACCCGCATCTACCTGATAGAAGACAACCCCCTGATCGCCACCACGCTGACCGACGGCCTGCAGGAGTTTTCCGATTGCGACGTGATCGGCACCGCCACCACATCGGTCGATGCCATCGACTGGCTCAGGAAGAACCCGCAGGAATGGGACGCGGCGGTCATCGACATCTTCCTGGCCGAAGGCAACGGCCTCACCGTTGCGCAGTATCTGCAGGAGCACAAGTCGCCGGCGCAGCGCACGGTGGTGCTCATGAACCATGCCACCTCCGAAGTGCGCGAAGGTGCGCTTTCCGCAGGGGTGGACGCGGTGTTCGACAAGTCGCTGCAGCTCGAAGCCTTCTACGACTTCTGCAGGACGCTGAACATCTCGCCGCGCCGCAAGCTGAACGCCGCAGGGTAAGTCAGTCTCCCAGCACGCCCGTCACCCGCTGCTCGACCAGGTCGCTGGCGCGGCTGAGGTGCCGGCGCATGTGCCCGGCGGCGGCTTCGAGGTCGCCGCGCTCCACCGCGTCGAGGATTTCCAGGTGCTCGTGGCAGGACTTGTGCAGCAGGTCGATGTTCACCAGCGGGTAGTCCGAGAGGTCGGACATGCGCCGCAGCCGGTTCTGCTGCTGCACCGCATCGAGAAAGAAGCGGTTGCCCGAGGCGCTGGCCAGCAGTTCGTGGAACTGCGCGTTGGCCTCGAAGAAATCCATCCACGAATAGCGTGAAGCCTGCGCGAGCAGCCCCTGCTGGCGCTCGCGGCAGGCGCGCAGCCGTTGCAGGTCGACCTTGAAGCCGGGCTCGCGCAGCCCGGCGCATTCGACGGTCAGGCGAAACCGGTAGCTCTCGCGCTCGCTTTCCACCGAATCCAGCGTCTCGGTGAACTCCCAGCGCTGGTAGTGGCGCCCGCGCAGCACGCCGTCCTGCAGCAGCGTGGTGAGCACGGTGCGCAGCAGCGGGCGCGACACGGCGTAGGCCTGCGCCAGTTCCAGTTCGTTGACGCGCGTGGGCAGCTTGCCGGCCAGGCGGTCGCGCAGCAGGCGGTAGTAGAGCGTCTTCTCCTCGTCTTCGGGCATCTCGCGCCGGGCCTTGGCGAGTGCCTGGCGGTCGGCCACCAGCGTGTAGCCGCGGTTCGGCGTGTGCGCCAGCAATGCCCGCTCGTGCAGGAAGCGCAGCGCCGCGCGCACCGGCGTGCGCGAGATGCCGAGCCGGCTCGCGAGCTCGGCTTCGGTGAGGTGGCTGCCGTTCTCGTAGCCGCCGGCCAGCGCCTGGTCGAGCACGTAGCGGCTCACGCGCTGGACGAGCGGAGCGACCGGCGCAAGAGGCGATGCAAGGGGTTTGTCGTCCGTCTGGGATGCGGCCATCCAGGGGTTCTCCGGAATCGCGGGGCTTGGGCGCAGATCATCGCCCGGGTTTTGTATTTTTGGCCCGAAAAAACCATGTACATCTCGCGCCAAAAATACAATTCGAGTTTCAAGATCGGCCCCACGACGACCCGAGAGCCGGGTCGCTTCCCAACGGAGAACCATCTCGTGGCCCTTGCCGACACCCCCGCCTCCCCCGCGTCGCTCGACGCGTTCTGGATGCCCTTCACCCCCAACCGCAAGTTCAAGCAGTCGCCGCGCCTCATCGTCGGCAGCGAAGGCCTTTATTACGACCTGGCCGACGGCCGCCGCGTGCTCGACGCCATCGCCGGCCTGTGGTGCGTGAACGCGGGGCACCGCCACCCGCGCATCAGCGCCGCGATGAAGGCGCAGATCGACGTGCTCGACTACGCCTCCAGCTTCCAGATCGGCCACCCGGCTGCCTTCGTGCTCGCGCAGCGGCTGGCCGAAATGGCGCCCGCGGGCATGAACCACGTGTTCTTCACCAACTCGGGCTCCGAGTCGGTCGACACCGCGCTGAAGATCGCGCTGGCCTGCCACCGCGCGCGGGGCGACGCCGCCCGCTACCGGCTCATCGGCCGCGAGCGCGCCTATCACGGCGTGGGCTTCGGCGGCATCTCGGTGGGCGGCATCGGCCGCCAGCGCAGCACCTTCGGCCCGCTGCTCAACGGCGTTGACCACCTGCCGCACACGCTCGACCTGGCGCGCAACGCCTTCTCGCGCGGCGAGCCGGCGCACGGCATCGAGAAGGCCGACGCGCTGGAGGCGCTGCTCGCGCTGCACGACCCGTCGACAGTGGCGGCCGTCATCGTCGAGCCCGTGGCCGGCTCCACCGGCGTGCTGCCGCCGCCGCGCGGCTACCTCAGGCGCCTGCGCGAAATCTGCGACAAGCACGGCGTGCTGCTGATATTCGACGAGGTCATCACCGGCTTCGGCCGCCTGGGCACCAACTTCGCGGCCGACCTGTTCGGCGTGACGCCCGACCTCATCACCACCGCAAAGGGCCTCACCAACGGCGCGGTGCCCATGGGCGCGGTGCTGATGCGCGACGAGGTGCACGACGCCTTCATGCAGGGCAGCGTGAGCGGCATCGAGCTCTCGCACGGCTACACCTACTCGGGCCACCCGCTGGCCTGCGCGGCGGCGATGGCCACGCTCGACGCCTACACGCAGGACGGGCTGATCGCCCAGGCGGCGGCCACCGCGCCCTACTTCGAGGAATGCCTGCACACGCTGCGCGGCCTGCCGGGCGTGATCGACGTGCGCAACGTCGGCCTGCTCGCCGGCATCGAGCTGCAGCCCTGGGCCGAGGGCGCGGGCACGCACGCACAGGCGGTGGCCCGGCACTGCGTGGACCAGGGCGGCGTGCTGGTGCGCTCCGTGGGCGACACCATCGCGCTGTCGCCGCCCTTCACGCTGGAGCGCCGGCACGTCGACCAGATCGTCGACAGCCTGCGCGCCGCCATCGCGCAGACCGCCCGGCCGACCGACGCCGCAGCCTGAAGCACACACGCATCACACACCGAACAAGGAAAGCACCGGACCGACATGGACATCGAATCGTTCCCCCTCTACGACATCGAAGGCGACGCCCGCCAGTGCGGCCAGCAGTACGGCCGCGCGGCAGGCGAGCGCATCGACCTGAGCCTGCGCACCTACCGCGCCGCCTTCGAACGCGTGGGCCTCAGCTGGGACCGCACCCGCGCGCTGGCGCGCCGCTTCATGCCGGTGATCGAGGCCTTCGACGCCGGCATGCTGCGCGAGATCGAGGGCGTGGCCGAAGGCGCGGGCGTGCCGGCCGAGGACATCGTGGCGCTGAACGCGCGCAGCGAGATGCTCTACGCCTTCCAGCAGCTCGAAGCCACCGAGCCGCCCGACGGCTGCACCGGCGTGGTGGTGATGCCGTCGGCCTCGCGCGAAGGCCGGCTCATCCACGCGCAGAACTGGGACTGGCGCGTGGAAAGCCTGGAGCTGGGCATCGTGCTGCGCATCCAGCCCGCCAAGGGTCCGTCGATGCTGACCTTCGCGGAGGCGGGCACACTCGCGCGCGCCGGCCTCAACAGCGCGGGCATCGCCGTCACCGGCAACTTCATCAAGGCCGACAGCGACGGCAGGCAGCAGGGCGTGCCGCTGGCGCTGATCCGCCGCGGCATCCTGCAGTCGGAGCTGTATGCCAACGCGCTGGGCGTGGTGTGCCGCACCGCGCGCTCGATCTCGAACAACATGATCGTCACGCACGCCGAGGGCGAGGCCGTGAGCCTGGAGACCTGCCCCGAGCAGGTGTTCTGGCAGCAGCCCGAAGGCGGCATCCTGGTGCACGCCAACCACTTCAAGACGCCGGCCGCGCTCGCGCGCGTGGTGGACCGCAGCCTGGAGACCACGCCCGACTCGCTCTACCGCGACCGCCGCGTGACCGAGGCGCTGCACAACCGGCGCGCCGCCGGCCTGCTCGGCGAGCAGGACGTGATCGACGCGCTGCAGGACCGATTCGGCGCGCCGCGCGCCGTGTGCCGCAGCCCCAGCGCGGGCCCCGGCGGCGCCTCGTCGGCCACGGTGGCGACCATCGTGATGGACCCGGCGGCACGGAAGATGCGCATTGCACCGGCGCCCTTCAAGGAGCACCGCTTCACCGAATATTCCCTCTGAGTCCGACCGCTCTATCGACCGCCCAGCCCACGCCAGGAGTGTTGCCATGAAAGCCCCAGTTCCCCCTTCCCGCCCGCCCTCCGCATCGCCTGCATCGCTGATTGCCGCCCTGGCGCTCGGCCTGGCAGCCGCGGCTCCCGCCGTCGCCCAGCCGACGGTGGGCGCGAGCCAGACGCTGCGCATCCAGATCAACTCCGACATCCGCAGCACCGACCCCGGCGGCAACCGCGACGACAACACCGACAACGTGCTGCTGCACGTGGCCGAAGGGCTGGTCGCGCTGCGCGAGGACACCTCGGTGGGCCCGATGCTCGCGAGCAAGGTCGACACCTCGGCCGACGGCCTGACCTACACCTTCACGCTGCGCGACGGCGTGAAGTTCCAGAACGGCGCCACGCTCACGGCCGACGACGTGGTCTGGAACTGGCAGCGCTACCTCAAGCCCACGAGCGGCTGGCGCTGCCTGCCCGAATTCGACGGCAAGGGCATGACCAAGGTGCTGTCGGTGGAGGCGCCGAACCCGAAGACGGTGGTGTTCAAGCTGGAGCGCGCGAGCGCCCTCTTCCTCACGATGATGGCCCGGCCCGACTGCGGCGGCGCAGCCATCCTGCACCGCAGTTCGGTCGGCCCCGACGGCCAGTGGAAGGAGCCCGTGGGCACGGGCCCCTACAAGCTCAAGGAATGGAAGCGCGGCCAGTACGTGGAGCTCACGCGCTTCGACGGCTACACCTCGCGCGCCGAGCCGCGCGACGGCCTCGCGGGCGGCAAGAAGGCCGAGATCGAGAACCTGCGCTTCGTCGTCATCCCCGACTCGGCCGCGGCCAAGGCCGCGCTCTACAGCGGCGGCATCGACGCCTTCGTCAACCCCAGCCCGGCCGACGTGGTCGAGATGCGCAAGCGCACCGACGTGCTGGTCGACACCACGCCGGTGATGTCGATGGTCGCGCTGCTGCTGCAGACCAACGACCCGGTGCTGAAGGACGTGCGCATCCGCCGCGCGCTGGCGCTGTCGCTCGACACGCCCGAGATCGCGCGCTCCGTCACCGAGGGCCTCTCTCCCGTCAACAACTCGGTGGTGCCATCTTCCAGCCCCTACTACGACGCAGTGCAGGCCGGCGGCTTCAGGCGCGACATCGCCGCCGCGAAGAAGCTGCTGGCCGAAGCGGGCTACCGCAACCAGCCGATCCGCATGATCGCCAACAAGCGCTACGAGGCCCTGTACTCGGCCGCCGTGCTGGTGCAGGCCATGGCCTCCGAGGCGGGCATCAACATCGAGCTGGAAGTGCTCGACTGGGCCACCCAGCTCGACCGCTACACCAAGGGCCAGTACCAGAGCATGGCCTTCATCTACTCGGCGCGCATCGATCCCTCGCTCAACTTCGAGATGGTGTCGGGCGACAAGGCCACCCAGCCGCGCAAGGTCTGGGACAGCGCCTACGGCCAGACGCGGCTGGCGGAGTCGATGGTCACGCGCGACAAGGCGCGCCGCCAGGTGCTGTTCGACGAGATGCACAAGCAGATGCTGCAGGACGTGCCGATGATCGTGCTCTTCAACGCCAGCGACGCCACCGCCATGCGCAAGAGCGTGACCGGCTTCAAGGGCTGGGCGCCGGCCAAGCCCAGGTTCTGGAACGTGCGGCTGGCCGCCGCCGGCTGAACGGAGCAGCGCGAGCAATGCCCGCCTATCTCCTGCGCCGGATCGCGATGACGATCCCGACGCTGCTGCTGGTCTCCATCGCGGTGTTCACCCTGATGCGGCTGATTCCGGGCGACCCGGTGCTGCTCATGCTGGGCGAAGGCGCCGACCCCGCGCAGCTGGCGCTCATGCGCCACCAGATGGGGCTGGACCAGCCCCTGCCCGTGCAGTACCTCGTGTGGCTGAGGCACGCGCTGGCCGGCGACCTGGGCGTATCGACCACCAACGGCCTGCCGGTGCTGCCGTTGATCTGGGAGCGCTTTCACGTCAGCGCGGTCATCGTGCTCGTCGCGGTGGCGCTGGCCTCGCTGATCGCCGTGCCCGCCGGCCTGGTCGCCGCCTGGCGCAAGGACAAGCCCACCGACCTCGCCATCATCGGCGCCGCGACGCTGATGCTCTCGGTGCCGAGCTTCTGGCTGGGCCTGCTGCTGCTGATGTTCTTCGGTCAGTACCTGGGCTGGCTGCCGGTGGTGGGCTACGTGCCGATGTCGGAGAACTTCTCGCAGGGCGTGCTCTACGTGATTCTTCCGATCGCCACGCTGCTGCTGGTGGAGACCGGCGTGCTCACGCGCATGTCGCGCGCCAGCACCATCGAGATCCTGCGGCTCGAATACGTGACGCATGCGCGCGCCAAGGGCGTGCCCGAGTCGCAGGTGCTGCGCCGCCATGTGCTGCCCAACGCCTTCAACCCGACCCTCACCATGATCGGGCTGATCCTCGGGCACCTGCTCAGCGGCATCGCGGTGCTGGAGACGGTGTTCACCCTGCCGGGCCTGGGGCGCCTGATGATCGACTCGATCTTCGCGCGCGACTACCCGGTGCTGCAGGGCTGCCTGCTGTTCACCGCCTGCATCTACGTCGTGATCAACCTGATCGTCGACATGTGCTACCCCCTATTCGACCCGCGGGTCACTGTGCAGTGAAGACGAAGTTCAAGACCCATACCCTCATCGGCGGCGCGCTGGTCGCGGTGCTGCTGGCCGTCGCCGTGGTCGCCGCGCTGTGGACGCCCTACAACCCGCTGGGCATCGACCTGCGCTCCAAGCTGCAGCCGCCCTCGATGGCGCACTGGCTGGGCACCGACGAATTCGGCCGCGACGTGGCCAGCCGCGCGATGCAGGGCGCGGCCACCAGCTGCCTGGTGGCGCTGCTCACCGTGACGCTGGCCACCGCCATGGGGCTGGTGGTCGGCGTGGTCGCGGGTTTCGTGCGCGGCTGGACAGACCGCGTGCTGATGGCCTTCAACGACACGCTGCTGGCCTTTCCCGGCCTGCTGCTGGCGCTGGGCGTGATGGTGATCGTCGGCGCCAACAAGTGGGGCATCGTGCTGGCGCTGAGCATGGCCTATGCCCCTTCGGTGGTGCGCGTGGTGCGCGGCACGGTGCTGTCGCTGCGCGAGCGCGAGTACGTGGAGGCCTCGCGCATGATCGGCAACGGCGAGCTCTACACCATGTGGCGCCACGTGCTGCCCAACTGCATGGCGCCGGTGGCGGTGCTGGCCACCAGCATGTTCGGCTGGGTGCTGCTGTCGGAAAGCGCGCTGAGCTTCCTGGGCCTGGGCGTGCCGCCGCCCGCGCCGACCTGGGGCAACATGCTCGCGAGTGCGCGGCCCTACATGGCCTCGGCCGTGTGGCTGTGCGTGGTGCCGGGGCTGTGCATCGCGCTCACGCTGCTGGGGATCAACCTGCTGGGCGAATCGCTGCGCGACCGGCTCGATCCGCGGACGGAGAAGTCATGAGCGTTCAATCGAGTCAGACCGTGCTTTCCGTCGAGCACCTGAGGATCGAGCTGCGCAACGGCGCCCAGCCGCTGGTGCACGACCTGTCGTTCGACGTGAAGGCCGGCGAATTCCTCGCTGTGGTGGGTGAATCGGGCAGCGGCAAGACCATGGCCGCGCGCGCCATCCTGCAGCTGCTGCCGCCGGGCATCTCGCAGACCGGCGGGCGCATCGTGTTCGACGGCGAAGACCTCGCCGCGCGCGACGCGAAGGCCATGCGCCCCATCCGCGGGCCGGGCATCGGCATGGTGTTCCAGGAGCCGATGGTCTCGCTCAACCCAGTGCACCGCATCGGCGAGCAGATGGCCGAGGGCCTGCGCATGCACACGCAGCTGCCGGCCGCAGAGATCCGCGCGCGCATCATCGACATGCTGCGCCGCGTGCAGATCGCCGACCCAGAGCGCTGCATGCACGCCTATCCGCACGAGTTCTCCGGCGGCATGCGCCAGCGCATCATGCTGGCCAGCGTGATGCTGCTGAAGCCGCGCCTGCTGATCGCCGACGAGCCGACCACCGCGCTGGACACGCTGAGCCAGCGCGAGGTGCTCGACCTGATGGTGGGCCTGGCGCGCGACAACGGCACGGCCGTGTTGCTGATCACGCACAACCTCGGGCTGGTGGGGCGCTATGCGCAGCGCGCCATCGTGCTGGAGAAGGGCCGGCTGGTCGAGACCGGCGAGGTGCCGGGCATCCTGCTGGCACCGAGGCAGCCCTACACCCGCAAGCTGGTCGACGCGCTGCCGCGCCGGCAGGCGGCCAAGGCCGAACCCGCCGAGCAGCGGCAGCCGCTGGTACAGGTGCGCGGCCTGTGCGTGAGCTACGCCGGCGCACGCGCCGGCTTCTTCAAACGCCACGCGCCGGTTCGCGTGATCGACTCGCTCGACCTCGACATCCATCCGGGCGAGATGGTCGCGCTGGTGGGCGGCAGCGGCTCGGGCAAGACCACGCTGGGCCGCGCCATCCTGCGGCTCGCGCCCTCGCAGGCCGGGCAGATCCTGTTTCGCGGCGAGGACGTTCGCAGCGCCGGCCGTGCCGCGCTGCATCGCTTCAGGCTGGCCTGCCAGCTCGTGTTCCAGGACCCGTTCTCCTCGCTGGACCCGCGCATGCGCGTGCAGGAGATCGTGGCCGAGCCGCTGCGCCACCTGCCCGAGCTCGACGCGACGGCCCGCACGCGGCGCGTGAAGGAAACGCTGGACGAGGTCGGCCTCGACGGCCTCGGCGCGCGCTACCCGCACGAGCTTTCGGGCGGCCAGCGCCAGCGCGTGGCGATCGCCCGCGCGCTGGTACGGCGCCCCGCTTTCGTGGTGGCCGACGAGCCGGTGTCGGCGCTCGACATGACGATCCAGGCGCAGGTGCTCAAGCTGTTCCAGAGCCTGCAGCAGCACCACGGCTTCGCATGCCTGTTCATCAGCCACGACCTCGCGGCCGTGGAGCAGATCGCCGACCGCGTGATCGTGATGGAGCGCGGGCGCATCGTGGAGCAAGGCCCACGCGACGCGGTGTTCGACGATCCGCGCCATGCGTACACGCAGGCGCTGCTCGCAGCCACGCCGCGGCCGCTGGCGGCGCTGGATGCGCTGGACACGGCACAGGCAATGCCCGAAGCGGGTCGAGCCTTCGCGTGATGACGGGCGGCACAGCGGCACAATCGGCCGCGTGCCGCTCATCCGACATCACCTGCCCGCCGCCCTCCTCGCACTGACGCTCGCTTCCGCTGTGCCCATGGCGCAAGCGGCGGAGCCGGTGCTGCTCGTCACCTCGCCCGCCGCGCTGCAGGCGGCCGAGAAATCCGGCGCCGGCTTCGCGCGCTGGATGAACGGCGAATCGGCGCCGTCCACCGATGGCGTCACCGCCAACGAGGCGCTGATGCGCACTCCGGCCTGGCGCTCCATCACCGAACCGCTGGGCGCCAGCCTTTCCGGCATCCAGCGGCGCGACAGGCAGGCGGGCGTGGGCATCTCGCGCTATCCGCACCGGCTGTTCGACGCGCGCTGGCTCGCGAGCCCCGATGCCTTCTTCGAGCTGGTCGGCGTCGCCAACCGCATGGACCGCCGGCCCTTCCAGAGCGGCGCCTGCGGCGAAACGCGGCTGGTGTACCGGCTGGCCTATCGAACGGCGGCGATGCAGTCGCGCCTGCCGATGACGATCAACGTCGAACTGCGCGGCGACGCGCCCGATGCAGACGGAAGCTGCGCCGCCGTCGCGAAGCGATGGCAGCCGCCGCAGGCCACGATGGCCGACGAGGCGCTGGGCCGCTGGTTGACCTCGGCCGATGGCCCGCTCGCGCCGAAACAGCTGGAGCACGCGCGCATCGCGCAGCTCACCACCAACCTGCAGAGCGTGCGCTGGCCCTCGGCGGTGCGGCCCGACCTGGGCGGCCATGCCGAATACATGCTGCGCGCCTTCCGCTGGAACGCGGGCGCCAGGCGCTTCGAGGTCGCGCCGCTGGAGAACACGCCCGACGTCGCCAGGCTCAAGGCCAATGCCCCGCTGCGCAAGGAACTGCAGCAGTGGCTTCGGCAACCCGCCAATCTGCGCGCGCTGGACGAGGCCACGCTGCAGATTCCCGACAGGTTCCTCGCGACCGAAGCCATTTCGGTCGCGCCGCGCGGACTCGAACGGCAGGCCAACCGTCCCTTCGCGCAGATCTTCACGCCCGGCGAATGGCAGGCCGTACCCGGCAGCCGCACGCTTCAATCGCCGCAGGCGGTGCTGCGCCGCCTCGACGACCTGAGCTGCATGGGCTGCCACCAGAGCCGCGCGGTCGCGGGCTTCCACCTGCTGGGTGTCGACCGGCGCGGCGCCTCGCGGACCTTCACCACCGGCAACGCGCTGGCGGTGCCGCACTCGCCGCACGTGCAGGACGAGCTCGCGCGGCGCGAAAGCTACGTGCGGGCCGCGCTCTCCACGCCGCGGCCCGATCCGTTCCGGCCCCTGGCCGAGCCGATGGAAGCGGATGCCGCCGCCGGACGCGCGACGGTCGGCGCGCGCTGCGAGCCCACGCGCATCACGCAGTCGGCCAACGCGTGGACCGATCGCGCCGAGAAGCTGCCGCCCGTTGCCTGCGAAGGCGCGGCCTCGGTGTGCGAGAAGACATCAGTCGGCTTTCCGGGCGGCATGTGCTCCGGCCCCTGCGACCCCAGGGACCCGAACGGCACCTGCGGCGGCATCGCGATCCTCAGCGACTTCAACAGCTGCCTCGCCGCGAAGAAGCCTTTCGGCGAATGCCTGGCGAAGCACACGCGCCCCGGCAACCTGCGCAGCTGCTCGGCGCAGCAGGCCTGCCGAGACGACTACATCTGCGCGCAGGCCGACGGCAAGCCCGAGGGGCAAGGCGCCTGCATTCCGCCCTACTTCCTGTTCCAGATGCGGGTGGACGGGCACTCCTGAGGGCGGCCGGTCATTCGTTCGCGACAGGGCGCATCAGCCAGGCCGACCCCGCAGCCACCACGCCCAGCACCGCGACGTAGACGCCCACCGGCACGATGCTCGAATAGTTCGCCACCAGCGTCGCCGCGATGATCGGCGCCAGCCCGCCGCCGATGGCCGCCGCGAACTGGATGCCGATGGAGATGCCCGAGTAGCGCAGCTCGGCCGGGAACTGCGCCGCATAGAGGCTGGACTGCGGCGCGAACATCAGCGGGTAGTTGAGCGAGAGCGCCAACACCATGGCCACGGTGTAGGCCGTGAGCGAGCCGCTGCCGATGGCCTGAAAGAGCGGCACCGCCATGAGCGCCAGCAGCAGCCCGCCGAACGCGTAGAGCCGCCGCGCGCCCACCTTGTCCGCGAGCCAGCCGCTGGCCGGGATGGTGAGGACCATCGCCGCCGAACCGGCGATCAGCGCGTGCAGCGCATCGGAGCGCGAGAAGCCGAGCCGGCTGGTCGCGTAGGAGATCGAGAACACCAGCACGGTGTAGATCAGCGTGACCTCGGCCAGCTTGCCGCCGATGGTCAGCAGCAAGGGCCTGAGGTGCGCCACCACCACCTCGCGCGCCGGCAGCGTCGCCGTCTTCTGATGGACCTTGACCTGCATGAACTCGGGCGACTCGTCCACCTTCATGCGGATGAAGACGCCCAGCACGATCAGCACCGCGCTCGCGAGGAAGGGCAGCCGCCAGCCCCAGCTCAGGAAGCTGGACTCGGGCAGCTGCGTCACCAGCGCGAAGGCGCCCGAGGACAGCAGCACGCCGATGGGAGCGCCCATCTGCGGCATGCTGCCGACCAGCGAGCGCCAGCGCGGCGGCGCGTGCTCCACGGCCATGAGCATCGCCCCGCCGAGCTCGCCGCCGAACGACAGGCCCTGCCCGATGCGCAGCAGCACCAGCAGCACCGCCGCCCACAGCCCGATCGACTCGTAGGTGGGCAGCAGGCCGATCAGCACCGTGCAGATGCCCATCATCAGCAGGCTCAGCGTGAGCATCGACTTGCGGCCCAGCCGGTCGCCGTAGTGCCCGAAGATGATGCCGCCCAACGGCCGGGCGAGCATGCCGCTCGCGAAGGTGCCGAAGGCCGCCAACGTGCCGACGGTGGGGTCGAAGTTTGGAAAGAAGAGCTTGTTGAACACCAGCGCCGCGGCGGTGCCGTAGGCGAGGAAGTCGAAGGCCTCGATGGCCGTGCCGACCATGGTGGCGGCGCCGATCTTCCACACGCTCTGGTGCTTTTTCTTCTCCACGGTGCCTTGCAGCGGGGTGGCGATGCTGTTCATGGCCGCTCCCCGGTGATCTGCCGCGCGAACATCGCGAAGCTGGCGTTGACGATGCTCCGCTGCAGCAGGAAGTCGTGCGACTCCCTGGCCAGCGCCGGGTCCACCAGCTTGAGGCGACCGTAGGCAGACTGCGCGATCAGCTGGTTGCGCGCCGCGCGCTCGATGAGCACCGACATGTACAGCGACTCCTCGATGGTCGGCGTGGCGGCCAGGAAGCCGTGGTTGGCCAGCAGCACGCAGCGCTTGCCGCCCAGCGCGGCGGAGATGATCTCGCCCTCTACGTCGGCAATCGGCAGGCCGGGCCATTCGGGCAGGAAGGCGCAGTCGTCGAAGAACGGGGTGGCGTCCATGTGCGCGACCTGCAGCGGCTCGCCGGTCATCGACAGTGCGGAGACGTATGGCGGATGCGTGTGGATCACGCAGTTCACGTCCGGCCTGCGCCTGTAGACCCACAGGTGGAAGCGCACGGCCGGGTTGGGCACGCCGCGGCCTTCGAGAACGCGCAGCGAGTCGTCGATGCGCATGACCGAGTCGGCGCGGATCTCGCTGAAGGCATGTGCGAGCGGCGTGGTCAGGAAGCTGCCGTCGGGCTGCCGCACGGTGATCTGGCCGGCCAGGGTTTCGCAATGACCTTCCTTCGCGAGGATGCGGCAGCTCAGCGCGAGCTTCTCGGCCTCGGTCCAATTGCCGTAGCTGAGGCCGTCGAGGGACGGCGCGGGGCTTTCATGGGTTGTGGTGCGGGTGTCGTCGCTCACGCGTTGGCTCCTGTGTGCATTCGTGGGGGTGCGGCCAATGTATGAAGCAGCCCCCGCTTTGCTCTTGCGCGTGGGTGCACGCGCATTGATCCGGCGTGCCAACTAGTGGAAAGCCTCAGCCCCGGATCGGATGTCGGCCGCCTAGACTGCCCCTGCCGATGCTGCCTGGCACGAAGCATGCGCATCGGCGGCAGGAAACACAGCCATGCACCACGACACAGCAGCAGCCTCCGACCTGAGCTTCGCGCCATGCTTCCGTCCGTTCTACATGGGCGACGTGCAGGGCTACTCGAATGCGCTCGACTCGCTGGTGTACCCCGGCGAGCTCAGCGTGCGGGACAGCAACCCGCGCATGAGCCTGGAGGCCTGCCGGCTCGTGGGCGGCGGGCTGGCGATCAGCTTCGCCTCCACGCCGCTGGCGGTTCGCCATGACACGGCGCTGGCTTCCATCGGCGGCGCGGGCGATGTGCTCGCGATGATCGCGGTCGAGGGCGAAGGCAACATCGAGCAGGGCGGGCGCTGCATGCCTTTCCGCAAGGGCGACATCACCTTCCGCACCACGCGGCTTCCTTCGGCCTGCACACTGACCACGCCCGGCAGGCTGGTGGTGCTGCGGGTGCCATCGGACCGGTTCTTCGGCATCTACGCCGATCTGCACGACCGCTTCGTGCCTTCGATCTCGCGGGCGGATTCGCGCCTGGCCGAGGCGGCCCGTGTGCACATGGGGCATGTGTTTCCGGGCAATGCGCAGGCGTTGCCGGCACTGGCGTACTTCTCCGAGCAGTCCTTCGTCTCGCTGCTGGCTGCGGCCTATTGCGAATCGGTGGACGAAGACGCGGCCGACGGCAAGCACCGCGAGCGCGACCGCTGGCAGCGGCTGGTGGCCTTCATCGAGGCGCACCTGGGCGATCCGGAACTCTCGGTCGATGCGGTATCGAGGGAGCTCGGCATCTCGAGGCGGCTCACGCATCGGCTCTTCGAGACGCAGCGCACGCAATATGGCGCGTACCTGCGCATGCGCCGCCTGGAGCGCGCGAAAGACGATCTGCGGAACAGGCGGCTCGACCATTTGAGCGTGGCCCAGATCGCCTATCGCAACGGCTTCGGCGACGCGAGCCATTTCAGCCGAAGCTTCAGGGACCGGTTCGGCGTGCCTCCTGGAGGCCTGCGCAAGTCGCCAGCCTGAGAAATCGTCCGGCCGATAAATATTGCTTGCCATTAGATCGCATGCGATCTAATATTCGCGCCATGCCTGCCAAGCGCATCACCGCCCCATCCACCGAAGCCCCGGCGAGCAATGCGCTGGCGCTGGACGAGCAGCTCTGCTTCGCCGTCTACTCGACGATGCTGAGCCTCAACAAGGTGTACCGCGGCCTGCTGCGCGATCTCGATCTCACTTACCTGCAGTACCTCGTCATGCTCGTGCTGTGGGAGAAGGACGAGATCAACGTCTCCGAGATCTGCACGCGCCTGGCGCTCGAAACCACCACCCTCACCCCCCTGCTCAAGCGGCTCGAAGCGCGTGGACTCATCCAGCGCGTGCGTTCGCCCAAGGACGAGCGGCAGGTCATCGTGTCGCTCACGGCCGATGGGCGCGCATTGCGCGCCAAGGCACAGGGGCTGCCGGGCTGCGTGGCGCAGGCCATGGAGCTCTCCCCCGAACAGATCGGCGAACTGCGCACCCAGTTGCTGGGCCTGCGCACAAGCCTCGACAGGAACGCGTGATGCACAGCAGCTTCGCCGTTCCTGCTTTTTCAAGACAAATACATCGCATGCGATATTAATTCATACGATATTTACCGCGCCGCACCACTTCACCACTCGACCTGCCAGCAAAAGGAAAGCACCATGACCGAACAATGCACCCACACCATCGACTCCACCGCTCCCACCCGCCGCAGCCTGCTGCTGGGCGGAGCCTCCGTCGCAGCCGGCGCCCTCGTGGGCACCGGCTTCTCCAGCGCGGCATCCGCCGCATCCGCCGCCGCGCCCGCATCGGGCGCGGCCAACGCCTCTTCGAAAGGAAAGCAAACCATGAGCAAGAACATCATCGTCACCAAGGACGGCACCGAGCTCTATTACAAGGACTGGGGCCCCAGCACCGGCCAGCCCGTCGTGTTCAGCCACGGCTGGCCGCTGAACTCCGACAGCTGGGAATCGCAGATGCTCTTCCTCGCATCGCAGGGCTTCCGCACCGTGGCGCACGACCGCCGCGGCCACGGCCGCTCCAGCCAGCCGTGGAACGGCAACGACATGGACACCTACGCCGACGACCTCGCCACCGTCATCGAGACGCTGGACCTGAAGAACGCGATCCTGGTCGGCTTCTCGACCGGCGGCGGCGAGGTGGCTCGCTACATCGGCCGCCACGGCACGAAGCGCGTGGCCAAGGCGGCCCTGATCTCCGCCGTGCCGCCGCAGATGCTGAAGACCGCCGCCAACCCCGGCGGCCTGCCGATCGAAGTGTTCGACGGCCTGCGCGCCGCGCAGCTGGCGAACCGCTCGCAGTTCTACAAGGACGTGCCCTCGGGCCCCTTCTTCGGCTTCAACCGCCCCGGCGCGAAGGTGTCGCAGGGCCTCATCGACTCGTGGTGGGCACAGGGCATGATGGGCGGCCACAAGAACACCTACGACTCGATCAAGGCCTTCTCGGAAACCGACTTCACCGAAGACCTGAAGAAGTTCGACGTGCCCACGCTCATCGTGCACGGCGACGACGACCAGATCGTGCCGATCGGCGCCGCCGGCCTGGCCTCGGCCAAGCTGGTGAAGAACAACAAGCTGATCGTCTACCCCGGCGCGCCGCACGGCCTGACCGACACGCACAAGGACAAGTTCAACGCCGACCTGCTGGCGTTCGTCAAGTCCTGATGCGCTGATACGTTGACGAGGAAGGGGCCCGCGCGGGCCCCTTTCTCTTTTGCCGGGCGCGACAACCCGACCTCTTAGTATTCGGGGCAAACAACACCAAGACCGAGGCCCCGATGGACGTCTTCGAGAACGTGCTCGTCATGCTGATCGCCGCCTGCCTGCTGCTGCAGCTCTCTCGGCGTCTTGCACTGCCCTACCCGTCGATGCTGGCGCTGGCCGGCGTGTGCCTGGGCGCCATGCCCTGGGTGCCGCACGTGAACCTCGATCCGCACCTGGCGCTCGCGCTCTTCATCGCGCCCGCCCTGCTCGACTCGGCCTTCGACACCTCGCCGCGCGAGCTGCGGCGCAACTGGATGTCGCTGGTCTCGCTGGTGCTGGTGGCGGTGCTGCTGACCACCGCCGTGGTCGCGTGGGCCGGTTGGGCTTTCGCGGGGCTGCCGCTGGCTGCGGCGATCACGCTCGGCGCCATCGTCGCGCCGCCCGACGCGGTGGCCGCGGCAGCGGTGATGCAGCAGTTCCGCATTCCGCGGCGCACGCTGTCGCTCATCAACGGCGAGAGCCTGCTCAACGACGCGGTGGCGCTGCTGGTGTTCGGCGTGGCGGTGTCGGCAGCCGGCGCCGCTCACGTGCCGATGACGAGCTCGCTGCCGATGCTGCTGGTGGCGGTGCCGGGCGGCGCGCTCGTGGGTTTCGCCTTCGCCAAGCTCAATCTCCATTTCGGCGCGCCGCTCTTCGCGGGCACGCGCTCGGCCATCATCTTCCAGTTCGTGATGACTTTCGGCGCGTGGATCGTGGCCGAGCGGCTGCACCTGTCGCCCATCATCTCGGTGGTGGCCTTCGGCATGACGCTGGGCCAGTTCGCGCCGAAGCGCCATGCACCCCGCGACCGCGTGCATTCCTACGCGGTGTGGGGCGCGGTGGTGTTCACGCTCAACGTGCTGGCCTTCTTCCTCATGGGACTGCAGGCGCGCGGCATCATCACGCGCCTGTCGGGGCCGCAGCTGGCGCATGCGCTGGAGTTCGCGGTCCTCGTGCTGGTGCTGGTCATCGCGGTGCGGGTGGCGTGGGTGCTGATCTATGGCGCGGCGATGCGCCGGTACAAGCTGCGGCTGATCGCGCGCGGACGCAAGGTTGCGCTGCCCTCCAAGCGCATCAGCCTGCTGGTCGGCTGGTCGGGCATGCGCGGGCTGGTCACGCTGGCCACCGCCTTCGCGCTGCCGGCGAACTTTCCGGGGCGCGATCTCATCGTGCTCAGCGCGTTCTTGGTGGTGCTGGGCACGCTGGTGATCCAGGGCTTCACCATCGGGCCGCTGATCCGCGCGCTGAAGATCGAGCCCGACGACTCGCTGGACAGGGAACTCTCGCTCGCCCGCACCGCGATGATGGATGCGGCGCTCGCCGCCATCGAAGCCGAGGACGGGCGCGAGGCCGACGCCGTGCGCGACGAATACCGCGCCGCGCGCGCCCTCGCGCAGGACCAGCGCCAGCCGCAGGCCAAGACCGCGCACGACCGGCTGCGCGCCGTGGCCATCCGCGCGCAGCGGGAGGCGCTCGACTCGCTGCGCCGCGCCGGCGAGATCGAGGACGACGCCTACCACCAGCTCGAGGAGGAGATGGACTGGGCCGAACTCAGCGCCATTCCGGCGAACGACGTGCGGCTGCAGAGCGTCTGACGCGCACTGCTCCCTCTCCCCTCGGGGAGGGGGTTGGGGTGAGGCATCGGCCTCGACGCCAAGGCCGCGCCTCATCGATGGCACAGCGCCCTCACCCTGGCCCTCTCCCAGAGGGAGAGGGGACAAGACTTTCAGACCTCCTCGTACCACCGGTCCTTCGCCAGCATCACCCGGTGGTGCCCATGCCCCGAGGGCATCATCGGAAAGCAGTTTTCCTGCGCTTCGACCTGCACGTCGAGGAAGAACGGGCCCTCGCTCGCGAGGCATTTGGCCAAAGCATCCTCCAGCTCCGCCGGGTCGCTCACCCGCCGCGCACCCCAGCCGAAGGCCTTGGCCAGCGCCACGAAGTCGGGCAGCGCCTCGTTCCAGCTGTGGCTCAGGCGGTTGCCGTGGTTCAGCTCCTGCCACTGGCGCACCATGCCCATGTAGCCGTTGTTGCTCAGCACCAGCTTCACCGGCACGCGGTGCTGCACCGCCGTCGAAAGCTCCTGGATGTTCATCAGCACCGAGGCGTCGCCGCTCACGCACACGGTCAGCGCGCCGGGGTGGCCGATCTGCGCGCCGATGGCGGCGGGCAGCCCGTAGCCCATGGTGCCGACACCGCCCGAGGTGAGCCAGCGGCGCGGGCTGTCGAAGCGCAGGTATTGCGCGGCCCACATCTGGTGCTGGCCCACGTCGGTCGACACGATGGCGTCGCGCCCGGCGAGCCCGGCGATGGCGCGCTGCAGCGAAGACATCAGCTGCTGCGGCAGGATCGAGCCGGCCTTCGGCTCGAAGGCCAGGCAGTCGACGGCGCGCCAGCGTTCGATGCGCTCCCACCACGGCGCCAGGCGCTCGGGCGCAAAGCCCTCGGCGGGCAGCAGCGCGAGCAGGCTTTCCAGGATCGCGGCGCAGTCGCCCACCATCGGCACGTCCACGCGCACCACCTTGTTGATGCTGCCGGGGTCGATGTCGATGTGGATCTTGCGGGCGTGCGGGCAGAACTCGTCGAGCTTGCCGGTCACGCGGTCGTCGAAGCGCGCGCCGACGCACACCACCAGGTCGGCCTCGTGCATCGCGAGGTTGGCTTCGAGCATGCCGTGCATGCCCAGCATGCCGATGAACTTCGGGTCCGACGCCGGGAACGCGCCCAGCCCCATCAGCGTGAGCGTGCACGGCGCATGCATCAGGTTCACCAGCTTCGTGAAGGCCTCGCAGGCCGCCGGCCCCGAATTGACCAGCCCGCCGCCGCCATAGATGACGGGTCGGCGCGCGGTGGAAAGCAGGTCGGCCGCGCGCTGCACCATGGCCTTCGGCGGCAAGGCGGTACGGCTGGTGCGCAGGGCGCGCAGCGGGGCGGGCTCGGGGGCACGGCCCAGGCGTTGGAGCTGGATGTCCTTCGGCACGTCCAGCAGCACGGGTCCGGGGCGGCCGGTGGAAGCGATCTCCAGCGCGCGGCGCACCAGCGCGGGCACGTCGTCGGCGGCACGGACCTGGCGGTTCCACTTCGTCACCGGGCGCGACATGCCCAGCGCATCGCTTTCCTGGAACGCCTGCGTACCGATGACGGCGGTGGCGACCTGCCCGCTGATGCACAGCACCGGCACCGAATCGCTCATCGCGTCCAGCAGCCCGGTGATGGTGTTGCCCACGCCCGGCCCCGAGGTGACCAGCACCACGCCCACGCGGCCGGTGCTGCGCGCATAGCCCTCGGCCGCGTGCACGGCCGCCTGCTCGTGGCGCACCAGCACGTGGCGCAGCCGGGGCTCGCCGTGCAGCGCGTCGTACAGCGGCAGCGCCGCCCCGCCGGGGTAGCCGAAGATGGTGTCCACGCCGCACTCGACCAGGGTGTCGAGCAGTGCTTCGGCGCCGTTGCGGATGCGAACCGGCGTCGTGTCGGGGTGAAGGGACGGGGAGGACGTGGGGGGTAGGTCGAGCAGTCGCATGCCGTCAATTCTTCCGTTTCGGGCGCAGAATATGCATCTTTCTTTTGGCCCTTTAAGCTCGATTCATGAAAACCAATCGGCAAACACCGAGCGACAGCGAAGGATCTTTCGACAAGACCGACCTGGCGATCCTGCGGGTGCTCCTGCTCGACTCGCGCAAGACCCTGCAGGAGATCGGCAACGAGGTCGGCCTCTCGCCCACCAGCTGCTGGACACGCATCAAGAAACTGGAGGCCACGGGCGTCATCAAGCGCTACACGGTGGACGTCGACCCGGCCAAGCTGGGCTATCACGACTCGGTGATCGTGCAGGTGACGCTCGAGAGCCACACCGACGAGACGCTCTACGACTTCGGCCGTACGCTCGCCACCATTCCGGAGATCCAGGAGGCCTACCTGGTCTCGGGCGACTACGACTACTACATCCGCATCGCGGTGCGCGACACGCGCGACTACGAGCGGCTGCTGCGAGAGAAGCTCTACAAGATCCCGGGCATCCGCCACAGCAAGTCGCACTTCGTGCTGCGGGTGCTGAAGGAAGCGAGCGTGCCCATCATCTGAGGCACGCCGCCGTGGCCGGGCTCAGAGCCGGATCAGTTCCACCCGGCGGTTCTTCGCCCGCCCCGCCTCGCTGTCGTTGGGCGCCACCGGCTCCGAGGCGCCCGCGCCGCGGGTGGTGAAGCGGCGCGGATCGACGCCGGCCTTCACGAGTACCGAGATCACCGCCAGCGCGCGGCGCTTCGAAAGATCGTCGTTGTGCTTCGCCTCGCCCTGCGCGTCGGTGTGGCCGACCACCGAGAGCTTCAGCGGCGGGTTGTTGCGCATCAGCTTGGTCATCTCGTCGAGGGTGGGCTGCGACTCGGGGCGGATCACGTCCTTGTCGAGGTCGAACAGGATGCCGTAGAGATTGACACGCCCCGTCTCCGCCAGGCTCTTCTGCATGGCCGTGGCGTCGAGGAACACGATCTTGTTCTCCTCCATCGGCTTGCTCTCCACCACGCGCACGAAGGCATGGTTGCCGACCTCGGCGTTGTGCTCGGCCAGCGCGATGCTGGCGTAGACGGTGCCCGAGGGGCCGGTCTTCCGCGCGAGCAGATAGCGCCCGCTCACTGCGAAATAGTTGCGCGCATAGTCGCCCCGGCTGCCCAGGCGCGGCCATTCGGGCTGGTCGAAGGCCAGCGCGAAGTCGTAGGGCGTGGTGGTGTCCACGCTGCCGTCGCGCGGCTTGTAGCACGAGCCATTGGCGGTGCCGCAGCTGAACACGATCTCGAAGCCCTTGGCCTTGAGGCTGGACTCGTAGTTGCGCTGCACTTCCAGCAGCGAGCGCTCCTTGGGCAGCCTGTATAGATAGAGCGTGACCTTGCCCTCCACCTTGAGCAGGTCGGGCTTGCCGCCGCCCCAGTTCTGGAACGGCTCCTTGATCAGGCCGACCTCGTCGTAGGCGGCGGCCTTGTACCCGTCGAGCACCGAGCCTTCGTAGCGGCCGACGAGGGGGTTGTCCTTGGCCGGCTCGGCGGCGAAGGAGCCTGCGGAAGCCGAGATCAGCAGCGCGCGTGCGGCCAGGCGGGCAACGAGAACCATGAAGGCGGACTGTTTCATCGGCGGGCCTGGAAGATGAATGGAGGCGGAAAGCGGCGTCCTTTCCATGCTAGGCAATGCCGCCGTCGCTGTGCATTCGACGGACGGCCTATGCCGCGCACCACCCGTCGGACACCCCGCCGGGCACCCGTTGTGCACGGCCCCGGCTCGCGGCCCGCCCCGGGTCGCGGCCGTGTTAGAGGTCGTAATCGCGCGCGTATTCGACGGGGAACATAATCGCGCCCGTCTCGCGAGGGCGGGATCCGGGCTCCACGGCCCGAAGCCGCAACGCAGCGATTTCGGGCCGGTGCAAATCACAAAGAAGCGACTTCCAAGGCAGAGCGATCTATGAGGCTTGGCAGCAAGAGCTGTTGGCGAATCGGCAGGCGGATCGCAAAGCTTTTGCTGGCCGCCGTGCCGGTACTCCTGTCTAGCGCACAAGCCGCCGAGACGGCAGCACGGCAGTCGCCCCAGGACGGCGAGGCCCTCCACATCACCCGGGCCGAGTTGCTTTCCGTGCCGGGCCGCGGCTACACCGCGCCTCCGCGCGACGCGCAGGAAGCGGCGCTGCCCGAAAAGGGCTGGAGGAAGGTCAGCCTCCCGCACACGGTGGGACGCGAGCTGGTGCCCGACGAAGGCAGCGGCGCACGCACCGTGACCGACTGGTACCGCATCGACCTGTCCGGAAGGGCTTCGGTGCGCGAGCCTCAGCTGCTCTATCTCCCGCGCTGGAAGACACTGGGCCACATCGCGGTGTACGGCGACGGCACCCTGCTCTACCAGTCGCATGGCAGCCCCATCCACAACGGCTACAACCATCCGCTGCTGCTGCCGCTGAACCCGACCGCCGACACGCCGCCGCCGAAGACCGTGCTGATCCGCATCGACCGCCTGCGCAACAGCGGCAGCGGCTTCTCCACCGTCTGGGTGGGCAGCGAAGAGTCGCTGAGCTGGCGCTACCAGATCCGCCAGCTGCTGCAGGTGCAGTTGCCTTTCATGGGCAGCGCCGCCTTCCTCGCGGTCGGCGCCTTCGCTTTCGCGGTCTGGGTAGGCCGTCGGCGCGAGCTGCTCTACCTGCTGTTCTTCGCCATCTCGGCGCTCGCCTTCTTCAGGACGCTGCACTACTACGCGGGCGGCAGCTACATACCGATCTCGGACGAATGGTTCGAATGGATGACCGTCTCCAGCCTGCTCTGGCTGGTGATCCTCATCCACCTCTTCCTGCAGCGCCTGCACCAGCAGCCCTCGGTGTGGCTCACCCGCATCGCGGTCACGCTGGCCGTGGCCTGCAGCGTCTCGACGGTGCCGCACCTGTCGTCGAAGATCGTCAGCCTGTACCTGTTCACGCCGCTGCTCAACCTGGCGGTACTGCCCGTGGCGGTGCTGATCTTCACCGTCAACCTGCGCAAGTCGCTGGGCACACAGCAGACCGAGGGGCGGCTGGTGGCGGTCTGGACGGTGTTCGCGCTCGCGCTCACTTCCTACGACGGGCTGCTGCAGAACAACCTGGTGAGCCCGGAGAGCGTGTACATGTCGCCCTACGCCATCATCAGCCTGTTCTTCGTCTTCTCGTACATCATGTTCCAGCGCTACACCGGCGCCTTCGCCGAGGTGGGCCGGCTCAACCGGGGGCTGGCGCTGCGGCTGAAGGAGCGCGAGGCCGAACTGGAGCAGAGCTACCAGCGCCTTCGCGCGAGCGAGAACCAGCACATGCTCAGCGCCGAGCGCCGCCGCCTGATGCAGGACATGCACGACGGGCTGGGCTCATCGCTGATCAGCGCGATCCGCTCGGTGGAGCGCGGCGCCATGACGGAGGCCGAGATCTCCCACGTGCTCAAGGGCTGCATGGAAGACCTGCGGCTGGTGATCGACTCCATGGAAAGCGTCGACGCCGACCTGCTGCTGCTGCTGGCGACCATGCGTTTCCGCCTCGCGCCGCGCATCGAGAGCGCCGGCATCACGCTCCAGTGGGAAGTGCAGCCCGTGCCCGCCCTCGACTGGCTGGACCCGGATGGCGCGCTGCACATCCTGCGCATCGTGCAGGAGTGCGTGGCCAACGTGCTGCGCCACACGCGCGCGACCACCATCTGCGTGAGCACCACCGTTGTGGACGAAGGCGTGTGCGTGATCGTCGAAGACAACGGCGGCGGCTTCGACGTGAGCGAAGCCCTGCGGCGCGGCGGCCGCGGCCTGCGCAACCAGCAGCGTCGCGCGCAGGAAATCGGGGGCACCGTGAGCTGGGAGGCCGGCGCCGCAGGAACTCGCTTCGTGCTCTGGCTCCCGCTGGAGCGCACGGCCGGGGCCGGCAGGGTCCTGGGCGTGGCCTGACGGCTCAGAGACTCGACGCGATCTGCTCGCGCAGCCACCGGTGCGCAGGATCGCGATGCCGGCGCTCGTGCCAGAGCATCGCCATTTCGTAGCCCGGCACCTCCAGCGGCGCCTCGACCACGCTCAGCCCGGGTGCGCTGCGCGCCAGCCGCTCGGGCAGCATCGCGACCATGTCGGTGCCGGCCACCGCCGACATCATGAAGAGAAAGTGCGGCACCGACAGCACCACGCGGCGCGCCAGGCCCCTCTCGGCCAGCGCCTCGTCGGTGGGCCCCGCGAAGCCTCCGCCGGCCAGCGACACCACCACGTGCTCCAGCGCGCAGAACTGGGCCAGCGTCGGCCGGCGCTTCAGGCGCGGATGGCCGGCTCGACCGACGAGCACATAGCGCTCGTTGAAGAGCACCCGCGCGTGCAGGCCCGGCGGCGCGCCCACGCTGGTGTGGAAGAACAGGTCGATCTCGCCGCTCTCCAGCTGCCGCGCCATGCGCGAAGGCACGGCCTCCACCACCGCCAGCCGCGTGTTCGGCGCCGCGGCGCGCAGCCCGGCCAGCGACGGCAGCAGGATGGCCGACTCGGCATAGTCGGCCGCGGCGACGCGCCAGGTGGTGCTGGCCTCGGCCGGCTCGAAGGGCCGCGTCGGCGCCACCGCGCGGCCCAACGCCTCCAGCGCTTCGCGCAGCGGCTCGCGCAGTTCGTCGGCCCGCGCGGTGGGCCGCATGCCGCGCTGCGCGGGCAGCAGCAGCGGATCGCCGAATACCTCCCGCAGCTTGGCGAGCTGCACGCTCACCGAGGGCTGCGACAGGTTCAGCCGCTCGGCCGCGCGGGTGACGTTGCGTTCGGCCAGCAGGGTGTCGAGCGTGACCAGCAGGTTCAGGTCGAGGCGGCTGAAATTGTTCATGGCAATTCCTGGAATTCAGACTATTCATTTCCAATATATCGCCACGACACCTAACCTGAGGGCATCTCCACTCGAACCTTCCAGAAATCATGAACGTCCTGCTCGTACTCGCCCATCCGGAAAGCGCCTCGCTCAACGGCGCACTGCACCGCTTCATGGTCGACCGCCTCACGGCCGCCGGCCACACGGTGCGCGTGTCCGACCTCTATGCCATGCGCTGGAAACCCGCGCTCGACGCCGACGACTTTCCCGCGCGCGACACCGCCGCGCGCTTCGACCCCGCCCTCGATTCGCAGCAGGCCTTCCAGGCCGGCACGCAGACCGCCGACATCACCGCCGAGCAGGAAAAGCTGCTCTGGGCCGACGCGGTGGTGCTGCAGTTCCCGCTTTGGTGGTACTCGATGCCCGCCATCCTCAAGGGCTGGATCGAGCGCATCTACGCCTACGGCTTCGCATACGGCGTCGGCGAGCACTCCGACACCCACTGGGGCGACCGCTTCGGCGAAGGCGTCATGGCCGGCAAGCGCGCCATGCTGGTCGTAACCACCGGCGGCTGGGCCTCGCACTACGCGCCGCGCGGCATCAACGGGCCGATGGACGACCTGCTCTTCCCGATCCACCACGGCATCCTCTACTACCCCGGCTTCGACGTGCTGCCGCCCTACGTGGTGCACCGTACCCACAAGGTCGACCAGGCCGCGTATGCGCGCATCACGCAGGAACTGGGCGAGCGGCTCGACACGCTCTTCACCGCCGAGCCGATTCCGTTCCGTCGCCAGAATGCCGGCGACTACGAGATCCCCGCGCTCACCCTGCGCGAGCACATCGCGCCGGGCAAGACGGGCTTCGCGGCGCACACCGCCGGCTGAGCCAGCCTCAGGGCAGCACCGGATTCGCCACCGCGTTCGCGATGGCCGCATCGGCATCCACGCGCAGCATGAAGCGCTTCGCCACCAGGTCGTTGGCGGCCGCCGTCACCGCGGCCACGTAGCCGGCCTGGTCGGTGTAGCGCTCCTGCAGCGAGGGGCGCGGATCGGCGCCGCGCAGGGCGGCCGTCTTGGCGAACGGGAAGTACGAGCCGAACAGGCCCGCCTGGTCGATGCGGCCCGGCACGCCCGTGTAGTTCCAGCCGGTGTTCGTGCCCAGCGGCACGGCCACGTCGAGGCTGCGGATGCCGGCGAGGTCGTTGCCGTCGGTGTCCACCTGCGGCACCAGGATCGCGTAGTCGCGGCCCAGGTAGGCCGGCGGCACCTGGGTTGCGATGCCGCTCTCGTCCTGCGGGCGGTAGCTGGGGCCCCAGTCGAGCAGCGAGTAGTTGTTGACCAGGCCCGTGTAGCTCACGCCAGGAATGGCCGGGAACTTGACCTGCTGCGGCCGCACGAGTGTGGCGTCGGCGATCTTCGGCACCTGGCTGTCGGGCGGCGTCGTGCCCTTGACGACCCAGTCTTCCAGGTTCTGGTACAGCGCGCGCACCACCGGGATCACGCCGGCATTGCCGTTGGTCGCGTAGAGCGCGCCGGCGCTCGAGCCCGGCAGCGAGGCCAGGCCCAGCAGATGGTGCGTGCTCGCGTAGTAGTAGACGCGGGCGTTCGCGGGCTGCACGAGGTCGGTGGTGCCCCAGGCGTCGGTCAGCAGCGGCGAGCCCTGCAGCACGTAGAACTCGGTGCCGCTGAAGCCGATGAAGAGCTTCGGGCAGGTGCCGCTGGCCTCGCAGCGCGACAGGATGCCGCCACGGCGCTGGGCCACGTCGTCCACGTAGTCCTTCGAGAGCCCGCGCGTGCCGGCCTGCCCGAAGGCCGTGTGGTCGGCACGCACGCCGCCGCCGCCGCCCGGGATCGAGAAGCGCATGTTGATGTTGGTCTGCCGCGCCGCGATCTGCGCGAACACGCCGTCGAACACCTTCCGGCCCGCGCGGTCCTCGTTGAAGCCCAGGTGCACGAAGGTCTTCATGAAGTTGCCGCACTGCGAGACGCCGGAGGCGATCGTGTTCTTGATCGCCGCGGCCACCGGGTTCGCCGTGCCGGATGAGTCGCTCGCGTCGCGGTGGAAGAAGCTGATCATGTCGCGCAGCGCCGCGAGGCCCAGGCCCATGACCTTCGGGTCCTTCGCGACGTAGACCAGCTCGTACAGGTAGGCCGGGTCCCACTTGTCCTTCAGGCACACGTTCGTCTCGTCGGGCGTGCCCGGGAATGGCGTGGCGGCGCTGCACTTGGCGAACTTCCAGTCGCTCGCGGGAATGAGCTGGCGCGCATCGCCTTCGTTGATGCGGCGCGTGAGCACGTAGCCGGGCTTCGTGTTGTCCAGGCTGGCGGTCGGGTAGGCCTGCATCGCCGCGTTGAACGGACCGCCCGGAAGCGGCAGCGAATCGTTGGTGGCCGCGGTGGGCAGCAGTTCGGCGCGGTAGGTGCCGGTGATGCTGCTGCCGTCGGCATTCTTCGCGACGGGCACCTTCAGCGTGAGCTTGCCGGCTGCCGCCGGCACGTCGCCCTGCCATGCGGCCGTGAGGAACACGTAGCCGCGCGAGGCGAAGTACGGATCGAGGTTCACGATGTTGCCGCGATTCGGCGCGTCGTAGCGCAGCACGCCGCTGGCCTTGCTCATGTCCTTGGGCTTGAAGAGCACGAAGTCGGAGGTGTACTCGACCTTGCCGTTGGCATTGAGCGGCGCGAGCTGCAGGTCCTGGATGATCGCGTTGCGCGCGTCCTTGGGGTCGACCTCGCCGGTGAAGGTGCCGGTGATCTTCTCGTAGGCACCGACGCTGCCGAAGGTGCCCGCCACGTCTTCCGTCGCGGTGATGGCGAGCTTGTATTTCGGCGCCGTGGCGGCCGCGGGCGGCGTGGTGGCAGGCGGCGTGCCGGTGGACGGCGGCAGCAGCAGGCCGCCCCCTCCTCCTCCGCTTCCGCCGCAGGCGCTCAGAAGAAAAAGGGCGGCCGAAGCCACCGTGGCAGCCCCGAGGCTCCAGCGTTTCATGGTTTGTCTCCTTCGTTGTGGGTCTTTGTCTGCGTGCGGCGCCGATCCCCGCTACGGCGTGCGGGCCGTCAGATCACTCGGCCTCGATGCCGGCCGCCTTCACGATGCGGCCCCATTTCTGCGACTCGCCGGCCTGGAACTTCGCCAGTTCCTCGGGCGAGCTGGTGAACACCTCCGTGCCGGTCGGCTCGTAGAACGCGGTCTTCGCGGCTTCGCTCTTCGCGGCCTTCACCAGCAGCTCGTTGAGCCGCTTGACCACGGCCGGCGGCGTCTTCGCGGGCGCGTAGGCGGCGAACCAGTAGCCCATCTCGTAGCCCTTCACTCCCGCCTCGGCGATGGTGGGCACGTCGGGCGCGAGCGCCGAGCGCGTGGAGCTGGAGAAGCCCAGCGCGCGCAGCTTGCCGGCCTTGACCTGCGGCAGGCCGGTGGCGGTGTCGGTGATCATCATGTTGATCTGCCCGCCCAGCAGGTCGGTCACGGCGAGCGTGTTGCTCTTGTAAGGCACATGCAGCAGCCTGATGTCGGCCATCTGCTGCAGCAGCTCGCCCGCCATGCGGCTCGATGAACTGCCGCTGCCGAAGCTGTACTTGCCCGGCTCCTTCTTGGCGAGCGCGATGAACTCGGCCACGCTCTTCGCGGGGAAGCTGGGGTTCACCACCATGATCTGGCCGCCCTTGCCGAGCGCGGCGACAGGCGCGAAATCCTTCACCGGGTCATAGGGCAGCTTCTTGAACAGGTGCTCGTTGGCGGCGTGCGTGGTGTTGGTGGTGATGAGCACCGTGTAGCCGTCGGCCGGCGCCTTCGCCACGCTCTGCGAGGCGATGAAGCCGCTGGCGCCCGCCTTGTTGTCGATGACCACGGCCTGCTTCGTTTCGGCGGTGATCTGCGTGCCGAGCGCGCGCGCGATCTGGTCGGTGGCGGTGCCCGCCGCGAAGGGCACGACGAAAGTGATGGGCTTCTCGGGGAAAGTCTGTGCGTGGCCAGGCAGCGATGCCACCACCATGGCGGCCGTCAGCGCGGCGAGGGGGAACAGCTTCATTGTTTTGTCTCCGTATGGGTCAGATGAAAAAAGAAAGGGGAAGGTCTTTGCTACGGCCCCGCCAGCAGCGGCTCGAATTCGCGCGGCACGCGCACCGGCATGTCGAGCAGCAGGAAGGAAAGCGCCTTGCCGTGCGCATCGAGGTTCAACGCGTCGTTGACGCCGCCATCGAGCACCGCGTCGAGCACGAAATTCATCGCACCGAGCTTCGGCAGCAGGAAGCGCTGCACCTGTGAGGGCGAACGGTGGTGGAACTGCGCCGCCACGCGCTCGGGCGTGAGTTGCTCGACCAGCATGGGATACAGCTGCGCATGCCAGGCGATGACGCTGATGTTGGAGCGGTCGCCCTTGTCGCCAGTGCGGCCGTGGGCGGCGCGGTACAGCGGCACTTCGATGGTGTCTGCCGTGTTCGTCATGCCAGTTCCTCCTGCGAGAGCAGCTCGAAGCGCACCGGTATCGCCTCGCGCGGCAGCAGGCACGACAGCGTATTGAGCCGCGGCGTGAGCGCGGTGCGCACGCCGCCGCCGCCCGCCGGGCCGCAGGTGTAGAGCGCCATCACCTCGCGCGCCAGCCGCTCGGCTTGCGCGCGCTCGGTGTGCGAGGCCGCGACGCGCAGGCGCACGTCGCGCAGGCCGGCATCGGGCGTGTCCGCCAGCGCGCGGCCGGCGTCGTCGCCGAAGATGCTCAGCGCGCCGATGAGGTCCACGCGCAGCGAGAGGCCGTCGAGGCGCTTTCTCAGCACCTCCGCCGCGAGCCGCGCACGGGCCTCGGCACGCGGGCCGGCATAGGAGATCTCGCCCTCGGCCAGCCAGCCGCCTTCATGGCACACGTTGACCTTGTAGCGCTCAGGCCGCGCATGGCCGCGCACGCCCGAGAGCGCCACTCGCTCGATGCCGTCGAACGCGTGCACCTCGGCCTCCGAGATGTCGGCGACCACGTCGGGGGTCAGGTAGGCGGCCGGGTCGTGCACCTCGTAGAGCAGTTGCTCCTTCACCGTCGCCTCGCTCACGAGGCCGCCGGTGCCGTCGGCCTTGCCGATGGTGCAGCGGCCTTCGGCGTCGATCTCGGCGATGGGGAACCCGACGGACTCCAGGCCGGGCACGTCCTTGTAGCCCGGATCGGCGAAGTAGCCGCCGCACACCTGCGCGCCGCATTCGAGCAGATGGCCCGCCATGGTCGCGCGGGCGAGCCTGTTCCAGTCGTCGGCGCGCCAGCCGAAGTGCGACATGGCCGGGCCGACCGTGAGCGACGGATCGGCCACGCGGCCGCACACCACGATCTGCGCGCCCGCGTCGAGCGCGGCGGCGATGGGCTCGGCACCGATGTACGCATTGGCGCTGACCACGCGCAGGCCTTCCATCCGTGCGCCCAAAGCTTCCTGGAACATCGCGCGATGCTCGGGCCCCGACAGGTCGTCGCCCTCCACCACCGCGATGCGCGGCGCGCTCGCGCCCAACTCGCGCGCCATGCGTGCGATATGCCGGGCAGCGGCGCGCGGATTCGCTGCGCCGAAGTTGCTCACGATGCGGATGCCGTGCGCCAGGCAGCGCGCCAGCACGGGCCGCAGCATGGGGTCGAGCAGCGGCTCGTAGCCCGCCTCGGGGTTGTCGCGCCGGCGCAGCTGGGCCAGCGCGAGCGTGCGTTCGGCCAGCGTCTCGAAGATCAGGAAGGCGCGCCGGCCTTCGGGCCCTGCGGCCAGCCGCGCGATCAGCGTGTCGACCACCGGTCCGGCGGCGTCGGTGCGGTCGCCCGAGAAGCCTGCGGCGCAGCCGATCAGCAGCGTTGGCGTGTCTATGGGATTCATCGCCGTGCACTGTAGGCAGCGTGTTCTCATCCGTAAAATCGAAAATACGGATCGATTGATCTGCTTTTCAAATAAGAAGCCAGCTACCGGCACCAGAGACAGGACAGACATGCGAAAGACGCCCGACCTCTCCACGCGCCAGTTGCGCGCCTTTCTCGCGCTGGCCGAGCACCGCAACTTCACGCGCGCGGCGCAGGGCAGCCATCTCTCGCAGCCCGCCTTCAGCGCGCTGATCCGCACGCTCGAAGACGCCGTCGGCACGCGCCTGTTCGATCGCGACACGCGCAGCGTGCAGCTCACGCCCGAAGGCCGGCTGTTCGAAAGCTCGGCTCGCCGGCTGCTCGACGACATGGGCAGCGCCATGGACGACCTTGCCGATCACGTGGAGCGCCGCAAGGGCCGTGTGCGCGTGGCCGCCCTGCCCTCGCTCGCGGCCGGCTGGCTGCCCGCCGTCTTCGCCGAGTTCATGCAGGCGTGGCCCGGCATCCGCGTCGACCTGGACGATGCGCTGTCGGACGCCTGCATCGCGCTCGTGCGCAGCGGCCAGGCCGACTTCGCGCTCGCCGCCTCGGGCGCGGGCGGCACGGCCGACAGCGACCTGCGCGCGAGCAGGCTGTGCACCGACCGCTTCCATCTCGTGTGCCGCGCCGACCACCCGCTCGCGCACGAACCGCGCCTGACGCTGAAGAAGATCGCGCCGCACCCGTTCATCCAGATGACGCGCAACAGCAGCGTGCGCCAGGCGCTCGACGCGGCGCTGCATCCGCAGCGGCTGAACTCGGTGTTCGAGGTGGAACACCTCGCCACGGTGATGGGGCTCATCGAAGCCGGCCTGGGCATCAGCGTGGTGCCCGCGCTCACGCTCTTCCACTTCCAGCGCGAAACGCTGGTGACGCGGCCGCTGCCGCTGCCTTCGCTCACACGCACGCTCTACCTGGTGCAGCGGCGCGAGGGCAGCCTGTCGGTGGCGGCGCAGACGCTGCACGACCTCATCGTGGAGCGGCTCGGGTCGCTGCGGCTGGACTGAAGGCGGGCGAGCGCTGCTCGCCGCCTCAGGAGAAATCGAAAACGGTTCAGGCTGGTTCGGTGCCAGCCTCGGTGCCCGTTCCTGTCGCCTTGTCCGTTGCCTTCCCGGTCGCCGCCACCGCCTCCACTGCGGCTTCCACCACCGACTCCACCGCGGCCTCCGCCTGCGCCTTCATCGCGGCGAGCGCGGTCGGGTTCGGCGTGGGCTCGCCGATCTTGCGCATCGTGTTGCGGTCGGTGTGGCTGAAGGGCTCGGGCTTGCCGAGCACCTCGAGCACCGTTTCGAGCTCGTACGACCAGCTGCCGTCGTCGTGCACCGTCACCTCGATGCCGTAGCGCAGCGTCTTGAACGCATGCTGCAGAAAGGGGTTGTCCACGATGCCGTTGTTCTCGCTGCCGCGCACGGCTTCGAGCCTGAAGCTGCGGTCATCGGCCTTCGCACGGCCGGTGGCCATGGCGGTGAGGCCACGCGGAATGGTGAGCGTCTGGATCAGCGCGCCGGTGGAGGGCTCCCAGAGCCAGTAGCCGACCTGGTCATGGAAGGTCTCCACGTCGTCGGGCTTGACGATGCGCAGGTGATAGCGCAGGCCGTAGAAGATCTGCGGGCCGTTGGTCTGCGCATCGATGGGCTGGAACTCCGCGTGCTCGATGTAGGCCTCGGCCTCGGGGCCGTCCTCCTTCGGGCTCACGTCGTGGCCGGCCGAGCCGGTCCAGATGCCGGCCAGCGCGGTGAGCGGGCCCAGGTTGGCGAGCGTGTTCGGATCGGGTTCCGGCTCTGTGTAAATGTCGCGCGGGAATTGCGTCGCGGGTTGCTGCTGTTCCATGTTCTTCTCTCCTCGAAGGGGCTTGCTGTATGGGGCAGGAGTGTCGCTCATCAACCTTCGGCTTCCCTGACTCGCCTGCCGCTCACTGGTCGAGCCGGATGCCGACCTTCGCGATGATCGCGCCCCACTTGCGCCCCTCGGCATCGATGAAGGCCCTGAACTCCTCGGGCGAACCGCCGCCCGCCACCAGCCCCTGGTTGGCCAGAAGTTCGCGCACCGCGGGCTCCTGCAGCACGGCATTGACGTCGGCGTTGATGCGCTGCACCACTTCGGGCGGCGTGCCGGCAGCGGTGAAAAGGCCGTTCCAGGCCAGCGATTCGAATCCGGGGTAGCCCGACTCGGCCACGGTCGGCAGGTCTTTCATGAGCTCGGAGCGCTTCGCGCTCGTGATGGCGATGAGCTTCACGCGCTGCCCCTGGATCAGCGGCAGCAGCGCGGGCGCCACCGTGAACAGCGCCTGCGTGTCGCCGGCCGCGAGCGAGAGACCGGCCGGCGGCGAGCCAGAGTACGGCACGTGCACCGCCTCGATGTGCGTCGCGCTGCGAAACAGCTCCATGGTGAGGTGCGACGAACTGCCCGCGCCCACCGACGCGTAGCTGAACCTGTTGCCGCGCTTCTTCGCCCATTCGACGAACTCGGGCAGCGTGTTCGCGGGGTTGTCGGCCTGCACCGCGAGCACATTGGGCTGCGAGGTGGTGAGCACGATCGGGATGAGATCGCGCGCCGGCGCATAGGGCATGCGGGCGTACATGTAGGGTCCGAAGGCGATCGGCCCGTTGAAGCCGATGCCCAGCGTGTAGCCGTCGTGCGGCGCCTTGGCCACGGTGTCCATGCCGATCAGGCCGCCGGCGCCGGCCTTGGTCTCGATCACCACGGGCTGCTTCCACGTCACGCGCAGGCGGTCGGCGAGCGTGCGGGCGATCAGGTCGAGCGAGCTGCCGGCCGGCGCGGGCACGATCACGCGCACCGGCTTCGAGGGCCATGCCTGTTGCTGCTGCGCCCATGCGCCCGCCGAGAGAGCGGCGGCGAACAGAAAGACGGCAAGGGCGGGGAGCGGGTTCTTCATCTTCACTTTCTCGCCTCCTGCCGCGCGGCATCGATCTGCGCATGATTGGCCTCGGCCCATCGGTCGACCGCGATCAGCGTCCTGCTCAGCGACAGGCCCAGAGGGCTCAGCCTGTAATCGACGTGCGGCGGCACGGTCTGGTGGTCCTCGCGCAGCACCAGCCCGTTGAGCTCCAGGTCGCGCAGGGTCTGCGTGAGCATCTTCTGCGAGATGCCGCCCACCTTGCGCAGCAGTTCGTTGTTGCGCTGCGGCTTGCCGCGCAGCAGCGGAATCAGCAGCAGCGCCCACTTGTTGGCGATGAGTTCCAGGACGCGGCGCGAGGGGCAGTCCGCGCTCCACACGTCGGCGGAGGCTGCCTCGGTTTCTGCCTCCGCCTCTGCCACATCCAGGTTCTTCTTCGACGGCATCTTTGAATTTCCCAGGTTACCAGAAGGTGCGTACTTGTAGCTCGGTGCCCGGGCCGGAATTATCCGGTTCCTCTTTTCAGCAACCAACGACAACGAAGGAGTTTTTTCATGGGTTGGATGTTTCTGCTGGCAGCGGGCCTGCTCGAGATCGCGATGGCCGCCGCGCTCAAGCAATCGGAAGACTGGTCGCGGCTCGTGCCCTCGGTGGTCGGCGTGCTGACCGCGCTGCTCAGCATCTACCTGCTGGCACGGGCGCTGCGCTACCTGCCGCTGGGGCCGGCCTACGCGATCTGGACCGGCATCGGCTCGGTGGGCGTCGTGCTCATGGGCGTGCTCTTCTTCGGCGAAGCGCTCTCCGCCGCGCGGCTTGCATGCATCTCAATGGTGATCGGCGGCACCGTGGGCCTGCGCCTGGTCAATGGGTGATGCGGAAAGGAAACACAATCGTGACTACACGCATCCTGCACATCGAGGCATCACCTTCCGGCGAGAGATCGCGCTCCGCGGATACGGCGCGTTACTTCCTTCAGCAACATCGGGCGCTGCATCCCGAGGTGGAAGTCGAGACATTGCGCCTCTGGGACCTGGACCTGCCCGCCTTCGACGCCACGACGATCGAAGCCAAGTTCGCGGTGCTGCGCTCCACCAGTGCCACCGAGGACCAGAGGCGCCGCTGGCAGAGCGCCGTGCAGTTCGCGCGCGCCTTCAATGCCGCGGACAAATACGTCTTCAGCCTTCCGATGTGGAACTTCGGCATTCCTTACATACTGAAGCACTACATCGATATCGTTACCTTGCCCGGCGAGAACTGGCTTTGGACGCCCCAGGAAGGCTATAGCGGACTGCTGCACGGCAAGCGTGCAGCCCTCGTTTATTCGAGCGCGGGCGACTATCCGGTAGGCATGCCGTCGCACGATAAGGATTTCCAGAAACCGTATATGCGCGCCTGGCTCGGCTTCCTCGGAATCCACGACGTTGCCGAGATAGCGGCGGCACCGACGCTCGCATCGCCGCAGGCTGTCGCGGCCTCTCTGGCCCGGGCGCGAAATGAAGCCGAAAGGCTTGCAGAGCGCTTCTGACGGGCATTCGGCCTTTAACCACGTCGGGAATGGGCTGATTTTCGGGGGACTTCAAATCGACATCCGGTCGCGGCAATATGCGCATCCCCCGATTCTTGTGTCACCCGATCTGACCTGAGGACTAAGGAGCTTTCCATGTTCGCTACAGCAGAGCGCACCATCAAGACCCCCGGCCCCGACCATCCCATCACCATCACACCGAACCCGCTGCGCGTGGTGGTGTCGGTCGATGGCTGCATCGTCGCCGATACCCGCGAGGCGCTGACAGTGCGTGAAGCCCATTTCGGCACCGTGCATTACTTCCCTCGCAAGGACGTGAAGATGTCGCTGCTGGAACGCACCTCTCACGCAACCTACTGCCCGTACAAGGGCGAGTGCAACTACTACAGCATCCCGGCCGGCGGCGAGCGTTCGGTGAATGCGGTGTGGACCTACGAGTCGCCGTACGACTCGGTCTCGCAGCTCAAGGACTACGTGGCCTTCTACCCCGATCGCGTCGGCCCGATCGAAGAGCGCGTCTACTGACCATTGCACGCGAGCACGCATCTTTCAGCAAAGCAATCAAAAGCCGGGCCCCGCTTTCGCAGGGCCCGGCTTTTTGTTTTGCGCTTCTTCCAGCGCTGGGGTCGATTACAGCGGCAGTGCGTCACCGCGGGCCGCCGCACGGGCAGCGGCACGCACGGTGGAGCGATCGAGGCCGCTGGCCAATACCGGCGCGACGCGCGAGGTCACGCCTTCGGCATACGGGTTCTCGCTGTGGGCAGCGGCCACTGCTTCGGCACGGACGGCGGCGCGGCTGGTGGTCGACGCGATCAGTTGCACGGGACCTTGGTTGGCGCCGTCTGCATACGGGTTGCCGCTGCGCGCGGCGACCACAGCCTGGCTGGCAACGTCGGCACGGCTCGCGGCCGAGGTCAGCTGATGCACGCCGTCATAGCTTTCGGCATGGGCGGCACCGGCAGCGGCCAGCAGGGCGAGGGAGATGGCGGAGAGGAGCTTCGAGGCGGTCATTTGGATTCCTTCAATTCAGTTCTTTGCATACGGGATGGTTTCGAACCGGTCTTGGGTGGGGCGCCGTCCCTCTCGGGGGCAGCCACCTCGCTCGGGGCCTGTTCATCCAGACTGGCTTGCTCGTTTGTCGTGGGCTGGTCTGTGAGATGAATTGTGAGCCTGCAGATAGGTAAAAACCCGAAGCAAAAAGAACCGCGGTGTTCATGCGGTGGAAACAATCGCCGCACCCGAAGGCGCGTTTCATCAGCCCCAGGTCAATGGGTCCAGGCGCAGATAGAAGTCGAGGCGCGCGTCGTCGGGCTCGCCGATCTCCAGGGTGTCGAACAGGCTCCTGCGCGCGGCAAGTTCGTCGTCGGGTCCGCGCCAGCTGTCGCGGGCGTTCGCAAGAAAGAGCGAGAGATCCACATACCGGTCGGCGGTGCCGAGCCGGCCGAGGTCGATGAGCCCCGTGCAGCGCAGCGTCCGCGGATCGACCATGAAGTTCGGCATGCATGCATCGCCGTGGCACACGACACGATCGCGCGCCTCCTGCGCAAGGCGCTGCGGCATCTGCATGCGCACGACTTCCAGAAGTTGCGGCGGCGGAATGTCCTGCTGGTCCGGATCCAGGAACTCCTTGTTGACCGCATTGCGCCCGACCACGTCGACAGCGCGATCGAACATCGCCGAGAGGGGGCGCGCGAAGGGGCAATCCGCTACGGGAACTTCGTGCAGCAGCCTGAGCCGCCGCGCCATGGAGGGCCACGCCCGCAGCAGCTTGTCGGCCGGCAGCTCGCTGGCCGGTATGCCCGGCACCGCGCTCATGACGAGGCAAGCGCCCTCGTGCGACGCATGCCAGTCGAGCACTTTCGCGGACCCGAGATCGAAAGGCGCGAGCCACTCGGTGCGAAGCCGCTCCCCGGCCAGCGACTCCACACCGCCGACGGAGACCTTGGCGAACACCGAGGCATCGCTGCGGCGATAGACGCTGTCGCCCGACTCTCCATGATTCACGCAGAGCCACTCCATACCGACTGGCAATGCGGGAAGAAGGAGACGGGGATCAGGAAGGGCCGATGTGGGCAGACTCATGCGAAGGAGCCTATCCAGTTCCGCCGGCCACGCGCCCAATTCCCCTATCCCGCCAACTACTGGCCGGCTTGCGCCACGTTCACCACACCCTTCATGCCCGCGTCGTAGTGCCCCGGCTGCAGGCAGCCGAAATCGACCTTCCCTGCCTTCGTGAACTGCCAGACGACTTCGCCCGTCTTGCCCGGCGCCAGCGTCACCATGTTCGGCTCGGCGTGCTCCATCTCGGGGTTCTTCATCATCGCGGCGTAGTGCGACTTCAGTTCCTGCGCGGTGCCGAGCACCAGCTCGTGCTTCAGCTTGCCCGAGTTCTTCACGACGAAGCGCACGGTCTCGCCTTTCTTGACCGTGATGTCGGCGGGCGTGAAGCGCATGCTGTCCGTCATGTCGACCTCGACCGTGCGGGTCGCCTTGGCGGCCACGCCGGGTTTGCCGATGGCGTCGCTGTGCGAGCCCGAGGCCGACGCGCCGGTGGCAGACAAAGCCAGCAGCGTTGCGAAGGCGGAGGTGGCGAGGAATGCGTGTTTCATGATTCGATGCTCCTTGAAGTGGCGATGGACGCGATGGACGATTGGCGAATGAATAAGAAAGAAGTCAGACCGACGCATCGAATTCTGGAAAGCCCATCCGGCCAGCGCCTTTCGCGCGGATTACAAGGGCGTAATCCGCGCACCCGCCCGTAAGATGGCGCCCGCCCCCTCCCGGGGCCATCCTGGAGCGAAGAAGAAAAAGATGTCCCACCCCGTCTACCTTTCCAGCTCGAAGCTGCCACGCATGCCCGAAGGCAGCCGCAACGAGTGGCGCGGCTTCTTCGGCCACGGCGGGGAACTGGAGGCCAACGCCTTCTTCCCGCTGTTCTGGCGGGCGCTCTTCAGCGAAGGCGACATCCGCCACGCACGCTTCGTCGAGGCCTACGACATCGATGACGAAGACAGCGCCATCGAACGCGAGGAGTGCCTGCAGGACTACGGCCCCGAAGCCGCCTATCCCTATCTCGTCACCGACAAGGCCACGGCGCTGTCGCGGCTCGCTGCGCGGCGCGAAGCCATCGTCGCGGCCATCGGCGAGCGATACAGGCCTCTCTACGAAGGCTTCGAGGCCTGGACCGCGCAAGGCTTCGCGGACCACATCCTGCTGCGGACCGAAGGCCTGCCCGATGCCGCCGATGCCGAGCCGTGGCTTCGCTCCGAATTGGCCCTCGTCGACAAGCTGAGCGACAGCGGCGCGCTCGCCGCGCTCATGTCCAACCTCTCGCGCCATGACACCGACCCGGTCTGGCAGCTCGCGGGCATCGGCGCCTCGCCGGACGGCCCCTGGCCCACGCCGGCGGTGAGAGCCATCTTTCCCGACCCGAGGCAGCGAGCGCCTCGCAAACAAGGAAACGCCCGGCAGGCGGAGGAACGCAAGAGCAAACCCAGGAGCTGGATCGACCCGGCGCTCGAATGGCTGGCTGTCGCGCTGTCATCGGGCGCGGCGCTGGGAACCTATGCGTTCACGCGCTCGATCTGGCTGACGCTGCTTGTCTTTCTTTGCGCGGCCATCGCACTGGGCTTCGGAGTCGCCAGACTGCGCGGGCCGAGGTCCTGATGAAGCCCGGGGAAACTATCGGAGCCGGCCACGGTCCCAGCCCGCACAAGGAGTCCATTCGCACCATGCGCACATTCGCCGCAAGCGCCCTCTTCTGTCTTGCCGCCCTCATGCATGCCGGCGGCGCATCGGCCCAGTCGCTGAGCTGCGGCGGCACGCTTTCCGGCGTGGGCGATTCCAAGTTCTCGGTGGTGCAGAAATGCGGCGAGCCGATGTCGAAGGAGTTCGTCTGCGTGCCCCGGCCGCAGGTGGCGTGGGTGCTCTCGCCCTACCCGGGCGGCCCGGCGCAGCAGGTGGTGACGCAGCAGTGCGTGCCGATGGAAGACTGGGTGTACCACCGGGGCCAGGGCAACTTCCTCGGCATCGTCCGGTTCTACAACGGCGCTGTCGAATCGGTGCGCGATGGCGAGAAGATGCGGTAGCCAGCACCCGCATGACCACGATGAACATCACGATCAGGAACGAAGCGGCAACGGACGCGCCGGCCATCGAGGTAGTGACGGCCGCGGCATTTCTCGATGCCGGGCATTCGAGCCGCACCGAACAATTCATCGTCAACGCGTTGCGCGGTGCCGGCCAGCTTTCCGTCTCGCTCGTTGCCGAGAATGCCGGCGGGCAAGTCGTCGGCCATGTCGCCATATCGCCGGTGCGCATCTCGGACGACTCGCCCGGCTGGTACGGGCTCGGGCCGGTTTCGGTTGCGCCCGAACATCAAGGGCAAGGCATCGGCACGCAGCTCGTGAACAAGGCGCTGGCTGCATTGCGCGATTTGGGCGCGGCCGGCTGCGTGGTACTGGGCGAGCCGGCCTATTACGGCCGCTTCGGCTTCGCGGCAACGCCCGCGCTGGTCTACCCCGGCGTACCGCCGCAGTATTTCCAGGCGCTGCTCCTGAACGGCACGATGCCATCGGGCACAGTCGCGTATCACGCGGCCTTCGAAGCGACCGCCTGATCAGGGCGGCAGCACCAGCGGGCCGCAGTTCTCCTCGGTCACGAACACCGACACCAGCCTGGCGTGCTTCACCGGATCGGGGTTCTCCGCGAACAGGTGCAGCGTGCCGGGCGGCTCGAAGAAGGTTTCTCCCGGCCTGTAGTCGCCCGCCGGTCCGCCAGCGAGCTGCGAACGCACCGTGCCTTCGAGAATGATCGCGGTCACCGAGCCTGGGTGCCGGTGCGCCGGTGAATAGGCCATGGGCGGAAAGTCGACGATGGCGGTGGTCACCGACTTGCCGGGCACATGGGGCAGCGCCTCGCAGGAGATCACCTTCACCGAGGTGCGCGGCCGCGCGGCGGCGGCGGAGCCTTCGGGCGCGGGCGCCGACGAGAACATCGGGCGGCTCACGGTGCTGCAGATGTCGTCGATGAGCCGCGCCGTCGACTGCCTGCTCGCATGCGGCAGCAAGGCCCAGCCCGCCGCCACGAACGCCAGCGCGGCAAAGCCGATGCCCGCGCGGCGCCGCATCAACAGCGGCAGCGCATTCACGGCGTGGCTCCCGACCGCGCCTCGGCCCGCCAGCCCAGCGCCTGCTTCGCCTTCTCGCTGCTGACTTCGTTGCCGTCCTCCGCGATGTTGAAGATGCCGCCCATGGAGCGCTGCAGCGCCAGCAAGGCGGCTCGCGCGGCGGCTTCCACATGCAGCGGGCTCGGGCCCTTGGATGTCTCGGTCGAAGTGTTCGGCCCGTACAGCTGGCCGTAGCGCAGCACCGTGGCGGTCATGCCATGTGCGCCCATCACGCTCTGCTCCAGGGCGGCCACGCCGCCCACGCTGACGCGGCGCGCGCCTTCGGCCCCGATGTCCAGCGGCTGCGCTTCGGTGAAGGGCTTCGGCCCCGGCGCGTAGGCCCAGGCGATGCTCTGCGCCACCAGCCGCTTCGCGCCCGCCGCCTGCGCCGCGGCCACGAGGTTGCGCGTGCCCTCGGTGCGCACTCGCGCATTGAGCACGGCGGCATCGGCCATGCGTGCCGGGTCCAGGTCCTTGGGCAGGTCGGTGAGCTGGTGGATCACGCCCCAGGGCGCGATGCGCACCAGCGCCTCGCGCAGGGCCGCCGCGTCGAACACGTCGACGACGACCGGGTGCACGCCCATCGCCTCCAATGCGCCCACCCGGTCCGCGCGCCGGGTGCTGCCGTGAACGGTGTAGCCCGCCTCGATCAGCATCGGCACCAGCGCGACGCCCACCGCGCCGGTCGCTCCCGCCAGAAATACCTTCTCGCTCATTGCATTCTTCCTTCCAGGCTGTCCATGAGGACGAGCTTAGGTCTACGATGCCCCATCCAAAAGAGCCAAGAATCGCCAAAACGACCAGGCCATGATGACCCAGCCCCAAGCACCGAAGGACGTACCGGGAATCGACCGGGCCAGGAAGACGCCGCTGTTCCGGCAGATCTACGAGCGCTACCGCAGCGCCATCGAGCAAGGCACGCTGCGCCCCGGCGACCGCGTCGCCTCGGCGCGCAGCCTCGCGGCCGAGCTCGGCGTGGCGCGCGGCACCATCGAGGCCGCCTATAACCAGCTGACCGGCGAAGGCTATTTCTCTTCTCGCGGACAGGCAGGCACGGTGGTGTCGCCATCGCTGCCGCAGCATCGGCCGGCAAGGCGGGAGCCGCCCCGCGGCATCGACAAGCCGGCGCCCGATGCGCTCAAGCACCCGGGCGAGCCACCGCTCATGCAGCTGGGCATCCCGGCGCTCGATGCGTTTCCGCGCAAGCTGTGGTCGCGCCTCGCCGCCCGCCGCGCGCGGGCCGTGAACGCGGCCGACATGTTCTACGGCGACCCCGGCGGCTACCCGCCGCTGCGCGAAGCCATCGCGGCCTACCTGCAGGTGTCGCGCGGCGTCTCGTGCCATGCCTCGCAGGTGCTGGTGACGGGCGGCTACCGCGCCTCGCTCGCGCTCGTCGCGCGCACGCTGCTGAAGAAGGACGAGCGCGTGTGGATCGAGGACCCCGGCTTCCCGCCGACGCAGGAGGTGTTGCGCGCCGCCGGCCATCGCACGGTGCCGGTGCCCGTGGACGAAGACGGCCTCGTCGTCGCGCGCGGCCTGCGCAAGGCGCCCGAAGCCCGGATGGCTGTCGTGACGCCTTCACACCAGGCACCGCTGGGCGTGTCGATGACGCTCGCGCGGCGGCTCCAGCTGCTGGAATGGGCTTCGAAGGCGAACGCCTGGATCGTCGAGGACGACTACGACAGCGAGTACCGCTACGCCGGCGCACCGCTGCCCGCGCTCAAGAGCCTGGATGGCCACGACCGCGTGCTGTACGCCGGCAGCTTCTCGAAGGTGCTCTTCCCCGGGCTGGCGCTGGGCTACCTCGTCGTTCCCGAATCGCTGTGCCCGCGCTTCGAGGAAGCGGCGCGCACATGGTCGAACGGCAGCCCGCAGAGCACGCAGGCAGTGGTGGCCGACTTCATGCGCGAGGGCCACTTCCCGCGCCACCTGAAGAAGATGCGCCTGCTCTACGCGCGCCGCCGCGCGATGCTCGTTGCCGCGCTGCAGAAGGCTTTTGGCGATGCAGTGCACCTCGACCTGCGCAGCGGCGGCATGCACCTCATCGCGCGCTTCGACGGCCGCGAGGAAGACGACGTCGCGCTGGCCCGCCGCGCGCAGCAGGCGGGGCTCAACTGCCAGCCGCTGTCGGCACGCGGCGTCTCGGGGCCCGGCGCGCAGGGGCTGCTGATGGGCTTCACCAACATCGCGACCGCCGCCGAGGCCAACCGGCTCGCTGCCAGGCTGCGCGCGGCGCTGGGCTGAATGGCCGGCGTCAGGCGTCGTCGTCGCCGGCCGCCGCGCTTCGGTCCTTGATGCGCGTGACCTGCGACAACACAGCGTCTTCCGCCGTCATGTCCGGCCGCTGCCCCTTGTAGACCGGCTGCTCGAACTTGCCACCGGCATAGCGGTAGAGATAGCGCACCTCCACCAGCGCGCCCACGGCCGGCAGCGCCTCGTTGGGTGGCACCGTCACGTTGCCCAGATCGACCATCTCGCCGCCATCGTCGCGCAGTCCCACGGCCACCGAGCGCTGGGCGTTCACACGGATCACTTCGCAGGTCGCGCTCTGGTTGAACTTGAACTTCAGGCTGCTGGTGCTGCGGCCCGCGGCGAAGGGTGCGTCGAGCGACTTGAGCACATAGCCTTCGCCGTGCGCGGCCAGCAGCTCGGCAGCACGGCGGCGCTTGCCCTCGGCCGTGAGCTCGAGTTCGAGCAGGCTGATCCACGGCATCGACGGCGCGACCGTGCGCAGATGGCCGAATCGCTCGATGAAGGGCGCGCCGCGCAGGTCCTCGCCGTGCAACTCCAGGAGGTCGAAGGCCATGAAGGCATCGCCCACGTGCTCGCCCGCGATCACGGTGCGCCCAGGCTGTGCTGCAGCCGCTGCGACCCATGCCTGCGGAATGTCGACGAACAGCCCGCGCCGGTTGGTGCCGCGCACAGTCTCGCCCTCGATCAGCAGGATGCGGTTTTCTCCATCGGCCTTTTCCTGCAGGCCCCAGCCGGGGTCGTCGAAGTAGCGCGCGGCCTGCTCCTCGATGATCAGCGTGGGCAGCTGCGGCAGCTCGCCGCTCACGCGGCCGGCGAGGTCGGTGGAGGTGTAGAGCGCGCCGGACTGGTCGGTCGTGTAGCCCTTGGAAGTCTTCTCCTTGACGACCTTGTCGTAGATCTTCAGCGCGGCCTCGTAGGCGACCGGACTGCTGGTCTTGGTGCCGGTGGAAAGCGTGCCGCCGCGCCGGCCGTTGCCGTAGTCGACCACCCATCCGTCGTCCTTGGGACGCAGGTGCACCTGGTAGACCTTGTCCGAGCCTGCGCCCGTGAAGTAGAGAAAGCTCGACTGCGGAGTCTGCGCGGTGTTCGACATCTGGAGAATCGCTGCGTGGTTGCCGGAGCGCGCATGCTACACAGGCAAGAGCGAAGTGATCGCCGTGAACTCCGCAAACGCCCGCTAAGATGCGCGGCGACACAAGAAAGCAGCACAAGCACCAACCGAAGGCAGGGGAGGCCTCCGCGTGAAGCGCATTCGCTCAGAGAAATTGATCCGCACGAAGCCCGGCGTGGCAGGCGCCGCCGGCTTCAGCACAGTGGAACTGTTCGCCCTGCCGGAAGCTCCCGGCCATGTGGTGCACGTGAGCACCAGCCGCGACGGGCTGCAATGGAAGGAAACGGTCTTCACCCCGTCGCCGCTGCCCTTCGAGGCAGCCAGCACAGCATTCGAGCATGCCGTTGCCGCGCAGATCGCGCAGGGCTATGTGCCCGAAGGCTCCGCCGCACCGGCTCCGGCGGCAACCCCGCCCACCGCTGCCGCCGTCGCGCACCCCGGCGACGCCGTGCTGCTGGCAGCCATCCGCCCCGACGCATGGCGGCTGCTGCCCCCGGTGCGCCGCACCCGAGTTGTGTGGCGCATCGGCGAACGCCGGCTCGCTGCCGCCGTGCCGCAGCTCATCGATCACATCGAGACCGGCGAGCCGATGCTCGACTACTGCATCGCCTGGGCCGTCGGCCGATGCGGCGACGCCGGCGCCTTCGAGGCGATGCGCGAGCTGTCGAAGCGCGGACGCACGCCGGTGGTCACGCGCGCCGCGCGATGGGCAGCGCTCGCACTCTGGCCCGAGGAGCAGCGCGCAGCCGAGGCGGCGCGCATCATTGACGACTGGCCCGCCCCGCTGCGACGCGCCTGGGCCGCGATGGGCGAAGTACCTGCCGCACAGGCCATGCCGCTGCTCCAGCAACACCTGGCCGACCCGGCGCTCTGGAACGGACTGAAGTACGCCGTCTGGGTCGAACAGCTCTTCGACCTGTCGCTGCTCGAAGGCCGCCGCGCCGACGGGCTCGCGCATGCCGCGCTGCTCCAGATCGCGCCGACGCTGCAGCTCGCGGCCGGCAGCTTCCGCGCATGGCGGCGCCTGTACAAGGGCGCGGAGTTCGCGGGCGACTATGACCTGCTCGGCGTGCTGCACCAGCGCCTCGAGACGCAGCGCGCGGCCTACCGCACCGGCGGGCGCTGGGCGCAGGTCAACGGCCGCTACGTGGAGATCGCCAAGGAAGTCGTGCGGCCCGACAGCCGTCTCGCCTACAGCCAGCGCACGCGCGACTACCTGCGCCGCCGCACCTGGCGCAACCTGCGCAGGCTTGCCCTGGCCGGCGCGGCCGATGAAACCGACTGGCTGCGGCTCGCCATGGGCGTGCTGCTCGCGGCCGACGACGCCGAAGCCGGCACCGCCGGCCAGCAGCGCGAGTCGCGCTGGACGCCCGAGCCGCGCAGCTGGCACACCGGCCCCTACAGCCGCTGGCTGGTGCTGATGCAGCTGCTGCATCGCCACGACCCCGAATGGGAAGCACAGCGCGGCGGCCTGCAGTGGCGCCGCGGCACGCCGCTGCCCGCGCAGCGCCTGAACCGCACCGAAGCCTGGCCCGAACGCTGGGATCGCCATCCGCAGGCACTGCTGCAGCTGATGCAGCAGGGCCGCTGCGCTGCCGTGCACGCCTTCGCCGCGCGCGCGCTGCAGGACAACAAGCCCTTCTGCGAAGCGCTCGAAGCGCCCACCGTCTGGCGCCTGCTGGCCAGCACCTGGGAAGACACGGCGCGCTTCGCGCTCGGCATCGCGCGCCAGCGCATCGCGGCGGGCGATGCCCCCCTGCCCTGGCTGCCAGCGCTGCTGGGCTCCCCGCTGGCCGAGGCGCGCACGCTCGCGCTCGAATACATCGGGCAGGACCCGGGCCTCTACAGCCAGCACGTCGGCCTGCTGCTGATGCTGCTGACCTCGGCCGACGCCGAAGTGCGCCGCGCCTCGCGCCTGCTGCTGCAGGCCGCCGCGCCGAACCCTTCGACGCTCGATGTGCTCGCCTCCGAACTGCTCTCGTGGCTGTCGGCCTGCGATGCCGCGCAGCCGCAGCTCGACGCCATCTGCGAGAACGTGCAATGGGCGCTGCAGGGCCTGCTGCGCACGGCTGCCGCCAAGGCGCCGCTCGACAGGCTGCTGGCGCTCTTCGATCATGCGAGCCCCGACGTCGTGCGCACCGCCGCAGAGTGGCTGCTGCTGCATCCGGCCTCGGTGCAGGGCCTGCCGGTGAGCGTGCTCACGCGGCTGCTGCAGTCCGGCGACGAGCGGCTGCGCGGCGCCGGCGTGAGGCTCTTCACATCGCTGCCCGACGAGTCGCTGGTCACCCAGCCCGAACTCTTTGCCGCCTTCTGCAGCAGCCCGATGCCGGTCGTGCGTGCCGCCGTCGCACCGCGCCTTGCGCAGTTGCTGCCCGCGCACCCGGCCTTCGCCGCCGCGCTGATGCCGCTGCTGCGCGACGAGCTGTTCCGCGCCGAAGCCGCCGAGGGCGTGTTCGATTCGCTGCTGCAATGGCTGTGCGGCCCGCTGGCCGAGCACACGCGCCGCGGCGAGCCCGCCGTGACGCTGCGCCTGCTCGAAGCGCGCAGCAAGGGCGCGCAGCGCCTGGGCGCATGGCTGCTGCCGCAACAGGATGCATCGAGCTTCAGCGTGCTGCAGACCGCGAGCTTCGGCCTTGTCGACACCGCTGCCGCGCGCCAGTGGGCCACCGAACAACTGGCCGCCAGGCCGGAACGCACCCTCGCCGAACTCGGCGACGCGCTGCGCATCTTCGACAGCCGCTGGGACGACGCGCGCGACTGGGCGCGCCAGTGGTTCGGCGCCCAGGGCGAATCCAGCCTGTGGACGCCTGCGCTGCTCGTGCGCCTGTGCGACCACAAGGACGCCGGCGCCCAGCGCCTGGGCCGCGAGTTGCTCACCACGCATTTCGACGTGACCGACGTCACCACCTACATGCTGCAGCTGAGCCAGCATCCCTCGCCGGGCATGCAGCTCTTCGTGACCAACTGGCTGGCCTCGGCCGCGAGCCGCAATGCCGACGTGCTCGCGCGGCTGGAGCCCTACTTCCTCAGCGTGCTCTCGCAGGCCAACCGGGGCCGGCTGGCCAAGGCGCGCGTCATGGAGTTCCTGGCCGCGCAGGCGATGCACTCGGAAGACATCGCGCGCATCGTCGCCCGCGTGTTCGCACGGCAGGCCGTGACAGGCGCGATCACCGAGCGCGCGCAATACGTGGCCGGGCTGCGCAGCATCCAGGCCGCCTTCCCCGGGCTGGACAACCCCTTGCAGACCGCGCCGGTGCGCAGCATCGCGCCGCGCCGCGCGCCTCCGCCCTCTTCCTCCGCCCTGACCGGAGGGCCCGCGGCATGAGATTCCAGTACCGCTACTTCGGCCATTCAGGCGCACAGCACACGGCCAACAGCACCGCGCTGCAGTTCGCGCCCGATACGCTGCGCGCGCCGGTGCACTTCGTCGCCGACATCAACCGCCACCTGCCGTTCCGCGAAGGCATGTCGGCGCTGCACGACGTGGTGGTGGGCGACCTGCGCTTCAAGCCGCGCGACAAGAGCGCGTACCTCGAATGGCTGGCCGGGCAAGAGGGCCAGTTGCTCGCGCAGTTCATGGCGCGCAGCGACGAGCTTAAGGCGCAGATGGAGCCCATCAGCAAGGAGCTGGCCGAGCTGCGCAAGCGCAAGCAGTCGGTGCTGCAGCCCTTCATGAGCGCGCAGAAGCGCTACTTCGACCACCTCTACAAGGTCAACCGCGAGGCGTGGTTCGTGCTCGACCCGGTCATCACGGTGCACCCCGACCGCGTGTTCTTCGAATGCTTCAGCCAGGACGAGTCGAGCTACGGCACGTTCTCGTGCAGCCACGACATCTTCGACCGGGTGAGCGACCATGCGTACGGCACCACCAACGTCGACTATTCGGAGTCGCTGTACGACGAGTTCCAGAAGATCCGCGACTACAAGACGACGCGGCTGGCCATCGACCCCGGCGGCTTCCAGGTTCAGAGCGACAACGATCCGGCCTTCCACGAGCCAAAGATCGACGTGCCCGACAGCTGGGTGCGCGGCTTCCTGCAGGTGAACAGCGCGATGCTGCTGCCCGCGCACCGGCTGCAGCTGCACCCGATGGACATCCACAACATCTGCCTGGTGCTGCGCCGCCGCAAGGAGCGCGTGGGCCCGCGTTCGCTGCGCTTCGTGCTTCGGCCGGGGCAGCCGGTGCGCATCGTGTTCGAGCCCTGGGGCCACGAGCTGGTGTGCCCGCGCTCCACGCACAGCGCCACTTCCGACATCGACATCCGCGTGTGGGGCCGGCGACGCCTGCTGCAGCTCGAACGGCTGGTGCCGGTGGCGCAGGGCTTCACCGTGCACCTGCTGGGCACGGGCATGCCCAGCTTCTGGGTCGCGCAGATGCCCGACATGGAATTCACCCTCGGCCTCTCGGGCTGGACCGCCAACGACTGGTCGCGCAACGGCCACTTCGAACTGCTGCAGCCGCGCCAGACGGTCGACCAGGACAGCCTGCTGCGCGTGTTCGCGGCGCTGGGCGAACGCTGGCGCGCCACCACCGCCGAGCTGGCGGCGGCCACGGGTCTTTCGACGCTCACGGTCGATGCCGCGCTCGGCGGCTACGTGCAGGCAGGGCGCGTGGTGTACGACATCGCGCACGGCGTGTGGCGGCTGCGCGAGCTCAGCCGCGAGCCGCTGCCCATGGACAAGCTGCGCTACGCCAGCCCCGAGGAGGAAGCCGCGGCCGAACTGGTGCGCGCGCGCCGCATCGCGGGCGTGAAGACGCAGGCGCGCGCCGACGGCGGCGTTTCCATCAGCGGCAAGTGCAAGGGCGCGTCCGGGCAGCGCGAGTACTTCATGAGCCTGCAGCTCGACGCCGACCAGCGCGTCGCCTCGGGCGAATGCCAGTGCAGCCACTTCGTGCGCCACCGCATGACCAAGGGGCCGTGCGAGCACATGCTCGCGCTGCGCCTGTCGGCCGCGCCTTCGATCACCGCGAACACGACGACAACAACAACGACAGACCAGGAAAGGACCACCGCCCACATCGGCTGATACACTGCTTTTGCGAACGGAGCGGGAAGGCTCTTGCAATCCGGTCGGCGTATCGCCGCCCTCGCATACAGCACTTCCCAAGCGTCACTGGACGTCTCTTCACTGTGCCGGATGGCCATGGTGACGCGACAACAGTGCGGCTTCCTCGAAGCTCATCGGCGTCACCATGGCCATCCGGCGTCGAGTGGAGCCCTCCAGTCCCGAGGCTCTTCGACGAGATTCCCGCTTCGTTCGCAACCTTTCTCTTCCAGCAGTGCATCGGCCGGTGGCGCAGCGCCATGACCATGCAGTCTCCCGCCTCCTCTTCTTCATCTTCCATTCCCGACTCCGCGCTCACCCGCGAGGAGCTGTACGAGCGCATCCGCAAGAGTTCCAAGCAGGAAGTCGTCCTCGAGGAAATGCAGCGCCTGGGCTTCTGGCCGCGCGACGCAGCGCAGCCGACGGTCGAGGAGCAGTTGATCCGCCGAGAGGGCGAGCTGCAGACGGCGCTCTCGAAGCTCGGCAGCGAACTGCGCGGCATCGAGGACCGCGACCGGGCCCTGAAGATCATGCGCAAGGAGCGCATGGCCCGCGCCCGCGAGCGCCGCGAGGAAACCCGCCAGCGCGCAGCACAGGGCCGCCACGCGCGCGCCGTTGCATGGCACGAGCGGCGCCAGCGCGAGCTGCTCTACGTGGGCGACGGCGTCTCCGGCGGCCTCAACGACGCGCACAGCGACAGCCAGGCGCTGGCCCGCAACGCCCTGCCCGCGCTGGACCACGCGAGCGATCTCGCGCGGGCCATGGGCATCGGCCTGGGCGAGCTGCGTTTTCTCGCATGGCATCGGGAGGTGTCGAGCGTGAGCCACTACCAGCGCTTCACCATGCTCAAGAAGAGCGGCGGCGAGCGCCACATCTCCGCGCCCATGCCGCGGCTGAAGCGCGCGCAGTACTGGGTGCTCGACAACATCCTCGCGAAGATGCCGGTGCACGAGGCCGCGCACGGCTTCATGCCGGGCCGCTCGATCCTCACCAACGCCGCACCGCACGTGGGCCGCGACGTGGTCATCAACCTCGACCTGAAGGACTTCTTCCCCTCCATCGGCATGCGCCGCGTGCGCGGCGTGTTCCGCCAGCTCGGCTACTCGTCGCAGGTGGCGAGCCTGCTGGCACTGGTGTGCACCGAGGCGCCGACCGACGAAGTGCAGCTCGACGGCAACCGCTATTTCGTCGCGCGCGGTGACCGCGTGCTGCCGCAGGGCGCGCCCACCAGCCCGATGATCACCAACCTGCTGTGCCGCCGACTCGACGCCCGTCTGTCGGCGAGTGCGGCGAAGCTGGGCTTTCGCTACACGCGCTACGCCGACGACCTGACGTTCTCGGCAGGCCCCGAGCACAGCCGCGACACCGCCAAGCTGCTGTGGCGCGCAAAGCAGATCGTGGCCAGCGAGGGCCTCACGCTGCACCCCGACAAGCAGCAGGTGATGCGAAAGCACCGCCAGCAGCATGTGACGGGCATCGTCGTCAACGACAAGCTCTCGGTCGACCGCGACACGCTGCGGCGCTTCCGCGCCGTGCTGCACCAGGCCGAGCGCAACGGCCCGCAGGGCCTGCAATGGAACGGCAACAACGACGTGATCGGCGCGCTGCGCGGCTATGCCAACTTCATCGCGATGACCGATGCGGCGCGTGGCGAGCCGTATCTGCAGCGCGTTCGCGCGCTGGCGGCGAAGCACGAAGGCGGTGCTGCACCGAAGACGCAGGCATCGGCGCGCAAGCTTGGTGCGGACGAGTTCCGCAAGCAGTCCGCTGCGGGCAAGGCGCCATGGCCGGCGTGGTGGCAGCCGGCGGAAGCGGCTGCACCGGTGCTGGAGAAAACCGCCGAGCAGATAGCGGAAGAGAAGAAGGCGCAGCGGGAAGCGGCACGCCCGCAACCGGTCGCGGCCAGCCCGGCGCCGGCGCGCGCGCCCGCCACGGCACAGCCCGCTGCCGCGCCGGCTGCAAAGCAAGCACCGGGCGCCCTCTCTCAGATCGGCTGGGTCGCCAGCATGATGCTGCAGGCCCTGTACGTCGTCAGCGTCTTCCTCTCGGGAACCAGTCCGCTGATCTGGCTGATGACGGGCGGCGTCGCCATCGGCAACTTCGTGCAGCGCAAGTCGGGCTGGCTGCGCTTCATCGTGGCGATCTTCATATCGTCGGCGCTGGCCTCCCTGGTCCACAGCATGAAGAACTGAAGGCATGTTCAGGGCCGACGCACCGATCACGCTGCGCCGGCTCTCGCGTGCCGACTTCGCGATGCTGTCGCGCTGGCTCAGTGAGCCGCATGTGGCGCGCTGGTGGAACCACGAGACATCGCAGCAAGCCATCGAGCACGACTTCGGCCCGTCGGTGGACGGAAGCGACACGGCCGAGATTTACATCGCCTCCACCGAAGGCCGCGACTTCGGCCTCGTGCAGCGCTACACCTTCGAGGACAACCCCGGCTACATCGACGAACTCTCGCCGCTGGTGGAGGTGCCGGGCCCGGCACTGAGCATCGACTACTTCGTCGGCGAGCCCGATGCGCTGCGACGCGGCCTGGGCGCGGCGATGATCCGCACGCTGGTCGATGCCACATGGCGCGACTACCCCGCTGCACCATGCATCGTGGTGCCGGTGTCGGCCGCCAACGCGGCCTCTTCTCGCGTGCTGGAGCGCGCCGGTTTCCATCGCGTGGCCGAGGGGCCGCTCACGCCCGACAACCCGATCGACGGAACCGCGCATTTCGTCTATCGAATCGATCGGCCCGGCACCACGCAATGATCCGGCGCGTGCGCCAGAACCACGCGGCACTTCACAGCGCGCGGCAAGCCCGCTACATTCACCGCTTCGACAACCACGCAGCAAAGGAGGTACGAGATGGAAAACGCCGTAATTCATGCCCCCCATATCGTGCGGTTTGTCGGGCCTCATCTGAACTGATCGTTCAACAGCAAGCGCCGACCGCCTAGCCGGTCAGCCGTCGCGGCCACCCTCACCGGCCGCAGCGCCCACCGAACCGCCCCGATTCAAACAAGACGCCGCCGCAGGCACGCCCGTGCCTGTGGTGCCCCGTTCATTTGTCGAATCAAGGCAGCAACCATGCTTGAAAACAGTGCCGCGAACGCGCGGCATACCGTGACAACGGTATTCGATCCCCAGCGCGCGAGCGAAGCCGACTGGGCCAATTTCCTGACCTACTGGCGAGTGCGCGCCACGGAAGACTTTCCCGGCGACCCCATCGCCCCCGATGCCGATACCCGGCACAACGTGCTGCGCTTCAATCCGCTGTACGAGTTCCACCGCGTGCTGGCCGTCGGAGCGCATGGCGAATTCATCGGCAGCCTGAGCGCGAGCTTCCGCCGCGAAGGCACGCCCGAGCACGAGGCCTTCGCGCCCTTCCTCGAAACCTGGGGCGGCGTGCTGCGCCCGCACCGGCGCCAGGGCGTGGCGAGCGCCCTGCTTCGCGCGCTGCTGGAGCTGATGGAAGCGCGCGGCAAGACCGTCGCGACCATCAAGACCCACCTGCCCGAGGGCCACGCATTCCTGCAGGCCGTCGGCGCCACGCAGAAGCACCGCAGCATCGAGAACCGCATGTATCTCGCGGATCTCGACTGGCGCGAGCTCGCACGCTGGCAGGCCGATGGCTTCGCACCCGCTCACGGCCTGCGCGCCGAAGTGCATGCGGGCCGTGTGCCGATGGAGCGCCTGGCGACGCTGATGGCGCCGCTCTCCGTGCTGCTGAGCGATGCGCCCACCACGCTGCTCGATCGCCCTCCGCTGCGCTACGAGCTGGAAGACTTCCCGCACTGGTACGCCGACATGGACCGGCGCGGCGGCGAACACTTCCTGGTGCTGCTGCTCGACGGCGACGAAGTGGTCGCGGTGTGCGAGGCCTCCTGGAACCGGCAATTCCCCGACCGCATGCACCAGCGGCTCACCGCCGTCGACAGGCGATGGCGCGGCAAGGGCCTGGCCAAGGGCGTGAAGGCCGCGATGCTGCAGCTCGTGCACGAGCGCCACCCCGAAGTGACGCTGGCCTACACCCACAACGCCGAAGTCAACGCGCCGATGCTTTCCATCAACCACCGGCTCGGCTACACGGAATACAGGCGCGACGGCTTCTACCAGTTGGGCACCGAAACATTGCGGGCCTATTTCCGCGCCCGGGAGGTGCGCTCATGAAGGTACCCGAACGGCTCCAGGCGCTGGTCGAAGAAGGCCTGATCAACTCCGTGGTGCGCCAGCTCATGAGCGGCAAGGAAGCCATGGTCTACGTCGTGCGCTGCGGCGAGGAAACGCGCTGCGCCAAGGTCTACAAGGAAGCCGACAGGCGCAGCTTCCGCCAGGCCGTGGACTACACCGAGAACCGGCGCGTGAAGAACAGCCGCGAGACGCGCGCCATGGCCAAGGGCACGCGCTTCGGCCGGCGCGTGACCGAGGCCATCTGGCAGAGTGCCGAAGTAGACGCGCTCTACAGGCTGGCCGCCGCCGGCGTTCGCGTGCCCGCGCCGCACAACTTCCTCGAAGGCGTGCTGCTGATGGACCTGGTGACCGACGCCCACGGCGACGCCGCCCCGCGCATCGGCGACGTGGCCTTCCCGCCCCGCGACGCGCTGCGCCACCACGCCAGCCTGCTGAGGGAGGTGGTGCGCATGCTGTGCGCCGGCATCGTGCATGGCGACCTCTCGGAGTTCAACGTGCTGCTGGCAGAAGACGGGCCCGTGATCATCGATCTGCCGCAGGCCGTCGACGCTGCGGGCAACAACCACGCGCAGCGCATGCTGCTGCGCGACGTGGCCAACCTGCGCGGTTTCTTCGGCCGCTTCGCTCCCGCGCTGCTGGAGACGAACTACGGCGAGGAGATCTGGCACCTCTACGAGCGCGGCCAGCTGCGCCCCGAGACGGAGCTGACCGGCCGCTTCGCGCAGGCGAGCGGCCCGGTCGACCTGCGCGGGCTGATGCGCGAGGTGCACGACGCGCGCGCCGAGGAAGAAGCGGCCCGTCGCTTTCGCATGCGCACGCCGCGACGACAATAGCCGGCGCGCCGACGATGCCCGTTCCGATGAACTCCTCCACCCTGCAGCCCTTCCCGTTCTCCCCCTCCATCGCCGCCCGGCAGGTCGCGAAGGCCGCCGCCTTCGTGGCCCTGGGCCTGGGCGCCGCGGCATCCCACGGCGCCGGCATCCGCCTGGAGGACGACCGGGGCACCACGGTCGAGCTGCAGGCGCCGGCCAAGCGCATCGTGTCGCTGATGCCCTCGCTGACCGAGACCGTCTGCGCGCTCGACGCCTGCGACCGGCTGGTGGGCATCGACCGCCATGCCAACTGGCCGGCCTCGGTGAAGGGGCTGCCGCAGGTGGGCGGCATCGACGACGCGAACGTCGAACGCATCCTCGCGCTCAAGCCCGAGCTGGTGCTGCTGCGCCCTCGCAGCCGCGCCGCCGAGCCGCTGGAGCGGCTGGGTCTGAAGGTGCTGGCGCTCGACGCCAAGACCCACGCCGACATGCGCCGGGTGATGGAAACCGTGGCCCGCGCCACCGGCCGCCCCGGCGCGGGCGAGGCCTACTGGCGCAAGCTCGACGCCGGGCTGGACGCAGCCAGGGCCCGCGTGCCGGCCGGCTGGCAGGGCCGGCGCGTGTATTTCGAGGTGCATGGCGGCATGGCCGCGGCCAGCGAGAGCTCCTTCATCGGCGAGACGCTGGCCCGCCTCGGCCTCGGCAATGCCGTGCCGGGCACGCTCGGCCCCTTCCCGAAGATGAGCCCCGAGTTCGTGGTGCGCGCCAACCCCGACGTGCTGATGGTCTCGGCCCTCGGCGAGATCTCCGCCATGGCCTCGCGGCCCGGCTGGTCGGCCATGTCGGCCATCCAGCGCGGGCGGGTGTGCAGCTTCGCCTCGGCGCGCTTCGACCTCATGATGCGCCCCGGCCCCCGTCTCGACGAGGCGGCCGACGCGATCGTGGGCTGCCTGGCATCTCTGGGCGAGCCCAGGCCCTGAGCAGATGACTGTCATCCGCCCGATCGAAACAGCGTCGACACTCCAGCGGCAAGACAACGCCAACAACAACGCGCCAGACGGCTCCTTCTCCCCCATGAAGCACCACAAGCGAACCTCGTCCACTCCCTTCGTCCGGGTCGGCCCCAGCGGCGTGCACGGCCTCGGCGCCTTCGCCACCCGCGACCTGCCGGCCGAAGCTTTTCTCGGCCTCTACGAAGGCCGCCGCTACACCAAGGCAGAGATCGCCACCAAGGTCTGGGACGACCAGCTCACCTACCTGTTCACCCTGTCGAACAACGAAACCATCGACGGAGCCAAGGGCGGCAACGCCACCCGCCACCTGAACCACTCCTGCGAGCCGAACTGCGAGGCAGTGGAGGAATACGACGAGGGCGGCGAACTGGTGCTGAAGTTCCAGACGCTGGTGGCGGTGGACGCGGGCGACGAGCTTTTCATCGACTACTCGCTCACCGCGGACGACGGCTCGCCACCATCGAAGTACCCCTGCCATTGCGGCTCGCCGAACTGCAGGGGGACGATGCTGGCGCCGCCAGACGAAACGCCGTCCGAAGCGGCATCGGCTGACGTGCAGCCCGCCTAGGCGCCATCCGCCGCCAGATAGCGCGCGTCCCAGTTTTCGGCCAGTTGCCTCGCGCGGTGCAGCGGCAAGCGCGCCGCCTCGAAGTCGACCACGCACACCACATCGGCCGACTCGGGCCGCTCGGGGCTTTCGCTGCTGCGGCCATCGGTCAGCAACCACAGCCAGTTCTGCCGGGTTCCGCTTTTGGCGAGCAGCTGATCGGCGCGCCGCACGCCCAATGCCAGCGGCGTGCCGCCGCCGGCCGCGATCGGCGCGATCCAGTCGTCGTTCCAGACGCTGGCACGGCGTGGCGGCAGGCGCAGCTCGACGATCTCGCCGGCGAAGCACAGCAGCGCGACATGGTCGCGGCGCTGGTAGGCCTCCTGCATCAGCGCCAGCAGCAGGCCCTTGGCGCGGGCCAGGTTGCCGTCGTTGCGCATCGAGGCCGAGCAGTCGAGCAGGAAGCAATGGAGCACGCCGCTGCGCGCTTCTTGTGGGCGATGGCGCAGATGTTCGGCGCGCAGCCGGTCAGCGCCGCGTGCCGCGAAAGTGCGTGGCCAGTCGAAAGCCGAGCCCTGCTTCGCGGGGCCATGCCATGCGTCCCTTTGCGGGCCCTGCCTCCGGTCGCCCTGGCGTGCGCCAGCGGGCGGTGCGGCGTGCCGGAGGCTCAGGCTTTTTTTGGGGTTGGCTGCCGCTGGCGCGAGTCGATCAGCGGGCGCAGCGGCTTCACGCGCTCGATGCCGACGGGCTCGGGGGGCATGGCGCCCCAGTCACCGTCGTCCGGGCTGCCTGTGCTGTGCTTTCCGACCGCATCGCTGCTGGCCTTGCCGCCCGCTTCGGGCGGCGCAGTCCGAGGAGCGGGAGCTTCGGCCTCCGGCTTGCGCCGGTGCAGCAGCACGGCCTCGGTCACTCGTTGCACATGGTCCGACGTGACGGCCGCTGCACCTTCCCACGCCGCAAGAGCACGGGCCGAGCGCAGCATCACGAGGTCGGCACGCAGCCCATCGACGGCTGCGGCGATGCACATCGCGCTCACCGCCTCGTGCACCGCATCGGTATACGGCAGCGCCGCCGCGTCGGCCACGAGCGCGCGTGCACGCACCAGCGCCGCCGACAGCTCGTCCTGCGCCTGCGAATGCCTGTCGCGAAAGCCCTGCGGATCGGCATCGAAGGCCAGCCGCGCACGCACGATGGCCTGCCGCTCGGACGGGTCGTCGATGTTGCGCAGCTGGACGCACAGGCCGAAGCGGTCGAGCAGCTGCGGGCGCAGCGTGCCCTCCTCCGGGTTCATGGTGCCCACGAGCACGAAGCGCGCGGCGTGACGGTGCGAGATGCCGTCGCGCTCCACCACGTTGACGCCGCTGGCAGCGGCGTCGAGCAGCGAATCGATGAGCGCGTCGGGCAGCAGGTTGATCTCGTCCACGTAGAGCACGCCGCCGTGCGCGCGCGCGAGCAGGCCGGGCGCGAACTGGAGTTCGTGGCCCGCCATCGCGCGGCCGAGGTCCAGCGTGCCGACCAGGCTCTCGAGGCTCGCACCCAATGGCAGCGTGACGAAGGGCGCGTCGGGCAGCAATTCGGCAAGCGCGCGCGCCGCGGTGGTCTTGGCGGTGCCGCGCGGTCCTTCGATCAGCACGCCACCCAGGCCGGGATCGACGGCGGCCAGCAGCAGCGCCTGCCGCAGGTGTGGCTGCCCCGCTATCGCGGAAAAAGGAAAAGGCGCCGGCATGGCGGCGGCGGTGATCGTCATCGGAGGCTTCCTTCCATCCGCTGCTCGTGGTCGAGCAGCAGGTTCTCGAGCCGGGCGCGGTAGTCGCCGGGCGATTGCCAGAGGCCGCGCTGCATGGCTTCGAGCAGGCGGCTGAGCATGTCGTGCAGCGCGCGCGGGTTGTGTTCATTCACGAAGTCGCGGGTGGCGTCGTCGAGCACGTAGGCGTCGGCCACCATGGCGTACTGGTGGTCGCCGACCACGCGCGCGGTGGCATCGAAGCCGAACAGATAGTCGACCGTCGCGGCCATCTCGAAGGCGCCCTTGTAGCCGTGGCGCTTCACGCCGGCTATCCACTTCGGGTTGACGACGCGCGAGCGCACGACGCGGCCGATTTCTTCCTTCAGCGTGCGCACGCGCGGCGCCTGCGGGTTGCCGTGGTCGCCGTGGTACATGGCCGGCTGGCGGCCGCTCAGGTGGCGCACGGCGGCCGCCATGCCGCCCTGGAACTGGTAGTAGTCGTTGGAGTCGAGCAGGTCGTGCTCGCGGCTGTCCTGGTTCTGCATGACGACGGTCATCGCGCGCAGCCGGCGCCTGAGCGCGTCGGCCGCCGGCACGCCGTCGCTGCCCTGTCCGTAGGCATGGGCGCTGCCGCCGACGTAGGCCTTCGACAGATCGTCGTCACTTTGCCAGTCGCCACGGTCGAAGAGCGGCTGCAAGCCGCTGCCGTAGCTGCCCGGCGCCGAGCCGAACACTCGCCAGCCGGCCTGCGTGCGGGCCGCTTCGGGCGCCATGCCCTGCGCCTGCAGCGCGGCGGTCTCGCGCAGGATGCGTGCGCGGATCGGATTGCGCTCCTCGTCCTCGTCTTCCTGCGCTGCCACGGCCTGCACCGCTGCATCGAACATCTGTACGGCACTGGGAAAGGCGTCGCGGAAGAAGCCCGAGATGCGCAGCGTGACGTCGATGCGCGGACGCCCGAGCCCTACCGTGGGCAGCACCTCGAAATCGACCACCCGCTGGCTGCCCGGCGCCCACTTCGGCCGCACGCCGATCAGCGCGAAGGCCTGCGCCAGGTCGTCGCCGCCGGTGCGCATGGTGGCTGTGCCCCAGACCGACAGGCCCATCGCCGACGGGTAGTCGCCGTGCTCCTGCATGTGCCGCTCGACCAACTGCGCGGCCGACTTGAGGCCCAGCATCCAGGCCGTGGGCGTCGGGATAGCACGGGTGTCGACAGCGTAGAAGTTGCGGCCGGTGGGCAGCACGTCGGGACGGCCCCGCGAAGGAGAACCGCTCGGCCCCGGCGGCACGAAGCGGCCCTGCAGGGCGCGGGACAACTGGCGCAACTCCTGCGCGCCGGAGGCGTCGAGCGCGGGGGCCAGGCTTTGTGCGATGCGGCTCATCACGGCTGTTGTCTTCGGCAACCCGGGCGGACACTCGCCCGCTTCGAGCGACCGCTGCGCCAGCAGCTCCAGCCGCTCGCGCGTGTCGCCCTGGTGCCGCCATGCCTCGGTGCTCACCGATTGCAGCAGCGCGGGGCGCGCGCCCTGCCAAGGCCGGGCCGCGTCGATGTCGAGCGGGTCGAAGGCGTCGTCCGGCAGAAGGTCTTGCGAGAGCGCGCCGAGCAGCCCGGCATTCGCGCCGGCGCCGTCGGCGGCCGGATAGCGCGCCAGCGCCAGCAGCGTGTCGCGCCGCAGCCGACCGCTCGGCGAAGCGCCGAACACGTGCAGTCCGTCGCGGATCTGCGTGTCCTTCAGCTCGCAGAGATAGGCGTCCACGCGCGCGAGCACGGCGTCGTCTTCCTCCGCGCCGGGCATGCCCAGTTCCTCGACCAGATGCTGGGCGCGAACGGCCGCGAGGATCTGCGCGCGCAGCACCTTCGCGCGGCGCGCGTCGACCAGCAGCGCGTCGTAGTACTCGTCGACCTGGCGCTCCAGGTCCTGCATCGGCCCGTGGTTCTCGGCGCGCGTGAGCGGCGGCATGAGGTGGTCGACGATGACCGCCTGCGTGCGCCGCTTGGCCTGCGCGCCCTCGCCCGGGTCGTTGACGATGAACGGGTACACGTTAGGCAACGGCCCGAGGATCGCGTCGGGCCAGCAGGACTGCGACAGCGCGATGCTCTTGCCGGGCAGCCATTCGAGGTTGCCGTGCTTGCCCACGTGCACCACCGCGTCGATGGCGAAGGCCTCGCGCAGCCAGAAATAGAAGGCCAGGTAGCTGTGCGGCGGCACCAGTTCGGCGTCGTGGTAGCTCGCGTAGTCGGCGGCGCCCAGGCTGCCGAGCGCCCGCGCGGGCTGGATGCCGACGAACACGCGGCCCAGCCGCAGGCCCGCGATCATGAAACGGCCGTTGCGCAGCATCGGGTCTTGTTCGGCGGTGCCCCAGCGTTCGTCGATGGCGGCCGCCATGCCATCGGGCAGCCGGGCCAGGCACGCCCGGTAGTCGGCCAGCGCGAAGCTCTGCCACGCCGGCCGCGAAGCCCACTGCGCCGGGTCGTTGGCGATGCCTTCCTGCAGCCTGCGCATCAGCGCGTCGCCGTCTGGGGGCATCACGCCGGGGTCGCCGAGCGCATAGCCTTCGGCCGCCATCGTGTGCAGGATCGCCATCACGGAGGCCGGCGTGTCCAGCCCCACGCCGCTGCCGATGCGGCCTTCACTGCCGGGATAGTTGGCAAGGATCAGCGCGATGCGCTTCTCCTCGGCGCGCAGGCTGCGCAGCCGGCACCAGCGCCGCGCCAGTTCGGCCACGAAGGCGATGCGGTCGGGCTCGGGCTGGTAGTTGACCACCTCGGTCTGCGTGAGCTCGCAGCGGTGCGACAGGCCCTTGAAGCTCACGGCCCGCGTGACGATGCGGCCGTCCATCTCGGGCAGCGCGATCTGCATCGCGATGTCGCGCGGGCGCAGGCCCTGGCTGTCGGCCAGCCAGTCCTCCCGGTTGCCGCCGCTCACGATGACCTGGAGCACGGGCGCGTCGCCGGCGAGCTCCACGCCCTCGCCCTCGCCCTGGCCGCCCTGCCCCAGCGCCGCGAATGCGGTCGTGTTGAGCACGAGTTGCACGTCGTGCTCCGCGCACAGCTCGCGCAGCGTGGACAGGCACAGCGAGTCTTTGAGCGAATCGAGCGCGACGGGCAGCGGGTTCAAACTTTGCGCGGTCAACGCCGCTGCCAACGCATCGAAGGCGGCCGTATTGCCCGACAGCAGATGCGACCGGTAGAACACCAGCGCCACCACCGGCGCGCCGGCGTGCCAGCGGTTGCGCAGGTCGTCGATGCCGGCCACCGTGTGCGAAGCACCCGCGCCGCCCGGCACATGCAGCGCCACCTGCGGCAGGCTGCGCGGCGGCAGCGGGGCCTCGCCATGGCCCAGGCCGTGGAAGGCGACCGCGCGCAGGAACTGCATCGCGTTGCCCGCCCCGCCGCTGCGCATGTACTGCCAGAGCTGGCGGCTCACGTCGCGCGACAGGGTGCCGCGCGCGAGCAGGTCTTCGTCTTCCTGCAGGTCGCCGGAGAACATCGCGAGCTGCTGGCCCTTGCGCCTGGCCAGCTTCTCGAGCTGCTGCAGCCCGTAGGCCCAGGCCGATTCGGCGCCCAGGTGGTCGACCACCACCACGCGCGCATGCTGCAGCACTTCGTCGACGTAGAGGTCGAGCGATGCCGGCTGGCGCAGGTACATGAGGTTGGCCAGCCGCAGCGACGGATAGCCTGGGTCGGTGGCCGCGAGCGCAGTGCGCGCGGCGGCGAGCAGCGCGAGCGTGGTGTCGGCCGAGCTGAGCACCACGATGTCGCCCGGTGTCTGGTCGAGACGGGTGACGACGCTGTCGTCCTCGACGAAGCGTCCGGGCTGGGTGCTCAGCAGGTGCATGCGCTCGGGGCGTCAGGCGGTGGCGACGGCGCCCGCCTCTTCGAGCGCCTTGCGCAGTGCGCCTTCGTCCAGGTCTTCGCCGATGAACACCAGCCGCGTGCGCTGCGCCTCGCCGTCGCGCCAGCGGCGGTCGAAGTGGTGGTCGAAGCGCCGGCCCACGCCCTGCACCAGCAGGCGCATCGGCTTGCCCGGCACGGCGACGAAGCCCTTCACGCGGTAGATGGTGTGCTGCTCGACCAGCCTGGCGAGCACGGCCAGCAGGCTGTCACGGTCCACGGGCGGCAGCTCGATGACGAGCGAATCGAATTCGTCGTGATCGTGGTCTTCCTCGTGGTCGTGGTGGCTCTCGCGCAGGTGGATGGTGGCCTCGGCCGCGCGGCCCTGGCCCAGCAGCAGCGCGAGCGGCAGCCGGCCTTCGCTGGCGGCGACGATCTTCACCTCGGGCGGAAGCTCTTCGCGCACCATCGCCTCGACCTTGGCGCGCGCCGCGTCGTCCATCAGGTCGGTCTTGTTGAGCACCACGAGGTCGGCGGCCGAGAGCTGGTCTTCGAACAGTTCGTGCAGCGGCGATTCGTGGTCGAGGTTGGGATCGGCGCGGCGGGCCTCGTCGACGGCCTGCGGGTTCTCGGCGAACTGGCCCGAGGCGGCGGCCGGGCCGTCGACCACGGTGACGACCGAATCCACGGTGAAGATGTTGGCGATGTCCGGCCACTGGAAGGCCTGCACCAGCGGCTTGGGCAGCGCGAGGCCCGAGGTTTCGATGAGCACCGCGTCGAGCTCGCCGCGCCGCTCGGCCAGCTGCAGCATCACCGGCAGGAACTCTTCCTGCACGGTGCAGCAGACGCAGCCGTTGGCCAGCTCGTACAGCGCGCCCTCGCGCTCGTTGCCTTCGTCGTCGCAGCCGATGCCGCAGCCGCGCAGGATCTCGCCGTCGATGCCCAGCTCGCCGAACTCGTTGACGATCACCGCGATGCGGCGGCCCTCGGCGTTGCCGAGGATGTGGCGCAGCAGCGTGGTCTTGCCGCTGCCGAGGAAGCCCGTGACGATGGTGACGGGGATCTTGGCGTTGCTTGCTTGTGTCATGGGAGAAGGTCTTTCAGGCGCCGCCGGCGATGGCGGCGGCGCGATGGGTGGGCGGCACACAGGCGCCCGGGCAGGCACCGCGGCGCCCGCGGGGAAAGGAAGCGCGCGAGAAGCGCGGATCAGGCGCCGCCGTACAGGCGACGCTCGACGAGGGCGGTGCCCTGCAGCCGGCGCCATGCCTTGGCAGCAGCCAGCACGCCCAGGTCGACCAGTGGCTCGACCAGCACGACGGTCATGTAGGCAGCGCCGAAGCTGGCGATCTGGCTCATGTTCTCGATGCCGGTGCCGCGTCCGTACAGCGCCCAGAAGCCGACCCACACCACGATGCCGCCCTGGTACGCCACCGAGAGCTTGAAAGCCTCGCGGTAGCCGATGTCCACATAGGCCAGGTTCTCGGGAATGATGCGGCGCGCCAGCGCAGAAGTGGCGAACAGCGGCACCAGCAGCGTGGTGACGTTCATGCCGTACTGCGGAATGTCCTGCGGCTCGAAGAAGAGGCCCTGGATCAGCAGGCCGCCAGCCAGCCCGATGGCGGCGGGCGCGAGCCCGAACACCAGCAGCAGCGTGGTGCCCAGGATCAGGTGCACCTCCGACACGCCCACCGGGTGGTGCGGGAACACCTCGAAGAAGCAGAACACCAGCGCCACGGCGATGGCAGAGCGCAGCACCAGTGCGGCGGGCCCGTCCTTCATGAGCGTCTGGAACGCGACCTTGCCGGTGTAGGCAAGCGCGGCGGCTGCCGTCGCGTAGCTGAGGAATATCTTGGATCCGTCGACTAGACCTGGTTCGATGTGCATCGAGCACCTCCTGAAATGCACCGCAGTGCGAAAGTTGATTGTTGGTGGATGGGCTGGCTCACGCAAGCCCCGTTCATGAACGCCGCAGCGCATGCCGCGCGCCCGGTACGGCCGCCGGCTTCGGCTTTCGCCGCAGCCGGCGCCAGCCGATCACGGCGCCGCTGGCCGAAGCCACCGCGCCGACGATGGAAAGCAGCCACATCACGAGATCCCAGGCCGGCCGGTGCTGGATAAGCCAGGGAAAGTCGAGGCTGTGCGCCGCGTTGAAGAGCCAGCGGCGCAGGCGCGAGTTGCCGTCGTTGCTGCCGGCCACCTGGCCGCTGGCCGGGTCGATGTAGATCCAGCTGCGCGCCGGGTCGTCGAACTGCAGGCGCCACACGGGCACGATGCGCTCGCGGTGGTGGCCGTACCAGTGGAAGTCTTCTCGGGTCTGCAGCACGGCTTCGGTGATGTTCGAGCCGGGGCGCAGGCGGGCGGCGGCGCGCAGGATGTCTTCCTTCGCGATGGAGGCCGGCGCGCCGGTGGCGGCATCGACCACCCGCACGCGTGCCTTCGCATCGCGCAGCTGCAGCAGCGGCTTGCCATCGAACCACAGCAGCACGGCCTCGCGCGGGGCGTCGGCGCCCTCGCCCGCCGGCATCGTTGCTGGCGGCCACGGGAACGGCGAGGTACCGGCGCCCGTGTAGCGGGCCATTGCCGCAGCATCTGCGCTTCCGCGCTGGAACCAGCCGTTGGGGTTCATCGACAGCCAGCCGCTGACGATCCAGGTCAGCACGAAGAAGCCGCCGACCAGCCCGGCGACGTGGTGCCAGGCCATCCAGCCCTTGTAGGGCGTGACCGAGCCGTTGCGGAAGCGCCGCCGCAGGCGCACCCGCAGGATGCCGACGACGATGCCCGTCACCGCCGAGACGATGCAGGCGGCCGACAGCCACACCACCACGTCGTGCCACAGCGGCGGATCGGCGCGCAGCGGCGTGAAGTAGATCCAGTGCGGCACCGAGCCCAGCCAGTTCCAGAAGCGCTCGGAGCGCGTGGTGTCGCGCACCACCTCGCCGTTGCGCTGCGACACGTAGAGCTCGGTGCCCGCCGCATCACCGACTTCGATGCGGTGCAGCGGACGCAGCGGGTTCAGGCCCTGCGGCACGGTCCACTGGTCACGCTCCAGCGTCTCGGCCCAGCGGGCGCCGGCATGGCCTGAGAAGTCGCGCGCGATGGCCTCGGCCTGCGCGGCATCGACCGGGCCGGGCACGCGGCCGTCGCGCGCCGAAACCGTGTGCCGCCCGCCGCGCGCATCGACGATGCGCCAGACGGGGCCGGCGCCGGCTCCGCCCTGCATCTCCAGCACCATGCGGCGCGGCGGCTGGGCGCGTGCCTCCTTCGGCAGCGCTTCGAGCGCGGCCGAGGGCGACACCGCTGCCTGTCCGAAGCGCAGCGGCGAGAGGCCCGCGAGGCGCTCCTCGTCCGTGAGGTTCGGATACCCCACGTACATCATCACCACGCCCGAGACGAACCACATGACGAACAGCAGGCAGCCGCCGATGCCCAGCCACCGGTGCGTCCAGTAGAGCCCGTGCCGGATGCGCGGCCAGGCGCGGCGCCATGCGGAGGTCATGCGTTCGTCCTGCCCGCGTTCGTCAGAAGTTGACCAGCGCCGACAGCTCGAAGGAGCGCGGGCGCCCCAGCAGCCACTGGTTGCCGCCGTTCGAGAACGACACCGGATAGCGCCGGTCGGCCAGGTTGTAGGCACGCAGCGCGAGCTTGAGCGACGGGTTCGCCTGCCAGCTCACGCCCGCGTCGGCCACGGTGTAGGAGCCGATCTTTCGCGAATTGGCCGCGTCGACCTGGCGCGGGCCCACGTAGCGCACACCGACATCGGCTTCCCACTGCGGCAGGAAGCGCCAGGTGAGCCAGAGGTTGGCGGCCTCCTCGGGCACGCCGGTGGGCGTGTTGCCCGCGCGAGAGACCAGCTTGCCGCCGACCACTTCGTTGAAGTCGTCGTAGCGCGCGCGCAGCTTGGCGACATTGGCCTCCAGCCGCAGCGTGGAGGTCAGAGCCAGGTCGAGCGTGGCTTCGATGCCTTCGGAAGACTGCTTGCCGACCTGCTGGGTGACAGTGGGGTCGATGGCGTCGCGCGAGAGCAGCTTGTTCTTCTCGATGCGGTAGGCCGCCACCGTCCAGGCACCGCGGTTGTCCGCGAGCTGGCGCTTGTAGCCGACCTCGACCTGCCTGCCGGTGCTGAGATCGAAGGCTGCCTGCGAGGCCGAGGTGGTCACCAGCGAACCCAGCGGATCGGCCGCGCGCGCCACCTGGGCGTAGAACGACTGCGAGGCGTCGGGCGCGTAGACCACGCCGAGGCGGCCGGTGGCGTACTCGAAGGTCTTGCCGAAGTTGTTGGCGGCGTTCTGCAGGTCGGTGCGCGCGATCTTCGCGTGGTCCCAGCGCAGGCTGCCCACCAGCGACCACTGCCGGTTGAAGGCCAGCTTGTCCTCGGCGAAGAAGGCGTAGGTGCTGGTCCTGGTCTTGTAGCGCGGCGTGTAGGCCACCGGCGATGCGTAGTAGCCGGGGCTGAAGACGAAGGGGTCGACCACCGAGCGGCCGCCGTAGGGCGAGTCGTTGATGTGCGTGAAGTCGATGCGGTTCACGTCGAAGCCCACCAGCACCTGGTTGGCGAGGCCGAAGAGGCCATGCCTGAAGGTGGCGTCGGTGCGGTTGCCGATCTGCTCCTGGTCGTGGCCGATCTCCAGGTAGTCGCCGCGCGTCACGCGCCGGGTGGTGGCGCTGTAGGTGTAGGTTTCGCTGTTGCGCCAGTGGCGCTTGCTCTCCAGGCGGTAGAGCTGGTTGCGCACCGTCACGGCGTCGCTGGGCGTCCACTGGGCGTCGAGGCGGGTCCACTTGTCGCGGTACTTGATCCCGGCGTCGTCCACGTTGTAGTTCTGGCGCAGGGTCTGGCTGCCGAGGCGGCCATCGATCAGCGGCACGCCGTAGTAGCGCTGCGGCGACTGGCGGCCCTCGTCGTGCGAGAGCGTGAACTGCAGCTGCGGCGACACGTCCAGCCGCACGGCGGCGCTCACAGCCAGGCTCTCGGCCTCGCCACGCTGCATGAAGCCGTCGGTGTTGCGCTGGCTGATGTCGAAGCGGTAGGAGAGCCTGTCGTTGATCGCCCCGCCGCTGCCGAAGGCCACCTGCCGCGTGGCGTCGGAGCCGAGCGTGACCAGCGCTTCATTGCGGATCGGCCCGCGCGCGGGCTTCTTCGGCACCACGTTGATCGCCCCGCCGATGGCGCCCTCGCCGTACATCACCGAGGCTGCGCCGCGCAGCACCTCGATGCGGTCGGCCGACCAGGTGTCGAAGGGAAAAGTGACGGTGCCGGCGCCCGCGTAGAGGCGCGTCCCGTCGAAGAGCTGCATCACCGAGCCATGGCCCAGGAAGCCGCGCGCTCCCAGTGCGGTACCGCCATTGCCCGGACCGGGCGAGCCGGTGATGCCGGTGGCGCGGGTGACGGCGTCGATCACCGAGACGTCGCCACGCGCGCGGATGGTGTCGCCCGTCAGCACCTCGACGCTGGCCGGCGTCTCCAGCGGCGTGAGGCCGAGGCGGCTGCCGGTCTGCGTGGGCTCGTCGATGGCCAGCGGCGTGTGCCGCTCGGCATCGACCTGGATGGGCTTGAGCGTCTGGCCGTCGGGCGTCTGCGCGAAGACCGCCGCACAGGGGCCCACGGCGAGCCCCCAACCCAGTGAAAGACTCGAAAGACCTGAAAACCGCGCCCAGCGTCGCAGCCGTTGTGGCGACGCTCTTCTGCGATCGCTCCCTCGCGACGCATGACCCATGAAACCTCTCCTCCAGCCTGCGTCCCCGCAGGCTCCTGACCGTTGAAGGACGTGGCGGAAGAGGCGAAAGGGCTGCGGCGGCCCGCGGCGGGCGCGGTAGGCGGCTGGCCCGGACACGCACTCCCGCAGCGTCCGAAGGCGGTTGCGAAGGCCGGTATCCGGGCTTGCGGAGTGCCATTGCGTGCTGTTGGATGCACGCAGTGGCGGAAGCCCTCGCCTTCCCACGCCCAAGCGCAGTGGCTGCCCATGCCAATCGAGGAGGCACGAGCCCGAGGGGTTCCAGATCCGCTGACCGTTGCGGGGGCAGCGCAGGAATCGGCGCGTCCATCGATCTCCAGAGAGAACGACGGCGCGGCTCACCTGCTTCCCGTTTAACCCCGTCGCCGTCGATCAGATGGATGGCGTGCGGGGCACCTTCGAACCGTGTGGTCCGGAACGGCGAGTAACCAATGAAAACTGCCGAACCGGAACGGCGGGATTATAGGTAGCGCCCCTCGGGGGCCGGCCCCGAAGCCGGCCGCCAGGCTCAGGAGGCCGGCTTGCCGTCGGGCCCGAACAGCCGCCGCATCATGGCCACGCCCGCCACCAGCGCGTTCGAATAGGTGGCGTAGGGCTCGTGGGCAGCCTCCAGGGGCACGTAGACATGGGTGGTGTCGCCGGGAGAGCCCTCCACGGCCTCCATCAGCACCCAGTAGAACTCCCCCTCCTCCAGCTCATGGACGGTGAGTGCGATGTTTCTGGGAGAAGGCATGGAGCGAGGATGGCGTTGCTTGCTGACTGCTGAATGAATTGAACAGGCCAGGAAGGCGGGCGGTTGACAGAGCTTTCGGGGTTCTCCTACAGAGGCCCCTGCGGGTGCGACCTAATGTTGTATCCAGGGACTTCCACAAGAACCAGGAGGCAGCATGAAGCACTTCACCCTTGAACCCCGCATGCGCTCGAGCATCGGTGGCGCCTTCTACCCCACCGGCTACTCGATGGTGATGTTCCCGAGCGCGGAAGATGCCGACCGCATCGGCCACCGGCTGATTGAAAAGGGCGTCAGCGGCGACGAGGTCTACCTGCTCCCCGCCGAGACCGTGCTCAGCGAGATCGTGCCCACGGTGAGGATCGCCGACGATCCGCTGCCGTCCGCCGGCACCGACGCGGCAACCGTGCGAGCCTACGCCAAGCTGGCGCGCGAGGGCCACACCGGGCTGCTCGTCAGGACCAAGGACGGCGCGGCGGCCGAGCAGATGATGGAGCTGGTGCGCACCGTGCCCTACTCGATCGCCCAGCGCTACCGCACGCTGGTGATAGAAGACCTCTGAGCCGGGCCGGCCTGACCGGACTTCAGGCCGGCACCGCCATCGACACCGCGCGCTGGACCACGTCCCGGGCCATGGCCTGGGCGAGTTCGTGCTCGCCGAGGAACACGGTGGCGGAGGTTTCCTGCGTGAGCAGCCGGGCCTCCTGCTCGTTGTGGCTGCGGATCACCGTCTGGATCGCCGGATTGAGCGTGTGCGCGGTTTCCATCATCTGGCGCACGTTCATGGCATCGGGCGTGGCCACCACCAGCACGCGGGCGCGCGCGATGTGCGCCTGGATCAGCACCGCCGGGTCGGCAGCGTCGCCCCAAACGGCGGGGGTGCCGGCCTCGCGCAGCTTCTCGACCAGTTCGCGGTTCTGCTCGGCCACCACGTAGGGAATGTCGTTGGCGTCGAGTTCGGCCGCGATGCGGCGCCCGACGCGCCCGTAGCCCACCAGCACCACCTGCCGCGAGAGGTACCTGGCCTCGGTGGTCATGGGCAGCTCGGCCAGCGGGTCTTCACGCATCTCCAGCCCGCGCGCGAAGGAGGAATGGGCATGCAGCCATTTCTGCATCGGCGCGATCAGGCTGAACCACAGCGGATTGGTGGCGATGGAAATCAGCGCACCGGCAAGCACCAGGCTCTGCCCCTCCACCGGCAGCAGCCCCAGCGACACGCCCAGCCCGGCCAGGATGAACGAGAACTCGCCGATCTGCGCCAGGCTCGCGCTCACCGTGAGCGCCGTGCCCAGCGGGTAGCGGAACACCAGCACCAGCGCGCAGGCCGCCAGCGACTTGCCCAGCACGATCACCAGCACTACCGCCAGCACCTGCAGCGGCCGGTCGAGCAGCACCGAGGGGTCGAACAGCATGCCGACCGACACGAAGAACAGCACCGCGAAGGCGTCGCGCAGCGGCAGCGACTCCTGCGCCGCCCGGTGCGCGAACTGCGATTCGCGCATCACCATGCCGGCGAAGAAGGCCCCCAGCGCGAAGGACACGCCGAAGAGCGCCGCCGACGCATAGGCGATGCTCACGGCCGCCGCCACCACGCACAGCGTGAACAGCTCGCGCGAGCCGGTGCGCGTGACCTGCCAGAGGATCCACGGGAACACCCGCCGCCCCACCACCAGCATCAGCGCGACGAAGCCGCCGACCTGCAGCAGCGTGAGGCCCAGGGTCTGCCACAGCGGGTCGGCAGTGCCTGCGCCACCCGCCGCGCCCCGGTCGCCGAGCGTTCCCGCCAGCGGCGGAAGCAGCACCAGCACCAGAACCATGGCGAGGTCTTCCACCACCAGCCAGCCGACCGCGATGCGGCCGGTGAATGAATCGAGGATGCCCAGGCTCTCGAGCGCGCGAAGCAGCACGACCGTGCTCGCCACCGACAGCGCCAGCCCGAACACCAGCGCCGCGCCAGGGCTCCAGCCCCACCACATGGCCAGCCCGCCGCCAAGGAGCGTGGCCACCACGATCTGCGCGAGCGCGCCTGGCAGTGCGATCTTGCGCACCGCCAGCAGGTCGTCGAGAGAGAAATGAAGGCCCACGCCGAACATCAGCAGCATCACGCCGATCTCGGCGAGCTGGGCCGCGATGCCCGCATCGGCCACGAAGCCCGGGGTGAAGGGCCCGATGATCACGCCCGCCAGCAGGTAGCCCACCAGCGCCGGCAAACGCAGCCTGGCCGCCAGGAAGCCGAGGATGAGCGCCAGCCCCAGGCCGGCGGCGATCGTGTTGATGAGGGAGACGCTGTGGGGCATCGCTGCATTTTGCAGGAACGATGCCCGGCCTTTTGTTTCAGGAGGCCATCCCGGCCGGCAATCTCAGCCAGCCATCTTGCTCGCCCGGGCCGCGTCCAGCGCCTCGGGCTCCTGCGCTTCCACCCAGCTCTCGTTGTTGAGTCCGGCCTGCAGCCGGTTCTCGTCGAGCTCGTTGGTCCACTTGGCGACCACGATGGTGGCGACGCCGTTGCCGATCAGGTTGGTCAGCGCGCGGGCTTCCGACATGAAGCGGTCGATGCCCAGGATAAGCGCCAGCCCCGCCACCGGCACGTGCCCCACCGCCGACAGCGTGGCCGCCAGCACGATGAAGCCGCTGCCCGTCACGCCCGCCGCGCCCTTCGAGGTCAGCAGCAGCACGGCGAGCAGCGTGATCTCCTGCGTGAGCGTCATCGGCGTGTTGGTCGCCTGCGCGATGAACACCGCCGCCATCGTCAGGTAGATGGAAGTGCCGTCGAGGTTGAACGAATAGCCGGTCGGGATCACGAGGCCCACGCAGGTCTTGTTGGCGCCCAGGTTCTCCATCTTCTCCATCATGCGCGGCAGCACCGATTCGCTCGACGACGTGCCCAGCACGATCAGCAGCTCCTCCTTGATGTACTTGATGAACTTCCAGATGCTGAAGCCGTGGAATCGCGCTATGAGCCCCAGCACCACGAAGATGAACAGCAGGCAGGTCAGGTAGAAGGTGCCCATCAGCTTGCCCAGCGAGAACAGGCTGCCCAGCCCGTACTTGCCGATGGTGAAGGCCATGGCGCCGAAGGCGCCGATGGGCGCCAGCTTCATGATGTAGTTGACGATGCCGAAGAGCACGTGCGAGCCCTTCTCGATCACGTCGAACACCAGCGTGCCGCGCCCCCCGAAACGGTGCAGCGCGAAGCCGAACAGCACAGCGATGAGCAGCACCTGCAGGATCTCGCCCTTCGCGAAGGCGTCCACCACGGTGTTGGGGATGATGTTCAGGATGAAGTCGACCGTGCCGGTCATCTTGCCCGGGCCGGTGTAGGCCGCGATGCCCTTGGTGTCGAGCGTGGCCGGGTCGACGTTCATGCCGGCGCCGGGCTTGAGCACGTTCACCAGCACGAGGCCCACGATGAGCGCGATGCTGCTCACCACCTCGAAGTACAGCAGCGCGAGGCCGCCGGTCTTGCCGACCTTCTTCATGTCTTCCATGCCGGCGATGCCCACCACCACCGTGCAGAAGATGATCGGCGCGATGATCATCTTGATCAGCTTGATGAAGCCGTCGCCCAGCGGCTTCATCGCCTCGCCGGCCGCCGGGTAGAAGTGGCCGAGCAGCACGCCGATGATCACCGCGGTGATCACCTGCACGTACAGGGAACGGTAGATCGGGAGCTTTCTGGCGGGAGTGCTTGTTGTGCTTTCCATGTTTGCCTCCGGAGGGTTGAAAACTGTAGGACGCCTGTTCGCGGTTTTCTATCCGTGGAACCCGTATCGATGAAATGAAAAGACCCGCCGAAGCGGGTCTGTCGATCAGGTGTAAGTCAGCATGCTTAATGCATGTGAAGACCGCCGTTGACCGAGAAGTCGGCGCCGGTGCTGTAGCCGCCTTCGTCCGTGGCCAGCCACGAGATGATGGACGCGATTTCGCTCGGCTCGCCCAGGCGCTTGACCGGGATGGTGGCCACGATCTTGTCGAGCACTTCCTGGCGGATGGCCTTGACCATGTCGGTGCCGATGTAGCCCGGGCTCACGGTGTTGACCGTCACGCCCTTGTTGGCCAGCTCCTGCGCCAGCGCCATGGTGAAGCCGTGCATGCCGGCCTTGGCCGCCGAGTAGTTGGTCTGGCCCGCCTGGCCCTTGGCGCCGTTGACCGAGCTGATGTTGATGATGCGGCCCCAGCCCTTTTCCACCATGTCGCCCACCACCTGCTTGGTGACGTTGAACATGCTGTTGAGGTTGGTCTCGATCACCGCGCTCCAGTCCTCGGGCGTCATCTTGAGGAACATGCGGTCCCGCGTGATGCCGGCGTTGTTGACCAGCACGTCGATGGGGCCATGCGCGGCCTTGGCGGCGGAGAAGGCTTCGACGGTGGATTGCCAGTCGCCCACATTGCCGACCGACGCATGGAACTCGAAGCCTGCGGCTTTCTGTTCGGCCAGCCACTTGGCGTAGTCGCGCGTGGGGCCGCAACCTGCGACCACGGTGAACCCGTCCTTGTAGAGACGCTGGCAGATGGCTGTTCCGATGCCACCCATGCCCCCGGTGACATATGCAACTTTCTTGCTCATGAGATTTCCTTTGTGTAATGGCAAAAGCCTGAACGGCCACCTTCACTCTAGCGAGTTTCAAGCCATGGGCCCTCTCAGGAAAACACTGAGCCAAGCTTGCAACCAGCTGTCACGAAGATTGTCATGAGGCGGCCTTCGTGCTCACCCTCTATCCTCGCATCTGCGCGTGTCCGCGCGAGCCATAAACCCAAGGAGTTCCAAAGTATGAATTTCGGGATCATCGTCTTCCCCGACGTCGAGGAACTCGACTTCGTCGGCCCCTGGGAAATGCTCACCATGTGGAGCAAGCTGGCCGGCGGTCCCGAGCACTGCCTGATCGTGGCCGAGAAGCGCGAGCCGGTGGTCTGCGCCAAGGGCCTCTCGATCAACCCCCACGTTTCCTTCGCCGACTGCCCCCAGCTCGACTGCCTTCTCGTGCCCGGCGGCATGGGCACGCGCCGCGAGGTCGACAACCCCGCCATGACCCGCTTCCTCGCCGACCAGGCGCCCGGATGCACCACGCTGATGTCGGTATGCACCGGCGCCTTCGTGCTGCACGCGGCCGGTCTGCTCTCGGGCAAGACCGCCACCACGCACTGGGGGTCGCTCGACCGCCTTCGCGCGCTGGGCGACGTGAAGGTGGTGGAGCAGCGCTTCGTGCAGGACGGCAACGTCTGGACATCGGCCGGGGTATCGGCCGGTACCGACCTGATGCTGGCCTACATCGCCCACAGCGCGGGCGAGGAAGCCGCCGCCAGGGTGCAGCTGCAGGCCGAGTACTACCCCGCGGACACCGTCTACGGAAACACCGCGAGCCACGAGCGCGCGCCGGCCTACGTGAAGCGGCCCGGTCCGCGCTTCCAGGCCAAATGACCGCGCCCTCCCTGCCCGAATCCTTGCCCGTGCTCGCTGCACGCGTCGGCGAAGCGCTGCGCGCGCGGGGCCAGACGGTGGCGGTGGTCGAGTCCTCGGCCGGCGGACTGGTTTCGGCAGCCCTGCTCGCCATCGCGGGCGCCTCGGCCTACTTCAAGGGCGGCGCGGTCGTCTATTCGAGACGCGCCGGCCGCGCGCTGCTGGGCCTGACCGCCGAAGACATGACCGGCATGCGCGGCGAGACCGAACCCTACGCCCGGCTCATCGCCGGCCGGGTACGAGACACCCACCACTCGACCTGGGGCATCGCCGAGAGCGGAGCGGCCGGGCCGTCGCCCAGCCCCTACGGCGATGTACCGGGCCGCGTGTGCCTGGCGCTCGCCGGCCCGGTCACCGTGAGCCGCACCATCGAAACCGGCAATTCCGACCGGCCCGCGAACATGGACCTGTTCGCGCGGCACCTGCTCGCCCTGTTCGACGAGACGCTGCGCGCGCAGTCCATCGACTGAAAAAGATCAGTCCGCCTGCACGCCCGCGGCACGGATCACCTTGCCCCACTTGCCCACCTCCGCCGCGAGGTGCGTGCGCAGGCTCTCGGGCGTCTGCTTCTCCACCGGCACGATCTCGGAGCTGAGCTCGGCCAGGCGGTGCTTCACCATGTCGTCCTGCAGCGCCGCGCGCAGGGCGACGTTGAGCTTCTCGATCACCGGCTGCGGCGTGCCCTTGGGCGCATAGATGCCGTGCCACACCCGCACGTCGAAGCCCTTGAGACCCTGCTCGTCCAGCGTCGGGATGTTCGGCATGCTCGACAGCCGCTGCGGCGTGGTCACGCCGAACACCTTCACGCGGTTGCCGTCCTTGATGACCGGCCCGGTCTGCGTGGTCTGGTCGCACAGCAGGTCGACCTGCCCGCCCATCAGGTCGTTGAGCGCCGGGCCCGCACCCTTGTAGGGCACGGTCGTGAGCTGCACGCCGATCTGGTTCATGAAAAGCAGCCCGCACAGCTGCGACACCGCGCCCACACCCGCGTTGGCCAGCGTGACCTTGTCCTTGTTGGCCTTCACGTAGGCCAGCAGCTCCTGGTAGTTGTTGGCCGGAAAGTCCTTGCGCGACAGCAGCGTCATCGGCACGTCCAGCACCTGGCCTACGTACTCGAAGTCCTTCAGCGGGTCGTAGTTGAGCTTCTTGTAGAGCGCGGGCGCGGTGGCCATGCCCATGTGGTGGATGAGGATGGTGTAGCCGTTGGGCGCCGCCTTGGCCACCCGCGTGGGCGCGATGGTGCCGCCCGCGCCCACGGTGTTCTCGACGATCACCGGCTGGCCCAGCGACTTGCCCATGGGAATGGCCAGCATCCGCGCCACCACGTCTGTGGGGCCGCCGGCCGAGTACGGCACGACCATCGTCACCGGCTTGTCGGGCCATGCGGCCTGCGCCGATGCCGGCGCCTGGAAGGCCAGCAGGCATGCGCCCGCCGAGGCGGCGATCAGGGTCCTGAATTTCCAGTCTTTCTTCGTTGCTCTCGTCACTTGCTTGTCTCCTTTATGGGTTGTTTGCTCAGGGGTGTCTCAGGGTTGCTGTTCTTCGAGCGCGAGCAGGCGTTCGGCCAGCCGCACCACCGGCGCGTCGACCATGCGCCCGTCGAGGCTGACCACGCCGCCGCCGGCCGCGCGTATGGCCTCGACCACGCGACGGGCCCACGCCAGTTCCTGCGCCGTGGGGCCGAGCCCCGCATGCACCGGCGCGACCTGGTCGGGATGGATGCACAGCCTGGCGCCGAAGCCGCCGCGCCGGGCGCGCGCGGTGTCCGCTGCCAGCCGGGCCGCGTCACGCCAGTCGGGCGTCACGCCATCGATGGGCGCGGCAAGGCCGGCGCGGCGCGATGCCAGCAGCAGCGCGAGGCGTACCGGCACCAGCTCGGCCTCGTCGGCATCGCAGGCCAAGCCCAGGTCGGCCTGGAAATCGAGGTTGCCAAAGGCCAGGCGCAGCACCTGCGGGGCGGCGGCGAGTTCGTCGGCGGCGGCGAGGCCGGCGGCTGTTTCGACCAGCGGCACCAGCACGGCCGAGGGGCCTGCCGCCGTGGCCAGCCGAGAGAGGTCGGCCGCGCGTTCCGCCTTCGGCAGCACGATGCCGGCGATCAGGCCCTGCGCAGCGAGCGCCGCGACCTGCGCGCAATCGTCGTCATGCCACGGCGTGCCGGCGGCGTTGATGCGCACCAGCAGGCGTCGCCGGTCTGCGGCGGGCAACGCGGCGAACGAGGCTGCCAGCTGCTCGCGCGCCTGCACCTTGCGCTCGGGCGCGACGGCATCTTCGAGGTCGACGATCACGCCGCCCGCCCCGCAGGCCAATGCGCGCGCATGGCGCTCCGGCCGGTCAGCGGGTACGAAGAGAAAGGCGCGCGCCAGCGAAAGCGGCGGCGCGCTCACACCGCCCCCGCCTCGCGCAGCGCGGCGATGTCCGCCTCGCCGCGCCCGAGGCTGCGCAGGATGGCGTCGGTGTGCTCGCCGACCGCAGGGATCGGGTCCATGCGGTAGTCGAACGCGCTCTGGCGCCCCGCCGGCAGCAGGGCCGGAATGTCTCCGGCGGGCGAGCCCACCTGCCGCCAGCGCTCGCGCGCCTGCAGCTGCGGATGGGCCCAGAGACCGGCCATGTCGTTCATGCGGGCGTTGGCGATCTGCGCGGTGTCGAGCCGCTCCAGCACCTGCGCCGTGCTCAGCGCGCCGAAGGTCTCCACGATGATCGAGCGCAGCGCCTCGCGGTTCTCGTTGCGGCGCGCGTTGCTGTCGAAACGGGGGTCGGCGGCAAGCCCGGCCTGCAGCAGCACCTTCTCGCAGAAGACTCGCCATTCGCGCTCGTTCTGCAGGCCCAGCATCACGGTGCCGCCGTCGCCGGCGGGGAACGGGCCGTAGGGGTAGATGGTCGCGTGCGAGGCGGCGCTGCGCGGCGGCGGCGGTGCCCCGTCGTAGGCGTAGTACATCGGGTAGCCCATCCACTCGGCCAGCGACTCGAGCATCGACACGTCGATGTGCGAGCCCTTGCCCGTCTTGCCGCGCTGGAGGAGCGCCGCGAGGATGCCGGTGTAGGCATACATGCCGGCCGCAATGTCGGCGATGGAATTGCCCGACTTGCAGGGCTCGTCGGGCGTGCCCGTCACCGAAAGAAAGCCGGCCTCGCTCTGGATCAGCAGGTCGTAGGCCTTCTTGTCGCGGTACGGGCCGTCCTCGCCGTAGCCAGAGATGTCGCAGACGATGAGCCTCGGGTGCTTTTCCTGCAGCGCCTGGGCGCCCAGCCCCATGCGCGCGGCCGCGCCGGGCGCGAGGTTCTGCACCAGCACATCGGCGTCGGCCAGCAGCTCCTGCAGCACCGCGAGCGCAGCGGGCTGCTTGAGGTCGAGCGTGAGGCTTTCCTTCGAGCGGTTGACCCACACGAAGTGCGAGGCCTCGCCGCCCACGCGGGCGTCGTAGGCGCGGGCGAAGTCGCCCGCCCCGGGGCGCTCCACCTTGATGACGCGTGCGCCGAGGTCGGCGAGCTGGCGGGTGCAGAACGGCGCGGCGATCGCGTGCTCGAGCGAGATGACGGTGATGCCGTCCAGGGGTCTTGTCATGTGTTCGTTCCTCCGCTCAGGCCAGCACGGCCGTGGCCTGCATCGTGAGCCAGCCGTCGGCGTCCTCGCCCCACAGGCTGAATGTCTTTGCGTCGGCCTCGGGTTTGCCGTGCACGCGGAACGGCGCGATGTCGAAGGTCGGGCGCACGGCGCGGAACTCGAAGCGCGCGAGCTGTGCGCCCGGCACGTTGCGGCGCAGCAGGTCGACCAGCAGCGTCGCGATCAGCGGGCCATGCACGATCAGGCCCGGATAGCCCTCGACCTGCGTGACGTAGCGGCGGTCGTAGTGGATGCGGTGGCCGTTGAAGGTCAGCGCGGAGTAGCGGAAGAGCAGCACGTCGTCGGGCACGAGGTCGCGGCTGAAGGCGGCGTCCTTCGGCGCGGGCGTGGGCGGCGGGCCCGCCTCGCCGGGCTGGGCGGCGGCGCGGTAGACGATGTCGTGCTCCTCGGTGAGCGCGAGGCCGCGTTCGTTGCGCACCTCGTGGCGCACCAGCACGAACACCAGCTCGCCGGTGCGGCCTGCCTTGTGCGTGACTGAGACGATGCGCGAAGTGCGCTCCACCTTGTCGCCCACCTGCAGCGGATTGCCCGCCTCCCATGCGAGCCGCCCACCCGCCCACATGCGGCGCGGCAGCGGCACGGGCGGAAGGAAGCCGCCGCGCTTCGCGTGGCCGTCCTCGCCGATCTCGGACTGGCGGTGGTGCGGCAGGAAGTAGAGCCAGTGCCACAGCTCGGGCAGGCGCGTGCCGGCCTGCGGCAGCGGGTCGTCGCGATCGAGCGTGGCGGAGAGCGCGCGCACTGGCGCGGCGGTGATGTCGTCGGCCAGCGTTTCGCTGCGGCCCTGCCAGGCCTGCAGCTTCGCCAGCGCCTCGCTGTCGATCGCGGGAGATGAAGTCTGTGTGTCGTTGCTCATGGATTCCTTCGTCGATTCCTGCGTCGTTCAGTCGACCGCGGCACCGGAGGCCTTGACGATCCGCGCCCACTTGGCGAGGTCGTCGTGCAGCAGCGCCGAGAACTGTTCGGGGGTGGTCGGCGCGGCGATCTCCACGCCCTGCTGGTCGAGCTTGTCGCGCAGGTCCTTGGAGGCCAGCGCCTTGCGCGTGGCGTCCTGCAGCGTGGCGAGCACGTCGGCCGGCACGCCCGCGGGGGCGAACAGGCCGATCCACAGCGTGCCGTTGTAGCCGGGCACGGCCTCGGCGATGGTGGGCACGTCGGGCAGCACGGGCGAGCGTTTTTCGCCGCTCACGGCCAGCGCGCGCAGCTTGCCGGCCTTGATATGCGGCAGCGCCGAAGGCAGGCTCGCGAACACAATGGGCAGCTGCCCGCCCAGCACGTCGTTGAGCGCCGGCGCCACGCCCTTGTACGGCACGTGCTGCATCGAGATGCCTGCCATGCTGTTGAGCATTTCGCCCAGCAGGTGGTTGAGCGTGCCGTTGCCGGCCGAGGCGTACTGGTAGTTGGCGCCCTTCGCCCGCGCGAGCTTCAGGAACTCGGCGAGGTTCTTCGCCGGAAACGAGGGGTTGACCAGCAGCACGTTGGGCACCGCGCCGACGAGGCCCACGGGCTTGAAGTCTTTCTCTGGGTCAAAGCCCGGGTTCTTGTACAGCGCCGGGTTGATGGCCTGGCTGCTGCTGATGGTCATGAGCAGCGTGTAGCCGTCCTTCGGACCCTTGGCCACCAGCTGTGTGCCGATGTTGCCGCCCGCGCCGGGGCGGTTGTCGACCACCACGCTGGCGTTGTTCATCACCTCGCCGAGCTTCTGGCCCACGAGGCGGCCGACGATGTCGTTGGTGCCGCCGGCGGCCTGCGGCACGACCAGCGTGACGGGGCGCGAGGGATAGCTTTGCGCGAGCGCGGGGCCCGCCGGAAGCACGAACGCGGCTGCCAGCGACAGCAGCGCCCATGCGCGGAATTTCGTGTGTCTTGTCGTCTCCATGGCCCGCATCGTCGGCCGCCCCACCCTCGCGCGCAATCTGCGATTTCGGAACCCAGCCTTCTGCAATGCCGAAGGCTGGTGGCATGCCGGCGCCTACCATCACTGCATGCTTTTCGACCTCACCGACCTCCGGCTCTTCGTCGCCACGGCCGAGCTCGGCAACCTGACGCGAGCGGCCGAGCGCCAGCACCTGTCGCTGGCGGCGGCCAGCGCGCGCATCAAGGCGCTGGAAACCCAGGCCGGCCTGCAGCTGCTGCAGCGCGAGGCCCGCTGCGTGCGGCTGCTGCCGCCAGGGGAAGCCTTTTTGCATCACGCCCGCCTCGTGCTGCACCAGACGGAGCAGCTTCGCGCCGACTTGCTCGAATACGGCGGCGGCCTGCGCGGCCACCTGCGCGTGTTCGCCAACACCACGGCGGTGACGGACTTCCTGCCCGAGATCCTGCCGGGCTTTCTGGCGCGCAACCCGCGCATCAACGTCGACCTTCAGGAAAAACCGAATGCTCAGATCCCTCGCGGCGTGCTCGACGGCCGCGCCGACATCGGCATCGTCGCGGGCCGCGTCGACACGTTGGGGCTGGAAGCCATCCACTTCAGCACCGACCGGCTGGTGCTCGCCACCTCGCGCAAGCACCGCTTCGCCAGGCGCAAGAAGATCTCCTTCGCCGAGACGCTCGATGAAGACGCCATCGGCATGCAGCAAGGCAGCACGCTGCAGACTTTCCTCTCGCAGATCACCGACAACCTGGGCAAGCGGCAGAAGCTGCGCATCCAGCTCGGCAGCTTCGACGCCATGTGCCGGATGATCGGCAACGGCGTGGGCATCGGCGTCGTGCCCGAGTCGGCCGCCCGGCGCAACCAGGAAAGCATGCAGCTCGCGCTGATCGACCTCGACGACGCCTGGTGCGTGCGGGAGCGCTACCTGCTGGTACGCGACCGCGCGGCTCTGCCGATCTACGCGCAGGCGCTGGTCGACACGCTATGCCAGCATTACGCAGAACAGCAGGCAGCGCCTGAAAGCTGACGACGGCATCGAAAAAACAGCAACTTGCGCGCGATTGCTGAACAACTCGCTCCCGTCCCCATTTTCTGTGGGCAACTTTGGGGGTAACTCATGAGGAGCCTTGTAAAACGAATGCAAGTTGTTGTTTTACAAGGGTATTCCTTAGTTTGCTCAAATTTTGGGCGGTGAACAACCTTGGTCGCCAAAACCGCGTCGCCAAGCCCTCGAAGCACCTCCGACTCCTGTTTTTCACGGTTTTCCGTGAACGAAAAACGCTATCGGATCAGCCACTTGCAGCCGGAATGTGGAAAAGCCGGCTTCTTCCCCACTTTCAGTGCACAACTTTGGGGATAACTGATGAGGAGCGTTGTAAAAGCAACGTAAGTTGTTGTTTTACAAAGGGATTAGTTAATCTGCCCAAAATTTGGGCGGTGAACAAGATGCCCTTCGGACTCGCCGCGAGCCCTGCCGGCGATCAGTAAGGCGGCGCCTTGCGTGCCCGCTGCGCGCGTGCCGCCTCGGTCCACCACGCGAGGTCGTCCGCAAACCGGCCGAACGAGCGCTGCAGCGATTCGCCGGCAGGCCCCGTCGGCTTGCCGGCTGCGTCCAGCGTCTGCGAGATCGGCCCTACGGCGAGGGTGCTCGACACCACGACCATGCCCATCTCCGAAAGGATCGAATGCCACACCGTGCCCGAGCGCACGCCGGAGAAGCGCCCCGCCGAATAGCTCGCGATGGCCGCGGGGCGCCAGAACCACTCTTCCAGGAAATGGTCCGTGAGGTTCTTCAGGCCCGGTTGCGGGCCCCAGTTGTATTCGCCGGTGACGAAGATGAAGGCGTCAGCCGTGCGGATCTTCTCGGCCAGCGCCTCCATCGCAGCGGGAGCGCTGCCCTTCGGGTATTCCTTGTACATGCGGTCGAGCATGGGCAGGTCGACCGCCTTCGCGTCGATCAGCTCCGCGTCGTCGCCGCGCTCGCGCAGGCCGGCGACGATGAAGTCGGCCAGGCGCACGCCCATGCGGTCGGAGCGGTAGGAGCCGTAGAACACCAGGATCTTGTCGCTCATCGTCTGTGCTCCTCGCTCAGGTAGGCGCCTGCAGCTTGTCCTGCGTGCGGGTGTCGAAGTCGGTGGCGTCGTGCCGCTCGTGCAGCTGGCTCGTCGGCTGGCCCCAGGTGCGGTTGACCATGCGGCCGCGCTGCACCGCCGGTCGCTGGGCGATCTCGTCGGTCCAGCGCAGCACATTTTTGTATTCGCTCACCTGCAGGAACTCGCCCGCCTCGTAGAGCTGCCCCTTGGCCAGCGTGCCGTACCAGGGCCAGACGGCCATGTCGGCGATGGTGTATTCGTCGCCCGCGAGATAGCGGATCTCGGCCAGGCGGCGGTCGAGCACGTCGAGCTGGCGCTTGGTCTCCATCGCGAAGCGGTCGATGGCGTATTCGATCTTCGTGGGCGCGTAGGCATAGAAATGCCCGAAGCCGCCGCCCAGGTACGGCGCGCTGCCCATCTGCCAGAAGAGCCACGACAGGCACTCGGCCCGCGCCGCCCGCTCGGTCGGAAGGAAGGCGTTGCCGAACTTCTCGGCCAGGTACAGCAGGATCGCGCCCGACTCGAACACGCGGATCGGCTTGTCGCCGCTGCGGTCCATGAGCGCGGGAATCTTCGAATTCGGGTTCACCGCCACGAAGCCGCTGCCGAACTGGTCGCCGTCATTGATGCGGATCAGCCAGGCGTCGTACTCGGCGCCCGCATGGCCCAGCGCCAGCAGTTCCTCGAGCATCACCGTCACTTTCACGCCGTTGGGCGTGGCGAGCGAATAGAGTTGCAGCGGATGCTTGCCGACGGGCAGCTCCTTCTCGTGCGTCGCGCCCGCGATGGGGCGATTGATGTTCGCGAAGCGGCCGCCGCTTTCCTTGTTCCATGACCAGACGGTGGGCGGCGTGTAGGCTGTCGTGCCATTCATGCGATGAGTTCCTGGAGTTGAACCGACGATGATCATTCTCTACGACTGCGCCACCGCCCCCAGCCCGCGGCGCGCGCGCATCCTGCTTGCCGAGAAGGGCATTGCGCACGAGACCGTGCAGGTCGATCTTGTCCGTGGTGAGCAGATGGGCGAGGCCTACCGCGCGATCAATCCGCAGTGCACCGTGCCTGCCCTGCGCACCGACGACGAAGACGGCCTGCTGCTGACCGACAACGCCGCCATTGCGGCCTGGTTGGAAGCCCGATACCCGCAGCCGCCGCTGATGGGCATCACCCCACGGGAGAAAGCCGAGATCGCCAGCTGGAACTGGCGCATCGAGTTCGAAGGATTGCTCGCCATCGCCGAGACGCTGCGCAACAGCTCGCCCGCCATGGCCGACCGCGCATTGCCCGGCCCGGTGAACTACGCGCAGATTCCCGAACTCGCCCAACGCGGGCTCGCGCGGATTCAACACTTCTTCGAAACGTTGAACGAACGGCTGGCCGGCCGCGATTTCATCGCCACCGACCGCTTCAGCATTGCCGACATCACCGCCGTGGTGGCGGTGGACTTCGCCCGCGTGGTGCGCGTCAAGCCCGGGGAGCAGCACCCCGAGCTGCTGCGCTGGCGTGCGGCTATGGCGCAGCGGCCGTCGATGGCGATGGCGCGCTGAGCCCATGACAACGGCGCACCGGGCGTCGCTGTCAGGATCAAAGGCTGTCGATCAGCGCTCGATCGTCAGCGCCACGCCCATGCCCCCTCCGATGCACAGCGAGGCGATGCCCTTCTTGGCGTTGCGGCGCTGCATTTCGTGCAGCAGCGTCACCAGGATGCGGCAGCCCGATGCGCCGATGGGGTGGCCGATGGCGATGGCGCCGCCGTTGACGTTCACCTTGTTGATGTCCCAGCCCATTTCCTTGTTCACGGCACAGGCCTGGGCAGCGAAGGCTTCGTTGATCTCGAGCAGGTCGAGGTCGGCGGCCTTCCAGCCGGCGCGCTGCAGCGCCTTGGTCGAAGCGGGCACGGGGCCCATGCCCATGATGGCGGGGTCGAGGCCGGCGGTGGCGTAGCTGGCGATGCGGCCCAGCGGCTTCAGGCCCAGGGCCGCGGCCTTCTTGGCCGTCATGACCATCACGGCTGCCGCGCCGTCGTTCAGGCCCGAGGCGTTGCCCGCCGTCACGCCGCCGGCCTTGTCGAAGGCGGGACGCAGGCCGGCCAGGCCTTCGGCGCTGGTCTTGCGGTTGATGAACTCGTCGGTGTCGAAGACGACCGGGTCGCCCTTCTTCTGCGGAATGCTCACGCCGACGATCTCGTCCTTGAACTTGCCGGCGTCCTGCGCGGCGGCGGCCTTGGTCTGGCTGCCCAGCGCCAGCTCATCTTGAGCCGAGCGGTCGATGCCGTACTTCTTGGCCACGTTCTCGGCGGTGATGCCCATGTGGTACTGGTTGTAGACGTCCCACAGGCCGTCGACGATCATGGTGTCGACCATCTTCCAGTCACCCATGCGCTGGCCGTTGCGCGAGTTGGGCAGCACGTGCGGCGCGGCGCTCATGTTCTCCTGGCCGCCTGCAATGACGATCTCGCTGTCGCCCGTGGCCACGGCCTGCGCCGCGAGCATCACGGCCTTCAGGCCCGAGCCGCACACGGCGTTGATGGTGAGAGCCGGCGTTTCCTTGGCGCCGCCGCTCTTCAGCCACGCCTGGCGCGCGGGGTTCTGGCCCGCGCCGGCCGCCAGCACCTGGCCCATGATGGCCTCGCCGATCTGGTCGGCCGCGAGGTTGGCGCGCGCAATCACTTCCTTGATGACGGCTGCGCCGAGCTCGGTGGCCGGAATGCCGGCGAGCGAGCCGCCGAACTTGCCGACTGCCGTGCGGGCTGCCGAAACGATGACGATGTCTTCCATGAGGTTCTCCGTTGAAGTGATTTGAAACTCTGCTGCTACGGCCTTGCCGTGCCGAACTCCGTCAGGCCTTGGCCTTGACGTAGCGTCCGGGTGCCGGCTCGATGGCCTTGTAGGCCTTGCCGTTGCCGTACGCCTTGGGCGCGGGAACCTGTTTGCCCGCGTGCCCCTTGAGCCATTGTGCCCAGTCGGTCCACCAGCTCCCCGGGTGCTCCTGCGCACCGGCCAGCCATTCGGCCTGCGTCTTGGGGAACTTGCCGTCCTCGCGGATCCAGTGGCTGCGCTTCTTCTTGGCGGGCGGGTTGATCACTCCCGCGATGTGGCCAGACGCCCCCATCACGAAGCGCTTCCTGCCCGGCAGCAGCTGCGTGGAGGCATACGCGCCGCCGATGGGCACGATATGGTCCTCGCGCGAGCCGTAGATGTAGGCCGGGATGTCGATGCGGCCCAGGTCGACCTTCTCGCCGCACACCGTGAGCGCGCCGGGCTTGGCCAGCTTGTTCTCGTGGTACGTGTTGCGCAGGTACCAGGCATAGAACGGCCCCGGCAGGTTGGTGGCGTCGCTGTTCCAGTACAGCAGGTCGAAAGGCGGCGGGGTTTCGCCCTTGAGGTAGTTGCCGACGACGTAGTTCCACACCAGGTCGTTGGGCCGCAGGAAGCTGAAGGTCGAGGCCAGGTCGCCACCGGGCAGCAGGCCGCCGTTGCCCAGCTGCATCTCGCGGTACTGCACCATCTGCTCGTCCACGAAGATGTCGAGGATGCCGGTGTCGCTGAAGTCGAGGAAGGTGGTGAGCAGCGTGACCGAGGCGGCCGGCTTCTCGCCGCGCGCCGCGAGCACGGCCAGCGCGGTGCTCAGGATGGTGCCGCCCACGCAGAACCCCAGCGCATTGATCTGCTTGCTCGCGCTGATCTCCTGCACCGTGTGGATCGCCTTGATGGCGGCGTTCTCGATGTAGTCGTCCCAGGTGGCCTTGCCCATCGACTCGTCGGGATTGCGCCAGCTCACCACGAACACGCGGTGGCCCTGTTCGTTCGCATAGCGGATCAGCGAGTTCTCGGGCTGCAGGTCGAGGATGTAGAACTTGTTGATGCAAGGCGGCACCAGCAGGAAGGGCCGCTCGTACACCTTGGGCGTGAGGGGCTTGTATTCGAGCAGCTGGAAGAACTCGTTCTCGAACACCACGGCGCCTTCGGTGGTGGCCACGTTGCGCCCCACCTCGAAGGCGCTCTCGTCGGTCATGCTGAGGTGGCCCTGCTTGACGTCGTTCAGCAGATTCTGGATGCCCTTGGCGATGCTCTCGCCCTGGGTATCGATGGCCTTCTTCTGCGCCTCGGCGTTGAAGGCGAGCGAATTGCTGGGCGCCGAGGCGGCCATCCATTGCTCGACCGCGAAGCGCAGCCGCGCCTTGGTCTTCTGGTCGGCATCGATGGCCTCGGCCATGCTCAGCATGGTGCGGCCGTTGAGCAGGTACACGGCCGCCGAGAAGGCCGACAGCGGATTGCGGCCCCAGGCGTCGCCCGCGAAGCGCTTGTCGCCCTCGGGCTTGGCACCGAAGCCCTGGCGCCAGAGTTCGGTGGCCTCGGCGAGGTATTGCTGCTGGATGGACTGGAGTTTTTCGGGATCGATGGAGAAACGCGGCAGCTCGGGCATCTTCATGCCCTGCGGCAGCTCCCATAGCGGCGTGCCGCCGACGTTGAAGGCCGAAGCCCCTTGCGCGGCGGACTGCTGGAACGATTCCAGCGCCTTGCTCCATCCCTCTGAAAGAGCCTGCTGGAAGGGCGCGAACGCATCGGCACCCGTTGCTTGTTGCTTCATCATCTCTCCTGGTCCTCGCCTGAAACGGTACGGATGGCTTGCGTCTTTTGAGTATGCTGCATTCAAAGAGCGCTCACAACGCTACCTCCACCACTTACCAACTGAAACTTTCCGTGTTTGTCCATCTGATCGTCATCGGTTGGTTGTATGTCGCCTTGATGATGGCCGTGGCCGAAGCCACCAACACCACCGGCACCGTGCTGGGCGCCATCTTCACATTTCTTTTGTACGGTTTGGCGCCGGTCGCACTGGTGGTTTACCTGATGGGCACTCCCGCGAGGCGACGCGCGATCAGGCAGCGCGAACTCGAGGAGCAGGAAGCCGCCCGGCGAGCGGCTGCCGAGGCTGCTGCAGGCTCAGGCCTTCCAGACCAGGGCGGCGAAACGGCCGCTGATGCCGTCGCGCCGGTGCGAAAAGAACCTTGAAGCGTTGCCGACGGTGCACCAGGGGTCGCTGCCGTCGTTGCCATGGATCGACTCGATGCCCGCCGCGCGCAGCCGCTGGCGCGCCAGTCCGGGCAGGTCGGCAAGCCATTTGCCTGCAGCAGGCGCAGGCCGGAAGCAGGACGCCGCCGCTGGCGCATGCGCCTCGAACGCGGCCTTGACCTCCGGTCCCACCTCGAAGGCCTTGGGGCCGATGCACGGCCCCAGCCAGGCGATGACCTTCGAAGCGCCATCGAAAGACTTCGCCGTCTGCTCCAGCACGCCGCCTGCCAGACCGCGCCAGCCGGCATGTGCGGCGGCCACGCGGTGACCGGTTTCGTCGGTGAAGAGCACCGGCAGGCAATCGGCCACCATGATCGTGCAGGCCAGGCCGGCCTCGGTGGCGGTACAGCCGTCAGCGGCCGTGCCGTCGTTCACCGCACCAGCGGCGGCATCGAGCTCGACGACGCCCGTGCCGTGCACCTGCTGGAGAAAGACCGGACGAGCCCCGACGGCAGCGCGCAAACGGTTGCGGTTCTGTGCCACGTGCACCGGCTCGTCGCCCACGTGGTCGCCGAGGTTCAGGCTCTCGTAGCGCCCCAGCGAGACCCCACCCTCGCGCGTGGTGCACACGGCCCGCACGTTCGGCGGCGCGGGCCAGTCGGGCACGAGCCAGCTCGCATCCATCGGCTTCAGGCTTCCGCGTCGGGGGCCTGCGAAGGCTGGGCACGCTGGAAGGCGTCGAGCTTCATGCAGGCGTCGAAGGCGGCCATGGTGCGCGGCAGGCCGCTGAAGTCGCAGTCGAAGCGGCGGCCGTTGAAGATCTGCGGCACCAGGCAGCAGTCGGCCAGGGTGGGCGTGTCGCCCCAGCAGTAGGTGCCGGCGGGGTACTGCGCGAGCTGGCGCTCGAAGGCCATCAGGCCGTCGCGCACCCAGTGGCGGTACCAGGCGTTCTTGGCGTCCTCGTCGAGCTTGAGGTCCTTCACGAGGTACTTGAGCACGCGCAGGTTGTTCAGCGGATGGATCTCGCAGGCGATGGACTGGGCCAGCGCGCGCACATGGGCACGGCCCGCCGGGTCGCGCGGCAGCAGCGCGGGCTCGGGGTGGGTTTCGTCGAGGTACTCGATGATGGCCATCGATTGCGAGAAGCGCTCGCCCTCGTCTTCGAGCAGCGGCACCAGTCGGTCGGCGGAGATGGATGCGAAGGGGCCGGTGCGGTGGTCGCCGCGCGCGATATGCACGGGAACGTAGTCGAAGTCGAGGCCCTTCAGGTTGAGGGCGATGCGCACGCGAAACGAGGCGGAGGAGCGGAAGTAGTTATGCAGCTTCATGGTTTCGCAAGGATAGCGCTCCCCAGGGAGCAAGTTCAGGAACGGGGCATGGCGGCCAGCACGCAGCGGAAGTCCTGCAGAGCCGCCTTCGGCGAGGTGGCTGCGATCCCTTCGCGCCATTCGCCGAGGATGCGGCGCGCGGCCTCCTCCTCCCGCGCGGCGATTCCGATGCGCCAGGGCCCCAGCGCACCAGGCTCCTCGCCCTCGCCGTGGTTGTGCTTGCCCTCGTCGTAGGGGCGCCCCTCGGAACAGGCGCGGCAGAGCATCTGCATGCTGGTGGTCCAGTTCTCGGCGCTGGCGTCGGCGGCCTCGAAGCGCTTGACCAGCGCGTCGATGTCTTGCCTGATCGCCTCCTCGATGGTGACTTCGTACGTCGAATAGTCCGAAGGTGCGATCAGCTCCAGGGCATCGAACACCGGCACCTCGCGCTCGCCATGCAGGCGGTAGCCGTTGGCCGCGCCGTCGTGCAGCACGAGGTCGCCGTAGCGGTGGCCGCAGTCGGGCGTGGGCACGTTGCGCAGGATCGCGCGCGCCGGGTCGATACGGTCGGCCCACACCACCTCGCTGGCCTCGAAGCCATGCACGCGGATGGGCGTGAGCCCGATGAAGAGATCGACCGGCCCGTCGCCCTCGGGCACCTCGATGCCGTACTGCCGCCATGCACTGCGGGCCGTGGTCCAGTCGCCCAGGGCGGTGGCCGCGATGCCGAGATTCCAGATCGCGCCCTCGTTGCGCGGGTCGCACCGCACCGCGCGGGCGTTGGCCTGCAGCGAGGCGGCCCAGTCGCCGCGGTACTTGTGGATGAGGCCGATGTTGTACCAGGGGGCCGACCAGTTCGGCAGCACGGCGCCGGCCTGCGCATAGGCTTGCAGCGCGCCGTCCTGGTCGCCCTCCTCGTCGAGCCGGCGGCCTAGTTCGTTGAGCGCGTTGGCCTTGCCGGCCTTGCCGATTCGGATGGGCATGGTGGGAAATGAGGGGAATGGAGAGGGAATACGCCGGGCGGGCCGCCTATTGTGAGCCTGCCGCCTCTGGCACACTGCCGGTTTCCCGCTTGGCTTCCCTGAAAAAAGGACACGTCGCAATGGCTTCCGAGTTCGTCTTCGCCCCGCCCGCCGCCGTTTCGGTGCCGGTGGCCGGCCAGTCAGCCCGCTTTCCGGTGCACCGCATCTACTGCGTGGGCCGCAACTACGAAGATCACGCCAAGGAGATGGGCTTCACCGGCCGCGAACCGCCCTTCTTCTTCATGAAGCCCGCCGATGCGCTGGTGGTGGTCGATGCGGGCCAGACCGGCACCATGGCCTACCCCTCCCTCACCAAGAACCTGCACCACGAGATCGAGCTCGTGGTCGCCATCGGCACCGGCGGCAGGAACATCGCGGCTACCGACGCCCACAAGCACATCTACGGCTACGCGGTCGGCCTCGACATGACGCGCCGCGACCTGCAGAACGACATGAAGAAGCAGGGCCGCCCCTGGGACATCGGCAAGGGCTTCGAGCAGAGCGCGCCCATCGGCCCCATCGTTCCCGTGGCGCAGGCCGGCGACGCCGAGAAGGCCGAGATCTCGCTGCAGGTCAATGGCACCGACCGCCAGCGCAGCAACGTGAGCAAGCTGATCTGGAACGTGGCCGAGACCATCGAGCACCTGTCGGCGGCCTGGGAGCTGCAGCCCGGCGACCTGATCTACACCGGCACGCCCGAAGGCGTGGCCGCCGTGGTGGCCGGCGACACGCTCGTGGGCGAGGTCGCGGGCCTGCCGAAGCTGACCGTCAAGGTCGTCTGAAGACGGCGGCCGGTTTCATGCTTCTGCGCGTACCCATCAAGCATTGCAAGAACTGTGGCACCGCGGTGGTCTACCGCGTGCCGGACGACGGCGACACCAAGCAGCGCGCCGTCTGCCCGGCCTGCCACACCATCCACTACGAGAACCCGCTGAACGTGGTCGGCACCATCCCCGTGCTGGGCGACAAGGTGCTGCTGTGCAAGCGCAACATCGAACCGCGCTGGGGCAAGTGGACGCTGCCGGCCGGCTTCATGGAACTCGAAGAGACCACCGCCCAGGGCGCCGCGCGCGAGACCGACGAGGAGGCCGGCGCGAACTTCGAACTCGAGGGCCTGTTCTCGGTGATCAGCGTGGTGCGCGTGGGCCAGGTGCACCTGTTCTACAGGGCCCGCCTGCTGGACGACAAGTTCGACCCGGGCCACGAGACCATCGAGGCGCGCCTGTTCACCGAGGAAGAGATTCCCTGGGACGAGATCGCCTTCCGTACGGTGCGCGAGACGCTCGAGCACTACTTCGCGGACCGCAAGCGCGGCAGCTTCGACCGCGTGCACGAACTCAGCATCGTCTGAACAGATCCATGAACAAGACACTGCGCACTACCCTCTTCTGCGGTGCCAGCCTCGGCTTCGCGCTGGCGGCAGCGGCGGCCAGGGCGGAAACCGTGGGCGACGTCGACACCGCCTTCAAGCTCATCGGCCCGGACCACAAGATCGTGATCGAGGCCTACGACGACCCCAAGGTCAACGGCGTGACCTGCTACGTCTCGCGCGCCAAGACCGGCGGGCTGGCCGGCGCCTTCGGCGTGGCCGAGGACAAGGCCGAAGCCTCCATCGCCTGCCGCCAGGTCGGCCCGGTGAGCATCACGCAGCCGCTGCCCAAGCGCGAGGAGGTCTACAGCGAGCGGCTGTCGGTGCTCTTCAAGCGCCTGCGCGTGGTTCGCATGGTCGACCCCAAGCGCAACACGCTGGTCTACCTGACCTACTCCGACCTGCTGATCGACGGCTCGCCCAAGAACAGCGTGACGGCGGTGCCCATCGACCGGGGCACGCCGATCCCGCTCAAATAGCCGGCGGCCTATGTCCTCTTCACAGCCGGTTGCTCTTTCGCGCGGCGCCGGCGCGGCGGTTTGCTAGCATCGCCCGCGTGGCGCGCCCCCACGGCGCGCCGGTTTGCAGGAACCCTCCGCAACGAACCCGTTCGAACAGAGCCCATGCACCTTCAGACTTTCGTTTTACGCGCCGGCGCCATGGCGCTGCTCGCCGCAGGCCTCGCAGCCTGCTCCACGGTCGACCTCAACACGCCCTGGCCGGCGCCCCCGGCGGCCAAGCCACCGGTGCAGCAACGCCCGGCGGCCCTGTTCATCAGGCCGGCGAACGGCCCGACCATCGCCCGCTTCGACGGCGACCGCGTCAAGGGCATCGACATCGCCGGCAACCTCGGCGACCCGGTCGTCGCCTCGGCCGACGGCCGCGTGGTGTACGTGGGCGGCGAACTGCCGGCCTACGGCAACATGGTCATCGTGAAGCACAACGAAACCTTCCTCACCGCCTATGCGCACGTGCAGACCATCCTGGTGAAGGAAAACGCCGTCGTCCGCCAGGGCGACAAGATCGCCGAGATGGGCCGCAGCAACGCCGACCGCGTGAAGCTGCGCTTCGAGATCCGCAAGAACGGCAACCCGGTCGATCCCGAGCCGTATCTCAGCGGCCGGCTGATGCAGTAAGCGCCGCGGCGCTCACCAGGAAAAAGCCCCCTTTCGGGGGCTTTTTCGTTTTTACGGGCACCCGAAAGAACGGGCGCCCTCTCCCTGTCCAGTCGCGTCACTCGGACGTGGTGGTATCGCGCAGCACGATCTCGCGCCAGCTGCTGTCGTAGGTGCTGACGAACATGTTGCGGAAGGACACCGAGCCCTGCGCCGGCAGGTTGAAGGTCTTCGATGCCGTGCCGGTGGCCGAGGGCGCGACGTCGGCCCGGTCTTCCGCGCCGGCCGAGGGGCCCGCGATCAGGTTCAGGAAGAACTGCGCGGCGAAGGCCGGGTTCAGGCCGGTGGCGCTGACGGCGAAGTCGCTGCCGCCCAGGTAGGACGACAGGGCCGGCGTGGTCGAGAAGGCCGGGTAGCTCACGGCGGCGGTTTCGGCCAGCGTCAGCGGACGGCCGTGGAAGCGGTGCCTGTAGATGATGTCGAAGCCGTTGAACTTGGCCACCGTCGTGCCGTCGCTCTCGTAGGCGGTGAAGGTGTACTCGGGCGTGGCGGGAAGCGCCGCGATCGCGCTGTCGCTCAGGCCGGCGGTCGGCCGGCCGCTGCAGTTCGAGGTCAGGTAGTAGTAGTTGAAGCTCGAGCTGCCGTCGATCGGCCATGCGCCGCCGCCCGAAGGACGCACGTGGCGCAGGCCGCCGGGAGGCAGGCCCGGCCCGGTGACGACCACCGAGGCGACGGTGCCGCTGTTGCTGGTGTTCGTGTCCTGGATCTCGAACTGCAGCGAGCTGCTCACGCAACCGGTCGACTTCTCCTTGGTGGCATGCATGTGCGGATTGATGTCCAGCACGCGCCCGTCGCCGCGCAGGCGCCAGGCGCCGTCCGTGCCCTTCACGATCTGCATGCCCTGCGTGTTGCTGAAGGCGATGCCGTCCTTGTCCTTGTGGGTGAATTCGACGAAGGCACGCGGGCTCGTGTTGTTCGCGTCGATGGTGTAGTTGATGCGCTGGATCACCACGTCGGTGAAGCTGGCGCCGATGAGGCTGGTGTCGGTCGCCGTCTCGTTGGCGAACTGCATGGCCGAGAGGTCGGAGAACCTGAAGCCGTAGGTGCCGGTGACGGGATTGGTGCCATCGGTCATCAGCGACAGCAGCTGCGAGGGCGCGGGCAGCCCGGTGGCGAACTTGCCCACGAAGTCCGAGAGCACCTTGCGGATCGCCACGATGTCGTCGGCCGCGGTGTCCATGCCGGAGCCGCTCATCGGCGTGGTGGCGGGCTCGGCCGCCGCCTTCACCGCCAGGTCGTCGGCGATCTGCTGCTGGGTGACGATGTTGGTGATGGTCGCCACGTTGGTGGCCGGATCGACGCTCACGCGCAGCACGTCCAGCGCCTTGTCGAGCGCGCTCGAAAGCGGCGTGAAGGCCGTGCGCAGCAGGTCGATGCTGGCGTCCACGCCCATGGCCTGCAGCACCGGCAGCAGCTTGGCCTTCAGCGCATCGCTCTCGGCCTTGAGCTCGTCGGCGGAGAGCGAGGCGAACTCGCCGCCGTCGAAGTACTGCGAAGCCAGGCGGCCGGCGATGTTGGACACCACCAGGTCGGTCAGCGGCGTGATGTTGATGTTGCCGTTGACGTCGGCCGCGGTGGCGGCCGAGTGGATCACCGTGCGCTCGCCGGCCACCGTGCCCTCCGCACGGAAGACGAAGGGCGCGGTCATGCCGCTCACGTCGATGGTGTACTTGCCATCGACCAGCGGCACGGTCTTGCTCGCGCCCTTGGCATCCTTGACGGTGACGGTACCCACCAGCGGCAGGCCGGAGGCCGCCGTGCCCGAGAACGTAACAGGCGCCGAGCTCGCCGGCGGCTCGCTGGCCGGCGGATTGCTGCTGCCACCCGCAGCCGGGAAGCCGGCGAAGCCGCCGCCTCCGCCACCCCCGCCTCCGCCGCAGGCACCGAGCGAGATCAGCAGCGCCACGGCGCATGCGCAGCGCGTCGTCTTGAAGAAGGACTGGCCGGAGGCCGCGGGGGTCGCGAAGTTTGTTTTCATGGATGGTCTTGTCAGGTGAAGGGCAAACAAAAGAATCAACTCGTAACACGAGCGATGCGATTCTTCTGGAGGCCCCTTCCGTAGACCATCCTCTGTTTTGAGGATGCGGGCCGGGCGTGCCTAAAGCAGGCTCTCGGGTACCAGCGGCGCCAGCAGTTCCAGCTTCCAGCGCGACCAGAAGTCCGTCTCCGGCTCCTGGTGCAGGATGGTGTCGGCCGCGTCGCCAGAGGCCGGGCTCACCCACTCGATGGCGCCCTTCGGCCCCAACTGCAGCTGGTAGGCACCGTCCAGCCGTATGAAGCCGATCAGGCTGGTGAGCTGCTGGGCGATCTGCGGGCTGAAGATGAAGATGCCGACCTCGGTGTTGTGCAGCATCGAGCGCGGGTCGAAGTTCATCGAGCCGATGAAGACGATCTTGCGGTCGACCACCGCCGACTTGCCGTGCAGCCGGCCGCTGGCCGAGCCGTACATGCCGAAGCGCCTGGTCTGCTCCACCCGCTTGGGGCTCAGCTCGTAGAGCTCCACGCCCAGGCGCAGCATCTCGGCGCGGTAGCGGCGGTAGCCGATGTGCACCAGCGACTCATCGGTGGCCGCCAGCGAATTGGTGACGATGGTGTAGCTCACGCCGTTGCCGCGCACGAGACGGATGGTTTCCATGCCGCCGCGCCCCGGGATCAGGTAGGGCGTGGTCTGCATGATCTCGTTCTCGGCGCCGCGCAGGTAGCGCCGCACGTTGTAGAGCACGCTGTCCTTCGACTCGTCGGCCGGCAGGCCGCGCGCCTCGTCGGTCTGGCCCAGCGCCTTGGCGGGCGGATCGGCATAAGCCTCGGCGCGGGCCCAGACCAGCTTCAGCTCGCCCGCGTCCAGGTCCTTGGCCAGCGGGTTGTTGCCCAGCAGGTCTGTGGAGCCGGGCACCTCGGGGTGCAGCTCCTCGGGCCCGGTCGTGAGGAGGTCGAAGCGCTCGCGCAGCTGCTGCCGCGTCTCGCCGGTGGGCGGCACCAGCGACTCGATGGGGTAGACGTAGGGGCTGTTCCAGTACATGTCGAACAGCGACGACAGCTTGGGCACCACTTCGCCGGCCACCAGCGTGTCGATGTCGATGAAGTTCGAGCCCCCGTCGCGCAGGAAGTACTCGTTGGCCATGTTGCGACCGCCCATCACGCCGATGGTGTTGTCCACCACGTAGAGCTTGTTGTGCATGCGGCGGTGCACGCGGTCGAAGTCGAGGATCGACCATGCCCAGCGCGTGCCGAAGCGCTCCCGCCCCGCGGGAAAGGGGTTGAAGAAGCGCACCTCCACGTTCGGATGCGAGGCGAAGCTCGAGAAGAGCGGGTCGGCGCCCGCCGTGTAGAGGTCGTCCACCAGCAGCCGCACCCGCACGCCCCGGTCGGCCGCGTCGCGCAGGGCGCGCAGCAGGTAGCGGCCGGTCTCGTCGTTCTGCACGAGGTAGTACTGCACGTCGATGGAGCGCTGCGCGCGGCGCGCGAGTTCGATGCGCGCATGCAGCGAGAACTGCGGCATCGGCAGCAGGCGAAAGCCGCTGAGCGGTTCGCCCGGCGGCGCCGAGGCCTTCACTAGGCGGCCGAGCCTGGTGTCCGCCCCATCGGAGATGGCCGTGGAGGGCTTGCGCTGCACCTCCGACGGCAGGCCGGCGCAGCCCGCCATGAAAAGCGCCGCGATGCCCAGCAGCAGCCAGGCCAGCCATCGGACGTGCGGTTGATCGGCAGTCCGGCGGTGGAGTTTCGGCATGGATGGCGGCGCGTGGGTTGGAGCGTGAATCGTGGATCGGGGCAAGACCCGAAAAAGCTCGCGGTTTCTACCACGAGCCCGACTCATGTGCCGCGCCGCCGCAGCAGTTTCAAGGGGTCCCGCTCAGGAGCTGCGCGCAGGCCCCCACTGCCTGACGAAATGCTCGGCCCGCAGCGTGGCCCTTTCGACCGCCGCGTCCCACGAGAGCTGCTGGGTGATGACGAGCGCGCAGCGGGGAACTCCGCTGAAGCTCAGTTCGGCGATACCCGCGTAGGTACCGCTGGGCGTACGCATGAGTTCGAGCCAGCCCGTCCAGCCGTCCGGTACGCTGAGAGCAAGCCGAGCGCCGTCCATGATGGATTCACCATAACCCATTTATTAACGTACTTCCATGAATTTAAACCCTAAGCACTACCTCCGAGTGCGGGGGAGCCGAGGCTACCGGCTGCGGCTGTAAACGGCATCGCCTGAACATGGGAGGCGCCGGCGGCTTTTGGGCAAAGATCGGGGAGCATGAATCCGATGACGACGACGATGAAATCCGGGGCCGCGAGCGCGGCCACCCTCGCCCTCTTCGACGATCCGCCCCGGCCGGCGCGCGAGGCGCTGGGCACCGGCGCCTTCGTGCTGCCCAGCTTCGCCCTGCCCTTCGTCGACGAACTGCTGCCCGCGATCCGCGCCGTGGAGGCGGACGCGCCCTTCCGCCACCTCGTCACGCCCGGCGGCTTCACCATGTCGGTGGCGCTGACCAACTGCGGCGCGCTGGGCTGGACCAGCGACCGGCGCGGCTACCGCTACAGCGCGACCGATCCCGACAGCGGCAGGCCCTGGCCCGCCATGCCCGGGCCCCTCGCCCGGCTGGCGCGCGAGGCCGCATCGGCGGCCGGCTTCGACGGCTTCGCGCCCGACGCCTGCCTCGTCAACCGCTACGCGCCCGGCGCGCGCCTGTCGCTGCACCAGGACAAGGACGAACGCGACTACGGCGCGCCCATCGTCTCGGTGTCGCTGGGCATGCCGGCTGTGTTCCTCTTCGGCGGCCATGCGCGCGGCGACAAGGCGGCGCGCATACCGCTCGCGCACGGCGACGTGGTGGTCTGGGGCGGCGAGGACCGGCTGCGCTACCACGGCGTGCTGCCGCTGAAGGACGAGCCGCACCCGCTGCTCGGCGCCATCCGCATCAACCTCACCTTCCGCAAGGCGGGCTGAGCGCATGCAGGCGAGCGAAGAAACAAGGAAGGCACGCAAGACCAGCCCCGTGGGCGCGATGCGCGAGCTGTACGCCGCGCTGTGGCACTTCGCGGCCGGCGCGCGGGCGCAGCTGCTGGCGGCCACCGCCCTGCTCGCGGGCTCGCAGCTGATACGGCTCACGGCGCCCTACCTCGCGGGCCAGGCCATCAACGCGCTGCAGCGCGGCGAGCTTGGCACCGCCGGGCGCTGGATCGGCGGACTGGCCGGCGTGTACCTGGGCGCGTGGATGCTGCACGGGCCGGGCCGCATCCTGGAACGCAACGTGGGCCTGAAGGTGCGCGAGACGCTGGCCGACCAGCTCTATGCGCGCATCGCCGCCGCGCCGCTGGCGTGGCACGACGGGCACCACTCCGGCGAACTGCAGCACCGCGTGCACCAGGCGAGCCGGGCGCTGTCGGACTTCGCGCAGAACCAGTTCATCTGGCTGACCAACGCCGTCAACTTCGTCGGGCCGCTCGTGGCGCTGGCGCTGCTGTCGCGCACCAGCGGCATGACGGCGCTCGCGGGCTATGTGCTGATCGGTCTCGTCATCGTGCGCATCGACCGCGCGCTCATGAAACTGGCGCGCGCCGAGAACGACGCCGACCGGCGCTACGTGGCCGCGCTGCTCGACTTCCTGGGCAACGCCTCGACCGTGATCGGCCTGCGCCTGCAGGGCGCCTCGCGGCTGCTGCTGCGCCGGCGCATGGCCGCCATTTCGCTGCCGCTGAAGCGCACCGTGGTGCTGAACGAAGGCAAGTGGTTCGCGGTCGACCTGATGGGGCTGGCGCTGACATGGGGGCTGGTGGTGCTCTACGTGTGGCAGTCGCGCACGCCCGGGCAGGCCGTGATGCTGGGCGCGGTGTTCATGATCCACCAGTACGCGCAGCAGGCGGCCGGCGTCGTCAGCTCGGTCGCGGCCAACTTCAGCTTCTTCGCGCGCATGCACACCGACTACGGCAGCGCGGAGCCGATCTGGCGGGCGCCTTCAAGCAAGGAGGCGCTGGACACGCCGCCCGAGCAGGTGCCCGGCACGGAGCGCATCGAGGCCGATGCGCCATGGCGGCAGCTGGAAATACAGGCGCTGCAATGGCGCTATGCGCCGCGCAATGCTCCGGCGGAAGTCGAAGCCACCGGCCCGCCACGCAGCGGCCTGCACGACGTGGCGCTCACGCTGCGCCGCGGCGAGCGCATCGCCCTCGTCGGCCCGAGCGGCGGCGGCAAGAGCACGCTGCTGCGCGTGCTGGCCGGGCTCTATCCGCCGGACAGCGGCACGCTGCTGCTCGACGGCCAGCCCGCCGATTGGCCCCGGCTGCGCCGCTTCGCCACGCTGATCCCGCAGGAAACCGAGCTCTTCGAGGCCAGCGTGCGCGAGAACCTCGCCTTCGGCCAGCCGAGCGACGACGCGCTGCTCGAAGCCGCCCTGCACGTCAGCACTTTCGACGAAGTGCTGCGGGCGAGCCACGGCAGCCTCGACACGGCCGTGTCGGAGCGCGGCTTCAATCTCTCGGGCGGCCAGCGCCAGCGGCTGTGCCTCGCGCGCGGCGTGCTCGCGGCGCAGGGCAGCTCGCTGCTGCTGCTCGACGAGCCGACCAGCGCGCTCGACGCGAGCACCGAAGCCCGGGTGCTGAAACGCATCGCCGGTGCGTTCCCCGACGCCTGCCTGATCGCCTCGGTCCACCGGCTGAGCCTGCTCGATCGCTTCGACACGGTGGTGCTGATGGAAGCCGGGCATGTGCTCGACCACGGGCCATGCGAGGAGGTGCTGGCGAGGCAGCCGCTGCTGCAGCGCATGGCCGTGCCGGCCGGCGCGCAGGCCTGAAGAGGACTACGGCAGGTTCTCCCTGAAGATCACCTGGCTGCGCGTCGTCTCGACGCCGCTGAGCGCCTCGCGCCGGTCGCGCAGGTTGGTGAAGATGCGCACGCAGTTCATGAGCGTGGTGTGCGGGCTCTGCGTGATCACCGCGTCCATGCTGCCGTCGATCAGCAGCGCTCGCGTATCGGGCGTGAGCCCGTGGCCGATGAAGACCACCTTCTGCTCGCGCCCCGCCTCCTTCAGCGCCCGCGCCACGCCGTCGGAGGCGCCGCCGATGTTGTAGATGCCGCCCATGTCCGGATGCTGCTCCAGCAGCGCGCGCGTCTGGCGGTGGTTCTTGTCCGCGTCGTCCTGCCCTTCGCGCAGGCCCACCACCTCCAGCCGCGGGAACATCTCGTCGATGACGTGCAGGAAGCCGGCCTCGCGCTCCTCGTGCGCCTTGTAGCTCAGGCTGCCCGCGATGAGCGCGACCTTGGCGGCCCGCGCGCCGATGAAGCGCCCGATGAGATAGCCCGCGGTGCGCCCGGCCGCGCGGTTGTCCAGCCCGACGAAGGCCGCGCGCTCCGAGTTCGACAGGTCGGAGATCAGCGTGACCACCGGCAGCCCGCGCGCCGCCAGCGCGGCCACCGCCTCGCGCACGGCCGGATGCTCCAGCGCCATCATCGCGATGCCGTCGCAGCGCTGGCCGTGGCTGCGCAGCGCGTCGGCCAGCTCGTGGGGGTTGAAACTCTCGATGAACACCGTGCGGCACTGCACGTTGAACGGCGCCCAGTGCTCCTGCGAGTAGCCCACCATGTCGCCCAGCATGCGGATGAAGCGGTTGGTGCCGGCCGGCAGCAGGAACACCAGCCGCAACGGCGGCGGCGTGAGCGCGGCATAGAGCGCCGGCCCCGGCAGGTAGTCGAGCTCGCCCGCCGCCTTGAGCACCCGCTGCACCGTGGCGTCGCGCACGCCGGGGCGGCGGTTCAGCACGCGGTCGACGGTGGCGGTCGACACCTGCGCCGAGCGGGCGATGTCGACCACGCGGGCGCGGCGCGCCTCACGCTGCGAATCGGGTCGAGGGTCGGGTCGAGAGTCGGGCCGCGATGTTTGTGAAGGGTTTTCCCGCATACATCAAAAACCATCAGATTGAAGTTTGACCCGAATGATGCAGGCTTTTATCTTCGCTGTGGTTCGAATCCGGTGATGCATCAGATTGCATCAACGGCGAACCCCGCTCAATCGGCTGCCCGGCCCACCTGCCGTTCAGCGCCCCTTCAGAAGATCACGGAGACAACGAGACATGACCTCAGCCACCCGCCTGACCCGCAGGGATGCCCTGCGCACTTTCTCCGCCCTGCCCGCCGCCGGCATCGTGGCGGCTGTGCCGCGCATCGCGCGCGCCGCGGAGTTCTCGTACAAGTACGGCAACAACCTGCCGCTGACGCACCCGCTGAACATCCGCGCGCAGGAGGCGGCCGACCGCATCGCCAAGGAAACGAAGGGCCGCGTCGAGATCAAGATCTTTCCCAACAACCAGCTCGGCGGCGACACCGACATGCTGGCGCAGGTGCGCTCCGGCGGCATCGAGTTCTTCACGCCCTCGGCGCTCGTCATCGCCACGCTGGTACCCGTGGCCGCCATCAACGCGGTGGGCTTCGCCTTCAACGACTACGCCCAGGTGTGGGCCGCCATGGACGGCAAGCTCGGCGCGCACGTGCGCGGCGCCATCGCCAAGTCGCGCCTGTATGCCTTCGAGAAGATGTGGGACAACGGCTTTCGCCAGACCACCAGCAGCAAGGCGGCGGTGGCCACCGCGAAGGACATGGACGGCCTGAAGATCCGCGTGCCGGTGAGCCCGCTGTCGATCTCCATGTTCAAGGGCCTGGGCGCCGCGCCGGCCAGCCTACAGTTCAGCGAGGTGTATTCGGCGCTGCAGACGAAGATCGTCGACGCGCAGGAGAACCCGCTGCCCATCATCCAGGTGGCGAAGCTCTTCGAGGTGCAGAAGTTCTGCTCGCTCACCAACCACATCTGGGACGGCTACTGGTTCATCGCCAACGGCCGCGCCTGGGACGCCCTGCCCGATGACCTGAAGACCATCGTGGCGCGTGCCATCAACGACGCCGGCATGCAGCAGCGCGAAGACATCAGAAAGCTCAACGAATCGGTCGTCGGCGACCTGCAGGCCAAGGGCCTCGCCATCAACCGGCCCGCGGCCGACAGCTTCCGCGCCAAGCTGCGCGACTCCGGCTTCTACGGCGAATGGAAGGGCCGCTTCGGCCCCGAGGCCTGGGCGCTGCTCGAAGGCGCGGTCGGCAAGCTGGCCTGAGGACCGATGGTGCACGAATCGACCTTCGAGGCGGCAGCCCTTTCGGGCTCGTCCGCCGGCGCCCCGGCCAACCCGCTGGTCCGCTTCGCCGCGCGCGCCGACCGCGTGCTCGGCAGCGCTGTCGAGGCGGTGGCCGCGCTGCTGGTGCTGGCCGAGATCTGCGTGCTGTTCGCGGGCGTGGTGTCGCGCTACGTGTTCCACGCGCCGCTGGTGTGGTCTGACGAGCTCGCGTCCATCCTCTTCCTGTGGCTGTCGATGCTTGGCGCCGTGGTGGCGCTGCGGCGCGGCGAGCACATGCGCATGACGGCGCTGGTGCAGAAGGTGCACCCGCAGGCGCGCGCCATGCTCGACGCCTTCGCCATCGCGGCCTCGGTCGCCTTCCTCGCGCTCATCATCTGGCCGTCGATCGACTACGCGCACGAGGAGTCGTTCATCGTCACGCCCGCGCTGGAGGTCAGCAACGCGTGGCGCGCCGCGGCCATTCCGGCGGGCATCGGCATCATGCTGGCGATGGCGCTGCTGCGGCTGCTGCGCGTGTGCTCGGGCCGGCAGATCGCCGTGGCCCTGCTCGGCATGGCGGCGCTGGTCGGCGCCTTCTGGCTGGCCGCGCCGCTCTTCGCCACGCTGGGCAAGTTCAACCTGGTGATCTTCTTCGTGGTGATCGTGGCGGCCACGGTGCTCTCGGGCGTGCCCATCGCCTTCTCCTTCGCGCTGGCCACCTTCGGCTACCTAGCGCTGACCACGCGCACGCCGCTGCTGGTGATGGTCGGGCGGCTCGACGAGGGCATGTCGCACCTGATCCTGCTGGCGGTGCCGCTGTTCATCTTCCTCGGCGCGCTCATCGAAATGACGGGCATGGCGCGCGCCATGATCCAGTTCCTGGCCAGCCTGCTGGGCCACGTGCGCGGCGGCCTCTCGTACGTGCTGATCGGAGCCATGTACCTGGTGTCGGGCATCTCGGGCTCGAAGATCGCCGACATGGCGGCCATCGCGCCGGTGCTCTTCCCCGAGATGACCAAGCGCGGCGCCAAGCCCGGCGACCTGGTGGCGCTGCTGTCGGCCACGGGCGCGCAGACCGAGACCATCCCGCCGTCGATCGTGCTCATCACCATCGGCTCGGTTACCGGCATCTCGATTGCCGCGCTGTTCACGGGCGGGCTGCTTCCGGCCGTGGTGCTGGGCGCGGCGCTGTGCGTGGTGGTGTGGTGGCGCTACCGCCGCGAAGACCTGAGCGCGGTGAAGCGCCACAGCAGGCGCGAGATCGGCAAGCTGCTGCTGGTGGCGCTGCCCGCGGTGCTGCTGCCCTTCGTGATCCGCGCGGCGGTGGTCGAGGGCGTGGCCACGGCCACCGAGGTGTCGACCATCGGCATCGTCTACTCGGCCATCGTGGGCCTGGTGGTGTACCGGCAGTTCGACTGGAAGCGCATCAAGCCGATGCTGGTGGACACCGCCTCGCTCTCGGGCGCCATCATCTTCATCGTCGGCTGCGCCACCGCCATGGCCTGGGGGCTCACGCAGTCGGGCTTCTCGCAGGACCTCGCGCGGCTCATGGGCGCGCTGCCCGGCGGTGCCTACGGCTTCCTGGCGGTGTCGATCGTCGCCTTCATCGTGCTGGGCAGCGTGCTGGAGGGCATCCCGGCCATCGTGCTGTTCGGGCCGCTGCTCTTTCCGATCGCCAAGGCCGCCGGCGTGCACGAGGTGCACTACGCCATGGTGGTGATCTTCGCGATGGGCATCGGCCTGTTCGCGCCGCCCTTCGGCGTGGGCTACTACGGCGCCTGCGCGGTGAGCAAGGTCAATCCCGACGAAGGCATCAGGCACATCTGGGGCTACATCGCCGCGATGCTGATCGGCCTGCTGATCGTGGCCGCCTTCCCGTGGTTCTCGACGGGCTTCCTGAAGTCCTGAGGCGGACCTGCCGCTCCACGGGCAGACCCCAAGAAACACAACACACAACAAACTCACATTCACGGAGCCACCCGCAATGAGTCGATTCCTCGGCGAGATCCGCCAGCTTGGCTATGTCGTGCACGACATCGAAGCCGCCATGGACTACTGGAGCACCACGCTCGGCGTGGGCCCCTGGTTCTACAACCCCAGGGTGCCCATCAGGAACTACCGCTACAACGGCGAGGCGCACGAGCCCCACAACTCGGTGGCGCTGGCCAATTCGGGCTACGTGCAGGTCGAGCTCATCCAGACGCGCAACGACGTGCCCTCGATGTACCGCGACTTCCTCCGCGCCGGGCGCACCGGGCTGCAGCACGTGGCCTACTGGACCGCCGACTACGACGCCGACCTCGCGCGCCTCACCGCGCAGGGCTTCAAGCCGGTCATGAGCGGTGAAGTAGGCGAGCGCGGGCGCTTCATCTACTTCGACACCGAATACCACCCCGGCACCGTCATCGAGCTGTCGGAAGTGGCCGGCCCCAAGGGCCGCATGTTCGACCTGATCCGCAGCGCATCGCAAGGCTGGGACGGCAGCGACCCGGTGCGCCCCTTCCCCGAGCTGGACAAGCTGTGAGCGCAACAGCACCTGGATTCATCCGCGCGCGCTACCTGATCGAGACGCCGCTCGAGCCGGCCGCCGTGGCCGAGGTGATGGCGGGCGAGCAGTCCTGCGGCACCTTCACGCGCGTGGAGGGCGAGACCGACGCGCTGCGCGAGCGGGCTCGCGCCACGGTCGAGGCGATCACCGAACTCGAAGCGGCCGATGCGCCCTCGCTGCCCAACGCGCTGCTCGAACGCAAGGGCGCGAAGGGGCCGTGGCGGCGCGCGCATGTCGACATCGCGTTTCCGGTGGCGAACATCGGCGCCAACCTGCCGACGCTCGCGGCCACGGTCTCGGGCAACCTCTACGACCTGGGCGAGGTGACGGGGCTGCGGCTCGAATCGCTGCAGCTGCCGGCCGACTACCGCGCGCGCTTCGAGATGCCGCGCGCGGGCATCGCCGGAACGCGGCGCGCCACCGGCGTGGAAAGCGGCGCGCTGGTCGGCACCATCATCAAGCCCAACGTCGGGCTGCGGGCCTCGGAAACCGCCGAGCTGGTGGGCCGGCTGTGCGCCGCGGGCGTCGACTTCATCAAGGACGACGAGGTCTGCGCCGATCCCGCGCATGCCCCGCTGGCCGAGCGCGTTCCTGCCGTGATGGCCGTGGTGCGCGCGCACCGGGAGCGCACCGGCAAGCACGTGATGGTGGCCTTCAACATCACCGACGAGACCGACGCGATGAAGCGCCACGCCGACCTGGTCGAGCGCGAAGGCGGCTCCTGCGTGATGGCCAGCCTGAACTGGTGCGGGCACTCGGGCATCCAGACGCTGCGCCGGCACACCGGCCTGGCGCTGCACGGGCACCGCAACGGCTACGGCGCGCTGTCGCGGCATCCGCTGCTGGGCATCTCGTTCCAGGCCTACCAGACGCTGTGGCGGCTGGCCGGCGTGGACCACATGCACGTGCACGGGCTGCAGGGCAAGTTCTCGCAGCCCGACAGCGAGGTGGTCGAATCGGCCCGCGACTGCTTCACCCCGCTGACCGAAGCGGCGGACGACCGCGTGATGCCGGCCTTCTCGTCGGGTCAATGGGCCGGCACGGTGCCCGCCACCTGGGCGGCCGTCGGCAGCGACGACCTGCTCTTCATGGCCGGCGGCGGCATCCTCGCCCACCCCGACGGCGCGGCGGCGGGCGTGGCGAGCATCCGCCAGGCCTGGTCGGCCGCGCGCGCGGGCATCGCGCTGGCCGACGCCGCCAGGGAGCAGCTCGAGCTGGCGCGCGCCCTCGCCTTCTTCGGCAAGCCATGACGCCCGGCGAGGCATCGGCGCCGGCCATCGTCTATTACGGCGACGACTTCACCGGCGCGACCGACACCCTGGGCACCGCCGCGCGCGCGGGCCTGCGCACGCTGCTCTTCCTTAAGACGCCCGACGCGGCGCAGCTCGAGCGCGCAGGGCCGCTCGACGTGCTGGGCATCGCCGGCGCGGCGCGGGCCATGACGCCCGAGGAGATGCAGGCCGAGCTCCGCCCGGTGGCGGCGCTGTTCCGCTCGGTGGGCGCGCGCGTGCTGCACTACAAGACCTGCTCGACCTTCGACAGCGCGCCGCACATCGGCTCCATCGGCGCGGCCGTGCGGCTGCTGCGCTCGGCGGTGCAGCAGCCGTGGACCGCGATCGTCGGCGGCCAGCCCGGCCTGGGCCGCTACTGTCTCTTCGGCAATCTCTTCGCCGCGGCCGGAAGCGGCGGCGAAGTGTTCCGCATCGACCGCCATCCCACCATGAGCCGGCATCCCGTGACGCCCATGGACGAGGCCGACCTGCGGCTGCACCTCGCAAGGCAGGGCCTGGCCGAGGTGCACTGCGTGCCCTTCACCGCCGCCTCCCGAGGCAGCGATGCGCTCGACACCGCGCTGCGGCAGGCGCTCAACGCGCCGCCCGCGGACGCAGTGCTGTTCGATGTCGCGGATGCCGGACAGCTCGCGGCCATCGGCGAGGTGCTGTGGACACGCGCGCGGGGTGCGACCATGCTCGCCGTCGGCCCGAGCAGCGTGGTCGATGCGCTCGCCACGGCCATGCCCTCTTCCGGCCGCGCGTCGGGCGGGCAGCCGAAGCTGGCGCCGGCGCGGGGCCCGGTGCTGGTCCTCGCGGGAAGCCTGTCGCCCGTGACCGCGTCGCAGGTCGCGGCCGCGAAATCATTCGACGTCGTGTGGCTCGATGCGCAGCAGCTGGCCCGGCGCAACGCGGGAACACTGGAAGACCAGGCGGACGCGATCGTCCGCGGCCTCGCGCAGGGGCGCAACGTGCTGGCCTGCACGCGCGCGCCGCACTCGAACGGCGCCTGCGGCATGCCTGCGGGCGCGGACCTGGACGCGCAAGCCCTCGCCCGCGCGGGCGGCGACCTGCTGGCTGCCGTGCTGGCGAAGCAGCCGCTCGGGCGCATCGGCGTGGCCGGCGGCGACACGTCCAGCCACGGCATACAGGCGCTGGACGTCTGGGGGCTGTCCTATGCCGCCGACATGGGCGCCGGCGCATCGCTGTGCCGGGTGCACAGCGACGACGCGTCGCTCGACGGCATGGAAGTCATGCTCAAGGGCGGACAGATGGGCACGCTGGACGTGTTCGAGCGGCTGGTGCACGGCTGATCAAGCCTGCCCCTGCGCTCCTTCGGTGCGGTCGTGCACCCATCGCATGGCCTGCTGCTCCGCATGGCGTAGCGCCTCGGCCTCGGTGCCGTAGGAAGCGTTGTCGGTATCGGCGGGCAGCTCGATGTCGTCCTCGCCCACGGAGGGCGCACGGCAGATCACGACGGGCCGGTAGGTCTGGTCGTCGAGCCGCTCGGCGCGGCACAGGAAGAGCCGGCCGCGGTAGCTGAAGGTGACGAGGCGTTCCTCGAAGGCTGGCGGTGTGGCTTGTTGCATGGCTGAGTCCTTTCTTCTTTCGATGCTTGTCTTTCCAGGAGAAAAGGGGCGCGGCGCATGCGCAGCCCGAACGTCGTTCCAGGCCTACAGACAGAACACCCGCGCCGCGCCAAGGTGGCGCCATGACACATCCCATCGAACTCACCATCGAGGAGCCGCTGCCGGGTGCATTTGTCTGGCAGCTGCTCGAAACCGACGATCAGGGAAAGCGCCCGCGCGTGCTGCGCAAGGCCTTCGAACCTGCGGAGAGCTACGAGCTGGCTCTTTCCTCGGGCCAGCGCGCCTTGCAAAGCGAAATCCGGCATCGCGCGCCGCATGGGGCAAGCGCGACCTGAGTGCGCAGCCGCGTCCGGCTTACGCCGGAGCGGCGCTCTTTTGTTCGGTTCTGTTCTGGCCTGGCGCCCATCTGCCGGGGCGCCGGACGCCCCGGGGGTACGGCCCGAGCCGCCTCCCCCTGTCGCAGAGATGCCCGCGCGTCGGCGGAAGGCCGGCGAGGCGATTTCAGGCGTGGAGCCCGAAATCCCTGATGGTGAGCGTGATGGCGCTGCCCGGGGTCGCCCTGTAGCGCGCGATGGCCGCGGGCTCTATGGCGTAGAAGTGCTCCTGGCACGCGTCGAGCAGGTGCTCGCCCATTACGCGAACGCCGAATTCGTCGTGCAGCGTTTCCTCGGAAATCTGCGCGAGTACACGCGGGCCGCCAGGGCCGTCGGGATAGAAGGCAAAGCGCACGCTCGCACTGTCGAAGCAGTAGATGCCTTCGAAATTCGTCATCTCTGATGTCTCCTTGCTGCCGCAATTCGCGATTCCGCGATTCGCTCGCGGGTCGGCGGCGATTGAGCGCGCACCGCGCGGCGGCGGGAGGGAGAAAGAAGCGCATGCGCATGCAGGAAACGTCCTACACGGATCGAGGAGCCATCTTTCACCCGGAAACGGCCATGGCTTGGTTTTCCGCGCGCCGATGCGGCGAAGATCGGGGCCTCCCGATTCGCACTTCGCTGCATGCTCTTTTTTCTCTCCGCCGCAAGGCCTGCCCCGATGACCGCAACCCTCACGCTCCCTGCCCGGCTCCGCCCGCGCAGCGTCGCGTCCGCCCTGGCCGTTGCCGCGCTCGCCCTCCAGTTGGCCGCGTGCGGCGGCCCCAGCGAGGCGCAGCGCCAGGCGGCGGTGACCACGGCGCCGCCCACCGACTGCACGGCCTGGGTCGGCACCGACCGCAACGCGATGATGGGCGGCTACCTGCTGCCGAAGAATCCGAAGGACGCCAAGGGGCCCAAGGTCTGCGTGCCGGTGCTGATGACGGCCAACCACCCGCCGGCCGGCTACGCGGGCGGCAACTACTTCATCGGCGAGTTCACCGACGACAAGCTCAAGGCCCGCTGGCGCGCCTGCAAGGAAGACCCGGCCTGCTTCAGGCGCATCGACGCGCAGATGCAGCGCTGGCTGCCGCCCAACAAGGAACGCGCCACGCGCTCGACCGGCGTGGTCGACCCGTCGGGCCGGATCGATCCGGACAGCGCCAACGTCGACCTGAAGCAGATCCGCCGGCCGGCATTCTTCGCCAGGGCACCCTACCGCGAAGGCATCGCCGAGGCCGATGCACGCACCTACGTGGTGGAGTTCACCGCGCCGCGCGACACCTTCGAGCGCATCGACCTGAAGATGACCGGCGACATCAAGCTGCGAGGCTGGTACATCGAGGGCGCCGGCATCGACGACGGCAAGGGGAAGAAGACGCGCGCGCTGGTCGTCATGGCGCCGGGCGGCGGCGGGCAGCTCACGGCCATCCAGCATCCCGACGAGGTGGCGTACCGCGTCGACCAGAAGACCGGCAAGACCGTGCCGGTGAGCTTTCCCAACGCGACCACCGAGACCATGGGCCAGCGGTGGTGGCGCGAGAACCTGTACGCGCTCAATCGGGCCGGCTTCGACGTGCTTGCCTACGACCGGCGCGGCGAGGGCCTCTCGGGGGGCTTCAGCGACACCAACACGCTGGAGCAAGGCGAGGACGTGTTCCGCGCGCTCACGGCGCTGGAGACCGGGCGCGGCCTGCGCATCCTCACGCCCAGGGGCGAACTGCTGGAAGGCGAAGCGACGCGGGGCCGGCTGCTGGCGGGCATGCCGGCCAGCGAGATTCCGCTGGTGCTCGGCGGGTATTCGCGCGGCTCGATGTCCACCGCCTGGGCCATGACGAAGAACTACGTCGCCCAGTGCAGCTTCGACATGCCCCAGCCCAACTGCACGCCGCCCAAGGGCCTGCGCAACATCCGCGGCGCGCTGCTGCTGTCTTCGTTCGCGAGCGGCGCGGGCTACGTGGGCGACTCGCCCGACCTGGCCGACCGCAACCTGTTCCTGGGCGGCATGGCGGCGGAGCACCACATCGTGTTCTATCCCAACTCGTCCACGCTCGCGGGCATGGACCGCTGGCCCGCCGCCTTCTTCGGCAAGGGCCTGTGGGACCGCGCCGAGACGCTGGAAGGCACGGTGGCGGCCTACAACCGCATCCGCGGCCTGAAGGAGATCGTGCTCGCCCGCGGGCCGCATTCCATCGAGACCTGGCCCGAATCGGACCGCGCCTACCTGCGCGAGCGCATGGTGGTGTTCGCCAGGGGGCTGATCGTCGGCGGGCGCACCATCCCCGGCGCGCGGCCGTGGAAGGACTTCAAGTCGCTGGTGGCGACCACGCCGGACTCGTGGGAGCCGTCGTCGCGGCCGAAGGGGCCCTGAGGCCGTGGCGCCGGGTTGAAAACCGGGCGCGCACCGCCACTTCCTTCAGGTTCAGCCGACCGAAAGAAGAGGTGCTCCATGGGCGCGCGCGACGAATTCATTCTTGACTCCTACTCGGCCACCGTCACGCAGGTGGCTCACACCGCCAGCGCGGCGGTCGCCCACATCAAGGTCCGGAAACCGGCCCAGCGCGGCAATGCCGCGGCCCACGGCAGCGGCTCCGGCTTTCTCTTCACCCCAGACGGTTTCACGATCACCAACGCCCACGTGGTCGAGGGCGCGGGCGAGCTGCGAGCCGCGTTCGCCGACGGCACCGAGAGCACGGCGCGGCTGGTGGGCACGGATGCCTCCACCGACATCGCCGTGCTGCGCATCGAGTCGCACCCCAGTGCCTTCCTGCCGCTGGGCAGCTCGGCCGCGCTTCAGCCTGGCCAGCTGGCGGTGGCGGTCGGCAACCCGCTGGGCTTCGACTTCACCGTGACCGCCGGCATCGTGAGCGCGCTGGGCCGCAGCCTGCCCTCGCGCGGCGGGCGGATGATCGAGGACGTGATCCAGACCGACGTGGCGCTCAACCCCGGCAACTCGGGCGGCCCGCTGCTGGACAGCGCGGCGCAGGTGATCGGCGTGAACACGGCCGTGATCCCGTCGGCGCAGGGCCTGAGCTTCGCGGTGGCCATCGACACCGCCCGCTGGGTCGCCGGCGAGCTGATGCGCCACGGCGCGGTGCGGCGCGGCAAGCTGGGCGTGCAGTGCGCGGCGGTGGCCCTGCCCCGGCGCTGGGTGCGCGAGAACGAATGGCCGGTGGCCACCGGCGTGCGGGTGGTCGAGGTGGTGGCCGGATCGGCCGCCGCGCGCGACGGGCTGCGCGCCGGCGACATCCTCATCGGCTGCGACGGCGTGCCGCTGGCCCAGCTGTCGGACCTGCTCAAGCGGCTGGCGGGAGAGGGCTACGGAAAGCCGCTGCTGCTCAAGCTGCTGCGGCCGGTGGCGGGCACGCTCACGCCCTTCTACCTGACGGTGACGCCGGGGGGCTGACCCCCGGCCCGGCCGGCGCAACGACAATAGGTGCCTGCACCGAACGAAGCACCGTCAGGAGAAAACCGTGTCCACCGTCACCATCACCCCCAAAGTCGCCACCAGCAACGAGGCCCCCTTCGTCCTCTTCGGCGGCGTCAACGTCCTCGAATCGAAGGACCTCGCCATGCGCAGCGCCGAGGAATACGTGCGCGTCACGCAGAAGCTGGGCATTCCCTATGTGTTCAAGGGCAGCTTCGACAAGGCCAACCGCTCCTCCATCCACTCCTACCGCGGCCCCGGCCTCGACGAGGGCCTGAAGATCCTGCAGGCCGTGAAGGACGGCTTCGGCGTCCCGGTGATCACCGACGTGCACGAAGTCGCCCAGGCCGCGCCCGTGGCCGAGGTGGTCGACGTGCTGCAGCTGCCCGCCTTCCTGGCCCGCCAGACCGACCTGGTGGTGGCGCTGGCGAAGACCGGACGGGTCATCAACATCAAGAAGCCCCAGTTCCTGAGCCCCTCGCAGATGCTCAACATCGTCGAGAAGTTCAAGGAAGCGGGCAACGACAAGCTGATCCTCTGCGACCGCGGCACCTGCTTCGGCTACGACAACCTCGTGGTCGACATGCTGGGCTTCGGCGTGATGAAGAAGGTGTCGCAGAACCTGCCCATCATCTTCGACGTGACCCACGCGCTGCAGCAGCGCGAGGCCGGCGCCGCCGCATCGGGCGGCCGCCGCGAACAGGTGGCCGACCTGGCGCGCGCCGGCATGGCCGTGGGGCTGGCGGGCCTCTTCCTCGAAGCCCATCCCGACCCGGCCCAGGCCAAGTGCGATGGCCCGAGCGCACTGCCGCTGGACAAGCTGGAGCCCTTCCTCACGCAGATCAAGGCGCTGGACGACCTGGTGAAGTCCTTCCCGCCGCTGAAGATCTGAGTGGCGGGGCCGGCAGCCGGCCGGTGCTCCCGCAAGGCTTCATCAGAAGTTTTCTAAAGTTTTCAATTGATCGGCCGATAACCAGCGTTGGAGGGCAGCCCGAGGGCTGCCCTCCTTCCTCTCATTCCTGGTTTCCGGAGTTCGATCATGTTCCTGAGCAACGTCTCAATCGGCAAGCGCCTGGCCATCGTGCTGGGCATCATCCTGGCGCTGTTTCTCGCCACCAGCGCCGCCGCGGTATGGAAGCTGCAACAGCTCAGCCGCGAGATAGAGACCATGATCGAGGACAACGTGAAGACCGAGCGCGCCGGCTCCGACTGGCTGCGCCACACCACCGCCGGCGTGCAGCGCGCCGCGGCCATCGCCAAGAGCAGCGACGCCAGCCTGATCGACTATTTCGCGCCGGCCACGGCGGCGTCGATCAAGAACACCAACGAGCTGCAGAAGTTCATCGAGGAGAAGCTGGTACAGCCCGACGAGCGCGCCCTGCTCGAGAAGGTCGCGGGCCTGCGCAAGGCCTACCTGGCCGCGCGCGAGGAAGTGAGCAAGCTCAAGCTCGCGGGCGACCTGCAGGGCGCCAACCGCGTGTTCGACGCGCAGTTCCAGCCCACCTCGGTCAGCTACATCGCCGGCGTGCAGCAGGTGGTGGACATGCAGCGCGAGCATCTGGACGCCGCCGCCGTCCGCGCCAACGGCCTGCGCGCGCAGACCGGCACCCTGCTGATCGTGTGCTCCGCCGTGAGCCTGGTGCTGGGCACCCTGCTGGCCTGGATGCTGGCGCGCAGCATCACCCGGCCGCTGCGCAGCGCCGAGGCCATCGCGCAGGCCATCGCCGAGATGGACCTGACCGGCAATCCCCAGGCCAGCTACGCCGGCGACGAGACCGGCCACCTGCTGCGCGCCCTCGACCAGATGCGCACCGCCTTGCAAGGCTCGCTGGCGCAGGTGCACGGCGTGGTGGCGAACGTGTCGACCGCCAGCACGCAGATCGCCGTGGGCAACCAGGACCTGTCCTCGCGCACCGAGGAGCAGGCCAGCTCGCTGGAGCAGACCGCCGCATCGCTGGAGGAGCTGACCTCCACCGTGAAGCAGAACGCCGACAACGCGCGACAGGCCAACCAGCTGGCCACCTCCGCTTCGGAAGTGGCGGCGCGCGGCGGCAGCGTGGTGTTCCAGGTGGTGGAGACGATGGGCTCGATCAATGCCTCCTCGCGCAAGGTGGTGGACATCATCAGCGTGATCGACGGCATCGCCTTCCAGACCAACATCCTCGCGCTGAACGCGGCCGTCGAGGCCGCGCGCGCGGGCGACCAGGGCCGCGGCTTCGCGGTGGTGGCTTCCGAAGTGCGCAGCCTCGCGCAGCGCTCGGCAGCCGCGGCCAAGGAAATCAAGTCGCTGATCGGCGATTCGGTCGAGAAGGTCGAGGAAGGCAGCCGCCAGGTGGCCGACGCGGGCCGCACGATGGAAGAGATCGTCGGCAGCGTGAAGCGGGTGACGGACATCATGGGCGAGATCAGCGCCGCGAGCCAGGAGCAGACCTCGGGCATCGAGCAGATCAACCAGGCCGTCACGCAGATGGACCAGACGACGCAGCAGAACGCGGCGCTGGTCGAGCAGGCCTCGGCGGCAGCACAGTCGCTGCAGGAACAGGCGGGCAGCCTGTCGCGCATCGTCGGCAAGTTCAGGCTGGAGCAGCAGCATCGCCAGAACCACGCTGACGAGACCCCGGGCATCGGGGCCGGCCGCCTGCAGCTGATTGCGGCACGCTGAAAAGGAAAGAAAGAGAAACAGGCGAAAAGACCGGCAAGGGCTGCGCACCGGAGAAAGAGGCGAAACTAGGCGCCAGCCTTTCTCCCCCCGGAGCCCAATTTGTCGTCATCCAAAGCCGCCCGCATCGCCCTCTCCGCCTCGGCCGCCGCGATCGGGAGCATCGCCGCCTACTGGACACTGCTCGCCACGCGCCAGGGGCACATCCTCTTCAACGCCCGCAAGCTGCCGGTCGTTCCGCTGTCCGACGATTTCTCGACCTACTCCCACACCGTGCCGGGCGGCATGGTGCGCGGCTATGTCTACCACCCTCAGGGCGAGGAGGCGCTGCAGGACCTCTTCATCTACTTCGCAGGCCGCGGCGAGGACGTGCGCGCCACCGCGCAGACGCTGCACTGGCTGCCCGAGGGCTTCGGCTTCGCGGCGGTCAACTACCGCGGCGTGGCCGACTCGCAGGGGCATCCGTCCGAGATCGCCTCGGTGCAGGACGCCTGCCAGTTCGCCAGGCACCTGCGCAAGGCCTTTCCCCACGCGCGCCTGCACGTGGTGGGCCGCAGCCTGGGCACGGGCGTGGCCATCCAGCTCGTGGCGCGGCAGGAGTTCGCGAGCCTGCAGCTGGTGACGCCCTACGACTCGATGCTGGAGGTGGCGAAGAAGCGCTTTCCGCTGGTGCCGCTGTCGCTGCTGCTGCGCCACCAGTTCAACTCGCTGGAGCACTGCAAGGAAGTCGCGGCCAAGACGCAGGTGCTGCTGGCCGAGACCGACGACGTGGTGCTGCCCGAGCGCTCGCAGAAGCTCATCGCGGCATGGCCCACGCCCGTCAGCGTGACGACCGTGCCGGCGTCGGACCACCACAACATCATGGGACTGGAAGCGACCTGGCTGCACCTCGTCGACTTCGCGCTGACCTCGGTGCTGCCGGAGCTGAAGGAAGCGTAGCCGGCCGCGCGGCCGCTACCGGTAGTGGCCCGCCATGAAATCGATGAAGGCGCGCACAGAGGGCTGAACATGCCGCGTGCGCGGATACAGCGCCGCATAGGTGCGCTGCCCCAGCGTGACCTCCGGCAGCACGCGGATCAGGGCGCCCGACTGCAGGTCGGAGCGCACCGTGTGCCATGTCAGCGCGGCAATGCCCAGCCCGCTTCTCGCGGCCGAGTACAGCGCGGTGATCGTGTCGCAGGCGAAGCGCGCATCCGGCTTGAATGGCTGCTGCCGGCCATCGGGCATGTGCAGCGTCCAGTGCGCGGGACTTTCAGGTCCGTTGTGAAGCAGGCACTGGTGCTTCGACAGCTCGTCCGCCTCTGCGGGAACACCGTGCTCCACCAGGTAGCGCGGCGCGGCGACAAGCACCATGTCGGAGACCGCCAGCGTCCTCGCCATCATCGAAGCGTCTTCAAGTCCGGCGCTGATGCGCAGTGCGACGTCGATGCCTTCGGCGACCAGCTTCGTGAAGCGGTCGGTGCAGACCACTTCCAGCCGGATGCCCGGATGGCGCGACTGGAACGCCGGCAGCCACTCGGGCAGCTCGAGCGTCGCGATCGCCAGCGGCATGCTCACCTTCAGCGTGCCCGAGGGCGCCTTGCCATCGGCCGCGACATCCGCCTGCGCGGCATCGAGCCGCGAAAGGATGTCGGCGCAGGCGGCGTAGTAGCGGCTGCCCGCCTCGGTCAGCGTGATGCCGCGCGTGTCGCGCCGCACCAGCTGCGCGCCCAGCGATTTCTCCAGCGCCTGCAGCTGGCGCGAGAGGCTGGAGTGCGTCGTGTCCAGCGACTGGGCTGCCGCCGAGAGGCTCTTCGCCTGCGCGATGCGTTGAAAGGCACGCATCGCCTTGACCTGATCCATGCGCCGCCCTCCCGCGGGTACTTCAGAAGCCGCGCATTTTCCGTCAGGCGACCGGCAGGGCCAGGATCTGCGAAGTGCTCAGCACGTCGCCGAAGGTGTCCTCGATCTCGGCCAGCGCCGCGCGGTGCAGGCTGTCGTGCGACACGGTGTCGCCGTTCTCGCGGCGGATCGCGCGGGTGGCGGTGGCATCGGAAGACACGACCACGTCGAAGCCCTGCGGCCCTGCGTCGCGGGCGGCGCCGGCCACGCAGGCATGGGTCATCAGGCCGGCGATCACCAGCGTCTGCACGCCGGCCGAGCGCAACTGCTGCGCGATGTCGGTGCTCGCGAAGACGCTGACGGTGGTCTTCTGCACGACCTTGTCGCGCGAGCGGGGCTGCATCTCGGGGTGGAAGGCGACGGTCTTGCCGTCCCTGGCGAAGGTGGCCGCGCCTTCGGGGGCGATGTGCTGGATCTGGAAGACGGGCATCGCGTGCTGGTCGGCCCAGGCCAGCAGGCGCCTGGTCTGGGCAGCGGCGCGCGCGCCGTCGGCAATGGGCATGCGGCCGGTGAAGTATTCGTTCTGGAAGTCGATCACCAGCAGCGCCGTCGCGTTGCGGCGCAGTTGCTGTATCGGCTTCGCGCCCGACATCGCGCGGATGGTGGGCGTGGGCAACGGCTGCGTTGTTGCAGCCGCTGCCGCCGAGCCGCCGACGATGCCGGCCGCATACGGCGCGACGAGCACGCCCATGAGTCCGCGGCGGGAGAGTCCTGATGAGAAAGACATGTTTGCTGTTCCTGTAGGTCCATCGAAATCGATGGGGGAAAGTCTAGGAACGGCCTTCCTTCACGCCTAGGCGGGCGCGGCGACAAGTGTTGTGCGGGATGCGCACAGCACCCCGGGCCATCAGCATGAGGCAGTGTTCGCCGCAATTCCGTCGAGCAGCACATCGAGCGCCTGCCCGGCGCTGAGCATCAGGGTGTCGATCTGCGCATCGGGCGTGCGCATCACGCCCACACCCAGCAATGCCGAGAGGCCATGCACCATCGCCCAGCAGGTGTGCGAAAGCTGCCGGGCATCACCCTCGCGGAAGGTGCCATCGGCCTGACCGTCGCCCACCAGCTGGAGCAGCTGGTCGAAGAGTCGCGCGCCGGCCTGCACCAGCCCTTCGTTCGAGCGCGATTGAGCTACCGCGCCGAACATGTGGGCCAGCAGCCGCGGCGACCTCAGCCCGAAGCCGACATAGGCGCTGCCACAGGCCTTGAGCCTCGAACGGGCGCCGGCGGGAGCCGCGTCGATCGCCGACTGGCAAGCCGCCTGCATCTCCTCGAAGCCCTGCAGCGCCACGGCCTCCATCAGCGCGCGCTTGTCCTGGAAATGGCGGTACGCGGCGGTGTGCGAGACGCCCACGGCCTTGGCCATCTCGCGCATCGAAAGGCCGTCGAGGTTGTCGCGCTCCATCTGCTCGCGGGCATAGGCAAGAAGGCCCGCCTTGAGATCGCCATGGTGGTACGAAGAGGATGAAGAAGAAGAGGAGGAAGAGGAAGACGAGTTCGTGCTCATCGGCAATGCCCTGATGTTGACAGTGGAAACTATACGTCTGCACAATGTTTCCACTGTAAACACACGTCATCCGTCATGAGCTTTCTCTTCTTCATCTCCTCCTTCGGCGTGATCGCCTGGGCGGTGTCCCATCTGCTGAAGCGCCCGCTGGGCCTGCGCGCCGCCATGCGCTGGGGCATGGGCCTCGGCTTCCTGTTCACCGGCGTCGACCACTTCGTGAACGCCTCCACGCGCTACGCGCCGATGATTCCCGACGCCCTCGCGGGGCATGCGCTGGCATGGGTCTACCTGACCGGCGTTGCGGAGCTTGCCGGCGGGCTGGGCCTGCTGGTCCCGGCGCCGGTCTACCGGCGCCTCGGCCTGCCCAACCTGCAGCGGCAGGCGGGCATCTGGCTCTCGGTGATGCTGGTCTGCGTGGTCAGCGCGAACATCAGCGTCGCGCTCAAGGGGCAGACGGTGCAGGGGCTGGAGTTCGGCGCGTGGTACTTCTGGATCCGGCCGCTGTTCCAGCCCGTTTTTATTGCCTGGGCGCTGTATTGCTCCGGTGTCTGGCCCCGGCAGGCACCGCAGTCGCGCGTGCCGCAGCCGAAGAACGGGAAGCTCGCGGCCTGAAGCGGCAAAGCAACACAAACTGTCAACGCGGAGGCCGCCATCAAGATAATCCGCCTCCATGGACTCCCTCATCGCCGCCTCCGCCCGCGCCCTTGCCGCGGGCGATGCGCTCGGAGCGCTCAAGCGGGTCGCCCTGCGCGACGATCCGCCGGCGCTGGCGCTGCGCGGCATCGCGATGGCCCAGCTCGGCGAGCATCCGCGTGCGCGCGAGCTGCTGCGGCGCGCCGCGCGCGGCTTCGGTGCGCATGAGGAGCTTTCGCGCGCTCGCTGCATCGTCGCCGAGGCCGAAGTCGCCCTGGCCATGCGCGACCTGGGCGGATCGACGCGCTCGCTGGCGCATGCCGCCACCGCGCTCGAATCGCACGAGGATCACGCCAATGCAGTGCAGGCCCGGCTGATCGCGGCGCGCCGCCTGCTGCTGCTGGGCCGGCTCGAAGACGCGGAGGCGGCCCTCGCTCATCTCAACACGCGCGGCCTGCCACCCTCGCTGACGGCGGTGGCCGAGCTTGCGACGACAGAACTGTCGCTTCGCTCATTGCGCATCGCGGCTGCGCAGGCCTCGCTCGCCCGTGCGCACGAAGCAGCGGTTCGCGCGCGCGTGCCGGCCCTGCTTGCCGAAGTCGCCGAGGCCCAAGCCGCCTTCGAGCGCCCCGCCGCCCGGCGGGTCGGCTCCGGCGGCGAGCAGCCGCTGCGCCTGGGCGAAGTCGCCGCCCTCCTCGCCTCGGACACGCTGGTGGTCGACGCCTGCCGCCGTGGCCTGGGCGCCGGCGATGCGTGGCGGCCTCTGGCGCGGCGGCCGGTGCTGTTCTCGCTGGCACGCTCGCTCGCCGAGGCATGGCCGGGCGATGTCGATCGCGAGGCGCTGATCGAAAGCGCCTTCCGCACCCGCCACCCCGACGAAACGCATCGCGCGCGCCTGCGCGTGGAGATAGGCCGGCTGCGCGCGCTCGTCCAAGCGATGGCGAGCATCGAGGCCACGCCGCGCGGCTTCGTGCTCCGGCCGCACGGCGAGCGCGGCGTCGCGGTGCTGGCACCGCCCATCGACGGCGAACAGGCCTCGCTGGCGGCGCTGCTTTCCGATGGCGCCGCATGGTCCACCTCGGCCCTTGCGCTGGCGCTGGGGGCCAGCCAGCGCACGGTGCAGCGCGCGCTGGTCGAGCTGGAGGCGCAGGGCCGGGTGCGTTCCATCGGCAAGGCCCGGTCGCAGAAGTGGCTCGCGCCGCCGCTGGCCGGATTCACGACGATCTTGTTACTCCCCGCTGCGCTGCCTATTGAATAGAGTTGGCTCCAGGCGCCTGTCCGGGGCGCTTCACACAAGGAGCCAACGATGAGCAGCAAGACAGGCAAGAGCCATCCCACGGTACGCGCCGCCGAGATCGTGCGCGAATACGGCCCGTTCGGCGGCGCCGGCCAGGTCCACGGCGTGACCCACGACGGCCGCCGCGTATGGGCCGCCACCGGCGCGAAGCTGGTGGCCTTCGACCCCGCCAGCGGCGAGACCAGCCAGACGCTGGACGTCCCCTGCGACGCCGGCACCGCCTTCGACGGCAAGTACCTCTACCAGATCGCCGAGTCGCGCATCGACAAGATCGACCCGGCCACCGGCAAGGTGCTGGCGTCGATCCCCTCGCCCGGCAACGGCTACGACTCGGGCCTGACCTGGGCCGAGGGCAGCCTGTGGGTGGGCCAGTACCGCGACCGCAAGATCCACCAGGTCAACCCCGAGACCGGCGCCGTCGTGCGCACCATCGAGTCGAACCGCTTCGTCACCGGCGTGACCTGGGTCGACGGCGAACTCTGGCACGGCACCTGGGAGGCGGAGGAAAGCGACATCCGCCGCATCGACCCACAGACCGGCGCCGTGCTGGAGCGGCTCGAAATGCCGCGCGGCGCGGGCGTGAGCGGGCTCGAATCCGACGGCGCCGGCCTCTTCTATGCCGGCGGCGGCGCCAGCGGCAAGGTCCGCGCGGTGCGCCGTCCCCAGTCCAGCCACTGACACAGGAGCCATCCATCATGAACACCACGACCATCGAAGCACCCGAAACGACGAACCATCGCGTCGTCTCCAGCGAGCAGTGGCTCGCGGAACGCAAGGCATTCCTTGCACGCGAAAAGGAACTGACACATCTGCGCGACCAGATCGCCCGCGAGCGCCGCGCGCTGCCGTGGGAGCGCGTGCAGAAGAACTACGTCTTCGACACGCCCGAGGGCAAGCGCACGCTGGCCGATCTCTTCAAGGGCCGCAGCCAGCTGCTGGTGCAGCACTTCATGCTCGGCCCGGACTGGGAGCAAGGCTGCCAGAGCTGCTCCTTCATGGCCGACCATACCGACGGCATGAACGTGCACCTCGCGCACCGCGACATCACGCTGGTGGCCGTCTCGCGCGCGCCGCTCGCGAAGATCATGCAGTTCCGCGAACGCATGGGCTGGCGCTTCGACTGGGTGTCGTCGCACGGCAGCGACTTCAACCTCGACTTCCACGTCAGCTTCACGCCCGAGGAGCTGGCCACCGGCGAGGTCTACTACAACTACGGCAAGCTGCCCTTCCCGCACGACGAGGCGCCCGGCATCAGCGCGTTCTACAGGAACGAGGCCGGCGAGGTGTTCCACACCTACTCGACCTTCGGCCGCGGCGTGGAAGTGATGATGGGCGCCTACAACATGATGGACCTCATGCCCAAGGGCCGCGACGAGCGCGATGTGCCCTACAAGATGGATTGGGTGCGCCACCACGACCGCTACGAGTCGCAGACGGAAACGCCCGCCATCGGCGCGTGCTGCTGCGACAGGCAGGCCTGAGGCGCGAACGGCGGCAGCTTCGACGCGTGAAGGCGACCACATCATGGCAAGCCTCTGGCCATGGCTCGCGGTCGCGGGAGTCGGAGCACTTCACGGGCTGAATCCCGCCACCGGCTGGGCCTTCGCCGCCGCCTCGGGCCTGCGCTCGCACGACCGTTCGCGGGTGCTTCGGGCCCTGGTGCCGATCGCCCTCGGGCATGCCGCTTCCGTCGCATTGGTGGCCGGCGCAGTCGTGTTCGCTCCATCGATGGATCGCACGGTGCTGCTGGTGCTGGCGGGCTTGCTGCTCGTCGCGGCCGCGGCGCACCACCTGCGGCGCGGCAAGGCCAGTCACACGGGGCTAGCGCTCTGGTCCTTCATGATGGCCACCGCGCACGGCGCCGGCCTGATGCTGGTGCCGGCGCTGATACCGCTGTGCATGAGCGACGCTCCCGCAGCCCGAGAGATCACCGCATCGGGCTCGCTGATGCTGGCCCTCGCGGCGGTCGGCGTGCACATGGCGGCGATGCTGGCCGTCACCGGCGCGGTCGCCGCCGGTGTGTGCCGCGGCTTCGACCTTGCCGTGGCGATGCTTCACTTCCGGCCGTTCGGCGCGCGGAAGTCGGGCGAACCGGCCACCACCTGGCGAATCTCCTCCATCAACGCCCGCGCGCCCGGCGAAGGGAAGGCACCCTGGCGCTGGCTCAGGCCGATCTCGCGGCGGGTTTCCTCCAGCGGAAAGTCGAGCGCCACCAGGCTGCCGTCGCGGATCTCGTAGCGCAGCTGGTGCGCGGAGATCGCGGTGAGCATGTCGCTCTCCAGCAGCAGGCTGCGCAGCACGGCGAGGTCGCCCGTCTCCACAGCGGGCACCGGCGGCGCCTGCCGCGCGTCGGAAAAGAAGCGCTCCAGCAGTTCGCGAGACGGTGAACCGGGGCGCGAGAGCGTCCACCTCGCCTCGCGCAGCGTCCTGAAGTCGATGCGCTTCGCCCGCGCGAGTGGGTGTCCGGCGCGGGCGATCACCGAGATGCGGTCCTCGAAGAGCGGCTCCTGCTGCAGGTCCTTCGCCTCGTCAGCGGTACGCAGGGCGCCGAGGATGAAGTCGATGTCGCCGCTGCGCAGCGAAGCGGCCAGCGCGTCGTACGGGCTCTCCACCGTCGCGACGTGCAGGCGCGGATGGCGCGCGAGCAGCGAGGCGATGGCCAGCGGCAGGATCTGCGTACGCCCCAGCGGCAGCGCGCCCACCACCACGCGGCCCTGCAGCGTGCCCTCGCTGGCCGCGATGTCGGGGCCGATGTGCCGCAGCTCCGACAGCACGCGCCTGAAGTAGAAGGCCACGATCTCGCCGGCCGGCGTGGCCGAGAGCCCGCGTGCGTTGCGGTTGAAGAGCGTCACGCCCAGCCCGCTTTCCAGGTCCTTCAGCGCGCTGCTGATCGCAGGCTGCGTGATGCCGAACTCGCGCGCGACGGCCGGCATGTTGCGCTTTTCGGCGAGGCTCGCGATCACCGCGAGCCGCCGGCCGTTGAGGATCGACGCGAAGAGCGAATGCACGTCGGCCGCGCCCCCTGCGCCGGCCACGCCGCCACGGGTTGCAAGCTGCGCACGCGCCTCCTCGAACTCGCGCTCGATGCGCAGCGCGCGCGCCAGCACCAGCTCGCCATAGGCATTGAGTGCCACGCCGCGCGGGCCCCGGTCGAACAGCGGCCTGCCGAGCACGGCCTCCAGGTCGAGGATGGAGCGCGTCACCGCCGAGGCCACGCGGAACAGCGCGTCGGCCGCCGCCGCGATGCTCCCGGCCGAGGCCACGGCCGAGAACGCGCGCAGGTGGCGCAGGTTGATGCCCAGCGCCACGCTGTCCGCGTGCTCGATAACTTTGTGATTCCCGGCTAGGTGGCCCATGGCCTGCAAGGCTCCTCCAAGCCGTGCATTTTCGCCACCATGGGTAAACCCTTGTCGATAAAAAAGACTGATGGCAGCGCAACGCTAACTCACGCCACGCCGTGCCGCCGGGCCGCAGACTTCTTCCATGCTTGAAGCACCCCCTGCACGCCACCCGGAGCCCCGCGCATGATCATCGACTGCCACGGCCACTACACGACCGCGCCCAAGTCCCTGGAGGCCTGGCGCAACCGGCAGGTCGCCGCCATCCAGGACCCATCGGCACGGCCGAAGGTGTCGGAGCTGAAGATCAGCGACGACGAATTGCGCGAATCCATCGAGGGCAACCAGCTACGGCTGATGAAGGAGCGCGGCAGCGACCTCACCATCTTCAGCCCGCGCGCGAGCTTCATGGCACACCACATCGGCGACTTCGAGGTGTCCTCGACCTGGGCCGCCATCTGCAACGAGCTGTGCCATCGCGTGAGCCGGCTCTTTCCCGACCACTTCATCGGCGCGGCCATGCTGCCGCAGTCGCCGGGCGTCGATCCGGCCAGCTGCATTCCCGAGCTGGAGCGCTGCGTGAACGAATACGGCTTCGTGGGCATCAACCTCAACCCCGACCCCTCGGGCGGCCACTGGACCAGCCCGCCGCTTTCCGACCGGCACTGGTATCCGGTCTACGAAAAGATGGTGGAGCTGGACATTCCCGCCATGGTGCACGTGAGCACGAGCTGCAACGCCTGCTTCCACACCACCGGCGCGCACTACCTGAACGCCGACACCACGGCCTTCATGCAGTGCCTCACCTCGGACCTGTTCAAGGACTTCCCGACGCTGCGCTTCGTCATCCCGCACGGCGGCGGCGCGGTGCCCTACCACTGGGGGCGTTTCCGGGGCCTGGCGCAGGAGATGAAGAAGCCGCTGCTGAAGGATCACCTGCTCAACAACATCTTCTTCGACACCTGCGTGTACCACCAGCCGGGCATCGATCTGCTCACGCGCGTGATCCCGGTCGACAACGTGCTCTTCGCGAGCGAAATGATCGGCGCGGTGCGCGGCATCGACCCCGAGACCGGCTTCAACTACGACGACACGCGCCGCTACATCGACGCCACGCCGATGCTCGACGACAAGGCGCGCCGCCAGATCTACGAAGGCAACGCGCGCCGCGTGTACCCGCGCCTGGACCGCGCGCTCAAGCAAAGAGGACTCTGAAAGAACATGTCGAACACTCCCCTGCTCCAGGAACTCGGCGTCGTGCACCGGCGCATCGCGCGCGCCGACGCGGCCGCCGTCGAGAAGCTCTCGCGCTTCGGCGTCTCCACCGTGCACGAGGCGCTGGGCCGCCTCGGCCTGATGGCGCCGCGCATCCGCCCCATCCACCCCGAGGCGCGCATGTGCGGCACTGCCGTCACCGTGCTGCTGCAGCCCGGCGACAACTGGATGCTGCACGTCGCGGCCGAGCAGATCCGGCCCGGCGACGTGGTGGTGGCCGCCTGCACCGCCGACAGCACCGACGGTTTCTTCGGCGACCTGCTCGCCACCTCCTTCAAGGCGCGCGGCTGCAAGGGCCTGGTGATCGACGGCGGCGTGCGCGACGTGCGCGACCTCGTCGCCATGGACTTCCCGGTGTTCAGCCGTGCCATCCACTCCAAGGGGACCATCAAGGCCACGCTGGGCTCGGTCAATGTGCCGGTGGTGTGCGCCGGCGCGCTGGTGCAGCCGGGCGACGTGGTGCTGGCCGACATCGACGGCGTGGTGGTGGTGCCCGCTCAGCTGGCCGCGCGCGTGGCCGATGCCGCCGAAGCGCGCGAGGCCAACGAGGCCGGCAAGCGCGCGCGCTTCGCAGCCGGGGAGCTGGGACTGGACATGTACGGCATGCGCGAGCCGCTGGCCAAGGCCGGCCTGCGCTACCTGGACTGACCATGGCCACGATCATCGGCGCCGTCGCCTGTTCCCACACACCCACCATCGGCTTCGCCTTCGACAAGAACAAGCAGGACGACCCGGTGTGGGCTCCCATCTTCGAAGCCTTCGCGCCGGTACAGCAGTGGCTGGCCGAAAAGAAGCCCGACGTGCTCTTCTTCATCTACAACGACCACGTCAGCTCCTTCTTCTTCGACCACTACTCGGCCTTCTCGCTGGGCGTGGGCGAGCGGCACGAGGTGGCCGACGAAGGCGGCGGCGCGCGCGAGCTGCCGCCGCTGGCCGGCCATCCGGCGCTGGCGCGGCACATCGGCCGCTCGATGGTGGCGGACGAGTTCGACATGTCCTTCTTCCAGGACCGCGCGCTGGACCACGGCGTGTTCTCGCCGATGTCGCTGCTGTGCCCGCACAAGCCGGCATGGCCGGTGCCCGTGATCCCGCTGCAGGTGGGCGTGCTGCAGTCGCCCGTGCCCTCGGCGCGGCGCTGCTACCGGCTCGGGCAGGCGCTGCGGCGCGCCATCGAGAGCTACCCCGACGACATCAAGGTGGCCATCGTCGCCACCGGCGGGCTCTCGCACCAGGTGCACGGCGAGCGCGCGGGCTTCAACAACACGGCGTGGGACGCGCAGTTTCTCGACCTTATCGAGAACGACCCGGTGCGGCTCACCGAGATGACGCAGGCCGAGCTTGCGACGCTGGGCGGCATGGAAGGCGCCGAGGTCATCATGTGGCTGGTGATGCGCGGGGCGCTGTCGTCGAACGTGCGCAAGACGCACCAGAGCTACTACCTGCCCTCGATGACGGGCATCGCCACCGCCATCTACGAGAACCTTGCGAGCCCTCCCATCGCGGGCGAGGTGGAGCGCCACCGCCGCCATGTCGCGCAGGAACTCGCCGGCGTCGAGGCGCTGCAGGGCACCTACCCCTTCACGCTGGAGACCAGCGTGCGCGCCTACCGCCTCAACAAGTTCCTGCACGGCATGACACGGCCCGCGCATCGCGCGGCCTTCCTCGCCGACGAGGAAGCCGCCTTCGAAGCCGCCGGCCTGACGGCCAGGGAGCGCGACATGGTGCGCCACCGCGACTGGCGCGGGCTGATCCAGTACGGCGTGATCTTCTTCATGCTGGAGAAGCTGGGCGCGGTGGTGGGCGTGTCGAACCTGCACATCTACGCCGCGATGCGCGGCCAGTCGCTGGAGGACTTCCAGCAGACCCGCAACGCGCCCGGCGCTCTGTATTCGGTGGCCGGCAAGGACGCCGCGCCGCAAACGTGGGACAAGGCCGCCGCGCCGAAGCCGCACTGAGCCTTCCCCGCTTTCGATTCTGGAGACAACGAAGATGATGAGAACCCTGCTTTCCCGGCGCCTTGCCCTCGGCATGGCTGCCGTGGTCGCGCTCGGCCAGTTCGGCAATGCCGCCGCGGCCGATGCCTTTCCCTCCAAGCCCCTGAAGATCCTCGTGGGCTACAGCGCCGGCGGCGCGGTCGATGCCATCGCGCGCTCGGTCGGCCTGCGGATGTCGGCCATCCTCGGCCAGCCGGTGGTGGTCGAGAACAAGCCCGGCGCGGGCACGAACATCGCCATCAAGTCGGTCGTCACCAGCCCGCCCGACGGCTACACGCTGCTGCTGGCCGCCAATGCGCTGGCGGTGAACCCGTCGCTCTTCCAGCCCGTGCCCTACGACCTGGAGCGCGAGCTGACGCCCATCGCCTCGGTCGGCCGGGTGCCGGTGGTGTTCACGGTGCGCGAGGAATCGGCTATCAAGACGCTGCCGGAGCTGGTCGCGGCGGCCAAGTCCAAGCCCGGTGGCTTGACCGTCGCCACGCCGGGCAACGGCTCGACGCCGCATCTCGCGATGGAGCTGTTCCAGCACACCGCCGGCCTGCAGCTGCGGCATGTGCCCTACAAGGGCGGCGCGCAGGCGCTCACCGACGTGCTCGGCGGCCATGTGGACGTGGTCGCGGTCAATGCGCTCGAAGCGCTGCCGCTGGCCAAGTCCGGCAAGCTGCGCGTGCTGGCGGTGATGAGCGCCGACCGTTCCGCCGTGCTGCCGGGCGTGCCCACCGTCGCGGAGTCGGGCTATCCAGGCTTCGAGGCCAGCGTCTGGTACGGCTTCGTCGGACCGGCCGGGCTGCCGAAGCCTGTGGTCGAGAAGCTGCACGACGCGGTGCAGAAGGCCATCGACTCGCCCGAGGTGCGCAACCAGCTCGCGGCCGCGGGCGGCGTTCCGCTGCCGGGACCGACCGCGCAGTTCGACAAGCTGCTCAAGGCGGACGTGGCGCGCTACGGCAAGCTGATCCGCGAAGCCGGCATCAAGCCGGACTGAGGCGGCTACCACCATGACGAGCACAGGCATCACCCGCCGGCAGGCCCTCATCACCGCCACAGCCGCCGCCCTTCTTCCGGCGAGCCGCATCGCGATGGCGCAGCAGGCGTATCCATCGAAACCGATACGCATGGTCATTCCCTTCACGCCCGGCGGCTCCACCGACGTGCTCGGGCGCGCCATCGGCATCGAGCTCGGGCGTGCATGGCACCAGCCGGTGGTGGTCGACAACCTGCCCGGCGCTGGCGGCTCCATCGGCGCGGACAAGGTGGCGAAGTCGCCCGCCGACGGCTACACGCTGCTGATGGGGCACATCGGCACGCTGGCGATCAACCCGTCGCTCTACCCCAAGCTCGACTACGACCCGGTGCGCAGCTTCGCGCCCGTGGCCTGGGTGGCGCGCGTGCCGAACGTGCTGGTGGTGCACGAGTCGGTGCCTGCCCGCTCGCTTGCAGAGCTGATCGCGCTGGCGAAGTCGCGCCCGAACCAGCTGGCCTTCGGCTCCGGCGGCAACGGCAGCGCGGCGCACATCGCCACCGAGTACCTGAAGCTGCAGACGGGCGCCTCCTTCATGCACGTGCCCTACCGCGGCACGGCGCCGGCCGTCACCGATCTGCTGGCGGGCCAGCTGCAGATGCTCTTCACCGGTGCGCCCGCGCTGCTGCCGCACATCAAGTCGGGCAGGCTGCGCGCGCTGGCGGTGTCGAGCCCCAGGCGCATCGCGCTGCTGCCCGAGGTACCGACGGTGGCGGAAAGCGGCGTGCCCGGCACGAAGGATTTCGAGGCCGACCAGTGGTACGGCGTGGTCGCGCCGGCCGGCACCCCGGCGGAGATCGTCGCCATGCTCAACAGGCAGATCAACCAGTCGCTCAACGCGGCCGAAGTGCATGCGCGGCTCGCGGCCGAAGGCGCCGAACCCACGCCCACCACGCCGCAGGCCTTCGGCGAGCTGATCGCCAGCGAGATGAAGCGCTGGAACCGCGTGATCAAGAGCGCGCGCATCACCGTAGACTGACTTCGATCACAAGGAAGGACAAGCAGCATCATGGGAATCACACTGGGCCTCATCGGCCATGGCGAGGTGGGCGGCATCTTCGGACGCGGCCTGCTCGGGAAAGACGGCGTGGACGCCGTCTGGGCATGGGACCTGCGCTTCGCCGACGCCGCGACCGGCGAAGCCGCACGCGCCGCGGCGGAACGCGACGGACTGCGCGTGGCGGGCAGCATGCAGGAGCTCTGCAGCCACGCGGACCTGCTGATCTCGGCCGTCACCGCCTCCAGCACCCTCGCGGTGGCCGAGGAAGCCGCGCGCCATGCACGCGCCGGCTCGCGCTTGCTCGACCTCAACTCGGCATCGCCCGGCACCAAGCAGCGCGCCGCCGCCGCGCTCGAAGCGGTGGGCGTCGCTTACGTCGAGGCGGGCGTGATGACTTCCGTGCCGCCCTACGGCATCCGCGTGCCGATGCTGCTGGGCGGCGCGCACGCAGAAGCGCTCGCCGCGACGCTGTGCGGCTGGGGCATGGACGTGCGTGCGGTGAGCGACCGGCTCGGCATCGCTTCGGCGATCAAGATGAGCCGCAGCATCATGATCAAGGGCCTGGAGGCGCTGGTCATCGAGAGCTACGCCACGGCGAGGCGCTACGGCGTGGAAGAACACGTGCTGCCCACGCTGAGGGAAACCTTCCCGCAGATCGACTGGGACAGGCAAGGCGCCTACTTCTTCAGCCGCGTGGTGCAGCACGGCAAGCGCCGCGCCGAGGAAATGCGCGAGGCGGCGCAGACCGTGCGCGAAGCCGGCTTCGAGCCGCTGATGGCCTCCGCCATCGCGGCCAAGCAGGACTGGGTGGCCACGCAGGCGCGCGAGGGCCTGTTCGACGGTATCGATGCATCGAGCGACTGGCAGGCCTACGCGGACCGGCTGATCGGGCGCAGATGAGCATGGAGGGTCCGATCAGGGCCATCAGCTCCATGGCCACGAAGGGGCTGCTGGCGGAACTCGCCGCCGCGTACACGGGCACGAGCGGCGTGCCGGTAGCCTTCGAGGCGGTGGGCGGCGTGGACGCCGCGCGGCGCGTGTCGGCGGGAGAGCCCTTCGACGTGGTGGTCCTGGCATCGGATGCCATCGACAAGCTGGCGGCTGCCGGCAAGGTGGATGCGTCGCGCAAGGTCGATGTGGTGCGATCGGGCGTCGCGGTGGCGGTTGCCGCTGGAGCGGCGCAAGTCGACATCTCCACCGAAGAATCGGTGCGGCGCGCCGTGCTGGACGCGGCCCGCATCGCCTACTCGACCGGGCCGAGCGGCGTTGCGCTGATCGCGCTGTTCGAGCGCTGGGGCATCGCCGATGCGGTCAAGGAACGGCTGGTGCAGGCGCCTCCCGGCGTGCCGGTGGGTTCGCTGCTCGCGCGCGGGGAAGCCTCACTGGGCTTCCAGCAGTTCAGCGAGCTGATCGGTGTCGAAGGCGCCACGCTGCTGGGGCCGCTGCCGCCGGCGGTCCAGATCACGACGATCTTCAGTGCGGCACCGGTGGCGAACACCCCCAGGCCGGATGCCGCGGACGAACTGCTCGCCTACCTCGGCTCTCCCGCTGCCGAAAAAGCCAAGCGCCGCCATGGCATGGAGCCGGCCTAACGCGCGGCCGGTCTTCGGGCGCCATTGCCCTTCCCCGCCGTGACCAGCCCGGCGCTCTCGACGAAGTCATGGATCAGCTTCAGCCGCGGTGAAGCCCTGAGCCACAGGATGCCGAAGCGCCGCGTTTCCGAGGGCAGCGGCAGCGGGATCTTCACGATGCGCTGCCCTTCGAGCAGCGGTGAAGCGATGTCGGGCACGACCGACACGCCCAGGCCCCGGTCGACCATCATCGCGATGGCCAGCAGCGAACTGAGCTCGAAGCGCTCCTGCGGAACGATGCCCGCCGCGCGCAGGTAGCGGTCGGCCTGCTTGCCGCCGCCGAGGTTGCGGTCGTAGCGGATCAGCGGCGAGGTGCGCAGCAGCTCGTGGGGGTCGCGCCGCGCGAGGCGGCTGGGCGCGAGCAGCACCAGCGGCTCCTCGCGCAGCAGCGCCCAGTCGAAGGTCTTGGCGAGCGCGAACTGCGGATACAGGCACACGGCCGCGTCGAGCTCGCCCTGCTGCATCGCCTTGTAGAGCGTGGCGGTGGTGCCCGACTGCAGGAACACCTTCACGCCCGGGTGCGTCTTCACGAAGCGCGCGAGGATGTCCGGCAGCAGGCTGTGGATGGCCGTGTTGATGGTGCCGATGACCAGTTCGCCGCCCGCCGACTCGCTGCCCAGCAGCGCCTTGATGTCGCTCACTTCGCGCAGCAGCGTGCGCGCCCGCTGCACCAGCCGGTGGCCGGCCTCGGTGGGCTGCACGGTGCGGCCGGCGCGCGCGAGCAGCGACGCGTTGAGCTCGCGCTCCAGCGCACGGATCTGCTGCGCCACCGCACCGGGCGTGAGGTCGAGCCGGCGCGCGGCCTCGGACATCGAGCCCGACTCCACCACCAGAAGAAAGCTTTGCAGGTAGGCCGTTTCCATGAAGATAGATTTTCTGCGATGTGATCGCAGTGAACAGCTGTTTTTCTCTTCTCATGAACTGCCGACACTGCCCTCATGAGAAGCAAACTCTTCGTTCCCGGCACCCGCCCCGAACTGTTCGCCAAGGCGCTCGCGGGCGAGGCGGACGCCATCAGCCTCGACCTGGAAGACGCCGTGTCCGAGCCGCGCAAGGACGAGGCGCGCGAGACGGTGCGCCAGTTCCTCGAGAGCGGCGACGCGGCTTCGTCGCGCAAGACGCTGATCGTGCGCGTCAACGCCATGGATACGCCGCATTTCGAGCGCGACATTGCGGCGGTCGCGCGCACCGGCGTGCAGCTCATCAACCTGCCCAAGCCGCAGAGCCCCGCGCATGTGCGCGCAGCCGCCGAAGCCATCGAGCGCGCGGAGCAGGCCAACGGCGTGCAGGCGCCCATCGGACTGCTGCTGAACATCGAGACGCCCGCCGCGCTGCGCATGGCGGCCGAGCTCGCGCTGGCGCATCCGCGCGTGGCAGGCCTGCAGCTGGGGCTGGGCGACCTGTTCGAGCCGCTGGGCATTGCCCGGCGCGAGCCCTCGGCGATCCGCCAGGCGATGTTCGCGGTGCGCATCGCGGCCGGCGAAGCAGGCCTGTACGCCTACGACAGCGCCTTCGCCGACATCCGCGACGCCGAGGGCTTCCGTGCCGAAGCGAAGCTGGCGCGCGACCTGGGCTTCCTGGGCAAGACCTGCATCCACCCGAGCCAGATCGCCATCGCCAACGAGGTGTTCCGCCCGACCGACGAGGAGATCGCGCACGCCCGCAAGGTGGTCGAGGCGGCGCGCGAAGCCGACGCCAAGGGCGTCGGAGCCTACGTGGTGGACGGAAAGATGATCGACATCCCCTTCGTGATCCGCGCGCGCGCCATCGTCGAGAGCGCGCGCAGCCTCGGTCTGATCCCGAACTGATTTCGGGCTGGACCTGCTTCCCCATCCATAAGAAAACCGGAGACAAGACAGATGCGTATTCCCTCGTTCCTTCGCCCGCGCGCGCTCGCCGCAGCCTCGACAGTCGTGCTTGCCGCGCTGGGCGGCACCGCGCTCGCGCAGGCGGCCTACCCTTCCAAGCCCATCACCATCGTCGTGCCCTACCCGGCCGGTGGCTCCAACGACACCTTCGCGCGGCAGGTGGCCAAGGAGCTGGGCGACCAGCTCAAGCAGCCGGTCATCATCGACAACCGCCCCGGCGCGAGCGGCAACACCGGCACGGGCCAGGTGGCCAAGGCGGCGCCCGACGGCTACACCCTGGTAGCCGTGTCTTCGAGCATGACGACCAACGCGGCGGTGCAGTCGAAGCTGCCCTTCGACCCGGTCAAGGGACTCGCGCCGGTGGCGATGTTCGCCAAGGGGCCGTTCATCGTCGCGGTCAACAACGAGTTCCCCGCGAAGACGCCGGCCGAACTCATCGCCGCCATCAAGGCGAAGCCGGGCCAGTACAACTACGCGTCCTCCGGCTCAGGCAGCGTCAACCAGTTCGGCACCGAGCTGCTGAAGGCCAAGGTGGGCGACCTGCAGATCGCTCACATCCCGTACAAGGGCATGGGCCCGGCGGTGACCGATCTCGTGGGCAACCAGACGCAGCTGCTGATCTCCAGCGGCCCCTCGCTGCTGCCGATGGTGCGCGCCGGCAAGCTGCGCGCGGTCGGCATCACCAGCCTGAAGCCGAGCCCCATCGCACCCGACCTCACACCCATTTCGACTGCGGTGCCCGGCTACGAATTCGAACTCTGGTGGGGCCTGCTAGCGCCGGCGGGCACGCCGGCCGACGTGATCGCGAAGCTGAACGGCGCGGTCAACCAGATCCTGTCGAAGCCCGAGATCGCGGCCAACTTCCTGCGCGAAGGCGCCATCGCCACGCCGCTCACGCCGGCGCAGTTCGGCACCGTCATCGCCGAGGACGTGGAGCGCTGGAAGAAGCTGGCGAAGCAACAGAACATCACCGCAGACTGAACAAGGAAAGAGAAAGCCCATGAGCCACACCGCCCCTGAGAACACGCGCCTGCCAGAGCGCCAGGGCCCCGCCGGGCCGCTGAGCGGCCTGCGCGTGCTCGACCTGAGCGCCTACATCGCGGGCCCGTACGGCTGCTCGCTGCTGGCCGACCAGGGCGCGGAAGTCATCAAGATCGAGCCGCCCACGGGCGACAACCTGCGCAAGTACCCCTCGACGCTGGAAGCCGAAAGCCGCGCGTTCGTCGGCGTCAACCGCAGCAAGCTGGGCGCGGTGCTCGACCTGAAGAACCCCGACGACCTGGCGGTGCTGATGCAACTGGTGCGCAGCGCCGACGTGCTGGTGCACAACTTCAGGCCCAGCGTGCCGCCGCGGCTGGGCATCGCCTACGAGCAGCTGAAGGCGGTGAACCCGCGGCTCATCTACTGCGCGGTCACCGGCTACGGCGAGACCGGTCCGCTGCGCGAGAAGGCCGGCTACGACCAGGTGCTACAGACCATGACCGGCATGTGCGCGCTGCAGGGCAAGCGCGGAGAGCCGCCCGAGATCATCTACGGCTCGGTGGTGGACTACTACGCGGCCGCGCTGGTGGCCGCGGGCGTCGCCTCGGCGCTGTACGAGCGCGAGAAGAGCGGCGAGGGCCAGTTCGTCGGCGTGTCGCTGCTGCGCTCGGCGCTCACGATGCAGTCGGCGCGCATGGTGTGGGCCGAGGGCGAGCCGAAGGACGTGGGGCGCGACATGCGCTCCGGCGGCATCACCGGGATCCACCCGACGCGCGAGGGGCACATCTACATCTCGGCCAACACGCCGCATTTCTGGCAGGCGCTGTGCGCCAAGGCCGGACTGCCCGAGCTCGCGGCCGACGAGCGCTACGACTCGGTGCGCAAGCGCGCGCAGCACGCGGCCGAGATCGTGCCGAAGCTGCGCGCTGCGCTGGCCGCGCGCAGCGCGCTCGAATGGGAAGAGATCTTCGGCGAGGAAGTGCCCTGCTCCGCCGCCCGCACCGTGGAAGACATGTTCGACAACGAGCAGGTGCGGGCCGAGGACATGGTGGCGAACTTCCCGCACCCGACGCTGGGCTCGTACCGGGGCTTCACCCGCCCGGTGCGCTTCGGCCGCACGCCCGGCCCCGAGCCTTTTGCAGCGCCGACGCTGGGCCAGCACACGGCCGCCGTACTGGCCAGGCGACGCGCGGACGACTGAGAAATGCCCGACGAGATGATCGCCGTGCCCCACAGCGCCGGCACGCGCAAGCCGGCCATCGCGGCGCCAGAGGGCGCATGCGACGCGCACATCCACGTGTACGACCGCCGCTTTCCGATGTATGGCTCGCCCGATGCCATGCTGGACAACGCCACCGCCGACGACTATCGCCTGCTGCAGCAGCGCAACGGCACGCAGCGCACGGTCGTCGTGCAGCCGCGCGTGCACGGCACCGACAACAGCGTGACGCTCGCGGCCATCCAGGCGCTGGGCGCGCACAGCACGCGCGGCGTGGCGGTGGTGCGGCCCGAGGTGAGCGATGCCGAGCTGAAGCAGCTGCACGAGGGCGGCATCCGGGGCATTCGCTTCACGCTGCACACCTCGACGAACGCGGCGACGGACTTTTCCATGGTCGAACCGCTGGCACGGCGTGTGCACGCGCTGGGCTGGCATGTGCAGCTGCACTGGAGCGCCGACCAGATCGCGGCGCATGCGGCACTGCTCGATCGCCTGCCCTGCACGGTGGTCTTCGACCATCTCGCACGGCTGCCGCAGCCCGATAGGCTCTCGCACCCCGCATACCGGGTGGTGAGCCGGCTGCTCGACAACGGCCGCACCTGGATCAAGCTTTCGGGCGCCTACCTCGACTCCGCAGCCGGCGCCGAAGGCGGCTATGCCGACACCATCGACGTTGCCAGGGCCTGGGCGACGCAGGCGCCCGAGCGGGTCGTATGGGGCAGCGATTGGCCCCACCCGACGGAGCGCGCGGCCAAGCCTGACGACGCGCAGCTCTTCGACCTGCTGGGCCGCTGGGTGCCCGACGAAGCCGCGCGCCGCCGCGTGCTCGTCGACAACCCGGCACGGCTCTACGACTTTTCCTGAACCCCAAGACCCGAGACATCGAGATGAAGAAGCGACTCCTGAAATCCATCGCCGCACTGGCCGCCAGCGCCGCTCCCCTGCTGGGCTGGGCCGCCTGGCCCGACAAGCCCATCCGCATGGTAGTGCCGTATGCCGCAGGCGGCGGCGCCGACAACACCGCGCGCATCGTCGCACAGCAGATGAGCGCCGCGCTGGGCCAGCAGATCGTGATCGACAACAAGCCGGGCGCGGGCGGCGTGATCGGTGCCGACAACGTGGCCAAGGCGGCGGCGGACGGCTACACCGTGCTGTACGACGCCTCGGCGTTCTCGGTGAACCCCTCGCTGCGCAAGCTGCCCTTCGACGCGGCGAAGGACTTCATTCCGGTGTCGCTGGTGGCCACCGCGCCGCAGATCCTGGTCGTGCCCGCGACTGCGCCCTACAAGACGGTGCCGGAGTTCATCGACTACGCGCGCAAGAACCCGGGCAAGCTGAGCTTCGCGTCGGCCGGCGGCGGCACCGGCTCGCACCTGGCGGGCGAGGCGCTGAACGAGCAGGCGAAGATCAACCTGATGCACGTGCCCTACAAGGGCGGCGCCCCCGCGCTGACCGACGTGATGGGCGAGCAGGTGTCGGCCTACTTCGGCAACGTGGCCTCGACGCTGAGCTACGTGAAGAGCGGCAAGCTGCGCGCGCTGGGCGTGAGCTCCAGCAAGCGCGTGCCGGGGTTGCCCGATGTGCCGACGCTGGCCGAGTCTGGCCTGCCAGGCTACAACGTGGTCGAGTGGAACGGCGTGTTCCTGCCCAAGGGCACGCCGGCCGATATCGTGCAGAAGCTGGGCAAGGCGGTGCAGGCCGCCGTCAACGACCCGGCCGTTCGGCAGAAGCTGCTGCAGCTCGGCCTGGAACCGGCCGGCACCACGCCGGAGGCCTTCGCGAAGTTCGTGAAGGACGAGACCGGCAGGGTGAGCGCGCTGGTCCGCGCGCGCAACATCAGGGTCGATTGACCCTCGCGTCCGGCGGAGTGTGAAACGGGTGTGAAACGTAGTGTGCGGGCAGCGTCCCGCAGATACAGAGGAATACGCAATTCGCTGCGCGCGCAGGCGGCCCGGCGAAGAATCGGCTCCGTTCACAGACGAACGTCCGTCACTCTTCCGAAGGAACCGCCATGCGCTTTCGCTCTTCCGCCCTCTATTTCGCAGTCGCCATCGCCGCCTCGGCGGCCGCCCTCACGCTGACCTTTGCGGCACCCTCGCCCTTCGGCGGCGACATTCCCGCCAGCGAGGCGGCGCCGGCGCCCGAATTCCAGAACATCGACAGCTGGCTCAATTCGCAGCCGCTCAAGCTGAGCGAGCTGCGCGGCAAGGTGGTGCTGGTCGACTTCTGGACCTACACCTGCATCAACTGCCTGAACCACCTTCCCTACGTGAAGGACTGGAACCAGAAGTACAAGGACAAGGGCCTGGTGGTGGTCGGCGTGCACACGCCGGAGTTCGCCTTCGAGAAGTCGACGAAGAACGTGAAGGACGCCATCGAGCGCCTGCAGATCAGGCACGCGGTTGCGCAGGACAACAGCTACGGCACCTGGAAGGCCTTCAGGAACCAGTACTGGCCCGCCGTGTACTTGATCGACAAGCAGGGGAAGATCGTCTACTCGCACTTCGGCGAGGGCAGCTACGGGACCACAGAGAAGAAGATCCAGGCGCTGCTGGCCGAGCCTGCACCCGCCGCCACCACTGCGGCTCCTTCGGGAACCTGAAGCCGCGCGGAGCAGCAGACATGAAGAAACTCTGGCTCGCCCTGCTCTTCTTCGCGGGCGGCGTCGCGCATGAAATCCGCAATCCGGTGAGCTGCCAATGCATCTCGTCCAGACGGGAAGACGGCTCGCGCAAGCCGTCGAAGTGAAGCTGAAACCGCCCTACTTCGCCGGATGATCCCGGCGGTAGAGCTCCCACTCCTCGATCTGCCTGCCATCCGGAAGCTCGCAGATGCCGTACTGCCCCTTGTCGTTCGACCTCAGGAGCGTCTTGCCCCCGAGGCTCTTGCAGTAGACCGAGGCCGGGTTCGCCATGCCGACCGGCGGCGGCGCGGGCCGGGGTGGCTCGGGCTGGGCACACGCGGTGACCAGCAGAAGCGAAAGAAGCGCGCCCGCCGGGAGGAACAGTGGCTTGATCATTCCGCGAGTGTAGGCCCGCGGCTTCGGCCTCAGTCCAGCGCCTCGACAGCCGATGAGAAGACGTAGCCCTCGCTGCGCACCGTCTTGATGTAGCGCGGCTCGCGCGCATCGTCGCGCAGCCGCTGGCGCAGGCGGCTCACCAGCAGGTCGATGGAGCGCTCGAAGAGCTCGGCCTCGCGGCCCTGGGTGAGGCTCAGCAGCTGGTCGCGGCTCAGCACCTTCTGCGGGTGGTCGAGGAACACCATCAGCAGCCGGTACTCCGCGCCGCTGAGCGCCACCATCACGCCGCTGTCGTCGATCAGGTTGCGCGCGGTGGTATCGACCTGCCAGTCGCCGAAAGCCAGCCTCGAGGCCGACTCGGTGGAGCGCATGTTCGGCGGCAGCATGCGCGTGCGGCGCAGCACCGAGCGGATGCGCGCCAGCAGCTCGCGCGCGGAAAACGGCTTGGCCAGGTAGTCGTCGGCCCCCATCTCCAGCCCGAGGATGCGGTCGGCCTCCTCGCTGCGGGCGGTGAGCATCAGGATGGGCGTGGCCTTGTACTTGCCGGTGCGCAGGTCGCGGCACAGCGTGAGGCCGTCTTCGCCCGGCAGCATCAGGTCGAGGATGATGAGATCGAAGGGCCCCGACTCCTCCAGTGCCGCGCGCATGTGCCGCCCCGTGGGCACCGTCACCACGCGCAGGCCGTTCTTGACCAGGTAGGTGGAGAGCAGTTCGCGGATTTCCCGGTCGTCGTCGACGATGAGGATGTGGTCGGAGGTCTTGGCGATGTTCATGGCGGTGCGGCGAGGCGCCCGAGGAAAAGCGGGCAGGTGCAATGTAGCCCGGACGGGCGCCGGATCGGGCGGTTTTGTATTCCCGTGTATCCCGCGGGCGGGCCGGCCACACTATGTTGCCCGGCCGGCGCCACGGCTGCGGCCCGAGCGTGGCGGGTAATGTTGTATGTCGGGCCACGCCGCCCAACACACTGGAATACAAAGCGCCGCGCCGCGAGGCGCAAGCGGGTCTATAAACCTGCCCATGCCTACTTCCGCCGCCAGCCTTCCCGCCGACATCGCCCCGGCCTCCCCCGCCCCGGCCTCCCCCGCCACGGGCCTGCGCCGCCTGCTGCCGCGCTCGCTGTTCTCGCGGGTGACGCTGATCATCGTCGTCGGGCTGGCCATCGCGCAGCTGCTGACCTTCATGGCCATCGGCTACGAGCGCGGCATCGCGATGCGCGAGTTGATGATGATCGGCATCGAGCGCGACATCGCCAGCTCGGTCGCCATCCTCGACCGGCTGCCCGCCGCCGAGCGCGAGGGCTGGCTGGCGCGGCTGGAGCGGCGCAACTACCACTTCGTGCTCGGCGGGAACGCACAGGGCAAGGCGCCCGACACGGCTTCGACGCAGCAGTTCGCGACCGCCATCGCCGACGCGATGCGCCCCTTCGAGATCGTGAAGATCGGCCAGGTGAGCAGCCCGCCGCAGGGTCTGCAGATCCAGGTGCGGCTGTCGGACGGCTCCTCGGTGATCGTGCATGCGCGGCGCGTGGACATGCCGGTGTCGAGCTGGGTGATGTGGCTGCTGTGGGTGCAGCTGCTGGTGCTGGCGGTGTGCGCCTGGTATGCGGTGCGGCTGGTCACGCGGCCGCTGGCGCAGCTGGCCGACGCGGCCGACGAGCTGGGCCCCGACCTGAAGGGCCAGCAGCTGGCCGAGGAAGGCCCGACCGAGGTGCGGCACGCGGCGCGCGCCTTCAACGCGATGCAGAAGCGCATCGCCGGCTACATGGCCGAGCGGGTGGAGATACTCGCGGCCATCTCGCACGACCTGCAGACGCCCATCACCCGCATGCGGCTGCGCACCGACCTGATGGACGATGGCCATGACCGCGACAAGTTCCGCCAGGACCTGGACGCCATGCACGCCCTGGTGCGCGAGGGTGTGACCTACGCGCGCACCCTGCACGGCGCCACCGAGCCGCCGCGACGCATCGACGCGGACGCGCTGTTCGAGAGCATGGTGGCCGACTACGAGGACTCGGGGCAGCAGGTGCTGCTCGAGGGCCGTGTGGGCGAGCCCATGGTGACGCGGCCGAACGCGCTGCGGCGCATCCTGACGAACCTGATCGACAACGCGCTGAAGTTCGGCACCGACGTGCGGCTGCAGGTGCATGCCAGTGCCGATGCCGGCGGCAACCGGCTGACGCTGGCCGTGATCGACAACGGCCCCGGCATTCCGCCCGACCAGTTGGAGAACGTGCTCAAGCCCTTCTACCGCGTGGAGGGCTCGCGCAACCGCAACACCGGCGGCACCGGTCTCGGCCTGGCCATCGCCCAGCAGCTGGCGACGGCAATGGGCGCGGAGCTCACGCTGCGCAACCGGGACCAAGGCGGGCTGGAAGCCCGGCTGACCATGAATACCAACACGGCCGCGCCACCGGACTGAGCCGCCGCCCCCCCAATTACTGACCGACGAAGAAGCGGCTCGCATGGCGAGGCCGCGAAGGCCGCTGCTCGCCCTCGACTTTCCTTTTCATCCATTCATCGACAACATTCACCGACAGGAATCCGACCATGTTCCTCCTCATCGTTGCCTACCTCGGTGGCGTGCTCACCATCCTGAGCCCGTGCATCCTGCCGGTGCTCCCCTTCGTGTTCGCGCGCGCCGACCGGCCGTTCCGCTCGCACGGCCTGCCGATGTTGTTGGGCATGGCGCTGGCGTTCTCGGCCGTCGCCACGCTGGCGGCCGTGGGCGGCGGCTGGGTGGTGGCGCTCAACGAGTACGGGCGCCATACGGCGATCGCGCTGCTGGCGCTGTTCGGTGTGACGCTGCTGTTTCCCTCGGTGGCCGATCGGCTGACCCGGCCGCTGGTGGCGCTGGGGCTTCGGCTGTCCGGGCCGGCGACGGACGCGAAGGCGTCGGTGTTCTCGCCGCTGCTGCTGGGCATCGGCACCGGATTCCTGTGGGCACCCTGCGCGGGGCCGATCCTGGGGCTGATCCTGACGGGTGCGGCGCTCAACGGCGCGAGCGTCGGCACCTCGCTGCTGCTGCTGGCCTATGCGGCTGGCGCGTGCACCTCGCTGGCGGCGGCGCTGCTCTTCGGCGGGCGAGTGTTCTCAGCGATAAAGGGGTCGCTGCACGCGGGCGAATGGGCGCGCCGCGTGGCCGGCGTGGCGGTGCTCGCGGGCGTGGCGGCCATCGCGTCGGGGCTGGACACGGGGCTGCTCGCGCAGCTGTCGATCGGCACGACCTCGGCGCTGGAGAAGGCCCTGGTGGAGAGGATCGGCATGCCGATGCCGTCGCAGCAGCCTTCGTCCGCGCAGCAGGCATCCGTAGACCCCGGCGGCCTGATGCTGACGTCGACGCAGCCCGAGCCCAAGAAGCCTTCGCTGACGCTGCCCGACGAGGGCATGCTCCCGTCGCTCGCAGGCGCCACCGAGTGGATCAACTCGACCCCGCTCACGCCAGAGAGCCTTCGCGGCAAGGTCGTGCTGGTCGACTTCTGGACCTACTCCTGCATCAACTGCCTGCGCACCCTGCCCTACGTTCGCGCGTGGGCCGAGAAGTACAGGGACGCCGGGCTGGTGGTGGTGGGCGTCCACACGCCGGAGTTCGCGTTCGAGAAACAGCCGGCCAACGTGCGCCGCGCGACCAAGGACCTGGGCATCGGCTTCCCGGTGGCCGTAGACAGCAACTACGCGATCTGGCGCGCCTTCGGCAACCAGTACTGGCCGGCCTTCTATCTCGTGGACGCGCAGGGGCGCATCAGGCACCACCAGTTCGGCGAGGGGCAGTATGCGAAGTCGGAGCAGGCCATTCAGCAACTGCTGGCGGAAGCCGGCAGGCCGGTTGATTCGCGGGCACTTGTCTCGCCCGAGGGCAAGGGCACGCAAGCTGCGGCAGCCCCGGAGCCGGCTCTTTCGGGCGAGACCTACCTGGGGTACGGGCAGGCGCGCAACTTCGCGTCGCCCGGTGGCATCTCGAATGATCGCGCACGGGTCTATTCAGGGGTTTCGGCGCTGCGCATCAATCAGTGGACGCTGGCCGGCGAGTGGAAGGTGGAAGGAGAGCGTGCGGTGCTGGTGCAGCCAGACGGCCGCATCGCCTATCGCTTCCACGCGCGCGACCTGCACCTGGTGCTCGGGCCATCGGCGGACGGGAAGCCGGTGCGCTTCAGGATACGGATCGACGGCGCGCCGCCGCTCACTGACCATGGCACGGACACCGACGCGCAAGGCAACGGCGTCATCGACGGGCAGCGGCTCTATCAGCTGGTGCGACAGACGTCGGACGTGAAGGACCGACTGTTCGAGATCGAGTTTCTGGACGCGGGCGCGCAGGCCTACGCGTTCACATTCGGCTGATGATGGACGGCGGGGCAGCGCTCATCTCCCTGCTGCCTGAAGATGCGAAGGATGCTAAAGATGCTGAGTGATGAGCACCACGGCTCCGGCGATGGAGATGGCGCCGCCGACGAGTCTTCTGAATGCTTTCATGGCGTGATCCTGGAGTGGGAATGACGCCTGATGGTGCCGCAGGAGCGACGCTTCGTGGGTTGGGAATCCTCATCCGCGGGATAGGAAACACCAACCTCCCGACGCGGCTTCTTCAGGCGGGCCTCGCCCCCCTCTTCGACGGCGCGTCCTGCGGGACGAGCCGTTCTCTTGCGAACTGGCTGGCCCGCAACCGCACGCGCTGCAGCGCGGCTTCCAGCGTGGGCTGCTGCATGAAGACCAGCACGCCGCGCCTGAGCCCTCGCAGATTCAGTTCGGCAACGCCGGCGTAACGGCCGTTGGTGGTGCGCTTGATGTCGATGCGGCTGGACCAGCCATCGGGCAGGTCGACGAGGAGTTGCAGTTGCTGTGCGGGATTCATGGTGGGCGCCGAGGATAGGCGCGAAGGCAAAGCAACCAAAGGAACTAATTCCGGGGTATCCGCATTTCTTCGGAATCGCCGCACGAGAGCCCCGAAACAGACGACTCGTCCTCGATGTCTCCCAGATTGGTCGCGATCATCGCCTTGCCCGCCTCCCTCCGGCGGGCTCCTCCCTCCGACCCCATGCGAGAACGGGGTCCTTCAGCTCACCCTTGGGTGAGCTTTTTTTTGGCCGCGGCGATCGGGGGCCCAAAGAAAAACGGCTTACGCCTTTTGAGCGTAAGCCGTTGTTCCATCTACTGACTTTGGTGTGAAATCGATCGAAAGATGCTCTAGGAGGCGCATAAACAAAGGGCTTCGGCAACTTCGATGTTTTTTTGTACCCCCTTTTGTACCCCCTTTTTGAAGCGGATCTCGACGCCACACTTTGCATGTCATTTTCAAAGCATTCCTCTGTACGCCAGCCGCGCGTAGCTGCAATGTTCGGGCTTTTAGGCTCGATGTCTTGTCGGTTTGCGGGGTCGAGTGCTCAGATACACTTCTTGAAACCGCCCAGTCAGGCGGCCGAACGGTCGTGAGAGATAACAAGAGCGTGCAAAGCGACAAGGAAGATGACAACGTCAGCGGGTGCATTTAGTCAGGAACTGGCCAGGGCCGGACAGACATCCGATCCGTGGGGCCGGTATTACACGTCGCCCGTCGTCAGCCAGTCCTTGATCGACAGCATCGAGGCGTCCGAGCCCAAGCTAGTCTTAGAGCTTGGCTCCGGATCAGGTTCGTTGTGCACTGCGGCCGCGACACGTTGGCAGGACGCCAAGTTGGTGACCGTCGACGTGGATCGCCAGGTGCCCAGGCGCTTAGGTGCCGGCCATGGGCTCCGCAAGCATCAGCACAGCCACTTCGTCCAAGACGTGCTGGATGAGGCGCTGTCGGACAAGATCGGTCTCACGCTTGGAACAGTGGATGTGGCGGTGTGCAACCCACCCTACATCCGACCCAAGTGGCGCTCCGATTTCGGCAAGATCCTCGAAGGTGCGGGATTGTCCGGTACTCTCGCCTCGCTGCACGACGCCGGCGCCGATCTACTCTTTCTGGCGCAGAATCTGCGGCTGCTGCGCCGGAACGGCAAGCTGGGCCTGATCCTGCCTGACGGGCTGGTCACCGCCGAGAAGTTCGGCCGAGTACGTCGCGCGCTTTTGCGTCAGCACCTAATCGAGCAAGTAGTCCAACTGCCACGTGGCGTCTTCAAGGGTACCGAGGCGCAGACGTACCTCGCGGTGCTCTCCAAGGCGGCGGGCGAGACCGACCAGGTCATGCTCAGGCAAATGGGGCACAACGGGCGGCTCAGTACCGCCATCGAGGTGCCTCAGGACGCTGCCGAGAAACGCCTCGACTACGCATTCCACGCACGGATCCACGCGTCCAAGCGCGCCCCAAACGGTCACCGCCAGATGACCGTGCGCGAGGCCTTGACTGACGTCGTGCGGGGAACCGTTTGTTCGTCCGCTATCGCGAGTTTCCGAACGCCCGTGTTTCATCTGGGCGATTTTGATGTCCGCTCGGGCGACCATGCGGTACGCGTCGTTCCCAAGCGCTTCTCGCTATCCGATCGTGCGGCCCGGCTGGCTGCTGCGGACGCCCGCCTGGCGCTGCCGGGCGACATCCTGCTGGCGCGCGTGGGCCGTTGCCTGGAGGATCGGCTTGCGCTGGTTGTTCACGGCCCTTGCGTTATCAGCGACTGCATCTTCGCCCTGCGTTCAACCGACGAGCACCGGGAAAGGCTCTACCGGTTCTTTGAAAGCGAAGCTGGCCGACGTGCCCTGGCGACATCGGCCCACGGCGTGGCGGCCCGGTTCTTGTCGAAAACCAACCTTTTTGAAATCCAGCTCTAAACTGGCCGGCGATGTCGCAAATTCCACAATTCGGCGGCTTCGATCAACTTGGCGTGGAACGGGCGGTGCACGCCCTCAGCCGCTCGAATGTGCGCAACCCCCTTTCCGTCGAACGCATCAAGGTGTGGGTCAAGCAGTTCTTATCGGACGAGGAAAAGACGCTGGCCTGGCTGATCCTGCGCAACTTGATCTTCCGGACCAGCGAGCAACTGCAGTCTTCAATGCGTCAGGCCCTGAAGCAGGCCGCCTTGCACTTTCTCGACCAGGGTGGCCAGCGAGACACCGTCGCTTGGACCGACGCCCTGAAGGGCGCCGCTGGTCTGGACTTCTACTGCGGACCGCCGTCGCTCATCCAATACGGCATGGGGCAGCCCGGCAAAAGCGGGGACGTGATCGCTCGGGCGATCAACCAGCGGTTCGGCATCAAAAAGCAATTTCCGTCAGGCGTCAACGTACTGAGCGAGAAGGAGCGGTTTATCGTCGTGGACGATGGCACATACACCGGCGTGCAGCTCGAAACCTTCCTTCGCAACTGGGAACTGGACTACTCCAGCGGCCGCGTGGCCCTCGCCGTCGGCATGGCGCATCAGACGGCTTGCCACCATCTAGGCGCCCAGTTTCCGCAGGTGCCGCTGTTTCACGGTGAGCTGCTGACGCCAGAAACCTGCTTCGCCGCGTTGTCGCAGAAGTGGATAGAAACCCAGCAATGGAAATACGACAAAACGCCTGTCGAGGTCTACGCTGAGGTTCACAAACGCGCCCAGCCGTTCGAGGATGGAGATGGAGGAAATGGGTACGGCGACGTCGGGGCGTTGGTTGCGTTCAGTCACGGCGTGCCGGATGACTCGATTCAGTTGCTCTGGGGCGTTTCCAAGACCTGGAAACCTCTGGTCGAACGGTAGGCTTGATCATGCATATTGACGCTTCCATGCTTGCGCGCACCCGCGCAGAGGAACACAGCGCCGACGTCTGGGGCGAGTTCTTCATTCCCCCCTACTTCGACCGATTGGCTCTCACGTCAGCCACGCGTTCGGTCTACATCACCGGCAAGCGCGGCTGCGGCAAGACCATGCTGCTGAAGTACTTCGACTACCACACCGCGTTTTCCAGGCGACGCAAGGAAATCCCATCCGATGCCATAAGCCATGTCGGCATCTACTGGCGCGTCGATACCCAGTTTTGCAGCTCGCTGAAGTCTCGGGGTATTGAGGATAACGAATGGAGCGTGGTGTTCGAGAGCTACTTCGGCCTAGTAATCGCCACCGAACTCCTGCATGCCGTCGAGACCGTCGCCGAGAGCGCCTTCCCAGGGTTTAGCCGTGAGGACTTGGCCGCGCTGCGCCTGCCCAGCGCTGCGGACTACCTCCCTGAGGCACCCACTGGAGCGCGCGAGCTGGCCAAGTACCTGGAGTCGTTGCGGCGCCGATTCACAACCTGGGTGTCCAACGTCAAGGCCATAGCCTGCCCTGTCCTGCCCCCGGGGCGGGAGTTCATCCTGTCCTTGATCGCAGACCTGCAGGCCAACTTGGCGCTCTCGACGCTCGCCATCTTCGTTTACGTCGACGAAGTCGAGAATCTGGTGCCCTATCAGCGCCATGTGCTGAACTCGTTCCTGAAGCACAGCCAGCGCCCCTTGATCGTCAGCTTTACGTCGAAGGAACAACCGGCAGACAACGACACGTCTGGCGCCGAGTCGATTAATGCGACTCACGACTACCGTTTGGTGGACCTGGACTATTTATTGGCGCTCAGCCAAGCCGCGATGCCGTTTTTCGCGGAGGTGTTTCTCGGCAACTTGGATATAGCCGCAGGCCGACCGGAGAGCGAACGGTTGGAGATCGTCAGGTCGCACGCCAGGCTAGCCGAACGCCAGACGCCGACATATCAAAAGGCGGTGCTGACCGACATGCGCCAGCGGTTCCCAAGCATGACGGATAAGCAGATTGCCGTTCATGCGCTGCAGCAGGCGCCGCTGCGCAAAAGCGTCTATGAGCGAATTCGCAAGGCCCTGAAGGACCGCAGGAGCAGCCTGACCGTTGATGAATTCCTGTTTGAGGGCGCACCCGCAGAAGCAGTCGTGACACTACCCGCCCTGCTGAACCGGGAAACACTTCACCCCGACAAGGTGTTGGCCGAGTTGAAGCGCTTCGCCATCGATCAGAAGGGGCAATTCAGCAGCAGCTGGGTGCACAACAACCAGTTTGGCGCGCTCTTGGAGTTGTATCGACCGTTCGGGCGCGAATGCCCTCTGTACAGCGGCTTCGAAACCCTGTGCACGATGTCGAACAACAACCTACGGAACTTCCTCATCCTTTGCTATAAGACTCTTGAGGTCGCGGAACTGCGGGATCAGCCAGAGGCGCCGTACGCGGTGTCGATCCAATGTCGCGCGGCCTACGACGCGTCGGAGCAATTGATCAAGGAAATCCGGACGTTCGGGCGGTTTGGCGAGCCACTGCGGATGTTCGTACTGAGGCTGGGCAATATCTTCCGTGCATTGCAGGCTAGCCCGACGATGAGTGAGCCCGAGCAGAACCAGTTCACGATCAACTCTGGTAGTCGCTCGCTCAATGAAACGGAGCTCGACTTCATCGCGGAGGCGCTACGCTACGGCATCCTGGTCGAGCAGCTGGAAACCAAATCGAAGTCCGGCGTTGGCCAGGACATCGTCGACTACCAGTTGAATCCCATCTACGCGCCCTACTTCCAGATTAGCTACAGGCGCAAGCGCAAGCTCGAAATCTCGGTGGAGCAGTTCCATACACTGGTGATGGGCAACGAGAACGAGTACAAGGAGTTGGCACGTGGCCTCGCCCGGCATCTATCGGACACCGACGCTCAGCAGCTTGGCCTGCAACTGTGATGAAGGTGAAGTTTTTCTCGGCATCCGGTAAAAGCGCGGTAGACCTGCAATTGCCCGAAGACATGGTCCTGCTGCATGGCCAAGAACTAGACGATCGGGGTGAATCGGCCTGTCAGAGCGCCCCTGAAAACGCCCGAGTCCAGTTGACCTTTGGTGTGGACGACATGTCGCTGACCGTCGGAACGCGGAAGAATTCCAGCGACTCGGCTATGGAGCTGCTAAGCGCATATAACTGGCGCAACGTGGTACTAGAAGCCACCACTCTAGGCTTTGCTGAGCTTTTCTGTGCCATCAACGCGCTGCTAGCAAACGGCGCCACCTCAATCAATATCATCTACGTAGAGCCGGCCGAGTACACGCGCGACGGCAAAGGCGCCGAGTTGTTCGCGTTGTCCGAGCCGACCCGCGGCTACGTGGCCATCCCGAACGCCATTGTCGATTTGGCCAGCGAGGAGGTCGAGGCCGGTGTCTTCTTCCTGGGCTTTGAGCCTGAGCGGCTCGATCGCGCGCTCGAGGAATACCAGATGATCGCGTCGAAGTACGTGAAGGTGGTGTTCGGGATTCCCGCATACCACCCTGGCTGGGAGCTCGACGCTATCATTCCGCACCTCACGGCCCTGGAAAGCCACAAGCTGCAGCTCGACTACTGCTCCGCCAACGACCCTGAGGCTGCGTTCGAATGCCTCGAACGAACGCGCGACACGCTCGGCGCAGACAAGCGGATGTTTGTTGCGCCCATCGGCCCGAAGCCGTGCGGCATCGCGTCGGCGATCTTCGCGAGCGTCTATCCCGAGCAGGTTGGCCTTCTGTTCGACCACCCGCGTCGCAAGAAGAAGCGTTCCTCGGGCATCGACCTCTGGCACCGATTCACGGTGACTGTTGATCGCGGCGACGGAAGGCCGGCCGCAACGCCCTGAGACAGTTCAATCCTTGGCCATGGCCGCCTGCAACAGCACCTTAATCTTGGGCTCGGGCTTCCAGTAGTTCGGTCCTTTGAGAAACTTGCCGTTGGCATCGTAGATGGGCTTGCCATCTGTGCCCAGCTTGCTTTCGTTGCTGTCCATGATGATGTCCAGCACCTCTTCGAGCGGCAGGCCGAACTTAAGCGCCTCGGAGCGGCAGTAGACGATGACGTCGCCCAAGAGGTCAGCCACCGCTACCAATACGTCTAACGACTCAGCGTTGCTCTCGCAGGCGGCTACGATCTCGTCAATCTCGTTGACCTCATCCAGAAGCGTCGCCTTGAATTTGCGCAGGCGGTCGGCTGGGTCGGCGGGTAGCACGGGGGTGTCTTGCGCCGGAAGCTTGTACATCGCGTTCATTAAGGCGATGCGTTTGGCAAAGGATGGGGCACTCATTTCTTCTCCATCAACGCCCGAGGGCACATGGGTTTTGGGCTTTGTTCGGACTCTACTGCGTCCGGCCAGACGGCAAAAGCAACTTGTCAGTGCCCTCGGTCTGCACCCAGTCCAGCCACCTCGCTCAGATACACTCATTGGACGGCACCGAAACTCGCGGTGGCACTGCGACTCCTCGTTTTGTCGGCCCCTCAATCCGCCAGGCGTCGTCGTGACATGCGACTCACCCGGTTAGTTCGCTCGGCCTTTTTAGAGCTGGTGGCCTGCGACGCCCCTCGCCCATCGAATCTGCTCAACCTAACTCTGGTGCTTTCATGAGTTCTCCCGGCTTGGACAACGCGCCGTCGCTGACCGCTGACGAACAGATCGAGGTGGCGCAGCAATACGAAGAGCGCGCAGACCACCTCGAACTCGACACGTTTCCCATTAATACAGCGCTGACTGACGATTCGGAAGAATGGATCAAGTCACTCACCGGGCCGGGTGCCAAACTGCTGGTCGGACCACGCGGCTGCGGCAAGACGCACCTGATGCGATTTGCGTTCACAAAGTGCATTGCCGACCCGGATCTACCGCTGGCGGTGTACATCAACCTCAATCGTTACTACACGCTGGAACCTCTGCTGCGTCGACGTCCGGACGCGATGACGACCTTCTACGTTTGGGTGCTCGCGAACATCGTTGTCGGACTCTACGAGTCTGTTCTGACATTTAAGGCGGCCGCGCCAGATCAGTCGGTCGATGTCGACAACCTTTTGGAATCGGATGAAACCCAAGTCCGCGACCTGATTGGTGCCTACGAGAAGAACCTCCCGCTCAGTTCGGAACTAGACGCTGTGGCGAACCGGCTCACCATCGACCGCCTCAAGCAGTTGCTCGTTCGGAGTGCCGATGCATTTCAGCGTCGGCGCGTTGTACTCTTACTCGACGACGCGGCACTAACCCTCACGCCGGAGTACCTGTCTCACTTCTTCGATATCTACCGCGCCTTGAAGGCGCCCCGCATCGCCCCCAAGGCCTCGGTTTATCCGGGTACAACGGAATACGGCCCGAACTTCCATGCCGGGCACGAGGCTGATACGGTCTTCGTATGGAAGCGGGTCACGGATAGCAATTACCTGCCGTTCATGGAAGACATCGGGGAGAAGCGCTTCCCCGACATGCTCCAGATCCCGGAGGAAATCCGGCAGTTGCTCGCGTACTCGGCTTTCGGGGTGCCGCGTGCGTTCATGACTCTGGTGCGGAGTTACCTCAAGAATCAGAAACGCCAAGGTACTTCCCAGAGCACCTTCAACGTCACGATCGAGGATTTCCTCGCGGACCGCTTTCGGGAGTACATGACGCTGCAGGACAAGAAGCCGCAGTTGTCGAGTATCGTGGAAGTCGGCAAGCGCCTGTTCAACGGCATGGTCGGCGCTGTCGTGGAGGCCAACCAGGCGCTTCTAGAAGAAAAGACCCGCCAACTCTACATTGGCATTGATGCGTCGGGTGTGACCGACAAGCCGTATGTCAGGCGAATGCTTCTGCTACTGGAAGAGGTAGGCATGGTCTATAGCGGCTCTGCTGTCTCCCACGGCGACCGGGACTACCTGCGCTATGTGCCCCACCTTGCTGCCGTCCAGGCCGAGCGGGCGTTCGCGCGCAAAGGCGGCTTCTCGCCGAGGGGCGCCATCGAGATGCTGTCCCGCCCGGATGAGAAGCATCCCGTACGCCGATCGATGTCGACGCTATTGGACACGCCGACATTGGAGGGGCTGAGCCTAGACCTGCCGAACTGCCTGAACTGCCAGACTAAGCGGGTCGAAGGCGCCAAGTACTGCTTCAAGTGCGGCGAGAAGCTCACTGATGAGTCCACGTACGATCGTCTGATGCTGACCGCGCTGTCCAATGTGCCGGGCCTGACCCAATGGCAACGCGACAAACTGAGCAACTGGGAGTCGGTACCCAAGACGGTGGGTGAGTTCATCGCTCTGCAGGACCCCGGCACGGCTTTGCGCACGATTCCTCGCGTCGGAAAGATCCGAGCTAAGACGATCATCGATGCCGTTCAGGCCTTCCTCGACGAGTACCTTTCCTGACCGATATGAGCACGGCCGTCAGCAGCCTCCTGGAAACGATCACGCCGTTCTCCGCACCCAGCAAGACAACGCTGGATACCGAGAACTGGTTCAACCCCAACCATGTGACCACCGTTCAGTCGCCGGTCGACGAGTTCCGATCCAATCTTTCTCAGATCAACGTCCTATACCTGCAGGCCGATCAGCGCAACGAGTACACGCCGATGCTCGGATCGCTGGTCTACTTGGGCATGGTGTCGGCAGCCGAGGGCTACTTCAGATCGCTGCTGCGGCGCCTCATCCTTGTCGACCCGGCGTGCCATCACAACGCCTCGAGCCGCACTGTGACCTACGCGGCAGCGGTGCACCACGAGCCAGATCTCTTGCCCGAGGCACTGCTGGAGGGGCTTTCTCTAGCGTCGACCAGAAACGTGGCGAGCGAGCTGAAGACCCTGTGCAACATCTCGCAGATGAGCAAGGACGGTGGAGTGCCGGCCGCGCTCCAGCAGTTGTTTCACAACTTCGAAGCGATCTGCCAAGTACGTCATTGCGGCATCCATCGCTTCGGGAAACTCGGCAGCCAGCAGGCGTTTCGACTGGGCATGGCGCGGCACAAGCCACTGCTGGAAAAGCCACTCACGCTGACCGTTCAGCATCTGCAGGACATCGCGGAGGCCCTCGACGCATTGATCCGGGGTGTCAATTCCTACTGCTTCGCCGACATCCTAAAGAGGACTTACACAGCTGGTCCAACCGGCAGAGAAAAGGAGAAGCTATACCAAGAGGCGTGGCAACTGGACTGGGCTGCTGACCAACCGCGTTTCAGTGGCTACTACAAAATTTTCGCGTCGCTCGGCGGATCACAGCCGTCTGCTTCATCGAAAGACCTGTATGGTGCCTTCATGGACTTCGTGAAGACCTATGACGTAAAGAAGAAATAGTCCTGCACGCTCAATGTCGAGAACGAGGGCTACTTCAGCGTAGCCTGAATCGGCAGCCGAAACGCCTGAGTCGCGTGAAGCTGTGCAAGGTCGATAACTGTCGATCGATGATCAGCAGCAGGGTTGGGCAGGAGCCGAAGGCCCGGAACTCCGTCTCCTCATAGGCCTGAAGAGTGGCAGCATCGATCTCGGACGATGTACTCCGCTCATTCCTCGAACTCTGCCGACGAGAACTTCAACACCGAAGCGTTCTCCTTGGCTGCGCGCTGCGTCGCGTCGTCGAATACGCCGCTGCCCGCATCGGCCTCGATCTCCACGCGCAGGCTGACACGCACGCCGGGCTTGGTTGTGAACAACATCACCAGTTCGTCGTACAGGTCATTGAAGGACTTCTTGCCCAGCACTGGATCCAGCGTAGTCGACGCATAGAAGCGGCGCTTCGACGACGATGGCCCGGGCTGCGGCGCATCGGACCCTGGGGTACTTGTGGGCGCCGACGTCGGCGGCCCATCCAATCCGCCACCAACAGACGGCGCCGGTGCGCCGGGGCCTCGCTCCCGAACCGAATTCGCGAACGAAGCCGACGCCACTGGATCAATCAACAGCAAGGAGCCGTCCAGCACTGGCGTCGTTCTGGCTCCGAATACGAAGCCAACGAATCCGTCGTCGTCCTTGCCTTGCGCAAGGCCGAAGAAGTCGCGACTCTCGGCACCGGCTGCTACGGTGTTCTGAAAGACGCGATCATCCCGCAGCCGCGGCAAGTACAGCTGGTGGCAGGTCTGCTGCCACACCGCCAGCGCCCCTACGTCCGACTGCTCAGGCTTCCAGAACCAGCTCCGCAGCACGCCGGCCAAGTGGATGGGCGCCCAGGCATTGATCACCAGTTCGTTCTCTTTCAGCACGCGATCCAGTTCGTCGCCGAAGTTCTGAGCCCCCGGATTGAGCGCGAAGTGCTCCCAGCGTACTTCTGACACCCCCTTGCCCGGGCGCGCCTCCTGAGCCGGCGCCAACAGCCATTTGTAGGCCTCCCGGATCGTCCGTCGAACGGTATCGACTGCCTCGCCCAAGCTACGTTCAGCCTGGCGCGCCTGCAGTTGGTCGAGGTTTAGCCGCAACTCCCTGACGTCGCTGACGATCGACTGCCACGCAAGCATCGACCGCACTTGGTCCTTGAGTCGTGAGACCGTCTCGAAATCCGCCGCCACGAAGAGCAGGCGGTTTTGCTTGAAACGCGGCTGGTCGCCCCGCCCCTTCAAGATCTCCGTGGCGCGGTCGATGGCCAGGCTCTGGCCGCTGCGGCTGAACGCAGCGTCTGCGGGCAGCACCACCAGTCGAAGCATCCAATCGTCGGGCACGTCGGCGCTGGGTGTGAACACATGCACGGCATCGAATGCCGCAGTCGTGATGCTGCGTTGCAGCCGGTCGCGGATGGCGGGGAAGACGTCCTCTTTGTCCTGGAACCGGCGCTTGCGATCCTCCATCTCACGGCGCAGGTTGGCGCGCACGTCGAACCAGAAACGGTTGTTGCCGCTGTTCAGGTACTGCAGCCTGTCACCAAGGCGGCGCAGCGCATCCTTGAACAGGCTGGGCTGCTGGCCAGGCTGCGCCACGCCCAGCACCACCCTCTCAAGCTCGATGCCTCGCACCACCTGCCCGCCATTGGTAGGCGCACTGCCCAGGAAGATGGCGCGCGCAGCTCGGCGGCAGGCCTGAACGCTGCCCAAGCGCGGATCCCTGCGCTCAATTTCGGTCGTCTCGGCTCGCTCACCATCGATGTCCTTCTCAAGTACCGGGTCCCAGCCTTGCGGCAGGTAGTAGATCGCCTCGTTGCGAACGTCTGCGTCGTACAGCGGTAGGCTGCCGGGCATGATCAGCAGATCGGTGTTGTTAGCGTTCCAGAGCCGGTGGATCACCTTGGCCATCAGCTTGAGCACGCCGCGCGTGCGCTGGAAGTTGTCCAGCGACGACCAGTCCTCGTACAGGCGGTCGAACACTTCCGGATGGATGGGGTAGGCCGACAGCAGCCGGTCGTGATATCGCGCCTCCTGCGTCTCGTGCGGGAAGTCGTGCGCATTGGCCACGTACAAGTTCGTAAACGCCCGACACACGTCTTCGGCCACAAGCTGGTCGCCGATCGAGGTGAAGAGCCGACGCCGCACGATCTCAAAGGCCTCAGATGACGAAACCGGCTTCCACAACGCCTGCACACGGCCGAAGTAGTGCGCCAGCGCGCCAAGCGCCTTCACGCCCCGCTGGCTGCCTGCTTCCTTGTCGGACTCGGGCAACGACGCCAGCAGGATGGCCGTCGGCACTGCCTTCAGCGCTTCCGTGAGCGCCTGGATGAAACTCAGGTTCGAGTCGAAGCTTCCACCGCTGAGGGCCTTGCCTTCCTCGAACTGGCGCACATAGGCCACCAGCTCGTCGATCAGGATCACGCAGGGGGCGTACTTCGACAGCAGCTGTTCCAAAACCGCCTTGCCCGGCGATGTACCCGACTGGTCGGCATCACGCACCAGGTCATAGCCCTCAGCCTTGCCCAGCTGCCAGGCCAGTTCGCCCCACAGTGTCTTCACGGCAACGCCGTCATAGACCGCCGGCTGGTTCGGCGATTGCCGGATGCCATCGAGCACGACCAGACGGGCCGGTTGAAGGTCAACGATCCCCGCACTCTCCAAGATGGCAGGAACACCCTGCAGGCTCGACGCCGGCACCGTGCCCTTGGCCAGGTGATACACCGCCAGCATGGTGTGGGTCTTGCCACCACCAAAGGCCGTCTGCAGCTGAATGACAGGGTCGCCACCCTTGCCGGCGAGACGCTTGACCACCGAGTCCAGCAGCAAGCGCATGCCCTCGGTAATGAAGGTGCGCTGGAAGAACAGAGCCGCGTCCTGGTACTCAGCTGCAGCGGTCTTGTCATGAACGCGCGACAGATCGGCCGCAAACTCGGCCTGCTGGAACGTGCCCTTGAGCACGTCCGAGTGCGGAACGGCGACTTCTCGCCACGGTTTCAATGTCATCTTCTCAACTCCCAGAAGCTTGCGAGCTACCGGCCACATAGCCATGCCGACGTGGGCCACCACCACCAAAAGTCGGCGGCGCCGTCAGCGTCTCCGGCATCGTTTCTGCCGACCCGCCAATTGCGACGGCCAACTGCGGGTACACAGTCAGCAGTTCGTCCGGCATGTCCTTCATCCATTGAGGTTTCGGATCAACCGCCTGGCGCAAGATCCGATGCCCCTTGACGTCGATCGGGCCCTTGCCCAGCGCCTGCATCATTGGCAGTGGCGAGCTGCCGCCCGTCAGCACCACATGCAGGCGCACACCATCCATCGCCAGCCAGCGCAGCCAGGTCTCGTCCACGGCATCCAACGCTTTTTTGAAGCCATCCTCCACTGCCTGCGCAAAACGCACCGCCTTGTCGTCAGCGAGAAACTCATCAAGCGTCACAACCCCGACGGTGCTGTCAGCCAGCACGTATTCCACCCTGCCCGTCTTGAACAGGGTCTCCTTCAGGCTGCGAATCCGGCGCGACAACTCGGCCAGCACCATCCGGCCAGCGTTGTCGCTCTGATCGATGGACTCCCTCTGTGCAATGAAGCCCCGAAGCAGACCGTCCACCCTGTCGCCGGCCCACTTCAAGCCTTGAATCGATGCCGGCACTTGGAACACCCGGAGTTCACCGTCATCAGGCCGATGCGTCGAGATGAACAAACCAAAGTCTGTCGTGCCCGCGCCCACGTCGACGACCATGAACGCATCACGCAGGTTTTCACTGTCTGCGATCGCGCCTGCAGCCACCGCCACAGGTTCGGGAATGCCATCGTCGATCAAATACTCAGGCCGCTTGCCCAGTGCCTTGATCTGCTCCACGGCCGACTTCAGCTCCCCAACAGGGATGCCACCTGCCCACCGGTCACTGAACGTGTCGGCCAGGATTTGTGCCTCCGCAAGCATCGTTCGCATCTGCCGGTCAGCCCACAGGGCCTGCTCCGCATCCCAGCATGGTCGGGCAAACCGACGCTTGGCATACCGAGGCGTCTTGACGCCTTGGTACGCCAGCGACTTCTCGGCCATGTCGGTCAGGTAGGCCAGATAGACGCGGATCAGGTCGCCCTGTGTGAGCCGGAAGTCGGTCGGGTTCATGGGCTTCTGCAGCAGGCAGGCCTCGCCGTCGAGGTTTCCTTCCCGTCGCAGGCTCAGCCAGCCCTTGATCGAGTCCAGCCGCTCGCGGCCTGAATCGACCAGGTCCTGACTCATCTCGATGGCTTCAAAACCAAAGTAAGCCTTGCCATCGTCCCCGATAAAAACCGACGACGGCAGCGTGTAGCCCTGCTTGCCGGCCTCGCTGCCCAGCTCGAGGTCCAGATACCCATCAGGCAACACGGTGGCGAAAGCCTTCGACATCGCAGTCCCGAAATCGAGGCACAGCATCACATCAGCATCGGTGATCTCATCGCGCTCGACGGAGCCCAACGAGAGCGCGACCTCCGGCAGCGCCGGCTTCTTCGGTGTCGAAGGGGCTTCGGCAACGTGATTTGTCGCCAGCGCAGCATTCGAAACCGGAGCGGCTTCGCTCTCGTTGGCCACCATTCCCGAAGCAGGGATCAGCGCCGGAGGCTGCGGCCCGTTCGTCAACGCGGCTTCGACTTCGTTGCCCCCGTCCAGGGACGCCAGCGCGATCTGCAGCGCCCTGCGCTCCAGCGATGAAACGGTGCCGATGGTCTGGTCACGCTCAATGCGTTCCATCAGGCTGGCAATCAATATGGCGGCAGTTTTCTTGTCCAAAGCGTCCTCCTCGACGATCGATCAGCAATCGGATCCGGCCCAGTGCCCCTCACTCCACGAGCCCCTTGGTCACCACGTCACCGATACCGCCGTCCGCGCGCTTGCGCACGATGGCTGGCTGTTTGACCAGCATGCGTTGCCTCGGTGCACCGCCGACGATAGTGAAAAACTTGGTCGACATTTCAATTTCCTCGCCCGGCGTGCCGTAGAGCTCCAGCCCCCGCAGGCCTGCGGCCTGCTCCACCTGCACGGCCAGGGCTTGCACGCCGTCGAGCAGTTCCTGCGCTGCTGGGGCCAGGCCAGGGTCGTAGATTTCGAGATTGGAGATCAACGGCTCGCGCAGGGTGTCGCGCAGCAGGCGGGCCTTGCGTGCGGCCTGTAGCGCAAGGCCGATGCTCTCGTCGGCGCTGCTGGCGGCCGCCTCAATGGCAGATTCGCTGGCGCGCCGCACGGTGCGCACCCGCCCATGTTCCAACCAGTCGCGCACATCTTCGTTCAGCTCAGGGTGCCGGGCGGCCAGTTCGCGGGCTACGGCACGAGCACGGTCCGAGTGATTGCAGAGCACGTCCAGCTGGGCCAGCAACGCTTGGTCACGCTGCCCCTGGCGGCCGAGCAGCAGCAAGGCCTCAGTGACGTCGGTGATCAGCCGCTCCAAAGGCTTCTTCAGCTCATCGGGCCATGACCGCCCACCACTCAGCCTGCGGCAGTAGTCCACCACGCGGTACATGGTCGGGTCGGCCACGACCGAGATGCGCGTGCGCACGATGTCGTGCACCAGCAGCAGCACCTGCCTGCACAGGTCGACCTGGGCCTTGTCTTCCTGCGGTTTGCCGACGACAGCCAACGGCGCGCTCACGCACTCATGCAAAGCCAAGCCAAGGTCGTCGCCGGCCTCAATTTCGCTGTCGAGCAGCGCTTCACGCAGCACTTCCAGTGCCCGCGCCAGCCGCCGTGCCATCGTGTCGCCAGGCGCCTGCGTGTCCGGGCGAAAGGCCTCGAACGCAATGGCTAGGCGCTGAAGGGCCTTCGCCAGGGAGTCAGACCTTTCCAGCAGGGCCGTCACCATTGCGGCACGCGCCTTGTCGGCCGTCGGCTCTTCGACGATGGACCGCGCCAGATAGTCCGGCAGCCAGGGATCCGACATCTGGGCACAGGCACGCGCCAGATTCAACTTATCGTCCCCATTGGTCAACAACTGCATGTCGGGCAGCGGCTCGGCAAACACCGGCCGTAGCTGATCCAGCATCTCCGGGGCCCACCGTTTGACGATCTGCGTCAGACGGATGCACTCGGCAATCGCCAGCAGCCGATACCCGGGCTCCCCGGCTGACCTGGCTTGGTCCACCAGGTGGCGGCGGCCCGCCTCGATGGCGGGATCATCGGCCTGCTTGGGCAGCACCTTGGCCGCGCTCAGTGTGGACAGCGCCTCGCGGCGGTCCTCCGGCGAGGTGGCCGCATCCGCGAACTTGGCCAGTGCGACAGCAGCTTCTGGGCTGTTGGGAGTGGTGGTCGCCATGCGCACTCCTTCAAAGTTCGAACGAGGTCTGCGTGCCCACCGGCCCAGCGTCCTGGGCTGCGGATTCGACGCCCGCCCACGCGCCGATCAGCTCGTTGTAGGCGCGGGCATCCTCGGCCTGGCCCAGGCGCTCGCACAGGGTGTAGAGGCGGTAAGCCAAAGCACGGATGGGCTCTGCCCGTGCGGGCATGCGCGCCAGCAACGCGCCGGCGGCCGACTCGCCGCCCTTGCTAAGCGCGCCGATCAGCTGGTGCAGCGCTTCCCAGATGGGCGTGCGAGTGTCGGATTCTGGCGACCAGTCCGCCGGCATCTCGGCCCAGCGCAGCAGGCGCAGTTCGCCTCCCGAGCTTTCAACGACGCCGGAGCCTCGCAGACCGTCTACGCTGGTTCCCTTGGCGCGCGCGAGGACATCGGCCTCACCAAACTTGCCGGCCGCCCAGCCCCGATGCTCGAACCAAGCCAAACAGAACTGGGTGTCGTGGTCGAAGTCATCTTCGGCCAGGAAGCGATTAATCAACTGGAGAGCTGTCTTCACGCTCATCCTGCTGCCGTCAGCCTCCAATACCGCACCGTACTGGCTGAATATCGCCATGCCCGGACCGAGAATGGCCTGGCTCAGATCCACCGCGGCTACCGGCGAGTTGATGCCACCGCGGGTCATTTCATCCAATGCGTCAGGGAGCGCCTCATTCAGCTCTCTTATGAAAGCACGCCTACCAATGGTTGGAGCGTTTTCGGCTCGTTGACGGCAAACCAAAACGATGCTGGAGGCCAAAGCGTTGTTGCCAACGCCAACTTGGCGGTTGTCGCCCTCTGTCCGCATAGGCCAGGTGCCCGTTATTACAAAGCCAGCATCCAGGACCGCCTGAAGAAACGTCTCCCAACCCGAACTTGAGGTGCCTTGATCGTCTGAAGTCTCGCTCTGCTTGAAAGCGTAGTAGATCGTGACCGGTACGGCCGGATGCGCACGCAATGCGAGCGAATGCAGAGCCACTCGCATTCCCCCAAGGAAGAACTGCTCGGCGCCATCACGACCGCCGTGCCGATAGGTAGAGGCGACGAGCTCCTCCTTCTTGGGGACCGCGACTGTGGAGAATATCGATGGAAAAACGGGACGAAGTGTTCTGCGCAGCCAGACGTATAAGAAGTCGGAAAGATCGGCGTAGCCGATGTTGTCAAAGTAAGGTGGGTCGGTGCTGACGACGCAGGAGCTGGTCGGCAAGGGGAATTCGCCACCAGCCGCAGAAGCCTGAAATGCTTGTCCCTTCGCAGAGTTGTTCAGCGCGACGTCCAATACCTTCGAAACGACATGAGCACACTCTGTGAATCCAGAGCTCGAACTCGCAAACGGCGAACCTTCGGCGAAATCCCAGGACATCTGGATTGCCTGTTTGGGCATACCCGAACGCATTGCGTTGTCTTTGGGTCGCCAAGTTGCAAGCGAGCAACCGTAGTCAGCTAGTCGCGATATCGCGAAAGCCAGATAAACCCCAACGGCTTCCGCATAGGCGACAGCTCCGTTTCCACCCGCCTCAAGCCCTTGTCCGTCATCAGCCATGCCAGCAGAAATCGCGTCCTGACTGCACCGGGCGATGGCAGCCGGCACCAATTCTGAGAGTGTGGTCAAAGAAACCAGTTGACGCTTGGTGAATAGATCACCCCACTCTTTTAGTCCGTATGGCACGCAAGTACCACCTGTCAACCGCGCGGGTACATCGCCGGTGGGACGCCAGGTGGGCTCTGCAGCCATCGCGATAGCTTCTTGCTGGGTGGTGGGCGCCAGGTACAACCGTCCCCGCGCACCTTCTGCGACCACGGCCATTAGCCGGGCGCCCATGCGGCCGGCCTGCCCCTCAGCCTTGATGTAATCCCCGCTGATGGGTGCATCAGAAAGCAAGCACCGAAAGCTCGATCCGCGCCCTGAGGCTTTGGTGCCGGCTGAAGCAGCATCGTCCGGCGAGCCAACGCGCACGGTGAAGGAGTAAGTGCCGCCGCCATGGACAACTGGCTGCACATAAGCCTGCTTGCCTTCCTTGCTAGACAAAACGAAGGTAGTCGCCAACGGCACGTCCACTTCTGAAAACGCTGGATTCGGACTCTTGACCGTGCGCGCCCACAGCCACGCGATGACTGTCAGCGATTCACCTAGATAGGGTTTCAGATCAGGCCGCTCTGCGACCATGTCCGCTGTCACTTCAATCTTGGGATATAGATGGCCGATGCGCTTCTCAGCCTCTGCACGCATCCAAGCACCGTAGCGGCGGACATCTTCTGCCAAGCCTCGCGCACCCGACCAGTTCTCGTCGAACTTCCGCTGCCTGTCATCTGACAGGCGTGGACCGACGGGAGTTCGCCCTGCGAAGCGGGGTGGGATCTCAATCATCCCCTTGTTGATCGTCACAGCCACTGGATTCAGATCACTGGCCCAACTCTGCAAACCAAGACGCTGTGCTTCAAGCGGTAGAGCACCACTCCCTGCAAATGGATCATGAAATGCGGGAGGCTTGTCTGGGTCGAAAAGTTCAGCAGCCTGGGGGTGACCTTTGTTCAGTCGGCAAGACTCAACCCAGCTCTCGCGGATTGCCTCTCGTGCACGAGCCAGCACGGATTCGTTGTTTGTGTTTTCCCATTTCACAAGATCTTCGATGATGGAGAACAGCTCTTCGCGCTTGGCCTGTGCCTGAGCCTTCGTCATACCAGAGAAATAACCGCGCTCTCCACCTGGGTCGTTCACCATCTGTGCAAATATGACCGCCCGCGCCGCGGCAACTGGTCGTTGTGCCCACCACTTGTGCAAAGTCGTGGGGTATCCGCCGGGCGCTTTTCGCTTGCGTAGCGATGCTTCTGCATTGATGGCGTCGAGCGGCAACGCCACCTCGATGAGTTTTTTTGGAGACTTGATGGCGGTCATATGAGGGCAGGGGCGTGTTGCTGCAGCGCTGCTTCAGCAACCGGGCCGAAGAACTGACGGGTCAGCGAGAAGAACCGGCTGAGCTTGCTGTTTACGGGAACAAGGTCCACCGCCGCCAAGTCAGCGAGGCTCCAGTTCTTCAGAAGATGCTCCTCGTACAGCACGTCCAGTTCATCCCACCATTGGCGACGGCGCGTCAGCAGGAACGGGCTGTTCAGGTTGAGGATGTCGATGGTGTATTGCGCCTGGTCCTGCTCGCCAGGGTTCAAGCCCGCAGCGGGAACGATGCGCCCATCGGACAAAAAGGCGAAGAACCGACGGCAATCAGGCCGATGGCATGAGACGAAGCGCAGCATGTCGCAGGCAGCCTGCTTGCCAGGCGCGTGACCGCCGAACACTACATCGCCCTGCGCCTTGAAGACCTGCAAGTCCTGGGCACTGTCGAGCGCGCTAGCCGCCAGGTTGGCGTAGTCAAAGGTGCGCGGCGGGTTCTGACTCTTGTTTTCGACATGCTCGATGTGATAACCCAGACCCTCTTCATCAGCACGCAGCTCGCTGTAGCAGCAAAGCTGAAATTGTTCGTCGAGCAGGTTCTGCATGACAGCCTGCTTGTGCGCGAACGAGCCCCAGCGGCTGGTGGCCTGCTGATGCGTTTGGGGCGGGTTTGCATGGGCTTGCCCCAGGTGGTATCCGCCGCCGCCCTGCTTCTGGATGCTCCTCATTGCTTCAGCGCCTCTTGACGCTGGATGCTGCGTTGCAAGCGCTGCAACTGCGGATGCTGTGCACCCAAGGTGTTGGTCAAGCGCTGCATGAGGCCACGGGCGTCCGCATCCTGGTAACGCCCCTGGTCCACCCACTCGGTGAGGCGCTGCAGGTCGGCTTTCTCCGCCACAGGCGGCTGAGGATCGACCAGCATCACGCTGTGAAGCACGTCACCACTCGGCTCGCCATAGGTCATGGCCAGCGGCGGCGCCGCGACCACCTTCCCGCTGCTGTCCTGCCCGATCACACGGATGTTCTCGCGCTTCACCGTGCTGAGCACCTGCGGGCTGTGCGTGGTCACGATGAACTGAGTGTTGCGAAAGGTCTGCATCAGGTCCGTTAGCACGCGCTGCTGCCAAGAGGGGTGCAGGTGCAGGTCCACCTCGTCGATCAGCGCGATGGCTGGCAGATCGAGCGGACTGATGATTTGCATGCCGTCGGAGTGCATGCGGCTGTTGGCCTGGGCCATGCGCCTTGCGAGGTCCATGGTCAGGCCCAGCACCACGCGATAGCCGTCGCTGAGTTGGCTGATGCGCAGGGTCCGGGTGCTGCCGTCCGGCATCAGCCGGTCGATCACGAAGCGCAGCGGGCCAATCTCGGTGCGCGGCTTGCTGAAGCCAACCGGCAGCAGGCGCACGATAGCAGTGCGCACGGCGCTCAGTTCGGCATGCTGGTAGTCGAAGTCGCGCCGTGTCTCGCGCTCGCGGCGTTCGGCATCCTCCATCGCGTTGAACCACTCGAACGCGGCGCGGAAGCGCGAATTCGGCTCCAGCGCGCCGGTCAGTGCATCGAAGCGCGAGAAACTTTTCTTGAAGCCACGACGGCGCTGTACCTCTTCGCGAATGGCCCGGTTGGTGCCATAGTAGGCAATGACGGGAAGGAAATAGGATTGCTTGTCGCTATCGGCCTGAACGAGGCCGAGCGTGAAGTCGTCCAGTTCCTTCACGCCGCGGCTGAGCAAGGCCTCATGCTCATCGGACAGCACGTCTTTGATGGCAGCAGCACTCACTGCGCCGTCGCGCTTGCGACTGCTGGCCCAGACGACGGGCGCATCCTCACGCGTGCGGGCTTCCCAGCCCAGCATCATGAACGGCTCGCGGCGCTCGCCGTCTACAACCCGCAGATCGGTATCTTTGGTGGTGAGGCCGGTGATGCCGGGCAGCTTGGTGAGATAGCGGCCAAAGCCGATCGCGATGGCATCGAGAACCGCCGTCTTGCCGGCGCCGTTCTCGGCAATGATCACCGTGAGCCGCTTGCCGAAATCGATAGTCAGGTCGTCGAAGCATCGGAAGTTGCGGAGGTGCAGGCGTTCGAGTTTCATTTTCTGGCTCCGGGTAACATGGCGAACAAGCCCACCGGAGATCGCATCTCCGGTTCGACGCCTCCCTCGTGGAGGCGTTTCTCTTTGAGGGCGCCGTTTCTGTTGTTTGTGAACTTCACAGCGACCCCTCCGCCGACACCGCGCGCTTCAGCAGCTGCTGCAGATCGAGATTGACGCTGGTAACGGCCCAGTCCGGCTCTTGGGTGAAGGGGCACCGGATGTAGTGCGGCCCGTCGACGCTGTCGCCGTCCACGCTCACCACAGCCAGCAGGAACTTGTCCTGCTGGTTCAGCCCGTACAGGATCTCATTGCGTGTCACTGTGACCGAGCTAGCGCCTTTCACGCGTCCCTTGACTTCAACATGACGTGGCGGCAGCAGCCGGCCATCGACAGCCTGGCGCAGCGCGGTGATGTCCCAGCCGCACTTTTGCGCAGACACGTCGACGACCTCATGCCCAAGCGCTCGCTCGGCGGCCATGACGGCTTCCATGGCCATGCGCTCCACACGGGCACGCGCGGCTGCGTCGGCCGACCAGCCGGATTCGCCGCGACGCTGGGCCAGCAGCCCTGCCGGAATGACCAGTGCGCCGCCTAGCACCACGGGCGTGGACGAAATGACATGCCGCATGGTCTGTAGTTCGGCCGTGCGCGACTGCAAGCGGGCAGTGAGATCGTCGAGTGTGCGCAGCGCATTGTCGTAGTTCAACCGCGGCTGCTTGCCTGCCGCGACATCGTCCTTGAGCTTGATGGCCCGGTCTTGCCAGAAGTTGATCTCCTTGACCAGGCGCTCGTGAACAGCGGCGAGGGTCTTATCGGCGGCCGTCTCGCGACGCCTCTTGATCTCGTCGAAGTGCTCCGGCGCCAGGTGAGAACTGGCGTGCGCAAGCGCCTGCGCCTCTAGGTCACGGGCGATCCAGGGTGCGGCCATGACATCGCTCACCAGGGACAGATCGTCTGCACCCAGCTGCGTCAGGTCGAGGTGGGGGGCCCACCCAGCATGGCGTGCCTGGCCCAGCGGGTCGATCTCGACGAATTGAAGCCGGCGGGAAACCACCCGCCCCGCGTCAGCGCCCTCACGCACGCTGTGGTCCAGGATGAACATCACCCGCGGCGTGACGCCCATGTCGGCTGGCGCCACAAGCACGGCGCCCTGCTTGAGTTTGTTGCGGTGCTGCTCCAGCACCATGTCCGTCACGGCCTGCATCAGCGGGTGACCCGGGTGGATCAGGCTTGCCATGGGCGAGCTGGCGCGCTCCGCAACGCGCAGGTGCTGCTTCTCAAAGCAGATGCGCTCGTAGCGGCGCAGCACGGGGTCCACGTTGCGGCGGTCGCGGCCGGACAGCAGGCGATCACGCTCGCGAATGCTGGCCGGGACGTGGCTGATCTCCCAGCGGCCGGTCTCGCGCTGACGCAGCTCACCACCGATCTGTTGAAACGCCTGGGTGAAGAACGCGCGCACGAAGTAGGGCTGCAGGCGACGGGCTTCGGCCTTTTCCATCTCTTCGCGGACGGCAAACAGGCGCTTGGGGTCCATCACCTCCTTGCACAACGCGTTACGCTGGAGGAGGTCTTCGAGGTGCCGGGTGTCGAGCGCGCCTTCGACCTTCTTTCGCAGCCGGGCTTGAACCTGTGGATCGTCGCCGTAGCGGATAGCTTCGATCAACAGGTCACGCAAGCTCATGTCCTCGAAGATCTCGCCGAGCACGTCGAAAACCTTGCCCTTGAGCGTCGCCCGGGCGACCTCCATCTTCTCGAAGAGCTTGTGGAACACGTCACCCTCGCGGGTTTCGTTGGCCACCAGGTTCCAGAGATGGCACACCTCGGTCTGACCGATCCGGTGGATGCGGCCAAAGCGCTGCTCAAGCCGGTTCGGATTCCAGGGCAGATCGTAGTTGACCATCAGGTTGGCGTTCTGCAGATTCACGCCTTCGCCGGCCGCGTCTGTGGCCACCAGCACGCGGGTGGCCAAGTCATTGCGGAACAGCTCCTGCACCTTGCGCCGGTCCTCGCGCTTGACGCCGCCGTGGATGACGACGACAGCCTCCTCGCTACCCAGCAAACCGCGGATCTTGCCGGCCAGGTAGTCCAGCGTATCCTTGTGCTCAGTGAATAGGATGAGCTTGCGTTGACGGCCCGACGCATCGTGCATCTCGGGCGTATTCTGGAGCAGCGAGGACAGTTCTTCCCACTTCTTGTCTAGCCCGGAGTGCACGACTTGGTGTGCCTGGTCCTCCAGCCCCTGCAGGCTGATGATTTCGGCCTCCAGTTCCTGAACGGTCTGCGACGCGGTCGCCTGATCGACCACTTCTTCTTCGAATGTTTCGTAGGCCTCGGCAGACATGGCCTCCGACGCGTCCCAAACGTCATCAGCCGCCATCGCAGGCGTAACCACGTCGGCGAGGACTGGCCCTCGCTGCCGAAGCTTTTCGTCTTCGACGCGTCGCGTCAGCTTCAGCCGCCTGCGGCGCAGCGACTGGTGGATGGCCTGCGGACTGGAAGCCAAGCGCCGCTGCAATGAGGTGAGTGCAAAACCGACCGTACCCTTTCGCGCGCCATCCAGCTTGTCGGCGCGGTTCATCTCCTCGCGAACATAGGTCGTGACGGTGTTGTAGAGTGCGGCTTCCCGCTCCGAAAGCTTGTAGTTGATGGTGTAGGCACGTCGCTCGGGAAAGAGCTGCGTGCCGTCAAACTTGAGAAGCTCCTCCTTTACCATGCGCCTCATCAGATCGGTGACTTCCACCTTGTGGGCTCCGTCACGGAACTTGCCGTAGAAGCGGTCGCTGTCCAGCAGCGACATGAACAACTGGAAGTCTTCCTCCTTGCCGTTGTGCGGCGTGGCCGTCATCAACAGGAAGTGGCGGGTGATGGAACCCAGCAGCTCACCCAGTTGAAAACGCCTAGTCTTGTTGATCTTCTGGCCAAAGTAGTTGGCCGACAACTTGTGGGCTTCGTCGCAGACCACCAGGTCCCATTGCGACAGGCGCAGCTTGTCGAGCAATTCATCGCTGCGCGCCAACTGATCGACACGCGCAATCAGGAGGTCTAGATCGTCAAACGGATTGCCGGATCGCGATTGTTCGATCTGCTCGCGGCTGAAGATGTTGAAGGCCAGGCCGAACTTCTCGTGGAGTTCATCCTGCCACTGCTCGACCAAGCTGCCGGGCGCCACGATCAAGATGCGCTTGGCATCCGCCCGCATCAGAAGCTCGCGAATCAGCAAGCCGGCCATGATCGTCTTACCCGCACCTGGATCGTCTGCCAACACGTAGCGCAAAGGCTGACGCGGCAACATGGATTCATAGACGGCCGTGATCTGGTGCGGCAGCGGTTCGACGTTGGACGTGTGCACCGCCATCATCGGGTCGAACAGGTGAGCCAGGTCGATACGCAACGCTTCAACGCCGAGTTTGAAGCACTCGCCATCCGCATCGAACGCCCAGGGACGGCCTGCGTCAGCCAGACCCAGCGCTGCCTCGTCCTGACGAAAGAGCATGCGCTCATGCAGCGTGCCGTCCGGCGTCTTGTAGTAGACCGTCAGCGCGTTGTCACCAATGGGCTCGGTGATCACGATACGCACCACTTGGCCCGGCTCCAGGCCGGCCACGGCTGCGTTTTTCTTGATGTCTTCGAGCTTCAGCAACGTTCTCTCCCTTTGGCGTTTCGTGCGGCGGTCAGTCCGCGCTGTAGCCCGGCGCGAGAGCCAGGTTCTCGACGCCTGCCAGCATTGGCCGGTTGCGCAGCCACAGGTGAAACTCCGGCCCGCGCAGACGGTGGTCCACGGAACAATCGACGTTCATGCGCCTGAGCAGGTAGCCTGCTACGGCGGCCCTCGTGCGGATGGTCAGCACCCCGCTCAACATGCCGAATTCCGCCTCGATCGTGTCGGGGTGCTGCACGTTGGCGGGATGCGGCACAAACTCGAGATCGACGAGGCGCTGCCATTGCGCGTCCTGGTCCAGGGCTTCGTCGTGGGTGCGTTGCGAACTCGAAGTCTCTACGTCGGCGATGCGCGCGATGACGAAGTCGCGGAACGAGTCGGAACGGCGATCGAAAGCCCGGATATGCCAACGGTGCCCATCGTTGGCAAGGGCCAGGGGCGCGATTTCGCGTGTCGTCAGTCCACTGGTGAGCGACCGATAGGTGATCCCCACGATCCGCGCGTGGTGTATGCCACGAGTCAAAGTGCCCAACACGTCCAGTCGGATCGCTTGCGAAGCCACGGCACTGGCATTCGGCACCGGAGCACGACGTCTGGCCGGCGTGGCATCGCCAACGCCCTCGACGAGCCAAGCGAGCACACGTGGGGCGCTGTGGTCAAAGAGGGGGTGGAAGCGGTCTGTCCGGACGTACGCCCGGGTCGAGCCATCAAGCAGCATGTTTTCGGGAGCAAGTTCGCGGTATGCAGCGAGGTCGCGAGTTGCGGCAGCGGTTTGAATCTCGAACCGGTTCACCAGGTCGCCGCGACGGATCTCCCCGAAAAACTGCAGTCGCAGATCGACATGCGCAAGCCTATCGCGCTGCGCTAGCGACATTGAAGCCAAGCCAGTCATGGTCAAGAAATTCAAAAAGACTCTTCTGGATTTCCATTAGAGATCAAATTGATTTCTAATGCAAATCCTGAAGATTTCCGATGACGTTTATATACAACTGAAGCTACGGCCACGCGCAAAGGAAGCTAGCCGATTCCAGGAATTCTCAGCCACATATGACCGCATTGGACTGACGCTAGAACGTCCTCCTCATCAACAAAGCCCAGCCCGGTCTCACCGCCAGGCTGGGCTTTGTGCCGTCTGGCTTTCGCCAGGCGTGCTTTCCATCCCCTCCAAGGCGCTCGTCCGCGCCCCACCGACATCCCGTCATGGACCACGATTTCCCATCCACCACTTTTGACGATGCAGCTTTTCAGCAGCACGAGACATTCGCAACGCAGCCGAACTTCGGCTGTCCAGCCTGCCAGTCGCAGCGAACCACGCCGCGCACGACCGGTAAAAACGCCGGTGCCGCCATCGGCACTCTCGCCGGCGCTGCCGGTGGCATCTCCGGAGCGCTCTCGAGCGCGATCACCGGCGCCGAGTTCGGCATGGCCGTGGGCGCTGTCGCAGGCACGGTGGCGACGCCATTCGGCGTCATCGCCGGCGCCGTCCTCGGGGCCTTGAGCGGCGGCATCGCCGGCTGTGCCGTCGGTGCAGCGCTCGGCGAAGCCGTCGACGACGCGATCCTGCGCAACCGCCGCTGCCTGGCCTGCGGGCACACCTTCTCGGTCCCGCGCCGCTGATCGTCATTCCTTCGTACCCCCTCCCCCTTCTTTCCCTTTTTCTCTCAGACTTCCCTTGGACCTCATCACCCCCGAACTGCGCATCCAGTTGCTGGCCAACGGTCACGCCGCGCGTGATAACCCACACCTCGATCCTTGGCCTGTGCTCAAGTGGTTCAACCCCTGTGGGGCCGCCACCTGGCTGATCACTGAACTCGACCCCAACGACGAAGACATCGCCTACGGCCTCGCGGACCTGGGCATGGGCTGCCCCGAGACCGGCCACGTGTCGGTTCGGGAGTTGACTTCCATCCGGCTGATGCGCGGCGCCCTGGGCATCGAGCGCGACCTGAACTGGCGCACCGACAAGCCCCTGAGCGCCTATGTGCGCATAGCCCAGGCCGCCGGCCGCATCGTCAGCTGAACTCGTCGATTCCGCCGCAGAACGGCATCTCTCCATCCGAAGCCCGCCCCGTGCGGGCTTTTCTCTTTTTCTCCTTCCTTCATCCCTCACCCCACAAAGGAATCTCCCATGGCACACCTCCTCCAGCAAATGGCCTACGTCGGCCAGACCCCATGGCACGAACTGGGCAACCAGTTGCCGCCCAAGCAGCCCCTTGAAGTCTGGGCCCGCCAAGCCGGCATGGACTGGCGCATCTGCGAGACGCCCGTGCGCTACATGGCCGAGCAAGCCGGCGCATTAGGCTCCATCCGCACCTTCGAGGACCAGAAGGTGCTCTACCGCAGCGACACCAAGGCACCGCTGTCAGTCGTCGGCAGCCGCTACCAGATCGTGCAGCCCCGGGACGTGCTGGAGTTCTACCGGGACCTCACCGAGGTCTCCGGCTTCGAACTGGAGACCGCCGGCGTCCTCAAGGCTGGCCGGAAGTTCTGGGCGCTCGCGCGCACCGGCAAGGAAACAGCACTCAAGGGCAATGACACCGTCAAGGGCTACATCCTGCTGGCAACCTCCTGCGACGGCACCCTGGCCACCACTGCCACGCCGACGACCGTGAGGGTCGTGTGCAACAACACGCTGTCGATCGCACTCAACGGCGCGAGCAGCGCCGTGCGAGTACCGCACAGCACCACCTTCGATGCACAGGCGGTCAAGAGGCAGCTCGGCATCGCCGTCTCCGGCTGGGACACCTTCATGTACCGGATGAAGACGCTGGCGGAGCGCAAGGTCAAGACCCACGAGGCCTTGAATTTCTTCTTGCGCGTCATGTGCCAGACCGACGAGCATGCAGCCAGTCAGGCCCTGACCAACGAGCGGGCGCTGAAGAAGGTGCAGGAACTCTACGAAGGCCGGGGCCGCGGTGCGGAACTCGGCGCCGCCAAGGGCACGGCCTGGGGGCTGCTGTGCGCGGTGACCGAGTTCGTCGATCACGAGCGCCGTGCGCGCAATCAGGAATACCGCCTCGACAGCGCCTGGTTCGGTCAAGGGGCCGGGCTCAAGCAGCGGGCGTTGGACGCGGCGCTGCTGCTGGCTTCGTGAAGCCACTCCGACACCGACCTTCACCCCGTCGTTCCCACCCTCATCCTCTCACCCCGACGGCACAAAGCCCCGGCTCCCCTCAAGGGACCGGGGCTTTGTGCTTCTGGGGTGCCCCAGGAGCCTCACTGACCAATAACAAAGAAAGGACACCGCCATGGCGGAACCTCAGGCGGCGGGGGCTTCCCCCGCCAAACACCGGCCAGCGTTGAAGCTGGTCAAGACGCAGGACCTCAGCCGCGATCAATGGCTGGCCGTGCGCCAGGGCGGCATCGGCAGCTCGGACGCGGGTGCAGCCGTCGGTCTTCACCCCTACAAGTCGCCCCTGCAGCTCTGGATGGAAAAGACCGGGCGGGATGCCAATCTGCCCCAGACCGATCCGAACGACGAGACCAGCCCGATGTACTGGGGCACGCTGCTCGAACCCATCGTGGCGGCGCACTACACCCGGCGCACAGGGTTGCGGGTGCGCCGCATCAACGCGGTGCTACAGCACTCCCGACATCCCTGGATGCTGGCGAACATCGATCGGGAAGTCGTCGGCGCGCCGGATGTGCAGATCCTGGAATGCAAGACGGCCGGCTACCACGGCGCCCGGCTGTGGGAGGACGGCGTGCCCGAATACGCCCAGCTGCAGGTCATGCACCAGCTCGCCGTCACGGGCAAGCGCGCGGCGGATGTGGCGGTGCTGGTCTGCGGCCAGGAGTTGCGCATCTACCGGATCGAGCGAGACGAGACCATGATTGCCCAGCTCATCGAGCTGGAGCGGCGGTTCTGGCATTTCGTGGAAACCGATACGGCACCGCCGGCCGACGGCTCGGAGTCGGCTAATGTGGCTTTGCGCGCGCTCTGGCCCCGGGATAACGGAGAGGTGCTGGATCTCACGGGCGACATGGCGATGTCGTCGGCGTTTTCCGATCTGCTGGCGCTGCGCCAGGTGCTGGCCGACGCAACGGCCCGCGAAGCGCAAGTCAAGCAACGCATTCAGCAGCGCATGGGCGAGGCGACCGCCGCACTTTTCGATGCGGGCGAAGTGCGCTGGAAGCGCAGCAAGGATTCCACGGCCGTGGACATCGATCGCCTTCTGGCGGCTCAGCCCGAGCTTGCGAGTGCATACGGCATACCCCGCCCTGGATCGCGGCGGTTCACGGTCAAGACGCACGAATCGGCGGCGGCGGCCGATGAATAGGGAAGGTGCGGCCATGAACATCTTCTTCGGCCCGATCGAGTACCTCACGGCCTTCGCGCTGGTGCTCGCCACGGGGATCCTCTTTGGCTTCGGCCTCGGGTGGCACTTCCGGGGCTACTTCCACGCGTATTCGCGCGCACGTCACTGACGCCGATCGGCGCCCGCACCGCCGGTTCCTCACATCGCCATCGAGTCGGCCGGCTTGATGGCCCCGCCCCGTGTCCGCAGGGGTTTCACGGCGGCCCGCCCCATGCGGATTGAAGGGGTGGGCTTGTCACAGAGATTTTCGGAGGCCTTGTCATGGACCTTCATTCCCAACGACTGACCAACGTCGAGTTCGTCACCGACTTGATGGAGCACTCGGCGTACGGAGCGCTGATTCAGGCCTTCGTGCTCCAGGCGCTCGGTCAGTACGCGAAGACGGTTGCGGCTGCGAGCCCACAGGGGCTGGACACCAGCCTTGTGAGCGGTCACGCCTGGCACGGCTGCGCGATCGAAGTGCAGACAAAGCTCGCGCGATGGCTCGACTGACCGCCGCGCACTCATCCATTCATTTTTCAAGGAGAGCAGCATGCTCAAAGGACTGGCGCTCACGCCACCGGTAATCGGACGGATTTCGATTGGAAAGGTTGTCGAGAAGGACGGGCGGCGCCTGCCTGAGAAGGACGATGGGTTCACCATCACCAGCCAGGTACAAGGACGCGACGGCTGGATCAACCATCCGCTGGACGAGGTGTTGCGCAAGACGCCCGGCGCCAAGCTGCGCAGCATCCCCGTTCGGCTGCTTTTCGACGATCCGGAGCTGAGCCTGCGCGCCAACTACAGCTTGTTCGACCGAAAGACGGGACGGCCATTGTGCGTGGGCAACGGCGAGACATGCCGGCGCTCGACGCCGGAAGGCATCCAGCACCTGCCTTGCCCGGCGCCGGAGGGATGTGAGTTGGCCCGAGGCGGGCAATGCAAGCCCTGCGGGCGGCTGAACGTGCGCATTGATCATGCGGCAGCGGGCGACGAACTCGGCAGCTTCCTGTTCCGCACGACCGGTTTCAACAGCATCCGCACTCTATCGGCGCGGTTGCGGTACTTCCATGCCGTGTCCGGTGGGCTGTTGTCCACCTTGCCGCTGGAGCTTCGGCTGCGCGGGAAGTCGACCACGCAATCGCACCGCGCGCCGATCTACTACGTGGATTTGACCGTGCGCGAGGGAATGTCGCTGGCCGAGGCCGGAAATGCTGCACGAGCGGAGCAAGACGCCCGCAAGGCATCTGGCTTCGATCAGGCCGCCCTGGACGAAGCTGCACGGCAGGGCTTCGCGCAGGGGGCATTCGAGGAATCCGAAGAAGACGGAGTTGCTGTCGTCGAGGAGTTTTACCCTGACAGCACCGGGGTGGGATCGTTCAAGCGTCCATCCGGTACGGATGAGAAGATGGACTTGGCCACCAAGCTGAAGCAGAAGTCCCAAGTCCCCCAGTCTGTGTAGATGCGCCAATGCGCTTCCTCCTTGTGAGGCAGTGCAGTGATCGAATCGATGCGATGGGCAAACCGGGCCATCGACACCAGCACACGCTTACTTTGGGTTCACCAGGTCCTGTACCGAGCGCAGAACCTGCTCACGCAGCCGCACCTCCAGGCGGTGATAAAGCCGCAAAAGCTCCGCCTCATCCTCGTCTGCAGCCCAAAAATACGACAGCGGCACATCAAGGACTTTTGCCAAATGCGTGGACGTCAGGGCGTCCGGTGTGTGCTTGCCGCGCTCGTACTGATTGATGCGGGCACTGGCAGAAAACTCCTCCACACCAGCCTCTATGCCCAGTCGCTCCTGGGACAAGTTGCTGCGCAGTCGTGCAGCTTTGAGCCGCCGGGCGAACAGGGGCAACGCAGGGTCAATCTGAGCACGGCTGGCACGCGGCATCCTCAGATAGTCTGAGTTTTGGCGTATTCTTATGCTAAGGATTCCTTAGCCTCAGTTGGGCGAGATGCCCTCTCAGTTTTCAAACCTCAACCATGAATATCCACTTCACCAAGAACAACCAGACCCGCTTCGTCAAGCACGGCTTTTCGTGGCAGATTTTCTTTTTCGGTCCGATCGCGTTCGCCATGCGCAGCCAGTTCCTACTGGCCGCTGCATGCGCGGGGGCCATGTATGCCGCCTACATGCTCACGGGCTTCATCACCATCGTGGTCTTCGACCTGAGCGATGAGGTTGCGCGCGTGCTCGCAATCGCGGCCGCATGCAGTCTCGTGGGCTACTTCGGGAACCGCTTCTCCGCGCGCAGCTACGTGAAGAATGGCTGGAAGCCTGTCGCTGACTTTCCGGCCGACTGGAACACCCCGCAGCTGATTCCGCCCAACGCCACCGACACCAAGCTCGGCTGAGTGACCACGGCCGGCTCAGCCCGGCCTGCTTCCATCCCATACCCACCTTTCACAAGGCTTGATATGAAAACCATGCTCGGCGCCGCCTTTGCGATGCTCACCGCCATCGTCCTGACCCCCTTGGCTCTTGCCAACGGGATCGATCCGCTCATCAACCCCGATGCTGTGAGGCATCAGATCGATCGCTCCGCCATGGAAATCCAGATCCAGGGCTGGAGCCGCGATCTCAAGTACCCGGTCTACCCCATCCGGGTCCAAGCCGGTGCCGGCGGCGTGTACTACACGACCACTGAACGCGTGCAGCCATACAAGGAGTTCGACTTCGACGAACTGCGCTGCGAAATCGGTGATGCCGATCGCGCGGTACTGAAGACCCCCGGCTACGCCTGCGCTGACGGCGTGTGCATGACCAAGGAGGGGGCCGTGCTCGGCACCGACCCGCGTCGCCCACGAAATCTCAAGCACCGCTGCTAGGCGCACCGGGGGCGCGCAGCCCCGCGAGCGCCCGGACTCATACCAACGACACCCACATCTTTTTACTCACATGAAATCGATCAGAGCAGCAACGCTCATTCTTCTCGGCGTCCTTTGCGCCGCACTGTCGGCTTGCACCGACTCCAACATCACGGCCGTCAAGAATGGCTCACTGGCTCGCAGTGACTTCACTTTCGGTGAAGCGCTGGACGACGCCAAGGGCTGCAAGGACACCGCGTGGGAGCGCCACGACGACGGGAACGGCCGACCCGTGGTGACCTACATCTGCACGGCGCAAGTCTTCGATGACATCACGCAGGAAGCCAGGAAGAAGAGCCTGGCCGACCTGGAGATCGTCACCCGGGAAAAGGCAAGCGCATACCCGGAAATGATCACCGCGCTTGAGCAAAAGCTGACGGCCGCCAAGGCCTCAGGCGATGGCGTGAGCCTGGAGCAGAAGCAAAAGCTCGAGGCGGCAGCCAAAGCCTTGCAGGCCTATCAGGCGGAGGTCGATGAGGTGTTGAAAAGTCCCATCGACAATGCGTACTGGAAACGCACGGCCCAACAACAATTGGCTCAGATGCAGCAGCGGTACGAGGAGCTGAAAGCCCAGATCGAAAAAGAAGCGCCGACCAACCAGCTACAGGCCGAAGGCGCGATCGCCAAGGCCCAGCAGGAACTGGATAGCGCCCTCTCCTGGGAGAAGAAGTACGTCGACGCGGTGAAGACGACCCGGAGCAGTGTCGAGAAGGAGATCGGCGACCACTATGGGCGAGCTCACACATTCAAATTGCGGATCCAGTTTGCCGTCCCGAACAAGTCGGCCATCACGCCGTCGGCAATCGAGTGGCTTCTGGACGACCGCCCCGTTGCCGCTAGCATCCTGATGCCTTCGTTTCTCTATGACCCGAAGGCAATGGAAGCTTCGCTTCGGGATATTTTCAAGGACAAGGTCTCGATCGATGCTCGAGGCCGATACCAAGAGGCCTTTCCGATCGAGTGCTACTACCGCTGGTCCGACCCGACCACCGGCTGCGCGGTCAAGGCGAAATAAAAAAGAGGACCGCGGGGTCCTCTTTTTTTTGTTGTGTGATGCGTGTATTGCGGTCGCTGTGCAGTGTTTGCAGAAGATATGCAGAGCATCGAGCCGATGCCTTGCAAGGGAGAAGCAACCGCCTTGTGTGAGGAGGCCTTTTGTTACTTCGTGGGAACCACGGCACCGCCGGTTGAAGGCGGATTTTTCTTCTCTTTTTCTTGTTGACGGCGGAAGTACTCCCTGACTGCACGATCCGTGTCTGCTTGGGCGGCTTCCACTGCTTCATCCATTTGCTTGGGCGACAACATGTTTGATTTCCTTGGAGTTGCAAACATGCTCATGATACTGGTGCAGTCGCCCCCTCGCCGCGGATCACAATTCAAGCCAACTTATCAACCGTTCGCAGATGGCCGATGGCTCTGCCAACGCCGCCAACCGGCTCGATGCGGTGCATGCTCAGAGCGGCTCATCGTGCGGCCGGTCAACGACCCCGAGGGCATCAACAGACTCAACTGTTAATGCCCTCGGGCTCCTTGCCCCTTAGCCTGCGGGGTTCGCGCCCTTGTTCAGCGCCAGCGCAGCGACAGTATTGCGCGGACGACCGCGGCGAACCGCAGCCACCTTCGGCATCTCCCCGCGACCCAGCGTACGCGTCTTCAGCAGGATCCTCGACATCAAGTATTGCTCGACCTTCGTCAAGTAGCTGATCGCGTCCATGAGGATGGCACGCTTGGCGTGGTCATCATGGCGCACCATGCCGATGCCGCAGTTCTTGTAGCGATTGAATTTGTCGCGGTTGCAGTTGAAGCCCGTGCCACGGCCATCGGCAATGTCGTCGACCCAGTACTTGCAGAACTGGTCAGCGTAGTACTCGTCCTTCTCGACTTGGTTGCCGTCAAGCAAGAGGCACAGGTGGTAGTGCGGGCCGCGGTGCACGCCTTCCTCCAGCTTCCAGATGTAGCCGACCACGTGCTTGAAGAGCTCGTTGCTGCGGCGATTGTTCAGGAAGCGCTGCAGATGAGCCTGGACTTCCTCCAGGCTCATCGACTTGGCATCCTTCATGCGGTAGCCCACGTCGATGCGGATGACCAGCAGCTTGCTGTACACCTCAAAGAGCGCATCGATATATTTCTTCAGGCTTTCGAAGTTGCGACGCGAGTTCTGCTTGCGGCGGCTCACGCGCTTGCGGAAGAAGGCCGAGCGACTCTTGCGCCGAAGCAGCTCCAAGAACTCGTCGAAGTGCTGCCCGGCGTGCTTGCCGGTCTCGAGGAAGAACCGTCCCGGATCACCCCCCAGCTGGCCTTGCCCCCAGCCCAACTCGTCGATGCACTCGAAGAACAGCATCGCATTGTCGCTGTAAATGAAGTGCTCGGATCGGGCAGAAAGGAAGCCGGGGAGCTTGTAGAAGAACTGAGCAAACTCGCCTTCGAGGACTTGGACGTCACCATTGACCTGCGTGACGAAAGCAAAGGCCGAGCCGTCGGTCTGGGCAACTATGCCGACGAATTCGTCAATCGCAGCGATATGCACCGAGATCGGCTGACCAACATGAGTGATGTTCTGTCCCTCGAGGGTCGTGCGATGGATTTTCGAATCGATTAGCAGCTGGTTGTACATCTCCTTTGACGAGAGATGCGTATGTGGGATTTCCGGTTTGGTTTTGAGTTTGGGGTACATGATGTTCCGATAGTTTCTGATGAGGGATTTGCAGTTCTCCGAACTGGTGAAAAGCTTGGCGATCGGAGTTCAGGCCATCATGGTTGCGACTGCAAAGGTCGAATGCTTATGGCGATTCTTTACCTCACTGCCATCGAACCGCACTATCGCAATGCAATTGCAATAATATTAATAACCTAAATCCTCGATCCGGCGACTGCCGGCATCAATGAAATCTGAATGCCGGTGATCGCGGCGAAATGAGGCAATCTCGCCATCATTCCAACATACGAAGTAATGCGTCGGAAAAGGTCATTCCTGACGCGTGTGCGCTCAACGAAGGCAGTGTCGTTGTCTCAACGCGTCCAGCGAATCAACGAACACCTAACTACGCGAGCTATTCACCGAACTTGTGTTCAGATCGCCTTACTTGCGCCTTGCACACCCCTTCCGAGGTCCACGAGGCGCATATCCTTTTACAGGTGTCTAGCGCTCCGCTAATGGTGGCTGGCGGTTGGCGGCGATCATGACTTCGAGGAACGCATCGATCTCATGACGCAACCAGTAAACACGACGGCCAATACGGATAGGCTTGGGCATCAGCGGCTCGTACGAACCGCTCTTCGGATTGAGCATGTCGTAGATTCCCGCGCGGCTGCGCGCAATTTTTTGCGACACCCCTTTGATGGGCAGCAGAAAGATCTGCGGCTTTTCCACCTTCTCCAGGAGTCGACTGAAGTCGACGCCAACGAGCGACAGGTGGTTGGTATTGCCGGAGCTTGGAAGAAGCTCATGATTCACAGCTCGACAAGCCGAGCCGAATTTCTCGGAAGTTAACATTTAAATTTCCAGGTTGGACCGCATGGACCCGAAGTTTTCGAAAAACTTCAGGACGAACCAAGCAATTGAACCGTTGCAATCAGCCGAGAAGGCTGCGAACGGCCCGCTGCCACCGCGTGGTGCTTGCTCGATATGCACACCGCGCTACCTGTGTATAAGAGAACTCAGGCTGAGTCGCCTTAGAGTTCCCCGTCCCTGGCAACTCTGAAAAGAGTGCGGGGACTGTAGTAAGGAGAGATATCAACAAGGGCCGTCGTTACCCTTGTCGTCTAACCCCAGCTGCGTGAGCTGGACAAGATCTCGTTGTGAAGAGATTCTATCCGAGAACGTCCTGTTTGTGCACGAATTACGGGTGCACGGCTCTGCTGCTGGTCTTAGCCTCTTGCGTACGCCAAGCAATCACCCGCCAACCTCCCTATCCGAAGGACGGCATAAAGACGGCTAAAGCCGTCCTGCACAAATGAACAAATACAGCATAGTTCTACATGGCTTGGCCCACCACGGTTAGTGAGCGGCTCTCCGTGATTGCCTGGAAAAATCTACCTCGTCTGACTTGTGCGAGAGACGAAGAGTTCCGCCATGCTTTCTCCACCTTCGCGTTTCTTGATCGGTTGCACAGCCCTCCTGGCCCCCTCAGGCGAGCGATCCACCCCATCTGCATCGCTCAAGAAATCACGCATCAGACTCGCCATACTCTCGCGGTTTTCCGCCTTTGGGGGGCGTGGCGCGAGCGCTTCAGCGGGTGCAAGTTTCGGCCCCCGCAACCCGTCGAGGTAATCCGCCCACCGCTGCATCATCTGCACACGTTGCTTGAAATACTGCGTGCGGTTGTAGGCGCGCCCATTGGCGTCTTTGACGGCATGCGCCAGTTGGGCCTCAATCACCAAGGGATCGACCTCCAAGACCTCGGCCAGCAGAGTTCGTGCCGTCGCCCTGAAGCCGTGAACGGTCTGCACGGTGGGGCCGTATCCAAGCGTCAGAAGCGCTGCGCGCAGGGTGTTGTCCGAGATGGGCCTGTCATGACTGCGCTCGCCAGGGAAGACAAGCGTGCCGTGCCCCGTGAGGGGATACAGCTTGCGCAGCAGTTCTACGGCTTGTGTCGGGAGCGGGACCAGATGGGGATCGCCGTTTTCCTTGCCCTCGATGCGCCGCTTCATGCGCGCGGCTGGCACCGTCCATAACGCGTTGTCCAGGTCGATTTCCGACCAGGCTGCGCCCCTCAGTTCGTTGGGGCGCTGAAAGAGCATGGGGGCCAACTGCAAGGCGGTACGCACGATGTGACCGCCTTGGTAAGCTCGGATGACGCGCATCAGTTCGCCCAGCTTGGTGGGCTCCGTGATCGCTGCAAAGTGCCGCTTCTTGTGGGGCGTCAGCGCGCCCTTGAGGTCGGCCGTAATGTCACGTGGCGCTCGCGCAGTCGCCACGGCGTAGCGCCAGACCGCACGTGACGTCATAAGCACGCGGCCGGCCACGTCGAGGGCGCCGCGCTCCTCAACGCGACGTAGTGCCGCCAACAACTCGATGGGTTCGATCTCGCTGATGCGACGAGCAGCGAAGTGCGGAAACAGATCCTTTTCCAGGTTGCGCTTTTCGCGGATGCTGTAATGGCCGCTCCAGCGCGTATGGTGCTTCTGGTACCACTCGAGGGCCGTCTCACGGAAGGTGTCGCCGGTGGTCACGGCGGCTTTGAGCTTGACGACCTGGCGAGCCTGTATCGGGTTGATCCCGGAGGCTTTCTGCGCCTTGGCAGCGTCGCGTGCCTTTCGAGCTGCGGCAAGGGTCACGCCGGGATAGGTGCCCAAGGCAAATTTCTTCTCGACGCCTTCGATTCTGAACTTCCAGAACCATCGGCGAGAACCTGAGGCCGACACCTCAAGATAGAGGCCACCCGAGTCGGCATACCGAGCCTGCTTTCGGTCAGGCGGGCAGGTGGCATTGCGGCACGCGGCATCAGTCAATGGCATGGGAGCGTCGAGGAAATTGGGGGTACAAAAACTACCGCCCTGGGGATTCGCAGGGTTTGAACCCCCACCTGTACCCCCGCTTGGCGCTGGCAGTCACTGGATTTCAGTGTACGTCTCCGGACACGTGTTAGCCGTTTCCCCAATGAAAAAGGGCGTCCGGTGGATAAAACCGGACGCCCTTGGACGTTTTGTTGGTCGGTGTGAAAGGATTCGAACCTTCGACCCCTTGCACCCCATGCAAGTGCGCTACCAGGCTGCGCCACACACCGAAGCTCTCGATTATAGCCTTGGAAATTCAGCGCCCGACGGTCAGCAGCTCACGAATTTCAAATAGTTCGCGACGAAGGTGAAGCAGCTGCGAAAGATCGGCCGTCTGCACGGCTGCGGACGCGGGCGAATCCTCGACGATGGCGGCGTCGAACTCTTCCTGGTCGATCTCGATGGCCTCCACGCCTTCGAGCGGCACTTCGCCCGCCTTGCGGCGGTCGCGCTCGCCCTGCACCAGTTCCTGCAGCTTGTTGCGCGCGCCGCTGATCGTGAAGCCCTGGTCGTAGAGCAGATCGCGGATGCGGCGGATCATGAGCACCTCGTGGTGCTGGTAGTAGCGGCGGTTGCCACGCCGCTTCATCGGGCGCAGCTGCGTGAACTCCTGCTCCCAATAACGCAGCACATGCGGCTTGACGCCGCACAGCTCGCCAACCTCACCGATGGTGAAGTAGCGTTTGACGGGGATCGGAGGGAGCGTTTTCTCCATTGAAATCAAGACTGTGCGCGGGAAACCTCAGAGATTACTCTACGCGGCCGCGCAGCACCAAGCACTTATTCGGAGCCGAGGCTCCACTCGACTTCGGATGTCCCGCCCTGATCGATGCTTCCGTGAATCTGTTCCTTGAGCTTGGCGCTCGCATGGAACGTCGCCACGCGGCGCTCGCCGATCGGAATGGCTTCGCCGGTGCGCGGATTGCGCCCGGGCCGGGGCGCCTTCACGCGGATCTGGAAGTTGCCGAAGCCCGAGATCTTCACGTCCGTGCCTTCGATGAGGCTGTTGGCCACGAGCTCGAAGAACGCCTCGACCATGTCCTTGGACTCACGCTTGTTCAGGCCGATCTGCTCGAACAGCAGGTCGGCGAGATGCGCCTTGGTGAGCGCAGGCGTTTCCAGAGCCTCGAGCGTGAATTCGGCAGCGTTCATTCTCATCACCCCCTCAAGCGGCCGCCGAGCTTGGCGCCCAGTTGTTCGACGATCGCGCGGACAGCGGGCTCGACCTGCTCGTCCGTCAGCGTGGCGCTGTCGCTCTGGAAGCTCAGGCGCACCGCCATGCTCTTCTCGCCCTGCGCCAGCGCGCCGGCCGCGGCCACCGCACCGTCGCGCAGCGGCTGCGGACGGTAGATGTCGAACAGCACGGCGTCGCGCAGCAGGCCCTTGGCCGCTGCGGTGGAGCGGATGGCCTGCATCAGCGCGTCGTGCGTGACGGCCTCGGCCACCACGACGGCGATGTCGCGCTCGACGGCCTGGTGCCTGGGCACCGGCTGCGCCACGGGCACGAGGCGCGCGGTGACGGCGTCGAGGTCGAGTTCGAACAGCACGGGCGCCTGCGAGAAATCCCACTTCTGGCGCCAGCGCGGATGCAGTTCGCCGACGAAGCCGATGGCCTTGCCGTCGACCAGCACGCGTGCCGAGCGGCCCGGGTGCAGGGCCGGATGTTCGGCCGCCTCGAAGACGGGCTGCAGCGGAGCGAGCAGCGCCTCGACGTCGCCTTTCACGTCGTAGAAGTCGATTCGCTCGGGCTTGCCGTCCCAGCGCGCCTCGTCGGCGTCGCCCCATGCGAGGCCCGCCACGCGCATCGGCTGGCTCACGCCGCGCACGGTGCTGTCGGTGGTGACGACGCTGTCGTCGCGCATGAACACGCGCCCCAGCTCGAACACGCGCACGCGCGGCGCCTTGCGGTCGAGGTTGAACTTGAGCACCTGCAGCAGCGACCCCATCAGCGACGAGCGCATCACGCTCATCTGGCTGGCGATGGGGTTCAGCAGCTTCACAGGGTTGGCGTTGCCGGCCAGGTCCTGCTCCCAGTGCGCTTCGACGAAGCTGAAGTTGATCGTTTCCTGGTAACCCAGCGCGGCGATGCTGCGGCGAACCGCGAAGCGGCTGCGCTGCGCCTCGGGACGCACGCGCGCGGTGATGGGCGCGAGCGGCGCGGTGGTCGGCAGGTTGTTGAAGCCGATCAGGCGCGCGACCTCCTCGATCAGGTCTTCCTCGATCAGCAGGTCGAAGCGGTGCGGCGGCGGGGTCACGGTCAGCGTGCCTTCGCCTTCGGTGATGGCGAAGCCGAGGCGGTTCAGCGCCTCGGCGCACTGGGCCTGCGTCAGCGGCATGCCGATCACGCGCGAGGCGCGCGCCACGCGCAGCGTGACGGGCACGGCTTCGGGCACGCTCAGCGTCTGGTCGTCCATGCGGCCGGCCTGGCCGCCGCAGATCTCGGCGATCAGCTGCGTGATGCGCTCGATGATCTGGACCGTGCGGCTCGGATCGACGCCGCGCTCGTAGCGATGTCCCGCGTCGGTCGAGAAGTTGAAGCGGCGCGAACGCCCCTGCACGGCCTCGGGCCACCAGAAGGCGGCTTCGACGTAGATGTTGCGCGTGTCGTCGGACACCGAGGTGGCATCGCCGCCCATGATGCCGGCGAGCGACTCGACCTCGCGGTCGTCGGCGATCACGCCGACCTTGTCGTCGACGGCGATCGTGTTGCCATTGAGCAGCTTCAGCTGCTCGCCCGGCTTGCCCCAGCGCACCGTGAGGCCGCCATGGATCTTGTCGAGGTCGAAGATGTGGCTGGGCTGGCCGTACTCGAACATCACGTAGTTGGAGATGTCGACCAGCGGCGTCACGCTGCGCTGGCCGCAGCGCGCGAGGCGCTCGACCATCCAGGCCGGCGTCCCGACCTTGGTGTTCACGCCGCGCATGATGCGGCCCGAGAAGCGGCCGCAGAGCTCGGGCGCCTCGACCTTCACCGGCAGCACGTCGGCGAACGAGGTGGCGACCGGTGCGATCTCGGGGGTCTTGAGCGGCGCGCCCGTGAGCGCGGCCAGTTCGCGCGCCACGCCATAGACGCTGAGGCCGTGCGCCAGGTTGGGCGTGAGCTTCAGCGTGAGCAGCATGTCGTCGAGCTTGAGCACCTCGCGCACGTCGGCGCCGATGGGCGCGTCGGCGTCGAGCTCGAGCAGGCCGCCGTGGTCTTCACTCAACTGCAGTTCGCGCGCCGAGCACAGCATGCCCTGGCTTTCCACGCCGCGCAGCTTGCCGAGCTTGATGAGAAAGGGCTTGCCGTCCTCACCCGGCGGCAGTTCGGCGCCGACCAGCGCGCACGGCACCTTGATGCCGACACGCGCATTCGGCGCGCCGCACACGATGTTCAGCAGGGCACCCTGCCCCGCATCGACCTGGCACACGCGCAGGCGATCGGCATTCGGGTGCTGCACGGCTTCCTTGATTTCGCCGACCACGATGCGCGTGAAAGGCGGCGCCACCGGACGGCGCTCTTCCACCTCGAAGCCGCCCATGGTGAGCGTTTCGGCCAGTGCGGCGCTGTCGATGGGCGGGTTGCAGAACTCGCGCAGCCAGGATTCCGGGAATTGCATCTCTTCGATCTCGATCTGGTTTTTTCTGTGATGGGGTGCTGCTGCTTACTGGAACTGCGAGAGAAAACGCAGGTCGCCGTCGAAGAAGAGGCGCAGGTCGTTCACGCCATAGCGCAGCATCGTGAGCCGGTCGGGGCCCATGCCAAAGGCGAAGCCGATGTAGCGCTCGGGGTCGAGGCCCATGTTGCGCACCACGTTCGGATGCACCTGGCCCGAGCCCGACACCTCGAGCCAGCGGCCGGCCAGCGGGCCGCTCGCGAACTGGATGTCGATCTCGGCGCTCGGCTCGGTGAACGGGAAGAAGCTCGGGCGGAAGCGCAGCACGAGGTCGTCGCGCTCGAAGAAGGTGCGGCAGAAGTCGGTGAAGACGACCTTCAGGTCCTTGAAGCTCACGTTCTCGCCGAGCCACAGGCCTTCGCACTGGTGGAACATGGGCGAGTGGGTGGCGTCGCTGTCGACGCGGTAGGTGCGGCCCGGCGCGATCACGCGGATCTCGGGCGCCTTCACGGTGCCGGTGGTGTCGGCCGCGGCAGCCGAGAACTCGGCGGCGTACTTCTTGATGTGCTGATGCGCATAGCGCACCTGCATCGGGCTGGTGTGCGGGCGCAGGTTGTAGGGGATGCCGTCGTCGCCGTTCAGGTCGACGTAGAAGGTGTCCTGCATCGAACGCGCGGGATGGTTCGGCGGGTTGTTGAGCGAGGTGAAGCTGTGCCAGTCGCTCTCGATCTCGGGGCCGTCGGCCACATCGAAGCCCATGCTGGAGAAGATTTCCTCGATGCGCTCCAGGGTGCGGCTCACGGGGTGGAGGCCGCCCGAAATGCGGCGGCGGCCGGGCAGGCTCACGTCGAGCGCCTCGGCGCGCAGTTGCAGCGAGAGTTCTTCGTCGGCCAGCTGCTGGCGGCGGTCGGTCAGCGCGGCTTCGATGGCTTGCTTGGCGACGTTGATGGCGGCGCCGCGGGACTTCTTCTCTTCGACACTCAGCGCGGCCATTCCCTTCATCAGCTCGGTGATGCGGCCCGACTTGCCGAGGAACTGGGCCTTGGCGTTTTCGAGCTCGGCGGGTGTCTTCGCTTCGGCGAAGGCGGCGCGTGCGGTGTCGACCAGGGAGTCCAACTCGTTCATAGCAACAAAAATCTTCGAGGGGAAATAAAAAAGAGCTGGAGCCTTTTCAAGCGCCAGCCCTTGAGCCGTGGGCGCAGGAAGCTGCCCGAAGGCAGCGCCCCGCTGTGCAGAATCAAGCAGCCAGCTTGGCCTTGACCTGCTCCACGATGCCGGCAAAAGCGGCCTTGTCGTGCACGGCGATGTCCGCAAGCATCTTGCGGTCGATCTCGATACCGGCCTTGCGGATGCCGTTGGCGAACTGGCTGTAGGTCAGGCCCAGTTCACGCGAGGCGGCGTTGATACGCGCAATCCACAGCTGACGGAACACGCGCTTCTTGGTACGGCGGTCACGGTAGGCGTATTGGCCTGCCTTCATCACCGCCTGTTTGGCGACGCGGAAGACATTGCCGCGGCGACCGCGGAAACCCTTGGCGAGTGCGAGAACTTTCTTGTGGCGGGCGCGAGCCGTTACACCACGTTTGACGCGAGGCATGTGTGTACTCCTTGTTCGTCTGAGTTAGATGCCACGGCCGGGCAGCATGGCGGCGACAGAAACCATGTTGGTTTCATGCACAGCGACTGCACCACGCAGGTGACGCTTGTTCTTGGTGGTCTTCTTCGTCAGGATGTGACGCTTGAAGGCTTGACCGCGCTTGACGGTGCCACCGGGACGAACGCGGAAACGTTTTTTCGCGCTGCTCTTGGTCTTCATTTTGGGCATGTGAATGCTCCTTTAGTTTGTGCTCGTGAGGCGCCATGGATGCTCCACGGACTTGTTGGCCCCGAGACACTTCTTCATCCCGCCCTCGCCTGCATTTCTTTCGAAATGCGGGCAATGGCGAAATCCCTTCAAAACCTCTCTAACGCGGCTCCAGCCTTCGGCCCGTCAGGCCGCAGCGGGCGTCGCTGCCGGAGCGGCGCCGGCATCGGCTGCCGGCTTCTGCTGCCCACCGCCGCCGGGCTTCTTGCGGCCCGGCGCGATCATCATGATCATCTGCCGGCCTTCGAGCTTCGGAAACTGCTCGACGATGATCGAGTCGCCCAGCTCGTCGCGGATGCGCTGCAGCAGGGCCAGGCCGAGTTCCTGGTGCGTGATCTCGCGGCCGCGGAAGCGAAGCGTGATCTTGCACTTGTCACCCTCATCAAGAAAGCGCCGGATGTTGCGCATCTTGATGTTGTAGTCGCCATCGTCGGTACCGGGCCGGAACTTGATTTCCTTGACCTCGATGACCTTCTGCTTCGACTTCGCCTCGGCCGCCTTCTTCTGCTCGTGGTACTTGAACTTGCCGTACTCGATCAGGCGGCACACGGGCGGGTTGGCCGCCGCGACGACCTCCACCAGGTCCACGTCCTGCTCACCGGCAAGGCGTAGAGCCTCTGCAAGACTCACGACACCCAATTGCTCGTTATCCGGGCCGATCAGGCGGACTTCCGGGGCCATGATTTCCCGGTTCAGGCGGTGTTGGCGTTCCTCGCGGTGGCGGCGGTCGCGGAATGCAGTAGCGATGGTCAGAATCCTTCAAAGTTTGCTACAAAATCTGTAGCGAACGCCGCTCAGCCCTCGCGGACAAGCGGCACGATTTGGCAGGGAAACATGTGGGGTGTTTCGAGGACAAATCAACGCTTGTCGGCAACATCCTGAACGAGCCGCTGCACGAACGATTCGAGGGACATTGCACCGAGGTCTTGATTGCCCCGGGCGCGCACTGCGACGGCACCTGCTTCCTTTTCCTTGTCGCCCACGACAACGATGTAAGGGAGCTTTTGCAACGAATGCTTCCGTATTTTATACGTAATCTTTTCGTTGTGCAGGTCGAGCTGGACCCTAAGCCCTTGATTTTGCAGCGTTTTCGCAACTTCAGCAGCGTAATCCGCCTGCCCTTCGCTGATATTCAGCACCGCAACCTGCACCGGCGCGAGCCATGCGGGCATTGCGCCGGAGTGGTGTTCGATCAGCATGCCGATGAAGCGCTCCAGGCTGCCGACGATGGCGCGATGCAGCATCACGGGGTGCGCGCGACCGCTCGATTCCGTCACGTATTCGCCGCCAAGACGCTCGGCCGTGTTGAAGTCGACCTGCATCGTGCCGCACTGCCACTGGCGGCCGATGGCATCGCGCAGCGTGTACTCGATCTTCGGGCCGTAGAAGGCTCCATCGCCCGGCGCGATGACGAAGTCGACGCCCGACCGGCGCAGCGACTCCATCACCGCATGCTCGGCCTTGTCCCACAGCTCGTCGGAACCGACGCGGTTCTCCGGACGCGTCGCGACCTTGTAGAGGATGTCCGTGAAGCCGAAGTCGGCGTAGACCTTCTGCAGTTGGGCCGTGTAGGCGATGCATTCGTCGAGGATCTGGTCTTCCGTGCAGAAGATGTGGCCGTCGTCCTGCGTGAAGCCGCGCACGCGCATGATGCCGTGCAGCGCGCCGCTGGGCTCGTTGCGGTGGCACTGGCCGAACTCGCCGTAGCGCAGCGGCAGGTCGCGGTAGCTGCGCAGGTCGCTCTTGAAGATGAGCACGTGGCCCGGGCAGTTCATCGGCTTGAGCGCGTACTCGCGCTTCTCCGACTCCGTCGTGAACATGTTGTCGCGGTAGTTCTGCCAGTGGCCCGTTTTCTCCCACAGGCTCTTGTCGAGGATCTGCGGCCCCTTCACTTCCCAGTAGCCCGTGTCGCGGTAGATGGCACGCATGTACTGCTCCACCACCTGCCAGATCGCCCAGCCCTTCGGGTGCCAGAACACCACGCCCGGCGCCACCTCGTCGATGTGGAACAGGTCGAGCTCCTTGCCGAGCCGGCGGTGGTCGCGCTTCTCGGCTTCCTCGATGCGCTGGATGTACTGGTCGAGCTGCTTCTTGTCGGCCCAGGCCGTGCCGTAGATGCGCTGCAGCTGCTCGTTCTTGGCGTCGCCGCGCCAGTAGGCGCCGGCCAGCTTCGTGAGCTTGAAGACCTTCAGGAAGCGCGTGTTCGGCACGTGTGGGCCGCGGCACATGTCGACGTATTCCTGGTGGTAGTACAGGCCCATGGCCTGCTCGTCGGGCATGTCCTCGACCAGGCGCAGCTTGTAGTCCTCGCCGCGCGACTTGAAGACCTCGATGACCTCGGCGCGCGGCGTCATCTTCTTGATCACGTCGTAGTCCTGCGCGATCAGCTCGCGCATGCGCGCCTCGATGGCGGCCATGTCCTCGGGCGTGAACGGGCGCTCGTAGGCGATGTCGTAGTAGAAGCCCTCGTCGATCACGGGCCCGATCACCATCTTCGCCGTCGGGTAGAGCTGCTTCACCGCGTGGCCGACCAGGTGGGCCGTCGAGTGCCGGATGATCTCCAGGCCCTCTTCGTCCTTGGGCGTGATGATCTGCAGCTTCGCGTCATGGTCGATGACGTCGCTGGCATCGACGAGCTTGCCGTCGACCTTGCCGGCCACCGTCATCTTGGCCAGGCCGGGACCGATGGACTGGGCGACTTCGGCCACCGAGACCGGGCCAGGGAACTCGCGGCGCGAGTTGTCGGGGAGCGTGATCTGGATCATTTTGGGAAAACCTCGGGGAGAAAAACAAAAAAGCGCGGTGGATGACCGCGCTTTGCTTGGTTGTGTAGCTGGCGAAAACCAGCGAGCGCGGGGCTACCGGCCTTTTCCTTCGGTGAAGAAAAAGCCGCCGAAACCTTGCCGGGTAGTTCGCGGTGTCATAACCAAGGTGCCTTTCTCGCTCTTGTTGGAGTGCAGAGCCGGCAATTCTAGCCGCTGCCCGCTCAGGACGCGGCCGCAGTGTTCTTCAGTCCCAACACTTCGATCGGTTCGATCGACGGCGGCGCGGCAAACAGCTCAGGGGCCTTCGCCATCAGCGCCTGGGCGATCGGACCGGTCAGGTGGGCCTGGCGGGCGGCCTCGTTCTCGAAAGCATCGAACACGCCGAAGGTGGTCGGCGACAGGCGCAGCGCAAACCAGATCGGCGTGGTCTTCTCGTCACGGGCCATCCCAAGGCCGGCCTCCAGGAACTTCTCGACATCGCTTTCCTTGCCCGGCTTGGCTTCGAGGCGGGCGAACAGTGCGTACTTGATCATGGGTCAATCTCCTGAGTGTTGAACGGCGCGCGACATTGCGCGGCGTTGGCATGAACTCTAGGCAGCCGCCGCCTCTGTAGCCATTGGCGTTTTTGACATCTTTGATATCGTTATGGCCATGAAACTCGACATACTCGCCCTGGATGGCGTGTTCGACACCGGCCTGTCCACCGTGCTCGATGTATTCACCACCGCCAACGAACTCACAGCCATGCTGCAGCTCGACGTGACGCCCTTCGAAGTCGTGGTGACGGGTGTCCGCAAGCGCGTGCGGACCTCGCAGGGCTTCGCCGTGCCGGTCGCGCGCGCGCTCGGCGCCGGCACGGCCGACTGGCTGATCGTTCCCGCGCTGGGCTGCAAGATGCCCGAAACGCTGGAGCCCGCCCTAGCCCGCCCCGACGTGCGCGACGCCTGCGCCGCACTGCGAGAACGCTCGGATCGAGGCGCCAACGTGGCCGCCGCCTGCATCGGCACCTTCGTGCTCGCAGAGTCGGGCGTGCTCGACCGGCACAAGGCGACCACGACCTGGTGGCTCGCCACGCTGTTCCGCCAGCGCTACCCCGGCGTGCAACTGGAAGACTCGCGCATGCTGGTCAGCTCGGGCCATCTGGTCACCGCCGGCGCCGCACTGAGCCATGTCGACCTGGCACTGTGGATCGTCCGCCAGGCCAGCCCCGAACTCGCCACGCTGGTGGCGCGCTACCTGATCGTCGACTCGCGCCCGTCGCAGTCGGCCTACGTGATCTCCGACCATCTCTCGCACTCCGATCCGCTGGTCGAGCGCTTCGAGCGCTGGGCGCGCGGCCGGCTGGCCGAGGGCTTCTCGCTCGACGAGGCGGCCCTGGCCGCGGGAACAAGCAAGCGCACGCTGGCCCGCCGCATGCAGCAGGTGCTGGGCAAGAGCCCGCTCTCGTACGTGCAGGACCTGCGTGTCGAGCGCGCCGTGCACCTGCTCAAGACCAGCGACAAGAGCCTGGAGCAGATCGCCGGCATGGTCGGCTATGCCGACGGCGTCACGCTGCGCACCCTGCTGCGCCAGCGGCTGGGACGCGGCGTACGCGAAGTGCGGCTCGAGGCCTGACCTCGCTGCAGCGGAAACAAAAAAGCCCGGCACGAGGCCGGGCTGAAAGTGACAGCGAAAACTGTCCGTCGGATCAGTGGAACTGTTCTTCCTCGGTCGAACCCGACAGCGCCTTCACGCTGGAGGAACCGCCCTGGATCACGGTGGTCACGTCGTCGAAGTAACCAGCGCCCACTTCCTGCTGGTGCGACACGAAGGTGTAGCCCTTGTCGCGTGCGGCGAACTCGGGTTCCTGGACCATGTTCACGTAGTGCTTCATGCCTTCGCCGCGAGCGTATGCATGGGCGAACTGGAAGGTGTTGAACCAGTTGACGTGGATGCCGGCCAGCGTGATGAACTGGTACTTGTAGCCCAGCGCCGACAGGTCTTCCTGGAACGAGGCGATCTGCTTGTCGTCGAGGTTCTTCTTCCAGTTGAAGGAAGGCGAGCAGTTGTACGACAGCAGCTTGCCCGGGCAGGCGGCGTGCACGGCCTGCGCGAATTCGCGGGCGAAGCCGATGTCGGGCACGCCGGTCTCGCACCACACCAGGTCGGCGTAGGGGGCGTAGGCCACGCCGCGGCTGATGGCTTGCTCCAGGCCGTTCTTGACGCGGAAGAAACCTTCCTGCGTACGTTCGCCGGTCAGGAACGGCTTGTCGTTGGCGTCGTGGTCGGACGTGATCAGGTTCGCGGCTTCGGCATCGGTGCGGGCCAGGACGATGGTCGGCACGCCCAGCACGTCTGCTGCGAAGCGCGCGGCGATCAGCTTTTCGCACGCTTCCTGCGTCGGCACCAGCACCTTGCCGCCCATGTGGCCGCACTTCTTCACGGCGGCCAGTTGGTCTTCGAAGTGCACGCCGGCGGCACCGGCGGTGATCATGTTCTTCATCAGTTCGAAAGCGTTGAGCACGCCGCCGAAGCCGGCTTCCGCGTCGGCCACGATGGGCAGGAAGTAGTCGATGAATTCCTTGTCGCCCGGGTTGATGCCGCGGCCCCACTGGATCTCGTCGGCACGGCGGAAGGTGTTGTTGATGCGACGGACCATCGTCGGCACCGAGTCGTAGGCATACAGCGACTGGTCGGGGTACATCGTCTCGGAGGTATTGCCGTCGGCGGCGACCTGCCAGCCCGACAGGTACACGGCCTCGAGGCCGGCCTTGGCCTGCTGCATCGCCTGGCCGGCGGAGATCGCGCCGAAGGCGTTCACATAGCCCTTCTTGGCGCCGCCGTTGATCTTGTCCCAGAGCTTCTCGGCACCGCGCTTGGCCAGCGTGTGCTCGATGGGGAACGAACCGCGCAGGCGCACGACGTCAGCCGCGCTGTAGCCGCGCTTGACGCCCTTCCAGCGGGGGTGGGTGGCCCATTCTTTCTCGAGTGCGGCGATCTGCTGTTCGCGGCTCAGTTGTTCTGTGAGGGTCTGGGGCATGGTCACTCCGTGAGGTTGATTGAAGGATTGGCGCTGCGGCCGTGGAGTTACTGTAACTCCACCGCAGACTCTTATGTCTTATAGAAGACATATTTTTTCACCAATAAAATCAACAACTTACGGATATATTTCTCAATGCAGAATCATTTTTCCCATATCGAGAAAAAATATTGCGGCGCAGCAGGCGCGCATTCCGTAATGCGCAATCAATCTTTCGGTTGTGAAAATGCGGCGTCGCTGCGTGCCGCATGGGCGATCCAGTCGCCGCTTTCGATCACTTCGAGCCCTGCGATGCGTGTCGGGTGGATCTCATAGACCAGGCAATCGAACCACTGCCCATTCACCTCCACGCGCACCTGCCGCTTGATGTACTCGCCGGAATCGTCGTCCGCCACTTCCTCCAGCACGTCGAGCGCCGCTTCCACCGCAGGCTCGATGGCGTAGACCTCGCCCTTAACCCGCCTTTCACCACCGAGCACGATGCCCGGATAGGCGCCCAGATCGAGCAGCGTGCCGGCGATGCACGCCTGGCCGATGAACTTCGGCGCGGGCCGGTAGCGCGCGATGTCGTTGCGTCCGCCGCCGCGCAGCGTGCCGTAGACAAAAACGTGGGGCATCATCGAAAGCGCACTCCTTCCTTCACAACAACACGTCGTCCAGTCTATTGAACTCCGCTGCCCCCGCATCAGGCCGCCTCGTGGCCTATGGCTGCCTGGCCCTGAGCATGTCGCTCGTCGGCGGCTACGTCGCCCTCTCCAAACCCCTCGTCGCGGCCTTTCCGGTGCTGCTGCTCGCCTGGCTGCGCTTCGGCATTGCGGCATTGGCCATGCCGCACTGGCTCAAGCGCTCGCCGGACGAACCGCCGATGACTACGCGCACGCGCTGGCTGGTGTTCCTCGAGTCCTTCCTCGGCAACTTCCTGTTCTCGATCTGCATGCTCTTCGGCGTGAGCCTGACGAGCGCGGTATCGGCGGGCGTGATCATGGCGTCGATCCCGGCGTGCGTCGCCGTCGCGAGCTGGCTCTTCCTGCGCGAGCGCATCACAGTGCGCATCGGCCTGGCCATCGCCTGCGCGGCAATCGGCATCGGACTGCTGGCGCTGTCGCCTTCGGCATCGCATGCGCCGGCTTCCACCGCGACCGCATCTGCGTCGACGTCGATGCCTTGGCTCGGCAATCTGCTCGTCTTCTGCGCGGTGCTCTGCGAGACGGCCTATGCGGTGATCGGCAAGTCGCTCACCGGGCGCCTCGGACCCAAGCGCATCGCTTCGCTCATCAACCTCTGGGGCTTCGTGCTGTCGATGCCCTTCGGCATCTGGTTCGCGCTGCAGTTCGACTTCACTGCCGTGCGCTTCGGCACCTGGGCACTGCTCGTGGCCTATGCACTGGCCGCGAGCATCTGGACGGTGTGGCTCTGGATGACCGGACTTCGCCACGTACCAGCCGCACAAGCGGGTGTTTTCGCCGTGCTGCTGCCTGTGAGCGCGGCCCTCGTAGGCGTGCTCGTGCTCGGCGAAAGCCTCTCTTCCCCACAGCTGGTTGCGTTCGTCGTTGCGCTCATCGGCGTGGTGCTTGCAACGTGGCCTGGGCGCCGAACATGAAAAACGGGGCTTCTCCCCTCTGAAAAAACAACAACTCCCAATGAAAAAAGCGCTTTTTCCCTTGGAAACGCGTTTTTTCTCATTTAGCATCCGCAGTGCCACTGGAGACGCAAGTTTTTCATTGGTGAGTGTTCAACCAAAAAAGGAAATCAACCATGGCAACTGCAAAGAAGGCTCCGGCCAAGAAAGCTCCGGCAAAGAAGGCCGCTCCTGCAAAGAAGGCGGCTCCGGCGAAGAAGGCCGCTCCGGCCAAGAAGGCGGCTCCTGCGAAGAAGGCCGCACCGGCGAAGAAGGCTGCTCCTGCCAAGAAGGCCCCCGCGAAGAAGGCCGCTCCCGCCAAGAAGCGCACGCCCAACGCCGCGTTCATGAAGGCACTGACCCCCAGCCCGGCACTGGCCGCCGTCGTCGGCTCCACGCCGCTGCCGCGCACCGCTGTCGTGAGCAAGCTGTGGGACTACATCAAGAAGAACAACCTTCAGGACAAGGCCAACAAGCGCAACATCAACGCCGACGCCAAGCTGAAGGAAATCTTCGGCAAGCCGCAAGTGTCGATGTTCGAACTGGCAGCGCTGATCGGCAAGCACGTCAAGTAAGCCCTCAGGGGCCTCGCGCTCCTGAATCAAAAAGCCCGATTCACGCGGGCTTTTTTTTCGCCTGCGGCATCGCCCCGCCCTCCTCGAAGAAGCGCGCCGGCGTGGAGCCGAAGTGCTTTCGGAAGGCCTCGATGAAGGCGCTGACGGAGCTGTAGCCCACCGTCAGCGCGACCGCGGTGACGCTCTCCTGCAGGCTCAGCAGTTCCACCGCCTTGAGCAGCCGCGCCTGCTGGCGCCACAGCGCGAAGCTCAGTCCCGTCTCCGCAGCGAATCGGCGGGTGAGCGTCCTTCGTGCCATGCCGATGCGATCAGCCCATCGGTCGATGCCGTCCGGCAGCGCCGGGTCGTCGGCCAACGCCGCAGCCATGCCTGCCAGCCGGCTGTCCTGCGGCATCGGCAGATGAAGGGACGGCCTCTCGCCCGCCGCAAGCTCGTCGACCAGCACTCCCACCAGACGCCCGCGGCGGGGCTCCAGCAGGGGCTCGGATGCGTCCATGCCCGTCAGCCGGTCCACCAGCGCACGCACCAGCGGCGTCGCCGCGAACACGTGCGGCACGCCGGGCAGCACCTGTGCCGTCGCTGCATCGATGTGCAGGCTCCAGCCCGCGGTGGCGCCGAAGGTCTGCGCCGCATGGGCGCAGCGCGGCGCGATCCAGCCGATCCACCCCGGCGGCTGCACCCAGCGGCCGGACGGCGTCTCGATGACCTGCAACCCCTCGCGCAAGGCGAACAGTTGCCCGGTCTCGTGCGAGTGATATCCGGTGACGCGCGCCGCCTCGTAGGCGTTGATCCACAGCGTCGCAGGCGTCCGTTCAGCCATGGGTGGCCCGCCGGAGGTATCGATTGGCCCCGCCCCGCAAGCCCGAATAAGCGGCGCTGCCTAGCATCGAAACCCTCTCGACTCCAACCAAGGAACAGCCTCCATGAAAGCCCAGGACGTACTCCCCGACGGCGAAGACTTCACCACCATCAACGGCCGCACGTTGCGCAAGGGATCGGTCGCCGCCTTCCTCGCCAACGCGCGCATCCTCGAAGACGCCGGCACATCCGCCGCCGACAGGCAGGCCGCCGAACAGGATTTCGCCTCGCTGATCCCCACCCTCGACGCACTCGGCCTGTTCGACGTCTTCGAGCTGCGCTCGCCGTTCCTGCGCGAGGAGGTGGCCCGCCATCGCGCCGCGATCAGCCCTGTGCCTGCTGCTGCTTCGCCGAACGCGTGATCGACGACAGCGTGCCGCGCGTGGTGATGACCTCGGGGTCGAGCGGAATCTCGATCAGCGTGCCGGTGTCGGCCTCCAGCGCGCGCAGCAGGGCCGCCTCGAACTGCGCCGTTTCCGTCACCCGCTCGGCCGCGTAGCCGTAGGCACGCGCAAGTCCGCAGAAGTCGGGGTTGCGCAGCGCGGTGCCGCTTGTGCGTTCGGGGTACTCGCGCTCCTGGTGCATGCGGATCGTGCCGAACATGCCGTTGTTGAGCAGCACGATGATGCTCTTGCCTCCGTGCTGCGAAGCCGTCGCCAGCTCCTGCCCGGTCATCAGGAAATCGCCGTCGCCCGCGATGGTGAAGGCCACGCGCCCCGTCGCCAGGTTGGCGGCGATGCCCGCCGGCACGCCGTAGCCCATCGCCCCGCTGGTCGGCGCCAGTTGCGTCTTCGCGCCCTTGGCCAGGCCGTGGTAGCGGAAGTAGCGGTGCACCCAGCTCGCGAAGTTGCCCGCGCCGTTGGTGATGGCCGCATCCGCCGGCAGGTACTTCTGCAGCAGCGCGACGACCTGCGCCATGTCGACCGGGCCGCGCGGCATTTCGGCAGGCATGCCGGGCAGCGCCTGCGGCGCGAGGTTGGCCTCGTAGTCGGCATGGGCCTGCAGCGTCCAGTCTTCCCAGGGCAGCGTCGGCGGCGCGCTCAGCACTTCCAGGCTGCGCGCGGCCGCGCTCATGCCGGCGTTGATCGCCAGGTCGGCCTGGTAGACGCGGTTGAGCTCCTCGGCGCTCGCGTGGATATGCACCAGCGTCTGCTTCGCCTTGGGGGCCTCGAGCAGCGTGTAGCCGCTGGTGGTCATCTCGCCCAGGCGCGGGCCGATGGCGAGGATCAGGTCGGCATCCTTCACGCGCTGCGCCAGCTTCGGGTTGATGGCGATGCCGACGTCGCCCGCGTACTGCGGATGGTGGTTGTCGAAGGTGTCCTGGAAGCGGAAGGCATTCGCCACCGGCAGGCGCCAGTTCTCGGCGAAGCGCTGCAGCGCCTGCGCGGCCTGCGCCGTCCAGCCGCCGCCGCCGGCAATCACCAGCGGACGCTGCGACTTCAGCAGCAACTCGCGCAGGGTGCGCAGCGCGCCCGGGTCGCTCCATGGCTCCACCGCCTCCACCCGCGCCAGCGGACGCGCGGCGGTCTCGCTGCGCAGCATGTCTTCGGGAAGCACCAGCACCACCGGCCCCGGCCGCCCATTCATGGCGGTGGCGAAGGCGCGCGCGATGTATTCGGGAATGCGGTTCGCGTCGTCGATGCGCTCCACCCGCTTGGCGAAGCCCTTGGTGCTCGGGCCGAAGAAGCTCGCGTAGTCGACCTCCTGGAAGGCCTCGCGGTCGCGGAAGTCGCTGCCGACATCGCCCACGAACAGCACCATCGGAGTCGAATCCTGGAAGGCGTTGTGCACGCCGATCGATGCGTTGGTCGCGCCCGGCCCGCGGGTCACGAAGCACACGCCCGGTCGCCCGGTGAGCTTGCCGTGCGCCTCGGCCATGAAGGCGGCGCCGCCCTCCTGCCGGTTGACGATGAAGCGCGCGCGGTGGCGGTAGGTGTGGAAGCCGTCGAGCACCGCCAGGAAGCTCTCGCCCGGCACGCCGAATGCGATCTCCATGCCTTGCTCTACCAGGCACTCCACGATCAGGTGGCCTGCGGGTTGTGATGTACTCATGGGAAGTAGGAACCTCAGCTGCAAATGTCTCCGGCAATTATGTGCGCCCACCTCGGACGCCTTGCGTTAATTCCCCAAATGGTTAAATTCGCGCCATGAAGGCCTCCAAGGACCCCACGCCCGACATCGCCATCGAGGCCATGGAACCCCGCTCGCGCGACGCGGACAGGTCGCAGCTGGCCATCCTCGCCTCGGCCCGCGACGAGTTCTCCGCGCGCGGCCTCGCGGGCGCGCGCATGGACAGCATCGCCGAGCGCGCGGGCCTCAACAAGCGCCTCATCTACTACTACTTCGGCAGCAAGGACGACCTCTTCCTTGCCGTGCTGGAGCGCGTCTACGCGGACATCCGCGAGGCGGAACAGCGCCTGCACCTCGAAGAGATCGACCCCGTGGAGGCGATCCGCCAGCTGGTGTCGTTCACGTGGAACTACTACCTCGAGCACCCGGAGTTCATCACGCTGCTCAACAGCGAGAACCTGCATTGCGCGGCGCACCTGAAGCGCTCGGAACGCATCCAGGAGATGAACTCGCCGCTGGTGCAGCTGCTCGACACCGTGCTGGAGCGCGGCCGCCGCGACGACCTGTTCCGCGCGGGCGTGGACCCCGTGCAGCTCTACATCTCCATCGCGTCGCTCTGCTACTTCTACCTCTCGAACAACCACACGCTATCGGCCATCTTCGGTCGCGACCTGCGTGCGCCCAAGGCGATGGCGCAGCGGCTTTCGCACATGACCGACCTGGTTCTCGGCTATGTACTGAAATAGCCCCCAGGCTTCGCGCACTTCGTGCGCTACGCCAACCCCCTTCCGGGGGGCAACACCAGCGGCCCGGCAAAGCCGGTTCCGCGGTAAGGCTGGGCTCGCCCCCAGGCTCGCGCACTTCGTGTCGCTTCGCCACCCCCTACCGGGGGCAACACCGGTGGCCCGGCAAAGCCGGTTCCACGGTGTTCCCGACCTTGGCCCGTGCCGGTTCCGACGACCGTGCACTGCGCAGTCGCACCTGAAAACCACTGAACCTCCTCCTGCGGGTATTCACTAGGGAGCGCCCGTTGACGCTCCCGCGCGGCCGTTCCTAAAATCAGTAATTCACTCAATGGTGAATTGATCGATTTCAAGAATGCGGCCCGACCGCGCGGAGACATCCATGAAGTTCATTGCCAGCAGTGCCGTACGCACCACCGTCCTTGCCTCGCTGACCTGCATCGCGGCGCTGCTGCCGGGGCTGGCGGCGGCGCAGAACGGTTATCCGAACAAGCCGATCCGCGTGATCGTGCCGTTCGCGGCCGGCAGCACCACCGACATCATTGCCCGCGCGATCACCGACAAGATGAGCGCCAGCATGGGCCAGACGCTGGTAGTCGACAACCGCGGCGGCGCGAGCGGCACCATCGGCCAGCAGGCGGTGGCCACGGCCGCGCCCGACGGCTACACGGTGATGATCCATTCGTCGTCGCACACGGTGAGCCCCTCCACCTTCGCCAAGCTGCCCTTCGACACGGTGCACGACTTCGCGGGCGTCACGCCGATCTCGTCGCTGCCCAACGCGCTGGTGATCTCGCCGGGCAAGAACATCAAGACGCTGCCGCAGCTGCTGGCCGCCGCGCGCGCCAAGCCCGGCAGCATGAACTTCGCCTCCGCCGGCCAGGGCAGCGCCACGCACCTGAACGCAGAGAAGTTCAAGCTGGCCGCGAAGATCGACGCGACCAACATCCCCTTCAAGGGATCGGGCGAGGCCGTGACCGAGGTGCTCTCGGGCCGCGTCGACTATTACTTCTCGCCGATCGCACCGGTCATCGGCCAGATCAAGGAAGGCCAGTTGCTGGCACTGGCCGTGGGTTCGCCCAAGCGCGCGGCCGCCCTGCCCGACGTGCCCACCACCAGCGAAGCCGGCGTGCCTGGCTCGGAGTTCAACTTCTGGATCGGAATGATGGCGCCGGCCAAGACGCCGCGCGACATCGTCGAGCGCCTGAACGCCGAGGTGGCGAAGGCACTGGCCACGCCCGAGGTGAAGGAGCGCTTCGCCAAGCTGGGCGCCGACGCCTGGACGCTCAAGCCCGAGCAGTTCGACGCCTACATCAAGGAAGAAATCGCGAGCAACGCCCAGCTCGTGAAGGCGGCCGGCCTCTCGGTCCAACAGTAAGCAACGCAAGCACGCTCCCTTCGCTCTCCCGAAAGCCCCGGCTCCCGCCATGTTCCGCAAGCTCCTGCTCTCCCCGGCCCTGCGCCCTTTCCTCCTGATCCTGTTGCTGCTGGTGCTGTGGGACCTGGCGATCCGCCTGTTCAGGATTCCGGCCTACCTGATTCCCCCGCCGTGGGAGGTGGTGAAGCAGCTCGTCGCCGAATGGCCGCGCCTGCTCGCCGAGAGCTGGAAGACCACGCTCGCCACGCTCGGCGGCTTCGGGCTGACGATCCTCATCGGCATTCCGATCGCGATGGTCATCGCCTACTCGCGCGTCATCGAGTCGTACGTGTATCCGCTGCTGGTGTTCTCGCAGAGCATTCCCAAGGTGGCGATCGCGCCCCTCTTCGTGGTGTGGTTCGGCTTCGGCAGCTTCCCGAAGGTCATCAGCGCCTTCCTGCTGGGCTTCTTCCCGGTGGTGGTGTCCACGGTGATGGGCTTCAAGTCGGTCGAGCCCGACATGCTCGACCTCTCGCGCTCCATGGGCGCGAGCCGCCTGCAGACCTTCTTCAAGATCAGCCTGCCGCAGGCCTTGCCGCAGATCTTCAGCGGCCTGAAGGTGTCGGTCACGCTGGCGGTGGTAGGCGCGGTGGTCGGCGAGTTCGTCGGCTCCAACTCGGGCATCGGCTACGTGCTGCAGGTGGCCAACGGCAACTTCGACCTGCCGCTGATGTTCGCGGCGCTGGTGGTGCTTTCGAGCATCGGCGTCATTCTTTTCGTCGCCGTCGACCTGGTCGAGCGCGTGATGATCCCTTGGCACGCCTCGCAGCGCCACACGCACTGATTTCACCGAGTTCCTTCGCAAAGCCAACAACTCCCGGAGACAAGACCATGAAGAAACTGCTTCCCACGCTGCTCGCCGCGGCCGCGCTCGCCACCTTCGCCATCGCACCTGCCCATGCGCAGGGCGACAAGCCCAAGGACAAGGTCACGCTGATGCTCAACTGGTATCTGTACAGCGAGCACGCGCCCTTCTTCCTCGGCAAGGAAAAGGGCTTCTACGCCGAGGAGGGCATCGACCTCGACATCCAGGAAGGCCGCGGCTCCGCCGTCACCGCGCAGGCGGTGGCCGCCAAGTCGGCGACCTTCGGCTACATCGACGTCACGACCATGATCAAGGCCGCCGCCAAGGGCGCGCCGCTGAAGTCGACGGGCGTGCTGTTCCAGGTGAGCCCGATGTCGGTGATGGGCTTCACCGAGAAGAACATCAAGACGCCGAAGGACATCATCGGCAAGACCGTGGCGGTGACGCCTGGCGACTCGATGTCGCAGATGTGGCCGCTCTTCCTGAAGGTCAACGACATCAAGCCCGACCAGATCAAGACCGTCTCGGGCGACGCGCAGACCAAGCTCAATGCCGTGACCAACGGCCAGGCCGACCTGCTGCTGGGCTACGTGATGGACCAGGCCATCAAGCTGCAGGACGCCACCGGCAAGCCGGTGACGCCGATCCGCTTTGCCGACTCGGGCGTGAACCAGATCAGCTCCGGGATCATCGCCAACAAGAACCTGCTGACCGAGAACCCCGACCTGGTGAAGCGCTTCATGCGCGCCTCCACCAAGGCCGCCGAAGCTGCCGAAAAGAGCCCCGAGGCCGCGGTCGACGCGATGCTCAAGGCCAACCCCAAGGCCGGCGTGCGCGACACGCTCATCGTGGGCATGAAGCAGAGCGTGGCGCTCTACCACACGAAGGAAACCGCCAACCAGCGCCCCTTCCGCGTGCAGATGAAGAACGTCAACGACTCGCTCGACCTGCTGGTGCAGTACGGCGGCATGGATGCCTCCACGCGCGGCAAGCCCGAGGACTACGTCACTCTGGATTTCCTCCCCTGACCTTCCTTCGGTCCTGAACCCCGCGCGCCTTCCGCAGTAGTCACCTCTCACGCATTCCATGTCCCAAGTCAACCTGATCGAAGCGCGCGGCGTCTCGAAGATCTACCAAAGCAAGGACGGCCCGGTCGAGTCGCTCAAGCCGCTCGACTTCGCCATCAAGGAAGGCGAGTTCGTCTCCGTCGTCGGTCCCTCGGGCTGCGGCAAGAGCACGCTGCTGAAGATGGTGGCGGGCCTGTTGCCCATCAGCGGTGGCAGCCTCACGCTGGCGGGCAAGCCGATCAAGGGCGCGCAGAAGGACGTGGGCATCGTGTTCCAGAGCGCGGTGCTGCTGCCCTGGCGCAGCGTGGAAGACAACATCCTGCTGCAGGCCGAGATGCGCCACATGCCCATGGACGCGGCCAGGGCCCGGGCCCGCGAGCTGATGGAGATGGCCGGCCTCAAGGGCTTCGAGGGCAAGTACCCGTGGCAGCTTTCGGGCGGCATGCAGCAGCGCGCGTCGATCTGCCGTGCCCTGCTGCACGACCCGTCGGTGCTGCTGATGGACGAGCCCTTCGGCGCGCTCGACGCGATGACGCGCGAGAAGATGAACCTGGAGCTGCAGCGCATCTGGATGACCTCGAAGAAGACGGTGATGCTCATCACGCACAGCATTCCCGAGGCCATCTTCCTGTCGGACCGCGTGATGGTGATGAGCGAGCGCCCCGGCTCCATCGCCGCCGTGTACGACATCGACCTGCCGCGCCCGCGCACGCTGGACGTCATGTCCTCGCCCGAGTTCGGCGCCTACACCAAGCTGGTGCGCGCGCATTTCTATTCGCAGGGCATCCTGGACCACTGAAGAGCGAGAGCCGGCCATGGACGCGATCCGCTTTCACGTCGAGGAGATCCGCTTCGCCGAGCGCAACGTGGCGCTGCGGCTGCCCTTCCGCTTCGGCGCCGCCACCGTCACGGCCTGCCCGCAGGTCTATGTGAAGGCGCGCATCCGCTTCGCCGACGGCCGCACGGCCGAGGGCTGTGCGGCGGAGATGATGATTCCGAAGTGGTTCGACAAGAACCCGGCGCTCACCAACGAACAGAACTTCGAGCAATTGCGCTTCGCGCTGCGCGACGCCCGCGAGGCCTACACCGCAGAGCCCGACGCGCAGACCGCCTGGACACACTTCGCTTCCAACTGCGCAGCACTGCAGTCGCGTGCTCGGGCGAAGGGCCTGCAGCCGCTGGTCGCCAGCTACGGCCCCGCGCTGATCGACCGGGCCCTGCTCGACGCGCTGTGCCTGCACAACGGCACGAGCTTCGCGGCGGCGATGAGCGGCAACCTCTGCAGCATCGACATCGCCGGCAGCGGCCTGGCCGACGACCTCGCGGGCTTCGACATGCAGGCCTTCCTCGCGAAGCAGTCGCCGCGTAGCCGCATCGCCGCCCGCCACACAGTCGGGCTGGCGGACGCCATCGACGAGCACGACGCCTCGCCCGATGCCCCCACCGACGGCCTGCCCACGACGCTGCAGGCCGCCGTGCAACGCTACGGCCACACCCACTTCAAGCTCAAGCTGTGCGGCAACACCGCGCAGGACATCGACCGGCTCCAGCGCATCGCTCGCGTGATCGACGGCCAGGCCCAGCTCGTCACGCTCGACGGCAACGAGCAGTACGCGGACGCCGACGACTTCGCCACTTTTCTCGACCGCATGCTCTCCACGCCGACGCTGTGGAAGCTCGCGCAGAAGACGGTCTTCGTCGAGCAGCCGATCCGCCGCGACGCGGCGCTGCAGCGCGACGTGTCGGCGCTGGGCAAGCGCATTCCGCTGCTCATCGACGAATCGGACGCCACGCTCGACGCCTTCGTGCAGGCCCGCGCGCTGGGCTACACCGGCGTGTCGAGCAAGAGCTGCAAGGGCTTCTACAAGTCGGTGATCAACGCCGCGCGCTGCGCGCAGTGGAATGCCGCGTCTGAGAAGCCGCGCTATTTCCTCTCCGGCGAAGACCTGACCATGCAGGCCGGCATCGGCGTGCAGCAAGACCTGGCACTCGTCTCCTGGCTCGGCCTCTCGCATGTCGAGCGCAACGGCCACCACTACGTCAACGGCCTCGCGGCGGCGCCCGAGGCCGAGCAGCAGGCTTTGTTGCGCGCCCACCCGGGCCTCTACGAAACCAGCGACGGCGCAGTGCGCCTCGCCATCCGCGAAGGGCAGCTCGACCTGTCCTCGCTCAACGCCGCACCCGGCTTCGCCACCGGCAAGCCAGGCGCCGGCATCTCGTGGGACGCGATGCGTTCCGTCTACTGAAGCGCGCGTCCTGCCCGCACCAATCTCTCGCACCCAAGGAAGAAAACGATGGCCACCCAACGTCTAGGAATCATCATGCACGGCGTCACCGGGCGCATGGGCATGAACCAGCACCTGATCCGCTCGATCTGCGCCATCCGCGCCCAGGGCGGCGTCACGCTGTCGAACGGCGACAAGGTCATGCCCGACCCGATCCTCATCGGCCGCAATGCCGAGAAGATGGAAGCGCTGGCCAAGGCCCACAACATCCCGCGCTGGGGCACCGACCTCGACAAGGCGCTGGAGAACAAGGACGACACCATCTTCTTCGACGCCGGCACCACGCAGATGCGCCCCGCCCTGCTGGCCAAGGCCATCCGCGCCGGCAAGCACGTCTACTGCGAAAAGCCCATTGCCACCAACCTCAACGAGGCCGTCGAGATCGCCCGCCTGGCCGAGGAAGCCACGAAGACCAAGGGCCTGAAGCACGGCGCCGTGCAGGACAAGCTCTTCCTGCCCGGCCTGCGCAAGCTCGACATGCTGCGCCGCGCCGGCTTCTTCGGCCGCATGCTCAGCGTGCGCCTGGAGTTCGGCTACTGGGTGTTCGAGGGCGACCTGCAGCCCATCCAGCGCCCGAGCTGGAACTACCGCAAGGAAGACGGCGGCGGCATGATCCTGGACATGATGTGTCACTGGCGCTACGTGCTGGACAACCTGTTCGGCGAGGTGAAGTCGGTGAGCTGCCTGGGCACCACCCACATCCCGACACGCTGGGACGAGGCCGGCAAGCCCTACGAGGCCACCGCCGACGACGCGGCCTACGCCACCTGCGAACTCACCGGCCACAACGGAGAGCCCGTCATCGCGCAGATCAACATGAGCTGGGTCACGCGCGTGCGCCGCGACGACCTCGTGACCTTCCACGTCGACGGCACCGACGGCTCGGCCGTGGCCGGCCTGTCGAGCTGCCGCGCCCAGTCGCGCGTGGCCACGCCCCGCCCGGTGTGGAACCCCGACGAGAAGCAGACCATGAACTTCTTCGACCAGTGGCAGGAGATTCCGGACTCGCAGTTCTACGACAACGGCTTCAAGATCCAGTGGGAACACTTCATCCGCCACGTGGTGGAAGACGCGCCCTACAAGTGGACGCTGCCCGAAGGCGCCAAGGGTGTGCAGCTGGTCGAGGCCGCTCTCGAGTCGTGGAAAGACCGCCGCTGGGTCGACGTGCCCACGCTGAAGGTCTGACATGGCACTCTCGCTGAACCTCCCCACCGCCGGCGGCACGCTCGCGCCCTACGCGCTGCGCGGCACCGCACCGGTGAAGCCCGATGCGGGCGTCAAGTTCAACCGCATCGCCTACTCGGCCGCCCACGTGGTGGCCGACCCGATGGCCGCCATCGACCCGTGGCTGCAGTGCGCGGTCGACTGGGACACCACCATCGCCTACCGTCGCCACCTGTTCTCGCTGGGCCTGGGCGTGGCCGAGGCCATGGACACCGCGCAGCGCGGCATGGGCCTGGACTGGCCCACCTCGCTGGAGCTGATCCGCCGTTCGCTCGACGCAGCGAAGGACGTGCCCGGCGCGCTGGTCGCCTCGGGCTGCGGCACCGACCACCTGGACATCGACGGCGTGAAGAGCGTCGACGACGTGATCCGCGGCTACGAGGAGCAGATGGCCGCCATCGAGGCGCTGGGCGGCAAGCTGATCGTCATGGCCAGCCGCGCGCTGGCCCGCGTGGCGAAGAGCCCGGCCGACTACGAGCGGGTGTACGACCGCATCCTGAGCCAGGCGAAGCAGCCGGTGGTGCTGCACTGGCTGGGCGACATGTTCGACCCGGCGCTGGCGGGCTACTGGGGCACGAAGAACGTCGATGCGGCCATGGACACCGCGCTGGGCATCATCGCCGCCCACCCCGACAAGGTGGACGGCATCAAGATCTCCCTGCTCGACAAGGACAAGGAAATCGCGATGCGCCGCCGCCTGCCGCCGGGCGTGCGCATGTACACCGGCGACGACTTCAACTACGCCGAGCTGATCGCAGGCGACGGCTTCGGCAGCGAGCCCACGCACGGCAAGAGCGACGCGCTGCTGGGCATCTTCGACGCCATCGCGCCCGCCGCGAGCGCGGCCCTCGGTGCGCTGGCACAGGGCGACGAGAAGAAGTTCCACGACATCCTCGGCCCCACGGTGCCGCTGTCGCGCCACATCTTTGCCGCCCCCACGCGCTTCTACAAGACCGGCGTGGTGTTCATGGCCTGGCTCAACGGCCACCAGAAGCACTTCACCATGGTCGGCGGCCAGCAGAGCACGCGCTCGCTGCAGCACTTCGCCGAGCTGTTCAGGCTGGCCGACGCGGCCAACCTGCTGGAGCAGCCCGAGCTGGCGGTGCGGCGCATGAAGACGCTGCTGGCTTTGCACGGCGTGGAAGGCTGAAGACGAGCATGCGCGATTTCTCGCAGAACCACGACTGGCTCTCGATCAACACCGCCACAGTGCGCAAGCAGTCGGGCGCCGAGATGCCGCTGGACCGCATCATCGACCAGTGCGCCGAACGCGGCATCCGCGCCATCAGCCCGTGGCGCGACCAGGTGGCAGCCGTCGGGCTCGACAAGGTGGCGAAGCAGCTGAAGGCGCACGGCATCGGCCTCTCGGGCTATTGCCGCGGCGGCTTCTTTCCGGCTGCCGACGCCGCCGGCCTGAAGGCCTCGCTGGACGACAACCGCCGCGCCATCGACGAGGCCAAGACGCTGGATGCGCCCTGCCTCGTGCTGGTCGTCGGCGCACTGCCCGGCGCGCTCGAAGGCAAAGCCGCCTACAAGGACATCGGCCGCGCGCGCGCCGAGGTGCGCGATGGCATCGCCGCCTCGCTCGAATACGCCCGCGAGGTCGGCATGCCTCTCGCCATCGAGCCCCTGCACCCGATGCAGGCGGCCGACCGCGCATGCATCAACACGCTCGAACATGCGCTCGACCTGTGCGACGAACTCGATGCGGGCAAAAGCGGCATGCTGGGCGTGGCCCTGGACATCTACCACGTGTGGTGGGACCCGAAGCTGCAGCAGCAGATCGCCCGAGCCGGCCGCGAGCGGCTGCTGGCTTATCACGTCTGCGACTGGCTTACGCCTACGCGCGATCTGCTCTCCGATCGCGGGATGATGGGTGATGGTGTAGTCGAGTTGAAGAAGATCCGCGGGTGGGTGGAAGACGCGGGCTTTGCGGGGTTCAGCGAGGTGGAGATTTTTTCGAATCTCGACTGGTGGCAGCGGCCTGGGGCTGAGACGCTGGACGTCTGTATCGAGCGGCACAAGCAGGCGGTCTAGATCCGACCTTTGTTCGAGGTTCGCGCACAGGCCATAGCGAGCACTCCTTCATCTACAGGAGACATCAAGTGTCGATTTGGGTGCACGGAGAGCAAGGAGCTACGCCATCGATCGGAGAAATATGCGGCGCGCACTGTCGCTTTTGCAAGACTCAACTCGTCAGAGAAGAGATCGAAGACCGATGGATTGGTGTGTCAAATACGTACGAGCGACAACATCGGGAGTACATCCTCGCCATGGCAGAGTGCCACGGCGATTTCCTCCTTCGCGATCTGGAGTACACAGCTCCACCTCGCGAGGAACCTGCCTGCCTCTGCATCTGCCCTCTTTGCGGCTGGTGGAATGTCTCCAAGGAAATCTACCTCGAAACAGGCGCGAGAAGCTGGTTCGTCGAGTTCGGCGCAGCCGCTTCGCTGCGCAAGTTTGGCGACATTGATATCTGCGCTCCTGTGAATGAAGTTCGCCAATACCTAGCCGCTAGATACGAGAAGCGCTACCTCGTGAATCCCCGCTGCTTCGAAGAAGTCGTAGCTAGCGTATTCGCTAGTCATGGGCTCGATTCCGAAGTGACCCAGTATTCGTCGGATGGAGGCATCGATATCGTCCTGCGCAACGCCCAGAATCAAGCGACTGCAGTCCAAGTCAAGCGACATAGAGGTGCAATCGAGGTTTCAGCGATTCGGGAATTTCTCGGTGCGATGGTCCTTAATGGCCATACCCAAGGTGTATTCGTCACAACATCCAGATTTCAATCCGGATGCGAGGAAACCGCCAAGAGAGCGTCTCGTCTGGGAACAGCAATGCAGCTCGTCGATGGAACTGCTTTTCTGCAACATCTCCGCCAGGCCCAACTTCATGATTTTTTCCACTATCGGACGTTGATCGACAACGAAATCATCCAATCGCTAGAGCTTCAATTCGGCGGCGAATATCACGAAGGCTCCCTCTGATCATGCGACGTCACCATGAGTGACGGCAATTCCATCCTGAGCCATCAGATCCGGACGATGCGAACTCAGATGCGAGGATTGCGAAATACTCGGCTTGAGCATCCGGTGCGTGTACGCGCATCCCTTTAGGATGCATCGAGCCATTCGCCAAGTTGTGTTGAATGGCGACGGGATGCGGCAGGTGTCGCTATGGGTGCTCACTTCTCTTCCGGTGAGCACGTCTATGCGGACATGATTGCCTGCATAGGTTAGCGACACGCACCATTTGCTGGTCGTGAGTCATGCGGAAATCGGCACGATGACTGCAAAGGGCCCCGAGCAGACGGTCGCTTTGTCTCAAAGCAGTCCTTCGAGAGCCTAGGAATTCCTACTGCCGTCCGACTAGTGGCAAGTGCTTTCGGCGCAGCGCCGCTTCGATCTTGGGCGCGAGCACGGGATAGTTCGCCACGTCCAGGCGTAGCACGGACAGGCGATATCTATTTCCCTCTAGAAGATTGCGCGCCTTCAGTTTCAAGGCGAATGTGCGCGTATCCGCTGCCAGATAGAGGTGCTCCCCAACGCGCTTTCCGACCTTTTCGGATTTGCCCAAGTACAACGGCATCCACTCGTGAACTGCCGTATGTTTCGCCATACGCGCCTTCTGACACGAGGGCACGAATGACTTCTTGAATTCCTCCTGATTCCACGTCGCCGTGAAGCAAGAGAACCAGTCATCCAGCGCTGCGGCGCCATAGGGGCTAGACCACACTTCGATGAAGTAAAGCCCGGAAAACTGGATGGACTCCAAGTCAACTTGGAGGAGATCTCCCAACGGCTGAAACTCGAGGCGCTGCGCTGTTTGCTCAAAGCCGCGAAAAAGTTTCGTGAGTTCGCCGTCGATTTCTTGAATGCGCTGCATACAACCATTATCGAGCGGCTGCTTGTGATGGCCGCCTGCTGCCACAAACCTGTCGGCGAAAGGGCCCTCGCTGGCCCCCGAGTTCTGGTGTGACCGGCTCGCTGTGTCTCGCCGGGTCGAGCCCTCTCCAACGAGGTCTCGATCATGGCCACTCACGCAGATAACTTGAATCGTTGGGCATGCTTGACCAAGAACGGAATGGCCTCAGCTGTACTCTCTTCAACGAAATCGGAGGCGTCTCCGCCTTTCCATGTCTCCGCGACTAACCAGCAACCGTGAAACCCGAGCTCGACACAGCGACTCCGAAATTCTTGAACATTTTCAGGCTCTGGGTCGGCATAGAGAAGTTGTGCGAGGAATAGATTCCAGAAGCTGTTTTCAATGGTATCTCTGGAGTACCGCCTTCCCACGCGATCACTGTTTTCATCCGACCAAACAGTCATCCCGATCTCCGATTCAACCTTGGCCAGTCGTGCAGCCTCAGTTAACTCCGCCGTGGGGGTGAACACGTAGTAGAAGCTAGTTTGCATAGATCAATTCGATTGGAACGGAACCCCGAACGGCTGCTCCTGGCCGGAGGCGGCGCTACGAGTCATGCCTCGATCAAGCACTGGCGTCGCGAACTTCACGCCCGAGAGCCAGGCTCATCCTGGAGCACAGTACCGTGAGCCAAGCTATCCAAATTGGCGTCTCGACTTCGCCGCAGAACTGGATGCCGCTGGGTTCGACTGAAGCCCAGATGTATCGTGCATCACCCTCCTGGCCGTACCAAGCTGGCCCATCCCTATCGCCTAGCCAACCATCCAACGACTCATATACAGCCGAAACCTTCAACCACTCTTGCTCGGACAGGTCGTATGGGATATTCAGAGTGATGTCTTGTTGCAAGCGCCGTCCTCCGAGTTGTTGGTGTCAGCATTCTGACTCCTTTGGCCTTGGCCGCGTCCTCAAAGCTCGAAACTAGGCGCCGCCGTTGAATGTCCGAAGTTGGCCGCATTCTGCCCCGCCGTCAGCAAAGACATTTGCTCATTTCATCGTAGAGCACCACGCTTGGGATTTCTTCTTTCAGCCAGTCAGTGATCCAGATGATGTGATTCGTGAAGTCGCAATGTTCGTCTTGCGCGAAAACGATACGTATGCGGTCGACGGGGACGCGACCAGGGAAGACAACGCCGGTCTCTTGCGCGACGAACTTTGCATCAGTCGCAACTTCCGCGCCGCTTTCGCAGGTCACTGAGAAACTCCATGTTGGCCAGTGATAGAGCAGGCGGGCCGTGTTTTTGAACGGCAAGGTGTTCGACGAGACGTCGGGTGGAGCGCTATGTTGACCCTGAAAGATTCTGGTGAGCTTTGGCTCCAAGGCCTCTAGCGACTGGACGTCCGCGGCTGAAGCGATGAAAGCGTGAAGGGTAAACATCAGGCAAGTCCGAACGACAAATGGTAGAGGTGTCTGGTCGAGACGGCATTCACCATGCCGGCATATCGCGAATTCTGAGGCTCGGCCGACCGATCGGTCTTGGCCGACTGTAGCCTTCCCGTACACCGCAGCGTAGCCTTTGGCTGCTCACCTCAGGTCGAGTCGGTCGAACTGAAATTCGACCACATCCGAAGCCGGTAGGTCACCGAAATCGAGAACGAACCCGAGGACTCCGACAAGCCCAGCGGTTCGGTCGACAACTCTGCCGCATCCGCGGTATCCAAACTGCCCGTACTGCTCGAGTCGCTCACCGCTGAGCCGAGCCTTTTCGTCTGCAGGCCAATCCTCAAGATATGGGGCGCGCAGTTCGGTAACCCCGAAAGGGTGCAATTGATTCGGGATGAGCTGGCCGACGACATAAGCGCATGGGTGGCAGAAAGCAACCACCGTGCTCTCTTCGCTGGAGAGCGTTACATCAGCCTCTTCGTCGTCTGCAAAAGGCCGCTCGATGCGGTCGATGGTGAGGTGCTTTGGCTGCATGTTCAGAAATTAGCGATGCACTGCGAATGTCCGGTGTTGGCCGGACTCAGTCAATCTTCGCCCCGCTCCGAAGTAGCGCCAGCTTGAGGCGTTTGATGAGTCTTCCCCACATCGACTGACTCTTCGGAGTCTGCATTTTCCCCGCCCCTTTGTTGAATCAAAGACTGAGCTCTGCTGAAGAGCGACTACATCTGGCCTAACTTTGCCTGTCAAAGAAGAGAGGATGCAGCCCCACGGCGAATGGGATCGCACGGAAAAGCCAGAAGATGCTGGATCGCATCCGCGATAGTCCACTGTTCGAAGCCAGGGGTGGCAATCGAGCCATCAGGTGCAACCTCCGAAACGTTGAACCCATCTTCAACGTCTTCGTAGTAAATAGCCATTTCCCCAAGCTGTGCCACGATGAAGACCGATTCGCTCACACCGGCACGCATGATCGGTGCGGCACGAAACGAGACGCGAAGACGGGCAAATTGGTCGGCTTGCTCTGGTGAACACTCGGTGAGCTGGGCGGACACCAGTTCCTCCAGTTCGTCACGAGAAATCGGAACCCAGCGATCCATAGTTTTTGAACGAAGATTCATGAAGGATTTGAGGGCTTGGCGGACTTCAGCTCCTAGCCGTCAGTTGAAATTCGTGCTCGGCTCTTCGATTCCAGCGGAACTCCAAAACCGCCACACGCCAACCTCCTTGCCCGCGCGATAGCGCCCCTCTGCTGCAAGTTGGCCGTTCGCATGAAAGTCGCGCCAGAGCCCGTCTTCCTTGCCATCCACGTACTGGCCTTCGGAAACCAATTTGCCATTCTCGTGGTACTCAACAAAGAGGCCGTGCCGAATCCAGCGCGTTCGGTCTGGTGCCATCACCCGCGCATAACGGAATCTGATGGCTCCTGAGTCGTAGGGAATCTCAGCGATGTTGAGGTCAGCTTCAATGGGCATGCTGTTGGCATCTGCAGGCGAATTGGCAGGAGAGGTCGGGGGCGTCCGGTCCTGGCCGGCCGGAGCCAGCGGCATGCTACCTTTCGCGCCGATACGCTCGTTCGAATCATAGATGGACGCACACCCACCTCGCCGCCCGCACCGACCGGGTTGGCTGCCAGTTGTCGACGTCGCGCGCTGCACGGGCTGCGGTTGGTGCGTCGCCGCGTGCGACCTCCACCTTCTCAGCCTCGAAGTCAAGCAATGGAGGAAGTCGTCCACCCTCCAAGACGCGAATCGGTGCACAGGGTGCAGCGATTGCGCAGTGACTTGCCCTTTTCATGCGATCACCATGCGAAAAGGCTGAAACGCCCTTGGCGTAGGCCTCGCCGCTCAGGCAATCCTTAGACCTGGGCACGTGAGCCGTACGGTCGTGAGCGTCAGGTCCGGGTCGGTAGAACCATCCACCTCGCCACAACCATCGCCGGCATCGCTGCAAAGCGGGGGCGCGCATTGCCAGCCAGTGGTCAACCTGGAACACATAGTCGCCATGGAGCCCTGTGTCGCAAACCTCAATCGAACCGAATTCCCTTCACCACCGGGCCTTCAGGCAGGCCGCGAAACCCGCGGCCCGCAGACCAGCCGCTAACCGCCGGTCTCAGGCGCCCCACGTCGCGCCTTCTCGCTCATCTGAAACAGCTCCCCAGCCTTGCGAGCCATTTCAGCCGCAAGCCAAAGCAGGTTGTCCAGTCGTCGAGGCCCGTCCCCGCTGCACCAGTCGATCTCTTCCCCGTGGCAGACCCACAGCAAAGCTTCGAGTTGGGTAAGGGTGTTTTCAAGAAGATCCGCCGGGTCTTGTTGGGCGGTTTCTGCGGAAGCTACCGGCGTGCGAGGCCGGGCTATAGTCTTGGTAGCCATTTTTGTGCGGTCCTTCCAAGGTGTTGCACGAACTTGGTTAGACGGCTGGGGTGCTAGTAACACCCTGGCCGTCGCCTTTTGATACCTCGCATCTGCGTCGCTGCTTTCGCACCGACGACCTGCCGCGAGGCAAGCAGCCTTTGAACATCTGGGTGGCTTGAGTGGGTGGCGCCTTTCTGGTCCCCTTGGTGGGGTATCGAGTGACAGGGGCATTCACTCTAGAGAAGAACCCGGCGAAGTAGCCGCTGCCACAGCACGAAGTCGCGCAGACTGCCAACAAATGCAGCTTCCGCAATGCGCCATGCGTAGGCCCATGAGCCAATGCCGCAGCGGTGCTGAACGCTCACACCGATGGGGTGCCTTGCGCAGCGAAATAAAGGGGGAGCCTGAAGGGCGGAGGACATTCGCGGAGCAAGGTACCCCGTCGGCGTGAGCGCGCCCCGAACAACAGCGCCAACAAACAAACCCAGCAAAGCGAAACCGCCCCGCCTGTGCTGCAATCCGCCGATGCCTGCCCCGACCCTCGACGACCTGCGCCGCTACGCAGTGGCGCGCACCCTCTTCAAGCCAACGACCCTGCCCGCCGCCATCCGCCGGCTCGGCTTCGTGCAGGCCGACCCGATCCGAGCCCCGGCACGCGCGCAAGACCTCACGCTGCGCCACCGCGTGAAGGACTACCGCGCGGGTGATCTCGAAAACCGCTACACGCGCCTCGCCGTCGAGGAAGACTGCCTCGTCAACTACGGCTTCCTGCCGCGCGAGCATCTGGCGCTGATGCATCCGCGCGAGGCCAGGCAGGCATGGGACGCCGATACACGGCGCAAGGCGGCCGACGTGCTCGCCTACGTGCAGGAGCATGGCCCGGTGCATCCGCGCCAGGTCGAGCAGCATTTCGCGCACGGCCGCGTCAAGAACTACTGGGGCGGCTCCAGCAACGCGACCACGCATCTGCTCGACGGCATGCACTACCGCGGCATGCTGCGCGTGGTGCGGCGCGACAGCGGCACGCGCGTCTACGAGGCGGTGACGCACGTGCCCGCGGACGACAGTCCTGCCGGGCGCGCGCGCCGCGCGGCGGCGCTCATCGAGCTGGTGGTGCGCAAGTACGCGCCGCTGCCGGCATCGAGCCTCACGTATCTCGTGCGGCTGCTCGGCTACGGCGCGCCGCACCTCGCGGCGCAGACACAGGCCGCGCTGCGCATCGCGCGCGAGGAGCTCGCCAGCTGCAGCATCGACGGCACCACCTGGTTCTGGCCCGCCGACGAGAACCCGGCCTCGCGCCGCCACGCGCCCGACGACGCGGTGCGCCTGCTCGCGCCCTTCGACCCTGTCGTGTGGGACCGCCGCCGCTTCGAGCTGCTCTGGGGCTGGACCTACAAGTTCGAGGCCTACACGCCCGCGCCGAAGCGCCAGTTCGGCTACTACGCGCTGCCGATGCTGTGGCATGACCGCGTGATCGGCTGGGCCAACTTCGGCAGCTCGCCCGAGGGCCGGCTGAAGCCGGTGTTCGGCTATGCCGACAAGAGGCCGCGCGACGCGGAGTTCCGCGCGGCGCTCGACGACGAACTGCAGCGCATGACGCTGTTTCTCGCCGGGCGCTGACGTCTTTCTTCCTATAATCGCCGGCCTCAGCCAGCCGCCCGCAACGGGCGCCAGCCGTCTTCGAAGGAACGAAGACCGCAGCCGAAAAAGCTGCCCGCGACGACGCAACAAGAACCCACAAAACACACCGGCCGCCAGCCCGAAGCGAGCCGCCGGTTGCGCTCGTCCGGATCGACGGAATCACCGGATCAGAGACGAGAAGCCATGGCGCGCCCACATCCGGCGCACGCCGCAGCCACTCCCCCCAAACGCAGGACACAGGAGAAGCTGCACATGACATCGAAGAAGCATCGGCGCCCGGCTTGGCGCCCCACCTGGCGCATTTCGCATACCCGCCGCGCCACGCTCGCCGCAACCGCCATGGCGCTGGGCGCCTCCATACCAGCCTACGCCGAGGAAAAAGACGAAGCCGCCGAGACCCGCAAGGCCCTGCCGACCATCACCGTGACCGGTGACGCGGTCGAGAGCGCGACCGGCCCGGTGACCGGCTTCGTCGCCAGGCGCGGCGGCACCGCCACCAAGACCGACACGCCGTTGATCGAGACGCCGCAGGCCATTTCGGTGGTGACACGCGACCAGATGGAGGCGCAGAGCGCGCTCACGCTGCGCGAGACCACCAACTACACGGCGGGCGTGGTGTCGAGCAACTTCGACAGCCGCGTCGACCGCTTCAAGGTGCGCGGCGGCGATGCCATCGAGTACCTCGACGGGCTGCAGCGCAGCTACGGTGTGTACAACACCACGCGTGTCGATCCGTACATGCTGGAACGCGTCGAGCTGCTGCGCGGGCCCTCTTCGGTGCTCTACGGCCAGGGCGGAATCGGTGGCGTGCTGAACCTGGTGTCGAAGCGGCCGCAGGCCGAGCGGCAGCGCGAGGTGCAGGTGCAGCTGGGCAGCCACAACCGCAAGCAGGTCGCGGCCGACTTCACCGGGCCGCTGGACACCGAAGGCAAGTGGCTCTACCGCCTGGTGGCCGTCAACCGCGACAGCGGCACGCAGGTCGACCATGTGCCCGACGACCGCATCCTGCTGGCGCCCTCGCTCACCTGGCGCCCGAGCGCCGACACCTCGCTCACGCTGCAGGCGCTCTACCAGAAGGACAAGAGCGGCTCGCTGATCGGCTTCTTCCCGTGGCAGGGCACGCTGCTGCCCTCGCTCTACGGACAGATTCCCACCTCGACCTTCACCGGCGAGCCGGGCTTCGACCGTTACGACACGCGCAACACCTCGCTGGGCTACCTGTTCAGCCACCGCTTCAACGACACCTGGACCTTCAGGCAGAACCTGCGCTCGACCGAGAGCAAGGTGGTCTACAACTCCTCGTACACCAGCTTCACTGCCAACCGGCTCACGGGGCGCCCGGCACGGCCGGTGTTCAATGCCGACCAGCGCACCATCGAGCGCGACCTGATCGTGCAGCTCAACGGCGGCAAGATGCTGCTGCTGGACAACCAGGCCGAGGCGCACTTCAAGACCGGCGCGGCGGAGCACACGCTGCTCGTCGGCGCGGACTTCCAGCGCAACGAGACCTCGCAGCTCACCGGCCGCGGCCGCGCGGGCGCGCTCGACGTGTACGCGCCGGTGTACGGCAACTACACCGCGCCCACCTTCCTCACGCGGCAGCCCGCGGTGCTGCAGAAGCAGGCCGGCATCTACGTGCAGGACCAGGTCAAGTACGGCCGCTGGATCGGCCTGCTGGGCCTGCGCCACGACAAGGCCACCACCGACACCGAAGGCCGCCCTGCGGTGGCGGTCGACGACAAGGCCACCACCAAGCGCGCCGGCCTCGTCTACCTGGCCGATGGCGGCTGGGCGCCCTACCTGAGCTATGCCGAGTCGTTCCTGCCGCTGGGCGGCGCGGACGTGAACAACAAGCCCTTCAAGCCGCAGCGCGGCAAGCAGTGGGAAGCCGGCGTGAAGTGGGAGCCCGAAGGCCAGCGCACCTCGTTCCTGGCGGCGGTGTACGACCTGCGCGACACCAACCGCAAGACCACCGACCCGACCAATCCGCTCAACAGCGTGCAGCTCGGCGAGGTGCACGTGAAGGGGCTGGAGCTCGAATACAAGGGCAGCATCGGCCGCGACTGGGACTGGGTCGCCTCCTACGCCTACACCGATGCGCGCGTGTCGCGCAGCACCGGCTCCGACCTGGGCAAGCGCATCTCGGGCGTGCCGAAGCACACCGCCTCGGCCTGGCTGATGCGGCGCTTCTCCATCGGCGGCGTGCCCGGCTTCTCGCTGGGCGGCGGCGTGCGCTACCTCGGCAAGTCGTACGACGGCATGGACGCCAACCCGGTGCCCTCGGTCACCCTGCTGGACGCCATGTTCGCCTGGGACAACGGCCCGCTGCGCCTGTCGCTCAACGTGGGCAACCTGACCGACAAGGTTCAGCTGACCACCTGCCTCGCGCGCGGCGACTGCTTCTACGGCCAGCGCCGTACCGTGACTGCGGCGGCCACGTATCGCTTCTGAAGAAAATCCTTGTCCGGGCGAAGGTCTGGCGCGGGGGCGACAGGCCGGCACCGTGGGTGCCACCTAGAATCGCCCCCGCTGCGCGGTTCGCCGCGCGGCAAGCGTTCTCAGGGCGGGGCGAAATTCCCCACCGGCGGTGATGGCGGCATGTTCCGGAAGGAAAGGCAGCACAAGCCCGCGAGCGCCTGGGGCTCGCAATGAGCTCCAGGGTCAGCAGATTTCGGTGCGATTCCGAAGCCGACGGTCACAGTCCGGATGAAAGAGAGCGCGAAATGCGGGTCGGCCCGCGCGCTGCGCTTTTTCAGGCGAACCGGCGCGCGAGCGGGCTCGCTGTTTCGTGCGCCCTGATTCAGGAAACCTGCTTTCTTCAAGAGGCACACCATGAGTCAGATCAACGACCTTCCCCTCTCCGCCGTCACCGCGTCGGGTTCGCCGCGCGGCACGCGCATCGCATTCGTCGAGGCGCAGTGGCATTCCGACATCGTCCACCAGGCGCGCGACGCCTTCCTCGAGGAGATGGAGCGCCAGGGCGTGGCGCGCGACCTCATCGACATCTTCGACGTGCCGGGCGCCTTCGAGATTCCGCTGCACGCCAAGCGGCTCGCCAACTCGGGCAAGTACGCGGCCATCGTCGGCTGCGCGCTGGTGGTCGACGGCGGCATCTACCGCCACGAGTTCGTGGCGAACACGGTGGTCAGCACGCTGATGTCGCTGCAGCTGGAAACCGACGTGCCGATCTTCTCGGCCGTGCTCACGCCGCACCACTTCCACGAGCACGTGGAGCACCGCAAGTACTTCCACCGCCATTTCGCGGTGAAGGGCACGGAAGTGGCCGAAGCCTGCGTGAAGACGCTCGAAGGGCTGAAGAAGGTGGACGCGCTTCTGGCCGCCTGACCTACGTGACATCGGGGGCGGGCCTGAGTAACCTGCGCGGATGACTACGCCATCCACCTCCGCCCGCGAAGACCGCTACACCCTCTACGGCGCCCCCGGCTCGGGCGCCACGCCCGTGCACGCCGCGCTCACGCTGATCGGCGCGCAGGTCGAGACCGTCGACATCGCCCCGTGGGAGGGCGATGCCGAGCGCGAGCGGGTCGCCGGCGTCAACCCGATGCGGCAGGTGCCGGCGCTCGTGCTGCCTTCGGGCGAGGTGATGACCGAGAGCGCGGCCATCCTGCTCTGGCTGGGCGACCGCTATCCCGAGGCCCAACTCTGCCCCGCGCCCGACGACCCCCTGCGTGCGCGCTACCTGCGCTGGATGGTCTACCTGCCGGCCGCCATCTATTCGATGTTCTGGGTGCGCGACGAGCCTTCGCGCCTCGTGCCCGACCCCGCGGCGCAGCCGGCGATGCTCGAACGCACCGCCGAGCGCATCGCGCATTGCTGGCAGCTGATGGATTCGCAGATCGACGAGCCCGCGCCCTACCTGCTGGGCGAGAAGATCAGCATGCTCGACCTGTACGTGACAGTGGTGTCGCGCTGGACGCCGCGCCGCAGGCGCTTCTATCGCGTGGCGCCGCGCATGGCGCAGGTGGTGCGCCGCGTGGATGCAGATCCGCGCCTGGCGGAATTCTGGGAGGCGCGCTTTCCGTTCTCGATGGACGCACAGGAAAGCTGAGCGGCGCCTGTTTCCTATCATCGGCACCATGACCGCACGCACCCCCACCACCGCCTACCCGATGACGATCTACCACAAGCCCAACTGCAGCACGTCGCGCAACGTGCTGCAGTTGATCCGCGAAAGCGGCGTGGAGCCCGAGATCGTTCTCTATCTTGAAACGCCGCCCTCGAAGAAGAAGCTGCGCGAGCTCTCCAAGGCCATGGGCATGGGCGCGCGAGACCTGCTGCGCACCAAGGAAGCGCCCTACGAGGAGCTGAACCTCGCCGATCCGAAATGGACCGACGACCAGATCTTCGACTTCATCGTGGAGCACCCGATCCTGCTGCAGCGGCCCATCGTGGTCTCGCCGCGCGGCACGCTGATGTGCCGGCCGTGGGAGCGGGTGCGCGAGATCCTGCCGGCCTGAGGCTCAGTCTGCGCGTTGCGCCAGGCCCCAGGCGACGTGCTCGCGCACCAGTTCGCTCGGGTACTCTGCCCGCGTCGCCAGCGCTTCCTTCGCACCGCCCTCGCCCACCCGTGCCGCGTTGCCCAGCGCCACCGCGATGTTGCGCAGCCAGCGCTCGTGGCCGATGCGGCGGATCGGGCTGCCTTCGGTGCGGCGCAAAAAGTCCTGTTCGGTCCACGCGAAGAGATCGGCCAGCGTGCGGCCGGTGAGCTCTTCGCGCGCGTCGAAGTCGGGCAGCGTGCTCTTCTTGGCGAACTTGTTCCAGGGGCAGATCAGCTGGCAGTCGTCGCAGCCGTAGATGCGGTTGGCCATCAGCGGACGCAGTTCGACCGGAATGGGCCCAGCGTGCTCGATGGTGAGGTACGAGATGCAGCGGCGCGCATCGAGCCGCTTCGGCGCCACGATGGCCTGCGTCGGGCACACGTCGATGCAGGCGCTGCAGCTGCCGCAGTGCGCGGTGACGGGCTCGCTCGGCGGCAGTTCCATGTCGACGTAGATCTCGCCGAGGAAGAACATCGAGCCCGCGTCGCGGTCGAGCACCAGCGTGTGCTTGCCGCGCCAGCCCTGGCCGCTGCGCGAGGCCAGCTCTGCCTCGAGCACGGGGGCCGAGTCGGTGAAGGCGCGATGGCCGAAGGGGCCGACCTCCTCGGCGATGCGCTCGGCCAGCTTCGCGAGACGGTTGCGCAGCACCTTGTGATAGTCGCGGCCCCGGGCGTAGACCGACACGATGGCCTCGCCGGGCCGCTCCAGCCGGTCGAACTCGATGGCCTGCCACTCGGGCTCGGTGCTGCGCGGCAGGTAGTCCATGCGCGCGGTGATCACGCTGACCGTGCCCGGCACCAGCTCGGCCGGCCGCGCACGGCGCGTGCCGTGCGTTTCCATGTATTGCATCTCGCCATGGAACCCATGGGCCAGCCATTGCATCAGACCGGCCTCGGCGCTCGATAAATCGACGCCCGCGATTCCGATTTGGGAGAATCCGAGTTCCCTGGCCAAGGCCTGAATACGAACAACGAGTGGATGGCTGACGATCACTTGCCGATTGTAGAAACGCACAAAAGCACCCGCAGCCTGCGCTGGTGCAGCGAAGCCGACACCGAAGCCTTCGCGCAGGCGCTGGCCTCATCACCCGCATTGCGCGACGCCTTCATCGAACTGCATGGCGACCTCGGCGCCGGCAAGACCACCTTCGTACGCCACCTGCTTCGCGCCCTGGGCATCACCGGGCGCATCAAGAGCCCCACCTACGCGGTGGTCGAGCCCCACGAGGCGCCCGACGGGCTGCAGATCTTCCATTTCGACTTCTATCGCTTCGCCGATCCGCGCGAATGGGACGACGCCGGCTTCCGCGACATCTTCGCCGGGCCGGGCCTCAAGCTGGCCGAGTGGCCGGACAACGCCGCGGGCCGTACGCCAATTGCCGACCTCGCTATTAAAATAGAAGCAATGACTGACGACACACGCAGCGTGACCCTCCTGGCGAACACCGCTCGCGGCAGCGATCTGCTGGCGCGCATCGCCGCATGAAGGCGGCCGGCCTCAAACGGCGCGTGCTGCTGCAGGGCGGCAGCATTGCGCTGATGCTCGGCGTGCACCAGATCGCGCGCGGAGCCACCATCCTCGCAGTGCGCGTGTGGCCCGCCGCCGACTACACGCGCGTGACCATCGAATCCGACGTACGCCTGAACTCGCAGCAGCTCGTGGTGGGCAGCCCGCCTCGGCTCGCGGTCGACATCGAGGGCATCGACCTCAACCCCGAACTGCGCGAGCTGGTCGGCAAGATCAAGCCCGGCGACCCGTACATCAACGGCCTGCGCGTGGGGCAGAACGCACCGAAGGTGGTGCGCATCGTGTTCGACCTGAAGCAGGCCGTGGTGCCGCAGGTGTTCTCGCTCGCGCCCGTGGCCGCCTACAAGCACCGGCTGGTGCTCGACCTGTACCCCGAGCAGGCGATCGACCCGATGGAAGCGCTGATCGCCGAGCGCCTGCGCGATGCGCCGCGCGCTTCGGGCGGCGGCTCCGCAGTCGCCGTCGCGCCGCCGCCAACCGCGCCTGCACCGGCCGCCGATCCGCTCGGCGACCTGATGGCGCAGCAGTCGATGCGACCCGGCCCGCAATCGCCGCCTCCCGCCGCAACGGCCGGCGGCGAAAGGCCTGTGACGCCGCCACCGCCTCCCGTGGTGGCCGCCGCGCCTGCCAGGCCCCCTGCGCCGTCAGCACCGCCCGTGCCGCCCCCACCACCGGTTGCAGCCACGGCCAATCGCACCGACCGCATCATCATCGTGGCGCTCGACCCCGGCCACGGCGGCGAAGACCCCGGCGCCATCGGCCCCAACGGCACGCGCGAGAAAGACATCGTGCTGCAGGTGGCCCACCGCCTGCGCCAGCGCATCAACGCGAGCAGCGTGAACGGCAGCCCCATGCGCGCCTTCCTCACGCGCGACGCCGACTTCTTCGTGCCGCTGGGCGTGCGCGTGCAGAAGGCGCGGCGCGTGCAGGCCGACCTGTTCGTGAGCATCCACGCCGACGCATTCACCACGCCCGCCGCGCGCGGCGCCAGCGTGTTCGCGCTGAGCCAGAGCGGCGCCTCCAGCAGCGCCGCACGGTGGCTCGCCAACAAGGAGAACGACGCCGACCGCGTCGGCGGCGTGAACGTGGGCAACCACGAGGCCCAGGTGCAGCGAGCGCTGCTCGACATGAGCACCACCGCGCAGATCAACGACAGCCTCAAGCTCGGCGGCGCGATGCTCGGCGAAATCAAGGGCATCGGCGCGCGGCTGCACAAGGGCCAGGTCGAACAGGCCGGCTTCGCCGTGCTGAAGGCGCCCGACATTCCGAGCGTGCTGGTGGAAACCGCCTTCATCAGCAACCCGGAAGAAGAAGCCAACCTGCGCCGCGTCGACTACCAGGAAAACCTGGCCGACGCACTGATGCGCGGCATCCAGCGCTACTTCGCGCAGAACCCGCCGCTGGCGCGCAGCCGGCAGCTCTGATCGCGCTCCGGCCCCGCCGCTTCCGGCTGTAGGGCCAAAGCATGCACTCCTGTCCCACGCAGTGCGCCCCGCGAGGCCGCACAGGCACGTGCGGCTGGTTCCTACACGGCGCACCTGGGTGCTTTGGACATGATGAACCATCACTCATCGAAAGGTGGACATCATGAACACACGTCTCTGGATCGCTGCAGCCGCAGCCACTTCGGTCATGACCATTGCGGGTTGCGCAAGCGGTCCCAATCAGAACCTCGGGACCGGCGTAGGCGCCGTGGGCGGCGCTCTGGTGGGCAATGCCATCGGCGGCAACACCGCGAGCACCGTGGGCGGCGCGGCCATCGGCGGCCTCATCGGCAACCAGGTCGGCCGCAATGCCGATGAACGCAACTATTACAACCAGCAACGCTATCCGCGCGGCAGCGGCTACTACCCGGGCAACGGGCCGAACTACTGATGCACGGTCTGAACAACGGGCCTGAATGAAAAAAGCGCGTCCCCCGGGCGCGCTTTTTCATTGGTTGGCGAAGTCGGATCAGGCCTGCGAGGCCTGGGCCTCCCGCGCCTTCTCGGCCTTGGAGGCGCGCCACGCGCCGTAGATCGCCAGAAGGCCCGGTACGAAGATCAGCGCCCAGATGATCTTGTCCAGATGCTGGCGCACGAAAGGCAGGTTGCCGAAGAAGTAGCCGGCGGTGGCGATGCCCAGCACCCAGATCAGCCCGCCCACCACGTTGAACATCGTGAACTTCGCGCGGTTCATCTCGGCCACGCCGGCCACGAAGGGCGCGAAGGTGCGGATGAAGGGCATGAAGCGCGCGAGGATGATGGTGATGCCACCGTAGCGCTCGTAGAAGGCATGGGCCTGGTCGAAAGCCTTGCGGTTGAAGAAGCGCGAGTTCTCCCACTGGAACACCTTCGGCCCGAAGTAGCGCCCGATGGAGTAGTTGCACTGGTCGCCCAGGATCGCGGCCGCGATCAGGATGCCGCACGCCAGCGGATAGTTCATGAGCCCCGCGCCGCACAGCGCGCCGACGATGAAGAGCAGCGAGTCGCCCGGCAGGAACGGCATCACCACCGCGCCGGTTTCCACGAAGACGATGAGGAACAGCAAGGCATAGACCCAGGGGCCGTAGGCGATGACGAAGGCCTCGAGGTGCTTGTCGACGTGAAGGATGAAGTCGACGAGAAAGCTGATGATTTCCATGGGCGCGGATTATCCTTGCTCGACCTCGACGCACTCGCGAATCACCCCATGCTGCACATACGCGCCGCCACGGATGCGGACTGGCCCGCCATCTGGTCAGTCCTGGAACCCACCTTCCGCCGCGCGGACACCTACACGTATGCGCCCGACGTGACCGAGGAACAGGCACGCCACTCGTGGATGAAGGTGCCAACGGCGATCTTCGTCGCCTGCAACGACCAGGGTGCGGTGCTCGGCACCTACGTCCTGCGACCCAACCAGCCGGGCCAGGGCTCGCACGTAAGCAATTGCGGTTACGTCGTGTCCGACGCGGCGCGCGGCATGGGTGTCGCATCGGCCCTGTGCGAACACTCGCAGCAGGAGGCCCTGCGCATGGGTTTTCGCGCGATGCAGTTCAACTTCGTCGTGTCCACCAACGAAGGCGCGGTGCGCCTGTGGCGCAAGATGGGCTTCGAGATCGTCGGCACGCTGCCGGGCGCGTTCAGGCATCCGCGGCACGGCTTCGTGGATGCCTACGTGATGTTCAAGCATCTGCAGCAGCCCTGAGCGGACGCCTCGGAACCCGCGCTTTTAGAATGCCCCGGTGAGCGCCCTCCCCACCACCATCTCCCCCCCACAACGCCGCCCGATCCGCGAGCTTCCCGACGAGTTGATCAGCCAGATCGCCGCCGGCGAAGTCGTCGAGCGTCCGGCCTCGGTGGTGCGCGAGCTGCTGGACAACGCGCTGGACGCAGGTGCCGGCCAGATCACGGTGCGGCTGGCCTCCGGCGGCGTGCGGCTGATCTCCGTGGAAGACGATGGCCTGGGCATCCCCCGCGAGGAACTCACGGTGGCGCTGCGCCGCCACGCGACCAGCAAGATCGCCAGCCTCGACGACCTGGAGACGGTCGGCACGATGGGCTTTCGCGGCGAGGCGCTGGCCGCCATCAATGCGATTGCCGAGCTCAGCATTCTTTCGCGCTTCGCGGGCTCCGATTCGGCCTTCGCGCTCGACGGGCGCACCGGCGAGCTGCGGCCCGTGGCCCGCTCCACCGGCACCACCGTCGAAGTGCGCGAGCTGTTCTTCGCGACCCCCGCGCGCCGCAAGTTCCTGAAGACGGACGCCACCGAGCTGGCCCATTGCATCGAGGCGGTGCGCCGCCATGCGCTGGCGCGGCCCGAGGTGGGCTTCTCGATCTGGCACGACGGCAAGCTGGTCGAGCAGTGGCGCGCAGCCGCCACGCGCGAGCAGCGGCTGGCCGATGCGCTGAGCGACGAGTTCGTGTCGCAGAGCGTGGCCGTCGCGCGCGAAGGCGGCGCGGTGCGCGTGGTCGGCCGCGCGGGCATTCCCGACGCGGCGCGTTCGCGCGGCGATCATCAGTTCTTCTACGTCAACGGACGCTTCGTGCGCGACAAGGTGCTGTCGCACGCGGTGCGCAGCGCCTATGAAGACGTGCTGCACGGCCAGCGCCAGCCGGTGTATGCGCTGTACCTCGAAATCGATCCGTCGCGCGTCGACGTGAACGTGCATCCGACCAAGATCGAAGTGCGCTTTCGCGACGGGCGCGAGGTGCACCAGGCCGTACGCCATGCCGTCGAGGACGCGCTGGCGGCTCCGCGCGCCAATGACGCGACAGCGCCGGCAGGCGCGCCGCAGCCCTTCTTCAAGCAGGCGCCGCTGCCCCCGAACGCAAGCTGGGCCCAGCCGGCCATGGATTTCACGCCGCGCGAACGCGGCACCGGCGATTTCGAAGCCATGTGGCCCCAGCGCAGCGAGCAGCCGCGGCAGGTTGCGCTGCATGCGGCGGAACCTTCCGCGCCGCCACCCTGGCCCGCTGCCAGCGCGGCGCCGGCAAGCTTCCAGGCTCCGAGCGGACTTCCCCTTGCGCCGAGCCCTGGCACGCAGTCCATCGCCAACAACGACGAGGCCTGGCCGCTGGGCCGCGCGCTGGCCCAGCTGCAGGGGGTGTACATCCTGGCGGAGAACAGCCAAGGCCTGGTGATCGTCGACATGCACGCGGCACACGAGCGCATCGTCTACGAGCGGCTCAAGACGCAACTCGACGGCGCTGCCATCAGCAGCCAGCCGCTGCTGATTCCGGCGACCTTCGCTGCCACGCCGCAGGAAGTGGCCACGGCGGAGGCCTGCGCCGAGGTGCTGCCGACGCTGGGGCTGGAGATCACGCCCTTCTCGGCGCGCACGCTCGCGGTGCGCGCCGTGCCCGGAACGCTGGCCGACGGCGATCCGGCGGAGCTCGCGCGCAGCGTGCTGGCCGAACTGGGCCAGCACGACGCCAGCACGGTGGTGCAGCGCGCCCAGAACGAACTGCTCTCCACCATGGCCTGCCACGGCGCGGTGCGGGCCAACCGCAAGCTCACCATCGACGAGATGAACGCGCTGCTGCGCCAGATGGAGGCCACCGAGCGTTCGGACCAGTGCAACCACGGCCGGCCGACCTGGCGCCAGCTTTCGGTGCGCGAGCTGGATTCGCTCTTCATGCGTGGCCGATAAGCAGCGAACCCCCGGCCGATCCGCGGTTTTCGGACATTTTTAAGCCTTTTTTCTAGGGTTTTCCGCAGTCGGCGAAATCCCAGGCACATCCGTTGCATGTGCTCGGTAAAGTGCCGGCGAGCACTGTTTCAGGGAGTTACCTTGCTGCTGTGTCGGCGCATCAAGGTGAAAGCAGGTGAACTTTCGAGCCGACTCCGCTGTCCCTCAAACCCATGATGAAACGCTGGACCCTCCTCGCGTCTGTCCTCTCGCTGTGTGCACTGCTTGCCGCCGGTTGCTCGACGCTCGACGAGCAGCAACGCGAATGGATCTTCCAGCCCAGCGACCGCAGCTGGGGCAACACCGCCTCCATGGCCCAGGGCATGGAGGACGTGTGGATCGACTTCCAGTCCTCCCTTACCGGCGAGCCCGCGCGCCTGCACGGCCTGTGGCTGGGCGGCGCGCCCGAGACCACCGCCACTCCTGTCCTGCTGTATCTGCACGGAGCCCGTTACAACGTGGCCGGCTCGGCACCACGCATCCAGCGCATGCATGAGCTGGGCTTCTCTGTGCTGGCCATCGACTATCGCGGCTTCGGGAAGAGCTCCAAGGGCCTGCCCTCGGAAGAATCGGCCCGCGAGGACGCCCGCGCCGCCTGGACCTGGCTGGCCGCTCGCCACCCCAGGCAGCACCGTTACATCTTCGGCCACTCGCTCGGCGGCGCCATCGGCATCGATCTCGCGGCGCACGTGAAGGACGAGAGCGGCACCATCGTCGAGAGCACCTTCACCTCCATCGCCGACGTGGTCAGCGGCTTCAAGTGGGGCTGGCTGCCCTTCGGCCCGTTCATCACGCAGCGTTTCGAGGCGATCAACGCGGTCAAGGACATCGGCTCGCCGCTGCTCGTGGTGCACGGCACGGCCGACAGCCTCATCAACCCGACGCTGGGCCGCAAGCTGTACGACGCGGCCACCGGGCCCAAGATGTTCGTGCTGGTCGAGGGCGGCTCGCACCACAACACCAATTCCATCGGCGAGGCGCAGTACCGCGCGGCGCTGACCCAGCTGTTCCGCATGAAGCCGGAGAACATGGTCGCCAGCAACGCCGGCGTGCGGCCGACGCCGCGCCTCGCGCCGCCGGCTGCCTCGGCCCCGCTCACGCCGCAGGACGTGAGCGGCAAGGTCGAGCCGCCAGTGCCCGCCGCCATCTGAGGGCGGCCACCTCCCCACCTCCCCCGCCTCCACCCAAGGCCCGGCACGCTGCCGGGCCCGCGCCATTTGCTACGCTCGGCGCACCATGTCTCCCAGTTCCGACGCGGCCGCGAAGGCCGCCACCCGCGCATCGCCCGATGCCGCGCCCTCCCCGGCTCCACCGCGCTACATCGCGCTCGCAGGTCCCACCGCCTCGGGCAAGACGGCCGCTGCGCTGGCGCTCGCGCGCCTGCTGCCGGTGGAGATCGTCTCGGTCGATTCGGCGCTGGTCTACCGCGGCATGGACATCGGCACCGCCAAGCCCACGCTCGCCGAGCAGGCCGCCGTGCCGCACCATCTGATCGACATCCTCGATCCGCGCGAGAGCTACAGCGCCGCCGCCTTCGTGGCCGACGCCACGCGGCTCATCGGCGAGATCCGCGCGCGCGGCGCGCTGCCGCTGCTGGTTGGCGGCACCATGCTCTATTTCAAGGCGCTGTTCGACGGCATCGACGCCATGCCCGCGGCCGATGCCGCGGTGCGCGCGCGCATCGATGCCGACGCGGCCGCACTTGGCTGGCCCGCCATGCACGCGCGGCTCGCGCAGGTCGATCCGGTCACGGCCGCACGGCTCGCGCCGCAGGACAGCCAGCGCATCCAGCGCGCGCTCGAAGTGTGGGAGAGCAGCGGCCAGCCACTGTCGAGCTTCCATGCGAGCGACAACAAGGCAGCCGGCGCTGTCGAAGGCGGCGCGCTGTTCTCGCTGGAGCCCGCCGACCGCTCGTGGCTGCACGGCCGCATCGCCGAGCGCTTCGACGCCATGCTCGCCGCAGGCTTCCTCGACGAGGTGCGTGCCCTGCGCGCACGCGGCGATCTTTCGACCGACCTGCCCTCGATGCGCTGCGTCGGTTACCGGCAAGCCTGGGAAACGCTCGATGCGGCCGGCAGCGCGGCGCCCGACGCCAGGGCGATGGCCGAGCTGCGCGAGCGCGGCATCGCCGCCACGCGTCAGCTCGCCAAGCGGCAGATCACCTGGCTGCGCAGCATGCCGCAGCGCACCGTGATCGCCTGCGACGCTCCCGACGCGGTGCAGGCCGCCGTTCAACTCATGGCCAAGGCCGTCGCTCCCAGATGACGCTGCGTATTTCCAACCTCGGCAAGCACTACGGTGATGCGCCTGTCTTCGAGAACGTGACGCTCACCGTGGAGCCCGGCGAGTTCGTCGCCATCGTGGGTGAATCGGGCGTGGGCAAGTCGACACTGCTCAACTGCATGGCCGGCCTCGACAGCTGGGACCAGGGCACGGTGACGCACGACGGCGTCGACATCGGCGCGCTCGACGGCGAAGCCTGCGCGCTCTGGCGGCGGCGGCATGTCGGCTTCGTGTTCCAGGCCTTCCACGTGCTGCCGCACCTGGACGTGACGCAGAACGTGGCGCTGCCGCTGATGCTGCTGGGGCAGCAGAAGGACAGCGAAGGCCGCATCGCGCACATGCTCGAGGCGGTGGGCCTGCCCGGCATGGGTACGCGGCTGCCGCAGACGCTGTCGGGCGGCCAGCTGCAGCGCGTGGCCATCGCACGCGCGCTGGTACACCGCCCCGCCCTGCTGCTGGCCGACGAGCCCACGGGCAACCTCGACCCCACCACCGCCGCGAAGGTGATGGAGCTGCTGATCGGCCAGACCCGCGAGCACGGTGCCTCGCTGGTGCTGGTGACGCACTCGGAAAGCGCGGCCGCGCAGGCCGATCGCCTGCTGCACCTCACGGCCAGCGGAATCCGGGCCTGAACGAGGCCGAGAGTTACTGCGGTGCGATCAGCGCCGCGAAACGCGACAGGTCGACGTTGCCACCGCTGATCAGCACGCCCACGCGCTGGCCCGCGATCGCCTTGCCCGCCGCGATCGCGCCCGCGAAGGCGAGGCAGCCGGTGGGCTCCACCACCATCTTCATGCGCTCGGCGAAGAAGCGCATCGCGTCGACGAGCTGCTCGTCGGTGACGGTGAAGATGTCGTCCACGTCGCGGCGGATGATGCCGAAGGTGTACTCGCCCAGGTGCTGCGTCTGCGCGCCGTCGGCGATGGTCTTCGGCGTCTCGATGTGCACGATCTTCCCGGCGCGGAAGGACTGCTGGCCGTCGTTGCCCGCCTCGGGCTCCACGCCGTAGACCTTGCAGTCCGGCGACAGCGCGCGTGCCGACAGCGCCGAGCCCGAGAGCAGCCCGCCGCCGCCGAGGCATACGAACAGATGGTCGAGCGGGCCGGTTTCCTCGATCAGTTCCTTCACCGCCGTGCCCTGGCCGGTGAGCACGTCGGGGTGGTCATAGGGCGGGATCATCGTCATGCCGCGCTCCTGCGCCAGCTTCTTCGTCAGCGCCTCGCGGTCCTCGGTGAAGCGGTCGTACATCACCACCTCGGCGCCGTAGCCCTTGGTGGCCGCGACCTTGGCGGCCGGCGCGTCCTTGGGCATCACGATCACGGCGGGCATTTGCAGCAGGCGCGCCGACAGCGCGATGGCCTGCGCGTGGTTGCCCGACGAGAAGGCGATCACGCCGCCCTTGCGCTGCGTGGCATCGAACTTCGACAGCGCGTTGAACGCGCCGCGGAACTTGAAGGCGCCCATGCGCTGGAAGTTCTCGCACTTGAAGAAGAACTCGGCACCCCAGCGCTCGTTGGCAGTGGTGGAGCGCAGCACCGGCGTGCGGTGGGCATGGCCTTCGAGCCGCGCGGCTGCGGCGATGACGTCGTCGTAGGTGGGTAGTTGCATGGGGTCGAGCTTAGCGGCGGCTTCCGTTCTTTTGCAGCACCAATGGGTAAAAACCCGCTAGCCGCGGCAGCCCTGAACTCCGTACTCTGTATACAGAGTTCAAAGAACCCGGCGCAAGGAGACAACCGTGCCCGCCCAGCTCGTCAGCATCGAGGTCGCGCCCGACCTCGTCGACCAGGTCTACCGCGCCCTGCTCGGCGCCATCAGCAGCGGCACGCTCGCACCCGGCGAGCGCATCACGCAGGAAGACATCGCGCAGCGCCTCTCGGTGTCGCGCCAGCCGGTGCTGCAGGCGCTGCGGTTGCTGAAGAAGGACGGCTTCGTGCTCGACGCGCCCGGCCGTGGCGTGCTTGTAGCCCCGCTCGAAGCGGAGGCGATGCGCAAGGTCTACCAGGTGCGCGGTGCGCTCGATGCCCTGGCCGCGCGGCTGGCGGCGCGGCAGCGCTTTCGCATCGACCCGAAGCTCATCGAGCGTGGCCGGCGCGCCGCGCGCGGGCGCAACGTGGAGGCCATGATCGATGCCGACGTGGCCTTCCACCAGGCCATCTACGAGGCATCGGGCAATCCGCTGATCGCGCAGAGCGCCGATCCGCACTGGCGCCACCTGCGCCGCGCGATGGGCGCGGTGCTGCAGGCCGAGCCCCAGCGCGAGACGCTGTGGGACGAGCACGAGGCCATTGCCGACGCCATCGCGGCAGGCAACGCGGACCGCGCCGCGCGCCTGAGCGAGGAACACGTCTCGCGGGCCAGCGAGGCACTGAGCGAACGGCTGCTGGCGCATGCCGCATCCACCCACACCGCCATTCCCCCCAAGCAAAAAGGAGACAAGGCATGAAGCTCAACCCCGAGCAGCGCGCGCAGTTCGAGCGCGACGGCTATCTGTTCTTCCCCGGCCACTTCTCGGCCGAAGAAACCAAGGTGCTGACCGACGCGGTGCCCGATCTCTACGCGAAGCGCGAGGCCTTCAACGTGCGCGAGAAAGGCTCCGACGCCGTGCGCACGAACTTCGCCGCGCACCTCGTGAGCGAGCCCTTCGCGCGGCTCGCGCGCCATCCGCGCATGGTCGAACCGGTGACCGATCTCTTCGGCGAAGACGTGTACATGCACCAGTTCAAGATCAACGGAAAGATGGCCTTCGAAGGCGACGTGTGGCAGTGGCACCAGGACTACGGTACCTGGCTCAACGACGACCTGATGCCCACCGAGCGCGCGATGAACGTCGCAATCTTTCTGGACGACGTGAACGAGCACAACGGCCCGCTGATGTTCATCCCGGGCAGCCACCGCAAGGGCGTGGTGGATGCGAAGCATGACCTCACCACCACCAGCTACCCGCTGTGGACCGTCGACAATGACCTGATCCACCAGCTGGTGGACCGCGCCGGCGGCAAGCAGGGCGGCATCGTCTCGCCCAAGGGGCCGGCCGGGTCGATGATCCTGTTCCACAGCTGCCTGGTGCATGCCTCGGGCAGCAATCTCTCGCCCTTCAACCGAGTGGCCGTGTACCTGAGCCTGTGCGCCGTCAGCAACCACATCCGCCGCCACAAGCGCCCGGAGTACATCGCGCACCGCGACTTCACGCCCATCGAGCTGCTGCCCGACGACTGCCTGCTGAAGCCCTACCCCGTGGATGTGCCGTGGAAGAACGGCCTGCCCGAGAGCGCGCTGCGCACCTCGCCCGACGTGCTCGACACCGTGGAGGCCTGACGACATGAGCCTCCACGCCCGCCTGCAGCAGCGCGCAGCCGAAGGCCGCCCCATCCGCATCGGCCTGATCGGCGCCGGCAAGTTCGGCTCGATGTACCTCGCGCAGATTCCGCGCACGCCCGGCGTGCAATTGGTGGCGATTGCCGACCTGTCGCCGGACGCGGCCCGCGTCAATCTCGAACGCGTGGGCTGGGAGCCCGGCCGTGCCGCCGCCGCATCGGTGCAGGAGGCGCTGAAGCAAGGCACCACCTGGATCACCGACGACTGGCAGGCCGTGACGCGCGAGCCCTCCATCGACATCGTGGTCGAGTGCACCGGCAACCCCATCGCGGCGGTGGACCACTGCCTGGATGCCTTCGCGCACGGCAAGCACGTGGTGAACGTGACGGTGGAGGCCGATGCCTTCTGCGGCCCGCTGCTCGCACGCAGGGCGCAACAGGCCGGCGTGGTCTATTCGCTGGCTTTCGGCGACCAGCCCGCGCTGATCTGCGACCTGGTCGACTGGGCGCGCACCTGCGGCTTTCCGGTGGTGGCGGCCGGGCGCGGTCACAAGTGGCTGCCGCACTTCACCGAATCGACGCCCGAGACGGTGTGGGGCAACTACGGCCTCACGCCCGAGCAGGCGAAACGCGGCGGGCTCAATCCGAAGATGTTCAACAGCTTCCTCGACGGCTCCAAGCCTTCCATCGAAAGCTCGGCGGTGGCCAACGCCACCGGCCTCGCCGTGCCATCGGACGGCCTGCTCTACCCGCCCGCGAGCGTGGAAGACATTCCCTTCGTCACCCGGCCCAGGAGCGAAGGCGGCGTGCTGGAGCGCAAGGGCATGGTCGAGGTGGTCTCTTCACTGGAAGCCGACGGACGGAAGATCCCGTACGACATCCGCATGGGCGTGTGGGTCACGGTCGAGGCCGAGACCGAATACATCAAGAACTGCTTCGAGGAATACAACGCCCACACCGACCCGAGCGGGCGCTACTTCACGCTCTACAAGCGCTGGCACCTGATCGGGCTCGAGGTCGGCATGTCGGTGGCCAGCGTGGCGCTTCGCGGCGAGGCCACCGGCGTGGCCACCTGCTGGAACGCCGACGTGGTCGCCACCGCCAAGCGCGACCTGGCCGCCGGCGAGATGCTCGACGGAGAAGGCGGCTACACCGTCTGGGGCAAGCTGCTGCCGGCCGGGCGCTCGCTGCGCCTGGGCGGCCTGCCGCTCGGGCTGGCGCACAACATCAGGCTGGTGCGCCCGGTGAAGAAGGGCCAGAGCCTGAGCTGGGCCGACGTGGCCATCGACACCAATACCGCGGCCTACAAGCTGCGCAACGAGATGGAAGCCCTGTTCGCGCCCGCGGCGCAGGCAGAGGCCGCCTGAAGGAGGCGGGCCGAGAACTTTTCGCTTCGGTGCAGCCACCGTTGCACCGGGCGGCTTCCACGTAAAAAATGTTCTGCTCGACACGAGACCCGTGTCGAAATGACCGCCGGCGGGCCGTCATTGTGGTGAGCGATCCTGCTCAGCAAGCTTTTCCACGACGGAGAGACACCATGCAGTACATGTTGATGTTCTATCAGCCCGCGGCCGAATTCGAGCAACGCGAGGACGCATCCGCGCAGGCCTACCGCGCCAGCTGGGTCGCATATGCCGACGCCGTGCGCCAGTCGGGCATCTCGCTCGGCGGCCACGGCCTCTTCCCGCCCATGACCGGCACCACGCTGCGCGTGCGCGGCGACAGGCGCCAGGTGCAGGACGGCCCCTTCGCCGACACCAAGGAGCAACTCGGCGGCTACTTCGTGATCGACGTTCCCGACCTCGACGCCGCGCTCGAATGGGCCGCGCGTGCGCCCTGCGCGACCAGCGGCGGGGTGGAGGTGCGGCCCGTCTTCGTGACCACGGCCCTGGCTGCTGCATGAGCGACCCGGCGGTTCACTGGGCCGCCGAGCGGGCGGCGCGCGAGTCGTACGGCCGGCTGCTGGCCATCCTCTCCGCGCGCACCCACGACATCGCCGCATCCGAAGACGCACTGGCCGACGCCTTCGCCCGCGCGCTCGAACGCTGGCCCGCCGACGGCATTCCGGCCGAGCCCGACGCCTGGCTGCTGAGCGTGGCGCGCCACCGCAAACTCGACGCCTGGCGCCACAGCCGCGTGCAGGACCAGGCCACGCAGACCCTGCTGCTGCTCGCGGGTGAAGTCGACGACGCCGCCGACGGCGCCGGCGCCATTCCCGACGAGCGGCTGCGCCTGCTCTTCGTGTGCGCGCACCCGGCCGTCGATGCCCCGGCACGTGCGCCGCTCATGCTGCAGACCGTGCTCGGCCTCGACGCGGCGCGCATGGCCGGCGCCTTCCTCACCGCGCCTTCCACCCTCGGGCAGCGGCTGGTGCGCGCCAAGGCCCGCATCCGGGCAGCCGGCATTCCCTTCGAATACCCGCAGGCGCGCGACCTGCCGCAGCGGCTGCAGGACGTGCTCGATGGCATCTACGCCGCCTACGGCACCGGCTGGGACGACATCGACGGCGCCGACGCCCTGCCGCGCGGCCTCACCACCGAGGCCATCGACCTGTGCCGCATCCTCTGCGGCCTGATGCCCACCGAACCCGAGCCGCTGGGCCTGCTGGCGCTGATGCTCTTCTGCGAGGCCCGCATGCCTGCGCGCCGCAGCGACACCGGCGCCTACGTGCCGCTCGACCAGCAGGACCCGCTGCGCTGGAACCCCGACCTGCTCGCCGAGGCCGAGCTCTGCCTGCGCCGCGCGTCCGAAATGAAGTCGCTCGGCGCCTACCAGCTCGAAGCCGCGATCCAGTCGGCCCACTGCGAACGCCGCGTCGGCGCACCGGTGCCGCCCGAGGCGCTGGTGTCGCTGTACGAGGGACTGCTGGCGCTGCGGACCAGCATCGGCGCGCAGGTCAGCCTCGCCTGCGCGCTCGCGAACGCGCGCGGCCCGGAGATCGGCCTGCGGGCGCTGGAAGCCATTCCCGCGCAGGACGTGGCGAACTACCAGCCGTACTGGGCTGCACGAGCGCATCTGCTCGCGGCCGGTGGTGCGCGCTCCGCCGCCCGTCAGGCGTTCGACCGGGCCATCGGGCTGAGTTCCAACGCGGCGGTGCGTGCGTACCTGCACGCGATGTCGGACCGGCTCTGAGCCGTCGCCCAGCTACTTCGTCGCGTTGAAGGTGCGCGGAAACAGCGCAGCCTGCGAGCGGTCGCGCAGCCGGTAGCTCATGGCCGGCCGCCCCAGGCTGCCGGTGACCATGCCGGCCTCTTCCATGAATCCGCCGTCGAGCATGCGCTTGCGAAAGGCGCTCTTGTCGACCGCCCTGCCCAGCACGACCTCGTAGGTGTGCTGCAGCGCCGGCAGCGTGAACGGCTCCTCCAGCAGGAAGGCCGGCAGCGAGGTGTATTCGACCTTGCCGCGCAGCCGCGCCACGGCCGCATCGAGCAGCTCGCCATGGTCGAAGGCCAGCCGCTTGCGCGAGGCGGCATCGACCTCGAACCACGCCACCTCGGTCGCGTTCGCGCCGCTGCGCAGCTGCATCGCCTGCGCGGGGATCAGCGCGTAGAAGCAATGCGTGGCCGACCAGCCCCGCGGATCGCGCTGCGCGCCGCCCCAGCTGCCCAGCTGCTCCAGGTAGGGCGTGACCACGCCCGTCTTCTCGCGCAGCTTGCGCAGCGCGCAGTCGAGCAGCGTGGCGTCTTCGTCGATGTTCACGAAGCCGCCGGGCAAGGCCCACTTGCCCGGGAAGGGCTCGTCGGTGTCGGCGGGCCGCTTCACCAGCAGCACCTGGAGGGCGTCGCCGAGTACGGTGAACATCACGATGTCGACGGTGACCAGCGGGCGCGGGAAGGTCAGTGGCGGAAATCCGGAAGATGGAGTACTCACTTGAGAACTTGACTGCTGGTTTATTAGTTGTACTATACAACCCTCATTTAGTTGCACAGAGCAACTCACACAAGATCGTAGTCAAGACAAGAACAAGGAAAACGAAATGAACACCGCTGTCACACCCCGCAGCACCCGCGAGCTGCCCGCCTACTTCGCGCAGGGCCATCGCCCGGAGTTCCTTCTCTTCTGGGGCCATCAGGCGCCGAAGACCGGCGTGAACAAGAGCTGCTTCAGCCAGTGGTTCGAAGCCGCGTTCACCGTCGACGGCGTCCGGTACCGCACGGCCGAGCATTTCATGATGGCCGGCAAGGCGCGCCTGTTCGGCGATGAAGAAATCTGCGTTCGCATCCTCGCCGCGCGCACGCCCGGCGAGGCCAAGAAGCTGGGCCGCGAGATACGCGGCTTCGACGAGGCCGCATGGGTGGCCGCCCGGCTGGACATCGTGACACAGGGCAACATCGCCAAGTTCTCGCAGAACGCGGAACTCGGCGCCTTCCTGCTCGGCACGGGCCACCATGTGCTGGTGGAGGCCAGCCCTGTCGATCCGATCTGGGGCATCGGACGTGCCGCCAACGATCCGCTCGCGCAGGACCCGCGCGAATGGAAGGGGCTCAACCTGCTGGGCTTCGCGCTCATGGCCGCGCGCGAGGCGCTGAGGCAGCGGCCATGAACGTGATCGAGCGCTATCGGGGTTGCCTGCTCGGTCTGGCCTGCGGCGACGCGGTGGGTACCACGGTCGAGTTCCGCACGCGCGGGAGCTTCGCGCCGGTGACGGGCATGCACGGCGGCGGGCCCTTCGGGCTCGTCGCGGGCGAGTGGACCGACGACACCTCGATGGCCCTGTGCCTCGCCGCGAGCCTGATCCACTGCAAGGGCTTCGACGCAATCGACCAGATGAACCGCTACTGCAACTGGCGCAGCGTGGGCTACATGAGCAGCACCGGCAGTTGCTTCGACATCGGCCTGACGGTGTCGGGGGCTCTCACCCGCTACCTGGCCTCGGGCGATCCTTTCGCCGGAGATCCCGATCCGCGCACGGCCGGCAACGGCGCGCTGATGCGGCTCGCGCCGGTGCCGATGTTCTACGCGGCGAGCGCCGAGGCCACCTGGAAGCAGGCCGGCGAAAGCACGCGCACGACGCACGGCGCGCTGGAGGCCATCGAATGCTCGCGGCTCTTCGCATTGCAGCTGCGTTCGGCCCTGCTTGGCAAGGGCAAGGCTGCGATCCTCTCGACCGAACCGCTGACGCCTCTGAGCGAGAAGGTCACGGCCCTGGCGCGGAACGACCATGCCTCGAAGAGCGCCAGGCAGATCAAGGGATCGGGCTACTGCGTCGAATCGCTCGAAGCGGCGCTCTGGTGTTTCGCGAACACCGGCTCCTTCGAGGAAGCCGTGCTCGCCGCCGCCAACCTCGGCGACGACGCCGACACCACTGCAGCCATCTGCGGCCAGCTGGCAGGAGCTTTCTACGGCGTCGCAGGCATCCCGCGGGACTGGCTCGACAAGCTCGTGATGCGCGCGGAAATCGAAGAGATGGCCGGGCAGCTCCTCGCGCTGGCCGGCTGACGAAGCCCGGCGACTACTCAGGCTGCACGGCCGCGTCCCCCACCCGCCGCGCATCGAGCTGGCTGCCGCCCTGCGCCAGCGACACTCCCACCACCGCATTCGCCGCATCGCGCCTGAACATGACCTGCGCGCCGATGGCCGTCACAGCAAAGCGGTCGTTGCCCGTGGGCGTGAGCGCGCTGTAGCCGCGGCCCGTCTCGCGCACCAGCAGCCTGCCGCTGCGCACGGTGAAGCTCAGCGACTTGTTCCTGGTCACGCGGTATTCGCCGCGGTACTCGTCCAGCCGCTTCGCATCGATCGGCACTTCGGCGGTCGGCACCGGATAGCGGCTCTTGCCGATGGCCAGCATCACCGATTGCATCGGCGCGCGCGCGTTGCTGCTGAGCACGATCATCGCCTCGCCGGTGTCGGGCGCGAGCAGCCACAGCGTGCGGTAGCCCTCGGTGACGCCCGCGTGATAGTAGGTGCGCCGGCCGCCTTCGGGCCCGCGCACCATCACGGCATAGCCGATCTCGGCGCCCTCGTAGCGCGCCAGCGGCGTGAGCATGCGCGCGGCGGCCGGGCCCAGCGGGCCGGCGGCGCCCGCGAGGATGGCGCGGCTGAAGGTCATCATGTCGGCGGCGGTGGAGCGCAGCGCGCTGGCCGGCGCGTAGGCCTGCATGTCGAACAGCGGCTGGCGACGGTCGCCCGCGAAGGCCGGGGCCATGCGCGAGGCCTTGTCGCCCAGCGTGATGACGGTGTCGTTCATGCCCAGCGGCTCGGTGATGCGCGCGCGCACCAGCTCGCCCCACGAGGTGTCGTAGTGCTCGGCGAGCAGCTGGCCAAGCAGCGCCATGCCGAAGTTGCTGTAAGCGCCTTCGCAAGGCGGCGCGGCGGCCGTGAGCCTGATGCGAGCGAGCGCGGCCCAGAACATGGCCTTGTCGTAGGCGTGGAACTGCTCGACGAGCGGCGCGCCGCCGGTCACGCCGTCGGCCATCACGGGCATGCAGCCGGTGTGCGTGACGAGCTGGCGCAGCGTGACCGAGGCCACCGCGGGCGAAAGGCCGGCGACCTTGCCAGCGAGCAGCCTGCCGACCGTGTCGTCGAGCTTCAGGTCGCCGCGCTGCACCGCCTGCGCGAGCAGCAGGCCGGTGAACACCTTGGTGACGGATCCGATCTCGAACATCGGCTGCTCTGCGCTGCCCGATGCGATGGCGCGTGGCTGCGACGGCGGCTCGGGGTTGTAGGCGGCGCCGTAGGCCATCTGCCCGTCGTGCAGCGTGCCCACCACCATCGTGCCCCGCTCGGTGCCGAGGGCTGCTCTCGCAAGAACGGCCGGATCGCTTGCCAGCGTCAGGGGCTGTTGTTGTTGCTGCTGCGGCGGCTGCAGTTGCGCCAGGGCATTGCCGGCCAGCAGAGGGACGAAAAGCCAGGCCGCAAGCCAGGAGCGGTACAGCAAGGCATGGGGCATGAGCCGCATCGTCGGATTCCTCAGGCGTTCGAAGAGCCGCAATCCTGCCACGTCCGGAGTCCCCCTCGCGCGCCGCGACGACAATCGGCCGATGCGCGCATTGCTCGGCACCTTCTCCTGGCAGGAACTCCGCCACCACCCCTGGCGCAACGCGGCGGCCGTGCTGGCCGTGATGCTCGGCGTTGCGCTCGCTTTCTCGGTACAGCTGATCAACGCCTCGGCGCTCGACGAGTTCTCGAGCGCGGTGCGCTCGGTCAACGGCGAGCCCGACCTGGAAGTGCGCGCCGTGCAGGGCGGCTTCGACGAGGCCGTGTTCGCGCAACTCGCCCGCCATCCGCAGGTGGCGCTGGCGAGTCCGGTGGTCGAGGTGCAGGGCCTGGCGCTTGCCGGCGGGCAGCAAGTGCCGATCCGCGTGATCGGCATCGACGCGCTGGCGCTGCCGACCATCGCACCCGCGCTGATGCCGCAGGCCGCGGCGGGTGCCGACCGCTTCGCCCTCTTTGCGCCGGGCCATGTGTTCCTCAACCTCGCGGCTCGCGATGCGCTGGGGCTGCCCGCGCAGGCGCCGGCCGACGGCAGGGCCGAGAAAGTGCAGCTGCGCAGCGGCGACGCCTGGCACAGCCTCTCGGTGGCCGGCCACGTGGCCGCGGGCGGCAAGGCGCTCGCGGTGATGGACATCGCGGCGGCACAGGAGCTCTTCGGCCGCATCGGCGAGCTCAGCCGCATCGACCTGCGCCTCGCGCCCGGTACAGACCGGGCCGCGTTCATGGCCTCGCTGCAGCGCGCACCCGGCTGGCCCGCAGGCGTGCAGTTCGCCGAGCCCGGCGACGCGGCGCAGCGCGTGAGCAACCTGTCGCGCGCCTACCGCGTGAACCTCACGGTGCTGGCGCTGGTGGCGCTCTTCACGGGCGCCTTCCTGGTGTTCTCGGTGCTGGCGCTGAGCGTGGCCAAGCGCGCGCAGCAGTTCGCGCTGCTGGGCGTGCTCGGGCTCACGCCGCGCGAGCGGCTGCGTCTGGTGCTGGCCGAATCGCTGGTGCTGGGCCTGATCGGAAGCCTGGCCGGCCTCGCGCTGGGCACGGCGCTGGCGGCCTTCGCGCTGCGCGTGCTGGGCGGCGACCTGGGTGGCGGCTACTTCGAGGGCGTGGCACCCACGCTGCACTGGAGCGCAGGCGCCGCCCTGCTCTACGGCGGGCTCGGCGTGCTGGCCGCCCTGGTCGGCGGCTGGTGGCCCGCGCGCGCGGCGCAGTCGCTGCCCGAGGCGCAGACGCTCAAGGGCCTTGGTGCGGCGCCCACGCAGGGCAACAGCCACTGGCTGGCGCTGGGCCTGGTCGCTCTGGGCGCGGTGCTGGCCAACCTGCCGGCCATCGGCGGCATTCCGGTGGCGGCGTATCTCTCGGTCGCCTGCCTGCTGGTGGGTGGCATCACCGCCCTGCCCTGGCTGATCGCGCTGCTGTACGACCGCGTGGCGCCGCTGTTCTCGCAGCGCGTGCTGCCGATGCTGGCGGTGGAGCGCGCGCGGCGCATGCGCGGCACGGCGGCCGTGGCGGTCAGCGGCGTGGTCGCGAGCCTGAGCCTTGCGGTCGCGCTCACGGTGATGGTCGCGAGCTTCCGAGATTCGGTGACGCACTGGCTCGACGTGGTGCTGCCTGCCGACCTGTACGTGCGCGCCACCTCGGGCGGACGCGGCGGCAACAGCGGCGGCGGAAGCAGCACCGACACCGCCACCTTCGCGCCGGCCTTCGTCCAGTCGCTGGCGCAGTTGCCCGGCGTGGCGCGCACCGGCACGCTGCGCACGCAACCGCTGCAGCTGGATGCGGCGCGGCCGGCGGTGACGCTGATCGCGCGCAGCCTCAAAGGCGGAGCCGCGCAGTCTCTGCCGCTGGTGGGCAGCGCACTGCCGGTGCCCGAAGGGCAGATCGGCATCTACGTGAGCGAGCCGATGGTGGAGCTCTATGGTGCGAAGCCGGGCACGGTGTTCGCGCCGCTGTCGGCCGCCATGGGCAGGGCGCAGGCCTCGTTTTTCGTGGCCGGCGTGTGGCGCGACTACGCGCGGCAGTTCGGCGCCATAACCATGGACGCGCGCGACTACGAACGCATCACCGGCGAGCGCAACGTGAGCGACGTTGCGCTGTGGCTCGCGCCCGGCGCGTCGGAGGGTGCCGTGCAGGTCGCTGTGCACGAACTCGCCGCGCGCCACAACGATGGCTCGGCCGGATCGGTGGAGATCGCTTCGGTGGGCCAGATCCGCACGACCTCGCTGCGTATCTTCGACCGCAGCTTCGCCGTCACCTACTGGCTGCAGGCGGTGGCCATCGCCATCGGCCTGTTCGGCATCGCCGCCAGCTTCAGCGCGCAGGTGCTCGCGCGTCGCAAGGAATTCGGCCTGCTCGCGCACCTGGGCTTCACGCGCCGGCAGGTGCTCGCGGTGGTCGCCGGCGAAGGCGCCGCGTGGACCGCCATCGGCGCCGTGGCCGGGCTCGGCCTGGGGCTGGTGGTGTCGGTGGTGCTCGTGAAGGTGGTGAACCCGCAGAGCTTTCACTGGAGCATGGACCTGCTGGTGCCGTGGGCGCGGCTGCTGGCGCTGTGCGCGGCGGTGGTCGCCGCCGGCACCATCACGGCGTGGATGGCCGGCCGCGCCGCCGCCGGCAAGGATGTGGTGCTGGCGGTAAAGGAAGACTGGTAGGCCGCAGGCCAGCCCCACGACTTCAGCGCGCCGGCGTCAGCTGGATTCTTTCCAGCGTCTCCTTCTCCACGGCAGCCCGGCTGTAGACCAGCGGCACGTACTTGCCTTCGAGCCACAGCGGCGCAAGGTCGCGGTAGTTCGGGCTCTCGGGGTTGCCCGACTGGCCCGGCGCGTTGATGACGCGCGAGGCGTCCCAGTTGCCCACGTCCAGCACCATGCGGAACGACGCGCCGGAGGTCAGCTTGTAGTCGCTCGCGCGGTAGGTGGCGGCCATCGGCGTGAAGGAGGAACCCGACATCGGCCAGTCACCCACGTCGAGCTTCCTGCGCGTGGAGGCATCGACCACGCCGCCCAGCGGATGACGGAACTCGGCGCGGTGCAGCGCGCCCCACTTCCATGTCGCGGGGTCGGGGCCGAGCTTGGCGCTCAGCTCCTGCATCGCGGCCGGCAAGGTCTTGAGCAGCAGCGCGTCGCGCTGTTCGTTCGTGACCCAGCCGAAGGGGTTCTCCAGCAGCAGCACCATGCGCGTGTTGTCGCCGGGCGCGGCCAGCGCAGCGCCGGCATCGCCCGCGCCAGCCTTGAGCACGGCGGCGCGCAGCGGCTTGCTGCTCCACACCTCGTAGAGGGCCGCGGCGGCGCTGTCGCGGTCCATGGTGCCGTCCCAGCCCTGAAGCATGCGCAGCGCGGCGGCCGTCTGGGCGTCGTCGCTGCGCAGGCCCGAGAGCAGCTTCAGCACCCGCTGCGCGGGCGTGGCGACGATGTCGTTCTGCATGCGCTGCGAGTCCTCGAGCGAGAAGTGCGAGCCCGCCGCCACCTTGCTGGCGAACAGCTCCTTGAGCCGGCGGGCACGCGCCGCGTCGCTCCACTCGTAGCCCACGCCCTTCTTCGCCGCAGGGTGGTCGGGCGGGATGTTGTTCTCGTTGGCGGTCACCACGTAGCCGCGAGCCGGGTTGAACTCCGAGGGCAACTCGTCGCCGTTGCGGAAGCCCGACCACTCGTAGCGGCCGTCGCCGGGCACCGGCATCAGGCCATCCCAGTTGGGACGTATGGGCGTGAGGCCGCCGGGAATCCAGCCGACATTGCCGCTGCTGTCGGCGTAGACCTGGTTCTCGCCCGGCGCGCCCCAGCGGTTCATGGCGGCGCGGAACTGGTCCCAGTTGCGCGCGCGCATGTAGTCCATGGAGCCGAAGTACGGCGCCATGCCGGGCTCCAGCCACGCCGCGCGCAACGCAAAGGCGCGCTGCTTGCCGGGTTCGGACAGCAGCACCGGCCCATGGCGCGTGAAGGTGTTGATCACCTCGCGCGGCGCGCCCTCGCCCTTCACCGCGATGCGCTCGGTGACGCGCACCATCGGCTCCCAGCGGCCCTGGTAGCGGTACTCGTTGGGATTGCGCGGGTTGAGCTGGTACACGTACAGGTCTTCCTGGTCCATGTAGAAGCGCGTGAGGCCGAAGGCGATGGTGCCGTTGTGGCCGATCGAGATGCCCGGCAGGAAAGGCTCGCCCGCGCCGATCACATCCATGCCCGGCGCGCTCAGGTGCGCCATGTAGCGCAGGCTGGGTGCGCCGTGCGCGCGATGCGGGTCGTTGGCGAGGATGGGCCGGCCGGTGGAGGTGAGCTTCGGCGAGATCACCCAGTTGTTGCTGCCGTAGCCGGCCGTGGGGTCGCCCTGCGATGGCTGCTGCGGATTCGGCAGGCTCGCTACGGGCGCCGCGAGCCGCGTGTTGGTCTTGCTGAATTGCGGTGCCTCGGTCGCGCGCATGTAGGCCGCGCGCAGTTCGGCTGTCGGAATGGTGCAGGGGTCCAGCCCCTGCGGCACGCGCGGGTTGATTGGCGGATCGAGCTCGCGCCGCAGCCAGTCGGCCTTGATGCCGGGGCCGCCCGCGCAGAAGGCGCGTGCGCGGTCGATCTCGGAAGTGAAGTTGAGCGTGAGGCCGTGGTGGCGGATGCGCACCACGTCCTCGGGCGACCACGTGGCCGGCTGATAGCCCAGGAGCGCGAACTCCGGCGGCAGCAGCGAAGGCTTCGCGCGCACCTGCGCCACGTAGGCGTTCACGCCGGCCGTGAAGGCCTCGGCCACGCGCTTGGCGTCGGAGCCATAGGCCAGCCACTCGCGGTACATGTCGCCGCGATAGAGCACGGCGCGCGCGGCGCGGTCGTTCTCCACCCATGCGGGGCCGAAGTCCTTCGCCATCTCGCCCAGGCCGCGCTTGCGCCAGAGGTCCATCTGCCAGAGCCGGTCGCGCGCGGCGATGAAGCCCTGCGCGACGAAGGCGTCATAGAGCGTGCCCGCGTAGAGGTGGGGTACGCCCCATCGGTCCACGAGCACCTCGGCCGGTTTCTCGAGGCCGGGCACGGCGAATGATGAGGAAGGCCGCGTGGTGCCCGGCTGCGCATCGGGCGGCCCCGAGGCGCAGCCCGCGAGCATGAGAGCGGTGAGTGATGCGAGCGCAACTGCGCGAAAGGAATGCCTTTGACCTAACGAGCGCCGCGATGCCCGGCGCAGGTTTGTTCTTTTCATGGGCCTCGTCTCCTGCCTTGTGTTGTTCGTAGAGGGGTGGCAGCGAACAGTATCCCGATTTGCGCGGCTCGTGGGCGTTACAAGGCGCGACTTGTAGACTGGCACACCATGCAGCGAGCCCTCTCTTCCTTCCCTCTTTCGCGCCGAAACCTGCTGCTCGCCGCGCTCGCATCGGGGCCGCTGGCCGCATGGGCACTGCCCGAGCGCCGCCTCGAGTTCCCGCGCGACTTCGGCAGCCATCCCGACCTGCATACCGAGTGGTGGTACGTCACCGGCCACGCGAAGACTTCCGCCGGACGCGAGTTCGGCTTCCAGGTCACCTTCTTCCGCTCGCGCGTGGAGGCCACGCTGGGCATGCGCTCGGCCTTCGCGGCGAAGCACCTGGTGTTCGCGCATGCGGCCGTCACCGACCTCGAAGGCCGCGTGCTGCTGCACGACCAGCGCATCGCGCGCGCGGGCTTCGGCGTGGCCGAGGCTTCCGCGAACGACACCGACGTGCGCATCCGCGACTGGTCTCTCGTGCGCGAGAACGGCATCTATGTGGCGCGCATCCCGGCGAACGAGTTCATGCTCGAACTGCGCTTCACCCCCACGCAGCCGGTGCTGCTGCAAGGCAATGCCGGGCTCTCGCGCAAGGGGCCGGAGGAATCGCAGGCCAGCTACTACTACAGCGAGCCGCAGCTCAAGGCACAGGGCAAGCTCACGCTGAAGGGCCAGGCCTTCGACGTCGCGGGCACCGCATGGCTGGACCATGAATGGAGCGAGGCGCTGATGCATCCCGAGGCCGTGGGCTGGGACTGGATCGGCATGAACCTCGACGATGGCAGCGCCCTCACCGCCTTCCACCTGCGGCGCAGCGACGGCACCGCGCTGTGGGCCGGAGGCTCGTACCGGCAGCGAGACGGCACAGCCCGGATCTTCAGTAACGGCGAGGTCCGCTTCGAGAGCCTCAAGACCTGGGACAGCCCCCGCACGCAGGCGAAGTATCCGACGCGATGGCGAGTACAGACGCCCGCCGGCAGCTTCGAGGTGCGCGCCCTGCTCGACGACCAGGAGCTGGACAGCCGCGGCTCCACCGGCGGCGTGTACTGGGAGGGCGTGAGCGACCTGCTCGACGCGCAGGGCCGCCGCGTGGGGCGCGGCTATCTCGAGATGACCGGCTACGCGGCTCCGTTGAAGCTGTAACTGTTGTAGCCACGGACAGAGGCTGACAACCGAAAGCCTCCTACATGCGTTGGGAAAATTTCCCATAAATAATCATCCCGAAGCAGAGGAGCCCCAACATGAAAACCCGAATCGCAATGCTGGCCGCTGCCGGCGCGCTCTCCATCCTGGCGAGCCCCTTGGCCGCCAACGCGCAGGTCTCCGTCAACATCAACGTGCCCGGACTGGTAATGACGGCGCCGCCCCCGCCACGCTACGAGCCGCTGCCCCCGCCTCGCGGCGGCTTCGTCTGGGTGCCGGGCCGCTGGATCTGGGACGGCCGCGCCTATGCATGGCGCGCGGGCGGATGGCAGCCGGAGCGTCCGGGCTACGTCTATGCGCCCGGCCGCTGGATCGAGGACCGCGGCGGCTGGCGCTGGACCGAAGGCGACTGGCGCCGCGAGGCCCGCCGTGAAGCGCGCCGCGAACGCGAGTGGGAAGAAGACCGCCGCCATGACCGCTACGAGCGCGATCACCGGCACGGCCACGATCGCGGCGATTTCTGCCCGCCCGGCCAGGCCAAGAAGGGCAACTGCTGAGGCGCAGGCCCGCAGGGCCCGGAACGAAAAAGGGAGCCGAAGAGGCTCCCTTTTTCTTTGTCCGCGTCTTGCTACTTCGCCCGACGCCGGTCGATGAACGCGATGATCTCGCCCATGATCCCCTTGCGGAAGGCCAGCACGCAGATTACGAAGATCAGGCCCGTCACCATGGTCACCGACTCGCCCAGCGTGTTGAACCAGTCCACCGTGGTGATGCGCGCGAGCAGGTTGCCGAGTTCGCCGATCTTGTTCTCCAGCAGCACCACCACCGCCGAGCCCACCAGCGGACCCGAGAGCGTGCCCAGGCCACCTACCAGCGTCATCAGGATGACCTGGCCCGAGGCGGTCCAGTGCACGTCCGAAAGCGTGGCGAAACCCAGCACCAGCGTCTTGAGCGAGCCGGCCAGGCCCGACAGCGCGGCCGAGATCACGAAGGCCAGCAGCTTGAAGCGGCTCACGTCGTAGCCCAGCGAGAGCGCGCGTGGCTCGTTCTCCTTGATGCCCTTCAACACCTGCCCGAAGGGCGAATGGATGGTGCGCACGATCAGCAGGAAGGCCACGACCACGATGACAAGCGCCACGTAGTACATGGTGAGGTCGTTCGACAGGTCGATCACGCCGAACAGCTTGCCGCGCGGCACGCCCTGCAGTCCGTCTTCGCCGCCGGTGAACTTGGCCTGAAGCGCGACGAAGAACATCATCTGCGCGAGCGCCAGCGTGATCATCGCGAAGTAGATGCCCTGGCGGCGGATGGCCAGCACGCCGAAGACCCAGCCGAGCAAGGCGCCGGTGAGCGTGCCCGCGATCAGCCCCAGCTCGGGCGTGAGGCCCCAGACCTTGATCGCATGGCCCGCCACGTAGGCCGAGCCGCCGAGGAATGCCGCGTGCCCGAAGGAGAGCAGGCCGGTGAAGCCCAGCAGCAGGTTGAACGCGGCCGCGAAGAGCGCGAAGCACATGAGCTTCATCACGAACACCGGGTAGGCGCCGAAGAACGGTGCCAGGACCAGTGCGAGCAGCAGCAGCGCGTAGACGACGGTGGATATCTTTTTCATGTTCATGCCGTCCGCCTTATTTTTCTTTGCCGAACAGGCCGGCCGGACGGATGAGCAGCACGATGACCATGATCACGAACACGACGGTGGAGGATGCCTCCGGATAGAAAACCTTGGTGAGCCCCTCGATCACGCCGAGCCCGAGGCCGGTGAGGATCGCGCCCATGATCGAGCCCATGCCGCCGATCACGACCACGGCGAACACCACGATGATGAGGTTCTGCCCCATCAGCGGCGACACCTGGATGACGGGCGCGGCGAGCACGCCGGCGAAGGCGGCGAGCGCACAGCCGAAGGCGTAGGTCAGCGTGATCATCAGCGGCACGTTGACGCCGAAGGCCTCCACCAGGCGCGGATTCTCGGTGCCGGCGCGCAGGTAGGCGCCGATGCGGGTCTTCTCGATCACGTACCAGGTGGCGAAGCACACCACCAGCGACGCCACCACCACCCATGCGCGGTAGTTGGGCAGCACCATGAAGCCGAGGTCGGTGGCGCTCGACAGCGCGTCGGGCGCGTCGTAGGGCAGGCCTGAGACGCCGTAGATCGAACGGAACACGCCCTCGATCAGCAGCGTGAGGCCCAGCGTGAGCAGCAGGCCGTAGAGGTGGTCGAGCTTGTAGATCCAGCGCAGCAGCAGCCGCTCGATGAGCACGCCGAAGATGCCGATGACGACCGGCGCGGCAATCAGCATCACCCAGTAGTTGATGCCGAAATACTCCATGGCCATCCACGTCAGGACGGCGCCGAGCATGAACAGCGCGCCGTGCGCGAAGTTGATGACGTTGAGCAGGCCGAAGATCACCGCCAGCCCGAGGCTCAGGATGGCGTAGAAGGAACCGTTGACCAGCCCAAGCAGGAGCTGGCTCAACAGGGCGGGAAGGGAAATGTTCATAGAAAGTTCAGGACACCACAGGCCGTTTCTTCTTTTTCGCGGGGGCCGCCGCGCACGGCCGCCCGAAGCGGCCGGCCCGCCCCCCTTGCAAAGGGGGGTTGGCGAAGCGACACGCAGTGCGCGCAGCCTGGGGGGTTACTTCCATAACGCGCACTTGCTCTCGGCCTTGGTCGTGAAGACCTCTTCGCCCTTGAGCTTCTGGACCACCTTGTAGTAGTCCCACGGCTGCTTCGACTCGGCCGGCGACTTCACCTGCACCAGGTACATGTCGTGCACGAAGCGGCCGTCCGCGCGGATGCTGCCCTTGGCATAGAAGTCGTCGATGGGGGTGGACTTGAGCGTTTCCATCACCTTGTCGGCATCGACCGTCTTGGCGGCCTGCACGGCCTTCAGGTAGGTCATAGTGGCCGAGTAGTCGGCGGCCTGGATGTCGGTGGGCATGCGCTTGGTCTTCTCGAAGAAGCGCTTGCCGAAGGCGCGCGTCTTGTCGTCGAGGTTCCAGTCCCAGCTGGTGGTCAGCAGCAGGCCCTCGGTGTTCTTCAGGCCCAGGCTGTGCACGTCGGTCACGAAGACCAGCAGGCCGACCATCTTCATGCTCTTGGTGATGCCGAATTCCCGCGCCGCCTTGATGGCGTTCTGCGTGTCGCCGCCCGCATTCGCGAGCGCCAGCACCTGCGCCTTGGAGTTCTGCGCCTGCAGCAGGAACGAGGAGAAGTCGGAGGTGTTCAGCGGATGCTTCACGCTGCCGAGCACCGTGCCGCCCTTCTCCTTCACGACCTTGGTCGCGTCGGCTTCGAGGGCCTGGCCGAAGGCGTAGTCGGCCGTCAGGAAGTACCAGCTCTTGTCGCCTCGCGCGATGACGGCGCTGCCCGTGCCCTTGGCCAGCGCGACGGTGTCGTAGGCGTAGTGCACGGTGTAGGGGCTGCACTGCTCGTTGGTGAGCGCCGAGCTGCCCGCGCCGTTCACGATGAACACGCGCTTCTTCTCCTGCGCCACCTTGGCCATGGCCAGGCCGGTGCCCGAGCTGGTGCCGCCGAACAGCATGGTCAGGCCCTGCGTGTCGATCCACTCTCGCGCCTTGGAGGCGGCGATGTCGGCCTTGTTCTGGTGGTCAGCCTGCAGCAGCTCGATGGGCATGCCGTTGACCTTGCCGCCGAAGTCGTCGATGGCCATCTGGATCGCCAGCGCCCCGTTCTTGCCCTCCACGTCCGCGTACAGGCTCGACATGTCGGTGATGAAGCCGATCTTGACCTTGTCCTGCGCCTGAGCGGCCCCCACCGCCACGAGGCAGGTGGCGGCAAGGCAGGCGGAGGCGATGAGCGTGCGTTTCATGGCTTGATCCTCGTGATGACTTCGGTGGAAGGAAAGAGGGAAGAGAAAGGAGAAGGAGAACCCGGGCTGCCGCGTCAGGCGATCACTTCCAGGCCGCGCACTTGGTCTCGGCCTTGGTCGTGAAGACCTGGTCGCCCGGCAGCGTCTTCAGCACCTTCAGGTAGTCCCAGGGCTTCTTCGACTCGGCGGGCGACTTCACTTCCACCAGGTACATGTCGTGGATGAAGCTGCCGTCGGCGCGGATCTGGCCCTTGCCGTAGAAGTCGTCGATCTTCATGCTCTTGAGCTGCGCCATCACCTTGTCGGAGTCGGTGGTCTTGGCGGCGGCCACGGCCTTCAGGTAGGTCATGGTGGCCGAGTAGTCGGCGGCCTGCACGTCGGTGGGCATGCGCTTGGTCTTCTCGAAGAAGCGGTTGGCGAACTTGCGCGACTCGTCGTTCAGGTCCCAGTACCAGCTGGTGGTGTGCAGCAGGCCTTCGGTGTTCTTCAGGCCCAGGCTGTGGATGTCGCTCAGGAAGACCAGCAGGCCGGCGGTCTTCATCGTCTTGTTGATGCCGAACTCCTTGGCGGCCTTGATCGAGTTGATGGTGTCGCCGCCCGCGTTGGCCAGGCCCAGGATCTGCGCCTTGGAGTTCTGCGCCTGCAGCAGGAACGAGGAGAAGTCCGACGCGTTCAGCGGATGGCGCACGGCGCCCACCACGGTGCCGCCCTTCTCCTTCACGACCTTGGTGGTGTCGGCTTCGAGCGCGTGGCCGAAGGCGTAGTCGGCCGTCAGGAAGAACCAGCTCTTGCCGCCGCGGTCGACCACCGCGGCGCCGGTGCCCTTGGCCAGGGCCACGGTGTCGTAGGCATAGTGAATGGTGTACGGGCTGCACTGCTCGTTGGTGAGCACCGAGCTGCCGGCGCCGTTGTTGAAGTACACGCGCTTCTTTTCTTCGGCCACCTTCGCGGTGGCCAGCGCCACGCCCGAATTGGTGCCGCCGAAGACCATGGTCACGCCGGCGGTGTCGATCCACTCGCGGGCCTTGGAGGCGGCGATGTCGGCCTTGTTCTGGTGGTCGGCGGTCAGCAGTTCGATGGGCTGGCCCAGCACCTTGCCGCCGAAGTCGTCGATGGCCATCTGGATGGCGGTGGCGCCGCCCTTGCCTTCGAGGTCGGCGTAAAGGCTCGACAGGTCGGTGACGAAGCCGATCTTCACTTTTTCCTGCGCCTGCGCGGCGCCTGCACTCATGGCGAGGATGCCGATTGCGGTTGCGATGAGGCCGAGTTTCTTGTTCATGCTGTTGTCTCCTGGAGAAATCTTTGTGGGATGGAAGGACAGGTCTTGTGGACTCGATGTGTTTTAGACGCCCAGCAGTTCGGTGAGCACGGGCATCTTGGCTTCGAGCTCGGCGGCGCCGAACTTCTCGACGATGCGGCCGTGCTCCATCACGTAGAAGCGGTCGGCCAGCGGCGCGGCGAAGCGGAAGTTCTGCTCCACCATCACGATGGTGTAGCCCTTGGCGCGCAGCGTGGTGATCATGCGCGCCAGCGCCTGCACGATGACCGGCGCGAGGCCTTCGGAAATCTCGTCGAGCAGCAGCAGCCTGGCACCGGTGCGCAGGATGCGGGCCACGGCCAGCATCTGCTGCTCGCCGCCGGACAGGCGAGTGCCCTGGCTGTGGCGACGCTCTGCGAGGTTGGGGAACATGGCGTAGATCTCTTCGACCGACATGCCCTGCCCTGCCCCCTTCAGCTCGGGCGGCAGCATCAGGTTTTCCTCGCACGAGAGGCTGGCGAAGATGCCGCGCTCTTCCGGGCAATAGCCCACGCCGAGATGCGCGATGCGGTGCGTGGGCATGCCGACGGTCTCGCGGCCGTTGACCTCGATGCTACCCTTGCGTGCGCCCGTCAGGCCCATGATGGCGCGCAGCGTGGTGGTGCGGCCCGCGCCGTTGCGGCCCAGCAGCGTGACGACCTCGCCCGGCTGCACGACCATGTCGACGCCGTGCAGCACATGCGATTCGCCGTACCAGGCTTGCAGGCCTTTGATTTCGAGTGCAGCCGTCATGTCAGTGGGCTCCCTGCAACTGGCCTTCGGTGGTGCCCATGTAGGCCTCCATGACCTGCGGGTTCTTCGAGACCACGGCATACGGACCTTCGGCCAGCACAGCGCCGCGCTGCAGCACCGTGATGGTGTCGGCGATGGTCGAGACCACGCTCATGTTGTGCTCCACCATGAGGATGGTGCGGCCGGCCGACACGCGCTTGATGAGTTCGGCAACGCGGTGCACGTCTTCGTGGCCCATGCCCTGCGTGGGCTCGTCCAGCAGCATCAGTTCGGGCTCCATGGCCAGCGTGGTGGCGATCTCCAGCGCGCGCTTGCGGCCGTAGGGCAGGTTCACGGTCTGTTCGTCGGCGAGCTCTTCGAGGCCGACTTCGGCCAGCAGCTCGCGGGCCCTGGCATCCAGCGGCTTGAGCGACTTCTCGCTCTTCCAGAAGTGGTACGAGGTGCCGAGACGGCGCTGCAGGCCCAGGCGCACGTTCTCCAGCAATGTGAGGTGCGGGAACACGGCCGAGATCTGGAACGAGCGGATGATGCCGCGGCGCGCGATCTGCGCGGGGCGCTCGCGCGTGATGTCCTGGCCGTTGAAGAGGATCGTGCCGGTGGTGGGCTCGAGGAACTTGGTCAGCAGGTTGAAGCAGGTCGTCTTGCCAGCGCCGTTCGGGCCGATGAGCGCGTGGATGGAGCCGCGCACCACGGACAGGTTGACCTTGCTGACCGCGGTGAACCCCTTGAATTCCTTGGTGAGCTGGCGTGTTTCGAGGATGACGTCGCTCATCTCGCGAAGTCGCCCGGGTTCGTGTGAAGAATGTGGGTCATGCGGTCCATCTCAATGCGCCAACCATCGAGCGCGGACCGATTGTTCGTGGGTGCCTCCGGCTTGCATACTGGGGCAAATGCCTATGCTGCAGTGCAACCATTTCACGGCTCCGCGGGCTTGTTCGCCATGACTGTCATCTCGACGACAAAGCGGAATCCGGAGCACGGCAAAGATCGCACGCATGTTGCGCCGGCAGCGCCGACTTCCGTCGGGGAAATCACGGCACGCCGTCTCGCGGGTGCCAACCTAAACTGACCGGGACTCATCACGTCGAAGGCCGCACCGGCAAGCGCCGGGCATGACCGCGACCATGGAACCAACGACATCGCTGCACATGCCCGACTTCCGCTCTCCGGACTTCCTGACCGACCACATCCTGCACACGCTGGCCTTCTACGAGACGCGCAATCTCGACGCCACCGGCGGCTTCTTCCATTTCTTCAGGGACGACGGCACGGTGTACGACCGGCGCACGCGCCACCTGGTGAGCAGCACGCGCTTCGTGTTCAACCACGCGACGGCCTACCGGCGCTTCGGCAAGCCTGCCGACCTTGCGGCCGCGCGACACGGCCTCGCGTTCATCGAACATGCCCACAGGCAGCAGGACGGCGGCTATGCATGGCAGCTCGACTGGCACGAGCAGCGCGCCACCGTGCAGGACGCCACCAACCGCTGCTACGGCCTGGACTTCGTGCTGCTCGCGCAGGCGCATGCGCTCATGGCCGGCATCGAGGAGGCGTACCCGGGGCTGGATCACACCTGGCGGCTGATGGACGCGCATTTCTGGGAGCCGCGGCACCAGCTTTATGCCGACGAGGCCACGACCGACTGGCGCGTCGGTGCCTACCGGGGGCAGAACGCCAACATGCACGCCTGCGAGGCGCTGATGGCCGCCTTCGAGGCCACGCAGGAGGCGCGCTACCTCGAGCGTGCGCTGGCGGTGGCCGAATCGGTGACCGGCCGGCTGGCCTCTCTGGCCGACGGGCTGGTGTGGGAGCACTACCGCGAGGACTGGTCGGTCGACTGGGACTACAACCGCGGCAACAAGACCGACATCTTCAAGCCCTGGGGCTTCCAGACCGGCCACCTGACCGAATGGGCCAAGCTGCTGCTGCAGCTCGAAGGCCACCTCGCCACCGAAGACCGCGAGGCCGGCTGGATCGTGCCGCGCGCGCGCCACTTCTTCGACACCGCCATGTTCCGCAGCTGGGACGCCGACAACGGCGGGCTGGTCTACGGCTTCGGCCCCGACGGCAAGGTGTGCGACGGCGACAAGTACTTCTGGGTGCAGGCCGAGAGCTTCGCGGCCGCCGCCCTGCTCGCGGTGCGCACCGGCGAAACAGGCTACTGGGACTGGTACGACAGCATCTGGGCCTACAGCTGGGAGCACTTCGTCGACCACAGGCACGGCGCCTGGTATCGCATCCTCACGCCGACGAACGGGAAGATCGGCGACGAGAAGAGTCCGGCAGGCAAGACCGACTATCACACCATGGGCGCTTGCCACGACGTGCTGCGCGCGTTGGGCAGGTAGAAGCGGCAACGAAAAAGAAGAACCTCCAGGCTCCTTGCGGAGGCTGGGGGTTGCGAGGGGGTCTGGCGCGGTCAGTGCGCGCCGGCCGCGGCGTCGCCGCCTGCTCCGCCCTTCTGCGGCCTTGCCAGCCACACGAGCGGAATCAGCAGCAGGAACAGGATCGCCGACGCATAGAAGATATCGTTGGTCGCCAGCATGTATGACTGCTGGTCAACGAGGCGATTGATCTGCCCCATCACCTGGTCGGTGCCGAAGCCGTTGGCGTTCAGCCCGGCCATCGCGCTGGTGGCCGCGTTGTTGCCCTGGTTGATCGTCTCGGCCAGCTGGGCGTGGTGCAGCGTCGCGCGGTTGTCCCAGAGCGTGGTCGTGATGGACGTGCCCATCGCGCCCGCGGTGATCCGCAGGAAGTTCGACAGGCCCGAGGCGGCCGGGATGCGGTCGGGCGTGAGGCCCGACAGCGTGATCGTCACCAGCGGGATGAAGAAGAACGCCATCGCGATGCCCTGGATGATCGTCGGGATGATGATCGTCACGAAGTCGGCCTGCGTGTTGAAGTTCGAGCGCATCCACAGCACCAGCGCGAACACGAGGAACGAGAAGGTCGCGTAGCGGCGCGGGTCGATCTTGGCCACCGTGAGGCCCACCACCGGCGAGAAGAAGATCGCCAGCAGCCCCACGGGCGCCATGATCATCCCCGCCTGCGTGGCGGTGTAGCCCATCCACTGCTGCAGCCACAGCGGCAGCAGCACCACATTGCCGAAGAAGAGGCCGTAGGCCACCGCCGTCGCCACCGCGCCCGACCAGAAGTTGCGGCGCTTGAAGAGCGACAGGTCGACTACCGGGTGCTTGTCGGTCAGCTCCCAGACCAGGAAGAAGGCGAAGCCGACCACGGACACCACCGCCAGCGTGACGATTTGCGCGGAGTGGAACCAGTCGAGCTCCTTGCCCTTGTCGAGCATGAGCTGCAGCGAGCCCACCCACAGCACCAGCAGCGCGAGGCCGATGGCGTCGATGGGCACCTTGTGCGTGGCGCTCTCGCGCTTGTGGTAGAGCGCCCAGGTGATGGCGGCAGCGACGATGCCCACCGGGATGTTGATGTAGAAGATCCACGGCCACGAGATGTTGTCGGTGATCCAGCCGCCCAGCAGCGGTCCCATCACCGGCGCGACCAGCGTGGTCATGGACCACATCGCCATCGCCAGGCCCGCCTTGGCGCGCGGATAGCTCGACAGCAGCAGCGCCTGCGACAGCGGGATCATCGGCCCCGCCACGAAGCCCTGCAGCGCGCGGAAGGCGATCAGCGTCGTCATGTTCGGCGCGAGGCCGCACAGCAGCGAGCTGATCATGAACAGGATCACGCTGGCCATGAACAGGCGCACCTGTCCGAAGCGCTGCGTCATGAAGCCGGTGAGCGGCACCGCGATGGCGTTGGCCACCGCGAAGCTGGTGATGACCCAGGTGCCCTGCGTGGTGCTCACGCCCAGGTCGCCCGAGATGGCAGGCAGCGACACGTTCGCGATCGACGAATCGAGCACGTTCATGAAGGTTGCCGCAGAAAGCGCGACCGTGCCCCAGACGCGGGCTGCGCCCTCGAGCGGCGGATGCGCAACGTATGCAGGAGCAGCGGTGGCCATGGGGCGGGCTGTTTACCTGGACGGAAGAAAGGTCCGGACGAACGCTGGCGCGATCAGCCCGGCTGGCCCTGCACGGCCACGGAAGTGTTGCCGGCAGGCGCGGCTGGCGCCTTGGCGGGTGCCGCAGCCGTGGCGCCGCCCTTGCCGCCGATGTTGGCGGCGACGATGCGCTCCACTTCGGCATCGGCACCGCGGTCGAGCTGGCTGTAGACCGCGGTCTGCGCCAGCGCGGTGGCACGCGGCGCATCGGCGAGCATCTTGCCGCCCTTCTGCGAGATGTCGACCTCGGCGTCCATCGACAGGCCGATGCGCAGCGGGTTGGCCTTGAGCTGCTCGGGGTCGAGCGCGATGCGAACGGGCACGCGCTGCACCACCTTGATCCAGTTGCCGGTGGCGTTCTGCGCGGGCAGCAGCGCGAACGCGCTGCCGGTGCCCACGCCCAGTCCCGCGACCTTGCCGGTGTACTCGACCTTCTTGCCGTACACGTCGGCGGTGAGCTTCACGGGCTGGTCGATGCGGATATTGCGCAGCTGCACTTCCTTGAAGTTGGCGTCGACCCACAGCTGGTTGAGCGGCACGATGGACATCATCGGCGTACCGGCCGCCACCCGCTGGCCTAGCTGCACGGTGCGCTTGGCGACGTAGCCGTCGACCGGCGCGGGCATGGCCACGCGCTGTGTGGCGAGGTAGGCCTCGCGCACCTTGGCGGCGGCGGCCAGCACGCTCGGGTGCTGGGCCACGCTGGTGCCTTCGGTCAGCGACTGGTTGCTGACCAGCGCTTCCTTCGCGGCCACGACGCCTGCCTGCGCGGCGGCGAGCTGGCTCTTGGCGGTGTCGAGCTGCGTCTCGGCATGGTTGAGTTCTTCCTTCGACACGGCACCGTTGCCCGACAGCGCGCGACGGCGCTGCAGGTCGTCCTGGGCCTTGGCGATGTCGCTCTGCGCCTTGACGATGTCGGCCTGGCGCAGCGTGACCTGCGCGGCCAGCGAGCCGTTGTTGGCGTACAGCGTGCGCACCTGGCGCACCGCCTGCGCGAGCGCGGCCTCGGCCTGCTCGAGCGCCACCTTGGCGTCGGCCGGGTCGAGTTGCACCAGCGGCTGGCCGGCCTTCACGAAGTCGGTGTCGTCGGCGTTGATGGCCATCACCGTGCCGCCGATCTGCGGCGTGATCTGGATGACGTTGCCCGAGACGTAGGCGTTGTCGGTGTCCTCGTAGTGGCTGGCCACCAGCCATTCGTAGAGGCCCCAGCCGCCGCCGGCGACGATGACCACCGCTGCGAGCGCGGTGAGTGCGCGGCGGCGCTTGCCGTTCCCGGCGGGCGCCTCGGGGGCTGCGGAAGCTGCGGCTGCAGCGGGCGTCGGAGTGTTGTTGTCGCTCATGATGAAGTTCTTTCCGAAGACGAAGGAGTCGGGCCGGGCTGGATCTGCGCTGTGCCGATCAGTTCAGCGGGGCCGAGGGAGCCGATGCCGATGCCGTGGCGGTGGTCGGCGGCTGCCAGCCGCCGCCGAGCGCGCGCGCCAGGCCCACCTGGGTGTCGAGCGCGCGGGCCGCGAGGTCGACCGCGAGCCGGCGCTGGGCCAGCACTGCCGTTTCGGCCGTCAGCACGTTGAGGTAGTTGCCGAGGCCCGCGCGGTAGCGCTGCACGGCGATGTCGTAGGCACCTTCGGCCGCGGTCTGCGCGGCGCGCTGTTCGGCCTGCTGTCGGGTGATCGACTGGGCACTCGTGACCTGGTCGGCCGCGTCGCGCACCGCGTCGATCACGGTGGCGTTGTAGCTCTCGACGGCCGCATCGAGGTCGGCCGACTTGCCGCGCAGGTTGGCGCGCAGCTTGCCGCCCTCGAAGATCGGCAGGCTGATGGCCGGGCCCACGCCCCACTGCTCGCTGCCCGACTTCAGCAGCTTGCCGAAGCCCAGGCTCTGGAAGCCGACGAAGGCCGTGAGGTTCACGTTGGGATAGAAGAGCGTCCTGGCGTTGGCCACGTCGCTGGTGGCAGCTTCGACGCGCCAGCGCGCGGCGGCGATGTCGGCGCGGCGGCCGAGCAGGTCGGCCGGGATGTTCGCCTGCAGCGCCATCGGCTTCACGCCATCGAGCACCGGCGGCTTGAGCGAGGCGGTGACGTTCGGCTGGCCCACGAGCGCGTCGAGCGCGTGCTGCTGCAGCGCGATCTGCTCGTTGAGCGCTTCGATCTGCTGGCGGGCTTCAGGCAGGCCGCCTTCGCTCTGGCGCAGTTCGAGGCGGGTGTCGAGGCCGGCGGAAACGCGGTCGCGCACCAGCTTCAGCGTTTCATCGCGCTGCGCCAGCGTGCGCCTGGCAACGGTGAGCTGATCGTTCAGGCGCGCCCACTGGAAGTAGCTGCGCGCCACGTTGCTCGCGAGCAGCACGCGGGCCGCGTCGGCATCGGCCGCGGCTGCATTTGCGGCGCCGATGGCGGTGTCCAGCGCGGTGCGGTTCTTGCCGAAGAAGTCGAGCTCCCAGCTCGCGCCCAGCTGCAGCAGGCCGATGTTCTGGGTGGAGCCGCCCAGCGGCGCCGGGTAGATGTAGTTGGTGTTGAACTTCTGGCGGTTCAGGTCGAGCTCGCCCTTGACCTGCGGCTTGAGCGCGGCGCCGGCGATGTCGGCCGATGCCTGCGCGCGCGCGAGGCGGGCCTGCGCGACCTGCAGGTTGGGGTTGCCGGCCACGGCTTGGTCGATGAGCGAGTTGAGCTGCGAGTCGCCGAAGGCGAGCCACCACTGGCTGTCGAGGCGGGACACCGGCACCGCGGCACTGTCGGGCGCGATGCCCAGCGACGAGGCGTCGCGCAGCTTTGCCTGCGAGCCGATTCCGGCCATGTCGGCGCAGCCGGCGAGTGCAACCACCAGCAGCGCGGCGGCCACGACGGGAGTGCGGCGCATGGCGCGCACGGCGAGGGAGTCAGTCATTTTTATCTCCACGGGCCGCGAGGGCCTGGGCGTTGTCGAGGATGCGGCGCAGATAGCCTTTGAGCTGTTCCCATTCCTCGGTGGTGAAGCCTGCGAGGTGCTCGTTCTGCACCCTGCTGAGCACGTGCGGCACTTCCTTGGCGGCCGCGCGGCCTTCGTCGGTGAGCTCGATGTTGACCACGCGCCGGTCTTCGAGCGAGCGCACCCGGCGGCACAGGCCCTTGGCCTCGAGGCGGTCGAGCAGGCGCGTCATGGCGCCGGTGTCGAGCTCGCAGGCCCTGGCCAGTTCGGCCACCGTGGTGGCCGCGCCGACGTGCAGCTTGTAGAGAGGCACCCACTGCGGATAGGTGGGGCTGCCCGGCTCGCACATGCGGGTTTCGACCGACTGGCCGACCGCCGTGACGATGCGGCGCATGAGGTAGCCGATGCTCTCCTCGGCGCGGTAGGTTTCCGGGCTGTAGAAGGCGACGGGCTCACGACGCTCCTCGCCGGTGGAAGCCGGCGGGTTCCGAGGGGTGTTGGCATCGCTCATGGCCGCAATATTAGTTGCCTCGGCAATTATTGTCAAGGCTACCTTTGTAGAGGCAAGGGATCGGTAGAATTGGCGCATGGCTTCCTCCCCAACGTCTTCCATGGCCAAGGGCTCGCCCCGATCGCTCTCGGGCCTGAGCCCTTTTCTTCGTCCGTACCGTGTGCAGATCGTGCTGGCGGGCGTCTTCCTGGTGATGGCGGCGGTAACGACGCTGGCTTTTCCTATCGCCTTGCGCAGCCTGATCGACAACGGCCTCATCAGCTCCGACAAGGGCGCCCAGACCATGGCGCTGCGCGAGCATTTCGGCGCCCTCTTCGCCGTGGCCGTGGCGCTGGGCGTGTTCTCGGCGGCGCGCTTCTATACGGTGAGCTGGCTGGGCGAGCGCGTGACGGCCGACATCCGCAACGCCGTCTACGGCCATGTGCTCAGGCAGAGCCCCGCCTTCTTCGAGACCACGCAGACCGGCGAGGTGCTGTCGCGCCTGACAGCCGACACCACGCTGGTGCAGTCGGTCGTCGGCTCATCGCTGAGCATGGGCCTGCGCAACGCGGTGATGGGCGTGGGCGCCCTGGCGGTGCTGATCTGGACCAACCCCTACGTGATGGTGCAGGTGCTGGGCATCCTCGTGCTGGTGGTGTTGCCGAGCATGGTTTTCGGCCGCCGCGTGCGCAAGCTGTCGCGCGCCAGCCAGGACCGCGTGGCCGATTCCAGCGCCATCGCCGCCGAAGTGTTGAATGCCATTCCGGTGGTTCAGAGCTACACGGCCGAGAGCCGCGAGGCCGCGCGCTTCAGCGGCTCGACCGAGAACGCCTTCCGCACCGCCGTGCGCCGCACCCGGGCCCGATCGGTGCTGGTGGCTTTCATCATCATCGCGACCTCCGCGGCGCTGCTCTGGGGCCTCTACCAGGGCACGCAGGCCGTGCTGCGCGGCGATATCACCGCCGGACACCTGGGCCAGACGGTTGTCTACGTCGCCATCCTCGCCAGCGCGACCGCCGTGCTCGGCGAGGTCTACGGCGACCTGCTGCGCGCGGCCGGTGCGACCGAACGGCTGATGGAGCTGCTGCACGCGCCCGCGGCCATCGTGTCTCCCGCGAATCCAGCGGCTGCGCCCGTCCCCGTAGCGGGCAGCGCGATCAGGTTCGACGCGGTGACCTTCCACTACCCTTCCCGCCCCGGCACACCGGCATTGCGCGACTTCAGCCTCGATGTCGCACCCGGCGAGACCGTGGCACTGGTGGGATCCAGCGGCGCCGGCAAGAGCACCGTGTTCCAGCTGCTCCTGCGCTACTACGACCCGCAAACGGGCCGCGTGCTGCTCGATGGCGCACCGCTGGCCTCGCTGTCCCTGCCCGAGTTGCGCACCCGCATCGGCCTCGTGCCGCAGGACGCGGTGATCTTCTCGGCCAGCGCCCTCGAGAACATCCGCTACGGCAACCCCGAGGCGACGGCCGAGGAAGTGCAGGCCGCAGCGCGCGCCGCCTTCGCCCACGACTTCCTGCAGGCGCTGCCCGAGGGCTACGACACCTTCCTCGGCGAGCGCGGCGTGCGGCTTTCGGGCGGACAGCGACAGCGCATCGCGATCGCACGCGCGATCCTGAAGAACCCGCCGCTGCTGCTGCTCGACGAAGCCACGAGCGCGCTCGACGCGGAGAGCGAACGCATGGTGCAGGCCGCGCTCGAATCGGCGATGGAGAACCGGACCACGCTGGTGATCGCCCACCGCCTGGCGACGGTGCAGAAAGCCGACCGCATCGTGGTGCTGGACCACGGCGGGATCGTCGAGCAGGGAACGCACGCGGCGCTGGTCGCGCAGGGCGGCGTGTATGCGCGGCTGGCCGCACTCCAGTTCACGGCCTGAACAGGCCGCGCTACTCAGCCAGTTACTGCAGGGTTTCTTTCAGTGCCGCCGGAATCGGCAGCGCCATCACCGGAATGCCCTCGTCGAGCAGCGCCTCGGTCTGCTCGGGCGTGGCCTGCCCGCGGATGCCGCGCTCGGGGGTCTCGCCGTAATGCATCTTCCGGGCTTCGTCGGCAAAGCGCTCGCCGACGTCCTCCGTCTTCGCCAGCACCTCGCGCACTGCACGCATCCAGCGGGCTTCGGGCGAGGGATCGGCGGGAGCGTTGGAAGCAGCAGCGACTGGAGCAACCGCAGCAGCCTCCTTCGGCGCCCTGGCGTTGCCCAGGTTGAGGCGCGGCGCGCTCAGCAGCTTGACGATGGCGGTGTCGCCGCAGACCGGGCATTCGACCAGGCCTGATGCCAGCTGGGTCTCGAAATCCTCGCTCGAGGCAAACCAGCCTTCGAAGCCGTGGCCGTGGGTGCAGCGGAGATCGAGAACCTTCATGGCGCGGATTATCCCGCGCTGCCCTGCGCGGGCGCAGCCTGCCAGTCCAGTGCCCATGCGCCCGAAAGGACGTTCTGCAGCCAGAGCGTGCAGGTCAGCGTCTTGGCATCGGTGACCTTGCCTTCGCGACACCAGCCGGCCAGCTCGTCGGGAGTGGCCGTGAACACGTCGAGGAATTCGCCGTGGTCGAGTTGCCGCTCGCCGAGCGAGAGACCGCGCGCGAAGTAGATGTGGATGATCTCGGTCGAATACGCCACCGCGAGGTGCATGGCACCCGCATACGCCCACTCGCGCGCGGTGTAGCCCGTTTCCTCGATCAGCTCGCGCCGGCCGCAGTCGAACGGATCCTCGCCCGCATCGAGCTTGCCCGCGGGAAACTCGATCATCACGTGGCCGACCGGATAGCGGAACTGCCGCTCCAGCACGATGCGGCCGTCGTCAAGCAGCGGAATGACCACCACGGCGCCCGGGTGCACCACATACTCGCGCGTGGCGCTGTGGCCATCGGGCAGGCGGATGGTGTCGCGCCGGGCCTTCAGGAACTTGCCGTTGAACAGCTCCTCGCGGCTCTGGAGCTCTTCCTTCAGGTGCGAATCGGCGGTGGAGGTGTCGGTCGGCTTGGTGGTCATGGTCGGTCGCTCGTCCTCTTCAGTGCCTGTGCTTCATCAGGTAGCGCCAGGTGAACCCCGGAAAGGCCAGCACGATGAACAGCGCGCCGGTCACCGCATAGAACTCCCAGCCCTGCGCGGCGATCTGCCCTGCCCTGCGCTCGAACAGCAGCCCGACGCCGCCGGCCAGAAAGTACAAGACCACCAGTTCGGCGAGGCGCACCGCGAGCGACTTGGGAGCAGTCGCCAGAGGCACGACGCCGAACAGGCGGTCGTTGAAGAACGGCAGGTTGGCGGCCACGAGGGCCACCAGGAGAACGACCCAGACGGACGCGGTCTGCGACACCCTAGGTCGGCCGCGTCAGTGGGCCAGCGTCGCCACGATGGCGTCGTAGCACAGCGTCATCAGGCCGCCGGGCACGATGCCCAGGATCAGGATCAGCGCGCCGTTGATCGTCAGCACGGTACGCACGTCGCGCGGTGCCGACACGGTGGTGGCCGTGACGGGCGCATCGAAGTACATGACCTTGACCACGCGCAGGTAGTAGAAGGCGCCGATCAGCGACATCATCACCGCGAACACGGCCAGGCCGATGTAGATGGCGTGGCCCGAGGCGATCAGCGCCTGCAGCACGGCCAGCTTCGCGTAGAAGCCGACCAGCGGCGGCAGGCCGGCCAGCGAGAACATCGCGATCGACATCACGCCGGCGTACAGCGGGCTGCGCTGGTTCAGGCCGGCGAGGTCGGTGATTTCCTCGCTCTCGAAGCCTTCGCGCGCCAGCAGCAGGATGATGCCGAAGCTCGCGAGCGTGGTCAGCACGTAGGTCACGATGTAGAACATCGCGGCGCTGTAGGCGTACTGGGCGTTGTAGGTGCCCTGCTGGTCCGAACCGGCGACCAGGCCGAGGAGCATGAAGCCCATCTGCGAGATCGTCGAATAGGCCAGCATGCGCTTGAGGTTGCTCTGCGCGATGGCGGCCAGGTTGCCGACCAGCAGCGAGGCGATGGCCAGCACGGCGAGCATCTGCTGCCAGTCGATGGCCAGCGGCTGCAGCGCGTCGACCAGCAGGCGGATGATGATCGCGAAGGCGGCCAGCTCGGGCGCCGCGCCGATCAGCAGCGTGATCGCCGTCGGAGCGCCCTGGTAGACGTCGGGCACCCACATGTGGAACGGGGCTGCGCCCACCTTGAAAGCCAGGCCGGCGACGATGAACACGAGGCCGAACACCAGCACCTGGTGGTTGACCTTGCCGGTTGCGATGGTCTTGAAGACCTCGTTCACGTCGAGCGAACCGGTGGCGCCGTACATCATGGACAGGCCGTAGAGCAGGAAACCGCTGGCCATGGCGCCGAGCACGAAGTACTTCATGGCGGCTTCGCTGGCCACCGCGTTGTCGCGGCGCAGCGCCACCAGCGCGTAGCTCGACAGCGTGAGCAGTTCGAGGCCCAGGTAGATCAGCAGGAAGTTGCTGCCCGAGATCATCACGAACATGCCCAGCAGCGCGAACATGCTGATGGTGAACATCTCGCCGCCGCGCAGCATCTCGCGATCGGCCGCGTAGGGACGGCCGTAGACCAGCGTGATCATCAGGGCGACGGTGGCGAAGCACTTGAGCCAGTTGCCCATCGGGTCGCTGACGACCATGCCGCCGAAGCCGTAGATGGTCTTGGCTTCGGAAGCCTGCAGACCCGACAGCACTGCGACCACGGCCAGCGTGAGCAGCGTCAGGACATAGGTACGGGTGCGGCGCGGGCTCGTGTCCGACAGGTCGACCAGCGCAATGATGCAGGCCATGACCAGCAACACGATTTCGGGGTAGATCGTGACCCAGCTGAGTTTGTCAATCATCTCGTTCTCTTCTTCAGCGTGGCATCAGGAGGGCAGCTTCGAGACTGCCACGTGGCGCAGCAGCTCGGTCACGGAGGCGTCCATCGCGTCGGTGAACGGCTTCGGGAACAGGCCCATCCACAGCACGGCGATGGCCAGCAGCGCCAGCATCAGGAATTCGCGCGAATTGATGTCGCTGAGTTCCTTCACGTGGTCGTTGCCGACCGGGCCCAGATACACGCGCTTGTACATCCAGAGGGTATAGGCGGCGCCGAAGATCAGCGCGGTGGCTGCTCCCAGGCCGATCCAGAAGTTGGCCTTCACGGCGCCCAGGATCACCATCCATTCGCCCACGAAACCGGCGGTGCCCGGCAGGCCGCAGTTGGCCATGGCAAACAGCAGCGCGAACGCGGCGAACTTGGGCATGGTGTTCACCACGCCGCCGTAGTCGGCGATCTGGCGCGAGTGCACGCGGTCGTACAGCACGCCGATGCCCAGGAACATGGCGCCCGAGACGAAACCGTGGGCGATCATCTGCACGATGCCGCCGGACACGCCCAGCTCATTGAAGATGAAGAAGCCGAGCGTCACGAAACCCATGTGGGCCACCGACGAATAGGCCACCAGCTTCTTCATGTCCTGCTGAACCAGCGCGACCAGGCCCACGTAGATCACCGCGATCAGCGACAGCGCGATCATGAGCCAGGCCCATTCGTGCGAGGCGTCGGGGGCGATCGGCATCGAGAAGCGCAGGAAACCGTAGGCACCCAGCTTCAGCATGATCGCGGCCAGCACGGCGGAGCCGCCGGTCGGCGCCTCGACGTGCACGTCGGGCAGCCAGGTGTGCACCGGCCACATCGGAACCTTCACGGCGAAGGCCGCGAAGAAGGCGAAGAACAGGAAGGTCTGCGCGGTCGATCCCAGCGGCAGCTTGTGCCACGACAGGATGTCGAAGCTGCCGCCCGACTTGTTGTACAGGTAGATCAGCGCCACCAGCATCAGCAGCGAGCCGAGCAAGGTGTAGAGGAAGAACTTGAACGCCGCGTAGATCTTGTTCGGGCCGCCCCAGATGCCGATGATCAGGTACATCGGGATCAGCGTGGCTTCGAAGAACACGTAGAACAGCACGCCGTCGAGCGCGGCGAACACGCCGATCATGAGGCCCGACAGGATCAGGAACGCGCCCATGTACTGGTTCACGCGCTCGGTGATCACTTCCCAGGCCGAGATCACCACGATGACCGTGATGAACGACGTCAGCAGCACCAGCCAGAGCGACAGGCCGTCGACTCCGAGGTGGTAGTTGACGTTGAAGCGCGAGATCCAGCCCGTCTTCTCGACGAACTGCATCGCGGCGGTGCCGTTCTGGAAGCGCGTGAACAGCGGCACCGTGACCAGGAAGCTCACGATGGAACCGACGAGCGCGACCCAGCGCACGCCCCTGGCGTGCTCGTCACGGCCAAACGCCAGCAGCACGGCACCGAATGCGATCGGCACCCAGATGGCAAGGCTCAACAAACCCATTTTTCTTTTTCTCCAGCGCTAGGCTCAGCGTTTGAACCAGACGAAGTACGTCATCAGGATGAAGACGCCGAGCAGCATCGCGAAGGCGTAGTGATAGATGTAGCCCGACTGCATCCAGCGCACCACACCAGAGATACGGCCCACGACCTTCCACGAACCGTTCACCACGGCACCGTCGATCAGGGCCTGGTCGCCGCCCTTCCACAGGCCGGTACCCAGGGCGCGCGTGGCGCGGGCGATGACGTTCTCGTTGAACCAGTCCATGTAGTACTTGTTCTCGAGCAGGCGGTAGATCGGGCCGAAGGCACGCTTGATCGCCGCCGGCAGCGCCGGGTTGATCATGTACATGTACCAGGACAGGACCACGCCGGCCAGCGCCAGCCAGAACGGCGCCGTCTGCAGGCCGTGCATGGCCATGGCCACCGGACCGTGGAAGGCTTCTTCCAGCTCCTTCATCGCGTGATGCTTGGAAGCGTCCACGAAGATCGCGTTCTTGAAGAACTCGCCGAAGAGCATCGGCTCGATCGTCATGAAGCCGATCACCACCGAAGGAATCGCCAGCAGCACCAGCGGCAGCCAGACCACCCAGGGCGACTCGTGCGGCTTGTGGTCGTGGCCATGGCCGTGATCGTCATGACCGTGGCCATGGTCGTCATGGTGTGCATCGGGGTTCTGGTCGTAGCGTTCCTTGCCGTGGAAGACCAGGAAGTACATGCGGAACGAGTAGAACGCGGTGATGAACACGCCGGCCAGCACCGCGTAGTAGGCGAAGTTCGCGCCCCACAGGTGGCTTTCGTGCACAGCCTCGATGATGCTGTCCTTCGAGTAGAAGCCCGAGAAGAACGGCGTGCCGATCAGGGCCAGCGAACCCAGCAGCGAGGTGATCCAGGTGATCGGCATGTACTTGCGCACGCCGCCCATCCAGCGGATGTCCTGGTTGTGGTGCATGCCGATGATGACCGAGCCGGCGCCGAGGAACAGCAGCGCCTTGAAGAAAGCATGCGTCATCAGGTGGAACACCGCGACCGAGTAGGCCGAGGCACCGAGCGCCACCGTCATGTAGCCGAGCTGCGAGAGCGTCGAGTACGCGACCACGCGCTTGATGTCGTTCTGGATGATGCCCAGGAAGCCCATGAAGAGCGCGGTGATGGCGCCGATCACGAGGATGAAGCTCAGGGCCGTGTCGCTCAGCTCGAACAGCGGCGACATGCGCGCCACCATGAAGATGCCGGCCGTCACCATGGTCGCCGCGTGGATCAGCGCCGAGATGGGGGTCGGGCCTTCCATCGAGTCGGGCAGCCACACGTGCAGCGGGAACTGCGCGCTCTTGCCCATCGCGCCGATGAACAGGCAGATGCAGATCACCGTGATGAGCATCCACTCGGTGCCCGGGAAGGTGATGCCGGCCAGCGTGCCCGCCTTGGCGAAGGCTTCGGTGTAGTTCAGCGTGCCGGCGTAGGCCGCGATCAGGCCGATGCCGAGGATGAAGCCGAAGTCGCCCACGCGGTTGACCAGGAAGGCCTTCATGTTCGCGAAGATCGCGGTCGGCTTGTTGAACCAGAAGCCGATCAGCAGGTACGACACCAGGCCCACCGCCTCCCAGCCGAAGAACAGCTGGAGCATGTTGTTGCTCATGACGAGCATCAGCATGGAGAAGGTGAACAGCGAGATGTACGCGAAGAAACGGTTGTAGCCGTCGTCCTCTTCCATGTAGCCGATGGTGTAGATGTGGACCATCAGCGACACGAAGGTCACGACGCACATCATCATGGCGGTGAGGCCGTCGACCATGAAGCCGACTTCCATCTTCAGGCCGCCGACCACCATCCATTCGTAGATGGTCTGGTTGAAGCGGGCACCGTCGGCTATCACGCTCTTGAGCGTCATCGCCGAGATGATGAAGGCGACCAGCACGCCGAGAATGGTCAGCGAATGCGTGACCTTGCGGCCGATGTGATTGCCGCCGAACTTCGTGCCGAACACGCCGGCCAGGGCTGCGCCGACCAGGGGTGCCAGCGGAACGGCCAGCAGTGTGGATGCGGAAAGGGTTGCGCTCATGTTGCTGTCAACCCTTGAGCGAGTTGAGTTCGTCGACGTTGATGTTCGACCTGTTACGGAACAGCAGGACCAGCAGCGCCAGCCCGATCGCCGACTCGGCCGCGGCCACCGTCAGGATGAAGAACACGAAGATCTGGCCATGCATGTCGCCCAGGAAGTGCGAGAAGGCCACGAAGTTCATGTTGACCGCCAGCAGCATCAGCTCGATGGCCATCAGCAGGACGATCAGGTTCTTGCGGTTCAGGAAGATGCCGATCACGGACAGCGCGAAAAGCATCGCGCCGAGCGAAAGAAAGTGTCCGAGCGTGAGCGTCATGCCTTGTTTTCCTTTGCAGCGTCCGCAGCTTCGACCACAGGCTCCGCGGCACGCGTTGCCGGCATCTGCACGATGCGCACGCGGTCGCGTGCCTTCACGCGAACCTGGTCGGCCGGGTTGACGTACTTGCTGTCCTTGCGGGTGCGCAGCGTCAGTGCGATGGCGGCCACGATGGCCACGAGCAGGATGACCGCGGCGATTTCCAGCGGATAGAGATATTCGGAGTAGAGCAGCTTGCCCAGTTCGAGCGTATTGGAGGTGTTGGCCGCTGCCGCATTGGCCGCGGCGCGGGGTGCCTCGCCCAGGCGGAAGCCGCCCATGAGCACCGCCGCCATCTCGAGCGCGATCAGCGCACCTACGCCCGCCGCCAGCGGGAAGTGCTTCCAGAAGCCCTCCCGCAAGCTGTCGACGTTGATGTCCAGCATCATCACCACGAACAGGAACAGCACCATCACGGCGCCCACATACACGAGCACGAGCGAAATCGCGAGGAACTCGGCGCGCAGCAGCAGCCAGATGGCCGATGCCTGGAAGAAGGCCAGAACCAGGTACAGCGCGGCGTACACGGGGTTGCGGGCGGTGATGACGCGGAATGCTGCGAACAGCAGCACCACGGCAAACAGATAGAACAGACCGGTCTTGACGTCCATTGGAATTCGAATTGGTACGGGTTTCGGGCTGAACCGGGTCAGCGGTACTTGGCGTCGGCCGCCTTGTTCGCTGCGATTTCCTTCTCGTAGCGGTCGCCCACGGCCAGCAGCATGTCCTTGGTGAAGTACAGGTCGCCGCGCTTTTCGCCGTGGTATTCGAAGATGTGCGTCTCGACGATCGAGTCGACCGGACAGCTCTCTTCGCAGAAGCCGCAGAAGATGCACTTGGTCAGGTCGATGTCGTAGCGCGTCGTGCGGCGCGAGCCGTCGTCGCGCACGTCCGATTCGATGGTGATCGCCAGCGCCGGGCAGACGGCTTCACAGAGCTTGCAGGCGATGCAGCGCTCTTCGCCGTTCTCGTAGCGGCGCAGCGCGTGCAGGCCGCGGAAGCGCGGCGACAGCGGCGTCTTCTCTTCGGGGAACTGCACCGTGATCTTGCGGGCGAAGGCGTACTTGCCGGTGATGGCCAGGCCCTTGAACAGCTCGAACAGCATGAAGCTGCTCAGGAAGTCCTTGAGCGAGAAAGGCGCGGATGGTGTTGCGGTGTGCGCAGCAGACATGATGTTGGCGCTCCCTGTTATTTCCAGATGTTGAACGGCGTCTGCATCCAGCCACCGACCACGACCAGCCACACGAGCGTGACGGGAATGAAGATCTTCCAGCCCAGACGCATGATCTGGTCATAGCGGAAGCGCGGGAACGTCGAACGCACCCACAGGAACATGGTGACCACGCAGAAGGTCTTGAGGCCCAGCCAGATCCAGCCCGGAATGAAGCTCAGGAACTCGAACGGGGGCAGCCATCCGCCGAGGAACAGCACCACGGTCAGGATCGAGACGAGCCACATGTTGGCGTATTCGGCCAGGAAGAACATCGCGAAGCTCATGCCCGAGTACTCGATCATGTGGCCGGCCACGATTTCGGATTCGCCTTCCACCACGTCGAAGGGGTGGCGGTTGGTTTCGGCGAGGCCCGAGATGAAGTAGACGACGAAGATCGGCAGCAGCGGCAGCCAGTTCCACGACAGGACGCTGATACCCATGTCCGCGAACATGCCCTTGCCCTGCACGTTGACGATCTCGGTCATGTTCAGGCTGCCGGTGACCATCAGCACCACGACGAAGCAGAAGCCCATCGCGATTTCGTAGCTCACCATCTGTGCCGAGGCGCGCAGCGCGCCAAGGAAGGCGTACTTCGAGTTCGACGCCCAGCCGGCGATGATCACGCCGTACACCTCGAGCGAGGTGATGGCCATCACGAACAGCAGGCCGGCGTTGATGTTGGCCAGCGCCACGTCGGGGCCGAAGGGAATCACCGCCCATGCGGCGAGCGCCGGCATGATGGTCATGATCGGGCCGAGCAGGAACAGGCCCTTGTTGGCGACCGTCGGAAGAATGATTTCCTTGGTCATCAGCTTGAGCGCGTCGGCGATCGGCTGGAGCAGGCCCAGCGGTCCGATGCGGTTCGGGCCGATGCGGATCTGCGTGAAGCCGATGGCCTTGCGTTCCCACAGCGTGAGGTACGCCACGGCCAGCATCAGCGGGATGACCACGATGATGATCTTGATCAGCGTCCAGATCACCGGCCAGATCACGCCGGTCCACCAGCCCGCGGCCACCAGGCCCTGGCCGAAGCCGTGAATGGTGTCGACGATCATGCCAATGCCTCCTCGGCACCAGCCGTCACGTTGGAGCCGGCCGATGCGTTGCGCGCGTCGGCGGTCAGTTGCAGCGATGGTGCGCGGCGCACGATCGAATCCAGCTGGTAGATGCTCGCGACCACGGGCGCAGCAGCCGCGCCGTCGGCAGCGACCGCAGTGGCGGACGTGGCGTTGCTCAGCGCATTCGCGGGCACGGCGCCCTTCTCACCCACGGTGGCCAGCACTTCGGCGGTCGACTCGAACGCGAAGCCGGGCAGGCCCAGCAGGTTGGCCAGCACCCGCAGCACCTTCCAGGCCGGACGGGTCTCACCCAGGGGCTTCACCACGGCGTGGAAGCCCTGGACGCGGCCCTCGGCGTTGACGAAGGTGCCGGGCGTTTCGCTGAACGGGGCGATCGGAAGCAGCACGTCGCTGAATTCGAGGTTTGCCTTGAAGGGGCTCAGCGTGACGACCATTTGCGCATTGCCGATGACATCGGCCGCGGCTGCGCCGGCTGCCGAGTCGAACACCGGCTCGGTGTTCAGCAGCATCACGGCCTTCAGGCCCGAGCCAGCGGCGAGCATGCGGCCGGCATCGAGGCCGCCGTTCTTCGGGAACGCGCCGACGATCTGCGCGCCCACGGTGTTGGCCGCCTCGGTCAGGTAACCGACGGTGGCGCCGGTCTGCGCGCCGATCCAGTTGGCCAGCGCCAGCAGGCTGCTGGCCTGTGCGTGGTGCGCGGCTGCATTGCCGAGCAGGATGGCCTTGCGATCGCCGCTCAGCAGCGAGGCAGCGATCGCCTTGGCGACGTCGTCCGGTGCGTTCTTCGGAGCCAGAGGAGCGGCCGCGCCACTGGTTTCGCCGATGGCTGCAGCCACCGCGGCCAGCGCCTCGACCCACTCGCCGGCATCGACGATGGTCGACTGCGCCACGTTGATGGCCCAGGCGTCGCGGTCGGCCATCAGGCTGGCCGAAGTGATCACCGACAGCGCGGCGCCCTTGCGCACGGCCTGGCGGATGCGCTGCGCGAACAGCGGGTGCTCCTTGCGCAGGTTCGAACCCACGACGAGCGCGCGCTGCAGCTGCGTGAGCGACGCGATGGAAGTGCCGAGCCAGCGCACGCCTTCGAAGGCGGCGAATTCGGCATTGCGCAGGCGGTAGTCGATGTTGTCGCTGCCGAGCTCACGCGTGAGCATGGCGGCGAGCTGCAGCTCTTCGAGCGTGCTGTGCGGGCTGACCAGCGTACCGATGCTCTGCGCGCCGTGGTCGGCCTTGATCTGCTTGAGGCCGTTGGCGACGTACTCGAGTGCCGTCTGCCAGTCGACCTGCTGCCATTGGCCGCCCTGCTTCAGCATGGGCTGCGTCAGGCGCTCGGGGCCGTTGAGCGCTTCGTACGAGAAGCGGTCGCGGTCGGCGATCCAGCATTCGTTGACGTCTTCGTTCTCGAGCGGCACCACGCGCATCACGCGGTTGTTCTTGACCTGGACGATCAGGTTGGCGCCGGTGGAGTCGTGCGGGCTTACCGACTTGCGGCGCGACAGTTCCCAGGTGCGGGCGCTGTAGCGGAAGGGCTTGCTCGTGAGCGCGCCGACCGGGCAGATGTCGATCATGTTGCCCGAGAGTTCGGAGTCGACCGAGTCGCCCACGAAGGTTTCGATTTCGGAGTGCTCGCCGCGGTTCGACATGCCGAGCTCCATCACGCCGGCCACTTCCTGGCCGAAGCGGACGCAGCGCGTGCAGTGGATGCAGCGGCTCATCTCTTCCATGCTGATCAGCGGGCCGACGTCCTTGTGGAAGACGACGCGCTTTTCCTCTTCGTAGCGCGAAGAGGAACCGCCATAGCCGACGGCCAGGTCCTGCAGCTGGCATTCGCCGCCCTGGTCGCAGATCGGGCAATCCAGCGGGTGGTTGATCAGGAGGAACTCCATGACCGACTGCTGCGCCTTGATGGCCTTCTCGCTCTTGGTGCGAACGATCATGCCCTGCGTGACGGGCGTGGCGCAAGCCGGCATCGGCTTGGGCGCCTTCTCCACGTCCACGAGGCACATGCGGCAGTTGGCCGCGATGCTCAGTTTCTTGTGATAGCAGAAGTGCGGGATGTACGTGCCGGCTTTGTCGGCAGCGTGCATGACCATGCTGCCTTCGGCGACTTCGACCTTCTTGCCGTCGAGTTCGATTTCAACCATATGTGTATTTCTCGCGCTCAGGCCTTGACGGGCGCTTTCGGTACGTAGCCCGGGATCAGGGCCTCGAACTCATGGCGGAAGTGCTTGATCATGGCGCGCACCGGCATTGCCGCCGCGTCGCCGAGGGCGCAGATCGTGCGGCCCTGGATGTTGTCGGCCACCGAGTTCAGCAGGTCCATGTCGGACGCCCTGCCCTGCCCATTGTGGATGCGGTCCACCACGCGGTAGAGCCAGCCGGTGCCTTCGCGGCACGGCGTGCACTGGCCACAGGACTCGTGCATGTAGAAGTACGACAGGCGGCGCAGCGACTCGACCATCGAACGGCTGTCGTCCATCACGATGACGGCGCCCGAGCCCAGCATCGAGCCGGCCTTGGAGATGGAGTCGTAGTCCATCGTGCATTCCATCATGATCGACGCGGGCAGCACCGGAGCGGACGAACCGCCGGGAATCACCGCCTTCAGCGTGCGGCCCTTGCGGACGCCGCCGGCCAGCTCCAGGAGCTTGGAGAAAGGGGTGCCCATCGGGACTTCGTAATTGCCGGGCAACTCGACGTCGCCGCTCACCGAGTAGATCTTGGTGCCGCCGTTGTTCGGCTTGCCGCACTCGAGGTAGGCCTGGCCGCCGTTGCGGATGATCCAGGGCACCGCCGCGAAGGTCTCGGTGTTGTTGATGGTGGTGGGCTTGCCGTACAGGCCGAAGCTGGCGGGGAACGGCGGCTTGAAGCGCGGCTGGCCCTTCTTGCCTTCCAGCGATTCGAGCAGCGCGGTTTCCTCGCCGCAGATGTAGGCGCCGAAGCCGTGGGCCGCGTGCAACTGGAAGTTGTACGTGCTGCCCATGATCTTGTCGCCGAGATAGCCGGCGGCACGCGCCTCTTCAAGGGCTTCCTCGAAGCGCTCGTAGGTCTGGAAGATCTCGCCGTGGATGTAGTTGTAGCCCACGCTGATGCCCATCGCGTAAGCGGCGATGGCCATGCCCTCGATCACGATGTGCGGGTTGAACTGCAGGATGTCGCGGTCCTTGCACGTACCCGGCTCGCCTTCGTCGGAGTTGCAGACGAGATACTTCTGGCCCGGGAACTGGCGGGGCATGAAGCTCCACTTCAGGCCGGTCGGGAAGCCCGCGCCGCCGCGGCCGCGCAGGCCGGAGGCCTTCACTTCGGCGATCACCTGGTCGGGCGTGAGGCCCTCGGTCAGGATCTTGCGCAGGGCCTGGTAGCCGCCGCGCGCCTCGTAGTCGGCCAGGCGCCAGTTGGTGCCGTCGAGGCCGGCATAGATCTGCGGCTCGATATGGCGGTCATGGAAACAGGTCTGGACGCCCGTCGCCTGGAACTGCTGGAGCACTTGTTCGGGTGACATCAGGAAGCCTCCCCCTTGGTGGCCGGCGCGGCGTTGCGCAGGCCGTCGACCAGCTGGTCGAGCTTCTCGTTGCTCATGAAGCTGCACATCGTGCGGTCGTTGACCAGCATCACGGGCGAATCGGCACAGGCGCCCAGGCATTCGCTCTGCTGCAGGGTGAACAGGCCGTCGGGCGTGGTCTCGCCCATCTTGATGCCGAGCTTCTTCTCGAGGTGCACGAGAGCCGTGACGCCGTCGCGCAGCTGGCAAGGCAGGTTGGTGCACACGTTGAGCTTGAACTTGCCCACCGGATGCTGGTTGTACATGTTGTAGAAGGTCGTCACCTCGTGCACGGCAATGGGCGCCATGCCGAGGTACTCGGCGATCTCGCGCTCGCGCTGCAGGCTGACGTAGCCCTCGTTCTGCTGGACGATGGACAGGCAGGCCATCACGGCCGACTGCTTGCCCGCTTCGGGGTACTTCGCCACCTCGCGCGCAAAGCGCTCGAGGATCGCAGGCTCCAGAGGGGCAGAAGGCGCCGAGGGCGCCGTGTCATGGTGGGTCGAGGAAGTCATTCGCTCTTTCTCACCTGTCGATCTCGCCGAACACGATGTCCATCGTGCCGATCACCGCGACAGCGTCGGCGATCATGTGACCGCGCGACATTTCGTCGAGGGCGGCTAGGTGCGGGAAACCAGGGGCGCGGATCTTCAGGCGGTACGGCTTGTTGGCGCCGTCGCTCACGAGATAGATGCCGAACTCGCCCTTCGGATGCTCGACGGCGGCATAGGCCTGGCCTTCGGGCACATGGAAGCCTTCGGTGAAGAGCTTGAAATGGTGGATCAGCTCCTCCATGTTCGCCTTCATCGATTCGCGCGCGGGCGCGGCGACCTTGTGGTTGTCGGTGATGACAGGACCGGGGTTGGCGCGCAGCCAGGCCGAGCACTGCTGGATGATCCGGTTGGCCTGGCGCATCTCCTCGACGCGGACCAGGTAGCGGTCGTAGCAGTCGCCGGTCTTGCCCACGGGCACGTCGAACTGCATGCGGTCGTAGACGTCGTAGGGCTGCTTCTTGCGCAGGTCCCATTCGATGCCCGAGCCGCGCAGCATGGGGCCGGTGAAGCCGAGGTTCAGCGCGCGCTCCGGCGAGACCACGCCGATGCCGACGGTGCGCTGCTTCCAGATGCGGTTGTCGGTGAGCAGCGTCTCGTACTCGTCGACCATCTTCGGGAAGCGCTTGCAGAAGTCATCGACGAAGTCGAGCAGCGACCCCTGGCGGTTCTCGTTGAGCTTCTCGATGGCCTTCGCGTTCTTGACCTTGCTGACCTTGTAGCGCGGCATCGCGTCGGGCAGGTCGCGGTACACGCCGCCCGGACGGAAGTACGCCGCGTGCATGCGCGCGCCGGAAACGGCCTCGTACATGTCGAACAGGTCTTCGCGCTCGCGGAAGCAGTAGATGAGCATGTTCATCGCGCCGCAGTCGAGGCCGTGCGCGCCGAGCCACAGCAGGTGGTTCAGCAGGCGGGTGATCTCGGCGAACATCACGCGGATGTATTGCGCGCGCTCCGGCACCTCGAGGCCCAGCATCCGCTCGATGGCCAGGCAGTAGGCATGCTCGTTGCTCATCATCGACACGTAGTCGAGACGGTCCATGTACGGCAGCGACTGGATGAAGGTGCGCGTTTCGGCAAGCTTCTCGGTGGCGCGGTGCAGCAGGCCGATGTGGGGGTCGGCGCGCTGGATGACCTCGCCGTCCAGCTCGAGCACCAGGCGCAGCACGCCGTGCGCTGCCGGGTGCTGGGGACCGAAGTTGAGTGTGTAGTTCTTGATTTCGGCCATATCAGTCAGTGCAAACCGCCGCCGTAGTTGTCTTCGCGGATCACGCGCGGGGTGATTTCGCGCGGCTCGATGGAAACCGGCTGGTAGACCACGCGCTTCTGCTCTTCGTCGTAGCGCATCTCGACATGGCCCGACACCGGGAAGTCCTTGCGGAACGGGTGGCCGATGAAGCCGTAATCGGTCAGAAGGCGGCGCAGGTCGTCGTGGCCTTCGAACACGATGCCATAGAGGTCGAAGGCTTCGCGCTCGAACCAGGTGGCGGAGTTCCACACGGACTGCAGCGAGTCGACCACGGGGAAGTCGTCGCTCGATGCGAGCACCGTCAGGCGCACGCGCTGGTTGAGACTCACCGACAGCAGATGGGAGACGACGCCATAGCGCCCGCCCTGCCATTCGCCGTCACGGTAGTCGGAGTAGTCCATGCCGCAGAGGTCGATCAGCTGCTCGAAGCGGCAGCCGGGCGCATCGCGCAGCAGCAGTGCAGCCTCGAGGTAGTCGGCAGCGCCGACCACCACGTTCACCTCGTCGAGGGCGACGGTCACGCTCTTGGCCTTGGCGCCGAGCGTCTCGGCGACGGTGGCGCGCAGCACCTCCGGCGAAATTGCAAAGTCAGTCATCGTCGGCGGTCCCTCAGGCGCGGGCAATGGTGTTGGTGCGGCGAATCTTCTGCTGCAACTGGATCACGCCGTAGAGCAAGGCCTCGGCGGTGGGCGGGCAACCCGGAACGTAGACATCGACCGGCACGATGCGGTCGCAGCCGCGCACGACCGAATAGCTGTAGTGGTAGTAGCCACCGCCATTCGCGCACGAACCCATGGAGAGAACCCAGCGCGGCTCCGGCATCTGGTCGTAGACCTTGCGCAGGGCTGGAGCCATCTTGTTGCACAGCGTGCCGGCCACGATCATCAGGTCGGACTGGCGCGGGCTGGGGCGGAACAGCATGCCGAAGCGGTCGATGTCATAGCGCGCGGCGCCCGCGTGCATCATCTCCACCGCACAGCATGCAAGGCCGAAGGTCATCGGCCAGAGAGAACCAGTCTTCGCCCAGTTGACGACCGAATCGTAGGTCGTGGTGACGAAGCCTTCCTTGAGAACGCCTTCAATGGCCATCGTGTTTCTTCCTTGTCATTCCCAGTCGAGCGCGCCCTTTTTCCACTCGTAGGCGAAGCCCACGACGAGGATGGCGAGAAAGATCATCATGGCCCAGAAGCCAACAGCGCCGATTTCCTTGAGCGCAATAGCCCATGGAAAGAGGAATGCAATTTCGAGGTCGAACAGGATGAAGAGAATCGCGACGAGGTAATAGCGCACGTCGAACTTCATGCGCGCATCCTCGAAGGCCTCAAAGCCACACTCGTACGGGGAGTTCTTCGCGGTGTCGGGCCTGTTGGGGCCGAGAATGTATCCGATGACCTGAGGGGCGACGCCTACGCCGACTCCGACCAGAATGAACAAAAGGACGGGGAGGTAGGAGTCGAGATTCATCGAGAGTTTTTCACCGCTTGCCACCGGCAGGAAGAACCTCTGGATGAGGCTTTCCGCCGATGAGATTTGGTGCGGTCGGCGAGACTCGAACTCGCACAGCTTTCGCCACTACCCCCTCAAGATAGCGTGTCTACCAATTTCACCACGACCGCGGTTTTTGCTGCTCGGATGGCATGAGGTACCTGCAAGAGGAATTTGGCTTTCCGAACAGATTTAGAGTTTACCCTGAAATGGAGCCATTTCTCACGGGCAACTCATGAAAACGAGTTGATTACTTGCCCGGAATCTGCCCCGCACCCGAAACAGGGGCTGCAGGAGCCGAAGCAGGCGCATTCGGAGCTGCCGCACCGGGGATCTCGTTCGCAGCACCAGAGGCCGGCGCAGCAGGCGCACCCACTGCGGCACGCTCCAGAAGACTGCCGCCGCCAGCAGGACGCGCATGGCTGAAGTAGGCCAGCAGCAGCGTGCAAGCGAAGAACACCGCGGCAAGCACTGCCGTGGTGCGCGACAGGAAGTTGGCACTGCCGCTGGCACCGAACAGGCTGCCGGCGCTGCCGCTGCCGAAGGCCGCGCCCATGTCGGCGCCCTTGCCGTGCTGGATCAGGATGAGGCCGATCATCGCGAGGGCTGCCAGCATCTGCACGCCGACCAGAAGGTTGAGGACCACGTTCATTCGTTCTTACTCCTAATTTGATGCAAACCGTTGCGCGTTCAACGCGCAGCGGCGGAAATGATCTGCAGAAAGTCGGGCGCCTTGAGCGACGCACCGCCGATGAGGCCGCCGTCGATGTCGGCCTGCGCGAGCAGTTCCGCGGCGTTCGCCGCATTCATGCTGCCGCCATAAAGAATGCGGATGCCTGCGGCATGTTCGCTCGCCGCGTGATGCAGTTGCGCGCGCAGCACCGCGTGCACTGCCTGCGCCTGCTCCGGCGTGGCCGTCTTGCCTGTGCCGATGGCCCAGACAGGCTCATAAGCCACCACGATCTCGCTGATGCAATGGCCGTTCACGTGAATGACGGCAGCCAGCTGGCGCTTGACCACCTCTTCGGTCTGCCCTGCTTCGCGCTGCGCAAGGGTCTCGCCCACACAGACGATCGGCGTGATGCCGTTGGCCAGCGCAGCCGCGGTCTTGGCAGCAACCGCTTCGTCGCTCTCGCCGTGGTACTGGCGACGCTCGGAGTGGCCGACGATCGCATAGCGCACGCCGAAGTCCTTCAGCATCGCGGCCGATTGCTCGCCCGTGAACGCGCCTTGCGGGTGCGCCGAGACATCCTGCGCGCCGAGCGCCAAGGCCGGCGAAGCCGCCAGCAGCGACTGCAGCTGCGCGAAATACGGAGCGGGCGCGCACAGCGCCACGTCGCAGGCGGCCGGGCTCGCGGCCAGGCCCTGCTGGAGGGCCTTCACCAGCGCCTCGTTGGCAGCCAGGCCGCCGTTCATCTTCCAGTTGCCGGCGATCAGTTTCTTCTTCGTTGTCATCGCGTTCTTCTCGTCACCATGTCAGCACGATCTTGCCGATGTGCTGGTTCGATTCCATCAGCGCATGAGCCTGGGCCGCGCCGCTTGGCTCACCCGCCGCGGCAAAGGTGCTGTGGATCACGGGCTTGATCGCGCCGCTTTCCAGCAGCGGCCACACCTTCTCGCGCAACGCCCTGGCAATGGCGCCCTTGAACGCCACGGGCCGCGGACGCAGCGTCGAGCCGGTGATCGTGAGCCGCCTGCGCAGCACGAGACCCGCATTGATCTCGCTCTTCACGCCGCCCTGCACCGCGATGATGACCAGACGGCCATCTTCGGCCAGGCATTCGACCTCGCGCGCCACGTAGTCGCCGGCGACCATGTCGAGCACCACGTCCACGCCCTTGCCGTCCGTGAGCTTCTTCGCCTCTTCGACGAAGTCGCTGGTGCGGTAGTTGATGGCGTGGTCGGCGCCGAGCTTGAGGCAGGCTTCACACTTGTCGTCGCTGCCGGCCGTGACGATCACGGTCGCGCCGAGCGCCTTGGCGATCTGGATCGCCGTGACGCCGATGCCGCTCGAGCCGCCCTGAATGAGCAGCGTCTCACCCTTCTGGAGGCGGCCGCGTTCGAACACGTTGCTCCAGACGGTGAAGAAGGTCTCGGGCAGCGAAGCCGCTTCGAGATCGCTCCACCCTTTGGGCACTGGCAGGCATTGCGCCACGGGCGCCACGCACAGCTCGGCATAGCCACCGCCGGCAATCAGCGCGCAGACGCGATCGCCGACCTTGAATCCGGCCTCTGCCAGCGCCGCGGCATCGCCCGACACGATCTCGCCAGCCACTTCGAGGCCCGGCAGATCGGACGCGCCCGGCGGCACCGGGTAGTGCCCCTTGCGCTGCAACACGTCGGGGCGATTGACGCCACTCGCCGCAACGCGGATCAGCAGTTCGCCGGCGCCCGCGACGGGGTCGGGACGCTCGGCGACGCGCAGCACCTCGGGGGCGCCGTACGAAGTGATTTCAATGGCTTTCATGGTCTTTCGGCCTCCAGCGCCCGCAGATGGGGCGCAGCTTGACGTTCAAAAGATGAAGAGGCAGCAATGGCGGCTGCATGCACAGCCGCCACCCTCGCGCCCTTCTTACTCCTGAGGCTCGCGCGGAGCTTGCTGCTGCGGCTGCTCGCCGGCCGGCGCTTCGCTGCGCGGCTGTTGCTGCTGTTCGTTGAAGCGAGGCGCGCGTTCGCCGCGATCGCCGCCGCGGTCACCACCACGCTCGCCGCGATCACCGCGGTCGCCACGATCGCCGCGTTCACGACGCTCGCCGCGGTCACCACGGTCTTCGCGCGGGGGACGCTCGCTGAACTCCATGCCGGCCGGACGTTCGGTCAGGGCCTTCATGGACAGCTTGACGCGGCCCTTGTCGTCGGTCTCGAGGACCTTGACCTTCACGATCTGGCCTTCGCTCAGGTAGTCGGTCACCTTCTCGACGCGTTCGTGCGCGATCTGGCTGATGTGCAGCAGGCCGTCCTTGCCGGGCAGCAGGTTGATGAGCGCACCGAAGTCCAGGATCTTGGTGACCGGGCCTTCGTAGACCTTGCCGATTTCGACTTCGGCCGTGATCTGCTCGATGCGCTTCTTGGCCATCTCGGCCTTTTCCGGATCGGTCGAGGCGATGGTGATGGTGCCGTCTTCGTCGATGTTGATCGTCGTGCCGGTTTCTTCCTGCAGGCCGCGGATGACCGCGCCGCCCTTGCCGATCACGTCGCGGATCTTCTCGGGGTTGATCTTCAGCGTGGTCAGGCGCGGTGCGAACTGCGACACGTCGGACTTGGCCTCGCCCATCGCTTCCTGCATCTTGCCGAGGATGTGCATGCGCGCTTCCTTGGCCTGTGCCAGCGCGACCTGCATGATTTCCTTGGTGATGCCCTGGATCTTGATGTCCATCTGCAAGGCGGTGATGCCGTTGGTCGTACCGGCCACCTTGAAGTCCATGTCGCCCAGGTGATCCTCGTCGCCCAGGATGTCGGTCAGCACCGCGAAGCGGTTGTCTTCCTTGATCAGGCCCATGGCGATGCCGGCCACGTGCGCCTTCATGGGCACGCCGGCGTCCATCATCGAGAGGCAGCCGCCGCACACCGATGCCATCGACGACGAGCCGTTCGACTCGGTGATCTCCGACACCACGCGGACCGTGTACGGGAACTCTTCCTTGTTCGGCAGCACGGCGACCAGCGCGCGCTTGGCCAGGCGGCCGTGGCCCACTTCGCGGCGCTTGGTGGAGCCCATGCGGCCCACCTCACCGGTGGCGAAGGGAGGCATGTTGTAGTGGAACAGGAAGCGGTCTTCGTACTCGCCGGCCAGCGCGTCGATGCGCTGTGCGTCGCGCTCGGTGCCCAGCGTGGTCACGACCAGCGCCTGCGTCTCGCCGCGCGTGAACAGGGCCGAGCCGTGGGTGCGGGGCAGCACCGAGTTGCGGATTTCGATGGGACGCACGGTGCGCGTGTCGCGGCCGTCGATGCGCGGCTCGCCCGACAGGATCTGGCTGCGCACGATCTTCGATTCGATGGCGAACAGCAGGTCGGAGACCTTGCCGGAGTCGAATTCGGCGCCTTCGGCCTTCAGGGCCTCAAGCACGCTGGCGTTGGCTTCGCGCAGGGCCTGGGTGCGGGCCTGCTTGCTGCGGATCTGGTAGACGGCGCGCAGCTTGTCTTCGGCCAGGCCCTTGACCTTGGCGACGAAGGCTTCGTCTTCGGCGGGCGCTTGCCAGTCCCACACCGGCTTGCCGGCGTCGCGCACGAGTTCATGGATCGCGTCGATGGCGATGTTGGCCTGCTCGTGGCCGAACACCACGCCACCCAGCATGACTTCTTCGCTGAGCTGCAGGGCTTCGGACTCGACCATCAGCACGGCGGCTTGCGTGCCGGCCACGACGAGGTCCATTTGCGAATCCTTGCGGGCGGTCTGGCCCGGGTTCAGCACGTACTGGCCGTTGATGTAGCCCACGCGGGCGGCACCGATCGGGCCGTTGAACGGCACGCCGGAGATCGACAGGGCGGCGCTCACGCCGATCATGGCGGCGATGTCGGCGTCGACTTCGGGGTTCAGCGAGATCGTGTGCACGACCACGTGCACTTCGTTCAGGAAGCCTTCGGGGAACAGCGGACGGATCGGGCGGTCGATCAGGCGGCTGGTCAGCGTTTCATGCTCGCTGGGCTTGGCTTCGCGCTTGAAGAAGCTGCCGGGGATCTTGCCCGCGGCATAGGTCTTCTCGATGTAGTCGACGGTCAGCGGGAAGAAGTCCTGGCCGGGCTTGGCCGACTTGGAGGCGACCACGGTTGCGAGGATGACGGTGCCCTCGATGTCGACGAGCACGGCGCCGCTGGCCTGGCGGGCGATCTCGCCCGTTTCCATGACCACGGTCTTGCCGCCCCATTGGAACGACTTGGTGACTTTGTTGAAGAGGCTCATGTTTTGCTCCTGTTTTGATAGCGAACCACACGGAGTCCGCAGGTGACGGAGGCTTCTCAGAACACGATGCCATTCCAGCGAAGCTCGGGGCGAACTTCATTGGAATGACACAGCTTCGCTCTGTTTGGGCACTCCGAAAGTGGATCGCGAAGTAAAAAACGCCTGAGCTAGCGGACTAACCCAGGCGTTTTTTCATGCGATTTGGATTACTTGCGCAGACCCAGCTTGGCGATCAGCGCGGTGTAACGATCGGCGTCCTTGGACTTGAGGTAGTCGAGGAGCTTGCGACGGCGGCTCACCATGCGCAGCAGGCCGCGACGACCGTGGTGGTCCTTGGCGTGCGTCTTGAAGTGGGGGGTGAGCTCGTTGATGCGGGCGGTCAGCAGTGCGACTTGCACTTCGGGGCTGCCGGTGTCGTTGGCGGCGCGGGCGTTGTCCTTGACAACTTCGGCCTTGATGGAGGCTGCGATCATGTTGATTTCCTTGTTCCTGGATGTTTGACTTGCGGCCAGGACTGGAACTGCCCTCGCCGTGCGCCTTGCGGCATGCAAAGCCTTGGGATTATAGCCCGACCGCCCCGCCCGGCTCTTTTACCCCCCTTGGAAGCACGGGCAGGCCTCCCGTCGAGCGACGCCAGCCCCACCGCGCCCAGCACGCAGGCCGCCCCGCCGATCTGCGCCGCGCTGATGCTTTCGCCCAGCCACAGCGCCGCCAGCACCAGCGCCGAGACCGGCAGGACGGCCGTGAACAGCGCCGCCTCTGCCCCGTTCAGCCGGGAAGACCCGGCAAACCACAGTACGAAGCCCAGTACCGTGGGCACCAGCGCGTAGTAGGCGACGCCGGCCAGCGCCTCGGCGGGCAAAGGCCGCTCCCAGGCCCGCTCGAAAAGAGCCGGAACCAGCGAAAGCAACAGCCCGAACGCCGTCATCAGCGTAGAAAGCGCCAGCGGCCGCACCGGAACCCGCAGCCGCTTGTTGAGCAGGATGAACATCGCCTCGCAGATCACCGCACCCAGCACCAGCAGGTTGCCTGCCAGCGCCGCCGGGGAGCTCGATCCAGCCGCCGCACCGCCCCCGGGCCAGCTGATCGCCAGCACCCCCACCGTCGCCAGCACGATGCTGCCCACCAGATACCGCCCCGGCCGCTCCCGCAGCGCGACCACCGCCACCAGCGCGGCCACCGCCGGCAAGGTGCCCGCCACCACGCCCGCGCTGGCGGCCGGCGCCCAGCGCACGCCGAGGATCAGCAGCACCGTGTAACCCACGCTCCCCAGCCCCGCCTGGCACACCAGCAGCGCCAGGTCGCGCCGATCGGGCCGCGGCAATGGCGTACGGGTCAACCGCAGCAGCACGAGAAAGACCGGCAGCGCCAGCGCGAAGCGCAGCGCCGTCGCGGTGAAAGGCGGCAGCCCCGCCGCGATGACCTTGCTGGCCACCACCGTGCTGCCTACCGTGACCATTGCCAGCGCACAAAGCGCCATGCCCTTGAACCGTTGCGACATCCCGGACCTTCCGCCTTCGTGGAGAAAAGCCCGAGCTTCGCGGCCCGGCCGCGCCGCGTATTGAACGAAATTGCAGCCGGCCGACCGGCCGTGTTGCAGCCGGTGTTACTTCTGCCGCGCCAGCCAGTCGCGCAGCCGCTCCACGCCCTTCACCAGCCGCTGCGGATCCTTCGACGCGAAGCACCAGCGCAGCCAGCCCTGCGCCTCGGGCGCGAAGGCATTGCCCGGCGCGAGCCCCAGGCCGGCCTCGGCCACCAGCCGCTTGGCCACTTCGAGCGAGTCGCCGAAGCCTTCGAGCCGGAAGAAGGCGTACATGCCGCCCTTGGCCGGCGCCACCTGCACGCCCGGCAGCGCGGCCAGCAGCGGCACCAGCGTATCGCGGCACTGCTTCAGGTGCGCCACCACGCGCGGCGTGATCTCGGCGGTGTGCTCGATGGCGGCAATGGCTGCGCGCTGCGTGAACACGCTGGCGCACGAGGTGTTGAACTCGATCAGCTTGCCGATGCCCTCCACCATCGACGGCGGCAGCACCAACCAGCCGAGGCGCCAGCCGGTCATCAGGAAGCTCTTGGAGAAGCTGTGCGTGACCACGAGCCGGTCGTCCGGCTTCGAGATGTCGAGAAAGCTCGGCGCGCAGGCGTTGGGCGTGGGCTCGAAATAGAGCCGCTCGTACACCTCGTCGGCCAGGATCCACGTGCCCGTCTGGCGGCAGTGGTCGAGCACGGCCTGCAGCTCGTCGCGGCTCATGGTCCAGCCCGTCGGGTTGTTCGGTGCGTTGACGATCAGCAGCCTGGTCTTCGAGGTGACCGCCGCGCGCAGCGCCGGCAGGTCGAGCGTCCACTGCCCGTTCACCGGCACCAGCGGCAGCGTGCGCACGTGCGCGCCCATGATCGCGGGCTGCGCCGTGAGGTTGGGCCACACCGGCGTGACGGCGACCACCTCGTCGCCCGCATCGACCAGCGCCTGCACCGCCAGCATCAGCGCGCTCACGCCACCCGAAGTGACGGCGATGCGCGATGCCTCGACGGCGGGGTGCAGCGCGCTGGTGTAGCGCGCGATGGCTTCGCGCAGCTCGGGCAGGCCGAGGTTGTGGGCATAGAAGGTCTCGCCGCGCTGCAGCGATTCGATGGCCGCCTGGCGGACCACCTCGGGGGTGACTTCGTCGCTCTCGCCGAACCAGAAGGCCAGCACGTCGTCGCGGCCCATGCCGGCATTGGCGACTTCGCGGATCTTCGATGCTTCGAGGTTGTGGATGGCTTCACGCATGTAGGCAGTTCCTGTTGTTCGTCATCAGCTTCAAGGTCTCTTCATCTTGCACGAGGTCGGCAGTTCGGCGCGCTCCGGGGCGATGGTCTTGACCACGCGGAAGCCGTAGCCCGAGCCTTCCACGTCGAACTGCACGCCCGGCCGGCCCTGCCTGTCCATCACGCCCACCACGAGTTGCTGCTGGAACTGGTGGTCCGCCGCGCGCATGCGCCCGCGCTGGCCGTACATGCTCACGTCGGCCTGCTCCAGAGCGCGCGCCACGGGCAACGCATCGGCGCTGCCCGCGCGCTCGATGGCCTGCGCGAGCGCCTCGACCATGAGCTGCAGCCGCATATGCACGTAGTCGTCCGAAGGCTTCGGAAAGCGTGCGCGGAAGGCCCGGTAGAAGGCTTCCGACTGCGCCGTCTGCACGTTGGGCAGCCAGTCGGCCACGGCCACCACGCGCCCGATGCCCGCGTCTGCGATGGCCGCCGGCGCGCCCAGCGCATTGCCATAGAAGGTGTAGAAGCTGCCGCCGAAACCCGCCTCGCGAGCGGCCTTCACCAGCAGCGTGAGGTCGTTGCCCCAGTTGCCGGTGATCACGGCCTGCGCACCGCTGGCGATGATCTTCGTGGCGTAGGGCGCGAAGTCCTTCACCTTGCCCATGGGGTGCAGCTCGTCGCCGACGATCTCCACGTCGGGCCGCTGCGCGCCCAGCTGCCGGCGCGCCTCGCGCAGCACGGCCTGGCCGAAGCTGTAATCCTGCCCGATCAGGTAGACGCGCTTGAGCGCCGCGTCGTCCTTCATCACGTCCATCAGCGCGGCCATGCGCATGTCGGCATGCGCGTCGAAGCGGAAGTGCCAGAAGCTGCAGCGCTCGTTGGTGAGTGCGGGGTCGACCGCCGCGTAGTTGAGGAAGATCGCGCGCCGCGAAGGGTCGCGCTCGTTGTGCTTGTCGATGGCGTCGATCAATGCCGCGGCAGTGGCCGAAGAGTTGCCCTGCAGCACGATGCGCGCGCCGTCGTCCAGCGCGGCGCGCAGCGCGGAGAGCGCTTCCTCGTTCTGCCCCTTGCTGTCGTAGCGGTCGAGATGCAGGGGCCGCGCGCCTCCTGGAACGCCCGGCAGCTTGACGCCGCCGCGCGCATTCACGCGCTCCACCGCCCACAGCAGGTTGCGGAACACGGCCTCCCCGGTGTTGGCGAAGGGCCCGCTCATGCTTTCGATGAGGGCCAGGCGAATGGGTGCCGCAGGCGTCTGAGCAAGCGCCGCGAAGGGCCTCGCGCATAGCGCCAGCGCCGCGAATTTCAAGGTCTCGCGACGCAAATTAAAGGGGGGATTCATTGTCTTGAAACGCGTGCCGCTGCGCCTAGATGAGGTCTCAAGCGGCACTCACGATGGAACGGCCGCGCAGTGTAAGGGACACACATTTCTTGTCCCCATTGTGTTCATTCAAGAGTTCTTCACCATGTTTTTCGCCCCCACCCTTCGCACCGCCCGCTTCGCTCCCCGCGCCTACGACCGCGCATTCGAGCGCTTCGCTGCAGAGGCCTTCGCAGGCACCCGCCGTTCGCCCCTGGTGGAGCAGGACGACAAGAGCTGGACCCTCTCTCTCGACGTGCCGGGCTTCGCGCGTGAAGACCTCGCCATCAGCATCGAAGGCGCCGTGCTGCGCATCGAGAGCAAGGCCGAAGCCAAGCGCCAGTTCAAGGCCGCCTACGAGCTGCCGCAGGACATCGACGTGGCCGCCAGCGAGGCGAAGCTCGAGAACGGCGTGCTCACGCTGAAGCTCGGCAAGCTGGTGCCGGTGAGCCAGGCCACGCAGTTGCAAATCAACTAAACAGGCCTAAGCCCACAAGAGGAAAATGTTAGTAAGACCTCGTTTTTGACATTAAACGAGCACCTTATTCACAATAGCGCTGGATTAACGTCACATGATGTGACGTTTTTTTAGAACTTTCTTCTTCGTGGGCGTCTTGTAAACGCACTGATTTCCCGACGGTGCGGTTCGGGTGCCCCCTCAAGGCACCATGAAAACTCATCTGCAGCCCGCAAATCCCAACGAACAATCCGACACGCTCCTGGTGTTCCTGCCGGGCGCGTACCTCAAGCCCGACGAGTTCGAGCGCGAGGGCTTCATCGCCGCCGTGCGCGAACGCCACTTGGCGGCCGATGCGCTATTGGTGGACGCGGACGTCTCCTACTACTACGAGCAGACCCTGAGCGACCGCCTGCACACCGAGGTCATCGAGCCGCAGCGCGCCAAGGGCTACAAGTCGATCTGGCTCGTGGGCATCTCCATCGGCGGCTTCGGTGCGCTGATCCACGAACTGGCGCGGCCGGGCTCGGTGGACGGCATCGTGGCGCTCGCGCCCTACCTGGGCCGGCGCGTGCTCGGCGCGGAGATCAAGAAGGCCGGCGGCCTGCGTGCCTGGCAGGCGCCTACCGGTCCGCTGCCCGACGAGGAACCCGACCGCAAGCTCTGGCCCTTCTTCCAGCAGTACCTGTCGGCAAAGCCGTCGAAGAACCTGCCGCGGCTCTACCTGGGCTTCGGGCTGGAAGACCGCTTCGCGAGCAACCACAAGCTGCTGGCAGACGCCCTGCCGCCGGAACAGGTCTTCACGATCGAGGGCGGGCACGACTGGCCGCAATGGCGCCAGCTCTGGCGCAATGTGCTGGACGTATTGCCGCTGCCGGCCGTCGGCCGGCCGTCTAAGCAAACGATTACGCAGTCTCAGGTAGCGCCGTCTCAGGCACCGAAAGCGACGCCATGGGCCATCGCGGCCTGACGTCGAACGCATAGCGCTCGCTCGCCTGCGACAGCCCCGACTGCAGGCGCATCGCGGCGGCCATGGCGATCATGGCGCCGTTGTCGGTGCACAGGTGCAGCTCGGGGTAGTGCACGCGCACCTTGCGCCTGGCGCACGCGGCGTTCAGTTGCTCGCGCAGGCTCCTGTTGGCCCCCACGCCGCCCGCCACCACCAGCCGCTTCAGGCCGGTCTGGTCGAGCGCCGTGAGCGATTTCTTCAGCAGCACCTCGACGATGGCCGCCTGCGTGGACGCCGCTAGGTCCGCCTTGCGCACTTCGAGCTCGTCGCCCAGCTTCCTGGCCTGCGTGAGCACGGCCGTCTTCAGGCCGGCGAAGGAAAAGTCGAGATCGCCGCTGTGCAGCAGCGGCCGCGGCAGCTTGAAGGCCGCGGCATCGCCGCCTTCCGCCAGCTTCGCGAGCCAAGGCCCGCCCGGGTACGGCAGGCCCATCAGCTTGGCGCTCTTGTCGAAAGCCTCGCCGGCCGCGTCGTCGATGGTCTCGCCGAGCAGCTCGTAGCGCCCCACGCCATCCACCCGCATCAGCTGCGTGTGGCCACCCGACACCAGCAGCGCGACGAACGGAAATTCCGGCGGATCGGCGCTCAGGAACGGCGACAGCAGATGCCCTTCGAGGTGATGCACCCCCAGCACCGGCTTGCCCAGCGCCACGCCCAGCGCGCAGGCCACGCCCGCGCCCACCAGCAGTGCGCCCGCCAGCCCAGGCCCGCGCGTGTAGGCCACTACGTCGATCTCGTCGAGCGAGCGGCCGGCTTCGGCCATGACCGTCTCGGTCAGCGGCAGCACGCGGCGGATGTGGTCGCGGCTGGCCAGCTCGGGCACCACGCCGCCGTAGGCCTGGTGCATGGCGATCTGGCTGTGCAGCGCGTGCGAACGCAGCACCGGCAGCGCGTCGCCTTGCGACTCGACCAGCGCCACGCCGGTTTCATCGCAGGATGATTCGATTCCCAACAAGAGCATGCCGCCGAGTGTAGGCGGCGCCCCCTGGCCGGCGCCCGCGAAGGGGCAAACGGCACGGATGTTGCAATGACGCTCTCGAGCACCGCCCCACCATGAAATCCGGACTGAGCTTCCTCATCGCCGCCCGCCGCTGCGAAATCGACGAGCTGGACCGGCTCGCCCGCACCAGCGAGCTGGTGGGAGTGATCGGGCGGCTGGTCCATGCGCTGCAGCGCGAGCGCGGCATGTCGAACATGTTCCTCACCTCGCGCGGCAGCCGCTTCGCCGAGCAGCGCGGCCCGCAGATCGCCGAGTGCCTCGTGCTGGAGCAGGAAGTGCGAGCTGGCTTCGACCAGCTCGAAGCCGACAACTACCACCGTGGTGCCGACGCCGGCAACAACGCGCGCCTCTTCAGCCGCATCGCCTGGGTGCTGCCGGGCCTGGACGCCCTGCCCGCCCTGCGCCGCCGCATCGACGCGCTGGAGCTGAAGCCCGCCCAGTCCACCGCCGCCTTCGCCAAGCTGGTCGCCGGCCTGCTCTCGGTGGTGTTCGAGGCGGCCGACGGCGCCACCGACCCCGAGATCTCGCGCCTGCTGGTGGCGATGTTCAACTTCATGCAGGGCAAGGAGTTCGCCGGCCAGGAGCGCGCCTTCGGCGCCGCAGCGCTCGCGCTGGGCCGCAGCGACGAGGCGCAGCGCCTGCAGTGGCTGCACCTGATCGAATCGCAGGAACGCTGCTTCCAGGTTTTCACCGACTTCTCGGGCGAGGCGGTGCTCGCGCTCTGGCGCGACAGCCAGCCCGACGCCGAGGTGGCCGAGCTCGAACGCATCCGCCGGCGCGGCGGCATCGCGGCGCCGGCCGACGTGCCGCTGAGCCAGGCCTGGTTCGACTGCTGCACCCGCCGCATCGACGCCATGAAGACCGTCGAGGACCGCCTCGCCTGCGACCTGCGCACGCTGTGCGAGCACAAGACCGCGCAGGCCCGCAGCGAACTGCGCGAATACCGCCAGCTGCTGGACACGCTCACGCCGCAGGCCGGCGCCCTCTTCTTCGACGACGCCGACGCGCAGGCGGCCGCACCTGCCCAGTTCGGCCGACACCTGGAGCGCTCGGTGCTCGACATGGTCCGCGAGCAGTCGCAGCGCCTGCAGGCCATGAGCGACGAACTCGAGACCGTGCGCGCCTCGCTCAACGAACGCAAGATCGTCGAGCGCGCCAAGGGCCTCTTGATGGCGCACCGCCGCCTCAGCGAGGAAGAGGCGCACAAGATGCTGCGCCAGACCGCCATGAACCAGAAGCGCAGGCTGGTGGACGTGGCCGAGTCGATGCTCGCGATGGCCGACTACCTGCCCATGCTCGACCGCGCACCGCCGCGCTGAGGCAACCGTGGCGGGCAATGCCGTTCAACTTGGTGCACTGCACAACAACCGTGCCAACCGCGCCCGCCGGCCCTGTACGTACGAAAGGCCCCTGCCCCGCGATCCTCGGCCACGCGCAGCTACTTTCCTGATAGCGGCCCCGGTTCCCGAAGGCTGGCACACCGCTTGCAAGCGAAAGTTTCGCAGGCCCCGAAGGCCTTCAGGCAGGCGGCACCCAACGGCGGGTGCTTCCCACCGAAACCGGACAAAGGCGTCCCCATCCCGCAAGGGCTCGTTTTCGAGCAGCCCGTGCGTGGTGCGGACGCCTTTTCGTTTTTGTCTTTCTTCTTTGTGTTTGTCTTCAACCGGAGCCCCGCCCCATGACCGACCTGCTCAAAACCCGCCTCAGCCGACGCCGCGTGCTGCAAGCCGCTGCCATCGGCGCCGCCGGCATCGACCCCGCCCTGCGCGCGGCCGTCTGGGCCCAGGGCTCCGACAAGCCCGAGAAGGAGGAAGTGAAGATCGGCTTCATCCCGCTGACCGACTGCGCCAGCGTGGTGATGGCCTCGGTGCTGGGCATCGACAAGAAGTACGGCGTGAAGATCGTGCCCAGCAAGGAAGCCAGCTGGGCCGGCGTGCGCGACAAGCTGGCCAACGGCGAGCTCGACTTCGCCCACGTGCTCTACGGCCTGGTCTACGGCATGCACCTGGGCCTGAGCGGCCCTAAGAAGGACATGGCCGTGCTCATGACCCTCAACAACAACGGCCAGGCCATCACGCTGTCGAAGAAGCTCGCCGACAAGGGCGCGGTGGACGCCGCCTCGCTCGCCAAGCTCATCGCCGCCGAGAAGCGCGAATACACCTTCGCCCAGACCTTCCCCACCGGCACGCACGCCATGTGGCTGTACTACTGGCTCGCATCGGCCGGCATCGACCCGTTCAAGGACGTGAAGAACATCACCGTGCCGCCTCCGCAGATGGTCGCCAACATGCGCGTGGGCAACATGGACGGCTACTGCGTGGGCGAGCCCTGGGGCCAGCGCGCGATCATGGACGGCATCGGCATCACCGCCATCACCACGCAGGACATCTGGAAGGACCACCCCGAGAAGGTGCTGGGCACCACGGCCGAGTTCGCGAAGAAATACCCGAACACCGCGCGCGCCGTGACCGCCGCCATCCTCGAGGCCGGCAAGTGGATCGACACCGGCCTGCAGAACAAGAACAAGATGGCCGAGACCATCGCCGACAAGAGCTACGTCAACACCAGCGTGGACGCCATCAACCAGCGCATCCTGGGCCGCTACACCAACGGCCTGGGCAAGAGCTGGGACGACCCCAACCACATGAAGTTCTACAACGGCGGCGCCGTGAACTTCCCGTACCTGTCGGACGGCATGTGGTTCCTCACGCAGCACAAGCGCTGGGGCCTGCTGAAGGAGCACCCCGACTACCTGAAGGTGGCCACCGAGATCAACCGCATCGACATCTACAAGCAGGCCGCCGCCGCCACGCAGACGCCGGTGCCCAAGGACGCGATGCGCAGCAGCAAGCTCTTCGACGGCTCCGTCTGGGACGGCAAGGACCCGAAGAAGTACGCCGAATCCTTCAAGCTCCATGCATAGGGAGAACACCATGGTCAGCGCAGTCTTCCACTCGCCGCTCGATGTGGCCGCCGCGCAGGCGGCGCCCTCCGCCCCGGCCAAGCCGGCCGCCTCCAAGGTGGCCACGCCTCAGCCGGCTCCCGCCCCTGCACCCGAACCAAGGGCGCGCGCGCCCATCGACCTGCGCGCCTTCTGGATGCGCGTGCTGCCGCCGCTGGCGGGCTTCGGCCTGCTGCTGCTGATCTGGGAGGTGGTGGCCATGAAGAGCACCACTGGCTTCCCGACGCCCGCGGCCACCTGGCAGCAGGCGGTGACGGTGTTCAGCGACCCGTTCTACAGCAAGGGCCCCAACGACCAGGGCGTGGGCTGGAACGTGCTCTCTTCGCTGCAGCGCGTGGCGCTGGGCTTCGGCCTCGCGGCGCTGGTGGGCATTCCGGCGGGCTTCGCCATAGGGCGCTTCGAGTTCCTCTCGCGCATGTTCAACCCGCTCATCAGCCTGCTGCGCCCGGTCTCGCCGCTGGCCTGGCTGCCCATCGGCCTGCTGGTGTTCAAGGGAGCGAACCCCGCCGCCATCTGGACCATCTTCATCTGCTCGATCTGGCCGATGGTCATCAACACCGCCGTGGGCGTGCAGCGCGTGCCCGCCGACTACATGAACGTGGCCAAGGTGCTGAACCTCAGCGAATGGAAGATCCTCACCAAGATCCTGTTCCCCGCCGTGCTGCCCTACATGCTGACCGGCGTGCGTCTGGCCGTGGGCACCGCCTGGCTGGTGATCGTGGCCGCCGAGATGCTCACCGGCGGCGTGGGCATCGGCTTCTGGGTGTGGGACGAGTGGAACAACCTCAACGTCGCCAACATCATCATCGCGATCTTCGTGATCGGCATCGTCGGCCTGGTGCTGGAGTTCGCGCTCATCAAGCTGGCGACGGCCTTCACCTTCGACGAAGTGAAGGGCTGAGCTGAAGACAGATTCGGACAGCCGAACGCAGAAATCGCAAAGGTTCCGCGAAGGTCGCAGAAGAGAAACAAGAAATCTTCGGTCTTCCTTCTGCGACTTCTGCGTAGTTTTTGTCTTTCTTCTGCGTTCTGTCCCCGCATTCAGGAGCACACATCATGAACGACACCAAGTACATCGAGATCCACGGCGTCGAGCAGGCCTTCAAGACGCCCAAGGGCCGCTTCGTCGCGCTGCGCGACGTGAACCTGAACGTGGCCAAGGGCGAGTTCATCACGCTCATCGGCCACTCGGGCTGCGGCAAGTCGACGCTGCTGAACCTGATCGCCGGGCTCACTACGCCCACCGAGGGCGCACTGCTGTGCGCCAACAAGGAGATCAAGGGCCCCGGCCCCGAGCGCGCGGTGGTGTTCCAGAACCACTCGCTGCTGCCCTGGCTCACCTGCTTCGAGAACGTCTACCTCGCGGTCGAGCGCGTTTTCGCGGCCACCGAGAGCAAGGCGCAGCTTCGCGCGCGCACCGACGCCGCGCTGGCGCTGGTGGGCCTCACCGCCGCCGCGCAGAAGCGCCCCGGCGAAATCTCCGGCGGCATGAAGCAGCGCGTGGGCATCGCGCGCGCGCTGTCGATGGAGCCCAAGGTGCTGCTGATGGACGAGCCCTTCGGCGCGCTCGACGCCCTCACCCGCGCCAAGCTGCAGGACGAGCTGCTGACCATCGTGCAGAAGACGCACAGCACCGTCGTCATGGTCACGCACGACGTGGACGAGGCCGTGCTGCTGAGCGATCGCATCGTGATGCTCACCAACGGCCCGGCCGCCACCATCGGCGACGTGCTGTCGGTGGACATTCCCCGCCCGCGCAACCGCGTCGAACTGGCCGAGGACCCTATCTACGTGCACGCGCGCAAGGCGGTGATCGACTTCCTCTACACGCGCCAGGCGCACGTGGAGAAGGTCGCGGCCTGACGCAGACCGAGCGCCGGCACCGGAGGCGTCACGACATGATGACCTGGAGGCTGTGCTCGTACGACGCCGTGAGGCGTTCGAAGGTGTCGACCAGCGCCTCGCTGGAACGCACCAGCGTGGCGCGGCCATCGGCGCTGTCCAGCGCCTGCACGCCGCCGACCAGCCGCAGCCATTCGTCGCGCGCGCTCGCCAGCGCGGCGCGGATCTCGGCGGTGCTCAGCGGCGCGCTCTCCAGTTCGAGCAGCGCGGCCTCGAACTCGGCCATGGTCGGCACCAGCCGCGCCTTGGCCGCTTCTTCCTTCAGCGCCGCCGCGAGCAGCGCGTCCTTCGCAAGCCGCTGCGCACGCATGCGCTGCCGCCCGCAGATGTTGACGATGCGCAGCGCGCGGCGCGCGCCCGAGGTTTCCAGCGCCTCGGTCAGCGCCTCGGCGGCGCCCAGCAGCACTTCGGCACGCCGGTCGATGTCGGCCAGCCCTGTAGCAGTCGGTTTCGCCGTGAGCGCATCGGCCAGCCCGCGCCACGCGGCCTGCGCCTGCGCGAGCGCCTCGACGCCGGCAGCACCAAGCCCGAGGGCCGCCAGATGATCCAGGTTCTGCTGCACCCGCTCGGAAGACTGCGTGCGCAGCAGCCGGGCGCGCTGCGCGTCGATGCCGCCCAGCAGCTGCGCCGCCACGCGCACCAGCCGCTGCGAGAGCATGCGCAGCTGCCCGGCGCGGTTGATGGCGTCCGCCCACTGCGCGGCCTCTATCACCGAGCGCGACACCTCTCCGAGCCGCAGGTTCGCGTGCATCGCGGCACCGCGCAGCAGGCCGAAGGCTTCGTCCTCGCCGATGCCGCGCGCGGACATCAGCAGGCCCTTGGCGCGATCGACCCACTTGCGCTCGTCCATGCGGGTGCGCAGGTTCTCCAGTTCGGTGCGCAGCGCGGCTTCGCGCTGCCAGCGGCACGAGGCGCGCGCCATCAATGCGACGAGCGATCCGGCATCGACGGCGCCGGCCGGCATCCAGGCGTGCACGCCGAGCGCGACCAGTTCCTCGTGCTTCTCAGCGCCAAGCGGCTCGCTGACAAGGCTCAGCGCGCACGGCGGTACGCCAGCCCAGCCTCGCAAGGTGTCGAGCAATGTGGGTGTGGGCAGAGACAGGAAGATCAGCGCCTGCCGAGGGGAAAGCGCCTCGACCTGCCGCGCGAAGCCGGCGCAATCGGCAACCGCGAGCACATCGATTCCCGCACCGGACAGGGCCTTCGCCAGCGCCTCTGGCAGCACGAGGCCGGCGGTTTCATCGGGCAGGACAACGAGAAGGGACATCGTGGAAAAGAAACGGTGCGGGAGCGCACCGCGAGCATAGGCCAGGCCCGCGCGAATTCGCAGGCACGCCTCTTGCATGAAACAGGGCGCGGTGTAACGAAGCACCGCTTTGGTGAAGAGGCTGCAGGCTCCTGCATCCGGCCCGGCAACGCACATGCCGCGCGCACCCCCACGTCGACAGCGTCCGCTGCCGGCACTCCGCTCCCAACCCCGTCCGTCGACACGGCCTCCCCAGGGCCGCGCCGCGGCTTTTTGCATCTTTGAACGCCATGTCAGGTTTCAGGAATTTCTTGCAGTCAGGCCACAGTCCGACACTGTTCGCGGCCTTCCTGTACTTCTCGTTCTCCTGCTGCATCTGGGTGCTCAACGGCGCCATGGCGCCCTTCATCGGCGAAACCTTCAGCCTCTCGCCGGCGCAGAAGGGCCTGATGCTGTCGGTGCCGATCATCGCGGGCGCGCTCATGCGCTTTCCGCTGGGCATCCTGTCGCAGTACATCGGGCGCAAGAAGGCCACCCTGGTCGAGATGGCGCTGATCGCGGTGGCGATGCTCTTCGGCTTCTTCTTCGTGAAGAGCTTCAACGACCTGCTCGCCATGGGCGTGCTGCTGGGCATCGCGGGCGCGAGCTTCGGCGTGGCGCTGTCGCTGGGCTCGGGCTGGTTCCCGCCGCAGCACAAGGGCCTGGCCATGGGCCTGGTGGGCGCGGGCAACGTGGGCACTGCCGTGTCGGTGCTGGTGGCGCCGCCGCTGGCCAACTGGCTGGGCTGGCAGGCGGTGTACGGCGTGGCCGCCGTCGCCATCCTGATTCCGATGGTGGTGATGGTGCTCTTCGCCAAGGAGCCGCCGGACGTGAACGCGCATTCGAGCTTCCGCGAGCACATCGCCTGCCTGTTCGAGAAGGACGGCTGGGTGTTCAGCCTGATCTACGGCGTGACCTTCGGCGGCTTCATCGGCCTCACGACCTTCCTGCCCTCCTACTACTACGACCAGTTCGGCGTGAGCAAGGTGCAGGCCGGCCAGCTGACCATGCTCGCGGCCTTCATGGGTGCGGCGGTGCGCGTCGCGGGCGGCTGGATCTCCGACCGCTGGGGCGGCGTCAACACCCTCACGGTGGTGCTGCTGGTGGTGACCGCCAGCCTGGTGCTGGTGGGCGTCTCGTCGGCATCGCTGGCCGTGACCACGCTGGCGCTGATCGTCTGCTTCGCAGCGCTGGGCGCGGGCAACGGCGCGCTGTTCCAGCTGGTGCCGCTGCGCTGGCCCGCGAGCACCGCGGTGGCCGGCTCCATGATCGGCGAGATCGGCGCCCTGGGCGGCGGCCTCGTGCCCAACGCCATGGGCCTGTCGAAGCAGTACCTGGGCAGCTACCTCTGGGGTTTCATCTTCTTCGCGGTGCTCTCGCTCGTGATGCTGGGCGTGATGCGCGTGATGCAGATCCGCTGGACCCGCACCTGGGCCGAGAAGGGTGGCCGTGCGCGCATCGCGCCGGCACATGCTTCGCCCGCAGTCAACAACACGCGGAAGGCTGCCCGGTCATGAACCGCCCGGCCCGCCTCCGCTCATCGTGGCAAAAAGAGCAGCCACACGATCAACAGGAGGTTGAGCAGCACCGACACGCCCAGCGCCAGCTGGTAGAGCGCGAGCGGGTCGCGGCGGATCAGCGGCGTGGCGGCGGGCGCGTTCACCGGGCGGGATGCACCGCGTTCGAGCGCGAGCAGCAGCTCCTCGGCGGTTTCGAAGCGTTCTCGCGGATCGCGCGCGACGGCCTTGCGCACCAGGTGGTCGAGCCAGATGGGCACGTCGGGCCGCAACCGCGAGAGCGCAACCGGGTCGCGCCGGTAGCGCGCCACCTGGTAGGGCTCGATCTCGCCGTAGGGCAGATGGCCGGTGAGCCACTGGTAGAGCGTGACGCCGAGCGCGAACAGGTCGCTGCCCGCGTCGGCCGTGCCGCCCTCCTCCCACTGCTCGGGGTTGATGTAGCTGGGCGTGCCGGCATGCAGCTCGCGCTGGGCCGCACCCTCTCTGCCCGACAGCGCCACGCCCAGGTCGAGGATGCGCCAGCGCCCGTCCTCGCCCAGGTGCAGGTTGCCGGGCTTGATGTCGCGGTGGATCACGCCCTGGCGGTGCAGCCGGCCGAGCGCGCGGCTGAGCTCGATGGCGGCGGCCACCACTTCGGGCACCGCGCCGCGCGGGTTGGCCTTGCGCAGCTGCTCGAGCGTGCGCCCGCCGTGCCAGTCGAACACGACGTACAGCGCGCTCGCGTCCGCGGCGCGCTCATGCACGCGGACGAAACCGTTGCCGCCCACGCGCAGCCCCAGCCAGGCCTCGTGGGCCAGCATCGCGCGCTCCTGCGGATCGCCGGCGCGCGAGGGGTGCAGCGTCTTCAGCGCGACCAGCTCGCGCGTGGCCGGATGGCGCGCCTGGTACAGCAGATGGACACCGGTGTCGGCCACCAGCGCGGTGATGGCGTAGCCGTCGAGCACCTCGCCCACCTTCAGGGCGGGCGGCGGCGCGAGACGGCGGCCGTCGCCGAGTTCGTCGTCGAGCTGGCGGGCGTCCAAACCCACGACACGGATGACCAGCGCGGTCGCGTTGTCGCGCGTGCCGGCGTCGAGCGCCGCATGCACCAGCGCCTCGCTGGCGGCCTCGGCGTCGTCGCCCTGCAGGGCCAGCGCGGCCACCTGCTGGGGCTTGAGCACGCCGTGCACGCCGTCGGAGGTGAGCACGAAGCAGTCGCCCACGCGAACGTCGCCCTGCACATAGTCGACGCGCACCTGGTCGTCCAGGCCGATGGCGCGCGTCAGGCGGCTGCGCATGTCGGGATGGTCGAAGGCATGGTCCTGCGTGAGCGGCACGGCCGCTTCGCCGCCGGCACGCACGCGCCAGGCGCGGGTGTCGCCGACGTGCGCCAGCGTGTAGCCCTGGCCGTGCAGCACCAGCGCGGTGAGCGTGGTCAGCGCCGTGCCGCCTTCCTCGCTGCTCCTGCTCTGGCGGCGGCGGTTGTGGTCGGCCAGCCAGCCGTTCTGCGCGGCGACCAGCCGGTCGAGCGCGGCGGTCGGCTCCCAGGTGGCGGGCGTGGCGAAGTAGTCGGCCAGAAGCCCCATCACCGTGGTCTGCGCCGCCTCGCGGCCCCGGCCTCCGCTGGACACGCCGTCGGCAATGGCCGCGATGAGCCCGCGTGCCTCGTCGCCGGGCGGCGCGTGCACCGCGCCGGCGAAGTCCTCGTTCACCTCGCGCGGTCCGCGACGGCTGCTGTAGCCGATATCCACTTCAAAGCTCATGGCGCGATTCTGAACGCGCGCTGCGGGCGCAAGTCCGCTTGATTTCCCTGAAAGGTCCAGCCCCATGAAGAAAATGAAACTCGTGATGGTCGGCAACGGCATGGCCGGCGTGCGCACGCTCGAAGAGCTTCTGAAGATCGCGCCCGACCTGTACGACATCACCGTCTTCGGCGCGGAGCCGCATCCCAACTACAACCGCATCCTGCTGTCGCCGGTGCTCGCGGGCGAGCAGACGATCGACGAGATCGTGCTCAACAGCTGGGAGTGGTATGCCGAGAACAACATCACGCTGCACGCCGGCAAGAAAGTGGTGGAGGTCGACCGCGTGAAACGCATCGTGCGCGCCGAGGATGGCACCGAGGCCGCCTACGACCGCCTGCTGATGTGCACCGGCTCCAACCCCTTCATGCTGCCGGTGCCCGGCAAGGACCTGAAGGGCGTGATCGCCTACCGCGACATCGCCGACACCGACTACATGATCGAGACCGCGCGCACGCACAAGAACGCGGTGGTCATCGGCGGCGGCCTGCTGGGCCTGGAGGCCGCCAACGGCCTGATGCTGCGCGGCATGAACGTGACGGTGGTGCACGTCATGCCCTGGCTGATGGAGCGCCAGCTCGACGACGTGGCGGGCAAGCTGCTGCAGAAGTCGCTGGAAGACCGCGGCCTGAAGTTCATGATGGGCGCGCAGACGCAGGAGCTGGTGGGTGGAGAAGATGGCCGCGTGAAGGCCATCCGCTTCAAGGACGGCACCGAGACCGCCGCCGACCTGGTGGTGATGGCCGTGGGCATCCGCCCCAACGTGGAGCTGGCCGAGAAGATGCGTCTGCACTGCAACCGCGGCATCGTCGTCACCGACACCATGCAGACCGTGACCGACGCGCGCATCTACTCGGTGGGCGAATGCGCGGCGCACCGCGGCATCGCCTACGGGCTGGTGGCCCCGCTCTTCGAGCAGGCCAAGGTGGCGGCCAACCACCTGGCGCAGTTCGGCATCGGCCGCTACCTGGGCTCGCTTACCTCCACCAAGCTGAAGGTGACGGGCATCGACCTGTTCTCGGCAGGCGAGTTCATGGGCGGCGAAGGCACGGAGGAGATCGTCATGAGCGACCCCTTCGGCGGCGTCTACAAGAAGCTGGTCATCAAGGACGACAAGCTGGTGGGCGCCTGCCTCTACGGGGACACGGTGGACGGCAGCTGGTACTTCAAGCTGCTGCGCGACGGCCGCAGCGTGCATGACATCCGCGACAAGCTGATGTTCGGCGAATCGAACATCGGCGACACCGGCCACGAGGGCCACAACAAGGCCGCCACCATGCCTGACGACGCCGAGGTGTGCGGCTGCAACGGCGTGAACAAGGGCACCATCTGCAAAGCCATCAAGGAAAAGGGCCTGTTCACGCTCGACGAGGTGAAGAAGCACACCAAGGCCAGCGCGAGCTGCGGCTCGTGCACCGGGCTGGTGGAGCAGATTTTGATGTTCACTGCGGGCGGCGACTACTCGGCCACGCCCAAGAAGAAGGCGGTGTGCGGCTGCACCGACGTGAGCCACCAGGACGTGCGCGACGCGATCCGCAAGGAGCACTACCTGACGCACGACGAGGTCTACCGCAACCTCGGCTGGCGCACGCCCAACGGCTGCTCCACCTGCCGCCCGGCCATCAACTACTACCTGATCAGCACCTGGCCCAAGGAGGCGAAGGACGATCCGCAGAGCCGCTTCATCAACGAGCGCAGCCACGCCAACATCCAGAAGGACGGCACCTACTCCGTCATTCCGCGCATGTGGGGCGGCCACACCACGCCCGACGAGCTGCGCCGCATCGCCGACGCGGCCGACAAGTACAAGATCCCGACCGTCAAGGTCACGGGCGGCCAGCGCATCGACCTGCTGGGCGTGAAGAAGGAAGACCTGGAAGGCGTGTGGAAGGACATCGGCATGCCCAGCGGCTTCGCCTACGCCAAGTCGCTGCGCACGGTGAAGACCTGCGTGGGCAGCGAGTGGTGCCGCTTCGGCACGCAGGACAGCACGCAGATGGGCAAGGACCTGGAGCGCGCGCTGTGGGCCATGTACTCGCCGCACAAGGTCAAGCTGGCCGTGTCGGGCTGCCCGCGCAACTGCGCCGAGGCCGGCATCAAGGACGTGGGCGTGATCGGCGTCGACTCCGGCTGGGAACTCTATGTGGGCGGCAACGGCGGCATCAAGACCGAGGTGGCGCAGTTCCTGGTGAAGGTGAAGACCGCCGCCGAGGTGATGGAGTACTCGGGCGCCTTCCTGCAGCTGTACCGCGAGGAAGGCTGGTACCTGGAACGCACGGTGCACTACATCGGCCGCGTGGGCCTGGACTACGTGAAGAAGAAGATCCTCGACGACGCCGAGGGCCGCAAGGCGCTGTGGGAGCGCCTGCAGTTCGCGCTCGACGGCGAGCCCGATCCGTGGTTCGAGTCGGCGCAGGCCTCGGTGGACGTGCGGCAGTTCACGCCGCTGACGGCGGCCGCCTGAACCGCAACAAGGAACGAAAGAAAGAAGAGCCCCACCATGAGCGACTGGAAAGTGATCTGCCGCATCGACGACATCCCTGTGCTCGGCGCGCGCCGCGTGACGCGGCCGGCCGGGCTGGACGTGGCCGTGTTCCGCAATTCCGAGGATCAGGTGTTCGCGCTGCTCGACCGCTGCCCGCACAAGGGCGGCCCGCTGAGCCAGGGCATCGTGTTCGGCACCAGCGTGGCCTGCCCGCTGCACAACTGGGCCATCGGGCTGGACGACGGCTGCGCCAAGGCACCCGACGAGGGCTGCACGCCGAAGTTCGCGGTGAAGGTGCAAGACGGCGTGGTGCACCTGGACGCGGCCGAGCTGGCGACGCACGCCATCGACCTGGAGCGCCCGAGCGCGGGCCCGAAGCCTTTCGCGGTGCTGTCGGTCCTTCCGCTGGAATAAACCCATGATGCGGGAGACCCGGTCCACCTGCCCGTACTGCGGCGTCGGCTGCGGCGTGATCATCGAGTCGACCGGCGACCAGATCACCGGCGTGCGCGGCGACCCGGCGCACCCCGCCAACTTCGGGCGGCTGTGCACCAAGGGCTCGACGCTGCACCTCACGGCCAGCGCCACGGTCACGCGCCAGACGCGGCTGCTGCAGCCCATGCAGCGCCTCGCGCGCGGCGAGGCCCCCCAGGTCGTGAGCTGGGACACCGCGCTGGACAACGCCGCCGGCAAGTTCGCGCAGGTGGTCCGCGACCACGGGCCCGACGCGGTCGGCTTCTACGTGTCGGGCCAGCTTCTGACGGAGGACTACTACGTCTTCAACAAGCTGGCCAAGGGCCTGATCGGCACCAACAACATCGACACCAACTCGCGCCTGTGCATGAGCAGCGCAGTGGCCGGCTACAAGCAGACGCTGGGCGCAGACGCCCCGCCGGCCTGCTACGACGACCTGAAGCACGCGCAGTGCCTCTTCATCGTGGGCAGCAACACGGCCTGGGCGCATCCGATTCTTTTCCGCCGCATCGAGGACGCGAAGGCGGCGAACCCGGCGCTGAAGATCGTGGTGGCAGACCCGCGCCGCACCGACACGGTCGAGATCGCCGACCTGTTCCTGCCGATCCAGCCCGGCACCGACGTGATGCTCTTCAACGGCATGCTGCACCTGATGCTGTGGGAGGGCTGGACCGACGCGAAGTACATCGCGGCGCACACCAGCGGCTTCGACGCGCTGAAGGCCACGGTGCGCGAGTGCACGCCCGACAAGGTGGCGCAGGTCTGCGGCATCCCGAAGGACGACCTGCTCGAGGCCGCGCGGCTGTTCGCCACCTCGCCGGCCACGCTGAGCCTGTACTGCCAGGGCCTGAACCAGTCGTCCAGCGGCACGGCGAAGAATGCGGCGCTCATCAACCTGCACCTGGCCACCGGCCAGATCGGCCGCGCCGGCGCGGGCCCCTTCTCGCTGACCGGCCAGCCCAACGCGATGGGTGGGCGCGAGGTGGGCGGCCTGGCCAACCTGCTGAGCGCGCACCGCGACCTGGCCAACCCCGACCATCGCGCCGAAGTGGCCGCGCTCTGGGGCGTGCCCTCGGTGCCCGAGAAGCCGGGCAAGACCGCGGTGGAGATGTTCCAGGCCGCGGCCGACGGCGAGATCCGCGCGCTGTGGATCGCCTGCACCAACCCGGCGCAGTCGATGCCCGACCAGGCGACCGTGCGCCGCGCGCTGGAGCGCGCCGAGTTCGTGGTGGTGCAGGAAGCCTTCGCCACCACCGCCACCTGCGCTTTCGCCGACCTGCTGCTGCCAGCGACCACCTGGGGCGAGAAGGAAGGCACCGTGACCAACAGCGAGCGCCGCATCTCGCGCGTGCGCCCGGCCGTTGCGGCGCCGGGCGAGGCGCGCAACGACTGGTCGATCGCGGTGGCCTTCGCGCACCGGCTCGAAGCGCTGGCCGGCAGCGGCCTCTCGCTCTTCCCCTACGACACGGCCGAATCGGTCTGGAACGAGCATCGCGAATCCACGCGCGGGCGCGACCTCGACATCACCGGGCTGAGCTACGCGATGCTGGAGAGCGCCGGCCCGCAGCAGTGGCCGCTGAAGGAAGGCGAAAGCATCGGCCGCGCGCGCCTCTACGCAGACGGCGTTTTCCCCACGCCCGACGGCCGCGCCCGCTTCGTCGACACCGCCTACAAGCCGGTGGCCGAGGCGCGCGAGGCCCGCTATCCCTTCTCGCTGAACACCGGCCGCCTGCGCGACCAGTGGCATGGCATGAGCCGCACCGGCACGGCCGGGCGCCTGTTCGGCCACGTGCCCGAGCCGGTGGTGCAGATGAACGCGCAGGACATGGCCCGCCGCCAGATCGGCGAAGGCGACCTGGTGCACCTGACCTCGAAGCGGGGCTCGATCATGCTGCCCGCGCGCGCAAGCGCCGAGGTGGGGCTGAGCCAGGCCTTCGTCGCCATGCACTGGGGCGAGGAGTACCTGAGCGGCTGCTCGTCGAGCGGCACGCGGCTGGCGGGCATCAACGCGATCACCACGCCGGCCTTCTGCCCGACCTCGAAGCAGCCCGAGCTGAAGCACGCGGCGGTGAAGATCCTCAAGGCCGAGCTGCCCTGGTCGCTGCTGGCCATGGCCTGGCTGCCCGACGGCGAGGCGCTGGCGGCGCACCGCGCGCTGCAGCCGATGATGGCGCTCTTTCCTTTTGCAACCTGCGTGCCGTTTTCCGGCAACACGCAGGGAGGTGAACGCAGCGGCCTGCTCTTTCGCGCCGCCGCGCACGACGCGCCCGACGACGCGCTGGTCGGGAAGATCGAAGCCCTGCTCGGCCTGCAGACGCCCGACACCCTGCGCTACGCCGACCGCCGCCGCGGCCAGCGCCGCTCGGCGCGGCTGGCGCGCCGCGCCGACGGCAGCGCGGGCCTCGAGGCCTTCCTGCTGGGCGGCGACACCAGCGCCGAGGCATGGATCGCCACGCTGCTGCGCGAGGAACTGCCCGCCCAGAGCTACGGCCGCCTGCTGCTGTCGCCCGGCTCGAAGGCGCCGGTGGCGGTGCAGTCGCGCGGCAAGACGGTGTGCACATGCTTCAACGTGGCGGATGGGGCGATCCAGGCCGAGCTGACGCGCTGTGCCGGCACGCCGGACGAGCGGCTGGCGAAGCTACAGGGGGAGCTGAAATGCGGCACCAACTGCGGCTCGTGCATTCCGGAGCTCAAGCGGATGGTGCGGGCAACGGCGGCCGAGGCGGAGGCGCTGCCGTGATGCGCCGTCTGCATTGCTCCCTCTCCCCTCGGGGAGAGGGCTGGGGTGAGGGGGAGCGGTAATGACGTCCGCGCCATGTTGCAAGGCCGCTGCCCTCACCCTAACCCTCTCCCGCAAGCGGGAGAGGGGACAAGACACCCAATGCATAAGCCGACTCGCATTCCGGCATAAGCGTTGCAGGACAATCCGCCTACCCATGGGAATCAGCCAATACATCAAGGAAATCGGCCGCGGCGCGCGAGGCGCCAAGCCGCTCACGCGCGAACAGGCCACCGACCTGTTCGGCCAGGTGCTGGACGGCACCGTGACCGACCTGGAGATCGGCGGCTTCTGCCTGGCCATGCGCATCAAGGGCGAGACGCCCGAGGAGATGGCCGGTTTTCTCGATGCCACCCATGCGCGGCTCCGGATGGTTCCCGCCGGCGACCGCCCGCTGATCGTGCTGCCCAGCTACAACGGCGCGCGCAAGCTGCCGGTGCTCACGCCGCTGCTGGCGCTGCTGCTGGCGCACGAAGGCCTGCCGGTGCTGGTGCACGGCAGCGCCAGCGAAACATCGCGCGTGCTGGCGTCGAACGTGCTCGCCGCCCTGGGCCACGCGCCGATGACGGCCATCCGCGCCGTCGCCAATGGCGAAGCGGCCTTTGCCTCCACCGAGCTGCTGAATCCCGCGCTCAAGCGCCTGCTCGACGTGCGCCGCGTGGTCGGCCTGCGCAACCCCGGCCACAGCGTGGTGAAGCTGATGCAGCCCACCGCGGGCCCGAGCGTGGTGGTGGCCAGCTACACGCACCCCGAATACGCGCGCGTCATGGCCGAGACCTTCGAGCTCATGGGCATGACCGCCCTGCTCTCGCGCGGCCTCGAAGGCGAAGTGGTGTCGGACCCGCGCCGCACCGCGCAGATCGACGGCTTCGTGCGCGGCGCGCGCACCGAGCTGCAGTCGCAGCAGGCCGGCACCGCCTCGGAGGTGCCTGGGCTGCCGAAGGAAATCGACGTCGCCACCACCGCCGACTACACGCGCCGCGTGCTGGCCGGCGAGCTTCCCGTGCCGGAGGCCATCGCGACGCAGGTCAGGCACATCACGCAACTGGCATTGGCATCCCACGCATGAACAACGACAACCCCACCTCCCTCATCTCCGGCCGATGCACGCTGGTGGGCGCCGGCCCCGGCGACCCGGAACTGCTGACTATCAAGGCCGCGAAGGCGATCCAGGCGGCCACGGTGCTGCTGGTCGACGACCTCGTGAACGACCAGATCGTGCAGGCCTACGCACGGCCCGGGGCGCGCATCGTGCACGTGGGCAAGCGCGGCGGCTGCAAGAGCACGCCGCAGGCCTTCATCGAGCGGCTCATGATCACCGCCGTGCGCGAAGGCGAGACGGTGGTGCGCCTGAAGGGCGGCGACCCGTTCATCTTCGGACGTGGCGGCGAGGAGGTGGAGCACCTGCGCGAAGCCGGCATCGAATGCACGGTGGTCAACGGCATCACCGCAGGCCTCGCGGCCGTGACGACGCTGGGCGTGCCGCTCACACACCGCGACCATGCGCAGGGCGTGGTGTTCGTCACCGGCCATGCCAAGACCGGCGCCGGCGCGGCCGAAGACCCGACCGACTGGCGCGCGCTGGCAGCGACCGCCTACAACGCGCGGCTCACGCTGGTGATCTACATGGGCGTGTCGGGCGCGGCGCACATCGAGCGCGAGCTGCTGCACGGCCTGCCGGCCGACACGCCGGTGGCGGTGATCCAGCACGCGAGCCTGCCGCACCAGAAGCACATCGCGACCGCGCTGGGCAGCCTGCAGCACGGCATCGCCGAAGCCGGCCTCGCGAGCCCGGCGGTGATCGTGGTGGGCGACGTGCTGCGCGGGCTGGCAGCGGCCGAGACAGCGGTGGGCGCGACCAGGTTCGGCACCTGAACCGCACCTGACCAGGGCGGCGCCGGTGCAGGCGGCGCGAGCGCCGCGCACCACAACGTGGCATGGATCGTGCTCAGCGATGGGCAATGAATGCAGCCGCCACGCCTGAACCCGCCGCCGTCGAGATCGTCGCTCTCACCAAGCGCTACGCCCCGGGTACGCCGGCCGCCGTCGACCGGATAGACCTGCGCATCGCCAGCGGCAGCTACTGCTGCCTGCTGGGGCCTTCGGGCTGCGGCAAGAGCACCACGCTGCGCATGATCGCGGGGCACGAATCGGTCAGCAGCGGCGACATCCTGCTGGACAACCGCAACATCACGAACCTGCCCGCCGCCGCGCGCGGCACGGCGATGATGTTCCAGAGCTTCGCGCTCTTCCCGCACCTTTCGGCCACCGACAACGTCGCCTTCAGCCTCAAGATGAAGGGCGTGGGCAAGGCCGAGCGCCACAAGCGTGCGAACGACCTGCTCGAGCGTGTCGCGATGGGCCACCTTGCCGCGCGCAAGCCGGGTGAGCTTTCCGGCGGCCAGCAGCAGCGCGTGGCGCTGGCGCGCGCGCTCATCACCGAGCCGCGCGTGCTGCTGCTCGACGAACCGCTTTCCGCCCTCGATCCCTTCCTGCGCATCCAGATGCGCGCCGAGCTTCGGCGCTGGCAGAAGGAACTGGGCCTGACCTTCATCCACGTCACGCACTCGCAGGAAGAGGCGATGGCGCTGGCCGACACCATGGTTGTCATGAACCACGGCGTGATCGAGCAGGTCGGCTCGCCGCACGCGGTCTACAACCATCCGGCGAGCGAGTTCGTGGCGCGCTTCATGGGCGGCCACAACGTGTTCGACACGCCTGCCGGGCCGATCGCGGTGCGCAACGACCGCATGCGGATCGCAGCCGCCGCGCAGGCAGCAACGGATGGAGCCCTCGCAGCCACTGTCACCGACGTCGAGTACCAGGGCACCTACGTCCTGCTCGGGCTGGCGCTCGATGGTGCCGCCGCCGCCGGACGCCAGAACGTTTCGGTGCTGCTCAGCGAAGCCGCTTTCCTCGCGCGCCCCTATGCGCACGGCGAGGCAGTGCACCTCTCGTGGGCCGAAGCCGACGCGCGTGTACTCGGCCCCGGCGCCAAGCCGCCGAGTGAGCGGGCACCGGCACCCGCCGGGGCCGAAGCCGCCCGACAGGACGACACCGCCGTGCTCGCCGTTCCCTTCTGAGCGCCCCCGCCACCCGCTTTTCTCCGCGTTCGTTCCCCTTCACTTTCCTTTTCTTTCTGCAATGGAGACCCTGCCCATGACCGATTCCATCGACAACAACGGCCTCAAGCGCCGCACCCTGCTGCAAGGCACCGCCGGCATTCTTGCCACGGGCATCGCCCCCTTCGTGCATGCACAGGAGAAGGTCGTGCTGCGCTATCTCGGCACCGCGGTGAACCAGGACAAGGCGATCGCCGAGAAATTCAAGGCCGACACCGGCATCGAGATCCAGTACGTGGCCGTGACCACCGACGACGTAACCAAGCGCGCAGTCACCGCGCCCAACAGCTTCGACCTGATCGACACCGAGTTCTTCTCGCTCAAGAAGATCGTGCCCACGGGCAACCTGAAGGGCATCGACACCAAGCGCGTGAAGAACGCGGACAAGATCACCTCGCTCTTCACCAAGGGCGAAGTGGCCGGCAAGAAGGTGGGCGACCAGGGCACGGCTCCGGTGAAGGTGATCTACCTCGAAGGCGAGAAGAGCAAGGCCTTCGCCAAGTCGGCCACGCAGTACATGTCGCTCATTCCGACCACCTACAACGCCGACACGCTGGGCATCCGCCCCGACCTCATCAAGCGTCCCATCGGCTCGTGGGCGGAGCTGCTGAACCCGGAGTTCAAGGGCAAGGCCGCGATCCTGAACATTCCCTCGATCGGCATCATGGACGCCGCGATGGTGGTGGAGGCCAAGGGCATCCACAAGTACGCCGACAAGGGCAACATGACCAAGGCCGAGATCGACCTGACCATCAAGGCGCTGATCGAGGCCAAGAAGGCCGGCCAGTTCCGCGCGCTGTGGAAGGACTTCAACGAGTCGGTGAACCTGATGTCCTCGGGCGAGGTGGTGATCCAGTCGATGTGGTCGCCCGCGGTCACGGCCGTGCGCAGCAAGGGCATCGACTGCACCTTCCAGCCGCTCAAGGAAGGCTATCGCGCCTGGGCCTCGGGCTTCGGCCTGCCGGCCACGCTCTCGGGCAAGAAGCTCGACGGCGCCTACGAGTTCATCAACTGGTTCCTCGACGGCTGGGCCGGCGCGTATCTCAACCGCCAGGGCTACTACAGCGCCGTGCTCGACACCGCGAAGACCAAGATGGAAGCGTACGAGTGGGCCTACTGGATGGAAGGCAAGCCCGCAGCCCAGGACATCAAGAGCCCGCAGGGCGACGTGATCGCCAAGGCCGGCGCGGTGCGCGACGGCGGCAGCTACGAGCAGCGCATGGGCGGCATCGCGTGCTGGAACGCCGTGATGGACGAGAACGAATACATGGTGAGGAAGTGGAACGAGTTCGTGGCTGCCTGACGGCAGTCCACGAACTCGACCCCCAGGCTGCGCTTCGCTTCGCCAACCCCCTGTAAGGGGGCGACACCTGCGGCCCGGCAAAGCCGGTTCCGCGGTGTCCCACGAACGGGCATCGCTTTGCTCGCCCTTGGACACAGTCTTTCGCTCCCATCCATGAGTACTCCCATCGCGTCCGGCCATGCCGCCACAGCTCCCGTTCACGCCGTGAAGGCCTGGTGGCAGGCGGCGCCGTTCGCGCTGGTGTTTCTCCTGTTCTTCCTGATTCCGCTGGCGCTGGTCGCGATGGTCAGCCTTTGGAATTTCAACGAGTACGAGCTGATACCTGCCGTCACGCTGCGCAACTACCTGAGCCTGTTCGAGGGCTGCTCGCGGCTGACCGACAACGGCGACCTGTGCGTCACGCTGAACACCTACCTGAGCACCTTCAAGTTCTGCCTGCTGGTGTGGGGCATCACGCTGGTGATCGGCTTCTCGGTGGCGTACTTCCTGGCCTTCCACGTGCGCTCGTCGACCATGCAGACGGTGCTGTTCGTGCTGTGCACGGTCCCCTTCTGGACTTCCAACGTGATCCGCATGATCTCGTGGGTGCCGCTGCTGGGGCGCAACGGGCTGGTCAACCAGGCGCTGATGGGCATGGGCCTCGTGAACCAGCCGGTCGAATGGCTGCTGTTCTCCGACTTCTCGGTGGTGCTGGCCTTCGTGCACCTGTACACGATGTTCATGATCGTGCCGATCTTCAACAGCATGATGCGCATCGACCGCTCGCTGCTCGAAGCGGCCAGCGACGCCGGCGCCTCGGGCTGGCAGACGCTGTGGAACGTGGTGGTGCCGCTGTCGCGCACCGGCATCCTCATCGGCTCGATCTTCGTCATCACCATCGTGATGGGCGACTTCGTCACCATCGGCGTGATGGGCGGGCAGCAGATCGCCTCCATCGGCAAGATCATCCAGGTGCAGACCTCGTACCTGCAGTTCCCGCTGGCGGCGGCCAACGCCATGATCCTGCTGGCCGTGGTGCTGATGATCATCTGGGGCCTGACCCGGATGGTCGACATCCGCAAGGAGCTCTGAAATGCAGACACCCATCGGCGCCCAGCGCGCCCCCGGCTTCTGGCCGCTGGCCACCGTGTTCGGGCTCTTCGTGCTGTTTCTCTACGGCCCGATGATCACGATCTTCGTGCTGAGCTTCCAGGGCCCCGAAGGCGGGCTGACCTTTCCGCTGCGCGGCGTCTCGCTGCACTGGTTCCACAAGCTGGCCGAGGGCCTGGGCACGGTCGACATCGGCGCGGCCTTCAGGCGCTCGCTGGCGCTGGGCGCAGTGGTGATGGCCTTCACCGTGGTGCTGTCGGTGCTCGCCGGGCTCGCGTTCCGCAAGAAGCTCGCGGGCAGCAACGCCCTCTTCTTCGTGACGGTCGCGAGCCTCATCATGCCGTCGATCATCATCTCGCTGGGGATCGGCCTGCAGTTCCGGCTGATCGACACCGGCATCAAGAGCGTGCTGACGGCGATGGACGCCACCTCGATGCTCGAAGGCTACGGCACGGCGCTCGGCCTCTTCAGCTCCGCGCTGGGCGCGCACCTGACCTGGACACTACCCTTCGGGCTGCTCATCATGTTCGCGGTGTTCAACCGCTTCGACCCCGCCTACGAGGAAGCCGCGCGCGACCTGGGCGCCACGCCCTGGCAGACCTTCCGCTTCGTGGTGCTGCCGCTGATCGGGCCGTCGATCGTCGGCATCGGCATGTTCGGCTTCACGCTGTCGTGGGACGAGATCGCCCGCACCTCCCAGGCCATCGGCGACGTGAACACCCTGCCGCTCGAACTGCAGGGGCTGACGTCGACGGTGACGACGCCTTCGATCTATGCGCTGGGGACGGTGACCACCGTGGTGTCGCTGCTGGTGATGGCGGCGGCGCTGGGCACGGCGGCCCTGCTGAGGCGGCGCTCCGTGCGCAGGGGGTGAGCATTTTCCCGCCGCGCCTCTAAAATCGCGCACCCACAAAAGTCAAGAAGAGAGAGAGGCGGGGCATGCTGGACATCGACAAGCTCAACGAATTCACCCAGAACCACGGCGAGCTGCGCCGCGGACAGGGCCTGGTCACCGGCACCATCGCACTGAGCCTGGCCATCCTGTGCTTCCTGGGCGTGCTGGCCTTCCACTTCCCGCAGTACCTCACGACGCCGGAGTTGCGCAAGAGCTACAACGTCGACGTGATGCGCATGATCCTGCTGGCGGCGCTGGTCGTCTCGGGCGGGCTCTCGCTGGTCAACATCATCTTCAACCGCTCGCGCTGGCTCTCCTCGGCCGCGTTCCTGCTGGTGGCGGCCTCGGCGCTGCTCGGCGGGCACAAGGTGCCGGTGCACGACTTCGCGGACAACACGCCCTACATCGGGCTCGACTGGTTCATCCTCGACCTGCTGGGCTCCTCGCTGATCTTCATCTTCATCGAGAAGCTGTTCGCGCTGCGCAAGGACCAGCCGGTGTTCCGCGAGGAGTGGCAGACCGACTTCCACCATTTCGTGGTGAACCACATGATCGTGGGCTTCGTGCTGCTGGCCACCAACCTGATGGTGCACAAGCTCTTCGGCTGGGCGGCCAACGACGGCATCCGGGGCTGGGTGAGCAACCTGCCCTTCTGGGCGGGGCTGCTGCTGATCATCCTGGTGGCCGACCTGGTGCAGTACTGGACGCACCGCGCCTACCACGAGGTGCCCGTGCTGTGGCGCCTGCACGCGGTGCACCACAGCGTGAAGAGCATGGACTGGATGGCCGGCTCGCGCCAGCACATCCTGGAGCTGCTGATCACGCGCACGCTGGTGCTGGCGCCCATCTACGTGCTGGGCTTCAGCAAGGACGTGATCGACGCCTACATCGTGGTGGTGGGCTTCCAGGCGGTGTTCAACCACTGCAACGTGAGCGTGCGGCTCGGCCCGCTGCGCTACCTGATCGTGACGCCCAACTTCCACCACTGGCACCACAGCCAGGACCAGGAGGCGCTCGACAAGAACTACGCGGCGCACTACGCCTTTCTCGACTACATCTTCGGCACCGCCGTGAAGAGCACCAAGCTCTGGCCCGAGAAGTACGGCGTGCTGGGCGACTACGTGCCCAACGGCTTCTTCAAGCAGCTGAAGTTCCCGTTCGTCTGGAAGGGCTGATGCGCATCGCTTTCCGTTCCGCCGCGGCCATTGTTGCCGCGGGCGCCGCCCTGCTGCTGTCGGCCTGCGCCACACGGCTCGACCTGCCGACCAAGGACACCGGCCTGCGCCTGCGCGTGCAGAGCTCGGTCATCGCGCCGGGCAACGGCGGCGAGCTCATCGCCGCCGACGCGCTGGCGCCGGGCGACATCCTGCTGACCTCCATCGCCACGGTGAACTCCTTCGGCATCCGGCTGGGCACCTTCTCGCCGGTGAGCCACGCGGTGCTGTACCTGGGCAACGGCCAGATCGCCGAGGCCGTGGGCACGGGCGTGCGCGCGCGGCCGCTTTCGGAGGTGGTCGACGAGGAACAGATGGTCGTGGCCTTCCGCGTGCCGGGCGTGGACGACGCCGGCGCCGCGCGCATGCGCGAATGGGCGCTGTCGCAGGTCGGCACCAGCTACAACACCGTGGGCGTGCTGCTGAACGCGCCCTTCGTGCTGAACCGGCGCCTGTGCGAACTGCCGCTGGTGCCCACCGCCGTCAGCCACTACTGCATGAGCGGCCTGGCCATGGTGCAGCTGGGCGCGAGCCGCGACGACCAGTTCTTCTGCTCGCAGTTCGTGCTGGAGGCCTACCGCCAGGCAGGCATGCCGATCACCAACGCCGACCCGCGCTGGGTGAGCCCGGCCGACCTGCTGCACATGCGCGAGGGCGACGTGCCCTCCATCGCCGCCACGCAGCCGCTGCGCTACGTAGGCCACCTGAAATACAACCCGCCGCCGCTGCTCGCGGCCGATGGACCTTGAGCGCGGCGGAGTTCGACGCCGTCGTGATCGGCGCCGGGGCCGCGGGCCTCTTCTGCGCCGGCGTGGCCGGCCAGCGCGGGCTGAAAGTGCTGCTGGTGGACCACAGCGAGAAGGTGGGCGAGAAGATCCGCATCTCGGGTGGCGGACGCGCCAACTTCACGAACCGCGACCTCGACGTGCGCGCGCCGCAGCGGCACTTCATCAGCGACAACCCGAATTTCTGCCGCTCGGCGCTGTCGCGCTATGCGCCGCAGCAGTTCATCGAGCTGGTGCAGAAGCACGGCATTGCTTTTCACGAGAAGCACAAGGGGCAGCTTTTCTGCGACGGCTCGTCGCAGCAGATCGTCGACATGCTGCTGGCCGAATGCGAGGCGGGCGGGGTCGAGCGCTGGCAGCCGTGCAGGATCGGCGAAATTGCATTTTTCGCCGGTAATGCAGATGGGACGGGAGCCGGCAGCTATCGAATCGAGAGCAATCGGGGGCCGGTCGAGACGCCGAAGATCGTGGTCGCCACCGGCGGCCTGTCGATCCCGCAGATCGGCGCCAGCGACTTCGGCTACCGCATCGCCGAGCAATTCGGGCTGCGGATGGTCACGCCCCGGCCCGCGCTGGTGCCGCTGACCTTCGGCGGCGACGCCTGGGCGCCGTATGCCGAACTGGCTGGCTTGGCGCTGCCGGTGCGCATCGAGACCGGCGCGAAGAAGGAAAAGACAGCCTTCCTCGAAGACCTGCTCTTCACCCACCGGGGCCTGTCGGGCCCGGCGGTGCTGCAGATTTCGAGCTACTGGAAGCCAGGCGCCCCGCTGACCATCGATTTCGCCCCCGGCGTGAACGTGGCCGAGGCGCTGGGCGAGGCGAAACTGCGGTCGAAGAAACGCATCGCCAACGAGCTGGCCGCGCTGGTGCCCTCGCGGCTGGCCGATGCCTGGGTCGGGCAGGACCCTGCCCTGCAGCGGCCGGTGAACGAGGCGGCCGACAAGGCGCTGGCGGCGCTTTCGGAGCGCATCGCGCGCTGGCAGATCGTCCCCAGCGGGACAGAAGGTTACAAAAAGGCCGAAGTCACGGCCGGCGGCGTCGACACCCGCGACCTGTCGTCGCAGACCATGGAATCGAAGCAGCCAGGCCTGTATTTCATCGGCGAAGTGGTCGACGTGACGGGCTGGCTCGGCGGTTACAACTTCCAGTGGGCCTGGGCGAGCGCCCATGCGTGCGCCCAGGCCCTCTGACCTTCTCGCCCCCTTCAGAGACACCGAGGAACCGGCTTTGCCGGGCCTCAGGTGTCGCCCCCGGCGAGGGGGTTGGCGAAGCGACACGAAGTGCGCGAAGCCTGGGGGAGTGCCATTTCCGCCTGGGGGAGTGCTATAATCGCGGGCTAACTCTGGCCTCCCCTCAACGGCCGCAAAAGTTTTCAGTTGAGGAACCCCGGCTTGGGGCCTCGATCTCTCCAGGCCAAATTCATTTCAACGATTCATCAATGACCACCATCCGCGTTAAAGAAAACGAGCCCTTCGACGTCGCACTGCGCCGTTTCAAGCGCACCATCGAAAAGCTCGGCCTGCTGACCGACCTGCGTGCCCGCGAGTTCTACGAGAAGCCGACCGCCGAGCGCAAGCGCAAGAAGGCAGCCGCGGTCAAGCGCCACTACAAGCGCGTGCGCAGCATGCAGCTGCCCAAGAAGCTGTACTAAGCGACACCCCGGCGGCGGGCCCCAGACGAAAGTCGGCCCGGTCGCCTCGTTGCCTCAGCCGCGCCAGGGAAACCTGCCGCGGCTTTGTTTTTTCCGAAAGGTTGCCGAATGACTATCAAAGAACAGATCACCGAAGACATGAAGACGGCGATGCGCGCCAAGGACTCGGAGCGCCTGGCCACCATCCGCCTGCTGCTGGCCGCGATGAAGCAGAAGGAAGTCGACGAGCGCGTGGAGCTCGACGACACCATGGTGGTCGCCATCGTCGACAAGATGGTCAAGCAGCGCAAGGACTCCATCGCCGCCTTCACCACGGGCGGCCGCACCGACCTCGCCGACAAGGAAGCCGCCGAGATCAAGGTGCTGGAGGTCTACCTGCCCCAGCGCATGGGCGCCGACGAGGTCGCCGCCGAGGTGAAGGCCATCGTGGCCGAACTGGGCGCCAAGGGCCCGGGCGACATGGGCAAGGTGATGGGCGTGGTCAAGACCCGCCTGGCCGGCAAGGCCGACATGGGCCAGGTCAGCGCAGCGGTCAAGGCCGCTCTGACGGGCGCCTGAGCATGAACGCCGGCAGCCCGAGCGTCACCATCCCCAAGGCCTGCGCCTGCCTGATCGACGCACGGGGCCGGCTACTGGTCTTCCGCCATCCCGAGGATGGCAACATGCAGCTTCCCAAGGGCACCATCGAGCCCGGCGAATCGCCCGAAGTGGCGGTTCGCCGCGAACTGCTCGAGGAATCCGGCATCGACTACGCCGGCGAGCTGCAGTCGCTGGGCACGCTGGAGCGCGAATGCGAAGCCGGTGTCGAAGGCAACACGCATCGCCACCCGCAGCTGTGGCACCTGTTCCTGATGCGCGCCGAGAGCGCCCTGCCCGAGAGCTTCACCCACACGGCCACGGGCAGCCCCGAGGAAGAGGGCCTGGTGTTCCTCTTCAGCTGGCTCGATGCCGGCGACGCGCTAGACGACTTCGCCCTGCCCTATCGCCAGACCATCGAGCGCGTGCGCGCCGCCCTGGTGCTCGCGGCCTGACTGGAAGAAGCGCCTCATCAGGTCGCGCCCCGCACGGCCATGTAGAGCCCCAGCAGCGCCAGCCCGATCAGGAAGCAGCGCTTGAACACCGCCACCGACAGCCGCTTGCGCAGCCAGGTCCCGAACACCATGCCGCCGATGGCCGGCGCCAGCATCGCGATCGAGCCTCCGATCGCCGACACCGGATACCCGCCGTTCCCGGCCAGCCCGATGGCCAGCACCACCGTCGAGGTGGTGAACGAGATCCCCATCGCCTGTATCAGCGAATCGCGCTGGAACCCCAGCGCCTGCAGGTACGGCACCGCCGGCACCGCGAACACCCCCGTCACCGCCGTCACCAGCCCGGTGACCACACCCACCAGCGGCCCGATCCAGCGCGCCTGCGAATCGCTCACATGCAGCTGCCGCCCGGACAGCCCCCAGAGCGCATAGACGACCAGCGCCACCCCAAGCGCGAAAGAAGCCCAGGCACCCGCCGGCACGCCCAGCCACAGCGCCCCGGCCAGCGTGCCGATCACCACGCCCACCTGCATGCCGCCGATGCGCCGAAGCACCGGCATGAAGGTCGCGCGGGGCCCGGTCTGCCAGATGTTGGTGACCAGCGAGGGCACGATCAGCAGCGCAGCCGCCTGCGCCGGCGACATCCACAGCGCGAGCAGCGCCATCGACACCGTCGGCAGCCCGAGGCCGACCACGCCCTTGATCACTCCGGCCAGCAGGTACACGGCCGTGGCGGCGGCCCAGAAAGCGGTTGCGTCGATCGGATGCGTCATCGGACGTCGACTCTGCCAACGAAGCCCGCCGCCGCAAATGCGGGATTCGCGAAGCGGGCCTCAGCCTCAGGCTGAGGCTCCTGGTGCACACTCCGCCCAACCATGCGATTCGACCTCACCGACCTGCGGCTTTTCATCCACGTCGTCGAGGCCGGCAGCCTCACCGCCGGCGCCGGCCGCTCGCACATGACGCTGGCCTCCGCCAGCCAGCGGGTGCGCGGCATGGAAGACGCCCTCGGCAGCCCCCTGCTCACGCGCCACGCACAGGGCGTGAAGCCCACCGAAGCCGGCCGCACGCTGCTGCACCATGCGCGCGTCGTGCTGCAGCAGATGGAGCGCCTGCGCGGCGAACTCGGCGAATACGGCCAGGGCCTCAAGGGCCACGTGCGCTTCATGTGCGGCACCTCGGCGCTGACCGAGCACCTGCCAGAGGTGCTGAGCCGCTTCCTCGCCGAGCATCCACGCATCTCGGTCGACCTGGAAGAGCGCCCCAGCCCCGACACGGTGGAAGCCTTGCGCGCCGGCCTGTGCGACATCGGCATCGTCTCCGACGCCATCGACAGCGAGGGCCTCGAATGCCATCCCTTCCGCCGCGACGACCTCGTGCTGGTGATGCCGCGCGGCCACGCACTGGCCACCCGGCGGCGCCTGAAGCTGGCCGAGGTGGTCGACAGCGAATTCGTCGGCCTGCCCGCCGACAGCGCGCTGCAGCAGCTGATCACCCAGCACGTGCGCGCCCTGGGCAAGCACCTGGCCTACCGCGTGCGCGTGCGCAACTTCGAGGCGGTCTGCCGGATGGTCGAGTACGGCATCGGCGTCGGCATCGTTCCGCAGACTGCCGCCGAGCGCTGCGCCCGCTCGATGAAGATCGCGCGCGCCTCGCTCGCCGACGCGTGGGCCGAGCGCACGCTGATGGCCTGCGTGCGCTCGCCGGAAGACCTGCCGCTCAACGCGCGGCGCATGCTCGATTACCTGGTCGCGCCGCCTCCCGACGAGGTCAGGAAGCTGCAGTGACCGGCCGCCCCAGCCGCGCCCGCGCCGCCACGAAGGCGTCGAAGGCCTCGCTGCTGGTCTTGCTCGGCACGTAGCCGAAGCGCTCCTTCAGCGCGGTGTTGAGCAGCACCGGCCGGTAGCGCAGGAAGTCGAGCTGTTCGGGCCCGTAGCGGCTCACGCCCAGCGCCGAGCCCACCGCCAGCGCGGTCTTCAGCACGCCGGCCGGCCAGTCGACCGCGCTCTTGCCGAGGCGGGAGGCGATCTCGTGGATGCCCAGCGCGCCGTCGCCCGCGAGGTTGTAGCAACCGGGCGGCGCGCCGCCGAGCGCATGCGCGATGGCGCCGGTCACGTCCTCGTCCCAGATGAAGACGAAGGGGCTCGCGCTGCCGCGTATCGCGATGAGCCGCTTCTTCTCGAACAGCGACGTGATCTGGTTGTCCACCCGCTCCCCGAGGATGGTGCCGATGCGCAGCACCGTCTGCGCCAGCGAGGGATGCCGCTGGCGGTAGTCGGCCAGCATCTCCTCCACCTGCCGCTTGTGGTCGGCGTAGGCAAACACCGTGTTGCCGCGCAGCGGCTGCGACTCGGTGATCCACGCCGGGTTGTCCGCGTGGTAGCCGTAGGCCGCGCCGCTGGACGACACCACGATGTGCCGCACACCGTTCGCCACGCAGGCTTCGAGCACGTTGCGCGTGCCGCCCACGTCCACCGAATGCTCGAAGGCGCGGTTCGAATCCTTGCCGGGCGTGACGATGGAAGCGAGGTGCACCACCGTGTCGATGGCGTGGTCGGCGATGGTCTCGGCGATGCGCGAATCGCGTACGTCCAGCTGCCGGTAGGTGACGCCCATGAGCTGCCGGTCCGGCGGCACTTCGCGCACGTCGACCGCGACCAGCGCCTCCAGCGTGCCCTGCTGCGCCAGGGTGGCGAGCAGGCTGCGCCCCAGGAAGCCGTCGGCCCCGGTCACCAGCACGCGACGCGCCACGATGCCTTCGCCGCCGCTCATGGCTTCGCGGGCTTGCGCCCCCACCAGTTCGCCAGTGCGAGGCCCGCGATGATGTCCCAGAAGCCCCATACGCTCGCCACCACGGCCATGCCGCCGAGCCCGCCGAAGAAGCTGAAGATCAGCACCAGCCCGAGCCCCGAGTTGCGGATGCCCACCTCGATGGACACCGCGCGCCGGTCGTAGTCGCCCAGCCCCGAAAGCCGCGCGCAGAGGTATCCCGTTCCGAAGGCCAGCGCGTCGTGGATCACCACCGCCAGCAGCACCAGCCCCACGTAGTCGAGGAAGAAGCGCCAGTTGCCCGCGATGGCGCCGATGATGAACACGATCAGCGCGACGAAGCTCAGCACGCCCACCGGCTTCTTGATGCGCGCCGTGAGCGCCGGCAGCCTGTGCGCGCAGGCCACGCCCAGCGCGAAGGGAATGCCGATGATCGCCACGATGTGCCCCAGCATGTCCAGCGGATCGAGCGCGATGGTCTTCAACAGCGCCGAGGCCGTCGGATGCAGCCCGCCCCAGAAGGCGAAGTTCAGCGGCATCACCACGATGGAGATCGCGTTGGAGATCGCCGTCATCGACACCGACAGCGCCACGTTGCCGCCCGCGCGGTGCGTGAGGATCTGCGAAATGTTCCCCGGCGGGCAGCAGGCCACCAGGATCATGCCCAGCGCGATGCTCGGGCCGGGCTTGAGGATCAGCGTAAGCACATAGGTCACGGCCGGCAGCACGATGAACTGCGCGCCGATGCCCACCGCCATCGCGCCGGGCATGCGCGCCACGCGCTTGAAGTCCTCGATGCGCGTGTCCAGCGCGATGCCGAACATCAGGAAGCCCAGCACCACGTTGAGCAGCACCAGCGAGGCCGGATTGAAATGCAGGCGTATCTCGTCGACAGGCAGCATGCGGAGGGCCTCCTTCGTTTTTCTTCAGGTGGGATCGGCCAGCGCCGCGGCGGCGTTGCGCACGGCCGCGCGATAGGTGTCCTTGTGCACGTAGTACGCCATGCGCTCCAGCTGCAGGTACTTGAAGCCGCCCGACAGGTCGGGCGCCGGCCCCTGCGCCGCCGTGCGCAGCGCCGATGCCTTCGCCGAGCCGGCAGCCTGCGCGCGGAAGTAGCGCGCCACCAGTTCGGCCTGCTCGTAGCGGCCCTGCCAGCCGATGCCGCTGGCCTCGATCATCCCGAGCACCGCGATGTTCTCGAAGCGCGGCGAGAAGATGTTCAGGTACAGCCGCGGCGCCATGCCCTGCCAGTTCAGCAGCTCGCGGTCGATGAACGGGTAGTGCAGCGCGTAGCCGGTGGCAGCGAGGATCAGGTCGTAGTCGCGCGCGCCGCCGTCCTTGAAGTGCACCGTATGCCCGTCGAGCCGCGCGATGTCGGCGCGCACGCCGATGTCGCCGTGGCCCACGTGGTGCAGCACCAGCGAGTTCACGATGGGGTGCGACTCGTACATCCGGTAATCGGGCTTCGGGAAGCCGAAGCGCACCGGATCGCCGGTGAACCACTTGAGCACCGTCGAGTCGATGCGCTGCTTGAGCCATGGCGGCAGCGGGCGCTTGCCGCCCAGCGTGTCGGCCGGCCTGCCGAACACGTACTTGGGCACGAAGTAGTAGCCGCGCCGCACAGAGATGTCGACGCTCCTCGCGTAGTGCACGGCATCGACCGCGATGTCGCAGCCCGAGTTGCCCGCACCGACGATCAGCACGCGCTTGTCCTTGAAGAGCTCCGGGTGCTTGTAGTCGCTGGTGTGCAGCAGCTCGCCGTCGAAGTGGCCGTCGAAGCTGGGCCGCTTGGGCTCGGCGAGCGTGCCGTTGGCGATGACCACGCCCCTGTACTCGGCCGTCTCGATGGTGCCTTCGGCATCCTCGGTGGTCACGAGCCAGTGCGTGCCGGGCGAATCGCTCACCGGCTCGACGCGCAGCACGCGCGTGTTGAAGCGGAAGTGCTCGCGCAGCCCGAAGCGGTCGGCGAAGTCGCTGAAATAGCGGCGCAGTTCGCGGTGGCTCGGGTAGTCGGCCACCGTGTCGGCCATCGGGAACTCGCTGAACTCGGTGGTGCGCTTGCTCGAGATCAGGTGCGCGGAGTGATAGACCGTGGAGCGCGGGTTGGAGATGTCCCACAGCCCGCCCACGTCGCCATGCGCCTCGAAGCCCTGAAACGGCACGCCGTGCTTCTGCAGGTTGCGTGCGCCGGCAAGGCCGGAGGGGCCGGCGCCGATCAGCGCGATCTGTTCGTGGGTGGGTACGGCGTCGTTCGGCGTCGTCATCGGGTCGGAGGCTCCTTGGGAAGTCCGGGAATTGCAGTGGCGCCCGCCTCGCCCACGCGCGGCTTGCGCGGCTGGCCGCGCAGCAGGCGGTCGTGCAGTTTCTCCGGCAGCAGGTCGAGCGCCTTCGACAGCCAGCCGATGCGGCGCGGCAGCACGATCTTCTCGCGCCCCGCCCCCACCGCAACGAGCAGCCGGTGCGCGGCATCGTCGGCTTCGAGCAGCCCCGGCATCGCGAAGCGGTTGCCGGCGGTGAGCGCGGTGCGGATGTAGCCCGGGCTGACCGTGTGCACCGTGAGCCCCGTCTCTCGCAACTCGGCGCGCAGGCTTTCAAGGTAGCGGATCAGGCCGGCCTTGCTCGCGCAGTACGCGCCGTTGCCCGGCATGCCGCGCCAGCCGGCGATGCTGGCCATGCCGACGAGCGCGCCGCGCCGCTGCGCGCGCATCGCGGCGACGAAAGGCTGGAAGGTGGTGGCCGCGCCCAGCAGGTTGATTTCGAGCATGCGGCGGAACACGGCCAGGTCGTCGGCCTGGGCGGTGTCGTAGCCGCCGGCGACGCCGGCATTGGCGATCACCAGGTCTGGCACGCCGGCCCTGGCCATCCAGTCGGCGGCCAGGGCCTGCATCTGCGGCCCGTTCGACACGTCGGGCGTGTAGACCGCGCAGCGCCCGGGTGCCAGCGCGGCCAGTGCTTCCAGCTTTTCGGCATCGAGCCCTGCCAGCGCAACCTGCGCTCCTTCTTCGATCAGCTCGCGTGCAAGCGCCTGGCCCAGGCCGCCGCAGGCGCCTGTGAGGACTACGTTGCGAAACTGCAGGGGCATCGGCTCGCGGTCTCCGGGTGGCAAAACCCGGCCACTGTAGCCGCGCATGCGCGCCCCGCCCCCCGGCATTTCCCCTTGCCCCGGCGGCTGCCGGAACGGGGCTTCAGGAATGCGTCAGGCTTCTGCGCCCTGCGGAAACTCGATCTGTATCTTCACGTCGCCCGCGCGCCCCGCCGCCGCTTCCTCGAAGGCCCGCACGCCATCGGTGAACGCGAAGGTGCGCGAGATGAAGGGCTTGACGTCGACCTGCCCCGAGGCGATCAGCGCCAGCGCGCGCGGGAAGATGTTGGCGTAGCGGAACACCGACTCGATGCGAACTTCCTTCGACTGGATCGCGACGATGTCCATCGGCACCTTGCCGCCGGGCATGCCCACCAGCACCAGGCATCCGCCGGGGCACAGCAGGTCGACGATGCCCTCGAAGGCGCGCGCGCTGCCGCTGGCCTCGAAGACCACGTTGGCGCCCCAGCCGTCGGTGAGCGACTTCACGGCCTCGGCGAGGTCGGTGCCGCGCACGTCGACGGTCGTCACCGCCGGGTTGCTGTCGAAGAGCGCCAGCTTCTCGGGCACGAGGTCCGCGAGGATCACACGCGCCGCGCCGCCCGCGAGCGCCGCCAGCGCCGTCATCGCGCCGATGGTGCCGGCGCCGACGACCACGGCCACGTCGCCCGGCTTCAGCGCCGCCTTCTTCGCGGCCTGCAGGCCGATCGACAGCGGCTCGACGATGGCGCCCTCGCCGAAGCTCACGTTGTCGGGCAGCCGGAAGGTGAAGGCCGCCGGGTGCACCACGTAGGGCGTGAGGCAGCCGTGGATGGGCGGCGTGGCCCAGAAGCGCACGGCCGGGTCGAGGTTGTAAATGCCTTCCAGCGTGGCGCGCGAATCGGCCGCCGGGATGCCGGGCTCCATGCACACGCGGTCGCCGGGCTTGAGGTTCGTGACCTCGGCGCCCACCTCGACCACCGTGCCCGAGGCTTCGTGGCCGAGGACCATCGGATCTTCCACCACGTAGGGGCCGATGCCGCCGTGCTGGTAGTAGTGCACGTCGCTGCCGCACACACCCACGGTGTGCATGCGGATCTTCACGTCTCGCGGCCCCATGTCCAGGGGCAGTTCGACGTCGCGCAGGCTGAGATCGTGCGCCTTTTCCAGAACCAGTGCTTTCATGTATTCGAGTCCTTGAATGGGTGTTGTCTGTGTCGTCGGTCAATGCAATGAGGTGCCGGCGCGCAGCAGCGAGGCGCCGGAGTCGATGTCGAAGAGGTGCACCTGCGCCGGGTCGGCCACGAAGCGCACGCGCTCGCGCAGCCCCGGGCACTGCGCGGAGGGCATGAGCGCGGCGATCTCGCCGTCGCCCTGTCCGAAGCTCACCAGCACCTCGTTGCCGAGGTACTCGATGAGCTGCACCTCGCCGTGGAAGCCGCCACCCTGCCCTTCGCTGGCGTCGGGGTGCAGGTGCGCGGGCCGCACGCCGAGCGTGACGCGCTTGCGGCCTTCGAGCGCGAAGCGGTGCGCGTCCACCCGCACGGTGCCTTCGCGGCCGGCGAGTTCGATGGTTCCGGTAGCCACCCCGTCGTCGCGCACCTCCATCTCCACCAGATTCATCGGCGGCGTGCCGATGAAACCCGCCACGAAGGCCGAGCGCGGCCGCTCGAAGATCTCGCGCGGCGAACCGACCTGCTCGATGCGCCCGTCGCGCAGCAGCACGATGCGGTCGGCCAGCGTCATCGCCTCGTGCTGGTCGTGGGTCACGTAGACGGTGGTGGTCTTCAGCGCCTGGTGCAGGCGGGCGATCTCGATGCGCATGTGGTTGCGCAGCTTGGCGTCGAGGTTCGACAGCGGCTCGTCGAAGAGGAACACCTTCGGCGTCTTGATCATCGCCCGCGCGATCGCCACGCGCTGCTGCTGACCGCCCGAGAGCTCGGTGGGCTTGCGCTGCAGGTAGCGCTCCAGCCCCAGCGTGTCCGACACCTCCTTGATGCGCGTGTCGATCTCGGCCTTGGGCACCTTCAGCCGCTTGAGGCCGAAGGCGATGTTGTCGCGCACGCTCATGTGCGGATAGAGCGCGTAGTTCTGGAACACCATCGCGATGCCGCGCTCCTGCGGCGGCAGGTCGTTCACCCGCTGGCCGCCGATCATGAGGTCGCCGCCGGAGATGTCTTCCAGGCCCGCGAGCATGCGCAGGATGGTCGACTTGCCGCAGCCCGAGGGGCCGAGGAACACGACGAACTCGTTGTCGGAAACGTCGAGGTCGAACTGGTGGACGACCTGCGTGTCGCCGTAGCGCTTGATGATGTTGTGACAGCTGATTGCGGACATGTCGTTCTTCAGGGAAATGGGTTGTGCGCCGTGATGCACGCCGGGGCTCATGCCGCGTCGCGCTTGCGCTTGAACGCCGCGTTGAGGAAGCCGCTGAGCACGCCGACCATGAGCAGCGGCGGCAGCGACAGCAGGATGACGGAGGCATTCAGGATGCCCCAGGGCACGTCGCGCCCGAGCTGGCTCAGCTCGGAGGCCACGATGGGCAGCGTCTTCGCATCCGAAGTGGTGAGCATCAGCGCGATGAGGAACTCGTTCCACACCAGCACGAAGCCGAAGGCAATGGCGCCGATCAGCGAGCGCGCGGCGATCGGCAGCGCCACCTTGAAGAAGATCGCGTAGGGGCCGTAGCCGTCGACGCGGCCGGCCTCCTCCACTTCCTTCGGTACCGCCTTGAAGGCGGGAATGGCGAGCCAGATCACGGTGGAGAGCGTGAGCAGCGTGTAGGTGACGACGAGCGCGATGCGCGTGTCGTACAGCTCCAGTTGCAGCCAGATCACCATCAGCGGAATGGCCACCGCTACCGGCGGCAGGAAGCGCATCGAGAGCACGAAGAACTGGATGTCGTTCGCCCAGCGCAGCGGATAGCGCGCGAGCGCGTAGGCCGCAGGCAGCCCGAGCACCGCGCCCGCGATCACCGCCGCGCCCACCACCGCGACGGAGTTGAGCAGCCCCTGCGCCACCGCCTCGCGACTCAGCACGTAGACGTAGTTCTCCAGGGTGGGCGTGAAGAAGAACTTGGGCACGGCCGAGACGATGTCGACCCGGTTCTTGAACGAGTTGAGAAAGGTCCACAGCACCGGCACCAGCGCCGAGAGCCCGGCCAGGACCAGCACCAGCCGCGCGAGCAGCGTTCCGAGGGACAGCTTCTTCGTTTTCCTGTTGGGAGATGCGCTCATTTCGGCCGCGTCCATTTCCAGATGTAGGTGAAGGCCACGGTCGAGGCGACCATCATCAGCACCGCCATGCCCGAGGCGTACGAGATGCGGCCCGACTCGATGAAGCCCTGCGAGAAGGCGTACATGTCCAGCGTTTCGGTCGAGATGCCGGGGCCGCCGCGGGTCATCACGTAGATCAGGTCGAAGGCGCGCAGCGACTCCACCATCTTCACGAAGCACAGGCTGACCAGCGGCGCCTTCAGCATCGGCAGCGCCACGTAGGCGTACACCTCCCAGGTCTTCGCGTGGTCCATGCGCGCGGCCTCGAAGGGCTGCGGTGGCAGGGTTTCGAGCAGCTTCAGCACGATGACCGCGAAGAACAGGCCCCACTGCCACACGTCGACGAAGGCCACGGTCAGCAGCGCGGTCACCGGGCTGGCGAGCAGGTCCAGCGGTTCTCCGGTGACGGCCTTGTACGGCCAGGTCAGCAGTCCGAACAGCGGGTGGAAGGCGAACTTCCACACGAAGGCCGCCGACACGCGCGGCAGCAGCACGGGCACGATGAACAGCATCGACAGCACGTTGCGCCAGCGCGCTGTGGTGCACTGGAACATCAGCACGCCCAGCAGCACCGCGAGGCCCATGGTGGCACTGACGGTCAGCACTTCCCACACCAGAGACACGTGTACCGAATTGAGGAAGCGCCGGTCGGAAAAGAGCAGGATGTAGTTCGACAGCCAGACCCAGGCCGTGTCGGCCTGGCCCAACTCGCGGTCCTGCAGCGAGATGCCTATCGCGAAAAGGGTGGGCACCAGCGCCAGCACTGCAAGCACCAGCAGGCCGGGCCCTATGAAGACGAGCGGCAGCCGGGTTGCCGTCGCCGTCTTCTTTTTCTTCTCCCTGATCGTCATTACTTCTTGCGCCGCGCGACCAGTTGCTTCGCGTAGGCGTCGAGTTCGTCGAGCCCGGCCTTGATGTCGGTGCGCGAGCCGGTGATCAGCTCTTCGAGGATGATCCCCCAGCGGTCGCCGAGGTCGGGCCAGGCCGGGTCCTGCCAGAAGTTCACGGCCGTGACCTTGCCAGTGTCGGCCAGCGCCTTGCCGAGGTCGGCGCCGTAGCGCTTGGCGAACTCGGGGCTGGCCAGCACGCTGGTGCGGTTGAGTTCGCCGAACTGGCCTTCGGCGAGGCGGCGCTGCTCCTGCTTCTTCGAGGTGGCCCAGGCGACGAAGAGGCCGGCGCACTTCTTGGCCTCCTCGGTCTTGTTGGCCTTGGCGCCGATGGCCAGGCCGTGGCCGTAGCCGCCGCCGGTGAGCGGTGCGGGTGGCGGCAGGTAGGCGATCTTGCCGATCACGGTCGACATCTTCGGGTCGAGCGCGTTGCCGGCCAGCGGAGTCGACTCGATCAGCATCGCCACCTTGCCTGCGAGGAAGGCGCCGGTGGATTCGTCCCAGCCGCCGGTCTTGGTGCCGGGCGCGGAGTACTTGAAGAGATCGAGATAGGTCTGCGTGGCCTTCACGGCCGCGGGCGAGTCGAACACGGGCTTGTCGCCGTCGAACCACTGGCCGCCGTAGCCGCGGAAGAAAGGCATCCACCGCCACACATTGGCGCCGGAGCCGCGCTGGCCGCGCAGCGCCACGCCGTAGACGCCGTTGGCCGGATCGTTGAGCTTCTTCGCGGCCTCGGCGAATTCCTCCAGCGTGGTCGGGGGCTTGATGCCGGCCTTCTCCAGCAGGTCCTTGCGGTAGACCAGCAGGTCGCCGCCACCGGTGAGCGGCGCGAACCAGACCTGGCCGTCGAAGGTCGCGACCTTCTGGCGGCCGGGGTCGAAGTCGGCGTAGTCGTAGTCGGCGGGGTAGTACTTCGCCAGCGGCACGATCCACTTCGACTGGGCGAACAGCGGCACATTGGCCTCGTCGACGTAGTACACGTTGTACTTGCCCACGGTCGAGGCGTCTGCGCGGGTCTTGGTGCGGCGGTCGTTCTCGTTGAGGTTGTCGATGTTGAACGAGGCGCCGCTCAGGGCCTTGAACTCGTCCTTGTACTTTTCGAGCAGGGTCAGCCCGTCGCGGGGCTGGGACAGGACGCGCAGGTCCTCCTTGCAGACCTGCTGGGCCTGGGCCGCGCCGCCCCATGCGGCCAGCGCCGCCAGCAGCATCGCGCAGCCCTTGAGCCGGTGCCGGTTTTCTTGAACAGCCATCGTTTTGTCTCCTTTGAACCTGTCGCGAATTGCCGGCGGATCGCGGCGGAAACAGGTGGAACGAAGCGTAGGCAGCGGCGGCGCGGCGCCGCGTACACGCGAGCCGGGGCACTGGTATTTTCATGACCAGCCTGCTTGGGGTTTTGCCGGAGTCGAGGGCTTTCGGCCCTGCCTGGTTGCATTTCAAAACTCCATCGATAGAATCGATTTCAGTTTTTATTTGAAACCAAATAGGGCAATCATGAGCACCACGCCTCCATGCCAGGCCACCTTCGCGCGCCCATGCGCCACGCCGTCGATATCGGGCGCACTGGCGCTCCTCTTCGCCATCGCCTGCGGTCTGGCTGTGGCCAACGTCTACTACGCGCAGCCGCTGCTGGACACGCTGGCGCACACCTTCGGCATCCGGCCCGCCACTGTCGGCGTCGTCATCACCATCACGCAGATCGGCTACGGGCTGGGGCTGCTGCTGGTGGTTCCGCTGGGCGACCTCGTCGACCGCCGCCGGCTGATCGTCGGGCAGTCGGTGCTGTCGGTGGCCGCGCTGCTGGCCGTGGCGCTGGCGCCCAGCGCGTCGGTGCTGCTGCCGGCGATGGCCGCCGTGGGCGTGCTGGCCGTGGTGACGCAGGTGCTGGTCGCCTACGCCGCGAGCATGGCCGCGCCGGGCGAGCGCGGCCGCGTGGTGGGTACCGTCACCAGCGGCATCATCATCGGCATCCTGCTGGCGCGGGCGGTCTCGGGCACGCTGTCGGATCTCTTCGGCTGGCGCTCGGTGTACCTGGCCTCGGCTGCGGCCACGCTGGTGGTCGCCGGGCTGCTGTGGATGGTGCTGCCCGCGCGCACGCGGCCCGCGCCGGGCATCTCGTACCCCCGGCTGATCCGCTCGGTGTTCGCGCTCTTCGCGCAGGAGCCAGTGCTGCGCATCCGCGCCGTGCTCGCGATGCTGATCTTCATGTCCGTCACCATGCTGCTGACGCCGATGGTGCTGCCGCTCACGGCACCGCCCTTCTCGCTCTCGCACACGCAGGTGGGCATGTTCGGGCTGGCGGGCGCGGCCGGGGCGCTAGGTGCCGCGCGAGCGGGCCGCCAGTCGGACCGAGGCCGCGCGCAGCGCACCACCTGCATCGGCCTGAGCGCGATGCTGTTGTCGTGGGGGCTCATCGCGATGCTGCCGTGGTCCATCTGGGCGATGGTGATCGGCGTGATCGTCATCGACTTCGGCCTGCAGTCGGTGCACGTGGCCAACCAGAGCCTGATCTACCGCGTGCGCCCCGAGGCGCAGAGCCGGCTGACAGCCGGGTACATGATCTTCTACTCCATCGGCTCCGCCACTGGATCGATGGCTTCGACGATGGTGTACGCCCATGCGGGCTGGAACGGCGTCTGCCTGGCCGGAGCCCTTGTCAGCGGCGCGGCGCTGCTGTTCTGGGCGCTGACCCGGCACCTGACGCCGCGGGACACGGCCGCCTGAGTTCAGTCCGTGGTGGCCAGCGGCGTATTCTGCGCGGTGCGCAGCCCGAAGCAGTCCTGCGCCTGCTGCCGGTAGACCGAGGGCGTCATGCCCTTGAGCTGCAGGAAGCGGCGGTTGAAGTTCGCAAGGTTCGCGAAGCCCACCTCGTAGCAGATGTCGCTCACCAGCCTGTCCGACTTCTGCAGCATCTCGCAGGCCTTGGCCACGCGCAGCCGCGTGACGAAGTCGGTGAAGGTGGCGCCCATGTGCTTGTGGAACCAGCGCGAGAAGCTGCTCTCGGCCATGTTGGCCACGGCGCACACTGCCGGCAGAGAGAGTTCCTCCGTAAGGTGCCGGTCGAGGTGGTCGAGCACGCGGCGCATGCGCGTGTTGACGCTCGGATCCTCGGCCACCGGCTCGGCCGTGCTGGAAATCTGCCGCCAGTCGGGCCAGCGGGCCAGCTCGTGCAGCAGTCCGATGAAGGCCGACAGCCGCGCCATGCCCTCCTGCCCCTGCACGCGCTGGAAGCGCTCGCGCACGAGGTCGCCGATGCCGAAGAACTCGATGCCCAGCTTCGCCCGGTCGAGCATCGGCAGCACCGCCTTCAGCTCGGGGAACAGGTCCGTGCCCTTGCGCAGCGGCTCGTCGCGGAAGTGGATGACCATGCTGCGCTCGGCGATGCCCTCGGGTGGCACGTCGTGCGAGATCCAGGTATGGGGCAGCCGGGCGCCCACCAGCGCCACGTAGCCGGGCTCGAAGCGCCCGATGTGGTCGCCGACGAAGGCATCGCCGCTGCTGCGGTTGATGCACTGCAGCTCGTATTCGTCGTGGTAGTGCCAGCAGTCGAACGGCCAGGGCACGCCGTGCTGCAGGCAGCGCACCGAACTGCCGCCCGCCGGCTCGAAGCCGAGCCTCGGGTCGCGCATCAGTTCGTGCTCGAGTTCGGGTTTTCGCGCTGCGTTGTGCCTCATGGTTCAACTAGCCTTCGCGCGCAGGCCGGCGGCGCAGCCTTCAGGCGCCGGCGACCTTCATGCGGTTCACCAGGACCGACCCCGTGGTCTTGGCGCCGAAAGTGTAGGCATCGGCCCCGATGGCTTCAATACCCAGCAGCATGTCCTTCAGGTTGCCGGCGATCGTGATCTCCTGCACCGGGAAGGCGATCTTGCCCTTCTCCACCCAGAAGCCGCTGGCGCCGCGCGAGTAGTCGCCGGTCACGTAGTTCACGCCCTGCCCCATCAGCTCGATCACGAAGAGCCCGGTGCCCAGCTTGGCGAGCATGGCGTCGAGGTCGTCGGTGTGCTTCGTCAGGCGCGAGCTCAGCGTCAGGTTGTGCGAGCCGCCGGCGTTGCCGGTGGTCTTCATGCCCAGCTTGCGCGCCGAGTAGGTCGAGAGGAAGTAGCCCTCGAGGCGGCCTGCATCGACCACCTTGCGCGCCCGGGTGGTCACGCCTTCGTCGTCGAAGGGGGCGCTGCCCTTGCCGCGCAACAGGTGCGGGTCTTCGGCCACGTCGACGTGCGCGGGCAGCACGGGCTTGCCCAGCGAGTCGAGCAGGAATGTGCTCTTGCGATACAGCGATCCGCCGCTCACGGCCTGCACCAGCGAGCCCAGCAGCCCCACGGCCAGCGGCGACTCGAAGAGCACCGGGCATTCGACGGTCTTGATCTTGCGCGACTTCAGGCGGCTCAGCGCGCGTTCGGCGGCGTAGCGGCCTACGGCCTGCGGGCTGGCCAGTTCTTCCGCCGAGCGCATGGAGCTGTACCAGGCGTCGCGCTGCATGTCGTCGCCCTTGCCGGCGATGGGCGCCACCGAGATGGAGTGCCGCGAGCTGGCGTAGCCGCCGCGAAAGCCATGCGTGTGGGCGCTGAAGAAGTGGCTCTGCTGGGCCGAGACGCCCGCGCCCTCGCTGTTGGTGATGCGCTTGTCGGTCGAAAGGGCCGCTTCCTCGCATTCGAGGGCCAGCTTGGCGGCCTGCTCGCTGGTCACGTCCCAGGGGTGGAACAGGTCGAGCTCGGGATATTCCTTGGCGATGTCGGCCTCGTCCGGCAGGCCGCTCACGGGGTCTTCGGCGGTGAAGCGGGCGATGTCGTAGGCCGCCTGCACGGTCTGGGCGATGGCCGCCTCGGAGAAATCGGAGGTGCTGGCGTTGCCGCGGCGGTGGCCCACGTAGACCGTGACGCCCAGCGACTTGTCGCGGTTGCGCTCGACGTTCTCCAGCTCGCCCTTGCGCACCGAGACGCTCAGGCCGCAGCCCTCGGAGGCCTCGGCCCCGGCGTCGGTGGCACCCAGCCGCTTGGCGTGCGCCAGGGCGGTGTCGACCAGGTTTTCGAAGAAGGAGCGGCTGTAGGCGAAGCCGGAATCGGCGCGCGAGGAGGATGTCGTCATGTGGTGGCTATGATACTTGCGCCCCCCATTTCCCGTTTTCAGCAGCTTCCCACCGCGCATTGCACGCGTTGCAACGCCTCGCGGCGCGGCCCAGAATCCATCCCATGTCCCGCAAACCCAAAAAAGGCTATTACGTCCGCGGCCATTTCGTGGCCGAAGGCAGCGAGCTCGACCTCGAGCTCAAGCGCGAGCTCAAGGGCTCCGACGACGCCAGCCGCACCGACCTGAAGCGCGAAAGCGAAGAGCTGCAGAAGCTGGGCGCCGAGCTGCTCACCCTGCGCGCCGGCCTGTTCGACGCGCTCCAGCTCGACGAGAAGCTGGTCGAGGCCATCGCCGAAGCCAAGCGGATCACCAATTTCGAGGGCAAGCGCCGCCAGATGCAGTACGTCGGAAAGCTCATGCGCAAGCTGGAGCCCGAGGCGCTGGAGGCCGTGAAGCGGGCCCTGCTCGAGCAGAACACCGTGCCGGCCGCCGAAGTCGCCGCCCTGCACGAGGCCGAGCGCTGGCGCGACAGGCTGATTGCCGACGACGACGCCCTCGGCGGCTGGATCGAGACCCACCCCGCCACCGACGCCCAGCAGCTTCGCGCCCTGGTGCGCCAGGCCCGCAAGGACATGAAGGCCGGCCCCGCCGGCGAGGCGCCGCGCCAGGGCAAGGCCTATCGCGAGGTGTTCCAGGTGGTGCGCGCCCAGCTGGCCGTGCACGGCGGCGCCGACCATGCCGCCGCAGCGGCAGCCCAGGACCGGGAAGAAGACGCATGAGCGAGGCTGCATTCGATCCGGTGCGCATCGGCATCGTCTCCGTCAGCGACCGCGCCTCCAGCGGCACCTACGAGGACAAGGGCCTGCCCTCGCTGAAGGAATGGCTGGGCCGGGCGCTGAAGAACCCCATCGAGTTCGAACCCCGGCTGATTCCCGACGAGGCGGAACGCATCAGCGCCACGCTGATCGAGCTGGTCGACGCCGGCTGCTCCCTGGTGCTGACCACCGGCGGCACCGGCCCTGCCTTGCGCGACGTGACGCCCGAGGCCACGCTGGCCGTGGCGCACAAGGAAATGCCGGGCTTCGGCGAGCAGATGCGCCAGATCAGCCTGCGCTTCGTACCCACCGCGATCCTCTCGCGGCAGGTGGCGGTGATCCGTGACAAGAGCCTGATCATCAACCTGCCCGGCCAGCCCAAGTCGATCGCGGAAACGCTCGAAGGGCTGAAGGACACCGAGGGCGTGCAGGTGGTGCCGGGCATCTTCGCGGCCGTGCCCTACTGCATCGACCTGATCGGTGGGCCCTATCTCGAGACCGACGATTCCGTCTGCAAGGCCCTCAGGCCCAAGTCGGCCATTCGAGCCCGCTGAGCCTGTTGCTCATTGCGCCGCCTGCGCGCTCTTCGCCTCGACGTCCTTCAGGCAGGCGTTGATGGCGGCGTTCGACACCAGCCCGTAGCAGCGCGCAGCGGCCGCGCGCACGGCCTTCTGCTGAACGCGCCGTTCCTCGGCGCTATCGATCTGGTAGCTCATGAGCCACTTCATGGCGAAGGCGAGCACGATGCCGAAGCCTATAGCGATGCCGACCACCGTCGAGCGCCAGGTCCGCGCCGGCGCGGCGGGAGGTGCCGAGCCGTAACCCACGTCGAAGGCCATCGGCGGCTGCGCCGGCGAGCCGCCGTGGACCCTGCGGCGCTGCGGCGCGCGCGGCTCGGCCTTCGCCTGGGTGAAAGACTTGTTGTCGTAGCGGCTGCTCATCGATCTGCGTGCATGGGAAGGTAGTCCGGACGCGATTGTCCAACAGCCGTCCCCCGCAGGCTGAAACGGCCGGTGGCTGTGTTCCTCCTCGCTCAGGCCGCCGCGCGCCGCGCCAGCCACTCGTCGAAGCGGATCGCGCCCAGGCGCGGGTTCGATCCGGGCGTCAGCGAACGGTCGTCGAGCTGCACGCCGAAGTAGCGTGCGCCGGGGTCGGTCACGACCTCCCGGGCATCGCCCGTCGCCGCGAAGAAGCGGCGCACCAGCGCGTCGAGCGGCAAGGCCTCGGGCCCGGCGATCTCGATCCGGCCGCGCGCCGGCAGCTCGGTCACGACCTCGGCCAGCGCCGCCGCCACGTCGTCGGCCGCCATCGGCTGGATGAGCGCGTCCGAAAGCCGAGCCACGCCGTCCTGCACGCCCGACGCCGCGATGGCGCCCACGAACTCGAAGAACTGCGTGGCCTGCACGATGGTGTAGGGCACGGGCGAGGCCTCGATCAGGTCTTCCTGGAGCTGCTTGGCGCGGAAGTAGCCGCTGTCGAGCAGGCGCGCGGTGCCGACCACCGACAGCGCGATGTGATGCGCCACGCCGGCCTTCACCTCGGCCGCGAGCAGGTTGCGCCCCGCTGTCGCGAAGAAGTCGAGCGCCGCCTGGTCCTCGAACGAGGGCGAATTCGCCACGTCGACGACGACGCGGGCGCCCGCGAGCGCCTCGTCCAGGCCCTCGCCGGTGAGGGTGTTGACGCCCGTGGAGGGCGATGCGGCGACGACTTCATGGCCGGCCTCGCGCAGGCGGGCGGCAAGCCTGGAGCCGATGAGGCCGGAGCCTCCGATGATGACGATCTTCATGGTCGATTCCTTGGTCAAGAAAGAGTGCGAGGAGTGCGAAGGGGCGCCCCCGATGGCCGCCCTCGCCTGCAAGACGTCCGGCCGCACGCGCTTGTGACAGCCGGATCGCTCTTTCTTCCAAAAAATCGGCCCGAACCCCGCTCTGGGCCCTCACCGCCCCTTCACCGCCCCGAAACCGTGCGTGTCGGCCGCCTGCTCGCAGGGCACCCGTTCAGCCTGCACGGTCGAATGGTGGATGTCGAAGCGCTCGGCCAGCATCGCGCGCAGCCGCTGCGTGAGCGGCGCCAGGTCGCCTACCTCCGGCGTGCACACCACGTGCACGCTAAGGCTCACCTTGCCGCTGGACAGCGCCCACACGTGCAGGTCGTGCAGGCTCGCGACACCCTCGCCGCCCCGCAGCGCGCTCTCGACCGCGGGCAGGTCCACCTCGTCGGGCACGCCTTCGAGCAGCACGTTGAGACTTTCGCGCAGCAGGCGCCAGGTGCGCGGCAGCACCCAGAGGCCGATGGCCACGGCGATCACCGAGTCGACCCAGCCCCAGCCCGTGTAGCGAATGACGATGGCGCCGACGATCACGCCGATGGAGCCCAGCATGTCGGCCCACACCTCCAGGTACGCGCCCTTCACGTTGAGGCTCCGGTCCTTGCCGGAGGCCAGCAGCCGCATGCCGATGAGGTTGACCACCAGCCCGCCGGCGGCCACCAGCAGCATCGTGGTCGACTGGATCTCGGCCGGCGCCGAGATGCGCCGGTACGCCTCGTACAGCACGTAGATCGCCACGAAGAACAGCAGCACCGCGTTGAGCACCGCCGCCAGGATCTCGAAGCGGTAGTAGCCGAAGGTGCGCCGCCGGTCGGCCGGCCGCTTGCCGATCCAGATGGCGGCCAGCGAGATCGCCAGCGCCACCGTGTCGGTGAACATGTGCGCGGCATCGGACAGCAGCGCGAGGCTGCCCGACACCAGCCCGCCCACCACCTCGGCGACGAGGTAGGCCGAGGTCAGCAGCAGCGCCCAGCGCAGTGCCTTCTCGTTGCCGCCGGTGGCGTGGGCATGCTCATGTGCCATGGGAGCCTCGCAGTGAAGGGTCCGAAGGATCGGGCGGCGCGCCGATCGCCTGTTGCTGCGCCTTCTCCTCTTCCTCGTCGCGCCGGTGGGCGATGCGGTAGAGCAGCGGCAGCACCAGCAGCGTCAGCGCGGTCGACGACAGGATACCGCCGATCACCACCGTGGCCAGCGGCCGCTGCACCTCGGCGCCGGTGCCTGTGGCGATGGCCATCGGCACGAAGCCCAGCGAGGCGACCAGCGCCGTCATCAGCACCGGCCGCAGCCGAGTGAGCGCGCCTTCGCGGATGGCGGCGTCCAGCGGCAGGCCGCTCTCGCGCAGGTTGCGGATGAAGGAGATCATCACCAGCCCGTTGAGCACCGCCACGCCCGACAGCGCGATGAAGCCCACCGCCGCCGAGATCGACAGCGGAATGCCGCGCATCCACAGCGCCACGATGCCGCCCGTGAGCGCGAACGGGATGCCGGTGAACACCAGCAGGCCGTCCTTGATGTTGCCGAACATCGCGAACAGCAGCGTGAACACCAGGAGCAGCGACACCGGCACCACGATCTGCAGCCGCTGCGTGGCCGAGGCGAGGTTCTCGTACTGGCCGCCCCACACGGTCCAGTAGCCGGTGGGGATCTTCACCTTGCCCATCGCCTCCTCGGCTTCGGCCACGAAGGAGCCGAGGTCGCGCCCGCGCACGTTGGCGCTGACCACGATGCGGCGCTTGCCGTCCTCGCGGCTCACCTGGTTGGGGCCGGGCGCGATATCCAGCGTGGCCACCTCGCCCAGCGGAATGAAGCTGGTGCGCAGGCCCTCGGCGCCCGCGCCCTTGGGCAGGGCCACGGGCAGGCGCTTGATGGCCTCAAGGTCGGTGCGCAGTTCCTCGGGCAGGCGCACGATGATGTCGAAGCGCCTGTCGCCGTCGAACAGCGTGCCCGCCTCGCGCCCGCCCACGGCGGCGGAGATGGCGTCCTGCACGTCGCCCACGTTGAGGCCGTAGCGCGCGGTCTTGGTGCGGTCGATATTCACCGTGAGCATCGGCAAGCCGGTGGTCTGCTCGATCTTCACCTCCGCCGCGCCGGCAATGCCGTTGAGCACGCCCGAGACCTCTGCCGCGGTCTTGTTCAGCACGTCCATGTCGTCGCCGAAGATCTTCACTGCCACGTCGCTGCGCACGCCCGAGATCAGCTCGTTGAAGCGAAGCTGGATGGGCTGCGAGAACTCGTAGTTGTTGCCCGGCAGCTTCTCCACTTCTTCCTGCACCGCCGCGAGCACTTCAGCGCGAGAACGCTTCGGCGAGGGCCACTCGCTCTCGGGCTTGAGCATGATGTAGCCGTCGGAGATGTTCGGCGGCATCGGGTCGGACGCGATCTCCGCCGTGCCGGTGCGCGCGAACACCCGCTCGATCTCCGGAAACTTCTGCTTCAGCGTGCGTTCGAGCTGCTTCTGCATCTCCACCGACTGCGTGAGGCTGGTGCCCGGAATGCGCAGCGCCTGGATGGCGAAGTCGCCCTCGCTCAGGCTGGGCACGAACTCGGTGCCCAGCCGCGTGGCCAACAGGCCCGAGAGCACCACCGCCACCACCGCGAAGGTGATGACCAGCGGCTTGGCCGACATCACGCGCGCCAGCAGCGGCTCGTAGGCGCGCCTGGCCCACAGCATCAGGCGGTTCTCCTTTTCGCTGACCTTGTTGCCGATGAACAGCGCCACGGCGGCAGGGATGAAGGTGATCGACAGGATCATCGCGCCCAGCAGCGCGATCACCACGGTGAAAGCCATCGGGTGGAACAGCTTGCCCTCGACACCCGTGAGCGCAAAGATCGGCAGGTACACGATCATGATGATCAGCTGGCCGAACAGCAGCGGCCGGCGTGCCTCCTGCGAGGCCGCGAACACTTCGTGGAAGCGCTCGCTGCGCGTGAGCGGCCGGCCCTTGTGGGCCTGCGCGTGGGCCAGCCTTCGCACGCAGTTCTCCACGATCACCACCGCCCCGTCGATGATGATGCCGAAGTCCAGCGCCCCCAAGCTCATGAGGTTGGCGCTGACCTTCTGGTTCACCATGCCGGTGAAGGTGAAGAGCATCGACAGCGGAATCACCAGCGCGGTGATCAAGGCCGCACGGATGTTGCCGAGGAACAGGAACAGGATCGCGATGACCAGCACCGCGCCCTCGAACAGGTTCTTCTTCACCGTGGCGATGGCCTTGTCGACCAGCACCGTGCGGTCGTACACCGTCACCGCCTTCACGCCGGCTGGCAGCGTGCGGTTGATCTCCTGCATCTTCCTGTCCACGGCCTGCGACACGGTGCGGCTGTTCTCGCCGATCAGCATGAACACCGTGCCCAGCACCACCTCGCGGCCGTTGTCGGTGGCCGCACCCGTGCGCAGCTCCCGGCCGATGCCGACCTCGGCCACGTCCTGCACGCGCAGCGGAATCCCGTTGGCGTTGCCCAGGATCACGTTGCCGATGTCCTCGGCCGACTTCACCTGCCCCGGCGCGCGGATCAGGTACTGCTCGCCGCGCTTCTCGATGTAGCCCGCGCCCACGTTGGCGTTGTTGCGCTCCAGCGCCAGCACGATGTCGCCCATGGTCAGGCCGTGGGCCAGCAGCTTGGCCGGGTCAGGCGCGATCTGGAACTCCTTGGCGAAGCCGCCGATGGAGTTGATCTCGGTCACGCCCGCCACGTTGCGCAGCTGCGGCTTGATGATCCAGTCCTGTATCTCGCGCAGGTCGGTGGGCGAATAGGGCTTGCCTTCGGCGTTCCTGGCGCCCTCCTCGGCCTCGACGGTCCAGAGGTAGATTTCGCCGAGTCCGGTGGAGATCGGCCCGATCACCGGCGAGATGCCGCGCGGCATGCTCTCGCGCGCGGACTGGATGCGCTCGTTGACGAGTTGCCGCGCGAAGTAGATGTCGGTGCCGTCCCTGAAGATCACCGTCACCTGCGAGAGGCCGTAGCGCGAGAGCGAGCGCGTCTGCTGCAGCCCCGGCAGGCCGGCCATGACGGTCTCTATCGGATAGGTCACGCGCTGCTCGGTCTCCAGCGGGGAGTAGCCGGGCGCGGCGGTGTTGATCTGCACCTGCACGTTGGTGATGTCGGGCACGGCGTCGATGGGCAGCTTCTGGTAGCTGAAGATGCCAAGCGCCGCCATGCCGAACACGGCGAGCAGCACCAGCCAGCGCTGCTCGATGGAGAAGCGGATGATTCGTTCGAACATGCGGGCTTCCTCAGTGGGTGTGCGTGGCTGAGCTCTTGCCCTGCTGCGACTTCACGACGAAGCTGCCGCTGGCCGCGTAGGCCGCGCCGGGCTTCAGCCCGCCGACGATCTCGACGCGCCTGCCGTCGCTGCGCCCGGTCTTCACGTGCTGCGGCATGAAGCCGCCGGGCACGCGCAGGAACACGGTGGGCTTGTCTTCCACGGTCTGCACCGCATCAGCCGCGACGGTCACCGGCGCCTCGGTCTCCGAGGCCACCAGCTCGACGTTTACGAACAGGCCCGGGCGCCAGATGCGATCGGGGTTGGTCAGCGTCACGCGCGCGGTGGCAGTGCGCGTCTGCGCGCCGATCAGCGAGCCCACGTACGAGACCTTGCCGGTCGCGGTCTGGTCGAAGGCGGTGGATCGGATCTTCACCGGCTCGCCGATGCGCACCAGGTTCAGGTTGTTGGCTGCCACGCTGATCTCGGCCCACACGGTCGACAGGTCGGAGATGGTGAAGACGTTGACCGCCTCGCCCACCGATTCGCCGAGCGAGATGTGCTTCTCGACCACCATGCCGTCGAAGGGCGCGCGCAGCTCGTAGCGGCCCAGCGCCGACGAGCCGGGCGTGGCGCCCAGCGCCAGCAGCTTCTGGTTGGCGTTGGCCACGGCGATGCGCGCCTCCTGCATGGCCTGCTCGGCCTGCAGGTAGTCCTGCTGCGGCGAGATCTTCTCCTCCCACAGCTTCTTCTCGCGCTCATACGTCGTGCGGGCCAGCTCCAGCCGGCGCTGCGCCGACTGCAGCTCGCTGCGCTGCTCAGAGAGCCCCGGGCTCGACAGCACCGCGAGCACCTCGCCGCGCTTGACCTCCTGGCCCAGGTTGGCCGGTACGCTGTCGACCACGCCCGCCACGCGCGGCACCACGTGCGCCGTGCGGTCTTCGTTGAACTTGATCTCGCCCGGCAGCTGCAGCGACAGCTTGATGCGCGCGGGGCCGGCGCTCTCGATGGCGATGTCGGCGGCCTTGATCTGCTCGTCGGTGAAGGCGATCTTTTCCTCGTCGTCCTCGTGGGCGGCGGACCTCTCTTCGCCTCTGGTTTCGCCGGAGGCTGCCTTGGTCTCGCCCTTGCCTTCCTCGGCGTGATGCTCCTTGTCGCCGTGGCCCTTGGCCTCGCCGTGGTTGTGGTCATGGTCTTCGCCGGCCTTGGCCTCCTTGTGGCCCTCTTCCTTGTGGCCGCCCTCCTCGTGGTGCTCGCCGTCGCCATGGCCGGCGGCTTCCGAATGGCCGGCCGCCTCGGGCTTGGCGGGCGCGCTGCGCAATATCAGCGCCCCGGCACCCGCGCCCAGCACGAGCACCGCCGCGATGGCGATCAGCTGCTTCTTGCCGACACGCTCGGAGAAAGTCTTGCGTTCTTCTGTGGTCATGATCTTTGGAATTCCTTGTTTGCCTGTCAGCGCGCGACGGGCGTGGTCATCGCGGGAGTGGTCGCGTCGCCTTCATTGCCCAGCAGCCGGTCGAGCTCTCCCGCGGCGCGGTGCGCGTCGGCCAGGGCGAGCAGGTACTGCGCGCGCACCTGGAACAGCGTGCGCTGCGCATCCAGCGCTTCGAGAAAGCTGAACTTGCCCAGCTCGAAGCCCTTGGTGGCGGCCTTGTAGGCGCTCTCGGCGCCGGGCAGCGCGTCGCGCTGCAGTGTCTCTGCGGTGGCGTGCGCGGAGCGCAGGCGCTCGGTGGCCTGTGCCACCTCGGTGCCCAGCTGCAGCTCGGCAACGGCGAGGTCGTCGCGCGCCTTTTCCTCGCGGCTCAGCGCCTCGGCGACGTTGCCTCGGTTGGTATCGAAGATCGGCAGCGGCACCGACAGCCCCAGCACCACCTGGTTGCGCCGGCTGCTGCCGGTCTCGCCCTCGGAAGCCGGCACGCGCTTGGCGCCCAGCGAGACGGTCACGTCGGGAATGCGCCTGGCGCGCTCCAGGTCGGCCAGCGCCTTGCGCCGATCGACCTCGAGCCGCGCCTGCCGCACCACCGGTGCATCGGCGAGCCTGCCGGCGATGTCCTGCGCCGAAGCTATCGCCGGCAGCTGGTCGACCGCGCCATCCACCTGCGTGAAGCGGGGAGCGGGATTACCCCACAGCGCTGCGAGCTGCTGGCGTGCCGAGCGCAGCGTGCCCTCGGCCTGCATCAGCTCGACGCGGATGCCGGCCTCGGCCACGCGCGCCTTGGTTTCCTCCAGCGGCGAGACCTTGCCGGCAGCCACGCGGTTGGCGGCAGCGCGGGTGGCGGTCTGCGCGAGGCCTACCGAATCCTGCGCGAGCCTCAGGCGCTCCTGCGCGGTCAGCACGTCGAAGAAGGCTGTGACAGTGGCCGCGCGGATCTCGGCGCGGCGCCCAGCCAGCGCCGAGGCCGCCTGGTCGCGCGCCCGCTCGGCCGCCGTGACGCGGGCCGAGCGCTTGCCGCCCAGCTCGATGGGCTGGCTCAGCTGCAGCGTGGTGGTGCGGTTGTCGCGACGCATGTCTTCCAACTGCACGTCGAGCGTGGGGTTGGGCCAGGCGCCGGCCTGGACGACGGCGCCCTCGGTGGCCTCCTGCTCGCGCAATGCGGAGGACAGGCCGGGGTTGGCCCGCATCGCCATAGCGACGGCGCTGCGAAGGGTCAGCGGACCCGCGGGCTCCTGCACACGGGTGTTGGCCGCACCGGACGGCGCGGGTTGTGAATGGGGGACTCCGGCGGAGGCCTGAGCGACCTGCGAAAAAGCCGGGGGCGCCGCCATGGCCAGCACGGCCAGCGGCACGAAGAGCGTGCGCATCGAATTCTCCTGGGTTGCGAAACAACGGACGGACGAATTCGGCGAGAGCTCGGCTAGCTGATGGTGGGTATCAGAAGGGGGTGGTGTGCTCTCGCCGAATCAGGAGGCGAGAGACCAGTCGGGGCGGACCGGAACGTCGGAGACATGCGAGGCGAAACGCTCGTCGGGCGTCGCGCGCAGCGGCTGGGCCACGCGCGCCACGGAGGCTGCCGGTTCGTCCAGCGCATCGGCATGCTGGGCATGGCCGAAGTGGCAGACGGCGCAATCGCCGACCACCGCATTGGGCTGGGTGCTGGAGTTCTTCTGCGCCCCTTCGCCGCTGTGGCTGCGGTCGGTGCCGCGGGTTTCGCTTTCGTGGTGGCCCCAGTGGTCGGGCCTGGTGTCGCGCTCATGCTGGCAGTACGCCGATGCCGACGCCCAGCTGAACTGGAACGGCAGCAGGGCGAGCATGAAGATGAGAAACCAGCGGCGCATGGAGGCAAAAAGTATATCGGCGGGCTGCATCGGGCATTTCGGCAATGGCCCTGCAAGGCGCAGGCCCTGAACGAAGCGGGCCGGCGCAATGTACGACCGGGGGGCGAGGCTTTGTCTGTCAGCAGGATTACCGAAACGTAACCCCCGTACCGGAAGTGCTTCGATACCATCCGCAGATGCGAATCCTTGTCATCGAAGACGAGCCCAAGCTGGGCGACTACCTCAAGAAGGGGCTCGAGGAGAACGGTTACGTCGTAGACATAGCCCGCGACGGCATCGAGGGAAAGTACCTCGCCACCGAGGGTGACTACGCACTGATCCTGCTCGACGTGATGCTCCCCGGCATCGACGGCTTTGCCGTGCTGCAGGCCATCCGCCGCACGAAGAACGTGCCGGTGCTCGTGCTCACGGCGCGCGACAAGGTCGAAGACCGCGTTCAGGGGCTGCAGCAGGGCGCCGACGACTATCTGGTCAAGCCCTTCTCCTTCTCCGAGCTGCTGGCGCGCGTGCAGGCCCTGCTGCGCCGCGGCAAGCCGCAGGACTCCACGGTGCTGCGGCTGGCCGACCTGGAGGTCGACCTGGTCAGCCGCAAATGCATGCGCAACCGCACGCGGCTGGATCTCACGGCCAAGGAGTTCACGTTGCTGCTGGTGCTGCTGCGCCGACGCGGCCAGATTCTTTCGCGCACCACGCTTGCCGAGCAGGTGTGGGACATGAACTTCGACAGCGACACCAATGTGGTGGAAGTGGCCATCCGCCGCCTGCGCAGCAAGCTCGACGACCCCTTCGAGGTGAAGCTGCTGCACACGGTGCGTGGCATGGGCTACGTGCTGGAAGACCGCTCCTGGACTTGAGCGCCCGGCCGCAATCCCTGCAGAGCCGGCTGTCCCTCTGGCTCGCCGCACAGACCCTGTTCGGGCTGAGCGTGATCTGCTTCGCCATCTACCTCGTCACCGCCTGGAACTTCGGCCAGAAGCAGGAAGAGGAACTCGCCAACAAGGCGGTGCTGGTGGAGCACCTGCTGCTGGAGGCCGAGAAAGGCGGCGACCTCGTCTTCCTGCGCCACAAGCTCGACGACTTCTTCTCGATGCAGGACGACGTGACGCTGTCGATCTCCGCCGGCGGCAGGCGGCTCTTCGAATCGAGGCCCGCCACCGGCGGCAAATGGATGCTGCGCGACCTGCAGGTGCCGTGGACGCAGGCCGGCGCCACCACGCAGCTGTCGGTGCGCCTCGGCGTGAACACCGCGCAGGAGGCACAGCTCCTGCGCCGCCTGGCGTGGACGCTGCTGGGCGCCGTGGTGCTGGGCACCGCGCTGGTCTCGCTCACCGGCATGTGGCTGGTGCGCCGGGGCCTGAAGCCGCTCAAGACGCTGACCGAGCGCACCGCCGCGATGGCGCCCGACAAGGCCAACCAGCCCATCGACGCCAGCGACTTCGCCGAAGAGCTGCGCCCCTGGATCACCCAGTTCAACGCCCTGCTGCTGCGGGTGCAGCGGGCCTATGTGCAGCTCGAATCCTTCAACGCCGACGTGGCGCACGAACTGCGCACGCCCCTGGCCAACCTGATCGGCTCCACCGAACTCGCTCTCACCCGCCCGCGCAGCAACGAGGAGCTGCAGACCGTGCTCGCCTCCAACCTGGAAGAGGTCGGCCGGCTCTCGGGCATCGTCACCGACATGCTTTTTCTCTCGCAGGCCGAGCGCGGCGCGCCGATGCGCACCCGGGCGGTGGCGAGCCTTGCGGCACAGGCAACCGACGTGATCGACTTCTACGACGCCATGCTGGAGGAGGCCGGCCTGCGCGCCGAGGTGCGCGGGGAGGCCATGGCCGATGTGGACGCGGCGCTGCTGCGTCGCGCGCTCTTCAACCTGCTGGGCAACGCCATACGCTTCGCGGCGCCGGCTTCGACGATACGCATCGAGATCGGCGAGGAAAGCACCACCGAGTTCGCCGTGGCCGTGGTCAACAAGGGCGAGCCCATCGACCCCGCCGCCCTGCCCCGCCTGTTCGAGCGCTTCTATCGCGCCGCACAGGCCCGCGACGGCTCCACGCGGCACCACGGGCTGGGCCTGTCGATCGTGGAAGCCATTGCCCGCATGCACGGCGGGCGGGTGTTCGCGGCCAGCCGGGGCGGCGAGACGCGTATCGGCTTCACCGTGGCGAAGCGCTGATCGAAGTCAGGGCTTCGCGTGCGCGGCGTCCGCTGCAACCGCCTGCTTGCGACCGATGAACAGGTTGATCAGCGGACCCGTCATCGCGGTGGTCGCGAGCGCCATCACCAGCAGCATGGTGAAGAGCTCCGGGCCGATCAGCCCCGCGTCGAGGCCGATCTTCATCACGATGAGTTCCATCAGCCCGCGCGCGTTCATCAGCGAACCGGTGGCCAGGCTGTCGCGCCAGCCGTAGCCCGCCATGCGCGCGCCGGCCGCGCCGCCGGCGATCTTGCCCACGGTGGCAACGCCCACGATCAGCAGCATCGCGCCCAGGCTCGCGCCCGAGAAGGCGTTGGCCGTGGTGCCAAGTCCGGCAAGGGCGAAGAAGAGCGGCATTAGCACCACGATGGAGATCGGCTCGATGCGCTCGGTGAGCGACTTCAGCAGCCGGTCGTCGCGCGGCAGGCAGGCGCCGAACAGGAAGGCGCCGAACACCGCATGCAGGTGCAGCCACTCGGTGACCAGCGAAGTTGCCAGCAGGCCGATCATCAGCGCCGCCATCACCGTGGTCGAGGGCTCGCCTTCGGGCGCCTTGACGCGCAGCAGCCACGCGAAGGCCGGCTTGAGCCCGAGGAACAGCGCCGCAAGCACCACCGCCATGCCCAGCGTGGTCTTCAGCAGCCCCTGGTAGCCCTCGCCCGCGCCGACCAGCGCGACCACCACGGCCAGCAGGATCCAGGCGAACACGTCGACCACGGCAGCCGCGCCCAGCGAGAGCTGGCCGAAGGGCGTGCGCGTCATGCCGCGGTCTTTCAGGATGCGCGCCATCACCGGAAAGGCGGTGATCGACAGCGCCGCCGCGATGAAAAGAGCAAAGGGCCAGAAGCCGACACCTGCCGGCGCGAGCGTGGGATGCAGCGCCGGTGCGATCGCGATGCCCAGCGCCATCGGCACGACCACGCTCAGCACGCCCACGTAGCCCGCCGAGCGCAGCTGCTCGCGCACGCCCTTCGAGGCACGCAGCTCGAGGCCGACCACGAACATGAAGAGCACCAGCCCCAGCGTGGAAAGCGAGGAGAGCCCCTGCAGCGACTCCTTCGAGAACAGCTGCGCGTGCAGCGAGGGAAAGAGCGCGCCCATCACGACCGGCCCGAGCATCAGGCCCGCGGCCATCTCGCCGACCACGCCGGGCTGGCCCACATGGCGAAGGATCCAGCCGCAAAGACGCGCAGTGACCAGGATGACGATGAGCTGCAGCAGGAGCGAAGTGACGGACATCGGGTAGCCGGGAGTTGGATTTCGGCCGATGTTAGTTCGAAGCCGCGTCGTCGAGCCAGCGGTTGGCCCACTGGTTCAGCGGCAGCAGGCGCCTGACCAGCTCCGCGCCGGCCTCGGTCAGCACATAGCCCGCCACGGCGAGCTCGACCACACCGGCCGCGCGCAGCTCCTTGAGCCGGTCGTTCAGCACCGAGGGCGACATCTGGTCCGTGCTCGTGCGCAACGCCCTGAAGCTCTGCGGCTGCCCGTCGCGCAGCTCCCAGAGGATGCGCAGCGTGCCCTTGCGGCCGAGCTGCTCCAGCAGCCGCATGACGGGGCGGCGCGATGCGGCGGGTTGTGCGTCTTCCATGCGAAGCCTTCATTGATCGATCGTGCGAGTGTACGCGCTTGCGCTACGCAATTCGTAGCGATAGACTTCGATCGACCGCTACGTATTTCGTAGCGATTTCAACCCGGTTGCAACGAAGGAGACAACCTCTTGACCGACACCACCACACAGCGCACCCCGCGCATCCCCCCGCTCGAAGCCCCCTACCCCGAGCCCATCGGCGAGCTGCTCACACGCATGACGCCGCCGCAGGCGCCCGAAATACTCGCGCTGTTCCGCGTGCTGGCCGTCAACCCCGCGCTTGCCGAGCGCACGATGGAACTCGGCCGCTACCTGCTGGGCCGCAAGGCGGCCATCAGCCTGCGGGAACGCGAGATCGTCATCCTGCGGGTCTGCGCCCGCTGCGGCGCCGAATACGAATGGGGCGTTCACTGGACCGGATTCGCCGACGCCGCCGGCTTCGACGACACCGACCGCCGCGTGATGGCATCGCCCGACGGCGATCTCTCGCTGCTCGCCCCACGCGACCGTCTGCTGGTGTCGATGGTCGATCAGCTCCACCACACCAGCGACGTCGACGACGCGCTGTGGGAAGCCCTGCGCGCCCACTGGAGCCACGCACAGCTCATCGAACTGATGATGCTCGCGGGCTGGTATCACTCTGTGAGCTATGTCTGCAACGCGGCGCGCGTGCCGCTGGAGAAGTGGGCCGCGCGTTGGTGACTGCAAGCCGCGCCAGAGCCTGCTGGAATACACGGGCAACAACAGGACAGCAGCCATGACCGCCTACATCGTCGCCCAGCTCAAGTTCACCAAAGTAGAGGCCTACCGCCGCTATCAGCGCGCCTTTCCGGCGGTGTTCAGCCGCTTCGACGCGAAGCTGCTCGCCGCCGACGAGGCACCTGAAGTCCTCGAAGGCGAATGGCCGCGCGACAAGCTGGTGATGATGGCCTTCGAGAACAAGGAAGCAGCCCGGGCCTTCCAGGATTCGCCCGAGTACAGCGCGATCGCACAGGACAGGAAGGCCGGGGCCGAAGCCGTGGTGCTGTTGGTCGAGGGCTTCCCGGGACGCCCGTAAACTTTGGGATGCCTGTCACCAGCGGCCTCCGACGCTTGATCGGCTCACTACAAGACACCGATTCGGCATGCGAGATAGGCAGAGCCGAACCTACCGAGGAATCCGCCAATGCAGGCAGAGCGCTATCTGGTGATCGATTTCGAAGCCACATGCTGCGACCATGGAACGGTGCCGCGCGAGCAAATGGAAATCATCGAGTTCGGCGCCGTCATGGTCGATGGCTCGACATTCAAGTCGGTCGATGAGTTTCAGAGTTTCGTCAGACCCCAGCGGCATCCCAGGCTCACGCCCTTCTGCACGAAGCTGACGTCCATCCACCAAGGCGATGTCGACAGCGCGCCTCTGTTCAAGGACGCTGTGGGCCTGTTCAAGAACTGGCTCTACCGCTACAGCGGCTTCGCCTTCTGCTCCTGGGGCGACTACGACCTGAAGCAGTTGCGGCAGGACTGCGATTTCCACAGGGTGCCATACCCCATCAGCGCGCCGCACCTCAACGTCAAGCGCTTGTTCGCCGAACGCCAGAACCTGACCAAGAAGCCAGGGCTGGGTGACGCGGTACAACTGGCGGGGCTGGAGTTCTCTGGTGTGCACCATCGAGGCATCGACGATGCACGCAACATCGCCAGACTGCTGCCGTATGTGTTCGGACAGGCAAGGCTGGCCGACTGACGCGTAGCCGCCTCAGCCGGACGGCCATCGCCGTGCTCACTTCTGCGCGCGCATCAACCGCAGCCCGTTCGCCACCACCAGCAGGCTGGCGCCCATGTCCGCGAACACCGCCATCCACATGGTCGCGCTGCCGAACACGGCGAGCACGAAGAACACGGCCTTGATACCCAGCGCCAGCGTGATGTTCTGCCAGAGCACCGAGTGGGCGCGGCGCGAAAGACGGATGGTTTCGGGGATGCGGCGCAGGTCGTCGTTCATGATGACCACGTCGGCCGCCTCCATCGCGGTGTCGGTGCCGGCGCCGCCCATCGCGAAGCCGATGTCGGCCTGCGCGAGCGCGGGGGCGTCGTTGATGCCGTCGCCGGTCATCGCTGCGGCGCCGTAGCGCTGCTGCATGGCCTTGACGGCGTCGAGCTTCTCCTCGGGCAGCAGGTTGCCGCGCACGTCCTCGATGCCGGCATGGGCGCCGATGGTCCTGGCGGTGGCGGTGTTGTCGCCGGTGAGCATCACGGGCACGACGCCCAGCGCGCGCAGCTCGGCCACCGCCGCCTGCGACGACTCCTTGATGGTGTCGGCCACCGCGAAGAGCGCGAGCACGGCCTTGTCCGAAGCCAGCAGCGTGACGGTGCGGCCGGCTTCCTCGTGGCGCTCGAGCTTGGCTTCGAGCGAGGGTGTGCAAAGGCCGCGCTCCTCGATGAGCCGGTGGTTGCCCAGCACGTAGACCTGCCCCGCATGCGCGGCCTGCACGCCGCGGCCGGCCAGCGCGGTGAAGTCGGCGACTTCGCCCTGCGGTCCCTTCAGCCCCTCGGCGATGGCCTTCGACACCGGGTGATCGGACCGGCCGGCAATGCTCGCAGCCACGGCGAACACGGCCGCCTCGTTGCCCGAGGATTCGCCGATCAGCGACGACTCCACCAGCTTCGGCTTGCCTTCGGTGATGGTGCCTGTCTTGTCCAGCGCCACGGCCTTGAGCTTGCGCGCCTCTTCGAGGTAGGTGCCGCCCTTGATGAGAATGCCGCGCCGCGCGGCCGAAGCCAGCGCGCTCACCACCGTCACCGGCGTGGAGATCACCAGCGCGCACGGGCAGGCGATGACCAGCAGCACCAGCGCCTTGTAGATGGCCTGCAGCCAGGTCCAGTCCATGAAGAAGGGCGTGAGCACCGCGACGGCCAGCGCCAGCACGAAAACGGTGGGCGTGTAGATGGCGGCGAACCTGTCGACGAAGCGCTGCGTGGGCGCGCGCGAGCCCTGCGCCTCCTCGACCGCGTGGATGATGCGCGCGAGCGTGGTATTGGCCGCCACGGCAGTCACGCGGAACTCCAGCGCGGCCGTCTGGTTGATGGTGCCGGCGAACACCTGGTCGCCGATGGTCTTGTCGACCGGAATGCTCTCGCCGGTGACCGGCGCCTGATCGATCGCGCTGGAGCCTTCGGTGACGATGCCGTCCAGCGGCACGCGACCGCCGGGGCGGATGCGCGCGATGGCCTGCAGCGGCACCTCGCTCGCCATCACCGTCTTCCAGCTGCCATCGGCCTGCTTCACCTCCGCCTGCTCGGGTGCGAGCGCCAGCAGGCTCTGGATGGCGTTGCGCGCGCGGTCCACGGCGCGGGCCTCGATGAGCTCGGCAATGGCGTAGAGCGCCATCACCATCGCGGCCTCGGGCCACTGGCCGATGATGAATGCGCCGGTGACGGCCACCGCCATCAGCGCGTTGATGTTCAGGCGCCCGCGCACCAGCGCCGCGAAGCCCTTCTTGTAGGTGTCGAGGCCCGCGAGGCCGATGGCACCCAGCGCCAGCGCCATCTCGAACACCATGAAGCCCCGGCCCTCCAGCCCCATGAACGAGACCGACTCGGCCGCGATCGCCAGCACCAGCGCCGCGACCAGCCGCGCGAGCCCGGCGCTCATGCCGGCGATCTTCGCGGGCGCTGCCGGGGCTGCCTGCGCGCCCGGTGCATTCAGCGGCTCGGGCTTGAAACCCGCCTTGCGGATGGCGGCAAGCGCCTCGGGCAGCACGCCGTCGTCGGTGGTGATGGCCATGGTGCGCTCGCCGAGGCGGAAGCGCAGCGCCTTGACGCCCGCGATGGGCTCCAGCGCGCGGCGGATTTCGGACTCTTCCACCGCGCAGTCCATGGTGGGAATGCGAAAGAGCAAGGCGCCGGTGGAGACATCGCTCACATCGGGCGCCAGGGGGATCGCCGAGTGGCTGCTTGCGCTGCAGCCGCAGCACGCATCGGCCGCCTTCGGCTGCGTATGCTCGTGCGTGTGACCATGCCCCTCTTCATGGGCATGCGGATGCGGATGAGAGTGCGCATGCGCGCGCGGCACGGGCGGGTTCAGGGCGTTCTGGTTCGTCATGGAATCGATTGGAAACCCTGAAGCAGGTGTAGAGTCAATCACTCATTCCCACTCGTTCATTTGCCGCATCATGAAAATCGGTGAACTGGCCAAGGTCGCGAACACGCCGGTCGAAACCATCCGGTACTACGAGCGCGAGCAACTGCTGCCCGAGCCCGCGCGCACCGAGGGCAACTACCGCATCTACGACGAAGACCACGCCCAGCGCCTGGGCTTCATCCGCCGCTGCCGCTCGCTGGACATGACGCTGGACGAGATCCGCAGCCTGCTCAAATTCCGCGATGCGCCGCAGGAAGACTGCGGCGAGGTCAACCAGCTGCTGGACGACCACATCGGCCACGTGGCCGCGCGCATCGCCGAGCTGAAGACGCTCGAGAAGCAGCTGAAGGCGCTGCGCCAGCAGTGCTGCGGCCCCGAATCGGCGAACGCCTGCGGCATCCTGCAGGAGCTGGACACCACCGCGCTGGCACCCGAGAGCTTCGGGCAGCACGCGGGCCACGTGCACGGTTCGCTGCACGGCACGGCCAAGCGTTCGGGCTGAAGTTCGGGCTGGAGCCCCCGGGCCACCACCCTCGCTCCCCCGGGGCAATTCCGCGGCGCTACACTCCACGCCCGAAATACATGCCCGACATGTCCCGCCGGCACTCCCTCCATCGCTGCCTGACCGCGTTCCTCGTGGTCCTGTCGCTGCTTTTCTCGCAGCTGGCACTGGCGAGCTATGTGTGCCCCGGCACCCCTGACACCGACTCGATGGCCGAGATGATGGCCACCGGCGCCCCCTGCGAGGGCATGGACATGGCGCAGCCGGTTCTGTGCTTCCAGCACGCGGCCGACATGTCGCTCTCGTTCGAGCCCGTCAAGCTCGCCACCCCGTCGCTGCCCGCCATCGTGCAGCTCGTGGTCATGCCCGTGGTGCTGGCGTCCGAAGGCCTTGAGCTTCCGCGGCAGGCCGTTCCCGAGCGGCAGCATCCGCCGCCCGATCCCGTCTTTCTCTCCACGCTCAGACTGCGCGTCTGAAATCTCCGTCGACTGACCGGTGCTGGCGCGGCTCGTCCGCCTGCCAGCGATCACCTCGTTCGTCCGCGGAGTTTTCATGTCCATTCCCTTTTCGCGCGCGGCCGTGCTGGCCGTTGCGTTGCTGCCGTACCTTGCGACGGCGGCTCCCATATCTCCCATGTCCCTGGAGGCGGCGCTGCAGCTCGCGGCCCGGCGCTCCGAAACCATCCGCGCTGCCCGCGCCGGCGCACTGAGCGCGACGGAGGCGGCGCATTCCGCCTCCCAGCTTCCGGACCCCACGCTGCGCATCGGCGTCGACAACCTGCCCGCAACCGGCCCCGATCGCTTGCGCACCACCCGCGACTCGATGACGATGAAGCGCATCGGCATCAGCCAGGAGTGGCTTTCCGCCGAGAAGCGCGCCGCGCGCCAGGCCGCCGCCGATGCCTCGGTCGAGCGAGAAACCGTGCTGGTCCAGGCTGCCGCCGCCGATACCCGGCGCCAGACCGCGCTCGCCTATGTCGATGCCTTCTACGCGGGCGAGAGCCTGAAGCTCGCAAGGCTCATGGAGCACCATGCGCACGAGGAGCTGGAGGCCGCTCGCGCCCGCCTGTCCTCCGCCACGGCCAGCAGCCAGGAAGTGCTCGCGCTCGCAGGTGCCAAGGGCGTCTCGGAAGACGAGTCAGCCGAGATCCTCCAGCAGCAAGGCAGCGCAGCCGCCGCTTTCCAGCGATGGGTAGGCGTGCCGCCTGAGGAATTGCTGCCTCCCGGAACCATCGCGCAGCCCTCCGAAGAAAGCTACGTCGCCTCTCACCCCACGGTCGCGGCGATGCAGCGTGAGGCCGAGGTGGCGCGGCGAGCAGCCGCCGTCACCGCATCCGAACGCAAGCCCAACTGGACCTGGGAAGTTTCCTACGGCCAGCGCACCGGCTACTCCGACATGGTCTCGGTGGGCGTGAGCATCCCCCTGCCGGTGGCTCCCGGCGAACGACAGGACCGCGACACCGCCGCCAAGCTCGCGCTGGCCGAGAAGGCCGAAGCCGACCTGGCCGAAGCCTCCCGGGCCGCGACCGCCGAATACCGCTCGCTGCGCAGCGACGCGCAGCGCCTGGAGCAGCGCATCGACCGCTACCGCAGCGCCGTCGTCGCTCCCGCCAGCCAGAGAACGGCTGCTGCGACAGCGTCCTACCGGTCGGGCCAGGGCAGCCTCGTTGCGCTGTTCGAGGCGCGGCATGCCGAAGTCGAGGCACAGCGCAAGCTGCTGGCGCTTCAGCGCGACCTTGCAAAGACACAGATCCAACTGGCCTACCGGCCACTCACGGCAGAGGTGACGCAATGAACAGAACCCGCATGATCGTCGCGTCGCTGCTGGCAGCCTTGCTGCTCGCAACAGGCGCCTTTCTCCTGGGCCGCAACACGGCCCAGCCCGCGAACACACCGGCCGCCACATCCACGACGGACGGCCGCAAGGTCCTCTACTGGCACGACCCCATGGTGCCCGGCCCGCGCTTCGACAAGCCCGGCAAGTCGCCGTTCATGGACATGCAGCTGGTCCCCATGTACGAAGACAGTTCGACGGGCCCGGCCAGCAGCGGCGTGCAGGTGAGCCCCGGGGTTCAGCAGAACCTCGGCATCCGCTACGCCAGCGTGCGGAAGACGCAAGGCTCCACCTCCTTCGATGCGCTCGGCACCGTCCGATTCGACGAGCGCCTCAACGTCGCCGTGCAGACGCGCGTGGCCGGCTACGTCGAGCGCCTGTCGGTGCGCGCGCCGATGGAGCGCGTCCGCAAGGGGCAGGCGCTGGCGACCGTCTTCGCACCGGAATGGCTCGGGCCGCAGAACGAGTTCCTCGCCCTCAAGAGATCGGGCGTCGCGCCCGATCTGGTCGCCGCCGCACGCGAGCGCATGCGGGCCATGTCCATCCCCGACGAGCTCGTCCGCCGCAGCGAGCAGACCGGCACGGCGCAGGCGCGCTACGTACTCTCCGCGCCGTCCGACGGCGTGGTGGCCGAACTGGGCGTGCGCGAAGGCGTGGCCGTCACGCCCGGCATGACGCTGTTTCGCATCGCGGGCCTCGAGAAGATCTGGGCGGTCGCCGAAATTCCGGAAGCGCAGGCGGTGCGCCTCGCGCGCGGCCAGAAGGTCAAGGCGGTGCTCCAGGCCGACGCCGCCCGGACATTCGACGGAACGCTCGACGAGATCCTTCCCGAAATCGACGGCTCGACCCGCACGCTGAAGGCCCGCTTCGAAGTCGACAACAGAAACGGAGCGCTGACGCCCGGCATGCTGCTGCGCCTGCAGGTGGCCGGCCCCGCGTCGACGGACACACGGCTGGTCGTGCCCTCCGAGGCCGTCATCCGCACCGGCAAGCGCGCCGTCGTCATCGTGCGCAAGGCCGACGGCGCCTTCGAGCCGCGCGAGGTGTCGCCGGGCGCGGACCAGGGCGAGGACACCGAAGTGCTGTCGGGCCTGAGCGAAGGCGAGCAGGTGGTCGCCAGCGGCCAGTTCCTGATCGACTCGGAGGCGCGGCTGCGCTCCGTGCTCGGCAACATGGCTGCGTCCGCGCCGGTGCCGACGCCCGAAGCGGCAGCAGCACCAACTCCGGCCGTCCACAAGGCCGAAGGCAAGGTCGAGAGCGTGGACCCCGACGGCATCACGATCTCGCACGGCCCCGTCGCGACGCTCAAGTGGCCGTCGATGACGATGGGCTTCGCCAAGGCCTCGCCGGGCGCCTTCGCGGAGATCAGGCCGGGCGACCAGGTCAGCTTCGAGTTCAGGGAAGGCGGGCCGACGGGCTATGAGCTGGTCACGGTCCAGCGCGTGGAAAGAGGCGCCAAACAATGATCGCCGCCGTCATCCGCTGGTCGGTCGGCAACCGCTTCCTGGTGCTGATCGCCACCCTGTTCCTCGTGGCCGCGGGCTGGTGGTCCGTGGCCCGCACGCCGCTCGATGCGCTGCCCGACCTGTCGGACACGCAGGTCATCATCCGCACGCCCTTTCCCGGCAAGTCGCCCCAGGTGGTGGAAGACCTCGTCACCTACCCGCTGACCACCACCATGCTCAGCGTGCCCGGTGCAAGAACGGTGCGCGGCTACTCCTTCTTCGGCGATTCCTTCGTCTACGTGCTGTTCGACGACAAGACCGACCCGTATTGGGCCCGCTCGCGCGTCGTCGAGTACCTCAACCAGGTGCAGAGCAGGCTACCGGCGGGCGCCAACGCCTCGCTGGGGCCCGACGCCACGGGCGTGGGCTGGGTCTACGAGTACGCGCTGGTCGACCGCACGGGCAAGCGCGACATCGGGCAGCTGCGCGCGCTGAACGACTGGTTCCTGAAGTTCGAGCTCAAGACCGTGCCCGACGTGGCCGAAGTCGCGAGCGTCGGCGGCATGGTGCGCCAGTACCAGGTGGTGCTCGACCCCGACCGCATGCGTGCGCTCGGCATCACGCAGCCGACGGTGGTGGAGGCGCTGCAGAAGGCCAACCAGGCATCGGGCGGCTCGGTGGTCGAGTTCGCCGAGGCCGAGTACATGGTGCGTTCGCGCGGCTACCTCCGCTCGCTGGACGACTTCCGCTCGATTCCGCTCTCGGTGACGGGAGCGACGCCGGTGCTGCTGCGGGACGTGGCGACCGTGCAGGTCGGTCCGGAGATGCGCCGTGGCATCGCCGAACTCGACGGCGAAGGCGAAGTGGCCGGCGGTGTGATCGTCATGCGCTCGGGCAAGAACGCCCGCTCGACCATCGAGGCCGTGAAGGCGAAGCTGGCCACGCTCAAGCCCAGCCTGCCGCCGGGCGTGGAGATCGTGCCGACCTACGACCGGTCGCTGCTGATCGACCGCGCGGTGGAGAACCTGCGCGGCAAGCTGATCGAGGAATTCGTCGTGGTGGCGCTGGTCTGCGCGGTGTTCCTGTTCCACCTGCGCTCCGCGCTCGTGGCGGTGGTGGCCTTGCCGGTCGGCGTGCTGGCGGCCTTCATCGTCATGCACTGGCAGGGGGTCAACGCCAACATCATGTCGCTGGGCGGCATCGCGATCGCCATCGGCGCGATGGTGGACGCGGCCATCGTGATGGTCGAGAACGTGCACAAGCACATCGAGGCCTTCGAGACGGCGCAGGGCCGCCAGCCCACGACGGCGGAGCGCTGGCGGCTGGTGGCCGACGCCTCCGTGGAGGTCGGGCCCGCCCTCTTCTTCTCGCTGCTGGTGATCACGCTGTCCTTCGTGCCGGTGTTCTCGCTGGAGGCGCAGGAGGGGCGACTCTTCTCGCCGCTGGCCTTCACCAAGACCTACGCGATGGCGGCCGCTGCCGGCCTTTCGGTGACGCTGATTCCGGTGCTCATGGGCTATCTGGTGCGCGGACGCATCCCGCATGAAGACGCCAATCCGGTGAACCGCTTCCTGATGGCTGCGTACCGGCCCGCGCTGGAACTGGTGCTGCGCTTTCCCAAGGGCACGCTCGCCGTTGCCGCGGTGGTGCTGGCGCTGAGCGCCGTGCCGCTGGCTCGGCTGGGCGGCGAGTTCATGCCGCCGCTGGACGAGGGTGACCTGCTGTACATGCCCTCCGCGCTGCCGGGGCTGTCGGTGTCGAAGGCCTCCGAGCTGCTGCAGCAGACAGACCGCATGATCAAGACGGTGCCCGAGGTCGCCAGCGTGTTCGGCAAGGCCGGCCGCGCGGACACGGCGACCGACCCCGCGCCACTGGAGATGTTCGAGACCACCATCCAGTTCAAGCCCCGCTCGCAATGGCGCACCGGCATGACGCCCGACAGGCTGGTCGAGGAGCTGGACCGCGCGGTCAAGGTGCCGGGCCTGAGCAATGTGTGGGTACCGCCCATCCGCAACCGCATCGACATGCTGGCCACGGGCATCAAGAGCCCGGTTGGCATCAAGGTGGCAGGGGCCGACCTGGCCACCATCGACGCGCTGACCACGCGGATCGAGGCGGCGGTCAAGGGCGTGCCGGGTGTGTCCTCGGCGCTGGCGGAGCGGCTCACGGGCGGGCGCTACATCGATGTCGACGTCGACCGGATCGCGGCCGCGCGCTACGGGCTCTCGGTGGCCGAGGTGCAGGCGGTGGTGTCCACCGCCATCGGCGGCGAGAACGTGGGCGAGGTCATCCAGGGCCGCGAGCGCTACCCCATCAACGTGCGCTACCCGCGCGAGATCCGCGACTCGCTGGAGCGGCTGCGGCAGCTGCCCTTCGTGACAGCAAGGGGCGCGCAGCTGCTGCTGGGCGATGTCGCGCGGATCACTGTCGAGGACGGCCCGCCGATGCTGCGCAGCGAGAACGCGCGGCTGTCGGGCTGGGTCTACGTCGACGTGCGCGGCCGCGACCTGCGCTCCGCCGTCAACGACATGCAGGCCGCGGTCGGCAAGGCCGTGCAGATGCCGGCCGGCTACGCGGTGTCGTGGTCCGGCCAGTTCGAGTACCTGGAGCGCGCGACCGAGCGGCTGAAGCTGGTGGTGCCGGTCACGCTGGCGGTCATCTTCGTGCTGCTGTATGTGCTCTTCAGGTCCTTCGTCGACGCGGCCCTGGTCATGGCGGCCGTGCCGTTCTCGCTGGTCGGCGGCTTCTGGCTGATCTGGGCGCTGGGCCATTCGATCTCGGTGGCCACGGCCGTGGGCTTCATCGCACTGGCCGGCGTGGCGGCCGAGTTCGGCGTGGTGATGCTGGTCTACCTGAAGAACGCGCTGGCGCGCCGCCTCGAGGCCGGGGAGCCGATGAACGACCGGACCCTGCTCGCCGCGATCCGCGAAGGCGCCGTGCTGCGCGTGCGGCCCAAGGCCATGACCGTGGCCGTCGTGATGGCGGGCCTGCTGCCCATCCTTTGGGGCAGCGGCACCGGCTCGGAGGTCATGACCCGCATCGCTGCGCCGATGGTGGGCGGCATGGTCACGGCGCCGCTGCTGAGCATGCTGGTCGTTCCGGCCGCCTGGTACCTGCTGCGCCGGCGTTCGGCTCGCAGCCATTCATCTTCCGTTTCGCTTCCCTTCGTTTCCAACCAACCCGACCAAGGAGTCACTCAATGAAAGTCTTGCACCCTCTCGCATTCGCGCTGCTCGCCGCATCTGCGGCCGTCGCCCAGGCCCAGGCCCAGTCCCAGGCCCAAATGTCGAAGGACGACATGTCGCCCATGAAGATGCCGGCGGCCGGGCAGCAGGCTGGCGCCATGATGACCGACGCTGTCGTTCAGAAGATCGATGCTGCCAAGGGGCTAATCGTGCTGAAGCACGGCGACATCCCCAACCTCGCGATGCCGGCGATGACCATGGGCTTCGACGTGGCCGACCGAAAGATGCTCGACCCGCTCAAGCCCGGCGACAAGGTCCGGTTCCATGTGGAGGTCGTGAAAGGCAAGCCGACGGTGACGCAGCTCGAAGCTGCGCGCTGAGCACCGGAAGGGCCGCGCGGACGCGGCCCCTTCAGCCAGCTACTTGCCGATGAGCTGCGAGAGCTTGTCGGCCTCGAAGCTCTCGTCGCGCGCCGCGTCGCCAGGCACGCAGTCCTTGCTGCCGGGTTGCGCCGAGAGCTTCTCGATGGCCTGCCACAGCAGCGCGATCTGGTGTTCCTGGCTCGATGCGTTTTCGATCAGGCTGCGCATGGCCTGGCTCAGAGGATCGTCGTCCTGCGTGATGCCGTAGGCGGAGAACTTCTGCGGCGTGGCCACGTCGGCGCTCTCGCCGGCCTTCGAGGGGATGATCCGCGCCGGGATGCCCACCGCCGTCGCGCCGGCCGGCACCGGCTTGATGACCACCGCGTTGCTGCCGATTTTGGCGCCGTCGCCCACCACGAAGCCGCCCAGCACCTTGGCCCCGGCGCTCACGACCACGTCGCGCCCGAGCGTCGGATGCCGCTTGGTGCCCTTGTAGAGCGAGGTGCCGCCCAGGGTCACGCCCTGGTAGATGGTGCAGCCGTCGCCGATCTCGGCCGTCTCGCCGACGACGACGCCCATGGCGTGGTCGAAGAACACGCGCTCGCCGATCTTGGCGGCGGGGTGGATCTCGATGCCGGTCAGCCAGCGGGCCCAGTGCGCGATGGCGCGCGCGGGCCACTTGAAGCCATGGGTCCAACAGGCGTGCGCCCAGCGATGCAGCACCACGGCGTGGAAGCCGGGGTAGACCGTGATCACTTCCCAGGCGCTTCGGGCGGCCGGGTCGCGTTCGAGGATGCACCGGATGTCGGCGCGCAGTCTGGAGAACATCGCTGCCTTGTGCCTTCTGTCTGTTGTCGTTATATCGATAGGGGCCGCGCAGTCTAAGGCCGGGCGTCTTCGCGTACGAACGATAAGGTTTTAGTCGTTCCCGGGGGCCTTGCCGCCCTTGTCTGCCTTGTCTCCCCTCGGCGGCCGGGTGGCGTCGCTCATCGCCTTGGCGATGCCGCGCAGGATGTGGATCTCCTCCGGCGTGGGCTGGGCCCGGTTGAAGAGCTGCTGCAGCCTGGGCATGAGCTTCTTGGGCGCCCCGGGGTCGAGGAAGCCGATCTCCACCAGCGAGCGCTCCCAGTGGTCGAGCATGCCGGCCACGGCCTGGGCGTCTGCCGCCTGCACGGGCTGGATGGCCTCGCGCACCTCGTAGCCGCCCAGCGCCAGCCGCCATTCGTAGGCGATCACCTGGATGGCCGCACCCAGGTTGAGCGAGCCGAACTTCGGGTCGGTGGGAATGCTCAGGGCCACGTTGCAGCGGTAGACGTCCTCGTTGCGCATGCCGAAACGCTCGGAGCCGAACAGGAAGGCCACGTGCTGGTCGCCCTGCTTGGCGAGCGGCTCCAGGTGCTCGCGGGGCGTGCGCGTGGGCGGGCCGAAGTCGCGCGGGATCATTGCCGTGGCACACAGGTGTGTGACGCCGTCGAGGGCCTCGTCGAGCGTCTCGACGATGCGGGCGTTGGCCAGCACGTCGAGCGCGCCGCTCGCGCGCTGGATGGTTTCCTCGCGCCGCAGCACGTTGGCCCAGCGCGGGGCCACCAGCACCAGGTCGGAAAAACCCATGGTCTTCATGGCGCGGGCGGCGGCGCCCACGTTGCCGGCGTGGCTGGTCTGGATCAGGATGAAACGGGTGCGCATGGAGGGTTGGCGGACACTAACGGGCGGAGCCGGTAAAATCCCCCGATTCTCGCCGCCCGCATCGCCGGGCCGTCTCCGGGGGCCCTCCCCACCGTTCTTCCCACAATCCAATGTCGTCCCCCAACCTGCATCCCATGCTCAACGTGGCCGTCAAGGCCGCACGCGCCGCCGGCGCCATCATCAATCGCGCCGCCCTCGACGTCGAAGCCGTGCGCATCTCCCAGAAGCAGGTCAACGACTTCGTCACCGAAGTCGATCACGCCAGCGAGCAAGCGATCATCGAGACGCTGCTCGGCGCGTACCCGGGGCACGGCATCCTGGCGGAAGAATCCGGCAGCCAGTACGGCGCCAAGGACTCCGACTACGTCTGGATCATCGATCCGCTGGACGGCACCACCAATTTCATCCACGGCTTCCCGGTCTACTGCGTGTCGATCGCGCTGTCGGTGCGCGGCAAGATCGAGCAGGCCGTGGTCTACGACCCCACCCGCAACGACCTGTTCACCGCCACCAAGGGCCGCGGCGCCTACATGAACGAGCGCCGCATCCGCGTCTCGAAGCGCACCCGCCTCAACGAGTGCCTGATCTCCACCGGCTTCCCCTTTCGTACCGGCGACAACTTCAAGCAGTACCTGGCCATCATGGCGGACATGATGCCCCGCGCCGCCGGCCTGCGCCGCCCCGGCGCCGCCGCGCTCGACCTCGCCTACGTGGCGGCCGGCTTCACCGATGCCTTCTTCGAGACCGGCCTGAACCCCTGGGACGTGGCGGCAGGCTCGCTGCTGGTCACCGAGGCCGGCGGCCTGATCGGCAACTTCACGGGCGAGCCCGAGTTCATGGACCAGCGCGAATGCCTGGCCGGTGCCCCGCGCGTGTACGGCCAGCTGGTGCCGCTGCTCGCCAAGTACTCCAAATTCGCCACCGTGGACGACAAGCTGCGCGCCAGCGACCGCGTGCGCGCCGTGTCTGCCTCCGCCAAGGCGAGCGCCGGCAACTCCAACGACTCGACCGACCTCTACGCCCGCAGTACGGTGCCGGGCTTCGCCGACGAGGCAGCCGAAGCCGAAACCCCGGCCGCGCCGGCGGCGGCTCCCGCTCCGCGCAAGCTCACGCGCGTGCGCCGCGAGGCACCCGCCAACGGCGCGCCTTCCGAAGGCAACTCCTCCGCCAAGTGACGATGCAGGGGCCCAGCAGCGCCGCGCCCCGGGTCCGTGCCGCTCTGCGCATCGCGCTGAGCCACTACGTCGCGAGCGGGCTCACCGTCGCGCTGGGCCTGCTCTTCATCTCCGGCGGGGTCCATCTCTGGCTGGGCACCATCGCGGCCTCGGCCGCCGCCACCGGCGTGATCGTCACCGCGCCGCCCGACCTGCCCGGCCCGCGCCGCGGCAAGTTCCTGCAGATGCTGCCGGCGCCGCTCATCGGGCTGCCGCTCTTCTTCGCGGTGCAGATGCTGCACAGCGCCCCCATCCGCCTCGGGCTGGTGCTGGTGCCCGCCACCTTCATGGCGTTCCTGGCAATGGCCTGGGGCAAGCGCGGCATCCCGATCGCCATCGCGGTGATGTTCTCGATGATCTTCTCCATGGCCACGCCCGCGCCTTCCGGCATGGCCGACGTCATCGAGCGCACCTGGCACTTCGGGCTGGGTGCGGGGCTGTACGTGATCTGGGCCACGCTGGCCAACCTGGCGCTCAACGGGCGCTTCCGCACGCAGTCGATCGCCGACGTGCTGTATTCGCTGGCCGCGCTCATGCGCACCGAGGCCAGCCAGTTCCTGCCGCAGGACGAGACCCGCGACGTGCGCGACGTTCCCGCCCCCATGCTGGGCCGGCTGCTGCGCGAGCAGGCCGCGCTGGCCGACCAGCTGCAGGCCACGCGCGACATCGTGCTCGAATCGCCGCGCACCCCGCGCCGCCAGCGGCTGGCCGCCATGCTGGTGATCGTGCTCGAGATGCGCGACCAGCTGCTGGCCAGCGAGCTCGACCTGGACACCTTGCGCGCGCACCCCGCGCATGCCGACGCGCTCATCGAGATGCGCCGCGTGCTCGAAGAGCTCGCCGACGAGACCATAGCGCTGGCCGACGCCCTGCTCTTCGGCCGCCACCCCGACGCCGCGGTCGACCGCCGCCCGCGCCTGGCGGCCATCCACGTCTCGGCCGACGACAGCGCCGATGGCAGCGGCGGCGGCCACATCGGGCCCACGGCCGCCATGCTCGCGCGCGGGCTGGCCAGCCGCATCGGCCACATCAACGACGAGGTGCTGCGCCTGTCGGCCATGGCGCGCGGCGACGCCGAGCCCAACCTGGCCGTGGTGCGCGCCAACTGGCAACTCTTCGTGAGCCCCACCGACTGGTCGCTGCGCCCCTTCTTCACGCTGTGGAGCTGGGACCAGCCGCCGCTGCGCCACGCCATCCGCGCCGCGCTGGCCATCGCGGCCGGCTACGCCATCGCGGTGTCGATGCCCTGGGGCTCGCACGACTACTGGATCCTCCTGACCATCGTGGTGGTGCTGCGCGGCAGCCTCTCGCAGACGCTGGAGCGGCGCAACGCCCGCGTGGCCGGCACGCTGCTGGGCTGCGTGCTGGCGGTGGGGCTGCTGTCGGCGCACCCCTCGGCGCTGATGCTGCTGGTCATCGTCACGGTCGCGCAGGCCATCGCGCACAGCTTCGCGGTGCGGCGCTACCTCATCACGGCGGTGGCCGCCACCGTGCTGGGCCTGGTGCAGGCCCACATGCTGAACGTGGGCATCGCGCCGATCTTCGCGCTGTTCGAACGCATCGCCGACACGCTCATCGGCGCCGCGCTGGCCTGGGGCTTCTGCTACGTGCTGCCCTCGTGGGAGCGCACGCAGATCCCGGCGCTGGTCTCGCGCGTGCTCACCGCGCAGGCCCGCCATGCGCGCCTCGCGCTGGGCCTGGGCCAGCTCAAGGCCATCGACAGCAGCCCCGAGCTCGAATGGCGCCTTGCGCGCCGCGAGGCCTACGACAGCCTCTCGGCGCTGGTGCAGGCCACGCAGCGTTCGCTTTCCGAGCCGCGCGCCGTGCAGCCGCCGCTGGAACCGCTGGAGCACCTGCAGGCCCACAGCTACCAGCTGCTCGCGCAGCTGAGCGCGGTGAAGTCGATGCTGGTGCTGCGGCGCGACCGCCTCACGCCGGCGGAGGTGGAAGGCCCCATCGGCCGCACCGCGCAACGAATCGAGGCGGCCATCGGAACCATTCCGACCACCGGCCCCTCCCACCCCGAGAGTTCGGGTTCGACCGCCGTCGGCGGCCCGATCCCCCTGCCCGACCCGTTCGACAACGACATCAGCCCCTGGCTGCTTCGCCGCCTCGACCTGGCCACGGCACTCGCCACGCAGCTGCGCGACGACGCGGCGCGCATTCTTCAACCTCTGAACGAGACAACAGCACAAGCGAAGACGACCACAGCCTGATGACCCAAGAGATACTCGCCCATCCCTGGTTCGGCACCTGGCTTGCCGCACTGATCGCAGTTCCCCTCTCTCTTCTCGCCCACCGCATCGTCGGCCTAGTGCTCAGGCGGATCACCCGCCCCGCGCCGGCCATCCATGCGATGGTGGTCAATTGCAGGGCTCCCGCCCGGCTCGTGTTCCCGCTGGTGGCGCTCACCATGGTCTGGCAGGGCGCGCCGGACGACCTGCGCTTCATCGGCAACGTCCGCCATCTCACCGGCCTGCTGCTCATCGCCGCCGCCACCTGGCTCACGGTGAAGGCCATCAGCGGCTTCGCCGAAGGCGTGCTGGCGCAGAACCCCTCCGACATCGCCGACAACCTGCAGGCCCGCCGCGTGCTCACGCAAACCCGTGTGCTGGCGCGCACCGCCATGTCGGTGGTCATCGTGGCCGGCGGCGCGATGATGCTCATGACCTTCCCCGGCGCGCGCCAGGTGGGCGCGAGCCTGCTGGCCTCGGCCGGCGTGATCGGCATCGTGGCCGGTCTTGCCGCCAAGCCCGTGTTCAGCAACCTCATCGCCGGCCTGCAGATCGCGCTGGCGCAGCCGATCCGCATCGACGACGTGCTGGTGGTCGAAGGCGAGTGGGGCCGCGTCGAGGAGATCACCGGCACCTTCGTGGTCGTGAAGATCTGGGACGAGCGCCGGCTGATCCTGCCGCTGACCTACTTCATCGAGAAGCCCTTCCAGAACTGGACGCGGCATTCGTCGCAACTGCTGGGCGCGGTGTTCGTCTACGTCGACTACGGCATGCCGCTCGCGCCGCTGCGCGCCGAGGTCGAGCGCATCGTGAAGGCCGCGCCCGAGTGGGACGGCCGCTTCTTCAACGTGCGCGTGACCGACGCCACGGAGCGCACCATGCAGATCCGCGTGCTGTGCACGGCCGCCACCTCGGGCCTGACCTTCGACCTGCGCTGCAGCGTGCGAGAGGGCCTCATCGACTTCATGCAGCGCGAGTACCCGCAGTTCCTGCCGAAGATGCGCATCTCGGCCGACGGGCTGCCCGAGCGCGAGCAGCAGCTGCCGCAGCCACAAGGACAGGCCCCGGCCTGATCCGATCTTGAAGCCCGAGCCAGCGCCAACGCCCGCTCCCGAACGCAAGTCCGCGCTCACGCGAGCGCTGCTCTACGCCTTCGCGGTGCTGTGCCTGGTGCTGGGCCTCATCGGCGTGATCGTGCCCGGCATGCCGACCACGGTGTTCATCCTGATGGCCGCATGGGCCGCGGCGCGCAGCTCGCCACGGCTGCATGCCTGGCTGCTGAACCACCGCCTCTTCGGCCCGCTGCTGCACAACTGGGCCAACGGCCGCACCGTGAGCCGGCGCGCCAAATGGAGCGCGACCGTGACGATGGCGGTGTGCGCGGTGATCGTGTCGTTCACCGCGCACCGTGCGTGGCTCGCCGCACTGGCCATCGGGTGCATGGCCTGCGTGCTGGCCTGGCTGTGGTCGCGGCCACTGCCTCCAACCTAGCACCCTGGCGCCCCTAGCGGCGCGGCTGCTTTTCCATGTTCGGGGCGGTAACGGCGCGCGGCGGAATCGGCACCGACATCACGATCGACGTGCGCGTCTCGCCCAGGTGGTTGATGGCGCTCACGAAGGCTTCCAGGTGCTCGATGTCGCGCGCGGCCACCTTCAGCACGTAAGAGTCCTGCCCCGTGACGTGGAAGCACTCGAGCACCTCGTTTCGACCCTCCAGCAATTTCAGCAGCCGCGCCTTGTCGGGCTGCGGCGTGGTGATCCCGACGAGCGCCATCACCCCATAGCCTACCTTGCGCGGCGGCACCACCGCCCGGTAGCCGGCCAGCACGCCGGCTTCTTCCAGCCGCTTCACGCGCTCGGAGGTCGACGGCACCGAAAGCCCCACCTGCCGCGCCAGCGCCGTGAGCGAAGTGCGCGCATCGGCCTGCAGCACTTCGAGGATCTGCCAGTTCTTGCTGTCGATTTCCATGGATTTCAGGCTTCGGCGGTCGATTCGTCTTGAATTTCAGGCAGGAAGCGCATTCCGCCTGAGCTTCGCCATTCTCCTCAGGCGAAGCTGTAAACACAATTTACAGCATGGACTCCACCCTCTTCCTCAAGGCCCTCGTCATCGGGCTCTCCATCGCGGCACCCGTAGGCCCCATCGGCCTCCTGTGCATCCAGCGCACCCTCGCGCATGGCCGCGGCATCGGCTTTCTCAGCGGGCTCGGCGCCGCGCTGGCCGATGCCTTCTATGGCGCCATCGGCGCACTGGGCGTGTCGGCCGCCATCGCCTCGATGGTGGCGGCCCGCGTGCCGCTTGCGCTGGGCGGCGCCGCCTTCCTCGCTTGGATGGGCGTTCAGCTGCTTCGCGCGCCGGTGGCGACCGAGGCCCGGCAGGCGGCGGACGCCACCACGCCGCTGAAGGCCACGCTCTCGGTCTTCGTGCTCACGCTGGCGAACCCGATGACGATCCTGTCCTTCGTCGCGGTATTCGCGTCCATTTCGACGGGCCACGTTGCAGGCCACACCCTCGGCGCCTCCCAGGCCGCGACCATGGTGCTCGGCGTGTTCCTGGGCTCCGCGCTGTGGTGGCTAGGGCTGTCGACGATGGTGTCGTCGGTGCGGCACAAGCTCAGTGCCAAGACCATGCAGTCGATCAACCGGCTGTCGGGCGCGATCCTGCTGGGCTTCGCGGTCTATCAGCTGTCGACGCTGCTGCCGCGCTGAGCATCTGATCGCGGCCGCTGCCCCGACTCGGCGATCAAACCCTCAATAGAACTCGCCAATCTCCACCACCGGCCCTCTGAACACATCCTGCAGCGCCTCCACGAACGCCCGCGCCGGAAGTCGGTGGACCGACTCGACAAAACCCGGCAGGTCCTTGCCGAAATCGATCACCAGTCCACCTCTCCAGAAACCCAGGCACTCGGTCCAGTCGATGTTCTTACGGGCGAACCCCTCGACTTGCGCGCGTACAACAGGCGGCTTCAGGACGTAGTCCGACGAGAAACTCTCGCTGTAGATGTAGCGGTAGGGCTCCGCCTCATCCGGCGCGAGTTGCTGTCCATTCACGGCCAGCGGCGGTGAAACAAGATCGAAAAAAATGCTTTCGGAACTGTGTTGGATACGGTAGTCATTACCCAATATCAGCACGGTCTCCGTCGTGTAACGATCGGAGGGTCTCACGCTCGCGTAGTTGGAAGGCCCCGCGAGCGCCGCCACAGGTGCCGCTTTGACGCCGCGATATCGCAGCGCGACTCCCGGCCCAGAGGCAGCGAGCGCGCCCGCCTCCTCGAAAGACACGTTCTCCCGCCGAGACAAATCAACCGCCTCGACAAGCTCCGTACCGATTGACCATTCGGCCAGAAGCTTCGCGACCCGCGAGGTCGTGTCGGCGCTGGGCCGCCAATTGGCATCGTCGACGACAAGAAAGTGCCTGTATTCAATACCCATGGACTCCTCCGTCATGAATGGCGGCGGGAACTCCCGCACACGCTTGGCCAAGAGGATCGCATACCCGTCGCCGCCTGCCAGCGGCGTCAACGCTTGCGCCGCATCGGCGGAAGCTCCAGGTTCGTGAACGCACGCAGCACCCACTCGACCGGCCCGTAGACGAAGCGCCCCAGCCACCAGCGGCTCAGCACCAGCTGCGCCGCGAAGATCGCGAAGGCGATGCCGGTGGCGGCCAGCGGCCCCATGGTGCCGATCCAGCGCAGCCCGTAGGCCAGGAAGAGCCATGCGCAGACCAGCGACTGCATCAGGTAGTTGGTCAGCGCCATGCGGCCTGCCGGTGCGAGCATGGCTTCGAGCACCCGGCCGCGCGGCGACAGCATGAGCAGCACCAGGCCGGCCGCGTAGGCAGCAGTGAGAAAAGGCGCGGTGAGCAGCGTGGCCGCGAGGCCGTAGAGCTCGCGCACCGGGTTGTCCAGCCGGATCGAAGGAAAGGCGTACACCGCCGCGCCCGGCAGCCCGATGACCAGCCCCCAGCGCAGCAGGCGCTCGAACAGCGGCCGGTACGCATCGGCATTGGCGAACAGCTCTCGCCGCCCCGCGATGAAGCCCGCGAAGAACATCGCCAGCGCCGTCGGCGCCTGCACCAGCCCGGTGATCCACCAGATCTGCGAGAGCTCGCGCAAGTGCTGCACGATTACCGTGAACGGCGTTCCGCGATACGCGGCCAGCGCCCTGGCGGCATCCGCATAGGCCGTGCGCGTATCGTTCGGCACGCCCGCCTTCACCAGCAGGTAGCCGATGCCCGCCCACAGCAGCGAGGTGGCCAGCACCAGGAACACCGCGGCGCGCGCCATGAACAAGTCGCCGCGCCGCCGCAGCAGAAGCAGCACCGCGCCCAGCACCGCGTAGGTGGTGAGGATGTCGCCGTGGTACAGCACCACCGCATGCAGCAGCCCCAGCACCCACAGCCCCACCAGCCGCCGCCCCATGCGCGGCACGAAGGACTTTCCATTGCGCTCGGCCGACTGCATCTGCAGCGTGAAGCTGTAGCCGAAGAGGAAGGAGAACAGCAGGTAGAACTTGGTCTCGAACACCAGCGTGCGCACCAGCAGCGCCGCGCGTTCGAGCACCGACTGCGCCATCGGGTCCGGAATGCCCGCGCCGTAATACGTGGAAGAAAAGCTCGCGATGTTCACGACGAGGATGCCCAGCAGTGCGAAGCCGCGCAGGGCGTCGACCAGCGACTGGCGCTCGCCGGGGGCGGTCTTCTCGCTGCCGCTCATGCCGGCACCCGCTCAGGCTCGCGGGGCCGTGCAGCCACGATCTCGCGGATGGCATCGACCAGCAGCCGCGCGCCCTCGCCGGGCTCATCGCCGCGCCGCATGGTGAGCCCCACCGGCCCCTCGGTGCTGGAAGTGTCGATGGCCAGCCTTTTGAGTTCACCGCGCTCGACCAGCCCTTCGACGGCTCCCTGCGGCGCGAACCACACCGCGTCGGAGCGCCGCAGCAGCCCCAGCACGAAGCTGGTGTCGGTCGCCTCCACCATCCGCCCGGGCAGCGCCATGCCCTGCGCGATGAGAAAGGCGTCCGCCGTGTGCCGGATCAGCGTGCCCGACACCGGCAGCACCAGCGGATGGCCCGCCAGCGCGTCGAGCGGGGGCTTGCGGCGTGCCGCCAGCGGATGCCCGGGCCGCGCGACCAGCAGTAGCGGCTCGCTGTAGAGCTGCTCGAAGGCCAGGTCGGCCATGGCCGAGGCCTGCGCGAGGCGGCCGAGCACGAGGTCGATCTCGCCCTGGCGCAGCTGCGTCATCAGCTGCGCGTTGGTGCCGCTCACCACGCGCACCCGCAGCGCCGGCTGCGAGGCGTGCAGCATGGCCACGGCCTCGGGCAGGAGGTTGGCCACCATGTTCGGCAACGCGCCGACGGCCACGCGCAGCTGGTCGGCCTCGGGCTGGTCCATGGCCAGGCCCAGGCCTTCGCGCAGGCCGCGCAGGGCCGAGACGGCGTGGCGCACCAGCACCTCGGCGGCGGGAGTGAGCTCCACGCCGCGCCGGCGGCGCAGCAGCAGCTGGCGGCCGACGATCTCCTCCAGCTCGGCGACCGTCTTGGACACCGCCGGCTGCGTGAGCGACAGCGCCTTGGCCGCGCGCACCAGGTTGCGCTCCTGCGCCACCATCACGAGGCACTGCAGGTGGCGCATCTTCAGGCGCCCAAAGTTCATGGCTGACACGGTGTTTCCTTGGGAGAGTGGCCGCCTCAATATAACCAGCCGGAATAGCTGGCAGAAGAGCTTTCAGTTGTGCCGCCCCCGCCGGCCACCTAGAGTTGCCCTGGATAACGGAGACAAGACGACATGACCACCGGTTCGCCCAGCAACACCTTTCGCGGCACGCGCCGCCGCCTCGCCGCTGCCCTTGCGGCCTGCGCAGCCCTCGCCTTCGGCGCCACCGCCACCACGAAGGCCCTGGCCGCCGACGCGCCCTACCCCGCCAAGGCAGTGCGGCTGCTCGTCAACTTTCCGGCGGGCGGGCCCATCGACATCCTCGCCCGCGCGCTGGCCGACGCGCTGCAAAAAGACCTGAAGCAGCCCTTCATCGTCGACAACCGGCCCGGCGCGGGCGGCAACATCGGCGCCGACCTGGTCGCCAAGAGCCCTGCCGACGGCTACACCGTGCTGCTGGGCATCGACAGCACCTTCACCATCAACCCGCACCTGTACGCCTCGATGCCCTTCGCGGCAAAGGACCTGAAGCCGCTGATGATCTTCAGCTCCTCGGGCCTGGCCTTCGGCGTGGCGCAGGGCGTGAAGGCGAAGACGCTGCCCGAGTTCATCGCCCAGGCCAAGGCCGAGCCCGCCACCTTCAGCTCGGCCGGCAACGGCAGTCCGGGCCACATCGCCGCCGAGATCTTCGCCAGCGACACCGGCGCCAAGATCACCCACGTGCCCTACAAGGGCAACGCCCCCGCCGTGCTGGCGCTCATGGGCGACGAAGTGCAGGCCGGCATCCTCGCCACGCCCGGTCTGCTACCGCAGGTGCAGGCGGGCAAGCTGCGCGCCCTGGCCGTGACCGGCAAGCAACGCTCGCCGCTGCTGCCCCAGGTGCCCACCGTGGGCGAACTCGGCCTGAAGGGCCTCGAATTCGAAGTGCTCTACGTCTCGATGCTGCCGGCCGGCACGCCCGAGCCTGTGGCGCAGACGCTGCGCGCCGCGCTGCAGAAGGCGATGGCGCTGCCCGAGATCAAGTCGCGCCTTGCCTCGCTCGACATGGTGCCGCTGGGAGAAACCGGCACCGTGGCCAGCGAGCACCTGGCCGCCAGCCAGGCGCGCTATGGCCGCATCGTGAAGGCCACCGGCATGAAGGTGGATTGAGACAGCAGGCAGAACGGCAATGAAGGAAGGGTAAGTCCGGTGAATGGTTGATTTGATCAATCGAGCGCGGCCTCTTCAGAATCGTCCGCAACTGCGGATCCCGCGGCCATACTCGATTGCCATCGATAGCCATCGCCTGAACGACGAAGACAAGGACCTGCTCACCATGCTGCCGACCCCATCCCGCTCCATCACCCGCCGCCTTGCCGGCATGCTGGCCATTGCCGGCATTGCAACGGCTTTCGCCACCAGCGCGACGGCCGCCGAGGTCAAGTTCGACACGCCCCTGCGCATCGTCGTCGGCTACGCCCCCGGCGGCGCCACCGACCGCGTGGCGCGCATCGTGGGCGACAAGCTCACCACCCGCCTGGGCGTGCCCGTGGTGGTCGACAACAAGCCAGGCGCCGGCGGCCGCCTCGCGGCGCAGCAGGTGAAGGCCACGCCCGCCAGCCAGAACGTGCTGATGCTCGCCAACCCCGCCGTGATGATCGTGGCGCCGCTGGTCTTCAAGGACAACAACTACGACCCCGACCGCGACTTCGTGCCCGTGTCGTACGTCAACGACTACAACTTCGCGCTCGCCGTGTCGCCCACCCTGCCCGTGCGCGAACTGAACCACCTGCTCGCCTGGATGCGCGCCAACCCCGCGCAGGCCAACGTGGGCGTGCCGGCCACCGGCAGCCTGCCGCACTTCTTCGGCCTCATGGTCGGCGAGAAGGCCAAGGTGCAGACCCAGGTGATCGGCTACCGCGGCTCGGCGCCCCTGCTGAACGACGTGATCGGCGGGCAGGTGCCCGTGGCCGTCGACACCGAAGACGTGGCCGTGCCGCAGCACACCGCGGGCAAGCTGCGCATCCTCGCCATTTCGGGCGCCAAGCGCTCGCCCTTCGCGCCCGACGTGCCCACCTTCAAGGAAGCCGGCCTCGACCTCGCGGCCACCGGCTGGAACACCTTCTTCGCGCCGGCCACCATGCCGAAGGAAAAGGTCGAGCGCCTCGCCGTCGTCATCCGCGAAGTCATGCAGGACCCGGACACGCAGCGCAAGTTCAAGGACTCGGGCATGACGCCCGTGGTGAGCACCCAGGCGCAGACCGCTGCGATGCTCAAGGCCTACCGTGCGCAATGGGCCCCGGTGGTGCAAAAGTCGGGCTACCAGCCCTGACTCCCGACAGGCAGAAGCAAAGAACCAAGCAAGCGAGAGAGAGCCCCAGAGAGACATGGCAAGACCCAACATCATCTTCATCGTCGCCGACGACCTCGGCTATGCCGACCTCGGCTGCTACGGCGGCCGCGACGCGGTGTTCGGCCCCGTCTCGCCCGTGCTCGACGGCCTGGCCGCCAACGGCCTGAAGCTCACGCAGGGCTACGCCAACTCGCCCGTGTGCTCGCCCACGCGCTTCGGCATGATCACCGGCCGCTACCAGTACCGCCTGCGCGGCGCGGCCGAGGAGCCCATCAACAGCAAGAGCCGTGGCAGCACCACCCTGGGCCTGCCCACCGACCACCCCACCCTGCCCTCGCTGCTGAAGGCCAGCGGCTACCAGACCGCCCTCATCGGCAAGTGGCACCTGGGCTACCCGCCCACCTTCGGCCCGCTGCGCTCGGGGTACGACGAGTTCTTCGGCCCCATGTCGGGCGGCGTCGACTACTTCACGCATTGCGACTCCACCGGCCGCCACGACCTGTGGTTCGGCGAGGAAGACAAGCAGGAAGAGGGCTACCTCACCGACATCCTCTCGAAGCGCGCCGTCGACTACGTCGAGCGCATGGCGGAGCTTCAGAAGAAAGAGGACGACGCCCCCTTCTTCCTGAGCCTGCACTACACCGCCCCCCACTGGCCCTGGGAAACCCGCGACGACGCGGCCAAGGCGCCGAACATCAAGGACAACCTGTTCGACCTGGCCGGCGGCAACATCCACGTGTACCGCCGCATGATCCATCACATGGACGAAGGCATCGGCTGGATCATGGACGCGCTGAAAAAGCACGGCATGGCCGACAACACCCTGGTGGTGTTCACCAGCGACAACGGCGGCGAACGCTTCTCCGACAACTGGCCGCTGGTCGGCGGCAAGATGGACCTGACCGAAGGCGGCATCCGCGTGCCATGGATCGCCCACTGGCCCGCAGTGATCGCCAAGGGCGGCGAGAGCACCCAGCTGTGCATGACCATGGACTGGTCCGCCACCATGCTCGACGCAGCCGGAGTGGCCGCGCACCCCGACTACCCGCTGGACGGCGTCTCGCTGATGCCCGTGCTCAAGGACGCATCGAAGAGCTTCCGCCGGCCGCTGCACTGGCGCATGAACCATCGCGGGCAGGAAGCGCTGCGCGACGGCGACTGGAAGTACCTGAAGGTCGATGGCAACGAGTACCTGTTCAACATCCCTGGCGACGAACGCGAGCGGGCGAACCTGGCGAAGAAGGAGCCGGAGCGGCTGGCTGCGATGCGGGCGGATTGGCAGGCTTGGAATGCGACGATGCCGGCGATTCCGGAGGATGCGACTGTGAGCCTTGGGTATTCGGTCAAGGACATGCCGCAGAGGTGAGTTGGCCGAAGCGCGCAGAAAAGGTCAGCAGCTCCCCAAGCTGCAGGCCCTGCGCGCCTGACACTTGCGAACGTCAGCGCCAGCTCGGAGGTGGGCCACCGAGTCGGGACAAGGCGATAGGCGGTGCGTCGTCGAACACCTGCCAACGCAACTGCTCTGCCGCGATTTCATAGACGTGGGCGCGAAACGCACACACAAAATGCCGTAGCCGGGCCGCCTCTTTCCACACGGATTCGCGCGCGAGCGCCGGTAGCCAGGGGGAATCCTCAACTTCGTAGAGGCGATTCGCCCGCAGGCCCAGAGAGACCAGTGGGTGACCATCCCGCGCATCTCCGTTCCACATCTGCATGCGGACCGCGGCGGTGTGCAGGAAGTCGATTCGGACGCTCGGACCCGTCTCGGCGTTCAACACGCGAATACCTTCCACAGTTGCAGGAGACAGATCAGCGTGGCAGGCCAAGCTGAGCAAAGCGGATTCCTGCGAGAGGTATTGATACAGCGAATTGGACACCCATCGCGGTACGTCCTCAAACTCAACGAGCGATGTATTGCGGTCAAGCGTCATGAGGCCATTCTCAGGCACGCGCTTGCGCAAATGGCGCCTGCGCGGCCACCACGCTCGACGCAGCCCGCGTGGCCGCGCACTCCGACTATCCGCTGGACGGCATCTTGCTGATGCCTGTGGTGAAGGACTCGAAACAGCGTCACTGCGGCACGGGACCACTGCCGGAGGACTGAAGCGGATAGGACGCCAGCACCTCGTGCCACACAGGCCGCGTCTTCAGCCACGAACGCACGAACAGAAGCTCGCGCACCGGCCAGCGAACCGGCGGCATGGTCGGCGCGGTGGCCCCCGATGCCTTGCGGGCGATGGTGATGTGCGGCGCCCAGTCATCGTGGCGGCCCGACAGCCACGGCGCGAGCTGACGCACCACGGCTTGCTGCAACCGATCGAGCGCGGCGTTCGGCTGCGGGCGCACGACGGCGATGCCGTTGTGCGGCCAGACGCCGGACCAGTCCAGCAGCAGATCGAAGCCCTCTTCTATGCGCAGCTCGCCCAATGCCTGCCGGATGCCTTCGACAGCGGCATCGCCCTGCGGCGAGATGTGGCATAGCGTCATGTGCAACCGGTTCGGCTTTGGCAGGCTGGGCTTGGGCTGCGTGCGCCAGACCCACTGCGCGCGGTGCTCGGCGATGACGGCCTGTACCGCCTCATCGGGCTTGAGCCAGGCGTAGAGCATGGGCATTTCCAGGCGGCTGCGGCGGGCGGCATCGGCGGGTGTGAAGGGCTCGATGTCCATGGTGCGTGCTATTGGACACTAGGCAGTGGCGCTATGCACAAACCATTGTTGGCAGGCAGCCATGCACGATGGGAACTGGAAGTACTGAAGGCGGAGGGCGGAGGGCGGAGGGCGGAGGGCGGAGGGCGGAACGAGTACCTGTTCAACATCCCCTGCGATGAACGCGAGCGGACAAAACTAGCTAACTAGGAGCCATAGAGGCAGGTTCCTATGCGAGCGGATTGGAAGGCTCGAAATGCAACCATGCCGGCTATTCAGAAGGATGCGACTGTTAGCCTGGGGACTCGGACAAGGATATGCCGCAGAGGAGAGGGATGGCAGCGAGCGAGTGCATGCAGACACCTCAAATAAAGGACCATCCCGCTCATAACGGCGAGCGCGTTCGATCTTCATTTTCCCAATGCGCGGTTTTTTGGCTATGCGTCAGCTCAGCCTCTTGGGTAGCTGCTCAAGGCTGATGACAGTCCTCGCCGCGCCTCTCTCAGCACCGCCTTTGCACTGCGCGCCGAGAGGTTCAAGGAGCCGGCAGCACCGCGCTATTGAACAGGTTCATCCTCAAAGCTCTCTCCTTGCGCAGCAACTTGCGCATCGGGACCGTCAGATAAACCGCCGTCTTCAGCTTCCCGGCGGGCAGTCGACCATATTTGGCTGCCACCTCCGACAGCGTACGTCTGGCGACTTCACCGAGTGCTCCAACGTGCGAAGCTCCCCCCAAGAGGTCCTCCTGACCAAGCGAAACCAGCAAGTGCTTGCCGACTGTGCGCGTAAAGCAGCCCGGGATGAGCGCAGCTAAGCGGCTTGCATGCAACTCGACGCAGTAGGGCCCATCCTTTTGACGTACGTAGTAGCCCTCCGTAAGTCGCTGTGAGGTGGCCTCGAGGTGCCGGACTTCGGCCATGAATAGCAGCTTGTGTAGCGCGAAGTAGCTCAGCTCTCCACTTTCCTCGAGTAGCACCCGCGCTGCGGCGCCGACCGTCTGCGACGCTCGACTCACCTTGGCCGATGGCTTGCGCCGCGAAGTGCTACCGCCGCGACGCACGACCTCAGCGACGAACTGGTAATCCGCTAGCTGATTGGCAAAGCTGCGATGCACCATCGCGCGCTGGCCAGGGTGGTAGGCGGGGATGAGCTGACGCCCTGCCCATAGGTGTGCCCTGCGCACACTGTCTTTGAGCGTAAGCGTATGCGCGTTAACCAGTGCGGTGGCGCGTAAAGCGACGGCACCCAGCGTCACGACGACGGGGGCGTCCACGAGCTCCAGCTGTTCCTTCAGGAACGACGCGCAATTGGCCACCTCGGATGATGAAGGCGTGGCGTTGTTACCGTTTTCGTCCTTCGGATTGCACAGCACAGCATTGGTCACGAAAGCGTCGTAGCGGCTCAGCCCGACCTGCTCCAACAGCGACTCGAAGTTGTGGCCGGATTTGTCGCCGTGGAACGGCAGTTCTGAGGCGTCGGCGCCAAGTCTCCCCGGCGCTTCTCCGATGAACATCACCTTGGCACTTAGCGAGCCACAGCCCGCGCCAAGCACCCGCGCGCTATCCGCCATGCGAGGGCAGCGCTTGCACGCCTTTACGCGGCGCACAAGGTCGACAAACTGCTGTTCCTTGTCAGCGATCACAGTTCAAGCCGCCAGGGCACGCAAAGCTTCTACAGTGCCGCCGTTGTAGGCGTGCACCGAATGGCACAGCAAGCGGCCGGGCGTCTTTCCCGAAGCGGCACAAATGAAATTCAGTAGGTGCCCCAGCCCAATGAAATTGCCCAGCGCTTTGTTGAAGAAATCGTGATTCCGATAGACCACCACCAAATCAAGCCTGTCGCCTGGGTGCCAAACGATTTCGCCGAACTGCCAGCACGGGCCTCCGCGAGTACGAGGAGTGTCGCGGGCCGGCGTCGATAAATGAAAAACTAGACTCGTCCCGCTCCGTTTCTGCCAAGTGCGAAGCTTGCTGATGACGGTCTCGAGTTGGTTAGTGTCTGGATGGCCAGGAAAGCGCACGAGCCGCTCGAAGTAGGTTCCCCACGTTCCACGATTGCGAACAAACCTCATGGCACGGTCGTGGCGTCGCAAGTATTCGCTGTATAGATCTGGCCGTTCCGCCACACGCTGCGCAAGGTCATACGGGAAAATGGTCTTGATGACTTCACGCAGATCATCGCCGCCAAACCCCCTTCGTCGCGGCGAATGAGTCTGAAGCCACTCAAGGTCAAAAACGGCGGGCTGCTCGACAGTCGTGAACAGGTTGAAGGTTTCGCCCTCGGCGAGTATGGTTTGAACGCCCTGACGCCAAGCGTCCAGCGCCCTAGTACCGGCCACATTACGGGCGGTCACAGTGTGGCCTCTGGGGCGGGAGGTGCGTGAAAGGTCAGTGTCTGGCGGTCAAGGTCTACATCGACGCGGCCACCACAATGATCCTTCAAATGCTTGAACGCAACGTAGCCTTGGAGAATCGCGGCCTTCCACTGCTTCGCGGTACAACTGTGTACCTCCAGCCCTGCGGTTAGTCGGATGATGGTCTTAAGCAGGCCGATGTCAACTGCGCTCTCTTCGCTGTACCAAGCCCGTTGCGGCGCCTCGTTGAATACGAGCACAGAGATTGCCTCTTCGACCACCGCAGCGCGGCCTCCATCCTCGATTTCGTCGATACGCAGGTTGCTCTTTCGCTTGCGCCGCAAAAGGCTCCGGATCACCGGAGACCATCCGAGCACTGCGGCATAGGCCAGATGAAAGACATCGTGATACCTGTAGCCATCCCCTTTGTGAGCGTTATCTGTCAGGGTGTCACCAACAATGACGCCGCTGACCATGATGCGAACCAGCACTTGTTTGCCGTTACGTTTCTCCGAGAATGTGACGCTGAACTGCCGCGGCAAGCGCTCCTCTTCATCGAAGCCCTCATCGAAGTTGTTTACCTCACCCTGGGAATACAGACGCTCAGCTTTACGCGCGCTTTCCCGCGCAGCCTCTTGCAGTGGAATCTTGTACAAAACGGCGAGGCTTGTCAGATACCAAAGGATGTCACCAATGTCTTCGCGAAGGTCTCCCCGAAGCGTTCGACTATCACGCTGAAGCACCAGCTTCTTAAAGGTCGAATTGAGGTCCCCGAGCTCACCAGCCAATCCGAGCAAGGACACGATGACCTTTTTTCGCTCATCGGTTCGCTCGACCATGGCCTGGTATTCGGCGAACGTACGGATCGGCTTCTGGCCGTAGTCTTTGCGGCCCGATGTGATTGACATCCGAACTCCCCCCACGCTTAAACGCGTTTAGCTGGCATTTTGCACATTCAGTAATACCGAAGGGGAGGATTTTCCCGCCCCCGCGACGAGCCTCGGACAACCAAGAATCGCCAATAACAAGGGTTGAGCGCGATGCTCCTCTCATCAGGCATCTTTGTGCCCGTAGAACAATTTGGGATCGGCATGGGAACCCTCCTCAGCGCGACATTAGCGGAGAGAAAAGTTCTAGAGCATCCCGTTTTTGTGGGATACCGGGCCGTCAGCCGATCCTGGCCCGGCCCGGTCTCTTCTACCCCCTCCCACTCACCTCCAACAACATCTCCGCCTCCCGAGCCAAATCAGCGGCAATCCAGAGCATGTTGTCCCGATGCTTCTCCCCCGCCTCCTCGAACCACCCGTTGCCGTCGCCATAACAGCACCACAGCAGCGAGTTCAGCTGCGCCAGTTTGATTTCGAGTAGTTCCCTTGCCTCGTCGGGCGTCGGGGTGGGCGCCGTGGGCTTGGCGGTGGTGCCGCGCGTGTTGCTGTTGCTGTTGCCGCTGCGGCGGGAAGATTTGGGCGTGGGACGCCCGGCCATAATTCGCTCAGCCATTTGGTGTGCTCTCCTTCCAAGGTAATGCACGTCATGTGGTCAGACGGTCAGGGTGTTTGCGCGCCCTGGCCGTCGCCTTTTGTGCCTCACGTTCGCACCAGTGCACCGAGGAGCACCGGCAACCCGCCGTGAGGTGGGCGGTTCATCAGGTCAGTGGGTCAGCTGTTGGGGGAGCTCCTTTCACGATCGGTGGTCGTCGCCCACTAGGAGGGGCGTCTTGCGACAGGGGCATTCACTTTAGAGAAGCAAAGCCGCGCAAGAGAAAAGATTTCGTCGAGGATTTCTCGAATCAGCGGGATATCTGCCGGGGCGCTGAGGCGGGACACAAAGCTATGACGTTTGAGGGCCTGTCGCCCTCTGCCGGCTCGTGTCTTTGGTGGCTGGTTCGTGCCTGCGATCAGAACCGGATGATCCACTCCCCACGCAGATACCGATACTGGTAGCTCGGCCCCGCGAAGGTGGTGCTGCGGCTGTAGCCGGCGCCGAAGCGGAACACATGCGCGCCCCTCACCGGGCTTTGCAGGCTCACGTCGAGCAGCCTCGTGGGCTGGCTCATGTCGTGGTTGATGGTCTCGTTGCCGAGGCCTGCGGTCACGGAGGCGGTCCATCCCTGGAAGCGGTGGCGCCAGCCGATGGCGAACATCGACTCGCTGTAGCTCGTGGGGTTGAAGTAGGCCCTGTCGACGTCGTCGTGGGTGCTTCGGTATGTGCGGTAGCGCGCCTGCAGCGTGAGCCCGAGGTCGAGCGAGGGCTGGTAGATGAGCCGCAGGCGGCCGTGGTCTCGCCGGTTGCCGTCTGAAAAGTACTGCTGTGCGACGAGGCCCACCAGGGTGACGTGGTCGCCCAGGCGCTGGTCGGCCGCGACGCCGACGAAGGTGAAGTCGATGCCCCGGTCGAGCGACTTCGGGGTTTCGACCCAGTCGCGCGTGATGAGGAATTCGACCGCCGTGCTCTTGGTGGGCGATATGCGGTAGCTGCCGTCGAGCGTGAGCAGCGTGTGGCCGCCCTGCTCGAACACGCCGGCTTCCATGGAGCCGCCGTCGGCGGTTCGGGTTTCGATGTCGCGCGCGAGGAAGGTGAGCTTCTGGCCGCTTCTTTTCCAGCTGTCTTGCTTGTATCGGTAGTCGCCGAGCCTGAAGCCGAGAAAACGGTCGGCATTTTCAAAGGCGGGAAAGAATTCGACGGACACGCGGCGCGACTGGAAATGGTCGCTGTCGTTGGTCAGGTAGAACTCGGGGCCGAAGGCCATGGTCTTGGGCTTCTCTTCTTCCTGCGCCTGGCAGGAAGCGGCGGCAAGCAGCGCGAGCGCCGGAATAAAAAGAAAAGAAGCGGTGGCCGAATTTCGTCTCATCGGTTTCATCGATGCCTGGGTCATTTGGTGCCCCAGGACTTGGGCCTTTTGAAGAGTTCGTCCAGATATCCGAGAACGCTGGCCGGCTGAAGAATCAGGCTGTAGAGCAGCACGTAGATGAAGAAGCCCTGGAAATTCTTTCGCACGACGAGCCCGGTTTGCTTGAACATCCGGCGCTCGATGGAAAACATCAGCAGGCTCAATGCGAATGCGGCCGGTATGAGCGCAAGGGTCATCGGGCCGACGATCCAGAAATAGCCGAAGAGCGCGAGTACCAGCCCCGGAATGAATCCGATGGTGTAGGCCAGGTCGAGCCACGGAAAAAGCAGGTTCCAGTAAATGAAGAAGGTCGAAAGCCGCGGCTGCAGAAGAATGCCCGGGTGCTTGGCGAAGGCCTCGGTCATGCCGCGCGCCCAGCGCTGGCGCTGCTTCACCAGTTGGCGGATGCTGGTGGGCACGTTGGTGAAGAGGCAGGCGTCCTCGCAGTGGCCGATGCGGTAGCCGGCCTTCAGCAGGGCCCAGGTGAGCACGATGTCTTCACCCACGCATTCGGGCCAGCCGCCGACCTCTTCGAGCGCGTCGCGGTCGTAGAGGGAGAAGGCGCCCTGCGCCACCAGCGTGCCCTGGAAGAGCGACTGCACGCGCTTGATGGCCGCGATGCCGTGGAAGTAGTCCCACTCCTGGCAGCGGGTGATCCAGTTGTAGCGCGAGTTGCGCACCAGGATCTTTCCGGCAACGGCGCGCGTATTGGGCGGGTCGGAGTGGTAGCGCTCGACGATGCTGGTGAGCGCGCCTTTGTAGAGGAATGAATCGGCATCGACCGTGATGACGATGTCGTGCAGCACCTGTTTGAAGCCGATATTCAGGGCGCGCGCCTTGCCGCCGTTCTGCTTGAGGTCGACAAAAGTGATCCACGGATACCGGGCGCAGGCGCCCTCGACCACGGTGGCGGTGCCGTCCTTGGAGCCGTCGTTGATCACGAGGACCTGCAATTCGCCGGGGTAGTTTTGCCGCTCGATGCTGACGAGGGTCTCTTCAATGGAGGCTTCCTCGTTGTACGCGGCGATCAGGATGGATATCGGGGGATAGACAGAGAGCGCGGTACGCGGCGGCCTTTTGTCCAGAAGCAGGCTGATGGCCAGAAATGCATTCATGAACCCCGGAACGATGGCAATGCCATAAACCAGGAAAACGGCCAGCACGATGCCGACATGGGTGGTCAGCTCGGTCAGCCAGGCCTGTGCGGCCCAGATCGAAAAGGCAACCCACGCAACCGAGCCGATCAATGCGATGAAGAACTTGCCCGATACGGGCAGGTAGATCATGGAATGAGGCGTCTTTTGGCTGCTGTCGGTCATATCGCCTTGTGACAATTCCGCGAAATGTAATCTTCCGCGGAGGCGATGAATAGTCTCGTTACCCCGTCACGCCATTTTTGCAACAGTCGCGCATCGGTGTGCGCGAGAGCTATTACGAGGGGTCGTAGCCCGGCGCAGAACTGATTTCGTTCGGCTTGTAGATCTTGTGCTGCGCCATGCCGGTGCCGGCATCTGTTACCACCAGCAGGCGCCACAGCGGCTCGCGCACGGAGCAGTCGCTTTCTTCCTTGCCGAGCTTGAAGCTGGGCACGCCGGGCGCGGTGCCCTTGACGGTCACGCGCAGCAGGGTCTGGCCCTTGGCGTTCGACACTTCGAGGTCGAAACCCTTGCCGGTCATGTTCTCGGCCTTGTAGCCGTAGCCGGTGAAATGCTTGACAACGTATTCGAGGGCGGCGGCCTGCACGGCTTCGGGCGTGGCCTTTTCGTCGTCGGCGGCCTTGGCGGCGGCGGAGAGTTTCTGCGGAATGTTGCCGCGCTCCCTGGCGGCCTGCACTTCGGCTTCGCTCGGCGCCCAGCCGCGCGGGCCGCGCACGAGCACGGCGAGTTTCTGTTCGGGCTCCCAGCTGGCCACATGCCATTCGTCGTCGTCGCGCACGCGGGTGGACACCTTGGCGTCCTTGTTGCTCTCGACTTCGAGAATGGCGATGCGGTTGGTCTGCACCACGGCGCGAAAGCCGTTGCCGGCGTCGTAGCTCCGCTTGAGCAGCGCGAGTCTGTCTTTTGCGCGCTGCAGCTGCTGGGCGTTGCGCTCGCCGCCGCCGGCGCGGTGGTGGGCGTCGAGCGATTCAAGGTAGAACCAGCGCCCACTGGCCGACACGTTGACCCATTCGGCCCAGATGGTGGCGATGACGTTGTCGCCGGTGGCCAGCCACGCGTGCTCGAATGGTTTGTCGCGCGCGTCGAACACACCCATCTTGGCGACGATCTCGACCGGCGTGAGCCGTGGGCCCTTGAGCCGCATCTCGTCGATCACAGTGAGTACGCGGGGGTCGACTTCCTTGTCCATTCAGTGGAATTCTGCTGAGTTTGAGGGGGTGGGGAGTATGCCGCATCGCCCGGCGCCGACACCGTGCGCAGGCAATCGTATGGCACGATCAAAGGATGAACGAGCCCTCACGCCGCATACCGTATCGCACCTGGCCTGGGGCGCTGGCGGTGCTCCTCGCCATTGCCGCCTACGTGGGCGGCCTCACCTGGTGGGACCGCCACACGCCGGGCAACCGGCCGCTGCAGCCGGGCGAAACGGTCGAGGCGGGCCAGGCCAGGTTCGTGCCGGCCGAGGGTTGGGAGATGGACGTTGCGCGCTCCAAGGCGGGCCAGTCGCTGATGCTCTTCAAGGGCGGCCACAAGTTCCTGGTGACGACCTTCCCATGGGCGGGCGGGCCCGATGGCCCTCTCGTGCGCCAGCAGCGGCTGATGGAGCGCGGCCAGCGCCTGCAGATCGACGGCGACGTGTCTGACTTCATCACCTCCTGGGGCCTGCAGGGCAAGACTTTCGCGTACTACGGTTCGAAGCTGGCGGGCCGGTTCTGGCAGGTGGTCGACGTGCGGCGCAAGTCGCTGGTGCAGATCGACTTCTGGGGCTCCAGCGACGGCATGGACGACGCGCTGCAGGAGGCGCGCTCGATGCTCGACTCGATGGACCTGGAGGCGCCGCAATGAACATGCCGGTGTTCGACCAGGGCGACCAAAGCGGCCAGGGCAGCCAGCAGGTGACCGAGGTGGCCGGCTGGCCCGTCGGCACCGACTCCTTCTTCCAGCCCCGGCGCGTGGCCTTCTGGGTGCTGGCGGCGCTGATATTGAACGGGCTGTTCTACACGGTCTACATGTTCTCGCTGGGGGTGCGGGTGGTGCCCGTTACCGCCTTCCTGGGGCTGACGGTGTGGGGCATCTACACGATGCTCTTCGTGCAGGCCTTCCGCACGCTCGACCTGCTGGAGCAGCACCCGACGGAGGCCTACGTGCTGGCCTTCGCATGGGGCGGCATGGGCGCCGTGTACTTCGCGGCGCCGGCCAACGTCGCGATCCAGAGCCTGTGCGCCAAGCTGATTTCGCCGGAGTTCGTCGCCACCTGGGGGCCGGCCATTGCGGGGCCGGTGACGGAAGAGTTTTTGAAGCTCGCAGGCGTCGTCCTGCTGGTGCTGGTGGCGCGCAACCAGTTCCAGACATATCTGTCGGTACTGATCGTCGGCGCGATGGTGGGGCTGGGCTTCCAGGTGGTCGAGAACCTGAGCTACACGGTCAAGTCGGCGGTGCACTTTCCGCTGGAGAACCAGGTCTATCCGGTGCTTCTGAACCTGTTCACGCGCGGGCTGCTGAGCGGGCTGTGGAGCCACGCGGCCTACACGGCGATCGCGTCTTTCGGCGTCGCCTGGTTCCTGCTGCATCCGCAGCGGCCGATGGTGGCGCGCGTCGCGGTCGCGGTGCTGTGCTTCGTGCTCGCGTGGGCGATGCACTTCATCTGGAATTCGCCCTTCCTCGAAGACCTGTTCGACGGCGGCTATGGCCAGATGGCGGTAATGCTGGTCATCAAGGGCCTGCCCGCGATCATCGTTGCCGCCCTCTTCTGGCATGTTGCCGCGCGCGAGAACGGCACCTACCTGCATGCGCTGGCGGCCTGGTTCGTGCCCGAGCGCGACCTGATCCGCGACGACGAATGGGTGCGGCTGGGCGCGCCCATGCAGCGCTACAGGGTGCGCCGCGAAATGGGCTGGACCTACGGCTGGCGCGCAAGACGCCTGAAGACGCACCTGCAGCGCGAGCAGTTGCGGCTGATCCGCAAGGCCGCCACCTACGGGCGCGGGCCGCAGACGCTGAAGCACGAGACGGCGGTGAGGCGGCTGCGGGCCAAGCTCGACCCGATCATCGCGGCAGGAATCACGGCGAAGACCTGAGGCGTTGGTTTCTCGCGATGACGGGCAATTCCTGCCCCGAATTGTTAAAAAAGATTGCTAAAGTCGTACGCGTCATGCGACGACAACAACAAGAAATGCTTGGACTGCGCCTGTTGGCGCTGCTGGTGCTCCTCTTGCTGGGCACCGGCTGGAGCTTCCCCGCCAGGGCCGTCACGCTCGTCGAACAGGCTCAGCTCACGCTGACGCTGCATGGCAAACACCCCACGGACCAGCCGCCGCAGCCGCACGCGGTGCAGCTGCCCTACAACTGGGACCAGCGGCAGGGCGCGGTCGATGGCGAGGCGGCTTTCGCGTTCGACATTCCCGTTACCGATCCGAGCGTGCCGCACGCGCTGTTCGTGCCGCGCATCGGCAACAGCTTCAGGGTGCTGGTCGATGGACGGGAGTTGGCGCGATTCGGCACCTTTCCGCCGGGGCCGTACGACGATGCCTCGTTCACGCCGCAGTACTTCGCGCTGCCGGATTCATCGGCCCCGGTGCGGCGCGTGGAGATCGTCGTCGCCGCGCAGGCCGCACGCCAGGGCGGGCTCTCGCCAGTGGTGGCGGGCACCGAGGCGGAGATCCGGCCGCTGTACGAAGACGCGCTCTTCTGGCAGATCAGCGGCGGGCGCTTCATCGCCATCGTGAGCGGCGTGCTCGGGGCGCTGTCGCTGCTGGTGTGGCTGCGGCAACGCGAGTCGCTGTATCTCTACTACGGCCTGGGCGAGCTGCTCTGGTCGGTGCAGACGGCGCGGGTGCTCTTCACCCATGCGCCGCTGCCGTGGCCCTGGTGGGGCGTGGTGCCGTTGGCGGCCTTCCAGGCGGCGGTGCCGCTGCTGTGCCGCTTCGCGCTGTCGGTGGTGGGCAAGGGAGACTCGCGGCTCGCGCGCTTTCTCGGCCTGCTCGCGCTGCTGTCTCCGGTGACGGCCACGCTGGGCATCACGGTGCCGCTGCTGTGGCTGATGCCGGCGTGGCAGATCCTCTTCTTCCTGTCCGGCCTGGCGATGGTGGTGGTCGTGCTGCGGGTGGCGGTACGCAGCCCGGTGCTGGAGCACCGCGTGCTGGGCGTGGCGGTGGTGCTGGTGGTGCTGAGCGCCGCGCGCGACAACTGGGTGATGCGCACCTCGCCCGAGGCCTATGCGGTGGTGCCGTGGATCCGCTTCGCGTGGGTGGGCTTCGCGATCTCGCTGGCCTGGGTGATCGCCGAGCGCATGCGCAAGGACGTGCGCGCCGTGGCGCAGATGAACGCATCGCTCGAGGCCGAGCTGGCCGAGCGCAACGCGGCGCTCGAAGCCGTCTTCGCGCGCGAACGCGAAGGCGAGAAGGCACGCGGCGCGCTGGAAGAGCGCCAGCGCCTCACGCAGGACCTGCACGATGGCCTCGGCGGCCAGCTCGTCGGCCTGCTGCAGATGGCGCAGCAGCCCGGCACCGCCATGAACGACGTGGCGCTGCACCTGCGCGACGCAGTCGACCAGCTCAAGCTCACGGTGGACGCCATGCACGGCTGCGAAGGCGACGTGGCCTCCGCACTCGGCAGCGTGCGCTACCGCCTCGGCCCTCGCCTGCAGGCTGCCGGCATCGAGCTGCGATGGGACGTCGGTTCCCTGCCCACGATGACGGGCTGGACCGCACGCGAATCGCACCAGTTGCAGATGCTGCTGTTCGAAGCCTTCGGAAACCTGATGGCGCATGCGCAGGCGACGCAGGCCGGCCTTGGCGCGAGGCTGCTGGAAGGCTCCGGGGAACGCGCCATCAAGATCGAGCTGCAGGACAACGGCCGCGGCTTCGACACGCAAGCGGCGTTCGCCGGCAAGGGCCTCGCGAACATGCGCACGCGCGCCGCTGCGCTGGGAGGCACGCTCACCGTGCGCTCGCAGCCCGGCGAAACCAGCCTGCTGCTGCGCCTGCCGGTACCGGCGGCATCGACGACGCCGGGCGAGCCCGGGCGGGAAACGGGCCGGCCGCCGCTTCAGCCGGCGAACGGCACGCTGCGATAGGGACTGCGCGCGTCGCTCAGCAGCAGGCGGTTGGTGCGCAGCAGGTGCTCTTCGCGCGCATCGGAATACTTCCAGATCAGGCCGCCGGCGATGTAGGCAGCGCTCACCTGCGGCCAGCTGCCGTACGCCTCGCGCACCTGACTGGCGAGCCCGCCGGCAAAGCCCGCGAACTCCGCGCGCTCGATGTAGCCGAGCTGCACCGCCCAGCGCGACAGGCTGGCCAGGCGCACGGCGTCCCACGCGACCAGGCTGGATATGTCGGCGGGCGAGACCTTGAAGTGCTTGCGCAGCTCGTCCACCCAGCTGCGGCTGCCCGCCATCAACTGGGCCAGGTCCGCCATCGGCTTGCCGCTCTGCGCCGAGAGCTCGCGGTAGTCCAGGCTCTTGCGCGCCTTGATCTGGAAGAACGAGGGGAAGAAGGCGTCCATCGCCATGCGCAGCACCGCTGGCGTTTCCTGCGTTGCCGTGTCGATCGCGGCAATGGCGTTCCACAGGGACCGGTAGGCCGATCGCTGCCCTTCCTCGACGAGCCATCGGGCGGTCTGCTCGAAGCTGGCGCGGTCGTGCACGCTCCACACGTCGGCGATGCCTTCGCGCAGCACGTCGTTGTCCTTGCCGGTGGCCACCGCGTTCACGAAGTCGCCGTTGAAGGCGGACAAAGGCGCGCTGAGCGTGACCAGCCATTGCTCCTGGCCCGAGAGCGCCTCAGCCGCATCGAAGTGAAGCTTGTCGTTGTCCATCATCGCGTGGCCGAGCGTGTCCATCATCCCCATTGAAACTCCCTGTGTTCGAAGCGCCCATGCATCCGGCGGATGCCAGGCAGGTTGACAAATGGTGGGGCCGCACGCGCGGCGAACTGGCGCCGGATTGGCGTGGCAGGCACGCCGCAGCCCCGAGGAAGGGCAGATGTTAACCAGAACGGACGTCCGGACATCCGATGAATTCGGGCCTTGGCCAACAAGAGGCACGCCCTTCGTTCCGGGTATCGATTTGACTAAATTTTAGATATATCTAAAATAATTCAGACATACTTCAAGAAGGATTCCCACCATGAGACATTTCCACTTCGGCCACGGCCATCACCACTGCAGCGTCGCCCGCGGCGAGCATGAAGACGGCCTTTCCGGCGGGGGCCGCGGTCATCGCGGCGGACGTGGCGGCGGCGGGCGCGTGTTCGGCCATGGCGGCCTGCGCTTCGTGCTGCTGCAGCTCATCGCCGACAAGCCCTCGCACGGCTACGAACTCATCAAGGCCATCGAAGAGCGCCTCGGCGGCAGCTACGCGCCCAGCCCCGGCGTGGTCTACCCCACGCTCACGCTGCTCGAGGAGATGGGCTATCTCAGCGTAGACACCGCCGACGGCAGCGGCCGCAAGAGCTACAGCATCACCGACAGCGGCCGCGAATTCCTCGCGGCCAACCGCGAGATGGCCGACGCCATGATGGCCCGCATGAGCGGCGGCGTAGACGGCACCGGCCCGCGCGGCGGACGCCCGCCGCAGGTCACGCGCGCCATCGAGAACCTCAAGCTCGCGATGCGCATGCGCCTGACGGGCGCGCCGCTGACCGATCAACAGGCGCACGAATTTGCCGCGGTGCTCGACGCCGCGGCCCAGCAGATCGAAAGGATCTGAGGGGCCGAGGGCAACCCGAATCCCAACCAACCCTGTCTCGCAACAGGATTTCCGCAATGACTGACTTCAGTACATCACCAGCGTCCACGGCACCCATCGTGCCGGACCGCACGCCCCGCCGGGTGCGCCACGAGCTGCGCTTCCGCAAGCTCGCGGTGAAGACCGTGCAGCGCGTGACGCCGCACCTGATCCGCGTCACGCTCGCCGGCGACGACCTCGCGGGCTTCTACAGCCCGGGCTTCGACGACCACGTGAAGCTGTTCTTTCCCGACGCCGCCACCGGCAAGCTGAGCCTGCCCACCATGGGCCCCGAAGGCCCGGTGTGGCCCGAAGGCCGCCCCACCATGCGCGACTACACGCCGCGCAACCACGACGCGAAGGCCGGCACGCTCGAGATCGACTTCGCGCTGCACGAGGCCGGTCCGGCCACGCAATGGGCCGAGCAGGCGAAACCCGGCGACATCCTCGGCGTGGGCGGCCCGCGCGGCTCGTTCATCTTGCCGACCGAATTCGACTGGCACCTGCTGATCGGCGACGACACCGCCCTGCCCGCGATCTCGCGGCGCCTGGCCGAACTGCCCGCCGGCTCGCGCGCGGTGGTGCTGGCGGAAGTCGACAGCGAAGCCGACGAGATCGCGTTCGACACGCAGGCCGAGCTCACCCTGAAATGGGCGCACCGCCGAGGCACCGAGCCCGGCCTGAGCCCCGTGCTTGTCGACACGCTGAAGGCCATGCAGCTGCCTGCCGGCGACTTCCACGCGTGGGTGGGCTGCGAATCGGCCATCGCCAAGGCGCTGCGCGCGCACCTGGTGGGCGAGCGCGGCGCGAACCCGAAATGGACGCGGGCCTCGGGCTACTGGCGCCGCGGTGCGGTGGCCACGCACGATTCGCACGACGAGTGAGCCGGGGTTTGCTCCTTACCCCGCTGGGGAGGGAGAAATGCCGGGGTCAGTGCGGCACTTCAGCCGGGCCTGAAGCCGCCGCGCTGCGCCTCGGGCTGCGTATCAGCAACAGCAGCGGAATCGCCAGCACCGTGATGATCATCATGATGGCGAAGTCGTCGAGATAGCCGATCAGCGCGCCCTGCCGCGTCACCTCGGCGTTGAGCAACGCGAGCCCGGTGGCGGTGTCGGGCGACATCGTCTGCGGCAGGGTCGCGAGCGCCGCGTTGCCCGGCGCCACGGTCGAGGCGATCTGCGCATGCGCCCTGCTCGAGCCTTCGGTCAGCAGCGCCTGCACGATCGAGATGCCCACGCTGCTGCCGATGTTGCGCAGCAGGCTGAAGATGGGCGTGCCCTGGTTGCGCAGCCTCGGCGCCAGCGTGGCGAAGGTGGCGGTGGAAAGCGGCACGAAGGTGAAGCCGATGCCCAGCCCCTGGATGAAGCCCGAGACCACGATGAGCGTGCTGTCCATCTGCAGCGTGAGCCGCGTCATCTGGTAAAGCGAGAAGGCCGTGAGGCCGAAGCCCAGCGCCATGATCGCGCGCACGTCGATGCGCTGCACCAGCCGCCCGACGATGATCATCGCGATCATCGTTCCCACGCCGCGCGGCGCGGTCACCTCGCCGGTGTAGATCACCGGGTAGCCCATCAGCCCCTGCAGGAAGTTGGGCAGCAAGGCCATGGTCGCGAACAGGATCATGCCGACGATGAACGCGAACAGCAGGCCGGTGACGAAGTTGCGGTCCTTCAGCAGGTCGCGGTCGAAGAAGGAGACGCCCTGCACCGTCCAGGTGTGGACCACGAAGAAGCAGAAGGCCACCAGCGCGGCCGCGGCCTCGAGCTTGATCTCCCACGACTCGAACCAGTCGAGCTGCTCGCCGCGATCGAGGAAGAGCTGCAGCATGCCGATGGCGATGCTCAGCGTGACGAAGCCGAAGATGTCCAGCCGCTCGCCCTGCGGCCGGCTCTCGGGCAGGTAGCGCGCGATGCCCCAGAAGGCGAACACGCCCACCGGCAGGTTGATGAAGAACACCCAGCGCCAGTCGAAGTTCTCGGTGAGCCAGCCGCCCAGCAGCGGCCCGAGGATGGGCCCGACCATGATGCCCGCGCCCCAGATGGCCATGGCCTGGCCGACCTTCTCGCGCGGGTTGATGTCCAGCAGCACCGCCTGCGACAGCGGCACCAGCGCCGCGCCGAAGATGCCCTGCAGCAGCCGCGCGGCCACGATACCCACCAGCGAGGTCGCCAGCCCGCACAGCGCCGAAGCCACGGTGAAGCCGATCACCGAGATGATGAACACGCGCCGGCGCCCCCAGTGCCCGCAAAGCCAGCCCGTGAGCGGCAGTGCGATGGCCGAGGCCACGATGTACGAGGTGAGCACCCAGGTGATCTGGTCCTGCGAGGCCTGCAGGCTGCCCTGCATGTGCGGCAGCGCCACGTTGGCGATGGTGGTGTCCAGCGCCTGCATGATGGTCGCCAGCATGATCGAGATGGTGATCATGCCGCGGTGCGGCACGGTGGTTCCGGGCGCGACGCTCATGACGGCTTGCGGCCGGCCGGCGAGGTGATCTCCACGAGGCTGCCGTGCACCCGTGCGAGCAGGCTCAGCAGCTGGGCGCGCTCGGCCTGCGAGAGCACCGACATCACGCGGGCGTTGAGCCCGTCGCTGATGCTCAGGGCGCTGTCGAGCGCCTTCTCGGCGCTGGGCTCCAGGTGGATCCTGTTGACGCGGCGGTCGGTGGGGCTGGGCTCGCGGCGTATCCAGCCGGCGGCGGCCATGCGGTCGCACAGGCCGGCCACGGCCATGGGGGTGAGGTCGAGCCGCTGCGCCAGTTCGGCCTGCGAGAGCGGCTCTTCTTCGTCGCCGTGCATCGCCAGCGCGCCCAGCAGGCGGCACTGCGCGCTGGTGAGCCCGATGCGCTCACGCGCGAGGCGGTCGAACTCCTCGCTGTAGAGCTTGCCCACGCTCTTGACGAGGAAGCCGAAGCGCTGCGTGAAGTCCCTTTTCATAAGGGACTTGATTGTCTACATGTTTATTAGTTGAGCATTAGCAACGAGGGCATCCGAGGCTCTTTGGAGTCTCTAGAGCCAACCTGCTCGCCTGAACCGGTAATAGAGATAGCCACAGGTGCTCACGATCAGCCCCAGCGCAATGCCGTAGCCGTAGCGGAATTTCAGCTCCGGCATGTTCTCGAAGTTCATGCCCCAGATGCCGGCGAAGGCGGTGCACACCGCGAAGATGCTGGCCCAGGCCGCGAGGCGCTTGGTGACCTCGCTCTCCTCGATGGTGACCATCGACAGGTTCACCTGGATCGCCGTGGCGATGGTGTCGCGCATCGCGTCGATCGACGCGTTGATGCGCGCCAGGTGGTCGCCCACGTCGCGGAAGTATTCCTGCGAGCTCATGCAGATCTGCGGCACGCGCCCGCCGTGCATCTTGCCGGCCGCCTCCACCAGCGGCGCCACCGCGCGCTTGAGGACCATGCTGCGCCGCTTCAGGTCATAGAGCTGCTTGATCTTGTCGCGCGCCGCGCCGCCCTGGCCGAAGATCTGCTGCTCGATGGACTCCAGCTCCACTTCCAGCGCGTCGATCACCGGGAAGTAGCGGTCGACCACCGCGTCCATCAGCGCGTACAGCACGAAGCCGGCGCCGTGGCGCAGCAACTCCGGCTCGCGCTCGCAGCGCTCGCGCACGCCCAGGAAGCCCTGCTTGCTGCGGTTGCGCACCGACAGCACGTAGTTGGCGCCGACGAAGACGTCGACCTCGCCCACGTTCATGCAGTGCTCGCCCTCGGCCGAGGGCTCCACCAGGTGCATGACGACGAAGAGCGAGTCGCCGTATTCCTCCATCTTCGGGCGCTGGTGACCGTGGTGGGCGTCTTCCACCGCCAGCGGATGCAGGCCGAACTCCTTCTGCATCTCGCGCAGTTCCTCGTCGGAGGCATCGCTCAGCGCCACCCAGACGAAGCAGCCGGGCCGGCTGATGTATTCGCTGATGTCCTCGACCGATATGTCGGCGAGCTTGGAGCCGTTTTCGTAGGCGACGCAGTTGATCAGCATCGATGCCCTCGCAGTTCACGTTGGTGGAAGCCTTCGATGGTGCCACGGGCCTCCCGCTGCCGCCGGTGGGGCTGTCGCCGGGGCTTCGGCCGGCTCGGCTAGAGTTCGCCATGGTCCGGCCGGCGCGAGACCGGTGAACGCAGTCCAGCGGCGCAGCACAGACGCCGCAACGCACAAGATGGGGAAAAGGGAGGAAGTCGATGAGAAAAAGCTTGCTCGAGGAGTCGCTCAAGTGAAGCGGGACGTTCGCCTTGCGAAGACCCTGCTCGCGGCCGTCATGATCTCGGTGTCGGCAGCCACCGGCTGGCAGCTCTGGACATCGCGCGAACAGACGCTGGCCGCAGCCGACACCAACAACCTCAACCTTGCCCAGGCGCTGAACATCTACGCCGAAGGCATCTTCACCCAGAGCGACATGCTGCTGCAGGGCGTGACCGAGACGCTGAAGGCCGACGGTCACCCGCACGCGCACCTGCAGCGCGTGCAGTCGCTGGTCGAGCGGCAGAAGCGCCTGCTCGACCCGCTCGACGGCGTCGCCGTCCTCGATGCCAGGGGCGACTGGCTGATCTACTCCAAGGGACAGGTTCCGCCGGGCACCAACAGCGCCCATCGGCCCTACTTCGTGCATCACCGCGACACGCGCTCCAACGATGTCCTCATCAGCCCGCCGCTTCGCAACCCGTTCACCGGCGAATGGGGTATCACGGTCAGCCGACGCCTCGAGGACGACAAGGGCCAGTTCGCAGGCGTCGTCGTCATCGGCCTGGGCCTGCAGAACTTCCTGCGCGCATTCGGAACCATCGCCCTGCCCGACACCGGCACCATCGGCCTGAGCACCAACACGGGGCAGATGCTGGTGCTCTATCCCTACCGCGAGAAGTACGTCGGCCTCGACTTCTCGAAGTCGGTCAATTTCCAGCGCCACTTCTCGGGCACTTCGGGTACCGCATCGTTCCGCTCCAGCGTGGATGGAACGAAGCGGCTCTACGCCTTCCGCAAGAGCGACCGCTACCCGGTGCTGACCACCGTGGCGGTGGGCCGCGACCAGGCGCTGCAGGCCTGGAGGCACCAGGCGCTGCTGACGCTCGCCGTCGTCGGCGCCCTGCTGACCGCGGTGGCCGCAGTGGGCTGGAAGCTGATCATCAACATCGGGCGGCGGATCAGGGCCGAGGCTTCGCTGATGGCCGCGCGCGAGGACCTGCTGCAGGCCAACCGCCGGCTGGAGATCTTGGCAACGCAGGACCCGCTCACCGGCCTGGCCAACCGCCGCAGCTTCGACGAAGTGCTGGCGCAGGAATCCCGCCGCGCGGCCAGGGAAGGCACGGCCCTGTCGCTGCTGCTGCTGGACCTGGACTACTTCAAGAGCTTCAACGATGCCTATGGCCACGTCGCCGGCGACCAGTGCCTGAGGGCCGTCGCAATGGCGCTCAGGCGCAGCATCAGGCGCCCGGGCGACCTGGTCGCGCGCTACGGCGGAGAGGAGCTGGCGATCGTGCTGCCCAGCACCGGCCTGCAGGGCGCCCGCAAGGTCGCGGAACTCATGCTCGAACAGGTGCGCGCGCTCGGCATCACCCACAGCGAGAGCCCGCATGGGCAGGTCACCGTCAGCATCGGCGTGGCGACCCTGCAGGACCCGCAGTCGCACGCGCCGGAGCAGCGGCTCGTCGAGGCGGCGGACGCCGCGCTCTACAAGGCCAAGCAGGGTGGACGCAACTGCTGGGTCAGCCAGGAGGAATGGGTGGCGGGCTGAGCCTCATGCGGCTCTGAAGCAGGCGGGCCCGGCGGAATCAGCGCAGCATGCGGCGGGTGGCGCGCTGCCCCAGCCAGCGCGCCAGCTCCACGAGCAGCGGCGTGATCACCGCCCAGCCGGCCCCCAGCACCAGCATCGCCCGGCTGGGGTCGGGAAAGTGGCCGGCCCCCATCCGCACCGCGGCCGCGTAAGACAAGGCACCGCCCACGCCGCCGATCACGGCCGAGAGCAGCCAGCGCCCGTGCAGCCAGCGCAGCGGCCCGCGCAGCGTGGTCGAGAACAGCGCCCACAGCCCCAGGATCCACGCGGGCGCCACGCCCGGCCAGGGCCCCGGCGAGGCATAGACCAGCACGCCGCCGCGCGCCATGCCGGTGTCCCATGCCAGGCCCAGCAGCACCGCGCACAGCGCCAGCAGCAGTTCGTCGCGGCGCGCATCGCTGAACCACAGGTTCAGCAGCACGGCGCCGATGCAGGCCGCCACGCCCCAACCGGGGGCGCCGCGCGCGGCGCCCAGCACGCACGCGAACCAGGCGGCCTGGAAGACCACGAGGTTGAGAACGGTGGGGCCGTACTGGCGCAGCAGTGTCTTCATGCGGACCGGGCCTGTTCGGCGAAAGCTGCGGCGGTGATCCGGGCACGGCCCTGCGGCGTAGGGAAGTTGCGGGGCCGGCGACGTTCGGCCCGGGCCGCCGCATTTCCGGGAGTCACGATGCCAGCTTCGATCACGCCAGCCCCGGTGCGGGCGAGCCGTTCATGACGCCGCCGATCCGTCACCTGGTGCTGGTGCTGGGCGACCAGTTGGACAGCAAGGCCTCGGCCTTCGACGGCTTCGATCCCGCGCAGGACGGCATCTGGATGGCCGAGGTGCGCGAGGAGTCCACGCACGTCGCCTCCAGCCGCATCCGCATCGCCCTGTTCCTGTCCGCCATGCGCCATCACGCGCGGCTGCTGCGCGAGCGCGGCTGGCCGCTGCACTACGTGAGCCTGGACGATCCCGCGAACACCGGCAGCCTGGCCGGCGAACTGGCGCGTGCGATCCGGCTGCTGCGGCCCGAGCGGCTGGTGATGACCGCGCCGGGCGACTGGCGCGTGCTGCGCGCGCTGCGTCGCGCCGCCGCAGAGGCCGGGCTCGCGCTGGAGCTGCGCGACGACCGCCACTTCTTCTGTACCGTGCGCGAGTTCGCCGACCATGCCCGCAGCCGCCGCACCCTGCGCATGGAAAACTTCTACCGGCAGATGCGCCGCCAGCACCGCGTGCTGATGGAAGGCGAGGAAGGAACGCAAAGCTACGGGCCCGCCGGAGGGCGCTGGAATTTCGATGCCGACAACCGCCAGCCCTTCGGCGCCGAGGGTCCGGGCATCGTGCCCGAGCCCGCCCGCTTCGAGCCCGACGCGATCACGCAGGAGGTGCTGGCGCTGGTGGCCCGGGAGTTCGAACGCCATCCGGGCGAGCTCGATGGCTTCGCCTGGCCGGTGACGCGCGAGCAGGCGCTGCTGGCGCTGGAGCGCTTCGTCGACGAGCGGCTGCCCGGCTTCGGCCCCTGGCAGGACGCGATCTGGCCCGGCCAGCCCTGGCTGTGGCACGCCCACCTCTCGGCCGCGATGAACCTCAAGCTGATCGAGCCGCGCGAAGTGGTCGCGCGGGTGGAACGCGCCTGGCAGGAGGGCCGCATTCCGCTGCCGAGCGCCGAAGGGTTCATCCGCCAGGTGCTGGGCTGGCGCGAATATGTGCGCGGCGTCTACTGGACTTCCATGCCCGGCCTCGTGGAGTCGAACGCGCTGGATGCGCGGGCGCCGCTGCCGGCCTTCTACTGGACCGGCGATACGCCGATGGCCTGCCTGTCGGACGCGATCCGGCAGACGCTGCGCCTGGGCTACGCCCATCACATCCAGCGCCTGATGATCACTGGCCTGTTCGCGCTGCTGCTCGGCGTGCGGCCGCGCGAGGTCCACGAGTGGTATCTCGCCATCTACGTCGATGCGGTGGAATGGGTGGAGCTGCCCAACACCGCGGGCATGAGCCAGTACGCGGACGGCGGCGTGATGACGAGCAAGCCCTACATCGCCAGCGGCAAGTACATCGAGCGCATGAGCGGCGGGCAGTACTGCGCCCAGTGCCGCTACCGGCCCGGCGTCAGCCAGGGGCCCGAGGCCTGCCCCTTCACGACGCTCTACTGGGACTTCCTGCTCAGGCACCGCGAGCGCTTCGCGAAGCACCAGCGCATCGGCGCGCAGGTGCGCAACCTCTCGCGGCTGTCCGGGCAGCAGGCCGAGGCGATCAGGGCGCAGGCCGCCGCGCTTCGCGACGCGCTCGAAAAGGCGGGCGGCTACACGCCCTGACACCGCGCTCGCCATCTGCCGCCGGCGCCTTCCTCAGGCATCGGCCGCACGCAGCCGGTACAGTCCCACATCGATGCGCCCGCAGCGAAAGCCGGCCTCGCAGTACGACAGGTAGTAAGTCCACAGCCGCTTGAACGCGGCATCGAAGCCCAGCGGCTCGATCTGCGGCCAGGCCGCCAGGAACCGCCGGCGCCACTCGGCGAGCGTTCGCGCATAGTCCATTCCGAAGCAGTGCGAAGTCTCGATGACGAACCCCGCGCGCCGTGCCTGCTCTTGCAGCACGCGCGGGCTGGGCAGCATGCCGCCCGGGAAGATGCAGTGCTGGATGAAGTCGGCCCTCTGCCGGTAGCCGTCGAAGTGCTCGTCGGCGATGGTGATCGCCTGCAGCACCGCCACGCCACCGGGCTGGAGGCGGTCGCGCAGGGTCGCGAAGTAGGCGGGCCAGTAGGCCTCGCCGACGGCTTCGATCATCTCGATGGACACGATGCGGTCGAACCGGCCCTGCACGTCGCGGTAGTCCTGCAGCCTCAGGTCGAGCCGCTCGGCCACGTCCCATGCCTGGCCGCGCTCGCGCGCGAAGGCCAGTTGCTCGGCCGACAGCGTGAGCCCCGTCACGCGCGCCTCGTGCCGGCGGGCCAGGCTCGCCGCCAGCGTTCCCCAGCCGCAGCCGATTTCGAGCACGTTCGCGCCTTGCGGGGTGTCGAGCATGCGGTGGATGGCATCGAGGCGGCGCGCCTGGGCGGCCTCGAGAGTGTCGTCGGGCTCGTCGCTGAAGATCGCGCTCGAATACAGCATGCTGTCGTCGAGCCAGTGCCGGTAGAACTCGTTGCCCAGGTCGTAGTGGAAGGAGATGTTGTGCCGGCTGCCGCTGCGGCTGTTCCTGCGCGCCAGGTGCAGCAGCCGCGCCAGCCAGCGCGAAGGGCCGCGGCCCTTGAGCAGCGAGCCCCAGGCGGCCTCGTTGGCCAGGCCGAATTCGAAGAGGGCCAGCAGGTCGGGGCTGTCCCATTCGCCGTCGCGGAAGCTCAGGGCCAGGCCGAGGTCGCCCTGCATGAGCAGCCGCACGATCGGCCGCCAGCTCGAAAGGCGCAGGCTGGCATGCGGGCCCGGCTCGCGGCCGGCCACCTCGATGCTGCGCCCGCCGGGCAGCGTCAGCGCCAGCCGGCCGAAGCGCGTGCGCGCGAGCAGGCGCCGCAGCGGCGAGAAGGACGGCACGGCGTCGAGAACGGGGGCGGAGGGCGTGGTCAGGCTCATGGAGTCTCGCTCGTGGAAACGATGGTGATGTCGCGCTCCGGGGCTGCCGGACGCGGATGCAGGGGCACGCGCTTGATCCACAGGCGCAGCGCCTGCCAGTGGATGGCCGCGACGACCTTGAGGGTCAGCAGCGGATGGGTCAGGAAGACGCGCAGCAGCGCGAGGTCGCTCAGCGCGGTGCGCCGGCCGTCCTGGCGCGCGTTGAGCACGGCGCCGTCGGCATCGTGCACGCTCACGCCGATCGACACCGACTCGCCCGGCGGCGCGATGCGGAAGCGGTAGCGCAGGTCCATGCCGTTGAAGGGCGAGACGTACATCTGCTTGTCGCAGCGCTGGTCGATGACCGGGGCGGCGGCGTCGGCCACCGGGATCAGGTAGCTGTGGCGCTGCCCGAAGGTGTTGTTGACCTCGTAGACCATCGCCTGCAGCTCGCCTCCCGGGGCGTGGCAGAACCACACGCTGAGCGGGTTGAAGACGTGGCCAAGCAGGCGCGGCATGGTCAGCAGCCGGATCGCGCCGCCCGTGGGCAGGCCGGCCTCGCGCAGCCGCGCCTCGACCTGGGCGCGCAGGTCGCGGCCCGAGCCGTCGCCGTAGTCGCCGGCGTGGAAGCTGAACAGGTTGAAGCGGTCCACCGAGAACAGGCGCAGCCGGGCGTTCAGCTGCGGCAGCTCGTCGATGTCGACCAGCACGTTGTAGATGCGGTAGGCGAGCCGATGGCGCCGGGGCCGCAGCCGCTGGTGCATGACGCGCCCGACATAGAGCGCCGAGCCGCCCTGCCCGCTCATGGGGCGACCGCCCTCGCCGCCTGCGCTGCCTGCGCGGCCTGAGGCAGGTGGATGCGCCCGGACTCCTGCGGCACGCTCCAGGGCCGGCGAACGCCACCCAGTGCCTCGGCGACCGCCAGGCCGGACTGCAGCCCGTCCTCGTGGAAGCCGGAGCCGAAGTAGGCGCCGCAGAACCAGGTGCGGCGCTGGCCCTGCAGGTTCCAGAGATGGCGCTGCGCGGCCATGGCGGCGGCATCGAACAGCGGATGGTCGTAGACCTCCGTGCGGATCAGGTGCTCGGGCCGCGGGCCGGCGACAGGGTTCAGCGTCAGGAAGATCGGCTCGGCCCGCGGGCCCTGCGGCAGGTGGGGTTGCAGCCGGTTCATCCAGTAGGTCACCGTCGGGGCGGCGCTGCTGCCGCGCGTTCCGAGGTAGTTCCAGCTCGACCACACGGCGCGGCGCGCCGGCATCAGTGCCGGGTCGCGGTGCAGCACGGCCAGGTTGCGGCTGTAGGGAAATGCGCCCAGCAGGGCTCGCTCGGCGCTGGAGGCGTCGGGCAGCAGCGCCAGCGACCGGTCGGCGTGGGTCGCCAGCACGACGTGATCGAAGCGCTCGGGCCACCAGCCGCCGGTGGTGCGGATGCGCACGCCGTCGGGCTCGCGATGCAGTTCGAGCACGGCCTCGTCGAGGTGGACCCGGTCGGCAAAAGGCCGGCTCAGGCGCTGCACGTACTCGCGGCTGCCGCCTGCCACGGTGCGCCAGACCGGCCGGTCGCTGATCTGCAGCAGGCCGTGGTTCTCGCAGAAGCGCACGAAGGCCGCCACCGGATAGCGCCCCACCCGCGCGGCGGGCGCCGACCAGATGGCGGCCGCCATGGGATAGAGATGGTCGTCGCGAAACGCGCGGCCGTAGCCGCGGGCGTCCAGGTAGTCGTCCAGCGCCTGGTCGCCGGCGGCCTGGGCATCGCGCGGCGCCTCGCGGTAGAACCGCAGCAGCTCGCGCAGCATCGACCAGAACCTCGGGCTCGCCAGGTTGCGCTTCTGCGCGAACAGGCCGCGCAGGTCGGTCCCGGCGTATTCGAGGCGGCCGGCATCGAGGCTGACGGCGAAGGACATGTCGGAGGCCGCGGTCGGCACGCCCAGATGCCGGAACAAGGCGCTCAGGTTCGGATAGGCGGGCTCGTTGTAGACGATGAAGCCGGTATCCACCGGCACCGTGCCTTCGCGGCCGGGCGCGTCCACCGTGTTGCTGTGCCCGCCGAGGCGCGATTCGCTCTCGAACACCGTCACTTCGTGCCGCTGGGACAGGAGCCAGGCGCAGGAAAGCCCCGAGATGCCGGTGCCGACGACGGCGATGCGCTGGCCCTGCCCCGGCGAGGTAGGTGTCGCGAGGACTGTGGGCTGGGCGGGCTGGGGGTCGAAGGGCGGCATGGTGCGTATCCAAGTGTTGGAGCTTGTACGCAGGAAACCACCATTTGGACCATGGCGCATTGCGGCGATGATCCGATCGCGGCCGGATTGCGTAAGGGTTAGCATGGCCGCCGTTCCCGACCCATCCACCCAACCTGCGGGCATTCCGGTGCCCCGCGGCCGCCGAGCGCCCAACTTGACTGTTGTTGTGACCGATTTCAAGCAGCCGCGCCGCTCCGACGACCTCTGGGCGCAGGCCCTGGCGGCCGTGGCCGAACGGCAGGACAGGGAGGCGTTCGCGCGGCTTTTCTCGCACTTCGCGCCGCGCGTCAAGCACTACCTGATGCACATCGGCTGCCCGGAACTGCAGGCCGAGGAACTGGCCCAGGAAGCGCTGGTGAGCGTGTGGCGCAAGGCCGCGCTGTTCGACCCGGCGCAGGCCGCCGTCTCGACCTGGATCTTCACCATCGCGCGCAACCTGCGCGTGGACGCGCTGCGGCGGCGCCAGGGCGTGGAGTCGGCCGAGGAAGAGTTCGATTTCGACCTGCTCCAGGCGGACGGCGCCTCGCTCGACGACGGGCTGCATGCCTCGCGCCTGAACGAACGCCTGCGCAGCGCCTTCCGGCAGCTGCCGCCCGAGCAGCAGCAGGTGCTGCACCTTTCCTATTTCGAAGACGAACCGCATGCCCGCATCGCGGCCCAGCTGAGCATTCCGCTGGGCACCGTGAAGTCGCGCGTGCGCCTGGCGGTCGCTCAGCTGCGCCGCCTGCTGGAACGCTGATGATGGACATCCGACACCACCCCGACGACGACCTGCTGCTGGCCCGGGCCTCCGGCCAGTTGCCGGCCGGAACGCGGCTGGTACTGGCCAGCCACCTCGAACTGTGCCCGCTGTGCCGCGAGCGCGCGCGCACGCTCGATGCCCTGGGCGGCATCCTGCTCGACGAACTTGAGCCCGTGCCGATGGCCGACGATGCGCTGGCGCGCACCTGGGCAGCGATCGACGCGCTCGAGAACGCGCCTGCCGGGACCGTGCGGGTGAGCGCGCCGCCGCCGCTGCCGCCCGGCGCGCGCTGGCCACGCGCCCTCGCCCACTGCAGCGCCACGCCATGGCGCTGGATCGGCCCCGGCATGCGCTGGAGCCGCGTGAGCGTGCCCGAGGCGCCGGATGCGAACGTCTTCCTGCTGCGCATCGCCGCCGGCAAGTACCTGCCGCAGCACACGCACCAGGGGCTGGAGCTGACCCAGGTGCTGCACGGCCGCTTCCACGACGGGCGGGCCCTGTTCGGCCCCGGGGATTTCGACGCGGCGGATGGAGAAATCCACCACCAGCCCGTGGTCCAGGACGGCAGCGAGTGCATCTGCCTCGCCTCACTGGACGGCCGCCTGCGCTTCGAAAGCGCTATCGCGCGCGTGCTGGGTTCGCTCGTCGGGATGTGAGGCGGGCAGACACCCAGGCCGCCACGCCGCTCACGAAGCTGCCCCACACCAGGTCCGCGATGGTGATGGCCCAGGGCCAGTCGCGCAGCGTCGCCTGGTTGGTGAGGTCGTAGGTGGCGTAGGCCACCAGCCCGAAGAAGGCGCCGCGCCGCAGCGCCACGCCGGCCGAGCCTTCTGCCAAGGCCGGCGCGATCGCGAAGACCAGCAGGCCCGCCAGGTAGATGGCATAGAAAAGCACCGCCGCGAGCCAGTCGACGTCGGACGCCATCAGGTCGCCGAGCGCCGGCTTGTACAGGCGCGGGCCCATGAGCGACAGCCATACGGCGTCCAGCGCGAGAAAACTCACGAGCGCCCACAGGTAGGCGATGGACAAGGTGCGGGCGGAAGGTTTCATGGTGCGCCAGTAGGAGAAGTCAATCGGTAACTCAGCTGCCGGTCGCCCTTGGTCTCGGCGTCCAGCCCGATCCAGCGCCCGCTGTCGGCCGCATACCAGATGCGGATGCGCTGCTGCGCGGCCTGCAGGCGCCAGCCCCGCGCCCGCACGGGCTGGCCGCGGACCTCGATGTTGGTGTCGGGCAGCGGCTCGAAGCGCGCCGGCTCCAGCTTGCCGGTCTGCGGATCGACCAGGCGCTGCTGCTTCGGCAGGCGGGGGTTCCAGTAGGCGAAAGTCATCACGCACTCGTCCTCGAAGCGGCGCGCGACCTGCTGCCGCGTGCCGTCGTCGTCGGTGTCGGCGCGCAGTTCGCGCAGGCAGTCGCCGGCCCAGCGCTCCCCGGCGTGATGGCGATAGCGGTAGACGGGCACGCCGAGCATGCGCACGACGAAGTCGGCGCGGCTGTCGACGCTGCGCGCTGCCGCGCTGCCGCCGACCACGAAGCGATGCGTGCCGATGGGCTTGCCGTCGAGCGTGGCGGTGAAGTTCCACTCGCCTTCCTCGGTCGCGCCCTCCTGCGCCGAGGCCGTGAAGGCCATGCAGGCGGCCATCGCCAGGGCGAGAGCCAGGGCGCGCGCCGGCATCAGCGCTTCTCGAACAGGTAGTGGGCGACCCACCACTGGCCGCCTTCGGCGTAGCCGAACAACTCTTCCACCGAGATGAAGAAAAGGCGCCAGCGCGTCCACCAGATGGGCGCCTCGCTCTCGCCGTAGACGGAAGCCAAGAGCGGCATGAGCTCGTCGCGCCGGGCGTCCATGCGCGCCAGCCAGGCGGCGGAGGTCTTCGCATAGTGGCGGCCGTTCCAGCGCCATTGGCTCAGCAGGCGCAGGTCGTCCTGGCAGCGCAGGGCGAGGTCGTCGCCGGGCATCATGCCGCCCGAGAAGAAGTAGCGGCTCATCCAGTCGCTCGCGTCGCGCACCTCGAAGGGATACGGCGCCTCGCGGTGCACGAACACGTGCATGAAGAAGCGCCCCTGCGGATTCAGCCAGCGCGCAACGTTCGAGAAGGCGCGCGGCCAGTTGCGCAGGTGCTCGAACATTTCCACCGACACCACGCGGTCGAAGCGCCCGGCCGTCTCGAAGTCGTTGAAGTCGCAGGTGATCACCTCGAGGTTGCCCAGGCCGCGGGCCGCGGCCTCGGCGGTGATGAACATCCGTTGCGAATGCGAGTTGGACACCGCCGTGATGCGCGAGCCCGGAAAGCGCTCGGCCATCCACAGGCTCAGCGACCCCCAGCCGCAGCCGAGTTCGAGGATGCGCTGCCCATCTGCAAGGCCCGCACGCGCGCAGGTCTCGGCCAGCGCGGCCGCCTCGGCCTGCTCCAGCGTGTCGACCCCTTCGGGCCACCAGCAGCAGCTGTACTTGCGGTGCGGCCCGAGCACTGCGGCGAAGAAATCAGCCGGCAACTCGTAATGCTGCTCGTTGGCCTTCTCGGGCAGCAGGGCCAGCGGGGCGTTGCGCAGTTCGTCGAAGAATGCCTGCGAGTGCCGCGCGACGGCCTCGGGGTTGCCGCTGTCCAGTTCGGCCAGGCGCTGGCGCAGCAGCCGCCGCACGCCGATGCGGACGGCGCCGTCGGGCACCAGACCCTGTTCGACCCAGTGGATGGCGGCGGATGCGCTGGAGGCTCGGGGCATGGCGGGACGTCGGCAGTGGTTGGTCCCGTGGTACGCAAGGCCGGGCGCGCCGGATCACCGCGCGACGAATTCCGCTTCAGGCCGGCGGCGAACACGGCGCCGGGCGCAGGCCGGCGATACGCGCATTGAACGTAGAATGCCCGCGGCACTTTCACCCGTGCGCGCAGGCGTCATGCGCCATGCCTCCCATGCCCTCCCCGAACAAGCACTCCAGCCCCTCGCCCGCCGCCGTCCGCGACGCCCGCATTGCCGCGGGCCTCACGCAGACCGAGGCCGCGCAGACGGTGCAGGCCTCGCTGCGCGGATGGCAGCAGTGGGAGGCCGGCGACCGCTCGATGGCGCCGGGCCTCTTCGAGCTGTTCATGCTCAAGACGAGGCAGTGGCCGCTCGAGGGCGGCCATGGGGCCGGCCGAACGGAGAGCCGCGCGGAAAATGCCTAGGAACGTCCCCCACCTGCCCCCCTGCCCCGCGCGCCGGCGGCATGGATCGCAAGCAACTGATTGAAATGACCAAGACAGACCTCTCTGGGCACACGCCGATGATGGCCCAGTACCTGGGCCTGAAAGCCGACCATCCGGACACCCTTCTGTTCTACCGGATGGGCGATTTCTACGAACTCTTCTGGGCCGACGCCGAGAAGGCCGCGCGCCTGCTCGACATCACGCTCACCCAGCGCGGCCAGTCCGCCGGCCAGCCGGTGGTGATGTGCGGCGTGCCCTTCCACTCGGTCGACACCTACCTGGCCCGCCTCATCAAGCTGGGCGAATCGGTCGCCATCTGCGAGCAGGTGGGCGAAGTGGGCGCCGCCAAGGGGCCGGTCGAGCGCAAGGTGGTGCGCGTGGTCACGCCCGGCACGCTGACCGACTCCGAGCTTCTCAACGACAAGGCCGATTCGCTGCTGCTCTCGGTGCACGCGGGCACGCGCAACGTCTGCGGCCTGGCCTGGCTCAGCGTGACCGGCGCCGAGCTGCGGCTGGCCGAGTGCCCCTCCGACGCGCTCGAAGCCTGGATCGCGCGCATCGGCCCCAGCGAGCTGCTCTACAGCGCCGAAGTCACGCCCGCCTTCGAGCAGCGCCTGAAGGCCGCGCGCGCCGCCACGCCCTTCACGCTTTCGCTGCGCCCGGCGTGGCAGTTCGACGGCGGCCTCGGCGAGCGCAAGCTGGCCGAGCAGATGGGCAGCAACAGCCTCGCGGCCTGGAACGCCGAATCGCTCGCCAACGCGCACGCCGCGGCGGCCGCGCTGCTGGGCTACGCCGAGCACACGCAGGGCCGGGCGCTCTCGCACGTGCAGCGCCTCTCGGTGGAGCGCGACGGCGACCTGATCGAGCTGCCGCCCACCACGCGGCGCAACCTCGAGCTGGTGCAGACACTGCGCGGCGAAGACTCGCCCACCATGTTCTCGCTGCTCGACACCTGCATGACCGGCATGGGCAGCCGCCTGCTCAAGCGCTGGCTGCTCTCGCCCCGGCGCGACCGCTCCGAGGCGCAAGGCCGCCTCGAAGCCATCGGCACGCTGCAGGCCACGGCCCCCGGTGCCACGGCCGCCCCCTGGCGCACGCTGCGCGAGCAGCTCAAGAACACCAGCGACGTGGAACGCATCGCCGCGCGCATCGCGCTGCGACAGGTGCGCCCGCGCGAACTGCTGGCGCTGCAGCTGGCGCTCGCGAAGGCGGAGCAGCTCGCACCGATGCTGCCCGCGGCGTCCGCCCTGCTCGGCCAGATCGCCGAGCGGCTCGCCCCGCCGCCGGGCTGCGCCGCCTTGCTGACCAGCGCCATCAAGCCCGACCCATCCGCGCTGGTGCGCGACGGCGGCGTGATCGCCACCGGCCACGACGCCGAGCTCGACGAGCTGCGCGCCATCAGCGAGAACTGCGACGACTTCCTGCTGAAGCTGGAGATCAGCGAGCGCGAGCGCACCGGCATCGGCAACCTGCGGGTGCAGTTCAACCGCGTGCACGGCTTCTACATCGAGGTGACGCAGAGCGCGCTCTCCAAGGTGCCCGACAACTACCGCCGCCGCCAGACGCTGAAGAACGCCGAGCGCTTCATCACGCCCGAGCTGAAGGCCTTCGAGGACAAGGCCCTGAGCGCGCAGGACCGCGCGCTGGCCCGCGAGAAGTGGCTCTACGAGCAACTGCTCGACGCGCTGCAGCCCTCGGTGCCCGCGCTCACGCAGCTGGCGGGCGGCCTCGCCACGCTCGACGCGCTGTGCGCGCTGGCCGAGCGCTCGCACACGCTGCACTGGCGCGCGCCCAGCTTCGTGTCGCATCCCTGCATCGAGATCCAGCAGGGCCGCCACCCGGTGGTGGAGGCGCGGCTGGCCGAAAAGTCGTCGGGCGGCTTCATCGCCAACGACACGCAGCTGGGGCCGCAGCAGCGCATGCAGGTCATCACCGGCCCCAACATGGGCGGTAAGTCGACGTACATGCGGCAGGTGGCGATCATCGTGCTGCTGGCCTCCATCGGCTCGCACGTGCCGGCGGCAGCCTGCCGGCTCGGGCCGATCGACGCGATCCACACCCGCATCGGCGCGGCGGACGACCTGGCCAACGCGCAGTCGACCTTCATGCTGGAGATGACCGAGGCCGCGCAGATATTGCACAGCGCCACCGCCCAGTCGCTGGTGCTCATGGACGAGATCGGCCGCGGCACCAGCACTTTCGACGGGCTGGCGCTGGCCGCCGGCATCGCGGCCCAGCTGCACGACCGCAGCAAGGCCTTCACGCTGTTCGCCACGCACTATTTCGAGCTGACCGAGTTCCCGGCCACGCACCACGGCGCGGTGAACATGCACGTGAGCGCCACCGAGGCGGGCCGCGACATCGTCTTCCTGCACGAAATGCAGCCCGGCCCGGCCAGCAAGAGCTACGGCATCCAGGTGGCGCGGCTGGCGGGCATGCCCGCGGCGGTGGTCAACCACGCGCGGCAGGCGCTGGAGGCACTTGAATCGCAGCATGCGCAAACTCGTGCACAGGTCGACCTGTTCGCTCCGCCTCCGGTGACCGAAACACCCATGGCCAGCGCCGTAGAATCCGCGCTGGCCGCGCTCGACCCCGACACGATGAGCCCGCGCGAGGCCCTCGATGCCTTGTATGCCCTTCAGAAACTGAACAAACGTGAACTCGGCGCCGCATGACCCGGCACAGTTCATGCCAGATGAACCTGAACCCATGACTTACTGCGTAGGCATCAAACTCAACGCCGGCCTGGTGTTTCTCTCCGACTCCCGCACCAACGCGGGCGTGGACCACATCAGCACATTCCGCAAGATGATCGTCTACGAGCAGCCGGGCGACCGCGTCATGGTGCTGCTGTCGTCGGGCAACCTGAGCATCTCTCAGTCGGTGCGCGAGATCCTCCAGATCGAGGAACTGCGCGAAACCCGCGAGGACGGCAGCCAGGGCGCCCCCATCACCATCTGGAACGCCAGGAGCATGTTCGATGCCGCACGCGTGCTGGGCTCGGCGGTGCGCCATGTGTACGACCGCGACGCCGAGGCGCTGAAGCACGCGGGGCTGGACTTCAACGTGTCCTTCATCTTCGGCGGGCAGGTCAAGGGCGAGGGCATGCGCCTCTTCCTGGTCTACGCGGCCGGCAACTTCATCGAGGCCACCACCGAGACGCCCTACTTCCAGGTCGGCGAGTCGAAATACGGCAAGCCGGTGCTCGACCGCGTCCTCACGCCCGAGACCCCGCTGGACGAGGCGGCCAAGTGCGCGCTGGTGTCGATGGATTCGACCATGAAGTCGAACCTGTCGGTCGGCCTGCCGCTGGACATGGTGGTCTACGAGGCCAACAAGCTCGAGACCGACCGCGTGATCTGCATCGACGCCGACAACCCCTACTACCGCATGGTGCACAACAGCTGGGGCCAGAAGCTGCGCGAGGTGTTCGACAGCATCGAGGACCCGGTGTGGGACGACAGCCATACCGAGCACCCGCTGAAGATGCCCGCGACGCGCCACAGCCCGCTGCGCAAGATCTCGACCCCCGACGAAAAGCTCATCTGAAATGATGCCCCCCGGCTTGCCACTTCGTGTGCTTCTCCACCCCCCGAGGGGGAGGCTCGGCCGCCTTGGGGCGGCCCAGCGACGGCCGTGATGCCCCCCGTCGTCTTCTCGCACGGCAACAGCTTTCCCGCGAGCACCTACCGCGTCGTCCTCGACAGCCTGCGCAACCGCGGCTTCGAGGTCGACGCCATCGAGAAATTCGGGCACGACCCGAAGTACCCCGTCACCGACAACTGGCCGCACCTGGTGCAGCAGCTGGCCGACTTCGCCAAGGCGCGCGCCGACCGCGCGGGCGCGCCGGTGTTCCTTATCGGCCATTCGCTCGGCGGCTTCCTGAGCCTGATGTGCGCCGCCCAGCACCCCGAGCTGGCGCGCGGCGTGCTGCTGATCGACTCGCCCATCCTCGGCGGCTGGCGCGCGAACACGCTCAACGTGGTCAAGCGCACGCCGCTCATGAAGAGCGTGTCGCCCGGCGCCATCAGCCGCAAGCGCAAGAACAGCTGGGAGCACCGCGAGGCGGTGTTCGAGCACTTCCGCAGCAAGAAGGCCTTCGCGAAGTGGGACGAGCAGGTGCTGCACGACTACATCGACCACGGCACCTTCGATGCGGATGACGCACGCGCGCTGAGCTTCGACCGCGACGTCGAGACCGCCATCTACAACACCCTGCCCCACAACCTCGGCGCGCTGCTGCGGGCGCACCCGCTCAAGTGCAAGGCAGCCTTCATCGGCGGGCGCCAGTCGGCCGAGATGAAGCGCGTGGGCATGGCGATGACGCAGAAGGTCACCCGCGGCCGCATCGCCATGCTGGACGGCACGCACCTGTTCCCGATGGAAAAGCCGCTGGCCACCGCGGCGGCCATCGAGGCCGCGCTGCGCAACCTGCTCTGAGCCGGCAGCCGGCGGCCCCGTCACGCCTGCGTGACGTGCACTCCCGGCCGGCGCCCCGCATTCCACTTGCCGCCCAGCGCCCGCTCGATCTGCGCGGCCAGCTGCAGCAGCAGCCCGTCGTTGGCCTGCGCCGCCTGTGCCTGGATGCCCAGCGGCAGGCCGTTTTCCTGCGCCGCCATCGGCAGCGAGATGCCCGGCATGCCGCACAGGTTGGCCAGCGGCGTGTACGCGAAGTTCTGCCAGAGGTTGGCGAACCAGTCGTATACCGAGGGGTTCGTGCTGGTCGTGAGGTACTCGCTGGTGCCCACCTTGGGCGTGGGCAGTGCGGTGATGGGCGTGAGGATGATGTCCCAGCGCTGGAAGAATTCGCCGAAGGCGCGCGAGGTGGTGTTGAACACCGCCTGCATCTTCGCGCGCTCGGTGTAAGAGGTGTGCAGCCCGGCTTCCCAGATCTTGATGTTGATCGGCTCCAGCAGCTCGGCCGGCGGACGCTCCAGGCCCAGCCGGTGCAGGTGGCCGTCGATGACCTGCGCGAAGTTGCTGATGTAGCAGGTGGTCTGGGCGTCGAAGGCGGCCTTGAAGTCGATCTCGGGCAGCACCCATTCGACGTGATGGCCCAGCCCCTCGAGGAACTTGCCCACCCGCTCCAGCTCGGCCACGAAATGCGGCGTGGCGCGGAAGTCGCCCCACTCGTGCGACAGCGCGATGCGCAGCCGCCCCGGATCGCGCTGGATGAGCTCGCTGTACGGCTCGGCCGGCGACCAGAAGGGCATGAACTCGCCGGGTGCGCCGCCACGGCAATAATCGACGAAGGCGGCCGTGTCGCGCACGGTGCGGCTGTGGCAGCCCTGGATCGACACCAGCCCCGAAAGATCCGACAGCCCCGGCGCCAGCGAGAACACGCCGCGCGACACCTTCAGGCCGATGTTGCCGTTCACGCCCGCCGGAATGCGGATGGAGCCGCCGCCGTCGGTGGCGTGCGACAGCGGCAGCACGCCGGCAGCCACGATCGCCGCCGTGCCGGCCGACGAGCCGCAGGTGGTGTATTCGAGGTCCCAGGGGTTGCGCGTGACGTGGAAGGCGTTCTCCGCCGAGCTGCACACGCCGAACTCCGGCGTGGTGCTGCGGCCCATGATGTTGAGGCCCGCCTTGCGCAACTGCAGCGTGAGGAAGCTGTCGGCCGCCGGGCGGTGGCCCTGCATCATCATCGAGCCGAACTCCTGCAGGCGACCCTTCAGCGTGGGGCCGAGGTCCTTCATCAGATAGGGCAGGCCCGCGAAGACGCCCTCGGGGTTCATGCCGTCCTTCAGCGGATCGGCCACCACGTCGTCGAAGACTTCGACGACCGCGTCGAGCTGAGGATCGAGCCTCGCGATGCCCGCGGCCGCCTGCGCGGCCAGTTCCGCCGCCGTCACGTCACCCTTGCGGACCCGTTCGGCCAGGCCGACTCCGTCGTGGTCGGCCCATTCGCTCCAGCTCATTGCCAGCGTCATTCGCATTGCTCCATTTCTTGTTCGTCGAGGAAAGTGCGTCCGATTTTGCCGAGCGTGTCGGCGCGACGCATACTGGCGCGTCCTTGGATGAGCAGGAACGAAGGACAAACAAGCGACCGCATGACCGACGCCGACACCGCCTGGATCGCCACCACGCTGACCGCCTCGCGCCCGCGCGCGGTGGCCGCGCTGCTGCGCTACTTCCGCGAGCTCGACATGGCCGAGGAAGCCTTCCAGGAAGCCAGCCTGCGCGCCCTGCGCCACTGGCCCGAAAGCGGCCCGCCGCGCGACCCGCTGGCCTGGCTGGTCTTCGTCGGGCGCAACGCGGCGCTCGACGAAGTGCGCCGGCGCGGCCAGCACGAGCCGCTGCCGGAGGACGACGCGCTCGTTTCAGACCTGGACGACACCGAGGCCGCCCTCGTCGAACAGCTCGACCAGGCGCACTACCGCGACGACGTGCTGCGCCTGCTCTTCGTCTGCTGCCACCCCGAGCTGCCGCTGACGCAGCAGATCGCTCTGGCGCTGCGCGTCGTCTCGGGCCTGTCGGTGCGCGAGATCGCGCGCGCCTTCCTGGTCGGCGAGGCCGCGATGGAGCAGCGCATCACCCGCGCCAAGAAGCGCGTGGCCTCGGCCGGCATTCCCTTCGACACGCCGGGCCGGCGCGAGCGCGACGAGCGGCTGGCGGCCGTGTGCACCACCGTCTACCTGCTCTTCAACGAAGGCTATTCGGCCAGCGGCGGCGAGGAGCATGTGCGCACCGCACTGTGCGAGGAAGCGATACGCCTTGCGCGGCTGCTGCTCGGCCTGTTCCCCGGCGAACCCGAGCTGATGGGCCTGCTCGCCCTGCTCCTGCTGCAGCACGCGCGCACCGATGCGCGGCTCGATGCGGGCGGCATGGTCGTACTGCTCGAGGACCAGGACCGCGCACGCTGGAACCGCGCGCTCATCGACGAAGGGCTGGCGCTGGTCGAAGGCGCACTGCGGCAGCGCAGGCCCGGCCCTTACCAGTTGCAGGCCGCCATCGCCGCCACCCACGCGCAGGCGCCGCGCGCCCGGGACACCGACTGGGCCGAGATCGACCGCCTCTACGCAGCGCTCGAAACACTGCAGCCCTCTCCCGTCGTCACGCTGAATCGCGCGGTGGCAGTGCACAAGCTGCGCGGGCCGCAGGTCGCGCTGGCCCTGACCGAACCGCTGGCCGGCGCTCTGGACGGCTACTTTCACTTCCACGGCCTGCGGGGCGCACTGCTGATGGAGTTGCAGCGCCCCGACGAGGCCCGCGCCGCCTTCGCTCGCGCCCTGGGCATGGCCCGCACCGCCGCGGAGGCCGCGCACATCCGGGCGATGCTCGACCGCCTGGGCAGGCCCGGCTGACCCGATTCCACCCCGCCCGCCACCCACGAAACACGGAAAAGAAAAGGAAGACCATGCTCTATTCCATCCTCATCTACGGCTCCGAATCCGCGGTGGCCGCCTGGGAGCCCGGTGTCGAAGAGGAAATGCTCGAACGCCACACCGACCTGCGCGAGGACCTCCAAGGCCAGGGCCGGCTCGGCACCGTGCTGCGGCTGATGCCCAATGTGGCGACCACGGTGCGCCGCGCGGGCGACATGCATCCGCTGGTCACCGACGGCCCCTTCGCCGAGACGAAGGAGCAGCTCATGGGCATCTACATCGTGGAGTGCGAGTCGGTCGAGGAAGCCACCCACGCAGCGCACCGGCTGGCCTTCGAGGGCGGCGTGTTCGAGATCAGGCCGATCACCTGGTACGACCCAGGTGTGATTGCTGCGCGCATTCCGCAGGTCTGAGGCTAAAAAAATCTGCCGGCGTTGTCGGATCGGGCCACCGCCGCCCGTCCTTGGCTGGAACGCACGCATTTCGCGGGCGGCAAACCAAGGAAAAGACGATGTCGCAGACATTCGAGGACAAATGCGTGGTGGTTCACGGTGGCAGCGGAGCCATCGGTGCGGCAGTGGCCCGTGCCTTCGCGCGTGAAGGCGCCAGGGTGTTCATCACGGGGCGCGACCGCGCCAGGCTCGACGCGGCGGTGCGCTCCATCGAGGCCGGCGGCGGACATGCCGAGGCTGCCGTGGTCGACGCGCTCGACGAACAGGCCATGCCCCGCCACGCCGCCGAAGTGGCCGGGCGCGCCGGCGGCATCGACATCGCGCTCAATGCCATCGGCATCGTGCACGTGCAGGGCACGCCGTTGGCGGAGCTGCCGCTGGAAGACTTCTTCCTGCCCGTGCAGGCCTACATCCGGAGCTGCTTCCTCACGGCGAAGGCCGTGGCGCCGCACATGGCCAAGCGCGGCGGCGGCGTGATCCTGTCGGTGTCGACGCCGGCCTCGCGCATGCCGGGGCCGGGCTACCTGGGCCATGCGGTGGCCTGCGCGGGCGTGGAGGCGCTGTCGCGCCACATGGCGGGCGAGATGGCGGCCTTCAACATCCGTACCGTGTGCATCCGCTCGCATGCCATTCCCGAGGCGGTGACCGCCGGCTCGCACGCCCGCGAGGTGTTCCGCCCGGCGGCGGAAAGCATGGGGCTCACGGTCGAGCAGATGCTCGCGGCCAAGCCGCCCGGGCTGCTGGTGGAGCGGCTGCCCTCGCTCGACCAGATGGCCGCCACCGCGCTGTTCGCGGCCTCGGAAGGCGCCGGCGCGATGACCGGCGCGGTGCTCAACCTGAGCGGGGGCATCACGCTGGACTGAGGCTGGACTGAGGCCGGGCCCGACCGGGCTCCCTAGAATCGCCCGGGTCATTCCCGAACCGAGCCGATTCCGCATGCAGCCCGACTTCCCGCCAGCGCCCGCGCTGGCCGACGCCCTGATCGTCGATCCGTTCTACCTGGCGATCTCCGTCGATTTCGAGGACGACATGCCGGCGCGCAAGGCGGTGCTCGCCGACTACTTCGCCTATTCGCTGGGCGAGGCCGCGCGCACCGGCCGCTACCTCGCCGCCGAAGATGCCCGGCTCGGCGCAGCGGCCTGGCTGCTGCCGCGCGCCGATGCGCTCGACGCGGCCGAGTCGGCGGCAAAGGGCGAATACCTCGCCGCCACGCTGGGCCCGCGCGGCCACGGCAACTACCGCCGCATCGTCGATTTCATGGCCGCGCGCTCGCCGGCCGTGGTGCCGGCGCATGCCTGGTACCTGTCGATCCTCGGCATCTCGCCCTCGGCGCAGGGACGCGGGCTGGGCGCGCAACTGCTGGCGCCGACCCTGGCCGAGGCCGACGCGGCGGGTGTGCCCTGCTTCCTGGAAACCTTCACGCCGCGCAGCGTGGCCTTCTACGAGCGGCTGGGCTTCCGCGGCGAGGCCGAGCACCTGGAGCCGGTCACGAACTCGGCGTACCTGATCATGTGCAGGCCGGCTCGGCAGTAGTCGGCAGCAAACGGGAAAATAGGCAGATACGTTCCACCCGCCGCGCCAGGCCGGCCGAAGATTCCGCCGCATGTCCTCTCTTCCCGCTGAAGCCGCCGAACCCGTCTCGCTGAGCCCCACGCTGATCGTCGAGGACGATCCGGCCACGCAGGAGCGCCTGCGCCATGTGCTGTCTTCCCTCGGCTGCGACGAGAGCCGCATCTCGGTGACCGACAGCGTCGCAGGCGCCCGGCAGCTGCTGGGCGAACAAGGCTACGGCGTGGTGCTGGTGGACATCGGCCTGCCCGACGGCAGCGGGGTGGAGCTCATCGGCTGGCTGCAGGCGCAACACCCGGGCGTACCGGCGGTGGTGATCTCGGCCTGGCGCACCGAGGAAATCATCTTCGCGGCCCTGCGCGCGGGCGCCATCGGCTACCTGCTGAAAGAGCGCGACGACGTCGAGCTGGGCATCGCGCTGCGCAGCATCGAACAGGGCGGCGCGCCCATCGACCCGAGCATCGCGCGCCACATCCTCGCCTGGCTCGCATCGCACCAGCCACCGGCCGACGCGCCCGCGCAGGCGCAGGCCTGCGCAGAGGCACCGGCGGCGCTCACGCGCCGGGAGCTCAAGATACTCGAGCTCGTCTCGCAGGGCCTGAGCAACCGCGACATGGCCGAATCGCTCTCGATCTCCAGACTGACCGTGGAATGCCACACCAAGAACATCTACCGCAAGCTGGCCGTCAGTTCGCGCACCGAAGCCGTCTTCGAAGCGCGACGGCATGGCTTGCTGCGCTGAGCGGCGCGTTCGTCCTGCTTCTTCTCGCGGCCTGCCCGGCCTTCGCTGCCGGAGAAACCGCCGCTCCCGCGCTGCGCGTGGAGGCCGTGCGCGGCACCGGCTGGAACGACACCGCCCCGCCCGCCGAAGGCTGGACGCCCGTCGCCCTGCCCGACAGCTGGGCCAACCGCTGGCCCGGCTTCGACGGCGTCGTCTGGTACCGCCTGACGTGGGAGCAGCCCGAGCAGGCGCGTGAAGCCGGCCTGCTGCTGCACTACCTGAACATGGCCGGCGAGGTCTCGCTCAACGGCACGACGATCTCGCGCGACCAAAGCCTGGTCGAGCCGCTCACGCGCGCCTGGAACACGCCGCGCTACTGGCTGCTGGCGCCGCCGCTGCTGAAGCCAGGCACCAACACCCTGCTGGTGCGCGTCTCGGGGCTGGCGCCCTACCAGGCGGGACTGGGGCCGGTCGAGATCGGCGAACCGGCGGCGATGCAGTCGCGCTTCGAGCGCGAACGGCTGGTGCGGCACGACCTGCAGGTGCTGGGCCTCGCGGTCAGCGCGGCGGTCTCGGCCTTCTTCGCCGCCTGGTGGTGGCTGCGCCGGCGCGAGACGGCCTATGGCTGGTTCGCGGCGATGTCGGTGCTGTGGCTGCTGTTCGCCTACAACCAGATCGCGACCAGCCCCTGGCCTTTCGGCTCCAACCATCACTGGCAGGCGCTCAACACCTCGCTGCTGCTGGTGTTCAGCGTCTCCTATCTGTTGTTCGTGCTGCGCTACTGCGGGCGCCGCCTGCCACGGCTCGAAGGCGCGGCCGCGCTGGTGGCGGCGGCCGGCGTGCTCGACCTGTGGCTGGCACCCGAGCCGTCGCTGGCGGCGCACAGGGCCATCTGGACGCTGGTGGGGGGCCTCACGGTCATCGTGGTGAACAGCTGCGCCCTGGTGTACGGCTGGCGCCATCGCGGCAGCCCGGTGCGCTCCATCGCGCCCTTCATGGCGATCTCGGCCGTGACGGGCGCGCACGACCTGCTGGTGTTCACGCAGGTGATCGACAGCAACGTCTACTACACCAACATGTCGTCGTACGTGCTGCTGCTGGGCATGGCGCTGACGCAGGCCGCGCGCTTCGCGCAGAGCCTGCGGCGCATCGAGAACTTCAACACCGAGCTGATCGAGGAGGTGAACGCAGCCAAGGCCGAGCTCGCCGCCACGCTGGCCCAGCAGCACGCGCTGGAACTGGCGCACGCACGCATCGGCGAGCGCGTGAACCTGGTGAGCGACCTGCACGACGGGCTCGGCGGCATGCTGGTGGGCAGCATCGCGACGCTGGAGCGCAAGCCCGAGAACCTCAGCGCGCCGGAGCTGCTCGCCATGCTCAAGCGCCTGCGCGACGACCTGCGGCTGATCATCGACGCCACCGGCCGCGACGACGGGGCGCGCGCGCTCGGCGAGCTGCTGGTGCCGATGCGCCACCGCAGCACGGAGCTGCTCGACGCCAATGGCATCGACTGCCGCTGGCAGGTGTCGGGCATCGAAACGCTGGAATTGCCGCCGTCGCAGAGCCTGGACCTGATGCGCTTCCTGCAGGAGGCGCTGACCAACGTGCTCAAGCACAGCGCGAGCCGCCGCGTGGACGTGACGGTGGCGCGCGCGGGCGCCGAGCTTCAGCTCAGCGTGCGCGACGACGGGCGCGGCTTCGCGGTCGATGACCGGACGGCCGGCGCGGGGCTGCGCAGCCTGCGCACGCGGGCCCGCCGCCTTGGCGCCGAGCTGCACCTGCAGTCGCGCCCCGGCGAGACCCGTGTGGCGCTGCGGATGCCGCTCGCCGGCTGAGCGCTCAGAGTTCGAGCACCAGCCGCCCCTCGCAGGCGCGCGAGCAGCAGGCCATCATCTTCGTGTTGGCGTCGCGCTCCACCCGCGTGAGCACCACGTCGCGGTGATCGACCTTGCCGGAGAGCACGCGCACCTCGCAGGAGCCGCACAGGCCCTCCTCGCAATCGCTCTGCACGTCGACGTTGGCGGCGCGCAGCGCGGTCAGCAGGGTCTGGTCGGGCGGCACGGTGAGGACGAGGCCCGAATCCTTCAGCTCGACCTCGAAGGCCCGTTCCTTCGACGGGTCGAGCGTGGCCAGCGTGGATTCGAAATGCTCCACGCGCAGCGCGCCCTCGGGCCATGCGGCGCAGCACGCCTCCAGCGCCTGCAGCATGCGCAGCGGGCCGCAGGCGTACACCTGCGCGCCTTGCACCGGCTGCGCGAGCAGCGCCTGCAGGTCGTTGCGCCGGCCTTCGTCGGCAACGTGCAGATGCAGCCGGTCGCCATGCAGCGCAGCCAGCTCATCGACGAAGGCCATGCTGCGGCGGCTGCGGCCGCTGTAGTGCAGCTCGTAGTCCATGCCCAGCGCCTTGGCGCGCCGCGCCATCGCACTCACCGGCGTGATGCCGATGCCGCCGGCGATGAAGATCGCCTTCTCCAGCGATTCGTCGAGCCTGAAGTGGTTGCGCGGGCCGCGGATGCGCAGCCGGTCGCCAGGCTTCACGTTCGCATGCACCCAGGCGGAGCCGCCGCGGCCGTCGGGCTCGTGCAGCACGGCGATCTCGAAGGCGCCCGCGTCGTCGGGGTCACCGCACAGCGAATACTGGCGCGAGAGTTCAGGCGTGCCGCATTCGACGTCGATGTGCGCGCCGGCCGTCCAGCGCGGCAGCGGCTTGCCATCGGGCGACACCAGGCGCAGCCTGACGACGCCCTCGGCCACCGGCGTCACGCCCTGCACCACCACGGGCCGCGCAATGGAATGCGCCGAGGGCTCGCCGATGCGCACCGGCACGCGCACGTCGCGCAGGCCGGGGTTCGCGCGCTCGGGGTTGGCGGCCGGGTCCCATTCCACCCACAGGTGCTCGGGCCCTCGGAACGAGGTGTTCGGCACGTAGGTGAAGCGCTGCTCGGAAAGCCGCATGTGCGGCAGCCGGCGCGTGAACTCCTCCAGGAAGATCTGCATCTCCATGCGCGCCAGGTTCTTGCCCATGCACTGGTGCGAGCCGTAGCCGAAGGTGAGATGGTCGCTGGCGTTGTCGCGGCGGATGTCGAACAGGTCGGCATCCGAGAAATGCCCCTCGTCGTGGTTGGCCGACGAGGTGACGATGAGCAGGCGCGAGCCCGCCGGCAGGTCGACGCCGCCGACCTGCGTGTCTTTGGTGACCATGCGGCGCCATGCGGCCACCGAGCCGTTGTGGCGCAGGCACTCCTCCACCGCGTTGGGAATGAGCCCCGGGTCCTCGCACAGCTCGCGCCACACCTGCGGATGCTGCAGCAGCAGCTTCACCGCGTTGGCGGTGGCGTTGGCCGTGGTCTCGTGCGCGGCGACGATGCCGGCCATCATCATCGAGTGCAGGTACGAGTCGGTCACCACCTCGGGGTGCAGCATCTGCTTGCGGATGCCGTACTGCATCCAGCCGGGCGCGTCCGGGTCCTGCCGCATCTTGGCCAGCACCTTGCCGGCGTACTGCCAGAAGTTGCCCACCGCATGCGCCACCGCCACCTGCTCCTCGGGCTTCGGACGGCCCCAGGTGTTGACGGTGTGCGCGATGGAGTACTTGCGCAGCGTGTCCATGTCTTCCTCGGGCACGCCGAGGAAGTGCAGCGCCACGGTGAGCGGGATCTCCCACAGCATCTGGTCGACCAGGTCGGCGCGGCCGTCGTCGATGAAGCGGTCGACGTACTCGCGCGCCAGCTCGCGCACCATGGGCTCGTGGTGCTTCAGCGCCTCGGGCGTGAAGGGGTCCATCAGCGCGCGGCGGCGCGGCATGTGGGCGGGCTCGTCCTCGTTGACCAGCGTGCGGTTGAGCGCGAAGCCGTAGGAGGCGAGCACCGCGTTGGCTTCCTCGCCCGTGGGCGTGATCTTCTCGAGCGCGATGGAGGGACTGAAGGTGATGTTGTCGCGGAACACCGCCTTGATGTCCTCGTAGCGCGTGAGCACCCAGTAGCCCAGCTTGGGGCTGTAGAAGATGGGCTCCTGCTCGCGCGCCCAGCGCACGTACTCGGGCGGATCCTGCTGGTAGCCGTCCTCGAAGGGGTCGAAGCCGGCGGCGCGCTGGCTCACCGGGCAGCCGGTGGGCGTTCGCTCGGAAGACAGCGGGCCGTGCGCGACGGGGCAACCGGAAGTGCGCGAGGACGTGGCGGTATCTGGCATGGCGGACAGCTTCAGTCGAGGGTGATCTTCAGGTCGCGGATCAGCTTGTGCCAGCGCTCGGTCTCGCTCCTGAGCAGCGCGGCGTACTGCGCGGGCGTGTTGCCGACCGGCTCCACGCCGAAGTCGACCATGCGCGTACGCACCGAGGGCTCGTTGATGGCGGCGACGAGCTGACGGTTGAGCGTGGTCACCACATCGGCGGGCGTGGCCGAGGGCACCACCACGCCGACCAACGCGGCGGCCTCGACGTTCTTGTAGCCGAGCTCGGCGAAGGTGGGCACGTCGGGCAACTGCGGCAGGCGCGTGGGGTTGGCCACGGCCAGGGCCTTGACCTTGCCGCCCTTGATGAAGCCGGAGCCCGCTGCCAGGTCGACCATCATGGCCGGCAGCTGCCCACCGACCACGTCGGACAGCGCGGGCGCCGCGCCGCGGTACGGCACGTGCACCATGAAGAGCTTGGCTTCCACCTTCAGCAGCTCCATCGCGAGGTGGTGCGGGCTGCCCGCGCCGGCCGAGGCGTAGTTGATGCCGCCCGGCTTGGCGCGGGCCTGGGCGATGAAGTCCTTGGCGGAGCTGAAGCCCGAGTTGGCGCCGACGACCAGGATCATCGGGAACTTGCCCATCAGCGTGACGGGCGCCAGGTCCTTGGTGGGGTTGTAGCTCAGCGACTTGTAGAGCGCGGGGTTGAACACCAGCGTGCCGTTGTCGGCCGAGAGCACGGTGTAGCCGTCCGCCGCGGCGCGCACGGTTTCGGAAGCGGCCAGCGCGGTGTTGCCGCCGGGCTTGTTGTCCACCAGCACCGGCTGCCCGACCTGGGTCGAGAGCGTCTGCGCGACCGTGCGCGCCAGGAAGTCGGAGCCGCCGCCGGCTGCGTAGGGAACGATCCAGCGGATCGGCTTGGCGGGAAAGGCCTGCTGTGCGCCGGCACCGGCGGCGACGGCAGCCAGCGAAAGAACCGCGAGGCAGCGGGCGAAGTGCTTCTTCATGAGAGAGTCTCCGTGAGGAATTTTGTGTATTGCGTAATTATCATACGCAATGCGTAATTCACGGATCGCGGGTTTACCCGGCTCTGCCGGTCGAGCACCTAACATCCAGCCGTCATGAAGCAGCCTCCGGAATCCGATCCCTCTCTCTCCTCCCCAGCGCGCGAACGCCGCCAGCGGGTGCAGTCCGCCGAGACCGGCATGTCCGTGCTCAAGGGGCTGGCGCACCTGGGCGGGCGCAGCAGCCTGACCGCGCTGTCGGCGCACGTCGCCGAGAGCCCTGCCAAGGTGCACCGCTACCTCGCGAGCCTGATGGAAGCGGGCCTGGTGCTGCAGGACGCCGCCTCGCAGCACTACTACCTGGGTACCGAAGCCATCCAGATCGGCCTGGCCGCCATGCGCCAGGCCGACCCGATCCGCGCTGCCGAGCCCTGCCTGATCCGCCTGCGCGAATCGCTGGAGGTGACCTGCTTCGTGGCGGTGATGGGCAACAAGGGCCCGACCATCGTGCGCTTCGAGGAGCCGGGCCTGCCGGTCACGGTGAACGTGCGCGCCGGCTCGGTGATGTCGATGCTGTGGTCGGCCACGGGCCGCGCCTTCCTGGGACTGCTGGATGAGTCGCGCGTGTTGGCTCTGGCCGAGCAGGAACTGGGCGAGGCTACGCCGGAGATGCGCTCGCAACTCGACGCCAAGGACCCAATCGGCGAGCTGCGCCGCGAGGTGCGCCAGGCGCGCTGCGCCAGTGTGAAGGACACCTACCTGCGTGGCATCAGCGCCGTGGCGGCGCCGGTGTACGACTATGCGGGGCGGGTCTGCGCCGTGATCACCGCGCTGGGCGCCACGGGCGGCTTCGACCCGTCGATCGACGGGCCCATCGCCGCGGCGGTGCGGCAGGAAGCAAGGGCCGCGAGCGCCCTGCTGGGCGCCGCGGGCTGAAGAATCAAACCAGGATCAGTCGGCCCAGACCACCGTGCCGGTCCACGCCGTGGCCAGCACCAGGATGCCGAAGGCGATGCGGTACCAGGCGAAGGGAATGAAGCTGTGGCTGCTGATGTACTTCAGCAGCCAGCGCACGCAAAGCCATGCGCTGATGAACGAGAACACCAGCCCCACCGCGAAGAGCGGCACGTCGGCCATCGACAGCGCCGCGCGCTCCTTGTAGATGCTGTAGAGGCCCGCGCCGATCAGCGTGGGAATGGCCAGGAAGAACGAGAAGTCGGTCGCCGCCTGGCGCGAGAGGCCCAGCAGCATGCCGCCGATGATGGTCGAGCCGCTGCGGCTGGTGCCCGGGATCATCGCGAAGCACTGCACCAGGCCGACCTTGAGCGCGTCCCACGGCGTCATGTCGTCGACATGCTCGACGCGCACCGATCCGGGCGGCCGCTTCTCGGCCCACAGGATGATGAAGCCGCCGATGATGAAGGTGCTCGCCACCACGGTCGGGATGAACAGGTGCTCCTTGATGACCTTGCCGAACAGCAGGCCCAGCACCACTGCGGGCAGGAAGCCGATGAAGATGTTCAGCGCCAGGCGCTGGGCCTTGGGTTGTCGCGGCAGCGCGACGACGGTCGAGCGGATCTTCTGCCAGTACACCAGGATCACCGCGAAGATCGCGCCGGTCTGGATGGCGATCTCGAAGACCTTGCCCCGGTTGTCGCCGAAGCCGCCGAGCAGCGAGCCCGCAAGGATCAGGTGGCCCGTCGAAGAGATCGGAAGAAATTCGGTGAGCCCCTCGACGATGCCCATGATGGCGGCCTTGGCCAGCAAAACAATATCCACGCGTACTCCTTTCAAGTGCGGCCATTATCGCGAGGGGGCTGGTCAGCCAGGGCTCAGACTCCCCTGTTCCGGTGATGTTCAGGCACGGCGCGTTGACACACAGTCGAGGGTGTGCGAAGGCATGGGATGCCTAAGGAGCCATTGGTAATGCGAACGTTCACGCCCGGCGACAGACTCGAAGAGCACGCCTCGACTTTCGACGATCACGGCGAAGACCGCCGCAAGAACGCCCTCGACCTGGAACGCGAGCAGCGCGCCTCGATGCGCCGCGTGACCGAGGCCACGGGCGCGTCGGCCCACGAACTGCGGCAGCTCATGCAGCGGCTGCGCGACATCGACCTCTCGGGCTCCAGCGCGGGCATCGTCGCGCAGGGCCACATCGAGGCCGACCGCATGCAGTCGGGCATGGCCGCGCTCGACCTGGGCGACGGCAACGTGGCCGAACAGCGCGGCGACGCGGTGCAGAGCATCGATTTCTGGCTGCTCGAACCGCTGGACCCCGCGCACGACAAGAAGTGGTATGCGCGCTGGAAGTTCTGGAGCTTCATCCTCGGCGCGGCCGGCCCGGAAGCCGCGCTCACCCTGCAGGGACTGGCGCTGCGCCCCACGGAGCCCGGCGACACGCACGCCGACCTGGTCGCCAAGGCGCGCAAGGTGCTCGAAAGCTGGCGCCGCACCTCCGAGCCGCTCTTCTGGGCAGCGGTCGAATGCTACGTGCGGCAACAGTCGTTCTCGCTCGAAACACAGGCCTACCTGATGCACTGCATCGCGTCGGTTTTCACCGGCGACCCGATGAAGCTGTCGAACGAGCAGAGCGAGCAGCTCGCGGCCGTGCTCGCCGACACCTACTGCGACGCGCTGGGCACCTCGGCGAGCATGCCCTCGGCGGACATCTACCGCCGCCTGTCGCAGGGGCTTGAAGCCACCGACCGGGAGACCGGCCTCGCCCGCAACCTCGGGCGCAGCGACGCGGCGCAGATCGCGATGACCGCGCTGTTCTCGGTGATCGAGTTCTCTCGCCTACGCTGAAGCGCCGCCACCGGTGCGCCGGCGCAGCGCGCGCACCGCGCTGTCGACCGTGGTGAGCACCGGCAGCCCGCTGGCCGCCTCGCAGGCAGAACGTGCCCGTGCCATGCTGAACTGCGCCAGCGCGATGCGCGTGCAGCCCCGTTCGCGCAGTGCGGCGGCCTGGGCGGCGATGAGCGCGTCGTGGCGCTGCGTATCGCCAGCGTTCAATGCATCGAGCGCGCCTTCAGCCAGCGCGGTTTCGAGCGCGACCTCCGAAGGAAACTCCGGCGGCATCGACGCCAGCGTGGGGGCGAAGGTGGCGATCAGGCCGAGCCGGCCCTGCAGCCCTCGCACTGCCTCGTCGATCATGGCCTCGTTGGGCTTGAGCACCGGAATGCCCGCGTGCCGCCGCGCCACCGCCTCGATGCACGGCCCGAAGGCCGAGCAGGTGAAGAGAATGCCCTGCGCGCCGGTATCGACCGCGTACTGCGCGAGGCGCTGGAAGCGCTCGTGCATGGCGGCGTCGAGCCCCTTGCCCTCGCGCGCCAGGTCGGCCGAGAGGCTGTCGTCGAGCAGGTTCATGCGCACGGCATCGGGCCAGTCGCGCGCGAAGGCTTCGTTGATGGGCGCGACGGAGTGCGAGAGCGCGTGGATCAGGGCGATGCGGGTCATGAGTTCAGGCGACGGCGCTCAGATGCCCTTGGAGGAAGGATTGGCGAAGGCGTCCTTCGTCTCGGCATTCAGCGGATAGTTGATGTTGATGCCCTTGGGCGGGATCGGCGACATGAACCACTTCGCATAGAGCTTTTCCATCTCGCCCGACTTCATCATGCCCGAGACCACGCGATCGACCAGCGCCTTGAAGGCCGGGTCGTCCTTGCGGAACATCAGCGACTGGTTCTCGGTGCGCAGGCTCTCGCCGGTGATGAGGAAGTCCTTGGGGTTGCGCGCGTTCGCGATCTGGCCGGCCAGCAGGATGTCGTCGAGCACGAAGGCCTGGGCGCGGCCGGTTTCCACCAGCAGGAAGGAGTCGCTGTGGTCCTTGCCCGCGAGATTGGTCACCTCCAGGTTGCGGCCCCGGTCGGCCTCGCGCAGCAGGCGGAACGAGGTGGTGCCGCTGGTGGTGGCCACGGTCTTGCCCTGCAGGTCGGCGATGCCCTTGATACCCGAATCGGCCTTCACCAGCATGCGCACGTTGTAGCGGAAGATGTCCGGCGAGAAGGCCACCAGCTTCTGCCGCTCGACGAGGTTGGTGGTGGAGCCGCATTCGATGTCGACCGTGCCGTTCTGCACCAGCGGAATGCGGTTGGCCGAAGTGACGGCCTGGTACCTGACCTCGACGGCCGGCATCTTCAGCTCGCTCTTTACCGCCTCGACGATGCGGTTGCAGATGTCGAGGCTGTAGCCCACCGGCCTGAGGTTGCCGTCGAGGTAAGAGAAGCCGAAGGACGACTCCCGGTAGCCGAAGGTGATGGCGCCGCTGGCCTTGATCTTGGCGAGCGTGTCGTTCTCCTGCGCCTGCGCGGCGGCGAAAGGCATCAGCGCGGCCGCAAGCACGGCGGCGAAGGAAAACAGCGGACGAAGCTTGGGCATGGAACGCTCCTCGAGGCGATGGTGGGGGGAAGACGAACGGACGGGAAAGTGGTGGCGCTCAGCGCGCCGCAGCCGCTGCCGCAGCGCGCGTGACCGCGTCGATGGAGGCCGCGAGCCGCGCGGCGATCTCCTGCAGGTCCTGCCGGGTGGCGATGAAGGGCGGCGCGAGCAGCACGTGGTCGCCCTGGCGGCCATCGACCGTGCCACCGAAGGGGTAGCACAGCAGGCCGCGCGACATGGCGTCCTTCTTGACGGTGGCGTTGACCTTCAGCGCCGGATCGAACGGCGCCTTGCTCGCGCGGTCGGCCACCAGCTCGATGCCCCAGAAGAAGCCGCGGCCGCGGATGTCGCCGACGTGCGGATGCGCGCCCAGCGCGTCGGCCAGCATGCGGCCGAAGGCGACGCCGTCCTCGCGCACCTTGGCGACCAGGCCGTCGCGGCGGATCACCCGCTGCACCGCGAGAGCGGCGGCGCAGGCCATCGGGTGGCCGAGGTAGGTGTGGCCGTGCTGGAAGAAGCCGCTGCCTTTCGACATCGCCTCGACGATGCGCCGCTGCGCCAGCACGGCGCCCACCGGCTGGTAGCCGCCACCCAGGCCCTTGGCGACAGTCATCAGGTCCGGCACCACGCCCTCCTGCTCGCAGGCGTGCAGCGAGCCGGTGCGGCCCATGCCGCACATCACCTCGTCGAGGATCAGCAGCACGCCGTACCTGTCGCACACCGCGCGCGCCGCCTTGAAGTAGCCCGGCACCGGCGTGAGCACGCCGGCCGTGGCGCCGCCGACCGTTTCGGCGACGAAGGCGATCACGCGGTCGGCGCCCTGCGCAAGGATGGCCGCTTCCAGCTCGGCCGCCAGGCGCAGGCCGTACTGCTCGGCGCTCTCGTCCGCGTGCTGCTCGCGATACGGATAGCAGGGCGAGACATGCGTGGCCGGCACCAGGATGGGCGCGAAGGGTTCGCGGCGCCATGCGTTGCCGCCCACGGCGAGCGCGCCCAGCGTGTTGCCGTGGTAGCTCTGTCGGCGCGCGATGAAGTGCGTGCGCTGCGGCTGGCCGATTTCCACGAAGTACTGCCGCGCCATCTTCAGTGCCGACTCCACCGCCTCTGAACCGCCGCTCACCAGGTAGACGTGGCTCATGCCCTCGGGGGCGGAGCCGATCAGCTCGTCCGCCAGCTGCTCGGCCACCTCGCTCGTGAAGAAGCTGGTGTGGGCGTAGGCCAGCTTGTCGATCTGCGCGTGCATCGCGGCCATGACCTCGGGATGCGCGTGGCCCAGCGAGGACACGGCGGCGCCGCCGGAGGCGTCGAGGTACTCGCGGCCCTCGGCGTCGCGAATGAACATGCCGTGGGAGCCCACGGCAACGGGCGGGGTCTGGCGGAGGTGGCGGTGGAAGACGTGCGTCATGGCTCGGTGTTTGGAACTAACGTTTCCGGCGAATTATTGTTTGGAACATTTGTTCCGTCAACTGCCGTGTTTTCCCTGCTCCGGTACATTTGTTCCAACTCAGCCAAGGAGACACACCGTCATGGACGCCAAAGAGCAGATACGCCAGCGTTTCAACGAACTGAGCCCCGCGCTGCAACAGGTGGCGCGCTACGTACTCGACCACCCGAACGCGGTGGTCACCAGCTCGATGCGCAGCGTCGGCATGCGCTCGCAGAGCACGCCCGCGACGCTCGTGCGTTTCGCGCAACACATGGGCTACGGAGGCTGGCCACAGCTCAAGGAAGCCTTCGCCGCCGGGATGGGCCTGGGCTCCGAGACCTACGGCGGCCGCGCCAAGCAGCTCGTCGGCCGCGCCAGCGACCAGACGCTGACCGGCGAGATGTTCGAAGTGCAGCGCCGCAACCTCGAAGCCACCCACCAGCAAAGCGGCTACGCGCTGCAGAAGGCCTGCGCGCTGATCGAGAAGGCACCCGCCGTGCACGCCGCCGGCTTCAGGGCCTGCTTTCCGATCGCCTTTTCGTTCGTGTACGTGTACCGGCTCTTCCGCGCCAGCGTGCACCTGGTCGACGGCCAGGGCGGCTCGCTGGAGATGCAGCAGCGCGCCTTCGCCAAGGGCGACGCGCTGGTGGTGGCGAGCTTCGCGCCCTATTCGCGCGAGGCGCTGCAGGTGACGCGGGCGGCCAAGGCGGCGGGCTGCCGCATCGTCGCCATCACCGACAGCGTGGCCTCGCCGCTGTCGCTGCTGGCGGAGGAGACGCTGCTCTTCACGATCAACAGTCCTTCCTTCTTCCCCTCGGTCGCGGCCGGGGTGGCGGTGACGGAGGCGCTGGTCGAGCTGCTGGCCAGCCGTGCCGGCAAACCGGTGATCCGGCGCATCGACCAGGCCGAGGCGCAGCTCTTCGAGTCGGGGGCCTACCTCACGGCGCCGGCCATGCGCGGCGGCCAGGGGCCGGCCTGAGTCTGGTTCAGACCAGGGACCGGGTGCGGGTCGGGTTCTTCTGGCTCAGGTAGAGCACTAGCAGATCGCGGTTGGAGTTGATGTGCTCGCGCATGGCGGCCTCGGCGGCGGCGGCTTCCTGCCGGCCCAGCGCCTCGACGATGCGGCAGTGGTCCGCGAACGCCTGCAGGGCCTGCTCGTGCCTGTGCAGCAGCATCGAGGCGTCGCGGTTGTGGGGACGCAGCTTGCTGTCGAAGATGATCGGCAGCTGGCTGGCGCGCTGCACCGCCTCGGCGAGCCAGCGGTTGTCCGCCAGCGCCAGCAGTTTCTGGTGGAAGGCCAGGTCCAGGTCCTGCCAGCGGGCGGCGCGGCCTTCGGACCATTCGCCGGTGTGATGCAGCAGCTCGTGCTGCTCGTCGAGCATGGCGGTCAGCTTCGACAGGGCCGCGCCGTCGAGCCCGACCTCGCCGATCAGCCGGCAGCACATGCCTTCCAGCGTGGCGCGCACGCTGAAGGCGTCGTGCACGTCCTTGGCGTTGAAGCGGCGCACCTGGAAGCCCTTGTTGGGCAGATAGACCAGCAGCCCCTCGTCCGCCAGCCGTGCCATGGCGCCGCGAACAGGCGTGCGCGACACGCCGAGCTCGTTGGCCAGCGTAATTTCCATCAAATGGGAACCGGGCGCGATCTCGCCATCGAAGATGCGGTCACGCAGGGTTTCGGCCACGGACAACGCTCGCGTCCGTGAAGGATCTGGGGGGGTCATCGAAAGTCGGGAACTGGGGGCGGCCGGAAGCGGGCCGCGCGGATGGTACGGCGGCGTACAAAAGCTTCATATCCCCTGTTTCCGTAAAAATTTCATTTCTGGGCTTTTTCGATGATTACGGAAAAATTCTTAATTTTTGTAAACAGCTTTCTGACCACGAGCGTTAACCCGCCCCCCGCCCGGTTGCGCCGCCCGAAACCCGGCCAGTTCTTCTCAGCGCGAGGCTTTCTGCGCGGCGATGTGAATGGCGGCGCGGATGCGTGGATAGGTACCGCAGCGACAAATGTTTCCGCTCATTGCGGAAGAAATGTCGTCATCGCCAGGCTTTGGCGTCTTTTTCAGCAGCGCGCAGGCCGACATCAGCTGACCGCTCTGGCAGTAGCCGCACTGCACCACGTCGACTTCGGCCCAGGCCTGCCGCAGGGCGTCGGCCTCCTTGCCATTCAGTCCCTCGATGGTGGTCACTTCCCGGCTGCCCACTGCCTCCAGCGGGGTGACGCAGGAGCGCACCGCCTCGCCGTCGAGGTGCACGGTGCAGGCGCCGCAAAGCGCCTTGCCGCAGCCGAACTTGGTGCCGACGAGCCGCATCTCGCCGCGCAGCACCCACAGCAGGGGGGTATCGGGTTCGGCATTGACGGTGACGGCCTTGCCGTTGACGGTGAGCGTGGTGGTCATCGCGTTTTCCTTGCTTGTTTGTCCGGTGTCCTGCCGCTCAGGCGAGCTTCAGCGGCAGGCTGCGCAGCCGCTGCCCGGTGAGCGCGAACACGGCATTCGCCACCGCCGGCGCAATGGGCGGCGTGCCGGGCTCGCCAACGCCACCGGGCGCCTCGCCGCTGGCGGCGATCTCGACCTCGATGGCCGGGCACTCGTTCATGCGCAGCGGCATGTAGTCGTGGAAGTTGCTCTGCTGCACCTGCCCCTTCTCGACCGTGATCTCGCCGCGCAGCGCGGCGGAGAGGCCGTAGACGATGGCGCCTTCCATCTGCTGGCGGATCAGGTTCGGGTTGACGGCCACGCCGCAGTCGATGACGCAGACAACACGGTGCACCCGCACCTGCCGGTCCGCCGAGACCGACACCTCCGCCACCTGCGCGACGATGCTGCCGAAGGAACGGTGGATCGCCAGCCCGCGCGCGCGCTTCGCGCCGTCGGGCCCCGGCTCCGGTGGCTGGCCCCAGTTCGACAGCTCGGCCACGCGCCTGAGCACGCGCAGGTGGCGCTCGTCCTTGGCGAGCAGCGCGGCGCGGAACGCCACCGGGTCCTTGCCCGCTGCGGCGGCGCATTCGTCGATGAAGCTCTCGACGAAGAAGGCGTTCTGCGAATGCGCGACCGAGCGCCACACGCCCGTGGGCATGGCCGATTCCACCGGCTCGTGGGCGACACGCGCATTGGGAAATGCGTAGGCCGTATTCCACGCGCCATCGGTGGTGGTGTCCATGAACGAAGGCGCGCCCATGCTCGAGCCGGCCGTCGTGGTCTGCCAGGCAACCAGCGCGCCAGCCGCATCGAAGCCCGCCTTGCATCGCGCGACGTAGGCCGGCCGGTAGAAGTCGTGCGCCATGTCCTCCTCGCGCGACCAGAAGAGCTGCACCGGCGCGCCGCCGGTCTCGCGCGCCAGCGTGGCGGCCTGGGTGACGAAGTCGGTGCTGTAGCGCCGGCCGAAGCCGCCGCCGAGGTAGGTCACGTGCAGCTCGACCTTGGCGGCGTCGATGCCGAGTGCCTTGGCCGCGGCGTTGCGCGTGAAGCCCGGCGCCTGCGTCGGCGCCCAGACGGTCGCCTTGCCGTCCTTGAACTGCACGGTGCAGTTCATCGGCTCCATGGTCGCGTGGGCCAGGAAGGGCACGCGGTACTCGGCTTCGATGGTCTTGGCGGATGACCGGAACGCGGCGGCCACGTCGCCGTCGTTCAATTGCGCGTTGCCGGGCCTGGTGCGCAGCGTCTGCGAGAGCCGCTCGATCATCTCGGCGCTCGAAAGGCTGGCGGCCGGGCCGTGGTCCCATTCGATGGCGAGCGCCTTCACGGCGCGCATCGCGTGGTAGGGCGTGTCGGCGATCACGGCCACGCCCCCCGGCGTGGCGCCGGTGCCGATGAGCGTGGCACCGACCGGCTCCAGCGCCATCACCTTGCGCACGCCCGGCAGCTTCTGCGCCGCCGTGGCGTCGAAGCTCGCGACGCGGCCGCCGGTGGTCGGGCACATCGCGATGCTCGCGTACAGCAGGCCCGGCGGGAGCACGTCGAGGCCGAAGGTGGCGGAGCCGTCGAGCTTGGCCGCGCCGTCCACGCGCCGCGCGGGCTGGCCGATGAGCTTGAAATCGGCAGGCTTCTTCAGAGCCACCTGCGCCGGCAGCGGCTGCTGCGCGGCCTTCGGGGCCAGTTCGCCGAAAGTGGCGCTCTTGCCGCTGACATGCAGAACGCGCCCGGCTTCGGCGCGGCATTCGGCCACGGGCACCTGCCACAGCGCGGCGGCGGCGCCCAGCAGCATGGTGCGCGCCGATGCGCCGGCCTCGCGCAGCGGCATCCACTGGTCGGTGATGCTCGATGAGCCGCCCGTGCCCGAGAGCCCCGGAATCGAGCGCAGCAGCTTGCCGACCACGTGCTGCGTCGAGCGCTTCACCGCGCCCTCATCGCCGGGCCGGAAAGGCAGCGCGTCGAGGATCGCTGCCTGGTTGTTGTAGATGGCGTCGGGGCCGGCCGTCTCCAGCCGGATCTGCTCGAGCGAGGCGCCCATTTCTTCGGCGAGAAGCATCGACAGCCCGGTGTGCGTGCCCTGCCCCATTTCCGACTGCGACATCATCAGCGTGACCGTGTTGTCGCTGCCCACCTTGACCCAGCCGTTGAGCGCGACCTGCCCTGGGGCGGCCGGCAGGGGCTCGGCCGGCATGAGCCGCGACGCGGCCGGCGTTGCCGACCAGCCGACGACGAGGGCGCCGACGGCCCCCACGGTGCCGAGGACGAAATGGCGACGCTTGAGCTTGGGCATGGTGTGGTTCTCTCTCGTGGGGATCTGCGGACAGGACTCAGGCGCCGGCGACGATGCCGCGCCAGAAGGTCTCGAAGCCGGCTTCGCAGTAGCCGGCGCGCCCTTTCCTGCTCTTGGTCTGCGCGACGAAGACCATCGTGGTCTCGGCCATCGCGCCCAGCATCGCGCCGAGGAAGGGCAGCGGCTGGTCGCGTATCAGGCCGTTGCGGATGCACTCCGTCGCCAGCACCTCCAGCCGCAGGAACGGCGCCATGCCCGCCGCCTTGCTTTCATCGCTCACCTGGTCCGACACCTTGAGCTGCGACATCACCTTGAATTTTTCCGGGTTGTCGACGCCCCAGTACACGTAGCGGTCCCAGATGTGGCGGTACTTTGTCTTGGGGTCCGCCTCCTCGGGCCAGTCGGCGAGCATGACCTCGGCGAGCTCGGTCTTCAGCTGGCGGTAGAGCTCGTTGACCAGCACTTCCTTGTTCGCGAAGTAGGTGAAGAGCGTGCCCTCGGCCACGCCTGCCGCGCGCGAGATGGCCGAGGTGGGCGTGCTCCACGCGCCCCGGCTGGCGAACTCGGCAATGGCTGCATCGAGGATCGCGTTGCGCTTGTCTTCGCTTCTGGGTCTGGCCATGGCTCGCGTCGGATTCTTTTATTGATTGAGTACGTGCTCAATTATAGAAACGCGATCCGGATGCTGGCAACCATGGCGTATTCCCGTCCGGGGCTCCCAGGCGACGACCGACGACCTCCGCCGCCAGGTGACCGTGCCGCGCAAGTGGGAAACATTGGAGTTGCCACTCTAGGCGCGGCGCCTCGCCGGCAGGAACCCCTTCCCCGCGCCATGGGTCAAAAAACTGTCGCGGCGCCTTGTCGCGACAGGAGGTAATGACCATGAAGCAAGTGAAGCATTGGCAAGACCCCGTCAACGCCGCCGCCGGCGCCTGGCTGATCGTCTCGCCCTGGGTCCTGGGCTTTTCGGGCATGACGGCCGCCATGTGGACGATGGTGGCGATCGGCATCGTGCTCGGCGCGGTGGCGCTGGGTGCGACCTTAGTGCCCCGACAGTGGGAAGAATGGACCGAGGTCGCGCTGGCAGCCTGTCTCGCGGTGTCGCCCTGGTTGCTCGGGTTCCGCAGCAACGAGACGGCGATGGTCAACGCGGTGCTAGTGGCCGCGGTGATCCTGGTGCTGGCGCTGTGGGTTCTCGTGACCGACAAGGACTACCTGGGTCACACCATGGACCGCCCGGCGCATTGACGACCGCCCGCGCCGGTCAGGTACCGGCGCTCGCCGCGCTTACCGCGTGGCAGGCGATGTGGCGGGCTGCGCCTGCGCGGCGCCGTCCATCCACCCGGCCTGCCAGCCACCGCCCATCGCCTGGATCAACGCGATGGCCGTGGTCTGGCGGTTGACCTGCAGTTGCACCAGCGTGCGTCGCGCGCTGAGTGCGGCGGCCTGTGCCGTGACCACGTCGGTGTAGCTGACCTGCCCCGCGCGGTAGCGGTTGAGCAGCTGCTGCTCGGTCTTGTCCGCCGCCGCCGAGGCCTCGCGGCGCAGGCCCTCCTGCTGCGCGAGCGTCGCACTCGCGGTGAGCTGGTCTTCCACCGCCTGGAAGGCCGTGAGCACGGTCTGGCGATATCGCGCCACGCTGGATTCGTAGCCCGCCTTCGCCGAATCGACATTGGCCGCGATCGCGCCTGCGTCGAACACCACCTGCGCAACCGACAGCCCCAGCCCCCACAGCGTGTTGGACGAGCTGAACAGGTCCTTCACGCGGCTGACGTTGCTGCTGCCGACCGACGCCGTGAGGCTGATGTTCGGGAAGTACGCCGCGCGCGCAATGCCGATCTGCGCATTGGCCGCCGCCACCGAGCGTTCGGCCGCCGCGATGTCGGGACGGCGCTGCAGCAGCGTCGAGGGCACGCCCAGCGGCACGCCGGGCACCGTGGGCGTCCATTGCGCGGCGGGCAGGCTGAAGTCGGCCGGCGCCACGCCGATCAGCGCCGCGATGGCATGCTCGTAGGTGGCGCGCGTGCGCTGCAGGCCCACGCGCTCGGCCTTGGCATTCACCAGCTGCGTCTGCGCCTGCAGCACGTCGGTCTGCGCGGCGATGCCGGCGGCATAGCGATTGCTGGTGATGTCGAAGGCGCGCTGGTAGCCCTGGATGGTCTCGTCGAGCAGCACGATCTCCGCATCGGCCTCGCGCAGCGAGAAATAGTTGGTCGCCAGGTCGCCGATGGCCGACAGCCGCGCCGCGGCCAGGTCGGCCTCGCTGGCCTGCGCGTTGGCCTGCGCGCTGCTCACCGCCTCGCGCAGCCGGCCCCAGACGTCGGGCGTCCAGCTCGCGCCCAACGATGCCGAGAAGCTGTTCGACGGGCTCGATGTGCTGCTGCCACCCACCGTGCCCGAGCGCCTGCCGCTGCCGTCGAGCGACACCGACGGGAACAGCGCCGCGCGCTCGCCGCGCACCAGCGCCTGGGCCTGCGTGTAGTTGGCCACCGCGGCGGCGATGTTCTGGTTCGACACCTGCACGCGGCCGGCCAGGTCGTCGAGCGTGGCGTCGCCGAAGAGCTTCCACCATTCGCCGCGGTCGAGCGCGTCGGCCGGCGCCGCGGGCAGCCAGCCTTCGGCGGCCTTCTGCTCCTTCCAGTTGGCCGACGCGGCGGTGGCCGGCTGCTCGTAGCGCGGGCCGACCGCGCAGCCCGCGAGCATGGCGGCCAGCGCGAGCGCCGAAAACGAAAAGCGGGAAGTGGAAGTAAACAGTGCGTTCATGTCGTTGTCGTTTCTCGCTCAGGCGGCCGTCACACGGCTGAGCTCGTGTTCGTTGGCGCTGCGGCGGCGCAGCTTGTCGAGCAGCAGGTAGACCACCGGCGTCGTCAGCAGGGTCAGCAGCTGGCTCGCGATCAGCCCGCCGATGATGGCCACGCCCAGCGGCCGGCGCAGCTCGGCGCCCTCCCCGAAGCCGATGGCCAGCGGCAGCGCGCCGAGCGCGGCCGCCATGGTCGTCATCAGGATCGGACGGAAGCGCAGCAGGCACGCCTCGCGCACCGCCTCCAGCGGCGTGAGCCCGCGCGAGCGCTCGGCCTCGAGCGCGAAGTCGATGATCAGGATGGCGTTCTTCTTCACGATGCCGATCAGCAGGAACACGCCGATCAGCGCGATGATGGAAAACTCCATGCGGAACATCAGCAGCGCCAGCACCGCGCCCACGCCCGCCGAAGGCAGCGTCGACAGCACCGTGATCGGATGCACCAGGCTCTCGTACAGGATGCCCAGCACGATGTAGATCACGATCAGCGCCGCCAGGATCAGAATCGCCTGCTGGCCCTGCGACTGCTGCGCGCTCGCCGCCGTGCCCGCGAACGCACCGCGCACGTTGGTTGGCATGGCGATGTTGGCCTCGGCCTTGGCGATGGCCTCGCGCGCGTCGCCCAGGTTGGCGCCCTCGGCGAGGTTGAACGAGATGGTCGTGGCCAGCTCGCCGTCTTCGTGGCTCACCGAGGTGGCCACCGACTGCTCCTCGAACTTCGCGACCGCCGACAGCGGCACGAGCGCGGTGGCCGTGTTGCTCAGCACGTTGCCCGTCGATGCGTTGCGCAGCGCCGCGTTGGCCGACACCGGCACGGTGGCCGCGGCTGCGGCGGACGAGGACGAGGAGGAAGACGAGGAACTCGACGAGGAAGAAGACGAAGACCCCGTCGACGTGCTGCTCGCCGCCACCTGCGTGGTCACGGTCTGCCCGCCCACCACCGACGTCCTGGTGGCCGGCACGTAAACGTCGCTCAGCGAGTTCGGGCTGCGCGTGTAGCGCTGCGCCCATTCCATCACCACGTGGTACTGGTTCAGCTCGGTGTAGATGGTGGCCACCTGCCGCTGGCCGAAGGCGTTGTAGAGCGCGTTGTCGATGGCCGTGGATGTCAGGCCCAGCCGGCGCGCGCTGTCGGGGTCGACCTTGGCCACCGTTTCCACGCCGTTCTGGTCCTGGTCGGTGTCGATGTCGGTCAGCACCGGCTGCAGCTTGAGCTCGTCGGCCAGCTTCACGGCCCAGGTGCGCAGGTCTGCGACGTTGTCGCTCTTGAGCGTGTACTGGTAGGTCGAGTTGCTTGCCCGGCCGCCCGAGCGCACGTCCTGCACCGTGCCCAGGAACACGCGCAGGCCGGTCACCTGGTTGAGCTGCGGGCGCAGCCGCGCGATGACCGCGAGGCCGCTGTCCTTGCGCTGGTTCGCCGGCTTCAGGTTGACGAACATGAAGCCGCCCCCTGCCCGGCCCGCGCCGGTGAAGCCCACCACGGTGTCGACCGCCTCGTCCTTGCGGATGATGTCGACCACCTGCCTCAGCTTCTCGCCGAGCGCCTGCGAAGAGATGCTCTGGTCGGCCCGCAGGCCGCCGTTGAGCTGGCCGCTGTCCTGCTGCGGGAAGAAGCCCTTGGGCGCCGCGCTGAACAGGTACACGTTCAGCCCGACCACCGCCACCAGGATCAGCATCACCAGCGCCTTGCTGTCCAGAGCCCAGTCGAGGCTGCTCTCGTAGCGCTTGAGCATCCAGTCGTAGCTGCGCGCGGCGATGCGGCCCAGCCTGCCCTGCGGCTTGTTTTTGTCGTGCTCGCCGCCGGGCTTGAGCATCCAGGCGCACATCATCGGCGTGGTGGTCAGCGAGATCACCAGCGAGATCAGCACCGCCGCCGACAGCGTCACCGCGAACTCGCGGAACAGCCGCCCCACCTGCCCGCCCATGAACAGCAGCGGGATGAACACCGCCACCAGCGACACGCTGATCGACAGCACGGTGAAACCCACCTCCTTCGCGCCCAGCAACGCCGCCTTCATGCGCGTCATGCCCGACTCGATGTGCCGGCTCGTGTTCTCCAGCACCACGATGGCGTCGTCCACCACGAAGCCGGTGGCCACCGTGAGCGCCATCAGGCTCAGGTTGTTGAGGCTGAAGCCCAGCAGGTACATCACCCCGAAGGTGCCCAGCAGCGCCGCCACCGTCGCCACGGCTGGCACGATCGTCGCTCGCACGCTGCGCAGGAACAGGCTCACCACCAGCACCACCAGAATGACCGAGATGACCAGCGTCAGCTCCACCTCGCGCAGCGAGCCGCGGATGGAATTGGTGCTGTCCGAAGCCACCTGCAGCGTCACGTCGGGTGGCAGTTGCGCCTGCAGTTCGGGCAACAGCGCACGCACGCTGTCGACCGTCTCGATGATGTTGGCCGAGGGCTGCCGCGTGATCAGCACGATGATCGCCGGCTCGCCGTTGAAGAGACCCAGCGTGCGCGTGTCCTCCACACCGTCGACCACCTCCGCCACGTCCTGCAGCCGCACCGCCGCGCCGTTGCGCCAGGCGATCACCATCGACGCGTAGTCGCTCGCGCGCAGCGCCGGCGTCTGCGTGTAGATCTGCAGCTTGCGCCCCTCGCCCTGCACCATGCCCTTGGGCCGGTTGGCGTTGGAAGCCTGGATGGCGGCGCGCACGTCCTCGGTGCTGATGCCGTAGCGGTTGAGCGCGAACGGCAGCAGCTCGATGCGCACCGCGGGCAGCGAGCCCCCGCCGATCTCCACGTCGCCGACGCCATCGACCTGCGACAGACGCTGGCTCACGATGTTCGACACCGCGTCGTAGATCTGGCCCGGCGTCTTGGTCTTCGACGTGAGCGCCAGGATGATCACCGGAGACGCCGCCGGGTTGGCCTTGCGGTAGGTCGGGTTGCTGCGCAGCGTGGCGGGCAGGTCGATGCGGCTCGCGTTGATGGCGGCCTGCACCTCGCGGGCCGCGCCGTCGATGTTGCGGCTGAGGTCGAACTGCAGCGTGACGCGGGTCGAGCCGACCGAGCTCGTCGACGTCATTTCGTTGACGCCTGCGATTGTTCCGAGGTGGCGCTCCAGCGGGGTGGCTACGCTGGTGGCCATCGTCTCCGGGCTCGCTCCGGGGATCGAGGCTCTTACCGAGATGACGGGGTAGTCGACCTGCGGGAGGGGGGAGACTGGGAGGACGAAGAAGGCTGCTATGCCGGCCAGGGCTACGCCTATGGTCAGAAGCACTGTGCCTATGGGGCGGCGGACGAACGGTAGGGATAGGTTCATCGCTGCTCTCCTTGCGGAGGGCGGAGGCCGGGTCTCGGCCCGGCGGCCGACCTACTTTTCTTTGCTTCGCCAAAGAAAAGTAGGCAAAAGAAAGGCGACCCCACTGTCTGCGACCCCTTCGCTGCGCTACGGGGCAACCTGCGGTGCTCGCGTTTCGCGGGGTCTCGCCCAAACTCGCTTCGCTCAGACAAGGGCGAGCCCTGATCCGCGAAACGCTGCGCTCCTCGGCGCAGCCAGAGGGGATTGGGGACACGCGGGCCATCGCTGCGCTCGGCTGCGGGTGCCCAGCAGGCGCTTTGCGCCTGCTGGGCTTGGAATGGGCCGTTGGGATTGCTCAGGCCATGGGAACGAAAGGCACCGCCGAGCAAAGCGAAGGCCCGAGGAGTCTGTTCAGAAGCCGAGCGAAGCGATGGCGCGGATCGCTCCCTTCTGGCTGTGCCGAGGAGCGCAGGCGCAGGAGGGATCAGGGCCGCAGCTGTTTGAGCGAAGCGAGTTCTGCGGACCCCCTCCTGCGCCGAGCACCGCAGGTTGCCCGTAGCGAAGCGAAGGGACGCAGACAGTAGGGTCGCCTTTCTTTTGCCTACTTTTCTTTGGCGAAGCAAAGAAAAGTAGGTCGGCCGCCGGGCCGAGACCCGGCCTCGGGAAGCAAAACAACCAGAGGCAAGCAAAGTCAAACCGCCTCCTCCTCAATCTCAACCCTCCGAGCACTCCCCCCACCCAGTCGATCAAACGCCAGATAAATAACAGGCGTAGTGAACAAAGTAAGCAACTGACTGACGATCAACCCCCCAAAAATCGCCAACCCAAGAGGCCGCCGCAACTCAGCCCCATCCCCAAAACTCAACATCAACGGCACAGCAGCAAACAAAGCCGCCAACGTAGTCATCAAGATAGGCCGAAACCGCAACAAGGCAGCCTGGTGAATCGCTTCCCGAGGAGACTTCCCCTGTGTCCGCTCCGCATCGATCGCAAAGTCGATCATCATGATCGCGTTCTTCTTCACGATGCCGATCAGCAGGATGATCCCGATGATCCCGATCACCCCCAGGTCGTTGCCCGTGATCATCAGCGCCAGCAGCGCGCCCACCCCGGCCGAAGGCAGCGTGGACAGGATGGTCAGCGGATGCACGTAACTCTCGTACAGCACCCCCAGCACGATGTACACGCACACCACGGCGGCAAGAATCAGCCACAGCTGGTTAGACAACGATTTCTCGTAAGCCCCTGAAGCCCCAAGGAAGGTCATCGTCACGCTGCTCGGCAGCCCGATTTCCTTCGCCGCCGCGCGAATCGCATCGACCGAAGCCCCGAGCGAAACACCGGGCGCGGTGTCGAAGTTCAGCGTGCTCGCCGGATACTGCGCCACGTGAGTGATCTGCAGCGGCGCCTGCTGCTCGCTGATCTGCGCAATGGCCGACAGCGGCGTCGCGGTGCCTGAACCGGCGATCAGGCTCAGCTGCCCCAGCGTCTGCGGCGTGTTCACCATGCCGGGCTGGGCCTCGAGGATCACGCGGTACTGGTTGGTCTCGGTGAAGATGGTCGAGACGATGCGCTGGCCGAAGGCGCTGTAGAGCGCGTCGTCCACGGTGCTCGCGGTGATCGACAGCCGCGCAGCCGTGTCGCGGTTCACGTTCACGAAAGCCGCCAGACCCTGGGCGCCGGCGTCGCTGCTCACGTTGCGCACCTTGTCCGATTCCTGCAGCTTCGCAACGAGCTTCTTCATCCACTCGGTGATGGCGGCGCTGTCCACGCCCTCGAGCGACATGCGGTATTCGGTCGGGCCGGTCTCGGCGTCGATGGTCAGGTCCTGCGTGGGCTGCAGGTACAGCGTGACGCCCGCCACCTGCCGCACGCGCTCGCGCAGGCGGTCCATCACGACCTGCTGGCTGTCGCGGTCCTTCGCGAGGTTGATGAGCATGCTGCCGGTGTGAAGCATGGTGTTGTTGGCGGCATCGACGCCGACGAAGGAGCTGAGGTTCTCGACCGCCGGGTCTTCGAGGATGGCCTGCGCCGCCTGCAGCTGAAGCTGCGACATGCGATCGAACGAGACGTCCTGCGCGGCCTGCACGCGGGCCTGCAGCTGGCCGGTGTCCTGCGTGGGAAACAGGCCCTTGGGGATGGTGAGGTAGAGCAGCACCGTCAGCACCATGGTCAGCAGCGCCACCAGCAGCGTGAGTGCCTGGTGCTCGATCACCCAGTGCAGCGAGCGGTCGTAGCGCACCATCACGCCGCTGAAGAAGCGCTGGGCGCGTGCGCCGAAGCCCTTGTCGGAGACCTGCTTCTTTTCCTCGTGCTTGAGCCAGCGCGCCGACATCATCGGCACCAGCGTGAGGGAGACGACCGCGGAGATCAGGATGGTGATGGCCAGCGTCACCGCGAACTCGCGGAACAGGCGGCCGACCACGTCGCCCATGAAGAGCAGCGGGATCAGCACCGCAATGAGCGACACCGTCAGCGAGATGATGGTGAAACCGATCTGCGTGGCGCCCTTGAACGCGGCCTGCAGGGGCTTCTCGCCTTCCTCGATGTAGCGCGCGATGTTCTCGATCATCACGATCGCGTCGTCCACCACGAAGCCGGTGGCGATGGTCAGCGCCATCAGGCTCAGGTTGTTCAGGCTGTAGCCCAGCAGGTACATCAGCCCGAAGGTGCCGATCAGCGAGATCGGCACCGCGATGCTGGCGATGACGGTGGCGCGCAGGCTGCCCAGGAAGGCGAAGATCACCAGCACCACGAGCACCACGGCCAGTACCAGCTCCATCTCGACGTGCTGAACCGAGGCGCGGATACCGGCCGTGCGGTCGCTGAGCACCTCGATCTTCAGCCCGGCGGGCAGGCCGGCCTGCAGTTCGGGCAGCTGCTTCTTGATGGCGTCGACGGTGGCGATCACGTTGGCGCCGGGTTGGCGCTGCACGTTCATGATGATCGCGGGCGACAGCTTGTTGGTGCCGTCGGCCTTGTTGCCGGCCCAGGCGGCGAGCTGGTTGTTCTCGGCGCTGCTGACCACCTGCGCCACGTCGACCATGCGGATCGGCGCGCCGTTCTTGTACGAGACGATCAGGTTCTTGTAGTCGTCGACCGTCATCAGCTGGTCGTTCGAATTGATCGTGTAGGCGCGCTTCGGTCCGTCGAAGCTGCCCTTGGCGCCGTTGGAGTTGGCCGCCGAGATGGCCGTGCGCAGCGTGTCCAGCCCGATGCCGTTGGCCGCCAGGGCCTGGGTGTTGGCCTGGATGCGCATCGCAGGGCGCTGCCCGCCGCTGAGCGACACCAGCCCCACGCCCGAGACTTGGCTGATCTTCTGAGCGAGCCGGGTGTTGACCAGGTTCTGCACGTCGGTGAGCGGCAGCGTGTCGGAGGTGATTGAGAGCGTGAGCACCGGCGCGTCGGCCGGGTTGACCTTGGCGTACACCGGCGGCGCCGGCAGGTCGGCCGGCAGCAGCGAGCCGCCGGCGTTGATGGCGGCCTGCACCTCCTGCTCGGCCACGTCCAGCGTCTGGCCCAGCGAGAACTGCAGCGTGATGATCGACACGCCCGCGGCGCTGGTCGAGCTCATGCGGTCGAGCCCCGACATCTGGCCGAACTGGCGCTCCAGCGGCGCGGTGACGGTGTTGCTCATCACCTCGGGGCTGGCCCCGGGGTAGAGCGTCTGGACCTGGATGGTCGGGTAGTCGACCTGCGGCAGCGCCGACAGCGGCAGGAAGCGGAACGCCACCAGGCCGGCCAGCACGATGGCGACCATCAGCAGCGAAGTCGCCACCGGCCGGAGGATGAACGGACGTGACGGGCTCAACGTGGGGCCTCCGTGCTGCTGCTACTACTGCTACTGCAAGGACCGCTCGTCATTGGTTGCCGCGCCTGCCCTGCGCGCCTTCGCCGCCGCGGCCTTCGGACATGCGCTGCCAGCGTTCCAGCGCGGCCGGGTCGCCGCGGTCCAGCGCCTCGAGGAAACGCTTGCGGCGTTCCAGCTGCTCGGGGTTGTCCTTGGCGGAGTCGAGCATGCGCTGGCGCTGCTCGGCGGTAGGGAGCTTGGCGGGGGTTGCAGGGGCAGCAGGGGCCGATTCGGCCGAGGGCGCCGGGGATGCGGCCGGGGCTGCAGGGGCTGTGGGGGCAGCAGCAGCCGGAGCGGTTTCACCGCCCCTGGGCGCACCGGGCCCGCCGGCACCTGCGCCACTACCCTGGCGGCGGCCGCGATGCGTACCGCCTGCCGGTGCCGACGCCGCGCCGGCCGGACGGTCGGCCTGGGTCTGCACCCGCGCGCCGTCCTTCAGGCGGTCGCCGCCTTCGGTCACGACCTGCTCGCCGGCCTTCAGGCCCGACATGATCGCGACGTTGTCCACGCTGGATTCGCCGCGCGTCACCGGCCGCTGCGACACGGTGTTGTCCTCGTTCAGCACGTACACGTAGTCGCCGTTGGGGCCGTGGCGCAGCGCGGTAACGGGCACCACCACGGCGCTGCTCACGGTGCGCAGCAGCAGCCGCAGGTTGACGAACTGGTTCGGGAACAGCGCGTTGTCGGCGTTGGTGAAGCGGGCCTTGGCCTTGACGGTGCCGGTGGCGGTGTCGACCAGGTTGTCCAGCGTGGAGAAAGTGCCGTTCGCCAGCCGGCGCGTGCGGGTGCGGTCGAAGGCGGTGGCGTCGAGCTTGGCGCCCTGGGCCAGGCGCTCCTGCACCTCGGGCACGCGGTCCTGCGGGATGGCGAATTCGACGTCGATCGGCGCGATCTGAGTGATGGTGGCGACGCCGTTGGTGGTGCCGGTGGAGATGTAGTTGCCCGCGTCCACCGGCCGCAGGCCGATGCGCCCGCTCACCGGCGCGGTGATGCGGCTCCAGGCGAGATTGAGCTTGGCGGTGTTCTCGTTGGCGCGGTCGATGGCCACCGTGCCTTCGAGCTGCTTGACCAGCGCGGCCTGGGTGTCCACGTCCTGCCGGGCGATCGAGTCCTGGCCCAGCAGGGTCTGGTAGCGCTGCAGCGTGACGCGCGCCGCCGCGAGCTGCGCCTCGTCGCGCTGGCGGGCGCCGGTGGCCTGCGCCAGGGTGTTCTGGAACGGTTGCGGATCGATGGTGGCGAGCACGTCGCCCTTCTTGACCATCTGCCCTTCCTGGAAGAGCACCGCCGTGAGCACGCCCGACACCTGCGGCTGGACGATCACGTTGGCCAGCGGCGTGACGGTGCCCAGCGCCTCGAGCTGCACGGGGATGTCGGCCTGCCGGGCGGTCGCGATGCCGACCGTGCTGGAGGCCGCGCCGCCACCGCCACCACGCCCCCCCGGCCCGCCCGGGCCTCCGGGCCCGCCCTGCCGCCCGGCGCCGGGGCCCGCACCAGGGCCGGCAACCGGCATCTTCGAGCGCTGGACCAGATACCAGGCGCCGCCGCCCAGCACCGCCAGCAGCAGCAGGGCCAGCAGGCTGCCCATCCAACGGCGTCTGCGTACCGTCGGATGCGTGGGAGACACGGTGGAAGGCAGAGGCTCGGTTGGTTTTTCTTGTTCCATGGACGGTGCGTGCGAAAGGTGCAGAGGTGCGGACCAGCGTAGTACAGCGCGGATGGTAGTCCGGCTCTTTGCTGGGCCGTAAAGCGGCGGTAAAGCTGGCTGGCGCCCCGTCGGAGCCTCCTCGAAGCCTCCCCGAATTGCCGCGAAACCCCGCAATTCGCGCCGCCCGGCTGCAATTGGCGCCGCCTGCGCGCATTCCGTCGCACGGCGATGGCGGGCATGGGGGGCCGCCGGCACAGTCCACCCCATCGATTCCCTTGTGCCGCCTTTTCAGCTTTTCTTCACCTTTCACCTTCAACGGAGTGCCGCCATGCTGATGCAGATCATCCTTCACACGCCCAAGTGGGTGTTCGCCGTCTTCTTCCTGCTGCTGTGGCTCGGCGCCCGGCAACTGCTGGCCAACCAGGTGAGCCTGACCCGCGTCACGCTGATGCCCGTCGCCATGGGCGGCCTGTCGCTGTACGGCGTGGCCTCGGTCTTCGGCGACTCCTTCGGCGCCCTGCTGGGCTGGGCCGCCGCCGCTGCCGTGATGGCCGCCCTGGTGCTGCAGCGCCCGCTGCACGCCGCCACCCGCTACGACGCGGCCACCCGCCAGTTCGACGTGGCCGGCAGCCCGGTGCCGCTGATGCTCATGATGGGCATCTTCCTGACCAAGTACGTGGTCGGCGCCGCCCTGGCCATGCACCCCGAGCTGCGCCACCAGCCCACCCTCGCACTCGTGGTTCCCGTGCTGTACGGCGCGTTCACCGGTGTGTTCGCGGCCCGCGCCGCGCGCCTGTGGAAGCTGGCCATCCGCACTGACGCTATGGCCGCCGCCGCCCGCGCCGCCTAATATTCCCGGGCCACCACTTCCAGAAGAAGAAACGCCGCCATGAACGCGCTCCTGCTGATCCTCAAGGTTTCCGTCACGGTGGTGCTCGTCGCCTCCATCGCCGAGGCCCTGGTGCTTTCGTGGCGCAACGGCTGGCGCAGCTACGACTGGAAGGCCGCCGGCGTCTCGGTGTTCGACTTCCTGGTGCGCGAATACCCCCTGCGCTGGCTGCTGCCCCTGGCCTTCTGGACCGGCGCGATGGACTGGTTCTACGCCCACCGCCTCTTCACCCTGCCGATGGACCACTGGACCGGCTGGGCCGCCTGCTTCATCGGCCAGGAGTTCTGCTACTACTGGTACCACCGCGCCGCGCACCGCGTGCGCTGGTTCTGGTGCACCCATGCCATCCACCATTCGCCGAACCAGCTGAACCTGTCGGCCGCCTACCGCTTCGGCTGGACCGGCCGTCTTACCGGCACCCTGGCCTTCTTCATGCTGGCGCCGCTGCTGGGCATGCCGCCGCGGGTGATCCTGCTGATGCTCACGCTGAACCTGCTGTACCAGTTCTGGATCCACGCGACCTGGATCCCGCGCCTGGGCCCGCTCGAATGGGTGCTCAACACCCCCTCGGCCCACCGCGTGCACCATGCCTCGAACCTGGAATACCTGGACGGCAACTACGGCGGCGTGCTGATCGTGTTCGACCGCCTGTTCGGCACCTACATCCCGGAGCGCGCCGACGTGCCCTGCCGCTACGGCCTCGTCAACCCGGTCACCACGCACAACATCCTGGAGATCGAGTTCGGCCAGTGGCGCGCGCTCTTTCGCGACCTCGCCTCGGCCCGCTCGGTGCGCGCCTTCGTCGGCTACCTCGTGAAGCCGCCCGGCTGGAAGCCCGAGGGCCCCGGCGACACCACCGAGGAGCTGCGCCAGCGCGCGGTCCTGCAGGCGGCGCCGCAGCCTGCCGTGGCGACCACCGATTTCATTCCTGTCCAATACAAGGAGCTGTCATGACTTCCTACGCATCGTCCTCCGATTCCTCCCGCTGCGACGTCGAGCGCCTCGCCCGCCGCCGCGCCGGCGCCAAGATGGGCTGGTACATCCACGCCTTCGTCTATGTGCTGGTCAACCTGGGGCTGGTCACCATCTCGGCCGCCAACGGCCGCAGCTGGGCGATGTATCCGCTCATGGGCTGGGGGCTGGGGCTCCTGATCCATGGGGCGGTGGTCTGGTTCATCGCACCGGGCGGCGGCTTCTACGACCGGCTGGTCGAACGCGAGCGCCGCGCGCTGGGGGGCCAGGACCGCGGATGAGTTCCACGACGCCGCTGCACCGCTTCCGCGCGGAAAACATCCGGGACATGCTGCGGCATGGCCTGATCACCGCCGTCTTCTGCTGCCTCATCGCCATCGCGATGACCATCACGGGGGGCGAGAACTGGGCCGGCCATCTGGTCTATTCGCTGGCCATCGGGATGATCAGCTGGCTGTTCATCGACACGGGGCGGCTCCTGCTCAGCGGGGCCAGTGAAACCCACTGGCCGAACTGGCCCTGGGGCTTCATGCTGATCGCGCTGGGCGTGGCCGTCGGTTTCTTCATGGGCAATCTCATCGGCGACGCCGTGTTCGGCGCGCCCCGGTACGACTTCCTCGACTTCAAGGGCCACAAGCTGGCGACCGGCGTCACGATCACCATCATCGCGACCGTCGGCATGTGCTTCTTCTTCTACAGCCTCGGCAAGAGCAAGCACATGCAGAGCCAGATCGAGCTGGCGCAGCGCAATGCCACCGAGGCACGGCTGAAGCTGCTGGAGACGCAGCTGGAGCCGCACATGCTCTTCAACACGCTGGCCAACCTGCGCGTGCTGATCACCGTCGACCCGCCCCGCGCCGTGGCCATGCTCGACCGCCTCAACAGCTACCTGCGCATGACGCTCAGCGGCTCGCGCGCGCTCTCGCATCCGCTGGCGGCCGAGTTCGAGCGGCTGGGCGATTACCTGGAGCTGATGTCGGTGCGCATGGGCGACCGGCTGCGCTACACGCTCGACCTGCCGCAGGATCTGCGCGATACGCCGGTGCCGCCGCTGCTGCTGCAGCCACTGGTGGAGAACAGCATCCGCCACGGGCTGGAGCCGAAGGTGGAAGGCGGCGAGATCGTCGTGCGTGCGCGCCGGCAAGAAGAAGGCGGCCTGCTGGTGATCGAGGTGAGCGACACCGGCGTGGGCCTCGGCGCGGCACCGCCGTCGCAGGGCAGCGGCTTCGGCCTGGAGCAGGTGCGCGAGCGGCTGGCCACGGTGTACGGCGAGCGCGGCGGCATGCACCTGGCGCCCTCGCCTTCGGGCGGCACCCTCGCCACGCTGAGCTTTCCGGCACCCGCCTGAATGCAACACGAAAACAACGACAAGATGACCACTGCATCCCCCACCGCCCTCATCGCCGAGGACGAGCCCCTTCTGGCCCAGGCCCTCAAGGCCGAACTGGCCGCGGCATGGCCCGAACTGCAGATCGTCGCCACCGCGGGCGACGGCCGCAGCGCCGTGCGCGAGGCGTTGCGCTTGCTGCCGCAGGTGCTTTTCTTCGACATCCGCATGCCCGGGCTCGATGGCCTGGGCGCCGCCGCCGAACTGGCCGACTGCTGGCCCGCCGACGAAGCGCCCATGCCCCAGCTGGTGTTCGTGACGGCCTACGACGAATACGCCGCCCGCGCCTTCGAGGCGCAGGCCATCGACTACGTGCTCAAGCCGGTGCAGCCCGACCGCCTGCGCAAGACCGTGGGCCGCCTGCAACAGGCGCTGGCCGCAAGGCAGCCGGCGGCCACGGCCGCGCTGGCGGATGCGGCGCTGGAACAGACGCTCGCCCAATGGCGCCAGGTGCTGGGCGCCGCCGGCGCAGGAGCCGCCACGGCCACGCCCGCCCCGCTGCGCATGATCGCCGCCAGCGACGCCGGCGGCAGCACCGTGCGCATGGTGCCCATCGACGAAGTGCTTTATTTCGAGGCGGCCGACAAATACCTGCGCGTGCTGACCGCCACGCACGAATACCTGATCCGCACGCCGCTGAAGCAGTTGCTGCCCCAGCTCGACGCCGACACCTTCTGGCAGGTGCACCGGGCGGTGGTGGTGCGCAGTTCGGCCATCGAGTCGGTGCACCGCGACGAGGCCGGCAAGCTGCACCTGATGCTGCGCGGGCGGGCCGAGAAGATTCCGGTCAGCCGGCTCTACGCCCATCTTTTTCGCGCGATGTGAAATCGGCCGGGCGAGCGCCCAAAGAAAAAGCCGGCCCTTTCGGGGCCGGCTTTTTTCATTCAGTCACGATTGCCGTGGCTTTTTAGCGCCAGTGGCCATGTCCGCGGTAGTAGCCACGACCGTAGTAGCGCGGGCCGTAATAGGCCGGCGGGCCGTAGTAAACGGGGGCCGGACGGTAGTAGACCGGCGGCGGGCGGTAGTAAACCGGGGGCGGCGGCGCATAGTAGACGGGGGCCGGCGGCACGTAGACCGGGGCCGGGTAGTAGGCCGGGCTGCCAACGCCCACGGCCACGCCGGGGACGCCGACGCCGATCGACCAGCTCACATCACTGCGGGCGCTAGCCGAGGTGGCGGCAAACAATGCACCGGCTGCCACGACGCCCGCGGCGGCCCACTTGAAAAAGGTTGAACGTGTGAAGCTCATGATCCTGCTCTCCTTGTTTGGCTGGACAGTCCGGACCCGGACCGCCCATGTGGTGTATTGAACGCGGCAAATGCAAACGGGGTGCACCGGCCAATGTGAAGAACGTTGCCAAAGGTAACCCATAGGGGGTGCACCCTAAAATGCCGCGATGACCTCCCCGACCGACAAAAGCGGCACCAAGACGACAGCTGCACCAAGCAATTTCCTGCGCCATGTGATTGAGAACGACCTCGCGCAGGGTGCCTATTCTGGCCGCAAGTGGGGCGGATCGCCCGGCAACGCCGCCCATCATGCGCAGGGCATGGCCGATCCGGCCAAGGTGCGCATGCGTTTTCCGCCCGAGCCCAACGGCTACCTGCACATCGGCCACGCCAAGAGCATCTGGCTCAACTTCGAGCTGGCCAAGGAATACGGCGGCGTGAGCCACCTGCGCTTCGACGACACCAACCCCGAGAAGGAAGACCAGGAATACGTCGATTCCATCCGCGACGCGGTGAAGTGGCTGGGCTACGAAACCTACCTGGCCGACCGCCCCAGCGCCCCCGGCACCCTGCAGCCGCACGAGTACTTTGCGAGCGACTACTTCGACTTCATGTACGAGGCCGCCGAATACCTGATCGGCGCCGGCCTCGCTTACGTCGACGAGCAAACGGCAGAGGAAGTGCGCGCGAACCGCGGCGACTTCAACACGCCCGGCACCGACAGCCCCTTCCGCACCCGTACGCCCGAGGAGAACCTCGCGCGCTTCCGTGCCATGCGCGACGGCCAGGTGGCCGATGGCGCCGCCATCCTGCGCGCGAAGATCGACATGGCCAGCACCAACATCAACATGCGCGACCCCGCGCTGTACCGCGTGCGCCGTGCCCACCACCACAACACCGGCGACAAGTGGTGCATCTACCCGATGTACACGTACGCGCACCCCATCGAGGACGCGCTCGAGCAGATCACCCACAGCATCTGCACGCTGGAATTCGAAGACCAGCGCCCCTTCTACGACTGGCTGCTCGACCGCCTCGCCGAAGGCGGCCTCATCGCCAGCCCGCACCCGCGCCAGTACGAATTCGCGCGCCTGAACGTGACCCACGTGCTCACCAGCAAGCGCAAGCTGCGCCAGTTGGTCGAGGAGAAGTACGTCGACGGCTGGGACGACCCGCGCATGCCCACCATCGCCGGCCTGCGCCGCCGCGGCTACACGCCCGAGGCGCTGCGCCTGTTCTGCGAACGCAGCGGCACCACCAAGTCGGGCGGCTGGATCGACTACGCCAGCCTCGAGGCCGCGCTGCGCGACACCCTCGACCCCGTCGCCCCGCGCGCCATGGCCGTGCTCGACCCGGTCAAGCTGGTCATCACCAACTGGGGCGAACTGATGGGCGGTGACGATGCGCTCGACAACTGCTCGGCCCCGGTGCACCCGCACCACCCCGAGATGGGCCAGCGCGAGTTCAAGCTCGGCCGCGAAGTCTGGATCGAGCGCACCGACTATGAAGAAGTGCAGCCCAAGGGCTTCTTCCGCCTCTTCCCCGGCAACAAGGTGCGGCTGAAGTACGGCCACGTCATCGAATGCACCGGCGGCACCAAGGACGCCAGCGGCAAGCTCGTCGAGGTGCAGGCCACGCTGGTGCCCGACACCAAGAGCGGCACCCCCGGCGCCGACGCGATCAAGGTGAAGGGCAACATCACCTGGGTGGCCGCCGCCGACGCGGTGCAGGCCGAAGTGCGGCTCTACGAGCGCCTGTTTGCCGAAGCACATCCGGGCAGCGGCGAACTGCTGGAAGAACTGAACAAGAACAGCCTGGAAGTGTGTTCCGCCTTCGTCGAGCCCTCGCTCGCCAAGGCCGAGCCGGGCGTCGGCATCCAGTTCGAACGGCACGGCTACTTCGTGCTCGACGCGAAGGCCAGCGCCGCCGCCGGCAAGCCGGTGTTCAACCGCGCGGCCGGGATGCGGGACAGCTGGGGCAAGTAAGCAAGCAGGCCCGCAGTTACTCGGGCCGCTTGTAGACCACCCCGATCACCGCGCTGTTCTCGTCAGTGGTGCAGACGGCCGAACGCCCCTGCGGCCCGACCCTCAGGTTGATCGTGTAGACCCCGTCACGCGGCGTCGTGCCCTTGTCGGCGACGATGCTGGCCGGCGGCACCTTCAGTTCGCGCGCCGCCGCTGCCACGCAGTTCTTCACGCTGGCCTCGGGCGCGCCGCCCACCCGGATGCCCGGGCTGTTGCACGCCGCCAGCAGCAGGCCGGCCATCGCCGCGCAGGCGAGTTGGATGGAGCGTTGCATCGTCGTCATACCGGATTCCCTGTGTCTCGAATGAACAGGCCGATTGGAGCCGAGCCGGCCGCCAGAGGTTGCAGGACAGACCCGGGCTATCCTGTCGGCACATGAATCGTCCGAGCCCTTCGTCCCCTCGTTCTTCGCCTGCGCCGTCCTCCTCCCGCCTGATCCGCTTCAACAAGCCTTATGGCGTGCTCAGCCAGTTCACGCCCGAGGGCCGCTGGCGCGGGCTGAAGGAATTCATCGACATCCCCGGCGTCTACGTCGCCGGCCGGCTCGACGCCGACAGCGAGGGCCTGCTGCTGCTCACCGACGACGGCAGGCTGCAGGCGCGCATCGCCGATCCGCGCTTCAAGATGGAAAAGATCTACTGGGTGCAGGTCGAAGGCGAGCCGACCGAAGCGGCGCTTGCCGCCCTGCGCAATGGCGTGCAGCTCAACGACGGCCCCACCCGCCCGGCGCGCGCCCGGCTGCTCGACCCGCCGCCCGAGGTGTGGGAACGGCAGCCGCCCATCCGTGAGCGCAAGAGCATTCCCACCGCGTGGATCGAGCTCGCGATCCGCGAAGGCCGCAACCGCCAGGTGCGGCGCATGACGGCGGCCGTGGGGCTGCCGACGCTGCGGCTGATCCGCGCCGCGATCGGGCCGCATACGCTCGAAGGCCTCGCGCCCGGAACCTGGAGCGGATAGCGTCCTCCATCCACCGACTTCCCGACCTTCTCTTCAAATGAAGCAAACGCCCTCCTCTTCTCTCACCCATCTCGCCCTCGACCGCCGCAGCGCCGTGCTCGGCACCATCGGCCTGATCGCCGCGATGCACGCCGGCGCCGCGACCAAGTCGACAGCAGCAAAGAAACAGCCCGCGGCAACACCCGGCGTATGGCCACGCGCATCGCAGGTGCCCGGCGGCGTCGCCCGCCTGTCGCTGGGCCCGTCGGCCAGGCGGCCGCAGGCCTTCGCGGGCGACATCCCCCTGCTGGTGGTGGGCGACGCCATCGAATGGACCGCGCTCGTCGGCATTCCGCTCGCGACCGAACCCGGCGAGGCAAGTGTCATCGTGCGCGCCGAAGGCAAGCCCGAACGCCTGATCGCCTACACCGTGGCCCCGAAGCAGTACCGCGAGCAGCGCCTCACCGTGGCCCCGCGCACCGTCGACCTCTCGCCCGAGGACGAGGCGCGGTACGTCAAGGAGCGCGACCACCTCACCGGCGTGATGGCCACCCTCACCGACATGCGCCCCGACTCCGCCCTGCAGATGCGCGTGCCCGTTCCCGGCCGCCGCTCCAGCTCCTTCGGCCTGCGCCGCGTGTTCAACGGCCAGTCGCGCAATCCGCACAGCGGCATGGACATCGCGGCCGGCACCGGCACGCCGGTGCTCGCGCCCCTGCCCGGCAAGGTGATCGACACGGGAGACTATTTCTTCAACGGCGGCACCGTCTGGCTCGACCATGGCGGCGGCCTGCTGACCATGTACTGCCACCTGAGCCGCATCGACGTGAAGGTCGGAGACGTGATGAAGACCGGCGAACAGCTTGCAGCCGTGGGCGCCACCGGGCGGGTGACGGGGCCGCACCTGCATTGGTCGGTGATGCTGAACCGGGCGATGGTGGACCCGGCGTTGTTCATTGCGGCCTGACATAGACGGAACCGCTCCAACGATGGCCGCCGATCCCGCCTTCGCCGAAGCCTGCCTCGCCACCTCGATCCGCCCCGGCAGTCGGCGCGACATCCTCGCCCTGCTCAACGAGCGCCTGCACCCGGCCCTGAAGGCGATCGTCGCGGCCGAGGTTTCGTCAGGCAACCGGGTCTGCGACGCAGGCACCGACTGGCCCGACCCCGGCTCGGTGCACGTCACGCTCGACAAGCACTTCGACGCCCGCCACGCCAGCGCCCAGGCCGTCTTCAGCCCCTGCGACGACCCGCACTACTGGCACGCGGACTACAGCACCGCGGACAAACCGCGGCACCTGCTGATCTGCTGACCGACCGACCGGCCTCAGATCGGCTTGGTCAGATAAACCGCCTCGCGCCCCACGATCGCACGCTGGGCGGGCATGAAGATCGTGCAGTCGTCGCACAGCGCACGGATCTCCTCGTCGCCGTTGGTCGCGATCAGTTCGCCCTTGGCGAAGGTCTCGAAGCCGATGAGCGGGCGCACGAAGGCGAAGTCGGGCGACTTGATGACGTAGGTCTGCAGCAGCTGGAAGCGCCGTTGCGGCTCGGGTGGCGGGGTGGCCGGGTCCTTGTCGACGAGGCCGAAGTAGGCGAGGAAGTCGTAGGTGACGGCGGTGGCGAGATCAGACGCGGAGCGCAGGAAGTGCTGGCCGCATTCGACCACCATCGCCACGCCCTTGCCGTCGGGGCCGCCGTGGCTGCCGTACTGGATGAGCGGCGTGCCGGAGCCCAGGCCGTCGGGCATCACGAGGTGCACCGAGGGGCGGCCGATGGCCTGCGCGACCCGGGCGTTGCGCTCGAAGCCCGGGTACACCCAGAAGGGCACGACGGGCTGGCTGGTCGAGTGGATGTCGAGGATGTGGTCGGCCGCGTCCACCACCGGGCGCAGGATGCGCGCGCGGCTCAGCTCGGGGCTGTCCTCCTTGCCGTCCAGCCATTCGGGCGACCAGATGCGGTTGAGGTTGTGCACCAGCTGCCGGCTGTCGAAGGGCAGCGACTCGTTGAAGGATTCATACGCCGCCACGTTGGCGAAGCTCACGGTGAGCGTGCCGATCTTGGGACGCACGTCGTTGTCGAGCAGGTGCGTGGCCGCCGTCATGCCGCAGATCTCGTTGCCGTGCGTGAGCGCGTTGATCAGCACGTGCGGGCCGGGCTTGCCGGACTCGAAGCGGTGCACGTAGTCGACGCCGACGTTGCCCTTGCGGTAGGCGGACAGGTCGCGGGGGAGGACTTCGAGGGCGGGGGGAGCTTGGGTCATGGGGCGATGGATGATGAAAGCGAAGCAGCCGGCCAGTTTGCTACAGGGCGCGCCTTCGCGCGCGCGGGCGCCGCAACACCGGCCCGCGCCGCTCAACCTTCATCGCTGGCTCAGCGCACCTGCTGGTAGTCCACCGGCACCCAGGCGTAGCCCTTGCCTTCAGCCCGCACGTGGCCGAGCCCCGGGAACGGCAGGTGCGCGCTGCCGACCAGGTAGCGGCCCTTGGCCGCGTCGGCGTACGCCTTCTTGCGCTCGGCCGCTGCGGGCCTGGAGTCGACGTCGAACGAAATGGTGATCTGCGGCTGCGCGAACTGCACGGCGGCCACGTGCATCAGGTCGCCCCACAGCACCAGCTTCTGGCCCTTGGACTCGACGACGTAGATGTTGTGACCGGGCGTGTGGCCGTGGGCGGGCACGGCCCTGATGCCGGGCGCCAGTTCGGTGCCGCCCTTCATGCCCTTGAACTTGCCGGCTTCCACGTAGGGGTTGAGCGAGGCCATCGCGCCCTGGAAGAAGCCCTTCATCTCGGCGGAGGCCTTCTCCAGATTGGCCTTGTTCAGCCAGAAGTCGGCGTCTTCCTGCCCGGCGTGGATGGTGGCGTTGGGAAAGACCAGCTTGCCGTCCTGCACCAGGCCGCCGACGTGGTCGCCGTGCATGTGGGTGATGAGCACGTCGTCGACCTGGTCGGGCTGGTAGCCCGCGGCCTTGAGGTTGGCCTGCAGGTTGCCGAGCGTCGGGCCGAAGAGCCCCCCGGCGCCGGTGTCGACCAGCACCAGCTTGCTGCCGGTGTTGATGAGGTAGCCGTTCACCGATGTGGGCACGGCGTCCTTCTCGAAGCCGCGGTCGAGCAGCTTGCCGACCTGAGCCTGGGTGGTGTTGGTGAGCAGCTTCTTGGGCTCGAGGTCGAGGGTGCCGTCGAACAGCGCCGTCACCTCGAAGTCGCCGAGCATCATCCGGTAGAAGCCCGGCGCCTGGGTCTTGACCTGCGGCGCGCCGGCCTGCGCCACGGAAGAGAACGAAAGCATCAGCAGGCTGCCGGCCAGTGCGGCGACGCCTTTGCGCAGCCAGCGAGCGGGTGTCGTTGTCATGGGTCTACTCCTCGGCGGTTGTAAGGGGCGCCGAGAATAGCCCAAGCCGCCGCACCTTGCCGCTTACCAGTTGACTTCGCGCTCCGGGGTCGCCGAGATGTGGTGGATCGACAGGTCGGCGCCGTCGTATTCCTCCTCCTGCGACAGCCGCAGCCCCGCCACCGCCTTGAGCGCGCCGTACACCGCCGCGCCCGCCAGCGCGGCCCACGCCACGCCCATCACGGTGCCGATGAGCTGCGCCCACACGTTCACGCCGCCGATGCCGCCCAGCGCCTGCGTGCCGAAGATGCCCGCCGCGATGCCGCCCCAGGTGCCGCACAGGCCGTGCAGCGGCCACACGCCGAGCACGTCGTCGATCTTCCACTTGTTCTGCGTGAGCGTGAACAGCTTGACGAAGATGCCGCCGGCCACGCCGCCCACCACCAGCGCGCCCAGCGGGTGCATCAGGTCGGAGCCGGCGCACACCGCCACCAGGCCGGCGAGCGGACCGTTGTAGACGAAGCCCGGGTCGTTCTTGCCCATGGCCAGCGCCACCAGCGTGCCGCCGACCATCGCCATCAGCGAGTTCACGGCCACCAGGCCCGAGATCTTGTCGATGCTCTGCGCGCTCATCACGTTGAAGCCGAACCAGCCCACGCACAGCACCCACGCGCCCAGCGCCAGGAACGGGATGTTCGACGGCGGATGCGCGCTCAGCGAGCCGTCACCGCGGTAGCGGTTGCGCCGCGCCCCCAGCAGCAGCACCGCCGGCAGCGCCAGCCAGCCGCCCACCGCATGCACCACGACGGAGCCAGCGAAGTCGTGGAACTCGTGGCCCGTCAGCGAGGCGATCCATTCCTGGATGCCGAAGTGCTTGTTCCAGGCGATGCCCTCGAAGAGCGGGTAGACGAAGCCGACGATCACCGCCGTGGCGATGAGCTGCGGCCAGAACTTGGCGCGCTCGGCGATACCGCCCGAGATGATGGCCGGTATGGCCGCGGCGAAGGTCAGCAGGAAGAAGAACTTCACCAGCTCGTAGCCGCTCTTCGCCGACAGCTCGGTGGCGCTCACGAAGAAATGCGTGCCGTAGGCCACGCCGTAGCCCACCAGGAAATACACGATGGTCGAGACCGAGAAGTCGACCAGGATCTTCACCAGTGCATTGACCTGGTTCTTCTTGCGCACGGTGCCCAGTTCGAGAAAGGCAAAGCCGGCGTGCATGGCCAGGACCATGATGGCGCCGAGAAGGATGAACAGCGCGTCTGCGCCCTGTTTGAGTGCGTCCATTGGAGCTTCTTGCGGATTTTGGTTTGAATTGGTGCGTCGCACCTGAATCAACCGGCGCGGCCGGCCAATGAAGCAAAAATGGTGCCTGAAAGCTCTCTGATGGTGCGAAATGAACCAATAACGGGCCGGTCACGGCCCGCCGCGCACCGGATCAGGCCGCGCCGATGCCCGTGCGCAGGGCATCGCGATAGCGACGGCTGCAGGGCACGGTGGTGCCGTCGTGCATATGCAGCCGGGCGTCGCCGCCGTCCAGCGGCTCGATTTCCTTGATGCGCCCCAGGTTCACTGCATGGCTGCGGTGCACGCGCACGAAGAGCGCCGGGTCGAGCTGGGCCAGGAAGTCGGTCAGCGTGGAGCGCAGCAGGTAGTCGTGGCCGTTGACGTGCAGGCCGACGTAGTTGCCCTCTGCCTGGAGCCAGTCGATGTCTGTGGCGGCGATGAGGAATTCGCGGCGCAGCTTGCGCACCAGGAAGCGTTCGGGGCGGGCTGGCGGTGGCGGGGGTGCGTCGGGCAAGGAGGGTTCGAATCCCTCCGGTTCCGCCAAAGCCGGAATCGGGACGGGAGCCGGCGCAGTCACGCCCTCCTCCGGCGCATCCAGCACCCGTGCCTCCCCCTGCAGACGCAGCAGGAACAGCCGGTACGCCCAGATGCCGAACACGATGCTCGCGTACACCCGCACGTCCTTCAGGTACTCGTAGCTCCACTGGCCGGCCCAGTTCCAGAAGTCGTAGCGTTCGCCCGCCATGGCGTAGACCATCGACCGCAGCCCGAACATGCCTGCCACGTGCACCACGCTGAACACCACGCTCGCCACCAGGTGCCAGGCCAGGAAGCGCAGCAGATGGGCACGCGCCAGCGGCGACAGCCGGCGCTCGACCGCCGCCAGCGCCGGCACCAGCAGCAACAGCACCAGGTGGCTCGACACCTCCCAGGTCGCGACCTCCCAGTTGGGCCGGGGCACGGCGCGCGTGCGCACGTCCATGATCGCCACCATGGTGCTGAACGCGGCCTGCAGCGTCATCAGCACGATCCAGAAAGCCACCTCCAGCGGGCGGCGGATCGGCGCGTAGCGTTCGTACAGGTTCTTGCGGGGGTCTCCCATGGCCGGGATTCTCCCGAAAACGGGGCCCGGGACGGCTTTTCGGGGCCGGATTTCGTCCCCGCGGGCCACCGCTCGTCACAAAGCGGGGGCGATCCGTCCCCCGGCCGCGCCGCGCGGGGGCGGCCGGGCCGAGCATGGCGGCCTTCCCGCTTCGAGGAGCCGCCCATGACCGCCGATCCCGTTCCAGCAATTCCGCCCGACCACCGCCGCCACGACATCGACGCCCTGCGCGCGCTGGCTTTCCTCTTCGTCATCCTCTACCACGTGGGCATGTACTACGTGGCCGACTGGCCCTGGCACCTCAAGAGCCCGCACGCGGCCGAATGGCTGCAATGGCCGATGCGCATCCTGAACCTGTGGCGCATGGACCTGGTCTTCCTGATCTCGGGCGTGTCGCTCGGCTTCCTGAGCCGGGACCGGGGCACCTGGGGCCTGCTGCGCAGCCGGGGCCTGCGGCTGATGCTGCCGCTGGCCTTCGGCATGGCGGTGATCGTGCCCTACCAGGCCTACGCGCAGGGCGTGGCCAACGGGCTGGTCGCGCCGGGCTTCGGCGCCTTCCTGCTGCGCTACCTGTCGATGGCCCAGCCCTGGCCGAAGCAGGCCTTCGACGGCGCGGAGTTCGGCATCACCTGGAACCACCTCTGGTACCTGCCCTATCTGTTCACCTACACGGCGCTGGTCGCGCTGACGCTGCCGCTGTGGAAATCCGCTGCCGGCCAGCGGCTGCGCGCAGCCTTCAACGGCCTGCGCGGCTGGAAGCTGCTGCTGTTGCCGGTGGTGCCGCTGCTGGTCTTCACGGTGCTGCTGGCCTCGCGCTTTCCGGCCACGCACAACCTGGTGCGCGATTTCCACCTGCACAGCCTCTACTTCACGATGTTCCTCTACGGCTACTGGATGGGCGTGGACACCGGCGTGTGGAAGGAGCTGGAGCGGCTGCGCCGCGTGTCGCTGGCGCTGGCGGTCGCGGTGATCGCCGCCTTCATCGCGCTGCGCACCGGCATGAAGAGCCCGCCCCCGGGCCTGCTGATGGACACGCTGCGCATGCTCTACCTGTGGCTGGCCGTCGCGACCATTCTCGGCCACGGCCATCGCCACCTGAACCGCCCCTGGCCCTGGCTGCGCTGGGCCAACGAGTCGGTGTACCCGTGGTACGTGCTGCACCAGACGCTGATCATCGCCGGCGTGACCTTGCTGGCCCCGCTCGCGCTCGGTCCGGTCGTCGAACCCGCGCTGCTGGTGGCGCTGACGCTGCTGGGCTGCTGGCTGTTGACGGACGGGCTGATCCGCCGCACCGACCTGCTGCGGCCGCTCTTCGGGCTGAAGCTCAGGCCGCGGGCTGCGCCTTCTTCGGCAGCGCGGAAGCAGGATCTTCGACCGGAATCAGGATTGCGTTCCCCGTCGCCACGAGCTTGAGCGAATCGGCACCCTCGCCCTGCGCATAGAGCTCGGCCGCCGCGAACACCTGCGTGCGCCCGGCCTTCACCACCCGCCCGCGCGCCACGAAGGCGCGCCCGATGGCGGGCGAGACGCAGTTCACCGAGAAATGCGACGCCAGCACGCGGCCCGCCACGGTGGCGGCCGCGTAGCCGCTCACGGTGTCGAGCATCGCGCCGATCATTCCGGCGTGCAGGAAGCCGGCGTACTGGCCCATGTCCTCCTCGCGCCAGTTCATGCGCAGCTCGGCTTCGCCGTTGGCAGCGCTCGTGACTTCGAAGCCGGCCCAGCGGTTGAAGGCGGCGGTCTTGTTGATGGCCTGGATGGTGTCGAGCATGGCGGTGTGTCCTTGTCCGGGGTTGGGTGGAAAGACGATGCAACCACTCTATGAAGCACGCACCGCATCCGCCGTCGCGCGCGCGACCGGAAACGCCGTGCCGGTTGCATTGGCGACAGCGCCGCCGGCTGCATGAAGTTTTTTTGACGATGCCTTAACCCCGATCGCCGGGGCCGCCCGTATGAGCCTGGGTCATTCATCACCTTCGCTCCAGAGGCATCCCATGAAAGCATCGACTTCCGCCCTCCTCCGCGCCACCGCCGGTGCCGCCGTCCTGCTGGTCCTGAGCCTGAGCGCCCAGGGTCAGGCGACTACACAACCCGCCACGGCAGCCACCGACTCGCGCATCACCCAGGTCAAGGTCTACCCCGGCAGCGCCACCGTGGAGCGCGTGGCGCGCGTCGCGGCCGGCGCGCGCTCGATCACCTTCGCCTGCCTGCCCGCGGGGCTGGACGTGCAGAGCCTGCAGGTGTCGGCCGATGCTTCGGTGCGCATCGGCGAGACCTCGGTGCTCAGCGAGCAGCGCGAGCTCTCGGCACGCTGCTCGACCAGCCCGCTCGACGGCCGCATCCGCGAGCTCGAGGACCAGAAGGCCGCCCTGCAGGCCGAGACCGACGCGCTGGGCATGGTCACCGGCTACCTCAAGGGCCTGGCCGGCGGCAGCGGCGACGCCCCCGGCGCGCGCGCGCCGATGGACGCGCGCAACCTCGCCGCCATGACCGAGGCCATGCGCCGCACCGGGCAGGATTCACTGCTCAAGCAGCACCAGATCCAGCGCAGGCAGGCAGAGATCGACCGCCAGCTCAACCCGCTATTGGTCGAGCGCACACGCACCCAGGGCAACGGCGGCCAGGTGACGGCCGTGACGGTGACCCTGGCCGCCGGCGCCGATGCCGACGTGAAGCTCAGCTACCAGGTCAACGGCCCCGGCTGGACGCCCACCTACCGCGCGCTGCTCGACACCACCACGCGCAAGGTGCGCATCGAGCGCCAGGCGCTGGTGGCGCAGGCCACGGGCGAGGACTGGCGCGGCGTGAAGCTGGTGCTCTCCACCGGCCAGCCGCGCCGCGAGACCGCCGGCCGCCTGCCCACGGCGTGGCGCATCGGCATCGAGCCGCCGCCGCGCCCGCTGGCGGAGATGGCCTACCCCGCCGCGCCGGCGGCGGCCATGGCGCCCTCGCCCATCATGGCCAGCAAGTCCATGGACAGCCGCGAGCGCCGGACGGAGCCGCTGTTCGACGTGAGCGTGTTCGACAACAGCTTCGCCACCGAATTCTCGGTGCCGCAGGCCATCGACGTGCCCTCCAACGGCCAGCGCGTGACCATGGCGCTGGGCCAGCACGAAGACACGGCCAAGCTCGCCGCGCGCACCAGCCCGCGCGTGGACGCCAGCGCTTTCCTTGTCGCCGAACTCGACCAGCCCGCCGGCGTGTGGCCCGCCGGCCCCATGCAGCTCTACCGCGATGGCGCCTTCGTCGGCAGCGGCCGCTGGAACGCGCCCACCGATGCGCGCCTGACGCTTTCCTTCGGCCGCGACGAGCTGGTGCGCGTGCAGGCCGAGCCCGAGCGCGACAACCAGGGCACGGGCGGCTTCGCCGGCTCGCGCGCCGAGCGCAAGGTGCAGCGCGCCTACGTGGTCGAGAACCGCCACCGCACGCCGATCACCGTGCAGGTGCTCGAAGCCGCGCCGGTCTCGGTGGACGAGAAGGTGCGCGTGGCCTCGGAGTTCTCGCCGCAGCCCGCCGAACTGGCCTGGAACAAGCAGCCCGGCCTGGCCATGTGGCAGCTCGACCTCGCGGCCGGCCAGACCGCACGCGTGACGGCCGACTACACCATCGGCTATCCGAAGGACGCGCGGCTGCAGATGCGCTGAGCCGCCTGCTCCGTCAGAAGTCGAACTTGGCCGACAGCTCGAAGGTGCGCCGCGGCGCCAGCAGCACCTGCGAGGTCGCGCGGCCCACCCAGGTGGCGTAGAGCTTGTCGGTCAGGTTGCGCACGCGGAAAGTGTCAGAAGTCGAACTTGGCCGACAGCTCGAAGGTGCGCCGCGGCGCCAGCAGCACCTGCGAGGTCGCGCGGCCCACCCAGGTGGCGTAGAGCTTGTCGGTCAGGTTGCGCACGCGGAAAGTCAGCAAGGCGTTGCGCATCCTGTAGCTCACCGCCGCGTCGAGCGTGGTGAAGCCGTTGATGCGGATCTCGTTGGCGTTGTCGGTGTACATGTGGCCCGTGTGATTGAGCGAGGCGAAGTACTCGAACTTCGATCCCTCGGGCCTGTAGGTCGCGAAGAGATTGGCCACCCGCTCGGGCACGTTCGGCGGCGTCTTGCCCACGCGCGAGACGCCGCCGGCCTCGATCAGCGTGTCGTAGCGCGCGTCGAGCGCCGCCAGGTTGCCGGCCAGCGTCCACTCTCGCGTCGGCTTCCACACGGCCGAGAGCTCCACGCCCCGCGAAGACTGCCGCCCGTTGTTCACCGTGTTGCGCGCATCGTTGGGGTCGCGCGAGAGCACGTTGTCGAGCTCGATCCTGTAGAGGGCCGCCGTCCACTCCAGCTTCGCCTCGGGCAGGCTCTGCTTGAAGCCCACCTCGGCCTGCTTGCCGCGCGACATCGGAAAGGCCGCATTCGACGCCGACAGCAGGAAGAGCGAGTTCACCGGCAGCGTCGCGTTGGTGTACTGCGCATACACGCTCGAATCCGGCGTGATGTCGTACACCGCGCCGATGCGCCCCGAGGTCGAGCGGTAGCTGGTGCCGAAGCGGGTGTAGCTGCCCAGGTTCAGGTCGGCGATGCCGCGGTCGACCTCGGTGCGGTCGTGGCGCAGGCCGCCCACCAGCGTGAGGCCGCGCACCGGCTTGATCGCGTCTTCCACGAAGGCCGACGTGACCTTCACGTTCGACGTGGTGTTGGTGCGGTTGCCCGCGCCCGTGGTGAGTGCGAGGCTGTCGTTGAAGGGCGCGATGTACGGGTCGAACACCGGCACGCGCAGCAGGTTCGCGGTGGCTGCGCTGCCGTTGGAGAAGCGGCGCTGGCTGCCGAAGCGCGTCTCGCTGTATTCGCCGCCGGCGACGAAGCGGTTGTCCATGCCGCCGAGCGTGCCCTTGTGCGTGGCGTCGAAGCGGTTCAGCCAGAAGCCCTGGTCGTGGGTGATCAGCGTCTGGTCGCGCGCGATGCTGGCGGGCGCCACGAAGACCGCGCTTTCGGAGTTGCGGAACACGCGGTTCGCCTTGTTGGCCGAGAACTCGTTGCGCCACGACCAGCCGCCGTCGAGCTGGCCCGTGAGCCGCGCGCGCAGCCAGTAGGTTTCCGACGAGTTCTCGTCGTCGGGCACGTTGTAGTTGCTGCGTGCAAGGCGCCGGTCGATCACGCGGCCGTCGGGCGTGCTGACCACGTCGGTCGGCTGCGTGGCGAAGCTGGCCGGCACCAGCGGCGTACCCCAGTAGGCCTGGTTGTTGTCGCGCAGGTAGTCGAACGAAAGATCCAGCTTCACCGAGCCGCCGAAGTCGACCATCAGCCCGCTGGTGAAGTGGTCGATGCGCTCGCCGTTGCGCGCGATGGTGCCCACCTTCGTGTCGTTGCGGCTGTAGTCCAGCCGGTAGGCGCTGGCATCGCCCAGCGCGCCGCCGAAGCCGAATGCAGCGCGCGTGGAACCGTAGCTGCCGTACGAGAGCAGGGCCTCCTTGTTCGGGTTGCTGCGGTCGGGCCGCTTGGTCACGAAGTTGACGACGCCGCCAATGGCGCCCTCGCCGTCGAGCACCGAGGCCGGGCCCTTCAGCACCTCGATGCGCTCGTAGTTCCAGATGTCCTGCACGCGGTTGGTCACGCCCGCGCCGGAGCTGCGCACGCCGTCGTACAGGTACATGAGGCTGGTGAAGCCGCGCGTGGACAGCGTGGTCGGCGACGACGGCGGCCCGCCGCCCGACAGGCCCGCCATGCCGCGCAGCGCCTCGCTGAAGGTGCGCGCGCCGCGCTGCTGCATGGTGTCCTGCTGCAGGATCTCGACCGAGGCCGGCGTCTCGCGCACCGAGAGGCCGAGGCGCGAGGCCGTGCCGCTCGACTCCTCCAGGTGCAGGCCGCTGGCGTCGCGGCTGCCTTCGACGGTGATGGTGCCGAGCTCGCCGCCGCCGGCCTGCTGCGCGTACGAAACCTGGAATGCGGTGGCTGCGGCCATCGCCATGGCCGTGCGGATGAGGGTTGTCATTGGATTGATTGCAAGGAATTGCGGGGAGAAAAGAAAAACCGGGTGGCCGCTACGCGACCGAGAAGCGCCGCAGCCGCCACGCCGCGAGGCCGAACAGCAGCAGGCTCGGCACCAGCAGCTGCATCACGGCGATGGCCGCCTGCCCGCGCACGAGGCCGGCGGGCTCTTCCTGCCAGGCGAATGCGGGAATGCGGTCGAACTCGGCGGGCACCAGCGCGTCGCGCGCGTCGATGCGCGGGGAGAAGAAGCGCTTCCAGGCCTCGTGATAGGCGATGGTCTGGGCCTCGAAGCGCGCCTGGCGCCGTGTGCCGGTGCCGGCCAGCGCCGTCATGCCCTCGTAGGCCACCGCTGCCGGAGACACCGCGCTGAAGCGCGCGAGCAGCACCTGCTGCCCGGCCTGCTGCGCGTCGAATCGGTCGAGCTCGGGCTTGATGGCCTCGTCGACTTCCTTCTCGATCAGGTAGTTGCCCAGCGCACGGCCGGCGATCTCGACCTTGCCGTCGCGCGGCACGAGGATCGCGCCGCGGCCCACGTGCCGGTAGTCGGTGCTCATCAGGTCGGCGTGGCGCTTCATCGCCTCGGCGGTGACGATGCGCTGCCGCGTGGCCAGTTCGGTGCGCGAAGGCGCGGGGCTGGCCTGCGTCACTGCAAGGTTCAGCAGCACCGGCGCCACCAGCACCAGCAGCACCCAGGCGATGACGAGCACCATCGCGTTGGTCGCCGACGAGGCGCCGAAGGCATTCACCGCCACCACCAGCGCGAACCAGAAGAGCACGTAGGCCCCCACCAGCAGCGCCCACCACCACAGGGCGGCACCCGGCGAGCCGGCCAGCCCGGCCTGCCGCGCCACCAGCAGCACGGCCACCGGCAGCAGCACGGCGGGCCCCAGCAGCACCGCCGCGCGCACCGTGAGCTTGCCGGCGAGCAGCGTGCGCAGGCGCAGCGGCTGCGACAGCAGCAGCCTCAGCGTGCCGTTCTCGCGCTCGGCCGAGAGCAGGTTGTAGCCCAGCGCGAAGATCAGCAGCGGCAGCAGGTAGACGATGACGAAGGCCAGGTCGAAGTGCCCGCTCAGCAGGTGCCAGGGGCTTTCGATGTCGCTGGGGTTCATGAACACCACGCGGCTCTGGTTCGTGACCTTGAACTGGCTCGGGTACAGGTCGCTCTGCCCCAGCGCGACCGGGCCCAGCGGCGCGGTCGGCAGGATCGCGTGGTGCCCGCCGTAGCCGCTGGCCATGCGCGAAGGATCGGCCGGGTTCTCGAAGGGCGTGGGCTGCGCGGTGCCGGCGAGGATGCTTTCGAGCAGCGCGCGCTGCGCCGCGCGCGTGTCGCGGTCGGCCTGCGCGACAGCCGCCTGCGCGCGGTCGCGGCTCGCCGTCTGCAGCAGCCCGTTGCCGAGCGCATAGGCCACCAGCAGCAGGAACAGCAGGCCGACGGCCCACAGCGTGCGCTCGGCGAGCATCAGGCGGCATTCCTGGCGCATCACGGCCAGCAGCCGGCGGCCCTGCGGCGGATCGACGATGGAAACGGGAACGGGGGAAGAAACCGAGGAAGAAGTGGTCGTCGTCATGTACGGCTTGCCTCAGAGCGCGCGCTGCCGCGAGGCGGTGAATGCCGCGAAGGCGGCGGCCAGCAGCAGGCCGGCGCACAGCACGGCGAAGCTGCGCATCTGGTGCATCAGCGCCCAGGCCGCGCGCGGCGGCTGGTAGTCGAAGGGCGGCACCGTCGCCCACAGTTCGGGCGTCGCCTGGTAGGCGAAATGCTGGTCGCCCAGCGGGTCGGCGTGCGCCACCAGGTCTTCGCTCATCAGGTCCTGGATATGGCGGCGATGCAGCTCGGCGGCGGTGGTGAAGCTGCGGTGGTGCGCGAAGTCGGTGCCTGCCATGCCCATCGAGAAGCTGCGCACCGCGAGAACGGGCACCAGCAGGCCGCTCCATTCCTGCACCGCCTGCTGGCGCTCCCAGGTGTCCCACAGGCGGCCGTAGTGGCGGTCGTACACGGGGTACGAGGCCTGGTCGTCCAGGCGCAGCGCGATGCCCCACTTGCTCAGCGGCACGTCGCGCCCCCAGCGCTCGGTGGAGCCGAAGTTCTTCTGCCACACCTCGTCGGACACGGTCTTGAGTTCCGCGCCGAGCTGGCGGTTGAACTCCAGCCGCGTCGGGCTCGGGAACCATGCGCGCGACAGCTCCGAGAGCACGCGCGGCGCCATCACCGCCTGAGCGATCCAGATGGCCAGCAGCAGCGTGATCGCCATGCGCGAGGTCGAGCAGGCCGCGGAAACGCCGAGCACCAGGAACACGAAGATGCCCAGGTACACGGCATAGCCGACGGCCCATGCGCCCAGCCTGAGCAGCGCGTCGAGCCGCTCGCCGTCGTCCGCGCCCGCCCCCACGACGATGGCCGCGACAAGCCCTGCCGGCACCAGCAGCACGGCCAGCGACGCCGTCAGCGCCAGCGCCTTGCCGCCCAGCAGCCGCAGCGGCGACACGCCCAGGCTCAGCGTCTGGCGCAGGATGCCTTGCTCGCGCTCGGCCGCGAAGGCGTTGAAGCCCAGCACGATCACCAGCAGCGGGCCCAGCACCTGCAATATCCAGCCGACCGAGAGATTGCCGAAGCGCTGCAGGCCGGTCGCGTCCTGCGCCGCGTTGAACTTCACCTCGCTCTGGCGATGCGCCTGCAGCCACACGGTGCTGCCGATGAAGAGGTTGATGCCCGGGTCGATCATCGACAGCACCGCCTCGGGCTTGAAGGCGTGCATGCCCTGGTGCGCGGCGTCGTGCGGATGGCGGCGGTCCTGCCGAAGCCAGTCGCGGTAGTCCATGGCCTGCGCGGCGCGCTGCTCGGCCTGCGCGTCGCGCTGGTGCGCCCAGCCCACGGCGAGCGCGGTCAGCAGCAGCACCGCCACCAGTCCACCGGCCCAGTGGAGGCGCCCGTCGCGCAGGCGTTCGAGGAATTCGCGGCGTGCGATCCAGTTCACGAGCTGCATGTCATGCCCTCATGTGCGCCAGGTAGAGGGACTGCAGGTCGGTGCGCGCGATCTGCGCCTCGCCGTCCAGGCTCTCGACGAGGCGGCCGCGCTTCATGATCCCGACGCGCGTGGCGGTCTGCTGCGCGTGGAACAGGTCGTGCGTGGTGGTGAGCACGGCTACGCCGTTATCGGCGGCGCGGCGCAGCAGGCCCGAGAACTCGCTCGCGGCCTGCGGGTCGAGCCCCGAGGTGGGCTCGTCGAGCAGCAGCGCCTTCGCCTGCTTGGCCAGCGCGACCGCGATCCACACCTTCTGTCGCATGCCCTTGGAGTAGGCCGACACGCGCCTGTCGGCCGCTGCATGGTCCAGCCCCACCTCGGTCATCAGCTCCAGCAGCCGCTCGCGCGGCAGCTCGCGGCCCAGCGCGAGCCCGGCGAAGAAACGCAGGTTCTCCAGCCCCGAGAGCGGCCCGTACAGCGTGACCTGCTCGGGGATGTAGGCCACGTGCTGCTTGGTGGCCACCGGGTGGCGCACGACGTCGATGCCGTTGATCTCCACCGCGCCGGAGGTCGGCTCGACGAAGTTCAGGAACAGGTTGATGGTGGTGGTCTTGCCCGCGCCGTTCGCGCCCAGCAGGCAGTAGATGTCGCCCGCGCGGATGTCGAGGTCGAGGCTGTCGAGCGCGGTGTGCGCGCCGTATTGCTTGGTGAGGCCGGTGGCTCGGAGCATGGAGGAAACCCGGTGAATGGAAGGACGAACGGGACGCGCGCAGGCACGCACCGGCGCACGCGCGCCGAGGCGGTCAGTCGATCGTTCGTTTGTTCGGTGTTGGGGAGATTCGGGCGCCGGCTCTTCAGTCGCCGCGCCCGTCAGCGGCGCATGCGCTCCTCAGCGCTTGTGCCTGTTCTTCGCGCCGCCCTGTCTGGCCTTGAAGCGCGGATTGGACTTGCAGATGACGTAGGTGCGGCCGCGCCGCGTCACCACCTGGCAGTCGCGGTGGCGCTTCTTTGCTTCTTTGAGCGAGGACAGGACTTGCATGATCGGATCGGAACCAGAGGATTCGGACCCGCGACTATACGTTATTGAGAATTCATTCTCAATAAATTGAAAGCCGGATGAAAGCCGACTGGTCAGTGCGCCTTGTCGGCCGCTCCCGAGCAAGACGCGCACACCCCGTGCAGCGTCACCTCGTGGCTGCTGACCTTGAAGCCCTCGGGCACCAGGTCGTCCATCGGCCCGGGGCAGGAATGCAGCATGTACACCTGCCCGCAGCTGGAGCAATGGAAGTAGTGATGGTGATGGTCGGCGTGCTTTGCGCCGCGGCCCGCCTTGCCATGCGCCTCGGGCTTGCACGCCACCTCGTAGCGGGCGGGCTCGCCGGGCAGCTCGACCTTGGCGATCTCGCCGTCCGCCAGCAGCAGCGAGACCTGGCGGTAGACGGTCGAGAGGCTGATCTCGGGAACGATCTCGCGCGCATGCGCCAGGATCTGCGGAGCGGTGAGGACGCGGCCTGCGTCGCTGAAGGCGGAGAAGACGGCGTTGCGTTGACGCGTGAGACGTTGCATCTGGAGTCGGGTTGCTGGCGATTGGCTGGCTGTGGGCTGGCGTGGGGATGACCGGTCAGCCTACGGTGCCGACAACGTTCCCCTGCGGGTCCCTGATTGTCGTCTTCTGCACCTTCCAGCGCACGGCGCCAAGACCCTGCACCTCGTAGGTGCCGGCGACCGGCTTCAGCGTGCGGGCCAGCTCGCGCACCGTGGCATCGGAAAGCCGCAGCTTGAGTCTGCCGTCTTCTTCGGAAACGCTGTCGGTCTCGCCGTGCGCGAAGACCAGCGCCCGCTCGCGGCTCGCGAAGTGGAAGTCGCGCCCGAAAGGCAGCCGCAGCGGCAGCAGCGCGACCAGCTCGTCGACCTGCCGCGCGCCCAGCGTGATCTCGGTGACCGGCGCGCGCAGCAGCCGCTTGCTCGTCTCCCAGCCCAGCACTTCGGTGAAGAGAAAACCGCTGGACGAGCCCTCGCGCGCCGCGCCCTCCTCCACGCGCCCGCGCACTTCGGCATCGTCGAGCAGCGAAGGCCGCCCGAGGTCGGTCACCCACAGCGGCATTGCCGGCAGCAGCGCGTCGAGCAGCCGGCGCGTGTCCCAGCGCTTGCCCGCGCGCTCCTCGTCTTCCGTCAGGCCCACGACCTGGATGAAGCTCACGCGGCCGTTGGGCGTGTCGATGGCCGGCAGCTCGGGATCGAACACGAAGCCCATCGAGCGGATCAGCGTCTCGCGCTCCAGCGCGATGGGACCGTTGGCGGTCATCCAGTGGCCGTCGTCGAACACGTTGCCGCTCTTGAACACGTAGCGCGCGAGGTTCTGCAGGAAGTTGATGGCCCATGCGGGCGGCTCTTCGTCCTCCGGCTCGCAGGCGAGGCGGAAAGTGAGTTCGAAGCCGTAGCCGCTGGTTTCGGCGACGTCCGACTCCTTGGTGTAGAGCTCGCTGAGCCCGTAGCTCAGGTAGTGCCAGTGCGGCACCGGCTCCATGCGCTTCCACACGCTCACGCCGTCCAGCGGATCGGGCCCGCCGAGCATCCACTTGATCACCGTGCCGTAGTGCTTCGGCCCCTGGCCGGGGTAGAGGCGCTCCATGGCGGCGGTGATGGCGTCCCAGCCGGGCGAGAGGTCGTCGTCACCACCGTCGTCGTTGCCTCGGTCCTGCGCTGCTTCGGTCATGTCGCTCCTTGCGATGTGGATGCGGCGAGCCTACACCGCGCCCCTGACGCTCCCGATGCCCCGGCCGTCCTCAGGCAGATGTCAGGCCCGCATGGCATCCTCGTGCGCCGGACAGATAGCTTTTCCCTGGAGAGAACAAATTGAGATGGTTCCATCGGCGGGATGCGCTGGTACTTTCTGCCGCATGCGCCGCAACCGCCCTGCTGGCCGCCTCGGGCTGCGGGCAGTCGCAGGATGCGCCCGCATCCGCCCCGACAGCGCCGCCCCAGCCGGGCAGCATCGAGATCACGCAGGCCGACATCGACTGGTTCCGCCGCAGCCACGCCGAGTGGGTCGGCTGCGAATCCGGCGCGCCCGCCATCGTGCCGCCCGACATGACGCTCGAGCAGTTCGGCGACGTGCTCGATGGCGGCAGCTCGCCGGTCTTCGACCGATTCGTGAACGTGGCGGCCGCCTTCTTCCTGCACGCGAGCTTCGTGGCCGGCCACTATGCCTTCCAGCCGCCCTTCGAGAAGCGCGCGGCCTTCGACGTGACCGAAGAGCACATCCGCCTGCTGCAGCACGCGAACTGGAGCAGCTTCGTCATCGACTGCAAGCGCCCGTACGGCGACTTCACGCACTTCGAGATCGACATGGCCGACATCCTCGGCCTGCCCATCACCAAGGACGCCAAGGGCTACGCGCAGATCGGCAAGGAGGCCGAGAAGCGCATGAACGCGCTGCACGCCGACGTGCTCCCCACGCTGCAGGCCTACATCCGCTTCGCGCGGCTCAGCCCGGGGCGCTACGTGGTGCCCGGACGCGGCATCGCGCAGACGCGCGGGCGGCCGCTGTGCAGGCCGGTGTCGGCCACGCGCGTGGCGATGTATCAGCGCGCGCTGCAGGCGGCAGGGCCGCGTTCCGATTCGCGCAGGGTCGCCGCGCTCGACGAAGCGGCGGCCGCGCTGTTCGCGCTGGACTGAGCCGCGGCCGATTCAGCCTTCCGGCGCCGCCTCTGCCTTCGGCTTGCCCTTCTGCTTGCGCGCGGCCTTCTTCGCCGCGCGCTCGGCGTCGGCGCGCTGGCCGTCGGCCAGCCACACGGCGAACTCCCCGGGCGTTTCGAGGGTGATGCGCCCGAGGTTGCCGGCGCGGAACTCGTGCATCACGATCTCGGCGGCCTTCTGCAGGTTGACGCGGCCCTTGCCCAGCAGGGCGCCGCGCTTGCGGCCGATGGTGTCGAGCAGGGCTTCGTCCTTCATGCCGGCCATGGTCTCGGCGTCGAGCTCCACGAGCTTGAATCGCGCGGCCAAGCCGGCGGCGTAGTTGGCCTTGAGGTAGCCGAGCAGTTCCAGCGCCACTTCCTCCTCGTCGAAGGCGTTGCGCCCCACCGCGCCGCTGGCCGCGAGGTTGTAGCCGCTCTTGGGCACGATGATGCGCGGCCACAGCATGCCGGGCGTGTCCCACAGGTAGAAGTCGTCGGCCAGCGTGATGCGCTGCTCGAGCTTGGTGATGCCGGCCTCGTCGCCGGTCTTGGCCTTGCGCCCACCGGTGAGGGTATTGATGAGGGTGGACTTGCCCACGTTGGGAATGCCGCAGATCAGCACCCGCATCGGCTTGGCCAGCCCGCCCCGGTTGGGCGAGAGTTCGTGGCAGGCCTTCACGATCTGCTGCGCGGGCGTGATCTGGCTCGCGTCGAGGGGAATGGCGCGGGTGGCGGGCAGCGCGTTGTAGTGCGCCAGCCAGAGGGCTGTGCGCGCGGGGTCGGCCAGGTCCTGCTTGTTGAGCACCTTCAGCGTGGGCCTGCCGGCCGTGAGCTCGGCCAGCATCGGGTTGGCGCTGGAGCCCGGCAGGCGGGCGTCGAGCAGCTCGATGACGACGTCGATGTCCTTCACCCGTTCGGTGATGGCCTTCTGGGTCGAATACATGTGACCGGGGAACCACTGGATCGCCATCGGTGGGCTCTTCTTTCTTTTCGCGCTGTCTCTGTGAATTCGGGTGGGCGGCAGGGCCGCCGGGGCGCATTGTGAACCGGGAACCTGAACGCAAGCTGGTTGCTACGCTTTCGATAGCTGCAGGCGCTCATTCTGCCTTCGCTTGGGGGTTGTTCGCTCCTAGAATCCCTTCGCTGCCGAGGACAGCGATCCCGCAGCGATTCCAACAACTCCGAGGGAAATCCACAAATGCTCAAGCGCCTTGCCGCTGCCGCCCTGCTGGCAGCCACCGTCGTGCCCGCGTCCATCACCGTCGCCCATGCCCAGCGGCCCTCCCCGCCGCCCGGCCCGCTCGTCAGCGGCTACCTGTGCTGCAACATGCGCACCTACGGCGATTCGATCAGCGACATCAACTACGACGAGCAGGGCACGAGCATCGTCGCCGTCGGCACCCCGGCGCGCATCACGGCCTACGACTTCCGCTGGTTCAGCCTCGAGCTCGCCGGCAAGCAGCAGCGCATCAAGAACGACTACAGCCGCAACATCCCGTTGCCGGCCTTCGCGCAACGCTACGTGGTGACTGCCGACCCGAAGCAGAAGCTGGCGACCTTCCCCGCGCCGGTGCGCGAGGCCATCCTCGCCGGCAAGGTGATGCCCGGCATGACGCGCGAGCAGGTGCTGATGGCCATCGCCTACCCGGTGGCCAGCGAGAACCCGAGCCTCGACGCCCCGGTGTGGCGCTACTGGCGCGACAGCTGGTCGGAGTTCCAGGTGCAGTTCGACGAGAAGGGTCTGGTGAAGACGGTGGTCGGCGACGCAGTGGCGCTGAACCGCGTGTTCATCGCCACCCCTGCGGCCGCGGCTGCGCAGCCTTAAGTTCTCGCGCATTGCGCGTGTCTTGCACACACGCGCAATCCCTTAGAGTTTTTTGCGCCGCGCGGTCATTCATCGCCCCTATGATTTGAGCGAGTGCGGCGCCCGAGCGTCGGTCGAATCGAAACCCCCTTCATGGAGTTGCACACGATGAAACCCGTCTCCGAACTGCTCAAGCGCCATGATTCCGCGGCATGGCGCACCTCCCCCGACACCAGCGTGTTCGACGCGCTCTCCATCCTGGCGCGCTTCGAGGTCGGCGCGCTGATGGTGATGGACGGCGAAAGGCTGGTGGGCTTTCTCTCCGAGCGCGACTACACCCGCAAGGTCGCGCTGCAGGGCAAGAACTCCAAGGAAATGAAGGTGCGCGAGATCATGACGCCCGACGTGATGACCGTGACGCCGCACACCCGCACCCGCGAGTGCATGGCGCTCATGAGCCAGCGCAAGTTCCGCCACCTGCCGGTGGTCGATGGCGACAGGGTGGTCGGCATGATCTCCATCCAGGACCTGATGGACGACATCATCTCGGACCAGGAAGCCACCATCGAGCAGCTGACCACCTACATCCAAAGCTGATTGGGGCCTGCCCGTCGCGCGGGTAGGAACCAGACCTACGGCCCACCCGGCGCCGCACGGTGCAAAGTGGACCTTCGTTCATCCATCCAGCGGGGATATTGCATGCAGATACAGGTCAACACGAGCAACGGCATCACCAACAAGGACGCGCTGGAGCGCTGGGCCGACACCGAGATCAAGCAGAACCTGGGCCGTTTCGTCGACGACGTGACGCGCGTCGAGGTGCACCTGAGCGACGAGAACCACGACAAGGCCGGGGGCAGCGACAAGTGCTGCGTGATGGAAGCGCGCCTGGCGCACCACCAGCCGCTGGCGGTGACGCAGCACGCGGCCAGCCTCGACGAGGCTTTCCGGGGCGCCTCCGACAAGCTCAAGCGCCTGATCGAGAACACGCTGGGACGGCTTCACAACCACCGGGACAGGGGTTCGATCCGCACCGACCCGGGCTTCATCGCCGAGTAGCGCCGCTTCCGCGCTTCCCCGGCGCGGGCAAGGGTTCCGCGGCAATGAGCGGCGGGCGATGCCCGCTGGCCATCCACTCGTCGTAGAAGTCGATCTTGCGCTCGACAAGCGACAGCGCCCTCTTCCACTCGGCGATGGTTTCGTTCACGCGCTCGCGGTGAGCGGCGAGCATGTCGCGCCGCTCGCGCAGCGTGGTCTTGCCCTGCAGCGCGAGCGCGGTGTATTCGCGCATCTCGGCGATCGACATGCCGGTGCGGCGCAGCCGCTCCATCAGGTCGAGCCAGCCGACATGCAGCTCGACGTAGAGGCGCCGGCCGCCCTCGTCGCGCGCCACGCCGGGCACGAGCCCCTGCGTCTCATACCAGCGGATGGCGTGCACCGTGCGGCCTGTGCGCTTGGCCAGTTCGCCGATGTGGAAGGGAGAGCCCCTTTTGGTGGCTTCCTCAGCCGGCATGGACGACGGCCGGAGGCTGCAGCGCCTCCTGCACCAGCGCGGTGTCGAAGTATTCGGTCAGCTCTTTCACCTTGCCTCCTTCGAGTCGGTAGACGTAGCAATAGCGGTTGTTGTAGCGCTTGCCGGCCTTGGTGGGCACGTCGCCGCTGAAGAGCACCACCACCCGGTCACCCTCGGCAATGATGCGCTCGGTCCTGCTCCTGTAGGGTGCGGCGAACTGGGCGAAGAGCGGGTCCAGCAGCTCCTCGCGGATCGCCTTCTTGCCTTGGTAGGTGCGCGACCAGGCGGTGCTGCCTTCGAGCTTCCAGCTCGCGTCGTCGGCGAGGCTCTCGACGAAGGGCCGGCCGTTGCCCTTGTCCAGCTCGTCGTGGATGTGCTGGATCAGGGCCTTGTTGTCGATCGTGTTCATGACTCGATTTCCTTGCTTTGAATGAATGAACCGGACATCCGGTGAATTCATTGGAAATGCTCGAGTGCGCTCAAGGTCAAGCGCGCCATGAACACGGTGCCGGGCCGAACCGGTGGTCAGCCCCGCTTCGCGTTCGCCATGCCCTTGGCGACTTCGTTGGCACCCTGGGCCGCGCCGCTTTGCGGCACGACCTCGCCTTCGCGGTCGGTCACTTCCGACAGGCGCGCCGCCAACTGCTCCGGCGTGTCGGCCTCGATGCCCAGCCAGGCGCCCTGCGTCAGCGTGATGTGCGCGGCCTCGAAGGTGCCGGCGCCCGCGCAGAGGACGGTGCGGTTGGGCGCGTCCTGCCCGGCCAGCACCAGCATCGCCGGCACCACCGCTTCGGGGCGGAAGGCTTCGAGCATTTCCTTGGGGAACAGGTCCTCGGTCATGCGGGTGGCGGCCGTGGGCGCCAGGCAGTTCACGCGGATGTCGTTCTTCGCGCCCTCGATGCTCAGCGTCTGCATCAGGCCCACCAGCGCGAGCTTGGCCGCGCCGTAGTTGCTCTGGCCGAAGTTGCCGTACAGGCCTGACGAAGAAGTGGTCATCACGATGCGGCCGTACTTCTGCTCGTTCATCAGCGCCCAGACGGCCTTGGTGCAGTTCACGGCGCCCATCAGGTGCACGTCGACCACCAGCCTGAAGTCGGCCAGGTCCATCTTGGCGAAGCTCTTGTCGCGCAGGATGCCCGCGTTGTTCACGAGGATGTCGACGCGGCCCCAGGCGTCGACCGCCTCCTTGACCATGGCCTGCACCGCCTCGAAGTCGGTCACCGACGCGCCGTTGGCAATCGCCTCGCCACCGGCCGCCTTGATCTCGTCCACCACCGCCTGCGCGGCGCTCACCGAGCCGCCGGAGCCGTCGCGCGCGCCGCCCAGGTCGTTGACCACCACCTTCGCGCCGCGCGCGGCCAGCGCCAGCGCATGCTGGCGGCCCAGGCCGCCGCCCGCGCCGGTCACGATGGCCACGCGGCCCTTGAAATCGAGGTTGCTGCCGTTGCTCATGTCTCTTTGTCGCCTTCCATGGGAGTTGCCGTTGTTCGTTGCCGCGCCGGGCTTGCCTTGCCCGGGCGGCAGCGTGGCGTTTTACCCCAGAAAGCGGCCGCGGGGCAGCTTCGGCGCGGCGAGCCCAGTCGCCAGCGTGTCAGCGGCGCTCAGGCAGCGACCGGAGTGCGGCTGCGTGGCATGCCCAGGCGCGCGGGCGAGACGTACTGCTCGCGGTAGATCTCGAAGGGCATGGTGTCTGCCGCCTCGATGCGCTTCTGCTCCTGGATGGACTCGGCCGTCATCCGCTCGAACTCGGCCTGCTGGGCCGCCGAGAACGGCAGGTCCAGCAGCGTGGCGCGGGTCTGCTCGGAGCGGGCGCGCACGAAACCGACGAAGGAGTTGGCGTGTTCCTTCTCGATGGCCGCCAGCACGCGGGCCGAGGGCAGGCTGTCGGGGTTGCGCAGCGCGGCGCCGGCGGCGCGCACCGCGTCGGCATGCGCCGTGCCGCTGCCTTGCGCCGCGTCGAGCGCGGCGGCGATGGGCAGGCACTGCCCGACCAGCTCCAGGCCCCAGTCGGCTAGCGTCACCTCGGCGCCGTTGCGCCGCAGCTTCAGGCCCGGCTCGCGGCCGCGCGCGGCGGTGAGATGCTGGTTCTGCGCGAGGTCGGCGATTTCCTGCGGCGTGTCGTCGGGGCTGTCGCTCAGCAGGCAGTGCAGCAGGAACACATCGATGAAGCGCATGGTCTGCGCGTTGATGCCGACGGTCTCGAAGGGGTCGAGGTCCATCAGGCGCACTTCGACGTACTCCACGCCGCGCTCGCGCAGCGCGTGCAGCGGCCGCTCGCCGGGGTTGATCACGCGCTTGGGGCGGATGGTGCCGTAGAACTCGTTCTCGATCTGCAGCAGGCTGGTGCCGAGCTGGTTGTAGTCGCCGCCCAGGTTGCGGATGCCGATGGCCTCGTAGGCCGGCCACGGGCGGGTGAGCGCGTCCTGCAGCGAGGCGGCATAGCCTTCGAGGCTGTTGTAGCTCACGGCCAGCGAGGCCTGCGCGTCGCTCTGGTAGCCCAGCCGGCCCATGCGCAGAGAGGTGCCGTGCGGCATGAACATGCTGCCGTCGCCCAGCGGCTGCAGCTCGTGCGGGCGGCCCGCCACGAAGCTCGAACACAGCGCAGGCGAGGCGCCGAACAGGTACAGCAGCAGGAAGGCGTGGCGGCGGAAGTTGCGGATGAGCGCGAAATACTCTTCGCTCGACACCTCGGGCAGCGACCAGTTGTAGTGGATGCCCGAAATCGTCTGCATGCGCCGGCCGTAGCGGTGGCTCAGGCCCATGCGGTAGACGCTCTTGGCACGGCCCACGTTCGAGGAGCCGTAGCGGCCGATCGGAATGGTCTCGTCAGTCGGCAGGCCGCAGGGCATGCTCGACACCCAGAGGCGCTCGTCGCCCAGTCCGTCGAGCACGCGGTAGGTGAACTGGTGCACCCGCGTGAGTTCCTCGACGGCCGAGTCGACGTCCGCGTGCACGCCCGTGATGAGTTCGAGCTGCGATTCGCTGAAGTCGGTCGTGATGTGCGGATGCGTGAGCGCGGAGCCCAGTGCGAGCGGATGCGGCGTCAGCGCAAGCTTGCCGTCGGGCAGCGCGCGCAGGCTCTCCTTCTCGATACCGCGTCGCATGCCCTTCAGTCGTGCGGCTGAAAGTGCACCCAACCTCTCCTGCAATCTGTTGCTCATATTGTTATGACCCATCAATCTTCTGAGGGGCTGGAAGGTAGCACGGGCAAGCGGGCACTGCTCGTGCAGGGAATCCCGGGGCTGGTTACCCTGTTGTGCGCTATGTTTTTGATAGCTGCCGGCGTTCCGGACGCGGTTCAGGCCTTGGCCTGGCCTGCCGAGAGGTCGATCTCTTCCGAGCGGTAGACGTGGATCTCCGGTGTGCCCTCCGCCATCGCCGAAAGCGCCTTGGCGAACGCGCGCGAGGCGTCCACGCGGAAGTGGGCCTGCAGCGCGCCCATGTCGCTCCAGCGCTCCACGAAGGTCAGGCGCAGCGGCTCCTGCGCGTCGGTCGAGACTTCATGCGAGATGCAGCCGGGCTCGGAGCGCGAGCGCAGCACGTGCTCGGTGCTGATGGCGAGCATCGCCTGCAGGGTATCGGGCTTGGCCAGTGCGTGGCCGATGACGAGGATCATGTTGCGGCTCCTTCGTGCGAGCATTGATCTGGTTCAGCCGAGCACCCGCAGCAGGAAGCGGTTCAGGTCGGCGACTTCTTCCATGCACACCGAGTGCGCCATGTCGTATTCGTGCCATTCGACGGCGTAGCCCAGCGCGGAAAGCGCCTCGCGCGTGCGCACGGCCGCCGCGTAGGGCACCACCGGGTCTTGCCGGCCGTGGGCGAGGAACACCGGCGTCTCGTGGTTGGCCGCGTGGCGCTCGGCCGCGGTGGTGGCGGCGATCGGCAGGTAGCCCGAGAGGCCGACGACGCCGGCCAGCCGCTCGGTGTGGCGCAGGCCGGTCATCAGCGCCATCGCGCAGCCTTGCGAGAAACCCGCCACCACGATGCGCCCGGCCACGATGCCCCGGGCCTTCTCGTTGGCAATGACGGCCTCGATGGTCGCCTGCGAGCGGCGCAGGCCGGCTTCGTCTTCCTGTGCCTCGAGGTCGGGCACGACGATGTCGTACCAGGCCGGCATCCGGTAGCCGCCGTTGATGGTCACGGGCATCACGGGTGCGTTGGGGAACACGAAGCGCACCGGCCCCACGGCCGACAGGTCGAGCTCGCCGGCAATGGGCACGAAGTCGTTGCCGTCGGCACCGAGGCCGTGCATCACGATCACCGTGGCGGTGGGGTTGGGGGCGGTTTCGATCTCGATGGGTGGACGGGACATGGTCGGGCGAAGGTATTCAGGAACGCGGATGCCCGGACCTTAGCGCATCCCGGCGCCACCGGAGCCGCGGAAACGGCCGGTAGACCGACTTGCACGAGGTTTCGATGTAAAGCCCCGCCGTTACTTCCCCGGGCGGAACTCGGGCGATTCCTGCTATTCGGCCTTGATGCCCACGGCCTTCACGATCTGCGCATAGCGCTCGTACTCGGCCGACACCTGCGTCTGGAACTGGCGCTGCGCATACCCCGTGGCCTCGATGCCCTGCGCCGCGAGTTCGGCGCGTGCGGCCGGTGCCTGCACGATGCGCCCGGCCTCCGAGGCGATGGCGTCCAGCACCGGCTGCGGCGTGCGCGCCGGCGCGAAGAGGCCGAACCACGTGCCCGAGCGATATCCCTTGTAGCTCTCGGCCACCGTCGGCACCTCGGGCAGCAGCGCATGGCGCTTCTCGCCGCTGGTGCCCAGCGCCACCAGCCGGCCGCTGCGGATGTGCGGCAGCGCAGGGCCGACGGCGATGAACATCACGTCGACCTGCCCCGCGATCACGTCCTGCATGCCCAGCGGGCCGCCGCGGTAAGGGATGTGGGTGACGTAGATGCCCGCCTTCTGCTTGAGCAGCTCCATGCTCAGCTGCTGCGGACTGCCGTTGCCGGCGGAGGCGTAGTTGATGTGACCGGGCCGGGCCTTGGCCGCGCGCACGAAGTCGGCCACCGTGCGAAAACCCGTCTTCGGATTGGCAACCAGCACGAAGTCGATCTGCCCCAGCGACACCACCGGCACCAGGTCGCGCCGCGCGTCGTAGGGCAGCCCGGCCTGGATGTTGGGGAGGATGGTGATGGGCCCGTCGGCGCCCACCAGCAGCGAATAGCCGTCCGGCTGCGCCTTGGCCAGCCCGTCGGCCGCCAGGATGCCCGCCGCGCCCGCGCGGTTGTCCACGACCACCGGCTGCTTCCACTGCTCCGAAAGGCGCTGCCCCAGGTAGCGTGCCAGCACGTCGGGCGAGCTGCCGGGCGTGTTCGCCACGGTGATGTGCACGGGCTTCGACGGATAGGCGCCAGCCGCCGGCTGCGCCTGCGCCTGCGCCGCCATGGTCAGCGAAGCACACGCCAGCAGCACAAAGGCGGGTTTCAGCAGCTTCGACAAGGAGAGATGGGCACGCATGGCGAACTTTCGATTGCAGAAGACAAAGGGCGCGATTCTGTCGCGCCCTCGCCCGCAAGCGAACGACCCATTTGTCAGATGCTTAGGCCGGTTCCGGCATATGCGGCACCGCGAACCCCGCCAGCTGGCGGTAGAAGGCATCGACCTGCTGCTGCGCGCCCTCGCGCATCGCCACGTTGCGCCGGGCGCAGCTTTCGGCGTCTTCCACGGCGCCGGCCTCGCCCACCTTGCGCGAAGCCTCCTGCACGAAGCGGCACATCGGATGGCGGCGCTCGCCGAAGGCCTGCAGCGTGGCTTCGGCGATGCCGTGGCGCGCGAGCATGTCGGCCAGCACCACCGCGTCTTCCACCGCCATCGCCCCGCCCTGCCCCATGAAGGGCGTGGAGGCATGCGCCGCATCGCCGATCAGCAGCACGCGACCCGCATGCCAGGGCAGCGGCGCCTGCACTTCCTCGACGGCCGTGTAGAGCACCTCGGAATCCGCGCCGAGCTGGTCGAGGAACTGCCGCGCCGGCCCGCCGAACTCGGCGAAGCGCTCGCGCATCTGCCCGGACCAGCTCTCCTTCGGATACCAGCGCCCCGCGGGCTCGGCGACCGTGCCGAAGATATAGAGCCTGTCGTCGCTGATCGGCATGATGCCCAGCCGCTTGCCGATGCCCATCATCATGATCTTGGCGTCCAGCTCGCGCGGCCGCTCGTGCACGCTGCGCCACACGCCGAAGCCCGAGTAGCGCGGCGCGAGCGCGCCGGACACGGCCTCGCGCACCTGCGAGCGGATGCCGTCGGCGCCGACGACGAGGTCGAAGCGCCGCGCCCTGCCGTCGGAGAACACGACCTCGGCACGATCGCCGCCGGCCGGCGCGTCGATCTTCGCCACCGTCGTCGCCAGCCTGATCTCCACGCCCAGCAGGTCGAGCTGCGCGGCCAGGATGCGGTGCATCTCCGAGCGCTTGATGCCCACGATGGGCGCCTCGCCGCCGCTGGAACACGGATAGAAAACGTCGACGATGGGCTCGCCGCGATGGTCCAGGTAGACGTTGCGTCCGTCCTCGATGGCGAAGCCCGCGCCCAGGATCTCCGGCAGCACGCCGACGCGGCGCAGCGCCTCCAGCCCGTTGCCGTAGATGAAGATGCCCGAGCTCTGGAAGCGCCATTCGGCCTGCTTCTCGACCAGCGTCACGCCGAAGCCCTTGCGGGCCAGCGCGATGGCCGCCGAGCAGCCCGCGATGCCCGCGCCGACGATCAGGATGCTGCAGACCGGCTTCATCGGGTTTCTCCGCCGGAACACACCTCGGCCAGTGCCTCGCACACATGGGAGATGTTGGAAGCATTGAGCCCCGCGACGCAGATGCGTCCCGACGACACCACGTACACCCCGAAGCGCGAGCGCAGTGCCTCGATCTGCGCGGCCGACAGCCCCGAGTAGCTGAACATGCCGTTCTGCGCGACGAGGAAGCCGAAGTCGCGCCCCGGCAGTGCCTCGCCCAGCTTGCGGTGCAGGCTGGTGCGCACCTCGCGCATGCGGCCGCGCATCGCATCGAGTTCGGCGCGCCACTGCGCATTCGATGCCGGACTGGACAGCACCGCCTCAACCAGCGCCGCACCCAGCGCAGGCGGGCACGAATAGCTGCGGCGAATCGCCAGCTTGAGCTGCCCCAGCAGCCGCGCCTTGTCGGCCTTGGGCGCATGCACGCCCAGCGCGCCGACGCGCTCGCCGTACAGCGAGAAGATCTTCGAGAACGAACTCGCCACCAGGCAGGCGATGCCGTGTCGCACGCATTCGCGCACGGCCCAGGCGTCCTCGTCCACGCCGTGCGCGAAGCCCTGGTAGGCCACGTCGAAGAAGGGCAGCAGGCCGCGTTGCTCGATCACGTCGAGAAGCGCGTGCCACTCGGCCTGGGTCGGATCAACGCCGGTCGGGTTGTGGCAGCAGGGATGCAGCAGCACCACGCTGCCGGCCTGCAGCTTCTGCAAGGCGGAGACGGCGCCGTCGAGGTCGAAGCCACCGGTCTCCTTCGCATAGTACGGGTAGCTTTCGACACGGAAGCCCGCGCCAGCAAAGATCGCGGCGTGGTTGGCCCAGGTCGGGTCGGGCATCCAGATCGCGGCATCGGGCAGCACACCCTTCAGGAAATCGGCGCCCACCTTCAGCGCACCGGTGCCGGCGACGGTCTGCACCACCACGATGTCGTCGGCGTTCTTGCCGAAGACCAGTTCGCGCACGGCATCGCGGTAGGCCTCGCCACCCTCGGTCGGCAGATAGACGCTGGGCCCGCGAGCCCCAACGCCCGCCTCGCGCGCAGCCCGCACCGATTCGAGCACCGGCACCTGCCCCGCTTCATCGCAGTAGATGCCGATGCCGAGGTTCACCTTGAACGGCCTCGGGTCGGCCTTGTAGACCTCGAAGAGGCCGAGGATGGGGTCGTCGGCATAGGCCGGCAATTGGTCGAACACGAAAACTCCTGGGAAGGAAGAAAGGAAGCGAGAAAAGCTCAGAGCTGGGTCCGCACCGACCAGAGCTCGGGAAAGAACCGGTGGTCGACCACGCTGCGCAGCCAGCCCACGCCGGCCGAGCCGCCCGTGCCGGGCTTGAAGCCCAGGATGCGCTCGACCGACACGAAGTGCCGCCAGCGGTATTGCGAGAACACGTCGGCGATGTCCATCAGCGCCTCGCCGAGGCGGTAAAGCTCGTTCTCGGGCGTCGGGTCGCCGTACACCCAGAGCCACGCGGCCTCCACGCCCGGGTTGGGCACATAGGGCGCCGACCAGTCGCGCGACAGTGCCTCGGGCGGCACGGCGATGTCGCGGCGGTGCAGCAGCGCCAGCACGTCGTCGTACAGGCTCGGCGAATTCAGCGCGCGCTCCATGTAGGGCCACACGTCGGGGTTGTTGGCATGCGCGCGTGCCAGCGGCACCGACTTGTTGCCGAGGATGAATTCCACGTGCCGGTACATGTACGACTGCTGGCCCGAGGCGACACCCAGCGTGTTGCGGAACTGGTTGAACTCGTGCGGCGTGATGGTCGAGAGCACATCCCAGGTCTTGCCGAGGAATTCGAGCAGCGCCCGCACGCGCGGCACCAGCTGCAGCGCGCCGGCCACGTCGTCGGCCCGGATGCGCGCCTGCATGTTGACCAGCTCGTAGTGAATGGCCTTGAAGCTCAGCTCCTTGCAGTGGGTGATGCACATGAAGACCATCTCGTCGTGGCCTTCGCTGCGCATGTGCTGCAGGCTCAGCAGCAGGTCGTTGCGCTGGTGCTCCAGGTAGGGGTTGCTCGCGCCCTCGAAGGCGGTGAGCGGCTCGCCGTCGGTGTCGCGCGCGGTGGCAGCGCGCTGGGCGTTGTCGCCGGTGGCGATGGGCTTCACCAGCGACAGCTCGAGCGCGGGGTTGCGGACTTCGGGAACGACTCTCTTGCGTGAGGTGGTGGCCATGCGCCGATTGTTCGGCTGGCGGGTGGCGGCTTCAACCTCCGGCAGGCCGGATTTGGGCACCGGGCGTACGGGGCAGTGGGTTCAGTCCGTTTCGGCCCGGCGCACGTAGGCGCTCGGCGTCATGCCCGTCCAGCGCTGGAACGCGCGCGAGAAGGCCTTTTCCGACGCATAGCCGACCGCCTCGGCCACCTGGTGCAGGCTCAGCTGCCGGTTCTTGAGTTTCTCGGCGGCCAGCGTCATGCGGTAGGAGCCCAGGTAGTGCATGGGCGTCACGCCCACCAGCGCGCGGAAGCGCTCGCTGAAGACGGTGCGCGACAGGTAGCTGGCCTGCGCCAGCGAGGCCACCGACCACGGATGCCCGGGCCGCTCGTGCATCAGCGAGATCGCGCGGGCGATGCTCTCGTCGTCCAGTCCGCGCAGGCTGCCGAACTTTTCGCCGTGCTCCTGCGCCTGCGGCTGGGCATAGAGGTGCTCACAGAGGATGTGTACCAGCAGCAGGTCGGCCATGCGCGCCGCCGACAGCTGCCAGCCCGGGCGCTGGGTGATGGTCTCGTTCACCAGCGTTTCCATGGCCTGCGCGAGCGAGGCGGTGGTGGGAATCTGCGCCTGCCGCAGCACGATCAGCGGCGGCAGGCTGCCGATGATGGAGCCCAGCCCCTGCGCGGGCATCCACAGGTGCAGCGAGAAGAGCTCGGTGGCCGGGCCGCCTCCGCCGTGCGAGAAGACGATGGGGTGGTCGCCATGCCGGCCGACCGAGTGCGCCTCGATCAGCGAGCGGAAAGGCACCGGCTCCAGCCCCGGCGCGGACGACACGGTATGCGCCCCGCCCTGCGGCAGCATCGCGATGTCGTGCGGCGCCACCTGCACCGGCTCTGCGCCGTCCACCGCGATCCAGTACGGCGCCCCGGTGCACATGCGGATCAGCGGGCCGGCCACGCCGGTGGAGTGCAGTGACCAGGGGGCCGACAGCGAGAAGCGCGCGGTCACGGCTCTTTCGGACCTGTATGTCGCAAGCACGTGGCTGAGTACGTCGCCGCCCCGCTCTGTGTCCATGCTGTTCGTGCCGCCCGGTGGTCTGTCTGTCTCGACGATGGCGGCGATTATCTGGCATGCCAGGCGGGCGATTCGGCCGCCCGCTGTCCACGCCGCCCCGGGATGCAACACAATGGCGTTTCGCAAGAAGACCTCATGAAGACCCCGACCTCGCACCCGAAGCCCCCGCGCGCCGCCCCGTTCGACAGCGAAACGCTGCTGCGCAAGAACGGCCTGCGCGTGACGCGCGCCGCCCAGACCGTGCTCGAGCTCCTGGAGCACAGCTCGCAACCCCTGACGCACGAGGAAGTGGCAGCCGCCTACACCGCCGCCACCGGCGAGGCGCCCGATCGGGTGACGGTCTACCGCGTGCTCGACCGGCTGGTCGAGGCCGGCCTGTGCGACCGCCGCGTGGGCGCCGACCGCGTCAACCGCTTCTCGCGCCACGTGGAGGCCGAGTCGGGCAACACCTTCGAATGCGACCAGTGCCACAAGGTGCTGGCGCTGCCTTCCGACCCGGAGCTACCGAAGGTGATGGGCCGGTTGGGGCGAGCGCTGCGCAAGCAGGGCATCGATACGCGCCACACCGCATTGACCCTCCACGGCACCTGCGGCGACTGCGCCAGATAGCGCGCCTCAGACGTTCCAGGACGGGAACGGATCCGGGAAGTTCTGCCACCACGAGGCGCCGAAGCGCATCTCGTCTTCGGTGAGCAGGCAGGCGTCCAGCCGGGCGCGCAGCGCCTCTTCGTCCATGCCGATGCCGATCAGCACCAGCTCCTGGCGGGCATCGCCGGTGGCAGGGTCCCAGTTCTTGCGGATGAGCTCCAGCGCATCCGGATCGGTCGGCCAGTGCTCGCGCGGCACCGCCGCCCACCAGAAGCCCGCCACGCCGTAGCGGCAGGCCCCGCCGGCCTGCGACCACGAACCCGCGCGCGTGGCGCGGCTGGCGAGCCAGAAGAAGCCCTTGGAGCGCACCACGCCCTCCCACTCGCTCTGCACCAGCTTCCAGAAGCGCATCGGGTGAAACGGCAGCCGCGAGCGGTAGACGAAGCTGCGGATGCCGTATTCCTCGCTCTCGGGCACATGCTCGCCGCGCAGCTCGGCCAGCCAGCCGGGCGCCCGCTCGGCCTGCTCGAAGTCGAAGAGGCCGGTGTCGAGCACGCGGTCGAGCGCCACGCGGCCGAACTCCGACACCTCGATGCGCGCACGCGGATTCAGGCTGCGCAATATCGCCATCAGCCGCTCGCGCTCCTCGGGCGTGACGAGGTCGGTCTTGTTGACCACCAGCACGTCGCAGAACTCGATCTGCTCGATCAGCAGGTCGACCACCGTGCGCGTGTCTTCGTCGCCCAGCGACTGCCCGCGCTGGCCCAGGCTGTCGGGCGAGCCGTAGTCGCGCAGGAAGTTGAAGGCGTCGACCACCGTCACCATGGTGTCGAGCCGCGCCACGTCCGACAGGCTCTTGCCGTCCTCCCCGGCGAAGGTGAAGGTCTCGGCCACCGGCAGGGGTTCGGAAATGCCGGTGGACTCGATCACCAGCTGGTCGAAACGCTTTTCCTTCGCCAGGCGCCGCACCTCGACGAGCAGGTCCTCGCGCAACGTGCAGCAGATGCAGCCGTTGCTCATTTCCACCAGCTTCTCGTCGGTGCGCGAGAGCTCGGCACCCCCATTGCGCACCAGCGCCGCGTCGATGTTGACCTCGCTCATGTCGTTGACGATGACCGCAACGCGCCGGCCTTCGCGGTTGTGGAGGATGTGGTTCAGCAGCGTGGTCTTGCCGGCGCCGAGGAAGCCGGAGAGCACGGTAACGGGGAGGCGGTCGGCCATGGGGATTGGCTCCATATATGCAACAGGATTGCATTATATGAATCCAATGCAACTGCGTTGCGTTTTCTGCCACACCGGGGCCTTCGCCTACCATCGGCGGCATGACCGCCCTTTCCGATTTCTCCGCCTCGCCCTTGCAGCTCGTCTGGCCCTCGCGGGAACATCTCCCCAGCTACATTGCGGCGCTGGAGCGCGGCTGGTCGCCCAACAACCTCCGGCCCGAGGCCGGCCTGGAAGAGCTTGCCCAGATCCGCATCGACCCCGCGCGCTTTCTGGCCAGCCTCGTCGACCCGGAAGCCAAGGGCCCGCCCGTCTCGCTGCCCGATGGCGGCACCGTGCCGCGCCTGCCGGGCTTCCGGCGCTGGATGTGGGACGGCGAGTTCTGCGGCAGCATCCAGCTGCGCTGGCAGCCGGGCACCAACTCCCTGCCCGCCTACTGCCTCGGCCACATCGGCTACGCCGTGGTGCCGTGGAAAAGCGGCAAGGGCTACGCCAAGGCCGCGCTGCGCGCCCTGCTGCCCGAGGCGCGCGCCAGGGGCCTCGACCAGGTGGAAATCACGACCGACCTCGCCAACATCGCCTCGCAGCAGGTGATCCGCGCCAACGGCGGCGTGCTGGTGGAAGAATTCGTCAAGCTGCCCGCGCTTGGCGGCACGCCGGAGCTGCGCTTCCGCATCGATGTACGCGGGCTCGCCCCGGCCGCTCAGTAGGCCAGCTTCGGATACCAGTCCGCCCCTCGGCCCTCGGGCGTCATGTCGAACAGGTTCCAGATCGGCATCGGATCGGGCGCGCCGCGGGGGTCCTGCCCCGGGTCTGAAGCTCCGGCGCCCATTTCGCCGGCCCAGAAATGACGGATGGTTCCGTCGCTCTCGCGCCGGAACACGTTGAACGCAGGGTTGTCGCCGCTGTCGGGCGTCTCGCCCGCATAGTCGCGGTTGAAGGTGTTGCCCGCCGACGAATACAGCGGCAGGTAGCGCCAGCCGCGCTCGGCGGCAAAGGCCGTCATCCGGGCGATGGGCGAAGTCGCGATCACCGCGAAAGCCACGCGCTGCAGGATGTCGGGCATCTCGCCGTCGTAGGCGCTCAACAGCGACGTGCACATCGGGCACGGGCGCTCGCGCTTCGGGCCGAACATCCAGTTGTAGGTGATGAGCGTGCCGTGCCCGCCGAAGAGCCCGGAAAGCCGCACCGGCCCTTCCCTGCCTTCGAAGAGATAGTCCTGCGGCACCACGCCGCCGGGCGGCAGCTCGCGCCGCTGCTGCGCCACGCGCTCCAGGTGGCGGCGCAGTTCGATCTCCTCGGCCAGGAGCGCCGTGCGGGCCTCGCGGTATTCGGCGCTCTCGTTGGGAAAGCGCACCGGGTTGGCCCTGGCCAGTTCGATGGCGGGCTTGAGCTGTGGCCGGGCCGGGGATGTCTGGGTCGCCATGGATCGCCTCCGGAAGAACAAACGATGAACGAGATTTCCTCACCGCGCGGCCGCCTGCACCTGTCAGCATTTGCCTGCTTCGGCCGCCGTCCCTGGCCTGCTACATCTCGAAAGGCGGAACCTGCCTGCCATCGATGTCGGTGAAACTGTATTCGCGCGCCAGGTCGCCCACGCGCAGCACCTCGCCGCTCCTGTCCATCACCATCGGGTCGCCGGCCAGCGCCGCGATGGCCCGCCCCACGTAGCGCGGCGACTCGGTGCGCGACAGTTCGGGGCGCTGCTGCCAGTGGGCCTCGTCGGTCTTGTGGCCGGCCAGCACGAACTCGGTGCGCATCCAGCCGGGCGACACCGCCACCGAGGCCACGCCGTGCGGCTTCAGGTCCTGCGCCATGCCGAAGGCCAGCCGCGTCATCGATGCCTTGGCCAGGTCGTAGAAGAGGCTGCCGCGCATGTAGTGGCCTCGGTCCCAGAAAGTGGTGGTGACGATCAGGCCCTTCTTCGCCCGCACCATCAGCGGCGCGGCGCAGCGGCTGGCCAGCAGGTGGTTGCGCACGCCGCGGTCGAACATCGAGTCCCAGTTCGACAGCGGGTGTTCCCAGAACGGCGCCTCGAACACGCCGGTGAAGGTCTCGTGGCCGCCCCAGGCGTTGTTCACCAGCAGGTCGATTCGGCCGGCCTCGCGCTCGACCCGGGCGAAGAGCGCGGAGACCTCCTCTTCCTTCGTGTGGTCGCAGCGCACCGCGATGCCGCGCCCGCCCATGCGCGAGACCTCGTCCGCCGTGTCGTCGATGCTGCCGGGCACCGTCGCCATGTCGGAGAGGGCCAGCAACTGGCCGTAGGTGTCGGCGGGCCGCTCGCGCGTGCTGCGGCCGGTGACGTACACGGTGGCGCCGGCAGCGCCCAGTTCGATCGCGATGCCGCGCCCTGCGCCGCGGCTCGCGCCGGTCACCACCGCCACGCAGTCCTTCAGCGGCCGGCCTGGCGTCTTTTCTTCGTCGTTCATCCTGATGGCTCCTTTGATCCTTTTGCCTGAGAGCGGATGAAGATAGCCAGCGCTCAACCCGCCGTCTTGGAAGAACCCGAAACCGCCTGGTCGAGGAACTCGGTCGGCGTGACGCCGCACAGCGCGCGGAACTCGTTGACCAGATGCGACTGGTCGTAGAAGCCGCCCTCCAGCGCCACCTCGGCCCAGGCCGGCGAAGGCTGCTGGCGCAGTGCGCGCAGGCAACCGTGCATGCGCGCGAGCCGGCTCCAGGCGCGCGGCGAAAGCCCCACGTGGGCATGGAAGAGCTGCTGCAGGCGCCGCTCTCCGACGCCCACGGCCGCAGCCACCTCGCGCAAAGGGCGCCGCCCACCGGAGCCTGCGATGAGTTGCGCCGCGCGGATGGCAGCAGCGTTACCCCCGGCATCGTCATCGCGGAGCCCGCGCAGCAGCGCGGCCTGCAGCAGCGCCACCCGCGCCGCATCGTCACGCGCTTCGGTCATGCGTTCGAGCAGTTCCGCGCCTTCGCCACGCCAGAGCTCGTCGAGATGCACCGCCGTGCCGCCGATCTCTCCGGCCGGCAGTCCCAGCAGTGCGGCGGCGGCACCGGGGCGGAGGGTGACGGAAAGGCCCTCCACCTTCCGCCGCATGCGCAACATGACCGGCGTGATCGAGGCGCCGATGGCTTCCACCGCCTGCCCCTGCTCGTCCCCGACGAAGGGCGCATCGCCGAAGTTGAAGATCAGCCGCACAGCGCCGTCAGGCAACACCCGCTCGCGTACCTCGTGGCCGTTGGCAAGGTTCTCGCGGCACAGCATGAGGTGCGAGACATGTCCGCGCAGCGCGGCCGCGACCGGAAACGCGCGCAGCGTGCCGGCGGGTGCACCCGATTCCGGCCCGTGCAGCGGGTCGTCGTCGAGCCGGAGGAAGAGGCGTTCACCCATGGGGCCCGATTGTCTGGAAAACGGCCGTGGCATGTCCGAAAATCGGCTGCTTCGCCTGTCCGGATCGAATGCCTCCCGCCCTGCCCGTTCTCTACTCGTTCCGCCGCTGCCCCTATGCGATGCGCGCCCGCCTCGCGCTGGTCGCCAGTGGCCAGCGGTGCGAGCTGCGTGAGGTGGCGCTGAAGAACAAGCCGGCCGACATGCTCGCGGCCTCTCCCAAGGGGACGGTGCCGGTGCTGGTCGCCGAGGACGGCGCGGTGCTGGAGCAGAGCCTGGACGTGATGCTGTGGGCGCTGCGCCGCAGCGATCCGCACGGCTGGCTCCAGCCAGAGACCGGCACGCTGCAGGACATGCTCGCGCTGGTCGCCGCCTGCGACGAGGGCTTCAAGCCTCAGCTCGACCGCTACAAGTACCCCGACCGGCATGCGGACGGCGACGAGCCCGCACGCGAGCGTGGCGCGGCTTTCCTGCGCGATCTCGAAGCCCGGCTCTCGACCTCGGCGAACCTGGCCGGCACCCGCACGACACTGGCCGACGCCGCCCTCATGCCCTTCGTGCGCCAGTTCGCGATGGTCGACGCGGCATGGTTCGGCGCCCAGCCCTGGCCGCGCCTGCAGGCCTGGCTCTCGGGCTGGACCGCATCGGAACTCTTCGAGCGCGCCATGCACAAGTACGAGCCCTGGAAGCCGGGCGAGGCCGGCGTGGTCTTTCCTCCTGCCCAGGCCTAGGCAGCCACCGCCGCCGCCGAGGCCCGCTGGATGCATTCGACGAAATGCTGCGCGGCCGGCGTCAGCAACTGCCCGCGCCGCTTGATGACGCTCACGCTGAGCATCGGCAGCTCTTCCTCGATCTCCACGCGGCGGATGCCGTGGCGCTTGAATGTCAGCGTGGCCAGCGGCTCGACGAACAGGCCGACAAGATCCATCTGCCCCACCAGCGCCAGCGCCACCGTGACCGACTGCCCCTGGATCACCCGCGCCGGCGGCGGCAGCCCCAGCGGCAGCAGCGGCGACACGGCCTCGCGGCCGCTGAAGTGGTCGTCGCCCGGAAGGATCCACTCGGCCTTGTAGAGATCGCGGATCGAGCGGCTCGCGCGCAGCGGGTGGCGCTCGCGCAGGCCCACCACCAGCTTCACCGGAAAGAGTTCCATCGCCTCGAACTGCGGATCGAGCCGGCCCGGCACCACGTGCGCCACCGCGAAGTCGAGCGAGCCCTCGCGCAGGCGCGCCAGCATCCAGGGCAGCACGGTTTCGCTGAATTGCACATCGACGGCGGGCAGCCGCGCGTGGAAGTCCTTGAAGGCCACCGGCAGCACGGTGAGCGCGAAAGAGGTGCTGACGGCCAGCGCCACCTTGCCGGTGAGACCGTCGCGGATCTGTGCGATCTCGTCGCGGGCGCGCTGCATGTCGGCCAGCAGCAGCCGGGCGCGCGGCGCGAAGGCCTTGCCGAATTCGGTGAGCTGCACGCCCTTGACGCTGCGCTCCACCAGCGGCGCGCCGACCTCGCGCTCCAGCTCGCGCACGATCTTGGTGACAGCCGGCTGCGAGATGCCCAGCACGCGCGCAGCGGCACGGATGCTCAACTGCTCCACCACGGCCACGAAGGCATGCAGCTGGTTGGGTTTCATGAAAACCAAAAGTTATCTTAGAAGCCCAATTATTGTCTTTTCATGACAGCGGCGAATCTCTAGCATCCGGCGCGGCCAGGGCGTAGACCTTCGACCGACATTCCGAAAAGCAAAGCCAACACTGGAGACACATGAGCACCCCAAGCACCCGGCCCGCGCCGTCCTCGTCCCCCGCGCGCCGCCGCCAGACCATCGTGGCCACCACCATCGGCAACGGGCTGGAGTTCTTCGACTTCACCGTCTACGGTTTCCTGGCGCTCGTGATCGGCAAGCTGTTCTTCCCGACCTTCAGTTCCTACGGCCAGCTGCTGCTGACGGTGGCCAGCTTCGGCGTGGGCTTCATCATGCGGCCGCTGGGCGGCATCGTGATCGGCGCATACGCGGACCGCGCGGGCCGCAAGAAGGCCATGACGCTCACCATCTTCCTGATGGCGCTGGGCTGCGCCATGATCGCCTTCACGCCCACCTATGCAGCCATCGGCGTCGCGGCGCCCATCGTCATCGTGCTGGCGCGGCTCATCCAGGGCTTCTCGGCCGGCGGCGAGGTCGGCGCATCGACCACGCTGCTGGTGGAACACGCCACGCCGGCCAACCGCGGCTACATGGCGAGCTGGCAGTTCGCGAGCCAGGGCCTGGGCGTGATGCTCGGCGCCGTCGTGGTGGGCCTGCTGACCTTCACGCTGTCTGCCGAATCGATGCAGAGCTGGGGTTGGCGCATTCCCTTCGTCATCGGCATGCTGATCGCGCCGGTGGGCATGTACATCCGCCGCCATCTCGAAGAGTCGCTGCACATCTCGCCGCGGGAGGCCGCGGCGCCGCGCGAGAGCAGCCTGAAGATCGTCTGCACGCGGCACGGCAGGACGGTGCTGGCAGCCATTCTTTCGCTGGTCGGCGGCACCACGGCCGCGTATGTCGTGACCTTCTACATGCCCACGTACGCCGTGCGCGAGCTGGGCTTCACGCCCTCGGTGGCGCTCTTCGGCGCCGCGCTCACCGGCCTCATCTCCTTCGCCTTCGCGCCCTTCGTCGGCAAGCTATCGGACGTGGTGGGCCGCAAGACGCTGATCGTCTGGAGCCGCGTCGCGCTCGCCCTGCTGATCTATCCCGGCTTCCTGTGGCTGAACGCCTCGCCCACGCCCACGGTGCTGTTCGTGGTGCTCGGCGTGTTCAGCTTCGGCCTGGTCGTGCAGACGGTGCCCGGCATCACGATGCTGCCGGAGATGTTCCCGAAGGCGGTGCGCGCAAGCGGCATGTCGCTGGTGTACAGCGTGGGCGTGGCGCTCTTCGGCGGCTTCGCGCCCTTCATCAGCACCTGGCTGCTCAACGCCACGGGCAGCAAGCTCGCGCCGGCCTGGTACCTGGTGGCGATGACGGTGGTCTCGCTGCTGGGCCTGCTCTGGCTGCGCGACCATACGGGCCGCGACATCGACGCCGCCGGCGCCCATTCGGCATCGGCCTGACCCACGGCCTTCATCCCCATTCGAAGCACAGGAGTCCCCACCCCATGCAAGCACAACCCACCGCCGCCACGCGCTTCTTCTCGGGCACGTATGTCGAGGCCCGCGCCAAGTTCCTGGAGGCTGCCGCGCAGCGCGGCGCCACGGTCGAATCCTTCGTGATGGACGCGCACAGGGGCGCGCTAGGCGAAGAGCTGGCCACCGACGTCGCGCTGGTCGGCGCCATCGACGCGAAGAAGGTGCTGCTCGTGAGTTCGGGCACGCACGGCCCCGAAGGCTTCTGCGGCTCGGGCACGCAGATCGCCACGCTCAACGACGCGGACCTGCTCTCGCGGCTGGAGCAGGCCGGCGTCTCGCTGCTGCTGGTGCACGCGGTCAACCCGCACGGCTTCTCGCACCTGCACCGCACGAACGAAGACAACATCGACCTGAACCGCAACCACATCGACTTCAACGCGCCGCTGCCGGTGAATGCCGAGTACGCCGATGTCGAGCCGCTGGTGCTGCCCGCCACCTGGCCGCCGACGCCCGCCGACGAAGCGGCCGTGGCCGCCTACGTCGAGAAGCACGGCATGCGCGCCTTCCGCGCCGCCGTGACGCGCGGCCAGTACACCTCGCCCGACGGTCTGTTCTACGGCGGCACCGCGCCTTCGTGGAGCAACAGGACCATCCGCAAGATCCTGCGCAAGTACGCCGCCTCGGCCACGCACCTGGGCTGGATCGACGTGCACACCGGCCTGGGCCCCTACGGCCACGGCGAGAAGATCTACCCCGGCCGCAACACGCCCGAAGACCTGGCGCGGGCTCACGACTGGTGGGGCGCCGACGTGTTCGCGCCCTTCGCCGGCGACTCGGCCTCGGCCGACGTGTCGGGCCCTGTGATTTCCACCGCGTACGACGAATGCCCCAACGCGAAGATCGCGCCCATGGGCCTCGAATTCGGCACCCTGCCCGACCTGGAAGTGCTCGACCGCCTGCGCGCCGACACCTGGCTGCGCCGCCACCCCGAGGCGCCGGAAGCGCAGAAGCGCGAGATCCGCACGCGGCTGCGCGACGGCTTCTACTGCGACAACGACGAGTGGAAGGGGATGATCCTCGGGCAGACGCGGGTGGTGCTGCTGCAGACGCTGCAGGGATTGCGCAAGGCCTGAGGCCGGCCGGTCTTTGTTCAGCCGAAGTTGGGCGCGCGCTTCTCGCGCAACGAGGCGACGCCCTCGCGCACATCGGCCCCCGCGAAGCCCATGAATTCGAGCGCCAGCGAAGCATCGAAGGTCGGGCCGGCCTGCCGCAGCCAGTTGTTCAGCGCGTACTTGGTGAAGCGGATCGCGCTCTGGCTGCCGGCCGCGAGCCGGTCGGCCACCTCGTAGGCGCGGGGCAGCAGGTCGGCCTCTTCCACCGCGAGCGACACGAGCCCGATGCGCTCGGCCTCCTCGCCGCTCACCGGCTCGCACAGCAGCAGGTGGTACTTGGCCTTGGCCATGCCGCACAGCAGCGGCCAGACGATGGCGGCGTGGTCGCCCGCCGCCACGCCCAGGCGGGTGTGGCCGTCGACGATCTTCGCGTTCTTCGCGGCGATGGAGATGTCGGCCAGCAGCCCCGCCACCAGGCCCGCGCCCACCGCCGGGCCGTGCATGGCGCTCACGATGGGCTTGTCGCAGTTGACGATGTTGTAGACGAGGTCTCGCGCCTCGCGCCACACGCGCTGGCGCACCGCGTCGTCGGTGGTCATGTCCTGCACCATGGCGAGGTCGCCGCCGCCCGAGAAGCCCAGCCCCTCGCCCCGCAGCACCGCGCAGCGCACGCTGTCGTCGGCCGACACGTCGCGCCAGATCTCGGCGAGTTCGCGATGGCCGTCGTGGCCCGCCGTGGGCAGCTTGCCGTTGGCCGCCAGCATCCGGATGTCGAGCACCCCGCCGTTCGCGCCGCGGCGCTCGATGGCGAGGGTCTTGTAGCGGGCGGCGTAGTCCATGGCGGGTGTCTCTTTCTTTCGTCTCTTTGGGCTATTTCCTTGCCGCCAGCTCCCGGCAGCGCTGCACGTTCGCGTCGAAGCGCGAGGCCAGCCCGGGCTCGCACTCGTCGGACGGTGCGAGCCGGCACATGCCGACCACAGCGTAGTCCATCACCGCCGCCGTGCACATCGGGTACGCCGCGAGCTCGGGATTGGCCTTGCTCTTGAAGCCCCAGCGCTCCGAGAACTGCACGGTGCGGACCATCGCGCCGTGGAAGAAGCTTCGGTCTTTCGCGGCGATGGCCGCCTCCATGCGGGGCAGTTCCTCGTTCAGGTAGCCGACCGAGTCGAGCGGAAAGCCCGACGGGTCCTGCTGTGCGGTGGCGAAGGAAGCGGCGAGCACGAAGGGCAAGGCCGCAAGGGCGCGCAAAACGGAAGGAGTCGCGCGGCTTTGGGAGGTGCGGTGGAGGTGCATGGCCGCGAATTCTGCAACGTTTTGAAGCATTTCTGAACTCGCCACGATGCGCGGGCGCTACGCTGGCAGGCTTCGCTAGCGGCCTTTCTTCTGCTTGTCGAATTTGCGCCAGTACTGGAATTCGTCCTCGTGCACCTCGAGGTCGATCTCCGAAACGCGCGCCTGCAGCCGCTCCTGCACTTCGGCCACCGCCCGGTTGTAGACCAGCGGCCCGATCTCCTCCAGGAAGAAACCGAGCAGCGCACCCGCCGCGACGTTGCCGATGGGCTCTTCCATGTTCTCGCGGAAATAGCGCTCGATGGAGGTGATGGCCTGCTGGCGGGCTTCCTTCGGTATCTCGATGGTCATGACTGGGCTCGCAGATGAGATCGGTCGATTGTGCCGCTCGGAGCATCCGTGGCAGGCTTGGCGACGAAGCCGCGCTCCACGTCACCTCTGAAGCCGACAGCCTCGTAGAGGCCATGCGCCTCCTCGCGCGCCACGCCGGAAAGCAGCAGCACCTTGCAGCAGCCCTGCTGCCAGGCCAGATCGAGCGCATGCTGCAACACCAGCCGCGCGAGCCCGCGCCGGCGGAAGGCCGCGGCCGTGATGACGTGCTCGATGACGCCGATGCGCCGTCCGCCACTGGCGAGATTAGGAATCGTCGCGAGCATGCAGGTCGCGCCGAGCGTTTCCGCTATTTCGGCGACGACGACACAGGCATGCGGGTCTTCCACGATTTCGCGCCACAGGCGCTGCGCCTCATCCGGCGACAGCACCGGATCATTCGGGCGGAGTTCGGCATACAGCGCCTGCACCGCTGGCAGATCGACCATAGTGGCAGCACGGACGAGGGCGGTCGGCGTCTGATTCATAGCAAAGATCAATGGTTGCCGCATTCTTGCCGCATTCGCCCAGCCCTTCGCTACCATGCGCGCTCACAACAACACACACCGGAGACACCCATGAAGTTGCGTTCCACCGCGCTCGCGGCCCTTGCCCTTGCGCTCGTCGCGGGCTGCACGAACCTCACCCCAACGCTGCCCCAGCGCCAACTGATGCTGGTGGCGAACGACGAGAAGCAGTCGTGGAACGACGCCGGCGCAGTGATCCTCGGCCCGATGGGGCGCGACACGGTGCAGGTGCTGGACATCGGCACCGATCCGCTGGCGCCCAAGGTGCTCGGCACGCTGCAGTTGGACAACACCATCGCCGGCCCGCCGACGAACCTCGCGATCACGCCCGGCGAGACGCTGGCGCTGGTCGCCAACTCGCTCAACGTGGTCGAGGACAACGGCGCGCGCAAGCAGGTGCCCGACAACCGGCTCTTCGTGATCGACCTGACCACCACGCCGCCCAAGCTGCTCGACACGCTGCAGGTGGGCAGGCAGCCCTCGGGCCTGTCGATCAACCGCGCGGGCGACCTGGCGCTGGTGGCCAACCGCGCCGACAACTCGGTGAGCGTGCTGCGCATCTCGGGCAAGAAGGTGGCGCTGGTCGACACCGTGGCCATGGGCGACTCGGTGGCGCACGTGCGCTTCACGCCCGACGGCAAGCGCGCGCTGGCGGCCAAGTTCCCGAGCCACAAGATCGCGCTGCTCGACGTGAACGGCGAGAAGGTCAGCTACAACAAGGTCGACCTCGCCGCGGGCCTGTGGCCCTACAACCTCGACGTGACGCCCGACGGCAAGCTCGCGCTGACCGCCGACAACGGCAACTCGGGCGCCTCCGACGGACAGGTCGACACGGTCAGCGTGATCGACATGGAAGCCGCGCCGCCGCGCGTGGTCGACAAGGTGGTCGTCGGCGACGGCCCCGAGGGCCTGGCCGTGAGCCCGACCGGCAAGCATGCGGTGGCCGTGATCCTGCGCGGCAGCAACGCGGCGAAGAACGCCTACTTCTACAACCGCAACGGCTCGGTGGTGCTGCTGAAGATCGACGGCAAGAAAGTCACGCGCGCCAACGAGGTGGTGGTGCGCGGGCTGCCGGAGGGTGCGGTGTGGAGCGCCGATGGCAGGTATCTGTACGTGGGCAACTTCATCGACCAGGACATCACGATCCTGAGGCTCGATGGCGACACGCTGGTGCCGACGGGCCAGTCGTTCCAGCTGCAGGGCCATCCGGCCGCGATGCGCGGGAAAATGACGCACTGATTTCCCGCCCCCCCTCACTCTCCCGGACAACGACGAAGCCATGGCGCAACCCAAACGACAACTCCGCACGCTCGAACGCGGCATCCTCTGCCTGGTGATCAGCGTCGCCGTCCTGCTGGGGCCGCGCTTCCTCCAGGGCACGCGCTGGTTCGAGATGGTGGCGGGGGCCTATCTGGTGGGCTGGTTCGCATTGGTGCTGGGCATCGCGCTGATCGTGGTCGAGCTGGTGAAGCTGGGCAGGAAGCGCGAGTAGGGAAAAAATCCGCAGCGCGGCGGGCTGGCGCAGCAGCATCTGCCAACGGCACGAAACGGCGCGCCCCTGTGGACGATCATGAACTGCCGTGGGAAGACAGCTCAGCCGCATTCAACCCACAGGACCGCGACAGTTGGTCATCTTGGATCGATGACATCGAACTCGAACTGCACCGGGGCGGAGTCTTCGACGTAGGCGGTGATCAGGTAGTGGCCGGGAGGATCGCCCTCGACCACATCCCAGGACTTCGCAATGGTGCCGTCGTGGATGGTCAAGGTCACGTCCAGCGAAAGAGTCTTGCGGTCCGCCGACATGCCGTAAGGCTGGCCGCCGGTGCCCCATGTCTTCGGGGTTTCCGGCAATGTCATGCGTTCGAGAACGCGGACCTTGCCGGTCTTCCGGTTGAGCTTCAGGATCCAGCCGTAGTTCTGGTTGATCGTCCGGGGGACGGTGTTCGAAGCCTTGAAATCCAGCACGTCGTTGTTCGGCGCCAGCTTGAAGAGGCCGAAGACCGCATCGAGCGGGCACGTCCCATTCGCTATCGGGGCGTTGGCGCAAGCCTTGAACACGGCGGCATTCGATTCGGAAACGGAGCCATGCGACGCGGCGGGGTTCGGGAAGTCGCTGGAACCGCGCGGGGTGGCTCCCGCGGTTTGAGCGCCGGTGTGGGTGCACGCGGCCGCAGTGAAAAGAACGAGAAGGTGGCGAATTTTTTTCATGGCAAATGAGCTCGGCAAATGGGCTCGGCAAACGACCAAGGCCTGCATCATGATCCAGTTGGCCCACAGCGGCATCCGGCGGCGGATTCAAGCGGTCGTTCCACGCTAGGCGATGGACGGCAGCCCCGGACTGGTTGCCGTCAGCCGGTATGGCCTGCTGACATCCGGCGCGGCAGCGGATGCTGTTCATAGGCACGGCCATCGGGCATGCGGATGGCGGCCAGTCGCGGGGCGTGCAAATGGAAGCGTGTCCCGATAACATCGCGGCCACATTTGTTTCCCAAAGAAAAAAATGCCGCCGCTGCCCCCTCGCACCCGCCTGAGCCTCGCCCTGGCCATCGCCGTGCCCTTGATGCTTGCATCATGCGGCGGGGGCGGAGGCGGCGGCTTCTCCTTCGCGCCATTTCCTGCAGCCAACGGCGGCGGAGGCGACGCACCACCTCCTCCTGCGCCGCCCCCGGGCGCGCCGAAGTTCACCGTCGGCGGCACCGTCACTGGCCTGGCAGGCAGCGGGCTGGTGCTGCAGAACAACGCGGGCGACGACCTGGCCATAGGCGCCGATGGCAGCTTCAGCTTCGCCACTTCGCTGGACGACGGTGCCGACTACGGCGTGACCGTGAAGACGCAGCCCACGGCGCTGCAGGTCTGCGTTGCGAAACAGGCCTTCGGGACGGTGGCGGGGGCGGCAGTGAACTCGGTGAGGGTCAATTGCTCGGAGGCCGGAGCCGATCGTTTCGGCTTTGCGGCCAACGAGCGATCGAATAATCTGACTGCATACACCGTTTCTGCGGATGGCAGTTTGTCGGCAGCCACTCCCGCTGCGTACTCCCTGGCAGGCACCCCCCAGCACGTGACAGCGCATCCCTCGGGGAAAAAGCTCTACGCCAGCATCTACGTCGGTACCCAAGGCGTCACCCAATACACCATCGATCCCGCCGGCACGCTGTCGCAGAACCTCAATATCACCACCGGCGTCGGCACGAGCCCGGTTTTTGTCGGCGTCGAACCCAAGGGGCGTTTTGCCTACGTGATCGGCGACGGGCAGATCCATCGGCTCAATATCGACGCCACCACCGGCGACCTCGACGGCAGCACGGCCGTGGCCGTGGCCGGCGGCAACAGCCGCAAGCTGGGTTTCGATCCCGACGGGCGATTCGCGTTCGTGCCCAACGGTGCGTCCATCGAGGTGTTCCGCCTGGACCAGGGCACCGGCGTTCCGATCTCGCCACCCGTGTCGGTCGCGCTGCCGGTCGGCGGCTTCGTCGACGTCGCGACCGAGCCCAGTGGCCGTTTCGCCTACGTGAGCACCGGCAACAACCCCGGCACCCTGTTCGCTTATTCCATCGACCAGACCACGGGCGCGTTGACTTCGATCGGCTCGGTGCCCTCCGGCAACACGCCCTTCGGCATGGCCATCGATCCGACCGGACGCTTCGTGTACGTTGCGAACCGGAACTCCCACGACGTCTCGGCCTACGCCATCAATCCACGAACCGGCGCGCTGACAGCGGTACCGGGCCAACCGTTCTCCGTCGGAGGCAACACGCCCAACTCCGTGACCGTGGATCGCACAGGCCGGTTCGCCTACACGGCGAACCAAGGCGACAACACGATCTCGATCTTCACGATCGACCGGACCACTGGCGCGCTCGCTCTGCAAACCGCGCGACCAGCCGGAGCCAACGGGCCGCAGTTCTTCGCGCTCACGAAGTAGGTAGCGCGGGCTCCGGGTCAGGCCCCGCTAGTTTTGCGAATGGGCCCGCAGCCGTATCTGCAAGGCTCGGAACAGGTCGGATGAGGCGCAACGCGCCTGCAATACGCAGTTGGCGAAGGCCACAGAACGCCCCCGGTGCAGCAGCGGCCATCCGCCGAAGCTCAACAGCCCCTCACACCAACAACCGGCAGCCGGACCGCGTCAGGCCTTCTTGCCCCGCATCTTGCCGACCAGCTCCACCACGCCCAGCACGATGGCGCCGGCCACCAGGCCCACGCCGGCATTCACGCCCATGGAGCCCAGCGTGCCGAACACGCCGCCGGTGGCCTTGGCCCAGTCCTCGACTGCATGGCCCAGCGCCGGTACGCCGTGCACCAGGATGCCGCCGCCCACGAGGAACATCGCGGCCGTGCCGGCCACCGACAGCGCCTTCATGAGCCACGGCGCCGCCGCCAGGATGCCCCGGCCCAGGGCCTGGGCGCCCGCGCTCGCGCGCTGGCTCAGGTAGAGGCCCGCGTCGTCCAGTTTCACGATGCCGGCCACCAGGCCGTAGACGCCGATGGTCATGATGAGCGCGATGCCCACCAGCACGCTCAGCTGGGTGGTGAAGGGCTGGCCCTGCACGGTGCCCAGCGTGATGGCGATGATTTCCGCAGAGAGGATGAAGTCGGTGCGCACCGCGCCCTTGATCTTGTCCTTTTCCATCGCGACCACGTCGATCGAGGCATCGGCCATGGCCTTCTCGTGGCGCTGCGTGTCGGTGTCGTGTTCGTCCTTGTGCAGGAACTTGTGCGCCAGTTTTTCCGCGCCTTCGAAGCAGAGGAAAGCGCCGCCGATCATCAGCAGCGGCGTCACCAGCCAGGGCAGCCAGGTGCCGATGGCCAGGGCGGCCGGCACGAGGATGGCCTTGTTGACGAAGGAGCCCTTGCACACGGCCCACACCACCGGGATCTCGCGCTCGGCCTTCACTCCGGTGACCTGCTGCGCGTTGAGCGCGAGGTCGTCGCCCAGGACGCCGGCCGTCTTTTTGGCGGCTACTTTGGTGAGGACCGATACGTCGTCGAGAACGGTCGCGATGTCGTCGAGCAGCAGGAGCAGGCTGGAGGCCATGGGCAGGATTCGGGCTGAAAAGGAAGCGGCGAGCTTATCCGCAGCCGGGTTGCGCCCCGGCAATACCCGTACGCCGGCGCCTCCCGGGCCCTCAGAGCGCGCTCAGCGCAATGGCCAGCACGGCCGCCAGCGAGGCGCCGAAGAGCGCCAGGCCGACGCGGCGGCGCCGGTGCGTGAGCATCCACAGCACCACGCCCGAGATCGACAGGAAGATCAGGCTGCCGGCGAGCGTATCGACCAGCAGGATCCAGGGCAGCGGCATGGCGCCGCCCTTGTGCATGTTGGTGAGCGTGGCGACGAAGCCGTTGCGCGTGGTGGTCACGCCCACCGAGCGGTTGCCCTGCCAGTATTCGGCCTGGACGATCTCGTTGGGGCCGCCGAAGTTGAAGATCCAGTGCGCCGGCTGCGTGAGCGCAGGGGCGCTCTTGTCGCTCTTGTCGGCCCACGCGACGGGCTTGGCAGCCTCGACGCGGCTGGAGTTCGGCGGGCCGCTCATGCGCAGCGCCTCCTGCAGCCAGCGGCTCATGGCCTCGGGCGTTTCCGGCACCGGGTCGGGCAGCGCCAGCTGGGCACGGCTGCGCTCCTGGGCCTGCGGCAGCTTCAGCACGTTGCGGTGGTTGAGCCAGATGCCGCTGAAGCCGAACAGCAGCCCCAGCACCGCGCCCCACAGGCCGAACCAGCCATGGGTGCGGCGGATCCACTGCACGGCGGCCGTGCGGCGCTGGTGCGAGCGCACGCGCGCGGCATGGCCGAGGGAGGAAGAACTGCTGCCGGCGGCGTCCATGTGGCGGTCGCCGGCTCAGGCCACGTTGCGCTTGAGGCGGATTTCCTCGATGCGCACGGTGCCGATGGCGGTGGTCTTGGCGGTCTTCATCTCGCGCTTGAAGCCCGCGAGCTCGTGGAAGCGCATGGCGCGGTCGTTGCGAATGGGCACCCAGATGGTGACCGTGGTGCAGCCCTCTTCCTCCAGGCCTTCGCGGGCGGCGTCCCACAGGGCCACGCCGGCGCCCTTGCCCCAGTGCTCGGGCTTGACGTAGATGGCCCAGATCTCGCCGGTGGTCGGCGGCGTCTTGGGGTCGCGCGAGCGGTCGAAGCCCACGAAGCCGACGACCTCGCTGCCTTGCACCACCACGTGCACCTGGGGTTCGCTGTATTCGATGGCCTCGCGCCACTTGGCTTCGCGCGAGGCCGGGGCCAGCGCGCGCAGTTCTTCCTCGGGAAGGATGCCTTCGTAGGCGGCCTTGACGGAGAGTGCGTGGATTTCTGCGACGGCCTTGGCGTCGCGCAGGGTCGCGGGGCGAACTTCGTAATCTGACATGGATGCGGGAAATCGGATGGAACCGGCTATTGTCGCCGCACCGCTAAACTGCTGGCCGCATACGTCGCAACTACAGGAGAAACCGACATGGCCAAGGGTCAGCAACGCAGCAACAAGGAAGCGAAGAAGCCGAAGAAGGACACCTCGCCGCCCAAGCCTGTGAGCACTGGCGGCATCGAGCCGGTCCGCACCATCACGACCGAAGTGATCCCCCGCGGCAAGCTCAAGAACAAGTGATGAGCGAAGCGCCAGCGCCCGCCCCCAGGCCCCAGCCGCGCAATCCGCTGCACGGGGTCACGCTGGAGGCCATCGTCACGGCGCTGGCCGGCCACTACGGGTGGAAGCGCCTGAGCGAGCTCGTTCCCATCCGCTGCTTCACGCTCGACCCGAGCGTGAGCTCCAGCCTCAAGTTCCTGCGCAAGACGCCGTGGGCGCGCGAGAAGGTCGAGAGCCTGTATCTCTTCATGCTGCGCGAGCAACGCCGCGAGCAGCAACAGCAACAGCAACCATGAAGGTCCGGATCGAGCCTTCGGGCCTCGACTTCGAGACCGACGCCGAAACCACCCTGCTGAAGGCCGCCGAGGCCGCCGGCATCGAGCTGCCGAGCTCGTGCCGCAACGGCACCTGCCGCACCTGCATCTGCCTGCGGCTCGCGGGTGAAACCCGCCACATCATCGAATGGCCAGGCCTGAGCGCCGAGGAAAAGGCCGAGGGCTGGATCCTGCCCTGCGTGGCACAGGCGCTGGGCGACGTCACGCTCGAAGTGCCGGGCGCGCGCTCCCTGTTTGCCGACTAGGCGGCCGGCGGCCTGACCGAAGGCGCCGCCACCACCAGCCGGTCGCGCTGCGCCAGCGACGGAAACAGCTTGAACCAGGTCAGCGCGACCAGCATGGTGCCCACGCCGCCCACCACCACCGAGCCGACCGGCCCCAGCAGCGCCGCCGTGGCGCCCGACTCGAACTCGCCGAGCTGGTTGCTCGCGCCGATGAAGATCGAGTTGACCGCGCTCACCCGCCCGCGCATGGCGTCGGGCGTTTCCAGCTGCACCAGTGTCTGGCGGATCACCACGTTGACCATGTCTGCGCCGCCCGAGACCGCCAGCGCGATCAGCGAGACGACGAAGCTCTTCGAAATGCCGAACACCACCATGCACAGCCCGAAGAGCCCGATGGCCAGCAGCAGCGTGCGCCCGATGTGGCGCTCCACCGGCCGGCGCGTGAGCGCGATGGACATCACCAGCGCGCCCACCGCCGGTGCGCTGCGCAGCAGGCCCAGGCCCCAGGGACCGGTGTGCAGGATGTCCTTGGCATAGATCGGCAGCAGCGCCACCGCGCCGCCCAGCAGCACCGCGAACAGGTCGAGCGAGACGGCGCCGAGCACGGGCTTGCGCTTCCAGATGAAATCGACGCCCGCGAACACGGTGGACAGCGTCACCGGCTCGCGCGCGGCCGGCGTGTAGGCATAACGCAGACGCAGCACCAGCGCGCAGGCGACACCGAAGAAGGCCACGCTGGCGCCATACACCACCGCCATGCCCGCCACGAACAGCAGGCCGCCAAGGGCCGGCCCGCCGATGATCGCGCCCTGCATGCCCGCCGAGCTGAAGGCCATTGCGCGCGCCAGCATGGTGGGCGGCACCAGCAGCGGCGTCAGCGCCTGCTGCGCCGGCATCTGGAAGGCCCGCACCGCGCCCAGCACCAGAGAAAGGCCCAGCAGCAGGCCGCGCGTGTCGTACTTCTCGAGCACCGCCAGCAGCAGCACCAGTGCCACCAGCCCCTGCACCGCGAAGCAGGCCGCCACGATGCGCCCGCGATGGTGACGGTCGACGATGTGCCCGGCCAGCAGCGCCAGCAGCAGCGCGGGCACGAACTGGTAGAGGCCGACCAGGCCCAGGTCCCAGGCGCTGCCGGTGAGCTCGTACATGTGCCAGCCGATGGCCACCAGCAACATCTGCGAGGCCGCCGTGCCGAAGAGGCGCGCCGTCCACATCTGCATGAAGGGGCGCTCGCGCGTCAGGTCGGAGAAGCTGGGGGGAGAAACCGCTGCGGCCGTCGATGTGGCTTGGGCGTCGGGGGAAGAGGAAGCGGAGGCTTGGGCGGGGCCGGACATTCGTCCGAGGATAGCCGAGGCCGGATGAGCGGGGCGTGAGCGTGGGCAAGGGGCCCGGCGCCCCGCTGTCTACACTCTGCGGCTTCCATGACCGCCCCGCCGCCACTGCAACCCGTTCACGAAGACCCGTACCTGCTGGTGCTCGACAAGCCCGCGGGCCTGCTCTGTGTGCCCGGCCGCGGCGAGGACAAGCAGGACTGCCTGAGCGCCCGCGCCATGCGGCAGTGGCCCGACGCGCTGATCGTGCACCGGCTCGACATGGCCACCAGCGGCCTGGTGCTGATGGCGCGCGGCATCGAGATGCAGCGCGCGCTGAGCGCGGCCTTCGCCGACCGCGAGGTACACAAGCGCTACGAAGCCATCGTCGATGGCGCGATGCCGCTGCGCCAGGAGTGGTCGCTGATCGACGCGCCGCTGATGGCCGACTGGCCGCGCCGCCCGCTGCAGAAGATCGATCCGGAGGGCAAGCCCAGCCTCACGCGATGGAAGGCGCTGTCAGTGCTGCCCGGCGAGCCCGCCGCCACACATGTGCTGCTGGAGCCCCTGACGGGCCGTTCGCATCAGCTGCGCGTGCATCTGCTGTCGATCGGACATCCGATCCTGGGAGATGCGCTGTACGGCGACGCCGCACTGCAGGCGCGTGCGGCGCGCCTGCTGCTGCATGCGAGCGAACTGGGATTCGTGCACCCGGTGACGCAGCAGAGCCTTTTCTTCAACCGGCCGCCTGATTGGACGTGACGGGCTGGGCCCTTCCTCAGCCGCCCTTCACCACCAGCACGGGCATGTTCGCGTCCTGGAGCACCCGCTGCGTCACGCTGCCCAGCAGCAGTTTCTCGATGCCGCTGCGGCCGTGCGAGCCCATCACGATCAGGTCTGCCGCGATGGCAATGGCCGTGTCGACGATGCCTTCGTGCACCACGTGGCCGTCGATCACGCGCTGGTCGCTGTGAAGGCCTTCCGCCGCGAGCGCCGCCACGCCGCGTGCGAGGGCGGCATTGGCACTGGCAGTGGCCGCCGCGAGGTATTCGTTCTGGCCGAGCGCGTAGTCCGCGCCCACCCCGATGAAGGGGTAGTTGTCGATCACGTGGATCAGCGTGATGCGGCTACCGAAGGCCAGCGCGAGGCCGCTGGCCTTGCTGACGGCGAGCATGGAAGTTTCGGAGCCGTCGATCGGAACCAGGATGTGATTGAACATGGCGGGACCTCGCTTTCGTTCGCAGACAGACTCGGCCCATACCGGACCGGGGACCCGAATTTAACCGTTGTTGCGCGGAGCAGGCTGTAGGACTCGTGCCAGCAAGGGCAAGCCCCGAGATCGCCCAGCTTCAGTCCCCCTGGAAACCCTCGGCCCGGCAGGTGATCACCAGCGTGTCGCGCCAGCCCTCGCCGCCCTCTTCGAGCGGCTGGATCGGCGTCGACTCGTGGATCACGCGCGCATCGTCGAGCAGCAGAAGCGTCCACGGCTCGGTCATCGTGAAGCGCTCGCCGCGCCTTCCGTTGGCCTCGAACACGCGCGTCTCTCCGCCCTTGATGCCGTGCCGCCCCACGAGCGCGACAGCCACCAGATCCACGCCATCGCGGTGCGCGCCCTCGGGCGTGGGGCGACCGATGCCGCCCGCGGTGTCGATGCGGAACTGGTGCGCTTCCACGTACCAGCGCTGCGCCGCACCGCGCATCTCGCTGCTGGCCTTCCCGAGCTGCTGCAGCAGCCGCTGCCACACCGGCTGCGCGATGGTGGCGTCGAGCATCGGCGCAAACCAGCGCTGCATGCCGCCATGCAGCGCGTTGTATTCCACCGGCTGCCAGTGCGCGCGATGCGGCACCTGGGCGAGCGTGGCGTGCTCGTCGGCTTCAACGGTGAAGCAGGCATGGCGTCGCGTGCGATAGCGGCCGCCGTCCTTCAGGTAGTCGTCAGGCGGAAGATCGTTCCAGTCGGCATGCAGCGCTTCGAGCTGCGCGACCGGGAGACCGAGCCATTCGGCTACGCCTTGGGGGCTCAGCACGGCATAGCCTTGATCGCGCAGCGCGGCGGGCAGCTCGGCCGGCGAGATGAACGGAGGAGTGAAGGCGGCGGTGGTCACTGCGCGCTGACCTTCACGTCCTTCCAGAACGCGACGCGGTCGCGGATCTCTTCGGCTTCGGGCTTCGGATCGGCGTAGTACCAGGCGGCGTCGGTGTTGAGTTCGCCGTTGACCAGCAGCGAGTAGTAGTTCGCTGTGCCCTTCCAGGGGCAGGTGGTCTTGTGATTGCTGAAGGTGACGAAGTCGCGGTTGAGCGAGCTCATCGGGAAATAGTGGTTGCCTTCGACGAGGACTGTGTCGTCGCTTTCGGCGATGGTTACGCCGTTCCAGGTTGCTTTCATGATTTTTGGGGTCTCCAGGGCGGCTGGCTGCCGCTGCGGGGGTATTGTGCCGCTGCTGGGGGTTGGGCTTTTTTGGGGTACCTGTATCTACCCTGTTTGAAGGTTTGTTTTCCGGGGCCGGGTCTCGGCCCGGCGGCCGACCTACTTTTCTTTGCTTCGCCAAAGAAAAGTAGGCAAAAGAAAGGCGACCCTACTGTCTGCGTCCCTTCGCTTCGCTACGGGCAACCTGCGGTGCTCGACGTAGGAGGGGGTCCGCAGAACTCGCTCCACTGCGTTGCGCTCAAACAGCTGCGGCCCTTATCCCTCCTACGTCCGCGCTCCTCGGCGCAGCCAGAAGGGATCTCCACGCGCCATCGCTGCGCTCGGCTTTTGAACAGCCTTGGACTGGCCTTTGCTTCGCTCGGCCGGGGATGCACGTTAAGGAACCGATCTCTGCAGCACTAAGTGCATGCAAGCCGACCGCCCTATACCAAGCACAGCAGGCGCGAAGCGCCTGCTGTGCCTTGGGGGCCGAGCGAAGCAAAGGCCCGGGCATCTCCCCTCCCCTCTGGCTACGCCGAGGAGCGCAGCGTTTCGCGGATCAGGGATCGCAGCTGTCTGAGCGAAGCGAGTTCTGCGAGACCCCGCGAAACGCGAGCACCGCAGGTTGCCCCTTCGCAAAGCGAAGGGGTCGCAGACAGTGGGGTCGCCTTTTCTTTGCCTACTTTCTTTTGGCGAAGCAAAAGAAAGTAGGTCGCCCGCCGGGGCGAGTCCCGGCCTCGGGAAGCAAACAACCCAAAGGACTCAAGCAGCCAACCAGTGCACGCTGAACAGCCTCTCCGGATCAGTCCAAACAGCCCCAGGCCGAAACCCAGCCCTCACAGCCAGCGCCCGAAGCCCCTCAACAGTGAACTTATGCGAGTACTCCGTATGAATAGTCTCGCCTTCCTCAAACCCGAACACCTGCCCATTCAAAGAAACACTCTGAGCCCGCCGGCTCACAAGATGCATCTCGATCCGCTGCCGAGGCGCGTTGTAGAACGCCGCATGCGAGAACCCATCGAGGTCGAAGTCGGCATCCAACTCAGCATTGGCCCGACGCAACAGATTCAGGTTGAACTCCCCCGTAACCCCCTGCGCATCGTTGTAAGCCGCATGCAACCGCCCCGGATCCTTCACCAGATCCACCCCGATCAGCAGCCCGCCTCCACGCAACATCCGCGCAGCCAGCTGCAGAAAAGCCAGCGCCTCGTCGGGCTCGAAGTTCCCGATCGTCGACCCGGGAAAGAATCCAACCCGTCGACCTGAACCAGCCATGGGCGCAGGCAGCACCAGCGGCATCGTGTAGTCGGCCGCGATAGGCTGTACCACCAGCTCCGGATAGTCCGCCTTCAGCCGCTGCGCGGCAGCCTCCAGATACTCCCCCGAGATGTCGATAGGCAGATACCGCTTGGGCGTCTCCAGCGCATCGAGCAGCAGCCGAACCTTGGTCAGCGACCCCGCTCCGAACTCGACGATCTCCGCATTCGGCCCGATCTGCCCCGCAATCTCCCCAGCGCATTCGCCAAGAATGCGCAGCTCCGTACGCGTCGGGTAGTACTCGGGCAGTTCGCAGATGCGGTCGAACAGCTGCGAGCCTGCCGCGTCGTAGAAGAACTTCGGCGAGATGCTGCGCGGCGAACGCGCCAGTCCCGCCTGCATCTCGCGGCCGAACTCGGACAGCGGCGCTGCAGTTGCATCGGCCCGCGACGAAGACGAAGCCGCCGGCTTCTGCCGCGCCTTCGCGGGCACGAAGGATGACAGCGAGGACGAGGAAGTTGGATTGCGCATGATCAAAGGTCTTTCGCGAGCCGCAGCCCCGTGAACTGCCAGCGCGCCGCCGGCGGGAAGAAGTTGCGATAGCTGGGCCGCGCATGCCCGGCCGGCGTGGCGACGCTGCCGCCGCGCAGCACCAGTTGCCCCACCATGAACTTGCCGTTGTATTCGGCGGCGATGCCCGGCAGTGGCCTGAAGCCGGGATACGGGTCGTACGACGACCGCGTCCATTGCCAGACATGTCCGGTCATCTGCGAGATGCCGGGCGCATCGTGCGCCGCCTCCCATTCGAACTCGGTCGGCAGCCGCGCGCCGGCCCATTCGGCGTAGGCGGCGGCTTCATAAAAGCTGAGCTGCGACACCGGCGCGTCGGCCTCCATCGGCCGCACGCCGTGCAGGCCGAACACATGCCAGCCACCTCCAGCCTGGGCCGTGGCGGCACCGGCGAAACGCAACCTCGGATCGTCCTGCGCCAGCCAGTAAGCCGGATGCCGCCAGCCATTGGCCTGCACCGCGGCCCAGCCGTCGGACAGCCACAGGTCGGGCCGCTGGTAGCCGCCGTCGGCGATGAACTGGGCGAAGTCGCCGCAGCTCACCAGTCGGTCGGCAATGGCATAAGGCTGCAGCAGCGCACGGTGGCGCGGCGTTTCGTTGTCGAAGGAGAAGCCGGTGCCGGCGTGCCCCACCTCGGCCACGCCACCGTGCTGCTCGATCCAGCGCATCGCGGGCGGCACCGCGGCAAGGCGCAGCGCGGGGCCGCCGGCGGGCCTGTAGGCGGGCAGCATCGGGTTGCAGGAGAACGCATGCAGGATGTCGGTGAGAAGCAGCTCCTGGTGCTGCTGCTCGTGGTGCAGGCCCAGCGTGACGATGGGCTCGATCACGCTCCAGTCGGGCCCGCCCTCTTCCAGCAGCGCCACCACGGCCTCGTCGACATGGCGGCGGTACTCGTGCACCTCGTCCAGCGACGGCCGCGTGAGCAGGCCGCGCTGCGGGCGCGGATGGCGCGGGCCGAGCGCCTCGTAGTACGAGTTGAAGAGATAGAGAAAGCGCGCGTCGAAGGGCTGGTAGCCGCTGGCGTGCGGCTGCAGCAGCACGCTTTCGAAGAACCAGGTGGTGTGCGCCAGGTGCCACTTGGTGGGGCTGGCATCGGGCATCGACTGGATGCACTGGTCTTCGGCGGACAGCGGGGCGGCAAGCGTCAGGCTGGCTGCGCGCACTTCGCGAAACCTGTCGCGCAGGGCGCCCGCCGCCTGAGTGGTCGGCCGGGAAAGCGTCATGGAGTCTCCAGTCGGGTCAGCCGCAAGTTGTAGCCCATCCGGGTCGCGGCGGCACGTAGGACAAAACGCCGCAGGCCTGCCGCCGCGACTTCGGCAAAGAGCACAAGGGGGAGCCACTGTGGCACAAGACGCCGGGGCGTGCAGGAGGGCTGCGTATCATCCGACGCATGCAAACGACCAACCCATCGGGCAGGCCCAAAGTCGTCATCGTCGGCTGCGGATTCGGCGGACTCGAAGCGGCGCGCAAGCTGCAGAACGCCAATGTCGACGTGACGGTGATCGACAAGACCAACCACCACCTGTTCCAGCCGCTGCTGTACCAGGTGGCGACCGCCGGGCTGGCCGCACCGTCCATCGCGGCGCCGGTGCGCGGGCTGTTCCGCAAGCAGCAGAACATCACGACGCTGCTGGGCGAGGTGAGCGGCATCGATCCGGCCTCGCGGTCGGTGCAGCTGGCCAACGGCGACCGCGTGCCGTACGACCACCTGATCGTCGCCGCCGGCGCCACGCACAGCTACTTCGGGCACGACGAGTGGTCCACCGTGGCGCCCGGGCTGAAGACGCTGGCCGATGCCTTCGAGATCCGCCGCCGCGTGCTGCTGTCCTTCGAGACCGCCGAGATCACCGCCGACCTGGAACGCCGTCGCGCCCTGCTCACCTTCGTGGTGATCGGCGCCGGCCCCACGGGCGTCGAGATGGCGGGCACGCTGGCCGAGATCGCCAAGCACACGCTCTCGGGCGAGTTCCGCCACATCGATCCGGCCAGCGCGCAGGTGCTGCTGGTCGAAGGCGGCCCGCGCGTGCTGCAGGCCATGCCCGAGTCGCTGAGCCAGAAGGCGCTGGAGCAGTTGCAGAAGCTGGGCGTCGAAGTGCGGCTGAACGCGCGGGTGACCTCCATCGACACCACCGGGCTCGAAGTGCAGACTGGCGGCGGCGCGGACGGTGCTCCGGTCGACAGCTACCGAATCGATAGCAGCTGCGTGGTGTGGGCGGCCGGCGTGGCGGCTTCGCCGCTGGGCCGCATGCTCGGCGCGGCCACGGGCGTCGAATGCGACCGCGCGGGCCGCATCAAGGTCGAGCCCGACCTGAGCCTCGCGGGCCACCCCGAGATCAGCGTGGTTGGCGACCTCGCCGCCGCCATGAGCCACGCGCCTGGCAAGCCGCCCAGGCCGGTGCCCGGCGTGTCGCCCGGCGCCAAGCAGGCGGGGCGCGCGGCGGCCGCCAACATCCTGCGCCGCATCGCGGGCCAGCCGACGGTGCCGTTCCGCTATGCCGACTACGGCAACCTTGCGACCATCGGCCGCAACTCGGCGGTGGTCGACCTGGGCACGCCTTTCGGCCCGCTGCGCTTCAGCGGCCGGCTCGCATGGCTGTTCTGGCTGTTCGCGCACGCCTACTTCCTGATCGGCTTTCGCAACCGCGTGGTCGTGATGATGGATTGGGCCAGCGCCTACTGGAGCTTCCAGCGCAACGCGCGCGTGGTGGCCGACGTTCAAGGCAAAAGCGAATCCTGAAAACCAGTTACATGCTCTCGCTCTTCATCTGGATCGCGGCGCATGCGGCCGAAGCGCTGTTCTGCCTCTGGGTGCTGCGCTGGGGCGGCGCCGAGCGGCTCGAAGGCACCTTCGCCTCGGGCTTTTTCTTCAGCAACTTCGCGCCGCGCTGGAGCGCCGAGGGGCTGAAGATGGCGGCGCTGATCCTGCTGCTGTTCTGCGCCGTCAGCTTCGTCGCGGGCCTGTTCGTGCCGGGGCTGCGCTGCTGGGGCAGCTGCTAGCAGCGCCCTGCCCCCCCAAGCCTCAAGTCCCGATCACGCCGCCGTCGTTCTTGGTGATGGCGATGGTCGCCGAGCGCGGCCGGCCCGCGCCGTCGGGCCACTTCGACACGGCGAGCGGGCGGTCGGGGTCGCTGCGCTCGTTGGCCGGTTCGCCCGGATGCTGGATGTTGATGAACAGCGTGCGCAGGTCGGGCGTGGCAGTGAGGCCGGTGATCTCGCAGCCGGCCGGACCGAGCAGGAAGCGGCGGATCTCGCCCTTGGTCGGGTCGCAGGCCAGCATCTGGTTGTTGGGCAGGTTGGCGTATTCGCCCTTGCCCAGCGTGGAGGTCGACACGTCGGTCTCGATCCACAGCACGCCGCGCGCGTCGACCATCAGGCCGTCGGGGCTGCCGAAGGTGTCGCCCCTGATGTTGCCTTGCGCCTCGTAGCGCGTCTGCTTCGGATCGCCCGCGAGCACGAGGTGGTTCCACGTGAACCTGGTGGCGTCGAGGTCGCCGCTTTCCTTCCAGCAGATGATCTGCCCCATCGTGTTGTTGGAGCGCGGGTTGGCCGCGTCCATGAAGGGCTGGCCGGCGGCGCCGCGGTTGCTGTTGTTGGTGAGCGTGCAGTAGACCTCCTTGGTCAGCGGGTCCACCGTGGTCCACTCGGGGCGGTCCATCTTCGTGGCGCCCAGCAGGTCGCTGGCCTGGCGCGCCTTGATGAGCACGTCGCCCTGGGTCGTGAAGCCCTTCTCGGCCACGAGGCCACCCTTGCCTTGCGTGAGCGGCAGCCATTCGCCGGTGCCATCCACGTCGAAGCGGGCCACATACAGCGTGCCGTGGTCGAGCAGGTCGCGGTTGGCGGCCGCGCCGCCGGGCTTGACCGCGTCGCGGCTCACGAACTTGTAGATGTATTCGAAGCGCGAGTCCTCGCCCATGTAGACGACGGCGCGGCCGTCGTTGGTGAGCGCGGTGGCTGCGCCCTCGTGAGCGGCGCGGCCCATCGCGGTGCGCTTGCGCGGCGTGGAGGTGGGGTCCTGCGGGTCGATCTCGACCACCCAGCCGTAGCGGTTCGACTCGTTCGGGTGCTTCGACACGTCGAAGCGCGCCTCGTGCTCGTGCCAGCGGTACTTGGCGCCGTTGCCCTTCTTGATGCCCCAGCGCTTCTGGTGGGCGTCGGGCGTATCGGTGCCCTCGAAGTAGTCGGCGAAGTTCTCTTCGCAGGTGAGGTAGGTACCCCACGGCGTGTGGCCGTTGGAGCAATTGTTGAAGGTGCCCAGCACCTGCGTGCCCGAGGGGTCGGCGGCGGTGCGCAGCATCGCGTGGCCGGCGGCGGGGCCGGTGAGCGTCATCGGGGTGAGCGCGGTGATGCGGCGCGCGAAGCGCGATGGCGCGAGCTGGGTCCACTTGCCGGCGCCGTCGCGCTGCAGCTCGATGACCGACACGCCGTGCGCATTCATCGACTTGCGCACCTTCTCGGGCGTCCAGGTCTTCATGCCGTCAGGGTGAAGCAGGCCATCGTCGACGTATTCGTGGTTCAGCACCAGCAGTCCGCGGTTGGAGCCTTCGATCGGGAAGAAGGCCATGCCGTCGTGATGCATGCCGGCTTGCAGCGCCTGCTCTTCGGCGGTGTTGGAACCGTCGGTCTTGAAGGCGGGCATGGCGCCCGCGATGCCGGTCGGGTCGCCCCAGCGGTAGAGAACCTGGGTGCTGTAGCCCTCGGGCACGACCACGGTGTCGACGGCTGCCATGGGCACGCTCTTGAAGTCGATGGAGCGGCCCAGGCCGCTCACGTTGCCGCCTCCTCCGGTGGTGCCGGTGGTGGCGCATCCGGCCAGAGTGCCGGCCGCCAGCGGGCCGAAGAGCCCGGCCACCGCCGCCGCCATGCCGCCGCGCACGAACACACGCCGGGCCGGGTCGGAAACTTCATGGATCGTGGGGTTGGCGGAGGGATTGGAGTCCTCCATGCGGGCGAAGTCTTTGGCCATGTTGTTGTCGCGGGGGATTGTGGGAACCCGCCATGCTCCGGAGATCCCGTGAATTTGCCGTGACATTGGCAACCTGGGCTCCAGGCACCGGCAGGCTCAGAAAAGGTTTCCCCAATGGCCGCCGCCCCAGTGCGGCCGTGCCTGTTCGTCGCGCTGGTGCTTGCGCCATTCCCATGGCGGCGTCGGCTTCGGGTCGGCCCAGAGGCCGGCGCGGCGCGCCTGAGCGCGCTCCTGGAGCTTGAACAAGCCGCCGCCGCGCTTGGTGGCGAGGCGGTTGTAGTCGTACACCCAGGCCCAGCCCTCGGAGACCATGCGGCTGCCGGCGTCCTCGCCGTTGCAACTCACGTCGGCCACGGTGCGGCCGTAGCGGTCGGTATCGACCTCGGTGATGAGCGCCTGCTCGCCGAAGCAGATGCCGCCGAGCGCCTGCCTGCTGCGCTGGCCGTAGGGCTGGGCCTTCTCGGGCGCGTCGATGGCTGCGATGCGCACCTTCACGCGCTCGTAGGCGCCGATGCGCCCGCAGCGCGCGGTGAGCGTGTCGCCGTCGCTGATGCCTACGACGAGGCAGTTGCGCGGCGCGGCCTGGGAAAGAAGGGGAAAGGCAAGAAGAGCGAGAGCAAGAAGACTGGAAGGCAGCGCGCGAAAGTGCATGAAAAAGCCGGAAGGACCAGGAGATTGGCAGAATGGCCGGTCCGGTCGAGGCTAAGTGATGCGCACGCCGGAAAAGATCGGGACACAGTTTTTTTCTTTCTTGCGTTCTTCCCTGAACGGCGCTTCGAAGGAGACCCGCACATGCAGGAACCCACCCGGGACGACTGGTTTTTCGCGGCCAACGACGCATGGGACGCCGGCGCGCACAAGAAGGCGCTGTCGCTGTTCCTCAAGGCCGCTGCCGCCGGCGAGACGCACGCGCTCAACAGCGTCGGCTACTTCCTCGACCACGGCATCGGCGTGAAGCAGGACAGCGCCGCCGCCCGACTCTGGTATCGCAAGGCGGCCAGGGCAGGCGACATTGCGGGCTGCGCCAACCTGGCCATCTGCTACCGCGACGAAGGCAACTTCCGCTGGGCCCGCTTCTGGTTCGAGCGCGCCTACGCCCAGGGCGACGGCGACGCAGCGCTGGAGCTGGGCCGCCTCTTCCTCTGGGAAGGCCCGCACAGGAACCACCGCAAGGTCGTCGACTACCTGACGAAGGCGACGCTGGCGGCTTCGGTTACGCCCGATGGGAAGAAAGAAGCCGGGAGATTGTTGAAGTCGATGGGGCGCAAGGAGTAGCGCGCCCCCGGCTCCAGCTCACTTCCCCGCGTTCTCATCCTCCTGCAGCAGCCGCCACATCACCTTCCCGCTCCCGCTCTTGGGCAGCGCATCGACGAACTGCACCTTGCGCGGGATCTTGTAGACGGCCATGTTCTCGCGGCACCAGTCGATGATCTGCTGCTCGGTGGTGTCCTTGTGGGTGGGGCGCAGCACCACCACGGCCTTGACGGATTCGCCGCGGTAGTCGTCCCTGGTCGAGATCACGCAGGCTTCCTGGATGGCCGGGTGACGGAACATCAGCAGCTCGACCTCGGCCGGCCACACCTTGAAGCCGCTCGCGTTGATCATGCGTTTCAGGCGGTCGGTGATGAAGAAGTAGCCATCCTCGTCCATGCGGCCCATGTCGCCCGAGCGGAAGAAGCGCTTGCCCTCGAATTCGACGAAAGCTGCCGCAGTGGCATCGGGGCGCTTCCAGTAGCCCTGGAACACCTCTGGCCCGTGGATGATGATCTCGCCCGATTCGCCGATGGGCATTTCCTTCAGCGTGTCGGGGTCGACCACGCGGGCGTCGGTGCTCATGAAAGGGATGCCCAGGCACTGCTGCTTGGGGTGGTCCGACGGGTTGGTGTGCGAGGGCGCCGCGGTCTCGGTGAGGCCGTAGCCCTCCTGGTACTTCAGGCCGTACTGCTCGAACAGGCGTTGCGCCACCGCCTGCGGCATGGCGGCGCCGCCGCCGCCGATGTAGGTCATGCTCGACAGGTCGTAGTTCGCGAAGTTGGGGCTGGCCATCAGGTCGATGACCATGGTCGGGATGTTGGTCCACGCCGTCACCTTCCAGCGCGAGATGAGCCGGCCGGCCACGTCGCGGTCCCAGCGCGGCATGATGATCAGCGTGGCCGCCGCGAGGATGGCGGTGTGCATCATGCTCACCACGCCGGTGATGTGGAACATCGGCACCACCGCGAGCACCACCGTCTCGGAGGTCGAGCAGCCCCACATCTGGCCTGAGACGGCGTTGTGCATCAGGCTGGAGTGGTTGTGGATGCAGCCCTTGGGCAGGCCGGTGGTGCCGCTGGTGTAGGGCAGCAGCGCCATGTCGTTGGCGCCCACCACGTGCTCGGGCGGCGGGTGGCCGGCCTCGAGGGCGTCGGTCCAGGCGACGACCTTGCCGCCATCGAGCGCGGGCAGCGGGTGGCGCGTGGTGAGCCACTCCTTCCAGGCGGGCGCCGGGGCGTCGTCGCCCGAGGCTTCGGCGTCGAAGGCGTCGGTGAACTGGGTCACGATCATGTGGTCCAGCCGCTGCCCGGGCGGCAGCGAGTTGCTGGCCTTGGCCAGCTCGGGCGCCAGGTCGCCGGTGATGAGGGCCACCTTGGCGTCGGGGTCGGTGATGTAGTGCTTGAGCTCCTCGGCCCGGTTCATCGGGTTGACCGGCACCACCACCGCGTTGGCGCGCAGGATCGCGAAATGCGCGATCACCAGTTGCGGGCAGTTCTGCATGTCCAGGATCACGCGGTCGCCGCGCTTCACGCCCAGCGCGTGCAGCGTGCCGGCCAGCTTCTCGGCCTGCGCGGCGAAGTCGCGGTAGCTGGTCACCCGGCCGAAGAACACCAGCGCGGGCTTGTCGGGGTAGCGCGCGGCCGAGGTGGCCAGGTTGTGCCAGAGCGAGGTGGCGGGGACGGTGATCGAATGCGGCAGGCGCTTGGGCCAGAACTTGTGGTGCGGGCGTTGTTCCATGGTTGAAACGGGCGGAAGGAGGAAAGAGGGAAGGAAGGGAAAGCAGCTTTGCGCCAGCCTAAGCCGCCGCGCCCGCCGCTCCCATCGGGGAAGCCCCCGGGGCGTCACCTTGGCGACGCCCATTTTTCTGACGCGGCATGCGACGCGATGTGCGACTACAGACAAGCGCCCCCGCTTCGGCGATACCTGCTGACCCGCAACCCGTCACCGCAATGAAGGAGTCGACATGGCAGCAGACAAGCACGCGAGCGTTCACTGGGAAGGCGCCGGCAAGACCGGCAAGGGCCTGATCAGCACCGAGACCGGCGCCCTGAAGGACTACCCCTACGGCTTCGCCAGCCGCTTCGAGGACGACAAGCGCGGCACCAACCCCGAGGAGATCGTCGGCGCGGCCCATGCTGCCTGCCTGACGATGGCTTTCGCGTTCGCGCTGGAACGAGAAGGCCTGACAGCCACGAAGATCGACACCCGGGCCGCCGTGCGCCTGGCCAAGGATGGCGCGGGCTTCAAGATCGACCGCATCCAGCTCGAACTCGACGCCAGCGTGCCGAACCTCGACGAGGCGAAGTTCCAGGAGATCGCGGCCGCCGCCAAGGCCGGATGCCCGCTGTCGAAGGCGCTGGCGAGCGTGCCCGAGATCACGCTGAAGGCGACGCTGGCCGGCTGAGCGGGCTGCCTATGATCGTCTCCTCACAAGAACAGGAGACGGATCATGAACAAGCCCTTTCGCGCCGCGCTCGCGGCCATTTCCCTCGGCCTCGGCGCCACGGCGGCAACGGCCGCCTTTCCCGACAAGCCGATCAAGATCGTCATCGGCTTCCCGGCCGGCGGCCCGCTCGACCAGCATGCGCGCCTGCTCACCGACAAGCTGCAGGCCGTGCTGGGCCAGCCGCTGATCGTCGACTACAAGCCCGGCGCGGGCGGCTCGGTGGGCGCCGACGCAGTCGCCAAGAGCCCGGCCGACGGCTACACGCTGATGCTGGCCAACACCGGAGTGGCGGTGATCAACGGCGCGCTCTACAGCAAGCTGCCCTACAACACGCAGCGCGACTTCGTGCCCATCGCGCGCACCGCCATGCAGCCGCTGGCGCTGCTGGTCACGCCCAAGCTGCCGGTGCAGAACCTGAAGCAGTTCATCGACTACGCCAAGGCGCGGCCCGGTCAGGTCAACTACGGCTCGGCCGGCAACGGCGGCATCAGCCACCTGGTGCCCGAGATGTTCAAGACCGCCACCGGCATCTTCATGGTGCACATCCCCTACCGCGGCAGCGCGCCGGCCTTCACCGACCTGATGGGCGGGCAGGTGCAGTTCATGGCCGAGTCGATCCCGCAGGCGGCCAACTATCACAAGCAGGGCAAGGTGCGCGCGCTGGCCGTGACCAGCCGCGAGCGCAACCCCGCCCTGCCCGACATCCCGACCGTCATCGAATCGGGCGTCAAGGGCTTCGAGGTGGTGGGCTTCTACGGCTTCCTCGCGCCGAAGGACACGCCTAAAGACGTGGTCGCGAAGCTCAGCGACGCCTTCAAGCAGGTGCTCAACAACCCCGAGGTGCGCGAGCGCATGGTGAGCCAGGGCGCCGACCCGGCCTTCCTGGGCAGCGACGACTTCGCGCGCTTCCTCGCGACGGAAACGCCGCGCTGGGAGAAGGCGGTGAAGGCCTCCGGCGCACGGATGGACTGACCCGACCCGTGCGGCTCAGGGCGGCGTGGCCGCGTGCCGCTCGAGCCGCGCGCGGTCCAGCAGCTCGATGGCGCGGTAGCGCACGCGCAGCGTGCCGTCTTCCTCCCAGAGCTTGAGCTGCCGGTTCACGCTCTGGCGCGACACGCCGAGCATGAACGACAGGTCTTCCTGCGACACACCCAGCATCGTGCCGCCGCCCTCGCCCGTACCTTCGGCGCGCGCGTCCAGCGTGAGCAGCCGGTGCGCGAGCCGCACCGGCAGAGGCATCAGGATCACGTCGTCGATCCACGCCAGCGCCTGGCGCAGCCGCAGGCACACCAGCCGGGTGAAGGCCATGTGCACGTCAGGATGCTCGGCCACGAGCCGGTGGAAATCGGCCGCCGCGACCACCGCCATCTCGGTGGTGTCGACCGCGCAGGTGTCGTAGACGCGCTCGCGCCCCACCAGCAGCGACACCTCGCCGAACCAGTGGCCGGGTTCGAGCATCGCGATGACGGCCTCGCGCCCGCCCGGCGCCACCACGCTCACGCGCAGCGATCCTGAAACCACGCCGAAGAGCGCATCGGGCGACGAGCCCTTGTGGAAGAGCGATTCGCCGCGCGCCAGCGTGCGCCGGTGCGCCACTTCGAGCAGGCGCCGCTGCACGTGCTCGGCCAGCCGCATGTCGCCGTTGTGCACCGGCGATGGCTGCGCAGAGTCCGGCGCCGTGCCGGTCGATGAAGGGGGCGTGCGTGGCATTGCGGGTTTGTCCGTAGCGGCGATTGCCAACACCGGACAGTCTTGTTTCAGGGGCGTGCCGATAGTACGCAGCGAGCCCGGGCAGGCGCATTCGCGCCAACCCGATGTCAGCAGCTTTCCTGTCACATGGAGCACACCCCGATGAACGACGACAGCACCCCACGCACGGCACTCCAGGCCCGCCGCGAGCGCCTCGTGCTCGACCACTTCGCCGACGAGACCCGGCAGGACTTCGACGCGGTGCTCGGCACCTTCCCGCACCCCCACTACGAGCTGGTTCCCAGCGGCGAGGTGCACGACGGCATCGCCGAGGTGCGCCAGTACTACGTCGACACGCGCCGCGCATTTCCCGACCAGCGCCACGAGATCATCCAGCTGCGCCACGCCGACGATTCGGTGGTCGTCGAGTTCTGGCTGCTGGGCACCCACAAGGGCCCGCTGAAGGGCCTGCCGCCCACGGGCAACAGCTTCCGCTGCCGCATGAACGCCTTCTTCATCTTCGAGGGCGACCGGCTGGTGTGCGAGCGCGTGTACTTCGACACGCTGACGATGCTGCGGCAGCTGCTGGCGGGCGTGCCGGCCGAGCACGTCGGCGCGCTGGTTGGCGGCCTGCTGGGCCAGCCCGCCGCCGCACGCGCACCCGAGACGGCCTCGGCATGAGCGCGCTGCGCGGCGATGCGCTCGCGGGCCGGCACGCCATCGTGACCGGCGGGGCGCGCGGCATCGGGCTGGCGATCGCGCGGCGGCTCATGGCGGCGGGTGCGAGCGTCGCGCTGTGGGATCTCGACGCATCGGCGCTGGCGGATGCCTTGCGCAAGCTCGAACCGCTCGGCACCGCCACATCGGCTGTGGTCGACGTGCGCGACGAAGAGCAGATCGCACACGCGGCCTCGCAGTCGAACGAGCGCTTCGGCGGCACCGACATCCTCGTCAACAACGCGGGCGTGCTCGGCCCGACCGTGCCGGCCTGGGAGCACACGCCCGCGCAATGGCGCAACGTGCTGGACGTCAACCTGACGGGCGCATGGCTGTGCTGCCGAGCGGTGGCGCCAACGATGCTCGCCCGGCGCCGCGGCCGCATCGTCAACATCGCCTCGGTCGCGGGCAAGGAGGGCAACGGCTTCAACGCCGCCTACTCCGCCTCGAAGGCCGGGCTCATCGCACTCACCAAGTCGCTGGGCAAGGAGATGGCCTCGTCCGGCGTGCTGGTGAACTGCATCACGCCCTCGGCGGCCGACACCGACGTATTCGCGGCCGTGCCCGCGGAGCACCGCGAGCAGCTTCGCACCGCCCTGCTCTCGCGCGTGCCGATGGCGCGCTTCGTCGAGGTCGACGAGGTGGCGGCCATGGCCGCATGGCTCGCGTCGGACGACTGTTCCTTCAGCACCGGCGCGGTGTTCGACATCTCGGGCGGGCGCTCGATGTACTGAGCGCCCGCCCATCCATTTCGCTTCCTTCGAGGCAGACAAGGAGCCCCCATGATCCGAGACCCCGAACCCTCCGGCCTCGCGCAGCTCGCGGATTTCGACGGCGCGCGCGACGCCGCCATGCCCCAGGACCGCCTGCGCGCCGTCCGCCGCGCCGCCGAGGGCCTGCGCGAGCGCCTGCTCGACGCACCGCCGGTGCGCTACGCACGCAGCTTCGACCTGCTGCGCATTCCCTACCCAGCCTGGTTCGCCTTCACCGGCGTGTATTCGCAGCAGCTGCTCAAGCCGCACATGGTTCACCTGCTGGCGCGCACGGTGCTCGTCCAGTACGACGACTTCGAGGGCCGGCTGCGCACGCTGCTGTTCACCCCGGCCGACTTCGAGGCCGGCAACGAGACGCCCTACTTCAAGCGCCTGGCCGCGCAGACGCCGAAGTTCCTGCACAAGGCCATCGCGCCGGTCTACCAGACCGTGCCGCAGGCGCTGGCGAGCTGCGGCGTGGCGCCGGAGCAGGTCGACTACATCACCTACGACCACCTGCACACGCAGGACGTGCGCCGCTGGTTGGGCAACGACGGCACGCCGGGCCTGCTGCCGAACGCGAAGCTGCTGGTGCACCGACAGGAACTCGCGAACGTGCAGGGCCTGATGCCGGTGCAGGCCGAGTGGTACTGCCCGCACGGGCTCGACGGCATTCCGGCCGATCGCATCGTGGCCTTCGACGGCAGCATCCAGCTCGGACGCGAGCTGGCGCTGGTGCACACGCCGGGCCACACCGAGGGCAACCATTCGCTGGTCTACCGCGCCGCCGACGGCCTGCGGGTGAGCAGCGAGAACGGTGTGTCGGCCGACAGCTGGGCGCCGCTGCAGTCGCGGCACAACGGCATCCGCCGCTACGCGCAGGCCACCGGTGCGGAGGTGATCCTCAACGGCAACACGCAGGAGAGCAGCAACGACCAGTACCTGTCGATGGTGCTGGAGAAGACGCTCGCGGGCACATCTTCCTCGCACGGCTTCAGCAACGTGGTGCCGTCGGCCGAATGCACGCCGCACTGGCTCTTTCCGGGCGCACCGGCCAGCTTCCTCTGGGGCGAGACCAGCTTCGGAACGCCGGTGACGGCCTGACCCAACAACGACAACGACAACGACAACGACAACGACAACGACAACGACAACGACAACGACAACGACAACGAGGAGACAGACGATGAACGCAGCCACCCTGGCCGGGGCGCAGGCAAGCACCTCCCCGGGCGCCGCCGCGCGCGAGGACGCCGCCCTCTTCCGCAAGATCACCTGGCGCCTGATGCCGCTGCTGTGCGCCTGCTACGTGCTGAACTACCTGGACCGCACCAACGTGGGCTATGCGCAGCTGCAGATGAAGGAGCAGCTCGGCTTCAGCGACGCGGTGTTCGGCCTGGGCGCGGGCATCTTCTTCATCGGCTACGCGGTGTTCGAGATTCCGAGCAACCTGATGCTCGCGAAGATCGGCGTGCGCGCGACGCTGCTGCGCATCATGGGCCTGTGGGGGCTGGCCTCGGCCGCGATGATGTTCGCGACCACGCCCACGCAGTTCTACGTGCTGCGCTTCCTCATCGGCGTGTTCGAGGCCGGCTTCGCGCCGGGCGTGCTGTTCTACCTGACGCTGTGGTTCCCCTCGCACCGCCGCGCGCAGGCCACGGCGCTCTTCTTCATGGCCTTCGGCGCGGCGCCCATCGTGGCCGGGCCGATCGCGGGGCTGACGATGACGTATCTCGACGGCGTGCTGTCGCTGCGCGGCTGGCAGTGGCTCTTCCTGCTCGAGGGGCTGCCGAGCGTTCTGCTGGGCATCGCGGCTTTCGGCTTGCTGTCGAACAGCCCGGCGCAGGCGGCCTGGCTGAGCGCCGCCGAGAAGCAGCGCGTGGCCCGCCTGCTGGCCGAGGACCAGGCCGCGCACGGTGCCGCCGAGCGCCACACCTTCGGCGCGGCCATGCGCGACGGCCGGGTCTGGCTGATCGGCTTCATGTCCTTCCTCATCATCCTGGGCATCTACGCGCTGTCGTTCTGGCAGCCGACGATCCTGAAGTCGATGGGGCTGAGCGTGCTGCAGATCGGCTTTTACTCGGTGATACCGGCGGTGGCGGGCATCGCGGCGAACATCGTCGTGGGCCGGCATTCGGACCGCCGCAAGGAGCGCCGCTGGCACTTCGCGCTCAGCGCGGTCGTGGGCGCGGCCGGGCTGGCGCTCACCACGCTCTTCATGCACGACGCCATCGCCGCCGTGCTGTGTCTCTCGCTAGCGGCCATGGGCATCTCGGCGGCTTTCACCGTGCTGTGGGCGGTGCCGGGCAACTTCATGTCGAAGAGCGCGGCAGCGGCTGGCATCGCGCTCATCAGCACCATCGGCGGCAGCGCGGGGCTGGTGGCGCCGATGATGGTCGGCTGGCTCAAGACGCTAACCGGCGGCTTCACCGCCAGCCTCTACGTGCTGAGCGGGGCGCTGGTGCTGTCGGCATTGCTCATGCTTGTGGCGCTGCCGGCCAGCGCGCTGGGGCGCCACCGGCACTGAATCGGCGCACCGCGCCGGGCCTCCGTGCGGGGGCATGCTCCATTCAGGTGCGCAAATCTTGCATACCAGTTGGCACAGAAGCTGCTGGTATGCAGGCCTATGGCCATCTCCGCATCCGAAATCAGTGCACGCATCGTCGAGGCGGTGATGGCACAGAAGCTCGCGCCGGGTTCGCGCCTGGGCGAGCAGCAGCTGGCGATGCTGTTCGACTGCAGCCGCACCATCGTGCGCGAGGCGCTCACGCGGCTGGCGGCGCGCGGCATCGTCACGGTGAGCGCGCGGCGCGGCTGGTTCGTCATCGAGCCTTCGCAAGACGAGGCGCGCGAGGCCTTCGAGGCGCGGCGGGTGATCGAACTGGGCTTGATCCGCAGCGCGGGCAGCACCGGCAAGATCGAGAAGGCCGCCCTGCGCCAACTGAAAGCGCACCTGCAGCGTGAAAAGGCCGCACTGAAAGAGAGCGACGTCGGCAACCGCAGCTTCCTGCTGGGCGATTTCCATGTCTGCCTGGCCGAGTGCCTGGGCAACACGCTGCTGGCCGACACGCTGCGCGACTACACGGCGCGCACCACGCTGATCGCGATGCTCTACCAGTCCACGCACGACGCGGTGCAGTCCTGCGAAGACCACGTGCAAATCGTCGCGGCGCTGGAGCGCGGCGACCACGCCGCCGCCGAGGCGCTGATGGCCGAGCACATCGGTACGGTGCAGTCGGCCCTGCGCGTGCAGGCGCCCACCGATCCGCTCGCGCAACTGCGCGACGCGCTGGCGCCGTTGCAGAACACGGCCACGCCCAAAGGCAAGGGCCGCAAGCCCGGCGCACCACCCGATTCCGATTCTTCGACTTACCTAGGAGCCCTGCTATGACTTTCTCTGCTTCCAAGCGCCGCATCGCCCTCGCGCTCGCTTCCGCCGCCATGCTCGCCTCGGCCGGCGGCGCCTATGCCCAGAACGCGCTCGACAACGTGCTCAAGGCCAAGACCATCAAGATCGCCGTGCCCACCGACTACCCGCCCTACGGTTCGGTCGACAAGAACATGAAGCCGCAAGGCCTCGACGTGGAGATGGCAGAGCTGATCGCCGCCAAGCTCGGCGTGAAGGTCGAGCTGGTGCCCGTGACCAGCGCCAACCGCATCCCGTACCTGCAGACCAGGAAGGCCGACCTGGTGATCTCCACGCTGGGCAAGAACCCCGAGCGCGAGAAGGTGATCGACTTCTCGTCGGCCTACGCGCCCTTCTTCCAGGCCGTGTACGCCGCCAAGAGCATGAAGCTCACCAGCTTCGCCGACATGGCCGGCAAGACCGTGGCCGTGACGCGCGGCGCGATGGAAGACCAGGAGCTGAACAAGGTGGCGCCGCCGAACGTCGACTACCGCCGCTTCGAGGACAACAACGCGACCATCGCCGCCTTCGTGGCCGGCCAGACGCAGACCATCGCGACCAGCGCCGCAGTTGCCGGCGACATGCTCGCCAAGAACCCGAAGGTCAGCGCCGAGTTCAAGCTGCTGCTGAAGGACAGCCCCTGCTTCGTCGGCGTGGCCAAGGGCGAGACCGCGCTGAAGACCAAGGTCAACGAGATCATCGCGGCCGCCAAGAAGGACGGCACGCTCGACGCCATGTCCAAGAAGTGGCTCGGCAAGGCCGCTGGCGACCTCCCCGTCTGAACAAGCACTCCCCCATGCTTCGCGCACTTCGTGTCGCTGCGCACACCCCCTCGCCGGGGGGCAACGCCTGCGGCCCGGCAAAGCCGGTTCCGCGGCGTTCCACGAAGAGAAGGCTGACTTATGAACATCGAGTTTGACTTTGCTGCGGTGCTCTCCGAGTGGCCGCTGCTGCTGCGCGGCGTGGCGTGGACCATCGGCCTGACCGCCGTCGGCACCGTGCTGGGCATGATCGTGGGCACCTTCTGCGCGTGGGCGCGCGCCGACGGCCCGAAGTGGCTGCGCGCCATCGTGGGCACGTACGTGGAGCTGATCCGCAACACGCCCTTCATCGTGCAGCTGTTCTTCATCTTCTTCGGGCTGCCGGCCGCGGGCGTCAAGCTCACGCCGGAGGTGGCCTCGGTGATCGCGATGGTGCTGAACCTGGGTGCCTATTCCACCGAGATCATCCGCGCCGGCATCGAGGCAACGCCCAAGGGGCAGATCGAGGCGGCCGTGAGCCTGGCGCTCAGCAAGTCGCAGGTGTTCCTGCGCGTGGTGCTGCCGCCGGCGCTCAAGAAGGTGTGGCCCGCGATGGTGAGCCAGATCGTCATCGTGATGCTGGGCTCTGCCGTGTGCGGGCAGATCTCCACCGAGGAGCTGAGCTACGCGGCCAACCTCATCCAGAGCCGCAACTTCCGGGCCTTCGAGGCCTTCATCGTCGCCACGCTGATCTACCTGGCGCTGTCGGTGGCGCTGCGGCGGCTGCTCGACTGGGCGGGGCCGAAGTTCTTCTTCGGGCGCTGAGCGAACACGGGCACTTTCACCACCATGGCTGACTTTTCACTTTGGGACATCCTGCGCAACCTGCTGCTGGCACTGCGCTGGACTGTCGTGCTCTCGCTCATCGCCTTCATAGGCGGCGGCATCGTGGGTGCGCTGCTGCTCTTTTTGCGGCTGCGCGGCGGCAAGGCGATCGGCCGGGCCGTGGGCCTTTACGTGCAGCTCTTCCAGGGCACGCCGCTGCTGATGCAGCTCTTCCTGGCCTACTTCGGCATCGCTCTCTTCGGCGTGGACGTCTCGGCGTGGACCGCCGCCAGCGTGGCGCTCACGCTCTACACCAGCGCTTTCCTCACCGAGATCTGGCGCGGTTGCGTGGCCTCGATACCGAAGGGCCAGTGGGAGGCCTCGGGCAGCCTCGCGCTGAGCTTCGGCGAGCAGTTGCGCCACGTGATCCTGCCGCAGGCGGTGAAGATCGCCATCGCGCCCACGGTGGGCTTCCTGGTACAGGTCATCAAGGGCACCGCGCTGGCCTCGGTGATCGGCTTCGTCGAACTCACCAAGGCCGGCAGCATGATTTCGAACGCCACCTTCAAGCCCTTCGTGGTGTTCAGCTGCGTGGCCCTGCTTTATTTCGTGCTGTGCTTCCCGGTGAGCCTGTACGCCAAGAACCTCGAGAGGAAATCCCATGGCCGCCGTGCTTGAACCCCAACAACAACCCGCCACCGTGGCAGGCTCGCCCATCGTGCGCATCACGGCGCTGCGCAAGTCGTACGGCACCAACGAGGTGCTCAAGGGCATCGACCTCGAAGTGAAGCGCGGCGAGGTGATCGCCATCATCGGCAAGAGCGGCTCGGGCAAGAGCACGCTGCTTCGCTGCATCAATGGGCTGGAGGTGTTCCAGGAAGGCTCGCTCACGGTGGACGGCAAACCGTTGCTGCACGAGAGCGCCATGGCCATGCGCGAGCTGCGCCAGCGCGTGGGCATGATCTTCCAGGGCTTCAACCTGTTTCCGCACCTCACGGTCGGCAAGAACGTGATGCTCGCGCCCACGCTGGTGAAGAAGCGCACCAGCCTCGAAGCCGCCTCGCAGGCGCGCAAGCTGCTCGCTCGCGTGGGTCTGGCCGAGAAATTCGATGCCATGCCCGACCAGCTCTCCGGCGGCCAGCAGCAGCGCGTGGCCATCGCCCGCGCGCTGGCGATGGAGCCGGCCGTGCTGCTGTGCGACGAGATCACGTCCGCGCTCGACCCCGAGCTGGTGGGCGAGGTGCTGCGCGTGGTGGAATCGCTGGCCGACGAGGGCATGACGCTGCTGATGGTCACGCACGAGATGAGCTTCGCGCGCAAGGTCAGCGACCGCGTGATCTTCATGCACCAGGGCCGCGTGCACGAGATGGGGCCTCCGGCGGAGCTGTTCGGCAATCCGCGGACGGCGGAGCTGAAGCAGTTCCTGTCTTCGCTGCACGACTGAATCGAAACCGGCCGGGTTATCCTCGGCCCATGGCCTGCCTGCGTACCGCGTCCATTATTCGACCCATCCGGAAGACGGTGGGTTAGCGCGCGGCACTTCGAACGACAACAGGTACACGCCATGCAACCCGCCCCACGAGGCGGGTTTTTCGTTTCCTGGGGCATCTTTCTTCCACCCTTCCAGGAGATCGAAATGACACCACTCCCCCGCCCCGTGCTCCACATGGTCTGCGGCAAGATCGGCGCCGGCAAGTCCACGCTCACGCGGCAGCTCGCCGAGGCGCCCGCCACGGTGCTGATCAGCGAGGACACATGGCTGGCCGCGCTGTACCCCGGCGAGATCCACGAACTGCCCGACTACGTGCGCCGTGCGGGCCGGCTGAAGAAGGCGATGGCGGAGCATGTGGTGGCGCTGCTCGGCGCGGGCGTTTCGGTGGTGCTCGACTTTCCCGCCAACACGGTGGCCAGCCGCCAGTGGATGCGCGGCATCTTCGAGGCTGCGGGCGCGGCGCATGCGTTGCACTTTCTCGACGTGCCCGACGAGGTCTGCAAGGCCCGCCTGCGCGCGCGCAACGCGAGCGGCACGCATCCCTTCGAGACGACGGACGCGCAGTTCGACCTGATCGGCAGCCACTTCGCCGCGCCGTTGCCGGAGGAAGGCTTCGACGTCGTCCGGCATGGCTGAGGTCTCGCACCGCTATGCTCTGCTCCCGATGCAGATCGAACAAGCCAGGCCCGACGAGGCCGCCACAGTCGCCGCCGTGCTGAACGAAGCCGCCCGATGGATCGCCGCCGAGGGCCGGCCGCTGTGGTCGGCTGCCGACGTCGGCCTGGGGCGCGTGCAGCGCGACACCGATGCCGGCGGCTACTTCATCGCCCGCGCAGGCACCGACGTGGCCGGCGTGGTGCGGATCGACCTCGAAGACCCGGGCTTCTGGCCCGAAATGGAAAGCGGCAGCGCGCTCTACGTGCACAAGCTCGCGGTGAGCCGGGCCTGGGCGGGGCATGGCGTTTCGGTGCGGCTGCTGGAGTTCGCGCGCGAACGCGCGGCGCAACTGGGCCGGCCGTGCCTGCGGCTCGACTGCGTGGCCGACCGGACGCCGCTGCGCTCGCTGTACGAGCGCTTCGGTTTTTCACTACACAGCGAAATCCACAAGGGCGAACGGGCCTTCGCCCGCTACGAGTTGCAGGTACAGGCCATCGGCGCGCCGCCCGACACCGGGAAACTTCCCGCCTGTGGCAAGCTCGGAGCCCTATGAACCACCGCAACCCGCCCCCCAACTCCCGCCGCCGGGTGCTGCGCGCGCTGCTGGGCGCCACGGCGCTGCAGGCGCCCTTCGCGGCGCTGGCCGGTTTCAACTTCTTCACAAGTGAGTACACCGCCAGCCGCGACGAGCTGCAGACGCAGATCGCCAAGCGCTTTCCGGTGGCAGAGCGCTATGCCGAGATCTTCATGGTCGGCCTGCGCGATCCGCAGCTGGGCCTGGATTCGAAGGCCAATCGCGCCGCCATCACCGCCACGCTGACCATCGCGAGCCCGCTGCTCGCGGCTTCGCCCGTGCAGGGCGTGGTGTCGGTCAGCAGCGCCCTGAGGTACGACGCCACGGCGCGCGCGCTGCGGCTCGACCAGCCCAAGGCCGAGCGCCTGGAGCTGCAGGGCATCGAGGGCCGCGACGCGGAGCGGCTGCAGAAGGTGGGCGCGGTGGTCGCGCAGGAGCTGCTGCAGGGGCAGGTGCTGCGCAGCTTCACGGCCGACGAGCTCACCGTGGGGCGCAAGACCTACGAGATCGGCGACATCACCGTGCAGGACAACGGCATCAAGGTACAGCTCAAATGAAATACACCCTCCTGGCCTCGGCGCTGCTCCTGGCCGGCTGCTCGGCCATCATGCCCACGGCCAGGCAGCATTTCGACCTCGAAGCCCATCGCGGCGGACGCGGACTGGCGCCCGAGAACACGCTGGCCGCGTTCTCCAACGCAGTCGACATGGGCGTGACCACGCTGGAGCTGGACATCGGGCTCACGGCCGATGGCGTGGTCGTGATCTCGCACGACACCTCGCTCAACCCCGACCACACGCGCGACGCGAGCGGCGCATGGCTCGCGCCGAAGAGCGGCGCGCCCATCCGCACGCTCACGCTGGCACAGCTGCAGACCTACGACGTGGGGCGCATCAACCCGGCAAGCAACTACGGCAAGCTGTTCGCGCTGCAGGCTCCGCGCGACGGCGAGCGCATTCCCACGCTGGCCTCGCTCTTCGCGCAAGTGCAGGCTCGCGGCGCGGATGCCGCCACGGTGCGCTTCAACATCGAGACCAAGATCGACCCGTCGAAGCCCGACGAAACCGCCGCGCCCGAGCCGATGGTGCGCGCGCTGCTCGCCGAGATCGACAAGGCGAACATGGCCGGCCGCGTGACGATCCAGAGCTTCGACTGGCGCACGCTCACGCTGGTGGGCAAGCTCGCGCCGCAGCTGCCGCGCGCCTATCTCACCACGGCCCGCACGCTGAAGGACAAGCGCTGGACCGACGGCCTCGACGCGGCCAGCTTCGCCTCGGTGCCGCAGATGGTCAGGGCCGCGTCGGCCAATGCGCCGGGGCCGGTGATCTGGTCGCCGGCCTTCGCCGACCTCACGCCCGAGGTCATTCGCGAGGCCCACAAGCTCGGCCTGAAGGTGCTTCCCTGGACGGTGAACCAGCGCGCCGACATGCAGCGGCTGATGGACTGGGGCGCCGACGGCATCATCACCGACTACCCCGACATCCTGCGCGACCTGATGCGCGAACGCGGCCTCTCGCTGCCGCCGCCCGGAAAGAACGCATCGTGAGCGCCGCGCTGCAGCAGCTCGACGCCATCGCCGCGCGCGTCGCGGCCTTGCGCAACAACGAAGGCGGCTCCGTCACCACGCTGTCGGACGAGGCCCGCGCCAGTACCGAACTGCTGGGCGCCCTGCCCCCGCGCTACGGCGAGGTGCTGCTCGGCCTGCTCGACCGGCTGGAGTCGAGCGCGCTCTTCAGCGAGGAAAGCTGCTCATTCAGCCAGAAGGACCTGCTCGACAACCTGCAGGTGTGGGTCGACAAGGCCCGCGGCCAACTGGTGTCTTGACCGGCGTGCCGATCCGCCGGTTTATCATCCCGCCCCATGCGCACCCTGTTGCTCGCCATCATGATCGTCCTGCTGCCCATCCGCGGCTGGCTGGGCGATGCCATGGCGGTCGAGATGGTGCGGCATTCGCTGCCGGCGGCCATGGAGGCCGCTACCGTGGCCTCAGCAGCGGCCGAGGCCCATTGCCACGAGGCGATGGATGCCGATGCAGGCGGCGACATCGCGATGGCTATGTCGTCTGCCCACGGCAGCAGCCATGACGACGGCAGCAGCAACACCAGCCACAACGACCATCAAGGCTGCGGCACCTGCGTTGCCTGCCAGGTCTGCCACACGGTGGCGCTCGGCGGCATGCCGCTGGTCGCCATCGTTCACGGCGCGCCCCAGGCGTCGCCCGCGGCCCACGCGGCCCGCTTCGTCAGCGCGGAGCCCGTCCAGGGCCTGAAGCCGCCCATTTCCTGATCTCCCTGCCCGTAGTCCGTCCGCAGTGAGCCCGTTGTTCCGGCTCGCGGCGTCCGTCGTATTGCTCATGGAGATCGAAAGTGAATTCCCTCATTCGCCGGCAGGCTGCCGGCACCCGTGGCCATCGCAGGCGTAGCGAAGCGCGCCCGCCCCGGCTCCCATCCATCAGAACCATCAGGACCGGCGCAGCGCTGGCCGCCGCGCTGGTGCTCGCCGGCTGCGCCAGCCTCTCGCCCGACGGCGGCAGCGCCGACGTGCAGGCGCTGGTGTCGGGCAACCCGCTCATGGCGGGCGCCACCGCCCAGCGTACGCCCGACGAGGCTTCGCAGAAGAGCGTCGATGCGCTGCTGGCCAAACCGCTGGACGTCGAGTCCGCGGTGCGCATCGCGCTCATCAACGGCCCGCGCGTGCAGGACGCCTTCGCGACCCTGCAGCTCAGCGATGCCGACCGGGTGCAGGCCGCGAGCCTGCCGAACCCGGTGCTCTCGTTCAGCCGCCTGGCGCAGGGCAGCGAGCGCGAGTTCGAGCGGATGCTCAGCTTCAACGTGCTGGGCCTCGTCACGCTGCCATGGCAGGCCCGGTGGGCGGGCCAGCGGCACGAGGCCGCCAGGCTGCAGGCAGCGCAGAGCGTGCTGATGCTCGCGGCCGACACGCGCCGCGCCTGGGTTCGCGCAGTGGCCGCACAACAGGGCGTGACCTATCTGCGCGACGCGAAGGAAGCCGCCGAAGCCGGCGCCGAGCTCGCTCACCGCATGGCCCAGGTCGGCAACTGGAGCGCGCTGCAGCGCACGCGCGAGCAGCTTCTGCTGGCCGATGCCGCAGCGCAGCTGGCGCGCGCCGAGCAGGCCGCCGTCGCCTCGCGCGAGCAGCTCACGCGCCTGATGGGCCTGGGCGGCGAACGCGCCGCGAGCTACACCCTGCCCGACCGCCTGCCGCCGCTGCCGAAGGCCGCGCCGGAACTCGGCGACGTGCAGGCGCTGGCGCTGCGCGACCGCCTGGACGTGCGCTCTGCACAGGCGCAGAACGACGCTGTGGCCGGCTCGCTCGGCCTCACGCACGCCACCAGCGTCATCAACGCGCTGGAGATCGGCGTGGTGCGCAACACCACCTTCGACAACGACGCCGACCGCACGAAGAAGACCCAGCGCGGCTTCGACCTGGAGCTGCCGATTCCCATCTTCGACTGGGGCCAGTCCCGCAACGGCCGCGCCGAGGCGCAGTACCTGCAGTCGGCGGCCCGCGTGCGCGACGTGGGCGTGCTCGCCGCGAGCGAGGCGCGCGAGGCATGGCAGGGCTGGAACACGGCGTACGCGCTCGCCCGCCGCTACCGCGACGAGGTGCTGCCGCTGCGCAGGAAGGTCAACGAGGAAATGGTGCTGCGCTACAACGGCATGCTCGCCAGCGTGTGGGAACTGCTGGGCGAGACGCGCGCCAGCATGCTCGCGGTGAACGCGGGCATCGAGGCGCAGCGCGATTTCTGGATCGCCGACACCGACCTGCAGCTTGTGCTCACGGGCAGTTCGCCCGGTGGAATGTCCGCGCTGCAGACCGCTTCGGCCGCCGAAGCGCCGGCAACGGGAGGGCACTGACATGAACCGCCGCAACTTCTTCGCGGGCGCGGCCACGGCCGTCGCCGCCACCAGCGTGAGCCGCGTTTCCATGGCCGCGCTGCCCGAGCCGGTGTCGCAGGGCTCCACCGCCACCGCGCCACCGCTCTCGCCGCCCAACGGCCGCCCCTACAACCCTGTCGTCACGCTCAACGGCTGGACGCTGCCCTGGCGCATGAACGCCGGCGTCAAGGAGTTCCACCTCGTCGCCGAGCCGGTGGTGCGCGAGATGGCGCCGGGCTTCAAGGTCAACATGTGGGGCTACAACGGCCAGTCGCCGGGCCCGACCATCGAGGTGGTCGAGGGCGACCGCGTGCGCATCTTCGTCACCAACAGGCTGCCCGAGCACACCACCGTGCACTGGCACGGCCAGCGCCTGCCCAACGGCATGGACGGCGTGGGCGGCATCACGCAGCCGCACATTCCGCCGGGCAAGACCTTCGTCTACGAGTTCACCGCGCGCCGGCCCGGCACCTTCATGTACCACCCGCACGCCGACGAGATGGTGCAGATGGCGATGGGGATGATGGGCTTCTGGGTCACGCACCCGAAGGCCGACCACCCGCTGATCGAGAAGGCCGACCGCGACTTCTGCTTCCTGCTCGGCAGCTTCGACGTGGAGCCCGGCAGCGCCACGCCCAAGGTCAACACCATGACCGACTTCAACATCTGGAGCTTCAACAGCCGCGTGTTCCCGGGCATCGACACGCTCAACGTGCGTAAGGGCGACCGCGTGCGCATCCGCGTGGGCAACCTGACGATGACCAACCACCCGATCCACATCCACGGCCACGAGTTCGAGGTGACCGGCACCGACGGCGGCCCCGTGCCGCGCACCGCGCGCTGGCCCGAGGTGTCGGTGGACGTGGCGGTGGGCCAGATGCGGCAGCTGGAGTTCATCGCCGACGAGGAAGGCGACTGGGCCATGCACTGCCACAAGTCGCACCACACCATGGGCCCGATGGGCCACGACGTGCCCACCATGATCGGCGTCGACCACAAGGGCGTGGCCGAGAAGATAAAAAAGCTCGTCCCCGACTACATGGTGATGGGCGACAAGGGCATGGCGGACATGGGCGAGATGGAGATGCCCATTCCCGACAACACCGTGCCGATGATGACCGGCACCGGCCCCTTCGGTTCGGCCGAGATGGGCGGCATGTTCACGCTGCTGAAGGTGCGGCGCGACCAGAAGCCGGGCGACTACCGCGACCCGGGCTGGTTCAGGCACCCGCCGGGCACCGTCGCGCGCGAGGTGAAGGGCGCGAACGTGCCGCCGGCGACCCGCAAGGAAGCCCCGGCCTCGCCGACGGGCGCCAAGCCCGACGCGACCGTGCGCAAGCCCTCGGGGCACGACGCGCACAACCACTGACCTCTGCTCTTTCGTCCTCCTTTCTCACGGAGCTCACCTCATGAAAAAGACACAACTCAAGTCCATCGTCGCGGGCCTTGCGCTCGCGGCACTCGCCAGCGCCCCGTTCGCGCACGAGGCCCACAACAAACCCAAGCCCAAGGGCGCCGCCGAACTCGCGCCCGAGCAGAAGCCCTGGGGCATCGCCGGCAAGAGCAGCGCGGTGAAGCGCACCATCGACATCGCGATGGCCGACGACATGAGCTTCACGCCCTCGGTCATCGAGGTGCGCGAGGGCGACACCGTCCGCCTGCGCTTGAAGAACCGCGGCAAGGAGCTGCACGAGCTGGTGCTCGGCACCACCTCCGAGATCGAGGCCCACGCGGCCATGATGAAGAAGTTTCCGGACATGGAGCACGACGATCCATGGATGGTCCACGTGCCCGCCGGCAAGACCGGCAGCATGGTCTGGACCTTCAACCGCGCCGGCGACTTCGACTTCGCCTGCCTCGTGAAAGACCACTACGAGCTCGGCATGGCGGGCCGCGTCCGCGTGCTGCCTGCCGCCATGGGCGGCTACAAATCCTGAAGGAGACCCCATGAAGAGAAGACGCGTGTTGCTGGCTTTGGCTTCCACCGCCATGCCTTTCGCCGCGACCAAAGCGCTGGCCGCCGCGCCGATGGTCGAGATCTGGAAAGCCCCGAACTGCGGCTGTTGCCAGGACTGGGTGAAGCATCTCAACAGGAACGGCTTCGCCACCCGCGTGCACGACGAAGGCAACACGGCCGCGCGCAACCGGCTGGGCGTGCCCGCCAAGCTGAGCTCCTGCCACACGGGCCTCGTCGGCGGCTACGCCATCGAAGGCCACGTGCCCGCACGCGAGGTTCAGCGGCTGCTGAAGGAAAAGCCCAAGGCCATCGGCCTCGCGGTGCCCGGCATGCCGGTCGGCTCCCCAGGCATGGACGGCCCGGCCTACGGCGACCAGCGCGATCCCTACGACGTGCTGCTGGTGCTGGCCGATGGCAGCACGCGCGTCTTCCAGAGCTATCGCTGAATCGACCCCGAACCACCCAGACAAGGAAAGCAAACTCATCATGAAGAAACTGTTCACTGCCCTCGCCGCCACACTGCTCGCCGCCGCGGCTTTCGCCCAGGCTGCCCTGCCCTCCGTGGAGGGCGAGGTGCGCAAGATCGACCTCGACGCGAAGAAGATCACGCTGAAGCACGGCGACATTCCCAACCTCGAAATGACGGGCATGACGATGGTGTTCCGCGTGAGCGACCCCGCGCTGCTCGGCAAGGTGAAGCCCGGCGACAAGGTGCAGTTCACCGCCGACAAGGTCGACGGCGCGCTCACCGTGCTGTCGATAGCTCCGGCGCACTGAGCCCGGCCCGCAGTGCGGCTTCGAACACCGCGTTCAGCTCGCGCTGCGGGATCTGGCTGCTCGCGTAGGAAACCGTTCCCAGCGTGCGGAGCTCCTGCGCGCTGCGCCGCACGAGCGCCATGGCCGAGCGCGCGATCGAGCCGCCCACGCTGATGCGCCTGGCGCCGGCCTCGATCAGGCTGAAGGCGCTGGCGCCAGCCTCGTTCAGCCCCATCACGATGTTGAGCGGGCCCGCGATCTCGCGCGCCAGCGTCGACACCAGCGACGGATCGGTGACGCCGGGCACGAACACGCAGTCCGCGCCAGCCTCGATGAAGCGGTTGGCGCGCTGGATCGCGATGCGCAGCGCGCCGTTGCCTGGAAACTGGAACGCGTCGGTGCGCGCGTTCAGCACGAAACCGCCGCCGGCCGCATCGATGGCGGCCCGGGCGGCCGCGATGCGGGCCACGGCCAGTTGCTCGTCGAACAGGCGTCCGTGCGCGGCATCGGTGTCCTCGATATTGCCGCCCGCCGCACCTGCATCCATCGCCATGCGAACCGTGTCGGCCACATCTTCGGGCGCGTCGCCGTAGCCCGCTTCCAGATCGGCATTGACGGGGATGGAGACCGCTGCGGCGATCTTCCCGACCACTTCCAGCATCTCCTCGCGCCCTACCGCGAGCCGCGAGTCCCTCACGTTGTAGTCGGGCCTGCCCAGCGAGAACGCGATGCCCGCGCTGGTGGTGCCTATCGCCTCGAAGCCCTCCGCCGCGAGCAGCACCGCGCTGCCCGGGTCCCAGGCGTTGGGCATGACGAATCCGCGATTCGCGCGGTGCAGCTCGAGAAAGGCGCGGCCGCGCGCCAGGCGTGTCTTCTGGTCCATTCCAGCTCCGGCTGATCGATGAAGGCCCGATCGTCGCGGCCGCTGTGGCGCGCGTCAAACGCATAATATTTCTTCAACCCATCGATTCTTTGCATGGATTCGCCACATGGACTCGGAAGCCCTCGCCACATTCCTGACGGTCCACCGCCAAGGCGGCGTGTCGGCCGCCGCGACCGCCCTCTCGCGCACGCAGTCGGCCATCAGCCGCCGCCTGGCGCTGCTTGAAGAGGAGCTCGACGCTCCGCTCTTCGAGCGCGTGGGCCGGGGACTGCGGCTGAGCCAGGCGGGCGAGGCGCTGCTGCCGCATGCGGAGAAGGTCGCTGCAGCGCTGGGCGACGCGATGGCCGCCGTGCAGGCCGCGAAATCCGACGCGGCGGGAACGGTGCACATCGCCGCCGTCGGCACGCTGGCAAGCTCGGGCCTCGCGGCGGTGCTCGCGAAGCTGCGGACCTCGCTGCCCGGCCTCGACATCCGCCTGCAGACGGCCACCAGCGCCGAGGTCAGCGAGAAGGTGCGCGCGAGCGACGTGGCAGTGGGGTTGCGCTACTACGAAGACCCGTCGCCGGACCTGCTGTGCAAGGTCATCCACGACGAGCAGCTGGTGGTGGCCTGCGCGCCGTCGCATCCGCTGGCGGGCAGGCGTCTGAAGTCGCTGGTGCGGCTCTCGAAGGAGCGGTGGCTGGCCTTTCCGCAGCCGCCCCGGCGCACCGAGCCGCATGCGGAGGCGATCTTTTCGCAGTTCCTCGTGCGGGGCGTGGAGCGCATCGACTGGAGTGCGGTCGACAGCCTCACGGCGCAGAAGCGGCTGGTGGAGGCGGGGTTCGGGCTCGCCTTCCTGCAGGCAAGCGGCATCGCGGAAGAAGTCGCGCGGGGCAGCCTCGCGCTGATCCGCATCGACGATCTGGACGTGCGCGTGCCCGTGGCGTGCGTGGTGCGCCGCTCGGCGTTTCTCAGCCGCGCGACGCGCACACTGCTGGCCGAGCTGGAGCGCGCCGAACTCTAGAAACGCGCCGCGTCGAAGGGCGTCAGCGGAATCTCCGGATCGGTACCCGCGAGCAACTGCGCCGCCAGCCGCCCGGTGCGCGCCGAGCCGCACAGGCCGACATGGCCATGGCCGAAGGCCAGCACGATGTCGGGCGTCGCGGCAGCCGGGCCGATGCAGGGCAAGCCGTCCGGCAGGCTCGGGCGATGCCCCAGCCAGTGCTTCACGGTGATCGCTCCCGATGCGGGCCGTGCAAGCGAGGGAAACATCGATTGCAGATGCGCGTGCAGGATCTCGGCACGGCGCCAGTCCGGCGCGGCTTCGAGGCCCGCGATCTCCACCTGCCCGGCCGCGCGCAGGCCGCCGTCCATCCAGTGCGCGATGAGCTTGCCGTCGGCCACCATGGTCGGCGTGCGCGGGCCGGCCTTGGCGTCTTCGACGACCACGTGGTAGCCGCGCTCCGATTCCAGAGGCACCGCCGAGCCGGCCGCTGCCGCCAGCGGGCCGGAGCGGGCACCGGCGCAGATGGCGGCAGCGTCGCAGGCGATCTCGCCGGTATCGGTGAGCACGGCTCGCAGCCGGCCGCCCTCGATGCGGAAACCAGTCGCGCGAGCCGCAATGCGCTCGGCGCCCGCGTCGAGCGCATGCCGTGCCAGCGCAGCCACGTAGCGGCCCGGGTCGCGGCAATGGCCGGCCTCGGGCACGAAGATGCCGAGCGTGTATCGCGCATCCAGGTCGGGCTCGCGGCGGCGGAGTTCGTCCTGCGGCCATTCCTCCCACTGCACGCCGGTGCGCCGGCGCACGCGCCAGCCCAGCGCGTCGCCGTCGAACTCGGCGCGCGAGCGGTAGGCATGCAGCAGCCCGCGCTGCTCGATGAGCTGCGGCACGCCGGCTTCGGCTGCCAGCCGCGCATGCAGCGCAGGCGCATCGGCCAGCAGCGTGCGAAGCACGTCGGCCGTGTGCTGCACGCGCGCCTCGGTCCAGCCCGAGGCCAGGTAGCGCAGCAGCCACGGCAAGGCGCGCGGCAGGTAGCGCCAGCGCAGGGCCAGCGGGCCGAGCGGATCGGCCAGCCAGCCCGGCACCTTGCGCCATGCGCCCGGCAGCGCGGGCGGCACCACCGAGTGCGACGAAAGCCAGCCGGCATTGCCGTAGCTGGTGGCGTGCTGGCCGCCCGGCTCACCGGGCTCCAGCACCGTCACGCGCAGGCCCGCGCGCAGTGCCTCGATGGCGGTGGCGCTGCCGACCGCGCCCGCGCCGATCACCGCCACGTGGCGAACCCCGCCGGGGGAAGAGAAACTTCTTGCAACCGTCATGGAGGGCGATCGTAGAGGGTACGGTCTCATAATCGGCCGCCATGTCAGCACCGTCTTCCTCCCTCCTCTCCCATTCCGCCGGTGCCATCACCGACGTCGCCGGCATCGAGGTCGGCCATTTCACCGAAACCCGCCGTCCCACCGGCTGCACCGTGATCATGGCGCGCGAAGGCGCGGTTGCCGGCGTGGACGTTCGCGGCGCCGCGCCCGGCACGCGCGAGACCGACCTGCTCTCGCCCGGCAACCTCGTGCAGCAGGTGCACGCGGTGATGCTCGCGGGGGGCAGCGCCTGGGGCCTGGCGTCCGCCGAAGGCGCGATGCGCTGGATGGAGGAACGCGGCATCGGCATGGACGTGCGCTTCGGCACCCTGCCCATCGTGCCGGCTGCCGTGCTGTTCGACCTGCCCATGGGCGACGCGCGCATCCGTCCCGACGCGGCCGCCGGCTATGCGGCCTGCGAAGCCGCCAGCACCGCAGCGCCCGCCGAGGGCAACGTGGGCGCCGGCACCGGCGCGCTGGTGGGCAAGCTCTTCGGCGTGCACCGCGCGATGAAGGGCGGCGTCGGCACCGCATCGGTCAAGGTGGGCGGCGTCACGGTGGGCGCGCTGATTGCCGTGAACTCGCTGGGCGACGTGATCGACCACGACACCGGCCAGCCCGTGGCCGGCGCGCGCACCGAGGACGGCAATGCGCTGCTCGACACCCGCCGCGCGCTGCTGCGCGGCCTGAGCCCCAAGCCGCTGCTCGCGGGCACCAACACCACCATCGGCGTGATCGCCACCGACGCGGTGCTGACCAAGGTGCAGGCCAACCGGCTCGCCACGGTGGCGCACGACGGCCTGGCACGCGCCATCAACCCGGTTCACACCATGAGCGACGGCGACACGCTGTTCGCGCTGGCTACCGGCCGCGTGCCGCTGGAGGGCGACGCCCCCGGCATGACGGTGCTGAGCACCATGGCTGCCGAGGCCGTCGCCATCGCCACGCTGCGCGCGGTGCACGCGGCTCGCACGGTGACGGTGGGCGAGCTGCACATTCCCTGCGCGGCGGATCTCGGCAAGGCGCGCGGCTGACAACGGGAGGCATCACCATGGCGTTCCCCAGAACCCTGAAGCTGATACTGCTGTCGATCCGCGACCTGATCGCTTCGGCGGGGCCGATCGTGTTCATCGTCATCGGGCTGCTGGTCGCGGCCTACTGGTGGCTGCAGCCGCAGCCGCCCAAGCACGTGACGCTGGCCACCGGCCCAACGGGCAGCGCCTACGCCCAGTTCGGCAAGCGCTATGCCGAGGCGCTCAGGCACAACGGCATCGAGGTGGAGCTCAAGGCCACCTCGGGCTCGACCGAGAACCTGCAGCTGCTGCGCACCGGCGGCGCCGACGTGGGCTTCGTGCGCGGGGGCAGCGCCGACCCGAAGGCCGACGAGGAAGCCGGCCTCACCTCGCTGGGCAGCCTCTTCTACGAGCCGATCTGGCTCTTCTACCGCACCGACTCGGCCCAGAAGATCGACCGAAAGACCGCCACGCTGACCTCGCTCACCCAGCTGCGCGGCCTGCGCGTGAACGTCGACCTGCCCGGCAGCGGGCTGCCGGACATCATGGAGCGCATGCTCAAGGCCAACAGGCTCGGGCCCGACGACCTGCTGCTGTCGAACCTGGAACAGGCCTCGGCCGCCGAGGCGCTGGAAGCCGGCATCCTCGACGCCATCGTGCTGTCTTCCGCGCCGCAGTCGCTGCAGGTGCAGAGGCTGCTGCGCTCCGACTCGATCAAGCTCATGGACTTCGGGCAAGCCGACGCCTACTCGCGGCGCTTTCCCTTCCTCTCGGCCGTGACGCTGCCGCGCGGGATGATCGACCTGTCGAAGGACATGCCGCCGCACGACGTGTCGCTGCTCGCGGCCACCACCTCGCTGCTGTCGCGCGACGAGACCCACCCCGCGCTGCGCCAGCTCTTCGCGCAGGCGGCGCAGTCGGTGCACAGCGGCGCCGGCTGGTTCAACCGCGCGCGCGACTTCCCCAACACCCGCACCAGCGAACTGCCGGTGAGCCCCGAGGGCGACCGCGCCATCAACGGCACGCCGCCGGTGTGGCAGCGCTACCTGCCCTTCTGGGCCAGCAACCTCGTGGAGCGCATGTGGCTGGTGCTCGGCGGTCTGCTGGTGCTGATGCTGCCGCTGAGCCGCGTGGTGCCGCCGCTGTACCAGTTCCGCGTGCGCCGGCGCGTGTTTCGCTGGTATGCGCGGCTGCGCGACATCGAGGCGAAGGTCGACGCACAGAAGGGCGAGCAGAAGGAACTGCTCGAAGACCTCGACCAGCTCGACCGCGTGGTCAACAAGGTGGCGGTGCCTCTGTCGTACGCCGACGAGCTCTATGCGCTGCGCAACAACATCTACGCGGTGCGCAAGCGGGTGCTGGCCAGGACGCCGCAGGGCGCCGCGACCGAAGCGGCCCCGACGACCGCCGCGAACGATGCGACCTGACGAGGCCCGGCCCAGGACATTGCGCACGCTGATCGACTTCGCACAGCCGCTCGGCGGCGCCGGCCGGCTGCGGCTGGGCTTCGGCGAGCCTTCACGCGTGCTGGTGGCGCGCACGGCGGACGAGGTGCGGCCCGTGCTCGATGCCGTCGAGGCGCTGGCACGCGAGGGGCGTTGGTGCGTGGGCTATCTGCGCTACGAAGCGGCGGCAGCGTTCGACCGCGCGTTCGCGGTGCATGCGGCGGATGGACCGCTGGCATGGTTCGGCGTGCACGACGAAGCCCTGCCCTGGCCCGAAGCCACGGGCAACGACGCTCCTGCGTCGCTCGACTGGCAGCTCGGTCTCTCTCGGGCGGACTTCGATAGCCGCATCCAGGCCATCCACCGCGCGATCTCCAACGGCGAGCTCTACCAGCTCAACTACACCGCCACGCTGCACGCCGACTTCCACGGCGAGCCGCTGGCCCTGTTCATGGCGCTGCGGCAGGCGCAGCCCGACGGCTATGCCGCCTTCATCGACGCCGGCGAGGAGCAGCTTCTGTCGGTGTCGCCCGAGCTTTTCTTCGACTGGCAGGGCGAACGCATCCTGACGCGCCCGATGAAGGGCACGGCCCCGCGCGGCGCCACGCCCGCCGAGGACGAGGCGCTGGCCCAACGGCTTCGCACCGTGCCCAAGGAGCGGGCCGAGAACGTGATGATCGTGGACCTGATCCGCAACGACCTCTCGCGCGTGGCCAAGCCCTTCTCGGTGCGCGTGCCACGCCTCTTCCACACCGAGGCGCTGCCTACCGTGTGGCAGATGACGTCGGACGTGGAAGCCCTCGTGCGCGAAGGCACGACGCTGGCCGACGCGTTCGCGGCGCTGTTCCCGTGCGGCTCCATCACCGGCGCGCCCAAGGTGAGCGCGATGCGCATGATCCGCGAGCTGGAGCCCGAGGCGCGCGGCGTTTACTGCGGCGCGGTGGGCGTCGTGCAGCCCGGCGGCCATGCGATCTTCAACGTGCCGATCCGCACCGTGGCATTGCGCGGCGCGCAGGCGCGCTGCGGCATCGGCAGCGGCATCACGGCCGATGCCCGGGCCGATGCGGAGTGGGAGGAATGGCGGCACAAGCGGGCCTTTCTGGACCGGGCGGGCCGGGCGTCGGGGCCGCCGTTCGACCTGCTCGAAACCCTCGCGCTGGTGGATGGCGAACTCCGCGACGCACCGGCCCATCTGGCGCGCATGGCGATCGCAGCCGCGCATTTCGAGCGCCCGTGGAACCAGGCGTCGGTTGCATCCTGCCTCGACGATCTGAAGGCCCGGCACGCCACGGGCATGTGGCGTGTGCGCCTGCTGCTCGACGCACAAGGCACGCCGCGCGCCGAAGCCTTCGCGATGGAAGCGCCGCCCGCGCGCGTGCTCCTGCAGCTTGCCACGCGCCCTTTCGGCGAGGCCCATAGCGAGTTCACCCGCTTCAAGACCACGCGCCGCGCCCACTACGAAGCCCTCGCGCCCACGGAATCCGGCGCGTTCGACACGCTGCTGTGGAACCGCGACGGCGAGATCACCGAATGCACGCGCGGCAACATCGCCCTGCTGCTGGACGGCCGCTGGGTCACGCCGCCGCTGCGCTGCGGGCTGCTCGGCGGCATCGGCCGCGCCAATCGCCTGCGCAGCGGCCAGCTTGCCGAAGCGGTCGTGCGCGTGGACGATCTGCCCCGCGTGCAGGCCCTCGCCTTCGTCAACAGCCTGCGCGGCTGGATCGATGCCGACTTTGCCCCTTTTCAAAAATAGTTCGACAAAGCGCTTGACTTAGAGCGCGCTCCAATTTCGAGAATCGACGCCATGGAAACCAGCCTGACCATCGCGGAAGTCGCTGAACGAACCGGCCTCACGGCCTACACGCTGCGGTATTACGAGCGCATCGGGCTCATCGCGGCGGTGCCCCGTGCACCGGGCGGTCAGCGGCGCTATGCGAGCGCCGACATGGACTTGCTGGATTTCCTGTTGCGCCTGCGCGAGACCGGCATGTCCATCCAGGGCATGCAGGCCTTCGTCAGGCTTCGAAGCCTGGGGGACGCCAGCGTCGGCGAACGGCGCGAGATGCTCGAACGGCATCTCGCCGAGGTTCAGGCCAAGGTGGTGGCGCTGCAGCAATCCATGCAGGCGCTGTCGCTCAAGATCGACCATTACCGCGAGGTCGAGAAGACGAAGAAGCGTCCCCCTCTGTCGGGCAAGGCCCGGGAAGGAAAGACGAGCAATGACGAACACACGACAAGACAAGGATCAAGACGACAGCCAACGCTACGCGCGTGGCCTGGCCAAGCTTCGTGAGATCGATGGTGAAGGCGGCGTCAAGGTCGTCGAGAGCCTGGCCGGCATCGCGCCGGACTTCGGCCGCCTGGTGATCGAGTTTCCGTTCGGCGACATCTACTCACGCCCCGGCCTCGACCTGCGCTCCCGCGAGATCGCGACGGTGGCCGCGCTCACAGCCATGGGCAATGCCACACCGCAGCTGAAGGTGCACATCCATGCCGCGCTGAACGTCGGCGTGACGCGCGACGAGGTGGTCGAGGTCATCATGCAGATGGCGGTGTACGCGGGCTTTCCGGCGGCACTCAACGGCCTCTTCGCGGCGCGCGACGTGTTCGCGGCGGAGGATGAAAAAAGCGCGCGGCCCCTTGCGGAACCGCGCGCTCTTGCCGAAGCGATCTGAGCCCATTCGAGGAACACCACGGAACCGGCTTTGCCGGGCCGCAGGTGTTGCCCCCGGAAGGGGGTTGGCGTAGCGACACGAAGTGCGCGCAGCCTGGGGGCGAGCCTTATTTCAGGGCTTTGTAGCGCATGCGCTTGGGCTTGGCGCCCTCTTCGCCCAGGCGCTTCTTCTTGTCGGCTTCGTACTCCTGGTAGTTGCCATCGAAGAAGGTCCACTGGCTGTCGCCTTCGGCCGCGAGGATGTGCGTGGCGATGCGGTCGAGGAACCAGCGGTCGTGGCTGATCACCATGACCGTGCCGGCGAACTCGAGCAGCGCGTCTTCCAGGGCGCGCAGGGTTTCCACGTCGAGGTCGTTCGACGGTTCGTCCAGCAGCAGCACGTTGCCGCCCGCGATCAGCGTCTTGGCCAGGTGCAGGCGGCCGCGTTCACCGCCCGACAGCGTGCCGACCTTCTTCTGCTGGTCGGCGCCGTTGAAGTTGAAGCGGCCCGCGTAGGCGCGGCTGGCCATCTGGAACTTGCCGACGTTGATGATGTCGAGCCCGCCCGAGATGTCTTCCCACACGGTCTTCTGGTCGGCCAGAGCGTCGCGCGCCTGGTCGACGAAGGCCATCTTCACGGTCTGGCCGATGGTGACCTCGCCCGAATCCGGCTTCTCCTTGCCCGCCAGCAGCTTGAACAGCGTCGACTTGCCGGCGCCGTTCGGGCCGATGATGCCGACGATGGCACCGGCCGGCACGTTGAAGCTCAGGTTGTCGATCAGCATGCGGTCGCCGAAGGACTTGCTGACGTTCTTGAACTCGAACACCTGGCTGCCCAGGCGGTCGGCCACGGGAATGAAGATTTCCTGCGTTTCGTTGCGCTTCTGGTATTCGACGTCGCTCAGCTCCTCGAAGCGGGCCAGGCGAGATTTGCTCTTGGCCTGGCGCGCCTTCGGGTTCTGGCGCGACCACTCGAGTTCCTTCTTCAGGGCCTTGGCATGGGCTTCCTCGCTCTTTTGCTCCTGCGCCAGGCGCTCGCCCTTCTGCTCGAGCCAGGTGCTGTAGTTGCCCTTCCATGGAATGCCGCGGCCGCGGTCCAGTTCGAGAATCCACTCGGCGGCGTTGTCGAGGAAGTAGCGGTCGTGGGTGATGGCCACCACGGTGCCGGGGAAGCGCTGCAGGAACACTTCGAGCCATTCGACCGATTCGGCGTCAAGGTGGTTGGTCGGTTCGTCGAGCAGCAGCATGTCGGGCTTGCTCAGCAGCAGGCGGCACAGCGCCACGCGGCGCTTTTCACCGCCCGAGAGCACGCCGATCTTGGCGTCCCAGGCCGGCAGGCGCAGCGCGTCGGCGGCGATCTCCAGCTGGTGCTCGGAGTCGGTGCCGGCGGTGGCGATGATGGCTTCGAGCTCGGCCTGCTCGGCCGCAAGCGCGTCGAAGTCGGCGTCTTCGGCTGCGTACAGCTCGTAGACCTCTTCCAGGCGCTTCTTGGCGGCGTTGACGGCGCCCATCGATTCCTCGACCGATTCGCGCACCGTGTGCTCGGGGTTGAGCTTGGGCTCCTGCTCCAGGTACCCGATGGTCAGGCCGGGCATGGGCAGCGCCTCGCCCTCGATTTCCTTGTCGACGCCCGCCATGATCTTGAGCAGCGTGGACTTGCCCGAGCCGTTCAGGCCGAGCACGCCGATCTTGGCGCCGGGGAAGAAGGACAGCGAAATGTCTTTCAAGATCTGCCGCTTGGGCGGCACGGTCTTGCTGACACGGTTCATCGAATAGACGTATTGAGCCATGTGTGGTTTTGTTACCTTGGGTAGCGGGATTCGAGGGAATGCGCGGCCGCCGGAATGGAGCCATTCGGGCGCGGCAAACCACCGATTATCGACTCATGCGACAATAGGCTCCGTTGCCGGGTCCAGTTGCCCGCAACACCGGCTCTCTGCCGGGGACGAAGAAAGGTCCATTTCAACCCTTTTGCGAGGGCGGACTTTCCGGCTCCCACCCCTGACCCTCATCTGCCTTGACTGGCTCGGCGTCAACAAGACGCCAAGCGGGCCGATGCCACTGCGCCGTGTATGGCGCTTATTGTTTTCAATGACTTTTGACGAACTGAAGCTGGCTCCCGCCATCTTGAAGGCTGTGCACGAGCACGGTTACGACACCCCCACCCCCATCCAGGCGCAAGCCATCCCTGCCGTCCTCGAGGGCCACGACCTGCTCGGCGGCGCCCAGACCGGCACCGGCAAGACTGCCGCCTTCACGCTGCCGATGCTGCACAAGCTCACCATGAGCCGCAGCGCCACCAACAAGTTCGGCGGCACCGGCATCCGCGCCCTGGTGCTGACCCCCACCCGCGAACTCGCCGCCCAGGTCGAGGAATCTGTGCGCACCTACGGCAAGTACCTGCAGCTGAGCTCCACCGTGATCTTCGGCGGCGTGGGCATGAACCCGCAGATCAGCAAGCTCAAGAGCGGCGTCGACATCCTCGTGGCCACCCCCGGCCGCCTGCTCGACCTGCAGCAGCAGGGCATGCTCGACCTGGGCCAGGTCCAGATGCTGATCCTCGACGAAGCCGACCGCATGCTCGACATGGGCTTCATCCACGACGTGAAGAAGGTCCTGGCGCTGGTGCCCAAGGAAAAGCAGAGCCTGCTGTTCTCGGCCACCTTCAGCGACGAGATCCGCGACCTGGCCGCCACCCTGCTGCGCAACCCGCAGAGCATCCAGGTCACGCCACGCAACACCACGGTGCAGCGCATCACCCAGGTGATCCACCCGGTGGGCCGCGGCAAGAAGAAGGCGCTGCTCGCGCACATCATCAACGAGAACAAGTGGAGCCAGGTGCTGGTGTTCACGCGCACCAAGTTCGGCGCCAACAGCGTGGCCGAATTCCTCACCAAGAACGGCATCGAGGCGATGGCGCTGCACGGCAACAAGAGCCAGAGTGCACGCACGCAGGCGCTGGCCGGCTTCAAGAGCGGCGAGCTGCGCGCGCTGGTGGCCACCGACATCGCCGCGCGAGGCATCGACATCGACGAGCTGCCGCACGTCGTGAACTACGAGATCCCCAACGTCAGCGAAGACTATGTGCACCGCATCGGCCGCACGGGCCGCGCCGGCTCCAGCGGCGAGGCCGTGAGCTTCGTGTGCCTGGACGAGGAAGGCTTCATGCAGGAGATCGAGCGCTTCACCAAGCAGACGATTCCCGTGCAGGTCATCGAGGGCTTCGGCCCCGAGGAAGGCGAGCGCGCCGAGCCCATCGCCATGGGCCGCCAGACCATCTGGGGCGGCGCCGGCCGTCCGCCGAGCCGCGAAGTCATGCAGGCGGCCGCCAAGGCCGCGCGCACCGAGATGCTGCAGCGCATCCGCGAGAACAAGGCTGGCCAGGGTGGCGGCAACGGCGGTGGCGGCGGCCAGCGCCGTGGCGGCGGCCAGGGTGGCAACGGCCAGGGCCGCAATGCCAATGGCGGCGGCCAGGGTCAAGGACAAGGCCAGGGCCCGCGCGGCCAGGGCGCGCGTCCGCAACAGCAGCCGCGCAACCCGCAGGGTCCGGCACGCGCTCCGCAGCATCACCATCACGCTCCGCACGAGGAGCGCCAGCCGCGCCATCACGGCAACAGCCACAGCCCGACGCAGGCCAACCAGGTCGCGCACCTGCGCGCCGAATCGGTCGGAGGCGGCGCCGGCCAGCCCGATCCGCTGCGCACCAGCGTCGACCACATGGGCGGCCGCGGTCGCGGCGGCCGCTCGGGCGGCGGTGGCTACGGTGGCGGCGGTGGTGGCCGTCGCTCGGGTGGCGGTGGCGGCTACGGCGGTGGCAACCGCTCCGGCGGCGGCGGCGGCGGTGGCCGTTCGTTCGGCCGCTGAGATCCGCCGGTAGCGCCAGCCTGCTACCGCCAGGAATCGGAAAAGGGCATCCGGCACACCGCCGGGTGCCCTTTTTTCATGGGGTTTTCCTGCGCCGCGGCACAGGGCGGGCGGACGACGACTCAAGACACAATCGTCACGCCATGCAATACATCCCGCCCAACTACGCCACCCTCTTCGTAGCCACCTGCAATCTCCTGAACCTTGCGGCGCCCAACCGCGTGTACTACGAGAACCAGGACGCCTACACCGAGCGCGAGTACGAGCGGAAGATCGATTGGACCGGTGAGCGTTTCCATGCGCTCAATGCCGACGTGCTGGCGGTGCAGGAGGTGTGGGACGAATCGGCGCTGAAGGCCTGCATCGCGCGCAGCGGCCTGCGCTACGACTTCATCTCGGTGCCCGGCGCGGAGAACACGCCGCCGCCCGGCAGCCCCGAGGGCACGCCCGGGAGGCCAGGCGCACAGGGCACGCCGCGCGTGGGCATCGCGACGCGGCTGAAGGTGGACGAGGTCCGCTCCTTCGTCGACTTTCCGCCCGGCTTCGGCGTCGATGTGCCTGGGCTCGGTCCGCACACGCGCTTCGAGCGGCCTCCCCTGCTCGCCACGGTTCGCATGAAGCACGGCCAGCAGGTGCACGTGCTCACGGTGCACCTGAAGTCCAAGCGCCCCAAGTTCCTGCAGGACGCGCAGGGCAACCCGCTGGAAGACCGCGACGACCGCAAGGTGGGCGTGATGGCTTCGCTGCGCTCGCTGCTGATGCGCGGCGCCGAGGCCGCCGCCCTGCGCTGCATCGTGATCGACCTGCTGCAGGGCACCAACGTGCCGCTGGTGGTGATGGGCGACTTCAACGACAACCCGCACAGCGTGACCACGCAGCTCGTGGCCGCCACCTCCGAGGTGGCCTACGACAAGGCGGCGCGCGACGTTGCCCTCTTCAACGCCTACGAGATGCAGGGCGAGTCGGCACTCAAGAAGGACGTGGCCTATTCGCACATCCACCAGGGCTACCCGGACGTGCTCGACCAGATCTTCGTGAGCGAGGAATTCGTCGCCACCAGCCGGCACAGCCTGGGCGACGTGCGGCGCGTCGACTACTTCAACGACCACCTGCACGAAGGGCGCGACCGCTCGCGCTCGGACCACGGCTTCGTGCGCGCCCTGCTGCGGCTGCGCACGTAGCCACGATCGGGCTCAGCCCATGCGGCGGCCGGTCTGCCGGTCGAACAGGTGCACGTTCTCCGACTCGATGGCGAGCCGCACGATGTCGTCGGGCCCGGCATCGACCCGGCCGTGCACTGCGAGCACCAGCCTGGCCTCGCCGACCTGCACCAGCAGTTCGGTCTCGGCGCCGGTAGGCTCCACGACGACGACCCTGGCTTCCACGCCGTGCGAGCCGCCGCCCAGCGTCATGTCGCCGGGGCGGATGCCGTAGTGCACCGGCTGGCCATCGGGCACCGCGGTCGCGGCCGGAACCGGCCAGCGCGCACCCTGCGACTCGACCCAGCATTCCCCGCCCGAGCGCCGCACCGTGCCCTCGATGACGTTCATCGACGGCGAACCGATGAACTGCGCGACGAAGAGGTTGTCGGGACGGTCGTACAGCTCCAGCGGCATGCCGATCTGCTCGATGATGCCGTCGTGCATCACGACGATGCGGTCGGCCATGGTCATCGCCTCGATCTGGTCGTGCGTCACGTAGACGGTGGTGGTCTTCAGCCTCTGGTGCAGCGCCTTGATCTCGGCGCGCATCGCCACGCGCAGCTTGGCGTCGAGGTTCGACAGCGGCTCGTCGAAGAGAAACACCTTCGGGTCGCGCACGATGGCGCGGCCCATGGCCACGCGCTGGCGCTGGCCGCCCGAGAGTTCGCGCGGATAGCGGCCCAGCAGCGCGTCGAGGTTGAGGATCTTCGCGGCCTTGGCCACGCGCTCGTCGGTCACCGACTTGTCGGCGTTGCGCAGCCGCAGGCTGAAGCCCATGTTCTCGCCCACCGTCATGTGCGGATAGAGCGCGTAGCTCTGGAACACCATCGCGATGTCGCGGTCCTTGGACTCGAGGTCGTTGACCACTCGGCCGTCGATGACGATCTCGCCGCCGCTGATGTCCTCCAGGCCCGCGAGCATGCGAAGCAGCGTCGACTTGCCGCAGCCCGAGGGGCCGACCAGCACGACGAACTCGCCGTCGGTGATGTCGAAGCCCAGGCCCTTGATGATCTGGACCTTGCCGAAGGATTTCTGGATATTGCGAAAGGATACGGATGCCATTTTTCGTTTCCTGCGTGGGCTCTTTCAGCTCTTGACTGCGCCGGCGGTTATTCCGCCGACCATGTAGCGCTTGAATGCGTAATAGATCGCCGCCGGGGGCAGCGCGTAGATCAGGCCGGTGGCCATCAGCAGCTCCCACGGCGAATCGTCGGCCGAGAGGAAGTTGCCCAGCGCCACGGCCAGCGTCACGCTCTTGTCGTTGGACAGCAGCAGGAAGGCGTAGAGGTACTCGTTCCAGGCCAGCAGCAGCGAATACGTGCCCACGGCCACCAGCGAAGGCACCATCAGCGGCAGGTACACGAGGCGGAAGAGCTGCAGCGGCGAGGCGCCGTCCATGCGCGCGGCCTCGTCGAGCTCGTAGGGCAGCTTGTCGGAGGCCTGCTTCAGCACCCAGATGCAGTACGGCGAAGCGATGGTCACCATCGCGAGGATCAGCGCCCACTGGCTGTTGAGCAGGCCGTAGTTGCCCATGGTCTTGTACATGGGCACCGCGAGGAAGGCCGCCGGGATGAAGTAGGTGAACAGCGCCATGTTCATCACCGTGCGCCCGCCGCGCACGCGCAGCCGGCTGATGGCGAACGCCGCCGTGGTCGCCACGAAGAGCGTGAGCGCGCCCACCGACAGCGCGATCAGCAGTGAGTTCCACAGCTGCAGCCAGAAGTGGTCGAGGTAGAAGTGCTTCTGCTGGAACACGATGCGGAAGTTGTCCAGCGTCGGACTCTTGGGCCAGAGGTGACCCGAGGTCGCGGAGTCCTTCGACGAGATCGCGAACAGCACCATGTGGTAGACCGGGATCAGCGTCCACAGCAGCACGGGGATGCCGATGAGCAGCAGCCGGGCCTCGGTGAGCACGGCTCTTGGTGTCCAGCGCTTCATTTCGAGAGCCTCTTCATCATGAAGTAAACCAGCGGCAGAACGAGCGGCATCGCCACCACGATGGAAGCCATCGACAGGTCGACCTGGTCGAGGCGCAGGTAGCGGATGCCCAGCGTGGCGAGCACGTGCGTGAGGTCGGCGGGGCCGCCGCCGGTCAGCAGGTAGACGCTGTTGAAGTCGCCCAGCGTCCAGATCATCGAGAGGATGAGCGAGGTGATGTAGAGCGTCTTCAACGCCGGCCAGCTCACGAAGCGGAACTTCTGCCACGACGAGGCGCCGTCGACGGAAGCAGCCTCGTACTGCTCGGTGGGAATGGCCAGGCGGCCCGCCACGAGGATGAGCGTCCAGAACGGCAGCGACTTCCAGATGTGCACGATCATCGCGAAGGCCAGCGCCAGCGAGGGATCGTTGAGCCAGTTGGGGCCGTCGGCACCGGTCAGGCGGAAGATGGTGCTGTTGATCACGCCCCACTCCGGGTTCAGCATGAAGCGGATCGACAGGATCGTGGGAATGGAGGGCATCGCCCACGGCAGGATGAAGATCGCCGAGACGATCTTGATCCACCAGCGCGATGTCACGAAGAAGCCCGAGAGCACGAGTGCCACGAGCATCTTGAGGTTGATCGCCACGACCAGGAAGATGGCCGTGTTGATCACGGAGCGGAAGAAGATCGGGTCTTCGACCAGCTTCACGTAGCTTTGCGGATGGCGGGCGAGCCAGAGGCCGTAGCCCACCGGGTACAGCACGAACACCACGAACACCAGCAGGTAGGGCACGACCATGACCGCGCCCCAGAACTGCCAGCGCGCATGCCGCGCTCCGGGATTGACGACAGGCGCCGAAGTACTCGGCGCGGCGGCGGAGGCAGTTGCGCTGCTCATGGCGTGCTGCTGATGGTGAACGTGCCGACGGGTACCGTGCGTGCGCGGCTTACTGACCCGCCACCGTCTTGATACGGGCGATCATCTCGTCCACCGCCTTGTCCACCGGCACCTTGTCGGTGACGACGCGGCTCATGGCCTTGGCCCAGACGTTCTCGTTGTTCAGCACGGTGAACTTGTAGTTCTTCGTGAATTCGAAGGTCACGGTGCCGGCGGCGTACTGGTTGTAGACCGAGAGGCGGTGCGGGTCTGCCTTCCAGAAGTCACGCTGCTGCGCGGCCTTGGTCACCGGGAACCAGCGGCCCAGCGAGCCTTCGACGTACGGCGTCAGGTTCTCTTCCTGCATCAGGAACGAGACGAACTCCTTGGCGCGCGCCTTGTTCTTCGCGTCCTTGAACACCACGCCGGTCTTCACGGCCGTGCGGTAGACCATCTTGCTGCCGTCGGGCTTGTTCGGGAAGCCGGCCGTGCGGATGCGCTCGGTGTAGTTCTTGCGCGCTTCCTCGCGCTGCTCGGGCGTGAGCGAGGCGTTGTTCGAATCGTCGAGCCACTTGGCGGCGATGGAGATGGTCGCGTTGTGCGTCATCACGGTCGTCTTATTGTGGAACGCGACGTTGTTGTCCGGGTCCTTCCAGCTGGTGGAAGAAGGCGGCGTGCAGCCCTTGACGTAGGGCGTGGTGTAGTCGGTCATGGCCCCGATGAGGCCGGTGCGCACCTTCGGGTCGTCGACCAGCAGCTTGCCGTTGTCGTCCACCAGCTTGACGTTGTAGGCGTCCATGAAGGTCAGGAACGAATAGAACGCGTCGCTCGAGTCCACGCCCATCGGCATGCCGATGCCGAAGTTGCGCTTGCCGCTCTTCTGGCGGCTGGCTGGCTGCACTTTCTCGCACCAGAACGACCAGTAGTCCTTCCAGCCGGTGGGAATGTCGGACTCCTTGAACCCGGCTTCGGCCAGCATGTCGAGCCAGTACTCGATGTGCATGGTCTGCTGCTTGATCGGGAAGGCGTAGTACGCCTTGCCCTTGGTCTGGTCGTTGTAGAGGTAGGTGGTCTCCAGCGTGTTCGGCGCGAAGCGGTCCTTCATGGGCGTGAGCACGCTGCTGATGTCCTCGAGCTTGCCGTCGTAGGCCCACTTGCCCGTGACCTGGAAGTCGTAGACGTCGGCATACGCCACGTCAGGCGGGCTGCCCGAGTCGAGCGCGGACACGGTCTTGGGGATCATGTCCTGGATCGGGTACTGCGAGAGTTCGATCTTGACGTTCTTGTTCTTCTCTTCGAACTTCTTGATGGCGGCGAACAGTGCGTCGTCCTCCGCCTTGTAGAAGCCCTTGACCCACCAGACGGTGAGTTTCTCCTGCGCGGCGACGTGGCCTGCCGACAGCAGGCCCATCGCGACCAGCGTCGGCGCGATCAGCGACTTGACGAATTTCATGGACGTTGTCTCCTTCTCTTCTGGGGTGGAATCTGCTCGGCGCGCGAGCGTGGGGGTGAAAGAACCGGAAATGGACCGTGAGCGCCGCCAGTGCGCCTGGCTGGCTAACTGGCCCTGAGCCTGGGTGGCGGCCTGCTCAGCCGCGGCAGCCGGCGGCGCGAGCCGAGCACGTCCTCGATGTCCTGGCGGGCGCCGTCGATGAGCCGGAGGATCGCGCGTTCCGCGACGTCGGGGTCGTGCGCGATCACCGCGTCGAGCACAGCACGGTGCAGCGGCAGCGAGAGCGTGGGGCCGTCGGGCTTGGTGGTCGATATCTCGAAGCTGGTGCGCAGCAATGCGTTGAGCACCTTGCTCATCTGCGCAATCATCCTGTTGCGCGCGGCCCCCAGCAGGCCATTGTGAAAGCGCAGGTCGAAGGTGACGTAGTCGCCGCCGTTCTCCACGGCTTCCTTCATGCCGGCGTAGGCACGCTCGATCTCGTCGATGTCTTCCGCGGTGGCCCTCTCCGCGGCCAGCCGCACCGCCGCCGGCTCCACCGCGCGGCGCAGGTCCTGCAGGTCGCGCAGAAACTCGGGCGTGAGGCCGGCGCGCGCCTGCCAGGTGATGACGTCGGGGTCGAACCAGTTCCACTTGTCCTTGGGCAGCACGCGCGTGCCGACCTTCGGGCCGGTCACGATCAGGCCCTTGGCCACCAGCGACTTGATGGCCTCTCGCACCACGGTACGGCTCACGCCCAGCTCCTCGCCGAGCACGGGCTCGGACGGGATGGATGCACCGATCGCATAGCGGCCCGACACCACGGCTTCACCGAGGAGTTCGAGCGTGCGACCGTGGATGTTCTTGATCATGCGTGATGTGAAAACTGGTATCCCGTCGCTCGAAAACACTAAGGGTCCGGCGCGTTGTTCGCGCTTATCATATGATGATTGAAACGCTCTATCGGCAGGACAAACCCTGAGGATCGGGCGCAGGTTTCGACAACAAAGAGAGACATCCAATGAGCACCGCCCCCAGGAAGAAACCCGAAGAACTCCGCAGCCAGCAATGGTTCGGCCGGCACGATCGCGACGGCTTCATCTACCGAAGCTGGATGAAGGGCAAGGGCGTTCCGCACGACCAGTTCGACGGCCGCCCGGTCATCGGCATCTGCAACACCTTCAGCGAACTCACGCCCTGCAACTCGCACTTCCGCACGCTCGCGGAGCAGGTGAAGATCGGCGTGTACGAAGCCGGCGGCTTCCCGCTCGAGTTCCCGGTGATGTCGCTCGGCGAGACGCTGCTGCGTCCCACCGCGATGCTGTATCGCAACCTCGCGAGCATGGACGTGGAGGAAAGCATCCGCGGCAACCCACTCGACGGCGTGGTGCTGCTCATGGGCTGCGACAAGACCACCCCCGCGCTCATGATGGGCGCGGCCAGCGTCGACCTGCCTACCATCGGCGTGTCGGGCGGCCCGATGCTCTCGGGCAAGTGGCGCGGGCAGGAGCTCGGCTCGGGCACCGGCGTGTGGCAGATGAGCGAGCAGGTGCGCGCCGGCACGCTCAAGCTGCAGGATTTCTTCGAGGCCGAGAGCTGCATGCACCGCAGCCACGGCCACTGCATGACGATGGGCACCGCCAGCACCATGGCGAGCATGGTCGAGTCGCTGGGCATCGGCCTGCCGGGCAACGCGGCCTACCCTGCGGTAGACGGCCGCCGCAACGTGCTCGCGCGGCAGGCGGGCCGGCGCATCGTCGGCATGGTCCATGAGGACATGAACATGTCGAAGATCCTCACGCGCCAGGCCATCGAGAACGCGATCAAGGTCAACGCGGCCATCGGCGGCTCGACCAACTTCGTGATCCACCTGCTGGCCATCGCGGGACGCATGGGCGTCGAACTCACGCTGGAAGATTTCGACCGCCTCGCCTCCGAGTTGCCCTGCCTGGTGAACCTGCAGCCCTCGGGCCAGTTCCTGATGGAAGACTTCTGCTATGCGGGCGGCCTGCCGGTGGTCATCAAGGAGATCGCCGAGCACCTGCACAAGGACGTGATCACCGCCACCGGCCAGAGCCTGTGGGAGAACGTGAAGGACGCCGAGAATTTCAACCCGCAGGTCATCCGCCCCCTGGCCGAGCCCTTCAAGGACAAGGCCGGCATCTGCGTGCTGCGCGGCAACCTCGCGCCCAACGGCGCCATCATCAAGCCCAGCGCGGCCACGCCGGAGCTGCTGGTGCACAAGGGCCGCGCGGTGGTGTTCGAGAGCGCCGACGACCTGCACAGGCGCATCGACGACGAAAACCTCGACATCGACGAGAACTGCATCATGGTGCTCAAGAACTGCGGGCCCAAGGGTTACCCCGGCATGGCCGAGGCAGGCAACATGCCGCTGCCGCCGAAGGTGCTGCGCAAGGGCATCACAGACATGGTCCGCATCAGCGACGCGCGCATGAGCGGCACGGCCTACGGCACCGTGGTGCTGCACACCGCGCCCGAGGCGGCAGCGGGCGGCCCTCTGGCGCTGGTGCAGGACGGAGACATCGTCGAGCTCGACGTGCCCAACCGCAGGCTGCACCTGCACGTGAGCGACGAAGAGCTCGCGAAGCGCCGCGAGAAATGGGTCGCGCCCAAGGCGCCGCTCGAATCCGGTTACTGGAAGTTGTATGTCGATACGGTGCTGCAGGCCGACCAGGGAGCAGACCTGGCCTTCCTGCGCGGTCGCCGCGGTGCCTTCGTGCCGCGCGACAATCACTAGATGACAAGACTGGTTGCAATCGACTGGGGCACGAGTTCACTGCGCGGCGCGCTGCTTGACGCCAGCGGCAAGGTGCTTGAAGAGCGCAACGATGCGCGCGGCATTCTCACGGTGCCCGAAGGCGGCTTTCCGGCCGTCTTCGACAAGCTCTTCGGCGACTGGATGCGCCTCGAAGGCGCGCGCTGCCTGATCTCCGGCATGGCCGGCAGCAAGCAGGGCTGGGTGGAGGCGCCCTACTGCGCCTGCCCCGCCGGCCGCGTCGAGGTGGGCCGCAAGATCATCGACATCGACGCCGTTGCGGGCGCGCGCATCGCGATCGTGCCGGGCCTGAGCGACGAGCACGCCGGCGTGCCCGACGTGATGCGCGGCGAGGAAGTGCAGATCTTCGGCGCGATGGAACTCACCGGCCTGAGCGAAGGCGTCTTCGTGCTGCCCGGCACGCACAACAAGTGGGCATCGGTGAAGAAGGGCCGCGTCGCTGGCTTCCGCACCTACATGACGGGCGAGTTCTATGCGCTGCTGAGCCAGCACTCGATCCTCGCGCGCACGCTCGATGCATCGGCGCCGCTCGACGAAGCAGCCTTCCTCGAAGGCGTGACCCGCTCCGAGAACGGACACGGCCTGCTGCACAACGCCTTCGGCACGCGCACCCTCGCGCTGTTCGAGCGCATGCCGAAGCAGGAGCTGTCGAGCTACCTCTCAGGCCTGCTGATCGGCGAGGAGCTGCGCACGCAGGCGCTGCAGGCGTCGGGCGAGGTGATCCTGATCGGCTCGTCCAACCTCACCGAACGCTACACGCTGGCCCTGCGCGCCACCGGCGTCGCCACGCGCACGCTCGGCGCCGAGGCCACATGGGCCGGGCTGCACGCGCTGTCCGGCTTTCTCGATTCCGACAGGACTCCCGCATGACCGCCCCCACTCCCCTCGAAAAATTCGACGCCGCGATGCGCGAGCTGCCGCTGGTGGCCATCCTGCGCGGCCTCACGACGGCCGAAGCGGCCGACGTCGGTGACGCCATCGTCGAGCCCGGCTTCCGGCTGCTCGAAGTGCCGCTGAATTCGCCCCAGCCGCTCGAAAGCATCGCGCTCATGCGCAAGCGCTTTCCCCAGGCGCTGGTCGGCGCCGGCACGGTGCTCGGCGCGCAGCAGGTGCGCGAGGTGCATGCGGCGGGCGGCGAGCTGATCGTCTCCCCCAACTTCAATGCCGAAGTCATCGTCGAGGCTGTGCGGCTGGGCATGGTGTGCCTGCCTGGCGTGATGACGCCGACCGAGGCCTTCGGCGCGCTCGCGGCCGGCGCCACGGGGCTCAAGCTGTTCCCGGCCGAACTGGCCTCGCCCGCCGTGGTGAAGGCGTTGCTGGCCGTGCTGCCGGCCGGCACGCCAGTGATGCCCGTGGGCGGCATCTCCCCCACGAACATGGCCGAGTGGCGCGCGGCCGGGGCCGCCGGCTTCGGCATCGGTTCCTCGCTCTACAAGCCGGGCAAGCAGGCCGCGGCGGTGCGCGAGGACGCCCGGAAATTCGTCGCGGCCTGGAAAGGCCTCACGCTCGCCTGATCCCCCAAAGAAAAAACAGGAGACCCCACCGATGTCCGCCGATGCCCTCTACGCCAGCCCCGCCGTGCGCAAGCTGCGCGAAGACCTCGCCCTCGCCCTGCGCGCCGCCGACCATCACGGACTGTCGGAAGGCGTCTGCAACCACTTCAGCGTGATGCTGCCGGGCACGCAGGACCGCTATCTCATCAACCCGCGCGGCCTGCACTGGAGCGAGATCGGCCCCGACGACATCGTGCTCATCGACGTGCACGGCGAGGTGCTGGCGGGCCGCCACCGCGTGGAGCCCACCGCCCTGTTCATCCACGGCGCGGTGCACCGGCTCACCGGGCATGCGGTGGTGCTGCACTGCCACATGCCCTACGCCACGGCGCTCACGATCACGGTCGACCGCGCGCTCGACCCGACCGCGAGCCAGAACGCGATGCGCTACATGAACCGCATCGCCATCGACGCCGAATACAACGGACTCGCGCTGGACGACGCCGAGGGCGAGCGCATCGCGCGCGCGATGGCCGGCAAGGACGTGGCCTTTCTCGCGAACCACGGCGTGATCGTGGCCGGGGGCACCATCGCCCATGCCTACGACGATCTCTACTACCTGGAGCGCGCCTGCCTGCACCAGGTGATCGCGCAGTCGACCGGACGCCCGCTGGCGCCGGTGGACCCGAAACTGGCCGCCCACGTGGCGGCGCAGATCCAGGGCGAGCGCGAGCAATCCGACCTGTTCTTCGAGGCGCTGCGCCGCCTCCTGCCAGCGCCGCGCGGCTGAACCTTCGGCCGATAGAGCCGATGGCCTACCCGCGGAGGTTTTCCGCGGTGAAAAGTCCATTCACAATTGTGTCTTGCCCGTGCCGCACGTCGTGCGCACGGGTTACAGCTCTTCATCCGATTTCGCTCGAGCCTTACACCAACTTAACAAAGGGCAGCGAGGATGAGGCTTCCAACTCACAACCGGGGGATCAGATGAAAAAGCTCACTTTCGCATTCGGCGCCGCGGCCCTGCTCTCGCTGGCCGCCATCAGCGCACCCGCCCAGGCGCAGACCGGCGGCTCGTTCATCCAGGCGCAGGTGTACGTCGTTCCGGCACCGCCGCCGCCGCGCCGCTACTACGCGCCGCCGCCTCCGCCGCGCCACTATTACGGCCCGGGCTACCGCCCTCACCACCACTACGACCGCCGCTGGGACGATCGCCGCCGCTACGGCCGCCGCGACAACGATGGCGACGGTGTGCCCAACCGCTACGACCGCCGCCCCAACAACCCTTACCGCTACTGATCAGGATGAACGAGACCCGGGCCCCGCGCCCGGGTTTCCCGTTCAGGCTGCCTGGGGCACGCTGGCGTAAGGGGGTGTCGCGCTCGACAGGCCCTGCTTGAGCTGCCGTGAAGTCTCGTCGGCAAGCACCTCGGCCTGGCCTGCCTCGAGGCCGGCCAGCGCCTGGCGCGCCACATCGTCCGGAGATGCCTTGGGCAGGCCCTGGATGTGTGCCGTCATGTCGGTGTCCATGTAGCCCACGTGCAGGCTCGTGACCTGCGTGCCCTGCCCGGCCAGTTCGTTGCGCAGCCCGTTGCTCAGCGACCACGCGGCCGACTTGGTCGCGCTGTAGGTCGCCACGCTCGGGAAGGTGGTCCAGGCCAGCGCCGACAGCACGTTGATCACCCCGCCACCGCCGTTGGCCGCGAGCACCGGAGCGAAGGCCTGCGTCACCGCCCACAGGCCGAAGAAGTTGGTTTCGAATTCGGCGCGCGCGTTGGCCACGGCGTCGGGCGACCCCAGGAAGCTGGAGCCGCGCGAGATGCCCGCGTTGTTGACCAGCACCGTCACGTCGCCGCAGGCACGCACCGCCGCCTCGATCTGCGCGGGCTGCGTCACGTCGAGCGCCACCGGCGTCACGCCGGGCAGGTCGATGCTCCTGGGGTCGCGCGCGGCCCCATAGACCTTGCGCGCACCCGCGGCGAGCGCAGCCTTCGCGAAGGCGAGACCGAGGCCGCGATTGGCGCCGGTGATGAAGACCACGGAGTCCTTGATTTTCATGACGAGTCTTTCGTTGGTTGGTGGATGAATCGATGGCTGGATTTCAGGCTTGGGCCATGCGCCGCAGCAGCCCGCTGGTGGTTCGCGGCCAGCCCACGCGGCCGAACCAGGCGCCTCCCGCGATGGCGGATGCGGTCACGATGCCGTACACCGCCAGCGCCACGCCCTGCGCCGCGAACACGCCGGTGAGCCCGGCGCCCCACTGCAGGGCCAGCAGGCCGCCGGTGCCCGCCACCGCCAGGCGCGCGATGTTGCCGAGCATCGGCCACAGCAGCCGGCCCGCCCCCTGCGAGGCGAAGTACAGCACCAGCCCGACGCCGAAGAGGCCGTACATCGGTCCGACCACGCGCAGGTAGTGCGCGCCGGTCTCCAGCATCGCTGGGTCGTTGCCGAACAGCAGCAGCCAAGGGCGCGGGAACAGCGCCGCCGCGAGGCCGATCGTCTCCGTGAGCGTGAAGGCCAGCGCCGCGCCGGCCCAGGTGGCGCGCAATGCCCGCTCGCGCAGCCCCGCGCCCATACAGGTGCCGACCATCGCCACCAGCGGCGCGCCCAGGCCGAACACCAGCGGCACCAGCAGGTATTCGAGCCGCGATGCCGTGCCGTAGCCGGCCAGCGCTCCCGAGCCGAAATGGCCGGTCAGCGCGGTGGCGATGCCGATGGAAAGATTGGTCGCCACCGTCGACACCGCGCCCACCAGGCCGATGCGCAGGATGTCGCGGAACAGCGGCCAGCGCAGCTTCAGCGCGTCGAGCGTGGGCTTGAGCAGGCTGCGCGGCGAGCGCAGGTAGGCCATGAGCGCGATCGAGCCCAGCAGGTAGTACAGCAGCAGCGCGATCGCACCGCCCGCGATGCCCATGCCCGGCAGCGGCCCGACGCCGAAGATCAAGAGCGGCGACGCCGGAATGAGGAACACCACGCCCACCACCGTCACGTTGGCCGGCACAGACATGTTGCCGGTACCGCGGATGATGGCGCCGAGCGAGTTGAAGAGCCACACCAGCGTCGCGCCCGCGAAGACCCAGTTGGAATACGTGAGCGCCGCTTCCAGCGCGGCCCCCGTGCCGCCCATCACACCGTAGAGCCAGCGCCCGCCCAAAAGCAGCGCCAGAGTGAAGCAAAGGCCGAAGCCCAGCGCGATGACGACGGCGTGCCACACCAGCGCATTCGCATCGTCGCGGCGGCGCGCGCCGAGCGCACGGGCGATGGACGAGGCGATGCCACCGCCCATGGCGCCGCTGGAGGTCATCTGCATCAGCATCACGATGGGGAATACCAGCGCCATGCCGGCGAGCGCATCGGTGCCCAGCTTGCCGACGAAGTAGGTCTCGATGAGGCCGACGCAGGCCTGCGCCACCATCACCAGCACATTGGGCGCGGCCAGGCGCAGCAGCGTGGGGACGATGGGAGCCTCGAGCAGGCGGCGCGTGCGCGGATCGAGTTCGGTGGTGCCGTGGGGTGTGGTCATGGCTGGAGCCTTGGCGGGTTCAGGCACGGGCCGCAGCCGGCGTGGCCGGGGAGCCGGACTTCGCAGCCGGGCGGCGGATGGTCATCACGATCAGCGCCGCCACCAGGCAGGCCGCGCCGGCGGTGTAGAGCGCCGGGGTGTAGGTCAGCAGAAGCGTGCGTGCGAAGCCGGCGCCGTACGCAGCCGTGGCGGCTCCCAGCTGGTGCGCGGCGAAAACCCAGCCGAACACCAGGCCGACCTTTGCCGGGCCGAAGGCTGCACCGGCGAGCTTGACGGTCGGCGGCACGGTGGCGATCCAGTCGAGGCCGTAGAACATCGCGAAGATGCCCAGGCCGTAGATGGTGAACTCCGAATGCGGCAGCCAGAAGAGCGACAGCCCGCGCAGGCCGTAGTACCAGAAGAGCAGCTTGCGGTTGTCGTAGCGGTCCGAGAGCCAGCCCGACAGGATCGTGCCGACGAAGTCGAAGGCCCCCATCATCGCGAGCACCGATGCTGCCGGCACGGCGCTCATGCCGTAGTCGCCGCACAGCGAGATGAAGTGCGTCTGCACCAGGCCGTTGGTGCTCAGGCCGCAGATGAAGAAGGTGCCGGCCAGCACCCAGAAGGTGCGGTTGGTCGAGACTTCCTTCAGCACTCGGAAGGGCGTGGCGAAGTTCATCGCGGGCGCGGCTGCGGCGGGCGCCGCGGGCTGCGTGCCGGGTGCCTCGCCGTAGGGCAGCAGGCCGACGTCGGAGGGCCGGTTGCGCATCAGCAGCAGCGCCAGCAGGCCGATGAGGATGGTGCCGATCACGATCGGCACGATGGCCGAGCGCCAGCCCCAGTGCTCGATCATCCAGGCCGCCAGCGGCAGGAAGGCCAGTTGCCCCGTCGCCGAACTCGCAGTGAGCATGCCCACCACCAGCCCGCGCCGCGCGACGAACCAGCGGTTGGCCACCACTGCGCCGAGCACCAGCGCCGTCATGCCGGTACCCAGGCCCAGCATCAGGCTCCAGAGCACGAAGAGCTGCCAGAGCTGCGAGGCCATGGTGACCAGCGCCATGCCCAGCCCGACGAGCGCGAGGCCGGTGCAGACCACCGCGCGCAGGCCATAGCGCTCCATCAGAACGGCGGCGAACGGTCCCATCAGCCCGAAGAGCGCGAAGCGCAGTGCCAGCGACGAGGAGATCTGCTCGGTGCTCCAGCCGAATTCCTTGCCCAGCGGCTGCAGCATGGCGCCGGGCAGGCCCAGCGCGGCCGACATGGTCAGCATGGTGAGGAAGGTGATGGCGGCGACGATCCAGCCGTAGTGGATGCCGCGGCGCTGCAGCCATGCGGAAACGGAGTTGGCGAACATGAGGCCTCTGCTGTTGGAATTGAATGGGAGGAAAAAAGGCGAAACGGGTCCCTCGCGCGCCTGTGCGCACGATTGAGCGAATGGGGTGTAGGTGAAGAAAAGTTGGGGGGTCAGTCGTCGCTGGCGTGCTCTTCCTCGCCGCCCAGCAGCTCCATGGCCTCGTCGATCAGCAGGTGCAGCGCGAGCACGCGCTCCACGCCCAGCAACGCATTCAGCTTCTGCTGCGCGGTCTTCCAGTGCGCCAGCGCTTCGCGCCGCTTGACCTCGCCTTCCTCGGTGAGCTGCACCAGCCGGCTGCGCGCATCGGCACCGGCACCCTGCGCGATCCAGCCCGCGACGATCAGCGGCTGCAGGTTGCGGCTCAGGGTGGAGGCAGTCATCTTGAGCTCGGCCGCCAGGTCGACGGGACGCGAGGGACCGAGCCGCGCGAGGTGCGACAGCAGCGAGTACTGCGTGGTCTTGAGGCCGCTTTGCGAAACCTCGGCGTCGTAGTGCTGCGAGAGGCGTCGCGAAAGCTGTCGCACCTTGAAGCTGGTGCAGCCGCGTGGCTTGGCGGGAGTGTCCATAGGCTATTATTGTATGTGCAACTATTGCATATGCAATCAACACCCCGGCACAAAGCCCCCAGAAGGAACACAGGCATGACACAAGCCACCAGCCAGCTCGACGCATGGATCGCCGAGGAACAGAAGATCACCGGCCGCCTCGAGGCCGGCCCGGGCCCCGGCCTCGCCCGCCCCGACCAGATCGCCGGCAAGACCGGCCTGGAGATCATGCAGGCGATGCTCAACGGCGACATTCCCTACGCCGCCATCGCCAAGACGCTGGACTTCACGATCATCGAGGCACGCCTGGGCGTGGCCATCTTCCAGGGCACGCCACTGCCGCAGCACCTGAACCCGCTGGGCACCATCCACGGCGGCTGGGTCGCGACGATGCTCGATTCGGCCCTGGGCTGCTCGGTCCACACGATGATGCCGCCCGGCCGCGCCTACACCACCGCAGAGCTCGGCGTCAACTACGTGAAGGGCCTAACGCCCAAGGTGCAGCGCGTGCGCGCCGAAGGCAAGGTGATCCACTGCGGCAAACAGCTCGCCACCGCCGAGGCCCGCCTCTACGGTCCCGACGGCACGCTGTACGCGCACGCGACGACCACCTGCCTGGTCTTCGAGGTGCCGCCGGCGCGCTGAGCCGCGAGGCCAGCGGGCGAAGGCGGACTGCAGTAGGCCTTCAACCTGTAAGTCCAAAGGCGTCGCGATCCAGGGCGGCCAGTGATAATTATTCTCATCCGGCGGCCGCAACACGCGACACCGGCGGCGACGTCATCCGCTGCCGGCGCCGGAGCTTTCTAGAACACCCGCTCCTGGAGGATCCTCATGACCGAACAACGCTCGCGCGTCCAAGGCCGCGCCGCGCGCGCACTGCTTGGCGCAGGCGCCGCGTGGCTGGCCGCCACCGCCCTGCCCGCGCAGGCTGCCGAAGAACTCACGCTCTACACGACGCGCGAGCCTGCGCTGATCCAGCCCCTCATCGCCGCCTTCAGCGCCCAGAGCAACATCAAGGTCAACACCGTCTTCGTGAAGGACGGCTTGCTGGAGCGCGTCAAGGCCGAAGGCGCCCGATCCCCCGCCGACGTGCTGATGACGGTGGACATCGGCAACCTGATGGACCTCGTCGACGGCGGCGTGACGCAGCCCGTGAAGTCGGCCGCGCTCGAGTCGGCCATTCCGGCCAACCTGCGCGGCGCCGACGGCCAATGGTTCTCGCTCTCGATGCGCGCACGCGTGCTCTACGCCGACAAGAGCCTGCCGCTCACCAGCTTCCGCTATGAAGACCTGGCCAACCCCAAGTACAAGGGCAAGGTCTGCATCCGCGCCGGCCAGCATCCCTACAACACCGCACTCGTGGCCTCGCTGATCGCGCACGACGGCGAAGCCAAGGCCGAGCAGTGGCTGCGCGGCGTCAAGGCCAACCTGGCGCGCAAGGCCACCGGCGGCGACCGCGACGTGGCGCGCGACATCCTCGGCGGCATCTGCGACGTGGGCCTGGCCAACTCGTACTACGTCGGCCAGATGAAGAGCGCCAAGGAAGGCACCGACGCGCGCAAGTGGGGCGACGCCATCAAGGTGGTGCGCCCGACCTTCGCCAATGCCAAGAGCGGCGGCACGCACGTCAACATCAGCGGCGCGGCCGTCGCGAAGAACGCGCCGCAGCGCGCCAACGCGGTCAAGCTGCTCGAGTTCCTGGTATCGGAACCGGCGCAGGCCCTCTACGCCCAGGCCAACTACGAGTACCCGGTGCGCAAGGGCGTGGCGCTCGACCCGATCATCGGCCAGTCCATCGGCGAGCTGAAGGTCGACCCGCTGCCGCTGACCGAGATCGCGAAATACCGCAAGCAGGCGAGCGCGCTTGTGGACAAGGTTGGCTTCGACCAGTGACATCGACGAGCGCCGGGCATGCCTGCCGGCGACTGACTGAATGAGTCTCCTGCGGCGCCAGCCGCCGGGCCTGCAAGCCGCCGGCCCGGCCTGGCGCTGCGCGTCGTTCCTGATCGCCATCGGCGTGCTCGCGCCGGTGCTCACGCTGGCGTGGCTGGCCTTCGGCTCGGGCCTCGGCCACTGGGGGCCGCTCTTCGCGCACGTGCTGCCGCAGGCGGCGCTCAACACGGCCGTGCTGCTCGCGGGCGTCGGTGCGTTGGTGCTGGTGATCGGCACCGGCTGTGCCTGGCTGGTGACGGCGCACGACTTCCCCGGACGCGGCACCCTGCACTGGGCCCTGCTGCTGCCGCTGGCGATGCCGACCTACATCGTCGCCTTCGCCTACCTCGACCTGCTGCACCCCATCGGCCCGGTGCAGGGTGCGATCCGCTGGATGCTGGGCTTCGACAGCCCGCGCCAGTTCCGCCTGCCCGACCTGCGCTCGATGCCAGGCGCGATCTTCGTGCTGGGCTTCGTGCTCTATCCATACGTCTACATGACGGCGCGCGCGATGTTCATGACACAGCCGGCGCATCTCATGGAAGCGGCGCGCATGCTCGGCGAGAGCCGGCGCGGCGCCTTCTTCCGCGTGGCGCTGCCGCTGGCACGTCCTGCGCTGGCCGTGGGGCTGAGCCTCGCACTGCTCGAAACGCTCAACGATATCGGCGCTTCCGAGTTCCTCGGCGTGAACACGCTGACGGTGGCGGTCTACACCACCTGGATCACGCGCTCCGACCTCGCGGGCGCCGCGCAGATCGCCTGCGCGATGCTGTTCGTGGTGATCGCGCTGGTCTGGCTGGAGCGCAACGGCCGGCGTCACCAGCGCTTCGGCTCGGCGCAGCGAATGCGCGCGGTGCAGCCACGCAGGCTGCACGGAGCCGCGGGCTGGGCCGCGATGGCGGCCGCCTCGCTGCCGGTGCTGATCGGCTTCGTGGCGCCTGCCCTCTACCTGGTCTGGGAGAGCGCCAAGCGGCTGCGCCAGGGCGGCGGCATCTCGCAGGGGCTGGTCGCGAGCCTGGGCAATACGCTGACACTGGCCACGGGCGTCACCGCCGTCGCGGTGGCAGCCGGGCTGGTCGTCGCGTGGGCCGCACGCAGCCAGGGTTCTGGCCCCAGCCGTACTCGCTGGCAGGCGCGCGCGGCGACACTGGGCTACGCGGTGCCGGGCACGGTGCTGGCCATCGGGCTGCTCACGCCGGCACTGGCCTTCGACTCGGCGCTGGCCACGGTCTTCGGCCTGCAGGGCCTGCCTCTCATGAGCTGCGGCGTGGTGCTGGTCGTGGCCTGTGCGATCCGCTTTCTCGCCATGCCGGTCGGCGGCATCGAGGCCGGCCTCTCGCGCATTCCGCCCGCCATCGAGCAGGCCTCGCGCCTGCTCGGCGAAACCACCGCCGGCACGCTGCGCCGCGTGCATCTGCCGCTGCTTCGGCCCGCGATGGCAGCCGCCGCGCTGCTGGTGTTCGTCGACGCCATGAAGGAGCTGCCCGCCACGCTGCTGCTGCGGCCCGCCAACTTCGACACCCTGGCCACCTGGCTGTACGCCGAGGCCGCGCGCGGCACGTACGAGGAAGGCGCCATCGCCGCGCTCGCCATCGTGCTGGCCGGCCTGCTGCCCGTGGTGCTGCTGGCGCGCAACCAGCTGGGCGCACCTTCGGCCACACTGGCTCCCGAGAAGACATGACATGAGCTCCCCACTGCACCTCGACGCGATCAGCCTCGCCTACGACACGCCGCGCGGCCTGCACACCGTCGTCGACGGCTTCTCGCTGGCGCTGGACGCGGGCGACATCGCCTGCCTGTTCGGCCCTTCCGGCTGCGGCAAGACGACGGTGCTGCGCGCCATCGCGGGCTTCGAGCCGGTGCGCGCCGGCACGATCCGCCTCGGCGAGGTGCTTCTGTCGTCCGCGCAGAAGCACCTGCCGCCCGAGCAGCGGCGCGTGGGCATGATGTTCCAGGAGTACGCACTGTTCCCGCACCTCTCGGCCGCGAGGAACGTGGCCTTCGGCCTGCGCCGGCTGGGCCGCGCCGAACAACAGTCGCGCGTCGTCGAAATGCTCGCGCTGGTCGGTCTCGCCGATGCGGGCGAGCGCTATCCGCACGAGCTTTCCGGGGGCCAGCAGCAGCGCATCGCGCTGGCCCGCGCGCTCGCACCTTCGCCCGCCCTGCTGCTGCTCGACGAGCCCTTCTCCAACCTCGACGGCGGCACGCGCGAACGGCTCACCGTGGAGGTGCGCTACATCCTGAAGCAGGCGGGGCAGACGGCCATTCTCGTCACGCACAACGAGGCCGAGGCGCACGCGATGGCGGACCGCATCGGCGTGATGCACGGCGGGCGCATCACGCACTGGATAGATACGACGGCCGTCGATCCCATCTAGCACAAGGCGCCCGTTTCCCTAATGGGCTTTCCGGGAAAAGGTTGTTCAGGACCGCAAGAATCGCCGCGATCCAGACACAACCGATCCAGAAAACGGAGAGCCCCATGCCCCAGCAATCCCTCACCCTCGTCAGCCACCTGCTGTGCCCGTACGTGCAGCGTGCCGCGATCGCGCTGCACGAGAAGGACGTGCCCTTCGAGCGCGTCGTGATCGACCTCGCCAACAAGCCGCAGTGGTTCCTCGACATCTCTCCGCTCGGCAAGGTGCCGCTGCTGAAGGTGCGCAGGTCCGACGGAGGTGAGGCCGTGCTGTTCGAGAGCAACGTGATCTGCGAGTACCTGGAAGAAACCCAGCCCGGCGCTCGCCTGCACCCCGAGGACCCGCTCGCCCGCGCCGAACACCGCGCATGGATGGAGTTCGGCTCGGCCATCCTCGGCGACCTCTGGGGCTACGAGACCACGCAGGACGCGGCGGTGTTCGAGCAGAAGCGCCAGGCGCTGCTCGCCAAGTTCCAGCGCGTGGAAGCGGCGCTGGGCCAGGGCCCTTACTTCGCGGGCGGCAGCTTCAGCCTCGTCGACGCGGTCTTCGCGCCGGTGTTCCGCTACTTCGAGGTGTTCGATGCGATCAGCGACTCGCACATCTTCGACGCCCTGCCCAAGGTCGATGCATGGCGCAAGGCGCTGGCCGAACGCCCCAGCGTGCGCGACGCGGTGGTGCCCGAGTACCCGCAGCACCTGATGGAGTTCCTGAAGCGCCACCAGGCCCACCTGCTGACACTGGCCGTTTGATCGCCGCGCCCGCAGGCCCACAATAGCGGGCTTCCCTCTCCACGACTACGAACAAGGCAACACGAGATGCGACTCCTCCACACCATGCTGCGCGTCGGCAACCTGCAGCGCTCCATCGACTTCTACACCAAGGTGCTCGGCATGAACCTGCTGCGCACCTCGGAGAACCCCGAGTACAAGTACAGCCTCGCATTCATCGGCTATGGCAACGGCAACCCCGACCAGGCCGAGATCGAACTCACCTACAACTGGGGCACCGAGAGCTACGAACTGGGCACCGCCTACGGCCACATCGCCCTCGGCGTGCCCGACGCCTACGCGGCCTGCGAGAAGATCAAGGCCGCTGGGGGCAACGTGACGCGCGAGGCCGGCCCGGTCAAGGGCGGCACCACCGTCATCGCCTTCGTCACGGACCCCGACGGCTACAAGGTGGAACTGATCCAGCGCGACGAGAAGGCTGCGGGCGGCGGCCTGCGCTGAAGGCCCCGGCGCCGGATACGCCATGGCAACCGCGAAGAAGCAAGCCGCCACGGCAACGCGCCATGTCGCGCTGCTGCGCGGCGTGAACGTCAACGGCATCACGATCAAGAGCGCGGACCTGAAGGCGCTATTCGTCGAACTGGGCTTCGGCGCGGTGCGCACTGTGCTCGCCAGCGGCAACGTGCTCTTCGACACCGATGAGAGCGACGCCGCCGCGCTGCGCACGCGCATCGAGCAGGCGCTGCGCAAGCGCTTCGGCTACGACGCCTGGATCGTGCTGCTCACGCAGAAGACCGTTGCCGCGATCGCCGCTGCCTACCCCTTCGAACGCATCGACGAGGAGCGCCACCCGTACATCGTGTTCGGCTCCGACAAGGCGATGCTCGACGAGATCATGGAAAAGGCCGGCACGGTCGATGCCAATACCGATACCGAGCGGCTCGAACGCGGCAAGGGTGTGCTGTACTGGCAATGCCCGCTCGGCGAGAGCCTGGACACGCCCGTGGCCAAGCTGCTCGGCAAGGCCCGCTACAAGTCGAGCACCACGACGCGCAACCTGCGCACGGTGGAAAAGCTGCTCGCCGACTGATCAGCAGCCGAGCAGCTCGGCCAGCTGGTTGATGTCGCGTGCGTGCAGGTTGTTGTCCGGCTTCGGCGAGACATCCTTCGGCCGCGCGAGGCCGAACTCGTGGGGCCGCTCGATGTAGGCCGTCTTCAGGCCGCATGCGCGCGCGGCGGCCAGATCGTCATGATGCGCGGCGGCCAGCATCACCTGGCCCGGCGTCGCGTCGAACACGCCCGCCACGCCGAGATACGTGCGCGGATCGGGCTTGTAGGCTTTGAACACCTCGGCCGAGAGCACGCAGTCCCAGGGCAGGCCGGCACGCTTGGCCATCTCGGTGAGCAGGCCGATGTTGCCGTTCGACAGCGTGCAGATGGTGAACTTCTTCTTGAGCCGCGCGAGCCCCGCCACCGAGTCGGGCCATGCCGGCAGGCGGTGCCAGGCGCGGCTCAGGTCGCGCCTGGCGGCGTTGTCGATGCGATCGGCCAGGCTGAAGTCGTGCAGCACCTGGTCGAGCATGCTCAGGTGCAGCTCGTCGAGCAGCGTGAAGCCGCCCTCGCCCGCGGCGATGCGCTCCATCACCGCCTTCATGGCCGGCTGGTAGCCGGCGCGCCACGCCAGCGCGAAGGCCGCGCCGTCCACGCCAGGGAACACGCGCTCGACCTCGGCGGCGATGCCGCTGTGCCAGTCGACCACGGTGCCGAAGACGTCGAACGCGATGACCTTGAGATCGCTCGCGTCGAATTCAGCGCTGCTCATGGCGGCGGCGCTCAGCGCTGCAGTTGGCTCGCGGCGCGTGCCAGCTGCTCGATGCGTGTCCAGTCGCCGTCGCGGATCGCGTCGGTCGGCACGATCCACGAGCCGCCCACGCAGGCCACGTTCGACAGCGCGAGGAACTCGGCCGCGTTGCCGGCGTGGATGCCGCCGGTCGGGCAGAAGGTGACATCGCCGAAGGGGCCCTGCCATGCCTTGAGCATCGGCAGGCCGCCGGCCTGCAGCGCGGGGAAGAACTTCAGCTGCGTGTAGCCGTCTTCCTGCGCCGTCATGATCTCGCTGCCGGTCGCCACGCCGGGCAAGAGCGGCAGGCCGATGTCGTGGCATGCCTTGCCGACCGAGCGCGTGTAGCCCGGGCTCACGCCGAATTTCGCACCGGCAAGCGCCGCGGCCTGCGCGTCGGCGGCGCTGCGAATGGTGCCGGCGCCGGCCACGGCATCGGGCACGTCCTTGGCGATGGCTTCGATGCACTGCAGCGCCTGCGGCGTGCGCAGCGTCACTTCGAGCATGCGGATGCCGCCGGCCACCAGGGCGCGCGCGAGCGGGATGGCGTCTTTCACATCGTTGAGCACGATCACCGGAATAACCGGGGCGTCGCGCATCACGTCGAGGGGGGTGAGTTTTTCAGTCATTTCCTGGCTCCAACTGGTTACGTATGCCTCGCCTTGTGGAAGAAGCCGCCCTGGTCACAGCCAGGAGCAGGCCCCCTCTTCGGCGGTCAGTGCATTGCGGCGCATGCCGGCGAACAGTTCACGGCCCAGGCCGTGCCCGTCGGCAATGCGTTGTGCCTCGGGCATCGTCGCGACCTTGCGCGCGGCCCATTCGTCCTCGGGCAGCAACACGGCGAGCGTACCCGCGACGGAATCGAGACGGATCAGGTCGCCGTCGCGCACCTTGGCGAGCGGCCCGCCGGCGGCGGCCTCGGGCGAGACGTGGATGGCGGCCGGGATCTTGCCCGACGCGCCGCTCATGCGGCCGTCGGTGACCAGCGCCACGCGGAACCCCTTGCCCTGCAGCACCGACAGCGGTGGCGTGAGCTTGTGCAGCTCGGGCATGCCGTTGGCCTGCGGACCCTGCCAGCGCACCACGCAGACCACGTCGCGCTCCAGTTCGCCCGCCGTGAACGCTTTCTGCAGCGCGGCCTGCGAATCGAAGACGCGTGCGGGCGCCTCGATGACGTGGCGGTCATCGGGCACCGAGGACACCTTGATGACGCTGCGGCCCAGGTTGCCGCTCAGCAGTTTGAGTCCGCCGGTGGCGCTGAAGGGGCTCTCGACGGTGCGGGTGACGGCTTCGTTCTTCAGCGGTGCGGCAGGGGTCCATTGCAGGCGCTTGTCATCCGAACCGCTCGCCAGCGAGGGAATGTTCGCGAATTCGCGGATGCCGCCCGAGCGCACCGTCAGCACGTCGGCATGCATGAGGCCGGCATCGACCAGTTCGCCGATCACGAAGCCGGGGCCGCCCGAGGCCTGGAACTCGTTCACGTCGGCGCTGCCGTTGGGGTACACGCGGCTCAGCAGCGGCACCACGTCGGAGAGCTTCGAGAAGTCGTCCCAGTCGATCAGGATGCCGGCGGCGCGCGCCACGGCCACCCAGTGGATCAGGTGGTTGGTGGAACCGCCCGTGGCAAGCAGCGCGACCATGGCGTTGACGATGCAGCGCTCGTCGACCATCACGCCGATCGGCGGGCAGTCGAAGGGCGTATTGCCCGCCTTGCCCAGCACCGTGCGCACGGCTTCCCGCGTGAGCGTCTCGCGCATCGCGTCGCCCGGCTGGATGAAGGCCGTGCCGGGCACGTGCAGGCCCATGGCCTCCAGCAGCATCTGGTTGCTGTTGGCGGTGCCGTAGAAGGTGCATGTACCGAGCGTGTGATAGGCGGCCATCTCGGCGTCGAGCAGGCCCTGGCGGCCGACCAGGCCTTGCGCGGCCTGCTCGCGCACCTTCGACTTGGCGCCGTTCGACAGGCCCGAGGGCATCGGCCCGGCCGGCACGAACACGGTGGGCAGGTGGCCGAAGTGCAGCGCGCCGATGAGCAGGCCGGGCACGATCTTGTCGCACACGCCGAGCATCAGCGCGGCGTCGAACATGTCGTGGGTGAGCGCGACGGCGGTGCTCATGGCGATGAGGTCGCGGCTGAACAGGCTCAGCTCCATGCCGGGCGTGCCCTGCGTCACGCCGTCGCACATGGCGGGCACGCCGCCGGCCACCTGGGCGGTGGCGCCGAGGCCGCGGGCCTCGTTCTTGATGATGTCGGGGTAGCCCTGGTACGGCGCGTGGGCCGAGAGCATGTCGTTGTAGGCGGTGACGATGCCGATGTTGGGCGCGCGCTCGGCCACCACGCGGAACTTGTCGTTGGCCGGAATGCCGGCCACGGCATGCGCCACGTTGGCGCAGCCCATGCGGTCGGAGCCGCGGTCGCGGCTGCGGAGTTCTGCAAGGCGGGTGAGGTAGGCGCTGCGCAGCCCCTGGCTGCGCTCGCGGATGCGATCGGTGACGTCGCGTACGGTGGGGTTGGTGCTGCTGCTCATGGGGGGTCTATGGCTCTTGCTGCTGTCGCCCGGGCGACTCTGGGCCTGGAGGCCCATGGTAACAAGCCGGGTGCGGCAGCCCGATGAAATCCGAGCGCGGGGCAATACGAATTTACCCAGTTGCGCGCTGAAAGAGGCCGCGCACAAAAAAGCCCGGCATGGCCGGGCTTGTTGTTCTTGCGGCGAGGCGGCTGTCAGTCGACCAGCTTGACCTCGACACGGCGCGCCTCGGCGTTGTTGCCCGAGCCGGCCGTCACGGCGGGCTTCTGCAGGTCGACCTTGGCGGCCGGAACGCCCAGGCCCACGAGCACGTCGCGCACCGTCTCAGCCCGCTTCTTCGCGAGCTGCTCGTTGATGGCGGCGTCGCCGGTGGTGTCGTGGAAGCCAGAGACCACCGCCTTGCGGCCGCTCTCCACGCCCTTGATGACCGCGGCCAGGGCCTCCGCGGCGCCCGGCGCGAGGTCGGCGCTGCCGGTCGCGAAATAGAAGTTCACCACGCCGTCGACCACGCGGATGCTCGCGCCGTCGGGGATGACCACGGTCACCGTCTCGGTGACTTCGGCCACCTTGGGCGCCGGCTGGGCCGGGGGCGGAGCTGGCATGGTCGTCACCATCGCGGTCACCGCCGGCGGCTTGGCAGCGGCCGCGTTGCCGTGGCCCTTGTGCCAGATGGCGATGCCCACCACGAAGAAGATCACCAGGGCGATCAACGCCATGACGAATCCGAGGATGAAGTTCTGCTGGCTGTCGTCGTCGCTCATCGGGGGTCTTGCTCCGTAAGGAAGGGGCCGGTAAATAATGGTGCGGTGAACCATGATCAGGAAATTGTAGGTGGCGGTTCCGGCACTTCCGTGTCGGAGCCGGCGCCGAACCCCGGTCCGCCGGGACTCGACCCCATGCCCGCGCCCCTGCGCGACCCGCAGCCGATGCTCGAGCGCGCCATCGCCGACTGGGGCGGGCACGAGGACCTCTGGCTCTTCGGCTACGGCTCGCTGATCTGGCGGCCCGAGTTCGACTTCGTCGAGCGGCGCCAGGCCTGGGTGCGCGGCTGGCACCGGGCGCTGAAGATGTGGAGCCGCGTGAACCGGGGCAGCGTGCAGACGCCGGGCCTGGTGTTCGGGCTGCTCTCCGGCGGCAGCTGCCGCGGCATGGTGTTCCGCGTGCCGAAGGCCGAGGGGCTCGAAACCCTGCGGCGGCTCTGGCTGCGCGAGATGCCCACCGGCGTGTACGACCCCAGGTGGCTGCGCTGCGGCACGGCCGAGGGCGACGTGCGCGCGCTGGCTTTCACGCTCTCGCGGCGCAGCCCCAACTTCACGGGTGAACTCAGCGACGAGCGCTACCGCCACATCTTCGCCAATGCCGTGGGCCGCTACGGCAGCTCGCTCGACTATGCCCAGCAGACTCTGCTGGAGCTGCGGCGTCATTCGATCCACGACGCCGCGCTGGCCCGGCTGGTGGCGCTGGCCGAGGTGAAGGAGCAGCTGCTGTCGGAGAACGCCGCTGATTGCGATGTGCCGCAGGCTCCGGTATATGTTCCGGGGTCAGCAGACAAGAAGTCTTCCTCCCAACCATCCGGACCCAACAAGGAAAACACATGAACCAAAGTCGTCTCACCGCCATCGGCGCCACCCTCCTCGCGTCGGCCCTGCTGGCCGCCTGCGGCAGCATGGGCGGCAAGCCGAGCTCCGCCGTCGAGCTGGTGCCGACCGCCGCGATCACGCCCAACCCGACGCGCGGCACGGTGACCTTCACCGCCCTCGACCATGGCGTGCGCGTGGCGGGCGAGGTGCGCGGCCTGGTGCCGGGCAGCGAGCACGGCTTCCACATCCACGAAAAGGGCGACTGCGGCGACAACGGCAATGCCTCGGGCGGCCACTTCAACCCGACCGGCGGCACGCACGGCAAGTTCGGCGCGCCGGGCAGCCATGCCGGCGAACTGCCGAGCCTGGTGGCCGACGCCAAAGGCGTGGCCCGCTTCAGCGTGGAAGACCACTCGATCTCGCTCACGCCGGGCGCAGCCAACAGCGTCGTCGGCCGCGCACTGGTGGTGCACCGCGACCCAGACGACTTCACGACGCAGCCCGCGGGCAACTCAGGCCCGCGCATCGCCTGCGCGGTGATCGCGAAGCCCTGATCGCCGAGAGAAAGAGCTAGGCGCCCTCGCGCGCCAGCCACAGCGCCTCGGCCCTCGCCAGGGCCTCGGGCGTGTCGATGTCGGTGACGACGCCCACGTCGTCCACCGCGAGATCGACGACCGAATCGATGGCGCGCATCGCCCGCAGGACGGACGCCGCGCCGGCAGCCCCCTCCAACGCCGCCAGTTGCGCGCCGCATACGGCGGCGAAGCCCACCGGGTGGCCGCGCTCCCCCAGGTACTGCGGCTGCACGGCATTCACCGCACCGTTCAGAGCGGCCGCCACGGCCTGCAGCGTGCGCGGCTGCACCAGCGGCAGATCGCCCGGCAGGATCAGCCAGCCGGCAGCCCCGGAAGTGGCGCGCACGGCCGCGGCAATCGAATCGCCCATGCCGGGATGCCCCGCGTCTTCCACATGCCAGGGCAGCCCGCTGGCGCGCACCGCGTCGAGCGTTCGCTCCAGCACCGGCCTGCCGGCCAGCAGCGCCCTGAGCTTGGAGCCGGTGCCGCCGGCCGCGATGAAGCGCTCGCCACGGCCGGAAGCCAGCACGATCACCACCGGGGAATTCGCCTTCTGCGTCGTCATGGGCCGAGTATGTGCGCAACAATCCCGGCATGACTTCTCCTCTTTCCAAAGACGAGCTGGCCGCGCTGCGCAAGAGCTACGAGCGCGCCGAGCTCGACGAGACCCGCAGCGCCGACGATCCGCTCAAGCAGTTCGAGCGCTGGCTCACCGAGGCCGTTGAGGCACAGGTGCCCGAGCCCAACGCGATGACGCTGTGCACCGTGGGCAGCGACCTGCGCCCGTCGAGCCGCATCGTGCTCATCAAGGGCTACGACGCGCGCGGCATCGTCTGGTACACCAACTACGAGAGCCGCAAGGGCCGCGAGCTCTCGGGCAACCCCTATGCGTCGCTGCAGTTCCACTGGGTCGAGGTGGAACGCGTGGTGCGCATCGAGGGCCGGGTGGAGAAAGCCGGCGCCGATGAGAGCGACGCCTACTACGCGAGCCGCCCGCTCGACTCCCGCATCGGCGCCTGGGCCAGTCCGCAGAGCGAGGTGATCAGCGGGCGCGACGTGCTGGTGAAGAACGCCGCCCTGTTCGCCGCCAAGCACCTGCTCTCGCCGCCGCGACCGCCGCACTGGGGCGGCTACCGGCTGGTGCCGGACCGCTGGGAGTTCTGGCAGGGCCGCAAGAGCCGCCTGCACGACCGGCTGCGCTACCGGCTCGAGGGTGCGGACTGGGTACGCGAACGCCTCGCCCCCTGACCCCTACTCCTTGAAGGAACACCGCAGAACCGGCTTTGCCGGGCTGCAGGTGTTGCACCGGAAGGGAGCTGGCGAAGCGACACGAAGTGCGCGCAGCCTGGGGCGAATCAAGCCTCGCAGCCGACAACCTTGAACTCGACGCGCCGGTCCAGCGCGTCGCTCGCATCGTCGGCGCCCGTACCGACGATGTTCTCGCGGAATCCCATGCCCGATTCGCGCAGCTTCTTCGACAGCGGCGGAGCCTCTCCCACCAACTTCGCCTTCACGCTCGTCGCGCGCTGCAGCGACAGCCGCTCGTTCACCGCCTCCGAACCCGTGCGGCTGGTGTGGCCCGTGACCACCACGCACGAATCGATCTGCGCCGCCTGCCGCGCGATCTGGCGCAGCCACATCGGATAGGCGGCACTGATCTTCGGGTCGGACAGGAAGTCGGTCGAGCCCGGCTTGAACAGGAACTTCACGCTCAGGTTGTTGGTTTCGAGCCCGAGCCTGGCGATGGTGCCGAAGGTCTTCTCGGCATCGGCTGTGCGGCCGAGCTGCGATTGCGTGAGGTACAGGCCGCTGTAGATCCGTAGCTGCTGCCCGTCGGGGCGCTTCGATGCGGCCTCGTAGCGGCTCAGCGCCTCGCTCATGCGGCCGGCCTCGTAGGCGGCGGTGGCTTCCTGCAGCACGGTGGCGGTCGGCAGGCGCTCCAGGTAGAGCGCATCGGCGGCCTGGCCGGGCTGCGTCTCCGCGGTGCGGATGTAGCCCTCCACGCCGCGGTCCTTGCCGTTCACCGGGCTGTCGCGGAAGAAGGCGGTGGGGCGTGTGTCGAGCGAGGTGTCGCTGATGCGCGTTACCGACTGCGCGATCACCACGCCGCTCTTGATTTCGGTGAGCGCCAGGTTCAGCCGGTAGGGCCCGCCCGAGGCGTCCTTGTCGCGCACCAGCGTGCCGTTGAGCACGTACTGCGCATTGCCGATCTCGGTGGCGTTGAAGGGCGAGACGGTGAACTGCTTGAACTGCGCCTGCATGCGCTGGACGATGCGCTGCTCGGCCACGCGCGTCACCTCGGTCTGCTGGCCGCTGGCGCCTTCGAGCAACGGATCGATCACGATGCGGCGCTGCGTGAGCGTCGACTCCACCTTGGCCAGGAAGGCCGGCAGCTTCTGCGTCTGCACCATCAGGTCGTCCACCGCCTGGTTCACGGCCTGGTCGAAGGGCATGGCGTTGCCGGGCACGGGACGGTGCGCGCAGGCGGCGGCGAGCACGGCGGCAGCGCACAGCGCGAACGCGCGCAGCGCCAGGCGGGCACGTTGGGTGGTGGTCGTCATCAGCATTGGCTCCTCAATGTCTTCATGTCCTGGTCCGACAGCGGCTCGCCGACGGCGGCGCGCATGTTGATCTCGGTGCAGCGCTTCGACGGCGCGGGGCGCGGCGCGGCGGCTGCTTCGCGTTGCACGGGTGGTTGCGACGGCGGCGGCGCGACCGGCTGCGGGCGAGCCCTGGCCACCGGCTTCGGTTTCGACGGCCCCTCCTCGGCCCTGTCCGCTTTCTCCGCTTTCTCCGCCTTCGCCTCCGCCGGCTCGCGCGGCACGCCCGCCGAAAGGCACGGCGTGCGGCACGGCTTGGGGGCCTCGGCGGCAGTCTCGGCTGCCTGCGCGGGTCGGCCATGCAGCGCGATCACCGTCGCGACCACCGCCATAGCAAGAAGGGGCGAAGAGCGCGCCGGGTAAATCATCAGCCGGCAAATGTAGGTGCGCGAAGGCCGCGCGCCATCTCGCCAAACGGCCACCCTGCCGAACGGCATAGGCGCGCCCGGCGGCAGCTCTAAGGCGAAAGTGCGCGAGAAATTACCTGAAGAAGTCCGAAGGACTCAGGGCAGCCACTGCGCGCACATCATCACGAGCGTGAGCGTGGCCAGCGCGAGCACCGTCGACACCACGACGCTGGCGGTCACCAGGTCCTCGGCGGTGCGGTAGCGCTGCGAGAAGAGGAACACGTTGGCGCCGATGGGCAGCGCGGCCGCCACCACCATCACCGTGAGCGGAATGCCGCGCACACCCAGCAGCCATCCGATGAGGGCCACCAGCAGCGGATGCAGCAGGTTCTTCACCAGCGCCTGTGTCAGCGCGCCGCGCCAGTGCCGGCCGATGGGCGTGAGCGCGAGCGTGATGCCCACCATCACCAGCGCGATCGGGCCGAAGGCCTGGCCGAGCAGCTGGATCGGCTTGTCGATCGCCTCGGGCATCGCCAGCCCGGTCTGCGCGAACAGCAGGCCCGCGATGATCGGCAGCGGCACCGGGTGGATGATCGCGTTGCGCAGCGCACGCACCACGGTGCGCGCCATCGAGGGGCGCTTCTCATTGCCGGAGGCACCGGCCTGCTCGCGCGCCACGGCCAGCTCCAGCACCACCGTGGCGCTGGTCAGCAGCACCAGCGAATGCAGCGAGATCAGCGTGAGCAGCACCACCATGCCCTCCTCACCATAGGCCAGGCCGATCAGCGCGATGCCGATCATCACGGTGTTGCTGTAGGTGTTGGCCAGCGCGATCACCGCCGCCGTGCGGTTGAAGCCGCGCAAGGCCAGCGTGCCCGCGAACAGCAGGCCCGAGGCGATGAAGTAGGCAGCCACCGGCTTCAGGCTGAGCTGCTCCACATGCACCGTGCTCATCGCGCGGAACAACAGCGCGGGCGCCAGCAGCAGGAAGATGAGGTGAGAAAGATCCTTCACCGCGCCGCCGCCGATCCAGCGCCGCTTGCCGGCCAGGTAGCCCGCGGCGATGAGCACGACCACGGGCACGAGCGAGGAGACGACGATGGAGTTCACCGGGCGAGGATAGCCCACGGACTCCCCTGTCTTGCCCCTTCCCCCTCCGGGGCAAGGTTGGGATGGGAGCAGGCGGCGCTTTTGCATGGCCGCGGCCTCATCGGACGCCGCTTGCCCCACCGCTGCCCTCCCCCAGAGAGGGGGAGGAGAAACACACCGATCAGAACGTCACGCGCAGGCCGACCTTCAGCGTGCGGCCCGGCAGCGGCGCGTTCGGATACACCGTGCTCGTCAGGATCGAGGTCGCGCTGTAGGCCAGCTTGTTCGTGATGTTGTCCATGCGCGCGTACCAGGTGAGGTTGGCGCGTTGCACCTTCATGCGATAGGTAATGGCCGCGTTCCACAGCGTGTAGGCATCGGTCTCGCGCGCGCCCACCGAGGGAACGCGGCGCTGGGCGGCGTTGTAGTCGAAGCCGAAGCGCGCGCCCCACGGGCCGTTGTTGTAGGCCAGCGTGGCGCCCAGGCGCAGTGGCGCGATGCGCGGCAGCGGCTCGCCGGTGTCGAGGTTCTTCGCGCGCACGATGTCGCCGCGCCATTCCAGGTCGAGCGTGCCGGCGTCGTTCATCCGCGCGAAGCCGTCGGAGCCCAGCAAGCGCAGGTTGCCGTTGGCCTCGATGCCGGTGAAGCGCGCGCGCACGCCGCTGTAGACATACTCGGCCAGCGTGTCGGTGGCCCCGGGCTCGGCCACGTTGCCCTCCTCGTCGAGGCTGCGCCCCGTCGCGGTCAGGCCGATGTAGTTGCGAAAGCGCGTGACGTAGGCGTTCACGCGGGCCGTGTTGGGGCCCGACTTCCACTGCGCGCCGAGGTCGAGGCCGGTCGACTTCTCCTTCTTCAGGTTCGGATCGCCCACCTCCCAGGCGCCCGTCGCCACGTGCGGGCCATTGGCCAGCAGCTCGTAGTCCTTGGGCGCGCGCTCGGTGTAGGCGAGGTTCGAGGTCAGCTGCCACTGCGGCGCGAGGTTCACCAGCGCACCGAATGCAGCGCTGTGCGGGTTGAAGGTGCGCTCGCCGATGGCGAAGCGCGTGACTGTCGGATCGTCCGGATAGCCCAGCGAGCGGATGCGGACCTGCTCGGTGCGCGCGCCGAAGCTCAGGCGGCCCCACGAAGTGCTGTACTCCTCGTGCAGGAAGAACGCGTTGGAGCGCGTGCGGCTGTGCGGCGCGAAGGCTTCCTCGCCGTCGGCGGCGAAGCGATTGGTCTCGCTGCTGAAACCGACCAGGCCCTCGAAGTTGCCGATCTTCCGGTGGCGCGCCTCGATGCGCAGGTCGTTGCTCATGTTCGAGAAGGTGGTGCCGGGCGTGCCGCCCTCGAACTCGGTATGGCGGTAGTCGGTGTGGCTGAGCTTGGCGTGGATGCTGCTGATGAAGCCGCCCGGGCGCCACTCGCCTTCGAGCGCGTAGCGGTCGGACTTCATGTTGATGGTCACGTCGTCCTCGGCCACCGTGCCGTACTTGCTGCGGTAGCTGCTGACCGAGGCGCCGATGTAGCCCTGGTCGAAGAACAGCGTGCCGCCGAGCGCGCCGCCGTTCGCCTCGTTGGCCGAGTTGCAGATCTTGCGCGCCGTCCAGGGCGACCCGGGCTTGCTGCACTCGAGGGTGATCGGCACCGAGACGTCCTTCGAGTCGCGGTTGAAGGCGTCGACGTGCAGGGCGAAGCGGTCGTTGCCGCCTTCGAGCACCACGCCGCCGTTCTTCTCCTTGTTGCCGGTGGAATAGCCCAGGTCGGCGCGGCCGCCGAAGCCGTTGATGGGCTCGGACGGAATGCGGTTGTCGATCACGTTGACCACGCCGCCCACGGCGCTGCCGCCGTACTGCAGCGCCGAGGGGCCGCGCAGCACCTCGATGCGCTCGGTGACCAGCGCATCGACGGGCACGGCATGGTCGTAGCTGAGCGCCGAGGCATCCGGCGCGGCGCCTCCGTTCTGCAGGATGCGGATGCGGTCGCCGTCCTGGCCGCGGATGATCGGTCGGCTGGCGTTGGGGCCGAAGTAGCTGCTGCTCACGCCCGGCACGTTGTCCAGCGTCTCGCCGAGGGTCGATTGGGAGCGCAGCAGCAGCTTGTCGCCCGACAGCGCGGTGGTGGGCGCGATCAGGTCGGTGGCGCCCAGCGGGTTGCCGGTGACGGTGATCTCGCGCAGGCTCGCGGCGTCGGCGGGCTGGGCCGGGGCAGCATCGGATGCCTGCGTCTGGGCCATGCTTGCGAAGGAGGCAAGCGAAAGAACGGCAACGCCGATGGCGTTGCGACGGAAATTGGGGGTCATGAATGGAAACTCGGTGAATCAAGGGACGACCAGCCGCCACCGCGCGCAAGGCGGGTGCAGCAGCAGCCGGCACACAGGGGATTCAGCGAGAGGGAGGCGGGCCGCGCGCGTCGAAAAGCGCAACCCAGCGGGCGAGAGCCTCGCCCTGCAGGAAAGCGAAGGTGGCCGACGGCAGCAAAACCGGCAGCACCACCAGCGGCACGCCGGGCGCGGCCGAGCCATGGGCGAGCTGGTCGTACAGCCGGCATTCGGCGTCGGTGTGATCGCCGAACAGGCTGGCCAGGTGATGAGCCGCGTGCTTGTGGACGACCTGCGCGGCCTGCGCCGCGGCGTCCGGCAGGCCCGGCACGTGCAGCGAACGGTGCATCAGCCCCAGCGTGCCCGCGAACCACAGCGCGACCGCGAGCACGACCGCGAGCGCGCGGGTCGAGCGGGGGCGGGACTGTCGGATCGCGAGGTGCACGAAAAGGGCGTGTTCAGGCCATCAGGCCTTGAGGCGGGACGCGAAGGTCTTCTGGAACTTCTCGACCTTCGGGCCGACGACGAAGGCGCAGTAACCCTGGTTCGGGTGGTTCAGGAAGTAGTCCTGGTGGTAGGCCTCGGCCGTCGAGTAGTTGGCCAGCGGGGCCACCTCGGTGACCACGGGCGAGGAGTAGGTCTTGCTGGCCCCGATCTCGCGGATGACGTCTTCGGCCACCTGCTTCTGGGCATCGTCCGTGTAGTAGATGCCGCTGCGGTACTGGGTGCCGACATCGTTGCCCTGGCGGTTGAGCGTGGTCGGGTCGTGCACGACGAAGAAGATTTCGAGGATCTCGCGCAGGCTGATCTGCGCCGGGTCGAATTCGAGCTTCACCACCTCGGCGTGGCCGGTGCGGCCGGTGCAGACCTGCTCGTAGGTCGGGTTGACGGCCTGGCCATTGCTGTAGCCCGATTCGACGTCGAGCACGCCCTGCACGCGGTCGAAGACCGCCTCGGTGCACCAGAAGCAGCCTCCACCCAGGACGATGGTTTCGGTGGCCGACGATGAAGTGGACATGGTGCTGCTCCGGCGGAGGTTGAAAAGGCTAACCCGATATTGTCGCGGCTTGACGTGACGGATGCCCGTCACTACATTACTAACCCACGAGTCATTAAGAGTATGTCCACGCCCCGCTCCTTCGTCGACAAGATCTGCCCGGTGCGCGCCAAGCGCGAGCGCCGGAAAGAGGCGCGCCCCGGCGAACTGCTGGCGGCCGCACTCGATCTGTTCGTCGAGAAAGGCTTTGCGGCGACACGCTCCGAGGAAGTGGCGGCCCGCGCCGGCGTTTCCAAGGGCACCCTCTTTCTCTACTTCCCGAGCAAGGAAGAGCTCTTCAAGGCCGTGGTCATGGAGAACCTCGGCGGCCGTTTCACCGAGTGGAATGCCGAGTTCGAGGCCTTCGAGGGCACCACCGCCGACATGCTGCGCTACTGCATGAACGTGTGGTGGGAGCGCGTCGGCAAGACCCAGGCCTCGGGCCTGACCAAGCTCATGATGAGCGAGGGCGCCAATTTTCCGGCACTCGCGGAGTTCTACCGCGAGCAGGTGGTCCGGCCCGGCCACGAGCTGCTTCGGCGCATCTTCCAGCGCGGCATCGACAGCGGCGAATTCGCGCCCATGGACATCGACCACGCGATCTACTCGGTGGTCGCGCCCATGGTCTTTCTCATGCTCTGGAAGCATTCGGCCATGGTCTGCGTCGACGCAACGGCGGCGCTCGACCCCGAAAAATACGTGGCGACCCAGGCCGAAGTGGTGATCAACGGCCTCAGCGTGCGTCCCGGAAGGCCGACCGAACCGGGGGTGTCATCGACGGCACCTAAAATTGAAGGTTTGTCCTGAGCCCACAAGGAAAGCCACGCCATGAACCCCACCCCCACCCTCGAGCGCTTGCGCTTCAACATGATCGAGCAGCAGATCCGTCCCTGGGACGTGCTCGACAACGACATCCTCGAGCTGCTGGCCCGGATCCACCGCGAGGACTACGTCCCCGACGCGCACCGCACCCTCTCGTTCTTCGACATGGAACTGCCGCTGCTCGACGGCTCCGTGCCCGGCGAAATCATGCTGTCGCCCAAGGTCGAGGCCCGCACGCTGCAGGACCTGCACATCAAGAAGCACGAGACCGTGCTCGAGATCGGCACCGGCTCCGGTTTCATGGCCGCCCTGCTGGGCGCCCGCGCCGCGCAGGTGCTCTCGCTCGAAATCAACCCCGTGCTGGCCGCCCGCGCCGCCGAGACGCTGCGCCGCAACGGCGTGACCAATGTCGAGGTGCGCCATGCCGACGGCTCCGTGCCCCTGCCCAGCGGCCCCAGCTTCGACGTGATCGTGCTCAGCGGCTCCGTCGCACGCATTCCGCAGAACCTCCTGGGTTCGCTGAAGGTCGGCGGCCGCCTCTCGGCCATCGTGGGTGACGAGCCGATGATGCGCGCCCACTTCGTCACACGCACCAGCGAGAGCAAGTGGGACACCATCCAGCCCTGGGACACGATGGCTCCGCGCCTGCTGAACTTCCCCGAGCCCTCGCGCTTCGCGTTCTGAGCAGACGGTTGACCGAAGCATGATCGACCAAGTCCGCCCCGCCGACCTCGCCGCCTGGTTCGCGCAGAACGCCGACGCCACCCCCGTGCTGCTCGACGTGCGCGAGCCCTGGGAGTTGCAGACGGCGAGCGTCACGCCCCAGGGCTTCACCCTGGTGGCGATTCCGATGAACGAGATCCCCGGGCGGCTGGCCGAGCTGAATGACGGCCAACCCGGACTCCGGATCGCCTGCCTGTGCCACCACGGCGCGCGCAGCCAGCGCGTGGCCGCCTTCCTGCACCAGAACGGCTTTGACCAGCTCGCCAACGTGGCGGGCGGCATCGACGCCTGGTCCTCGCACGACCCCAAGGTCCCGCGCTACTGATTCTTTCCCCCAAGGACGTTCAATGCCCCCCAGGCCCCGGCTTTCGCCTCTTTCCGCAGCGCTCGCTACCACCTTCGCAGCCCTGCTCGCATCGCCGGCCCTGACCCAGGCCCAGACACTGAACGAACTCTACGAATCCGCCCGCGGCTTCGACGCCACCTACCAGGGTGCGCGGGCACAGTACGACGCGAACATCGCGCGCGCCGCGCAGGCCAAGGCCGGCATCCTGCCCAGCGTGGGGCTCACGGCCGGCGTGACGCGCAGCGACCTCGACATCGACACCCTCACGGGCGCCGGCCGGGGCACCTCCGCATCGCGCGACTTCAACACGCAGAACGTCGGCATAAACGCCACGCAGCCGCTGTACCGGCCAGCCAACTGGGCCACCTACGAGCAGGGCAAGCGCCAGGCCGAGATCGCGCAGGCGGTGCTCACGGTTGCCGAGCAGGACCTGATCGTGCGCGTGAGCCAGGCCTATTTCGACGTGCTCGCGAGCCAGGACAGCCTGGCGCTCGTGCGCGCACAGAAGGTGGCCGTGGCCGAGCAGCTGGCTTCGGCGAAGCGCAACTTCGAGGTCGGCACCTCCACCATCACCGACTCGCGCGAGGCCCAGGCCCGCTACGACCTGGTGATCGCGCAGGAAATCGCCGCCGAGAACGACCTGCAGGTGAAGAAGGTGGTGCTCGACCAGCTGGTCGGCCGTCCCGGCAGCGTGCCGGTGCCGCTCGCCGTGCCGGTGGTGCTGCCGACGGCGACACCCGCCGACATCAACGCCTGGGTCTCGCAGGCCGACGAGGCGCATCCCGCCATCCGGCAGGCCCGCCTGGGCCTCGACGTGGCCGGGCTCGAAGTGGACAAGGCCAAGGCCGGCCACAAGCCCACGCTGGACGCCAACCTGGGCTACAACGTCACGCGCAACCCGACCGGCACCAGCACGAGCACCGTGGGCACTCGCGTCAACGCGGCCACGGTGGGCGTCACCTTCAACCTGCCGCTGTTCGCCGGCTTCGCCACCGAGAACCGCATCAAGGAAACCCTGGCGCTCGAAGACCAGTCGCGCAGCGTGCTCGAAGGCACGCGCCGCAGCGTGGCGCAGGCCACGCGCGCCGCCTACCTCGGGCTCGTCTCGGGTGCCGGCCAGGTGAAGGCGCTGGAAGCCGCCGAGGCGTCGAGCCAGAGCGCGCTCGACGCCAACCGGCTCGGCTACCAGGTGGGCGTGCGCATCAACATCGACGTGCTGAACTCGCAGAGCCAGCTCTACCAGACCAAGCGCGACCTCGCGCAGGCGCGCTACAACGTGCTGCTGGGCAACCTCAAGCTGCGCCAGGCCAACGGCACGCTGACGGTGGACGACATGAACGCGATCAACGCGACGCTGGCCAGCAGCGGCAGCGTGCCGGCCGTGCCGCCGGCCATCGGTCCCGACCGCGGCACGACGACGCCCGCGGTGCCCGTGACGCCGCCGAGCATTCCGGTGATTCCGCCGGTGCAGACGCCGCAGTTCAATCCGCCCGCGCCGACGATGCCGACGGCACCCGTGCCGCCGGTGATCGTGAATCCGCCTGTGCGCTGAGCCGCCGGGCGCGGCTTCAGCTCTTTTCGATCAATCGAGCGTAGGCTCGGCCCGCGCCGGTTCGCCGCCCTCTTCCACCGGCTCGCCCTTCGCCGTCACCGGCTGCGCAGCTTGCGCAATGGCCAGCACCGCGGCAGCCGTGCGCTCGGCCGCCCCGCGGTTCGACGAGGAGAACGCCAGCGCGGCCTGGGCCATGGTGGCGCGGCGCTCGGGGTTCTCGACCAGCTTCAAGGCGGCCGTCACGGCCTGCTCCATGCCCTCGACGCGCAGCGATGCGCCGGCAGCCAGCGAAAGCTGCGCCGCCTCGGCGAAATTGAAAGTCGACGGCCCCATGACCACCGGACAGCCGCAGGCCGCCGGCTCGATCAGGTTCTGCCCGCCCAGCGGCTCGAAGCTGCCGCCGAGCAGCGCCACGTCGGCAAGCCCGTAATAAAGCGCCATCTCGCCCAGTGAATCGCCGAGCCAGATCTCGGCCTCGGACGGCTGGCCCGCCGCGCTGCGGCGGGCCACCGCGAAGCCCTCGGCCTCGATCAGCGCCGCCACTTCGTCGAAGCGCTGCGGATGGCGCGGCACGATCATCCATTGCACGTCGTGCACGCGCTTGGAAATCGAGCGGATCGCGCCCTGCTCGGGCGGCACGGGCGAAGTCGCGCCGAAGCGCTTGAGCACTTCGAGCAGCATGCGCTCCTCGCCGTCGCGCGAACTCGCCAGCACCACCATCGGCTTGGGCAGGCGCTCGCGCAGCGAAGCGGCCGCTGTGAGCTGGCGCGCATCGGGCGTGGCATCGAACTTCACGTTGCCGTAGATGCCGGCGACCTTGGCGCCGAGCGACACCAGCCGGTGGGCATCGGCCTCGGTCTGCGCCCAGACGGCCGTGAGGGCCGAGTACGCGGGCCGCGCCAGCCAGGCAAGGCGCTCGGCGGCGGCCAGCGATTTCTCGTTGAGGCGCGCATTGGCCAGCACCAGCGGAATGCGGCGCTCGGCGCAGGCGGCCGTCATCTCGGGCCAGACCTCGGTTTCCATCAGCACGCCGATGCGCGGCTGGAAGCGGTCCAGGAAGCGCCCGACCGCGCCCGGCGTATCCCAGGGCTGCCAGACCTGCGTGTCGCCCGGCTCGAGCAGCTTGGCGCCCTCCTCCCGGCCGGTGGCGGTGCCGTGCGTGAGCAGGATAGGCACGCCCGGGTACTGCCGCCGCAGCTCGGCGATGAGGATGGCGGCCGCGCGCGTCTCGCCCAGCGAGACCGCGTGCACCCAGCACTGGGCCTGGCCGGTGGTGGCTTCGTCGTAGTAGCCGAAGCGCTCCTCCACGGCCACGCCATAGCCCGGCTCGGCCTGCGCGCGGCGCCGCAGCTTGCGGCGCACGAGCGGTTGCACGACGGTGGTGAAGACGCCGTAGAGGCGCAGCAGCAGGGAACGCACGATTCAGCGCCCCACTACACCGTTGCTGAACCCGTAGCGCGTGAAATTGCCGCGGCCTTTCACTCCAGGGATACCGTGGAACCGGCTTTGCCGGGCCACCGGTATCGCCCCCTGAAAGGGGGTTGGCGTAGCGACACGAAGTGCGCGAAGACTGGGGGTCATCCTAGTGCGCGGCCTCTGCCAATTTGGCGTCGGGCTTGGCGGTCTTCAGCAAAGCCAGCATCTCGGCTTCGATGCGCTTGAGCGCCGCATCGGTCTGCCCTTCGAAGCGCAGCACCAGCACGGGCGTGGTGTTCGATGCGCGGATCAGCCCGAAGCCATCGGGCCAGTCGACGCGCAGGCCGTCGATGGTCGAGACCTGGGCGGGCGCGGCAAAGGCAGCGCTCTTCACCAGCTTGTCGACCACCGCGTGCGGCTCGCCCTCGGCGCAGGCCACGTTCAGCTCGGGCGTGGAGAAGCTCGTGGGCAGCGCGTTGAGCACGGCATTGGCGTCCGGGCTCTTGCTCAGGATCTCCAGCAGGCGGCAGCCCGCATAGGTACCGTCGTCGAAGCCGAACCAGCGCTCCTTGAAGAAGATGTGGCCGCTCATCTCGCCGCCCAGGGGCGAGTCGATTTCCTTCATCTTCGCCTTGATGAGCGAGTGGCCGGTCTTGAAGATCATCGGCTTGCCGCCCGCGGCCTCGATGGCCGGGCCAAGGCGCTGCGAGCACTTCACGTCGTAGACGATGGTGCCGCCGGGCACGCGCGAGAGCACGTCCTGTGCAAACAGTTGCATCTGGCGGTCGGGGAAGATGTTCTGGCCGTCCTTGGTGACGATGCCCAGGCGGTCGCCGTCGCCGTCGAAGGCCAGGCCCAGTTCTGCGTCGCCGGTGGCCAGCGCCGCGATCAGGTCCTTCAGGTTCTCGGGCTTGCTCGGGTCGGGGTGGTGGTTGGGGAAGTTGCCGTCGACCTCGCTGAAGAGCTCGGTCACCTCGCAGCCCAGGGCGCGGAAGATGGCCGGGGCTGAGGCGCCGGCGATGCCGTTGCCGGAATCGACCACGATCTTCATCGGCCGCGCCAGCTTGATGTCGCCCGCAATGCGCTTGATGTATGCATCGGTCACGTCGACCTTGCGCACGCTGCCACCCGGGGCGAGCTGGGCAGAGCCGGCTTCCATGGTCCTGCGCAGGGCCTGGATCTCGTCGCCGTAGATCGCGCGGCCGGCAAGCACCATCTTGAAGCCGTTGTAGTCCTTGGGGTTGTGGCTGCCGGTGACCTGGATGCCGCTGGTGCACAGCGTGTGGGCCGCGAAGTACAGCATCGGCGTGGTGACCGCGCCCACGTCGATGACCTCGATGCCCGTGGCCACCAGGCCCTTGATCAGCGCCTCGGCCAGCGCCGGGCCCGACAGGCGACCATCGCGCCCCACGGCCACCGACTTCTCTCCCGCCGCGCGGGCCGCGCTGCCAAAGGCCCTGCCGAGCGCTTGCGCCACCTCCGCATCGAGAGTGACCGGCACGACGCCGCGGATGTCATAGGCCTTGAAGATCGACGCGCTGAGCTGCATGGAGAGGCGTTTCCCTGATGGTTTTGCAAACCGGGCATTGTAGGCAAGGGCCCGGCTGGCCACATGTCCGGAAACGGCCAGTTGAAACGAGTCGAAACCGTATCATTTCTCCATGCCTGCCAACCACCATTCCACCGAAGCGCTCGAGAGCGACGCCTGCTACCTGGCGATGAAGACGCATGACGCGCGCTTCGACGGGTCGTTCTTCACCGCGGTGACATCCACCGGCATCTATTGCCGCCCGGTCTGCCGCGTGAAACTGCCGCGGCGCGAGAACTGCCGGTTCTTCCGCCATGCGGCACAGGCCGAGGCCGCGGGCTTCCGTCCCTGCCTGCGCTGCCGGCCCGAATTGGCACCGCGCGCGGCCAGCTGGTCGACCGAAGACGCCTCGCGCATCCTCGCGCTGCAGGCGGCACGGCTGATCGACGAGCCAGACGCCTGGTCGGAAGACGGCCCCGGCGCCGCGCAGATCGCCGCACGCCTGGGCGTGAGCGACCGCCACCTGCGGCGCATCTTCGAGTCGCAGTTCGGCGTCTCGCCCCTTCAATACCTGCAGACGCGCCGCCTGCTGGCCGCCAAGCAGCTCATCGCCGACACGCGCCTGCCGATGACGCAGGTCGCGCTGGCCAGCGGCTTCGCCAGCGTGCGGCGCTTCAACGCGGCCTTCCTGGAGCACTACGGCCTGAATCCGAGCGCACTGCGGCGCGCCGGGGGCGACGCGGATGGCAGCGGTAGCAGCCAGGGCAAGGCCATCGAGGTCCGGCTGGGCTTCCGCCCGCCCTACGACGCCAACGCGATGCTGGGCTTCTTCGCGCGGCGCGCGCTGCGCGGCGTGGAGCTCGTCTCCACGGCCGACGGCAAGGAGCCCGCCAAGGGCAGCACGCCCGAGTACGTAAAGCTGATCCGCACCCTGCGCATCCAGCAGGGCGGTCAGGCCCACGCCGGTTGGCTGCAGCTGCGCTTCGACCTGGAACGCGAGCAGATGCTGCTGTCGGTCAGCGACTCGCTGGCCGCCGTGTTGCCCATCGTCATCAGCCGCGCCCGTGCCCTGTTCGACCTCGACGCGGAACCGATGGCGATCAACGCGGCACTGCACGCGGCCTTTCCGCACGGCGACGGACTGCGCGTGCCAGGCGCGGTCGACGGCTTCGAACTCGCGGTGCGCGCGGTGCTGGGCCAGCAGATCACTGTGGCCGCGGCACGCACGCTGGGCTCGCGGCTGGTCGAGGCCTTCGGCGAGCCGCTGGCCACGCCCGTCGAAGGGCTGAACAGGCTCTTTCCAACCCCGGCCGCCATCGCTGCCGCGAGCGGCGACGAACTGGGCCGCCTCGGCATCGTGCGGCAGCGGCAGACGGCGCTGCAGGCCATCGCGCGCGAAGTCGCTTCCGGCAAGCTGGCGCTGCACGCGGGGGCCGACGTGCCTTCCACCATCGCCGCGCTGCAGGAACTGCCCGGCATCGGCGCCTGGACAGCGCAGTACATCGCGATGCGCGCACTGCGCTGGCCCGACGCCTTTCCGGCCGGCGACGTCGCGCTGCAGAAGGCGCTGGGCGTGACCACCGCGCGCGCCGCCAGCGAAGCCTCGCAGGCCTGGCGGCCCTGGCGCAGCTACGCGGTGCTGCGAGCCTGGCATGCGCCCGGTGCGGCCCCTTCTCCTGTTCCGGCGAACGACGCCGGTTCTCCCCTTGTTGCAACGGCAGGCGTCGCAGCCTGAAGCGTCATGAAGTTCAAGAGCAAAGTCATCTACACCTCGCACATCGACACGCCGCTGGGCGGCATCACGATGGCCGCCACCGACAAGGGCCTGGCCGGCGTCTGGTTCGACCAGCAGCGCCACTGGCCCGACACCAGCGGCTGGGTCGCGAAGGAAGACCACCCCGCGCTGGTCGAGGCGGCCGCGCAGCTGCGCGACTACTTCGCCGGCAAGCGCGAGAGCTTCGACATGAAGCTCGACCTCTCGCACGGCACCGCCTTCCAGCAGAGCGTGTGGCAGCAGCTGCTGGCCATTCCGGCCGGCGCCACCACGAGCTATGGCGCGCTGAGCGTCAACGTGGGCAACCCGGCCGCGGTGCGCGCGGTGGGCGCGGCCGTTGGGCGCAACCCGATCAGCGTGATCGTGCCCTGCCACCGCGTGCTCGGCTCCGACGGCTCGCTGACCGGTTACGCTGGCGGGCTCGAACGCAAGACGGCATTGCTGCAGCTCGAAAAGGCGATCTGAGCAATCCGGGCGCATAGCAAGAGAAAGAAAGAGATCGATCAGAGGACGCATGACCACAACGAAGAACAACATCGCCGCTGCCACTCCCGCCAAGCCCCTCGCACCCACCGCCTGGCTCATCGACCTGGTGCTGCTGGGCGCGCTGTGGGGCGCCTCCTTTCTCTTCATGCGCATCGGCGCCGCCGAGTTCGGCGCTCTGCCGACGGCCGCGGTGCGGGTGGCGATCGCCGCGCTGTTCCTGCTGCCCATCGCGCTGCTGCGCGGACAGGGGCCGTCGCTGGCGAAGCACTGGAAGGCCAGCCTGCTGGTCGGCGTCTTCAACTCGGGCATGCCGTTCGCGCTCTTCTGCTTCGCGCTGTTGACCATCAACACCGGCCTTGCGGCGGTGCTCAATGCCACAACGCCGATGTTCGGCGCGCTCGTGGCCTGGGCCTGGTTCCGCGAGCGTCCGGCGAACTGGCGGCTGGTGGGGCTGGCGATCGGCTTCGCGGGCGTGGCGATGCTGGCGAGCCGCAACGCGGGCCTGCATTCCGGCGCCAGCGGCAATGCGGCTCTCTTCGCGGTGCTGGCCTGCCTGGGCGCGTGCCTTTGCTACGGCATCTCGGCCAGCGCCACGCGGGCCTACCTGGGCGGCGTGCCCGCGCTGACCACGGCCACCGGCAGCCAGATCGGCGCCACCGCATTCCTCGCCCTGCCCGCCATCTGGCTCTGGCCCGCGCAGATGCCCAGCCTGCGCGCGTGGCTCGCGCTGCTGGCACTGGGCATCGCCTGTACCGGTGTGGCCTACATCCTGTTCTTCCGACTGATCGAGCGCGCCGGCCCGGCCCGCGCGCTGACGGTGACCTTCCTGGTGCCGGTGTTCGCGCTGTTCTATGGCGCGGTCTTCCTGGGCGAGAGCATCACGCAGTGGATGCTGATCTGCGCGGTGGTGATCGTCTGCGGCGTGGCGCTGTCGACCGGCATCGTCAAGCCCGGCTGGCCACGCAAGGCCGCGGCCTGAACGGGCATCGCGAGGCGCCTAGACGGCGCCCGCGACCACGTTCACCGAGAGCGCCAGCACCAGCATGTTGAAGGCGAAGGCCAGCACGCTGTGCAGCAGCGTGATGCGCCGCATCTCCTTGGAGGTCGCCTGCACGTCGGACACCTGCGAGGTCATGCCGATCACGTACGAGAAATAGAGAAAGTCGAAGTAGTCCGGCGCGTCGGGCGCATCGCCCTTGCCCGGAAAGTCGAGGCCGCCGTCGGGCGTGCCGTCGCGCTGGTCGATGTAGTAGCGGTGCGCGTAGTGGAAGGCGTAGATCGTGTGCATCGTCAGCCACGAGCCCGCCAGCGCCACCAGGCCCAGCGCGATGTGCGCCGCCCGCTCCAGGCCGCTCAGCCCCTTCACCTGCTGCAGCAGCATGGCGATGGCCACCACGCTCATCGCCACGACCACCAGCATCGACACCAGGATCACCACGTTGGGCTGGTCCAGCGACTGCGCCCGCTCGCGCGTGCGCCTCGCGTCGAAGGTACTGGCCAGCCACCAGGACAGCACCTGGTACACGCCCACGGCCGCGCACCAGCCGGCCAGCCCGCGAGCCATGCCGCTCATCGGCACCGGCATCAGCGCGGCGACGACGGCGCAGCCCGCGGCCGCACCGTAGAGAAGACGTTGGGGGCCGGTGGTGGTGGAAAGGTGTCTGCGCATGACGGCACTGTAGCGCCCGCCAAGGCGCGCAACGGCCGTCGCGGCGTAGAGGAATTCCTACAACCACTGCGGCATTCCGCGCATCCGCGGGACGCGCGCGCGCCACTACTGTCGTCGCTGCCGTCCAAGGGAGCCCCGCCCGGAGCACGCCAGCGTCACCTGAAGTCACGACAGCGCGCCCGCGGCATTCATTCATTTCCGGTCCTCCGGGCCATCAAGGATCCGCTTCATGCCGCTCTTCACGCCGCTGCATCGCCGCACTCGTTCCCGCGATCGTTTCCTGCTCTCCAGCCTCATTCACCAGCCCGCGCTGCTCGGTGCCGGCATGCTGCTGGCTGCCGTGCCGGCCTTCGCCGACCCCTCGCCCGCGCTGGACCGCTTCAGCCTCTCGGTCGGCGGCTTCAGCGCCGATCCGAAGCTCGACGCCTCCTTCGGCACGGCCTACGGCGCCCTGCAGACGGGCGACGTCAAGCCCGGCCGCGTCACCATGCCGCGCATCTCGGCCGACCTGCTGCTGGGCGACAGCCAGGGCATCTCCTTCGACTACTACCGCTACAAGCGCGACTATTCGGGCGGCATCGACAGCACCACCTCACTGGGCCCCTTCGGCACGCTCAACACCTTCGGCAACGCCAACATCAGCACCAAGCTCGACTTCGCCAAGCTCTCGTACAAGTGGTGGATCGGCTCGGGCAACACCGTATTCGGCCTCGGTGCCGGCGCGGCCTACTACCGGGCGACGCTGGGCACCACCGCGCTGGCCTCGGTGAACGGCCAGATCGGCACGCTCAGCGAAAGCTCCAGCGGGAGCACCGTGGCGCCGCTGCTCGAGATCGGCGTGCGGCACGCCATCACGCCCGACCTGCGGCTCTTCGCCGACGCCTCCGGCGTGTGGAAGAGCAGCGGACGCTTCCACGGCAACATCTACAACGCCTCGGCGGGCGTGGAATGGTTCCCCGTGAAGAACATCGGCGTGGTGCTGGCCTATGGCGTGACGAACATCGACCTGACGCGCGAGAACGACTTCGCGGAGTCGCGCCTGAAGGTCAAGCTGCAAGGGCCATCGGCCTTCCTCAAGGCGCGCTTCTAGCAGCCTCTGCGGCCGCCTGCGGGGCGGTAGCCAGTCTTCGCAAGACGCGGCGCGGGATGCGGCCTTAGGCTGCGCGCATCCCCGACGCATCATCGAAGAACGGAGACGAAGAGCATGCCCGCAGCCGCCCCCGGCCCTGTGCCGTCGCAGTTCCATTCACGCATCTCGCGCATCGCACTGGGCGACGTGGTCCATCGCAGCGCACGCCGCTTCGGCGCGCGCACCGCGCTGATCGAAGGCGAGCACCGCATCACCTACAGCGAACTCGACGCCGCATCGAACCGCTTCGCGCACCACCTGCTGGGGCTGGGCCTCGCGGGCGGCGAACGCGTGGGCATGCTGTGCAACAACTCGATCCAGATGGTGGTCGCCATGCTGGGCATCCAGAAGGCGGGCCTCGTGTGGGTGCCGATCAACACCGCGCTGGCCGTGGATGCCATCGGCTACATCCTCGGCCATGCCGGAGTGCGCCACATGGTGATCGACACGGCGCTGCACGCGCGGCCCGAATTGCGCGAGCTGCTGGCCGAGAAAGGCGTGGCGCCCATCCTCTGCGTGCTCGACGGCGACGCGCCGCCCGCCGGCGTGCCCACGGTGCCGCAGACCATTGCGCAAGGCCCGGCGACGCTGCCCGAGGTGCCCATCGACAGCACGCAGCTCGCGCTCATCATGTACACCAGCGGCACCACCGGCCGGCAGAAGGGCGTGATGCATTCGCACGCCTCGGTGCATTCGGTGCTGCTGAGCAACATGGTCGAATGGGGCAGCAGCCCCGAGCGCGCCGATGTTTGGAGCAGCGTGCTGCCGCTCTTCCACTGCGGCCAGCACACGGTGCTGATGTCGGCGCTGGCGGTGGGCGGCTCGCTGGTGGCGCTGCGCGGCTTCGACCCTGGCGCGGTGCTCGCGGCCATCGAACGGCATCGCATCACGGTGATGGTCGGCCTGCCGATGATGTACGGCGCGCTGCTCGCGCACCCGCAGCGCACCGCGCGGGACATCTCGAGCCTGCGGCTTTGCGTGTACGCGATGGCGCCGATGTCGCGCACGCTGCTGCTGCGCCTGCTCGACGAGTTCTGCCCGAACTTCGCCCTCGTCTCGGGCCAGACCGAGATGTACCCAGGCGCCACCATCTTCGAAGCGCACGAGCAGCGCAGGCGCTTCGGCTCCTACTGGGGCGTGGGCACGCTGGTGAACGAGGTCGCCGTGATGGGCGACGAGGGCGAGCTGCTGGGGCCCGGGCAGGTCGGCGAGATCGTCTTTCGCGGCCCCAACGTGATGCTCGGCTACTACAACGACCCCGAGGCCACGGCGAACGCGCAGCGCTTCGGCTGGCACCACTCGGGCGACTTGGGCAAGCTCGACGCCGATGGGCAGCTGATCTTTCTCGACCGGCTCAAGGACATGGTCAAGTCGGGCGGCGAGAACGTGCCCTCGATCAAGGTCGAGGAGGTGCTGCTGCGGCACCCCGCCGTGCTCAACGCGGCGGTGGTGGGCCTGCCGCACGAGCGCTGGGGCGAGGCCATCACCGCTTTCGTCACGCGCAGGCCCGATGCGCCGGCGGACTTCGACGAGGACGTGCTCACCGCGCACTGCAAGGAGCACCTGGGCGGCTTCGAGGTGCCGAAGAAGATCGTCTTCCTGCCGGCGCTGCCGATGACATCGACCGGCAAGATCCAGAAGTTCGAGCTGCGCCGTGCGCACCACGACCACTACGAGCGCGGCGGCTGATCCGCGCGCTGCAGCAGCGTCGCGCGCACCTCCTTCTTCAGCACCTTGCCCACCCTGGAACGCGGCAGGTCGAGCCACACCTCGATCTGCTTGGGCGCCTTCACGCTGCCGATGCGAGACTTGACGAAGGCCTTGACGTCCTCGACATCCACCTGCCTGCCGTCGTGCAGCTGCAGCACGGCCACCACGCGCTCGCCCCACTTCTCGTCGGGCAGGCCGACCACCGCGCTGTCCTGCACGTCGGGGTGCTGCAGCAGAGCCTGCTCGACCTCCGCCGAATAGACGTTGAAACCGCCGGAGATGATCATGTCCTTGGCGCGGTCGACGATGTAGAGAAAGCCGTCTGCATCGAGGTAGCCGATGTCGCCAGTGTGGTGCCAGCCGTGGCGCGAAGCCTCTTCGGTGGCGCCCGGATTCTTGTAGTAGCCGAGCATCACCAGCGAGCCGCGCACCACGATCTCGCCGCTTTCGCCGGTGGGCAGCAACTTGCCTTCGCCGTTCATTACGGCGACCTGCACCAGCGGCCCCGGCCGGCCGGCCGACGCGAGGCGTTGGCGCGCGACGGTGCCGTCGGCGTTGAAGTGCTCGCGCGGCGACATCATCGAGATCATCATCGGCGCCTCGGTCTGGCCGAAGAGCTGGGCCATGACGGGGCCGATCTTCTGCAGCGCCTCTTCGAGCCGCGCGCAAGACATGGGCGCCGCGCCGTACCAGAAGCACTGCAGCGAATCGAGCCGGGCCTGCTCGAGCCGAGGATGCTGCAGCAGCATGTAGATCAGCGTGGGCGGCAGGAAGGTGTGGGTGACGCCATGCGCCTCGACGAGGCCGAGGAATTCGGCCAGATCGGGCCTGGGCATGATGACCACTTGCCCACCCAGGGCCATGATCGGCAGGCAAAGCACGCCGGCCGCGTGCGTGAGTGGCGCGAGCGCGAGGTAGACGGGCCGGCCCTCGAAGGGATAGCCCATCAGCGTCAGCGCGGACATCGCTTCCAGGTTGCGCCCCGAGAGCATCACGCCCTTGGGCTGGCCGGTGGTGCCGCCGGTGCCGGCGATCATCGCGACGTCATCGGGCGGCGCGATGTCGAGCGGCGAATCGTCCAGGCCTTCGAGCCAGTCGTCCATGGAAGGGGCGAAAGGCAGCCGCTGGTCGAGGCACACGAGCGCGCGCAGCTTGGGCAGCTGCGAACGCATCTGCTCGACCATGGGCGCGTAGTTGCCGTGGAAGACCAGGCAGGCGCAGTCGAAGGCGTCAAGCACGAAGGCGTTCTCGCTCGCCTCGTTTCGCGGATTGATCGGGCACCACACGCAGCCCGCGCGCGAGATGCCGAACACCGTGGCGAATGCGGTGGCGTCGTTGCTCGAGAGCACGGCCACCTTGTCTCCGGGCTCGATGCCGGCGCGCTGCAGGCCGCGCGCCACGCGCCAGCTGATGCGCCGCACTTCGCCGTAGCCGAGGTCCTTGCCGGCCATGCTGAGGCACGGCGCGTGGGCGCCCAGCTGGGCGCCCTTGTCGAGATAGTCGACGAGGCGCATGGAAGTCAGCCCATCCGGGTGAGCACAGGCTCCTGCACCAGTCCGAAGCCGCGCAACGCCCCCAGCAGCTCGCGGTGCCCGAAGGCCTGGCAACCCGATGCGAAGCCTGCGCGCCGCGGCGGCTGCTGCAGCAGCGAGGCCGCCGCATAGGCCTGCAGCAGGCCGGTCTGCTTGTAGTTGCAGTTGCCGAAGATCACGCAGTGCACGCGACCCAGCGGCCCGGAGGCATGCACCGAGTCGACGGACTTGTTGATGCGCGGGTTCTCGCGCGGGGGCATGGTGTTCATCACGCCCGAAGCGGTCTGGGCCAGCGCGGCATAGCGGTCGTCGTCGTTCATGCCCTCGGTGGCCTTGAGCGCGGCGGCCACGATCTGCGGCACGCCCTGCATCAGCGCCTTGTTGAAGACCCCGCCGAGCACCTTCACGTTGGCCACGCGCGGATCGCGCCTGAACCACACCGGATGCGAGGTGCCTCCCCAGGGCAGCGCAAGCGCCGCCTCGTGCTGGCCGGGAATGGACAGGTGGTAGAGGCCCGCGTCGGGCTGCCACTCGACGTACTCGTTCTGCTCCAGGTAGAAGGCCTTGGAGGTGGCGGCATTCACCAGGATGGTCTGGGTGGATGCGATGGTCGGGCTGCCTCCCCAGAACACGGCGATGTCGAGGGTGTCGAGGCCGGGCGTCTCCAGGCAGATCTGCGCCGCGATCTCGCCGGTGGTGTACATGTGGGCGAGGCCCGGCGAGAGCAGCAGCCCCGCGGCGGCAAAGCGCGCGCCGTATTTCTGGTCGAGCGTGATGAGCCAGTCCTGCTCGCCGGTGGTGTCGGTGTAGTGGCAGCCGGCGGCGAGGCAGGCGTCGACGACCTCAGGGCCGAACCGGGCGAAGGGGCCGACCGTGTTGAGCACGACCGAGGCACCGGTGAAGAGCTCGGTGAACGCCTCGACCGAGTGCGCCACTTCCACCACCTCGTAGCTTGCGGTCTCGATGCCGGGCACGTTGGCCTTCATCGCCGCCTCCACCTTCTGCGCGCTGCGGCCCGCGGCGATGAAGGGGATGTTGTATTCGCGCAGGTATTCGCATACCAGCCGGCCGGTGTAACCGGAAGCGCCGTAGACGACGACGGGTTTCTTCTTGCTGTTGCTCATGTTGTGTCTCCTTCCTGATTGCTTGCCTGCGTGACTTACATGCCCATGCCGCCATCCACCGCGATGCCGGCACCGGTGATGAACCGGGCCGCGTCGGAGCAGAGGAAGACCACCACGTCGGCCATGTCGCCGACTTCGCCGAGACGGCCCAGCGGCGTCTGGCCGACCACGTCGCCCACGGCCGCCTCGACGCTGGGCGCAAGGCCGGCGGCGACGATGTCCTGGGCGAGTTTCATGCCCATCTCGGTGGGCACGAGCCCCGGGTAGATGCAGTTCACGCGCACGCCGTAGCCCAGCTTGCCGGACTCCATGGCCGCCACGCGCGTCGCGCGGTCGACGGCAGACTTGGTGGCGGAGTAGCCGGAGATGGCGGGGAATGCGATGGTGGCGGCGACCGACGCGATGTTGACCACCGCCCCGCCCTTGCCCGCGCTGCCGCCGGGACGCATCGCGCGGAACGCGTGCTTCATGCCGAGCAGGGTGCCGGCCACGTTCACGTCGAGCATGCGGCGCAGGTCGTCGCCGTCGACGTCGACCACCAGCGAGGTGATCTCGATGCCTGCGTTGTTGACGAGGATGTCGAAGCCGCCGAGCTCCTTCACCGTGGTCTCGGCGGCCGAGGCCCAGTCGCCGTCCTTCGTGACGTCGAGCGGGACGAAGCCCACCTTGGCCCCGGAGGAAGCGAGCCTGGAGGCGGTTTCCCGCCCCAGGTCGGCGAGCACGTCGCCGATCATCACGGACGCGCCGGCGGTGGCCAGCGTCTCGGCGATGCTCGCGCCGATGCCGCGCGCACCACCCGTCACGAGCGCACGGCGCCCCTTCAAGTCGAACTTGGCCATCACTTGTCTCCTGTGGATATGTTGTGAGATGGAGCGGCCATCCTAGAAATCGACTTTACGACTGTCAAGATTTTTCTAGTCACTCGTCAAGTTTTTCTAGAATGGCATCCGTGGCAAGCCGGATGCGGGTTCTCCCGCTTGCGTGCTATGTTCTGCAATCACGAGGAACACAGGGTCGGCATCCACGCGGCCCGGCTTTCAATGACGACACATCAACGGGTAAAGAAACACGCTGAACGAGTGCCCAAGGCGCGGGTCGACAAGTTCTCCGAGCGCCGAGCCGAGCTGGGCGAAGCCGCGCTGACCACACTGGCGGCACTGGGCTATGCGCGTACGAGCCTGCGCGAGATCGCGCAGAACTCCGAGTTCTCGCACGGCGTTCTGCACTACTACTTCAGCGACAAGGTCGACCTGATCATCTGCAGCGTGAAGCAGTACAAGGCCCGCTGCGTCACGCGCTACGACCATGCGGTGGAAAGCGCCACCACCTACGACGAACTGATGGCCGGCTTCCTCAAGAGCCTGGGCGACACGCTCTGCGACGAAGGCCACGTGCACCGCCTCTGGTACGACCTGCGCTCGCAGGCCCTTTTCGAGGAAGCCTTCCGCACCGACGTCGTGCAGATCGACAAGAGCCTGGAAGACATGATCTGGCGCATCATGAGCCGCTTCGCCGAGCTTTCCGGCGAGCAGCCCGGCATGTCGCCATCAGCCACCTATGCGCTGTTCGACGGGCTCTTCCAGCAGGCATTGCTGAAGCACATGTCCGGCGACACGAAGGCCGTCGAGAACATGCAGGCCGATGTGCGCCAGGCCATCATGCGCCTCTTCACCCCTGCGGCAAAGGCCGCGCCCGCGGCCCGCAAGCGCCGCGCCTGAAGCGAAGGGCTGGCCCAGTTCGCGGCCCCACTTCGCGGCCCTACTTCGCGGCGCTCTTCACCGGCGCGAGCGCACGCGCGCCGGCCCACTGCCCGCTCTCGCACAGGTCGCGCACCACGTCGCCGATCAGCGTGCACACCGCGCGCTTGGCGTTCGTGGTCGGCAGGTGCACCGAAACGCACAGCCCCAGCGTGCGATGCATCGAGGGCGAATCGATGCGGTGCGCCACGAGGCGCCCCTCCTGCACCTCGCGCTGCGCAAGTCCGAACGGCATGATCGTCGGCCCCAGCCCCGCCTCCACCGCCGCCTTCAGCGTATAGACGGAGTTGATCTCCGCCGCCACCCGCGCAGCCGGATGGCCCGCCTGCTCCAGCACCGTGTCGACGAGCCATCGGGTGCAGTGCCCGTGGGCATGGGCCGGCCACACCAGCGGCCGCGCGGTGGCCTGCGCGATGCTCACGTCACCAGGCGGCAGCGCATGCGGGCTCTGGGGCGAGTCGAGGAAAACGAAGTCTTCCTCCACCAGCGGAAAGAAGCGGATGTCCTCCTCGGGCATGGTGGGCGAGAACATCGCCACGTCGACCCGGCCGCGCAGCAACTGGTCGGCCATGTTGCCGGTGAGTTCCTCGTTCAGATGCAGCACCACGTCGGGATAGCGCCGCGCAGCAGCGCGCATCAGCGGCAGCGCGATCATCGGCGACACGCTCTGCGGCAGCGCCGCCACCACCGATCCCGCCACGGACTCGGCCGCGACGTGCACCGCGGCCTTCGCGTCGCGCACCTGCTTGGTGATGCCCTGCGCGTATTCGTAGAAGACCTTGCCGGCCTCGGTCATCGCAACGCCGTTGCGGCTGCGCAGAAGCAGTTGCGTGCCGAGTTCGGATTCGAGCTCGGCCATCTGCTTGCTCAGGGCCGACTGCGCGATGAAGAGTTGCTGCGCGGCGCGCGAGAGGCTGCCGCAATCCACGATGGCAACGAAGTACTTGAACTGGCGCAACTCCATCAGGGGGCCTCCGGCCGCTCGCCGCGAGGTGCGGGCAAGGCCGGAAATTCTAGATCGCACACCCGCGCTCAGCCCTGGGACAGGGCGACGACCTTCCCGGGGTTGAAGATGTCATGCGGGTCCAGCGCTTTCTTCACTGCACGCATCAGCGCCACAGTGTGCTCGCCATGCTCCTCGACCAGGTACCTCATCTTGTGCAGCCCCACGCCATGCTCTCCGGTCGAAGTCCCGCCGTGGCGCAATGCGCGCTGCACCAGCCGATGGCTGAAGGCCTCGGCGGCATCGTTCTGCGCCGCATTTCCCGGGTCCACCAGCACCAGGCAATGGAAGTTGCCGTCGCCGACATGGCCCAGCACCGGCACCAGCAGCCCGTGTTCAGCGATGTCGGCCTGCGTCTCCTCGATGCATTGCGCGAGCGCGGAAAGCGGCACGCAGGCATCCGTGCTCAGGCTGCGGCAGCCTGCCTTCAGCTGCAGGCATGCGAAGTAGGCGTGATGGCGCGGCGTCCACAGGCGCGAGCGTTCCTCGGGCGGCTTCGCCCACTGGAAAGCGCCGCCGCCATGACCGCTCGCGATCTCGCGCACGATGCCCGCCTGCTCGTCGATCTGCGCCTGACTGCCGCCGAACTCCAGGAACAGTGTCGGATGCTCGCCGAGCGCGGTACGGCTGTGCGCGTTCACGGCGCGGATGGTCAGTGCGTCCAGCAGTTCGGCGCGCGCCAGCGGCACACCCATCTGGATCGCCTCGATGACGCAGTCGACCACCGCTCGCACCGATGGGAAGTGCACCACTGCGGCAGCGTACGTCTCGGGATGCGGATGCAGCCGCACGGTGACTTCGGTGATCAGCCCCAGCGTGCCCTCGGATCCGCAATACAGCTGCGTGAGGTTGTAGCCCGCCGAACTCTTGCGAGCCCGCGAGGCGGTGCGCACGACCTCTGCGTCGGCCGTGACCACCGTGAGGCTCACGAGGTTGTCTCGCATGGTGCCGTAGCGGACGGTGTTGGTGCCTGAAGCCGCCGTTGCGACCATGCCGCCGATGGACGCATCGGCGCCGGGATCGACCGAGAAGAAGAAACCCGTGCCCTGCAGCGCCGCGTTCAACTGCCCCCGCGTGACGCCCGCCTCCACCGTGGCCGTGAGGTCGCCGGGCCTGATCGCAAGCACCTTGTTCATCTGGGAGAAGTCGACGCACACGCCGCCCGCCACCGCCAGCAGATGCCCTTCGACCGACGAGCCCACACCGAAGCCTATGACCGGCACCCGCTCCTTCGCGCAGGCTCGCACCACGAAAGCCGCTTCTTCCGTGCTGCGCACATACACCACCGCATCGGGCGGCCGGGGCGGATAGATCGACTCGTCCGTACCATGCTGCAGCAGCACGCTCTTGCTGGTGGAGAAGCGCTCGGCGAACCTGCTCTCCAGCAGGGCGAGCAGCTCGGGCGATGGCGAACGCCGTGTGTTCGAGCGCACGGGAATGTTCACGATGGAGTCCATGGATGTCTCCTGGCCAGGTACCGATCAGCGCTTCGGCGAGGTGGCGCCCCGCCCGACGAACAGCACCAGCACGGCGCCGATCACCAGCAGCGCCGCGAGCATGTGCAGCCCCGCATCGGTGCTCTGCGTTGCATCCTTGATGAGCCCGATCAGGTACGGCGCGCTGAAGCCCGAGAGATTGCCGAAGGAGTTGATGAGCGCGATGCCCGCGGCCGCCGCCGCACCGCCGAGGAAGGCCGTGGGCATGCCCCAGAAGACCGGGAAGGTCGACATGATGCCCATCGTCGCCAGCGTGAGCCCGGCCATCGCGAGCGTCACGTCGCCGTGGGAGGCCACGCTCAGCACCAGCCCGATCGCGCCGACCACCGCGCCGGTCGCACTGTGCCAGCGGTACTCGAGGTGGCGGTCCGCGCTGCGGGCCATGAAATACATCGCGATCACGCCGAATGTCCATGGAATGGCGCTGAGCAGGCCGATGTCGAGCGCCCCTTTGACACCCGCCGCCTTGATGATGCTGGGCAGCCAGAACGAGATGCCGTACAGCCCCGAGGTGTAGGCGAAGTACACCAGAGCCAGCAGCCACACGCGGCCGTTGCCCAGCACGCCGGCGACGCGCGGCTCGGACTTGCCCGCGGCCTCGGCGGCGATGTCGCGGGCGATGAGTTCGCGCTCGGCCGGCGTGAGCCAGCGCGCGTCCTTCACGCGGTCGTCGAGGTAGCGCCACACGATCAAGCCAAGCGCCACCGTCGGCAGCCCCTGCAGCAGGAACAGCCACTGCCAGCCCGCCCATCCGTTCACGCCGCCCATGCCCTGCAGGATCCAGCCCGAGAACGGCCCACCGAGAATGCCCGCGAACGGGATCGCCGCGAGGAACAGCGAGGTCGCCTTGCCGCGCCGCGCGGCCGGATACCAGTAGGTGAGGTAAAGAATGATGCCGGGGAAGAAGCCCGCCTCGGCCGCTCCGAGCAGGAAGCGGATCACGTAGAACGACAGCGGCGAACCCACGAACATGGTGCCCGCCGAGAGCAGGCCCCAGGTGATCATGATGCGCGCAATCCAGCGGCGCGCACCCACGCGGTGCAGCACCACATTGCTCGGCACCTCGAACAGGAAGTAGCCGATGAAGAAGATGCCCGCGCCCAGCCCGTAGACCGCGTCGCTGAGCCGCAGGTCGCCCTGCATCTGCAGCTTGGCGAATCCGACGTTCACGCGGTCGAGGTACGCCACGATGTAGCAGAGGAACAGCAGCGGTATCAGCCGCCATCCGACCTTGCGGTAGACGGCATCGGAGGTGCTGTCGAAGCGGCCCTCGCAGGGCTGCGCGATGGTGCTGGTGCTCATGGGGTGCGTCGCTTTCCTTCGCCTGGTTCGGCTGCAGGCGATGGTCGCGTCCACACCCCGCCTCGCCGTTGCGGGTTTCCACGCAAGATTCATATGGATTGAAGATCGGCGTATCTCGCGTCGAGATGCGCAATGCAGGTGCGTTCACGAAGACGGTGCGCGACGCGCCGGGACAGTGTTCCAGCAGAAAGTTGTTCCACCAGTCTGTGGAAATCTTTGTGGATAACGCAGGGACAACATCGGCGTTGCCAGCATCCGTGCGGGCCGTCGCCAGAGTGCCTGTATTCGAGGCAACCGCCTCTTGACTTTTTCCGCCGACAGGCTCGGCAAAGACGCGGCAACTTGGATATCTGGAGATTCCGGCGCTCCCGGGAATGCCCGGCGCGCTTTCTGGAGACAATGGCCCGATCGACGCCTGGGCAAGGGAATCACGATGTCAGCTGACGACTGGTGGAAGTACGGAATCGTCTATCAGGTCTACCCGCGTTCGTTCCAGGACAGCAACGGCGACGGCATCGGAGATATCGACGGCATACGCGCCCGGCTCGACCATCTGGTCGCGCTCGGCGTCGACGCCGTCTGGATATCGCCGATCTATCCCTCGCCGATGGCCGACTTCGGCTACGACATCTCCGACTTCTGCGACATCGATCCGCGCTTCGGCACGCTGGACGACTTCGATGCGCTGGTGCGGGAGGCTCATGCGAAGGGCCTCAGGCTCATCCTGGACTTCGTGCCCAACCACACCTCGGACCGTCATCCATGGTTCGTGCACAGCCGCAGGGCGCGCACCGATGCGCGGCGCGACTGGTACATCTGGCGCGATCCGGCGCCCGACGGCGGGCCGCCCAACAACTGGCTCGGCAATTTCGGCGGCCCGGCGTGGAGCTTCGACGAGGCCACCGGCCAGTATTACGCCCATTCGTTCCTGAAGGAGCAGCCCGATCTCAACTGGCGCAACCCCGAGGTGCGCGCCGCGATGTACGAGGTGCTGCGCTTCTGGCTGCGGCGAGGCGTCGACGGATTCCGCGTCGACGTGCTCTCGCAGATCGTCAAGGACGCGCAGTTCCGCGACAACCCGCCGAACCCCGATTTCGTCGAGGGCCAGGACCCCTTCCTGCGCCTGACGATGCTCTACAACACCGACCTGCCGGAGGTGCAGCCCATCGTGGCCGAGATGCGCCGCGTGGTCGACGAGTTCAGCGACGCGCGCTCGTCGCGCGTGCTGATCGGCGAGCTCTACCTGCCGCTCGCGCGCCTGGTCGCCTACTACGGCCTCAACGCCCGGGGCGTGCTCGAAGGCGTGCAGCTGCCCTTCAACTTCCAGCTGATCGCGACCGAATGGCAGGCCGCGCTCATCGACCGGCTGGTGCGCGACTACGAAGCCGCCCTGCCCCCCGGCGCCGCGCCGAACTGGGTGCTGGGCAACCACGACAGGGCGCGCATCGCCAGCCGCGTCGGCCCGCGGATGGCGCGGCTCGCGGCCATGCTGCTGCTCACGCTGCGCGGTACGCCCACGCTCTATTACGGCGACGAGATCGGCATGACGGACGTTCCCATTCCCGCCGACGAAGTCCAGGACCCGTTCGAGAAGAACAAGCCCGGCATGGGCCTGGGCCGCGACCCGGAGAGAACGCCGATGCAGTGGAGCGCAGCCCCGCACGCCGGCTTCACGACGGGCAGCCCCTGGCTGCGCCTGGCATCCGACTGGCGCACGTGCAACGTCGAGGCGCAGTCGCGCGACGCCGGGTCCATGCTGGCGCTCTACCGGCGTCTGATCGCGCTGCGCCGCGCGCAGCCCGCGCTGCACCGGGGCAGCTACGAAGCGCTCGAAGCCGGGAGCGAGGTGCTCGCCTATGCGCGCGAGAGCGACGGGCAGCGGCTGGTGGTTGTTCTGAACTTCGGCGGCACTCCGGCGCCTGTGCAGCCGTCGCTGCTGCCGCGGCAGCCGGTCGTGCTGGCATCGACCGATCCCGCGCGCGCCGGATCGATCGAAAAGCCGCTGGTGCTGGCGCCCTGCGAAGGCGTCGTGATCGGCACCGGGCAAGCTTAGTGAATCAGGACGATTTGCCGGTCTGGATCTCGACGTAGCTGCGCGCATGCCAGCGCACGCGCAGAGGCCATTTCGCGTCGGTGATGGTCTCCGAGTTCACGTCCTTGCCGCTGCCGTAGTCGATCTGCCGGTCGGGCCGCTTGTTGATGCCGACCACCAGCACGAGGCGGCTGCCCGCCGCCAGCCTGCAGGCGGTGACGCGCTCGACGGTGAAGGCAAGCAGCTGGCGCTCGCCCGCCCGCAGAAGCCGGCGACGCACGCGATGGCCCGCATAGCTCGCGCGAAAGTCATAGGGATCGAAAAGCAACTGGCATTCGCCGCTTGCCGTCTGCTCGTACAGCGAGACGCTGAAGTCCACGTCCTGCCGCGAGGGCGTGATGTCGAACACCCCGCGCAGGCTGCCGATGATCTCGGTGCCATCGGGCAGCGGGTCGCCGACGAAGCTGATGCTGTTGCGCGCCGGCAGCTGCTTCATCCGCAGCGCGTCGGGCCAGGGGGTGTGCACGTCGCGCCTGTCGGCCAGGTCGACCGACAGCCGCGCGTTGCCGCCCTCCTCGGCCGGCGCAGGCAGCAGCCGATGCGGTTCGCCGCGCGCGCTGGTGTCGAGATAGAGGCGCAGCGGCGCGCGCTCCGGCGCCTCCAGCAGCGGCGCATGGCGCCACTGGTCCGCCCCCATCACCTGGTAGTTGAAGCGATCCGCCAGCAGCGCAGGCTTGTTCGCGCCCTTGAGGATGTGGTCGATCCACTGGTAGCGCAGCTCAGGCAGGTCGACATGCGCGACGGGGTCCGGCGTATAGCCGCGCAGCGTCGTCGCCATGCCGCGCCGGATCGAGCTCGCGTCGTAGGGGCCTAGCAGCAGCGTCGTGTCGGCCTTCGGCCGGTTGCGCAGATGCTCGCGGTGGAAATGGAGCGCGCCGGCGTCGGCGCCGAAGTAGCCCGCGAAGCTGAGCACCGGAATGTCGATGCGCGCGAACTGCTCCGCCGACGGCAGGAACTTCTGCCAGTAGCGGTCGTGGCTCGGGTGCGTCAGCCACGTGCGGATCAGCCTGCTGCGCTTGCCCAGCAGGACGCGGTCGATGTCCCAATAGGGACGATTGCCGCGATACCAGCGAGCATCGAGCGCCTGCCAGACGGCATCCGGGCCGGCGTCGGCATCGCCGTTGGTGCTCGCGTGCAGCGGCTCGGCCAGCGCATGTTCCTGCGCCCATCGGACCATGGCGTTGCGGAAGATCTGTCCGGCCATCGGAAAGTCGATGCCCGGCGCCATCGGCGCGATGGTGGCGATCGCCTTGAGCGCCGCCGGCCTCCTGCGGGCTGCCGCCCAGGCGGCGTAGCCGGAATAGCCCTCGCCGAGCATGACCACGCGCCCGTCGCTCCACGCCTGCCGGGCGATCCAGTCGATGACGGCGGCGGCGTCCTCGCTGTCGCGGACGAAGGGCCACACGGCGCCCTTGCCGTCGGGCGTGCGGCCGCGCACGTACGCCGTGATGCCGACATAGCCCCTGGCAGCGCTGCGCCGCGCGTCGTCCTCGGCGGGGTCCAGCGTGAAGCGCAGCAGTGCCGGCAGCGCTCCTTCCGCGCGGCCGGGCCGGACCATGCTGGCATGGATGACTCCCCCGCGCACGGGAATCCTGATGTCGGCCTGCGCCACGTAGCGGCTGCCGTTCTGCGCCGCGAACAGCTCGGGCAGCAGCCCGCTGAAGCTGCGGCGCGACTGGTACGACAGCCAGGTCCGCACGAGCGCCAGGGCCTCGGCCTCCGGCAGGCTGCCCTTGGCGCGCCAGAGATCGAAGGCCTGGCGCAGCGGCTCCCTGAACGCCGCCGCCGGAATCTCCAGCCGCGCCATGACGGCCTGGGCCTGCGCGTTGTCCAGCGGCGATACCAGCTCGTCGAAAGAGCGCGCGTAGGCTTCGGCGAAGCCGACGCGCCCCTGCGCCTCGAGCATGCGCGCGCCCGCATAGATGCCGTCGAGAGTCGCGCGCTCGGCCAGCACGTCGAAGGGCTTGCCCTTGCGGCGCTCGCGCAGGGAGCGGCTGCTGTCCTGGGCCGCACGATAGGCGCCGCTGACGATCTGCAGGGCCGTCACGTTGGCCAGGAAGGCGTCCTTGTCCGCGTCCTGATACACCGGCAGGATGCGCTCGGCCAGGTCCCGCATCAGGCCCTCGGCCGCGGCATCCTCCGGATCGCGCGGCGGCCGGAAGCCGAAATCCGCCGCCCAGGCCCATGAGGGCAAGGCAGGCAGCGCGACGCCCAGCCGCATGAGGGCGCGGCGCACGCGGCTGACGGTCGACTCTTTGCGTCTCATGGTCGCGGCTCCTCGGGCACGTCGTGCGGCGCCTTGACCAGATGAACCACTTGCGTGAACAGCCGGTCGTGCGCCCCGCCGGCCGAGCCGATGTGAATGATGCCCGTGCGCGTGAGTTTGCCCAAGGCACCGATGATGAGTTCGAGCGTGTCGTCGTCGAACGCGCTGAAGGCCTCGTCCATCACCAGCCAGGGCGGTTCCTGCAGCACCACGCGGGCGAAGCCCAGCCGCAGCTGCTCGTCCATGCTGAGGTCGCTCTCCCAGCGGCCCGTCCTGTCCAGCAGCGGTTCGAGGCGCTGCAGGCCCACGCTCTCCAGGGCGGCCACCATCGCTTCCCTCGGATAGGTCGTCGGCTCCATTGCATACGACAGCACCTCGGCCAGCGTGCCGCGCGGAATGTAGGGCGTGCCGCGCGGCATGTAGTGGATGGTCTCGCCGTCCGGCCGGCGCACCGTGCCCGAGCCCCAGGGCCACAGGCCCGCGAGCGCCCGGAACAGAAGCGTCTTCTCGGTACCGGGCGTGCCGAGGATCAGCGCGCACTGGCCGCGCTGCACGACGAGCGCCGGCACGTCCAGCCGGTCGTGGCCGTTCCAGGAGCGGACATCGAGCGCCTCCATCGCGAGCGTCCCGGCTTCACCCTCCTCGTAGGCGATGCGGCTGCCGCCCGCCTGCGCCTCCAGGTCGGACGCCAGCATCCGGCGCAGGTCGGTCACGCGCAGCAGCGTGGCGCGCCAGTCGGCAATGATGCTGAAGTTGTCGACGAACCAGCGCAGCGACGACTGCGCCTGCGTGAAGGCGGCGGCGGCCATCATCAGGCCGCCGAAGGACACCTTGCCCGAGAAGTACAGCGGCGCTGCCACCAGCGTCGGCGCGATGACGGTGATCCAGCCGAAACCCGCCGTGGCCCACGTCAGGTTGGTCAGCCCGAGCACCACGCGCGAGGTGGCGCGCAGCACGTCGCCGAAATGCACGGCGACGCGGCGCTTCTCGTCGGCCTCGCCGCCGGCCAGGGAGATGCCGTCGAGATGCTCGTTGATGCGCGTGAGCGAGAAGCGCAGTTCGCCTTCGCGCGCGTAGCGCTCGGCGTTGCGCGAGATCAGGCCGTTGCCGACCCAGTAGGTCACCAGCGAGCCGGCCACCGCGTACGCGATCGCTGCCCACAGCATGAAGCCCGGCAGCACGTGGTCCTGGCCGTTGAAGAAGATGCTGAAGTCCTTGGAGAGCACCCACAGCACGCTCGCGAAGCTGCCGAACAGCATCGTGGCCTGCAGCAGGCCCACGCCGAGGTTGACCGACAGGTCGCACAGCTTCAGCGTGTCCTCGTGCATGCGCTGGTCCGGATGGGCGCCCATCGGGCCGCTGGCCTGCAGCCAGAACGCGCGGCGCGGCTGCAGCCACAGCCCCACGAGGTCATTGACCACGGCCTCGCGCAGCCTCAGCTGCAGAGTCTCGCCCAGCCACCGCTGCGCCACGTTCAGGACCAGCAGCGCGCCCGCGATCACAGCGAACACGCCGACCTGCACGATGAACTCGTTCAGGTCGCGGCGCGAAATGGCATCGTAGAACGGCTTGTTCCAGCTGTTGAGTTCGATCTGCCCGTAGGCCGTGAGCCCCACGACCACGACGATCGCACCGATCAGCCCGACCAGCTTCCTCGAGACCGGAGAGCCCCGCAGGGCGCCGATCAGCTCGCCGACCTGGCGGAAGACGCCGACCCTTGCGACGGGCTCGGCGGGGGGGGTCTCTGCCCTCTCGCTCATCGTCGGCGCGGCTGCCCGGAAGCGGCGAGCGCGGCGCGGCGCGCCGAGACGCACGAGATGAACGCGGCGTGGCTCCAGGCCAGCTGCTTCGCCGAAGTCTGCTCGCCGCTGCGCTGATCGAACTGCTCGGACAGATCGCCGCTGGCCGGCGTGTAGGCGCGCACGGTGGCGAGATAGGCGTCGCCGCGCCCGACCCACTCGTCGCGCCGGTGCTCGTCGCCGCCATGCGCCGCCGCGGCGCGGAAGCAGAACTCGGCGGCGCCGAGCGTCGAGAAGTAATACGCGCCACCTGAGCAGTACACATCGCCGGCATACCTGCCCATCGCGGCGCCACGGTCCGAGGAGCGGCCATGGTTGATCGGATAGGCCGCGTCGAACAGCGCGTCGAGCCGCGCCAGCGTGGCCTGCATGCACGGATCGGCCGGGCCGTGCATGGCCCCGGTGCCGGCGCAGTGGATCGCCGAGAGGATCACCGCGATGTCCAGCGCCTTCGGGCCGGGCCCGCCGTCCGCCAGCACGCGCGAACGGTAGTAGCCATGCGTCGCGCCGCGGTCATCGACCCGATAGCCGTCGAGCAGCCGCAGCACGGCCCGCGATTCTTCACTGCAGTGCAATGCCTGAGCCGTCTCCCCCAGGCCGTCCAGCCATGCCGCGCCTTCGGCCAGTGCCGCTGCCGAGACACGCAACGTGTAGTAGTGATGCCCGCTTTCTTCCTCCCAGATGTCGAACGACGGCTCGCGCCAGTGGCGCAGCGTGAACTCGAGGTCGAAGCGGATCAGCGACGCGACCTCGGCCAGCAGGTCCGCATCGTCGAGATGCCCGCCGGCCACCCAGCGCAGCAGCGCCAGCGCGCGCAGCGGCGGTCCGTCGTGCTGGGGTCGCGCCCAGCGCAGGATGTCCAGCGTGCCGTCGGGGTTCACCCGCGTCTCGGCGACGACCGCGTCGCCGTGGACGCTTGCCAGGTCATGGTCCTCGCGCAGGTACTGCAGCAGCTCGGGAGCCACGCGCGCCCTGCGGTCCGGCACGGCGGCAATCGCCCGGCCGTCGAGCCCGTTCAGGGCAAGGCTGAAGCGGGTGAAGTCGCGCAGATGCCGCAGTGCCTCGGCGCCGATGTGTCCGTCGATGTAGAGCAGCCGCAACGCGTCGATGACGACGGCCGAATCGCGGAACCAATGGAAGAAGTAGTCCGGGTCGGGGTTGTAGTCGCCGAGCACGGGCGAGGCGACGATGGCGCCGGCGACCGGCCGCACGGTCTGCCCGAAGCCCGGGCGATGCTTGACGATCGACACCGGCGAGATGCTCGACAGCATCGCGCCCGCCGAATGGCGCAGCTGCCCTTCGAGCCAGGACTCGAAGCCCGGGTCTTTTCGATTCGCCGCGCCAGGACTCACGACGCGGACGCCCCCAGATGCGGACTGCTGAAGTCCAGCCGCCGCAGCCCGGCCTGCACCTCCGGCGCGCTCATGAACAGCTTCCACAGCAGGCCCGTGCGATGGTTCTCCATCATCACGACGATGGGGCCCTGGTCGATGGCCAGGAAGGTGTCGGCGAACCAGCCGCGCGACTCGCAGAACGCATCGATGAAGCCGTAGTCCCGCCAAACGCGCGTGCCGTGCACGTCGAGGAAGTGCCGCAGCACCCGCATCACCTCGGCCGGTGCATATGGCAGGCTGGCCAGCGCCGCCGTCGGCGAGATGGTGCCGTTGTCGTTGTTCGGGTCATGCGCGAGGTAGCCGTCGGGGTCGTCGCTGGCGGTCAGGCCCCAGCACGACTCGCCGTAGCCCGCGAAGCCCCGGGGGTTGGCGATGCAGTGCGCGCGGTTGACCTGCACGTGGCGGGTGTTGAGGCTCCAGTAGTCGGCGTAGCGGTCCTTCAGGCCATGTGGATCCAGACCGCAGAACGAGTAGTGCGCGAAGAACAGCGGGCCGCCGTTCGGCGGGCCCAGCGGCAGCTCGATGCCGTGGTACGAGCGGCCGTTGAGGAAGTCGGGCCCCGAAGCGAAGCCGCGGTGGTAGACCCGCGGATCGATCGCGTGGCGCGGCGCCGCCGCGGCCATGAAATAGGTGATGAGGCACTCGTTCCAGCCGTGCACCTCGTGGTTCATCGCCCAGCCGTGGTTCGGGCTCCAGTGCCAGTACAGCACGTCCCGTCCGCCCTGGGTGAACCAGTCCCACTCGACCTCGTGCCAGAGCATGTCGAAGTCGGCGCGAAGACGGCGCGCCATGGCCGTGTCGTCGTTGAAATACTGGCGCGCGCAGAGCAGGCCCATGCAGAGGAACGAGGTCTCGACCAGGTCGCCCGCGTCGTCCTTCGGGCTCATCGGGATCGTCTCGCCGCTCGCCCCGTCCATGAAGTGCGGGAAGGTGCCGTGATAGCGCCTGGCGCGCAGGAGCGCGTCTCGCATGCGGCCCAGCCGCTCCAGCGCCGCGTCGCGCGAGACCCAGCCGCGCTCCACCGCGACGATCAGCCCCATGATGCCGAAGCCCGTGCCGCCGATCGCGACGCGCTCGTCGGCCAGGTCCTCGCCCGTGACAGCGACCAGCGTGCGGCGATCGAGCGCAAGGCCGCTGGTGGCGTCGGCGCCGTCCCAGAAATAGCGGAAGGTCTGCCGCTGCACGGCCTCGATCAAGGCCTCGTCGGGCAGCGCAGCCAGTTCCTTCGGGGTTCTCTCATCCTTCAACACGAACGGATCCTTTCGTCGTTGTCGTCTTCGGTGTGACGTTTGGTTTCACCGAATCATCGACCAAACCACATGGCCGATGGCCCTGCCCCGCAGCATGCCATCATTGAGGCCCCTGGGTTCTATTCGAAATCCCTGATGAGCCGCATCGATTCCCTCATGGCCCGGATGACGCTTGCCGAAAAGCTCGGCCAGCTCACGATGACCGCCTCCAGCTACACGGTCACCGGACCGGTGCTCGCGGGAGACTCCACGCAGTCGATCATCGACGGCACCGTCGGCAACCTGCTGAACATGGTCGGGGCCGGCCCCACGCACGAGATGCAGCGGCTGGCCGTCGAGAAGTCGCGGCTGGGCATTCCGCTGCTGATCGGCCTGGACATCATCCATGGCCACCGCACGCTCTTCCCGATTCCGCTCGCGGAGGCCGGCGCCTTCGACGACGAACTCTGGGAGCGCACGGCGCGCGAGGCCGCGCGCGAAGGCGCCGCCGACGGCCTGGCGATGACCTTCGCGCCGATGCTCGACGTGTCGCGCGATCCGCGCTGGGGCCGCACCGCCGAAGGCCCGGGCGAAGACCCCTGGCTCAACGCGCGCATCGCGCAGGCAAAGGTTCGCGGTTTCCAGGGCACCGACCTGTCGTCGGCCGGCACACTGGCCGCCTGCGCGAAGCATTTCGTCGCATACGGCGGCGTCAACGCGGGGCGGGAGTACGCCGCCGTCGACATCTCCGAGCGCACCCTGCACGAAGTGCACCTGCCGGGCTTCGCGGCCGCCGTGCGCGCCGGCGTCGCGACGCTGATGCCCGCCTTCACCGATCTCAACGGCGTGCCGATGACGGCGCACGTCCCCCTGCTGCGCGACTGGCTGCGCGGCGAGATGGGCTTCGAGGGCGTGATCGTCAGCGACTACAACGCGATCGCCGAACTCATCAAGCACGGCGTCGCCGCCGATCTGGTCGATGCCGCGGTGCTGGCGCTGAAGGCCGGTGTCGACATCGACATGATGGCCGACGCGTACCGCAAGGGCCTGCCGGTAGCGCTCGAACAGGGGCGCGTGACCATCGAGGAGATCGACGCGAGCGTGCGACGCGTGCTGCGGCTGAAGGAACAGCTCGGCCTGTTCGACGACCCCTACCGCCGTGGCGCGACACCCGAGCCCGCACAAGCCATCACCGAACGGCGCGCGGTGGCGCGCGACGCAGCACGCAAGGCCATCGTCATGCTCAAGAACGAGCGCGACACCCTGCCCTTGCCCGCATCCGCGAAGACGCTGTGCGTCATCGGCCCGCTGGCCGACGCCAGCACCGAGATGAAGGGCCCGTGGTGGGGCGCCGGCGAACACGAGCCGGCGGTCACCGTGCTGGCCGGCCTTCGCGCCGCGCTGCCGCAGACCGAGATACGCCACGCGCCGGGCGTCGCCATCGAGAGCGACGACGACAGCGGCATCGACGCCGCCGTCGCGCTGTGCGACGGCGCCGACGCCGTGCTGCTGTGCCTGGGCGAACGCGCCACGATGAGCGGCGAAGCGGCCAGCCGCGCCACGCCCGCTCTCGCCGGCCGGCAGCAGGCGCTGGCCGAAGCGGTGATGGCCCGCGCGAAGAAGCAGGGCATCCCCGTCATCGCGATCCTGTTCTCGGGCCGTCCGCTCGTCGTTCCCTGGCTGGCCGGGCACGCCGATGCACTGCTGGCCGCATGGTTCCTCGGCGTCGAAGCCGGCAATGCGATCGCCGACGTGGTCACGGGCCAGGCAAGCCCCGGCGGCCGCACGCCGATGAGCTGGCCGCGCGCCGTCGGGCAGGTGCCGGTCTTCTTCGGCCAGCGCCCTTCCGGCCGGCCGATGAACCCCGCCGACTACTTCACGAGCAAGTACCAGGACGTCGACAACTCGCCGCTCTACGCCTTCGGCCACGGCCTGAGCTACGGCAAGTTCGGCTATGAGGAATTGCAGGTCGAACAGAAGCGCGTGAGCGAGCAGGACACGCTGAAGATCAGCATCGGGCTGCGCAACACCGGCGCGCGCGAGGCCGAGGAGACGGTCTTCCTGTTCGCCCGCCGCAAGGTGAGCCGGGTCACCCAGCCGCTGCTGGAGCTCAAGGGCTACGCGAAGCTGCGGCTGGCGCCCGGCGAAACCGGCTCCGTGAAACTGGAGTTGCCGGCGGCCGAACTGCGCTATCCCGGTCCGGACCTGCAGCCCCTGTTCGAGGCTGGCGAGGTCGATATCCTCGTCGGGCCGAGCGCCGATGCATCGGGGCTGCTGCGCGAGACCATCGAGCTGTACTGACCCGGGCCCGGTCCGCCTTCACGCCTGCGCCTTCGTGCAGGACTTCACCGCGCGTGCTCGACAGCGCACGGCAGGCCGCCGCGGGGGTGCGGGCCCACGAGCGCGACAGTACGCCCCAGTAACGTAGTGTGTGGGCCGGCGAAGCGCGATACACGCGCATACGCAGTGTGCGGAGACAGGGAAGAAGGCGGCGGACCATCGGCGCGCCCCGGGGTGCGGTCCCGCGTGTCGTGGGCATTTTCTTGTCCAACTGCACAGTCCACCCATGAACAACCTCCACACGCACCAGCCTTCCAGCACGAATGCGGCGAAGGCATTTCCCCTTTCCCTCAAAGGCGCTACGGCGAAGTTCGCCGGCGCAGGCGTTCTCGCGCTCGCAGCCGCCCTGGCCATCTTCGCGGTCGCTCCCATTGCGGCGAAGGAGACCCGCGCTGCCGCGCCGGACCCGCAGGCATCGCCGATCTACGGCGTCACGCTGCCCAAGGGCTACCGGCAGTGGCAGCTGATCGCGCCCGCCATCGAGGCCGAGCCGCTGAACGAACTGCGCGTCGTGCTCGGCAACACCAAGGCGATCAAGGCCTACGACCAGGGCACGCTGCCCTTTCCCGACGGGACCGTGCTCGTCAAGCTGGCATGGAAACACGTGCAGTCGCCCGAGTTCGCGCCCGCCTCCGTTCCTGGCGCGGCCACCACCGTGCAGGTGATGGTGAAGGACTCGAAGAAATACGCCGCCACCGGCGGCTGGGGCTTCGGCCGCTTCATCGATGGCAAGCCCGCGGACCTGGCACAGCACCAGACCTGCTTCGCCTGCCATCAGTCGCTGGTGAAGAACCACGACTACGTGTTCACGCGGCTCGCTCCCTGAGGGCCCGCAGCGGTCATTTTGAAATTTAGTGTTGGCGAACACGGCCGGGATACAGAGGCATACGCAAACCGGTCGCGAGGTGCCTTCGGAGCCGAACAATCTCTCCATCAGTTCGGAAAAGCACAGCGATCCGGCTGACAAACCCTCCTGCAAACCTTCTTGCCAACAGTCATCACCCAACCGAAAGGATTCATCATGAAAGCTTCCGTCCTCCTCGCCGCCGCAGCCGTCTCTTCGTTGTTCGCCTTGAGCGCGAGCGCCGAGGAATACCAGGGCGTGCTGCAGTTCCATTCCAGCGCGAGCCGCGCCGGCGTCCGGGCCGAGGCCGTCGTCGCCTCGCACAGCGCGGACCCCTATCGCGAAGGCGCCTCGGCGGACGTCGCTCCCGCGCTGCCCACCCTGGCCAAGCGCTCGGACACGCGTGCCGAAGCCGTGGCGGCCGCCCGCGCCGGCAACCTCTATGCGGACGGTGCCGACGCCGGCGTGCCGCAGGCGTTCACCAGCACGCTCGATCGTTCGACGGTGCGCGCGCAGGCACGCGCAACGGCGGCCCACGGCGTGACCGAGGGAACGCTGTAAGCGGCCACCGATGCGCGTCGCATCCGCTTCCACCGTTCCCGACGCCGGGAAATTTCGATGATCTTTTCCCGGCCGCAGCCCGCCGCCCGCTTCCCGTCGAGGAAGCGCGCGGCGCGGCCGCGCCTGCCCTAGTCCATCGATTCGCCAAGCAGCCGTTCGGCTTCCTGCAGATCCGCGGTTTCGAAGCCCTCCGTGTAGTGGGCGAGCACGCCGGCCAGCAGTTCCTTTCCCTCCCGCACGCGCCCGGCTTTTTCCCGGAGGCGAGCCAGGTCCATCGCCACGCGCAGCTCCCACGAGCGTGCCCCTTGCTGCCTGCTGGCAGCCAGCGCTTCGAGCAACGACTCTTCGGCGCTCGCCATGTCCGGCGGCACGGCACCCGAGAATGCGCGCGCCTTCACGCGAAGAAGTTCCGGAAGGTTGTAGAGGTCGCCCTTGGCATGCACCAGCGCGAGCGTGTCGTTCATCAGCTCCAGCGCCTCGCCGTTCCTGCCGATGGCGTTCAGGCCTTCGGCGAGCGTGATGTTGAACGAGGTGGTGAGCAACTCGTAGCGTGACGCGCGCAGCTCGATCAGCGACTCCTGGATCGCCTGCACGCCCCTTGCCGCATCGCCGCGCTTCACCGCGAGTTCGCCCTTCACGCCGCGGCCCACTGCCAGGTACGGCGTCAGCGAATGCGATTCCGCATAGGCGATGAAGCGGTCGATGTCCTGCTCGGCCCGCGCCAGGTCGCCGACCCACATGTAGACCGACACGGCCCATATCAGGGCGATGCACAGCGTGACCGGGTGGTTCAGGTGCCTGGCCTCCTCGACCGCACGCTGGGCGACGACCACGGCCTGCGTGGGATGGCCCTGCAGCCACAGGGTCCTGGCCAGCGCGATGCATGCGCGGTTGTGGAAGTCGAAGCCCGCGTGGATGCTGCTGCGCTGCCGCGACACCGAGGCACCGGCGATCGCGGCCTCCAGGAAGTGCCGCGCGCGGGGCTGGTCGCCCACCAGGTGGTGGCACAGGCCCACCAGCGAATTGGCGGTCGCCTGCGCCGTCGCGTCGTCGATGGACGCGGCCACGTCGGCGCAGCGCCTGGCGTGGCTGAGCGATTCGACGAAGTCGCCGATGCGCTCGTGGAATATCTGCAGCCGCCCCAGCAGCTCGACCTGGCTGCGGGAATCGCCGAGCTCCTCGGCCACCCGCAGGCTGCGTTCGAGCGCATGGCGCACCTCGTCGCTGTGGCCACGCGTGAACATCTGCGAGAGGCCGACGGCCGCCTGCAGATGCATCTCTGCGGCGCTGCCCGCGGAAGCCGTGCCCAGCCCGGCGAGCGCACGCTTCGACCAGTCGTGGCACTCCGCCAGCAGCGACATCGCCATGAAGGCCGGCACGGCCGCCAGCATCAGGGAAACGCCCAGCTCCCTGGCATCGGCGCGATCGAAGCACCAGGCGAGCGCAGCCCTCACGTTGCCCAGGTCCGCAAGGTCCGACGCGCGGGCGGTGTCGCGCGAGAAGGCGTCGTCCTGCGCGGCCATCTGCTCCAGCCGCTTGCGGAAGTAGATGGCGTGGCGCCGCGCCGCCGAGTCGGCCAGATCGGCGCCGGCCTTCGAATGCGCGTATGCGCGGGTGCTTTCGAGCAGCCGGTACTGGGTCGAGGCGCCGGAGCGCCGGAGGGAGAGCAGCGATTTCTCCGCGAGGCTCGCGACCGCGTCGACCACCTGCGCCTGCGTCAGCTCCTGGTCCGCTGCCACTTCGCGAGCGGCCTCCAGCGAGAAGTGGCCCACGAAGACCGACAGCCGGCACAGCACCAGGCGCTCCGGCATGTCGAGCAGTTCGTAGCTCCAGTCCAGGGTGGCCTGCAGCGTCTGGTGCCGCGGCTGCGCCGTGCGCTGCCCCAGCCACGAAAGCGCCAGGCGCTCGTCGAGCAGCGCGGCCGTCTGCTGAAGCCCGTAGGCGGCAACGCGCCGCGCCGCGAGTTCGATGGCGAGCGCGACGCCATCGAGCTTCCTGCAGATGCTCGCGATGACGGGCGCGTCCTCGTCGTTCAGGTCGGGCATCGCGCCGCTCGCGCCGGCCCGGTCGACGAACAGGCGCGTGGCGGGATACATGAGGATGTCGCGCGCGACGAGCCCGGGCTGGTCGGGCGGGTTGTCCAGCGGATCGAGCAGGTGGATGTGCTCCCCCTGCACCCGCAAAGCCTCGCGGCTGGTGGCAAGAATGTGGATGCGCGGCGCCGCCTGGAAGATGCGCTCGGCCAGCGAGGCGGCCGCCGCGATCACGTGCTCGCAGTTGTCCAGTATCAGCAGCATGCGCCTTTCGCGCAGGTAGGCGATAAGGCTGGGCACCGGGTCGGCGGAGCGCACCGACAGCCCCAGCATCGATGCGATGGCGCTGGGCACCAGGCCGGGGTCCAGCAGCATCGAAAGATCGACGAACACCACGGCCCCGCCGAACTCGCCGAGCATGTCCTGCCCGGTGCGGACCGCGACGCTGGTCTTGCCCACGCCGCCCGAGCCCACGATGGTGACGAACCTCGTGCGGGCCAGCTGGGCCGGGATCGCGGCCAGGTCCTTCGCGCGGCCGACCAGCTCCACCGGCTGCGCGGGAAGGCCGGGCTCGACGGAGCTTGCCTCGGCCTCGGGCTGCACTTCGATTGCAGCCTCCGCCGGCGTGATGCGGGCCACGAAACAGTAGCCGCGGCCGACGACGTTCGACAGGTACCGTGCGCCGTCCTGACCGTCGCCCAGCGCCTGCCTCAGCATCGCGATCTGGTAGCGCAGGCTGCCGTCCGAAACCACCATGCCGGGCCAGGCCAGCGCCATGAGCTCCCGCTTGCTCACGATGGTGTTGGCATTGGCGACCAGCGCGAGGAGCACATCCATCGCCCGTCCACCCAGATCCACCGGCACCCCCTCGCGCTCCAGCAGCCGCTGCGCGACGCGCAGGGTGAACGGACCGAAGGAGACGGGGCCGGCGGTCTTGAAGGAGTTGTCGTCGCTCATGGAGATGGGGGAACTGCGGCGTGCCGCGCACGCGGCGGATTGCCAGGCCGCACGCGGTCGATCCGATCGGCCCGGCGGACCCGCCGGCCGCCTCGGCAGCGCGGGCGGACGGAGCATAACCGAGGGTCGCGGCGTACCGATTTGTATGACCGTGTGTCGGTCCGCCCCCGAGGTACCTGCGCATGCGATTCAGCCCTTTCTTCACACACGCGGGATACATCCGCCCACTTCAATGGAGGCGTTTCAACTTCACAGAGATGCCTGCATGAACAGCCTCCATCCATCCCTCTCGCGCCGCCACCTCCTGGCCACGTCGCTCGCCTTCGGCGCGGCGTCGGCAGCCACCGGCGCCTTCGCCATGCTGCGACCGTCCGGGGCCTCCGGCCCGGACGACACCTCGGTACGGCCGTTCCGCATCAGCGTCGACCGCGAGGCGCTGGCCGATCTGCGCCGGCGGCTTTCCGCCACGCGGTGGCCGAGCGCCGAGACCGTCGCGGACGACTCGCAGGGCGTGCGGCTCGCCACCTTGCGCTCGCTGGTGCGCCACTGGTCCACCGACTACGACTGGCGCAAGGGCGAGGCGCGGCTCAACGCCATTCCGCAGTTCGTGACCACCATCGACGGCCTCGACATCCAGTTCGCGCACATCCGCTCGCGCCACGCCGACGCGATGCCGCTGGTCATGACGCACGGCTGGCCGGGCTCGATCTTCGAGCTGCTCAAGGTCGTGGGCCCGCTGACCGACCCCACCGCCCACGGTGGCCGCGCGGAGGATGCGTTCCACCTCGTGCTGCCCTCGCTGCCCGGCTTCGGCTTCTCGGGCCAGCCCGAGGCCACGGGCTGGGGCTCCGACCACATCGCGCGCGCCTGGGGTGTGCTGATGGCGCGGCTGGGCTACAGCCAGTTCGTCTCGCAGGGCGGCGACTGCGGCTCGGTCATCTCGCACCGCATGGCGATGCAGAAGGTGCCGGGCCTCATGGCCATCCACGTCAACATGCCGGGCACCGTGCCCGCCGAGATCGCGTCGATCCTCGCGGCGGGCGGCCCCGCGCCCGCCGGGCTGTCGCCCAAGGAGCGCGCGGCCTTCGACAAGCTGGACGCCTTCTACAAAAACAGCTCGGGCTACTCCGCGATGATGGTCACGCGCCCGCAGACGCTGGGCTACGCGCTGGCCGACTCGCCCGTAGGCCAGGCCGCGTGGATCTACGACAAGTTCGCCACCTGGACCTACTCGGGCGGCGTGCCCGAACGGGTGCTGCCGCGCGACGAGATGCTCGACGACATCTCGCTGTACTGGCTGACCAACAGCGCGACCTCGGCCGCGCAGATCTACTGGGAAGACCACTCGAACAACTTCAACGCCGTCGACATCTCGCTGCCGGCCGCCGTGACGGTGTTCCCCGGCGAGATCTACCAGGCGCCGCGCAGCTGGGCCGACCGCGCGTACCACGACCTGATCTACTGGAACGAGGTGGACACGGGCGGTCATTTCGCCGCGTGGGAACAGCCGGCGCTGTTCAGCCAGGAAGTGCGCGCGGCGTTCAGGTCGCTGCGCTGAGCCAGGTAGAAGCACACGCCGCCGCCCCTGTCATGCGACCACGAGCGGCAGCGTGAGCCGCGCCTCGAGCCCGCCGCAGCGGCGGTTCTGCAGCTGCAGGTCGCCCTGCATCGACCGGGCCAGCCGCCTGGCGATCGCGAGGCCGAGGCCCGAGCCGGCCTTGGCCTCCGAGCCACCCTGCTGCGCGCGGACCCATGGCGCGAAAACCGCCTCCATCTGCGCCGGCCGGATGCCCGGCCCCGAGTCCACCACGGCCAGCACCAGGCTCGTGGCGTCGACGCGGGCGCTGATCCGCACGTCGCTGCCGTAGCGCAGCGCGTTGTCGATCAGGTTGGCGAGCACGCGGCGCAGCGCGAGCGGGCAGGCCATCACCGGCTGCCCGATGTGGCCGTCGACGGCGATCGCCCGGCCGGACTCGCGGTAGTCGCGCATCAGGCTGCCGAGCAGGCCGTCGGCATCGACGCGCTGCAGCGGCTCGGCCACGCTGCGCTGCAGCCGCGCGCTGGCCACGCTGGCCTCGACCAGTTCGCGCATCTGCGCCAGATCGCGTTCCATGGCTTCGCGCAGCGAGACGTCTTCCAGCATCTCGCAGCGCAGGCCCATGCGGGTCAGCGGCGTGCGCAGGTCGTGCGCATAGGCGGCCTGCACGTCGAGATGCGCCACGTCGCGCTCGGACTGGCGGCGGCGGACGTTGTTGATCGCGCGTGCCAGCCGCACGATGGCGCGCGGGCCGCTTTCGGCGAGCTCGGGCATGCCGGCGCCGCTGCCTTGCTGCTCCAGCGCGCGAGCCAGGCGTGCCGCGCCCGCGCGGTGGTCCATCGCCTCCAGCCAGAGGAAGACGGCGAGCAGCATGAGGCCGACGAGCACCGACACGCACAGGATCCATCGCAGGCTGTCGTCGAGCGGGCAGGTCAGGGGCGACAGCGTCGCGGCATGGACGTTCTGCCCGAGCGTGGCCACCGCGAGCGCGCGCGCCGCGATCAAGGCCAGGCCGTGGGACCGGCGGCCCGGACGCCCTGAACTCGAAACGGCCCCGGCGGGCGCTGCGGATGCGCGCGGCGGATGGAAGGAACTGATGGATGCGCGGGACTTCTTCGTCATTGGTTTTCTCCTGCTGCCGGCGCACGTGCCGGCATGGGAGTGATGACATCACGCGAGGGGTCGCACAGACCATTGCATCAGCGTTTGCCGCCCCCCTACGAAGGTTTGCCCCCGTCATGCGCCGGGGTGCCCCGAAATCCGTCTCCTTGCGGGGAGTTTCAGGCCCGCCCCAGCGCGCGGCCGATCCAGGTCTCGAGCTCGGCGGCGTCGATCGGCTTCTCGATCAGGCAGAGCGCGGGGCTGGCCTCCACGCGCTCCCGCGTGCGGGCGCTGGCGAAGGCGCTGATGAAGATGACGGGCACGCGCAGGCCTTCGCGCTCCAGGCATTCGACCAGCGCGATGCCGTCCATGGCCGGCATCTGGATGTCGCAGACGAGGCAGCGCGTGCGCGCCGGAACGTCGGAGGCGAGGAAGTCGACGGCCGACTCGAACGCGCGGGCCTCCCATCCGAACGAGCGCACGAGACTGCTCGTCGCGGCACGCACGAAGGGATCGTCGTCGACGATGGAAACGAGTTCGATGGCTGAAGAGGACAAGGAGGAGGACAAGGAGGAAGCCCGTTCTCTACCCCGGGGGTTTCCGGTGAAGGCGCAGGAACATTCCCGCCCCTGCCCAGGATTGCAGGATAGCGGCACCAGCGCGCGGCGCCATCATCCGTAGGTATGGCTTCGCCTCAGCAGGCGCCCTCCACCACACCCAGCGCCTCCATCTTGCGCACCAGCTCGGCGACCGAGCGCACGTTCATCTTGCGCATCGCCTGGCCGCGATGGATCTTGGCCGTGATCTCCGCGATGCCCATGCGATCGGCGATCTGCTTGTTCATCAGGCCGCCGGCCACGTGCTGCACCACCTCGCACTCGCGCGGCGTGAGCGAATCCCAGCAGGCGCGCGCCGCCTGCAGCAGCCGTGCGCTCTCCAGGCGCCGCGCATCGCGCTCCAGCGCGGCGATGACCGCGTCGATCATGTCCTGGTCGCGGAAAGGCTTCGCCAGGAAGTCCACCGCCCCGGCCTTCATCGCCTTCACGGTCATGGCGATGTCGCCGTGGCCGGTCATGAACACGATCGGCATGTGGGGCTCGCCGCGCTCCAGCAGGGCCTGCTGGAAGGCCAGCCCGCTCTGGCCGCGCAGGCGCACGTCCAGCACCAGGCAGGAGGGCCCGCCGGAGCGCGGCGCGGCGAGGAACTCCTCGGTCGTGGCGAAGGCGTGCACCGCCAGGTCGATGGAGCGCAGCAGGCTGCACAGCGCATTGCGAACGAGCTCGTCGTCATCGACGATGAACACGCAGCGAGGAGTTGCCGGAGTCGGATCGGAAGGAGGCATGGACGGAGACGTTGTTGAAGGCTTCGGGGGCGACGGCCCCTTCAGCGGCCGCCGGTGCCCGGAAGCGGCAGGCTGAAGACGGCGCGCATGCCCGTGGGCTCGCGCTGCTGCAGCTCCAGAGTGCCGCCGTGCGCGTCGAGGATCGACTTGCAGATCGCCAGCCCCATGCCCATGCCGTTGGACTTGGTGGTGAACAGCGGCTTGAGCAGATGCTGCGCCGCCTCGGGGCCGACGCCCGGTCCGGCGTCTTCCACCACGATGCTCACATGCCCGCCGTCGTGCACGCAGGCCATCGACAGCGGCCGCGGGCCGGGCGGCAGGCCAGCCATCGACTCGGCGCCGTTCATCAGCAGGTTGACCGCCACCTGCTGCAGCTGCACGCGGTCGCCATGCACGGCCAGTGGTGCCTCCAGGCCCTTCGTCTCCAGCGTGACGCCCATGGTGTCGAGCGCGCCGGCGACCAGCGTGGCCGCCTCGCTCAGGGCTTCGCCGAGATCGAAGGCGGCGAACTGCGGCTCCGCGTTGCGCGCCTTGGCGCGAAGGCCCTGGATGATGGTGCGCGCGCGCAGCGCGCTCCTGCTGATGTGCGTGAGCATCTCGCGGGCCTCGCCTATGTCGGGCGGGCTGCGGTCCAGCCAGCGCAGTGCGGCGCTGGCCGAGGTGTCGACCGCGGCGATCGGCTGGCCCACCTCGTGCACGATGGAAGCCACCAGCTCGCCCATCGCCTTCAGGCGGGTCGCGCGCTCGAGCTCGGTGAGCGTGCTGCGCAGCTGCTCCTCGGCCCGCGCGCGCTGCTGGTTCTGGTCGATCAGTTCCTCGTACAGCCGTGCGTTCTCCAGCGCGAAGGCCGCCTGCGAGGCGATCACCTCCAGCACCTCGGCCTTGGCGGGCGTGAACACGTGGGAGGCCAGGTTGTTCTCCAGATAGAGCACGCCCACGAGCATGGCGTGGCGCATCAGCGGCACGCAAAGAATCGAGCGCGGACGCCGGCGTCGGATGTAGTCGTCCTGCGCGAGCGAGGCGCTCTCGCGCGCGTCGTCCACCACGATGTGCTGCTGGGTGCGCGCCACCGCCTGGACGATGGAGACAGGCAGTGCCCCTGCATCGAAGGCGACGCCCTCCTGCGTGAGCACGACGGCGCCGTCGCGCACCCGCGCCTGGGCACGAACCTGCCACACCTCCTGCCGGAACAGCGCCAGCGTGCCGGACTCCGCACCGGCGTTCTCGAGCGCGGTGCGAAGCAGCGTCTCGACCAGGCGCACCGGAACGATCTCGCCGGCCAGCGCCGTGGAGATGCGCAGGACGGCCTGCGCATCGAGCCCCTGCATCCGCCGCGTGTTCGGCGCCGGGTCCTCGATCTCGAAGAGACCCGGGTGCGAAGCCTGCAGCTGGCGCACCTTGGCCGTGGCGCCCCAGCGCTGCCATGCGCCGCGTGCGTGGCGCAGGTTGCCGTGCGCCGACAGGTCGTCGCCGCGTCCGGCATGGAAGGCCGCGGCAAGCTCGGCCGCCAGCGCCTCGACCTGGGTGAAACCGTGGCGCCGCGCGTGCGACACCGCCCGCGCATAGGCCTGCACGGCGGCGAGCGGATCGCCGTCGATGCGGCACATCTCCGCGCGCACCAGCTGGAAGCGGGCCAGGAAGTTGGCCGGGCAGGCCTGGCTCCAGGCCTGCAGCTGCTTCACGTCACGCTGCAGCGCCGCCTGCTGGAACGCATCGCGCCCGGGAAGCGCGAGCAAGGCCAGCGCGCCGTAGAACGGCAGGTCGCCGCTCTCGGCGAAGGTCCGGCCCGATGAGGCGCAGGCCTCGGCCCGATGGCGCGCCTCGATCGCTTCGGCGAGCCTGCCGCCGAGGAGCGCCGCCTGCAGCCTGTAGACCCAGCAGGCGAAATCGACGAGCGTGGCGGGTTGGCCTTCCCGCGGCGGGCTCGGCTGCTCGTCGGCATCGCCGGCGGTGCCGTCCTGCAGCTGCGCCAGCAGCACCTTCTGGGCCAGCAGCGCCTCGATCACGAGCTGGAAATTCGCGTCGCGTGCAACGGCCAGCCCGCGCTCGACCGTATCCCGCACGTCGCCGAGGTACTCGCCCGCGAAGAGCATTCCCGTCGCCTGGTTGCGCCCGCAGTAGATCGCGAAGGTGTGGTCGCCGCTCGCAACCGCCACGTCGTAGGCGCGCCGGATGTAGTCGCGCGCCGCGCGCGCCGGCTGCGTCCACGGGACCACCATGGTGCCGAAGGTCATGTAGACCCGGCCCCGGTATTGGGCGAGCCCGCGCTCGTCGACCAGGTGCAGCGCGAGCGCGCCGAACTCCCGCGCGGCGGCGTAGTTGCCGTAGCGCACGCCGAAGACCTGCGTCATGCAGACGTAGCCGTCCGCCGACGCGTCGGAATGGCCCTGCGCGATGTTGAGACCGATCATGCGCAAGAGGATCAGGTCGACCAGGTCCTGGTCGGTGTAGAGCGCCGGCGGGATGAGGTCCGCGAAGATGTCGGTGATCGCCCGGCGCAGCGGGTCGGCCACGACGGGCAGCCGGCGCAGCGCCCCGATGCCGTGCTGGTCGATCCATGCCTGCAGCACCGCGTGCTCCCGGTCGACGGCCGCGGCGTCGGGCCGCCTCGGCATGTCGATGCCCGACTTGCGCAGGAAGGCCAGCCCCACGTCCAGCGCGCGGTCGAAGTTGCCGAGCGTGGTGTACAGCGCCGCGCGCAGGCGCGCGAGATCGGCGCCGAAGATGCCGTCTCCCGCGATCTCCTCCAGTGCCGCGAGGCGGGCCTCGGCGGCTTCCAGCGCCCCGGTCATGAACTCGGCCTCGCCGCAGAGCGCGCGCGCATGCAGGCCGTCCTCGCTGGCGTCGTCCTCGCCGAGGAAGGCGAGCGCGGCGCGGAAGAAGCCGAGCGCCGAATGGTGGGCGGTCGCGGCCTTCGCCTGGCGGCCGGCCTCCAGGTTGAGCCGCGCGAACTCGCGCCGCTCCTGCGGTGCCTCGACGGCCAGGCGTGCGAGGCTGGCCTGCGCGGCGAGCGAGAACACCCGCGCGGGATCGGGCGCCTGCCGCAGCTGGCGCCGCACGATCCACAGGTGCATGCGCGGCCGCTCCGCCGGCGGGATCGAGCCGTAGGCGGCCTCGCGGATGCGGTCGTGCCAGAAGACCCAGTCCTCGCCGTCGCGCTGGATGCTGCCTGCCTCGCGCGCATCGTCGAGCGCCGCCTGCAGGCGCCTGGCCGCTTCGGTGCCGGGCTGCACGTCCATCGCGAGCGCGAGCGCTTCGCCCGAACTCCGGTGGCCGAGGCAGGCCATCACGCGCAGGACGGCCTGCGCCGCCGCGGGCAGTTGCTCGAAACGGCGCGCCATCAGGTCGCCGACGGTGTCGGCACCGGGGTGGGAAGCGAGCTGTTCGAGGCTCCAGCGCCACGAGGCGGTCTCGGCGTCGTAGGCGAGCAGTCCGTCGTCGGCCAGCAGATGGAGAAGGTGCCGGGCGAAGAGCGGATTGCGCTGCGTCTTCCGGCCGATGAGCTCGGCAAGCTCGCCGACGGCGCTCGCGTCCTGCTGCAGCGTGAGCGCGATCATCTCGCGCAAGGCGCTCTCGTCCAGCGGGCCGAGCTCGATGCGCAGGGCCTGCGGCACCTCGGCGAGCCGGCCGGCGCGCAGCGGATGATCGGCATCCACTCCGCTGTCGCGGAAGGTTCCGACGAGCAGCAGCGCGGCATCGTCGTGCTGATGCAGAAGTCGCTCGATCACCTGCAGGGTTTCGACATCGGCCCATTGCAGGTCGTCGAGCAGCATCACGAGCGGACGCGCGGGCACGGCGAAACAGGCGATCAGCCGCGCCATGCCCTGCAGCACGCGCTCGCGCTCGAGCGCGGGGGCCGCCTCCGGAGCGGCGGGCACGGGCTGCCCGGACTGCAGGCCGAGGATGACGCCCAGCGCCGGCAGCAGGCCCGCAAGGGTCCGCTCCACCGGCTTCGCGGCGGCCGCGATGCGGTTGCGCCAGACCGCGAATTCCTCGTTGGCGCAGCCGACCACGTGCCGAAGCAGCGGATCGAGCACCTCCACCAGCAGCGCATACGGCTTGCCGCGGCGCCCTTCCTCGCTCTTGGCCGCGGCCAGCAGCGGTGCGCCCGAGCGCTGCATGCGCGCCACGGCCTCGCGCAGCAGCGTCGACTTGCCGATGCCCGAGGGGCCCGAGACCCAGGCCGCGCGCATGCGGGCGCTGTCCGCGACCTCGCGGTAGAGCGCGAACAGTGCCTGCAGTTCTGCGTCGCGTCCCAGCACGAGGCCCGCGCCGCCGGGCTTGCGCAGGGCCGAATGGGCATCCAGCGCGAACAGGGGAATGCGCCCGTGCTGGCGCAGCAGGGTCTCGCAGCGCCGCAGGTCCGCCAGCACGCCGGCGGCGTCCGTGTACCGGTGTTCGGGCGTCTTCTCCAGCAGCTTCATGACCAGCAGCGAGAGCTGCGGCGGAAGCTGCGGCACCAGCTCTGCGGGCGCGCGGGCGATCCGGCTCGCGTGGGCGTGCACGCGCGCGACGGCATCGGCGCCCTCGAAGGGAAGCCTGCCGGTCATCAGCTCGTAGAGGATGCAGCCGAGCGCGTAGAGGTCGGCGCGCGCATCCACGCGCAGGTTCATGCGTGCGCCGAGTTCCGGCGCCATGTAGTTGAAGCTGTCCTCATCCCAGGAAAGCTGGTCGTCGCCCGCAGCCTTGCTGCCGGCGTCGCCGATGGCGGCGGCCTGGCCGAAGCCGGTGAGGCAGGCCCGCCCGTCCTCGCCGAGCAGCATGCGATCGGGCGTGAGCGCGCGATGCAGAACGCCGGCCTCGTGCATCGCGCCTACGGCGGTGGCGAGGCGCAGCGCGAGCGCGAGGAAGGCGCCCACGTCGGAGCAAGGAGCGCCACCGCGGCGAAGCGGCTCGCCGCCGGGGTCCTTCAGGATCAGCAGGAAGCTCTCGCCATGCGGCACCAGCGCGACCGGCACGGCGGCCCATTCGTCGCGAAGCATGTGGCGCAGCGCGTACTCCCGTTGAAGCAGCGCGGCGGTGGCCGGCGTGGTCTGGCCGCGCCCGGCCACGAGCGAAGAAGCCACGCCGTGCGCGCGTGCGCGCTCCAGGCGCGGCGTGCCCGCGCCGAGTTCGCGAAAGTCCCGGTACCGCACCGACGAGGCCCCGTGCTGCGCGACAACGGGGGCGTCCGGCACGGCTGCGTCCGCCTCTTCGGGTCCGCTGAGTTCCTGGTGTTGCTGCATGGATGTGGGCCTCTTGCGGCCGCTCGGGCCGCGGAATGCGTGGGGCGCGGGCACAGCCCGCCATTGCTCGTTTTTCTCTCCCCGTCTTCGGGCGCATTCGTGCGCGGATGCCATTGGAACCTCGCCGGTCGCGAGATTGGCGCTGCGTGCGTTGGCTGGTGTTAGGCGTTGTTAGGCGCGGGCATGCGCCGCCCCGAACCGGGGTGTACCGGCGCTGTTCCGGCCACCCGGCTTGAAAAGTAATGTCACTGCACGCGCCCCGGACACAGAGGCATACAGACCGGGCCGTACTTGCCCCGCATCGCCCATAGATTCAGCGCCGTCGGCACCGGGCCGATCCTGTTTCACCCAAGTCCAAAAGGAAGAATCGTCATGAAGAAGTTCTCTCGCCGTCTCGCCGCGACCCTGATGGCCCAGGCGCTCGGCCTGGCAGCGCTGGCGCCCCTGCACTCGTTCGCGCAGCCGGCGGATGCGGCGCCCTCCCCCAGGCCCACGATCGTTCTCGTGCACGGTGCCTTCGCCGACTCATCGAGCTGGGACGGCGTGGTGCAGCGCCTGCAGGCACGGCACTACGCCGTGATCTCCGCCGCCAATCCGCTGCGCGGGCCTTCGTTCGACGCGGCCTACGTCGCCAGCGTCGTCGACTCGGTCAAGGGGCCGGTCGTGCTCGTCGGGCATTCGTACGGCGGCTCGGTCATCTCGTCGGCCGCGAACGGCAAGGCGAACGTGAAGGCGCTGGTCTATGTGGCGGCCTTCGCGCCCGAGGCGGGCGAAACGGCGCTCGGCCTCACGGGCAAGTTCCCCGGCAGCACGCTCGGGCCCACGCTGGCACCGGCGGTGCCGCTCGCCGACGGCGGCAAGGACCTCTACATCCAGCAGGACAAGTTTCCCGCGCAGTTCGCGGCCGACGTTCCGCTGGCCAAGGCGCGCCTGATGGCCGTGGGCCAGCGCCCCATCGCCGAGGCGGCGCTGAACGAGGCGGCGCAGGCTCCGGCGTGGAAGTCGGTGCCGTCATGGTTCGTGTACGGCGATCGCGACAAGAACATTCCGCCGGCTGCGCTGGCCTTCATGGCGCAGCGCGCCAACGCGCGCAAGACGGTGGTGGTCAAGGGCGCCTCGCACGTCGTGATGACCTCCCAGCCCGAGGCGGTCACCAGGGTGATCGTCGAGGCGGCCGGGCACTGAGCATCGGCCTGGCGTTTCCTGTCTCGGGGATCTACTGCGGCAGGTCTCCGGCCGGGCGCTCCAGCCACTTCATGGACAGCCGGTCGAGTTCGCCGCTCTTCTTCGCCTCGTCGAGGATGGCGTTGACCTTCTGGCGCAACGCGTCCTCGCCCTTGGCCACGCCGATGTAATTGGGGCTCTCCTTCAGCAGCAGCTTGTAGGTGGTGCCCAGCGCCGGGTTGCCGACCATGATGGTGTTTGCGACCGATGCCCCCGTGGCGATCAGCTGCACCTGCCCGGAAACGAAGGCCGAGACGGTGCGGGTGTTGTCGTCGAAGCGGCGGATGTCGGTGCCCGAAGGCGCGACCTTGTTGAGCTCCTGGTCCTCGACCGAGCCGCGCGTGACCGCGATCGACTTGCCGGACAGGTCGGCGAAGCTCCTGATGTTCACGGTCTTCGCGCCGAAGATGGCTTGATAGAACGGCGAGTACGCAGCGGTGAAGTCGATCTGCTTCTCGCGGTCCGGGTTCTTGCCCAGGGTGGCGATGACCAGCGCGGCCTTCTTCTTCTGCAGGGTCGGAATGCGGTTGGCGCTGGTCACGGGGATCAGGTCGACCTCCACGCCGAGCTTCGCGCCGATGTAGTTGGCCATGTCGATGTCCAGGCCATGCATCTTGAAGTCGCGGTCCATCGAGCCGTAGGGCGGGAAATCGGGAGGGACCGCGATCGCGATCTTCCTGTTCTTGAGGATGGTGTCCAGCGCGCTCTGCGCATGAACCGCACCGGTTGCCATGAGGCCGCTGAGCGCCAGCCCCAGAACGAATTGCAATCTGCCGAATTTCATGATGCCTGAACGATGACGAGTGGTTGTGGGTTTGATGTCGAGCGCGCGGCCGGGCCCGGCCGCGCCTGCCCCAAGCCGCACGAACCGTGCCAGTGGTATACAAGACTCATGCACCCGATCAGAACGACAAAGGTGGTGCGCAACCCGCGAAGCAGCCCCGATTCAGGGATCGGAGCCCCACATTGGGGACGCTCCCGCATCCCATGTTCTGGCGATGAAGACATGCGGCAAACCCGTAGGCTCGGGAAGCCACGGGGCGCGTTGTCTTCAATGAAGCCCCCGGACCCTTTTTCACCAGGCGAACCATGATCGAGACAGAGACGCTGCCCGATGAAGAGCTGGGCGCGCAGGCCGCCGAGTGGCGTCGGCGGGCGCTGCAAGGCGAGCTGCACGCCCGCGGCATCGCCCATCAGCTGGAGGCCGAACTGCGCCGGCGCGCCGGCGTCCACCACCATGCCGACTACGACACGCTGGACCTGCGGTCGCTCGAGCACCGGCAGGGAAAGCGGCCCTGGTGGAAGCCCTGGTGAGCAGGGTTTGCCCGCACGCTGGCCTCCAAGGCTGCAACGCAGCAATCACTTCACCGTCCGCCCTTTCTGCCGCGAAGCCGGCTTCGCAGGCAGACGATCCCGCTGGCCCGCGGCGGCATCGCGCAGACATTCGACGAAGGCCTGCGCCGCCGGCGTAGGCCCGGAGCCGGCGGGCAGGCACACCGACACCTGCACGCGCGGCAGCGGTGCGGCCAGTGGCAGGCGGACCAGCCCGCGGGCGGCGACGGGGTCGTCCGCCAGCGAAGCGGCGGCCAGGGTCAGCGCGTCGGCATTGCGAACCAGCGAAAGGCCGAACTGGACCGACTGGCACACCACGATGTTGCGCGGCGCCGCCAGCCCGGCCTGGCCCAGCGCCCGCACGCCGTAGGGCGGCACGGCCCACAGCGCGTCCTGCAGCCGCTCGATGGTGCGCACGCGCGCCATCGGATGCCCCGCGCGGGCGATGGCGGCCAGCGGGGCTTGCAGCAGCACCTCGCTCGTCAGGCCGTCCTGCACGGCCGCGCCTTCCAGGTCGCTGAGCACAGCGAGGTCGTGGCCTGCCCGAAGGCCGGTGGCCTCGGCGCTCGTGATCTCCACCAGTTCCAGCGAAACGCCGGGGCAGCGCGCACGAAAGGCCAGCAACGCCCGCGGCAGCAACCGCGCCGCCGCGAGCGAGCTGAAGGCGGCGCGCAGGTGGCCGCCGCCGTCGCGCAATTGCGCGATCTCGCTTTCCGTGCGGCGGATTTCGTCGAAGAGCACGGCGGCGCGCCGCAGCAGGACCTGGCCGATCTCCGTGGGAACGATGCCCCTGGCGCTGCGCACCAGCACGGGCGCGCCGATGGATCGCTCCAGCTCGCGGATCGCATAGGTCATGGCCGGCTGCGTCAGCGCGGCATTGCGGGCCGCGGCGCGGATGCCGCCGGCCTCGGCCACGAGACGGAAGATTTCCAGGTGTCGCAGGTTCATCGTGGAGCTCATCGGGGTACGGAGTACACGGGAAGGTGATCGAGAAGTTTGATCGCCGGATGGAGATTTTTGTCTTTTCTTCTATCCCCCGGTCCATTAACTTCGCGCCGACCGACGACTGCCCCCTCCTCCTCCTTCGAACCTTTCGAGCACCAGCATGAAGCAACTGCATCTCCTTGCCGCACTCGCCACGGCCTGCCTGTTCAACCTGAATGCCGTCGCCCAGGGCAACGGCCCGGCGGCACCCTCCGAACTGCAGCAGCGCGGGCTGTCGCTGGCGGACGCCACCGAGGCGCAGGTGATCGCGTGGCGCCGCCATATCCACCAGAACCCCGAGCTCTCGTTCCAGGAGGTGCGCACGGCCGCGTACGTGGCCGAGGCGCTGCGCAAGATGCCGGGCATCCAGGTGCAGACCGGCGTTGCAAGGACAGGCATCAAGGCCGTGCTGCGCGGCGGCAAGCCGGGGCCGGTGGTGGCCCTTCGCGCCGACATGGACGCGCTGCCGGTGGAGGAGCGCAACGACCTTCCCTTCAAGTCGCTCGCCAAGGGCGACTGGCTCGGCAAGGAGGTACCCGTAGCGCACGTCTGCGGCCACGACACGCACGTCGCGATGCTGCTTGGCGCGGCGCAGGCGTTGTCGGAGATGCGTGCCGACCTGCCCGGCACGGTGGTCTTCCTGTTCCAGCCGGCCGAGGAACTGGGCCCGGGGCCGGTGCCGAGCGGTGCCTCGGCGATGGTGCAGGCGGGCGTGCTCGACAACCCGAAGGTCGACGTGGTGATGGGACAGCACATCAACGCCAGCGGCGCGGTGGGCATCGGCTACCGGCGCGGCGCCCTGATGGCCAGCGGCGACATGTTCAAGATCTCGCTGAAGGGCCAGGGCGGCCACGGCTCCTCGCCCTGGACCGCGAAAGACCCGACGCTGGCGGCGGCCGAGATCGTGCTGGCGCTGCAGAACATCGTGAGCCAGCGCATCGATCCGCTCGACGGCCCCACCGTGGTCACCGTGGGCATGCTGCAAAGCGGCAACCGCGCGAACATCCTGCCCGAGACGGCGGAGCTCGCCGGCACGGTGCGCTCGCTGTCGGCCAGGAATCAGAAGGTGGCGCACGAGAACATCCGCCTGAAGGCCCAGAAGATCGCCGAGCAGTACGGCCTGACGGCCAAGGTGGACATCGACACCGGCTACGAGGTGCTGGTGAGCGACCCCGAGGCGACCCAGACGGTGGTGAAGAGCCTCGAAGCCGCGGCGGGCCCCAACGCGCAGGCCCGCGAGATCGGCCCGCGCATGGCCTCGGAAGACTTCGGCGCCTTCGGCAGGAACCTGCCGGTGGTGTTCTGGAACCTCAACGCATCCCCGTTCGGCGACAAGCCCGGCGCGCCCAATCATTCGCCCGAGTTCGTCATCGACGAGAAGGCCCTGCGCATCGGCGTGCGTGCGCTGGTGGGCAGCACGCTCGGCTACATGGCGGCGCGACCGGGCAAGGATGTGACTGCGTCACGCTGAGCAAGGCGGCTGCGCTCAGGCGCCGAACCACCTGTTCATCGCCTGCTGGAGACCATCCGATGCGCCATCGCTCGCCCAAGCCACATAGCCATCGGGCCTGACCAGCACCGCGGCCGGCGCCGCGACCGCTCCGAGCGCGGGCAGCTCCCACGGGTCGTCGCATCTGCCATTGACCAGCTTGATGCGGCCAGCCCACGGCGAGACATCGAAGCGGCCTGGCGCGCCGAAATCCAGCAGCAGCGGCCGCGCATCCCGCAGCAGCGCGAACACGCGCACGGGGCCATCGGCGGTGAGCACGTCGAGATCCGGCATGCGGCGACCGAGCAACGGGTGTCCCTCGCCCAGGTCGTAGCGGATGGCGAGCCCCGACATCTCCGCCGCGATCCGCCTGCGGGGCTCTTCCATGCCGAGAAGCTCCGACATGATTTCACGCAAAGCCTCGGTGCGATCGTCCGTGCGCTGCAGCGCGACCTGCGCCATCGTCGTGCGCAGCACGCGAGCCGCCACCGGATGCCGCTCGGCGTGATAGGTGTCGAGCAGGCCTTCGGGGGAGACGCCCTTGACCACCTGAGCCAGCTTCCAGCCGAGGTTCATCGCGTCCTGCACGCCCGTGTTGAGGCCCTGCCCGCCCACCGGGGAATGCACGTGCGCGGCGTCGCCGGCCAGGAGCACCCGGCCCTTGCGGTAGGCCGCGGCCTGGCGCGACATGTCGGTGAACCTCGAGATCCAGTTCAGGCGCCGGATTCCATAGTCCGTTCCACAGGCCTCGACGAGCAGTTCCTTCAGCTCGTCCAGCGTGGGTTCGCTCGTGGCGCCCGCGGTCTTCTCGGTCACCATCACGCCGACAGGACCTTCCCTGGCGAAGATGATCCTGCCGTCGCGGATCTCGTACTGCTCCCTGCTGAAGGCATGCACGCCCCGCGCGGTGCGGTGCACGCCCAGCGGCGGCTCCTCGGCCATCTCGACCTCGGCGAGGATGCTGCTGGTGGTCGCGTCCCACCCCGGAAACTCGATGCCCGCGGTCTTGCGCACCAGGCTGCGCCCGCCGTCGCAGCCCACCAGGTAGCCCGCGCGCAGCGTCTCGCCGCCGGACAGCTCGATGGTCACGCCCGCATCGTCCTGCACGAAGCCCTTCAGCTCGCGGCCGCGATGGACCGGCACCGCGAGCTCGTCGATCCAGCCCGCGAGGATGCGCTCGATGTGCTTCTGCCTCAGCGCCAGCCCGTAGTTGTGCCGGGTCGGAAAGTCGCTGATGTCCAGGCGCGTGACCGCGAACCCCGTGACCTGCGCCACCTGTCCCTGCGCGAGGAACCGGTCCACGATCCCGCGCTGGTCGAACACCTCCAGCGTGCGTGAACTCAGGCCGCCGGCGCGCGAGCCGGCAAGCTCCTGGTCCGGCCGGCGCTCGACGATGGCGACATCGATGCCCGCCAGAGCCAGTTCACCCGCCAGCACCAGGCCCGTCGGGCCCGCTCCGACAATCACTACCGCATGTTCTTCCGTCATCCGTAGATCCATTTGTCTTCATTCGCAGGAAGGATCGCGATGACACCTGTACCTTCGACCTAACGATGGCCTTCGCACAGGGGCATCCGCGCCCGATTCATTGTCCATCGCGGGTGAAAGGAACCGTTGCGCCTCAGCGCCATGCCTACAGGCGCAAGGGCATTGCTCGTGCGGTCGAGAGAAAAACCCCGTTGCTATCATCGACTCATGCAGTCACGGCCACCCCGTGGTGGCGGAGGAAAGCGAGTGCGGCTCAAGCTGAGAACGAAGACGGCACTGCTGATCACGTCACTGGTGCTCGTGCTGGTCGGCGTGACGGGCGGGTGGCAATACCGCAGCCTGTCCAGCGAGTACATCGAACTGATGCGCGAGCAGCAGCAGGCGCTGACCGACAGCGCCGCTGCCGACCTCGACTACAAGCTCGGCATCCATCTGTCGGCCCTGGCGCGCGCGGCCCGCGAACTCGGCGCGCAGGGCTTCGCGGACCCCGCGGCACAGCAGCGCTTTCTCAGGGACCAGGACCTGCGCACGATGTTCGACAACGCCGCGCTGGCCACGCCCGACGGCGCCATCGTGGCGATCAACCCTCCCGCCGAGCGGCCTTCGAGCATTGCCGACCGCGACTACTTCCGCCGCGTGCGCGACACGGGCCAGCCCACGATCTCGGCGCCCCTTCTCACCAGGAGCGCGCGGCAGCCGGCGGTCATCATGGCCGTGCCCGTGGACGGAACGGACGGCCGCCTCGCGGGCGTGCTGGGCGCGGCGCTGAACCTGCAGCGCGCCAACGTGCTCGGCGATCTCAGCCGCGCCACCGTCGGCCGGGGCGGCCACTACGTGATCGTCACGCGCGGCCCCTCCCCGCAGATCGTCATGCACCCCGATGCGAACCTGCTGCTCAAGCCCGCGAGCGCCCTCGCCTCCGGCGACGGCATCGGCCGGGACGTGGCCACTCATGCACTCATTCCCGCCGCCGGCTGGGAGCTGCGCCTGGTCGTGCCCGCCGCCATCGCCTACGCGCCGCTGGAACAGGTGCGGCGCAACCTGGTGCTGCAGTTGCTCTGGCTCGGCCTGGGCTGCGCGCTCCTGGTCTGGGTGGGCACTACATGGGTGATGCGCCCCCTGGAAGCGTTGAGCGGCGCGATCCGCACCCTGCGCCGCTCGCCCGACAGCCAGGTCGGCCTCGATGTCGTCGCCAACGACGAGCGCGGAGACCTCGCGCGCGAGTTCGACGCGCTGATGGCCGAGCTGCGCGAACAGCGGCTCGAGATGGCCGCGGTCACCGACGCTTCGCCGGTGGGCCTCTTCCGCTGCGACAGCGAAGGCCGCATGACCTACGTGAACGACGAGTACCTGGCGATCCACGGCCTCGCGCGCAAGGATGCGGCGGCGGGCTGGCTCACGCTGGTGCGCGAGGAGATCCGCGAGACGGTTCGCCAGGAGTGGGCGCGCCTTGCCAACTCGGCTACGCCGGTGGCGGTCACGCGCCGGCTCCATCGCAGGGACGGCACCCGCGTGCTGGTTGCGTTGAGGAGCCGGCCGGTGCTCGCGGCGGACGGCCGCGTGCTCGGCCATGTGGGCACGGTGACCGACATCACCGAGCGCACCCGGGCCGAGCAGGCGCTGCGCACGCTGACCGCCATCTTCGACATGACGACCGACTACATCGTCCAGCTGGACGCGAAGGGGCGGCTCATCTACATGAACCCTGCGGCGCGGCTGCGCACGGGCCTGGCGCTCGACGCGCCGATCGAGCAGTTCAGCGTGGCCGACTTCAACCCGCCGGAGACCATGGAAAGGCTCGCCACGGAGATCGTGCCCACCGCCGTGCGCGCGGGCATCTGGGTGGGCGAGTCGATGGTGTGGGACGCCAGGCGCGAGGCGTTCCCGGCGAGCCACATGGTGATCGCGCATCGCGACAAGCACGGCAAGGTGGAGTACTTCTCCGGACTGATGCGCGACATCTCCGCGGCCAAGGCCGCGGAACGGGCGCTGCGCGACAGCGAGCATCGCCTGCGCATGGTGACGGACCACCTGCCGGCGCTGATCTCCTACCTCGATCGCGACCTGCGGTTCCGGTTCGTCAACAAGGCCCACCAGGACTGGTTCGGCATCCCCACCGAGCAATTGCTGGGCATGGGCCTGTGGAAGTTCTACGGCGAGGAGGCATGGGCCGAGATGGAGCCGCACCTGCGCGCGGCTCTGGCCGGCAGGCAGGTCACCTACGAGCGCAGGCTGAAGACGCCCGGCGGACGCCGCGACGTCCAGGCCACGGTGGTGCCGGAGCGCGACGAGCACGGCGAGGTGATCGGCCTCTACACGCTGGACAGCGACATCACCGCGCACCACGAGGCGGAAGAGGCGCTGCAGGAAAGCGAGGCACGCCTGCGCACCGTGGCCGATGCGCTGCCGATGCGCGTGGCCTACATCGACGCGCAGGAGCGCTACCGGTTCAACAACCTGGCCTACGAGCGCGGCTTCGGGCTCTCGCGCGAGCAGATCCAGGGGCACACCGTGCAGGAGCTGCTGGGCGAGCCCGACTACCTGGCCCTGCAGCCGCACATCCGCGCGGCACTGGCCGGCGAAACCGTCACCTTCCAGAGCGAGGTCGCCAGGAGCGACAGCTACTACTGCTACGAGGCCCAGTACATCCCGCAGCCCGCGGTCAACGACGAGACCATCGTCGGCTTCCATGCCGTGATCACCGACATCACTCGGCAGAAACTCGAGGAGAAGCGCCTCGTGACTCTCGCGCAGGTCGATCCCCTGACCGGCCTCGCCAATCGCTCGGGCTTCGAGGCGCGCCTGGACGAAGCGATGGAGCGCGCCCGGGGTGCCGGCGCGCTGATGGCGCTGATGTACCTGGACATCGACGGATTCAAGAAGATCAACGACCAGTTCGGGCATCAGGTGGGAGACGAGCTGCTGCGCGGCTTCGCGGGCAGGCTGTCGCAGGCGCTGCGCTCCGGTGACGTCCGCGCGCGCCTGGGCGGGGACGAGTTCACGGTGATCATGGAAGGACTGCCCGGCGCGGATGCCGCGATCTCGGTGGCCTCCGGGCTGATCGACGCCATGCAGCAGCCGTTCGATCTGGAGGAGCGCACGATCCTCGTGAGGACGAGCATCGGCGTGGCCTTCTACCAGGGCGGCGACGCGACGGCCGCCGCGCTCGTCAGGCAGGCCGACGAGATGCTCTACCAGGCCAAGGGCGCGGGCCGCAACAACTATCAGGTGGCGTCGCATCCGGTCGGGGGGCATCGGGCCTGAGGTCCCTCCCGTACGGGGCTTTTTCCGCCGGCGTCAACGCATTTCCTGCTGCAGGCTCATCGTCGTCACCGGGCTCTTGACGGGCGCCTCGGACATCAGTTGCTGGAGATCGAACTGGAAGCTGCCCCCGGCGCGCTCGCGTTCCACGGCCAGGTGCAGGAGGGCAATGGTTGCTATCAGCACCGCCATGGCGAACACGAGCCATAGCTCTCCCCGCAAGGGTTGGGGCTGGGATTGCGGCTGTGGCTGCTGGTGGCCTCGTCGACTGCGGCTTCTCATCTCTTGTCCCTCCGGTTGATGACGGCAGGAGTCTGCGTGGCCCCGGGCTCCGGTCGCGTCGGACAAAGCTGGCGCGCCTTGTATTCCGCCTCCGATAGATGGCGGGCGGGCAGCCTTCCGAGGGGTGCACCCGTTGACCGGCGTCAATGCGCAAGCCGTAGCACGAACCTACTATCTGCCGCCATCGGCGTGCGATGGAATACGTGGGGCTGTTGCACCAGACTGGATCAATGTAATAATTTAGTTACAAAATTCACTACCACCCTCCGAAGAAAGCCCTCGCCATGCAACGCCTGCCCCTTCATCCCTCGCTTCGCCTCGTCGCTCGCCTCGCCGCGGGCGCGCTTGTCGCGGCCGGCGCCTCGGCGCATGCCTTCGTGATCGGTGTCAGCGAAGGCGTGAGCTACGACGTGTCCGACGCGCAGGTCACGGCGCGTTTCGAACCGATCGCCGAGGTGCTCTCCAAGGCGTTGAAGCAGCCGGTGACGGTCAAGGTGCTCAATTCGTACAACGGGACGCGCGAGGCGCTGAAGCAGCAGCAGGTCGACCTGGCCTTCGTGCATCCCTCGCACGTGGCGCTCGGCGCCATCAAGGGCGGACAGTACAAGGCCTTCGCCTGGACCACCGGCTACACCGACTACAAGGTTTCGTTCCTGTGCAAGGAGCAGCAGCCGATCTCCGACTGGAAGAGCGTGGCCGGCAAGCAGCTGGTGATGCCCGACGCCGACTCCATCACCTCGGTGATCACGCGCGCCATGCTGCGCGAGCAGGGCCTGCAGGGGCCGGCTACGGTGAAGGTGACGAACACGCGCTTCCAGGAGGCCGTGCCCTTCTATGTGCAGAACGGCTTCGCGGCCTATGGCGCCACCGCGGCTTCGGGCGTGATCAAGACCTGGAAGGACGGCGGCGGCAAGATCTGCGCGGAATCGCGCGCGGTGCCGATCAAGCAATGGCTGGCTTCCAGCAAGCTCGACGCGGCCACGGTGAACACGGCGCGCGACGCATTGCTGGGCCTGGCGCAGACCGACGCCGGCAAGCGCGCGCTGGCGGCATCGAGCTACGTGGGCTTCGTCAAGCCCTCGGCCGATGTCGAGGCTTCGCTGATGAACTGGCTCGGCATCTGATTTGGGGGACGCGCAAGGGCCGACGGCAGGACAAGACCGCACGCGCACGCCCGGCCGCAGGCCCGGGCAGAATCCCGCGCTTGCAGTCTTCTCCCCCAAGGACCCTTTCATGACCGATCTCTCGAGCTTCCCCATCACGAAGAAGTGGCCCGCGCAGCACCCCGAGCGGCTGCAGCTGTACTCGCTGCCCACGCCCAACGGCGTGAAGGTGTCGATCATGCTGGAGGAAACCGGCCTGCCCTACGAGCCGCACCTGGTGAGCTTCGAGACCGGCGACCAGATGTCGCCGGAGTTCCTGTCGCTCAACCCGAACAACAAGATCCCGGCCATCCTCGACCCCGATGGTCCCGGCGGCAAGCCGCTGGCGCTGTTCGAATCGGGCGCGATCCTGATGTACCTGGCCGAGAAGACCGGCAAGTTCATTCCGCAGGACGCCGCCGGCCGCTACGAGACCCTGCAGTGGGTGATGTTCCAGATGGGCGGCATCGGCCCGATGTTCGGCCAGCTCGGCTTCTTCAACAAGTTCGCCGGCAAGGACTATGAAGACAAGCGTCCGCGCGACCGCTACGTGAACGAGTCGAAGCGCCTGCTGGGCGTGCTCGACAAGCGCCTGGCCGGCCGCGCATGGATCATGGGCAGCGACTACACCATCGCCGACATCGCCACCTTCCCGTGGATCCGCAACCTGATCGGCTTCTACGAAGCGGGCGACCTCGTCGGCTTCAAGGACTTCCCGAACGTCGCGCGCGCGCTCGAAGCCTTCGTGGCGCGCCCCGCCGTGGTGGCGGGGCTGGGCATTCCGAAGCGCGGCTGAGCTGGAAGCCCGCGCCCCTTTCGATTGCACTCAGTTGCCGGTGGACAGGTCCATCAGCATGCGCGAGAGCAGATAAAGCCGCGGCACCACGCTCTCGACTTCCGCGTACTCCTCCGGCGTGTGGATGCCGCCGCCCACGATGCCAAAGCCGTCGAGCACCGGCACTCCGACGCCCGCCACCAGGCTCGCATCGGCTGCGCCGCCGCTGCTCTCGATGGTGAGCTTCTTGCCGATCTCGGCGTAGATGCCTTCGGCCATGTTCACCAGCCTGTCGGAAGCGGGCGAGCGCGGCATCGGCGGCAGGCCGCGGATCAGGCGCACGCGCACCTCGGTCTCGGGAATCAGCTTGTTCTGCGAGATGCGCACCAGGTCCTTCTCGACGCGGTCGAGCTCCTCCGGCGTGGCGGCGCGCACGTCACCCTTGGCGCTCGCAGTCGCGGGAATCACGTTGGTCGGGCCGTTGGCGGTGAGCACCGTGAAGTTGACCGTGGTCTTCTTCGCCGCGTCGGCCGTCTTCGACAGCTGCAGCACCTGGTGCGCCACTTCCATCGCCGCGTTGCGGCCGGCCTCGGGCGCCACGCCCGCGTGGGCCGCCAGCCCCTTCACCTCGACGAGCGCGGTGGCCGAGCCCTTGCGCTCGACCACGAGGCCGTCGGCCGGGCGGCCCGGCTCCAGGTTCAGCGCCACGTCGTGCTGCTTCGCCACGCGCTCGATGAGCGCGCTGGTGCCCACGGAGCCGGTCTCCTCGTTGGTGTCGAGCAGGAAGGTGATCTGCCCATAGTCCTTGAAGCCGATCTGCTGCAGGATCTTCAGCGCGTACAGGCCGGCCACCACGCCGCCCTTGTCGTCCATCACGCCGGGGCCGTAGGCGCGGCCGTCCTTGATGTAGAAGGGCTTGGCCGCGGCCGTGCCTTCCTTGAAGACGGTGTCCATGTGCGCCAGGATCAGGATCTTCTTCTTGCCCTGCCCCGTCAGCGTGGCCACCACGTTGGTGCCGGGATGCGGGTCGGCCGGAAAGGTCTCGATGCGCGCGCCGAGCTTGCGCAGCTCTTCCACCGCCAGCTCGCGCACCTTGGCCAGGCCCGCCGTGTCGGCCGAACCCGAATCGATGTTGACCATGGTCTCCAGCATCTTGAGCGCGCCGTCCTTGCTCTGGGTGGCCGCGTCGAGCACGCCCTGGTGGGCCTTCTGCGCCATGGCGCTGCCGGCGAAGAGCGCGCATGCGAGCGCGGTGCCCTGGGCGATGGCGAGCATGCGGCGGCGCGCGGGTGCCGGGAACTTCATGGCCGAAGAAGCCGAAGAAGCGGAAGAAGCCGATGCGGGATGGCGCGGGTGAGTCGTCATGTTGTCCGTTCTGTTGAAGGAAGTTCGGGAAAGGCAAGGCGGGCTCGCACCCGCCTTGCCGCCCGCACTCTACAGACAGTTCAGCCGGGAAAGTCTTCCCCGCGCAGCTCGATCGGCTGACCATGCGGCGTGCGGCCCGCCGCGTGCTCCCAGGCATGCCGGTAGCGGGCCAGTTCGTCGCCCGAGCTGGCGCCCTTGCTGGCCACGAGCTTCTCTAGCGCGGCGAGCCAGTGCAGGTAGTAGGTCTGGCCGTTGTCGGGGTCGCCCGCGGCCTGGGCTTCGGAGATCTGCGCGGCCAGCGCCTCGGCCCATTCGGGCCATGTGAAGAGGCCGCGCTCGTGCAGCGCCAGCGTCATCGCGAAGGCCTGGGCCTCCCACGGCGCGCTGAACACGGGCCCGTGCGCATCGCGCGGCATGCCGGGCGCGAGGGGCATGCGTTCGCCGCTCATGCAGCGGCCTCCAGATAGCTTTCCCACGCATCGACCGACACCGAGAGGTTCTGGCGCGGCGCATCTTCGCCCCACAGTTCGGCCTCGTCGAACTCCACCGTGTAGAGCCACTGCGGCTGCTCGCCGAGCCCTTGCGCGTTGGTGTCGGCGAACACGTGCGCGCCGTGTACCTGGACGATGGTGCCGCGCCTGCCCTGCACATAGGCCGGCAGCCGCGTGTGATGCTCGACCTTGCCGAGACGCATGCGCACCTCCTGGCCCGCGGCGAAGCGTGCCGGCGCAGGTGCCGGCCGCTGCGCGGGCGAGCCCTTGGCCAGCACCGCCGGCACGTCGGCCGCGCGCAGCACGCGGGCCACGGGCGCGGCCGGATGGCTCATCTCACCGCTCGCAATCTCGTCGGGAAAGATCTGGCCGCGCTGCAGCATCAGCTGCTCCAGCGCGCCAAGCCAGATCCGGTAGTAGCTCAACTCGCCGTAGTCGGGCAGCGTCTCGCGCACGCAGCGGCTTGCATCGATGTTCCAGGAACCTGTCGCGCCCATGGCCAGCACGAGCGCCAGCGCGCGCGGCTCCCAGGCGGCGTGGAAGAGTTCGCCTTCAGCCTCGGGCACCACCTTGCCGAAGCCCGGCTGGCCGCCCAGGTCGGCCTTCGTCGCGTAGCTCATGCGGCACTCCCTGCTTCGGCCGGCGCACCGGCCAGCCGCGTGCCGATCATCGAATCGCGCGAGACCAGATCGGCGAGTTGCTCTTCGCTCAGGCCCTCGGTGCCGGCGGGCCGCTGGGGGATGACGAGGTAGCGCACCTCGGCGGTCGAATCCCACACGCGGATGCGCGTGGTCTCGGGCAGGGTCACGCCGAAGTCGGCGAGCACGCCGCGCGGGTCCTTCACCGCGCGGGAGCGATACGGCGCGCTCTTGTACCAGGTGGGCGGCAGGCCCAGCACGGGCCAGGGGTAGCAGCTGCACAACGTGCAAACCACCATGTGGTGCGTGTCGTCGGTGTTCTCCACCGCCACCATGTGCTCGCCCTGGCGGCCGGTGTAGCCCAGCGAGGCAATCGCCGCTGTGGCGTCGGCCAGCAGCCACTGCCGGAAGGCCGGATCGACCCAGGCCCGCGCCACGACCCTCGCGCCGTTGCGCGGGCCGATGCGGGTCTGGTAGGTGTCGATCAGCACGTCGAGCGCGGCCGGGTCGATGTAGCCCTTCTGCGAGAGCACGCTCTCGAGCGCCCGCACGCGCAGGTCCATCTCGCCGAGTTCGCTGTGTTCGTGATCGTGGTCATGGCCGTGGTGGTGGCCGTGGTGGTGGCCGTGGTCGTGACCGCTGTCGTCGTGGGGGTGGTCGGAGCTCATCCGGGCGATGCTACGCCCGGGCACTTAAAATTCGAAGCCTCCCGCCAGATCCCCCGGAAGCCTTTCGTCCATGACCTCCACGCCCGCCCGCCCCGTCCGCTCCCAGTACGAAGATTTCATGCGCCATGTCGATACCCATGGCGTCTTCAAGAGCGACCGCACGGGCACGGGCACCAGGAGCGTGTTCGGCCACCAGATGCGCTTCGACCTGAACGAGGGCTTCCCGCTGGTGACCACCAAGAAGGTGCACCTGAAGTCCATCATCCAGGAGCTGCTGTGGTTCCTCACCGGCTCCAGCAACAACAACTGGCTCAAGGAGCGCGGCGTCACCATCTGGGACGAGTGGGCGCGCGAGGACGGCGACCTCGGCCCCGTTTACGGCGTGCAGTGGCGCAGCTGGCCCACCCCCGATGGCGGCCACATCGACCAGATTTCCGAAGTCGTCAAGACGCTGAAGACCAACCCCGATTCGCGCCGCATCATCGTGAGCGCATGGAACGTGGCAGAGCTCTCGAAGATGGCGCTCATGCCCTGCCATGCCTTCTTCCAGTTCTACGTGGCGCCGCCGCAGGGCGAGGGCGAACGCGGAAAGCTCAGCTGCCAGCTCTACCAGCGCAGCGCCGACATCTTCCTGGGCGTGCCCTTCAACATCGCGAGCTATGCGCTGCTCACGCACATGATCGCGCAGCAGTGCGACCTCGACGTGGGCGACTTCATCTGGACCGGCGGCGACTGCCACATCTACAGCAACCACGCCGAACAGGTGGCGTTGCAGCTCAGCCGCACACCCTACCCCTACCCCACGCTGAACATCAAGCGCAAGCCGGCGTCGATCTTCGACTACCAGTACGAGGACTTCGAAGTGCTCGACTACCGGCATCACGAGGCGATCAAGGCACCTGTGGCGGTATGAGCAAGCCCCGCATCAACATCATCTTCGCCCGCGCCGCCAACGGCGTGATCGGCTTGAACAACACCATTCCCTGGCACATCCCGGAGGACATGGCGCACTTCAAGCAGCAGACCGCAGGCGCGCCGGTGATCATGGGCCGCAAGACCTGGGACTCGCTGCCGCCGCGCTTCCGACCGCTGCCGGGCCGGCGCAACATCGTTGTCACGCGGCAGGCCGACTGGCAGGCCGAGGGCGCGCAGCGCGCGGGCAGCCTGCAGGAGGCGCTCGCTCTTTGCGAACAGCCCGAGGTCGATACCGTCTGGGTCATCGGCGGCGCGCAGATCTACGCAGAGGCCGCGCCGCTCGCCCAGCGCGCTGTGGTGACGGAAGTTGCCCGCGAGTACGAAGGCGACGCATACGCCCCCGAGCTCGATGCCGCCTCCTGGCGCGAGACGCAGCGCGAATCGCATGTCTCGGCCAAGGACGGCCTGGGCTTCAGCTTCGTGACCTACGAGCGCATCGCTGCCGCGGCGAACAAATAGACGAACAGGCATGAGCGAAGGCGTTGCGCACCGGCCACTTCCGCCCGGCTTGCGACGCCGCTCGGTGATCGCCGGCGCGGTCCTTCTCGCGGGCCTCGCGCCGATGCGAGCTGTGCAGGCGGCCGAGCCACTGGAGCCCGACGAGGAAGCGCTCTTCATGACCGGCACGGCGCGCCCCACCATCGATGGCCGCATCGAGGTCGACATCCACGCATGGATCTTCGAGCGCGAGAACCGCTGGGGCCTCAACGCGGCCTTCGCGCGCTACCTGGGCCTCAGCCTGAAGAAGCTCTCACCCGCGGCGCGCCTGCGCTTCAACCAGCGCACCGCGCTCTTCCACGCGGAGTCGGAGGAAGGCAAGGTGATCGACGTCGATTTCGAAGGCGGGCGCACGCGCGTGACGATGCCGCCATCGGGCAAGGATGGCCGCTGCAACCTGCGCGTCGTGATCGACACGCCGCGCGCACCGCTGCTGCCGACTTCGCCCTCGCCGCAGGAGTGGGTGCAGTTCCACGGCGTGACCGGTCCGGGCGAGTTGCTGCACCGCTTCAGGGGGCACGCGCTCGTGGTGCCCGAGCAGGGTGTGTCGGTCATCTCGGACATCGACGACACCATCAAGCGCACGCAGGTGCGCGAGCGGCGCGAGATGCTGCTCAACACCTTCGCCCGCCGCTTCGAGGCGGCGCCTCGCATGGCGGGCTGGTATCGCGCACTGGCGAAGGTGCCGGGCACGCGCTTCCACTATCTCTCGGCGAGTCCCATACAGTTGTATCCGGCGCTGTCGGACTTCATCCGCAACGCGGACTTCCCGCAGGGCAGCATGCACCTGCGCGAGAGCACGACGTGGCGCACGCTCATTCCGGGCGACGACGATTCGCGCGCGCACAAGCTCGGCGTGATCGGCCGGCTGCTCGCGGAATTTCCGCAGCGACGCTTCGTGCTGGTGGGCGATTCGGGCGAAGCCGATCCCGAGATCTACGCGCAAACGTTTCGCTCGCATCCTCGGCGCATCGACAGCATCGTGATCCGTGACGTGACGGGCGAAGGCCGCACTTCCGAGCGCTATCGCGCGACCTTCGAAGGCATCGATCCGGTGCGCTGGCACATCGTGATGCCGGACACCGCCGAGTGGCCCGTGCAGGCCATCAACTAGGCATCGACCAGCCTGCGCACCGGTCAGGCCTGCGGCAGGTCGCCGGAAACAAACTGGCACCTTCGTCCCCTTCTCTTTGCGAAAGGAACACTTCGGTACACGCGAGGAAAGGCACGCACGGCACAGGGTTTAGACAACGCTAATTGTTTGTGCGCACAATGTCCGAAACGCCCTCAACCAAAAGGAGACGGCTCATGTCCATGGAATTTCTTCGGGTCATCGCCGAGCAGAAATTGCCATATGTCATCCACACGCCGGCCGACATCGACAGGCTGCGCGTGCTGCGTGCGGCAGAGTTGGTGACAGCATTCATCCCGCCTTCGGAGCGTGCGCCCGACGAGCGCGCGATCCGCCAGCTCGCCCAGGTCGAATCGATCACGGCCAAGGGCATGCTGGCACTCAACAAGGCCACCTCGGCATTCATCGAACTGTAGGAAGACGCAGCTGCGTCTTCCCTGCGCGCGAGCCCCGCGGCCGCGCATCGGCACCCTCCATCGGCTGTTACAAATAGCCCTCTTTTCCGCGTAACCCGGCCGGTTCGCGGCCATCCTCCGCTTCGCCTTTCTTGGTCATCCGCGTGACCGGAGGCGCTTGCTCGCGCGCGTCTGCGTTACCACGCCGGCCTTTTGCGCGTCAATTGCGTGACAAAACGCTCAATTACACGATTTTCTACGGATCGATGGCTTGCTTTCTCGCGCGGTTTTACCCGCTTCATGGGGTACCTACCCAATTCTGGGGATTGTGAGCAGATATCTCGATTTGTATCTTTCGTTCGTCTCAATGCATGCCGGGACTGCAACGGCAACGGGCCGCGCGGGCGCTTCCACAAGGCGCAGCAGCGTCGAAGACACCAACGTGTGTTCTTGTCAATTCAACCTTTTCTGAGAGCGAACAATGTCGAACAGCTTGCAAAAATGGGTGGGACGCAATCGTCCTCCGCGCGTCCAGATCACCTATGACGTCGAGATCGGTGACGCAGTCGAAAAGAAGGAGCTGCCGCTCGTGGTGGGCCTGCTGGCCGACCTGTCGGGCCAGCCCGCGCAGCCGCTGCCCAAGCTCAAGGAGCGCCGCTTCGTCGAGATCGACCGCGACAACTTCGACGGCGTGATGGGCAACATCTCCCCGCGCCTGGACCTCTCGGTGCCCGACACCATGAAGGGCGAAGGCAACCTGAAGATCGAACTGAACTTCAAGGAGTTCGGCGACTTCCATCCCGAAGCCATCGTGAGCCAGGTGCCACGCCTGGCCAAGCTGCTCGAGGCGCGCCAGCAGTTGCGCGACCTGCTGGCCAAGCTCGACGGCAACGACGAACTCGACGGCCTGCTCGAGCGCGTGGTGCAGAACAGCGAAGACCTCAAGACGGTCCAGAGCCAGGCCAAGGCGGAAGCCGACGTGGCACCGGCACAAGCCTCGGCTTCGGCTTCCGCGGAAGCCGCTGCCCAGACCTCCTCCGAAGCCGAAGCACCGGCAGCGTGATCAACCACGCCGGCCGCTGCCCCTCGCGGCGCAGTCCGGCACTTCATGAATGGTGATAGAGATGGCCAACAAATCCAAAGCCGCCGAAGCCGGCAGCGCAGCAGCAACCACCGTCACGACCAGTGACATGAGCCTGCTCGACAAGATCGTCTACGAAGGCAACATGACGACCGAGCCCTCGCAGGGCGCCTATGCGAAGAAGCTGATCGGCCAGCTGGCTTCGCAGATCCTCGACGAAGGCATGAAGACCAGCCCCGACAAGGGCGTGGTCACGCTGATCAACGAGCGCGTCGCCGAGATCGACCGCCTGCTGACCGACCAGCTCAACGCGATCCTGCACGCCCCCGAGTTCCAGGCCCTCGAAGCCTCCTGGCGCGGCCTGCACGACATGGTGTTCGGCACCGAGACCGGCAGCAACCTCAAGCTGCGCCTGCTCAACGTGAGCAAGAAGGACCTGCTGAAGGACCTGGAAGGCGCCGTCGACCACGACACCAGCGTGCTCTTCAAGAAGATCTACGAAGAGGAATACGGCACCTACGGCGGCCATCCCTACTCGCTGCTGATCGGCGACTACTACTTCGGCCGCCATCCGCAGGACATCGCCCTGCTGGAGCGCATCTCCCGCGTGGCCGCCGCCGCGCACGCGCCCTTCATCGCCGCCGCCGCCCCGGCCCTGTTCGACTTCAAGTCTTTCACCGAACTGGGCGTTCCGCGCGACCTGTCCAAGACCTTCGAGAGCGCCGAGCTCGCCTCGTGGCGCGGCTTCCGCGATTCGGAAGATTCGCGCTATGTGTCGCTGGTGCTGCCCAGCTACGCGGCCCGCCTGCCCTACGGCGCCAAGACCATCCCCGTGGAGAACTTCAACTACGAGGAAGACGTGGACGGCACCGACCACGGCAAGTACCTGTGGGCCAACGCGGCCTACCAGCTCGGCCTTCGCATCACGCAGGCGCACTCGCTGTACGGCTGGACCACGGCCATCCGCGGCGTGGAAGGCGGCGGCAAGGTCGACGGCATGGTGGCCCACGCCTACAAGACGGACGAAGGCGACATCGCCCTGAAGCCGCCGACGGAAGTGACCATCACCGACCGCCGCGAGAAGGAACTGAGCGACCTGGGCTTCATCGCCATCGTCAACTCCAAGGGCTCGAACACCGCCGCCTTCTTCGGCGGCCAGACCGTCAACAGGCCCAAGGTGTACGACAAGGACGCGGCCAATGCCAACGCGGCAGTGTCGGCACGCCTGCCCTACATCCTGGCCGCGTCGCGCTTCGCCCACTACCTGAAGGTGATCGTGCGCGACAAGATCGGCAGCTTCCAGACGCAGGCCGACATGCAGAAGCACCTGAACAACTGGGTCGCGAACTACGTGCTGGTGAGCCCCTCGGCGCCGCAGGCCATGAAGGCCAAGTACCCGCTGAGCCAGGCCCGCGTGGACGTGACCGAGGTGCCGGGCAAGCCGGGCTCGTACCGCGCCATCGCCTTCCTGAAGCCGCACTTCCAGCTCGAGGAACTCTCGGCCTCGATCCGCCTGGTGGCCGACCTGCCGGCAGCCGCCGCCTGATCGCACCGCACCGTCTCAATCAACGTCGACATACCGACTGAAAGAAAGAATTCTCGAAAATGCCTATCTACCTCAAGATGCCGGGCGTCACCGGCCAGACCCAGATCGAAGGCCACAAGGACGAAATGGAAGTGCAGAGCTTCCAGTTCGGCGCCGGCCTGGCCGTGACCTCGGGCACCTCCAACCAGGAACGCACCGCGGGCAAGCCCAGCTTCTCCGAGATCACGGTGACGCGCATCAGCGACTCGGCCACGCCCCAGCTGCTGCAGAAGCTCGCCGGCGGCGAGGTGTTCGCGGGCGACACCGTCATCACATTCCCGCGCGAGGACAAGAGCGGCCTGCTGCCCCTGATGGTGGTGACGCTGACCGACGTGATCCTCAGCGGCTTCTCGGTCTCCAGCGGCGGCGACCTGCCTTCCGAAAGCATCTCCCTGAACTACGCGGCCATCAAGGTCGACTACACGAAGCAGAAGGAAGAAGGCGGCCAGGAAGGCGTCGCACCGTTCGGCTGGGACATCTCGAAGAACGTCGCGGTGGCCTGATGAGGCGCCGCTGACCCCGGGCGCTAACCACCGTGTCCGAACTCGTCAAAGGGGGCGTCGCCCCCCTGTTCGACCGGTTGGCGTCCGCGCAGTCCGAGCACGTGCGGGGGGCCGCGCATCTCGAGACGATGGAGTCCGTGCAGGACTCCATCGGCCGTGAGCTGCGCCGGCTCTTCAACACGCGCTCGCCGCTTTCGGCGGATGACTACGCGCAAGGCAGCGGCACCGTCCTGGAGTACGGCATTCCCGACTTTTCCGTGTTCAGCTCGCAGAACGCGGCCGACCTGCAGAGGTTGGCCGCGCTTCTGCGCACGGCCGTTTCGCGCTACGAGCCGCGCTTGTCGGAAGTGAGCGTGCAGGTCAGCCCCGCGCCCAACCGGCACGAGGTGGCGCTGGTGCGCATCGGCGCGCAGGCGCGCGCCGGGCTCGCGCTGCGCCGCGTGGACTTCGAGATGCTCCTGGGCACGCCGGACAGCCTGATGAAAGTCGCCTGACGTGTCCGACATCCAGCACAGCGACCTGCTGCAGTACTACAAGCGCGAGCTGTCCTACCTGCGAGGACAGGGTGCGGACTTCGCCCAGCGCTACCCCAAGGTCGCATCGCGCCTCTCGCTGCACGGCGGCGAATCGCTCGACCCGCACACCGAACGGCTGATCGAGTCGGTGGCCTTCCTGTCGGCGCGCGTTCACCGCGACCTCGACCAGGAATTTCCCGACGTCGCCTACGCCCTGCTCGACAACCTCTGCCCTTCGCTCGTGCAGCCGCTGCCGTCGATGTCGGTGGCGCAGTTCGGCCTCGATCCGGCGCAGGGCAAGGTCACGGCGGGCTTTCGCGTGCCGCGCCACACGATGCTGCACGCGCGCACATCGCCGCACACGCCAGGTGCTTCCTCCCAGGACTGCCGCTTCCGCACCGCCTGGGACACCCTGCTGTGGCCGCTGCGAATCACGCGTGCCGCCATCGATACCGACGCCGTGCTGCGGCTCGCGCTCGAATGCGAGGAGCAGACCGACTTCTCCGAGCTGGAGATCGACAGCCTGCGCATCCACCTGCAGGGCGACTGGATGACCACCATGCCGCTGTATGACGCGCTGGTGTCCGGGGTGAAGTCGGTGGCCGTCGTTCCCGAAGGCGGCATGGCGCAGATGCTGCCGGCCGACGCCTGGCGCGAGGTCGGCTTCGCCGAGGGAGAAGAAGTTCTGCCGCAGCCCGCCAACGCGCAGCCTGCCTATGGCCTCTTGCAGGAGTACTTCGCGTTCCCGCGCAAGTTCCATTTCTTCGACCTGCATCACCTGCGATCGCGCCTGGGCGGCGGGCGCCGCTGCGAGATTGCCTTCCAGCTCGACCGCTCCACGCGCGCGCTGCGCTACATCGACGCCGACAACTTCCAGCTCGGCTGCACGCCCATCGTCAACCTGTTCCCGCGCGTGAGCGAGCCGCTGGCGATGGACCAGCGCCACTACGAATACATGCTGGTGCCCGACCGCCAGCGCGACGCGACCACCGAGGTGCACTCCATCGTCTCCGTGGTCGCGTCCGACCCGGACGCCGACAAGCCGGTGAACGTACCCGGCTTCGCCGCGCTAGGCCACGTGGACGGCGCGCCGGGCGCGAAGGACGGCACGGTCTTCTGGTCCGCGCGGCGCGAGCCCTGCCTGCGCCAGAACATTCCGGGCACCGACGTCTTCCTGTCCTTCGTCGACCAGGGCAAGGCCCACACCCGCCCCGCGCAGCCCGTGGTCTACGCGCACCTGCTGTGCACCAACCGGCGCCTGGCCGAGCAGGTGCCCGTGGGCGCGCGCCTGCTGGCCGAGGGCCCGCCGCAGCCAACGCACGTGCACTGCCTCTACGAGCCCACCGCGCAGCGCGATCCGCCGCTGGGCAGCGAAACGCTCTGGCGGCTGGTGTCGCTGCTCACGCTCAACCACCAGTCGCTGGTCGACGGCTCCACCGGCCGCGAGCAGCTGCGCGAGATGCTGCTGCTGTTCGCCTCCGACAGCCGCCGCGACCATGCGCAGATCCGCGGCATCGCGGGGCTCTCCGCGCGCGGCGTCACGGCGCACGTGGGCACCGAGGCCTGGCGCGGGTACTGCCGGGGCACGCAGGTCACGCTCGAATTCGAGGACGACGCCTTCGTCGGCGGCTCGCCGCTCATGATGTCGGCGGTGCTCGCGCGCTTCTTCGCGATGTACACCTCGGTCAACTCCTTCGTGCGCCTCGCGGTGCGCAGCGGCGAGGAGATCCGCAAGCAATGGCCCCCGATGACGGGCCGGCAGGTGGTGCTGTGATCGTCGAAGAACTCGCCGCCCGCCCGCAGGACTTCAACCTGTTCCAGGCCATCAGCCTGCTGGAGCGCGCCGCGCCCGAGGCTGTGCCCGTGGGCCGCTCGCAGGGCCCGCGCGAACGCGAGGCCGTGCGGCTGCACGCCTTCGTCTCGCTCGCCTTCGAGGCCAGCGACGTGCGAGAAGTCGGCACCGAGGCCGTCACCGGCGAGCCCTACTCGCTCACCACGCCCGCGCTCTCGCTGGCCGGCAGCGGCGGCCCGCTGCCGATGCCCTTCACCGAGATGCTGCTGGAGCGCCGCCAGCAGCGCGACCACGCCACGGGCGATTTCCTCGACATCTTCAACCACCGCTTCCTGGCCTTTCTCTACCGCAGCCGGCGCAAGCACCACGTGGCGCTCAACCCGCAGTCGCCCGCGCGCTCCACGCTGGCTTCCACGCTCGACGCCGCCAGTGCGCTGGGCCTGCGCGCCGGCGTGCGCGCGCCCGACGGATCCGCCCTGTGGCTGCGCCATGCCGGCCTGCTCGGTGGTGCGCCGCGCGGCATGACCGCCCTGCTCGCGCTGCTGCGCGACCGCCTGGGCGTGCAGGTGGACGGCACCCAGTTCCGCGGCCGCTGGCTGGGCCTGGAGCCCGATGCCTCGGCGCGGCTGGACATGCGCACGCCGCTGGGCGGCGGCGCGGTGCTCGGCAAGCGCGTGTGGGACCAGGGCGCGGGCATCCGCCTCGTCTTCGGCAACCTGAGCCAGCAGCGGCTGCGCGAGCTGCTGCCCAAGGGCGCCGACCACGCACTCGCCAAGTGGCTGGTGCGCCGCTTCATCCCGCAGGACCTGAAGGTCGAGATGGAGCTGCGGCTGGCGCCCGCCGAACCGCGCAGCAGCGTGCTCGGCGCAGCCAACCCGATGCGCCTGGGCTGGACCTCGTGGGTCGCCGGACCGGCCTTCCGCGGCGCGCTGCCGCCCGTTCAACACACCCTGACCAGCGACCGCGGCGACGCGCCCCACGCCTGATCCGAACACTCCTATGGACATCGACATCCGCACCCTGCTCGGCCGGCTCAACCCGGAATGCAAGCGCGCCATGGAACAGGCCGCCGAGCTGTGCGTGCAGCAGACGCACTACAACGTCGACATCGAGCACCTGCTGATGAAGCTGGTGGACAACGAGGCGCCCGACCTGCGGCTGGTGTTCGGCCGCTTCGGCATCCGGCCCGACACGGTGCAGGCGCAGCTGCAGAAGTCGCTCGACACCTTCAAGCGCGGCAACGGCCGCACGCCCAGCCTCGCGCCCGACTTCGCGCCGCTCTTCCAGGAAGCCTGGCTCATGAGCTCGATGCTGCTGGGCCAGCAGCACGTGCGCTCGGGCACGCTGATGCTGGCGCTGCTCGAGGTCGACCGCCTGCGCGGCCGGCTGGTCGATGCCGCGCCCGCGCTGCTGCAGATTCCGCGCGGCTCGCTGCGCGACGAGCTCGCGGGCCTGCTGCAGTCTTCTCCCGAAGATGCGGCGGGTGCCGCGCTGGCCGCCGCGCCGATCGCATCGGCACCCTCCGCACCCGCCGCGAACCAGCCCGCCGCGCCACGGCCGGCGAGCGAAGCCGGCGCGATGCAGATGCCTACCGCGCGCCGCGGCAGCTCGGCCACGCCCTCGCTCGACCAGTACACGGTCGACATGACGCAGCTCGCGCGCGACGGCGCCATCGACCCGATCCGCGGCCGCGACGGCGAGATCCGCCAGATCATCGACGTGCTGCTGCGCCGCCGCCAGAACAACCCCATCCTCACCGGCGAGGCCGGCGTGGGCAAGACGGCGGTGGTCGAAGGCTTCGCTCAGCGCGTGGTGCAGGGCGACGTGCCGCCCGCGCTGCGCCAGGTGTCGGTGCGCTCGCTCGACCTCGCGCTGCTGCAGGCCGGGGCCGGCGTGAAGGGCGAGTTCGAGAACCGGCTCAAGTCGGTCATCGCCGAGGTCAAGGCATCGCCGACGCCGGTGATCCTCTTCATCGACGAGGCGCACCAGCTCATCGGCGCGGGCGGCGCCGAGGGCCAGGGCGACGCGGCCAACCTGCTCAAGCCGGCGCTGGCACGCGGCGAGCTGCGCACCATCGCCGCCACCACCTGGGCCGAGTACAAGAAATACGTGGAGCGCGACCCGGCGCTGGCGCGGCGCTTCCAGGTCGTGAAGGTGGAAGAGCCCAGCGAGGAAGTCGCCATCGACATGCTGCGCGGCATGGTCGAGACGCTGGAGAAGCACCACGGCGTGGAGATCGTCGACGACGCGGTGCGCGAAGCCGTCAAGCTCTCGCACCGCTACATCACCGGCCGGCAGCTGCCCGACAAGGCCATCAGCGTGCTCGACACCACCTGCGCGCGCGTGGCCATCGGCCAGAACGGGCTGCCGGCCGAGCTCGAATCGGCCGCGCGCGACATCGCCACCGGCGAGAGCGAGCTGCGCGTGCTGCGCCATGAAGCGGCCACGGGCAGCGACCGCCAGGAAGCCATCGCCACCCTCTCGGCGCGGCTCGACGCGCTGCGCCAGAAACACAAGCGCCTCTCGGACAAGGTCGACGAGGAGAAGCACGCGGTGATGGAGATCGTCGCGCTGCGCCGCAAGATCGCCGAGAGCCTGCGCAGCGACGCACCGCCGGCCGACGAGGAGAACGACCCCGCCCTGCTCACCGCCGCGCTGCGCCGCCTGGAGAAGGGCCTGGAGGCGCTGCAGAACGACGAACCCATGGTGCCCGTCTGCGTGGACGGCACGATGGTGGCGGAGGTCATCTCGGGCTGGACCGGCATCCCGGTCGGCAAGATGATGACCGACGAGCTGCACACGGTGCTCAACCTGAAGGAAAAGCTGGCCGAGCGCGTGGTCGGCCAGGACGACGCGCTCGACGCCATCTCGCGGCGCATCCGCACCTTCCACGCCGACCTGGACGACCCCGGCAAGCCGGTGGGCGTGTTCATGCTGGTGGGCCCGAGCGGCGTGGGCAAGACCGAGACGGCCTTCGCGCTGGCCGACCTGCTGTACGGCGGCGAGCGCAACGTCATCACGGTGAACATGTCGGAGTTCCAGGAAGCGCACACCGTCTCCAGCCTCAAGGGCGCGCCGCCCGGCTACGTGGGCTACGGGCGCGGCGGCGTGCTCACCGAGGCGGTGCGCCGCAGGCCCTACAGCGTGGTGCTGCTCGACGAGATGGAGAAGGCGCACCCCGACGTGCTCGAGCTCTTCTTCCAGGTGTTCGACAAGGGCACGATGGAAGACGGCGAAGGCGTGCCGATCGACTTTAAGAACACGCTGATCCTGCTGACCTCCAACGCCGCGCAGGACGTCATCACGCAGGCTTCGCAGGGCGGGCGCCGGCCCGACCCCGAGGAGCTGGTGGAGCGCCTGCGCCCCGAGTTGCTCAAGCAGTTCAGCCCCGCCTTCCTGGGCCGGCTGGCGCTGGTGCCGTACCACCACCTGGGCGACGGGCAGATCCGCGCCATCGTCGCCCTCAAGCTGGGCAAGCTGGCACGGCGCTTCTCGCTGAACCACCACGCCGGCTTCACCTGGGACGAGCAGGTGGAAGACGCCATCACCGCGCGCTGCACCGAGGTGGACAGCGGCGCGCGCAACATCGACCACATCCTCGCGCACGCGGTGCTGCCCGAGCTGTCGCGCCAGGTGCTGGAGCGCATCTCGATGGCCGCGGCCTTCACCGGCGTGCACATGAGCGTGGGCGCGGACGGTGCCTTCGCCTTCGGCTTCGAGCCGTCGACGCTGAGCTGAGCTGGATCGGGACGAACAAGCGATGAACATGCGCGAAGGCTTCACCCAGCACGCCGCTTTCCTGACGGTGAAGACCGCGCTCGGGCCGGACGAGTTGCTGCTCGACGCCTTCCAGGCCACCGAGGGCCTGTCGCAGCTGTTCGCGTGCTCGCTCACCATGCGCTCGCCAAACAGCACGCTGCAGGCCGCCGACCTGATAGGCACCTCGGCCACGGTGGTGCTGCAGCGGCCCGAGAAGGAAAGCCGCTTCTTCAACGGCATCGTCTCGCGCTTCACCTACCTGGGCAGCAACCGCGACTTCGCGACCTACACGCTCGAACTGGTGCCGCGCATGTGGCTGCTCACGCTGGGCCGCGACCGCGTGATCTACCAGAACCTGAGCACGCCGGACATCGTGCAGAAGGTGCTCGGCGACTTCGGCGTGGACTTCAGGCTATCGCTGACCGGCACCTACGCACCGCGCGAGTACTGCGTGCGCTACGACGAGACGGCCTTCGACTTCGTCTCGCGGCTGATGGAAGAGGAAGGCATCTTCTACTTCTTCACCTTCGCGGACGGCGCGCACACGCTGGTGCTGGCCGACAGCAATTCCGCATGCACCACCTGCCCGAATGCGGAGAAGCTGGTCGTGCGCAGCGCCGAGGAAGGCTTCGCGCATGCCCACGCCGTCACGCGCTTCGAATCCGACGCCCGGCTGGTGACCAAGGGCCAGGAGGTCGACGACTACGACTTCCTCACGCCCGACACCAGCCTGCTGAAGAAGCAGGAGGCAGAGACCGGGCGCGGCACCGACTACGAATACCCCTCGCGCGTGGCGATCTCGGCGGGCGAGCCGCGCGCACGCATCCGCCTGGACGAATACCGCAGCCGCAGCCAGTCGGGCCGCGGCGACAGCCACTGCCACTACCTCACGCCCGGCACCACCTTCACGCTGGAGGAGCATCCGCGCGCAGACCTCAACGCGCAGCACATGGTGCACAGCGTGCGGCACCACGCCGACCTGGAGCACTACGGCAACAGCTTCGAGACCCTGCCCCCGGCCATGCCCTTCCGCCCGCCGCGCCTCACCCCACGGCCGGTGGTGGCGGGCAGCCACACGGCGCGGGTGGTGGGCCCCGCGGGCGAGGAGATATGGACCGACCAGCACGGCCGCATCAAGGTGCAGTTTCCGTGGGACCGCCTTGGCAGGAAGGACGAGAAGAGCTCCTGCTGGATCCGCGTCTCGCAGATGTGGGCCGGCGAAGGCTGGGGCGCGCTCTTCCTGCCGCGCATCGGGCAGGAGGTGGTCGTGAGCTATGTCGACGGCGACCCCGACCGGCCGCTGGTCTCGGGCAGCGTCTACAACGGCACGCACGCCACGCCGGTCGCCCTGCCGGGCAGCTCGTCGCAAAGCACCATCCGCTCGCGCTCGACCAAGGCCGGCGAAGCCGGCAACGAGATGCGCTTCGAGGACAAGAAGGGCTCCGAGGAGCTCTACATGCACGCGCAGAAGGACATGCGCGTGGAAATCGAGAACGACCTCACCACCACGGTGATGGCCGGCAACGAGCTGCACACCGTCACCAAGGGCAATCGCACCGTCAAGGTCGACACCGGCAACGAGACCCACTCGGTGAAGGGCACGCGCGCGCTCGACGTCACCGGCAACGAGACACACGACAACAAGGCCAATTTCACGCAGACGGTGACGGGCAACTACGAGCTCAAGGTCACGGGCAACCTGGTGATCGACGTGACGGGCACGCTGCTCATCAAGTCGGCGCAGACGCTGGACCTGAAGGCCGGCACCAACCTGGGCGCCAACGCCGGCATGAACTTCGCGGCCGAAGCCGGCGTGGCGCTGTCGGCCAAGGGCGGCGCCACGCTCTCGAACGAGGCGCCTTCCATCAGCAGCAAGGCTTCGGGCATGAACGCCGTCGAAGGCGGCGGCATGGTCACGCTCAAGGGCGGGCTGGTGAAGATCAATTGAGCGGCGCCATGGCACTTCCTTCCTCCCTCCCCGCCAACGACATCGCCGCGCTGCCGGCCGCGCTTCCCGCCGCCGTGGTGCGCGAGACGCTCGACGATGCCGGCCAGACGGTGGTGCGCGCCTCCTTCGTGGGCGATCTGCCGCACGGGCCGATGCAGGTCTTCTCGGCCCCGGGCAAGCCCGCGTTCGACGCCTCCTACCAGGCCGGCCTGCCGCACGGCGCCATGCGGCTCTTCGACGAGCGCGGCCAGCTGCTGCAGGAAACGCAGCGCCTTGGCGGCGTGGCCGAGGGCATCACGCGCACCTACTACCCCACGGGCAAGCTGATGCAGACGCAGCAGCACGTGCGCGGCGTTCTGCACGGCGAGGCGGTGGCGTATGCCGAATCAGGCGATGTCACCGCGCGCCTGCCCTACGCGGCCGGCCGCCTCGAAGGCGAGGCCAGCTACTTCCACGAAGGCCGCATGCTGCGGCGCGAACGCTACCGCGCCGGGCTGCTCGATGGCGAGGTGGTCGACTACGCGCCGGGCGGCGGCGTGGCGCAGTCGTCCACCTACGTGGCCAACGTGCTGCACGGCCCGCTGCGCCGCTTCTGGCCCAACGGTCAGCTGATGGAAGAGATCGCCTACCGCCAGGGCAAGCCTTACGGCAATGCGCGCCGCTTCGACCAGGCCGGCCGCGAGATCGTGGAAACCGCCGCGTCGCCGGGCTTCATGAAGAGCCTGGAAAAACTCGTGAGGGGGAGCTGAGCCATGGGCATGCACGTCTGCATGGGAGCCACGCTGCAGTGCAGCTTCGGCGCCGCGCCTTCCAGCCTCGTGGTGCTGCCCGCGAGCTGCGTGGTCACCGGCGGCGTGCCGGCGGCCAACATCATGGACAACAAGCCGATCGTCAACATCCTTCCCTTCGGCACCTGCAACAGCATGTCGAACCCGATGGTGGCCGCGGCCACCGCCGCCGCGCTCGGCGCCTTCACGCCCATGCCCTGCATCCCCGTGACGGCCGCCCCATGGGCGCCGGGCTCGCCCACGGTGCTGGTCGGCAACATGCCCGCGCTGCAGGACAGCTCCAAGCTCGCCTGCAACTGGGGCGGCGTGATCCAGGTGGCAGCGCCGGGGCAATTCACTTCCATGGTTCCCTGACACGAACGACGACCAACGAACGGCACGCCCGACCACCCCATGTCCCAATACGTTTTCACGATGAGTTCACGCATGGTCGCCATCACGGCGGCCTGCCTGGTGCTGCTGTGCGTCCTGCTGTTCCTGATGGGCATCGAGATCGGCAAGCTGCTGGCGCCCGCGCCGCTGCCGGTGCCCGCCGCGGTTGCACCGGCGCAGCAGCAACCCCCTTCCGCCGCGCCGGCACCCGCACAGGCACCCGCTCCCGCGGCCTCCACCCAATGACCAAACCGACTCCAAGCATGTCGAACAACGCACGACACCTCACGGGCATGCACAACGCGCTTCGCCGCCTTGCCCTTCCCACACTGCTGGCGCTCACCGGCCTTTGCACCGGCATCGGCGCACTCGCGGCGGGCGAAAGGCCCGTGGTGCAGGGCACGCTCAGCGCGCCCGCGACCGCGGTGCCCGCCGCGGCAGCGACGCCCGTCGTCGCTGCGCCTGCGGCTCCTGCGGCACCGGCGGCCACCTTCGCCGTCGAACCGGCCGCCCCCGCCACGCCGCCCGTGCTCGTCAACGGTCTCGTGCGCGTTCCCGACGGCCGGCTGCTCGCGCCCGACATCGCCCGCATCGTGACGCGCGGCGAACTGGTGGTGGCCATGCTCAAGGTCGACACGCCGCCGTTCTTCTTCTTTGACGACAGCGGCCAGTGGACCGGGCTCGAGGTGGGCCTGGCCCAGTCGCTGGCCAAGGAGCTGGGCGTGAAGCTGCGCTTCAACCGCGAAGCCGGTACCTTCAACGCGGTGGTGGACCTGCTGGCCAACGGCCAGGCCGACCTGGCCATCAGCAAGCTGTCGCGCACGCTGGCGCGCTCGCAGACCATCGCCTTCAGCGACTCCTATCTCACGCTGAACCACTCGCTGATCCTCAACCGCGTGAAGTTCGCCCAGCTCTCGCGCGGACGGCCGCTGCCGGAGGTCATCCGCAACTTCGACGGCAGCATCGGCGTGATCGCCAAGTCGTCCTTCGCGGACTACGCGCGCACCAACTTCCCGCACGCCAAGGTGCAGGAGTACGCCACCTGGAACGACGTGCTGGTGGCCGTGAACAAGGGAGAGATCGTGAGCGCCTACCGCGACGAGTTCGAGGTCAAGCGCGTGCTCAAGGCCGACCCCACCGTCTCGCTCGTGCTGCGCACCGTGACGCTGAAGGACCTGGAGGACACGCTGGGCATCGGCGTGGCGGTTACCGACACCACGCTGCTGGCCTACGTCAACCAGTTCCTCGCGCAGCGCGCCGAGAAGCTGGACATCCAGAAGGTGCTGCAGGCACTCGACCGCTGAGCCGCACAGGACGCCCGAACCATCATGAATACCTCCAAGATCTACGCCTTCGTCCTCAACCCCTGGGTGGTCATCATCAGCCTGGGCGCCGGTGTCGCCTTCGGCATGCTCGCGCCGCTGCTGGCCACGCCGCTGGCCTTCGTGGGCGACATCTACGTCGACCTGCTGAAGATGATCACGCTGCCCTTCATGGTCTCGGCCGTGATCTTCAGCCTGCAGCGGCTGTTCCGCGACGGTGGCACGGCCAGCCTGCTGGGCCGCGTGGCGCTGGTGTTCCTCGCGTTCTCGGCCTTCGTGGCCATCGCGGGCGCGGCGACGCTGCTCATTCTTCGCCCCGGCGAGAACCTGCCGAGCAGCACCATGCATACCTTCGGCCAGATCGTGGGCGGCGACCTCAGCGCCAGCGACACGGCCATGAACCTGCGCGGCGTGGACGAGGTCAAGAAGACCGCGAGCTTCGCCGACATGCTGGTGAGCCTGGTGCCCGCCAACATCTTCTCGGCGCTTGCCAACGGCGACACGCTGAAGACGCTGGTGTTCGCGCTGCTCTTCGGCCTGGCGGTGGGACACGTGCCCACGCGCATCTCGGACGGCCTCACGCAGGCGCTGGAGACCGTCTACCACGCCTGCCAGACGCTGATGCGCTGGCTGAGCTTTCCGCTGCCTGCGGTGCTGTTCTGCATGAGCGCGGCGCAGCTGGGCAAGACCGGCATCGAGCCGCTGAAGGCGATGGGCGCCTTCGTGGTCGCTTTTCTCGTCGTGTCGGCGCTGCTGCTGGCCGTGGCGGCGGTGATCATCTGGAAGCGCTCCAACGGCACGCTGGGCCAGACGCTCAACGCCCTGCGCGGCCCCTTCGCGCTGGCGCTGGCCACGCGCAGCAGCGCGACCTGCATGCCGATCATGATCGAGAGCCTGGTCACGCGGCTGGGCTTCGCGCGCTCGCGCGTGGAACTGCTGGTGCCGCTCACGGTGTCGCTGCTGCGCATCGGGCCGGTCGTGTACTACGTGTGCGCCACGCTCTTCATCGCGCAGATCTACGGGCGCTCGCTCTCGCCGGTGGAGATCGGCATCGTGCTCACCTCCTCGGTGCTCGCCGGCTTCGCCTCCGCCGGCATGACGGGGCTGGTGACGGTGTCGCTGATCGGCATGACCTGCACCTACCTGGGCCTGCCCTTCGAGGCGGCCTTCATCCTGTTCCTGGCGGTGGACCCGGTTTGCGACATGCTGCGCACGCTGGTGCTGGTCATCGGCAACACGGCCGCCGTGGCCGTCGTGTGCCCGCGGCCATTGAAGATCTAGGGAGCGCGCCTTCATGTCACGCATCGGCGTTCTCGGCGGCATGGGCCCATCGGCGACGGTGGACTTCATGGACAAGATCATCCAGCTCACCCCCGCCACGCGCGACCAGGAACACCTGCCGGTGATCGTGGCGAACCTGCCCCATGTGCCCGACCGCTCCAGCGCCATCCTGGGCACGGGCCCCGATCCGCTGGACGCGCTGCTCGCGGGCATCGACGTGCTCAACGACGCCGGCGTGGGCGTGATCGCGATCCCCTGCAACTCGTCGCACCACTGGTACGCGCAGATCGCGGCGCACAGCCGCGCGCCGGTGATCCACATCGCGCAGTCGTGCGTGGCCGCGATCGCGACGGCGTCGCAAGACCGGCCGGTGCGGGTGGCGGTGCTCGCCACGCGCGGCGCGCTGGCCTCCGGCTTCTACCAGCATGCACTGCGTGAACGCGGCATCGACTTCCTCGTGCCCGATGCCTCCACCGGCCAGGACCACGTCGACGCCTGCATCCGCGCCGTGAAGGGCGGCGACGTGCAGGCCGGCGCGGCCGCATTCGGGCGCGCCCTGGAGGCGCTGGCCGCCACGGGCGCGACGGCGGTGATCATGGGCTGCACCGAGCTGCCCATCGCAGCGCAGGCCGCTCATGCCGCGCAGCACACGCCCCTCGCCCTGGTCGACAGCTCGCTGGAGCTCGCCCGCGCCACGGTCGCCTTCGCTCTCGACAAGGGATGGAACAAGCCGACATGGGTTTCCTGACGCGCATGTCCCACAGCCTGTTCGCCCTGCTCCTGTGCATGGCGGCGGGCGGCCTCGCGGGCGTGTACCTGCCGGTGGCGGGCGACGTGGCGTATGCGGTGGCGCAGGTCTACCTGTCGATCGTGAGCATGGCTGCCATTCCGCTGCTGGTGGTGGCCACCTTCTTCGGCCTGAGGCAGACCATGGGGCTGCCCTTTCCGGGTCGGCGCATCCTGATGATCGCGGGGCTGGCGCTGCTGCTGGTGACCAGCTGCGCGGCGATCGGACTGGCGCTGGGCTGGGTGAACGCGCCGGGCACGCAGCTCGACGCCGCTTCGCGCGAGCACCTGGGCGAGCTCGTGCAACGCGCCGGCGACGGCGGCGACATCGAGATGCGGCTGCACGAGAGCGGCACGCAGGCCACCCCCATCGAGCGCCCCAGGGCAACGCTCTTGCCCGACAACTTCTTCCGCGTGCTGGCGGAAGGCCGTTCGCTGGGCATCCTCTCGTGCGCGCTGCTCTTCGGGCTGGCCTTCGCGGCGCTGGCGCGCACTCAGCACACGGCGCTCAACCACATGTTCGAGGGCATCTACCGCACACTCGAACTCATCATCGCGCGCGCCAACATCCTGCTGCCGGTGGTGGCCTTCGGCATGTCGGCGCACGTGCTGTCGCAGACCGACGCGGTGACGATCCGCGCCATGAGCGGCTTCCTGCTGCACTTCGTGGTGCTCGTGGCGCTGCTGGGCACTGCGGCCATCGCGGTGATCCACCGGCGCGGCAACCAGCCATTGGCCGAGGTGCTGCAGCACCTGAAGACGCCGATGCTGGTGAGCCTCATGTCGTCGAGCACCACGGCGAGCATTCCGCACACCATCGAGGCGATGAGCGCTCGCCTGGGCTTCAGCCGCGGCATCGTCGAACTGGTGGTGCCCACGGCCTCGGTGTTCCTGCGCGCGGGCTCGGCGCTCTACTACGTGCTGGCGGCGCTGTTCGTCGCCAACCTCTACGACCGCACGCTGGTCCCGGCCGACTTCGCCACCATCGGCATCGGCGCGACCATCGCGGCCTTCGCCTCGGCCGGCAACAACAGCATGACCAACGTGGGCTACGCGGGCATCGTGCTGTCGATGCTTCAGCTGCCCATCGAGGCCGCGCTCGCGCTCTTCCTGGCCATCGACCTGATCTGCGAGGGCCCGCGCAACTTGCTGACGCTGCTGGCCACCTGCGCGCTGATTTCCGTGGTGTCGGCCGGCCTGCCTTCGGAGCGTGTTGCGGCGCCGGCCGTCGAGGTCAAGCCCGCCCAGCCGCTGCGCTTCGTGTTCGCGCGCGGGCACGTCGCGCTGCTCGCGGGCTGCAGCGTGCTGGCCTCGGTGCTGATCATGCTGATGGGCATCGCCGTGGGCGTGCGGCAGGCGCAGCCGGCGGCCGTGCACGCCTCACCCGCCACGGCGAACACAGGAATTTCGCGATGAACCGGACCAAGAACCTTCTCAGGCGGATGGCGGCGCTGCTGCTCGTCGTGCAGCTGGCCGCATGCGGCAGCCTCTTTCCCAAGGGCACGCGCGTGAGCTGGAACGAACTCACGCTCTCGGCCGCGCCCGGCGCCAACCAGAACAGCCCGGTGGCGGTCGACGTGGTGATGGTGCTCGACGACGCGATGCTCGCGCGCGTCACCGAACTCACGGCCGCCAAGTGGTTCGGCGCACGCGCCGACCTGCAGAAGACCTTTCCGCAGAGCCTGTCGTACCTCTCGTGGGAGCTGGTGCCGGGCCAGACGATTCGCGTGCCCGCCAGCGCCATCGGCTCACCGCGCGTGGCGGCGGTGCTCGTCTTCGCGAACTACACCACGCCCGGTGCCAACCGCATCCGGGTGGAAGACCTCAAGGGCTCGATCGTTGCCCGCTTCGATGCACAGAGCTTCGACGTGTCGGCCGCGGCGCGCTGAACAACCCGGATTCCTTCAAGTGAACAAACAACTTCGATACAGCCGCGCGGGAGAACACCATGTCTGACCTGCACCGCGCCGCCCCCATCACCGACCGCGTCGAGTGGCATGAAGGCATGCTGCTGTCGCCGCAGCACTTCCAGCAGTTCTCCGCGCGCATGGACACTCTCGTCGCCTGGCAGATGCTGGCCGCCGCGCCTTTCGCCTGGGGCGTGCGCCGCCTGGTGTTCGACCAGGGCCTGCTGCCCGCCGGCCTGCTGCGGGTGCTGGTGCTCGAAGCCATCCTGCCGGACGGCACCGCGGTGCAGTTCTCCGCCGCCGAGGCCGCGCACGGCGCGCTCGAACTCTCGCTCGCGCCCTACGCCGAGCGGCTGGCCAACGAGCCGCTGGACATCTACCTCACCCTGCCCGTCACCACGCCCAACCGGCACCGCGCCGCGACCGTGCGCTTCCGTTCGGTGGCCGGCGCGCCGGTGGAAGATGCGGTGTCGGACGCCGAGCCCGCGAACATCCCGCGCATGCTGCCGCGCCTGGCGCTCAGCGCCGGCGCGGTGCCGCCCGGCACGCACGTGCACCTGCGCCTGGGCCAGGTCTTCAAGGACAACGAGGTGGTGAAGCTGGGCGACGCGCAGCCGCCGCTGCTGGAAGTGGCGCGCGACAACCCGCTGTGGACGGCCGCGTCCGCCCTGCTCGGCCAGCTGCGCGGCAAGGCGGCCTTCGTGGCCAAGCAGACGGCCGTGCCCTCCTCGCGCATCGACGACCGCCTCGCGCACCTGGAGCTGAAGGACCGGCTGCGCAGCCTGCTGTCGGGCCTGCCGCATGCGGAGGCAGTGATGCGCACGCCGCACCTGCATCCGCTGCCGATGTACTGGTCGCTCTGTGCGCTGCTGGCCTCGCTGAGCCTGCTGCGCCCGGGGGGCGTGCCGCCGGTGCCGATGGACTACGACCACGCCGACCCCTCGCGCGTGTTCCAGCCGCTGCTGCTGGCGCTGCGTGACGCGGTGTCGGAGGTGAGCCAGGAGTACCGCGAGCACAAGTTCGACTTCCGCCAGGGCGCCTTCGAGACCACGCTGCAGCCGCAATGGGTGTCAGGCGCGCGCATCGTGGTGGGCCTGCGCGGGCAGTCCGACAAGGACCTGATGGCCTGGATGGACAGCGCCATCGTGGGTTCGCAGTCGGCGTACCCCTCGCTGCGCGAACGCCGCGTGCTGGGCGCGGTGCGCCGCTGCATCGAATCGGCAGACGAACTGGGCCTGCGCCCGGGCTCGGGCTACCTGCTCTACGCGATCCAGACCAGCCCGGGGCTGACCGTGCCCGGCGAACTCCTGGTGATCGCCAATGCCAACGAGGGCGCCACCGCGCAGCCTCCGCAGGAAATCGTGCTGTTCATCAAGGATTGACCGGACCATGGCACGCAACCTCCCCGACCTCGCGGTCGACGACCACATCACGAGGCAGTTCCGCGCCTTCTACGACGAGATCGTGAAGGCACGCGACCGCACCGCCGAATCGCGCGAGAGCGACATCGACGCGGTGGCGCAGACGCTGGCGCGCCACCTGGAGAACCTGCTGGAGCTGCAGTCGCTCGAGTCGCGCCGCGAGAGCTCGCGCTTCGAGCTGGAGAACGTGGCCGACGCGCGCTACCTGAAGGCCGCGCTGGCCGACGAGATCCTGCTGCACACGCCGTGGATCGGCCGCGAGCGCTGGACGGGCCACCTGCTGGAGTCGTCGCTCTTTCGCACCAACATCGCGGGCGACCTGGTGTTCAGCCGCATCGAGGAGTTGCTGTCGGGCCGCGAACCCTCCAAGCGAGACATCGCGCGGCTGTACCTCTTCGCGCTGGCACTGGGCTTCCAGGGCAAGTACCGGGGCGCGGGCGAGGAAGCCCGCCTGCTCGGCTACCGCGAGGAGTTGTTCCAGTTCGTCTACCAGCGGCCCGCCGACTTCTCGGGGCGCGACCGCGTGGTGTCGGAGCGGGCCTATGCGAGCACGCTTTCGCACATCGCGCCGCGCAAGCTGCCCACGCTGAGCCGCTGGACGGTGCTGTTCCTGCTGGGCGTGGCCACGCTGCTGGCGGTGTCGGAGCTGCTGTGGCTGTGGCAGTCGTGGCCGGTGCGGCAGGTGCTGCAGCCGGGCGCCATCGACTCATCGGGGGCCTACCTGCGATGAACGACTTGCGTCTCCACAGCATTCACCGGAGGGCGTCGCGATGCTGACCGACCAGCTCTTCCTGATTTCCATCGCGGTGCTCACGCTGGTGGTGCTGCTCGTGCTCGGCATGGTGCTGTACTTCGCGGCGCGGCGCTCGCACGCCAAGCCGTCGAGCGACCCGAAGGTCGCGCGCATCCGCTTCGACTCGCTGCGCAGCTCGTTCCGCCAGGCGGTCGAGCTGATCGAGGGCAACATCGCCTCGCGCGCCGACCGCTACGGCATCCCGTGGATCATGCTGCTCAACGAGGGCGACGACCACCGGCAACTGCCCATCGAGCAGTCGGGCGTGGCCAGCGCGCTGAGCACCGAGTCGGCTTCGGCCGCGGCCACGCAGGGCATCTCGTGGCACTTCTTCGACCGCGGCGTGGTCATCGACATCCAGGGCGCCTACCTGGGCTCGCCCGATGACGACGACGCCTCCGAGAAGCCGTGGGACGAGTTCCTCGGCATGTGCCGCGCCTACCGGCCACAGCGCCCCTTCGACTCGGTGGTCATCACCATCCCGGCGGCGCTGCTGCTGGACGACAGCACCGACGGGCGGCTCGAGCTCTCCAAGCGCGCCAAGCTCGCGCACCGGCGCCTGTGGCTCGCGCAGAACCGCTTCGCGATGCGCTTCGCGGTGTACGTGCTGGTGACCGGCGCGGAGCAGCTCGAAGGCTTCAGCGCCTTCGCGAGCGCGCTGCCCGAGCCGCTGCGCGCGAGCATGCTGGGCTGGTCTTCGCCCTACGACCTGTCGACCACCTACCAGCCGGCGTGGGTCGACGAGGCGGTGGGCACGGTGGTGCGCTCCGTGTCGGACGTGTCGGCCGAGCTCTTCGCCACCGGTACCGAGCCGCAAGGCGCCGGCGCGCAGCTGCTGCTGCCCTCGCGCGTCGAGGCGCTGCGCGGCCAGCTGCAGCTGTACGTCGACGAGCTCATGCGCCCCAGCGCTTACCACGAGCCCTTCTTCTTCCGCGGCATCTACCTCACGGGCGACAGCGGCGAGTCGGCACAGACGGTGGCGGCCATCGATGCCCAGCACGACGCCTACGGCCACAAGGACCTGGAGCCCATCGGCGGCGACCTGATCGCGCAGCTGATGCGCCAGCCGGCCTTCCTTCGCGACCTGTTCGAGAAGAAGATCTTCCTGGAGTACGGCCTCACGAGGCCTTCGCGCACGCAGACGCTCACGCGCCCGGTGCTGCACCGTGCGCTGCGCTGGGCGGCGGTGATCTTCCTCGGCGGCTGGGGCATCGGCCTGATGGTCGCGACCTGGCAGCTGCACCGGCACAACGCCACGCTGGTGCCGGCGCTGGCCCAGCTGCAGCACGACGCGCAGTACCGCATGCGCGCGCTGCAGCGCGGCGAGACCATTCCGACCGCGTGGTACCGAAACAAGGCGCTGTCGCTGCTGGCCATGAACGAACGGCTGCGCACCGACGGCACGTACTCCTTCTTCATGCCGGGTTCGTGGCAGCCCTTCGACGACCTGAACGAGCGCGTGATCGAGCGCATCGAACGCGAGTTCGGCGACATCGCGGTGAGCACGCTGCGGCGCGAGCTGATGGCGCGCGTGAGCCAGATCAGTGGCGTGGAGCAGGACGAGGCGACCGGCGAATTCATCGTCGGTGCCAGCTGCGGCCTGCCGCCGAGCTTCAGGACCATCGGCGACGCGCCGCGCAAGAACGGCCTGCTGGTGGAAGACCAGCCCGAGTTCGGCGCGCTGCAGCGCTACCTGGGCTCGGTCGAGCAGCTCGATGCCGCCCTGCAGGCGGTGGAGCGGCTGCGCCAGCCCGCCACCGGAAATGCCGACGACCTGCGCGTGGCCGTGCGCTACGCGCTGGGCGCCGAGCTGCCGGCCGACCTGAGCCGCAACCTGCGCTATTTCCGCCAGGCGGCCGAGGGCAATGCGCTGGCCATTCCGCTGGCGCCCGTGCAGGCGGCGCTGCGCTGCGCGCTCGACAAGGGCACGGCGCAGCTCGATGCCCGGCTCTTCGTCAACAACGAGCTGCTGGTGTCGGAGCAGTCGCTGGCGCGGCTGCTGCCTTCGCTCGCGAGCACCGGCACCTTCGCGCGCACCACTGCGAGCTACCGCGAGGTGATCGCCGCCATCAAGGACCAGGAAGACCTGGTCGCATCGGGCAAGGGCGGCTGGATGCGCCAGCCGGTGCTGGTGCTGGGCTCTTCGTATGACCGGACCATCGCGCGCATCGAGCAGAACCGGCTGCTGGGGCTGGAATCGGCCGACGCGGTGCGAAGCCGCGCGCAGGACGCCTTCCAGAAATTCCGCGTCGAGTTCAGCCTTCGCTTCGGCGGCGCGCAGCCCGGCCTGGTATGGCAAGACAAGGACGGCCGCTTCGCGCTGACGCCCGAACGCATCGCGCTGCGCGACGCGCTGACCGCACTGCTGGCGCAGCCCTTCATGGCGCCCGCGCGCGATCGCGAGCTGCCCGGCGCGGGGGTGCGCACCATGGCCGTGTGGGACCTGCCCCGGCTCGACCAGGCGCTGGCCGTCGGCGACATCCGCAAGCGCTACATGAGCGAGGGCATGCAGGCCTTCCCGGCCACGCTGCGCCCCGGCATCGAGGGCGCGCTGAACGCGCACTTCGCGCAGCTGGTGGTCGACCAGGTGGCCGAGGCCGCGAACGGCATGGGCGACGGCGGCCGCTCCATCGACACCCAGGCGACCGCCTACGAGGCCTCGCGCCAGCGCCTCGTGAAGATCCAGGCGCTGCTGTACGAGCTGGGAGCCGGCTCCCGCGCCGAAGACCTTCGCGCGATGATCTCGCGCGACGCGCTGCAGCGCCTGGAGGCCGTGGACGAGGCCTTCAACCAGTCGGAGCTCTACGCCATGCGCGGACGCGACTTCCAGGCCTGGCGCGGCGAGCGCGGGCCGATGCTGGTGGCCTTCGGCGTCTCGGACGTGGGCTCGCTCGCCGCCTACCTGGGCCAGCAGTTCAACCGCACCGAAACGCTGGGCAAGCAGGCCGACAGCTACATCGCGGCACTCGACGGCGTGGGCGCCGGCTCGGTGCTCGCGCAGCGCTGGCAGGCGATCAACCGCGACCTGGAGCGCTACCGCCTGAAGAACCCGAACAGCAGCCTGCTGCTGCTCGAACAGTTCCTGGGCACCACCGGCGCGGAGATCGATCGCGAGACCTGCGGCGCGAAGCTGGCCGGCAAGGCGCCGGCGACGCGCATCGGCGACTACTTCGCCGACCGCCACCAGCAGATCTACAGCGCCCTGCTCGCGCGCTGCCAGGAACTGCAGTTCGGCGACCAGCAGGAGCTGTGGACGCAGTTCTCCACCCGCTTCAACCGTTCGCTGGCGGGCCGCCATCCGTTCGGCCCGGCGACGGGACGGGCCTTCGAGCTGGCCGACCCGGCCGACGTGAACGACCTGACGCGCGCCTTCGACCCGCTGGCACGCGCGCTGAAGGAGAACCGCGGCGCGGACGCCGGTGTGCGCAATGCAGGCATGCCCGGAGCGGGCGCGCGCCGTTTCACGGAGCAGTTCGCCCGTGCACGCGACTTCCTGCAGCCGCTGTTCCCGAGCGAGGAAGGTGCCGCACCGGGCTATGACCTGAGCGTGGATTTCCGCGCCAACACCACGGCCGAGATCGAGGGCAACAAGATCATCGACTGGTCCTTCGAGGTCGGCGACCAGGTGCTCAGGCTGCGCGACGCTCCGCGCACTCTGCGCTGGGAATACGGCACGCCGGTGGCGCTGGTGCTGCGCATCGCGAAGGACTCTCCGCTGATGGCGCGCGCCGATCCGCAGCAGCACGCGCTGATCACCGACGGCCAGACCGTGAGCTTCCGTTTTGCCGACCCGTGGGCGCTGTTCACGCTGGCGCAGCGGCAGCGCGAAGGCGACCCCGCCCAGCGCCCCGACGGCCGCTCGCAGCTGCTGAAGTTCGAGTTTCCGCTGGTGGCCCAGTCGGCCGGCGACGCCGCGCAGGCACCCGACGGAGGACGCGCACGCGTGTTCCTGCGCATCGCGGCCAGCCCCGCCGGCAAGAAGAACGCCCTGATCTGGCCCGCCGCGTTCCCCGCACGCGCTCCCGAATGGAACATGCCCTGATGGCCGCCCTGCTGCCCCCCCTGAACGCCGATGCAGAAGAAAACACCGGCGGTTTCGCGCCCGACCTCGCGAGCTTTCTCCTGCCGCTGCAAGGCCCCGAAGGCCCCGCCGGCCCTCCGCTGCGCTACGACCCGGTGTGCGCCCGCATCCGCGAGGCGCGCACCGAGGAAGACGCCAGCCTGCCGATGGGCGAATGGACCCGCCCGCTGAAGAAGGCCGACTGGCGTACCGCCGAGATGCTCTGCACCGAGGTCCTGCAGCGCCGCAGCAAGGACTTGCAGATGGCCGCCTGGCTCACCGAGGCCTGGGTGCACCGCCATTCGATCGACGGACTGGCCGCCGGTGCGCGCCTGCTCGAAGGGCTGGCGCGCGAATTCTGGGAAGACGCGCATCCGCGCATCGGCGACGACGGCGACGCCGACATGCGCACCGCCACCTTCGTGTGGGTCAACGACACCATCGCGCACGTGCTGCTGATGCGGGTGCCGCTGCTCGAATGGCCGGATTTCTCGCCGCCCTTCATCACCCTGGGCGACTGGCAGCGCGCGCTGACCAGCGAGTACGGCACGGCAGCTGCCGGCGCTGCGGGCAACGCCAAGGCGAAAGCGAAGGAAGTGGCCGAGGAGCCGAGCGCCCAGACGGTGTCGCGCCAGGACATCCTCGACCGTGCAGCGCGCGACCTGCATGCACTCGCCGCGCTCGACGACCGCGTCGCCGCGGCCACCGATGCGTGGCAAAGCCTGCAAGCCCTGCTCGACGGGCGGCTGGGCATCGATGCGCCGAGCCTGTCGAAGGTGACGGAGATGCTCGCCCGCATGCGGCAGGCGCTGCGCAGCCTGCTGCAGGGGCGCGATCCGCGCGACAAGGAAGAAGAACCGCTTGCACCGGCCGAAGCTCCCGCCAGCTGGGTGGCGGACGAATCAACCCCTCCCGCGATCCCGATGGACGACAACGACATGAGCGACACACCCCTCTCCCCTGCTCCCGGGTCGCTGCCGCAGGCCGTGGCGAGCGGCCGTATCGGCAACCGCGCCGAGGCCTACCAGTTGCTGGAACTCGCGGCCGCCTACCTGATGCGCGAGGAGCCGCACAGCCCGACGCCCTACCTCGTGAACCGTGCCGTGGCCTGGGGACGCATGCCGCTGCCGCAGTTGATGCAGGAGGTGTTGCGCGAGGACGGCGACCTGAACCGCTATTTCTCGATTCTGGGCATCAGGCCGGAGTGAGCCGGCCGGGTTGCCCGCCCGACGCCCCAACCGGCAATGGCCCCTGCGCGAGCCGCTCCTGTTTCGGGCAAATGCCACCCTGAGCGGAACGGCTTCGCTTCATTCATCGACGTTTTATTTTTTTGAGGAAAAGACATGGCGTTCAATCCAGATCCATTCAAGCAGGCCGAGCTGGAGGTGGCGAACAAGAGCATGGGCTCGCAGATCGCGCACTCCCGCATCTTCCACTCGACGCGCAGTGCGTTCTCGAGCGGCGGATCCCGCGCCAGCAAAGGCATCGGAGCCCTCGTGGGCGTGGGGAAACTGTTCCTTACCCTCATACCGGTGCCTGTCGTGGGGTCCGTCGTGGGCGCGGTTGTCGATGCGGTCAACGGAAAGGTCCGGGGCGCGCTTCATGAAGGGCATCTTGGTGCCACCGCCTCGAACGCGGAGGTGGCCAAGTTCGGCATCAAGGAGCTGACCGTCGAGAACCTGGACAGGTACCGCTGGAAGGTGGCCCATGCATTCGAAGAGCTCAACCAGGGAATCGAGGCCTACAACAACAGCGGCCAGACATGCGACGACATGTACCAGTTTGCTCTTCTGTACGAGCAGGTTCAGCGGCGCAAGAAGAGGCTCAACCAGGAATTGGGAAAGTTCAAGAGGGTGATGGACGCGGTGGACGGCTGGATCGCGGACCTGGAGCGCAACCAAGAGACGCTGCTCACGCAGGCCACCAACAAGATCATGGAGAAGACACGCAAAGAGATTGCCGAGATGGGTCTCCTGATTCCCGGCAATCCCGCTCATGACACCAAGATCCTGGAGCACAAGACGAAGCACGTGGGCTGCAAGCTGTGGTGCTATTGCAAGAAGGAAGCGAAATACGACCCCGGTACGAACTGGGAAGCCCTGAAGACCTACGCGGGCACGGTGACCACATTCCTGCAGCCGATTGCCATTTCGTCCATAGCGGTCACGAAGTCCGCCTACACCAGCGACTCCGACAATTCGAAGTTCAACTGAGCCACTCCTGCCCGGGCGCGGGCTCGGCGCCCCCGCCCGGCAGCGGCCCCTCAAACCGCCCCGTGCGCCTCCACATAGAGCGCATACAGCGAATGGCTGCTCGCCATGTAGAGCCGGTTGCGCTTGGGCCCGCCGAACTCCAGGTTCGCGCAGCGCTCGGGCAGGCGGATGAAGCCGATGGGCTTGCCCTGCGGGTTGAAGACCTTCACGCCGTCCATTTCCTCCGACTTGCCAGTGGGCAGGTAGGCCTTCATGCCGCCTCCGACGTCGGTGGGCTCCGAAGCGATGGCGCCGGAGTGGCCCCATCCGCACCAGAGATTGCCGTCGCGGTCGACGCGGAAGCCGTCGAGCGAGCCGGGGCCGTCGGCGTCGATGAGCTTGGTCTTGTTCGAGACGCTCGTGCCGTCCGGTGACACGTCGTAGCTCCAGATGCTGCGGTTGGGCGTTCCCTTCCATTCGACGACGTAGAGTTTCTTCTCGTCGGGCGAGAAGGCGATGCCGTTGGGATTGACGAGATCGGTGACGACCGCCGTGAGCTTGCCGTCGGTCGCGATGCGGTAGACGTTGGTGGTCGCCTGCTCGGACGAGGCCTTGCTTCCCTCCCATTCGCCGTTGATGCCGAAGGTGGGGTCTGTGAACCAGACGGTGTCGTCCGACTTCACGACGATGTCGTTGGGCGCGTTGAGGCGCTTGCCCTGGTAGTTGTCGGCGAGCACCGTGATGCGACCGTCCTTCTCTGTGCGCACCACGCGCCGCGTGACGGAGTGCTCGCAGGTGACGAGGCGGCCCTGGCGGTCGCGGGTGTTGCCGTTGGCGTAGTTGACGCCGGTCTTGTGCACACTGAACTTGCCGGTCTTCTCGTCGTACTTCATGAGCCGGTTGTTGGGGATGTCGCTCAGCAGCAGGTAGCCGTGCTCTGGAAAGTACACCGGCCCTTCGGCCCAGCGCATGCCGGAGCCCAGTTGCTCCAGCGTGCTGCTGTAGAGCCGGTACCTGGTGAAGCTCGGGTCGAGGATCAGCACCGCCGGGTCGGGGTAGCGCTGGCTGGGCTTGAAATCGAAGGCCTGTGCGCCCGCGAGCGTGCCGAAGGCTGCGGCGCCGGCGCCCGCGGCTGTCTTGAGGAATCGGCGGCGGCCGTTGTTCGTCTTGTTCTGCATCGGTTGTCTCCTGGTGTTCTTGTCGGTTGTTCCGGGGCGTTCAGTCGGCTACGGCGCCGGACTTCTTCACCAGCTCGGCCCAGCGCGGAATCTCCCGGGCCATGTGGTCGCGCAGCTCCTCGGGCGTGCTGCCCACGAGTTCCATCGCGAGCTGGCCCGAAAGCTTGGCCTGCACGTCGGGCTGGTGCAGCGCCTTCACGATCTCTGCGTTGAGGCGCTGAACGATGGGCTTGGGCGTGCCCTTGGGCGCATACACGGCCTGCCATGACGACATCTCGAAACCGGGAATGCCCGACTCGATCATGGTCGGCAGGTCGGGTACGAGCGCGATGCGCTTGGCGGTGGTCACGGCCAGCAGCTTGAGCTTGCCGCTCTTGACCAGCGGCAGCGCGGCCGTCACCTGGTCGAACATGAAGGGCACCTGCCCAGCTGCCACGTCGGTCAGCGCGGGTGGCGTGCCCTTGTACGGCACGTGGGTGAGCTTCACGCCGATGAGGTCGGCGAACATCTCGCCGGCCAGGTGCGTCGAGGTGCCGGCACCCGACGAGGCGAAGGTGCGCTTGCTCTCGTCCTTCTTCAGCAGCGCCACGAGGTCGGCCACCGAGTTCACGCCGAGCTGGCTGTTGACGATGAGCACGTTGGGCAGGCGCGCGACCAGCGAGACGGGCTCGAAGTCCTTCATCGGGTCGTACGACAGCTTCTTGTAGAGGCTGGCATTGATGGCGTGCGTGCTGATGGTTCCGCCGAAGAGCGTGTAGCCATCGGGCGGCGCCTTCGCCACGTAGGCGGCGCCGATGCCTCCGGCCTGTCCGGGCTTGTTGTCGACCACGACCGACTGCTTGAGGCTCTCGCCCAGCTTCTGGGCCAGCGTACGGCCCACGATGTCGGTGGAGCCACCGGGCGTGAAGGGCACGACGTAGACGATGGGCTTGGCGGCAGGCCAGTCGGGTGTCTGGGCCGTGGCGGCCAGGGGAACGAGCGCAGCCGAAAGCAGCGCCGCAGTGAAGCGGATGAAACGCATGTCTTGTCTCCTTGGATTTCTGTGATCGATGCGGGCTCAGCGGCCGTTGGCCTGGCGCCAGGCGGCGAAGTCGGTGCGGCTCTGTTCGTCGGTGGGCGGATAGAGGCCGAGGATGGAGCGGCCTTCGAGCACCTTCTCCTGCACGAAGTCTTCGAAGGCGGTCATCTCGGTCGCCTCGGCGGCGATCTCGTCGGCCATGTGGGCCGGGATGACAATCACGCCTTCGGCATCGCCCACGATCACGTCGCCGGGGAAGACGGGCGCGTCGCCGCAGCCGATGGGCACGTTGATGTCGATGGCCTGGTGCAGCGTGAGGTTGGTGGGCGCGCTGGGGCGGTGGTGGTAGGCGGGAAAGCCCAGCTTCGCGATGTCTGGGCTGTCGCGGAAGCCGCCGTCGGTGACCACGCCGGCCACGCCGCGCTTCATGAGCCGCGTGACGAGGATGCCGCCGGCCGATGCGGCGCGCGCGTCCTTGCGGCTGTCGATGACGAGCACCGCGCCCTCGGGGCACTGCTCCACGGCCTTCCGCTGCGGATGGTCGCGGTCGAGGAAGACGCCGATCTGGTTGAGGTCTTCGCGCGCGGGCATGTAGCGCAGCGTGAAGGCTTCGCCGACCATGTTGGGCAGGCCGGCGTTGAGCGGCCGCACGTCCTGGATGAATTGGTGGCGCAGGCCGCGCTTGAACAGGGCCGTGCACAGGGTGGCGGTGCTCACCTTCATGAGCTGCTCGCGGGTGGCGGGATTCACGTGGGGTCTCCGTTGTCTGGAAGTGGGTGGAATCGGATTGGAGTCAGAAGATGTCGGGCTCGGGCACCGGCTTGCCGAAGCTGGTTTCGAGGAAGTCGAAGTCGCAGCCCTCGTCGGCCTGGCGGATGTGGCGGCCGAACATCCAGCCGTAGCCGCGCTCGTAGCGCGGTGGCGGCGGTGTCCACGCGGCCTTGCGGCGGGCAAGTTCGGCATCGTCGATTTCGAGGTGGATGCTGCGCGCGGGCACGTCGACGCTGATGCGGTCACCGGTCTGCACGAGTGCGAGCGGGCCGCCGATGGCTGCCTCGGGCGAGCAGTGCAGCAGGCAGCCGCCGTAGCTGGTTCCGCTCATGCGCGCGTCGGACAGGCGCAGCATGTCCTTCACGCCCTGCTTCAGCAGCTTGGTGGGGATAGGCAGCATGCCCCACTCCGGCATGCCCGCACCGCGCGGGCCGGCGTTGCGCAGCACGAGGATGTCGTCGCCGGTCACGTCGAGTTCCGGGGCTTCCACGGCCTTCTTGAGCGACGGGTAGTCGTCGAACACCAGCGCGCGGCCGGTGTGCTTCAGCAAGTGCGGCGCGCAGGCGCTGGGCTTGATGACCACGCCGTCGGGCGCGAGGTTGCCGCGCAGCACGGCCAGCGCGCCTTCGGCGTAGATGGGGTTGGCAAGCGGCCGGATCACGTCGTCGTCGTAGACCTCGGCGCCTTCGATGTTCTGGCCGATGGTGCGGCCGTTGACGGTGAGCGCCTCGGTGCGCAGGTGGCCGCGGATGCGCTCCAGCATCGCGGGCAGGCCGCCTGCGTAGAAGAAGTCTTCCATCAGGTAGGCATCGCCGCTGGGCCGGATGTTGGCGATGACGGGCACGCGGCGGCTGAAGGCGTCGAAGTCGTCGAGGCTCACGGCGTGGCCGGCGCGGCGCGACATGGCGATCAGGTGGATGACGGCGTTGGTACTGCAGCCCATGGCCATCGCGCAGGCGATGCCGTTTTCGAAGTTGGCGCGTGTGAGCATCTTCGCGGGCGTCAGGTCTTCCCACACCATCTCGACAATGCGGCGGCCGCAGTCGGCGCTCATGCGAATGTGGTTGGCGTCCGCCGCGGGAATGCTGGACGCACCCGGCAGCGTCAGCCCCACGGCTTCGGCGATGCCCATCATGGTGGCGGCCGTGCCCATGGTCATGCAGGTGCCGTGGCTGCGGGCGATGCCGGCTTCCATCTCGGCCCAGGCCTGTTCGCCCAGGCGGCCGGCGCGGCGCTCGTCCCAGTACTTGAAGGCGTCGGAGCCGGAGCCCAGCACCTTGCCCTTCCAGTTGCCGCGCAGCATGGGGCCGGCCGGCAGGTAGATGAAGGGAATGCCCATGCTGAGCGCGCCCATGGTGAGGCCGGGCGTGGTCTTGTCGCAGCCGCCCATCAGCACGGCACCGTCGATGGGGTGGCTGCGCAGCAGCTCTTCGGTTTCCATCGCAAGGAAGTTGCGATAGAGCATGGTGGTTGGCTTGACCATGCTCTCGGAAAGCGAGATGGCCGGCAGCTCGAGCGGAAAGCCGCCCGCCTGCAGCACGCCGCGCTTCACGTCTTCCACGCGCTGCCTGAAGTGCGAGTGGCACTGGTTGGCGTCGCTCCAGGTGTTGACGATGGCGATGACGGGCTTGCCCATCCAGTCGGCGTAGCTGTAGCCCATCTGCAGCACGCGCGAGCGATGGCCGAAGGAGCGGAAGTCGTCGGGCGCAAACCAGCGGGCGCTGCGAAGGGATTCGTAGGGGCGTTTCGTCAAGGGGTTGTCTCCATGGGCGCTGCACTGCAGGTGCGGCCTTGCCGGCCCGCGCCGGCGTCTTTCCGAGAATTAAAACACTAGTATATTAGTGCGTCAATGACACAATCGCCGGCGATGAGCGCCTCCCCGAAGATCCGACTTGACCGCACCCGCCTTGCCGCGCCCCAGGTGCTGGAGAAACTGCGCGAAGCCATCCTTGCGCTCGAACTCGTCCCCGGCACCGTGCTGCAGCGGCAGGAGCTGGCCGATCGTTTCGGCGTGAGCCAGACACCCGTGCGCGAGGCGCTGCTCAGGCTCGACGAGGAAGGGCTGGTGAACGTGTATCCGCAGCACGCCACTCTGGTGAGCCGCATCGACATCTCCGCCGCGCGCGAAGCGCACTTCCTTCGCCGCTCCATCGAGCTGGAGCTGGTGCACCAGCTGGCAATCGAAGAATCGCCGGGGCTGGTCGACCAGCTCAAGGGCGTCATCGCCCAGCAGGCATCGCTCGCCAACTCGCAGCGCTACAGCGATTTCGTCAGCGCCGACCGCGCGTTCCATCGCCTGATGTACGAAGCCGGCGGCGTGCTGGGCCTGTGGGACCTGGTGGGCCGCGTCTCGGGTCATGTCGACCGGCTGCGCCGCCTGCACCTGCCGACCGCCGGCAAGACCGAGGCGATCCTGCGCGACCACCGCGCCATCGTGCGGGCCATCGAGGCGAAGGACCCCGACGCAGCCCAGGCCGCGCTGCGCAAGCACCTGTCGGGCACGCTCAGCGCGGTGAACGATATCTGCAAGCAGTATCCCGACTACGTGACCCCTTGAACGGGGCCTCGCCGCGCTTCAGCCCAGCGCGTCGTTCACCTGCTCCCTGAACTCGCTCAGGCTCACCGCCGCGCCGATCTCCCTCGGCAGCGCATCGCGCACCGAGAACACGCCCAGTACCTTCGCACCCGCCACCAGCGGCAGATGTCGAAAGCCCCGCTCCAGCATCAGCACCACGGCGTCGGACACCAGCGTCTCGGGCGGCACGCAGATCGGGTTGGGTGTCATCACCTCGCGCACCGAGGTGCCGTCGGGGTCCAGCCCCTTGGCGAGCACGCGGGTCATGAGGTCGCGCTCGGTCAATATGCCCAGCAGCGTGTCGGGAAGTTCCATGACGAGCACGCTGCCGCAGTTGGCGCGCGTCATCACGCATGCGGCGTCGCGCACGGTGGCCTGCGGGGCCACGCTGAGCACGTGCTTGCGCGAAATCGATTGGAAAACGGTGCGCTCGGACATGATGCGCCCTCCGTGAGTCGAACCCTGAATGGTGCCGCCGGCCGTTGCTCAGCGCAAGGAGGCGTTGAGCCGTTCCAGCGCCTGGGCGCCGGGGCACAGCTGTTGCGGCCCCAACGCATTGAGCGGCCGGTCGCAGGTGTTGAGTGCGGTGTGCAGGTCGGTGGCCAGCGGGTCGACGTAGAGCAGCCCCGTCACCACCTCGCCCATTTCGTGATGCCGCTGCATGTAGGCCATGGCGGCGAAGCGGTCGCCCGGGTCGTAGTCCGGGTGCAGGCTGCGCAGGCGCAGCAGCGTGCCGTCGTGCTGGCGCACGTCCATCACTTCGCCGGGCTCCATGTCCACGGCGATCTCCTCCCGCCCGCTGATGAAGTCGATGCGGCTCACTGCCTCGTTGTGCTCGCGGATGTAGTCGTAGCTCTTGGTGCTGCCCGGGTGGTTGTTGAAGGCCACGCAGGGGCTGATCACGTCGATGAAGGCCGAGCCTCCATGGCTGATCGCGCCCTTGATGAGCGGCACCAGCTGCGCCTTGTTGCCCGAGAAGCCCCGGCCCACGTAGCTCGCGCCGAGCTGCAGCGCCATGGCCACCAGGTCGACCGGGCTGTCGGTGTTGACCACGCCCTTCTTGCTCTTGGAGCCCTGGTCGGCCGTGGCCGAGAACTGGCCCTTGGTGAGGCCGTACACGCCGTTGTTCTCCACGATGTAGGCCATGCGCACGCCGCGACGCATGGCGTGCGCGAACTGGCCCAGGCCGATGGAGGCCGAATCTCCGTCGCCCGAGACGCCGAGGTACAGCAGGTCGCGATTGGCCAGGTTGGCCCCCGTCAGCACGCTGGGCATGCGGCCGTGCACCGTGTTGAAGCCGTGCGATGCGCCGAGAAAATAGTCCGGCGTCTTCGAGCTGCAGCCGATGCCCGAGAGCTTGGCGACGCGATGCGGCTCGATGTCGAGCTCCCAGCAGGCCTCGATGATCGAGGCCGAGATGGAGTCGTGACCGCAGCCCGCGCACAGCGTGGAGATCTTTCCTTCGTAGTCGCGCCGCGTGTAGCCGACCTTGTTGGTGGCCAGCGTCGGGTGGCGCAGCTTCGGCTTGGCGAGGTAAGTCATGCGGCCTCCTTCGCGCCGGTCGTGGTGTTGCCTTGCACGTTCGCCTTGCCGACGTGCGCATCGATCGCCTGCACGATGAAGCGCGCGGTGATGGGCGTTCCGTCGAAGTGCAGCACCCGTACCAGCTTCGCCGGATCGGCATCCAGCTCGTTGACCAGCAGGCTGCGCATCTGCGCATCGCGGTTCTGTTCCACCACGAACACGCGCTCATGCTCGGCCAGGAACTGCACCACGCTCTCCGGGAACGGAAAGGCCCGCAGCCGCATCGCGTCCAGGTGGATGCCGCGCCCTTCCAGCTCCTGCAGCGCCTCGTGCATGGACGGGCTGGTGGAGCCGAAATAGATCACGCCGAGCCCGGTCTTCTGGGCAGCAGGCCGCAGCACCGGTTGCGGCACCAGCGTGGCCGCGGTCGCGAACTTCTTCAGCAGCCGCTCCATGTTGTAGATGTAGTCCGGTCCGCGCTCCGAGTAGCGCGCATAGGCATCGCGCGTCGTGCCGCGCGTGAAGTAGCTGCCCTTGGTCGGGTGCGTGCCCGGCAGCGTGCGCCAGGGGATGCCGTCGCCGTCCACGTCCTTGTAGCGGCCGAAGTCGCGGCCCGCCTCCAGCTCCTCGGCGGTCATGACCTTGCCGCGGTCGTAGGCCTTGCTGTCGTCCCACTCGAAGGGCTTGCACAGGCGCTGGTTCATGCCGATGTCGAGGTCGGTCATCACGAACACCGGCGTCTGCAGCCGGTCGGCCAGGTCCAGCGCCGCGGCGGCATGCTCGAAGCACTCGTGCGGGTCTTCGGGGAAGAGCAGCACATGTTTGGTATCGCCGTGCGACGCATAGGCGCAGCAAAGAATGTCGGCCTGCTGCGTGCGCGTGGGCATGCCGGTCGAAGGCCCGCCGCGCTGCACGTTGATGAGAGTGACCGGAATCTCCGCGAAGTAGGCCAGCCCGATGAACTCGGTCATCAGCGAAATGCCCGGCCCCGAGGTCGCGGTGAAGGCCCGCGCGCCGTTCCATCCGGCACCGACCACCACGCCGATCGATGCGAGCTCGTCCTCGGCCTGCACGATGGCGAAGCGGTGCTGGCCGGTGGACTGATCGACGCGGAACTTGGTGCAGTACTTCTGGAAGGCCTCGGCCACCGATGACGACGGCGTGATCGGATACCACGCGGCCACCGTCGCGCCGCCGTACACGCAGCCCAGTGCCGCCGCGCTGTTGCCGTCCACGAAGATCCTGTCGCCCACCCGGTCGGCGCGCCGCACCTTCAGCCCCACGGGCTCGCGCAGGTTCTCGCGCGCGAAGTCGCAGCCCAGGTGAAGGGCCTGCACGTTGGAGGCGAGCAGTTTCTCCTTGCCCTTGTACTGCTCGCCGAAGAGCTTCTCGACCACCTCGGGCTCGATGCCCAGCAGGACGGCCAGCGCGCCCACGTAGACGATGTTCTTGAACAGCTGCCGCTGGCGCGGGTCCTGGTAGACGGCGTTGCAGATCTCGGTGAGCGGCATGCCGATCACGCGGATGTCGTCGCGGAACTTCGAGGGCGGCAATGGCCGCGTGCTGTCGTAGAAGAGATAGCCGCCGGGCGCCAGCTCGGCGACGTCGGCGTCCCAGGTCTGCGGGTTCATCGCCACCATCATGTCGGTGCCGCCGCGCCGGCCCAGGTGGCCCTCTTCTGTCACGCGCACCTCGTACCAGGTCGGCAGGCCCTGGATGTTGCTGGGGAAGATGTTGCGCGGGCTCACCGGCACGCCCATGCGCAGGATGGCCTTGGCGAACAGCTCGTTGGCCGATGCCGAGCCTGAACCGTTGACGTTGGCGAACTTGATGACGAAGTCGTTGACCGCCTCGATCTGCTTCATGCGGTCTCCTTCCGGCTTTGCTCCGGGGTCTTTTCCTGCCCGGCAAGCGTCATCTTCAGCAGGAACTTCTGCATGTCCCACGCGCCGGTCGGGCAGCGTTCGGCGCACAGGCCGCAGTGCAGGCAGACGTCCTCGTCCTTCACCATCACGCGGCCCGTCTTCAGCCCGCCGGATACGTACAAGTCCTGCGCCAGATTGAGCGCGGGCGCCTTCAGGCGCGAGCGCAGCCCCTCTTCATCGGAGTTCTCGACGAAGTTGATGCAGTCCATGGGGCAGATGTCCACGCACGCGTCGCATTCGATGCAGGCGGGCTCGTTGAACACCGTCTGCACGTCGCAGTTGAGGCAGCGCGCGGCTTCCTTGAAGGCGGTGGCGGCGTCGAAGCCCAGTTCCACCTCCACCCGGATGCTGGCCAGCGCCGCCTCGGCCTTGGCCCACGGCACCTTGTAGCGAAGGTCGTTGGAGGTGTCGTTGTCGTAGCTCCACTCATGGATGCCCATCTTCTGCGACACCAGGTTGGTCATCGGCGGCGGGCGGACCTCGATCGGCTCCGCGCGCAGCAGCTTGTCGATGGACACCGCGGCCTCATGGCCATGCGCCACGGCGGTAATGATGTTCTTCGGCCCGAAGGCCGCGTCGCCGCCGAAGAACACGTTGGGCACTGTCGACTGGAAAGTGTTCGCGTCCAGCACCGGCAGGCCCCACTTGTCGAAGTCGACGCCGCAATCGCGCTCGATCCACGGGAAGGAATTCTCCTGGCCCACCGCCACCAGCACTTCGTCGCATTCGAAGTAGGCCTCGGGCTCGCCCGTGGGCTCCAGCGTGCGGCGGCCCTTGTCGTCGTACACGGCCTTGACGATCTCGAAGCGCATGCCCACGAGCTTGCCGTTGTCGTGCACGAAGGCCTTGGGCACGTGGAAATTGATGATCGGAATGCCCTCGTGCGCGGCGTCCTCCTTCTCCCAGGGCGAAGCCTTCATCTCCTCGAAACCGCTGCGCACGATGACCTTCACGTCGCTGCCGCCGAGGCGCCGCGCCGAGCGGCAGCAGTCCATGGCCGTGTTACCGCCGCCCAGCACGATCACGCGCCGGCCGATGCTGCTCACATGGCCGAAAGAGACGGAGCTCAGCCAGTCGATGCCGATGTGGATGCTGGCTGCGGCTTCCTTGCGGCCCGGAATGTCCAGGTCGCGCCCGCGTGGCGCACCGCAGCCGACGAAGATCGCGTCCCAGCCCTGCCCCATCAGCGCCTTCATCGAATCGATGCGCTCGCCGCCGCGGAACTCCGCGCCCAGGTCGAGCACGTAGCCCGTCTCCTCGTCGATGATCGACTCGGGCAGGCGAAAGCGCGGTATCTGTGTGCGGATGAAGCCGCCGGGCTTGGCTTCGCCGTCGAACACCGTCACCTCATAGCCCAATGGCGCCAGGTCGCGCGCGACGGTGAGCGAGGCCGGCCCCGCGCCGATGCAGGCCACGCGCTTGCCGTTCTTCGGCACGGGCCTGGGCATGCGCGCGCGCACGTCCTCCTTCATGTCGGCGGCCACGCGCTTGAGTCTGCAGATGGCGACCGGCTCCGGGGCCTCTGTATTGCTTTCTTCCACACGCCCGCGCCTGCAGGCCGGCTCGCAGGGCCTGTCGCAGGTGCGCCCCAGGATGCCGGGGAAGACGTTGGAGACCCAGTTGACCATGTACGCATCGCCGTATCGGCGCTGCGCGATCATGCGTATGTACTCGGGGACGGGAGTGTGCGCCGGGCAGGCGTACTGGCAATCGACGACCTTGTGAAAGTAGGCCGGGTTGGCAATGTTCGTTCGCTGCAACACGTGTCTCCTGGCTGTCGCCCGGAACCCCGCAGGGGCCGACGAGTGGCTTGTGGCGCTTTTGGCGGAGTATGCGCCGCTCAGGCTGGAGCGCAAGCTTGGTGAAATCCCGCAGCTTTCCAGGCCGCGGAGAGGCTCACCCGAGCGCGACCGCGAACAGCGCCTCGATCAGCGGCCGTTCCCTTCGGATGGAGAGACAGCACAGCGAATAGCTGATCGACAGCTGGTCGTCGTCGATGGCGACCGCCGCCAGGCCCGGCAGCGGAATGAACTCCACCTGCGTGACGAAGGACACGCCCATTCCGTTGGCCACCGCGTGCTGGATGCCCTCGCGGCTGTTGATCTCCATCGCGCAGTGCAGGTTCACCGCCCGCTGCCTGCAGGCGCGCTCGACACGGTGCCGGGTCTTGGAACCGGGCTCGCGCATGATGACCGTCTCGCCCTCGATGTCGCGGGTGGCGATGGACTTGCGCTTCGTCCATGCATGGCCTTCGGGCACCACCGCGACGATGCGCTCCGTGCGATAGGGCTCGATGTGCAGGCCCTCGGCCGCGGCCGGATCGACGACGATGCCGACGTCGATGCTGAAGTCCTGCAGCCCCCGCAGGGTGGACTCCTCCGAACCGATCGACACCGTGATGTCCAGCGGCGGATGAGCCTCCTTGAAGTTGCGCGCCAGCTCCATCGCGATGGGCGGCGACACTGCGCCGACGCGCACCAGCCCCACCTTCAGCTTGCGCGCGCTCTGCAGGAAGAGCATGGCTTCCTCTTCCTGCCCGAACAGGCCCTGCGTGATGGCATAGAGCCGCTCGCCCGCTGCCGTGAGCTTCACGCTGCGGCCGCTGCGCAGAAAGAGCTCCACGCCGAAGCGGGTCTCCAGCGACTTGACCTGATCGGTCACCGTCGGCTGCCCGATGTGCAGGTACTGCGCCGCCGAGGTGAAGCCGCCGGTCTTCGCCACGGCATGGAAGCATCTGATCGATTTGTAGTACTGGTGGAACATGGATTCGGGCCCCGGGGGAACAGAGCCTCTCACAGGCAACGACGCCCGCGAATGGGCGCTTTCCCCCGGATCGCGGCAGCGCGGCAGCGGGGCGGAACATTCATCCATCGGTTTTCGACCATGCGCGCACCGGAAATGCGATTGGACGTAATCCGGGACGGCTTCGACACTGCCTCCCACGGAACGCGCGGCACAGCGCGATGCACAAGCAGAGAAACGGACAACCGCCGACACGAGACAAACCCGATGCCCCACGCATACCACAACCCCGTATCCATCCACAGCGGTCGAGGCAGCCTTGAACGCCTCCCGTCGATACTCGCCGGCCGCCGCGTCGCGATCGTCACTTTTCCCGAAGCGCGCGAGCTCGGGCTGGTCGAGCGACTGCAGAAGCTCCTGCCCGCCTCGCTGGTCGAGGTGATCGACGACGTGCGCCCCAACCCCGACGTGGCGCACCTGAGCGCCCTGTACGACCGCTTCTGGCAAACGCCCGGCGCCTGCGACGCGATCGTGGCAGTCGGTGGCGGCAGCGCCATCGACACCGCCAAGGCGCTGATGGTGGGCACGGCGAGCGGCCGCTTCGACGAACTGGTCGATCTGCTGGCGGCCGGCAAATCCTTCGAGCCTGCCAGCGTCAAGCCGCTGATCGCCGTGCCGACGACGGCCGGCACCGGCAGCGAGGTGACGCCGTGGGCGACGATCTGGGACACCGCCAGGCAGAAGAAGTATTCGCTGCACCTGCAGGCCACCTGGCCCGAGGCGGCCATCGTCGATCCGGAGCTGATGCTCTCGGTGCCGGCGGGCACCACCGTCTCGACCGGGCTCGACGCGCTGTCCCACGCACTGGAGTCGGTGTGGAACGTGAACGCGAACCCCGTTTCCGACACCTTCGCCATCTCCGCCGTGCAGGACATCTTCGAGTGCCTGCCGGCCCTGGTCGGGGACCTTTGCAACATCGAACTGCGCGAGCGCATGGCGATGGCCGCGCTCAAGGCCGGGCTCGCGTTCTCCAACACGAAGACGGCACTGGCCCATTCGATTTCGTACGAGATGACGCTGCGCTACGGCCTGCCTCACGGCATCGCCTGCTCGTTCACGCTGCCCATCGTGCTCGAGAAGGCCTGGGCGCGCTCGCCCGATCGCGACCGCACGCTGCAGCGCCTGTTCGGGCCCGACCTGCGCGCCGGCGCACTGCGGCTGCGCGGCTTCCTCCAGGGGCTGGGCGTGAAGACCGAGTTCGCGGACTACGGCGTGGCGGACGCCGAGGCCGCCGCCATGATCGCGCGCGCCATGGACGGGGCGCGCGGCAGGAACTTCATCGGCGCGATGTCGGCCTAGCCGGCCGAAGCCGCAGAGCCCGAGAAAAAAACGCCGGCGCCAAGGCCGGCTCCACGGGTCCAGGCCCGTCAAGCACAGGAGACAAAAATGCAATTGGCGAACCAGGGTTTGCAGACCGGCGCGTACGCGCAGCCCCACGAGCTTTCATTCCGGCGCGCGCAGTGGCGGATGCTGCTGGCAGCGATGTTCTGCTACCTCTTCTTCTACACCGGCCGCCAGACCTTCGGGTTCGCCATTCCGGGGCTGCAGAAGGAATTCGGGCTGTCGAAGGAGGTGCTGGGCTGGGCCTCGGCCAGCCTTCTGTGGTGCTATGCCATCGGCCAGGCGATCAACGGCAACCTCGCCGACAAGTTCGGCGGCCGCCGCGTGATGACCGCAGGCGCCGTCCTGTCCTGCGCCGCCAACTGGGTGGTGAGCTTCGCGGTCGGCTTCAAGACGCTCGCGATTCCATGGGGTGTCAACGGCTACTTCCAGGCGCTCGGCTGGGCGCCGGGCAGCCGCCTGCTGTCGAACTGGTGGGGCACCGGCGAGCGCGGCAAGGTGTTCGGCTTCTACACCTTCGCGGCGGGATGCGCGTCGATCCTGTCGTTCGTCACCTCCATCGTGGTTGTCAACGTGCTGCACCTGGACTGGCGCTGGATCTTCAGGCTGCCCGTGCTGCTGATGCTGGTGGGCGGCATCGCGTTCTATCTGATCGCCCGGGAGCGCCCCGAGGATCTGGGCTTCAAGTCGCCCGACACGGGCATCGCCAACGCGGAAGACGCGAAGGCCGCAGCCTTGCAGCACACGCCCGAAGAAAGCTCGTGGAGCCGCTACAAGGCCGTGCTCTGCAACCCGAAGCTGCTCATCGCCGCGCTCGCCATCGGCTTCCAGAACGCCGCGCGCTATGGGCTGATCGTCTGGGTGCCCGTGCACTTCCTGGGCAAGGACTGGAGCAAGATGGCCGACGGCATGATCGATCCGGTCTGGATTTCGGTGGCGCTGCCGGTGGGCATGGCCTTCGGCGCGCTCACCAACGGCTGGATCTCCGATCGCGTGTTCGGCTCGAAGCGCTACAAGGCCATCGTGCTCTACATGCTGCTGGGCGCGGCCGCCTCCATCGGCATGTACCTCACGCCCACGAGCATCGCCGGCCTGGCGCTGCTTTTCCTTGCGGGCTTCTTCGTCTACGGCCCCGCCTCCTCCTTCTGGGCGCTGTGCCCGGACCTCGTCGGAGCCAAGCGCTCGGGCACGGCCACCGGCGTCATGAACTTCTTCTCCTACCTGCTGGCGGGCCTGGGAGAGCCTCTCATCGGGCGGCTGCTGGACCACTCGGGCAGCACGTCGATGGTCTTCCCGATCGTCGCGACCGCATGCCTCGTCAGCGCGGCCATCGCGGTCTTCATCCGGCGCTGAGGCAGGCCGCCTTCCCCTTCCCTTCATTCATTCGATCCATCTACATCAAGGAACCCTCCGCCATGAAACCCGAATCGCTGGAAGTCAACGCCCGCAGCTACCGCTGGATGAGCCGCCCCGTCGTGGTCGTGTGCGTCGACGGCTGCGAGCCCGCCTACCTCGACGCAGCCATCGCCGCTGGCGTGGCCCCGTACATCGGCCGCATGAGAAAGACCGGCGCAGACCTGCTGGCCGACTGCGTGGTGCCTTCATTCACCAACCCGAACAACCTGTCGATCGTGACCGGCGCGCCGCCTGCGGTGCACGGGATCTGCGGCAACTACTTCTTCGACCGCGAACTGGGCCAGGAAGTGATGATGAACGACCCGAAGTACCTGCGCGCCGGCACGGTGCTGGCGGCCTTCGCGGACGCCGGCGCCGAGGTCGCCGTGGTGACCGCGAAGGACAAGCTGCGCAAGCTGCTGGGCCACCGCATGAAGGGCATCTGCTTTTCGTCCGAGAAGGCCGACCAGGCGAGCGTCCAGGAGAACGGCATCGACGGCGTGGTCGCGATGGTCGGCATGCCGGTGCCCTCGGTGTACAGCGCGGAGCTGTCGGAGTTCGTATTCGCGGCCGGCGTGAAGCTGATGGAGTCGCGCCGCCCCGACCTGATGTATCTGTCGACCACCGACTACGTGCAGCACAAGGCCGCGCCGGGCAGCCCGGCCGCCAACGCCTTCTACGCGATGATGGACCGCTACCTCGCGCAGCTGGACACGCTCGGTGCCACCATCGTGCTCACGGCCGACCACGGCATGAACGACAAGCACGACGAGCGGGGCGCGCCGAAGGTCGTCTACCTGCAGGACGTGCTCGACGAGTGGTACGGCCAGGACGAGGCGCGCGTCATCCTGCCGATCACCGACCCCTACGTGGTGCACCACGGCGCGCTCGGCTCCTTCGCCACCGTGTACGCGCCCGACGAGGCGCGCGTGCCGGGCTGGATCGACCGCCTGCAGCGCCTGCCGGGCATGGAACTCGTGCTTTCGCGCAAGGAAGCGGCGGCCCGCTTCGAGCTGCCGCCCGACCGCATCGGCGACATCGTGGTCGTCAGCGAGCGCAGCACGGTCATCGGCACCTCCGCGAGCCGGCACGACCTGTCGGCGCTGGAGGTGCCGCTGCGCTCGCATGGCGGCGTCTCGGAGCAACGCGTGCCGCTGATCTGCAACCGCCCCATCGCCGGCATCGCCTCCGAGCGCCGGCTGCGCAACTTCGATGCGCTCGACCTCGCGCTGAACCACGCCCAGTAACCCGCCGCAACACCCGCCATGAACCAGCCACTGCAAAAAACCGCCGGGATCCATCACGAAGCCCTGCGCATCGCCGGCGAGCGCGTCTACCGCGACGAGGTCATCGAGGTGACCTATCCCTACACCGGCGAGGTGATCGCCACCGTGCCGAAGGCGACGCTGTCGGACGTGCGGCGCGCCTACCGCATCGCCTGCGACTACAGGCCCACGCTCACGCGCTACGAGCGCTACCGGATCCTGATGCGTGCGGGCGAGATCATCGCCTCGCGCCTGGACGAGATCTCGCGCACCATCACGCTGGAGTCGGGCCTGTGCCGCAAAGATTCGCTCTATGAAGTGGGCCGTGCCTCCGACGTGCTGCTTTTCGCGGCCAACCAGGCCCTGGTGGACGACGGCCAGGTGTTCTCCTGCGACCTCACGCACCACGGCAAGAGCCGCAAGGTCTACACGCTGCGCGAGCCGCTGCAGGGCGCGATCACCGCGATCACGCCATTCAACCATCCGCTGAACCAGGTGATCCACAAGGTGGCGCCTTCGATCGCCACCAACAACCGCATGGTGCTCAAGCCCAGCGAGAAGACGCCGCTGACGGCCTTCATCCTGGCCGACATCCTCTACGAGGCGGGCCTGCCGCCGCAGATGCTGTCGGTGGTCACGGGCGACCCGAAGGAGATCGCCGACGAGATGCTCACCAGCGCCGACGTGGACCTCGTGACCTTCACCGGCGGCGTGGCCATCGGCAAGTACATCGCGGGCAAGGCGGTGTACAAGCGCCAGATACTGGAGCTGGGGGGCAACGACCCAATCATCGTGATGGAGGACGCCGACGTCGAGGAAGCCGCGACGCTGGCCGCCAGCGGCTCTTACAAGAACTCGGGCCAGCGCTGCACGGCCATCAAACGCATGCTGGTGCACGAGGCGGTGGCCGACCAGTTCGTCGAGCTGCTGGTGCGCAAGACGAAGGCGCTGAAGTACGGCGACCCGATGGACCCGCACACGGACATGGGCACCGTGATCGACGAGGCCGCGGCGAAGCATTTCGAAGCAGTGGTCGACGAAGCCATCGCAGGCGGTGCGAAGCTGCTGTACGGCAACGTTCGGGATGGCGCGCTGTACTCGCCCACGGTGCTCGACCACGTGGAACCCGGCATGCGCGTCGTAAAGCACGAGACCTTCGGGCCGGTCTCGCCGGTGATCCGCTTCTCCAGCATCGAGGAGGCCATCCGCATCTCCAACGGCACGGCCTACGGCCTCTCGTCGGCAGTGTGCACGAACCGCATGGACTACATCACCTGCTTCATCCGCGAGCTGAACGTGGGCAGCGTGAACGTGCGCGAGGTGCCGGGCTACCGGCTGGAGCTCACCCCCTTCGGCGGCATCAAGGACTCGGGCCTGGGCTACAAGGAAGGCGTGCTGGAGGCGATGAAGAGCTTCACCAACACCAAGACTTACTCGCTGCCATGGTGATCCGGGAAGCCGCCCTTCGGCGAAGCCATCTGCGCCGGGAGGGCGATTCCCCCATTGCGGTCTTCATGCGCTCACAATGTCCGCCGGTTACTCCACGGGACGACACCATGAGCGTTTTGCACATGTTTCTACCGGTATGCGAGCCGGCGCGCAGCGAGGCGCTGGCTCAGTTGCGGAAGACGCACCACCTGCCCCGCCACCTCGTCAAGGGCATTGCGATAAGGCACCACGCCGGGAGCGAACAGGCCGGCGCGCCCGACGCGCAGCAGGCCCAGCTGCAGGCACAGACACCGCCGCAGGAAGCACAGGCACAGGCCTCGCCGCAATAGCTCCGGCCTCAGCCGGGCCGAAGATCACTGGCTGGCGTTCGGCGTCGCGCGCGCCAGCAGCCGGATGTGCTCGAAATCGAGCAGGTCCAGTGCGTGCCGCACGGCCTCGACCAGCGCCGAGTGGCGCGCGTCGGCCGCGAGGCGGTCGGCCCATTCGTGAAGGTCGCTCCAGCGGCCGTCGCGCGCGAGCGTTTCCAGTTCGTCGCGCACCGCCGCGGGCAACGGCTCGATGGCGGGCACCGGCATGCGCCTGGGTTTGTGGACCAGCGCCGGGTTCGGCAGCGGCCTTGCGACCACGGGCACCAGTTCCTTCGGCGCCTCCTTCACGATCACCGAGAAGCGCACGCGCGTGCCCAGGTTGCGGCGGCTCTCCAGCTGCAGCCGCCCGCCCATGTGCTGCACGATGCGCCGGGCGATGGCCAGCCCGAGCCCATGGCCGTTGGAACTGGGCGCACCCTGCTCGAAGGCACGCATGATGCGCGCCTGCTCTTCCTTCTCGATGCCCACGCCGCTGTCCCACACGTCGAACTCGAGCCGCCATGAATCCTCGCGCGGCCGGGCCTGCACGCGCAGGCCCATCTTGCCGTCGCGCGTGAACTTCGCGGAGTTCGACAGGAGGTTCAGCAGCAGCTGCTGGAAGCGCTTGCTGTCCAGGTACACGGCGGTCGGCAGCGCGCCGAGCACGTCGAGCTCGAAGCGGTTGTGCTGGCGCTGCGCGAGCGTGTCGGCGTACTGCGCGATGTCGTCGATCAGCGCACGCAGGTGCACCGGCTTCGCTTCGAAGGAAAAGGGCAGCAGCTCGCTCCTGGCGTAGTCGAGCAGGTCGTCCACGAGCGCGAGCTGGTAGGCCGCGCTGCGCTCGATGGCCTGCAGCCTCTCGGGCGGCACAGCGTCGTCGTCGTTGAGCCGGCGCACGTTGCCGATGATGGTCGACAGCGGCGCGCGCAGGTCGTGGCTGATGTAGGCCAGCAGCTGCGTCTGCTCGCGCGCCTGCTGGTCGGCCTGCTCCAGCGCCGCGTTCAGCGCGTGCGTCTTGCGCTCCACTTCCTCGCGCAGCCGCTGCTGCTCTTCCGCCTGCCAGTGCGCCAGCGTGCGCTGCGCCGAATGCCGCTGCCGCGACAGGTGCTGCGCCCACGCCGCCAGCGCGACCAGACCGACCAGCATGCCCGGGAAGCCCAGCGCATAGGCGTCGAAGCCGCGGATCATGTGCGCCGGCATCGCCAGCTCGACCAGCCGCAGGCACACGCCGACGGCGACGATGCTCATCACCGGAAACGCCAGCCTCCCGCCCGGCCCCGCCCGGCGCATGTAGATGAAGGTGCTGACGGTCAGCGAAACCACCACCAGCGGCGCGCTCAGCGTGCCCGCCATCGCGAACGGCGCATAGGGGCCGACGAGCGTGCCCAGCACCACCACGCACTGCGCGAGCGCGAGCACGAAAAGCCATCGCAGCCCGGGCACGCGCACCGGCCCGCGCCGCGACACGGTGTACAGGTACCACATCAGCGAGAGCACGCAGCAGCCCGCGGTGACGCCAGCCGCGCGGTAGCTCCACTCGATGCTGTCGGGCCACAGCGCGAGCCGCGCGTGGCCGCGGTACGTGCTCTCGTAGAGCGCCACCAGCGCGAAGCCCATGCTCTGCAGCGCCATCGCGAGGTTGCGCGAGATGACCCACAGCGACAGCGAATACACCGACAGCACCAGCAGCCCGCCGATGAGCAGGCCGTCGATCAGCGCGTGGCTGCTTTCCGACATGCGCCAAGCCTCCGCCGAATACAGCTTCGGCACGAGCTTGACGCTGCTGTCGGTGCGCACGCGCACCAGCACGCGCGCCTGCTCGCCGGGGCGCAGGTCGAGGTCGAGCGTGGGCACGCGGTCACGGTCGCGGCCCGCGCTGGAGCGCGCCGACACGCCCGCCTGCTCGTGCGTCCAGCTGGCCCAGCCGGCGAGTTCGCGGCGGGCGTGGAAGTCGACGAACTGCAGCCAGGTGGCATCGAGCACCAGCCGCAGCGGCTGGATGGTGGCGCTGCCGTTCACCACGGTCAGGCGCAGCCAGAAGGCGGATCTGGAGAAGCCCGGACGCATGCGCGCGGAGTTACCGGGCTGGAAGCCGTCGGGCGAGTCGTCCTGCAGCGCATCGACCTCGTCGAGCGTGAGCTGCGCGCCGGTGTCCTCGAACATTTCGACGCGCGTGTCGAGCAGCACCGGCCAGCGGGTCTCGTCGTCGATGCGCAGCACGTCCGCCCAGGCGGCGGGAAGCGCCATCAGCCACAGGACGGCGCACAGCAGGAGCGCGCGAGCGCAGTGAATGCCGCGAATGCCGTGAATGCCGCGAATGCCGCAAGGGCCCGGGGTGGTCACCGCCTTTGCGCTGCCGCGTCAGGCCGAAGGCACCGACGGCGGCGCGACTGGCGCGGCGCGCGCCTGGCGGAATGCAGTGGGCGTGCGGCCGAAGCGTTCGCGGAATGCGGTCGAGAAATTGGCGGCACCCGAAAAACCCACTGCCAGAGCCACTTCTTCCACGCTGAGCGCCGAGCCCGCGAGCAGCCGCTGCGCCTCGGCAAGCCGGGCCTCGCGCGCGAACTCGAACACCGTGCGGCCGGTCTGCTCCCTGAACACGCGCGACAGGCGCTTCTCGTGCGTGCCCACGCTCGCGGCCAGCGCGGGCAGCGCCGGCACGTTGGCGAGGTCGGCGCGCACCAGCCGCTCGACGGCCTGGGCGAGCACACGGTCGGCATGGTCCGCAGCGGGCTCGCCACGGGCGTGCTCCAGCGCGCTCTCGGCCTCTTCGATGCAGGCCTGCGCCTGCTCGCGGCAGCTCGCGAGCGCGAGGTGCACCGCCACGCGCGCCAGCACTTCCGCCGGCTCGAAGGGCTTGAGGATGTAGTCGACGGCGCCTTCGCGCAGGCCGGTGAGGCGCTCTTCCACCGAGCTCGACGAGGTCACGAAGATCACCGGGATGCGCACGGTCGCGCGATCTGCCTTCAGCAGCCGGCAGGTGGCGTAGCCGTCGGTGGCGCCCATGCGCACGTCCAGCAGCACCAGGTCGGGCTGCAGCGCGGTCGCACGGCGGTAGCCCTCGAGCGCATCGAATGCGAGGCTGATGCGGTGCCCCGCCTCTCGCAGCGTTGCCAGCAACAGCTGCAGCTCTTCGATGTTGTCGTCGATGACGAGGATGTGCGCGCGCCGGGGCGGCGTGGTCGACCAGTAGGACATGGGCGTCGAGCGTAGGAGTGCGTCGCCTAAACGCAGCGTGAATTAGTTCACATTCAGTTCACATTATGTTGCATTAGTAAACAAATGTCATCATTGGCAAAGCTTTTGTCCTGAATCGCAAAAGTGGCCCCTGGGGGGCCGCCGAAGAATCCCGCCCTTTCCGGAGCACCCCGCCGCCTTCGCGGCGCCAGAACGAAAGGTGCCCGGCCACCAGAGCCATCACGAGGGACGGGATGTTCAGGACCCCATCGAATCTGTCGCACGCGCAGGCGCGCCGCGACTTGTCTTCCAACGCCGCGCGACTGCGGCACTGCCTGAGGCGCATCGCCGCGCCTCTCGCGGGGCTGCTCTTCGCCACGGCCGCGCACGCGGTGCCGCAGGTGTCGAGCCTGGTGCATTCGCCGGACATCCTTCCCGCCGGCGGCACGGTGACGAGCACCGTCACCATCGCCGAGACCGACAGCCTGCCGATCGGCGCACCGGGTGCGTCGTTCACGTACACGATTCCCGGCAATTCGATCTACATGGGCACCGGCACGGTCCCCGTGGGCAGCTGCTCAGCGACCATTTCGGTGGGCACGGCCGGCCCCGGCACGTTGACCTGCTCGGGCATCACGCTCGCGGCGAACCAGCTTCGCGACTTCCAGGTGCTGCTGCGCACGGTCTCGCAGGGCACGCTGACCGTGACCGCCACACCCAGCGGTGGCGGCTCCAGCGAGACGAAGATCATCACCGTGAACCAGGGCGCCGACGTGGCGGTGGCCATCAGCGCCCCGGCCACCGCGCCGAGCGGCTCGACGGTGCCGATCGTCTTCACGCTCACCAACAACGGCCCCGACACCAGCACCGGCTCGACGCTGACCTACCCGATTCCCACGGGCCTGTCGGTGTCGGGCAGCGGCCTGCCTTCGGGCTGTTCGATCACGGGCAGCGAACTGCGCTGCAACGTGCCGGCCACGCCGGCCACCGCCGGCAGCAACAGCCGCACCTACAGCATCAACGCCGTGGTCACCGCGGGCGCGGGCTCCACCATCACGCACCAGCCGGCCGTGGCGGCCGCGGGTTCGGTGGAGGACGGCGTTTCCACCAACAACGGCGCCACCGCCAACACCACCGTGACGGCGGGCTACGTGCTCGCGCTCGCGAAGAGCCACGACGGCGGCCAGCTGCTGGTGGGCCAGCGCTTCAACTTCAGGCTGAGCCCGAGCTTCAGCGGCACCGCGCCCACGGGCGTGACGCTGACCGACACCATTCCCGCCAACTTCGCGATCCAGACGCTGCCCAGCCAGCCGGCCGGCTGGAGCTGCTCCGCCAGCGGCCAGACGGTGAGCTGCACGCGCAGCAACATCGGCGGCAGCGGCGGCGCGAACGTGGCGCTCGGCGACATCGTGGTGCCGGTCATCGCGATGACCGCCGGCACCGGCATCGTCAACGAAGCCACCGTGAGCGCGACCGGCCCCATCGCCAACTCGGCCACCGGCAGCGTGCCGGCCGACGTGGCGGTCTCGGCCACCGACTTCCGCGCCGACAAGCGCCGCGGCTGGCCGCAGAACAACGTGCCGCTGGGCCAGGCCTTCGACTACCAGGTCGGCAGCACCAACCTCGGCGGCACCCGCCTGCTCGCGGGCAGCACCATCCAGCTGGTGGACGACCTGCCCGCCGGCGTGCAGATCAACAGCGTCACCCAGCGCGACGGCTACACCTGCACGGTGACCAAGGGCGGCGCCACCGTCGTGCCGACGCCCGCGACGCCGGTGCCCGGCCCCGCCACCGTGACCTGCACGCGCACGCTCGCAGCCGACATCGGCGTGGACACCTCCAACGGCAGCAGCGCGCGCAACGGCGGCTACATCATCGTGAACGCCACCATCCCGTCGCTGCCGGCGGGCGGCCAGATCGTCAACAGCATGTGCGTGAACGTGGCGCTGCCCGCGGCAGCGCCCACGCTCGGCGCCGACCCCGACGCCAACACCGGCAACGACTGCGTGAGCCTGGGCACCGGCGCGAACGACGGCGCCACCGCGGCCGACGTGAAGGTGCTCAAGCGCGTGGTGGGCATCGGCGACGGCGCGGGCAACCGGCAGGTCGCGGGCCAGGACGTCACCTGGCAGATCGAGGTGGTCAACGCCGGCCCCTCCGAGGCGCAGAACGTGGTCGTCACCGACGCCTTCGCCCAGGTGATCGGCGCGGGCGCCGTCACCCAGACGCCCAACGGCGGCACCTTCGCGGGCACCTGCGCGCTGCCGGCCAACGGCAGCGGCTTCGGGCAGGCGTCGCTGTCGAACTGCACGCTGTCGACCCTGCCGGTCTGCCGCGCGAGCACCGACCCCGCCAGCGCCCTGCCGCTGTGCCCCGTCATCCAGGTGGTCGCGAAGCACTACGGCGACGGCGCATCGGCAACCGATCACGGTTTCCAGATCAACAACACCGCCAACGCGCTGGCAACCACGCCGGCCGATCCGAACCTGGCCAACAACGACGGCAGCGCCACCGCCTACCTGCTGGCGCGCGCCGATGTCACGGTCACCAAGTCGGCAAGCCCCGCCACGGTGCCGGTCGGCCAGTTGCTCACCTACACGCTCACGGCACGCAACCAGAGCCTCGCGCAGGGCAACATGAGCCGCGCCTACGACGTGCACGTGGTCGACACGCTGCCGGCCAACCTGATGTTCATCTCGGCCACAGCCTCGGGCGGCGGCAGCTGCAGCACGCAGCCGAACACCACCCAGCCCACGGGCACCGGCACCACCAACAACCAGCTCGAGTGCGCGTGGACCTCGCTCGACCGCAACGTGCAGCAGACCGTCACCGTGCGCGTGCGGCCGCTGTACGTGCTCAACGGCTCCACGGTGACCAACAGCGTGCACGTCTCCACGGCCACGCCGGAGATCAGCACCACCAACAACGACGCCACCGTGCCGGCCACCATCGGTGCGCCGGTGTACGACCTGGTCGTCACCAAGCGCGACGACGTCGACCCGGTGAACGTGGGCGACGACGTGGGCTACACCATCACGGTGTCGAACAACAGCGCCTCGACGGCGGAAGACGTGCGCATGGTCGACACGCTGCCGCTGCCAGGGCCGAGCGGCGAGGCGTCGCCCACGCTGGTGTCGGTGACCGCGCCGGGCGGCACCACCTTCGCGCTGGCCAACGGCGCCGCGATCGGCTCGGCCGGCGGGCAGATTGTCTTCACCATCCCGACGCTGGGCGGCAAGCAAGGTTCGTCAGGGGCAACCGGAGAGCCCGACACGCTGCAGTTCCGCGTGGTGCTGCGCGGCGTTTCGCGCGGCACCTTCCAGAACAACGCCAGGGTCGACTTCTTCGAAGCCGCGCGCAACGCCTTCGACACCGTGCAGGGCAACAACGCGGTGGCCGAGAACACCACCTTCCGCTTCAAGGCCGACGTGCAGGTGGTCTCCAAGGCCGCCGTCGTGGCCGGCACCAACACGCCGCTGGGCACCGTCTCCTCGGCGGTGCCCTTCGACTGGATCGTGCAGCTGCGCAACAACGGCCCCGACAGCGCCGAGACCACCGCCTTCACCGATAACCTGCCCGCACCGCTGGTGCTGGCCGGCACGCCGGTGTTCACCGTGACCGGGGGCAGCTTCACGCCCACCGCGCCCACCTGCACCGGCACGGCCGGCAGCAGCGCCGTGAGCTGCGCCATCGCTTCGATGCCGGCCAATGGCACGGCCACCGTGCGCATTCCGGTGCGCTTCAGCGGCGCGGCGCCGGGCAACGGCACCGTGCTCACCAACCGCGCCCACATCGTCACCACCGGTTCGGGCGACACCAACGGCGGCACCGATCCGGACGGCGGCAACAACTTCAACGACGGCTCCGTGACCGTGCAGAACAGCGCGCTCTCGGGCCGCGTGTATGAAGACCTGAACGGCAACGGCCTGATCGACGGCGGCGAGCCCGCCATCGCCGGCGTGACCATCCGCCTGACCGGCACCGACAGCTCGGGCAATGCGGTCTCGATGACCACCACCACCGACGCGGGCGGCAACTGGGCCTTCACCGTGCCCGCAGGCACCTACAGCGTGACGGAGGACCAGCCCGCCGCATACCTGCCCGGCATCACGCGTGCCGGCACCGTCAGCGGTGCGGGCAGCACGCCCGGCACCGTGCCGCCGGGCACCGGCAACGGCCCGAACGGCTCCAACGCCAACCGCATCGACAACATCGTGCTCGGCACGGGCGGCTCCTCCAGCGCCAACAACTTCGGCGAGGTGCGAGCCTCGAGCCTGGCCGGCCGCGTCTACCAGGACGCCGACTACAACAACACGGCCAGCCCGGGCGATCCCGGCATCGCCGGCGTGACCGTCACGCTCACCGGCACCGACATGTTCGGCAACCCGGTATCGCTGACCACCACCACGGCGGCCAGTACCGGCAACTACGCCTTCAACAACCTCACGCCCGGCACCTACGTGCTGACCGAGACGCAGCCCGCGGGCTTCGCCGACGGCAGCGACACGGCCGGCAGCGCCGGCGGCACCGCGGGCAACGACGTGGTGAACGCCATCGCACTGGCTTCCAACGTGAACGGCACCGGCTACAACTTCGGCGAGCTGCTCACCCGCATCACCACGCGCGTGTTCGTCGACGGCAACAACGACGGCGTCCCGCAGGCCGGCGACACCGGCATCCCGAACGTCGAACTGCGCCTGACGGGCACCGACGCCGCGGGCAACCCGGTGAACCTGCTCGCAGTGGCCACCGGCACGCCGGGCGGCTACGAGTTCCGCAACGTGCCTCCCTCGGGCGCGGGCGGCTACACCATCACCGAGACGCAGCCGGCCAACTACGCGCCCGGCAAGGCCAACAACAACGGCCAGCCCGGCACGCCGCAAGGCGGCGGCAACGTCATCAGCGGCGTGACCGTCCCGGGCACCAACGTGCCGCTGACGCAGGGCGAATACTGGTTCGGCGAACTGCTGCCCGGCGGCATCTCCGGCCGCGTCTACTACGACCGCGACGGCAACGGCGCGCAGGGCGCGCCGGCCACCGAGCCGGGCCTGGCGGGCGTGACCATCACGCTCACCGGCACCGACGTCAACGGCCAGGCGGTGTCGCGCACCGCCACCACCGACGCCAGCGGCGACTACAGCTTCCCGAACCTCGCACCGGGCAGCTACGCCGTGACGGAGGCGCGCCCCGCGGGCTACCTGCCCGGCATCACGCGCGCCGGCAACGTCAGCGGCGCAGGGAGCACGCCCGGCTCGGTGCCCACCAGCGGCAGCGGCGTGAGCAACGGCCCCAACGGCTCGACCGCGAACGTCATCCAGAACATCGTGCTGGGCGCGGCGGGCGCGGGCTCCACCGGCAACAACTTCTCGGCCGTGAAGCCGGCCAGCCTCTCGGGCTACGTGTACGCCGACGTGGCCCCCTCCAACGGCACCCGCGACACCGGCGAGCCCGGCATCGCCGGCACCACCATCCGCGTGACCGGCACCGACTTCCAGGGCAACCCGGTCGACCGCACGGTGCAGACCGCGGCCGACGGCCACTACCTGGTGGACGCGCTCACGCCCGGCACCTACCAGATCGACGAGACCCAACCCGCCGGCGTGGCCGACGGCCCCGAGTCGCTGGGCACCGTGGGCGGCGCGCCGCGCGGCACCGCCAACCCCGGCGGCACCAACGACCGCTTCGGCGGCCTGGCGCTGGTGTCGGAAGACGCGGGCATCGACTACAACTTCGGCGAGCGCGGCGGCCAGATCGCGGGCTGGGTGTACGTCGACACCAACAACGACGGCGTGCGCCAGCCCACAGAGGCCGGCATTCCGGGCGTAACGCTCACGCTCACCGGCCGTTCGGCCAGCGGGCTCGCGGTGAATGCCACGGTGGTCACCGACGCGAACGGCCGCTATGTCTTCACCGGCCTGCTGCCGGCCGACGCGGCGGGCTACACCATCCGCGAGACGCAGCCCGTGACCTACGCCGACGGCCTGGACGCCGTGGGCACGGTCGAGGGCGCGGCCACCGGCACGCTGGGCAACGACGTCATCGGCGCCATCGCCTACCGCGGCGGCAACGGCGACAACTACAACTTCGGCGAACGCGGCGCATCGCTGGCGGGCACCGTCTACAACGACGCCAACCGCAACGGCAAGCGCGAGCCGCAGGACCTGCCGATCGCCGGCGTGACCATCACGCTCACCGGCACCGACGCGGCCGGCCAGCCGGTGACGCGCACCGCCGTCACCGACGCCAACGGCCGCTACGAGCTGCCCGGCCTGCCCCTGCCCGGCAGCGGCGGCTACACCATCACCGAGACGCAGCCCAGCGGCTACGACGAAGGCATCGCCATCCCCGGCACGCTGGGCGGCACCGCGCAGGGCACGAACCAGATCCGCGTGAACTTCACCGGCCTGGAAGCCAACGGCACCGGCTACGACTTCACCGAGCACAGCAACCAGCCCGCGTCGCTCACCGGCACCGTGTGGTTCGACCTGAACCACAACCGCACCCGCGAATCGGGCGAAGGCCAGGGCGAAGGCTGGACGGTCGAGCTGATGCGCTGCGCCGACGGCGGCAACGCCTGCGCCGAGAACGCGGCCACCGTGCTCTACACCGTGACCACCGGCGCCGACGGCAGCTACCGCTTCGGCGACCTCGTGCCCGGCGAATACCGCGTGCGCTTCCGCTCGCCCGACGGCCGCGTCGTGGGCGGCGTGTGGCCGACCGATGCCGCGCAGAACGGCGCCAACGGCCCCTACCCGACGCCTGCCGCGAGCGACCCGCGCTTCAGCATCAAGGTGCGCGTGAGCGCGGGCGCCAACATCCAGAAGCAGGACCTGCCCTACGACCCGGGCGGCGTGGTGTATGACAGCGTGAGCGGCACGCCCGTGCCCGGCGCGCTGGTGAAGCTGGTCGGCCCGGCGGGCTTCGACCCCTCGCAGCACCTGCTCGACGGACGCGACAGCTACACCACCGGCACCAGCGGCTACTACGACTTCTTCGTGCTGCCGGGCGCGCCGGCCGGCGAGTACCGCCTCGTCATCACGCCGCCGGGGGCCTACCTGCCCTCCTCGATGTACCCGCCCGCGGCCGGCGCGCTGGGCACGCAGTCGTGCGCCGCGCCCGCCAACGGCCCGGCACCCGCGCAGACAAAGCCCTGCGTGGTGAGCCCCGGCGCGGCACTGGTGCCGGGCGCGGGCTACTACATGCTGTTCAACATGCCGGGCGGCGGCGGCCAGCACGTGGTGGCCAACAACATCCCGCTCGACCCGTCGGACGCCACGCTCATCGAGCTGCGCAAGACCACCTCGAAGCTCACCGTGAAGAAGGGCGAGTTGCTGCCCTACCGCATCACGGCGCGCAACACGCGCGGCACCACGGTGCCGGGCGTGGCCGTGGTCGACACGCTGCCGCCGGGCTTCCGGTACATCCAGGGTTCGCTCAGCGTGCGCACGCTGCCCGGCGGCGTGGCGCTGCCGGTGGTGCCGCAGGTCAGCGGCCGCCAGGTGATCGTGCCCGGCCAGAACTTCGCGCCCAACGAGACCAAGGAATACCTGATGGTCGCGGGCGTCGGCGTGGGCGTGGGCGAAGGCGAGTTCGTCAACCAGGTCGTCGCCACGCAGGGCGTGGGGGGCAGGACGCTGTCGAACCTGGCCACCGCCAGCGTGCGCGTGGTGCCCGACGCCCTCTTCGACTGCACCGACGTGATCGGCAAGGTCTACGACGACAGGAACGCCAACGGCTACCAGGACGACGGCGAACCGGGCCTGGCCAACGTGCGCATCGCCACCGTCAACGGCGTGCTGGCCACCACCGACGCCGAGGGCCGCTACCACATCGCCTGCGCCGCCATTCCGAAGGAAGGCACCGGCAGCAACCTGGTGCTCAAGCTCGACGAGCGCACCCTGCCTTCGGGCTATCGCACCACCAGCGAGAACCCGGCGGCCGAGCGCGCCACGCGCGGCAAGGTGCTGAAGATCAACTTCGGTGCCACCGTGCACCGCGTGGTGCGCCTCGCGCTGCAGGGCGCGGCCTTCGACGAAGGCGCCGCCACGCTGCGCGCCGCCTTCGCGGGCGAACTCGACCGCACGGTCGCCGTGCTGGCCGAGAAGACATCGGTACTGCGGCTGGCCTACAAGGCCGCGCCGGGCGAGCCCGGCTCGCTGGGCCGCGACCGCACCGACGCGGTGAAGGCCGCTGTGCTCTCGCGCTGGAAGCAGCTCGGCGAGCAGCGCGCCTCGCGCAACGAGCCGCCGCTCTTCAACCTGGACGTCGAGATCGAACTGGTGCCTGCCGCCGCCTATTCCGAGGAGGCCAAGCCATGACGCGAGGAAAAGACACCGCCGCCATGTCCCGACAACAGACACCGAACCCGATCGAGCGAGCCGACATGAGAAAAACGAAGAAGGCGCTTCCGAAGCGCATGGCCCTTGCGAGCGCCGTGGCCACCGCCTGCCTCGGCATGGGACTGGCCGCCGCGCAGGAGACCGCGGTGCGCGGCCGCATGCTCGACCACGCCGCGGCCGACCCGCGCGCGGTGGAGATCGACGGCGCACGCCGCCTGCCGCGCAGCAGCGAACGCGAGCTGCCCGCCACCGCGCCGGCGGTCGCCGCGCCCGCCGACCCCGGCGTGTGCCGCACCTTCACCGCCTTCGGCACCGACGACGCGCCGCTGCGCCTGAGCGTGGACGGCCAGCTGCTGTCGCCCGACGGCAAGCAGCCCGCGGCCGACGGCACCACCAGCGCCGACCGCCAGCGCTGCGTCGACGTGCAACTCGAGCGCAACCAGCTGCGCCTGCAGTACGACAACCTCTCGCAGCCGCGCCGCCTGAGCGCCAGCGCCTGGCCCACCACCGTGGTGGCCGGCGACACGGTGCGCTTCGCGGGCTACAGCAACTACCTGCTCTTCACCTCGAAGGCCGAACTGCGCGTGTACACCGCCAACGAGGCAATGCAGCGCCGCCTGCTGGCCACCGTGCCGCTAGACGCCGGCCTGCGCGGCGAATGGCAGGTGCCCGAAGGCCTGCTCGACCGCCTGCCCGAGAGCGCGAGCGGCAAGCTCTACTACCGCGTTCGCGTGTACGACCGCCAGGGCCGCTTCGACGAGACCGACGACCTCTCGCTCACGCTGGCCAAGCGCCACAAGCCCGAGACCGGCACGCCGCCCGACCCCGCACGCGAGCTGCTGCGCGGCTACGGCCAGAACAACATCGCCATCGCCAACATTCCGCTGAGCGCGGGCACCGTCACCGCCAGCGGCGCGGCCATCCGCCCCGGCGAGAGCGTGCGCGCGCTGGGCTTCGCGGTGCCGGTGGACGAGAACGGGCGCTTCGTGTTCCAGCAGCTGGTGCCGCGCCGCGTGCAGACCGGCGAGATCGCCGTCACCGACGCGCAGGGCGCCACGCGCGTCTACCGCCGCGACTTCGACCTGCCCACCAGCGACTGGTTCTTCGTGGGCCAGGCCGACCTCACCGTGGGCAGCAACAGCGTGAGCGGCCCGGCCGCGATCATGACCAACGACAAGAACCGCTACGGCGGTGGCGGCTGGAGCGAAGGCCGCATCGCCGGCTACGCCAAGGGCCAGCTCAACGACCGCTGGACGCTCACCGCCAGCGTCGACACGGAAGAGCGTCCGCTGAAGGAGTTGTTCCGCAACCTCGACCGCAAGGACCCGACCTCCCTCTTCCGCCGCTTCGACCCCGAGGATTCGTGGAGCACCTTCGGCGACGACTCCACCACCGTAGAGGACGCGCCCACCCAGGGCCGCTTCTACCTGCGCGTGGACGACGGCCGCTCGCAGGCGATGTGGGGCAACTTCAAGCTCAACTTCGGCGACACCGAGCTCACCCGCGTGAGCCGCGGCCTCTACGGCTTCCACGGCCGCTACCTCGGCGAGGAGTCGACCTCCTTCGGCGAGGCGCGGCTGAAGATCGACGCCTTCGCGGCCGAGCCCGGCACGCTGGCCGCGCGAGAAGAGTTCCGCGGCACCGGCGGCTCGCTCTATTACCTGCGCAACCAGGACATCACGCGCGGCGCCGAGCGCGTGACGCTGGAGATCCGCGACCGCGACTCCGGCCTGGTGCTCAAGCGCACGCAGCTCGTGCCCACCACCGACTACGAGATCGACTACCTGCAGGGCCGCGTGCTGCTGTCGGCGCCGCTGCCCAGCCTGTCGGACGACGGCTCGCTGGTGCGCGCCGGCGGCTTCACCGGCATGCCGACCTACCTGGTGGTGGACTACGAATACACGCCGCTGGCCACATCGCTCGACACGCTGGCCGTGGGCGGCCGCGTCTCGTGGTGGGCCAACGACAACGTCGGCGTGGGCGTCACCGCCTCGCGGCAGGACCAGATCGGCGGCGACCAGCGCCTGGCCGGCGCCGACATCACGCTGCGCAAGACCGAGAACACCTACCTCAAGGGCGAGTTCGCGCGCAGCCGCGGCCCGGGCACCAGCCAGCTCGACTCGACGGACGGGGGCTTCAGCTTCACAGGCCGCAACGGTTCCCTGACCAACGGATTGGGCAACGGCCCCACCGGCAGCGCCAGCGCATGGCGCCTCGAAGGCCAGGCCGACCTCGGCGACTTCGACATCCGCGGTGGCGGCCGCGTGAGCGCCTACGCGCAGTCGCGCGGCGCCGGCTTCTCGGCGCCGGGACAGTACGCGAGCAACGCCACGCGGCAGGTCGGCGTGCAGGCCACCGTGCCCTTCGGCGAGAAGGCGGAGAACGGCGAGTTGCGCCTGAAGGCCGACCGCCGCGACGAACAGAACGGCTACAACAGCAGCGTGCTCGACGCGCAGTACTCGCTCGCCCTGTCGCCCGAGTGGAAGCTGGGCCTGGGCCTGCGCTACGACGACAAGACCGGCGACGCGCTCATCACCAGCCCTTCCTTGCCGACCACGCAGGCGGTGTCTGGCGAGCGCGCCGACGCGGCCGTGCAGCTCGAATACACCGGTGCCGACCGCTGGAGCGCCTACGGCTTCGCGCAGAAGACGCTGCGGCGCACCGGCACGCGGCTGGAGAACGACCGCATCGGCCTGGGCGGGCGCTACCGCGTCAACGACAAGCTCGCGCTGCGCGGCGAGCTCTCCACCGGCGACGGCGGCTTCGCGGGCAAGGCCGGCGTCGACTACCAGTACGACGACCGCTCCAGCGTCTACATGACCTACGTGTCGGACACCGGCCGCACCGACGAGAACCTCATCGGCCGCGGCGGCAGCCTGGTGACCGGCGTGCGCTCGCGCGTGGGCGACGGCCTCACGCTCTTCACCGAGCACCGCCAGGCCACCGGCGCGCAGCCCGGCCTCACGCATGCCTACGGCGTGCAGTACGCACCCGACACGCACTGGACCTTCGGCGTCAACTTCGAGAACGGCTGGATCGGTGCCGAGACGCTAGGCGCCACGCGCCGCCAGGCCGTGGCCTTCACCAGCGGCTATTCAAGCGAGCGCCTGAAGTACAGCGGCGGCCTCGAATACCGCAAGGACCGCACCACCGCCGAGACGCGCACCAGCTGGCTGGTGAAGAACTCCTTCAGCTGGAAGGTGGACGACGACTCGCGCTGGATCGGCAAGTTCAACTGGGCCGACAGCGACAGCACCACCGGCACGCTGGCCGCAGCCAAGTACACCGAAGCCATGCTCGGCTACGCGCTGCGCCCGGCGCTGAACGACCGGCTCAACCTGCTGTTCAAGTACACCTACCTGTACGACCTCTCCTCGCCGGGCCAGGTGGTATCGGGCGGTGTCGATTCCACGCTGGGCACCGTCTCGACCACCGGCATCGACTACCAGCAGCGAAGCCACGTCTTCGCCATCGACGCCACCTGGGACCTCAACGAGCGCTGGACGCTGGGCGGCAAGTACGCCTGGCGCCGCGGCGAGCTGCGCGCGAGCCGCGACAGTTCCGCGCCGTGGTTCAAGAGCTCGGCCGAGCTCGCGGTGCTGCGCGTCGACTGGAAGCTGGTGCGCAACTGGGACTGGATGCTCGAATGGCGCACCCTGCGCGCGAAGGAGCTCAAGGATCGCAAGAGCGGCTGGGTCACGGCGGCGTACTACCACGTCAACGAGAACCTGAAGGTGGGCGTCGGCTACAACTTCACCGACTACTCCGACAACCTCACGGACATGAGCTACCGCAGCAAGGGCTGGTTCCTGAACGTGCTGGGCAAGTTCTGAAGAGGCCGGCCATGAGCGAACCCAAGGAGATGCCCTTCAACGTGCCGCTGATCGACATCGCGCAGACGCTGGCGCGCGCGGGCTTCCTCGACGCCCGAGGAGAGCGCTACAGGCTCTGCGAGGAATGGGCCCGCGACTTCCAGGCCGACTTCGAGGCCCGCGCCGCCGCGGGCCGCGAGCCGGGCAGCACCTATCTGCGCGACGTGACCGCCTTCGCGCTGCGCCGAGCCGCCGCGTACGGTTTCGCGGCGCGCAGCGAGGACTACGGCCCTCGGCTGTGCAGCGAGATGCGGCTTGCCGCCGGCGTGCGCTGAAATGAAGAAGACGGATGTTCTCGTGACGTTGATCGGCATGGCGCGCGCCGGCCTGGGCTTCACGCCCACGGACGCGCTCGCCTGCATCAGCGAGCTGATCGAGCGGGAAGACAAGCAGAATCCACTGCACGACGCCAACGTGGAGAGATTGCTGCGGCTCGGCGCCTGCGTATGGAGCCTGAAACACGGCATGCTGGCGCCGCCCTCCTCCAAGGGTCTGCTGCCGCAAGAGCTGAAGCAGCCGGAATAAACAGGCAGGAGCAACGCAGGCGCCCACGACATGGCGCTTGCATTCATTCAATAATTCAAATATTCTCGAATCATGGAAGAATCAAAAGTCGTTCAGTCTCTTGCCGCGCTTGCCCAGCCGCTGCGCCTTCGCGTCTTTCGCGCCCTCGTCGTGGCCGGCCCCGAGGGCCTGACGCCCGGGGCGCTGGTCGAAGCGATGGAAGTGCCGGCCACCAGCCTGTCGTTCCACCTGAAGGAGCTGACCAACTCCGGGCTCATCACGCAGGAGCGCAGCGGCCGCAACCTGGTCTACCGCGCCGCCTTCGAGCAGATGGATGCGCTGCTGGGCTTCCTCACCGAGAACTGCTGCGCGGGCGCTCCCTGCGCGGTGGAAGACAGAACCAGGTCCTGCCACAGCCAGGGTGCCACCCCATGAAGCGATTCCACGTTCACCTGCACGTCGACGACCTGCACAAGAGCATTGCCTTCTATTCCAGCCTGTTCGCCGCCGAGCCCGCGCGCGTCGAGGCCGACTATGCCAAGTGGATGCTCGAAGACCCGCGCGTGAACTTCGCCATCTCGACCTTCGGCAGCGGCAAGGGCATCGACCACCTGGGCATCCAGGCAGAGGACGAAGGCGAGCTGCGGGAGCTGCGCTCGCGCGCCGAACTGGCTGACCGGTCGCTGCTCGACGAAGGCGAAACCAGCTGCTGCTACGCCCGCAGCGACAAGCACTGGGTGACCGACCCGCAGGGCATCGCCTGGGAGCACTACCGCACGCTCGACACGGTGCCCGTGCACGGCATTGCGCGCGAGCGGTCATCCGCCTGCTGCGTCACCCCTGGCAAGGCCAGCGCCTGCTGCTGAGCCACCAAGCCCCTCCTCGTTTCATGACCGACACCAACACCGCCCCGCTCAACGTGCTCTTTCTGTGCACGCACAACTCCGCGCGCAGCATCCTTGCCGAAGCGCTGCTCAACGACATCGGCGCCGGCCGCTTCAGGGCCTATTCGGCCGGCAGCAGCCCGCGCGCGAACCAGCAGCCCAATCCGATGGCCATCGAAGTGCTGCACAAGGCCGGCATCGACACATCGGGCCTGCGCAGCAAGAGCTGGGACGAGTTCGGGAAGCCGGATGCGCCCCGCATGGACCTCGTCGTCACCGTGTGCGACAACGCCGCGGGCGAGGCCTGTCCCTACTGGCCCGGCCAGCCGGCGACCGCGCACTGGGGCTACGCCGATCCCTCGGCGGTCGAAGGCGACGACGACCGCAAGCGCGAAGCCTTCCGCCAGACGCTGCACGCCATCCGCCATCGCCTCGAGCTGCTGGTGAACCTGCCGGCGGCCAGCCTCGACAGGATGGCGCTGCAGGCCACCGCCCGCGAACTGGCCGGGTCCTGACGCGCGATGTCTTCCTCCATTGCACCGCCTGGCACGGACCAGGCCGCCACGCAGCCTTCCATCGGCGGCTTCGAACGCTACCTCACCGTGTGGGTGGCGCTGTGCATCGTCGCCGGGGTGGCCCTGGGCCAATGGTTCCCCACCGCGTTCCAGGCGGTGGCGCGCCTCGAACTCGCCAAGGTCAACCTTCCGGTGGGCCTGCTCATCTGGGTGATGATCGTGCCGATGCTCCTGAAGATCGACTTCGCAGCGCTCGGGCAGGTCAGGGCGCACTGGCGCGGCATCGGCGTGACGCTGGCGGTCAACTGGATCGTCAAGCCCTTCTCGATGGCGCTGCTGGGCTGGCTCTTCGTGCGCCATGCGTTCGCGACGCTGCTGCCGGCGGACCAGCTCGACAGCTACGTGGCAGGCCTGATCCTGCTCGCGGCGGCGCCCTGCACCGCGATGGTCTTCGTGTGGAGCCAGCTCTGCCGGGGCGACCCGTACTTCACGCTGTCGCAGGTCGCGCTCAACGACGCGCTGATGGTGGTGGGCTTCGCGCCGCTGGTGGCGCTGCTGCTGGGGCTGTCGTCGATCACGGTGCCGTGGGCCACGCTGCTGATCTCGGTGGGCCTGTACATCGTGGTGCCGGTCGCCATCGCGCAACTGCTGCGCGGGCATCTCCTGAAGAAGGGCCCGTCGCACCTGCAGGCCGTGGGCACGCGGCTGGGCCGCTGGTCCATCGGCGCGCTGCTGCTCACGCTGGTGCTGCTCTTCGCGTTCCAGGGCGAGGCGATCATCGCGCAGCCGATGGTGATCGCGCTGCTGGCCGTGCCGATCCTCTGCCAGGTGGTGCTGAACTCGGGGCTGGCCTACCTGCTGAACCGCAAGCTCGGCGTGGCGCATTGCGTCGCGGGACCTTCGGCGCTGATCGGCGCAAGCAACTTCTTCGAGCTCGCGGTGGCGACTGCCATCAGCCTCTTCGGCTTCCAGTCGGGAGCGGCACTGGCCACGGTCGTCGGGGTGCTCATCGAGGTACCGCTCATGCTGGCCGTGGTGTCGGTCGTGACGCGGTCACGGCGCTGGTACGAGCAGGGGCTGCCGCGCTGAAGCGTACGGGCGGGGCCGGCGGCGGCTTCGGTCTCGTCGTTCATTTATGAGGCTGGCGCGTGTTGGCGCTGCCCGGATCCGGCACCGGCGAAGGCTTCGCATCCTGCGGATTGCGCCGGGTCAGCCCGCCTGTTGCCGATCCGCCCCCTGGCCGCTCGGTGCGCCGGATGCGAGCTTCGGCAGGCCCTTTTCGCTCGTCCAGCTTGTCGGCTCGCCCCGTGTCGACGTTGCGGGCCGGGTTTGCAGGCGCCTTCTCCGTATTGCCTTGTGTGCTGGGTGCCGTCGAGCCCCTGGGATTGCCCGTGGGCTGAGCCCTGGCTGCCTGTATCGCCGCTGCGGCAAGGATCAGCAGGGCCATGAAGATTGCCGTCAATCTGGTCATCGAGTGCCTCCGGTACAGGTGCGTGTCATTGCCGGCCCTTCCGGTTCGCCGGATCGCTCGGTCCGTTCGTGCCGGACAGCTGTTCCGCCGGAGGGCCGAGCTTCCCGCTGTCGCCGCCCCGGGCGCTGGTCGTTCCGCCGTCGCGCGAGCGGCCGCGTCCGGAATAGATCTCGTCGTCGTCGAAATCGAGCGGAGGGATGCCGGCCCCTCCACCGCTTTGCACGAGTCCGCGCGTGTCCTTCGTGTCCTTCCCGGCCTGGGGTTTTCTGTTGGGTGCCATCGGGATGTTTCCTTCCTTCATGAAGAGAAGAAGGCCATGCTTTTGCGCCGCGCCGGCAGCAGGTGTGGGAACCGCGGGACAGCACGTGTAGGTCCACAGGCATCGCCTTCCAGGCGGGGCAGGCACGCCGGTTGCCATGCAACACAAGACCTGACAACCCACCCGGCAACCCATGAGACGAAAGACCCCCACAGGACGCCAGCTGCGCGCCGCGAACTACCTGAACCTGCTCGAGGCGCTGTCGCGGCTGCAACTGCCGGCCGTGTGCTCCAAGCGCGAGGAGATCGACTGCATCCTCGCGCTGCGCAGTGCCTCGCTGCTGGAGGCGCTCACCGAGCCGCCGGTGGTTCTGCGCACCGGCGAGCGATTCATTCCACGCGCGATCGTCACCAGCATCACGCCAGAAGGGCGCATGGCGCTGCTGCGCGGGCGTCGCGCCATGCCGCGCGAGATCCCGTTCAATCCCCCTCGCTGAGCGGGCGTCCCGATCGCGAGCCGCCCCGGTGCCAGGCGCGCCAGGTGCGCGGAAGAGGCGTGTCCGGGCGTGTCCGCGCTCGCCGGCGCGGTGGCGTTGCCCGGGGCCGCAGTCACACCATGGGCGGATCGGTTTCGCGCGCGAGGTGGCGGTGCATGCCTGCGGCGGCGATGAATTCCCGGCTCGCATCGGCGGCGTCCTTCGCCTCGGCGAGGATCAGGCCCGGATCGGGCGAGCCGTCGGGCAAGGTCATCGGAATGCCCGCCTCCGCCAGCAGCGCCTGCGAGGCGCCGAAGGCCAGGATGGTCTTGCAGTGCCTGTACTGCTCCTTCACGAACTCCATCGTGTGGCCATCCTGCGTCAGCGACTCCAGGGCCGCGAGGCCGTCCGGCAGCACCAGCGCATCGAAGAGGACATTGGGGCTGTTCTCCATGCTGGCGTCCGCCTCGAAGGCCGTACCGTCCGCCGCCGTGCAGCGGCCCAGGCGCGATCCCACCAGCCGCGGCACGGCCCCCGCGCCCACCAGCGCCGACACCAGCCCGGCGATCGGGCCGCCCTCGATCCCGTCGGCGATCAGGATCGCGATCTTGCGCGTGCGGATGCCTCCGTCGCCCGGCCGTGCCAGCAGCGAAAGCGCGGGCGAGCGGTCGACCTCGGGCGCGGTCGGCACGTCCAGCACGCGCGGCAGCGGCGCGGGCAATTCCATGCCGAGCCCCTGCGCGACCTGCTGCGCCAGTTCCGGCGACGCATTCAGCAGGCTCGCGACCATGCGCTCGCGCACCGCGGGCACCGTCACCTTCGACAGCTCGAAGCGAAAGGCGGCCGCGATGTGGGCCTGCTCCTGCGGCGACTGGCTTTGATAGAAAAGCGCCGCCTGCGTGTAGTGGTCGGCGAACTTCTCCGGCTTGATGCGCACCTTGTCGCTCGTCTCTTTCGCGTCGAGGCGGCGCGCCACGCTCACGAAGCCCTGCGCGGCGCCGGCCTGGAACGGGCAGCCGCCGCCGAGCGAGTTGGGCTCGTAGGCCGCGCGGCCGCGATGGATGGCCTGCCGGTGCATGCCGTCGCGCTGGTTGTTGTGGACTGGAGCCACGGGCGCATTGATCGGCAGCTCGTGGAAATTGGGGCCGCCGAGCCGGCTGATCTGCGTGTCAACATACGAATGGATGCGCCCGGCCAGCAGTGGATCGTTGGTGAAGTCGATGCCGGGCACCACGTGCGCGGCGCAGAAGGCGACCTGCTCCGTCTCCGCGAAGAAGTTGTCGGGATTGCGGTTCAGCACGAGCCGGCCGACCACGCGCAGCGGCACCAGCTCCTCGGGCACGATCTTGGTGGCGTCGAGCACGTCGAAGCTGAATCCCGCCGCCTGTTCCTCGGTGAAGATCTGCAGCGCCAGCTCCCATTCGGGGTACTCGCCGGCGTCGATGGCCTCCCAGAGGTCGCGCCGGTGGAAGTCGGGATCGGCGCCCGCGATCTTGACCGCCTCCTCCCACACCAGCGAATGCGTGCCCAGCCTGGGCAGCCAGTGGAACTTGACCAGGCGCGACTCGCCCGCATCGTTCACCAGCCTGAAGGTGTGGACGCCGAAGCCCTGCATGGTCCTGAAGCTGCGCGGGATGGCCCGGTCGCTCATCTGCCACATCAGCATGTGGGTGCTCTCGGGCATCAGCGACACGAAGTCCCAGAAGGTGTCGTGCGCCGAGGCGGCCTGCGGCATGGCGTGGTGCGGCTCGGGCTTCACCGCATGCACGAGGTCGGGGAACTTCATCGCGTCCTGGATGAAGAACACCGGCATGTTGTTGCCCACGAGGTCCCAGTTGCCCTCGTCGGTGTAGAACTTGACGGCGAAGCCGCGCACGTCGCGCGCCGTGTCCTTGGAGCCGCGCTCACCGGCCACCGTGGAGAAGCGCACGAACACCGGCGTGACCTTGCCGGCCTCGCGAAATGGCGCCGCCCTGGTGTAGTCGGTCAACGGCTCGTAGCACTCGAAAAAGCCATGCGCGCCCGAGCCGCGCGCATGCACGATGCGCTCGGGAATGCGCTCATGGTCGAAGTGGGTGATCTTCTCGCGCAGGATGAAGTCTTCCAGCAGCACCGGCCCCCGCGCACCGGCCTTCAGCGAGTTCTGGTTGTCCGCCACCGGCACGCCCTGGTTGGTCGTGAGCCGCTGGCCGCCGGAGTCGACGCGCACCCGCTCCAGCGGACCGACTGTGGGGTTCGTTCCTTGCGCTGCCACGCCGCCGGTCTTGGCCGAGGCATTGGCTTCCGAAGGCGTGCTGGCGGTGGCCAGGGGCGATGCGGGCGGCACGTGCTGGCCTTGCGGTGCCGCCAACGCATTCGCGTCGCCGTGCTCTGCAGGCTTGTTGCTGTTGGAAGGCATGGCCGCGGCCAGCGCCTGGGTCTCGATCGCCTTGCGGGCGGGCAGATCGCCGCTGCCGGCTTCGGCTGGAGCGGCGTGGGCCGGGCCGCTGTCGGTGTTGCGTGCCGCCGAGCGGGCGGCATCGATGGCAGCAGGCGAGGCAGGCGAGGAAGCTGCGGGCGCGCGGGTTCGAGGGGTCTTGGGCATGGATGGGTCTCGTGTGGTGGTTGAGCAAGGGATGAAGGGGGCGGGGACGGGCAAAACGGGAACCGAGGCAAGCCAAGCTAGGACGCCCTCCAGGGGCCGCTTGTAGGACGTCTTGCAGTGATGCAGTCGTTATGCCGCCCGCGCCCGCCCTGCGCACGTCACCGCACCCGGCGCCCGATCGTTTCGGTCATACGCTCAGGACGACGGCACGTCTTCCTACATCGCGACCCCGAAGCGCATTCGTAGCGTGGCTCCCACCAGGACCGCCAACCAACACCAACCAAGGACGCCGCATGAAAGCCCTGACCTACGAGTCCGCCCACAACGTGGCGGTCGAGACCGTGCCCGACCCGGTCCTGCAAGCCGACGACGACGTCGTGCTGCGCGTGACCGCCACCGCGATCTGCGGCTCCGACCTGCACATCTTCCGCGGCAAGATTCCCGCGATGGAGTCGGGCGACATCCTCGGCCACGAGTTCATGGGCATCGTCGAGGAAACGGGCCGCGGCGTGACGCGCGTGAAGAGGGGCGACCGCGTCGTCGTGCCCTTCACCATTTCCTGCGGCCAGTGCTTCTTCTGCAGCAAGTCGCTGTTCGCCGCCTGCGAGACGACCAACACCGGCCGCGGCGCCATCATCAACAAGAAGAACGTGCGTCCGGGCGCGGGCCTTTTCGGCTACTCGCATCTGTACGGCGGCTACCCCGGCGGCCAGGCGGAATACGTGCGCGTGCCCAAGGCCGACGTGGGCCCGCTCGTGATTCCGCCGGGCCTTGCGGACGAGCAGGTGCTGTTTCTCTCCGACATCCTGCCCACGGGCTACCAGGCCGCGCTCAACGGGGAGATCGGCCCGGGCTCGACGGTGGCGATCTTCGGGGCCGGCCCGGTCGGCCTGATGGCGGCGGCCTCGGCGCGGCTGCTGGGCGCCGAGCGCATCTTCATGGTGGACGAGCATGCCTATCGCCTGGACTTTGCCGCCGAAGCCTATGGCGTGGAGCCGATCGACTTCCGCAAGATCGGCGATCCGGCCGAGGTCATCGTCGAGCGCACCGCTTTCCGCGGCGTCGACGCGTCGATCGACGCGGTGGGATTCGAGGCCAAGGGCAGCGCGGTGGAAACCGTGCTCACCGATCTCAAGCTCGAAGGCTCCAGCGGCAAGGCGCTGCGCCAGGCCATCGCGGCCACCCGGCGCGGCGGCGTGGTGAGCGTGCCCGGCGTCTATGCGGGTTTCATCCACGGCTTCCTGTTCGGCGATGCATTCGAGAAGGGGCTGGTCTTCAGGATGGGGCAGACGCATGCCCAGCGTTTCATGCCGGAGCTGCTCGAACACATACAGGCCGGCAGGCTGCGGCCTGAGGCCATCGTCACGCACCACATGGCCCTGGAGGAAGCCGCGCGCGGCTACCAGATCTTCGACAAGGCCGAGGAAGACTGCCGCAAGGTCGTCCTCACGCCAGGCGGGCCCGCTCGCGACACCACGGCGCCGCTCGGCCGCTGATTCCATCGATTTCTCCCGGGAGCAGGCATGGCCACCCACAAAGACACCTCGAGCCCCGCGCAGGAGCCGGCACCGCCACAGACGCCCGCGCAGAAGGCGATGAAGCAGTTCTCGAAGACGCCGGCCGAGCGCGGGGAGCCTTCCGATTCCGCCGGCGCCGGGCCTGCCCCGCGCCCTCCCCCATCGGCCGGCGATGCGCCGGTCGGCCAGACGGACAACCAGGGCAGCTCGCCGTACGCCGACCGCAGCCGCAAGGAGGCGTCGCGGCGCGAACGCTGAGGCGGATGGTGTCCGCCTCTTTTTGCATGCGCCGCGGCAGCGCGGGAAAAACCCCGACAAGCGCGCCACGCCCGCTTTGCTACATTTTTCCGTCATGCCCCAGAAGACGTTCGTGACACCCGACAGAATCGCCGCGGAGGCCAGACCCCATGGCCGCTGATCCGCCACCTCGCTCGCCCGCGGCGCTCTCGCCCCTGACCCTGGCCGACGCCGATTTCCGCCTGATGGTGGAGGCGCTGCGGGACTACGCAGTCTTCCTGCTCGATCCGGACGGCTTGATCGTCGACTGCAATCCGGCGGCCCAGGTGCTGTGCGGCTGCGAACGCGGTGGCGCCGTGGGGCAGCACTTCTCGCGCTTCCATCCGCCCGAGGCGCTCGAGGAGGGCTTGCCCGCCAGGGATCTGCAGCTGGCGCGCGAGAACGGCCGGGCGCATGGCGAAGGCTGGCTCGTGCGCCATGACGCCACCCGCTTCTGGGCGGAAACCACCCTCACGCGGCTCGACGATGCGAACGGCGCGCTGCGCGGCTTCGCGCAGATCACGCGCGACTTCACCGAGCGGCGCCAGCAGGAAGAGCTTCTGCGCGCGAGCGAGGAACGCTTCCGCCTCATGGTCGAGGGCGTGAAGGACTACGCGATCTTCATGCTCGACCCCGGCGGCCACGTGGCGAGCTGGAACCTCGGCGCGCAACAGACGAAAGGCTACGCCGCCGAGGAGATCATCGGCCAGCATTTCTCGAAGTTCTACCCGCCGGAAGTCGCGGCGCGCGGCTGGCCGGCGGAGGAACTTCGCAACGCGCTGCGCGACGGGCGCTTCGAGGACGAAGGCTGGCGGGTGCGCAAGGACGGCAGCCGCTTCTGGGCCAGCGTGGTCATCACCGCGGTCTACGACCGGGCGGGCCGCCACAAGGGATTCGCCAAGGTCACGCGCGACCTCACCGAGCGGCGCCGCATCACGGCGCTGGAGGACGAGGGCCGGCGCATGACCACGTTCCTGGCCATGCTCGGGCACGAGCTGCGCAACCCGCTCGCGCCGATCTCCAACGCGGTGGAGCTGCTCAAGCGCGAACAGAGCGAGTCGCGGGTGCTGCGCAGCACCCGCGACATCATCGACCGCCAGCTCAAGCAGATGACGCGGCTGATCGACGACCTGCTCGACGTCGGCCGCATCACCAGCGGAAAGATCCAGCTCGAGGCCAAGCCCGTGCGGCTGCGCGAAGCGGTGCAGGATGCGGCCGATGCGGTGCGCGTGCTGGCCGCGCAGAAGGACCAGCAGTTCGACGTGCGGGTCGACGCCGCGGACCCCTGGATCACCGGAGACCGGGCGCGCATCGTGCAGGTGGTGAGCAACCTGCTGCACAACGCCTGCAAGTTCACGCCCGTGGGCGGGCAGGTGAGCGTCGCGGTGAGCCTCGGCGCGGTCGATGCCGTCACCGGCCTGCCCGAGGCGGAGATCGCCGTTCGCGACAGCGGCGTGGGCGTGCATCCGCAGGACCTGCAGAGGATCTTCGATCTCTTCGTGCAGGGCGAGCAGGACGCCTCGCACAGCAGCGGCGGGCTCGGCCTTGGCCTGAGCCTGGTGCAGCAGCTGGTGTCGCTGCATGGCGGCCGCGTGAGCGTGTTCTCCAGCGGACGGCCTGGCGAAGGCAGCGAGTTCCTGGTGCAGCTGCCCGCATCGCCGCCGCCCGAGCCGGGCAGCGGTACGCCCCGGTCGGCCGGAGACAGGCTGGTGCTGGTGGTGGACGACAACAAGGACGCGGCCGAAACGCTCTCCCTGCTGGTGGAAGCCCTCGGCTACGCGACCAAGGTGGTCCACGGCGGGCTCGCCGCCGTCGAGGCGGCGAAGGAACTGCGGCCCGACGTGATGCTGATCGACATCGGCATGCCCGACCTCGACGGCCACGCCGTGGTTCGGCGGCTGCGCGCCGAGCTGGTCGATCCGCCCACGGCGATCGCCGTGACGGGCTATGGACAGGCCAGCGACCGCGAGACCAGCTACGAGGCCGGCTTCCACAGCCACCTGACCAAGCCGGTGGACGTCGATCGGCTGGACGACATCCTCATGCATCTGCTGCGGCCGGCGGCGCACCTGAGCTTCTGAAACTTGCGCACGCGCCAGCCGGGCGCGGATCACCGGCGTCAAGCCTGACCCGGGGACTCCTGCATCGCGGGAGGAGTTCGAGAACCCTCCCGCGCATTCACCGCGCCGGCGAGATTCCCGACCATCGCAAGCAACGCATCGCCGAAGCCGCCGCGTGCCCGCGCATCGGTCCTGGCGCTGGTCGTCACCCGCGGCTGCGCGCTCCAGGCGATGCGGGCACCGCTGGCCTGCAGGGCCCGCACCAGCATCACGTCCTCGTCGCAAGCCAGTGGCTCGAAGCCTCCCGCACGGCGATAGGCATCGGCCGAAACGCCGAGGTTGGCGCCGTGCACGTGCCTGTGTCCGTCGGCATCGACGTAAGCGCGCGAGAAGTGCTCCTGCAGCAGATGGCCGTCTGTGCCGTGCGCGCTCCAGTCGTCGACGCCGACCGAGCCGCAGACCGCGTCGGCGTTCTCGGCCAGCTGCCTGACCAGCCAGTCCGGCGAGACCTCGGTATCGGCGTCGGTGAACGCGAGCCAGCGGGCTCCGGCATCGACGAAGAGCCCGGCGCCGGTAGCGCGGGCGAGGCCCACGTTGCGGGCCTCGATGGCGATGCGCGCAACGCCGTGACGCTCGGCCACGGCTGCGGTCGCGTCGCTGCAGCTGTCGAGCACGACGAGAACCTCCACCGGCTCGCCAGCCAACCCAGGATGGGCCGCCGCGCGCAGGACCGATGCCAGCGACGCGCCGATGCGTTCGCCTTCGTTGTGCGCGGGAATGACGACGCCGATCACCGGATGCCCTCCCGTTCGGCCACCGAGCGGCCATCGCGTGCCCACACCTGCAGCACGAAGTCGTCTTCCTCATGGAACACTAGGCGCGGCAGGCCGAGCGCAGAAAGCGCCGCATGCACCTCGTGCGTGGACAGACTGCGCTGCGCGAAATCCGCGCGCCAGTCGCAGGCGACCAGCGTGCCGTCCGCGTCGAGCGATTCGCCGCAGCATCCGGCCACGCGCCGCATCTCGTCGCGCTCGAGGAAGTAGCCCAGCTCGCTCAGGACGATCAGGTCGAAGCCGCCTGCATCGCGCGGCCACTCCGCGGGCAAGGCGTGCCGCTCCAGGCGTACGTTGGCGAGCGAACCGGTGCGCCTGCGGGCGATCTCCAGCGCATGCGGCGAGAAGTCGCTCGCCAGCACGTGGTCGCAGCGCTGCGACAGCGCCTGCGTGAGTTCACCGGTGCCGCAGCCGGGCTCGTAGGCACGCCTGTACTGGGCCCGGGGCAACGCGGCCAGCAGCACCGCGCGCTTGCGGATCTCGTACCAGCGATGGCGCACTGCGTAGGGGTCCTCGCTGCCTGCATAGAGCGCGTCGAAGTAAGACCTGCGCCCGCCGCTCACAGGAACACCACCTCGTAGGGACGCCGCGCCCGCGCGACGGTGGTGGCGCGCAGCACGGGGCCGGCGCCGGTGGATGCATCGCGCCGCAGCTGGCTCGTGAATGCCTGCACCGCGGCGCGCTTGCGCCTCATGGCTTCTTCGTCCAGGTCGATGCGGACCGCGTGCCGCCAGGGCATGCGCGTGTCGCCGGGGTGCGACCAGTGCCAGCCCCAGACGGGCACTTCCGCCAGCCTCGCACCGGCAGCAGCGCAGGCGAGCGCGCAGGCCTGGCCCGTGGCTTCGTGATCGGGATGGCCGTCGCGGCGCCAGGTCGTGAACACCACGTCGCGCGGCCGCAGCAGCGATACGAGCCGTGCAGCCAGCGTGCCGCGTACAGCCGCCAGGCCGCCATCGGGCAGGCCCAGCCGCACGGGTTCGACAGGCAGCCCAAGGCGCTCGAGCGCGAGCCGGGATTCGAGCGGGCGCTCCGTCGCCAGCCGCTCGACAGGCCACTCCGTCGAGCCGCCGTGGCTTGCCGTGCCGTCGGTCACCGCGATGACTTCGATCCGCGCACCGGCATCCGCCAGTTGTGCAAGCAGCCCGCCCACCGACAGCACTTCGTCGTCGGGATGCGGAGCCACCACCACCGCGCGGGCGTTTCGCGGAACCAGCGTGCGCGCATCGATGCGGGGCAACGCGGCCAGAACCGGCCAGCCGTTCCATTCGGTCTCGGCCGTGCCTTCTCCGCGGATGGCGGGACGGGCTACAGCATCCATGAAGAAGGCTCCTTTCCGACGTCCTGCGCGGCGAGCAGGCCCAGGGCGGCGAGATCGCGTTCGGCGTGGCTCTGGCGAAGAAACACCGGCAGATCGGCCATCGCCCGGGCGAAGCCCCGGTCGCGGCACAGCGGGCCCGCGCCCAGCGCCCTGCCCGCATGGCGCATGACCTCGTTGGCGGCCTGCTCCACGGCAAGGCGGGCGCGCAGGGCGACCTGCCTGGCGTCGTCGCGCGGATGCCGGTCGATCCACGCGGCCGCCTCGCGCAGCAGCGCGGCCGCGGGCGTCAATGCCGCGTCGATGGCGCCTAGATGCGCGAGCCGGTGCGGGTCCGGCGCCTTGCCCATGAGCGCGTGAGCCGCCCGGGAGATGCCCAGGGCGCCGCCGAACCAGCATGCGGCGATGCCCGCACCGCCCTGCCAGAAGCCGGGGCGCCGCGTGTAGTCGCCGGGGCGGCCGATCGCAGTGGCCGCCGCGTGGTCGAAGCGGACGTCCACGCTGGCGCTGTCCGCCATGCCGACCGCGTGCCACCCCCCGTCCGTGACGCGAACCCCGGGCTGGTCCATGGCGACGGCGGCAAGCCAGGGCTCGCCGTCGCGGTTCCAGCAGCTCACGACCGCGTGCGTGACGCTGGCGGCGCCGGAGCACCAGGCCTTGGTGCCGCTCAACCGGATGGCCGTGCCTCTTTCCTCCTCGGCGATCACCCGGGCATCCGGCGGCTCGGCACACCAGGTCGCCCATCGCGCTCCTTCGGATGCGGACAGTCCACCACCGAGTTCGGCCTGGATCGCGAGTGCATCCGTATGGCCTTCGAAGAGCTTGACCAGCGAGAGATCGTGGGCCGCCACTTCCGCCAGCGCGCGCCAACGCGCGAGTGTCTGGCCGGCGCCCGGCATGGGCAGCATGTCGAGCCCTGCCTCGACAAGGTGCCTGAGCGCCAGGCGGCTGCCGTGCCGAAGCTGCAGGTGCCGCAAGTCGTCGTCGGAGGGCTGGTCGTACATGGAAATATGAAATGAAGCGAAGGAAGGGAAAGATCAGAAAGGACTTCGTTGGAGCGAAATTAGGCAGGCCGCGCCTCGCGGTTCGTCGGTGGGCTGCGCTCGCACCTGTAGGAGGAACCGCGAGGGCCGGGCTGCCGGAGCATCGCGGGCCATCGTGGGCCATCGTGGGCAAGTAGTCCTACACCCCGACCCGAGCATTCCCGATGAGACGCGCCGCCGATCGGAGGGAGACCAGTTGCCTGGGCTTTGAAGCGAGCGTCGGCGTCTCCCAGATGCGTCGGCAAGGAGAAAGTCATGGCCATGGTCACAAACGTCATCTCGTCCGACCGGGTGGAAGGAACCACCGTCTACAACGCCGGGGGCGAAAAGCTCGGCAGCATCGACGACCTCATGATCGACAAGCTCTCCGGGCAGGTGCGTTACGCCGTGCTCGAGTTCGGCGGTTTCCTCGGCATGGGCAAGGATCGCTATCCCATCCCCTGGAGCATGCTGAAGTACGACACCGCACAGGAAGGCTACGTGGTTCCCCTTCAGAAGGAGACGCTCGAAGGCGCGCCCCGCTACGCGGACAACAGCGTTCCCGACTACGACGAAAGCTACACCGCGAGCATCAACAAGTACTACGGCCTCTGAGTCCGGATGCTCCCCCTCGCCAGATTCTTGAAAGCCCATGTACGCGCACATCCAGCTCGGCGCCCGGAACCTGCCCCTCATGTGCGCCTTCTATGACCAGGTGCTTGCGCACCTCGGGCTCGAGCGGGTGGTGGCACTGGAGAACATCGGACCTGCCGGCCTCTACTGGCGACGGCCGCGACGGCGCTGGCCGCAGTTCGTGATCAATCGCCCGTTCGATGGGCTGGAAGCCGGCGTCGGAAACGGCACGCAGGTCAGCTTCCTGGCCGATCGACGCGGCACGGTGGACGCGATGTGGGCAGCCGCCCTCGCCCACGGCGGGCGCGATGAAGGCGCTCCCGGCCTGCGGGCGCGCTACGCGCCGGACTTCTACGCAGCCTACTGCCGCGACCCCGAGGGGAACAAGCTCTGCTTCGTACATACGGACGGCTCCTAGCTGCGCGCGCATCCACACGCACAGGGTTGCTGCGCCCCGTTGCCGCGGAAGACCGGGACTGCCAATCACGCACGTCGCTCTCCTACGCAGTGCACACAGCGTGATCGTCAACGTTCCCGAAGGATTCGGAGATTCAGGAAGCGCGTTTCCTTCACCCACCCGACCCTGATGATCGAGAGGACGATATGCAACGTTTCAAGGATCGCGTCGTCATCGTGACCGGCGCAGGCAGCGGCATCGGCGAAGCCACGGCGCGCCGCTTTTCGCAGGAAGGCGCGAGCGTGGTGCTCGCGGGCGACACGCTCGCCAAGCTGCAGCGCGTGGCGCGCGATCTGCCGGAAGAACGCACGCTGGTGAAGGTGGCCGACGTTTCCAGCTTCGGCCAGGTGCAGGCGCTGGTGGACGCAACCGTCGAACGCTTTGGCGCGCTGCACGTGCTTTTCAACAATGCTGGCATCGCGGTCGAAGGCACGGTCACGCAGCCGCCGCTGGAAGACTGGAACAGGATCATGGCCGTCAACGCCGGCGGCGTGTTCCACGGCTGCCGGGCGGCCATGCCGCACCTGGTGCGCAGCAAGGGCTGCATCGTCAACACGGCCTCGGTTTCGGGCTTGGGCGGCGACTGGGCGATGGGCTTCTACAACGCGTCTAAGGGCGCCATCGTCAACTTCACCAAGGCCCTTGCGCTCGACCACGGCAAGGACGGCGTGCGCGTGAACGCGGTGTGCCCCAGCCTCACCTTCACGCCCATGACGCAGGACATGAAGGACGACAGCGCGCTGATGGCGAAGTTCGCCGAACGCATTCCGCTGGGGCGCGGCGCCGATCCTTCGGAGATCGCGGCCGTGGTCGCCTTCCTGGCGAGCGACGACGCGAGCTTCGTCTCGGGCATCGCGATGCCGGTGGACGGCGGGCTGATGGCCTCCAACGGCCAGCCCGACATGGGCTAGCGGCACGCCATGGCAGCAAAGACAGTCGGCGACTTCGTCGTCGAGCGCATGTACGAATGGGGCGTTCGCCGCATCTACGGCTATCCGGGCGATGGCATCAACGGCATCGTGGGCGCGCTCGACCGCGCGGGCGACGCCATCGAGTTCGTGCAGGCCCGCCACGAGGAGCTGGCCGCGTTCATGGCCTGCGCGCACGCCAAGTTCTCGGGCGAGGTGGGCGTGTGTCTCGCGACCTCGGGGCCTGGCGCGATCCATCTGCTGAGCGGCCTCTACGACGCGAAGCTCGACCACCAGCCGGTGGTGGCGCTGGTCGGCCAGCAGAAGCGCAGCGCGCTGGGGGGCGACTACCAGCAGGAGGTGGACCTCGTCTCGCTCTTCAAGGACGTGGCCCACGAGTTCGTGCAGATGGCCACCAGCGCCGAGCAGGTGCGCCACCTGATCGACCGCGCGATGCGCATCGCGCGCGACCGCCGCACCGTGACCTGTGTGATCTTCCCGAACGACGTGCAGGAGCTTCCCGCCGTGCCAGTGCCGCCGCGCGAGCACGGCACGGTGCACAGCGGCATCGGCACCACGGCGCAATCGGTGGTGCCGCCGCCCGATGCGCTGCAGTACGCGGCGGACATCCTGAACGCCGGGCGCAAGGTGGCGATCCTCGCCGGCGCGGGTGCGCTGCATGCGGTCGACGAACTCATCGCTGTGGCCGAACGGCTGGGCGCGGGCATTGCCAAGGCACTGCTCGGCAAGGCCGCGGTGCCCGACGATCTTTCCTTCGTGACGGGCGCCATCGGCGTGCTCGGCACGCGGCCCAGTTCGTGGATGATGGAAGAGTGCGACACGCTGCTGATCGTGGGCTCTTCCTTTCCGTATGCAGAGTTCCTGCCCGAAGAGGGACAGGCGCTCTGTGTGCAGATCGACACCGACGCACGCGCGCTGGGCCTGCGCTATCCAGTCGAGCTGGGCCTGGCGGGCGACAGTCGCGCCACGCTGTCGGCCCTGCTGCCGCTGCTTGCTCAGAAGGAGGACACCTCGTGGCGCGAAGCCCTCGAGAGTCAGGTCGCGCAATGGTGGCGTGTGCTCGAGGCGCGCGCCCATGTGCCGGCTTCTCCGGTCAATCCGCAGCGGGTGTTCTGGGAACTCTCGCCACGCCTGCCCGACTTCGCGGTGATCACCTGCGACAGCGGCTCGGCCGCCAACTGGTATGCGCGCGACGTGAAGCTGCGCCGCGGCATGAAGGCCAGCCTCTCCGGCGGGCTGGCGACCATGGGGCCGGCCATTCCGTACGCGATCGCGTCGAAGCACGTTCACCCCGAAAGGCCGGTGGTCGCCCTGCTGGGCGACGGCGCAATGCAGATGAACGGGATCAACGGCCTCGTCACCATCGCGCGGCTGTGGCGCGACTGGATCGATCCGCGGCTCGTGGTGATGGTGCTGAACAACCGCGACCTGAACCTCGTGAGCTGGGAGCAGCGCGTGCTGGGCGGCGATCCGAAGTTCGAGGCATCGCAGGAGCTGCCCGACTTTCCCTATTCGCGCTTCGCACAGATGCTGGGACTGGAAGGCATCCGCGTGGACACGCCCGAAGCCATCGGCGACGCATGGGACGCGGCCTTCGCGGCCGACAGGCCCGTGCTGCTCGAGATGGTGACCGATGCGGCGGTTCCGCCGTTGCCGCCGGATGTTTCGCTGGCGCAGACCAAGGCGTACTTCTCCGCGCTGTGGCAGGGCGACCCAGAGGGCATGCGCACGCTGAAGGCGGTGATACGGGAATACTGGGCGAGCTTCAAGGCTGGCCGGGTGGAAAAGACTTCCTCTTGATGTGCGCCCGGCGACCGCTGCGGCGGTCGCCGGGACGTATTTTCAGATGCGTCGGGCTTCGCGGCCCCTTCACGCTTTGGCGCGCATCTGGTCGCGCAAGGCCTTGATCTGGTCGTGGTTGCGCTGGGCCCCCTGGGCCTGACGCTCCACCACGGAGCGCACATCCGCCGGGATCGGCGCCTTCAGCGCCTTGCGGTAGCGGGCCACCGCGGCATCCTCGCCGCGCTCGCACTCCTCCAGCATCGACAGTGCGCTGTCGGCGCCGAGGGACCCCTTCACGTGCACCCAGCCTCGGTGCATTGCGCCGCTCACAGTCCCGCCGTCGTCGACCTTTCCGCCCAGCCGGCGGATCAGCTGCGCCAGTTCCGAGGCAGCCGCGGCGCACTGCGAAGCCCGGTCCTGGAAGACCTGCTTGAGCTGAGTGGAGTTGACTTCGTCGGCACAGGCCTTGAAGCCGTATTCGCCGTCGCGCGCGTTCTCGAGAAGGTCGTCGAGTACGTCGACCACCTCATCGGATCCAGTGGCGCCGGGGTTGCCGGCGGTTGTGTAGTCAGGCATGGAAAGCTCCTTCAAGTTGAGGCAAAGGCCGAAACAGGCGGCTTGCGTCTGCATTCGACCGACGGACCGGAATGGCCCGCTGCAGTCCATGGTGCGCACACGCCGCGGGGACGGTGTCGTCCACCCCGCAGGAGCACTGTCAGTCATTTCCCGCCGCGTGCAAGCCGGCGCAGGACAGCCGCGGGGGCAGCCGTCCCGCGTGCCGGCTCGCCGCTCAGCTCACTTCGACGTCGATGCGCCTCGGCTTCGCGTGCTCGGCCTTGGGTATGCGCAGCTTCAGCACGCCCTGCGCGAGCTCGGCGGAAACCTTCTCGGTGTCCAGCTCCTTGCTGAGCGTGAATACGCGCTGGAAGCGCCCGAGCCCGACCTCCGTGTGGCTGGTCTTCAGACCATCGGGCACGCTCAGGCTCGACTGCGCTTCGATGGTCAGGGTCTCCGCTTCCACATGCAGGTTCAGGTTCTCGCGCGAGACCCCCGGAAGATCGGCGTAGAGGGTGATACCGGCCGCGTCCTCGATCACGTCGACCGGGGGCGTGAGTGCCGCGCTGCCATAGCGCGACGCCTTCTGCCTGGAATCGGTGCTGTCCGCAGCACCGGAAGAACGGGTCTGGATGTCGTTGCTCATGGTGTTCATCTCCTTGGGTTCACTGGACGGCGATGCGGCGCGGCTGGGCCGACGCGCGGCGGCGAACGGTGATGCGCAGCACGCCGTCGCGCAGCTTGGCGTCGACCGCTTCGGGATCCGCATCGTCGGGCAGCGTGAGCATGCGGCGGAACGCTCCCTCGAAGCGCTCGTTGATGTGCACCGCAGCCTTAGCGCCCGCCTCAGGCAGCACGCTCTTGCGCTCCCCGGCGATCGTCAGCAGGCCGCGCTCGAGGTGGACCTCCAGCGTGGCCGGGTCGACGCCGGGCGCAAAGGCATAGATTTCCACCGCCTGCGCGGTCGTGCCGACGTTCAGCGCCGGAAAACCGTTGCTGCCGAAGCCCCGGATGGTGGGGGCCAGATCGAACGCCTGCTGCATGTCCCGCTGCAGGCGATCCATTTCCGCGAGCATGTCGCGGGGAAAGAAAGACCGGTACATGGCTGAACCTCCAAAAAGCTGGAACGGACAAAACCTGGAATGGGCCGCAGCCCTTACTGGGGCAGGTGATGCGCACGGGTCGGCTGCGAGGAGCCGTTCGCATAGGGGCGAAGCCGTGCGGTGATGCGCGGCAAACGGTTTCGCCAGCGCGGAGGTCGTGATTCCGGATAGTTGAATTTCGCCAGTTCCTCGCGCCCCTTCTGGGTGACGGCCAGCACTTGCGCGGCCAGGGCGGAACCGGAAAGGGACAGCGGGTCCGAAGGCGATGGCACCAGCGCGACGACGAGCCCGGCGGCGCGCAACACCCTGACCTGATCGATGTCCTCCGTGCGGTAGAACGTGACAGGCAGGCGAGAGCCGGCGATTTGCTTGAGCAAGTTCATGGTCATTTCGATACCTCCTTTTCGGTCGACCAATTTCCGACGGAGGTGAAGATAGGCGACGTGCCGCGAATTTCAAGAGGGAAATTTTCGGCACCCCGAACCTGCGCGGCATGCCGGGAAAGGCATCGCGGTGCGTTCACAAAGCCGAGTAAAAAGCTCGGCCACGAGGGCCGGGCTGAGGTCTGCCGCAAGCCTGCGGGGAAGGGACCGCAGGAAGCCGCGTCTCACGCCCTCCGCTACGCGGATACGGCGCCTTCCTACGCCGGTGCTTCGATCGCCACCCCATGGTTCGGCCTTCGACAACCCAACCGATGGAGCCCACGATGCCAACTTCCCGACGCGCAGAACCCGATGCCTGCAGCCTTCTGGACGCCGACCACCGCAAAGTCAAAAAGATGTTCAAGGAATACGAGGAACTCACCCATTCGCGCGCCGCTTCGGCCGAACAGAAGAAGCGCGAGCTTGCCAACGAGATCTGCATGGAGCTCACGGTCCACACGCAGATCGAGGAAGAGATTTTCTATCCCGCCCTCCGCAAGGCACTCAAGGAGACCGACCTGCTCGACGAAGCCGCGGTGGAACATGCGAGCGCCAAGGACCTGATAGCGCAGATCCAGGGAGCCACGGCGGTCGACGAGATGTTCGACGCCAAGGTCATCGTGCTGGGCGAGTACATCGATCACCATGTGAAGGAGGAGCGCAACGAGATCTTCGTGAAGGCGCGCGCCGCCCGTGGGCTGGACCTGGTCGCCATGCGCGAGCAACTGGCCGCCCGCAAGGAAGAACTGATGGAGGAACTCGGCGCCGTCGCCTGAGTTCGCCCGCTCCCCGAAGACGCCGGCGGGCGACTTCGGGCCTATTCACCCAGCATCACGCTGCCTTACTGTTCTGGAGGCCCTCGTGACCGGACTTCTTTCCCGACTTTTCCCGAGCGCGACGAACATGATCCGGCTGGATCACACGCACGTGCTTTCCACCTTCCATCAGTACAAGGCGGGCGCGCCCAGGCGCGTGAAAAAAGGCCTGGTCAACACCATGTGCACGGCGCTGGAGATCCACGCGCAGCTGGAGGAAGAGATCTTCTACCCGGCGGTGCGCGCGGTCACGCAGAACGAGCTCATCGCCAAGTCGCTGGAGGAGCACCAGGAGATGCGGCGGCTGATCGGCCTGCTGCGGCAGATGGAGCCCGAAGCGCGCGACTACGACGAAACCGTGGCGAACCTGATGCGCGACGTGATGCACCACGTGGCGGACGAGGAAACGCTCGTGATTCCCGAGGCCGAGCGCCTCCTGGCCGACGAGCTGGGCGAACTCGGCATGCGCATGACCAAACGTCGCCTCCAGCTGGTGGGTCCGCGCAGCGGCGAAATCGCGCTCGACATGGGGCGGGCCGCATCGGGCAACGTCCTTGCGCTCACCGCGCTCGGCATCGGCGCCGTGGGCTTGTTGATGGCCCAGCGCACGGGGCATAGGGGGATGCCAGCTCGCGACAAGCGTGGCAAGGCGGCTTGAGCGGCGAAAGGCCTATCGGCATCGAATCGTCCGGCCGGCGCTGACGCATTTCCGGATCTTTCCTGCAGGCTTCTTGCGGCAATGGCCGACGTTCGGGCACCGAGGCACCGGCCAATCTCGCTCTCCGCCGCAGGAGAGTTTCACCCCATGGACCACGTCTTCGCCCGCTTCGCCAACCGGATCGCCCATATCGCGGGCAGCCCCCTCACCTTCCTGGCCTGTGTGGCTGTGGTGATTGCATGGGCCATCGCCGGACCGTTCTTCGGGTACTCGGAAACGTGGCAACTCCTCATCAATACCGGCACGACCATCGTGACCTTCCTCATGGTGTTCCTGATCCAGAACACCCAGAACCGCGACGGCGTGGCGCTGCAGACCAAGCTCGACGAACTCATTCGCTCGTCCGACGCGCAGAACGAATTCATGGGGATCGAGAAGCTCACCGACCAGGAACTGACGGCTCTGCATGAAAGATGCGAAGCAGCGGCCAGGAAAGGCCATGCCGCGCTCGAGCAGACGCGGGCCGAACGCCGCAGGCGCGGGCACGAGCCCCCCGAAGGAGACTAGAGCAGACCTTCACTGACGAATGGAAAGAAAAACAGCAGCTGCAGGCGCGTTCCCAGTCCCACTTCAGGCTCATGGTCGTGGATTTCTTCGGTGCCGTTCCGGGTGCTGATCCACTGCAGCCGATCGCCTGGTTCCAGCAGGCGCAGGTGATAGGTACCCGATGCGCGCGCCCCGTCGATCAGCCCGAATATGTCCTTGGCAAGTGCTGGCGAATCGATGATCAGGCCGAGCTCGGTGTTCAGGCGCGAGGAGCGCAGATCCATGTTCATGGACCCGACAAAGCTGCTGCGACGGTCGATCACCAGCAGCTTGGCATGCGAACGTCCCACCGCATTCTTCAGCGACGAGGCCGTGATTCCGGATGCCGCCCTGGCGTCGCCCGCGCCGGCCTCATCGTCAGGCACGCCTGTGGTGCGCATCGCAAGCTGCTTGAGTTGGCCCGCGTCGACTTCGTCGATCTCCACCCCCAGCTTGAGCATCGGGACACGGTATCTGGCGTAGGCTGCGCTCGCGAACGGTTCATCGTTCGACGAAAGCGAATTGGTCAGCAGCGAAATGCGCCGTCCTGCCTGGCGCAGTTCTCCAAACAGCGCGAGACCCCGCTGCCCAGGAATGAAATAGGGAGTGGACAGCGCGATGTCCGACCGGGCTGCACGCATCGCCTCGATCACCCGCGACGTGACGGTGCTCGCGTCGTCGCCCTGCTCGGCACGACCGCTCACCTTCTCGGGGTTGTCGGCAAACACGTCGACATGCCCATACAGCATCTTGAGCGGCACGGGCCTCGAGAGGTCGCCCGACAGTGGCCTGTAGCCGAGCAGGTCTGGCGAGTCCGGCGGCGGCGTTGGGTAAGCCGCTTCGCCGTCGGCCACCAGCTTGTCGAAGGAATCCCGCAGGGCTTGCGGCGTCTCTCGGCTGACTTCGATCTCATGGAGCGGATAGACGTGCGGGCTGTTCCAGTAGGTGTCGAAGATGGCCTGCATCTTCGGCACCGCGGCTCCCGCCAGCAGCAGATCGAAGTCGAGGAAATTTCCTTCCTTGTCGTGAAAGAAATACTCGTTCGCGATGTTGCGCCCGCCCGCGACCGCGAAGGCACCGTCGGCGATGAACATCTTGTTGTGCATCCGATGGTTCAAGCGCGAGAAGTCGAGCAATGAGAATGCCCAGCGCGTCGACGCGAAGGCCCTACCTGCCGGGAACGGGTTGAACAGGCGAACCTGCACATTGGGATAGGCCGCCAGCGCAAGCAACATGCCGTCGCTGTCGGCCGTGTACATGTCGTCCACCAAGACCCGCACCCTCACGCCGCGAAGCGCCGCATCTTTCACGGCTTGCAGCAGCACGTGCCCCGTCACGTCGTTCTGCAGGAGGTAATACTGCAGATCCAGCGAGCCTTGGGCGTGGCGTGCCAAGGCCAGCCGTGCATCCATCGAGTAGGCGCTCAAGGGCAGCGGTCGAAAGGCCGACGACTCTCCTGCAGGAACGCTCTGCGCTGCGATGCGCCCAAGCGCGGTGCCGGTACTGGCCGCGATGGATGTATCGGCCTGCCGACTCTGCGAAGGTGGCGGCAACGACGCGCAGCCCTGGAGGAGCAGCATCAGCAGCGCGGCGATCAACAGTGGCGTCCAGCAGGTCTTCTTCATGACGATGAACGATCGAGTGAAGGCAGTTCCAGGCGAGCTTTGTCGCGAGGGGCTCGTCACGCCGCTTCCGTCGCGGCGCGTATCAACCGCACTTCCTGAAGAAGATCGGCCACGGCGCCGTCGAGCATTTCCAGGGCGGTGGCATCCACGAGTTCGCCGTCGCGAAAGCGCGAGCCGATGACGGGAATGGCCACGTGCGGGCGCGACAGCGGCCGAGCCAGGGTGGCGGCCAGCGCATCCCTGACTTGCGCCTGCGCCCGCACGCCGCCGAGTGCGCCGGGCGAGGACGTGACGACCAGCGATGGCTTGCCCTTCAACGGCGAAGCAAATGCCGGACGCGAAGCCCAGTCGATGGCGTTCTTGAGCACGCCCGGCATGCCGTAGTTGTATTCGGGCGAGCACAGCACCAGGCCGTCGGCCTCTGCGATGGCGGCCTTCAGTGCGGCCACGCCTGCCGGCGGGTTTGCGCCGTCCAGATCGGCGTCGTACAGAGGCACTTCCTCCAGGGTGACCACCTGCAGCTTCACTTCGGCGGGCAGCCGCGCCGCGAGGTGGCGCAACAGCATGGTGCTGTACGAGCCCCGGCGCAGGCTGCCGGAAATGCCGAGAAGGCGAACAGCGGAAGGAACGACATCCAAACGGGAAGCAGTCATCATCAGGATCCCAACAAAATATTGACAAAACCAATTTTATGCACAAAATGCAATCCATGCAGAAAATGCAGACAACCCAGCGAGAGCCCACCTTGGTCGACCAGGCCTTGGCGCGGCTGCGGCATGACGTGCTCAGTGGCACCTTCGCGGCCGGCACCAAGCTCAAGGTCGACGATCTGCAGAACGCCTATGGGTTTTCCAGCAGCCCGCTGCGCGAGGCCCTCAGCCGGCTGTCGCAGGAAGGGCTGGTCACCGCCGACGAGCGGCGCGGGTTCCGCGTGGCGCTCCTGTCGGCGGCCGACATGGCCGACATCACGCACATGCGGTTGATGCTCGACGTGCAGGCGCTGCGCGATTCGATCCAGCGCGGCGACGACGCATGGGAAGGCAATGTGGTCGCGGCCTTTCACCGGCTGGAACTGGTGGAGTCGCGCCTGTCCGACGGTCCCGTGATCCTGGACGACACCTGGGCCGATCTGCACCGCGGCTTTCACCTCTCTCTTCTGGCGGCCTGCGCATCGCAGCGCCAGCTCCGCTGGAGCGAGAGCCTGTTCGACCAGGCCGAAAGGTACCGCCGATTCAGCGGACGCTTCCGCAAGACGCTCAAGCGCAAGACCAACGAGCACCGCCGCATCCTCGATGCAGCGCTCAAGCGCGATGCCGACACCGCGTGCGCATTGCTGGAGGAGCACATGCTCGGCACGCTGCGCAACGTCGAGGCCATCCTCAAGGACGGGGTGCCGCCGGTCCCCTGACCCTTCCCCGGATCGCCCCGTTTTCCATAACAACACCGCTTTCGTCGGAGACAAGACAGCATGCTCAAGGTCCTCAGACCCACGCCTTCCCATTTCGGCATCTTCGTGACCGACCTGGAGAAGATGGTCGCCTTCTACACAGAGACCTTCGAGCTGACCGTCACCGACCGTGGCGTGGGAAGGACTTTCAAGAACCAGCTGGTCTTCACCAGCGCGAGCCCCGATCAACACCATCAGCTGGTGCTCGCCTCCGGCCGCCCGGCGGATGCGACCTTCAGCACGGTGATGCAGATCTCCTTCGTGGTGCCCAGCATCCAGCACCTGCGCGACGTCTCGCAGCGGGCCCTGGAACGCGGGGCCACAGACCTGCGCGGCCTCAACCACGGCAACGCGCTATCGATCTACCTGAAGGACCCCGAAGGCAACACGGTCGAGATCTACGTGGACATGCCCTTCTACGTGTCGCAGCCGCACGGCGATCCGCTGGACCTGAGCAAGGACGACGAGACCCTGATGCGCGAGACCGAGGCCATCTGCCGCAGCGACCCGACCTTCATGCCGCTGGAGCAGTGGCAGGCCCAGTTCCAGGCCCGTTCACCTGCCGCGCCCTGAGCGCCGGCGCCGTTCAGTAACCGCATCCACCCTTCCCATTCCACGGAGATTCCATGAAGCTGCTTTCTTTCCTGCACCAAGGTCGCGAAACCTGGGGCGCCGTCGTCGGCGACGGCGTCGTCGAACTCGCCCAGTCCCGCCCGCAGCAGCCCACGCTGCTCGACTACATCGCGTCTGGCGACTACCTGTACGCCGCGCAACATGTGGAAGGCCTGCCGGCGGTCGCCAAGCTGGCGGACATCACCTACCTGCCGGTGATCACGCGCCCCGAGAAGATCGTCTGCGCGGTGCGCAACTACATGGATCACCACCAGGAGGTCCTGGCCGCGGGCATGCAGCGCGAGCTGTCCGCGGAGCCGCCCATCTTCCTGCGCGTATGGCGCTCGCAGACGGCCCACAACCAGCCCATAGTGCGGCCGAACGTGTCCGACTCGCTCGACTGGGAAGGCGAACTCGCCGTCATCATCGGCAAGGGTGGCCGCAACATCGCGGAAGCGGATGCATACGACCACATCGCCGGCTACTCCTGCTACAACGACGGCAGCGTGCGCGAATGGCAGTTCCACGCCAAGCAGATCGCCTCGGGCAAGAACTTCGAGTCGACCGGCGGCTTCGGTCCCTGGATGGTGACGGCCGACGAGATCGCGCCGGGCCGCGAGCTCAAGCTCGAGACGCGGCTGAACGGCCAGGTGGTGCAGTCCAGCCACACGGGGCACATGATCTTCAGCGTGCCCAGGCTCATCAACTATGCCTCCACCATCTTCACGCTCAGCCCGGGCGACGTGATCATCACCGGCACGCCCGCCGGCGTGGGCTGGAGCAAGAAGCCGCCGCAGTACATGAAGCCGGGCGACGTGTGCGAAGTCGAGATCGAAGGCATCGGCGTGCTGCGCAACCCGATCGTCCAGCAGGCCTGAGGCCCCTTGCTGCGCGCCGACACCGTCGGCGCCTTTCCTGCCGCCTGCGGAGCTGACCCCGCCGGCGCTGGCAGCGGCACGCCTGCAGGGGCGCCGTCTGCCCTCCGCCTTGCAGGCGGACCCTCATTCAAAACGACGGAGACAACATCATGCAGCGCAGAGACTTTCTCGCCGCAGGCCTGAGCCTGGCCTGCGCCATCCCTTCGATCTCGCGGGCCCAGGGCTATCCCGACAGGCCCGTTCGGATCCTGCAGGGCTTCGCCGCAGGCGGCAACGCGGACACCATCGCTCGTGTGGTGGGCAACGAAATGACGAAGACCCTGGGCCAGCCCATGGTGGTGGAGGCGCAGACCGGCGCCGGCGGCACGATCGCCTCGGCCGCGGTGGCCCGCGCCAAGCCCGACGGCTACACCCTGCTGCTGGCCACCGGCGGCCATGCGGTGGCCGGCGCGCTCTACGGCAAGCTCAGCTACCAGACCGTCTCGGACTTCGAGATGATCTCCACGATCACCTTCTTCCCCTTCCTGATCGTGGTGCGTGCCGACTCGCCCTATGCCTCGCTGCAGGATCTGCTGAAAGCGGCGCGCGCGCCCGGCGGCAACATCTCCTACGGCACGGCAGGCATCGGCAGCACGCACCACCTGGCGGGCGAGCTGCTGGTCAAGACCGCGGGCGTGCCCATGCTCCATGTGCCGTACCGCGGCGATGCGGCGTCGATCACCGCGATCCTCTCGGGAGAGGTACCCTTCATCATTTCGCCGCCGACGGCGGTCATGGGCAACCTCAAGGCGGGCAAGCTGCGCGCACTGGCCACCACCGGCCCGCGCCGCTGGTCCCAGATGCCGCAACTGCCCACAGTGCAGGAGCAAGGCGTCGCCGGCTATGAAGTCACGTCCTGGGCGGGCCTGATGGCGCCTGCCGGGACGCCCCGCCCCATCGTCGAACAACTCAACGCCGCCGTGCAGAAGTCGCTGGAATCCGCTCAAGTGCGCGCTCGCCTCGAAGACATCGGCGGCGAAGCGCGCGGCAGCACTCCCGAAGAAATGCGGCAGCTGGTCCAGAACGAGCTGCGCAAGTGGACGACGGTGGTGAACGAAGCCCATATCCCCAAACAGTGAGGTCCCCATGTCCCTGATCCAGATCCGCAAGCGCAGCCTGACCATCGAGACCGTCTTCCATGAAGGCGGCCCGGCGGTCGACACGCCGCTCAGACTCGCGGCCAGCTGCGCCGTCATCCAGAACCCCTACGCCGGTCGATACGAGCCCGACCTGATGCCCTTCATGGCCGAGTTGCGCTCGCTCGGCACCCTGCTGGCGACGGAGCTGGTCGATACGCTGGGCAGGGATAAGGTCGAGGTCTACAGCAAGGCCGCCATCGTCGGCGTGAATGGCGAGATGGAGCATGGTGCGGTCTGGCACGAAGCAGGCGGCTGGGCCATGCGCGCCGTGCTCAACGAGCCCAAGGCGATCGTGCCGGCCGCCAAGGCCGTGGCCGCCACGGGCTACCGCCTGATGGTGCCGCTGCACTACATCCATGCCTGCTACGTGCGCAGCCACTTCAACAGCATGGAGATCGGCATCCAGGACGCGCCGCGGCCCAACGAGATCCTGTTCGCGCTGGTCATGGGCACCGGCGGACGCGTGCATTCACGCCTCGGCGGGCTGACCAAAGAGCAGGTTTCCGTGAATGACGGGCAACGCTGAACCCTTGGACGGACAGGAGCGAACGAGCAATGGCTGAAACGATGAGAGCGATCCAGGTCCGCACGCCCGGCGGCCCCGATGCGCTGGAGACGGTGGAACTCGCGATTCCGGCCTGCGGGCCGGGGCAGGTGCGCGTCAAGGCATCGGCGATCGGCGCGGGCGGCCCCGATGTCCTCATTCGAAAGGGCATCTACAAGTGGATGCCTCCGCTTCCCGCCATCCCGGGCAACGAGATGGTCGGCGTGATCGAGACCGTGGGGGAAGGCGTGGCATCGAGCCTGCTCGGCCGCCGCGTGCTCGTGAGCTCGCGCGAGCTGCCCGAACGCGGAGGTTGCTACGCGGAATACATCAGCGTTCCCGCCGAAGCGCCGTTCCTGCTGCCCGACGAGATCCCGGACGCCGACGCCTGCAGCCTGGGCAACGTGCAGTTGGCACAGGCCCTGTTGCTCGGCGTGCCGGCCGTTCAGCCCCTGCGCTCCATTCTCGTCCCCGGCGCTGCCGGCGGCGTGGCCACGGCACTCACCCAGCTCGCGGCCTTCCACGGAATCACCGTCATCGGCACGGCCTCGACCCCCGCCAAGCAGGCGCATGCGCTCAAGCATGGCGTCAGCATCCTGGTCGACCCCGATCCCGAAGGCCTTGCGCAGCGCGTGATGGAAGCGACCGATGGCCGGGGCGTCGACCTGGCCTTCGACCACGTGGGCGACCGCCTGCTGGTGGCCTGCATCCGCTCGCTCGCGCCGATGGGCACCGCGGTCTCCTACAACATCGCAGGGGGCCCTCCCTCCAACGACGTGTTCCAGGAATTGCGGGCCCTGCTGACCAAGAGCCTGGCCGTTCGGACCTTCTCCATCCACACCTTCGATGCGGATCGAGAGCAGCGCCGCGGCCTCATGGTCAAGGCCATCGAGCTGATGCGCCAGGGTGCGGTGAAGGCCCCGCCCACGAGCATCTATGGCCTCGGCGAGGCCCGCAAGGTCCATGAGCTGCTGGACGTGGGCGCTACCTTGGGCAAGATCGTTCTGAAGCCCTGAGAGCGCCACCGACGGCCATGCCGGCAGTCCATGAATCAGCTCTCTCCCTCCTTGCCCGCATTTGCAGCCCCGTGCTTCAGGCGCTTGCCTTGACCGCATCGAAATGCGGGATGCCATCGTCCGCGTTCCACACCACCGTCAAGACTGCATACGTTCAACCCTGAGGAGATCGACCATGGCTTCTTCGCTGTTCGCGTTCCTGCGCACCCCATCGGGGGCGTCCCCTACGCCCGAGGGCGTGGCGCTCAACCGCCGGCGCCTGCTGGCCGCAGGCTGCCTGTGCTGCGCGTTCCCGCTGGCCGGGGCGCAGACCACCGGACCTCTTCCGGCCAAGGCCCAGGCCCACCTGGACGCGGCCCGGCGAGCCGCCGGCGACGATCTGCTCGCGTACATGCGCCTGGGCGACGGCATCTCGCCCACGCCCAGCGCGCCACCGGTGTCGCCGGAAGCGCTGATGGCACTGCCCGCGCCGGCCCCGGGCTGGGCCTTCGACAACCTGTGCTTCGTCGGCAACAAATGGGTGAGCGCCTGGGGCCTGTCCACCTCGGAAGGCCTGGTCGTGATCGACGCGATGGACAACGACGACGAAGCCCGCACCCTGGTGGCCGCCGGCCTGCGCACACTGGGACAGGACCCGGCCACCATCCGCACGGTGCTGATCACGCACGGCCATGGCGACCACTACGGCGGCTTCGGTCATCTCAAGTCGATTTCCGGTGCCCGCGCCGCCATGAGCGAGGCGGACTGGACGATGACGGAAACGAAGCTGGAATTCGACCGCCCCGACTGGGGCCGTCCGCCCAAGCGCGACCTGGTGCTCAAGGAAGGCGAGACGCTGCGCTCGGGCGATACGCGCATAGACGTGCTGCTCACTCCCGGCCACACGATGGGCACGGTCTCGCTGCTCTTCGACGTGCGCGAAGGCGCGAAACGCCACCGTGCGCTGCTGTGGGGAGGCACCGCGTTCAACTTCCAGCGCAGCCCCGACCGCATGCAGAGGCTGCAGGCCTACATCGACCAGACGGAGCGCGTGCGCCGCCTGGTCGAGGCGCAGGGCGTGGACGTGTTCATCTCCAATCACGACCTCTTCGACGAGGCGGTGAAGAAGCTGCAGGCCCGCCAACAGGGCGGCAGCAGCCGCAACCCCTTCGTCATGGGTACGGCCAACGTCGTGCGGGCACTGACGGTCATGAACGAATGCGCGCGGGCCACACAGGTGGTGTGGAGCGCGTAGGCACTCGGTGCGATGCGCCTCGAGCGCCCATGAAGTCGTCTCCGGCAATCGAATTGGCAGGTAGCACAGCGCTCCGCGGAACGTGGGCAAGGCGCCGCTCAATCGATGGAGGCGCCGGAATCCCGCACGATCGCCTTCCACTTCTCGTGCTCGCGCTGAGCGAACTGCCCGAACTGCTCGGGGGTGCCTCCCACCGGATCGGCACCTTCCCGCACCATCTGCTCCTGCAGCGATGGCAGCACATCGTTCACGGTCTTGTTCACCAGCTGGATGACGGACGCCGGCGTGCCCTTGGGCGCGAAGAAACCGAACCATGAACCGGCGGAAAAACCCGGGAAGCCTTTCTCGGCGACCGTCGGAACGCCGGGCAAGGAGCGCGAGGGCCCCTCGCTGGAGACGGCCAGCGCCCGCAGCTTGCCCGCGCGGATGTGCTGGATCACCGACGGTACCGTGGCGAACATGAACTGAAGCCGCCCCGCCAGCAGGTCGTTGAGCACGTTGGCGCCCTTGTAGGGCACATGCACCGTGTTCATGCCGCTGCGCTGGCCCAGCATGTAGCTCGACAGGTGCGACGAAGTGCCGACGCCGGTGGAGCCGTAGGACAGCTTGCCGGGATGAGCCTTCGCGTACTCGATGAATTGCTCCAGCGTCTTCGCCGGGACGCTGGGGTGCACCACCAGCACGTTGGGCACGTCGGCGATCTGCACGATCGGCACCAGGTCCTTCAGCGGGTCGTAGGGCAAGCTCTTGTAGAGCGTCTGGTTCACGGCCATGGGCCCCACCGAGTTGACGATCAGCGTGTAGCCGTCGGGCGCGGCACGCACGGCCATCTCGGTGCCGATGTTGCCGCCGGCGCCGGGCTTGTTGTCGATGACGAAGGGCTGGCCGAGCTTCTCCGAGAGCTTCTGCGTCACGGCGCGCGCCAGGATGTCGGTGGTTCCGCCGGCAGTGAACGCCACGATGACCCGCACGGGTTTGGACGGGTAGGTCTGGGCCGTAGCCGCCGTGCAGAAGCTGAACGCCGCGGCGCCCGCCAGCAGCAGTGCGCGCCTTCTCGAGGGATTGGGGATGTTCATCGATGTCTCCATATGTTCTGGTCGTGGTCAGAGCGCGTAGCTGGGGTCCAGCCGGTCGAGCTTGCGAAGCAGGGCCGGCCACTCCATCACGCCGTAGGGTCGGCGAGTGCCGGGCTGGTACTGGTTCCAGGTTTCCTGCAGCACCTGGGCGGATACCGGCCGCAATGGCACGTTGCAGGCCATCGCGCCAAGCTGCGCCCGGCAGGCCAGTTCCAGGCGGTGCATCCAGTTGAACGCCTCGCCGACGGTGCGCCCTACTGTCAGCACACCGTGGTTGCGCAGGATCAGGGCCTCACCCTGGCCGAGGTCCTCGATGAGCGAGGCCTGCTCCTTCGTATCGAGCACGACGCCCTGGTAGTCGTGATAGCCGATCTTCAGGAAGCGCATGGCGGTCTGGGTGATGGGCAACAGGCCGCAATCGAGCGCGGACACCGCCATCGAAGCCCAGCTGTGCGTGTGGATCACGCAGGCCACCTCGGGCCGTGCTTCGTGCACGGCGCTGTGGATCACGTAGCCGGCCTTGTTGACGCCATAGCCCAGCGCGCCGAAATCGGGGCTGGCGAGGATGGTGCCGGCGTGGTCCACCTTGATCAGGCACGAGGCGGTGATCTCCTCGTACATCATGCCGTACGGGTTGATGAGGAACGCCTCCTCGCCCGGCACGCGCATGGAGATGTGGTTGGCCATCATGTCGGCCATGCCGTAGAAGTCGATCAAGCGATAGCAGGCTGCCAGGTCCACCCTCGCCTGCCATTCCGCTTCCGAACAGCGGTCGCGCATCGAGGCGATCCGAACCCTTCCGTCTTGCACAAGCATGAAATGCCATCCTTCCTGAAAATGGCGATATCGTCCGGCGTCGCCCTGGCGAGGTCCAATCGCTAATGGTGCGGACGCCATATCCTTTTTTCATGGACTACAACCTCCGCGACCTCAAATTCTTCGAGACGGTGGCGACCCTGGGCCACGTCAGCCGCGCCGCCGAACTCCTCGGGCGCAGCCAGCCTGCCATCACCAAGTGCATCCGCCGCCTCGAAGCCGCGGTAGGCGAGCGGCTCATCGAGCGCGACGGCCAGGGCGTGACGCTGACACCCTCCGGCTTGCTGCTGCTCGAACGCGCACGGCCGCTGCTGCAGCATGCGAGCCAGGTGCAGCAGGAACTGCGCGACTTCTCGACCGGTGCGATCGGCGACGTGCGCATCGGCAGCGGCCTCAGCACGGCGGCGCACGTGCTGCCGCAGATTTGCGCGCGACTGCTGCAGCAAAGCGGCGTCCGGCTCCAGGTGCTGCTCGGCACCAACGTGGGCATGCGCCGCGAACTGCGGGAGGGCCGTATCGACCTGCTGCTCGGCCTGCTGCCGCCGGACCCCGATCTGCGCACGGTGCCGCTGGCGGACGACATGGTCGGCCCGGCGGTACGTGCAGGCCATCCGCTCGCAGCTCGCGGATACGTGACCGCCGCTGAATTGATGGCGTGGCCCTGGGCCATGCCGACGCGCGAGATCCCGAGCCGCCAGTGGTGGGACCGCCGCCTGCAGGACTTGCAGCTGGCCGCGCCAGCCATCCAGATGCAGTCCAACTCGCCGGCATTGCTGCTGGGCATCGCCAGGCTCCACGACGTGATCGTGTTCACCTCGCACAGCATGCTGCCAGAAGGACTGGTCGCGCTGGCGGTGCCCGAACTCGCCATGCCCCGGGAGTTCGGCGTCGCGCTGCGCAGGGAAGGCTACCTTTCGCCCGCCGTACGCAGGACGCTGGAGTTGCTGGAAGGCGACGGCCAGGCGCTCTTCCAATACCAGCCCTGACGCTTGCTGTCAGTCCTTCAGCGGCGAGATGCCCTGCACCGGCCCGATCAGGCGTTCGAACAGGCTCTTGAGGCGCTCCACGCGTGCGCGGTCTTTCATGAAGGCATGAAAGTCCTCGGGGCTGGTGTTGTACTGCTCGATGCCCTTGAAGCCCGGCAGGGGCTGCACGTCCTTGCGGATAGGGAACTGCCGAGGGTTGGAAGCCACGGGCAGCGACAGCGTCCAGCTCATGTAGAGCTTCGCCGCCGCAGGATGTTTGGCGTCCTTGAAGATCGCGCCGGTCTGGGCCCAGGTCAGGAAAGGATCGGTCCTGGGCAGCACGAAGCGCAGCGACGACGACTCGACCGGAATGAAGCTGCCGGAGGTTCCCGTGGAGACGGCGTACTTGCCGGCCTCGACGGCGTCGCGCGGCGTCTGCGTGCCGCGCACCCACTGCACGCCGTTGGCCTTCAGCTGATCGATGAAGCCGATGCCGTACTTCTGGATGATCTTGTCGAACACATACAGCACCGCGTCGTCGTCGTTGGGGTACGTGATGATGATGCGGTTCTTGAACTCCGGCTTGAGGAAATCCACGTAGTCGCGAGGCGCGTTCTCGGCCGAGACGTAGTTCTTGTTGTAGCTGTTGGCGAAGGTCAGCATGAACAGGCCGGTGAAGCGGCCCTGGGGGTCCTTGTAGGCCGGGGGGATCTGCTCCCAGCCGATGGGCTTGTACGCAAGCAGCAGGCCGCGGGCCGCCCAATCGTCGAAGTCATGCAGCGTCTGCAGATGGGCGAGGTCCACCTGCAGGTCCTTGCGCAGCAATTGTTCCTCGATGCGCGCGTCGTGGTACTTGCTCAGGTCGACGACCAGGTCCAGCTTCATGCCCGGGAACTGCCGCTCGAAGGCGGACTTGATGCCGAACCCCTGCGTCACCTCGTCGCCGCCGGCGTAGACGGTCAGCGTTCCGCCTTCCTTCAGGGCCGCCTGGTAGAGATCGTTCAGGCTCAGGCCGCCACCGTCGCGCTCTGCTGCGGTGGCCGTCGGGGGAGCCACCGCCGGTGCTTGCTGGGCATGAGCCGAGAGGTTGACAGTTCCGGCTGCCAGCACGGCCGCCAGGACAGTCATGGGAAAGGAGCGGAACAGCTTCATGATCGCGTCGGGAAGAATGGAAAGCACCCAGCGTAGGCCCTCCCTTCGACCGAGGATGTGCGCCAACGCACACTTCACGACAGATACCTTCTCCGCGGTACCCGCCAGTTGCAAGGTGGTCGACTTGCTTTCGACTGTCAGGGATCATGCGGCCGTGAGTCGCTGCTGGCATGCGAATGGATCTGCCCGACGCCGCTGTCTCCTCCGCTGCCTAGCACGAGCCCGTCGAACCCCGTATCCGGAAGGCGCCCCGCCTCACAGGGAGGCCGGAGCAGGCCGCATCCCGTAGAAGTTGATACTGGCCAAAGGCTTCCTAGCGGCATCCTCGAAGACCATCCACAGGGACATCGAGCGCTTGCAAACATCCGCGGCGGTGGCCTGGGTGACGTGAACGTGGGCCGAGCCGGCCCTGTAGTCGAGCATCCTGCAAGGCGTCTGGCCGGGCTGGGCGACATCGGTGGCCACGAAGTCGAAAACGAGGTCGTTCTTCAATGTGCCGGCATCGCGATGCCGGAAGCTGCCGGAGAACGCGCACATGCCAAGGCCGTAAGCCATCATCGGCGAGATCGCGCCGGTGAACGAGCCATCCGGCGCCACGACGAGCTCGCCCGCAGTTGCCGCGTTCAGATCGCCCCAGCGCTTGGCAAGCACCGTCGAATCCACGGCGAGCGAATTGCCGGGCGAATAGGCCCAGGGGCCGAAAGTCCTGGAGGCGGAAGCTCCGACGGTGTAGTTGCCGCTCAGGGTGCTGTTGGCGCTGAAGCTTCCGTTGCCCGACAGAGGCTTCGGGTTGCCTATCTCCGGATAGAGCACTCCTGAGCCGAGGTTGAACTGCCAGCTCGAGTTGGCGGCGCTGAAAACGATGTCGCCGTAGAACGACGCATCGAGCCTGGGGAACTGCGCTCCGCTCAAGGTCATGAGTTCAAAGGTTGAGCCTTGCACCCTGGCAGCGCTGTCGATCTGCATGCTTCCGCCACTGAAGCCTCCGGCGAGCGGTGGCGCCTCCCAGACACCCTCGATCCCGTTGCCCACATCCGCGATCGAACCGGGCTGCGGTGCCGTCAGGCACTCGCCCGGATCGGATACAGGAAGCGTCTCGGATTTGGATGACGGTGCGGTATCGGATGCCATTGCCGGCTTGTCGCCGGACGACGCGGCCGGAGACAGGGCGAGTCCGCCGCCACCGCTGCCGCCTCCGCCCCCGCAGCCTTGAAGCACGCCCAGAACAAGTACGGATGCCGACGCCGCGACAATCCGGCTTTTCGTTCGTGACCGCTCCTTGCAGCCACCATTCGAAGCGGTCATCGCGACCGATGCGTGCAAAACGTTTCTCTTCACGACGTGCCCTCCTGAGACCAAGGATTTGAGTCTTCGAAGTCTCTCTGTGAGGGGCGCAAAGATCCCAGTGCAGAAAGTCATCGGCATTTTGTTTGCGCCGGAACGACGTGGAGCCGTCAGCCCGGAAGCCAGAACACGCTCACGGCGACAACGCCGATGCCGTCCGGTGCTTTTTGCTACCAGCTTCGCCCGGGGCTTTTGCTAAGCTGGCTGGGTCGGTGTACCCGCGGCCCAGGGGCAGCGGTTCAAAAAACGGGTATGCCAAAGGGTACGAACCGCCAAATGCACTCAATAACTTAGCGAATTTCATGAAAATAGCCACCTGGAACGTCAACTCCCTCACCGCGCGCCTGCAGCACGTGCTCGACTGGCTCATCGCCAACCCTGTCGACGTGCTGTGCCTGCAGGAGCTGAAGATGACGGACGACAAATTCCCGCTCGACGTGCTCAAGTCGGCCGGCTACGAGGCCGCGGTGTTCGGCCAGAAGACCTACAACGGCGTTGCCATCCTCAGCCTCGCGCCGGTGGGCGACGTGGTGAAGAACATCACCGGCTTCAGCGACGACCAGTCGCGCGTGATCGCGGCCACGGTGGAGACAGCGTCGGGTCCGCTGCGCGTGGTCAACGGTTACTTCGTCAACGGCCAGGCGCCGGGTACGGACAAGTTCGAATACAAGATGAAGTGGCTCGACGCGCTGCGCGACGCGCTGCGGCAGGAACTGGCGGCCAACCCGAACCTCGTGCTGCTGGGTGACTTCAACATCACGCCCGAAGACCGCGACAGCTTCGACCCCGTGGGCCTGAAGGAAACCATCCACCACACGACCGAAGAACGCAACCACTTCAAGGCGCTGCTCGATCTCGGCCTGAAGGACAGCTTCCGCATGTTCGAGCAGCCCGAGAAGAGCTACTCGTGGTGGGACTACCGCATGCTGGGCTACCAGAAGAACCGCGGCCTGCGCATCGACCACATCCTGGTGAGCGAGCCGCTGGTGCCGCGCGTGAAGGGCTGCATCATCGACCGCGTGCCGCGCAAGTGGGAAAAACCGAGCGACCATGCCCCGGTGGTGCTCGACCTGGACCTGGGGGCCTAGGCCATGGCCGCGCGCAAACTGGCAGTGGCCGCCGTCGCGCTGATGCTCTCGGCCTGTTCGCTGCTGAAGCCGGCCGACAAGGCGGAGGAAGGCGACAACAAGGGCACCCCGCCCTCTTCCACCGGCGAGACCACGACCGACGGCCGCGAGGTGCCGACCGTGCGGCTCATCACCGCGCAGACGCCCGCGGTGCGCGCCTACCGCAAGATCGGCGCGCGACACATCTACAACAAGTACGCGAGCCGCATCTACAAGGGCAAGCTGCCGCCGCTGGTGTATGCGGTGGTGGTGGTCGAGACCGACATCGACGCGACGGGCAAGGTGGTGAACGTCACCTTCAGCCGAACGCCGAGCCATGCGCCGGAGGTGGCGCCGATGATCGCGGAGATGATCAAGGCCGCCTCTCCCCTGCCCAACCCGGGCAAGCTCGGAGGCCACACCTACGTGGACACCTGGCTCTGGGACCGCAGCGACAAGTTCCAGATCGATTCGCTGACGCAGGGGCAGCGCAGCCGCTGAAAGAGCGAAGCGGAAGAAAGAAAAAAGGCCCTGAAGGGGCCTTTTTCATTCGATGCCGAGTTCCTGGATCTTTCGGGTGATGGTGTTGCGCCCGATGCCGAGTTTCTGCGCCGCCTCGATGCGGCGGCCGCGCGTGTTGGCCAGCGCGGTGAGGATCAGCCTCGACTCGAATCGGCGCGAAAGCACGTCCCACACGTCGGTGCGGCCGGCAGCCAGCAGGGCCTGCGCCTCGGCCTCCAGGCCGCCTTCCCAGCTGCTGGTGGTGCTCGCTGCTGGAGCATGAGTCTCGACGTGTTCGGAGACGGCAAGCGCGGAGGACACCGCCTCGCCGCCGGTCACCGGCAGCGAGGGCGCAGGCTGTGCCGCCACGGGCGTCGATGCGACGAACGGCGCGTCGGCCACGGCATGCGCTTCTGCACCTGTGCCGCCCGCCATCATCACTTCGGGCGGCAGGTCCTTCGCCTCGATCAGCTGGGCCGGTGCCATCACCGTCAGCCAGTGGCAGATGTTCTCCAGCTGGCGCACGTTGCCCGGGAAATTGAATGCCGCGAGCTTCGCCAATGCAGCATCAGAGATGCGCTTGGGCTCCACGCCGAGCTGGCGCGCGCTCACCTGCAGGAAGTGGCGCGTGAGCGCGGGCACGTCCTCGCCGCGCTCGCGCAGGGCCGGCAGGCGCAGGCGGATCACGTTGAGGCGGTGGAACAAGTCTTCGCGGAAGCCGCCGAGCTTGACGCGCTGCTCCAGGTCCTGGTGGGTCGCCGCGATGACGCGCACGTTGGCCTTCACCGAGTTGTGGCCGCCCACGCGGTAGAAATGGCCGTCGCTCAGCACGCGCAGCAGGCGCGTCTGCAGGTCGAAGGGCATGTCGCCGATTTCGTCGAGGAAGAGCGTGCCGCCCTCGGCCTGCTCGAAGCGGCCGCGGCGCATGGTCTGCGCGCCGGTGAAGGCGCCGCGCTCGTGGCCGAAGAGTTCGCTCTCCAAGAGGTCCTTGGGGATGGCGGCGGTGTTGATGGCCACGAAGGGGCCGTTGGCGCGCGGCGAGTGCTTGTGCAGCGCGCGCGCCACCAGTTCCTTGCCCGAGCCCGATTCACCGGTGATGAGCACCGTGACGTTGCTCTGCGAAAGACGCCCGATGGCGCGGAACACGTCCTGCATGGCGGGCGCCTGGCCGAGCATCTCTGGCGCGGCGACCATGCGCTCCTCGGCCACTTCCTCGCGCTGGCTTTCGTCGACCGCGCGGCGGATGAGCTCGACCGCGCGCGGCAGGTCGAAGGGCTTGGGCAGGTATTCGAAGGCGCCGCCCTGGAACGCCGAGACGGCGCTGTCGAGGTCGGAGAACGCCGTCATGATGATGACCGGCAGGCCCGGGTGCAGGGCCTTGATCTTGTCGAGCAGGTCGAGCCCGGAACCGCCGGGCATGCGGATGTCGCTCACCAGGACCTGGGGCGCGAGCTGGTCGTCGTCGGCGGCCTGCTCGAGTGCCGCCAGAACTTCGCGCGTGTTGGTGAAGCTGCGCGTGGGCAGGTCTTCGCGCAGCAGAGCCTTCTCGAGCACGAAGCGAATCGATTGGTCGTCATCAACTATCCAGATCGGCTTCATGCATCTCCTCTGTTGCCGGTGGCTGCGCTAGGGCAGCGGTATCAATATCTTGAAATCGGTTCGGCCCGGGACGCTGTCGCACTCGATCACGCCGTGATGCTGTTGCACAAAAGTCTGCGCGAGCGTCAATCCCAGCCCGGTCCCGCCTTCCCTGCCCGATACGAGCGGATAGAAGATGCGGTCCTTGATCGTGTCCGGCACACCCGGTCCATTGTCGATTACATGCAATTCCAGTGCCAGTCGATACCACTGCTTGTTGAAGATCACCTGGCGGGCCACCCGCGTCTTGAAAGTGATCTGCGCGTCACCGGCGGCGCGGCGCTCCGCCAGCGCCTGCGCCGCGTTGTGCGCGATGTTCAGCGTGGCCTGGATGAGCTGCTCACGATCGCCGCGGAACTCGGGAATGGAAACGTCGAAATCGCGCTCGATGTGCAGGTCGCGCGGAAACTCCGCGAGGATGACCGAGCGCACCCGCTCGCAGACTTCGTGGATGTTGACGTCTCCCACCACGTGAGGGCGGCGGTGCGGCGCCAGCAGCCGGTCGACCAGCGTCTGCAGCCGGTCGGCCTCGTGGATGATGACCTGGGTGTATTCGACGAGGTCGCGCGATTCGACCTCCATCTGCAGCAGCTGCGCGGCGCCGCGGATGCCGCCCAGCGGGTTCTTGATCTCGTGCGCAAGGTTGCGGATGAGCTCCTTGTTCGCCTGCGCCTGGTCGATGAGCCGCTCCTCCCGGTCCTGCCGCACCTGCTGCTCCAGCGGCGACATTTCGATGATGAGCTCGCCCTTCTTCTCGCCGTGCGCGAGCGAAACCTGCACCGGCATCAGCTCGTGGTTCACGCGGCGCAGGAAGGCTTCGTAGCGCAGCGTGGCGAAGTCGTTGCTGCTCGCGCCGTCGATGGCCGTGCGCAGCACCTGCGGCTCGTGGAAGCACGCGCCGAACTGGGAGCCTTCGAGCGTGCGGCGCGATGTGCCGAGCGCGTCCTCGAGCCCCGCGTTGGCGAACAGTACCGAGCCCTTGCTGTCGACCACCGCGATCAGCGTGGACAGCAGGTCGAAGGACTGGAAGCGCGAATTGGCGCCGGCCGCCTTCTTCCCGAACACCATGGCGTCTTACTGAGGCTGCTTGGCGGGCAGCCGGGCGATCTCGCGGCGGATGCCGGCGATGTCGCTCTCGTTGCGCGCCAGCTCGGCCTTCATCTCGGCGACGCGGTCCAGGTATTTCTGGTAATTGCGGCCTTCGCTGCCCTGCTTCTCGGGCTCGCCGTTGTTGTATTCCTTCTGCAGCTCGGCCTGCCGCGCCTCGGCCTTCTTGAGCTCGGCCTCGAGCACCGCGCGCGCCTCGCCGTCACGGGCACGCTGGTCGACGCCTTCCACGCGGGGGCTGCCGGCCGGTGAACGCGCCGCCGAAGAGCCACCGCCCGAAGAGGAAGATGCGGAACCGCCGCCCGAAGCCCTCGTGCCCTGCACCACCGTGACGTTGCCGCCTTCCATCACCTTGCAGCCCTTCTGCTGCGCGATGGTGGAGTTGTTCGTGTATTCGTTGCCGCAGCGCCAGACGCGCTCCTGCGAAAGCGCCGGCAACGCGACCAATGAACCAGCCAGGAAAATGAGGGAAGCAGTCTTCATGTGTATCGGTGGAGAGCGGCGACAAAGGCGCATTTTCGTGCAATTCGACGGCAAAAGTGACCAGATGTTCCACCCAAAAGAAAAAGGACGGCCGAGCCGTCCTTCATGACCCATCAGGCCTGCACCTCCCGTGAGGAAGGCGCATGCAGTCTGGGGGGAACCGATTACAGGGAGTAGTACATGTCGAACTCGACCGGATGGGTCGCCATGCGGAAGCGCGTGACTTCCTGCATCTTCAGGTCGATGTACGCGTCGATGTAGGCATCGGTGAACACGCCGCCCTTGGTCAGGAACGCACGGTCCTTGTCCAGGTTTTCCAGGGCCTGGTCGAGGCTGTGGCAGACGGTCGGGATCAGCGCGTCTTCTTCCGGCGGCAGGTGGTACAGGTCCTTGCTGGCGGCTTCGCCCGGATGGATCTTGTTTTCCACGCCGTCGAGGCCTGCCATCAGCAGGGCCGCGAAACCGAGGTACGGGTTCATCAGCGGATCGGGGAAGCGCGCTTCGACACGGCGGCCCTTCGGGTTGGCCACGAACGGAATGCGGATCGATGCCGAGCGGTTCTTGGCCGAGTAGGCCAGCTTCACCGGGGCCTCGAAGCCGGGGACCAGGCGCTTGTAGCTGTTGGTGCCGGGGTTCGTGATGGCGTTCAGGGCACGGGCGTGCTTGATGATGCCGCCGATGTAGTGCAGGGCGAAGTCCGAGAGGCCTGCATAGCCGTCGCCGGCGAACAGGTTCTTGCCGTCCTTCCAGACCGACTGGTGCACGTGCATGCCGGAGCCGTTGTCGCCGACGACGGGCTTGGGCATGAAGGTGGCGGTCTTGCCGTAGGCGTGGGCAACGTTGTGGATCACGTACTTCTGCAGCTGGACCCAGTCGGCGCGCTGCACCAGCGTGCTGAACTTGGTGCCGATCTCGAGCTGGCCGGCGTTGGCCACTTCATGGTGATGCACTTCGACCGGGATGCCCAGCGATTCGAGCACCAGGCACATTTCCGAGCGCATGTCCTGGAAGCTGTCGACCGGGGGAACCGGGAAGTAGCCGCCCTTGACCGCGGGACGGTGGCCGCTGTTGCCGTGCTCGAACTCCTTGTCGGTGTTCCACGAGGCTTCTTCGGATTCGATCTTCACGAAGCAACCCGACATGTCGTTCTTCCAGCGCACGCCGTCGAACACGAAGAATTCGGGTTCCGGACCGAAATAGGCGGTGTCGCCCAGGCCCGATGCCTTCATGTACGCCTCGGCGCGCTTGGCGAGCGAGCGCGGATCGCGCTCGTAGGCCTTGCCGTCGGCGGGGTCGATCACGTCGCAGGTCAGGATCATCGTCGTCTCTTCGAAGAACGGATCGATGTTGGCGGTGTTCGGGTCGGGCATGAGCTGCATGTCCGAAGCTTCGATCCCCTTCCAGCCGGCGATGGACGAGCCGTCGAATGCGTGGCCCGAGGTGAATTTGTCTTCGTCGAAAGCCGAGACCGGCACGGTCACGTGCTGCTCTTTGCCGCGGGTATCGGTGAAGCGGAAGTCGACGAACTTGACCTCGTTTTCCTTGACGAGCTTGAGTACATCGGCGACGGTCTTTGCCATCAGTTTCTCCTGAGTTGGATGGTGGTTAGGAATACAGGGACGTGGGATGCAGTTTCTGTGCCATTGTCGCCTCGCCGGATGAGGCTTCGATGACCGCCGTGGAACCCAAATGAAGGCGGAAATTCACTATTTTGGTGCATTGATTTTTATCGCACCAATTCAGGGCCAAGCTTGGCGTCAAAAGTGTGCAGACCTTCGATGAGCTGGGCATAGGCGGCGTCGAGCCGGCCCGCGTCGCCCTTGACGCCCAGTTCGATGTGGCGGCCGTAGGTCGGGTGATCGACGCTGGGCAGGCTGAACACCTTGACGCCGGCATGGGTGGCCTCGATGGCTTCCATGAGGGGGGTCAGCGTGGCCTCCATGGCACCGAAAACGATCACGGACTTCTCGGCGACCGCGTTGCTGGCGAACAGGCTGGCGTAGCGCCCGTCGAGCACCGATTCGATCATCGGCCAGGCCATGACGGGAAAGCCCGGCACGAAGTGCACGTCGCCCACGCTGAAGCCCGGAATCTTGTTGTACGGGTTGTAGATGAGCGTGGCCCCCTGTGGAAACACGCCCATGTTGAGCCGGTGCACGTTGTCGGCCCGGTCGGGCTCGTAGGGCACGCCCTGCTCGCGCGCGGTGTCCTGCATGCGCTCGCGGATCAGCAGCTCGGCCTCGGGGTGCAGCGCCAGCGGCACGCCCAGCGCCCTGGCCGCGCACTGGCGGGTGTGGTCGTCGGGCGTGGCGCCGATGCCGCCGGTCGAGAAGACGACGTCGCCCGAGGCGAAGGCGCGCTGCAGCGCCGCCGTGATGCGGGCGGGCTCGTCGCCCACGTATTCGGCCCAGCCCAGCTGCAGGCCGCGGGCGGCGAGCAGCTCGATGACCTTGGACATGTGCTTGTCGGCACGCTTGCCGGAGAGGATCTCGTCGCCGACGACGATGAGACCGAATGCGCGAGTCATGGAGAACCCCATTGGGAAAGAGCGGCCTTGCTGGCTTCATCGGCCTCGATGGCGGGCGTGCCGCCGGCCGCGGATGCTTCCGCCGCCGCGCGCCGGGCGCGCAGCTGCGCGAGCGCGTCGAGGCAGTAGTGGGCGAACCAGAGCGCCGAGAAGGCGAAAACCAGTGTGTAGATCCAGATGGCGATCGGCACAAGCACGAAGAAGGCGGCGGCGAACAGCAGGCCCGACGCCCAGACGATGCTGGGTGCGGCGCCCAGGTAGCCGCACAGCACGCCGATGCACAAGAGCGGCACCCGGTGCGCTCGGATGAGCGCGGCGCGCTCCTCGGGGCTGGCATGCTCGGCCAGCGCGTCGAAGCTCATCACGCGGTAGGTGAGCCAGCCCCAGATCAGCGGCGGCAATATCAGCACCAGCGGAGGAATTAGCCACAGCGGCATCGACACCACCAGCGCGATCACCGCCAGCACGGTGGCGGCCAGCGAGCGCGCCACGCTACCGAGGAAGGAAGCGCCCTTCTTCTGCTCCAGCCCCGGAAAACGCCGTTCGCCGACCAGCTTCGTCAACGCGGGAGCCATGAAACCGGCCACGATCAGCAGGCAGACCACCACGATCACCGGCGTGGCGGCGAACACCACGACCAGCGATGCCAGCACGGAAGTGACGTCGCCGGAGAAGAGGCGGCCGAGCCACGACCAGAAGCTCGACAGCAGCGGCCAGGCGTCGAGCGCGCCGCGCGTCCAGACCACGGCCGCGTCCCAGTATAAGTAGCCCAGCGCCGCGGCCAGCACGATCATGAGCCCCAGCGGCAGCAGCGACAGCACGATCACGCGCGGCAGCATGCAATAGGCGACCGCGCGCCAGAAGGAGTCGAGGAGCAGGCGCATGAGGCAGCGAGGATAACGCCTCGGGCACGCGGTTCAGGGCCCGGAGCCCCTCAACCGCGACCGACCATTCGCTTCAGTCCCAGCCATTGCTGCGCCCAGAAGCCGCGGCCGTAGTCGCGCACGCGGCCGTCGGCACGGGGCTCCACCTGGTCGCGGATGCCGGTCGGGTCGTAGCGGTTATCGAAGTTGGCGGTGCGAAAGAGCATGTCCCACCAAGGCAGCAGCACGCCGAAGTTGTGGCCGCCGAGGGTGGTGGGGCCGTTCGATTCGTGGCCAAGCCCGATGCTGTGGTGCAGCCGGTGGAAGCGCGGGCTGATCCACAGCCGCTCGCCGATGGCGCCGAAGCTCAGCCGCAGGTTGGCGTGCTGCAGGCTCTCGCTGAGCTGGGTGAAGGCGACGAAGGCGATGAACTGCCCCGGCGCCACGCCGATGAGCTGCGCGACGATGACGATCAGCGCGTCGTGGATGATGTCGTCGAGCAGGTGATTGCGGTCGTCGCTCCACATCGTCATCTGGCGCTGCGAGTGATGCAGCGAATGCAGCCCCCACCACCAGTTGAACTGGTGCTGGCCCCGGTGGATCCAGTAGCCCACGAAATCGAGCACCACGAGGTAGATGGCGAAGGCAACCCAGGGAATGTCGGTGACGCCCGGCCACACCTCGTCGAGGTGGAAAGTGCCCCACCCCGCCGTGCGCAGCACGCCCATGGCGTCGTCGAAGAAAGGCTGCAGCGTGAAGAACATCGCCAGCCGGAACAGCCCCAGCCGGTGGATCAGCGTGTAGAGCACGTCGATGCGGATCGCGTGGCGGTCGACCACCGGCTCCGCCGAACGCCAGCGCTGCAGCGGCCCGATGATGGCCAGCAGCACCAGGATCTGGATCACGCCCACCAGCAGCCAGCCGGTGGCGTCGAAGGCATCCTCCGTCCAGCCGCCCAGTCCCACGGCGTAGACCAGCGGCTGCACGGCGGTTTCGAAGAACCAGCCCTGCATGGCGGAAAAGGCGTCTGTCAGCCAGTCGATCACGGTCAGGAAAACTCGTCGTTCAGTCGTTCAGGGATGGGAGGCGATCCAGGCCTTGAAGTCCGGATGCTGGCGCAGCGTGCGGAAGCAGAAACCCTTGGCCTTCAGGCCGACGATCAGCGGCTCGAGGTTGGCCGGCGCCCACGGGTCCTTGCGCGACCAGATGCCCAGGTGCGCCAGCAGGATGTCGCCGGGGCGGATGGTGTCCAGCGCCTGCGTGAGCAGCTTCGCGTTGCTGAATTTCTCGCTCGGCAGCTCGTCGCCGAGAAAGCCGGCGGGCGCCCAGCCCACGTACTTGTAGCCGCAGCCTTCGGCCGCAGCCAGCAGCGCGGGCGAGGTCTTGCCGCCCGGCGCGCGGTACAGCGGCAGCGGCTTCTTGCCGGTGACGGCCGCCAGCCGGTCGGAAGCCTTTTTTATGTTGGCGCAGTACTCGGCCGCGCTCCAGGTCGATTCCCTGCCGTTCTGCGGACCGGCCGAGGGCTTGATGCGGAAGGACGGCGGCGCGCCCTTCACGTCGGCGCGCCAATAGGCGTGGTCGTACGTGTGGGAGCCGAATTCGTTGCCCTCGGCCGCCCTCGCCTTCCACCACGGCGCCCAGTGGTCGTCGAGGCTGTCGCCGTCGGTCTGGGTGCGCTCGGCGGCGGCGAAGAAGGTGACGCGAACCTCCTGCCGCTTGAGCACGTCGGCCACCAGCGGCGCGATGCCCATGTGGCCGGTGTCGAAGGTCAGGTAGACGGGCTTTTCGCAGGCGGGCGGCTCCTGCGCCGCCCAGGCGCCGGGAGACGGCACCGCCGCCAGCGCGACCATGGAAGCCGCGACGGCCAGGCCGGCGCGCCTAGATGCGCCTGGCATGGTCCAGCGTCCACACGCCGTGAGGCGAACGGCCGACGTTGACCTGCCGCACGACCTTGTTGCTGGCCAGGTCGACCACGCTCAGCTTCTTGGCCCAGCGCGACGTCACGTAGAGCGTCTTGCCGTCGGCCGAGACGTCCATGCAGTCGGGACCGCCGGGCACCGGGTAGGTGGCGACCACCTTCAGCGTCGCCAGGTCGATGCGGCTGATGCTGTTGGCCACGCGGTTGCTCACGAACACGCTCTTGCCGTCGCCGGCCGAGCGGAAGGCGTGGGCGCCCTTGCCGGTGGGGATCTTGCCGACCAGTTTCGGCTCGGCGCCGGCCACGTCGAACACCTGCACGCCGTCGCTGCCGGTGAGGCCCACGAGCAGGGTCTTGTCGTTGTGCACGCCGAAGATGTCGGCCGGCATGGCGCCGGTGGCGGTGCGCCACTTGATGGTCTGGGTGGGCAGGTCGACGGCGATCATCTCGTCGCTGTCCTGCATCGTCACGTAGGCGATGGTGCTGGTGTTGTCGATCCAGATGTGGCTGGGCGTCTTGCCGCTGGCGATGCGCTTGGCCAGCTTCAGGTCCTTGCCGTCCCAGCGGTAGACGTCGACGTGGTTCAGCCGGTTGCCCGCCGTGACGAACCACTTCATGTCGCGCGAGAACTGCAGCTGGTACGGATCGATGATGCCGTAGACCACGCGCTGCACTTCCGCCGTGCGGGGGTTCAGGAAGGTCAGCGAGTCGCCCGCCGAATTGGCCACGATGACCGACTTCTCGTCTGGCGTCATGTAGATGTGGTGCGGCTCCTTGCCGGTGGGAATGCGCTGCTTTTCCGTCCAGTCGACGGGATTGATCACGCTCACGTTCGCGTCCAGCGAGTTGAGCACGAAGATCGGAGGGGGTTCTGGCGCTGCGGCGGCGGTATGGGCCGCGAAGGCCGTCATGCAGGCAAGCAGGAAAGCCGCGAGGCGGCCATTCGGTCGGGCTGGGAGTCGCAAGGGAATGTTCCGGGAGAGAGTTCGGAATGTTAACGGCCGGCCCTTAAGACTGGCTGACCGGGACCGTGCCCTTTTCCCCTGTTTCTCAGCGTTTTCCTCGCGTTTTTCCCTTCTATTTCAACGCCTTGGCGGGTTTGGCCGGCGCACGCAGGCCCGCCACCTCGTCGGCGGTCAGCCAACGCCACTGCCCGGGCGCGAGTTCGGCAGGCAGCGCCAGCTCGCCGATGCGCGAGCGGTGCAGCCCCTCCACCCGGTTGCCGACCGCGGCCAGCATGCGCTTGACCTGGTGGTACTTGCCCTCGGTGAGGGTGAGCCGCAGGTGCAGCGGGCCGTCGGATTCGCAGGCGGCGGCGCGTACCGGCTTCGGATCGTCGTCGAGCACCACGCCGGCCAGCAGTTTCGCAATCTGCGCCTCGTCCACCGGGTGCTTGGCCGTCACCTCGTAGACCTTGGGCACGTGGTGCTTGGGCGAGCCCATCTTGTGGATGAACTGGCCGTCGTCGGTCAGAAGCAGCAGGCCGGTGGTGTCCTGGTCGAGCCGGCCGATGGCCTGCACACCCTGCACCGCGCCCTTGTTGGGCCGCAGCCGCAGCGGTGACGGCAGCAGCGTGTAGATGCTCGGATAGGTCGAGGGCTTCTGCGAGCACTCGGTGCCGGCGGGCTTGTGCAGCATCAGGTAGGCCTTCTCGTGGTACTCCCACGGGGTGCCCTGGACGATGTAGTGGAGTCCTTCGGGTTCCAGGTCGGCGAACGGGTCGTCCACCACTTCGCCGCCGATGCTCACGTGGCCTTGCTGGACCAGCCCCGCGCACACGCGGCGCGTGCCGAAGCCCTGGGTGTAGAGGATGTCTTGCAGATGCATGGGAAAAGAAAAAAGCGGCCGCGCCGCCAGGGCACGACCGCCTTCGAGTTTGCCGCAGGATCAGTACCCTGCCGCCAGGCCCGTGTTGCGGCGGGGGTCGTTGGCGCCGTAGAAGCGGTTGTTGCCCACCGGCTTGCCGCCCAGCGAAGGCGCGCCGACGATGATCGCCGCCAGGTGGTTGGCCGGCTGCGGCACGCCCAGGTTGTGGCCCATGTCGGTCAGGATCTTGCGCGTGTCGGGGCTCAGCGCGTAGGCCTCGACATTGGTGACGTCGGGCAGCCACTGCTGGTGGAAGCGCGGCGCGTCCACGGCCTCCTGCACGTTCATGCCGTAGTCGATGGCGTTGATCATGGTCAGCATCACCGCAGTGATGATGCGGCTGCCGCCCGGGGTCCCGACCACCATCACCGGCTTGCCGTCCTTGGACACGATGGTCGGGCTCATGGAGCTCAGCGGGCGCTTGCCCGGCTCGATCTTGTTGGCCTCGCCCTGCACCAGGCCGTAGAGGTTGGGCACGCCCACCTTCGAGGTGAAGTCGTCCATCTCGTCGTTCAGCAGCACGCCGGTCTTGGCGGCCGTGACCTTGGCGCCGAACCAGTCGTTCAGCGTGTAGGTCACCGAGACCGCGTTGCCCCACTTGTCGGCGATCGAGTAGTGGGTGGTGTTGCTGCCTTCGTGCGGCGCGACGCCGGGCTTGATGTCCTTGGAGACGCCGGCCTTCTTCGGATCGATGACGGCACGGATCTTCTCGGCGTAGCCCTTGTCGAGCAGGCGCTCGAGCGGGTTCTTCACGAAGTCGGGGTCGCCCAGGTAGCTGTTGCGGTCCACGTAGGCGTGGCGCATGGCTTCGATCTGGTAGTGCACCGCCTGTGCCGAGTGGTAGCCCAGGTCCTTGAGCGGATAGCCCTCGAGGATGTTGAGCATCTCGCAGATGATCACGCCGCCCGAGCTCGGGGGGGGCGCCGACACCACGCGGTAGCCGCGGTAATCGCACTCCACCGGAGCCATTTCGCGCGTCTTGTACTGGTCGAGGTCGGCCTGCGTGATCAGGCCCTTGCCGGCCTGGCTGGAGGCCACGATGGCATTGCCGACCCAGCCCTTGTAGAAGCCGTCGGTGCCCTTGGCGCTGATCTCGCGCAGGGTCCTGGCCAGGTCCTTCTGCACCAGCTTGTCGCCCACCTTGTAGGGCTCGCCCTTGTTCAGGAAGATGGCGGCCGTGGCCGGGTCTTCCTTGAAGTCGGCCGTGGCGGTGGCGAGCAGGTCGATGTCGCCCTGCTGCAGCGCGAAGCCCTTGTCTGCCAGCTGGATCGACGGGGCGAGCAGGTCGCCGCGCTTCATGGTGCCGTACTTCTCGCGCGCGTATTCCATACCCGAGACGCTGCCCGGCACGCCCACGGCAAGGTGGCCCTTGGTGCTCAGGCCCTTGATGACGTTGCCGTCCTTGTCGAGGTACATGTTGGCCGTGGCGGCCAGAGGTGCCTTCTCGCGGAAGTCGAGGAAGGTCTTGCGGCCGTCGGCCAGTTGCACGGTCATGAAACCGCCGCCGCCGAGGTTGCCGGCCGCGGGGTAGACCACCGCCAGCGCATAGCCCACGGCCACCGCCGCATCGACCGCGTTGCCGCCGCGCTTGAGCACGTCGACGCCGACCTTGGTGGCCAGGTGCTGGGCACTCACGACCATGCCGTTCTCGGCCGCGACGGGCGCCACAGAAGCGGCGTTCGACGCGCCGGCCGCGGCCAGCGCGAGCACCGCCGCGACGGCGCCCCTCAGCCTGGGAGTCCAGTGGATTTGTTGCATGTTGAAGTCTCCTCTAGAGCGTGTTGAAGAATCTGATGTGTGTGTCTTGCCGATCGATAAGGTCAGGCCGTCAGCAGCGCCTTGCGGCGCAATGCGTCGAGCGCGATCGCGACCTGCTGGCGCGCGAACTCCCGGACGGCCGCCGGGTCGGTCAGCGGCTTGTCGTCCTTGACGAAGCGCAGCCGGTCGCTGCGCACCTCGGCTTCGAGATGCTCTGCCAGCGCCTCGTGCGAATGGGTGCCGTCGAGCAGCGGCAGCAGGCTGCGTTCGAGCAGCGACACCGTCACGTGCTCGTGCCACTGGTTGCAGGTGCTGGCCGTGACGCTGGCGCCCGCCACCAGGGCCACCGAGCCCCGCACCGCGGAAAGCGCCTGGGGCAGGCTGGAAATCGCATCGGCCGTGAGCACCGGCGAGCGCCTGAAGCGCAAGGCGCCGAGGATCAGCAGCTCCTCGACCATGGCCATCACAGCCGGCTCGACCGCCGCTACGGGCTGTCCCACCAGCCCGGCCACGGCCCCGATGAGCGCCCCGGCGGACATCGAGGCCGGATAGCGCGTGTCGAGCAGATGCGCCACCGCCTTGTGCACCGGCAGCCGCATCGTGACCTTGAGGCCGCGCTGCGCATTGCAGGGCTGCTCGCGCGCGTCGAGCGAGAGCGCGGTGCCGTCCTCGGTCTTGAACATGCCGGCGAGTTCGAGCTGGCGGATGCGCCCGGGCTGCAGCTTGTAGCGGATGTCCCTGGCATGCGACTGCCCCACCAGCAGCGTCTGCCGGAACGTGCGGTTGACCAGGAAGTCGAGGTACTGCTCCATGAGCACCTGGCTGCCGCCGCATTCGCGCAGCAGCGGATCGCGCACCTTCTCGCCGTAGTTCTGCACGAACATCGTCGAGGGCTCGGCATCGCAAAGATAGGCAAGGCCACAGGCCTCCGCGCGCGCGACGAACTCCTTGAAATAGCACGGCGCGTTGCAGGGCTCGAGGAACTCGTGCAGCAGGTAGGAGCTGTTGGCGTTGCGCACGATGGGCATAGCCTCTTCGAGCGTCTTCTTGAGCACGCTGTCGGCGCGGGCCGACTGCTCGAGGAAGTCGAGCATGCCGCGGGCATAGGAGAGCTTTTCGTCGGGAGAGTCGCGGGGGCCGCCGCGCAGGATCATCGCGTCGCGCACGATCTCGCGGGCCTTCCAGCCGGGGTACACGTTGTAGCTGACGTAGGCAACGCCGTCCGGTGCGAGGTTCTCGCTGCAGATGCGCAGGATCGCCTCCTGCACCGGGCCCGGCACCCAGCTGTAGACGCCGTGGCAGACGATGTAGTCGAACTGGCCGAACGAGGCATCGATGTCCGCGAGATTGAAAGCCCTGAGCTCGATGTTCGAGAGCCCCGCGCGCGCGATGGCCGCCATGCCCTGCGCCACCTGCACGGTCGACAGGTCGACGCCGACCGCGCGCGCCTGGGGATGGCGTGCCGCGAAGGGAATCAGGTTGCCGCCGGCGGCGCAGCCGAGTTCGAGCACGCGGGCCGTTGCGGGAGGAGGAACGTCGAGACCGAAGAGAAAGGCCAGCGCTTCCAGGTGCTCCATCGCCGATTGCGGGAACGGATGCGAGTCATAGGGCACCGTGTCGTAGTAGCTGGTCAACTCGGAGGTCAGGGAATCCGGCACGGGCGTCCTTTTCGGGATCTGGGCAGGCGGGCGAGAGCGGGAGATTGCAGTGACTGCAATGTGACAGTGCCTGCCGACTATAGCCTTGCGCCCAGGCAAAAAGAAGCGCGGCTTCACGGGGCCGCACACGGGTGCCGCCTGCAAAAAAAAGCCCAGCACGAGGCTGGGCTTGAAATGCCTATCTGCTTGGCAATGCATCAAGGCCCCCGCTCAGGTTGACCGGCGGGGGACGGTTTACCCGTCAAGGAGAAATCAGAAAAACCGGATGGACATGCCGGACAGTCGTCGAGCCGCCAGGCCCGTTTGTGAACAGCTTGTTTTCCGTGGGCGTAGTTTACTGTATATTTGTACAGTCTTTTCAGCAAGGATGCACGCCATGCCCCCAACCGAAGAAACACCCGCCCCACCCAACCATGCGCTCAAGGATGCGCTGGCCTGGATCTCGAAGTTCGCGCATGCGTGGAAGGCCATCGAGCCCTCCCCGAAGAGCCTGAGCATCGACGGCTTCATCATCTGGGGGCCCGTGCTCTACGAGAAGCACAAGGGTGAAGATCCGGTCCAGCTGGCGCGGCAGCTGTTCGGCCGCTCCGGCGAATACTTCAAGTATCTCTACCCCGAGCGCGGGCGCAGCTCCAACGATCCGCGGTCTTAGAATGCCCCGATGAATTGGCGCACACTGCTTCCGCTTGCCCTCCTGGTCCTGGCCGGCTGCTCGACCCCACCCAACGAAGTGATGCAAGTCCGCGAAGGCGTGCTGCGCGCCATGACCTATGTCCAGGCCTCCGACTACTGCGACGCGCGCGACAAGACGCCGCGCTGGCTTGGCAGGGCACCTGCGGAGCAGGGCGTGCTGTTCCAGTGCTATTGAGCTGAATCCGGGTGGCCGCGGCGCCGCGACAATCCCCGGATGACCACCCTCTACCTGCAGATGACCGAAAAGCTCTCCGAGCACTGGAGAGCCAACAACAACGCCTATCCCCAGAAGTTCGTGCTGAGCCCGGCACTGCGCGCCGAATACGTCCATTGCCTGGAGCTCATGACCATTCCGGGCGAGCGGGACATGAGCGCGACGAAACACATGGGCGTGCGCATCGAGATCGACGAAGCTTCGCCCGGCGTCATGGTGGCCGCCGATGGAGCCGAGGTCGCACTGCGGTAGCGGCAGGCTGCAGACGTCCGCAAGCACGTCTGCTTTCGGGGCTCGCTGCTGAAAACCTGAGAAGACCCGGCGACTGCCCCCTCTGAGGGGCTAGAAAAGATGCTGCTGCGAGCTCGTCAGCGCCGCGAAGCTCTCTCCCATGGGCTGCAGGATGGCATCCGCGATCGGCTGCAGCTGCCGGCTCAGGTAGTGGTCGTAGTCGATCCGGGAGTGGAGGGCCTCCATCGGTTCCGGACCGTTGCGCGTCATGACGTACCGGATCCAGCCGCCGTTCTGGTACTGCCTGGGCCGATGAAGCCGGTCGTTGTGCTCGTCGGCCAGGCGCGCGGCGCGCACCTGCGGCGGCACGTTGACGAGGTAGGCATCCAGGCGATGGCGCAGGCGCTTCCTGTAGACGAGCAGCTCGTCCTGGCCGCCCGACAGCGTCGAGCGCACGTACTCCCTCACGAACTCCTCGTAGGGCTCGCCGCGGAAGATGCGCGATAGCAGCCCCTCCTGGAACTGCCGCGCCAGCGGGGTCCAGTCGCTGCGAGCCATCTCCAGGCCGCGGTAGATCATTTCCTCCTTGCCCGCGGCGTCCTTGCCCAGGCCGGCATAGCGCTTCTTGCTGCCCACGTCGGAGCCGCGGATGGTGGGCATGAAGAACTTGCTGTAGTGGGTGTCGAACTCGATCTCGAGGAAGTTCTCGAGTCCGTGCGTCTCGCGCAGGGTGCGCGTCCACCAGTCGTTGATGTCCTTCACGAGGCCCGCCGCGACGGCATGCGCCTCCTCGTTGGTGTGGGTGCGCCCGAGCCAGATGAAGATGGAGTCGGTGTCGCCGTAGATGGCCTCGTAGCCCCGGCGTTCCACGAACTCGCGCGTGAGCTTCATCATCTCGTGGCCCCGAAGAGTGATGGCCGACACCAGCTTGGGATTGAAGAAGCGGCACTCCGACGCGCCCAGCACGCCGGCGAACGAGTTCATCAGCAGCTTCAGCGCCTGCGACAGCGGTTCGTTCCCGGCCCGCTTGGCCTCGTCACGCGCGCGCCAGAGCGTGGTCACGATCTCCGGCAGGCAGTGCTTCGTGCGCGAGAAGGTCGTTCCCTGGGGGCCCTGCACGACCGCGGCCGGGTCGGCGGCGCCGGCACCGGTGCCTTCCACCAGGCCCACGGGATCGACGAGGAAGGTGCGGATGATCGAGGGATAGAGGCTCTTGTAGTCCAGCACCACGACGGAGTCGTAGAACCCCGGCTTCGAGTCCATCACGTAGCCCCCGGGAAAGGCCTTGCTCGGGATCTCGCCCACGTTCGGCGCCACGTAGCCCAGGCGATGCATGCGAGGCAGGTAGTGGTGGCTGAACGCCGCGATGGAGCCGCCGAAGTGGTCGATCTGCAGGCCGGTGGTCTGCGCTCGTTCCAGCACGAACTGCAGCAACTTCGCCTTCTCGAAGATGCGCAGGACGAGCTCGCAATCACGGATGTTGTAGTGCGCGAGCGCGGGCTTGTCCTCCTGGTAGCGCCGCTCGATCTCGGCCATCTTGTCGTATTCGTCGCCGATGGCCTTGCCTTCGCCGAGCAGCGCCTGCGAGACGCTCTCCAGGCTGAAGGAAGGAAAGCTCCACATCGCGGCCCGTAGTGCCTCGATGCCATCGACGATCACCCGCCCGGCCACTGACGCGAACAGATAGCCCTGCTTGCCCGGATGGGTGCGCCAGTCGATGGCGCCTCGCTCCCGTCCCGGAAGCAGTTGCGTCCCGCAGTCGTTGGCCGTCTTCTGCAGCACCCGCAGGTCGAACTGGATGACGCTCCAGCCGACGATGACGTCCGGATCGTTCCTCTCGAACCATTCGTTGAGCTTCTCGATCATGGCCTTGCGGGTCGGGCAATAGACGAGAGAGAAGTCCGCAGGCTCATCCCGCCCGGATGGCGGCTCGCCAAGCATGAAGACCACGCGCTGCGGAAGGCCGTCCAGTGCAATGGAATAGAGCGCTTCGTGCTGGCTGGTTTCGATGTCCAGCGACACCACCTTCAGCGCCGGGCGGAACTCTGGCGCGGGCCTGAGCTTGCCGTCGACGACGGTGGCGCGGCCTGCCCGCCCTCCTTCCACGAGCACGCCGGCGGTAATGAAGCGCTCCATGAGATGGCGGTCGTGCGGACGCACGTCCGCTTCGAGCACAGGAACGCCTTGCGGCTGCAGCGCACGCGCCAACCGGCCCAGCTGCCGGAAGTGCCTCGCATAGACACCGACGACGGGTTCCTGCCCGAAGGTCTTCAGGTCGAGCTCGCGAATCTCCATCCCTGGCATGGCGGCAAGCTGCGCCTCCACTGCCGCGCGGTGCCGGGCGGCGACGAACGCGACGCAGGCCTGGGAGGTCAGGAGCACCTTCACCGGTCCTGCATCCGTGGCCAGCCAGTACTCGATCTCGGTGCCGGCGGGTGCGTCACGCCAGTGGCGGGTGAGGATGAATCCCTTGAGTTCGGTGGACGCCGCGGGAGGCTGAGACATGGGGGTGCGAAGAAAGAAGGGCGGACTCGGTCACGCCCGATTCTTGCGCAGTCATCGCCACGTTCCGCGGAACCTTGGCCGGGGCTGCGCGCCTGCCTCGACCTTTGGCAAAGACTGGATCCGCCGATGTCGGCCAGGCCGCGGCCATCTTGTCATGGCTTTGCGCCCGACCCCGAAGCTTCCGCATGGCTCGATCACCTATCATGCCGCGCCGTCTCTTGGGCATCGGCCCATCGCAACGTACGAAGCAGAGGTCTCTCGAGTGAAAGAAATATCAGAACGGCTGGTCGCAATGATCGGCCAGCCTTTCGACAGCAAGAAGGTTCGCGAGGTACTGGGCTCCTTGGGCGTCAAGAGGGTTTCCGGTCCGGGTGCCTTCTCCTCGAGCGAGGAGATCATCTGGATACCCAGGGCGTCCGTGCGCATCGACATCTACCAGGCGCAAAAACTGAACGGACTGACGGGATCGAACCACCCCGAGGACGAAGCATGGATCGTCGGCTCCGTGGAGCTTCTCGCGCCCGGATCGGACGACAGGATCAAGGCGCCGTTTTCCGGCCCTCTTCCTATGGGCCTCACCATCGGCTCGACGCCGCAGGATTGCATCGACGCGCACGGCCCACCCGACCTGGACGAGGAGCATGAGCGGCCCGGGTTCTCCGGCAGGGTGCTGGCCTGGCGCAAAGAACACCTGAACCTGGTGATCACGTTCGCCGGCCAGGAGCGCGAGCGCACGATGATCAGCCACACCGTCTGCCTGATCGGCTGCATCGGCGCCTGGCGCCATACCCATCCGGAGGTGTTCGCGCCCTGACCGGCCGAGGCCGCCGGCTGGCCGCGCGCTCGACGTATCCGGCAAGAAGCCCCGCAGTCTTGGCAGATACACTTTTTCCGACCAACACCCGGTTTCGCCCGCATGACCGCGCAAGCCCCATCCACCATGCGCACGCTGGAGAGCGTACCGGCGGAGTCCGGCCTGGCCACCCTGAGGGATTTCGGGATGTGCCTTCTGGCCCTGGTCACCCTCGCTCGTTCCGGCAATGCGCAGGACATGCACCGCGAGGCCCTTCTGGTGCTGAAAAGCCTGGTTCCCTTCGACTCGGCATGGTGGGGAGAAGTCTCGCCCGGCTCTGACGGCAGCCCGCCCAGGAACTGGCTGCACGGCAGCATCGGGCTGAGCGCCAGCTTCGCGCAGGAGTGGAATGCGCTCGCCGACGCGGACGAGTTCGCAAGTGCATCCATTGCACACTGCGGCGTGGTGCTGCGCGGCGGCTCGGGCGACGGCAGGCATGCGCCGGGGAGCACGGTCGACACGTTCTGCAAGCGGCACGGCCTCCATCACGCCATGGCGATCACGCTGGAGTTGCCGGCGAGCGGGCTGCTGTTCTTCGTATCGATCTACCGCCGCGGTGCCGACTCGGCTTTCCGCGATGAAGAGGCCGTCATCTTCGGCGAGTTCACGCGCCACCTCGTGCAGCACTGGCGCGATGTGCTCGACGGCCTGCAAGGCGCCGTGCCGGGCCGCGCGTGGAGCGCGTATGCGTTCGCCGATGGCGCAGGCCGCCTGCTCTACCTGGGCGCAAGGCTGGGCCAGGTCCTCCATCGGGCCCATCCAGACTGGCAGGGAACGATGCTGCCTCCCGACATCGCGGACCTGGCCCGCCAGGCGCCGTGCTCCGTCGCGATGGGCCGCTCGGATCGCGTGTCGATCGCGCCCTGCGGTCGCCTGCTCGCGCTGGTGCTCGAAGACCGAAGCCCCGGGGATCCACTCGCCCCGCGTGAACGCCGGGCCGCCACCCTGTACGCCGAGGGCCGCTCCTACAAGGAGATTGCCGAGCGGCTCGATCTGAGCCCCGCGACAGTGCGCACCTACCTGCGCAACGTGTACGCCGCCCTGGGCGTGCGCAACAAGATCGAGCTTCTGTCCGCCCTGGGCTCTGGTACTCGCGAGGCCCCGTAGTTTCCCGCCCCTCCTCATTTGCAGAGGCCTGACCGCGAAGGCCGCTCGCTACGCTGCCGGCTCCAAAGCTCAGCCTGCGAGAGCGGGCACTACACCCAAGGAATTCCCCAATGAGACTCGGCTTCCAAACCATGGCCGCCAGCCTGCGAGCGCGCGGACTCGCAACCGCATGCGGCCTGGCACTGCTTGCCTGCGCCGCCCATTCGCAACCGATGCCGCCCCCGCCCGCGGGCGCGCCGGCTTCTTCTGTTCCCGTCGCGCTCCAGGAAGTGCGCTGGCAGATGCTGAACCCGGGCATCAACGCGCTGACCTTCCGCTCGATGGACCGGATCTTCGACACCCGGGAAGTCACCCACCGGCGCGCGACATGGGCCATTCCGCGCAACGACGCGCCGCTGAACTTCCGCTACGAGTTCGCAGGCGCCGCCCGCACCCCGGAGGACTTCCTCGACCGCACCTACACCAACGCCCTTGTGGTCATCAAGGACGGCGCCATCGTCTACGAGAACTACCGCAACCTTTGCGACGACAGCACGCGGTTCATGGGCTGGTCCATGACGAAATCCATCGTCTCCACCCTGGTCGGCATCGCGCTGGAGGAGAAACGCATCGCCTCGATCGAGGATCCGATCGTCAAGTACCTCCCCGAGCTCGCGCGCGGCGCCTACAGGGACGTGTCGATCCGGCAGGTGCTGGAGATGCGGTCCGGAGTGGACTACGAGGAGCGGTACGACTTCCAGAACCCCGGCATCGCGGCGAGCAACCACATGTCGTCGCTCGTGCGAAACACCTCGCGCTTCGCGGATGTCGCCACGACCATCGGGCGTGCGCATCCGCCGGGCAGCCACTTCGCCTACAAGACGATCGACACGGCCGTGCTCGGCTGGCTGGTCGAACGCGTCAGCGGCACCACCTTTGCGGGCTACATGAGCGAGAAACTGTGGGAGCCTCTGGGCGCGGAGAGCAACGGCTTCTTCATCATGGACGGCGGCCCGGGCGTGGGGCGCGAGTTCACCGGGGCGGGATTCAATGCAACCGCGAGGGACTGGGCGCGCCTGGGACTGCTTTTCCTGAACAACGGCCGGGCGAACGGAAAGCAGATCATTCCCGAGAAGTGGGTCAAGGCGGCGACGGCTTCGGTGCCCGGCAGCGACTCGCCGAACGGCGGATATGGCTACCAGTGGTGGACCTTTCCGAGCACCGGCGCGTACTACGCCCTTGGGCTGCAAGGCCAGTACACGTACGTCGACCCGGCCACCCGCACGGTGGTCGTGAAGCTCAGCTACATGCCGCCGGGCCGCGACGAGCCCTATGCCGAAACGCGCGCCTTCCTGCAGGCGGTCTCGGCCTGGAAGCCATCCAGATAGAGGACCGCATAGGGATGAGCGCTGTTTGCGGCAACCACTTCAAATCATCGCGAAGCCGCCCGATGCCCCGATCGTCTGGCCAGTGACGAACAACGCGCGATCGGATGCCAGGAACGCGACCAGGCCGGAGACGTCGTCCGGCCTGGACAGCCGTCCGACGCCCTTTGAGATCGGATAGAGGTTCACCATCTTTGCGAGCAGTTCGTTGTTCTGAACTGTTGCGTCCGGATGCAGCGGACCGTCCTTGATGCCTTCGTGCGAGACCGCGCCGAGGGCGATCGAATTGACCGTGACCGCGTGGCGGCCGTGCTCGCGCGCCAAAGCCTTGGCGAAGCCCGCGATGGCGGCCTTCGCGCCGGAGTACACGGCCATGTTGGCCTCGCCGATCCGGCCGGCCTCCGAGATGATGTTCACGATGCGCCCACGCTTGGCCGCCACCATGCCGGGCAGTACCGCGTGGCAGCAGTGGAAGGTGCCGTACACGTTGAGGTTGACGATCTTGGCCCAGTCGGCCACCGGCATGTCGACGAAGGCCGGCGTGCGACCGCCCTTCTCGCGGCGCTCGGGAATGATGCCGGCGTTGTTCACGAGGATCTGCACAGGCGCGTCGAAGTGCTGCGCGGCGGCATCGACCATGGCCTGCACCTGCTCGGCCTGCGTGATGTCGGCGGGCGCTGCCAGCGCCTTGCCGCCCTGCGCCTCGATTTCGCGCGCCACGGCCTGCGCCCGCTCGGGGAACAGGTCGTTGACCACGACGCGCGCGCCTTCGCGGGCGAGTTCGATGCAGATCTGCCGGCCGACGCCCTGGCCGCCGCCGGTCACCAGCGCGACCTGTGAGTCCAAACCGAGTTTCATATGTGTGTTTCCTTGATTGCTTGCTTGCTTTGAATGGATGGGGAATGCGGACGGGGCTCAGCGCCCCTGGAACACGGGCTTGCGCTTCTCGACGAAGGCGCGCATGCCTTCCTTGCGGTCCTCGCTGTCCACCAGCATGGCCGCGGCATAGCGCTCGTACTCGAGGCCGCTGTCCAGGTCGGTCTGCATGCCGCGGTTGACGGCCCGCTTGACGAAGCGCACCGCCAGCGGCGGCATCTCGCCGATCTGCTGCGCGAGGGCGATGGCGGCCGGCAGCAGTTCGGCGCCGGGCAGCACCTGCGTGACCAGGCCGTAGTCGAGGGCCTTGGCCGCATCGATCTGCGCGGCCGTGAACATCAGCGCCTTGGCGCGCGCCTCGCCGATCAGCCGCGGCAGCCGCTGCGTGCCGCCCGCTGCGGGAAGCACGCCGAGCTTCACTTCGGGAAGGCCCAGCCGTGCATGGTCGGCCGCCAGCCGCAGGTCGCAGCACAGCGCCAGTTCGAGGCCGCCGCCGAGCGCGACGCCGTTGATCGCCGCGAGCGTGGGCTTCTCGAATTCCTCGATGCCGCGGAACAGGTCGTGCGTCGCCTTCTGGGCGACGAAGAAGTCGGTGGCGCAGATCTGGTGGTCGGCGCGTTCCTTGATATCGGCGCCGGCGCAGAAGGCGCGCTCGCCGGCGCCGGTGACCACCACCGCGCGCACGCGCTGGTCGGCACGCGCCAGGTCGAAGAAGGCGTGGGCGAGGTCGGGCTTCATCGTGCCGCCCAGCGTGTTCATGCGGTCGGGCCGGTTGAGCGTCACGACGGCCACATGCCCCTCGACGCGGTAGGTGAGCGTCGAGAGTTCGACGAGGTCGGGGCGGTTTTTTTCTTCAGGCATGGTGTTTCCTTGCGAGTTCTTGCGCTGTCATGCCGTGGCGCGGGAGAGCACGTGCGCGATGGCCACCGACCCGAGCCCGATCATGTGGGCCATGCCCCAGCCGGCACCTGCGTGCTGCCGGTCGCCGGCCTCGCCGCGAAGCTGCCGCGTGATCTCCGCGATCTGGCCGATGCCGGTGGGGCCCAGCGGATGGCCCATGCCGATGAGGCCGCCCGATGCGTTGATCGCGCAGCGCCCGCCGATGCGCGAGTCGCCGCGCAGCAGGTATGCGGCGCCCTCGCCCTGCTCGCACACGCCGATGGCTTCGCTGTAGAGCAACTCCTCCACCGAGAAGGCGTCGTGCAGTTCCAGCAGGTCCAGCCGGCTTGCGGGAATCGCCGCCTGTTCGAGCGCCGCGCGGGCGCTGGCACGCACGAGGTCGACCGCCGCGGCGCCGTAGGAGGTCTCGGGTGTTTCGCTGCACGCGGTCGAGGCGCGCACGCGCACGCAGCGGGCAGCGTCCAGGCCCAGACGGCGCAGCGCGCGGCCCGAGACGACGATGACGGCCGCGGCGCCTTCGCCGCGCGGGCAGCATTGCTGCACGGTCAGGTCGCCCGCCACGGCCGGCGAGGCAAGCACCTGTTCGAGGGTGCGCGGCTTGCGGAACTGCGCGAAGGGGTTGCGGGCGGCGTTGCCATGGTTCTTCACCGCGACCTGCGCCATGGAGGCCGCGTCCGCACCGCGTTCGCGCAGGTAGGTGCGGGCCATCATCGCGAACTTCACGGCAGGCACGTTGGCCGTCTCGCTCAGCCGGGCGAGGCCTTCCTTGTCGGCCGCGCGCCGGGCGTCGCCGTGCTTGTCCACGCCCACCGCCAGCACCACGTCGCTGACGCCGCGCGCCACCTCCATGCACGCCTGCCGGAAAGCGAACGAGCCCGATGCCGATGCGTTCTCGACCTGCGTGACCGCGAGCCCGCTGGAGCCGAGGTGCCGCAGCATCACGCGCCCGGCCGCCATGCCGATGGAGGTGGTGCCCACGTAGGCGCTGTTCACCTGCGGCCAGGCCAGGCCCGCGTCCGCCAGCGCGGCGCGCACCGCGGTCAGGCCCAGGTGCGTGTAGGGCGTCTCGCTCGGGAACTGGTACGCGTGCATGCCGATGCCGGCCACGTACACGCCTTCGTTGTCGTCGATCCAGTTGCTCATCGCGCCGCTCCTTCAGCCGGAACGAAGCGGCAGGCGAAAGTCTCGCCGCCCGGCTGCGCCACCGCGACGGCACGCAACGCCATGCCGACATGCAGGGCCGACTCGTCGGAGCCGGCGATCACGCCCTCCTCGACGAGCCCGTCCTCGATGAGGATGTCGGCGGCGATGCGCGGCACCTCCATGCCAGCCAGCAGTGGCACGTGCAAAGTGATGTACTCCAGCAGCTTGCCGCCGCCGGGACGCGCCACTTTCTCGGCGCCCTGCAGCGGATCGCCGCAATGGCTGCAGCCGGGCACGTTGGCGGGAAAGACGAGCTTTCGGCACGCCGGACATTGCGCATAGAGGAACTCCAGCGACTCGCCGTCGGGCGCGAGCTGGTAGAGCGTCGGATGCTGTGGCTGCAGGCCACGCAGGTCAGTGGTCATAGAAACGGATTTCCCGGTTGTCGAAAAAAAGAGGAGTTGGGGGGTGCGGCGCGCGTGCTACTCCAGCCTGGCGCCGGAGTTCTGCACCACTTCGCGCCAGCGCGTCATCTCGGACTTGACGAAGGCGTCGAGCTTCTCGCCGCGCATGCCGCGCATCGGCACGCTGCCGAACTTCTCGGTGGCGGCCAGGACTTCCGGATTCACGATGACTTCCGCCATGGCGTCGGCAAGGCGCTTGACGATGGGTGCGGGCGTCTTCGACGAGACGAACATGGCGCCCCATGCGCTCGACTCGGCGCCGGGGTAGCCCAGTTCGGCGACGGTCGGCAGGTCGGGCGCGCTGCCCAGGCGCGACTTGCCGGTCACGGCCAGCGCCTTGAGCTTGCCCGACTGCACGAAGGGCAGCACCACGGCCGCGTAGTCGAAGGCCAGATCGAGGTTGCCGGCGATCAGGTCGGTCAACGCGGGGCTGCTGCCCTTGTAGGGCACGTGCGTCATCTTGATGCCCGCGGTCGTCTGGAAGAGCTCCGCCGTCAGGTGCGTGGCCGTGCCCGCGCCCGCCGAGCCGAAGTTGAGCTTGCCGGGGTTCTGTTTGGCGTACGCCACCAGTTCGGGCACCGTCTTGAACGGCTTGTTCGGGTTGATGACCAGGATCAGCGGCGACTCCGACATGCCGTGCACGGGCGTGAAGTCCTTGACCGGGTCGTAGCGCACGTTCTTGTAGAGCGCGAGGTTGGCCGCGTGCGTGCCCTGCGTGCCGTAGATCAGCGTGTAGCCGTCCGCCGGTTGGCGCACCGCGTACTCCACGCCGATGGAGCCGCCGGCACCGGGGCGGTTGTCGACGACCACCTGCTGGCCGAGCTTCTCGCCCAGCTTCAGCGCAAGCAGGCGGGAAGTGTTGTCGGTAATGCCGCCGGGTGGAAACGGCACGACGAAGGTCAGCGGCTTCGAAGGCCAGCCGTCGGCTTCGCCAGCCGCATGCACTGCAGTGGCGAGGAGGAGCGCGCTGCTGGCAGCGACGAGAGCTTTGAGGAAGGTTTTCAAGGGTTGTCTCCGGGTTTTGTGACGCTATTCGATTGCGTTTTTTCTACGAATAGACGTAGACTACTTCAACCCATCGTTGTTTGACAACCGTGTTTTCTGCCCCTTCCAGGAAATTATTCATCTGAGATCGCCGGTAAATGCATGACTCCCGTAGCTATGATCGATAACTTCTACGACCTATCGGAGGATTCATGCCAACCATCGTCCCTGCAGCCGCCCGCACGATGACCCTGCTCGAAGTCTTTGCGCGCGAAAAACGCGAGCTGTCCAACTCGGACCTGGCCCGTCTCATGGACCTGCCCGAGAGCAGCTGCTCCGACCTGCTGCACACGCTGCATGAACTGGGCTACCTGCTGCGCACCGCGCGCAGCCGGCGCTTCTATCCAACCGCGCGCCTGCTCACCGTTGCCAAGGAAATCTCCGCGAGCGACCCGCTGTACGCCGTGGGTGCCGAGGCCTGCGAGCTGCTGCGCGACCGCACCGGCGAGACTGGCCTGTGCGGCCGGCTGGAGAACGGCGTCGTGAAAGTCATCGCGCTGAGCGAAGGCCGCCACGCGCTGCGCTACATGCAGCACGTGGGCGACAAGCTCGCGCTGCACGTCTCCGCCCTCGGCAAGGCGATCCTCGCGGTCGGCACGCCCGAAGAAGCCGCGCGGCAGCTGCGGCTGAAGCCCTTGCGCGTGCTGGCCTCCGGCACGATCACCGATCTGTCCGAACTCGAGGCGCAGGTGGAACGCGCGCGCGAGCAGGGCTGGATCTGGGTCGAGAACGAAGGCAGCGAAGGTCTGACCGCGGTGGCCGTGGCCGGCCAGATCGGCGGCGAAACGCTGGCGCTGTCGATCGCCGGGCTCACCCATCGCATGCGCGACCAGCGCGAGCGCTGCCTCGAGGCGCTGCAGGAGGTCAAGGCCATCGTCTTCCGCAAGCAGGCCGCCGAAGGCGCGACGCGCGAGCAGCCGGCGACGGCAGCGGCCTCTTCTTCAACGGCTTCTTCGCCGGCCTCTTCATCTTCCCGCCGCGGCGCCAAGGCCTCGCCTCCCGCAGAGCCTTGAGCGCGGCCCACCTTCATCACCATCAAACAGGAGACAACGTGTACACCCAGACTGCAGAACAAGCCATGCTGCGCGACAGCATCCGCCGCTTCATGAAGAGCGAGGTCGCCCCCATCGTCGCGCGCCACGACCAGGAGAAGACCTTTCCCTTCGAGCTGCTCAAGCCCCTGTCGGAGTTCGGCTACCTGGGCGGAAGGCTGTCGGAAGAAGAAGGCGGCATGGGCCTGGACCAGCTCACCTGGGCGATGCTGATGGAGGAAGCGGGCTATGCCTGGCTTTCGCTGCGCACCATGCTCAACATCACCAACGCGGCCATCAACAAGCTCGCGGCCGAGGCCACGCCCGCGCAGAAGGAGCGCTTCCTCAAGCCGCTGCTGAACAACGAGCGCCGCTGCTTCAGCGCCATCAGCGAACCGGGCACGGGCTCCAACATCGCGCAGGTGCAGACCCGCGCCGACCTGCAGGGCGACCACTACGTGCTCAACGGCCGCAAGCTGTGGATCACCAACGGCGCCTTCGGCGACTTCGGCATCGTGGTGGCCCGCACCTTCAGCCCCGACTGCCAGGGCCAGCTCTCCACTTTCCTCGTCGAGCGCGACGTGTCGCCTTACGAGATGCGACGCGTCGACACGATGGTGCTGCGCAGCACCGGCACGGCCGAGCTGGGCTTCGACAACGTCAAGGTGCCGCGCGAGAACCTGCTGGGCGAGGAAGGCGGCGCGCTCAAGAAGATGCTGATCGGCCTGGACAGCGCGCGCGTGAAAATCGCCATGGGTGCCGTGGGCGCCGCGCAGTCGGCGCTCGACCTTTCCATCGACTACGCGCGCACGCGCACGCAGTTCGGCAAGCCCATCGGCAGCTTCCAGCTGGTGCAGAAGCTGATCGTCGACATGACGATCCGCGTGGAGGCCGCGCGCGCCCTGGGCCTGCGCGCCGCCGCCGCGCTCGACTCGGGCCACGACGCACGCACCGCCGCGTCCATCGCCAAGCTCTACGCCACAGAAGCCGCCCACGAGGTGGCCAGCATGGCGCTGCAGGTACACGGCGGGCTGGGCTACGCCACCGACTACCCGATCGAGCGGATCTTCCGCGACACCCGCGGCGGGACCATTCCGGAAGGCACGACCGAAGTGCAGACGCTGATCGTCGGGCGCGAGATCCTCGGCATCTCGGCCATCGCCTGAACGCCGCGGGAGTCGCACAGCATGACCCATCCGGCCTTCAGCACAGACCTGTCTCGCCTCATCAATCCGCGCGCCATCGCCCTCGTCGGCGCCTCCGAGCGTCCGCAGAGCATCGGCGGGCGCACCCTGAGCAACCTGCTCGACCATTCGCAGATCGACGGCGAGCTCTACCTGGTCAACCCCACCAAGAGCGAACTGCGCGGCCATCGCTGCTGGCCCAGCATCGCCTCGCTGCCGCAGACACCCGACGTCGCCGTGATCGCCGTGCCCGCTTCGGGCGTCATCGCGGTGATGGAGGAATGCGCGGCCCGGCGCGTGCCCTTCGCGATCATCCTCACCTCGGGCTTCGGCGAGGCCGGTGCCGAGGGCCAACGCGCCCAGGCCCGGCTCAAGGAGATCGCCGATCAGGCAGGCATGCGCATCTACGGCCCCAACTGCCCGGGCCTGACCAACGTCAACGCCCGCCTGGGCATGACCTTCTCGCCATCGTTCCCGCATGACCTGGTCAAGGGCCCGATCGGCCTGGCCACGCAGGGCGGCGGCCTGGGGCGCAACGTGATGCAGGCCATGGAGCGCGGCATCGGCATCGGCCTGTGGGCCTCCACCGGCAACGAGGTGGACCTGCAGGTGGCCGACTTCATCCACTACATGGCGACCGCGCCGGACATCAAGGTGATCGTGACCTTGCTCGAAGGCATCAAGGACGGCCCGCGCTTCCTGGCCGCGCTCCAGTGCGCGGCGGACAACGGCAAGCCGGTGATCGCGCTGAAGGTCGGCAAGTCGGAGTACGGCCAGCGCGCCGCGCAGTCGCACACCGCCTCATTGACAGGCTCGGCCGAGGTCAACAGCGCGGTGTTCCGCCAGTACGGCGTGATCGAGGTCGACGACATCGACGAACTGGTCGACACGGCCTGGCTCTTCGCGCGCGCCATGCCCGGCGAGCGCGAAGCGATCGGCGTGTACTGCTCCTCGGGCGGCACCACCGCGCTGACCGCCGATGCGGTGGGCACCGCCGGCCTCACGCTGGCCGAGTTCGCGCCCGAGACCACGGAGCTGCTTCGCAGCAAGCTGCCCGACTACGCGGCCATCAACAACCCGGTCGACACCACGGCCGCCGTGCTCAGCGACGCCGACCTCGTCGAGAGCACGCTCGGCGCGGTGGCGGCGGACCCCAACACGGGCTGCGTGGTCACGCCGATCGCGCTGGACTACGGCGAAACCACCATCCGCATGGCGCAGACCATCATCGCCGCGCAGCAGCGCGTGCGCAGCCCCATCGTGCCGATCTGGATGAGCGACCGGCTCGGCGAGGGCTACCGCATGCTGGTGGAAGCCGGCTTCGCGCCGCCGCGCTCGGTCGGCAAGGCGATCGCCGCGATCCGGCGCTGGACCGAATGGGGCCGCTGGCACCGCAGCGCGGCGGGCCGCCCGGCGCGCCGCCTTCCGGCCGCAGTGCCAGCGGCGCAGGACGAGGTGCGCAACCTCTCGGAACTGCAGGCCAAGGCCCTGCTGGAGAAGGCCGGCATCCCGCTGCTGCCCGTGGCCGTGGCGCGCACGCGTGAAGAAGCGCGCCGTATCGCCGACGGCATGGGCTATCCGGTGGTCGCGAAGATCGCGAGCCCCGACATCCTGCACAAGTCGGACATCGGCGGCGTGCGCGTCGGCATCGCCGACGGCGCGCAGCTGGCGCTGGCATGGGACGACATCATGGCCTCGGCCCGGCATCACAAGCCCGATGCGGCCATCGACGGCCTGCTGATCGAGAAGATGGCGCCGGGCGGCGGCGTGGAGCTGATGGCGGGCGTCACGCGCGATCCGGTGTTCGGGCATGTGATGACATTCGGCCTGGGCGGGGTCTACGTGGAGATCCTGCGCGACGTCACGCGCCGGCTGCTCCCGCTGAGCCCCGAGGATGCCGCTTCGATGGTGCGCGAGATGCGCTGCTTCCCCGTGCTCGACGGCGCGCGCGGCCGCCCCGTGGCCGACGTGCCCGCGCTGGAGCGGCTGCTGCTGGGTGTGTCCGAGTTCGTGACGGCGAACGCCGAGCGCATCGAGGAGATGGACCTCAACCCGATCTGGGTCGGCGCCCGGGGCGAAGGCGCCCTGCCGCTGGACGCGGTGATCGTCGAGCGAGGGGCAGCGTGAGCGCCGGCGGCCCGCTCGCGGGCGTCACCGTTCTCGACTTCAGCGAACTGCTGCCCGGCCCCTTCTTCACGCAGAACCTCGCGGAGATGGGCGCGCGCGTCATCAAGATCGAGCGCCCGCCCGGCGGCGACAACGCGCGGCGCATGGGGCCGGGCGGCTTCGAGGCGGTCAACCGGGGCAAGCTCAGCCTGCTCGCGGACCTGAAGGACGAGGCGCAGCGCGCCCGCGTGCACGAGCTCGTGGCGCAGGCCGACGTGCTGGTGGAGTCGTACCGCCCCGGCGTGATGGCGCGCCTGGGCCTGGACTACGCGAGCCTTTGCGAGCGCTTCCCGCGCCTGGTGTACGTCTCCCTCAGCGGCTACGGCCAGCAGGGGCCCTGGGCGCAGCTGCCGGGCCACGACATCAACTACCTCGCCGCGTCGGGCGCGCTCGCGGTCTCGGGCGAACCCGGCGGCCCGCCCACGCAGAACTTCGGCCTGCCGGTGGCGGACCTGTGCGGCTCGATGTATGCGCTGTCGTCCACGCTGGCGGCGCTGCTGCAGCGCGAACGCACGGGCCGGGGCCAGCACCTGGACGTGGCCCTGGCCGACTGCGTGCTGCACTGGATGAACCCACGCCTGGGCGCCTACCGCGCCGACGGCGCGGACAGCCTCGAGCGCCAGCGCGCGTCCACGCAGCTGAAGCCCGCGTACGGCAGCTTCCGCTGCCGCGACGGGCAGCACCTGAGCGTCGCGGCGCTCGAAGACCATTTCTGGGTGCGCCTGTGCGGCGTGCTCGACATGGGCGAGTTCGCGCACGAGTCCTACCGCTCGCTGGGCGCGCGCAAGAAGCAGGCACAGGCCATCAACGACCGCATCGCGCAGCAGCTTGCCACGCGCGATTCGGCCGAAGCCTTCGAGACGATGGCCCGCAACGACCTGCCCGTCGCGCCCGTGGTGTCGCCCGCAGATCTCGCTGCGCTGCCTCAGTTCGCGCAGCGCGGCCTGCTCAACGGCGCCGAGGCGCTGTCGCTGGTGCGCTTTCCGGTGCCGCTCGCGGGCGTCGATCCGTCGGCGTTGGGCGCCGCGCCCGGCCTCGACAACGCACGGCAGCTGCTGCAGTGAGCCAGCCACCGCTGCCCACGCGGCTGACGCGGCTCTTCGGCCTGGCCTATCCGATCCTCGGCGGCGGGCTGATGTGGCTCTCGGACGCGCGCTATGTGGGCGCGCTGACCAACGCAGGCTGCATGGGCTTCATCACACCGCGCTCCTTCGACGGCGAGGCCGCGCTGCGCGAGCAGCTGCGGCGTTGCAGCGAGATCACCGCAGGCCGCCCTTTCGGCGTCAACCTCACGCTGTCGGCACGCCCGCAGGCCAACGCCGGTGTGCGGGCTTCGCTGGAGACCGCGCTCGAACATGGCGTGCGGCACTTCGAGACCGCGGGCTACGCGCCCGATGCGCTGATCCGGGCGATCCACGAAGCCGGCGGCATCGTGATCCACAAGGCATCGAGCGTGCGGCATGCCCTCGCCGCCCAGGCGGCCGGCGCCGATGCGGTCGCACTGGTCGGCATGGAGGAAGGCGGGCACCCCGGCGCCAACGAGCTGCCGACCATGCTGATGGGCGCGCTGGCCACGGCGCGCGAGCAGTTCCACGTTCCGCTGGTGCTTGGCGGCGGCATAGGCCATGGCAGCCAGATCGCCGCCGCGCTCGCGCTGGGCGCCGACGGCGTGCTGATGGGAAGCCGCTTCCTCGTGAGCGACGAGGTGTCTGCCCACGCCGCCTACAAGAACCACCTGCTGGGCTGCGACGAGCACAGCACCGTGCGCCTGCTGCACACGCTGGGCAACACCTGGCGCGTGCTGCGCAACGACACCGCCGCGCAGGTCGACGCCATCGAACGCGCCGGCGCGGCGGACCACGCCGCCTTCGGCACCCTGCTCGACAGCCGCGTGGCGCGCGACCGCTGCTACGGCGACGGCGACTGGCGCGGCGGCATGCTCTCGCTCGGGCCCGCCATCGGCTTCGCCACGCGCACCGAGCCGCTGGCCGCGATCGTCGAAGACCTCATCCGCCAGGCACGCGCTGCCGTGGCGCACCTGAACGAATCCACCGCACCGCAATGACCCAAGCACTTCCCTTCCTCGACCGCCTGGCCCTTCCCCTCATCGCCGCACCCATGCTGCGGGTCTCGGGCATCGACTGGGTGTCCGCCGTCTGCGCGGCGGGCGTGATCGGCGCCTTCCCGACGGCCAACTGCCAGACGCTCGAGGAATTCGACGCCTGGCTCACGCGCCTGGACGAAGAGGCAGCCGCCGCGCCCGGCACCACGGCGCCCTACTGCCCCAACCTCATCATGCGGCGCGACCCCGCGCGCGTGATGGCCGAGGTCGAGCTGATCACGCGGCACCGCGCGCAGATCGTCATCACCAGCGTGGGCTCGCCCGCCGCGGTGGTGCCGCGCCTGCACGAAGGCGGCTGCCGCGTGTTCGCCGACGTGGCCTCGCTGCACCATGCGGTGCGTGCCATCGAGTCGGGCGTGGACGGCCTCGTGCTGCTTACCGCGGGCGCGGGCGGCCACACCGGCTGGGCGAATCCCTTCGCCTTCGTACGCGCGGTGCGCGGCGTGTTCGACGGCCCCATCGTGCTGGCAGGCGGACTGTCGGACGGTGTGGCCCTGCGCGCCGCGAAGGAGCTCGGCTGCGACCTCGGCATCATGGGCACCCGCTTCATCGCCACGCAGGAGAGCCTGGCGAGCGACGAGTACCGGCGCATGCTGGTCGACAGCTCGATCGACGACGTGCTCCTCACCCGCGGCTTCACCGGCCTGCCCGCCAGTTTCCTGGCGCCCTCGGCACGGCGGCTGGGCATCGACATCTCGACGCTCGACGAAAGCATCTCGGTGGAAGAAGCGAGAAGACGCTACGGCGGCGGCGCCAATGCGGCGCCCAGCCAGCGCTGGACGGACATCTGGAGCGCGGGCCACTCGGTGTCGGGCGTACGCGCCGTGCCGACGGTCGCCGAACTGGTGGATGCGCTCGTTCAGGAATACCGCGGCGGCGCGGTCACCGAATCGCGCTCCACGTAGCGCAGCCCGACGCGCGCCTTGCGCTGCGGCAGGCCGTTGTCGGCGATCCGCGTGAGCAGCAGGTCGACAAGGCAGCGCGCGGTCTCGGCCTGGTCGATGTCGAGCACGCTCACCGCGGGGTCGTGCTCGGCCGCGAAAGGCGTGTCGCCGATGGCGACCACCGAGATGTCGCGCGGCACCTGGAGCCCGCGCGCGGCGACGGCGCGCAGCGCGCTGTTGAGCATGTGCGTGCCCTGCACGATCAGCGCGGTCGGCCGGTCGGGTCGCGCAAGCAGCTCCGTGACTTCCGCCTTGACCGAGGCCGTGACGCTGCGCGCCTGCACCAGCAGGTCGGGCACCGGCAGGCCCGCGGCCTGGAACGCGGTGCGAAAGCCCTGCACGCGGCGGCGCACCGGCCGCGTGTCGCCCTGCCAGAGCACGAGGGCGATGTCGCGGTGCCCCAGGCCCAGCAGGTGCTCGACCACGCGCCGCACGCCGCCCGCGTGGTCGATGAGCACGGCGTCGTGGGCGCCGCTGACCTCGCGGTCGAACACGACGGCCGGCATCGGCAGCACGCGCAGCGCCTCCACCAGCGCCGCGTTGCGCTCGTTGCCGGGCGCGAGGATCACGCCGTCCATGCCGCGCTGCGTGAACGTTCCCAATGCCTTCGTCTCACGATCGACGTCGTTGGCGCCGTTGGCCAGCAGCAGCAGGTAGTCGTGGCGCAGGAACTCGTCTTCCAGCGCGCGGAACACCTGCGCATACAGCGGGTTCGAGATGTCGGGCAGCAGGCACCCGACGGTGCGGCTGAGCCTCGAGCGCAGCACGCGCGCCGCGTGGTTGGGCCGGTAGCCCAGCGCCGCAGCCGCCTGGTTGACCTTCTCCTGCGTGGCCGCCGAGGCGCCGGCGCCGTTCATCGCGCGCGATGCGCTGCCCAGCGAGACGCCCGCCAGGCGCGCCACGTCGCGCAGATCGATCTTCTGTTTTCCTGCATTCATTCGGATGGAGATTCCCTTGCGAGCAAGGAGACGGGGACTGGGACGGGGTGAATCTTAGGTGACAGCGGGCAAGGGTTTCCACCATTTCGGAAACGTTTCCAAAATCAAACCATGAACGCATTGAAAGACGAAGAAGGAGACGTTCATGCCCTCGCAAGCCATCCAGCCCGAGCAGCAGCTTTTCGCCGAAGCGCTCGGCGACCTCCGACCCTCCGCGCACCGCCTCGCGCAGCGGCGCATCCTGGTGGTGGGCGCAGGCCAGCGCGACATCGACGACCCCGATCCGCCCGTGGGCAACGGCCGGGCGATCTCGCTGCTGTTCGCGCACGAGGGCGCGACGCTGACCTGCGTCGACATCAACCCCGCCTCGCTGCAGCAGACCTGCGAGCTGGTGCGCGCATCGGGCGCGACGGTCCACGCCGAGGTGGCCGACGTCTCGCAGCCCGAGGCCGCCGCATCGACGGTGGAGCGCGCGGTGCAGAAGATGGGCGGCCTCGACGGCCTCGTGATGGTGGTGGGCGTGGCCAGCGGGCTGTCGCTGGACAACCAGACCGCCGAGGCCTGGGACCGAGAGCACGCCACCAACGTGCGCTCGTGCATGCTGTTCGGGCAGCAGGCGCTGCGGCACATGGCGCCCGGCGGCTCCATCGTGCTGCTGTCGTCGATCGCGGCGCTGCGCAACTCCAGCTTCAACCCGGCCTACGAGACGACCAAGGCGGCGCAGGTGTCGCTCGCCCGCTCCATCGCGATGGCGGGTCAGGCCAGGGGCGTGCGCTGCAACAGCATCCTGCCCGGCCTGATGGACACGCCCATCGGCCGCGCGGCGACGCGCCGCAGGTCCGACCGCCTCGCGATGCCGCTGCCCTTCGGCCGCCAGGGAACCGGCTGGGAAGTGGCCTATGCGGCCCTGTTCCTGATGTCGCACGAAGCCTCCTACGTGAACGGCCACGCGCTGGTCGTCGATGGCGGCCTGACCGGCGGCATCGCCGCGCCGCGCGCCTCGGCCTGAGCAAGACCATGCAGCCGCTTCAGAGACGCCGATTCCTCCAGGCAGCCGCCTGCACGGTCGCGGCGCCGCACCTGGGCGCCGCGATGGCGGCGCGCGACGATGCCTACCCCAGCCACCCCATACGCCTGATCGTCGGCTTTCCGGCGGGCGGCTCGGCCGACCAGTCCTCGCGGCGCCTGGCCGAACAACTGGGCCGCCAGCTGGGCCAGCCGGTGATCGTCGACAACCGTCCGGGCGCCTCCGGAAACATCGCGGCCGCGGCAGCAGCGCGCAGTGCGCCCGACGGCTACACGCTCTTCTACGGCAGCAACGCGACCCACGCGATGAACGTCAGCCTCTATCCGAAGCTGGACTACGACCCGGTGAAGGACTTCGCGCCCATCGCGCTCGAAGGCAAGGTCTACAACGTGCTGTGCGTCAACCCGGCCTTCGAGGCGCGCGACCTCAAGAGCTTTCTGGCCATGGCCATGGCCAGGGCCAAGCCCGAGCGCATCGCCGTCGCCACGCCCGGCAACGCCACCAGCGGCCATCTTTCGCTGGTGCTGCTCAACCGCGCGGCCAAGGTGCAGCTCGCACACATCCCGTACAAGGGCAGCGCTCCGGCGCTTACAGACGTGCTCGGTGGGCAGGTGCCAGCGATCTTCGACAACGTGGCGGGCAACCTCGCCTACATCCGCAGCGAGAAGATCCGCCCGCTGGCCGTCACCTCGCGCGCCCGGCTGCCCCTGCTGCCGCAGGTGCCGACCTTCGAGGAACTGGGACTGCCGGACTGCGAGATCGCGGCCTGGGGCGGACTGTGGGCGCCCAGCGGCACGCCGCCGCCCGTCATCGACAGGCTCAACCAGGAAGTGAACCGCGCGCTGCAGACCGCGGCGGTGGCCGATCGCATGCGCGAACTGACGATCGAGCCACAGGGCGGCACGCCCCAGGCGCTGGCCGACTTCGCGCGCAGCGAAACCCTCCGGTGGCGCGAGGTGATCCGCGCCGCCGCCATCCGACTCGACTGAAAGAACCATGGCCCGCATCCCCTACTTCGACCTCGCCGAGGCGCCCGCCGAACTCCACGCACTGCTGGGCGGGCGCCCTCCACTCAACATCTACCGCATGGTGGCTCACGGCGGCGCCACCGCGCAGGGCTTCCTGGCCCTGGGCTCCAGCATCCTGCGGAACGCCTCGCTGCCGGTGTCGCTGCGCGAGCTGGTGATCCTGCGCGTGGGCGCGCTGTGCGGCTCCAGCTACGAGGTGACACAGCACCGCCGCGTGGCCGCGCAGGCCGGCGTGCCAGCCACCCAGGTCGAGGCGGTGCTCGACCATCCGCAGGGCAGCGTCGACAGGGCCCCGTTCAGCGAACTCGAATGCCGCGTGCTCGACTTCACCGATGCCGTGGTGCGCCAGGTCAAGGCGCCGCGCGAGATGTTCGATGCGCTGGCCGCCGAGCTGCCGCACCAGCAGCTGATGGAGGTCGTGATGACCATCGGCTACTACATGCTGGTGTGCCGCGTGCTCGAGAACTTCGAGGTCGACCTGGAAGGCAGCGACGTGCTCGCGGGCCACGCCCCGTGGGCCGAGATCCTCAGGCAGAACTGATCCGGTAGACACACATGAGCCTCACCCGACGCCAATTCGCGCTCGCCACCGGCCTGCTTCCTCTTGCGCCGGTGCTGCGCGCCCAGGAGACCTACCCCAGCCGGCCCATCACGCTGGTGGTGCCCTTTTCGGCGGGCAGCGTCGTCGACCTGCAGGCCCGCGTGATCGCGCGCGTGCTCGCCGCGCGACTGGGCCAGCCCATCGTGATCGACAACAAGGTGGGCGTGAGCGGCTCGATCGGCGCGGAATTCGTCTCGCGCGCACCGCCTGACGGCTACACGCTGCTGCTGGGCACGCAGGGCACCCAGGGCACCAACAGCGCGCTGTACAAGACGATCCGCTACGACCCGGTGAAGGACTTCGTGGCCATCCACGGACTCTCGGGCAACCCGAACGTGCTGGTGGTGAACCCCAGGCTCGGCGTCGGTTCGGTGAGTGAACTGGTCGAGCTCGCGAAGAAGAATCCGGGCAAGCTCAACTTCGGCTCGGGCGGCAACGGCACCGGCGGGCACCTGTGCCTGGAGCTGCTGCAGACGCGCACCGGCGCGCGCTTCACGCACGTGCCTTACAAGGCGACTTCGGCGGCACTGGTCGACCTCGTCTCGGGCAACGTCGATGCGATGTTCGACTTCCTCCAGACCGCCGCCCCGCACATCCGCAGCGGCAAGCTGCGCGCACTGGCAGTCACGCGCGGACAGCGCATGCCGATGCTGCCGGAGGTGCCGACCATGGCGGAGGCCGGCTACCCAGGCGTCGAGTCGCTGACCTGGGGCGGGTTCTTCGCGCCCGCGAAGACGCCGGAGCACATCGTCAAGCGCCTGTCGGTGGAGACCTCAGAAGCCCTGCGCTCGCAGGAGGTGAAGAACACGCTCGAATCGGCGGGCGGCTTCATCATCGACATGCCGCATGCGGAGTTCCAGGTCTATGTGGCCAAGGAAGCCGCCAAGTGGACGGAAGTCCTTCGCACGGCGGGAGTGACGCTGGAATGACTGCTGCCTCCACACCGCGCACGCTCGCTGCACCCGCCGTGGCCGCCGTCACCGGCGCGGGCAGCGGCATCGGCCGCGCGCTGGCCCTGGCCTGCGCGAGCGAGGGCATGGCCGTGGCGCTCGCCGACGTGGAGGTCGAGGCGCTCGCAGCCACCGAGGCGCTGGTTCGATCGATGGGCGTGCCCACGCTGGCGCAGCGCTGCGACGTGAGCCGCGCCGCCGACGTCGAGGCTTTCGCACAAGCCTGCGACGAGCGCTTCGGCGGCGTCGACTGGCTCTTCAACAATGCCGGCGTCGCCGTGCTCGGGCCCGCCTGGGCCGCGACCGATGCAGACTGGCAGTGGGTGCTGGGCGTGAACGTGCTGGGCGTCGCCAACGGCGTGCGCAGCTTCGTTCCGCGCATGCGCGCACGCGGCCGCCCGGCCCATGTGATCAACACGGCGTCGGCCGCCGGGCTCGCGACGCTGGCGGGCTCCGCCGTGTACAGCGCGAGCAAGCACGCGGTGGTCGCCTTCTCGGAATGCCTCGCGCGCGACCTGGAGCAGGCCGGCTCGCCGATCGGCGTGACCGTGGTCTGCCCTTCGCTGCTGCCCACCGGCATTCACGTGTCCCAGCGCAACCGGCCCGACAACCTCGCCGATACCGTCGCGCCCGCCGCAGCCTATGACGAGAGGGTGCGCCAAGGCATGGCGGCATCCCCCATCGACGCGACGGACGTCGCCTCGGCCACGCTGGCGGCCGTGCGCGCGGGGCGTTTCTATGTCATCCCGCACGCCCACACGGGCGCGTCGGTCGAGAAGCGCATGCGCGCGATCCTTTCCGACTTCGGCAGGGAGCACCCCGACGCGGGGTGAGACGGCGCTTTCTTCCTTCCACACGACGGCCCTGCGCTGCCAGGGCCGAGCACTTTCTACAGGAGACTTCGAATGAACACGGAATCCGGCAACACGCTCGCGCAGGTCGCACAGCAACTTCAGGCCCTTCAGCGCCGCGTCGACCAGTTGGAGAGCGTGGAGGCGATCCGCGCCCTTCGTGCGCGCTACCACACGCTGGTCAACGAGGACCAGGGCCCGCGCCTGTACGAACTGTTCGCGCCGGACGCCAGCATCATCTACAACGGCCGACCCGAGGTCTTCGGCCGCGAGGCCATCCGCACCTTCTTCGAGAACTTCCCCGTGCAGTACGCGCGGCAGTTCATCCACCAGCACGAGGTGAGCGTCGACGGCGACACGGGCACCGGCCAGTCCTACCTCGACGGCCGCCCGGTGCACGGCGGCAAGAGCTTCTACGTGGTGGGCCGCTTCGACGACGCCTACGTGCGCATCGACGGCCGGTGGTACTTCAAGAAGGTGGTGCTCACGGTCCACTACATGATCGAGGCGGCGGAGCACTGGGAGACCCTGCTGCCAATGACGAAGAAGGCGGAGGCCGCATGAGCATCGCTTCGCTTTTCGACCTCACCGGGCGCAGCGTGCTGGTCACCGGCGCCGCCAGCGGCCTCGGCCTGGCATACGCCGAGACCATGCTGGAGGCCGGCGCACGCACGCTCATGACCGACATGGATGCGCAGGCGCTGGACACCGAGGTGCAGCGCCTGAAATCGCGCTATCCGCTCGTTGAAGGTGCGACGCTGGACGTGGCCGACGCCACGGCCGTTGACGCGCTGGTGGACAGCATGGCTGCGCGCCACGGCGCCATCGACTGCGTGTTCGCGAACGCGGGCATCAGCGCGGGACGCGGCTTCGTCGTGGAGGCGGGCCAGCTGGAGAACATCGACCTCGCGCACTGGGACAAGGTCCTGCGCATCAACCTCGACGGCGTGCTGCACACCGTGCGCGCCGCGGCGCGGCACATGAAGCCGCGCCGGGAGGGACGCATCGTCGTGACCACATCGATCGCGGGCGTGCGCTCCGAGTCGCTCTCGGGATACGCCTACGTCACCTCGAAGGCGGCGGCGAACAACCTGGTGAGGCAGGCCGCCATGGAGCTGGCACCGCACAACGTGCTGGTGAACGCCATCGCGCCCGGCCCCTTCGCCACCAACATCAACGGCGGGCGCCTGCGCCTTCCCGAATCCGCCGAGCGCATGCGAACCCACATTCCCCTCGGCCGCGTGGCCCAGGCCGACGAGATCAAGGGACTGGCCCTGCTGCTGGCCTCGCCTGCTTCCAGCTACATGACCGGGGCGATCATTCCGGTCGATGGCGGCGCCTCGGCGCGGTAGCGAGGGTGCAGGACTGCTGCTTCGACGCAGGGCTGCCTCGCGCGACGCATCGCGCCGTATCGCGCCGCATCGCGCCAAGGGGGGCGCGCGAACTGGTCGCCGTCCGTGCCGACCGCAGCAGTTCCTGCCGGCGGGCCGGACGATCAGCTAAGGCAGAGCGGCGTCGGCCAGGGCGAACATGGTTCGCACGGGCTTCATGAAATGGGGCCGCACGCGAGCGCTCCAGCTCGTCTCGCGGACCGCCAGCCATTCGGCGGAGGCCGTGGTCCGGTCCGAGACGAGGTCGTAGCACGCCAGCGACTCCTGCTCGTCGTCGTTGTTCCAGAAGCGCTGGGCGCGTATGCAGCCCGGCACCGCGGCCAGCGCGGGCAGGTGCTCCTGGTCGTACCAGCGTTGCAGCTCGATGCCCCAGCCGGGTTCGGGTTTCATCTCGACGACGTAGTGAGAGCGCGCTGGCGAGTCCGCGCTGGCGCCGGCGATGTCGTGCATCAGCGTCAGGCGGGAGGCCGCCACCCGTGTGCCGGGCCAGACCTTGCCCGCCTCCGTGGCGAGCTCGATCAGGCAGTGCCTCGACAGCGCCGTGCGGTGGGGCAATCCCAGGTAGACGTACGAGAGTTGCAGCGCCTGCGAATGAACATGCCGGACGATGCGGCCACCGATTTCCTTCCAGCAAGGCAAGGTCGCCACTCCCTCGCCGAACCCAGCCGAAGCCGAGAGCGGGCCATGGCATCGCAGGAGTACGACGTCGGTTGGAATCCGGCCAGTTGTTGACATGTGCACCTCGGATGGAACCGTGTGGCGTCGAAGCCGCGGCTCAGGTTGGAAACCGGTACAGGGCCTGGGGGTTGTGCACGAGCAACTGCTCCAGATGCCTCGCATCCGGCGCGATACGGCCCAGCGCATCCACGAGCACGCCGTCGTCGGGAATGTGGGTGTGGTTGGGATGCGGCCAGTCGGTGCCCCACACGCAGCGCTCGGGAAAGCGCTCCACCAGGATGCGGGCCAGCGCCTCGCCATGGGCATAGCGCTCGGCCGGCGGTGCATGCGCGTCGACGCGATCGATGCCGCTGACCTTCACGTGGAAACGCGGGTTCTCCAGCAGTTTCAGCAGCGCCTGGAAGTCGGAAGCATCCGGCCCGCGCGTGGCATCCACGCGCCCCATGTGGTCGATCACCACCTGAACCTGGCTGCGCTGCAGCGGCGCGGAGAGTTCGTGGACCAGCTCGCTCTCGAAGTGCACCTGCAAATGCATGCCGACCGCCGCCAGACGCGGCGTCAGCGCGAGCACCGCCTCGACGCCCGCGGTGGTCGCGATGTGCCGCATGAAGTTGAAGCGCACGCCGCGCATGCCCGCTTGCGCCAGGCGCTGGAGTTCGGCATCGGGCACGTCGGCCTCGACCAGGGCGATGCCGAGATAGCGGCCCTGCCCCGCCGCGATGGCGTCCTCGACCACGCGGTTGTCGGTGCCGTGCGTGATCGACTGCACGATCACGCAGCGCTCGATGCCCAGGGCGCGATGCAGCGCGAACAGCGTCTCCTTGGGCGCTTCCAGCGGCGTGGCCGGGCGGCCAGGCGCATAAGGAAAGCGCGCGGTCGGCCCGAAGACGTGCACATGGCTGTCGCAGGCCCCGGGTGGCAGGCGCAGGCTCGGTTGCGAGGGTCGCTCCAGGTAGGTCCTCGCGGGAACGCCGGCCTCGGTGGTTGCATCTGTCATGGCGGTGTCTAGTGCGAAATGTTCAGCGCCACGAGGAATCGCGACACCATGTTGTAGGCCGCCACGGTGGCGACCACTTCGACCACGGCCGAAGGCTCGAAGCGCGCGTTCAGGCGGTCCATCAGCTCGGTGGGCACCTTGACATCGCGCGTCATCCGGTCGGTCAGCGCCAGCAGCAGAAGCTCATCCTGCGTGAAGACCCCTTCAAAGGCGCCTGCGGGATCGGGCGCGCGCAGCGCATCGATCTTCTCCTGCGCGAATCCGGCCTTCAACGCATGCGGCACATGCGCCTCGAACTCGAAGGCCGCCTCGTTGAGCACGGCGACGCGCAGGATGATCATCTCGCGCAGGTCGGCAGGCACCGATGTGCGGTTGCGCACGGCCGTCAGCATCGACTCCCAGCCACTGGCGATGCTCGGGCTGTTGAGCAGCACCTGGTAGAGCAGCGAGATCCGGCCGCGCTCCGAGAGGATGCGGGCCTCGATGCCGGCGAGCTCGGGAACCGTGCCCGGCACCACCAATGGAACGCGTATATGGCTCGTGCTCATCATTCGGCCTTGATGTTGCGTGACTTGATCAATGCGGCCCACTTGGCCGCGTCGGCCTTCAGCAGCGCTGCAAGCTCCTGCGGCGTGGATGTCTTCGGCTCGGCGCCACCACGCAGCAGCCGGGCGCTGACATCGGGGTTGGCGATCGCGCTGCGCACGGCCTTGTTCAGCTCCTGCACCACCGCCGGAGACGTCTTCGCCGAGACGAACAGCGCATACCAGTTGTTCGTGTCCACGGCCTTGATGCCCTGCTCGTCGAAGGTCTTGACCTGCGGCAGCGACGGATGGCGCTTGCCCGCCGCGATACCGATCGCCTTGAGCCGGCCGCCCTGCACGTGCGGCATGATCGCCGCGACGTCTGCGAACACGCCCTTGACCTGACCGCCCATCAGATCGGTGAAGGCCGGCGCCATGCCTTTGTAGGGCACGTGAAGAAAGCGCGCGCCGGTCGATTCCTCCAGCTGGATCAGCGCCAGGTGCGGAATGCTGCCCGAGCCCGACGAAGCCATCGGCGCGGACTCCTTGCTGGCCTTGGCCGTCTTCACGAACTCCGCGGCATCCGCTGCAGGGTCCTTCGCGCCGACCACGAGCACTTCCACGTTGTTCGCCACGAGCGAGACCGGCGCGAAGTCGCGCTGGGTGTCATAGAGCGATTTCTCGACCAGCGAGGGATTGATGGCGGCCGCGCCCACGCTGGTGATCCAGATCGTGCTGCCGTCCGCTTCGGAGCGCAGGGTTTCCAATGCACCGAGCGCGCCGTTGGCGCCGGGCTTGTTGTCGACGATGACCGGGCGCTTGAGCTCGCGCCCGAGCTGCTCGGCCAGCGTGCGCGCCACGAAGTCGACCGGGCCGCCCGGGCTGAACGAGGTGACGATGCGGACCGGCTTCCCGCCGGCCTGCGCGAATGCGGCGGATGCCAGCGAAAGCATCGCGGCCGCGGCCAGGACTTGTCTTCTCTTCATCGCTTGTCTCCTTGCTTGCCTTGCGGGCCGCTCAGTCGCAGCGCGCCGTCATGCCGCCGTCCACGACCAGTTCGGTGCCGGTCACGAAGCGGGCTTCGTCGCTGGCGAGGTAGAGCGCCGCGTTCGCAGTGTCGCGGCCGTCGCCCATGAAGCCCAGCGGGATGCGCTTGACGCGCGACGCCAGCAGCGCTTCGATGTCGCCACCGGTGCGCTGCCTGGCCAGGCGTGCCTCGACCATCGGGGTGTGCAGCTGTCCCGGCACCACCGTGTTGACGCGCACCCCGTCGGCCGCATGCTGGACCGCCACCACGCGCGACAGATGGATCACGCCGGCCTTGCTGGCCGCATAGGCCACCTGCGCGCTGCCGGTCCAGCGCAGGCCCGAGGTCGAGGCCACGTTGACGATGGCGCCGCGCTTGCGCTCGATCATGTGCGGCAGCACGTGCTTGCAGGTGAGGAACACGCTCTTGAGGTTGACGTCGATCTGCGTGTCCCAGGCCTCCTCGCTGAGCTGCACCGGGCCGCCCGCGGCCGAGCCGCCGACGTTGTTGATCAGGATGTCGGGCGCGCCATAGGTCTCGATGCAGGCCTCGACCATCGCTTGCACGCTTGCGGAGCTTGTCACGTCGCAGATGCAGGTGGTGATGGATGCCGCGGCGCTGTCAGCGAGCGACAGAGTCTCGGCCAGGCGCTCGGCGTCGCGGTCGACCGCGAGCACCCTGGCGCCCTCTTCCGCGAGCCGCACGGCCATCGCGCGACCGTTGCCCCAGCCTGCGCCCACGCAGCCCGCGCCGGTCACGATCGCGACCTTCGATTCGAATCTCTTCATCATTGCTCCTCGAGCCCGGCTTCCCCGGGAAAACCTTGAGTCTGGGCCGAACGCAAGCAAAGTTAAATCGAATGAGGCCTATATCAGATATGTCTTTGCGCTATGGATCTCAAACAGCTTGAGTACTTCGTCGTCGTGGTCGAGAAAGGCAGCTTCAGCCGCGCCGCGGCCGCCCTGAACCTGGCGCAACCGAGCATCAGCCGACAGGTCGCATTGCTTGAACAGGAGCTCGGCCAGCGCCTGCTGGAACGCACCGGCCGCGGCGTCACACCGACGCAGGCGGGCCATGCGCTGCAAGCCCATGCCCGCGTCATGCTCAACGCAGCCGCGCAGGCCCTGTTCGAGATCAAGGAGATGAGCGACGAGCCCGCCGGCAAGGTGGTGGTAGGGCTGCCGAACCGGGTAGCCAGCGGCCTGTGCGTGCCGCTCGTGCGGGAGTTCCGCGAACGGCTGCCCAATGCGATGCTGTCGGTGGTGGAAGGGCTGAGCCTCTCGCTGCGCGAGGGCTTGCTGGCCGGGCGCATCGACGTCGGCGTGCTCTTCGACCCTCCGCCAACGCCGTTGCTGAGCTACGAGCCCCTGATGCGCGAGCGGCTGCTGCTCGTCACGCCAGAAGGCTATCGGCTGCCCGAGCGCGTCTCGCTGGCATCCCTTGCCGATTTCCCGCTGATCCTGCCCGCCGTGCCGAACCCCATCCGAAGCCTGGTCGACGCGGTGATGCTGCCGCGCAAGATCAACCTGAACATCGTGGCCGAAGTAGGTGCCGTGCACACGGCGCTGACGGTGGTCGAGGAAGGAATGGCCTGCTCCATCCTGCCCGAGAGCGCGCTCAATCTCAGCGCGCGCCGCGCGAAGGTGCGGGCAGCCCCCATCGGGCCTCCGGCCATGTGGAACAGCCTGGTGCTGGCAATGCCGACCGCGCGGCCCGCCAGCCGCCTCATCCAGGAGACCGCGAGGCTGCTGCGGGCGCTGGACTTTCGCGCGTATCGGCCGGCGGCGCCGATGCCAGCCGGCGAAGAGTGAATCTCAGAAGTCGATACGGATGCCCGCATCCTTCACCGCCTTGCCGATCTTGGCGAGGTCGTCCGCGATCAGCTGCCTGAACTGCGCCGGGCTGGACTTCACGGGTATGAAGGAGAGCTCGGCGAACTTGGCCTTCAGTGAAGGCGCATCGACTGCCTTGGCGATCTCGCTGTTGAGCCGGTTCGCGATGTCCGCGGGAAGGTCCGCGGGGCCCCAGATGCCGTACCACGACAGCAGCTCGAAGCCGGGCATGCCCGCCTCGGACAGCGTCGGCACATCCGGCATGGACGGAACACGCACCTTGCTGGTCACCGCAAGCGGACGCAGGCGTCCTCCCTGCACGAAGGGCGCGACGCCGGGCATCGGCGAGATCGCGGCCGAGACGTGGCCGCCGATCACGTCGGTCAGCTGCGGCACGGCGCCCTTGTAGGCAACGATCTCCATCTGCAGGCCCAGTGCGCGGTTGACCATCTCCTCGCTCAGGTGGCTGGTGGTGCCGAGCCCGGAGGTCGCCCAGGTGTACTTGTTCGGATTGGCCTTGGCCAGCCGCACGAACTCGCCGATGGTCTTGGCCGGCACGTCGTTGTTGACGGCGACGATCAGCGGCACGTAGCCGATCTGCCCCACTGGGGTGAAGTCGCGCTGCGCGTCGTAGGTCTTCTTCGCGACGACCAGCGGCAGGTAGGCCTGGCTCGATGCGTTGAACAGCAGCGTGTAGCCGTCGGGCTTGGCTTTCTTCACATGCATCGCCCCCACGAAGCCCGAGGCGCCCGGCGCGTTGTCGATCACGATGGGTTGTCCGAGCTGTCGCTGCAGCTGGTCGGCCACGAGGCGCCCGACGGTGTCGATCGAGCCGCCCGGCGTGTAGGGAATGACCATTCTTATCGGCTTGTTCGGATAGCCCTGCGCATGAGCGAAGGCGCCCACGAGCAGCGCCGCGCCGGCGAGCGCCAGCTTCAGGCCGGAAAGGCTGGATTTCTTGACCATGTTGTCTCCTGGTGTATTGATGTGATTCGAGTGACGCCGCCATGGCTGAGCCGGCCGCCTCGTTGCGCTATGCGCCAGCGCGCGAGCCGTAGACGCGCTGCGCAAACGCTGCGATCGCGTCGGCCATCGCGCGAGGCTGTTCCGGCGCCATCGCGTGGCCCGCGTCACGGACCACCTGCACCGTGACCCGGTCGCCCAGGTAGGGCTTCATCACGCCGGGAATCACCACCGCGTCGTGCTCGGCCTGCAGATCGAGGATGGGCACGTGCTGGCCCGCGGAGAAGTAGTCGTCGACCGGCGTCACGCGCCGGGCGTGGCTTTGCGCCTCGTGCGCCTCGGCACTCCAGCCGTCCAGCCAGACGCGCGGGTCATGGCCCGGGGCGAAGAAGGCGCGCCGCAGGCAGTCGATGCGCTGCGCTTCGGACAGGCTCGGGTCGCCCGCGCCGTCGATCGCATCGCGCAGGCGGCCGTACGGCTTCTCCTGCGACCCGGGCGGCAGCTTTCCCGCCGATGCGGCTGCCATCACCACGCCGCGCACGAGGTCCGGGCGGTCCGCGGCCAGCGTGCGTGCTGGCTGGCTGCCCCATGCGTGACCCACCACCACGAGCGGGCCGGTGCACTCGTGGTCCAGCACTGCCGCCACGTCGGCAGCGAAGTCGTGCATGTCCAGCGACTGCATCGGCCCCTGGCTGCGGCCGATGCCGCGCGGCTCCGGACGCAGCACTCGGAAGCCCTCGCGAGCCAGCATGGCCGCGACCTCGTCGTAGTCGCGCCCGGACCGCGCGAGCGAAGGAAGGATGCAGATCGCGGGCCCCTCGCCTTCGTCGGCGTACTCGATGCGGATCTGCGCACCGTCGCGCGCCGAGGGATAGGTGATCAGCTTGCGCGATACGGGGGCATGCGTCGCGGCCTGTGCGGTTGAATCTTTTGTCTCCATGCCTGGAGTCTTTCAGGGGCCGACATCAAGGGTAAGCACATGGCTCCTATAGCAGATATGTTTTTCTGCTATCTAGCCGTGCGATGGCGAAGAAAGTCTGCGGGCCACCGCGTCGCTCCCCGCCGTCTGGGTCTCGTGCGTGGAAATCGAGCGCGCAGGCGCGACGGTTCTCCGCGCTGCATGCCTGCAGGCGCGGACCGTCGATACCGAACGCGCGAAGGCGGTGTCGTACGCTGGCAGCCCCTCAGGCCGTCAGCCCCTGCAGCCCATCGGCCTTGTCGAGCGACCAGATGTTGCGCAGCAGGGCCTGCGCACGCTCGGCGCCGATCACCGGCGCAGAGAGCTCCAGGAATTTGTCGTCGAGCTCCGCGTCCGACAGCGGCAGCTCGGGGTCGCCCTTGCGGTCGGGCTGCAGCCAGGCGTGGCGCTGGCCGTCGTTCGTCTCGATCTCGACGCGGGCCGAGCGCCGGCCCGGGAAGGCCGCATCGATCTCCGGGTCGACCACGGCCGTGATGCGCGCCATCATCGCGCGCACGTCGGCATCGGCCAGCCGCTCGGGCATGTAGGCCGCAAGGCGGACGCTGCCGTGCACGAGCGCGGTCGCCACCACGAAGCGCATGCTGAAGCGGGCCTCGTTCTCGGTGCGCGGATCCTCGTAGCAGGCGATGTCCAGCGCCGGGCCGTAGGTGGCCACGTGGACGCGGCGGATGTCCGCGGCCCGCAGACCGTGCCGGCGCGCCAGCTCCAGGGCCCCGTCGATGGCCGCGAAGGTGTGGCCGCAACCGATGTGGTTCTTGAAGGTCAGCCGCTTGATGTGGAAGTCGCGCCCGAGCGTGTCGCCCACCGCCGACCAGTCGGGGCCGTCGCTCATGGCGCTGCCGAAGCCTGCCTCGCCGTCGAGCACGTCGAGCGAACCGGTCACGCCCTGCGCGGCCAGCTGCGCGGCCAGCACGCCGCCCTCGGCGGCCCGGCCCGCATGCAGCGGCTTGGACATCGAATCCATTCGGAAGGCCTGCTGCAGCCCCGCCGCGAAGGTCGCGGCCGTGGCGAGCGCATGGGCGAAGGACGCGCCGTGCAGCCCGAGGAGGCCGGCGGCGGATGCAGCCGCGCCGAAGGTGCCCACGGTGCCGGTGTTATGCCAGTGGCGATAGTGGGCCCGCCCCATCGTCACGCCGATGCGCGTGGAGACCTCGTAGCCGAGCACCACGCCACGCAGGAAGTCCAGCCCGCTGGCGCCGCGCTCCTGAGCGATGGCGAGCGCCGCCGCCACGGTGGCCGCGCCCGGGTGGTACATGGCGTCGCGGAAGCTGTCGTCCACCTCGGCCGCATGGGCCGCGGTGCCGTTGAGCAGCGCGGCTGCGCGGGCAGGTGCGAGGCCTCCATCGGGCAGGCGTGCACGGCCGCGGCCTAGGTCGTCGGCCAGCAGTGCGCGCAACTGCGGCATCGGTGCGACATCGAGCCCCGGGAACAGCGCGGCATGCCAGTCGATCACCGCGCGCTTGGCGTGGTGAAGCACCTCGTCGTCGAGCCGGGCCTGGCGGAATTCGGTGGCGTAACGGGCGAATGTCTCGGTGGCGTGCATGGGTGTCCGATCGGTTCGAGAAAAGAAAAAAGTTAAGCAGCGGCGAACGCTGCCGGCGCGCCGCTCAGGCCAGCACCACCACCCCATCGGCGGCACGCACGCCCTGCCCCTGCGGCAGCACGAAGACGGGGTTGATCTCGGCCTCGACCAGGCGCTCGCCGAGCTGCGCCGCCATGCCCGAGAACGCGACGATCGCATCGACCAGCGCCTCGACGTCGGCCTTCGGCCGGCCGCGGAAACCATCGAGCAGCGGCCAGGTCTTGAGGTCGCGCGCCATCGACAGCGCCTCGGCGCGGCTCAGCGGCTTCAGGCTCTGCCCGTGTTGTGCGTCCTGCGCCAGCAGGCGCATGGTGGTGTCCTTGAAGAGCTCGGCCGTCACGCCGCCCATGCCCAGCAAGATGGCCGTGCCCAGTGCGTCGCGGTGCATGCCCAGGATCAGCTCCGTGCCGCCCGCCACCATCTCCTGCACCAGGAAGCGCTGCGCATCCGTGCCGGTGCGGCTCTTCACCTCGGCCGCCATGCGGCCGATGCGCTCGCCGATGGTGTCGGCGCCCAGGCCGACGGCGACGCCGCCCACGTCGCTCTTGTGCGTGATCTGCGACGACAGGATCTTGAGTACCACTCGCCCGCCAAGCTCGCGCGCGGCGGCTTCGGCCTCGGCGGGCGACGCGACCACGCGTTCCGCGGCGCAGGGCACGCCGAAACGCGAGAACAGCTGCTTGGCCTGCGCCTCGTCGAGCGAGCCGGATGGCAGGTCGCCGGCCTCGACCAGCGGCGGTGCCGCCTCGTCTTGGGCAGGCGCCACGAAGCGCTGTACGCGCAGCATCCCGGCCAGCGCAGCCGTGCAGCTCTCGGCGGCGGTGAAGGCCGGCACGCCGCGGCGCGTGAGCAGCGCGCCCACTTCAGGCGCATGCGGGCTCACATAGGCCATCACCGGCTTGTCGGAGTTCGGCAGGCATTCCTGGATGGCGCCGGCCAGCAGCTCGGGCATTGCGAGGCTGGAGGAGCCGACGATGATCACCAGCGCGTCGTAGGCCGGGCTCGCCAGCAGCGCATTGATGGCACCGCGCAGCAGGTCGGGGCGCAGGCCCGCGAGCGTCACGTCGATGGGGTTTCGGTCGAGCACGGCTTCGCTGCCGGTCTGCAGCGCGCGCAGCGCATCGGCGGTGGCCGCGTCGGGCGCGGGCGTGTCGAAGCCTGCCACGCCCAGGTCGTCGGACACCAGCGTGCCGGCGCCGCCGGTGGAGGTGAGGATCGCGACGCGCGCGCCGCGCAGCTTGCGGCCGGTGCACAGCGCTGCCGGAATGTCGAGCAGGTCGGAGAAGCTCTGCGCGCGGATCACGCCAACCTGCCTGAACAGCGCGTCGTACATGCTGTCGGCGCCGGCCATCGCGCCGGTGTGCGACACGGCGGCCTTCGCGCCGGCCTCGGAGCGGCCGATCTTGAAGGCCACCACCGGCTTGCCCATGCGCGCGGCCTTCAGGCAGGCGGCACGGAAGCTGGCGGGGTTGCGCACGGTCTCGACGTAAAGCGCGATCACCTTGGTGGCCGGATCTTCGGCGAGGTGGTCGATGAAATCGGCCAGCTCCAGGTCGACCTCGTTGCTGGTGGAGATCAGCTTCGACAGGCCGATGCCGCGCGCCGCGGCGCGCGACAGCAGCGAGCCCAGGATGCCCCCGCTCTGCGAGACCACGCCGATGCCGCCGGCCTGGAACTCGTCCATCTCCAGCGCACCCGACGGCGACAGCACGATGTTGTCGGTCAGGTTGACGAGCCCGATGGTGTTCGGCCCCAGGATGCGCATCGCACCGGCGGCCTCCACCAGCTGCTGCTGGCGCCGCGCGCCCTCCTCGCCGGTCTCGGTGTAGCCGCTGGCCAGCACGATGGCGGCGGCGCAGCCGCGCTGCGAGAGCTCCTTCACGGCCAGGTGGGCGCGCTCGGCGCCCAGCAGCACGACTGCGACGTCGGGCACCTCGGGCAGCGAGGCGATGTCGGGATAGCACGGCAGCTCGCCGATGCGCTCGACCTTCGGGTTCACCGGCATGATGCGCCCCGCGAAGCCGTGCTTCTGCAGGTAGGCCACCGGCCGGCCCGTGGTCTTCTTCAGGTCGGCCGAGGCGCCGATGACGGCGACGCTGCGCGGGGAGAGCAGTTTGGCGATGGCTTCGTTCATGGCCTCACTCCTTCGAAGCCGTCTTGGCCAGGAAGGCCTCCACCGACGCGCGGTGCTCGCTGCTGGTGTAGCAGATGCCCTGGGCCTGGCTGCCCTGCGAGAACACGTCGTGCGAGGAGAGCTCGAAGCTCTGGTTAAGGATGGTCTTCGTCAGCGCCAGCGCGGTCGAAGACGCGGACGACAGCTCGCGCGCCCATGCCTGGGCGTCGGCCAGGAGCGTTTCGGCACTCGCCTTGCGATCGACGATGCCCAGCGCGAGGGCTTCGTCCACCTTGACCTGGCGGCCGGTGAAGATCAGTTCCTTGGCCTTGGGCAGGCCCACGCGGCGCGGCAGGAAATACATGCCGCCGCCGTCGGGAATGATGCCGCGCAGCACGTAGCTCCAGGTGAAGCTGGCCCACTCGCTCGCGATGACGAAGTCGCATGCCATCGCGGTGTCGGCGCCCAGCCCCGAGGCAGCGCCGTTGACGGCCGCGATCACCGGCTTGGGCATGGTGTGCAGCAGGGCCTGCACGTGGTGCACGCGCTGCTGGCGGTGCCAGCCGTTGAAGCCGACCTCCCCCGCCGGCGCGTTCATGCGCTTTTGCATGCCGCTGATGTCGCCGCCCGCGCAGAAGCCCTTGCCCGCTCCGGTGAGCACCATCGCCCGGATGCCCTTGTCGGCGGTCACGCGCTCCAGCACGTCGATGAACTCGGTGCGCATGTCGTCGCTCATGGCGTTGCGCTTGTCCGGGCGGTTGAATGTCACGGTCGCGATGGCGTCCGTCACCTGATAGTCGATGAGGGTGTAGGTCATGTTCTTCTTCCTGGGGGCTGGCCGGTGGCTGCCGTTCAATCGGCCTTGATGCCGTTTTCCTTGATCACGCGCGCCCAGCGTTCTTCCTCGGCCCGCACGTAGGTGTCGAGTTCCGCCGGCGGGCCGGCATTGATGACGAGGCCTTCGTGCTCGATCTTTCGCACGAAGTCGGGCGCGCGCGCCGCCTTGCGGGCCGCGGCGTTGAGCCGGTCGATGACTGCCGCCGGCGTGCCGGCGGGCACGTACAGGCCGTACCAGCTCTCCACCACATAGCCCGGCACGCTGGCGGCGATGGCCGGCACGCCCTTGAACGCGGGTGAAGGCTGCGCCGTGGTCACGCCGAGCGCGCGCAGCTTGCCGCTGTCGACGAAGGTGGACACCGCCGCGGCGGTGGCGAACATCATGTCGACCTGGCCGCCGAGCAGGTCGGTGAGCGCCGGACCGGCGCCGCGGTAGGGAATATGCGAGAGCTTGACCTTCGCGAGGTTGGCGAACATCTCGCCGGCCAGGTGGGCGGAGGTGCCCGCGCCCTGCGACGCGAAGGTCAGCTTGGCCGGATTGGCCTTGGCCGCGGCGACCAGGTCGGCCACCGACTTGTAGGGGCTGTCGGGCCGCACCACCAGCACGTTGGGGCCGCGCCCGATGAGGATGACCGGCGCGAAAGCCTTGTTGCTGCCGTACGGAAGCTTGGGCTGCAGCGCCGGGTTGACGGCATGGGCGAACGAGGCGACCACCACGCTGTAGCCGTCCGGCGCGCTCTTGGCCACGTTGTCGGTGCCGATCAGCGTTCCGGCACCCGGCTTGTTGTCGACGATCACGGGCTGGCCGAGATCCTTGGACATTTCGACGCCCAAAGTGCGGGCGATGATGTCAGTACCCCCGCCGGGAGCGAACGGCACCACGAAGCGAATGGGCTTGTCGGGGTAGGCGGCGAATGCCGTGCCGAAGGCGAAGAAAGCAGTGAAGCCGAGGAAGAGAAGGAAAAGCGCGCGCATCCTGCGCAAGCCATGAGCAGTCATGATCTGATGTCTCCAGAACCAAGTAGTGAATCCCTGGTGATCGCGGACGTTCTTGGCTACGCCGCAAGTGGGTGCACGGACTTTAGGAGGAAGCACTCCGGTTCGGGGGATGCAATTCCACTGCTTGGAATTTCCCTGCGATGATCCAGGCTCTTCTCTCATCCAGTGCCATGACTGATCAAGCCCGCTTCTTCCTCGATCACAAGCCAGGACGGTCGCCCGCGAACCGCTCGCTGGAACGGGGCATGGAGATTCTTCGCGCGTTCCGCCCCGGCTCGGAGCTGCTGGGCAACGGCGAACTGGCCGAGCGCACGGGCCTGTCCAAGGCCACGGTGAGCAGGCTCACGCAAACCCTGGTCGGCAGCGGGATGCTGCAGCTCGACAAGGCCGAGCGTGCGTATCGGCTGGCGCCCGCGGTCCTGAGCCTCTCCCATGCGATGCGCACCGCATCGCGCGTGCTGCAGGCAGCGGCTCCGCGCATGCTCGAGTTGGCCCGGCAGCGCCATATCAACGTGGGGCTGGCGGCACCCGACCGGGACGAGATGGTCTACCTGGAGTCGATTCGCTACGCCAGGCGCGCCGCGCTTCGCCACGTGGTTTCCGGCCAGCGCGTACCGATGGAGCTCACCTCGCTGGGGCGCGCATACCTGGCCGCACTCACGCCGCAGCACCGGACCCAGCTCATGCAGCTTCTTTCAAAACGACGCGTCAAGTGGAAAGGCATCGAGTCCGAGATCAGGAAAGCGTGCACCGACGTCCGCACGCGAGGCTTCTGCGCCGCGGCCTGGCAGCCCGAGGTGGTTGCGCTGGCTACACCGCTGGAGGTGGAAGGCAGCATCTACGTGTTGAATATCAGCCTTTCGACACAGGAGTCGATCGAGGCAATCGCGCAGGACCTCGGACCGTCGCTGCTCGCCCTGGCGCAGGCTGTACGCCACGAACTCGCGATGCGAGAGCCCAGGTCCGAGTGAACTGACCATTCGTGGACCGAGCCATCCCGGATCGATTCGGAACAATCGGGAAAGCAGATAGAAACATGGGTGCGCAACGGCTGTTTGCGCTGGTCGGAATGACCAATACCCTGAGGACTCCGCCGGGTGCCACTGGGGTGCCAGCAGGCGATTTCCCAATGAAAAAGGGCGTTCACCGATTTCAGTGAACGCCCTCGGACGTTATGTTGGTGGAGCTGGGGGGATTTGAACCCCCGTCCGCAAGCCTTCATCGCGCAGTTCTACATGTTTAGTGATCTGTTTTGAATCTCGCTTCCGGAGTCGCGCAGTCACACGCTAAACCGGACGCCAGCACCCTATTTTCTCGCCCCGACCCAAGGTACCCGGATCGGAGCCAGCCCATGTAGTTATCCTTGCAGCCGGGAGGTCAGGATTGCTCCAGACCCCCTTGCCCAGCCCATCGGCCAACTGTTGCAAGGCTCACTGGCAATTAAGCAGCGAGTGCGAAACGTTCGTCGTTTGCAGTTAGTTTGTTTGAATCTGTTTTACGAGCGCATTCAGCTCGACATGCCCCGCTGCGACTCCGAACCCACGTCGAAACCAGTGCAGCCCCAAGGAAAGGGTATTTTAGGCGCTATCGAGCAACTTCAAGAGCTCGAGGGGTGAAGTTATCGAAGCATCGGCTTCCCAGAGCGTCGAATCGGCCTGGGTGCCCATGTAGCCGTATGTCGCAGCGACCGTGCGCATGCCCGCTGCACGGCCCGCGATGATGTCGCGCTCGTCGTCGCCCACGTAGATGCACGATTCGGAAGGCACCCCGAGCCGACGCGCCGCCTCATGCAGGGGCTCGGGATGCGGCTTGGCGAACGGCGTGGTGTCGCCGCTCACCACGGCGCCCGCGCTCCCGAAGAGCGGAATGGCCCGCGTCAGCGGATCGGTGAAGCGCATCGACTTGTTGGTGACGACACCCCACAGGAGCCCGCGCTCGCGCAGTGCCTCGATCAGCGCCTGGATGCCGTCGAACACCTGGGTATTGAGCAGCATGCGGCGCTCATAGGCCACGAAGAACTCTTCGCGCAACCCGGGGAACTCCGGCGACTCCGGCGTAATGCCGAACGCCACGCCAAGCATGCCGCGCGCGCCCGCCCCGGCCATGGGACGGTAGCGCTCCAGCGGAAGAGAGTCGAGGCCGCGATCGGTGCGCATCTTGTCGGCAGCGGCCCCCAGGTCGGGGGCGCTGTCGATCAACGTGCCGTCGAGGTCGAACAGCACGGCCTTTGTGTCGACGCCCATCATCCTCGCGGTCCCGGCTTCTGCGTGGCGAACATGTAGTTGACGCTCGTGTCGTCGCTGAGCCAGTAGCGCCGGGTCAGGGGGTTGTGCTCCAGCCCGCGGGTGTGCCGCAGATCGAGGCCGGCCGCACGGCAGTAGCCGGCCAGTTCGCTGGGCCGGATCAGTTTTGCATATTCATGGGTACCACGCGGCAGCATGCCGAGCACGTACTCCGCGCCCACGATCGCCAGCATGAAGGCCTTCAGGTTGCGGTTGATCGTCGAGAAGAACACCCATCCGCCCGGCTTCACAAGAGAGGCGCAGGCCTGGATCACCGAGGCCGGCTGCGGCACATGCTCGAGCATTTCCATGCAGGTGACGACGTCGAAACTCCCGGGCTGTTCCGCAGCCAGTGCTTCGGCGCTGATCTCGCGGTACTTCACGCCCTTGGTGCCGGCCTCGAGGGCGTGCAGCTGCGCCACCTTGAGCGCCCTGCCTGCGAGGTCGATTCCCAGGACCTCGGCCCCCTTGCGGGCCATCGAATCGGCCAGAATGCCGCCGCCGCAACCAATATCCAGTACGCGACGTTGCGAAATTGGAGCAATACCGTCAATCCATTCCAAGCGCAATGGATTGATTTCGTGCAGCGGGCGAAATTCGCTTTCCAAATCCCACCAGCGGTGAGCGAGCTCTGAAAACTTGGCCAGTTCGGCCGGATCCGCATTCAGGTTTTCTGTCATGAAGCGATTATGAAACGAGCGATGTCCGTTAAACATCGGTCAGCCTTTACCGAAGATCAATCGTGAATTCGGCAGCCATAAAAAAACCCCGCCGAAGCGGGGTTTCATTGTCGATGGGAATCGATCGATTAGTTGGCGCGGGTGCCGACCACTTCGATTTCCACGCGACGGTTCTTGGCGCGGCCTTCCTTGGTGCGGTTGTCAGCCACAGGCTGCTTCTTGCCCTTGCCTTCGGTGTAGACGCGGTTGCGTTCGATGCCCTTCGAGACCAGGAAGGCCTTGACGGCTTCGGCGCGGCGCACCGACAGACGCTGGTTGTAGGCGTCGGTACCGATCGAGTCGGTGTGGCCGACAGCGATGATGACTTCCAGGTTGACGCCACGGATCTTCTCGACCAGGTCGGTCAGCTTGGCGCGGCCTTCGGGCTTCAGAACCGACTTGTCGAAGTCGAAGAAGGCGTCAGCAGCGAAAGTCACCTTCGAAGCGGCGACTTGTGCAGCGGGCGGGGGGGTCGGGGCGCCGGGGGTCGGAGCCACGGCAGCGGGAGCCGCAGGAACCAGAGCACCGTCGCAACCGGCGGCAGCCGTAGCAGGCGTCCAGTTGGCATCGCGCCAGCACAGTTCATTCGTGCCGTTCTTCCAAACCAGTTCGCCGGTGCCGTTTTGCCAGTTGTCGATCGTAGGACCGCCGTCCGCAGCGGTGACACGGGTCTGCGCGCCGGCGGCAGTGGCGAGCGCAGCGACTGCAAACATCATCGCCACTTTATTCAGTTTCTTCATGGTTCTCCTCTTGGGGAAAAAGCCGCAGCCGCGCTGCGAATCAAGGACGCTTTAAGTGACCACCACCCAAAACGTTGAGGCGATTGTGCCATAGGGTCTTTGGCAAACAGCCCGCAGGACGGCCCGGAAGCGTAGGACGGAGGCGGAATAGGCGCCTTGTGTTGCGGCGGTGCGACACCCCTCACAGCGTAAAATTTCGCCTTCCTGCCGCCAGCCCCTTGCTCATGACCTCGTTCGCAAAAGAAACCCTGCCCATCAGTCTCGAAGAGGAAATGCGCAGCAGCTATCTCGATTACGCCATGAGCGTGATCGTGGGCCGAGCGCTTCCCGATGCCCGTGACGGCCTCAAGCCGGTGCACCGCCGCGTGCTCTACGCGATGCACGAGCTCAACAACGACTGGAACCGCCCGTACAAGAAGTCCGCCCGTATCGTCGGCGACGTGATCGGTAAGTACCACCCGCACGGCGACCAGTCGGTCTACGACACCATCGTCCGCCTGGCCCAGGACTTCTCGATGCGCCACATGCTGGTCGACGGCCAGGGCAACTTCGGGTCCGTCGATGGAGACAACGCGGCCGCAATGCGGTATACGGAAATCCGGCTGGCCAAAATTGCGCACGAAATGCTGGCCGATATCGACAAGGAAACTGTCGACTTCCAGGACAATTACGACGGCTCCGAAAAAGAGCCCAAGGTGTTGCCGAGCCAGCTGCCGAATTTGCTGGTCAACGGCTCCGGCGGTATTGCGGTCGGCATGGCCACGAATATCCCGCCGCACAACCTGAACGAGGTGGTCGACGCCTGCCTGTACCTGCTGCGCAACCCGCAGGCCAGCATCGACGAGCTGATGGAGATCGTCCCCGCGCCCGACTTTCCCACCGCCGGCATCATCTACGGCATCAACGGCGTGAAGGACGGCTACCGCACCGGCCGCGGCAAGGTCGTGATGCGCGCCAAGTGCCACTTCGAGGATATCGACCGCGGCCAGCGCCAGGCAATCATCGTCGACGAGCTCCCCTACCAGGTCAACAAGAAGACGCTGCAGGAGCGCATGGCCGAGCTGGTGCACGAGAAGAAGATCGAGGGCATCAGCCACATCCAGGACGAGTCCGACAAGTCGGGCATGCGCCTGGTCATCGAGCTCAAGCGCGGCGAAGTGCCCGAGGTGGTGCTCAACAACCTCTACAAGCAGACCCAGTTGCAGGACACCTTCGGCATCAACATGGTCGCGCTGGTCGACGGCCAGCCGAAGCTGTGCAACCTGAAGGACCTGATCGAGGTCTTCCTGCAGCACCGCCGCGAGGTGGTCACCCGCCGCACGGTCTTCAACCTGCGCAAGGCCCGCGAGCGCGGCCATGTGCTCGAAGGCCTGGCGGTGGCGCTGGCGAACATCGACGAGTTCATCCGCATCATCCGCGAGTCGCCAACGCCGCCCGTGGCCAAGGCCGAACTCATGACGCGCAGCTGGGACAGCAAGCTGGTGCGCGAGATGCTCACGCGCACGCGCGCCGACGGCGGCGTGGTCAATGCCGACGACTACCGACCCGAGGGCCTCGAGCGCGAGTTCGGCATGGGCAGCGACGGCCTTTACCGCCTGTCGGAGACGCAGGCCCAGGAAATCCTGCAGATGCGCCTGCAGCGCCTGACCGGCCTGGAGCAGGACAAGATCGTCGCCGAGTACAAGGAAGTGATGGCCGAGATCGACGACCTGCTCGACATCCTGGCCAAGCCCGAGCGCGTCTCGACCATCATCGGCGATGAGCTCGGCACCCTCAAGCAGGAGTTCGGCCAATCGAAGATCGGCGCACGCCGCAGCCAGGTGGAGCACAGTGCCTATGACCTGTCCACCGAGGACCTGATCACGCCGACCGACATGGTGGTCACGCTCTCGCACAGCGGCTACATCAAGAGCCAGCCCCTTGGCGAATACCGGGCACAGAAGCGCGGAGGCCGCGGCAAGCAGGCCACCGCCACCAAGGACGATGACTGGATCGACCAGCTCTTCATCGCCAACACGCACGACTACATCCTCTGCTTCTCGAATCGCGGCCGACTCTATTGGCTCAAGGTCTGGGAGGTGCCGGTGGGATCGCGCGGCTCCCGCGGCCGACCGATCGTCAACATGTTCCCGCTGCAGGAAGGCGAGAAGATCAACGTGGTTCTGCCGCTGACCGGCGAGAAGCGCAACTTCCCGGCCGACCAGTACGTGTTCATGGCGACGTCGATGGGCACGGTCAAGAAGACGGCGCTCGACGAGTTCAGCAACCCGCGCAAGGGCGGCATCATCGCGGTCAACCTCGACGAGGGCGACTACCTGATCGGCGCTGCGCTCACCGACGGCAAGCACGACGTGATGCTCTTCAGCGACGGCGGCAAGGCGGTGCGCTTCGACGAGGAAGACGTCCGTCCGCTGGGTCGCAATGCGCGCGGCGTGCGCGGCATGTCGCTCGAGGCCGGACAGGGCGTGATCGCGATGCTGGTGGCCGAGGACGAGCAGCAGAGCGTGCTCACGGCCACGGAAAATGGTTACGGAAAGCGAACAAGCATTACCGAGTACACCCGTCATGGGCGGGGAACCAAGGGCATGATCGCGATTCAACAGAGTGAGCGCAACGGCAAGGTCGTTGCCGCCACTCTCGTGCATGCGGATGATGAGATCATGCTCATCACCGACAAGGGCGTGCTGGTGCGCACCCGGGTGGCCGAGATTCGTGAAATGGGTCGCGCGACGCAAGGCGTTACGCTGATCGGTCTCGACGAAGGCGCCAAACTCAGCGGGCTACAACGTATCGTCGAAAACGACGCGAACGGCGAAACCGAGCCTGACGCAGACGATACTTCCTCATCTTCAACGGAGAATCCTCAGTGAAAAAAATCAAACTCGCACTTCTGACGGTCGCCCTGGCAAGCAGCTCGATGGCCGCCATGGCCCAGGACAAGGCCACGCTCATCAAGCAGTTCATCGACATCCAGCGCCCCGGCATCGAATCGCTGGCTCGTGGCCTGGTCGAGCAATCGAGCGCCCCGATCGCACAGGCGGGTTCGCAGTACCTGCAGACGCAGGTGCCTGAAGCCAAGCGCGAAGCAGCCGCCAAGGCAGCCGACGCCGAGCTGAAGAAGTACTTCGACGAGACCTACCCCATCGTGCGCGACAAGGCCGTGCAGCTGGCACCGGGCGCCCTGACCCCGCTGATGGAGCAGAACTTCAGCGAAGACGAGCTCAAGCAGCTGCTGGCCTGGATCAACTCGCCCCTGAGCAAGAAGTACCAGGAACTGAACCCCAAGATGCAGACCGCCCTGACGGAAAAGCTCGTGTCCGAAACGCGCTCTTCGGTCGAGCCCAAGATGCAGGCGCTCGACACCGCCGTCGCCAAGGCACTCGGCGCCCCCACCGACGGTGGCGCAGCCCCCGCCAAGGCACCTGCCAAGGCCCCAGCCAAAAAGTAAGAGAAACGTGACCCAGCAGCAGACGCCGGCCGGCAAGCGCCCCTACAACTTCTCGGCCGGTCCGGCTGCCATGCCGGAGGCGGTGCTGCAGCGCGCCGCCGCCGAAATGCTCGACTGGCAGGGCAGCGGCATGAGCGTGATGGAGATGAGCCATCGCGGCAAGGAGTTCGGCTCGATCTGTACGCAGGCCGAAGCCGACCTCCGCGCGCTGCTGGCGATTCCCCCGAACTTCCACATCCTGTTCATGCAGGGCGGCGGGCTGGGCGAGAACGCCATCGTTCCGCTGAACCTGTCGCGCGGCAAGGCCGCGGACTTCGTCATCACCGGCAGCTGGAGCACCAAGTCGCACAAGGAGGCCCAGCGCTACTGCGACGCGCGCGTGGCCGCCAGCAATGCCGACAACCAGCACACGAAGCTGCCCGATCCCGCGACCTGGCAGCTCTCCAAGGATGCCTCGTACGTGCACGTGTGCTCGAACGAGACCATCAACGGCATCGAATTCCAGCAGCTGCCCGACCTGGCCGCGCTCGGCAGCAGCGCGCCGCTGGTCATCGATTTCTCCTCGCACGTCGCCTCGCGCAGCGTCGACTGGAGCCGCGTGGGCCTGGCCTTCGGCGGCGCCCAGAAGAACCTCGGGCCCGCCGGGCTGACCATCGTGGTCGTGCGCGACGACCTGCTGGGCCATGCACTCGAGATCTGCCCGAGCGCCTTCAACTACAAGACCGTGGCCGACAACCAGTCCATGTACAACACCCCGCCGACCTGGGGCATCTACATGGCGGGGCTCACGTTCAAGTGGCTGCTGGAGCAGACCGAGGGCGAGTACACCGGTGTCGCCGCCATGGAGCAGCGCAACATCGCCAAGGCGAAGCTGCTGTACGACTTCATCGACGGCTCCGACTTCTACGCCAATCGCATCGACCCGGGCTGCCGTTCGCGCATGAACGTGCCCTTCTTCCTGGCCGACGAAAGCCGCAACGAGGCCTTCCTGGCCGGCGCGCGCGAAGCCGGGCTGCTGCAGCTGAAGGGGCACAAGTCGGTCGGGGGCATGCGCGCGAGCATTTACAACGCCATGCCGCTGGCAGGGGTGCAGGCTCTGGTGGCCTACATGCGAGAATTCGAGCGATCGCATGCCTAGGCGCATGCCCAGCCGCTCGCACCGATGACCGCCTCCGCACCCACCCCACCCTCCTCTTCTCCCGACAATTCCGAAAGCCTCGCCGATCTGCGCATGCAGATCGACTCGCTCGACCAGCGCCTGCTGAGCCTGCTCAACGAGCGGGCCCACGTGGCCGAGCTGGTCGGCGAGGTCAAGAAGCGCGAGGGCACGCCGTACTTCCGCCCCGACCGCGTGGCGCAGGTCATCGACAAGATGCAGAAGAGCAATGGCGGCCCGCTCAAGGACATCCACGTGGCCGCCATCTGGCGCGAGATCATGTCGGCCTGCCTGGCGCTCGAATCGCCGCAGCGCGTGGCCGTGCTCGGCCCCGAAGGCACCTTCTGCGAACAGGCCGCCATCGAGTACTTCGGGGGCGCCGCAGACCTGATCTACTGCGCCAGCTTCGACGAGGTGTTCCACGCCACCGCCGCGGGCAGCGCCCAGTACGGCGTGGTCGGCGTCGAGAACTCGACCGAGGGCGTGGTCACCCGCTCGCTCGACCTGTTCCTGCATTCGCCCACGCACGTCGTCGGCGAGGTCAGCCTGCTGATTCGCCACCACCTGCTGCGCAGCAGCAACTCGCTCGAAGGCGTGGAGGCGGTGCTGGCCCATCCGCAGGCGCTGGCGCAGTGCCAGACCTGGCTGTCCAAGCATCTGCCCAACGCCGAGCGCCGCGCCGTGTCGAGCAACGCCGAGGGCGCGCGTCTGGCGGCCACCAATCCCAAGTGGGCCGCGCTGGCCGGCGAACGCGCCTCCACGCGCTTCGGCCTGCACATCGTGGCGCACGCGATCCAGGACGACTCGTACAACCGCACCCGCTTCTCGGTGATCTGCCTGCCGCAGACGCTGGCCATGCCGCCGGCATCGGGCCGCGACTGCACGAGCCTGATCGTCTCGGTGCCGAACCGGCCCGGCGCGGTGCACGACCTGCTTGTGCCGCTGAAGCTCAACAACGTCTCGATGACGCGCTTCGAGTCGCGCCCCGCGCGCACGGGCCAGTGGGAGTACTACTTCTACATCGACCTCGACGGCCACCCCTCGCAGCCCAACGTGGCTGCCGCGCTGGCCGAGCTGCGCGGCCTCTGCGCCTTCTACAAGGTGCTCGGCGCCTACCCCGTCAAGGCCTGAGCGGCAGGCGGACACACAGAGACAGCATGTTCGAACAACTGGGACTGATCGGCTGCGGCCTGATGGGCGGCTCCTTCGCGCTCGCACTCAAGCGCGCGAAACTGGTGAAACGGGTGGTGGGCTACAGCAAGTCGCCCTCCACCACCGAGCGGGCGCGCCAGCTCGGCGTGATCGACGTGGCGGCGCCCTCGGCGCTGCTGGCGGTGTCGGGTGCCGACATCGTGCTGCTGGCGGTGCCGGTGGCTGCTTCCGAAGCCACCTTCAAGGCCATCCGCCATGGCATCTCGAGCGAAACGCTGGTGATGGACGTGGGCTCGACCAAGGGCGACGTGATCGAGGCTGCGCGCAACGGCCTGCAGCGCCAGTTCGCGAGCTTCGTGCCGGCGCACCCCATCGCCGGCAAGGAGCTTTCGGGCATCGAGCATGCCGAGGCATCGCTCTTCGCCGGCCGCCAGGTCGTGCTGACCCCGGTGAAGACCACGCTGCGCTCCAACGTGCAGCGGGCCACGCAGGTGTGGAGCGGCATCGGCGCCAATGTCGTCACGATGACGCACGAGGAGCACGACGGCGCCTTCGCCGCCGTGAGCCATCTGCCGCACCTGCTGGCCTTCGCGTACATCAACGGCCTGGCCGCGCAGCCGCAGGGCGAGCGCTTCCTGAGCCTTGCCGGTCCGGGTTTTCGCGACTTCTCGCGCATCGCCGCGAGCGATCCGGTCATGTGGCGCGACGTGCTGCTGGCCAACCGGGAGCATGTGCTCGAACAGTCGCGCGCCTTCCGCAAGGCCCTGGACGACTTCGAGGCGATGATGACCGCTAGCGATCTGCAGGGCCTCGAACTGTCGATCGCCGCCGCCAGCAAGACCCGGGCGGCCTGGAAACCGGCCACCGACACCTCGTCGCAGCAGCAGGACAACTGAGATGTTCTCGACGGCTTTCCTCGACCTCCCTCCCCTCGCGGGCGCGGCCGGCACGGTCCAGCTGCCGGGTTCCAAGAGCATTTCGAACCGCGTGCTGCTGCTGGCAGCACTGGCCAGCGGCACCACCACCATCCACGACCTGCTGGATTCCGACGACACCCGCGTGATGCTCGACGCGCTGCGCGCCCTGGGCTGCGGCGTCGATCCGGCCGGCAGTACGCTGCGCATCACCGGCCTCGGCGGACAGCTGAAGCCCAGCGAGGCGCTGCTGCCCCTTTTCCTCGGCAATGCCGGCACGGCGATGCGCCCGCTGACGGCCGCGCTGTCGCTGCTGGGCGGCGAATTCGAACTCAGCGGCGTTCCGCGCATGCACGAGCGCCCCATCGGCGACCTCGTCGACGCGCTAACGCAGCTCGGCTGCCGCATCGACTACCTCGGCAACCCCGGCTATCCGCCGCTGCGCATCCATCCAGTGCCGCACGGCGACCTGGCGCTCGACGCTCCGATCCGCGTGCGCGGCGACGTGTCGAGCCAGTTCCTCACCGCCCTGCTGCTGGGGTTGCCGTTGGCCGCGGCCAACGACATCGTGATCGAGGTGGTCGGCGAGCTGATCTCCAAGCCGTACATCGAGATCACGCTGAACCTGCTGGCGCGCTTCGGCATCCAGGTCCATCGCGACGGCTGGGAGCGCTTCACCATCCCGGCCGGCAGCCGTTACAGCTCGCCGGGCGAGATCCACGTGGAGGCGGATGCCTCGTCCGCCAGCTACTTCATCGCGCTTGGCGCCATCGCCACCGGCGTTTCCGGCAAGGACGGCATCCGCATCGAAGGCGTGGGCGCCGATTCGATCCAGGGCGACATCCGCTTCATCGACGCCGCCCGCCAGATGGGCGCGCTGGTCGACAGCGGGCCGAACTGGCTCGAGATCCGTCGCGGCGCCTGGCCGCTCAAGGCCATCGACATCGACGCCAACCACATTCCGGACGCCGCGATGACGCTGGCCGTGATGGCGCTCTACGCCGACGGCCCGACCACGCTGCGCAACATCGCGAGCTGGCGCGTGAAGGAAACCGACCGCATCGACGCCATGGCCAACGAGCTGCGCAAGCTCGGCGCCACGGTCGAGGCGGGGCCCGATTTCATCCGGGTGCATCCGCTGGCGCAGGCCGGCTGGCTCCCGGCGAGCATCCGGACCTACGACGACCACCGGGTGGCCATGTGCTTCTCGCTGGCGGCGTTCAATCCGGCGGGCGTGCCGGTGCGCATCCTCGATCCGCACTGCGTCGCCAAGACCTTTCCCGACTACTTCGAGACGCTGTTCTCCGTGGCCGAGGCCGCCGAGGTGCCGGTGATCTGCATCGACGGCCCGACCGCCTCCGGCAAGGGCACGCTGGCCGCCGAGGTGGCGCGCCTGCTGGGCTACCACTACCTCGATTCGGGCTCGCTCTACCGGGTGACAGGCCTCGCGGTGCGCCGCGCCGGCCTGAGCGCCGACGCGCAGCACGAGGCCGAAGTTGCGGCCCTGGCCGCCGCCCTGCCCCTGCAGTTCACCGAAGGCAAGGTGCTTCTGGATGGCGAGGACGTGAGCGACGAGATCCGCACCGAAGCCGCCGGCATGGACGCCTCCCGCGTCTCCGCGCTGCCGGCCGTGCGCGAGGCGCTGCTGGCCCTGCAGCAGCGTTTCCGCCAGCTGCCGGGTCTGGTGGCCGACGGCCGCGACATGGGCACGGTGATCTTCCCCGACGCCGCGCTCAAGGTCTTCCTGACCGCCAGCGCCGCCCAGCGCGCCGAACGGCGGCATAAGCAGTTGATTTCAAAGGGAATTTCGACTACACTCGACAGTCTTCGCTCCGACTTGGAGGCCCGTGACGCCAGGGATTCGTCCCGCAGCGTCGCCCCCCTGAAGCCGGCGCAGGACGCCCGCCACCTCGACAACTCGCAGTTGTCCATCGAGCAATCGATCGACACGGTGTTGGACTGGTGGCAGCAGATTCAGCCGTTCAAGCACGCTTGATCGGCCTGAAGTCACAGCCTTTCAGGTCCGCTTGAAAAGCTGGCGCCCGACGGAATATCCGTAGGCGCATACCGCTCCAGCAGGCTCCTTCCGCGCGACAGCGCACCGGCCTGCTGGTTGTTCAACCAACCGGGCTCACGCCCACCCAACCGCCGTCTACAGACCCACAGCAGCCGCACGCAATTTCGCAAGAACGCCTGCCAACCCTGCCTGACGGAAGGAAACATAAATGTCTGAATCTTTTGCCGATCTGTTCGAAGAGTCCCTGAAGCGTTCCGAAATGCGCACGGGCGAGGTCATCACCGCCGAAGTCGTTCGCGTGGAACACAACCACGTCGTCGTCAACGCCGGCCTGAAGTCCGAAGCGTACGTGCCGATCGAAGAGTTCAAGAACGACAAGGGCGAACTCGAAGTGCAGGCCGGCGACTTCGTTTCCGTTGCCATCGGCAGCGTTGAAAACGGCTACGGCGACACCATCCTCTCGCGCGACACCGCCAAGCGTCTGGCTTCGTGGCTGGCCCTCGAGAAGGCGCTGGAATCGGGCGACTTCGTCACCGGCACCACCAGCGGCAAGGTCAAGGGCGGCCTGACCGTCCTGGTCAACGGCATCCGCGCATTCCTGCCGGGCTCGCTGATCGACACGCGTCCGATCAAGGACCTGACCCCCTACGAGAACAAGACCCTCGAATTCAAGGTCATCAAGCTGGACCGCAAGCGCAACAACGTCGTGCTGTCGCGCCGCGCCGTGGTCGAAGCCAGCATGGGCGAAGAACGCGCCAAGCTGATGGAAACGCTGAAGGAAGGCGCAGTGGTGCGCGGCGTGGTCAAGAACATCACCGAATACGGTGCGTTCGTGGACCTCGGCGGCATCGACGGCCTGCTGCACATCACCGACATGGCATGGCGTCGCGTGCGCCACCCGAGCGAAGTCGTTCAGGCCGGCCAGGAAATCACCGCCAAGATCCTCAAGTTCGACACCGAGAAGAACCGCGTGTCGCTGGGTCTGAAGCAGATGGGCGACGACCCGTGGATGGGCGTTTCGCGCCGCTACCCGCAAGGCACCCGCCTGTTCGGCAAGGTCACGAACATCGCCGACTACGGCGCGTTCGTCGAGCTCGAGCCCGGCATCGAAGGCCTGGTGCACGTCTCCGAAATGGACTGGACCAACAAGAACATCGCTCCGAACAAGATCGTCTCGCTGGGCGACGAAGTCGAAGTCATGGTCCTGGAAATCGACGAAGACAAGCGCCGCATCAGCCTGGGCATGAAGCAATGCAAGGCCAACCCGTGGCAGGAATTCGCGCAGAACACCAAGCGCGGCGACCGCGTCAAGGGCCCGATCAAGTCGATCACCGACTTCGGCGTGTTCGTGGGTCTGGCTGCCGGCATCGACGGCCTGGTTCACCTGTCCGACCTCTCGTGGAACGAAGCCGGCGAAACCGCCGTTCGCAACTACAAGAAGGGCCAGGAAGTCGAAGCGATCGTGCTGGCTGTCGACGTCGACCGCGAGCGCATCTCGCTGGGCATCAAGCAGCTCGACAGCGACCCGTTCACCACCTTCACCACGGTGAACGACAAGGGCCAGATCGTGACCGGCAAGGTCAAGACGGTCGACGCCCGCGGCGCTGAGATCGACCTCGGCGAAGACATCGTCGGCTACCTGCGTGCTTCGGAAATCTCGCGCGACCGCGTCGAAGATGCCCGCAACGTGCTGAAGGAAGGCGACGAAGTCACGGCCATCGTCGTGAACGTGGATCGCAAGACCCGCAACATCCAGCTGTCCATCAAGCAGAAGGACATGGTCGACGAGCAAGGCGCCATGGCCAGCCTGAGCCAGCAGTCGGCACGCGAGAACGCGGGCACGACCAGCCTGGGCGCACTGCTGCGCGCCAAGCTGGACAACAACGACAGCAAGTAAGCTGAGCCGGAAGACAGAGCAGGCCCTGGGGCCGCTCTGTCTTTTTTTTCGCCCACGTTTTTCGTTTATGTTTGGCCTATGACACGCTCGGACCTCGTCGAAGAACTCGCAGCCCGCTTTGCACAGCTCACGCACCGCGACGCCGAATACGCCGTCAAGACCATCCTCGACGCCATGAGCGACGCGCTGGTACGCGGCCACCGCATCGAGATCCGCGGCTTCGGCAGCTTCTCGGTCAACCGGCGCCCGCCGCGCATCGGCCGCAACCCGCGCTCGGGCGAGAGCGTGCAGATCCCCGAGAAGCGGGTGCCGCACTTCAAGCCCGGCAAGGCGCTGCGCGAAGCCGTCGACGCAAAGACGGCCGAACTCGACGCGGGCAAGGAAGCCAAGAGCCGAAAGGCCTGACGCGCGGACCATCGGAATGCCCGCAAACGTAGAATGCTCCCGGCAACGGGAACGGCTATGAAATACCTCCTGTGGCTGCTCAAGGCAGCCATTTTTTTTACGCTCTTCGCCTTCGCGCTGAACAACCAGCACGACGCGACCGTCTACTTCTTCTTCGGTACCTACTGGCGCGCGCCGCTGGTGCTGGTCGTGCTCGCAGCCTTCGCGGGCGGCCTCGTGGTAGGGGCGCTGGGCATGCTGCCAGGCTGGTGGAAGCACCGGGTCGCAGCGGCCCAGGCGCCTTCCGCGGGCGAAGCCGTCCAGCCCCCCTCGACACCGGCCACCGTTGCAACGACCGCAGCCATGGCAACGTCTGCCGCTCCGGCCATCGCCACCACCGACCTTCCCGCCGCACGTCAACATGGACTTTGATCCCAGCTGGCTGCTGATCAGCCTGCCCGTCGCCTTCGTGCTGGGCTGGCTCGCATCGCGCTTCGACATCCGGCAACTCAAGCTCGAGAACCGCCAGGCACCCAAGGCCTATTTCCGCGGCCTCAACTTCCTGCTCAACGAGCAGCAGGACCAGGCCATCGACGCCTTCATCGAGGCCGTGCAGAACGACCCCGACACCCAGGAACTGCACTTCGCGCTCGGCAACCTGTTCCGCCGCCGCGGCGAGTACCAGCGCGCGGTGCGCGTGCACGAGCACCTGCTGGGCCGCGGCGACCTGAGCCGCAGCGACCGCGAACGCGCGCAGCACGCGCTCGCGCAGGACTTCCTTCGCGCCGGCCTGCTCGACCGCGCAGAGGCCGCGCTGCAGAAGCTCGAGGGCACGCGCTACGAGAACGAGGCCCGGCTCGCGCTGCTGGCCATCTACGAACGCTCGCGCGAATGGGCCCAGGCAGCCGATGTGGCGCAGAAGCTCGACGAGTCCGACCAGGCCAGCTACAGCACGCGCCGCGCGCATCACCTCTGCGAGCAGGCGACCGAGCGCGTGGCAGCAGGCGACCTGCCCGGCGCTGGAAAGCTGCTGGCGCAGGCCGTCGAACTGGCACCGCAGGCACCGCGCCCGGCCATCGACACCGCCAACCTGCAACTGCGCAAGGGCGAGGCGAACGCAGCCTTCGACACGCTCGCGGCCCTGAGCGAGACCTCGCCGCTGGCGCTGCCGCTGTACGCCGCCACGCTGCAGCAAGCCGCCATGGCCGCGCACCGCGAAGCCGACGCGCTCGAACTGCTGCAGCGTCGCTATGTCGAGTCGCCCTCCATCGACGTGCTCGAAGCGCTGATGGCGCTCGGCGGCAAGCCGAGCGCCTCCGCCGAAGAACCGAACCCTACGCCGCGCGACGGCTATATCGCGCACCTCGCGCAGCAGCCCTCGCTGGTGGCGGCCTCGCGCTGGCTCGCGGGCGAACGCTTCGAGCACGAGCAGTTCCATCCACAGGTGCAGCGCGCGCTCGACCAGGCCACGCGGCCGCTCATGCGCTACCGCTGCGCGGCCTGCGGCTTCGAGGCGCACCAGTACTTCTGGCACTGCCCCGGCTGCCAGGCATGGGACAGCTATCCGCCGCGCCGCGTCGAAGAACTCTGATCACGTTTCTGAACAATGGTCACATGGAGGCTTGTCGAGCCTTCATGCGTCAACGCCCTCTTCACATACCTCGTTGAGCGCGGGCCGACGATTCCGTCGGCTGTCATTCATCAACGAATAGAGGGAGTTCTCAAATCATGTTCAAGAAGATCCTGGCCACCACCGCCATGCTGTTCGCGATCGCCGCGTCCGCGGCCGTCGATGTCAACAAGGGCACCGAAGCCGATCTCGATGGTATCAAGGGCGTCGGCCCGTCGATGTCCAAGCGCATCCTCGAGGCGCGCAAGGAGGGCGAATTCAAGGACTGGCCCGACTTCATGCAGCGTGTGAAGGGCGTGAAGGAGAAGAAGGCGGCCAAGCTGTCGGCCGACGGTCTCACGGTCAACGGCAAGAGCTTCGGCGATGCGGCACCCGCCGCATCGAAGGATGCGAAGGCTCCGACCAAGGCCGCCAAGCCCTGATTCCGCTTCGGTAGCAATATGCAAAGCCGCCTACGGGCGGCTTTTTCATGGGTGCCATGGCAAGGAGATGGCAGGGAAATGCCTCAGGAAGTGGTCCGGAATTTGCACGTAAGCTTCCTTTCGTTTTGCTTTCAACACATTCCGGAGAGAGTCAATGAATCACAAGTTCGGCATTGCCCTCGCGGGCCTCACCCTCGGCGCCGCGGCCTTCGCCCAGACCAAGTGGGACCTGCCCACGGCCTACCCGGCCACCAACTACCACACGGAAAACATCACGCAGTTCGCAAAGGACGTGGACGCGGCCACGGGCGGCAAGGTGAAGATCACGGTGCATGCCAACGCTTCGCTGTTCAAGGCGCCCGAAATCAAGCGCGCGGTGCAGAGCGGCCAGGCGCAGGCCGGCGAGATCCTGCTGGCCAACTTCGCCAACGAGAACCCGATCTACGCGCTCGACGGCGTGCCCTTCCTCGCCACCACCTACCCCGAGGCCCGCAAGCTCTACGACGCATCGAAGCCCGCCATGGAGAAGCTGCTCTCGGCCCAGGGCATCAAGGTGCTGTTCGTGGTGCCGTGGGCGCCGCAGGGCATCTACACCAAGAAGGAGATCGGCTCGGTGGCCGACCTGCGCGGCATCAAGTGGCGCGCCTACAGCCCCGCCACTGCCAAGATCGCCGAGCTCATCGGCGCCCAGCCGGTGCAGATCCAGCAGGCCGAGCTCAGTGCAGCCATGGCCACCGGCGTGATCGAGAGCTACATGAGTTCGGGCTCCACCGGCTACGACACCAAGACCTACGAGCACATCAAGAACTTCTACGACACGCAGGCCTGGATCCCCAAGAACGCGATCCTGGTGAACGCCAAGGCCTACGACGCGCTCGACGCCGCTACCAAGGCCGCCGTCGCCAAGGCCGCGGCCGATGCCGAAGCCCGCGGGTGGAAGGTGGCGCAGGAGAAGAACGAGGAATACAAGCGCCTGCTCGCCGAGCGCGGCATGAAGATCCACAAGCCTTCGCCCAAGCTCGACGCCGACATGCGCCAGGTCGGCGGCATCATGCAGGCCGACTGGCTGAAGGTGGCTGGCGCGGACGGCGCCGCGATCGTCGATGCCTACAAGAAAAAGTAGACCATGCGGCGCTTTCTAGACCGCCTGTACGACGGTGCAGGCGCGCTCGGCGCGCTCTGCGTGTTCCTGATCTTCGTGCTGATGATCCTGGCCGGCGTGGGCCGGCAGATGAACTGGCACGTGAGCGGGCTCAATGACGTGGTGGCCTGGCTGTGCGCCGCCGCCGCGTTCTTCGCGATGGCGCACGCCTTCCGCCACGGCGACTTCGTGCGCGTGACGCTGCTGCTCGAAGCGGTGTCGCCGAAGATGCGGCGGGTGCTCGACGTGAGCTGCCTGCTGGTGGCCGCGGTGTCGGTGGCCTATCTCACCTACTGGGCCACCAGCTTCACCTACGAGAGCTACGAGTTCGCCGAGATGGCGACCGGCCTCGTGGTCATTCCGATCTGGATTCCGCAGTCGACCTTCGTGATCGGCTGCTGGTTGCTGCTGATCGCCATGATCGACGAACTGGTCGGCGTGGTGCGCGGCGACAAGCCCAGCTACCAGCGCGCCATCGAGGAGCGCCACGCGGCGGGCGACTTCTCCTCCGACGTCTGAACGACAACAGCAACAAAGACACCCGATGTTCGAAAACCTCTGGATGGGCGCGCTGCTGCTCGCGATCATGCTGCTGCTCCTGGCGGGCGGGGTGTGGATCGCGATGACACTGGCCATCGTCGGCTGGGTCGGCCAGGCCTTCTTCACCAACACGCTGCCGGGCAAGAACCTGTTCTCGGCCTTCTGGGAGAGCAACGCGAGCTGGGAGCTGGCGGCGCTGCCGCTTTTCATATGGATGGGCGAGATCCTGTTTCGCACCAAGCTCAGCGAGGAGATGTTCGAGGGCCTGCGCCCCTGGCTCAATCGCGTGCCCGGCCGGCTGATGCACACCACCATCCTCGGATGCGGCGTGTTCGGCTCTGTCTCGGGCTCGTCGGCCGCCACCTGCGCGACCATCGCCAAGGTGGCGCTGCCCGAGCTCAAGCGCCGCGGCTACAACGAGAAGCTGGCCATCGGCTCGCTGGCGACCGCCGGCACGCTGGGAATCCTGATTCCGCCGTCGATCACCATGGTGGTGTACGCGGTGGCGGCCGACGCGTCGATCATTCGCATCTTCCTGGCCGGCTTCCTGCCGGGCTTCCTGCTGATGCTGCTGTTCTCGGGCTACATCGGCTGGTGGAGCCTGCGCAATCCGGGCCAGGTGCCGCCAGCCGATCCGCCGACCACCTTCATGGAGAAGATCCGCCTCTCGGGCAACCTCATTCCCTGCTCGCTGCTGATCGTCTTCATCGTCTGGGTGCTGGTGGCCGGCTGGGCCACCGCCACCGAGTGCGCGGCCTTCGGCGTGCTGGGCTCGCTGGCCATCGCGGCCTGGGGCCGCAGCCTCACATGGAAGAACTTCAAGGACGGCATCATGGGCGCCACGCGCACCAGCTGCATGATCATGTTCATCCTGGCCGGCGCGGCCTTCCTCACCAAGACGATGGCCTTCACCGGCATCCCGCGCGAGCTGGCGGAATGGGTCGACAGCATGCACCTTTCGCCCTACGCGTTGATCGGCGCGCTGGTGCTGGTGTATCTGGTGCTGGGTACCGCGCTGGACGGCATCTCGATGATCGTGCTCACCAGCGCGGTGGTGCTGCCGATGATCCAGAAGGCGGGCTTCGACCTGATCTGGTTCGGCATCTTCATCGTACTGCTGGTCGAGATCGCCGAGGTCACGCCGCCGGTGGGCTTCAACCTCTTCGTGCTGCAGAACATGACGGGCAAGGACAGCAACGTGATCGCGAAGGCGGCGATCCCGTTCTTCTTCTGCCTGGTGCTGTGCATCGTGCTGATCACGCTGTTCCCGAGCATCGTGACGATCCTGCCCGACCTCGTGATGGGCCGCGAGAAGTAGCCTTGCCGGCCCCGCCGGCAGCGTGCGGATAATCGCTGCCATGCTGCTGAACGTCATCGTCATCTGCCTCGCCGCCTGCGTCGGCGCCCTCATGCGCTGGGGCTTCGCCCTCTGGCTCAGCCCCGGCGGCATCCTGCCCTGGGGCACGCTGGCGGTGAACCTGATCGGCGGCTACCTCATCGGCGTGGCCATCGCCGTCTTCAGCGCCCTTCCGGACATCAACCCGGCCTGGCGGCTGATGGTGATCACCGGCTTCCTCGGCACGCTCACCACCTTCTCCAGCTTCTCGGCCGAAGTCGTGGGCATGCTGACCACCGGCCGCTTCGGCCTCGCGATAGGCACGATCGCGCTGCACCTGGGCGGCTCGCTGTGCATGACCTGGCTCGGCCTTCGCACGGTGCAGGCGCTTTCATCCTGAACCAGATGAAAACTGCGCTAAATCAGCCTTATGTCTTGCGGTTATAGATAAGGCTTTCCATAGGGCCCGCCGATAGAATCGACCCCAATGCCCCTGGTCTTTCTCGTCGCCCTCCCCTTCATCGCCAGCGTGCTGGCCGCGTTGATGCCTTCCAACGCGCGCAACAGGGAGTCGACACTCGCGGGGCTGGTCGCGCTGGGCTGCGCCATCCAGGCCGCATGGTTCTTCCCGCAGATCGCGCACGGCGGCGTGCTGCGCCAGCAGATCGAATGGCTGCCGGCCCTGGGCCTGAACCTCGTGTTCCGCATGGACGGCTTCGCATGGCTGTTCTGCATGCTGGTGCTGGGCATCGGCGCATTGGTGGTGCTGTACGCGCGCTACTACATGTCGGCCTCCGACCCGGTGCCGCGCTTCTTCTCGTTCTTCCTGGCATTCATGGGCGCGATGATGGGCGTGGTGCTCTCGGGCAACCTGATCCAGATGGTGCTGTTCTGGGAGCTCACCAGCCTGTTCTCCTTCCTGCTGATCGGCTACTGGCACCACCGCCGCGACGCGCGACGCGGCGCGCGCATGGCGCTCACGGTCACCGGCGCGGGAGGTCTGTGTCTGCTGGCCGGCGTGCTGGTGCTGGGGCGCATCACCGGCAGCTACGAGCTCGACAAGGTGCTCGCCTCGGGTGATCTCATCCGCGCGCACTCGCTCTACCCCGTCGCGCTCACGCTGATATTGCTGGGCGCCTTCACCAAGAGCGCGCAGTTCCCCTTCCACTTCTGGCTGCCGCGCGCCATGGCCGCGCCCACGCCGGTGTCGGCCTACCTGCACTCGGCCACCATGGTGAAGCTGGGCGTGTTCCTGATGGCGCGGCTGTGGCCCGTGCTCTCGGGCACCGAGCAGTGGTTCTGGATGGTCGGCGGCGCAGGCGCCATCACGCTGCTGCTCGGCGGCTTCATCGCGATGTTCCAGCGCGACCTGAAGGCGCTGCTGGCCTACTCGACCATCTCGCACCTCGGGCTCATCACGCTGCTGCTGGGCCTGAACAGCCCGCTCGCTGCCGTGGCGGCGGTCTTCCATGTGATGAACCACGCCACCTTCAAGGCGTCGCTCTTCATGGCGGCCGGCATCATCGACCACGAGACCGGCACGCGCGACATCCGCAAGCTCAGCGGCCTGATGCGGCTCATGCCCATCACCGGCACGCTGGCCATCATCGCCAGCGCCTCGATGGCCGGCGTGCCGCTGCTCAACGGCTTCCTCTCGAAGGAGATGTTCTTCGCGGAGACTGTGTTCATCCAGGCCACGCCGTGGGTCGACTTCAGCCTGCCGCTGATCGCCACGCTGGCGGGCATCTTCAGCGTGGCGTACTCGGCGCGCTTCGTGTTCGACGTGTTCTTCGGCCCGCCCTGTGGCGACGAGGTGCCCAGGCACCCGCACGAGCCGCCGCACTGGATGCGCGTGCCGGTCGAGCTGCTCGTGCTGCTTTGCCTGGTGGTGGGTGTGGCGCCGGCCTGGTCGGTCGGCCCGATGCTCGCGGCCGCGGCCACTCCGGTGGTCGGCGGCACGCTGCCCGAGTACAGCCTGGCCGTGTGGCACGGCTTCAATCTTCCGCTCTTGATGAGCTTCGTGGCGCTGGCGGGCGGCGCCGCGCTGTACCTGCTGCATCGCCGCCAGCGCGCGCGCGGTGGCCTCGAACACACGCCGCTGCTGCACCGCTTCGACGGCCAGGTCATCTTCGAGCACATCATCGCGCTGCTGAGCGAGGCCGGCCGGCGCAGCCGCCGCCTCTTCGGCACCAAGCGCATGCAGTGGCAGTTGCTGCTGCTGGTGGTCGTGGCGGTGGCGGGCGCGACCGCCTCCCTGCAGCTCACGCCCGCCGCGCCCGGCACGCGCGAGCTGCTGCCCTTCTCGCCGATGTTCGCGATGACATGGCTCATCGGCGGCACCTGCGCGGTCGCCGCCGCCTGGCAGGCCAAGTTCCACCGGCTGGCGGCGCTGATGCTGGCCGCGGGAGCGGGGCTGGTCTCGTGCGTCACCTACATCTGGTTCTCGGCGCCCGACCTCGCGCTGACGCAGCTGGTGGTCGAGGCCGTGACCACGGTGCTGATCCTGCTGGGCCTGCGCTGGCTGCCGATGCGCAGCAAGGACGTGGTGCAGCCCGCGCGCGCACGGCTCAAGCCCTGGGGCCGGCGCGGGCGCGACCTGCTGATCGCGGCCATCGCCGGCAGCGGCATGGCCGCGCTGGCCTGGGCCATGATGACGCGCACCTTCCCGCAGAGCATCTCGCCCTTCTTCCTAGAACGCGCGCTCACCGAGGGCGGCGGCACCAACGTGGTCAACGTGATGCTGGTCGACTTCCGCGGCTTCGACACCTTCGGCGAGATCACCGTGCTGGGCATCGTCGCGCTCACGGTGTATGCGCTGCTGCGGCGCTTCCGCCCGGCGATCGAATCGATGGCGCTGCCGATCCAGCAGCGGCTGCAGGCCGACGACGGCAGCAGCGACCTGCTGAACCCGCGCCGCGCCAAGGACACCGCCGTCGGCTACCTGATGGTGCCGGCCGTGCTGGTGCGCCTGCTGCTGCCGGTCTCGGTGCTGGTGTCGGTCTACTTCTTCATGCGCGGGCACAACGCGCCGGGCGGCGGCTTCGTCGCGGGGCTGGTGATGTCGGTGGCGCTGGTGCTGCAGTTCATCGTCTCGGGCACCGAGTGGGTGGAAGAGCACCTGCGCATCTACCCGCGCCGCTGGATCGCCATCGGCCTGCTGCTGGCGCTGGCCACGGGTGCCGGGGCGGTGTTCTTCGGCTACCCCTTCCTCACCACGCACACCGCGCACCTGCACCTGCCGCTGCTGGGCGAAGTGCACGTGCCCAGCGCCCTCTTCTTCGACACCGGCGTGTTCGCGCTGGTGCTCGGCGCCACCATGCTGATCCTGACCGCGCTGGCCCACCAGTCGATACGAAGCCACCGCTGGGCTGACGAGCAAAAAGAAAAAGAGGCCGAGGCGACCTCCGCCGCCACCTCCGAGGGAGGAGCCGGCTGATGGAAATCGTGCTCGCACTCGCCATCGGCGTGCTCACCGGCTCGGGCGTCTACATGCTGCTGCGCCCGCGCACCTTCCAGGTCATCATGGGCTTGACGCTGATCTCTTACGCGGTCAACCTGTTCATCTTCAGCATGGGCCGGCTCAAGGTCGACAGCGAGCCGGTGCTCATCAAGGGCCTCACTGCCACGCTGGCCAACACGGCCGACCCGATGCCGCAGGCGCTGGTGCTCACCGCAATCGTGATCGGCTTCGCGATGACGGCGCTCTTCCTCGTCGTGATGCTCGCCTCGCGCGGCCTCACCGGCACCGACCACGTGGACGGTGAAGAACGGCAGGAGGCGGAGTGAAAGAGGTCTTTCATCTGCTCGATCAGCTGCTGGAGTTCAGCATGCCGCACCTGGTGGCGGTGCCGATCCTCGTGCCCATGCTCACGGCCGCGCTCATGCTGCTGCTGGGCGAGAACCGCCGGCGCGCCAAGTCGGCGCTGAGCGTGGTCTCGGGCCTGGTCGGCCTGCTGGCCGCGCTGGCGCTGCTGCGCTGGGTGAACGCGCCCGACACCGGCGGCGGCCCCGGCTCCATCGGCGTCTACCTGCCGGGCAACTGGCGCGCGCCCTTCGGCATCGTGCTGGTGGCCGACCGGCTCTCGACCATGATGGTGGCGCTCACCGGCGTGATCGCCTTCGCCGCGTCGATCTACTCCACCTCGCGCTGGGACCGCGCGGGCGTGCACTTCCATCCGCTGCTGCAGCTGCAGCTCATGGGCCTGAACGGTGCCTTCCTCACGGGCGACCTGTTCAACCTGTTCGTGTTCTTCGAGGTGATGCTCGCGGCCTCCTACGGCCTGCTGCTGCACGGCTCGGGGCGGCTGCGGGTGCAGGCGGGGCTGCACTACATCGCAATCAACCTCGCGGCCTCTTCGCTGTTCCTGATCGGCGCGGCCATCCTCTACGGCGTGACCGGCACGCTCAACATGGCCGACCTGGGGCTGCGCATCGCCGAGCTCTCGCCGGGCGACCGCGGGCTGGTGCACGCAGCCACGGCCATCCTCTTCACCGCCTTCTTCGCCAAGGCGGGCGCCTGGCCCCTGAACTTCTGGCTGGTGCCGGCCTACAGCGCCGCGGTGTCGCCGGTAGGCGCGGTGTTCGCGCTGCTGACCAAGCTGGGCGTCTACACCGTGCTGCGCCTCTGGACGGTGCTCTTCGCGCCCGATACCGGCGCCTCGGCCGCCTTCGGCCAGCCGGTGCTGGTGGGCGCGGGCATCGCCACGCTCTTCGTGGCGGCCCTGGGCATCCTCGGCACGCAGCGGCTGTCCAACCTCGCGGGCTTCAGCGTGCTGATGTCGGCCGGCACGCTTCTCGCCGCGGTGGGCCTGGGGCAGCCGGCCGTGTGGGCCGGCGCGCTCTTCTACCTGCTGAGCTCCACGCTCGCGGTGAGCGCCTTCTTCCTGCTGACCGACATGATCGAGCGCTGGCGCAACGCCGGCATGAGCGTGGCGCCGCACGAGGTCGCGGGCACCGCGCCTTTCCTGGCCGAAGACCTGAGCGCGCTGAGCGACGTGAACCTCGACGACGACGCGCAGGCGCTCTACGGCCGCGCCATACCGGCGGGCGTTGCCTTCCTCGGCCTGAGCTTCATGATCTGCACGCTGCTGCTCACCGGCCTGCCGCCGCTGTCGGGCTTCGTCGGCAAGTTCGCGATGCTCTCGGGCCTGATGAACAGCGGCGGCGCCATCGGCACCGCCGGCTGGACCTTCCTGGTGCTGCTGATCGCCTCGGGCTTCCTCGCGCTGATCGCGCTGAGCCGCACCGGCATCCGCCATTTCTGGACCCAGCCGCACGGCAACCTGCCATCGCTGCCCGCGCTCGAAGTGCTGCCGGTGGCCGGCCTCATCGTCGCTTGCATCGCGCTCACGGTCTGGGCAGAGCCGGTGCTGCGCCACGCGCAGGCCACCGCCGAGGGCCTGCGCACGCCCACGGCCTACCGCGCAGCGGTGATGGAGGCGCGGCAGGTGCCGAACCCGGCGCCCGCCGCAAAGACCGAAGCAAATGCCGAAGGAAAGGCAGGCGCGCAATGAAACGCCTGATCCCCTCCCCGCCGCTGTCGCTCGCACTGTTCGTCATCTGGCTGCTGCTCAACCAGTCGCTCGAGGCGAGCACCCTGCTGTCGGGCGTGCTGCTCGCCATTGCCGTGCCGCTGCTGACCAAGGGCCTGCGGCCGGCCACGGTGCGCATGCGCCGGCCGGGGGTGGCGCTGCGGCTGTGCGGCGTCGTGCTCTACGACATGTCGGTGTCGGTGTTCGCGGTGGCGCGTGCGCTGCTCACGCGCCGCAGCGAGAACATCCAGGCAAGCTTCCTGCGCATACCGCTGGACATGCGCGACCCCAACGGCCTCGCTGTGCTCTCGATGATCATGTGCCTGACGCCCGGCACCGCCTGGGGCGAGGTGGCCTTCGACCGCAGCACCCTGCTGATCCACGTGTTCGATCTCGACGACGAAGCCGCCTTCATCGCGCAGATCAAGAGCCGCTACGAACGTCCGCTGATGGAGATCTTCGAATCATGACGCCCATCCTTTTCTGGTCGCTCAAGTTCGCGCTGTTCCTGCTGGCGGTGGCGATGCTGTGCGCCGTCGCGCGCCTTTTGATCGGCCCTTCCGCGCAAGACCGCGTGATGGCGCTGGACTGCCTCTACATCAACGGCATGCTGATGATGCTCGTGCTGGGCATCGTCTACGCGAGCGACGTCTACTTCGCCGCCGCGATGCTGATCGCGCTCTTCGGCTTCGTCAGCTCCACGGCGATGGCCAAGTTCCTGCTGCGCGGGGAGGTGATCGAATGAACGACTTCATCGCGGGTCCGCTGCCGCTTTGGGCCGAGATCGTCACCGCGGTCTTCGCGGTGCTGGGCGCTGCCTTCGCCGCGATCGGCTCCTTCGGGCTGGTGCGCCTGCCCACTTTCTTCCGCCGCATCCACGCGCCCACGCTGGGCGCCACCGGCGGCGTGTGGTCGATGACGGTCGCCACCATCGTCTACTTCTCGGCGCAGGGCCACAGCCTCTTCATGCACGCGGTGCTGATCGTGCTGTTCGTGGCGCTCACCACGCCGGTCACCACCATCTTCCTGATGCGCGCCGCGCTGTTCCGCGAGCGGCAGAAGCACGGCGAGGTGCCGCCGCCCGCGCCTTCGGACCAGGGGCCGATCCCGCCTTACCACGGCTGAGCGGCTGGCCGGGCCGGACGCCTCAGGTCGGCAGCAGCTGCTGCATCTCCTTGGCGCGCGCCACCTCGACCTCGCGCGGCAGCGTCACCGCGTTCTTCACCGCGAGGATCTCCGCCATCACGCTCACCGCGATCTCCGGCGGCGTCTTGCTGCCGATGTAGATGCCGATGGGCCCGCGCAGCCGCGCGAGCGATTCCTCGGTCTGGTCGAAGTGCTCGATCATGCGGTCGCGCCGGGCGTCGGCATTGCGCCGCGAGCCGATGGCGCCGACATAGAAGGCCTCGCTTTGCAGCGCCTCCAGCAGCGCGAGGTCGTCGAGCTTCGGGTCGTGCGTGAGCGCGACCACGCAACTGCGGCGGTCGGGCCTGAAGGCAATCACGGCGTCATCGGGCATCTCGGTCGTGATGTGCACGCCGGGCAGCGACCATGCGGTGCGGTACTCGGCGCGCGGGTCGCACAAGGTCACCGCGAAGCCGCTGAACTTGGCCATGGTGGCGAGGTACTCGGCGAGCTGGCCGGCGCCGATCAGCAGCATGCGGTATTCGGGGCCGAAGGTGTTCGTCAGTTCGGTGTCGTTCACCGCGAGCTCGTCGGGCGCGGTCGCCTCGGCGATGCGCACCGCGCCGGTGGCGAGCGTCACGGTGCGCTGCATGAGCTTGCCCTGCTCCAGCTGCGCCACCAGCAGCTCGAGCGAGCCGGCGTCGGGAGCGTATTCGAGCAGCAGCTCCAGCGTGCCGCCGCAGGGCAGCCCGAATCGGTGCGCCTCGTCGGCGGTGATGCCGTACTTCACCAGGGCCGGAGGCGCGCCCAGCGGCACGTCTTCGGCCTTGCCGTGGGCATGGCTGTAGCGCGCGATGAGGTCGTCCTCGATGCAGCCGCCGGAGACCGAGCCCACCACCGCGCCGTCTTCCGCCAGGGCCATGATCGAGCCCACCGGCCGGGGCGACGAGCCCCAGGTGCGCACCACCGTCGCCAGCAGCGCGCGCTTGCCGGCACGCCGCCAGTCGCGCAGCGTGCGAAGCACCATGACGTCGAGGTTTTCCATGTCGCTGCAGCCCGGGTTCAGGCCGGGTCGCCGCCGGGTGCGGAGGGCGCGTCCTTGTCGTCCTTCTTGCCGAGGCCGATCTTCTTCATGAGGCCGGACATCATCCCGCTCTTCTCGGCAGGCGCCTCGGTGCCTTCAGCGGCGGCCGCCGGGGGAGGACCGTAGCGGCTCTGCATCTCGGCTTCGAAGCGCTTGAAGAAATCGTCGGCTGTGGACTTGGCAGCGCCATCGATCAGGCGCTGGCCCAATTGGGCGATCTTGCCGCCGACCTGGGCCTGCACGGTGTAGTCGAGTTCGCAGCCTGCGGACGTGGCGGCTGGTGGAGTTGCCGCACCGGCCTCGTGCGCGGTGGCATCACCCGCAGGGGAGGCCGCCGCTTCGGTGGCGAGCGGCTTGAGCGTGACGCTCGAAGATCCCTTCGCGAAGCCTGCCACGCCGCCCTGCCCCTCGAAGGTGAGCTTGTAGCCGTCGGGCGCCACGATGTCGGACAGCAGCACCTTTCCGTTGAACTTGGCCGAGACCGGGCCGATCTTGACCGCGAGCGCGACGCTGTACTGGTTGTCGCCCACCAACTCGAACTTGTCGCAGCCGGGGATGCACTTCTTCAGCGTTTCGGGGTCGTTGAGCGCGTCCCAGGCCTGTTGTTGGGTGACGCCCAGGCGTCGGTTTCCGAGCATTTCCATGGTGGGTTTCCTTTGTCTTCCTTCCCGGCGCCGCTAGCGGCCGGACCGCATCAGGGCGGCCAGGCTCGCTGCGAGCTGTTCGAGTGCGCTGAGATTGTGAACCGCCAGCATCGCGTCCGCTTGCCGGTGCAATACGGCGGCCCCACGCGCCAGAGGGGCGTAGCCCTCGAAGCGCAGCAGCGGGTTGAGCCACAGCAGGCGGCGCGAATGGCGCTTGAGCCACAGCAGCTCATGCTCCAGCACGGAGGGCTCGCCGGTGTCCAGGCCGTCGCTGATCACCAGCACCAGCGTGCGGCGGCCGGTCAGCCGGCGGGCGTGGGCGCGGCGCAGCTCGGCCAGCGAGGCGCCGAAGCGCGTGCCGCCGGCGAAATCGTCGATGGCGAGGCTGGCGGCGCCCAGCATCGCGTCGGTGTCGGCCAGCCGGAAGGCAGGCGTCAGGTCGGTCAGCCGGGTGCCGAAGGCAAACACGTCGCGGCGGCCGGCACGCCGCGTTGCGGCATGCAGAAAGGCCAGCAGCAGGCGCGCATAGCGCTCCATCGAGCCCGAGACATCGACCAGCACCAGCAGCGGCAACGGCCGCTCGCGCCGGGCCAGACGTGGCAGGCGCAGGATCTCACCGCCCGTGCGCGCCGCCTCGTGCAGCACGCCCGGCCAGTGCATGCGCGCATGCTGGCGGCCCGCATCGCCGGCAGGCCGCAGGCGGCGCGACGGCAGCTCGGGAATGGGCAGGCGGATGTCGCGCGCGAGCCGCTCCACCAGCCGGTATTCGGCGGCGCCGAGCGCGTTGAAGTCGGCATGCTGCAGGCGCTGCCGGTCGCTGGACGTCATGGCGGCATCGAATTCGATCTCGCGATCGGGCCTGGCCGGCTCCACAGGCTTGGCGAGTGCGCGCGGCGCACTGAGGGCTTCGCGCACGCGCGGGCGCCGCTTCGACGGCTCGGCCTTGCCTTCGGCGCTCGGCAGCATCTGGGCGAGCAGCTTGTTGGCCAGCTCCGGGTCGCGGAACCATGCGTCGAAGAGTTCGCGGAACACCATGCGGTCCTGCTCGCGGCTGACCATCACCGCCTCCATGGCCGCGCTCAGGTCGAGCTTGTCTTCGACGCCCACCAGCGTGGCGGCCTCTGCCGCCAGCGCAATGCGCATGGCGTCGGTGCGAACACCCGCCCGGCGCAGCGCCCGGCCGAAGGCGGCGATGTTGCCCGCGAGCTTGCCGCTGCGGACGTCGCCGAGTTGCTGGACGCCGGTGCTGGCCATCGGTCGATCACGCCTCGGGCTTGAGCAGGTCCGACGCCAGCTCCTGCGTAAGCGCGGCCACGTCGTCGCGCTGCTTGAAGAGGATGCCGGCGGTGTCGACCACCACTTCGGGATCGAGCTCCACCGTGTCGAGCGCGATCAGCGCCCTCGCCCATTCGACGCTCTCGGCGATGCCCGGCGCACGCTGGAAGGCATTGGCGAAGGGCGTCTCGCGCAGCCGTGCGACGAAGGCCGCCACCTGGGCCGACAGCTTCTCGCCAGCTTGCGGCACCTGCGCGCGCACGATGGCCAGTTCGCGTTCGCGCTCGGGGTAGTCGAGCCAGTGGTAGAGGCAGCGGCGCTTGACCGCGTCGTTGAGCTCGCGCGTGCGATTGCTTGTGAGGATGGTGACGGGCGGCACCACCGCGCGCACGGTGCCCAGCTCGGGAATGCTGACCTGGTACTCGCCCAGATACTCAAGCAGGAAGGCCTCGAAAGGCTCGTCGGCGCGGTCTACCTCGTCGATCAACAGCACGGCGCCGGGCAGCGGCGTCTGCAGCGCCTGCAGCAGCGGGCGGCGGATCAGGTAGTGCGGCTGGTAGACCTCGGCTTCCACGTCACGGGCCGCGCCAGTGGCCTCGGCCGCGCGCATGTGCAGCAGCTGCGCCGCGTAGTTCCATTCGTAGAGCGCCTCGCGCTGCTCCAGGCCGTCGTAGCACTGCAGGCGCAGCAGTTCGCGGCCCAGCGCGACCGACAGCGCCTTCGCCAGCTCGGTCTTGCCGACGCCGGGCTCGCCTTCGAGCAGCAGCGGACGCTGCAGCTTGAGCGCAAGGAACACGGCCGTGGCCAGGCGCCGGTCGGCGAAGTAGCCGGCCTCCATGAGTCCGGCGGAGAGGGTGTCGATGCTGGGGAAGATCATGGCCTAGGGTAATGCAGGGGCCGCTGCATTCGGGAGCGGACAGCCGAACGCAGAAGGAATACAAAAACCACGCAGAGGTCGCAGAAGAAACCAGATTCGATCTTTTCTGGTCTTCTTTCGCGACTTCCGCGAGAGCTTTGCGACTTCTGCGTTCGGCAATCCGATTTCGTCAGCCCAGCGCCTTGGTCACGGCCCTTTGCGTCAGCACGCTGATCAGGTTCGCGCGATACGCGGCCGAGGCATGCAGGTCGCTGTTGAGATCGCTCGCGTCGATCTTCACTGCAGCCGCTGCGGCAGCGGTGAAGCTCTTGTTGAGCGCGTCTTCCAGCCCGGCATGGCGGAACACGCCGTTGCCCGCGCCGGTGACCGCCACGCGCACGCCGCTGTCGTACTGCGCGAGGAACACGCCGACCAGCGGGAAGTTCGATGCCTTCTGGCGCAGCTTCTCGTACACGGCGCGCTTCGGAATCGGGAAGCGGATCGCGGTGATCAGCTCGCCGTCTTCCAGCGCCGTGGTGAAGAGGCCGAGGAAGAAGTCGTCGGCTGCGATCTCTCGCCTGGAAGTGACGATGGTCGCGCCCGAGGCCAGCACCGCGCTGGGGTAGCACGCTGCCGGGTCGTTGTTGGCCACCGAGCCGCCGATGGTGCCCATCGCGCGCACCTGACGGTCGCCGATGCGCGAGGCCAGGTCGGCCAGCGCCGGGTAGGCGGCCTTCACGTCGGCGTTGTTCGCCACGTCGAGGTGGCGCGACATGGCGCCGACGGTGATGGCGTTACCGTTCTTCGTAATGCCGGTGAGCTCCTTGATGCCGCTCAGGTCCACGAGCTGCTCGGGTGCGGAAAGCCGCAGCTTCATCGAGGCCAGCAGGGTCTGTCCGCCGGCCAGCGGCTTGGCGCCGGCGGCCACGAGTCGTGCCGCGTCGGCCACCGAGTCGGGCCGTTCGAGTGTGAAGGCATACATGGTGTGATTCCTTCTTTATTCGTTCTTGGTTCAGGGTTTGGCGGCTGCGGACTGCATCGCCTCCCACACGCGGGCGGGGGAAGCGGGCATGTCGAAATCCTTGACGCCCAGCGGCGCCAGCGCATCGAGCACGGCATTGATCACGGCCGGCGGCGAGCCGATGGCCCCCGCCTCGCCGCAGCCCTTGGTGCCCAGCGGGTTGTGCGTGCACGGGGTGCACACGGTGTCGAGCTTGAACTGCGGGAAGTCGCCGGCGCGCGGCATCGCGTAGTCCATGAAGCTGCCGGTGAGCAGCTGGCCGGTCTCGTTGTCGTAGACGCAGTTCTCCAGCAGCGCCTGGCCGATGCCCTGCACCAGCCCGCCGTGCACCTGGCCCTCGACGATCATCGGGTTGATGATGGTGCCGAAGTCGTCCACCGCGGTGAAGCGGTCCACGCGCACCTCGCCGGTCTGCTTGTCGACCTCGACCTCGCAGATGTAGGTGCCGCCCGGGAATGTGAAGTTGGTCGGGTCGTAGAAGGCGGTTTCGTTCAGGCCGGGCTCGAGTTTGTCGAGCGGGTAGTTGTGCGGCACGTAGGCAGTCAGCGCCACCTGGCCGAACGGGATCTTCTTGTCGGTGCCCTTCACCGTGAACTCGCCGTTGGCGAACTCGATGTCGGCGTCGCTCGCCTCCATAAGGTGCGCGGCGATCTTGCGGGCCTTGGTCTCGATCTTGTCGAGCGCCTTCATGATGGCCGCGCCGCCCACCGAAATGGAGCGCGAGCCGTAGGTGCCCATGCCGAAGGGCACGCGGCCGGTGTCGCCGTGCACCACGTCGACGTTCTCGACCGGAATGCCCAGCCGCGCCGCCACCACCTGCGCGAAAGTGGTCTCGTGGCCCTGGCCGTGGCTGTGCGAGCCGGTGAACACCGTCACGCTGCCGGTGGGGTGCACGCGGATCTCGCCGCATTCGAACAGGCCCGCTCGCGCACCGAGTGCGCCCGCGATGTTCGACGGAGCGATGCCGCAGGCCTCGATGTAGCTCGAATACCCGATGCCGCGCAGCTTGCCCTTGGCCTCGCTGGCCGTCTTGCGCGCGGCGTAGCCGTCGACCTCGGCGAGCACGCGGGCCTTGTCCATGCAGGCGTGGAAGTCGCCGGTGTCGTACTGCAGCGCCACCGGCGTCTGGTACGGGAAGGCGGTGATGAAGTTGCGCTTGCGGATCTCGTCCTGCCCCAGGTTCATCTCCCAGGCACAGCGCGAGACCAGCCGCTCCAGCAGGTAGGTCGCCTCGGGCCGCCCGGCCCCGCGGTAGGCATCGACTGGCGCGGTATTGGTGAACCAGGCGTCCACCTCGACGTAGATCTGCGGCGTGGTGTACTGGCCAGCCAGCAGCGTGGCATAGAGGATGGTCGGCACCGCCGTCGAGAAGGTCGACAGGTAGGCGCCGAGGTTGGCATCGGTATGCACGCGCAGCGCGAGGAACTTGCCATCCTTGTCCATCGCCATCTCGGCGTGGCTCACGTGGTCGCGGCCATGGGCGTCGGAGAGGAAACACTCCGAACGGTCGGCCGTCCACTTGATGTTGCGGTTGAGCTGCCTGGCGGCCCAGGTCAGGCACACGTCCTCGGCGTACAGGAAGATCTTGGAGCCGAAGCCGCCGCCCACATCGGGCGCGATCACGCGCACCTTGTGCTCGGGCAGGCCCAGCACGAAGGCCGTCATCAGCAGGCGCTCGACATGCGGGTTCTGGTTGGAGACGTAGAGCGTGTAGTCGTCGCCCGCGCGGTTGTAGCTGCCGATGGCCACGCGCGGCTCGATGGGGTTGGGCACCAGCCGGTTGTTGACCAGGTCGAGCTTCGTCACGTGCGCGGCGCTGGCAAACACCGCGTCGACCGCCGCCTTGTCGCCCAGCGCCCACTTGTAGCACTGGTTGTCGGGGGCTTCGTCGTGCAGCGTGACGCCACCGGACTTCTTCGCGGCGTCGGCCACGCTCACCAGCGCGGGCAGCACCTCGTAGTCGACCACCACCGCCTCGGCGGCGTTCCTCGCCTGCTCGACCGTCTCGGCCACCACCATGGCCACGTGGTCGCCGACGTAGCGCACCTTCCTGATCGCGAGGATCGGGTGCATCGGCTCCTTCATCGGGGTGCCGTCGGGGTTGTTGATGAGCCAGCCGCAGGGCAGCCCGCCCATCTTTCCCTCGATGTCCTTGCCGCTGAAGATGCCGACCACGCCGGGCATCTTCAGCGCCTGGGCGGTGTCGACCGACTTGATGAGGGCGTGCGCGTGCGGCGAGCGCACGAAGACCGCATGGCTCTGGTTGGCCAGCGTGATGTCGTCGGTGTAGTTGCCCGCGCCGGTGAGGAAGCGGTAGTCCTCCTTGCGGCGGACCGCCTCGCCGATGTGCGGCAGGTTCGAGAAATCGGAAGCGCCCATGTCGCTCTCCTCAGGCCGCGGCCGTTGCCTTGACGGGAGTGCCCGAGGCCATGGCCTCGCCGCCCATCTTCACTGCCTTGACGATGTTCTGGTAGCCCGTGCAGCGGCACAGGTTTCCGTCGAGCAGTTCGCGGATCTCGGATTCGCTCGACTTGGGGTGGTGGGTGCACAGGTCGATGGCGCTCATGACCATGCCCGGGGTGCAGAACCCGCACTGCAGGCCGTGGCACTCCTTGAAGGCCGCCTGCATGGGATGCATGGTGCCGTCGGCCTCGGCGATGCCCTCGATGGTGGTGATGTCGGCGCCGGCGGCCTGGGCCACCAGCACGTTGCACGACTTGACGGCCCGGCCGTTCACATGGACGGTGCAGGCGCCGCACTGGGCGGTGTCGCAGCCGACGTGGGTTCCGGTGAGATGGAGATGCTCGCGCAGAGCGTGTACGAGGAAGGTGTTGGGAGGAGCGTCGACCGTGACCTGGCGGCCGTTGACCTTGAAAGCGACCTGCATTTGGCTGTCTCCGTAAAAGGTGATGGCTGTTTCAGCGAAAGCATCTTGGATGCCGACCTTTGGCACTATCCTAGGCAAAACCCTTGACACTTGCACAGAGCGCGCGAAATTCTCAAAATGAAACAGCTTGCCATCCGGCGGGCCAGGAAAAGCCTGCATACATGCGCGAAAAACCACGATGTCTGTATCAATCGTTTCGCAGCCGCCTGAGCGTTCCCTGGCAATTGCCCAAGCCCGCCGCGAACTGATCGAAGGCGAGCCGGCGCCCCGCGCACGCGGCGCCGCCTGCATCGACTCGTGGATCACCCGCTCCTGGCAGCGCTGCATCGAGGCCGGCCGCCAGCCGCAGCAGCGCGTCAACTTCGATCCGGTGAGCCGCTCGGCCAGCATCGACATCGTCGAGCGCAACCGGGCGCTCGTCGCCGCGGCCCGGCCGGTGATAGAGCAGCTCTCCCGCGCCATCGCCGACACCCGCTATTTCGCCGTTCTCACCGATGCCCAGGGCATCGTGGTCGACGTGGGCAACCTGCCCGACGGCACCGATGCGGCGAGCCGCTACGCGCGCGATATCGCCCGCATCGGCGTCGATCTTTCGGAGCGCGCCATCGGCACCAGCGCCATCGGCACGGCGCTGGCCGAGCAGGAATCGGTATGGCTGCACCGCGGCGAGCACTTCTTCGACGACACCAGCGTCTACAGCTGCGCCGGAGCCCCGCTCTTCGGTCCCCGGGGCGACTGCATCGGCATGCTCGACCTGACCGGAGTGCACGTGGTGGAGCGCCCCGAGCTGCGCCACCTGGCGACCCTGTCGGCGCGCAACATAGAGAACATGCTGGTGATGCGCGAGCCCTGCGAGCTGCTGCTGCACCTGGCCTGGCCGGGCAGTTCGGGCGGCGAGGCCACCGAGGGGCTGCTGTGCATCGACGCCGTGGGCAACGTGACGGGCGCCAACGCGGCGGCACGTCAGATGCTGCACCAGCCGCTGTCGCGCAGCGAGCACGCCCTGAACTTCAACGACCTGTTCGCCCTGCCACTTCACATGATGTTCGACGCGGCCCGCCGCGGCGACGCCGTGCTCGAGGTGCCGCTGTGGTCCGGCCTGCGGGTGCAGGTGCGGCCGCGGCGCGGCGGCAGCAAAGGCCCGTCCGCCACCTCCCTTTCCACCGACAGCCGGCCGAGGCTGCGCGACGTGGAGACCGCGCTGATCCGCAAGGCGGTGGCCGATGCGCGCGGCAACGTGGCGGAGGCCGCGCGCACATTGGGCATCAGCCGGGCGACCGTCTACCGTAAGCTGTGGCGCGGGCGGCCTGCCGGGGCTCCGGACTGAAGCAGGCCCCGGCCGTTCAGCCTTCGTTCAGGCGCCGACCGGCACCTTGTCCAGGAAGCCCGTCACCGAACGCAGCTTGCCTGCGTCGACCTGCGCGAAGTCGGTACCCTGGATCAGGTCTTCGGCACCGCTCGGTCCCAGCGTCCACGAGAAGCGCAGATGGTCGCCGTGCGAATCGGCCTTGCCCAGCAGGTTGAAGCGGAAGCCCGGGTAGCGCTGGTGAACCGCGCCGACCAGCGCGCTGATCTGCTCGTGCCCGCTGGCCTGCGCGATCGGGTCGACGTAATGCGCGTCGGCGGTCCAGCCGGCCTCGATCAGCGCGGCGCGGCGGGCCGCGTCGGTCTCGTTCCAGACAGCGATGTAGCGTTGGGCAATGGTGGTGGCATCGTGTGCAGCGGTGTTCATGGTGACCATTCCTTTGGTGGTTTCCGGCCCGCAACATCGCGGGGTGAAGGAATGGTCGCGCCGCACGCGATCCGGGTCGATGACCTCTCGGGTCATGGAATGCGGCTGCCGGAGGCCCCCTCCCCCACAGCTCCTCGCGATCACATGGCGTCGAGGGGAAAGACCGGCCGGTGCACCTTGCCGAACGGGAACAGGCTGTAGTCCGAACTGGTGACACCGGGGCTGTCGCACTCCACCAGCGCGGCGGAGAGCGGCTCGAACACCGGCCGGCAGTACATGCGCGACTTGAGCAGCAGAAAGCGTTCCTTTCGCGGATCGAGCCCCACGCACTCGAAGACGCCGATGTCCCACGGCTCCTGCGTGCGCTCGGTCACCACGATGCGCGCCGCGCCGATGTCGAAGAGCACCGTGCGGCCCATGCTGCTGCGCTGGCCGGTGTAGGTAGGGCCGGTGATGACGTACTCGCCGTTGGAGATGGTGCGCACCGTGCCCGTCAGCAGCACCGGTGTTTTCTCCAGCCCGATGCCCGCGAGCGAGACCTTGTTGCCCAGCGCCACCGTCACCTGCGCGCCCTCGCCGGCCGCGACGAGCTGCGCCACCGCCTCGGGGTCGCACAGCGGACCGACGCCGATGCCGTGCAGCCCCTGCGCCAGCGCTTCCTGCAGCACGTCCATGGTGTCGCAGCTTCCGCCCGACATGCAGTTGTCGCCATGGTCGAGCAGCAGCACCGGGCGCGTCGCGCTCTCGGCAATCAGCTTCGCACGCGCGACCGACTCCGCCAGCGGCTCGCTGCGGTAGACGAAGGACTCGCGCTGTGCCCACATCTGCGCCGCGATGCGGTCGGCCGTGGCCTGCGCGCGTTCGGACGAATGCGCATCGACGGCGATCACGCTCATGCATGGCGCCTCGATGTCCGACAGCGAGAAGCCCGCGAGGATCGACACCGCCAGCGACTCCGCCTTTTCGGCTTCGCGCGCCGCCTCGATGGCCTGCTTCATCGCGCCGGTGAAGGAGGCGCTGCGCAGCGTGTGCGCCATCAGCGGCAGCCGGTGCCAGCGCATGTGCGGCCTGCTGCGCCCTGCGAGCATGTCGAAGAGCAGCCGCCCGGCATGCTCGCCGGTTTCGTACATGTCGACGTGCGGGTAGGTCTTGAAGCCGACGATCACGTCCGCGTTCTCCACCATCGCTGGTGTGACGTTGGCATGCAGGTCGAGCGCCACGCCGATGGGCACGCCCGGCGCCGCCGCACGAAGGCGCACCAGCAGGTCGCCTTCGCCGTCGGCGCTGTTGTGCGCGACCATCGCGCCGTGCAGGTCGAGCAGGATGGCGTCGCAGCCCGGGGCCGCACCGACGATGCATTGCGTCAGCTGCGTGTAGGCCTGCGCGTCGACCGGCCCGCTCGGGTTGGCCGAGGCCGACACCGGCGTGACCACCGTCGCGCCCGCCGCTTCGGCAAGGTCGATGAAGGCCGACATCGCGGTGCGCATGCCCTTGTTGTCGCGGTAGGCCTGTTCGCCGAAGGTCGGGCCGTCGGGCCCGAAGGCCGAGAGCGGCGTGGGCACGGGCGAGAAGGTATTGGTCTCGTGGTTCAGACGCGCGATCAGCACCTTCATTGCGCCACTCCCGCGCTGCGCAGCATCGCCTGCAGCAGCACGTTGCAGCCGGCCTCCAGGTGATCGGGCTGCGCGTCCTCTATCTCGTTGTGGCTGATGCCGTCGCGGCAGGGCACGAAGATCATCGCCGTGGGGCAGACGCGCGCAAGATACACCGCGTCGTGGCCCGCGCCGCTGATCACGTTCATCCAGCTCAGGCCCTGCGCCTGCGCGGCATCGCGCACGGCCGACACCAGCCCGGGAGTGAAGGGCTGCGGCGGGAAGTACACGACCTGCTCCACCGACATCTCGACCCTGGCCTTCGCGGCGATGCGCTGCACGGTTTCCTTGAGCGCGGCGTCCAGCGCCGACAGCACCGTGTCGTCGGCCGCGCGCAGGTCGACGCTGAGCTTCACCCGGCCCGGGATCACGTTGCGCGAGTTCGGGTACGCGTCGATCCAGCCGACGGTGCCGCGCGCATGCGGCGCATGGGCCAGCGCGATGCGGTTGACCTCGATCACGAGTTCGGAGGCGGCCAGCAGCGCGTCCTTGCGCAGCGCCATCGGCGTGGGGCCGGCATGGGCTTCCATGCCCTGCACCACCACGTCGTACCAGCGCTGGCCCAGCGCGCCCTCGACCACGCCGATGACGCGCTCGCTGGCTTCGAGCACCGGGCCCTGCTCGATGTGCGCCTCGAAGTACGCGCCCACGGGCGACGCTGCCGCCGAGACGGATGCGCTGCCCGCATAGCCGATGGCAGCCAGAGCGTCGGAGACGCTGATGCCGTCGTTGTCGCGCTGCGCCAGCGCATGCTCCAGCGTGAAGGCGCCGGCGAACACACCCGAGCCCATCATCACCGGCACGAAGCGCGAGCCTTCCTCGTTGGTCCACACCGCCACCTCGAGCGGCGCTTCGGTCTGAACCCCGGCGTCGTTCAGGGTGCGGATCACCTCCAGCCCGGCGAGCACGCCGTAGTTGCCGTCGAACTTGCCGCCCGTGGGCTGCGTGTCGATGTGGCTGCCCGTGGAGACGGGCGGCAGCGCGTCGTTGCGCCCGGCACGGCGCGCGAAGATGTTGCCGATGGCGTCCACGCGCACCTCGCAGCCCGCCTCGCGCGCCCAGCGCGAGAACAGGTCGCGGCCCTGGCGGTCGAGGTCGGTCAGCGCGATGCGGCAGACGCCGCCTTTCTCGGTGGCGCCGAGCTTCGCCAGTTCCATCAGCGAGTTCCAGAGCCGGCGGCCGTCAATGCGGAGTTCGTTGTGAGAGTTCTTCATGGCTTTTGAAAACGGTTGATGCGACGGGCCCTCAGGCGAGGCCCACGCCCAGATAGCGGTCTTTCACTTCGTGATCGGCCATGAAGGCCGCGTTGCCGGCCTCGTGCACGATCACGCCCTGCTCCACGATGTAGTGGCGGTCGGCCAGCTGCACGCAGACTTCCAGGTTCTGCTCGACCAGCAGGATCGCCACGCCGGCGGCCTTGATGGTCTTGAGCTGCGCGACGATCTCTTCCACGATCACCGGCGCCAGGCCCTCGACCGGCTCGTCGAGGATCAGCAGGCGCGGGTGATTCATCAGCGCCCGGCCGATGGCCAGCATCTGCTGCTCGCCGCCCGAGAGCTGCCCGCCGCCGTTGCGCCGGCGTTCCTTCAGGCGCGGGAAGATGCGGTAGATGTCGTCCAGCTGCCAGGGCGACTGGCGGCGCAGGCCGAGCAGCAGGTTCTCTTCCACCGTCAGCAGCTTGAAGATGCCCCGGTGCTCCGGCACCAGGCACACGCCGCGCGTGGCGATGCGGTGCGCCGGCATGCCCGCGATGTCGGCGCCCTGGAAGCGCACGCGCCCGCTCGTCGGCGTGACCGCGCCGGCAATGCTCTTGAGCGTGGTCGACTTGCCGGCGCCGTTGCGCCCCAGCAGCGTGACCAGCTCGGCCTCGCCCACGGTCATCGACACGCCCTGCAGCACATGGCTCTTGCCGTAGTGGGCATGCAGCTTCTCGACTTCGAGGATGTTCATGCCTTGCCTCCCGTGATCATGTTGCCGAGGTACGCAGTGCGCACGCGCGCGTCGGCGCGGATGTCGCCCGGAAGCCCCTCGGCCAGCACGCGGCCCAGCTGCATCACGGTCACGGTGTCGGAGATGTCCATCACGATGTTCATGTTGTGCTCGATGAGGACCACGGTGTGCGCGTCGCGCAGGCCGCGGATCAGCTGCTTCATGTCGTCGAGGTCGTCGATGCCCATGCCCGATGTCGGCTCGTCGAGGAAGATCGCCTTCGGCCTCGCCGCAAGCGCCATGCCCACTTCGAGCCGGCGCTGCTGGCCGTGCGAGAGCTCGGCGGCCGGCGTGTTCGCCAGCCGCTCCAGCCCGATGCGCTGCAGCACTTCGTCGACGATTTGGGTGCAGGCCAGTTCGCCGACCGGCGCGCGCCAGCAGTTCATGGCCTGGCGCGGCGAAACGCCCTGCGCCGCCACGCGCAGGTTCTCACGCACCGGAAGGCTCAGGAACAGCGCGGTGACCTGGAAGGAACGTGCCATGCCGCGCTGCACGCGCTTGTGGTCGGGCTCGCGCGTCACGTCGTGGCCGTCGAACAGGATGCGTCCGCCGGTGGTCATGCCGGTGCCGGTGAGCATGTGGAACAGCGTGGTCTTGCCCGCGCCGTTGGGGCCGATCACCGAATGCACCGTGTTGCGCCGGATCTTCAGGTCGACCCCGCCGAGCGCCGCGAACTTGCCGTAGTGCTTGGTGACGCCTACGGCTTCGATGAGAACGTCGCTCATGCTTTTTCTCCTTGGGCGGCAGGCGAGACAGGGTCGGCCGGCGCCTTGCGGAAGATGCGCTTCCGCGCGCTCTCGCCCAGCCCCCAGAGCCCGCGCTGCATGCCGATGCTCACGCCGATCAGCAGCAGCCCCAGCAGCAGCAGCCAGCGCGGCCACAGCGTGGAGAGCCAGTCGGCCAGCAGCACGTAGAAGGCCGAGCCCAGCACCGAGGCGAAGAGGTTGCCGGTGCCGCCGATCACGGTGATGACCAGGATCATCTCGCTCGTGTGGTACTCGGCGTTCGACAGAGGCGCGATGCCGGTCATCATCGCGTGCAGCCCGCCCGCCAGGCCGGTGACGGCGCCCGAGATGACGAAGGCCAGCAGCTTGAAGCGCTTGAGGTCGTAGCCCACCGCGGCGGCGCGGTCCTCGTTGTCGCGGATTGCAAGCAGCGTGCGGCCGAAGACCGAATCGGTCACGCGCAGCAGCAGGCCGAAGGCGACCAGGAACACCACGGCCACGAAGGCGTAGTACTTCCAGGGCGTGTCCATGAAGCCGGGGCGCGGCACGTCGAGCAGGCCGTTGTCGCCGCCGGTGAGGCCGGTGGCGGTGTAGGCGATGAAATAGAACATCTGCGCGAAGGCCAGCGTGAGCATCACGAAGTAGGTGCCGCGCTGGCGGATGGCAACCCAGCCCACCACGGCAGCACCCAGCGCGCCCATCGCCACGGCGGCGAGCAGCGCGAGCGGCATCGGCAGGCTCAGCCGCGTGAGCAGGATGGCGATGGTGTAGCTGCCCAGCCCGAAGAAGATGCCCTGCCCGAAGGAGAGCAGCCCGGTGTAGCCCAGCAGCAGGTTGCAGCCCAGCGCGGCCAGCGCGTAGATCAGCACCTCGCTCGCGAGCGAGCCCGAGCTCAGCACCAGCGGCAGGCCCAGCACCGCGATGAGCGCCAGAAGGAAAGTGATTTTTCTCGGCATGGCGTGTCCGTTCATGCTTTGCGGCCGAGCAGGCCATGCGGGCGCAACAGCAGCACGGCCGCCATCGCGATGTACACCATCAGGCTCGCGCCCGGCGGCCAGATGGTGCTCATGAGGCTCTGCACGATGCCGATAAGCAGGCCGCCCACGAGCGCGCCACCGAAGCTGCCGAGCCCGCCGATCACCACCACAACGAAGGCCACGGCCAGCGCCTCGACACCCATGAAGGGCTCGGCGCCGCGGATCGGCGCGGCCAGCACGCCCGCCAGCGCCGCCGTGGCCGCGCCGAGCGCGAACACCAGGCTGAACACGCGGAACACGTTGATGCCAAGCAGCGACACCATTTCCGTCGATTCGCTGCCCGCGCGCACCGCGCTGCCCAGGCGCGTGCCCTCGAGCACCCACCACAGCAGCACCGCGAGCACGGCGGTGAAGCCGATCACGAAGAGCCGGTATTTCGGATAGACGAACGAGCCCCACATGACCACGCCCTGCAGCAGATCGGGCGTGGCGACGCTGTTGCCCAGCGGGCCCCAGAACACGATCACCATCTCCTGCACCGCGAGCGCGAGGCCCACCGTGACGAGGATGTGGAACTCGTGCGCCTTGGCGTACACGCGGCGCAGCAGCAGCTTCTCGGCCAGCCAGCCCAGCGCGCCCACGAAGAGCGGCACAAGCAGCAGCGCCAGCCAGAAGTTCATGCCCCATTGGAGGGCCTGGAAGCAGAGGTAGGCGCCCAGCAGGTAGAAGGCCCCGTGCGCGAAGTTCACGAAGCGCAGCAGGCCGAACACGATGGACAGGCCGACCGCCAGCAGGAAATACAGCATGCCGATGCCGATTCCGTTGATGGTCTGTAGCAGGTAGACGGACATAGATGAAGGTATTGGCGGAGTGCAGGCGCATGCGCGCGGCCCTTTCCAGGAACACCGAGGAACCGGCTCGGCCGGGCCGCAGGTGTTGCCCCCTGCAAGGGGGTTGGCGGCCACACGAAGTGGGCAAGCCTGGGGGTCAGCCCAACTTACAGCCGGTCTTGTCCACGGCCAGGAAGGACTTGCCGGAACTGACCACGTCGACGTAGTCCGCCGCGTCCTTCATCTTCGACTTGGCCTTGCCCTTGAGCAGGTAGTAGTCCTTCACGACTTGGTGGTCGGCCTTGCGGATTTCCTCGGCGCCGGTGAGCCCGTCGAACTTCATGCCTTCGAGCGCGGCGATCACCGCCTTCTGGTCGACCGAGCCGGCCTTCACGATGCCGTCGATCAGGATCTTGGTGCAGATGTACGAACCGGCGAGGCTGTAGTTGGGCACGATCTTGAGCTTGTCGGCCGTGCGCTTCACCAGGTCCTTGTTGAGCGGCGTATCGGCCGTGTGCCAGTACTGCGCGCCGAAGTAGACGCCGTCGCACAGGTCGGCGCCCAGTTCGTCGAACTGCTCCAGGCCCGAGGCCCAGGCCATGAGGATCGTCATGTTCTTGTGCATGCCGAAGCTCACCGCCTGGCGCAGCGCGGCCGACGACTGCGCGCCGAAGTTCAACAGCAGCAGCACGTCGGGCTTGGCGGCCATGGCGTTGGTGAGATAGCCGCTGAACTCCTTCTCGGTGAGCGAGTGGTAGCTGTTGCCCACGTGCTCGATGCCCTTCTCCTGGAAGATGTTCTTGGCGGCGCTCAGCAGTCCGTCGCCGAACACGTACTGCGGCGTGATGGTGTACCAGCGCTTGGCCTTGGGCATGGAGGCGATCAGCGGGCGCACCGTCTGCTCGATCGCACCGAAGGTGGGCACCGACCAGCGGAAGGTGGCGGGGTTGCAGTCCTTGCCGGTGATCTCGTCGGCGCCCGCGGTGGTGATGAAGAGGCCGCCGGCCTTCTCGGCCTCCTTGCCCATGGCCAGCGCCTCCGACGACAGGATGCCGCCCGCGAAGAACTTCGCGCCCTGCTGCTGCGAGGCTTCCTGCACCTTGCGCACGGCAGTGGCTGGCTTGCCTTCGGTGTCGAGCACCGTGTAGGCCAGCGGACGCTTCAGCACGCTGCCGTATTGCTCGATGGCCAGCTTCATGCCCAGGTCGGCGAACTTGCCGTTGGCCGCGAAGGCGCCCGACATCGGGACCGGGCAGCCGAATCGGATCGCGTCGGCCGACTGTGCGAAGGCGGCGCGGCCGCCCAGGAGCGAGGCGGGGGCAGCCGAGAGGGCGGCCAGCTGAAGAAGTTGTCTGCGTTGCATGAGTTCTCCGGTCGTTGGTGGGATGAAAGGAAGAGAGAGCCAGGTGAAGCGGATGCCTGCGATTGCCGGCGAATTTAAGCGGATAAATTGGATTAATATGCTGGTAAAAACCCGCTAGCAAGCCCTGTGCCCAAGACCAGACAAATCCCCTGCACGGCGCCGTTTAAGATCGCGCGCTGTTGCGCATCCCGCGCATCTCCCGATGGGCATGGAGCGTTTCAATGAGAGTGGGGCAGAACCGTCCTAAGCGGCAGAAGCTCTCGGACGTCATCGTCGAAGACGTCAAGCGCTGGATCGTTGCGGAGCGCAAGCAGCCCGGCGACCGGCTACCGAACGAGAAGGAACTGATCGAGCTCTTCGGCTATTCGAAGAGCACCGTGCGCGAGGCGCTCAAGGCGCTGGAGGTGCGCGGCCTGATCTCCATCCGCACCGGGCCCGGCGGCGGTGCCTACCTGCAGCAGGTGTCGGTGGAGCACGCGTCGGAGCCGCTGCGCAACTTCCTGCACTTCCACCATCTCGACGGCCATCACATCTACCAGCTGCGCAAGGCGCTGGAACCCGAGCTGGCCGTGAGCGTGGTGGGCAAGCTGACGCCCGAGCAGTTCGAGAAGCTGGAAGAAAACGTCAGGCTGTGCACGGTCGAGCCGACCAGCGAGGACGAACTGCGCATCCAGCGCGAGGCCGAACTCGCCTTCCACACCATGCTGGCGGAGAGCTGCCCCAATCCGGTGCTCTCCTTCATGTGCCGCTTTCTCAACGATCTGCTGCGCGACCTCGTGGTCTACAAGAAGGCGCTCGACCATCACCACTTCGGCGAGGCGAACGTCGACTATCACACGCAGCTTCTCGCGGCCTACCGCAGGGAAGACGCCGACGAGGTGCGCCGCCTGATGACCGAGCACATGGTCGACGCCGAGCAGCACATGCACGAGATGGAGGCGCACATCGGCGCCAGGCACCTGCTGCTGCCGAGCGGGCAGCGCTGAGCTTTCGCCGACTTCTTCTACTTCCGGTGCGCCTGCTCCAGGCACTCCTGGAACGCCAGCACCGCCCGCGACGGCTTCGGCGAACGCCGCAGCAGGCTCACGAAGCGGCACGCGTAGTTGAAACGCGCCGGCAGCACCGCCTTCATGAGGCCGCGCTCCTCGAACACCTGCGCGTAGTGGTCGGGCAGGAAGCCCAGGAAGCGCCCCGAGAGGATCAGCGTCGCGATCGCCTCCTGGTCGAAGCCCGTGGCCATGCGCGACAGCTTCGCGCGGTGGCTCAGCTCCATGTTGGGCGAGTGGTAGCCCAGCCCCGCGAAATGGTGCTCGCGCAGCCGAGCCCAGGTGAGCTTGTCGTGGCTCACGCCGAAGAGCGGATGCCCCGCGCCGCAGTAAAGCAGCATGGTCTCGTCGAACAGGTCGGCATACACCAGGCTCTTGGATGCGCGGTGCGCCGGGATGATGCCGATCTGGAAGTTGCCCTCCAGCACGCCCTGCTCGATGGCGTTGATCGAGCCCACGTGCACCGCCAGCCGCACCTCGGGCGCGATCTCGGTGAAGCGCGCGATGGCATCGCCGATGCGCGCCTGCGGGTTGGTCGCCGTCTTGTCGAACAGCGCCACGTCGAGCTGTCCGCCCATGCGGTTGTGGATGTCGTCGATGCTGCCGCGGAAGGCGTCGACCGAGGCCAGCAGGCGCAGCGTCTCGTCGTACACGCGCTGCCCCTCGGCGGTGAGCGCGAAGCCCGCCCTGCCCCGCCGGCACAGCACCAGCCCCAAACGGGTTTCCAGGTCCTTCACATGGCGGCTCACGGTGGAGGTACCGATGTTCAGCTCCAGCTCGGCGGCCGCCATGCCGCCGCAGTCGACCACGCTCCTGAACACCTTGAGCAGGCGCAGGTCCATGTCGCTGAGCTGCCCCAGCACGGCGCGGTTGCGGGTGCCGGAGGCACCATTTCGGGCTTTCGCCTTTACTTGCATGAAACGTCAAGTGAACATTGATATTGCACCATTCTCCACACTGAAGGGCTTGCGAACAATCGGCGCATCCCTTCACCTCCGGAGCCCGCCGCGCGCGGGAATCGACATGACCCTCGCAGCAGCCCCTGCCCTCGAATCCGCATCGGCCGTGCGCACCGACGCCGCCTGGCTCGACGCGCACTGGATGCCCTACACCGGCAACCGCAACTTCAAGGCCGATCCGCGCATCGTCGTGGAAGCCAAGGGCGCCTACTTCACCGACTCCGAAGGCCGCAAGATCTTCGACGGCCTCTCGGGCCTGTGGTGCTCCGGCCTGGGCCACGGCCGCCCCGAGATCACCGAGGCGGTGAGCCGCCAGATCGCCAAGCTCGACTACTCGCCCGCCTTCCAGTTCGGCCATCCGCTCTCGTTCGAGCTGGCCAACAAGATCAAGGAGATGACGCCCGCCGGCCTCGACTACGTCTTCTTCACCGGCTCGGGCTCGGAAGCCGCCGACACCTCGCTGAAGCTGGCGCGCGCCTACTGGCGCACCAAGGGCTTGGGCCAAAAGACCCGCCTGATCGGCCGCGAGAAGGGCTACCACGGCGTCAACTACGGCGGCATCTCGGTCGGCGGCATCGCGGCCAACCGCAAGCTCTTCGGCCAGGGCGTGGAGGCCGACCACCTGCCGCACACGCAGCTCGCCTCGAACGCCTTCACGCGCGGCATGGCCGACAACGGCGTCGAGCTGGCCGACCGCCTGCTCGACATCATCGCGCTGCACGACGCATCGAACATCGCGGCCGTGATCGTCGAGCCCTTCGCGGGCTCGGCCGGCGTGGTGATCCCGCCCAAGGGCTACCTCAAGCGCCTGAGCGAGATCTGCACCGCCAACAACATCCTGCTGATCTTCGACGAGGTCATCACCGGCTTCGGCCGCTGCGGCGCGCTCACCGGCGCCGAGGCCTTCGGCGTGACGCCCGACATCATGAACATCGCCAAGCAGATCACCAACGGCGCGCAGCCCATGGGCGCGGTGGTGGCCAGCAAGGACATCTACGACACCTTCATGGCGGCGGGCGGCCCCGACTACATGCTCGAGTTCCCGCACGGCTACACCTACAGCGCGCACCCGGTGGCCTGCGCCGCCGGCATCGCCGCGCTCGACGTGCTGAAGAAGGAAGACATGATCGGCCGCGTGCAGGCATTGGCGCCGCACTTCGAGAACGCAGTGCACAGCCTGAAGGGCAGCAAGCACGTGACCGACATCCGCAACTATGGCCTGGCCGCCGGCCTGACCATCGCCGCCCTGCCGGGCGAGCCCGCGCGGCGCCCGTACGAGATTGCGATGAACTGCTGGAAGAAGGGCTTCTACGTGCGCTACGGCGGCGACACCATCCAGCTCGCCCCGCCCTTCATCGCGGAGAAGGCCGAGATCGACCGCATGGTGAACGCGCTGGCGGACGCGCTGGCCGAGACGGCCTGAGCCTTTAGCGTTAACTCGCCGGCAGGCGACGGCCCTGCAGCGGCACGGTCCTACAGCCCGGCGGCCCGCGGATTCCCAGAATCTGCCGGGCTGCCGATGACAACGCTCCAAACAGACATCCCCGCCCGCCTCGACCGCCTGCCGTGGTCGCGCTGGCACTGGCGCGTGGTCATCGCGCTTGGCGTGGCCTGGGTGCTCGACGGGCTGGAGGTCACGCTGGTGGGCTCCATCGGCGCGGTGCTGGAGCGGCCCGACACGCTCGGGCTCACGGCCGGCGAGATCGGGCTGTCGGGCTCGGTGTACGTCGCGGGCGCGGTGCTCGGCGCCCTGCTCTTCGGCCGGATGACCGACCGGCTCGGGCGCAAGAAGCTCTTTCTCATCACGCTCGCGGTCTACACCGTCGGCACGCTGGCGACGGCCTTCTCGCCGAACTTCGCCTTCTTCGCGCTGTGCCGGTTCATCACCGGGCTGGGCATCGGCGGGGAGTACGCGGCCATCAACTCGGCCATCGACGAGCTGATTCCGGCGCGGGTGCGCGGGCGCGTGAACCTCGCGATCAACGGCAGCTTCTGGATCGGTGCCGCGTTGGGTGCGGCGCTCAGCCTGGTCTTGCTCGATGCGCGCGTGATCGGGCCGGTGTGGGGCTGGCGCGCAGGGTTCGCGCTGGGGGCGGTCCTGGCGGTGGCCATCCTGCTGGTGCGGCGCCACGTGCCCGAGAGTCCGCGGTGGCTGGTGGCGCACGGGCGGGCCGACGAGGCGAAGCGCATCGTCGATCGCATCGAAGCCGAGGTCGAGGCGCAGCACGGCCCGCTGCCCGCGCCGCCGGGCTTCGTCGTGAACTACACGGCCGCGCGGCCCAACAGCCCGCCCATGCGCCAGGTCGCACGCGTGCTGTTCAAGCGCTACCCGCAGCGCAGCGTGGTCGCGCTGGCGCTGATGATTTCGCAGGCCTTCTTCTACAACGCGATCTTCTTCACCTACGCGCTGGTGCTCACCCGCTTCTACGGCGTGCCCGAAGGCAGCGTGGCGCTCTACATCTTTCCGTTCGCGCTGGGCAACGTGCTGGGGCCGCTGCTGCTGGGGCCGCTGTTCGACAGCGTGGGACGGCGCCGGATGATCGCCGCGACCTACGTGCTCGCGGGCATCGGCCTCGCGCTCACCGGCTGGGCCTTCATGCAGGGGTGGCTCGACGCGCGCAGCCAAGCACTGTGCTGGTCTGCCGTGTTCTTCCTGGCCTCGGCCGCGGCGAGTTCGGCGTATCTCACGGTGAGCGAGGTGTTTCCGCTGGAGATGCGCGCGATCGCCATCGCCATCTTCTACGCGGTGGGCATGGGTGCGGGCGGCTTCGCCGCGCCGCTGCTGTTCGGCCTGCTGATCGAGACCGGCAGCCGCGGCGCGGTGATGGTCGGCTACTGCATCGGCGCCGGGCTGGTCATCGTGGCGGGACTGCTGGCGCTGCGCCATGCGGCCGACGCGGAACGCAAGCCGCTGGAGGAAGTGGCGCCGCCTCTGGCCTCCGAGGCCGGCGGGGAGCGCTGAGTGCCCTGACGCCCGCTCAGAGAGCGCAGGTCCGGAAGCCGAAGAAGCCGTCGTCGCGCTCCGGCAGCGCGAAGCCGCGGCGGCGCAGCGACCGCAAACGGGCACGTGTCGCGAACGAAGCGCCGCGCAGCACGCGCGCACGGCCGAAGGCAGCGGCCGGATCGAACTCGGTGCCCGCGCTCCACGGATCGGCCCGGTAACCGGGCCAGGGCTGCAGGGTGCCGGAAGTCCACTCGTGCACGTCGGCCCAGCGGAAGCCGCGGCGCGCCGCCGTATGGGCGGCGATCTCCCATTCGACCTCGGTCGCCAGGCGCCGGCCGGCCCAGCGCGCCCAGGCGTCGGCCTCCCACCAGCTCAGGTGCACCGCGCTGTGGTGCCCAGCCGCGCGCACGGTGGCGCCAAAGCGCTGCTGCAGCACCGAGCCGCCGGTGCCGTTGCGCGCCGCGCCGATCTGCTCGATGTGGCGCGGCCCGCGCCGGCCCTCGATCTGCGCATTGAGCCAGCGCCAGCCTTCGCCATGCCAGAGCTCCTCGCGGTCGTAGCCGCCATCCTCGACGAATTCGACGTACTGGTTCCAGGTGACGGGCTGGGCGTCGATCTCGAATTCGGGCACGTCCACCCGGTGCGCCGCGCGCTCCTGCGCGAAGGCGAAGCCGCTTTCGGGCATGCCCAGCTCCCAGCGCGTGGCCGGCAGCAGCAGCGGCTCGCGCGTGACGGCGATGGGCGCCTGTTCGACGCCCAGGGGCAGACCCAGCGTCTGCGCCATCACCACGAACTGCTCGCCGCGCATGTCTTCGTGAAACAGCGCGAGGCGGTAGAAGTAGAGGCCGGCGTCCGTCTCGGCGGCGTTGTCGAGCAGTTCGAGGGTGCTTTCCAGGGTGTCCAGCAGGTAGGCCTTTGTCTGCGCGAGGTCGGGCAGGTCGGCGATGCCGTGCTCCCGCGCCTGGGGCAGCCGCTGCAGGCTCCACCAGTCGTCCGCGCCCGGCTCGATGGACGCCAGCCGAGTCGGGCGCAGCGGGCACTCGTCGCCGAACGCGCGTTGCGTGTTGCGCCCGATCCACCATTCGGCGAACCAGCCGATGTAGCCGGCCAGCCACACCGGCGGCACCACATCGGGCATCGGCTCCACGCGCATGTCCCGGCCCAGGGCCTGCTCGAAGAGGGACAGGAGGTGCAGGGTATGGTTGCGCGCGTCGATCAGCGCCAGCGACAGCATGTCGCGGCCGGCCTTGCTCATGTCGGGGGAGTCGATGGACTGGGGCGTTGCCGCAGCCGGGGCCGGTGGTGGGCGCGGTGTCTGGGCCATCAGCCATTATGACCATGCCTCCATCCTCGGGTACGCCCCGAAACGACACTTTCGATTACACCTATAAAATCCGCTCCGCCTCATGCACCCGACCCGCCGGCGCACAACGCCGGTGCGTCGGGTGCGCTCGTATATGGAGGCAATCCAATACAAAAATGGAGATGTGATGCAAGGCTTGCTGAAGCTTTCCCGGGCCATCGACTGGCTCAACGCCCAGGTGGGCAAATACGCGATCTGGCTGATCCTGGCCGCCACGGTGATCAGCGCGCTGAATGCCGTCGTGCGCAAGGTGCTCAATACCAGCTCGAACGCGTTCCTCGAAGTGCAGTGGTATCTGTTCGCCTGGTCGTTCCTCATCGCCGCCGGCTTCACGCTGCTGCACCGGGAGCACGTGCGCATCGACGTGGTCAACAGCCGCCTGTCCAAGCGCAAGCAGGTCTGGATCGACATCATCGGCTTCGCGTTCTTCCTGACCCCGCTGTGCCTGACGGTGCTCTACCTGTCGGTGCCGGTCGTCATCCAGATGTATCAGTCGGGCGAAATGTCCGGCAACTCGGGTGGCCTGATCCGCTGGCCTGTGTGGGCGGCACTGCCGGCCGGCTTCACGCTGCTGCTGCTGCAGGGCTGGTCGGAACTCATCAAGCGCATCGCCTTCCTGCGCGGCCAGGGCCCCGACCCCATGGGCCGGCTGACCGACAAGACGGCCGAGGCCGAGCTGATCGAGGCCCTGCGCCTGCAGGCCGAAAAGGACGCCGCCCAAGCCGCGGCCGAAGCGGGCACCGCGCCCAAGCCACAGCACTGAACAGGCGAGCACCGGAACACCATGGAATTCATCGTCGCCAACTTCGCCCCGATCATGTTCGCGGGGCTGATCTGCTTCCTGCTACTAGGCTTCCCGGTCGCTTTCAGCCTCGGCGCCTGCGGCCTGTTCTTCGGATTCGTCGGCATCGAGCTCGGCGTGTTCCAGCCTTCGGTGATGGCCTGGCTGCCCCAGCGGTTGATCGGCATCATGGCCAACGACACGCTGCTGGCCGTGCCGTTCTTCACGCTCATGGGGCTCATCCTCGAGCGAAGCGGCATGGCCGAGGATCTGCTCGACACGGTCGGCCAGGTCTTCGGCCCGATGCGCGGCGGCCTCGCCCTGGCGGTGATCTTCGTCGGCGCGCTGCTCGCGGCCACCACCGGCGTGGTGGCGGCCTCGGTGATCTCGATGGGCCTGATCTCGCTGCCCATCATGCTGCGCTACGGCTACGACCGGCGACTCACCAGCGGCGTCATCGCCGCCTCGGGCACGCTGGCGCAGATCATCCCGCCCTCGCTGGTGCTGATCATCATGGCCGACCAGCTCGGCCGCAGCGTCGGCGACATGTACAAGGGCGCCTTCCTGCCCGGCTTCATGCTGATGGGCCTGTATGTGCTGTACGTCGTGTTCCTCGCGATCTTCAAGCCCGCGCAGGTTCCCGCGCTGCCGCCGGAGGCGCGCACCTTCCGCGAGCCCAACGGCAGCGGCGGCTATGCCTCGCTGGTCGGCATCACGGCGCTGTCTGCCGTGGTGGCTGTCGTGCTGGCGCGCAACATGGAGGCCGTGCACACCTGGTTCCAGGGCGAGCCCGTCACCTTCGTCGCCACCGACGAGAAGGTCGTGGTCGCCATGTGCGGCGGCGTGTTCGTGGCGCTGGTGATCGCGCTGATCAACAAGGGCCTGAAGCTCAACCTGCTGTCCCGGCTGGCCGAGCGCGTGACCTTCGTGCTCATCCCGCCGCTGCTGCTCATCTTCCTGGTGCTGGGCACCATCTTCCTGGGCGTCGCGACGCCCACCGAAGGCGGCGCGATGGGTGCCGTCGGCGCGCTGATCATGGCCTGGATCCGCCGGCGCATGAACATGCCGCTGCTCAAGCAGGCCCTGGCCTCGACCACCAAGCTGTCGAGCTTCGTGATGTTCATCCTGATCGGTGCCACGGTGTTCAGCCTGGTCTTCCAGGCCGCCGACGGCCCGATCTGGGTCGAGCACCTGCTGTCGGCCCTGCCCGGCGGCCCTGTGGGCTTCCTGATCGCGGTGAACGTGCTGGTGTTCTTCCTGGCCTTCTTCCTCGACTACTTCGAGCTCTCGTTCATCGTCGTGCCGCTGCTGGCGCCGGTGGCCCACAAGCTGGGCATCGACCTGATCTGGTTCGGCGTGCTGCTCGCGGTGAACATGCAGACCTCTTTCATGCACCCGCCGTTCGGCTTCGCCCTCTTCTTCCTGCGCTCCGTGGCCCCCGACAAGCAGTACGTCGACCGCGTGACGCAGAAGGTCATGGAGCCGGTGACCACGATGCAGATCTACAGGGGCGCCATTCCGTTCGTGCTGATCCAGCTCACCATGGTGGGCGTGCTCATCGCGTTTCCGCAGATCGTGACGGGCAGCCTCGACAAGGAGGTCAAGGTCAACCTCGACGACATCGGCGCGCAGATGCGCGAAAGCCTGCAGCCCGAGAACGATGCGACGCCAGCCGACCCCTACGGCGGCACGCCCGAGCCCACGCCGGGGGCGGAGCCCGCACCGGGCGCCGAACCCGCGGCACCCGGCGCCACGGAAGGCGCCGCACCTTCGCCCGCCCCGGCGGAAAGCGGCGCCAGCGACGACCCCATGAAGGCGATGCAGGACGCGCTCAAGCAGCAACAGCCGCCGCAAAAGCCCTGAACGCCGAGCCTCGCGCTCGCGCGGGGCGAACAGCAAAAAGGCCGGCCCGTTCGCACGGGCCGGCGTTTTTTTGCGTGAACCGCGGCAGGATCAGATCTTGACGGTGTTCATGTACTGGTTGAACGGGTACTCCGAGAAGCGGTTCCACAGGATCTGGTCGCGCTGGAACGCACGCATGTCCTGGTGGATCTTCTTGAACTCGGGCGACTTGGCTTCGTGCTCGGCGAAGACTGCCATGCAGGCCTTGAAACCTGCGTCCATCACGTCCTTCGGGAACGGCTTGAGCTGCGTCTTGGCGGCCACGAGGCGCTTGAGCGCCACCGGGTTGTAGGCGTCGTACTTGGCGATCATGTCGCGCGCGGCGACCTTGGTGGCCGCGTCGAGGATGGCCTTGTTCTCGTCCGACAGCTTGGCGAAGGCCTTGTTGTTGATGAAGAACTCGAGGTCGGCGCCGCCTTCCCACCAGCCGGGGTAGTAGTAGTACGGTGCCACCTTGTTGAAGCCCAGCTTCTCGTCGTCGTAGGGACCGACGAACTCGGCGGCGTCCAGAGTGCCCTTCTCGAGCGCCTGGTACACGTCGCCGGCCGGCATGTTCTGCGACACCACGCCCAGCTTGGCCATCGCCTCGCCGAACACGCCGCCGCCCATGCGCATCTTCAGGCCCTTGAGGTCGTTGACCGTCTTGATTTCCTTGCGGTACCAGCCGCCCATCTGCGTGCCGGTGTTGCCGGCGCTGGCGGTGCGGAAGTTGTACTGCGCGAAGAAGGCGTCGAGCAGCTTGCGGCCGTTGCCGTATTCCTTCCACGAATCGGTCTGGCGCGCGGTCAGGCCGAAGGGCACTGCGCAGCTGAACGCGAAGATCGGGTCCTTGCCGGTGAAGTAGTAGGCGGCGGTCTGCGCCATTTCGAGCGTGTCGCCCTGCAGAGCGTCGACCACGCCGAAGGCGGGCATCAGTTCGCCGGCGGGGTGCACCGAGATTTCGAACTTGCCGCCGGACAAGGCCTTGACGGTCTTGGACAGCATTTCGGCGCTGCCGAAAATCGTGTCGAGCGAACGGGGAAAGCTCGACGCCAGGCGCCAGCGCACTGCGGTCTGCGCGTGGACGGCGGGCGCGATGCCGGCGGCCAAAACGCCGGCGATGCCGGCGTTTTTGATGAGGGAACGACGATCCATTGAATTCACTCCGGGTTCTTTTAGAAAAACGAAACGCGGCTTGTGACCGCGTTGGGGACTTTTGGGTAAGTCTTCTTGATTGTAAAAAGCGCTTACACGTGTTCGGCCGGGGTTTACCCTGCGACTCCGGCTGCGTCGGCGTGGGTGCTGCCGGATACGAAGCGCTCGCGGATCGACGCCTCGATGCCGATCGCGTCCAACCCGATGGAGGCAAGCAGCCTGGCCGGATCGCCATGCTCGATGAAACGGTCGGGCAGGCCCAGCTGCAGCACCGGCTTCTGCACGCCGGCGGCCTGCAGCGCCTCGAGCACCGCGCTGCCCGCGCCGCCCATGATCGCGCCCTCTTCCAGCGTCACGATGGCATCGTGCGTGCCCGCGACCTTCAGCAGCAGCTCGACATCGAGCGGCTTGGCCCAGCGCATGTTGACCACGGTTGCATCGAGCGACTCGGCCGCCGTGAGCGCCGGGTACAGCAGCGTGCCGAAGGCGAGGATGGCGATGCCCTTGCCCTCGCGGCGGATCTCGCCCTTGCCGAAGGGCAGCGCGTCGAGCGTGAGATGCGGCGCCGCGCCGGCACCCGAGCCGCGCGGATAGCGCACCGCCACAGGGTGGTTCTGCTCGTAGGCGCTCGTCAGCAGCTGGCGGGTTTCGCGCTCGTCGGCCGGGCAGGCGATGCTCATGTTCGGAATGCAGCGCAGGAACGGGATGTCATAGGCGCCCGCATGCGTCGCACCGTCGGCACCGACGAGGCCCGCGCGGTCGAGCGCGAACACCACCGGCAGGTTCTGGATCGCCACGTCGTGGATGAGCTGGTCGTAGGCGCGCTGCAGGAAGGTCGAATAGATCGCGACCACCGGCTTCAGGCCCTCGCAGGCCAGGCCGGCGGCGAAGGTCACGGCATGCTGCTCCGCGATGCCGACGTCGTAGTAGCGGTCCGGAAAGCGCTTCTCGAATTCGACGAGCCCCGAGCCCTCGCGCATCGCGGGCGTGATGCCCACGAGACGGCCGTCCGCGGCTGCGGTGTCGCACAGCCACTGGCCGAACACCTGCGTGAAGGTCTGCTTGGGCGCCGAAGCCGGCTTGACCAGCCCGACCTGCGGATCGAACTTGCCGGGGCCGTGGTACGCCACGGGGTCGGCCTCGGCCAGCTTGTAGCCCTGGCCCTTCTTCGTGACCACGTGCAGGAACTGCGGGCCGTCGAGGTGCCTGAGGTTCTCCAGTGTGGGCACCAGCGAATCGATGTCGTGGCCGTCGATGGGGCCCACGTAGTTGAAGCCGAACTGCTCGAACAGCGTGGCCGGCACCACCATGCCCTTGGCATGCTGCTCCAGCCGCTTGGCCAGCTCGAACAGCGGCGGCGCGTTGCGCAGCACGCTTTTGCCGACGTTCTTGGCGGCGGCGTAGAAGTTGCCGCTCATCAGCTGCGCGAGGTAGCGGTTGAGCGCACCCACCGGCGGGCTGATCGACATGTCGTTGTCGTTCAGGATCACCAGCAGCTTGCAGTCGCACACGCCCGCGTTGTTCAGCGCCTCGAAGGCCATGCCGGCCGTGAGCGCGCCGTCGCCGATGATGGCCACCGTGTGGCGGTCCTCGCCCTTCTGCTTGGCGGCCATGGCCATGCCGAGGGCGGCCGAGATGCTGGTCGACGAGTGGGCGGTACCGAAGGTGTCGTACTCGCTCTCGGTGCGCTGCGGAAAGCCCGAGATGCCGCCGATCTGCCGCAGCGTGGGCATGCGCTCGCGCCGCCCCGTGAGGATCTTGTGCGGATAGGTCTGGTGGCCCACGTCCCACACGAGCCGGTCGTGCGGCGTGTTGAACACGTGGTGCAGCGCGACCGTCAGTTCCACCGTGCCCAGGTTCGAGCTCAGGTGGCCGCCGGTGCGGGAGACGTTGTCGAGCACGCAGGCGCGCACCTCGTCGGACAGCTGGCGCAGCTGGGCCCGGTCGTATTTGCGGATGGGCGAAGGGTCGTGGAGTGTGGGAAGCAGCGGAGCAGCCATTGGAAAAATCTTTTAGTAGATGGCCACGGAGCCGAAAGCCGCGGAGCAGGCCATGCCAGGGCACCCATGGAACCGGCTTTGCCGGGCCATCGGGGTGCGCCCCCTCGAGGGGGGATCCGAAGCGACACGAAGTGCGCGGAGATTCGGGGGTGGTCTCATTTCATCGGTCGCGGTCGACCACCATGTGGGCCAAGGCGCGCAACGCCGCGGTATCGGCCAGGCCGCTGCGCTCCAGCGCGGCGAGCGCGTCGGCCAGCAGCTGGCGGGCCTGGGCGCGGGCGCCATCGAGGCCGAGCAGCGACACGTAGGTGGGCTTGTCGGCCGCGGCGTCCTTGCCGGCGGTCTTGCCCAGGGTCTGCGAGTCGGCCGTGACGTCGAGGATGTCGTCGACCACCTGGAACGCGAGGCCGATGGCCGCGCCGTAGTCGCGCAGCGCGGCCAGCGCGGCCGGGCTCACGGTGCCGCAGGCGGCGCCCATCTCGACGCTGCCCTGCAGCAGCGCGCCGGTCTTCAGGCGGTGCATCTCGCGCAGCTGCGCTTCGTTCAAGGCGATGCCGACGCTGGCCAGGTCGATGGCCTGGCCGCCAGCCATGCCCTGGCTGCCCGCGGCCCGCGCGAGCAGGCGGCACAGCAGGGCCTGGGTGGCGGCGGGAATTTCATCGCCCTCGGGGGTGAGCAGCTCGAAGGCCAGGGCCTGCAGGGCGTCGCCGGCCAGCAGGGCATCGGCCTCGCCGAACTTGACGTGCACCGTGGGCTTGCCACGGCGCAGCACGTCGTTGTCCATGCACGGCAAGTCGTCGTGCACCAGCGAATAGGCGTGGATCAACTCGGTGGCGCAGGCTGCGCGCAGAGCGGCGGCAGCATTGCCGCCAACGGCCTCGCTGGCGGCCAGCACCAGCAGCGGCCGCAGGCGCTTGCCGCCGTCGAGCACGGCGTAGCGCATGGCGTCGCCCAGCAGCACAGGGGCATCGACACCGACCCAGCGCGACAGCGCAGATTCGACATCCGCCAGGTGGGGTTCGCTCCAGCCGGCAAGCGTGCGGGCGTCCCAGGGCGCGGAATTCAGCGTGGCGGCGCTCATTCAGGCGTCCAGACCTTCAGGCTGCCCGAATCGAGCACCTTGATCTGGTCTTCGACCGCCTGCAGCTTGTCGCGGCAGAAGGCCAGCAGCGCCGCGCCGCGCTGGTAGCTGACTAGCAGCTGGTCCAGCGGCAACTGGCCCGACTCGAGTTCCGCGACCAGTTGCTCCAGTTCCTGGAGCCCGGCTTCGTAACTGGCTGGCAGCGGACCCGTGTCGGGCGTTGCCGCCGGGCTGGACGAGGAAGGGGGAGGCACCTTGGGCATGCAAGCGAAACGTGGGTGAAACGAGGCATTTTAGGACCGTGACCGGAACAAGTGGCGGGCGGGCCGCCCCTCGCCCTTGCGGAGACCTATCGCACATTGCGAAATGCCGCGGGAAGCCGGGAGGCCAAAAAAATGGCCCCGGGTACAATGCGAACTTCTCTCGTTGACGACGTTCAACACTGCTCCGGGCCGCCGAATCCTCCTGGCGGCGCCTTCCGTTCTTTTCTTCCTTTTCTCCCTGTGGGGAGCTTGGTCAGGTCCTCCATGTCTGATTTAAGTCTTCAACTGCAGCAGGCCGCGAGCCAACTTCCAGTTTCCGCGTATTTCGACGAGGCGCTCTTCGCCCGCGAGATGCAGAACCTTTTCTCGCGAGGGCCCCGCTATGTCGGCCATCGCCTGGCCGTGCCCGAGATGGGCGACTTCCACACCCTGCCCCAGGAGCACCAGGGCCGTGCGCTCGTCCACACGCCCAAGGGCGTGGAGCTGATTTCGAACGTCTGCCGCCACCGCCAGGCCCTGATCCTGAAGGGCCGGGGCCAGCTCGAGAGCCAGTCCGGCGGCAACATCGTGTGCCCGCTGCACCGCTGGACCTACGCCGCGAGCGACCCGCGCACCACCGGCACGCTGATCGGCGCCCCCCACTTCGAGCAGGACCCCTGCCTGAATCTGCACAACTACCCGCTCACCGAGTGGAACGGCCTGCTGTTCGAGAAGAACCCCGACGGCTCTGGCCCCGACGTGGCGGCCGACATGGCCGGCCTCGGCCCGCAGGCCGACCTCGACTTCTCGGGCTACGCGCTCGACCGCGTCGAGCTGCACGAGTGCAACTACAACTGGAAGACCTTCATCGAGGTCTACCTCGAGGACTACCACGTCGGCCCCTTCCACCCCGGCCTGGGCAGCTTCGTCACCTGCGACGACCTGCGCTGGGAGTTCAAGCCGCGCTATTCGGTGCAGACGGTGGGCGTGGCCAACCGCCTGGGCCGCGCGGGCAGCCCGGTCTACCAGAAGTGGCAGGAGCAGCTGCTCAAGTACCGAGAGGGCAAGCCGCCGAAGTACGGCGCCATCTGGCTGACCTACTACCCGCACGTGATGGTCGAGTGGTATCCGCACGTGCTCACGGTGTCGACCCTTCACCCCGTGAGCCCGACGAAGACGCTCAACATGGTCGAGTTCTTCTACCCCGAGGAAATCGTCGCCTTCGAGCGCGAGTTCGTCGAGGCCCAGCAGGCCGCCTACATGGAGACCTGCGTGGAAGACGACGAGATCGCCGAGCGCATGGATGCCGGGCGCCGCGCGCTGATGCTGCGCGGCGACAACGAGACCGGCCCCTACCAGAGCCCGATGGAAGACGGCATGCAGCAGTTCCACGAGTGGTACCGCAGCGCGATGCAGAACGCCTGAGCCGATGGCTGCCGCATCGACGGGTGTTCCAGGAACACCACGGAACCGGCTTTGCCGGGCCGTTGGTGTTGCCCCCGGTGAGGGGGTAGGAGAAGCGACACGAAGTGCGCGAAGCCTGGGGGAGAGTCAATAGTGCAAGCGCTGTGGATGGTGCTGGGGGCCTTTTTGTTCGCCACGATGAGCGTGGTCGTGAAAGTCGCCTCGGCGTGGTTCAACAGCGGCGAGATGGTGCTCGGCCGCGGCCTGATCGGCATCGTCTTCCTCTGGCTGCTGGCCCGCAACCGCGGCGTGTCGCTGGCCACGCGCTACCCCGGCATGCATGCCTGGCGCAGCACCATCGGCGTGGTGTCGCTGGGTGCGTGGTTCTATGCCATCGCCCACATGCCGCTGGCCACCGCCGTCACGCTCAACTACATGAGCAGCGTGTGGGTCGCGGCCTTCCTGGTCGGCGGCGCGCTGCTGGCCTGGGTGCCCGTGCCCGGTCGCGACGGCCGCGTGGAGCGCCCGCCGCTGCAGGGCGCGCTGGCGATGACGGTGCTCGCGGGCTTCGTCGGCGTGGTGCTCATGCTCAAGCCCAGCGTGAACGGCAACGAGGGTTTCGCGGGCCTGCTGGGACTGCTGTCGGGGCTGACGGCCGCCTTCGCCTACATGCAGGTGGTGGCGCTGTCGCGCATCGGCGAGCCCGAACTGCGTACCGTCTTCTACTTCGCGGTCGGCTCGGCCGTGGCCGGCGCCATCGCCACCACGTTCACCGGTTTTTCGGGCGGCACTTCCTGGACGTGGGAGCATGCGCTGTGGCTGCTGCCCATCGGCCTGCTCGCCGCGCTCGGCCAGCTGTGCATGACGCGCGCCTACGCCACCGCCAAGACACAGGCCGGCACGCTGGTGGTTGCGAACCTGCAGTATTCGGGCATCGTGTTCGCCGCGTTCTACGGCGTCGTGCTGTTCGATGACCGGATCGACGCGGCCGGCTGGGCGGGCATGGCCCTTATCATCGCGAGCGGCATTGCTGCAACCGTGTTGCGACAACGGGCCGTGCCCAAGGCCCCGGCCGAGGAACACTGAAGCAGGCAGCGTGCATTTCCAGATTCCCCAAGGAGCAAGCGCCATGTACGACACCCTCATCTCCGCCGAACAGCTGCAGCAGCTGCAGGCCAGCGGCAAGCCTTTCATGGTGTTCGACTGCAGCTTCGACCTGATGAAGCCCGAAGCCGGCGCGCAGCAGTACGCGACTGCACACATTCCGGGCGCTCTCTACGCCAACCTCGACACCGACCTCAGCGCCAAGCACGGCGCCCCCGGCGCGCATGGCGAAGTCGTCGTGGCGCAGGAGGACGGCGTGCCCGCATCGGGCGGACGCCACCCGCTGCCCAGCCGCGAGAAGTTCGCGGCGTGGCTCTCCAGCATCGGCTTCGCCAACGACATGCAGGCCGTGGTGTACGACCGCAACGGCGCCAACTACTGCGGCCGCCTGTGGTGGATGCTCAAGTGGATGGGCCACGACGCGGTGGCCGTGCTCGACGGCGGACTGCAGGCCTGGCAGGCCGCCGGCGGCGAGGTCACCGGCCGCGAGGAACCCGCGCGCTTCCAGTCGAACTTCGTCGCGGGCGAGTCCATCGCGAAGCTCGTGACCACCGAAACAGTGTTGCGCCGGCTCGGCCAGCCTGACCAGAACCTGATCGACGCACGCGCCGGTGCGCGTTACCGCGGCGAGGTGGAACCTCTGGACCCGATCGCCGGTCACATCCCCGGGGCCCTGAACCGGCCTTTCGCCGACAACATCGGTCCCGACGGCAAGTTCAAGCCGGCATCGCAATTGCGTGCCGAGTTCGAAGCGCTGCTCGCGGGACGTGATGCGGCGACAGTCGTCCACCAGTGCGGCAGCGGCGTGAGCGCCGTGCCAAACCTGCTCGCCATGCAGATCGCGGGATTCGGGACGACCGCGCTCTATGCCGGCAGCTGGAGCGAATGGAGCAACACGCCGGGGCTGCCGACCCGGCAAGGCGCTGAACCATGAAGCACATCCGACTCCGACGCACCACCGGTCTCGCAATCGCAGCCGCGCTCCTCGCGGCAGCACCGTTCCTCACCGCCCAGGCCCAGCAGCAGCACGCCCACGTGCACGGCCAGCTCAAGCTCGACGTGGCCGTCGACGGCCCCACGGTGGTGATCGACATGGAATCCCCGCTCGACAACATCGTGGGCTTCGAGCGCGCACCCAAGACCGATGCCGAGAAGAAGATCGTCGAAGACGCCGTCGCCCAGCTGCGCGCGGCCGACAAGCTCTTCATCGTCGACCCCGCCGCCAACTGCAAGCTGGGCCCGGTCGACCTGCGTTCCGGCGCACTGGGTCTCGGCAACCCCGACCCCAACGAGCCCGTCGGCCACGCCGACCTCGACGCCACCTTCTCCTTCAACTGCACCAACGCGGCCGCCGCGAAGTTCATCGACCTGAACCTGTTCGGCGCCTTCAAGGGCCTGCGCCAGATCGACTCGCAGATCGCCACCGCGCAGGGCCAGTTCAAGCGCCAGCTCAAGCGCCCCGCCGGCGCGCAGGCGGCCCAGCCCGCACGCCTGAGCTGGGGCAAGTGACGCCGTGAGCGACCTCCCTTCGGCGCAGGCCTCCTCGGCCCTGCGCGTCGTGCTCGCGGCCGAGGCGCTGCGCTTCACATGGCCAGCCGGCAAGGCGCCCTGCATCGATATCGAGGCCTTTCGCATCACGGCAGGTGAGTCGGTGTTCCTGCATGGGCCGAGCGGCTGCGGCAAGAGCACGCTGCTTTCGCTGCTGGCCGGCGTGCTGGTGGCCGACGAAGGCCGCGTCACGCTGCTGGGCCACGACTGGTCGAAGCTCTCGGGCACACAGCGCGACCGCAGCCGCGTGGCGCACGTGGGCTACATCTTCCAGCAGTTCAATCTTCTGCCTTACCTGAGCGTGATCGACAACGTGCTGCTGCCCTGCCGCTTCTCGCAGCGGCGCGAGGCCAATGCATCGCGCAACGGCAGCTCGCGTGGCGAAGCCGAGCACCTGCTCGACCAGATGGGCCTGGACCGCAACCTGTGGGGCCGCCAGGCGCTGCAGCTCTCCGTGGGCCAGCAGCAGCGCGTGGCCGCGGCGCGCGCGCTCATCGGCCAGCCCGAGGTGGTGATCGCCGACGAGCCCACCTCCGCGCTCGACGAGGACCGGCGCGAAGCCTTTCTCGACGTGCTGCTGACGGCCTGCGCCGAGCACCACAGCGCGCTCGTGTTCGTGAGCCACGACCAGCGCATCGCGCAGCGCTTCGCGCGGCATGTGCTGCTGCCCGAGATCAACCGCGCGGCGACCAGCGCGATGGCGGTGGATGCATGAAGGCTCTCTTCTCCATTGCATGGCGCAGCGCCTGGAACCGGCGCTTCACGCTCGCGCTGACGGTGTTCTCCATTGCGCTCTCCACATTCCTGCTGCTGGGCGTGGAACGCATCCGCACCGAACTGCGCGAGAACTTCGCGTCCTCGGTCTCGGGCACCGACCTGATCGTCGGCGCGCGCACCGGCTCCACGCAGCTGCTGCTGTACTCGGTGTTCCGCATCGGCGCGGCCACCAACAACATCTCGTGGAAGAGCGTGCAGGCGCTTTCGGCGCATCCGGGCGTCGACTGGGTAGTGCCGCTGTCGCTTGGCGATTCGCATCGCGGCTTCGCGGTGCTGGCCACCTCCACCGACTACTTCACGCACTTCCGCTACGGCGACAGGCAGACGCTGAAGCTGCGCGAAGGCAAGCCCTTCAGCGAGCTGTTCGACGCGGTGGTGGGCGCCGAGGTGGCCGACAAGCTCGGCTACCACGTGGGCCAGAAGATCACGCTCGCGCACGGCAGCGGCGAGCTCAACGTGGCCGAGCATGCGGACAAGCCCTTCACCGTGGTCGGCGTGCTCGCGCGCACCGGCACGCCGGTCGACCGCACGGTGCACATCGGTCTCGCGGCCATGGAGGCCATCCACCTCGAATGGGTGGGCGGCGCGCCGATGCCGGGCGTGCACATTTCGCCGGAGCAGGTGCGCAAGTTCGACCTCACACCCAAGAACGTGACGGCCGTGCTGGTGGGCCTGAAGAACCGCGCGGCCGTGTTCGGCGTGCAGCGCTGGATCTCGACCTACACCGGCGAGCCGCTGATGGCCATCCTGCCCGGCGTGGCGCTCGACGAGCTGTGGAGCGTGATCGGCATCGGCGAGAACGCGCTGCTGCTGATGTCTGCGCTGGTGGCGCTGGTGAGCCTCGCGGGGCTGGTGTCGGTGGTGATGGCGGGCCTCAACGAGCGGCGCCGCGAGCTCGCGGTGCTGCGTGCCGTGGGCGCGGGCCTGCGGCATGTGCTGGCCCTGCTCGCGCTCGAAGGCGCGATGGTCACCGTGCTGGGCGTCGCGCTGGGCCTCGTGATGGCGGTGCTGGGCATCGCCCTGCTCTCGCCATGGCTGCAGTCGCAGTTCGGGCTGACACTGAGCCTTTCCGAACCTACACTGAACGAATGGCTGCTGATGGCGAGCCTGCTCGTCGCCGGATGGCTGGCGAGCCTGCTGCCCGGCATCCGTGCCTATCGACTCTCCCTTGCAGACGGCCTCTCGCCGAGGATTTGAACCATGCCTTTCACACACGCGACCTCCACCGGCAAAGCTTTCATGCGGCTTTCAATGCTGATCGCCGGTGCCGGCCTCGCGGCCGCCGCATGGGCCGCGGAGCCCGCCCCCAAGGACACCACCGCCACCAATCCGCTGGGCGGCAAGGCCACCCCCGCGACGCCGGCCAAGGCCACGCCAGGCCAGCCGCGCCAGATCACCTGGGAAGAGCTGGTGCCCAAGGACTGGGACCCGGCCAAGGAGTTCAAGGGCATGGACCTGAGCGCGCTCGACGACGGCGACCCGCGCGCCAACGAGCTGCTCATGAAGATGCAGGAGGTGTCGAACAACGCACCGACCAACCCCGCGATGAACGGCACCGAGATCAAGATCCCCGGCTTCATCGTGCCGCTCGAGGAAGCCAAGGGCGAAGTCACCGAGTTCCTGCTGGTGCCCTACTTCGGCGCCTGCATCCACACGCCGCCGCCGCCGGCCAACCAGATCCTGCACGTGGTGCCGCAGAAGGGTGCCAAGTTCCGCGCGATGGACACCGTGTGGGTCACCGGCAAGCTGCAGACCCTGCGCAACGATTCGATGATGGGCGTGAGCGGCTATCACGTGAGCGCGGCCACCGTCACCAAGTACACCGGCGGCTCCAAGTAAGGCCGGCGGCTGCTGCCGCCATCGGGCACCGGAGGCGATGGCCTCCGGGCCGTGTGGTTCTGCGCCGACAGGCTTGACGGCAGGGAGCCGACACAGACCGTTGCATCCACGGCGCAGGCTCTGTCATCGCCTGCAGCCGGGCACCGTTGAAGAAGTTCCGGGCACGACGCCGGCGTCCTCATGGAACTCCAGATGACAAAAAATCTCTCCGCCGCCCCGCGGCTGTTGACGATCTCGCTGTGCATCGGCGCCCTCGTCCTCGCAGGCTGCGACAAGTCCCCGAGCACGCCCGCTGCCGCTGTTTCGGCACAGGACCCGGCGACCGGCATCCCGCCTCCGTCCGTGCCGCAGACGCAGCCGCCTACGGCCGCTCCTGTTCAGGCCGCCTACACGCCGCCCAGCGCCGAGCAGCTCTACCAGATGGTCGCCCCCATCGCGCTGTATCCCGACAAGCTGGTCGCGCAGATCCTGGCCGGCGCCACCTACCCCGACCAGATCACAGCGGCGCACGATTGGCTCGCGCAGAACCGCAATCTCAAGGCAGGCCCGCTGGCCGATGCGGCCAACCAGCAGCCCTGGGACCCGAGCGTGAAGTCGCTCACCGCGTTCCGCCCCGTCATCGACCAGATGGCCGGCAACATCCCTTGGACCCAGGCGCTCGGGCAGGCCTACTACAACGACCCGGCCGACGTGATGAACGCGATCCAGGTCATGCGCCAGCGCGCGGCGAAGGCCGGCCGCCTCAAGAACAACGACAAGATGCGCGTGGTCACAGCCGCGCCGCCGCCGAACTATGCGCCCGCGCCCGACGTGCAGCCCGTGTATGCGGGCCCCGCGGTGATCGAGCCGCCGCAGGAGTTCATCACCATCGAGCCCGTGCAGCCTGATGTGGTGTACGTTCCCGCCTACGATCCGGAGGTGATCTACGGTGCGCCGCAGCCGGTGTATCCGGGCTATGCCTACGCACCGCCGGTCCAGGTGGTGTCGCCGGGCTACAGCAGCGGCCAGGTGCTGGCCGCCGGCGCGCTCGCCTTCGGCACGGGCGTGATCGTGGGTGCCGCGCTCGAGCGCCACAACTGGGGCTGGCACTCGTGGAACATGAACTGGGGCGCACCGCGCTGGCGCGACCGGGGCCCCGCCCCTCAGCCGGCCTTCGCGCGGCCCGCCGTGGTCTACAACAACAGCACCTACGTCTCGCGCTCGACCACGGTGGTCAACAACGTGCGCAACGTCAATGTCTACAACAACAATGCCGGACCGCGAGGCGCGCTGCCTCCGGGAGCGCCGCCCAATTTCGCAGCGGGCCCGGGGGCCGCGCAGCAACTGCAGCAGCAACAGCAGCGGGCCCTCTTCGCCCAGCAGCAGCAACAGCAGGCACAGCAACAGCAGCAACAACGCCTCCAGCAGCAGGCCGCGCTCACCCAACAGCAGCAACAACAGGCTCGTGCGCAACAGCAAGCCCAGCAGCGGCAACAGGAGCAAGTCCGGCGCCAGCAGGCCATGCAGCAACAGCAGGCACAGAACCAGGCCCGCCAGCAGCAACAGCAGGCGCAGCAGCAGGAGCAGACGCGCCGGCAACAACAGGCGCAGCAACAGGCCCAGCAGCAGGCGCGCGACCAGCAGGCTCGCCAGGCGCGAGGCCTGATGCAGCCTCAACAGCAGCAACAGCAAGCCCAACAACAGGCACAGCTCGCGCAGCAACGCCAGCAGCAACAGGCCGCGCAGGAGCAACGGCGCCAACAGCAGGCCCAGCTCGAACAATCACGCAACCAGCAGAGTCAGCAGGAGCAGATGCGCCGTCAGCAGCAGGCCGATCAACAGGCGCGCGCGCAACAACAGGCGCAGCGGCAACAGGAGCAGATCCAGCGCCAGCAGGCAGTGCAGCAACAGCAGGCACAGAACCAGGCTCGCCAGCAGCAACAACAGGCAGCGCAGCAGGAGCAGATGCGCCGGCAACAACAGGCGCAACAACAGGCGCAGCAGCAGGCCCAGCAGCAGGCCGCGCGCATGCAACAGCAACAACAGCAGATGCAGGCCATGCAGCAACAGCGCCAGCAGCAGATGCAGCAGCAACAGGCCAGGGCCCAGCAGCAGGCTCAACAGATGGCGCACCAGCAACAGCAGCAGGCCCAGCAACAACAGCAGCAACGCATGGCGGCCGCTGCCGCGGCACGCCAGCAGCAACAGCAACACCAGCAGCACCGCCCCGGCGACCCGAGACAACAGCAGCAGTAGCGCGCCCGCGCCGCCTCGACTGCACCGTCGCGGTGGCGCCTATCCGCAGCCTCAGTTCTTGCCGATCTCGGTCAGCAGGCGCGTGACGAGGTACAGGCGCGGCACGATCGAGTCGGCTTCGATGTACTCGTCGCGTGCGTGGTAGCCGAAGCCAGCGAGGCCGAAGCTCTCCATCACCGTGGCCTTGCCCGAGCGGCCCGCGTAGCCCGCGTCGGTGCCGCCGCCGGTCATGGGCGTCAGCGCGAGGTCGCGGTCGATTTCCTTGTAGATGGCCTGTGCCTTCTCGGCCAGCGCGCGGCCCTTGTCGCCCGCGATGAAGGCCGGGCGGCCCACTTCCACCTTCACCGTGGTCTCGGTGTCGGGAATCAGCTTGCCCGACGCGATCTTCGCCTGCAGCGCCTCGGCGAGCTTCTTCTCGGCGCCGGGCTGCGTGATGCGGATGTCGCCCTGCGCCTGCGCTTTTTCGGTGATCTGGTTGAGCGGGCCGGTGGCGCGTGCCACGGTCCAGTTGAGCGTGGCGCCGGGAATGTCCTTGGCGAGGTCCTTGGTCTGCAGCATCTGGTACGAGAGCTCGTACAGCGCATTGCGGCCCAGTTCGGGCGCCGCGCCCGCATGCGACGCGCGGCCCTTCACCTCGAGCGTGGCGGTGGCGATGCCGGCCGCGCCGAGCAGCAGCGACTCGCCCTTGACCACCGACTTCGCCACCGTCGGCTCGAAGGACAGCACCGTGTCGTGCTGGTCGGCCATGGTCGCGATCAGCTCGCCGGAGCCGAGCGAGCCTACTTCCTCGTCGGGGTTCATGAGCACGGTGAGCGTGTCGTAGTCGCGCCAGCCGGCATCGGCCAGGATTTTCAGCGAGGCCAGCATGACCGCGAGGCCGCCCTTGTCGTCGGCGATGCCGGGACCGTAGATGCGGTTGCCGTCGACCTTGTAGGGCTGGCTGCCGAGGATGCCCGGCGCGTACACCGTGTCCATGTGGCCCTGCAGCATGATCTTGCGCTTGCCCGTGCCCTTGAGCGTGCCGATCACGATGTCGGCGCCCGCGCCGGCCGTGGCCTTGCGGCGCTCGGTCTTGAAGCCGGCCGCCTTCAGGCGCCCTTCCACCACGTCGGCCATCTTGAGCAGGCCGTCGACGTTGAGGCTGCCCGATTCGATCAACACCATCTCCTTGAGGTTGTCGATCACCGCGGGCTGCGCCTTCTCGGCGGCGGCGAGCAGCTTCGCGTCGGGCGCGGCGTGGGCGGCAGCGGCGCCGAGCACGAGGCCGCAGGCCAGGGCCATGGAGCGAAGCGGGAATGAAGGCGGACGCGAGGTCATGGTCTTTTCTCTGGAGTGGATGACGGCGCACAGCATAGCCATGCGGCCTCGCGCGGCGAGCAAATCGGAGACACGGCCCAGGGCGGCTATGCGCCCCTTGTTGCTGCGGCTTTCCGAGCGGACTTCGACTGCCCCCTCGACGCCTTCACGGGCAACGCCGACGCAACGGACCTCTCGCTCTTGTGGGCGACCGGTGCCGGCATGGCGCGCCCCTCTCCCTCCCGGGCCGACTGCATGTGCCCGCTCTCACCGATCGTCATGCCGACGATGCGCGCGAGCTGCCGGCTCACGCTGATGTACGCGTGGCCCAGGCGGCTGTCGAAGTAGAGCGAATCGCCCTTCGCCATGCGCACCACCTCGCCGTTGTCGAAGTGCACCTCGATCTCGCCGGAGAGCACATAGGCGAACTCCTCGCCGCCATGCCGCACGAAGTCTTCCGGACCGTGGATCTTGCGCGCGTGCACCGTGCCGACGATGGGGCTCATCTGCTTGCCCGCCGCGGTGGTACCGAGGAACTCGTAGGCGATGGAAAGCCCCTTGTAGACCACGCCCTTGCCCGCACGCGTGACCACCGGCCCGTCGAGCTGCGCGGGCTTGACGCCGGCGCCCGCGAACATGGCGTTCATGTCCATGTCGAGCGCACGGCCCAGCGCGGTGAAGTTCTCGTAGCCCAGCGCGAGCTGGCCGCGTTCGGCGCGCGAGATGGTGGTGATCGACACGCCCGAGCGCTCGGCCAGCTGCGCCAGCGTCCAGCCGAAGCGCTTGCGCGCGGCGCGCAGGCGGTTGCCGAAGGTGGCGCGGTCCAGCGTGGGCGGCTCGTCCCTGGGCTTCGTTCCCGTCTTGGTCCCTGTGTGTGGATTCACGCTTGGCTTTCTCTTGTGGTGCCGCAGATTCTGCCAGCCGAGAGGGGCGCCATCCATGCCGACCCGCGTGACCCGGGCCCGGAAGTTGCGTATACGCAAATTGCGCGAACGCAAATTTCACCAGCACGGTGCATCATGGTTTCCCCTTGGCACCCCTGAATCAATTTGCGTATCCGCAAATTTCTTCCTACACTTTTGGCCGATGACTTCCAGCACTGCAGAGCCCGTCGTGGCTGACTTCCTCGTGATCGGCGGCGGCATCGCCGGGGCCTCGGTGGCCCACTGGCTCGCCCCGCACGCAAGCGTGATCCTTCTCGAGCGCGAATCGCAGCCGGGCTACCACTCCACCGGCCGCTCCGCCGCCCTCTTCATGGAGAGCTACGGCACCGCGCAGGTGCGCGCCCTCACCATGGCGAGCCGGGCCTTCCTCGAGCATCCGCCCGAAGGCTTCAGCGAGCACCCGCTGCTCACGCCGCGCGGCGCGATGATGGTCGCCGGCGCCGAGCACATGGCCGAGCTCGAAGCCCACTGGCAGGTGCTGCGCGACATGAACACCGGCGCCTCGCGCCTGAGCGGCGAAGAGGCGTGCGAGATGGTGCCGGCCTTGCGCCCCGAGCAGGTGCAGGGCGCCGTCTACGAGCCCGATGCATCCGACATGGACGTGCACGCCATCCACCAGGGCTACCTGCGCGGCATGCGTCGCGCGGGCGGCAAGCTGGTGTGCGATGCAGGCGTGACGGCCATCGAGCGCAAGGGCGATCGCTGGCGCGTGGAAGCCGGCGGCGCAATCTACGAAGCGTCCGTGGTGCTCAACGCGGCCGGCGCATGGGTCGACACCATCGCCCAAATGGCCGGTGTGCCGCCGCTTGGCATCGAGCCGCGTCGCCGCTCGGCATTCATCTTCGCGCCGCCCGAGGGCCAGAGCGTGGCGCACTGGCCCATGGTGTTCGGCGCCGACGAAGGCTGGTACATCAAGCCCGACGCCGGCATGCTGCTGGGCTCGCCGGCCAACGCAGACCCGGTCGAGCCGCAGGACGTGCAGCCCGAGGAGATGGACATCGCCATCGCCATGCACCGCATCGAGGAAGCGACCACGCTCTCCATCCGCCGCCCCACGCGCACGTGGGCCGGCCTGCGTTCCTTCGTGGCCGACGGCGACCTGGTCGGCGGCTTCGAGCCCGGCGTGCCCGGCTTCTTCTGGGTAGCGGCGCAAGGCGGCTACGGCATCCAGACATCGGCCGCCATGGGCGAAGCCTGCGCCGCGCTGGCGCGCGGACTGCCGCTGCCCGAGCGCATCGCCTCCTTCGGGCTCACGGCGGAAATGCTGGGCCCGCAGCGGCTGCGCACGGCCGCGGGCTGAGCCCGGCCTGCTCCAACAACACAACAGAACCACCCCACGAGGTCCGACCATGCGCGTCTTCAGTGCTTCCCTTGCCACCGAAACCAACACCTTCGGCCCGATGCCGACGGGCCTCGCCTCCTTCAAGGATCGTGGCTACTTCCCCGCCGGCAAGCACCCCGAGGCGATGACGCTGTTCTCGGGCCCGCTGTGGGCCGCGCGCATGCGCGGCGCCGACAAGGGCTGGACCCTGTTCGAGGGCATGGTGGCCGGCGCGCAGCCCAGCGGCACCACCACGCGCCACGCCTACGAGACGCTGCGCGACGAACTGCTGAACGACCTGCGCGCGGTGCTGCCGGTCGACATGGTGCTGCTCGGCCTGCACGGCGCGATGGTGGCCGACGGCTACGACGACTGCGAGGGCGACCTGCTGGCGCGCGTGCGGCAGATCGTCGGTCCCGACGTGGTGATCGGCGCGGAGCTCGATCCGCACAACCACCTCACGCCGGAGATGATCTCCAACGCGAACGTGATGATCTCCTTCAAGGAGTATCCGCACACCGACGTGCTCGAACGCGGCCTGGAGCTGGTCGACATCTGCGCCGCCACGGTCGAGGGCAAGGTGCGGCCGGTGCCCGCGGTGGTCGACTGCGACATGATCGTCACGGTGCACACCTCGCGCCAGCCGGCGCGCGGCTTCGTCGAGCGCATGCAGTCGCTCGAAGGCAAGGAGGGCGTGCTCTCGATCTCGCTCACGCACGGCTTCTCGTGGGGCGACGTGCCCGAGATGGGCACCAAGGTGCTGGTCTACACCGACGGCGACAAGGCGAAGGCCGACATGCTGGCGCGCCAGCTCGCCGACGAGGTCATCGCCATGCGCGACGGCCTCACCGTGAACTACCCCGGCATCGACGCATCGCTCGACGAGGCCCTGGCCTTCGACGGCGGCCCGGTGGTGATCTCCGACGGCGCCGACAACCCCGGCGGCGGCGCGGCCAGCGACTCCACCTTCATCCTGCGCCGCATGGTGGAGCGCGGCATTGCCAACGCGGCACTGGGCCCGCTGTGGGACCCGATCGCGGTGCGCATCGCCTTCGACGCGGGCGCGGGTGCGAAGCTGCCGATGCGCATCGGCGGCAAGATCAGCCCGCTTTCCGGCGACCCGCTCGACCTCGAATGCACCGTGAAGGCTCTGAAGCACGACCTGGTGATGACCGGCCTGGCCGGCACGCCCACGCTGATGGGCGACAGCGCGCTCGTCGAGGCCAACGGCATCGAGATCGTGCTGATCACGCTGCGCAACCAGGCGATGGGCACCGACCTGTTCACGCAGCTCGGTTGCGACCTCGCTGCGAAGAAGATCATCGTCGTGAAGTCCTCCCAGCATTTCTACGCGTCGTATTCCAAGGTGGCGAAGCACGTCATCTACGCGGGCGCGCCGGGCGCCGTCACGCTCGACCTGAACACGCTGCCGTATCGCAAGGCCCGTCTGCCGAAGTGGCCGATCGGCGTCGCGGCCTGAGCCTTTCCTTCCTTTTTTCCTGCTGCCTGCCCTCACCGGAGAACCGACGATGAAACGACGGACGCTTGGCGCTCTCGCCGCCCTGGCCCTTTCCACCGCCTTCGCGGCGAGCCTTCCCGCGCATGCCCAGACGCCGCAGCCCAAGACGCTGAAGGTGGTGGCGCATGCCGACCTGAAGATCCTCGACCCGACCTTCACCACCGCCTACATCTCGCGCAACTTCGGCTACATGGTGTACGACACGCTCTTCGCGCAGGACGCGAGCGGCAAGCCGCAGCCGCAGATGGTGGAGAAGTACACCGCCTCGAAGGACGGCAAGCAGTGGAGCTTCACGCTGCGCCCCAACCTCAAGTTCTCCGACGGCAGCGCCGTCACCTCGGCCGACGCGGTCGCGTCGCTGCAGCGCTGGGCCGCGCGCGACAGCCTGGGCCGCGCCATGACGGCCAGCGGCGCCGAATGGAAGGCCACCGACGCGCGCAGCTTCACGCTCACGCTCGCCGAGCCCTTCGGCATGGTGCTCGACGCGCTGGCCAAGCCCTCGGGCTTTCCGCCGGTGGTGCTGCCCGAGCGGCTGGCGAAGATGCCCGCCACCGCGCCGCTGACCGAAGTGCTGGGCTCGGGCCCCTACATCTTCAAGCGCGACGAATGGGTGCCGGGCAACAAGGCGGTGTTCGTGCGCAACCCCAACTACGTGGCGCGCAGTGAGCCGCCCAGCGGCCTGGCCGGCAGCAAGAAGAGCAACTTCGACCGCGTCGAGTGGCTCTACCTGCCCGACGCCAACAGCGCAGTGGCCGCCCTCAAGCGCGGCGAGGTCGACATCATCGAGCAGCTGCCGCCCGACTACATCGCGCCGCTGCGCACCGACACGGGCGTGAAGATCGGCTCCGGCGGCGCCTACCAGGGCTTCCTGGTGATGAACCAGCTGCATCCGCCCTTCAACAACCCGAAGGTGCGCCAGGCGCTGCTGCAGGCCGTGAGCCAGGAGCGCTTCATGGCGGCCATGGGCTTCCCGCTCGACATGCGCATGGCCTACTGCGCCACCTACTTCATCTGCGGCAGCCCCAACGACACCGCGGCCGGCGCCGAGCCCTACCGCAAGGCCGACGTCGCAAAGGCCAAGAAGATGCTCGCCGACGCCGGCTACAAGGGCGAGAAGGTGGTGCTGCTGGTGCCCAGCGACGTGCCCTACCTGAACGCAGAGGCGCTGATGGCCGCGCAGACGATGAAGAGCATCGGCCTGAACGTCGACGCCCAGACCATGGACTGGGCCTCCATCGGCGCGCACCGCGCCAAGCGCGACGCACCCGACGCGGGCGGCTGGAACATGTACGTCACCGTGGCCGGCGAATTCGATGCCAACTCGCCCATCAGCAACGCCTACCTGAGCGCGGCCTGCGGCAACACCCTGCCCGGCTGGCCATGCGACAAGCAACTGGACGACCTGCGCACCGCCTGGCTGAAGGAGACGGTGCCCGCCAAGCGCAAGGAGCTGCTCGACGCCTTCCAGGCCCGCGCCTACGAGGCCGTGCCCTACATCAACGCCGGCCAGTACTCGGCCGCCTTCGCCGCGCGCACCAGCCTGAAGGGCCTGGACAAGCTCTGGTCCGGCATGCCGACGGTCTGGGCGCTCGACAGGCAGTAAGGGCCGGAGGGACACCGCCATGGGCTACATCGTTCGACGCTTCATCGCGACCCTGCCCGTCATGGCGGTGGTGGCCGTGGTGGTGTTCCTGCTGATCCATCTCTCGCCGGGCGACCCGGCCGCGCTCATCGCGGGCGACCTCGCCACCACCGAAGACATCGAGAAGCTGCGTGCCGCGCTGGGCCTGAACCTGCCGCTGTGGCAGCAGTTCGGGCTGTGGATCGGCAAGCTGTTCACCGGCGACCTGGGCACCTCGATCTTCACGCAGATGCCTGTCACGCAGCTGCTGGGCCAGCGGCTGGAGCCCACGGTGTCGATCGCCGCGCTGACCATGCTCATCACGCTGGTGGTGTCGGTGCCGCTGGGCACGCTCGCGGCCTACCGCGCGGGCAGCTGGATCGACCGGCTGGTGATGCTCTTCGCGGTGCTGGCCTTCTCGGTGCCGGTGTTCCTGGTGGGCTACCTGCTGGTCTACAGCTTCGCGATCCAGCTGCCGTGGTTTCCGGTGCAGGGCTACGTGCGCTTCGCCGAAGGCCCGGGCGAGTGGCTGCGCTCGCTGGTGCTGCCCTGCGTGAACCTCGCCCTGGTCTACATCGCGCTGGTGACGCGCATGACGCGTGCCACTGTGCTCGAAGTGCTGCACGAGGACTACATCCGCACCGCCCGCGCCAAGGGCCTGGGCGTGCTGCCGGTGCTGGGCCATGCGCTGCGCAACGCGGCCATCCCCATCGCCACCACCGTGGGCGCGGGCATCGCGCTGCTGATCGGCGGCGTGGTGGTCACCGAGACGGTGTTCGCCATTCCCGGCGTGGGCCGGCTGGTGATCGACTCGGTGCAGCGGCACGACTATCCGGTGATCCAGAGCGTGCTGCTGCTGTCGGCGGGCGTGTACGTGCTGATCAACCTGCTGATCGACCTGAGCTACCGGCTCTTCGATCCGCGCATCCAGTACTGAATCACCCATGTCCTCCGTACTTCCCATGAGCGACATCGATGTGCCCGCGACGTCTGCCACAGCCGCCACCCCGGCAGCCGCGCCGCCGGTCGAGGCCCCCTTCGTTCCGCCGCGCCTGCGCTGGCTGCGCAAGCACCCGACGCTGATCATCGGCGCGCTGCTGCTGATCGCGGTGGCGGCGCTTTCCATTGCCGCGCCCTGGATCGCCACGCACGACCCGCAGGACATCGACCCGCTCGCGCGCATGCAGCTGCCCTCGGCCGAGCACTGGTTCGGCACCGACGCGCTGGGCCGCGACGTGTTCAGCCGAGCCGTGTGGGGCGGACGGGTGTCGATGATCGTGGGCGCCTCGGTGGCGCTGCTGGCCACCTTCTTCGGCGTCGCGCTGGGGCTGGTGGCGGGCTTCGTGCGATGGGCGGACGGACCGATCATGCGCGTGATGGACGGGCTCATGGCCATCCCGGGCATCCTGCTGGCCATCGCGCTGATGGCGGTCACGCGCGCCAGCCTCACGACGGTGATCATCGCCATCACGGTGCCGGAGATTCCGCGCGTGGTGCGGCTGGTGCGCTCGCTGGCGCTCACGCTGCGCGAACAGCTCTTCGTGGAGGCCGCGCACGCGGTGGGCACGCGCCTTCCGGTGATCCTGGTGCGCCACGTGCTGCCGAACACCGTGGCGCCGCTGATCGTGCAGGCCACCTTCGTGGCCGCGGCCGCCGTGCTGACGGAGGCCGCGCTCTCCTTCCTCGGCGTGGGCGTGCCCTCGCAGACGCCGAGCTGGGGGAACATGATGGCCGAGGGCCGCAACTTCGTAGCCGTGGCGTTTCACATCATCCTGTACCCGGGGCTGCTGCTGGCGGCCACGGTGCTGGCCATCAACCTGCTGGGCGACGGCCTGCGCGACGCGCTGGACCCACGCCTGGCGCGCCAACTCTGAGCGAGGCAGCCTCATGACCATCGCCATGTCCCACGCAGCGCTGGCCCCAGGCGAGCCGCTGCTCGAAGTCGACGACCTGCGCACGCACTTCCTCACGCCCGGCGGCGTGGTGCGCTCGGTCGACGGCGTTTCCTACACGGTGCGCGCGGGCCGCACGCTCGGCGTGGTCGGCGAGTCGGGCTGCGGCAAGAGCGTGACCGCCCTGTCGATCCTGCGGCTGGTGCCCACGCCGCCGGGCCGCCACTCGGGCGCCGTGCGCCTGCGCGGCACCGACCTGATGCGGCTGAGCGAGCGCGAGATGCGGCAGATCCGCGGCAACCGCATCTCGATGATCTTCCAGGAGCCGATGACATCGCTGAACCCGGTGCTCACCGTGGGCCGTCAGATCGCGGAGACGGTGCAGCTGCACCAGAAGGCCAGCCGCGCCGACGCGATGAAGCGCGCGGTCGAGATGCTGCGCGTGGTGCAGATCCCCGAGCCCGAGCGCCGCGTGAACGAATACCCGCACCAGCTCTCGGGCGGCATGCGCCAGCGCGTGATGATCGCGCTGGCCCTGGCCTGCAACCCCGAGGTGCTGATCGCCGACGAGCCGACGACCGCGCTGGACGTGACCATCCAGGCGCAGATCCTCGACCTCATCAAGCGGCTGCAGAAGGAGCTGGGCATGGGCGTGGTAATGATCACGCACGACCTCGGCGTGGTCGCCGAGAGCTGCGACCGCGTGGTCGTCATGTACGCCGGCAAGAAGGTGGAGGAAGCCGACGTGATCGACCTCTTCGACCGCCCGCTGCACCCCTACACCCGCGCGCTGATGGCCTCGATGCCCGCGATGAACACCGCGAGCACGCGGCTCACCGAGATACCGGGGCTGGTGCCGGCCGCGCACGAGCTGGGCCGCGGCTGCGCCTTCGCGGCACGCTGCAGCCACGCGCGCGAACGCTGCCGTGCCGAGACGCCGAGGCTGGCGCAGCAAGGCGGCGACCACGTCGTCGCCTGCTTCGCCGTCGAGGAAAACTGGGCCGGTGCCGAGGAGATCGCCGCATGACGACAACCGCTGCGACGCCCTTGCTGCAGGTGCGCAACCTGCGCAAGCACTACACCACCCCGAAGCGCTGGCTGCGGCCGGCCAGACCGGCGATCCAGGCAGTGGACGGCGTCTCCTTCGACGTCGCGCGCGGCGAGACGCTGTCGCTGGTCGGCGAATCGGGCTGCGGCAAGACGACCACTGCCAAGTCGGTGATGCGGCTGGTCGAGCCGAGCTCGGGTTCGGTGCAGCTCGAAGGCCGGGAGCTGCTGTCGCTCTCCCCCGAGGACATGCGCATGCGCCGGCGCGACCTGCAGATCATTTTCCAGGACCCGTATGCCTCGCTGAACCCGCGGCTGACGGCCGGCGACATCGTGGCGGAACCGCTGCGGAACTTCGGCATGGGCGCCGCGGCCGAGCGGCGCGAGCGCGTGCAGTGGCTGTTCTCGCGCGTGGGCCTGCGGCCCGAGGCAGCGAAGAAGTTCCCGCACGAGTTCTCGGGCGGGCAGCGCCAGCGGCTTGGCATCGCGCGGGCGCTGGCATTGAACCCCAAGCTCATCGTCTGCGACGAACCGGTGTCGGCGCTAGACGTGTCGGTGCAGGCGCAGGTGGTCAACCTGCTGATGGACCTGCAGGCCGAGTTCGGCATCGCGTATCTCTTCGTGGCGCACGACCTCGCGGTGGTGCGGCACATCAGCCACCGGGTGGCCGTGATGTACCTCGGCCACATTGTGGAAATCGCCGACCGCGACACGCTGTTCTCGGCACCGCTGCATCCGTACACCGAGATCCTCCTGTCGGCCGTGCCGGTGCCCAACCCGCGCACGCCGGCGCGGCGCATGCTGCTGCAGGGCGATCCGCCGAGCCCGGCAAATCCGCCCTCGGGCTGCCGCTTCCACACCCGCTGCCCGATGGCGCAGGCCGTGTGCAAGGAGAAGGCGCCGGAGTTGAGCGAGCGGCCCTCCTCGTCCGCCAACGGAAGCCACCTGGTCGCCTGCCATTTCCGCTGAAGAAAGGATTCATCCCGTGTCCGACAAGCTCCCCCACTACGAACTGCTGATCCGCGGCGGCACCGTGATCGACGGCACCAAGGCACCGCGCTTCGACGCCGACGTCGGCATCGTCGGCGACCGCATCGTCGCCATCGGCAAGCTCGCGGGCCACACGGCGGACCAGACGATCGACGCCACCGGCCGCATCGTGGCACCCGGCTTCATCGACTCGCACACGCACGACGACCAGGCGGTGCTGTCGCAGGCGCAGATGCCGTTCAAGGTGTCGCAGGGCGTGACCATGGTGGTGGCGGGCAACTGCGGCATCAGCGCCGCGCCGCTGCGCGAGGACATGGACCTGCCCATGCCGCTGAGCCTGCTCGATTCGCCCGCCGAAGGCCGCTTCACCAGCTTCGCCGCGTACCTCAATGCGCTGCGCGCGACACCGTCGTCGGTGAACGTGGCAGCGATGGTCGGCCATTCGACGCTGCGTGCGGTCGCCATGTCAGACCTTGACCGCCCCGCGAACGAGACCGAGATCAAGGCCATGCAGGCGATGGTCGAGGAAGCGATGCAGGCCGGCGCCATCGGCCTGTCGACCGGCACCTTCTACCCGCCCGCGGTGAAGGCGACGACCGAGGAGATCATCGAGGTCGGCCGACCGCTGACTTCACGCAAGGCGCTGTACGTGACCCACATGCGCGACGAGAGCGACCGGGTGATGGAGTCGCTGGAGGAAACCTTCCACATCGGCCGCGCGCTGGGCATTCCGGTGGTGGTGTCGCACCACAAGGTTCAGAACACGCGCAACTTCGGCAAGACGAAGGTGACGCTGCCCTTCATCCAGGAGGCGATGAAGCACCAGTGCATCGGGCTCGACTGCTACCCCTACACGGCCGGCTCCACCATGATCCGCACCGACCGCGGGATGATGGAAGGCCGCGTGCTCATCGCCTCGAGCGTGCCGCACCCCGAATGCGCGGGCCGCGACCTGAAGGACATCGCAGCCGATTGGGGCGTGTCGGGCGAGGAAGCGGCCAAGCGCCTGCAACCCGGCAGCGCGATCTACTTCATGATGGACGAGGACGACGTGCAGCGCATCCTCGCGTTCGACGAAACCATGATCGGCTCCGACGGCATCCCGCTGGGCGACAAGCCGCATCCGCGCCTGTGGGGCACCTTCCCGCGCGTTCTGGGGCACTACAGCCGCGATGTGGGCCTGTTCCCGCTGGAGACGGCGGTGTGGAAGATGACCGGGCTCACCGCACGCAACTTCGGCCTGCACGAGCGCGGCACGCTGAAGCCGGGCCACCACGCCGATGTGGTGATCTTCGACGCCGCGACTGTGCGCGACACGGCCAACTACGAATCGCCGATGCAGCCTGCCGAAGGCATCGATGCGGTGATCGTCAACGGAGCCCTGACTTGGCGCAACGGGGCGCACTGCGGGGCGCGCAACGGGCAGGTGATCACGCGGCGCGAAGCGGCTGCCTGAGCGGGCTCAGTCGGGCGCGTTCATGACCCGGTCGAATTCCTCGTCGGCCGGTACGTTGTCCGCGTCGAGTTCGCTCGCATCGGAAAGATCGATCCCCGTCTCCTCCGAGAGATCGTCGCCCAGGTCGGCATCGGGCTCCTCGAAATCGTCGGCGGGCAGGTTGTCTTCATCGTCTTCGGAGGGCGAAGCGGATCGCGCGGTGGCGTTCATGATCTGTTCCTCGGCTTGTTTCTGACAGGCCCCCTATGGTGCGCCTGTTTCGGCCCTTGCGGTTCATCCGGCGCGAGGCTTCGGTGTCGGAAAGTTTCGCGCCGGCCCGAAGGAAGATCAGTCCTTGTGCACGTGCCCATGCTCACCGTGGCCGGGGTCGTCATGGCCGTGTTCGTGCCCATGCTCACCGTGCGCGAGGCGGCTGACCAGCGTGACCAGCGCGATGCCCGCCACCAGCCACAGGATCTGCGCTGCCGTCTGGCGCGCGGGCAGGCGCTTCTGCAGCTGCGGGATCAGGTCGGCCAGCGCCACGTAGACGAAGCTGCTGCCGGCCAGCACCAGGAAGTACGGCAGCAGGCCGTGCAGCTGGTCGACCAGCCACCAGCCCGCGATACCTCCCAGCGCGGTCATGGTGCCCGCGAGCGACACCTTCACCAGTGCAGCCCGCTGGTTGGCCGAGCTCTGGCGCAGTACGACGAGGTCGCCGATGTGGTGCGGGATCTCGTGCGCCAGCACCGCCAGCGCGGCCACCAGGCCCAGCCGGATGTCGGCGGTGAAGGCGGAGGCGATCAGGATGCCGTCGCCGAAGCAGTGCACGCTGTCGCCGGTGAGCACGGCCCAGCCGCCGGTGCGGGGCCCGTGGGCGTGGCCGTGGGAATGACCGTGGGCGTGGTCGTGTCCGTGGTGATCGTGGCCGTCCGTTCCGCCCTTCTCTTCACCCTGGTGATGCTCGTGCCCGTGATGCCATAGCTCCGCCTTGTCGAGCAGGAAGAAGAACACCAGCCCGAACAGCAGCACGCCGAACAGCAAGCCGGGCTCGATGCGGCTTTCGAAGGCTTCGGGCAGCAGGTGCATGAAGGCTGTGGCGAGCAGCGCACCGGCCGCCAGGCTCAGCAGGTGCTGCGGGTTCACGCCGCCCGAACCGCTGCGCACGCCCACTTTCAACAGAAGAGCCGCGACCCACACGCTTCCGATACCGGCAACCAGGGTCGCCGCGATGATGACTATCAAATTCATAGCTGCTTGCGCAAGAAAGACGGCCGCCGGAACTTTTCCGGGACCGCATACCGATCATAAAAAGAGAAAGGCCGTCACGAGGACGGCCTTCGGCGGGGATTGGCTGACGGGCGCCGTTCAGGCTACGCCGTTGGCTTTGAACCAGGCCGTGGCACGCTGCCAGCCATCTTCCGCCGCGCTCCTGACATAGCTGGGGCGGTAGTCGGCATGGAACGCGTGACCCGCTTCGGGATACACGACGAAGCTCGACGCCTTGGCCGCCGGGGTTCCGGTTGCCAGAGCTGCTTTCATCTTATCAACCGTGTCAAGGGGGATGCCCTGGTCTTTGCCGCCGTAGAGGCCGAGCACCGGCGCCTGCAGGCTGGCGGCGACGTCAACGGGGTGCCTCGGCGTCAGCTCGCTGGCCTGGCCGACCAGCCGGCCGTACCAGGCGACGCCCGCCTTGACCTTGCCGGTAGCGGCATAGAGCCACACAATGCGGCCGCCCCAGCAAAAGCCGGTGATGGCGGCCTTGCCGGTGTCGCCGCCGTTGGCCTTGGCATAGGCCAGGGCGCCGTCGAGATCAGCCATGACCTGCGCGTCGGGCACCTTGGAGACGATGTCGGCCTGCAGCTTCGGAATGTCGGTGTAGCCGCGCGGGTCGCCCTGGCGGGCATACAGCTCGGGCGCGATGGCCAGGTAGCCCAGCTTGGCGAAGCGGCGGCAGGTGTCGGCGATGTATTCGTGCACGCCGAAGATTTCCTGCACCACCAGGATCACCGGCAGGCCGGTCTTGCCGGCGGGCGCGGCCGCATAGGCGGGCACCTCGAAGTCGCCGACGGCGTACTTGATGGGGCCTGCCTTCAGGCCGTCGGCCGGGGTGCTGATGGCGGACTGCGCCATCACCGGCATGACCGCTGCTGCGTAGCCGACGCCGATGGCGGCCTTGAGGGCAGTGCGGCGCGTGGCGCCCTGCTCGGTGCTGTCGCCGGGGCGAAGCGAATCGAAGTCGGAACGGCTGTCGTCGAGAGGCATTGATTGGGCTCCGGTTGAATCGTCGGACAAGGGGCGTGGCGCTGTGGAAAAACGCACGCCGCAATGTAGGCGAAATCCGCCGGCGGCCCTATGCCCCGAACTTCATTGGGGTTGGTGCGCCCCGTAGGCCCGCCGGGCCAGCGCCGCCGCCAGCACCTGTGCCGGATCGACCAGGTCCAGCCCCGCCACCGCGGCCGAGCCATGCAGGCCCAGCGGCACCTCGGTGCAGCCCATGATGATGGTGACGGGGCCATGGCGCTCGGCCAGCCTCAGCGCCACTTCGGAAAAGCATTGTTCGGCGAGCGGCATGTTGCCGGCCTTCACGCCTTCGAAGATGCCGCGCGTGATGGTCTCGCGCTCTTCGGGCAGCGGCACATGGCACTCCAGCCCCTCCTGGGCCAGCGCCTGCTCGTAGAGGCGGATGCGGTAGGTGCCTTCGGTGGCCATCAGCGCCACGCCCGTCGCACCCTGTGCCGCGAGGTGGCGCGCCGTCTCGCGCGCCATGTGCAGCAGCTCCACCTGCGGAAAGCGCTCCTGCAGGTTGGCGTGCCAGGCATGTGCCGTGTTGCATGCGATGGCCACCGTGCGGCTGCCGAGCGCCGCCAGCCGGCCCAGCGCCTGCAGCATCGGCTCCAGCGGCTGGTGCGCCCCCTGACCGGCCGAAGCCAGTGCCTCGGTACGGTCGGGCACCGGGACCTGCGCGAGCCAGTGCTCGGGAAAGGACTGGTCGCGCACCGGCTCGCCGCGCGCACGCATCTGCTGCGTGCAGGCCTGCACGAAAAGCCGCACGAAGTCGGCGCCCGCCGCCGGGCCCATGCCTCCAAGAATGCCGACAACCTGCGTCACTGCAACTTCCTTTTCTTTCTCTCTCCGCGCCGCTGTCAGGTCGCTGGCTTATCGCTCAGGGCCTTCAGGTTTTCCTTCAGCTGCGGGCTCATCGGCAGGTTCAGCGGCACGTTCTTCGGCGGGATAGGCTGCATGAACCACTTGTTGTAGAGCTTCTCGAACTCGCCGCTCTTCATCAGGCCCGCGAAGGTGTCGTCCACCAGCTTCTTGAAGGCCGGGTCGTCCTTGGGCAGCATGCAGGCGTAGGGCTCCACCTGCAGCGAGTCGCCCACCACCTCGTAGTCGCCCGGCGTCTTGGCGTTGGCGATCAGGCCGTAGAGGAGGATGTCGTCCATGGCGAAGGCCGCGACACGGTCGCTCTCGAGCAGCAGGAAGGCATCGGCGTGGTCCTTGCCGAGCACGATGTCCATGCCGAGGTTCTTCTCGATGTTGTACTTGCGCATGACCAGCACGTTGGTGGTGCCGGTGGTGCTGGCGACGGTCTTCTTCGCGAGATCGGCGTAGTTCTTGATCTTCGACGACTTCTTCACCAGCAGGCGCGTGCCGGTGTAGAAGTGGTTGATGGCGAAGGCCACGTCCTTGCCGCGCGCGGTGTTGTTGGTGGTGGAGCCGCACTCCAGGTCGATGGTGCCGTTGGTGATCAGCGGGATGCGGTTCTGCGAGGTCACGGGCATCAGCGCCACCTGCAGGTCGGGCTTGTTCAGCTTCTTCTTCACCGCCTCGACCACGGCATTGGACAGATCCACCGCCATCCCGATCGGCTTGCCGGGGCCCTCGAGGTAGCTGAAGGGCACCGACGATTCACGGTAGGCCAGCGTGATCTTGCCGGACTCGGCGATCTTGGCGAGCGTGTCGGCGGCCTGTGCGCCGGTGGCGGTGAAGAACACCGTGGCGGCCATGGTAGCCATGAGGACGGAGAGTTTCATTCGAGCCTTCATTCGGTTGGACTGAACAGGGGGCCAGTGTAGGAACGGGCGAAACAAAACCACAAATTCCAATAGAAAGCTGATCCATGCCCAAAGGTTATGGGCGGGGGTGCTTTTGGCATTTCCGGTGCGGGCCGCGCGCGCCTACAGTCAAAGCCACCGTTCTGCCGAACATTCATTCAATCCATCCATCTCTCCGGAAAGCTGCCTCCATGCATGTGTGTGTGCTCGGCGCCGGCATCGTGGGCCTGGCGACCGCCTGGCAGCTCGAGCGCCAGGGCTATCAGGTCACCGTGATCGACCGCGCCGCTCCCGGCTCGGGCGCGAGCGGGGGCAACGGCGCGCAGCTGAGCTACTCGTACGTGCAGCCGCTGGCCGACCCTTCGATCTGGAAGCAGTTGCCCAAGCTGCTGCTGTCGTCTGCCTCGCCGCTCAAGCTGCGCCCGCAGCTCGATCCGCTGCAGTGGCGCTGGGGCATGGAATTCCTCGCGGCCTGCAACGCGCGCACCTCGCGCGCCACCACCGCGAGGCTGCTGGAGCTGGCCGCGTCGAGCCGCATCGAGTTCGAGGCCATGCGCGCCGAGCTCTCGCCCGACTGCGATTTCTCCGCCACCGGCAAGCTGGTGCTGTACGCCAGTGCCGCCTCTCTCGAGGGCGCGCGGGCGCAGCTCGAACTGCAGCGCAGCATGGGCAGCGAGCAGCGGCTGGTGACGCCCGAGGAATGCGTCGCCATCGAGCCCGCCCTCGCCAGCTACCGCGACCGGATGGCGGGCGCCGTCTACACGCCGAGCGAATGCGCGGCCGACTGCCTCAAGGTGTGCACGGAGCTGACGAAGGCACTTGGCGCGCGCGGCGTGCGCTTCATCACCGGCACCGACGTGCGCGGCTTCGTGCGCAGCGGACGCCGCATCGCCGCCGTGCACACCGGCAGCGGCGACGTGGAAGCCGATGCCTTCGTGATGGCGCTGGGCTCGGCCTCGCACAAGCTGGGACGTGCGCTCGGCGCCTACCTGTCGGTCTATCCGCTCAAGGGCTACAGCATCACGGTGGACGTTGACCCCGCGCCCGGTGCCGCGCCGCGCGTGAACGTGACCGACAGCGCGCGCAAGGTGGTGTTCGCGCGCATCGGCTCGCGCCTGCGCGTGGCGGGCATGGCCGAGCTGGTTGGGCATGACGCGAGCATTCCGGCCACGCGCATCGAGACGCTGGCGGCCGCCACGCGCGCCCTCTTCCCGCATGCGAGCCGGCTCGAGCAACTGCACCCCTGGACAGGCATGCGCCCCGCCACGCCCAAGGGGCTGCCGATCATCGGACGGCTGGAGAGCGCGCCTTCGAACATGCTGTTCAACACCGGCCACGGCGCGCTCGGCTTCACACTGGCCTTCGGCTCGGCGCTGCGCGTGGCGCAGGCCCTGAAAACCTAGGACCTAGATCGTGTCCTGGATCGCCTGCTGCATGCAGCGGGTGATTTCGCGCACCGCCACCGAATCGGGCCGCGCCGCGAAGCGCAGCGCACGGATCGGCACCGGGATGTGCGGCTCCAGCGTCAGCACGTCGACCTTGGCGCGGTCCGCCGAGCGCGCGGTGCAGCCGTCGACCAGCGCCACGCCGATGCCGTGGTGCGCCATGGCCAGCGCCGCGTGATAGGTCTGCACCGTGACCACCGCCTGCTGGAAGCCCACGCCCGCCTGCCGGCAGGCCTGGCTCAGGCTGGTGCCCACGGGGTCGCGGCTGTCCAGGCCGATCACCGGCCGGTCGACCAGGTCGTGCAGTGCCACCGAGCCGTTGCGCACCAGCGCGCGCGGCAGCATCCCCTTGGGCGCGATGCACACCATGCGGCTGTCGGCCAGCGTCTCCTGCGTGAGCGATGGGTGCACCGCCGGGCTGAAGGCGAAGCCCACGTCGGCCTCCTGCAGCAGCAGCGCCGACATGATCTGCGGCGAGTGCAGCGACTCCACCGTGATCGCGTAGCCCGGATGCTTCTCGCGGAACGCTTTCAGCGCGCGCGGCAGGATGTCGTAGCTCAGGGCCAGCACGCTCAGGATGCGCAGCTCGCCGGTGTCGCCCGCCGTGCGCAGGTTGGCGGCGAGCCGCTGCACCTCGTCGAGCTGCGCGAACAGCCGCTCGATGTGCGGATACAGCGTGAGCGCCTCGGTGGTCGGCGTGAGCCGTCCCTTGGCGCGCTGGAACAACGGAAAGCCCAGCTGCAGCTCGGCATGCTGCAGCGTGCGGCTCACCGCCGGCTGGGTGATGTTGATGAGCCGCGCCGCCGCGCTCACGCTGCCCGTGAGCATGATCGCGTTGAAGACCTCGATGTGGCGCAGTCGCATGATGATCAGCGGCAGTTCATGCCTTCTTCGCGGAACACCGTGGAACCGGCTTTGCCCGGCCACTGGTGTTGCCCCCGGCGAGGGGGTTGGCGAAGCGACACGAAGTGCCCGAAGCCTGGGGGTGAGCTCACTTTCCTCGCGCGAGGTCCATGACCATCCGCGTGCCGAGGTACAGGCGCGGCTCGATCGAATTGACCAGCACGTACTCCGCATCGGCCGAATGTGCGCCGAAGCCTTGCAGGCCGAAGCGCTCGACCACCGGCGCCTTGGTCTTCAGCGCCGCGAAGGCCGCGTCGGTGCCGCCGCCGGCGGCCTTGTCGTCGGCACCCAGCGGCAGGCCGAGTTCGTCCCTGTAGATCTGCTGTGCATGGCGGGCCATGGCGACCGAGGCTTCGGAGGACTCCAGCGGCGGACGGCGGCGCTCGAACTTCAGCTCGACCTTGGCTTCGGGAATGAGCTGCTTCTTCACACGCTCGTTCACCTGCTGCTCGATACGGTCGTAGTCGCTCACCTTCAGCACGCGCACGTCCGCCGCGGCGGTGGCGCTGGCCGGGATCACGTTGCGGTTGGTTCCCGACTTGGAGATGGTCCAGTTCATCTTCAGGCCCGTGGCGGGGTCGGACAGATCGCGCATCTGCAGGATCTGGTGCGAGAGCTCGTACAGCGCATTCACGCCCAGCTCGGGCGCCGAGCCCGCATGCGAGGCCTTGCCCGTGACGTTCAGCGTGACCGAGGCGATGCCCGCGGTGGCGAGCGAGAGCTTGTCTTCCTTGATGGAGGCGCCTTCGAAGGACAGCACCGCATCGTGCTCGCCGCCCATGCGCGTGATGAGGGAGCGCGCGCCGGGCGAGCTGATTTCCTCGTCGCCGTTGATGAGCACGGTCAGCGTACCGTATTCCTTGAACTTCATGGCCTGCAGTATCGACACGATGTGCGTGATGACGGCCACGCCCTGCTTGTCGTCGGCGATGCCCAGGCCGTAGGCCTTGTCGCCGTCGATGCGGAAAGGCTGCCTGTTGATCATGCCCACGGTGTAGACCGTGTCCATGTGCGCGATCAGCAGGATCTTCTTCTTGCCGGTGCCCTTGAAGGTGGCGCGCACCACGCGACCGATCTTCTCGGGCGTGTCCTCCATGCGGTAGGCGTCGGCGCTCGGGTCGATCAACTCGACCTCGCCGCCCAGCGCCTTGAACTTCGCGGCGATGAGATCGGAGATCTTCTCCAGGCCGTCGAGGTCGCGGCTGCCGGACTCGATGGAGACCAGCTCCTTCAGCGTGTCGAGCAGGGCCGGCTTTTCCTTGGCGGCAAGCGCGGCGATCTTCGCGTCGGGTGCCGCGAAGGCGCTGCCGAGGAAGGCGGCGCAGACTGCGGCAAGCAGGAATTTGCGGTGAGGGAATCGGTTCATGTTCTTGCGTTTCTTCCTTCTGTGGCTGACTGGTTGTCTCGTCCTTGTCCGTTCCCTGCTCTCTTCTTCTTGATGTTCTTTCTCAGTGCGCCTTGTCCCAGTTGGGACCGACGCCGATCTCGGCCAGCAGCGGCACCTTCAGCGATGCGACGCCGGCCATGATGCGCGGAATCTCGGTGCGCACCCACTCGACCTCGGCCTCGGGCACCTCGAACACCAGTTCGTCGTGCACCTGCATGATCATCCGGGTCGCGCGCTTTTCCTCGTCAAGCACGTTCTGTACCTTGACCATGCTGAGCTTGATGAGGTCGGCCGCCGTGCCCTGCATCGGCGCGTTGATGGCCGCGCGCTCGGCGCCGCCGCGGCGCGGGCCGTTGGGCGAGTTGATCTCGGGCAGGTACAGGCGCCGGCCGAACACGGTCTCGACGTAGCCCTGCTCCTTGGCCAGCGCCTTGGTCTCGTCCATGTAGGCCTTCACGCCCGGATAGCGCGCGAAGTAGCGCTCGATGTAGGAGGCCGCGGCCTTGTTCTCGATGCCGAGGTTCTTCGCGAGGCCGAAGCTGCTCATGCCGTAGATCAGGCCGAAGTTGATGACCTTGGCGTAGCGGCGCTGCTCGCTCGACACCTGGTCGGGCGTGGAGCCGAACACCTCGGCGGCCGTCGCGCGGTGCACGTCGATGCCTTCGGTGAAGGCGCGCAGCAGCGACTCGTCGCCGCTGATGTGGGCCATGATGCGCAACTCGATCTGCGAATAGTCGGCGCTGGCGATCACGCTGCCGGCCGGCGCCACGAAGGCCTCGCGCACGCGCCGGCCTTCGGGCGTGCGGATCGGGATGTTCTGCAGGTTCGGGTCGTTGCTGCTCAGCCGGCCGGTGACGGCCACGGCCTGCGCGTAGTGCGTGTGCACGCGTCCGGTGCGCGGGTTGGCGAGCTGGCCGAGCTTGTCGGTGTAGGTGCCCTTGAGCTTCGAGAGGCTGCGGTGCTCGAGGATCTTGGCCGGCAGCGGGTAGTCTTCGGCGAGCTTCTCCAGCACCTCTTCGTCGGTGCTCGGCGCGCCGCTCGGCGTCTTCTTGACCACGGGCAGGCCCAGCTTGGTGAAGAAGATCTCGCCGATCTGCTTGGGCGAGCCGAGGTTGAAGGGCTGGCCCGCGATCTCGTAGGCCTCCTGCTCCAGTTCCATGATGCGCGTGCCCAGCTCGTGGCTCTGAGTGGCCAGCGTGGGCGCGTCGATCAGCACGCCGTTGCGCTCGACGCGGTAGAGCGCCTCGCTCGAATCCATCTCGAGCTGGTAGATGAAGAGCAGCTTCTCGTCGGCCTGCAGGCGCGGCCAGAGCGTGTTGTGCACGTCCAGCGTCTGGTCGCTGTCCTCGCACGAGTATTCGGCGGCCTTGGCGATGTCGACCTGGCTGAACGGGATCTGGTGCGCGCCCTTGCCGCACAGGTCTTCGTAGGAGATGCCGCTGCGGCCCAGGTGGCGCTCGGCCAGGCTGGAAAGGCCGTGCGGCTTGTGCACTTCGAGCACGTAGCTCTGCAGCATGGTGTCGTGCGCGTAGCCCTGCACCTCGATGCCGTGGTTGGCGAACACATGCCGGTCGTACTTGATGTGCTGGCCGAGCTTCTTCTTCGCGCCGTTCTCCAGCCACGGCCGCAGCTTCGCGAGCACCTCGTCGAAGGGCAGCTGCTGCGGCGCGTCGGGGTAGTTGTGCATCAGCGGGATGTACGCGGCCTCGCCGGGCGTGACGCTGAAGCTGATGCCGACGATCTGCGCGACCATCTCGTCGAGCGAGGTGGTCTCGGTGTCGATGGCGGCGAGATCGGCCGCCTCGAGCTTCGCGAGCCAGGCGTCGAGCTGTTCCCAGGTCGTGATGGTCTCGTACTTCAGGTTGCTCGCGGGAGAGGCGGCCTCCAGCGCCTGCATTTCGGAGGGCTCGTCGAACAGGCCGCCCTGGTCGGTGTCGGCCTTGCCGGAAGCCGCCTTCTTCTTGAGGTTTTCCTCGATCAGCTCGGGCGGCACGGCCTGCGCCTCGAGCCCCTTGACCAGGCTCTTGAAGCCGAACTTCTCGTAGAACGGCTTCAGCTCGGCCGTCTGCGGCGCACCCACCGGCAGCCCTTCGAGCGAAGGCAGGCCCGTGACGTGGCCGTCGAGGTCGCAGTCGGTGCGGATGGTCACGAGGCGCCTGCTCAGCGGCAGCTGTTCCATGGCCTGGCGCAGGTTCTCGCCCGCGGCGCCCTTCACTTCGGCGGCGCGCTCCATCAGCGCGTCGAGCGAGCCGTATTCGAGCAGCCACTTGGCGGCCGTCTTGGGGCCGACCTTGGGAACGCCGGGCACGTTGTCGACCGAGTCGCCCACCAGCGTCTGGTAGTCGATCATCAGGCTGGGCGGCACGCCGAACTCGGCCGTGACGCCGGCCACGTCGCGCCGCTTGCCGTTCATCGTGTCGATGATGGTGATGTGCTCGTCGACCAGCTGGCTCAGGTCCTTGTCGCCGCTGGAGACGATGACTTCGACGCCCTGCGAGGAGGCGACCCGGGCGAGCGTGCCGATGACGTCGTCGGCCTCCACGTCGGGCACGCTGAGCACGGGCCAGCCGAGCAGCTTCACCACCTCGTGGATGGGTTCGATCTGGCTGCGCAGGTCGTCGGGCATCGGCGAGCGGTTGGCCTTGTACTCGGGGTACCAGTCGTCGCGGAAGGTCTTGCCGGGCGCGTCGAAGATGCAGGCGGCGTAGTCCGCGCGCACCTCGCGGCGCAGCGCGGTCATCATGTTGATCATTCCGCGGATGGCGCCGGTCGCCGGGCTCTTCGGGTCGCCAGGCACGGCCCGGAGGTCGGGCATGGCGTGGAAGGCGCGGTAGAGGTAGCTCGAGCCATCGACGAGCAGCAGCGTTTTCTTGTCGGTCATCGGGCCATTTTGCCGTGCCCGCAGCGGCGCCCGGAACCACGACGGCGCGAGGTGCCAACCGACGCTCCGGAAGCAGGCGCGCGCCTACAATGCGTGCATGCCTAGCTCCACACTCCTGGTCGCCCGCCGCATCCTGCTGGCGCTGGCCTTCGCAACCCCCTTTGCCGCCGTGCAGGCGCAACAGGCCGCGCCCGCCCCCGCGGCGGCTCCGGCCGAGGCGCTCCCAAATCAGGAGCAGGCGAAGGCCGAGGGCCGACGCAACCAGAAAGTGGAGAACATCCACACCGAGGACAGCGGCGCCTCGGTCGACGAGGTCCGCTACGGCGGCCGCACCCAGAGCATCAACGTCAAGCCCAAGTCGAACATGCCCGGCTACGAAGTGCTTCCGGCAGATGCCGCCACGGGTCGCCAGGGTTCGAGCGAAACAGGCGCCAACGGCCCCCGCGTCTGGAACGTGCTGAAGTTCTGACCGCAATGAGGTCTTCCGTTCTGGTTTTCGCGGCAGCAATGCGGCGCTGAGTACCTACCGCCATGGCAGTTTTTACCGAAGTCGGCTTCGGCGAGGCCGACGCGCTCGTCCAGAGCCTGGGCCTGGGCCCGCTGCGCGAGTTGCGCGGCATCGAGGGCGGCATCGAGAACACCAACTATTTCGCGACCACCGAGTCCGGCGAGTTCGTGCTGACGCTGTTCGAGCGCCTGAGCGCCGAGCAGCTGCCCTACTACCTTTGTCTGATGAAGCATCTGGCGGACGCAGGCCTGCCGGTGCCCGCGCCAGTCGCACTGCCCGAGCCCGAGCCCGAAGCCGCCGGCAAGCCCCGCAAGGGCCAGCCGCCGGTGCCCCCCGAGGATTCGTGCGACCTGCTGCACCTCGTGGCCGGAAAGCCTGCTGCCGTTGTGCAGAAGCTCTCGGGCCGCAGCGAGCTGGCGCCAACCGCCGCGCACTGCACCGAGCTGGGCTCGATGCTGGCGCGCATGCATCTCGCGGGGCGCGACTACCCCCGCATCCAGCCAAACCTGCGCGGCCTGCCCTGGTGGAACGAGACGGTGCCGGTGGTGCTGCCATACATCGAGGAGCACCAGGCCGCCCTGCTGCGCGCAGAGCTGGCCTACCAGAACCACGTCGCCGAGTCGTCGGCCTATGCGGCGCTGCCGCGCGGTCCGGTGCACGCCGACATGTTCCGCGACAACGTGATGTTCGCGACCGACGGCGAGCCCGGCGCCGCCCCGCGCCTGACCGGCGTGTTCGACTTCTATTTCGCCGGCACCGACACCTGGCTGTTCGACCTGGCCGTGTGCCTGAACGACTGGGCCATCGACCTGTCCACCGGCCGCCACGACCCCGAGCGCGCTGACGCGCTGCTCTCGGCCTACGAGTCCGTGCGCGCGCTGAATGCAGCCGAGCGCGCCCTGCTGCCCGCGATGCTGCGCGCGGCGGCGCTGCGCTTCTGGATCTCGCGTCTGTGGGACTTCCATCTGCCGCGCGAGGCGAGCATGCTCAAGCCCCATGACCCCACGCACTTCGAGCGCGTGCTGCGCGAGCGCGCCACACATCCGCACGCCATGGCGCAGGCCCTCGAGCCGCTGCTGGCTGCCTGACCTTCACACATGAAACTCAACCTCGTGCCGGCGCGAACCGGCGTGGAATGGGTCCGCCTCGGACTCCGGAACTTCTGGCGGCAACCACTGGCCTTCGTGTCGCTGTTCATGCTGTTCATGGCGCTGATCTCGACGATCTCGCAACTGCCTGTGATCGGCAGGTTCCTTCCGTTCGTGCTGCTGCCCTTCTCCACGCTGGGCTTCATGGTCGCGGCTTCGGTGGCCGACGCCTCGGCGAACGACAAGGCCGCGGCGGATGACGGCACGGCCGGCCCAAGGAGGCCGACCGGCGCGCTCATGTTCCTGTCGGTGGCACAGGCCATGCGGGCCGAATGGCGCTCGCTGGCAGTGCTGGGCGTGATCTCGGCTGTGTATTGCCTGCTGACGGTGTTCGTGACCGCGGTCGTCGATGGCGGCCAGTTCATGCGCAGCTATTTCGCCGGGGAGGCTCCAGCCAAGGAAGTCATGGAGAGCAGCCGGTTCCAGGTGGCCAACCTGCTGCAGATGTGCCTGACGCTGCCGCTGATCGCCGCCATCTGGCATGCGCCTGCGCTGGTCCACTGGCACCGGGTGGAGCCGGTGAAGAGCATCTTCTTCAGCCTGGTCGCGATGTTCCGCAACTTCGGCGCCTATGCGCTGTACTGGCTGGCGTGGTGCGGCGTGCTGCTGCTCGGCCTGCTGGCGGCGGCGCTGGTCGGCACCATCGTGATCGGCGTGGGCTCGCTGGGCTCCGGCAGCGGCGCGATGACGGCCGGCAACCTGCTGATGCTCGGCACGGTGCTGACGCTCGCGGCGATGACGCAGGCGTCGAACTGGTTCACCTTCCGCGACACCTTCTATCCCGACTGAGCGCCGCCGACGCGGCAGGCGCCCAGCGGGCGCCGGATCAGATCGGCGTGAGCTTGGCCACCGACAGCGCCAGCCACTTCACCCCATGACGCGCGAACTTGACCTGCGCGCGCGCATCGTCCCCGGTGCCCTCCAGCGCGGTCACCGTGCCTTCGCCGAACTTGTTGTGGAACACCTGCATGCCCGAGCGCAGGCCGTGCGACGGCGCGGCCTTCTGCGGCGGCACGGGCGGGCTGGAGAAGGTGTCCTTGTCGCGGCTTCCGCCTGAACTGCCGCCGTAGCCGCCACCGTATCCGCCAGAACCGCCGCGCGTGCTGCCGTAGCCGCCGCCATAGCCGAAGGCCGAGGGCGCGAAACCCTGGTTCTTGGGCGTGAGCCACTTGAGGGCGCCCTCGGGCAGTTCGTCGAAGAAGCGGCTCTTCACGTTGTAGCGAGTCTGGCCATGCAGCATGCGGGTCTGCGAGTGGCTGAGGTACAGGCGCTTGCGGGCGCGCGTGATCGCCACGTACATCAGCCGGCGCTCTTCCTCCAGCGCCTCGAAGTCGCTCATCGAGTTCTCGTGCGGGAACAGGCCCTCTTCCATGCCGGTGATGAACACGCAGTCGAACTCGAGGCCCTTGGCGGCGTGCACGGTCATGAGCTGCACCGCGTCTTGGCCCGCCTGCGCCTGGTTGTCGCCCGACTCGAGCGCGGCGTGCGTGAGGAAGGCGGCCAGCGGGCTCAGCGTTTCGCCGGTTTCGGCGTCGGGCGCGAGCGGCTCGTCGAGCACCGGACGGTTCGGGTCCAGGCCCTGGCTCGCGGGCGACTGGCGCAGTTCGTCGACCGGCAGCGCCACAGCGTCGCGGCCGAAGCCTTCCTGCGTGACGAAGCTTTCGGCCGCGTTCACCAGTTCGTCCAGGTTCTCGATGCGGTCGGCGCCTTCGCGGTCGGCCCTGTAGTGCTCCACCAACCCGCTGTGGTCGAGCACCAGTTCGATGATCTCGCGCAGGCTCGCGCCCTGGGTCTGCTCGCGCAGCACGTCGATCTTGGCGACGAAACCGGTGAGGTTGGCGCCGGCCTTGCCGCCGACCACGCTCACCGCGTCGTGCAGCGAACGGTTGGCGGCACGCGCCGCGTCCTGCAGGGTTTCGAGCGTGCGCGCTCCGATGCCGCGCGGCGGGAAGTTGACGACGCGCAGGAAGCTGGTGTCGTCGTCCTTGTTCTCCAGCAGGCGCAGGTAAGCCAGTGCATGCTTGATTTCCGCGCGCTCGAAGAAGCGCAGCCCCCCGTACACGCGGTACGGCACCGAGGCATTGAAGAGCGCGGTTTCGATCACCCGACTCTGCGCGTTGCTGCGGTAGAGCACGGCCATTTCCTTGCGCTCATAGCCATCGCGCACCAGTTGGCGCATTTCCTCGACCATCCACTGCGCCTCGGCGAGGTCGGTGGGTGCCTCGTACACGCGCACGGGCTCGCCGGGGCCCTGGTCGGTGCGCAGGTTCTTGCCCAGTCGCTTCTTGTTGTGGCCGATGAGCTCGTTGGCGGAATCGAGGATGTTGCTGTAGCTGCGGTAGTTCTGCTCCAGCTTGATCTGGTGGCGCACGTCGAACTCGCGCACGAAGTCGGTCATGTTGCCCACGCGCGCGCCGCGAAAGGCGTAGATGCTCTGGTCGTCGTCGCCCACGGCGATCACGCTGTTGTGCTGGCCCGGCACGAATCGGCCCTCGACGGTGTTGCCGGCGAGCATCTTGATCCACGCGTACTGCAGGCGGTTGGTGTCCTGGAACTCGTCGATCAGGATGTGGCGGAAGCGCCGCTGGTAGTGCTCGCGCACAGGTTCGTTGTCACGCAGCAGTTCGTAGCTGCGCAGCATGAGTTCGCCGAAGTCGACCACGCCCTCGCGCTGGCACTGTTCTTCGTAGAGGCGGTAGAGCTCGACCTTCTTGCGGTCGTCGTCGTTGCGCACCTCGATGGCGTCGGGGCGCAGGCCGTCTTCCTTGGCACCGGCGATGAACCACTGGGTCTGCTTGGCGGGAAAGCGCTCGTCGTCGACGTTGAACTGCTTCATCAGGCGCTTGATGGCCGAGAGCTGGTCCTGCGTGTCGAGGATCTGGAAGGTGGAAGGCAGGTTGGCCAGCTTCCAGTGCGCGCGCAACAGGCGGTTGCACAGGCCGTGGAAGGTGCCGATCCACATGCCGCGCACGTTGACGGGCAGCATCGCCGTCAGGCGCGTCATCATTTCCTTGGCGGCCTTGTTGGTGAAGGTCACGGCAAGGATGCCGCCTGCGGAGACCTGGCCGGTCTGCAGCAGCCAGGCGATGCGGGTGGTGAGCACGCGCGTCTTGCCGGAGCCGGCGCCTGCGAGGATGAGAGCGTTGCCTTCGGGCAACGTGACCGCGGCGAGCTGCTCCGCGTTCAGGTTCTGCAGCAGCGGCAGCGCTGGGGGGTTGGCGTCGGCCGCGGGATCGTTAAACAACATCCCCCAATTGTAGAAACCACGGCGTATGCGGGTTATATGAAGAGGCGGAAGACCCGGCTTCGCGAGTCCGCGTAAAATCAATCACCGGGCCCAAGTTTCTTGCGCCCGGTTTTTTGTGGGCGTTTCCTTTGCGAAACGTACTGCAGGAGCCGGCCGGACCAAGCGCTCATTCGTTTCTTTCAACGATTCTCTTCAGGAGCCTGGTCATGCAGATTTTCGACTACGACAACATCCTCCTCCTCCCGCGCAAGTGCCGCGTGGAGAGCCGTTCCGAGTGCGACACCAGCGTCACGCTGGGCGAGCGCTGCTTCCGCCTGCCGGTGGTTCCCGCCAACATGAAGACGGTGGTCGACGAGTCGATCTGCCTGTGGCTGGCGCAGAACGGCTATTTCTATGTGATGCACCGCTTCGACCTCGACAACGTCAAGTTCGTCAAGGACATGCAGGGCAAGGGCGTATTCGCCTCGATCTCGCTGGGCGTGAAGAAGGCCGACTACGACACCGTCGACCAGCTGGTGGCCCAGGGCCTCGTGCCCGAGTACGTCACGATCGACATCGCCCACGGCCACGCCGACAGCGTGAAGAACATGATCGGCTACCTCAAGCAGAAGCTGCCGAAGACCTTCGTGATCGCAGGCAACGTCGGCACGCCCGAGGCCGTGATCGACCTCGAGAACTGGGGCGCCGACGCGACCAAGGTCGGCATCGGCCCGGGCAAGGTCTGCATCACCAAGCTCAAGACCGGCTTCGGCACGGGTGGCTGGCAGCTGTCGGCGCTGAAGTGGTGCGCCCGCGTGGCGACCAAGCCGATCATTGCCGACGGCGGCATCCGCGACCACGGCGACATCGCCAAGAGCGTGCGCTTCGGCGCGTCGATGGTCATGATCGGCTCGCTGTTCGCGGGGCACGAGGAGTCGCCGGGCAAGACCGTCGAGGTCGAGGGCAAGCTCTTCAAGGAGTACTACGGCTCGGCCAGCGACTTCAACAAGGGCGAGTACAAGCACGTCGAGGGCAAGCGCATCCTCGAACCCGTCAAGGGCAAGCTGGCCGACACGCTGATCGAGATGGAGCAAGACGTGCAGAGCTCGATCAGCTACGCGGGCGGCCGCGCGCTGATGGACATCCGCAAGGTCAACTACGTGACGCTCGGCGGCGATAACGCTGGCGAACACCTGCTGATGTAACTAGCTTCCTCGGGTTTCAGGCTTCCAGGAGCTGCACCGCATGCCGGTGCAGCGCATGCGCCGGATCGGCGAGCGCGTCCACCACATCGAAATGGTTGAGCCCTGGGAGCACCTCGCACACCGGCACGGTGTTGCGGCCCCACGCATCGCGGATCATCGCGTTGTGGCGAATGAACTCCTCGCTCTCGGCGCCGCCGGCCACTGCGTAGAGCTGGCCGCGCTTCGGCGCAGGCCATAAGGCGGGACTTGCGCGCAGCACGTCGGCATCGGTCAGCTTGAGCGTGTTCTCGAGGAACGGCGTGCGCTGCAGCGGACGAAGATCGTAGAGGCCCGAGATCGACAGCGCGTTGCGCACCAGGTGCGCGGGCAGGTCGGGCGCCACCGCTTTCCAGTCGCAGGCCAGCAAGGCTGCCGCCATGTGGCCGCCGGCCGAGTGGCCCGCGACCGTGATCCGCTTTGGATCGCCGCCGTGGGCCGCGACGTGGCGCCACGTCCATTCGAGCGCACGCACCATCTGCAGCATGATGCCGGGCACCGTGACCGGCTGCTCCGATGTGCCGGGGCAGAGCGCATAGTTGGGCTGCACCACGCAGATGCCGCGGTCGTTGAAGGCCGGAGCAATGAAGGAATGGTCTTTCTTGTCCATCGCACGCCAGTAGCCGCCGTGAATGAAGACCAGCACCGGCGCATCGGGCACCGGCGCAGGAAAGATGTCGAGCGTCTCGTTCACGCCCTGGCCGTAGGGCAAATCGATGCGGGCAGGCAGAGTCTCGCGCGCCTCGGCGGATTCCCTGGCCCAGCGCTGGAAGTACGCGGGGTGGTCCTTGACCCGCGCGAGGTTGTTGTACATGCCTTCCAGCCAGGCGGGATCGAACAAGGCCATGAGGTCTTTGCTCCGTGTTTTGCGAGGCGCGCATCTTGGCACGGCGACATGCGCCAAAACGGCGGTTTTGGTTAAAATTCGCCCTGCGTTGGGGGGGTAGCTCAGCTGGGAGAGCGCCGCGTTCGCAATGCGGAGGTCGGGAGTTCGATCCTCCTCCTCTCCACCAACCGACACGGAAAAGGCCTTGGCATCCGCCAGGGCCTTTTCTTTTTTGCTCAGGTATCGAGCGTCAGGTGCTGCCCGTGCAGCGCAGCCGCAGCCGGCGACGCGAGGAATGCGATGGTCTGTGCGGCAACCGACGTCGACACCCAGTCGGCAGGATTCGCATCGGGCATCGCCTGCCGGTTTGCGGGTGTGTCGAGCACGCTCGGCGCCACGCTGTTGATGTTGACGCCATGCGGCGCAGCCTCGGCCGCCATGGCTTCCACCAGCCGCTGCAGTGCGCTCTTCGATGCGATGTACGCAGCCATCGCCGGCACGCCGCGCACCGCGACCTTCGCGGTGACGGCGATCACGTTGCCGGCACGCCGCTCGATCATCGAAGGCAGCACCGCCTGCGTCACCGCGACGAAGGACCAGGCGTTGAGATTCATCATCCGGTCCCAGCTCGCACGCGTGAGCGCATGCGTCGCCTCGCCCATCTCGAAGCCGCCGGCGATGTGCACCACCGTGTCGATGCGGCCGAAGGACTTCAGCGTCTGCTCCGCAAGAGCCGCCATCTCGGTAGTGGAAGTCACATCGCCCGACAGGAGCAGGTGCTGCGAGTTGCCGAGCCCCGGGAACACTTCGGCCAGACGACCCGCATGATGGTCGACCAACGCAAGGCGCGCGCCCTGATCGATGAAGTGCTGGGCCACCGCGCGCCCCAGTGCGCCTGCGGCGCCGGTGATCAAGATATGTGGCGTGGTGCTGGCGTCGCTCATCGAAGTTCTCCTGGTTGAGGGCCTCTGCCCCGTAGTCGATGACGAATCCTAACGCCGCAAGTCACAAATTTTTTGGACAAGCTCGATTTCTGGGATATACTCGTGGTCTTGCCAGAAAACACTAAACGTTTTCAAAGCAAGGGCTCTTAGCTCAGTTGGTAGAGCAGCGGACTCTTAATCCGTAGGTCGAGTGTTCGAGTCACTCAGGGCCCACCACCAACACTAGGAACTGCGCGGTTCTCGCGCTATTTCCATGAGAGCACTGTTCCGCAATCGCAGAACGTGTTCCGCAAACAGAGAAACCTCCCGTCGAAAGACTGGGAGGTTTTTTCTTTTCCGCGTCGCTCCTTTGGTCCCGGCGCTAGCCGCAACAATTCGGACTGCGGGTCGTTCCCTGCCATGCAGTCTTCGGGCGGCTTTTTCATGGGCGACGGCAGCAAGGTCGTCACCTGATATTTTTGCTAGTTGTCCCACCGAACATGGCTGCGACCTCAACAATGGAGCACCGATATGCCTTATCTAGAGTTAGGCGGTTCGTTCCGACTCGATGGCTACTTCGTCGTCGTCACGACTGGCCAACGCGGGGGCGCAGTGGTCCTGGCGGGAGTTTGAGCAGGATGTGGAATACGGGGAGCAATACATTCCCTGACCGAAGCCAGAGCCGGGTTTTGCGACGGCGCCAGCGACACATAACCGGCAACGGCGCCGAGGCGGCGCTGCAGTGAAGCCGGCCGCCAGCTACTGCTGTGCGCCGTGGCGAAAATGCCGACCCGTCGAACTGCCCTACCATCGGCGCTGTAACGAAGTAAAAAGATGCTCTCTCAACACTCCCCGTTCCGCCAAATTGCACGCGTCTATGCGGCCGTCCTGTCGATGGCTGAATCCTTGGGCAAGATCAGCCAGCAAGCTGCTGTCCCTACCCCAGTTCCGCCGCCGCCAACCGTAGCCATTGACTCTCCGGCCGTGCGCCAACAGCTCGATGCGAACTCGCGCGACCTCGCAAGCATGGCCGCGCGCGTGGAGCGCCTTGAAACGCTGGTGGGTCATCTGCGCACACAACTCGCTAGCGACCCAAGTCGCCCTTTCCTGATCAAGAGCCGGGTGCAGGGCATGGACCCCTTCCCGTTCGAAATCCATCGCTCTGGCGATGCCTATATTTCCACGCAACTGGAGCAAACGGGCAGTTGGGAGCCACTGGAAACGGAAGTGGTGCGCCGGCTCTGCCGCGAAGGCGACTATGTGCTCGACATCGGCGGGAACATCGGCTGGTACAGCGTAGTTGCAGCCAAGACTATTGGGCGCAACGGCCGCATCATGACCTTCGAGCCTGATCCCGATAACTTCAAGATCCTCTCGCGGAATATGGAGATGATCCAAGGTGCGGAGATTTTTCCGAGGCATGCCGCGGTCAGCGACTCGGAAGGCACACTGAAACTTTATATCGATCCGGAGAACCGCGGTGACCACAGGATCTTCGACGATGGGACCGAGCGTCCATATATCAGCGTAAGCACCTCGACTCTTGACGCCATACTGGCTGACGAACCGCGGCTACCAAACGTAGTCAAGTCCGACACCCAAGGCTCCGAGGCGCGAATTCTTCGCGGCGCGCGTGCGACCTTTGCTCGCGGCTGGAGGCCTGTGCTCGTTATGGAGTTCTGGCCCTTCGGATTGACCGGCTCAGGCGACGACCCCGTGGCACTGTGGAACGACCTGGTCGGCCTGGGATATCAGATGTTCGAACTCACGGAGGAACAGCCCAAGATGCACACGCTTACGGAGCAGCGAGTGCGCGATGGCCTGAACAGCAGCATGTCACCAGCGTCACAGGGCTTCATCAACATCGTGGCGATTCCGCAAGGCAGCGACAGGCTCGCGTCCATCCAAGATTTGATCGCCCGTTGACCCATGCTCAAGTCGCTTACCCCGTTTCGCCAGTTGGCCCGCCTCTATGGTTCGGTACTGTCAGCAACAGCCGCCCTGAATCGGCAACAGGACACGTTGACGCAGCTTCAGCAAGTAGTTCTGCAGTCTCGTGTCGAAGCCCGCGGTGCCAACTCGGATGCAACTATGCTGTCGGCACAGATAGCCGACCGTCTTGCTGATATTGCCAAGAGACTCAACACCGTTGCGGCACCGCTCCATATCGAGGGAAATCGCAACATCGGCCACACTTGGCAGGATTCAGCGCAGTTGCTTGCGAGCCTTCGATCAGAACTTGCGCGCACGATGCCCGACAACATTGCGCTGCAGGGATGGAACAGCTATGCCCAATGCGATGAGGACGGAATCATCCGCGCCTGTCTGGAGCGAATCAAAGGCCGGACCGAGATGTCGGGAACGTTCATCGAGATTGGGTGCGGCAATGGTCTTGAGAACAACACACACCAGTTGCTACTGGATGGATATCGTGGGGGCTGGCTAGACGGCAATCCACGCAACATCGCCTTCATCGCGGAACAGCTTGGTAGCCTCAAGAGCGATCATCTTCTTGTCACCGAGGCTTTTGTGGCGAAAGAAACCGTCAGGCCATTGGTTGCGCAGTTCCGCGAACACCTTGGCACCGCTGACATCGATTTCTTTTCGTTCGATCTCGATGGCAATGACTTACACCTGATGCCTCTCGCGCTCCAGGAGATCGCCCCCAAGATCATCTGCGTTGAATACAACGGCAAGTTCCCGCCTCCGACAAATTTGGCGATGGCATACGTCGGCGACCATCAATGGGCAGAGGACGACTACTACGGTGCAACACTGCAGGCGTGGGTCAATCTCTTCCAGGGAAAGTACACTTTGGTGAGTTGCAATTTGAGCGGCGTGAACGCCTTTTTTGTCAGGGACGATCTGGTCGAGTCGTTCAAGATTTATCCCGTAGATCAGCTGTATCAGCCGTGCCGTTACTGGCTCGTTGGGAACAATGGCCATCGCGCAAGCATGAAATGGCTCAAGCAAAAATTAGCGCCTCTGCAGTAGTGAACTCCAAGGCGCGAAGGCTCTCAATCAAGAGCATCCTTATTGAGAACTAAGGGTCACCAAGCGCCCATGTAGATCTGAATCAGGTCGGCAGGTACCAACCTCGCCGCTCCCCGAAAAGGGAGGCTCCGCCGCTTAGGGAGGCTGACAGCGTCAGCGATTCACCCGGAAATGAGCCCATTCCTCCGCCCAATACGTCGCTGGCAGATGGTCGTAAACGGCCGCTTTAAGAGAGAAAAAGGCGTAATCCGAATTCGTCCTCAAATCGACCGTGGCCATCCAAGATTTTTCGGCCTGAACGGTATTGAGAAAAGCCACCCCACCCGACGAAGTTCCCCATGAGCTGACCTCGGAGGATCGAACAGTGATGGTGTCTCCATTCTTCACGTCGATATATTTGACGACACCATCCAAACTGGGCTGAAACGGTACAAGTACACCGTTCACCTCCACTGAAACATCAAAGGGCGGGACTACGGTGATGTCGTAAGGGATGAGAACGGGAGGCGTGCTTGTCGGGTACGCACGAGAACTGGTGTATGGAAGCACCTCAACTCTCAGCGCACCAATGTATGTACCCCTAGTGAGCTTTTGTGTATTGATCGGCAGGCCCTGAATTGCACGGAATTTGCCCGGCCCGTTCGGCCATAAAAGCACATATCTGCTGCCATTTGAATCGGCAACGATATGGGCCTCGTTGTCTGCGACCCAAGGGGACGCTCCATACGGAAGCTTGCTTCTTACCGTTATCGCAGCGTCAACAGCAAATGTGGGGGTTTGGCGCTCAAAGAACTTGACGCTTATGGGTGCAGACTCAACTGATGCATCAAATTCAATGATCGGCAGCCCGGCGGCACTGCCGGCCAGCTCAAGAAGTTCTGCCCGCCCTTGCTCCCCTTGACCAAGTGCTGCGGCGACCCCTCCAGTCGAATCGGCCTGCACCGCCGTGAGAGCCTGCACTGCGCCTAGGTCTTCCGTCTTGGAGTTGGCACCCTGCACCAACCCGGGCGCTTGCGTCGAGGCCGAAGCCTGAGCACCTGCAAGCCCTGAACTCTCACCATCTCCACCTCCGCCACAAGACACGAGCGCCATAGCCATCATTGCTACAGCGACCCCCGCCGGCATTCTTTTCATTTTTTAGTCCTGCGCCAGCTCTCCGGGCCAGCGAACGCGAAAGATCATAAGCCTGAAGTTCGCCTAACAGGTCGGGCGCGCGTCGCGCCAAGACAAAGGGGCGGCAGCGAGGGCCACCGGATTTCCACAGCTACTGGTCCATCCGCCGTCGATCATTCCTTACGGTGCGAAGCAGAAGCTGCACTTCGTTGTCTCTCCCTTCAACAACGATCGACGACCTGAACGCCAGCGCGGTGCAAGCATGAGTGCCGTACTCGACAGGCCGCGCGCCAAGGCAAAGCCGAAGGCCGAGAAGAGCCCTCTTCAGGCCCGGCTGGACAAGATCTTCACCAACCTCAAGCTCGGCCAAGAGAAGCTGCAGCTCGCCCACCATTCCGTGGCGCTGACGGATCCGGGCGACGCACCCGAGATACTTCTGCGAGCGGTGATCGAAGACATGCTGCCGCCGGCCATCGCGCCGATGTACCGCCAGCCCCTGACTCGGGCTGATGTGGACGCAGCCTACACCGGCATGTTCACGTCGCTGGCGGCGATCGATGGTGTGATCGCCCTGTCGCTCGGACAGGTCATCGAGGACACGCTGCGCGATGCGTGGTCGCTGCTCGACGAAGCGAACAGCCTGATGGACTTCACCGACATAAAGGACGCGCTTCCCGAGGCTGAAGCCGCGCCTCAGCAATCGAGAACCGAGACGAACTCCGCGCCTGCGCCCGAGACTGCTGCGGCATCGTTCGAAGCTCTCAACATCTATGAGGGCCCCTACTTCATGGTGGGCGAGGTCATCGGGATCATCGAGTCTCGACTCTCAGACATCGGAACCGACCTGCTCTACGGCGCTAAGACCTGCGCCGCCAGGGCAAGACCCAGGCGAAGCTACGGATCGTGGTGGAGAATGCGCTGGAAGAACTCATCGAGGAGATCCGCGTGTTCAAGGCGGCCAGGCCGAAGCAGTCGGCCCCGCTGCTGGTGAACGAGCGCGGCGCCCCGATGACGGCGGCGATGCTGCGCAAGCGCTTCGACAAGGCCAGGAAAAGTGCCGGCATCGACATCACCACGTTCCAGTTTCGTGACCTGCGCGCGAAGGCGGCCACGGACACCGACGAGTCGGCCGGCATCAAGGATGCGCAGACCCTGCTGGGGCACTCGACCGAGGCGATGACTTCGAAGTACATCCGCCACAAGGTCGGCAAGAAGGTGCGGATCGCGGCCTCGAAGAAGGAGCCAAAATAGGCACGGGATTTGTTCCGCAATTTCCAAGACACCCGCATGGATGCTGGGTTTCGAGACCCCTCATTTTTCCGGTTGCGGAACAAAATCCGAAGGTAAGTTGTTGATTCTTCTCAGGTTTCCCTTGGACTCTTAATCCGTAGGTCGAGTGTTCGAGTCACTCAGGGCCCACCACCAACACCAAAATAGCGCGGTCTCCGCGCTATTTTTTCGTCAAAGCCTCCTCAAGATCTTCCCTGAGGAGGCTTTTTCTTTGCTGGCTCGCGCCCGATCACGAACCAGAGCTGGAAGCGGCGCCCTTCCGCGCAACCCAGTCGTCGACGCAGCGCTCCAGCAGATCCTGTCGCTCGCCCACCTCCGCCGCCAGGTATTGGCGGGCATGCGCCTGCGCCAGTTCGCTCGACAGGAACCACTGCTCGCGATCCGGGCTCCCTTGCGCCGGCGGCGCTCCCCATGCGGCAGTGCCCAGAAAGGCCTCGGTGACAGGCAATCGCCCATCGGTCTTGCCAAGCTCCGACAACGCATCGCGTGCGCCGCCAAGAACAATGCGCACCTGCACGACCTCGTCGTCCGCCTCGATCAGCGCACCGAGGCCGCCAGCCTGATGCACCTGCCAGAGCTGTGCTGCAGAAGCATTGCGAACCCAGCTCTCCAGCGCACGCGTCAAACTTTCGAGGATGATTTTCTTGTTCATAAGGGAATATTTCACGATTTACTCCTTCAGCTACAAGCAGCTTGCCCCAAAGCTGCAAACGGCGCCCATCTGGCGTGGCATCTTGCACTTGCTGTCACGCAGCGCAACAACAAAGAAAGACACAGGGACATCAACTTCGAAGCCAGACGGCTCGTTCGGCCCGCTCATGCGGGTATTTTTTTGCCCGGCTCGCCGCAACCTCCGCAGCGACGCACAACAGCCACGGAATGCGCCCCGCCCCGGACCGTGCTTTCGGGCGTGAGCTATATTTCCGCCCATGGAAAAGGCGTCCGACATAGGCAAACCCACCGTCCCCATCGACCTGATCGGGCCGGATCACTGGCCCCGTTCGAAGCGCGGCACGGGCCGTGCAACCAAAGTCATCCTGGCGATCGTCGGCGGTCTGGCTGCAGCAGGCGTGATCGCTTACCGCTTCTTCGGTATCGGGCGCTGAAAGGCAGTCTTCGCCACGAACCAAAGCCCGCCGTCCGAAGGAAAGCGGGCTTTTTTCATGGGCGCGGCGGGACAGGAAGCTCATCACAGCCCCGCACCTACTGAAGCCGCGAACCCTTGGGCAAACGCTTCGCCAGCCATTCGTGCACGTCCGCACGGATGTTGCGGCCTTCCAGCAGGAAGTTCTCGTAGCGGCTCGGCACATACGGCAGGTAGACCAGCGGCATGCCCGCCTCCTCCGGCGTGCGCGCTGCCTTGCGGTTGTTGCAGGCGGCGCATGCGCTCACGAGGTTGGTCCAGGTCCATGGGCCTCCGCGCGATTCGGGCAGCACGTGCTCGCATTGCAGGTCGCGCTCGTGGAAGACGCCCGCACAGTAGGCGCAGGTGTGGCGGTCGCGGCGCAGCAGCTTGCTCTTGGTGACGCTCGGAATCACTTCGAAGAGGTTGATCTTCGAGGCGCCGCGCAGCGCGATGATCGGCGCGACATCGATGCGCGACTGCACGCCGCGCGCCACGTTGAAACCGCCGCGCAGCGTGGCCAGCGGCTGGTCGCCGTCTTCCCAGGCGACCGAGCCGGTCGCGTAGTACAACACCGCCTGCTCCAGCGAAATCCAGGCTTGCGGCGTGCCCTGAATGTCGAGTTGCAGGACGTGAGGGTGCATGAATCGCCTCCTTTCGCGGCGATGGTTGCGTGGTTGATGAATGAAGGAACGAAGCCATGGGGTACGCGAACGGAATCGAACCGTCGTCAGCGGGACCACAACCCGCGGCTCTGCCATTGAGCTACGCGCACCATGAAGAAGTGACGATCGGTGAGAGGCCGATTACCACTCGCCGACCGCGCGAACGCGTTGGTCGAGATCGAGGCCGTCGGACTGCAGCTCGCGACCTGGCGCTTCCTGGTTCGCGCCGCGTGCACCGGCGGTGAAACCGAAGCGCCGGACCAAGGCCAGCATCGTGGTGCGCTCGCGCGGCTGCGCCGGGCGCACGGTGATCATCCGGATCGGGGTATTGCGCTTGCGCATGGTGACTCCTCGGTTGTGTGACAGCAGGACGAAGAAACTGGCCCCACGTGCACGACTCGAACGTGCAACCCCTTGCTTCGTAGGCAAGTGCTCTGATCCATTGAGCTAACGCGGGTGGCAAAAAGAAAAAAGTGTCCGGTTACGAGTTCCGGCGCCGCCCAATCTTTGCGGCCGGTTTCCGCGGGAGGACCATCTGCATGGCCCTGTCCCGCTCGGGTTCGGTGATGTCGTCGTGCATGGAACGGCTGCCCGCTTTCCATTTCGGTTGTGTCCTCACGCGACGGACAACGCGCTGGCGCTGCCCCGTACGACGTCGCTGCACAGGAGTGATCAATTCCTGCACATCCCGCCAGACCGTCTACGCGGTGGGCTCTGGCGGTGTGGTGAAGGCACACCCGAAATGGCAAACAGAAAACTGCACGACAAAACAAAAAGGCCCGGAACCTTGCGGTTTCCGGGCCTCTGAACGAGAGAGCTTGGAAGGTGTGCGCCTATGCGCAACCTCCACCCGGTAGCACCTGATCCTCGGTTTTTCCAAAACGCAGGCTGGCTGCGGCTTTCGTGGAATACACGTGGCTCTGGTGCTGGTTCGATCGGATCGACGGCATGCCGTCGAAACCACCGCACGCCCAGACGCGCACGAGCGATCGGCCCGATGCGGGACGAATGCTGGTGAGGATCAGTGCGGTGTTCACGATGGTTCCTGAGTCAAAAATTGCCGCTGTCGGCCGTTAGGGGTTGGAAAAATGGTACGGCTTGGAGCCGCGAGTGAAGGCAACTGTAAATAGTGTTTACGGCGGCGTCAACAACCGGGACAATCTTTTTTTGTCTTGTTGTTGTTTTTGAACAGTGCCCAATATCACCGTCGCGCGCCGCCGCAATGCGCTTGCGCTGCACCGCCGCTTTCTCGAAGAGGCCGTTGCCGCAGGCTTGCCAGCCAAGGGGCTGGACCAGGCGTTCGCGAAGAAGATCGAGATTTCCCCCAGCATGTGGAGCCAGATCAAGAGCTCCCGCCCCATCGGCGACAACCTGGCGAGGCAGATCGAAAGGCACTGCGGCGTCGAGCTGGGCTGGCTCGACGAGGAAGACCGGCCCAGCGAAGTGCCGGATGCCGCTGAGGAGCGCTTCATCGCAGCGGCGCGCGAGGCATGGCGATCGGCCAACGCCAAGGGAAAGAAGGAGCTCAGCGGCTGGCTGAAGAAGCGTGCGCAGGACGCCGGCGGCAACGAGCCAGCACCCTGAAGACGGCTCAGCCCAGCGCGGGCGCGTTGCGCAGGATGGCAGCGCGCATGTCGTCCGGAATGGCAACGGCCCGATGGGTCTCCAGCGACGTGGTCACCAGCACCTGCTGCATCTGCATGCGCACCTCGCCGCCCACCGGCTCGAAGCAGCGCACCCGCAGGGTCATCGAGCGGGAGCCGAGGCGCTCCACGGCCAGCCCCAGCATCACCTGGTCGCCCATGCGGCTCACCGCGCGGAAGTCGACCTCGAGCTTCACCGTGGGCAGGCCGATGCGGCGCTGCGCCACCAGGCCGTGGTAGCTGAGGCCCAGGCCTTCGTTGACCCAGTCTTCGACGAGGCCGTTGAGCATCACGAAGTACTGCGGATAGAAGACGATGCCCGCCGGATCGCAGTCCGAGAAGCGGATCAGCCGCGGCCTGCAGAACTCGCTGTCCTCGGCCATGCTCAGCCCTCCTCGCTCGCCGGCTCGCCGCGCATCACATGCACGCGCAGCAGGCCGAGCTGCGTGTGCAACTGCTTGACGGTCTTCATGTCGAGCCCCGAGAACATTTCCAGGATCCACTGCTCGTGCTCGCTCGCCATGGTCTCGAAAGTGCGGCGTCCAGTGGGCGTGAGGTTCACGATCCACGCGCGGCGGTCGTCGGGGCTGGGCGCACGGGCAACCATGCCTTCGCGCTCGAGTTCGTCCGTCAGGCCGGTGACGTTGCCGCCGGTCACCATCAGGTAGCGCGACAGCACGCGCATCTTCAGGCCGTCCTTGTAGCGATAGAGCTGCGCCATGTAGTCGAAGCGCGCCAGCGAGATGCCGAAGCGCTCGCGCAGCCGGCGACGGATCTCGGACTCGATCTGCGTGGTGCTGGCCAGCATGCGCAGCCACAGCTTGAGCACGGCATGGTCGTCGTGGCCGGCGCGCGCCTCGTGGCCCAGTTCTTCCGCATCGCTCAGCACTGCGTGCGACGCGTCGTTGCGTGTCATGTCACTTCTCCCCCTGAAACCGAAATCGACTGCCCAGTGACCGACGCGGCGCCCTCGCCGCACAGCCAGCGCACGGCGTCGGCCACTTCGGCGGGCTGCACGATGCGCTTCTGCGGATTCACGCTGGAGAACTCCGCAAGCGCATCGGCCTCGCTGCGCCCGGTCTTGCCGACCACGTTGGCGACGCTGTTGCGCAGGATATCGGTGTCGGTGTAGCCAGGGCACACAGCGTTCACGGTGACGCCCTTGCGTGCCACTTCCAGCGCCAGCGAGCGCGTGAGCCCGACTACGCCATGCTTGGCCGCCGTGTAGGCCGCCACATAGGCATAGCCCTTCTGGCCCGCCGTGCTGGCGATGTTGACGATGCGCCCCCAGCCGGCATCGAGCATGTCCGGCAGCGCGGCCTGCGCGCACAGGAAGCTGCCGGTGAGGTTGACCGACAGCATCCGCTGCCAGAGTTCGAACGATGTCTTGAGAAACGGCGCACTCTCCGCCGCCCCCGCGTTGTTGACTAGCACGGTGACGGGCCCACGCGCGGCACGGGCTTCGGCGAACGCCGCCTGCACGGCCTCAGGGTTCGCCACGTCCGCGGCGACAACGCCGTGCCCGCTGCCGGCCAGCGAATCCGCCACCCGCTGCAGCGCCTCGCGGTCACGTCCCAGTAAGGTCAGAGTGGCGCCTTCGGCAGCCAGCGTGCGGGCGATCTCCGCCCCGATGCCGCGCGCCGCGCCCGTGACGAGTGCGTGCCGGCCAGTCAGTGAATTTGAGTCCATACCTGAATGATTTAGTTCTGAACCATTTTAGCCGAGCGGCCCGGCAAGGCTGTCAGCGCATGAAACGGCCGCCGTTGAGATCCAGCGTCGCGCCGGTCATGAAGGCCGCCGCAGGAGAAGCGAGATAAACCACGGCCGCAGCCACCTCCTCGGCCAGCCCGAAGCGGCCGAGCGGAATGCCCGCCTGCAACGCGTGCTGGCGCGCAGGCGCCATGGCATCGAGCGCGGGGCTCCCGATCGCCGCCGGCGCCAGCGCATTCACCGTCACGCCATGCGGCGCCAGTTCCTGCGCGAACGACCGCATCAGCGCCAGCAGCCCGGCCTTGCTAGCCGCGTAGTGCACGCCAGTCGCGCTGCTGGGCTGCTGCCCCGCCATCGAACTCAGGTTGACGATGCGCCCCTCGCCCCGCTCGCGCATGTGGCGCCCCGCGATGCGGCAGCCGAAGAAGGCGCCGCGCAGGTTGATGGCCAGAACGTCGTCCCACTCCTCGGGCGTGATGTCCCAGAGGGAGGTAGACGGCGTGCGCGCCGCGTTGTTGACCATGATGTCGACGCAGCCGAAATGCGCCACGGCGCCGCCGAAGCACGCGCCGAACGCAGTCTCGTCGCGCACGTCGAGCCCCAGCGCGAGCCCGCCGATCTCGCTCGCCACAGCCTCGACCGCCGGAAGCTCGATGTCGGCCAGAGCCACCCGCGCCCCCGCCTGCGCCAGCCCTCTCGCGATGGCCGCCCCCAAGCCCTGCCCCGCGCCCGTCACGAACGCCACGCGCCCGGAAAGAGGAAGCTGCGGCGCACCGTTCGTCATGCCCGTCAGGCCTTCGCGGGCCGGCCGTCCCAGGTCTGGGGCCCCACGCCGCGTTCCCGCAGCTTGAACTTCTGGACCTTGCCGTTCTCGGTGCGCGGAAGGTCGGCCAGCACGTCGATGTAGCGAGGCACGGCGAAGTACGGCAGCCGGCCTTCGCAGAAGCGCGCGAGCTCGGCCGGGTCGATGGCCGCGCCCTCGCGGGCCACCAGCGCGGCCATCACCTCGTCCTCGGCAAGCTCGGAGCGTACGGGATACACCGCGCACGAAGCCACGCCTGGATGGCTCAGCAGCACCTGCTCGACCTCGAACGAGGAAATGTTCTCCCCGCGCCGGCGGATCGCGTCCTTGATGCGGTCGACAAAGCGGAAGGCCCCGTCCGCATCGCGCACCACGCGGTCGCCGGTGTGGAACCAGAGATTGCGCCAGGCCTCGACCGTCTTCTCCGGCATGTTGAAGTAGCCGCTGGCGAAGGCATACGGCTCGTCCGCGCGAAGCAGCAACTCGCCCGCCTCGCCGGCCGGCAGCGCCACGTCGTCCTCGTCGGCCACGCGCGCCTGGAAGCCGGGGCGCAGCCAGCCCATCACACCGCCGCGCGGCGAATCGGGCGCCGTGGCGATCGCGAAGTTGGTCTCGGTCGACCCATAGCCTTCCAGCAGCGATACGCCCGTGCGCGCCTTGAACGCGACACCGGCGGCAGCCGGCACGCCGGGCCCCAGCCCGATGCGCACGCGGTGGTCGCGCTCCCCGGCCCCTTCGGGCTGGGCCAGCAGGATCGGCACCATCGCCCCCAGCAGATAAACCACCGTCGCCCCGCTCGCGCGCATCGTCGGCCAGAAGCCCGATGCCGAGAAGCGCGGCTCGAACACCACTTGCGAGCCCGTCAGTGCGGCCTGCGCGAAGGTGTTGAGCGCGTTGATGTGGAAGAGCGGCAGCGTGGTGCACAGCACGTCGTCGGCGCCCACGCCGAGCACTTCGGCACTGTTCACGCCCCACCAAAAGTACTGCGCGTGCGGGCAGACCACGCCCTTGGCAGGCCCGGTCGTGCCCGAGGTATAGAGGATCGCGAGTGCGTCGCCGGGCTGCACGGATGCCGGCTCGACGGGTTCTCCATGCGCGGGATACGCCACGACGCGCACGCCCGCAGGCGCACGCCAGGCGTCCAAAGCTGTCTCGCCGACGACCCAGATCTCGCGCAGCACGGTACGCCCGAGATCCGCCGCCGCGAGCCGCTCCACGAAGCCCGCTTCGATCACCAGCAGCTTCGCCTCGCTGTTCGCGAGGAAGTATTCGATCTGCGGCCCCATCGACGCCGTATTGACCGGCACCGTCGACGCACCCAGCCATCCCGCTCCCAGGAAGCTTTCGAGAAACTCGACGCGGTTGCCGCACATCACCGCGATGCGATCGCCGCGCACCACGCCGGCTGCCGCCAGCGCGCCGGCCCGCGCCGCCGCAACGTGCGCCGCATCGCGGTGCGTCCACGCGCTCCCCGCGATCTTCAGCAGCGCACGCGAGCCGAACAGCCCGGCCTGCCGCTGCAGCATCGCCGGCAGCGTGCGCTGCGCGGGCGGCACGGCGCGGGGCTCAGTCGTCATCGTGCGTGCCTCCGCCGAGGTAGGTCGCCTGCACCCGCGAGTCGCTCGCCAGCTCGGCCGAGGCGCCGGACAGCGCGATCTCGCCCGTTTCCAGCACATAGCCGTGGTCGGAGCTTTCGAGCGCGGCGCGCGCGTTCTGCTCCACAAGCAGGATCGACACGCCGTCCTCTCGCAGCTTGCGCACGATGGCGAGGATGTCGCGCACGATCAGCGGCGCCAGGCCCAGGCTGGGCTCGTCGAGCATCAGCAGGCGCGGCGCCGACATCAGCGCGCGCCCCACGGCCAGCATCTGGCGTTCGCCGCCCGAGAGCGTGTCGGCGCGCTGCGAGCGGCGCTCGGCCAGTCGCGGAAAGCGGTCGTACACCGACTGCAGCCGCTTCTTCATCGCGTCACCGCGCAGGCGCTTGGCATAGGCGCCGAGCTGCAGGTTGTCGAGCACGGTGAGCTCGCCGAAGAGCTCTCGCTTCTCGGGCACCAGGCACAGACCCCGCTCCACGCGCGCTTCCACGTCGAGCCCCTGCAGGTCTTCGCCCTCGAAGCGCAGCGTGCCCTTGCAGGGCAGCAGGCCCATGGCGGCGGCCAGCAGTGTGGTCTTGCCCGCGCCGTTGGGGCCGATCACCGAGATGATCTGGCCCGGCTGCAGGTCGAGCGACACGCCGCGCACCGCCTCGACCTGTCCGTAGGACACGTGCAGATCGCCGATCTCCAGCATCGCGGTCATACCCACACCCCCAGGCTCGTCACTTCGCGTACTTCGCGCACCCCCTGAAGGGGGCCCGCGCCTTCGGGGGGCCATGCGGCGCTCATACGACGCTCCCCAGATAAGCCGCCTGAACGCGCTCGTCGGCACGCACCGCCGAAGGCACGCCCTCCACGAGCTTGGAGCCGAAGTTCATCACCACCAGCCTGTCCACCAGTTTCATCACGAAGTCCATGTCATGTTCCACGATGAGGATGGTCACGCCCTCCTCGCGCAGCTTGCGCAGCAGGTCGCCGAGCGCCATCTTCTCCTTGCGGCGCAGGCCGGCGGCCGGCTCGTCGAGCACCAGCAGTACCGGGTCGGCGGCCAGCGCGCGGGCGATTTCCAGGATGCGCTGCGTGCCCAGCGGCAGGCTGCCCGCCTGTTCGTGCGCGCGGTCGCCCAGGCCGATGCGGTCCAGCTGGCGCTGAGCCTCCTGCAGGATCTGCTGCTCTTCCGTGCGATCGAGCCGCAGACCCGCCTTCAGGATGCCCGAGCGCGTGCGCGAATGCGCACCCAGCGCCACGTTGTCGAGCAGGCTCATGTGCGGGCGCAGCTTCACGTGCTGGAAGGTGCGCGCCAACCCCAGCCGCGCCACCTCGCGCTGCGGCATGCCGGCGATGTCGTGCTCGAGAAAGCGCACCTGGCCCGAGCTCATCGGCAGCGTACAGGTCAGCAGGTTGAACATGGTCGACTTGCCCGCGCCGTTGGGCCCGATCAGGCCGACGATCTCGCCGGCCTTCACGTCGAAGCTCACGTCGTTCACCGCCACCAGCCCGCCGAAGCGCTTGACCGCGCCGTTCACCGACAGCACCGGCGAGCCGCGCGCGGGCAGCGTGCGGTGCGGCAGCGGCTCGACCGCCGGCCCCTCGTGGCGCGAAGGCCCGCGCGCGCCGGCGCGGCGTCGCGTCCAGCGGCGCAGCAGCCCCATCACGCCGCCGCGCGCGAAGTGCAGCAGCAGGATGAAAAGCGCCGCGAAGGCCACCGCCTCCAGCTGGCCCGCGCGCTGCGTGAGCATCGGCAGCACGTCCTGCAGGCCGTTCTTCAGCACCAGAACCAGCGCGGCGCCCACCAGCGCGCCACCCAGCTGGCCGAGCCCGCCGGCCACCGCCATCAGCAGGTACTCGATGCTGGCGCGCACGTCGAAGGGCGACGGGCTCACGAAGCGGTTCATGTGCGCGTAGAGCCAGCCCGCCAGCCCCGCGAGCAGGGCTGCGGTGACGAACAGCGAAAGCCGCACGCGGTACGCATCGGCCCCCACGCTCGCCAGCAGCGTCGCGCCGCCGCGCAGCCCGCGAATCGCGCGCCCCGGCCGCGACTGCAGCAGGTTGTGGCTGAACAGGCAGGCCAGCCCGACCACCGTCCAGATCAGGCAATACATCGCGCGCGGATCGGCCAGCGACCAGCCCGCGATCTGCAGCGGCGGAATATTCGACAGGCCCGTGTGCCGCCCCAGCGCATCGACATTGCCGAACAGCATCGCGATGGAGAGCCCCCAGGCGATGGTGCTCAGCGGCAGGAAGTGCCCGCCCAGCCGCAGCGTCAACATGCCGATGGCCAGCGCCGACAGCCCCGTGAGCAGCAGCGCGAACAGCAGCCCCAGCCAGGGCGACATGCCCTGCGTGGTGGTGAGCCACGCGGTCGCATAGGCCGCGATGCCGACGAAGGCCGCCTGCCCGAAGGAGGTGGCGCCGCCCACGCCCGTCAGCAGCACGAGGCCCAGCGCCACGAGTGCGCCGATGCCGATGTCGTTGAGCAGCGAGACGGTGAAGCTACCCGCGAACACCGGCACCAGCGCCAGCACCACGACGAGCCCGGCGATCCACGCCATGCGTTTGCGATTGCCGTTCATTCGTCCACCTCGTCTTCTTCCTCTTCGGCATGCGCGGCCATGAAGGAGCGCAGCATCAGCACCGGTATCAGCAGGCTGAACACGATCACGTCCTTCAGCGCGCCGCTCCAGAACGAGGCGAAGCTCTCGACCACGCCGACCGCGAGCGCGCCCACGGCCGTCATCGGATAGCTCACGAGCCCGCCGATGATCGCGGCCACGAAGGCCTTCAGGCCGATGATGAAGCCCGAGTCGTAGTACATCGTCGTCACCGGCGCGATCAGCACGCCGATCAGCCCCGCCAGCAGCGAGGCGCAGCCATACGCCAGCAACGCGGTGCGCACCGGCCGGATGCCGACCAGCCGCGCGCCCACGCGGTTGACCGCCGTGGCGCGCAGCGCCTTGCCGGCCACCGTGCGCTCGAACACCAGGAAGAAGAGGCCGCTCAGCACAATGGCCGCCCCCACCATCAGCACCACCTGGCCGCTGACGGTGAAGCCCTCGCCCAGCGTGAACACGGCGCTGGTCAGCGGCGTGGTGCGCGAGCCCTCGGGCCCGAAGAACAGCAGGCCCAGGCCCGACAGCAGGAAGTGCAGCGCCAGCGACACGATCAGCAGCACCAGCACCGAAGCGTCGGCGATCGGCTGGAACACCACCCGCGCCAGCAGCGGCGCGATAGGCACCACCAGCAGCACCGCCACCGCGATGTGCACCGCCACCGGCACGCCTGGCCGCGCCGCGAGCCACGCCAGCGCGCAGGGAATGGCGGGCAGCACGCCCCAGGTCAGCACCGCCTTCGGAATGCGCGCGGTCTCGCCGCGCCGCACGAGGCTGCCTACTTCGGTGGCCAGGGCCAGCGCCGCAAGCACCGCGACCATGCCGATGGTCGGCGGCACGCGGCCGGTCTCGAAGGCCGCGAGCGACAGCGCCGCGAAGGCCGCGATGTCGCCGAAAGGCACGAACACCACCCGCGTGACCGAGAAGATCAGCACCAGCCCGAGGCCGGCCAGCAGGTAGATGGCACCGTTGGCAAGGCCGTCGGTGATGAGGATGAGGGCCACGTCCCACGTCATGGCGCGGTCCTCCGGAAAGTCGGGAACAAGAGGTTCAAGGTGCGAGCTTCCATTGGCCGTTGTCGAGCTTGACGATCACCCGGGCGCGCTCATCCACGCCGTAGAGGCTGCCGGGCTTGAAGGTATAGACGCCGTGCGTGCCCACAACCTCCTTGGTGCTGAAGATGGCGTCGCGAAGCGCCACGCGGAACTCGGGCGTGCCCGGCTCCGCCTTCTTCATCGCGCGCGATGCCGCATCGGCGAACACCAGCCAGCCGTCGAAGGAATAGGCCGAGAAGGCATCGCTGGTCGGCGCGTTGTTGACCTTCTGGAAGACGGCGCGAAAGTCGGTGGCGATCTTCTTGGTCGGGTACTCGGCCGGCAGCTGCTCGGCCACGATCACGGGGCCCGTGGGCATCAGCGCGTTCTGGCCGGCCGCGCCGACCACGCGCACGAAATCGGGGTTGATGAGGCCGTGCTGGCCGTACACGCCGCCCTTGAAGCCGCGCTCCTGCAGCGCCAGGAAAGGCAGCGCGCCCGGCGTGCCGGCGCCGCCGGTCATCACCGCGTCGGGGCGCAGCGCCACGATCTTCAGCACCTGTCCGGTCACCGAGGCGTCGGAGCGCGCGTAGCGCTCGTTGCTCACCACCTTGATGCCTGCGGCGGGCGCGGCCTTCATCAGCGCCTCGTACACCAGGTCGCCCCAGGCGTCGGAGAAGCCGATGTAGCCCACGGTCTTCACGTTGTTGCGCTTCATGCGCTCGACCACCGCGTCGATCATCAGCTGCGTGGGCTGGGCCACGGTCATCACCCACGGGTTCTCGTTGGGGTCGAGCAGGATCGGCGTGAGGCCGATCATCGGTGTCTTCGCCTCCTTGCCGACCTGGGCCATCGCTATTGCCGCGGGCACGCCCGATGTGCCCATGAGCACGTCCACCTTCTCCTCCTCGATCAGCTTTCGCGCGTTGCGCCCGGCCGTGGTCGGGTCGGAGCCGTCGTCGAGCACGACCAGCTGGATCTTGCGGCCATTGACTTCGGGCTTGTAGGTCAGCGCGGCCTGCATGCCCTTGGCGTAGGGCACGCCCAGCGAGGAGTTCGGCCCCGACAGCGACACGCTCAGTCCGACCTTGAGGTCGGCCGCGAATGCGCTGGCAACGCCACAGGCGGTCAGCGCGGCGGCAAGGGCGCCGCGCGTCAATGTCTGCATCAGGCTCTTCATGTCGTAGCTCCGGTGAGGATGGTTGGAATGGACAACGGGTAACTCGGATGGATCAGATGAACAACTGGATGGCGGGCAACGCGCGCGGGGCGTTGAGCAGGTCGACGCGCTTCCCGCGGATTCGCCAGCCCTCAGGAGTGCGCACGAGGTGGTGGCGGGCGGTGCCGCCCAGCAATATCTGCCCCTCGCCGCGCGCCTCGACGTAGAGGAACGGCGTGCGCAGCCAGGCTTCATCGCCCTCCTCGCGTTCGAGTCGCGAGGGCTGCAGCACATGCTGGCTGTGGCTCGCGGGATGCTGCGAATGCGCGCGCGGGTTCTTCAGCCGCTCCACGCGAAGCTGCAGCAGCAGGCGGTCTTCGTAGGCCAGCGAGTTGTGCGAGAAGGGGTCGGCCTGCGCCGCGCCGAGCAGCGGCACCCAGTAGTGGCCGTCTTCCGCGAACAGGGCCAGCCAGTCGTCGAAGCGGCGCTCGTCGAGCAGCGCCGCCTCCTGGGCGGCGAAATCGCGCGGGTCCGTCATGCCGTGGCCTCCATGCCCGCCGCCATGGCCTTCGCCCAGGCGCGGAACTGGTTGCGCATCAGCAGCTCGTTGGTGCCGTTGGTGGTGATCGTGGCCTGCTGCTTCTCGGCCGGATCGAAGTTGCGATGCAGGCTCACCCATTCGTTGCCGCCCGCGCGCAGGCCCTGCTGGATGCTCTCGAACAGGTGCACGTCGTCGTGCGCGACCACCGACATCGGCGAGAACACCAGCCGGTTGTAGCTCATGGCGCGCTCGAAGAGCAGCGCAGGCGCGCCTGCCGCGCTGAAGCTCCAGGCCTCGATCAGCGTGCGGTTTGCCGCCAGCGGACGGATCACGCGGATGGCCAGCGGCGAGCCCTTGACCGACAGGCTCGGAAAGAAGACGGAGTTCTGCGGCGAGCGCTGCAGGATCTCGGCCGCGCGCTCCTCGCCGTGCGCAGCGCGCATGGCGGCCTCGTACTCGGGCAGCTGCGCGTAGTTCGAATGGATGCTGAAGTTCACCCCCAGCACGCTGTGGCCGTTGGCGAACACGCGCCCGCCCATCCTGTCGAAGAACTCGTAGCCCGAGCCGAAAGGCAGGATCTGCTCCATCGCCATCGGCTTGGGATCCGTTGGCGCGTGGCCCTCCCACAGCGCCTCGGCCGCCTTGGTGGCAGATTCGTGCGTGGACATCGGATGCACCGTGTCGTTGATGTTCTCCAGGTACATCTTCCAGTTGCAGTGGACGATGTTGCGCAGCACGCCACCGCCAACGGCCAGCTTGCCTTCGGGCGAGCGGTCGACCATGTTGTCGATGGCGCCCAGCACCTCGCCGAAGTACTCGTCGAACGAAGGGCCGGTGTCGGAAAGGCGCACGAACACGAAGTCGCGATACACCTTCACGTTCTTCACCACCGAAAGCCCCTGCCCCGACTCGCAGGCCTTGAGCTGCGTGCCCTCGTAGCCGTTCTTCAGCGGCAGCCCGAGCGGCGCGCCGTCAAGCTTGTAGGTCCAGGCGTGGTACGGGCAGCGGAAGAAGCGGCCGGTGTTGCCGCATTCGTCCGTCACCAGCTGCGTGCCCTTGTGGGCGCAGCGGTTGTAGAGCACATGCACATCGCCGTCGGGCTGGCGCACCATGAGCAACGGCCGGCCCGCGATCTCCTGCGTCACGAAGTCGCCGGCCTGCGGCACCTGGCTCGCATGGCCCAGGAAGACCCAGGTGCCGGCGAACAGGTGCTCCTGCTCCAGCGCGAAAAGCTCGTCGCTCAGGTACAGGTCGCGGTGCACCCGGTCGTCCTGAACCAGCGCCGCGACGAGATCGGGGCGGTTTCGGTAGGTGGTCATGGCAATGTGCTCGGTGGCCGGACGGGCGCTAGGGGACCAGCTTCCACTGGCCCTTGGTCATCTGCACGATGACCACGCCGCGCTGGTCGGAGCCATAGCGGTCGTCGGGCTTGAAGGTGTAGACGCCGTGCGTGCCCACCAGCTCCTTGGTGCCGACGATGGCGTCGCGCAGCGCCGTGCGGTAGGCCGGCGTGCCCGGCTCGCCCTTGGTGCGCGAGGCCGCGTCGGCCAGCAGCAGATACGCGTCGTAGGTGTACGACGAGAAGGCATCGGTCGGCACCGCGCCGTTGAGCTTCTGGTAGGCATTGCGAAAGCCCATCGACACCTTCTTGATCGGGTTGGCGTCGGGCAGCTGGTCGGCCACCAGCACCGGGCCGCTGGGCACCTGCAGGCCCTCGATGGAGGCGCCCCCCACGCGCACGAAGTCGGCGTTGATGAGGCCGTGCGTGCCGTAGATCCTGCCCTTGTAGCCGCGCTCGGCCAGTGCGATGTAGGGCAGCGCGCCGGGCGTGCCCGAGTTGCCCGCGAACACCGCGTCGGGCCGCGCCGCGACGATCTTCAGCACCTGCCCGGCCACCGACGAATCGCTGCGCGCATAGCGCTCGTTCGCCACCACCTTGATGCCGGCGGCATCGGCGCTCTTCATCAGCGAGTCGTAGGCCAGGTCGCCCAAAGCGTCGGAAAAGCCGATGAAGGCCACCGTCTTCACGCCCGACTTCTTCATGCGATCGACCACGCCCGCCACCATCAGCGGGAAGGGCTGCGACACCGTCACCGTCCACGCGCCCTCGGGACCCGGAATGGTCACCGGCGTGGGCGAGATCAGCGGCGTGTTGAGCTCGCGCGCCACCGAGGCGATGGCCATCGCGCCCGGCACGCCCGAGGTGCCGATCAGCACGTCGACCTTGTCCTCGGTCACCAGCTTGCGCGCGTTGCGGCCTGCGGTGGTGGGGTCGGAGGCATCGTCGAGCACGATGAGCTGCACCTTGCGCCCGGCGATCTCGGGGTGCTCGGCGATGGCGGCGCGGATGCCCTTCTCGTAGGGCACGCCCAGCGCGGCCACGGGGCCCGAGAGCGAGCTGATGAAGCCGATCTTCAGGTCGGCGGCCATGGCCTGCGCTGCGGCCAGCGCGACGGCCGTGGTGGCGAGGATGCGGGCGATCTTTTTCATTGGCGATTTCACGTCGGGGGTTTCAGGGAACCAGCTTCCATTGGCCCTTGTCGAGTCTCACGACGACGCGCGAGCGGTCGTCAGAGCCGTAGCGGTCGGTCGGCTTGAAGTTGTAGACGCTGTGCGTGCCCACCAACTCCTTGGTGCTCACGATGGCGTCGCGCAGCGCGAGGCGGAACTGCGGCGTGCCGGGCTCGGCCTTGCTCGCCAGCGCACGCTGCGCGGCGTCGAGATAGATCAGCCACGCATCGAAGCTGTAGGCCGAGAAGGTGTCGGTGGGCGGCGCGCCGTTGGCCTTCTGGAAGGCGGCGCGGAAGTCCATCGCGATCTTCTTCATCGGGTTGGCGTCGGGCAGTTGCTCGGCCACCACCACCGGGCCAGTGGGTGCCAGCAGCCCTTCCACCGACGCACCGCCGACGCGGATGAAGTCGGGGTTGATCAGCGAGTGCATGCCGTAGATCTTTCCCTTGTAGCCGCGCTCCTGCAGCGCCAGGTAGGGCAGCGCGCCGGGCGTGCCGGATGCGCCGGTGATCACCGCGTCGGGGCGCAGCGCCACGATCTTCAGCACCTGGCCGGCCACCGACGAATCGGCACGCGCATAGCGCTCGTTCGACACCACCTTGATGCCGGCGGCGGGCGCCGACTTCATGAGCGCGTCGTACACCAGGTCGCCCCACGCGTCGGAGTAGCCGATGTAGGCCACCGTCTTCACGCCCGCCTGCTTCATCTTCTCGACCATCGCCCCCATCATCAGCGGAGCGGGCTGCGGCAGCGTCACCATCCACGCGCCCTCCTCGCCCGGCAGGTCGGCGTTGGCGATGGATATCAGCGGCGTCTTCGTCTCGCGCGCCACGCCGGCGATGGCCAGGGAACCCGGCGCGCCGGCCGTGCCGATGATGACGTCGACCTTGTCCTCCTCGATCAGCTTGCGCGCGTTGCGCGCCGCCGTGGACGGATCGGAGGCGTCGTCCAGCGCGATCACCTGCACCTTGCGGCCGCCGACTTCCGATTTGTAGGCCTGAGCCGCCTTCATGCCCTTGTCGTACGGAATGCCCAGCGACGACACCGGGCCGGACAGCGACGTGATGAAGCCGACCTTGAGGTCGGCGGCCCACGCGCTCGCGGCGCTCAGCGCGCCGAGGCCCGCGGCGATGGCCGCGAATGTGCGAATTCGGTTCAGTACTTTCATGGCGGTGCTCCAGAGGTGGTTTTTTTGGGTGACGAGAACGCGAAAAGATGGATCCGGGTCAGAGGGCCAGGCTGCCGACGCTGGTGCCGCCGCACACGTACAGCACCTGGCCGGTGACGAAACTGTTGTCGGCGTCCGCGAAGAAACGCACGGCCCGTGCCACGTCGGCCGACTCGCCCAGGCGCTTGACGGGCACCGAGGCGGCGAGTGCGCGCTCCTTCTCGCTGCCGGCCTCGACCACGTCGTAGAACATGTCGGTGCGGATGGGTCCCGGCGCCACCACGTTCACCGTGATGCCGTCGGCCGCGAGTTCCAGCGCCCAGGTGCGCGCCATGCCCAGCATGCCGGCCTTGGTGGCCGAATAGCTGGTGCGCGTGGCCAGCCCCAGCGCGGCGCGCGAAGACAGCAGCACCACGCGGCCGAAGCGCTGCGCGCGCATCGCGGGCAGTGCACCTTGCACGAGCTGGATCGCACAGCCCAGGTGCAGATCGACCAGCGCGTCGAGGTCGTCGAGCTTCACTTCTGGCAGCAGCGCGGCGCGGATCACGCCCGCGTTGTGGACGATGGTGGTCGGCGAGAAGCGCCCGACCAGTTCTCGCACCGCCTCGCCGGTGGCGGCGCGGTCGCTCAGGTCGACTTCGATGCTGTGCACCTTCGGGTGGTCGATCTCCGCCTTGCGGCGAGCCAGCGACACCACCTCGTAGCCCTGCGCGAGCAGGTCTTCGCAGATGGCCTTGCCGATGCCTGCGCTGCCGCCGGTGACCGCCGCGACCTTGGGTGCGGTGCCGCTCATGCCGGTGCTCCCACCAGCGCCAGCACGCGCAGCGGACTGCCGCTGCCCTTCTCGATCTTCAGCGGCGGGCAGATCAGCACCGCGCCGGACGGCGGCAGCAGGTCGAGGTTGCTCAGGCACTGCAGGCCATAGCGACCCGCGCCGTGCATGTAGTAATGGCACGGGTACGGCGGGCGCAGGTGATAGCCCTGCCCCGCGTCGGTGCCGATGGCTTCGGAGCCGAAGCCCAGCACGTCGCGCTGCTCGACAAGGAAGCGCACGGCCGCCGTGCTCGGTCCAGGCGTGTGCTGGCCGGTCTCGTCGAAGTTCTGATAAGCCTCGGGGTCGGTGCGCTTGGACCAGTCGGTGCGCATCAGCACCCACGCACCTTTCGGGATGCGGCCATGCGCAGCCTCGTAGGCCTCGATGTCTTCCAGGGTCAACAGGTAGTCGGGGTCGTCCTTCACCTGCGGCGAGCAATCGATCACGCAGGCCGGCGACACGAAGTGCTGCACGGGAATGGTGTCCACCGAGTTGTTCGGCAGGTCGCGTCCCGAGATCCAGTGGATCGGCGCGTCGAAGTGCGTGCCGGTGTGCTCGCCGCAGGAGAAGTTGTTCCAGTACCAGCCCGGGCCGCGCTCGTCGTACTTCGACACCTCCTCGATGCGGAAGGGCCAGCACTGGCCCATTTCGGGCGGCAGCGCGATCTGCGGGAACTCGGGCGTCAGCGTCTGCGTGAGGTCGATCACGCGGATACGGCCGCTTGCCATGGCGGTCACCAGGCCGCCGAGGATCTCGGCTGCGGACATCAGTTCGGTTGTGGTGGTCATTCGTTCGGCTCCTGTCTCAACCGCCTGCAGCCAACTCGCGCTCGAGCACTTTCGGGTTGTCGCGCCAGCGCTCCAGCCACTCCTGCGCCACGTCGCCGGGGTACACGTCTTCCACGCCATCACGCAGCGCCTTCACGATGGCGTTGGCCAGCGCCGGGGGCGCGAGCTTGGGCGGCGGCGTGTGCTGGTTCCATTCGTCGTCGATGGGGCCGGGGAACACGTTGATCACGCGGATGCCCGCCGGCCGCATCTCCGCGCGCAGGCACTGCGCGAGCGAATGCGCCGCCGCCTTCGATGCGCTGAAGGTGCCGTGCGGCGGGAAGTTGCTCAGCGCGTAGATCGACAGCAGGTTGACCCACGCGGTCGCGCCCGTCACGCCGTCGGCCGAGCGGCCTTTCAGCGCGGGGCCGAACTCCTGCGCCAGACGCAGCAGGCCGAAGTAGTTGATGTCCATCTCGGCCTTGGCCACGTCGGTGCCGCGCCGAGCGCCGATGCCGAAGGTGCGGTGCACCTCCGCGTTGTTGATGACGATGTCGACCTTGCCGCCGATGGAGCCCGCGAGCTCCGTCACCTGCCGGCCGTTGGTCAGGTCCAGCGGCACCAGCGTGACCTGCGGCAGCGCCGAGATGTCGTCGAGGCCGTCGCCCATCTTCTTCCAGGGCTCGGCGTGGCCGACCCAGACGATGTCGGCGCCGGCCTTGACCAGCGCGCGCACGATCGCCTGCCCGGTCTCGGTCTTGCCATCGGTCACCAGCACCTTGCGGAACTTGGGGTCGCTGGTCATCTCGCGCAGCATCTTGTCGTCGGCCATGTGGGGACTCCCTTCGTTCGGAAAACCAATGAGAACGGCCTGGCCTGCGCGGTCGAGCCGGGCGCCTACGCGCACCCTCTGCGGCGCGTCGCCGACTTCGCCATGCAGGTGGACCATGAGCGTGGGGCCGGCATCCAGGTGCACCAGGCCCAGCCGCCAGGGCAGCCGCTCGCGGAAGAACAGGTCGTTGCTGTGATGCAGCGTCGTGCTGCCGAGCAGCTCGCCCTCGCCGCTTTGCTGCCGCCAGCGCAGCGCGGCGGAGAGGCATCTGTGGCAGACCTCGCGCGGCGGGTACTGCACCGTGCCGCAGTCGTCGCAGGTCTGGAGTTCGAAGCGGCCTTCGGCCGCCGCAGCGGTGAGACCCAGCGCCACGCGGCCGCGCGCGCCGGGCGGCAGGTTCATCTGCCGGGTGCGCAGCACCGGGTTCTTGCGCGGGGGGCGCATCAGGGGCATCGTCATGCGGGTCTCCCCAGGATCACCGCGCCTGTGCACAGGCAACGGTCGTAGGTCACCATGCCGAAGCCGGCGACAAGGCCCAGCTGGGCATTCGGCACGGCGCGCTTTCCGGCCTGATCGGTCAACTGGCGAATCGCCTCGACCATGCCGAGGAAGCCGCCCGCCGCACCAGCCTGTCCGGCCGAGAGCTGGCCGCCGCTGGTGTTGTTCGGAAAGCTGCCGTCGAAGGTCATGGTGTTGGCCTGCACGAAGGCCGGGCCCTCGCCCTTCTCGCAGAAACCCAGGTCCTCGAACTGCATCATCACGATGACGGGGTAGTCGTCGTAGGTCTGCACGAAGTCGAGCTCCGCGGGCCGGACGCCGGCCTGCGCGTAGAGGTCGTCGCGGTCCTTGCGCCAGCCGCCCTGCACCATCACCGGGTCTTCGGCGAACGCGTTGTGGCGCTCGATGGCGCCACGGATCACCACGTGCGCCAGGCCCAGGTCGCGCGCGCGCTCCTCGCTCATCACGAGGAAGGCGTCGGCGCCGGCGCAGGGCATCACGCAGTCGAACAGGTGGATCGGGTCGGAGATCGGCCGCGCGGCCATGTACTCGTCGAGCGTCAGCGCCTTCTTGAACATCGCGTTCGGGTTGCCCAGCGCGTTGGTGCGCTGGTCGACGCAGATGCGGCCGAAGTCTTCGCGGCGCGCGCCGTAGGTGCGCATGTAGTTGGCGGTGATGAAGGCGAAGATCGAGTTGGGGCCGCCCGAGCCGTAGGGGTAGCTCGCATCGCGCGCGAAGTTGCTGAAGCTGCCCAGCGTCTGGCGGAAGGAATCGACGTGGTTGGTGTCGGCACCCACGCAGGCCACGATGTCGGCATCGCCCGCCTGCACGGCGCGCGCCGCACGGCGCAGGCACATCACGCCCGAGGCACCGCCGGTGGGCACGTGGTCGAGCCAGCGCGGCGACAGGCCCAGATGCTGGGTAACGCCCACCGCCGTGTCGGGCGCGAGCGAGAAGCTGCTGAGGCACAGGCCGTCGATCTGCTCCTTGGGCACGCCGCTGGCCTTCACCAGCGCCTCGACCGCCTGGCCGACGAACCAATGCGCGGTGCGCGTGGAATAGCGCACGTAAGGCACGGTGACGGGCACCGCGACCGCCACGCCTTCGTAGGAAAGCCGCTTGCCCGTCATGCCTGCCTCTTCTTCATCGAGCGGGTGTCGATGCAATGGGCCTGGCCTGGAAGCGACTGCGCCATCTCGCGCAGCTGCCCGCGCTGGATCTTCTGCGAGGGCGTGAGCGGCAGCGCATCGACGAAGGCCACGTAGCCCGGCGCCTTGTAGTAGGCGAGCTGTGCCAGCGCGTGCTGGACGATACTGGCCGCAGTCTGTTCGGGCTGCGAGGCATCGGCGCCTTCGCGCATCACGATGCAGGCGAGCACCTCGTCTCCGCGCACTTCGTCGGGCGTGGCGGCCACGGCCGATGCCTTCACCGCCGGATGCTGGTTGAGCACGCTCTCGACCTCGACGGCCGAGATGTTCTCGCCGCTGCGGCGGATCACGTTCTTCTTGCGATCGACGAAGAAGAAGTTGCCCTCTGCATCGCGGCGCACCAGGTCGCCGGTGTGGAACCAGCCGTCGGCCCAGGCCTCGCGCGTGGCCTCCTCGTCCTTGAGGTAGCCGGAGAAGAAATGGCGCCTCGGGTCGGAGCCGGCCGAGCGCACCAGCAGTTCGCCCGGCGCATCGACGCCGACTTCACTGCCGTCGTCGCCCACGAGGCGGATCTCGACGAAATTCTCCTGCCGGCCGAAGCAGCTGGTGCCCACCAGGCGCGGCTCGCGGTTGGCCATGATGCAGGCGGCCGCGCCGGTCTCCGTCATGGCCCAGGCCTCCACCAACGGAAAGCCGAAGCGCTCCTCGAAGGGCGCGTGGTTCTTGCGGTCCACGCCGGCGCCGAAGCCCCAGCGGATGGCATGGTCGCGGTCGGCGGCCGATGCGGGTGCCGACAGCAGCATCGCGGGCATCACGCCCAGGTAGTGGACGATGGTCGCGCCGCTTTCCTTCGCGCTCGCCAGCCAGCTCTTCGGATGGAAACGGTCGAGCTGCACCAGGCAGCCGCCCGCGACCAGCACCACCATGGTGGAGAAGGCCATCGCGTTCATGTGGTTGAGCGGCAGCGGCGTGATCACGCGCTCCTTGTCGGGCCGGATGCTGCACACGCCGTCTAGCGCCGCATACCACTCGCCTGCGCGCAGGAAATAGGCATTGCTCAGGATGCAGCCCTTGGGGCGCCCGGTGGTGCCCGAGGTGTAGAGCAGGCCGCATTCGGTGTCGATGCCCACGGGCTCGCCAGCACGCGGCGCAGCTGTCTTCGCGGACGGCACCGCGTCGTCGGGGCCCATGGTCTCGAAGGCGATGCCTGCCTGTGCGGCCGCCGCGCGCAGGTCGGCAGCGCGTTCGGGCAGCGTTACGGCCAGCCCGATCTCGCTGTGGCCGATCAGGTAGACCAGCTCGGCCGAGCGCATCTCCGAGTTGATCGGCACCACGCTCACGCCCAGTGCGTTCAGCGCGAGCCAGTGGAAGATGAAAGCCGGCCGGTTCTCCAGCAGCAGGCCGACGCGATGGCCGTGGCCGTAGCCGGCTTGCGCATAAGCGGCACGCAGGCGTTCGATCTGCGCAGCGGCTTCACCCCAGCGGATGGCGCCCGCCTCGATGCCGTAGGCGGCGGCGGTCACCGATTCGGTGAAAAGGAATTCAGCCTGCGGCGTGCGGGCCGCGGTGGCCGCGAAGACGTCGTGGACGGTGGCGTGGGGCATCACTCGCGTCCCGGCTAGATGAAGAGCTGCACGGCCGGCAAGGCCGCGTCGCAGTTGAGAAGGTTGACGCGCTTGAGCGTCATGCGCAGCGCGCCGTCCTGCACCGTGAGGTGGTGGAAGAAGGTGCCCACGTAGAACTGGATCTCGTCGCCCTGCGACTCCGTGTAGTGGAACGAAGTGCGCACCACGTAGCGGTTGGCTTCCGCGTCGAACTGCTCGACCACTGGCACCTGCAGCAGGTGGTGGCAGCGGCTCGGCGGCTGCTGCGAGAAGGCACGCGGGCTCTTCAGGCGCTCGATGCGCAACTCGCGCAGCAGCTTGTCCTCGTAGAGATGCGAGGTGTGGTTGAGGCCGTCTTCCTGGTCGGGAATCAGCGGCACCCAGTAGAAGGCATCGTCGGTGAAGAGCGCGTTCCACTCCTCGTAGCGGCGGGTGTCGAGCAGGTACGCCTCGTTCACCACGAAGTCGATGAGGTCCTGGCGGGTGATTTCTGACGCGGTGCCGGCCATCACATCGTCTCCGTCATGCGTTGCACCCAGCTGCGGTATTGATTACGCATCGGAAGCTCGTTGGTGCCGCCGGTCGTGATCTCGCCGCCCTTCAGCTCGGCCGGGTCGTAGTCGCGGTGGAGGCTGACCCATTCGTTGCCGCTCGCGTGCAGGCCGGCCTGCATGCCGCGATAGGCCTGCAGGTCGTCGTGGCCCACCACCGAGAACGGCGAGTTGATGAGGCGGTTGTACATGGCCGTGCGCTGCAGCAGCTCGGGCGGCGCGCCCTTGAGGCGGAAGGTCCAGCTCTCGATGAGGGTCTTGTCGGCCGAAATCGGCTTGACCACGCGGATCGCCTGGATCGCGCCCTTGATCGTGAGGTTTGGGTAGTAGACGGTGTTGTGCCGCGCCATGCCGAGGATCTGCGCGGTCTTCTCCTCGCCATAGCGGGCCTTCATCGCGTTGTCGTACTCGGGGATCGCCTTGTACTTGCTGTGGATGCTGAAGTGCACGCCGGTGAAGCTGTGGCCGTTGTCGTAGGTGCGGATGCCCATGTCCTCGAAGAACTTGTAGTCGGACATGAAGGGCACGAACTGCTCCACCGCCATGGGCTTGGGCTCGCTCTCGGGCTTGTCGGCCCACATGCGCTTGGCGGTGCCGGCCGAAGATTCGTGCGCCACCATCGGGTGCATGGTGTCGTTGAGGTTCTCGACGAACATCTTCCAGTTGCACTGGTGCATGAAGCGCAGGCAGCCGCCGGCTATCTCCAGCTCGCCCTCTGGCGAGCGGTCGGCCATGTTGTCGATGGAGCTCAGCGAGTCGCCGAAGTACTCGTCGAAATCGGGGCCGGCATCGTTGATCTTCACGAAGATGAAGCCGCGGTGGCTGCGCACGTGTTTCACGGTGGTCAGGCCCTTGCCCGATTCGCACTCGTGCAGCTGGGTGTTCTCGTAGCCCGTCTTCAGCGGAATCGCCAGGGGCGCGCCATCGGTCTTGAAGGTCCAGGCGTGGTAGGGGCAGCGGAAGAACTTGCCGGTGTTGCCGCAGGGCCCGTTGACGAGGCGCGAGCCCTTGTGGGCGCAGCGGTTCATCATCACGCGCACGCTGCCGTCGGAGTGGCGTACCACGATCAGCGGGCGGCCTGCGATCTCGTTGCTGATCCAGTCGCCAGGCTTGGGCAGCTGGCTCTCGTGGCCGACGTAGTTCCAGGTGTTGGCGAAGAAGTGCTCCTGCTCCAGCTCGAAGAGTTCCTGGCTGGTGTACAGGTCGCGGTGCACCCGGTCGTTCTGCACCAGCGCGCGAATGGCGTCGGGGTTGTCTCTGTACGAGGTCATGGCGTTCATGTCTCCTTGCTTCAGATGTCCAGCACCAGGCGCGCACCCTTGGCGCGCGAGATGCAGATCTGCATGACGGTGCCTTCCGCTTTCTCGCGGGCAGTGAGCACGTAGTCGCGATGGTCGATCTCGCCTTCCAGCACGGGCACTGCGCACACGCCGCATTCGCCGCGCTTGCAGTCGAACATGGGGTCGCAGCCGTGCTCGATGAGGCAGTCGAGGATGCTCTGGTCCGCCGGCACGGTGAAGCGCTGCCCGGACTGGGCCAGCTCCACCTCGAAGGGCTGGTCGCCCTCTTCCGCGACGGGCTCGGTGAAGAGCTCGAAGTGCACGCGGTCGTGCTCCCAGCCGCGCGCCTGCGTGCGTTCGAGCACCGCGTCGAGCATGACCTTGGGGCCGCAGACGTAGAGGCGGTCGCCGGCGGGCACGCTGTCGAGCAGCGTGTCGATGGCCAGCGGCGTGCCAGCCTCGGCATCGGCGTGCACGTGCAGGTCGTCGCCCAGCAGCGCCTGCAGCTCGGGCAGGAAGGCCATCAGCTCGCGGCTGCGGCCGGCGTAGTGCATGCGCACCGCCGCGCCCTCGGCCCGGCGGCGCGCAGCCATGGTGGCCAGCGGCGTCACGCCGATGCCGCCCGCCACGAGCACCGTGCCGCCGGGGCCGGTGTGCAGTGGGAAGTCGTTCTTCGGCGGCTCGATGGCGATGGTGTCGCCTTCTTTCAGCCCTTCGTGCATGAAGCGCGAACCGCCGCGGCCTTCGGCTTCCTTGCGTACCGCGATCACGTATTCGGTCGGTGCGTTGGTGGCGTTGCGCGCCGTGCCGAAGTTGATGAGCGAGTAGTGACGCCAGTCGGTCTTGCCATCGGCGAGCGACACCTGCGCGCGGATGTGGGCGCCGGCCGCGAAGCCGGGCAGCGCACGGCCGTCGTCGGCGCGCAGGCGCAGCATGCGGATCAGCGGGTTCAGTTGCCGCGCTTCGGTGACGCGCAATGAAAGGGTGGCTGAGGGTGCGGTCATCTTCGGAGTCTCTTCTCAGGCCAATGCGTGCTGCACCAGTGCGGCCCGCAGCTTGTGGCCATGCTCGTCGGCCAATGCGGCGTCGCGCAATTCGCGCAGCGTGGCCGGCGCCAGTGCGTCGCCGGCGCGCTCGAAGGCACGCATGACGGTGTCGTAGTTGCGGATGCCGCGCTCGTGCGTGTCGCTGTAGCCCTTGACGAGGCGCTGGCACTGGGCCAGTTCGACGGCGAGCTCCGGATTGCGCCGCGCGGTGGCGGCGATGCGCTGCAGCCATTCTTCGATGCGGCGGTTCTCCTCGGCGTAGCGCATGGTGGAGAGACGCCAGCGCTTGCAGGCAGCCACCATGCGCAGCATGAGATAGCCGCGCAGCGAACTGGTCTGGATGACGCGGCCGTGCTGAGTGAAGCGCTCGACGATCTTCTTCGGCAGCGTCGAGTTCATCAGCCAGCGGCCGACGCCGCCGGGCAGGGTCTCGCAGATCTCCTGCAGACGCGGGTGCATGTACTCGTTGATGGCGAGTACCTGGCCGGGCTGCACGCGCGCTTCGCCGCGCACGCGCTCGAAGCGGGTGGCGCGAGTCTTGAGAGCCGCGACGCGGGCGGTGTCTTCGTAGGACATCCACAGCGCGAGGTGGCGCGCAGTCTCGCGAAGCAGGTGACGATCGCCCGAGGGCAAGGCCGCGATGGAAGCCATGCGGTCGAGGTAGAGGCCGGCGTAGGCCGGGTCCTGGTAGTCGATGAGGCGGCGCACGCCTTCGAGCAGCAGGTCTTGCGCTTCGGCCGGGAAGCTGTTCTGCACGCGCTCGACCAGTGAGCGCACGGCGGGGTGGCGCGGCTGCGGTGCTGGGGCGGCGATAGGTGCTTCCTTCACCGGCTCGCCATCGTCGCCGCCCTGTGCACGCTCGAACGCCGCACCGAAGGCCTTGAGGCTGGGCTTCACGCCCACGCCGCCGCGTTCGATGGTCGCCTCGAACTGCGCGCGGCTGAAGGGCAGCACGCCCGAGCCTGCCAGCGCACCGAAGAGCACCGCACTGATCACGCTGCCCGAAGCCTCGGCGGCCTGGGCCATGTCGAAGCGGATGAAGCGCTTGGCGGCGTTGGCCGTGTGCGCGAGGAGCTGGCCGCTGTCGACGCGGCCGTCGCCCATCGCGCTCTTCTCGGCGATGGAGAACACGCGGTGCGTGGAAGCGATCAGCGTGGTGCGTTCGCGCGTGACCAGGCCGCGCTGCACGGCACGGCCGGCTTCCATCAGCTCGGACGCGAGCACCACGTCGACGTCGCCTGGCAGCGGCATCAGCGCGAGCACCGGCGTCCCGCCGTCGTTCTCTGCTTGCGACGATGGGTACAGCTCGACGTAGTAGATGGTCGCGCCGGTGCGCTGGGCCACGCCGGGCACGGAGGTGGTCTGGGCGACGTAGCCATTGGCCTCGCCCATGTCGACGATCCAGTCCGCGAGCACGCCGCCACCCTCCCCGCCCATGGCGAGGATCGCGATCTTGATAGGCTGGGCCTTGGTGTTCGTCATCGCTTCAGAAGGCATAGGCTTCACGGCGGCGAGCCTCGCCGCGCTGCATCCAGCCGATGACGGCTGCGCGCATGCGCTCGCGTAGCTGGTCCCAGCGGCTGGGGTTGCTCACGATCTGCGCCTTGTAGAAAGAGGGGCACAGCACCGCGGCGTGCGAGACCTCGCCGCACACACCGCAGCCCACGCAGCTGTCGAGCACCGCCGCGACCGGGTCGGTGCGAAGCGGATCGGGGTTGGGCTTGATCGACAGCGACGGACAGCCCGAAAGGCGGATGCAGGAGTGGTCCCCGGTGCAGGTGTCGGAATCGACGCCGAACTTCTCGCGCACCATGCGCTTGCCGTCGGCGATGGCCTTGCGCACCAGCGGCTTCTCGCGGCGCTGCTTGTTGAGCATGCATTCCGACTGGGCGATCAGGACCTTGGGGCCCTTCTCTTTGGTGGTCAGTGCCTCCTTGAGCGCGTCGCGCATGCCGGCAATGTCGTAGGTGCGGCGCATCGTCTTCACCCACTTCACCCCCACGCCGCGCACGGCGCTCTCGATCTCGTGGCCGGTGCTGCGCGTCTTGTTGACGGCTTTCGACGAGAGGATGTCCTGCCCGCCGGTGGCCGAGGTGTAGTTGTTGTCGACGACGATGGTGAGGTTGTCGCTCTTGTTGAAGACCGCGTTGGCGACGCCGCTGGTCAGGCCGTTGTGCCAGAAGCCGCCGTCGCCCATCATCGAGATCGCACGTTTGCCTGCAGGCGCATTGAGCGCAGCGGCACCTGCGCCGCCCAGGCCGTAGCCCATGGTGGTGTTGCCGATGTTGAAGGGTGGCAGGATGGAGAACAGGTGGCAGCCGATGTCGGCGCTCACGTGGTGCGGGCCGAGCTCGCGCTCGACCAGCTTCATCGCGCTGAAGATCGGACGCTCGGGGCAGCCGGTGCAGAAGCCCGGCGGACGGGCATGAACCACTTCGCTGAGCGGCGCGACGGCCCGCGCGGGCTCGGCAGCGACCTCGGTCAGCGGGATCACCTTGCGCACCGGCGCGGGCACCGGCAACGGCGCGAGGCGCTCGTAGCGCTCGCAGAAGCTGCGCGCGCCCTTGAGCAGCTCGGCGGCCGTGTATTCGCCGGCCACCGGCAGCATGTCCTTGCCGTGCAACACCGTGGAGGACCCGGCCTGGCGCAGGATGGTCGCGAGGTTCTGCTCGACGAAGTTGGGCTGCCCCTCTTCCACCACGAGCACCGCGCGCTTGCCTTCGCAGAAGCGGATCACCTCGCTCTCGATGACGGGGTAGGCCACGTTCATCACGTACAGCGGCACCTGTGTGTTGCCGTAGACGTCCGCAAGGCCCATGCGTTCGAGCGCGCGTACCAGCGTGTTGTAGCTGCCGCCCTGCACGATGATGCCGATGTCGTCGGCGTCTTCGGAGAAGAACTCGTTGAGCTGGCGCTCCTCGATGAAGCGCACGGCGGCGGGCCAGCGGTCCTTCACCTTTTCTTGTTCATGGACGAAGCTCGCAGGCGGCAGCACGATGCGGCCCACGTCGCGCTGCGGATTCTCGAGCGCATCCTTCAGCGTGAACTTCGCGCGCTTGTTGTCGCCCGCGACGAAGTGGCCATGCACGTGGCAGGCGCGGATGCGCAGCTGCAGCATCACGGGCGTGTTGCTGGCCTCGGAGAGATCGAAGCCCTGCTTGACCGCATCGACGATGCTGGGCAGGTTGGGCCGCGGGTCGAGCAGCCAGATCTGCGACTTCATCGCGAAGGCGTGGCTGCGCTCCTGCATGATCGAGGAGCCTTCGCCGTAGTCCTCGCCCACGATGATGAGCGCGCCGCCGGTCACGCCGCCCGAGGCCAGGTTGGCCAGCGCGTCGGAAGCCACGTTGGTACCCACGGTAGCCTTGAAGGTGACGGCGCCGCGCAGCGGGTAGTTGACGGAGGCTGCGAGCGTGGCGGCCGCGGTGGCTTCGCTAGCGCTGTTCTCGAAGCGGATGCCCTGCTCGGCGAGGATGTCCTGCGCATCGGCCAGCACGTCCATCAGATGCGAGATGGGCGCCCCCTGGTAGCCGGCCACATAGGAAACTCCCGACTCCAGAAGGGCCTTGGTGACGGCCAGAATGCCCTCGCCCCTGAAGACTTCCCCACCAGAAAGCCGCAGTTTCTTGACTTCTTCAACGAACGAACGCTCTGCCATCGGGGTCCTTGTTGTCTGTCGTGGGACGATGCGACCAGGAGGTTGCACCGTGCTTTCTATAATGTTGACAAATGAATGTATCCACAATCATGAATTACCCTAGACATGCAAGCAGCGTGCCCGTGGCGACTGTGAGGTGCCTTCATGGCTGATCAACCCGTCGAATCGCATCGCTTCGTCGATGACTACCTTCCTGCGCTGCTGGCGCAGGCCAGCCAGTTGATCTCTTCGGAGTTCCACGAAGTGGCGCGCCAGCAGGGCTTCTCCGTGTCTGAGTGGCGCGTGATGGCCTCGCTCGCGGGCAGCGAGCCGATCAGCATCGGCCAGCTCGCGCAGGTGACCGTGACCAAGCAGCCGACAGTGACGCGGCTGCTGGACCGCATGGAAGCACGGGGACAGGTCGAACGCCTGCCCCATGAGAGTGATCGCCGCATCACGCTGGTGCGCATCACGCGCAAGGGGCTCAAGGCGGTCGAGCATCTGATGGAACTGGCGCGCGAGCACGAACGGCGCGTGCTCGAGCCCTTCGGACTGCGGCGCGCGGAAGAGCTCAAGCAGACGCTGCGGCAGATGATCGATCTGCACGTGCGCACGCCAGGCGACGAGCCGGAAGAAGACTGAGCCCCGGGGCTCTGCCGCTCAGAGGCGGGGCACGAGAACGGCGCGTCCGCGATGGCCGCGCTGCGCGATCCAGTCGAGTGCGGCAGCGGCATCCGCAAGCGCGAACGGCCGCACGTCGAGGCTCAGTCGGCCATCCGCGAGCCTGGCAAGCAACTCGGGCGCCGCTGCGCGGCCTTGAGCTTCGCGCCTGAACATGTTGAGGGGCAAGAGTGCCACGTCGCGCTGCAGAAAGTGCGCGATGTCGAGCGAGAGCACGGGCCCCGCGGTGTAGCCGACCAGAACGGCCCGCCCGCCAGGGCGCACTGCAGGCAGCGTTCGCGCGAGCACACCGCCACCGACGGTATCTATCAGCAGATCGGCGCTGGCCACTGCAGGCGGTTCCGCATCCGCAGCGACCGCGACAGCCGCACAACCGGCATCGCGCGCAAGCTGCATCACGAGCGAGCCGACGGCGCCGCTCGCCCCGGTCACCAGGACCTGCTCGCCCGCCTTCAGCTTCGCGACTTCATGCAGCGCCACCCACGCCGACGTCGTCGGAGAGAAGAAGGCTGCGCCCAAAGTCATCGGCACGTCGTCGGGCAACGGGCCCAGCGCCTCGTCGGGCGCATCGATCTGCTCGCACCACGTGCCGTCGAAGAGCGTGCCCAGGCCGCTTCCTCGCAGCCAGACGCGCTGCCCTGCCTGGTAGCGGCCGCTCGCGATGACGACGCCTGCGGCCTCCACGCCCGGCGTATACGGCAAAGGCGGATGCTTGAGGAAGCTGCCGCGCCACACGGTGCGGTCGATGTGCCCGACGGTCGCGGCCTCCATGCGCACGATGGTGCGCCCAGGCCGTGCCGTGGGCTCGGCGACCTCTTCCAGCACGGGCACGGCATCAAATCCATGGATACGCACAGCTTTCAAGGCTGCTTCTCCAGAAAATCGAGCACCGTGCGAGCAAAGGCATCGGGCATCTGGTCGGGCAGCGGCACCATGCCGCCTTCGATGTCGACGATGCGCGCCTGCGGCAGGTGGTGCTGCAGCTCAGCGGCATGCGGAGCGGCGAAAGGGTCGTGGGTCGCGCGCACGATCAGCACCGGCTGCGCGATGCGGCCGATTCGCTCTTCCATGCGGTACGACGCCACGGCACGGTGCCCTTCCTCGACACGCGCGACCTTCAATGCATCGAGCACGAAGGCTTCGAGCAACTCGGGGCGGCCAGTCGGATAGAAGCCCTGGCGCTTCTGCCAGAGCGCGGCGAGGTGAGTGCCGTCTTCGCTCGGTGCGACTTCATCGATGGGCGGGCGCTGCGCACGCGCCTTGCGAAAAGTCTCGTCGGTGTACGGCGTGGACGACAGCACCAGGCGGCGAACCCGCTGTGGAAACGCCGCTGCAAGCTCGAGCGCGATGACGCCGCCGGTGTGATGCCCCACCGCGTCCACCGTCTCGATGCCGAGCGCATCGAGCAGCTCGCAGGCCACGCGCGCCCATTGCTCGATGCTCGCCGGCACGCCGCCGTCGGCGGAGTCGCCGAAGCCGGCCGTATCCATCGCGATGGCCCTGCGGCGCGCGCCGATCAGCGGCAGCACCGCGCGGTATTCGGCCCAGCTGCGCGGCGACTGGTGCAGCAGCAGCACGGCCGGTGCCGTCGGGTCACCGCATGCCGCGTAGTGCACCTGCCCCACCGACAGGTCGGCGAATGCGCGGCGGATGCTGGTCATGACAGGGTCCGATCGGCAGGCGCACGCCACAGGCCCGCGTGCCGCAGCTCGCCGAGCGTGCGCGAGAGCACGTCGCGCCGGTAGGCCGCGACGTCGCGGCCCTCGTAGTCGTAGAAGCCGCTGCCGCTCTTGAGGCCGAGCCGGCCCTGCTCGACCATCTTCCCGACGATCGCCGGCGCGGTGTAGCGGCCCGCATCGAGCGAGGCCGACATCTCGCGGCTCGCGTGGTGCAGGATGTCGCAGCCGCCGAAGTCGATGAACTCCACCACGCCCAGTGCCGCGAAACGCAGGCCCAGGCCGTAGCGCGTGGCCTTGTCGATTTCTTCCGCGGTGGCGGCGCCCTCCTCGATCATCCGCGCGGCCTCGTTCATCACCAGCGCCTGCAGGCGGGGCACGATATAGCCGGGCGACGCGCCGCAGACCACGGGCAGCTTGCCGATCTCTTCCATCAGCGCCTTCGTGCGAGCGAGCACCGTGGCGTCGGTACCGGGGTGGAAGCTGAGCTCGACCACGGGAATCACGTAGGCCGGGTTGAGCCAGTGCATGTTGAGGAAGCGCCCCGGCAGCCGCACCAGTGACGCGAGCTGCGTCACCAGGATGCTGCTGGTGGTCGAGGTGAGGATCGCGTCGTCGCGGCAATGGCGGTTGAGCTGATCGAAGGCTTCGCGCTTGGCTTCCATGGTTTCGGGCACGCCCTCGAACACGAGCTCGGCGGCGGCCAGTGCCCGCGGGGCGGCAGCGGCATCGACCAGATCGACGCGCGCGGCGATGTCGGCGATCTGCGACTGGCCGATCACGCCGAGCTGCGCGAGCCCCGAGAGGCTGGCGTCGATCTCGGCCTTGGCTTCGTCGCGCAGCCGCGCCCATGCCTCGTCGGTGCGCTGGCGCAGGTCGATCAGCGAGATGCGGTGGCCGGCATACGCGAAAGCAATGGCGATGCCGCGCCCCATGCGGCCCGCGCCCACGGCCGCGAAGCGAGGCAGCGAGGCGGTTTCATTCACCATCGTGGAGCCTCTGCTTGAGCTGCGCGGTACTCAGGCCGGCGAAGCCCAGGCTCTCGAAGGTGCGGGGGCCGCGCCGCAGGTCGCGCCCCAGAAAGCCGCCGACGATGGCAAGCAGGCCGTGCGCGATGGGTGCATCCACGCCCGCATGGCGCGCGGCCGAGGCAAGGAAGGCGAGACCGAGCTCGGTGTCCTCGGTGATGTAGCGGTGCGTGTGCAGGTCGATGTTCTCGCGCCAGTCGCCCGACTTGACGAGCTGCTTGTGCGCGTCGCCGTACATCCACTGGTCATTGTTGTAGTGGTCGGCCAGCGGATAGTGCGGCGAGCCCTGCCCGAAGGCTTCGCGCACCGCGATGCGCTCCTGGTCGAGCCGGTCGGTCACGTCGCGCACGGCGCGCTGCGTGCCTTCGTTGTGGATGTCCCAGCGCTCGAAGTGCTGCAGCGGCGCGGCGTTCATCACCATCAGCGGCGGGTGAATGACGGGACCCGCGTTCATCAGCGCGCCCGAGAGCGCGTCGCCGCAGCCATGCACCGCCGGATAGGCCCTGCGGATCACCTCGATGGCCTGCGCCTCCTTGCGGGCCGGATAGACGCCGGTCGGCAGGCGGATCGCGCGGATGGTGACGTTGACTTCGCGCTCGCCGTGCTTGCGCGCCAGGTAGGGCAAGGTGCCGGTTTCGGCCCAGGCCACGTCGGCGCGGCTGCCGGCATCCTTCACGGTGCGCGCCATCACGTAGCTGCCGAATGTGCCCGGCGGCAGGAAGACGACCTGGCCGTCGACCAGGTGCGGCGCCATCGCGAGCGCGATGTCGTGCTGGGCGATGGCAGGAGTCGGTATGACGATCAACTCGGCGCCCTGCATGGCGGCGCCGATGTCGGCGGTGGCGAGCGCGATGGGCACCTCGCGCGAGCCGTCGGCGTCCTTCAGCGTGATCGCGCCGGCGCGCAGCAACGGCTGCAGCGCTTGGGCATCGCGGCGCCACAGGCGCACTTCATGACCGGTTTCAGACAGGTCCGCGGCAGCCGCGTAGGCGCCATGACCACCCCCAAGAATCGCAATTTTCATGTCGAAAGTCGAAAAGCAGGTGTCGATGAACCGGCAGTCGAGCGACGACCCCGGGGAAGCGATGCGCCATTACATTACTTTTCATCGATTCAAGTGTCAATCAAATTCGACGGGCGTCCGCGTGCTCGGAAACCTGGAAGGTCCGAAGTAACGGTCCGCGACAAGGAGGCGGATGGTCGTGATTCGGCACGGAAGGCAGCGTGTAGGCTGAAGAGCCAAGCGGCACTTCTCGCCGATACGTCGAACAGTGGCACCTCAGGCGACAGGATGATCGAAGTGGCGTGACCACACTTCCAACTGGTTCAGGACAGGCACCAGCGCTTTGCCAAACGATGTCAAGCCGTAGCCCACGCCCCTCGGAAATCCAGTGATCAGGAATCGCTCAAGCAATCCCCGCGCCTCCAATCCTTGCAATCGTTCTGACAACACCTTGGGCGAAACGCCGGGGAGCAGTGCCGCCAGTTCACTATGCCGCCGCGCGCCATCCTGCAAATGCCACAGCAGCAGTGCGTTCCAGCGATGGCCAAGAAAACCAAGCCAATCCTCGACAGGACATTGGAGGCAGTGCCGAGGCGAGGGCACATCGAGGCGCTGTTCGTTAATGGGGAGGACTTTCATTCGTGCCTTTCCGTTTGGTGAGTACAGGGCGGACCATCCATCATCCCCATTTCAATGAAGGGAGTGACACCATGGCATTCGCCATCACATTACCGGAGCACATGAACGCGGCATTTGCGGAGGCATTCAACAGCCGCAGCATCGAGAACCTGCTTCAACTCTATGAACCCGACGCGGTATTGCGTACGGATGGGGACAGCGTGGATCTAACCGGGCTTGCATCCATCGAGAAAGCGCTGATGCAACTACTCCAGGTACCGGGCCGAATGACCTCGCGCAACCATTTCTGTATCGCTCACGGCGACTTGGCACTCCTGCGCGCTGACTGGAATGTGGTTGACAACGACGGCACCATAGTTGTTTCCGGCAGCTCTGCTGAGCTCGTGAGAAAACAGGTGGACGGCCGCTGGCTGTATGCCATCGATCACGCCGTGGGAGCGAGCCTCCCACCTGTGTCGCAGGCGAAGCAAGCGACATAGCGTCCCGCTGCTGCCGGAGCGAAGGCGACGGCGTACTGATGAGCCTGCTGTATCGGGCTGCGACGTAAACCAACGAAGTTTGGCGCTCCAGTCATCGTAAAACGAAAAAGCCCGCGCTCGTGAGAACGCGGGCTTTCGCAAGGATGAGAGGGCGCAGCCGTCAGGTGCGTTTCCCGGAAGGATCAGCGGGTGGGCTTGAACGCGCGCTTTTGCGCATCGCGGGGCACGAACACCTTGCCCGGGCCGCCATGGCCGGCGCCATTGCCGCGGGGCGCGAAACCGCCGTCGCCGCGGCCGCCGCCGTGACCGTGGCCGCCGCGCGGAGCGCTGTCGCCCCAGCCCGGCTTGCGGCCATAGCCGCCGCCGTTGCCGCCTTCGTCACGGCCGCCGCCGAAACCGGCGTTCTGGCCCTGATAGCCACCACGCGAGCCCGATGCACCGGGGCCGCGCGAGTTGCGGTCGTTGAAGCCGCTGGCGCCGGCATAGCCGCCGCCATTGCCGCCACGGTAGCCGCCGCCACCGCCGAACTTGCGGTCGCGCGAGTGACCGTCGCGGCCGCCGCGGCCACCGAAATCAGGGCGCGACTGCGGCATGCGCTGCTGCGGTTCCATGCCGGGGATCACCTCGGCCTTGAATTGCTGGCGGCTGTAGTGCTCGATGTCCATGATCCGGCGGCGATCGCGGAATTCCGCGAAGGTGACGGCGATGCCGTCGCGGCCCGCGCGGCCGGTGCGGCCGATGCGATGGGTGTAGTCCTCGGCCTTCATCGGCAGGCCGAAGTTGAAGACGTGGGTGATGGTCGGCACGTCGATGCCGCGCGCAGCCACGTCGGTGGCCACCAGGATCTGCACCTGGCCGTTGCGCAGCGCCATCAGGCGGCGGTTGCGCAGGCCCTGGCTCAGGGCGCCGTGCAGCGCGACGGCGCTGAAGCCGTCCTGCTGCAGGTCGTTGGCGAGGCCGTCGCACTCGACCTGCGTGCTAGCGAACACGATGGCCTGGTTGATGCTGGTGTCGCGCAGCCAGTGGTCGAGCAGCTTGCGCTTGTGCTGGGCGTTGTCGGCCCAGAACAGCACCTGCTTGATGTTGGCGTGCTTTTCCTGCGGGCTGTCGATGGTCACGCGCTGCGGCTCGCGCATCACGCGGGCAGCCAGCTGCTGGATGCGCGGCGCGAAGGTGGCGCTGAACATCATGGTCTGCTGGCGCTCGATGGTGAGCTGGTTGATCTCGGCCAGATCGTCGGCAAAGCCCAGGTCGAGCATGCGGTCGGCCTCGTCGACCACCAGGAACTTGACCTGGTCGAGCTTGATCTGCATCGAGCGCTGCAGGTCGAGCAGGCGGCCCGGCGTGGCGACCACGAGGTCGGCGTTCTGCAGGCGGGCGATCTGGAGCTGGTAGGGCATGCCGCCCACCACGTTCGCAATGCGCAGGCCGCGGCAGTGGCGCACCAGGTCGATGGCGTCGTGCGCAACCTGCTGCGCGAGTTCGCGCGTGGGGCACAGCACCAGGGCGCCGGGCGTGGCGGCCTTGAAGTTGCGGGCGTTGGTCGGGTCCTTGCGCTTCGGCTTCTTGGGCGGGGCTTCGCCGCGGGCGGCGGCCTCTTCGGCCAGGCGCTGGAACTCGGCCCGGGCCGCGGCCTCGGCTTCGGCCTGGCGCTTGATGAGGGTGTGCAGCACGGGCAGCAGGAAGGCTGCGGTCTTGCCCGAACCGGTCTGGCTGGAGACCATCAGGTCGACGAAGCGCGTCGACTTGGCTGCGCCGTCCTGATCGCCCATGGCGATGGGAACGACCTTTTCCTGCACGGCGGTGGGTTGGGTGAAGCCCATGTCCGCGACGGCGGCGATCAGTTCGGGAGCGAGGCCCAGCTTGGCGAAGCCGTTGGGCACGCTCGGTTCCTCGGCTGTGGCTGCTTCGGGAGCGGCGCCGTCCAGCGCTTCGAGGATGGGAGCCTCGGACACGGTGTCCGTGGCGGCGGTGAATTCGTTGTGGGTAGCGGATTGCACAGGCGCGAACTCGCCCTGCGCTTCAAAAGCGTCGGTCATGAATTTCAATCTCAAACGCGAGCGCCGCCGTAGACGGCGCCCCGTTGGGTGGTTAAAAACATCAACCATCCAACGACATTCAACTCCGGGCGGGTGCCCGGGGCTGCGGCCCTTTTTGATCAGCAGATGCTGCGATCGGGCGCGGTGTGCAAGATAGGGAGATGCGAGAAACGCTCACCGGGCTCAAATTTGCCCGCCCGGCCAGCGAAGCCTGCGATTATGGCACGGATTCGGGTTTTTACCTAATTCCGTGCCTCACTCAATCTGCCAGGCGCAGGAAGGTTTCTCGGTAGTGCGCCAGCTCCTCGATGGATTCGTGCACGTCGGCCAGCGCCGTGTGGGCCTGCTGCTTCTTGAAGGCGTTGTAGGCCGCCGGCTTCCAGCGCTTGGCCAGTTCCTTCAGCGTGCTCACGTCGAGGTTGCGGTAGTGGAAGTACGCCTCGAGCTTGGGCATGTACTTGACGAGGAACCGTCGGTCCTGTCCGATGGTGTTGCCGCACATGGGCGAGCCGCTGCGCGGAACGTACTTTGCGATGAATTCCAGCAGCTGCTGCTCGGCGGCGGCCTCGTCGAGGGTCGATGCCTTGACCTTGTCGATCAACCCGCTGCGGCCATGGGTTCCCTTGTTCCAGGCGTCCATGCCGTCGAGCACGGCGTCGCTCTGGTGGATGACGAGCACGGGGCCGTCGATGCGGGGCGTGAGGTCGGGGCCGGTCACGACCACGGCGATTTCGAGCAGGCGCTCTTTCTCGGGGTCCAGACCGCTCATTTCGCAGTCCAGCCAGACCAGGTTCTGGTCGCTTTTCTTCAGGGTCGGGGCGGCTGCGGAGGGCGTCGGGTCAAGGGATTCAGGCATCGCAGGATTGTCGTCGAAGGGCTGCGGCCCCGGATAGCGAGGGCTAAACTCGCCGATCCATGTCCTATTCGCTCATCTTCACCATCGCTTTCGCGGCCGCGATCGTCGCGGGCCTGCTCGTGAAGTTCTGGCTGGCCACGCGACAGGTCCGCCACGTGGCGCAGCACCGCGGCACCGTCCCTGCAGCCTTCGCGCAGACCATCACCCTCGCCGCGCACCAGAAGGCGGCCGACTACACGATCGCCAAGGCGCGATTCGGCCTGGTCGAGATGGCATGGAGCGCGGCGCTGCTGCTCGGCTGGACCCTGCTCGGCGGACTTGACCTGCTCAACAAGCTCCTGCTGGGCTGGATCGGCGGCGGCATGGTGCAGCAACTGGTGCTGCTGGCAGCCTTCGCGGCCATCGGCGGGCTGCTCGAGCTGCCCTTCACGCTCTGGCAGACCTTCAGGCTCGAGGAGCGCTTCGGCTTCAACAAGATGACCTGGAAGCTCTGGCTGGCGGACACCCTCAAGTCCACGCTCCTGGGCGCGGTGATCGGACTGCCCATCGCCGCCCTGATCCTCTGGCTCATGGGCGCAGCCGGCCAGCTGTGGTGGCTGTGGGCCTGGGGCGCCTGGATGGGCTTCAACCTCCTGCTGATGCTGATCTACCCGACCTTCATCGCGCCGTTGTTCAACAAGTTCCAGCCGCTGGACGACCCCACGCTCAAGGAACGCGTAACGGCCCTCATGAAGCGCTGCGGCTTCGCGGCCAAGGGCCTGTTCGTGATGGACGGCAGCACGCGCAGCGCCCATGCCAACGCCTACTTCACCGGCTTCGGCGCCAGCAAGCGCGTGGTGTTCTATGACACGCTGCTGCGCCAGTTGAATGCCGGCGAGGTCGAAGCAGTGCTCGCGCACGAGCTGGGGCACTTCAAGCACCGTCACATCGTCAAGCGGCTGATTGCGATGTTCGCGCTGAGCCTGGCTGGTTTCGCCCTGCTGGGCTGGGTGTCGACGCAGGTCTGGTTCTATGCCGGCCTGGGCGTGCAGCCCAACATGACGGCGCCCAACAGCGCGCTGGCGCTGCTGCTGTTCATGCTCGCCGTGCCGGTGTTCGGCTTCTTCGTGGCGCCGCTGCCCGCGCTGCTGTCGCGCAAGCACGAGTTCGAGGCCGACGCCTACGCGGTGGCCCAGACCAGCGGCGCCGACCTGTCGGCCGCCCTGCTCAAGCTCTACCAGGACAACGCTTCGACGCTCACGCCCGACCCGGTGTTCGTCAAGTTCTACTATTCGCATCCCCCGGCCTCCGAGCGCCTCGCGCGCATGGCAGCCCCGGCCTGACCCGGCCGCGCCCCTCACTCGAAGAAGCCCATCATGAGCAGCATGTTCAAGCCCAAGGACTGGAAGAACCTCCCTCCCCGCAAGGCGCTGAGCGCCACCGAGATCGTCTCGGGCCTGGCGCGCCTCGACGGCTGGAGGCTCACGGGCGACGGCGCAGATGTCGCCATCGAGAAGACCTTCAGCTTCGCCAACTACTTCGAGACCATCGCCTTCGTGAACGCCCTCGCCTTCGTGGCGCACACGCAAGATCATCATCCCGACCTGTCGGTGCACTACAACCGCTGCGTGGTGCGCTTCAACACGCACGACGTGGGCGGCCTGTCGACCACCGACTTCGACTGCGCCCGCCAGGCCGACGCGCTGGTCGGCGCCGCGCCCGCCGCCTGATGGAAGGCGCTCTTGGCTAAGCCCGGCCGCGCCGCGCCCGCAGCCGCCGCTGCGAAGGCACTCCACGAAGGCCTCGTCGTCGCCAGCCACGGGCGCCACTGCCTCGTCGAAACACCCGCAGGCGAACGGCTGATCTGCCATCCGCGCGGCAAGAAGAGCCAGGCCGTGGTCGGCGACCGCGTCCACTGGCAGGCCAGCGAGGACGAAGGCACCATCGAGCAGGTGCTGCCGCGGCGCAATCTCTTCTACCGCCAGGACGAGATCCGCACCAAGTCATTCGCGGCCAATCTCGACCATGTGCTGATCCTGATCGCGGCCGAGCCGGAGTTTTCCGAACACCAGCTGGCCCGGGCGCTGATCGCCGCCGAGGCCGAGCGCATCGCGCCGATCATCGCGTTGAACAAGAGCGACCTGGTCGAGCCCTTCGAGCGCGCCTGGGCCAGGCTGGCGCCCTATCGACGCATGCACCACGGCGTGCTGCCGCTGTCGCTGAAGGCTTCGGCGGAGGCGGACCGCGCCTCGCTGATGAAGCTGCTTGCCGGCAAGTCCACCCTGGTACTGGGCCCGTCCGGCTCGGGCAAGAGCACGCTGACCAACCTGCTGGTGCCTGGCGCGGCCGTGCTGACGCAGGAAATCTCGCAGGCGCTCAACTCCGGCAAGCACACCACCACGAGCACCACCTGGTACTGGATCGACGAGGCCCGCACCACCGGCCTGATCGATTCGCCGGGCTTCCAGGAATTCGGCCTGAACCACATCGCGCCGATGCAGCTCGCCAGCCTCATGCCGGACATCGCCGAGCACGCAGGCGACTGCAAGTTCTACAACTGCACGCACCTGCACGAGCCGGGCTGCGGCGTGATCGCGAACGTGGAAACCGCCGACGTGCCGGGCGCCATCAGCGCGAGCCGCTACAGGATCTACGGCGAACTGTTCGAAGAACTCAGCCAGAAGCGCTACTGAGCGCAGCCGACCGCAGGCTCAGCCGAGCCAGACCCGGTACGACTGCCAGGTCGGGTCGAAGACCAGTTCCATCGTCGCAGCCAGATCCATGTCGTCCTGCAGCGATTGAGCCTGCGTGATCGCGCTGTCCGGATCGGTCACCTGGAAGTGGATGGTGCGCACGCCCTCCTCCAGCACCACGTGAGTGCAGCAGCCGGCCTCGTGCACCTGCAGCCGCGCCGTCAGCCGGTCTTCATAGCCGCGAGCCTCTTCCAGCTCCTCGCCCGATTCGACCGGAACCGCCACGGACAGGCGATGGCACAGGTCGGCACGGCCCACCAGCGCAGTGGCGCTGTCGTTGCGCATCACGATCATCTCGATCTCGCGGCCGTCCTCGGCCGTGCGCGTCGCGCTCACGCCCGACCAGGCATGCTCGCCCGGCGCGAACACGCCGGTGTGGCCCAGTTCGTCCCGCCAGCAGGCGTCGAACAGGGGGACGAAATCGTCGAGCGGCACGCCCTTGAAACCAGCCTGCGCATCGGCCTCCACGTAATCGACCGCGCCCACCTTCACAGCGAAGTCGTACTCGCCCAGGATGTGGTCGAGCATGATGAGGCTCATGTGGCGTGCGTGGTCCTGCATGTCCATCGGGATCGGCTTGGCGAAGCCGATCTCCAGCGCCACCCGCCCGCGGTAGGGCTCATGCTTGACCAGCACCTCGGAGCTCGCCAGTTCGAAGTTGTTCATGCGCATGCCGAAGCCATCGCTCGCGCGCTGGCGGAAGGCTTCCACCTCCACACGCGGCAGCCTGGGGCTGGACTGCACCAGCATCATCAGGTCCTCGAAGTCGTCCACCGAGCCATGGGCGGTCAGCACGAGCTTGAAGACGGGCGGATCGCCGGCCACCTCGGCCGCCAGCCTCGGGAAATGGGGCTCCAGCAGCTGGTTCAGCCCCTCCATCAGCTCACGGGCAGGCAAGGCCCGCAGGCTTTCGAGCCGGGTGCTCACGGCCTCCCAGAAGGCGGCGCAAGCCTCGGCGCGCGGATCGGAGTCCTGGACCGGCATGGGTTGGGAATCTTTCATGGAGTCGAGTCGAGGATGTCCTGCAGCCGCTGCACGAGCACGCTGCATTGCTCCCGCGTACCGATGCTGATGCGCAGGTACTGCGCGATGCGCGGCTGCCTGAAGTGCCGCACCAGCACTGCGCGCTCGCGCAGCGAGGCGGCCAGTTCGGCCGCATCGCGCTTCGGGTGGCGCGCGAAGACGAAGTTGGTCTGCGAGGGCAGCACTTCGAAGCCCAGGTCCTCGAGCTGGAGGGTCAGGCCCTCGCGGGTGTCGACGATCTTGCCGCAGGCCTCGCGGAACCAGGCTTCGTCCTCGAGCGCGGCGACGGCGCCCGCCGAGGCCAGCCGGTCGAGCGGGTACGAATTGAAGCTGTCCTTGACGCGGACCAGGGCGTCGATCAGGTGCGCCTGCCCGCAGGCAAAGCCCACGCGCAAGCCGGCCAATGCGCGCGACTTCGAGAGGGTTTGGACCACGAGCAGGTTGGGGTACTCGCGGATCAGCGGCAGCGCGCTCTCGCCACCGAAGTCGACATACGCCTCATCGACCAATACCACGCGATCGGGGCAGGCTTCGAGCAATTGCTCGATGCGCGACAGCGGCAGTCCGATGCCCGTCGGCGCGTTCGGATTCGCGATGACGATGCCCGCGCACCCCCGGCGCGCACGAACCGCGAGTGCATCGATGTCGATGCCCAGGCCCTCGTCCACGGGCTGCTGCTCGCAGGCAATGCCGTAGAGCTGCGCATAGACCCTGTAGAAGCTGTAGCTCACGTCCGGCATCAGCAGGGGGGCGGCCTGCTGGAAGAACGCGAAGAAGGCGTGCGCGAGCACCTCGTCGGAACCATTGCCGGCGAAGACCTCGCCGGGCTCCAGGCCATGCCGGCGGGCGACGGCCTCGCGCAGCGCGAGCGAGGTGGGATCCGGGTAGCGCTCCAGGCCGTCTTCGGCGGCGCGGCGGATGGCTTCCACCGCAACCGGCGATGGCGGATACGGGTTCTCGTTGGTGTTGAGCTTGACGAGGTTCGCGATGCGCGGCTGCTCGCCGGGCACATAGGGCTCGAGCGCGGCGATCCGGGGGCTCCAGAAGGCCGGTACCGGCTGCTGCTGTTGCTGGGTCATGGCTTCGGCCTTCGCTCAGCCGAGCAGGCGAGCCAGGGTCAGCAGGGCCAGCAGCACCATCCACATCACCACCGAGCGCCAGACAAGGCCCACGACGCTGCGCAGATGCCCTGGCTCGGGTTCGCGGCCCGGCGTGCTGCCGCTGTCGGTGCGGCGGCCATCGGCCAGCGATTCACCGGCCTGGGCGCGCGGCAACGGGTCGGCAACCGGGATCGGCCGCAGCGAGCCGCCGCCCAGACGCACATTGACCGCTCCCGAGGTGGCCGCGAGGATCACCCCGTCGTTCTCGTTGGGAAAGCGTTGCGCGTCGTTGCGCCAGCAGTCGATCGCTTCCTCGAAGCTGCCGACCACCGCGAAGCCAAGCGCAGTGATGCGCGCGGGCAGCCAGTCGATGGCGTGCCAGGCGCGGTCCGCGGCCTCTTGCACCGAAACACTGGAAGGCTGGACCGCGGCGCCGTTCTTGTGTGCCCAGTAGCGCGAGACGAACTCGCTCATCCGGTAGAACACGGCGCCTGCGGGCCCGAGGCCGACAGCCGCGATGATCGAGAACCATGCGAGCACGCCGAACACGTGGCGGTGCGCGGCGATCACTGAATGCTCGATGACGTGGCGCACGATCTCGCTGCGCGGCAGATCTGCCGCGTCGACACCCTGCCAGTGCGCCAGCAGCGAGCGCGCCAGGGGCTCGTCGCCTTCGTCGAGCGCGTCGCGGATGTCGGTGAAATGGTGGCTGAACTGCCGGAAGCCCAGCGTGACGTAGAGCACCGCGATGCTCCAGAGCACCGCGAAAGGAAGGCCGAGCGTAAGTACCAGAAGCCAGTGCACGCCGAGTGCGCCAATCGTGGGCACGAATACAGCGAGCCCCCATGCGATCCATCCGTGATGCGGCTTGCCCGCGTCGAAGTTGCGGCTGGTCCAGCGCGTCCACGCAAGCACCGCGCCGTACACGGGGTTGTGCGGGCCCAGCGGCCGCACCTGCTCGATCAGCAGCGCGCACAGGATGGCAAAAAAGCTCATCCTTCGATGATAGCGAGAGCGCCTGAAGGTTCAGGCCGCATTCAGGCTGGGCTCAAGCCGCCAGAAAACGGTAGAGATTGCGCAGCATGCCGGCGGTCGCGCCCCACACGAAGCGCTCGTCCGTGCCGTCCTGGTAAGGCATGGAGTACCACTGGCGCCGGGTGCCGTCGGGTGCTGGCACGGTGTGGTGACGATGATTGGCCGGATCCATCAGCCAGGCGAGCGGCACCTCGAAGGCATCGGCAACCTCGTAGGGGTTGATGGTCAGCTCGAAATCGGGCTGCACCAGCGCGACAACCGGCGTCACGATAAAGGAGGTCACGGTCGTGTACGTCGGCAGGCTGCCGAGCACCTCGATGTATCGGGCCGAGAGGCCGACTTCCTCCCAGGCTTCGCGCAAGGCGGCGGCGGCGATGTTGGCGTCTTCCGGATCGACGCGGCCGCCGGGAAAGGCGACCTGGCCCGAGTGGGTCGACAGGTTCGAGGTTCGCTCGGTGAGCAGCACGGTCGCACCCTCCGGACGCTGCACGATCGGCACCAGCACTGCAGCCTGGGCCGGAACGCGATCGGTCATGCGCGGCTCGCGGCACAACTCGGGCGTCCAGACGGGGGGGGTGGCAAAACGCGTGCGCAGCGCCTGTGCCGTCAGCTGCTCCACAGCCACCGGCAGCAGTCCCTCGACCTCACCAGCCACGAAGGGCACCTTGCGCGGGTCGAATTGCATCAGCGTGGGCGGCGCCACGGCGTTGACGATTTCGGCGGAGGCGGCCTGCGGGGAAATGGATGAGTTGGTCAAGAGATGAAAGGTACCGGGGTCGGGGTTGAGTGAAACAGAACGGAAGTAGAGCGGAAAAACGGAAAGTTGTCGTTGAGCGGGGGCAACAACGCAAAAAGCCGCCAGAACGGCGGCTTTTCTTGCACGACAGGAAGGCTGCTTTACGCGGCCGTCGCAGCCGTCGACTTGCTCGGCAGCTTTTCCTTGATGCGTGCCGAGCGGCCGCTGCGGTCGCGCAGGTAGTACAGCTTGGCGCGGCGCACATCGCCACGGCGCTTGACTTCGATGCCGGCGATCAGCGGGCTGTAGGTCTGGAAGGTACGCTCCACGCCTTCGCCGCTGGAGATCTTGCGAACGGTGAAGCCGCTGTTCAGGCCACGGTTGCGCTTGGCGATCACGACGCCTTCGTAGGCCTGCACGCGCTTGCGGGTGCCTTCGACGACGTTCACGCTGACGATGACCGTGTCACCGGGCATGAATTCGGGGATGGTCTTGCCGAGACGGGCGATTTCTTCCTGCTCGAGGGTCTGGATGAGGTTCATGATTTCCTGAAATTCGATCGTGCCGGGCTACACAAAAGGCGCCTTTGGCTTCCATGGGAAGACCGGGCGCGGCCGGACAGAGGATCGAGGAACCCGGGATTATAGCTTTTTTTTCAGCGCGGCCTCATCGGCCTTGCCAAGACGTCCCGCCGCACGGGCCGCGTCGATGAGCTCGGGGCGCCGCCCGGCCGTGATGGCAAGGCGCTGGTCGCGCCGCCAGCGCTCGATCTGCGCGTGATGGCCCGAGAGCAACGGCGCCGGCACGCCCTGCCCGTTCCATTGCTCGGGCCGCGTGTAATGCGGGCAGTCGAGGAGACCGTCGAGTGCCGGATTGAAGCTGTCCTGCACATGGCTGGCCTCGTCCCCGAGCACGCCCGGCTGCAGCCGCGCCACCGCATCGAGCAGCGCCATGGCCGCGATCTCGCCACCGGAAAGCACGAAATCGCCAAGGCTGATCTGGTGGGTGACGCGCGCATCGATGAAACGCTGGTCGATGCCCTCGTAGCGGCCGCACACCAGCACGGCGCCCTCGCTTGCCGACCAGCGCTCGACCACCTCATGCCGCAGCACCTCGCCGGTGGGAGAAAACAGGATGACCGGCGCTTCGGTTCCACGCGCGGCCAGCGCCGCGTCGAGGCAGTCGGACAGCGGCTCGGCCATCATGACCATGCCGGGACCGCCGCCGAACGGCCGGTCGTCCACGCGCTTGTAGTTGCCCTGCGCGAAGTCGCGCGGATTCCACAGCACCACTTCGACCTGCTTCGACTCGTAGGCGCGGCGCGTCACGCCGCTGGCCATGAAGGGCGCGAAAAGTTCGGGAAAGAGCGTGAGAACGTCGAAGCGCATGCCGCGCGGGGCGCCGGTCAGTAGTCCGGCTGCCAGTCGACGGAGATGAGGCGCCCGGACAAGTCGACCTTGTCGACGAAAGCCGAGACGAAGGGCACCATCCGCTCGATGGCCTTGCCGCCTTCCTCGGCGGCAAGCACCAGAGTGGTCTGCGGGCCCGTTGCGAGCAGCTCGCGCACCGTGCCGAGCGCCACTCCTTCGCGGTTGACCACGGACAGGCCGATCAGGTCGACCCAGTAGTACTCGTCGTCGCCGGCCGTCGGAAAGCTGGAGCGCGGCACGAACACGCGCGCGCCGCGCAGCGCCTCGGCGGCGTTGCGGTCGGGCACGTCCACGGACGTGGCGACGATGCAGTCGGAATGTTCCTTGGCTTCGCGGATCGCGAGCCGGAAGGCTGTGCTCGCCGAGGCTCCGGGAGCCTGCAGGAACCAGCGCTTCGATGAGAAGAGCGCCTCGGGCTGGGCGCTGTGGGGCAGGACCTTGAACCAGCCCTTGATGCCCCAGGCATCGGCGATGCGCCCTACTTCGATCGCATCCGCCGGCAATTCGGCGGCTTCGAGTGCGGGGAGCATCGCCGTGCGGGCGGCTTAGGCGGCCGCCTTGGGAGCTGCGGCTGCAGCTTGCTTGATCAGGCGCAGAACGGTCGGCGAAGCTTGTGCGCCGACGCTCTTCCAGTACGCCAGGCGGTCCTGGGCGATACGGATGCTTTCTTCGTTTTCCTTGGCGATCGGGTTGTAGAAGCCCAGACGCTCGATGAAACGGCCATCGCGGCGAACGCGCTTGTCCGACACGACGATGTTGAAGAACGGACGGCCTTTGGAGCCGCCGCGGGAGAGTCGAATGACGACCATGATTTATCCTTGGGTGGTCAGCAGGCCTCGTGGATTGGAAAAGGCCCGCTCACAATGTTCTTCCAGCGTCGAGACACGCGACTGGCCACCCGGCCAGCGACACGCTGAAAAGCCCGCGATTATAGCCCGACCCGCGTTTTTGTCCGAATTCCGGCCTCACGCCATCCGTTTCACCCGCATGCCCCTCGCCATCCGCCCCTGCACCGAAGCAGACATCGCGGCCGTCACGGCCATCTACGCCCACCACGTGCTGCACGGCACCGGCACCTTCGAGACAGAGCCTCCCTCCCCCGGCGACATGGCCGCCCGCCGCGCGGACGTGCTCTCCAGGAACCTGCCGTACCTGGTTGCCGAGGAAGACGGAAAAGTGTTGGGTTTTGCCTACTGCAACTGGTTCAAGCCACGCCCCGCATACCGTTTCTCTGCAGAAGACTCGATCTACGTGTCGGAGTCAGCACGCGGCAAGGGTCTGGGCGCCAAGCTGCTGGCGGCGCTGTCGCAGGCAGCCGAGGCAGCGGGCGTGCGCAAGCTGATCGCGGTGATCGGCGACTCGGCCAACGCGGGCTCCATCGGCGTGCATCGCAGCCAGGGCTTCTCGCACGTCGGCGTGCTGAAGGACTGTGGCTGGAAGTTCGGCGAATGGCGCGACGTCGTATTGATGGAAAAGGTGCTCGGCGAAGGCAGCACCACCAGACCCGAATGAAAAACAAGACCGTTGCCGCCTGGCTTTCCTTCCTCGGCGGCCCCCTGGGGCTGCACCGTTTCTACCTGCGCGGCATGGGCGACTGGCTCGGCTGGCTGCTGCCCATTCCCACCGCGCTGGGCGTCTACGGCATCGAGCGCGTGCGCATGTACGGCGTGGACGACGGCCTGAGCTGGGCGCTGATCCCGCTGCTGGGCTTCACCATCGCCGGCTGCGCGCTGATGGCCATCGTCTACGGCCTCATGACGCCCGAGAAGTGGAACGCCCGCTTCAACGCCAGCGCCCCGGCGGATGCCGAACCCGGCCGCACCAACTGGTTCACCATCGGCGCCGTCGTGCTGGCCCTCTTCTTCGGCAGCACGATCCTGATGGCCAGCATCGTCTTCAGCTTCCAGCGCTACTTCGAGCACCAGATCGAAGAGGGGCGGAAGATTTCGCAGTAGCCGCCGTCAGAACAGCTGCATGCTGATCCAGTAAGCAATAGCCGCCACGAACGCCGAAGCCGGGATCGTGAAGATCCAGGCCCAGACGATGTTCCCCGCCACGCCCCAGCGCACCGCGCTCGCGCGCTGCGTGGAACCCACGCCGACGATCGCGCCGGTGATGGTGTGGGTGGTCGACACCGGAATGCCCAGCGCGGTGGCCAGGAACAGGGTCAGCGCGCCGCCGGTTTCGGCGCAGAAGCCGCCCACGGGCTTGAGCTTGGTGATCTTCTGGCCCATGGTCTTCACGATGCGCCAGCCGCCGAACATGGTGCCCAGCGCGATCGCGGCATAGCAGCTCACGATGACCCAGTTCGGAGGCGCCGATTCGCCGGCGGAAGCGTAGCCCGTGGCGATCAGCAGCATCCAGATGATGCCGATGGTCTTCTGCGCGTCGTTGCCGCCGTGGCCCAGGCTGTAGGCGCCGGCCGAGACCAGCTGCAGCCGGCGGAACCAGCGGTCGATGCGCGACGGAGTGGCGCGGCGGAAGCCCCAGGCCACCACGACCATCATCAGCGAGCCCAGCAGGAAGCCCAGCAGCGGGGAGACAAAAATGAACGCCACCGTCTTCCAGATGCCGGAGGCGACGAGGCCGCTGGTGCCGGTCTTGGCGATCACGGCGCCCACGATGCCGCCGATCAGCGCATGCGACGAGCTGCTCGGAATGCCGTAGTACCAGGTCACGAGGTTCCAGCTGATGGCGCCGACGAGCGCGCCGAACACCACGTGCACGTCGACCACCCCGGGCTGGGCGATGCCCTTGCCCACCGTGGCGGCCACGCTCAGATGAAAGATGAAGATCGCGACCAGGTTGAAGAAGGCCGCGAAGACCACGGCCTGCCCCGGCCGGAGCACCCCGGTGGAGACCACCGTCGCAATCGAATTGGCGGCGTCGTGGAATCCGTTCATGAAGTCGAACAGGATCGCCAGAGCGACCAGCACCACAACCACCCAGAGGGCGACCTGAACCGTTGCCATCGGTCGCTGCCCGCTTACGAATTCTCGAGGACGATGCCCTCGATCACGTTGGCCACGTCCTCGCACTTGTCGGTGATCGTCTCCAGCAGCTCGTAGATCGCCTTGAGCTTGATCACCTCGCGCACGTCGGGCTCCTCGCGGAACAGCTTGCTCATGGCGCTGCGCATCACACGGTCGGCGTCGGACTCGAGGCGGTCGATCTCCTCGCAGGTCTTGAGGGTGGCCTCGGCCACGGCCGGGTCGGCGATGCGGCCGAGGAACTTCACGGCGTCCTTCAGGCGGTCGCAGCACTTCACGCTCAGCGAGGTGAGGCGCACGATTTCCTCGGTCATGTGGCGCACGTCGTACAGCGCCATGGTCTCGGCCGAGTCCTGGATCAGGTCGGCCACGTCGTCCATCGTGTTGATGAGCTTGTGGATCTGCTCGCGGTCGATGGGCGTGATGAAAGTCTTGTGGATCAGCCGGTTGACGTCGTGCGTCACGCGGTCGGCGGCGCGCTCGGCGTTGTCGACGTCGCGGTTGTACTGCTCGCGCAGGTGCACGTCGCTGTAGTTGGTCACCAGTTGCTCGAACGCCCGCGCCGCCTCGACGATGCGCTCGGCGTGCTGGTTGAACATCTCAAAAAAATTCCCCTCGCGGGGCAGCAGCTTGCCGAACATGGGTGGCGCTCTCCTGGGATCTCGGGACTTGCCTGCCACAAGCGTGTGACAGCGTGATGAAAAACCGTGCAAGTGTACCGGGAGGGCGGTACCGGGCCGGCTGGGCGGGCTCTCGCCCGGCGCCGGTCAGCCGCGGATGCGCTCGATGACCTGGTCCGAAACCCGCGCCAGCGCCGCGCGCGGCACCTTGTCGGGGGCGATTTCGGCCAGCGGCTTGAGCACGAAGGCCCGCTCCCGCATGCGGGGATGGGGCAGGCTCAGCTTGGGTGTGTCCTTGACCGAATTGCCGTGCATCAGCAGGTCGAGGTCGAGCGTGCGCGGCGCGTTGGGAAAGGGCCGCTCGCGGCCGGCCTGCTCTTCGAGCAGCTGCAGCTCCGAAAGGAATGCCTCGGCCGTCAGGCCGGTGCGCACCGCCACCACGGCATTGATGTAGTCGGGCCCCGAGGATTCGATGGGCGCGCTGCGGTACAGCGACGAGCGCGCCGTGACCACGGTGCGCTCGATGGCGCCAATGGCCTCCATGGCCGCCTTCACCGCCGCCTGGGCGTCGCCCAGGTTGGCGCCGATGGCGATGAAGGCCTGCACGGTCGGGTAGTCCTCCCTCGGACGGCGCGCAGATGGAGCGCCGCCTGAAGGCCGGGCCGGAGCGCGCTTCGCGGGGGGCGTGGCAGTGCGCTTGCCTGAGGGAGCACGGGGCGCGCTCCCTTTCCTGCCGTCGCCCCTGGGCCGGTCGGGCTTGTCCGTCATGCGCCTGCAGCGCTTGCGCCGCCCTCACCACCGCCGCCACCTCCGGTGCGCGGCTTGCGCCGACGCCGGCGCTTGCGCGGCGCCACGGCTTCCCCATCGGGCGGCACGGCCGCGGTCTCGACCTCGTCGCCCTCGTCATTCCGGCCCGCATCGGCGGCGCGGCGTCCCGCCGGCTCGCCGCGCGGCTTCGGGGGCTGGGGCGTCTCGCGCACCCGCACGCGCTGGCGCACCTTCTGCTCCTCGCGCACCTGCTCCAGCAGATCGGTGCGGCGCACGTCGTCGGCGGTGCTGAATTCCTGCCACCACTCGGCGATGGCTTCGCTCACCTCGCCCACGTCGGCGCGCAGGCGCATGAAGTCGAAGGCGGCGCGAAAGCGCGCCTGCTCGACCAGGCTATAGGGCGTGGAGCCGGTGCGCTTGTCGAAGCGCGGCTGCATCATCCAGATCTCGCGCATGTCCGCCGCGAGCTTGCCGCGGCCCGACACGTCGCCGATGCGCGCATTGAACACGTCGTCGATGGCGTCCTGCAGCGCCGGGAACGGCGGCTGCGCGCGCTGGCCGTTGCGGCCTTCCTGGCGCTGGGCCCAGCCGTCGCGCACGTCGGCCCAGAGCACGCAAGCCAGCAGGAAGCTGGGCGCGACGGGCTTGCCCTCGCCCACGCGGCGATCGGTGTCCTGTAGGGCGGCCTTCACGAAGGGCTGGTCGGCGCGTTCCACCACCACGTCGAGCAGCGGATAGATGCCGCGGGCCAGGCCGAGCTTCCTGAGCTGCTCGACCGTGGCGATGGCGTGGCCCGTCTGCAGCAGCTTGAGCATCTCGTCGAAGAGGCGGCTTTGCGGCACGTCGGCCAGCAGCTTGCTCGACTCGACCAGCGGGGCGGCCGTCTTGGCCTCCAGCTTGAAGCCCAGGGCCGCGAGCTTGGCCGAGAAGCGGATGGCGCGGATGATGCGCACCGGGTCTTCGCGGTAGCGCGTGGCCGGGTCGCCGATCATGCGCAGGGTGAGCTTCTGGGCGTCCTTGATGCCGTTGTGATAGTCCACCACCACCTGGTTGGCCGGGTCGTAGTACATGGCGTTCACGGTGAAATCGCGGCGCGCGGCGTCTTCTTCCTGCGGGCCCCAGACGTTGTCGCGCAGCACGCGGCCGCTGGCGTCCACCGCGTGCTTCATGCTCGCGAGCTCGCCCTTGCTGGTGCGCTCGTTGCCGGCCACCTGCTCGGCGGCGGCGTTGTCCATGTAGGCGCGGAAGGTCGAGACCTCGATCACCTCGTGCTCGCGCCCGCGGCCGTACACCACGTGCACGATGCGGAAGCGCCGTCCGATGATGAAGGCGCGGCGGAACAGCGCCTTCACCTGCTCCGGCGTGGCGTTGGTGGCCACGTCGAAGTCCTTGGGGCGCAGGCCCAGCAGCAGGTCGCGCACCGCGCCGCCCACCACATAGGCTTCGTAGCCTGCCTGCTGAAGCGTCGTCACCACGTTCTTCGCACGCTCGTCGACCAGGGCCGGATCGATTCCGTGGACCTCGGCCGGCACCTCCTGGCGCTTGCCGAAGCGGCTCTTGCCCTGCGTGCCGCCGGCACCCTTGCCGAGCAGCTTGTCGATGAATTTCTTGATCATTTGTTGTTGGAAGCCTTGTTCGCTCTTCTATTCGTTCTCGAGCATGGAGCGGATCAGCGGAATGGTGATCGCGCGTTGCGTCTGCAGTGCGTAGCCGTCGAGCTGCGTGAGCAGTTCCATCAGGCTGCCGAGGTCGCGGCTGAAGCGGTGCAGCATGTAGTCGAGCACGTCGTCAGACAGCATCACGCCGCGCGCGTCGGCGGCCTGGCGCAGCACCGCGCGGCGTTCGCTTTCGCTGAGCACCTGCATGTGGAACACATGGCCCCAGCCGAGGCGGGTGCGCAGGTCCTCGCGCAGCGGCAGGTCGGCCGGCGGCAATGCGCCGGCGGCGACCACGCCGCGCTGCAGCGTCTGGGCGTTGACGAACCAGTTGAAGGCCGCGTGCTGCTGCACGGCGGTGTAGAGGTGCACGTCGTCGAGCAGGACGGCGCCCCAGCGCTCGTCGAACTCGGGCGGCTCCAGCAGACCGGCGTGCAGCCAGCCCACGCTGGCGCCCTGCTCGCGCAGTGCGACACGCACCGATTCGAGCAGATGGGTCTTGCCGCTGCCGCCGTCGCCCCACAGGTAGGTGGGCACCGGCGAGTGCAGCGCAGGGCTGCCGGCGCCGCCCACCCACACTTGCAGGTGCCGCAGAGCCGCCTCGTTGGGGCCGGCGAAAAAGGCGTCGAAGCTGGGGCCCGTCGCAATGCCGATATCGAGCGCGAGCTGTTTCATCCCGGGAAGGTTCATGGAGGGGGCCGCGGGGGCCCTTAAAATCATCGGGAATTCTATCGGCCCGGCCACCATGGTTGCCGGCGCCCCTTCCGCCCCACCCTTCACGTCCTTTCGCGTCCTTCCCGACACCGACCACCCATGACCTCCTCCACGCCCACCCCGCTCAGCTACAAGGACGCCGGCGTCGACATCGATGCAGGCGACGCCCTGGTCGACCGCATCAAGCCGCTGGCGAAGAAAACCCTGCGCGAAGGCGTGCTGGCCGGCATCGGCGGCTTCGGTGCCCTGTTCGAGGTGCCCAAGCGCTACAAGGAGCCGGTGCTCGTGAGCGGCACCGACGGCGTGGGCACCAAGCTCAAGCTGGCCTTCGAATGGAACATGCACGACACGGTCGGCATCGACCTGGTGGCCATGAGCGTCAACGACGTGCTGGTGCAGGGCGCCGAGCCCCTCTTCTTCCTCGACTACTTCGCCTGCGGCAAGCTCGACGTGGACACGGCCGCTGCGGTCGTCGGCGGCATCGCCCGCGGCTGCGAGCTCTCGGGCTGCGCGCTCATCGGCGGCGAGACGGCCGAGATGCCCGGCATGTACCCGGCCGGCGAATACGATCTGGCAGGCTTCGCGGTCGGTGCGGTCGAGAAGTCGAAGATCCTCACGGGCCAGAACGTCAAGCCCGGCGACGTGGTGCTGGGCCTGGCCTCGGCCGGCGTGCACTCCAACGGCTTCAGCCTGGTGCGCAAGGTGATCGAACGCGCCGGCAGCGACCTGCCCGCCACCCTCGACGGCAAGCCCTTCCGCGAAGCCGTGATGGAGCCCACCCACCTCTACGTGAAGCCGGTGCTCGAGGCGCTGGGCAAGCACCCGATCAAGGCGCTGGCCCACATCACCGGCGGCGGCCTGCTCGAGAACATCCCGCGCGTGCTGCCCGAAGGCACGGCCGCCCACCTCAAGAAGGGCAGCTGGCCGCAGACCGAGCTGTTCGCCTGGCTGCAGAAGGTGGCCGGCATCGACGACATCGAGATGAACCGCACCTTCAACAACGGCATCGGCATGGTGGTGGTCATCGACGCCGCCGAAGCCGTTGCCTGCGCCGCCACGCTGCGCGCTGCCGGCGAGACGGTGCACGAGATCGGCGTGATCGCCGAGCGCGGCGAAGGCGCGGCCGTGGTCGTCGGCTGACCGCCGGCCGCTGCGTCCACTTTTTTCGAAGAACAGAGCACGCACCCGCACCGGATGGCCAACAAGCCGCAGCCCTCGCCCATAGCCTCATCGGCGTCCCCCGCCATCCGCCCCGCCGCCCCGCGCGGCGTGACCATCGCCAGCTACCTGCTGATGCTGGGCGCCCTGATGCTGGTGATGTGGGAGCATCTGCTGCCGGGGCTGCTGTGCGTTTGCATCGGCTTTCTCGTCACGCGCTGGTTCGCGCGCCTGCTCGCCTCGGGGCTGGGGCGCATCCCGGCGCTGGCCAGGCGGCCCGGCAGCGCCCAGGGCTGGGCCGGCGTGGTGGCCGTCACGGTGGTGCTGCTGGCGCCCATCGCGCTGATCACGCTGGGGCTGTCGCAGGCCCGCGAATACATCGTCGATGCGCCCGACCAGTACCGCGAGCTGCTCGACTACACGGCGCGCACCGTACTGGAGCTGCGCTCCAAGCTGCCGGTGGAGATCGCCGTCTACCTGCCCGAGGGCGCGGCCGAGGTGCAGCGCGTGATCGCCAACTACCTGCGCGCGCAGGCCGGCTCGCTGGCCGTGGCCGGGCGCGCGTGGCTGCACGGCATCCTTTTCTCGTACGTGGGCCTGATCATCGGCAGCCTGGCCGCCGTGGCCCACGCGCCGCTGCGGCGCCTGCCGCTGGCCGAACAGCTGCATCGGCGCGTGCAGACTTTCGGCGAGGCCTTCGCCCAGATCGTGGCGGCCCAGTTCTGGATCGCGGCCTTCAACACGCTGCTGACGGCCATCTTCCTGCTCTTCGTCATGCCGCTGTGGGACGCGCACCTGCCCTACACGCCGGCGCTCATCACCCTCACCTTCCTGGCCGGACTGGTGCCGATCGTGGGCAACCTGGTCTGCAACTCGGTGATCACGCTGGTGGGGCTGTCGGTGTCGCCGGTCACGGCCGCGGCCTGCCTGATCTTCCTGATCGTGATCCACAAGGCCGAGTACGTCATCAACGCCAAGGTGGTGGGCGCGCGCACGCAGATGAGCGTGTGGGAGCTGCTGGCGGTGATGTTCGTGGCCGAGGCGGTCTTCGGGCCCGCGGGGCTGGTGGCGGCGCCGCTGTACTACGCGTACCTGAAGAAAGAGCTGCAGGCGGCTTCCCTGGTCTGACGGGGCTTTCGCCCTGGCCGATGTCCTGATCTGATCGATTCCGGTCCGGCACCGAGCGGACCGGAAGCTGGCGCGCCGCAAGAATGAGCGGCATCATCCACTCCGCTCCCGCCCGCGAGCCCCGCCATGAAAACCTGTCTGATAGTGATCGACGCCCAGGAGTCGTTCCGCCAGCGCGCCTACTGGAACGAAAGCCAGGCCGCGCCCTACTTCGCCGCGCAGAACGCGCTGATCGAAGGCGCCGCGGCCGCGAGCCTGCCCATCGTGCGGGTCTTCCACACCGACGAGCCCTCCGACGCGAGCAACCCCTTCGCGGTCGAATCGGGCCACGTGCGCCCCATCGGCGGCCTCGCCGCCTTCGACGCGGCCGCCACTTTCACCAAGCACCGCCACAGCGCGCTGGTCAACAGCGGACTGGACGTGTGGCTCACGCAGCACGGCATCGGGCGGCTGATCGTGAGCGGCATCCGCACCGAGCAATGCTGCGAGACCACCACCCGCCACGCCTCCGACCTGGGCTGGGAAGTGGACTACGTCACCGACGCCACCCTCACCTTCGACATGAAGCATCCCGACGGCAGCCCGCTCGCCGCCGCCGACATCAAGGCCCGCACGGCCGCCGTGCTGCATGAGCGGTTCGCCACCGTCTGCGCCGTGGCGCAGGCGCTCGAACGGGCCGTGGCATGAACGGCGTGAACGCCACCGCCATGCGCGTTCTGATCCTCGCCTTCGACGGCGTGGAGGCGCTGGACTTCGCCGGCCCCTTCGAGGTGTTCACCACTGCGAGCCGGGTCGGGCAGCGGCTGCGGCCGGGCTCGCCGGCGCTCTTCGAGGTCGCTTCGGTGGCCCACGCCGCCGCAGGCCAGGCCGTTCAGGCGCGTGCAGGCCTCCGGCTGCTGGCCAGCCACACGCTGGCCGACAGCCCGGCGGCCGACGTGCTGATCGTTCCCGGCGGCGTGGTCGACGCGCCGATGGCCTGCTCCGACACCCTGCGCTGGATAGCCGATCAGGCAGCCGGCGCGAAGATCGTCGCCTCGGTCTGCACCGGCGCCTTCCTGCTGGCCCGAAGCGGCGTGGTGACCAGCGACCCGGTCACGACCCACTGGGAAGACATCGCCGAGCTGCGCGAGCGCTTCCCCTCGCTCGACGTGCGCGAGGGCGTGCGCTGGGTCGACAACGGCCGCATCGTCAGCTCCGCGGGCATCAGCGCCGGCATCGACATGAGCCTGCATCTCGTCGAACGGCTGGCCGGGCTCGAACTCGCCGAGCGCACCGCGCGCCAGATGGACTACGAATGGAACCGCAGCAACCCGAGCCCGCCCCCATCCGCGTAGTCTTCGTCCTCCTGCCCGGCAGCCTCGTGCTCGACTGGGCCGGGCCGGCGGAGGCGCTGCGCATCGCCAACCAGCGGCTGCGCGCGGCGGGGCGGCCCGAGCGCTTCGCCATCGAATTCGCCAGCCCCCGGCCGACGGCCATGGGCTCGGTCGGCGTGGCGCTCGCGGGGCTCTCGCCGCTGCCCACGACGTGGGACGGCCCCGGCTGGGTCGTGCTGGTCGGCCTGCCCGGCGACGCCATCGCCATCGACAACCCCCAGACGCAGGACCTGTTGCACTGGCTGCGCGGCCTGCGCTTCGAGCGCGGCCGACTGGAGCTGGTGACGGTGTGCGCCGGCGCCGTGCTGGCGGCGCACGCCGGGGCACTGGCGGGCCGGCGTGCCACCACGCACCACCATCACCTGGGCGAGCTGCGCGAGGTGGAGCCGCGCTGCGAGGTGGTGAGCAACCGCGTGTTCGTGATCGATCCGCCGCTCTACAGCAGCGCGGGCGTGACCACCGGCATCGACCTGATCCTGCATCGCATCGGCGAACTGTGCGGTGAGGCGCTCGCGGCGCAGGTCGCGCAGTCGATGGTGATGCCGCTGCGCCGCGGGCCGCACGATCCGGAGCTGTCGCCCTTCCTCGCCTACCGCAACCACCTGCACGCCGCGCTGCACCGCGTGCAGGACGCCGTGAGCGAACGGCCGCAGGCCGACTGGAACGTGCCGCGCATGGCCGAGGTGGCGCATACGTCGGCGCGGCACCTCACGCGGCTCTTCGTCGAGCATGCGGGCGTGGCGCCTCTGGCCTACCTGCGGCGGCTGCGGCTCGCGACGGCGCAGCTGGCGCTGGCCTCGGGTGCGAGCGTGACGCGGGCGGCGGAGCAGTCGGGCTTCGGCTCCGACACGCAGCTGCGCCGCGCGTGGCACCAGTTCGGGCTGCCGGGATCGCCCTCGGAAGCGGGCCCGTCTTCCCGCACCTGACACCGCTCAGTGCCAGACACCCGCAGGAGCCGGCCCCGGCACCCGCAGCAGCCTGTCGTCGCCGATCTCCAGCAGCCGGTTGGCGGCATAGCTGTTCTGCGAATCGGGCTCCAGCGCCGCGCTGACCAGCGGCGACAGCGGCTGTGCCAGCGACACGTAGAAGCTGCCCGGCTGCACCACCGCACGGCCATGGCGCAGCCGCACGCGGAAGGCGCGGATCGCCTCGCCATCCTCGATGGCGCCGCGCGCGTCCTGCCGCTGGCCGTCGGTCTGCGAAAGGATTTCGTAGCGTTCCACCGACCACGGCGCCGCGCTGTCGATGCGCTCCACGCGCACGCCCAGCATCTGCAGACGCTGCACGGCCACAGTCTCGCTCGAAGCGAGCAGGTAGCCGCAGGGGCGCGGGCGCGCATTGACGATCTTCAGCGGCTCGGCGGCGCGCCAGTCGACGTCGACGGCCTTGTCCTCGCCGGTCCTGGCATCGAGGAAGTCGAGGCGCTGCCGCGTCGGCGTCTGCCAGGCCTCGACCACCACGTCGCCCTGGCAGGCTTGGGCCTTCGCGCGCTGGCCGGCCTGGGCGGTGAGCTGCATCAGCGCCGGCCCCTGCCGCGCCGCCGTTTCGATCACGGTGGTGGCCGCCAGTACCTGCGTATGCACGCGGCGCGCGAAATGCGCGCGGCCGAGCCCCACGCCGCGCACCTCGAGCAGCAGGCTCACGGCCTGGCGCAGCGCGCTCACGTTGCGGCCGGTGTCGGGCTGCACGCCGCCCATCGACACGGTGCGGTCGTCCGCCTTGCCGCCGGAAGTGGTGTGGTACTTGAAGCCCTGCAGGCCCGCGCGCGAGAAGGCGGCCTGGATGGCGTCGACGTAGTCGCGCTGCGCGCTGGCGGCGATGGCGGCGTCGAGGTTGCCCACGGTGGCGGGCTGCAGCAGGCCGTCGTACTTCATGACGGCGCCGAACTTGTCGATCCAGCGGCCACCGACGGTGAACTCGTGCAGGTCGAGCACCACCTGCGGCGCGTAGCGCAGGGTGGCCGCCGCGATCACGCGGGCCTCGGGCGTGCGCAGCAGCAGGTGGTCGCGGTTCACATCGATGCCGTTGGCGGTGACGCGGGTGAAGCGCTCGGCGCCGTCGGGGTTGCCGCGCGGCACCAGGACCAGATTGACCTTCTTCAGCAGCGCCGAGCCCGGCTCGGAGGCGAACTGCTGCGCCAACGCCAGCACCGCCTCGCCGCCGGCCGGCTCGTTGCCATGCTGCTGGCCGATCACCATCACCGTGGGCCGGGCCGGGTCGACGCGGCCCTGTTCGGCCAGCACCACCAGCGGCATCTCTCGGCCCTGCTGCGACGTCCCTATGCGCTCGACGCGCACGCTGGGCGACTGGCGCGCCAGCTCGTCCAGGAAGGCCAGCAGCTCGGCATGCGAGGGGAAGTCGGTGCGGCCCGGGCGAAAGCCGGGCGTGGCGTAGCTCACCGGCGGATCGGGAAAGCGCGCGGCAATGGCCGGCGGCTCGGTCCACACCTTGGCGGGATCGAACTGGGCCAGGGCCGAGGCGGTCGGCAGCAGGGCCAGGCCGGAAACGCACAGGAAGCGGAGGGAGGGGGTGCGCAGCATGGCGCGCATTGTCCTCCGGCCCGACTCGCAGCAGATTCAGGTGTGGTTCAGTTCAACCAGCACCGCCATCCGAAGGCCGCAAGCGCGCCTTCTTCTTCCAGAGATACCGCGGAACCGGCTCCGCCAGGCCGCAGGTATCGCCCCCGGAAGGGGGTTGGCGCAGCGACACGAAGTGCGCGAAGCCTTGGGGGCGAGTCAAGTACAAGCCCGGGCGCGCGCCAGCAGCAGCGCACGTTCGCGGGTGTTGCGAGTGAGCGCCGCGGCGCGGTCGAACTCCCGGCGCGCCTCGTCGAGGCGGCCGAGCTTGAAGAGCAGGTCGCCGCGCACGGTCGGCAGCAGGTGGTAGCCCTTGAGCGCGGGCTCGTCCAGCAGCGCATCGGCCACCTCCAGCCCGGCCGCCGGGCCGAAGGCCATCGACAACGCCACCGCGCGATTGAGCTCGACGATGGGCGACGGTGTGAGTTCGGCCAGCGCATCGTAGAGCGCGGCGATGCGCCCCCAGTCGGTTTCGCCGGCGGTGCGCGCGCGGCCGTGGCAGGCGGCGATGGCGGCCTGCAGCGCATAGGGGCCGAGCGCCCCGCCCAGCGACTCGGCTCGCGCGAGTGCGGCGAGGCCGCGGCGGATCAGCATCTGGTCCCAGCGCGCGCGGTTCTGCTCCAGCAGCAGCACCGGCTCGCCCGAGGGCCCCATGCGCGCGGCGGTGCGCGAGGCCTGGATTTCCATCAGCGCGACCAGCCCGTGCACTTCCGATTCCTTCGGCACCAGCTCGGCCACGATGCGGCCGAGGCGCAGCGCCTCTTCGCACAGCGCGGGGCGCATCCAGTCGTCGCCGGCGGTGGCCGAGTAGCCTTCGTTGAAGACCAGGTAGATCACCTCCAGCACCGAGGCCAGCCGCGCCTCCAGTTCGTGCCGGCGCGGCACCTCGAAGGGCACGCGCGCCTCGGCCAGGGTGCGCTTGGCGCGCACGATGCGCTGCGCCACCGTGGCCTCGGGCACGAGGAAGGCGCGCGCGATCTCGTCGGTGGTCAGGCCGCCCATCACCCGCAGCGTGAGCGCCACCCGCGCCTCGGTCGAGAGCACCGGGTGGCAGGCGGTGAACACCAGCCGCAGCAGGTCGTCGCCGATGTCGTCGTCGAGTGCGGCATCGACTGCCTCGGCGAAGTCGTCCTGCGCCATCTCGTGCCGCGCGTCGAGCTCGCGGCCGATCTCGCCGGACTTGTGCTCGGCCAGCTGCAGGTGGCGCAGGCGGTCGAGGGCGCGGCGCTTGGCCACGGCCGTGAGCCAGGCGGCGGGGTTGTCGGGCACGCCCGATTCGCTCCATTGCTCCAGGGCCGAGACCAGCGCGTCCTGGGCCAGCTCTTCGGCCAACCCCACGTCGCGCACCATGCGCGCGACGGTGGCGATGATCTTCGCGGACTCGATGCGCCACACCGCCTCGATGGTGCGGTGGATGGCGGCCGTGTCCATGCGGCCCCCGGCCTGGCTCATGCGCCGGTCTTCTTCACCGTCTGCATCGACGTGAATTCGCCGGCCACCGCCTGCACGTCGGCCGGAAAGTCTTCCATCTCCTGGATCTGGCGCACCTCGATGACCTCGTTGTCGCCGCCGGGGCAGCGGCTGGCCCATTCGATGGCGGCGGCGCGCGAGGGCACGTCGATGATCCAAAAGCCGCCGAGCACTTCCTTCGCCTCGGCGAAGGGGCCGTCGACGACCTTGGGCTTGCGGTTCCTGAAGCTCACGCGCGCGCCCATGGAGGGCGGGTGCAGGCCGTCGCAGCTGACCAGCACGCCGGCCTTCTGCAGCGACTCGTTGTAGGCCATCATGGCCGACACCGCCTCGACGTCGTCGGGGATGGTGCCGGGCGCGGCGGTCTCGTAGCCGTGGGGAATCATCAGCAGCATGAATCGCATGGTGCGTCTCCTTGGGTTCGGTCGGGTTGCACGGGCGGCCGGTTCAGCCACCGGCCTTGGTGCGGGCCTCGGTCTCGGCGCGCAGGCGGTCTTCCTGGGCGAGCAGTTCGGGGGTCATGGAGTCGCCGAAATCGGCGGCCTCGAACACCTGGCGGATCTCGATCTCGCCTTCCTGGAAGGGGCTGCGCTTGATCCACTCGATGGCCTCTTCCTTCGACTTGCACTGGAACAGCCAGAAGCCGGCCAGCAGTTCCTTGGTCTCGGCGAAGGGGCCGTCGATGACGGTGCGCTTGGTCGGGCCCTCGCAGCGCACGCGCACGCCCTTGGAACTGGGGTGCAGGCCCTCGCCCGCCAGCAGCACGCCGGCCTTGACCAGTTCTTCGTTGAACTTGCCCATGGCGGTGAGGATTTCGGTGCTGGGCATCACGCCGGCTTCGGAATCGGCGTTGGCCTTGACCAGAATCATGAATCGCATGTCGTTTCTCCTGAAGGTTGATGGTGGTGAAGCGGCGTCGGAATCTGCCTGCTCCTGTTCACACGTCGGACGAGCGGAAGCCTGATCGACACGGATGCATCGATCTATTTGTAATTTTGTGTTTCTGAAATTGAGATTTCAGGGCAGATAGCCGCAGAAGCGCAGCACATGGCCGTCCGGCTCCCGGATCGCGAATTCGCGCAGCCCCCAGGGCTGGGAGACGGGTGGCTCGATGACCACCACGCCGCGCTTCACGTAGGCGGCATGCAGGCCGTCGATGTCCTTGCCGACGTGGATCACGATCTCGCCGCGCCAGGGCGTGGCCTCGCGCGCGTTGCACTGCCAGAGGCGCAGATAGACCGGGTCGCCGTAGCTGCGATCGCCCTTCTTCACCCGCGCGTAGCTGGGCGGCTCGCCGGCGATGAAGTCGAGCTCGAAGCCCAGCACGTCGCGGAACCAGCGCGCGGCGCGGGTGACGTCGGACACCGGCAGCACGGGCTGCACGCCGTGGAATTCGTGCAGCGTGCCCAGGTCGGGCGCGGGGCTCACGCCGGCCTGCATGCTCATTTCAGCTCGCCATGCGGCGCAGGGCGGCGACGCGCTCGGCGATCGCGTCGATGTCCAGGGCGTCCTCGGCCTTCGCCAGGTAGGTTTCGAGGTCGCGCACGGCCGATGCCGTGTTGCCCTGCTCCGCGTGCGCGATGCCGCGGTCGCGGTACTCGCCCCAGGCACTGGGCAGCAGCGCGATCAGGCGGTCCTGCACGGCGATGACACGCTGCCAGTCTTCCTGCGCGTGGTGCACTTCCTTCAGGTTGCGCAGCATGCGGGCAATGATTTCGCGCGAACTGGCGGGCTGCAGGTACAGGCCCAGCGGCACGTCGAAGTCGCCGACCAGGCCGTTGCTGCGCTTGTAGGGCTCAAGCCGCTCGCCGAGCTCCTCGCGCGACAACGACTTGCCGGTGAACGGGTCGATCACCACCTGCCCCTTGGGCAGCGTCACCTTGAGCATGAAGTGCCCCGGAAAGCCGATGCCGCGCGCCTGCAGGCCCAGGCCCTGCGCCAGCTCCATCCAGAGCACGGCCAGCGAGATCGGGATGCCGCGGCGGGTGCGCAGCACGGCGTTCAGGTAGCTGTTGTCGGGGTCGTAGTAGTCGTTGACGTTGCCGCCGAAGTTCAGGTCGTTGAAGAAGAACTGGTTCAGCGCCCGCAGACGGGCCAGCGGTGCGGCATCGGCGGGCAGGCGGCGGCGCAGGCGCGCCAGGAGCTGGTCGACGTCGCCCAGCACCTGCTGCACGTCGAGATCGGGGTATTCGTCCTGCGCCAGGCTGGCGGCGGCTTCGAGCAGCGGAAACTGGTCGTCGCTGCGCACCAGCGACTCGAAATACTCCAGGGCGGTTGGAACCTGAAAGCTGAACGTCATGTGGCTTTGTAGAGGAGCATTTCCGGAGCGTCAAGAAGGGGCACACGCGGATTGCGCCCGCCTGGAAAGCCCCGGCGGGGCGTCAGCGGCGGATGAAGCTGCGCAGCCGCACGCCGACCGCCGCCAGCACGCCGAAATACAGCAGCGCCGAGCCGGCGATCAGCGCGGCCAGCAGGCCGATGCGCAGCAGGCGCTGCTCGCGCAGGGCGACCCAGTCGAAATGCGCCGAGCCCCAGACCAGCAGGCCCGCGAGCACCGCCGTGCCCGCGACGACCTGCAGCGCGAACCGCCCCCAGCCCGGCTCGGGCTTGTAGCTGCCGCGGCGGATCAGCCCGACCAGCAGCCAGGCCGAATTCACCAGCGCCCCGATGGCGATGGTCAGCGTGAGCGCCGCGTGCTGCAGCACCGGCACCAGGAACACGTTGAGGATCTGCGTCAGCACCAGCACGCCCACCGCGATGAGCATCGGGGTGCGCGTGTCGTGCTTGGCGTAGTAGCCCGGCGCGAGCACCTTCACGGCCACGATGCCGACGAGACCGACGCCGTAGCCCATCAGCGCCAGGGTGGTCCGGCCCACGTCCTCGCCCGAATACGCGCCGTTGTGGAAGAGCACCGCCACCAGCGGCTTGGCGAAGAGCAGCAAGGCGATGGCGCACGGCGCCGACAGCAGCACCACGAGGCGCAGGCCCCAGTCGAGCAGCGAGGAATAGCGCGCGTCGTCCTTGGCTGCGCGGGCGCCGGCCAGTTGCGGCATCAGCACCACGCCCAGCGCCACGCCGAGCATGGCGGTGGGGAATTCCATCAGCCGGTCGGCATTGGTGATCCAGGTGACGCTGCCCACCGCCAGATGGGAGGCGATCTGCGTGTTGATGAGCAGCGAGATCTGCGCCACGCTCACGCCCAGCAGCGCGGGCAGCATCAGTTTGAGCACCTTGCGCGTGTTCGGATCGGTCCAGGCGGTGCGCAGGGCCCGCAGGCTCAGGCCCAGGCGCGGCAGCAGCCCCAGCTTGCGCAATGCGGGAATCTGCAGGGCCAGCTGCAGCACGCCGCCGGCCATGACGCCCACGCACTGGGCGTAGATCGGCTCGATGCCCCAGTGCCTGAAAAGCGGCGCGCCGACCAGGATCGACAGGATCAGCGCCACGTTCAGCAGCACCGGCGACGCCGCCGGCACCGCGAACTTGCGCCAAGTGTTGAGAATGCCGCCCGCCAGCGCCACCAGCGACATGAAGCCGATGTACGGGAACATCCACCGCGTCATGACCACGGCCGCCTCGAAGCCCGGCAGCCCGCTGGCCATGGCCCAGACCAGCAGCGGCGCGCCGACCACGCCGGCCACGCAGACGATCACCAGCGTCCAGGTCAGCAGCGTGGCGACGTGGTCGATGAGCTGGCGGGCGCCCTCGTCGCCCGCTTCGGTCTTGCGGGCGGCCAGCACCGGCACGAAGGCCTGGCTGAAGGCGCCTTCGCCGAAGACCCGCCGGAACAGGTTCGGGATGCGGAACGCGACGTTGAAGGCGTCGGTGAGCGCGCTGACGCCGAAAACCGAGGCGAAGAGCACGTCGCGCACGAGGCCCGTGATCCGCGAGGCGAGGGTCAGCAGGGAGACGGTGGAGGCGGATTTGAGCAGGGACACGGGGGCCGAGTTTAGGCCCCGCCGGAGCCCCGAAACGCCCGGATTCGGCGGAAAAGCCAACCCGGCCTATAATGGAGGGCTTTGCTGCATCATCCTCAGACACCTAAGGACATAAATCATGGCATCCGCCAAGCCCAAGAAAAAGAACCCGCGCCTCGCCTCCGGCCGTAAGCGCGTCCGCCAGGACACCAAGCTGAACGCTGCGAACACCTCGCTGCGTTCCAAGTACCGTACCGCTGTCAAGAACGTCGAAAAGGCTGTTCTGGCTGGCGACAAGACCAAGGCAAGCGAGCTGTTCGCGAAGGCCCAGAGCATCGTCGACGCGATCGCCGACAAGGGCATCTTCCACAAGAACAAGGCCGCCCGCGACAAGAGCCGCCTGTCGGCCAAGGTCAAGGCCCTCGCCCTCGCGCCTGCAAAGGCCGCCGCCTGACACCTGTCAGGCAAGCCCGGACCGGAATCCTCCGGTCCGCCGTTTGATCGGGGTGCGCTGCAGCAAAGTGAAAAACCGCCTTCGGGCGGTTTTTTCATGCCCGATCGGTTTGCAGTTCCTGGCGAACCCGGATTACGGGCAAAGAAAAAGGCCTTGTCAGGCCTTTTTGGGGGGGATCGGTGCGTCGGGCACCAGGCAGGCTTCGGCCACCTGAAGATCGTTGTCCCTTGCGAAGTTCACGCAGAAGTCCCAGGCCATCGGCTCGGCATCGCGCAGCGCGCGGTTCACGACCACGCATTTCACGCCGTTGATGGTCGTCGGAATGCACCAGGGCGAATAGCTCAGGTGGCTGCCCGGGTAGGCGCCACCAGGGCGAAAAGAGCACATGACACCGGCCAGACGCTCGGCCCAATCGCTCGGGCGGAAGGTCCGGCCATCCTTGGTGATGCCCTGGATGAAGATTTCTTTGGCTGTGGGGGAAATCATCGTTGAATGAAGCGACCGGAGCAGGTGCTGCGGTGCAGCAAGCGATTCTATCCGCGCCCCTTTTTGCATCCTGAACATGGGGCATTGCTGTGATGCGCAATCCTCAACGAAGCCGTCAAACCACGCGCCTAGAATCCGCCTTCCCTATCTGGAGAACCCGAATGAGCGCTACCGCCCAGCCCACCTCGCCCCACGTCATGAACACCTACGGTCGCCTGCCGATCGCACTGTCGCACGGTCAGGGTTGCCGAGTCTGGGATACCGCGGGCAAGGCCTACCTCGACGGCCTCGGCGGCATCGCGGTGAACACGCTGGGCCACAACCACCCCGAGCTGGTGCCGGCCCTGCAGGACCAGCTGACCAAGCTGATCCACAGCTCCAACTACTACCACGTGCCCGGCCAGGAACAGCTCGCCACCAAGCTGACCGAGCTCTCGGGCCTGACCAACGCCTTCTTCTGCTGTACCGGCCTCGAAGCCAACGAAGCCGCCCTCAAGCTGGCGCGCAAGTTCGGGCACGACAAGGGCATCGAGCGCCCCGAGATCGTCGTCTACGAAGCCGCCTTCCACGGCCGCAGCATCGCCACCCTCTCGGCCACGGGCAATCCCAAGGTGCAGGCCGGCTTCGGCCCGCTGGTCGAGGGCTTCATCCGCGTTCCGCTGAATGACATCGAGGCGCTGAAGAAGGCGACCGAAGGCAACCCGAACGTGGTCGCCGTGTTCTTCGAAACCATCCAGGGCGAAGGCGGCATCAACCCGATGCGCTGGGAATACCTCAAGCAGGTGCGCCAGCTGTGCGACGAGCGCGACTGGCTCATGATGATCGACGAAGTGCAGTGCGGCATGGGCCGCACCGGCAAGTGGTTCGCGCACCAGTGGGCGGGCATCAAGCCCGACGTGATGCCGCTGGCCAAGGGCCTGGGCTCGGGCGTGCCGATCGGCGCAGTGGTGGCCGGCCCCAAGGCCGCCAACATCTTCGGCCCGGGCAACCACGGCACCACCTTCGGCGGCAACCCGCTGGCCATGCGCGCCGGCGTCGAGACCATCCGCATCATGGAAGAGCAGAACCTGCTCGAGAATGCCGCCACCGTGGGCGCCCACCTGAAGGCGGCGCTGGAGCGCGAGCTCGGCGGCTTGCCCGGCGTGAAGGAAATCCGCGGTCAGGGCCTGATGATCGGCATCGAGCTCGACCGTCCCTGCGGCGTGATCCTCAACCGCGCCTGCGACGCCGGCCTGCTGCTGAGCGTGACGGCCGACAAGGTGATCCGCCTCGTGCCGCCGCTCATCCTGAGCATCGCCGAGGCCGACGAGATCGTCGCGATCCTCGCGCCCATCGTCAAAAACTTCCTCTCGGAGCCTGCAGCCCAATGACGACGACCGCGCCCGCAGCCATCCGGCACTACCTGCAGTTCTCGGACTTCACGGCCGACGAATACGCCTACCTCTTCGATCGCATGGCGATCATCAAGAAGAAGTTCAAGACCTACGAGAAGCACCAGCCGCTGGTCGACCGCACGCTGGCCATGATCTTCGAGAAGGCCAGCACGCGCACCCGCGTGAGCTTCGAGGCCGGCATGTACCAGTTGGGCGGCAGCGTGGTGCACCTGACCACCGGCGACAGCCAACTCGGCCGCGCCGAGCCCATCGAGGACAGCGCCAAGGTCATCAGCCGCATGGTCGACCTGGTGATGATCCGCACCTACGAGCAGACCAAGATCGACGCCTTCGCCGCGCACTCGCGCGTGCCCGTCATCAACGGCCTGACCAACGAGTTCCACCCCTGCCAGATCCTGGCGGACATCTTCACGTACATCGAACACCGCGGGTCACGCGGTGCCGGAGGCGACGCACTTTCCTGCCTGAAGGGCAAGACGGTGGCGTGGGTCGGCGACGGCAACAACATGGCCAACACCTGGCTGCAGGCGGCCGAAATCCTGGGCTTCACGGTACACGTGAGCACGCCCAGCGGCTACGAGGTCGACCAGTCGATCGCCGGCATCCGCTCGGGCGACAGCTACAAGGTCTTCAAGGACCCGATGGAAGCCTGCCGCGGCGCCGACCTCGTCACCACCGACGTCTGGACCAGCATGGGCTACGAGGCCGAGAACGAGGCCCGCCGCAAGGCTTTCGCCGACTGGTGCGTCGACGAGGAAATGATGCGCGCGGCCCAGCCCGACGCCCTCTTTATGCACTGCCTGCCCGCCCACCGCGGCGAGGAAGTGCAGGCCGAGGTCATCGACGGGCCGCAGTCGGTGGTGTGGGACGAGGCAGAGAACCGCCTGCACGCCCAGAAGGCGCTGATGGAGTTCCTGCTGCTGGGCAGGCTCTGAGCCGGCAAAGGCGCCGCAACATGTCCGATTGCCAGCAATGCGGCGCCTGCTGCGCCAGCTACCGCGTCGACTTCAGCGTGCATGAACTCGACGACAACGGCGGCAAGGTGCCCTCGGGCCTCGCCGTCGAGGTGAACGACGCCATCTGCCGCATGCGCGGCACCGACCATGCCTCGCCGCGATGCGCGGCACTCACCGGAAAGATCGGCCAGTCCGTGGGCTGCGGCATCTACGAGTGGCGCCCCAATCCTTGCCACGAGCTCGAGGCCGGCAGCGATGCCTGCGAGCGGGCGCGGGCCCGGCATGGCCTTCCGGCGTTGCACTGATCGCGGCCCCGGCTTCAACTCGTCACGTCTGGTGTTGGAAATAACCGACACCACGACCCCTCGCCCGGCGCTAACTTCGCGCCATGCGTTCACAGCAACCCCGCCTCCAGATCTGGGACATCTCGCCGCCCGTGCATGAAGGCGCGCCGGTCTTTCCCGGCGACACGCCCTACCAGCAGCGCTGGGCCGCGACCATCTCGCCGGGCTGCCCGGTCAACGTCAGCGAGATCAAGCTCTCGCCCCACGTCGGCGCCCATGCCGACGCGCCCCTGCACTACGACCCCGAAGGCCAGACCATCGGCGACGTCGACCTCACGCCCTTCCTCGGCCCCTGCCGCGTGATTCACGCGATCGACAAGGGGCCGCTGGTCGAGTGGGACCACATTGCCCACGCCGTCGACAGCACCCTGCCCCCGCGCGTGCTGGTGCGCACCTACACGACCATGCCGGTCGGCCGCTGGGACCCGCAGCTCGCGGCCTATGCTCCCGCCACAGTCGAGCGCCTCGCCGCCATGGGCGTGAAGCTCATCGGCATTGACACCGCCAGCATCGACCCGGCCGACAGCAAGACGCTGGAAAGCCACCAACGCATCCGCCGCCTCGACCTGCGCGTGCTCGAGAACCTCGTGCTCGACGACGTGCCCGAAGGCGACTACGAACTCATCGCGCTGCCGCTCAAGCTGGTGAGCGCCGATGCCTCCCCCGTTCGCGCCGTGCTGCGCGAACTCCCTCGCTGAAACCTCCACCATGACGACTCTTGCAGATTGCCGCGCGCTAGACGCGCAAGACCCGCTGCGCGCCCTGCGCGACCAATTCACCATTCCCGAGGGCGTGCTGTACCTCGACGGCAACTCGCTCGGCGTGATGCCCAAGGCCGCGCCGGCGCGCATCGCCGAAGTGGTGACCCAGGAATGGGGCGAAGGCCTCATCCGCTCGTGGAACACCGCGAGCTGGTTCGACCTGCCGCAGCGCCTGGGCGACAAGGTGGCCCGCCTGATCGGCGCCGCGCCCGGCGAGGTGGTGTGCACCGACAGCACCTCGGTCAACCTCTACAAGGTGCTGTTCGCGGCGCTCTCGCAGCAGAAGGACAGCGGCCGCAAGCTGGTGATCAGCGAGCGCAGCAACTTCCCGACCGACCTCTACATCGCCGAATCGCTGTGCCGCGAGCGCGGCTTCACGCTGAAGCTGATCGAGGCGAGCGAATTGCCCGGCGTACTGACAGGCGACGTGGCCGTGCTGATGCTCACGCACGTCAACTACCGCACCGGCGCCATGCACGACATGAAGGCCGTCACCGCCGCCGCGCATGCCGTGGGCGCGCTCACGGTATGGGACCTTGCGCACAGTGCGGGCGCCGTGCCCGTGGCCTTGAACGACAGCAATGCCGACTACGCCATCGGCTGCGGCTACAAGTACCTCAATGGCGGCCCCGGCGCACCGGCCTTCGCCTGGGTGCATACGAAGCACGCGGGCCAGTTCGAGCAGCCGCTGTCCGGCTGGTGGGGTCACGCGGCGCCCTTCGAGTTCACGCCGCACTACCGCCCTGCCCCGGGCGTGGGCCGCTATCTGTGCGGCACGCAGCCGATCATCGCGCTGGCCGGGCTCGAATGTGGCCTCGACACGGTGCTCGCGGCCGAGTCCTTCAACGGTGACTTCGGTGCGATGTCCGCGCTGCGCGCCAAGTCGCTCGCGCTCACCGACATGTTCATCAGGCTGGTCGAGGAGCGCTGCGCCGGCCAGGGCCTCTCGCTGGTCACGCCGCGCGAGCACGCGCAACGCGGTTCGCAGGTGTGCCTCAGTCGTGAGGAAGGCGCCTACGCCATCGTGCAAGCCTTGATCGCGCGCGGCGTGATCGGCGACTACCGCGCCGGCGACTCGCAGATGCCCGACATCCTGCGCTTCGGCTTCACGCCGCTTTACATCGGTTTCGAGGACGTGTGGAACTCGGTCGAGCACCTCGTGCAGGTGCTGGAGACCGGCGAGTGGCAGCGCCCCGAGTTCAATCGCAAGAACGCGGTGACCTGAGTTGCGCCCGACCATGAAACATCGACTGCTCACCCTTTCGGCCGCGCTGCTGATGCTGGCGGTGCCCGCCTTCGCACAGCAGCCGGCCTTCACGCTGCCGCAGCTCAAGGCCTTCGCCGAGCAGGCGCCCGACGCCTTCCGTGCGCAGGTCAAGAGCCAAGGCTTCTCGTATGCCGACAAGACCGTGACCGACCAGGTCAGCATGATCGAGTACGAGAAGTTCGTCGACGGCCAGACCACGCGCCTGATGAAGTCCACCTACGTGGCCAGCCGCAGCGGGGAAGACGGCATACAGCTCACCCTCACCGACAAGGCCGCCTTCGAGCGCCTCGTGAAGGAAGCGCGCGACACCGGCTACAAGCCCGGCGAGAAAGGCCGCATTCCCGGCGGGGAGACCTACCAGGAGTTCAAGCGCGGCAACGAAGTCGTGCGCTTCGTCTATCCGAAGAAAGATACCGGCATGGGCCTGCCCTCCTACACCGCCGTGGTCTGGCGATGACCACCTGCCAGCAAGCATCATGAGCACCGAAAAGACAACGACCGAGAACATCGTCCACGAAGAGAAGGCCCAGCTGGACTTCAGCAAGTCCATGAGCTACGGCGACTACCTGCACCTCGACGAGATCCTCAGCGCGCAGCATCCCCTGTCGCCCGCGCACGACGAGCTGCTGTTCATCGTGCAGCACCAGACCAGCGAACTCTGGATGAAGCTGATGCTGCACGAACTGCACGCCGCCATCGCCTGCATTTCCGAAGAGAAGCTGCCCGACGCCTTCAAGATGCTGGCGCGCGTGAGCCGCATCATGGAACAGCTGGTCAACGCCTGGACCGTGCTGTCGACCATGACGCCGCCCGAGTACACGGCGATGCGCCCCTACCTCGCCAATTCCAGCGGCTTCCAGAGCGCGCAGTACCGCTGCATCGAATTCGCGCTCGGCAACAAGAACGCCGCCATGCTCAAGCCGCACGCGCACCGCGCCGACCTGCTGGCACAGGTCGATGCCGCCTACCGAGCGCCGTCGCTGTACGACGAGTCGCTGCGCCTGCTCGCGCGCCACGGCCTGCCCGTGCCCGCCGACCGGCTGGAGCGCGACTGGACCCAGCCCTACGAACCCAGCGACGGCGTGGAGGCCGCGTGGCTCACGGTCTACCGCAACCCGCACGATCACTGGGACCTCTACCAGCTCGGCGAGAAGCTCACCGACCTGGAAGACGCCTTCCGCCTCTGGCGCTTCCGCCACGTGACGACGGTGGAGCGCGTGATCGGCTTCAAGCGCGGCACCGGCGGCACCGGCGGCGTGAGCTACCTGCGCAAGATGCTCGACGTGGTGCTGTTCCCCGAAATCTGGAAGCTGCGCACGGACCTGTAGCCTGCGCGCGGCGGGTGAAGCACCGGCACGCTGCTCACCCGCCGCAAACGCCCTCATGAAGCTGGGGTGGCCCGGATTGCCCCGCGAGCTCAAAGCGCTACATTTTTGAAAACGATGGAGGCGCCGACATGAACGACATCCGGTTCACACCCGACGAGCTGGCCACCCTGCGCGAGCACGGCATCGTGCTCTTCGCCGATCGCGTGATCTTCGAGGCACAGCCGCCGATGCCGCAGGAGGAAATCGACGCGGTGCAGGCACTTTGCTCGGGCCCTCTTCCCGAAGCGCTGGTCGCGCTCTGGCGGGAAACCGCTGGCGGGCGCCTCGACTACGACCTTTCGCTGGAGATGAACGGCAACCTCGAAGGCATCAGCTGGAGCGAGCTCTTCTGGAACGGCAGCGACGGCTACGACGACCTGCAGGGCTGGATCGGGCACGAGCAGGAACTGGCCCGCGAGGCCGCCGAGGAAGGCGGCACGCCCTGGAGCGGCAAGCTCACGCACCTGCCCTTCGGCGGCTTCGAGTACACCGACCGCATCTACGCGGTGGTCGAGCCCGGCGCGGCGCACGGGCAGATCGTCGCCTGGAAGAAGGGCCTGCCGCCCGCCTGGACGCACGCGCTGCACGAGGACAGCGTGAACACCATCGCACCGGACCTGCGCGGCGCCTTCGCGGCGCTGCGCCTGGACGAAGACCCGCTCGCGCCCACCAGCGACTACTTCTCGGGCCAGACGCTGCTCGCCTATCTCGACGACAGGCACGAGGAGCACGGTCTGGACTTCGACCTGATGGACAAGCTGGTGACCTTCTACTGCCGCGCCGTCGTCGACTGGCGCACGCCGCTGGCCGAAGGCACGCTGCGCCACAAGCCGCAGCTGGCGCGCGTGGCCCTGCGCCATGCGATCGGAACGGACGATGCCCGGCTGGTCGCCGAACTGGCCGCGGCGGGCGTGGCCTTCGACGGGCCGCAACAGGGCAGCGCGCTGGCCACCGACGTCGCCGTGGGCCAGGGCGCCTTCGCCGCCGCATCGGCACTGGTGCGCGCGGGTGCTCCGGTGGCAGCCGATGCGCTGCGCAACATCGACGGGCAGATCTCGCCCGAGCTCACAAGTGCGTTGCTTGACAACGGCGCCGAGCCCAACGTCGCGGCCATCGTCAAGTGCGCGGCCTGCGGTGCGCCGGCGAGCGCGCACCTGATCGCGGATGCCTGCGCGAAGGCGGGTATCGACGTGCCGCCCGCCTTCGTCGCGGAGCGCGACGCGATGCTGCTCGAACTGGAGACCGCGCTCGCGAAGATGCAGGGCGGCAAGTACGGCCACTATCTCGGACAGGAAGGGCTGGCCGAGCGCATCGAGCATCTACAGACCTTCAGGCTCTGAAGGTTCCTTCGCTCCCAGCCTCTGCTCAGCCGCCGTACAGCCAGGGCTGGTCGAGCAGCTTCGCGCCGAGCAGGCGCATCGCCATGTCGCGGCCCAGCCGCACCGGGCCGGTGGCGTGGAAGATCTCGCCGTTGCGGCGTGCGCGCGCCTGCACCTGCGCGTTGCGAGCCCAGCGCGTCTGGGCGTAGCGGGCGAAGGCGGCGGGCACGTCGGCCGCATCGCCATCGCCAAGTGCATCGGCGAGCGCCACCGCGTCCTCGATGGCCATGCCTGCGCCCTGCGCGAGGTACGGCACCATGGGGTGCGCCGCGTCGCCCACCAGCGCGACGCGTTCGTGCGCCATGTCGGCAGGGCCCGTCATCGGCGCGCGATCGCCCAGCGACCATGCGCGCCAGCCGGGCATGGCATCGAGCAGGGATTGCAGGCTGGCGCAGCTGCGGCCCATGGCCTGCTTCAGCGCGGTGATGCTGGTGGACTGGTCCCAGTCGCGCGCGTCGCCGGCCGGGGCGGATTCGGCGATCACGACCACATTGAGCCATTCGCCGCCGCGCACCGGATACGCCACCGCATGCAGGCGCGGGCCGAGCCAGACATCGACCCGGCCGCGCCGCAATTCAGCCGGCAAGGCCGACTGCTCGACCAGCGCGCGCCAGGCCGTGTGACCGGTGACACGCGGCGGCTGCGCCGCCGAGGGGCTGTCGAGCTGCCGCCGCACCATGCTCCAGAGGCCGTCTGCCCCGACCACCGCCTCGCCCTCCCAGGCGCGCGCGTCGGTGCTCGAGAGGCAGACGAGATCGTCGCTGGTCTCGACCTGCCTGATCTGCGCACCGGTCACCAGCGCGCCGGTGCCGCGCGCGCGCACGGACTCCAGCAGCAGGCCGTGGAGGTCGGCTCGATGAACGCAGAAGTAGGGCGCGCCGTAGCGCTGCTGCATGGTGTCGCCCAGCGGCATGCGGGCCAGCTCGGAGCCGCTTTCGGCGCTGTGGACCACCAGCGCCTCGGGCCGCGCCGCGATGGCCGCGAGCCCGGTGCCAAGGTCGAGTTTCTGAAGACGCCTCGTGGCGTTGGGCCCCAGCTGCACGCCGGCGCCGATTTCACCGAAGGCCGCAGCCTGTTCGAAGACGTCGGCCCGGTGCCGACCTTGTGCGAGTGCCAGCGCGGTGGCCAGCCCCCCGATGCCGCCCCCGGCGACGAGGATGTGCGCGGGCATCGGTCTCAGCGGCCGTGCATGGACGGGCTGCTGGCGACCTGTTCGGCTTCCGGTTGTTTGAGGGGTGCCTTGGGAGCGCAGCTGCCGCAGCTGTCGCACGAGCCGCAGCCCGAGGTCTTGGCCAGCGAGGCCGCCAGCTCCTTAGCGCGTTCTTCGTCGATCAGGCCCGCGCGCTGCGTGCCTGCCGCGAGTTTCTGGGCGGCGCCACGGCGCCACCCTGCGGGCATCCAGCGCCAGACCGCGTAGAACGCGGCGGCCGCGACGATCAATCCGACGATCAGTTGTTGCGTCATATCTCAAATACTCCAATCCCGAAGCCTACACCGCGGGGAATACCGCGGAACCGGCTTTGCCGGGCCGCAGGTATTGCCCCCGGAGAGGGGGTGGCGGCCACACGAAGTGGGCAAGCCTGGGGGTGCGCTTTTTTACCCCGCCCCGAGTGCCACTGCAACGTGGTAGGTGATGAAGCAGGCCATGTAGGCCAGCGCGAAGAGGTAGCCGGCCATGATCCAGACGTACTTCCAGGAGCCCGTCTCGCGCTTCACCGCCGCCAGCGTCGAGATGCACTGCGGCGCGAACACGTACCAGACCAGCAGCGACAGCGCGGTGGCCAGCGTCCAGCTGCCGGCGATGAGCGGCTCCAGCGCGCCCGCCACGTCGTCGCCCGTGGCCGACAGCGCATACACCGTGCCCAGCGCGCCCACGGCCACTTCGCGCGCCGCCATGCCCGGCACCAGCGCGATCGAGATCTGCCAGTTGAAGCCGATGGGCGCGAAGATGTGCTCCAGGCCGCGGCCGATCATGCCGGCCAGGCTGTACTGGATGGCCGGGCCGGTCGCGCCCTCGGGCGGCGACGGGAAGGTCGAGAGGAACCACAGCAGGATCGTCAGCGTCAGGATGATCGTGCCCACGCGCTGGATGAAGATCCATGCGCGCTCGTACAGGCCCAGCGCCAGATTGCGCAGGTTGGGCCAGCGGTAGGCCGGCAGCTCCATCAGCAGCGGCGAGTGCTGCGTGCTGTCGCGGAAGCGCTTCATGACCCAGGCCACGGCCATCGCCGAGACGATGCCGAACACGTACAGCGCGAACAGCACCACGCCCTGCAGGTTGAAGATGCCGCCCACGGTGCGCGCCGGGATGAAGGCCGCGATGAGCAGCGCATACACGGGCAGCCGCGCCGAGCAGGTCATGAGCGGCGCGATCATGATGGTCGTGATGCGGTCGCGCCAGTTGCTGATGGTGCGCGTGGCCATCACGCCCGGAATGGCGCAGGCGAAGCTCGACAGCAGCGGAATGAACGAGCGGCCCGACAGCCCCACCGTGCCCATCACGCGGTCGAGCAGGAAGGCCGCGCGCGGCAGGTAGCCCGAGTCTTCCAGCGCGAGGATGAAGAGGAAAAGAATCAGGATCTGCGGCAGGAAGACGATGACGCCGCCCACGCCCGCGATCACGCCGTCGACCAGCAGGCTCTGCAGCATGCCCTCGGGCATGTAGGCCTTCAGCAGGTTGCCCAGCCCCTCGGTGCCGGCCTTGATGGCGTCCATCGGCACGTTGGCCCAGCTGAACACGGCCTGGAACATCAGGAACATGGTGACGGCCAGCACCAGCATGCCCCACACGGGGTGCAGCACCACGCGGTCGATGCGGTCGCTGGTGGCGAGGCTGCCGACAGGTTCCTTCACCGCGAGCCCGAGGATGCGGCGCACCTCGCGCTGGGTGGCCAGCACGTCGTCGAGGTCCGGCGCCTGCCAGGGTTGCGGCACGGCGGTGGCCACGGGCGTGTCGAGCGCCTGGAGCAGGCCCTGCGCGCCGCCGCTGTGCACGCCGACGGTCTCGATGACCGGCACGCCCAGTTCGCGCGCGAGCACGGCCGTGTCGACCGCGATGCCCTGCTTCTTCGCCATGTCGGTCATGTTGAGCGCCACCACCATCGGCAGGCCGAGCCGGCGGGCTTCGAGCACCAGCCGCAGGTTCAGGCGCAGGTTGGTGGCGTCGGTGACGCACACCAGCAGGTCGGGCAGCGCTTCCTTGCTCTGGCCGGTGACGATGTCCCGGGTGACTGCCTCGTCGGCGCTCAGCGCGTTCAGGCTGTAGGCGCCCGGCAGGTCGAGCACGAAGACGCGGCGGCCCGAGGGCGTGCGCAGCGTGCCCTCCTTGCGCTCGACGGTCACGCCCGCGTAGTTGGCGACCTTCTGGCGGCTGCCGGTGAGCAGGTTGAACAGCGCGGTCTTGCCGCAGTTGGGATTGCCCAGCAGCGCGATACGGCCCGGCTGTGCGGTAGGCGCGAGGCGGCCCGGCCCCTGGATGACGGCTTCAACCATGGTTGGCGGCTCCCGGCGTGACGTGGATCAGCGCGGCCTCGTGGCGGCGCAGCGCGAAGGTGGTGTGGCCCAGGCGCACGGCCAGCGGCTCGCGGCCCGGAATGCCGCTGGCGACGATGCGCACCGCCTCGCCCGGCACGAAGCCGATTTCGGTCAGGCGCAGGACGAGCTCGCGGTCGTCGGCGCTCTCGGGGCGCGCCACGTCGAGCACGGTGGCCCACTGGTTGTTGGGAAGCTGGTCGAGGCGCAGGGCGACGGCGGTGGTCGGCGCCGCGCCGAAATCGTTGGTTCGCACGGTGGGGGCGGAGGCGCCCTGAATATCGGGCGCATCTGTAAGCAAAACCCAGATGCTAGCAATTCTCACTCGCGAAAACCTGACCAACCCCTCAGAAATGCGGGCTGCAGGGCCAGAAACACCGCGGAACCGGCTTTGCCGGGCCGCTGGTGTTGCCCCCGGAAGGGGGTTGGCGAAGCGACACGAAGTGCGCGAAGACTGGGGGCGAGCCTAGTTCAGCCCCAGCATGCCGCGCAGTTTGGAGAGATCTTCGGCCAGCGTGTTGACCCGCCCGGCCAGCAGCTTGCGGTCGCGCTCGCTGAGCTTCGAATAGGTTTCGAAGCCGCCGTCGGCCGTGCGGTACTTGGCCAGCGTGTCGAAAACCACCTTGAAGTTGGCCTCGGCCTTGTCCGAGAAGGCCTTGTTCTCCTTCACGACCAGCGGGCGCAGCAGTTCGACGATCTTGTAAGCGCCCTCGAAGTTCGACTGGAAGTCCCACAGGTCGGTGTGGCTGTAGCGGTTTTCCTCCCCCGAGATCTTGGTGGCCGCCACCTCCTCCATCAGCACGGCGGCGCCGCCCACCACTTTCTCGGGCGGGAAGGTGAGCGCGGCCAGGCGCTTCTGCAGTTCGAGCACGTCGGCCAGCAGCTTGTCGGCCACGGGGTTGAGCCCCTTGGTGCTCTTCTGCACCCACAGGCCGTGTTCGATGCGGTGGAAGCCGCCGAAGTCCGGGTCCTTCTCGGCCTTCTCGTGGTCGTCGGCGCGCGAATCGATCGCCTTGTCGAGATCGTTGAAGAGCTCGGCCACCGGCTCGATGCGCTCGTAGCTGGTGCGCGTGGGCGCATAGAGCTTCTTCGCCTTCTCGACGTCGCCGGCCTTCACCGCGGCGGTGAAGGCGCGCGTGTCCGCCGCCAGCTTGCGCACGTTCTCGGCGACGTAGATCTTGTAGTCGGAGATCGGGCCGACCAGTTCGAGCGGCGACACGGCGGCCTGCGCGCCAGCGACATGAAGCCCGGCGAAGCCTGCGACGAGAGTGGTGAGGAAGTGGCGGCGGAACTGCACGGTCATGGATCTCCTTGTTCTGGGCAGTGATGAAAATCTTGCGGGCCTCTGGCAGACCGGCCTTCAGGCGGACATCAGCGAGCGCCCCAGCCAGTCGCGCTCGTCCCGCACGCCCGGCAGCGTGAAGAAGAAGCCGCCGCCGATGGGCTTGATGTATTCCTCGAGCGGCTCGCCGTCGAGGCGCTTCTGCACGGCGATGAAACCGTTCTCGAGGTTGGCCTGGTAGCAGATGAACAGCAGCCCCATCTCGAGCTGGCCCGACTTGGTGACGCCGTTCGAATAGTTGAAGGGCCGGCGCAGCATCAAGTTCTTGTCCGAAGCCCTGGTGCGCGGGTTCGCCAGGCGGATGTGCGCATCCATCGGCGTGACCTTGCCTTCGGGGTCCTTCGTGTAGTCGGGCACGTCGTGCTCGGTCTTGCCGCCGTCCATCGGCGCGCCGGTGGGTTTCAGGCGGCCCATGATGGCCTCCTGCTCCTGCAGCGGCGTGCGGTCCCAGCGCTCGACGAAGTTGCGGATGATGCGCACCGCCTGGTAGCTGCCGCCCGCGGCCCAGGCCGGTTCGTCGCTGCCGGGCTGCACCCAGACGATGCGGTCCATGAGAGCGCCGTCGGCCGAATCGGGGTTGGCCGAGCCGTCCCTGAAGCCGAGGAAGTTGCGCGCACTCTCGGCCGGCTTGCCGGGCACGGCCGGAATCGGCGGCACCGTGCCTTCCTGCTTCCAGTGCAGCACCAGCAGGTCGGGCGTGTTCTTGATGATGTCGCGCAGCGCGTGGATGTTGGTGTCGGGCGTGTTGGCGCAGAACTGGATCGACAGGTCGCCGTGGCACAGCGCGGCATCGAGCGCGTCGTTCGGGTGGCGCTGCATTTGGCTCAGCCGCAGCGGCTTCTTCTTCGCGAGGCCGAAGCGCTCGTCGAACAGCGATGCGCCGACCGACACGGTCACGGTCAGCGCATCGGGCTGAACCACCGGCCCGAGGATGCCCGAGCCCGCCGGCGGCAGCCTGGGGTCGGGGTCCGTCTGCGGCCCGCCCTGCGTGAGGAAGGCGATGCGCTCGGTGAGCGTGCGGAACAGGCGCTCCAGGTCGGCGCGGTTCTCGGCCAGCACGTAGAACGACGCGATCATCCCGGCCGTCGGGCGCGGCGTCACGATGCCGGCCTGGTGCCTGCCGAGGAAGGGCACGCGGTCCTGCGTGTGAGTGCTCTGCGGCGCGTCGGTGACCTGCGCGCCGTTGTCGGGCGCGGCAGCACGGGTAGAAGTTGCAGCGAGGCCGGCGAAGGCTGCGCCTGCCGCGCCGAGCATGCGGCGGCGGTGCGGGGAAACGGGCTCGGGCTTGTTCGACTTGTCCATGGTGCTGTCTCTCAACTCATTCCAGACCGAGCGCCGCGTTCACCTTGCCGAGCTCCTCGGCCAGCGCGCGCACGGTTTCGGCCATCGCCTTTCTCTGCGCCTCGTCGAGCGGCGCGGGCTTGAAGCCCTCGCCCTCGCGGTAGGACCCCAGCGCGGCGTCGAAGGCAGCGAAGCGCTCGTCCACGCTCTTCTGCAGCGCGGGCGCGGCCTTCACGAGCAGCGGCTGCAGCAGGTCGGCGATCTTCTTCGTGCCCTCGTAGCTGCCCTGCAGGTTCGCGGCCTCGGCGTGCCCGTAGTGCTCCTCGCCGCCGGCCGGCAGGTTGTCGGCCACGCGGCGCAGCAGCTTCGAGGCCGAGCCCGCGAGCCGCTCGGGCGGCACGTTGAGCCCGCGCAGGCGCTCCTTGAGCACGCCGATGTCGGCGATGAGCCTGTCGGCGACGGGCGCCAGGCTCTTGGTTTCGTTCTGGCCGTACAGCCCGTACTCGATGCGGTGGAAGCCGGTGAAGCCCGGGTCGGCCTCTCGCTTCTCGAAGTAGTCGGCGCGCGCGTTGATGCGGGTGTCGAGGTCGGCGAACAACTCGGCCATCGGTTCGATGCGCTTGTAGGCCTGGTGCGCCGGCGTGTAGAGCGCCCTCGCCTGCTGCAGGTCGCCGGCCTTGATGGCGTCGGTCAACGCGCGCACCGCGTCGTCGAGCGATCCGGCTTCGAGCCGCAGGAAGGTCTGGTACTCGGCCAGCGCGCCCACGTAGTTGACCAGCGAGGGCCGGGCCGCTTCGGCGTCCGATGCGGCCGACGGCGTCACGCGCAGCTTGCCGCGCGGGTTGCTCAGCAGGCCGCAGGTGATGGCGAATTCGCCCGGCTGCAGCTTGACCGTCATGGTCTGCGAGAAGCCCGGCGCGATGTTCTCGCGCTCCTCCACCACCATCACGCCGTCGAGAATCTCCCACTCGAGCGCGCGGTTCGACTTGTTGACGATGGTGAAAGTGGTGCGCCCGGCCGGCACGGTGATCTCGTTGGGCTCGCAGGCGTTGCCCTGGATGGTGACGGTGACGGCGTTGTCGGCCGCCCTGGCAGGCGCCTTGCGCGCCTCGTTCGAGGCATACCAGAAGGCCGCGAGGCCGGCGACCACCAGCAGCGCCGAGGCGGCCACCGCCACGCGCATCAGGTTGGACGAAGAGGGCTTGTTGTCGGAAGAAGAAGAGGACATTGCAGGTTTCAGCGGGCCACGGCCGCGCGAGGCGCCGGCGCGGCGGCCGGGCGCAGGAAGAAGAACAGCGAGACGGCCAGGAAGGCCAGGTAGACGACGACCTCGCCCACCACCGGCGCGGCCTGGTAGCCCAGCAGGCCCGAGAGCACGGCGCCCAGGGGGCTGTCCATCGGCAGCGCGGTGCTCATGTCGAACACCACCGTCTGCAGGTGGTTCCAGACGCCGCCTTCGTGCAGCTTGCGCAGCACGCCGGCCAGCAGGCCCGCGGCCACCAGCAGGATGAAGAGGCCGGTGAAGCGGAAGAAGCGGCGCAGGTCGAGCCGCACGCCGCCCGAATACAGGCCCCAGCCGATCGCCACCGAGACCGCGATGCCGCCCAGCGCGCCCACCGGCGCCTCCCAGCCGCTGCTCTGCTGGAACACGGCCAGCAGGAAGAACACCGACTCCAGCCCCTCGCGCGCCACGGCCAGGAACACCATGCCGATCAGCGCCCAGCCCTGCCCGTCCGCGCCCTTGCCGAGTGCCTTGTCGATGGAGGCCTGCAGTTCGCCCTTGATGGAGCGCGCGGCCTTGCGCATCCAGAACACCATCGAGGTCAGCATGACCACTGCGATCAGCCCGACCACGCCCTCGAACAGCTCCTGCTGCTTCTGCGGGAACTCCGCCGCCAGCAGCTGCAGGCCGGCGCCCGCGAACAACGAGAGCGCGGCGGCCAGCAGCACGCCGACCCACACCGCGGGCATCAGCACGCCGCGTCCGCTCTGCTTGAGGTAGCTGGCAACGATGCCGACGATCAGCGCGGCTTCGATGCCTTCGCGCAGCATGATGAGGAATGGAATGAGCATCGGCTTCGGAAATGGAGGCGGTTGAGGCTCTCCGGAGCCGGCATGGGTGAGCGCGCGAGTCTGCGTTTGCCTTTGCTTCTGGCTCCACGGAGGAGCGTCCGAGCATAGCGCATCAAATAAGAAACATTCTCATTTGTGGACTTTTCTTGCCGAATGGTAATGATTGCCCTGCCCGCTTCGCCCTACCCGCTCCCGCCGGAGCGGCAGCGTCAGGAAACCAGTTCGGCGACGTGGGCGCTGACCGCGCCGCCGTCGATGCGCAGCTCGGCCGCCGAGATCGGCAGCCTGAACCGCCTCGGCCCCGCGCTACCAGGATTGACGTAGAGCACGCCGTCGCGCTCCTGCACCTTCGGCTTGTGCGAATGGCCGGAAACCACCACGCGCACGCCCGCCGCGCGCGGGTCGATGTCGATCTGCGCGAGATCGTGGATGGCGTAGAGGCGCACATCGCCGAAGGTCACCAGTTCGGTCTCGGCGATGCGATCGGCCCAGGCTTCGCGGTCGTTGTTGCCCCGCACGACCGTCAGCGGCGCGATGCGCGCCAACACTTCGAGGATGCCGGCGTTGCCGATGTCGCCGCCGTGGACGATGAAGTCGCTGCCCTCCAGGAAGGCGAGCGCCTCGGGCCGCATCAGCCCGTGGGTGTCGGAAATCAGGCCGATGCGAATCATGGAGAAGAAGGAGCCGGCGCGGACGCAAGATGCGCCTGCGCCCGCCCCAGCGGCCGCTCAGGCGGCCAGCAGCTGCCGCAGCACGAAGGGCAGGATGCCGCCGTGCTTGTAGTAGTCGACCTCGATCGGCGTGTCGATGCGCAGGCGCACCGTCACTTCCTGGTGCGAGCCGTCGGCGCGGTGCACCACCAGCTTCACGTCCATCTGCGGCTTCAGCTCGCTGCCGATCACCACATCGATCTGCTCGTTGCCGGTGAGGCCCAGCGTCTGCCATGAATCGGCGCCGCGGAACTGCAGCGGCAGCACGCCCATGCCGACCAGGTTGGCGCGGTGGATGCGCTCGAAGCTGCGCGCCACCACGGCCTTGATGCCCAGCAACTGCGTGCCCTTGGCGGCCCAGTCGCGCGAGGAGCCGGTGCCGTACTCCTCGCCGCCGAACACCACCGTGGGCGTGTTCTGGGCGATGTACTTCATGGCCGCGTCGTAGATGAACATCTTCTCGCCCGACGGCTGGAACAGCGTGACGCCGCCCTCTTCCTGCGTGCCGTTGGCATCCGGCGGAATCATCAGGTTCTTGATGCGCACGTTGGCGAAGGTGCCGCGCATCATCACGTCGTGGTTGCCGCGGCGCGAGCCGTAGCTGTTGAAGTCGGCCTTGGACACGCCGTGCGCCTTCAGCCAGATGCCCGCGGGAGAGCTTTCCTTGATGGAGCCGGCCGGCGAGATGTGGTCGGTGGTGATCGAGTCGCCGAACAGCGCCATGATGCGCGCGCCCTTGAAGCCCGCATCCGTGGAATGCGGCTCCATCTTGAAGCCCTCGAAGAACGGCGGCTCGGCGATGTAGGTCGACTCCGGCCAGTCGTACACCTGCCCGGTGGTGCCCTTGATGCTGCTCCAGAACTTGCCCGGATCGGTCTTGACCTTGTCGTAGTTCGCGCGGAACGATTTGGCGTTCATCGCGTAGCGCAGGTTCTGGTCGATTTCCTTCGGCGTGGGCCAGATGTCGCCCAGATACACGTCCTTGCCGCCCTTGCCCTTGCCCACGGGCTGAGTCATCAGGTCGGTCATCACGTTGCCGGCGATGGCGAAGGCCACCACCAGCGGCGGCGAGGCCAGGAAGTTGGCCTTCAGGTTCGGATGGATGCGCGCCTCGAAGTTGCGGTTGCCCGAGAGCACGGCCGCGCCGACCAGGTCGTTCTTCGTGATGGCTTCGTTGATCTCGGGCGTGAGGTCGCCCGCGTTGCCGATGCAGGTGGTGCAGCCGTAGCCCGCGAGGTAGAAGCCCAGCTTCTCCAGGTACGGCAGCAGGCCGGCCTTCTCCAGGTATTCGGTGACGATGCGCGAGCCAGGGGCCAGCGAGGTCTTCACGTGCGGCTTGACCGAGAGGCCCGCCTCCACCGCCTTCTTCGCGAGCAGGCCGGCGGCCAGCATCACGCTCGGATTGGAGGTGTTCGTGCAAGAGGTGATTGCGGCGATCAGGACGTCGCCGTTGCCGATGGTGACTTCGCCCTTGGGCGCGGCGGGCGCGCTGGCGCTCACATGCGCGGCAGCCTTGGTCGAGCGGTTGGCCACCATCTCGACCACGTCCAGCGGCGCGCCCGCGGGCGGCGGGGCGGCTTCCTCGTCGCCGCTCTTGCCGGCGGCGGCCAGCGGATAGCGCAGCTTGAGCTTGTCGGCCGGCTGGTTGAAGCCGTTGGCGTCGTTGGGCTTGCTGTAGAGCTCCGAGAACTTGGTGGAAAGATCGCCGAGGTTGATGCGGTCCTGCGGCCGCTTCGGGCCGGCCAGGCTGGGCGACACGGTGCCGAGGTCGAGCCTCACCACCTTCGTGTAGTCGATGTCGCCGGGGTTGGGCATGCCGAACAGGCCCTGTGCCTTGTAGTAGGCCTCGAAGCGCTCGACCTCTTCCTTGGTGCGGCCGGTGCCTTCGAAGTACGCCACCGTCATCTCGTCGACCGGGAAGAAGCCCATGGTCGCGCCGTACTCGGGCGCCATGTTGCCGATGGTCGCGCGGTCGGGCACCGCGATGGAAGCGGCGCCCGGGCCGAAGAATTCGACGAACTTGCCCACCACCTTCTCGGCGCGCAGGATCGAGGTGACGTAGAGCACCAGGTCGGTCGCGGTGACGCCTTCGCGAAGCTGGCCGGTGAGCTCGAAGCCCACCACGTCGGGCGTCAGCATGTACACCGGCTGGCCCAGCATGGCCGCCTCGGCTTCGATGCCGCCCACGCCCCAGCCGACCACGCCGATGCCGTTGATCATCGTGGTGTGGCTGTCGGTGCCGACCAGCGAGTCGGGGTAGTAAGTTGGTTTGTCTTCCTTGTCGTTCGGGCTCTTGTAGACGCCGCGCGCGAAGTACTCGAGGTTGACCTGGTGCACGATGCCGAAGCCCGGCGGCACCACGCGGAAGGTGTCGAAGGCCTGCATGCCCCACTTCATGAACTGGTAGCGCTCGTTGTTGCGCTGGAACTCCAGCTTCATGTTCAGGTCAAGCGCCTTCGGCGTGCCGTAGTGGTCGACCATCACCGAGTGGTCGACCACCAGGTCGACGGGCACCAGCGGCTCGATGGTCTTGGGCGACTTGCCCAGCTTGCCGGCCACGCTGCGCATGGCGGCCAGGTCGGCCAGCAGCGGCACGCCGGTGAAGTCCTGCAGCACGACGCGGGTGACGACGAAGGGAATCTCGTCGACGCGCTCTGCATTCGGCGCCCAGTGGGCCAGCTCTTCGACGTGCTTGGCCGTGACCTTCTGCCCGTCGCAGTTGCGCAGGACCGATTCGAGCACGATGCGGATGGAGACCGGCAGGCGGTCGACGGACGGGTATTGCTTGGCCAGCTCCTTCAGGGACCAGTATTTGCCGGACTTGCCCGACGGGGTCTTGAAGGACTTGAGGGTGGACGCAAAGGCATGCGCCGGGGCTTTGGCCATGGAGAGACTCCTGTTTGTTCGTGGAAGCCTCTCAAGGATAGCTGGGATGAATGTCAACCGTTGTAGTCGGTCTTCTCTCGAAGCGCCTCTTCCGGCCCCCTGCTTCCTCATCGCGAAAAGCGCGGGAAACAGAGGCGCCGCGGGCATGCGCCGGCTCACCAGCGGCCGGCCGGCGTCAGGCTCGCGGCGGAGCCTGCGTTGCCACGGCTGCGGCGCAGCCCGGTCCACTGCAGCTCGGCCAGCACGATCACGCACACGGCCTGCGCCAGCACCCAGGCCACGCCCACGGCGGTGACCGGGAAGATGCCGCTCACCAGCAGCGAGATGCAGGCCACGGCCCAGCCGAAATTGCCGACGACGACAAGGCCGATCAGCGTGCGCGGCGGCGTGCTGCGGCTGGCCATGAAGGCGGCCATGGCCGCGTAGGCCAGCAGGAACACGCCGGTGCCCATGAGCAGCGGCGCCGGCAGCCCTGTCAGCCCGGCGAGCGCGCCGGTGAAGGCCACCTGCAGCGCGCCGGTGGCGGCGCAGGAGGCGGCGTCGGCCCACATCACGTTGGGCAGGAAGCGGGGGGATGCGAAGATGGACATGGCGGACATGGAATCTCTCCTTGGGTGGTTACGCCGCAAGCCAGTCCTGCCGCGTTGGGGTCGATGATTCCGGCCCCGCTGCATCGGGTCGATGACCTGGGAGGTCATGGCGCCGCGCCATCGCCACGCCAGAATGCGGGTCCATGAACACCACCCGCTCCCACACGTCCAAGGCCGGCCAGCCCGGCGCGCGCGACCCGTTCGGCGCGCACCTGCGGCACTGGCGCACCCATCGCCGGCTCAGCCAGCTCGACCTGGCGCAGGAGGCCGAGGTCTCTACCCGGCACCTGAGCTACGTCGAAACCGGCCGCGCCGCGCCCAGCCGCGAGATGGTGCTGCGCCTGGCCGAGCGGCTCGAGGTTCCGCTGCGCGAGCGCAATGCGCTGCTGGTGGCCGCCGGCTTCGCGCCGATGTACAGGCAGCGCTCGCTCGACGACCCCGCGATGGCCGCCGCGCGCCGCGCCGTCGACCTGGTGCTGAAAGGCCACGAGCCCTTTCCGGCGCTGGCCGTGGACCGCCACTGGAACCTGGTCGCGCACAACGCGCTGGTTCCGCTGCTGATGGAAGGCGCCTCGCCCGAGTTGCTGAAGCCGCCGATCAACGTGCTGCGCCTGAGCCTGCACCCCGAGGGCGTGGCGCCGCGCATCGCCAACCTCGCGCAGTGGCGCGTGCATCTGCTGGAGCGCCTGCAGCAGCAGATCGCCGCCACGGGCGACGCGGTGCTGCAGTCATTGCACGACGAACTCGAAGCCTATCCGGCGCCCGCGGTGAGCCACGACGCGCCCGTCATCGACACCGCGCTGTCGGCGGTGGCCGTGCCCTTCCAGGTGGTGATGCCCGGCGGCGTGCTGAGCTTCATCAGCACCATCACGATCTTCGGCACGCCGGTGGACGTCACGCTGCAGGAACTCGCGGTGGAGTCGTTCTTTCCTGCGGATGAGCAGACGGCGGCTGCTCTGACCGCGCTGGCGGCGCAGCAGCAGCAGCAGCAGGCGGGCTGAGGTCCGCCCTGCCCTGCGCATCGCGCGGCGGGCCTTCGAAGTCGTCGACCTGGATGACCTTGTCGGCCGCCTTCAGGTAGGCCAGCGCCAGCTCGGGGTCGGGCGCCGAGCGCGCAGCCTCTTCAAGCGAGTTCGTGCGGCGCAGCACCTTGTTGAGCGCGGCCGTGCCGTCGCCAAGCTTCGCGCCCAGTTCCATCGCATGCATCAGGTCGAGCAGGCCGCCCGCGGCTGGCTCGCTCAGGTCGGGCGCCAGCCGCCCGACGATGCGCGGGTCCTTGCGCAGCAGGTCGGCCAGTTCGAGCAACTGCAGGTCGCGCAGCGGCGCCAGGTGCGCGGTGCGGCGCAGCACCAGCGAACCGATCACGCGCCGCCCCGGCGCCGGAAGGTTCGCGTAGAGATCGCGCAGGATGCCGCCGGCCTCGTCGATCTGCAGCCGGATCGCCGCTTTCGCGAAAGGCAGCATTTCCGGCGCCCGCTCGACGCCGTAGCGCCACACGCAGGCGCTCGCCAGATAGAGATGCGCGAGCACGTCGCCCAGGCGCGCCGAGAGCAGCTCCATGCGCTTGAGCTTGCCGCCGAGCATGCCCATCGCGAGATCGGCCGTGAGCGCGTACTTGGCGCTCATACGCGCGATGAGCCGTGCTTCATGCACCAGTTCGTCCGGCGGCGAGCCGAGCACCGGCGCGCCGAACAGGCTGCGCCACAGGTTCACCGCCACGTGCCGGCCGTGCGCCATCAGCGCCTTGCCGAGCGCGGTCTCGTCCTTCGCCTGCACGGCGGCCATTTCGTCGAGCACGTGCGGATGGCACCGCACCGCGCCCTGCCCGAACACGATCAGCGCACGCGTGAGGATGTTGGCGCCTTCCACCGTGATCGCGATCGGCGCCTGCCGGTAGGCCACGCCCAGCAGGTTGGAGGGGCCCGAGATGATTCCCTTGCCGCCGAGGATGTCCATGCCATGGTTCACCGCGCGCCGGCCCGCTTCCGTCAGCTGCACCTTGAGGATGGCGCTCGCCACGCTGGGCCGCTCGCCCTTGTCGAGCGCGGCGGCCGTGAAACGGCGCGCCGCGTCGCTCGCATACAGCTCGGCCGACATCTGCGCGACCAGCCCCGCGACAGCATGGAACCTGCCCACCGGCATGCCGAACTGCTCGCGGATCCGGCCGTAGCCGTTGGCCACGTACAGCGCGGTCTGCTGCATCGCCGAGCCCAGCGCCGGCAGCGATATCGCGCGGCCCGCCGCCAGGCATTCCATCAGCATGCGCCAGCCCTGGCCGACCTGCTGCTCGCCGCCGATGATCCAGTCCATCGGCACGAACACCTGGCGGCCGTGGATCGGGCCGTTCATGAAGGCGCTGTCCATCGGCCGGTGGCGACGCCCGATCTCCATGCCGGCCTGCGGCACGGGAATGAGCGCGCAGGTAATGCCCAGCTCGCGCTCGCCTTCCGGCCTGCTCTCGTCGATGGCGTGGAAGGCCAGCCCGACCACTGTGGCGACCGGTGCGAGCGTGATGTAGCGCTTGTCGAAATCGACCAGGAAGCCGCGCCGCATGCGCCCGCCGATCTCGCGCTCCACCAGCACGCCGCGATCGGGAATCGAGGCCGCATCCGAGCCCGCGTAGGGCGAGGTCAGCCCGAAGCACGGCAGCTCGCGGCCGTCCGCCAGGCGCGGCAGGTAGTGGGCCTTCTGAGTGTCGGTGCCGTAGCGCAGCAGCAGCTCGGCCGGGCCCAGTGAATTGGGCACCATCACCGTGACGGCGGTGGCCACGTTGACGGTGGCGATGCGCGCAACCACCGCGGCGTGCGCATGGTGGCCGAAGCCGAGCCCGCCGAATTCCTCGGGAATGATCATTCCGAAGAACCGCTTCTCGCGCAGGTAGCGCCACACCTCGGGCGGCAGGTCGCGCGCCTGGTCGATGGCGTGGTCGTCGAGCATGCGGCACAGTTCGCGCACTTCGTTGTCGAGAAAGGCCTGCTCGCGCTCGGTGAGCCGGTTCGGGCCCATGGCCGCGAGTGCGCCGAAGTCGGGCCGGCCCGCGAACAGCCGCCCCTCGAAGCCGACAGTGCCGGCCTCCAGCGCGGCGCGCTCGGTGTCGCCCAGCGGCGGCAGCGCCTTCGAGAAAGGCTGCATGGCCCATCGGCCGATCAATGAAGCCAGTGGCATGGTGCGTCTCCTTCCTGCCGCCGCGGATTCGCGTGCGGATCGTCACCATTCTTCGGGCTTGCGGCCGGCTCGCGGGGCCGGTCAAGGACGTCCCCGGTTGTCGGAGACGGGCGCCTGTCGCCTAGCGCTTCTTCGGTGGCTGGGTCGCGCCGGCACCGGCGGGAGCCGCCGCCGGTGCAGCCGCCGGGTCGCGCCAGCCGTATTCCACGTAGCGCCGGATGATCAGGCAACCCGGCGGCGAATCGATCAGCGAGACCGACGAGGTCGGCTCCTTCTCGTCGGTGTAGACCGCGTAGTTGGGCAGCAGCCGGGTCATCTTGTAGTTGCCCAGTTCCTGCTGGCCGACGCTCGCGCAGGTGAAGGGCGCCACCGAGATGCGCTCGGCCGACACGGTGCAGGCGCCGCTGTCGTCGGGAATCGCGGTGATCGACGCGGCCACGCCCGCGTTCGGAAACTCCATGCCGATCAGCGAGAAGATCGGCCCGCCGTCGGGGCGCTTGCGGTCCCAGTCGAGCAGCACGTCGTGGCTGCGGCTGCCCTGCACGGTGAGCGTGGCAAGCCGCGTGATCGCCGGCAGGCAGCGCTTGACGCCCACGCTGGTCGCGGCGCGCGTGAGCGTGTCCTGCGGCAGGGCGGGCGGCGCCAGAACGCCCTGGGCGAGCACGCTGCCGGCGAAGGCCCATGCGAGGGCCGCCAGCGGCAGACGGGGGAATCGTTGGGTCGGCTTCATTCCGGTCCTCATGCGTAAAGGTTTTCGATGGCGGCGGTGTAGACGCGCACGTTCTCCTCGCCCTCGGGGTCGAGGGTGGCGATGAAGCGGCGCGCGCGCTCGCGGTAGGCCGGCAGGTCGGCGTCGTGTTCGGCGAAGGCGCGCCGCAGCGCGAGGCCGCCCTCCTCGCAGTCGAAGCCGTGATAGCGGTAGCCGCAGTCGCCGATGAGGTGCGAGTTGTGGATCAGCGGATAGCCGCCGTACAGCGCCTCGTAATAGAGATAGTTCTGCGCGTTCTCCCAGTGGTGCGCGAACACGGCGTCGATCTTGCCGGGCATCACCTGGAACATCGGAAAGCGCCCTTCGAAGGTGGCCAGGCCGTGCTGCACGATGTCCAGGCTCTGCGCGAAGCCGATGAAGAGCGCCTTGTCCTTCAGGTGGAAGCTGTTGTAGACCCACATCTTCTCGATGAGCCTGGGCTGCGCGCGGTGCGCGGCCTCGCAGCCGAGCATCGGGATGAAGCTGGTCTTCACCATGCAGATGTTGGGCTCGAAGATGGCCACGCGCCAGCGGCTTCGGCCGGGCTCGTAGGCGAAGGGCGCCCCCTGCGGCGCGCGGGCCATGGCACGCTCCAGCACCATAGGGCTCCACAGGTGCGGCATGAGCCGCACCGGGGCGCGGAAGGTGCTCTCGAAATACGGCTTGCACGACACCTCGTACTCGGGGATCGTCCAGACCTCGTCGTAGGGCGCGCCCGAGATCAGCAGGCCGTGCGGCTTGTCGAAGATCATGCGCTCGATGTCGATCACGTAGTCGTTGCCCACGCGCATCGAGACGATCTTGCCGCCGCGCTCGCGGAACGCCACCGACCACGGCACGGCGAGCTGGGCGCTCATCTCGAACATGACGTCGAGTTGCTGCCCCGCCGTGGCCATGTCGATGACGGGCACGGGCGAGTCGGCGAGGAAGTTGGTGGCATCCGCCGGGCCGCCGTCGCCGCCGCCGGCCACCAGCACCGCGCTTTCGACGCGCGGCGAGCGCAGCAGCAGCATCACGAGAAACAAACAGTTCTGGTAGACGCCGTTCTCCCACAGGCTCTGCTCGCCCTTGCGGATAAAGATGGAGACGCCGACCTTGAGCTTCGCCGGCATCATGCGGCGGCCCTCGCTGCATCGGCGCGGAAGCCTGCATTGCCGCCCACGAGGTGCAGCAGGCGCTGCGCGTAGCCCTCGATGTTCGCGGGATTGAGCGGGTCGACCGACTGGAACACGCGCTGAGCGCGGGCGCGGTAGTCGTCCAGCTGCAGGTCGTGGGAGCGCACGGCTTCGCGCAGCTGCGCGGCACCGGCGGCGATGTCGAAGTCGGGGTAGTAGTAGCCCGCGTCGCGCAGCCAGGGCGAGTTGTGCACCAGCGGGTAGTTGCCGTAGAGCGCGTCGAGATAGCCGTAGTTCTGGTCGTTCTGCCACTGGTGCGAGACCACCGCGTCGGCGAACTGCACCATGAAGCCCGCGAAGTCGTTGCGGCCGTGGAAGGTCGCCTTGTGCTGGCGCACGATGTCCAGCGAGTTCGCCAGGTACAGCATGGTCGGGTGGTCCTTCAGGTGCAGGCTGTTGAGCACCTGCATCGAGGTCACGGCCGACGGGTCGACGCGGTAGGCGCCGTCGCAGATGAGCATGGGCACGCTGCAGGTCTTCACCACCGAGATGTTGGGCTCGAAGATCGCCACGCGGAAGCCCGGCTGTTCGGCGGTGCGCGGCCTGTAGCCGAAGGGATAGCCCGCGGCCTCGACCTCTGCGACGCGCTGGGCCAGGAACTGCGGCGACCAGAGGTAAGGCACCTCGTGCACCGGACAGCGGTGGATGGTGCGCATCATGGGCGCAAACACTTCGTCCTTGGGCAGCAGCCACACCTCGTCGCAGCGGTCGGGCTTGCTGAAGTGGCCCTTGTCGGTGAAGACGATGGGCTCGGCCAGCGCCGCGAAAGGCTGGCCCACGCAATGGAACACCACGCGGCCGCCGCATGCGCGGAAGTATGAGAGCCACTGCACGTCGAGCGCGCCGGCCATCTCGATGACCACGTCCAGCGCGTCGGTGAGTTCGCGGGCCCGGCCGAAGCCCAGGCCCATGGCGGCCATGTCGACCTGGGGCGGCATGGCCTGCTGGTCGCCCGCGTCGACGAGGGTCACGGATTCGACGAAGTCGATGCGTTGCAGCAGCCGGGCCAGGAACAGGACGTTCTGCCCCATTCCGTTCTCCCAGATGTTCTGCCCCGCATGGGTAAGGACTGAAATACCTATGCGCATGAGGCGGAGTGTGTACCAGAAAGAACGGCTCCCACGCCGTGAAGCGAGGGAGCCGCCTGTTCGAGGGCCGGTTCGGCGGCCTTTCAGTGGCTTATTCCCTTATTTCCACTTCCAGCCGATGCCGGCGTTGATGCCCCACTCCTTGCCCGTGGTCGTCAGGCCCGCGCCCCACGACATCTTGCCGTCGTCCGACAGTGCCTTGAAGGTCAGCGCCACCGCGCTGTAGCCCTTGTAGCTGCCCAGGCCCACGCCCACCGTCTTCTCGCCCGGATAGAGCGTCGGCAGGTAGGTGCCCGACATCGCGAACGCCATGGCCGTGCCCGAGTAGGCGATGCGCGCCACGTCGCCGACCTGGCCCTGCACCTGGTTGAGCTGCTGCACGTTGACCGCGTCGCCCGGCAGGATGCCCGCCGCCACGTTGCTGATGCGCGTGCCGCCCGGCGCCTGGCCGTTGCCCAGCGTGATCTGGTTGTAGTTGACCGAGCCGTCGGGGTTGGTCGCGTACTGAACGCTGCTGGCCTTCGACGCCGCCGAGGCCGCCTTCAACTGCGCCACGTTGGTCGCATCGCTGTCGGCCGTGCCCGCCGCCACGCCGGTGATCTGGCGGTACTGGCCGTTGGCCGCGTCGCCCACAGACACCGCTGCCTGCGTGCTGGTGGTCGCCTTGATCGCGGCCTCCTGCTGCGCCGTCGCGCCGCCCGGCACGTAGCCGGCCATGCCTGCGGCAGTGGAAGCCACCGAGCCGGAGCCCAGCGCCACGCCGCCGCTTTGCTGGACGATCGCGCCGAAGCCGATGGCCGTGCCCTTGGAGACGTTCTGCGCCTGGCTCAGCGGCGTGCCGCCCGCATCCGCGTTGTCGCCCAGCGCCACGCCGCCGCCGCCCGCACGGGCGTTGGCGCCGATGGCCTGCGAGCCCGTGGCCAGGGCGCCCGTGCCGATGGCGATCGCATTCGCACCCGTGGCCTGTGCGCCGAAGCCCACCGCCACCGCGCCGTCGGCCGTCGCCTTCGCACCGTTGCCGGCCGCGAAGGAGTTGGCGCCGCTGGCCACCGACTGCGGGCCGATCGCCACCGCCTCCTGCCCGCTGGCCACCGAGTCGCCCGCCGTCGAGTTGGCGTGGAAGTACTTGGTGCCGGTGTTGTAGATGTTGTTGACCGAGGTGCTCAGGCTGTTGAGGTTGACGTTCGTCGTGCTCAGGCCCGTCGACAGGCTGCCGATGCCGCTGAACGCCGTGCTCAGGCCCGACGAGGTCGAGGTCGAGAGGCTGTTGATGCTGCTCGCGGCGGTGCTCAGGCCGCTCGACGTGGAGGTCGACAGGCTGCTGATGCTGCTGGTAGCGGTGCTCAGGCCCGTGGAGGTCGAGGTCGACAGGCTGTCGATGCTGCTCGTCGCGGTGCTCAGGCCGGTCGACGTCGACGTGGACAGGCTCGCCAGGCCGCTGCCGGCCGAGGACAGGCTGGTGGACAGGCTGTCGACGGTGCTGTTGGTCGTGCTCAGGCCCGTCGACAGGCTGTTGATGCTGCTGGTGGCGGTGCTCAGGCCGGTCGACGTGGAAGTCGAGAGGCTGTTGATGCTGCTCGTCGCAGTGCTCAGGCCGGTCGAGGTCGACGTGGACAGGCTGTTGACCGTGCTGTTGGTCGTGCTCAGGCCGGTCGACAGGCTGTTGATGCTGCTCGTGGCGGTGCTCAGGCCGGTCGAGGTCGAGGTGGACAGGCTGTCGATGCTGCTGGTGGCGGTGCTCAGGCCAGTCGAAGTCGACGTGGACAGGCTGTTGATGCTGCTGGTCGCAGTGCTCAGGCCGGTCGAAGTCGAGGTCGACAGGCTGTCGATGCTGCTCGTCGCGGTGCTCAGGCCCGTCGAGGTCGAGGTGGACAGGCTGTCGATGCTGCTGGTCGCAGTGCTCAGGCCGGTCGAAGTCGAGGTCGACAGACTGTTGATGCTGCTGGTGGCAGTGCTCAGACCCGTCGAGGTCGACGTGGACAGGCTGTCGATGCTGCTGGTCGCAGTGCTCAGGCCCGTCGAGGTCGACGTGGACAGGCTGTCGATGCTGCTGGTCGCAGTGCTCAGGCCGGTCGAAGTCGAGGTCGACAGGCTGTTGATGCTGCTGGTGGCAGTGCTCAGACCCGTCGAGGTGGAAGTCGAGAGGCTGTCGATGCTGCTCGTGGCAGTGCTGAGGCCGGTCGAGGTCGAAGTCGACAGGCTGTTGATGCTGCTCGTCGCAGTGCTCAGACCCGTCGAAGTCGAGGTCGAGAGGCTGCTGACGGTGCTGTTCGTCGTGCTCAGGCCGGTCGACAGACTGTTGATGCCGCTCGTGGCGGTGCTCAGGCCCGTCGAGGTCGAGGTGGACAGGCTGTCGATGCTGCTCGTCGCGGTGCTGAGGCCGGTCGACGTGGAGGTCGACAGGCTGTCGATGCTGCTCGTGGCAGTGCTCAGGCCGGTCGAAGTGGAGGTCGACAGGCTGCTGATGCTGCTCGTCGCCGTGCTCAAGCCAGTCGACGTGGAAGTCGAGAGACTGTCGATGCTGCTCGTCGCAGTGCTCAGGCCGGTTGAAGTCGAGGTCGACAGGCTGTTGATGCTGCTTGTCGCGGTGCTCAGACCCGTCGACGTGGACGTCGAGAGGCTGCTGACAGTGCTGTTGGTCGTGCTCAGGCCGGTCGACAGGCTGCTAATGCCGCTGGTCGCAGTGCTCAAGCCGGTCGAAGTCGAAGTCGAGAGGCTGTCGATACTGCTGGTCGCGGTGCTCAGGCCGGTCGAGGTGGAGGTCGACAGGCTGTTGATGCTGCTTGTTGCGGTGCTCAGACCCGACGAGGTCGACGTCGACAAGCTGTTGATGCTGCTCGTCGCCGTACTCAGACCGGTCGACGTGGAAGTCGACAGACTGCTGACGGTGCTGTTGGTCGTGCTCAGGCCGGTCGACAGGCTGTTGATGCTGCTGGTGGCGGTGCTCAGGCCAGTCGACGTGGAAGTCGAGAGGCTGTCGATGCTGCTCGTTGCAGTGCTCAGACCGGTCGAGGTGGAAGTCGACAGGCTGTTGATGCTGCTCGTCGCGGTGCTCAACCCCGTCGACGTGGAGGTCGACAGGCTGTTGATGCTGCTCGTCGCCGTGCTCAACCCCGTCGACGTGGAGGTCGACAGGCTATTGATGCTGCTCGTGGCCGTGCTCAAGCCCGTGGAGGTCGAAGTCGACAGACTGCTGATGCTGCTGGTTGCCGTGCTCAGGCCAGTCGACGTGGAGGTGGACAGGCTGTCGATGCTGCTCGTGGCGGTGCTCAGCCCTGTCGAGGTCGAGGTCGACAGACTGCTGATGCTGCTCGTGGCCGTGCTCAGGCCAGTCGACGTGGAGGTCGACAGGCTGCTGATGCTGCTCGTCGCGGTGCTCAGGCCCGTGGAGGTCGAAGTCGACAGGCTGCCGATGCTGCTGGTGGCCGTGCTCAACCCCGTCGAGGTGGAGGTGGACAGGCTGTCGATGCGGCTGTTTGCCGTGCTCAGGCCGGTCGACGTGGAAGTCGACAGGCTGCTGATGCCGGTCGAAGTCGACGTGGACAGGCTGTTGATGCTGCTGGTTGCGGTGCTCAGACCGGTCGAAGTGGAAGTCGACAGGCTACTGATGCTGCTCGTCGCCGTGCTCAGACCCGTCGAGGTGGACGTGGACAGGCTGTCGATGCGGCTGTTTGCCGTACTCAGGCCGGTCGACGTGGAGGTCGACAAGCTGCTGATGCCGGTGGAAGTCGACGTGGACAGGCTGTTGATGCTGCTGGTGGCAGTGCTCAGGCCAGTCGAAGTCGAAGTCGACAGACTTGCAACAGCGCTGTTCGTGGTGCTCAGGCCGGTCGAGGTGGAGGTCGACAGGCTGTTGATGCTGCTGGTCGCCGTGCTCAGGCCGCTCGAGAGCGAAGCCGTGACGGTCTTCACCTGGGAGACGTTGACGGCATCCGTGTCCGCGCTGCCCGGGGCCACGCCGGTGATCACGCGGTTGCCGACGTTCAGTTCGCCCGACGCGTTCTGCTTGCTGGTCAGGCCGAAGGCGTCGTAGTTCGTCATCGCCGCGGCGCTGCGGCTGGCCGTGGAGTTCGCGCCCAGCGCCACGCTGTTGTCGCCGTTGGCGATGGCGTTCTGGCCGATGGCCACGCTGTTCGCGCCGATGGCCTGGCTGTCCGCGCCGGTGCTGTTGGCGTGGAAGTACTTCGTGCCGGTGTTGTAGATCGAGCTGACCGAAGAACTCAGGGTGCTCAGGTTGCTGTTGGTCGTGCTCAGGCCGGTCGACAGGCTGCCGATGCCGCTGGTGGCGGTGCTCAGGCCCGTGGAGGTCGAGGTCGACAGGCTTGCGATGGAGCTGTTCGTGGTGCTCAGGCCAGTCGACGTGGAAGTCGACAGGCTGCTGATGCCGGTCGACGCCGATGTGGACAGGCTATTGATACTGCTGGTCGCCGTGCTGAGCCCCGTGGAGGTCGAAGTCGACAGGCTGCTGATACCGGTCGAAGCCGACGTGGACAGGCTGCCGATGCTGCTCGTTGCCGTGCTCAGGCCCGTAGAGGTCGAGGTCGACAGGCTGCTGATTCCGGTCGACGCTGAGGTGGACAGGCTGGCAACAGAGCTGTTCGTCGTGCTCAGGCCAGTCGACGTGGAAGTCGACAGGCTGCTGATGCCGGTCGACGCCGAGGTCGACAGGCTCGCAACGGAGCTGTTCGTGGTGCTCAGGCCCGTCGAGGTCGAGGTCGAGAGGCTGCTGATGCCGGTCGAAGCCGACGTGGACAGGCTGCCGATGCTGCTCGTCACTGTGCTCAGACCGGTGGAAGTCGAGGTCGAGAGGCTCGTAATGGAGCTGTTCGTGGTGCTCAGGCCGGTCGACGTCGAGGTCGACAAGCTGGCGATCGAGCTGTTGGTCGTGCTCAGGCCCGTCGAAGTCGAAGTCGACAGGCTGCTGATGCCAGTCGAAGCCGACGTGGACAGGCTGCCGATGCTGCTTGTCGCAGTGCTCAGGCCCGTGGAAGTCGAGGTCGACAGGCTCGCAACCGAGCTGTTGGTGCTGCTCAGGGCCGTCGAGAGGCTGCCGATGCTGCTCGCCGAGTTACTCAGGCCGGTCGACAGGCTGCTGACGGCGCTGTTGGTCGTGCTGAGACCGGTCGACAGGCTGCTGATGCTGCTTGTCGCGGTGCTCAAACCCGTGGAGGTCGAGGTCGACAGGCTCGCAACGGAACTGTTGGTGGTGCTCAGGCCGGTCGACGTCGAAGTCGACAGGCTGCTGATGCCGGTCGAAGCCGACGTGGACAGGCTGCCGATGCTGCTCGTGGCCGTGCTCAGGCCGGTCGAGGTCGAAGTCGACAGGCTGCCGATGCTGCTGGTGGCGGTGCTCAGCCCCGTCGAGGTGGAGGTCGACAGGCTGTTGATCCGGCTGGTCGCGGTGCTGAGCCCCGTGGAAGTCGAGGTCGACAGGCTGCTGACGGTGCTGTTGGTCGTGCTCAGGCCGGTCGAGAGGCTGACGATGCCCGTGGAGGTCGAGGTCGACAGGCTTGCGACCGAGCTGTTCGTGGTGCTCAGGCCGGTCGAGGTCGAGGTCGAGAGGCTGGCCAGGCTGCTGTTGGTGGTGCTCAGGCCGGTGGAAAGGCTCGATGCGGTGGTGCTCAGCTGCGCGACGGTCACGGCGTCGGTGGGCGCGGCGCCGTCGGCCAGGTTGGTGATGCGGCGGTTGGTCGCGGCCGTGCCGCCGCCGAACGAGACTTCGCCGCCGTTGGCCGTCTGGCCGGTCATGTAGGCGGCGCCGGTCGGGGCGGCCGCGCCCGTCACGCTGCCGTTGCCGATGGCCACGGCGTTGGCGTACTGCGCGATGGCCTTGTAGCCGATGGCCACGGCATTGGCGCCAGCCGCGTTGGCCAGCGTGCCGATGGCCACCGTGCGCGTGTTCGACGCGAGCGCACCGGCACCGATCGCCAGGGCCTGCTGGGCCGATGCGTTGGCCGTATCGCCCAGCGCCACCGCCGACTGGCCGGTTGCGGTGGTGTTGTTGCCGAGCGCGACGGACTGTTGCGCCGCGAAGCCGTTCACGCCGATTGCGATGGATGCCACGGCGGAAGCGTTGGCGTTCCGGCCGATGGCCGTCGAGTCCTGGACGGCGCTTGCGCTGCTGCCGAGCGCGACGGCACCCAGGGCCGTTGCGCGCGAGCTGTCGCCGAGGGCGACCGTGCCTGCGCCGATCGCGTTGGTGTTGTTGCCCATTGCGACGGCGCCCTGGCCGATCGCGTTGTTGGCGTTGCCGATGGCCACCGCGCCGTTCGCGGCGGTCGTGCCGGCGGCGTCGCCTGCGGCCGTGCTGTCGGCACCCAACACCACGGCGCCGGTGCCGTTGGCGGTGTTGGGATCGCCGATGGCCACGGCGCCATTGCCCGTGGCCTTCTGGCCGCGCCCGATGGCGACTGCGCCACCCGTGGCCGAGCCGCTGTTGGCGGTGGTGCCGCTGGAGCCGATCGCCACGTTCTGGCCCGTGGCGCCGCTGATCACGCCATCGCCCTGAGCGATGCCGAAGGCGCCGTTGACCACTGCGCCGCGGCCGAGCGCGATGCCCGAAGTGGCGGTCGAAACCACCGAAGACTGACCGCCGATGGCGATGGAGTCGGCGGCCGCTGCGGCTGCGCCGCCGGTGGCGTTGCCGCCGATGGCGGTCGAGCCTGCGCCGCTGGCTGCGGTGGCCGTGCCGATGGCCACTGCGTTCGAGCCAGAGCCGAGTGCGTTGACGCCGAGGGCGAGCGTCGCATCGACCACCGAGGTCGTGTTCGGCGGCTTGACCGATGCGCCGTTGCCGATCGCGATGCTGCGGGTCGAGCGGTCGTCCGTCGCGGCGTTGCCGCCGATGGCGATGCCCGCGTTCTGGGCCGAGACGCCGAACTGGTCGGCGGATGCGCCGGTGCCCAGCGCGATGCTGCCGCCCCAGCTGTTGGCGTTGGTGCCGATGGCCACTGAGTTGACGTCGGTGTTGGAGCCGATGGCGGCGTTCTTGCCGATGGCGATGGAGCCGTCGGCCCTGGCCAGGGCGGTGTTGCCCACCGCGACGGAGCTGTTGCCCAGGCCTGCCGCGCTGGAGCCGACCGCCACCGCGCTCGCGGCAGCTGCGTTGGCGTTGTTGCCGATGGCCGTCGCGCTGGCGCCGCTGGCGTTGGCACCGCTGGCGATCGCAACGGTGTTCGTTCCGGAAACCTTGGAACTGGCGCCGATGGCGACACCGCCATTGGAACTCGCGGCAACGTTGGCGCCGTCGCCCTGCGCAATGCCGGAAACGCTGTTCACCACGGCGCCGCGGCCGACCGCGATACCCGAAGTCGCAGCCGCCGCCACGTTGGACTGGCCGCCGATGGCGATGCCGTCGGTCGCCGCGGAATTGGCGACGCCGCTGGCATTGCTGCCGATGGCGATGGAACCGGTGCTCGATGCCGTGGTCCCGTTGCCGGCTGCGAGCGAGTTCTGGCCGGAGGCCTTGGCGCCCACGCCGAACGCGGTCGCGCCCTGCGCGGTGGCGCTGGTGCCGTTGTTGCCGATGGCCAGCGTGTTCGTGGCGGTGGCCGAGGTCTGGCCGCCGACGGCGGTCGAATCCTGCCCCGTGGCCTTGGCGCCCGTGCCGATCGCGGTCGAGTCGCCCAGGGAGGCCGCAGTGCCGCTCGCGTTGGCGCCCCAGCCGATGGCCAGGTTGCTGGAACCGACACTGGCGGCATTGGCATTCAGTCCAATGGCGATGCCGTTGACGCCCTGCGCACTGGCAGCGTTGCCCACGGCCACGCTGCTGGTGCCGATCGCATTGGCGGCGGAACCGAGGGCGGTGCTGTTGTCGCCGGCGCTGCGTGCATTGAAGCCGGCGGCCAGGCTCGTGATGCCGGTGGCCTGGGCCTGGTGGCCCAGCGCGGTGGCGAGCTTGTTGGCCACCGCCGCCATGCCGATGGCCGTGGCGCCCGCGCCCTGGGCGGTCGTGAAGGAGCCGATCGTCGTCACGCCCAGGAAGTTGCCGCCGTTCGAGGAACAGCCGGCGACCGTCGACCACACGCCCGAGCCATCGACCGGGGCGACGGTCGCCCCGTACGCCGTCGTGCCATCGGGGCCGGTGCCGCCGCCGGTCACGCAGGTGCCCGACGGCCCGAGCACCGAGGCCCCCGCATGCGGGCCAAAGGCCATGGAGGCGATCGCCAGACCGATCGCCGCGACCGTGGCGGTCACGCTGGAACCGCTTCGCTTGCCGCGCGCCGAGGTGATCTCCGATGCCGCCACCCAGGCGCCAAGGGATTCATTCCATATGCTTCTGTAAGACTTGTTCATGTGACTTTCGGCTCGCGGTGTGGACGGATTCGGATAGCGGAAATGCGATGCTTCCTGCCTCAGGCTCCATCGCGGAGGCGCTCAATACGGCACCTCAATTACAAGAATGGTGGAATGTACGGAGTTGTTTACATTTCCGATGCACCGCAGCATTCTTCAAAATCGACTCTGATGATTTAGTTCACAAAAATTTCAAAAAGCGTCCTCTCTTGCATGCCAGAAGCGGTCGTCGAACGTTGAAACAGGGTTCCAATTGAAGCCATGCAGACGTCCAATTCCATTCATTTGCATCGAACACCTCCCATCTGGCGGTCTTTTCCAGGCGTTCTCGGCGATGCCGCACAGCGGTTCGCTTTTCGGTTTCTTTGAATGCAAAGGTCTGCTGTGAAATTAAAATCGTGAAATTGATCACGACCCAATAGCAAGCCTCGTGACTTTTTTCACGCAAATGAGCCCACCTCCGGCAATTAACATTTAAGAAACAATTCAAATGTCTCTCGCCCCAAGGCTGCGCATCGGAATCACCATCGGCCTCCATCACGAGGCCGAAACGCTGTGGAACAACGGGATCAAGCAGAACGCCGTGTTCCTGGCGGAAGCGCTGAAGCACTGCCCGACCGTGGCCTCGGTAGTGCTCGTTAACACCACGGCCGTCCCGATCACCCAGGCCCTGCCCTGGGACCAGTCACGCTGGCCCACCGTGACCTTCGAGGCGGCCAAGGACAGCGTGGACGTGCTGATCGAGCTCGGAGGCCAGATCGACGCGGCGCAGACCGACTACCTCAAGCAGCGCGGCGCGCGGCTGGTGTCGTACTGCTGCGGCTTCGAATATGTGCACGCCATGGAGGCGATGCTGTTCAGCAAGCCGCTCTGGGGACAGAACCTGTTCGTCAACCAGCGCTACGACGACATCTGGATGGTTCCGCAGGTGGCCAACATCAGCCAGCCGTACTTCGAGGTGCTGCGCCGGGCCGATGCGCGCCCGGTGCCCTTCGTGTGGAGTCCGGTGTTCCTGGACGAGCGCACGCGCGGCCTGCCCGATACCGGCGTCTACCAGCCGAAGGCCGGCCCGCGCCGGTTGAGCGTGATGGAGCCGAACATCAACGTGGTGAAGTTCTGCCTCTACCCGGTGCTGATCGCCGAGCTGGCCTACCGGGCGCGGCCCGAGGCCATCGCGCTGCTGCAGGTCACCAACGCCGAGCGGCTGGCGAAGGAAAACATGGAGTTCATCATGCTGATGAACCAGCTCGACCTGGTGCGCCAGCACAAGGCGGTCTTCCTGGGCCGGCACGAAACGCCCGTGTTCCTCGCGCAGAACACCGACATCGTGGTCTCGCACCAGTGGGAGAACCCGCTGAACTACTTTTACCTGGAGACCTGCTGGCAGGGCTACCCGCTGGTGCACAACGCCCACCTGTGCGCGGACCTGGGCTACTACTACCAGGGCAACGACGTGTCCGGCGCCAGCACCCGCGTGGTCGAGGCCATCGACACGCACGACGCGCAGGCCGGCGCATACCGCGAGCGCCAGCGCAGCCTGATCGGCCGCTACCTTCCCGGCAACGCCGCGGCCACCGAGGTCTACGACACCCTGCTGCTCGGCCTGATGCGGCGCGCGGCCCGATAAGCCCGGCAGTCACCCGGCCAACGACAAGCGAACGAACCGACATGCTCGATCCATCCGAACTCCGGCAGTTCTTCCCAGTGATCGTGACGCCAAGCCACGACGGCAAGGTCTTCCTGAACTACGTCAACTCGATGCTGAACTTCGCCGTGCAGGCCGAGCGTGCCGGCATGCGGCTGCAGGTGTTCACGCACCAGGGCGAGAGCCTGGTGACGCGCGCGCGGAACAACTGCGTGGCCCAGTTCCTGGCCAATCCGCAGTGGACGCACCTTTTCTGGGTCGACGCCGACATCGGCTTCTCGGCGCAGGCGGCCTTCCGCCTGCTGCTGTCGGGCTACGACGTCGCGGCGGGGGTCTACCCGCTGAAGCGGGAGAACTGGCCCGAAGGCGGCGTAGCCGCTGGCACGACGCAGCAGCAGTTCGAGTCCACCTTCACCCGCTACACGGTCAACGCCCAGGCATCCGCGACCACCTCGCGGGTCGAACTGGAGGTGCAGCCCGACGGCTTCATGAAGATGACCGAGGCGCCGACCGGCTTCATGGTGATCAGGCGCCGGGTGTTCGAGCGGCTGATAGCGAGCTACCCCGAGCTGCGCTACGTGCCCGACAGCATCGGCGAGGCCGACCTGGGCCTGCACTACCGCTTCTTCGACGTCATGGTCGATCCGCAGACGCGGCGCTACCTGTCGGAGGACTACGGCTTCTGCCACCTTTGGACGGGGCTGGGCGAGTCGATCTATATCGACGCCAACTCCAACCTCTCCCACCAGGGCGCCAAGCTGTACCGCGGCGACTTCGCGAACTCGCTGCTGAACGCCCTGCCCCATGCGGTGGGCGGCCCGGCCGGCGCGGCGATGGTGCTCACGGGGCAGGAGTACCTGCAGCCCAACCAGCCTTCGCCCTGAAAAAGAAAAAGCCCCGCAGAAGCGAGGCTTGCGGGGCTCGTTTCATCGGGCGATCCGCAGATCACCCCGGGAGAGCCATCAGGCCGCGACCGTATCCGCCACGCCCTTGTAGTCCTCGATCTTGTCGAAGTTCAGGTACTGGTAGATCTTGTCGCCGTTGCTGTTGATCACGCCGATGTCGGCCATGTACTCCTCGCGCGTCGGGATGCGTCCGAGCTTCGAGCAGATGGAAGCCAGCTCCGCCGAGCCCAGGTACACATTGGTGTTCTTGCCCAGGCGGTTCGGGAAGTTGCGGGTGCTGGTCGACATCACGGTGGCGCCTTCGCGCACCTGTGCCTGGTTGCCCATGCACAGCGAGCAGCCGGGCATCTCGGTGCGGGCGCCGGCATTGCCGAACACGCCGTAGTGGCCTTCCTCGGTGAGCTGCTGCGCGTCCATCTTGGTCGGGGGCGCGATCCACAGCTTGACCGGGATGTCGCGCTTGCCTTCCAGCAGCTTCGACGCAGCGCGGAAGTGGCCGATGTTGGTCATGCACGAACCGATGAACACTTCGTCGATCTTGGCGCCGGCCACGTCCGACAGCGTCTTCACGTCGTCGGGGTCGTTCGGGCAGGCCACGATCGGCTCGTGGATGTCGGCCAGGTCGATCTCGATGACGGCCGCGTATTCGGCGTCGTCGTCGCCCTTGAGCAGCTGCGGGTCCTTCAGCCAGGCTTCCTGCGCGGCGATGCGGCGCTGCAGCGTGCGGGCGTCGGCATAGCCCTCGGCGATCATCCACTTCATCAGCGTGATGTTGCTGTTGATGTACTCGATGATCGGTTCCTTGTTCAGGTGCACCGTGCAGCCGGCAGCCGAGCGTTCGGCCGAGGCGTCGCTCAGCTCGAAGGCCTGTTCCACCTTCAGGTCGGGCAGGCCCTCGATCTCGAGGATGCGGCCCGAGAAGATGTTCTTCTTGCCCTTCTTCTCGACCGTCAGCAGGCCGGACTTGATGGCGTACAGCGGAATCGCGTTGACCAGGTCGCGCAGCGTGACGCCGGGCTGCATCTTGCCCTTGAAGCGCACGAGCACCGATTCGGGCATGTCCAGCGGCATCACGCCGGTGGCGGCGGCGAAGGCCACGAGGCCCGAGCCGGCCGGGAAGCTGATGCCGATCGGGAAGCGGGTGTGGCTGTCGCCGCCGGTGCCCACGGTGTCGGGCGTCAGCAGGCGGTTGAGCCAGGAGTGGATCACGCCGTCGCCCGGGCGCAGCGAGACGCCGCCGCGGGTGCTGATGAAGTCGGGCAGCTCGTGGTGCATCTTCACGTCCACCTTCTTCGGATAGGCGGCGGTGTGGCAGAACGACTGCATCACGAGGTCGGCCGAGAAGCCCAGGCAGGCCAGGTCCTTCAGCTCGTCGCGCGTCATCGGGCCGGTGGTGTCCTGCGAGCCGACCGAGGTCATCTTGGGTTCGCAGTACGTGCCGGGGCGCACGCCCTGGCCTTCAGGCAGGCCGCAGGCGCGGCCGACCATCTTCTGCGCCAGCGAGAAGCCCTTCTTGGTGTCGACCGGGCTTTGCGGCAGGCGGAACAGCGTCGATGCGGGCAGGCCCAGGGCCTCGCGCGCCTTGGCCGTCAGGCCGCGGCCGATGATCAGCGGAATGCGGCCGCCGGCGCGCACTTCGTCGAACAGCACGTCGCTCTTGACCTTGAATTCGGCGATGACCTTGCCGTCCTTCAGCGCCTTGCCTTCATAGGGGCGCAGTTCGACGACGTCGCCGGTGTCCATCTGGCTCACGTCGAGCTCGATGGGCAGCGCGCCCGCGTCTTCCATGGTGTTGTAGAAGATCGGGGCGATCTTCGTGCCAAGGCACACGCCGCCGAAGCGCTTGTTGGGAATGAAGGGGATGTCTTCGCCCGTGAACCACAGCACCGAGTTGGTGGCCGACTTGCGGCTGGAGCCGGTGCCGACCACGTCGCCGACGTAGGCGACCTGGTGGCCCTTGTCCTTGAGCGACTCGATGAACTTGACCGGGCCGCGCTTGCCGTCTTCCTCGGGCTGGAATGCGGTGCCTTCACGCTTGTTCTTGAGCATGGCCAGCGCGTGCATCGGGATGTCGGGACGCGTGGTGGCGTCGGGCGCGGGCGAGAGGTCGTCGGTGTTGGTTTCGCCGGGAACCTTGAAGACCGTGATGGTCAGGCTCTGCGGCACTTCGGGACGGCTGGTGAACCACTCGGCATCGGCCCAGCTCTGCAGCACGCCCTTGGCGTGGGCATTGCCCTTGTCGGCCTTTTCCTTGACGTCGTGGAACTGGTCGAACATCAGCAGGGTCTTCTTCAGGCCATCGGCCGCCACGGCGCCGACTTCGGCGTCGTCGAGCAGGTCGATCAGGGGGCTGATGTTGTAGCCGCCGAGCATGGTGCCGAGCAGTTCGGTGGCGCGGGCGCGCGAAATGAACTCGCTCTTCTCGGTGCCGTGGGCCACGGCCGCGAGGTAGCTCGCCTTGACCTTGGCGGCGTCGTCGACGCCGGCAGGCACGCGGTGGGTGAGCAGGTCCAGCAGGAAGGCGCCGTCCTTCGCGTTCGCGCTCTTGAGGAGCTCGATCGCTTCAGAGGTCTGCTTCGCGCTCAGGGGCAGCGGCGGGATACCGAGCGCGGCGCGTTCGGCAACATGGTCAACGTAGGCTTGCAACATCTTCTTTTCTCCGGAAACTGGGCTGGCGGGCATGCGGGGCGGCTCCGGCGGTCAAGCAAGAGCCGCGCCGCACCCCACCGGGGTAGGGACGCTTACTTCTTCTCGCCGTCGGCGCCGTCGAACAGGGCCTTGGGCGGGTTCTTCTTCATTTCTGCGGCAAACGCGATCTGGGCTTCGGTCTGGCATTCGTCGGCGATGCGCAGGCCGGCCTTCTGGTTCATCAGCATCGACTTGTTGCCGAGCTGGAGCCACATGGCGCCGGCGCGCGGGTCTTCGAGGCGGATGGCGCCGGTGCGGCTTTCGACCGGGTGCATGCGGTACTTCTGGCCCTTCGTGCTGACGGTGAAGAAGCCGGGCTTCTTCTCGTCGGCCGTGACGGTCACGTCGGCGCCGAGTTCGCACTGGGCCTTGCCGAGCGACACGCGCTTGGCGACTTCGAGATCGGCGTCGCTGAGGACGATGTTGGTGTCATCGCTGATCGGCGTGACTTCTTCCACCGCCTTGGCGGCCTTGCGGGTGACCTGGCGCTTCGGGGGCGCCTTCTTCGTCGTCTCGGCCTTGGCCGCGGGCTTGGCCGGCGTCGTGCTCTGTGCCACGGCCGCGAGCGGCAGTGCCAGGGCGACAGCGGCGATCAGGGCAATTTTCTTCATGTGTGGGTTTCCTTGAGGCTGGGTTCGAAGGTTTCGTTTCAGGAGGCCGCGAATGCAAACCAGGCTTTCGCCTCGGAGGGCAACGCGCGCCCTGTTGCGTGGGCACGCGTCAGTACCTGCCAGAAATGGCGGTAGCTCGCGCGGTCGTGCAATGTGCCATCAATTTGTGTCGGAGCCCAATCCGCGGCGGCCGCCTTTACAAGGATTTTTGTGGCAATTTGAATCTGCGACTCGTCCGGCGCGAAGGCTTCGAGGATGGGCCGGATCTGGTTCGGATGGATGCTCCACATGCGCGTGTAGCCGAATTCAGTGGCCGCCCTGCGGGCCGCCGTACGCATGGCGCCGGCGTCGTTGAACTCGGTGACCACGCAGTGCGACGGCACCTTGCCGTAGGCGTGCGCGGCCGAGGCGATGGCCAGCTTGGCGCGCACCACCAGCGGGTGGCTGAACTGCCCTGCCGCGCCCATGCCGTCGGCCGGGATGGCGCCGGCATGCGCCGAGACGAAATCCATGAGCCCGAAGCTCAGCGACTGCACGCGCGGATGCGCGGCAATCTCGAAGGCGTTGTGCACCGCCAGCGGCGATTCGATCAGCACGTGCAGCGGCAGCTCGCCGGCATCCGCCGCGTCGAGGGCAGCTACAGCCTGATGCACATCGGCCACCGATTCGACCTTGGGCACCATCAGGTGGCTCAGGCGCGAGCCGGCGCGGCCGGCGATGGTGACCACGTCGCCCGCGAAGGCCGGGTGGTCGACCGGATGCACGCGCACGCCGACGCGCATGCCGGGCTTCGCCGCCAGCGCGAGCTCGGTGACGAGCGCTGCGTGATCGGCCTCGCCGCCCACGGGAGCGCCGTCTTCGCAGTCGAGGGTGACGTCGAACACGCAGGCGCCGAACTCCTCGGCCATCTCGGCCTGGAGCGCGAGGCTCTTCTTCATGCGGGCCTCGACGCCGCTGTAGTGGTCGCAAACGGGCAGCGCCACCGCGCCGGCCTGTGCGCCGGGCAGCACTTCAGCGGGGTGGGCCGTCTTCGTCATGCCTTGTCGTTCTTTCCGCTCTTCTGCGCAACGATGAACATGCGCGGAAAGGCCAGCAGGCGCTTGCCGTCGGTGCGCACCGGGTACGCCTCGTCCACGCGCCGCTGGTATTCGGCGAGGTAACTCGCCTGCAGGTCGGGCGGGAGGCGGTCGACGAAGGGTTTCAGGCCGGTGCCGCGCACCCATTCGACGATGGAGGCCGCATCGGCCATGCGGTGCTGGTAGATGGTGTGCCACACATCGACGTGCGGCGCGAGCGGCGCCAGCAGGTCGTAGTAGCCGCGCAGGTCGAGCAGCAGCGTGCGCAGCCTGTCGGCGTCGCCGATGGGTTCGGCCCACGGCGCCTCGGCCGCGAGCGCGCGCATCAGGCGGTGCGTGGGCTCCTGGCGGTTGTCGGGCATCTGGATGGCGAGCACGCCACCCGGCGCCAGCGCGTCGAACAGGCGCGGGATCAGCTTCTCGTGATCGGGCACCCATTGCAGGGACGCGTTGGCATAGATGAGGTCGGGCGCTTCTTCTTTCGATCGCGGCGCCCAGGTCGCGATGTCGCTCAGCTCGAAGCGCGCCTGCGGCAGCCGCTCGCGCGCGCTGACCAGCATGGCTTCGGAGTTGTCGGTCCCGAGGACTCGCGCCTTCGGGAACCGGTTGACCAGCAGTTCGGTGGAGTTGCCCGGGCCGCAGCCGAGGTCGACCACGCGTGCCGCCTCGGTCAGCGGCACCCGCGCGAGGAGTTCCTGCGCGGGACGGGTGCGCTCGTCCTCGTAGCGGCGGTAGAGCGCGGGGTTCCAGTCGAGCATGCTGGTCTGCAGCGGCTTACAGCAGGTGGGCGACGCCGGCCTGCTCGTCCTGCAGTTCCTTCAGCGTCTTGTTGATGCGTTCCTGGCTGAATGCGTCGATGTCCAGGCCTTCGACGATCTTGTACTTGCCGTTCTCGGTGGTGACCGGGAAGCCGAAGATCACGTCCTTCGGAATGCCGTATTCGCCGTTGGAGGGCACGCCCATGGTGACCCATTTGCCGTTGGAGCCCAGGGCCCAGTCGCGCATGTGGTCGATGGCTGCGTTGGCGGCCGAGGCAGCCGACGACAGGCCGCGGGCTTCAATGATGGCGGCGCCGCGCTTGCCCACTGTGGGCAGGAAGGTGTCGGCATTCCAGACCTGGTCGTTGATCAGGTCCTTGACGCCCTTGCCGCCGACGGTGGCGAAGCGGTAGTCGGCGTACATCGTGGGCGAGTGGTTGCCCCAGACGGTGAGCTTCTCGATGTCGCCCACTGCGGTGCCGGTCTTGGCGGCGATCTGGCTGGCGGCGCGGTTGTGGTCCAGGCGCAGCATGGCGGTGAAGTTCTCGCGCGGCAGGCTGGGCGCGCTCTTCATGGCGATGTAGGCGTTGGTGTTGGCGGGGTTGCCGACCACGAGCACCTTGACGTCGCGGCTGGCGACCTGGTCGAGCGCCTTGCCCTGCGCCGTGAAGATCTGGGCGTTGGCAGCCAGCAGGTCGGCGCGCTCCATGCCGGGGCCGCGGGGACGGGCACCGACCAGCAGGGCGTAGTCGGCGTCCTTGAAGGCCACCAGCGGGTCGCCGGTGGGAATCACGCCGGCCAGCAGCGGGAAGGCGCAGTCTTCGAGCTCCATGATCACGCCCTTGAGCGCCTTCTGGGCCTTCTCGTCGGGGATCTCGAGCAGTTGCAGGATGACCGGCTGGTCTTTGCCGAGCATTTCACCGGAGGCGATACGGAACAGCAGGGCGTAACCGATTTGACCGGCGGCACCGGTGACGGCAACGCGGACGGGCTTTTTGCTCATGGGAAGACTCCAGAAGGTAATGAAACGGTGTCGGCGCTCTCGTGGGGCGCCAGGGGTTCTGCGGGATGAAATACCTTCCCGCAGCGCGAGACCGGCAGCATTTTAAGCCGATTCGATGAGCCCCGTCTTATGTCTTATATAAGATATCCTCTCGGGGTCCGCCAAGGCGCACCCCACCGCTGCCATGAACACGCCCACCCCATTCGACGAGCCCGCGACGCCGTCCTTCAGTCCGCTCTACCAGCAGATCAAGACCCTGATCCTGCAGAGCCTGCAGGCGGGCGAGTGGAAGCCGGGCGAGCCCATCCCCAGCGAGATGGACCTGGCGGTGCGCTACCGCGTGAGCCAGGGCACGGTGCGCAAGGCCATCGACGAGCTCGCGGCCGAGAACCTCGTGGTGCGCCGCCAGGGCAAGGGCACCTTCGTCGCCACGCATGCCGAGCAGCATGTGCAATACCGCTTCCTCAAGCTCGTGCCCGACGAGGGCGACCCGAGCACCGAGGGCCCGGCCGTTCGCACCATCGTCGACTGCAAGCGCCTGCGCGCGTCGGCCGACGTGGCGCGCGCGCTCGGCCTGCGCACCGCCGACGCCGTGCTGCAGGTACGCCGCGTACTTGCCTACGGCGGCGTGCCCACCATCCTCGAAGACCTCTGGCTGCCCGGCGCGCCCTTCAAGGGACTCACCGCCGAGCGGCTGCGCGCATGGCCCGGCCCGATGTACGCGCTCTTCGAAACCGAGTTCGGCGTGCGCATGGTGCGCGCGGAAGAAAAGATCCGCGCCGTGCTGCCCGATGCCGAACAGGCCGCGCTGCTCGACGTGCCGCCGCAGATGCCCCTGCTGAGCGTGGAACGCGTGGCGCACACCTACCATGACACGCCGATGGAGCTGCGCCGCGGCCTCTATCGCACCGACACGCACCATTACAGGAACCAGCTGGGCTGACCGCGATGCAGATGAACGCCGAACACAGGTGCGCCAGCGCGCGCATGCAACGTGAGCATTGCGCTACGAAGTCAATAGCATCCGACTGCAACGGTGCAGTGACTCGCATGCGTCCGCAGCGCGATGGTGCATTGCAATAGAATTTTGCGTTGTTTGCACTTCCCATAAGAAACAAAAGCGTTCGCTCTCAGAACAAGCAACAAGCCAACAAGTCACAAAAGCCACGAAAGCCATCCCCCAATGACAGAGCTTGCAACTCCTCCCCGGCCCAAGCGTCGCGAATTCCGCAACATCAACGCCTTCACCGACCTGACCACCTACCGGCTTCCGCCGGCCGGCATCGTGTCGATCCTGCACCGCGTCAGCGGCGTGCTGATGTTCCTGCTGATGCCGTTCATCATCTGGATGTTCGACACCTCGCTGTCCTCCGACTATTCGTTCGCCCGCTTCAAGGCCGCCTTCAACAGCGGCCTTGGTTTCGTTCCGGGGTGGTTCTTCAAGCTCGTGGCGCTCGCGCTCATCTGGGCCTACCTGCACCACTTCATCGCCGGCCTGCGCCACCTCTGGATGGACGTGAGCCACTCCGCGGTGAACAAGGAGTTCGGCAACAGCTCCGCCATCTTCACGCTGGCCGCGAGCGTCATTCTCACGCTGGCGCTCGGCGCCAAGCTGTTCGGCCTGTACTGAGAAGGAGCCAACCATGTCTGTGAATTACGGCTCCAAGCGCGTCGTCGTCGGCGCCCACTACGGTCTGCGCGACTGGCTCAGCCAGCGCATCACGGGTTGCCTGATGGCGCTCTTCACGATCATCCTGCTCGCGCAGCTGATCTTCACCCGCGGCCCCATCGGCTACGACCTGTGGGCCGGCATCTTCGCCGCGCAGTGGATGAAGGTCCTGACCTTCTCCGTGATCGTCGCCCTGCTCTACCACGTATGGGTCGGCATGCGCGACGTGTGGATGGACTACGTCCAGCCCGTCGCCATCCGTCTCGTGCTGCAAGTTTTCACCATCGTCTGGCTTGTCGGGTGTGCGGGTTGGGCCATTCAAGTGCTTTGGAAGATCTGACCCACCATGACCTACACAAAAGAAAAAATCACCAAGCGCAAGTTCGACGTCGTGATCGTCGGTGCCGGCGGCTCCGGCATGCGCGCCTCGCTGCAACTCGCACGTGCCGGCCTCAACGTGGCCGTGCTCTCCAAGGTGTTCCCGACCCGCTCGCACACCGTCGCCGCGCAAGGCGGCGTGGGTGCGTCGCTCGGCAACATGAGCGAGGACAACTGGCACTACCACTTCTACGACACGATCAAGGGCTCCGACTGGCTCGGTGACCAGGACGCGATCGAGTTCATGTGCCGCGAAGCACCGAAGGTCGTGTACGAGCTCGAGCACTTCGGCATGCCCTTCGACCGCAACCCCGACGGCACCATCTACCAGCGTCCGTTCGGCGGCCACACGGCCAACTACGGCGAGAAGCCCGTGCAGCGCGCCTGCGCCGCGGCCGACCGCACCGGCCACGCGATGCTGCACACGCTCTACCAGAAGAACGTCGAGGCACGCACCCAGTTCTTCGTCGAATGGATGGCGCTCGACCTCATCCGCGACGAGGAAGGCGACGTGGTCGGCGTGACCGCGCTCGAAATGGAAACCGGCGACCTGCACATCCTGCAGGCCAAGACCGTGCTGCTGGCCACCGGCGGCGCTGGCCGCATCTTCCAGGCTTCGACCAACGCCTTCATCAACACCGGCGACGGCCTCGGCATGGCCGCGCGCTCGGGCATCCCGCTGCAGGACATGGAGTTCTGGCAGTTCCATCCGACCGGCGTGGCCGGCGCGGGCGTGCTGCTGACCGAAGGCTGCCGAGGCGAAGGCGCGATCCTGCTGAACAGCAACGGCGAACGCTTCATGGAGCGCTATGCGCCCACGCTGAAGGACCTGGCGCCGCGCGACTTCGTCTCGCGCTCGATGGACCAGGAAATCAAGGAAGGCCGCGGCTGCGGTCCCAACAAGGACTACGTGCTGCTCAAGCTCGATCACCTTGGCGCGGACACCATCCACAAGCGCCTGCCCTCGGTGTACGAGATCGGCGTCAACTTCGCCAACGTCGACATCACGAAGGAACCGATTCCCGTCGTGCCGACCATCCACTACCAGATGGGCGGCATCCCCACCAACATCCACGGCCAGGTCGTGGTGCAGAAGGGCGAGGACAACAGCGCCGTGGTGAACGGCCTCTACGCCGTCGGCGAATGCTCCTGCGTGAGCGTGCACGGCGCCAACCGCCTGGGCACCAACTCGCTGCTCGACCTGCTGGTGTTCGGCCGTGCCGCCGGCAACCACATCGTCGAGTTCGCCGACAAGCTCAAGGAACACAAGCCCCTGCCCAACGACGCGGCCGACCGCACGCTGGAGCGCCTGAATCGCCTCGAGGCCTCCACCGGCGGCGAGTACGCGCAGGACGTGGCCGGCGAGATCCGCGCCGTCATGCAGCAGCATGCCGCCGTGTTCCGCAAGCAGGCCTCGATGGACGAAGGCGTGGTCAAGATCGCCGCCGTGCGCGAGCGCGTCAAGGCCATCGGCCTGAAGGACAAGTCGAAGGTGTTCAACACCGCCCGCATCGAAGCCCTGGAAGTCGACAACCTGATCGAAGTGGCGCAGGCCACCATGGTCTCGGCTGCTGCCCGCAAGGAATGCCGCGGTGCCCACACCGTGGAAGACTACGAGCGCCCGGCCGACGATCCGGTCGCACCGCTGGGCCGCGACGACGCCAACTGGATGAAGCACACGCTCTGGTACAGCGCCGACAACCGCCTCTCGTACAAGCCGGTCAAGCTGCAGCCGCTCACCGTGGCCTCGGTTCCGCCGAAGGTCCGCACGTTCTAAGCGAGCGGCTCACAGCCAGCTCACACAAAGCATTCACAAGGTCACTACGATGAAGCGCACATTCCAGATTTACCGCTACGACCCGGACAAGGACGCCAAGCCCTACATGCAGACGGTCGAGATCGAACTCGACGGCCACGAGCGCATGCTGCTCGACGCGCTCATGAAGCTCAAGGCGCAAGACCCGACGCTGTCGTTCCGCCGCTCGTGCCGCGAAGGCGTCTGCGGCTCCGATGCGATGAACATCAACGGCAAGAACGGCCTGGCCTGCCTGACCAACATGAACACGCTCAAGGGCACCGTGGTGCTCAAGCCGCTGCCGGGCCTGCCCGTCATCCGCGACCTGATCGTGGACATGACCCAGTTCTTCAAGCAGTACAACTCGATCAAGCCCTACCTGCAGAACGACAGCGTGCCGCCCGAGAAGGAACGCCTGCAGTCGCCCGAGGAGCGAGAAGAGCTCAACGGCCTGTACGAGTGCATCCTTTGCGCGAGCTGCTCCACGAGCTGCCCGAGCTTCTGGTGGAACCCCGACAAGTTCGTCGGCCCCGCCGGCCTGCTGCAGGCCTACCGCTTCATCGCCGACAGCCGCGACGAAGCCACCGCCGAGCGCCTGGACAACCTGGAAGACCCATACCGCCTCTTCCGCTGCCACACGATCATGAACTGCGTGGACGTGTGCCCCAAGAGCCTGAACCCGACCAAGGCCATCGGCAAGATCAAGGAATTGATGGTGCGTCGCGCCATCTGAGCCCCGCGGTCCAGCAGTTCTTCAGAAAGTCACCATGCAACCCGTCGCCGACTCCCGGGAGCTGCTCAGCGAACGCGCGCTGAGCAAGCTCAAATGGCGCTGCCGGCGCGGGCTGCTCGAGAACGACCTGTTCATCGCCCGCTTCTTCGAGCGGCACGAATCCCGCATGACCGTGGGTCAGGCGGGAGCGATGGAGACATTGATGGACCTGTCGGACAACGACCTCCTCGACCTCCTTCTTCGCAGAAAGGAGCCCGAGCCCGAATGGGCCGGGGCCGAGGTGGTCGCATTGCTGCAGCTCATGCGCACCGACGGCGCGCAGCGCCCTGCAATTTCTCCTTCGTCCTGAATCCACCTCTGAAAGTAAACCGAAATGAAAGCATCCGATACCAAGGCCACGCTGTCGTTCAGCAACGGCGGCGACAGCGTCGAACTGCCGATCTACAAGGGCACCGTCGGCCCCGACGTGATCGATATCCGCAAGCTGTATGCGCAGACCGGCATGTTCACGTACGACCCGGGCTTCATGTCGACCGCCGCCTGCCAGTCGGCCATCACGTACATCGATGGCGACAAGGGCGAGCTGCTGTACCGCGGCTACCCCATCGAGCAGCTCGCGACCAACTGCGACTTCCTCGAGACCTGCCACCTGCTGCTGTACGGTGAACTGCCGGACGCAGCCAAGAAGGCCAACTTCACGAAGCTCGTGACCAACCACACGATGGTCAACGAGCAGATGCAGTTCTTCCTGCGCGGCTTCCGCCGCGACGCGCACCCGATGGCCATCATGACCGGCCTGGTGGGCGCCCTGTCGGCCTTCTATCACGACAGCACGGACATCAACAATCCCGAGCACCGCGAGATCGCCGCGATCCGCCTGATCGCGAAGATGCCCACGCTCGTGGCCATGGCCTACAAGTACACGATCGGCCAGCCGTACATGTACCCGAAGAACGAACTCAGCTATGCAGGCAACTTCCTGCACATGATGTTCGCCACGCCGTGCGAGGAATACAAGGTGAACCCGGTGCTCGAGCGCGCGCTCGACCGCATCTTCATCCTGCACGCAGACCACGAGCAGAACGCCTCGACCTCGACGGTGCGCCTGTGCGGCTCGTCGGGCACGAACCCCTTCGCGGCCATCGCGGCCGGCGTGGCCTGCCTCTGGGGCCCTGCCCACGGCGGCGCCAACGAAGCGGCGCTGAACATGCTCTACGACATCCAGAAGGAAGGTGGCGTGGAGAAGATCGGCGAGTTCATCAAGAAGGTCAAGGACAAGAACTCGAACGTCAAGCTGATGGGCTTCGGCCACCGCGTGTACAAGAACTACGACCCGCGCGCCAAGCTGATGCAGGAAACCTGCAACGAAGTGCTGACCGAGTTGGGCCTGGAAAAGGACCCGCTGTTCGCGCTGGCCAAGCAGCTCGAGAAGATCGCCCTGGAAGACGAGTACTTCGTGTCGCGCAAGCTGTACCCGAACGTCGACTTCTACTCGGGCATCGTGCAGCGCGCCATCGGCATCCCGGTGCCGCTGTTCACCGCGATCTTCGCGCTGGCCCGCACGGTCGGCTGGATCGCCCAGTTGAACGAAATGATCGGCGACCCCGAGTACAAGATCGGCCGCCCGCGCCAGCTGTTCGAAGGCTCGCCGAAGCGCGACGTGAAGCCGATCTCGGCTCGCTGATCCGCGTCGCCAGGCTCGGCCATGAAAAGGAAGCTGCCTTCGGGCAGCTTTTTTTTGGCCTGTAAATTGCGGTCTCCTTCCTGTTGTTCGACGAAAAAAGGAGAAAGCAGATGGCAGCTTCCAGGCGCGTAGCAAGTTTGTATTCAAGGGCGGCATGCCTTACCCTCGCCGCGGCGGCCCTCCTCGGCTGCGCGGGCGACCCGAACCGGTCCATGGGACCGTCGGCGGCATCCGGCGGGCAACAGCAGATACCCGTGAAGGTGCTCATCATCAGCATGTTCAAGCCCGAGGCGCAGGTCTGGCACGAACCGCTGAAGCTCAACCGGGAGATCAAGGTGCCGGGCCTGTCCGCCGACGATCCGCTCGTGCGCTGCAACGCCGATTCGGTGTGCCAGGTCACCACCGGCATGGGGCACACCAATGCGGCGGCATCGATCACGGCGCTGGTGTTCAGCGGCAAGTTCGATCTCTCGAAGACCTACTTCCTCGTGGCCGGCATCGCGGGCGTCGACCCGAACGTCTCGACCATCGGCTCGGCCACGTGGGCCCGGTACCTGGTCGACTTCGGCATCGCCCACGAGATCGACGCGCGCGAGATGCCGTCGACCTGGCGCACCGGCTACTTCGGCATCGGCGCGAAGGATCCGGACTCCAAGCCCAAGTTCGAGTACCGCACCGAGGTCTTCCGCCTCGACGAGGATCTGCTGCGGAAGGCGCTGAAGCTGTCGGCCAACGCGCCGCTGGCCGACAGCGACAAGGCGCGCGCCTATCGCGCAAGGTATCCGCAGCCGACGGCCAGGGCGCGGCCATCGGTCCTGCAATGCGACACCGCAGCCGGTGACACCTACTGGCATGGCAAGTACCTGGGCGAGACGGCCACGCGCTGGGTCTCGCTCGTGACCGACGGGCAGGGCAGGTACTGCACCACCCAACAGGAGGACAACGCCACCTACGAGGCCTTGAAGCGGGGCGCCGGCGCAGGTCTGCTGGACTTGAAGCGCGTGGCCGTGCTGCGCACCGCCTCGAACTTCGACCGGCCCCATCCGGGGCAGACCGCCTATGCCTCGCTGTCGGCCGAGTCGGGCGGGTTTCCGATCTCGACCGCCAACCTGCTGATCGCGGGCCGTCCCCTGGTCGATGCCATCGTCGGCAACTGGGCAGCCTGGAGCACCGGGGTACCCGCCGACTGAACGCAGCCGGTCACCACTTCACGCGCACGCCCACCGAGCCGTTGATCGAGCTCTTCACCCTGGCGTTGCCGCCGCTCGCCCAGAGCTTGCCGATTTCGCCGTACAGGCTCGTCGACTCGCCGAGGGCCAGCGTGAAGCCGCCCGCGAGTTCGGTGCTCGTGCCGCCGGTCGGGGCTGCGATGTCGGTGGTGGTCGCGCCGTTCACGAAGCGGGCGATGTCCGCGCCGCTCGACGTCCGGTAGACGTTGAAGCGGCCGTACGGCTGCAGTGTGCCGACGCCGGTGGCGATCTCGCCCTTCACCCGCACGCCAGCACGCGCGATCCAGCCGCTGTCGGCCTGCGGCTGCACGACGGCGCCGACGATGGCGGAGTTGCCCAGGTCCATGTGCTGGTGGATCAGTTGCAGCTGCGGCTCGATGCGCCAGCCGCTGCCGCCCAGCGCGAAGGACTGCCCCACCTCGATGGAGCCCAGCAGGCTGTTGCCCTTGCCGCTCATGCCCTGGCTCGCCAGCGGCTCGACGGTGTAGCGGTGTCGGCCCGACTGCACCACCGCGTCGGCATAGAAGCCGCTGTCGCTGGTGTAGGTGCCGTACACGCCCAGGTACTGGCTGCGCAGGTCGTTGCGGCCCACGCCCAGGTTCTGGATGCCGCTGGCGAAGCCTCTCACGCTGGCGTCGCCGTCGAGCTGGCCGACGTAGAGGCCCGCGCGCCAGTTCGGTGTGGCCAGCAGGTCGGTGCCGGCCTGGAAGCCGGTGAGGCGGCCCTTGCTCGATGGCGATACCGCACCGCCCTGCTGGATGTCGATGTCGGTGGAGAGCACGCGCGCCCAGGCGCGGCGATCGGAGCCGGTCGGGGTGGTTGCGCCGCCCTTGACGTCGTCGTCGCCCACGCGCTTGCGCAGGTCGCCCAGCATCGCGAGGTTGCCCTGGCGCAGTTGGCCGGGGAGCGCGGAATAGAGGGAAGCCTCGGCGCGGTAGGTGATGACCGGTGCCGGCACGCCAGGAGAAACATTGGTGCTCGAACGCAAATACCAGTTCTCGCCCGCGCCGTTGGCGTCAGCCGCATAGAGACGGTACTCGTAGGCACCGGCATCCACATGGCCGCTGGCGAGGCTGAAGGCGTCCTTGGTGGTCTGGGCCGTGGTGGTGGCGCCGTTCTTCGCGGTGACCACCTCGATGCCGTTGCCGCTGGTGAGCGCGCCCAGCCCGCCGAGGTTGCTGACCTGCACCGTCGTCCTGCCGCTGGCGGAGGCGGCGGCGCCATCGAGCACCAGCCGGTCGGACGGCCCCGTGCCGTTGAGCACGGTGCCGAGCCTGAGCACGCCGTTGTTGCCGACGTACGCGCCCGTCACAGTGAGCGTGGTGCCGGCGGCCGCACCCACGAGCGAGACGGTGCCGCTGTTGGCCAGCGAGGCCACTGTCTGGCTGAAGCCCGCAAGGTCCAGCGTGGCGCCCGAGGCCACGCTGTGGGCGGAGGCCGCGCTGAAGGTATTGGCGGCGCCCGCCCTGAGCGTGCCCTGCGCGACGTTGGTGGCACCGGTGTAGTTGTTGGCGCCGGACAGCGTCAGCGTGCCCGAGCCCTCCTTCGTGATGAAGCCGCCGCCGCTGATCGCGCCGCTCAGGGTCGCGTTGAAGGCGCCGGTGTCGATGACCGGATCGGTGCTGCCGGTGAGCTGGATCGCGTTGGCGATCGTCAGCCCGTCGGCGCTGAAGCCCAGCGTCGTGTCGTCGTCCATCGACAGCGTGCCGGTGCCCAGCGCCTGGCTGTTGCCGAGGTTCAGGCGCCCCTGCCGCAACGCGGTGCCGCCGGTGTAGGTGTTCGCGCCCGAGAGCGTGAGCGTGCCCGTGCCCACCTTCACCAGCGAGCCGCCGGTGCCTGAGATCACGCCCGAGACTTCGGTGCTGCCGTTCAGCCCGCCCGTGGTCAGCGCCTTGACGCCGAGGTTCACATCGCCCGCGCCGGACAGCGAGCCGACGGAGATTCCCGCCGTGGTCAGCGAGCGGATGAGCAGGCGCCCACCGGCGTTGTTGACCACCGTGGCCTGATCGGCGGTAGCGCGGTCGAAGATGTCGATCACGCCGCCGCTTTCGTTGACGAAGGTCGCCTGGCCCGCACTGGCGTCGTCCAGCAGGTTGATCTGGCCGCCCGAGAAGTTGGTGACGCGCGCGTTGCCGGCCGTCGCGTTGCCCCGGATGTTGGTCAGGCCGCCATGGTTCTCGATGACGGCGCTGCCGGCGGAGGCGTTGTCCCTGAACTCGGCCGATGCACCCGTGTTCATGATGAGATGGGCGGTGCCGGCGGAACTGCTGTCGCGGAACTGCACGAAGCCTGCGTTGTCCGTCGGCAGGGGGCCGCGCGCGGCGGCGGTGATGGTCAGGCCGCCCGCATCAGCCTTGCTGCCGAAGACCAGTGAGGCGTTGCCGGCCACGGACACCGGCCCGGCGCCGAGCGCGCCGGTCGCCAGTGCCTCCAGGCTGCCGGCAGCCACCGTGGTACCGCCCGTATAGGAGTTGGCGGAGCCCAGCACCAGCGTGCCACGGCCGGTCTTCTGCAGCGCTCCACCGCCGGAGACTTCGCCATTCAGCGTCAGCGTGCGCACCAGGTCCACGTCGAAGGTGCCGCCGCCCGCGCCGATCGAAACGGCGCGGGTGGCCATGGTGTCGCCGGTGACGTTCAGCGTGCCGCCGTCGAGCGTGAGCGCACCGCTCGAGTTGCCGAGCGCGCCGTCGTCGGCGATGGAGAGCGCCCCGCCGGTCACGAACCATGGCGTCAGGCCGGTATTGATGCCGGTCAGCGCCCAGGTGCTGGCGCCGGTCTTCTCGTAGCGCGCGAAGCCGCTATAGCTGGCCGAGTTGAGCGCAGTGGTGCCGTCGGTCGTGTCGCCTGCCAGCCTCAGCACGTTGCCGGTGCCGGATGTCACCCTGAGCAGGCCGGTGATCGAGGAGCCGGCGCGCAGTTCGAGCTGGTTGTCGTTGCCGGCGATCCGCACCGCATCGCCGGGCGTGGTGCCGTCGCCGCTCCTACCGGCCATCAGCGTCCCCGTGTTGACGATGCTGTTCGCATTGCCGCGGATGCGCAGGCCCGCGCCTCCGACGCCGTCGGCGAAGCTGTTTCCGCCGGCGCCGCCCGCGCCTCCCGCCAGTGTCCCGGTATTGAGCACCGAGTTGCCGCTGGACTCCAGCGCCAGGCCGGCACCGCCTTCGCCGCCGCCACCCACCATGCTGCCGATGGTGGCCGCGCCGCCAATCCCGCCGTTACCGCCGATGGCCGTGCCGGTGTTGGTGACCGTCGCGCCATTGCCTTGCACCACGATACCGTCGCCACCGCCGCCGCCACCGCCGGCCCACTGGCCGATGGCGCCTGCGCCGCCGTTGCCGCCGATCGTCTGGCCCGCATTGTTCAGGGAGACGCCGGCCGCCACGGACTGCAGGCCCGCGCCGCCACCGCCACCGCCGCCGGCCAGGCGCGCGACGCCGCCGGCGCCGCCATTGCCGCCCTGCAGGATGACGGCTCCTCCCACGTTGATGCCGGTGTCGGCCGTGTACACGGCGGCACCGCCACCACCGCCGGCGCCCGCGCCGTAGACCGGATCCGGATCGGGAGCGCCACTGGTTCCCGAGCCTCCGGAGACCGAGCCGGTCACGCTGGTTGCCCCTACCGCGCCGCCTGTTCCGCCGGGCCCGCTGGCACCGTTGCGGCCGTTTCCTCCATTGCCACCCGACGGAGGAATTCCATCGAGGCCCGGGAACTCGCCGACGCTTCCGCCGACTCCGCCGCTGCCGTTGCCCGCGCCGCCGCGACCGCCAGTGCCGCCGATCGCGATGTATGCAGTCCCGCCGCTGGCCTGGGCCCAGGAGACTGCCGGCAAGCTGGCCAGGACCATCAGGCCCACGACTGAAGTGACCGAAGAAGCGCGCCGACCGCGTCGGCGCGAAACCTCCGAAACAGCCACCCAGGTGCCCAGTGCAGCGTTCCATACGCTGCGGTAGATCATGTTCATGCCCCTCCTCCGTTATGAATTGCAACCAAAAAAGGTCGAAATGTAACCAAACAATCCAAAGCAGGCGAGGGTATCGTTTTCGTCGGCCGCAAAAATCACCGGAACAGGTGATAACCGAATTACTGACACGGCAAGCCCCGAGGCGTCCATGCCCGGCCAGGCGGGTTGCCCGTCGTCGCCCGGCACCGAGGCCATCTCACATCACGACGGCTGGCACTTGGAAACAGGGAGAAAATAGCCCTCTCATCGCAAAACGCGATGCCCGCAGCCCCATGAGCACCTCCGAACGCAACTTCGCCCGCCGCATCGACCTCACGTCGCTGCAGCTGTTCGTGGCCGTATGCGAGCTCGGCAGCATCGGGCGCGCGGCGGAGCGCGAATTCATCGCGGCCTCTGCCATCAGCAAGCGGCTGTCTGACCTCGAGGCCACGCTCGGCACCACCCTGCTCTACCGCCATGCGCGAGGCGTCGACCTCACGCCCGCTGGCGAAAGCCTGCTGCACCACGCGCGTTCGGTGCTCTACAGCCTCGAGAAGATGCAGGGCGAGCTCAGCGAATACGCCGACGGCGTGCGCGGCCACGTGCGGGTGCACGCCAACATCTCGGCGATCGTGCAGTTCCTGCCCGAAGACCTGGGCGTGTTCACGCGCGCCCACGAGGCCATCAAGATCGACCTCGAGGAACACCTCAGCAGCGAGGTGATCCGCGCGGTGCAGGAAGGCGCGGCCGACCTCGGCGTGTGCCACGTGGCCGGCGGCGCGGGGGAGCTGCAGAGCCTCTCCTACCGGCACGACCGGCTCGCGCTGATCGTGCCCACGGGCCACGCGCTGGCGGCGCGGGGCAGCATCGACTTCGTCGACTCGCTCGACTTCGACCACGTCGGCCTGCACACCAACAGTTCCATCTACGTCGCGATGCACGAGGCGGCGCTGGACGCCGGCCGCAGCATCAAGCTGCGCATCCACGTGACAGGTCTCGACGCCATGTGCCGCATGATCGAGAACGGCCTGGGCATCGGCGTGATGCCGCAGCGCGCCTTCGAACTCATGCGCAACGGCATCGGCCACGGCCTCGCGAGCGTGGCGCTCAACGACGCCTGGGCCGCGCGCGAGATCAGGCTGGTGGCACGCGATTTCTCCACCCTGCCCGTGGCGGCACGCTCGCTGGTCAACCACCTGCACGCGGCCGCGGACGGCGGCGAACAGCTCGCGGCCTAGGCCGCAACGGCAGACAATTCCATTTCCCCACGAAAGACAGAAGAGACCGACATGGCACGCACGCTCTACGACAAGATCTGGGACGAACACGTCGTCCACACCGAGGAAGACGGCACCGCGATCCTCTACATCGACCGCCACCTAGTCCATGAAGTGACCAGCCCGCAGGCATTCGAAGGCCTGCGCGAGGCCGGCCGCAAGCTGTGGCGCATCAGCTCGGTGGTGGCCACCGCCGACCACAACACGCCCACCACCGGCTGGGAGCGCGGCTACGAAGGCATTGCCGACCCGACCAGCAAGGAACAGGTCACCACGCTGGACCACAACATCGCCGAGTTCGGCGCCGCCGCGTTCTTTCCCTTCCTGAGCAAGCGCCAGGGCATCGTGCACGTGATCGGCCCCGAGTCGGGCGCGACGCTGCCGGGCATGACCGTCGTGTGCGGCGACTCGCACACCTCCACGCACGGCGCGTTCGGCGCGCTGGCGCACGGCATCGGCACGAGCGAGGTCGAGCACGTGATGGCCACGCAGACGCTGCTGGGCAAGAAGGCCAGGAACATGCTCGTGAAGGTCGAGGGCAAGCTGCCGCTGGGCTGCACGGCCAAGGACATCGTGCTGGCCATCATCGGCAGGATCGGCACCGCCGGCGGCACGGGCTACACCATCGAGTTCGCGGGCTCGGCCATTCGCGACCTGAGCATGGAAGGCCGCATGACGGTGTGCAACATGGCCATCGAGGCCGGTGCGCGTGCCGGCCTGGTGGCGGTCGACGAGAAGACCATCAACTACATCAAGGGCCGTCCGCTCGCGCCCACCGGCGTCGAATGGGACCAGGCCGTGACCTACTGGCGCACGCTGCAGTCCGACCCGGGCGCGAAGTTCGACGCCGTGGTCGAGCTCGACGCCGCGCAGATCCAGCCGCAGGTGACCTGGGGCACCTCGCCCGAGATGGTGGTCGAGATCAACGGCCGCGTGCCCGATCCCGACAAGGAGAAAGACGCCAACAAGCGCGGCGCCATCGAGCGCGCGCTGGTCTACATGGGCCTGGAGCCCAACAAGGCCATGAACGACATCTTCATCGACAAGGTGTTCATCGGCTCGTGCACCAACAGCCGCATCGAGGACATGCGCGAAGCCGCCGCCGTGGTGAAGAAGCTGGGCCAGAAGGTCGCGAAGAACGTGAAGCTCGCGATGGTCGTGCCCGGCTCGGGCGTGGTGAAGGAACAGGCCGAGCGCGAAGGCCTCGACCAGATCTTCAAGGCCGCGGGCTTCGAATGGCGCGAGCCCGGCTGCTCGATGTGCCTGGCCATGAACGCCGATCGCCTGGAGCCCGGCGAGCGCTGCGCCTCCACCAGCAACCGCAACTTCGAAGGCCGCCAGGGCGCGGGCGGGCGCACCCACCTCGTGAGCCCGGCCATGGCCGCGGCCGCTGCGGTGCACGGCCATTTCGTCGACGTCCGCACGTTCGCCTGAGCGGGCTGCAAGAAGGAAGAAAAGAGACTCCCATGAAGCAATTCACCGTGCACAAGGGCCTCGTGGCCCCGATGGACCGCGAGAACGTCGACACCGACGCGATCATCCCCAAGCAGTTCCTCAAGTCGATCAAGAAGACCGGCTTCGGCGTGAACCTGTTCGACGAGTGGCGCTACCTCGACCCGGGCCTGCCCGGCCAGGACCCGGCCAGCCGCAAGCCGAACCCCGACTTCGTGCTGAACCAGCCGCGCTACGCCGGCGCGTCGATCCTGCTGGCACGCCAGAACTTCGGCTGCGGCTCGTCGCGCGAGCACGCGCCGTGGGCGCTCGACCAGTACGGCTTCCGCGCGATCATCGCGCCGAGCTACGCCGACATCTTCTTCAACAACAGCTTCAAGAACGGCCTGCTGCCGATCGTGCTGCCGGAAGCGCAAGTGGCGCAGCTTTTCGACGAGACCTTCGCCTTCCCGGGCTACACGCTGACCATCGACCTGGAACGCCAGGTGGTGGTGAAGCCCGACGGCCAGGAGTTCGCGTTCGACGTGCAGGCCTTCCGCAAGTACTGCCTGCTCAACGGCCTGGACGACATCGGCCTCACGCTGCGCCACAAGGACAAGATCAAGGCCTTCGAGGCCGAGCGCCTGGCGCAGAAGCCGTGGCTTGCGCATACGATGCTCGCCAACAGCTGAGCCGCCCGAGCCTGTTCGCGCGCTCCCATTCATTCCCTCAACAGAAGACAAAATGAAAATCGCAGTTCTCCCGGGTGACGGCATCGGCACCGAAATCGTGGCGGAAGCCGTCAAGGTGCTCGACGTGCTCGACCTGAAGTTCGAGACGGAGTCGGCCCTGGTCGGCGGCGCAGCCTACGAGGCGCACGGCCACCCGCTGCCCGAATCGACGCTCAAGCTCGCCAAGGAAGCCGACGCGGTGCTGTTCGGCGCCGTGGGCGACTGGAAGTACGACAAGCTCGACCGGCCGCTGCGGCCCGAGCAGGCCATCCTGGGGCTGCGCAAGAACCTGGGCCTGTTCGCCAACTTCCGCCCGGCCATCTGCTACGAGGAGCTGGTGGGCGCCTCGAGCCTGAAGCCCGAGCTGATCGCCGGGCTGGACATCCTCATCATCCGCGAGCTGACCGGCGACATCTACTTCGGCCAGCCGCGCGGCCGCCGCACCGCTACGGACGGGCACTTCCCCGGCGCCGAGGAGGCCTTCGACACGATGCGCTATTCGCGCCCCGAGATCGAGCGCATCGCCCGCGTGGCGTTCGATGCAGCCCGCAAGCGCAGCAAGCGCGTGACCAGCGTCGACAAGAACAACGTGCTGGAAACCTCGCAGCTGTGGAAGGACGTGATGCTCGACGTCGCGAAGGAATATCCGGACGTCGAACTCGACCACATGCTGGTCGACAACGCGGCCATGCAGCTCGTGAAGGCACCCAAGAAATTCGACGTGGTGGTCACCGGCAACATGTTCGGCGACATCCTCTCGGACGAGGCCGCGATGCTCACCGGCTCCATCGGCATGCTGCCCTCGGCATCGCTCAATTCGAGCAACCAGGGCCTGTACGAGCCCAGCCACGGCAGCGCCCCCGACATTGCTGGCAAAGGGGTTGCCAATCCTTTGGCTACAATCCTGTCCGCTGCCATGATGCTCCGTTTCTCCCTCAACCAGCCAGAAGCTGCCGACCGTATCGAGTCGGCGGTCAAGCAGGTGCTCGCCTCCGGGCTGCGCACGGGCGACATCTGGTCGGAAGGCACCAAGCGCGTCGGCACCCGCGAGATGGGCGACGCGGTCGTTGCAGCAATCACCAAAAAGACGATTACCGGCTAACCGCAGCCCGCTTCGTCACGCCCCTCCCCGGCTCGACGAGTCGGGCGCAAAAAAGACAACTTTTCTTTTTTTCATAAGGGCAAACTGAAATGGCGAACGCATCTCAACCTCTGGTCGGCCTCGTGGGCTGGCGCGGCATGGTCGGCTCGGTCCTGATGGACCGCATGCAGGCCGAAGGCGACTTCGGTCTCATCGAGCCGGTCTTCTTCTCGACCTCCAACGCCGGCGGCAAGGCCCCGGCGATGGCCAAGAACGAAACCGCGCTGAAGGATGCGAACGACATCGAGGCACTGAAGAAGTGCGACATCGTCATCACCTGCCAGGGCGGCGACTACACCAGCGAGGTGTTCCCCAAGCTGCGCGCCGCCGGCTGGAACGGCCACTGGATCGACGCCGCGTCCACCCTGCGCATGAAGGACGACGCGATCATCGTGCTGGACCCCGTCAACCTGCCGGTGATCGAGAACGCGCTCGCCAAGGGCGGCAAGAACTGGATCGGCGGCAACTGCACCGTGAGCTGCATGCTCATGGGCGTTGGCGCCCTCTACAAGGCCGGCCTGGTGGAGTGGATGACCAGCATGACCTATCAGGCCGCATCTGGCGGCGGCGCGCAGCACATGCGCGAGCTGCTGACCCAGTTCGGCACCCTCAACGCCGAAGTGCGCGCCCTGCTGGACGACCCGAAGTCCGCCATCCTCGAGATCGACCGCAAGGTCCTGCACAAGCAGCAGACCCTCAGCGCCGCAGAAACGGCCAACTTCGGCGCGCCGCTGGGCGGCTCGCTGATCCCCTGGATCGACAAGGACCTGGGCGACGGCATGTCCAAGGAAGAATGGAAGGGCGGCGCCGAGACCAACAAGATCCTTGGCCAGGGCGCGGGCTTCGGTACCGCCGCCGTGCCGGTCGACGGCTTCTGCGTGCGCATCGGCGCCATGCGCTGCCACAGCCAGGCCCTGACCTTCAAGCTCAAGAAGGACGTGCCGGTGGCCGACATCGAGGCGATGATCGCCGCGGACAACCCGTGGGCCAAGGTCGTGCCGAACACGCGCGAAGCCACGGTCAGGGACCTGACGCCGGTGGCCGTCACGGGCACCATGAACATCCCGGTCGGCCGCATCCGCAAGCTGGCGATGGGCCCGGAGTACGTGGGCGCCTTCACCATCGGCGACCAGCTGCTGTGGGGTGCCGCGGAGCCGCTGCGCCGCATGCTGCGCATCCTGCTCGAAGCCTGATGAGGGCTGCTCAGGCTTTTGAAACACGAATTGTTGCCTTCAAGCAACGCAAGATGTGTGCGTAAGTATGCGCGCACTGGGTAGAACAAGCGCATTGCCTTGTCAGTGCCCAGTGATGATGCTAACGTCCTCTTACAAATTCCGGGCCTGAGCCGCCCCCTATCAGCATGACAAGACATCTGTTGCCTGCGGCCAGCCCATCGGCCGTTCGCCCGCCTCTGCCGTCGAACGGTTGGCGCCTTTCCATTCTTGGCGCGGCGGCAGTCGTAGCCATGGGCATCGCCAGCGTCGACGCCAGCGCCTTCACGCTGGGGCAGCTGAAGGTGCAGTCGGCCCTCGGCGAACCCTTGCGTGCCGAGATCGACGTTACCGAAATCGCCGCAAACGAGGCGGACGGCCTGAAGATCAACATCGCCACGGCCGAGGCATTCAAGAACGCCGGCGTGCCGTACAACTCGGCACTCAGCGACGTCAAGGCGACGCTGCAGCGCCGGGCCGGCGGCCAGTACGTGGTGCGCCTGAGCGGCAGCCGCCCGCTGAACGACCCGTTCATCGACCTGCTGCTCGAAGCCAACGGCGCATCCGGCCGCATCGTGCGCGACTACACCGTGCTGCTGGATCCGCCGGCCACGCGCCAGGCTGCGGCGAGCACGCAGGCCACACCCATCTCTCCCCAGATCAGCACTCCCGTCGAGCGCGCAGCCCCCGCGGCGCGCGCGCGCCGCGAGCGCCCGCCCGTGGTGACCACGGCGCCGTCCGCCGCTCCCGCGCATGCCGCAACCGCACCCGCCGCGGCAGCTCCCGCCCCGGCCGTAGCCGCACCAGCCCGTAGCGGCGGCGGCGAGCAGGTCACGGTGCAGCGCGGCGACACCGCCGGCAAGATCGCCGCCACCTACAAGCCCGCGGACGTCTCGCTCGACCAGATGCTCGTTGCGCTGCTGATGGCCAACCCCGACGCCTTCGTCGGTGGCAACGTCAACCGCATGCGCGCAGGCGCCGTGCTGGACCTGCCGAGCGCCGCCGAGGCGTCCGCCGTGCCGCCGGCCGAGGCCCGCCGCACGGTCACGGCACAAAGCCGCGACTTCGGCGCCTACCGTCAGCGTCTGGCCGACAACGCACCGACCACGAACGTGGCCGCCGCGAGCCGCAAGGCAGCGGGCAAGGTTCAAGCGAACGTCGAAGACCGCAACGCGGCGGCCAGCTCGCCCGACAAGCTCACGATCTCGCAAGGCAACGCTGCCAGCCGCGCCGCCGACGAGAAGGTCGCGCAGAACCGCCAGGCACAGGACAGCAGCAACCGCGTCGCGGAACTGTCGAAGAACATCAACGAGCTGAACAAGCTCAAGGCAGCGACGGGCACCGGCACGGGGTCGTCCGCCGCCGCGCCGGCCGCTGCCGCACCGGCACCGGCGACGCCTGGCATTCCGGTTCCGGCCCCCAATACCAGCGCCACGGTCGCGCCCCCCGTCGCCAGCCCCGCACCTGCTGCGGCCGCCGCAGCTCCGGTCGCACCACCCGCGCCGGCACCCGCTGCGGCGCCCGCCGCCGCCCCGGCAGCGGCGGCAGCTCCGAGCCCCGCACCTACGCCCGAAGCCACGGCACAGGCCGCAGCGCCTGCTGCTCCGGTCGCCGCTCCGGCTGAAGCGGCACCGGCCGCCACGCCGCCGGTGGCAGCCGATGCCACCGCCACCCCTGCTGCTGCAGCCGCAAGCGCCGCGGTGGCCGCCGCACCGAAGCCCGCTGTGAAGAAGCCGGCTCCGCCGCCCCCGCCGCCGGAGCCCACCTTCCTCGAAGAGCTGATGGACAACCCGCTGATGCTGGCGGGCGCCGCGCTGATCGCGCTGCTGGTCGGCTTCCTGCTGTACCGCGTGCTGGGCCGCCGCCGCGAGGAAATGAGCGAGAGCGTGTTCCTCGAAAGCCGCATTCCGAAGGATTCGTTCTTCGGCGCCAGCGGTGGCGAATCGGTGGACACCAAGCATCGCGGCGACTCCACCGTCTCGTCGCTGTCGTACTCGCCGAGCCAGCTCGACGCAGGCGATGTGGACCCGGTTGCCGAAGCCGACGTGTACCTGGCCTACGGCCGCGACCTGCAGGCCGAAGAAATCCTGCGCGAAGCGCTGCGCCTGAACCCGGACCGCACGGCCATCCACCTGAAGCTGCTCGAGATCCACGCCAAGCGCCGCGACGTGCGTGCCTACGAGAGCCTCGCCACCGAAGTGCACAAGCTGACAGGCGGCCAGGGCTCCGACTGGACCCGCGTCGTCGACATGGGCAAGGACCTCGATCCGGGCAACCCGCTGTACGAATCGGGCTCCCCGCGCAGCGGTGGCGCCAGCGCCGCCGAAACGGCCGCCTTCGCAGGCGCCCTGGCCGCAGCTGCCAAGCCGGCAGCGCCCGCTCCAGTGGTTTCGCCCCCGGTGGCCGTGGCACCGCCCGCCTTCGTGCCCTCGGTCGCTCCGCTGGACTTCGACCTCGACCTGACCACCCCGCCGGCACCCACTCCGGCACCGGCTGCCCAGCAGCACGCACCGGTCGGCGCCAGCCTGCCGAAGTCGGCCTACGCCCCTGCTCCGACGACGGCTCGCCCAGCGCCGCCACTGTCGAACGGCCATGCTCCGACGACGCCGGTCGACCTCGAGAACGACTTCGACACCGCCCCCGGCGCACTGTCGGCCGACACGCTGCCCGGTTCGCTGAGCCTGAGCGACGCCGACAACACCCGTCCCGCGATGCTGCGCAATGCGCTGCCGGCCGACTCGGGCTTCATCGAGTTCGACATGAGCGCGCTGGCCGGCCTGCCGGCATCGCGCCCGGCCGAGACCGCCAAGCCCGCGTCGGCTCCTGCCGCCGCCGCGCACAACGACGACGGCGACGACAGCCCGCACGCGGTCAAGCTGTCGCTGGCCCGTGAGCTGCAAGCCATCGGCGACGTCGAAGGCGCCCGTTCGCTGGTCGAGGAAGTCGAAGCCGAAAGCGCCGGCGACCTCAAGTCGCAAGCCCGTCAACTGCTCGCGGAACTGCGCTGATCGGGCCTCGCCGCCCGCTCTTCCTCGGTCCCCTGAATTCGTGAGGCTGGCGCTCGGCATCCGGTACAACGGCCAAGCGTACGACGGCTGGCAGAGCCAGCCCTCGGGCCGCACGGTGCAGGACAAGCTCGAGGCGGCCCTCACGAAGTTCACCGCGCAGCCCATCAGGACGTTGTGCGCCGGACGCACCGACGCGGGCGTCCACGCGCTGATGCAGGTGGTGCACTTCGACACCACCGCCAGGCGCGAACCCTTCTCCTGGATGCGGGGTACCAACCGCTTCCTGCCTGACGACATCGCGGTGCAGTGGGCGCACCCCGTGCCGGACGAATTCCACTGCCGCGCCAGCGCCTTGGCGCGCCGCTATGTCTACGTGCTCTCCCAATCGCCGGTGCGGCCCAGCCTCGATTCAGGCCGTGTCGGCTGGTCGATGCATCCGCTCGATGGCGACGCGATGCGTGCGGCTGCGGCCCTGCTGATCGGCCAGCACGACTTCAGTTCATTCCGCGCCTCCGCCTGCCAGGCACGCTCGCCGGTCAAGGACTTGCGGCGCATCGAGATCACGCGCATCGGCAATGGCGAACGCTGCCGCTGGCACTTCGAGTTCGAGGCCGATGCGTTCCTGCACCACATGATCCGCAACCTGATGGGCAGCCTCCTGCGCGTCGGCCGCGGCGACGAGCGGCCCGAGTGGATCTCGCAGGTGCTCGCGGCGCGCAGCCGCGATGCGGCGGCGCCCACCTTCTCGGCCGACGGCCTGTATTTCATGGGCCCGTTGTACGACGCCAAGTGGGGTCTGCCTGACGAAGCCACGCTGCAGGCCGGCCGCGCTCCGTATGATGGCCCGCCATGAGCGCGCCTGCCCTGTCCCGAACCCGAATCAAGATCTGCGGCCTGACCCGCGAAGCCGACGTTGACGCGGCAATCGAAGCCGGAGCCGATGCCATCGGCTTCGTGCTGTATCCGAAGAGCCCCCGTGCCGTGACCGCCGAGCGTGCAGCCGAACTGGCCTCGCGCCTGCCGCCGTTCATCACGCCCGTGCTTCTGTTCGTGAACGAGGACGCTCCCAAAGTCATAGCATCACTCGCCCAGGTAAAGGGCTCGATCGCGCAATTCCACGGTGAAGAGACGCCGCAGCAATGCGAGGAAGCCGCCGGCGGCGGGCGCTTCCGCTACATGCGCGCCGCCCGGATTCCGCTGGGGGATGCCGGGGCCGGCTTCGACCTCGTAAAATACGCGTCCGATTACTCCCACGCCCAGGCCATCCTGCTCGACGCGCATGTCGAAGGTTATGGCGGTGGCGGCAAGGCATTCGATTGGTCACTTCTTCCACCCGCCGTCGACGCTCACCTCGTCTTGAGTGGTGGGCTCACACCTGCAAACGTGGGCGATGGCATTCGCATCCTGCGGACGCGCTGCAAGACGCTGTCCGTTGATGTGAGCTCGGGCGTCGAAATCGACGGTCCCGGGAACAAGGGCCTCAAGGACGCCGGAAAGATCCGGCAGTTCGTCGCAGCAGTCAGGGCTGCAGACGCGTCCTTCTCCAGTTAGCCGCCGCAGCCGATCGTTCGTCGGGCTGCGGCCCACCGATCGAGAACCATGCAAAGCCAATTCCAGGACTACCAGCAACCCGACGCCACCGGCCACTTCGGCAACTACGGCGGCACCTTCGCGAGCGAAACGCTCACCCACGCGATCAACGAACTGCGCGACGCGTACGCGAAGTTCAAGAACGATCCGGCCTTCCTCGCGGAATTTCACTACGAGCTCAAGCACTTCGTCGGCCGCCCCTCTCCCATCTACCACGCGGCGCGCACCAGCCGCGAAATGGGCGGCGCGCAGATCTACCTGAAGCGCGAAGACCTCAACCACACCGGCGCCCACAAGATCAACAACGTGATCGGCCAGGCGATGCTCGCGCGCCGCATGGGCAAGCCCCGCGTCATCGCCGAGACCGGTGCCGGCCAGCACGGCGTGGCCACCGCCACCATCTGCGCGCGCTACGGCCTCGAGTGCGTGGTCTACATGGGCAGCCAGGACGTGAAGCGCCAGAGCCCCAACGTCTACCGCATGAACCTGCTCGGCGCCACCGTGGTGCCCGTCGAGTCGGGCAGCAAGACGCTGAAGGACGCGCTCAACGAGGCGATGCGCGACTGGGTCACGAACGTGGAGAACACCTTCTACATCATCGGCACCGTCGCTGGCCCGCACCCCTACCCGACCATAGTGCGCGACTTCCAGAGCGTGATCGGCACCGAGTGCATCGAGCAGATGCCGGCCATGCTCGCGGCCGACGGCATCACCGGCGAAGCGGAGGGCAAGCAGCCCGACGTGGTGATCGCCTGCGTGGGCGGCGGCAGCAACGCCATGGGTATCTTCCACCCCTACATCCCGTTCACCGGCACGCGCCTGATCGGCGTGGAGGCTGCGGGCGAAGGGCTCGACAGCGGCAAGCACTCGGCCTCCATCCTGCGCGGCAGTCCCGGCGTGCTGCACGGCAACCGCACCTACCTGCTGCAGAACGAGGACGGCCAGATCACCGAGACCCACAGCATCAGCGCGGGCCTCGACTACCCCGGCGTGGGCCCCGAGCATGCGTACCTGGCCGACATCGGCCGCGCCGAGTATGTGGGCGTCACCGACACCGAGGCGCTGGACGCCTTCCACTACCTGTGCCGCACGGAGGGCATCATTCCCGCGCTCGAATCCAGCCACGCCGTGGCCCACGCGCTGAAGCTCGCCAAGACCATGCGCCCCGACCAGTCGATTTTGGTGAACCTCTCCGGCCGCGGCGACAAGGACATCGGCACCGTCGCCGACCTGTCGGGCGTCGATTTCTACGACCGCCCCTCGATGCGCGGCCTGAGCGTGAAGGGAGGCAAGTGATGAGCCGCATTGCAGCCGCCTTCGAGGCCCTGAAGAAAGACGGCCGCCGCGCCCTCATTCCGTATGTGACCGCGGGCTTCCCCTTCGCCGACATCACGCCCGAGTTGATGCACGGCATGGTCGAGGCCGGCGCCGACGTGATCGAGCTGGGCGTGCCCTTCTCCGACCCGATGGCCGACGGCCCCGTGATCCAGAAGGCCGGCGAGGCCGCGCTGGCGCTGGGCGTGGGCATGAAGCAGGTGCTCGCCATCGTCGCCGCCTTCCGCAAGACCGACGCGACCACGCCGGTGGTGCTGATGGGCTATGCCAACCCGGTCGAGCGCTACGACCTGGTGCACGGCAAGAAGGCCTTCATCCGCGACGCGGCCGCCGCGGGGGTCGATGGCCTGCTGGTGGTCGACTACCCGCCCGAGGAATGCGAGGCCTTCGCCGCCGAGCTGAAGTCCGCCGGCATCGACCTGATCTTCCTGCTGGCCCCCACCAGCACCGACGAGCGCATGGCCCAGGTCGCGCGCATCGCGAGCGGCTACGTCTACTACGTGTCGCTCAAGGGCGTGACCGGCGCCGGCCACCTCGACACCGAGGCCGTCGGCCGGATGATCCCGCGCATCCGCGAGCACGTGAGCATCCCGGTGGGCGTGGGCTTCGGCATCCGCGACGCCGCCACGGCGCAGGCCATCGGCTCGGCCGCCGACGCGGTCGTGATCGGCACGAAGATCATCCAACTCATCGAGGACCAGCCCCGCGACAAGGTCGTGCCGGCGGTGCGCGAATTCCTCGCGGGCATCCGCGAGGCGCTCGACGCCCTGCCCGCCGCGACGGCCAAGAACGCGGCTGGTCGATAATCACCGCCAACACAAGGAGCCCCCATGAGCTGGCTTGAAAAACTGCTACCCGCCAAGATCGCCCAAACCGACCCGTCCGAGCGCCGCCAGGTGCCCGAGGGCCTGTGGATCAAGTGCCCCGCCTGCGAAACCGTTCTGTACAAGACCGACCTCGAGCACAACCAGAACGTCTGCCCGAGCTGCAGCCACCATCACCGCATCGGCGCCCGCGCGCGGCTCGACGCGTTCCTCGATGCCGAAGGCCGCTACGAAGTCGGCCAGGAAGTGCTGCCGGTCGACGCGCTGAAGTTCAAGGACAGCCGCAAGTACCCCGAGCGCCTGAAGGAAGCCCTGGAGAACACCGGCGAGACCGACGCGCTGGTCGTCATGGGCGGCTCGGTGCACAGCATCAGCGTGGTCGTGGCCTGCTTCGAATTCGAGTTCATGGGCGGCTCCATGGGCAGCGTGGTCGGCGAGCGCTTCGTGCGCGGCGTCGAGACCGCCATCGAGCAGAAGGTGCCGTTCATCTGCTTCACCGCCACCGGCGGCGCGCGCATGCAGGAAGGCCTGCTCTCGCTGATGCAGATGGCCAAGACCAACGCCGCGCTCACGCGCCTGGCGAAGAAGGGCCTGCCCTACATCAGCGTTCTGACCGACCCGACCATGGGTGGCGTGTCGGCCGGCTTCGCCTTCGTGGGCGACGTGGTGATCGCCGAGCCGAAGGCGCTGATCGGCTTCGCCGGCCCGCGCGTGATCGAATCGACCGTGCGCGTGACGCTGCCCGAAGGCTTCCAGCGCGCCGAGTTCCTGCAGACCAAGGGCGCGATCGACTTCATCAGCGACCGTCGCGAACTGCGCAAGACCATCGCCAACACGCTGGCGATGCTGCTGCGCCAGCCGGCCGATGCGGTGAGCTGAGCGAAACGCTGACGCAATAACAAAAGGGCCCGGATGCCGATGCATCCGGGCCCTTTTGCTTTGGAATTCAGGCGTTCAGAAGGTCAGCTGGTAAGCAAACACCAGCAGGTTGCCCAGCACGATCGCGATCACCTGCAGCACGACGATCGCGGCCAGCGGCGACAGGTCGACCCCGCCGATCAGCGGAATGAAGCGGCGGAACGGCCGCACCAGCGGCTCGGCCAGGCGGGAGATCAGGTCGAGCAGCATTGGCGACGCATTCGGAATCCACGACAGCACCGCGTAGACCACCAGCAGTGCCGTCAGGCCCGAGACGGCCAGCTGCATCAGCCCCACCAGCGACACCAGCGGCAGGGTTGCGATGCGCCCCAGGTTGCCCACCAGCAGCCACAGCAGCAGGAACTTCAGCATCACCAGCAACCAGGCCGCGATCAGGCTGGCCAGGTCCCAGCGCTTCACGGAAGGCACGATGCGCCGCAGCGGCAGCACGATCCAGTCGGTGATGGCGAACACGAAGCGCCCAAGCGGGTTGCCGAAGGGCACGCGGTGGTACTGCATGTACAGGCGCAGCAGGCAGGCGCCGCCGAGCAGACCGACGATCACGTCGAGAAGGAACGAGGGAATCTGGTAGAGCATGAGGCGCGGCCGTGAGGGGAATGCGATGATAGCCACGCAAGGCTCTTCGATGACGACACAACCCCTTTTGCATTCACTGCCATTGTTTCCGCTCGGTACGGTGCTCTTCCACGGCGGTCTTCTTCCATTGCGCATCTTCGAGGTGCGCTACCTCGACATGATCGGCAAGTGCCGCAAGGCCGACGCGCCCTTCGGCGTGGTGAGCCTCACCAGCGGCAGCGAGGTGCGCAAGGCCGGCGCCGATGCCGAGAGCTTCTGCGCCATCGGCACGCTGGCCATGATCCGCGAGTTCGAGTCTCCTCAAAGCGGCCTGCTGCAGATCGAGTGCGTGGGCACGCAGCGCTTCAGGGTCCGCAGCAACGAACTGCAGAAGCACGGCCTCTGGGTCGCCGAGGTCGAGGCGGTGGACGACGACGTCGCGCTCGAGATTCCCGACGACCTGCGGCACACGTCCACCGCGCTGCAGCGCCTTGTCGGCACCCTCGAGGAGCGCAAGCGCGCCCAAGGCGGGGCGGTGCGGCTGCCGATTGCCAAACCCTATCGCTTCGACGATTGCGGCTGGGTGGCCAACCGATGGTGCGAACTGGTGCCGATGCAGCTGGAGCTGCGCCAGAGGCTGATGGAGCTCGACAGCCCGCTGATGCGGCTGGAGCTGGTCAGCGATCTGCTCGCACGCACCGGCATCACTGAATAGGCCGCTCCATTTTTCATAGCACATAGCGCAGGATCGACGGGCGCTCCGGGCCGGTTTTATTCAAACCCGATCGGCTAAAATGCCGGGCCCGCGCACGCTCCCGGTTGCGCGTCATCCGCCTCCCATGTCCGATCAAAAGAACCCCTCGCCTCCTCCCGCTCCCGCCGACGAAAACCAGCTCATCGCAGAACGCCGCGAAAAGCTCACGCAGCTGCGCTCGGCGCAGGCCGAGGGCAAGGGCGTTGCGTTCCCGAACGACTTCAAGCCGGGCCACCGTGCCGCCGCCCTCGTCGAGGCACATGCCGCCACCGAAGGCGAGGCCCTTGAGGCGCAGGCCGTTTCCGTGAGCGTGGCCGGCCGGATGATGCTCAAGCGCGTGATGGGCAAGGCCAGCTTCGCCACGCTGCAGGACGCCACCGACCGCATCCAGCTCTACGTGACGCGCGATGCCGTCGGAGAAGACGTGTACGCGGACTTCAAGCGCTGGGACCTGGGCGACATCCTCGGCGCCGAAGGCACGCTGATGAAGACCAAGACGGGCGAGCTGTCGGTCAAGGTCACGAAGCTGCGCCTGCTCACCAAGAGCCTGCGTCCGCTGCCCGACAAGTTCCACGGCATGGCCGACCAGGAGCAGAAGTACCGCCAGCGCTACGTCGACCTGATCACCGACGAATCCGCCCGCAAGCGCTTCACCGCGCGCAGCAAGGCGGTGAGCGCGCTGCGCGAGTTCATGGTGTCCAACGACTTCCTCGAAGTCGAGACGCCCATGCTCCACCCGATCCCGGGCGGCGCCAACGCCAAGCCCTTCAAGACGCACCACAACGCGCTCGACCAGGAGATGTTCCTGCGCATCGCGCCCGAGCTCTACCTCAAGCGCCTGATCGTCGGCGGCTTCGAGCGCGTCTTCGAGATCAACCGGAGCTACCGCAACGAGGGCATCTCGGTGCGGCACAACCCCGAGTTCACGATGATGGAGTTCTACGCGGCCTACTGGAACTACCGCGACCTGATGGACTTCACCGAGACGCTGATCCGCACCATCGCCGACAAGGCCGTGGGCACGCAGCAGCTCACCTACCAGGGCAAGCCGGTCGACCTGACGCAGCCCTTCCAGCGCCTGACGATCCGCGAGGCGATCCTCAAGTACACCGAGGCCGAAGGCGTGGCGCAGGGCGTCGACGACAGCGCCTGGCTCATCGCCGCGCTGCGCAAGCTCGGCATGAACGAGGAGAAGGACAAGCTCTCGCAGCGCAGCCTCGCCAGCCTGCAGGTGCTGTTCTTCGAGGAAACCGTCGAAGAGAAGCTCTGGCAGCCGACCTTCATCATGGAGCACCCGACCGAGATCTCGCCGCTGGCGCGCGCCAACGACGAGCGCCCCGAGGTCACGGAGCGCTTCGAGCTCTACATCACCGGCCGCGAGTTCGGCAACGGCTTCAGCGAGCTGAACGATGCCGAGGACCAGGCCGCGCGCTTCAACGCGCAGGTGGCCGCCAAGGACAGCGGCGACGACGAAGCCATGTTCTACGACCACGACTTCGTGCGCGCCCTCGAATACGGCATGCCGCCCACCGGCGGCTGCGGCATCGGCATCGACCGGCTGATGATGCTGCTGACCGATTCGCCGAGCATCCGCGACGTGATCCTGTTCCCGGCGCTGCGCAGGGAATCCTGATCGTGAAGGCACCGTCGTCGTTGCCGACGATCGGCATCGACTTCGGCACCTCCAATTCCGCTGTCGCTTGCCGGGTAGGCGGAGAAGTCCGCCTTTTGCCCATCGAGGGCTCGGCCACCACCCTGCCCACCGCGATCTTCTTCAATGCCGAAGACCGCACCACCCATTTCGGCCGCGACGCCATCGGCCAGTACCTCTCGGGCACCGAGGGCCGGTTGATGCGCTCGCTCAAGAGCCTGCTCGGCAGCGCGCTGATGCAGGAGAAGACGGCGATCTACGACGGCCTCGTGAGCTTCGAGGACATCATCGCGCGCTTCCTGCGCGAACTGGCCACGCGCGCCAGCCGCGAGCTCGGCCAGATGCCCGAGCGCGTGGTGATCGGGCGCCCTGTTCATTTCGTGGACGACGACCCGAAGCGCGACGAGCGCGCGGAAGAAAGCCTGCGCGTCGCGGCGCGCGCAGCGGGCTTCCGGGAAATCTCGTTCCAGCTCGAACCCATCGCGGCCGCCTTCGACTACGAGCAGCGGATCTCCAAGGAATCGATCGTGCTCATCGTCGACATCGGCGGCGGCACTTCGGACTTCACAGTGGTGCGCGTCGGCCCCGAGCGCGCTGCGCGATACGACCGCAGCGACGACGTGCTGGCCACCAGCGGCGTGCACATCGGCGGCACCGACTTCGACCAGCGACTGAACCTCGAACAGGTGATGCCGCAGTTCGGCTTCCGCCATCACGGCCCGCAGGGGCGCGAGGTGCCGAGCAAGGTGTTTTTCGAGCTGTCGTCCTGGCACCTGATCAACTGGCTCTACGCCGCCAAGGCGCTGCGGCAGGCGAAGGACCTGCGCACCAGCTACAGCGACACGCGCCTGCACGACCGGCTGATGACCGTGCTCGAGGAGCGGCACGGCCACCGCATCGCGAGCGCGGTGGAAGCAGCCAAGATCGAGGTCTCGCTGAGCGATGCCCCGACCGCCATCGACCTCGGCAGCGCCGAACGCGGACTGGCGGCATCACTGACTCCGGACGACATGGCCCAGCAACTGGCCACGCCGCTGGAAAGCGTGGTCGCCTGCGCCCACGCCTGCGTCAAGCGCGCGGGCCTGCGCAGCAACGACCTCGACGCGATCTACCTCACCGGCGGCTCTTCCGCGCTGCGCCCGTTCCAGCACGCCCTGCGCAGGAGCTTCGCAGGCGTGAACCTGGTCGAGGGCGACCTCTTCGGCGGCGTCGCCACCGGGCTGGCCTGCGCGGCCAGTACGCAGCGCCGGGCCTGAGCTCGCTCATTCCATGAAATACCTGGCGGGCTACCCGGCACCCTTGCTGGAGCAGGTCCGCCAGCTCATCGCCGAAGACAGGCTCGGCGCCCTCCTCGGCCAGCGCTACCCGGACGGCGTGCACGACATCCAGACCGACCGGGCGCTCTACGGCTACGTGAGCGAACTCAAGGGTGAATTCATGCGCAAGGCCGAGCCGCTGTCAAAGGTGATGTTCGACAACAAGCTGCACGTGATCCGCAACGCGCTGGGCACCCACACCACCGTGTCGCGCGTGCAGGGCGGCAAGCTCAAGGCCAAGCGGGAAATCCGGGTCGCGAGCCTGTTCAAGGAAGTGCCGCTGGCGTGGCTGAGGATGATTGTTGTGCACGAGTTGGCACATATGAAGGAACGTGAGCATGACAAGGCGTTCTATGCGCTGTGCAGGCACATGGAGCCGGACTATCATCGCCTCTAGTTCGATCTCCGGCTGTACCTGGAGCACTTGGGCACGGGAGGAAAGCGCTTGTGGGCGAATGCGGCAGCAGCCTCTTCACCCGGCCAGGGTTGACTTCGCGCAGCGAGTGTTCCAGTCCCCCGAGCTTCAGCCGCAAAGCCAACCCAACGCAGCCAGGCTCATGTCACATCCTCAACAACGATTCTTCGTCGCCGGCGTGAAGCAGTTCCTGCCTTCCTACTTCACCGGTCGGTCGGTGATCGAGATCGGCAGCCTCAATCTCAACGGTTCGGTCCGCGAGTTCTTCCAGGACTGCAGCTATCTTGGCCTCGATGTAGGGGAAGGCCCGGACGTCGACCTCGTCTGCCACGGTGAAAACCATGGCGGCGCCGCGAATGGCACGGACGTCGTCATCTCGTGCGAGGCCATGGAGCACAACCCGCAATGGAAGAAGACCTGGCTCAACATGCTGCGACTGGTGAAGGACGACGGCCTCGTCGTCATGACCTGCGCCACACCGGGACGGCGCCAGCATGGCACCGTGGAGTTCAACCCCTCCGACTCGCCGCTGACCATCGGCAAGAGCCAGAACTACTACCGGAATCTCGCGGCCTCCGATTTCACGGAACTGCTCCAGCACGACGCCTGGTTCTCGGTATGGGGATTCTTCGAAGATCGCAGCAGCCACGACCTGTACTTCTTCGGCGTGGGCAAGGAGGCCGGTGACGAAACCCGCGCGCAGGCGCTGCAGCTGCATGCCGCGCTGAAGGACCACTACCACAAGGTCAACGTGCTAGGCCATTACTGACGGCCCTTGCCCGTGCACTGCGCCCCATGACGACACTGCCCCGGCTCAACTTCACCTCGCTGTCCTCGCACGAAACCTGCGGCGACATCGTCGAAGCCTTCAGGCTGGCGGCGGAACGCCTCGGCTATCCGACCCGGTTCACCCACTGCTACATCGAGCCGGGTGAAATCAACATCCTGTTCTTCTTCTGGGATGTGCCATGGGAGCACATCGAGCAGCACCACCCCGACTGCATCGTCGTCAACTTCGAGCCGATGGTGCATGGCACCCATGCATGGAACGATCGCTACCTCGAAGTGCTCAAGCGCTGCTATCTCTGGGAATACAGCAAGACGAACTTCCAGCGGCATCGCCAGCTCGGCTACCGCAACGCGGACTATGTCGCGCTCGGCTGGGAGCCCGACGCCGCGGAAATCATGCCGCTGGAAGACATCCTCCCCGACGAGCAGCAGGACATCGACGTCGTTTTCTTCGGCTCGCTGACACGCCGGCGCATCGACATCCTCGAAGGACTGATGGCGCGCGGCCTGCGCGTCGAAGTCAACCGGGGGCGAGCCTGGACGCTGGAAGAGCGCAACGGCTTCATGCGGCGCGCGAAGATCGTGCTCAACCTCCACAACTGGGAAGAGTCGCGCATCGTCGAGGTGCCACGGCTGTCGATCCTGCTGCGGCACCGCAAGGCGGTGGTCTGCGAGCTATACCCCGACAGCGAGATCGAGGCGTCGATCCGCAAGGCGGTGGTTGGAGCCCCCTACGAGAAGCTCATCGAGACGATCGAGCAGCTTCTTGCCGATGCACCCCGCCGGGCGAGACTCGAACGCGAAGGCCTGGCGATCTTCACCAGCGCGTTCGCAGCCCCTCTGGTAGGGCCGGCCATCGAGCGCTTCCTGAGCTGGCGCGCCCAGCAACCCGACCGCTTCGCCGTGCCGGCAACGCCGCCGCGCATCACCCTCTGCCTGGCAGCCGGCGATTCGCTCGAAAGCCTGGGGCGCAGCCTTCGGACCTGGGCGGCCCAGACCGCGGTGGAGCTCCACCTGGTACTGGTCGCGCGCGCGGGCATCGCCGGCCTCGAGGCCGTGCTGGCGGGATCGGGCATCGCCAGTTCGCAGCTGGTCGCCCTGCCCTTCGCGTTCGACCGAGCCACGGCCCGCAACCTTGCATTCGCGCATGCGCAAGGCGACTACGTCGTCTTCGCCGACGTCGACGACGTTCCAGCGCCGCAACGGCTTCAGCGCCAAGCCGCGCTGCTTCAGGCTTGCCCCGACGTCGATATCGTCGGCTCCTGGTGCGAGACGCAGGAGGGCCCCTTCGAGTTCTCAGAGCGGCATCAGGACATCCTCGTGGAGTTCTTCGGCCCGCGCCCCTTGCTACTGTCGGCCTGCATGTTGCGCCGCAGCTTCATGGAGCGCAGCGGCGTGCGCCACGATCCCGAGTTCACGGCGCACGACGACTTCCACATGCTGTGCAAGAGCGCAGCCGCCGGTGCGCGCTTTGCGGTGATCCCCGAGCTTCTTCACAAGCCGGCCACTCCGACCGGCTCCGTCGATGCGGCCCGCGCGGCAACGCTGGCCTCGCGGGCGCGGGCGCTGGTTCTGGCCCATCTGCTGCCCCAATCGAGCGTCGAGCATGTGCACGAGATCGCCAAGCTCTACGACCTCTACTGGCCGCCGGTGCTCGACTTCGCGGAGAAACTGCTGCTGATCCTCGCACGGGCGAGCTTCAGGCCAGCCATGGCACCGGAGCAGCAGCTGGTCGAGCATGAAACGCTGACGCGCGCATTGCGGCACGAGGCCTTGCGGCTGCTTCAGATCTTTTTCAACGCGGGGCTGGCGGACAAGGAATGGCTGGAGCGGCAGTTCGCGGTGCCCGAGATCGCCCAGTTCCTCGCGCCGGCGTCCAGCCAGTTGCCGGTACGGATCTTCAGGCTGGAACCAGCAGCGGCGGCCGCCGAGCCGCAGGCCGCGAACGGCTGACCGGCCCGCTCAGCGCAGACGCTGCGAGAGCGCATCCATCGAGGCCATGTAGGCCGAACGATAGGGCTCGTCCAGATTGATGAAGTGCACCAGCAGGGTCTCGTCGGAAGCCAGGTGCGGCGGCGTGTTGATGCTGAGGTTGTCGACGATGCCGTGCTCGTTCACCAGCCCCGCTCCGGACAGCACTTCGTTGGTGTAGTACTGATCGCCCTGGCTGCTGTAGACCGCCGACTTGTCGTCGACCTCGCCGATGCGCTGCCAGATGCGCGCCAGCAGCTCGGCGTTGCCTCGGGTATTCAGGAAACCCATCACGCCCGAGTTGAACGACCAGCCGCCTACGTCCTTGGCGAGCAGCAGCTCACGCCCATCGAGCAAGGCGTCGATCCGGCGACTCTGGTTGAGGAAGAGCACGTCGGCGTCAATCCAGATCACCCACTTGTGATGCGCGATGTGCTGCTGCAGCAGCCAGCTGCGCACCCACGATCCGCCGATGCCGGTGTCGACGGCTTCCGGGATCGCACGGTACACGTGGTACGCGTAGCCGTGCCGGTCGCAATAGCGCTTCACGTTGTGCTCGGACACCCGCGCGTAGCTGCCGACGTGGTGCGTGTAGAGCGTGACGAAAGCGATGTCGGCACCGGCGTTGTAGCTCGACACCCGCTCTTCCGACAGAGCAGGATAAGCCGCAGGCTGCAGCACGGGCTGGCCGTGGATCAGTGCATTGTTGACCTGCGCCACGAGCATGTCCTGCAGGTTCTGGTCGTGAAGCAATGCCTCGCGCCATCCGCCCTCGGGCGCCAGGATGGGCAGCGGCCCGAGGTTGACGACGAAGATGCGCGCCAGGAACCACTGCGGAATGCGCCACGACACGTTGACGTAGATGTCGCCGACCATGGCATTGCAGCCGAGCAGGCCGGCCGGACGCAGTCGTGCAGCTTCGTCGACGGCGCGATTCACCAGAGCGATGACATAGCCTGCGTCGTCCATCAGCCCGAGCAGCATGGCGCGGTTGGCTGCCGTATTGCGCAGCACCATCATGTTGGTCATCGCCGGACCGGGTCGGTCACCGCTGGGAGGCCCTTCGACGACCAGCGAATCCCGCCCCTGCAGCAGCACTTCGACGGCCACCGGGTGGAACACCACGGAGTCGCCGTCGAGGAACAGCAGCCAGTCGTTCTCCGGCAGCGCGCGCAGGTGGCGCAGGATCTGGCTGTATTTCGCGCTGTCGCGCAACGCGGGGTGACGGATGCGATCGGCCTCGATCCACTGGTGCGGGTATCCGAACAGCCGGCAATAGTGCGCGTGATTGCGCAGCACGGCCTCGTCCTTGCGCTGAAAGAAACTGAGGCACAGCGGCATCAGCGACTACTCCGCCAAGCGATCGCGCGAGAGGGTGCGCCTGGCGCTGCAATACGGCGCCGAGCCCGCAAGCGCAGCCCATGGCAGCGCCGCCGTATCGGGAAGCAAGGCCCTGCGGCGCGCTTCGCTGTCCAGGTTGCCCGCCCAGCGCCCTGAATCCCTGGCATCAGCGAAGCCCTGCAGCAATCCGTCGAGCGGCGCGCCGTCGCCGAGGCTCTGATTGCAAAGCAGCGCCATATCGCACCCTGCCTCCAACGCAGCCAGCGCCGCATCGGCAAAGCTGAGCAATTCGCCATCGATGTAGCGCCCGGCCTCCATGCTCAGGTCGTCGCTGAAGACCGCACCCTCGAAGCCGATCCGCTGCCGCAGGGTCTCTTTCAGCCACTTCGACGAAAACCCCGCCGGCCGCTTGTCCACCTTCGGATAGATCACATGCGCCGGCATCACGGCCGCGAGCGAGCCCGACAGCCAGTCGTATGGCTTCGCGTCGTCGGCCAGGATGGCCTTGAGACTGCGCTTGTCCACCGGGATCTCGACGTGCGAGTCGGCGTGCACGAAACCGTGTCCCGGAAAGTGCTTGCCGCAGTTGCGCATGCCCATCTGCAGCATGCCGTGCATCACGCTCTTGGCCAGCAGCGCGACCACGCGCGGGTCGCGGTGGAAGCTGCGGGTGCCGATGACGCTGCTGCCGCCGTAGTCGAGGTCGAGCACCGGCGCAAAGCTGAAGTCGACGCCGCAGGCGCGCAGTTCGCCCGCCAGCACCTGCCCGACGGCCGTCGCCGCCTGGGTCGCGCGCATAGCGTCGCGCATCCACAGCTCGCCGAGCGCGCGCATCGACGGCAGGTGGGTGAAGCCGTCGGTGCGGAAGCGCTGCACGCGGCCGCCCTCGTGATCGACGCAGATCAGCAGGTCGGGCCGGATCGACTTGATCTCGGCATTGAGCGCGGTCATCTGCGCGCGGTCCTGCCAGTTGCGGGCGAAGTGGATCACGCCGCCGACGAGCGGGTCGGCGAGGCGACGGCGGTCGGCGTCTGTCAGCGCCGCGCCGGCAACGTCGATGATCAGCGGCGCATGGGGGCGGTCTTCTGCAAGCCCGGCGGTCATATCTATATCTTCTCCACCACCACGAAGCTCGCGGCGTATTCGGTTTCGTCGGTCACGGTCACGTGGGCTGTGAGGCCCTGTTCCTCGAACCACTCCTTCAGGGCGCCGTGCAGCACGATGACCGGCTTGCCGCTGCGCAGGTTGGCGATCTCGCACAGGCGCCAGCTCATGGGCATGCGCATGCCCAGCCCGATCGCCTTGCTGAAGGCCTCTTTGGCGGAAAAACGGGTAGCGAGGTAGCTCAGGCCGCGCTTCGGCCAACGCGCGCTGCGGGCCTGCCAGACCTTGAACTCGGCATCGCTCAGCACCTTGCGGGCAAAGCGTTCGCCCTGGCGCTCGAAGGTTGCGGCGATGCGACGCAGGTCGCAGATGTCGGTGCCAATGCCGTAGATCATGCGGCGACGGCGCTCATTGTTGTTGTTGCTGCTGTTGCTGCTGGCTCGCCTCACGGATGCAGCGCAGGTAGTCGCGCGTGGCGGCCGTGTAGCCGAGCTCGAGCGCGTCGGCGACGAAGGCGTGGCCGATGGAAACCTCCTGCACGCCCGGCACGGCGCGCAGGAAGGCCGTGAGGTTGTCGCGGCTCAGGTCGTGCCCGGCGTTGACGCCTAGGCCTGCCGCTATGGCCGCGCGCGCCGTTTCGGCATAGCGCGCGAGCACGGTCTGCTCATTCGGGGTGCCGCGGGAGGCGGCGTAGCCTTCGGTGTAGAGCTCGACCCGGTCAGCGCCCACGGCCTTGACGGCGGCCATCATCTCGGGAATCGGGTCCATGAACAGGCTGACGCGCACGCCCAGCGCCTTGGCTTCGGCGATCAGCGGGCGCAGGCGCTCGGCGTCGTCGGGGAAGGTCCAGCCGTGGTCGCTGGTCGACTGGGTCTCGCTGTCGGGCACGAAGGTGGCCTGGTGCGGCTTGAGCGCGCGCACGAAGTCCATCAGGTTCTGGAAGGGGTTGCCCTCGATGTTGAATTCGATGCCCGGCCAGTCCTTGGCGAGCAGCGCGGAAAGATCGCTCACGTCGTGCGCGCGGATGTGGCGTGCGTCCGGCCGCGGATGCACCGTGATGCCGTGGGCACCGGCGGCCAGGCAGGCCTGGGCGGCCTTCACCACGCTCGGAATGCCGAGGTGGCGCGTGTTGCGCACCAGCGCGACCTTGTTGAGGTTGACGGACAGCGAGGTGGCGGCGCTGGCGCCGGCTTGGCCCGGAGTGCTCATAGTGCTTGCAGGTCTCTCATCATTTGCCGCGTTCGCAGCGTGGACACGCCGCAATGGTAGTTGAGCAAGGCGCGCAGCTGGTTTCGCAGGGCACTGTTGCTGCCGGCGTTCATGGTGGCAATTTCACGCAAGGTAGCGGTAAATGGCGCGCGGTCGTCCAGCACGGCCTGCAGCGCCTGCCAGTCGGCGCCGGTCAGCGCGGCCTCGTCGTCGCCGGCCTCGCGCAGGCCGGCCTCGGGCACGAGGCTGTAGCGCAGCCCGCCGGCGAGCGGCTCCAGCGTCAGGGTCTGGACGTCGAGCGACGGCAGCAGGCCGACTTCGCGCAGCAGCAGCAGCTCGAAGGCGCGCAGCGCGGCCGCCTGGGCCGCTGCCTGCGCACCGCCGTGCTCGCTCGCCAGCACCTGCACGACGCCGGCGTAGGCATCGAACAGCGCCTCGTGGGCGTCGTCGCGCGCCAGCAGGCGCAGCAGCAACTCGTTGACGTAGTAGCCCGACAGCAGCGCCTCGCCGGTCGGCATCACGTGGCCGCCCATCCATTCGGCGCCCTTGAGCGTGCGGATTTCGGCGTCGCCGCCGTAGTTGAGCTGCAGCGGCTGCAGCGGCAGCAGCACCGGGCGGAAGTTGGAACTGGGCCGCTTCGCCCCCTTGGCCACGAGCGCGATGCGTCCGTGGTGCCGGGTGAAGACTTCGAGGATCAGGCTCGACTCGCTCCAGTCGTAGCGATGGAGGACGTAAGCCGGCTCGTGCGAAACGCGGTGGGTGGCCATGTCAGTGAGCAGTCGAGCATCGAGGCTTCAGGCCGGCAAACGCCGCGGAACCGGCTTTGCCGGGCCGCTGGCGTTACCCCCTTCAAGGGGGTTGGCGGCTACGCGAAGCGAGCAAGCCTGGGGGTTTGCCTGTTTATTCGTAGCCGAAGGAACGCACGCGCGCTTCGTCGTCGGCCCAGCCGGAGCGCACCTTCACCCACAGCTCGAGGAACACCTTGGCATCGGCCAGCTTCTCGAGCTCGACGCGGGTTTCCATGCCGATGCGCTTGATGCGCTCGCCCTTGTCTCCGATCACCATGGCCTTGTGGCCGTCGCGCTCGACCACGATGGTGGCGGCGATGCGCAGCAGGCGCTTCTGGCCCTTCTTCTGGGGCGGCTCCTCGTCGAACTTGTCGATGACGACGGTGGAGGTGTAGGGCAGTTCGTCGCCGGTCAGGCGGAACAGCTTCTCGCGCACCAGCTCGCCGGCGAGGAACTTCTCGCTGCGGTCGGTCAGTTCGTCCTCGTCGTAGAACCAGGGCTGCTCGGGCAGGTATTTCTCGCAGATGCCGAACAGGCGCTCGACGTCCTTCGGGTTCTTGGCCGACATCGGCACGTACTCGGCGAACTCGTGCTTCTCCTGCATGCTCTTCAGCCAGGGCGCGATGTCGCCCCGGCGGTGCACGTTGTCGAGCTTGTTGGCCAGCAGCACCGTCGGAATGCCCTTGCCGAGCAGCTTGAGCACGCGCTCGTCGGCCTGGGTGAAGCTGCCGGCCTCGACCACGAACAGGATCAGGTCCACGTCGCCGACCGCGCCCTGCACGGTCTTGTTGAGCGACTTGTTCAGCGCGTTGGCGTGCAGGGTCTGGAAGCCCGGCGTGTCGACGAACACGAACTGCGTGGCGCCCAGCGTGCGCATGCCGGTGATGCGGTGGCGCGTGGTCTGCGCCTTGCGCGAGGTGATGCTGATCTTCTGGCCGACCAGGGCGTTGAGCAGCGTCGACTTGCCCACGTTGGGCTTGCCGACGATGGCGATGAGGCCGCAGTGCTGGGGGCCTTGGTGGCCTTGGTGGCCTTGGGAACCAGCGGCCCCCTCGCCGCCTTCGGCGTCTTCGGGTTTCGCTACGGGATTGATAGCATCGTTCATTCTGGATTTCACGCGCCGCCGCGTGCCTTGAGCCGGATCAACATGGCCGCCGCGGCAGCCTGCTCGCCGGCGCGGCGCGAGCCGCCGATGCCGCGTTCGCGAAAGCCCAGCTCGGGCACCTCGCACTCGACATCGAAAGTCTGCTTGTGCGCCGCGCCCAGTGTGGCGGCCACGCGGTACACCGGCAGCTTCATTTTGTGACCCTGCAGCCATTCCTGCAATTCGGTCTTCGGGTCCTTGGCCGCGGCTTCCATGCGCGGGTTGATCTCGACCGACTCATAGAGCCGGTGCACCAGCGCCTGGGCGGCGGCGAAGCCCGCATCGAGATAAACGGCACCGATCAGTGCTTCCAGCGCATCGGCCAGGATCGACGGCCGGTTCGGCCCGCCCGAGCGCGCTTCGCCTTCGCCGAGCCGCAGCAGCGGTGACAGTGCCAGCCCTACGGCCAGGCGATGCAGGGTGTCCTGTTTGACAAGGTTGGCGCGCACGCGCGAAAGGTCGCCTTCGGGCAGCGCCGACAGGCGCTGGTAGAGCAGGTGCGAGACCGCCAGGTTCAGCACGGAGTCGCCGAGGAATTCGAGGCGCTCGTTGTGGTCGGCCGAGAAGCTGCGGTGCGTGAGCGCGAGCTGCAGCAGCCGCGGGTCGGAGAAGGTGTGCTGCAGGCGCGCCTGCAACGCGGCCAGGCTGCCGTCCACCTTTTTGGGTGCCGTGTTCAGCGGGTTTCGCCCTTGTACTTGAGCGTGAGGTAGGCCGGGCCGAAGAGGGGGATCTCGCGCTCGTACGAGTACGAAACCACCACCTTGTCGCCGACCTTCTTGATTTCGAGGTCCTTGCCGCTGACCGACTTGAAGTCGTCGATGGCCTGGGCGCGATCGAAGATGGCGCGCACCTCGGGCACCGTGGTGCCCTCCTTGGCCTTGTTTGCGGCCTTGTCGATGGCCTGCCATTCGATCAGCGTCGGAATGACCTGTGCGATGACCACGCCCAGGCACCCGAGCACGGCCGCGACGAACACCAAGCCGATGAACGAAATGCCACGTTGCTGCGCAGCGCTGCTGCGAACGGACCGATGTGCTCTCATGCCCTCATACCCCTCGAACTGTGCTTGCGATGAACGCTTGTTTATTGAAACGGACCGATGCGTCCCAGGTCGCCGAAATTCATCCAGACGAAGAAGGCCCTGCCCACGATGTTCTTGTCCGGCACGAATCCCCAGAAACGCGAGTCGGCCGAATTATCGCGGTTGTCGCCCATCATGAAATAGTTGCCAGGCGGCACCTTGCAGACAACGCCTTCGACCGAGTAGCGGCAGTTTTCGCGGAACGGGAAGTCGCTGGCGCCGGGCACGAATGCCGGCGAGGCATCGTCGTTGAGGATCTTGTGCTGCTTGCCGCCCAGGTTCTCGTCGAACTGCTTGAGCAGGCGCATCGATTCGCCGTCGAGGTAGTCGGCGGCGGCCACCTTGGAGACCGGCTGGCCGTTGATCGTGAGCTTCTTGTTCAGGTAGGCGACCTCGTCGCCCGGAATGCCGACCACGCGCTTGATGTAGTCCATGCTCGGCTTGGGCGGGTAGCGGAATACCACCACGTCGCCGCGCGCCAGCGGCGTGCCTTCGGTGATCTTGGTGTTGATGACCGGCAGGCGCAGGCCGTAGGTGAACTTGTTGACCAGGATCAGGTCGCCGGTCAGCAGCGTGGGCATCATCGAGCCCGACGGGATCTTGAAGGGCTCGTAGAGGAACGAGCGCAGCAGGAACACCACCAGGATCACCGGGAACAGGCCGGCGGTCCAGTCGAGCCACCAGGGCTGCATCAGCAGCCGCTCGCTCGCCTTGGCGTCGACCGTGTCGACCTGGTTGATGCCCTGCCCCGCCAGGCGCGCGTTGCGCTCGGCCAGCGAGGCTTCGAGCTTCGCGGCGGCCTGCTCGCGCCGCGGCAGGAAGTAGAAGCGCTCGGCCAGCCAGTAGAGGCCGGTGACCACCGTCGCCAGGAACAGCAGCAAGGCGAAGTTGCCTTCGATCATGTTGAAGTACCAGGCGCCGACGTAGGCGGCGAAGGCCGCGAGGACCAGGGAGGTGATGAATGCCATTTTTCGATCAGTCTTCGACTTGCAGGATCGCGAGGAAGGCCTCTTGCGGGACCTCGACGGAGCCGATCTGCTTCATTCTTTTCTTGCCCGCCTTCTGCTTCTCGAGCAGCTTCTTCTTGCGGGTGATGTCGCCGCCGTAGCACTTCGCCAGAACGTTCTTGCGAAGGGCCTTGATTGTCTCACGCGCAATGATGTTGGCCCCGATGGCCGCCTGGATCGCGACGTCGTACATCTGGCGCGAGATGATCTCGCGCATCTTCGAGACCACCGCCCGGCCGCGGAACTGCGACTGGCTGCGGTGCACGATGATCGACAGCGCGTCGACCTTGTCGCCGTTGAGCAGGATGTCGACCTTCACCACGTCGGAGGCGCGGTACTCCTTGAACTCATAGTCCATCGAGGCGTAGCCGCGGCTCACCGATTTCAGCTTGTCGAAAAAGTCGAGCACGATCTCGCCGAGCGGCATCTCGTAGGTCAGCATGACCTGGCGGCCGTGGTAGGCCATGTTGATCTGCACGCCGCGCTTCTGGTTGGCCAGCGTCATCACCGGGCCGACGTAGTCCTGAGGCATGTAGAGATGCACCGTGACGATCGGCTCGCGGATTTCGGCCATGCGGCCGATGTCGGGCATCTTGGACGGGTTCTCGACCATGATGACCTCGCCGTCGTTCTTGAGCACCTGGTAGACCACGCTCGGCGCGGTCGTGATCAGGTCCTGGTCGAACTCGCGCTCCAGGCGCTCCTGCACGATCTCCATGTGCAGCAGGCCAAGGAAGCCGCAGCGGAAGCCGAAGCCCAGCGCCTGGCTGACCTCGGGCTCGTAGTGCAGCGAGGCGTCGTTCAGCTTGAGCTTCTCGAGCGCGTCGCGCAGCGAGTCGTACTCGCTGGCCTCGGTCGGGTAGAGCCCGGCGAAGACCTGCGGCTGGATTTCCTTGAAGCCCGGCAGCGGCTCGGTGGCGGTGAAGGCCGCGCCGCCAGTGCCCCCTTTGATCAGCGTGACGGTGTCGCCCACCTTGGCCGCCTGCAACTCCTTGATGCCGGCGATGATGTAGCCCACCTCGCCTGCCTCGAGCGCTTCCCGCGGCTGGTTGGCGGGCGTGAACACGCCGAGGTTGTCGGCGTTGTAGCTCGCGCCGGTCGCCATCATCTTGATGCGGTCGCCCTTGGCGAGGCGCCCGTCGACCACGCGCACCAGCATGACCACGCCGACGTAGGCGTCGAACCAGCTGTCGATGATCATCGCGCGCAGCGCGCCCTCGGGATTGCCGCGCGGCGCCGGCACCTTCGCGACGATCGCCTCCAGGATCTCGTCGATGCCCATGCCGGTCTTCGCCGAGCAAGGGATCGCGTCGCTCGCGTCGATGCCGATCACGTCCTCGATCTCGGCCTTCGCCGTGTCGGGGTCGGCCTGCGGCAGGTCCATCTTGTTGAGCACCGGCACCACCTCGACGCCGAGGTCGAGCGCGGTGTAGCAGTTGGCCACCGTCTGCGCTTCGACGCCCTGCGATGCATCGACGACGAGCAGCGCACCTTCGCATGCGGACAGCGAGCGGCTCACTTCATACGAGAAGTCGACGTGGCCCGGCGTGTCGATCAGATTGAGGTTATAGACCTTGCCGTCGAGCGCCTTGTACTGCAGCGCAGCCGTCTGCGCCTTGATGGTTATCCCACGCTCTTTTTCGATGTCCATCGAGTCGAGGACCTGCGCTTCCATCTCGCGCTCCGCGAGGCCGCCGCAACGTTGGATCAAACGGTCTGCGAGCGTCGACTTGCCATGGTCGATGTGCGCAATGATCGAAAAATTTCTGATGTGATTCATCAACGGGAACGCTTAAGTACTTGAATTGGCTCGTACGCAGAGTGCTACAGGCAAGAAAAAAGGGCGCGTCTTCTGGAGACGCGCCCTGAACCAACAAGCAATGGCAACTGCAGTAGTTGGAGCTTCATTGTAGGCAAAAAGGGAAGCGCGTACATCCGGGAACGGGGTCCAAAAGGGTCGTTGCAGGTCCACAACATCAAAGATACAAACAGGTTATCCACAGGATCGGTGGAGCAGTTACTGAACAACTTGTGGGCGATCTGTGGAGCACCGGTGGACTGCCATCTGGCATCTCGCATGGTGAAGGTCGGGGCATTCCTTATGCGCCGACCAGCCGCCGAGAGTGCCTTATTCTACCGAAAACCGTCCTTAGCCCTTTCGAAAGTTAGTAGACGCAAACCAAAATCAGCGTTTTCAGTCCGCCGGATTTTTTTGGAGGCCGGCGCCGGAACGTCGTAAACACCTCAAAAAAACGGCCCCAAACCCGACTACCGGGTGGGGCCACTTGACGCCAGAGCCGGTCAGCGTGTCTGCCGGATCAGCGCGTACTGCGCCCAGTCGCCGCGGCGGAAGAGCACGCTGAGCGGCTTGCTCTTGTCGGACTTGGCAACTGCCGACTCGAACTCCCGCGCGTTCGATACATCGACATTGCCGACAGCCATGATGATGTCGCCCTCGCGCAGGCCCGCACGGGCCGCGGCGTCGCTGGCTGCATCGACCTTCACGCCGCCCTTCACCTTCAGCTCCTTCTTCTGCGCATCGGTGAGGTCGCTCACGGCCAGCCCCAGCGACTTGGCGGCGGCGGATGCCGGCGGCTTCTGCGCCGGCTCGTCGCGATCGCTCGCACGCTTGCTGGGCTTGTCGGGCTCGATCTCGGCGATGGTCACGCTGAGGTCGCGCGAGGCGCCGCGCCGGAACACGGTGAGCGTGCTCTTCGTGCCCGGCTTGGTGTTGCCCACCAGGCGCGGCAGGTCGCTCGGCTTCTCGATGGCCTTGCCGTCGAACTTGGTGATCACGTCGCCCGGCTCCACGCCGGCCTTCTCGCCCGGCGAGCCCGCCTCGACGCCGCGCACCAGCGCGCCCTGCGGCTTGCCCAGGCCGATGGCCTCGGCCACGTCCTTCGTGACCTGGTCGATCTGCACGCCGATGCGGCCACGCGAAACGCGGCCCGACGTGCGCAGCTGGTCGCTCACGCGGATCGCCTCGTCGATCGGAATCGAGAACGAGATGCCCATGAAGCCGCCCGAGCGCGAGTAGATCTGGCTGTTGATGCCGACCACCTCGCCGCGCATGTTGATGAGCGGACCACCCGAATTGCCCGGGTTGATGGCCACGTCGGTCTGGATGAACGGCAGGTATTCGCCGGTGTCGCGCTGCTTGGCGCTCACGATGCCGGCGGTGACGGTGTTCTCGAGGCCGAAGGGCGAGCCGATGGCCATCACCCACTCGCCCACGCGCAGCCTGGAGATGTCGCCGACCTTCACCGCCGGCAGGCCGGTCGCCTCGATCTTCACGACGGCGACGTCGGTGCGCTTGTCGGCGCCGACGATCTTGGCCTTGAACTCGCGCTTGTCGGGCAACGTGACCAACACCTCGGAGGCGTCCTCGACCACGTGCGCATTGGTCATCACGTAGCCGTCGGGCGTGAGGATGAAGCCGGAGCCCACACCACGCGGACGCTCTTCTTCCTGCGGCTGCTGCGGACGGTTCTGGCGCGGCCCCTGTCGCGGCTGGCCCGGCAGCGGCTGGCCGAAGAAGCGGCGGAAGAACTCCTGCATTTCCTCGTCCATCTCGCCGTTGCCGCCGCGCTGCGCCACCTTCTCGACGGTGCGGATGTTGACGACGGAGGGGCCGACCTGATCGACCAGATCGGTGAAGTCGGGCAGCGTGCGCGTCTGCGCGTGAACAGGCTCGACGGGAAGGAATGTGGCGCTGGCGGTCAGTGCGAGTGCGCATGCCAGCAGGCCGGAACGAAACTTGTGTCCCTCGACTTTGAAGATCATCGGCTTTCTTTCAAAAGAACAGAGCGGCGAAAAACAGGTCTATGAGTCTGCTGCGCGGGCTTGGTTCAGCGCAATTGGCGCTTCTCGGGCCCGTCAGCGCGTGCGCGCGAGGCTTTGTGCGAATGCGTTGAGCGTCTGCTGGGGCACTTCGCCGACCGCGGTCAGCCACCAGTCGCTGGCCGGTTCGGGCAGGCGGCGGCGGATCGCGTTGGTCGCGCCGATGGTCAGCACGCCGTCGCGGGGCGAGCGCGCGGGGTCGTAGCGTTCGATGAAGAGAGATACCGAGGCCAGGCCATCGGAGAAGGTCCACTGGACGGTAGCGGCATCCTGCTGCTTTGCCTTGCCGCCGTCGTCACCCGTCGTGGGACGACGGAAGAAGCTTCGGGGCTTGAATCCGGCCACGGGCGTGCGCAGGGTCCAGCCTTCATCCTGCGCGTTGCTTCGTTCGAGTTCGAGCTTCTCGACCCGGTATCCCGCGGTGTTGGACATCATCTGCGCGAGCGCCTGCGCCTTCACCGGCGCATCGAGCTGCAGTTCGGAAAAAGCCGACTGCTCCACCACGCGGGAGTCGCTGTCGACGGTCTGCAGTTTCACCACGAGGCCCGAGCGGCGCTCGCTCCAGATGCGATAGCCGAAGCGCAATCCGTCATGCGGCACCAGCTGCACCACGTCGGCATCGAAGCCGGCGACGCGGTCCTTGCCGATCGCGCGCACGTCGTAGAAATCGCCGATCGAGGAATCGGGCTTGTCCGGCAGATTCGGGAAGAGATCGAGGTTCTCGCGCTTCTCGACCTTCACCACCTTCGCCTCCGGCAGGAAGGTCATGACGTTGCGATTGCGCCGGAAGGTGGAGCGCGGCGGCCCGGTCAGGGCTTCGATGCGCTCGATCTGGTGTTCGCCGTCGCGCACATGCCAGATGCGCGCGCTCGAAAGGTCGCCGCCCGGCGCCGACACCACGAAGGTGCCCACGTAGTTGCGCTGGCGGGCGCCGGTGTGCATGCGCTGCAGCCACTCCGTGACGCTCATCGCGGGCGGCTCGTCCGTCTGCGCGGTTGCCGCACTCTTCGCATTCGCGGTGCCCGAGCGGGTCTGCGCGGTGGCAGCCTGCGCGAGGCAGAAGGCAGCAAACACAAGCACGAAGGCGCGTGCGGAGAACGGCATCGGAACGGTCATTACGGGCGGCTACGGGTGCTGCTCGCGCTCATCAGCGCGTCGGGCCCTCGAAAGTGGCGTTGCGCAGGAAGCCGGAGGGCATTTGCGAAGCGCCGCCGGCCTGCTGGTGCGCTTCGAGGAGTTGATCCAGGCGCGGGTCGCGCAGCATGACCTGCGGATTGCCGTTGCCCACGATCACGCGGGTCGGGGTCAGCGTGTTGCCGACGGCCTGGGGGCCGTTGGCCGCGGCCGCGGCAAGCACCGAGTTCACGGCCGGTGCCGGCTGCTGTTGCTGCTGCACCGAAGCCAGTTGAGCACCGCCTTGCTGCGGCACGGCCGAGCCGTTGCCGACCAGGGTCCAGCTGATGGCGGCAACGGCCATCAGCGATGCGGCGCCGGCCACCAGCTTCCAGCGGAACACCGGCTCGTTGGCCGCTTCCGCCCTGCGCTGGACTGGCATGGCCACGGCGACGGGCTCCGCCACCGGGGCCATCATCACCGGCTCTGCCGCCAGCCGCTGCTGGAAGCGCGCCAGGAAGGCCGAGGTATCGCTGCACGGCGAATGCGAACCCGAGCGCAGCACGTCGCCCACCACGTGGTAGGCCTGCCATGTCGCGCGCGACTCGCCTTCGGCGCCGATCGCCTCGATAGCCTGAGCGAACGCCTCGCCCTGCAAATGACCATCCGCAAGTGCGGACACCTGTTCCCGAACCGTCATCGTCTGATTCATTTCATTCACCTGCTTACTACCAACGCTTGCCGGACTGGTTGTCCAGCAACGGCTTGACCCTGGCCGAAATGGCCTCGCGCGCCCGGAAAATCCGCGAACGCACCGTGCCGATAGGGCAATCCATGACCTCGGCAATCTCTTCGTAACTCATGCCCTCGATCTCGCGCAGCGTGACCGCCTGCCGAAGTTCGGCAGGGAGCGCTTCCATGGCTGCCTCGACGGCGCCGGCGATTTCGTTCGCCGCCATGACCGATTCGGGGGTTTCGTCGCTGGTTGGTTCGTTTCCGGGACGGTAAGTTTCATCCTCATCCTCGGAAGAAGGCCTCAGAGCCGCCTCGGAGACGGTGGGATCGCGCTTCATGTCCACCAGCGCCTTCTTGGCGGTGTTGACGGCGATCCGGTAGAGCCAGGTATAGAACTGCGCTTCGCCGCGGAACTGGTGCAGGGCGCGGTAGGCGCGAATGAAGGTTTCCTGCGCGATGTCCTCGATCAGGTCGACATCGCGCACCATCCGCCCGATCAGGCGCTCGATGCGGCGCTGGTACTTGATGACCAGCAGTTCGAAGGCCTTCTGGTCGCCTGCGACGGTGCGCTGGACCAGTTGGAAATCGACCTCGCCCGGACGCGCCGCCGCGGCGGGCGCGTCGTTCAGGCCGGAGTCCGGCGGCACGGGCGGGGAAGTGGTCATCGAAGAAGGTTCAGGGCGCGTCGGCCGGAGCTGTCGCGCGCCAGGGGTCGGCCGCGGGCGTGGCGGCCGGGGGGCGCGAATATACTGCGCGGCGCAGATCGCGCCAGCGCTCGGGCATGGCCCGCTGCTCGATCCAGATCCAGCGCCGGGCACGGCCCGGTTCGCTCAGGCGCAGCAGCATCAGCGACTGGAAGTCGAGCGCCACGGAGGCACGCGCGGCGTGCACGCCACGAGAGGCCTGATTGCCTGTCAGCGACCAGTAAAGGCCGTCGAAGTGCAGGACGCCCGCGCCTTCTTGCCGCAGGCCGAAACCCGCGGCGACGCCCGCGAACACGACACTGAGAACCAGCAGGAGATGACGCCATCCGACGCTATCGAAGAGATAGCAGGACGCACCCGCGCAAAGAGCGCCCAGCGCCCAGAGAACGACAAGAATCCGGGTCGCGCCACGCGAGCGCCCCACCGGATAGGTCACCGACGGCGCGCTGTGCATGACAGAGCGACGCTCAAGCGCGCTTGAACACCAGCGTGCCGTTGGTGCCGCCGAAGCCGAAGTTGTTCTTGACCGCGACATCGATCTTCAGATCGCGCGCCTCGTTGGCGCAGTAGTCGAGATCGCACTCCGGATCCTGGTTGAAGATGTTGATGGTCGGAGGGCTCTTCTGCTCGTGCAGCGCCATCACGGTGAACACCGACTCGATGCCGCCCGCGCCGCCCAGCAGGTGGCCGGTCATGGACTTGGTCGAATTGACGACCAGCTTCTTCGCGTGGTCGCCGAAAGCCAGCTTGACCGCATTGGTCTCGTTGACGTCGCCGATCTGCGTGGAAGTGCCGTGCGCGTTCAGGTATTGCACCTGGTCGGCGTTGACGCCCGCGTTCGAAAGCGCCATGGCCATCGAGCGGCGGGGGCCGTCGACGTCGGGCGCGGTCATGTGATACGCGTCGCCCGTCAGGCCGAAGCCCGCGACCTCGGCGTAGATCTTGGCGCCGCGCGCCTTGGCGTGTTCGTATTCTTCGAGCACCAGCACGCCGGCGCCCTCGCCCAGCACGAAGCCGTCGCGGTCCTTGTCCCACGGGCGCGAGGCCGTGGCCGGATCGTCGTTGCGGGTGCTCAGCGCGCGAGGCGCGGTGAAGCCGCCGATGCCGAGCGGGGAGATCGTCGATTCCGCGCCGCCGGCGATCATGACGTCGGCGTCGCCGTACTCGATCATGCGAGCCGAGGTGCCGATGGCATGCAGGCCGGTGGTGCAGGCGGTCACGACCGCGATGTTCGGGCCCTTGAAGCCGTACTTGATCGAGACGTGGCCCGAGATCATGTTGATGATCGAAGCCGGCACGAAGAACGGCGACACCCGGCGCGGGCCGCGGTTCATCAGCTCGCCGTGCGTTTCCTCGATCATCGGCAGTCCGCCGATGCCCGAGCCGATGTTGCAGCCGATGCGCACGGCCTGCTCATAGGAGAGCGCTTCGCCGGTCGGCAGTCCGCTGTCCTGCACCGCCTGGATGGCGGCGGCGAGCCCCAGATGAATGAAGCGGTCCATGTGACGCGCTTCCTTCTCCGAGATGTATTGGGTGATGTCGAAACCCTTGACCTCACCTGCGAACTTGCAGGCGAAGGCGCTTGCATCGAACGCGGTGATGTTCGCAATGCCCGACTTCCCGGCCAACAGGTTGGCCCAGGATTCGGCAACGGTGTTTCCGACAGGAGCGATGCAACCGAGTCCGGTAACGACGACGCGGCGTTTGGTCATGCCGGCAAACCTTTCTGAAAGCGCTGAACAGTTGCCTGCCGGCGCGTGCGGTTCAAGAAAAAGCCGCCGGCCGCAGTTGCAATGTTGTTGTCAGCTGGCCGATCAGGCCTTTTGATTCTTGGTGGCGTAGTCGACGGCGTTTTGCACCGTGGTGATCTTCTCGGCGTCTTCGTCGGGAATTTCGATGCCGAATTCGTCTTCGAGTGCCATCACGAGTTCGACCGTGTCGAGAGAGTCGGCGCCGAGGTCAGCCACGAAAGCCTTTTCGTTCGTCACCTGGGACTCTTCCACGCCGAGTTGCTCGGCGATGATTTTCTTGACACGTGCTTCGATATCGCTCATTTGGTTCCCTCTGAGGGTTGTAGGTAATCGGTGGATTTTAGCCGGGCGCATTGTGGCATTTGCCGTGCCCCCGGGACGGAGAAAACTTGCGCCTTGCGGCTACATGTGCATGCCGCCGTTGACGTGCAGCTCCTGCCCCGTGACGTAGGACGCCTGGGGCGATGCGAGGTACGCCACCGCGTGCGCGATGTCGGCCGGCTTGCCCAGGTGGCCCAGCGGGATCTGCTGGAGCAGCGCCTGTTGCTGGGCTTCGGGAAGGCTGGCCGTCATGTCGGTCTCGATGAAACCGGGGGCGACGCAGTTGACGGTGATGTTCCGGCTGCCCAGTTCGCGGGCCAGCGCACGGGTCATGCCCGCCACGCCCGCCTTGGCGGCCGCGTAGTTGGCCTGGCCGGCATTGCCGGAAGCGCCCACCACGCTGGTGATGCTGATGATGCGGCCATAGCGCTGCTTCATCATCGGGCGGATCACCGCACGCGAGAGCGAGAAGACGGCCTTGAGATTGGTGTCGAGCACCGCATCCCAGTCGCTGTCCTTCATGCGCATGGCGAGCGTGTCGCGCGTGATGCCGGCGTTGTTCACCAGCACGTGGATGGCGCCGTATGCCTGCACGATCTCGTCGATCAGGGCTTCGACGGCGGCGCCGTCATTGACGTTCAGCGCGCGGCCGCGGCCGTCGTACGCGCTCAGCGCCGCGGTGATCTTGGCCGCGCCGTCATCAGTGGTACCGGTGCCCACGACCTTGAGGCCGCGCTGGGCCAGCTCCAGCGCGATCGCCGCGCCGATGCCGCGCGTCGCGCCGGTGACCAGGGCAACCTGCCCTTCGAATTTGGGAATGCTCATAAGAAAAGTATGGGGGCCTTGGCGCCGTCAGCCGGCGAGCGATTGTCGGGTGTCCGCGAGAGTTGCCAAGTCGTACACCGACGCGGCTTCCAGATCGGGGGCGATGCGCTTCACCATGCCGGCCAGCACCTTGCCGGGACCGCACTCGATGATGGCGGCTACACCGCGCAGTTTCAAGGCCTGCACGCTCTCGACCCAACGCACCGGGCCAGCGGCCTGGCGCACCAGGGCGTCGCGGATGCGGTCGGCGTCGGTTTCGACGGCGACGTCGATGTTGTTCAGCACCGGGATCTGCGGCGCAGCCAGCGTGACCGAAGCCAGCTTCTCGCGCAGCGCTTCCGCCGCGGGCTTCATCAGGCTCGAATGGAAAGGCGCCGAAACCGGCAGCAGCAGCGCGCGCTTGGCGCCGTTTGCCTTCAGCAGCTCGCAGGCTTTGTCCACCGCAGCTTTGCTGCCGGCGATCACCGTCTGCACCGGGTCGTTGAAGTTCACCGCTTCAACGACTTCCGCGCTGCCGGCGCCGAAACTGGCCGTGGCTTCCGCACACCCAGCCACCACCTTGCCCGACTCCATGCCAAGCACGGCAGCCATCGCGCCGACGCCCACAGGCACGGCCTGCTGCATCGCCTGCGCACGGAAGCGCACCAGCGGCGCGGCCTGCGCCAGCGTCAGCACGCCCGAAGCAACCAGCGCCGAATACTCACCGAGCGAATGCCCCGCCACGACGGAAGGCTTCGCGCCACCCTCGGCCAGCCATGCGCGCCATGCGGCCACACCAGCCACCAGCATCACGGGCTGGGTGTTCGTGGTGAGCGCCAGCTCTTCCTTCGGGCCGTTCTTGATCAGGGCGCCGACATCTTCGCCGAGCGCCTCGGACGCCTCACGCAGCGTTTCGGCCACGGCCGGATGGTCGCCCCAGGCGTCGAGCATGCCGACAGCCTGCGAGCCCTGCCCCGGAAAGACAAATGCAAAGGATTTCATTGTTTACGCGTCGTCTCGCATTGCCAGCCCCTTCCGGGGCACCGCAACGCACTAGCTAACTACAGATTCAACAGCACCGCGCCCCAGGTGAAGCCGCCCCCCACGCCCTCGAGCATGAGCGTTTCGCCTTTCTTCACCTTGCCCGAGCGCACCGCCTCGTCGAGCGCCAGCGGAATCGAGGCGGCGGAGGTGTTGCCGTGCTCGTTGACCGTGACGATCAGCTTCTCGCGCGGAAGCCTCAGCTTCTTCGCGGTGCCCTCCATGATGCGGATGTTGGCCTGGTGCGGGATGAGCCAGTCGATGTCGGTGTCTACCTTGCCGGCCTTTGCCAGCGTGGCACGCGCCGCCTCTTCGAGCACGCGGACCGCGAGCTTGAAGACGGCCTGGCCGTCCATGTGCAGCAGCGGCGTGCCCAGCACGTTGCCGCCCGAAACGTGGCCCGGCACGCAAAGAATGCCGACGTGCTTGCCGTCGGCGTGCAGGTCGCTTGCCAGGATGCCGGGCTCCTCGCTGGCCTCGAGCACCACCGCGCCCGCGCCGTCGCCGAACAGTACGCAGGTGGTGCGGTCGTTGAAGTCGAGGATGCGGGAGAACACTTCGGCGCCCACCACCAGCGCACAGCGCGCGGTGCCGGTGCGGATCATCGCGTCGGCGACGGTGAGCGCGTAGACGAAACCGCTGCAGACCGCCTGCACGTCGAACGCCGGGCAGCCGGCAATGCCGAGCTTGTTCTGGAGGATGGCTGCCGACGACGGAAACACCATGTCCGGCGTGGAAGTCGCAACGATGATCAGGTCGACGTCGCTGGCCTTGCGGCCGGCCGCCTCCAGCGCGTGCCGGGCCGCCTGGAGACCGAGGTCGCTGCTGGTGACATCCGGCGCGGCGAAATGCCGGGCGTGAATACCGGTGCGCTCGACGATCCACTGGTCGGAGGTCTCGATGCCTCGCGTAGCCAGATCCTTGGCGAGATCGTCATTGGTCACGCGGCGTGGAGGCAGGTAGCTGCCGGTGCCGGTAATGCGTGAATAAGGAGTCATCAAACGTGAAGGGCTGTCGCGTCGACCGGCGCCGCCGGTTCCTGCCGCGCGAGCAAAGGCGCGGCGTGGGCGATGCGGGCCCGCACGCGATCGAGCAGGTTGTTGCGAGCGGCATCATAAGCGCGATCCAGCGCATGACCGAAAGCCACCTCGTCAGCCGAGCCATGGCTCTTGAAAACCAGTCCGCGCAGGCCCAACAAGGCGGCACCGTTGTAGCGACGATGATCCAAGCGACTTTTAAACGCTTTTAGGACCGGATAAGCAACAATTGCCGCAATTTTGGTGAAAAGGCTTCGCGAGAATTCGACCCGGATGAACTCGCCGATCATCGACGCGACGCCTTCGCTGGCCTTGAGCGCCACATTTCCGACAAAACCGTCACAGACGACAATGTCGGTCGTGCCCTTGAAGATATCGTTGCCTTCCACGTTGCCGTAAAAGTTCAGATCCTTGGAATTGGCGGCCGTACGCAGCAGTTGGCTTGCCTTCTTGATCGTTTCACTGCCCTTGATGGCTTCCTCGCCAATATTGAGCAGGCCGACCGAAGGCGCCTCGTTGCCGGTCAGCGCCGACACCAGTGCAGAGCCGAGCACGGCAAACTGGAGCAGGTCTTCGGCGTCGCAATCGACGTTGGCGCCGAGGTCGAGCACCGTCGTTGCTCCGCCCTTGGCATTGGGGAGCTGCGGCGCGATGGCCGGGCGGTCGATGCCTTCCAGCGTCTTGAGCAGGTAGCGCGCGATCGCCATGAGGGCGCCGGTATTGCCGGCGGAAACGGCCGCCTGGGCGGCGCCGTCCTTGACCTGCTGGATCGCGACGCGCATCGAAGAATCCTTCTTCTTGCGCAGGGCGATTTCGATTGGATCGTCCATGCCCACGACTTCGCTCGCGGCGACGATACGGGCACGCGGATGGTCAGCAAACCCGGCCAGCGCGGCTGGCGCGCCGACGAGCAGCAACGAGGCATCGCCGTGCCGCTCGAGGAACGCGCGGCAGGCCGCGAGCGTGACGCGCGGCCCATGATCACCCCCCATGCAATCCACGGCGAGCGTGATTGCGGAAGGCGCAGCGGTGTTTTCGGAAAAAGAAGGCGTAGCCATCAAAACAAAGGCCCGACGCTACGGCAAAAGTAGCTTCGGGCCTTGGCCTTGGGATGCGAGATCAGGCTTCGGACTTGTTCTTGAGAACCTGGCGGCCACGGTAGAAACCGTTCGGGCTGATGTGGTGGCGCAGGTGGGTTTCGCCGGTGGTCGGCTCCACGGCGATGCCGGGCACGACCAGTGCATTGTGGGAACGGTGCATGCCGCGCTTGGAAGGCGACTTCTTGTTTTGCTGGACGGCCATGATGGCTCCTGGACTGTTAGGTTGGTGATTGGATGCGGGCTCAAGCGGTGGCAATAAACGAAACCCGCAAAACCCGGCGGCATGTATGGAATGCCCCTGTCGTCGTTTCGTGTATCGCTGCTCACGGCGGCGCGCGCGAAGCCCATGATTATAGCCCAGCCTGAGGCAAAGGGCTACTTTCCCTCTTCCGGCTTGCGCGAACGCAACGCACCGAGCACGGCAAAGGGGTTCGGCTTGGCCTCTTCGGCGGCCTTGAAGTCCTCGTCGCTGGACGAAAGCCGCACCGGCGTGGGACAGACCTCATGGGCCGGCATGACGGGGATTTCCATCAGAAGCTCGTCTTCGAGGAGGGTATGGAGGTCGAAATCCCGGCTCACGACGAGCAAATCTTCCTCGGATTCCTCGTCTTCCGCCTCGGCGACCTCCTCGTTGGCGACGAAGCGGAACCAGCGGTCCACGGTAAGCGACGTACCTACCGGCGACAGGCAGCGCTGGCAAACCAGCGGCACGACGGCCTCGGCCTCCAGATGGAGCCAGGGCACGGGCTTGCCATCCGCGCCGGGGCGTTCTTCGCCGTGGGCCGTCCAGTTCACCACCGCATCGGGAGCGGGAGCAGCCAGTTCGGCGACCAGGCGTGCGTATTTCGGAACCGGATCTGCGGCTTCCATCGTGGCGCCAGCGGCGGCGAAACCGGGCACATTGAGCCGTTCGGGGGCGAATTCTCTCTTCATCCACGCCAGTCTAGCGCGCCAGCCATCCGGCCGGCATGGGACATGCCTGAGGGTTTTAGGCGGCTCACGCACAATCGTCGGCATGCAACGCACAGTGATCCTCGCTTCCACCTCGCGCTATCGCCGCGAATTGCTCACCCGCCTGCGCCTGCCCTTCGACGTGCACTCGCCGGAAGTGGACGAAACACCCTTGCCCGGCGAAACGCCGCACGACCTCGCCGTCCGCCTCGCACTCGAAAAGGCCAATGCCGTGGCCGCCCGCTTCCCCGAAGCCGTGGTCATCGGCTCGGACCAGGTGGCCGATCTCGCCGGCGAAGCGCTGGGCAAGCCCGGCGACCACGCCAGGGCCACCGCCCAGCTGCGCCGCATGCGCGGCCAGACGCTGATCTTCCAGACCGCCGTGGCCGTCGTCTGCAAGGCCACGGGCTTCGTCCAGCGCGACATCGCCCCCGTGCGCGTGGTGTTCCGCGACCTCAGCGACGCCGCCATCGAGCACTACCTGCAGGCCGAACAGCCCTACGACTGCGCCGGCAGCGCCAAAAGCGAGGGCCTGGGCATCGCGCTGCTGAACTCCATCGACAGCGACGACCCGACCGCGCTGGTCGGCCTGCCACTGATAAGAACCTGCCAGATGCTGCGCGCCGCGGGGGTCGACCTCCTATGACGCAGAAGGAAAAAGGCAAGCTCTATCTCGTCCCCGCGCCGCTCGATTTCGGCTGCGAGGCTCAAGCCCCGTTGCAGGATGCCCTGCCCTTGGGCACCTTGCAGACGGCCGCCGGCATCACGCACTGGATCTGCGAGAACGCGAAGTCCGCGCGCGCCTACCTGAAGCGCATCGATGCCGTCGCGCCGCTCGCCGCGCCCCTGCAGGCGCAGAACATCCAGGAACTGCCGCGCGAAGTGCACAAAAAGGGTGACCATGCCGGGCAATTCGACGCCCGCCCCCTGCTCGCCGCCGCGCTCGAAGGCCACGATGTCGGCCTGCTGAGCGAAGCCGGTATGCCGGCGGTGGCGGATCCAGGCTCGTCGGTGGCGCGCGCCGCGCACGACCTCGGCCTCGCCGTGGTGCCGCTGACCGGCCCCGTCTCCCTGTTGCTTGCGTTGGCCGCGAGCGGGCTCAACGGCCAGAACTTCGCCTTCGTCGGCTACCTGCCGCAGGACGCCGGCGAGCGCCAGGCCCGCATCCGCGAGCTCGAGGCGCTGGCGCTCAAGTCGGGGCAGACGCAGCTCTTCATCGAGACGCCCTATCGCAACGCCGCACTGCTGCAGGCGCTGACGCAGACGCTGCAGCACAACACCCGCCTCGCCGTGGCACGCGGCCTGACGCTCGCCAACGCCCACGTGCGCAGCGAGACGGTCAAGTCCTGGCGCGCGGCGAAGCCCCAGCCCACCACTGACGAACGCCTGCCCGCCGTGTTCGCGATCGGCCGCTGATGATGGTGGCCATTACCGCAGCCACGCGCTGGGCTTCGCGCGCGCAGTTCTTCGCAGCCGGCTTCATCTTCGCGACCTGGGGCGTGCACGTGCCCACGGTCAAGGCGCACTACGGCATCGACGAGGCCCAGCTCGGCCTGGCCATGCTCGCGGCCGGCGCCGGCGCCATGTTCGGCCTGACCAGCGCGGGCCGCTGGATCGGCCGCAACGGCCCGCGGCGCATGGCCGGCATCTGCGGCGTCGTCTACGCGCTGCTGCTGGCAGGCCTGATCGCCATGCCGGGCTACGCGGCGCTGCTGGTGCTGCTGGCAGCCTTCGGCCTCGTGACGAGCGTGTTCGACGTGTCGATCAACACGGAGGCCGCCCAGCTCGAGCTGCATGGCGGCACGCCGCTGATGAGCGGCATGCACGGCATGTTCAGCCTCGGCGGCATGGCCGGTGCCGCGAGCGGCAGCGCCGCGCTGGCGGCCGGGCTCGGCGCGCAGGCGCACCTGCTGGTGGTTGCAGCCGGCATGACGGTGCTCGTCGCACTGGCCTCCACACGCATGCTGCCCCGACCCGCCACCAGCGGTGCGACCGAAGTCGACCACGGCTTCCTGCTGCCCCGCGGCACGCTCGCCGTGCTGGGCGTGCTCGCCGCGCTGGGCCTGATCGCCGAGGGCGCGATCTACGACTGGAGCGTGCTCTACATGCAGCAGGAAATCGGCAGCCCGCAGCAGCAGGCCGCGCTGGCCTACGCGAGCTTCTCGGCGGCGATGGCGGCTGCGCGCTTCGGCGGCGACGCCCTGCGCGCGCGCTTCTCGCCGGCTGCGCTGCTGCTCGGCAGCGGCCTGCTGGCGGCGGCATCAATGACGCTGGTGCTCATCACCGATCTGCCCTGGCTGGCACTGGTCGGCTTCGCCGGCGTGGGGGTAGGTTTCGCGAACGTGGTGCCGATCCTGTTCTCGGCCTCCGCGAAGGTGCCCGGCATCGAGCCCGCGCGTGGCATCGCGTCGGTCTCGGCCGTGGCGTATCTCGGGTTCATGGCAGGCCCGGCGGTGATCGGCCTTCTGGCGCGCGCGACCTCGCTGACGGCGGCGCTCTACGTGGTGGTGGTCTTCGCCGCGGCGCTGGCGGCATCGGCGCGCTACACGGCCGGCGGCGAAGCCAGGTAAGAAACGATCAGCGCAGCGCCGGCGTGGCGTGCATCAGGCGCACGGTGGTCTCGGCCATCGCCGCGCCGAACTTCTTGGCCAGCTTCTCGGCCACGTTGTCGCGGCGGGTGTAGTCGATCACCTCTTCGGCCTTGATCACTTCGCGCGCCACGTAGTCGACATTGCCGAGCTGGTCGGCCAGGCCGTACTCGACGGCCTGCTCGCCGCTCCAGAAGAGGCCGCTGAACAGGCCCGGGGTGTCGAGCTTGAGGCGGTCGCCGCGGCCGGCCTTCACCACATTGATGAACTGGGTGTGGATCTGGTTGAGCATGGTCTGCGCATGCGCGCGCTGCGCGTCGCTCATCGGGCTGAACGGGTCGAGGAAGCCCTTGTTCTCGCCGGCCGTCAGCAGGCGGCGCTCGACGCCCACCTTCTCCATCACGCCGGTGAAGCCGAAGCCGTCCATCAGCACGCCGATGCTGCCGACGATGCTGGCCTTGTCGACGTAGATCTTGTCCGCCGCGGCGGCGATGTAGTAGGCCGCCGAAGCGCAGGTTTCCTCGACCACGGCATAGACCGGCTTCTTGTACTTGGCCTTCAGGCGCTTGATCTCGTCGTTGATGATGCCGGCCTGCACCGGGCTGCCGCCAGGGGAGTTGATCAGCAGGACCACGCCCTTGGCGCCCTCGTCCTCGAAGGCCGTCTTCATGGCCGCGACCACGAACTCGGCGCTCGCGTCGCCGCCGTTGGCGATCTCGCCCTTGATCTCGACGACGGCCGTGTGCGCCGAGGTCTTGGCCGTGCTCGGCGTGCTGCGCGAGAACGCGGCCCAGGCCAGGAAGACGAAGAAGGCCAGCCAGGCCAGTCGCGTGAAGGTCTTCCAGCGGCGCGCGGCCTTCTGTTCGTTCAGCGAGGCGAAGGCGAGCTTCTCGAGGGTTGCGCGCTCCCAACCGGGGCGCTGCGTGGGATCTTTGGCCATGTTCGTGGAAGGGGCCCGCTCAAAAGGTTCGAACCCCGAGGGTTCGGTTCGGTTCGGGTCGGTCATGTCGGTCAGAAAGTCAGGGGGTGAAGGTTCCAGTCAGTATGCCAGTGCACCACGCCGTCATGCTCGCTCAGCGCGATCTTCACGAGGCCGCCGCGGCACGGGCCGCCCGCGCATTCGCCGGTGTCGGGCCGATAGGCCGCGCCGTGCGTCGCGCACAGCAGCCACTGGCCGGTGTCGTCGAAGAAGCGGTCGGGCTGGAAGTCGAGCTCCATCGCGACGTGCGTGCAGCGATTGAGGAATGCATGCGGCCTGCCCTCGAAACGTATCGCGAAGGCGCGGCAGGTCTCGCCGCCGTAGACCACGTCGAAGGGCACCGCCAGGCCGCCTTCGGCCAGGTCGCAGGCGTTGCACAGCGGAATGCGTTCTTGATCGCTCATGGCGGCATCTTGATCGATTCTGTTCAGGCGTTTTCGAGCAGCCAGGCTTCGAGGTCGGCCACCGAATGGGCGACGTGCAGCGGCTTGAATTCGTCGAAGCTCGCGGGCTCGTGGGCGCCGTAGCTCACGCCCACGCTGGCACAGCCGGCGTTCTGCGCGAGCTGCAGGTCGTGCGTGGTGTCGCCGATCATCAGGGTGCGTTCGGGCGGCACGTCGAGTTCTTCCATCAGCTCCAGCAGCATGCGCGGGTGCGGCTTGCCGAAGGTCTCGTCGGCGGTGCGCGAGGCGTCGAAGCGGTCGCGCAGCGCGACCGTCTTGAGCGCCTCGTTGAGGCCGCGGCGCGACTTGCCGGTGGCCACCGCCAGTTGGTGGCCGCGCTCGCGCAGCGCGTCGAGCATCTGCAGCACGCCGTCGAAGAGAACGATGTCGTCCTGGTGCTGCAGGTAGTGGTAGCGGTAGCGCGCGCCGAGTTCGGGGTATTTCTCCTTCGGCACATCGGGCGCCGCGCGCGCGAGCGCCTCGGCCAGGCCCAGGCCGATCACCCAGGCGGCGTCGTTCTCACTAGGCTTGGCGCCGCCCACGTCGATCACCGCGGCCTGGATGCAGCGCACGATGAGGCGGGTGGAGTCGTAGAGCGTGCCGTCCCAGTCGAAAGCAATCAGGTCGAAGCGCGGGGGTCTTTTTGAATCAGTCATGAACCATGGGGGTGGGGTGTCGGGCCATCGCCTCGAGGGCAGCCGGGGGCATCAGCGAGAGCAGCTCGGGCGGCAGGCCGGCCTGCAGCGCAACGCGTTCGCCGCTGGCCGGGTGATTGAACTGCAGCCGCCACGCGTGCAGGAACATGCGCCGCAGGCCCAGCTTGTGAAGGGCGCGCTGGCGATCGGCTTCGCCGTACTTGTCGTCGCCCGCGATCGGATGGCCGGCCGAGGCGAGATGAACGCGGATCTGGTGCGTGCGGCCGGTCTTGATCGTGACCGCCAGCAGCGACATCGGAGCCGACTCGCCCGGCAGCGAGAGCCTGGCCAGCACCCGCACCAGCGTGACGGCGCGCATGGCGTCCGGGTGGTCCTTGGCAACCACACGTACGCGGCGCTCGCCCGCGCCGGCCGAGCCGTCGGGCAGCAGATACCTGGCGAGAGGCGCGTCGAGCACCTTTTTGCTGGCCGGCCAGTCGCCTTCGACCAGCGCCAGATAGGTCTTGCCGGTCTCGCGTTCGCGGAACTGGTCCTGCAGCGCGACCAGCGCGCTGCGCTTCTTGGCGACCAGCAGGATGCCGGAGGTCTCGCGGTCCAGCCGGTGCACCAGCTCCAGGAACTTGGCCCCGGGCCGCGCGGTGCGCAGTTGCTCGATCACGCCGAAGCTCACGCCGCTGCCGCCGTGGACGGCCACTCCGGCCGGCTTGTCGACGGCCAGGACGGCGTCGTCTTCCAGCAGGACGGGAAATTCGCGCGCTGGCGCGGGCGGGGCGGCGCCCTCTTCCGCGCGCTGCGAAATGCGGATCGGCGGCAGCCGCAGCACGTCGCCGGCTTCGATGCGGGTCTCGGCCTGCACCCGGCCCTTGTTGATGCGCACCTCTCCCGACCGGATGATCCGGTAGACGTGCGTCTTCGGAACGCCTTTCAGATGGCGGAAAAGGAAGTTGTCGAGCCGCTGCCCGGCGGATTCGGCATCGACTGTGAGGAATCTGATGGCCGAATGCGGCGCCCCGGGTTCTCCCGGGCCCTGCAGGCCTGCGGGATTTCGAGCAGCCGCGGGCCCTTGCTTCGCACCTATAATGTTTTTCACCAGCGCGGTCATGTAAGTGCTTGATTAGACAGAAGTTTAGTCCACTGCCATCAAATACCCAGGGCGGCGCTGGGAGGTCGATGCCGCTTTGGCGCCGAGCTGCAAACCCCGCGCAATCGCGCAAAGTGGCAGACAAGGCGCCCAAGTCAAGCCGACACCCACGAAACACCGATACGGAATACCCCAGCCTGCAGCTTCCAAGCTGTCGGCGGATCGAAGCGAGTCCCTTGTTGTGTTGATGCTGCTGATTCGAATGTGCCTGCACTGGCTTGCGCCGGTGGCTTCGGCCATTCAGCCGTCCGCAGCGCGCGCCATCATTGCGCAACCAGCTATTAAAAAGATAGCTACCCAGCACCGAATCTGGCTCGCGCCCATCCACGCGCCCCCACCCCGGCTGTCTTCTTGAGCTAACGCTCGAGAAGCCCGCCCGCGCCCTGCGCGGCAGCGGCAGCATCCGGGGCCCAAGCGGCAATTCCCTGGTTTCGCGGGCGTCGTCCGTGCATCGTTGGCTCGTCAAGGGCCGGTAGAACGATACATATAAGGACAACGCATCATGAAGCGGATGCTGATCAATGCCACGCAGGCCGAAGAACGCCGCCTGGCCATCGTCGACGGGCAGAAACTGCTCGACTACGAAATCGAAATCGAAGGACGCGAACAGCGCAAGGGCAACATCTACAAGGCGGTCGTCACGCGCGTCGAGCCCTCGCTCGAAGCCTGTTTCGTCGACTACGGCGAAGACCGCCACGGCTTCCTGCCGTTCAAGGAAATCTCCAAGCAGTACTTCGCCGAAGGCGTGTCGGCCAGCCAGGCCCGCATCCAGGACGCGATCCGCGAGGGCCAGGAACTGGTCGTGCAGGTCGAGAAGGAAGAGCGCGGCAACAAGGGCGCGGCCCTCACCACCTTCATCTCGCTGGCCGGCCGCTATGTCGTGCTGATGCCGAACAACCCCCGCGGCGGCGGCGTCTCGCGCCGCATCGAGGGCGACGACCGCGCCGAGCTCAAGGAGGCGATGGACCAGCTCGAGTACCCCAAGGGCATGAGCATCATCGCGCGCACCGCCGGCATCGGCCGCTCGGCGCCCGAACTCCAGTGGGACCTGAACTACCTGCTCAAGCTCTGGAGCGCCATCGACGGCGCCGCCAAGGGCGGCAAGGGCGCCTTCCTGATCTACCAGGAATCCTCGCTCGTCATCCGCGCCATCCGTGACTATTTCAATCACGACATCGGCGACATCCTGATCGACACCGACGACATCTACGACCAGGCGCAGCAGTTCATGGCGCACGTCATGCCCGAGCATGCCTCGCGCGTGAAGCGCTACCGCGACGACGCGGCGCTGTTCAGCCGCTTCCAGATCGAGCACCAGATCGAGTCGGCCTACGCCCGCACCGTGCAGCTGCCCTCGGGCGGCGCCATCGTCATCGACCACACCGAGGCGCTGGTCTCGGTCGACGTGAACTCGGCGCGCGCCATCAAGGGCGGCGACATCGAGGAAACCGCCACCCGCACCAACCTCGAAGCCGCCGACGAAGTGGCCCGCCAGATGCGCCTGCGCGACCTGGGCGGCCTGATCGTCATCGACTTCATCGACATGGACGAGTCGAAGAACCGCCGCGAAGTCGAAAGCCGCCTGCGCGACGCGCTCCGGCAAGACCGCGCCCGCGTGCAGTTCGGCTCGATCAGCAAGTTCGGCCTGATGGAAATGAGCCGCCAGCGCCTGAAGCCGGCGCTGTCCGAAGGCTCGTCGATCCCCTGCCCCCGCTGCGGCGGCTCGGGCCACATCCGCGATACCGAGTCGAGCGCGCTGCAGATCCTGCGCATCATTCAGGAAGAGTCGATGAAGGACAACACCGCCGCCGTGCACGTGCAGGTGCCGGTGGAAGTGGCCTCCTTCCTGCTGAACGAGAAGCGCACCGAGATCGCCAAGATCGAACTCAAGCAGCGCGTGAGCGTGCTGATGGTGCCCAACAAGACCCTCGAGACGCCCAACTACAAGCTCGAGCGCCTGAAGCACGACGACCCGCGCCTCGACCACATCGAGGCCAGCTACAAGATGGCCGACGAGATCGAGGACCCGACCTCGGTCACCCGCCGCTCGCAGGAGCCCACCAACAAGCAGACGCCCGTTATCAAGGGCGTGCTGCCCGACGCGCCGGCTCCGGTTGTGCCGCCCAAGCCCGAAGCCGTGCGCGCACCCGCCGCACCGGCGCCGGTCGCTCCGCCCGTGGTGAGCGCGCCCGTTCCGGCGCAGACCGGCTTCTTCGCCTGGATCAAGAACCTGTTCGGCGGCAAGCCCGAGCCGGTCGCGGCTCCCGCGCCGGCGCCGATCCCGGTCGAGGCACCGAAGCCCCGCCGCGACGGCCGCCCCGGCCGTGACGGCGAAGCTCGCAGCGGCGAACAGCGCCGTGGCGGCCGCAGCGGCGAAGGCCGCGGTGAACGCGGCGAGCGAAGCGAGGGCCGTGGCGAGAACGGCGGACGCCAGGGCGGCCGCGACGGCGAACAGCGCCGCGGTGGCCGTGGCGGCGAACGCCGCGAAGGCCGCAACGGCGAACAGCGCAACGAGCAACGCAACGAAGGCGCCAACAACCAGCCGCGCGAACAACGCGAGCCGCGCGAAGCCCGTGAGGCACGCGCACCGCGCGACGGCGAACAGCGCCGCAACGGACGCGGCGAGCGCCGCGAAGGCGAAAGCCGCGAAGGTCGCAGCAGCGTGCTGCCGGCCGATGCGCTGGCGGGCACCGACCTCGAAGCCCAGCAACTGGCCGGCGCCGTTGCGGGCGACGAAGGCAGCACGGCCGAACGCGCACCGCGCGCCCGTGGCGAGCGTCGCGAACGTGGCGAGCGCAATGAGCGTGGCGAGCGTGGGGAACGCAATGGCGACCGCGAACGCAACGCAGCCGAGGCCGGCGAAGGCGAGCAGCGCCAGCCCCGCAACGGTCGCGATGAACAGCGCGGCCCCCGTGGCGACCGCAACGACGGCCGCCGTGAACGCCGCGGCAACGACGCAGCGCAAGCCGAAGCGGATGCACGCGGCGCCGAAGCCGCTGCAGCCGACGCCGAGCAAGGCAGCGAAGCCGCCATCAACGGCAATGGCGAGCAGGCACCGCGCCGCGACGGCGAAGAGCGCCGCGGCCGTTCGCGCGACCGCTACGGCCGCGACCGCCGCGAACGCGGCCCGCGCGAAGAAGCCGAAGCCGGCGCCGCAGTGGCTTCCGCCGAAGGCTTCTCACAGCAGGGGCAGCAACAGGAGCCCCAGCAGCAACTGCCGCTGGCGTCCGAGCGCGTCGAAGCAGTGGAAGCCGTTGCCGTCGCAACGGAAGTCCGCGAGGCACCGCAGCAACAGCAGCCCCGTGCCGAGCGCCCCGCGCCGGTCGTCGCCGTTGCTGAAGCAGCAGCCGAGCAGATCGTGATCGAAAGCGCTTCCGCCAAGGCAACCGCGGCCGCCAACGGCCGCGCGCTGCCCAAGGTCCAGCCCTTCGAACTGCCGCTGGCAGAACTCGCGCAGATCGCCGAAAGCTCGGGCCTGCAGTGGGTCAACTCGGACGCCGAGCGCATCGCCCAGGCGCGCGCCGCGATCGAAGCCGAGCCGAAGCCGGTGCACGTGCCGCGCGAGCGCCCGCCGCTGGTGGTGCTCGACGAGGGCCCGCTGGTGCTGGTCGAAACCCGCCGCGACCTCGGCTCGATGTCGCTGCCGTTCGAACAACAGCAGCAGCAACAACAGCAGTAAAGCCTGCTGGAAGCAAATGAAAAACGGCGCCACTGGCGCCGTTTTCATTCATGCCTTCTGCATCGCCTTCCCGGGCAGGGGCAGCTCGGGCATCTCCAGGATCAGTTGCCCGAAGCGGCAGGCGCATTCGGTCTTGCCGTTCTCGCTCCAGATCAGCGAGAAATCCACGCTCGGCAGCTGCGGCAATCCATAGCGGCCGTCGACGATCTTCATTCCCGGCTCCACGTCCTCGCGCGTGAGCACCGTCACCGCCAGCCCCGCGAGCACCGCCGCGCGAATGCCGTGCTGGCTCGCCGAGGTGAAGACCACATGCCAGTCGAGCGCCATCGCATCCAGCGCCTCGCTCGCCACCTCGCGGTTGACGCAGGGCTTGGGAAAGAAAGCCAGCGGCAGCGAGGCACCGGGCGCCGCCTCGAAGGTTTCGGCCGCCGCCCACACCAGCTGCGTGCGCCGCAGGCGCGTGCCCTCCTCGCAGCCGGGTGGCGACATCACCACCGCAAGATCGAGCTCGCCCGCGCGGACCATGGCGCGGAAGTCGAGGTGCATGCTCACGCTGACTTCCATGCGCGTGGCGGGAAAGGAGCGAGCGAACTGCGAAAGCAAGGGAGGCAGCCGCTCGCCCATGAAGGTATCCGGCGCGCCGAAGCGCACCACGCCAGCGATGGGCGAGGGCTGGAAGCGCCGCGTCATCGCGTCCAGCGTCTCGAGGATCTGCTGGGCATAGCGCAGGAAGTCTTCGCCGTCCTCGGTCACCGTGAGGCGGCGCGTCGTGCGATGCAACAGCGGCCGGCCCACCTGCTCTTCCAGCCGCCTGATCTGGTGGCTCACGGCCGACTGCGTCAGGTGCAGCCGCTGGGCGGCGCGCGTGAAGCCGCCGGTTTCCTTGACAGCCACGAAGGCGCGCAGCAGTGCGGGATCGAAGTCCATGGCTAGAAATAAATGATGGTTGTTAATGGGTCTCAGGAAATTAAATCATTTCCATCATGAAGAGGCTTTACCCAGAATCGCCCGGACCTGTCGCCTTCAAGGACTTCCGAAAGATTCCGATGCCCCTCTCCCACACCGGCAAGAACCGCGTCGCACTGGCCGCGATCTGCCTCATCGCCCTGATGTTCGGCCTGGAAATCTCCAGCGTGCCCGTCATCCTTCCCACGCTCGAAAAGGAACTGCATGGCGACTTCAGCGACATGCAGTGGATCATGAACGCCTACACCATCGCCTGCACCACGGTGCTGATGGCCGCCGGGACGCTGGCCGACCGCTACGGCCGCAAGCGCATCCTCGTCGTCAGCGTGGCGCTGTTCGGCCTGACCTCGCTGGCCTGCGGGCTCGCGCAGAACGCGCCGGTGCTGATCGCCGCGCGCTTCCTGCAGGGCCTCAGCGGCGGCGCGATGCTGATCTGCCAGCTCGCGGTGCTGTCGCACCAGTTCCAGCAAGGCAAGGAACGCAGCCGGGCCTTCGCCACCTGGGGTGTGGTGTTCGGCATGGGCCTGGGCTTCGGGCCGGTCATCGGCGGCGCGATCGTGGCGCTGTCGAGCTGGGAATGGGTGTTTCTCGTCCACGCGCCGCTCGCGGCGGTGGCGCTGGCCCTGGTGCTCGGCAGCGTGGAGGAGTCGAGCGACCCCGACGCGCAGCGGCTCGACCTGCCCGGCATCGTCACGCTGTCGCTCGCGGTGCTGGGGCTGACCTGCTTCATCACGCAGGGGCCCGGCCTCGGCTTCTCGAGCCCGCTCGCCATCGGCATCGCCGCCGCCGCGGCCGCGAGCTTCGCGCTCTTCCTGTGGGTGGAGAAGATCAACCCGCATCCGATGTTCGACTTCTCGGTCTTCAGGATCCGCGACTTCTCGGGCTCGATCATCGGCTCCATCGGCATGAATTTCAGCTTCTGGCCGTTCATGATCTACCTGCCCATTTTCTTCCAGGGCGCGCTGGGCTACGACGCCGTCGTGGCCGGCTCCGCGCTGCTGGCCTACACCTTGCCCACGCTGGTGCTGCCGCCGTTGGCCGAGCGGCTCTCGCTGCGCTACCGCCCGGGCGTGGTGATTCCGGCCGGCCTCTTCGTCATCGGCCTCGGCTTCATGGCCATGCGCTACGGCAGCGGCATGGCCCATGCGAGCTGGATGACGATGCTCCCCGGCTGCCTGCTCGCGGGTATCGGGCTCGGGCTGACCAACACGCCCGTCACCAACACCACCACCGGCTCGGTGCCGAGCGCGCGGGCGGGCATGGCTTCGGGCATGGACATGAGCGCGCGGCTGATCACGCTGGCCATCAACATCGCGCTGATGGGCTTCGTGCTGCTCGAGGGCGTCCATGCGCACCTGCGCGGCGCGCTGTCCGCATCGCTCGATGCGCTGCAGCTGCGCGCGCTGGCGGAGAAAGTCGCGGCGGGCAGCTTCGCGTCGCTGGGCGAGAGCTTTCCCGCGCTGCCGCAGCTCGATCCGTCCGGAGCAACGGTGCATGCCGCGCTGGCGCACGGCTTCGGACTGGTGATGCTCTACGGAGGCGCCGGCGTATGGCTGCTGGCCGGCATCAGCTGGCTGGTCTTCGGCGGCGGCAGCAAGAAGCCGTCGGTGCGGCCCGCGTGCCCTTAGGCCGGCCAGGCCGGCTTCAGGAGTTCTCGACCTGCGCCGCGCGCTTCCAGGCCTCGGCGGCCTGCTCGGCGTCGTCGCGGTCTTCCGCCAGCTGCGCCAGTGCGAGCCAGGCGCGGCGATAGAGCTCCGTGTCCTGCAGGCCCATGCCGGCCTGCATCAGCAGCTGCTGGGCCTTGCCCCAGAGCTGGCGCTTCATGCAGGCCATGCCCGCGAGGTACTGCAGGTTCGCGTCACGCGGGTTGTTGCGCTGCGCGCTCTCGATGCGCGCGAGCCATTCGGCGTCCACCGAGTCGAGCCCTGCTTCGAGCGCGCGCGCCAGCTTGACGCGCAGCGCGTCGCCGAGCCCGCGCGGATTGGCCACCATGCGCTCCCAGGCCGGCAGCAGCCAGCCGCGCGCCAGTGCCAGATCGCCGCGCAGCGCGACCATGCGCTGGGCCGCGTGGATCGCCACCTCGGGCATCTCGCGCTCACTGGCATCGAGTTCGGTCCAGGCGCGCAGCAGCTGGGCCGGATCATGCGCGCCCGACAGCAGCTCGGTCGCGAGGCCGCGCACGATGCTTTGTGCGGCAGCATCCGAGAAAGCGCGGTGCTTGGCCAGCAGGCGCGCGGTTTCGAGTGCTTCGAGCGTGCGGCGATCCTGACGCGCGGCCTTCAGGCGCAGCCGCAGTGCGAGCGTGCGGCGCTGCGCGCCCTGCGGCAGTTCTTCGAGCCGCGCCAGTGCGGCCGCTGCATCGCGATCTTCGAGGGCCCAGCGCGCAGCGCGCAGCTGCACGCCTTCGCGCGTCTCGGGGCTGGCGAGCACGGTGCGATCCGCGCTTTCGTTGAGGGCCTGCTGCAGATGCGCGTCGCGCGCCGCCTTGTCCTGCAGCGCCTGCGCGCTTTCCGCGGCGAGCAGGTGCGAGAGCACGCGAACCTGCTGCGCCTGCGGCAGGCTGGCGCCGAGCGCGGCGAGCGTTTTCTCCTGCGTGAGCGCGGCCTGCGCGGCCTTTCGCGCGCGCGAGAAGCGGCCGGAGATCAGTTGCACCATCGCGTCGAGCAGGGCTGCGTGCAGCGTGCGCTCCTTCTGCTGCAGCCGCCACTGGCGCGCCTGCGTGGGCAGCGAGAACAGCGCCGCCAGCGCCCGCAAGGCCGCATGCAGCAGCACGAAGGCCACCAGCAGGATCACGAGCACGAGGTTCAGCGAAAGATCGACACGCCACGGCGGCCAGAACACGGTGATCGTGCCCTGGTTGTTGCCTGCGAAGAGAGCGACTGCCGCCGCGACGGCGAAGAGGGCAAGAAGCCAGATTGCTGCGCGCATGGATGTCCGATCAGCGCCCTGCTGCGGCAGTCGCGAGCGCCGCCAGCGTGTCGTCGATGCGGACCGGCTCGGTCGTCTTCACCAGCGACTGCAACTGCTGCAGCAGCGTGGCGGCGGCCTGGGTACGGCGCGATGCGGGGTCGAAGTAACGGTTGAGCGAGGCGGTCACCTGCGACAGCTCGCTGCGCGTGGCTTCCATCTGCCGCGACAGCAGCGACAGGCGCGCGTTGAGCAGCTTCAGCTTGAGGTTCTCGCGCAGGAAGTACGACTGCTCGGGCGCCAGCAGGATCGCCTCCGGGCTCTGGATGCGGCCGACGCGCACCAGCGAGCGGGCCTCGCCGCGCACGGTGAGCAGCACGCGGCGCCACCAAGGCGCATCGGCGGGTATGGGCTCGGGCTGCCATGCATTGGTGCCGGTGCCGCGCACGGCCACCGCGTTGAGCGTGGGCAGGTCGTCGACGTTGCGCATCAGCTCGTCGAGCTTCTGCAGCGCCTCGGCGCCGTCGTTGCTGGCGCTGCTGCGCAGGCGGTCGGCGTCGCGCTGCATGGCGCGCTGCAGCGGAGTGAGCCGCGGCTGCGCGGCGCGTGCGATGCGTGTGTCGCCGGCCTTCAGCGCGGCCAGCAGCGGCTCGACGCTGCCGGTGACCTGCGCCTGCTGCAGGGCAAGGCGCACGGCCGACTCGATGTCGACGACCAGGTTCTCGTCGCGCGAACGCGAGAGGCTCTGGATGAGTTCCTCGAGCTGGGAGCGCTGCAGCGCGACTTCTGCCACGCGGGTCTCGACCAGCGCCACGCGGGCCGAGGCATCGCGCACCGTGTCGCTGGCCTGGCGGGCCAGCGTGCGCGCCTCCATCGACTGCGCGATGGCGTCGGCGCTCTGGCGCGCCAGCTGCTCCTTCATGCCGCCGACCTTCTGCCAGAGCGCGATGGACATCAGCAGTGCGACCAGCGCCACCAGGGCCACCAGGCCGAAGCCGATGCGGGAGAGAAGCAGTGCGCCCGCGGCCTGCGCGGCAGGTGTCTGATGCGGTGCCAGCGGGGCTGGAACCGGCGCCGTGGCAGCGGATGGGGAAGGAGAAAGATCGTCTGTGGGGGACGCGGCGCTCATGCCAAGGATTCTATAGACGCGACCAGCGCATCCAGCAGGGGCGTGCATACACGCAACGCCCCGAAACCCGCGCCACGCGCGGCTTCGCCGATGCGCGCATGCGTGGCGACCGCGCTTGCGGCATGCCACTGCACGCCCGGCATCGCGCGCTGCAGATTGGCGATCGCCTCCGAGCTGCTGAAGAGCCAGATCGCCCGGCCTTCGGCGCCGTCCATGGCGAGGCGGTGTTGTACGACGTCCAGCGATGGCGGCAGCCTGCGATAGGCCACCACGGTGTCGCGATGGCCGCCCGCCGCATCGATCTCGTTGGCCAGCCAGTCGCGTCCCGCGGGCCGTCCGGCTTCGTCGCCGCCGCGCACGATCAGCACGCGAACGCCATTCGACACCTGCGCGTGGACGCGTTCCCACAGCGCCTCGGAGTCGAAGCGCGTGGCCTCGGGCGGCGGCGCGTCGATGGAATCGGACGGCACGCCCGCACGCAGCAAGGCGCGCTTCGTACCAGGGCCCGTGGCCCAGAAGCGGCAACCTGCCAGCGAATCGGCGGCACCTCTGTATTGGAAGAAATGCTCGACCGCCGTGGCGCTCACGAACATCAGCGCGGCATAGTCCGAGAGCTGCCGCCATGCCGCGCGCAGCGGCTCGATGTCGGTGGCGGGTTCGATCACGATGAGCGGCAGCGCCACCGCGTCGATACCCGCGGCGCGCAGATCGCTGACCCATCGCGCGGCTTCGCGCGCCGGCCGCGTGACGATGACGGGACGGCCGGTCATACGACGACCACCGGTGTCAGTGGGCTCCGCCGGCACGCAGCAGCGCCGAGGCGTGCTCGCCGAGCGCCTCGGCCTGCGCGAAGTCGCCGACGGATGCCAGCGCGTGCACCCTCACCAGCGGCACCTTGCCTTCGGGGTCGCCCCAGGCGGCATCGATGCGCAGCGCGCCGTCGGCCTGCCAGCGCGCATGGGCGGCCAGCGGCATCGAGCAGCTGCCGCCCATCGCGCGGCTCACGGCGCGCTCGGCGGCGGTGGAGAGCCAGTCGCCTTGGTGGGCCAGCGGGCCCAGCAGTTCGATGAGGTCCTTGCGGTCGGCGCGCACTTCGATGCCGAGCGCACCCTGCCCCGCGGCAGGCAGCATGGTGTCGGCGTCGAAGGCCACACGGATGCGGCTTTCCAGCCCCAGCCGCTTGAGACCGGCCGCGGCCAGCACGATGGCGTCGTACTGCCCTTCGTCGAGCTTGCGCAGGCGGGTGTCGAGGTTGCCGCGCAGCGGTTCGATGCGCAGGTCGGGCCGCAGCGCGCGCAGCAGCGCCATGCGGCGCAGGCTGGAGGTGCCGACGACGGCGCCCTGCGGCAGCGCGTCGAGCGATTCGAAACGGGGGGAGACGAGCGCGTCGCGCGGGTCTTCGCGCTCGAGCACGCAGGCCAGCACGAAGCCTTCGGGCAGGTCCATCGGCACGTCCTTCAGCGAATGGACGGCAATGTCGGCGCGCCCTTCCTCGAGTGCGAGTTCGAGTTCCTTCACGAAGAGCCCCTTGCCGCCCACCTTGCTGAGCGTGCGGTCCAGGATCTGGTCGCCGGTGGTGGTCAGCCCCAGCAGGCTGACGGTGTGGCCTCTTTCTTGCAAAAGCGCCTGCACATGCTGGGCTTGCCACAGTGCCAGGCGGCTTTCGCGCGTGGCGATCACGATATTGCTCAAGACCGGCCTCAAAAGTACGTGTTCCAAACCGCGGGAATGCTAGCATGTTGCGCCGCAACAACGAAGACGGCACTCCATTCAAGAAGTCCAGGACAAACATCGAATGAAAGCCAGCAAGACACCTGCTCCGCCCAAGCGCCGCCAGGCCGAAGACCAGCCTCTGATCGAAGACATCCGGCTGTTGGGCCGGATCCTCGGCGACGTGATCCGGGAGCAGGAGGGAGAAGAGACATATGCACTGGTCGAGAAGATCCGCACTCTCTCCGTGGCTTTCCGCCGCGATGCGGACCAGGCGGCCGACCGGGCGCTGAAGAACCTGCTCAAGGGGCTGAGCGCCGCCGAGACGGTGCGCGTGATCCGCGCCTTCACCTACTTCAGCCACCTGGCCAATCTTGCCGAAGACCGCCACCAGATCCGCCGCCGCACCGAGACCGAGCGCGCCGGCGAGAGCGTCGAGGGCGACCTGCAGACCGCGCTCGCGCGCATCCGCAAGGCCGGCGTGAAGCCCGACGAGATCGTCGCCTCGCTGGCACACAGCTATGTCTCGCCGGTGCTCACCGCGCACCCCACCGAAGTGCAGCGCAAGAGCATCCTCGATGCCGAACGCGCCATCGCGCAGCTGCTGACGGTGCGCGACGAGATCAGGCTGCGCCAGAACGCCTATGCGGCGGCCAAGGACGCGCTCACGCCCATCGAGTTCGCGGAGAACGAAACGCAGATGCGCATCCGCGTCACGCAGATCTGGCAGACGCGCATCCTGCGTTTTTCCAAGCTCACCGTGGCCGACGAGATCGAGAACGCGCTGAGCTACTACGAAGCCACCTTCCTGCGCGAGATCCCGCGCGTGTACGCCGACCTTGAGAAGGCGCTGGCCCAGGGCGGCCAGGCGCCGTCGGTGGCGCCCTTCCTGCGCATGGGCCAGTGGATCGGCGGCGACCGCGACGGCAACCCCAACGTCACGGCCGAGACGCTCGAATACGCGCTGAGCCGCCAGTGCGAGCTGGCGCTGCGCTACTACCTCACCGAGGTGCACTACCTCGGCGGCGAGCTGTCGCTGTCGGCCACGCTGGTCGACGTGTCGGTGGAAATGCAGGCACTCGCAGAGCGCTCGCCCGACACCAGCGAGCACCGCAAGGACGAGCCCTATCGCCGCGCCCTCACCGGCGTGTATGCGCGCCTGGCGGCCACGCTGCGTGAGCTGACCGGCGGCGAGGCAGCTCGCCACGCCGTCGCGCCGCAGAACCCGTACAAGAGCGCCGAGGAGTTCCTGGCCGACCTGCGCACCATCGCCGAATCGCTGGAGGAAAAGCACGGCAGCGTGCTCGCCGCGCCGCGCCTGCTGCCGCTGATCCGCGCGGTGGAGGTGTTCGGCTTCCACCTGGCAACCGTCGACCTGCGCCAGAGTTCCGACAAGCACGAGGCCGTGATCGCCGAGCTGCTGGCCACCGCGCGCATCGAGCCTTCGTATGCGTCGCTGGCCGAGGAAGCCAAGCAGACGCTGCTGCTGAAGCTGCTCGACGACGCGCGGCCGCTGCGCGTGCCCGACGCCGACTACTCGCCGCTCGCCAGGAGCGAGCTGGCCATCTTCTCAGCCGCGCGCATCGCGCGTGCGCGCTACGGCACCGCCGCCATCCGCCACTACATCATCAGCCACACCGAAACGGTGAGCGACCTGCTCGAAGCCCTGCTGCTGCAGAAGGAAGCGGGCCTGCTGCGCGGCGCGATGGACGGCAAGGCCACCTGCGACCTGATCGTGGTGCCGCTGTTCGAAACCATCGAAGACCTGCGCAACGCCGCGCCCATCGTGCGCGCCTTCTATGCGCTGCCGAACATCCAGGCGCTCATCGAACGCTCGGGCGCCGAGCAGGACGTGATGCTGGGCTACTCCGACAGCAACAAGGACGGCGGCATCTTCACCAGCAACTGGGAGCTGTACCGCGCGGGCATCGCGCTGGTGTCGCTCTTCGACGAGCTGAACAGGAAGAAGGCCAACCCCATCCGCCTGCGCATGTTCCACGGCCGAGGCGGCACGGTGGGGCGCGGCGGCGGCCCGAGCTACCAGGCCATCCTCGCGCAGCCGCCGGGCACGGTGCGCGGCCAGATCCGGCTGACCGAGCAGGGCGAAGTCATCGGCTCCAAGTACGCCAACCGCGAGATCGGCCGGCGCAACCTCGAGACGCTGGTGGCCGCCACGCTCGAGGCCACGCTGCTGCCGCAGGGCAAGTCGGCGCCTGCCAATTTCCTCTCGGCCGCGAGCGAACTCTCAGCCGCGAGCATGGCGGCCTACCGCAAGCTGGTATACGAAACCCCGGGCTTCGGCGACTACTTCTTCGGCTCCACGCCGATCCGCGAGATCGCCGAGCTCAACATCGGCTCGCGCCCCGCGTCGCGCAACCCCAGCCACAAAATCGACGACCTGCGCGCGGTGCCGTGGAGCTTCAGCTGGGGCCAGTGCCGCCTCACCATTCCGGGCTGGTTCGGCTTCGGCTCGGGCGTGGAGCAGTTCCTGGCCGCCGCCGGCAACGCGGCGGGCCGCAAGGAGCGCCAGGCGCTGCTGCAGCGCATGTACGCGCAGTGGCCCTTCTTCCGCACGCTGCTGTCGAACATGGACATGGTGCTCGCCAAGAGCGACCTCGCGCTGGCCTCGCGCTACGCCGAGCTGGTCACCGACCGCAAGCTGCGGCAGAAGGTGTTCTCGATGATCGACGCCGAATGGCACCGCACCTCCGATGCGCTCACGCTCATCACCGGCGCGAAGCAGCGGCTCGAAGGCAACGCCGAGATGCAGCGCTCGGTGCGACACCGCTTCCCGTACATCGACCCGCTTCACCACCTGCAGGTCGAGCTGATGCGGCGTTACCGCGCGGGCGACGGCGGCGAGCGGCTGCAGCGCGGCATCCACATCTCGATCAACGGGGTGGCGGCGGGCCTGCGCAACACGGGCTGACGCCACCGCGCGAGCCGGGACGGGCCCTTCGGGGCCCGTCGTCGTTTGCAGCGCGCATAGACTCGCAGCCCTATCCACCGAAAGAGAACGCCATGAAAGGCTCCTGCCTCTGCGGCACCGTCCGGTACGAAGCCGCGCGCCTCGCCGGCCCCATCGTCCACTGCCACTGTGCGACCTGCCGCAAGGCGCACAGCGCCGCGTTCACCACGACCGGTCGCGTCGACCGCGCAGACTTCCGCTGGACCGCGGGCGAGGAAGCCATCGGCTCCTTCGAATCGACGCCCGGCAAGCTGCGCCACTTCTGCACCCGCTGCGGCACGCACCTCGTGGCCGAGTGGGTGGACAAGCCCCAGGTCATCCTGCGCCTGGGCTCGCTCGACGACGACCCGGGCCAGCGCCCCGCCTCGCACATCTGGACTTCGCACGAGGTGCCGTGGCTCGACCACACGACGGAAATTCCGTCGTTCCCCGAAGCACCGCCGGCGAAGACATGAGCGCATGAGCACGAAGATCGGCTCCCGCCGCAGGCTCATCGTCGCCATCCTTCTGTGCGTGGCGGTGGGCGGCGCGGTGGTGCGGAACTACGCGGCGCCGGGCTCGACCACGCGCGACATCGCGACGCTCCTGATGGTGCTGTGGGTGCCGATCATCGGCAACGTGATCGCCTGGCTGATCGGCAAGTGGCCGCGCCGTGCGCCTGCCGCAGCACCGCCGGGCTTCGATGCGCTGGGTGCGTTCACGCCCGGTGCGCTCGCGGAGATCACTTTCCGCAAGCCCGCCCTGCCCTCGCAGGACACGCCCATCGCGCCGGGCGAATACCGCTGCGCGCTGGTGCTCGACAAGGAAGGCTTCTCGGCGCGCTGGATGGTGCCGGCGGGCGATGCGCTGGAGCGCGGCAAGCCCGCCGCGCTCGAAGTCGAGTTCCTCTCGCCCGCCGTCGCGCTGCCCCGCTTCCAGCCCGGTACAACCTTTCGCGTACTGATCGGCGATTCCTTCGTCGCCGATGGCCGAATACTGCAATTGCGACCCGCGCTCAGCTAGGCCGCTGCAGAGGCCCCATGGATGGCGATAGCCATCAAAAGGGCCCATTGTTCATCCCCGGGAAACTGTCTGCTGCCGCGCGGCACCTTTGTCGCAAGCGCGACGGCTCGCACACTCCATGCCTCTTCAACGGCATCGGTGCGCGCGCCGCCGCCGACGCTCCAAAGGACAGCTTCCCATCATGATGAATTCACCCAGCAGCAACCCGTGCATCGACGAACTCGGAGCACCGGTGCAGGCCGCGGCAGCACACGTTCCGGCCTCGCGCTCCGCATGGCTCGCCGTCGGCTCCATCGCCGTCGGCACCTTCGCGATGGTCTCGACGGAGTTCATGCCCATCGGCCTTCTCACCGACATCGCGCGCGGCCTCAACGTGTCCGACGGCACGGCCGGACTCATGGTCACCATGCCCGGCGTGCTCGCCGCCTTCGCCGGGCCGGCGCTCATCGTCGCTTCGGGCAAGCTCGACCGCCGCACGGTGCTGATCGCGCTCACCACCTTGCTGATCGCATCGAACCTGCTCGCGGCCTTCGCGCCCAACTTCGCCACCATGCTGGTGGCACGCCTGCTGCTCGGCCTGTGCGTGGGCGGCTTCTGGACCTTCGCGCCCGCCGCCGCCACGCAGCTGGTGCCGCATGCCTCGCAGGCTCGCGCCATGTCGATCGTGCTGGCCGGCGTGTCGGCCGCCACCGTGCTCGGCGTGCCGGCCGGCTCCTTCCTCGGCACGCTGTTCGGCTGGCGTGCATCGTTCGCCGTGACGGGCGCGCTCGCGGCCGCCGTGCTGGTGGTGCAGCTGTGGTTGCTGCCTTCGATCCCGCCGGTGCGCGCCATCGGCGCGCGCGACCTGCTCACGCCGCTCACGCGCCGCATGGCGCAGGTCGGCCTGCTCGCGGTGCTGTTCTTCATCGCCGGCCACTTCGCGGCCTACACCTACCTGAAGCCGCTGCTGCAGCAGGTGTTCGGCCTCGCGCCCAACTCGGTGTCGACGCTGCTGCTGGTGTACGGCGCGGTGGGCTTCATCGGCACCTTCCTCGGCGGCAGCCTGGTGGCGCGCAGCGTGCGCGGCACCACCCTGCTGGCGGCGCTGATGCTGGCCACCGCCCTGCTGCTGACGACGGTGATCGGCTCCGGCTTCGTGCCCGGCGCGGTGGTGGTCGTGATCTGGGGCGTGGCCTTCGGCCTGATCCCGGTCGCGCTCACCGGCTGGATGATGGAAGCCGTGCCCGACGCACCCGAGGCCGGCCAGGCCCTGCTGGTGAGCGGCTTCCAGGTGGCGATCGCCTCCGGCGCGCTGATCGGCGGCGTGACGGTCGACAGCTTCGGCATCTCCAGCGCGATGGTGCTCAGCGGCGTGCTCGTGCTTATCGCGGCGCTGATCGTCGGCACGCTGGGCCGCGCGCGCGGCGGTGCCTCGCTGGCCGCCGTGCCCGAGTAAGCACAAGCGGCAACTCCGCAATCGTTCAGTGGCGGCCGGGCTTCCCGGCCGCCACGATCGCATCCAGCACTACGCGCAGGGCCTTGCTGACAGGCTTGTCGCGCCGGACCACGATGGCCAGCCCGCGATGCATGCGGGGGTTCAGCCGGCTGGTCTTGAGCTCCGGGTGCGCGCCGCGCCCTGTCATCGCCATGCCGGGCACGATGGCATAGCCCAGCCCCGCGGCCACCATCTCCTTCATCGCCTCCACGCTGCCCAGCTCCATCACCGGCTGCGGCTGCAGGCCCTCGGCGGCGAACCAGCGGTCGACCAGCTTGCGGGTGTTGGCCGCGGGCTCGAACAGCACCAGCGGCAGGCCGGCCAGATCGCCCGGCGCGACCTTCGACTTCAGCGGTGCGAGGTCCTGCCGGCCGATGGCGACGAACTCGTCGTCGAGCACCGGCATCACCGCCAGCGAGCGCCCGGCCACGGGCAGCGTGACCAGCGCGAGATCGAGGCTGTTTTCTTCCACCTTGCGCGCCTGGTCTTCTGTGTTGCCGGTGCTGACCACCACGCCGAGTTCGGGAAAGCGCTCACGCAGCCCGCGCAGCACAGAAGGCAGGAAATGCAGGCAGGCCGTCGCACCCGTGCCCAGCCGTACGCGGCCCGCGATGCCGCTGGCGTGATCGGCGAGCGCGTCGATGGCGTTCTCCACCGCGGTCTCGATGTTCTGCGCGTGGCGCAGCAGCTCCATGCCCGCCGGCGTGGCCTGCGCGCGCTTGCCGACGCGCTCCACCAGGCGCACCGCCAGCCGGCGTTCGAGCTGGCGGATCTGCAGGCTCACAGCCGGCTGCGAAAGGCCCAGCCTGTCTGCCGCGGCCGAGAAGCTGCCGGTTTCGATGACGAGCGCGAAGGACCGGAGCTGGTCGAGGTTGAGCGATTTATCCAAAGTTTTTCTCATGCCCTGCATAGGCAGACGAAGCTTCACTTATCGATGGCGCATCGTCAAGATCGGGGCCATGTCATCGCCATCCCCTGCTCCGCTCGCTTCCGCCACGGTCGAGATCCTTGACGCCATGCCGCATCACATGGCGGCCGTGCAGTCCATCTACAGCCACTACGTGCTGCACGACCTGTGCTCCTTCGAGGAGGAAGTGCCCTCCGTCGACCAGATGCAGCAGCGCCGCGCCGACGTGATCGCGCGCGGCATGCCCTACCTGGTGGCGATGCTCGATGGCGAGGTCGCCGGCTATGCCTACGCCACCGCCTACCGCGCCCGCTCTGCCTACCGGCATTCGGTGGAAGACTCGGTCTACGTCGCGCAGGGCATGCACGGCCACGGCATCGGCAAGGCGCTGCTGCGCGATGTGGTCCGGCGCTGCACCGAAGCCGGCTTCACGCAGATGGTCGCCTGCGTGGGTAACAGCGCCAACGCGGGCTCGCTGCGGCTGCATGAAAGCCTGGGCTTCGCGCAGGTCGGCGTGCTGCGCGACATCGGCTTCAAGTTCGGCCGCTGGGTGGACACCGTGCTGATGCAGCGCGCCCTGCGCTGAGGCTGCGTCGTCATGTCGGGCAACACCGCCGGCCCCGCGCGCGGCTGGCTGGCGCTGCTGTGCGCGAGCCGGCTGCTGCAATCGATGATCGTCACCGCCTACTCCGGCGTGCTGCCCTTCGCGATGGCCGACTGGCACATGACGGCCGCGCAGGCCGGCTCGATCCAGAGCGCCTGGCACGTGGGCTACATGAGCTCGCTGTTCGCCGTGGGCCTGCTGGCCGACCGCTACGGGCCGCAGCGTATCTTCTTCACGGGCAGCGCGGTGAGCGCGGCGGCTGCGCTCGCCTTTGCGCTCTTCGCACGCGACCATATCTCGGCCATGCTGCTCTACGGCCTGGCCGGACTGTGCGCGGGCGCCTCGTACACGCCGGGCCTGCAGCTGCTGGCGCACAACACCGAGCCCGCCGTGCGCGGGCGCGCGATGGGGCTCTTCATCGGATCGTCGTCGATGGGCTACGCACTCTCGCTCGCGGTGGCGGCGGCGTTGAGCCATCTGCATCAGTGGCGGCTGGGGCTGCTGGCCGCTGCGGTCTGCACGGTGGCTGGCGCGGTGCTCACGGCGCCGGCGCTGCGCCGCATGCGGCTGCCCTCGCCCCCCGCACCCGGTGCGATCCGCGAAGGCACCCTGCACGCCCTGGCAGCCACGGTGCGCGACAAGCCCGCGATGGCCGGCAACTGGGCCTACGCTTTCCACTGCTGGGAACTGATGGCGCTCTGGGCATGGCTGCCGGCGTATCTGGTCGCCTCTTCGGGCGTGGCCTCGTCGTGGCAAGGCGCCGGCATCGCGCTGGCGGCGCTGGCCCATCTGGTGAGCGTGTTCGGCAGCATCGCGGGCGGCGCGGCTTCCGACAGGCTGGGCCGCGCCCGGGTGATGATGATCGCCACCGTCGCGAGCCTTTGCATGTCCTTCGCCTTCGGCTGGATGTGGAGCTGGCCGCTGTGGCTGCTCGCGGCGGCAGCGGCCGTCTACAACCTGCTGGCCATCGCGGACTCGTCGGTCTACTCGACCGCGCTGGCCGACGTGGTGGCGCCGCACCGGCTGGGCGTGGCCTTCTCGGTGCGCTCGGTGATGGGATTCGGCGCGGGCGCGCTCAGCCCGTGGGTGTTCGGCCTCGCGCTCGACTGGGGACAGGCCAGCTTCGGCATCGGCAGCATGCATGCGTGGGTGGCGGCATGGAGTTCGGCCGGGCTGGGCGCGCTGCTGGGGCCGCTGATGATCGCGCGCTTCTCGCGGCTGCATCGGGCGCACATGGCGGCGCGCTGAACGCGCGTCCTGCGCCTCGGGTTTTAAAATAAAACTGATGCCGGCAATCGCCGGCCCAGCCAGACCCGATCCGGAAAGAAACGCTCCTCATGGCCCAACGAAAAAGCCTCAAGGCCGATGCATGCCCGATGGCACGCGCGCTCGACATCGTCGGCGACCAGTGGTCGCTGCTCGTGATCCGCGATGCCTTCGACGGGATGAAGCGCTTCGGCGAATTCCAGCAGAGCCTGGGCGTCGCCAGGAACATCCTGTCGGACCGGTTGAAGAACCTGGTGCAGGAAGGCGTGCTCGAGCTCGTACCCGCCTCCGACGGAACTGCCTACCAGGAATACGTGCTCACGCCCAAGGGCAAGGGCCTGTTCCCCGTGGTGGTCGGCCTGCGGCACTGGGGCGAGGCGCACCTGTACGCGAAGGGCGAGCCGCACTCGGTGCTCGTCGAGCGCGACAGCGGCAAGCCGGTGCCGAAGATCGAGTTGCGAACGCGCGATGGAAAGCCGCTCGATCCGGCCGCGACCTTCGTGAAGAAGCTTCCCGCGACCGCCCGGGCTGCGAAGTCGCGAAGCGCGACCTCATAGCGCGGCGCGCGCGGGCTACTCGCCCAGCAGCTCCCCGATCGGCTGCAGGTCCTCCACCCGGTCGCAGATCGACTTGATCACCATCGTGATCGGAATGCCCAGCAGCAGGCCCCAGATGCCCCAGAGCCAGCCCCAGAAGATCACGCCCACGAACACCGCCACCGGGTTCATGCGGCTGGTGCGGCTGGTGAGCCAGGGCATCAGCAGGTTGCCGATGACGGTGTGGATGCCCAGCGACATGCCTGCCACCACGATGCCCATCTGCAGGCTGTTGAACTGCAGGAAGGCCACCAGCCCCGCGGCCGCCAGCACGATCACCGAACCGATGTAGGGAATGAGGTTGGTGACGGCCGCGATGATTCCCCACACGGCCGCGTTCTCCATGCCGACGGCCCAGAACGCGAGGCCCGTGGCCACGCCGACGATGGCGCTCACCAGGATCTGCACGAGCAGGTAGCGCTCGATGTTGCGCGTGATGTCGTCCAGCACGTGCACCGTCACCTTCTTCTTCTGCAGGCTCGAGCCGGTGATCTTGATGAGCTTGCGCCTGAAGGTGTCGCCCGAGCACAGCGCGAAGTAGGTCAGGAAGGCCACCAGCGTGAACTGCCCCATTGCGCTGAGCAGTCCGACGGTGCCGCTGAGCAGGTAGTCGCGCACGTTGAAGCTGGGCCGTTCGATGATGACGCGTGCCACGCCCTTGCGCGAAGCGACGCGGGCCGAGTTCTCCTCGGCCGCCTTCTCGAGCTGCGCCGCCGCCTGCTGCACGTTGTCCAGCGGCGTGGCGCTGGCGCCCCGGTCGCGGCGGATGGCCTGGCCCAGCTTCTGCGCGGCCACGGGCAGCGAGTCGAGCAGCTGCGTGGCGCTGCCCGAGAGCGAATAGCCGGTATAGCCCAGGCCGCCGAAGAGGCCCATGAGGATCAGCCCCGCACCGATCCAGCGTGGCAGCTTCCAGCGATGCAGCAGCTCGACCAGCGGCGACAGCGCATAGGTCAGCAGCAGGCTCAGCATCAGCGGAATGAAGACGGCCTGCCCCCACTGCAGCGCGAACACGCTGGCCAGTACCGCGAGCACCACCAGCGAGGCGCTGCGCACGTCGACGGGCATGTGCAGCAGCAGGCGCTCGCGCGCCGGGGCGGGCGGCTCGGGGGCGGGTGCAGGCGGTTCAGGTTCCGGCCCGGGGGCCGGCTCGGCCGCCACCGGCTGCGGAGGTTCGGCAACCGGCTCGGTCGGCGGCGGAGCTTCCGCCACCATGGACTTGTCGTCGCTCATCGCGTTTCCTTCAGCACCTCGCGCACCGCCGCGAGCTGCCGGCGCGACACGGCCACGGGCTCGGGAATGGAATCCAGCCGCAGGGCCCAGCCCTCGGCGTCCTCGCCGTCGTCGTATTTCTCCAGCGCGCGTATCGCCGAGCGCGCGACCAGCGCGTTGCGGTGCACGCGCAGGAAGCGCTGCGGATAGCGCTCCTCGAACTCGTTGAGCGAGCCGTCGAGGATGTGGCTGCGCGTGGCGGTGCGCACCGTGAGGTACTTGTATTCGGACTTGAGGTAGAGCACCTCCGACAGCGGCACCCGCTCCGCACGGCCCCGGTCCTGGATCAGCACCGTCTCGGGTGCGGCCTGGGCCTGCTGCAGCGCGCGGCGCTCCTTCAGGAAGCGCTCGACCTTCTGCAGCGCCTGCTGCAGCCGCTCGGCGCGCACGGGCTTGGTGAGGTAGTCGACGGCCTCGAGGTCGAAGGCCGTCACCGCATGGGCGGCGTGGGCGGTCACGAACACCACGGCAGGCGCGTTGGAGCGGCTGCGCAGCGCGCGCGCCACCTCGATGCCGTCGACGCCGGGCATGTGCACGTCGAGCAGCACCAGGTCGAGCGCCAGCGTGCCCAGCTGCTGCAGCGCCTCGGCGCCCTGCGAGGCTTCGGCCACCACTTCGGCGCCGGGCGAGGTGCAGTCGCGCAGCAGCGTGCGCATGCGCGAGCGCGCCAGGGCTTCGTCGTCGACGATGAGTGTCTTGAGGGTCATGATTCGGCGGGAATGGCTATGCGTACTCTGTAGCTTTTCTGGTCCATCCCGGCGCTGAACTGCATCTGCATGTCGTGCAGCAGCCGCAGCCGGTCGCGCACGTTGGCCAGCGCGATGCCGTGGCCGCGCGGCAGCGGCTCGTCGGCCCAGCGCAGCGGCGGAAGGCTGTTGACCACTTCGATCACCACCATGCTGCCGCGCCGCTCGGTGCGGATGCGCAGCCTGGCGCCCTCCGGGCTGGGCTCCACGCCGTGCTTGATGGCGTTCTCGACCAGCGGCTGCAGCAGCAGCGGCGGCAGGCGCGCGTTGCTGGCGGCGGCGTCCAGGTCCCAGCGGATGCGCAGGCGGTCGCCGAAGCGCACCTGCTCGATGGCGAGGTAGCGCTCGGCCAGCGCGATCTCGTCGGCCAGCGTGCCCGATTCGCCGGGGTCGGCCAGCGCCTGGCGGAACAGCTCGGCCAGGTCCTCGAGCATGGTTTCGGCCTTGGCCGGCTCCTCGCGCACCAGTGCGATGGCGCTGTTGAGGGTGTTGAAAAGAAAGTGCGGGCGGATGCGCGACTGCAGCTCCTCCAGCCGCGCCGTGGTGGCTGCCGGCGTCTGGCCCCGGGCGCGCAGCACCATCGCCGCCATCACCAGCCCCGCGAACAGGGCACCCGTGAGCGCGCTGGCGAGCCATGGCGCGCTGGCCAGCACGCCCGTCAGGCGCAGCAGGCCGCAGCCGTAGGTTGCCGACAGCGCGCCGAGCAGCGCGCCGGCCGTGTACTGCCAGTGCTTCGGCAGCCGCCGCAGCGGCTTCTTGAGGCCGCAGGCGCTCACCAGCCACAGCAGCGTGGCGGGCAGCGCCCCGCCGGTGATGGTGGCGGTCTGCACCAGCCATTCGCCGGGCGTGGACACCACGAAAAGGGCTGCGATGGCCACCACCGCCTCGACGAACACCACCGTGCGCAGCACCACGCCGATCTGGCAGGCGTCGAAGATCGACGGGCCGCCGCGCGCGGACGACGCGGCCGCGCGCGCCCTTTCCGACGACGGCGGGGGCGTGGGTGAAGAGCTGGCCGATAAAATCGCCGGGTTGCGCATCGCAGACATCTGATCCATCGGGTAACCAACCCATTATTGCCTCCAGGACGGCTCCCATGACCCAAAACCAACTCGACAAGAAATCCGAAGCCTGGTCGGCCCTTTTCTCCGAACCGATGAGCGACCTCGTGAAGCGCTACACCTCCAGCGTCTTCTTCGACAAGCGCCTGTGGCAGGCCGACATCCAGGGCTCGCTGGCACATGCCGGCATGCTGGCGGCACAGGGCATCATCAGCGTGCAGGACCACGCCGCCATCGAACGCGGGATGGCGCAGATCCGTTCCGAGATCGAATCCGGCGCCTTCGAGTGGAAGCTCGACCTGGAAGACGTGCACCTGAACATCGAGGCGCGCCTGACCCAGCTGGTCGGCGACGCCGGCAAGCGCCTGCACACCGGCCGCAGCCGCAACGACCAGGTCGCCACCGACGTGCGCCTGTGGCTGCGCGGCGAGATCGACCTGATCGGCGACCTGCTGGTCGAGCTGCAGAAGGCGCTGGTGGACATCGCCGAGAAGAACGTCGACGTCATCCTGCCGGGCTTCACCCACCTGCAGGTGGCGCAGCCGGTGAGCTTCGGCCACCACATGCTTGCCTACGTGGAAATGTTCAGCCGCGACGCGGAGCGCATGAGCGAGGTCCGCAGGCGCGTCAATCGGCTGCCGCTGGGCGCCGCCGCGCTGGCCGGCACCAGCTACCCGCTGGACCGCGAGCTGGTCGCCAGGACCCTGGGCATGGACGGCGTCTGCCAGAACAGCCTGGACGCGGTGAGCGACCGCGACTTCGCCATCGAATTCACCTCCGCCGCCAGCCTGTGCATGGTGCACGTGAGCCGCATGAGCGAGGAGCTCATTCTCTGGATGAGCCAGAACTTCGGCTTCATCAGGATCGCCGACCGCTTCACCACCGGCTCGTCGATCATGCCGCAGAAGAAGAACCCCGACGTGCCCGAGCTGGCGCGCGGCAAGACCGGCCGCGTGGTCGGCCACCTGATGGCGCTCATCACGCTCATGAAGGGCCAGCCGCTGGCCTACAACAAGGACAACCAGGAAGACAAGGAGCCGCTGTTCGACACGGTCGACACGCTCAAGGACACCCTGCGCATCTTCGCCGAGATGATCGGCGGCATCACCGTGAAGCCCGAGGCCATGGAAGCCGCCACCCTGCGCGGCTACGCCACCGCCACCGACCTGGCCGACTACCTCGTGAAGAAGGGCCTGCCCTTCCGCGACGCGCACGAGACCGTGGCCCACGCCGTGAAGGCCGCCACCTCGCACCAGGTCGACCTGGCCGAGCTGCCGCTGGCCGTGCTGCAGCAGTTCAACCCGGGCATCGAGAAGGACGTGTACGACGTGCTGAGCCTGCGCGGCTCGCTGAACGCGCGCAACATCCTGGGCGGCACCGCCCCGGCGCAGGTGAAGGCGCAAGTCGCCCGCCACCGCGCCCGCCTCGGCTGAGCGCGGCCGCAACTGCAGCAGCGGCCGCGCCGTGTTCTACGCCATCCCGCTCGAGAACAAACCGAGCTGGCGCAATCCACCGTGGATGACGGTGCTGCTGATCCTCGTGAACATGATCGTGTTCTGGGGGCCGCAGCGCAGTGAAGAAAAAGGGCAGGAGCGCGCAGCCGCCTATTACGTGAAGAGCGCGCTGCCCCAGCTGGAGCTGCCCGCCTTCGTGGAGTGGCTCGAGAAGACCGACCCTCAGCGCGGCAAGCTCGCGCGCCGCATGCTGCGCCACGAGGAGGCCTATCCGCAGCTTCTCGAGGGCCTGCAGAACGACCGCAAGTTCCTGCAGAAGCTGCGCGCCGACGAGATCATCAAGCCCGACAACCCGCAGTACGACGAGTGGAAGCGCGCCCGCCAGCAGTACGAGTCGATGCTGCCCGCGCCCTTCACCGAGCGGTGGGCGCAGAGCTACGCGACGGATGCCGAATTCAGGCCCTGGACCTGGATCACCAACGCCTTCCTGCACGGCAGCACCGGCCACCTGCTGGGCAACATGCTGTTCCTGTTCCTCTTCGGCTTCTCGGTCGAGCTGGCGCTGGGGCGCGGCACCTACCTCGCGTTCTACCTGCTGGGCGCGGTCGGCGCCTCGGTGCTGGCCGGCTGGGCCTATGCCGGCGGCACCTACGGGCTGGGCGCCTCGGGTGCCGTCTCGGCGCTGATGGGCATGTACGCGGTGATGTACCGCCTGCGGCGCATCCGCTTCTTCTACCAGCTGTTCTTCTATTTCAACTACGTCACCGCGCCGGCCCTGCTCCTGCTGCCGGCCTGGATCGCCAACGAGCTGATGCAGCACTGGCTGGGCGGCCAGGGCATCGCCTACATGGCCCACCTCGGCGGCCTGCTGACCGGCGCCGCGCTGATGTACGGTGCCATGCTGATGGGCCGCGTGAAGACGCCCGAGACCGTCAAGTCGGAGATGGTGAACGACGACGACCGCTTCGACGAGCACGTGGCCGCCGCCCGCAAATACGGCGCCGCGATGAAGTTCGACCGCGCCTGCGCCGAATGGCGCGCCGCCGCCGCCCTGCGCCCCGGCGACGCCGAGACGCTGCGCGCCTGGTTCAACACCGCGCGCCTGCAGCCCGCGAGCGACGACTTCCACCAGGCCGCGCGTCGCATCTTCCGCCTGCCCGCCACCGACGAGGACACGCTGGCGCTGCAGCACGCGAGCTTCCAGGCCTACCTCGACCAGGCCCGCCCCGGCGTGCGGCTCAAGCCCGAGGACATGGCCCGCCTCGCGCGCCGCTTCGCCCGCATCCGCCAGTTCGACGACGCCGACCGGCTCTGCCGCATCCTGCTGAAAACGGCGCCCGACCATCCCGAGCTGGCCGACACGCTCTCGACCTGCGCCAACGGCCTGCTGCACGCGGGCCTGCGCGACAAGGCGATCGGCCTGCTGCCGCACCTGCTGCGCCTTGCGCCGAACGACATGGTGACGCGGGCGCTGCAGAACGCCTGAAGGTGCCTGGGGTCTGCGCCACCTATGCCGTCTGCGCCGACGGCGCCGCCGGCCGCAGCAGCCAGCGCACTTCCTGCGTCTGCTCGCTGTCGGGGTAGCGCGCTTCCATCGTCGTCAGGATGGGCTGCGCCATGTCGGCGCGGCCAAGCCCCTGCACCAGCGCGCGCGCCGCGAGCTCATAGGCCTGCGGAATGGCCTCGTGACCGCGGAAGCGCTTGTCGAACCCCGACAGCAGCGCCAGCGTGGAGTGGGCGTCGCCGTTGCGCCATTCGGCGCGCGCCATGGCGATGACCATGGCCGGATCGTCGAGCGCGAAGGTCTTGTCGCGCTCCTTGCAGGCCTTGAACACCTTCAGCGCCTCGGAGGCCAGGTCGCGCCGCATCAGCAGCGGGATGAAGCGCTTCGCCTGGTCGAGCATGGTGTCTTTTTTCTCGGGCATCAGCGCCAGCACGCGGTGGTAGCGGCGCTGCGCCGCGAGGTCGTTGGAGTCGGCGGTGCGCTGGGCCTCGTAGGCCGTGCCCAGTGCCGCGGCGAGGTCGCCCTCGGTGATGAACTGCGCCACCTCGGCGTCGATGCGCTGCGCCTCGATCTGCGCGGGCGTGCGGCGGTCGGCCGGCGCGCCGTCGGGCAGCTCGCTGCCCGGCACGGCGTCGAAGCCGAAGGCGTCGTGGTGCTGGAACATCACGTAGCCCAGCAGGCTCGCCATGACCCAGCCGAAGTAGATGAAGGCGAAATTGACGATCGGCAGCACGATGCGCCCGTCGAACATCGGCAGCACCATCGCCAGCGCCACCTGCGCGCCGGTGCTCAGCAGGAACAGGAAGAAGCAAAGCAGCGCATACGGCCAGCCGATGGTGCGCATCGCGTCCATCACGTGGCCGGGGTTCATCGCCTGGAAGAAGCTGCCCGACTGCACCAGCACGATCACCGCAGCCGGGAAGGTGAATGACATGACGAAAAGGCCCACGGTGCCGAGGATGGGCGCATACCAGGCGAGCCAGCCGATCAGGAAGGCCTGCACCAGGGAAATGGCGAAGAGCTTCCAGGGCAGGTAGGTCCACTCGTCGCTCGACTCGCGGCCGAAGTCGGCCGAGTCGCGGATGCCGCGCGCGCCCAGCGCGATGACCTTGAAGCCATAGCGGCTGGCCGCCAGCATGATGCCGACCTCGATCACGAAGAGCGCTAGCGCATCGGGCAGGAAGAAGATCGCGTCGAACAGCAGGCTGCAGAACGCCAGCAGCAGGCCGTAGGCCAGCGGCCGCATCTGGAACGGAAAAGCGAAGAAGCTGTTGAGCCGGCGCCAGAAAGGCGGTGGCGGCGGCAGCGCATCCTTGACGACGATCATGGCAACTCCCTCGCTTCCTTTTCTTTTCTTCTTACTTGCGGAAGAAATCGCTCTGGCTCATGGCGCCGGCGCCGCCCATGCGCATCACCGTGGCCTCGTCGGCATGAACGAGGCGCATCTGGCCGAGTTCGCGCTCCAGGCGCTGGGTGAAACTGGTCTTGTACTGCAGCAGCGACTCGCCCATCTTCAGCACGCTGGTGCCCTTGACGGTGGCGCTCTTGCGGTCGGGGGCCACCTCGATGCCGTCGATGTTGTACTCGTACTCGATGGTGAGGATGCCGCCCATGCGTTCGCCGACCTTGCTGAAGGTCTCGAAGGCTTCGCGCGTCGCCTGGCAGGCCTCGTCGCGGTTGTGGGAGTGCTCGACCGTCTTGCCCATCATCGTGGTCCTGCTCTCGATGCGGGCCTTGCGGCTGAGCTGCTTGCACAGCGCCTCTGCATCGCGCGAGTAGATGGCGTGGGCCTCCTTCTGGTAGTAGTCGCGCACCATCGGCTCGTCGAGCTTGCGCCCGCCGATAAAGAAGTACCACGCGCCCACGCAGAGCGCGATCACGATCGCAATTTGCTTCATTCTTCTCCGTCCGCGCGTGCGCGCGGTCCCTCGGTTTTTGCGGGGCAGTATACGTTCACAAATGTTTCCAAAAGACTTCATTTGGCCGGCACAGTGAATCCGCCCGCCAGGTTGCTCCGTACTCCGGGCATGCGCATCGATGCCCCACAATCCCCGGATGCCCGCACCCAGCCCCGACGCCGAACTGATGGCGCTGATCGACCGGATCGGCCGTCGCGACGAAGCCGCCCTGCGGCAGCTCTACGACCGGACCGCGCCCCGGCTGATGGGCCTGGCGATGCGCGTGGTGCGGCAGCGCGAATGGGCGGAAGACGTGCTCCAGGAAAGCTTCCTGACCGTCTGGCGCGTGGCCGGCGACTACCGCGCCTCGCTCAGCCCGCCGCTGGCCTGGCTCGGGCTCATCGTGCGCAGCCGGGCGCTCGACCTGCTGCGCCGCCGCGCCGCCGACCGGACCCGGCTCACGCAGGAATTCGACGAGCAGATGGCCGACCAGATCGAGGCCGACACCCCCGGCCCTGCCGAGAACGCCGATGCCAGCGAGCAGGCCTGGGCGCTGCACCAGTGCCTGAGCCAGCTGGAGGGCCGCCAGCGCGAGGTGGTGAGCCTGGCCTACCTGCGCGACATGAGCCACGGCGAACTGGCCCGGCAGCTCGAGCTGCCGCTGGGCACGGTCAAGAGCTGGATACGGCGCGGGCTCGAAAAGCTGCGCGTCTGCATGGGACGCTTCGCGTGACAGCGGTGACGACGAAGAAGGCGTTTCAAAAGGCGTTTGTCCCCTCATGAATCTCATCGCACACCCCGAATTGCTGGAGCTGCTGGCGGCGAGCCACGCGCTGGGCACCCTGCGCGGCGGCGCCCGCCGCCGCTTCGAGGCCATGGCGCGCGAGCAGGCGCCGGTGCGCGCCGCGGCGCTGGTCTGGCAGGGCCGGCTCGCGAGCATGACCGAGCTGCAGTCGCCCGTCGTGCCCGACGCGGCCGTGTGGACGCGCATCCGCAACATGATCGACGCCGAGCAGTCCGCGCTCGCGCTGGAACGCCAGCGCGCGGCGGCCAGTGCCGCCGGCGAGCCCCGCCAGGGCGGCTGGCCGCGCAGCCTCGCGCTGTGGCGCGGCGCCGCGGTGGCCGGCGCGCTGGCCACCGTGGTGGCCGTGACGGTCGGGCTGAACCTGCGCGACCAGCTGCAGAACGCGCCCGTGGTGCAGTACGTGGCCGTGCTCAGCGACGACAAGGCCGCCGCCTCGATGCTGGTGACCTTCGATCCGAAGAAGAAGCAGCTCGTGCTGCAGCGCGTGGGCGACTACCGCGAAGGCGACGACAAGTCGCTGCAGCTCTGGGCCCTGCCACCGGGCGGCGCGCCGCGATCGCTGGGCGTGCTCGGCAACGCGCCGGCCCTGAAGCTGACAGCGTCGGAGTCCGACGTGCAGGCCGTGCCGGCGCTGGCCATTTCGCTCGAGGCCAAGGGCGGCGTGCCTGCGGGCAGCGGGCCGAAGGGGCCGATCCTGTTCAAGGGCGCGCTCATCGAGAAAACCATCTAGCCGGCGGCTGCGACTGTCAACGACCGCCCGGCCTGGGGCGTCGTGGTAGAAAACCCGCCTGCCCCGCCCTCCGCCTCTTTTTTCGTTCTTCCAATGTCTTCGATGAAAACCGCGCTGGCCGCGGTCGCCCTGCTGACCGCCGCGCTTGGAGCGCAAGCCCAGTCCAGCTTCTTCCCCCAGGAGTCCGAAACGGCCGCCGCCGAGGCTGCAGCCGCGCGCGACTACCTGGCCGCCAAGGACCGCTGGCACAACGAACTGGCCGCTTTCGCGCGCGCCGACCAGGAGCGCTTTCCGGCCCCCGGCGGCGTGGTGTTCGTGGGCAGCTCCACGGTGCGCATGTGGACGCGCCTGTCGCAGGATTTCGCGCGCGTGCCCGGCGGGGTGGTCAACCGCGGCTTCGGCGGCTCCACGCTGGCCGATTGCGCCCTCTTCGCGCGCGACCTGGTGGTGCGCTACAAGCCGCGCCAGGTGATGGTCTATGCGGGCGACAACGACCTGGCCGAGGGCCGCACGCCGCTGCAGGTGCTCGACAGCTTCGCGCGCTTCGCCAATGCGGTGCGCGCCGAACTGCCGGACACCCGCATCAGCTTCATCTCGGTCAAGCCCAGCCCCTCGCGCGAGCAGCTGCTGCCGCAGATCCGCGAGACCAACCACGTCGTTTCGGCCTACCTGAACCTGCTGCCGAACAGCGAATTCATCGACATCTACACGCCGATGCTGGGCGCGGACGGGCGCCCGCGCATGGAGCTCTTCCGTGGCGACAGGCTGCACCTCACGGACGAGGGCTACCGGCTCTGGCATTCGGTGATCGCGCCGCACCTGCCGAGCCCTCCGCCGGCGCCGACGGCCGGGCTGCCCTGAGCCGGGCGCTTCCGCTCAGGCCGGCGCGGGCTCCGACGGTACATCGTCCGCCGGCGGCGGAACGTCCGCCCCACGCGTGAAGCGCGCCACGAAGTACATCCCCGAGAACACCGCCGCCAGCAGCAGGCCGTCGCCCCACCAGGGCCGCGCCGTCTGGCTGTCGCCGTAGAAGGCCAGCACCAGCAGCACCGCGATCAGGTGCGCGCAGAACACCGGCAGCGAGGCCGAGCCCATCGCCTCCAGCCAGCGCAGCCGGGGAATGCGGCGCATCAGCCAGGGCCCGAAGCGCACCGCCAGGACGCCCAGCGCCACCAGGTTCACCAGCCGCAGCGGGCCCAGCTGCCACTTGTCGAACAGCAGGTTCAGCTCCACATCGCCGCCGAACGGCGCCTGTCCGTTGATGCCTGTGTGGCGCCAGTAGAAGCCGTAGAGGGCGATGCCCGCGGCCAGCGCCAGCAGCCACGCCGGAAAGCGCAGCGGCCGGGCACCGGGGTCATTGCGGGTCGCGCCGATGCACAGCCCCGCGAACCACAGGAACTGCCACGCATAGGTATTGAACGCGCCCATCTCGTGGAAGGGCACCGGCACGCCCAGGTAGCGCACCGCCAGCCCGTAGACCCATTCGCTGATGCCGAACTGCGCCGCCGCCCACACGGTGGCGCTCGCCACCATCACCCGGGTCCAGCCGTGGCGCATGGCGAAGGCCAGCACCCAGGGGCTCATGAGCATGAAAAAGATGTACATCGGCAGGATGTCGAGCAGTGCCGGTTCGTAGATGAGCAGCAGCCCGTAGATGAAGCCCTCGCGCGGCTCCGCCAGGTAGTACGAGACCAGGTTCTTCACCGCCGGCTGGTCGATGTGCAGGCCCACCGCCGTGATCACGGTGAACAGGAACAGCAGGGTCGCCGCCTGCGCCAGGTAGACCTTGAGCACGCGCCGCCAGAAGGCCTGGCGCATCGAGTCGACGCCGCGCACATGGCCGATGCGGCTGTACACCAGGCCGGCGACGAAGGCCGACAGCAGCACGAAGCCTTCGGCGGCCGATACGAAACCGAAGGGCTGGCCCAGCGGATCGGTCAATCGGGTGGGCAGATGGGTGACGGTCATCAGCACGAGCATCAGCCCGCGCAAGGCGTCTATTTCCCAGTAGCGTTTCATCGGTCGGCGGCGAGGTCTTGGTGGCGGTCCGCGCGGCGCACGCACGACGGCCCCGATTGTAAGAAGAGCGGCGTAAAGACCGCCGCACCCGCAACCGGGCCGACGGCCTATGACTGTTGGCACTCCCGAACCGTCGTGCAAATCGGCTACGCTGCGCGCTGCCTCTCAGGTGGAGATATAAAAAAGTGAACCGTTTCCTTCCAACATTGCTCCTGGCCGGCGGCGTTCTCGCGTCCAGCCCGGGCTTTGCCCTCCAGATCGTCAGCCTCTCGCCCCAGGGCGAAGTGGCGCGGGTTCGGCAGGTGGTCGCCAAGTTCGACCAGCCGGCCGTCAACTTCGGCGACCCCAAGGCCCCCGCCCCGCTCGCGGTGAGCTGCAACGACGCGCAGGCCGCCAAGGGCAACGGCCGCTGGACCGACGCCAAGGCCTGGGTCTACGACTTCGAGAACGACCTGCCGCCCGGCGTGCGCTGCACGGTCACCCGCATTCCCACCTTCAAGCCCGCCTCGGGCGAGCTCACCGGCCCCGAGCGCTATCAGTTCAACACCGGCGGCCCCTTCGTGCGCAACTACATGCCGGGCAGCTACAGCCGCATCGACGAGCAGCAGATGTTCATGCTGGAGCTCAACGGCGCGGCCACGCTGGAGAGCGTGCGCCAGAACGTCTGGTGCACGGCCGACGGCGTGGGCGAGCGCATTCCCGTCAAGCTGCTCGATGGCGAGCAGCGTGCCGGCCTGCTCAAGGCCTTCGGCCGCGAGAAGTCGGCCGAGAAAGACCCGCTGCGCTTCATCACGATGCAGTGCAACCGCACGCTCACGCCCGGCGCCAAGGTGCAGGTCGTCTACGGCAAGGGCGTGGCCACGCCCTCGGGTGTGGCCAACAACGTGGAACGCCGCCTCGAATTCCAGGTACGCGAGCCCTTCGCGGCTTCGTTCACCTGCGAGCGCGAGAACGCGCAGGCCGCCTGCCTGCCGCTGCGCCCGATGCAGCTGCAGTTCAACGCGCCCGTCACGCGCAAGCTGGCCTCGCAGATCCAGCTCAAGGGCGACAAGACCATCAAGGCCAAGCTGGACAACGAAGGCGGTTCGCAGAGCGACGACGACGTGGTCAACAGCGTGAGCTTCGAGCCGCCGCTGGCCGAGAGCGCGCAATACAGCATCGAGCTGCCCTCCAAGTTCGAGGACGCCTCGGGCCGCCCGCTGGCCACGCCCGGCAACTTTCCGATGAAGGTGGCGACCGGCGCGATGCCGCCGCTGGCCAAGTTCGCCGCCTCGCCCTTCGGCGTGGTCGAGCGACTGGCCGAGCCGGACACGCCGGCGATGATGCCGGTCACCGTGCGCCGCGTGGAGCCGAAGCTGATGGTGAACGCGCTCACGCCCGGCAAGGTGAGCGACATGAACCCGAAGACCGACGCGGAAATCATCGCGTGGTTCCGCAAGGTGCGCCGCTACGACAACTTCACCGTCTCGCGCGAACAGGCGCGCAAGGACGTGAAGGGCCCGCTGCCCCCGGTCATCGACAAGGACGACCGCACCACGCTGCAGACCCGCATGCTGTCGCTGCTGGCCGGCCAGCCGGGCGTGAAGGCGCTCGACATGCCCAAGGCCGACTCGGGCGATCCGCGCCCCTTCGAAGTCATCGGCATCCCGCTGACGCCGGGCTTCCACGTGCTCGAGATCGCCTCGCAGAAGCTGGGCGAGGCACTGCTCGACGAGCGCTACAACGCCGGGCGCACGATGTACGTGCGCACCACCGCGCTGGCCACCAACCTGGCGGTGCACTTCAAGCTGGGCCGCGAGAACTCGATGGCCTGGGTCACCACGCTGGACAAGGGCAAGGTCGTCGCCGGCGCCGAGGTGCGCGTTTCGAGCTGCGACGGCAAGGCCGTGGCCAGCGGCACCACCGACGCCAACGGCGTGGTCATGCTCGGCGGCGTCTCGCCGCAGGCGCCCTCGTGCAACGGCCCGAACGAATACGACAGCGGCGCATGGTTCGTCAGCGCCCGCGCCAAGGACGAGAAGGGCGTGGAAGACCTCGCCTTCACCTGGAGCGACTGGCAGCGCGGCATCGAGCCCTGGCGCTTCAACGTGCCCACCAGCCTGCAGGCCGAGGCCGACCGCGTCGCCCACACCATCTTCGACCGCACGCTGCTGCGCGCCGGCGAGACGGTGTCGATGAAGAGCCTGATCCGCACGCAGACCAGCAAAGGCTTCGGCCTGCCCGAGAACCGCCCCGACACGCTGGTCATCACCCACGTGGGCAGCGGCCAGCGCTTCACCCAGCCGCTGAACTGGCGCAAGACCGCCACCGGCGGCCTGAGCGCGGAGAACAGCTTCGCCATTCCGCCGGCCGCCAAGCTCGGCGTGTACGAGGTGATGCTGCGCAGCGGCAAGGGCAAGGACGCCAACGGCGAGGGCGAAGGTGAGGACGACGACGGCTACGGCCGCAGCTTCTCCACCGGCAGCTTCCGCGTCGAGGAGTTCCGCCTGCCCGTGCTCGAGGGCCGCATCGCGCCCACGGACAAGAAGCCGCTGGTGGCCGCCACCAGCGTGCCCGCCGACGTGCAGATCAACTACGTCTCCGGCGGCGGCGCAGCCAACCTGCCGGTGCGCGTGTCGGCCATGGTGCGCGGCAAGAGCCTGAGCTTCTCCGACTACGACGCCTTCAGCTTCAACCCGCCGCGCGCCTCGCAGGGCGACGGCAGCGAGGCGGCCACGGCCGTTTCCGCCGCGGCCGAGGCCGGCTCGGGCGAGGAAGACCTCAACAGCGTGAACGACACCCGCGTGATCGCCGACAAGCTGCCGCTCACGCTGAACAAGGACGGCGCCGGCAAGGTCACCATCGACAAGGTGCCGAAGGTCAAGGCTGCGCGCGAACTGCTGCTCGAAGCCACGTACGCCGACCCGAACGGCGAAGTGCAGACCATCCGCAGCACGCAGACGCTGTGGCCGGCTTCCGTCATCGCCGGCATCAAGACCGAGGGCTGGGTCTCCACCGCCCAGAAGCTGAAGTTCCAGGCGCTCGCGCTCGACCTCTCGGGCAAGCCCCAGGCCAACGTGACGCTCAACGTGCGCGCGGTGGCGCGCATCACCACCACCAGCCGCAAGCGCATGGTGGGCGGCTTCTACACCTATGACAACAAGACCGAGACGAAGGACATCGGCACCGTCTGCAGCGGCAAGAGCGACGCGCGCGGCCTGCTGCTGTGCGAATCGGAGCTGAAGGAAGCCGGCGAGGTCGAGCTCATCGCCAGCGCCACCGACAGCGAAGGCCGCGACGCCCGGGCAGTGAGCTCAGTCTACGTGACCAAGCAGGGCGAACTCTGGTTCGGCGGCGAGGACAACGACCGCATCGACGTGCTGCCCGAGAAGAAGAGCTACCAGCCCGGCGAGATCGCCAAGTTCCAGGTGCGCAGCCCCTTCCGCTTCGCGACCGCGCTGGTCGCTGTGGAGCGCGAAGGCATCATCGAAACCCACGTGGTCAAGCTCGACGGCAAGGACCCGACCGTCACCCTCGAGGTGAAGCCCGAGTGGGGCCCGAACGCCTACGTGAGCGTGCTCGCGCTGCGCGGCCGCCTGCGCGAGGTGCCGTGGTACAGCTTCTTCACCTGGGGCTTCAGGTCGCCGCGCGAGTGGTGGACGGCCTTCTGGTACGAAGGCAAGGAATACGTGGCGCCGACCGCCATGGTCGACCTGAGCAAGCCCGCCTACCGCCTCGGCATGGCCGAGATCCGCGTCGGCACGCGCGCCCACCAGATCGACGTGACCGTCACCAGCGACAAGCCCAGCTACCCGATCCGCAGCAAGGCGCAGGTCACCATCAGCGCCAAGCTGCCCGACGGCAAGCCGGCGGCAGGCGCCGAAGTGGCGCTGGCGGCGGTCGACCAGGCCCTGCTGGAGCTGATGCCCAACGACAGCTGGAACCTGCTCAACGCGATGCTGCAGCGCCGCAGTTGGGGCGTGAGCACCTCCACCGCGCAGATGGAAATCGTCGGCCGGCGCCACTACGGCCGCAAGGCCGTGCCCGCGGGCGGCGGCGGCGGCAAGGGACAGACACGCGAACTGCTCGACACCCTGCTCGTGTGGAACCCGAAGGTGGTGCTCGACGCCAACGGCCAGGCCGTGGTGACGGTGCCGCTGAACGACGCGCTCACCACCTTCAAGATCGTGGCCGTGGCCGATTCGGGCACCAACCTGTTCGGCACCGGCCAGGCCAGCATCCAGGCCACGCAAGATTTGCAGATCATCAGCGGCCTGCCCCCGCTGGTGCGCGAGGACGACCAGTTCCGCGCCCAGATCACGCTGCGCAACACCACGCAGAAGCCGATGAAGGTCGAGGCCACGCCGCGCGCCACCCTGCTCACGCTGGAGCCGCAGACGGTCGACATCCCGGCCGGCGAGGCCCGCGAGGTGGCATGGACCGTGACCGCGCCTGCGCAGCTCGGGCAGACGCGCGCCGAAGCCATCCTGTGGGAGATCGAAGCGAAAGACACCCTCGGCGGCGCACGCGATGCGCTGAAGGTGCGCCAGCGCATCGTGCCCTCGGTGCCGCTCACGGTGCAGCAAGGCACGCTGGTGCAGGTCGACGGTCCGTTCACGCTCGACGTGGCGCCGCCGGCCGACGCCCTGCCCGGCCGCGGCGGCCTGAAGCTCTCGCTGCAACCCAAGCTGGCCGAAGGCCTGCCGGGCGTGCGCGACTGGTTCGCCAACTACCCCTTCATCTGCCTGGAGCAAAAGACCAGCAAGTCGGTCGGCCTGCGCGACGCGAAGATGTGGCAGGGCGTGTTGGCGACGCTGCCGACCTATCTCGACAGCGACGGCCTGGCCAGCTACTTCCCGCCGCGCGACGGCGAGGCCAACCGCGGCAGCGACATCCTCACCTCGTACCTGCTCGCGGCGACGAATGAAGCGGCCCAGCTCAACCCCGCCTTCGCGCTCGCCGACGACGTGCGCGCGCCGATGGAGTCGGGCCTGATCGCCTTCGTCGAAGGCCGCATCACGCGCGACTTCTGGAGCCCGCGCAAGGACCTCGACGTGCGCAAGCTGGCCGCGCTCGAAGCGCTCTCGCGCTACGGCAAGGCCCGTGGGTCAATGCTCGGCAGCATCACCATCGCGCCGAACCAGTGGCCCACCAGCGCGGTGATCGACTGGCTCAACATCCTCAAGCGCGTGAACGACGTGCCTCAGCGCCAGCAGCGCCTGGACGAGGCCAACAACGTGCTGAAGGCGCGCCTGTCCTACCAGGGCACCAAGCTGATCTTCAGCACCGAGCAGGACGACTACTGGTGGTGGCTGATGACCAACGGCGACGTCAACACCGCCCGCCTGCTGCTCAGCGTGATGGACGACCCGGCCTGGAAGGACGACATCGGCAAGCTCGCCAACGGCTTCATCGGCCGCCAGCAGAACGGCGCCTGGCACACCACCACCGCCAACCTGTGGGGCGGACTGGCGCTGGAGAAGTTCAGCAAGGTGTTCGAGAGCACGCCGGTGGCCGGCGTCACCGCCGCCACGCTCGGCGCGGTGAAGGCGCAGGTCGACTGGAGCAAGGTCGAGCGCGTGAAGACCAGCGACGCGACCGGCGCGCCCAACCAGAGCACCTTCTTCGGCGCACCCGCCTCGCCGGGCAACCTGAAGAACAACACGATGTTCCTGCCGTGGGCATCGTCGCCGTCTGGAGCCCCCGTGCGCGACACGCTGCTGATCACGCAGCAGGGCACCGGCAAGCCGTGGCTCACGCTGCAGTCGATCGCCGCCGTGCAGCTGAAGGCGCCGTTCGCCGCCGGCTACGCCATCAAGAAGACCATCACCCCGGTCGAGCAGGCCACCGCCGGCAAGTACACGCGCGGCGACGTGCTGCGCGTGACGCTGGAGGTGAACGCCAGCGCCGACATGACCTGGGTCGTCATCAGCGACCCGATCCCGGGCGGCGCCACCATCCTCGGCGGCGGCCTGGGCCGCGACTCGCAGATCGCCACCCAGGGCGAGAAGAAGTCGGGCGCCGGCTGGCCGGCCTTCGAGGAACGCAGCTTCGAGGCCTTCCGCAGCTACTACGAGTACCTGCCCAAGGGTGTGGTGAAGATGGAGTACACCGTGCGCCTGAACAACGTCGGCGACTTCGCCCTGCCACCCAGCCGCGTCGAGGCGATGTACGCGCCCGAGATGTTCGGCGAGGCGCCGAACGCGCGGGTGAAGGTGGAAGCGGCGAAGTAAGCATCGCCAGGTACGGTGGAGGAGCGGCGGCCGGTCATCGCTCCTTCACCGGCCGCCGTCACCATCGCGGCGAACCAACAACCTGGAGGAAAACACCATGGGCCTGGCTGTCTGCGTCGGCATGCTCGCCGAACTGCTCGAGGACGATCCCGAAAGCGCCGAGGGCTTCGAGGAAGAACTGGCCGAAGTCAACCGCGTGCTGGCCGCCGCGGGGCTGCCCCCGCACACCGAACCGCGCGGCCCCCTCGAACTCGACTCGCGCGCCTCGATCGACGGTTTTCCCTATTCCTTCATCCACTACCTGCGCCGCGCGTACGCCCACCGCGTGCTGGCGCCCGACTGGGTCGCCACGCCGCTGGCTGACGACGTCGATCCCACGGCCGATCCGAAGATCCAGGCGCTGCTGGACGGCTCGGAAAGCCATCTGCTGTGCCACTCCGATGCCGAAGGCTTCTACGTTCCCATCGACTTCCAGGAAGTGCTGTTCGACGGTGACGGCAGCGACGAGGATGAAGAAGAAGACGACGCACAGGAAGAAGCGGACGAGGCCGAAGGCGACGCGGACCTCGAAGAACTGAGCGGCCTGCCCGGCGGCATGCTCGGTTCCTCCCAGCGCCTGCTCGAGGAACTCGTGTTCGTCGCTCCCGCCCTGGGCATCCGCCTCGAGAACGGCAAGCTCTCCGACGAGGAAGCCGAACGCATCGATGCACTCATCGACGACGACAACGGCCTGTACCGCGAATACGTGTCCTGGCTGCTGCTGTACGAATCGGCGCGGCTGAGCATCGAGCACAGGACGGCGATCGTTTTCTGCTGAATCGCCAGAGAATGCGCGGCATGGAGGCTCCACGACTTCACTCATGAGCTTTGCCACCACACTGCGCAGCTACTTCTCCCTGGCCTTCCGCTGGCAGCGCGGCCGCCAGGGCACGGGCTACGACAAGATGCTGCTGCTCACGGCGCGCTGGCCGCTGCCGTTCGACAGCTACCTCATCCGCTACCCCGAGGGCTCGGAGATTCCGCCGCACACCGACCCGGTGCAGGCCGGGCGGCACTACCGGCTGAACGTCGTGCTGAAATCGCCACGCTCGGGTGGCGAGTTCGTGTGCGCCACGCCGATCTTCGCGACGCGGCGCATCAAGCTGTTCCGCCCCGATGCCTGCGAGCACAGCGTGACGCGGGTGGTAGGCGGCAGCCGCTATGTGTTCTCGCTCGGCTGGGTGTTGCCGGGCAGGTCCGACGCTGGAGAAAGGCCGCCGCCATGAAGCAGATGCTGCTGGAGATCCGAACCTACCGGCTCAAGCCCGGCACCCTCGATGCCTTCCACCAGGCCATGCACGAACGCGCCGTGCCGATGCTGCGCGGCAAGGGCATGGACGTGGTCGCCTACGGCAGGTCGGACCACGAGGAGGAGACCTACCACCTTGTGCGAGCCTATGCCGACCGCGCAGCGCTCGAAGCCGGGCAGGCCGCGTTCTACGGCTCCCCGGAATGGCGCGAGGGCCCGCGCGGCGCGCTGGTGGACCGCATCGAGACCTACCTGAACACCTTGCTGTGGGCCTCGCCCGAAGCAGTAGACAGCATGCGCGCGCTCAACGGCCCCGCTTCCTCCTGAGAAAGAAAAGCCGGCGAAAGACAGCCACCGCAGGCCTAAACTGCGCCCCCGGTCGTCGTTCATTCATTCGCTCGCTCGTTCCCTCTCAACGTTCGCAGGAGAAACCCATGAACACCAAGGAAATCGCCGACAAGCTCGTGGCGCTATGCAAGGACGGAAATTTCGAAGGCGCCCAGGTGCTCTATGCGCCCGAGGCCGTGAGCGTCGAGGCCAGCGCCCCGCCCGGCCAGGCGCGCGAGGCGGTCGGCCTAACGGCCATCAGGGCCAAGGGCGAGTGGTGGACCGCCAATCATGAAGTGCACTCCATGCAGGTTGCCGGCCCGTGGCCGCACGACGACCGCTTCATCGTCGGCTTCCGCTTCGACGTGACGATGAAGGCCAACGGCCACCGCTTCACCATGGAGGAAATGGCGCTCTACACCGTCAAGGACGGGAAGATCGTGCGGGAAGAGTTCTTCTACGACGCCGGCTAGCAAGCGGCTGCTCCCCCCAATGCCGGTACGGATCCGGCGGACGGCAAGTTCTCGTGCAGGCGCGACGCGGGCAGAATGCCCGCAGGTGCCCCATGAACACAAGATTTGTAGAAGCCTTCCTCTGGGCCGCCCGGCTGGGCAGCTTCCGCGCGGCGAGCGACCGGCTCCACATCACGCAGGCGGCGGTGTCCAACCGCGTCGCCTCCCTCGAAGAAGACATCGGCGCACGCCTGTTCGAACGCGACGCGCGCGAACTGCGGCTCACGCCCGTGGGCGTGCGGCTGATGGACTACGGCGAACGCCTGCTCGAGCTGCGCCGCGAGATCGTCTCGCTCGGCCGGCCGCGCGAAGACATCCTGGGGCTGGTGCGCATCGGCGCCATCGAAACCGTGGTCCACACCTGGCTGCTGGGCTTTCTCACCAACCTGCGCTCCACCTACCCGGGCATCGAGGTGCAGCTCACCTCCGAGACCACGCTGGCGCTGCACCGCGGCCTGCGCGAGGGCGCGCTCGACATCGCGCTGCAGACCGACCACATCGCCGGCGCGGGCATCGTGAGCACGCCCTGCCTGCCGATGCCCATGGGCTGGGTGGGCGCGCCCGGCGCCGAGCCCGTACAGACGGTCGAACAACTGCTGCGACAACCCGTGCTCACGATGAGCCCCGGCTCGCAGCCGCACGAGGCGCTGAAGAACCTGTTCCGCGCGGCGGGCATTCCGCTGGGCAAGGTGCATTGCGTGAGTTCGATCTCGGCGCTGGCGCGGCTGGTGAAGGCGGGCTTCGGCAACGCGCTGGTGCCGCTGCCGCCCTGCTATGAATATGTGGCGGCCGGCGACGTGAAGATCATCGAGTGCGACGCGCTCATCTCGCCGCAGCGCATCGTGGTGAGCCACCTGGAAGCCGCCGACTCCGACGCCATCCGGCTCGTGGCCGAACTGGCCTGCCGGGCCTCCGACCAGTTCACGACATCGGCTGTCGCACCAACCTGGAGCACGGCCTCAGAGGGTTAACCCTCGGTTTGGCGCATTTCGGCCCCGAAAAGGGGCCAGTAATTCTTGTGGCTGTCGCCCAGAAAAACTCGTTTGTGACAGCCCGACCCTGCGACGGAAGATCGCGCCTTCATTTTTCGAAGGCCCGCCTCTTCTTCCGCCGCCATGAACACACCTGACTCCTCTTCCTCCGCAACAGCAGTGAACGGCCTGCTGTTCGTCGCTTCCGGCGTCGACCCAGCCGACGAGGCCGACTTCAACCGCTGGTACGACCGGGAGCACGTGGAAGAGCGTGTGCGCATTCCCGGCTTTCTCTCGGGCGCGCGCTACTTCTCGCTCGAGGGCGGCCGCAAGTACCTGGGGCTTTACCGCACCGAGTCGCTGGCGGTGTTCGGCTCGCCCGGCTACCGCGCCGCGTTCGAGAAGCAGACGCCGTGGTCCGTCGCCAATCTCGACCGCATGCGCCAGCCGATGCGCCGCGTGTGCGCGGTGCGCGCCGTCACCGGCTTCGGCAGCGGCAGCCACGTGGCCGTGCTTCCGCTCGTGGCCGCCGCCGATGCCGAGGCGCAAGTGGCGCACGCCGCCGGCATCGGCGCGCAACTGCGCAAGGAGCAGGCAGGCTTCGTGCAGTCGTACCTGCTCGTGCCCGACGCCGCGCTCAGCACGCCGCTGCCGCGCGAATCCACCGAAGGCCGCGTGCTGCAGCCGCTGCTGGTGATCGAGACCAGCAGCGAAGCCGCCGCCCGCGCGGCGCGCGCCACGGCCGCCGCCGCATTCGACGCCGAGCCCGCCCACGGCTGGCTGCTCGCGCTCGGCTGGAAGCTGACAGCGGCCGAGCTGGCCTGACGCGGCGGCCATCCGCCCCCTCTCACCTCATCTCTCACCGAACAAAGGCATCCGATGACCGAACATGTTCTTCCCGCCGCGGGCTCCGCGGCACCCGGGCAGGCCGCCCCTGCTTCCGCCAAGATGGGCCGGCTGGCCATGGCCAGCTCCATCGGCACCACGCTGGAGTGGTACGACTTCACCGTCTACAACATCATGGCGGCGCTGGTCTTCAACGCGGTGTTCTTCCCCTCGTTCGACCCGCTCACCGGCACCATCCTCGCGTTCTCGACCTACGCGGTCGGCTACATTTCGCGCCCGCTGGGCGGCGTGGTGTTCGGCCACCTCGGCGACCGGCTGGGCCGGCGCTTCGTGCTGGTGGCCACGCTGGTCATCATGGGCGTCTCCACCGGCCTGATGGGCCTGCTGCCCACCTACGCGAGCTGGGGCATCTGGGCACCCGTCGCGCTGGTGGCACTGCGCTTCGTGCAGGGCGTGGCGCTCGGCGGCGAATGGGCCGGCGCGGTGCTGCTGTCGATGGAGCACGGCAAGCCCGACGAGCGCGGCCGCAACGCCTCGTTCACGCAGGTGGGCCCCTCGTGCGGCACGCTGATCGGCACCGGCTTCATCGCCGCCGTGTCGGCCTGGCTGAGCCCGGAAGACTTCCAGAACTGGGGCTGGCGCATTCCCTTCATCTCCAGCGTGGCGCTGGTGCTGTTCGGCCTGTGGCTGCGCCGCGGCGTGGACGAAACGCCCGTCTTCCGCGAGATGGAGGAGAAGAAGGCCACCGCCAAGACGCCGATCAAGGAAGTGCTGACGCAGCACTGGCGCCGCCTGCTGGTGGCCGGCGGCTCGCGCATCGGCTCCGACGTGCTGTATGCGCTGGTGGTGGTGTTCACGCTGACCTACGTGACCACCGTGCTGCACCTGTCGCGTCCGCTGGCGCTCACCGCCACGATGATCGGCGCGGCCGGCAACGCCATTGCCGTGCCGTGGTTCGGCAGCCTGTCGGACCGCATCGGCCGCCGCCCGGTCTACATCGCCGGCGCGCTGCTGGGCATGGTCTGGGCCTTCGTGTTCTTCGTGCTGATGGACAGCGCGCACCCGGTCGCGATCTGCGCTGCTGTGGTGGTGGGCCTGCTGATCCACGCGATGATGTACGGCCCGCAGGCCGCCTTCGTCACCGAGCAGTTCCCCGGCCGCGTGCGCTATGCCGGCGCTTCGCTGGCGTACACGCTGGCGGGCATCCTGGGCGGCGGCTTCGCGCCGCTGATCATCGCGAGCCTGTTCAAGTCGTGGGGCAGCACGGTGGCCGTGTCGTTCTACGTGGTGGCCGCGCTGGGCGTGACGCTGATCGCCCTGCTGGTTGCGCGCGAAACCGCCAAGCGCCCGCTGGAGAGCTGATCGATGACGACGACGAACAACATGAATTCACGATTGCGCTTCGCCTGCGAAAGCATCGCCGAGGACGGCACGCGCTCCACCTCCTTGCACCTGGTCGCGCCGCGCGCGCTGGTGGTGGCGGGCTGGACCGGGCGCGACATCGCCGCCATCGAACACCACATCGAGGAACTGGCCGAACTCGGCGTGCCGCGCCCTTCGAGCGTGCCGTTGTACTACCGCGTGGCGGCCCAGTTGCTGACGCAATCGAGCGCCATCGAGGCGCTGGGCGACCGGAGCTCCGGCGAGGCCGAGCCGGTGCTGTTCTTCTCGCAAGGCGAGTGGTGGCTGAGCGTGGCCTCGGACCACACCGACCGGCAGGTCGAGAGCTACTCGGTGGCCGTGTCGAAGCAGATGTGCGGCAAGCCCGTGGCCGAGACCGCATGGCGCTGGCGCGACGTGCAGGCGCACCAGGACACGCTGGAGCTTCGCTCGCGCATCCTGGAGGACGGCCGCTGGGTCGACTACCAGCGCGGCACGCTCGCATCGATCCGCCCGCTGGCCGGCCTGCGCGACGGCATGCCCGGCGCAGGCTCCGCGCCCGAGGGCCTTTTCATGACCTGCGGCACGCTGGGCGCGCTGCCCAACGCCAAGGGCGAAGGCATCCGGCCCGCGACGCAGATGGAGATCGAGCTGCACGATGCGAAGCTGCAGCGCCGCATCGTGCATCGCTATGCGGTGGAAGCACTACCGGTGGTGGCGTGACGATGACGATGAAGAACGGCAACACCATCGCGGCGCTGCGCGGGCGCATCGCGCGCGGCGAGCTCTCGCACGAGGCGCTGATCGACGAAGTGCTCGAAGCGGCCGGACAGCCTGCCGCGCAGCATGTCTTCACGCGCACCTACGCCGACGCGGCCCGCGCCGCCGCACGCCATGCCGATGCGGCACGCAAGGCCGGCATCGAGACGGCACCGCTCGCCGGCCTGCCGGTGTCGGTGAAGGACCTCTACGACGTGGCCGGCGAAACCACCATGGCGGGCTCCGCCGTCTGCGAAGGCGAGGCACCCGCGGCGCACGACGCGACCGCCGTGGCGCGGCTGCGCGCACAGGGCGCAGCCATCGTCGGCAAGACCAACATGACGGAGTTCGCCTTCTCGGGCGTGGGCATCAACCCGCACTACGGCACGCCGCGCAATCCGGTCGACACGCAGACGGCGCGCATTCCGGGCGGCTCGTCGTCCGGCGCGGCGGTGTCGGTGGCGCTCGGGCTCGCGGTGGCGGGGCTGGGCTCGGACACGGGCGGTTCCATCCGCATTCCCGCCGCGCTGTGCGGGCTGGTCGGCTTCAAGAGCACGCAGTCGCACGTGCCGCGCACGGGCGCCTTCGAACTCGCGCGCTCGCTCGACACGGTGTGCGCCATGGCGCGCAGCGTGGAAGACTGCCTGACCGCCGATGCCGCCATCGCCGACGTGCCGCTCGCGGTGCGCCACCGTCCGCTGCAGGGCATGCGCCTGGCCGTGCCGCGCACGCTGGTGTTCGACGACATCGAACCCGCCGTGGCGCGCGCCTTCGACCGCGCGCTGCAGGCGCTCTCGGCCGCGGGCGCGCAGGTCGTGGACATCACGCTGGCGGAACTGGCCGAGATCGCCAGCGTCAACGCGCCCGGCGGCTTCTCGCCGGTGGAAGCCGCCGCCGTGCACCGCGAGCGCTTCGCCGCGAAGCGCGACGGATTCGACGCGCGCGTGGCCGCCCGCATCGCGCTGGGCACCGAGGTGCGCGCCGCCGACTACATCGCCATGCAGGACCGCCGCCGGGACTGGATCGGACGCGTCGAGCGCGCCATCGAAGGCTTCGACGCGCTCGTGTGCCCGACCGTGCCCATCGTCGCGCCGCCTATCGAGGCGCTGGCGGAAGACGCCGCCTTCTTCAGGGCCAACGGCCTGCTGCTGCGCAACACCTTCGCGATCAACCTGCTCGACGGCTGCGCCTTCAGCCTGCCCTGCCATGCGCCGGGCGATCTGCCGGTGGGCCTGATGCTGGCCTCGGTGCGCGGCGACGACGCGCGGCTGGCGGGGGTGGCGCTGGCGGCCGAGGCCGCGCTGCAGCGGTGAACAGTGGGCGGCGGCCTCAGGCCGTGGCGGTGGTCACCGGCTTGGTGAGGGTGGCCGTCGCCTTGGCGCCGAGCGTCATCTCGGTGATCCACGACACCAGCAGCGCGCCGTAGGCCTGGCGCCACTCCTGCTTCGAGAGCGCGTGGTCCGCGTCGGAGAGCACGCGGTAGGTCACCGACTTCACGCGCTTGAAGGCGCCGAGGTAGTTCTCGACCACCGGGTGCGGCACGATCTGGTCGTGCTCCGATTCGACGATGAGCACGTCGCCGGCGAAGTCCGCACAAGCCGCGAGCGCGCGGTTGTCCTTGGGCCCGACCAGCGATCGGCGGTAGGCGACCAGGTCGGAGCGGCTGAGCTGCCCCTTGGGCGTGTCCCACTCGCCGTCGCGGTAGAGCGCGGGCGCGCGCAACGCCAGCCAGCGCACCGGCCGCATGGCGCTGACCAGCGCCGCCAGGTAGCCGCCGTAGCTGCTGCCGACGATGGCGACGGCCGCCGGATCGACCGCCGGGTGGCCGACCAGCGCGTCGTAGGCCGCGAGCACGTCGCGCAGGTTGTCCTCGCGCGTCACCTCCATGCGTTGCGCGGCGTGGCGCGCGTGGCCGCGCAGGTCGAAGGTCAGGCACACGCAGCCAAGTGCGGCCAGTTCGTGCGCGCGCCTGGCGTACTGCTCCTGGCTGCCGTCCCAGCCATGCACCAGCAGCACCCCGGGCACTGTCGTCGAGGCCGCGAACAGCGTGCCCTCGATATGCTGGCCGTCGACGGGAATGTCGATGGTGCTATGGCGCGTCGGCATGGCGGTCTCCAGGCAGGATCGTGTACTTCGCGAGCGGGCCGACGCGGCTGTCCGTCCCCTGGTAGGCCACGATGGCATCGGCGGGCACGAGCACCGAGGGGCCGTAGACCTCGAAGCACGAGGCGCGCACCTCGCGCCGCCCGGGGTCGGCATGCAGCGCTTCGAGCCCTGCGATCTCGGCGCCGGTGGCGCCGCCCACGCGCCACGACTGCTCCAGCACGCCCGAGCGCCATTCGCCTCTGCCGTCGACGCCCTGCGCCACGTCGTAGTTCACGCGCGAGGCGAAGAAGCCGGGGTAGCAGTCGATCACCGCCCGGTGATAGCGGCGCGCCTGCTCGATGGCGCGGCGCAGCGAGGGCGACGCGACGCCGGCGATCAGCGCGTCGAAGTCGCCGCGCACCATCACCAGATCGGAGCCGCCGTAGACCTCCTCGCCGGCGTTGTCGCCGGTGGTGCGCTGCACGCCGCAGTAGCTGACGATCATGCCGGCCACCAGCAGCTGCCCGACGCTCCAGGTGACGGGGTCTTCCAGGTTCGCTTCGAGGACGAGGCCGCTTCGCGCGAGGCCGGCCTGGTCCATCTCGGCGATGCAGCTGCCGAGCGCCTCGGCGCGCTCGACGACGATCTGCCCGCGCCCGCCGGTGGCCGTCACCGGCTTGAGGCGCACGGGTCCCGCATCGAGCATCGCGCGCCCTGCCCTCAGCGCCTCGCCGGCCGAGAAGCACGAGAAGCCCGGCACGACTGCGTCGCCCACCTCGCGGGCGAAGCGCGTCGACCAGCCGTCCGGTCTTGCGGCACTGTTCTCGTCGATCAGCGGGTGGCTGATGACCTTGGTGGCGACGAAGGCATGCGGCACCACGCCGCCGAACAGGTCGTCCACCCCGGCGATGCCCATGGCGTGCACCCGGGCCGGGTCGGAAAGGGTGTCGCTGGGTACGAAATAGTGCCGCGAGCCCGAGGGCGCCGGGGAGACGTACTCCCCTTCGAAAGCACAGCCGATCAGCACCGCCAGCCGCCGCCCGTAGTTGGCGCGGGTGGCATGCTCGTGCTCGGTGCAGTAGCCGCGCGGGTCCACGTCGAGCGTGACGACGCTGCACGGGCCGGGCACTGTGCCCGCCGCCCTGGCTTCGGAAGAAAGCGCTTGCACGGCGGTGTGCCTGGCTTCAGCCCTTGCCGGCCTTCGCCTTCTCTTCGACGTCCTTCTTCTTTTCCGAGGAAGGCAGCTTCACCTTGGTCACGGTGACGGACACCGGATCGCTGGCCGGAAAGGACTCTTCCACACCGCTGTCCAGCGCTTCCTCGCTGGCAGGCTGCTCGGTGGGCCTGGCCTTCTCGACCTTGCCCTGCTCAGGGTTGCCGGATGTGGGAAAGTGGAATTTCCCCGGCGATTTCCCTTCTTTCTCTTCTGGTTGTTGCTGCTTCGAAGTCATGGATGGCCTCCTGGCTTGTTCACCGCCCCATGTTGTGCGAGCGCAGCCCGCGGTTGGTGGGAGGGAGGTGCGGATGCGTGTGGGAACAGTCCGGCGCGGAGCCGTCGATGGGCTTCATACGCGCAGCGCCCCGAGGGCTGAGCCCCTCCTCCTCCCCTGCGCGCGGCGACGGTGCGCCGCCCTACCTGTTCTCGGGGATCGACGGCCCTGCACCGCGGGTGCTATCTTGCCGCCCGCCCAAGCCGGGCAGCCGATGACTCAACACCAGGGGACGGACCATGCCGACGCTCGATCAGGTGCTGCAACAGGCCTTGTGGAAAGACAAGACGATCGCTCGGGAAACCTTGCTGCGCGCCGGAGCCGACGTGGACACGGTACCGACCGCGGACGAAGTCGAGCAGTACAGCCGCCGCCTGCTGAGAAACGGGCGCTGGGTTCCCAGTGCCGAGGCTGCCGCCGCGCTGGACCTCGTGATCGGCGCGCGCCCCGACCCGCAGAACCAGCCGCACAGCTACCAGGGCGGTTTCCTGCGCGGAAACGCCGCGCTCCCCTGGCGGCATTTTTCGCGCGAGCGGATCGCGCTGCAGCTGATCGTGCGGATCGCGGACTACAGGTACATCGAGCAGCAGCACCATTCGCTGTGCGGCCCGGTCACGTTCATGCACGACATCGCGAAGCGAACCCCTCTGGCCTACGCGGCCTACGTGATCGGCCTGGCGGAAAACCGCCGCGGCCCCCTCGGGCAGATGACCGTGAAGGTCAAGTCGGGCTCCTCGCTGCTGGGCAAGCGCATCAACAGCGCCCCCGGCTCGCCGCGGATCTGCGAGGCCGACTACATCGCGCTGGCCAGCCTGCGCGACGGCAGCAACATCCTGGCCTACCGCTCGCCCTTCACTCACACGATGCTCGAAGGCGCGACCTCGCCGGCCGACATGGTCCGGTGGATGCGCGACACCGGCTACCAGCATGTGGAGGACCACAGTCACATGGGCAGCTGGCGCCTGCGTGGCCTGCTCATCAAGGCGCACCGCACCAGCGTCGGCCAAAACACCGTGGCCCCGCACCTGAACCAGATGCGCCACAAGCGCAACGCTGGCCACACCGTCATGATGTGTGCCGCGGGCAGCCTGGCCAACATGGCGCTGGGCCGCAGCCTGCGCGACGACATGACGATGCGCGTATTCGGCGGCCACTTCATGCTGGTGAATTCCGTCGATGTGACGGCCAACGGCGCCATCTTCGACCTCGTCACCTGGGGCCGCGACAGCAGCGAGAACCGGATCGAGATTCCATGGAGCAAGCTCGCGAGCTGGTACGGCGGCTTCGTCAGCGGGCTCCCCTGAATTCCGGCCGCTAGACTGGCGCCACCTCGCCATCGAACGGAGAGCGCCCATGTGCCGCAGCATCAAGACCCTCTACAACTTCGAGCCGCCCGCCACCGAGCAGGAGATCCGCGCCGCCGCGCTGCAGTTCGTGCGCAAGCTCAGTGGCTTCAACGTGCCCTCCAAGGCCAACGAGGCGGCATTCAATCGCGCGGTCGATGACGTGGCCGCCACGGCGGCGCGGCTGATCGATTCGCTTGTCACCACGGCCGAACCGCGCGACCGTGCTGTGGAGACGGAACGCGCCAGGGCCCGCTCGGCGATGCGCTTCGGCAGCGGCTCCACCGCCTGATCGTGCCTTGCCCCCTGTGGCCCATGGCTGCGCGCCCGCATGCCATCATCTTCGGATGAGCAACACACCCCATAGCGCCTTCAGCACCTCGGACGCAGTCGCCAAATACGCCGAAGGCCCGAAGCGCAACGTGCCCGGATACAGCGGGCTCCTGCCGATGACGCGCATCCTTCTCGAGGAACACGTGCCCAGCGATGGCCGGGTGCTCGTGGTCGGCGCGGGCGGCGGCCTGGAGGTGGAAGACCTCGCGCGGGCCAACCCCGATTGGACCCTCGACGGGGTCGACCCCAGCGGCCCGATGCTTGAGCTCGCATCGCAGAGGCTGGGCCCGCTGATGTCGCGCGTGACGCTGCACGAGGGCTACGTGCAGGACGCGCCGGCCGGCCCCTTCGATGGCGCCACCTGCCTGCTGACCTTCCACTTCGTGCCCGCGGACCAGCGGCTGCCGACGGCCCGCGAGATCCATCGCCGGTTGAAGCCGGGCGCCCCGTTCGTCGCAGCGCATCTCAGCGTGGAAGACGGCGAAGGCGAACGCGACCTCTGGATGTCGCGCTACGCGGCCTTCCTCGTCTCCTCGGGCTCCGATCCGCGCCAGGCGGCCGCGGCGCGGGAGAAAGTCCAGAAGGAACTGTCGATCCTCTCTCCCTCGCAGGACGAGGCCGTGCTGCGCGAGGCGGGGTTCAAGGACATCCGCCTCTTCTTCATGGGCTTCACGTTCCGGGGCTGGGTCGCCCGCGCCTGAGCCGGCGGTGGTGGCCGGGCCATGACCACAGCGCAGCGCCGCCCCCCGGCCTTTGATATGGTGCTTGCCAGCACCACCATGCGAAGTCCGAGCACATGAAAAAGACCTACACAGGCGGCTGCCATTGCGGCGCCGTGAGATTCGAGGCCGACATCGACCTCGGCCTCGGCACGCTGCGCTGCAACTGCTCGATCTGCACCCAAACCCGCTTCTGGCCCGCCATCGTCGCGACCGATGCCTTCCGGTTGATCGAAGGCGAATCCGAACTCAGCGAGCAGATGCTCGACACCCGCAACAGCCACTACATCGTCTGCAGGCATTGCGGCGTGCGGGCCTTCGGCGTGGGCCATTCGCCCGCCACCGGCGAGAGCGCCTACGGCGTGAACGTGACCTGCCTGGACGACGTGGATCTCGACGACCTCGCCAGCTCGCCCATCAGCTACGTGGACGGGCACCGCGGCACCTGGCACGCCGCGCGCGCAGCCATCGGCATCTGACGAAGACAATCGCTTCCCGCAACAACAACCCACCACTACTGGAGACAGGCACATGTCCATCGAACTCTGGCTCGCCTTCGTCGCGGCCTCCGCCCTCATGCTGGTCATTCCCGGGCCGACCATCCTCACGGTGATCAGCTATTCGATGTCGCACGGGCGGCGCGCCAACCTGCCGCTGGTGGCGGCCGTGGCGCTGGGCGATTCCACCGCGCTGGTGGTGTCGCTGCTCGGGCTGGGCGCGCTGCTGGCCACCTCGGCCTTCTGGTTCACGGTGGTGAAGTGGGTGGGCGGGCTTTACCTGCTGTATCTGGGCATCAGGCTGCTGCGCGCGGGCATCACCTCCGCCGAGATCGCCACGCCGGCCGCGCCCGCCTCGCGCCTGCGCCTGTTCGCCAACACCTACCTGGTGACCGCGCTGAACCCCAAGGGCATCGTGTTCTTCGTGGCCTTCCTGCCCCAGTTCATCAACCCGGCCGCCGACGTGACGCGCCAGCTGTGGGTGCTGGCCATCACCTTCGTGGTGCTGGCCGCGACCAATGCCACGCTCTACGCGGTGTTCGCGGGATCGGCGCGCAGGCTGCTGTCGTCGCCGCGTGCGCAGCGGCGCTTCAACCTCGCGGGCGGCTCGCTGCTGGGCGCGGCGGGCATCTGGGCGCTGATGGCGCGCCGGCCGGGGTGAGCGGGCAGCCCTTCTGAACGCAAAAGCAACTCAAAAGAAAAGGCCGCGAAGCACGGAGCTTCGCGGCCTTTTCTTCTTTTGTCGCAGCGCTGTGGATCAGTTGCGGTACGGGTTGTTGGGATTGCGGTCGTAGCGGTTCGGAACGCCGTCACCGTCGCGGTCACGGTCGTAGCGGTTGGGCACGCCGTCGCGGTCACGGTCGCCGTAGTGCGGGCGCGGCGGCGGCGGGCGGTCGTAGGGTGCGACCACACAGCCCGCGAGGATGGCCGATGCGGCCAGAAGGATCGCCAATGTCTTCGTCATGCGAGTTCTCCTTGGAGTGTTTGTGAAACCGGGGTTCGCCTCCTGCGAGCCGGTAGTGCATTGAAGGCCACGCCGGTACGCGCCGGGTTTCCGCATTGAAGCCCTCGCGTGAAGTTCGTTACGGGATGTGGCACCCGGCATTTACTTTGCCCCGGGGTGCGCAAGCCGCAAGGCAGCGCGCAGCCCGTCGCGCAGTAGGCGCGATTCCCGTGGCGGACCGGCGAGAGAGAATGGCGGCGCCCATGCTTTCGCTTCTGGATACCGCCTCCTTTCCTCCGATGCAGCCCGCGCCCTCCGCCTTCTCCCGCAAGACCCTCGCAGCCCTGCTGATCGCCGCGGCATGGACGCTCCCGGCCCGGGCCGTGGTGAGCTTCGAGGAAGTGAAGCGCGACTTCCGCTCGTCCGACACCGCCGTGCTCGACCGCAACGGCGAGCTGCTGCAGCGCGTGCGCACCGACCCCACGGTGCGACGCGGCCAGTGGACCGCGCTGGCCGACGTGTCCCCAGCGCTGCGCACGGCCATGGTGCTGAGCGAGGACAAGCGCTTCTACGAGCACAGCGGCATCGACTGGCGCGCCGTCTCGGCCGCCGCCTGGGGCAATCTCTGGAACACGCGCACGCGCGGCGCATCGACCATCACGATGCAGCTGTCGGGCCTGCTCGACGAGGACCTTCGCCGCAGTTCGGGCGGCCGCAGCTTCACGCAGAAGATCGGGCAGACGGTGGCGGCCGCGCAGCTGGAGCGCAACTGGCGCAAGGACCAGATCCTGGAGGCGTATCTCAACACCGTGCCGTTCCGCGGCGAGATCGTGGGCATCGACGCGCTGTCGCGCACGCTCTTCGGCAAGGCGCCCAGCGGGCTCGACGCGCGCGAGGCCAGCGTGGCGGCGGCACTGGTGCGCGCGCCCAACGCCAAGCCCGCCATGGTGGCGCAGCGCGCCTGCGAGGTGCTGCGCACCATGGAACCGCAGCAGAAGACCGACTGCGAGGCGCTGGACATGTTCACCAGCGCGGCCGTGCAGCGCCGGGCCTTCGAGCCGAACGAAGGGATCGCGCCGCACGCCGCGCGGCGCGTGCTGCGCGAGATCCGCGACGCGAACTCGGCGGCGGCGCCCGTTGCAACCGCAGCCGTTGCGGCGTCGAAAGGCAAGGACAGGGAAACCAGCGTGCGCACCACCCTGCGCGCGCCGCTGCAACGCTTCGCGCTCGACACGCTGCAGCGCCACCTGCGCGAGCTGCGCGACCGGCACGTGGAAGACGGCGCCCTCGTCGTGCTCGACAACGCGACCGGCGAGGTGCTCGCCTGGGTCGGCTCCTCCGGCCCGCTGAGCCAGGCGGCGGAGGTCGACGGCGTCACGGCGCTGCGCCAGCCCGGCTCCACGCTCAAGCCGCTGCTCTACGCCCAGGCGATCGCCGAGAAGCGCATCACGGCGGCATCGCTGATCGAGGACTCGTCGGCGCAGATCAGCACCGCCAGCGGCCTCTACATTCCGCAGAACTACGACCGCCGCTTCAAGGGCCCGGTGTCGGCGCGCACCGCGCTGGCGGCATCGCTGAACGTGCCGGCCGTGCGCACGCTGGTGATGGTGTCGCCCGAGGCCTTCGCGCGCGAGCTGCGCGCCGCCGGGCTGCCGCTGCGCGAAAGCGGCGACTACTACGGCTACAGCCTCGCGCTCGGCAGCGCCGAGGTGTCGCTGCTGTCGCTCACCAACGCCTACCGCATGCTGGCCAACGGCGGGCGCTACGGAACGACGACGCTGGCGCCGCGGCCCGCGGAGAAATCGAAAACCGCGCCGGCCTCGCCGCCGACGCCGATCGACGCGCGAGCGGCCTTCATCGTGGGCGACATCCTGTCCGACCCGAACGCGCGCACGCGCACCTTCGGCCTCGACAGCATTCTTTCCACCCGCTTCTGGACCGCCGTGAAGACCGGCACCAGCAAGGACATGCGCGACAACTGGGCCGTGGGCTGGTCGCAGCGCTACACGGTGGGCGTGTGGGTGGGCAACGCCAGCGGCGAGTCGATGTGGGACGTGAGCGGCACCAGCGGCGCCGCGCCGGTGTGGGCCGAGGTGATGCGCTTCCTGCACGCGCGCGAGCCGAGCCGCGCGCCTTCGCCGCCGCCGGGCCTGGTCCAGATGCAGGTGAGCTTTGGCCCCGGCGCCGACGGCAATCCGCTGGAGGCTTCGCGCAGCGAGTGGTTCCTGCAAGGCACGGAGCAGCCGCTCTTCGCGCTGGACACCGGCATGACGACGGATGCTTCCGCCCCGGCGCGCATCACCGCGCCGGCCGACGGCACCATCATCGCGCTGGACCCCGACATCCCGCCGCAGCGCCAGCGCGTGCGCTTCGATTCCGAGGGCCGTGGCGTGCAGTGGCGAATCGACGGCAAGCCGCTGGCGCGCGGCAACACCGTGCAATGGTTTCCATGGCCGGGGCGCCACCTGATCGAGCTGGTGGACGCCGGCGGCAAGGTGGTCGACCAGCGCCGGCTCGAGGTGCGCGGCGCGGGCGTGGTCGCGAAGAACAACGGCAGCGGCGCGCGGCGCTGATTCAAGGGGCCCTGAACACGTCGAGGAAGTAGTCGACGAAGGTCCGGATCTTCGGCGTGTTGCGGCGCGCGGGCAGGTAGCTCAGGTGGATGTCGTGCGGCTTCAGGGCCAGCGAGGGCAGCACCGGCACCAGCGTGGCGCCGTCGATCTGCGGGCGCGCGAGCGACTGCGGCACCAGCGCGATGCCGCGCGCCGACAGCGCGAGCCGCAAAACCATTTCAGGGTCGTCCGACTGGAACACGCTTTCCACGCGCACGCGGTGCGTCTTTTCGATGGCCGCGAGGCTGATCTCGCGCTTGCGCCCTTCGGCGTCGGTGGTCAGGAAGCGGTGCGCGGACAGATCGGGCAGGTCCTGCACCGGAGCGTGGCGCGCGAGATACGCCGGCGCGGCGCACAGCATCAGCGGCTCCTGCTTCAGGTGGCGCACGACCAGCTCGTCGCCGCCCTCACGGCCGTAGCCGATGGCCACGTCGGCCGCGTCGCGCCGCAGGTCGGCGCGGTCCTTGCCGGTCTCGACCGTGACCTCCAGCCGCGGGTAGGCGGTCATGAAGGCGGGCAGGTGGTTCATCAGCAGCTCGCGGCCATAGTAGTGCGGCACGGCGATGCGCAACCGCCCGGTGACGGCGCTGCCGTCGGAGGACAGGTTGAGCATGACGTCGTCGAGGATCGTGAGCGCATGTTGGGCCGCCGCGAGGAACTCGCGGCCTTCCTCAGTCAGCGCGAAGCGGGTGGCGCCGCGATGCAGCAGCAGGTGGCCGACGGTGGCTTCCAGTCTCTGGAGCTGGCGCGACGCGGAGGCCTTGGGCACGTTGAGCACTTCGGCGGCCGGAGTCAGTCCCCCGAGCTGCGCGGCCTTGGCGAACAGCCGCACATCCGACAAAGAAAAGTCCTTCATATCGCCGCCGCGGTCCGTATTTCTCTTGCGCTCCCCTGAACGCTCCGCAGGAAGGTCGGGAAGGGAGGGCCGGACCGTGGAGCAGAACAACTTGCCGATTCACAAGCTACCTTTAGTTTCATTCTCTGACAGGACGCTCCAGACGAACAACACTTTCGGCAACAGCTGCCCAAGGCCGGGAAAAATTCACTTAATGAGGACAAATCCGCGAAATCGGCTTGCGCGATCCGCGGACAGGGGTTGCGGTTTTCTACGGGGTGCTACCCGGATCAATCGCCGCGCGGGGAGTCCGGTTTCTTTTTGGAGGCAAAATTCATCCAATCATTGAACGACCAGGCTCACTCCCGATGCTTGCCCAAGCTCCCCGTACTTCACTTGCAGACACCGCCGCGGACAGCATCCGCGCCGAGATCTCCGCCGGCCGCTGGTCCGTTGGCTCCCGCATCCCGATCGAACCGCAGCTCGCCCAGCTGCTGGGCGTGAGCCGGGGCACGGTGCGCGAGGCGGTCAAGACGCTGGTGTCGCGCGGGCTGCTCGAAGTGCGCCAGGGCTCGGGCACCTATGTTCGCTCGGGCTTCGATCCTTCGTCCAGCCTGCAGAAGATGCGGCTCGCGAGCCTGCGCGACCAGTTCGAGGTGCGCCGCGCGCTCGAAGTGGAAGCCGCCCGGCTCGCCGCCGTGCACCACACGGCGCGCGACCTGCGCCGCCTGCACGTGCTGCTCGACAAGCGCGGCGGCTTCGATCCCGCCGACAACGGCGCGGCCTTCATCGAGCGCGACCTGGCCTTCCACCTCGCCATCGTCGACATCTCCGGCAACCTCGCCCTGGCGGAAACCTGCCGCTTCATCACCGGCTACATCAAGGAGACCATCGCGAGCTCGATGGGCAGCGCCCTGCCCGAGCCCGACGATGCCGCGCACCGCGCCATCATCGAAGGCATCGCCAGCCGCGACCCCGACGTGGCCGCCGCGGCGGTGCGCACCTTCATGGCGCCGATGATCAACGCACTGGCGCTGGGGTCGTGATGAACTCGGCCACCCTCGCACGCGGCAATGCCGGCGCCTCTTCTTCCTCCTCCTCTTCTTCTCCCTCCTCCTCTTCTTCCGCTTCCGCCCACCGCTGCGGCGACGAACTGCTGATCGACGCCGAGGCCGACAGCCTGCCCGCGCCGCGCCCCACGCCCGCCCCCACCCTCGCGCGCCGCATCCTGCTCGGCGCCAGCGTGGTGCTGATCGCCTTCAACCTGCGCCCGGTCTTCGCCAGCCTCTCGGTGGTGCTGCCGGAAATCATCAAGGCCACCGGCCTCTCGCCCACCGCCGCGAGCCTGCTGACCACGCTGCCGATCGTCTGCCTCGGCGTGTTCGCGCCGCTCGCGCCGGGCCTGGGCCGCCGCTTCGGCACCGAGCGCACGCTGCTCGGCTGCATGGTGCTGATCCTGGTCGGCACGGTGCTGCGCGGCACCGGCAACATCCCGCTGCTGTTTCTGGCCTCGGCCATCGCGGGCAGCGGCATCGCGGTGTCGAACGTGCTGCTGTCGGGCCTGGTGAAGCGCGACTTCGCCTCGCAGGCGGCGCTGATGATGGGCCTCTACACCATGGCCGTGTGCGGCGGCGCGGCCAGCGCCGCCGGGCTCACGGTGCCGATCGAGCACGCGCTGGGCGGCGGCTGGACCATGGCGCTCGCGATGTGGGCGCTGCCGGCCGCGCTGGTCACGCTGATCTGGGCGCCCCAGGCGCTGCCGTTGAAGCCGGTGGCGAGCGAATCGGGCTTCACCGTGCGCGGGCTCTGGAGCGACCGGCTGGCCTGGCAGGTCACCTTCTTCATGGGCCTGCAGTCCGCCCTCGCCTACATCGTGATGGGCTGGCTCGCGCCGATCCTGCGCGAGCGCGGGCTGGGCAGCGAGACGGCTGGCTACGTGGTGTCTCTTTCGGTCATGACGCAGGTGGTGACCTGCCTCGTGGTGCCGGCGCTGGCGGTGAAGCTGCGCAACCAGCGCGGCTTGGCGGTCGTGCTGGCGCTGCTCACGGTGGGCGCGATGCTGGCGATGCTCTTCGCGCCGCTGGACGGCTTCTTCGGCGTGTGGGCCTGGGCGGTGCTGCTGGGCATCGCGCAGGGCGGCACCTTCGCGCTGGCGCTCACGATGATCGTGCTGCGCTCGCCCGACTCGCACGTCGCCGCGCACCTCTCGGGCATGGCGCAGGGCGTGGGCTACATGGTGGCGGCCTTCGGGCCGCTGGTGGCCGGGCTGCTGCACGGCTGGACGGGGAGCTTCCGCGCCTCGTCGTGGCTCTTCATCGGGCTGGGCGTGGCGCTCGTGATCGCTGGGCTGGGGGCAGGACGCACGATGCACGTGGGCACGACGACCGTGCCGCGCCACTGAGGCGCGAGCCCGCTGTCTACTGCGGCCCGCCGCAGAAGCCCGCGCGCTCGGTGGTCCTGGCGGTGAACAACACGCGCGTGGTGGTCGCCGCGCTGCGCGGCTCGTTCTGCGGCCATTCGGTCTGCACCCAGGTGTATTGCCAGTCGTAGGGCGAGCCGGGCTTGAATGTCTCGCCGTAGGCGATGCGCAGGCTGCCGAAGCTCTCGTCGTGGCAGTGCTTCGAGGTCTTGTATTCCTTCTCGCTGAAGCAGGCGCGGATCATCTTGGAGCACGAGAACGGAATGCCCTCCTGCACCGCCTTGCCGCCTTCGAGCGGCACGAAGTCGGCGGTGTCGAACGAGGCGCCGCCGCCCGAATAGCCTTCGGACACCGTCTGCAGCACGGCCACGGCCCACTTGCCCTCGGCCACCGGGTAGAGCGCCGGCGCGAGCGAGAGGCGCGCCTCGGACCGGCTGGCGTCGCTGTCTTTCTTCAGGGCCTGGGCGTAGCCGGAGAAATCATGAAGGCGAGCGAGCTGCCAGCCCTTGGCGTCTGCGGCATCCCGCCTGATGCGCGCCATGGCCAGCGGCTCGGCGGAGAGCACCACGTAGTCGCCCGCCGCGGCGCCGCGCGGACGATAGAGGCCCAGTTGCTGCGCGTCGCAGGGCTGCGGCAGCAGAGCGCACAGGCGCGTGCGCCATTGCGCGTCGAGCGAATCGGGCTTCTTCACCGCATCGAACACCTGCGCCGACGGCGCGGAAAGATCGGGAGCGGCGAGCACCGCGGTGGCGAACGGCAGCAGGGCGAACAGGAGCGGCAGCTTTGTCATGGAGCCGGATGGTAGCCACCGGCGGCGCGGCTGGTTGATAAAGTCGCACGCGACCATGAATCCTTCTTCTCCCGCCCTGCTCCGGATCGACGCGCTGCGCTTCGCCTACCCCGACCAACCCGCGCTGGTGTCCGGCTGGAATGCATCCATCGGCCCGGGCGTCACGCTGCTCTACGGCGATACCGGCACGGGCAAGTCGGCGCTGCTCAACGTGATTGCCGGTGCGCTGCCCGCCTCCGCCGGACGGCTGACCGTGGCCGGGACGAGCCTCGATGCCGCGCCCGAGGCCTATCGCCGCCAGGTGTTCTTCGTCGCTCCCGAAACCGACCGTTTCGACCAGCTCAGCGCGCGCGAATGCACGGCCTCGCTTGCCGAAGGCGACGCGGGCTTCGACCAGGCGAAGTGGCAGGCCATCGCCGACGGCTTCTCGCTGGCGCCGCACCTGGACAAGAAGATGTTCATGCTGTCCACCGGCTCGAAGCGCAAGGTCTGGATGGCCGCCGGGCTCGCGTCGGGCCGGCCGCTCGTACTGCTCGACGAGCCGACCGCCGGCCTGGACATGCCCTCTACACGCTGCCTGTGGGCCACGCTCTCGGAGATTGCTGCGCAGTCGAAGCAGGCGGTCGTCGTGACCAGCGCGGCGCGCATCGACACCGTGCCGCTGGCGGCCACCATCGAACTGCCGCTGCGCTGAGGCCTGCCTTCAGGCTGCAGCGTCGAAGTCGGTGCTGCGGCTCAGGGCTTCCCAGGCCTCCATGTCCTTGAGCAGCGCCTGCGCATGGGCGCGCACCGCGTCGACCGAGTCGCCGCCCAGCTGCAGGCGCAGGGGCGTGTGCTCGGCCTCCAGCGCCTTCGCGATCGCCACCGCCGCCTTGCGCGGATCGCCGGCCTGCGTGTTGTGCATGCTGTGCGCGAACTCGCGGGTGGCGCCCACCACCGGCTGGTAGGCCTCGATCATCGGCATGTGGCGCATGCCGCTGCCCGCGAGCTGGGTGCGGAACTGGCCCGGCTCGACGATCAGCACCTTGATGCCGAAGGGCGCGACCTCCTGCGCCAGCGCTTCCGAGGCGCCCTCCAGCGCGAACTTCGAGGCCGAATACGCGCTGAAACCCGCGAACGACAGCTGCCCGCCGAGGCTGGAGATATTCACGATGGCGCCCGACTTCTGGGCGCGCAGCACCGGCAGCGCGGCGCGGGTGACGGCCATGGCGCCGAAGAAGTTGGTGTTCATCAGCGCGCGCAGCTCGGCGTCGGAGGTTTCCTCCAGCGCGCCGACCACGCCGTAGCCGGCGTTGTTCACGAGCACGTCGATGCGGCCGAAGCGGGCCACCGCGGCCTCGACGGCGGCTTCGGCGGCGCCGGCGGCGTCCACGTCCAGCGGCGTGGCCAGCACGCGGTCGGGTGCCTGCGCCACGAGGTCGGCGAGGCGGCCGGCGTCGCGGGCGGTGGCGACCACGTTGTGGCCCAGGGCCAGCGCGTGCTCGGCGAAGGCGTGGCCAAAGCCGGAAGCGGCGCCGGTGATGAACCAGGTCTGGCGGGTCTGCGAAGAGGTGATGGCGATGTTGGACATGATGCTGGCTCCTTGAAGGGTTGAGGGTTGCCGTGAAGGCATGGCGTGACTGTTCCAGCAAGCACACTCGACGACTAGCCGGTTCAAATCGAATGCACTGTGCGATACAGTGCATGAATGGACCGCACCCTGCTCCCGCATCTCGCCATCGTGCTGGCGGTGCACCGGCGCGGCGGGTTCGCCGCCGCGGCCGCCGAACTGGGCATGAGCGCCTCGGCCGTGAGCCACGCGGTGCGCGCCGTCGAGGACCACCTGGGCCAGCCGATCTTCGCGCGCACCACCCGCAGCGTGCGGCTGACCGAGGCCGGGGCCGGCTTCATCGGCATGCTGGCCCCGGCCATGGGCGAGATCGCCGACGCGGTGGACCGCTTCGGTGAGTCGCTCGGGCGGGTGAGCGGCGTGCTGCGCATCAACGCACCCCATGTGGCGCTGCCGCTGGCCATGACGCCGCTGGTGGCCGAAATGGCTCGCCGCCACCCGGACCTGGTGATGGAGATCACCTGCGACGACGGCCTGGCCGACATCGTCGCAAGCGGCCACGACGCCGGCGTGCGGCTGGGCCACACCGTCGCGCAGGACATGGTGGCGGTGCGGCTCACCCCGCCCTTCGAGGCCATCCTGGTGGCCACCCCGCGCTACCTGGCCACGGCGGGCGAGCCGCGCGGCATCGAGGCGCTGCAGCGGCACAACTGCATCGGCTTCCGCTTCGTGACCTCGGGCGGCGTGTACGCCTGGGACCTGCGCGACCAGGCCGGCGCCCACGTCTCGGTCGAGGTGCCGGGCACCGTGCGGGTCACCGACGCGCTCTATGCCCGCGACCTGGCGCTGGCCGACGTGGGCATCGCCTACATCTTCGAGCCGCTGGTGCGCGCCGAACTGCGCGAAGGCCGCCTGCGCCAGCTGCTGCCGCGCTCGGCCTTCGGGGAGCCGGGCCTGTTCCTGTACTTTCCGCGCCGCGCGGCCCAGGCGCCCAAGCTGCGCGCCTTCGTCGACCTGGCCCGGGAAATGCTCGAAAAGTCCGTTTCCGGCCAGCCGCAGCCCCGTTAAGACGCGCTTCGCGCCGGGGGCTTCGCAACCCGCATGGCGAAACACGGTCCCGGCGGGCGACAATCGGGGGCTCCGGCAAAAAACGGGCTACCCCCGGAAAGCCGGAAGTTCCAGCCACCCCGACAACCAGGATCTACGGAAGAAGCGCATGAGCTCGAAGCAACCCACCATCGTCTACACCCTCACCGACGAGGCGCCCCTGCTGGCGACCTACGCGTTCCTGCCGATCATCCGCGCCTTCACGAACCCGGCCGGCATCAACGTCGAGACCAGCGACATCTCCGTGGCGGCCCGCATCCTGGGCGAGTTTCCCGACTACCTGAGCGACGAGCAGAAGGTGCCCGACAACCTCGCCGAACTGGGCAAGCTCACGCTCAAGCCCGAAGCCAACATCATCAAGCTGCCCAACATCAGCGCCTCGGTGGCCCAGCTCAAGGCGGCCATCAAGGAACTGCAGGGCAAGGGCTACAAGATTCCCGACTACCCCGAGAACCCGACCACGGATGAGGACAAGGACATCCGCGCGCGCTACAACAAGTGCACCGGCAGCGCCGTGAACCCCGTGCTGCGCGAAGGCAACTCCGACCGCCGCGCCCCCAAGGCCGTGAAGGAATACGCGCGCAAGAACCCGCACAGCATGGCCGACTGGAGCCAGGCCTCGCGCTCGCACGTCTCGCACATGCACGGCGGCGACTTCTACCACGGCGAGAAGTCGATGACGCTCGACCGCGCGCGCAACGTCAAGATGGAGCTCATCACCAAGAGCGGCAAGACCATCGTGCTCAAGCCCAAGGTCGCCCTGCTCGACCGCGAGATCATCGACTCCATGTTCATGAGCAAGAAGGCGCTGCTGGCCTTCTATGAAAAGGAGATCGAAGACGCACACAAGACCGGCGTGATGTTCTCGCTGCACGTGAAGGCCACCATGATGAAGGTCTCGCACCCCATCGTGTTCGGCCACTGCGTGAAGATCTTCTACAAGGAAGCCTTCGAGAAGCACGGCAAGCTGTTCGACGAGCTGGGCATCAACGTCAACAACGGCATGGTCGACCTCTACAACAAGATCGCCACGCTGCCGCAGAGCACGCAGGACGAGATCAAGCGCGACCTGCACGCCTGCCACGAGCACCGCCCTGAACTGGCGATGGTCGACTCGGCCAAGGGCATCACCAACTTCCACTCGCCCAACGACGTGATCGTGGACGCCTCCATGCCCGCGATGATCCGCAACGGCGGCAAGATGTGGGGCGCCGACGGCCGCCTGAAGGACGTGAAGGCCGTGATGCCCGAATCGACCTTCGCCCGCATCTACCAGGAGATGATCAACTTCTGCAAGTGGCACGGCGCCTTCGACCCCAAGACCATGGGCACCGTGCCCAACGTGGGCCTCATGGCGCAGAAGGCCGAGGAATACGGCTCGCACGACAAGACCTTCGAGATCGCCGAGGACGGCGTCGCCAACATCACCGACCTGGACACCGGCGAAGTGCTGATGAGCCAGGAAGTGGAGCAGGGCGACATCTGGCGCATGTGCCAGGTCAAGGACGCCGCGATCCGCGACTGGGTGAAGCTGGCCGTCAACCGCGCGCGCAACTCCGGCATGCCGGTGGTGTTCTGGCTCGACGCCTATCGTCCGCACGAGGCGCAGCTGATCACCAAGGTCAAGATGTACCTGCACGAGCACAACACCACGGGCCTGGACATCCAGATCATGAGCCAGGTGCGCGCCATGCGCTACACGCTGGAGCGCGTGGTCCGCGGCCTGGACACCATCAGCGCCACCGGCAACATCCTGCGCGACTACCTGACCGACCTGTTCCCCATCATGGAGCTGGGCACCTCGGCCAAGATGCTGTCGATCGTTCCGCTGATGGCCGGCGGCGGCATGTACGAGACCGGCGCGGGCGGCTCGGCCCCCAAGCACGTGCAGCAGCTGGTGGAGGAGAACCACCTGCGCTGGGACTCGCTGGGCGAATTCCTCGCGCTGGCCGTGAGTCTGGAAGACCTGGGCCTGAAGACGAACAACAAGAAGGCGACCATCCTCGCCAAGACGCTGGACACCGCCACCGGCAAGCTGCTCGACAACAACAAGAACCCATCGCCCAAGACCGGCCAGCTCGACAACCGCGGCAGCCAGTTCTACCTGGCGATGTACTGGGCGCAGGAACTGGCCGCGCAGACCGAAGACCTCGAACTGCAGGCCGCCTTCAGCAAGCTGGCCGAGACGCTCGCGGCCAACGAGAAGAAGATCGTCGACGAACTCGCCGCCGTGCAGGGCAAGCCGGTGGACATCGGCGGCTACTACCTGGCCGACCCGGTCAAGTTCTCGGCCATCATGCGCCCGAGCGCCACGCTCAACGCGGCGCTGGCTTCGGCGTAAGAAGGCCGATCGACATCGTGCGGATGGCAGTCGCCATGAAGCCCTTCAGGCTCGCGATGCTTCCCGCCGTGCTGGCCCTGGCCGGCGCGGCGGGCACAGCCCTTGCGGCCGAAGACTGCGAGGCCCTGCGCACCCGCATCGAATCGAAGATCGCCGCGAGCGGCGTGGCGCGCTTCACCGTCACCGTCATCGATGCGAACGCATCGGCGAATGGCCAGGTGGTAGGCAGCTGCGAGCTCGGCACGAAGAAGGTCGTCTATCTGAAGGACGCGGGGGCCGCACCGGCTCCTGCTCCTGCATCCATCCCTGCATCTGTCCCGACGCCTCCTGCTACGGCTGCGGCCCAGGGCGCGGACGAACCCATGATCACCGAGTGTAAGGACGGCACCGTGACCATGGGCGACTGCAGAAAGCAGTAGCGGCAAGCTGGCGGCGCCTGCCGCCCGGCCCAGCCCCATCCATTGTTACGGCCGGAGTCTTCCGGCTCGTCAGCCCTTCGCCACCACCCGCGCGATCCACGCGAGCAGCACCGCCTCGACCTCGTCGCGGTTGGTCTCGTTCAGCGCCTCGTGGCGCGCGCCGCCGAACACGTGGCACGACACGTCGCGCAGCCCGGCCGCTCGGTAGCGCTCCACCAGCGGATAGAACCACTCGGCCTTGTTGCTCACCGGGTCTTCGCCGCCGATGAACAGGTACAGGGGCAGCTCGGGCCGGATGGTCTTGCGCATGGCCTCGGGCGTCAGGTCGCCCAGCTTCGCGAACATCGAACCCAGCCCCTCGGCCGAGACCGTGAAGCCGCACAGCGGATCGGCGATGTACGCATCGACCTGCGCCGGATCGCGGCTGAGCCAGTCGAAGGGCGTGCGCACGTCGGGCAGCGCGGCATTCATGTCTTCGAGCTTGAAGCCCGACTGCAGCGCGGTTCCCAGCAGGTCGAGCGCCGAGGTGCCCGACAGTGCCGCGCCCGCGAGCAGCGAGCCGTGCTCGACCAGGTAGTACTGCAGCGCGAACGAACCCATGCTGTGGCCCAGCAGGATCAGCGGCAGCCCGGGATGCACGCCTCGCACGTGGCGGCTCAGCAGCGCCATGTCGTCCACCAGCCCGGCGAACGCGCGCGGCCCGAACTCGCCCAGCTCACCGCGCGCCTGCGCACCCTTGCCATGCCCGCGATGCTCGTTCGCATACACCACGTACCCCGCGCGCACCAATGACTCGGCCAGATGCCGGTAGCGCAGCGAATGCTCGCCCATGCCATGCGCGAGCTGCACGATGGCGCGCGGCGCCGTCGCCGTGCCCAGCCACCGATGGACCTCCACCGTGACGCCGTCGTTGGCGGTGAGCTCGAAGTGGGTCTCGGTGGTCGGCATGCATTGCTCCATACAGTGATCGATGGAGCCGATCCTAGGGGCTGGTGAGCGGCGCTTCGATCAGGGGTTTCCTGCTTTTGTCGCGCGGTGGACAGCACAACGTTGTGTTCATCCTTACCGCTCGCACAAGGAGTTCTCGGCTCCTACCGCGTGGATATACTGCCGCGTCGCGCCGATTTGGCGCGATCGGGTTTGGAAGCCCGCTTCACCTCTGCGACGAGAGCCGCAGCCACCGCACATGGTCTGCGGCTTTTTCGCTCGTGCCACTTTTATGGCGGCTCGGGCGGGAGGGCGCGAGCCCTGCCGGTTCTCGCAAGAGGTGTCCGGTCTTCCAACCCGTTCGAGCTGCCGCCCCCGTTTGGAAGCGAGAGCGGTGGTTTTTGAAATCACACCTCTTGGAGGCCATTCATGGCTCAACACACTCGCGTTCGCGCGCAATCACAGTCTCCTTCTGCGCCTGTCGAATCCGCGGTCGACGCACTTGCTCGACAAGCCTGCGACGATGCGGCGCAATTGCAGGAAGTCCTGCGCGCGCATGCCTGCATCGAAAAGCTCATCGGTCCAGAACACACGAGCGATCTCGAAGCACTCGTGACCACACGAAGCGAATTGGGCGCCCTGCTGCGCCTCGCCAATGCGGAACTTCAACGTTGCATCAGTGCGATAGACAGTACTACCTCGCAACTACGCCACGCGCTGATTGCCAGCGAAGGCGGGATGTCCGCGTAGCGCGCTATCGCCGGATGGCACCGGCGAGCACCTCTGCCATCTTCTTCAACGCCGCCTCCGGCGTGGCCTCGATGTGAATCGAACACGCCAGCATCAGGTTCAATTGCTGCCCGAAGTCCTCGACCGCGATGCTGGTTCCGGCTTCGCGCAGCACGCCGTTCGCGTCGACTTCGCACTGCAGCGCGGCGCGCACGCGGTCTGCGTAGCTGCCTTCGGGAACGCCGTAGGCCACGACCGGGATGCCCAGCGCGATCGCCGCGCCGACCTCGAACACGGTGCCCGAGTCGGGCTCCATGCCCCTGAAGCTCGCAAGATTGGCGACGACGCCGTCCGCGCCGCGAAGGCGCTGCATGTTGGCTTCGTAGATCTGCTTCTCGGGCGCCTCGGAGCTCAGCTCTTCGTTGCCGTCGGCCGGCAGCAGAGCCGCAAGGCCGGCTGCGTCACAGATGGCCGACAGGCTGACGAAATGCGCCCTGGCGTCGGGGCGAAAGACGTCCGGCCCCGCGAGGTAGATGCGCGGGCGGGCCGTGTTCCGGGGAGGCTGCTTGTCCATCGGCGCAGCATCGGCGATTTCGGGCTCTTGCTCAATCCTTGCGACATGGTGCAAAGCGAATTACCGATGGATGCATCGGCCCGCCGCCCCTGCCGCTGCTGCTTCGGGGAATCAGGCAAGAAACTCGCACGAAGCGCCAAACGCTCCGCTTGAGCCTTCTCTACCGCGAAAGCACTACGCGGCGCCGAGCGGGCGAAGCGGCGGCCGCGGTCGGCACCGCGTTTTGCAGGATCAGGCAAAAACCGCGTTCGATTCGTCTACCGCTTCGGGCTCGCGAAAACGCACACTTCTCTGCATGCCCGGCCCACGCTCATTCCAGTGTGCGCCCCACGGCAGACAGATCAGCACGAGGAGTTCACCATGACCACGATCCAGGAAAAAGTCGTACTCATCACCGGCGCGAGCAGCGGCATCGGCGAAGCGACCGCCAGGCTGCTTGCGCGGCGCGGCGCCAAGGTGGTGCTCGGTGCGCGCCGCACCGACAGGCTCGCCTCGCTCGCGGCCGAGATCACGGCCACGGGCGGCACGGCGAGCTTCCAGCGGCTCGACGTGACGCACCGGCCCGACATGGAAGCGTTCGCCGAATTCGCACTGGAGACGCACGAGCAGATCGACGTGCTCGTCAACGCCGCGGGCGTGATGCCGATGTCGCCGCTGTGGAACCGCAAGATCGAGGAGTGGGAACTCATGATCGACGTGAACCTGCGCGGCGTGCTGCTGGGCATCGCGGCGGTGCTGCCGACGATGCAGGAGCAGGGCTGGGGCCACATCGTGAACGTGGCGCCGGTGGCGATGCACGGGCTGTCGCCGGGCTCGGCGGTGTACCACGGCACGCAGTACGCGGTGAACGCGATCTCCGAGGGCCTGCGGCAGGAGCATGCCGGCCGGCTGCACGTGACGGTAGTGAGCCCCGACGTGCACGGCCCCATCGATCCGCTGGCCGAGCGCATCGCGGCCAGCTACGCGCGCGAACGCATGCGCACCAACCGGCGCATCGCGGTGCCGGTGGATGCGGTGGCGCGCTCGATCGCGGGGGCCATCGAGGGCTACGGCATCACCGCCGGCGCAGTGCGCCCGCCCGCCAGGCAACATCAGCAGCAGCGGCCGCGCCCGGCCGAATACGCTCAGTAGGCTCAGTAGGTCTTGTAGGGCAGGAACTTGCCCGACAGCACCACGTTGACGCGGTCGCCCTTCGGGTCGGCCTCGCGCTGGATGTCCATGCTGAAGTCGATGGCGCTCATGATGCCGTCGCCGAATTCTTCATGGATGAGCTCCTTGATGGTGGTGCCGTACACGCTCACCACTTCGTACCAGCGGTAGATGAGCGGATCGGTGGGCACCGGCGTGGGCAGCGAGCCCTTGTAGGGCACCACCTTCAGCCACTTCTGCTCCTCGGCGGTGAGGCCGAAGATCTTGCCGACGATCTTCGCCTGCCTGTCGTCGAGCGTCATCTGGCCCAGGCAGGCGGCGGTGGTCCACTCCTTCGAGAGGCCCACCTTCCTGGCCACGTCGGCCCACTGGATGCCCTTGCTGACCTTGGTGGCGATGATTTTCTCGGTGACGTCGTTGCGGTTCATGGGGTCTCCTGTTGAGTGAGCTCAGGCAAGCAACAGCCATGCCGGGGTCTTGCCCCCTCTCCCCCTCGGGGAGAGGGTTGGGGTGAGGGTGCGTCGGCGATGGATGGAGCGCGGCGGCATTGGCGCTCCGGCCCTCACCCTGACCCTCTCCCCGAGGGGAGAGGGAACAACACGAGGTCAGCGCGCCCAGTGGAACTTGCGGTCCGATTCCTTGATGGGCTGGTCGTTGATGCTCGCGAAGCGCCTCTGCATGAGGCCGTTCTCCGCGAACTCCCAGTTCTCGTTGCCATGGCTGCGATACCACTGGCCCGAGTCGTCGTGCCATTCGTACTCGAAGCGCACCGCGATGCGGTTGTCCATGAAGGCCCAGAGCTGCTTCTTCAGGCGGTAGTCGAGCTCGCGCGTCCACTTGCGCGACAGGAACTCCACCACCTGCTCCCGGCCGTTGACGAAATCGGCGCGGTTGCGCCATTCCGTGTCGGGCGTGTAGGCAAGGCTCACGCGAACGGGGTCGCGCGAGTTCCAGGCGTCTTCGGCGGCCTGTACCTTCTGCGTGGCGGATTCGAGGGTGAAGGGCGGCAGAGGCGGGCGTGATTCCATGGTGGTTCTTTCGATGGAGGTTGAAGGGGAATGCGCTGAAATGTGCCACATGTAGACAGACCTGTCTACATGCCTACAATCGCGCCATGGACATCTCTTCCATCTCCGAACTGCCGGCGCGCGAGCGCATCCTTCGCACCGCGCACGACCTCTTCTACGCCAACGGCATCCGCGCCACCGGCATCGACCGCGTCATCGCCGCGTCGGGCGTCACCAAGGTCACCTTCTACCGGCACTACCCGTCGAAGGACGACCTGGTGCGGGCCTTCCTCGATCACCGCCACGGCCTGTGGATGGCATGGTTCGTCGATGCGCTCGGCCGGCTCGGCGCGCAGCAGCGCATCGGCGGCGGCCAGGCGCTGGAGGTGCTGGCCGACGCGATGGCCGAGTGGTTCGCAGACCCGGCTTTCCGCGGCTGCGCCTTCATCAACTCGGTGGTCGAGGTGGGCGGCAGCGTGAGCGGCGCGAGCGACATCTCGCGCGAGCACAAGCGCGAGATGGTCGAGGTGATCGCCGGGCTGCTGCCCGAATCACTGGAAAGCCCGCGCCGCATGGCGGTTGCGCAGGCCGCCGCGCTGGGCGTCGACGGCGCCATCGTCAAGGCGCAGATGGGCGGCGCCGCGCTCGCGCGCGAAGCGGTCGACGACCTGCGCCGGCTGCTTCAGGCGCTGGCGGCCACGCTGCCCGCCTCGCCAGCCGCTACTTCACGACCATCAGCGTGAACGGCCACACATAGGCCTGCAAGGTCACGTAGAAGCCCACGAGGCAGGCCAGCGCGATGGAGTGGAAGAACACGTAGCGCAGGATCTCGCCTTCGTGGTTGAACCAGCGCGTGGCGGTGGAAGCCACCACGATCGACTGCGCGTCGATCATCTTGCCCATCACGCCGCCGGAGCTGTTGGCCGCGCCCATCAGGTTCGGGCTCAGGCCGAGCTGGTCGGCCGCCACCTTCTGCATGCCGCCGAAGAGCACGTTCGATGCGGTGTCGGAGCCGGTGAGCGCCACGCCCAGCCAGCCCATCAGCGTGCCGAAGAAGGGATACAGCACGCCGGTGTTGGCGAAGGCCAGGCCCAGCGTGGTGTCCAGCCCCGAGTAGCGCGTGAGCGTGCCCAGCGCGAGCATCAGCACGATGGTGAGCAGCGAGAACTTCACCAGCCACAGCGTGCGGCCATAGGCGGCCACGAGCTGGATCGGGTTGTACTTCATCACCAGCCCACCCACGATGGCCGACACCAGGATGCCGGTGCCCGTGGCCGAGAGCAGCAGCAGCTGGTAGACCGCGCCCTCCTTCGTCGGCTTGGGCACCACCGGCGCCACCTTCTCGACCATGTTGTGCAGCCCGTCGATGGGAAAGCTCGGCGCGAAGATGCCGTTGAGCCAGGTCTTCACCGCCGGCAGGCCCCAGATGAACACGAACACGGTGAGGATGAGCCACGGCGTCCAGGCGCGGATGACGGCGGCGGTCGGATGCTTCGTCGGCGCGACGGCCGCGGAAGCCTCGCCGCCGTCGGCCTCGTGTCCCTTGAGCGACACCGAGGTCCAGACCTTCTTCGGCTTCCACACGCGCAGGAACGCGACCAGGCACACCATCGAGACGATGGCCGCGATGATGTCCACCAGCTCCGGGCCGATGTAGTTCGACACCAGGAACTGCGGAATCGCGAAGGACACGCCCGTGACCAGGATGGCCGGCCACACCTCCATCATTCCCTTGCGCCCCGCGAAGGCCCAGATGAGCCAGAACGGCACCAGCAGCGAGAAGAACGGCAGCTGCCGCCCGATCATCGCGGTCACCGCCATCAGGTCGTAGCCATGCACCTTGGCCAGCGTGATGACCGGCGTGCCCAATGCGCCGAAGGCCACCGGCGCGGTGTTCGCGATGAGCGAGAGCCCCGATGCGGCGAGCGGCGAGAAGCCCAGCCCGATGAGGATGGCCGCAGTGACGGCCACCGGCGTGCCGAAGCCCGCCGCGCCCTCGAAGAAGGCACCGAAGGCGAATGCGATGAGCAGCAGCTGCAGGCGCCTGTCTTCCGTGATGCCGGCGATGGAGTCCTGCAGTATCTGGAAGCTGCCGTTCTGCTGCGTGAGCTGCTGCAGGAAGATGATGTTCAGCACGATCCAGCCGATGGGCAGCAGGCCGGTGATGCCGCCGAGGAAGGCGGCCTTGCCCGCCATGTCGGCCGGCATGCCGAAGGCGAACACTGCGATGAGCACCGCGCTCAGCAGGCCCAGCCCCGCCGCGTAGTGCGCCTTGACGTGAAGCAACCCGAGGCACACCAGCATCACCACCACCGGTATCGCGGCCAGCGCCGTCGATACGATCATGTTGCCGAAGGGGTTGTAAACCTGTTGCCAGACCATGCGCTCGTCTCCTGTTGTTTTGGGAATTCTTCTGAGCCGGTGCTTCGGCCGGGCAGGACCGGAAGCGTTCGATACCATCCTACCCCGCTACCCCTCACGACAAAAGATGGTTTCTCCGCGTCTCCCCTCGACCCAGGGCCTGCAGGCCTTCGAGGCCGTCGCGCGGCTGCGCAGCGTGAACCTCGCGGCCGAGGAGCTCGCGGTGACGCCCAGCGCGGTGAGCCACCGCATCCGCCAGCTCGAACTGCTTCTGGGGCTCAAGTTCTTCACCGGCAGCGACTTCAGCCTCAGCGCCGACGGCATGGCCTACCTGGCGCGGGTGCGCGAGGCCATCGCGGCGCTGCGGCAGGTGCCGGGGCGCGAGCCCGAGTCGCAGGTGCGGCGGCTGCGCGTGGCGGTCACGCCGACCTTCTCGCGCCAGATGCTGCTGCCCCGGCTGGCGCGCTTTCGCGATGCATACCCGAACATCGAGCTGATGCTGCAGGTGACCATGCCGGTGCGCAACACCACGGTGGAGGAGGCCGACATCGAGCTGCGCTTCGGCACCGGCCCCTTCCACGACCGCGAGTTCGTCCAGCTGCTGGCCGACGACGTGTCGCCGGTGTGCAGCCCCGCCTACCTCGAACGCCACGGCCCCTTCGAAAGCTTCGAGACCGACGCCGAGGTGTCGCGCGCGCAGCTGCTGCGCACGCCGCTGGAGTCGTGGCGCACCTGGTTCAAGGCCTGCGGCATCGGCCTGCCGGAGCCTGCCACGGGCCACCAGTTCAACGACCTCGGCCTGGCGCTCGACGCTGCCGCCGAAGACTTCGGCGTGGTGCTCATGCACCTGCGCCTGGGCAGCGCATGGCTCGACAACGGCCGGCTGGTGCGGCTGTCGCGGCGCAGCGTGCCCTCGCCAAACGCCTACTTCCTGTGCTGGAAGCCGGGCGCCATGGAGCGCTGGGAGTGCGCCACCTTCGTCGAGTGGCTGCGCGAGGCGCTGCGCGAGCGGGCGAGCTGAATTCTTTTCAGCAGAGGGCTCGTCTTTTTTCAGATGGCGCCCCTGGGCGCCTGCAGATAATGCCCGGTTAGCTTCCGCCGACCCATCACAAGAACCCGCCAGGAGACCGCCCGTGCCCGACCTTTCCAGGATCACCAACATCGAAGACCTGCGGGTGATCGCCAAGCGGCGCGTGCCGAAGATGTTCTACGACTACGCCGACTCCGGCGCGTGGACCGAGGGCACCTACCGCGCCAACGAGAGCGACTTCCAGAAGATCAAGCTGCGCCAGCGCGTGGCCGTGAACATGGAGGGCCGCTCGCTGCGCACCACCATGATCGGGCAGGAAACCGCGATGCCTGTGGCCATCGCGCCCACCGGCCTCACGGGCATGCAGCACGCCGACGGCGAGATCCTCGGCGCGCGCGCAGCCAAGGCCTTCGGCATTCCGTTCACGCTGTCGACCATGAGCATCTGCTCACTCGAGGACATCGCCGAGAACACCGGCCGCCACCCCTTCTGGTTCCAGCTCTACGTGATGAAGGACCGCGACTTCATCGAGCGCCTGATCGAGCGCGCCAAGGCCGCCAACGTGACCGCGCTGCAGCTCACGCTCGACCTGCAGATCCTCGGCCAGCGCCACAAGGACATCAAGAACGGTCTCACCGCGCCGCCCAAGCCCACCATCAAGAACCTCATCAACCTCGCCACCAAGCCGCGCTGGTGCATGGGCATGCTGGGCACCAAGCGCCGCACCTTCGGCAACATCGCGGGCCACGCCAAGGGGGTGAAGGACCTGTCGTCGCTGTCGTCATGGACGGCCGAGCAGTTCGACCCCGCGCTGAGCTGGGCCGACGTGGAGTGGATCAAGAAGCTCTGGGGCGGCAAGCTCATCCTCAAGGGCGTCATGGACGTGGAGGACGCGCGCCTCGCGGCCGCAAGCGGCGCCGACGCGCTCATCGTGTCGAACCACGGCGGGCGCCAGCTCGACGGCGCCCCCTCCTCCATCGCGGCGCTGCCCGCCATCGTCGACGCGGTGGGCACCGAGATCGAGGTGTGGATGGACGGCGGCATCCGCAGCGGGCAGGACGTGCTCAAGGCCCGCGCGCTGGGCGCCCGCGGCACGCTCATCGGCCGCAGCTTCCTCTACGGCCTGGGAGCCTTCGGGCAGGAGGGCGTGACCCGCGCGCTGCAGATCATCCAGAAGGAGCTCGACATCACGATGGCCTTCTGCGGCCGCACGAACATCGACGAGGTCGATTCGAGCATCCTGCTGCCTGGCACTTTCTGAGCCTGCAGGGCTTCACCGGAAGGCCCCTGCGGAGGTAGGCCGATGCGGCATCGGCCGACACGCGGTCCCTTCGTGCCGGCGCAGAATGTTTTGGAAACAACAACATTGCCTGCACGGCACAAGAAGGCACCATGAGCGCAGTCACGCCTACCTCGGGAGGCCCAGCGGCCTCTGCTTCATCTCCCCCGCACTACACGGCAGAAGAAAAGCGCCACCGCGTCTTCGCGATCATGGCGGCCTCCTCCGGCAATCTGGTCGAGTGGTTCGACTTCTACGTGTACGCCTTCTCGGCGCTGTACTTCGCGCCGGCCTTCTTTCCCAAGTCCGATCCCACCGCGCAGCTGCTGAACACGGCCGGCGTGTTCGCGGCCGGCTTCCTCATGCGGCCCATCGGCGGCTGGCTCTTCGGGAGGCTGGCCGACCGGCTCGGGCGCAAGACCTCGATGCTGATCTCGGTGACGATGATGTGCGGCGGCTCGCTCGTCATCGCCTGCCTGCCCACCTATGCGCAGATCGGCGCGTGGGCGCCTTTCCTGCTGCTGGTATGCCGGCTGTTCCAGGGGCTCTCGGTGGGCGGCGAATACGGCACCACCGCCACCTACATGAGCGAGGTGGCGCTGCGCGGCCAGCGCGGCTTCTTCTCTTCTTTCCAGTACGTCACGCTGATCGGCGGGCAACTGCTCGCGGTGCTGGTGATCGTGGTGCTCGAACAGTTGCTGACCGAGGCCGAGCTCAAGGCCTGGGGCTGGCGCATTCCGTTCGTGATCGGCGCCATCGCGGCGGTGGTGGCGCTGCTGCTGCGCCGCACGCTGCACGAGACGCAGACCGACGAGGCCAGGAAGAACAAGGAAGCCGGGAGCATCGGCGGCCTCTTCAGGCACCACACGCCGGCGTTCCTCACGGTGCTGGGCTACACGGCCGGCGGCTCGCTGATCTTCTACACCTTCACCACGTACATGCAGAAGTACCTCGTTAACACGGTGCACCTGCCGATCAAGACGGCAAGCTACGTGATGACATGCGCGCTCTTCGTCTACATGTGCATGCAGCCGGTGTTCGGCGCGCTGTCCGACCGCATCGGGCGGCGCAACAACATGCTGCTGTTCGGCGGCCTCGGCGCGCTGGCGACGGTGCCCATCCTGACCGCGCTGCAGCACACGACCAGCCCCGTGCTGGCCTTCGTTCTCATCATCGCGGCGCTGGCCATCGTGAGCTTCTACACCTCGATCAGCGGCATCGTGAAGGCGGAGATGTTCCCGCCCGAAGTGCGCGCCCTGGGCGTGGGGCTGGCCTACGCGGTCGCGAACGCGATCTTCGGCGGCTCGGCCGAATACGTGGCGCTGGGGCTCAAGTCACTGGGACACGAGTCGGCCTTCTTCTGGTACGTGAGCGCGATGATGGTCATCGCCTTCCTCGTGAGCCTCAGGCTGCCGAGGCAGGCGAGCTACCTGCATCACGATCACTGACGCAGGAAGAAAAGAGGGCTGAAGGGCTGAGGCGGGCTACTCGGCCTCGCCCAGCCGCTGCGCCACCTGCTGCCTGCCCAGTCCGCGCACGGAGGCGAGGCTTTCGAGCTGCGCGGCCCGGGGCCGGGCCTTGCCCTGTTCCCAGTGGTAGATCGTCTGGCCCGACACGCCCACCAGCTTTCCGTAGGAAGCAGCGGAGATACCCAGCTTCGCCCGGTGGGAAGCCAGCCTGCCCGCGCTGAACCTGCGCTTCGGTCCGTCTTCGCCGGACTCGTCGGGCTCGCTCGCGCGCGCGCCGCGCGACGTGCCCTTGGCGACATTGCGCAGTTCCTTTTCCAGCGAACTTATCTGGCGGCGCAATGCAGCGATGGCCGCGCGATGGTGAACAGATGCCTTCTTGAGGGTTTCCATTTCCGCGCGAACTTCCTTGCGGGCCACGCGCGAAATCTCCGATTTAAGAATGGATGCAATATTTGGCATGGCGGCATTTTGCCCAGCAAATGTAAACACATGGCAAAAATACCGATCCCCGATCAAATTTGAATCTTTTGATTACAAACAGAATATCCGCGTCATTGCGGTCCATTTCTCGCCTTCCGGCGTCCATGGCGTGGGCGCCTGGAACTTCCACATCAGCTCTTCCCATTGCCTGATCTTCGGGTCGCTGCGCGTGGCAAGCGCCATCGCCTCGGGGTCGTGGCGCGCGTCGTCGGTTTCCATCAGCATCACCATGCGCGTGCCGAGGCGATGGATTTCCATGGCAGTCACGCCATGCGCCTTCAGGTGTTCGCGCACCTCGGGCCAGATATCGCGGTGATAAGCCTCGTATTCGGCGATCAGCGCCGGGTCGTCCTTCAAATCGAGGGCCAGGAAATGGCGCATGCACAGCTCCAGGAAAAAGCTTCGAGGCGATCAGGTCAGTGCCCGGTCCAGATGCGTGTATCCGCCATCCACGAACACCCATTGCCCCGTGGTGTGCGAGGCGCGCTCCGAGAGCAGGAACACGACGTTGTCCGCGATCTCCTCGGGCGTGGTCATGCGCCGGCCCAGCGGGATTTTGTCGGTGATGTCGGCCAGCTTGCGGTCGGGTTCGTCGAAGGCGGAAATCCAGCGCTGGTAGAGCGGCGTCATCACTTCAGCCGGGATCACCGCGTTCACGCGCACGCCGTCTTCCAGCAACGAAGCGGCCCATTCGCGCGTGAGCGACAGCTGCGCACCCTTGGCCGCCGTGTAGCCACTGGTGTTGCCTTGTCCCGTGACGGCCGTCTTCGACGAGATGTTGACGATGGCGCCCTTGCTGGCCTTCAGGTGCGGCAGGCAATGGTGCGCCATCACGTAGCAGTGAATGAGGTTTCGCTCCAGCGATGAAACGAAGGCATCGCGCCCCGCCTCGAGCCCCACGCTGTCGTTCACGCCCGCGTTGTTGACCAGCCCGTCGATGCGGCCGAACGTGGCGGCCGTGTCGGCAATGGCCTTGACGCAGGCGGCCTCTTCCATCAGTTCGAGCTGGAAGAAGCGCGTGCGAGGCTGCAGCTTGCGCAGCGCTTCCTCGAAAGGCGCATCGAGCGGGTTCTTGCCGAAGATCACCGGCACCGCTCCTTCCTGCGCCAGCGTCATCGAGATGGCCGCGCCGATGCCGCTGCCGCCGCCGGTGACGATCACCACCTTGTCCTTCAGATGCAGGTCCATGCCTGGCGATGCCTTTCCTTGCTGTCTATCCCTTGAAGCGGTACTGCTCCAGCGACTGCGGCTTCATCGTGATCGAGAAGCCCGCGCCCTTGGGCGGCATGTAGGCCGCGTTGCGAACCTCGCAGGGCTCCACGAAATGCTCGTGCAGATGATCGACGTACTCGGCCACCCGGCCCTCGCGCGTACCCGAGATGCAGAGGTAGTCGATCATCGACAGGTGCTGCACGTACTCGCACAGCCCCACGCCGCCCGCGTGCGGGCACACGGGCAATTTGTACTTCGCTGCCATCAGCATCACCGCCAGGATCTCGTTCACTCCCCCCAGCCGGCAGGCGTCGATCTGCACCACGTCGATGCCGCCACGCATGATGAACTGCTTGAACATGATGCGGTTCTGGCACATCTCGCCGGTGGCCACCTTCACCGGCGAGATGCCCTCGCGGATCCTGCGGTGGCCTTCCACGTCGTCGGGGCTGGTCGGCTCTTCGATGAACCACGGCTTCGCGAACGCGAGCTGCCGCACCCAGTCGATGGCCTGCCCCACTTCCCACACCTGGTTGGCGTCGATCATCAAATGCCTGTCGGGCCCGAGCACCTCGCGCGCCACCTTCAGGCGGCGGATGTCGTCCTGCAGGTCGCGCCCCACCTTGAGCTTGATGTGGCTGAAGCCCGCGTCGATCGCCTCCTGCGCGAGCCGCCGCAGCTTCTCGTCGGGGTAGCCCAGCCAGCCAGCGGAGGTCGTGTAGCAGGGGTAGCCCTCGGCCTTCAGCGTGGCGATGCGTTCCTGCTTGCCCTTCGATGCTTCGCGCAGCAGTGCGAGCGCCTCGTCGGGCGAGATGCAGTCGGTGATGTAGCGAAAGTCGATGCAGCGCACCAGCTCTTCGGGCGACATGTCGGCCACGAGCTGCCACACGGGTTTGCCCTCGGACTTGGCCCACAGGTCCCACATCGCATTGACCACCGCGCCCGTCGCAAGATGGATCGCGCCCTTGTCGGGGCCGATCCAGCGCAGTTGGCTGTCGGAAGTCACATGCCGCCAGAAGCGCCCCATGTCCTCGGCCACCCATGCAAGGTCGAGCCCCACGACCAGATGCCGCATCGCCTCGATCGCCGCGCAGCAGATCTCGTTGCCGCGTCCGATGGTGAAGGTGAGCCCATGGCCCTCCAGCCCCGGCTGGTCGGTCTCGAGCACGACGTACGCCGCCGAGTAGTCCGGATCGGGGTTCATCGCATCCGAGCCGTCCAGATGCTGCGAAGTGGGAAAGCGCACGTCGAGCACGCGCATGGAGCGGACGATGGTCATGGGTTCCTTCTTCGCCAGCGGATCAGTCGTACAGCACAGCGGCGATCTTCGGATCGGCGATGTTGGTCTTGTCGTACCAGTAGAAGCCCGTATCCACGATCTTTGGCAGCTTCTCGCCCTTGACGGCCTTCACCGCCATCTCGACGGTCTTGTAGCCCATGCCCACCGGGTTCTGCGTGATGGCGCCGGCCATGCTGCCGTCCATGATCGCGTTCTTCTGCTGCTTGCCGGAGTCGTAGCCGATGATCACGACCTTGCCGGTGCGCTTCATCTCCTTCACGCCGTTGACCACGCCGATGGCCGAGCCCTCGTTGGCGCCGAAGATGCCCTTGAGGTTGGGCGATGCCTGCAATATCGACTTGGTGATCTCGGTCGACTTCAGCTGGTCGCCGCCGCCGTACTGCACGCTCACGATCTTGATGTTCGGGTAAGCCGACTTGATGCGGTTGACGAAGCCGTCGCGCCGGTCCACGCCGGTGCGGCTGGTCTGGTCGTGCACTACCAGCGCCACCTCGCCGCTCTTGCCGATGAGCTCGGCCATCTTGTCGGCGGCCAGCGCGGCGGCGGCCTTGTTGTCGGTGGTGGTCGTGGTCACCGGAATGTCGCTGTCCACGCCCGAGTCGAAGGCCACCACCGGGATCTTCGCGGCCTGCGCCTTCTTCAGCAGCGGAATCGCGGCCTGGCTGTCGAGCGCGGCGAAGCCGATGGCCTGCGGCTTCTTGGCGAGCGCGGCCGAGAGCATGTCGATCTGCTTGTCGACCATGGCCTCGGTCTCGGGGCCTTCGAAGCTCACCTTCACCTTCAGGTCCTTGGCGGCCTGCTCGGCGCCTGACTTCACGGCCTGCCAGAACTGGTGCTGGAAGCCCTTGGACACGAGCGGGATGTAGATCTCCTGCGCCTGCTGTGCCTGCGCGAGTGCCGACACACCGGCAAGGGCCGCGCCCAGCGTGCAAGCGACGACTGTTCTTCTCTGGATCATGCGATGTCTCCTGTGGTTGTGGGGAACGAACGGATCGGGATCGGAAACGGGCGGGAGTTCAGCGCGCCTTGCTGCCGCTGCGGCGGCGCAGGATGTCGGCGTACACGGCCAGGATGATGATCACGCCCGTGACCACCGTCTGCCACTCCTGCGCCACCGAAAGAATGCGCAGGCCGTTGGTGAGCACGCTCATGATGAAGGCGCCGATGATGGTGCCCACGATGGTGCCGGTGCCCCCGCTGAGCGAGGTGCCGCCGATGACCACCGCTGCGATGGCGTCGAGCTCGTAGCCCTGGCCCAACGCGGGCTGCGCCGAGTTCAGGCGCGATGCGATCAGCAGGCCCGCGATGCCGCAGATGCCGCCGCTCACCGTGTAGACCACGATCTTCCAGAAGTCGGTGTTCACGCCCGACAGGCGCACCGCCTCCTCGTTGCTGCCGAGCGCGAAGGTGTAGCGCCCGAGGATGGTCCTGTTGAGCACGATGCTCGCGGCCACCGCCACCAGGAACAGGATCAGCACCGCGTTGGGAATGGGCAGCGAGGGCACGATGTCGCCGATCAGCGAGTCCTGCGAGATGGCGGTGAAACCCGGCGTGTCGTTGAAGTAGATCGGCTTGGTGCCCGAGATCACCAGCGACAGGCCCTTGAGCAGCATCATCATGCCCAGCGTCGCGATGAAGGGCGGGATCTTCAGCTTGGCGATCAGCAGCCCCGAGACGAAGCCGCTGAGCGCGCCGAAGAAGATGGCCGCGCAGATGCCCAGCCACAGCGGCATGCCCATGTAGGTGAGCACCACGCCGGTCATGACGGCGCAGAAGGTCATCAGCGTGCCCACCGAGAGGTCGATGCCCGAGGTGATGATGACGAAGGTGCAGGCGATGGCGAGCACGCCGTTCACCGCGGTCGACTGCAGGATGCCCACGAGGTTGTCGGCCTGCAGGAACTGCGGCGACGCGAAGCTGAAGAACACCATCAGTGCGACGAGGCTGGCGAAGGCCAGCAGCTTCTGCCGCGTGGCGGGGCGCAGGAGCCTGTCCTTCAGCGTCTTCGGCGAGAAGCCCGCTGCGGTGGCTGCGGTGGTCACGGTGGGGGTCGTCAAGGGCAGTCTCCAGTCGTGTCGTGCGTGGTCAAGGGGCGGCGTGCGCGGTCTCGCGCCGGGTGGCGAGCTGCATGATCCTTTCCTGCGAGGCCTCGCGCGCGACCAGCTCGCCGGTGATGCGGCCCTCGCACATCACGAGCACGCGGTGGCTCATGCGCAGCACCTCGGGCAGCTCCGAGGAAATGATGACGATGGCCTTGCCCTGCGCGGCCAGCTCGTTGAGCAGGCGGTATATCTCGGCCTTGGCGCCCACGTCGATGCCGCGCGTGGGCTCGTCGAAGAAGAGCACATTGCAGTCGCGCAGCAGCCACTTCGCGATGACGATCTTCTGCTGGTTGCCGCCCGACAACAGCCGCACCTGCTGGCGCACCGACGGCGTCTTGATACCGAGCCGCCGCACATAGCGCTCACCGGCCGATTCGACAGCCGCCTGGTCGATGAGGAAACCCGCCGACAGGAAGCGCTTCATGCTCGCGAGCGCGATGTTGGTTTCCACGTCCATGCCGGTGGCCAGGCCGAAGTGCTTGCGGTCTTCCGACAGGTAGCCGATGCCGTGGGCCACCGCATCCTCGGGGGAGCGGATCGACACCTTCCGCCCCTGCACGAGGACTTCGCCCGCGTCGATGCGGTCGGCACCGAACACGGCGCGCGCCAGCTCGGTGCGGCCCGCGCCCATCAGCCCCGCGAAGCCGAGTATCTCGCCGCGCCGCAGCACGAAGCTGGCGTCGCGCACCATCGCGCCCCGGCAGATGCCCCTGGCCTCCAGCACCACCTCGTTGCCCGAGGTGTCGGGCATCTCGTGCCCGGCTTCGGCGAGCTGGCGACCCACCATCATGGCGATGAGCGCGTCCATCGGCGTCGTGGCCATCGGCACGGTGGCGATGTACTGGCCATCGCGCATCACGGTCACGCGGTCGGCGATGCGCTTGAGCTCGTCCATCTTGTGCGAGATGTAGACGATGGCCACGCCGCGCGAACGCAGGCGCCCGATGATGCGGAACAGGTCTGCCACCTCCTCGTTGTTCAAGGCGGCGGTGGGCTCGTCCATGATGAGCACGCGCGAGTCGAACGACAGCGCCTTGGCGATCTCCACCATCTGCTGCCGTGCCACCGTGAGTTCGCCCACCGGCGTGCGCGGGTCGAGCTTCAGGTTCATGCGCTCGAAGATGCGCTGCGCCTCGCCGCACATGGCCTCCTCGTCGATGAAGAGGCCGAAGCGCCCGCGCGGCTCGCGGCCGATGAAGATGTTCTGCGCGGCGCTCAGGTGGTTCATCAGGTTGAGCTCCTGATGGATGATGCCGATGCCCAATGCCTGCGCGGCGCGCGGGCTCTCGATGTCCACGGGCCGGCCGTCGAGCAGCACCTCGCCCGAATCCTTGCGGTAGACGCCCGCAAGCACCTTCATCAGCGTGGACTTGCCTGCCCCGTTCTCGCCCATGAGCGCATGCACCTCGCCGGGCAGCAGCTCGAACTGCGCCCTGTCGAGCGCGCGCACGCCGGCGAAGGACTTGCTCAGGTCGCGAATGGTGACGATGGGTTGCGTCATGAGGAGTCCTGAATCGACGCCAGGCCGTAGAAGCGCTGGGCGGTGCCGTGCCACACCTCGGCCTGCTCGTTGGGAGAAAGGCCGCCGATGCAGGCTTCGCTCACCGCGACCCAGCCCGCGTAATCGCCGGCCAGCGTGAGCACGGGCCAGTCGCTGCCCCACATCAGGCGCGCCGGGCCGAAGACTTCGAGCAGGTGCTCCCACACGGGGCGCACCGCCTGTGCGAAGGCATCCGCATCGCGCTGCATCGCGGGCGGCGCCTCGGTCCACAGGCCCGAGAACTTGCAGCAGACCTGGGGCAGCGCGGCCATGGCCGCCATGTCTTCGCGCCAGCGGGCGAATTCTTCGCTGCCGTGCGCGCCCACCGGCGGCTTGGCCGCATGGTCGATCACCATCGGCAACTGCGGCCAACGCTTCGCGAACTGCAGAACCCACGGAAGGTGACGCGGGTTCGCGAGCGCGTCGAAGCGCAGGCCGAGCTTCAGCATTGCGTTCACCGCATCGGGATGCGGGCGGCGCGCGATCCAGTCGTCGTCGGGCAGATCCTGCAGCATCGGCCGCACGCCCTTGAATTTGGGATGCCGCGCCATCCGCTCCAGCGAGGCGGCGGCGTCGGGCCGGCTCAGGTCGACCCAGCCGACCACGCCGCCGATCTCCTCGCGGCTGCCCGCGAGATCGAGCATGAAGTCGGTCTCGGCGTGGGAATCGGTGGCCTGCACGAGCACAGTCCGGCTCACGCCGTGGGCATGCAGCAGCGGCTGCAGGTCTTCGGGCATGAAGTCGCGCAGGAGCGGCGCCAGCGCGGGCACGTCGGCGCGCAGCCACGCGTAGTCGCCGCGCGCGGGCCGCCAGAAGTGCTGATGCGAGTCGATTCGCTGGATCATTTCGGGTCGCGGGCAGCGCCTGGCTGCCGAACGCCTTGCCTCTCTAGTCCATTCGTGAACATAGTATTTACATACGAACTTTCAGCGTCAAGCGCGCTGCATGGGTGCTTTCCCGTAAAACGAAACTTGCAAACGGCGATCCTTGCTGTTGAAATTCATTAGTGAACAAATCTATTCAACCGGACATCCTCGGCAGGCCCGCCGAAGAGCAGGAGCAGCAAGACCGCTACCGCGCTCCCGCGCTCGACAAGGGCCTGGACATCCTCGAACTGCTGGCCGACCAGCCCGAAGGCCTGACGCGCGGCGAGATCGTGAAGGCGCTCGACCGCGGCCCCAGCGAGATCTATCGCATGCTCGAACGGCTGGTGGCGCGCCAGTACGTGCTGCGCTCGCTGGCGGGCGACCGCTACAGCCTGAGCCTGAAGATGTTCGACCTGGCGCACCGCTATCCGCCGAACCACCGGCTGGTAACGCAGGCGCTGCCGGTGATGGACCGCTACGTGAAGGAGGCCGAGCAGTCCTGCCACCTGGGCGTGTACGACCGGGGCAACGTGCAGATCGTGGCGCAGGTCAACAGCCCCGCGGCGAGCAGCATGACGGTGCGGCCCGGCACGCGCGTGAACCTGCTGGACACCGGCTCGGGCCAGGTGCTGCTGGCCTGCGAGTCGGAAGAGCGGCGCCGGCAGATGCTGGCGGAGCACGTCGCGCTCGACGGCGAGGTACAGATTCCGCCCGACGAGCTGGAGCACATGCTCGAGGCCGTGCGCGCCACCGGTTACCGGCAGCGCGAGAGCATGCAGTACTTCGGCGTGATCGACATCTCCTGCCCCATCCTCGGGCCGCACGGGCATGCGCTGGCGGTGCTCACCACGCCGTACATCCGGCGCATCGACCGGCACGCGATTCCGTCGCTGGACCGCGCGCGCGAACTCATGCTGCAGGCCGCGCGCGATCTCTCGCTGCTGACGAACGCCTGATCAGCCTGCCGGCGGAGGAGGCTGCTGCTTCTTCTTTTTCTCTCTGCGGCCGCCGATCGCCCCCGACGCCGCGGCGCCAAGAATGCGCCGGAAGGTCGGGCACTCCATGTGGCTGGGTGCGCGGCAGACGGCCGCATGGCGCAGGCCGTCGCGCATCGCGCTCAAGTTGCGGATCGTGCGGTCGAGCTCGTCCGCCTTGGCGTTGAGCATCACCCGGTCGATGCGCGGCTGCCCGTTGGGGCCGAACATGCGCGCGATCTCGTCGAGCGAGAAACCGGCGGCGCGGCCCAGCGCGATCAGCGCCAGCCGCTCCAGCACGCCTTCATCGAATGTGCGCCGCAGGCCCTGCCGGCCGGTGGAGGCGATCAGCCCCTTCTCGTCGTAGTAGCGCAGCGTGGACGCGGGCAGGCCCGAGCGTTTGGCCACTTCGGCGATATCCATGTGCTTCCTCCTCCTCTTGACTTCAAGCCGGCTTGAATTTGCATAGTGCGGCTTCCGCCTCGTGAAGGCAAGCAAGAGGAAACGATCATGGAGAAAACCATGCACCCCGCCACGCAAGCGGCCGGCGACGCACAGGCCCGGCTCTGGAACGGCCCGGCAGGCCACGCCTGGGTCGATGCGCAGCAAACGCTGGACCAGCTTTTCAGCCCGCTGGAGAAACTGCTCGTCGAGACGGCCTGCGCCGCTCCCGGGAGCCGCGTGCTCGACGTCGGCTGCGGCACCGGCGGCACCACGCTGGCCATCGCGCGAGCGGTGGGCGGCGGCGCGGAATGCACCGGCATCGACATCTCGCAGCCGATGATCGCCGCCGCCCGCGTCCGTGCCGGGCGCGAAGGAATCCCCGCGCGCTTCATCTGCGCGAACGCGCAGACCCACGCATTCGAGCCCGCGGGCTTCGACAGCATCGTCTCGCGCCTTGGGGTGATGTTCTTCGACGACCCCGTGCGCGCCTTCGCCAACCTGCGGCACGCCGCGAAGGACGGCGCGGGGCTGAGCTTCATCGCATGGCGAAGCGCGGCCGAGAACCCGTTCATGACGACCGCCGAGCGCGCAGCCGCGCCGCTGCTGCCGAACCTGCCGCCCCGGGTTCCGGGCGCACCGGGCCAGTTCGCCTTCGCGGACCGCGAGCGGGTGCAGGCCGTCCTCGAGGAAAGCGGCTGGCACTGCATCGACATCCGGCCCGTCGACCGGAACTGCACGATGCCCGAGAGGGATCTGATCGGCTATCTGAGCCGCCTCGGTCCGGTCGGCATTGCGCTGCTGCAGGCGGATGAGAAAACGCGCGCCCGGGTCATCCACACGGTGCGCGCCGCCTTCGAGCCCTACGTGCATGGCGACGAGGTCCGGCTGACCGCAGCCTGCTGGCTGGTCAAGGGGCGTGCCGATGCCTGACACGACGAAGCTGCTTGCCGGCGCGGTGTTGATCGGCACCGGCGCCACCGCGCTCATGGACCTCTGGGCCATCGCCCGCAAGCACCTGCTGGGCGTTCCGTCGCTCGACTACGCGCTGGTCGGCCGTTGGCTGGCCTGGTTGCCGCGCGGCCGCTTCTTCCACACGCCCATCGCCGCCACGCCGCCCGTACATGGAGAACGCCTGCTGGGCTGGGTCGCGCACTACACGATCGGCATCGCATTCGCCGCGGTACTGCTCGCCGTCTGGGGCCACGGCTGGCTGCTTGCTCCCACGCCCGGCCCCGCAATGCTCGTCGGCATCGGCAGCGTGGCCGCGCCCTTGCTGGTGATGCAGCCGGCCATGGGCGCCGGCATCGCCGCCAGCCGCACACCGCGCCCGGCCATCGCGCGGCTGCACAGCCTCGTCACGCACGCGGTCTTCGGGCTCGGGCTCTACACGACCGGCCGTGCCCTGGCCTGAGCGAAAAGCTCAGGCGAAGAGCTTCCCGTTGAGCGCGATCCGCACCGTCTTCACCGTGAGCACCGCCAGCGCCACGTTCAGCGCAGCCAGCAGCACGATGGCGATCGCCCAGAGCGGCTCGCTCGGATGCGACTCCGCGTACTTCAGCGCGGCGTTGGCCAGCGCAGCCATCGGGAAGCCGATCGCCCACCAGCCCGGCGCGAAGCTGGCGCCACGGCGGAACACCTTCGGCGCGACCACGGCGAACATGAAAAGGCCGAAGTAGAAGAGCAGCGAGGCGAAGCGGTCGATCTCGCCGACGATGTTGGTGTAGGCGAGAAAGCCCACGGCGAAAGGCGCCACCAGGATCATCAGCGATGGCTCCATGGCGGGAGCGAGCGGATCGCGATGCACCAGCCGGCCGATGATCATGGTGAAGAGCACGAGGGCCAGCACCACGCCGATGGCGCTGGCAGCCAGGTTGGCCTCGGCCGCCCAGGCCATCGGCATGTGCGCGCCGGTCACGGGAATATCGAGCGTGGCCACGCCGGGGATGATCCACGCCGGCACCGCGAGCGAGGCATCCACCTGCCCCTTCAGCAGCCGCGACAGGCCGGCGAAGCTCAGCGAGAAGGTCGCTAGCAGCCCGATCGTCCACGCGAGGTGAGCGAGGGGCGCGCTGTACGGCGCGATGACGGCCGACAGCAGCAGGATGGAGATCGCGATGGTGCCGAAGAAGTTGCCCGCCACCGGATGATGGAACTCCGCGTGCACCGCCTGCGGATGCCTCACCAGCTTCGTCAGGTAGCCCGCCGCGATCAGCACGAACACGCCCAGCGCGAAGGCCCCGATGGCTTCGCCGATGATGGCCGGCGCGCCCAGGCTCTCATGCGCGAGCCGCCATGCGAGGGCCAGCCCGGAAAAGCCCATCACGGAGGCGAAGAGGTTGACCGGGAGGTTGCGCACGGAGGCTTGCGCGCGCGGCGCAACCGCGGCGACCGATGAAATCACCGGGGAGGAAGGGTTCAGAGCCTGGTTTTGCATGTTGTCGTCCTTGGCTGGATTTGCATTAATGTGTATTTTCCGCCAGACTACCGAAGCCATTTCCGCCAACTCACGGCGTTTTCAGCCAATCCCCGGACCTTGTCTGCCATGCGTGTCGCCATCCTCGCCTTTCCCCGTTTCCAGCTGCTCGACGTGGCCGGCCCCGCCGACGTCTTCGCCGAGGCATCGCAGCAGCTGGGCGACCCGCGCGCCTATCGCGTCCAGGTGATCTCCAGCGGCGAAAGCATGCTCAAGAGCAGCGGCGGGCTGCGGCTGGGCGTCGATTCCACGGTGGCCACGCATCGCGGCGCCATCGACACCCTGCTGGTCGCCGGCAGCCCCCGCGTGGAAGACATGGCGGCCGACACGCAGTTGCAAGAGTGGCTCAGGCGCCAGGCGCGCACCGTGCGGCGCTACGGCTCGGTGTGCAGCGGCGCCTTCGTGCTTGCCGCCAGCGGGCTGCTCGACGGCAAGCGCGTGGCCACGCACTGGAAGCTCGCGGGCCAGCTCGCCTCCGACTACCCGCTCGCCAGCGTCGAGTCGGACGCCATCTACGTGCGCGACGGCCAGCTCTTCACCTCCGCCGGCGTCACGGCCGGCATGGACCTCGCGCTGGCCATGGTGGAGGAAGACCACGGCCGCGACCTCGCGCTGAGCGTGGCGCGGCAACTGGTGATGTTCCTCAAGCGCCCCGGCGGACAGAGCCAGTTCAGCGCCCACCTGGCGGCCCAGACCTCCGAGCGCTCCAGCATGCGCGAAGTGCAGGACCACGTGCTCGCGAACCTCAAGGGCGACCTCTCCGTGCCCGCCCTCGCCCAGCGCGCCGGCATGAGCGAGCGCAACTTCGCGCGCATCTTCCGCAGCGAAACCGGCACCACGCCGGCCGAGTTTGTCGAGAATGCAAGGATCGACGCCGCCCGCCGCATGGCCGAGGAGTCGGACCTGCCGGCCAAGCGGCTGGCCGACGCGGTGGGCTACGCGAACGTTGACGGCTTCAGGCGTGCATTCGGCCGCCGCCTGGGCGTGAGCCTCGTGGAGTACCGCAGGCGCTTCGCCAGCTGACGACACACCGGAGCGACCCATGAAGATCGAGCCATTCGACGAGGGACTGGACCAGCGCAACATCGTCGCCTACGACCCGGCGTACGCCGAAGTCTTCGCCGCCGCGCGCGAGTACGTGCAGGCACGGCTGCCCGGCGTGGAGCTGGTGCACATCGGCAGCACGGCCATCGCCGGCCTGCGCGGCAAGCCCATGATCGACACGGCCGCCATCACCACCCGCGAGAACCTGCGCGAGGAGCAGGCGCAGTTCGAAGGCATCGGCTTCCACCGCCGCCCGGTCTGGGTCGACCGCGACGAGAAGCCGTATGTCTGCGGCTCGGTGCTGCACGCAGGACGGCGCTTCAATATCAACATCCACGTCTGCCACCGCGGCGATCCGGTCCACAGGGATTCGCTGGCCTTCATCGGCATCCTCGAACGCCGCCCCGACCTGCGCCTGAAGTACGAGCAGGCCAAGGACCGCGCCCACGCGGTCGATCCGGCCAATCCCCAGATATACAACCGCGAGAAAGAGGCTGTAATCAAGGAAATCGAGGCCCAGATTCCCAGGGAGTAGCCGTTCCAGCGCCGCAGGAGGCCCGAAGAGGCCTGTGCACGGAGGTGAGTCCAGATGTCCGCTGCCATGTTCGCCGCCCTGTTCTTCACGGTGGCGCTGCTCGTCACGACGGCCTACTTCATCATGGGCTCCATCCCGCTGCTGGTGCTCAAGCACGACACGCCGCTGGACGCGCGCTTCGTGCGCGGCTTCTTCAACATCTACTACGTCGCCGCCTTCATCACCGCGAGCGCGACGGCGGTGAGCTTTGCCTCCGCGGGTCGGCTGGGCATCGCGGCCGGCGCGACGGCACTGGCGGCGATCGCCGTCGTGCTGCGCAAGAAAGTGATTCCGAAGATGGACGCGCTGGGCACGCAGATCCAGTCGAACTACATGGACGCGATCCCGGGGTTCCGCAGAACCCACGTGGTCGCGATCCTGATCAACATCGCCCAGCTGGTGGCGATCGTCTGGACGCTGATCGCCGTGGGGCGGTAGCTTGCGGCTCTCAGTCGGCGTAGACGCCCGCCGCCTTGATCACGGGCGTCCATTTCGCGATCTCGTCGATCACGAACTTCTTGTGGCCCGCCGGCTCGACGCGGCCGTCGGTGGCCACCACGGCGCCGAGCTGTTCCTCGCGGTGGATGAAGTCCGGATCTTTCAGCGCGAGCTTGAGTGCGTCGTTGAGCTTCTTGAGCACCGGCGCGGGCGTGCCCTTGGGCGCGTACAGGCCGTGCCAGATCGTGACCTGGAAGTTCTTCAGGCCGGCCTCGTCGAGCGTGGGCAGGTCCTTCAACAGCGGCAGCGCGAGCCGCTTCGACGTGGTGACGGCGAAGGCCTTCACCTTGCCGCCCTGGATGTGCGGCGTGGTGTTGGTGGTCTGGTCGCACAGCAGGTCGATCTGGCCGCCGATCAGGTCGGTGATGGCGGGCGCGGTGCCCTTGTAGGGCACCGGCGTCATCTCGGTTTTGGTGGCACTCTGGAACAGCAGGCCGCACAGGTGCGAAGCCGAGCCCACGCCGGCGTTGCCGAGGTTGATCTTGCCCTTGTTGGCGGCGATCCAGCCGCTGAGCTCCTTGTAGTTGGCGGCCGGAATGCCCGGCTTGGAGATGAGCGTCATCGGCACGTCGTTGACGATGCCCAGGTACTCGAAGTCGGTCTCGACCTTGAACGGCACGTTGCGCACCAGGCTGGGCACGGTGGCCATCGCGATGTGGTTGAGCAGCAGCGTGTAGCCGTCGGGCGTGGCGCGCGCCACCTTGGCCGCGCCGATGGAGCTGCCGGCGCCGGGCACGTTGTCGATGATGACGGTGCTGCCGCCCAGCGGCTTGCGCAGCGCCTCGGCAAGGTCGCGCGCGACGCGGTCGGTCGGGCCGCCAGCCGCGAAGGGCACGACGATGGTGACGGGCTTGCCGCCCGGGAAGTCCTGCGCATGGGCAGCGACGGCGGCAGCGGCGATCGCCGCGAGGGCGAACAGTTTCTTCATGGAGTCTCCGTGAGGTTGGATTGAAAAATGGTTCAGGGCGCGCGCGGCGGCACGCGGCTCTCCAGCGCGGGCGGCTGCCATGCGGGCTGGATGTGGCAGCCGTTCCTGCCGTCGGTGTCGTAGCGCGGCATCAGCGTCTTGCAGCGTTGGGCGAGGCCCTCGGGTGTGGGCTTCTCGCCCTTGTCGATCCAGTCGAGCAGCGCGGCGAAGAGCGCGGGGTATTCCGAATCGCTCAGGTAGCTGTGCTCGCGCTCGCTGCTGAAACTCTGTGCCAGCAGGTCGCCGGTGCCGGCCGCGTCACGGATGCGGCGGTAGGAATTTTCGAGTTCGACGAAGGCCGTGGGATCGTCGATGGCATGCAGGCCCACGGTGGGCAGCGCGGTGCGGCCGGTGGGCTGGCTGTCGGCCGCCAGCGCGCCCTTGGCCTGCGGATCGGCCGCATAGCGCAGCACGCCGGCATTGAGCGCCGCGTCGTCGGCCGAGCCGCTGTAGACCACGCCGACGTTGCCGAAGGGGTTGCGGCCTTCCAGGCGCTTCTGCACCAGGTCCTGGAAGAGCCAGGTCGCCCAGCTCAGGTGGCCCAGCAGCGAGCGCTCCTGGATCTTCACGACCGAAAGAATGGTCTTCAGCCGCGCCGCCTGCTCCGGCGTGCGCTGCGCGGCGGGCAGGCCGACGCCGGTGCACTCCTTCACGCGCGCGGCGAGGTCGGCGCGCGTGAGCTTCGAATCGAGCGGCAGGCCCATCCACAGCGGGTACTGCGGCTCGTCGGGGCGCGGATGGTTGCGGCAGACGTACTGGTAGACCACGCGCAGGTCGAGCCGGAAGTCGTAGGCGCTGTTGCCGCCGCCGAGCACGCCGCTGGTGAGCAGCAGGCCGTCGTAAGGCGACTTCGCGCCGCCGGCCGGCGCATAGAGCTCCGCCGCCTTCGCCGCCACGCCGGCGCCGTAGCTCTGACCGTGCAGCAGCGTGCGGTGCGGCTGGCCGAAATGGCGCACGAAGATCCGGCGCAGGCGCTCGGTGTCTTCGGCGGCCACGGTCACGCCGTAGCCGCCGCGCCTGTAGGTGGAAGCGGCCCACGCATAGCCGGCCTTCACGGTGACGGCCCAGCGCTTGAGGTCTTCCTCGCTGCGCTCCAGCTTGGGCGGTCCGGTCTCGGGGCCGCCGTGGGCGTGCATCACGAGCACGCGGCCGGCGTTCTTCGCCCAGTCCTTCGGGATGGCGATCCAGTAGAACGAGCCCGCGCCGTCTTCACCGGTGTAGCAGCGCGCAGACTCGGGCACCGGCGAGGGGCAGGCTGCCGCTTTCGGGCCGGCAGGAGCGGCGTGGGCTTGCGCACCCGATACCGCACCGATCAGCGCGAAGGCGGTGGAAGCCGCGAGGCTGGAAAGTCGTTTGTTCAATGGCGTACTCCGAATTCGAGCGCCGCCTTCGCCGTGTCGGTGGAGACGAATGCGAGGACGCCGCTGTTGAAGATGAAATTGCCCGGCCGGCCGGCATCGGCCTGCGCCACGCCGAGCACGGGAGTGTCGTAGTTCAGCGCGGCCGCCGCGCCGCCGAGGTTGAGGCCGGTGCCGGCCACCGTGGCATCGTGGTTCTCGCCCTTGACGCTGACCAGCGCGTAGCTGCCGTCTGCCGTGCCGCTGACCAGGCTCTGCTGCAGGCCGTACACGCGCATGCCCATGTTGGCCGCCGATTCACGTACCAGGTGCACCGGCACGGCGACGCCGTTGACCAGGCCGATGACCATCGAGCCGGTGAGCGTGCCGCCGGTGGTCACGGCGCTGCCGGTCGGCGAAGTGGTGTACAGGTCGAAGGCGCCGCGCGTGCCGTTGTAGGTGATGTAGCCCTTCTCGGTCTGCGTGCAGCTCGCGTCGTAGGTCATGAAGGCGCCGCTGACCGGATCGCGGCAGTACTGGAAGGTGCCCGCGTTGCGCAGCCGCACCGACGACGCATGCGCCGCCGTGCCGCCTGTGCCCTGCTGCACGCCCACGGCGTTGAAGATGTTCGCCACCGGGTTGAACACCGTCGGCGTGGCCGCGTTCTGGAAGGCGTTCTGGAACGCCAGCAGCGGCGCGAAGCCACCGCCGCTGGGCGCATTCACGCCGCCCGAGAGCACGCCGCCCGCGCCGAAGCTGAACACCGCCCCGCTCTCCGCGCTGGCATAGCTGCAGTTGCCTTCCGACACCAGCGTGCCGCTGCGCACCGTGCCCGCCGTGCGCTGCAGGCTGGCATCGATGGTCACGGTGTAGGCCATGGTGGCCGGGTCGATCTGCACGCGCAGCTCCTCGCCGAAGCTGTCGCCGCCCTTGTAGGTGGTGACTGCCGCGGGCAGGTTCGGGCAGGCCAGCGGGTCGCCGACCTCGGTCACGCAGCTGTAGTTGACGGCCGCGTCCAGGCTGCCGCTGCCGCGGTACTTGGGCCAGGCCGGGAACAGGCACAGCGGGCGGGTGCGGCCATAGGTGCCGGCCACAGCGTCCACCGCGACGCCGGTGGCGGGCGCGAGGCCGTTCTCCACCCAGCCTTCGAGCGCGGCGAGCGAATCCCAGTTGGGAATGAAGCTGCCGGTGCCGTGGCCCATGCCGGGCACGGTGTAGAAGCGCACGCTCTGGTCGACCGAGGCCTGGCCCACGGTGGCGATGAGCTGCTTGTAGTAGTCGATGGTCGAGTTGGGGCTGATCACCTCGTCGGCCAGGCCGTGCAGCATGATGAGCCGGCCGCCGTGCGCGAAGAAGGGCGCGAGGTTCGGGTTGGTCGCGTCGGTGAGGTTCGACACCTCGGTCACGCGCGCCGCATAGCTGCCCGGGTTCAGCGGGTCGAAGGTCAGCGTGTCGAAGTTCGCGATGCGGGTGACGAAGAACTTCACCCACTGGTCGCCGGTGACGTACATGTTGGCGTCGGCCGAGGTGGCGGGGTTGGCCGGCACCTTCCGCGTGCCGAGGTCGCGCGTGGTGAAGGGCCCGGCCACCAGCGCGCCCTCGAGCAGGTTGTAGCCCCCTGCGCGCTTCACGCCGTTGGCCAGCGCGTAGGTCGTGAAGTCCAGCGGCGATTCGATGGCGCGCACGGTGTCGAGCTGCGCGTCCGAAAGGCAGGTGTCGCCCGTGTCCGCGCCGCCGCTGCAGCGCAGCGAGGCCAGGATCTGGCTGTTCAGCAGGCGGCAGCTTTCGACATTGCTCACGATGCTGTCGGCCGCGCCGTCGAGCTTGTCGCAGGCCTGCATCGCGGCCTTCTGCACCAGCAGCGTCTTCGCCACGTTCATCCAGCCGGCGCCGCCGTTGTTGTAGAGCGCGCGGCCCACGGCCACGTTCGACAGGCGCGTGCCGGTGTAGTTGAGCGCGGGCTCGTTGGCGATCACGCCGTCGTAGTCCAGCGGCCAGCGCTGGATGTAGCTCAGCGCATCGCGCCCGCCGGTGGAGGTGCCCAGGAAGTAGGCGTGCTTCGGCGCCATGCCGTAGCGCGCGAGCACCAGCGCCTGCGCCACGTCGCGCGTCTTCTTGAGCGAGTTGCCGCCGTAGTTGGCGAGTTGCTCGTCGTTGGCCGCGAACTTGCCGTCGGTGATGCTGCCCGACCGGTGGCCCGAGTCGTCGCCGTAGGTGGCGTAGCCCAGCGCAAGCGGCGCGGGCTTGCCGGCGGGACCGAAGCGGATGACCTCGGTGCCGTCGATGAGCACGCCGTCGAAGCCGCCGCCGCCGAAGTGGATGGTCTTCTGGTTCCACTTCTCGGGCAGGTTGACCGCGAAGTTGATGGACTGCGAATTGGGGTCCACCGGCTGGATGGTGCCGCGCACGCGGCAGTAATCGCCCAGCGTGTTGCCGGCGTCGCTCGCGGCGACCGGCGTGGCGCTGGTGACGGTGGCGCCCTGCGTGGGCAGGCTGATCAGCGAGGCCGGCAGGCTCCGACCTGCGAGGTCGGCGCAGGAGACGACCGGCTGCACGGGCGGAGGCGGCGGGTTGTCGGGTGGGTCGCCTGCCGGTGGGTTGTCGCCGCCGCTGGCGGGCGGCGTGCTGGTCGGGGGCAGGAAGGCGAAGCCGCCGCCTCCTCCCCCGCCTCCGCCGCCGCAGGCGGCCAGGGCCAATGAGATGCCGATCGCGCTGGCGACGGCGAGGAACTTCGATGCAGGGCGCTCTTTGCGCATGGACTTGTCTCCGGCATGCGGTCTCGTTGGACCGCTTGTTCTTGAATGGGCGGCCGGAAGATAGATTCGGGGTGACTTAGGGTCAAATAAAATAACAAGGCACTTTTCATACAAAAAACATATGGACATACGGGCACTGCGCTACTTCGCCGCCGTTGCCGAGACCGGCCACATGACGCGCGCGGCCGAGCAGCTGGGCATCCAGCAGCCGCCTTTGAGCCTGCAGATCAAGGCGCTCGAACGCGAGCTGGGCGTGCTGCTGTTCCGGCGCCATCCGCGCGGCGTGGCGCTCACCGACGCGGGCCGGCTGTTCCAGGCCGAGGCGCTGCGCATGCTTCAGGACATGGAATCGATGAAGCAGCGCATGACCCGCGTGGCCAAGGGCCAGGCCGGCACGCTCGCGGTGGGCTTCACCAGCTCGGCGGCGGCGCACCGTTTCATGCCCGAGGCGCTGCGCGAGTTCCGCCGCGCCTACCCCGACGTGGAGCTGCAGCTGCGCGAGGACAACGCCGCCGAGCTCACCGAGGCGCTGGCCGCCGGCCGCCTGCACTGCGGCCTGCTGCGCGTGCCGGTCGCGCGGCCCGAGGGGCTGATGTTCGAGACGCTGCTGCGCGAGCCGGTGCTGGTGGCCATGCCCAGCGACCATCGCCTTGCCCTCGGCCGCGACAAGGACTCGCGCCCGCTGCCGCTCGCGAAGCTCTGCGAGGAAGGCATCATCCTCGTGCGGCGCCCGGGCGCGCCGGGCCTGTATGCCGACCTGCTCGCGCTGTGCCACGCCAAGGGGCTGCGCCCGCGCGTGGTGGCCGAAGTCGATCGAATGATGACCAACCTCAATCTCGTGGCCGCGGGTGTCGGCCTCTCGGTGGTGCCGGCGTCGATGCATGGCGTGCACGCGCACGCCATCGCCTACACGCGCCTCGCCGATGGCGGGCAGCTCGACGCGCCGCTCACGCTGGTCTCGCGCGCCGAGGAAGACAACCTGCCCGCGCTGAATTTCGCGGCGCTGCTGCGCAGGCTGGCGCAGGAGAACCCCGGCTCATGATCCGGCTTCGCCGTCGCCACCTGCTGCAACGCGCCAGCGCCCTGCTCGCGGCGGCGTGCGCATTGCCGCGCGTGCTGCACGCGGCGCCGGCACAGTGGCCGAACCGTCCGGTGCGCCTGATCGTGGTCTATCCGCCCGGCGGCGTGAGCGACGGAATGGCGCGCGTGCTGGCCGAGCCGCTCGCACGTTCGCTCGGCGTGCCGGTGCTCATCGAGAACCGCCCCGGCGCGGGCGGCAGCCTCGGCATGGACGCACTCGCCCGCTCCACGCCCGACGGCAGCACGCTGGCCTTCTCGGCCATCAGCCCGCTCACGCTGCACCCTCTGCTCGCACGCGTTCCCTACGACCCGATGCGCGCCTTCGTGCCCGTGGCCAGCGTGATGCGCACACCGGTGCTGGTGGTGGGCACGCCCGCCTTCACCGGCCGCGGTTTCGGCGAGCTGATCGCGCAGGCGCGCAGGCAGCCGGGCGAAGTGCGATGGGCGACGTCGGGCGTGGCCACCATCGGCCACCTGGTGCTGGCGCAGGTGCGCGCGCAAAGCGGTGCCGACATCACGCACATTCCCTACCAGGGCGGCGGTCCGCAGCTCAACGATGCGCTCAGCGGCCAGTTCGAGGTGCTCTCCACCAACGTCGCCGCGCAGCAGCTGCAGTACATCGAAGGTGGCCGATTCCAGGCGCTGGCCGTGGGCGCGCCTGCGCGCATCGAGGCACTGCCCACGGTGCCCACGCTCGCGGAACTGGGTTTCGGGAAGGCCAACCGCGATTCGCTCTTCGGCATCTTCGCGCCCGCGCGCACACCACCAGCTGTGGTGCAGATGCTCAATGCGGAGATCAACCGCGTACTCGAAAGCGACGCGGTGCGCGCACGGCTGCGAGCGGCCTACAACCTGCCGGCGGGTGGCGGCAGCGAGGTTTTCGCGCACGAGATCGCGCTGGACCGGCGGCGCAACCGGGAGCTGGTGACGGGGGATCGGTCGCAGTTCGACTAAGCTCCCAGCGCCGCGGCACATCGCAACCCCAGAAAAACGCCGCGCGGGGGAGGAATCTTGCAATCCGCGAAACACTTTCTGTCCGTCCTCGCCGTTGCGGGCCTATTGGTTCATGCCAACGATGCAGGCGCTTACAGCAACAAGGCGACGTTCGCCGCCGAAGTTTTCTTCGAACAAGGTGACGATGCCCTTGCGACCGCACAGCAAGAAAAACTGCGTGCCTTTGCCGACCGCATCGACAAGCACCAATTGGAAGTGATCATCGCTGTTGGACATGCAGCTCCAGGCGAGACAGATACAAAGGCGCTGAGCGAACGTCGAGCCGCTTCGACGAGGTTCACGCTGATCCAGCTGGGCATACCGCCGTACAGAATCTACACAGAGGGAAAGGCCGACACGCAGGCTGCCTACGCACAAGACGCCACTCAGATGCCCCGTGCAGAAATCGAATATGTCGGAACATACGGTGCTGCACCGTATACGCATGGCTTCAATTCGATGTGGACGTGGCACCGGGATTTTTTGCCGGGCCAGGAGCGACCGCAGCTCAATAACCCGCCGGCGACCTGGGACACCAGCAGACCAGAGCAATTCATCCCGGCCATCACCAATCCCGCGTGGCGACTGCGCTTTCTCGACAAATACCGATTGGTTGCCATCCTCAGAAATGACGATTCGCTCCTGCGCGAAATCGAAAACCTTCGTCCACCCGCAGCGAGCGCACAGACCGCTCTGATGGCCATAGCATTCGGAACGCCTTTTGCGCAATCGGTTTTCGCCTCCGCCATCGATCGGCTCGATGTCACCGAGCCCGGAGGCCATGAACTTGCCGAACAACTTTGGTGCGACAACAGCTGGCGCACGTCGGCACGCCGCTTGTCATTTCCGCGCATGAAAATACCGCAAATGCTTCGCACCTTGTCCGCTGCGGAGCAGAAGCGATGGACCGAATGCGCAGCAAGGCACACAGACGTGGAAGCCCTCGGATTTCTGAAATCAAATGGCGTGAACTTGAGCGCTCGCAACGAACAAGGGGAGACCGCATTGCATGCAGTCGTCAGCAGGTTCGATCCAGGTGGCATCCGCGTACTGGTAGCTGCAGGCGCCGACCCCAACGCTCAGGATGCCAGCGGCCGAACCCCGCTGCATGGATTGGCAAGCGCGAACTATGGGCCAATGACGGGACGCCCTCAAGCCGACCAATTGAGACAGGCATGGGCCACACTGACCGCCGCTGGAGCGAACCCCTCGATCCAGGACTATCGGGGCTCAATACCGGCGCCGGTCAAGCCTTAGTCTGCTTCGAGTCATCGGCCATCCAAAGGCCCGGGTAGTCGAACGCAAAACCGTCCGGCGTCACTTTCAGCACTGCCGCGTAATCGAAGCGCTTCGCCTCGTACGCATATTCAGTCTCGCTGCGCCGCTCGTAACGCTGCATCAGCTCACTGAGCCCGCCGCCGCCATCGATATCGAGCCATGCGGCAGGCGCATCCGCGCCCTCGCCTTTCGCAAGACCCAGTCGGCGCAGTTGCAGCAGGTTGGTGGCGGGCGTGAAACCCAGGTCGAGGTCGATGCAGTGCGACAGGTCGGGCACGGCCTCGTCGTTGAGCTTCCAGTGGCCGCGCGGGTCGCGGGCGATGGAGAGGTCGACCGCCGAGTCGCCGAGCCATCCGCGCACCGTACCCCACTGGGTGTGCCACAGCAGGTCGCAGCGCACACGGTAGTGCAGCTGGCCGATGCGGCCGTCTTCCAGGCGGAACACCGCCGCACCGTCGAGTTGCCAGGCCGAGGCATTGCGTTCGAGGCGGCAGGCATCGTGACCCGGTACGTCGAGCCTGCGCCAGAGGATGGAGGCGACCGTTTGCATGGCGCGCATGATGGCACCGGCATGCGGCGGCGCGCAAGCAATGACCCGCCGCCCCGAAAAAAGTCGGCCTGGCACGCTGCTGGGCGTGCGCGTCGGCGAATCGCCCCGCATGCGCAGGCGGCGCCCAGCCGCGAGACAATTGTTTCCGTGAGCTCCCAGACCCCATCGGCACCGAAGATCCGCCGCATCGCGCACCTCGACATGGACGCCTTCTACGCGTCCGTCGAGCTGCTGCGCTATCCGCAGCTCAAGGGGAAGGCAGTGGTGATCGGCGGCGGGCGCAGGCGCGTGGACGAGGCCATCCGCAACCTGCCCGAAGGCGGCACGCTGGCCGACATTCCGGTGGAGGCCTTTCCGCTGCTGAAGGACTACACCGGCCGCGGCGTGATCACCACCGCCACCTACCCGGCGCGGCAGTTCGGCGTGGGCTCGGCGATGGGGCTCATGAAGGCGGCCAAGCTGTGCCCGCAGGCGATCATCCTGCCGGTGGACTTCGACGAGTACCGCCGCTACTCGCGCGCCTTCAAGAAGATCATCCTGGAGGTCGCGCCGCTCATGGAAGACCGGGGCGTGGACGAGGTCTACATCGACTTCACCGACGTGCCCGGCGGCCAGCGCGAGGGCGGGCGCTCGCTGGCGCGGCTGCTGCAGAAGGCCATCTTCGACGCCACCGGGCTCACCTGCTCCATCGGCGTTGCGCCCAACAAGCTCATCGCCAAGATGGCGAGCGAGTTCAACAAGCCCAACGGCATCTCTGTCGTCTACGAGGACGACCTGGAAAAGCTCATCTGGCCCCTGCCCTGCCGCAAGGTGAACGGCATCGGCCCCAAGGCCGACGAGAAGCTCAAGCGCTTCGGCATCGAGACCGTGGGCCAGCTCGCGGCGCGCGACCGCGACTGGCTCGTCGCCAACTTCGGCAAGGCCACCGGCGCGTGGATGCACGAGGTGTCATGGGGCCGCGACAGCCGCCCGGTGGTGACCGAGAGCGAGCCCGTGTCGATGAGCCGCGAGACCACCTTCGACCGCGACCTGCACGCGGTGCGCGACCGCGCCGAGCTGGGCGCGATCTTCACGCAGCTGTGCGAGCAGCTGGCCGCCGACCTGCAGCGCAAGGGCTACGTGGGCAAGACCATCGGCATCAAGCTGCGCTACGACGATTTCAGGATCGCCACGCGCGACCAGACCATCGACCGCTTCACCGACGACGCGAAGACCATTCGCCAGACCGGCGGCCTGTGCCTGAAACGCGTGCCGCTGGAGCGCCCGCTGCGGCTGCTGGGCGTGCGCGTGGGCGCGCTGGCCAAGGCCGGCAGCCCCGAGGCGCTGGCGCCCGCCGGCTCCGGTGCGCACCGCGCGGCGGCCGAACCGGTGGCGACCACCGCTTCGCTCTTCTGAGTACGCGATGGTCCGACGCTGGCTGCGCCGCATCGCCTTCACGCTGCTGGGCTTCATTGCGCTGGTGGGCCTGTACGTGGCGACGGCCTGCGCGCTGGTGTTCTGGCCCGCCAACCCCGGTCCGCCGGAGAGCGCCAGGGCCGAAGTGCAGGCCTGGGTGCTGAGCAACGGCGTGCATACCGACTACGTGTTCCCTGTGCGTTCCGCCACCATCGACTGGCCCCAGCTGTTTCCGCTTTCGGACTTCAAGGCGCCACCGCCCGACGCCGAGCTCATCGCCATCGGCTGGGGCGACCGCGAGTTCTACCTGAACACCCCCACCTGGGCCGACCTGACCGCATCGCGCGCGCTCGGCGCCTTGGTCGGAGGCAACCGCGCGCTGCTTCATGTGAGCTACCTGCGGCGCAGCCAGCTCGGGCAAGGCGCCTTCGCGCTGCCGCTCACGCAGGCCCAGTACGCGCAGCTCGCCGCCTACGTGCGCGCCGCCCTGCCATCGGGCAAGGCCACGCCCATCGCAGGCGCGCACTACGACGACCAGGACGCCTTCTACGAGGCCGAAGGCGGCTACAACCTCTTCGAGACCTGCAACACCTGGACCGGCCGCGGCCTGCGAGGCTCAGGCGTCACCGTGAGTCGCTGGACGCCGTTCGACTTCATGGTGACGTGGCACATGAAGCCGGCGCCGCCCGGCGCGATCCGGTAGAAGTCAGTAGAGGTGTGGCTCCTCGTCGATCACGCGCACCGGCGGCGTGCTCGCGAAGACGTCGAGCGCATGCGTGCGGTCCACGCACATGAGGTTGGTCACGCGCTTCTCCCAGGCCCAGTGATCCCATCCGTTGGTGCGCCGGTGCGTCACCACGCGCAGCCACTGGCCGGGCCGCAGTACACCCAGCGGTTGCGGCTGACCTGTGTGCCGCACCCCGCCGGCGTGCCACCAGCCGATGGCCATGCCGCCCGGCTGCGCGTGCCATTCATAACCCTGCTCGCGCAGCTGCTGCGCATTCCATGACTTCCAGGCGGCCGGCGCGACGGGCTGGTTCTCGAACGCCCCGCCGTCGGAACGCAACGAGATCTCCTGCCACAGCATGCCGCCCGCAACGGGTAGCTGCAGCAGCTGCGCCTCGAGCCCGGTGAGAGGCAGGCGCATCGGCGCCTGTCCGCGCCGCCTGCCGTGCTCCGCATCGCGCCCAGCCTTCGTCCAGAGGCAGCGGATGCTCTGCACGGCCAGCCACATGGCGGGATCGCCCGTCACGCTCAGGGCTTCGGCACCCCGCCCGACCACTTCGTCCAGTTTGCGACGATGTGGTCGACCACGCGCGAGCCCACCAGCTCGATGTTCTCCACCGTCTCGGCGAAGCCGCCTGCCGTCTCGCCCGGAGCCGGGTCGAGGTGCTGCAGCGTGGTTTCCTTCGGGTTGCCCTGGTCGAAGTTGACGGCGCCGCGCAGGCTCATCACGCGGTCGGTGCCGTGGGTGCGCTTGATGACGAGGGTGATGGCTGCGGCTTCCATCTCGGTGATGACGTAGTCGTCGGCGCCGTAGAGCTTGGCGATGTACTGCGCCTGCTTCGACATGCCGGGGCCGTGGAAGAAGGTGTCGCCGGTCATGTGGGTGCCGGTGCCGACGAAGGGGGCGCGGCGCGCGGCCGCGTCGGGGTAGCGCAGGCGGTACTTGCGGGCCGATTCGGAGTCCTTCAGGGGCGTGTCGGCCGAGAGCTTCATGGCCCAGCCCACGAGGTCGGGGTTGAGCCTGAAGCGGCGGTATTCCTCATAGCCCTTGCGCGGCATGAAGGTGGGCTCGCCGGGCTTGTTCTCCTCGGGTGCCCAGCGGTGGCCGAGGTCGTAGTCGACCAGCCAGGTGGCCCAGCTCACCTCGCCGATGGTGCCGCGCGAGGGCGGCGTGCCGGCCACGCCGGAGATGACGTAGTAGCTCTGCGAGAAGTCGAACTGCGGGTTCAGCAGGATGGCCTGCATCGACGAAGACGAATTCACCTTGCCCATGCCCAGCACCGAGCCGCACACGCCGTCGGCGTTGCAGTACACGGGCTGCAGCGCGCCGGGCACGGCGATGGGTTTGGCGTCCTTCCAGTAGCGCTCGTACCAGTGCTGGAACTCGCCGGCGCGGTCGCCGGTGTTCTTGCCGATCTCGAACATGGCGGCGACGAAGACCTTGACCTTCACTGGCGCGGCCGGAGCCTGCGCCGCGGCGGTCGTGGTGGAAGTGCTGGGCGTGGAAGCACAGGCCGTGAAGAGCAGCGCCGCGGCGGGCACGGCCAGCCAGCGGGCGGCGAAAAGAGAAGACTTGGACGAACTCATTCTGAACCCCGGTGAGAGAGGAAAACTGCGGACAAGACGGAAGGACTGGAGCCGCAAGCGCCCGGCGCACCGCCGGCGCCTGCGGCGTCCTACACCCGGCGATTGTCGGTGCTGGCAAAAGCTCGGTGTACCGCCACCACGCAAGCCCCATGCCGGCCTCATCCTCTTCTTCGCCATCGAATCCCAAGCCTGCGTCGAAGCCGACGCCCATCGCCAACGGCCTGGTCTACGTGAACCCCGACATGCCCGGCATCCGCCGCCTGAAGCACGGCGACCGCTTCCGCTACCGCGACGCCCGCGGCAGGTGGGTGCGCGATACGGACGAACTCTCGCGCATCCGGATGCTGGCCATTCCGCCGGCCTACACCCAGGTGTGGATCTGCCCCCTGCCCAACGGCCACCTGCAGGCCACCGGCATCGACGCGCGGGGACGCAAACAGTACCGCTACCACGCCGACTGGCGTTCGATGCAGGACGAGACCAAGTTCGAACGGCTCGAAGCCTTCGCGCTCGCGCTGCCGGGCATCCGCGCCCGCGTGGCGCGCGACCTGCGGCTGCCCCCGGGCCGCAAGGCGCCCGGCCGCGCGCAGGTGCTCGCGGCGCTGGTGCGCCTGCTCGACACCACGCTGCTGCGCGTGGGCAACGAGGAATACGCGAGCAGCAACGGCTCCTTCGGACTCACCACGCTGCGCACCCGGCACGCGGCGGTGAAGGGGCAGGCTCTCAGGCTGCGCTTTCGCGGCAAGAGCGGCGTGATGCATGAGGCCCAGCTGGACGATCCGCGCGTGGCGAAGGTGGTGCGGCAATGCCAGCAACTGCCTGGGCAGGCGCTCTTCCAGTACGTCGACGCCGGCGACGAAGGCAACGGCGAAGAAGGAGAACTGCGCGGCGTCTCCTCCACCGACGTGAACGACTACCTGGCCGAGGCCGCCGGCGGCGAGCGCTTCACCGCGAAGGACTTCCGCACCTGGCACGGCACGGTGCAGGCACTGGAACTCACCCGACTGGCCTGCGAGCCCGGCCGTACCGCCGCCGACGGCAGCCGCTACAGCGCCAGGGACATCCTGGGCGCCGTGGCCAAGCAGCTGGGCAACACGCCCGCCGTGTGCAAGAAGGCCTACGTGCACCCGGCGGTGCTGGCCCTGGGCAGTGCCCTGTCGGACGGCGACGAGGCCACCGCCGCGCTGTTCGAGAAGATCGGCGGTAGCAACAAGGCGAGGCCCTCGCGCGGGCTCTACGTGGCGGAGCGCCGGCTGTTGTCGTTCCTGAAGGCGCACCGGCGCGAGCAACGGCGCACCGCCGCAGCCGCCGGAAGAAAGAGCGGGAAAACTCAGGTCCGCGTGGCGAGCACCAGGCGCACGCTGGCGGCATCGAGCGCCACCGCATAGCCCAGGTCTTCCGCGAGGTTCTGCAGCGCCACGGCATCGATGGCCAGCGCGCGCGGCGCGCGGTGCGCGTCGAGCACGGCCTCTGTGGCACCCGGCTCGCGCGGCAGCGCCGTGAGCCGCAGCGCATTGGCGCCATCGGCCTCGATGCGGATGGTGCCCGCCTCGTCCGCGCCGTCATGCAGGTAGCCCATCGCGCCAAGGAACAGGTAGCGCAGGGCCGCCGCGGCGGGCCAGCGGTGCTCGTCGTCCGAAGGGGTCAGCGACTCGTCGGTTTCGAGCGCCACGCCGTGCAGGTCGAAGGCCGAGCGCATCAGCGTCACGCACTGGGACACCAGCGCGCTGCGGGTGATGCCGTCGTCGACGGTGGCCAGCTCCCAGTCGCGCAGCGAGCGGATCGCCTCCACCAGTTCGGAGACCTGGTTGTCGATCAGCCCCACCCGCTCCTCGCAGGCCGCGGCGTCGACGGTGGGGGCGCCGATCTGCCGCTTGAGCATCAGCAGCGCCATGCGGATCACCGAGACCGGGGCTGCCATGTCGTGCCGCAGGGCCGGCAGTGCGCGGGTGAGAAGTTCGTGGCGCACGCCGGCGGCAATCCAGCTGCGCGCACTTGGTGAGGATTTCATCGCGCAGCCGCCACGGGATTCGGGTTCAACATCGGCAGGATCAAGAGCAGCTTGCCTCCAGAAACGATCTGGTAACAAGTATGAAGTACACGCCCGCCCACAGGTGTAGGAGGGTGCCTACCGTGATTGCGCCCCTCACAGGGCGGCCATTGGCTGCAGCCGCGCCTTTTCGCGGAGTTCAGGGCTCGGGCTCAGGGCTTGCCGAGGTAGGCGCGCACGTCCTTCACCTCGACGCCCGCCGCCGCGATGGCCGAGCGCAGCTGTGCCTCGGTCACGCCCAGCGTCTGGGTCCAGTAGCGCACCTCGTGCGCCTCGTTCACGTTGATGCGGGCGGCATCCTGCGGTCCGCGCTTTGTCAGGTCATCGGCCATGGTGTGTTTCCTGTGTTTGCTTTGCAGAAGGCTTCACCTTGAGACGCCCGCGCGGCTCCTTCTGGCGGACGGCGGCGCACCCGCTTGCAGGAAAAATCCGAGGCGGCCCGGTTGGAGATGTCCGGAAGCGGCGCGCCGCCGCCCGTGCCTGCCCTTAGCTTCGGGCCACACCAACTGCCGCTGCGCACGAAATGACATCCGAACAGAACAAGCAAGCCGTCGCCGACGCATGGAAAGCCTTCGCGAGCCGCGACCGGCAGCGCATCGAGGCTGTCTTCACCGAAGACGCCGAATGGCTCGCGCCCCGGGGCAACGCGACCGCGGTGGCGCTCGGCGTGCCCGACCACATGATCGGACCGGCCGCCATCGCGCGTTTCCTGGCCGACGACTTTCCGAGGCTCTTCGTCGCCGACGTGGCCGTGAGCTTCTCGCACCTCTGGTGCGATGGCGACACCGTGATCCTCGAGGAGCGCATGCAGGCCACGCTGGCCGGCGGCAAGCCCTACGACAACGACTACTGCTTCGTCTTCGAGCTGCGCGAAGGCCGCATCGCCCGCATGCGCGAGTACATGGACACGCGCAAGGGCCACGCGGCGATCTTCGGCTGAGCGGGTCAGCCGGCGGCCGGCACGCAGCGCGCCCGCAGCTCTCGCTTGAGCAGCTTGCCGTTGGCCGTGGTCGGCATCGCGTCGATCAGCTCGATGCGCGCGGGGCGCTTGTAGGGCGACAGGTTTTCGGCCAGGTGCGCGCGCAGCGCCGCCTCGTCGAGCGCCGCGCCCGGCTTCGGCTCGATGAAGGCGACCACCTGCTCGTTGCCGTCGGCCTCGGGCACGCCGATGACCGCGCACAGGTGCACGCCCTCGAAGCGGCCGATGACCGCCTCGATCTCCGCCGGGTACACGTTGAAGCCCGATCGGATGATCATTTCCTTCAGCCGCCCGACCACGAAGAGCGCGCCGTCCTCGCCGAAGCGCCCCAGGTCGCCGGTGGCGTACCAGCCGCCGGGGCGCATCACCTGCGCGGTGGCGGCCGCGTCGCGGAAGTAGCCGAGCATGAGGCCGGGGCCGCGCAGCCAGATCTCGCCGGTGTCGCCCTGGGCCACGTCGTTGCCTTCGGGGCCGACGATACGCGCCTCGCCGCCTTCCACCGCATGCCCGGCGGAGGTATCGCTGCGCGGAGCCTCGGTGCGCGTGAGAAACACCGAGCCCGCGTACTCCGACAGCCCGTAGCCGTAGTGCAGCGGTTGCCCGAAGAGCCGCTCCACGCGCTGCTTGAGCGCAGGATCGAGCGGCGCCGAGCCTGTGTAGACGTAGCGCAGGTGCGGAAAGCGCGGCACCGCATGCTCGGCCTCGATGTGCGCGAGCAGCCGCGCATACATCGTCGGCGGGCCGAGCAGGTTCGACACCTGCTCCTGCGCCAGCGCCCGCAGCACGTCGGCCGGCGAGAAGCTGCCGCGCAGCACCAGCGACGCGCCCCCGGTGAGCGCGGCCATCAGCACCGTGCCGATGCCGAAGATGTGCGTCATCGGCAGGAAGGCGTAGACGCGGTCGCGCCCTTCCAGCGCGCGAATCCGCGCCGACACGCGCCCGAAGTGCAGCAGGCCGCGGTGCGACACCATCACGCCCTTGGGCGTGCCCGAGGTGCCGGAGGTGAAGATGATGGCGGCCGTGTCGGCCAGCGCCGGGTCGGGTTCGGTGCGCGCGTCTTCGCGGGTGGCCGAGCGCATCACGCCCTCCAGCGAAGTCTGCCTCGCACCGGCGCCGTGCGCGTGCCTTGCGGCGGCTTCGGATGCGACGGTCGTGTAGCAGCACAGGCGCGCGTCGGCACGCTCGGCGATGGCCGCGATCTCGCCCGGCGACATGCGAGCATTCACGCCGCACGACCACGCGCCCACGCGGCTGCAGGCCATGATGAGCGCGATGTGCGCGGCGCAGTTCTCCGCCACCAGCAGCACGCGGTCGGTCGACCGTACGCCGGCGTCCAGCAGGTCCTGCGTGGCGGCGCCGGCCATGGACTGCAGCTGCGCATAGGTCGTCGTGCCGCCGGGCTCATGGAGAAACACCGCGTCGGGCGTGCGCGCCGCGCGCTCTTCGAGCAGATGGTGGATTCTCTGCATGCTCACTCGGCCTCGATGCCCTTGGACGCCGTCGCCCACAGCTGCCGGTCGGCCTTGCCCTTGGTCGCCAGCACCTCGGGTGCGCCCGACCAGACGTCGTAGCCCTGCTCGCGCAGACGGTTCGCGATGTCCTCGCGCGCCAGCATCCTGCGCGCGGCGGCGTTCATGCGCGCGACCAGCGCCGGCTCCATGCGCGCCGGCCCGTACAAGCCGAACCAGCCGCCCACGTCGTAGCCGGCCACGCCCGACTCGACCATCGTCGGCACATCCGGCAGCATGCGGTTGCGCTGGCGCGAGGTGACGGCCAGCGCGCGCACCTTGCCCGACTGGATGAAGGGCTTGGAGGTGGCGATGATGTCGAACATCATGGTCACGGTGCCTGCCATCACATCGGCGAGTGCCGGTGCGCTGCCCTTGTAGGGCACGTGCGTGAGCTGCACGCCGGCCATCTTCTCCAGCAGCGCGCCGCTGAGGTGGTTGGAGGCGCCCACGCCCGCCGAGCCGTAGAACACCTTGCCCGGCCGCGCCTTCGCATAGGCCAGCAGCTCGGCCACGCTGCGCACCGGCACATCGTTGTTGATGACCAGCACGTTGGTGTAGTCCACCAGCGGCGCGATGGGGGCGAGGTCCTTCATCGGGTCGAAGGCCATGTGGCGCTGCACGTTGGGGTTGATGGTGATGGTCGGACTCGCGCCGAAGAAGAGCGTGGCGCCATCGGGCGCGGCCTTGGCCACCGCGTCGCCGCCCAGCGAGCCGCTGGCGCCGGGGCGGTTGTCCACGATCACCTGCGTGCCCAGCTCCTGGCTCAGCGCGGGCGCCAGCAGGCGTGCCGCGCCGTCCACCGGGCCGCCGGCCGAATAGCCGACCACCAGCTTGACGAGCGATGGCAATGGCTGCTGCGCGAACACGCGCGAAGGCAATGCGGCCAGCGCCGCGCTGCCCGCCAGCGCTGACAAGATGTGGCGGCGCGATAGGTCGATGGAAGTCATGAGCGTTGTCTCCTTTTGTGTATTTCTTCGGCGCCGCGTCGCTCAGGCGGGCAGGTCGAGCACCTGCCGCGCGAGGATGTTGCGCTGTATCTCGTTCGTGCCCCCGTAGATCATTGCGGCGGTGGAGCCGATGAGCGGCGAGAGCACGTTGAAGGTCTGGCCGTCGAGCACCTGGTCGCCGGCCACGGCCCCCTGCTCCTCGCCCGCCTCGACCAGCAGCGCGCCGATGCGGTGGTAGGTCTCGCTCGCCCAGATCTTCAGCAGCGACACCGAAGCCGGCAGCGGCCTGCCCGCGCGCACGATGTTCGCGAAGCCGGTGTAGGCGGCCGAGAGGTCGAGCACGTCGAGCCGCAGCGCCGCGAAGCGCTGTGCGAACACCGGGTCGGCAAACAGCCGCCGCGCCTGCGCCAGCCGCGCAAGCTGCCCCAGCGCGTACTGCGACTGCTTGGGGCTGCCGAGGAAGATGCGCTCGAAACCCAGCAGCGCCTTCGCGATCGTCCAGCCGCCGTGCAGCTTGCCCACGAGGTTCTCGGCCGGCACGCGCACGTTGTCGAAGAACACTTCGCAGAACTCCGGCTCGCCGGCCAGTGTGTGGATCGGACGGATGGTGATGCCCGGCGTGCGCAGGTCGCACAGCAGGAAGCTGATGCCCTCCTGCTTGCGCGCGTCCTTGTCGGTGCGCACCAGCATGAAGATGTGGTTGGCGTCCTGCGCGAGCGTGGTCCAGATCTTCTGTCCGTTGACCACGAAATGCTCGCCCTGCGCGTCGCGCGCCGGCATCGCCTCGGTGCGCAGGCCAGCGAGGTCGGAGCCGGCGTTGGGCTCCGAATAGCCCTGGCACCACACATGCTCGCCGCTGAGGATGCGCGGCAGGAAGCGCTGCTGCTGTTCCTGAGTGCCGTGCTGGATCAGGAGCGGCCCGATCATCACGATGCCCTGGTCGGGCGCGCGCGCCACGCCGTACTGCTCCAGCTCCTCGATCCACGCGATGAGCTTGTCTGCAGGCAGGCCCATGCCGCCGTGCGACCGAGGCCATGCGGGCGCGATCCATCCCTGGGCCGAGAGCGTGAGATACCACTCGCGCATCTCGCTCCAGCGTGCGCGGTGCGAGAGGTAGCGCAGCTGCTGCGGATAGCGCTGCTGCAGGAAGGCGCGCACCATGCGGCGGAAGTCGGTCTCGGGCATCGAAGACCAGTCGGCGGTGCGCGGGAACTCGCCGCTCCACTCGGCCACGCCCGGTGCGACCTCTGCATCGCCCGACAGCACGGCATGCCTGCGCTGATGCGCGCTCGCGTTGCCCAGCCATGCCGAGAGGCACAGCACGCGCTTGTAGAACAGGCTCAGGTCGCACTCCTGCGTGTAGCCGATGGCGCCATGCAGCTGCACCGACGCGCGCGAAGCCTGCAGCGCGGCGGCGGTGCAGCGCGCGTTGGCACGGCTGGCCTCGGCCTCCAGCCGCTGCGCCGGCAGGCCCTGCGCGGCCAGTCCGAGCACCTCGTCCAGCGTGGCCTTCGCCACTTCGAGGTGGATGAACATGTCGACGCAGCGATGCTGCAGCGCCTGGAAGCTGCCGATGGGCTTGCCGAACTGCGAGCGCGTGCGCAGGTAGGCCAGGGTCTGCGCGAGCATGGCCTGCCCCGCGCCCAGCAGCTCGGCCGACTGCAATATCTGGCCCGCCGCAAGCGCATGGCGCAGCGCCTCCTGCGCGGCCGGCCCCTCGGCCAGCACCGCACCGGCCGGCAGCGCGACCTGCTCGAAGCGCAGGTTCGAGGCCTGGCTGCCGTCGATCAGCGGCACGGGTGTTTCGCTGACGCCGGCGGTTCCGCGCGGCACCCACAGCAGCACGGCGTCGTCGTCGCCGCGCGCCGACACCAGCCAGCCGCTGGCGGCCGCGCCGGGCAGCACCATGAGCTTCTCGCCCTGCAGCAGCACGCCGCCGCCAGGGCGGCGCTCGCAGCCGCAGGCCAGCGGCACCGCGCTCAGGTCGCCCGCGCTCTCCTGCCACGCGAGTGCGGGCAGGCTGCGCCCCCCGACCAGTTCGGCGAGCAGCGCGTTCGCACCGGGCGTGTCCAGCCGCGCCAGCAGCAGCGCGCCAAGGCCGGCCACGGCCAAAAGCGGCTCGGGTGCCGCATGCTCGCCGGCCGCGCTGAAGATCTCGGCCGCGCCATCGAGGCCCAGCGCCAGCCCTCCGGCCGATTCGGGTGCCAGCATGCCGGTCCAGCCGAGCGCGGCGATGTCCTGCCAGCCCTCGGCCTCGTCGGCCTCATCGCCGCCGGGGCGCTCCATGCGCTTGCGCCGGCGCTGCAGGGCATGACTGCGATTGAAATAGTCCAGCGCCGATTCGCGCACTGCGGCAAGTGATTCCAGATCCATCGCCGCAGCGTGACAGAAGGCCCCGCAAAACGGCATTTGCATTTGCCGAAGGGAGGGTTTCGCAATCAGAGAGCCGCTGCGCGCGCGTGCGGGCTAGATTCGGCCCATGACCACCAAGATCAAGAAATCCCTGCACACGGAACTGGGCCACAGCACGCCCGACAGGATCACCGTGCGCGGACGCGACCTGCCCTCGGAGATCCTCGGCCACCTCAACCTGGGCGACATGGCCTTCCTGGAGCTGACGGGGCGCATTCCCACGCCGCAGGAGTCGGTGACCTTCAACGCCATCGTCGTCACGCTGGTGGAGCACGGCGTCACACCCAGCGCGCTGGCTGCCCGCCTCACCTACGCGGGCGCGCCCGAGGCGCTGCAGGCGGCCGTGGCGGCGGGCCTGTGCGGGCTGGGCACGGTATTCGTCGGCAGCACCGAAGGCGCCGCGAAGATGCTCTACGAGGCGATCCCCTTCGGCGAGAAGCCCTCGCGCCCGCTGGCCGACATGGCGAAGGACATCGTGGCCGACCACCGCGCGCGCAAGCTGATCGTGCCGGGGCTGGGCCACCCGCTGCACAAGCCCGTCGACCCGCGCACGCCGCGGCTCTTCCAGATCGCGGCGGAGAACGGGCTTTCCACGCACTACGTCGCGCTGATGCAGGCCGTGCAGGAAGAGGCCGAGCGCGTCTCGGGCAAGTCGCTGCCGATCAACGCGACAGGTGCCATCGGCGCGATCGCGGCCGAGTTCGGCTTTCCCTGGAAGATCATCCGCGGGTTCGGCGTGATGGCGCGCGCCATCGGCCTCGTGGGCCACATCCTGGAAGAGATCGACGACCCGATGGCCATCGAGATCTGGCAGCGCGTGGAGAAGGAAGCGGGCGGCCCCCGCCAGGATTGAGCAGAAATCGATGAACAACGCCAACGACAAGAACTTTCCCGACATCCGCGATGCGGTGCGCGACCTGTGCGCGCAGTTTCCCGACGCCTACTTCCGCAAGGTCGACGAGGCGCGCGGCTACCCCGCCGACTTCGTCGACGCGCTCACCAGGGCCGGCTGGATGGCCGCGCTGATTCCGCAGGAGTACGGCGGCTCGGGCCTGGGCCTGACCGAGGCCTCGGTGATCATGGAAGAAATCAACCGCTGCGGCGGCAACTCCGGCGCCTGCCATGGCCAGATGTACAACATGGGCACGCTGCTGCGCCACGGCAGCGAGGCGCAGAAGCGCGCCTACCTGCCGAAGATCGCCAACGGCGAACTGCGCCTGCAGTCCATGGGCGTGACCGAGCCCACCACCGGCACCGACACGACGAAGATCAAGACCACCGCCGTGAAGAAGGGCGACCGCTACGTCGTCAACGGCCAGAAGGTATGGATCTCGCGCATCCAGCACTCCGACCTGATGATCCTGCTGGCGCGCACCACGCCGCTGCCGGATGTGAAGAAGAAGTCGGAGGGCATGTCGATCTTCATCGTCGACCTGCGCGAGGCCATCGGCAAGGGGCTGGAGGTGCGGCCCATCCTGAACATGGTCAACCACGAGACCAACGAGCTGTTCTTCGAGAACCTGGAGATCCCGGCCGAGAACCTGATCGGCGAGGAAGGCCAGGGCTTCAAGTACATCCTCGACGGGCTGAACGCAGAGCGCACGCTGATCGCAGCCGAGTGCATCGGCGACGGCTACTGGTTCATCGACCGGGTCACGAAGTACACGAAGGAGCGCGTGGTGTTCGGTCGGCCGATCGGGCAGAACCAGGGCGTGCAGTTCCCCATCGCCGAGTCGTTCATCGAGGTGGAGGCAGCGAACCTCATGCGCTACGAAGCGTGCCGCCTCTTCGACGCGCACCAGCCCTGCGGCGCGCAGGCCAACATGGCGAAATACCTTGCGGCCAAGGCGAGCTGGGAGGCGGCCAACGCCTGCCTGCAGTTCCACGGCGGCTTCGGCTTCGCCTGCGAATACGACATCGAGCGCAAGTTCAGGGAGACACGGCTCTACCAGGTGGCGCCGATCTCGACGAACCTGATCCTGAGCTACGTGGCGGAGCACATGCTCGGCCTTCCCCGTTCCTTTTGACCAACCCCCAGGCTGCGCGCACTTCGTGTCGCTTCGCCAACCCCCTTGCAGGGGGCAACGCCTGCGGCCCGGCAAAGCCGGTTCCGCGGCATTCCACGAAAGGATCATTCATGACATCCACCGCTGGCGATCATCCGAGCAAGGTGCTCGCCACCTTCGCCGCCGAACTGAAGTTCGACGCCATCCCCGCCCCCGTGCTGCGCCGCACCGAGGACCTGATGCTCGACTGGCTGGGCTCCGTGCTCGCCGCGCGCACGGCGCGGCCGGTGCGCAGCATCGAGCGCTTCGCGCAGATGATGGGCCCCGCCGACGGGCCCAGCGAGCTGCTGACCTCGCGCCGCACGACCTCGCCGGTATTCGCGGCGCTGGTCAACGCGGCGGCCTCGCATTTCGTGGAGCAGGACGACGTGCACAACGGCTCCGTCTTCCACCCGGCCGCAGTCGTCATCGCGCCCGCGCTGGCCGTGGCGCAGAGCATCGGCGCGAGCGGCGCGCAGCTGCTCACGGCGGTGGTCGCGGGCTATGAAGTCGGAATCCGGGTCGGCGAATTCCTCGGCCGCTCGCACTACAAGACCTTCCACACGACCGCGACGGCGGGCACGCTCGCGGCCGCAGCAGCCGTGGGCCGGCTACTGGAACTCACGCCGCAGCAGATGCTGCACGCCTTCGGCTCGGCCGGCACGCAGTCGGCCGGTGTGTGGGAATTTTTGCGCGACGCGGCCGACTCGAAGCAGCTGCATTGCGCGCACGCAGCGGCCAGCGGCCTGATGTCTGCCTACCTCGCGCAGGACGGCTTCACCGGCGCCGCGAAGATCCTCGAAGGCGCGCAGGGGCTCGGCGTGGGCATGTCCAGCGACGCCGACCCGGCGAGGCTCACCGACGGCCTGGGCACGCGCTGGACGCTGGCCGAGACCTCCTTCAAGTACCACGCCTCCTGCCGCCACACCCACCCCGCCGCCGACGCGCTGCTGCAGGTGATGACGCAGAACAAGCTGAAGCCCGCCGACGTGTCGCGCGTGACCACGCACGTGCACCAGGGCGCCATCGACGTGCTGGGCCGCGTGGACGTGCCCGCCACGGTGCACCAGGGCAAGTTCTCGATGGGCACGGTGCTGGGCCTGATCGCGGTGCACGGCCGAGCGGGCCTGGGCGAGTTCGACCGCGACTTCCTCGCGCCCGAGGTCTCGGCCTTCCGCGAGAAGGTAACGATGCAGCTCGACGATGAGGTCGACACCGCCTACCCCGCGCGCTGGATCGGCAAGGTCAGCGTGCAGACCGCCGACGGGCGCACGCTGCAGGGCCGCGTGGACGAGCCCAAGGGCGACCCCGGCAACAGCCTGAGCCGCGCCGAGATCGAGGACAAGATGCAGCGCCTCGCGCACTACGGCGAAGGCGCCACGGCCGACGAGGCCAAGGCGCTGTGCCGGCGCATCTGGCAATTGGCCGACACGCCGCGCGTGGGGCGCTGGCTGGCCTGAGGGGGATCAGGCCGGCGCGGTCCAGGCGAAGAGCCGGCCGCAGCCCGGCGAACGCGCATCGAGCCCCGCGGTGCGCACCAGGTCCCAGAAGCCGGCGGGCGAGCTGGACACCACCGGCACCTGCAGGCGCTCCTCCACCTCGCGCACCGCGTCGAGCGTGACCAGCCCGCCGCAGGAGATCAGGATGCCGTCGGCGCCCGGCTGCGCCTCGAACACCTTCACGCACAGGTCCACCAGCGCCCTGGTGGGCACCTTGCCCACGGCCTGCACGTCGGAGATGGAAAGGCCCTCGAGCGCCAGCGGCTCGAAGTCGCTTTGCTGCAGATAGCCGCGCAGCTGCGCGTTGACCTCGTCGATGTAGGCCGTGGCCACCGCGACGCGCCGCACCTTCAGGTGGCGCAGCCCGTTGACGATGGCATTGCTCATGGTCGTGCAGGGCAGGCCGGTGGCGCGCGCCATCTCGATCTCGAGCTGGCGGTTGAAGGCCGCGCCGCGGAAGAAGCTCAGCGAAGTGCCCATGAGCGAGATCGCGGAAACGCCCTCTTCCTTGAGCGCAACGGCCTTCGCGACCACGGAGTCGATGACGTCCAGATAGCCGCGCGTGGAGATTTCTCCTAGGCCCAGCCCGCGCGCGCTGAAGCGGATGCGCTCGCCGTAAAGCAGCGGCCCGTCCACCGGCACCGCGCCCGCCGCCGGCGGCACGATCAGGCCCAGATGAGGCTGCGCCATGCTCAGCTCCCCTCGGCCACGATGTGCTGCTCGGCGATGATCTTCTTCCACCGCAAAGTTTCCGCCGCCATGTCCTTGCCGAGCTGGGCCGGCGTGGCGTAGGCGCGCAGCGTGCCCTGCGCGGCAGCCGCGGCACCGGTCTCGGGCGTGTCGAGCACCGACTTCACCGCAGCCGATAGCTTGTCGACGATGTCGTTGGGCGTGCCGGCCGGCGCCAGCACGAAGATGCGCGGCGCCACGTCGAAGCCCGGCAGGGCATCGGCCAGCGGCGGCACGCTCTCGGCGCCCTCGAGCTTTGCGGTGTTCATCATCGCCAGCGCGCGCAGCTTGCCCGCCTTGGCCTGCGCCATGCCGGCGGTGGCGCTCACCACGCCGATCGGAATCTGGCCACCGATCACGTCGGGCACGATCTGCGCGGCGCCGCGATAGGGCACGTGCACCACGGGGCTGCCGGTGGCCTGCTTGAGCATCTCGAAGCCCAGGTGCTGCACCGTGCCCACGCCCGAAGTGGCGTACGAGTAGCGCGAGGCGTTGGCCTTGAGCTCCTTCACCAGCTCGGCCGGCGTCTTCGCGGGAAAGTCGTTGCCGGCCACGATCATCAGCGGCGAAATGAAGGCCCCGGCCACCGGCTTGAAGCTGGTGAGCGGGTCCAGCGCGATCTTCGGCTGCAGCAGCTTGGCGGCGAGCAAGGCGCTGTCGCCCATCATCAGCGTGTAGCCGTCGGGCGGCGCCTTGGCGACGAAGTCGGCGGCGATGAGGCCGGTGGCGCCGGTGCGGTTCTCCACCAGCACCTGCTGGCCCAGCACGTTCGACAGCCGCGTGCCGAGCAGGCGCGCCACCGCGTCGACGCCACCGCCGGCCGAATAGCCGACGATGAGGCGGATGGGCTTGTCGGGGTACTTCTGGGCCTGGGCCCAGGCCGCGGGCGTCGCAAGGGCGCTCATGAGTCCGAGGGCGGCCATCGCGCGCAATGCATGGCGGCGCGCGGGTGGTCGAATCGCTTGTCTGGCTTTCATCATGTCTCCGTTGTCTTTGGTCGGACGCCGGCCGTCTGTCGCGGCCCGGTCGTTTGGGAAGAAAGTGTGGCTCAGGCCTTGCCCTTGCCGTGCGAGGTCGGCAGCTTCGCCAGCTCGCGCACGCGCTCGGCGTTGGGCGCGAAGCCCAGGCCCGGCGTCTCGGGCAGCGTGAGCCAGCCCTGGTCGGGCACAGGCAGGCCATCGAAGATCTGCTTGAGCATCTGCACCGCCACGTAGTGGTACTCGACGAGGCCGCCGTTCGACACACCCGCGTGCAGGTGCATGTTGTGGAAGGGCCAGGCACCGCCGTTGTCGATGGGCACGTTGAAGGCCTGCGCCATGCCCGCGATCTTCAGCACCTGCGAGTAGCCGCCCGAGATGGTCACGTTGGGCTGCAGCACGTCGGCCGCCTGGTTCACCAGCAGGTCGCGGAAGCGGAAGGCCAGGCCCTCGTTCTGGCCGCACGCCAGCGGGATGCGGGTGCGCGAGCGCAGCTGGACCATCTGGCGCACATCGTTCTGCGTGAGCGGCTCCTCGAAGAAGCTGATGCCGTAGGGCTCGATGCGGTGCGCGAGCTCGGTGGCGTGGAACAGGTCGAGGCCGCAGTTGGCGTCGACGTAGAGCTTGACGTCGGGGCCCACGGCCTCGCGCACGGCGGCGACGCGGCGCACGTCTTCCGCGATGACTTCGTCGAGCGGGCGCGGCTCGTCGCGGCGCGCGAGCGCGTGGTTGCCCACGGTCATCTTCAGCCGCTGGAAGCCCTGCGACACCCACAGCTTCGCGGCGGCGGCGAGCTGGTCGCGCTCGAAGAAGCCGAAGCCGAATGTGGCGTACACCGGCACCTTCGCGCGTGCGCCGCCCAGCAGGCGCCACAGCGGCTGGCCGAGCGCGCGCGCCTTGATGTCCCACAGCGCGATGTCGAGCGCGGCAATCGTGTGACTGGCATAGCCGGTCTGGCCGCGCGGCGAGAGCAGCCAGTAGAGCTTCTCCCACAGGCGCTCGGTGGCCATCGGGTCTTCGCCGATCAGCGCGGGGCCCGCCACCTCGCGCACGGCGGCGGCGATGATTTCTTCCTCGGTGATGGCCGTCATGCCGTGGCCGACGAGGCCCGTGTCGGTCTCGATCTCGGTGAGGCACAGCGACAGCGAGGTCTGCTTGTTCATGCCGACCACGTCGATGGTGACGGGAATGTTCAGCGGCGTGGCGCTGACGCGAACGATCTTCAAGTCTTGTCTCCTTTGTTGGAGCGCGCATCTTTGCGCGCACGCCGCCGGAGAACAATTCGTTTTTGGCGGGAGCGAGGCTTCGCGCGGCGCGAAGCCTCGACGGATGCGGTGCCTCAGTCTGGCAGGCCGAGATGCTCCAGCACCGAGCGCGCGGCCACCGTCAGCTCCTGCTGCCTGCGCACGCACAGCAGGTGGCGCCTGTTGGCCCAGGGCGCGTCGAGCTTCAGGCAGCGCAGCTTCAGTATCTGCAGCTGCGGCAGGATGGCCGCATAGGGCAGCACGCCGATGCCCGCGCCCTGCTCCACCATGCGGCAGACCATGTCGAAGCTGCCCACCTGCATGCGCACCTTCAGCGGCACGCCGGCCTCCAGCGCCGCCGACAGCAGCACCCGGTGCAGCGCGGTGCCTTCGCGCACCACGATGTGGTCGTGGCTCAGCACCTCGTCGACGCCTATGCGCCTGCGCCGCGCGAGCGGATGGTCGCGCGCCACCACCACGGCCAGCTCGTCGGTGCGGTAGGGCAGGCATTCGAGGCCTTCGGCGGGCGTGTTGCCCTCGATCACGCCGATGTCGGCCAGGCCCGCCTGCACCGCCTTCACCACCTCGGTGCTGGCGCGCTCCTGCAGGTCGATCTTCAGCACCGGGTGCAGCCGCAGGAAGGAGCCGATCTGCGCCGGCAGGAACTGCGCGATGGTCGATGCGTTGGCCGTGATGCTGACCACGCCGGCCACGCCGTTCTGGAAGTCGTCGAGCTCCGCGCCCAGCCGGTCCATGGCCGAGAGCACGGCGCGCGCATGCAACAGCAGCCCGTGGCCCGCCGAGGTGAGCGTGACGCCGCGTGCATGGCGCACCAGCAGCGGCAGCCGTGCGCGGGCCTCGAGATCGGAGATGCGCTTGCTGGCCGCGGCCAGCGCGATGTGGCAGCGCTTGGCGCCTTCGCTGATGCTGCCGTGGTCCGCCACGGCCACGAACAGGCGCAGCGACTTCAGGTCGGCCGACATGCGCCCCCGTCGTTCAGGTTTTTCGAGGAGCCGATGTATCGCCCACGATGCGCTCGCTCGCCACGGCCGAGGTCAGGAACACCGCGGAACCGGCTTTGCCGGGCCGCAGGTGTTGCCCCCTGCAAGGGGGTTGGCGAAGCGACACGAAGTGCGCGAAGCCTGGGGGTGAGCGTCATGACGCAACGAGGTGGTCGAAGAGCTCGCGCGCGGAGGCCGGGAGTTGCTCGCGGCTGCGCGCGATCAGCTTCAGCTCGCGCTCGGCCCAGGCGTCGCTGAGCGCCACGGTCGAAATGCGCATCGCCATCGACAGCCGCTGCGCCGACGACGCCGGCAGCACGCCGACGCCCACGCCCGCCTCGATCATCAGGCAGATGGCCTCGAAGCTGCTGACCTGGATGCGCGGGTTGAAGCCGCGCCCCGCGAGCTCGGCCCTGCGCTGCAGGAAGCGATGGATGGCGCTGCCGTGGTGCAGGCCCACATGCTGCTCGTCGAGCGTGTCGGCAAAGGCCACCGAAGACGCGCCCGCGAGGCGGTGCTTGGTGGGCACCACCAGCACGAGCTGGTTGCTGCCGAAGGGGCGCGCGTCGAAGTCGCCCGTGTGCACGTCGCCCGCGAGGATGCCGATGTCGGCCTCGCCGTCTGCCACCGCGCGCACGATCTCCTCGCTGAGGTATTCGCGCAGGTCCACCTGCACGGCCGGATGCTGCGTGAGGAAGCCCGCCAGCTTCTGCGGCAGGTATTCGGTGATGGAGGTGGTGTTGGCGAACACCCGCACGTGGCCCTTGATGCCCTTGCCGAAGTCCTGCATGTCGCAGCGCAGGTGCTCCATCTGCTGCATCACGCGCTTGGCGTGGTAGAGCACCGCCTGCCCCGCCGCCGTGAGGCTCACGCCCTGCGCGCTGCGGTGCAACAGCTTGCCGCCCACGGCCTCTTCCATCTGCTTGATGCGCGTGGAGGCGGCGGCCAGCGAGATGCAGGCCTTCTCCGCGCCGCGCGTGAGGCTGTGCGCGTCCGCCACGTAGACGAACAGTTTCAGGTCGAACAGGTCGAAGTGCAGGTTCACCGGGCGCCGGTATCAAGGAGAAGGCGAAACGCGCATTGTCCGGCGAATGAGGCCGCTCGCCGCCCTGTGCGGGTTTGTCCTCAGACCGGGTCCCAGCTGAAAACGTCCGCCGAGCGGTCGAGATCGAAGAAGCTGGCGCGCATCGCGGGCATGGCGTGCTCGGCGATGCTCTGCGGCGTCCAGCCCTCGGAGCGGTGGATGGAGCGCACCGGCCGCGGCTGGCTGATGAGCGAGATCTCGTTGTTGCGCACCGAGAAGATCTGGCCGTTGACCGCCGCCGCGGCATCGCTCGCGAGGTAGACCGCCAGCGGCGCGACCTTGGCGGGCGTCATCTGCCTGATCTTGTCGACGCGGGCGCGCTGCTCGTCGGTGTCGGTGGGAATCGCGCCGATCATGCGGCTCCAGGCGAAGGGCGCGATGCAGTTGGAGCGCACGTTGAATTTCTGCATGTCCAGCGCGATCGACTTCGACAGCGCCACGATGCCGAGCTTGGCCGCCGCGTAGTTGGCCTGGCCGAAGTTGCCGATGAGGCCCGAGGTGGAAGTCATGTGCACCAGCGCGCCCGACTCCTGCTCCTTGAAGTGCGTGGCGGCCGCGCGGCTCACGTAGTACGCGCCGTACAGGTGCACCTTGAGCACCGAGTCCCACTCGTCGACCGACATCTTGTGGAAGAAGCGGTCGCGCAGGATGCCGGCGTTGTTCACCACCGCGTCGATGCGCCCGAAGCTGTCGATGGCGCACTGCACGATGCGCGCCGCGCTCGCGGCATCGGCCACGCTGTCGGTGCTGGGCACGGCCTGCCCGCCGGCGGCGCGAATCTCGTCGACCACCTGCTGCGCGGGGCCGGCGCTGCCCCCGGCGCCATCAAGCGCCGCGCCGATGTCGTTGACCACCACCTTCGCACCATGCGCCGCCATCGCCAGCGCGATGTCGCGCCCGATGCCGCCGCCCGCGCCGGTGACGACGACCACTTTTCCTTCAACCATGCTTGCCTCTGTTCCGGATGTTCATTCGCCCGCGGGGTCGCGGGCGAAATCCAGAATGCCACAGCGAGGGCGGCAGCGGGTTTGCGGTTTCCGAAGAGGGGCTTCGGCGGCGGCCTCGGCCTACTGCCGCGCGGTCCGGATATTCGGTGGCAGCGCCTGCGGCCAGCTCGTGCGGAACGGGTTGATGTCGAGCCCGCCGCGGCGCGTGTAGCGCGCGTACACCGCGAGCTTGTTCGGCTTGCAGCGGGTCCAGATGTCCGTGAACATGCGCTCGGCGCAGGGTTCGTGGAACTCGTTGTGGTTGCGGAAGCTGACGATGTACGCGAGCAGGCCGGCCTGGTCGATGGGCGGGCCGCTGTAACGGATCTGCACGCTGCCCCAGTCGGGCTGGCCGGTGACGAGGCAGTTGCTCTTCAGCAGGCGGCTGGTGAGGGTTTCGTTGACGGGCGCCTGCGTGGCGTCGCTGCTCAGCAGCTCGGGCGCGGGCTGGTAGTGGCTGCACTCGATGTCGAGGCGGTCGAGGTCGAGGCCGTCGAGCTCGTGCACCGGCTCGCGGTCGAACATGTCGGGTGCGAGCAGCGTCACGCCGATGGTGGCCTGCTGGTCGCTTCCGCGCCATGCGGCCTCCGACAGGTCGGCGCGCAGGCGCTCGCGCACCGCGTCGACGCTTGCGAACTGGCTGTTGTTGAAGCTGTTGAGGTAGAGCTTGAAGCTCTTGCTCTCGATGATGTTGGGCGTCTCGCAGGGAATGGTGAAGTGCGCGATGGCCAGCTGCGGCTTGCCGCGCAGGTTGAGCCAGCTCACTTCGAAGGCGCTCCAGAGGTCGGCGCCGAAGAACGGCAGCGCGCCAGCCTTGATGCCCATGGCCTCGCGCTGCGTGGCGCGCGCGATGGGAAAGAGCAGCGTGGGGTCGTAATGGTCGGCGTAGGCCGAGGCGCGGCCCAGCTGCGACTGCTCGGGCGTGTTCGGGTTGTGTGGGGTGTGCGGATCGTGGCTCATGGTCTTGCTGTGTCTCGGGCATCCGCCGCGTGCGCGAACGGTGCGATGTGGCGGGCGACGATGTCGCACACCTCGGGCGGCAGGTCGTGGCCCATGCCGGGAACGGAAACGAACTTCGAGCCCGGGATGCGCCGGGCCGTGTCTTCGCCGCAGGCGATGGGCACGAGCGCGTCGGCCTCGCCGTGCAGCACCAGCGTGGGCGACTGGATGCGCGGCAGCAGCGCGGGGCGCTCGTCGTCGGCGCCGATGGCGAGCATCTGCCGCATCAGGCCGGCCGGGTGATAGGAGCGGCGCATGCTGAAGACGAGCCGCTCGGAGAGCTCTTCGTCGGTCTGCGGATAGGCCGGGCTCTGGATGAGCCGCAACAGCCGGATGCTGTGCGCGACCAGCGCGGCTTCGTCGCGGCCCATCGGCCGGCGCATGAGCATGGCGGCGACCTCGCGGCGCGGTCCGGGCAGGCCGCGCGCGCCGCTGGAGCTCATGATGCTCACGAGGCTGGCCGTGCGCCGCGGCGCGAAGGCCGCGATGCGCTGGGCGATCATGCCGCCCATGGAGGCACCGACGATGTGGGCTCTTTCGATGCCCAGCGCGTCGAGCACGCCGAGCGAATCGAGGGCCATGTCCTGCAGCGTGTAGGGCGAGCGCACCTTCAGGCCGAGGCGGTGGCGGATGGTCTCCCACACGATGTTGCCCACGCCCGCGTGGTCGAAGCCCTGGCTCAGGCCGATGTCGCGGTTGTCGTGGCGCACCACGCGAAAGCCCGCGTCCACCAGTTGCTGCACGAAGGCCGTCGGCCACGCGACGAGCTGCATGCCCAGGCCCATGATGAGCAGGATGACGGGGCGGCCCTCGCCCCCGGTGTCGTCGACTTCGATCTGCAGCCCGTTGGCGGTGACTTTCATCCGGGAGCTGCCTGCTACTTGAACTCGCGCTCGCGAAGCCACTTGGTGGCGACCCACTTCTCTCCCGCCAGCACCGGCGCGCCGCCGTGCAGGGTGCGGGTGACGGGGTCGGGCCGGTCGTAGCTGAAGAACACGCCGCAGCCGCGCGCCGGGGCCACTTCGAGGCCCACGTCGGGGAAGGTGGTGGCGCCGCCGCCCTCGGGCTCCTGCAGGTACATCACCAGCGTGGCGACGCGCTGGCCGCCGCGCTTGAGGATGGTGGGCGTGCCGGGCTCGTTGGGGTCGAAGTAGTCGTAGTGCGGACGGTACTGCGCGCCGGGTGCGTAGCGCAGTATCTGCAGACCCTCGCCGAATTCGAGCGGCCAGCGCAGCAGCGCTGCGATGCGCTGTTCGACGCGGGCGACGATCTCGTTCTCGCCGCGCTCGAAGAACATGCCGTCGCTGGTGCGGTCGACGTTGAGCACCTCGCCGCCGGTACGCGTCTCGACCGTGAGCGAGCGCGCAAGCCGCACGCGCGCGGCGGCGATCAGCCCTTCGCACTCCTCCGCCGACAGCAGGTTGCCGAAGACCACCACGCGCGGGTGCCGCATGGTCTGCAGCACCTGCACGCGGCGGTCGCCCGCATCGATGTACAGCGGCGCGCCGTCGAGGTCGGGCCCGGGCATCTTCGCCTGCACGGAGGGCAGCGCGACTTCCACGTTCGGGAAGCCGGCTTCGAGCTGGGCCAGCGCCACGTCGGCGGCGGCGTCGTGCCAGCCGGCCGCGCGCATGGAAGCGCGCAGCGCCGGCACCGAATGCCCGGCTGCGAGCTGGGCTACCAGCCACTCGCGCAGTTCCGGACTGATCGCTTGGGACATCTCAATACTCCTGCACGTTGCGGCACCCCCGCAACACATGAAAAAACCGCCACGCCCCCAATGCCAGGAACACCGCGGAACCGGCTTTGCCAGGCCGCCGGTGTTGCCCCCTGCAAGGGGGTTGGCGCAGCGACACGAAGTGCGCGAAGACTGGGGGTCAGTCCAACCTTCTCCTGAACACCAATCTGTCTGGTTTGGACACATCGGCGTCGAAACCATAACCCTCGAGGTCGAACTTTTCCAGTGCCTTGGGCGTGGAGGCCTTGTGCTGCGCGGCCCAGCGCGCCATCAGGCCGCGGGCGCGCTTGGCGAAGAAGCTCACGATCTTGTAGCGGTCGCCCTTCCACTCCTCGAACACGCATTCGACCACACGGGCCTTGAGCACTTTCCGGTCCACCGACTTGAAGTACTCGTTCGATGCGACATTGATCACCACCGGCGAGCTGTCGGCCGCGAGGCGCTGGTTCAGGTGCTCGGCGATGCGCGAGCCCCAGAAGGCGTAGAGATCCTTGCCGTGGCGGTTGGCCAACTGGGTGCCCATCTCCAGGCGATAGGGCTGCAGCAGGTCGAGCGGGCGAAGCAGGCCGTAGAGGCCGCTGAGGATGCAGACGTGGTCCTGCGCCCAGGCCAGCTGGGCCTTGGTGAGGGTGCGGGCGTCGAGGCCACCGTAGACGTCGCCGTCGAAGGCGAAGGCGGCCTGGCGGGCGTTCTTCGGGCTGCTCTTGCTGGACCAGGCCTCGTAGCGGGCCACGTTCAGGGCCGAGAGCTTGTCCGACAGGCTCATGAGCTCGGAGATCTGCTGGGGCGACTTCTCGCGCAGCAGCTTGATGAGTTCGACCGAAGGGCCGCGGGGCGATTCGAAATGGGGCTGGGTGGCAGGGATTTCGGAGGGGACGGGGGTTTCGTAGTCGAGCGACTTCGCAGGGGAAAGCAGGAACAGCATGCCGGAATTATCAGTGGCGGCCATGACAGGGGCCGCCCCGGTAAAATCGCCGGCTACCTCCCTGTGTCCCCCGACGGCCCCCGAAGGGCCGTTCCTGCATTTCCCATGAGCGAACCCACCACCCCTCCCGCCCAGCCTGGTCTGGACAGCCTTTCCAAATCGTTCGAGCCCGCCGCCATCGAGGCGCACTGGGGCCCCGAATGGGAGAAGCGCGGCTACGCCAAGGCCGGCTTCCGCGGCACGCAGCAACCCAAGGAAGGCGCCGAGTCGTTCGCGATCCAGCTGCCGCCGCCCAACGTGACGGGCACGCTGCACATGGGCCATGCGTTCAACCAGACGATCATGGACAGCCTCGCGCGGTATCACCGCATGAAGGGCGACAACACGCTGTGGGTGCCCGGCACCGACCACGCCGGCATCGCGACGCAGATCGTGGTGGAGCGCCAGCTGCAGGAGCAGAAAGTCAGCCGCCACGACCTGGGCCGCAAGAACTTCGTGGCGCGCGTGTGGGAGTGGAAGGAGAAGTCGGGCAACACCATCACCCAGCAGATGCGCCGCATGGGCGACACGGTGGACTGGAGCCGCGAGTACTTCACCATGGACGACGACCTCTCCAAGGTCGTGACCCACACCTTCGTGAAGCTGTACGAAGAAGGCCTGATCTACCGCGGCAAGCGCCTGGGCAACTGGGACCCGGTGCTCAAGACCTCGGTGAGCGACCTCGAAGTCGAGAGCGAAGAGGAAGACGGCTCGCTCTGGCACATTGCCTATCCGCTGGAAGACGGCAGCGGCACGCTGACCGTGGCGACCACCCGGCCCGAAACCATGCTCGGCGACACGGCCGTGATGGTCCACCCCGAGGACGAGCGCTACAAGCATCTCATCGGCCAGCGCGTGAAGCTGCCGCTGGTGGACCGGCTGATCCCGATCATTGCCGACGACTACGTCGACAAGGAGTTCGGCACCGGCGTCGTGAAGGTCACGCCCGCGCACGACTACAACGACTACGCCGTCGGCCAGCGCCACAAGCTGGACATGATCGGCGTGCTCACGCTCGACGCCACCATCAACGACAACGCCCCCGAGAAGTACCGCGGCCTCGACCGCTTCGTGGCGCGCAAGGCCATCGTGGCCGACCTCGACGCGCTGGGCCTGCTGGTCGAGGTGAAGAAGCACAAGCTGATGGTGCCGCGCTGCGCGCGCTCGGGCGCCATCGTCGAGCCGATGCTCACCGACCAGTGGTACGTGGCCATGACGCGCCCCGGCGCGGACGGCCAGTCGATCGCGCAGAAGGCCATCGACGTGGTCAAGTCGGGCGAGGTGCGCTTCGTGCCCGAGAACTGGGTCAACACCTACAACCACTGGATGGAGAACATTCAGGACTGGACCATCTCGCGCCAGCTCTGGTGGGGCCACCAGATTCCCGCCTGGTACGACGAGGAAGGCAACGTGTACGTGGCGGAAGACGAAGCCGCCGCGCAGGCCAAGGCGCCCGGCAGGAAGCTGGTGCGCGACGAGGACGTGCTCGACACCTGGTATTCGTCGGCGCTGGTGCCCTTCTCCTCGCTGGGCTGGCCGGAGAAGACGCAGGACCTCGACCTGTACCTGCCCTCCACCGTGCTGGTGACCGGCTACGACATCATCTTCTTCTGGGTCGCCCGGATGATCATGATGACCAAGCACTTCATCGGCAAGGTGCCGTTCAAGCACGTGTACATCCACGGCCTGGTGCGCGACGCGCAGGGCAAGAAGATGAGCAAGTCCGAAGGCAACGTGCTCGACCCGGTGGACCTGATCGACGGCATCGAACTGCCCGCGCTCCTGGACAAGCGCACGCAGGGCCTGCGCAAGCCCGAGACGGCGCCGGCCGTGCGCAAGAACACGCAAAAAGAGTTTCCGGACGGCATCCCCGCCTTCGGCGCCGATGCGCTGCGCTTCACTTTTGCGTCGCTGGCCTCGCTGGGCCGCAGCATCAACTTCGACTCCAAGCGCTGCGAGGGCTATCGCAACTTCTGCAACAAGCTGTGGAACGCCACGCGCTTCGTGCTGATGAACTGCGAGGGCCAGGACTGCGGCCTGCTGGAGCACAGCAAGGAAGACTGCAAGGTCGGCGGCAAGGCGCATGGCTACCTGAAATTCAGCCGCGCCGACTACTGGATCGTGTCGAAGCTGCAGCGCGTGGAGGCCGAGGTGGCCCAGGGCTTCGAGGAATATCGCCTCGACAACGTGGCCACCTCGATCTACCAGTTCGCCTGGGACGAGTTCTGCGACTGGTACCTCGAAATCGCCAAGGTGCAGATCCAGACCGGCGACGACGCGCAGAAGCGCGCCACGCGCCGCACGCTCATCCGCGTGCTCGAGACGCTGCTGCGCCTGGCGCACCCGGTGATTCCGTTCATCACGGAAGAGCTGTGGCAGAAGGTTTCGAAGGTTGCAGGACGTGAGGGCGAGTCGATCATGATCGCCGCGTATCCGAAGAGCCAGCCCGAGAAGATCGACGAGGCGGCCGAAGCATATGTGGCGCGGTTGAAGGCGCTGGTGGATGCGTGCCGCACGCTGCGCGGCGAGATGAACGTGTCGCCGGCCACGCGCCTGCCGCTGTACGCGGTGGCCGACGATGCCGAGGGCGCGGCCTTCCTGCGCGAATCGGCGCCGGTGCTGCAGGCGCTCGCCAAGCTCAAGGAAGTGAAGGTCTTCGACGACGAGGCCTCGTGGTCGGCTGCAGCCGAGGCCGCGCCCGTGGCCGTGGTTGGCGCGGCGCGCCTGTGCCTGCACATGGAAATCGACAAGGCCGCGGAGAAGCTTCGCATCGGCAAGGAAGTGGCGCGCGTCGAAGGCGAGATCGCCAAGGTGCACTCGAAATTGGGTAACGAAGCGTTCGTCGCGAAGGCCCCGCCGGCCGTGATCGAGCAGGAACGTAAACGTCTGACTGACTTCACGGCCACTCTGGAGCGCCTGCGCGACCAGCTTGTACGCCTCGGCTGACAGACTCCGGGTTTCGAAGGCGTTTAGGATGCTTGGAGCGGCTGCGCGCCGTTTCGCATCCTGCCATCCCCCTCTTTGACGAAAGACGCTGAACCGCCCATGTCCACATCCGCGACCCGCATCCGCAAGGCCGTATTTCCCGTTGCAGGCTTCGGCACCCGCTTCCTGCCGGCCACGAAGGCGCAACCCAAGGAAATGCTGCCGGTGGTCGACAAGCCGCTGATCCAGTACGCCGTCGAGGAAGCGTACGCAGCCGGCATCCGCGACATGATCTTCGTGACCGGCCGCAACAAGCGCGCGATCGAAGACCACTACGACACCGCCTACGAACTCGAGAGCCAGCTCGAGGCCAGCGGCAAGACCGCGCTGCTGAACATCGCCCGCTCGGTCATGCCCGACGACATGACCTGCTCGTATGTGCGCCAGCCGCGCATGCTGGGCCTGGGCCACGCGGTGCTGTGCGCCGAGCACCTGGTCGGCAACGAACCCTTCGCCGTGCTGCTGGCGGACGACCTGATGGTCGGCCCCGACGGCGGCCAGCCCGTGCTGGCGCAGATGACCGAAGCCTTCGGCCGCCTCGGCGGCTCGCTGCTGGCGGTGCAGGAAGTTCCGCTCGCGCACGTCAAGCGCTACGGCATCGTGGCCGGCGACGCGATCGAGGAAGGCCTGGTGAAGGTCAGCCGCATGATCGAGAAGCCGAAGCCCGAAGAGGCTCCCTCGCGCCTGGGCGTGGCCGGCCGCTACATCCTCACGCCAGGCGTGTTCGACGAGATCCGCAACCAGCCCAAGGGCGCGGGCGGCGAGATCCAGCTGACCGACGGCATCGCGGCGCTGATGAAGAAGGAATCGGTCTACGCCTACTCGTACAAGGGCATCCGCTACGACTGCGGCAGCAAGGAAGGCTTCCTGCAGGCCTCGGTCGAACTGGCACTGGCACACCCCGAAGTGGGCGCGGATTTCCGCGAGTACCTCAAGAGCCTGAAGCTGTAATCCGCAGCTTCGAGCACATGCAGGAAGGGCCGCAACCGCGGCCCTTTTTCTTTGTTCCGTCGCCTGCGCCTTGTCAGCGGCGCTTCAGCACATGGATGAAGTCGGTGCCGACGGTTTCCTGCTCCATCAGCTCATTGCCCGTCTGGCGCGCGAAAGCCTGGAAGTCGCGGATCGATCCGGGGTCGGTCGACACCACCTTCAGCAGCTGGCCGCTCGTCATCTCGTTGAGCGACTTCTTCGCCTTGAGGATGGGCAGCGGACAGTTCAGCCCGCGCGTGTCGAGCTCGCGATCAGCTTGCATTGCCAGGCTCCGGGGGCAGGTTGAGGCCGCGGCGGCGCTCCTCGTTCTCGGCGGCGGTGAAGAACACCGGCTCGTGCCCGCGCGTGCGCAGCCAGTCGGCCAGCGCATAGCCGGTGCCGGCGGGCCAGCACTTGAGATCGGGCAGATCGTAGAGCCGGTAGTCGACCAGCTCGGGCGAGAGCTTCACCTCGCCATCGGCCACCACGTGATAGGCGATGATGACCTGGTTCATGCGCTGGAAGTCGTAGGCGCCCACGATCTTCGTGGCGCTCACGTCGAGATTGGTCTCTTCCTTCACCTCGCGCGCGATGCCCTCCTCGGGCGTCTCGCCCGCTTCCATGAAGCCGGTGATGAGCGCGAACATCTTGCCCGGCCACGCGGCATTGCGCGCCAGCAGCACCTGGCCACGGTATTCGACGATGGCCGCGAGCACGGGCGTCGGATTGTTCCAGTGCGTGTGGCCGCAGTTGGGGCAGCGCAGCCGCTCCTTGGGGCCGCCGTCTTCCATCAGTGCGATCCACTCGAGCGGCGTGGCGCAGACCTGGCAGAACTTGGGGTGGGGCATGGGGGTCTCTTTTCTTTCTTCTTTGGCGCCTGCTCGCGTTGGGCAGACGCCGGTTCGGTCGCAGCCTAAGCCGGGAAGACGCCGGTGGAGAGGTATCGGTCGCCGCGGTCGCAGACCACGAAGACGATGGTGGCGTTCTCCACCGTCTTCGACACTTCGAGCGCGGCCCACAGCGCGCCCGCGGCAGAGATGCCGCCGAAGATGCCCTCCTCGCGCGCGAGGCGGCGGCACATCTCTTCGGCATCGCTCTGGCTCACGCTGATTTCCTCGTCGACACGGCTGGGATCGAAGATCTTCGGCAAGTACTCGGCGGGCCACTTGCGGATGCCCGGAATGCGCGAGCCTTCGGCCGGCTGCGCGCCGATGATGCGGATGGCAGGGTTCTTCTCTTTCAGGAAGCGCGAGACGCCGGTGATGGTGCCGGTGGTGCCCATCGCGCTCACGAAGTGCGTGACCTTGCCCTTGGTGTCGGCCCAGATCTCGGGGCCGGTGGTCTCGTAGTGGATGCGCGGGTTGTCGGGGTTGGCGAACTGGTCGAGCACGCGGCCCTTGCCCTGGGCCACCATCTGCTCGGCGAGGTCGCGGGCGTATTCCATGCCGCCGCTCTTGGGCGTGAGCACGAGCTCGGCGCCGAAGGCCTTCATGGTCTGCGCACGTTCGACCGAAAGGTCCTCCGGCATGATGAGCACCATGCGGTAGCCCTTGATGGCCGCGGCCATCGCGAGCGCGATGCCGGTGTTGCCGGAGGTGGCTTCGATGAGCGTGTCGCCGGGCTTGATCTCGCCGCGCTCCTCGGCACGCCGGATCATCGAGAGGGCCGGCCGGTCTTTCACCGAACCGGCGGGGTTGTTGCCTTCGAGCTTGCCGAGAATCACGTTGCCGCGCCTGGCGTTTTCTGCTGCATTGATGCGTTGCAGCGCGACCAGAGGGGTCTTGCCGATGGCGTCTTCGATCGTCGGATAGTTCATGCCAGCCACTGTGCCATAATTTTGGGCTTCGTTCAGAACCCTGCCCGGGTGGTGAAATTGGTAGACGCAGGGGACTCAAAATCCCCCGCCGCAAGGCGTGCCGGTTCGATTCCGGCCCCGGGCACCAGGCTTGGCTCTCCCCCAGGCTTCGCGCGCTTCGTGTCGCTGCGCCACCCCCCTTCCGGGGGCGACACCGGCGGCCCGGCGGAGCCGGTTCCACGGTGTCCCTGGAATGGGGCCCTGCTCTATCCCTTTTATTTCAGCCGGTCTTTTCTTGCAGGCCGGTGTGTACCGTCGGGTGCGCCAGGCGCACCCTCAGTTCACGCTTCAGCCTGGAGTTGTCCAGCCGTCGCGATTCACCCATGAAGCTCAGCAGCTGCAGCGGCAGTTGCCGTTCGGCTTCGCCTCGGGCCACTCGGGGCGGGCGGGGCATGCCGTAGATGTCGGCGGCGAGGTCGATGTAGTCGCCCATGCGCAGTTCGGTGTCGTCCGCGGCGTGCACCACGCGCTGCGGCTTGCCGCGGTAGAGCGCGGCGATGCAGGCGCGGGCGAGGTCGTCGGCGTGGATGTGGCTGGTGTAGACGTCGTCCTCCTGCCGCAGCACGGGTGTGCCGCGCTGCAGGCGGGCGCGGGGGGTGCCGTTCTCGCGGTCGGGAGCGTAGATGCCCGGGATGCGCAGGATGCTGGCGCGCACGCCGGCGCTGCGGCCGAGCCAGCGCACGGCGCGTTCGGCGTCGACGCGGCGGTGGGAACGTGGGGTGTCGGGCCGCACGGCGCGGGTTTCGTCGATGCGGGCGCCGCCGCAGTCGCCGTAGACGCCGCTGGTGGAGCCGTAGACGAAGGCCGAGGGCAAGGACCGCAGCCGCAGGGCCCGCGCCAGCATGGTGGTGCGCTGGTCGCGCCACCAGGCGGGGCCGCCGTCGCGCGCGGGGGGCGCCAGGTGCAGCACGCGAGTGGCGATGCCGGCGAGCCGGCGCAGGGTGGCCGGATCGTCCAGGTTGCCCACCAGGGGGCGTATTCCGGCGGTGCGCAGGACGCCCACGCGGTCGGCCGATGAAGTGAGCGCCACCAGCTGCATGCGCCCGCGCAGGTCGCGCGCCACGCGCTGGCCGACGTCGCCGCAACCGACGATCAGCAGGCGTTCTCGCCGGAACCGCGCTGGCAGCGCGCCGGAGGGGCTATTGATTGAAGGCAAAATCCTGTTCCCGTCTTCCCAATTCAGTTCCAGCTCCCCCGGCCGCCAACGGCCCGGAGGGAGCGTTACCCCTCGAAGAATACCGATGACAGCCACAGCGCCGCACGAAGCGGGCTTTTCCATCACCGTCGAGCCCAGCGGGCGCCATTTCACGGTCCAGGGCGACGAAACCATCCTGGCCGCGGGCATCCGCCAGGGAATCGGCCTGCCCTACGGCTGCAAGGACGGCGCCTGCGGCTCGTGCAAGTGCAAGAAGCTCTCGGGCGAAGTCACGCTGGGCCCGCACCAGAGCAAGGCGCTGAGCGCCGAGGAGCAGTTGGCCGGCTACGTACTCACCTGCTGCGCCCATCCCACGAGCGACGTGGTGCTCGAATCGCGCCAGGTCACCGAGGCCGGCGCGCTGCCGATCCGCAAGATGCCGGTGCGGGTGATGGCCCTCACGCGCCAGTCGCACGACGTGATGCTGGTGCGCCTGCAGCTGCCGGCCGGTGAGCCGCTGCAGTTCTACGCGGGCCAGTACGTCGAATTCATCCTGCGCGACGGCGCGCGCCGCAGCTACTCGATGGCCAATGCTCCGCACACGCTGGCGCAACCCGGCACGGGCATCGAACTGCACCTGCGGCACCTGCCCGGCGGCAAGTTCACCGACCATGTGTTCGGCGCAATGAAGGAAAAGGAGATCCTTCGCATCGAAGGCCCCTTCGGCAGCTTCTTCCTGCGCGAGGACTCCGACAAGCCGATGATCCTGCTGGCCTCCGGCACGGGCTTCGCGCCCATCAAGGCGCTGCTGGAGCACATGCAGTTCAAGGGCATCGACCGCGCCGCCACGCTGTACTGGGGCGGCCGCCGGCCCGAAGACCTGTACATGGACGGCTGGCTGCGCGAGCAGATGGCGCAGATGCCGAACCTGCGCTACGTGCCGGTGGTCTCCAACGCCACGCCCGAGGACAACTGGACCGGCCGCACCGGCTTCGTCCACAAGGCCGTGCTCGAGGACTTCGCCGACCTGTCGGGCCATCAGGTGTATGCCTGCGGCGCGCCCATCGTGGTCGACTCGGCCAAGCGCGACTACGTTGCGCTGGCGGGGCTGCCCGAAGAAGAGTTCTACGCCGACGCGTTCACCACCGAGGCGGACAAGGCGCTCCCCTGATTTTTCCGATCCACTGCGATACCCCAAGAACAAGATGAAGACGAGACACTTCCTTCTCACCCTCCTCGCAAGCGCCACCGCCCTCATGGGCACCGGCCAGGCCCTGGCGCAGCAATCGCAGCGCCCCATCCGCCTGATCGTTCCCTACGCGGCGGGCGGGCCGATCGACAACACGGCGCGCATCCTGGCCGAGCGCGTGAAGGACACGCTGGGCACGGTCATCATCGACAACAAGCCCGGCGCGGGCGGCAACATCGGCGCCGACGCGGTGGCGAAGGCGCCGGCCGACGGACTGACGATCGGCATCGCGGCCACCGCCACCAACGCGGTGAACCCGTGGCTCTACAGCAAGATGCCGTTCAACGCCGCGACCGACTTCGCGCCGATCACGCAGATGGTCCGCGTGCCCAACGTGCTGGTGATGAACGCCGACACCGCCAAGCGCCTGAACATCAACAGCGTGGCCGACCTGATCCGCTACGCCAAGGCCAACCCCGCCAAGCTCAACTACGGCAGCGGCGGCAACGGCAGCGCAGGGCACCTCGCGGGCGAGCTGTTCAAGAAAGAGGCCGGTATCTTCGCGCTGCACATTCCGTACAACGGCGGCAACCCGGCGCAGCTGGCGCTGATCTCGGGCCAGGTCGACTTCAACTTCGACAACCTCGCCACCGCCGCGCCGAACATCCGCTCGGGCAAGCTGAAAGCGCTCGCTGTGACGACGCTGCAGCGCAGCAGTTCGCTGCCCGAGGTGCCGCCCGTGGCCGACACGCTCAAGGGCTTCTCCATCGACACATGGTGGGGCCTGGTCGCACCGGCCGGCACGCCGCACGATGTGGTCGTGAAGCTCAACCAGGCCTTCGTGGCGGCACTGAATGCGCCCGAAACGAAGACCCGCTTCGCCTCGCTGCTGGCCGAGCCGGTGGGCAGCTCGCCCGAGCAATTCGGCACCTTCATGAAGAGCGAGCTCGCCAAGTACGAGAAGGTCGTCAAGGCCACCGGCGCGAAGGTGGACTGACGAGGTCCTCGGGCAAGGCCTCCTCGCGGCGCAACGCCACCGAGGAGGCATCGCCCGAATAGCTGCGCAGCCCCGCGAGGTCGAGCACCTCGACACCGCCATGCTCCACGCGCAGCAGGCCGTCGCGCTGCAGGGCGTGCAGCGCGCGGTTGGCGCGCTGTCGCGACACCGCCGACAGCAGGCCGATCTCGTCCTGGCTCAGCCGCACGAAGCGATCGGCACGCGGATACAGGATCGGATCGAACAGGCTCGCAAGGCAGCGCGCCACGCGCGCGTCCGGGCCCAGCAGGCGGTCGAACTCCATGAGCCCGATGAACAGGCTCAGCCGCGCATTGATGTGTAACAACAGAAACCGATTGAATTCGATGTTCGAGGCCAAGAGGCGCTCGAAGCTGTGCTTCGGGATGCAGGCGACGCGGGTGGGCCGCAGCGCCACGCCGTCGTAGCGCCAGGGGCCGGGGGTGAGCAGGGAGCCCTCGCCGCTCCAGCCTCCGGCAGTGACGCCGGTGAAGGTGGAAACGCGGCCGTCAGGCAGCGACACGGACATCTTCAGCAGGCCGTCCATCACGCCGACCCAGTGATCGGCGGGCTCGCCGCGCCGCACGACGAAACCTCCGGCAGGAACGGTGCGCTCATGGGATTCCTGCACGACCCGGTCGAGCTCCTCGCTCGTGAGGGCTCGCGCCCACAGGCTCTCGCGGAGCATGTTCTCCAGCGCGCTCGTCGACATCGTCGGGTCTCCTCCCAGGACACGGCCGGCCCGTCGCGCGAGCCGGTCCATCGCGGGCCGTAAGAAATGTCGTTCCAACGACATCCTCGGCGCGGCCATGATGCCACAGTCGCTCGCGTTCGCCACCACAACAAGGAGACAACGATGAAGCGATCGAACGAGAGGCCGCGCCCCTCGCGCACGCCGGACGACGACGATTCGCCGGGCCTGCGACGGCGCGAGGTGCTGGGCTATGCGACGGCTGCGCCGCTGCTGTCGGCGACCGCCGGCCTGGGCAGCCTCACCGCATCCTCCCGGGCAGTCGCAGCGCTGCTGCCGATGACGCCGCCCGACACCACCGACCTGATCGACATCGGCGATGCGGTGACCGTGACTTCGCTGCCGACCATGCCCCTCGTGAAGGTGACGAACGCCGAGAACGGCCGCGTGCGGCTCGCGCTGCCGCGGCTGGAGGTGGGCCAGGGCATCGCGACGGCCACGGCGATGATGCTCGCCGACAAGCTGCGCCTGCCGCTGAGCGCGATCGAAGTGACCTCGGCCGACGCCAGCCCCGAGCTGATCTGGAACCAGCTCACCGGCGGTTCGTCGAGCGTGCGCTCGCTGCATGCCGGGATGCCGCTTCTGGGCGGCCTGGGCGGCGTGCTCTCGGGCTCCACGCCATCGGTGGTCGGGCAGCGCGTCACGCGGCTCGACGCGCTCGACATCGTCACCGGGCGCAAGAAGTTCACGCTCGACCAGGCCGTGCCCGGCGCCATGCCGACGATGGTGCGGCGCCCGCCGACCATCAACGGCAAGTTCGTGAGCATCAACAACATGAACACGGTGATGGCCATGCCGGGGGTGATCGGCGTGGTGCCGATTCCATCGACCAACGGCATCACGCCGACGCCGCCCGGCGTGGCCGTGATGGCCGAGACCTTCGGGCAGGCATGGGCCGCGGTGAATGCACTCGACGTGACCTGGGCCGCCGGCCCGATCGACGGCGAGTCGAACGCCACCCTCATGCGCAAGCTGAAGTCGGCGCTGCTTCCGTTCGCGCTGCCGCCGCTGGGTGCGCTGACCGTGGAGGGCGAATTCGAGTTCGCGCCGGTCTCGCACTGCCCGATGGAAGTGGAATGCGCAATTGCCGACGTGCGCCCGGACCGGGCCGAAATCTGGGCCGGGCTGCAGAGCCCCATCGTCACCCAGCAGGCGGTGGCGGCCGAACTCGGCCTGCCATTGAACAAGGTGACCGTGCATGTGGTGCCTTCGGGCGGCTCCTTCGGACGGCGCCTCTTCTGGGACCCGGTGCTGCAGGCGATCCAGGTATCGAAGGCGCTCGGGCGACCCTGCCGCCTGATGTACCACCGCACCGACGACATGCGTCACACGCGCATGCGCCCGCCGATGTTCCACAAGGCGCGCGCGACGATGCTGCTGGGCCAGGTGATCGCCTTCGAGCAGCGCATCGCCGGCGTGCGGCTCGACACGCGCCACGGCTTCGGCAACATGCTGGAGGCCGCGGCCATCGCGCTGCCCAACGCCTTTCCGCAGACGGTGGGCAACTTCGCGATCGAGCAGATCATGTTCAAGACCATGGTCTCCTCGCCCTACAACTTCGGCGTGACGACCAAGCTGCTGACGCCGGTGCCGATCGACATGAACACCTGCTCGTACCGCTCGGTGCACATCCAGCCCTCGCGGCTTGTGGAGGAGATCCTGGTCGACGAGATGGCCAGGGCGGCGGGCAAGGACCCGGTCGCCTTCCGGCTCGAATACCTGCGCCTGCCGCGCGCCCGCGCGGTGCTCAAGGCAGTGGCCGAGGCGGCGCAGTGGGGCAAGGCGATGCCCGCGGGCTTCGCGCAGGGCGTGGGCGTGCACCAGGAAACGAAGTCGTTCACGGCCTGCATCGTCGAGATCGACGCGCGGATGCCTTCGGCTGCGAAGGTGGTGCGCGCGACGATCGCGATCGACGTGGGCACGCCCATCAACCCCTCGGGCATCGAGGCGCAGCTGCAGGGGGGCCTGTGCGAATCGATCGCGCTGGTGCTCAGCGCCGGGCTGCACATCCAGAACGGGCTGCCACTGGAAGGCAGCTATTCGCAGTACCACTTCTCGCGCATGAAGAACTACCCGAAGGACGTGAAGGTCATCATCATGCCGCCCAGCAACGAGGCCATCGGCGGCCTGGGCGAGGTCGGCCTGTCGGCGAGCTCGGGCGCCATCGCCAACGCATACGCGCGTGCCACCGGCATCAAGCCGCGCAGCTTTCCGCTGAACTTCCCGGTCGACTTCACGCCGATCCCGCCGGGCAAGCTGCCCACGCCCGTCAACGTTCCGATCCCGACCTGAGGAGGCCTCCCATGCCAGTGCAATCTTTCAAGGTGAATGGCCAGAACGTCGACGTCGAGGCGCCCGACGACATGGCCCTGCTCTGGGTGCTGCGCGACAAGCTCGGCATCACCGGGCCGAAGTACGGCTGCGGCATCAACGTGTGCAAGGCTTGCACCTGCCACGTGGATGGCAAGGCGGTCACCACCTGCTCGACGCGGGTGTCCGACGTGCGCGGCCGCCAGGTGACGACCATCGAGGGGCTGGCCAACGGCAACACGCTGCATCCGGTGCAGCAGGCCTGGCTGAACCTCGACGTGCCGCAGTGCGGCTTCTGCCAGCCAGGGCAGATCATGGCCGCGGTGGACCTGCTGCGCCGCACGCGCAACCCGACGGACGCCGACATCGACGCCATCGAGAACGTGTGCCGCTGCGGCACCTACGGCCGCATCCGCGAGGCCATCAAGGCTGCGGCTGCGGCGATGGGATAGGCAGGAAAAAAAGAGAAAGGGCCTTATTCGCCGAGGTAAGCGGCCCGCACGCGCGGGTCGCTCAGCAGTTCCTTGGCATCGCCGCTCATGGTGATGAGCCCCGACTCCATCACGTAGCCGCGGTCGGCCAGCTGCAGCGCGCGGTTGGCGTTCTGCTCGACCAGCAGGATGGTCACGCCCTGCGAGGCCACGGTCTGCACCACCTCGAAGATCTTGTCGCACATGATGGGCGACAGGCCCATGGTGGGCTCGTCCAGCAGCAGCACCTTGGGGCGCGCCATGAGCGCGCGGCCCATGGCCAGCATCTGCTGCTCGCCGCCCGACATGGTGCCGGCCAGCTGGTCCTTGCGCTCGCGCAGGCGCGGGAAGGTGACGAACACGCGCTCCATGTCGCTCGCGATGCCGGCCTTGTCCTTGCGGATGTAGGCGCCGATCTGCAGGTTCTCGGTGATGGTCATGCGCGTGAACACGCCGCGGCCTTCCGGCACCATCACAAGGCCCTCTTCCACCAGGTCCCATGCGCCGCGGCCCTTGATGCTGCGGCCCAGGAACTCGATGTGGCCGGCGCCCGAGGGCAGCGTGCCGGTGATGGCCTTCATGGTGGTGGTCTTGCCGGCGCCGTTGGAGCCGATCAGCGAGACCAGCTCGCCCTCGCGCACCTCGAAGTCCACGCCCTTGACGGCCTGGATGCCGCCGTAGCCGACCTTCAGGCCACTGACTTTCAGCAGGGTCTTGCCGGCAGTCCTGGCTTGTGCGGTGCCGGCGGCGGTGTCTTGCTCGCTCATCGTTGCTGTCGTCATCTCAGTGTCCTCCGGTACCGAGGTAGGCCTCGATCACCTTCTCGTTCTTCTGCACCTCCATCGGAGTGCCCTCGGCGATCTGCTTGCCGTAGTCCAGCACGGTCACGCGGTCGCACAGGCCCATGATGAGCTTGACGTCGTGCTCGATGATCAGGATGGTGCGGTTGTCGCGGCGGATGCGGTCGATCAGCTCGCGCAGCGCCACCTTCTCGGTGGAGTTCATGCCAGCGGCCGGCTCGTCGAGCGCGATGAGCTGCGGGTCGGTGGCCAGCGCGCGTGCGATCTCGAGGCGGCGCTGGTCGCCGTACGACAGCGTGCGCGCCTTGTAGTCGGCGAACTTGCCGATGCCCACGTAGTCGAGCAGTTCGTGCGCGCGGTCCGCAATGGCCTTTTCCTCGGCCTTGAAGCCGCCGGTGCGGAACATCGCGCCCAGCACGCCCGAATGGGTGCGGATGTGGCGCCCGACCATCACGTTCTCCAGCGCCGTCATTTCGGCGAAGAGTCGGATGTTCTGGAAGGTGCGCGCGATGCCGGCCTTGGCCACTTCGTGCACGGCCGTCGGCTGGTAGGGCTTGCCTGCGAGCTCGAAGGTGCCGCTGTCGGGCGTGTACAGGCCGGTGATCACGTTGAAGAAGGTGGTCTTGCCCGCGCCGTTGGGGCCGATCAGGCCGTAGACCTGGCCGCGCTTGATGGTGATGCCCACGTCGGACAGGGCCTGCAGCCCGCCGAAGCGCTTGGAGATGCCCCGGACGTCGAGGATGGTGTCAGTCGTCATGTTGATTCTTCCTCGCGCGTTCAGGGATTGATCGACATGGGACGGGAAGCCGCGCCCGGCAGTTCGTCTGCGGGCGTGTCGACGCCCGGCGCGTGGGTCTGCAGCGAGCCGGGGGCGACCGCGGCGTGGGTCGGGTCGACGGGCACGCCGCCCTTCTTCGTCAGCGACTTGCCGTGCTCCGGCGAGGGCCACAGGCCGCGCGGGCGCACCAGCATGATGACGATCATGGCCAGCGCGATGAACAGCTGGCGCAGGATGGAAGCGTCGAGGCGGCCGTCGGTCAGCGACTGCAGCGGACCGGCCACGTAGCGCAGCACTTCGGGCAGCGCAGCCAGCAGGATGGCGCCCAGGATCACGCCGGGCAGGTGGCCGATGCCGCCGAGCACGACCATGGCCACGATCATCACCGACTCCATCAGGCTGAAGGACTCGGGCGACACGAAGCCCTGGAAGGCGGCGAACATCGCGCCGGAGACGCCGCCGAAGCTCGCGCCCATGCCGAAGGCCAGCAGCTTCATGTTGCGGGTGTTGATGCCCATGGCCTTGGCTGCGATCTCGTCCTCGCGGATGGCCATCCAGGCGCGGCCGATGCGCGAAAGCTGCAGGCGGTGCGAGATGAGGATGGTGACCAGCACCAGCGCCAGGAACAGGTAGTAGTAGAGCGTGACCGACGAGATGGTGAAGCCGTCGAACTTCAGCGCCTTGCCGAGGTCGAGCCCCCAGAACTTGATCGAGTCGATCGAGGTGATGCCCTTCGGACCGTTGGTGATGTTCACCGGCTGGTCGAGGTTGTTCAGGAACACGCGGATGATTTCGCCGAAGCCGAGCGTGACGATGGCGAGGTAGTCGCCGCGCAGCTTGAGCGTGGGCGCCCCCAGCAGCACGCCGAGCACCGCCGCCAGCACGAAGGCCAGCGGTATCACGATCAGCAGCGAGGTGTGCATGCCGTTCGGGAAGGTGATCTTGAACCACTCGAAGGTCTCGGACAGGTGCGACGACCCCATCAGCGCGAAGAGGTAGGCCCCCACCGCGAAGAAGGCCACGTAGCCCAGGTCGAGCAGGCCGGCATAGCCGACCACGATGTTCAGGCCCAGGGCCAGCAGCACGTAGAGCAGTGCGATGTCGGCGATGCGCACCCAGGCGTTGCCTTGCATCTGCAGCAGCAGCGGCAGCGCGAGCACGGCGATGGCGCCGATGACGTAGAGGGCGAGGTTCTTGCTGTTCTTCATGATGGCAAGCTCCTCAGGCGCGGTCGGCCACGCGTTCGCCCAGCAGGCCCGAAGGACGCAGCGTGAGCATGGCGATCAGCACGATGAACGCGAAGATGTCGCTGTAGTTGCTGCCCAGCACCCCGCCGGTCAGCGTTCCGATGTAGCCCGAGCCGATGGCCTCGATGAGGCCCAGCAGGATGCCGCCGACCACCGCGCCGGCCAGGTTGCCGATGCCGCCGAACACGGCCGCCGTGAAGGCCTTGAGGCCGGGCAGGAAGCCCATGGCGTGCTGCGCGATGCCGTAGTTGGAGGCGTACATCACGCCGGCGATCGCCGCGAGCACGGCGCCGATGATGAAGGTGGCCGAGATGACCATGTCGGGGCGGATGCCCATGAGCGCGGCGACGCGCGGGTTCTCGGCAGTGGCGCGCATCGCGCGGCCGAGCTTGGTGTAGTTGACCAGCCACATGAGTACCACGAGCGAGAACGCCGTGACGCTGAGGATCATGACCTGGGTGGGCGAGATGACCGCGCCGCCGAGGTGGATGGGATCGGAAGGCAGGAGCGTGGGATAAGCCTTGTTGGTCGGCTTCCAGATGATCATCGCCAGCGTCTGCAGCAGGATCGACATGCCGATGGCGGTGATGAGCGGCGCGAGCTTGGGGCTGTTGCGCAGCGGCCGGTAGGCCACTTTCTCGATCACGAAGTTCAGGGTTGCCGCGACGACGCAGGCAATGATCAGCGCGATGAAGAGGATCAGCCATCCCGGTGTGTTGGGCATGCCGTCCTTCATGAGTCCGATGATGGTCCAGCTCGTGAGCGCCCCCACCATCAGCACTTCACCGTGCGCAAAGTTGATCAGATTGATGATGCCGTACACCATTGTGTAGCCCAGGGCTATCAAGGCGTACATGCTGCCGAGAACCAGACCGTTGATGATCTGCTGCAGCAAAATGTCCATAACGCGATTTCCTATGTGTTGCACCGTTGGGGTGCCATTCACCCACCGGGTCACCGGTTTGGCGCCCCTGGCTTGACAAGCAAAAAACCAGCCAACATGTGTCGCCGGCGGATTTGTGGGCGGGATTGTAGTCACGCACCAGCGCCGATTCGGTGCGCGCGGACCGGGGTTTACCCGCTCACGTCATGCTGTATGCGCGTGGGGTCATGCACGCTTCGCGCACATGGTGCAACAGGGTATAGACGGCTGTATCAGCCCTTGGCTTCGTCGTTCCGGCGGCGAAGGTCGCGCAGCTTTTCCGCGATGCGGATTTCGAGTCCACGCTCCACCGGTTCGTAGAAGACCTGGCCTTCCAGGCCGTCGGGAAGGTAGCGCTCGCCAGCGGCGAAACCGCCCTCCTCGTCGTGCGCATAGCGGTAGCCCTTGCCGTAGTCGAGCTGCTTCATGAGCTTGGTCGGCGCATTGCGCAGGTGCATGGGCACCGGGCGCGTGGTGTCGGTCTTCACGAGGGCGCGTACCGCGTTGTAGGCCTTGTAGACGGCGTTCGACTTGGGCGCGATCGCGAGGTAGACCACGCACTCGGCCAGCGCCAGTTCGCCTTCCGGGGTACCCAGCCGCTCGTAGACCTCGGCGGCGTCGAGCGCCAGGCGCAGCGCGCGCGGATCGGCCAGGCCGATGTCTTCGCTGGCCATGCGCACCAGGCGGCGCGCCATGTAGCGCGGATCGGCGCCGCCGTCGAGCATGCGCACGAACCAGTAGAGCGCGGCATCGGGGTCGCTGCCGCGCACCGACTTGTGGAGCGCACTGATGGTGTCGTAGAACTGTTCGCCGCCCTTGTCGTAACGGCGCATGCGTTCGCCGAGCACGCGAAGCAGCCATTCGTCGGTGATGTGGTCGAGCTTCTCGGCGCGCGCGGCGACCGCAAGGGTTTCGAGCGTGTTGAGCAGCCGGCGGGCATCGCCGTCGGCATAGGCCACGAGGCGGTCGACCGCGGCGTCGTCGATGGCGGGCACGGCCTGTATGGCCTGCGCGCGCGCAACAATCTGCTTGAGGTTGCCTTCGTCGAGCGACTGCAGCACGTAGACGGCCGCGCGCGACAGCAGCGCCGAATTGACCTCGAACGAGGGGTTCTCGGTGGTCGCGCCGATGAAGGTGAAGAGGCCCGACTCCACGTGCGGCAGGAAGGCGTCCTGCTGGCTCTTGTTGAAGCGGTGCACCTCATCGACGAAGACGATGGTGCGCTGCTGCGTGAGCCCGTCGCGCGCGGCAGTGGCGCGCTCGACCGCCTCGCGGATGTCCTTCACGCCGCCGAGCACCGCGCTGATGCTCAGGAATTGCGCGTCGAAGGCATCGGCCATCAATCGCGCGATGGTGGTCTTGCCCGTGCCCGGCGGGCCCCAAAGGATGCAGGAATGCGGCTGGCCCGACTCGAAGGCGATGCGCAGCGGCATGCCCGGGCCGAGCAGGTGCTGCTGGCCGATCACCTCGCCCAGGGTCTTGGGACGCAGGCGTTCGGCAAGGGGCTGGTGGGCTGAAGTGGCCAATCCGGTGGGCTTGCCTGTTTATGGATTACTGCTTGACGACGTCCGCGCCGGCCGGCGGCTTGAAGTCGAACACGCTGGCGGGCAGCGAGGGATTCACTTCGACCTTGCTGAACTTCAGCACCGAGCGCTGGCCGAAGCTGTCGAGGATCTCGAGCGCCGCCAGCGCATCGCCCTGGAAGCCGACCTGCACGCTCTGCAGCTGGCCGTCCTTGTTCTTCGGCGTGGCCTTGACCCACTGCAGGCCGTCGCGGTCGGGCGCGGACTCCAGCGTGAAGTCGGCCTGCAGCGCCTTCAGGTCGGGCGCCGCGGCGATCAGCGCCGCGGGCGTGGAGCCCAATGCCTGCGCCTGCGCGCGCTGCGTGACCTGGTTCAGGTCGGCGTCGTAGAGCCACAGCGTCTTGCCATCGGCCACGATGCTCTGCGCGAAGGGCTTCTGGTAGTCGAACTTGAACTTGCCGGGGCGCTGGAATTCGAAGGTGCCGGCCGAGGTCTTGGTACGGCCCGGCTGGCCTTCACGCGCGGGCGCGGTGACGGTCTGGGTGAAGTCGGCGCGGCCGGACTTCACCGTCTTCACGAAGGTTTCGAGGCTGTCGAGCCCGCCCGCCCAGGCATTGACGGAACTCAGCAGGCCGATCAGTAGCCAGTGACGCAATTTCAATTTGGATTCCTCTGAATGGCTGTGGCACCAGGCTTTCGACCCTACCCGCCGCGAATTGCGGCAGGTGTAGGCCTTGATGAAGATTTGCAATGCCGAAAGGCGCTTTTGCAAATTGCCTTTCAGCACGTAACCTGGGTGATCCGGGGCCTTGCGGCCGTCATTCGGCCGCGCGCGCGGGCACCAGGATCTCTCGCTGGCCGCTGCCGCTCATGGCGCTGACGAGGCCTGCCTTCTCCATGTCCTCGACGAGGCGCGCGGCGCGGTTGTAGCCGATCTTCAGGTGGCGCTGCACCAGCGAGATGCTGGCCTTGCGGTTCTTGAGCACCACTTCGACCGCCTGGTCGTACATCGGGTCCTTCTCGCCGTCGCCACCGCCACCGAGCAGGTCGCCGTCACCGTCGCCATCGACCGTGCCGCCTTCGAGCACGCCTTCGATGTAGTCGGGCTCGCCCTGGCTCTTGAGGTAGGCCACCACGCGGTGTACTTCGTCGTCGCTGACGAAGGCGCCGTGCACGCGGATCGGCAGGCCGGTACCGCTGGGCATGTAGAGCATGTCACCCATGCCCAGCAGCGCCTCGGCGCCCATCTGGTCGAGGATGGTGCGGCTGTCGATCTTGCTCGACACCTGGAAGGCGATGCGGGTCGGGATGTTGGCCTTGATCAGGCCGGTGATCACGTCCACGCTGGGGCGCTGGGTGGCGAGGATGAGGTGGATGCCGGCCGCGCGCGCCTTCTGCGCCAGACGGGCGATCAGCTCCTCGATCTTCTTGCCGACCACCATCATCAGGTCGGCCAGCTCGTCGATGACCACGACGATGTGCGGCTCGCGCTTGAGCGGCTCGGGATCGTCCGGCGTGAGGCTGAAGGGGTTGTAGATGAACTCCTCGCGCGCCTTGGCCTCGTCGATCTTGGTGTTGTAGCCGGCCAGGTTACGCACGCCCAGCTTGCTCATGAGCTTGTAGCGGCGCTCCATCTCGGCCACGCACCAGTTCAGGCCGTGCGCGGCCTGGCGCATGTCGGTGACCACGGGCGCCAGCAGGTGCGGGATGCCTTCGTAGACCGACATTTCGAGCATCTTCGGGTCGATCATGAGCAGGCGCACGTCGCGCGCCTCGGCCTTGTAGAGCAGCGACAGGATCATCGCGTTGATGCCCACCGACTTGCCCGAGCCGGTGGTACCGGCCACCAGCACGTGCGGCATCTTCGCGAGGTCGGCCACCACGGGGTTGCCGATGATGTCCTTGCCGAGGCCCATGGTGAGCATCGACTTGCCTTCGTTGTAGACCTGCGAGCCCAGGATCTCGCTGAGCTTGATCGACTGGCGCTTGGCGTTCGGCAACTCGAGCGCCATGTAGTTCTTGCCGGGGATGGTCTCGACCACGCGGATCGAGACCAGCGAGAGCGAGCGCGCAAGGTCTTTCGCGAGGTTGACGATCTGCGAGCCCTTGACGCCGGTGGCGGGCTCGATCTCGTAGCGCGTGATGACGGGGCCCGGCGAGGCCAGCACCACGCGCACCTCGACGCCGAAGTCCTTGAGCTTTTTCTCGATCATGCGCGAGGTCATCTCGAGCGTGTCGGCGGAGACGGTTTCCTGGCGAGCCTGCGCGGGGTCGAGCAGGTCGACCTGCGGCAGCTTGCTGTCGGGCAGTTCGTTGAAAAGCGGCTTCTGGCGCTCCTTGACGACGCGGTCGCTGCGGGGCACTTCGGTCATCGCGGGCTCGATCTGCACAGGCGGCGATGGCGGGCGGCGCTTGGGGCGCGGCTCGATGAGGATTTCGTCATCGCCGCCGCCACTGCCACCACCGGCATGGGCGCCGGACGAAGGCGACAGCGAGGGCTCGGAACGGCCGGAGTCGGCGTCGCCGCGCGTGAAGCCGTGGTCGTCGGCCTCGGCGCGCTCGCGCGCGGCCTGCTTGCCCATGGCGATGTCGGCTGCGAGTTCGCGCTTTTCGCGGCGCGATTCGAAGAGCGAATAGAAGCGCGCGCCGATGCGCTCGGCGATCAGGCTCCAGGAGAAACGGAACACCAGCGCGGAGCCGATCACGCCGCCGGCGATGGCCACCAGCGCCGATCCGGTGAAGCCCATCCAGCGCACGCTGGCGGGACCGACCAGATATCCCAGCGCACCGCCGCCAGAGCCTGGCAAGTGCGCTTCGAGCCGGTACAGCCGCGACCACTCGAGCACGGTACTCGCGCAAAGCAGCAGGATCAGGCCGAGCCAGAAGGCAAGGCGGCTGCGGTTGAAGCGCCCGCGCGGGGTTGCCTGTTCGGCCGCCGAGGGTTCGCCGCCGCGCAGCCAGTTGGCCAGCGAAGACAGCCAGGCGCGCAGCCCGGCGAAAAGGCACCACCAGACGGAATAGCCGGCGGCGTAGTAGCTGCCATCGGCCAGCCAGGCGCCGATGCGGCCGCCCCAGTTCTTGATTTCGCCCCCGGTGCCCGAGGTAGACCAGGCGGCATCGGAGGGCGTGAAGCTCAGCATCGAGAGTAGCCAGAACAGCAGCGCTGCGAATCCTGCGATCAGCGTGATCTCGTGGGCGAAGCGCATGGCGCGCACGCGCACGGGTTGCCCCTCGGCGGCAGAAGAAGATTGAAGCGTATTCAGCGAATAGGTCATGAAAAACACGGCGCCCGGTCCCTGTGAAGCGGGGCCGGATGCACGAACACTACAACAAAAGGCCGGGGCCGCCGTTACCAGCGGCCCCGGCCCTGGAGGCTCAGGCCAGAGACAGGAGCCGTTCCTTGACGATCATCGATCCGTCGTCCTGCGTCTGGACGAAACCGCGCTCTTCGAGATCCTTCATCACACGGCTCACCATTTCGCGCGAGGCGCCGACCATCTTGGCCAGGTCCTGGCGGGAGATCTTGTCGCGCACCTTGAGATTTCCGGCGCCGTCCTCGATGGCGAATTCGAGCAGCGAGCGGGCCACGCGCCCGTAGACGTCCATCAGCGCCAGCGATTCGATCTTGCGGTCGGCATGGCGCAGGCGCTGCACGAGGCCGCGCATGATGTTGTACGCCATGGAGGAGTTCTCGGGCAGGCAGCGCGCAAAGGCGTCGCGGCCTAGCATGAGCACGTCGCACTGGATTTCGGTGCGCACGGTGGCCGAATGCGGCTCGTCGTCGATCAGGCTCATCTCGCCAAGATAGTCACCGGGGTGCAGCGTGGCGAGGATGACCTCGCGTCCGCGGCTGTCGGCACTGGTGACGCGCGCACGTCCGGTCAGGATGATGTAGAGCGCATCGGACTTCTTGCCCTGCTCCACAACGACTTCCGCGCGCTTGAAACGCTTCTTGATGATCGCGTCCGCGATGCTAGCGGACTGCGTGGCCGTCAACGACGCGAACAATGGAACGCGCCGAAGCAATTCGAGGTTGGACAGCATCGACATTTATCAATCCCTGAGACAGCGGGCGGAGCAATCCAGAAAGCAGCAAGCCGATGGATTACTACAATCGCGCGCATTGAAAACACCGTTTACCCGGTGTTGAACCGGGCAGTGATACTCCATATATATCGCTACCACCCTGAAAATGTACACGCTGAAGCAGCGTCCATCCTAGGTTTTCTACTCATGTCCGCTCCCCAACACGCCAAGGTTTTGATTCTGGGCTCCGGCCCTGCCGGCTATACCGCCGCCGTCTATGCGGCACGCGCAAATCTGCAGCCACTGCTCATCACCGGCATCGCCCAGGGCGGACAGCTGATGACCACCACCGAGGTCGACAACTGGCCGGCCGACGTCCACGGCGTGCAGGGCCCCGACCTGATGCAGCGCTTCCTGGAGCATGCGGAGCGCTTCAAGACGCAGATCGTTTTCGACCACATCAACAAGGTCGACCTGAGCAAGCGCCCCTTCACCCTCACGGGCGACAGCGGCACCTACACCTGCGACGCGCTGATCATCGCCACCGGCGCTTCCGCGAAGTACCTGGGCCTCGACTCCGAACAGAAGTTCATGGGCCGCGGCGTTTCCGCCTGCGCGACGTGCGACGGCTTCTTCTACCGCGAGCAGGAGGTCTGCGTGATCGGCGGCGGCAACACGGCCGTCGAGGAAGCGCTCTACCTCGCCAACATCGCGAACAAGGTCACCCTGGTGCACCGCCGCGACAAGTTCCGCGCCGAGCCGATCCTGATCGACAAGGTCATGGAGAAGGTCGCCGAGGGCAAGATCGAGCTGAAGCTGCACAACGAGCTCGACCAGGTGCTGGGCGACGACACGGGCGTGACGGGCATCCGCATCAAGAACACGCAGACCGGCGCCACCGAGCAGATCGACCTCAAGGGCTGCTTCATCGCCATCGGGCACCACCCCAATACCGACATCTTCCAGGGCCAGCTGGAGATGAAGGACAACTACATCCTGACCCGCTCCGGCCTGCAGGGCTTCGCCACGATGACCAGCATTCCGGGCGTTTTCGCCGCCGGCGACGTGCAGGACAACGTCTACCGCCAGGCCATCACCAGCGCCGGCACCGGCTGCATGGCCGCGCTCGACGCACAGCGCTTCCTGGAACAGGACGGCACGCTGTAACCACCGGGCCTCCAAAAGGGCTATAATCCAAGGCTTTGCCGAAACATGGCTCTCCCACGAGCTGCGGCAAAGTCGGGGTACCGCCACCCGTTTTCTGGCGAGGTCAAGCTGCAAAACACCTGCGATCGCCCTGATTGCACCGGTGCCAGCTGTTCAAGAAAGAGTGTCCTCATGGCACGCGTATGCGACGTAACGGGCAAGGGCCCGATGGTCGGAAACAACGTTTCCCACGCCAACAACAAAACCAAGCGCCGGTTCCTGCCGAACCTGCAATACCGCCGTTTCTGGGTCGAAAGTGAAAACCGCTGGGTTCGCCTGCGTGTTTCGAGCGCCGCGCTGCGCCTGATCGACAAGAACGGTATCGACTCCGTGCTCGCAGACCTGCGCGCACGCGGCCAAGCCTAAGGAGCTGAATCATGGCAACGAGCAAAGGCGGACGCGAAAAGATCAAGCTGGAATCCACCGCGGGTACCGGCCACTTCTACACGACCAGCAAGAACAAGAAGACGATGCCTGAAAAGATGTCGATCATGAAGTTCGACCCCAAGGCGCGCAAGCACGTCGAATACAAGGAAATCAAGCTGAAGTAATTCGGCCCGATTTCTCCAAATAGAAAACCCGCTGCAAACACAGCGGGTTTTTTATTGCCCGTCTATTTCGTATTTCGCCTTGCCTTCTTTCATTGGGGATTTGGCATCCTCAAGAATTCGACGGACATGAAAAAGCCGGCCCTCAGGCCGGCTTTTGTTCGGGGAAAGCTCCAGTTCGCGTCAGGCGCGAGCAGCGCGCAGACGGGTCGAGAAGTCGCGCAGACCGGCAATGCCGCTGGCTTCCGCACGATGGCACCAGGCAGCCAGATCAGCCGCCAGCTGCTCGCGCGACTGCGAAGTGTTGAGCCACAGCTGACGCAGCTCTTCGCGCATCGTGACCATCTTGTCGAGCACCGGGTGGGCGGCGCGAGCCTGCGAGACGTGAGTGCGAGCCGATGCAGGCACCTTGTCGTCGTCGCGATGCAGCCAGCGCTTGGCGGCCTTGAGCACCGACAGGTCGGCACCCTTGTTCTTCAGGGCAGCCAGTTCCTGGCTGGTGGCGCGGCGCATTTCGCGCGCATAGCCGGCCATGACTTCGTAGCGGTTGGCGATGACGGCCTCGAGCGTCTTCTCGTTGGCCACGGGCTGGATGTCGCCCATGAGCATCTTCGGCGGCACCTTCTTGACCTTGGCCCAGCCCAGCTTCTGCAGAGCCTGGATGTAGATCCAGCCGATGTCGAACTCGTACTTCTTGACCGAGAACTTGGCCGAGGTGGGGTACGTGTGGTGGTTGTTGTGCAGCTCTTCGCCGCCGATGATCAGCCCCCAGGGCATGATGTTGCGGCTGGCGTCGGGCGCCTCGAAGTTGCGGTAGCCCCAGTAGTGGCCGATGCCGTTGATCACGCCGGCGGCGGTGATCGGAATCCAGAGCATCTGCACAGCCCACACCGCCATGCCGAGCGCGCCGAACAGCGCGAGGTTCAGGACCAGCATCAGGCCGACGCCCTGCCAGCTATAGCGGGAATACAGGTTGCGTTCGATCCAGTCATCGGGCGTGCCGTGACCGTAGCGCTCCATCGTTTCCTTGTTCTTCGACTCGGCGCGATACAGCTCGGCGCCGCGCCAGAGCACCTCTTCGATGCCCTTGACCTGCGGGCTGTGCGGGTCGTCCTGGGTTTCGCACTTGGCGTGGTGCTTGCGGTGGATCGCGACCCACTCCTTCGTCACCATGCCGGTGCCGATCCAGAGCCAGAAGCGGAAGAAATGCGACGGGATCGGGCCCAGATCCATGGCCCGGTGCGTTTGCGTGCGGTGCAGGAAGATCGTGACCGCGGCGATCGTGATGTGCGTGGTGGCGAGCGTGTAAAGCACGATCTGCCACCAAGTGAGATCCCAAAGGCCGTGTCCGAGCCATTCGATGGCCGCGTTGAGGACGGCGGAGTCAGGAAGCAACATTGAGTCAGGTACTCCATCATGGCCGCACGAAGGTGCAGCCTTCAGATAACCCACGATTTTAAGGTCCGAGGGCCTAGAACAAGCCCTTTAAACCTTCACGAAAAGCGCAGATTAACCCTAGTTTGGAGTCTGCCCTCTATTTGCGGTTCCAGGCCGCGGCGAAGAAACCGTCGGTCGAATGCAGGTGCGGCCAGAGCCGCAGATAGCGCCTGGCGCCCTCCCCGCCTGCGCACAGCGCCTCGAAACCCTCGACCTTGAGCCCCTGCAGCAATTCCGCCACATCCACGGGCGCGAAGTCGGAATTGGCGGCGCTGAAAGCCTCGGCGATGGCTTCGTTTTCCTCCGGCAGCACGCTGCAGGTGGCGTAAACGAGACGCCCGCCCGACTTCACCAGCCGCGCGGCGCTCTGCAGGATGGCAGCCTGCTTGACCGTCAATTCCTCTACCGACTTGGGCGACTGCCGCCATTTCAGGTCCGGATTGCGCCGCAGCGTCCCCAGCCCCGAACACGGCGCGTCGACCAGCACGCGGTCGATCTTGCCCGCCAGCCGCTTGATCCGGTCGTCGCGCTCGTGGGCGATGGCGGCCGGATGCACGTTCGACAGCTTGCTGCGCGCCAGCCGCGGTTTGAGCGCGTCCAGCCGGTGCGCAGAGACGTCGAAGGCGTACAGCCGGCCGGTGTTGCGCATCGTCGCGCCGATGGCCAGCGTCTTGCCGCCGGCGCCGGCGCAGAAATCGACCACCATCTCGCCGCGCTTGGCGTCCAGCAGCAGGGCCAGCAGCTGGGAGCCCTCGTCCTGCACTTCGACGGCGCCCCGGGCAAAGGCGTCCAGCTTGGTCAGCGCCGGCTTGCCATCGATGCGCAGGCCCCATGGCGAAAAAGGTGTCGCTTCCGATTTGATAGCAGCCAGCGCAAGCTCCGCCTTTACATCCGCGCGCTTGTCGGTCAACGCATTGACGCGCAGATCGAGCGGGGCGGGCTGCTGCAGGGCCTCGACCAGCGGCCAGAAGCCGTCGCCGAGTTGCGCCTTCAGCGGCGCCACCAGCCATTCGGGGAGGTTGTGGCGATGACGCTCCAGCAGGTCGTCGGGCCTGACGGCGTCGCAGTTGTCGAGCCAGCGCTTCTCGGTGTCGTTGAGCGCGCTTTTCAGGAAATCACGCGGGCCATGGAAGCCCAGGATCGCCATCCGGCGCTCCTTCGAGCCGCTGCCCGAGGGCGAGAGGTGATCGAAAAGCAGCTTCTTGCGAAGCACGGTGTAGACGGTTTCGGCGAGCGTCGCGCGCTCGCGCGGGCCGAACTCGCGGTGGTCGCGGAAGAACCGGGACACGACCTGGTCGGCGGGGTGATCGAACTTCAGGACGAGGCCGACCAGATCGGCGGCGGCCTCCAACAGGGCTTTGGGATGCATCCCCCGATTGTCTCAGCCGCGGGGAACCCGGCCCGAAAGCCTAGGCGTCGCGCACCCAGACCGCCCCGAAAGCCTCGCGCTCGATGTCTTCCAGCTTCGGCGAATGGCCAGCCCACAGCACCAGCGCGGCGCCCGGCAGCGTGAGCGTCTGCTCCAGCTGGCGGCAGAGGTTCCAGCGGTCCTCGTCATCGAGCCCCGGCAGCTCGACGAACACGATGTAGGCGCGGCGCCACGGAAATTCGCGAAGGTTCTTGCGCACCAGCCAGGCACGGGAGGCAGGCAGGCAGCGCACCAGGTCGGCACGCAGTTCGCCCAGTTCGTAGTCGTTGAGGTCGTGCCGCGAGATCTGGCTGAAGAACGGCGTACCGGTGATCTCCTCCCATGCGCGCGTCTCGGCCTCCTCCGCCTCCTTGAGGCGGCCGCGCCACAGCTTCAGCGCATCTTCGTCGTGCGGACCCGCGTCCGGGTCTTCGAGAGAGGCCACGGCGCTCTTGGCGGCCCACCAGCGGCTGGCCGCGCCGGAGCCGTGCAGCCGCTCGAGCACCGCGAGCCGCGCCTCGCGGTCGCTGGCCGGCAGCATCTGGGCCAGTCCGCGCAGCGCGCCGGGGTGCTCGGGGGCGATCCGCAGCGCGCTTTCGTAACGCACGCGCACGGGGGCGGACGGGTCGAGCCGCCGCTCGGAATCGGCCCATTCGACCATTTCGTCCGGCGTGTTTCGCTCGCCGCGCGCGGCCAGCACCGCGATGCGCTCGCGGATGCGCGAGCGGTGCGCGTGATGCTGCTTCCAGTCGGCAGCGTGTGCGCGGCGCCACTGGCTGTCGAAATGCGCGATCCATTTCTTGCGGTCGACCAGCATTTCGAGCGCCGGGCGCATCGACCACTCGGGCATGGCCGCCTTCTGCCCCAGCGCCTCCAGCCGGTCGCGCAAGACCGGATGGGTGTCCTCCAGGTCGCTCACACGGCGCATCGCCTCGCGCAGCGCCTGGCGGGCGAAGTCGTCGTCGGGCGGCGTGCGCACGCGCTTGCGCAGCGCCTCGAAGGGCCCCGGCGGCATCGGCTCGTGCTCGGCACGGGCCCAGTGCCAGGGCCAGAACTCGTTGGCGTACCAGTTGGCCTTGATGGCGATCTCGGTCAGCGCGGCTCCCGCCACCGGCGCCCCCAGCAGGCGGCCCGAGATGCGGTCGGCCTCGTATTCGTCCTGGCGGGCCAGCGCGAAGGTCTTGGCCGCGAAGCGCGGAAAGTACCAGCGGAAGAACGCCTGAGAGAACAGCGCCATCACGCCCTCGTTGCGCTGCAGGCTGGCGTCCAGCTTGAGCCAAGACAGCCGCGTGCGGTAGATCCAGGCGCTCAGCCGCCCGTGGTTGCCGCGCAGGTGGCCGTACTCGTGGGCCAGCACCGACAGCAGCCGCCGCCGGTCGAGCATCATCAGCAGCGGCAGTCCAATGCTCAGCGAATTGACAGCGCCGCCGAAGAGTCCGAAGCGCGGCACCTGCCGGATGCTGGCGTTGAAGTCGTCGTCGAGGTAGACGTGGTGGACCGGCGGCCCCTTGATCCGGGCGCGGATGCGGTCAAGTGCCTCGAAGAGCGCCGGGGCATCTTCGCGATGGAGTTCGATGCCTTCCGGCTCGTCGAAGCGCACCCAGAGCGCGCGCAGCGTCGCCCACAGAAGTCCCAGCGCAAACAGCAACAGCCAGCCTCGCGTGAAGTTGAAGCGCACCTCCCCGATCGAGGCAAGCACCCAGGCGATGATGCCCACCGACAGCCCGAGGCAGCCCAGCACCCAGAGGTAGCCGAGCGCGGCAAAGGCCGCGACGCTGCGCCGGTAGCGCGCGCTGTCGTCCGCACTGGCATGCTCGCTCAGTCGAACCAGGTGAACAAAATCAGCGCGATCCATCCGACTCCAGTCAAATCAAGCCCGCCAGTTTTTTGAAGAAAGGCAAGCCGCCGTTGAACGACGAAGACCTCCCTCCCCTGATCGAAACGCCTCCCGGCCGCTACCGCCACTACAAGGGCGGCGAATACGAAGTGATCGGCACCGTGCGCCACAGCGAGACGCTGGAGCCGATGACGCTCTACCGGGCCCTGTACGGCGCGCACGGCCTCTGGGTCCGGCCGGCCGCAATGTTCGGCGAAACCATCGAGATAGACGGCGTCGCCCGCAGAAGATTCACACCGATCTAGCCAGTCAGGCTGCGCAAGCCCATCCTGCCTGGACGGGTTGCTACCTTTTTCGCAGCAACCCGGATGAGGGTCAGCCGCAGCGGACGTCCGTCACGCGGTTGCGGGCATCGACGTCCAGATTGAGCCGCCCGCCGTTGAGTTCCATCGTGGTCACTTCGCCCGGCTTCAGCACTCTCACGGTGCCGGCGCCCGAACGCACGCGTGCTGCGGCCTCGAGCTGGGGCGTCACCGGCTGTCCGATGGCAAAGCGGGCGCCGTCCGCATTGCACTGGTACACCGGCTCCGGCGGCGGAGCCGGAGGTGCGGCGGGGGCTGGCGCGGGCGCCGGAGCTGCACAGCCCGCCATCAGGGCGGCGCCGGCAAGCGCCAGCAGCAACGATTGGTTCTTCACTTTCTGGACTCCCGAAAACCCGCGAATATAAACAACTTTACTCATTGTGACGCGATGTATCCGACAGCCAGCCGGCGATGGCTCGCGGATACAACAGATGCTCCTGCGCGAGCACCCGTGCGGCCAGCGTGGCGGCCGTGTCGTCCGGCAGCACCGGCACCGCGGCCTGGGCCAGGATCGGCCCGTGATCGAGTTCATTTGTAACCTGGTGCACCGTCACGCCGGCCACCTTGCAGCCCGCCTCGATGGCGCGCTGGTGCGTATTCAGGCCCGGAAACGCCGGCAGCAGCGAGGGATGGATGTTCACCAGACGGCCCGCATAGCGGCCGACGAAGCCCGGCGTCAGGATGCGCATGAAGCCCGCCAGCACCACCAGCGCCGGTGCGTAACCGTCGACCACCTTCGCCAGCGCCTCGTCGAAGGCCTCGCGGGTGGCGAAATCCTTGTGCGGGACCACCGCGGTGTCGATGCCCTGGGCCCTGGCGATCGCCAGCCCGCCGGCCTCGGCCTTGTTGCTCACCACGGCGGCAATGCGCGCGCCGTAGCGCTCGGCCCAGCGGTCGCGCCCGGCGGCGCGCACGATGGCCTCCATGTTGGAGCCGCCGCCGGAGATCAGGATCACGATGTTCTTCATTGGAGGCGGGATTATCCGTGGCGCGCCACTTGTCGCCGCGCGGACACCGCATCACAGCACGACCGTGCTAAAACTCGTGGTTCCGGAGACACACCGCGTCTGCGGTGGACCGATCAACACAGCGAGGCACGCATGGATTTGAGCTTCACACCCGAAGAACAGAAGTTCCGCGAAGAAGTTCGCGCATGGGTCAAGGACAACCTCCCCAAGGAGATTTCGCACAAGGTGCACAACGCGCTCGAGCTGACGCGCGACGATCTGCAAGGCTGGGCCAAGATCCTCGGCAAGAAGGGCTGGCTGGGCTACGGCTGGCCGAAGGAATTCGGCGGCCCGGGCTGGACCGCCGTCCAGCGCCACCTGTTCGAGGAAGAAACCGCACTGGCCGGCGCGCCGCGCATCGTGCCGTTCGGCCCGGTGATGGTGGCCCCGGTCATCATGGCCTTCGGCAACGCCGAGCAGCAGAAGCGCTTCCTGCCCGGCATCGCCAGCGGCGAAGTCTGGTGGAGCCAGGGCTACAGCGAACCGGGTTCGGGCTCCGACCTGGCATCGCTGAAGACCAAGGCCGAGCGAAAGGGCGACAAGTACATCGTCAACGGCCAGAAGACCTGGACCACCCTCGGCCAGTACGGCGACTGGATGTTCAACCTCGTGCGCACCAGCAGCGAGGGCAAGCCCCAGACCGGCATCAGCTTCCTGCTGCTGGACATGAAGTCGCCCGGCGTCACCGTGCGCCCGATCAAGCTGCTCGACGGCGGCCATGAAGTCAACGAAGTGTTCTTCGACAACGTCGAGGTGCCCGCCGAGAACCTGATCGGCGAGGAGAACAAGGGCTGGACCTACGCCAAGCACCTGCTCTCGCACGAGCGCACCAACATCGCCGACGTGAACCGCGCCAAGCGCGAGCTCGAGCGGCTCAAGCGCATCGCGAAATCGGAAGGCGTCTACGAAGACCAGCGCTTCCGCGACGAGATCGCCAAGCTCGAAGTCGACATCGTCGCCCTCGAGATGATGGTGCTGCGCGTGCTCTCGGCCGCCACCTCGGGCAAGAACTCGCTGGACGTGGCCGGCCTGCTCAAGATCCGCGGCAGCGAGATCCAGCAGCGCTACAGCGAACTGATGATGCTGGCCGGCGGCGCCTACTCGCTGCCGCTGATCCGCGAGGCGATGGAAGCCGGCTGGCAGGGCAACTTCCCGGGCGGCAACCCGGCGCTCGCGCCGCTGGCGTCGACCTTCTTCAACATGCGCAAGACCACCATCTACGGTGGCAGCAACGAAGTGCAACGCAACATCGTCGCGCAGACGGTTCTGGGCTGAGGAGACAACGAGCATGGACTTCAATTTCACCGACGACCAGGAACAGCTGCGCGACGCGGTTCGCAAGTGGGTCGACAAGGGCTACGACTTCGAGCGCCGCCGCGGCATCGAGGCCAAGGGCGGCTTCTCGCGCGAGGCCTGGGACGAACTGGCCGAGCTCGGCCTGGGCGGCCTCTACATCAGCGAGGACGACGGCGGCCTGGGCATGGGCCCGGTGGCCGGCATGGTCGTCATGGAAGAACTGGGCCGCGGCATCGTGCTGGAGCCCTTCTCGCAGACGCTGATCGCCGGCGCGGTGCTCAGCGGCTACGCGGGCGCCGACACCAAGGAAAGCTGGCTGCCGCGCATCGCGGGCGGCCAGGCGATCGTGGTGCTGGCCTACCAGGAGCGCAAGGCGCGCTATCGCCTCGACGTGTGCGAGGCCCACGCTGCCAAGGCTGGCAGCGGCTGGTCGCTGACCGGCGCCAAGAGCGTGGTGCCCGTGGGCGACGAAGCCGATGCCTTCCTGGTGCCGGCCAAGGTCGACGGCAAGATCGCCCTCTTCCTGGTCGAGCGCAGCGCCAGCGGCGTGGAAGCGCGCGGCTACGGCACGCAGGACGGCTCCCGCGCCGCCGAGGTCGTGTTCGACAAGGCCGACGCCACGCTGGTAACGCTGGACGGCCTTGCCGCGCTCGAATACGCGGTGGACGTCGGCATCGCCGCCACCTGCGCCGAAGGCGTGGGCGTGATGGACAAGACCGTGGACCTCACCGTCGAGTACCTGAACCAGCGCAAGCAGTTCGGCGTGGTCATCTCCAGCTTCCAGGCGCTGCGCCACCGCGTCGCCGACATGAAGATGCAGCTCGAACTGGCCCGCTCGATGAGCTACTACGCCACGCTCAAGCTCAACGCCCCGGCCGACGAGCGCCGCCAGGCGCTGGCCCGCGCCAAGTACCAGCTCGGCGTGTCGATGCGCTACATCGCCGCCAACTCGGTGCAGCTGCACGGCGGCATCGGCGTGACCGACGAATACATCGGCAGCCACTACTTCCGCAAGCTCACGCAGATGGAAATGACCTTCGGCGACACCCTGCACCACCTGGGCGAAGTGTCGGCCCGCATGCAGGACACCGCTGGCGTCTTCGCCTAGAACAAGGCTCGCCCCCAGGCTGCGCGCACTTCGTGTCGCTGCGCCAACCCCCTACCGGGGGCAACACCTGCGGCCCGGCAAAGCCGGTTCCGCGGTGTTCCGCTAGCATCCAACGCCCGCCCGCCTTTGCGCTGGCGGGCGTTTTCACTTGGCCCCTCACTCCAGGACCCCAGGAACGAAACATGCAGACCCGCCGCTCTCTTCTGGTCGCCATGGCCGCAGGAACCACCACCGCGATGCTGACCGCCTGCGCCACATCCCCCACGCCCTCATACACCGAGCGCCCGCCCATCGTGTTCATGCACGGCAACGGCGACTCGGCCGCGCTCTGGCAGACGACGATCTGGCGCTTCGAATCGAACGGCTGGCCGCGCGAGCGGCTGTTCGCGGTGGACCAGCCCAACCCGGTCGCACGCGACGACGACGCCGTGGCGCAACCCGGGCGCAGCTCGACCGGCGAATCGGCCGTGTTCCTCAAGGCCGAGGTCGACAAGGTGCTGAAGGCCACCGGCGCGAGCAAGGTGGTGCTGATCGGCAACTCGCGCGGCGGCAACACCATCCGCAACTATGTGCAGAACGGCGGCGGCGCTGCGGTCGTGAGCCACGTGGTGCTGGGCGGCAACCCCGCGCACGGCATCTGGGCGGTGAAGGGCTTGCGCGAGAACAACGAGTTCTCGGGACTCTCGGGCTTCATGCAGCAGCTCAATGCGCCGAAGGGCCCGAACGGCGAAGAAGTCACGCCCGGCGTGAAATGGCTGACGCTGCGCTCCGACAACAACGACAAGTACGCCCAGCCCGACGGCGTGTGGATCGGCGCGCCCGGCAAGCCGACCAACATCGGCTTCGACGGACCGGCGCTCAAGGGCGCGACCAACATCGTGCTGCCGCGCGTCGACCACCGCGAGACTTCGTTCTCGCCCGCCGCCTTCGCCGCGACCTGGCAGTTCCTGACCGGACAGGCGCCGCGCACCACCGAGGTGGCTCCGGAGGCGAATGTCGTGCTCAACGGCCGCGCGCTCGGCGCCGAGAACCTCGCGTTGAACGGCGCGACGGTGACCGTGTACGCGGTCGACCCCGCCACCGGCGCACGGCTCGGCGAGGCGGTCTTCACCAAGTCGATCGGCGCCGACGGCCGCTGGGGCCCCTTCAAGGCCCGAGGCGACGCGGCCTACGAATTCGTGCTGGCCACGCCCAGCTACGGCACCACCCACATCTACCGCAGCCCCTTCCCGCGCAGCAGCGGCGTGGTGAACCTGAGGCCCGAGCGCGTCACGCCGGCCGACGGCAGCGCCGGCGCGGTCGTCGTCTTCACGCGGCCGCGCGGCTACTTCGACGCGCAGCGCGACACCATGCGCTTCGACGGCCAGAGCCCGCCGGCGGGCGTGCCGCCCAAAGGCTCGGGCGTGTCGAGTTCGCGGCTGCGCGTCGCGGCCGCCGAGCCGCAGCGCCCGGTGACGGGCGAGTTCAACGGCGAGCGCCTCACCGGCCTGACCTGGCCGGCGGCGAAGGAGCACGTCACGGTGCTCGAACTGACTTACTGAGCGAGGCAAGGGCAGGTCATGACCGACAGCACCGACTCCCCTTTCATCCTGCAGTCGCGCGACGAGCGCGGCGTGGTCACGCTGACGCTGAACCGGCCGGCCGCGTTCAACGCGCTCTCCGAAGGCATGCTCGGCGCGCTCGAGCAGGCGCTGGGCGGGGTCGCGGCCGACGGCAGCGTGCGCGCGGTGGTCATCGCCGGGGCCGGCAAGGCCTTCTGCGCCGGCCACGACCTGAAGGAAATGCGCGCAGCCCCTTCGCTCGACTACTACGAACAGCTGTTCGAGCGCTGCGGCGCGATGATGCTGTCGATCCAGAAGCTGTCCGTGCCGGTGATCGCGCGCGTGCACGGCATCGCGACGGCGGCGGGCTGCCAGCTGGTCGCGGTCTGCGACCTGGCGGTGGCTTCGAGCGACGCGCGCTTCGCGGTCAGCGGGGTGAACGTAGGCCTCTTCTGCGCCACGCCGAGCGTCACGCTCTCGCGCAACCTCGGGCGCAAGGAAGCTTTCGAGATGCTGGTGACGGGTGAATTCATCAGCGCGCAGGAGGCGCGCGAGAAGGGCCTGATCAACCGCGTGGCGCCGCCGGAAGAGCTGGATGCGGCGGTCGAATCGCTGGTCGCCAGCATCGTCGCCAAGCCCCGCACGGCCCTCGCGCTGGGCAAGGCCCTGTTCTACCGCCAGCTCGAAACCGGCATCGAGGCCGCACTGGCCGACGCCAGCCAGACCATGGCCTGCAACATGATGGACGAGAGCGCGCTGGAGGGCGTGCAGGCCTTCATCGAGAAGCGCCCGCCGGCCTGGAAACGCTGAGAGCGCCGGTCGGCTAGGAATCGTGCAGCCGCGAGCTCTGCGGCAGGTGCGCCATCAGGAACTCCATCTGGTCGGCCAGGATGCGCCTGTTTCGCAGGATGAAGTCTTCCCAGAGGCTGGGCACGTAGGGGGCATACAGCAGCGGCATGCCGGCCTGCTCGGGCGTGCGGCTGCTCTTGCGGTGGTTGCAGGGCCTGCAGGCCGTGACCACGTTCATCCAGGTGTCGATGCCCTTCTGGGCGAACGGGATGATGTGCTCGCGCGTGAGTTCGTCTTCGTGGAAGTGGCCGCCGCAGTAGGCGCAGACGTTGCGATCGCGCGCGAAGAGCTTGCTGTTGGTGAGTCCGGGGCGCAGCGCGAAGGGGTTGATGCGGGGCACGCCCTTGGTGCCGATGATGCTGTTGATCGCGATCTGCGACTGCTCGCCGGTGATCGCATTGTGGCCGCCACGGAACACCGCCACCTGCGCGCCCACTTCCCAGCGGACTTCGTCCGCGGCGTAGTGGATCACCGCCTGTTCCAGCGAAATCCATGACTGGGGCAGCCCTTGGGCCGACAGCTTCAAGACCTTCACACACGCCTCCTCGAAAAGGGAGAGAACACGGAAAGACCAGGGACACGGAGCGCGTTGCGGGCCCACGCCGATCGACGCGCTGCGTCACAATATACCGGCTTTGTGACAAATCGGCCTGATTCGCCCATTAGACGGGCGGAAGGCGCTATCAAAAAGATACTCACCGATGCAGGTTTTTCGTGGCTTCCGGCATCCTGGCGTAGCCCCCGCCTGCGCCCTGACCATTGGCAATTTCGACGGCGTGCACCGTGGCCACCAGGCCATGCTCGCACTGTTGCAGACCGAGGCCCGCCAGCGCGGGCTGCCGAGCTGCGTGCTCACCTTCGAGCCCCATCCGCGCGACTATTTCGCTGCCGTCACCAAGAAACCCGACCTGGCGCCGGCGCGCATCGGCACCCTGCGCGACAAGCTCAGCGAGCTTGCTGCCTGCGGCGTGGCGCAGACCATCGTGCTGCCCTTCGACGCCCGGCTGGCCTCGCAGTCGCCCGAGGAATTCATCCAGAACGTGCTGATCGACGGCCTGGGCGCGCGCTACGTGCTGGTGGGCGACGACTTCCGCTTCGGCGCCAAGCGGGCCGGCGACTACGCCATGCTCGACGCGGCCGGCGACGCCCACGGCTTCGATGTGGCCCGCATGAACAGCTACGAGGTGCACGGCCTGCGGGTGTCCAGCTCCGCCGTGCGCGAGGCCTTGGCCGAAGGCCGCATGGCCGATGCCCACACCCTGCTGGGGCGCCCGTACACCATCTCGGGCCACGTGGTCCACGGCCGCAAGCTGGGCCGGGCGCTGGGCGCCTCGGCGCCGGGCAAGGACGATGGCTTCCGCACCCTCAACCTGCGCTTCAAGCACTGGAAGCCGGCGGCCAGCGGCATCTTCGCGGTGCTGGTGCACGGCCTGTCCGAAGAGCCGCTGCCGGGCGTGGCCAACCTGGGCGTTCGCCCCTCGCTGGACGCCAACGACGTCAACGCCGGGCGGGTGCTGCTCGAAACCCATTGCCTGGAGTGGCCCTCCCATCTGGGCGCCGAAGGGGCCTACGGTAAAATCGTCCGCGTGGAACTCCTGCACAAACTGCACGACGAATTGCGCTACACCAGCCTCGAAGCCCTCACCGCGGGCATCGCGAAGGATGGCCGCGACGCCCGCGCGTTCTTTGCCTCGACCCACGCAGAAACCCATCGCCAGACCACGCGCGATCGAATTTAGCCCTGCACGCACCGTGCTGCCGCCCTTCGACAAGCTCAGGGCGAACGGCTTTACCTTCCGCACCGACGCGCTCCTTTTTTCCCGGGCAGTTCGGGCCGAGCCTGTCGAAGCCCCCTGTTTCGTACCCCAACATGTCTGACGCCGCTTCTCCCAAAGACTACCGTTCCACGCTGAACCTGCCCGACACCCCCTTCCCGATGCGCGGCGACCTGCCCAAGCGCGAGCCGGGCTGGGTGAAGGAATGGAACGACGAAGGCCGATACCACCGCCTGCGCGACGCCCGCCACGGCGCGCCCAAGTTCATCCTGCACGACGGCCCGCCCTACGCCAACGGCCAGATCCACATGGGCCACGCGGTGAACAAGATCCTGAAGGACATGATCACCAAGGCGCGCCAGCTCGAGGGCTACGACGCCCTGTACGTGCCCGGCTGGGACTGCCACGGCCTGCCGATCGAGAACGCCATCGAAAAGCAGTACGGCCGCAACCTGAGCCGCGACGAGATGCAGGCCAAGAGCCGCGCCTTCGCCACCGGCCAGATCGCCCAGCAGATGGCCGACTTCCAGCGCTTGGGCGTGCTGGGCGAATGGGACCATCCCTACAAGACCATGGACTTCGCCAACGAAGCCGGCGAGCTGCGCGCGTTCAAGCGCGTGATCGAGCGCGGCTTCGTCTACCGCGGCCTGAAGCCCGTGTATTGGTGCTTCGACTGCGGCTCCTCGCTGGCCGAGTTCGAGATCGAGTACGCCGACAAGAAGAGCCAGACCATCGACGTGGCCTTCAAGGCGCATGAGCGCGAGAAGGTGCTCAAGGCCTTCGGCACCGACCACACGATCCTCGGCGACATCTTCGCCGTGATCTGGACCACCACCGCCTGGACCATCCCCGCCAACCAGGCGATCAACCTCAACCCCGAGCTCGAGTACTCGCTGGTCGACACCGAGCGCGGACTGCTGATCCTGGCCAACTCGCTGGTCGAGATGTGCATGACGCGCTATGCGCTCGACGGCAAGGTGCTGGCCACGGTCAAGGGCGAGAAGCTCGGCGGCCTGGAATTCGAGCATCCGCTGTACGACGCGGACGCCGGCTACCGGCGCCTGTCGCCGGTGTACTTGGCCGACTACGCCACCGCCACCGACGGCACGGGCCTGGTGCACTCCTCGCCCGCCTACGGCCTGGACGACTTCAACTCCTGCATCGCCCACGGCGTGGCCTACGACGACATCCTGAACCCGGTGCAGGGCAACGGCAGCTACGCGCCCGACTTCCCGCTCTTCGGCGGCCAGAACATCTGGAAGGCCGTGCCGGAAATCATCGCCGCGCTGCGCGACGCCAACCGCCTGCTGACCACCGAGACCATCACGCACAGCTACCCGCACTGCTGGCGGCACAAGACGCCGGTGATCTACCGCGCCGCGGCGCAGTGGTTCGTGCGCATGGACGAGGGCGAAGGCGTATTCACCAAGGACAAGGCGCCCAAGACGCTGCGCCAGACCGCGCTCGACGCCATCGAGCAGACCAGCTTCTACCCCGAGAACGGCAAGGCGCGACTGCACGACATGATCGCCGGCCGGCCCGACTGGTGCATCAGCCGCCAGCGCAGCTGGGGCGTGCCGATCCCGTTCTTCCTGCACAAGGACTCGGGCGAGCTGCACCCGCGCACCATGGAAATCCTCGACCAGGCCGCCGACATCGTCGAGAAGGGCGGCATCGAGGCCTGGAGCCGCGTCACCGTCGAGGAAATCCTGGGCGCCGAGGACGCGCCGCACTACACCAAGAGCACCGACATCCTCGAGGTGTGGTTCGACTCGGGCTCGACCTTCTCCCACGTGCTGCGCGGCACGCACCCCACGGTGCACCACGACACGGGGCCGGAAGCCGACCTGTACCTCGAGGGGCATGACCAGCATCGCGGCTGGTTCCACTCGTCGCTGCTGATCGCCTGCATGCTGGAAGACCGCGCACCGTACCGCGGCCTGCTGACGCACGGCTTCACGGTCGATGCCAAGGGCATCAAGATGAGCAAGTCGCTCAAGAACGGCATCGACCCGCAGGAAATCAGCAACAAGCTGGGCTCGGAAATCATCCGCCTGTGGGTGGCCGCGAGCGACTACTCGGGCGACATCGCGGGCGACGACAAGATCCTGGCGCGCGTGGTCGACGCCTACCGCCGCATCCGCAACACGCTGCGCTTCCTGCTGGCGAACACCAGCGACTTCGACATCGAGAAAGATGGCGTGCCGCTCGACCAGCTGTTCGAGATCGACCGCTACGCCCTGTCGCGCGCCGCGCAGTTCCAGGCCGAGATCCTCGCGCACTACAAGGTGTACGAGTTCCACCCGGTGGTGGCCAAGCTGCAGATCTACTGCTCGGAAGACCTGGGCGGCTTCTACCTCGACATCCTGAAGGACCGCCTCTACACGACGGCCCCGGGTTCGCTGGCTCGCCGCAGCGCGCAGACGGCGCTGTGGCACATCTCGCAGGCGATGCTGCGCTGGATGGCGCCCTTCCTGAGCTTCACCGCCGAGGAAGCCTGGAAGATCGTGGGCACCGGCAAGCCGGGCGATTCGATCTTCACGCAGACCTACAGCAAGTTCGACGCGCCCGACGAGGCCCTGCTGGCCAAGTGGAACCGCATCCGCGAGATCCGCGACGTGGTCAACAAGGACATCGAAGCGGTGCGCGCCGAAGGCAAGGTCGGCTCTTCGCTGCAGGCCGACCTGCAGCTGACGGCACCGGCCGACGACTTCGCGCTGCTGGGCTCGCTGGGCGACGACCTGAAGTTCGTCTTCATCACCTCGGCGATCGCGCTGGCCGCCGGCGAGACGCTTTCCACGGTGGTGACGCCGAGCACCGCGCAGAAGTGCGAACGCTGCTGGCACTACCGCGACGACGTGGGCCACGACGCGGCCCACCCGACGCTGTGCGGACGCTGCACGAGCAACCTGTTCGGCGCCGGCGAATCGCGGAGCGTTGCCTGATGGCCGCCGCCCGTTCCATGTCCTCGGCCTCGCGTTCGCGCGGCGGCAGCATCTGGCCGTGGCTGGGGCTGGCGGTGATCATCGTGATCATCGACCAGTTCACCAAGACGCTGATCCTGGGCTACTACAAGCTCGGTGACGCGACCTACGTGACCAGCTTCTTCAACGTCGTGCGCGCGCACAACACGGGCGCGGCCTTCTCGTTCCTCGCCGACCACTCGGGCTGGCAGCGCTGGCTGTTCACCGCCATCGGCGTGGGCGCGGCGGTGTTCATCGTGTGGATGCTGAAGTCGCACGCGGGGCAGAAGCTGTTTTCGTTCTCCATGGCCTGCATCCTGGGCGGCGCCATCGGCAACGTGGTCGACCGGATGATGCACGGCTACGTGGTCGACTTCCTGAGCTTCCACGCAGGCAACTGGTACTTCCCGGCCTTCAACGCGGCGGACAGCGCCATCACGCTCGGGGCGATCTGCCTGATCGTCGACGAGATCCGGCGGGTCCGCAGGGGCAAGTAACGTTCTCTCGAAGGGGCCCGCCGGGCCCCTTCTTATTTGGGCCTTCGCTCGCGCCAAGGCCGAGGGTTTTTCCCGCTTTCTCCCGATGTCATAACAAAGTCATACTGCCGCGGTTCAATGTAATCGATTACATGAACACCGCACGATGAGCATCCAAGCCGTTGCAGCCAAAGCCGGGGTCTCGGTGGCCACCGTCTCGCGCGCTTTCAACTTTCCGGACAAGGTGACGCTCGCCACGCGCGAGCTGGTGGAACGCGTGGCGCGCGAACTCAACTACGTGCCGAACGCCAGCGCTCGCACCCTGCGCACCCAGCGCAGCCGCGTGCTCGGCGTGGTGCTTCCCACCCTGCTGAACCCGACCTTCGCCGAATGCCTGCAGGGCATCGCGCGCGCGGCCATCGCAGGGGGCTACGCGATCATCCCGGTCACCACCGGCTACCGGATCGACGAAGAGGAGCGCGCCGTGCACCTGCTGCTGGCCGGCAGCGTCGACGGCCTGATCCTCGTGGTGTCGAACCCCTCGACCTCGGCCGCCCTGCCCCGCCTGCAGGCGGCCGGCGTGCCCTACGTGCTGGCCTACAACCGTCATCCCGAGCACCCCTGCGTGTCGGTCGACAGCGAAAGCGCCGTGGCCGACGCGGTGGCGCGGCTCGTGCTGCTGGGCCACCGCCGCATCGCGATGGTCAGCGGCACGCTCGCCGCCTCCGACCGCGCGCAGCAGCGCTATCGCGGCTACCGCAGGGGCATGGCCGAAGCCGGCCTGCCGGCGCCCGCGCTCGTCGAGGTGCCGTTCGTCGAAACGGCCGTCGATGCGCTCTCGAAGCAGCTACAGGCACGCAACCGGCCCACCGCGCTGATCTGCTCCAACGACCTGCTGGCCATCCGCAGCATCCGCGCCGCGCACCTCAGCGGCCTGTCGGTGCCGGGCGACCTCAGCGTGGTCGGCTTCGACGGCATCGCGCTCGGCGAAGACCTCACGCCCGCGCTCACCACCATCGCCCAGCCCAACAGCGACATCGGCCGCCACAGCGTCGAGCTGCTGATCCAGGCCATGGCCAGCGGCGCCGCGCTGCAGGCCGACGCGAGCCTGCTGCTTGCCCATTCATTCCGAGACGGCGAGTCGTGCGCCTCGGTGCACGAGAACGAAAACAACGACGACAACAACGCCGCGATTTCCTGACCTTCCCCGTTCCCTGCCTGCACCTACATCCATCCAAGGAGCTTCCGATCATGTCCCTACGCATCCACCGCCTGGCCCGCCTCGGCCTGCTCGCCGCCACGCTCGTCGCCGGCAGCGTCATGGCGCAGACCGCCATCTGCTACAACTGCCCGACCGAATGGGCCGACTGGGGCACGCAGCTCAAGGCCATCAAGGCCAAGACCGGCGTCACCGTGCCGCCCGACAACAAGAACTCGGGCCAGTCGCTCGCGCAGCTGGCAGCCGAGAAGGCCAGCCCCGTGGCCGACGTCACCTACCTCGGCGTGACCTTCGCCGTGCAGGCCGCCAAGGACGGCCTGGTCGAGCCCTACAAGCCCGCCGCATGGAAAGACATTCCCGACGGCCTGAAGGACCCGGCCGGCAACTGGTTCACCATCCACTCGGGCACCCTGGGCTTCATGGTCAACGTCGACGCGCTCAAGGGCAAGCCGGTGCCGAAGTCGTGGGCCGACCTGCTCAAGCCCGAGTACAAGGGCCTGATCGGCTACCTCGACCCGGCCTCGGCCTTCGTCGGCTACGTCGGCGCGGTCGCGGTGAACGAAGCGCGCGGCGGCACGCTCGACAACTTCAAGCCGGCCATCGACTACTTCAAGGCGCTGCAGAAGAACGAGCCCATCGTGCCGAAGCAGACCTCCTATGCGCGCGTGCTCTCGGGCGAGATCGCGATCCTGCTCGACTACGACTTCAATGCCTACCGCGCGAAGTACAAGGACAAGGCCAACGTCGCCTTCGTCATTCCGAGCGAAGGCACGCTGGCCGTGCCCTACGTGATGAGCCTGGTCGCCAAGGCCCCGCACGCGGCCGACGCGAAGAAGGTGCTCGACTTCACCCTGTCCGACGAAGGCCAGGCGATCTGGGCCAAGGCCTACCTGCGCCCGGTGCGCGCCAGCGCCATGCCCAAGGACATCGAGGCCCAGTTCCTGCCCGCCAGCGAGTACGCCCGCGCCAAGAGCGTGGACTACGGCCGCATGGCCGCCGCGCAGAAGGCCTTCTCCGACGAGTACCTGAAGGAAGTCCGCTGAGCGGACGCCGCGTGCGATGACGCAAGCCACTCTCTCCAACGCATCCAGCGCCTGGAACCCGCGCTGGCGCCTGCTGGCCTGCGTCGCGCCCGCGGCCGCCTTCTTCGCGGCCTTCTGGCTGCTGCCGGTGGTGCGCCTGATGGCATTGCCCGCCGGCAAGGGCTGGGCCACCTACTTCGCGGTGCTGACCGACGCGCGCTACCTCGCGAGCATGGTCAACACCGTGGTGCTCTCGGTCGCCGTGACGCTGGCCACGCTGGTGCTGGGCGCGGCCGTGGGCATCTACCTCGCGCGCCGCGCCTTCGTGGGCAAGCGCGTGCTGCTGTCGCTGCTCACGCTGCCGCTGTCGTTCCCGGGCGTGATCATCGGCTTCTTCGTGATCCTGCTCGGCGGGCGACAGGGCGTGGTCGCCAGCATCAGCGACAGCCTCTTCGGCGAGCGCATCACCTTCGCCTACGGCCTGCTCGGGCTGTTCCTGGCGTACCTGTATTTCTCGCTGCCGCGCGCCATCGCCACCTACGCGGTGGCGGCCGAATCGATGAACACGCAGCTGGAAGAGGCCGCGCGTTCGCTGGGCGCCTCGCGGCTGCGCGTGGCGCGCGACGTGTGGATGCCCGAGCTGGCGCCCACCACGCTGGCCTGCGGCGCGATCCTGTTCGCCACCTCGATGGGCGCCTTCGGCACCGCTTTCACGCTGGCGAGCAAGTTCGAGGTGATCCCGATCACCATCTACAACGAGTTCACCAACTACGCCAACTTCGCACTGGCCGCGTCGCTGTCGATCGCGCTGGGCGTCGTGACTTGGCTGGTGCTGTTCGTGGCGCGCCGCTTCGGTGCGAACCCCGTCGCACGCTGAGGCCCGCACCATGCGCAAGAACACTCAACCGAAGGCTCCGTTCCTGTTCGCAGTGACGGCGATCGTGAGCCTCTTCATGATCGCCCCCATGCTGCTGTCGGTGATGGCCGGGCTGGTCAACAACTACAGCGCTGGCCTGAAGAGCGGCCTCACGCTGCGCTGGCTGTCCGAGGTATGGGAGAACTACGGCGGCACCGTGGGCTGGTCGCTCGCGCTGGCCGCTGCCTGCGTCGCCGGCACGGTGCTGCTGGGCGTGCCCTGCGCCTACGCGCTGGCGCGCAGCCGCTCGCGCGCGGCGCGCATCTTCGAGGAACTGCTGACGCTGCCGGTCGCGGTGCCGGGGCTGGCCACGGCGCTCGCGCTGATCCTCGCCTACGGCCAGCTCACGGCCTTCCGCCAGAGCTTCGCCTTCATCCTCGTGGGCCACATCGTCTTCACGCTGCCCTTCATGGTGCGCACGGTGAGCTCGGCCTTCCAGCGCGACGACCTGCTCGCGCTCGAGGAGGCCGCGCGCTCGCTGGGCGCGAACTTCCGCCAGCGCTTCATGGGCATCCTCGTGCCCGCGGTGTTCCCGGCCATCGTGGCCGGCAGCCTGATGGTGTTCACGCTCTCGGTGGGCGAGTTCAACCTCACCTGGATGCTGCACACGCCGCTCACCCGCACGCTGCCCGTGGGCCTGGCCGACAGCTACGCCTCGATGCGCATCGAGATCGGGTCGGCCTACACGCTGGTCTTCTTCGCCGTCATCCTCCCGGTGCTGTGGGGCCTGCAGTACCTTGCCAACCTGATTCAGAAGCGCCATGGAACTTGAACGAATCCCCATCGACATCGCCAACTGCGCGAAGACCTATGCCGACGGCACGCGCGGCCTGCAGCCCACCAGCCTGCGCGTGGAGGCCGGCGAGGTGCTGGCGCTGCTCGGCCCCTCGGGCTGCGGCAAGACCACGCTGCTGCGGCTGATCGCCGGGCTGGAATCGCCCGACGCGGGCAGCCGCATCGTGTTCGGCGACCAGGACGTCACGCAGCGCCCCGTGGAGCATCGCGGCGTGGGCATGGTGTTCCAGAGCTATGCGCTCTTTCCGCAGATGACCGTGGCGGCCAACATCGGCTATGGCCTGCGCATCCGGGGCGTGTCGCCCGATGAAGAGAAGCGCAGCGTCGGCGAGCTGGTCGACCTGGTGCGGCTGGGCGGCCTGGAGAACAAGCGCCCTTCGGAGCTTTCCGGCGGCCAGCGCCAGCGCGTGGCCCTGGCGCGCGCGGTGGCGGTGCGCCCGCGCGTGCTGCTGCTCGACGAGCCGCTGGCCGCGCTCGACGCCAAGCTCAAGGAGTCGCTGCGCGACGAACTCGCCGAGCTGCTGCGCCGCCTGCACATCACGGCCATCCACGTCACGCACGACCAGCAGGAGGCGCTGGCCATCGCCGACCGGCTCGCGGTGATGCGCGCCGGCCGCATCGTGCAGGTGGGCCGTGGCGAGGACCTGTACCGCGCGCCCTCGCATCCCTTCGTGGCCGAGTTCCTGGGCCGGGTCAACCGGCTGGAGCGCGGGCAGGACGCCATCGCCCAGGGCGTTGTCCGACTCGGAGGAACGACCCTGCCCTGCCCGCAGGCGTGGCGCAGCCATGCGACCCTGCTGGTGCGGCCCGAGGACATCGAGGTCGGCACGCCCCAGCTCGACTGGGGCGCGGCTGTTGTCGAGCGCCGCACCTTCCTCGGCGACCGCGTGCAGTTGCACCTGCGCGCGCAGGACCAGCCCATGCTGGTGGCCGACGTGGGGCGCGACAATCCCTTCGGGCCGGGCGACACGGTGGGGCTCCGCATCCAGCCCGAGCGCCTGATGACGTCGCAGGAAGAAACCATCGCATGACGACGACAGAAACCGCCAACACCATCCTGGTCCAGCTCACCGATCTGCACATCCGCGAGCCGGGCCGGCTGGCCTACGGCCGCATCGACACGGCTCCGTACCTGGAGCGCGCGGTGCAGTCGGTGCTCGCGCTGCGCCAGCAGCCCGACGCGGTGGTCGTCACCGGCGACCTGACCGACTTCGGCCGCGCCGCCGAGTACGAGCACCTCGCCCGCCTGCTGGCCCCGCTGACCATGCCGGTCTACCTTATGCCCGGCAACCACGACGACCGCGACCAGCTGCGCCGCAGCTTTCCTGGCCACACCTACCTGGGCGCGGAAGACGGCGGCTTCATCCAGTATTCGGTGCGCATCGGCGCGCTGCGGCTGCTCACGCTCGACACCTGCGTGCCCCGCGCCAGCCACGGCGCGCTGTGCGAGAAGCGTCTGGCCTGGCTCGAAGCGCAGTTGGACGCCTGCCGCGGCGAGCCGGTCGTCATCGCCATGCACCATCCGCCCTTCGAGACGCTGATCGGCCACATGGACGAGATCGGCCTGCTGGAAGGCGCCGAAGCTCTCGAAGCCCTGGTCTCGCGCTATCCGAACGTCGAGCGCATCATCTGTGGCCACCTGCACCGGGCCATCGACGTGCGTTTCGGCGGCACCATCGCCTCGACCTCTCCGGCGCAGGCCCATCAGGTCTGCCTCGACCTGGCGCCCGACGCCGACTCGGCCTGGACGCTGGAGCCGCCCTCGTTCCGGGTGCACGCCTGGTCCGCGCGCGGGCGCAGGCTCGTTACCCATCTGGCCGCCTCGGGCAGCTTCGAGGGGCCTTACCCCTTCCACGACAACGGAGCGCTGATCGACTAGCCCTGAGCGCTCACTTGTGGAAAATGGGGTCGAAACGAAGCAAAACGAAAAGAAAGGATAGAACCCGACCTCCATGAAGCACCTCCTGAATCTGCTGGCGGCGGTGGCCCTGCTGGTCTGGGGCACGCACCTGGTCCGAACCGGTGTTCTTCGCGTGTTCGGCGCCAACCTGCGCAAGATCCTCGTACAGAGCATGCGCAACCGCTTCACGGCCGCCCTCTCGGGCATTGGCGTGACGGCGCTGGTGCAGTCGAGCACCGCCACCTCGCTCATGACCTCGTCCTTCGTCGGACAGGGCCTGGTCACGCTGCCAGCCGCGCTGGCGGTGATGCGGGGCGCAGACGTGGGCACGGCGCTGATCTCGGTGCTGTTCTCGGCAGACCTTTCGTGGCTCTCGCCGATGTTCATCTTCGTGGGGGTGGTGCTCTTCATCACGCGCTCGGCCACCGTGGCGGGGCGCGTCGGCCGGGTGCTGATCGGGCTGGGCCTGATGCTGCTGGCGCTGCAACTGGTGGTGGAAGCCACCGAACCGCTCTTCTCCTCGCCAGCCATCCGCGCATTGCTCGCGTCGATCAACAGCGACGTGCTGCTGGAGATCACCATCGGCTCGGTGCTGGCCATCGTGGCCTATTCGAGCCTGGCGGTGGTGCTGCTGGTGGCGGCCATGGCCACCTCGAACGTGGTGCCACTGGACGTGGCGCTCGGGCTGGTGCTCGGCGCCAACCTGGGCAGCGGCCTGCTGGCGGTGCTGACCACGGCCAAGTCGGCGGTATCGGTGCGGCAGGTGACCATCGGCAACCTGCTCTTCAAGGCGCTGGGCGTGGCCATCGTGGCGCCCTTCGTCGGCCTGTGGATCCGCTACGTGCAGCCCGAGTTGCCGAACCAGACGCACGGCGTGGTGCTGTTCCACCTGGCATTCAATGTTGTGATCAGCGTGGGCTTCATCGGCCTCACCCAGCTGGTCGCAAGACTGGTGACGCACATGCTGCCCCAGCCGCAGCAACCGGCGGGCTCCACGCGGCCACATCACCTGGACCCCTCGGCGCTGTCGACGCCCTCGCTCGCCATTTCGAACGCCGCGCGCGAGGCGCTGCACCAGGCCGACGTGGTGGAGACCATGCTGATCGGCGTGCTCGACGTGATCCGCCACAACGACCTGCGTCTGGCGCAGGAGCTGCGCCAGCTCGACGACACGGTGGACCAGCTCTACTCGGCGATCAAGTACTACATGACACGCATCTCGCGCGAGGCGCTGGGCGAGGAGGAAAGCCGCCGCTGGACCGACATCATCAGCTTCACGATCAACATGGAGCAGATCGGCGACATCATCGAGCGCGTAATCATCGACGTGGAAGACAAGAAGATCAAACCGCAGCGCAACTTCTCCGAAGCCGGCATGGCCGAGATCGTCGAGCTGCACGGCCGGCTGGTGGCCAACCTGCGGCTGAGCATGAGCGTGTTCCTCAACGGCAACGTGCGCGACGCGCAGAAGCTGCTGGAAGAAAAGGCGCGCTTTCGCGACCTGGAACGGGCCTACGCCACCACCCACCTCGACCGGCTGTCGGACCGCACCACGCTGAGCATCGAGACCAGCTCGCTGCACATCGACCTGATCAGCGACCTGAAGCGCATCAACTCGCACATCTGCTCGATCGCGTATCCGATCCTGGAGTCGGCCGGGGCGCTGGCGCCCAGCCGGCTGAGGGAATCGCGGCTGGGGAAGATCGAGGGCTGAGCGCCCTCCCGACTCCCGGCTGCTTTCTTACTTGGCCTGCTCGGCCGTCTTCAGCACCGAAGTCTCGTCACGCCCGCGCCGCGCGTAGCGCTGCGCCAGCACCGCGCAGACCATCAGCTGCATCTGGTGGAACAGCATCAGCGGCAGCACGATCGCGCCCACCGCGTGCGAGGCGAAGAGCACCTTCGCCATCGGGATGCCGCTGGCCAGGCTCTTCTTGGATCCGCAGAAGACGATGGTGATCTCGTCTTCCGTGTCGAAGCCCAGCTTGCGCGCCAGCAGGGTCGTGAGGCTCAGCGCCAGGCCCAGCACCACCGCGCACACCACCAGCAGGCCGACCAGCGCATGCGCCGGCACCTGCTTCCACAGCCCCTCGATGACGGCCGCGCTGAAGGCGGTGTAGACCACCAGCAGGATCGAGCCCTGGTCGACGAACTTCAGCACCGCGGCGCGGCGCTGGATCCACTTGCCGACCAGCGGCCGCAGCAGGTGGCCCGCCGCGAAGGGCACCATCAGCTGCAGCAGGATGCGGCCGATGGAATCCAGCGAGGAAGAAGCCGCATGGCCGCCGCTGGGCAGCACCACCAGATTGACCAGCACCGGCGTGATGAAAACGCCCAGCAGGGTGGAGGCCGATGCGCTGCAGATGGCCGCGGGCATGTTGCCCCGGGCCATCGCGGTGAAGGCGATGGCCGACTGCACCGTGGCCGGCAGCACGCACAGGTACAGCACGCCGGTGTAGAGCTCGGGCGTCACCAGCGGCAGCAGGAATGGCTTGAGCACCAGCCCGAGCACCGGGAACAGCACGAAGGTGCTGCCGAACACCAGCAGATGCAGCCGCCAGTGCATGAGCCCGTTGACGATCGCCTCGCGCGACAGCTTGGCCCCATGCAGGAAGAACAGCAGGCCGATGGCCACGGTGGTCAGTCCCTCGAAGAAGTGCGCAAGCTGCCCGCTGGCCGGCAGCAGGCTGGCGAGGGTCACGACCGAGAGAAGCGCGAGGGTGAAGTTGTCGGGAAGAAAACGGGGGCGGGACATGTTGCAACCTGGACGAACGCCGCGCGTTGCAGGCGCGCAGGCCGACTCAGCAGGGGAATTTGTGATTTCCGCGCATGAATCTGGTCGCCACTTTGCGGAGCCCGGCGCGTGCTCCTCGCGCCTTCAAGGGGTGATTTTCGGTCAGTTCCGGCATCGCTGCCGGGCAGCCCGGGAATGCCCCACCACGGCGCTTCAGTGTGCCGCGCTCGAACTGAACTGCGCCTGACGACGGCGCTGGCAGTAGTCGATCAGGTCGTCGATCTCGGTGGCCTTGTCGAACACCGCGTCGGCGCCCAGGTGGACGCACTTGCGCCGCATGTCGGGCGTGGCGTAGTTGCTGAGCACCACGATCTTCTGTGCGGGGCTGCGGTTGCGGCAGGCTTCCAGCACGCGAAAGCCGGTACCGTCCTTCAGGAACAGGTCGACGATGGCCAGGTCCCATTGCGAAAGGTTGCCCGAGAGCCATCGCGAACCCTCGGCCTCGGTTTCCGCCTCGCCCACCGGCTCGACCCTTGCCACCTCCCGCAGCGTGCCCGCGAGGTTGCGGCGGATGGTGGGGTTGTCCTCGACGATGAAGGTGCGAACGGTGGTCATTGGGAGTGCTTGCCTCTGTGCTGTATCCACAGGCTACAAATTGCTCGTGGCACAAGTCGAAGGCATGACACCCCTGCGCCGGTAGGACAAGACCGGCGCGCCCTGCTGCCCCGGAGTCAGAGCGTGAGGATCGTGCAGCCCGTGGTCTTGCGCGCTTCCAGGTCGCGGTGCGCCTGCTGCACGTCGGCCAGCGGGTAGCGTTGGTCGATCGGGATCTTCACCGCACCGCTGCGCACCACCGCGAACAGGTCGTCGGCCATCGCCTGCGTGCTCTCGCGCGTGGCCATGTGGGTGAAGAGCGTGGGCCGGGTGATGTAGAGCGAGCCCTTGGAGGCCAGCACGCCGAGGTTGACCGGCGGCACCGGGCCCGAGCCGTTGCCGAAGATCGCCAGCAGGCCGAACGGGCGCAGGCAGTCGATGGAACCCTCGAAGGTGTCCTTGCCCACCGAGTCGTACACCACCTTCACGCCCTTGCCGCCGGTGATCTCCTTCACGCGCGCCGCGAAGTTCTCGGTGCTGTAGTTGATGGCGTGGGCCGCGCCGTGCTCCAGCGCGAGCTTGCACTTGGCGTCGCTGCCGGCCGTGCCGATCAGCTGCAGGCCCAGCGCCTTGGCCCACTGGCAGGCGATCAGCCCGACCCCGCCCGCAGCCGCGTGGAACACGATGAAGTCGCCGGCCTGCAGGCCTTCGGCCGGCAGCGTCTTCTTCAGCAGGTACTGCGTGGTCAGGCCCTTGAGCATCATGGCCGCGCCGGTCTCGAAGGAAATGTCGTCGGGCAGCTTGCAGACGTTCTTCGCCGGCATCACGCGCAGCTCGCTGTAGGCGCCGGGCGGCTGGCTGGCATAGGCGGCGCGGTCGCCCGCCTTCAGGTGCGTGACGCCCTCGCCCACCGCCTCGACCACGCCCGAGGCCTCCATGCCGAGCTGCAGCGGCATCTGGAACGGGTAGAGCCCGCTGCGCTGGTAGGTGTCGATGAAGTTCAGGCCCACGGCCTTGTGGCGGATGCGGATCTCGCCCGGGCCGGGCTCGCCGACATCCACCTCGACGATCTTCAGTTCTTCGGGACCGCCATGGCGGTCGATACGGACGGCTTTGCTCTTCATCGTTGCGGTCTCCACGCTCTGGAAAGGAAGGAAGGGGAAAGAGAAGGGAAGGCATCCTGCCATGTTTGAGCTTCCGGCGACGGCGCGGGGAATCATTGCCCGGTAGAGTCGGCGGCCATGCAGACACAGCCGCAGCGCCTCGCTCCCCTCACCGTCTTCCTTCTCGTCGTTCCTCCGCTGCTCTGGGCCGGCAATGCCGTGGTCGGCCGGCTGGTGCGGGAGCTGGTCTCGCCGCTCACGCTGAACTTCGTGCGCTGGGTCATCGCCTTCGTGCTCCTGCTGCCGCTGGCCGCGCAGGTGCTGCGCCGCGACAGCCCGCTGTGGGCGCACTGGAAGCGCTACGCCGTGCTCGGGCTGCTGGGCATCGGCCTGTACAACGCCTTCCAGTACCTGGCGCTGCAGACCTCCACGCCCATCAACGTGACGCTGGTCGGCTCGAGCCTGCCGCTGTGGATGCTGGCGGTGGGCGCCCTCTTCTTCCGCGCGCGCATCAGCGGCCGCGAGATCGGCGGCGCCCTGTTGTCGATGGCGGGCGTGCTGCTGGTGCTCAGCCGCGGCGAATGGCAACAACTGCTTGGGCTGCGGCTGGTGCCGGGCGATCTGTACATGATCCTGGGCACCATCTCGTGGGCCTTCTACAGCTGGCTGCTGGCGCGCACGCACGAGCCCGCGGCCGTGCGCAAGGACTGGGCCGCGTTCCTGATGGCGCAGCTGGTGTTCGGCCTCGCGTGGTCGGGCGCGCTGGCCGCCGGCGAATGGACGCTGACGCCCGCGCACATCGAGCTCGGCTGGCCGCTGGTCGCGGCGATGCTGTTCATCGGCATCGGCCCGGCCGTGGTGGCGTACCGCTGCTGGGGCACCGGCGTGCAGCGCGCGGGGCCGCAGGCGGCGAGCATCTTCATGAACCTCACGCCGCTGTTCGCGGCGGTGCTGTCGGCGGCCTTCCTGCGGGAGCCGCCGCACTGGTATCACGGCGCGGCGTTCCTGCTGATCGTGGGCGGGATCGTGGTCGCGTCGCGCCGCTGAGCGCAGCCCTCAGGCGAAGAGCCGCGCCAGGTCGGCCTGCTCGCGCATCCAGCGCGGCGCCTGGACCTTGTCCACCACGCGCCAGGCATAGCCCGGGCGGTCGTAGAGATCGCGCCCGGAGGCCAGCAGCGCGGGAATGTCAATGGCATCGAGAAAGGCCTGGGAGTTGTATTCCTGGTGCGCGAAGCCCCGGATCTTGGCGCGCACCGCGTCCTCGCTCATCGCAAGGTACGAGAAGTGCCAGCCGGCATCCGCCAGGATCAGCGCCGGCTGCGCGCCGCTGCGCACGCGCATGCGAAGCTGGTCGGGCGTGAGCCTGTCCAGCGTTGCGCGCGTGGCCGCCACCGTCCACACCGAAGACGCCTCGGGCCCCTCGACGTTGCGGTAGTTCGCGTAGAAATAGTAGAAGGCCAGGCACAGGCCGAACACATCGTGCCGCCGGTCGTCGCGCATTGCGCGGACGATCTCGGCGCGCGGGATCTCGTCCGCGTCAGACACCATCACGAGGTCGTGCGCCGCCGCATCGTGCAGGCCTCGCATGACCTGATTGCGCTGGAATTTCTCGCGTATCCAGAAGCCGGATTTCGGCGTGTCGGAATGCCAGTCGCCCACCACCGCCGCGGCATCGGCTGCCTCGTCGACCACCGGCATGTCGTGCACCGCGATGTAGCGGATGCGCGGCAGGAAAGCCGCGATGCGCGGGTCGGCGGCGTCGAAGCGCAGGGCCTTCGGCTCGCCGCTGAAGGTGCGGTCGGCCTCGACGATGACGAAGCAATCGACCACATCCGACAGCTCGTGCAGCCGCGCCGCGAGGATGTCGGCCTCGCCGTTGTAGGTGATGCAGTCGTAGACCCTGCGAGCGGGCACTGCTGCCACAGTCGCCTCGGGCTCCTGCGCGAACTCGATGCGGTAGCCGTTGCGCTCGAACATCTGAAGGATGTCGCGCTCGCCATACCAGCCGTCGAGCTGCGACAGCGGAATAAGCGAGCGCAGCGTGAGCGGCGACAGGCTCGCGAGCTGCCGCACTTTCGCGTGATGCCCGAAGAGCCGCATCGCGTCGTAGCCATGGTGCAGCTGCGGTCCCGCATGCTCGATGGCGAAGCCGCGCGCCAGCTCCAGCGGCGCGAAGCGCATGCCTACGACTTCGAGCGCGGGACGCAGCACGCCGCTGAGCTGCACGTCCTCCAGCAGCGCGTTGTGGTTCCAGTGCATCCCCAGCGGCTCGCCGCCGACCGCATCGGGCGGCGGGATCTCCACGCGGATCTGCGGATGGTCCACCAGCGCGCGCATGAAGCGCCGGCTGCGCAGGCTGAAGCCGCCGTTCTGTATCGGCGTGACGACGTGGCCGGGCTTGCCGAGCTCGTCGGCCCACTCGAAACGGTTGCGCCACCAGGTGCCTTGGGGGGCGTCGATCTTCGCGAGGTGGATGGGCGCGCCGATGTAGTCGCAGTCCAGGAACTCGTCGCTCCAGTTGGCGGCGTTGACGACCCAGCCGTCTTCCTGCACCACGAGCGCGAACTCGGTCTGCACCACGCGCCAGAGCGCGAACATCATGAACCAGCTGTACTCGTGGTAGTTCAGCGGTTCGATCGGCAGATGCTCGATGCCGGGCGGCAGGTCGTCGGGCGCCTTCGGGCTGCACAGCAGCGCGCGGGCGCCGGGCATCTGCGCCTGGCTGTGCCGCAGCGCCAGCGCCGCGCCGCGCGCGTCGGGCAGGCCGGTGACCGAGACCAGCGTTATTTCTTCGAATGACTCCCTGCTCACGATGCGCCTCCCGCCGCTCTCGTGAACCGCGCTCAGTAGGTGCCGGGGTAGGCGCCGCCGTCGGCCAGGATGTTCTGGCCGGTCATGTAGCCGGCCTGCATGCTGCACAGGAACGCGCAGATGGCACCGAACTCCGCCGGCGTGCCGAAGCGCTTGGCCGGGATGTTCTTCTTGCGGGCTTCCCACACGGTGTCGAAGTCCTGGCCCGACTTCTGCGCGGCGCCGGCCATCGTGCCCTTGAGGCGGTCGGTGTCGAAGGAGCCCGGCAGCAGGTTGTTGATGGTCACGCCCTGCGCCGCCACCGCCGTGCGCGCCACGCCGGCCACGAAGCCGGTGAGGCCGCTGCGCGCGCCGTTCGACAGGCCCAGGATGTCGATGGGCGACTTCACCGAGCTCGACGTGATGTTCACGATGCGGCCGTAGCCGCGCTTCGCCATGCCGTCCACCGTGGCCTTGATGAGCTCGATGGGCGTGAGCATGTTGGCGTCGACCGCCTTGATCCATGCCTCGCGGTCCCAGTTGCGGAAGTCGCCGGGCGGCGGGCCGCCGGCGTTGGTGACGACGATGTCGAAGTCATGGCCCAGCGCGAACACCGCGGCGCGGCCGGCCTCGGTGGTGATGTCTGCGGCCACATGCTTGACGAAGGGACCCGAGGCACCAGCCGCCTCGGCCAGCTTCTTCGCGGCGGCTTCCAGCGCCTCGGCGCCGCGCGCCACGATCACCACGTTCACGCCCTCGCGCACCAGCGCCTCGGCGCAGCCGTAGCCCAGCCCTTTGCTCGCGCCGCACACCAGCGCGGTCTTGCCTGCAATACCCAGATCCATGTTCTTGCTCCAGTGAAAACAAAAGGCGCCAAGGGCTTCAGCGCCCCTTGCGCGTGAAAACGAAAATGCCCGCGATCACGAGCACGGTACCCGCCGCGATCCACGGCGTGAACGGCTCGCCAAGTATGACCACCCCCATGAGGATGGTCGACAGCGGCCCGATCATGCCGGTCTGGGCCGCCATCGCGGGGCCGATGCGCTCGATGGCCATCATCACCATCAGCACCGGCACCGCCGTGCACAGCGTGGCGTTGAGCACAGAAAGCCAGATCACCTCCGGCGCCACCGCCATCGCCGCGCTCATCGGCCGTGTCAGCACGAATTGCAATATGCACAGCACGCAGGCCACCGTGGTCGCCAGCCCCACGAGCCTGAGCGACCCCAGGCGCTTGACGAACTCGCCGCTGTAGACGAGGTAGCCCGCGTAGCTCACCGCGCTCAGGAACACCAGGAAGGCACCCCAGGCCGCCGCGCCGCCGCCCTTGCCGCCGCCGCCGGTCCAGAGTTCGTGGCCGAACACCAGCAGCACGCCGGCATAGCTCACGACCATGCCCAGCACCTGCGGGCGCGTCGGATGGCGCCGGTAGAGCAGCCATCCGAAGAACAGCACCAGCGTGGGGTTGAGGTAGAGGATCAGCCGCTCGAAGCTGGCCGAGATGTAGGCCAGCCCGGCAAAGTCGAGGAAGCTCGCGAGGTAGTAGCCCGAGAAGCCCAGGCCGATCACGCCGATCCAGTCGCGCCCGGTGAGCGCGGGCTTGCCGCGCCCGGCCCACCATGCCATCAGCGCGAAGAGCGGCAGCGCGAACAGCATGCGCAGCATGATGAGCGTGACCGCGTCCACGCCGTAGCGGTACGCGAGCTTGACGATGATGGCCTTGCCGCTGAACGCGATGGCGCCCAGCGTGGCCAGCACGAGGCCGGTGGCGATGCCTTTCCTGGCGGCATCGCGGGGAGGTGCGGGGGAGATGCCTGCCGACGCGGCTGTCTTGTTCATCCCCCGATCATCGCGGCAAGCGCAAACCCCTGGCTTGCGCTCAGTACCCCGCCGCCACGCCGTCGCGGCGCGGGTCGCTGGCGGCCACGTAGCCTTCCACCGAGGGTTCGCCCGCGCGCCAGATGAACTGGCCGGCGCCGAAGTCCTGGTACGAGTCTTCGATCACTTCCAGGTGATGGCCCAGCTCGCGCAGGCCCTGCACCGTGGCCGGGTTCATCGCGGCCTCGACGTTGATCTCCAGCCCCGCGTTGAAGCGCCAGCGCGGCGCGTCGCAGGCGGCCTGCGGGTTCTGCTTGTAGTCGAGCATGCGCACCAGCGTCTGCATGTGGCCCTGCGGCTGCATGTTGCCGCCCATCACGCCGAAGCTCATGACCGGCTGGCCGTCCTTGGTGAGGAAGGCCGGGATGATGGTGTGGAACGGCCGCTTGCCCGGCGCCACCACGTTCGGGCTCTCCGCCTTCAGGCTGAAGCCGTGGCCGCGGTTCTGCAGGCTGATGCCGTACTCGGGCTCCACGCAACCCGAGCCGAAGCCCATGTAGTTGCTCTGGATGAAGCTCACCATCATGCCGCTCTCGTCCGCCGCCGTGAGGTAGATGGTCCCGCCCTTCACCGGGTTGCCGGCCTTGAAGTCCTGCGCCTTCTTCAGGTCGATGAGGCGCGCGCGCGACGCGAGGTAGGCGTCGTCGAGCATCTGCTCGGTCGTCACTTCCATGGTCTTGCGCTCCGACACGTAGCGGTACACGTCGGCGAAGGCCAGCTTCATGGCCTCGATCTGCAGGTGCTGCGACTGCACCGAGTCGACCGGCAGCGAGGCGATGTCGAACTTCTCCAGGATGCCCAGCGCGATCAGCGCCGCGATGCCCTGGCCGTTCGGCGGGATCTCGTGCAGCGTGTGGCCGCGGTAGTCGCGCGAGATGGGCTTGACCCACTCGGGCTGGTAGGCCGCGAGGTCGGCCACGGTGAGCGCGCCGCCCTGCTCGGCGGAGAACTTGGCCAGCGCCTCGGCGATCTCGCCGTTGTAGTAGGCCTCGCCCTTGGTGCGGGCGATGGCCTTCAGTGCACGTGCGGCGGCCGTGAAGCGGAACATCTCGCCCACTTCGGGCGCGCGTCCCCAGGGCAGGAAGGTCTGGGCGAAGCCCGGCTGCGACTGCAGGATCGGCGTGGCCGCGGCCCACTTGCCCTGCACCACCGGCGGCACGAGGTAGCCGCGCTCGGCGATGTCGATGGCCGGCGCCAGCAGGTCGGCAAAGGGCAGCTTGCCGAAGCGCTCGCTCAGCGCCACCCAGCCGCGCACCGCGCCCGGCACCGTGACCGAGTCGATGCCGCGCATCGGCGGCGTGGCGGCATCGGCGCCGTACTTGGCCTTGAAGTATTCGGGCGTCCAGGCCTTGGGCGCGGGGCCCGAGGCGTTGAGGCCGTGCAGTTCCTTGCCGTCCCACAGGATGCAGAAGGCATCGCTGCCCAGGCCGTTGCTCACGGGCTCGACCAGCGTCATCACGGCGGCGGTGGCGATGGCCGCGTCGACCGCGTTGCCGCCCTGCTGCAGGATGCGCAGGCCGGCCTGCGAAGCCAGCGGGTGCGAGGTCGACACCACGTTGCGCGCGAAGATCGGGATGCGCGTGGAGAGATAGGGATTGGCGTAATCGAACTTCATACCGTGCTTTCAAGGATGGCGTGAACAATTCGGGAAACACCGAGGAACCGGCTTTGCCGGGCCTCTGGTGTTGCCCCCGGCAGGGGGTTGGCGAAGCGACACGGAGTGCGCGAAGACTGGGGGCGAGCCTGTCACTCGTTGGTGATCTTGCGTTCCACGACGATCTTCTTCCACTTGGCCGCATCGGTCGCGACCATCTTCGCGAACTGGTCCGGCGTGCCCGGCACGGCGGGCTCGATGCCCAGGCGCGCGAGCTTTTCCTTGACCTCGGGGTCGGCCAGCGCGTCGTTGGCGGCCTTGTTGATCTTCGCGACGATGTCCGCCGGCAGGTTCTTCGGACCGTAGAAGCCGAACCAGGTGTTCGACTCGTAGCCCGGCAGCGTGTCGGCGATGGGCGGCAGCTCTGGCGCCAGTGGGCTGCGCTTGAGCGAAGTGACGCCCAGCGCGCGCAGGCGGCCGTCGCGCACGTGCGGCATGCCGGTGGGCAGCGAGTCGAACAGGACATCGACCTTGCCGCTGATCAGGTCGGGAATGGCCAGCGCCGTGCCCTTGTAGGGAATGTGCGTGACGAACACGCCGGCCTGCGCCTTGAAGAGCTCCGCCGTGAGCTGCACGATGGTGCCGTTGCCGCTCGATGCGTAGTTGAGCTTGCCGGGGTTCTTCTTCGCATAGTCGATCCACTCGCGCACCGTCTTCGCGGGCGAATTGACCGGCACCAGCATGATGCTGGCCGCGTCGCCCACGTGCGCGATCGGCGTGAAGTCGCGCACCGTGTCGTAGGGCAGCTTGCTGATCGCGGGGCCGATGGCGTGCGTGCTCGTGGTGGCCAGCAGGATGGTGTAGCCGTCGGGCGCGGCCTTGGCGGCCTGGTCGGAGCCGATGGCGCCGCCGGCGCCGGGCTTGTTGTCCACCACCAGCGTGGTGCCCAGCTTGTCGCCCATCTTCTGCCCCAGCGTGCGGGCGAAGAGGTCGGTGGCGCCCGCGGCCGGGAACGGAACGATCAGCCGGATCGGCTTGTTCGGATAGCCCTGCGCCAGGCTGGCGGACGAGGCGGCCATGCCGAGCGCGACGGCGAGCACCTGGATGAACTGGAGGCGTTTCATGTGCGGGAAAGAATTCTGTGCCAGTGGGAACCGAGCATGCTATGCACCGCTGGCGCATCAAGCCAGATAATTCGGCTTATTCAACTATCAATGCCGTTTATGACACGAGCCCCAGCCGAAGAGATCTCGCTGCAGCAGCTGCGGGCGCTGGCGGCGGTGGCCGAAACCGGCAGCTTCACGCTGGCGGCCGAGGCCCTGCAGCTCACCCAGCCCGCCATCAGCCACCTGATCAAGCGGCTCGAGGAAGAACTGGCGCAGCCGCTGGTGGTGCGCGGGCGCCGCATCCGCATGACCAACGCGGGCCAGATGATGGTCGACACCGCCGTTCGCGCGCTGCGGCTGATCGACGACTCGGTCGGCGCCTGCCGCTCCCAGTCGCAGCTGCGCGAAGGCCGCATCGTGCTGGCCGTGGGCCACCTGACCGCGGGCGCCCTGCTGCCGCCGCTGCTGGGCCGCTTCTCGCAGAAGCACCCCACGCTCGCGGCCACGCTGCTCGACAGCACGGCCGAGCAGATGATTTCGCGCGTGCTCTCGCAGGAGGCCGACCTGGGCTTCGGCTCCGACATTGGCCAGAAGCATTCCGAGCTGGCGACCGAGCCGCTTTTCACCGAGCGCATGGCCCTTTTCGTGCGCGACGACCATCCGCTGGCCCAGCACGAATCGGTCGAGGCCAGACATCTGGAGGGGCTGCCCTTCATTCACGTGAACCCCGACGCCAACGTGTGGCGCGCCGTGAGCCGCCAGCTGGCGAGCGTGGCCAACGTGTATCCGCAGGTGGTGCACCACGTCTCGATGCTGTCCACCGCCTTCGGCCTCATACAGGCCGGCGCGGGCGTGGCGCTGGCGCCGCGCTATGTGGAAGTGCTGATGCCCGGCAACCTTCGCGCCGTGAGCGTGACGCGGCCCGTGCTGGAGTACCCGGTGGTCGCCATCCGGCTGGCCAAGCATCCGCTGAGCCCGGCGGCGATGGCCTTCCTGGCGATGGCGCGGCAGCACATGAAGCCGCCGCGCGCGGGCAAGCTCTGAAGGGGAGCGGACAGCCGAACGCAGAAGAAATACAAAAATCACGCGAAGGTCGCGGAAGAAACCATGAAAACTTCTTCGGTCTTCCTTCTGCGACCTCTGCGAAACTTTCGCGACTTCTGCGTTCGGCTGTCCGAATCCTCTCCCCCAAAACAAAAACGGCGCCCGAAGGCGCCGTCGTGCAGAGCGTAAAGGATCAGTCTTCGACGAAGGCCTCTTCGCGCTTCGACTTCACGGCCGGCAGCAGCACGATGATCAGCAGCAGGGCCGCGGCAGCCAGCAGGCTAGCCGAGATCGGGCGCGTCACGAACACGCTCCAGTCGCCACGCGACAGCAGCAGCGAACGGCGCAGGTTCTCTTCCATCATCGGCCCGAGGATGAAGCCCAGCAGCAGCGGCGCAGGCTCGCAACCCAGCTTGAAGAAGGTGTAGCCCACCAGGCCGAAGATGCCCACCATCCAGATGTCGAAGGTGTTGTTGTTGGTCGAGTACACCCCGATCGCGCAGAACAGAACGATGGCCGGGAACAGGTACTTGTAGGGCACCGACAGCAGCTTGATCCACATGCCGATCAGCGGCAGGTTCAGGATGATGAGCATCGCGTTGCCCAGCCACATCGAGGCGATCAGGCCCCAGAACAGCTCGGGGTTGCTGGTCATCACCTGCGGGCCCGGCTGGATGTTGTGGATGGTCATCGCACCCACCATCAGCGCCATCACCGCGTTGGGCGGAATGCCAAGCGTCAGCAGCGGGATGAAGGAGGTCTGCGCGCCTGCGTTGTTGGCCGACTCGGGAGCCGCCACGCCGCGGATGTTGCCCTTGCCGAAGGGAACTTCGCCCGCCTTCAGCTTGGTCTTCTTCTCGATCGTGTAGGCAGCGAAGGCAGCCAGCAGCGCACCGCCGCCGGGCAGGATGCCCAGTGCCGAGCCCAGCGCAGTGCCGCGCAGCACCGCGGGAATCATGCGCTTGAAGTCGTCCTTGGTCGGGAACAGGCCCGAAACCTTGGCGGTGAACACTTCACGCTCGTCGTCCGGGCGCGAGAGGTTCGCGATGATTTCGCCGTAGCCGAACACGCCCATGGCGATGGCCACGAAGCCGATGCCGTCGGTGAGCTCCGGAATGTCGAAGCTGTAGCGCGCCACGCCCGAATTCACGTCGGTGCCGACCAGGCCCATCAGCAGGCCCAGCACGATCATCGCGATGGCCTTGAGCAGCGAGCCCGAGGCCAGCACCACGGCGCCGATCAGGCCCAGGATCATCAGCGAGAAGTATTCGGCGGGGCCGAACTTGAAGGCCAGCTCGGTCAGCGGCGGCGCGAAGGCGGCCAGGATCAGCGTACCGACGCAGCCAGCGAAGAACGAACCCAGGCCGGCGGCGGCGAGCGCCGGACCCGCACGGCCCTTGCGCGCCATCTGGTAGCCGTCGATCACGGTCACCACCGACGAGGATTCGCCCGGCAGGTTGACCAGAATGGCCGTGGTGGAGCCGCCGTACTGGGCGCCGTAGTAGATGCCGGCCAGCATGATCAGCGCCGACACGGGCGGCAGCGCGTACGTGGCCGGCAGCAGCATCGCGATGGTCGCGACGGGGCCGATGCCCGGGAGCACGCCGATCAGCGTGCCCAGGATGCAGCCGATCAGGCAGTACAGCAGGTTGGTGAAGGTAAAGGCAACGCCAAAACCCATCGAGAGGTGTTCAAACAATTCCATGATGTGGTCGGCTTTCTTCTCAACCGGTGATGAAGGTCGGCCAGACCTGGATCTGGAGCTTGAGCGCCCAGATGAAGGCGACGTAGCTGCCGACGGCCAGCACGGTGGCCAGGATCAGCACGCTAGGCAGCTTGAACTCGTGGCCCGCGAGGCTGGAGATGATGACCAGCGCGTAGATGGCGATGATCATGCCCATGGCCGGAACGCCGATGCTCGGCAGGCCGCCGAGCAGCACGCCGAAGGCGAGGTTGGCGCCGAGAATGAACACCACCTGCTTCCAGGCCCACTTGCCGATCTTCTCGCCGTCGGTGGTCTCGACGCTGAGCCCGGTGAACATGATCCCGAGGCCGATGAGGGCCATCAGGATGCCGAGCATCAACGGGAAGTAACCCGGTCCCATCCGGGCCCCGGTGCCCACGGTGTAGGTGGTGGCGCCCCATGCGAACGCCACGCCCACCACCGTGAACATCAGACCCGAGAAAAAGTCTTTCTGACTCTTGATCTTCACGAACAGTCTCCTCGAACAAATTTCGATGCGGGATTGTCGAGTCAGCTTCCGGTCAGGCCGATGTGGATTCCACTAACCAAAGTCTTAGGGATAACCCGGGAGCATCAGTCGCTCCCGGGGCTGGAACCGGGGCAGATCATTCCAGCGGAGGCGTGGCGCTCAGCACCTCTTCGATGGTGGTCACGCCCTCGGCCACGCGCAGCGCGCCGGCCAGCCGCAGTGGCCGCATGCCGTCGATCACGGCCTGGCGGCGCAGCCCGGCGAGGTTGGGCTCCTTCGTGACCTGGCTCTTGAACGGCTCGCTGACGCTCAGCAGTTCGTACAGCCCCATGCGGCCCATGTAGCCGGTCATGCGGCAGTCGACGCAGCCCACCGGCTTGTAGGCGCGCACCGAGCCGGTGATCTGCCAGGGCTTGACGATGGCCTCGAGCTTCTCGCGTGTGACGGTGTCGTCGGGCTGCTTGCAGTTGGGGCACAGCGTGCGCACGAGGCGCTGGGCGAGCACGCCCAGCATCACGGCGTTGATGAGGTACGAGGGTACGCCCAGTTCCATCAGCCGCGTGATGGCGCTCGGCGCGTCGTTGGTGTGCAGCGTGCTGAACACGAGGTGGCCGGTGAGCGCGGCCTGCACCGCCATCTCGGCGGTGGCGAGGTCGCGGATCTCGCCGACCATGATGATGTCCGGGTCCTGCCGCATCAGCGCGCGCAGGCCCTCGGTGAATCCGAAGTCGAGCTGCGGCTGCACCTGCGTCTGGTTGAAGGAGGTCTCGATCATTTCGATCGGGTCCTCCACCGTGCTCACGTTGACCTCTTCCGTCGCCACGCGCTTGAGGGTGGAGTACAGCGTGGTGGTCTTGCCCGAGCCCGTGGGCCCGGTCACCAGGATGATGCCGTTGGGGCGCGTGACGAGCTGTTCCCAGCGCTGCGCGTCGTGCTGCGCGAAGCCCAGCGCGTCGAGGTCCTTCACCGCGGTGTCGGGGTCGAAGATCCGCATCACCATCTTCTCGCCGAAGGCGGTCGGCAGCGTCGACAGGCGCATTTCGATCTCGTCGCCGCGCATGTTGCGGGTCTTGATGCGGCCGTCCAGCGGACGGCGCTTCTCGACCACGTCCATGCGACCCAGCAGCTTGATGCGCGCGACCATCGCGTTCATCACGCCCATGGGCATCTGGTAGGCCGGATGCAGGATGCCGTCGATGCGGAAACGGATCACGCCCTGCTCGCGGCGCGGCTCCAGGTGGATGTCGCTCGCGCGCTGGTCGAAGGCGTACTGCCACAGCCAGTCGACCACCTGCACCACGCTCTGGTCGTTGGCGTCGAGCTGTTTGTTGCTCTTGCCGAGCTCCACCAGCTGCTCGAAGCTCGTGGTGCTGGCGTTGCCGCCGGCCTTCTGGGCGGCACGCACCGATTTCGCGAGCGCGAAGAACTCGGCCGTGTAGCGCTGGATGTCGGCCGGGTTGGCGACCACGCGCCGCACCGAGCGGCGCGCCTGGCGCTCGACCTCGGCGATCCAGTCGGTGAGGAAGGGCTCGGCCGTGGCCACCACCACCTCGTTGGGCAGCACCTGCACCGGCAGCACCTTGTGGCGCTCGGCATATGCGGCGCTCATGGTGTCGGCCACCTTGCCCACGTCGACCTTGAGCGGATCGATGCGCAGGTAGGAAAGGCCCGCGCGGCCCGCGAGCCATTGCGTGAGCATTTCGAGGTCGAGCGGCTTGTTGTCGCTCTCGCGCGTCATGGCGACGTTGGCCAGCCGCACCAGCGGCGCCTGGCGGCTCTCGGCCTGTGCGCAGCGGGCGATGGTGCGCTTGGCCTCGTGCGGGGAAATCACGCCATCGGCGGCGAGCCATTCGATCAGGCGGCGCAGGTCGAGCGGGCCTTCGTGGCGCGCGGCCAGCGGGGCGGGGGCGGAAGCAGCGGGTACAGCGCTCATGTGCCGTGGGTCGTGTTCAGGTTCGGGTGAGTGTCGGATTCTGCGGCTTGAAGACCCGCAGCCATTTGGGTGCGGGCAAGCCCCAGCGAGTCTGGATCGTTTGGGCGCGCTCGGCAAGCGCCTCGCGCTTCGGGCGGCTCGGCGTGCACTGCGCGAGGACCACCGTGTTGCCTTCGCGCGTCGGCTTGAAGGCCCAGACGGCATCGGCGCCGAAGGCGGAGGAAATCTTCTCGAGGCTGCGCTCGTAGCTCGACGAGCGGCCGAAGAGATTGACCGTCATGCAGCCGTCTTCCGTGAGCAGCGCGCGGCAGTCGGCATAGAAGTCTTCGCTGTCGAGCACCGGCGCGGCGGCCTCGTGGTCGTACAGGTCGACCTGCAGCGCGTCGACCGTTCCATGCCAATCGGGCTTGCGGATCTCGGCCGCGGCATCGGCGATCACCACGCGCAGCTTCGGATCGTCCGGCGGCAGCTTGAACCAGCCGCGGCAGGCCGACACCACCTGCGGATTGAGCTCGATCGCGGTGGTGCGCATGCGCAGGATCTTGCGACTGAACTTGGTCAGCGTGGCCGCGCCCAGGCCGAGCTGCATGGCATGGCGGCCGGCCACGCTCTTGGGGTCGGCGAAGAGCAGCCAGGCCATCATGCGCTGCACGTACTCGAGCTCGATCTCGAAGGGCGCATCGAGCTTCATCGAGCCCTGGACCCATTCGGTGCCCAGGTGCAGATAGCGGATGTCGCCCCAGTCGGAAAAGTTGACTTCAGGGAGGGAAACAGGAGTTTTGCTCGATGCCATCGATGCAGCGGGTCAGGCGACTAGTTTGTGGGCAGCCAGCACCTCGCGCCAGGCCGCGAGCTTGCGCTCGAAGCTCCACGACGCATTGGCGGGGCTGGTGGAAGGCAGCTGGTAGACCGGCACGCCCAGCGCGCGCGTGTGGCGCGCATGCTTGAAGCTCTCGCCGCCGTTGTGCGCGATGGCCGCGAGCTTCGGCAGGTGCAGGCCGGCGATGTCGTTGGCCACGGGCGCGCGGATGGCCGAGTCGAGGCTGCCCTCGCGCTCGCAGGACGCGTACACGTCCCACACGCCCAGGCCGCGGTCGAGCAGCCACCGGCAGCGCGGCCCGTAGCTGTCGGCGCCCGAGGGCAAGGGGATGTCGGGCCACACGGCTTGCAGGATCTTCCAGAACTGGTTTTGGGGGTGTGCATAGTACTGCTGCCGCTCGAGCGACTTCACTCCCGGAAAGCTGCCCAGGATCAGGACGACGGTGGCCGGCGAGACGATGGGCGCGAGCCCCGTGAGCAACGGGCTCGCGGCGGCCGTGGATGCGGCGGAGGGGTTCATGGTCGGCAATCGTGCCACTGTCGGGCGCGTGCCCCGTGCGCCCATGAAAAAACCCGCCGAAGCGGGTTCTTTCGCGAGATCGGGAAGGGTTCCGGAACTGTTTACTTCTTGGCGGCTTCGTTCTCGGCCGTGCCGGGGATCTTCTCGCCGATCGCCTTGCCGGTGGAACGCATGCCGTCGGCCGTCTTGTGGCCGGCGTTCTCGACGGCATCGCCGGTCTTCGCGGCGGCGTTCTTGGTGGCGTTGGTTGCCTTCTTGGTGGTGCGCTTGGTCGCGTTCCAGGCCTTCTTGGAGCCGCGCTCGGTAGCGTTCACGGCCTTCTTGGTGGTGCTCTTGGTCGCGTCCCAGGCCTTCTCCGCGCCGCGCTCGGTGGCGTTCACCGCATCCTTGCCGGCTTCCTTCACCTTCTCGGTGGTGGATGGCTCGGTGGTGGCTGCGGTCTGCGCAACGGCCGACAGGCCGATGGATGCCAGCGCCAGGGCGACGACGACGGGAACGGTACGAACAAAGGACTTGGTCATGAAAGAACTCCTTTTTTGAGTGAAGTATGGGAGTGACGGATGTGCCACTGCACAACCAACGCCACTTCGAACTTCAAGGATGACAGCAAAAACGGGCCCTTGGCACGCCCGGACGCAACTCGGGGCATCGGCCTACGCGAGGGGTTTCCGGCCATCCGACACGGACAGCAGACTTTGGAGCTTCGGCAGCGCCGCGACCGCGTTGCGAGTGGTCGCTTCGGCCAGCGCATCGATGCCGATGCCCCGCAGATCGGCCACCACCTCGGCGATGCGCGGCAGTTCGGCCGGCTCGTTGCGCCCCTGCGGCTCGCCGGCATCGCGCTGGGCCTGCGTGCGGTAGATCCAGTGCGGCTGGATGTCGGGCGCGTCGGTCTCCATCACGATCGATTCCATCGGCAGCGCGGAGGCCAGCCGCCGAAGCTGCAGGGCGCGCTCGAAGGTCACCGCGCCGCCGAAGCCGAGCTTGAGCCCGAGCTCGATGCACGCGCCGGCCTGCTGCCCGCTGCCGTTGAAGGCGTGCGCGATGCCCTGCCACGGCCGCCCGCCCGCCGTCTGCCGCAGGTGCTTGAGCACCTTGTCGACCGAGCGCCGAACGTGGATGAGCACGGGTAACCCGTGCTTGCGTGCCAGTTGCAACTGAGTGTGAAAAAACCGCTCCTGCTTTTCGCCGTCGAGCCCTTCGACGAAGTAGTCCAGGCCGATCTCGCCGACCGCCACCAGCCTCGGGTCGTCGCGCCGGGCAGCGAGTTCGGCGTCGAGCGCTTCCAGGTCCTCGTCCTTCGCCTCGCCGGTGCACAGCGGGTGGATGCCCAGCGCATAGGCATCGCCCTGCGCGTGGGCCAGCTCGCGCACGGTGGCGAAATTGAAGACGGCCACGGCCGGGATCACGCACATCGCCACCCCCCGCTCGGCGGCATGGGCGCGCAGCACCGGCATCTCCGCACCGAATTCGGGCGCGTCCAGATGACAGTGGGTATCGATGAAGGTAGCCATCGCGCGATGATGCCCGATGGGATGCGCAGGCGCGGAAAGCGTGCTACTGTGAACTCCTCTACACGCGATTGCGATTTTTTAAGCCGGAGGTACTCCGATGCGCAGGCCCGCTTTCTACAGCCGTTCGCCCCGCACGCAGCCACCGGCCGCAGACGAGGCGGCCGAACGGGCGGATGCGCCGGCATCGCCCGAGACGGCCGGCGCGGGCTCCCTACCTCCCGAAACTCCTGTCAGGAAAGCAGGCTGGCAGCCCGGACGCCGCAGCTTCGCGCTGCTCGTCGTACTCTCGGCCGCGCTGGTCGCCGGCGCCGTGCTCTGGGCGCCGCGCCCTGGCACCAAGGTTCTCACCCAGAAAGACATCGACGCGGCCGTGCTGCGCACGCTGCAGACCAACACCCTGCCCTCGCCCGCGGCCAAGGCGGCCGACATCATCCGGCCCTCGGTGGTGCGGGTGGTGAGCTACGGCGAGGAGAAGAACACGCCCGAGGCCAAGACCCAGAAGCGCGGGCGCAACATGGCCAAGGGCAAGCCGCCCGAGGCGCCCAACGACGGCGGCGCGCCGGGCGAGTTCGAGCGCGGCGTGGGCACGGGGGTGGTGATCGTCGACAAGGGCGTGATCCTCACCAACCTGCACGTGGTCGCCGGCGCCGACAAGATCAAGGTCACCTTCTACGACGGCCTGGAGGCGCCCGCCACCATCACCGGCGTGCAGCCCGAGAACGACCTCGCGGTGCTGCAGGCGCAGAAGATTCCCGACGACCTGATCCCCGCCACCATGCGCTCCACCGCCGACCTGCGCCCCGGCGACCAGGTGGCGGCCGTGGGCTTTCCCTTCGGCATCGGGCCCTCGGTGTCGGCCGGCGTGGTGTCGGGCCTGAAGCGCTCGTTCCGCTCGCCCGAGGGCAAGCAGGAGCTGGGCAACCTGATCCAGTTCGACGCGGCCGCCAACCCCGGCAACTCGGGCGGACCGCTGATCAACATGGACGGCGAGGTGCTCGGCATCGTCACCGCCATCCTCAATCCGACGCAGCAGCGCACCTTCATCGGCATCGGCTTCGCGGTGCCCATCGAGAACGCGGCCTCGGCCGCGGGTTCGCCGCCATTCTGAACCAGCCCAGTCCCCTCCTTCTCTTCCTCTCGAAAGCCCTTCGCATGAGCACAGCAGAGACCACCGCCAACCCCACGCCGGCCGGGACGGCCGAACTGATGGAGCAGATCCTCTACGAGGTGAAGCGCGTGGTCGTGGGGCAGGACCGCTTCCTGGAGCGCGTGATGGTCGCCATGCTCGCGGGCGGGCACCTGCTGGTCGAAGGCGTGCCGGGTCTGGCGAAAACACTCACGGTGAAGACGCTGGCCGACACCGTGCGCGGCCAGTTCAAGCGCATCCAGTTCACGCCCGACCTCGTGCCCGCCGACCTGGTGGGCACGCGCATCTACAACCAGAAGACCGGCGACTTCAGCACCTCGCTGGGCCCGGTGTTCGCCAACCTGCTGCTGGCAGACGAAATCAACCGCGCGCCGGCCAAGGTGCAGAGCGCGCTGCTCGAGGTGATGCAGGAGCGCCAGGTCACCATTGCCGGCGAGACGCACCGCGTGCCGCGCCCCTTCCTGGTGATGGCCACGCAGAACCCCATCGAGACCGAGGGCACCTACCCGCTGCCCGAGGCGCAGGTCGACCGCTTCATGATGAAGGTGCTGGTCGACTACCCGAGCGACGAGGAAGAATTCGTCATCGTCCAGCGCGTGATCGGCCCGCCGGTCAGCGCCACGCCGGTCGCCACCACCGAGCAGCTCGCGGCGCTGCAGGCCGAGGCGCGGCGCGTGTACGTCGACCCGTCGCTCATCCAATACGCGGTGAAGCTGGTGTCCGCCACGCGCACGCCCGAGAAGCACGGACTGAAGGACCTGCATCGCTTCATCACCTTCGGCGCCAGCCCGCGCGCCAGCATCAGCCTGACCGAGGGCGCGCGCGCCCTGGCGCTGCTGCGCGGCCGCAGCTACGCGCTGCCGGAAGACATGACGGCGCTGGTGCCCGACGTGCTTCGCCATCGCGTGACGCTTTCCTACGAAGGCTTGTCCGAAGGCCTGACGCCGGACAGCCTGATCGAGAAGATCATGCGCGCAGTACCCGCTCCTCCCAAGCCGCTCGAACATGAAAAGCTGGTGGCGTAAGGCCCCCGCGGCCGCCAACGACGACCGGCTCGCCATCGAAGCCGGCGGGGCCGAGCGCGCGCTGCGCCGGCTCGAGTGGACCGTGATCCGCCGCCTCGACGGCCTGCTGCAGGGCGACTACCGCACGCTGATGCGCGGCACCGGGCTCGACCTGGCCGACCTGCGCGAATACCAGCACCACGACGACGTGCGCCACATCGACTGGAACGTCACGGCGCGGCTGCAGACGCCGCATGTGCGCGTGTTCACCGAAGACCGCGAGATGGCCGCGTGGTTCGTGCTCGACCTGAGCCGCTCGGTCGACTTCGGCTCGGGCCTGAAAGCCAAGCGCGAGATCTCGGCGGGCTTCGTCGGCGTGCTGGCGCGGCTGCTCACGCGGCACGGCAACCGGGTGGGCGCGCTGGTCTACGGCAGCGATCTCGAAGCGGTGATCCCGCCGCGCAGCGGGCGGCGCCATGTGCTGCACCTGCTGCACGCGATGGAAAAGCGCGCCGGAAAGGCCGGCACCGAGCCTGCGCAGAAAGGCATGACGCGGCTGGCCGACCTGCTCAAGTCGGCCGCCACCCTGATGCCGCGGCGCTCCACCGTGTTCGTGGTGTCCGACTTCCTGAGCGAACCCGGCTGGGAGCGCCCGCTGGGCCAATTGGTGCAGCGCCACGAGGTGGTCGCGGTGCGCCTGTTCGATCCGCTCGAGCTGGAGTTGCCCGACCTCGGCCTGGTGCCGCTGCGCGACGCCGAGACCGGCGAGCAGCTATGGGTCGATACCCACGACGCGGGCTTCCGCAAGCGCTTCGCCCGGCTGGCGGCCGAGCGCGAGAACACATTGCGCGAGGCGCTGGCCCGGGCCGGTGTCGACGCGCTCGAACTCTCGACCGATGACGACCTTGTGGAAGCCATCGTCCGTTTCGCCGATCTGCGCAAGCGCCGCGCGCGCATCGGCCAGGCTGGCCTGAAGGCGGTGGCAGCATGACTTTTCTCTGGCCTCAATTCCTCTGGCTGCTGGCGGCGCTGCCGCTGCTGATCCTGCTCTACCTCTGGCTGCTGCGGCGCAAGAAGAAGCTGGCGGTGCGCTACGCCAGCCTGTCGATCGTGCGAGAAGCCATGGGCGCCGGGCAGAGCGTGCGGCGGCACCTGCCGCCCCTGCTGTTCCTGCTGGCCATGGCCGCGATGCTGGTGGCCGCGGCGCGGCCGATGGCGGTGGTGGTGCTGCCGTCGAACCAGCAGACCATCATCCTGGCGATGGACGTATCGGGCAGCATGCGCGCGGCCGACGTGCAGCCCAACCGGCTGGTGGCGGCGCAGGAGGCGGCCAAGAGCTTCATCAAGGACCTGCCGCGCACCGTGAAGGTGGGCATCGTCGCCTTCGCGGGCAGCGCGCAGGTGGCGCAGTTGCCCACCACCAACCATGAAGACCTGGTGACCGCCATCGACAGCTTCCAGCTGCAGCGCGCCACCGCCACCGGCAACGCCATCGTGGTGTCGCTGGCCACGCTGTTCCCCGACGCGGGCATCGACGTCGAGCAGTTCAGCTCGCCCAGTCGCCAGCGCGGTGCGGCCATCGACCAGAACGAGAAGAAGCTCAAGGAGTTCACGCCGGTGGCGCCGGGCTCGTTCACCTCGGCCGCGGTCATCATGCTGACCGACGGCCAGCGCACCACCGGCGTCGATCCGCTCGATGCGGCCAAGGCGGCCGCCGACCGCGGCGTGCGCATCTACACGGTGGGCGTGGGCACGGTGGACGGCGAGACCATCGGCTTCGAAGGCTGGTCGATGCGCGTGCGGCTCGACGAGGACACGCTCAAGGCCATCGCCAACAAGACCAACGCCGAATACTTCTACGCCGGCACCGCGAACGACCTGAAGAAGGTCTACGAAACGCTGAGCTCCAAGCTCACGGTGGAGAAGAAGGAAACCGAAATTTCCGCGCTCTTCGCGCTGGGCGCGGCCGTGCTTACGCTGCTGTCGGCCGGGCTCTCGCTGCTCTGGTTCAACCGGATTCTCTAGCGCCGCGGGGGGCCGCCGGCGCCTCGGGCGACTTCACCGCCCCGATGCCGCCGAGGAACAGGTCGGCCACGATCGGCGCGATGGCCGCGTGGTCGAGCCGGCCGTCGGGCTTCATCCAGGTGAACATCCAGTTGATCATGCCGAAGAGCAGCATGGTCAGCGGCTTGGCGAGGTCGTCGCTGGGCGCACCGGGGCGCAGCGCCGACACCGCGCGCGCGAAGCCCGCGACCACCTCGCGTTCCTTGTCGAGCACGCGCTCGCGGTCGGCCTCTTCGAGAAAGCGCACGTCGTCGGTCAGCACGCGGTGCGCGTCCTGGGCGCCGGCGTATTCCTCGACGATGCGGTAGATGAAGCGGCGCAGGCGCTCCTCGTCGGTGTGCGTCGAGGCTTCTTCCTCGGCCACCAGCGCCGCGAGCTTGGACACGTGCGTCTCCGCGATGCTGATGAGCAGACTGCTCTTGTCCTTGTAGTAGTGGTAGAGCGTGGCCTTCGAGAGGCCGCAGGCCTCGGCCACCTGGTTCATCGAGGTGGCGGGATAGCCGCTGCGCGCGAACAGCTGGGCGGCCTGCGCGAGGATGAATTCACGCTGGTCCTCGTAGGTGGCGGATCTTCCACGCGGCATCGGTTCGTGTTCCTGGGTTCTTCGGTGTTGGGGTTGAAGGCAACGCGCGATCTTGCCCGAAGCCCGGCGAGGTTCAGCCGCGCTTCGTCGCGATGAGCGAACGCACGTCGGTGGCCGGCAGGCTCGGGCGGTTCTTCTCCACGCTGGAAAGCGGCTCCACCTCGCGCAGGCTCGCGAGGCTGCGCACCGTGAGCGCCTGGTAGGTCTGGGTGCCTTCGAGCTTCCAGGCGATCTCTTCCTCGCTCAGCTCGCGCTTGACCTTTGCCGGAATGCCGGCGCTCAGCGTGCGCGCCGGCACCTTCATGCCGGCCGGCACGAAGGCGCACGCGGCGACGATGGCTTTCTCGCCGATCTCGGCCTCATCCATCACCACCGCGTTCATGCCCACCAGCGCGTCGCGCCGCACGATGCAGCTGTGCAGGATCGCGCCATGGCCGATGTGGCCGTTGACCTCGACGACCGTGTCGTTGTCGGGAAAGCCGTGGATGCAGCAGTGGTCCTGCACGTTGGAGCCCTCCTCCAGCACGATGCGGCCGAAGTCGCCGCGCAGGCTGGCACACGGGCCCACGTAGCAGTTGGGGCCGACGATCACGTCGCCGATCAGCACGGCCGTGGGATGCACGTAGGCGCTCGGATCGACGACCGGGATCACGCCGTCGATGGAATAGCTGGGCATTCGCTCTGTCTCCTTGTCTTGCCTTGGCTGGCTTTCGGCGCGCTCTCAGGGTTTGCCCTGATCGAGCCGCCTTGTGCCGCCATCGAGGTCGATCCTAAAATCAACCGAACGGTCGGTCAATAGTGTTTGCACGCCGGCCCGTACCCATAAGGATGAAAGAGACAAGCGATGACTGAGCCTTTGGTACTCACCAGCAACGCCGGTGCCGTCCGCACGCTGAGCCTGAACCGGCCGGCTGCCCTCAACAGCTTCACGACGCAATTGCATGAAGCGCTGATGGCCGAGCTGGAAGCCGCGGCAGCCGACGAGAGCGTGCGCTGCATGGTGCTCACGGGTGCCGGCCGCGCCTTCTGCGCGGGTCAGGACCTGGCCGACCCGTCGGTCGCACCCGACCCGACGCCCGGCGCCGCGCCCAAGGACCTGGGCCACGTCATCTCCACCTGGTACGCCCCTCTGGTCGCACGACTGCGCTCGATGCCGGTGCCGGTCATCGCCGCCGTCAACGGCGTGGCCGCCGGCGCGGGGGCCAACCTGGCGCTGTGCTGCGACATCGTGGTGGCCGGTCGTTCGGCTAGCTTCATCCAGGCCTTCACCAAGATCGGCCTCGTGCCCGACACCGGCGGCACCTGGCTGCTGCCGCACCTCGTGGGCTCGGCGCGCGCGCTGGGCATCGCGATGCTCGGCGACAAGCTGCCCGCCGAGGAAGCCGCGCGCATCGGCCTGATCTGGCAGTGCGTGGACGACGCAGCGCTCGCCGAAACGGCGGCCGCGCTCGCATCGAAGCTCGCCGGCATGCCCACGCGCGCCCTCGTCGCCACCCGCGAGGCCATGGCCGCCGCGCAGCACATGGACCTGAGCGCGGCGCTGGCCGAGGAAGCCCGCATCCAGCGCGAGATGGGCAACGCCAATGACTACCGCGAAGGCGTGGAAGCCTTCCGCGCCAAGCGCGCGCCCGTCTTCAAGGACCGCTGAAGCCATGACCGACAACAACCAGCAACGCACGCCCCAGCAGACGGCCGAGTACGTCCGCGACGGCATGTTCGCCAACGACAACGCCAGCAAGGGCCTGGGCATGCGCATCGTGGAGGTCGGCCCCGGCCAGGCCACCATCGAGATGCGCGTGCGCCCCGACATGCTCAACGGCCACGCCATCTGCCACGGCGGCTTCATGGCCACGCTTGCTGATTCGACCTTCGCCTTCGCCTGCAACTCGTACGACGAGCTGACCGTGGCCTCGGGCTTCGCCATCGACTTCATCGCGCCCGCGCGCGAGGGCGACTTGCTCACCGCGCGCTGCCACGAGGTGTCGAAGGCCGGTCGCACCGGCGTGTACGACACCGAAATCACCAACCAGCGCGGCGAGCGCGTCGCGATCTTCCGCGGCCGCTCCTACACCGCCAAGGGCCGCCCGGCCGTTCCGCCCGCCGCAGCAGCCGCCTGAGGAGACACCAAATGACAGTCAAACGCCCCGCCCCCGGCGAGCTCGAGCCCATCGAGACCGCCAGCCGCGACGAGATCGCCGCGCTGCAGCTCGCCCGCCTGCGCACCACGCTGCAGCGCGCCTACGACAACGTGCCGCACTACCGCCGCGCCTTCGACGCCAAGGGCGTGCACCCCGACGACCTGAAGTCGCTGGCCGACCTGTCGAAGTTCCCGTTCACGGTGAAGAGCGACCTGCGCGACAACTACCCCTTCGGCATGTTCGCCGTGCCGCGCGAGAAGGTCGCGCGCATCCACGCCTCTTCCGGTACCACCGGCAAGCCGACCGTGGTGGGCTACACGCTGCAGGACATCGACACCTGGGCCGACCTCGTCGCCCGCTCCATCCGCGCCGCGGGCGGCCGTCCCGGCGACATGGTGCACGTGTCGTACGGCTACGGCCTCTTCACCGGCGGGCTGGGCGCGCACTACGGCGCCGAGCGCGCGGGCTGCACCGTCATCCCGATGTCGGGCGGCCAGACCGAGAAGCAGGTGCAGCTCATCCAGGACTTCAAGCCGAACATCATCATGGTCACGCCCAGCTACATGCAGGTGATCATCGAGCAGTTCGAGCGCCAGGGGCTCGACGCGAAGGAGAGCTCGCTCAAGGTCGGCATCTTCGGCGCCGAGCCGTGGACCGAAGCCATGCGCCGCGACATCGAGGCCAGGGCCGGCATCGACGCGGTCGACATCTATGGCCTGAGCGAAGTGATGGGCCCGGGCGTGGCCAGCGAATGCGTGGAGAGCAAGGACGGCCCCGTGATCTGGGAAGACCACTTCTACCCCGAGATCATCGACCCCGAGACCGGCGAACTGAAGGCCGACGGCGAGGAAGGCGAGCTCGTCTTCACCTCGCTGAGCAAGGAGGCCATGCCCATCGTGCGCTACCGCACGCGCGACCTCACGCGCCTGCTGCCGCCCACCTCGCGCTCGTTCCGCCGCATGGGCAAGATCGTCGGGCGCAGCGACGACATGATGATCATCCGCGGCGTCAACGTGTTCCCCACGCAGGTGGAGGAGATCGTGCTCGCGCACCAGGCGCTCTCGGGCCTCTACCAGGTGCACGTGAGCCGCGCCGACAAGCTCGACCAGGTCGAGATCCACTGCGAGCTCAAGCCCGCGGATGTCGCATCGGCCGATCGCGCCGCCATCGGCGACTGGCTGCAGCACCGCGTGAAGACGCTCATCGGCATCTCCACCCGCGTGGTGGTGCACGGCCCCGACGAGATGGAACGCACCCAGACCGGCAAGGCGCGCCGCGTGATCGACACACGCCCGCGCTGACACAAGCCACTTCCAACACCGACCGAAAGGACACGCACATGTACACCCAGGCAATGGACACCATGGGCAAGGACGCGGGCGACGGCAAGCAGAAGGCCGTGCGCTCCGCAGAGGAGATGCGCCTCGAGGAGCGCTTCGACGCGCACATCGACGCCGGCGACTTCATCGAGGCGAAGGACTGGATGCCCGAGCACTACCGCAAGACGCTGGTGCGCCAGATCAGCCAGCACGCGCACTCCGAGATCGTCGGCATGCTGCCCGAGGGCAACTGGATCAGCCGCGCGCCCACGCTCAAGCGCAAGGCCATCCTGCTGGCCAAGGTGCAGGACGAGGGCGGCCACGGCCTCTACCTGTATGCCGCGGCCGAGACGCTGGGCACCTCGCGCGACCAGATGTTCGAGGCGCTGCACAGCGGCAAGGCCAAGTACAGCTCGATCTTCAACTACCCCACGCTGACTTGGGCCGACATGGGCACCATCGGCTGGCTGGTGGACGGCGCGGCCATCATGAACCAGGTGCCGATCTGCCGCTGCTCGTACGCGCCGTATGCGCGCGCCATGATCCGCATCTGTCGCGAGGAGAGCTTCCACCAGCGCCAGGGCTACGAGTCGCTGCTGACCATGATGACCCACGGCACCGAGGCGCAGAAGGCCATGGTGCAGGACGCGGTCAACCGCTGGTGGTGGCCCTCGATCATGATGTTCGGCCCGCCGGACGACCAGTCGCCCAACAGCGCGCAGTCGATGCGCTGGGGCATCAAGCGCTTCAGCAACGACGAGCTGCGCCAGAAGTTCGTCGACGCCACCGTGGAGCAGGCCCGCATCCTCGGCGTGACCCTGCCCGACCCCGACCTCAAGTGGAACGAAGAGCGCCAGGCGCACGACTTCGGTGCCATCGACTGGAGCGAGTTCTGGCGCGTGATCGGCGGCGACGGCCCCTGCAACCGCGAACGCCTGCAGGCCCGCGTCGACGCCTGGGAAGACGGCGCATGGGTGCGCGAAGCCGCGCTGGCCCACGCCAACAAACAACCTATGAAGGAGGCGGCATGACCGTCGAACAGAAGCAAGAGTGGCCCCTGTGGGAAGTGTTCGTGCGCAGCAAGGCCGGCCTGGACCACAAGCACTGCGGCAGCCTGCACGCCGCCGACCCGAAGATGGCGATCCAGATGGCGCGCGACGTGTACACCCGCCGCCAGGAAGGCAGCAGCATCTGGGTGGTGCGCTCCGACCAGATCGTGGCCAGCGACCCGGGCGACAAGGACATGTTCTTCGATCCGGCCGAGGACAAGGTGTACCGCCACCCGACCTTCTACGCGCTGCCCAAGTCGGTCGACCACATGTGAGCGTCGCCCCATGCAAGCATCGATCGAACTGAACCGCACGCCCTCCGTGCAATACCTGCTGCGCATCGGAGACACCTGCCTGGTGCTCGCGCAGCGCCTGGGCGAATGGTGCGGCCACGCGCCCGTGCTGGAGGAAGACATCGCGATGGCCAACATCGCGCTCGACCTCGTCGGCCAGGCCCGCGCGCTGCTCACGCACGCCGGCAAGCTCGAAGGCGCCGGCCGCGAGCATGACGAGGATCAGCTCGCCTACCTGCGCGACGAGCGCGACTACTTCAACCTCACCATCGCCGAACTGCCGCGCGGCGACTTCGCCTTCGCCGTGGTGCGCAACACCATGGTGTCCACGCTGCTGAAGCTGCTGTGGCAGCGCCTGGCCGCATCGAACGACCCCGAGGTGGCCGCCATCGCCGGCAAGGCGCTGAAGGAAGCGCGCTACCACCAGCAGCACTCGGGCGACTGGGTGGTGCGGCTGGGCGACGGCACCGAGGAATCGCGCCGCCGCACCGAGAAGGCGCTGAAGCAGCTGTGGCTCTACATGCCCGAGCTGTTCTTCAGCGACGATGTGGATGCCGCCGCCAGCGCGAGCGGCCTCGGCCCGGCATGGAGCGAACTTCGCGAGCCCTGGCTCGCCGAGATGCAGCAGGTGCTGGACGCCGCCGGCCTCGCCATGCCCAAGGAAGCCGCCTTCCGCAGCACCGGCAAGCACGGCGTGCACAGCGAGCACATGGGCTACATCCTCGCGGAGATGCAGCACCTGCAGCGCACCTTCCCCGGAGGCGTGTGGTGAACGCCCTGGCCTCGCGCGTCGATGCCGCATGGGCGGTGCTGCACACCGTGCCCGACCCCGAGGTGCCGGCCGTGTCGGTGTGCGACCTCGGCATCGTGCGCGAGGTGATCGAGCACGACGACGGCCTGGAGATCGTGCTCACGCCGACCTACTCCGGCTGCCCCGCGACCGAGGCCATCGAGCACGACGTGCTGGCCGCCGTCGAGCAGGCCGGCCTCGGCCGCGCGCGCGCCACATTGCGCCGCGCGCCTGCCTGGACCAGCGACTGGATCAGCGACGAGGGCCGCGCCAAGCTCAAGGCCTACGGCATCGCGCCGCCCGCGCACCTGAACGCGGAGCAGGCCGCCAACACCGCCATGCCGATCCGGCTCTTCGGCCGCATCGCCGGCGAGCGCATCGCCTGCCCGCGCTGCGCGAGCGAGCGCACCGAGCGGCTGTCGGCCTTCGGCTCCACCGCCTGCAAGGCCCTGTACCGCTGCATGGCGTGCAAGGAGCCTTTCGAACACTTCAAACCCATCTGAGACTTCCCCCGCGATGAGCACCCTCTTCCATCCCCTGCGCGTGAAGGCCATCGAGCCCGACACGGCCGAGGCCGTCATCGTCTCCTTCGAGGTGCCGGCCGATCTGCAGCAGGTCTTCGGCTTCACGCAGGGCCAGTACCTCACGCTGCGCCACGACATCGACGGCCAGGACCTGCGCCGCTCCTATTCGATCTGCGCCGGCCTCGACGACGGCGAGCTGCGCGTGGGCGTGCGCAAGGTGCGCGGCGGCGTGTTCTCCAACTGGATCAACGCGAGCCTGAAGCCCGGCGACACCATCCAGGTGATGGCGCCGCAGGGCCGCTTCTTCGTGCCCATCGAGCCGGGCTCGGCGCGCCATCACGTCGGCATTGCCGGCGGCAGCGGCATCACGCCCATCCTGTCGATCATGAAGACGGTGCTGGCGCGCGAGCCGCACAGCCGCTTCACGCTGATCTACGGCAACCGCCAGCTGCAGTCCACGATGTTCAAGGAAGAAATCGAGGACCTGAAGAACCGCTACATGACGCGCCTCGTGCTGCAGCACGTGTTCTCCGACGAGCACACCGATTCGCCGTTGGGCTTCGGCGTGATGAACCGCGAGAAGATCGGCGAGTTCCTCGCGAGCGTGGTGCCGGCCGCGGCCATCGACCATGTGTACGTGTGCGGCCCCTTCCAGATGAACGACGAGGCAGAGGCCGCGCTGCTGGCCGCGGGCGTGCCGGAAGACCGCATCCACATCGAGCGCTTCGGCGTCGCGCTGCCCTCGGCCACCCAGGTGGGCGCGGTGGTGCACGAAGCCCAGCCCGGTGACGCCAAGCAGGCGCGCATCGTCATCGTGCGCGACGGGCTGCAGCGCGAGATCACCTTCACCGAAGGCCAGCCCAGCATCCTCGACGCGGCATCGGCCGCGGGGCTCGAAGTGCCGTTCTCGTGCACCTCCGGCGTGTGCGGCACCTGCCGCGCCAAGTGCGTGGACGGGGAAGTCCGCATGGAAAGAAACTTCGCGCTCGACAAGAATGAAGTCGCCGCGGGTTTCGTATTGACCTGCCAGGCGCACCCCCTTACCGAACGCGTCACGCTGTCGTTCGACGAGCGCTGAAAGATGAACCCACCCCCGAATCTCCGCGCACTTCGTGTCGCTCCGGATCCCCCCTCAAGGGGGCGCACCCGGTGGCCCGGCAAAGCCGGTTCCACGGGTGCCCTGAAAAAGACACCTGCAACGGAGATACTTCAGGCCTCAATCGATTTTCAACCCGGAGACAAAGCAACATGAAATTCTTCAAGCCCCTGCTGACCGCCGCCCTGTGCGCCACGGCCCTCGCGGCCTGGGCCGACGTCAACGTCGGCGTGACCATCTCGGCCACCGGCCCGGCAGCCTCGCTGGGCATCCCCGAGAAGAACACCATCTCGCTGATGCCCAAGACGATCGGCGGGCAGAAGATCAACTACATCGTGCTTGACGACGCCTCCGACACCACCGCGGCCGTCAACAACACGCGCAAGCTCATCGCGGAGAACAAGGTCGACGTGATCCTGGGCTCGACCACCACGCCGGCCTCGCTCGCCATGATCGACGTGGCCGCCGAGGCGCAGACGCCGATGATCTCGGTGGCCGCATCGGCGCGCATCATCGAGCCGATGGACGCCAAGAAGAAGTGGGTGTTCAAGACGCCGCAGAACGACATCATGATGTCGCTGGCCATCGCCGAGCACATGGCCGCCAACGGCGTGAAGACCGTCGCCTTCATCGGCTTCTCCGACGCCTACGGCGAAGGCTGGTCGCAGGAGTTCGCCAAGGCCGCCGACCTGAAGAAGATCAAGATCGTGGCCAACGAGCGCTACGCACGCACCGACACCTCGGTGACCGGCCAGGCCCTGAAGATCATGGCCGCCAAGCCCGACGCGGTGCTGGTCGCCGGCTCCGGCACGCCGGCCGCGCTGCCTCAGAAGACGCTGAAGGAACGCGGCTACACCGGCAAGATGTACCAGACCCACGGCGTGGCCAACGCCGACTTCCTGCGCGTGGGCGGCAAGGACGTGGAAGGCACCTTCCTGCCCGCAGGCCCGGTGCTCGTGGCCGACCAGTTGCCCGCCAGCAACCCGGTGAAGAAGTCCGCGCTCGCCTATGTGTCCGCCTATGAAGCCGCCTACGGCAAGGGCTCGGTCTCGACCTTCGGCGGCCACGCCTGGGACGCCGGCCTGCTGATGAGCTCGGCCGTGCCCGTCGCGCTGAAGAAGGCGCAGCCCGGCACGCCCGAGTTCCGCGCCGCGCTGCGCGACGCACTGGAGCAGACCAAGGAAGTGGCCGGCGCGCATGGCGTGTTCAACATGACCGCACAGGACCACCTGGGCCTGGACCAGCGTGCACGCGTCATGGTCAAGATCGAGAACGGCGCCTGGAAGTACCAGCCCTGATCCCGCGCTTTCTCCCTCCCCCGCTGGGGGAGGGCCGGGGTGGGGGCTCGACGGCATTGAACTTCGCGCAGCATTGAGCGCGGGAGTGCCCCCATCCCAACCTTCCCCCAGAGGGGGAAGGAGCAACGCAACGCACTGACTCGATACAAGGGCCGAGCCCGAGGGTTTTATATGGATTTGCAGATTGCCCTTTTGCTGGGGCAGGACGGCATCGTGAACGGCGCGGTCTACGGACTGATGGCGCTCGCGCTGGTGCTGGTGTTTTCGGTCACGCGCGTGATCTTCATCCCGCAGGGCGAGTTCGTCGCCTTCGGTGCGCTGTCGATGGCCGCGCTGCAGGGCGGGCGCGCGCCCTCCACGCTGTGGCTGCTGCTGGCGCTTGCCGCCATCGTGCTGGTGGTGGAAGCCTGGCGCTGGAAGCGCGGCGCCACCGTCGACTGGCGCTCGGCGCTGACCTGGTGCGTGGCCTTTCCGGCCATCGCTGCGGTACTGGTGCTCGGCTTCAAGCCTACCTCGCTCGCAATGCAGTCGATCGCCACGCTGGTGCTGATCGCGCCGCTGGGCCCGCTGCTGTACCGCGTCGCCTACCGCCCGCTGGCCGATGCCAGCGTGCTGATGCTGCTGATCGTGTCGGTGGCGCTGCATGGTGTGCTGGTCGGCCTGGGCCTCTTCTTCTTCGGCGCCGAGGGCTCGCGCACCAGCGCGTTCTCTGAAATGCGCTTCGACCTCGGCGGCATTCCGGTCAACGGCCAGTCGCTGGTGGTGGTCGGCGTCACGCTGGTGCTGGTGATCGCGATGTTCTGGTTCTTCGGCCGCTCGATGGTCGGCAAGGCGCTGCGCGCCACCGCCATCAACCGCGTGGGCGCACGGCTGTCGGGCATTCCCACCGAACTTTCAGGCGACCTGAGCTTCGCGCTGGCCGCCGTCATCGGCGCCATCTCGGGCCTGCTGATCGCACCGATCACCACGGTCTACTACGACACCGGCTTCCTCATCGGCCTGAAGGGCTTCGTGGCCGCCATCGTCGGCGGGCTGGCGAGCTATCCGCTGGCGCTCGCGGGCGCGCTGCTGGTAGGCCTGCTGGAGGCTTTCTCTTCCTTCTGGGCCAGCGCATACAAGGAAGTGCTGGTCTTCACCCTGATCATTCCGGTGCTGCTGTGGCGCTCGCTGAACAGCCATCACGTGGAGGACGAGGAATGAACCCGTCTTCACCGACCACCGCTCCCGCAGCCGCCAGTGCGGCACCCGAGGCCCGCCCGCTCGTGACGCCGCGCGTGCTCACCCTCGTCTTCATCGTCGCGCTCGCGCTGGCCTGGGGCTGGCTGCCCGAGTTCACCGTCAGCGTGCTCAGCAACATCGGCCTGTACGCGCTGGTGGCCGTGGGCCTGGTGCTGCTGACGGGCGTGGGCGGCATGACCTCCTTCGGCCAGGCCGCCTTCGTCGGCATGGGTGCCTACGCCACCGCATGGATCTGCACCTCGCCAACCGCCGCCGGCTGGCTCGGCGGCCTCGCGGGCTCGGCGCTGGTGCCGTGGCTGGGCCTGCTGCTCGGTCTGGCGCTGACCTTCGCGCTGGCCTGGGCGCTCGGCGCGGTCACGCTCAAGCTCTCGGGCCACTATCTGCCGCTGTGCACCATCGCCTGGGGCCTGAGCCTGTACTTCCTGCTGGGCAACATGGAGTTCCTCGGCGGCCAGACCGGCATCACCGGCATTCCGCCGCTGGTGGTGGCGGGCGTGTCCTTCGCCACGCCGCGCATGCTGGGCGTGGTGATCTGGGCGGTGCTGCTGCTGGCGCTGTGGGCCATGCACAACCTGCTCGACTCGCGCGAGGGCCGCGCCATCCGCGCGCTCAAGGGCGGCCGGCTGATGGCCGAGTCAATGGGCGTGGACACTGCGCGCCACCGCATCAAGCTGTTCGTGCTGGCGGCCCTGCTCGCGGCCATCTCTGGCTGGCTCTATGCCCACATGCAGCGCTTCGTGAATCCCACGCCCTTCAACCTGAACATCGGCATCGAGATGCTGTTCATGGCGGTGGTCGGCGGCGCGGGCCACCTCTGGGGCGCGGTGCTGGGCGCGACGCTGATCACGCTGCTGAAGGAAAAGCTGCAGGACGTGTTGCCCGCGCTGCTGGGCACCAGCGGCAACTTCGAGGTGGTTGTGTTCGGCCTGCTGATGCTCTTCGTGCTGCAGCGCTTTGCCGACGGCCTGTGGCCCACGCTCGCGCGGCTGTCGCGCCGCTGGGTGCGCGAAGTGCCGCGCGCGGCCGGTGCCGGCCCCGCCGCATCGACCACCGTGCAGCTCGCGCAGCGCGCGGTGCCGGCCGCCGGCACGCTGCTGCTGCAGGCCGACGGCGTGAGCAAGCGCTTCGGCGGCCTGGTGGCCAACAACGACATCTCGATGACGCTGAAAGCCGGCGAGGTGCATGCCCTCATCGGCCCCAACGGGGCAGGCAAGAGCACCTTCTTCAACATGATCTCGGGCGTGGACGACCCGACCACCGGCGAAGTGCGCCTGGTGGGCCAGCCGATGTCGGGCAAGCCCTCGCGCGCCTTCGCATCGCTGGGCCTGGGCCGCACCTTCCAGCACGTGCGGCTGCTCGGCCAGCGCAGCGTGGTCGAGAACGTCGCGCTCGGTGCCCACCTGCGTGCGAAGCGCGGCTGGCTGTCGGCCATGCTGCGCCTGGACCGCGCCGAAGAGGCCGCGCTGATGGCCGAAGCCCGCAGGCAGATCGAACGCTGCGGCCTCGGCGCACATGCCGACACGCCCGCCGCGTCGCTCTCGCTCGGCCAGCAGCGCGTGGTGGAGATCGCCCGTGCGCTCGCCGGCCAGCCTTCGGTGCTGCTGCTCGACGAACCCGCCGCCGGCCTGCGCCACCTGGAGAAGCGCGCCCTCTCGGAACTGCTCGCGCAGCTGCGCGCCGAGGGCCTGGGCATCCTGGTGGTGGAACACGACATGGAGTTCGTGATGAACCTCGCCGACCGCATCACGGTCCTCGAGTTCGGCACCGTCATCGCCACCGGCACGCCCGCCGAAGTGCAGGCCAATCCGCGCGTGCTCGAAGCCTATCTGGGCGGCGCCGACGACGAACTGCTGGAAGACGCACGATGAGCCACCCATTGCTTGAACTCGACGGCTTCTGCGTGGCCTACCGCACCGTGGAAGCGGTGCACAGCGTGCGCCTGCAGGTGAACGAGGGCGAGATCGTCACCGTCATCGGCCCCAACGGCGCCGGCAAGACCACGCTGCTGTGCGCGGCGATGGGCCTGCTGCCTTCCACCGGCCAGCTGCTGCTGGACGGCGAGCGCGTCTCGCGCCCCAGCGTCGAGACCATGGTGGCGCGCGGCGTCGCGCTGGTGCCCGAGCGGCGCGAGCTGTTCGGCGAGATGTCGGTCGAAGACAACCTGCTGCTCGGCGGCTTCTACCAGTGGCGCAAGGGCAAGCGCGACCAGCGCACGCGCATGGACGAGATCTTCGCCATCTTCCCGCGCCTGAAGGAACGCCGCGCGCAGATGGCATCGACGCTCTCCGGCGGCGAGCGCCAGATGCTGGCCATCGGCCGCGCGCTGATGGCGCGGCCGCGCCTGCTGATGCTCGACGAGCCCTCGCTGGGCCTCGCCCCGCTGGTGGTGCGCGAGGTGCTGCGCGTGGTGTCGCAGCTGCGCAGCCACGGCGTGTCGGTGCTGCTGGTGGAGCAGAACGCCCGCGCCGCGCTGCAGGTGGCCGACCGCGCCTATGTGCTGGAGATGGGCGCCGTGGCGCTCGAAGGCAAGGCGCGCGACCTGCTGCATGACCAGCGGATCATCGATACCTATCTGGGCATCGGCAAGAAAGAGTGAGCTGAATTCCTCCCTCCCGCGCTGGGGGAGGGCCGGGGTGGGGGCATGCGGCGGCCGGGAAGGCACTGCGCAGAACCGATGCCGCCTGCCCCATCCCAACCTTCCCCCAGAGGGGGGGAGGAGCAAGACAGACACCGCGAAAGGACACGCACCATGACCACCACCCTCCAAAGCTACATCGCCGGCCGCTGGATCGGCCAGCAGGCCGCGCAGCAGCTGCGCAGCGCCGTCAACGGCAAGCCCGTGGCCGCCACGCACGCCGAGGCCATCGACTTCGCCGAGGCGTTGCAGTACGCGCGCCGCACCGGCATTCCCGCGCTGATGAAGCTCGACTTCCAGCAGCGCGCCGAGCGCCTGAAGGCCCTGGCCAAGTTCCTCGCCGCGAACAAGGAAACGCTCTACGCCATCTCGGCCCACACGGGCGCGACGCGCGCCGACAGCTGGATCGACATCGAAGGCGGCGCCGGCACGCTGAGCGCCTATGCCGGCATCGGCACCAACGAGCTGCCCTCGGGCAACCTGGTGCACGAGGGCCCGGCCTTCCCGCTGGGCAAGAAGGGCGGCTTCGCGGGCACGCACATCCTGGTGCCGCGCGGCGGCGTGGCGGTGCACATCGACGCGTTCAACTTCCCGGTGTGGGGCCTGCTCGAGAAGTTCGCGCCCAGCTTCCTCGCTGGCATGCCCTGCATCGGCAAGCCGGCGACCGCCACCAGCTATCTGACCGAAGCGCTGGTGCGGCTGATCTTGCAGTCGGGCATCCTGCCCGAGGGTGCGCTGCAGCTGGTCATCGGCAGCACGGGCGACCTGCTCGACCGGCTCGAAGGGCCCGACGTGGTCACCTTCACCGGCTCGGCCGACACGGCCGCGAAGCTGCGCGTGCATCCGAACATCGTGCGCCAGTCGATCCCGTTCAACGCCGAGGCCGACTCGCTGAACTGCGCGATCCTCGCGCCCGACGTGACGCCCGACGACGAGGAGTTCGATCTCTTCGTGAAGGAAGTGGCGCGCGAGATGACCATCAAGGCCGGCCAGAAGTGCACGGCCATCCGACGCGCGATCGTGCCGCGCCAGCACCTCGACGCCGTGGCCGAGCGCCTGCGCGCGCGGCTCGCGAAGACGGTCGTGGGCGACCCCTCGCGCGAGGAAGTGCGCATGGGGGCGCTGGCCTCGCGCGACCAGCAGGCCGACGTGGCCGAGCGCGTGGCGACGCTGCTCAAGGGTGCCGAGCTGGTCTACGGCGAGCGCGACGGCTTCTCGCCCGTGGGCGACGGCGTGGGCGAAGGTGCCTTCTTCGCGCCCACGCTGCTGCTGAGCCGCCAGCCGCTCGAGCACGACGCAGCGCACGACGTGGAAGCCTTCGGCCCCGTCAGCACGCTGATGCCCTACGACGGCATCGACGAGGCGCTGGCGCTGGCCGCGCGCGGCCGCGGCAGCCTGGTCGGCACGCTGGTCACGCGCGACCCGGCCACCGCCGCCAAGGCGATTCCGGTGGCCGCCGCATGGCACGGCCGCCTGCTGGTGCTGGACCGCGAGGCCGCCGCCGAATCTACCGGCCACGGCTCACCGCTGCCGCAGCTCAAGCACGGCGGCCCCGGCCGCGCAGGCGGCGGCGAGGAGCTCGGCGGCCTGCGCGCGGTGAAGCACTACCTGCAGCGCACCGCCGTGCAGGGCTCGCCCACCATGCTGGCCGCCATCACCGGCGAGCACGTGCGCGGCGCTGCCGTGCGCGAGAGCGAGGTGCACCCCTTCCGCCGCTACTTCGAGGACCTGCGCGTCGGCGATTCGCTGCTCACGCACCGCCGCACCGTGAGCGAGGCCGACATCGTGGCCTTCGGCGGCATCTCGGGCGACTACTTCTACATGCACTTCGACGAGGTGGCGGCCAAGGAATCGCCCTTCGGCAAGCGCATCGCGCACGGCTACTTCGTGCTGTCGGCGGCCGCGGGCCTGTTCGTGTCGCCCGCGCCGGGGCCGGTGCTGGCCAACTACGGCCTGGACACGCTGCGCTTCACCAAGCCCGTGGCGATCGGCGACACCATCCGCGCGCGCCTGACCTGCAAGCGCAAGATCGACCGCAACAAGAAGGACGCGAGCGGCCAGGGCCAGGGCGTGGTGGCATGGGACGTGGAGGTGACGAACCAGGACGGCGAGCTGGTCGCCAGCTACGATATCCTGACCCTCGTTTCCAAGAAGCCCGAAGCACCCGCCGCCTCGGCCACCGCCTGATGTCCTCTTCGTCGTCTTCCCAGTTCTCCATGTTCGACCTCACCGGCAAAGTCGCGCTCGTCACGGGCGGCAACGGAGGCATCGGCCTCGGCATGGCGCAGGGACTGGCCAAGGCCGGCGCCCGCGTCATCGTCGCGGCGCGCAACGCGCAGAAGTCGGCCGCGGCAGTCGAGGCATTGAGGGCGCTGGGCAGCGACAGCTTCGCGCTCGAGGCCGACGTGAGCGACGAGGCCTCGGTGAGCAAGCTCTTCGACGACGCCGCCGCGCGCTGCGGCCGGCTCGACATCCTGGTCAACAACGCCGGCACCACGGTGCGCAAGCCGGTCGACCAGCTCGCGCTGGACGAGTGGCACAAGGTGATGGACACCAACCTCACCAGCGCCTTCCTGTGCAGCCGCGCCGCGCATCCGCACCTGAAGGCCGCGGGCGGCGGCAAGATCATCAACATCGGCTCGATGATGTCGATCTTCGGCGCGCCCTACGCCCCGGCCTATGCGGCGAGCAAGGCGGGCATCGTGCAGCTCACCAAGTCGACGGCGCTCTCCTGGGCGGCGGACAACATCCAGGTCAACGCGATCCTGCCGGGCTGGTTCGAGACCGAGCTGACCGACGGCGCACGCAGCCAGATCCCCGGCCTGTACGAGCGCGTCAAGGTCCGCGCCGCCGCCGGCCGCTGGGGCCAGCCGGGCGACATCGCCGGCACCGCCGTGTTCCTGGCAAGCGCCGCGTCGGACTACGTGACGGGAACCGCAATTCCCGTTGACGGCGGCTTCTCCATTTCGGGCTGAGCCTTCGGGCCGTGTAAATTCGCCGGCCATGCTCTTCTGGATCCAGATCTTCCTCCTCGTCGCCGGCACGGCCGCGCTGGTGTACGTGTCGCGCGGCCCGCTGAGCCAGCCGGGCTCGCACGGCTTCTACCGCTTCTTCGCGTGGGAATGCATGCTGGTGCTGATCGTGCTGAACCTGCCCGTGTGGCATGACGATCCGTTCTCGGCCAGGCAGATCATTTCCTCGCTCTTCTTCGTGCTGTCGATCTGGCTGCCGATCCACGCGGTGCGGCTGCTCAAGGCGCAGGGCAAGCCCAGCGACGCGCGCAACGACGATCCGGCCCTGTACGGCTTCGAGAAGACATCGGCCATCGTCAGCAGCGGCGCCTTCCGCTACATCCGCCACCCCATGTACACCGCACTGATGCTGCTGGCCTGGGGCGCCTTCCTCAAGCAGTTCACCTGGCTCACGCTGGCACTGGTGCTCGCGGCCACGTTGCTGCTGTTCATGACCGCCCTGCGCGACGAGCAGGAGTGCATCGCGCACTTCGGCGACGACTACCGCGCGTACATGCGCGGCACGCGGCGCTTCATACCGTTCGTGTTCTAGGACCTGCCGCCCCGCTGTAGAGAGCGCGAGGCCTTTCGCTGTGCCAAGGAGAAAGCGCCCCGTCAGGGGCGCTTTTCACGTGGCCTCGATGCTCAGCAAGCCTTGCCGTGGGCGGCGTGCGCGCCCTTGGCCTTCGCATCGGCTTCCGACATGTACGAGCCGCGCTTGGTCTTGCCGAAGTACTTGTCGTTGGCGCAGTGATAGACCTTGCCGTTGACCCACACCTGGCCGGCGGCGGGTACCGCCGCGGGAGCGGCGGCGGCAGGTGCTGCGGCGGGCTTGGTCGCTGCCGGGGCAGGCGCGGCGGCAGCGGGCGATGTGGCTGCAGGGGCGGTCGTCGCGGGAGCGGATGGCTGTTGAGCAAAGGCGGAGACGGCAAGGACGGAACTGGCCGCCAGCAGGAAAAGGGTCTTCTTCAAGATCGCTCCTTGTGGATCGCACGAAAGCACGTGCATGCAGCGACCAACGCCCGCGCTGCAATGCAGTTGACGAATGTTCACCCGGATGTGTGACGAGCCGTACGGCGCGAGACCTATTTCACGGCCGCATGAAAGAGATGAGGCTTCGCGGCCTCCGCGAGGCCAACGCTGTCGACCGGAGTGAGCGTGCATGAGTTGTTCCCTTCGGATCGAGCGCCGACGCGGCAGACCGCGGACGTCGCCGATCCGGATCAGAAACATCGAAAAGGGAAGAACATGAAAATCACAATGACCTCGCTCGCCATCGTCGCGGCGCTCCTCGCAGGCTGCGCATCCGAGCAAGCAACCCATACGGCCGTCGGCACCGGTGCCGGCGCGGCGGTAGGCGCGGGTGTGGGAAACCTCATCGGCCGCGACAGGAAGAGCACAGCCATCGGCGCGGCAGTCGGCGCCGCCGTTGGCGCAGGTGTCGGCTACAACTGGACCACCATCCGCAACAAGCTCAGCAGCCAGACCGCCGACACCGGCACGCAGATCATCGATCAGCCCGACGGCTCGCTGAAGCTCAACATCCCCAGCCAGGTGACCTTCGACACCGACAGCGCCACCATCAGGCCATCTTTCCGCAATGTCCTCGACGGCGTGGCCCAGACGATCGCGCAGGAGCCCAACATCAACGCACGCGTCGTCGGCCACACGGACAGCACCGGCAATGCCGAGCACAACATGGCGCTGTCGCAGCGCCGCGCGCAGAGCGTGGGTGCCTACCTGGTCGACCATGGCGTGAAGAGCGCGCGCCTCACGACCGAAGGACGAGGCCAGACCCAGCCCGTGACGAGCAACGCCACCGAGGACGGGCGCACGCAGAACCGCCGCGTCGAGATCTACCTGAAGCCCGTCTCGCAGTAGGCGAGACAGTAAGCCCCGGCCGCTGCCGGCCGCTGCCGGCCGGAGGCGGCCCTGTCCGGATAGAGCCGCCGACACAGGGCCGACGCCCCCTCCCCCCAGGAACCCTTCACACGCGCGTCATCTTCAACCTTGCGGGATGCTGACCCGCACGATCAGGTTCGGTTCACACGAGCCTCCTAGCATTCGCGCATGCTGCTGCTCGCGCGCGTTCGCCGTTTCGTCGAGGCACACCACAAGGCGTGGTGCGTCGCGGGCATGCTGCTGATTTTTCTGCAGCCCTTCATCGCGGCACACTTCCGCTGCGACGGGCTGGAAGACGAGCCGATGCTGCGCGTGCGCAGCGCCAGCGACACCACCCAATTCGAGGCCGACGACCGCGCGGACCATCCGTCCGACCGTGAGACCACGCTGTTCGCCCAGGCCGCCGCGAGCATCGACCACCCCGATGCATTCGACCTCGCGCTGGGCATGCTGATGGCGATGGTGCTCGCGATGCTGCCGCTGGCACTGGCCGTCGCGCGGCTCGCCGTTCCCATCGCGCGCGAAGCGCCCGAACACGTGCCGCCGCACGGCGGCGCGCCACCTCCGGCGCAACCCTGGCGTCGACTGCCGCCTACCGTCGCACCACCTTCCGTCACTTGAGACACGGCGCCTCGCGCGTCGGGTGGTCCGCTGCGCCTCGCAGCGGGCTCTCTCTTCCCTGTCGAAAGGTCCGACCATGTCAAGTTTCTCCTGCTGCGCCCGTGGCGCCGCGTGGCTTCGTTCGCCCGCCGTTTTCCAGTTCCCGACCACGCCCATGAAGGTGGCGTCATGAACGCACTGAACATCACGCTTTTCCAGTGGCTCACCGCCGGCAGCCAGCCCACGCCGTGGGTGCTGTCCTTCGCATCAGCCTTCGCGCTCTGGGGCAGCTGGCTGTGCGCGGGCGTGCTCGTCTTCGCGCTGTGGCGGCATCGCGCCGAACGCGCCTATCTGTTCATCGTCGCGGCCTTCTCCGGCCTCGCATCGATGGCCTCCCACGCGATCGCGCTGGCGCTGAACACGCCCCGCCCGTTCGTCCTCGGGCTTGCTCCTGCCTACATCGAGCACGCCGGCCGCGGCTCGCTGCCCAGCACGCACGCGACCGTGATGTTCATGGTGGCGCTGGCCTTACTGCTGCGCCCCGGCCTGCGCAGGCTGGGCGTGCCGCTGCTGGCGCTGGCGGCGGTCACGGGCTGGGCGCGCGTCTACGTGGGTGTGCATTTCCCGATCGACATCGTCGCCGGCATGTTGCTCGGGGGCGCCATCGCCGGCCTGCTCGCGCTCGCGCAGCTGCTGGTGCACCGCTTCGTTTCTTTTCCGGCGTCGCCCGTTGGCCGCACTCGCGACGACACCCCAGCGGCCGCTTCTTTCTGGAGGCATCCATGATTTCATCGACCGACAACAGCCGGCACTCGCGCGCCCCGATCCGGCTGCAACAGGCCGACGATGCTCCCGCGACGCGCGCGGCCGTCGCTTTCGCGCCGCCGGACGAAGCGCGCAGCATCTCCTGCGTCATCCCCTGCTTCAACGAGGGGCCGAACCTGCGGCGCCTGCTGCCGCTGCTGGAGGACATCCTCTGGGCCACGCGCCTGCGCTGGGAGATCATCGTGGTGGACGACGGCAGCACCGACGACACCGTGGCCGTTGCCGAGGCATGGTGCGAGCTCTCGGGCTTTCGCTGCATCTCGCTGTCGCGCAACTTCGGCAAGGAAGCCGCGCTCACCGCGGGCCTCGCCGCCGCCACGGGCGACGCGGTGGTGCTGCTCGACGGCGACCTGCAGCATTCGCCGGAGCTCATCCACACCATGATCGCGCAGTGGGTGGCCGGCGCCGAGGTGGTGTACGCGGTGCGCGAGCAGCGCAGCGACGAAAGCCGCTTCAAGCAGCTCGGCAGCAGGCTCTTCTACAGCCTGGTCAACGCGTCCGACCGCTTCGCCGTGCCCAGGGACGCGGGCGACTTCCGCCTGATGGACCGCAAGGTGGTCGACGCGCTCATGAGCCTGCCCGAGCGCAGCCGCTTCATGAAGGGCCTGTATGCCTGGGTGGGCTTTCGCGCCGTGGCGCTGCCCTACACGCCCGCGCCGCGCGCGGAGGGCGCCAGCAGCTTCAACACGCGGCGGCTGGTGGGGCTGGCCATCGACGGGCTGACCGCCTTCACCACCTGGCCGCTGCGGGTGGTCAGCGTGGTGGGGCTGATGCTGGCGGTGCCGGCCTTCGCTTACGGCGCCTTCGTGGCGGTCGACTACCTGCTGTTCGGCAACTCGGTCTCGGGCTGGACCACCATCGTCGCGAGCCTGATGTTCTTCATCGGCATCCAGATGATCTCCACCGGCATCGTGGGCGAGTACATCGCGCGCATCTACGAGGAGGTGAAGGGACGGCCGCTCTACGTGGTGCGCCGCGAGCGCGGCACGGGGCTGGAGACCGGGCGGACATGAAACGGGCCGCTCCCGCATGGTGGACCTCCCCCCGACCGCTATGGATCATCGTCGCCCTCTTCGCCTGGCTGCTGGCCACCGCATGGATGCGCCCGCTGATGGCGCCCGACGAGGGCCGCTACGGCGGCGTCGCGCTCGCCATGCTTCGCTCGGGCGACTGGCTGGTGCCTCGGCTCGACGGGCTGCCCTTCTTCCACAAGCCGCCGCTCTTCTACTGGATAGGCGCGGCGGCCATGTCGATCACCGGTCCGGTGGAATGGGCCGCGCGGCTGCCGTCCGTCCTGGGCGGCGCAGTGGCCGCGGCGGCGCTCTTCCTCTTCCTGCGACGCTGGTCGACGGCGCGGCTGGCGCTGCTGTCCACGGTGGTGCTGGCGACCACGCCCTTCTTCTTCCTCGGCGCGCAGTTCGCCAACCTCGACATGCTGGTGGCGGGCTGCATCTCGGCCACGGTGCTGCTGGCGGCCGGCGCGGCGCTGGCCCGGGAGCGCGAGGAACCGTGGCGAGCGCTGCTGGCCGGCGCCTGGCTGTTCGCCGCGGCCGGCCTGCTGGCCAAGGGGCTGATCGGCCTGGTGCTGCCTGCGATGGTGATCTTCATCTGGTGCGCAACGACGCGCAGGCTCGCGTCGTTGCGGCTCGCGCTGTGGCTGCCCGGCTGGGCCGTGCTGCTGGCCGTGGCCGGGCCGTGGTTCGTCGCGATGCAGCTGCGGTATCCGGAGTTCTTCGACTACTTCGTCGTCACCCAGCACTTCCGGCGCTTCGCGTCGTCGGGCTTCAACAACGAGCACGGCTTCTGGTTCTATCTTCCGGTGCTGGCGGGCCTGACGCTGCCCTGGTTCGCATGGGTGTTCGTCCCTCGCGGGTCGAACGAGGGAACGAGCGACGACGCGGCACGCCCCCGGCTGCCGGACATCGACCGGCTGATGTGGATCTGGCTCGCGGTGATCGTGGTGTTCTTCTCGCTGCCGCGGTCCAAGCTGGTGGGCTACGTTCTTCCGGCACTCCCGCCGCTGGCGTACCTGATCGCGCAGCGGGTGCTGGCGAGCCGCTCGCTCGAAGCCCTGCTGCCGAAGGTTCGCGCGATGACGCTGGCGGCGGCAACGGTGTGCATCGGCTGCGTGGTCGCGGTCATGGTGTACTCGTCGCCGCCAGGTACGCGCCTGCGCCTGCCGGCTGGGCAAGCGGTGGCACCGGGTGAACAGGTGCTGATGCTCGACGGCTACCACTACGAGATTCCCTTCTACTGGAACCTGCGCGAGCCGGTGCTGGTGGCGGACGACTGGAAGGCGGCGGCCGAGGACACGCGCGACAACTGGCGCAAGGAGATCTTCGACGCCAGCCGCTTCGATCCGGCGCGCGCGGCGCGCACGCTGGTCGACCGAACCGAACTCGCGGACGTGCTGTGCGTGCCGCACGCCACCTGGGTCGTCGGCTCGAACACGGCGCATCTCGCGAACCCCTGGCTGCACCATGCGCAGCTGGTGGCGGTGAACGACGGGCTGGCGGCCTGGCACTTCAAGGGCAGCGCCACGGGCGATCCGCACTGCCTGGATACCGCCCCCTTCCCCGCCGCAGCCCCGGCGGCGCCCCCAACTCCCGCCCCGCACTCGGGCGCCAACGGCAATGGCTGAATCGCCCCGCTGCCTCTGCATCTGCGCCGACGACTTCGGCATGAGCGCGGGCATCAACTCGGCCGTGCTCGACCTTGCCGAGAAGGGCAAGATCTCCGCCGCCAGCGGCATGGTGCGCCGCGAGGCCTGGCTGGCCGGAGCCAGGCTGCTGCGGCGCCTGGAGCCAGCGGAGTTCGACACCGGCCTGCACCTGGACCTCACGCGGCCCGCGCATGCCGGCGGCCCCGAGCCGGGGCTGGGCGGCCTGCTCGCGCGCACGTACACGCGCACCATCTTCGCGCCGGGCCTGCAGGCCGACATCCGCGACCAGCTCACCCGCTTCGAGGACGCCATGGGCCGTGCCCCCGCCTTCGTGGACGGGCACCGGCACGTCCACCAGTTCCCGGTGGTGCGCGAGCTGCTGGTGGAAGAAATCTCGCGGCGCTATCCCTCCTCGCCGCCCTGGGTCCGCAACACGGCGCCGGGCTGGCGCCATGGACCCGACAGTCTGAAGGCCCGCGTCATCCACATGCTGGGCGGCGCGCGGCTTGCTGCACTGGCCGCCCGGCACGACATTCCCACCAGCAGCCGGCTGCTGGGCGTCTACGACTTCTCAGGCGACATGGAACGCCACCAGCAGCGTTTGTCCGAATGGCTCTCGGCCTGCCGCACCGGTGACGTGCTCATGTGCCACCCGGCCGCCGGCATCATGCCCGGCGACCCGCATGGCGGCGCGCGGCTGCACGAATACACGGCGCTGCGCGCGCTGGCGCTCGGGGTCGGCCAATACAGCGGGATCGCGCTCGCGCCACTCTCGCGGTGCCTGAAACGCGGCTGAACATGCCGCTCGCGTAACATGCGCGCCGTCTCCCTGCCCCGCTTCCGCCCATGCCCTCCCCGAAAAGCGCCGCCTTTCCCTCGGTGGCGCAAGCCGTCCTCCTGTTCGTGGCGCTGTTCCTTTGCGAACTCGTCATCGGCGCGGCGCTGCGCGACGCCAACGGGTGGCTGCGCCTGACCAGCATGCAGATCGGCGTGCTCGCGGCCGTGCTGGGCAACGGCTGCGTGTTCGCGGTGGTGATGCACTTCCAGCAGCTCAGCTACCGCACGCTATTCCACCAGTCGCGCGCCTCCGCCGGGGCAATGCTGATGCTCGTGGTGCCGCCGGTGCTGCTGCTGGTGCCCGCGCTGCTGCTGACGCTCACCTCGGCGCTCAACATCATGATGCGCATCGCACCGCCTTCCGCGTGGGAAGAAGCGATGTTCAGCCGCATGGCCGACGGCAGTGTGGCGGCCGTGCTCGCGGTGTGCGTGGTGGCACCACTGCTGGAGGAAATGCTTTTCCGCGGCATCGTGCTGCGCGGCTTCCTCACCCGCTATCCGCGATGGCAGGCGATCTTCATCTCGGCGCTCCTCTTCGGCGCGGCGCACATGAACATCTACCAGTTCATCGTCGGCCTCGTCATCGGCACCGTGCTCGGCTGGCTCTATGAACGCACGCGCTCGCTCATTCCGTGCATCGCGCTGCATGGGGCCTACAACACCACCACGCTGCTGCTGGGCGACTGGCTCGATGCGGCCTCGCCCTCGCGGCTGCTGTGGGCCGTGCTGATGGCGCTGGCGGCGGCCGTGTGCGGCATGCTCGTGCTGCGCGCGATGCTGGTGCCGCGCGCGGCGCGCGACGGCTCCTCGGCCTGAGCTTCTTTGCTCTTTCCCTAGCGGGGCGGCCGCTGCAGCGGCCGCGCATCTACCGCTTCGCCGTCGATGATGAAGTGCCCGCCCGCCACGTGGTGCAGCGTGCGCAATTCGTCGTGCCCCTCGAAATGCCAGCGCCCGTTGGAAAACACGCGCTCGTCGGCCTGCGCGGCGATCACCTCGCCGAGGAACAGGTCGTAGCGCTGCTGGATGGCCGGTTCGGGCAGCAGCCTGCATTCGAGCCAGGCGGCGCAGCCTTCGAGCAGCGGCGCGTCGGTGGCCGTGCCCGCGAAGGTCGAGAGGCCGTAGGCGGCGAACTTGTCATGACCCGACTTCTCGACGATCTCGCGGCCGGAGCTGTTGCCCAGCGTCTCGGTCAGGTCGAGCTGGGCGCGCACCGGCACCTGCAGCGCGAAAGCGCCGGCGCCCTCGAGCAGCTCGCGCGTCCAGGTGCTCTTGTCGAGCACGACCGCCACCTTGGGCGGATCGAAGTCCAGCGGCATGGCCCAGGCTGCCGCCATGATGTTGCACTTGCCGCCATGCGCGGCGCTCACGAGCACGGTGGGGCCGTGGTTCAGCAGGCGATAGGCCCTGTTCAGCGCGACGGGCTGGCGGTGGTTGGCGGTCATGGTGGTCGGTGCAGGTCAGGTTCCGGGATCGTCCACCGGCACGCGGCGGACGATGACCGTGCGGATGCGCTGCGCATCGACCTCGGTCACCACGAAATCGTACCCGTCGTGCGTCCAGCGGGCATCGCGCGGGGGCAGTCCACCGAAGCGCGCCAGCAGCAGGCCAGCGACCGAGGTGTAGCTGTCGTCGTCGCCCACGAGGCCGTGGGTCTGCAGCGCCTGCTCCAGCAGGTGCAGGTCGGCGCTGCCGGAGACGGTCCATGCATCGGGTGCGGTCTGCATGATTTCCAGCGTCTCGTCCTCGTCGGGAAACTCTCCGGCGATGGCCTCCAGCACGTCGATGGGCGTCACCACGCCGGTGAGCGCGCCGTGCTCGTCGTTGACCAGCGCGAGCTGCCCGCGCGCGCCGCGCAGCGTATCGATGAGGCGGATCGCCGTGGTCGACTCGGGCACATAGATGGGCGCGCGCAGGCCGGCGCTCTCGTCGATCCTGCCGTGGCGCATCAGCTGGCCCAGCAGGTCCTTGGCGCGCGCCACGCCCACCACGTCGTCGAGCGAGCCCCGGCACACGGGGAAGATGCCGTGCGGCGTGTCCAGCAACTGCTCGCGCACCGCGACCGGGTCGTCGTTGAGATCGACCCACGAGATGTCGGTGCGCGGCGTCATCACCGAGCGCACGGTGCGGTCGGCCAGCGAGAGCACGCCGCTCACCATGTTGCGCTCCTCGACGGCGAAGGCGGGCTCTTCCTGCGCCTCGGGCGTGGCATCGGAGGGGCCCGCGCCGGCTGGTACCGGCTCGCCGCGCGCCCTGCCGCCCAGCAGCCGCAGCACCGACTCGGCCGTTCGCTCGCGCAGCGGTCTGCGGGCTTCGTGCTTCAGCGCGTTGCGCCGCGCCCACTGGTTCAGCGCCTCGATCATCACGGAGAAGCCGATGGCGCCGTAGAGGTAGCCCTTGGGAATGTGGAAGCCCAGGCCCTCGGCCACGAGGCTCAGGCCGATCATCAGCAGGAAGCTCAGGCACAGCATCACCACCGTCGGATGCGCGTTCACGAAGCGCGTGAGCGGCTTCGAGGCCCACAGCATGATGCCGATGGAGATGACGACCGCGGCCATCATCACCGGCAGGTGGTCGACCATGCCCACGGCGGTGATCACCGAGTCGAGCGAGAACACTGCGTCGAGCATCACGATCTGCGTGACCACCAGCGTGAAGCCCGCATAGGCCACCGGGCCGCTGGCCGTGTGCTCCGGAACGCCTTCGAGCCGCTCGTGCAGCTCGGACGTGGCCTTGAACAGCAGGAACAGGCCGCCGCCGAGCAGGATCAGGTCGCGGCCGGAGAAATCCTGGCCCCACAGGGAGAACAGCGGCGTGGTCAGCGTCACCAGCCACGAGACGATGGACAGCAGCCCCAGCCGCATGAAGAGCGCGAGGCTCAGGCCGATGAGCCTTGCCTTGTCGCGCTGGCGCGGCGGCAGCTTCTCCGCGAGGATCGCGATGAAGACGAGGTTGTCGATGCCCAGCACGATCTCCAGGACGACCAGCGTCAGGAGACCGAGCCAGACGGCCGGGTCGGAGAGCAGTTCGATCATGATTGGAGAAAAGAGGCGCGCAAACGGCCGCGCCCCGGAGCGGCGCGGGCCGTTCCGGCAACGGGTGACTGGGGAAACTGAAGACGCAAGGCGGCTGCGGAAGGATCGGTCGCAGCGCCGCGTTGCAGGTTGTTGCTGGCGCAGGCCAGCGGCCTACTGGGAGGCTCGCAGGAGGAGTTCACCCGCGCAGTTTAACGAAGGCCCCCTTCGCGACCCGGCCATTTCCGCTTGCATCGGTACGGTCAATACCGTAGGCTGACCCGGCGTCCGCGCGCAGCACCCGAGCCCAAGCGGGCCGCCGGGCCTGTCTTGCGGGCGTGAAGGAGCCACGCATGCCAAGCCGATCGAACGGCCTCGCGGCCGAAATGGAAGCGGTGCGAACCCTGGCGCTCGTCGGCGCCTGCGCGTCCGGCAAGACCTCCATCGCGGAGGCCCTGCTGCACGAGGCGGGGGCCATCGGGGCACGCGGCAGCGTGGAGCGCGGCACCACCGTCAGCGACCACGACCCGCTCGAGAAGCGGATGCAGCATTCGCTCAATGCAACCCTGATGCACCTGGCGCACGACGGCACGCGCATCCACCTCATCGATACCCCCGGCGGCGCCGACTTCCTGGGCCAGAGCCTGCCCGCGCTGGAAGCGGTGGAAACCGCCGCCATCGTCGTCAATGCAAGCGCCGGCATCGAGCCGATGACGCTGCGCATGATGGACTACGCGGCATCGCGCCACCTCGCGCGCCTGATCGTCGTCAACAGGATCGACGACCCCGGCGCCGACCTCGCCGGCCTGCTGGCGCAGATCCAGGCCACCTTCGGCCGCGAATGCCTGCCGCTGAACCTGCCGGCAGCCGGCAGCACGCGCGTGATCGACTGCTTCTACAACCGCGAAGGCGAGTCCGACATCGGTTCGGTCGATGCGGCGCACCGCGCGCTGGTCGAGCAGGTCGTCGAGGTCGATGCGGCCTTCGTCGAGCGCTACCTGAACGATGGCGACGTGGACGCCAGCGAGCTGCATGCGCCGCTCGAACAGGCGCTGCGCGAAGGGCACCTGATTCCCGTGTGCTTCATCTCGGCACGCAGCGGCGCGGGCGCGGCCGAGCTGCTCGACATCTTCGTCAAGCTTCTGCCCGACCCGAGCGAAGCCAATCCTCCGGACTTCCTGCTCGGCGAAGGCGCCGATGCAAAGCCGATGCAGGCCAGGCCCGATGCTTCGCTGCACGTGCTGGCCCATGTGTTCAAGGTCACGAGCGACCCTTACGTCGGCAAGCTCGGCATCATGCGCGTGCACCAGGGCACCCTGGCGAGCGATAGCCAGCTCTACATCGGAGACGGCCGCAAGCCCTTCAAGGTGGGCCACCTGTTCATGCTCCAGGGCAAGGACCATGTGGAAGTGCCGCGCGCGGTGCCGGGCGACATCGTGGCGGTGGCGAAGGTGGAGGAGATCCAGTTCGACGCCGTGCTGCACGACGCGGCGGAAGACAGCCATGTGCATCTCGCGCCGCTGAAGTTTCCGGTACCCGTGCACGGACTGGCCGTGGAGCCCAGGCGCCATGGCGACGAGCAGCGCGCATGGGAGATCCTCGGCAAGCTCGCGGCCGAAGACCCCTGCCTGCGCATCGAGCACGTGGTCGCGACCAACGAGACCGTTCTCTACGGACTCGGCGAACTGCATCTGCGCATGGTGCTGGATCGCCTGCGCGAGGTGTACCGCTTCGAGGTGCAGACCCGTCCGCCGCGCATCGCCTACCGCGAGACCGTGACCGCGCCGGCGGAGGGCCATCACCGCCACAAGAAGCAGACCGGCGGCGCGGGGCAGTTCGGCGAAGTCTTCCTGCGCATCGAGCCGCTCGCGCGCGGCGACGGCTTCGAGTTCGCCGATGAAGTCAGGGGCGGAGCGATTCCGGGCCAGTTCATTCCCGCCGTCGAGAAAGGCGTGCGCGAAGTGCTGGCATGCGGCGCCATCGCCGGCTACCCCGTGGTGGACGTGCGCGTGGTGGTGCACGATGGCAAGCACCACAGCGTGGACAGCAAGGACATCGCGTTTGCCACCGCCGGCCGCAAGGCCTTCATGGCGGCCATCCGCGAGGCCAGGCCAGTGGTGCTGGAGCCGATCGTGCAGATAGAGATCGTGGCGCCCGAGCATGCGGTGGGCGATGTCACGAGCGATCTGTCGTCACGGCGCGGGCTGGTGACCGGTACGTCGACCATCGGAGCCGGTGCCGCCGCGGTCCGGGGGCAGGTGCCGATGGCGGAGCTGGCGAGCTATCAGTCGCGGCTCAACGCGATGACCAGCGGACAGGGGCGGTACACGATCGCGCTGTCGCACTACGAGGCCGTGCCGCCGAATGTGCAGCAGGTCTTGATGGCGCAGTACCGGGGGCGGGAAGAAGACCAGTGAGGGGTCAGTGAGGCTGCGCAGCGTGGCCATGTCGCGCCCTGTCGAGCCGCCGCCCTCGATTGGCGTCGAGCGCACAATGAGAATGCCACGCCATCTTTCCTTCCCGACACCACGCGCGACGATGCCCATGCCCGATACCCCTCGCCCTTGCGCCGGTGAAGACACCGACGAAAGACGCCTGATCGCGTTGCCCTTCTCCGTCGCCCAGCCGGATATCGCCGTGCCCGTCGGACATGCAATCGTGCGTCTCTCACGAGTTCAGCTGGAGGAGCTTGCGCAGGCCGCGTCCATTCAGTGGAGCACCGAAGAGGAGCGCATGGCGCGCATCGATGGCCAACGCGCCCAGGCGCTGCTGAGATCGGCATCGGGCGGCGACGCCGCCCCGGCCCCGCTCGACCCCGACGCCCGCCACCTGCTGTCCCGCTTCATCGAGCAAGGCCGGGCCTCCATCTTCTGCGGCACCCCGCCCCAGCCGCAGACCCACGTCACGGTCCGCTACCTCGCAAGCAGGGCCGGCCCCCTCGCAGGCCGGGGCGACATCCTCTTCCACCTGCCCGACGACCCGACGCCATTCCTCGCGGTGAACTGGTGGGTCGCGTGAACGCGCGGTAGCGCGGGTGCATCCGGGGCCGGGGTGGCCATCGCCTACAGCCCGCTCATGCGCCTGCCGACACGGCCCCATCAGGGCCGAACCTATGTTGGAGGCTGATCGAGAGGGCAGACAGCATGAGCGAAGTCGCCGAGCTTTTCGCGCGCGAGTTTCCTGTATGGCACATGGTGGTGCGCGGAACTGTCGTGTACTGGTTCCTGCTTCTCGTGTTCCGCTTCGTGCTGCGGCGCGACATCGGCTCGATGGGCGTGGCCGACCTGCTCTTCGTGGTGCTGGTCGCCGATGCGTCGAGCAACGCGATGCAGGGCGAATACAAGTCCATCGACGACGGGTTCGTGCTGCTCGCGACGCTCGTCGCCTGGAACTTCGCGCTGGACTGGCTGAGCTTTCACTTCGAGCCCGTAGCGCGTTTCCTGGAGCCGCGCCCCGAGGTCCTCATCCGCAACGGCCGCCTGAACCGGCGGGCGCTCAGGCGCGAAATGATCAGGACCGACGAACTGCTCGGCAAGCTGCGCGAGCAAGGCGTGGCGGATTTCTCGGAGGTGCGCGTCGCGCGGCTGGAGAGCGACGGAACGCTCAGCGTGTTCAAGAAAGAGAAGAAGCAGGCTTGCGACGACAGCCATCAGGCACCCAAGCCCTCCAAGCCTCCGGTGCAATAGCGGCTGCGGTGATGACGACGGCGATGCAGTTCATCGACTGGCTCTTCGGCGAAGGCTCCGAACTCGCTGCGTGGCAGATGGCCGCGCGGGCGCTGGTCGTCTTCTTCCTCGCACTGGCGATGATCCGCGCCTCGGGCCGGCGGTCGTTCGGGCAGCAGAGTCCCTTCGACACCTGCATCACGGTGCTGCTGGGTGCGGTGCTGAGCCGCGCGGTGGTCGGTGCCTCGCCCTTCTGGAGCACCATGGCGGCCGGCGCGGCGCTGGTCGTCACGCACCGGCTGGTCGCGCTCGCGAGCATGCGGTGGCAGGGTTTCGAGGACCTGATCAACGGCCACAAGATCACGCTGGTGCGCGACGGCCGGATGGACGAGAACGCGATGCGCCACGCGCTGGTGTCGCGCAAGGACCTCGACGAGGCCCTGCGCCAGCAGGCCGGCGGCGTGCCTCTGCACGAAGTCGAACGCGCGGTGCTCGAGCGCGACGGCAAGCTGAGCATCGTCAAGCGACGGTCCTGAGCCGCAGCCCATGCCGCTCACGTAAGAAACCACCGACCCGCAGCGGCGGCGATTGCTTCGCTCGCGTGCGCAGCCGCTGCGAACACTGGTGCGCAGGATGACCCCTCTTCATCCCCAATTCATCGCAGGCAAGGAGACCGCAATGAGCAGCAGCACCAGCAGCACCCCCCGCGTCACCGGCACCGGAGACGGCACCCGCCCCACCACCAGCGGCGGCGTGGACAACATCGGCGGCGCGGAGTCCTTCACCGCGCGCAAGACCAAGGCCGGCGAAGACGTCGCGGGCCCCGCGCCGCGCGAACGCATGCAGGACAGCAAAAAGGACGTGGAAGGCACGAAGCACGACGACTCCGCGCCTTTCGGCCTGACCGAGGATCTCACGCCCGAGACCAATCGCGACCCCGGCAAGAGCTGAGCGAGCGGCCTTTCCGGTTTGGACACATGGCCACAGCTCGCCGCCTCAGCGCCAGTTCGTCGCCGCCGCGCGGCGCGCTGGCGGTCGAGGCAGCCAATGGCGGGACCGCCCTTCTCATCGTCGACATGATCAGCTGCTGGGACTTTCCCGACGCCGACAGGCTGCTGCCCGCCGCCGTGGCGGTCGCGCCTGCCATCGCAGCCCTGAAGCGGCGGTGCAAGGCGCGGAACGTGCCGGTGATCTATGCCAACGACAACCGCGGGCGCTGGCGCTCCGACTTGAGCGCGCTGGTCGATCTGTCGATGGCCGGCGGCGGCCCCGGCGCAGCCGTCACTGCCGGCCTCGCGCCGGACCATGACGACTACTTCGTGCTCAAGCCGCAGCAATCCGCCTTCGTCGCCACGCCGCTCGAACAGCTGCTGGGCGTGCTGAAGGCCCGCCGCCTCGTCGTGACCGGCGTGGCCAGCGACCAGTGCGTGCTGAGCACAGCCTCCGACGCGCGCATGCGCGGCTTCGAGGTGGTGCTTCCCAAGGACTGCACGGCCACGCAGACGGCCAGGCGCCACGCGATGCTGCTGGAGCAGTGCGACACGGTCTTCGGCATCGCTACCACCTCCGGCTCGCGCATCCGCCTGCCCGCCGAGCGAGCGCGCAAGCGTTGAGCCCGTTGTTTCAACCCGTTTGGAGAAAGCCATGACACACCCCATGCAATCCGGCCCGAAGCCACCCTTCGACACGCCCCGCCAGGCACCGCCCGGCCTCGAATCGCGGATGGATCCGCCGCCAGACTTCGGCGAGTCTTCGTACGTCGGCTCCGGCAAGCTCGTCGGGAAGGCGGCGCTCATCACCGGCGGAGACAGCGGCATCGGCCGCGCCGTCGCCCTGGCCTTCGCGCGCGAGGGCGCGGACGTGCTGATCTCCTATCTTGCGGAGGAAGAGCCCGACGCCCGTCGCACCGCCGAACTCATCGAGAAGGAGGGCCGCACCTGCGTTGCCGTGCCCGGCGACATCCGCGAGGAGCCCCATTGCAAGAAGCTGGTGGACACCGCCATGGAGCGCTTCGGCAAGCTCGACGTGCTGGTGAACAACGCGGCCTTCCAGATGGCACACAAGGACCTGGCCGAGATCACGGCCGAGGAGCTGGACCGCACCTTCCGCACCAACGTCTACGCCAACTTCTTCCTCTGCAAGGCAGCGGCCGCCTGCATGAAGCCGGGCAGCGCCATCATCAGCACCGCATCGGTCAACGCCGACAAGCCCAACGCCACGCTGGTGGCCTACGCGGCGACCAAGGGGGCGATCCAGAACATGTCCGGCGGCATGGCGCAGCTGCTGGCCGAGAAGGGCATCCGCGTGAACTGCGTGGCGCCCGGCCCGTTCTGGACGCCGCTGATCCCTTCGACCCTCCCGCCCGACAAGGTGAAGAACTTCGGCATGCAGACACCGATGAAGCGGCCCGGCCAGCCGGCGGAGCTGCAGGCGGTGTATGTGCTGCTCGCCTCCGACCAGGCGAGCTACATCTCGGGAGCCACGGTGGCGGTGACCGGGGGCGTGCCCTTCATCTGAGTGGCGGGGCCGGCTGGCGCGCGCCGCCATCGCTGCCCGCCAGTACCTGCAGTTTCTGCCGCCTGCCCGGCAGCCAGGTGCCGATGCGCGACACCCAGCGCAGCACGTGGAAGACGATGAAGCTGCCCAGCGGCGGCCATCGGTTCCATGCGGACAGCTTCTCGCGCTGCACGATCTCGCATTCGGTCTCCAGCGCCGCCAGATGCCTGGCCACCTGTGAATTGAACGCGCGGCTCACGATGACCACGTTGGCCTCCATGTTGAGCGTGAGGCTCAGGGGATCGAGGTTGCTGGAGCCCACGGTGCTCCATGCGTCGTCCACGATGGCTACCTTGCCGTGCAGCGGGCGCGCGCAGTATTCATGCACCTCCACGCCCGCGCCCAGCAGGTGGCCGTAGAGCAGCTGGGTCGCGAAGCGCACCGATTTCATGTCGGGCATGCCCTGCAGGAACAGCTTCACCTCCACGCCACGCGCGGCGGCCCGGCACAGGTCGCGGAACAGGCGATAGCCCGGAAAGAAATAGGCATTGGCGATGACGATGCGGGCGCGCGCGGTGCGGATGGCCTGGCGGTAGATCTTCTCGATGCTGTCGGGCGAGGCCCTGTTGTCCCTTCGCGCGAACAGCACCGCGGCCTTGCCGGCGGCCGGCGGCGGTGCCTCGATATCCTGGGGAACGCGGGTGTCGCCCGCGGTGTGCTGCATGAAGCTGCGTATGCGCCCGACGATGGGCCCGCGCAGTTCCACCGCGTAGTCCTGCTTGGCCAGCTCGCCGAAGTCCAGCAATTGGTCGGCGCAGAAATTGATGCCGCCCACGAAGGCCACTGTGTCGTCGACCACCACGAGCTTGCGGTGCATGCGCCGCAGCAGGTTGAGCTGCTGGCCGAAGAGCGACCGCCCCGGATCGAACACGTGCACTTCCACACCCGCCTGCGTCAGCCGCGCCAGAAAGCGAGCCGAGAGCCGGGGCGAGCCGAATCCGTCGATGGTGAGCACCGTGCGCACACCGCGGGCTGCGCACTCGCGCAGCGCGTCGCTCAGCGCTAGGCCGACCTTGTCCTCCTCGAGGATGAAGGTTTCGAGCAGCACCCACTGGCGGGCCTGCGCGATGGCATCGAAGACGCGCGGGAAGAATTCGTCGCCGTTCTCCAGCAGCCGCGCCGCGTTGCCGTGGGTCCAGTCCTCGCGCGTCACTTGCCGAGGCCTTGCTGACTGTTCGTGCCGGTGGCTCAGCCGTGGCGCTTGAAGTACTGCACTTCGCGCTCGTGCTGCTGTGCCGCCTCGCGCGAATCGAAGGTGCCGAGGTTGCGCCGCTTGCCGGTCTTCGGGTCGACCTTGCGGGCGTAGAGGCGGTACTGGCCGGATGCGAGCTTGCGGATCATGGGAGCGTCCTTTCGCCGAAGCACCTGACCTCGCGGGCACCGCGCCCGCGAACCGGATCGGTGCGCCGTCGATGCACGCTAGCGCGCCCACCGGGCCCCTCTGTCAGGCCATGCACTACGTGGGGGTGGGATTTCGCTGGCGATGCCGGCTTTCGAACACCGGTGTTGCAGCTTGTTGCGCGCAGAGAAAGGCGCCGCCAGGGGCGTACGACGCTCTCCTACGCGAAGCGGGCGAGCCGCGGTCCATCTTGCGGCTTCACCTTCTTTTCTTCTTTGTGTTCCCTTTTCATCAACCCACCATGGAGCCCACGATGTCAACGACCCGCCGTGCAACCCCCGACGCCTGCAGCCTCCTCGATACCGACCACAAGAACGTGAAGAAGCTCTTCACGGCGTACGACGAACTCGCCCACTCCCGCTCTCAGAGCGCACCGGGGAAGAAGCGCGATCTGGCGATGCAGATCTGCATGGAGCTGCAGGTGCACACGCAGATCGAGGAAGAAATCTTCTACCCCGCCCTGCGCGAAGCCATCAGCGAGACCGACCTGCTCGACGAGGCCGAGGTTGAGCACGCCAGCGCCAAGGAGCTGATCGCGCAGATCCAGGACGCCACCGAGATCGACGAGAAGTTCGACGCCAAGGTGAAGGTGCTCGGCGAGTACATCGACCACCACGTGAAGGAAGAGCGCAACGAGATCTTCGTGAAGGCGCGCGCGACGCGCGGGCTCGACCTCGTCGCCATGCGCGAGCAGCTTGCGCAGCGCAAGGAAGAGCTGATGGCCGAGATGGAGTTGATGGCCTGACCGGGGCCGGGCCTGCTCAGGACCACGCGGCAACGAGCGTCGCCACGGCGGCCACCAGCATCACGCCGGTGGCCGCCCATCCCACGATCTTCAGGCGGCGCGCAATCACCAGTTCGCCCATCACCGCGCGGCTCGACGCGGCCAGCATCACGCCGATCATGATCGGCACCGAGGCCAGCGCGTTGATGATGGCGGCATAGACCAGCGCAGTCATCGGGCTGATGCCCGAGAGGCCGATGGCCAGCCCGATCAGCATCGCAGCCGCAAGGATGGCGTAGAACGCCGGGGCCTTGCCCGGCGCATGGTCCAGGCCCTTGCGAACGCCCAGCAGGCTCGCCAGCGCATACGCGGCCGAGCCGGCGAGCACGGGCAACGCAAGCAGCCCTGTTCCCACGATGCCCATGCCGAACAGGACGAAAGCCGCCTCACCCGCCACCGGCTTGAGCGCCTGCGCTGCTTGCGCAGTCGTCTCGATGGAAGTCTGGCCGTGCGCATGCAGGGTGGCCGCCGTCGCGATGATCATGAAGAAGGCGATGGCATTGGAGAAGCCCATGCCCACCCAGGTGTCGATCTTCAGGCGGCGCAGTTGACCCGGCGCCTGCGCGGGGGCGTGCCGCAGGGCCTGGTCCTGCGGCACGCGCTTGATCTCCTCCACCTCCTGCGAGGCCTGCCAGAAGAACAGGTAGGGGCTGATGGTGGTGCCGAGGATCGCGACCCAGGTGGTGATGAAGTCCTTGTTCCACTGCAGGTGCGGCAGCAGAGCGCCCTTGGCTGCGGCCGCCCAGTCGACGTGGGCGGCGAAGGCCACCGCCACGTACGAGAGCAACGAGAGCGTGAGCCACTTCAGCACCCGCACGTAGCGTTCGTAGGGCAGCCAGATCTGCAGCGCCAGCGACACCACGCCGAAGCCGATTGCATAGGCTGCCTTGGAGCCCCCCGCCACCAGCGCGGAAACATCGGCCATCGCGTTCAGGTCGGCACCCAGGTTGATCACGTTGGCAACCACCAGCGAACCCACCAGCAGCCACACCACCCAGCGCGGCCACAGCCGCAGGAAGGCCTCCGTCAGCCCATGGCCGCTGACCCGGCCGATACGCGCGCTGGCGAGCTGTATGCCGACCATCAGCGGATAGGTCAGCAGCAGCGTCCAGCCCAGGTCGTAGCCGAACTTCGAGCCGGCCTGGGAGTAGGTGGCGATGCCGCTGGGGTCGTCGTCGGCCGCGCCCGTGATGAGGCCGGGGCCGAGCTTGGAGAGCCAGCCCTTGCGCCCGGGTGGCTCCGCCTGCCCCCGCTCTCCTCCCGCGTCCGGTCCCGCCGCTTCCATCTGAGTCATCGCGTGCTCCTTGCCGGGTGCTCTGGCTGCCGGCCAGGTCAATCTGGACGAGGCACCGGTGCCGGGGTGTCGGACAAGAGCATCTCGCGTTGCCAGCGTTCGGGTGTCTTCGCGACAGGGGCCTCAGTGGATGTCCGACACGTGGCGCCTCATGAAGTCCTAGCGTTTCCCTTGAACGTGCGGATGTCTGCGCTCCTGCATTCATCCGCGCCGTCGCAGGAAAGGAAAGATGCCATGAGCGAACTATCGAGAAGACAGCAGGCGAGGGACGACCGGCGCGACAACCAGCGCGTGTTCGTGTTCAGCGTGACAGTGGCCATCCTCGTGATGCTCGGCGCGCTGATCTACTTCTACGCCGTGGACAAGCGCGGCGAAGGCCCCTCGCGTGAAACAGCCCCGCCGCCGGCCGCGCAGGTGCAGGGTGGCGCGCAGACCGCTCCCACCACGGCGCCGACGGCTCCGCAGCAGCAGAAGTAGGCAGACAGGCAGGCAGGCTGCTCAGGTGGGAAGCGTCGTCTGCTCTTCGTCGTCGAGTTGCGCCTGCTCTATCCAGGCGATGCAGCGGCACTTCAGGATGCCGATGCCGGTCTCGACCGAAATGCCGGGCCGCGTCAGCACCAGCTTGCACCGATGCTCGCCCCGGAACGCGATGTCCCCACCGCGGCGAAGTTGCCGTCATCGGCCTTCAGCAGGCTGATAGTGCAGGTCCACGGCCCTGCCCGGCCGTCGTAGACGAAAGTTTCTCCATCCATGGCACACCCGGTACTCAGTACAGGCGTGCCACCAGGATCGATGGGTTGGCGCGAGCAACAAGTGAACCCACCATACGCGCATTGCCTGGCGCGCGCCAAGCTTTATTCGGGAAGGAGGGTTTCTTGACGGGTGTCCGGTTTCGGCGCGATTTCGGAGCCCGAGGGGCCCGGAGGGTTATACGTGGAATGCGGCCAACCCGCCCACCACAAGCCCCGCCACCGCCACCCCGAACATCGCCCGCTCCAGCCATTTGTTCTTCGTCAGCAGCGCGATGGCAGCCAACGCAATCGAAACCTGCAGCACGGTAGTCGCCTGAGCCCACCGGTGATGCTGATGCATCTGCTCATCCGACTTCGCATCCCACTTGCTTGCTTCCGCCTCCAGTTTCTTCGCCTCGGTCTGGATGTCGGTCTTCTCCTGCTCGTAGCGCGTCACCTTGGCCTGCCAGCCCTGCCTGCGCGCGTCGTCGGTCGCGGTGTCGCGGGCGAATTCGGCGAGGGCCTGCTTGGTGCTCTTCGACTGGAAGTAGTTCCACTGGTTGGACGCTTCGGTCTTCTTGATGGCGGCGTTGTTCTTGTAGATGCCCGCGTTGGCCTGCGTGGCACCGCCCATGTACGCAAAGATGGCGCCGAAGGTGGCGATGACGGCCGTGCACATGGCGATCTTGCTCGTCATGCTCATCCCGCCGGAGTGCTCCGCTGCCGGGGCTGCGTGATGGCCGTCGCCATGACCGTGGCCGCCCGATGCGGCGTGTTCGAGTTCGTGATCGTGCGGGCCGTGCACGTGAAAGCCGTGTCCTGACATGGGATCCTTGTTGTAGAGAGATATGGTTTTTCGGGCGCGCGCGAGTATGCCCGTTCGATGAGTCAGCTTCCGGTCCGCGAGCCATTGCCAGCATGGGGCGACAACAGCACACTTGCCTGCCCATGGCCGCCGAACCCTCGCCGACACCGACAGCCAACGCCCGCCACCCCGGCTTCGCCGACATCGTGGCCGGCATTTCCATCGCCGGCCTGCTTCTTCCCGAGGCTGTGGCCTATTCGGGCATCGCGGGGCTGCCGCCGCAGGCCGGAGTGATCGCACTCTTCGCGGGGCTGCTGGTCTACGGCCTCTTCGGCAGCAGCCGCTTCGCAATCGTTTCCGCCACCTCTTCGTCTGCCGCGGTGCTGTTCGCCGCCACCACGTCGGTGACGGGGGCGGACACCGCCACGCGGCTGGCGATGGGCATGGGCATCGTTCTTCTCGCCGGGTTGTTCTTCGTCATCGCGGGCATTGCCCGGCTCGGCGCGGTGTCCAGCCTGATCGCCAAGCCCGTGCTGCGCGGCTTCGCGCTGGGGCTGGCGCTCACCATCGTGGTCAAGCAGTTGCCCAAGGTGCTCGACGTGCATCCGGCGCACAGCGATTTCTTCCGGCTCTTCGCAGGGCTGGTGGCCGACTGGCGGCACTGGAACATCGCGGGCGCGGCAATGGCGCTCACGGCACTGGTGCTGCTGCGCGGCCTTGCACGCTGGCGCGCGGTGCCGGCGGCGCTGCTGGTGATCGTGGCCGGCATCGTGCTCGACGTGTACGGCCTCTGCCACGCATGGCGTGTGGCGGCGGTGGGGCCGATCTCGCTCGACTTCTCTCATCCGACGGTGCCGCAGCTCGACCGGGCGCAGTGGCAGAACCTCGGCGGGCTGGCTTTCGCGATGGCATTGATCCTCTATGCGGAGTCCTATGGCTCGATCCGTACCTTCGCGATGCGCCATGGCGACAACGTGTCGGCCAACCGCGACCTGCTGGCGCTGGGCGGCGCGAACCTGCTGTCGGCGCTGTTCCAGGGCATGCCGGTGGGCGCAGGCTACTCGGCCACCTCGGCCAACGAATCCGCGGGTGCCAGAAGCCGGGCGGCCGGCATCGTGGCGGGGCTGGTGGTGCTGGTGGCGGTGCTCACGCTGCTGCCGTGGATCGCGCACACTCCCGAGCCTTTGCTGGCGGCCATCGTGATCCACGCAGTGAGCCACACGCTGAGCCCTACGGCGCTGCGGCCCTACTTCCAGTGGCGGCGCGACCGGCTGGTGGCGCTGGTGGCGGTCGCGGCGGTGCTGGTGCTGGGCGTGCTCAACGGTCTGCTGGCGGCCATCGGCGTGAGCATCCTGCTGCTGCTGCGCGGCTTCACGCGCACCACCGTGAGCTGGCTCGGGCGGCTGGGCCAGAGCCACGACTTCGTCGATACCGCGCGCCACCCCGAGGCGGTGGTGCCCCCGGGTGTGCTGATCGCGCGGCCCGAGGTGCCGCTCTTCTTCGGCAATGCGGACGCGGTGTTCGCGTCGATACGCGCGCGCATCGACGTCACGCCGGGCCTGCAGCGCATGGTGCTGAGCCTGGAGGAGTCGCCCGACCTCGACGCGACCAGCATCGAGGCGCTGTGCGACTTCGCCGCCTACGTGCGCGTGCGCGGCGTGCGCCTGTCGCTGGCGCGCGTGAAGGACGACGTGCGCGACCTGCTGGCCAAGGTGAATTCGCCCGATCTGCACGCCGAGGTGTATGCGCCGTGGAGCGTGGACGACGCGGTGCCGCCGGTCAGCGCAGCTTCGCCTGCCGCCTGAACTCGCTCGGGCTGCCACCCGTGTGCTCGCGGAACACGCGGCTGAAGTGCGAGAGGTTGCCGAAGCCCGAGGCCAGCGCGATGTCGGTGATCGACCTCGCCGCGTTCGCCGGGTCGAGCAACTCGCGGATGCTCGCCGCCAGCCGCTGGTGCTGGATGTAGCCGTTGAGGGTTTCGTCGTCGTCGGCGAAGGCGCTGTGCAGCAGGCGCTTGCTGCAGCGCAGGGCCAGGGCCATGCTGTCGATCGACAGCGCCGGGTCGTGCAGGTTCTGCGCAACGTGGCGGCGGATGCGGTCTTTCAGGGCCTCGCGCTGCGTCTGCGGCGTTTCCTGGCCCGCCAGCTCCATCAACGAAAGGCGCACGAGCTGGATCAGCAGTTCGCCCGCGCCGCGCGCGGCGGCCTCGCTCATGAAGGGCAGCTCCAGGTAGGTGTTGCGCATGGTCTCCAGCGCCACGCGCGAGATGCCGCTGCCGCCGCCGATGCGCCGCGCCACCAGGTCGTTGAGCGGCAGCGCGGGCGATGCGATCTGGTTCTTGGGCAGCATCACGATCAGGTGGTCGCTGCGCTCGGGGTTGGCCACGGTGTAGTCGGCGGTGGTGTCGTAGAGCGTCCATCCGCCCGAGCGCACCGCCGCGGCGCGGCCGCGCTGCGTGACCTCGGCCGAGCCCTGCCAGGGCGCGACGATCTTCAGGTAGGGCGCCTCGCTCAGCCGCGCCATCTGCGTGGTGCGCAGCACGCGGTGGCGGTTGGCCTCCAGCCGCGTGAGGATCACGTCGCCCGCGTGCGAGGCCGCGAGGTGGCCGTCGAATTCGCTGTCGTCGTAGAGGTCGGAGCCCAGTCCGCCGAAGTGGCGCCACACCCATTCGCACCACAGCGGCCCGCGCTCCTTGGGCGGGATCTGGTCGGTGGACAGGAGCAGCGAGGCGGTCATGCGGGCTGGGCGGCTGTAACGGCAGTGGGGACGAGAACGAAAGATTTCAGCACGAAGCCGGGTTGCCGCGCATTGTGAAGCGCCTTCGCGGCCCAAGGGATTGCGGGTTAACCACTAGGCGCGTGCACGCTGCGTCAAGTGCTTTGTGCGCGGCTGGCACAGCGCGCGAAGGCTGCGATTTCTACGATTCCGGGCAGCGGGCGCATACCGACGCCCGGAGGAGACTTCAATGCTTCGACCCGATCGCCGCACCTGGATCAAGGGCACCGCCACCGCCCTCGGAGCGGCCGCCGTCGCGCCGCAACTGTTCGCCCAGAGCGGGCCCGTGAAGATCGGCTACGCCATCGCACGCACAGGCCCCTGGGCGGCAGGCGCGCAGGTGAGCCAGGAACCCAACTACCTGCTGTGGGCCGAGCAGGTCAACGCGGCGGGCGGGCTCTCGGTGAAAGGCACGAGGCGCCCCATCGAGCTGATCGGCTACGACGACCGCAGCGAGACCGAGACCTGCGTTCGCACCTTCGAGAAGCTCATGGGCAGCGACAAGGTCGACCTGGTGCTGCCGCCCTGGGGCTCCGGCGCCAACTTCGCGGTCGCGCCGCTGGCCAACCGCTTCGGCTATCCGCTGCTGGCGCCCACCGCGCTCTCGCGCAAGCTGATCGACATGCGCCTGCCCTTCTTCTTCTCGCTGCTCCAGCAGCCCGACAAGATGATGGGCGCGCTGGTCGACATGCTGGTGGCGAACAATGTGAAGACCATCGCCATCGTCTACATGGACGACCTGTTCGGGCTGGAGAACTTCGCGGCGCTGAACAACGCGCTGAAGAAGACGAGCATCCAGGTGGTGGAGCGCAAGAGCTACCCGCTGGGCGTGAAAGACCTCGCGCCGGTGCTGCGCACCATCAAGGACCTGAACCCCGACGCCTTCATCGGCATCACCTACCCGCCGGACACCATCCTCGCGAGCCGGCAGGCGCGCGAGGTGGGATTCAACCCGAAGCATTTCTACGCTTCTGTCGGCACCGCCTTCCAGCTCTACAGGAACGTGATGGCCGCCAACACCGAGGGCGTGATCGGCATGGGCTCGTGGAACGGCAAGACAAGCCCCGAGGCCAAGGCCTACTTCGACGCGCACACGAAGAAGTTCGGCAAGGAGCCCGATCGCTGGGCCAGCGGCCATGCATGGGCCGGGCTGCAGATACTGCAGCAGGCGGTGGAGAAGATCGGGCTGGACCGCAAGGCGCTGCGCGAGCACATCGCGAAGAACGAGTTCAAGACCATCCTCGGCCCGATCCGCTTCGAGGGCAGCGAGAACGCGTCGATTCCGGGCACGGTGTCGCAATGGCAGGGCGGCGACTTCGAAGTGGTCTGGCCGAAAGACCGCGCCACCGCGCAGCTGATGCCGAAGCCGGCCTGGAAGTAGGCACGTGTCTTTCTCCGGATGGGCCGAGCTTCTGGCCGGCGGACTGATCACGGGCGGCATCTACGCGCTGGTGGCCATCGGGCTGAACCTGCAGTACGGGCTGATGCGCATCATGAACATATCGCACGGCGAGTTCCTGATGCTGGGCGCCTTCGCGACCTGGTGGGCGCACACCGCGCTGGGCGTGTCGCCGCTGCTGTTCATGCCGGTGGCCTTCGTGCTGCTGATGGCGCTGGGCATGGCGGTGCACCGGCTGTGCTTCCGGCAGGTGGCGGCGCGCGCGCCGAACGTGGACGTGTTCGAGGCGCGCAGCCTGATGGTGGGCTTCGGCCTGATGTTCCTGGTGCAGAACACCGCCCTGCTCGTGTGGGGCGGCGACCTGCGCGGCTACGACTACCTGGCCGACCCGGTGCAGCTGGGCGAGATGCGCTTCACCGCCAACAAGCTGGTGCTCTTCGGCGTGGCGCTGGCGCTGAGCCTGGTGCTCATCGCGCTGCTCAAGCTCACGCTGCTGGGCAAGGCGGTGCGCGCGCTGATGCAGTCGCCCACCGGCGCGCAGCTGGTGGGCATCAACACCAGGCGGCTGCATCCGCTGATGTTCGGCATCGGCCTGGGCCTGTCGGGCGTGGCCGGCTCGCTGCTGTCGATGACCTATGAAATCTCTCCCTCGATGGGCGAGCCCTACACGGTGACGGCGCTGATCGTCATCACCCTCGGCGGCTTCGGCAGCGTCGCGGGCAGCCTGGTCGGCGGCCTGCTGCTGGGCGTGGTGGAGGCGCTGGGCATGCACTTCACCAGCCCCTCGCTCAAGATGCTGCTGTCTTACGCCGTGTTCATCGGCGTGCTGATCTGGCGGCCCAACGGACTGTTCTCCAGAAAATGACTCTTCTCCTGTCTGCAACGAACAAGCCCTGGTGGGTGCTCGGCGCCGGCCTCGTGCTGGCGGCTGCCGTGCCATGGGTGGCGACGGAGTTCGTGGCCTCGGTCGCGCTCGGCTGCCTGATGTACATCGCGCTGGCCACGAGCTGGTCGCTCTTCTGCGGTGCCACGCGCTATCTCTCGCTCGCCACCTCGGCCTTCTTCGGGCTCGGCGCGTACGCGAGCGCGACGCTGCTCGAAGTGCTGCCCTGGCCGCTGGTGATACTGAGCGGCGCGGCCATCGCGAGCGCGGTGGCGGTGCTGATGGGCGCGGCAGTGCTGCACCTGCGCGGCACCTACTTCGCGGTGCTGACCTTCGGCATGACGGAGCTGATCCGCCACGCCGTGACCTTCGTCGAGAAGCAGGTCTCGGGCACGGTGGGCCGCGTGCTGAGCGTGGTGCCATCGAACGAGACGGTGTATCTCACGGTGCTGGCCATAGCCGGTGCCGCCATCGCCACGGCGCTGCTCGTCAAGCGCAGCCGCTTCGGGCTGGCGCTCGCGGGCATCGGCGCCGACGAGCAGCGTGCCCAGACACTGGGCGTGGACACGCGCCGCGCGAAGGTGATGGGCTTCGCGCTCACCGCCGCCTTCGCGGGCGCGGTCGGCGCGGCCATGGCGGTGCGCTGGACCTACATCGACCCGCCGGCGGTGTTCAGCCCCTTCATCGGCTTCCAGACCGTGCTGATCGCGATGATCGGCGGCGCAGCCAGCATCGGCGGGCCGGTGGCGGCGGCCGTCGTGTTCAGCCTGCTGTCGGAAACGCTGCGGCTGCAGCTGCCCTACGGCTACATGATGGTGCTGGGGCTGCTGCTGATCCTTTGCGTGATGTACCTGCCCGACGGGCTCGCGTCGCTGTGGCGGCGCAAGGCGCCGGCGTCGAGGGAGGCGCGGCCATGAGCAATCCGCGGATCCTGCTGGAAGCCCGCGAGCTCACGGTGCGCTTCGGTGGCCTCACCGCCGTCGACTCGGTGAGCGCCACGCTGCGCTCGGGCGAGATCGTCGGAATCATCGGGCCGAACGGCGCGGGCAAGACGACCTTCTTCAACGCCATCTCGGGCGTGGTCATGCCGACCTCCGGCCGGCTGCTGGTGGAGGACGGCATCGAGCTGACGCGGCGCGGCCCGCACCTGTACGCGGCCCACGGCATCGCGCGCACCTTCCAGACGCCGCGCGTGATGACCGACATGACGCTGGCAGACAACGTTCGCTTCGGCATGCAGTTCGCGGGCAGGCACCGCGAGCCCATCGCGGGGCTGGGCAGCACGGGCGAGATTCTCGACATGCTGGGCCTCGGCGCGCTCGCGAACAACACCGCCGCCGGCATCACGCCCTCGCAGCAGCGGCTGCTGGAGATCGGCATGGCGCTCGGCACCCGGCCGCGCGTGTTGCTGCTCGACGAAGTGGCGGCGGGGCTCACCGAGGCGGAGGTCGACGCGATGGCGCGGCGCATCCGCCGGCTGCGCGACGAGCACGGGCTCACGGTCGTGTGGATCGAGCATGCGGTGGCCACGCTGCTGAAGTACGTGGAGCGCGTGCTGGTGCTGCACCAGGGCCGCAAGATCGCCGACGGCACGCCCGCCGAGGTGGTGCGCAACGCGGAGGTGGTCGAGGCCTATCTCGGCGACGAGATGGAGGCGACGGCATGAGCGGCACGAACATGAGCCACATGAGCGCGCGCGGCCTGTCGGCCGGCTATCACGGCTTCCAGGTCATCCAGGGCATGAGCCTGGAAGTGCAGCCCGGCGTGACCGTGGTGCTGGGACCCAACGGCGCGGGCAAGACCACGCTGCTGAAGGCGCTGGCCGGCCTGCTGCCGCGAACCGGCGAGGTGCTGCTCGACGGCGTCGCCCTGCCTTCGGCCGACGCTGCCGATTGCGTGAAGCGCGGCCTCGCGCTGGTGGCCGAGGGGCGCCAGCTCTTTGCGCAGATGACGGTCACCGAGAACCTGGAGCTTGGCGGCTGGCTCGTTCCGGCGCGGCTGCGCGCCGAGCGCCTCGCGCGCGCCTTCGACGACTTTCCGCGCCTGAAGGAGCGCGCCACGCAGCTCGCCGGCACCATGAGCGGCGGCGAGCAGCAGATGGTGGCCGTGGCCCGCGCCATGATGAGCGGGCCGCGCCTCCTGATGCTCGACGAGCCCTCGCTGGGCCTCGCGCCGCGCATGGTCGACGAGCTGCTGTCCATCGTGCGCCGCATCGCCTCGCAGGGCGTGACGGTGCTGATGGTCGAGCAGAACGTGCGCAAGGCGCTGCAGGCCGCCGACCGGGGCTATGTGCTCGAACGCGGGCGCGTCGTGGCTTCGGGCGAGGCGCAGGCGCTGCTGAATTCCGACGCAGTGCGCCAGGCCTACCTGGGCGTCGCCTGATACCCCCTTTTTCTTCTTTTCTCCTCGCAAAGGACTTCCCATGACCGACATTTCCATGCTCATCGGCGGCGAGCGCCGCGCGGCCACCGGCGGCGCGACCTTCGAGCGCCGCAACCCGCTGGACGGCGGCATCGCCACGCGCGCGCCGGCCGCCACGCCGGCCGGCGACGCAGTCGCCGCCGTCGAGGCCGCGCACCGCGCCTTCGCCGCATGGTCGGCCACCGGCCCCGGCGAGCGCCGCGCCGCGCTGCTGAAGGCCGCGCATGCGCTCGAAGCGCGCGCCGATGCCTTCGTGCAGGCGATGGCACGCGAGACCGGCGCATCGGCGCTGTGGGCAGGCTTCAACGTGCACCTGGCGGCAGGCATCCTCACCGAGGCGGCCTCGCTCACCACGCAGATCGCGGGCGAGGTGATTCCTTCGGACGTGCCCGGCAGCCTCGCCATGGGCGTGCGGCAGGCGGCGGGCGTGGTGGTCGGCATCGCGCCGTGGAACGCGCCGGTGATCCTCGCCACGCGCGCCATCGCGACGCCGCTGGCCTGCGGCAACACCGTGGTGCTGAAGGGCTCGGAGCTGTGCCCGCAGACGCACGCGCTCATCATCGAGGCGCTGGACGAAGGCGGGCTGCCCAGGGGCGTCGTCAACTTCGTGACCAACGCGCCCGCAGACGCCGGCGCGGTGGTCGAGGCGATGGTGGCGCACCCGGCCGTGCGGCGAGTCAACTTCACCGGCTCCACGCGCGTGGGCCGGCTCATCGCGCAGACCTGCGCGAAGTACCTGAAGCCCGCCGTGCTCGAACTCGGCGGCAAGGCGCCCTTCGTGGTGCTGGACGATGCGGACCTCGACGCGGCGGTGAACGCCGCCATCTTCGGCTCCTTCGCCAACTCGGGGCAGATCTGCATGTCGACCGAGCGCATCGTGGTCGACAACGCGGTGGCCGACGAGTTCGTCGCCAGGTTCGCGGCCCGCGCGCAGTCGCTGCCGCTGGGCGATCCGCGCGAAGGCCCGGTGGTGCTCGGCTCGGTGGTCGACATGAGCACGGTGAAGCGCTGCAACGCGCTCATCGACGACGCGCTGGCCAAGGGCGCGAAGCTGGTGTGCGGCGGCAAGGCCGACAACACGCTGATGCCCGCCACCGTGCTCGACCATGTGACGCCGGCGATGGAGATCTACCGCGAGGAATCCTTCGCGCCGGTGAAGGCGGTGGTGCGCGTGAACGGCGAGGAAGAAGCGGTGGCGGTTGCCAACGACAACGAGTTCGGCCTCTCTTCAGCGGTGTTCGGCCGCGACGTGGCGCGCGCGTGGAACGTGGCGAAGCGCATCGAGTCCGGCATCTGCCACGTGAACGGACCTACGGTGCATGACGAGGCGCAGATGCCCTTCGGTGGCGTGAAGGCCTCGGGCTACGGCCGCTTCGGCGGGCGTGCGGGCGTGGAGGCCTTCACGGAGCTGCGCTGGGTGACCGTGCAGACCACGCCGCGGCACTACCCGTTCTGAGCGATCTCGCGGGTGATGCGCAGGAACTTCTCGATGTCGGCCATCGAGTGGCAGTGCAGCGGTGACACCCGCACCGTGCCCGTGAGCCCGAAGGACTCGAGCATGCGCTTCGAGTAGATGCTGCTCGCCACGCGCTCGTAGACCGTCACGCCGCGCTTTGCATACTCGACCACCGCCTGCGTGCAGTCGATGCGGTCGAAGCCGATACCCAGGATCAGGTCGCGCTTGCTCAGGTCCTCGTAGTCGAGGAAGACGTTGACGCCTTCCATCTTGCGCATGCCTATGGCGTTCGCGTTGCCGTCGAGCAGCGCCGACAGCAGCGCGCGCTCGTGCAGCTCGATGTGCGTGATGCCCGCGACGAACAGCGCGCGGCGGTCGGTTGCATCTGTGAAGTGCGAGCCCAGCCAGCACACGTAGTCGACGATCTCGGTGAGCACCGCGAACTGCCACGGCGAGGCGCTGCCCAGGTCCCAGTAGCCGGGCTTCTTGCCGGCCAGCTTGTGGTGCGGCAGCACGGCCGCGCGCTCGGACACCCACGACAGCCCCGAGCCCCGGCAGCCGAAGAACTTGTAGGGCGCGAGATTGATGCCGTCCACCGGCGTCTTCTGCAGGTCGATGAGACCGTGCGGCGCGTGCTGCACGGCGTCGACCAGGATGTACAGGTCGGGCTTGATCTCGCGCGCGCGGCGCACGATGGCTTCCATGTCGAGCTTGGCGCCCGAGATGTTCGACGCGTGGATCACGTTGAGCAGGCAGGTGTCCTTGTCGACCAGCCGCACGATCTCGTCCACGTCGACGCCGCCGGTGACGGGGTTGCTCTTCGCCACGCGCAGCTCGCGGCCCAGGCGCTGGGCGTAGAGGCTCATTGCGTCGAAGGCGGAGGGGTGCTCCAGCACGGTGGTGACCATGTTCGTGCCTGGCACGTTCTCGGCCACCGCGCGCACCATGTCGAACATCGCGCCCGAGGCGGTGAGCGAGGCGTACACGCTGCCGCCGGTGGCGTTGAGGATGGTGCGCAGGTCGTCGCAGCCCCTGGCCTGGATCTGCTGCAGCTCGACGGCCGTGGCGTGGATGCGCTCGGTGTTGTCGGGAATGGCATCGACCTGCGCGAAACGCTCGGCCGCGGCCTTCAGGCGGAAGGAGCCGCCGGCGTTGTCGAAGTACAGGCGCTCGCGGCCATGGTGGTCGTGGTCGACCTGCAGGAAGCGCGCCTTCACCTCGCGCATGAGCGCGTCAGGAAAGGCCAGTCCGTGGGGGTGTTTGGAAGACAGCTCGGAACCCATCGCTCAGACGCCCTTGTTGTTCGGGTTCTTGTAGATCTCGCGCACCGCGTCCGTCATCGGGAAGTTGAGGTTCGCGTTCCTCGGCGGGATCGGCGAGAGGAACCACTTGGTGTAGAGCTGCTCGATGGCGCCCGACTTCATCAGGCCGGTGACGGTCTCGTCCACCAGCGCCTTGAACTGCGGATCGTCCTTGCGCAGCATGATCCCGTAGGGCTCCTGGCGCAGCGATTCCTTCAGGATCTTGTATTCGCCCGGGTTGGGCGCGCTGGCGATCATGCCGGCGAGCTGGACGTCGTCGAGCACATAGGCGTCGGCGCGGCCGTTGGACAGCCGGAGGAAGCCGTCGGAGGTGTCCTTGCCGGGGATTTCGTTGACTTCGATGGCGCCGCTCTTGCGTGCGACGCGCAGCAGCTGGATCGAGGTGCTGCCCGACACGGTGGCCACGTTCTTGCCGTTGAGGTCGGCAAGGGTGTCGATGCCGGAGTTCTTGCGCACCGCGGCGGTGATGTTGGCCACGAAGTGGCTGGGCGCGAAGTCCACCTGCTGCTGGCGCTGCGTGGTGTTGGTGGTGGTCGCGCAGTCGAGGTCGACGGTGCCGTTCTGCAGCAGCGGAATGCGGTTGGTCGAGTTGAGCATGGTGTAGCGCACCTCGATCTTCGCGAGGCCCAGCCTGGCCTTCACCGCGTCGACGATCTTCAGGCAGATGTCGTTGGTGAAGCCGATGGGGTCGCCATCGGAGCCGAGCTTGTACGAGAACGGGATCTGGCTGTCGCGCGCGCCGATCTGGATCGTGCCGCTGTCCTTGATCTTCTGCAGCGTGCCGCCGTCCTGGGCGCTGGCGGCGGCACAGGCGAAGGCGAGAGCCAGTCCGAATGCGAGGGGCAGTTTCCTGAAGTCCATGGCGGTTTCCTTGAAGAAGAGTCGATGACGGTGGATCGGGGCGAATCTTCAGCCTCGCCATCAATTTCCAAAAGCGATTTTTTGTGATCGAATCACATGAGAAAAAGCGTTCTTTCGGAGACCGCTCCACCGTGATGACCTTCAAGCAACTCGAAGCCCTGTACTGGATCGCCCGCCTCGGCGGCTTCGCCCAGGCGGCCAACCAGCTGCACACCTCGCAGTCGGCCATCTCCAAGCGGGTGCACGAGCTCGAGCAGCTCTTCGACACCGAGCTCTTCGACCGCAGCCAGCGCACCGCCCGCCTCACCGAGAAGGGCGAGGAAATGTTCGTGCTCGCGCGCAAGCTGCTGGAGCAGCGCGACGCGGCCATCGAGCAGTTCGGCAAGCCGGGCGTGGTGGAGCGGCGCATCCGCCTCGGCGTGACCGAGCTCACGGCGATGACTTGGCTGCCGCGGCTGGTCGGCCTGATCCGGCAGCACTACCCCAAGGTGATCCTCGAGCCCGACGTGGACGACAGTCTGCAGCTGCGCGACAAGCTGCTGGCCGATGAACTCGACCTGGTCATCGTGCCCGACACCTTCGCCGACTCGCGCATGCCGCACAAAGTCATCGGCCAGGTGAGGAGCGCGTGGATGTGCAAGCCGGGCGTGGTGCCTTCGCCTTCCAATGGCGCCGCCATGCGGCTGCACGAACTGGCGCGCCACCGCATGCTGGTGCAGGGCAACAACTCCGGCACGGGCCGCGCCTACGACGCATGGATGAAGGAACAGGGCGTGCAGCCCGCCGACGTGATCGTGGTGAGCAACCTGGTGGCGCTGACCGGGCTGACGGTGTCGGGCCTGGGCGTGAGCTACCTGCCGCGCGAATGCCTTCAGCCGCTGGTGACGGCCGGCATGCTTTCAGTGGTCGAGGTGGCGCCCGCCCTGCCGGTGGTGCGCTACGTGGCGATGCACAAGGGCGAGCACCGCAGCGCCCTCACCTCGTCGATCGTGATGCTGGCGCAGGAGTGCTGCGACTTCACGCGCATGTTCCAGGCGCAAGGGGAGGAAGAGAAGAAGGAGTACGGACGGCCGGCTCCGGCCTGAGCGGCACCGCCGAGGACGCCCATTCTGATGAAGCCGCGTCAGCGGCTGTCGCCGACCGGGGAAAGGTCGGAAAGATCGGGATGCATGTGCTGCAGCGCGAGCGACAGCCGGACCACGCGCTCCCGCGCACCCGGCTCGCCCCGGGCGAGTGCGCCCAGCGCGGCTTCGTAATCGTCGGTGAGCTGTTGCCACAGCTCGAAGTCGGCGCCAAGGCCTTCAGCGTCCTTGTCCATCTTTGCTCCAGTAGGAATTCGACGGCCGATGTAGATGCGCAAGTTTGACTGATTTTGACCGTGAACGTTAGAACTTTAGCGGTCTTAGGGTTATAGCTGTCGAAATACTGCGACGAAGTGTGCCGGCAGGGCGGTCGGCATCTAAGGGTTCCTACGGTGAAAGTATTTTTCAATACAGCCAAGAATTCGCGCCATTGAGCCAGTAAAAAGCCAAATCCAAGCGAAAAACAAGGCTTATAAGAAAAAACATTTCAATCCTTGCCGTTTCTACAAACCAAAAGCTCCGTTGCAAGACATCCGTTGGAAGGTGCCCATGACCATCACCGTGACACGCCAGGACGCCCGCTACAACACCCTGAAGAAGGGTTTCAACCTGCGATGGCCCTCGACGGAATCGGACGCCGCCTCCCGCATCGAGCTGGCGGAAAACGCCGCCGACGCGGCCTCCGCGCTGCAGCGCATCGTCGACGCGGGCCTGCGCCCCACCCTGCGCAGCGGCGGGCATTGCTATGAGGATTTCGTCTCCAACAATCCCGACGGCGCAATCCTCGACCTGAGCCTGCTCGACCAGGCCGGCGCCGCAGCCCGCGGCGACGGCCGCTTCCGCATAGGCCCCGGCACCCAGAACTGGACCGGCTACCTCGATCTCTACAAGCGCGGCAACGTCACCCTGCCCGGCGGCTCCTGCTATTCGGTGGGCGCGGGCGGCCACATCTGCGGCGGCGGCTATGGCCTGCTGTCGCGGCTGCAGGGGCTCACGGTCGACTGGCTCTCGGCGGTGGACATCCTCACGGTGGACAACCGCGGCAAGGTGGTGCCGCGCACCGTCGACGCCGACCGCGACCCCGACCTGTTCCGCGCCTGCCGCGGCGCGGGCGGCGGCAATTTCGGCGCGATCACCAGCTACGTGTTCGACAGGCTGCCCACGGCGCCGCGCGAGGTCGCGCTGGCGGTGGTGGCCTTCGACTGGGCCAGCATGACGCCCGAGCGCTTCACCGCCCTGCTCACCACCTATGGCGACTACTGGGCCACGCGCGGCAAGTCCCCCGACACCTGGGGCATGTTCTCGCTGCTGAAGCTCACGCACCGCTCGGCCGGCCAGATCGTGATGCTCACCCAGTTCTGCAACCCCGACGGCACCTGCAACGACCTGACGGTGCTCAACGACTTCCTCGACCGCTTCCGCGCCTGCGCGCCCGTGCCCGCCAAGGGCCGCCCGCCCGGCGTGGGCCCGGCACCGCAGCGCGACGCGGGCCAGTTGCTGTGCTCCAGGCCGCACACCGTGACGCGCTACGACTGGCTCACCGCCACGCAGTACCTCAACGGCTCCGGCGAAAACCAGCGCGGCAAGTACAAGTCGGCCTACATGAAGCAGAACTTCAGCGCGCGCGAGGCGCAGCGCATCTACACGCACCTCACGCGCACCATCGCCGGCGTCGACCTGAGCCAGTCGCTGCTGCAGGTCGATTCGTACGGCGGCGCCGTCAACAAGCCAGAGCGCATCGCCGACACCGCAGTGCCGCAGCGCGCATCGATCATGAAGCTGCAGTACCAGACCTACTGGCGCGACGCGAAGGACGACGCCGGCCACCTGCGCTGGATCGGCGCCTTCTACCGCGACGTGTACGGCACGCCCGACGTGCCCGAGCGCCGCGCCGGCACGCCCTACCCCGGCGAGCGCTACGAGGGCTGCTACATCAACTACCCCGACAACGACATGCTGGCCTACCCCTTCTGGCCGCAGCTCTACTACGGCGACCAGGGGCTCTACGACTTCCTGCGCAAGGTGAAGCGCCGCTACGACCCGAACAACATCTTCCACCACGCGATGTCGGTGCGTCCGTGACAAGGCCCGATCGAGAGAGGAACGACACCATGACAGCCCAGACCGGCCAGAACCGCCGCACCGTCATGCAATGGCTCGGCGGCGCATCCACGCTCGGCGCGCTCTCGCCCGTGCTGCCCGCCAATGCGCAACAGGCTCCGGCCACGGCCGTGCCTGCGGAAGCGCCCGCCGGGCCGGCGCCCCGCTTCGCCTACGTCGGCACCTACACCTTCGACGCTCCCGGCGGCACGGCCGGCGGGCCGGCCTCGAAAGGCATCTACGTGCTCGCCATGCAGGACGGAGGCTGGACGCCGCTGCAGACGGTGGAAAGCGCGAACCCATCCTTCCTGGCCGTGCACCCGAACAGGCGCTTCCTCTACGCGATCAACGAGATCGACATGTACCAAGGCCTGCCCACCGGCACTGCCGAGGCCTACGCCATCGACGAGCGCAGCGGCCGGCTCACGCTGGTCAACCGCCAGCCGCTGTCGCTCTCGGGCGTGATCCCGGCGCACCTGGCCGTGTCGCCCGACGGCCGGGCGCTGGTGGTAGCGCTGTATGGCGGCGGTGCCTACAACGTCCTGCCCATCGGCAGCGACGGTGCGCTCGGCAAGGTCTCGGGCATCGAGAAGGAAACCGGCTCTGGCCCCGACACCGAGCGGCAGGAGTCTCCGCACCCGCACATGGTGCAGTTCGATGCCTCGGGTGGGCGCGTGCTCGCGACCGACCTCGGCAGCGACCGCATCAACGTCTTCACCCTCGCGGAAGGCAAGCTGGCGCCCATCGGCCGCACGGCCGTGCAGGCCGGCAGCGGGCCGCGCCACCTGGCGCTGCATCCGTCGCAGCGCCATCTCTACGTGGTGGGTGAGCTCGATGCATCCGTGAGCTGCTACGGCTACGACGCGGCAACTGGAGCGGTCGGGGCGCAGCGGCAGCGCGTCTCGACCCTGCCCGACGGCTACACCGGCCAGAAGAGCGCGGCTGCGCTGGTGATGCATCCCTCGGGGCAGTTCCTCTATGCAAGCAACCGCAGGCTGAAGTCGGAGCATCCGCTGGCCGACAGCATCGCCGCGTTCCGCGTCGACGCGGCCAGCGGCAACCTGACGCCGCTGCAGCATTGGAGCGAGGGCCTGCGCTTCCCGCGCGCCCTGGCTGCCGCCGCCGATGGCAGGCACCTGTACGCGCTGAGCCAGAAGGGCGACACCATACTGCGCCTGCGCATCGACCCCGCCACCGGCCGGCTCGACCAGCCAGTGCAGGTGGCGCAGGTGCCTACGCCGGTCTGCCTTGTGTTCGCCTGACCGGAGCTAGCTCGCGCTGCCGCGCGTGAGCATCCGCCCCGCGCGCGCGAGCACGCGGGCCTCGGCCTCCCCGCCGCGATAGGCGAGCACGCCGTTCACGAACACACGCTCCACGCCCAGGCTCACGCCATGCGGCTTGTCGTAGGTGGCGGTGTCGGCGATGGTCTCGGGGTCGAAAACCACCACGTCGGCCATGGTGCCGGCGCGCAGCAGGCCGCGGTCGGCGATGCGCAGGTTGCGCGCAGTCATGCCGGTCATCTTGTGCACCGCCTGCTCCAGCGTGAACAGCCGGCGCTGGCGCCAGTAGCGCGCGAACACGCGCGGGAAGGCACCCCACAGGCGCGGATGCGGATGGCGGTCGTGCGGCAGGCCGTCGCTGCCGATCATGGTGAGCGGGTGCGAGATGACGCGCTCCACGTCTTCCTCCTGCATCTGGAAGTAGCAGGCGCCGCCGGGCTTCAGCCGCAGGCAGGCGTCCTGCTCGCTCACGCCCCACTCGCGCGCGATGTCCGAAATGAGCCGCCCCGTCATCTCCGGGTGCGGGTCGGACCAGGTCAGCAGCACGTCGATCACGCCGTCCACCAGGTCTTCGCGCAGCACGGTGGAGCCGGCCACGTAGGGGTACACGTCCATCGCGATCTTCTGGCGCTGCGCGAGCGACTCGATCAGCGGCAGCGTTTCCTTGGTGCGGCCCCAGTTGGCGGGGCCCGCGCACTTGTGGTGCGAGATCACCAGCGGCACGCCGGCCTCGAAGGCGCAGTCGCCGGCCTCGTGCAGCGCCTCGATGATCTGCTGCATCTCGCTGCGCAGGTGCGTGGCGTAGACGCCGCCGTGGCGGCTCACCACGCGCGCCAGCGCGGTCACTTCTTCGGCGGGCGCCGCGAAGGCCTCTTCATAGAACAGGCCCGAGGACATGCCATGCGCCCCATCGGCCATGCAGCCGTCGAGCAGCGCCTCCATGCGCGCCAGCTCTTCGGCGCTGGCCGGGCGGTCGAGCGCCTGCATGGCGGCGAAGCGCAGCGTGGTGTGGCCGACCAGCGCAGCCACGTTGAGCGCGGGCTGCGTCGCATCGACGGCCGCGCGGTACTCGGCCATGGTCGCGTGCCTGAACGAATCGGCGCCCAGCAGCGTGAGCGGCGGCAGCGACTGCGGCGTGCGGTACGGCGCGAGCGAGATGCCGCAGTTGCCCGTCACCACCGTGGTGATGCCCTGCGACACCTTCGGCAGGCACAGCGGGTCGCGCAGCACGATGGCGTCGTCGTGCGTGTGCGCGTCGATGAAGCCGGGGGCGATCACCTTCGCGCGGCAGTCGACGACTTCGACATCGGCCAGCGCCAGCCCCTGCGGCAGCCGGTCGCGCAGGCCTTCGCCGAGCGCGACGATGCGGTCGCCCTGCAGCAGCACGTCGCCCGGCCACGAAGGTCCGCCCGAGCCGTCGACCACCAGGCCCGCTTCGAGCAGCACGGCCTTGTTCTCGTCTCCGCTCACGATGCGCTCCCTCCGTCGTTCACGCCGCCGCCGTCCCAGCTTTGCAGCGGATGCGTGGTGGCGTCGATGCCGTGGCGCTGGAAGGCTTCGCGCGCACGCTGCAGGCGCTGCACCGCGGGCTCGCCGCGGCGCTGGGCCACCAGCACGGTAAGGATCTCGATGACCGTGAGGTGAGTGAGGTAGGCGTCGATGCCCACGTGCATCACCGCGTCGTCGGGCACCGACAGGCCCAGCAGGAAGTCGGCCCTGGCCGCGAGCGCCGTGCCCGGCCGCGTGAGCGCGACCACCTTGGCGCCCTGCCCGCGCGCGATGTCCACCGCGTCGAGCAGCGAGGGCATGCCGCCCACGTGCGAGATGGCGATGACCACGCCGCCCGGGCGCTGCGCCGCGCCCGCCACCTGCTGCAGGTGGTAGTCGGCCCATGCGTTGGCCGACAGGCCCAGGCGGAAGAGCCGAGCCTGCAGGTCGTTGGCCATGAACCAGGAAGTGGCGCCCGCACCGTACAGGTCGACGTGCGGTGCGGCCGCGATGGCCGCCACGGCGCCGTCGAGCACCTGCATGTCGAGCTGGCCGCGCACGCCCGAAACCGAAGCCGCCGCGCTGCGCGCGATCTTGCCGACCACTTCGTCGGCCGCGTCCTCGATGTTCACGCGGCGGTGCAGCGGCGAGCCGCCCAGCGCGAGTTCCTGCGCGAGCGCGAGCTTGAATTCGCGCAGGCCCGCGAAGCCGAGGTCGCGGCAGGTGCGCATGATGGTGGGCACCGAGCTGCGCGAGCGCTCGGCCAGCTGCTCGAAGCTTTCTTCGAGCACGCGGTCGGGGTCTTCGAGGATCAGGTCGAGAATCGCGCGCCGCGTCGCCGGGGCGTCGCTGCGGATGTCCGCGATCTTCTGGAGCAGTGATGGGGTCATCGGGATGCGATCAGAAGTGCATGGCCACCGCGTCGCTCACGCGGTAGTCCTGCTCGACAACCGGCATCCAGTGCCACTTGTCGAACGTGGTGCAGGGGTGCGAGATGCCCAGGCCCACGCGGTCGCCGACATTGGGCGCCTCGGCTTCCTCGTTCGCGTCCCAGCGCAGGTAGGCGTGCTGGTCGTTCAGCGCGGTGATCTTCCAGCCGGCGGGAACGCCCTGCGGCTGCAGCGCGCCGCGCGCCGCGCGTGCGATGGGCACGGGCAGCGAGAGGTCGAAGGAGATGTCGCGCTTGCCCACGGCCAGGATCGCCAGGCCCGGCTCCGGGCGCGACTGCACCGTGGCCCAGACTTCCATCGCCGGCACCAGGCTTTCTCCGCAACCGCAACCCAGGCGCTCGTCCACCGCGCTCACCATGCGCTTGTAGAAGCCGTGGTCGTGCGTCACGTAGCAGCCCGAGCGCAGCAGGCCGCGCACCGGCGCGCCGAGCGCGGGCTTGAGCCGGCCGGCCACCAGGTCGAAGATGGCCGAGCCGCCGGCCGAGACCAGCACCTCGTCGGTCTCGAAGAGACTGTTCTCGTCGCAGTGGCGCGCCACGGCTTCCACGCGGTCCATCAGCGCCTTGGCATAGGCCGTGTCGGGCTCGCTCTGGCCGGTGGCGCCCTGCCCTTCGTAGCACTCGATGCCCACCAGCCGCACGGCCTCGCTGGCGCGCAGGCGCGCGGCCAGCGCCACGGCTTCCTCGTGCGTGCGGCAGCCGGTACGCGCGCCGTCCACGCCGATCTCGATCATCACGTCGAAGGGCACGCTCTCGGGATGGCGCTTCGACCAGTCTTCGATGAGCGCCAGCTGCGCCAGCGAATCGACCAGGAACACGATGCGCAGGTCGGCATGCTCGCTCAGCAGCATCTGGATGCCGGCCAGGTCTTCGTCGCTCACCACCTGGTTGGCGATGAGCGTGCGGCGCGCGCCGGCCGCCACGCCCACGGCCAGCTGCGTGACGGTGGCGAAGGTCAGGCCCCAGGCGCCGGCGTCGAGCTGGCGCCGGAAAAGCTGCGGCGACATGGTGGTCTTGCCGTGCGGCGCGAGGTCGATGCCCCACTCGCGCACGCGCGACTGCATCCACGCCAGGTTGTGCTCCAGCGCCTCGCGCTTGAGCACGGCCAGCGGCAGCGGCAGGTCGCCTGCCAGCACGTTCCAGCCGGCGGCGCCGATCTCGCTGCGGCGGCGCGGCGCGGCGGTGCGCGGGTAGCCCTTGAAGTTGCTGCCCAGCAGCGGGTCGGTGAAGTCGGTGGCGGCGGTCATGGTCATGCGGCAATGTTTGATGGCAGTTCTTTGCGGATGCAGGCGCTGTAGTGTCCCGCCGAAATCTCCTCCAGCGGCGGCACCGTCTGAGCGCAGGCATCGATGGCGTGCGGGCAGCGCGTGCGGAACACGCAGCCCGAGGGCGGCGCGATGGGACTCGGGATGTCGCCCTTCAGTGCAATGCGCTCGGTCGTCATCTCCGGGTCGGGTTTTGGGCTCGCGGCCAGCAGCGCGCGGGTGTAGGGGTGCGAGGGGCGCGCGAACAGCTCCTCGGTGGTGGCGACTTCCATCACCTTGCCGAGGTAGAGCACCACCACGCGGTCGCACAGGTACTCCACCACGTCGAGGTCGTGCGAGATGAAGAGCATCGTCAGCCCGAGCCGCTCGCGCAGGTCGGCCAGCAGGTTGATGACCTGCGACTGGATCGACACGTCGAGCGCCGACAGCGGCTCGTCGGCCACGATGAATTCGGGCTCCACGGCCAGCGCCCGCGCCACGCCGATGCGCTGGCGCTGCCCGCCCGAGAACTCGTGCGGGAAGCGGTTGGCATGCTCGGCGCGCAGGCCCACGGTTTCGAGCAGTTCGGCGATGCGCCTGTCGCGCGCCGCCGCCCCCTTGTGCAGGCCGTGCGTGGACAGCGCCTCGCCGAGGATCGCGCTGATGCGCATCTTCGGGTTCAGGCTGGCGTACGGGTCCTGGAAGATGATCTGCAGCTTGCTGCGCAGCCGGCGCATGCGCTCGGCCGAGAGCTCGCCTATGTCGTCGCCCCGGTAGAACACCTGGCCGCTGGTTCGCTCGAGCAGGCGCAGCACGGTGCGGCCGATGGTGCTCTTGCCCGAGCCCGATTCGCCGACCAGGCCCAGCGTCTCACCGGGCTGGATCGCGAAGGAGACGTCGTCGACGGCGCGTACCGGGCGGTCGCTGCTGCCGAAGTATTTTTTGAGTCCGCGGACTTCGATGAGGGGAGCGGCGGTGGTCATCGTGGGCATTCGGTATTGGCTCCTTCTCCCGCTTGGGGGAGAAGGCGGGGGATGAGGGTGCGTGCGAGGGCCACGGGGGCCACCCTCACCCCAGCCCTCTCCCGCAAGCGGGAGAGGGAGCAAGACAGGAACAGCGCGTTCGTCATGCGGCCCTCGCGAGCGGTTGTTCAGGCTGCACACGAACACATCGCGCCTGCCGCCCCTGCCGGATGTCCAGCAGCGGCGGCATCGCGGCGCTGCATTCGGCGAGCGCGAGGTCGCAACGCGGCTCGAAGGCGCACCCCGGCGGCGGCGCCAGCGGGCTCGACACCTGCCCGCGAATGGCGAAGAGCCGCTTGGGCTTGGGCTGGCCGGGCTGGCGCGCCTTGCCCGGCAGACAGGCCAGCAGGCCCTGCGTGTACGGGTGCTCGGGCTGCGCGAACAGCGGCCGCACCGGCGCGCTCTCGACCACGCGGCCCGAATACATCACGACCACGTCGTCGGCATGGTGCGCGACCACGCCGAGGTTGTGCGTGATGAACAGGATGCTCATGCCCGTCTCGGCCTGCAGCCGGCGCATGAGCTCGAGAATCTGCGCCTGGATGGTCACGTCGAGCGCGGTGGTGGGCTCGTCGGCGATCAGCAGCGTCGGGTCGCAGGCCATGGCCAGCGCGATCATGGCCCGCTGGCGCATGCCGCCCGAGAGCTGGTGCGGGTACTCATGGATGCGCTGCGCCGCCGCCGGGATCTCCACCAGCTCCAGCATGCGCTGCGCGTGCGCCAGCGCCGCCTTGCGGTCGAGTCCCTTGTGCAGGCGCACGCTCTCCGCGATCTGCTCGCCGATGGTGAACACCGGGTTCAGGCTGGTCATCGGCTCCTGGAAGATCATCGACAGCTGGTTGCCGCGCAGCGAACGCATCTCGCGCTCGCCGATCTGCAGCAGGTCGAGCGCCTTGCCCTCGCGCGTCACGAAGGAAGCGCAGCCGCTGACCTGCGCGTTGGCCGTCTTGGGCAACAGGCGCATCAGCGTGAGGCTGGTGACCGACTTGCCCGAGCCCGACTCGCCCACCAGCGCCGTCGTCTTGCCGGGCTGGATCGAGAAGCTCACGTCGGCGACCGAACGCACGAGGCCGTCCTCGGTCGGGAAGCTGGTGCTCAGGTTGCTGACCATGAGACGCGGGGTCTGGTTGTTGTTGGCGGTCGTCGTCATCACGCGCCTTTCTTCAGCTTGGGGTCGAGCAGGTCTCGCACGCCGTCGCCCAGCAGTTGCAGCGACAGCGCGGTGAAGATGATCGCGAGCCCCGGGAACAGCACCACCCAGAAGGCCTGGTGGGCGTACTGCTGGCTGCCCGCGACCATGGTGCCCCAGGTCGGGATCTCGGGCGGCACGCCCACGCCGAGGAACGACAGGCCCGCCTCGGCCAGGATGGCATAGGCGAAGATGAACGACACCTGCACCAGGATCGGCGACATCAGGTTCGGCAATATGTGCCGCCACAGGATGCGCGAGGTGCGCACGCCCAGGGCGCGCACGGCCTCCACGAAGAGCAGCTCGCGCACCACCAGCGTCGAGGCCCGCACCACCCGCGCCACGCGCGGCGTGTAGACCAGCACCAGCGCGAGCACGGTGTTGACCAGCGAGGGTCCGAGGATGGCCACCAGCGCGATGGCCAGCAGAATGTCTGGGAAGGACATCATCGCGTCGACCACGCGCATCAGCGGCGCGTCGAGCCGGCGGAAGAAGCCCGCCATCAGGCCCAGCACGGTGCCGGCGATCACGGCGCCCAGCGCGGTGAGCGCGGCGATGGCCAGCGAGTAGCGCGCGCCGTGCACGATGCGCGAATAGAGATCGCGGCCGAGCTCGTCGGTGCCGAGCAGGTGCTCGGCGCTGGGTGCCTTCAGGCGCTCCAGCACGGCCGTGTCGTTGGGGTCGATGGAGGCGAACAGCGGCGCGCCGATCGCGAGCACCGCGATCACCAGCAGCACCAGCGCGGACACCATCACGATGCGTCTGTGCATCAGCTGGCGGAGCATTCGGGGCATTTGCATTGGGGGCTCTTCAGTACTGCAGGAAGAAAGACGGGATCGGACAGCCGAACGCAGAAGAAAGACAAAAGCTACGCAAAGGTCGCAGAAAAGACAGAAGACATCTTTTGGTTTTCTCTTCTGCGACTTCTGCGAAACCTTCGCGACTTCTGCGTTCGGCTGTTCGGCTTTGCATTTGCATCACACCTTCACGCGCGGATCGACCACGGCATACAGCAGGTCGATCGAGAAATTGATGAGCACGTAGATCGCCGCGATGACGAGCAGCGCCCCCTGGATCACCGGATAGTCGCGCCGCAGCACCGCGCTGACCACGAGGTTGCCCACGCCGGGCAGGCCGAACACGGTTTCGGTGATGACCGCGCCGCCGATCATCAGCGCGACCGTCAGGCCGATCACCGTGACGATGGGCACCAGCGCGTTGCGCAGGGCGTGCTTGAGCACCACCGTGCGCTCGCTCAAACCCTTGGAGCGCGCGGTGCGCACGTAGTCCTCGCCCAGCACGTCGAGCATCGAGGCGCGGGTGAAGCGGATGATGAGCGCCGAGTTCAGCAGGCCCAGCACCGTGGCAGGCAGCACCAGCGAGTGCAGCCGCTCGGCGAACGGCGCGTCCGGCGCACCGTAGCCCGACACCGGGAACCAGCCGAATGAGACGGCGAAGATCTGGATCAGCACGATGCCCAGCCAGAAGCTCGGAATGCTCGCGCCCAGCATCGCGATGCCGGTGAAGAGCTGGTCGACCACGCGCCCCCGGAACACGGCGGAGACGATGCCGCATGGCACGCCGATCAGCGCCGCGATGGCCACCGCCATCAGCGCGAGCAGCGTGGTGGGTTCGGAGCGCTCCCACAGCGCCTGCGTCACGGGGCGCTGCAGGAAGATGGACTGGCCGAGGTTGCCCTGCAGCACCTCGCGCAGCCAGTAGCCGAACTGCACGGGCAGCGGCTTGTCGAGGCCGTACTCCTTCTGCACGCGGGCGATGTCGGCCGCGGTGGCCTGGTCGCCCAGCAGCACCGAGACCGGGTCGCCCGAGGCCGCGCGCGTGAGCACGAAGACCAGCACCGCCACGATGGCGAGCACGATCAGCATGCCCGCGGCGCGGGAGGCGATGTAGCGGAACAGCGATTTCTTCATCACGCGGAAAACTCGATGGCGGCGGCGGAACCGACCGCGACGTACTGGCCCGTGAACTGGATGTCGCCACCCTTCACGCGGAAGACGGTCACGTTGTCGCCCTGCTTGTTGTGGCACACGTAGAGGAAGCGCCCGCTCGGGTCGAGCGTGCAGCTGCGCGGGTAGTTGCCGCGCGACCATTCCTCGCGCACCAGCGTGGGCGCGCCGGTGCGGGCGTCGACCTTGAAGATGGAGATCGCGTCGTGCAGGCGGTTGAGCGACACGAAGTGCTGGCCGTCGGGCAGCATGCGGATGCCCGAGGCGTAGCTGGTGCCCTTGAAGCCCTTGGGCAGCGCCGAGGTCTCGCTCACCAGCGTGAGTACGCCGGTGGCGTTGTCGTAGCGCATGAAGGCGATGGTGGAAGCCTCCTCGTTCACCAGGTAGAACCACTTGCCGTTCGGGTGGAACACGAAGTGGCGGGCGCCCGAGCTCTCCGACACGGCCACCGTGCTGGGCTGGCTCAGCACGCCGGTGATGCGATCGAAGCGGTAGGAGATGACGCGGTCGAGCCCCAGGTCGGCCACCAGCACGAAGTTGCCCTTCGGGTCGGCATGCACCATGTGCGCGTGCGGGCCGTCGTGGTCGCTGGTGGCGAAGCCTTCGTGCGAACGCGCGGCAGCCGGCACCACGTCGGCGCCGGGCTTGCAGGGCGTGCCGGCGCCGCAGGCATCCACGTCCTTGTAGACGACGGCGGCAACTGCCGGGTCGGGCGTGCCGTCGGCGCGCAGCGCGAGCACGCTGACATCGCCGCTCGCGTAGTTGGCGGTGAACAGAAAGCGGCCGTCGGGGTGCACGCTGATGTAGGCCGGGTCCTTGCCGCCGCAGGGCGTCTCGGACACGAAGCTCAGAGCGCCGTCCGCGCCGATTCGGAAGGTCGAGACCGAGCCGGCCTCGAACTCGTTGGCCGCGTACAGCACGGGCAGCTTCGGATGGCGCGCGAGCGAGGCGGGGTTGCGCAGCTTCGCGCCCTCGCCCGTGCTGGCCACGGCGGCCGGCGCGCCGGGAATCGGCTTGAGCGCGCCGGTGGTGCTGTCGAGCACGAACTGGTGCACGCCCTGCCCGCGCCCGCCGCGCCACGGCTTGCCGCCGTCGCTGTAGGTGCCGACGTAGGCGTAGATCGGGCCGGAGGTGGCGGCCTGAGCCGTGGAGGCGGTAAGCCCCAGGGCCCCGAGGCCGGAGGCCAGTGCGCTGGCTTGCAGAAGTTGGCGACGCGACGGCATGGCTGTATGTCTCCGCCTTCTTACTTGATCTTCGCGTTCCAGAAGAACGGCCAGGTCGCGGGCTGGTAGTTGTCCAGCGCCGGGCTCTTGGCCGAGAGACCGTTGAACTTGCCGACGTTGATGTACGGCACCTCGTCGTACACCACCTGCTGCACCTTGCCCCACAGCGTGCCGCGCTTGGCAGGGTCGCTCTCGACGTTGAAAGCCTGCAGCGCCGACTTCTTGGCGGGCGTTTCCCACCAGCCGGGCGCGCCGTCGCCGAGCTGCGGCGGCGAGAGCATCGGCTCGGGGAACTGGCCCGAGTGGGTGACGTAGATGTCCCACAGCTTGGCGTCGTTGCGGCGCTGCACCAGCGTGGCCCAGTCGACCACGTTGAGGTCGACCTTGAAGCCGGCGCGCTTGAGCTGCTCGGCCATCAGCAGCGCCATGTTGTAGTGGAAGTCGTACTGGCGGCTGGTGAGCACGCGGATCGGCTCGCCCTTGTAGCCGGCCTTGGCGGCGGCTTCCTTGGCCTTGGCGGCGTTGCGCTGGTTGTACTGGTCGGCGCCCGCGGTCGAGTAGAACGGCGAGCCCTTCGGGAAGTGGTTGGGCTCTGCCGTGAAGAAGCGCGTGTCGCCGAAGCCGGCCGCGAGCATCTCGCCCTCGCCCAGCGCGGTCTGGATCGCCTGGCGCACCGGCTGGCTGGCGGCCACGCCTTCCTTGGTGTTGAGCACGAGGTACGGGAAGCCGAACGAGGGCGTCATGATCGGCACAGTCTTGCCGCCCGATTTCTCCAGCCGCGGCAGCGCCTCCACAGGCAGCAGGTCGGCAAAGTCGTACTGGCCGGCCAGCGCGCCCTCGACGCGGGTGCTGGCGTTGGGCACGGGCACGAAGCGCAGTTCCTCGATGGCCGCCTCGCGCTTGCCGCCGTAGCCGCTGGCGGCTTCCTTGCGCGCGCTGTACTTGTCGAAGCGGGTGAGCAGCACGAACTGGTCGGGGCGGCGCTCCTTGAACTTGTAGGGGCCGGTGCCGACGAAGTCCTTCAGCGGCGAGGCGATGGAATCCTTGGCCATGATGGCCGCCATGCCGCTGGGCAGCGCGAGCTGCGAGAGCAGCGGCGCATAGGGTTCCTTCAGCACCACTTCGACCGCCAGCGGGCCCTTGGCCTTGAGGCTGTCGATTTCCTTGCCCACGGCCTTGCCGCGCGGCGACTGGTCCATCCAGCGCTGCAGGCTCGCCACCACATCGTCGGCCGTGAGTTCGCGGCCGTTGTGCAGCATCACGCCCTTGCGCAGGGCGATGGCGTAGGTCTTGCCGTCGGCCGAGATCTTCGGCATGCCCTCGGCCAGCATCGGCACCACGTTCCACTTGGCGTCGAAGGTGTAGAGCGTCTCGTACACGTGCTGCATGATGGTTCCGACCAGGTCGGCGGTCGAGGCCATCGGGTCGAGCGTCTGCGGCTCCGCCACCATCGCCAGCGTGGCGAAGTTGCGCGGCCCCTGGGCGTGGGCGCTCTGGTGGGGCAGCGCGGCGCACAGCATCGCGAGCAGGGAGACACCCAGCAGGCTGCGCTTCGACAGCATGGGCAGGCGCTGGACAGGACCGACGTGGGGCATGGGGAACTCCTTCTTGGGGCGGGCGAATTGTGAAAGAAATTTTCTCTTCGGCCCGGACTTTGAAGCAGTATTCATGCCTAATCATCCGTGTTAACCCTTGTTCAGGGGTTATTTTGAAATAGATTTTCAAATCGGATGGATACTCGCGGATCGTTTTCGCCCTTTCCGTTTCTCTTTTCCCGTCATCACTCAGGAGTTCCCATGCCCCTCGAATACCTCGGCGCCCCGCCCCTGGCCTCCGACCGTCAGGTCCGCCCCTTCTCCCCGGCCGTGCGCGCCGGCGACTTCATCTATGTCTCGGGCCAGGTACCGGTCGACAAGAACGGCGAACTCGTGGTGGGCGGCATCGAGGCGCAGACGCGCCAGGTGATGGAGAACATCAAGACCGTGCTCGCGCTGGCCGGCGCCACCCTCGACGACGTGTGCAAGAGCACCTGCTGGCTGCAGGATGCGCGCGACTTTGGTGCCTTCAACCGCATCTACATGAGCTACTTCGGTGAAAACAAGCCGGCCCGCTCGACCACCGAGGCACGGCTGATGATCGATGCGCGGGTGGAGATCGACGTGGTGGCTTACAAGCCCAAGGCCTGAGCGAAGGCCCAAGAAAGCGGGATCGGACAGCCGAACGCAGAAGGAAGACAAAAGCTACGCAGAAGTCGCAGAAGAAACCTTCATCGGTTTTCTTCTGCGACCTTCGCGGAACCTTCGCGACCTCTGCGTTCGGCTACCCGACCCCCTCAGCCGTGCAGCTCGGTCTTGCGCTGGATGATGCGCGAGACCAGCCCGTACTCCACGGCCTCCTCGGCCGACAGCCAGCGGTCGCGCTCGATGTCGGCAAGCACCACGTCGATGGGCTTGCCGGTCTCGCGTGCGATCTCGTGCGCGATGCGCTGGCGGGCCTTGATGATTTCCTGCGCCTGGATGGCGATGTCGGTCGCCTGGCCGCCCGCGCCGCCGCTGGGCTGGTGGATCAGGAAGCGGGTGTTCGGCAGGCACACGCGGCGCTCGCGCGGCGCCGCCAGGAACAGGTGGGTGGCCGCGCTGCCCACCCAGCCGGTGCCGATCATGTTCACCGGCGCGCTGATGAAGCGCACGATGTCGTGGATGGCATCGCCCGACTCCAGGTGCCCGCCGGGCGAGCTCACGAGGATGTCGATGGGCTTGTCGGAACTGTCGGCATCCAGCGCGATGAGCCGGCGCGTGACGTCGGCGGCCACCGAATCGCTGATGGCGCCGAAGATCAGCAGCGTGCGCGACTTGAACGCTTTTTCTTCCAGGTAGGAATTGCGCGGCTCGGCGGTGGCCGCGGGCTTGGTGTCGTCGTCGGATTCCATCGAGAACATGGGCAGCATGAAACGGGCTCCTGTGGTTTTGGACTTCGGCCCGTCCTGACGGACAGGCGCCCCCCAGTTTCGCGACATTGCGCCGGCCGTGCCAGGCCGGCCCGAATCACCCCGCCAGGCGCCCCGCCACCAGTTGCAGCACCCGGTCGCAGCGCTTCGCCAGGTCCTGGTCATGCGTGACCATCACGAAGGCGGTGCCGTGCCTGTGCGCGAGGTCGAGCATCAGTTCGAAGACCGTGTCGGCCGTGCTGCGGTCGAGGTTGCCGGTTGGCTCGTCGGCGAGCACGCAGGCCGGTTGCGTGACCAGCGCACGCGCGATCGCCACGCGCTGGCGCTCGCCGCCCGAGAGTTCGGCCGGGCGGTGGTGCAGGCGCTGGCCCAGGCCCACGCTCTCGAGGATCTTCGCGGCCGACTGCGCGGCGGCCTGCTTCTCCACGCGGCGGATCTTCAGCGGCATGGCCACGTTGTCGAGCGCGCTGAATTCGGGCAGCAGGTGGTGGAACTGGTAGACGAAGCCCAGGTGCCGGTTGCGCAAACGGCCCTGCTCCGCGGGGTCGGCGTGCGCGATGTCCTTGCCCAGCAGCTCGACCTTGCCGGTGGTGGGCTCGTCGAGCCCGCCCATCAGGTGCAGCAGCGTGCTCTTGCCGGAGCCGGAGGCGCCGACGATGGCCAGCGTCTCCCCGGCGTGCACGTCGAGGTCGATGCCGTGCAGCACGGTCAGGTCGAGCCTGCCCTCGTGGAACCGCTTGGTCAGTCCACGGGCCTTCAATACAACTTCACTCATAGCGCAGGGCTTCGGCGGGGTTCACGCGGCTGGCGCGCCAGCTCGGGTACAGCGTGGCGACGAAGGCCAGCACCAGGGAAATGATCGCGATGGGCACGATGTCGCTTTGCTGCGGATCGCTGGGCATCTTGCTGATCAGGTAGATGTCCTTCGGCAGGAAGCTCGCGTGGAAGAGCTGCTCCAGGAAGGGCACGATCACGTCGATGTTGTAGGCGATGCCCAGGCCCAGCAGCAGGCCGGCCACGGTGCCGATCACGCCCACCATCGCGCCCTGCACCACGAAGATGCCCATGATGCTGCGCGGCGAGCTGCCCAGCGTGCGCAGGATGGCGATGTCGGCGCGCTTGTCGGTCACCGTCATGACGAGCGTGGACACCAGGTTGAAGGCCGCCACCGCCACGATCAGCGTGAGGATGATGAACATCATGCGTTTCTCGACCTGCACGGCCGCGAACCAGGTCTTGTTCTGGCGCGTCCAGTCGCGGATGAGGAACTCGCCCGGCAGGCTCACCGCGAGCTGGTCGGCCACGTCGCGCGCCTCGTTGAGGTTCTTGAGCTTCAGGCGGATGCCGGTCGGGCCTTCGAGGCGGAACACCTTGGCGGCGTCCTGCTCGTGCACCATGGCCAGCGCAGAGTCGTATTCGTAGTGGCCCGAGTCGAAGGTGCCGACCACGGTGAACTGCTTGAGCCTGGGCACCACGCCCGCCGGCGTGACCTGCCCGCCCGGCGCCACCAGCGTGACCTGGTCGCCCGGCTGCACGAAGAGCGAACGCGCGAGCTCCGCGCCGAGCACGATGCCGAACTGGCCCGGCACGAGCTTGTCGAAGGTGCCCTTCGAGGCGATGCCGTTGATGTCGGTGACCTCGGGTTCGAGCTTCGGATCGATGCCGCGCACCAGCGTGCCCTTCATGTCCTCGCCGCGCGCGATGAGCGCCTGCGTGTTGATGAAGGGCGCCGCGCCGACCACCTCGGGGTGCTTGCGCGCTGCCGCCATGATCTGGTCGAGGCTCTGCAGCGCCTGGCCGTCGCGCGAGAAGATTTCGATGTGCGACACCACGCCGAGCATGCGGTCGCGCACTTCCTTCTGGAAGCCGTTCATCACACTGAGCACAATGATCAGCGCCGCCACGCCCAGCGCGATGCCGAGCATCGAGACACCGGAGATGAAGGAGATGAAGCCGTTGCGCCGCGTCGCCCGTCCTGCGCGCGTGTAGCGCCAGCCGAGCTGCAGTTCGTAAGGAAGTCGCATAGGGGCGGGATTGTGGCATTCCGGGCAAACCTGGGGCTTCCCGGACAATAGGGGAATGGCCGAAACCTCCCCACGCCAATTGCTGATCCCTTTCGCCGGCCGCGGTTCCCCGTCGTGCCGCGCGGCCCTCTCCACGCTCAGGCTCCCCAATCTCGAAAACCTGCTCGCGCGGCTGACCCTCGCGGACACCGACACGCAGGACGAAAGCACGCGCTCGCCTCCGCATGAACGCGCCCTGGCGCAGGCGCTGGGCATCGCCGCGCCCGACGGCTGCATTCCCTGGGCCGCGCTCGAAGCGCGCCGGCTGGGCATCGCCACGGCGGGCGATACCGAAGGCTGGGGCATGGTCACGCTGTGCAACTGGCAGGTGGGTATCGACGACGTGGTGCTGGGCGACCCGTCATCCATCGAGATCGACGCCGCCGAATCGGCCGCGCTGCTGGAAGCCGCCCGCCCCTTCTTCGAGGAGGACGGCATCGCGCTGCACGCCTCGCCCGTGCCCGGCCGCTGGCTGGCGCGCGCCGGCATCTTCGACGGGCTGGCCACCGCCTCCATCGACCGCGCGGTGGGCTACCCCGTTTCGCAGTGGTCGCCGCTGGCCGACGCCGCGCGGCCGCTGCGCCGGCTGCAGAACGAGATGCAGATGCTGCTGTACACCCAGCGCGTGAACGACGACCGCGCCGCGCGCGGCGTGCCGCCCATCAATTCCTTCTGGCTCGCGGGCACCGGCGCGCTGAAGAATGAAGAAGCCGCAACCGCCGTCGCGCCGACGGTGAACGACTCCCTGCGCACCCCCGCGCTGCGCGACGACGGCATCGGCTGGGCCGAGGCCTGGCAGGCGCTCGATGCCGGCCCTGTCGCCGCCCTGCTGGCCGAATACACGCGCGGCGCCAGCGACATCTCGCTCACGCTGTGCGGCGACCGCGCCTCGCAGCGCTACACCGTGCAGCCGCGCGGCCTGGCCCGCTGGGCGAAGAGCCTGTTCGACCGCAAGCAGGCGCCCGCCCTGCTGGAGTCGCTATGAAAATCATAGCCAGGGATATCCCGCCCCGCACCGTCTGGGCGCTGGAGCAGGCCGGCGTGCATCCGCTGCTGGCCCGCCTTTTCGCCGCGCGCGGCGTGCGCGCCAAGGAAGAGCTGGACGACGGCCTCGCGCTGCTGCTGCCGCCCGACACCTTGCACGGCACGCGCGAAGCCGCCGCGCTGCTGGCCGACGCCATCGCGCAGGACAAGCGCCTGTGCATCGTCGCCGACTACGACTGCGACGGCGCCACCGCCTGCGCGGTCGGCGTGCGCGGCCTGCGCCTCTTGGGCGCGAAGAACGTGAGCTACCTCGTGCCCGACCGCGTGGTCGACGGCTACGGCCTCACGCCGCCCATCGCCGAGCGCGTGGCCGCGAGCGGCGCAGACATGCTCATCACCGTCGACAACGGCATCGCCAGCGTCGAGGGCGTGGCCGCCGCCAAGGCGCGCGGCCTGCAGGTGCTGGTAACGGACCACCACCTGCCCGGGCCCGAACTGCCCGCGGCCGACGTGCTGGTCAACCCCAACCAGCCCTGCTGCGGCTTCGAGAGCAAGAGCATCGCCGGCGTGGGCGTGATGTTCTACGTGCTGCTCGCGCTGCGCTCGGAGCTGCGTCGGCGCGGCGTATTCGACACGGCCACGCAACCCAAGCTCGATGCGCTGCTGCCGCTCGTCGCGCTGGGCACCGTCGCCGACGTGGTGCGGCTCGATGCCAACAACCGCCGCCTCGTGGCGCAGGGCCTGCGCCGCATCCGCGCGGGCGCGATGCCGGCCGGTGTCGCCGCGCTCTTCAAGGCGGCCGGGCGCAACGCTTCCGTTGCGACCACCTTCGATTTCGGCTTCGCGCTCGGCCCGCGCATCAACGCCGCGGGCCGGCTTTCGGACATGACGCTGGGCATCGAATGCCTGCTGACCGACGACGCCGGCCGCGCCGAAGAGCTCGCGCGCATGCTCGACGGCATCAACCGAGAGCGGCGCGACATCGAGGGCGGCATGCGCGACCAGGCGCTGCTGCTGGCCGAGTCGCTGTTCGCCGCGGATGGCGACGGCATCGAGGCGCCGCCGCCGGCCATCAGCGTGTTCGACGCGGGCTTCCACGAAGGCGTGGTCGGCATCGTGGCCTCGCGCATCAAGGACCGCTTCCACCGCCCCACCTTCGTCTTCGCCGCGAGCGCTGCGCCGGGCAAGGAGCAGGAGCTGAAAGGCTCGGGCCGATCGATTCCGGGCTTCCACCTGCGCGACGCGCTCGATCTCGTGGCCAAGCGCCATCCGGGCGTGCTGCTGCGCTTCGGCGGCCACGCGATGGCGGCCGGCTGCACCGTGGCGCGCGAGCACTTCGAGACTTTCGAAAAAGGCTTTGCGCAGGTCGCGCGCGAGCTGCTGGCCGAGTCGGCGCTCACGCGCCAGATCGAGACCGATGGCCCCATCGCGCGCGAGTACATGCGCATCGACCTCGTCGACACGCTGCATCGCGAAGTGTGGGGCCAGGGCTTCGCGCCGCCCACCTTCAGCGAGGAAGTGGAAGTGGTGTCGCAACGGCTGGTGGGCGAGAAACACCTGTCGCTCAAGCTCAGGCACCAGGGCCAGCCCATCGACGCGATGTGGTTCAGCCACACCGAGCCGCTGCCGCCGAAGGTCAAGCTGGCGTTCCGGCTCGACGCGGACGAGTGGCAGGGGGTGCGGCGGCTGCGCTTCCTGGTCGAAGGCGCGGAGTTCTAGAAGAAAGTTCCAGCGGAAGGTCGCGGGGTTCCCGTTCGCAAGCGATGACGCGCGCGCGGTCGGGACGGATTCCTACGCATGCGCCGAGTCGTCGTTCTACGGTGGAAAAACACAACCACCACTTCAGCCACTTGAGCGATGGGATGAACTCCATCGTCGGCTTCAAGGAGAACGACATGCAGACCACAGACACCCGGCCGCCGCCTCGCCTCGACACGCGCCCCCTTGCCGTGGTGACCGGCGCCTCCTCCGGCATCGGCTTCCAGCTCGCGCTGCTCGCGGCGCGCAGGGGCTACGACCTTCTGATCGGCGCCGACGAGCCGCTGTCGCAGGCCGAGACCGAGCTGCGCATGCTCGGGGCCAACGTGTTCTCGGTGCGCGCCGACTTCGCCACCCGCGACGGCGTGGACACGCTGCTGGCCGCCACCGAAGGCCGCCGCGTGGACGCGCTGTTCGCCAACGCCGGGCACGGGCTGGGCCACGGCTTCCTGGACCAGGATTTCCATGACGTGCAGCACGTCATCAACACCAACATCACCGGCACCATCTACCTCGTGCAATGCGTGGGCCGCGGCATGCGCGAAGCGGGCTGGGGCCGCATCCTCATCACCGGTTCCATCGCGGGTTTCCAGCCGGGCAGCTTCCAGGCGGTCTACAACGGCAGCAAGGCCTTCATCGATTCCTTCGCGATGGCGCTGCGCAACGAGCTCAAGGGCACGGGCGTGTCGGTCACCTGCCTGATGCCGGGCGTGACCGACACCCACTTCTTCGCGCGCGCCGACATGCTCGACACGCGCGTCGGCCGGCAAAGCGACAAGGCCGACCCGGCCGAGGTAGCACGCATCGGTTTCGACGCGATGATGCGCGGCGAAAGCGGCGTGATCGCCGGCTGGCGCAACAAGATGCAGGTGGCGCTGTCGCGCGTGATGCCGGCGCCGCGCCTCGCCGAACAGCACCGGCGGATCGCCGAACCCGGCAGCGGCGAAGTGCACCAGCAGCAACAGCAGCACGCCCGGCCCTTCGTCTGAGCTGACTCCCTTTCCTGCGTGCCCGCGCGCAGGGCTTGCGCGGGCGCTGCCGGCCCCGGCTACGATCGGCGACTTTCTTCCGACTTTCTGCCTGAAGCCGACCGGATGCCGCCCAGCCCTCGCCCCGTTGCAGCCAACCCCCATCGCCCATGCAAACCGGCATGAGCCTCGGCCTGCTGGCCGGCCTCATGGTCTGCGGCCTCGTGCTGCTGCTGGTGTCCGGCAACGCGCGCATGCATGGCTGGTACGTGCTGGCCTGCGGCTTTGCGCTGGCGGGCTTCGCGGGGCTGGACCGCATCGCACCCGGCAGTTCCCTCGCGCACTGGGCCGCGTCGGCGCTGACGCTGTGGGCCGCCTGCCGTGTGGCGTTCGCGCGGCAGCTGCTGCGGCTGAACCGGCTTGCGCCGCGTCTGGATCGCATCGCGCTCGGGCTGCTCGCCGCGCTGGCCGCGGCGACGATTCATGCCGCCATCGACACCCGCCTGCCCTGGATATTGCGCGTGCTGCAGGCGCTGGTGGCGGCCTCCACCGTGCTCCTCGCGGTTGGCGCGCTGACGGTGCGCCGCCGCATGCCATGGCCCGCATTGCTCTTCTGCGTGGGCGCCGTGCTGATGCTCGCAGGCGTCTCGGCCGCGCATCTCCCCGCCTGGGGCGCGCAGCCGTGGACGCCGGGCCACGCGAGCCTTGCGCAGGCCGCGGTGATCGCCGAACTCGCGCTGCTGGCCCTGGCCGCCGCCGCGCGCATCCGCGATGAAAGGGCGCTGGAGGCACGCGCACAGGCCCTGATGGCCGCTCCCGGCATCGACGCGCTCACCGGCGCCGCCAGCGAAGCCGGCTTCGAGCTGCGCGGCGAGGAATGGCTGCGCGAGGACCGCAGCTTCTCGCTGATGCTGATCGGCCTGAACGGCTTCGACGCCGTGTACGAACGGCATGGGCAGGCGGGCGGCGACGCGGTGCTGGCCGCCATCGCGCAGCGCCTGCGCGAGCAGGTGCGCGCGGACGACATGGTGGCCCGGCTCGGCCCCGACAGCTTCGCGATCCTGCTGGTCGGCATGCCGCCGCGGCAGAAGCTCGCCGAGATGGCGATCCGCATCGAGACAGCCGGCGCGAGGCCGGTGGCCCACGAGGGCCGGCTGCTCGCGGGCGGTGAAATCAGCATGGGCATCGCCTGCCACCCCGGCGACGGCGACACGCTCGCCGGCCTGCTGGAAGCGGCCGAACGCGCGCTGGCGCACTGCAACCGGCAGCGCATGGGGCCTGCCTATGTCTTCGCGAACGAGCTCGGGCGCGCCTCCTGAATAGTTTCTTCGTAACTGCCACGCACCGGCCGGTGCGGAAAGCGAAATCTTCTTGCCGACAGGCACCGCGCGACGGCCGAGCCTTCACGCGGGCCCCTTATCCTCGGCGGCGACCCAGCGGAAGGAACTGCCCGCGCGCCCGGCAACAAGGGCCCGGGGCCGCCGTCTCCGACCGCTCATCATCGATTCACAGGAGGACGTTTTTTCCATGCGCCGTTTTGAACTGATCGAGGGAACCGCCAGCAAATTCTGGGAGATCGAGCAGGCAGACACCGAGCTCAACATCCGCTGGGGCCGCATCGGCACCGCGGGCCAGAGCCAGACCAAGTCGTTCGCCGACGCCGCCAAGGCGGCAACCGCGCTGACCAAGCTGGTGAACGAGAAGACCGGCAAGGGCTACAGCGAAGTCGGCGTGGCCGCAGACGCGGCCATCGGCAAGACCGAGGCGAAGCCCAAGGCCGAGGCGGCGCCGAAGGCGGAAGCGGCAGCACCAGCAGCGGCGGCAGCGCAGGAGCCGGTGACGGCAGCCCCCACCGAGAGCATCGACGCGCAAGCCGACCGTGTCTTCGAAGCCGTGCGTGCACAACTGGAGGCCGACCAGCTCAAGCCGACGGATGCCATCTCGGCGGCGGTGCTCAAGCGCCAGCACGGCGTAAGCGAACAGGGCGCGGCGCTCGCGTTCAAGCGGCTGAAGGACCAGGGCCTGCTCTCCGGCTGGGGCACCACCGCCACGCCGGGCAAGCGCGCCAGGGAAATCGCCCGCCAGCTCGCAGCAGCGGCCGCATCCGGCGGCACCGGGGCACCGGCCGCCCTGCCCTCCTCCGATGCGGCAGCCGGCACCGACACCCCGCCCTGGCTGGCCGCCGGCACGCCGGTGCGCTTCACGCCCGAGATGCGGCGCGTGGCCTTCGCATCGCGCCGCTTTCCGCAGCCGGTGGAAAGCCGTGGCGTGACGGCCGCGTGGTTCCTGGCGCAGCGCAAGCTGGAAGGCTCGATCGACCTCGACGGCACCGACGCGGCGCTGCGTCCCGCGGCGCAGCGCGTGGTCGAGCGCGTGGGTGCGCCGGCCGCCGGCTCGGCGCCCGGCCCCGACACCGAAGCCGACGCGCTGATGCTCGCGCTCGCGCTGAGCACCTCCGGCTACTACGGCGAGAGCGAACCGGCCGAGGCCATCGTCGACTACCTGGTCGCGCAGTACGGCCTGGCCGATGCCACCGGCGTCATGCTCGACGCGCAGCGCGTGCAGGTCGAGACCGACTACAGCCACAGCACCAAGACCCGCAAGAGCCGCTTCACCAGCGTCGTGACCCGCCCGATGAGCAACGGCTGGCGCGGCCCGCTGGGCCAGGGCGAGCAGGCCATGCGGCGCCAGCTGGCCGCGGCCCCGCAGGAGGCCTGGCAGGAAGCCCGCGACCGGATCGAGGCGGCCCTGCCGCAGCTGCACGCGAGCCGCCGGCCGATCATCGCGATGCTGCTGCCCGATGCGCCCGAGATCTCGAACGCGCTGGCGCACTCGCTCGCGGCCGAAAAAGACACGCCCGAGACGCTGCACTGGCTGGCGCTCACCGCCACCGAGCCCGCCGCGATCGCGCTGGCCGCGAAGACGCGCGTGGGCTACTCCACCGGCTTCTGGGGCCACGACAACATGGTCGCCACGCTAATCCAGGAACGCGGCATCGATGCGGTCGAAGGGCTGGAGCGTGGCGCGGCCAGCGACGAGGCCGGCGACGGGCTCGCCGCCATCGGCACGCCCGAGGCGGTGCAGGCGCTGGCGCGCGTGGCGGGCAGTTCCAAGGCGGCGCTCGCGCGCCTGGCGCTCTCGGTCGACCGCTGGCCGCAGGCGGCGCTGGTGGCGCTGTCGCGGCTGGTGGCCGCCGGCGGCAAGGACGCCAACCTCGTCACGCCCAGCCTCACGCGCCTGCTGCGCGCGCACGCGGGCTCGATCGACGCCCTGCGGCCCTGGCTCGATGCCGGCGCGCAGGCCGTCATCGACCGCCAGCTCGCGCTGCTGGCCGGCCCCGCCGAAGTGGCCGGCGCCGACGAGCTGCCGGGCGTGCTGGCCGCGCCGCCGTGGCTCGCCAAGGTGCAGAAGAAGGCGGCAGGCGCGCTGGTGCTGGAGCCGCTGGCGCTCGCGCCCGTGGAGCGCTGGGACGAGGCGGCGCGCGCGAACGCGCTGAGCGCCAATTCGTGGCAGAAGAGCCGCCATTCGAGCGCGCAGCAGGACGTGCGCGTGCTGCTCGAGGAGCTGGGCTTCGACCGCAGCAAGCAGCCGCTGCGCGGCCTGAACGAAGCGGCCGTGGCCGCGGTCGCCGCCGGCGATGCCGACGCGCTCATCGCCAGCTGGCGCGCGATGGTGGTCGAGCGCAAGAAGGAGCGCTACTACTGGTTCCGCTTCCAGTCGACCTACGCGGCGATGCTGCCGGCCGCCGTGGGCGTGCCGTTCTGGAACGCGATCGCCGGCGAGGCCGAGGACTACGGCATCGGCCACATCCTCGCGACGCACGGCCTGGCGGTGCTGCCGGGGCTGCTGTCGATGGTGCGCGCCAAGCCGGGCGAGAACCTCTCGTTCGCGCTCTACTACGGCACGCCCGAACTCGCGCTGCCCGCCGCGCGCGCCTTCGCCAAGCTCAAGACGCTGCGCGCCACGGGCCGCGAGTGGCTGCTCAAGTTCCCCGAGCACGCCGCCTGCGGGTTGATCGCGCCCGCGCTGGGCAAGGCCGGCGAGGCGCGCGACTGCGCCGGCTCGGCGCTGCGCCTGCTGCAGGCCAACGGCCACGAGGCGCTGCTGCTCGAAGTCGCCGGCCGCTACGGCAGGCCCGAGGTGGTGGAGGCGCTGCGCGCCGTGCTCGACGAGAGCCCGCTCGACCGCTTTCCCACCAAGCGCGCGAAGCTGCCCGAGTTCTGGCAGCCGCGCGGCTGGCGCCGCCCGGTACTGAAGAACGGCAAGGCGCTGCCCGACGACGCGCTGGAGCACCTGGGCCAGATGCTCACCTTCCCGACCAACGAAGAGGTCTACGGAGGCATCGCCGTGGTCAAGGAAGCCTGCGACGCCGCCTCGCTCGCCGACTTCGCGTGGGACGCCTTCACCGCCTGGCTGGAGGCCAGCGGCCCGAGCAAGGAGGGCTGGGCCCTCACCAGCCTGGGCCACCTGGGCAACGACGACACCGCGCGCAAGCTCACGCCCTTCATCCGCTCCTGGCCCGGCGAGGCTTCGCACGCGCGCGCCGTCACCGGCCTCGACGTGCTCGCCAACATCGGCAGCGACGTGGCGCTGATGCTGCTCAACGGCATCGCGCAGAAGGTCAAGTTCAAGGGCCTGCAGGACAAGGCGCGCGAGAAGATCGACGCCATCGCCGAGGCGCGCGGCCTGAGCACCGAGGAGCTCGAGGACCGGCTCGCGCCCGACCTCGGCCTCGACGAGCAGGGCACCATGCGGCTGGACTTCGGCCCCCGCGCCTTCAAGGTGGGCTTCGACGAGACGCTCAAGCCCTACGTGCGCGAGATCGGCGCCGACGGCGTGGCCGGCGCCCGCCTGCCCGACCTGCCCAAGCCCAAGAAGACCGACGACGCCGAGCTCGGCAAGGAAGCCGTCGAGCGCTTCAAGCTTCTCAAGAAGGACGCGCGCACCATCGCGAGCCAGCAGTTGCTGCGCCTCGAGGTCGCGATGTGCACCCGCCGCCGCTGGACACCCGAGGTGTTCCGCACCTTCCTGGTCGAGCATCCGCTGGTGCGCCACCTGGTGCAGCGCCTGATCTGGGGCGTGTACGAAGTGGCCGGCGGCGGCAGCTACGGCGGCACGCTCAAGGCCTGCTTCCGCGTGGCGGAGGATGGCAGCTACACCACGGCCGAGGACGACGGGTTCGAGCTGCCCACCGGCGAGAACATCCGCATCGGCGTGCCGCACGCGCTGGACCTCTCGGCCGCCGACGCCGCCGCCTTCGGCCAGGTGTTCGCCGACTACGAGCTGCTGCAGCCCTTCGCGCAGATCGGCCGCGACGTCTACACGCTCACCGACGAAGAAAAGGGCAGCAACAAGCTCGAACGCTGGAAGAGCGCCAAGGTGCCCACCGGCCGCGTGCTCGGCCTGGTCAACAAGGGCTGGCGCCGCGGCGAGGCGCAGGACGGCGGGGGCATCTGGTACTTCACCAAGCCGCTGGGCACCGACCGCGTGATCGAGCTGTACCTCGACCCGGGCATCATCGTCGGCATGGTCGACGAGTACCCCGAGCAGGAACTCGGCGAAGTGCAGGTCGGCAAGCCTTCGGGCTGGGGCAACATGCAGAACGCGGAGACGCTCGACCGGCTCGATCCGATCTCGGCGAGCGAACTCATTCGTGACATGGAGGGCCTTCGCGCCTGAACGACCAGATGGCCACCGCAAGCAAGACATCCAAAGACACCTCCGCTTCCGCCGCGCTGCAGCGCCCGCCGGCGGAAATCCTCTACGCCGACCAACTCGCCCGCCTGCGCGCGCAGGACAAGGACCCGCGCCCGCCGGGCTGGGCGCTGAGCCTGAAGGCCGCGCGCTCGTTCATCCTGGGCGACGCGGCGCTCGACATCGCACCGAAGATCGTCGCGCCTGTGGCCAGCATCGAGCGCATGCTGGTCACGCTGGCCACCGGGCGCGGGCTGATGCTGGTGGGCGAGCCGGGCACGGCGAAGTCGATGCTGTCGGAGCTGCTGGCCACGGCCATCTCGGGCATCTCGACGCTCACCATCCAGGGCGGCGCCTCGATCACCGAGGACCAGATCAAGTACGGCTGGAATTACGCGCTGCTCATCAACGAAGGGCCGAGCCCGCGCGCGATGGTGCCGGCGCCGCTGTACCTGGGCATGCAGCAGGGCCAGGTGGTGCGCTTCGAGGAAATCACGCGCGCGCCGCTGGAGGTGCAGGACTGCCTGCTGGGCATGCTCTCCGACCGCGTGATGGCGGTGCCCGAGCTCTCGGGCGAGCACGGCATGCTGTATGCGCGCGAGGGCTTCAACATCATCGCCACCGCCAACACGCGCGACCGGGGCGTGAACGAGATGAGCGCGGCGCTCAAGCGCCGCTTCGACTTCGAGACCGTGTTCCCCATCCTCGACTTCGACCGCGAACTGGCGCTGGTGCAGGAGTCGTCGGCTCGGCTGCTCGCGCAGAGCGGCATTCCGAAGACGGTGCCCGCGCCCGTGCTGGAGCTGCTGGTGTCCACCTTCCGCGACCTGCGCGGCGCGCCCGCGAAGGGCGATGGCGGCAATGGCGGCAGCGATGCAGCCATGGACCGGCTCACCGCCGTGATGTCCACCGCGGAAGCCGTGAACGTGGCGCACGCGGTGGGCGTGCGCGCATGGTTCCTCGAACAGCGCGAGGGCTCGCCGGCCGACCTGGTCGACTGCATCGCCGGCACGGTGGTGAAGGACAACGCGGACGACCGCGCGAAGCTGCGGCGCTACTTCGAGCAGAAGGCGGCGAAGCGCAGCGGCACCCACTGGCGCGCGTACTACGAAGCCCGCCACCGTCTCCCCTGATATATGAGCAAACCCCCAGGCTTCGCGCACTTCGTGTCGCTTCGCCACCCCCCTTTCAGGGGGCAACACCTGCGGCCCGGCAAAGCCGGTTCCGCGGTGTTCCGCGAAGGGCCCTCGCTTCGCTTGGCGCGTCATATGAGCAAACCCCCAGGCTCCGCGCACTTCGTGTCGCTTCGCCAACCCCCTTGCAGGGGGCAACACCAGCGGCCCGGCAAAGCCGGTTCCGCGGTGTTTCGCGAAGGGCCTTCGCTTCGCTTGGCGCTCCATCGATGACGAAGATGAGCGAATCACTTCACATCGTCGGGGTGCGCCACCACAGCCCCGCCTGCGCGCGGCTGGTGGCCGAGCGCATCCGCGCGCTGCGCCCCATGTACGTGCTCATCGAAGGCCCGGCCGACTTCAACGAGCGGCTCGACGAGCTCTACCTGCAGCACAGCCCGCCGGTGGCGATCTACAGCTATCTGTCGAGCGACCGCACGCACCGCGGCTCGTGGTCGCCCTTCGCCGAGCACTCGCCCGAATGGCAGGCGCTGCAGGTGGCGCGCGAGGTCGGATCGACCGTGCGCTTCATCGACCTGCCGGCCTGGCACGACGCCTTCTCGCGCATGGAGAACCGCTATGCCGACGTGGCCGACCACGAGCACGAGGAGCGCGCCGAAGCGTATGAGCGCGCGCTGACCGAGAAGCTCTCGGTGCAGGGCCGCGATGCGCTGTGGGACCACCTGTTCGAGGACGGCTGCGACGTGGCCGAACTCGCGCAGCGCCTTTCCACCTACTTCGACCACCTGCGCGGCCAGGACCCCGGCTCGCAGGGCAACAAGGCGCGCGAAACCATGATGGCGCGCTGGATCGCATGGGCGATGGCGCAGCCGGGCGAACCGGGCCGCGCGCAGGCGCTGGTGGTGTGCGGCGGCTATCACGCGCCGGCGCTCGCGCGGCTGTGGCAGGGCCTGCCCGCCACGCTTCCTGAGACGCCGCAGCCTTCGCCGGAGACCACCGACGAGGATGACGACGAGGCACAACCAGTCCAGCCAGCCAGCCCACAGGCACCGCTGCGCTTCGGCTCCTACCTCGTGCCCTACACCTTCAAGCGCCTCGACGCCTTCGCGGGCTATGCCTCGGGCATGCCGTCGCCCGCCTACTACCAGTGGGTGTGGGACCACGGCCCCGAGGGCGCTGCGCACCGCGCGCTGCAGCTGGTGATGCAGCGCCTGCGCGACAAGAAGCTGCCCGCCTCCACCGCCGACCTGATGGCCGTGCACCTGCGCGCCCAGGGGCTCGCGCGGCTGCGCGGACACGACAAGCCACTGCGCTCCGACTGGCTCGATGCGCTGGCCGGCGCGCTGGTCAAGGACGCGCTAGATGCGCCGCTGCCCTGGACCTATCGCGGCAAGATGCGTCCCGGCACCGACCCCGTGCTGGTGCAGGCCATGGACGTACTGGCCGGCGACATCGTCGGCCGCCTCGCGCCCGGCACGCCGCAGCCGCCGCTGGTGGCCGCCGTGCAGGCCGAGCTCGCGGCGCACGGCATCGCGCTGCGCGGCCAGCTCAAGCTCGATCTGCTCACCGAAACCGACCGCGCGAGGAGCCGCGTTCTGCATCGCCTCGCGATCCTGCGGCTGCCCGGCGTGCGGCGCGCGCAGGGGCCGAAGCTCGCGATGTCGGGCGAGCGCACCGAGCTGTGGTCGCTCTCGGAGCCGCTGGAGCAGCAGGCGGCGCTGATCGAGGCCGGCGCCTGGGGCGCGAGCCTGCACGATGCGGCGCGCGCCCGGCTCGAGGACGATCTGCGCCAGGCCCAGGGCCGCATCGGCCCGCTGGCCGAGGGCCTCAACCAGGCCGCGTGGGCGGGGCTTTCCGCGCTGAGCGACACGCTGCTGCGCGAGCTGCGCGGCGCGATCGCCGCCGAGCCGCGCTTCGAGGCGCTGGGCCCTGCCCTGTCGGTGCTGCACACGCTGCTGCGCCACGGCCAGATGCTGGGCATGGCCGACGCGCCGGTGCTGCGCGTGGTGATCGAGTCGGGCTTCGACCGCGCGCTGTGGCTGCTGGAGCCGCCTGCGGCCATCGCGCCGGCCGATATGCAGTCGCACCTCGAAGGGCATCTGGCACTGCGCCGCATCGTGGCCGACGTGCTGGCGCATGCGCAGGATCACGCGAACGACGAAGCGCAGCCGCTGCTCGACCTGGAGCCGGCCCGCGCACTCGCAGTGTGGCAGCGCAAGGCCGCCGACCCCGCCGCTTCCCCCCTGAGCCGAGGCGCTGCGCTGGGAGCGACGCTGAGCCTGGCAGGCCGCACCGACGACCCGCATGCGCAGGGCGAGAGCGGCGCGGCCGAGGCGATGCAGCTGCTGCAGTCGCTGCCCGCGCCGGTGCTCGGCGATGCACTCACCGGTCTGCTGGCGCTCGCGCGCGAGCAGCTCGCTTCGGAGCCCGCCTTCGTCGCCGGCATGGACCGCACCGTGCAGGCCCTGGACAACGCCGACTTCGTGCGCGCCATGCCCAGCCTGCGCGCCGCCTTCGCCTGGCTGCCGCCGCAGGAGCGCGGCCTGCTCGCCGACCAGGTGCTGGCGCTGCACGACGCCACGCACCTGTCGCGCCGCGCCCTCACCGCCCACCGCAGCGGCGAGGCACCGCCCGAGCAACTGGCCGAAGCCCGCCGGGTGGAGGACGCGGTGTTCGCGCGCCTGGCCGCCTGGGGCGTGACGCTGGAAGACGAAGAAGAAAAAGACACCGAGAAAGCGCCCCGCCCATGAGCCTCGACATTCCCGATCCGCTGCAGCGCTGGCGCCTGCTGCTGGGCGATCCGGCCGAATCGGCCTGCGGCGGACTGAGCGCCGAGGCGCAGGCCGCCGACGCCGCGCTCGACTGGCTCTACGGCCGCGACACCGACCGCGAAAGCCGCGGCGAACGCAGCGCGGGCCTGGGCCCGTCGTCGCTGAGCACGCCCGACTGGATCAACACCATCCACACGCTCTTTCCGAAGGAAGTGATCGAGCGCTTGGAGCAGGACGCCGTCGAGCGCTACGGCATCGACGAGGTGGTGACCAACCTCGAAGTGCTGGAGCGCATCGAGCCCTCCGAATCGCTGCTGCGCGCGGTGCTGCACACCAAGCACCTGATGAACCCCGAGGTGCTGGCCGCCGCGCGCAAGCTGGTGGCCGAGGTGGTGCGGCGCATCATGGAAAAGCTCGCCACCGAAGTGCGCCAGGCCTTCAGCGGCAGCCGCGACCGGCGCCGCCGCTCGCGCATGAAGGTGGCGCGCAACTTCGACTTCCGGCAGACGCTGGCCGCCAACCTGCACCGCTACGACCCGCAGCGCCGCAAGCTCTACGTGGAGCGGCCTGTGTTCATAAGCCGCACGAAGCGGCATGCGGAACCGTGGGACATCGTGCTGCTGATCGACCAGAGCGGCTCGATGGTCGACTCGGTGATCCACAGCGCGGTGATGGCCGCCTGCCTGTGGCAACTGCCCGGCATGCGCACGCGCCTCGTTGCCTTCGATACGGCGGTGGTCGACCTGACCGCCGACGTCTCCGATCCGGTGGAGTTGCTGATGAAGGTGCAGCTCGGCGGAGGCACCGACATCGCGAAGGCGGTGGCCTACGCGCAATCGCTGGTCGCCAACCCCTCGAAGAGCATCGTGGTGCTGGTGAGCGATTTCTACGAAGGCGGCAGCGAATACGAGCTTGTGCGGCGCGTGAAGGCGCTGGTCGAATCCGGCGCCAAGGTGCTCGGGCTGGCCGCGCTCGACTCCAACGCCGAGCCCAACTACGACCGCGAGATGGCGGCGCGGCTGGTGCGCGAAGGCGCGCAGATCGGCGCGATGACGCCGGGCCAGCTCGCCGGCTGGCTGGCCGAGAAGGTACAGGGATGAGCAGCGACATCGCATCGAGGGCCGACCTGCTCGAACTCACGCCAGAGGCGCTGACGGCGCTGGCCAACGCCGGCTTCGTCAAGCGCGCGCAGAAGGACGTGGCGGCCGGGCTGCTGCCCAAGCTCGAGACCGGCGCCGACGGCACAGTGCAGGCGCAGTTCGACGACGGCGTGCGCACCAGCCTGCCGCCGGGGCGCACGCTGCGCGACGCGCAGTGCAGCTGCCCTGCCAGCGGCATGTGCAGGCACAGGGTGATGCTGGTGCTGGCCTATCAGGCGCTGGCGAAAGCGGCGCCCGCGACGGGCGATGCATCGATCGCGTCCGTCGAAACTTCACCGCCCGAGCCCGACGCCGCCTGGAGCCCCGCGCAGTTCGACGATGCCGCGCTGGCCGCGAGCTTCGCGCCCTCGGTGCTCGACCAGGCCGTCAAGCTCGCCGCCGCGCGTCCCGTGGTCGGCGTGCAGGCCTGGCGCAGCGCGAGCGCGCCGCCGGTGGCGCGCCTGCCGATGTGCAGCGTGCGTTTCTTCTCGCGCAGTTCGCTGGTTCATGCGCGCTGCGACTGCAAGCAGGGCGGCGGCTGCGCGCACGTGGTGATCGCGCTGTGGGCGTTCCGGCAGGCCGGAGCGCTGGAGCCGGGCTCGGCGGAGGTGATGGTCGAGGTGCAGCCGGCCGCGTCGTCCGAAGAGGATTCGGTTGCATCGCCGGCGACCTCCGTGATGCAGGGCAAGACAGCCGTCGCGCTGCGCTCGGGCATCGACGCCCTGCTGCTGTCGCTCTGGCTCGACGGATCGAGCCAACCCGCGATGGCGCTGGCCGCCCGCTTCGAGGCCGTGCGCGAACAGGCACGCACGCTGGGCTGGAGCTGGGTGGACGACGCGCTCGACGAACTCTGGCAGCTCCTGCAGGCGCAACAGGCGCGCAGCAGCCGCTTCGAGCCGCTGCGGCTGCTGCGCGTGACGACCGAGCTGTGGGCGCGGCTGCGGGCGGCGGCGCACGCGGGCCGTCCGCCGGATGGCTCTTCTGCCCGGCCCGCGCTGCCGGCCAGCCAGATCCTCGGCATCGGTGTGAAAGGCGAAGTCGCGCTCGACCATCTGCGGCTGGTTTCGCTCGGCGCCGAGCTCTGGTCCGACGAGACGGCCGAAGGCGCGAGCATCCTCTTTGCCGACCCCGACACCCAGAACGTGACCGTGCTGGAGCGCCAGTGGTCACGCACGGCGGACGCCGCCGCCGGCGGCGCGGCGCCCAGCCTCATGAACCGGCGCGTCGCGGGCTTTCCGCTGCGGCAACTGGCGAGCGGACAGGTCATCACCAAGACCGCCACCCGGCGCGCGAACGGGCTGGTAGACATCACCGCCGGCGCCCGGCAGACCGGCGTGCTGCCGCTGTCGCCCAAGTCGTGGGACGACCTCGTCGCGCCGCTGCGGCAGCACAGCGTGGCCGCGCTGGTGGCGCACCTGCGCGAGGCGCAGCCGGATTTCGTGAAGCCCAGGCAGGCCGCGAGCGGCGCTTCGGCCGGCGCATCCGGCCAGTTGCACGTGGTGGCCTTCGAGCGCATGGAAGTGGCGTCGTGCCATTGGGATGCCGCGGCGCAGGTGCTACATGCGCGGCTAGGGCAGGCGCCGGAAACGGAAGATGAGGAGGACGCGGCGGACGACAACGCATCGTGGCTGCACCTGGCGTTGCCGCATCGCTCGGTGACCCCCGGTGCCGTCGACGCCCTGGCCCGCACCCTGGCCGGCGAGCACGGTGCATTGCGCGCGGTGGCGGGCACCGTGCACCTGCAGGGCGGCCAGGCTGTCATGCAGCCGCTGACCGTGCTCACCGACCAGCGCGCCGTGGTGCTGCAGGTAGAGACCGCCGCACCGCAGCCGCTGGGCCTGCAAAGCGACATCGAGGAGAAGCCCGCGCTGAACGCGCTGGCCGGCGACACGCTGGAACTGCTGTCCCTGTGGCTGCGCCAGGGCCTGCGGCACCAGAGCGGCGGCGCACTGTCGCGGGCGCAGGCGCAGGTGCTGCGGCTGAAGCAGGCCGGACTGGGGCGCAGCGCTGCGCTGCTGGGAACGGTGCTCGAGAACGTGCGCTCGGCGCAGCGGCTGGCGCTGGTGGGGCAACTGGCGATGCTGGGGTTGGCTATGCAGGGGGTGGCGCAGTCGGCGTCGGAGTAAAAAAAGCCGCTGCGCCGGATCGCAGGCGGCTGCCGGCCGGCGTTCCGACGCCCCTGATCCACGTACGCCGCTGCCTGGAAACCTCAGCCGCAGCGCGGCTGTTTCGGTCCGCGGGCATGCGCGGCCCACGCGGCCTCCTGCGAGCGCAGGAAGCCCTTCAATGCGGCAGCGCCGTCCGTGTACACCAGCAGCGGTGTGGGGGCCACCGCTTGGCTGTACTGGCGGAACATGGCTTCGGATAGCGCTCCGTCGAACACCACCGTCACGTTCGCCAACACTGACTTCTGCCCCTTGCGCCGCCGTTCCACGGCGCCGGCAACGGCTTGCGGAGCAGCATCGGCCACGCGAAGCGCAAGCGGCAGAAGCGCAGCCGACGCCGGGCTATTCACGGCGATCACCATGCCTTCGGGAAACAGGCTCTGCGCCCAAAGTTGGGCAGGGTCGAGCCGCGCAGCCTCGAATGCATCGGGCGCGCCAGACCCACTCATGGGCAACCCCTTTGCGATATAGCCGGCCATGCCGCCCATCAGCACCTGGACCGACTTGAATCCCTGCGCCCGCAATTGGCCACACGCTCCATAGAGTTCGCGATCGGACTTGCCGTCGCCCACCAGCAGCAAAGGCTTGTTGCGTAGGTATGTCTTGAGCCGGACGCTCGCCGCGTCCAAGCGAATGGCATTCGCGATCTGGAATTGCAGGAAGTCGCTCTCATGGCGCGTGTCGATGACAGTGGCGCCGCTCTGTTGCAAGAAGGCCCTTGCTCCGGAGGTCGGCAGCGCGCAGACGGACTCCAGGCCGTCGCCAACTCGCTCGCCGCCGGACTGCGTCGCGCCGGGCGGGCGCTCGATCTTGCACATCGACCCCGACTGAGGGATGTCCCGCAGGATAGGAGGCAGCCCGGAATCCGTCTGCGCGCTCGCAGACACACAGAGCAACATAGCCGACAGGGCACTGGAAAGCGACACGATGAGGGAAATTTTTCTATGCATGGATACCTTGGCTCGGTTCAAGGTAGTGGGGGCGCGAAGAGAGGCGTCATCGAAAAAGAGGGAAGCGACATGGCGGCGCTCGATCCGATCGCTTTGCCTTCGGGCGGCACAGGCATCTGGGCGAGTGGGCTGAAGATCCACTCGGCATAACTCTGCGCTCCCGTGAAGGCCTGCTCGTCGCTCTCGAAGCCAGCCTGTTTGATCGGCACAGCCGTCGAGAGCGAATGGATGCCCACGATGCGGCCCGACACCTGGACCAGCCCCCATTCGGCCTTACCTGTCATCGGGTCGACGAATATCTTGCGCAAGTGCCGCCGGATGCCTGGAAAGCGTTCGTCCTTCAACAAGTCTTCCAGACTGGAGGGATAGCCGCGCAGATCGTTCTGCGGCGGCAGCCCCGGTTGGCCACTCACGCCAGGAACATTCGCGCCGCCAGCCGCGGGTGACGAGCCTGAAACGGGTTGGCCCGTGTCCATCCCCCTGGACACGGGCGGGCCGCCCGCTGCACCAGTGCTCGGCAGGCGGGCCGCGTAGTAGCTCGCAAGCGCCGTGCGGAACTGTCGCCCGATGGCGAGCAGCTCCTTTTCGCGGTCGCGCTGACTCATGGTGGTCTGCACGTCGGCGGCGACGGTCATGCCGATGCTCATGAGCGCTATGAGCAACAGCATCCAGATATAGGAGAAGCCCCGCTGCCCGGATGCGAGCGTTTCAAGGGGGAGGCGGCTGTCAGAAGCCTTCATACAGACGGCCGTCCTTCGTGGCCCCAGGCGCTCCACTCTTGATGCCTGCGATCCCGGTTTCCTCGGTGTTCTGCGAAGGCAGCAAGATCCAACTGGTGCGCGACTCGGTCACCGGGTCCATGGGCACCGCATGCAGATATCGCTGCTCGACCAGTTCTTCGAGCGTCTTCGGCCAGCGCCCTTTGTCCGCATGGAACTTGTCCAGGATGATGCGCATCACGCGCAGGTTCTCCTGCAGCACCTGGTCCTTCGATTTGTCGATCGAGCCGAAATAGCGCGGTGCGGCAACGGTCAGCAAGAGTGCGACGATCGACAGCACCACGAGCAGTTCGATCAAGGTGAAGCCGGCCGGGCGCGCGGCCTTCTTCCCGGTAGACATACACATCGTCACCACAGCGCGTACTCCACCCCATTGAGGCCGGTCTTCTTCGATCTGGAATACACATCGAACACGTCGTCTCCTTCGGTCGGTGCGTCAGGTGGCGAGTTGTAGCTTCGCAAGCCCCAGGTCTGCGCAGCAGGTACCCGGGTGTCTGCGAAGGTCGGATCGCGCGGCAGCGACCGCAGGAAGTACAGCTTCTGCTGGTTCGGGCTGCGCTGGTCGGGCACGCCCTGCCAGAGTTCGTCAAGCGTCTTGGGAAAGCCGCTCTCGCCGAGCTTCATCTGGATGCGCCCATGGTCGGACGCGCGCTTGTAGGCGTCCAGTGCCTCGCGAATCTGCATCAGCGAGGCTCGCAGCTCCTGCTCCTTCTGGCGCTGCACGCTCACCTGGGCAAGCGGCACCGCCACAGTCGCCAGCACCGCCATGATGGCGAGTGTCACGAGCAACTCGACGAAAGTGAAGCCGCGCACATGAAGGACGCTACGGAACAATTTTGAACACCTGTTCCATCGGCACGGCCACCGGCGACGCCGCTGGCGGTTCCGGTGCCGCGGACAGCAGTTGGAGCTTGGCGGCGGCACTGGCCTTGACGGCTTTGAAAGTGAGCGTGGCCACGCTGCCGGTGCCGTTGATACCGGCCTCGCCGCCGGCCGGGTTCTCGCGCAAGGCCGCAATGAACACCTTGCCCTGCACACCGTCCACGCGCTGGTTGAAGATGCTCTTGCCGCCGGCTTGCCGGAAGAAGTCGCCCTCCTGCGCACTCACGACCTGCACCAGTTGTGGATCGAAGCCTACGAGCAGTGGCAGGCCGCGCAAGGCCTGTTGACTGTTGACGCGCAGCACCGCACTGAATTGCTCACCCACCTTCACTTGCGCGGGGCTCTGCCAGGTCAGGCTGACGGCGCCGGCTCCGGAGCCAGCTGCGGGCGGGCCTTGCTGCGCAGGCGCCGCTTTGTTTGGCGACGGCGACGCGGCGTTCACAGGCGCCACCGCGCTTGCCGCGGCCGAACCTGGCGCCACGATGCCAGCGCCCCCGCCAGCGGGAAGGGCTGCCGGCTGGTCCACAGCCTTCGATGCGCCGGGCACGCCGCTCATCAGCTGCAGCGGTCGCGCGCCGACACTACTTTCGGTACCGGAGTCAAATTCGGCTGACTGCAGATCAGGCCTGCGAATGGAACGCACCACGCGCGGCGTGATGGACAACAGGATTTCGCTGCGAAGCGTATCGTCCTTCTGGCTTCCGAACAGGCGCCCGGCCACCGGCATCTCGCCAAGGCCCGGAACCTTGTTGGAAGTAGAACGGTCTTCGTCGCTGATCAAACCCGCCAGGATCTGCGTCTCGCCATCCTTCAATCGCAACACGGTGCTCGCGCCTCGTGTCCCGATCTGATAGGCCTGCGAGCCCGACTTGCTGAGGATTTCCTTCACGAGGCTGGACACCTCGAGGTTGACCTTGATCGCCACCTCCTCGTCCAGATAGATGCTGGGCTCGACCTCCAGCTTGAGGCCCACGTCCAGGTAGTTGATCGATTCCGAAACGAAGCCGGTAACGTTCGATGTCGTCGTGATCACCGGTACCCGGTCGCCGATCAGAATCTTGGCCTTCTCCTTGTTGCGTACGCGAATCCTGGGGTTGGCAAGGATGCTCACGTCGCCGTCTTCCTTGCGCGCATTGGCCGTGACGCCGGGGGTTCCTCCTACCCTCAGCTTGCGGCGATTGAGATTCCCCAGATCGCTGAGCACCAGAGGCGCACCGTCAATCTGCAATGGAGACAACGACAACTGGCTGGGCCAATTGATGCCAAGCTCCAGAAGGCGTGAGCGCTTCATCTCGACCACCTCGACTTCGAGCATCACCTCCGGATCGCTCAGGTCCTGCAGGGCCACGATGCGTTCTGCCATCCGGATCGCATCAGGCGTGTCGCGCATGATGATCAGCCCCAGCCGTTCGTCGATCACCAGGTCCTTGGTCTTGACGATGGTCTTGATGGTGTTCGAGACAGCCTTCACATCGGCATTGGCGAGATAGAAAGTCCGCACCGACAGCGTCTGGTAGTCCTTCAGCTTCTGCGGCATGCTCGGATAGATCAGCACGGAGTTCTCGTTCAGGATCTTCTGCTCGAGTTGGTTCGTCACCATCAGCAGGCGCACTGCGTCCTCGATGGTGGTGTTGCGCGCCATGATGTTCGCCTTCAGGTCGGGACGAATGTCCTTGTCGAAGAAGAAATTCAAGCCCGACACCTTGGCGATCACGTCGAACACGGTCCTCAACGGCGCGTCGCGGAATTCGAGCGTGATGGTCTTGCGAAAGCTCTCAGCCAGCCTGGCCTCTGGCTTCGCCTGCTTGTTCTGGACTTCCTCGATGCGATCCTTCAGGTTCAGCGCTTCTTTCTGCCGTGGGTTCTCGGTCAAGACCGGGCGAAGCATGTCGAGCGCCGTGACAAGGTCCTCCGGCTTTCCTTTCTTCAAGAGCGCCTCGCATTCGACGACCACTAGCCGGTGCTTGCGCTCTACGACTAACAGTTCCAGACCCTGGCGTGCCATGGCGTTTTCTGGGTCGTAGGCCATGACCTGCCGGTACCACTTCTCCGCCTCGGTCAGCCGCCCATCGCGCCGGTTCACCTCGGCCGCGGTAAGGTATCGATTGACCAGGCTGGCGCGCGTGGTCGACAAGGCCACGCGGTATTCCGCATTCTTGGGATCGAGCTTGACCGCTTCTTCCAGCTTCGCGACCCCCTCTGCAGGGTTGTTGTCCGTGAGCAATCGGTTGGCTTCGCGAAAGGCGACCTGCCCCGCACAACCGGCCAGGACCAGGCAGGCTAGCAAGTAGGCTCCAACCACACGGATCCCGCGCTTCTTCGGGCGCGGGTGCAAGAACATCTTCATCTCGTCTTTCATTGGGAACTGGTCCACGGCAGGCTTTGCTTCTGCCCGAGCGGCAGGTAGGTCAACACGACCTGTCCGGTCTCTATGGCATCAACGCGCCATTCGGGGTTGATGTTTTCACCGGCCCACAGCACCACGCTGTCGCCATTGAATGTCGCGAACATGGCCGTCCTGTCGCCTTCCTGATAGCGACCCAGCAGTTGCAACGGCGCCGGCGGCGCCAGCGGTGCGGCGGATTCGGTCGCGGGCGGCGGCGAAGCTTCGACATTCGCGGGCGGTCGCTCCCAGCTCAGCGTGGCGAAAAGGTTCGATTCATCGCCATCCAGCTCATCGCGCGAGCGCAGTCCAAGCACATCTGTGGCACCTGCATGTCGCCGGCCTTCCTGCCGTACCTGCACTGGCATCGGGCGCGGCGTCGCGTCCGACACGACGGCCCGCTCGGCGGCTTGCACCACCGCCTCGTCCTTGGCCGGTGCGGAATAGACTGCGAGCAGCGTGGCCCCGAGGGCCAGTACCAACATCACCCTCCGCTGCGTCATGGCGAGCTTCCTTTCGATGTCTGCAGCGGCATCGAGGGCAGCTCGCCTGCAGGCTCTTGCACCCGTACACCGGACAGGCCGGGCAGACTGGTGATGAGAGTCCATTGCACGATCGCCTCGATCTGCTCGGCCTGGATACGTTCGCGCTTGAACTGCACCGACTCGAACACCAGACTGCGATTGACGGCCAGCGCGCGCTCGATGAAACGCTGGACCGCTGGCGCATCGCCCTTGATCGGCGTGGTCATCCGATAGCGCACGAACTGGCCGACCTCGTCGTTCTGTGCGCGGTATTCGCCGCGTGACAGCATCAGTCGTTCTTCCGCGCCCAGTTCAAACAGGTGCGCCAGCACCAAGGGAATGTCCTCGTGTGCAGGCAGCACCTGCTCGAACTTCTGAAGATTGGACAACTCGGCCACGGGGCGAGGCAACGATTCAATCGTTCGTGCCTCTGACTCCATGGTGCGCAAACCGAGGCGCTGCTCCCTGATCTGAGCCACGGCCGCAACGAGCCCACAGATCACGAGCAGCCCCAACAGGATCGCAATGCCGTCCGGCCCGGCCATGCGGTAGAGCCGCTGCGCGCGGCGTCGGCATTGCCACCAGCCGTCAGCCATCAAGCGTGTCAGTCCTTCCACGTGACCTCCACGGTGAAACGATATGTCGCCCGGGGGCCGCCCGACTGGCTGGCTGCGCTGTCGGGCATTTCGTGCTTGACGAGGTAGGCGTGATTGAGCGGCTTGCGGTCTGACAGGAAGGCGACATAGCGCGTCATATCGGTGCTCGTGGGTGCTTCAGCGTGGACCTTGAGCGTCGGGCGCGATACACGCGTATCCGAAGCCGCTGCGGCTTCAGCGCCACGCTCGCGCCCTGCCACAAGTTCGAGGCCTAGCAAGCCCACGCGAATGTCTCTCGGGGGCTGGAGCGCACGCAGCAGGCGCGGCAAGGGAATGTTGAGTTCGGAGACCACGGCATTGACCGCTGCGATCCGCTTGGCCTGCTCCCCCGATGGTGGCGGCGCTTCGAGCACGACGGCCGCACGCCGGGCTGCCGAGGCCGCATCGAGCGCTTCCTGCAACCGGGCTTCATTGCGCCAGAGTGCCATGCCTGACAAGCCGATGCCGCCGAGAACGCACGCGAGGGCGAGCAGCTTGACAAGGGATGGGCCGGCTGCGCGCGCCACCGCATCCAGCGCATGCACCCGCACGAGGTCGCGCCGGCCCTGAGGCATGACCCACCATGCGATCGGGCCGCTGACACCCGAGAGCGGATCGTTCGGTGCCAGGTCGATCACGGAAAACAACGTGGAAGCTTCGGGTGACGTCGGCGACGGCACGGCATGCCACCCCAGTCGCTGAACGATGGCTGCGATGGACATGGCTAACCCGCGCGTCGTGGGTGGCCCGGTTCCATCCGCTTGAAGCGCGGCATGCAGCGGACGGATCAATACTTCGTCGATGCATGCCGAGGTCCACTGACCCCGCACGAGGATCACCTGCCGTATCAATGCCTCGCCCGGCTCGCGGACGATTGGCTCCAGGATCGCAAGCAGGCGCTCGGAATGGGTCGGCGTCTGCCCCGGGGCATCGTTGCCGCGCCAAGCCAATGCGGACAAGGTGGTGATCGAGGAGGGGCGCGTCTTCAGTGCAGCGGCCAGCCGATCCAGGTGTTCGAGCAGTGCCGCCGGATAGCAGACCGCAAGCCGCGGCTGGCGAAGCGGAGCATCGTCCAGCAGCAGCAGATCGCCGGCGAGAACCTCATACCCTGCTTCGCGAAGTTCGCTGCGCGCGGCCACAACGCCGGTATCCGGCCGGTACTGCGCGGCATTCCAGGCTACAGGGGTACTGGGCACCCACTGGTCCGACACCAGCACACGAAGCTCTGCGCCGCGCCGCAACGCCGGCTCGGCCTGGCAAACGCGTCCGAGCGCTTCCATGGCCTGCGACACCGCTTCGGGCCACGCGTCGATCGGCACCGGCGGCGGACTGGCGTCGCCGGTAACCGGCTGTTCGTACGCTGCATCGGAGAGCATGCGCAACTCGGCGCCGCGCCGCAGAGACCAGGCCGCCTGCAGCCGCTGCGCACCGATGTAGAGGTAGAGAATAGGTCTTGGCATGGGCAAGCCCTCAACCCGCGACGCGCAAGACTTCGTCGAGCGTTGTTTCGCCGGAGGCCACCAGTTCGATCGCCATGTCGATCAGCGGCATCCAACCGGCTTGTCGTGCTTCGTCCTTGACGGCAGAGATCGAGGCTTGCGCGGCAATCAGCTCGCGCAGCCTGTCGTTCATCACCAGCACTTCAGCTACGGCCCGCCGCCCCTTGAATCCAGTGCCGCGGCAATGACCGCAGCCCTTGCCGGTCCGCATCGTCCAGGTGCGGATGGCGGCAGCATCGATGTGCAGGGCCTGCAAGAGCTCAGCTGCCGGCGCGATCTGTTCCGAACACAACGGGCAATTCACGCGCACGAGCCGCTGTGCCACGATGCCGTTGAGCGCCGCCGAAAAGCTGTAGGCATCCACCCCCATGTGCAGAAAGCGGCCGAGTACGTCGAACACGTTGTTGGCGTGGACTGTCGTGAACACCAGATGGCCGGTCAATGCGGCCTGCACGGCGATCTGCGCGGTCTCGTCGTCGCGGATCTCGCCGACCATGATCTTGTCGGGATCGTGGCGAAGAATGGAGCGCAGCCCGCGCGCAAAGGTCAGCCCCTTTTTTTCGTTCACCGGGATCTGCAGTACGCGAGGCAGGCGGTACTCGACCGGATCTTCGATGGTGATGATCTTGTCGCGGCCCGTGTGGATCTCCGTGATGGTTCCGTACAGCGTGGTCGTCTTGCCGGAGCCCGTCGGCCCAGTCACCAGCAGCATGCCGTGCGGCTTGCCGGCCAGTCGCCGGATCGATGCCTTGGTCTGCTCCCGCAGTCCGAGGCTTTCGAGCGTGAGGTTCTGTGCCTGCTCGGTCAGCGCCTTGCGGTCCAGCAGCCGCAGCACAGCGTCTTCGCCGAAGATGCTTGGCATCACGGACACCCGGAAATCGATGTCGCGATCGCGCACGCGCACCTTGAAGCGGCCGTCCTGTGGCACGCGGCGCTCGGCAATGTCGAGCTCCGCCATCACCTTGACGCGCTGGATCACCTGTTCGGCCATATCGGCGCCCGGCACTTCGGTGATGGAAACCAGCACCCCGTCGAGCCGGTACTGCACGCGCAGCCCCTTCGCATCGCATTCCAGATGGATGTCGCTCGCGTTGAGCTTCAGCGCGTCGTACAGCGTCGAGTTGACCAGCTTGATCACCGGGCTGGTCTCCTGCTGAATCGAAACCATGCTGATCAGCGCCGCCAGTTCACCGTCGCTGGCCTCTGTCTCCATCGGCTGGAATCCGTCCATCGCGCGCATCTGGCGCTCCTGCTGGGCAAGCAGGCCCTCGAAGTCCGCTGCATCGACGAGGCCCACCACCACGTCACGAATTCCCGCACGACGGCATTGGTTGAGGCCCCACGTCTCCGCAGCGGCGTCGCGGTGATCGGTCAACGCGAGATAGGCCCGGCTCGCTCCCGTCGGGTCGTCTGCGGAGGCCTGCAATACCGCGACCTTTCGTGCAACCGCATCGGTGTACCCGATGGCGTCCCAGCGCGCGCGCAGTTCACGCAGGCGTGCCATGTCCATCCATACCAGGCCAAGGGAACGGGCGAGTTCCGCGGAGTTGGGCTTATTGGCGCTCACTGCAGGCTCCCCGCGAGTTCGAAGATCGGCATGTACATCAGGACCACCACCAGGCCGATGACGAGGCCGATAGCCAGCATCAGCACCGGCTCCAGAAGCTTGGAGGTGGCGTCGAGCCAGCGGGCCATCTCCTCGTCATGAAAGTGCGCGGTGCGATCGAACATCGGCGCCAGCTGGCCCGAGCGTTCGCCCACCTGTACCAACGACCTGGCGACCGGCGTAGCCAGGCCGAATTGAACCAATGCCTGCGATACGCTGCCACCTTCTTCGATGCGCTCGCGCGCACCGGTCAGCGCCTTGCGTTGCGCCGCGCTCAGCAGGCCGCCCACCATGCCCATCGCATGCGGCAACGCAATGCCTGACGAAAGCAGCAGGCTCAGTGCGCGATAGAAGCGGCTCAGCCGGAACAGGTCAGCACGCGGAGCCAGACCCGGCAGCCGCAACACCAACTGGACCAGCTTCTGCCGCGTTGCGGTCTGGCGCAACTGCCACATGCCCAGCACGAGCACCGCTGCAAGCAGACCTACCGCAATCGCCGTATGGTCGTAGACCAGGTGGCCGATAGACAGCAGCACACCGGAAGCCCAGGGCATCGGCCGGCCGGAGTTTTCATAAACCGCTGCGAACCGCGGGACGACATAGCCCAGGAGAAACAGCGTGACGAACCCACCGACCGTGATCAGCAAGGCTGGATATATGGCCGCCGAAACAAGTTTCTTGCGCAGAACGTCGAACTGCTGCTGGTAGGCGATGAAACGCTCCATCGCTTCGGGCAGATTGCCGGTGCGCTCGCTGGAGCGAACCGTCGCTACATACACAGCCGGGAACTGGACAGGATGAGCCTCGAGCACATCAGAGAAGTTCCTGCCTTCATGCAAGCTCGTCTCTACTGCGGACAGCAGCGCGCGCATCGCTCCGTGCGATTTCTCGACCAGCGTATTCAGCGCCTCGCCGAGGTTCAAGCCGGCCTGCAGCAGAGAGTGCAATTCCTGGCTGAACAGCAGCAAGTCGAAGGCGCCGCCGCGCGCCGCCATGCCGACGCCCCGCCGGGGCCGCGCGTCGATTGGCAGCGCAGCGTCGACGGGGAACGCATCGACCTCGAGCACGCGCAGCCCCTCCCGGCGCGCCTGCCGGGTGGCCGCCGATGCGTCCATGCCGGCAAAGTGCATCCAAACGCTCTGCCCGTCGCGCCCCCTCACCCGGAGCCGTACGCCCGTCGCTGTCATCAGGTCACCATCTCAGTGAAAAGACACATCGGCGTTTTCTTTTTCGCCGCCCGCCTGCCCGTCCTTGCCATAGGAAAGCAGATCGAACTCTGCGGTTTGGCCCGGTGCACGGTAGATGTATTCCTTGCCCCACGGATCGGGCGGAATCTTTTTCTGCATGTAGGGACCGTTCCACTTCGCCTCTCCGCCCGGCTTGACCACCAGGGCCTGCAGGCCCTGCTCGGTGCTGGGGTAGCGGCCGGTGTCGAGGCGGTAGGCATCGAGCGCCTTGGCCAGCGCATCGATCTGCGCCTTGGCCGTGCTTTGCTCGGACTTGCCGATTTGAGAGAAGTAGCGCGGTCCGACGATGGCGGTAAGCAAGCCGATGATCACGATCACAACGAGCAATTCGAGCAATGTGAAGCCTCGCACGCCACGATAGGTAGACGCTTGAGTAGCGCACCTGCAGGTGCGGGTGCGGGTGCGGGTGCGGGTGTTTCGTGTTCTCACGGTTGCACCTTGACTGTCCATAGCGACCAGAATCCAAGCTTGAAGAACTCGGGGGCGATCCGCACGCGTGCGCGCACGGTGATCGTGTCGAGGGTCTTTGCACTTTCGCCCGCGCCTATCGCACCAAACACCAACGTGTCTTCGATCAGTTCGAACACACTTGTCAGGGGCATGCTTTTCAACTTGGCGGTAACGCCTGATACCGCAACGCCGGAGTTGGAGAGATCGCCACGCAACGTGTATTCCCAAGTACGCGAGTCGAGCTTCTTTTCCGAGACCATCGTCAGTCCGCAAAGATGGAACCTGGGGTTGTCGGTGCTCCAGATCTCGTCGGTGTTGTCAGCACTGAACACATTCACGGTCTTGCCTGACAACCCGATGTAGTTCGGGTCGTTCGACAACGCACCGCCATGGATGATCTGATAGATCTTGGAACCATCGGGCATACAGTCATAGCGACTCCTCACGGTCACGGTCTGGTCGACGGCCCAGTTGGACGGCGTGAACAGAAGTTTGGCTGGCGTCGTCTCACCTTCGCGCGGATTGCTCAAGATGATGGGTACGGTCACCTCGGACGTTGGAGCCTTGCCGAGTCGGACTTTGTATGCCGCCGATTCACGCTGCTCCCTGGTGTAGAGCGTCGATTCGGAGGTGACGACGATCGACCCCGACTGATCGGCCGGCGGGATGAGCACTGTTCCTGGCGCGTAGGCGCGCCCCATGCCGCGCGCGTCATAGATGACGGCGTAGACATAGTACGTGCCGGAACTGAGCGACGTCACGTCCCATACATAGCTTCCCGACTGTGTACCCGAGTTCTGACGCAGGCCGTCGACAATCAGGTTGCCTGCGTAGCCCGAGGCAGAGGTGCCGTAGTACAGGGCCACGGTTGGCTCGATGTTCGGGTCTACGCCCTCCCATCGCAGCGTGATCTGTTTGCGCCGTACTCCGACGACGTTCACGATCTCCGGAACGCTCGGCGTTGCCGGTGCGATCAGCGCGATGCTCGGATTCTGATAGGGCCCCGTGCTGACATGGAGCAGTGCCGACGTGCTCCACGCGCTCGTCGCACCCGATGCATCGATGGAGCGAGCGCGCCACCAGTGCGTAACCTTGTCTTCGAGTGCCGTGCCGACGATCAATGCGGTGTTGTTCGAAGTGCCGCTCGCCACGCGGCGCGTGAGCCTGGCATCGCGGAAAACCTCGAATTCGTAGCGCACTGCCTCGCCTTCGGGATCGACGACCGGATTGACTTCGAGACTGGGCTGCTGTGTCCCTGCCCATGCGCCATTGCCAGGGTTCTTGATCGTCGGTACGGGCGGCGGGTCGTTCACCGCATTCATAAGGAAGCTGCCTACCACCCATGCCGATTCGGCGTGACCGTCCTGAGCCTTGACCCGCCACCAATACATCTTGTTTTCCACCAGCGGCGGCGTCACCCATGCCGTGGAACCCGAGGTGTTCTGCATAACCTGCCCGGAGGTGCGTTTGTCTGCCGAGTCGAAGGTGTTGGCAGTGTCGATCTCGAAGACGTAGGTGATCAGATCGTTTTCGGGGTCGACGCTGTTCATTACTGTCAGCGCGGTAGCGAGGCTGGCGCTTTGCCCCCCTACAGGCGGCAACATGATCGCGGGCGGAGATGGCGCAAGGTTGCCTGTGTTGACGACGAACATGCGCGCTGGCGTCGGTGTGACTGCACCTAGCGCGTCCTTGGCGATCACGCGCCAGTAGTAGCGACCGTGATTCGACAACGTTGTCGGCACTGTCCACGATGTGATGCCGCCAGTTGCTTCCGGCAAATCCGCAACCTGTGCGACGGCGTTCTTGAGCGTGGCGTCTTTGTAGACGAAGACGCTGTAGGTGATCGCATCGCCGTCCTTGTCGAAGCTGTTGGTCCAGCTCAGCGTGGGCGTCAGCGTGGTCACGTCAGAGCCCGGTACGGGGTTCGTCAGGTTGAAGTTGTCCGGCGGATCGTTGACGGTGTTGACGAAGAAACGGCCGTTCACCCAGGGGCTGTAGATCGTCGTGCCGTTGAAGGCACGGGCGCGCCACCAGTACTTGGTGTTGTCGCTCAGGTCTGCGCCCAAGCTCCAGCGAGTCGGCTGCGCGACTGCGCCCGAACCATTGCCCGACGCGAGTGGCGCCTTGTCGACCAGGACCGACGCCACCTGCTGTGTCATTGCCTCGTCAGCGTAGACCTCGAACTGCACCTTGGTCGTCGGGTCCTTCGCATCGGCCGAGGCCATGACCTGCAGCGTCGGACGCAGTACGGTGACTTGTGCGCCCGAGGCCGGGCTTTCGATGGTCGGCGTGCCCGGGCCCGGCGGCGGCGCGTCGGTCTCCACTTTGATGCCGGCCGCGCGGCTGGCGCTCAGCGTGCCGTCGGTGGCCGTGTAGTTGATGAGGTAGTTGCCGGCCGAGCCCGAGCCCGGCGTCCAGCTGAACGAGGCGCGTGCCACCGTCGGACTCTGCGGGTTGGTTGCCTGCGGCGTGAAGGTCGCGCCCGTGGGCAGCGGCGAAGCGCTCAACGTGACCGGCGTGCCCTGCGGGCTCGACGCCTCGACCAGGAACGACACCGCCTGGCCCACCTTGGTGACGCGGTCGGGAATGAACTGGATCACCGGCGGCAGCGCCACCTTCGGCGGAGCCTGGAAGTCGCTCTCGTAGACGCCCGTGGTGTTGACGTCGAAGAAGTTGACGAAGTACTCCCACTGCTTGGTGTCCGGATTGCGGCTGCGCGAGAGCCAGACGTTCTCAGGCAGGATCTGCTTGGCGTCCGAGCGCACCACGGTGCCGATGGCCTTGGTGCCATTGAACGGGTCGCGCATCTTCGCGTAGACGAAGCCGTCTGTCGGCGGCATCGTGAGCTTGTAGGTGGCCGCGCCCTGCGAGTTGGTGCCGGCCCGCAGTTGCGCCACCGCGCTGCGATCGGTGACCAGCGTGTCGAGCCCGTCGGACTCGTAGACGCGGATGTAGTCGCCATCGACCGCCAGAAAGTCTCGCACGGTGTCTCGGCCCGGCAGGTCGACGCGCACGTCGCGGATCAGAAAGTGCGCGTTCGTTGCCTGCAGGATGGAGGTGACCGCACCGCCAAGTTCGTCCGCGTGGCTGAAAGTGGCGTTGAACTCGGTGAATTTTCCGGAGAGCGATGTCTCCATGATCCAGCGCCCGGTCTTGCTGGTGGACGCAGCGATGTCGCCGAAGTTGATGAGCAGCGAATTCTGCGTGGGCGCGTCGTTGACGTAGCTGCCCGTGAGCTGGAAGTTGATCAGAAGGCCCTGCTTGTTCTCGATGATCTTGGGTTGTGCGGAGTCGATCTTGAGGTTGCGCGCAGCGGCCTGGCCGTTGTTCTTGACACGCACGCCCAGCGTGAAGGGCACCACGGGCTCGACCTCGGCCGTCAGCGGGTCGTCGCCCTCGACTTCGCGTGGCAGGAAGTAGTCGAGCGTGAGCAGCGGCAATGGCTTGACGGTGACGACGTCGGGCGAAACCTCCAGGGTCTGGTCTTCACCGGCGTAGCGGTACTTGAGCGTCGCGCCCACAAGGTACTTCTTGCCGGCAGGGTTGAGGCCAGCCGAGCCGGGGGCGGGAATGATCAGCCAGTTGATGACGGCCGACGTCGCCGGGCTGATGGTGCCGGTGCCAGTGACGTCGGAGATGTTCTGCTTGTTGGAGATGCGAATGAAGAACTTCGCGCCGCTCGCATTCGGGTCTTCGGTGACGGAAACCGGTGTGCCGTTTTCCTCCATCACCTTCACCACCACCGAGACGTCGGAGATCACGCCGCTGTCAGTGGTGTTGTTGATCTTCATCTCGGCGTCGAACGCCTGGCGCTCCAGGGTCAGCTGCTGCTTGATCTGGATCTTGACGCTCGCGCAGACGGTTTCTTGGGCACGTGCCGATATTGCGATTGCAAAAAACAATAGCAACACGAAGGCTAAAAACCGTTTACTAACAACTACCACTTGCACCTCCCAAGCTATTTTTAATTTTTCACAAATTCGAGATTTTTATCACTGACGCCATCATTAAAAATAAGAGCATTTTCCTCTCGTAAAATTTTCATTTTTACCGGCGCACATAGCCCATTGGAATTTTCTTTTTTCCTCGCATTCATGCCAACAATTTTTAGCTCAGCGATTGCGCTCGGGGTCACATCTCCGCCGCAAATATACGCACAATTCGTATCCAAAGAAAAAGCTCCTAATCTAAAATTTTCAGCCTCAAAAATTTTTATTTTTGGAATATTTTTTCCATAAATATGAATGAAGTTGACGCCATCACCATCGCACGCTCACACCTCACACCTCACACCTCACACCTCACACCTCACACCTCACACCTCACACCTCACACCTCACACCTCACACCTCACACCTCACACCTCACACCTCACACCTCACACCTCACAAAATCTTCGCGCGTGATGTTTTAGAAAAATTTATTTTTCCAATGTCAAAACAGAAAAAGCGCTATTTCTTTGGATGTTTTCAAACCGTTTTCCAAGGCGGAGATACAAGAAGAACCAATTTAATCTCCAATAGCTGATTTGAAAATCTTTATCCAACAACAACCGCACTGGCAACCAACTCAAGATCTTCATTTTTTAGCTTACTTGATTCGATCCACCTCAAAATATTTCCGCAATTTACTTTACGGGCATTTTCGGTAAATCCTGCACCCGCTATTCCTATTTTTTCTTCAAGACTTATCTTCTTGCTACCAGTCATATCTTCTTTTTCGCACAGTTATTTTTCTTTTTTAGTTTGATAGCTTGATGGAAAACCGATCAAACATCAATTTCTGAAATTGAGATCCATTGGACAATTTTTCTTTCATCCAATCGCAACACCAATCCAATCCTCTCCAAAAACAAATTCCAGCCCAAACAATCACGATCCCATAAAACATCCGGTGAATCCAAAACAGTCAGGACAAAATCCGCAGAACAACCCAACAAATCAACCCCTCTGAAGAAACAAAACTCTGCGGTTGTTATTTGAACTATCAATAGCTTCTCATTTACCTCCAAGGACAAATCAAACAAGCTCGACTTATAGGAAGGACTCAATCCCTTCAGTACATCTTGGGCAATTCGATCAGAATTATTTTTTCGATAAAAATCGTTTACCTGGTCCTGTAAATCTCCTTCATAAACCAAAGACAGGGAATTTTTCCATTTTTCCACAGAATCATTGAGGCAAATATTCCCCAACCCGATTCCGAGATGCAAATCCCAACTAGCAGGTCGAGAATCAATATCCGGTGACGCCATGGGTTTCTCCTTTTTTCGCCCTTAATCCTGCCTCTCTAATATTTTTTATTTTTTGCTCAATCATCTTTTTCTGCTTAGCTGAACCACAACTGGCTTTCAAAGTTTTTAGCTGCTCTTGTAATTCTTCGATTTCTTTTTCTGCTCGCGCCAACTTCGCCGTATTACCATGCGCCTCTCCTCTTCCGGCTCCTTGCTGACCGCCTTTGGAGCGCGCGTTGTGCACCACCACCCCCTCCTCGCCGACGAAGAAGGTATGGAGGTTCTCCACCTCAAGATTGAAGACTCTGACCGTCTTCGTCTCGATCTGGATATCTGCGATGGTGGCTGCGTCAGCTGAATCATCCTCGCCCTCTTTGACCAGAAGCTTTCCCCCTCGCTTGAGCATGATGGCGTCCCTCCATCCTTCGCTCGTCCTGAAAGGGTGACCATCGGTAGCTGTCAATTTCTCACCCGTGTCCAGCGTCAGATGTACCAACCGCTGTTGCCTCTCGCTGCTGATGACGTTGCTAACTTTCTCGTAGCGCACGGCATCCGGTCCACGCGCGCTGGAGCCGCCTCCCGCTTGCGAAGAGCCGGGTTGTTTCTCATTCTTCCCAAGGCTCAGCGGGCGACTTTGACTGAGTTGCCCGTCCACCACAGCCAGTTCGTCCCAGGCCAGCACTTCGTCACCCACCTTGATGTCAGCAATGGCTTTAAGAACGGGGCGGCCATCCTGGCTTTTCGCGTGCACCAAGGTTTCGCCAGGGAAACTGTTCTCTCTCAGGCCACCTTCGCCGAACCTGGGCAAGGCCGGCAATGAAGGCAAAGCAAAACCACCTCCTCCGTCGCCGCCATCGAATGCCGCGCCGCCGATTCCAATAGCAGTACCTACGGCACGCGAATACTTGCAGGGTCTCGGGATGGGAATCAGCGACAGGATGCAGTCCCCGGCACACTCGCTCGCTGCTCCCATCAGGTCCGGGTCGTCGCAGTTCACTCCGAGCATCTGGCCGGCTGCACCCATTGCCAGCTCCGTGCCCACACACGAAGTCATGCATGCCGTATAGCGCCTCGCTGCCCATCGGACGGCGGCACTGCCTACCGTCCGGGCAATTGCCGCCCCGACCGGAACCAGAAATTCGCCCGTGGGATCCACAAAGCGATTCGGCGATGCACCCGCATACGCATACAGATTGATGCCGCCCTCGAAGCCGATCGGGTCACGCGCCGTGTAGCGCCCTGCATCGGGGTCGTAGTAGCGACGGTCGTTGTAGTGAAGCCTGGTTTCATCGTCCCAGTACTGGCCGGGATACCGCAGGTGGCTGATGACGGCCGTGGCGGCATTCGCCGTGGTCCGGGTGGTGGCCTTGCCGTAGGCGTCGTAGCTGGCGCTCCACACCACTGTGCCTGCGGCGTCGGTGATGCGTTGCGGGGTGCCTAGATGGTCGTTGTGGTAGTAGACGGTGCGCCACGCGCCGGGCTGGCTCGCATCTGCCAGGCGGGCGTAGATGGGCGCGGTGCCGGCCGCGTTCTGCGGGTTCCAGCCGTAGACCGTCTGCAGCTTGCCCGTGCCGTTGGCTTCGGCCAGCACGCCCCACTCGCTCTGCAGGTAGTGGGTGATGGCGTTGCGGATATCGCTGCCGCCCGCGCCGGCCGTGCTCAAGGTGGCGGAACCGCCCAGTTCCTTGCGGATGCGTCGGTCGAAGGGGTCGTAGCTGTATAGGGCGACGAGTTCGCCGGCACCGTCGCGCACTTCGCTCAGCCGGTTCAAGGCATCCCACGCGTAGCGGGTGGTGCGCGCGGGCTCTGCCTTGCTGGTGTCGGTCTTCTGCGTGAGGTTGCCGGAGGCGTCGTACTGGTAGCTGACGGTGCCCGAGCCTCCCGCCGCGGGGCGCTGCGTCAGCTGCCCTGCGCTGTCGTACGCCCAGGTGCCGCTGCCTGTCCTGGAGTGGGTCAGGCGATTGCTGTTGGCGTCGAGGGTGAATGCCTCGCTGCGCCCGCTCAGCATGCTGGCATCGAGAGCCTTGAGCCGCCCCGCGTCGTCCAGGGTGTAGTCGAGGGTGTTCCCGTCGATGGTGGTCTGCTTGACCTCGGCCAGCTTGCCGAACTTGTTCTGCAGTTCGAACACTGTCGCCTGGGCTGGATTGACGACCTTCAGGCGCGTGAGGTTCTGGTAGGCGTCGAACTCCATGCGCTGCTCGGTGCCGCCGGGCAGAACCACTTTCTTTGGTGCAAACCATTGCCACTCGGTCACCGACAAGGTGCCAGCGCCAGGAATGACAAGACTTTCCAGCACGCCGGCGCCGTCGTAGCCGTATTCGATGGTTGCGCCATCCGGCCCGGTGTATGTCCTGGTCTCGTGGTTGCCGTAGTAAGAATAGGCGTGCGTCAGGCTGAAGCTGCCGTAACTGACGGTTTCGCTGCTCAGCCGATCGACGTCGTCATAGCTGCGTGCCGCGCCGTAAGTGCCATCGTTCCAGGTCAGCAGGTTTCCAGCGGCGTCATAGGTGAAGCGGGTGGTCTTGACCAGCGCCGCTCGGGCGTCGTACTCGCGTTGTGCCGTGACCCGGCCCACGGCATCGAAGTCGTAGCCGACCTTCTGTCCGTTGGCCTGGGTGATGGTGCTGAGCCAGCCGTTGGCATCGTGCGCATAGCGGGTCGTGTTGCCCAGCGCATCCGTCGTCGAGACGAGCAGGTTGCGCCTGTCATAGGCCATGCGGGTGGACTTGCCGATGGCATCGACGACTTCGATGACGTTGCCGCGCGTATCGCGCGCCAGCTTGACGGCGTTGCCTAACGGATCCTTGACTTCGCTGAGCTCGCCGTGCGGCGTATGGCTGTAGTAGCGGGTCTTGCCGTTGGCATCGGTGACGGTCTTCTGGCGGCTTGCACCATCCCAGGTGTAGCTTTCGATCCGCGACTCTGCTCCCGCCTTTTCGTTGACAAGTGTGGTCCGCTCGCGCGCGTCGTAGCGGAACTGGCGCTGCAAGGTGGGGTAGCTCAACTGGCCGGGCTTGCGCGCGCCCTTGTCGGCACCATCGGGTTCAGCGTAGTCGAGCGCGTAGCTCTGGCCCTTGGCGTCGGTCGCCTTCGTCAGACGGACGAGCGCGTCGTAGTCCATCTGCATGGACTTGCCGGCACCATCGACCACGGAGGTCAACGACCCCTGAACGTTGTAGCTCGTGGCGTAGGCGGCCCCGGTGGGGTCGCTCTGCCTGAGCTGGCGATTCATCTTGTCGTAGGAGAACTGGTATGCCTTGCCACGCTCGTCCGTTGCAGAGGTCTGGTTGCCCGCTGCGTCGTAGAAGGCGGCTATGGTCTTGCCCAGCGGATCGGTTTCCGAGAGCTGGTTGCCGTCGGCGTCGTAGGTGTTGGTCCACACCGCGCCGGTAGGCCCGGTGAACTGCAGCAGATCGCCCAGACGGCTGTACACGTATGTGCGCTTGTTGCCCTCGGGGTCGATGGTCTGGGCCACCTGGCCGGACTGGTCGTAGCTCAAAAGCCATGTCGCATCGGGCGTGATGCTGCCGTTGGGTTCCGTCCTGCCTTTTCGGGTGATGCTGGAGGTCATGCCTGCGGCATCCCGCTTGAATTCGGTGATGCGCTCGTCGGGCAGGCCGACGGCTTCGGTCATCCTCGTGAGGTTGCCTTTTGCGTCGTATTCGTAGCGGGTCTTGACCCCTAGTTCATTTGCCTCCTCGACGGGGCTCAAGAGATTCGGGTCGTAGCTCGTCGTGAGCTTGCTTCCGTCCGCAAGCTCGATCTGCGTGATCTGCTCGAACTCGTTTCTCGTGTAGGTAGTGGCGAAACCCCTGGCGTTGGTTCGGGTCTCGGTACGCGCGATCGGGTCTCGCTTGACCTCGATTTCGGTGCGGCCGTTGACCTCATACCGAACCAGGTCGCCTGCGCGGTCGTGGCTGTAGTCTTCGGTCTTTCTACCTGCAGCGGTAACTGGCCTTTGCACCTTGCTGTAGAAGAGTTTCTTGGCGTTATCCCAGCTCGATCCGTATTCGGTAACGCCACCATCGGCGGCCGTCATGCTCTTGACGGTGGTGCCCTCGGCTTCGTACGTCAGCCTGGTTTCATTGCCCCTGGGGTCCGTGGTCTTGACCAGCCGCTGCTTGCTGTCGTATTCGTAGTAGGTGGTATTGCCCCGTACATCCGTGACGCCGGTCAGATGGCCCTGAACGTCGTAGATATAGCTCACGCTGCGCTGCGGCAGGTCCAGACTGTTGCCTTCCTGCGGCCAGTCCTTGACCTGCACCAGATAACCCTTGGCGTCGTAGTGAAGGGTAATCAGCACGTTGCCCGTGGCCGCGGCAGTTCCGCCGTCGACGATCCGAACCAGTTGCCCTGCCGCGTTGCGCTGCAGCCAGACGGCGTTGTTGTTCTTGTCGCCATACCGGCTCATCCGGCCTTCGTCGTCGTATTCGGCCCAGTCGCCCGACTTGTCGCTCCAGCGCCAACCACCGGCGACGTTCGCGGCACCGAGAAGAGAGACGTTGCCTCCAACAGGAACGGCGCTCGTGGCAGCGAGCCTCAGGATGGCCTGCCTCTTCAGGAGGAAGCGATTCTTGAAAACGTAGGTTCCACCAGCCCCGACATAGAGCTGGCTTTGACGGCGCCAGCCTTCAAGAACTTCGCTGGAGCTGCCCGCAAGGTTGCCTCCGATGCTGCCGCAACCGCTCGCGAAGCCTGTGGTGATGGCAGTATCCAGCGGGGCTGCCGTCTGGCTGTAGCCCCGATTGAGGGGCAGGTAGGTTTCAGGGGGTACCGCCGCTGCTGCGCCTGCCGACGCCGCGCTGGACGTCCCCTGTCCCGGCTGCCAGTCTTCGTCGACCCAGATCCAGCAGGTCGAGCCTCCGCCCGTGCTCTGTGTCATGGAGGGCTTGTAGCTGGCGGAGATGCCGTCCCAATTTCGATTGAATCGCCAACCTGTGCCGTTGAAGGTCCGCGTCCAGGACACGCTGCCAACGGCGGTCTGCACGCTCAAATCGACGGCTTGCACGCTGGTCGTGCCGTTGGGGGGAATGACATCGACCTGAGCCGCAGCGGCCAGTGGCAGGCTCAGGCATAGCGTTGCCGCCAGAACTACGCCAATACGGCGCGCCAGTCCTCCGATATTTGGTTTTGGCTGCACAGGTTCTCTCTCCCTTGGTTTTTCTCAATCGAATGCGAGTCGAAGGCGAACAACTCGCTCTACTTGCTACGCATCGCGGCCACGAACTCCCGGGAGTCGAAGCCGTCCCTCATGTGATGCCCCCTGACGATCAGGTAAGGAATGCCGTCACCGCCCAGGCTGGCGAGGCGGGCTCTGCAGCCATGGTCCCTGTCGATGTCGCATTGCTCGTACTTGAAGCCGTACCGATCCATCCAGTTCTTGGCTTCGCGGCAGTTGGGACACCAATCCGCACTGAAGACGAAGATGTCGCCGGGCTGCGTGCCAGCAGCTAGAGCCGAAAGCTGCTCGGGACCGTCGTCTCGAGCCAGGCGCGAGGAGAGGCTGCCAATGCTTTCGCGCGTCAAGCCGCGTTTGGCCGCAATCTGATAGCCGGCGTAACAGCCAAGGATCAGCGCCAGAACAAACATCCACCTGAGCCAGGAAAAGCCGCCGCCTCCTGACCCTGCGGGCGTCTGGCTGCGAGACCATTGGTTCATCGATGGCAAGGGCGCGCGAGATGCATCGGCGGCCTTGTTGTAGGCCACGCCACACCCTGGGCACTGCCAGACCGGCACGGTCGAGTCCTCGGGGCGAACGAGTTGGCACTTGGCGCAGATGGTGGGCATGGGCGTTCCCTTGTTGTCAGCTGCACTGAGTCTTGCCGCCCGGCACGGCCACGCACTTCTTGCCTGGCAAGGGAATCGATGTGCTGCCTCCGCCGACGCCGCCGAAGCCGCCCCCTCCCCAGCCACCGCCGCCGCCTCCACCACCGCCTCCACCGCCGCCCATGGGGCAACCCTTGCTTTCGTTGATGAACCAGCTGGTGGACGTGGTCCCGCTCGCCTCCACGCCGTTTCGGCAGGTGTACTGGTACTCCACAAGCGTTGTCGTGCTGTAGTTGTAGCAACCAGCACCCGTGGGCGAACCATCACCCTCACCAGAGCCGGACGTTCCCGGGTTGCCCCTGTTACCGCCGTCTCCGCCGTTGCCGCCGTTGCCGCCGTTGCCGCCGTTGCCGCCGTCTGCAGGCGCCGACCCCGTACTACCACCGCCGGAGCCCCCGCTTCCACCTGAATCGCCTCGCGAAGAGCCGAGAGGCTGCAATGCGATGACGCGGTAGGGAATCGTGACGCGCTGTTTGGCCTGCAGTTCGGTCGGTACCTGAACGAGAAACTCGAAGCGGAAATTCGCATCGCTCGCAGGCAGTCGCTGTCTGATGCCATCAGCACGAATCAAGCCGTGGTTGGTCAGGGAGAGTTCGCCGTAGAACACGTCGCCAGCGCGCATCTTGGGCAGGTTCACCGAGCTGGGTTGCATCACCACCACCGCCGCCGGCACGTCGGTCTCGAAGGTCGCATCGATGGTGATCTCGTAGCGGTCCTGGATCGTGACTTCGCGCACGCTCCACTCCACCGTGATGAGGTTGTAGTTCAGGAAGATCGGCTGCGTGAGCGTGACGCCCGGCTTGATCTGCAGGCGCCCCGCCACTTCCTGATGGTTGTTGGCCCGGGCACGGTAGGTGTAGCGCCCGGCCGGAATGTTCTGGAAGTAGGCCTCGCCCAGCGCGTCGGTGGTGAGCTGGTGGCTCACGCTGGCGACGTCCTCGTTCTGCAAGGTGATGGTCGCGCCCGACAGGCCGGGGATCATCCGGCCCTGCTTATCGAGCGTGGCGGTATAGATGTCGCTCACGCGGAACAGGGCGTTGCCCTTGCCGCTTTGCGTGACGCTTGCGTAGATGTTCAGGCTCTGCGCGGGCACGTTGGTGCCCTGTACGTTCAGGCGGAACTCGTACACGCCTTCCTGCAGGCCGGCTGGCGGCTTGAAGGCGATGTCGATGGTGCGTCTCTCACCCACGGCGAGGTTGCCGTCGGCGTTGCTGGAGATATTGACCCAGTTGGGCACCGCACCGCCATCGGGTTTGGTGAGCGTGAAGGCCAGGGACAGCGCATCTTGCGTGCCCTTGTTCTGCACGCTCACGCTCTCGATCTGGTTGGCGCCTTGCGACATGCCAGTCTCGATCACGCTGGGCAGGCTCACCAGGTAGGCCTTGGCTTCGCTCAGCGCGTAGTTGATGCGCACCAGGCCGATGGGGGCGCCCGCGCCTTGGGGACGCTCGTCGCTGTACACGCTCAGGATGACACTGCCCGAGGCCAGCGCTTCGTTGGTGGCGCTGAAGACGACTGGGACGTTGACCTGTGAACGCTCGCCGATGCTGACCGGTGCGGGCAACTGCAGGTTGATGCCTGCGGGTAGCTGGCCGGTGGGCTGGGCACTGGCCTCCAGCACGAAGCGCATGTTGGTGGCGGTGGTGCCCGCACCCGAGCGTGCGACGAAGGGCACGGGGTAGCTGTAGTTGCGCGGCACGTCGACCTTGAAGGGCGTGGGGCCGAAGGTCACGCGGTTGATGATGAAGCTGCGTTGCTCGGGCCGGTCGGTCAGCTCCGGATGGATGGCGCTGATCTTGTAGAGGCCGGCGTCGGTGGCCGTGGGCTGGAAGGTGTAGGTGAACGCACCGCTCGCATCGGTCAGCACGCTGAAGACGCGCTCGAAACCTTGCTGGTTGAACACGAGCTTCAGCCGCGTGCCGGGCAGCGGCTGGTTGCCACCGCGCGCCAACGCCCGGCCGGTGATGACGATGTCCTGGTCGCCGAAGGAGCTGGTGGGCGTGACGTTGGTAATCTCGCCCACGTAGGCGGTGTCGATGAGCGAGACGACCTTCTCGCTGCCGCGCCCGGCGATGACGACCTGGTCGTCCTGCCCGCTGTGGTAGCGCATCTTGTCCACCTCCAGCTTGACGCGGATGCTGTTGGGGCTGGAGCCCGGCACGGCCAGCTCGAACTGGTCGGAGGTGTAGCTTGCACCGGCCGGTATGCGCGCCACGGTCTGCCCGTTGGTCAGCGTGACCACGTTGGCGCCTACGGCCTGCTTGTAGGGCTGGGTGGCGAGCACGTTGCCATCGGCATCGAGGATCTTGAAGCGCAGCTCGCTCGAGGGGTTGTTGCCGCCAGCGGTGGCGGTGAGGAATTCCACTTCGACGTCGGAGGTGTTCTCGATGGTCAGGCGCACCTTGCCGGTGGCCCCGCGCGTGAACTCGCCGGTGGACATGCCGACGACCAATGCGCTGTCGCCGACGTCGAGGGTCTGGTTGCGCGCGATCTTGACGCTCTCGCCTTCGTTGGGACTGCTCTCCAGGCCGACTTGCGCCTGCGCCTGGCCCGGCAGGTCGGCGTAGCCGCCGATCACCACGGAGACCAGTTGGGTCTGGTTGCTGCCGAGGTCGAAGGGCTCGGACTTGTGGTCGGCGAACTGCGTGGCTTCGCGGTTGATGGGCAGACGCACGACCACGCGGGCGTTGGTCACTGCGCCGGCGGAGGTGTTGACGACCTGCGCTTGCACCTTGTTCATGACGCCGCGCTTGAGGGGCAGGCCCGACACGATCTGGGTGCTGACGGCCGGCAGGCTCAGGCTGCGGCCGATCTCCTGGCCCGAGCCATCGACGCTGGCGACGGTGTAGCGGCGCTCGCCGCCGGAGAAGCCGCTGTCGCTGAAGGCGGTGGCGGTGATGGGACTGAGCGTGAGCCTGGTGCGCGTGGCGTCAGGCCCGACGTACACGTTGTAGCCCGCCAGCGTGCCGTTGGGCGCCTGCCAGGAGATGACGGGCAGCGCGTTGCCGATCTGCTCGATGCGCAGGTTCACGACCGGCAGCAGGCTGGCGTTGAGGTATGCGGTGTTGGACACAGCCGACTCGTTGCCTGCCGCATCGACGGCGGTGACGACGTAGGCGCCCTGGCTGGGGGAGGGTTGGGGGTCGTAGGTGATGGGGTTCTTGACGCGGGTCTTGATCGGCGTGAGGCCGCTTACGCTGTTGATGCTGGTGCCGCTGGCACGGTACAGGTTGTAGTAGTCGACGGTGCTGGCCACGGGTGCCTGCCAGGTGGCCTTGATTCCTTGGCCGGTGAGCAGCAGCGCCAGGTTCTGCGGCGCGCCGGGGGCGTTGGCGATGGTGGTCACGTCGACGGTGGCGCTCTGGCTGGAGACGGTCTCTTCGCCGTTGGACGAACGAATGGATGCGACCGCGTAGGTGTAGCGCCCGTCTGCCGGCGTCTGGTCGATGTGGGTAGCGCCGCTGGCGCGTGCGAGGGCAACGAGTGCCGCGTCGCTAGGGCCCTTGCGATAGACCTGGTAAGCGAAGGCTTCGTCCACGGCCTGCCAGTTCAACTGCGCCTTGCCGCCGGGCAGGGCCTTGCCGGTCAACAGCAGCGGTGCGCCCGCCGGCGGCAGGTTGCCCTGGTAGACCTGGAAGCGGTTGGCCGCGCTGACGCGATTGGAGACGTTGTCCAGGTCGTCCTGCGCCTGGCTGCTGAAGCTCAGGATCTCCGGTGAAGCCAAGCCGGTGTCCGAGGGCAGCATGAAGCTGGCCTTCCAGGTGGTCGCATCGACTGCGGTGAGGCCGGCGATCGGCGTCGCCTGGCGCACGGGGCCGGACAGCAGGTACTTGATCTGCGGCGCGGCTCCCGGCTTGGGTGCCTCGCTGAAGACGAAGGTGGCCTGCACCGTGGTGCTGGCTCCCGCCTTGATGGGGGCGCCCGGGTTCAAGGTGATGGAGGACAGCGCGGGGCCTTCGGTGTCGATCTTTAGCGTGGCGCCCGCACCGATCTCGGTGCCGCGGTTGCCTACCATGTCGCGCGCCGAGAACAGTGTGTTGGCCGTGCCCGAGGGCGTGTTGGCGTCCACGAAGAAGGCGCCTGCGTAGGCGGTGGCGTTGATCTTCGCAAGCTCCAGCACGATCGGTGCACCTCCCGCAGGGACCACCGCCAGGTACGGCGCTGCCTGCAGCTCCTCGCTCACCGTCAGCTGAACGTTGACCTTGCCCTGGCCTATCCGACCCGACGCACCATCCACCTTGCCTTGCGGCCGGTACTCCACCGTGACCGCCTTGGGCGCCGTGCCGTCAGCCATCACCTGCACCTGGTCGGTCGTTGCGGACGGCGTGAAGACCGAGTTGACAGCCACGAGCCGGTAGAACCATACGCCGTCGGACTTGGGCAGGTCTTCGTAGGTTGTACCGGTGATCGGCGATGCATTGGCCTTGGCGGCCGCGCCGATGTCCGTGAAAGCGCTGCGCGAGCGATAGAGGTCGTAGCCGATGGCATTCGGATCGGCGGAGCGCGCCCACGTCAGCCGGACCTTGCCATCGACCAGCGCGGTGGCAGCCAGATTGCTCGGGCTTGAGGGCACTGTGGCATCGAGCGTGACCATGACTGCAGCCGACAAGCCGCTTTGGCCATAAGCATCGCTGGCGCGCGCCTGCACCTGGTTGCCGCCGGAAGCGAGCGTGACCGCTCCGTTGAATGCGCCGTTGCTGGTGGTCAACATCGGGCCGGATGGCTGGCCATTGACCAGCAGCTGCACGCTGCTTCCGGCGGCAGCGGTGCCGGCAACAGACAAGTTCGAGGTGCGCGTGGTCAGTCCGGTCTTGGGGCTGGTGATGACGGGCGCGTTGGGCGCCGCATGCGCAACGGTGATCTGGTAGCTGGCCGTACTGACATTGTTCAATGAGTCGACCGCGCGCCATGCCAATGCATGGCTGCCGTTGGCAACGCCGGCGATACCGAAAGGCGCGCCGTATTGCCCACCGGAACCTGTGGGCGTTGCAATCGTCTGGCCATCGAGCAGAAGCTCGACACGGGCCACGCCGCTTCGGTCCGTCACTTCAGCTGTGGCGACAGCATCCCGGGTCAGCGTGGCGCCGTTGGCCAGTGGTGCGCCGTCGATCCGCACGTTGGCAATGGCGGGGCCGACGGTGTCTGGCGCCGGCGGTGTTCTGGATACCGTCACCACGCGCGATTGCTCGCTGCTGCGGCCAGCCTCGTCGATGGCCACCACACGCAAGGTGTGGTCGCCGTTGGCGCTGTTGTCGGTGTTCCATGCGTAGCTGTAGCTGCCCGACGGAGAGATCGTCGTCTGCGTCGAGACCACTTGGCCATCAAGATAGAAGACGACCTTGTTCAGGCCACCTGCGTCGGTGGCAGTCGCTTCGACCGTGATTGGTTGCGCGAGCACGCTACCAGCAGCAGGATTGTTGATGCCGACCACCGGGGCTGCGCTGTCGATCAATACTGTCGCCGAGTTGGTGGCCGCGGGGTTGGTCAGGTTGGCCGTCGCTACGGTGCCGGCCGCGTTGCGGAACTGCACCGCGATGGTTTTGCGGCCGTCGCCCGCCGATGCGGTGTAGTCGACGACAGCCTTGCCGCCTGTCAGGGGCACGAAGGTCGCCGCGGCGAATTCACCGTTCTCGGCGATGCGGTACTCGGTTGCGTTTACGCACGCGAGCTCGAGTTGCAGCGAGTTGGTGGGGTAGAACGGCGCAGGCGCGACCAGGCGGATGCTCGGACTGCTCAGGGGCGCCTGAGCGAGATAGCTGCTGTAGTTGACGCCCGCCGATACGGCATCGCCCTGCCCCTGTGGATTGCCCGTGGTGTCACGCGGTCCGCTGGCGTGGCCCCACCAGTTGCCGGTGGCCTGGATCACGGTGGCGGGTTGTGCGTTGCTGATCGCAAAGGCGGTGTTCTGTAAGAACTGCGTGGTCGTGACGTTCGGCACGCTGCCGCCGAGCGCTTCGATGCCGATGCCGTTGCGCAAGAAGCTGGAGCCCGTGACTGCAGGATTGGCGCCATCGAGCAGGCGCAGGCCGACGGTGTTGTCGGTCAGCTGCATGAACTGCAGAGTCGGGCTCGCGCCGCGCACGGACAGACCAGCGCCATAACGTAGGGTAAGACCGCTCAAGTCTGGCTGGCCAAAAGCGGTCGATGTCTTTTCGATGCTGAGGCCGCGCCAGCTACCGGTAGCCGGCGTGCCTGCCGCTGGATTTGTCTGCCCGCCGGCGGTGTCGTCGTTGACGCTGGTGAGCGTGACGGCAGCGCCCGCACGAAGCCTGTCGCGCACCACAAGTTGCGCATCGGCGCCGAACTTGACCACGACGCCTTCGTCCAGGATCAACTCGGCAGCGTGGGCCGTCCCGACCAATGTTGGGGCCAGCATCGACAATGCCATTGCCGAGGCGATCGCCCGTCGCCAACGGGTGGGAACTTCATTCGCACGCGGCAAGAGCGAATGATGCGGCGCAGTCAGCACTGCCGATTGGTTCAAGAGAGCAAGAGTCATCGCAGTTGTCTCAAGGACTGACAGTGATCACGCCCGATGTGGCGCTGCTCAAATCCGCGCCACTGGCGGTCAGGGTTGTCGTTCCGGCACCGACGCCCTTCATATTCACGGTAGCGGGCGAGGTATTGCCGGTGCCAAACGAGACTGTGGGTGGCACCGTTGCCACACCGGGCGCACTGCTCGTCAGATTGGCGATGAACGGCACAACTGCCGCCTGGCTGCCGGAGTAAGCAGCGCCTGGTGTAGTCAAGTAGAGCGAGAAGCCATACTGCTCACCCACCCGCACATTGCCTGGCCCGCTGAAACTCAACTGTGGCTGGACCACGCTGACCGCCAAGTCCTGCGTTGCGCTGTAGCCCACAGCACTAGCTACCACGGTGGTGTTGCCTATGCCGACACCCGTGACGTAGATGTAAGCCTCGCTGCCACCCGCTGGAATCGTGACACTGGCCGGCACAGTGCAAATCGCCGTGGAGCTGCAACTTAGACTCACCGTCACAGCCTCCGCCCCATTGAAGACGGAGCCATTGACCGCGCGGCGCACACGGACCTCGTAGTAGTAGGTCTTCAGCCCCTTGCCCACGACCACGCTGCTGACATTGAACTGCAGCTGCGGCGCGCTCACGGTGGTCACGCCCGAGGTGCCGCTGGCCACGCCCGCCGCGCTGAACTGCACCTTGTAGCTGCCCGCAGCGGTCGGTGTGCCCACGTAGGCAGTGTCGCTGGTGGTGTTGTCCTTGCGCAGAACAAGCTGGTTCACCGCGGTCCCACCAGTCGGCGCGCTGTAGAAGCCATCGACGATGCCCGCCGGCGTGCCTTCGACAATGCCCAGGCTGATCGGCAGATCGGCTGCGGCCGTCTGGCTGCCCGAGTAGTTGGCACCCGGTGTCGTGACGTAAACAGTGAAGTTATCACGCGCACTGGACGGGCTGCGGTTGGCATCCAGCGACTGGATGTTGAACACCGGCGCCGCCACGGTGGTCGCCAGCTTGGTCGATGGCGCTGTGTAGCCCGTCGCCGTCGCGTCGATGGTCACCGGCGTACCGCCCGTCAGGTCCACGCCCGTGATGTAGAAGTACGCCTCGCTATTACCCGCCGGAATCGTCACCGTCGCGGGAACGCTCGCCTTGCTCGCATCGCTGCTCGTGAGGTTTACCGTCACCGCCTCCGCCCCATTGAAGACGGTGCCGTTGACCGCGCGGCGCACACGGACCTCGTAGTAGTAGGTCTTCAGCCCCTTGCCCACGACCACGCTGCTGACATTGAACTGCAGCTGCGGCGCGCTCACGGTGGTCACGCCCGAGGTGCCGCTGGCCACGCCCGCCGCGCTGAACTGCACCTTGTAGCTGCCCGCAGCGGTCGGTGTGCCCACGTAGGCAGTGTCGCTGGTGGTGTTGTCCTTGCGCAGAACGAGCTGGTTCACCGCGGTCCCACCAGTCGGCGCGCTGTAGAAGCCATCGACGATGCCCACCGGCGTGCCTTCGACAATGCCCAGGCTGATCGGCAGATCGGCTGCGGCCGTCTGGCTGCCCGAGTAGTTGGCACCCGGTGTCGTGACGTAAACAGTGAAGTTATCACGCGCACTGGACGGGCTGCGGTTGGTATCCAGCGACTGGACGTTGAACACCGGCGCCACCACGGTGGTCGCCAGCTTGGTCGCTGGTGCGGTGTAGCCCGCCGCCGTCGCGTCGATGGTCACCGGCGTACCGCCCGTCAGGTCCACGCCCGTGATGTAGAAGTACGCCTCGCTATTACCCGCCGGAATCGTCACCGTCGCGGGAACGCGCGCCTTGCTCGCATCGCTGCTCGTAAGACTCACCGTCACCGGCTCCGCCGGACCATAGGCGTTGCCATCCGTACGACGCAGGATGCGGGCTTCGTAGTAATAGGTCTTCAGTGCCTTGCCCACAGTCACTGCGGCAACATTGAACGCCAGCGCCGGCTTGCCCGTTACTGTCACGGGCACGCTTGCCGCCGTCAGCCCGGGTGCGCCTGCTGACAGCATGGCGGCGCCTTTGGCCAATCCGGTCACCCCGATAGTCACCAGTCCGCCTGAGGTCTGTCCGTCGGCAATCGTTACGGTCGACGGCGAAACGGTCGCCTTGCTGGGATCGTCGGTATTCAATGCCACCACAACGCCACCTACAGGCGCCGGTCGCGACAGGTTCACCGTATAGTTTTTGGTGACATCCATCGGCACTGAGATTCCCGACACAGCCGGACTACCCACGCTGATAGTTACTGCCTGCGCGGTCACGGGCAGGCTCGCCGCTTGGTAACCACTGGCAGATGCCGTTACGGTCGCAGTCCCCGCGGCCACGCCGGTCAGCGTGAAATTGATGTTGGTCTGCCCTTCGGGCACGTTGAGCGATGCAGGCACCGACACGGTGGATGGAGCGCTGCTGGCCAGTTGCACCACCAGGCCGCCGGCGGGCGCCGGATCTGAAAGAGTCAAGGGAACCGAGCGCGTCAGGCCCGGCGCCACCAGCGCGCCCGCCGGAAGGTTAAGCGAGGTCGGACGGACCGTCACCGTCGCTTGGCCGCTCACGTAGTCGTGTGTCTGGGCAGTGATGCTGGCCGCCCCCACGGCCACAGTCGTGACCCGGGTGGTGGCAGTGCTCCTTCCAGCTGCAATCGTCACCGATGCCGGCACGGCGGCCACCGCGGCGTTGCTGCTGGCCAAGGCGACCTCAAGGCCGCCCGCTGGCGCAGGTGCGCTTGACTGCACGGCCAGATCGACGGTCCGGCCCACACCCGAAGTCAACACGGACGGCGCCAGCGTCAGGCTCGGTGGTGTGATCACGGCGACCTGAGCTTGGCCACTGACCAAACCGGAGCGGCTGGCCGTGATGGTGGTGCTTCCGAGCTCGGCCGCACCCACCTGGAATGCAGCGTCGGTTTGCCCGGCGGGAATCGTGACCGTCGCGGGGACCGAGGCCACCGTGGGCACGCTCGACACCAACGTCACGGCAGTGCCACCTGCTGCTGCCGCATAGGGCAGGCTGAGATTCATGGTTTTGCTGCCACCCTTGACGGCCGTGAGGCTCGACGGGTTCAACACAAGCTGCGCCGGCGCAACCTGCAAAGGCAACTCGTTGGACAAGAACTCAGCACCGCCAGAGTTCGGATTGGGCGTCCGCAGCCTCACGAGCAGACTGCCTGCCGCGGCCGGCGCAACGATGCTCGCCTTCAGCTGACTTGCTGAGATGAACTGCGTGGCGACAGCAGTGCCGTTCACGAGCACGACCGACTGAGCGGCCAAATTGCGACCAGACACTGTGACGTCCACAGTGCCCTGACCCACATACAGCGTCGTTGGCACCATACTGATGAGGACAGGCTGAGATTGCTCCACGGTCAGAGCTTTGGTCAGATGCACCTCGCCGGCCTCCAGCAGCAGCGTCATGGCGCTGGCGCCTGGGACTGCGGTGCCATCGGCGGTGACAGTCAGCTTCGCTTGGCTGCCAGTGCTGCCGGGAAGAACCTGGGCAGTGAGTCCGGCTTTGTCGAAACGCGCGCTCGCGAGGCCAGCGAGGCGCGTGCCGGTCAGGGTGAGGGTGGTGCTTTCGCCCTGTTGAAGGGTGTTGGGAGTGATAGCCGCAACGGACGGCGACGCGCCCACGGAAACCGTGCCCATTGAAACGACATAGGGAATGCCGCGCAAACCCCATCTGACGTTGCCGAACACATCGCCGGGCGGCACCAGCACGCCGTTGAGCGCGTTACCGCTCGCCCGATTGCCAACGCCACTCAGTGAAGCCGCAAGGTCGGCGGAAATCGCCGGTCCCGAGTGACTGCGGACGCTGATGTAATTGAAAATTGGTGCGGAGCCGTTAACCACCAGGCCACTGCCGTGATCGAGGAGAACGTTGTCAAGCTGCGTGTTGACCGTGCCGGGATTGAAGATCCATTGCTTCCAATCGCCTGGCGCGGCGGCTTGTCCAGAGCGCGTCTTTTCAGACAGCACTCGGATCGGTGCAGCGGCAGTTCCCAATGCCCGAATGGCTCCGGCTTGAACGGTCAGCCCGGTGCCGGCGCTCATGTAAATCACCACGCCGGGATCAACCGTGAGCACGGCACCGTTTTGCACAACCACATCCCCGGTCACCAGGTATGGATTGCCTGAAGTGCTCCAGCGAGTATCCACTGCGATCGCGCCGGAGACAGCCGTTTGCGCAGTTGCCGAGGGTGCAACAACGAGCAGGCAACCCAATGCCAGCCAGAACATGCGAAGCCAGGGGGAAAACAGCTTCGATGCGCGGAGGCTCAACACGCAGTTGCCGAATCCACTATCGCCCACCAGCACTGAGGACGTTGCAATCATGAAGATCTCAACGGTCCGTTGCGGCAGTCCATGCCGGGTAACCACCCTTTAGGCTGGTCGCCAGCAAGTAACCGTGGCTGAACGAGGCTTGCGCGATCGATGCGCCAATGTCATCGCCCCCGTCTACAAACACAAGCCAGCGTTGCTTGGACAATTTGGGCAATTGAGCTTCGACTTGATGAGGCATCAGTCGAAGTGCCTCTGGTGTGAACGGCGCGACGAGGGCCGCGGGATCAGACGTCGGGCGTAAATCCACGATCTGAAGATCAGCACCATCCTTTAACGCCTCCGAGAGCTGGCGCGGAGTCAGCTCCAACGCTTTCAGCGGCAACGGATCTCGGCTGAATTTCAAGCCGAGCCGATGCCACTCAAGCGGAGTGCCGGTAAGGCGCTGGCTAGCTACATTGCTTGCGTCCTGGTTTGCAGTGCTACGGTCTTGAACTGCGCGCGTCTGGGCAGCTCGGAACGAAGGACCCCGGGTGTAGTAGATGACCCGAGTCTGAGCACCACGACCAGCGATGACGCCGCCAGATTGCTCGGTATCTATGAGGAGAAACGGCTTACCAGCACGTAGAAGGGTCTGAACGCCTTCAGGCGAAATTTCGATCGGAGTGGACGGGGAAACGAATTCAGCAGCCCAAGATGCAGGAGCTGTCGCGAGCATCGCAACAGCTGCGAAAAAAAATAGGCCGCAAACCCGCACAGCTCCACCCGCCATCGAATTGGACATCACTCTTCACTCCCTTTAATTTCTTCTCCTTAAAGTAATGTAATACACGGAAAGCGCTGAATCCACGCTTCTTAAACGAAAAATTAAAAAAACAATTCAAATGAAAACCATTGATAGCAAATAAAAACTACTGATAATTAATGACAACCATTGAAAACATTGAAATTTCAACCGCCTCTAATAGAAAGTTCTGGATTCGAAGAGGATCGCTATTGCGAGCCGATTGAGCCATGAGCAAGTCAACCCAGTTCTCTCGCAAGCTGCTGGGCATGCTGTCCATACAGTCCGAAGGCGCCACGGCCGCCCTGCGTTGCGGCAAAGCGCTATCGAGCCCATGGAGCATGAAAATCGGATGTGTACCGAATCGACACTGGGCTGCTGATGCAGGGCGTGACGCAATCAGCGTCGACGCAGCAAGCCTGAGGACAAGAAAAAGAAAAACCCCTGAGCCGTTCCGGGCTCAGGGGTCCTTTTTGTGGTGCCGCTTGTCGGAATCGAACTGACGACCTTCCGCTTACAAGGCGGGTGCTCTACCAATTGAGCTAAAGCGGCTGAATTCCAATGCGTGATTCTAGTGGCGGTACCGACTGGTCCGGCCAGGCGCCATTCGCGACCGCCTACTTGATGCGCTTGAGCGACGGCCGGGCGCCGCCACCCGACGGCGGGCGCGGCGGTTCGTCGACTGGGTCGGTGGGCGCGCCGGCATCGACTGTCTCGCTGCCGTCTTCGCCCGTCACCAGGTGGACGATCTTGCCGGCATCGCCTTCGGAGCCACTGCCACGCGAAGCATCGCGCAGCGGCGCTCGCGCAGGTGCCTGGACGGGCATCGGAGCATCGACGTTGCCATCCGACGAAACGGCCGGAGCCGGCGCGGGAAACGCCATGCCCTGCCCGTTCTCGCGCGCGTAGATCGCGATCACGCGCCCCACCGGCACGCTGATTTCACGCGCAGTGCCCGCGAAGCGAGCCTTGAACTCGATGAAGTCGTTGCCGAGCTTGAGCGAACTGGTCGCGTCGAAGCTGATGTTGAGCACGATCTCGCCGTTCTTCACGTACTCGCGCGGGACCTGCACGGTTTCGTCGACCTGCACCGCGACGTAGGGCGTGAAGCCGTTGTCGGTGCACCATTCGTACAGCGCCCGGATGAGGTACGGGCGGGTGGAGGACGACTCGAGCGCGTTGATCATGAAATTGGTACCGTGCAATCGCGAAATCGCAGCCTCGGGCAGGCCGCCGTCTCTTCGCGGAACACCGCGGAACCGGCTCTGCCGGGCCGCAGGTGTTGCCCCCGGAAGGGGGTTGGCGAAGCGACACGAAGTGCGCGAAGCCTGGGGGCGATCTTAATTACTTTCGCATGACCTTTTCGGACGGGGTCAGTGCTTCGATGTAGGCCGGGCGCGAGAAGATGCGTTCGGCGTACTTCAGCAGCGGCGCGGCGTTCTTGCTGAGGTCGATGCCGTAGTAGTCGAGGCGCCACAGCAGCGGAGCGATGGCCACGTCGAGCATCGAGAAGTTGTCGCCCAGCATGTACTTGTTCTTGAGGAACACGGGCGCCAGCTGCGTGAGGCGGTCGCGGATGTGCGAGCGGGCCTTTTCGAGCGCCTTCTCGTTGCCCTTGGTGGTGCGGTTCTCGAGGGTGGAGACGTGCACGAACAGTTCCTTCTCGAAGTTGAGCAGGAACAGGCGCACGCGGGCGCGGTCGACCGGGTCGCCGGGCATCAACTGGGGATGCGGGAAGCGCTCGTCGATGTACTCGTTGATGATGTTCGACTCGTACAGGATCAGATCGCGCTCGACCAGGATCGGCACCTGGCCGTACGGGTTCATCACGCTGATGTCTTCGGGCTTGTTGTAGAGATCGACGTCGCGGATCTCGAAGTCCATGCCCTTTTCGAACAACACGAAGCGGCAGCGGTGGGAAAAGGGGCAGGTCGTTCCTGAATACAAGACCATCATGGCGAGAGACTCCTAAAAATCAAAAAGAGTGGGTCGCGTTGGCAACCCACTCTGTGGGACCGGATGCCCGAAGGTATCCGGTCGGCGTGCACGGAACTACTTGACGTCTTTCCAGTACGAGGCGTTCAGCCGCCACACGAATACCACCGACATGGCCAGGAACAGCAGCACCCACACGCCGATGCGCACGCGGGTGTTCTGAGCCGGTTCGGCCATCCATTGCAGGTAACTCACCAGGTCGCCGACCGCATTGTCGAATTGCACGGGCGTCATGGTGCCGGGAGTGACTTGCTCCCAGCCCTTGAACACTTCGGTTTCGTGGCCGTGCTGTTCGACCTTGGTGTAGACCGGGCGGCGCTCGCCCTGCAGTTCCCACAGGGGGTTCGGCATGGCGACGCTCGGGAACAGGAGGTTGTTCCAGCCGGTGGCCTTGGTTTCGTCGCGGTAGTAGGTGCGCAGGTAGGTATAGAGATAGTCGGCGCCAGTGCCGCCGTGGCCGGCGCGCGAGCGCGCGACCAGCGTCAGGTCGGGCGGCGTGGTGCCGAACCAGTCCTTGGCCTGGCGCGCGTCGATGTTGGCCTTCATGGTCTCGCCGACCTTGTCGGTCGTGAACAGAAGGTTGTCCTTGATCTGCTGCTCGGTGATGCCGATGTCCTGCAGGCGGTTGTAGCGCATGAAGGCGGCCGAGTGGCAGTTCAGGCAGTAGTTGACGAAGAGCTTGGCGCCGTTCTGCAGCGCGCTCACGTCGTTCGTCTTGTTGGGGGCCTTGTCCCACGCGAGCCCCCCGGACTCGGCCGATGCCGCCGCGGAGAAGGTCAGGCCCAGCGCGAGACCCAGGACCGCGAGCCAGCCGGAAATGCTTTTCTTCATCGTGTTTCTCTCAGCTCTCTTGGCTTCTGGTTCTCATCAATGGGCGGCGAAGACCACGCGCTCGGGCACGGTCTTGAATTCGCCCTTGCGGCTCCACCACGGCATCAGCAGGAAGAAGCCGAAGTACACGAGCGTGCCGATCTGCGAGATGGTCTGCGCGATGTCCAGCTTGAACGAACCGATGGCCAGTTCGCCCCAGACGCCGGGAGGCTGGATGCCCAGGTAGCCCAGGATCAGGAAGAAGAAAACGAAGAGGCCGTACACATACTTGTGCCAGCCCGGACGGTAGCGGATCGACTTGACTTCGCTGTGGTCGAGCCACGGCAGGAAGAACAGGATGATGACCGAGCCGCCCATGACGACCACGCCCCAGAACTTGGCGTCGAAGGTCTTGAGCAGGAAGATCACCACGGCCGCGACGACGATGCCCGCGATCTTCAGGCCCATGCCCGACTTGCCCTTGACGAAGTTCCAGATGGCGGCCGCGGCGATGATCAGCGAGAACACGTTGACCATGTCGTCGGTGGTCGCGCGCAGCATCGAATAGAACGGCGTGAAGTACCACACCGGGGCGATGTGGTTCGGCGTCTTCAGCGAGTCGGCCGGGATGAAGTTGTTGTATTCGAGGAAGTAGCCGCCCGCCTCGGGGGCGAAGAAGATCACCGCCGAGAAGATCGTGAGGAACACCACCACGCCGAAGATGTCGTGCACGGTGTAGTACGGATGCGACGGAATGCCGTCCAGCGGATGGCCGTCGGGGCCGCGGTTGGCCTTGATCTCGATGCCGTCGGGGTTGTTCGAGCCCACTTCGTGCAGCGCGATCAGGTGGGCCACCACCAGGCCGAGCAGCACCAGCGGCACGGCGATCACGTGGAAGCTGAAGAAGCGGTTCAGCGTGGCGTCGCTCACCACGTAGTCGCCGCGGATCAGCAGGGCCAGGTCGGGGCCGACGAAGGGAATGGCGGCGAACAGGTTCACGATCACCTGGGCGCCCCAGTAGGACATCTGGCCCCAGGGCAGCAGGTAGCCCATGAAGGCCTCGGCCATCAGGCACAGGAAGATCGCGCAGCCGAACACCCAGATCAGCTCGCGCGGCTTGCGGTAGCTGCCGTACATGAGGCCGCGGAACATGTGCAGGTACACCACGATGAAGAACGCCGAGGCGCCCGTCGAGTGGATGTAGCGGATCAGCCAGCCCCACGGCACGTCGCGCATGATGTACTCGACCGATGCGAACGCCTGGTTCGCGTCGGGCTTGTAGTGCATGACGAGGAAGATGCCGGTAACGATCTGGATCACCAGGACCAGCATCGCCAGCGAGCCGAAGATGTACCAGAAGTTGAAGTTCTTCGGCGCGTAGTACTTGCCCCACTGGTCGTTCCACAGCTTGCTCAGCGGGAAACGGTTGTCGACCCAGTTCAGCAGCTTGGCGCCGGCGGGTGCGTTGGGGGAAATCTCGTGGAATTCAGCCATGTTCTTCTTCCGCCTCAGGCCTTCTTGGAGTCTTCACCGATCAGGAGCTTGGTGTCCGACAGGTACATGTGCGGCGGCACCGGCAGGTTGTCGGGCGCAGGCTTGTTCTTGAAGACCCGGCCGGCCAGGTCGAAAGTGGAACCGTGGCAGGGGCAGAGGAAGCCGCCTTCCCAGTCGTTCGGCAGCGAAGGCTGCGGACCGGCCTGGAAGCGGTCGGTCGGCGAGCAACCCAGGTGGGTGCAGATGCCGACCACGACGAGCACGTCGGGCTTGATGGAGCGGTGCTCGTTCTGTGCGTACTTGGGGGTGAATTCGTCGGGGTGACGCTTGGAGAGGGGATCGGCCAGCTGGCCGTCGAGCTTGGGGAGTTCCGCGACCTGCTCGGGGGAGCGCTTGAGGATCCAGACCGGCTTGCCCCGCCATTCGACGGTGATCTTCTCGCCGACCTTGAGGCCCGAGATATCGACCTCGACCGCAGCACCCGCAGCCTTGGCCTTCTCGGAAGGCTGGAAAGTGCTAACAAAGGGGATGGCGGTGGCCACGCCGCCCGCCACGCCAGCGCAGCTGGATGCAATCAACCACGTGCGCTTGCTGGTGTCGATCCGGTGCGAGCCGGAGGTCATGTCACTCATGGGGATCCTCTTGTCTTCTTCGCTGGAGCAGGAGTCAACCCGCGATTGTAGCGGGGCGCTGTAAGGATATTCAATGGCCGCCATGCGCATGGCCGGCGGCCGCGGGCGGGGCGCGCCGCGTCCGCGGGCGCCCGCCAGGGGCTGCACAGGGCGACGAAGACTGTCGCCGCGGGGACTTCAGTTCAGCAGTCCGTGCTGCATCGCCTCGTGGACCGCCTGGGTCCGCGACTTGACCGAGAGCTTGCGATAGATGCTCTTCGCGTGGAACTCGATGGTATTGACCGACAGGTACACCGCTTCGGCGATCTGCCGGTTGCTCCAGCCCTGCGCGATCAGGCGCAGCACCTTGAGTTCGCGCGGCGACAGCAGGCCCTGCGGCAGCCTGGAATCGGAAGCTTCTCCCTGCGGCTGCTGTTTGTGCTTCTGCTGCTGTTGCGGCGGCTGGCCCTGCACGCGGATGGCCTCGATCGTGCGCGCCTTCGCGGACGCTGCGATCGAACCGAGGATGCGCCGCGCGATGCGCGAATCCATCGGCGAGCCTCCGCGTTCGATGGAGCGCAGCAGATAGGCGAGTTCCGCGTCGTCGGCTTCGGTAAGCAGATACCCGATGGCGCCGGCCGCGATCGCGGCATTCACCTGCTGCTGGTCGTCGGACGCCGACATGCCGATGCTCTCGACGCGCGGATAGGTCTGGCGCACATGATGAAGAACGGCGGCACCGTCGCTTCCCGGCAGCCGCATGTCGACCAGCACCAGGTCATAGGGCAATGCCGCCAGCAGATTGAACGCCTCGGCCCGGCCCGATGCGACCACCACGCGGCGATGCGGCGCGAGCTCGCAGAGGATGCGCCGCATGCGGTCGGCGCAGGCAGCGTCGTCCGCGACGACCAGCGCGGCATGGAAGACGCCGCCATACAACTGCGCTGCCGTGGGTACCGGCGTCGATGCGGCCGAGGAGGTGTAGTGGATGTTCATTTCCATGTCCGCGCTCCTGCTGCGTCTTCTCCTGCCTTGCCGCAGCGGACCTGGTCCGTGCTGCATGCGCTGATGCCGTTGACGATGTCCAAGAAAAAATTGATCACGCGACGTCCTCTGGCTCTTTCGCCACCCGTGGGTAGCTTCGAAATGTTGTCTTTCGTTTCAGATACCGCAGGAACGATGCCCACTCGGACGAGCGTCGGCGTACATCACGCAAGGACGCGTGTAGTACTTTGATTTCATTGAAGAAATTGCCCGAAACGAGCTGAAGAACGAGCTCGCGCGAAGGCCTTGTGAAGGCCGTTTTCAGGCCGTTGTTACGTGCGGGTTACCGCGCCTGTTACGTAGCACCGCGACACGCGAAACGCGTGCGAGACCACATCTCCAAACGTCAATACGCGATTCATGCGATGGCCGCAAACCCGCATGTGCATTGGCTTTGCAGGCTATGTATGCATGCGTCGATGGCGTGCCGTCGACATGCATACATCCATAACTACGGATACCGGTGATGTTCAGCGAAGACCTCGATTCCTAGCATCGGTTGCATTGGGTAACTCGATGAAGCCCAACCCTGCTTTCACGCGACGAGGGCGTGTGAAAGACCAGAAATGGCAACTGATTTCTTCAAGGAAGAAAGTCCAAATGACTACATCCCAGCGCTCCAGTGTCCGCTCTTTCATTGTTCGCCGTCCGGCTGTGAGCCGGCTTCTCGCTTCGGTGCTCGTAGGTGCCGGCTACGTGATGACTCTGCCGGTGGCATACGCCCAGGTGCAGGTCGGCGGAAACAACGTCAACGTCGTGGGTGGACCAAATAACGGGCTTCTGACTTCCGACGACGGAATCTCCACCCCCAACCTGACGGCAACGAGCATCTCCACGACGAGCATCACAGCGACTCGGGTGACCACGACAAGTCTCAGCACGACGTCTGCGACCGCCACCAATCTGACTTCGACCAGCATCAGCACGGCGACGCTCACCGCAGGCACCGTATCCGCGGGCAGCATCACCTCCGGCACCGTGTCTTCTGCCAACGTCACGGCGACGAACCTTTCCGCCGGCAGCGGCACGGTCACCAACCTGACCTCCTCCAGCATCAGCTCGGGCACCGTATCCGCAGGCAGCATCACCGCCGGCACCGTGTCTTCTGCCAACGTCACGGCCACGAACCTCTCCGCCGGCAGCGGCACGGTCACCAACCTGACCTCCTCCAGCATCAGTTCGGGCACCGTGTCCGCGGGCAGCATCACCGCTGGCACCGTGTCTTCTGCCAACGTCACGGCCACGAATCTTTCCGCCGGCAGCGGCACGATCAACACGCTGAGCTCGACCAGCATCACGGCCAGCACCATCAGCACCGGCAGCCTGACCTCCGGCAGCGTGTCGTCGAGCAACGGCACGATCCAGTCGCTGACCTCGACCAACATCCTGGCGACCGGCGTCACCTCGACGAATGTGCTGGCGACCGGCATCACCTCGACCAACATCGACGCCACCAACCTGACGTCGAACACCGGCAGCATCGCCACGCTGACCTCCACCAACGTCAGCACCACCAACGTGACGGCGTCGAACGGCACCATCAACACACTGAGCTCGACAAATGTCAGCACCACCAACCTGTCTGCATCGAACGGCACCGTCAACACGCTGAGCGCAACCAATGTCAGCACCACGGACCTGACCGCCAGCAACGGCACGATCAACACGTTGAGCGCCACCAACGTCAGCACCACGGACCTGACCGCCAACAACGGCACGATCAACACGCTGAGCGCCACCAACGTCAGCACCACGGACTTGACCGCCAACAACGGCACGATCAATACGTTGAGCGCGACCAATGTCAGCACCACGGACCTGACCGCCAACAACGGCACGATCAACACGCTGAGCGCCACCAACGTCAGCACGACCAACCTGACGGCCAACAACGGCACGATCAACACGTTGAGCGCCACCAACGTGAGCACCACCAACCTGACGGCCAACAGCGGCACGATCAACACGCTGAGCGCCACCAACGTCAGCACGACCAACCTGACAGCCAACGCCGGCACGATCAACACGCTGAGCGCCACCAACGTCAGCACGACCAACCTGACGGCGAGCCGCGGCACGATCAACACGCTGAGCGCGACGAACGTGAGTACCACCAACCTGTCGGCTGCCAGCGCCACGGTCAACGCCCTGACCGCCGGCACGGTCAGCGCCACGACGGTGAACGCCAGCACGGTGAATGCCACCACCGGCAACTTCCAGACGATCACTGCGGCCAACGGCAACATCACGGTGCTGAACACGCAGACCGGCAACATCACCACGATCAACGCCGTGACCGGCAACGTCACGACGCTGAACGCGGGCACGGTCAACGTCACCGGCAACGTGACCGCGGGCGGCACCATCACGGCGGGCAACGGCATGGTCGCCAACGGCCGCGTGCAGAACGTGGCCCCCGGCATCCTGCCGACGGACGCCGCGAACATGTCGCAGCTGAACCAGGTCCGCAACGAGGTGCAGGACATGCGCAAGACCAGCAGCACCGGCGCGGCCATCGCGCTGGCCGCGGCCTCGGTGCCGGCGCTCGAAGCGGGCAAGAGCTTCGGCATCGGCGTGGGCGTGGGCTCCTTCGACGGCCGCTCGGCCATCGCGGCAGCCGCCAGCTTCCGCATCGGCGAAGGCGCGCAGATCAAGGTCAACATCGGCAGCGGCAGCAGCGGCAAGGTCGGCGGCGGCATCGGCGCCTCCTGGTCCTGGTAATCCGGCCCGGCACTCCCGTGGCGCCAGCGTGCGCGCCGCGGGATTGCCAGCGGATGCAAACGAAAGGCCGGCCCCTATACTGGGTAACCGGCCTTTTTCATGGCTCCCTGCTGCGCGCGAAGGCCGGCGCCGAAGCGGCGGCCCTCTCCTGTGCCGACCCGTCCATCACGCGGATTCATGAACCCACCTTCTCTCGCTCCCGCTCCCTCCATTCCGGCCGCGAACGCCGGCCAGCTCCTGGAGCAGGGACTGGCGCTGCATCGCGTGGGCCGCTTCGCCGAGGCCTTGCAGGTCTACGAAGCGCTGCTGTCGCTCTTTCCCGATCATGCCGACGCGCTGCATCTGAGCGGCGAGGCGCTGTACCGGCAAGGCCGCCCGAAGCTGGCGCTGAACTACGTGAACCGGGCCATCGCGCGCTCGCCGCACCACTTCTACTTCAACACCCGCGCGACGATCTTCATGCACATGGGCCTGCCGGCCGAGGCGCAGCAGGATCTGCGTCGCGCAATCAAGGCGCAGCCCAACTATCCCGAGGCCTACGTGAACCTGTCGGCGGTCTACCGCCAGCAGAAGAAGTTCCGCCAGGCGCGCGAGGCCGCCGCCGAGGCCACGCGGCTCGCGCCGCAGGCACCCGCCGCATGGAACAACGCCGGCGCCATCGACATGGAGCAGGACCGCTTCGACGAGGCGATCGCGCAGTTCAGCCAGGCTCTGGCGCTGGACCCCGGCTATGCCGCCGCGCACAAGAACATCGGCAAGATCCGCGCGCACCAGAAGGACTGGGCCGCCGCGCTCGGCTCGTACGAGCAGGCCGCCGCCGATCCGATGGACTGCGAGGCCGCCTTCATGCTCTCCAGGGCGCTGCAGGCCTGCGGCCGCATCGAGGAAGCCATCGCGCCCATGCAGCGCGCCATGCGCAACTGGCCGGCCGAGGAGCGCCACAAGGCGCTGTCCGACCCCGAGGGCGTGGCCGCGCTCTACGGCGTGTGCGGCGCGCTCGAAGGCGTGTCGATGCGCTTCGGCGAATCGGCCGAGCTCTACAGGCTGGCGCTCGAAAGCCTGCCCGAGCACGAGCTGCTGCTGAACAACCTGGGCACGGTGAACTTCCGCCTGGGCCGCTTCGACACCGCCATCGAGGTGCTGAAGCGAGCGCTCGAGGTGCATCCGCGCCAAGTGCTCGCGCGCTGCAACCTGGGCGTGACCTACGTGATGGCCGGCCAGTCGAAGGAAGCCATCGCGGAGTTCGAGCAGTGCCTGCGCGACGACCCCGACTTCATGCCCGCCATGGTGTGGATGCTGGGCGAGAAGGCGCACATCGCCGACTGGAGCGGCGTGCCCGAGCTGCGCGAGCGCATCGCGGCGCTGCTCGACAACCCGAGCAACGACCAGACGGTTTCGTCGTTCATCCTGATGTCGAACTACGACGACGCGCGCCGCCTCATGAACTGGACGCAGCGCTCCGCCCTGCTGGCCGACCGCAACGCGGCCATCCGGCCCTTTGCCGACGCTGGCGCGCGCCGCACCTCGCCGCGCATCCGCGTGGGCTACTTCTCGTTCGACTTCCGCAACCACCCGGTCGCGCACCTGACGGCCGAGCTCTACGGCCAGCACGACCGCAAGGAGTTCGAAGTCTTCGTGTATTCCTACGGCCCCGACGACGGCCACCCCGCGCGGGCGCGCATCGCTTCATCGGTCGAGCATTTCGTCGACCTGCAGGGCCAGTCGATCCAGCAGATGGCCGAGCGCATCCGCGACGACGAGATCGACATCCTTGTCGACCTCTCGGGCGACACGCGCGGAGCCAAGCCCCAGGTGATGGCCTACCACGCGGCACCCGCGCAGCTCATGTGGCTGGGCTACATGGGCACCAGCGGCACGCCCAACTACGACTACCTGGTGTCCGACAACTTCCTCTCGCCGCCGGGCACGGAAGACTGCTACTCCGAGAAGCTGCTGCGCCTGCCCGAGACCTTCCAGGTCATCGACACCAAGCGCCCGACCAACCCGCACAGGCCCACGCGCGCCGAACACGGCCTGCCCGACGACGCCTTCGTGCTGTGCAACTTCTCGCAGTCGTTCAAGATCCAGCCCGAGACCTTCGAGGCATGGGTGCGCATCGTGCAGGGCATTCCGAACTCGGTGCTGTGGCTGGCGCAGGGCCCGAACGGCTTCGAGCAGAACCTGCGCGCGCAATGGGAGAAGGCGGGCCTGCCGGCCCAGCGGCTGATCGTGTCGCCGCGCATGCCGGTCGACCAGCACCTGGCGCGCATCGGCCTGGCCGACCTGTTCATCGACACCTTTCCCTACAGCAGCGGTGCCACCGCGAACGACGTGCTGTGGTCGGGCGTGCCGCTGCTGGCGCTTACGGGCACGACGATGGTGTCGCGCATGGCGGGCAGCCTGCTGCATGCCATCGGACTGCCGGAGCTGGTGGCCACGAACCACGCGGAATACGTGAGCAAGGCCATCCACTACGCCACGCACCCCGAGGAGCTCGCCTCGCTGCGCTCGCGGCTCGCGCGGGCCAAGGACACGCGCAGCGGCTACTTCGACACGCCGCGCTTCGTGCGCCACCTGGAAGACGGCTACAGGCAGATTGCCGCGCGCAGTCGTGAAGGGTTGCCGGCTGCGCATGTCGATGTGGTACCGCGTGCGCTGGAGAAGTGAGCAATCGCGGGCATACTCGGCTCTCCTTCAACAGCAGAGCTCCAGCAGCCTTTTGAATCATGAGCATCCTCAGTGAATTCAAGGAATTTGCCGTCAAGGGCAACGTCATCGACCTCGCGGTCGGCGTGATCATCGGTGCCGCCTTCGGCAAGATCGTCGACTCGCTCGTGGCCGACATCATCATGCCGCTGGTGGGCGTGGTGTTCGGCAAGCTCGATTTCTCGAATCTCTACGTGGTGCTGGGCACCGTGCCGCCAGGGGTGGCGAACACGCTGGCCGACCTGAAGAAGGCAGGCGTTCCTGTGCTGGCGTACGGCAACTTCATCACCATCGCCGTCAACTTCGTGATCCTCGCCTTCATCATCTTCATGATGGTCAAGCAGATCAACCGCCTGAAGCGCAGCGAAGAGCCGGCGCCCGCCGCAGCCCCTGAAACACCCGAAGACGTGGTGCTGCTGCGCGAGATCCGCGACAGCCTCAAACGCTCCTGATCAAACGCCCCCGAGCACCCGGGCCATGCGCAGCGCCTCGACAAGGCTCGAGGCATCGGCCAGCCCCGTTCCCGCGATGTCGAACGCGGTGCCGTGATCGGGGCTGGTGCGCACCAGCGGCAGCCCCAGCGTCACGTTGACGCCCTTCTCCACGCCCAGGTACTTGACCGGGATCAGGCCCTGGTCGTGGTACATCGCGATCACCACGTCGAATTCGCCGCTGGACGGCACGCCGGCCTTGGCGCGCGCGCGCATGAAGACGGTGTCGGGCGCATGAGGCCCGCTGGCGTCGATGCCTTCGGCGCGCGCAGCCTCGACGGCCGGCGCGATGATTTCCCGCTCTTCCGAACCGAACAGCCCACCCTCGCCCGCATGCGGGTTGAGACCCGCCACGCCTATGCGCGGCGCGCGGCCCAGCGCGTGGCTCAGCGCGCGGTGCGTGATGCGCAGGGTCTCCAGCACACCCTCGAAGCGCACCGCCTCGATGGCCTTGCGCAGCGACATGTGGATGCTGACGAGCACTGTGCGCAGTTCGTCGTTGGCCAGCATCATGCGCACCGGCACGTCGGCGACGGTGCGCCCCAGGTGCGCGGCCGCCTCCGCCTGCAGCAGCTCGGTGTGGCCGGGGTACGGAAAGCCGGCGGCCGACAGCGCTTCCTTGTGCAGCGGCGCGGTCACGAGGGCGCCGATCTCCCCGCGCAACGCGGCCCGCGCGGCCCACACCACGCACTCGCCCGCCACACGGCCGGCCTCGGCGCTGATGCGGCCCGTTTCGATGCCCTTGGGCGGCGCGATCACCTGCAGCACCGGAATGCAGCCCGGCGGTACGGTCGCGGCCTCGGCGACGGATTCGATTTCCAGCACCGGCCAGCCCGGCCGGCCATCGGCGGTCAGGGCCTGTGATGCCTTGCGCAGCATGCCCACGTCGCCGGCAACGAAGGTGCCATGGGTGGCATCGGGCGCGTCGCGGAATGCCTTGACGATGATTTCCGGCCCGATGCCCGCGGGGTCACCCAAGGTGATGGCAATGGGGGTGCTCATGCCGGGTTGTCGATGTCGATGAACTCGTGCTTCAGCCCGAGTTGCGCAGCCACGTGCGCGGCCGCCGCGGGCGCGCCATAGCGCTCGGTGGCGTGATGCCCGCAGGCGAGAAAGGCCACGCCCATCTCGCGCGCGTAGTGGGCCTGCGGCTCAGAGATCTCGCCGGTGATGAAGGCATCGGCACCGGCCGCGATGGCGGCTTCGAAGTAGCCCTGCGCGCCGCCGGTGCACCACGCTATGTTCCTCACGGCACGCTGCGCCGGCTCGACCAGCGTCACCGGTCTTTTCAACACGCTCTCGACGTGGGTGGCCAGCGCCTTGGCACTGTCGAAGCTCCCGCCGCCTTCCTGCGTGCCGATGAAGCCCAGCTCCTGTTCGCCGAAGCGGCCTCCAGGGCCGGAATGCGCCACGAGCCCCAGCTTCAGGCCGAGCTGGGCGTTGTTGCCCAGTTCGGGGTGCGCGTCGAGCGGCAGGTGATAGGCGAAGAGATTGATGTCGTGGCCCAGCAGCAGGCCGAGGCGCTGCTTCATCCAGCCGGTGACGCGGCCGTCCTGGCCGCGCCAGAACAGGCCGTGGTGGACGAAGATTGCGTCGGCCTCGGCGCCGATCGCGGCCTCGATCAGCGCACGGCTGGCGGTCACGCCCGAGACGATCTTTCGCACCACGGTACGCCCTTCGACCTGCAGGCCGTTCGGTCCGTAGTCCTTGAAGCGCCCGGGGGCCAGCAGCAGGTCGAGTGCGTGAAGCAGTTCGTGGCGGGTTGTGCTCATCGCCCCATTGTCGCGCCGTGCGCGGGCGCCACGCCACCGTCGCGCATCGCATGGCCGCGCGCGGCCAGGGGCAGCAGCGCCAGCAGGAAGCCCAGCGCGGCCAGCGCCGCCACGTAGTGCGCGGGCGCCATCGTGTCGTGCTGCAGCCAGAGCGTCAGAATCACCGGCGTGAGCCCGCCGAAGACCGCATACGACATGTTGTAGGCGAAGGAGAGCCCGGTGAAGCGCACCGGCGCCGGAAAGGCGCGCACGCCCGCGATCGGCACCGTGGCGATGGTGCCCACGAACAAGCCCACCAGGCCGTAGTGCCAGAAGAGCGTCGCCGGCGTCCCGGGCAGGCCGCTGTAGAACAGGTAGGCCGTGACGAGCAGGCCGCCCCAGCCGATCAGCATCACGGTGCGGGTGCCGATGCGGTCGCTGGCCCAGCCGGCCAGCACGCAGCCCAGCGTGAGCGTCAGCGTGGCGAGCGCGTTGGCTTCCAGCGCCATGGCGGCAGGAATGTGATGCACCTTCTGCAGATAGGTGGGCGTGTAGAGCACCACGACCACGATGGCGGCCGACAGCACCCAGGTCAGCAGCCCGACGTACACGCAGGCCAGGCGGTGCTCGCGCAGCACGGTGCGCAGCGGCAGCTCGCGCGAGGCGCTGCGGCGACCGGCCAGCTCCTTGAACACCGGCGTCTCGTGCAGGAAGCGGCGCAGGTACACCGACACCAGCCCGAACACGCCGCCCAGGATGAAGGGGATGCGCCACGCGAAGTCGCTCACCTGCTCGGGCGAGTAGTGGCGGTTGATGGCCACCGCGATCAGCGAGCCCAGCAGGATGCCGCCGGTGATGCCCGAAGTCAGCACACCGATGCCCAGGCCGTAGCGCTTGCCCGGCACGTGCTCGCCCACGAACACCCAGGCGCCGGGCATTTCGCCGCCGATGGCCGCGCCCTGGAGCACGCGCATCGCCAGCAGCAGCAGGGGCGCCGCGACGCCGATGCTCGCGTAGGTCGGCAGCAGGCCGATCACCAGCGTGGGCGCCGCCATCAGGAAGATCGACAGCGTGAACATGCGCTTGCGGCCGAAGATGTCGCCGAAATGCGCGATGACGATGCCGCCGACCGGGCGCGCGAGGTAACCGGCCGCGAAAATGCCGAAGGTCTGCAGCTGGCGCAGCCAGTCGGGCATGTCGGCCGGGAAGAACAGCGCCCCCAGAACGGTGGCGAAGAACACGTAGATGACGAAGTCGTAGAACTCCAGCGTGCCGCCGAGGGCGGACAGGCCGAGGGTCTTGTAATCGCTCGAACCGAGCGTGCGCGCCGGCACCGGCTGCGCGCCGTCCGGAAAGGTTGCTTCTGAAGTCATGGCTGGCAGGAAGGTCTTGGCCGCGCGCCAGCCCGCAGGACCGGGTGAGAAAACGGAAGAATGGCGCGCCGACGGAAGGCCTGGCCGCAGCCGCCGGATAGGCGGCACGGGGGCCGGAAAACAGACGGACCGGGTGGGGCCGACCCGTAATCCTAAGTGTTAACCCGGATTCACGTCCCCCGGCGGCCCGAATCTCGACCGGCCGGAGCGGGTTCTGGTCCGCCCGGTTGAGGGACAATTGACAACATTGCCGCGCTGCATGCGGTCTTCCAACGCCTTTTTCACCAATCTTTCATGAAACGCACCTGGCTGCTATTTGCCCAAGCCGTGACCGTCCTGCTGGCGGCCTACTTCGTCGTCGCGACGCTCAAGCCCGAGTGGATCAACAAGCGCGCGACCTCGCTGGGCGGGGTGGTCTCCATCGTCGAAGCGCCAGCGAGCAACCCGAACATCGCGGCGCCCGGCAGCCTGAGCGCGCCGGCCAAGAAGGCTTCTCCGGCGGTGGTGAGCATCAACACCAGCAAGGCCGCGCAGCGCCACCCGCGCAGCAACGACCCGTGGTTCCGCTTCTTCTTCGGCGACCAGGACGACCAGCCCCAGGTGGGCCTGGGCAGCGGCGTGATCGTGAGCCCGGACGGCTACATCCTCACCAACAACCACGTGGTGGAAGGCGCCGACGAGATCGAGGTGACGCTCAACGACAGCCGCCACACCCGCGGCAAGGTGATCGGCACCGACCCCGACACCGACCTGGCGGTGCTGAAGATCGAGCTCGACAAGCTGCCCGTGATCGTGCTGGGCGACTCCGACGGCCTGCAGGTCGGCGACCAGGTGCTGGCCATCGGCAACCCCTTCGGCGTGGGCCAGACCGTGACCAGCGGCATCGTGTCGGCGCTGGGCCGCAACCAGCTGGGCATCAACAACTTCGAGAACTTCATCCAGACCGACGCGGCCATCAACCCAGGCAACTCGGGCGGCGCGCTGATCGACGTGAACGGGAACCTGCAGGGCATCAACACCGCGATCTACTCGCGCTCGGGCGGCAGCATGGGCATCGGCTTCGCCATTCCGGTGTCGATGGCCAAGATCGTGCTCGAGGGCATCGTCAAGGAAGGCCAGGTGCGCCGCGGCTGGATCGGCGTGGAGCCGAGCGACCTGTCGCCCGAACTGGCCGAGACCTTCGGCGTGAAGGCCGACGCGGGCGTGATCATCACCGGCGTGCTGCAGAACGGCCCCGCTGCCAAGGCAGGCATCCGCCCGGGCGACGTGATCACCTCGGTGGGCGAAAAGAAGACGGACAACGTGCAGGCCCTGCTGACCGCGGTGGCCGGCCTGAAGCCCGGCAGCACCTCGCGCTTCGCGCTGCAGCGCGGCAGCGACAAGATGGAACTGGACGTGACGCCGGGCCTGCGGCCGAAGAGCCCGGTGCGGCAGGTGCCCAATCAACAGGAATAGGTTCACCCCCAGGCTTCGCGCACTTCGTGTCGCTGCGCCAACCCCCTTCCGGGGGCAACACCAGCGGCCCGGCAAAGCCGGTTCCGCGGTGTTTCTGGATTTTCTTGGGGACGTTGACGGCCACAGCGTGGGCTGAGTACTGCCGCCGGACTCCTGGAAACTAGCTGGAAGCCGAGTCGGCGCTCTGTTCTTCTTCGGGCTTCTTGCCAGTGCTGGCGAAGTACTTGGCCCCGATGATGCCCACCTCGTACAGCAGGCACATGGGCACGGCCAGTGCCAGTTGCGAGACCACGTCGGGTGGCGTGAGCACCGCGGCCACGACGAACGCGACCACGATGAAGTAGCCGCGGAAGGACTTCAGCTTCTCGATGGTCACCATCTCGAAACGCACCAGCAGCATGACGACGATCGGCACCTGGAACGCCACGCCGAAGGCGATGTAGAGCGACAGGATCGCCTCGACGTAGGAGGAAATGTCGGGTGTCGCCTGCACCGCGGCCGGCGCGAAGCGCTGAATGAAGCTGAACATCTTGTCCAGCACGAAGAGCTGCACGAAGGCGATGCCCGCATAGGCCAGCAGGCTGCCGAAGAAGATCAGCGGCAGCGCGAAACGCTTTTCATGACTGTAGAGGCCCGGCGCGATGAACATCCACGCCTGGTACATGAGCCAGGGCAGCGCCAGGAGCACGGCCGCCATCATCAGCACCTTGAGCGGCACGAAGAAGGGCGAGAACACGCCGATGGCGATCAGCTTCGCGTCGTGCGGCATGTGCGCCTTGATCGGCAGCGCGATCAGGTCGATCAGGCCGCCCGGGCCCGGCCAGATGGCCAGCAGGATGCCCGCGACCACGAGGCCGTAGACGCAGTAGAGCAGCCGGTCGCGAAGCTCGACCAGGTGCGCCACGAACGGCTGTTCGGTGCCCGCGAGCTCGTCTTCTTTGTCTTTGCTCTTGCTGTCGGAATCGGCCATTGGGAAGAAGAGGAGATAGCGTGACGCCGGCCGGCGCCCGGGAGCGCGGTAGTGGGAGCCCGGCCCTTAGTTGATCTTGTGCGGACGGAAGCGCGCGACGCGCGCCGCGCCCGAGAGCGCCTTGGTGCGCACGCCGTTGCGCGCCTTGTACCACTGCGGCGTGGCGCCCTGCTTCAGGCGCCAGTTCTTGCGGGGGTGCTTGTAAACCGGCGGCGGCGGCGGCTCGGGTTCGGCCAGCGCCGAGAGGGTTTCGCCCGAACCGCTGAACTGCTTCTCGAACTCGCTCGCGCCCGTGTGGATGCTGTGCTCGACGTCGCGCGCCGCATCCTCGACGGTGGTCTTCATCTTGCGGAGCTCGTCGAGCTCCATCGAGCGGTTGACTTCGGCCTTGACGTCGTTCACGTAGCGCTGCGCCTTGCCCAGCAGCGTGCCCACGGTGCGGGCCACGCGCGGCAGCTTTTCCGGGCCGATGACGATCAGCGCCACGACGCCGATCAGCGCCAGCTTCTCAATGCCGAGGTCGAGCACGTGCTGCTGCCCGTGCTCAGGACTTCTGACGCGCTTCGACGTCGATCGCCGACTTGTCGCTGTTGGCCGGCTGGCCGGTCACCTGCTGGGCGGGGGCCGAAGAGGCGGCCGGGGCATCGGAGGACGCGCCGTCCTTCATGCCGTCCTTGAAGCCCTTGACGGCGCCTCCAAGATCCGAACCCATGTTCCGCAGCTTCTTGGTGCCGAAGATCATGACCACGACGAGCAGCACGATCAGCCAGTGCCAGATGGAAAAAGAACCCATGGAGAACTCCTAAGAATGTGTCCGATTTTAGTCGGGCGGAATGTGACAGTTTGTCCTAATGCCCGTCAGCCGCGAAGCCATGGCCGGGGGCCACCCATGACATGGACATGGAGATGGTGAACCTCCTGCCCACCCTCCGCGCCCGTGTTGACCACGACGCGGAAGCCCCCCTCCGGATAAGGCCTGCAGCCCTGCTCCAGGGCCAGCCTGGGCGCCAGGGTCATGATCTTGCCCATGAGCGCCGAATCCTCGGGCGTCAGCTGCGCCATCGAGGCGATGTGCTTCTTGGGCACCAGCATGAAATGCACCGGCGCCCAGGGCGCGATGTCGTGGAAGCCGAACAGGTCCTCGTCCTCGTAGACCTTGCGGGAGGGAATCTTGCCCTCGATGATTTTGCAGAAGACGCAGTTCGGATCAGATGACATCTTTGGGTTCCATGGGACGGCCGTCGTTCATCCGGATCATGCCTTTCACGATCCGGTAGAGGAACCACAGCGAGATCAGGCTCCAGGCAATCCAGCCCGGCACGAGAAACAGCAGCCAGAGCCACGAGGTGACGATGTACAGCAGCCCCGCCCAGAGCACCGAGCGGATGCGCCAGCTGAAGTGCGAGGCCTGCCAGGTGCCCGCCGCGTCGTCGCGCTTGACGAAGTCGATCACCAGCGCGATCAGCAGGAGCAGCACGGAGGCCTGCGCCCCCGGCACGACGGCGCCGATGGCCACGATCAGGTGCAGGATGTAACTGACCCAGCCCCAGGTCTTGAGCGAGTCGTCGGGTTCCACGTTCACGATGTCGTTGGCCATGGCAGGTGTCCTTTCAATCGTTGGGGGCTTCGGATTCCCGCGCCTTCACCTTGCGAAGCGCCTTTTCCTCGATGCCGCTGGTGCCCTCGCGGCGCTCCAGCTCGGCAGTGACGTCGGACGGGGAAAAACCGTAGTGCGCCAGCGCCACCATGGTGTGGAACCACAGGTCGGCCACTTCGTTCACTATTTTCGAGCGGTCGCCACCATGGTCGGCGTCCTTGGCGGCCATCACGACCTCGGTGGCTTCCTCGCCGATCTTCTTGAGAAAGGCGTCCGGCCCCTTGTGCAGCAGGCGCGCCACGTAGCTTTTCTCGGGGTCGCCGCCGCGTGCCGGCAGGCGGCTTTCGATGACCGCGGCCAGGCGGGCGAGCGCGTCGGAGGTGCTGTCGTTGTTCACTGTGGCCGTCACTTGTAGATCGATTCCGGGTCTTTCAAGACGGGCTCGACGGCCTTCCAGCCGCCGTTGTCGTACTTGTTGAAGAAGCAGCTGTGGCGGCCGGTGTGGCAGGCGATGCCGGGCTCGTGGCCGAGCTGGGTGACCTTGAGCAGCACCACGTCGCTGTCGCAGTCCAGGCGGATCTCGTGCACGGTCTGCACGTGGCCCGACTCCTCGCCCTTGAACCACAGCTTGTTGCGCGAGCGGCTGAAATACACCGCACGGCCCAGCTCGGCGGTCTTCTCGAGCGCCTCGCGGTTCATCCAGGCGAACATCAGCACGTCGTTGCTGCCCTGTTCCTGCGCGATCACGGGCACCAGGCCGTTCGCGTCCCACTTCACTTCATCGAGCCAGTTCATGGACGGTATTGTCGGGGATGGCCAAAGACCCTCGAACAGGCGTCCGGCGGGCCTCCGGCAGGGTCATTCAGCGGTCGATGCGCACGGGAATGCCCCGCGCTGCCATGCGGGCCTTGGCCTCGCCCACCGTGTGCTCGCCGTAGTGGAAGATGCTCGCGGCCAGCACCGCGTCGGCGCCGCCGGTCTGGATGCCGTCGGCCAGGTCGTCCAGGCTGCCCACGCCGCCCGAGGCGATGACCGGCACGTTCACGGCGTTGCTCACCGCGCGGGTCAGCTCCAGGTCGAAGCCGCTCTTGGTGCCGTCGCGGTCCATGCTGGTCAGGAGGATCTCGCCGGCGCCGCGGCGCGCCATCTCGGTGGCCCATTCGACGGCGTCCAGGCCGGTGTTCTTGCGCCCGCCGTGGCTGTACACGTCCCAGCCCGCGCCGCGCGTGGCGGCCTCCTCGGGGCTGCGGCGCTTGGCGTCGATGGCGACCACGATGCACTGCGAGCCGTACTTCTGCGACGCGTCGCTGATCACCTGCGGATCGGCGATGGCGGCCGAGTTGAAGCTGGTCTTGTCGGCGCCCGCATTGAGCAGCCGGCGCACGTCGGCCACGGTGCGCACGCCGCCGCCCACGGTCAGAGGGATGAAAACCTGCGAGGCCACGGCTTCGATGATCGGCAGGATCAGGTCGCGGCCGTCGCTGGTGGCGGTGATGTCGAGGAAGGTGAGTTCGTCCGCGCCCTGCGCGTTGTAGCGCGCGGCGATCTCGACCGGATCGCCGGCGTCGCGCAGTTCGACGAAGTTGACGCCCTTGACGACACGGCCGCCGGTAACGTCGAGGCAGGGAATGATGCGTTTGGCAAGCATGGTGGGGTAAGGAACCGGTGGGGTAGTCAGAGAACGCGCAGCTGCTGCCAGCCCAGCCATTGGGCGCCGGGCGCCAGCAGCACGGGCTCGTCGATGCGGGCCGCCTCGACGCAGAGCATGTGGCGCCAGCCGTCTTCGGGCATGTCTGCGAGTTTCGCACCGAGCACGGCACCGGGGTTCCAGACCACGGTTTCGGTGCAGGTGGCGCTTTGCGAGATTTCGAGGGCGCCGCCGGGTTGCGCCAAGCGTAGCGGCTGGGTGGGCGCGGCATAGACGCTGTCGAATTCGGCGTCGAAATGCAGCGACGCTGCCGTTTCGGCATGGCGCTCGTCGGTCAGCGAATCCCAGCGATCGGCGCCCTGCAGGCCTTCGAGGCGCGCCTGGGCGATGTCGTCGACGCGCAGATAGGTGTGCAGCGCGGCCGCGAAGGACCACGGCGACGCATCGGTGTTGACCAAAGCGAGCGCCGTTCGCAGCCCACCTGGGCTCAGGGCGGCATCCAGCCGTGCCTCGAAAGAGTGCGGCCAGAGCTTGCGCGTGGCCTCGTTGTCGCGCAGGGTCAGGCGCAGGGTCTGAGGGTCGTCGGAAGGGGCGTTTTCCCAAGGCAAATTGCGCATGAAGCCATGCTTGGGCAACATGCCGCGCTGGTTAAACTGAGGGCAGCAAATGGGTATGCCGCCGCGGATGGCTGCCTGCCCGTCGAACACCGCGCGAGGGCTCAGGTAGAGCCTTTCCACGGCGTCGGCCGTGGTCCACGAGAGCACATGGGCGCCATGCAGTGCGATGGTGACGGTACTTCCGTCGGCGCCCGTGGCGCGCATGGCGGGCTGGCCGCGGAACTCGATCAGGCTGGTTTCCATGTGAGGAATTGTAGGCAGCGCCCGTGCAGTGGCACGGAACTGGCATCCCGGGCCATTGCGCGCCCGGGGCCTTCTTGGATACCCTGTGGCGGCCTGCATCGGGAGACAAGGTGCAGGCCGGTCCCGCGCTCCCGGAAAAAACCACTCTCACACGACAAAAGGGGATACGAATGAAGAAGCTGCCGATGGCCGCATGGATCCTGATCGCGATGGTGCTGGGCATCATCGTCGGCTACATGATCTTCACCAGCTTTCCGGACAAGAAGGCCGCCAAGGAAATCGCGGACTACGTCTCCATCGTCTCGGACGTCTTCCTGCGCCTCATCAAGATGCTGATCGGCCCGCTGGTGTTCTCCACGCTGGTGGTGGGCATCGCGCACATGGGCGACGCCAAGTCGGTGGGCCGCGTGTTCGGCAAGGCCATCGGCTGGTTCCTCACCGCCTCGCTGATCTCGCTGGTCATTGGCCTGGTCATGGCCAACCTGCTCAAGCCCGGCGAGAACCTCGGGCTGCCGCTGCCGGACATCGGCGCCTCGGCCAACCTCGCCACCGCCAAGTTCACGCTCAAGGACTTCGTGAGCCACACGGTGCCGAAGTCCTTCGTCGAGGCCATGGCCAACAACGAGATCCTGCAGATCGTGGTGTTCTCGATGTTCTTCGGCGTGGCCCTGGCCTCGCTGGGCGACAAGGCGAAGACGCTGGTCGCCGCCATCGAGGAGCTCTCGCACGCGATGCTCAAGATCACGGGCTACGTGATGAAGCTCGCACCGCTGGCCGTGCTGGCCGCCATGGCCGCGACGGTGGCGGTCAACGGGCTGGGCATCCTGCTGAAGTTCGCGGTGTTCATGGGCGACTTCTACCTTGGCCTCTTCGTGCTGTGGAGCGTGCTGATCCTGGCGGGCTTCCTGTTCCTGGGCCCGCGCGTGCTCAAGCTGCTGGTGCTCATCAAGGAAGCCTTCCTGCTGTCCTTCGCCACCGCCAGCTCCGAGGCGGCCTATCCGAAGATCCTGCAGGCGCTCGACCGTTTCGGCGTGAAGCGCAAGATCTCCAGCTTCGTGATGCCGATGGGCTACTCGTTCAACCTCGACGGCTCGATGATGTACTGCACCTTCGCCGTGCTCTTCATCGCGCAGGCCTACAACATCCACATGCCGATCAGCACGCAGATCACGATGCTGCTGATCCTGATGCTCACCTCCAAGGGCATGGCCGGCGTGCCGCGCGCCTCGCTGGTGGTGATCGCCGCCACGCTGAACCACTTCGACATTCCCGAAGCCGGCCTGCTGCTCATCCTGGGCGTGGACACCTTCCTCGACATGGGCCGCTCGGCCACGAACGCGGTGGGCAACTCCATCGCCACGGCTGTGGTCGCCAAATGGGAAGGCGAGCTGCTCTCGGAGGCCGACGCCGAGGTCAATGCCAAGGCGCTCGACGAGGAAGCCAACGCCACCCTCGCCCACCCGGCGCACGCCTGAGCCGAAGCACCATGAAGCGCATCGGCACATTGCCATCCGCTTTCGCCGCCCTGCTGGCGGCCGTGGTTCTTGCTGCCGCACTGCCCGCCGCTCCCGCGCGGGCGCAGGAGCAGCTCACCGGCACGCTGGCCAAGGCCCGCGAAAGCGGCACCATCGCCATCGGCTACCGCGAGTCGTCGGTGCCGTTCTCCTACCTCAATGCGCGCGGCGAGCCCATCGGCTATTCGATCGAGCTGTGCCGCGCGCTGGTGACGGCCATCGAGGACGCGGTCAACAGGAGCCTCGCGATCAAGTGGGTGCCCGTCACCTCCGACTCGCGCATCGACGCGGTCGCGAGCGGCAAGGTCGACCTGGAGTGCGGCTCCACCACCAACAACCTCGAGCGCCAGAAGCGCGTGAGCTTCTCGCCGACGATGTTCGTTTCGGGCACCAAGGTGCTCGTGAAGAAGGGCTCGCCGATCAAGTCCTTCCGCGACCTCGCCAACCGCAAGGTGGCGGTGACCGCCGGCACCACCAACGAGAAGACGCTGCGCGAGCTGTCGCAGAAGTTCAAGCTCAACATCGACCTGCAGGTGGCGCGCGACCACGCCGAATCCTTCGGCCTCGTAAAAAGTGGCCAGGCCGACGCCTTCGCCACCGACGACGTGCTGCTCTACGGCCTGATCGCCAAGGATGCCGCGAAGGCCGACTACGAGGTGGTCGGCGACTTCCTCTCCTACGACCCTTACGGGATCATGTACCGCAAGGGCGATGCTCAGCTCAACAAGGTGGTCGTCGACACCTTCCAGGTGCTCGCGGAAGACGGCGAGATCGAGCGGCAGTACAAGCGCTGGTTCCTGCGCAGGCTGCCATCGGGCGAGAGCATCAACCTGCCGATGAGCGCGCAACTGGAAACCATCATCCAGACGATGTCGGTGAAGGCCGAATAGGCAGGTCCGCTATCTTGCAGGCCACTCCCATCGCGGGATCTCGCTCATGTCGAGATTCGCGATGCGGGTCTCGCCGAAGCGCTTTTCCAGCACCACCGGCTGCATGCCGTCGCTGTCGTCCAGCGCCGAGATGAGCCGCGCCGCGTGCGACACCACGATCACCTGCGACTGCCGCGCCGCCTGCGCGATGAGGCGCCCCAGCGCGGGCAGCAGGTCGGGATGCAGGCTGGTCTCGGGCTCGTTCAGCACCAGCAGCGCGGGCGGACGCGGCGTGAGCAGCGCCGCGATCCACAGCAGGTAGCGTAGCGTGCCGTCGGAAAGCTCGGCGGCCGTCAGGGGTCGCAGCAGGCCGTGCTGGTGCATCAGCGTCTCGAAGCGGTCGCCGTTGACGCGGATCTCGATGCCTGCGCCCGGAAAGGCGTCATCCACGGCGCGGTCCAGCGCCTCGTTGTCGCCGATCTCCCGGATGGTCTGCAGCGCGGCGGCCAGGTCGGCGCCGTCGTTGGCGAGCACCGGCGTGTAGGTGCCCAGCTGCGGCTGGCGCGCGGGCGCATCGGCGTCGGAGCGGAAGTGGTCGTAGAAGCGCCAGGAGCGCATCTGCTCGCGCAGCGTGAGCATCTCGGGCGCGTCGCGCGGGTCGGCGTGCTCGGTCATCATGCTGGCAAAGGCCGGAATCGGCCGGCCGATGGCCTGCCAGCCCTTGCCCTCGCGCAGCCGCAGCGCGGCGCCCTTGCGGTCGACCAGCTGCGTGGATGGCCGCAGCAGCGGGCCGCTCCAGATGGCCTCGTGCTTGATCTGCGGGTCGTGCGAGAACGCGGTGGAAGGAACGGGCGGCGGCAGGCCGATGTCGATGGCGTAGCCGAAGTCGTCGGCCTCGGCGCCGGCGAAGCCCAGCTTCAGCGCCACGGGCTCGCTGCGCGTGGTGCCCTGCACCGGCACATCGCCGCGCAGCATGGCGGCCGAGAAGCGCTCGGGGCCGGCCCAAAGGGTGGATGAAAGCCCGCCCTCGCGCACCAGCGAGCGGATCACGCCGCCGTTGGCGATGTCGGCCAGCAGGCGCATCGCGCGGTACACGCTCGACTTTCCGCTGCCGTTGGCCCCGGTCACGACCGTGAGCCGGCCCAGCGGCACGGTCAGCTGCCGCAGCGAACGGTAGTTGGCGATGGCGAGCGCGGAGAGCACGCGCTGCGCGGCGGGAGCGTCAGGCGGTCAGCTCGTCCGCGCGGGCTTGCGCGGCGGCGAAGTCGAGGTCGCCCGAGTAGATGGCGCGTCCGCAGATCACGCCCTCGACGCCGTCGGACTCGACGGCGCAGAGCTGGTCGATGTCGGCCATGTTCGACAGGCCACCGGATGCGATCACCGGGATGGTCAGCGCCTGGGCCAGCTTGACGGTGGCCTCTATGTTGATGCCCGAGAGCATGCCGTCGCGGCCGATGTCGGTGTAGATGATCGATTCGACGCCGTAGTCCTCGAACTTCTTGCCCAGGTCGGCCACCTCGTGGCCCGTGAGCTTGCTCCAGCCGTCGGTGGCGACCTTGCCGTCCTTGGCGTCCAGGCCCACGATGATGTGGCCGCCGAAGGCGCTGCAGGCGTCCTTCAGGAAGCCGGGGTTCTTGACCGCGGCGGTGCCGATGATCACGTAGCGCAGGCCGTCGTCGATGTAGCGCTCGATGGTGTCGAGGTCGCGGATGCCGCCGCCGAGCTGCACCGGGATGTCGTCGCCCACCTCCTTCAGGATCGCCTTGATCGCCGCGTGGTTCTGCGGCTTGCCGGCGAAGGCGCCGTTCAGGTCGACCAGGTGCAGCCGCCGCGCGCCGGCATCGACCCACTTTCGCGCCATGGCGGCGGGGTCTTCGCTGAAGATGGTGGACTGATCCATGTCGCCCTGCTTGAGGCGAACGCAGTGGCCGTCTTTGAGATCAATGGCGGGAATGAGGAGCATGGAAGTGACGCGAGTATGCGAATTCCGGGCTGTCAAAGCTTCGGCCCGGTCGGGAAAACAGGTTCAGGGGTTCCAGTGGAGGAAATTGCGATATAGCTGCAGCCCATGGTCCGCACTCTTCTCCGGGTGGAACTGGGTTGCAAAAATGTTATCGCGTGCAATGGCTGCGGTAAAGCTCGCGCCATATTCCGCCTCGCCCACACTGTGTTTGGGGTTTGCCGGGCGGGCATAGAAGCTGTGGACGAAATAGAAATAGCTGAGGTCGGGCACCCCGGCCCACACCGCATGCGGCTGGGCCTGGCGCACCTGGTTCCAGCCCATCTGCGGCACCTTGAAGCGGCTGCCGTCGGGCTGCAGGCGCCCGGCCAGGTCGAACTTGACGACCTCGCCGGGAATGAGGCCGAGGCCGTCGGTCGGGCCCTCGTCGCTGCGCGACAGCATCATCTGCATGCCCACGCACACGCCGAACAGCGGCTTGCTCGCCGCCGCCTCGAGCACCGATTCCTGCAGGCCGGAGTCGCGCAGCTCGCGCATGCAGTCGGGCATGGCGCCCTGCCCCGGCAGCACCACGCGGGTGGCCTTGCGGACCACGTCGGGGTCGGAGGTGACGAACACTTCCACGCCCACCTGGTCGGCCGCGTGGCGCACGGCCTGCGACACGGAGTGCAGGTTGCCCATGCCGTAGTCGACGACCGCGACGGTGTTTGCTGCTACAGATTTCATAGCTTTCGAGCCGCCGTCCTCAGAGCGAACCCTTGGTCGACGGGATCACGCCCGCCGAGCGCGGATCGAGCTCGAGCGCGCCGCGCATGGCGCGCGCGAAGGCCTTGAACACCGTCTCGCACTGGTGGTGCGCGTTGACGCCCTTGAGGTTGTCGATGTGCAGCGTGACGAAGGCGTGGTTCACGAAGCCCTGGAAGAACTCGTAGGTGAGCTGGCTGTCGAAGGCGCCGATCATTCCGCTGGTGAAGGGCACGTGCATCTCCAGGCCCGGGCGGCCCGAGAAGTCGATGACGACGCGGCTCAGCGCCTCGTCCAGCGGCACGTAGGCGTGGCCGTAGCGGCGGATGCCCTTCTTGTCGCCCACGGCCCTGGCCACCGCCTGGCCCAGCGTGATGCCGACGTCTTCCACCGTGTGGTGGCCGTCGATGTGCAGGTCGCCCTGGCAGTCGACCTCGAGGTCGATCAGCCCGTGGCGGGCGATCTGGTCGAGCATGTGGTCGAAGAAGCCGATGCCGGTGGAGAGCTTGGCCTTTCCGGTGCCGTCGAGGTTGACGCTGACGGTGATCTTCGTCTCGGCGGTGTTGCGGGTGACGGTCGCGGTGCGATCGGCAGCGCCCGTGGCGGCCGTGTTGGTGGGGGTGGTCATAGTGAGGCTTCGAGTGCCGCGAGCATCCGCGCATTCTCGTCGGCCGTTCCGACGGTGAGGCGCAGGCAGTTTGCGAGCAGATCGTGCATTTTAGAAACGTTCTTCACCAGCACCCCGTGCGCCTTCATGCCTTCGAAGGTCTTCGCGGCATCGGGTACGCGCAGAAGGATCATGTTGGCGTCGCTCGGCCAGGTCTTCACGCCGGGCAGGCGGCCCAGGCCCATCATCAGGCGCTCGCGCTCCTCTCGGATCTGGCGGGCCTGCGCCTCGAACACGTCGGCGTTCTCCAGGGCGAAGAGCGCGCACTCGCAGTTGAGCACGCTGATGTTGTAGGGCGGACGCACCTTGTCGATCTGGGCGACCAGCGGGGCCGGGCCCATGAGGTAGCCCAGGCGGATGCCGGCCAGGCCGAACTTGCTGAGCGTGCGCATCAGCAGCACGTGGCCGTGCCTTGCCAGGCGGTCGATGTAGCTGCGCGCGGCGAAGGGTTGATAAGCCTCGTCGATCGCCACCAGGCCGCCCTGCGCGCCCTGGGCCTCGACGATGCGCTCCAGCACCGCGTCGTTCCAGAGGTTGGCCGTGGGGTTGTTCGGGTACGCGAGGTAGACGATGGCCGGCTTCTCGCGCTCGATGGCGGCCAGCATGGCGGCCTCGTCGAGTTCGAAGTCGGCCGTGAGCGGAACGCCGACGAAGCGCAGCCCCTGCAGCCTGGCGCTCATGGCGTACATGACGAAGCCCGGCACCGGCGCGAGCACCGTGGCGCCGGGCTTGTCGCAGGCGATGGCCAGCAGCGAGATCAGCTCGTCCGAACCGTTGCCCAGCATCAGCTCGAAGCCCTCGGGCATCTGCGCGTGCGCGGCCAGCGCGCGGCGCAGGTCGGCACCGCGCTCACCCGGGTAGCGGTTGAGCGCCAGCGCGCCCAGCCGCGCACCGAGTTCGGCCTGCAGCGCGGGCGGCAGGCCGAAGGGGTTTTCCATGGCGTCGAGCTTGATGAAGCCGGTGGCGTCCTGCACCGCGTAGGCGTGCATGGCCCGCACGTCCTCGCGGATGCGGTCGAGCGGAAGGCGGGCGGATTCGGAAGGAGCAGCGGTCATCGGGTGCAGCTGTAGCTGTTTCGGAGGGCGCCGGCCATGACCAGTTGCACTGGCATGTCGGCTTCGTAACTGTCGGCGTTGCGGCTCAGCTCGGTCTGGTAGAGCGAGCGCGCCATGGAAGGCTCGAGGCGGCGGCCCTCGACGCAGAAGATGGGCTTCTGCCCGTTGCGCTGCGAGGACTCCACGCCTTCGCGCAGCCCCTCGAGCACGCCGACGAGGTAGTAGCTGGCGTAGGCCTTGCCGTCCTTCTCGCCGGCTTCGAGCGTGCGCAGTTCGCGGATGCTCATGGCCTGCGCGCCGGTTGCGGCCGCCGCCAGCGCGAGCAGCAGGAAGGCGGCACGCTTCATGGGGCTCACTTGCGGTAGCGCGGCGGCGGCGCGTAGGCGCCGTCGGCCGGGAAGGCGCTGGGCTGCGCCGGGACTGCGTCGCGGCGCTGGCGGCGGGGCGCGTCGCGCTCCTCCAGCTCGAACAGCGCGGCGCCGATCACGCCGATGTTGCGCACGTCGCCGGCCTCGGTGTTGGCGGCATAGGCGCGGCCGGGCGCGGAAAAGCGGAAGGCGGCGACCTCGTTCTGGCTCTTGCGGAAGCCTTCGATGGTCAGCGACTGCAGCGGACGCAGCACGTAGCCGCCGTTGCGCAGGCTGCCGGGCTTGCCGTTGAGCACGTCCAGGCCATCGACCGTGGCGATCACCTCGTAGCTGCGCTCGCTCAGGTTACGAAAGCGCAGCGTGTAGCGCGAGCCCTCGACGCCGGCCAGGCGGAACATGTCGTCGCCGCCGGCGCCGCGGCGGGCGCGCTGCAGCGGCAGCGGGCGGCCGTCTTCGTCGAGCACAGACCATTCGACGTCGCCGTCGGCCAGCAGCAGGTTCAGGCGACGCTCGGGATTGCCGCCCACCGCGCGGCGCACGGCGGAGGCTTCGTTGTAGCCCAGCGAGGCCACGTCGTCCGGCCGGCTGGAAAGCCGCTTGGCGTCGACCGTGCGGGTCTTCGATTCGATGCCCTCGCCCCACTGCGTGCCGAGCTGCGGCGCGGGCGCCGCCGGCGCGGCGCTGGGCGTGGCAGTAGCAGCCACCGATTCGCGCGGCGCCTGCGGCATCTGGCTGCAGGCGGCCAGCAGCGCGGCGCCGGCGATGGCAGTGGCGGCGAACCTGAACGGGCGCGAACCGAAGAAACCGAGCAAACGCAAACCGAAAAGACGATCGATCATCAGGCGTTCTCCCCCCGCATGCGGGTTGTTGTTGGAATTCAGATCTTACGCAGCCGCATCCGCGCGGCCTCGGCGTGCGCCTGCAGGCCTTCGCCCTCGGCCAGCGTCACGGCGATGGGGCCCAGCACCTGGGCGCCGGCCTCGCTGACCTCGATCAGGCTGGAGCGCTTCTGGAAGTCGTACACGCCCAGCGGGCTCGAGAAGCGCGCCGTGCCGCTGGTGGGCAGCACATGGTTCGGCCCCGCGCAGTAGTCGCCCAGGCTCTCGCTGGTGAAGGCGCCCAGGAAGATCGCGCCGGCGTGGCGCAGCAGCGGCTCCCAGCGGCTCGGCTCGCTGCTGCTCACCTCCAGGTGCTCGGGGGCGATGCGGTTGCTGATCTCGCAGGCCTCTTCCATGCTTTTCGTGTGGATCAGCGCGCCGCGGCCGTTGAGCGAGGCGGCGATGATCTCCGCGCGCGGCATCGTGGGCAGCAGGCGGTCGATCTCGGCCTGCACGCGGTCGATGTAGGCCGCGTCGGGGCACAGCAGGATGCTCTGGGCCAGTTCGTCGTGCTCGGCCTGGCTGAACAGGTCCATCGCCACCCACTCGGGCGGCGTGGTGCCGTCGGCCAGCACCAGGATCTCGCTGGGGCCGGCAATCATGTCGATGCCCACCGTGCCGAACACGCGGCGCTTGGCGGCGGCGACGTAGGCGTTGCCGGGGCCGGTGATCTTGTCGACGGCGGGGATGGTGGCGGTGCCGTAGGCCAGCGCGGCCACGGCCTGGGCGCCGCCGACGGTGAAGCCGCGCGTCACGCCGGCCACGTAGGCAGCGGCGAGCACGAGCTGGTTCTTCTCGCCCTTCGGGGTCGGCACGACCATGATGATCTCGCCCACGCCCGCGACATGCGCCGGAATCGCGTTCATCAGCACGCTCGACGGATAGGCCGCCTTGCCGCCCGGCACGTAGATGCCCACGCGGTCCAGCGGCGTTACCTTCTGGCCCAGCAGCGTGCCATCGGCATCGCGGTAGCTCCAGCTTTCGCCGCTGGCCTTCTTCTGCGCCTCGTGATAGCTGCGCACACGGCGCGCGGCGGCTTCGAGCGCATCACGCTGCGCGGCGGGCAGCGACTCGAAGGCGGCTTTGAGCTCGGCCTGCGTCAGCTCAAGCTCGGGCAACGCCTTCGCGTCGAGCTTGTCGAAGCGGTTCGTGTACTCGAGCACCGCCTCGTCGCCGCGTTTCTGCACGTCGGCGAGGATGTCCGCCACCACCTTCTCGATGGCCGCGTCGGCGTCCGCCGACCAATGCAGCCGCGCCTTGAATTCAGCGTCGAAGCTGGCTGAAGTCGTGGACAGGCGGAGGGGGGCTGCTTTCGAGGTCATGAGGCGGGAGGTTTCAGGCGGAAGGAATGGCGGAAGCGAAGGCGTCGATGATGTGGCGCATCGGCTCGCGCTTGAGCTTCAGCGCGGCCTGGTTGACGACGAGGCGCGCGCTGATGTCCATGATGCGCTCCACCTCGACGAGGTGATTGGCCTTGAGCGTGTTGCCGGTGGAGACCAGGTCGACGATGGCGTCGGCCAAGCCGGTGAGCGGCGCCAGCTCCATGCTGCCGTAGAGCTTGATCAGGTCGACGTGCACGCCCTTGCTCGCGAAGAAGTCGCGCGCCAGGCCCACGTACTTGGTGGCCACGCGCAGGCGCGAGCCCTGCTTCACGGCCGAGGCGTAGTCGTAGTCGGCGCGCACGGCCACGCTCAGGCGGCAGGCGGCGATGCGCAGGTCCAGCGGCTGGTACAGGCCCTGGTTGCCGTGCTCGAGCAAGACGTCGAGGCCGGTCACGCCGAGGTCGGCGCCGCCGTACTGCACGTAGGTGGGCACGTCGGAGGCGCGCACCAGCACCACGCGCACGTCGGGGCGGGTGGTTCCGAGGATGAGCTTGCGCGACTTCTCGGGGTCTTCGGTGACCTCGATGCCGGCGGCGGCCAGCAGGGGCATCGTCTCCTCGAAGATGCGGCCTTTGGACAGAGCAAGCGTGATCACGATTGCGACTCCTGTGATGCGAAGGTGATCATGCGGCTGCGGCTCCGGTCAGTCGTTCGATGTCGGCGCCGAGGCCGCGCAGTTTGGCTTCCATGCGGTCGTAGCCCCGGTCGAGGTGGTAGATGCGGTCGACCAGCGTCTCGCCCTCGGCCACGAGGCCGGCGATGACGAGGCTGGCGGACGCGCGAAGGTCGGTGGCCATCACGGTGGCGCCCGAGAGCTGCTGTACGCCCTCGACCATCGCCACCTTGCCTTCGACGTGGATGTGGGCGCCCAGGCGCACCATCTCGTTCACGTGCATGAAGCGGTTCTCGAAGATGGTCTCGGTGACCATCGAGGCGCCGCGCGCGATCACGTTCAGGGCCATGAACTGGGCCTGCATGTCGGTCGGGAAGCCCGGGTATTCGGTGGTGCTGAAGCTCTGCGCCTTCAGGTGCTCGTACGCCGGCCCCCTGGACGCGATGCGCACGCCGTCCTTCTCGGACTTGACGGTGCAGCCGGCGTCGCGCAGCTTGTCGATCACGGCGTCGAGGTGGTCGCCACGCGCGTGGCGCAGGAAGGCCTCGCCACCCGTGGCCGCAACGGCGCACATGAAGGTGCCGGCCTCGATGCGGTCGGCCACCACGGCGTGCTCGCAGCCGTGCAGCTTCTCGACGCCCTGGATGCGGATGTGGCTGGTGCCGTGGCCTTCGATCTTCGCGCCCATGCGGATCAGCATCTCTGCCAGGTCGACGATCTCGGGCTCCTGCGCGGCGTTCTCCAGCAGCGTCTCGCCCTCGGCCAGCGCGGCGGCCATGAGGAAGTTCTCGGTGCCGGTGACGGTGACCATGTCGGTCAGGATGCGCGCGCCCTTCAGCCGCGTGCGCCCCGCCGGCAGGCGCGCGACCATGTAGCCGTGGTCGACCACGATCTCGGCGCCCATGGCCTGCAGGCCCTTGATGTGCTGGTCGACCGGCCGCGAGCCGATGGCGCAGCCGCCCGGCAGCGACACCTTGGCATGGCCGAAGCGCGCCAGCAGCGGGCCCAGGGCCAGTACCGAGGCGCGCATGGTCTTGACCAGCTCGTAGGGCGCTTCCGGCCTGGTGAGTTCGGCCGCGTTGAGTTGCACGGTGCCGTTGTCATCGCGCTCGGCCGAAACACCCATGTTGCGTACCAGCTTGAGCATGGTCGACACGTCCTGCAGGCGCGGCACGTTGTGCAGCACCACGGGCTCGTCGGTCAGCAGGGCCGCGCACAGCTCGGGCAGCGCTGCGTTCTTGGCGCCGGAAATGAGTACTTCGCCGCGGAGCTCTCGCCCGCCGCGAATCAGAAGTTTGTCCATCGAAGTTCCAGCGAAATCAGGAGGCCGCCAGGGGCCGGGGAGTCATTTTTCCACCGCCGCCCATTCGGCCGGCGTGTATGTCTTCATCGAAAGCGCATGCACCTCGTCGGTGTGCATTTTCGCACCCAGGGTGGCGTAGACCCGCTGGTGGCGCTGGATCGAGCGCTTGCCCTCGAATTCGGCCGAGACGATGGTCGCGTACCAATGTCGGCCATCGCCCTCCAGCGAGATGTGCTCGCACGGCAGGTGGGCGGTGATGATGGCTTGGAGCTGGTCAGCGGTCATGGGGATCGTGGAAGGAGGCGTTCAGCCTCTGATTTTGTAGCCGATGCGAAGCAAGTGGATGGCGATAGCGCTCACCACAAGCCATGCGGTGCCGACGATGCCGAGGCTGAGCCAGGGCGAGGCGTCGCTCACACCGAAGAAGCCATAGCGGAAGCCGTCGATCATGTAGAAGAACGGGTTCAGGTGGCTGACGTTCTGCCAGAACGGCGGCAGCGAGCCGATCGAATAGAACACGCCCGACAGGAAGGTCATGGGCATGATCAGGAAATTCTGGAACACCGCCATCTGGTCGAACTTCTCGGCCCAGAGCCCGGCGATGAGCCCCAGCGTGCCCAGCATGGCCGAGCCCAGCAGCGCGAACACCAGGATCCACACCGGCGCAACGAAGCTCGGCTGTGCGAACAGCACCGTCACCACGAACACGCCCAGCCCCACCGCCAGCCCGCGGATGACCGACGAGCCCACGTAGGCGAAGAACCAGCCCCAGTGCGAAAGAGGAGTGAGCAGCACGAAGACCAGGTTGCCCATGATCTTGCTCTGGATGATCGAGGACGAGCTGTTGGCGAAGGCGTTCTGCAGCACGCTCATCATCACCAGGCCCGGAACGAGGAAGGCGGTGTAGCCGACCGTGCCGTAGACCTTCACGTGGTCTTCGAGTACGTGGCCGAACACCATCAGGTACAGCAGCGCGGTGAGCACCGGCGCGCCCACGGTCTGGAAGCCGACCTTCCAGAAGCGCAGCGTCTCCTTGTAGAGCAGCGCGCGCCAACCCGTCACGGCCATCATCGCGCCACCTCCAGCGGAGTCTGCTCGCCGGCCATCAGGTCGATGAACACGTCTTCCAGGTCGGCCTTGCGCATTTCCACGTCTTCCACCGTGACGCCGGCTTCGCGAATGGCGGCCAGCAGTTGTTCGACTTCATGGGCGTTCTGCGCCGGCAGCTGCACGATGCGCCCGGTGATGCGCGCGTGCTGGGCGATGGCCCAGGGCAGCATGGCGTCGGTCTTGAATCGCAGCACGTTGCTCGCTGCCGATTTCAGCAGCTCGCTGGTGCGGTCGAGCGCGATCACCTTGCCCAGCTTGAGCATCGCGATGCGGCTGCACAGCGCCTCGGCCTCTTCGAGGTAATGGGTAGTGAGCAGCACGGTGCTGCCCTGCTTGTTGAGCCTGGCGACGAACTGCCACAGCGTCTGGCGCAGTTCGACGTCGACGCCGGCGGTGGGCTCGTCGAGCACGATCACCGGCGGCTTGTGCACCAGCGCCTGCGCCACGAGCACGCGGCGCTTCATGCCGCCGGAGAGCTGGCGCATGTTGGCCGTGGCCTTGTCGGCCAGGCCCAGGCTCTGCAGCAGCTCGTCGATCCAGGCTTCGTTGTTGGTGATGCCGAAGTAGCCCGACTGGATGCGCAGCGACTCGCGCACGTTGAAGAAGGGGTCGAACACCAGCTCCTGTGGCACGATGCCGAGCTGGCGGCGCGCCTGCGCGTACTCGCGCTGCACGTCGAATCCGTGGACGCTGATGGCACCCGCCGTAGGCCGCGAAAGGCCCGCGAGCATGCTGATCAGGGTGGTCTTTCCCGCGCCGTTCGGGCCGAGCAGGCCGAAGAACTCGCCCTCCTCGATCTGGAAGCTGACCTCGTCGACCGCCTTGAGCCCCGGCTTGCCCTGGGCCTTCTGCTGTCTGGAGGGGGGATAGGTCTTGGAGACCGACTGGAATGAGATCGCGGGCATGGGAGCCCGCGATTTTAAGGTGCCGCTTTACAAGCTGCCGGGCAGCGGCCCGATACCCTCATGCGGCCCCGGCCGGGTCCGACGGGTCAGGGCGCGGCGGGCAAAAGTCCGGCAATGCCGTAGAGGGCAGCCAGTTCGCGCAGCCGGGGCGAGAGCCCCTTGACGGAGAAACCGCGCCCCAGCGCACTCGATTCGCGCCGGCATTCGAGCAGCACGGCCAGCGCCGATGAATCGAACTGGGTCAGCGCCGTCGCGTCGACCACGGTGGACGACGAGTCGGTCTGGCCCTTGAGCCCCTGCTGCAGCATGCGCATGCAGGCGGGGGCTTCGTCATGGGTCAGTCGGGCGGGCAGGACCAGCATGTCGCGCGGCTCCGGCTCAGCTCTTGCCGTTGCCCTTGTTGCGCGCGGCCAGCGCAGTAATCAGGCCGTCGATGCCGCTCTTGTTGATTTCCTGCGCGAACTGGGTGCGGTAGGTATCGACCAGCCAGACGCCCAGCACGTTCAGGTTGTAGACCTTCCAGCCGGCGCCCTGGCCGGGGGTCTTCTCGAGGCGGTAGTCGAGCTGGACCGGATCGCCGCGGCCGCGGACCTCGGTGCGCACCAGCACGTCCTTGTCGTCGGGCGAGCCGCGGAACGGGCGTACGGTGACGGTCTGGTCGGTCACCTGGTCGAGCGCACCGGCATAGGTGCGGACCAGCAGGGCCTTGAACTCGTCCTGCAGGCGCTTCTGCTGCTCGGGGGTGGCGGTACGCCAGGCCGGGCCGACGGCAGAGGCGGTCATGCGCTGGAAGTTGACGTTCGGCATGATCTTGCTGTCGACCAGCACCATGATCTTGTTGACGTCGCCCGACTTGATGGACGAGTCGGCCTTGATCGTCTCGAGCACGTCGGTCGACAGGCGCTTGACCAGTGCGTCGGGCGCCTCGTCGGCGGCACGGGCGGGCTGGACGAAGGCGACGGCGGCACTGAACAGCAGTGCGCCGGCCAGAGCCAGGCGACCGAGATCGCGACGTTGCAGGGTCTTGTTGTTCATGGAGAGTCCCTCATTCAAGTTTGAAAATCCGCAGGCACCCGGAAAACCGGCTGCTGAGACAGGAACGGATTCGAGCCCCACGGGGCCGACGGGGTTCCTGTCCGGGAGGTGAAGCCTTGCAACCGGATGCAAGCGGGCGGCCCTCCCTTGCGTTGTCTTTATTTGTCGGCGCCCTTGTCCATGCCGCCGCCATCGTCGGGCGGGTTGCCGTCGTAGACCTGGCTGCGGCGGCGCTGCAAGTACGCATCGCGCGTGAACGAATACTTGTCGAGCGCCGCGTCGCCAAGCAGGCGGCTCGCGCGCAGGTACTGCGAGCGCGTGTCGACGACGCGCAGCACCGTCAGCGAATTGCGCCAGGGGATGTCCTCCACGTAGCCCAGCGGGTCGCCCCACATGTCGAGCGGCTTGGCGGCGGTGTCGCGCAGCGTGGAGGAGCCCAGCAGCGGCAGCACCACGTACGGGCCGGAGCCAACGCCCCAGTAGCCCAGGGTCTGGCCGAAGTCTTCCTCGTGGCGCGGGAGTCGCGCTTCGGTCGCCACGTCCAGTACACCGCCGAGGCCGAAGATGGTGTTGACGTTCAGCCGCATGAAGGTCTCGGCACTGTTCTGCAGCTTGAGCTGGGCCACGTTGTTGACCAGGTTCCAGACGTCACCGATGTTGTTGAAGAAGTTGTTCACGCCGGTGCGCACCATGGAGGGCAGCGCGTTCTGGTAGGCCGTGGCCGCGGGCACCAGCACGGCATCGTCGACGGCGTCGTTGAAGCGCGAGACACCCCGGTTGAACGGCTCGAGGGGATCGGCGGGGTTGGCGTTGGGGCCGGTCGCACAACCGGCGGCCAGGGCAAGTACCGCGCCGGCGCCAATCCAGCGGGTCCGGCTTGCTACGCTATTCATAGCAAAAAACAAAGAAGATCGTGTTTTCATTTCTTATTGGCTGTTCCAGGCGTGGAATTTCCCTCCGCCGCCTTGCTGTACAGGAACTGGCTGATCAGGTTTTCCAGCACCACGGCCGATTGGGTCGCGGTGATGGTGTCGCCGGCTTGCAAGTTCTTGTCCTCGGCGCCCGCCTCGATTCCGATGTACTGCTCGCCGAGCAAGCCACTGGTCAGGATCTTGAGCGAGCTGTCCTTGGGAAAACTGTAACGGTTTTGCAAAGCCAGAGTGACGTCTGCCTGAAAGGTCTTGTCGTTGAAGGAGATGGATTCCACACGGCCGACCACCACGCCCGCGCTCTTCACCGCCGTCTGCGGCTTCAGGCCGCCGATGTTGTCGAAGCGCGCCGTGACCGAATAGGTCTTCTGGAAGTTCAGGCTCAGCAGGTTGGCCGACTGCAGCGCGAGGAACAGCAGCGCAGCAGCGCCGATCAGGACGAACAGGCCGACCCAGATGTCGTTGTTGGAACGTTGCATATCGACTCTTCCTAAATTCCAGCGGTTTGGCTCATTCGGGGAACACCGCAGAACCGGCTTGGCCGGGCTGCAGGTGTTGCCCCCTGCAAGGGGGTTGGCGGCCACACGAAGTGGGCAAGCCTGGGGGTGTGCCGGTCATATGCTGAACATCATGGCGGTCAACAAGAAGTCGAGGCCCAGGACGGCCAGCGACGCCGTCACCACCGTGCGCGTGGTCGCGCGCGATACGCCCTCGGGCGTGGGCTGGGCCTCGTAGCCCTGCAGCAGCGCGATGAAGGTCACGGTGAAGCCGAAGACGATGCTCTTGATGACGCCGTTGCCGACGTCGCGCCACACGTCGACGCCGCCCTGCATCTGGGCCCAGAACGCGCCGGGGTCCACGCCCAGCATCAGCACGCCCACCACGTAGCCGCCCATGATGCCAATGGCGCTGAACACCGCCGCCAGCAGCGGCATGGTGATGACGCCGGCCCAGAAGCGCGGCGCGAGCACGCGCTGCACGGGGTCTATCGCCATCATCTCCATGGCGCTCAGTTGTTCGTCGGCCTTCATGAGGCCGATCTCGGCCGTCAGCGAGGTGCCGGCACGGCCGGTGAACAGCAGCGCCGCCACCACGGGACCGAGCTCGCGCACCAGGCTCAGCGCGACCAGCAGGCCCAGCGCCTCGGAAGACCCGTAGCGCTGCAGCGCGTAGTACATCTGCAGCCCGAGCACGAAGCCCACGAACAGGCCCGACACGCCGATGATGGCCAGCGAGTAGTTGCCCAGGAAATGGATCTGGTCGCGCACCAGGCCGAAGCGGCGCAGGATCTGCGCGCCCGGACCGACAAGGCGCATGAAGAGCTTCGCGCCGTAGCCGAGGTTGGCCAGATGGCTGCGCGTGGCAAAGCCGGCATCGGATGGCTTCCACCAGGTCATGTTTGCCCCCACGTTCGGCACTTCGTGTCCTCACTGCCCCCCGAGGGGGCCTTCGCTTGCTCGGGGCGGCCCAGCGCGGCGCTCATGAGCGCCCTCCTTCGACATTGCCGAAGTCGTCCTCGATGCTGACGCCCGGGTAATGGAAATGAACCGGTCCGTCGGGCAGCGCATTCACGAACTGATGGACCAGCGGATCGGCGCTCTCGCGCACCTCGGACGGCGTGCCCTGCGCGGCGATGCCGCCGTTGGCCAGGATGATCACGTGGTCGGCGATGCGGAAGGTTTCTTCCAGGTCGTGCGACACGATGATGCTGGTGAGCCCCAGCGCGTCGTTGAGCTGGCGGATGAGGCGCGCGGCCGTGCCCAGAGAGATCGGGTCGAGTCCGGCGAAGGGCTCGTCGTACATCACGAGGTCGGGGTCGAGCGCGATGGCCCGTGCCAGCGCCACGCGCCGCGCCATGCCGCCCGACACCTCGCTGGGCATCAGGTCGCGCGCGCCGCGCAGGCCGACCGCGTCGAGCTTCATGAGCACCACGTCGCGCACCAGCGCTTCGGAAAGTTGCGTGTGCTCGCGCAGCGGGAACGCCACGTTGTCGAACACGCTCATGTCGGTGAAGAGCGCGCCGAACTGGAACAGCATGCCCATGCGCCGGCGTGCGGCGTAGAGGGCGCTCGCATCCATCCTGCCGACATCATTGCCGTCGAAGAGCACCTCGCCGCGCTGCGCCTTCTGCTGCCCGCCGATCAGGCGCAGCACGGTGGTCTTGCCGCCACCCGAGGCGCCCATCAGCGCCGTCACCTTGCCGCGCGGTACGGCGAACGAGACGCCGTCGAGGATGGTGCGCGCACCATAGCCGAACTTGACGTCGCGAAACTCTACGAAGGGATGTGGCAGCGGTGTGGCGGTGTCCATCTCAATAAAAAAGCCGGGGCGCTTTTCCAAGCATCCCGGCATGCGGTTTGACGCGGATGATAACGGGGCCGTGGCCGGCCCCGCGAAACTGAAACAAAATTCAGCGCGGCGGCCGTCAGACCCTCGTCAGGAACCCGTGGACAAAGGCCCCTGGCGCCGCAAACCCTCTCCTCAGCGAGGCAGGTCGCTGAAGCCCATCAGGAACTCGTCCACCGAACGCGCGGCCTGGCGGCCTTCGCGGATCGCCCACACCACCAGCGACTGTCCGCGGCGGATGTCGCCGGCCGCAAAGACCTTCGGAACGTTGGTGGCATAGCCGCCGACGAAGTCGACCGTCGCCCGGGCGTTGCCGCGCGCATCCTTCTCCACGCCGAAGGCGTCGAGCACCGAGGCCACGGGGCTCACGAAACCCATGGCGAGCAGCACCAGGTCGGCCTTGAGCACCTGCTCGCTGCCGGCCACTTCCTGCATCTTGCCGTCCTTCCATTCGACGCGAACGGTCTTCAGGCCGGTGACCTTGCCCTTTTCGCCGATGAACTCCTTGGTGGAGATCGCGAACTCGCGCTCGCAGCCCTCTTCGTGGCTGGAGCTGGTGCGCAGCTTGATCGGCCAGTACGGCCAGGTCAGCGGACGGTTCTCTTCCTCGGGCGGCTGCGGCATCAGCTCGAACTGCGTGACGCTCACCGCGCCATGGCGGTTGCTGGTACCCACGCAGTCGGAGCCGGTGTCGCCGCCGCCGATGACGATCACGTGCTTGCCGTCGGCGCGCAGCTGGCCCTTGACCTTGTCGCCCGCGTTGACGCGGTTCTGCTGCGGCAGGAACTCCATCGCGAAGTGGATGCCGTCGAGGTCGCGGCCGGGCACGGGCAGGTCGCGCGACTGCTCCGCGCCGCCGGTCAGCAGCACGGCATCGAACTCTTTCTGCAGTTGCTCGGGCGTGACGGTTTCCTTGGCCAGGTTGGTGACCTTGGAGCCCTTGCCCAGCGGATCCTTCGCGGCACCGACGATCACGCCAGTGCGGAACACCACGCCTTCGGCCTTCATCTGCTCGACGCGGCGATCGATGTGCGACTTCTCCATCTTGAAGTCGGGAATGCCGTAGCGCAGCAGGCCGCCGACGCGGTCGTTCTTCTCGAAGAGCGTCACGTCGTGGCCGGCGCGTGCCAGCTGCTGGGCCGCCGCCATGCCGGCCGGGCCGGAGCCCACCACCGCCACCTTCTTGCCGGTCTTGTGCTTGGCGACGCGCGGCGCCACCCAGCCTTCGTCCCAGGCGCGGTCGATGATGGCGTGCTCCAGCGACTTGATGCCGACCGCGTCGTCGTTCACGTTGAGCACGCAGGCCGCCTCGCAGGGCGCGGGGCAGATGCGGCCGGTGAACTCGGGGAAGTTGTTGGTCGAGTCGAGCACCGCGAAGGCGTTCTGCCAGTCGTTGCGGTACACCAGGTCATTGAAGTCCGGAATGATGTTGTTGACCGGGCAGCCGCTGTTGCAGAACGGCGTGCCGCAGTCCATGCAGCGCGCGCCCTGCACCTTGGCCTGGTCGTTGCTCAGGCCGACGACGAATTCCTTGTAGTGCTTGACGCGCTCCTCGACGGGCTTGTAGCCCTCCTCGATGCGCTCATGCTCCATGAAGCCGGTGATCTTTCCCATCGTGCTTTCCTTTGTTCTCTGTACTTACTCGCGGGCACTCAGACCGAAGCCGGGGCCGACTGCGGCGCGGGGGCTGCCAGCGCGTGCGGCTCCAGGCCGATGTGCGCGTTGTTGCCGCTGCTCGTGAGCTCGACCTTGCGGTCGTGCAGCTCGGCGAGCGCGCGCTTGTATTCGTTCGGGAACACCTTCACGAACTTGGTGCGCGCCACGGACCAGTTGTCGAGCAGTTCGCGCGCGCGCTTGCTGCCGGTCCAGCGGTGGTGCTCCTCGAGCAGCTTCTTCAGCTGGGCCTCGTCGGTCTCGCCGCCGTGCCAGATCTTGCGGTGCACGCTGGCGGTCTGCTCGGCCGAGGTCAGCACCTTCTCCAGCGAGACCATCGACAGGTTGCAGCGCGATGCGAACTGGCCGTCCTCGTCGTAGACGAAGGCGACGCCGCCGCTCATGCCGGCGGCGAAGTTGCGGCCGGTCTTGCCGAGCACCGCCACCGTGCCGCCCGTCATGTATTCGCAGCCGTGGTCGCCGGTGCCTTCGATGACCGCCGTGGCGCCCGACAGGCGCACCGCGAAGCGCTCGCCGGCCACGCCGCACAGGTAGGCCTCGCCGGTGGTCGCGCCGTACAGCGCGGTGTTGCCGACGATGGTGTTGCGCGCTGCCTCACCGCGGAAGTCGAGGCTGGGGCGCACCACCACGCGGCCGCCCGAGAGGCCCTTGCCGGTGTAGTCGTTGGCGTCGCCGATCAGGTACAGCGTGATGCCGCGCGCCAGGAAGGCGCCGAACGACTGGCCGCCCGTGCCTTCGAGCTGGATGCGGATCGAGTCGTCGGGCAGGCCCTGCGGATGCACCTTGGTCAGCGCGCCCGAGAGCATCGCGCCCACAGAGCGGTTGACGTTGCGCGCCACCTCGATGAACTGCACCTTCTCGCCCTTGTCGATGGCGGGACGCGACTTCTCGATGAGCTTGACGTCCAGCGCCTTGTCCAGGCCATGGTCCTGGTTCTCGACGTGGAAGCGCGGCACGTCGGCCGGCACGTTCGGCAGCGCGAACAGGCGGCTGAAATCGAGGCCGGCGGCCTTCCAGTGCTCGATGCCCTTGCGCATGTCGAGCAGGTCGGCGCGGCCGATCAGGTCGTCGAACTTGCGGATGCCGAGCTGGGCCATGATCTGGCGCACTTCTTCCGCGACGAAGAAGAAGTAGTTGACGACGTGCTCGGGCTTGCCCGAGAACTTCTTGCGCAGCACGGGGTCCTGCGTGGCCACGCCCACCGGGCAGGTGTTCAGGTGGCACTTGCGCATCATGATGCAGCCCTCGACCACCAGCGGCGCCGTGGCGAAGCCGAACTCGTCGGCGCCCAGCAGCGCGCCGATGGCGACGTCGCGGCCGGTCTTCATCTGGCCGTCGGCCTGCACGCGGATGCGGCTGCGCAGGCGGTTGAGCACCAGCGTCTGCTGCGTCTCGGCCAGGCCGATTTCCCACGGGCTGCCCGCGTGCTTGATCGACGACCAGGGCGAGGCGCCCGTGCCGCCGTCATGGCCGGCGATCACGACGTGGTCGCTCTTGCACTTGGCGACGCCTGCAGCGATGGTGCCCACGCCGATCTCGCTCACCAGCTTCACGCTGATGCTGGCGTGCGGCGCGGTGTTCTTCAGGTCGTGGATGAGCTGCGCCAAGTCTTCGATCGAGTAGATGTCGTGGTGCGGCGGCGGGCTGATGAGGCCCACGCCCGGCACGGCATAGCGCTGCTTGCCGATGTACTGCGTGACCTTGCCGCCCGGCAGCTGGCCGCCTTCGCCCGGCTTGGCGCCCTGCGCCATCTTGATCTGGATCTGGTCGGCCGAGTGCAGGTATTCGGCCGTGACGCCGAAGCGGCCGGACGCGACCTGCTTGATGCGCGAGCGCAGCGAGTCGCCGTCCTTCAGCGGCAGGTCGACCTCGACGTTCTCGGCGCCCACGATGCTGCGCAGCGTGTCGCCCTGCTTGATCGGGATGCCCTTGAGCTCGTTGCGGTAGCGCGCGGGGTCTTCACCGCCCTCGCCCGTGTTGCTCTTGCCGCCGATGCGGTTCATGGCCACGGCCAGCACCGAGTGCGCCTCGGTGCTGATGGAGCCCAGCGACATCGCGCCGGTGGCGAAGCGCTTGACGATCTCGGCCGCGGGCTCGACCTCGTCGACCGGAATGGCCTTGGCCGGGTCGATCCTGAACTCGAACAGGCCGCGCAGCGTGAGGTGGCGGCGGTTCTGGTCGTTGATGAGCTGAGCGTATTCCTTGTACGTGTTCCAGTTGTTGGAGCGCGTGCTGTGCTGCAGCTTGGCAATGGCGTCGGGCGTCCACATGTGCTCCTCGCCGCGCGTGCGCCAGGCGTATTCGCCGCCGGCGTCGAGCATGTTGGCGAGCACCGGGTCGTTGCCGAAGGCAGCCTTGTGCATGCGGATGGCTTCCTCGGCGATCTCGAAGACGCCGATGCCTTCCACACGGCTGGCGGTGCCGGTGAAGTATTTGTTCACCGTCTCGCTGTTCAGGCCGATGGCTTCGAACAGCTGCGCGCCGCAGTAGCTCATGTAGGTGCTGACACCCATCTTCGACATGATCTTCGACAGACCCTTGCCGATGGCCTTGACGTAGTTGTAGACCGCCTTCTCGGCGCTCAGCTCGCCCGGCAGGTCGGCGTGCATCGCCACCAGCGTCTCCATGGCGAGGTAGGGGTGCACGGCTTCCGCGCCGTAGCCCGCCAGCACGCCGAAGTGATGCACCTCGCGCGCCGAGCCGGTCTCGACCACCAAGCCGGCGGTGGTGCGCAGGCCCTCGCGCACCAGGTACTGGTGCACGGCCGACAGCGCCAGCACGGCGGGAATCGCCACCTGCGTGGGGCTCACGCCGCGGTCGCTCACGATCAGGATGTTGTTGCCGCCCTTGATGGCGTCCACGGCCTCGGCGCACAGCGACGCCAGCTTGGCTTCGACGCCCTCGTCGCCCCACGCGAGCGGATAGGTGATGTCGAGCACGTAGCTCTTGAACTTGCCCTGCGTGTACTTGCCGATGTCGCGCAGCTTCGCCATGTCGGCGAAGTCGAGGATCGGCTGGCTCACTTCGAGCCGCATCGGCGGGTTGACCTGGTTGATGTCCAGCAGGTTCGGCTTGGGGCCGATGAAGGACACCAGCGACATCACGATGGCTTCGCGGATCGGGTCGATCGGCGGGTTCGTGACCTGCGCGAACAGCTGCTTGAAGTAGTTGTACAGCGGCTTGTTCTTGCTCGAGAGCACGGCCAGCGGGCTGTCGTTGCCCATGGAGCCGATGCCCTCTTCGCCGGCCTGCGCCATCGGGCTCATCAGGAACTTGATGTCTTCCTGCGTGTAGCCGAAGGCCTGCTGGCGGTCGAGCAGCGGCACCTGCGACAGCGGCGCCTTGACCGCCTCGGCGGCCTCCGCCTTCACGCTGTCGAGCTTGATGCGCAGGTTTTCGATCCACTGCTTGTAGGGCTTGCTGTTGGCGAGGTTGGCCTTGACCTCCTCGTCGTCGATCAGGCGGCCCTGTTCCAGGTCGATCAGGAACATCTTGCCGGGCTGCAGGCGCCACTTGCGCACGATCTTCTGCTCGGGCACGGGCAGCACGCCCGATTCGGAGGCCATGATGACCAGGTCGTCGTCGGTCACGCAGTAGCGCGAGGGGCGCAGGCCGTTGCGGTCGAGCGTCGCGCCGATCTGGCGGCCGTCGGTGAACACGATGGAGGCCGGGCCGTCCCAAGGCTCGAGCATGGCGGCGTGGTACTCATAGAACGCGCGGCGGCGCGGGTCCATGGTGGCGTGCTGTTCCCAGGGCTCGGGAATCATCATCATCACGGCCTGGCTGATGGGGTAGCCGGCCATCGTCAGCAGCTCGAGGCAGTTGTCGAAGGTGGCGGTGTCGGACTGGCCGGCGAAGCTGATCGGGTAGAGCTTCTGCAGGTCGGCGCCCAGCACGGGGGAAGACATCACGCCTTCGCGCGCCTTCATCCAGTTGTAGTTGCCCTTGACCGTATTGATTTCGCCGTTGTGGGCGACATAGCGGTACGGGTGGGCCAGCGGCCACTCGGGGAAGGTGTTGGTCGAGAAGCGCTGGTGCACCAGGCCCAGGGCCGAGACGCAGCGCTTGTCCTGCAGGTCGAGGTAGTAGGTACCGACCTGGTCGGCCAGCAGCAGGCCCTTGTAGACCACGGTGCGGCTCGACATGCTGGGAACGTAGTATTCCTTGCTGTGCTTGAGCTTCAGGCGCTGGATGTTGGCGCTGGCTGTCTTGCGGATCACGTAGAGCTTGCGTTCCAGCGCGTCCTGCACGATCACGTCGTTGCCGCGGCCGATGAAGACCTGGCGCAGCAGCGGTTCCTTTTCGCGCACGGTGGGCGACATGGGCATGTCGCGGTTGACCGGCACGTCGCGCCAGCCCAGCAGCACCTGGCCTTCGGCCTTGATGGCGCGTTCCATTTCCTGCTCGCAGGCTTCGCGGGAGGCGTGTTCCTTCGGCAGGAAGATCATGCCGACGCCGTATTCGCCAGGCGGGGGCAGCGTGACGCCCTGCTTCGCCATTTCCTCGCGGTAGAGATGGTCGGGCAGCTGGATCAGGATGCCGGCGCCGTCGCCCATCAGCTTGTCAGCGCCCACTGCGCCGCGATGGTCGAGGTTCTCGAGGATCTTCAGGCCCTGCAGCACGATGGCGTGGCTTTTCTCGCCCTTGATGTGTGCAACGAAGCCGACGCCGCAGGCGTCGTGCTCGTCGGCAGCGGAATAAAGACCGTGTTCTTGGAGATGCTTGATCTCGGCAGCCGTCGTCATGGCGCGCTCCTTCAGTTTTCGCAGGGAATCGGAGCATATTGCGTTGCACAAAGAATGCCAAACACTTTAATAGGGGTCAGATTCCATTTAAATGTTGAGTTTTTCGATAGGAATTAAATTAGGGACATATCCAAAACAGGAGCAAAAAAGCCAACCCATGCAATGGATCGAGCAGGCTTTTCAGGTCAGGATCGAGGCGTCGAAGGCGGTCGCCCGGCCTTGGCCTTGACCACGCGGCGATCGGTGGACTTGCGCAGGCTGTCGAGAAAATCCTCGTCGCCGGCCGCCCAGCCCCGCAGGGTGGCTTCGGTCAGCGCGCTCTGGTCGGCCGCGCGCACGCCGGCACGCACCAACTCGACATACGCGGCCTCCCGCGCGAACGGTGTGTTGCCAAGCTGCCAGTACAGCGGATGCGGCGTCAGCAGCTTGTCGTGCCGCAGGCCGGCGTAGTGAGCGTGACTGGACCACGGAAAGTCGCGCGCGTCGGTCACCATGCCCGCCCGCACCGGGTTGAGGTCGATGTAGGCCATGCAGGTCAGCAGGTAGCGCTCGGTCTGGATCAGCGTCGACCTGTAGCGCCCTTCCCAGAGTGTGCCGCTGCGGCCGTGGCGGTCGTTGAAGTAGCGCACATAGGCGCGGCCGACCGACTGCATGAACTGCGGCAGCCCGGTGGCGCTCGCGGGCGTGGCCAGCAGGTGGAAGTGGTTGTCCATCAGCACGTAGGCGTGCATCGCGATGCCGAAGCGCGTGGCGCTTTCGGCCAGCAGGGCAAGCAGCTTCTCGTGGTCTGCGCGGTCAATGAAGATCGGCTGGCGGTTGTTGCCGCGCTGGATCACGTGGTGCGGCACGTCGGCCAGCGTGAGACGGGGAAGACGGGCCATGGAGCCAGGCGGCCTGCGAGCCGGCGTTCAGGCGAGGCTGAAGCGCGTGTCGCCCAGCCTGTCGAGCCCGAACTGCGCCAGCAGCTCGCGTAGCCGCGCGGCCGCGCTCGCCTTTCGCTGCCCGGTGTACCGCGCCAGGATCAGCTCGTTCTTCATGCTGTGCTCCCAGCCGACCAGTTCGGTCACGGTAACGCTGTAGCCGTTGGCTTCCAGGTACAGGCAGCGCAGCACGTTGGTGAGCTGGCTGCCGATCTCGCGCGTGTGCAGCGGATGGCGCCACAGCTCGGCCAGCGGCGTGCGCGAGAGCGCCAGCGCCTTGGTCTCGCGCAGGCAGGCGGCCACCTCGGCCTGGCAGCAGGGCACCAGCACCATGCAGCGCGCCTTCTTGGCCAGGCCGAAGGCGATGGCGTCGTCGGTGGCGGTGTCGCAGGCATGCAGCGCCGTGACCACGTCGATCTGCGCCGGCAGCTCGCCCGACTGCGCGGACTCGGCCACCGTGAGGTTCAGGAACGACATGCGCCCGAAGCCCAGGCGCTTGGCCAGCTCGCGCGAGCGCTCGACCAGCTCGCCGCGCGTCTCGATGCCGTAGACATGCCCCCCGCCTGATCGCGCCCGGAAGAACAGGTCGTAGATGATGAAGCCCAGGTACGATTTGCCCGCCCCGTGGTCGGCCAGCGTGGCGCCTGCACCCTCTTCCGGCAGCTCGCGCAGCAGCTGCTCGATGAACTGGAACAGGTGGTAGACCTGCTTGAGCTTGCGCCGCGAGTCCTGGTTGAGCCGGCCCTCGCGGGTCAGGATGTGAAGCTCCTTGAGCAGCTCGACCGACTGGCCGGGGCGCAGAACCTCGGCCAGCTCGGCATCGGCCTTGGCGGCCTTGTTCGTCTTGGGTGCGGTCTTCGTGTTCATGGCTTGGCACTCCCCGGCCCGACGTCCAGCTCGGCCCAGCCCTGCGCGCCCAGTGCCTCGAGCGTGTCGATGTTGCGCTCGAAGATCGCCTCGGCTTCCGGAAAGGCTTCCACCGCGCGGCTCACGCTGTCCTCGCGCAGAAGATGCAGCGTGGGATACGGCGCGCGATTGGTCGCGTTGCCGATGTCGTCGGCCTCGGTGCCGGCGAACTGGAACTGCGGATGAAAGCTCGCCAGCTGCAGCACGCCGTCGAATCCCTCACGGGCGAACCGGCGTTCGGCGCGCGCCGTGAAGTCGTTGAAATCCAGGAAGTCGGGCAAGGCGTTCGGTGCAATCAGAAGGGTTGTGTCGCGCACGGCGGCGTCGAGCGCCAAGAGTTCCCGGGCCTGGGCCAGCAGTGCATCCATCAGGTCGGCGTCCTCGACGGGCTCGTACACCGCGTAGTGGATCTGCCCTTTCACGTGCACGGCCTTCGCGAAGGGGCACAGGTTGAGGCCGATCACAGCGCGCTCCAGCCAGCGCCGCGTATCGGCTTCGGCCTGGGGGGCTGCGATTGTCGCCGGGAGCGTCATGCCATCTCCGCGGCGGGGCGAATGCGCCCCAGTCGCCGTGCGATCGCCATGCCGACCAGCGAGCAGGCCAGCGTGGCCGTCCAGGTCCAGTGCCAGCCGCCGACGCGATGCGCCAGCCAGGCCACCGCTGGCGGCGCCAGGAACTGGCCCAGCGAGGAAGCCTGCTGCATCAGCCCGACGGTCGTCGACACGGTGGACGGCCCGGGCGCGAGCCGCACGCCCAGCAGGAACAGCGTGGCCGGCACCATGCCGCCGCCCAGCGAGAAGGCGCACACGGCGATATAGCGCAGCACAGGCGGAAGGCCCAACGCGTCGGCGCCCTGCCCCATCTGCGCGAAGGCGGCCACGCCGCCCAGCGCCATCGTCAGGAAGCCGAGCTGCAGCAGCCTCTCGGGCGCCACGCCGCGCTGCAGCCAGCGCCCGCCGGCGACGTTGCCGACGATGTTCATCGCCGCCGCGAGCGCGGTGAGCACCGCATTCCACGCGGCCGGCACGCCGGCGCCCGCGTAGATGGCAGGCAGGAAGCCGATCACCGCCATCCATTGCGACGAATACACGGCAAAGGTCAGCGCGACCAGCCAGGGTGCGCGCGCACCGACGGTGGCGCGCAACCGCGACATCCATCCGCCCGAAGCCGGGCCTGCCGCGGCCGGCCGGAGCCGGTCGGCGGGCACCACGATCCAGAGCCAGAGCGCCGCTCCGGCCGACACGGCCGACAGCGCCCACCACCAGTCCACCCAGCCGCCCCAGGCGATCAGGGCCGGACCGAGCAACAGCGCGAGCGCCACGCCCAGCGGCATGTAGGCGCCCCACAGGCCCAGCGCCGCCTTGTCGGCGCCCGGCGGCGTCAGCGCACGGATCAGCCCCGGCCCCGGCATCACCGCCAGCAGGAAGCCGACGCCCTCCACGGCGCGAAGCACCAGCAGCCATTGCACGGCATGCGCACCGCCGCCGCCCAGTCCGGTGCCGGCCGCACCGCCGAGCAGGCTGGCGACCGTCAGCACGATCAGCCCAGCCAGCATGCTGCGTCGCAGGCCGATGGTGTCCGCCGCGAGGCCGACCAGCAGCCCCAGCGTCATGCTCGCGACCTGCACCAGCGAGAGCAGGAATCCCGCCTCGACCAGATCGATGCCCAGCGACGCCTGTAGCGCCGGCACCGCGGGCGGCAGCTTGCCGAGGTGCAAGGCTGCGCTGACACCGCCCAGCAGGACGGCCAGCGCGGCAGCGGGAATGCGGGGGCGCCCGGCCTGGCCGCTCATGCGATGCCCCGACGGCCGGTCAGCCGCTCATGCTCGCGCACGGCGAAGCGGTCGGTCATGCCGGCGATGTAGTCGGCCACGGCGCGATGCCTGTCCTGCCGCTCGGCATAGGACGCCGGCATCTCGGAGCCGCGCTCCAGATACGCCTCGAACAGTTCCCGCATCACCTGCCGCGCCTGATCGGTGGTCTGGGTGACCTGGGGATGGCGGTAGAGGTTGCGGAAGAGAAAGCGCTTCAGGTCTTCCGACTGGGCCTGCATCATCTCGCTGAACGAAACGACCGGCGGGGCCTTGCGCACAGCGTCGGAATCGCCCGGCGCGAGCGCTTCGAGCGCAGCGCGGGTCGCGTCGATCACGTCGTAGACCTGCGCGCTCAGCATGCGGCGGATGGTTTCGTAGAGCACGCGACGGCCCCGCAGCTGCGGATGCTCGGCCAGTGCCTCGCGGCGATGGCGCTCGAACAGTTCCACGTCGGACAGCTGCTCGACGGTGATGAGCCCCGAACGGACGCCGTCGTCGATGTCGTGGGCGTTGTAGGCGATGGCATCGGCCAGGTTGCACAGCTGGGCTTCCAGCCCCGGCTGGGTGCGGTCGAGGAAACGCCGGGCGACGCCATTGGGCTCCGCCGCCTCCAGTCGCTCGGCGTTCGCGCGCGAGCAGTGCTTGAGGATGCCCTCGCGGGTCTCGAAGCTCAGGTTCAGGCCGTCATATTGCGGATAGCGATGCTCCAGCGCATCGACCACGCGCAGGCTCTGCAGGTTGTGCTCGAACCCCCCGTGCCCGGCCATGCAGTCGTTGAGCGCGTCCTGCCCGGCGTGGCCGAAGGGCGTGTGGCCCAGGTCGTGCGCCAGGGCGATCGCCTCGACCAGGTCCTCGTTGATGCGCAGCGCCCGCGCGATCGACCGCCCCAGCTGGGCCACTTCGAGCGAATGCGTGAGCCGGGTGCGAAACAGGTCGCCCTCGTGGTTCAGGAACACCTGCGTCTTGTAGACCAGCCGGCGGAAGGCGGTGGAATGCACGATCCGGTCGCGGTCGCGCTGGAAGGCATCGCGCGTGGGCGCGGGCGGCTCCGCATGCCGACGGCCGCGCGAGCGCGCGGGCAGGCAGGCGTAGGCCGCGAGGCTCATCGCGGCGCGCAGCTCTGGGCGAGCACTTCGCGCACGAGCGCGTAGGGCGCGCTGCGGACCACCGCGGAGCCGGGGCGGTCGATCACCACGAAGCGGATCTCGCCGGCCTCCGACTTCTTGTCGACGCGCATCAGCTCCAGGTAGCGGTCGGCGCCCAGCGCGGGCCCGACGGTCGGCAGGCCGGCCCGCTCGATCAGCCGGGTGAGCCGCTCGACGAAGGCGGCATCGACACCGCCGAGCCGCTGCGACAGCCGTGCCGCCATCACCATGCCGCAGCCCACCGCCTCGCCGTGCAGCCATTCGCCATAGCCGAGGCCCGATTCGATCGCGTGGCCGAAGGTGTGGCCGAAGTTGAGGATCGCCCGCAGCCCGGTCTCGCGCTCGTCCTGGCCGACCACCAGCGCCTTGATCTCGCAGCTGCGCTTGACGGCATGGGCCAGCGCCGCCGGCTCCCGCGCGACGAGGGCGTCGATGTTCGCCTCGATCCAGTCGAGGAAGGCCATGTCGTGGATCGGCCCGTACTTGATGACTTCGGCCAGGCCGGCGCTGAGTTCGCGCGGGGGCAAAGTCTGGAGCGTCGCCAGGTCGCAGACCACAAGCTGCGGCTGGTAGAACGCGCCGATCATGTTCTTGCCGAGCGGATGGTTGATGGCGGTCTTGCCGCCCACGGAGGAGTCGACCTGCGCCAGCAGCGTGGTCGGCACCTGCACGAAAGGCACGCCGCGCATGTAGCTGGCGGCCGCGAAGCCCGTCATGTCGCCCACCACGCCGCCGCCCAGGGCGAACAGCACGGTCTTGCGGTCGCTGCCGCGGCCGAGGAGCTCGTCGAAGATCAGGTTCAGCGTCTGCAGATTCTTGTATGCCTCGCCGTCGGGCAACTCGAGCAGGTGAACCGCCCGGAACCGGCCCGCCAGGGCGGATTGCAGCGCCCTGGCATAGAGCGGCGCCACCGTGGTGTTGCTGACGATCAGGGCCGCGGCCGAGGCGGGCGTGGCATCGAAGCTCCGCGGGTCGTCCAGCAGGCCGGCGCCGATCAGGATCGGATAGTTGCGGTCGCCGAGCTGGATGTCGACGCGTTCTGGCGGGGCGGGGAGTTCGGACAGGGACATGGGCAGCGAGTTTAGGCGCTGCGGCTCGGGCAGGCTCAGGCGGGGGGCTCTTCGGGGTGGGCGCCCGGCTCGACGATGCCGGCCAGTTCGAGCTGCATCACGATGATGTTCACCAGCATCGCGATGGTCGGGCGGCCGGTGTCGACCACGTCGTGGGCGGTTTCCCGGTAGAACGGGTCGCGCGCATCGTGCAGCTCCCGCAGCCGCCCCAGTGGATCGGCCACCTGCAGCAGGGGCCGCTTGACGTCGTGGCGCAGGCGCCGGAACAAGTCTTCGGGGGAGGAGCGCAGGTAGATCACATGGAAGTGATCGCGCAGTTGCTTGCGGTTCGCCTCCCGGAGCACCGCACCGCCGCCGGTGGCCAGAATGCCCTGGGGATTGGCGGCCAGGTCGGCGATCACCGTCTGCTCGAGGTCGCGGAAGGCGATTTCGCCCTCTCGCTCGAAGTAATCACGGATCGAGCAGCCGATGCGCTGCTCGATCACGTGGTCCGTATCTACGAAGGGAAGGTCCAGCCGCATCCCCAGGCGCCGGCCCACTGCGGATTTTCCGGCGCCGGGCAAGCCGACGAGTGCGACCGCCACGCGGTGGCTGCTACGCCCGCGCGTCAGCGCGCGGCGTTGCGGTCGGTAATCATCTTCGGGGTGATAAAGACGAGCATTTCAGTCTTGTTGGCAACGCGTTCGCGCTTGCGGAACAGTGCACCCACATAGGGCACTTCACCCAGCACCGGCACGCGCGATTCGTCATTGGTTTCGGTGAGCTCGAAGATACCACCGATGACAACCGTGCCGCCGTTCTCGACCAGCACCTCGGTCTGCACATGCTTGGTGTTGATCGCCGGACCCGCCGAAGTATTCACGCCGCGGGCGTCCTTGCTCACGTCCAGCGTCAGGATGATGTTGCCTTCCGGCGTGATCTGAGGCGTGACTTCGAGCTTCAGCACCGCCTTGCGGAACGAGATCGAGGTGGCGCCGCTGGAAGTGGCCTGCTGGTACGGGATTTCCTCGCCCTGCTCGATCAGTGCCTTGGTCTGGTCGGCCGTGATCACGCGGGGGCTGGACACCAGCTTGCCCTTGCCGTCGGCTTCGAGCGCCGAGATCTCGAGGTTCAGCATCCGCGAGAAGCTCGAGTTGAACAGCGAGATCGCGAAGGTGCCTGCCGCGTTGCCGGTGCCGCCGGCATCGCCTGCGGGAAGGTTGATGAAGTTGGAGTTCGTCCAGGTGGTGGTGGCCGTGCTGGCACCGCCGTTGGTGCCCGCCGTGATGGTGGGCATCGCACCCACATTGGCGAACGCCCGGTTGCCGGCGGACGATGCGAAGCGCTCGCCAGCAATACCGCCCCCAAGTCGTACACCAAGGGACTTGCCGAAGGTGTCCGACGCCTCGACGATACGGGCTTCGATCAGCACTTGGCGAACGGGGACGTCCAGCTTCTGGATCAGCTCGGTCACCTGGGCCAGGCGCGAGGGGATGTCCGAAACGAAGAGCTGGTTGGTACGCGATTCGGCGATGACGCTGCCGCGCGGGCTCAGGATCCGGGTGGTCGTACCGCTGCCGCCGCCACCGCCAGAAGAAGCGCCCGTGCCAGTCAAGCCCTGGGCAATGGCAATCGCCTTGGTGTAGTTGAGCTGGAACGACTGGGTCCGCAGCGGCTCCAGATTCTCGATCGCAGCCTTGGCCTCGAACTCGAGCTTTTCCTTGGCGTTGATCTCATCCTTCGGCGCGATCCACAGCACGCTGCCGTTCTTGCGCATGCCCAGGTTCTTCGCCTGCATGATGATGTCGAGCGCCTGGTCCCACGGCACGTCCTTCAGCCGCAGCGTCAGCGCGCCGGTCACCGAATCCGAGGTCACGATGTTGAAGTTCGTGAAATCGGCGATCACCTGCAGCAGCGAACGGATCTCGATGTTCTGGAAGTTCAGCGACAGCTTCTCGCCGTTGTAGCCCACGCCCTGCGTCAGCTTGGTCGGATCGACCTTGCGGGCACGGACCTCGACCACGAACTGGTTCTCGCTCTGATAGGCACTGTGCTCCCAGTCGCCCTTGGCATCGATCGTCATGCGGACGCGGTCGCCGGCTTGCTGCGAAGTGATGAGCTGGACCGGGGTGCCGAAGTCGGCCACGTCGAGGCGGCGGCGCAGCCCTTCGGGCAGCGTCGACTTGGTGAACTCCACGACAAGGCTCTTGCCCTGCTGCTTGACGTCCACGCCCACCTGGTTGTTCGGCAGATCGACGATGACCCGGCCGGTGCTGTCGGAACCGAGACGGAAATCGACATCCCGCAGGGGCAGCGTGTCGCGATTGCGGTTTTCCGCGAAGGTCGTGGAAGCCGACGCGACAAGCGCCGGGCCAGCCACCGGCTCGAGCGTCACCAGCAGCGACTTGCCCTGGATCTCGGCCTTGTATGCGGTCGCCTGCTTCAGGTTCAGCACCACGCGGCTGCGTTCACCGGCCTGCACCACGTTCACCGAGCGCAGGTTGCCCTGGTTCACCTCGATGGCGGAGCGGCCGATGGCATTCGTGACACCGGGAAAGTCGAGCGCGATACGCGCAGGCGTCTGCACGGCGAATCCGGCAGGAACCGCGGTGAGCGGCTGTGCCAGATCGATGCGGATCACTTCGGAGCCCGACTGCGTCGAGCTCGTCACCGCCTCGATGGCGTTTTGCGCATGAGCCACGGCCAATGCGCCGAAGGCCAGCAGACCCAGGCCGGCAGCGCGCAGCCACTGTGCCATTTTTGATTTCTTTTGGTTCATTTCGCACTCTCTTGCAGCTGCAGCGTCGCGACGCGTTCGATCCATTCACCGGCGGCGTCTTGCACGATTTCACGCAAGGCGATTTCGGTTTCGTTGATACGGGTGATGCGCCCGTAGTTGAGTCCCAGGTATTCGCCGACGCGCACCTTGTAGAGCAGCTTGTCGACGCGCAGCAGCGCCACCGGCTGGCCGTTGCGGTTCATGCTGCCGACCATGGCCATCGAGTCGAGCGGGAAGGCTTCGAGCGCTTCCTTGCGGCGCGCGAGCTCGGGCGCGATCAGCTCCGAGGTGCTCGGCTGATTCGATTCGCGGCGCAGCGCCTGCGTCAGCTTCAGGATGTTGAAAGGCTCGAATGCCGAGGCCTCGGTATAGGCCTGCGGGGTGAACTTCTTGGGCTCGGAAATCGGCGGCACCGAGGGCTTCACCTGGGCACGCTGCTCGGCCATCCAGCGCTGCATGTCTTCCTGGCCCGAATCGCAGGCGCTCAGTGCCGACGCCGCCAGCGTCAGCCACAGTACTTTGGCGGCGATCTTCATTTCTTCGCCTTCGGTGCGGAGGCGCGCTTCTGCGCGGCCCGTTCTTCGTCATCGAGGTAACGATAGGTGCGCGCGGTGGCGTCCATCGTCAGCACGTCCTTGTCCTTCTGCGGGGTGACGGAAATGTTGTTCAGCGTCACGATCCGCGACAGGCCCGCCACGTCGGCAGCGAAAGCACCCATGTCGTGGTACCGGCCGGTCACCCGGACGGCGATCGGGAGCTCGGCGTAGTAGTCCTTGACCGACACCTGCCCCGGACGGAACAGCTCGAACTGAAGGCTGCGGCCAAGGCCTGCCTGGTTGATGTCCGACAGCAGGGCGTCCATTTCGGCCTTGCTGGGCAGCTGCTTCTCGAGCAGGGTCACGTACTGCTGCACCTGCTCGCGCTGCTTCTTGAGCAACTCGAGGTTGGCGGCCTGAGCCACCTTCTTCTGGTAGTCGGCCTTGAGCGTGACTTCCTTGGCGCGCTCGCTTTCGAGCTCGTCGTTCGAATTGGTCAGCCAGACGAACCAGAGGGCGACCAGCACAAGTGCCGTGACCACCAGGCAGAGCGCATAGCGGGGCACCGCCGGCCATGCCGAGGGATCGTTCGGATTGAGTCCGCGGAATTGGTCGCCGAAGCGCTGGAACGCAGCGGCGACGTCGATTTTCTGGGAGGGGCGATTGCTAGCCATGATCGGTTACCCCTTGGACTGCGCCGTTGCGGCCAGGGCCTTTTCGGCGGCAGCCTTCTGAGCATCGGTGGGGCGTTTCAGGCCAATGCGCATCGTGAAGTTCGCCACGCGACGCTGATCGCGCGGGTTCAGGTTCACGTTCGCCGACGTGATTTCGACCAGCTCGGGCTTCACCAGCCAGGGACTGTTGTTGCCGAGGTTGCGCAGCAACTCCGAAACCCGCTCGTTCGACTGCGCCATGCCTTGCAGGGTGACAGTCTGGTTGTCCTGCTTCATGTTGGTCAGGTACACGCCATCGGGCAGTTGCCGGACCAGTTCATTGAGCAGGTGCACGGGCAGGTTGCGGTCGCCCTGCAGGTCTTCGACCGCCTGCTGGCGGGCGCGCAGCGCGGCGATTTCTTCCTGCAGCGTCGAGATTTCCTTGATCTCGACTTCGAGCTTCTTGATCTCGGCCTGCAGAAAGCCGTTCGTGGAACGCTGCGCCGAGATCTGCGCCTCGAACCAGAGATAACCAAGGCCGGCGATCAGGACGCCCAGGATCGCCGCGGCACCCAGGGTGCCGTAGAACGCCTCGCGCCTGCGCTTGCGCGCAGCTTCGCGGTGCGGGAGCAGATTGATGAGGATCACTGCAGGAACCTCCGCATGGCCAGGCCGCAAGAGGTCAGATAGGACGGAGCCTCGCGGCGGACCTTCTTCTCGCGGACGTTCGAGCTGATTTCCATGCCTTCGAAGGGATTCAGCAAGGAGCAGGCGAACGAGGTCTGCCGCGTCACCGCGTTGGTCAGGCCGGGCAGCGAGGCCGATCCGCCTGCCAGCAGCACATAGTCGACACGGTTGTGCGGCGTGCTGGTGAAGAAGAACTGGAGCGCGCGGGCGATTTCCTGCGCGATGCTTTCCACGAAGGGCTTGAGCACGCCAGAGCCGTAGTCGTCGGGCAGGTCGCCGCTGCGCTTCTTCGCCTCGGCCTCCTCGGCCGAAAACCCGTACTGGCGCACGATCAGCTGGGTGAGCTGGGCACCGCCGAACGCCTGGTCGCGGTCGTACAGCACTTCCTGGTTGCGCAGCACCTGCATGCTGGTGGTGAAGGCGCCCACTTCGAAGAGAGCGACGATCGAATCGACGCCCTTGCCGGGCAACTGTTCGATCAGGCGGGCGGTAGCCAGGCGCGATGCGTAGGACTCGACGTCGAGGATCATCGCCTTCAGGCCGGCGGCTTCCGCCAGGCCCTCGCGGTCCTGGACCTTTTCCTTGCGCGACGCGGCGATCAGCACTTCCACGTCGCCGGCAGAGGTGGTGCTCGGACCGGTCACGCAGAAGTCGAGGCTCACCTCGTCGAGCGAGAACGGGATGTACTGGTTGGCTTCCGACTCGACCTGGATCTCGAGCTCCTGCTCGCTCATGCCGCCCGGAAGAATGATCTTCTTGGTGATCACGGCCGACGGAGGCAGTGCCAATGCCACGTTGCGGGTGCGCGTGCCGCTCTTGCGGATGACGCGACGGACGGCTTCCGCCACCTCGTCGAACTTCTCGACGTTGCCGTCGGTGATCCAGCCGCGTTCCAGGGGCTCGATGGCGCAGCGCTCCAGGACCAGCTTGCCGCTGGCCTCACGGCCGAGCTCGACCAGCTTGACGCTGGACGAACTTACGTCCAGCCCCAGCAGGGGAGCGTTCTGACGACGAAACAATGATCCAAGAGCAGCCAAGGCAGGTTCCTCTTCCCCTATATTTGTAACCAATAGAAAAAATTGAATTCGGTTGCATGCTAGCAGCAGGCTTAGCGGCAACCAAGCGACGCCGCAGGGCAAATTCCTCAAGCGTTGTCAAAACCTGACGGCAAAACCGCATTTTGTAACTTTTGAATTAGGGCAATGCAAGCCCTGCAAAGATCGGATCGTTCGGAAGGGGCGGCTTTTTATAATGTCGGGTGACTCTGTGCGGCCCCTCATGCAAGAAACTTCCAGCCCCAAAGGGCCAGCCAAGAACTCCCCCTCCACTCGCCCGACCTGGCTGAAATGGCTGTTGCGCCTTTTCTTCTGGAGCTTCGGCATCGCCCTGGCCGGCGCGCTGGCCGTGCTGTGCGTGGTGGCAGTGGCCCTCGCGGTGGCGTATCCGAACCTGCCCGACATCAGCGAGCTCTCCGACTACCGGCCCAAGCTGCCGCTGCGGGTTTTCTCGGCCGAAGGCATCCTGATCGGCGAGTTCGGCGAGGAGCGCCGCAACCTCACTCCCATCTCGGCCATCCCGAAGGTCGTGAAGGACGCCGTCCTGGCGGCCGAAGACGCCCGCTTCTACGACCACGGCGGCGTCGACTACAAGGGCATGGTCCGCGCCGGCCTGGCCAACATGAACCGCGTGAAGAGCCAGGGCGCATCGACCATCACGATGCAGGTGGCGCGCAACGTCTACCTGAGCTCCGAGAAGACGCTCACCCGCAAGATCTACGAGGTGCTGCTGACCTTCAAGCTGGAGCACCTGCTCACGAAGGACCAGATCTTCGAGATCTACCTGAACCAGATCTACCTCGGAAACCGCGCCTATGGCTTCGCCGCCGCTTCCGAGGCCTATTTCGGCAAGCCCCTGCAGGAACTCACGATCGCCCAGGCCGCGATGCTGGCCGGCCTGCCCAAGGCACCGGGCGCGAACAACCCGGTCAACAACCCGCAGCGCGCGCGCGGCCGCCAGTTCTACGTGATCGACCGCATGCAGGAGGCCGGCTTCATCACCGCCGAACAGGCCGCGGAAGCCAAGAAGGAAGAGCTGCACCTGCGCGACGCCGCCGACCCGAACCGCCTGCACGCCGAATACGTGGCTGAAACGGTTCGCCAGCTGATGTACGCCCAGTACGGCGACAGCACCTACACGCGCGGCCTCAAGGTCTACACCTCGCTGGTCGCGGCCGACCAGGCGGCCGCCTACAAGGCGCTGCGCAAGGGCATCATGGACTACGAGCGCCGCCAGATCTATCGCGGCCCCGAGAAGTTCGTCGACCTGCCGAACGACCCCAAGGACCTCGACGAAGCAGTCGACGACGCGCTCAACGACCACCCCGACAACGGCGACGTGATGGCCGCGGTCGTGCTCAAGGCCACGCCCAAGCAGATCGACGCGGTGCGCGGCAATGGCGATCCCGTCCAGATCACCGGCGAAGGGCTCAAGCCGGCCCAGTCGGGTCTCTCCGACAAGGCCCCGCCGAACATCAAGATCCGTCGCGGCGCGGTCATCCGCGTGGTGAAGACGCCCAAGAACACCTGGGAAATCACGCAGCTTCCCGAGGTCGAGGGCGCATTCGTCGCCATGGACCCGCGCGACGGCGCCATCAAGGCGCTGGTCGGCGGCTTCGACTTCGGCAAGAACAAGTTCAACCATGTGACGCAGGCCTGGCGCCAGCCGGGCTCCAGCTTCAAGCCCTTCATCTATTCAGCGGCGCTCGAAAAGGGCTTCACGCCCGCCACGGTCATCAACGACGGCCCGCTCTTCTTCGACGCCGGCACCACCGGCGGCCAACCCTGGGAGCCGAAGAACTACGGCGGCGGCTACGACGGCCCGATGTCGATGCGCACCGCGCTGATGAAGTCGAAGAACCTCGTGTCCATCCGCATCCTGCAGTCCATCGGCACGCGCTATGCGCAGGAGTGGATCACCAACTTCGGCTTCGACAAGGAAAAGCACCCCGCCTACCTGCCGATGGCGCTGGGCGCGGGCTCGGTCACGCCGATGCAGATGGCGGTGGGCTATTCGGTCTTCGCCAACGGCGGCTACCGCGTCAATCCGTACCTCGTCACGCGCATCACCGACCACAAGGACAAGGTGCTGGTCGACAAGCAGCCGCCGCTCCTGAACGAATCGCTGCGTGTCATCCCGCAGCGCAACGCCTTCATCATGGACACGCTGCTGAATTCCGTCGCTCGCGGCGGCACCGCGGCCAAGGCGCAGGCCATGCTCAAGCGCCCCGACCTCTACGGCAAGACGGGCACCACCAACGACTCGCTCGACGCCTGGTTCGCCGGCTTCCAGCCCACCATGACGGCCATCTCGTGGATCGGTTACGACACCCCGCGCAACCTGGGCGACCGCGAGACCGGCGGCGGCCTGAGCCTTCCGATCTGGATCACCTACATGGAAACCGCCATCAAGGGCGTGCCGGTGACTGAACTGTCGGCCAACCCGCCAGCGGGCATCGTGAATGTGGGTGGCGAGTGGTACTACGACGACTACGCGCCGGGACGCGGCGTTGCCAGCCTGGGTGTCGAGTCCGCACCGGCGGCGCCGGTCGAAGCCCCGGCGGGTGGTCCGATCGGCGCTCCTGCGCAACCCGAGGAGCGCAACCGCATCCTCGACCTGTTCCGCAACTGAGCGTCGCAGGCAGGGAGTTCAGGGAGCCGTGAAGTCCAGCGGCTGCCCGGCCTGCAGCGTCGCCTCGCGCGACAGGTTGCCGAAGAATTCCTCGCCGGTCTTGGTGTCCACCCAGGCCTTGCCGTCATGGCGGTAGTGGTAGCCGCCGGAACGCGCGGCAAGCCAGATTTCCTGCAACGGCTTCTGCAGGTTCACGATCAGCTGGCTGCCGTTGCGGAATGAAATCGTGATCATCCCGCCCACCCTCTGGTTGTCGATGTCGGCGTCGGTCGCTTCGTTGATGCGGTCGCAGCCCAGTTCGATGGCGGCAAGCGCAGCCTCGGCGCGATCCATGTATTCGGTGTCGGTCATTACAATTTCGCCATGTTGAACGTTCACCAAATTCTAGTGAGCACCCGCGTCCGCGCCGCGCTCATGGTCTGCCTTGCCGTGGGCACCGCCGGGCTCGTCGCTGCCTGCGGACAGCGCGGTGCGCTGTACCTGCCGACCGATCCGGCAGCCGCCGGGCGCGCCACCTTGCCGGAGCTCATGACGCCGGACAGCCTGCGGTCTTCGTCGTCATCTTCGTCCTCCAGCCAGGCGGCGCCCGCTCCGGCTGCCGCGGCCAGCGCGCCAGCCGGCAGCACCAGCACCAGCACCAGCACCACCAGCACGGAGCAGCGCAAGTGAGTTCCGGCACCCCCATCTCCCTGCCCGGCCAGCCGCACGTCGCCGAGCGCGACGGCACGCTGCACGTCGAAGGCGTGGCGCTCGACGCGCTGGCCCGCGAACACGGCACTCCTCTCTTCGTCTACTCCAGGCAGTGGATGCTGGACGCCCTGGCGGCTTACCAGCGCGGCTTCGAGGGTCGTGATGCGCTCATCTGCTACGCGATGAAGGCCAACTCCTCGCTCGGCGTTCTGCGCGTGTTCGCGGAAGCCGGCTGCGGCTTCGACATCGTCTCCGGCGGCGAGCTCTCGCGCGTGCTGGCCGTCGGTGCCGATCCGAAGAAGATCATCTTCTCGGGCGTCGGCAAGACCCGCGCCGAGATGCGCCAGGCCCTCGCTGCCGGCATCGCCTGCTTCAACGTCGAGAGCGAAGCCGAGCTTGACGTGCTCCACGAAGTGGCGGTGGCCGAAGGCAAGCGCGCGCCGATCAGCATCCGCATCAATCCGAACGTCGATCCGAAGACGCACCCCTACATTTCCACCGGCCTGAAGGGCAACAAGTTCGGCATCGCGCACGACCGCGCCGTCGAGGCCTACAAGCATGCCGCACGGCTGCAGGGGCTGGAGGTGGTGGGCATCGACTGCCACATCGGCTCGCAGATCACCGAAGCCTCGCCCTACCTCGACGCCTGCGACCGCGTGCTCGACCTGGTGGAAGCCATCGAGGCAGCCGGGGTGCCGATCCATCACCTGGACTTCGGTGGCGGCCTGGGCATCGACTACAACGGCGAGGTGCCACCCAAGGCCGATGCGCTGTGGCAGCAGCTGCTGGCCAAGCTCGACGCGCGGGGCTTCGGCAAGCGCAAGCTGGTCATCGAGCCAGGCCGCTCGCTGGTCGGCAACGCCGGCGTGTGCGTGACCGAAGTGCTCTACACCAAGCCGGGCGAGGACAAGAACTTCTGCATCGTCGACGCGGCCATGAATGACCTGCCCCGCCCCGCGATGTACCAGGCCTTCCAGCGCATCGAGCCGGTGCGCGTGCGCGCGGGCAATGCCACGACCTACGACGTGGTCGGCCCGGTCTGCGAGAGCGGAGACTGGATCGGCCGCGACCGCGCGCTCAACGTGGTGTCGGGCGACCTGCTGGCCGTGCTGTCGGCGGGCGCGTACTGCATGAGCATGTCCAGCAACTACAACACGCGCGGCCGCGCCGCCGAGGTGCTGGTGAGCGGCGCGAGCGCAAAGCTGATCCGCCGTCGCGAGACGATGGACGACCAGCTGCGCAGCGAGATCGACGGCTGACTGCCCTTCGGCGTCAGCCGGTGCGCACCGCGCCGGCCGACGCCGGCTTCGCCTTCCCGCGCTTGTTCGCGAAGTAGTTCCACACGCGCCACGCGAGCAGCACCGCGATGATCGCGGCGTAGACGAACACTTCCGCGAAGTTGTTCTTGCCCGCGCGCATCCAGAAGAAGTGCAGCAGGCCGAGCCCTGCGATCAGGTAGACCAGCTTGTGCAGCATCTGCCACCGCTTCGCACCCATCGCCTTGATCGCACGGTTGAACGACGTGGCCGCCAGCGGCGTCAGCAGCACGAAGGCCGAGAAGCCCACCAGGATGAACGGCCGCTTGGCGATGTCCTTGGCGATGTCGCCCCACTCGAAGCCCATGTCGAACCAGCTGTAGCACAGCAGGTGCAGCACCACATAGAAGTACGCGAACAGGCCCAGCATGCGGCGGTAGCGCGCGAGCGCGTTCCACTTGCTCATCACCCGTAGCGGCGTCACCGCCAGCACGATGCAGATGAAACGCAGGGTCCAGTCGCCGGTGGCGCGGATCAGGAACTCCGCGGGGTTGGCACCCAGCCCGTCCGTGAACGCGCCGTAGCCCAGCCGCGCGAACGGCAGCAGGCACAGCAGGAAGACGACCGGCTTGGTCGCGGGATGCATGAGCAGCTTGTTCATGGGGCGCTCGCCACGTGCCGAGGCCGGCTCAGTAGTTCTTCTTCAGGTCCATGCCCGCGTAGAGCTGGCCGACCTGTGCTTCATAGCCGTTGAACAGCTCCGTCTTGCGCCGTTTTGCGAAGAGGCCGCCGCCGTCGCCGATCCGGCGCTCGGTGGCCTGGCTCCATCGCGGATGGTCGACGTTGGGATTCACGTTCGAATAGAAACCGTATTCGTTGGCCGCGGCCTTGTTCCAGGCGGTGCTGGGCTCCTTCTCGACGAAGCGGATCTTCACGATCGACTTGGCCGACTTGAAGCCGTACTTCCACGGCACCACCAGCCGCACCGGCGCGCCGTTCTGGTTGGGCAGCACCTCGCCGTACATGCCGAAGGCCAGCAGCGTGAGCGGGTGCATCGCCTCGTCCATGCGCAGGCCCTCGGTGTAGGGCCAGTCGAGCACGCGCGAGCCGACGAAGGGCATGGTCTTCGGGTCGGCCAGCGTCACGAACTCGACGAACCTGGCGTTGCCCTGCGGCTCGACCTTCTTGATGAGTTCGGCCAGCGAGTAGCCGACCCACGGGATCACCATCGACCAGCCCTCGACGCAGCGCAGGCGGTAGATGCGCTCCTCCTGCGCGCTGAGCTTGAGCAGGTCCTCGATGCCGTACTTTCCCGGCTTCTTGACCAGCCCTTCCACCTCCACGGTCCATGGCCGCGTCTTCAGCGTACCGGCGTTCTTGGCCGGGTCGGCCTTGTCGGTGCCGAACTCGTAGAAGTTGTTGTAGGTGGAGGCATCCTTGTAGTCGGTGACCTTTTCCATCGACATGGCGCCGGGCACCGCCGACTTCGCGGCGGGCAGCGGCGCCAGCTTGTTGGGGCGCTCGGTCTGCGCCAGGGCTTCGCGCGAGGCGAAGGCCGCCAGCGCGGCTCCCGCGGCGCCCCCGGCCATGAGCTTGAGCATGTCGCGGCGGCCCTCGTAGACCTCTCGGGGCGTGATCTCGCTGGACAGCGGATGGATGAAGCCGTTGTCGCCGCTGTTGCTGGCGGTACGACGGATGGGGCGGCTGGGATGGGAAGGGAACGACATGACGGGCCTTTCGCGGAATCGTTGTTCTCAGGGTAGTTCGTGGCAAACCCTGATCTGGTTACGCGCCGCCGGAGCGCGCGGTTTCAATAATTCTTCGCGAAAGCCCGCGGGCCTGCACTCACAGGGTACCGTAGCTGTGCAAGCCGCTCAGGAACATGTTCACGCCCAGGAAGGCGAAGGTCGTCACCGCCAGCCCGCCCAGCGCCCACCAGGCCGCCACGGTGCCGCGCAGGCCCTTCACCAGCCGCATGTGCAGCCAGGCCGCGTAGTTGAGCCAGACGATCAGCGCCCAGGTCTCCTTCGGGTCCCAGCTCCAGTAGCCGCCCCAGGCATCGGCCGCCCAGAGGGCGCCCAGCACGGTGGCGATGGTGAAGAAGGCGAAGCCGACGGTGATCGACTTGTACATGACGTCGTCGAGCACCTCGTTGGCCGGCAGGCGCGCGGCGATGCGCTTGCGACCCAGCAGGATGCCCGCGGCGATCAGCGCCGAGATGCCCGCGTAGATCACCCAGTAGCTGCCGCCGGCCTCCTGCACGCGCTGGCGGAACGCCACCGGCACGAAGCACAGCGCCACGCCCAGCAGCCAGATCGGCGTGAGCTTGTACCAGCGCTTCTCGTCCGCCTGTTCCTTGATGAGGTAGGCGAAGGCGACCATGGCCGCGAGCGCGAAGGTGCCGTAGCCGATGAAGTTGGCCGGCACGTGAAGCTTCATCCACCAGCTCTGCAGGGCCGGCACCAGCGGCTGGATCTCGTGAGCCTCGCGCACGATCGTGTACCAGAGCAGGAAGCCCACCGCCGCGCTGACCACCAGCATCACGAAGGCACCGAGTGCACGCGTGCCGTAGCGCTCCTCGAAGTACAGGTAGAAGGCCGCCGTCAGCCAGCAGAACAGCACGAACACCTCGTACAGGTTGCTCACGGGGATGTGGCCGATGTCCGGGCCGAGCTGGTGGCTTTCGTACCAGCGAACCATGGTGCCGATCAGCGCCATCGTCACCGCCGCCCACGCCAGGCGCGAGCCGATCGCGTCGAAGGTGTCCGCCTGCTTTCCGCCGAAGAAGCCCAGCCAGTAGAACAGCGTGCTCATGAAGAACAGCACGCTCATCCACAGGATGGCCGACTGGCTCGACAGGAAGTACTTGAGCCAGAACACCGTGTCGGCACGCGCCAGGTCGCCCTGGTACGAGGCGATGGCCAGCAGCGAAGCCGCAGCCACCACGATCGCCAGCACCCGCAGCGGCCGCCAGAACCAGCCGATGGCGATGGTCGCGATCACCGCCGCGGCGAGGATCGGCTTCTCGTAGGAATCCATCGACCCCGCGTAGCGCGCGAAGGCGAAGAGGCCGCCGGCGACCACCAGCGCCGCGAACACCCAGTCGAACAGGTTGCGGCGCGAGAGCCAGCTTTCATTGAGCGTGAGGGTCGTGGTGTTCATGTCGTCTCGTGGTCTTATGCGTTCAGGGCGAGCAGCTTGCGTTTGAGATGCTCGAATTCGCGGTCGCTGTCGATGGTCTTGCGATTGACCGAGAAGGCCATCGTGGCGGCCGTCATTGCGGATGCATCGCCTTCGCCGGCCTTGCCATCCGGCGCCAGCCACACCCAGAGGCGGCGCTCGCGCACGTACAGCATGGCAAAAATGCCGACGATCAGCAACAGGCAACCCAGGTAGACGATGTTCTTGCCGGGGGCGCGCGCCACCTGGAACACGCTGGCCTGCACCTGGGTGAAGTCGGTCATCATCATCGCGACCGGCGCCGGGTAGAAATGCGCGTCGCTGATGGCCAGCACGGCCTGCGTCAGGTAGGCCTGCGACTTCTCGTCGTTGGGCAGCGCGGCCAGGCCGGCGCCTTCGCGGCTCAGGTTCAGCACCTCGAACAGCACGTCGTTGAGGATGCGCACCAGCACCCCGCCGGCGCGCTCGCGCTCGGCCTCGGGCACGTTGGCTTCCATGAATTCGGCGATCGCCTGCCAGCCGCCCACGGTGGTGGCGTCGGCCTTGGCGCGCTCGCTGCCCGCGAACAGCGCCAGTGCGCGCGTGGCGGACACGCGCAGCTGCTCGGCCATCTCGGGACGCTTGGGGTCGGTGGCCTTGGCGATGTAGCGCTCGACGGCACGCTCGCGCGTGGCGGCGTCGCCGAGGGCGGCGCGCATGCGCACGAAGCCGTCCATGGAGCCCTGGTCGTCGGCCGGCACGCGCAGGTAGCGGAAGGGCTCCTCGGGCTTCTCGCGCATGCCCAGCAGGAACACCGGCTGGCCGTCGCCGGTATCGACCGGCACCATGTAGTTCTGGTACTCGCGCGCCTGGCCGGCGGCGTCGCGCAGCTTGTAGCCGATGCTCGGGCCGATGTTGCGCAGCACCTTCGGCTTGTTGGTCTTGTTGGCTGCCCCCAGGCGCGATTCGATGTCGTGGCGCAGGTCGACCTTGCGCACGTCGGCGCCGCTGCCCATGGCGTTGGCGTCGGCGAAGTTCTCGACGTTGATCACGCGCAGCGCGGCGTACTCGAGCGTGAGCTTGTCCTTGCCGTTGGTGATCTCGGTGCTGGGCCCGCCGATGACGCCTTCCACCTCGAAGGGCTTGGCCGCGGCAGCCATCGGCACCGCCTTGAGCTTCACCTTGGAGCCGCCATCGTCGAAGCTCGACTGGTAGATCTCCACGCCCTTGTAGCTGGCCGGGTGGTTGACCTCGATGCGCGCGGGCACCTGCTCGCCGGTCTCGCGGTCGTGCAGGACCACCTCGCTCGCGAAGAGCTTGGGCATGCCGGTCGAGTAGTAGTCGACGATGAACTTCTTCAGCTCGATGGAGAACGGCAGCTCCTGCAGCAGCACTCCGTCGGACTGGTTCAGGATGGCGACGCTGCCCTGCCCGCCCTCGGGCACGAGGATGTTGCCGCGGAAGGTCGGGTTGCTCGCCGACAGCCGGTGCTGCGGCGGCACGTCGGCGATCATGCCGCCGCCGGTGAACACGCTCTTGCCGTTGAACCAGGTCTGCGCGCGCACCACCAGGTCGCCGTCGAGCAGGCCACCGATGCACACCAGCACGATGGCGCTGTGGGCGGCGATGTAGCCCAGCTTGTGGGCGCCGCCGGCACGCGCCGCGACCATCCAGCCCGCGGCCTGCCTGCCGTCGCCAGTTGCCTCGCGCTGCTGCAGCTTGACCTTCCAGCCGCCGCTCACCAGCAGTTGCCCGATCCGGTTGGCGGCGACGTCCGGCGTTTCACCGAGACGGTTCTCGGCGCGCTGGCCGAAGGCCTTGAGGCTCTGAGCGCGGATGTCTTCCTTGAAGGTCCTGAGGTCGACCAGGATGCGCGGCGTGTTGCGCACGATGCACAGCGTGGTGCTGATCACCAGGAATAGCAGGATCAGCAGGAACCACCAGGCGCTGTAGATCGAGTCGAGCCGCGCGGTGCGGAAGAGCTCGGCCCAGAACGGGCCGAACTGGTTGATGTAGTTGTTGATCGGCTCGTGCTGCTTGAGCACCGTACCGATGATCGACGCGATGCAGATGATCGTGAGCAGCGCGATCGCGAAGCGCATCGACGACAGCAGTTCCACCGCGGCGCGAAGCATCTGCGGTCCGCGATGAACGCGAAGGCCATGGGTGGAGACGGACATCGGGCGAGAGTAGGAAGAGAAAAAAACAAAAAGGCGGGCCATCCTGCTGGATCGGCCCGCCCTTTGTTTGGGGTTGTTATCGGCGGCTGGTCACGCTCCAGGGAGCGCCATCATCAACGCAAACCGGCAATGTAGTCGGCGACCGCCTTGATTTCCCTGTCGTTGAGCTTGGCGGCGACGCCGGTCATGGGCAGGCTGTTCAGGCGGACGTTGTCGCGGAAGGCCGTGAGCTGGGCCACGGTGTAGTCGGCGTTCTGGCCGCCCAGGCGCGGGTACTGGGCCGGGATGCCGGCGCCGTTGGGGCTGTGGCAGCCGGCGCAGGCCGGGATCTGGCGGTCGCCGATGCCGCCGCGGTAGATCTTCTCGCCCAGGGCGATGGTGTCCTTGTCCTTCGAGAAGCCCGGCTTGACCTTCTTCGAGCCGACGAACCAGGCGATGTTGCGCATGTCTTCTTCCGACAGCGCCGAGGCCAGCGGCTTCATGATCGCGCTCTTGCGGGCGCCGGACTTGAAGTCCTGCAGCTGCTTGAGGATGTATTCGGGGTGTTGCTGCGCCAGCTTCGGGTTGGCGGCGATGGCGGAGTTGCCGTCGGCGTTGTGGCAGGAGGCGCAGCTCTGGCTGTTTGCCGGCGTTGCGTTGAAGAGCGCATCCCCCTTGGCGGGGTCCGGCTTGGCCGGCTTGGCGGCCGCCGGGGCGGCAGGAGCGGCCGCGTGTTCATCGGCTGCAAAACTCACGCTGGATGCGATGCCCACGAGGGCCGCAAGCACAATATTGGCAAACAACTTCATATCGGGGGCTTCGAATTTATGGCGCAAAACCTCACGATTCTACAATGTGGGCCCTGTTTCGAAAGTCCGTAGATGCCCTCCCCGCGCGCCAAGCCCACCGCCTATCCTCCCCGCGCGGCGCCCGCCGCAGACCCCAAGGTTGCCGAACGCGAACGCATGGCGCTGGGCTGGCTGCACACCGCCCACTTCCTCACCAGCGCTCCCCAGCTGGAGCATCTGCCCCCTTTCGACCTGCCCGAGATCGCCTTCGTTGGCCGCTCCAACGCGGGCAAGTCGACCGCCATCAACACCCTCACCCAGCAGACGCGCCTGGCCTTCGCCTCCAAGACGCCCGGCCGCACGCAGCACATCAACCTGTTCGGCATCGGCAAGCAGAAGGTCGATGACGCGGTGCTTGCCGACCTGCCCGGCTACGGCTACGCGGCCGTGCCGCGCGAGGCCAAGCTGCGCTGGCAGCGCGTGATGGGCAACTACCTGATGACGCGCGAGAACCTGCGCGGCGTGGTGCTCATGTGCGATCCGCGCCACGGTCTGACCGAGCTCGACGAGATCCTGCTCGACGTGATCCGCCCGCGCGTGCAGCAGGGCCTGAAGTTCCTCGTGCTGCTCACCAAGGCCGACAAGCTCACCCGCAGCGAGGGCGCCAAGGTGCTGTCCATTACGCGACTGCAGGCCGGTGGCGGCGAGGTGAAACTGTTCTCGGCCCTGAAGAAGCAAGGCGTGGGCGAGGCGGCGGAGCTGCTGTGGCGCTGGGTGCACCCGGAGGGCGCCGACGCATCGGCCGCCGAGCCCGAGCCACCGCCGCCACCAGAAGGCGCCTGACGATCCGGCAGGCTGCACCGACCGTCCCATCTGCGAAGTTCACTATCAAAACAATAGCGACGCCAGTCAACCCGAAGGAGACAAGAAGCATGATCGAGACATTCCAGCGCAGCCTGCCCAACGGCACCACCCTGAGCTGCCGCGCCGCCGGCCAGCCGGGCCGGCCGCTGATGGTGTTCCTCCACGGATTCCCCGAGGCCGCGTTCATCTGGGACGAACTGCTCGAGTACTTCGCCGACCCGGCCCACGGCGGCTACCGCTGCGTGGCGCCCAACCTGCGCGGCTTCGAGAAGTCGAGCTCGCCCGCCGACGTGGCTGCCTACAAGGCGCCCCTGCTGATCCAGGACATCCAGCAGCTCGCCGCCACCGAGAGCGCCGACGGCACCATGGCCGCGCTGGTCGCCCACGACTGGGGCGGCGCCTTCGGCTGGGGCTATGCCAATGCCTTCCCGCAGCAGGTCGGACGCCTGGTCATCATCAATTCGCCGCACCCGGGCACCTTCACCCGCGAGCTGCGCAACAACCCGGCGCAGCAGCAGGCAAGCGCCTACATGAACTTCCTCGCGCGCCCCGACGCCGAGGCGCTGCTCGCGGCCGACGACTTCAAGCGCATGTGGCCCTTCTTCCTGCTGATGAAGGCCGGCCCCGACGGCTTCGGCTGGCTCACCGAGGAAGTGAAGCAGCAGTACCGCGAGGTCTGGAGCGCGGGCCTCACGGGCGCCTGCAACCTCTACCGCGTGACGCCGATGAAGCCGCCGCTGCCCGGCCAGACCGTCGACGGCATCCCCGTGCTGCCGCGCGAGCGCCTGATGGTGGAAGTGCCGACCTTCGTGTTCTGGGCGCTCGACGACGCCGCGCTGCTGCCCGGCCTGCTCGAAGGACTCGACGAGTACGTGCCGAAGCTGGAGATCAAGAAGGTGCCGAACGCGACCCACTGGATCGTGCACGAGCAGCCGCAGTTGGTTGCGCGCGAGATCGAGGGATTCCTGCAGCGGAATCAGTAGATCGGCGGCTCGCCTTCGGGCCGCGTCTTGAAGCGGCGGTGCACCCAGTAATACTGGGACGGCATCGTGTCGATGTAGCCCTGCAGCCGCTCGTTCATGAGCGCAGTGTCGGCCTCGACGTCGTCGGTCGGGAAGTTCTGCCAGGTCGGCAGGATCTCGATTTCATAGCCCTCGCGCGTGAGCTTCGACACCACCGGCACCACCTTGGCCTTGCCCAGCCGCGCGAAGCGCGACAGCGACGGCACGGTGGCCGCCTGCACGCCGTAGAAGGGCACGAAGATGGTCTGGTCGCGGCCGAAGTCCATGTCGGGCAGCAGGTACAGCAGGCCGCCCTTGCGCAGGCCCTGCAGCACCGGCTTGATGCCGTCCACCCGGTTGAGCGCCGCCACGTCGCCGAAGCGGGTGCGGCCCTCGCGGATCCAGGCGTCGATCATCGGATCGCGCTGCGTCGTGTAGATCGTGGCCGAGGGGCGCGCGGTGTGCATGGTGAGCGCGGTGGCCGCCGCGTCGAGGCCGTAGAAGTGCGGCGCGAAGAGGATCATCGGCGCATCGCCCTCGGCGATCTCGCGGATCTCCGAGGCCGCGCCCACTACCTTGAGCCGGCTCGCCACCGTCTTCTCTGGCGCATGCCAGAGCCAGCCACGATCGAGCCAGGACTGCGCCACGTAGACGAATGTCTCGCGCGCGATGGCGCGCCGCTCGGCTTCCGATTTATCGGGGAAGCAGACCGCCAGGTTGGTGTCGACCACGCGCCGCCGTGGTACCGCCACGGTGTGCAGGATGCGCCCGAGGAACGCGCCGAAACCGCGCACCACGGGCAGCGGCAGCGGCGCGATCACGCGCATGAAGCCGATGCCGAGTCGGGAACCGAGGCTCATGCAGCTTCCCCTGCGGCGGCGACCACGCGCTCGGCGCGCGGTTCCTTGTAGCGGGCGTAGTCCCAGACGTACTGGCCCGGCAGGCTGTGGATGAGGCGGCCGATGGCATCGTTCATCGCGGCAGCGGCATCCTCGATGGGAGCGGACGGGTCGGTCAGCGCGGTGCCGACGATGGGCTCGAAGCGGATCACGTAGCCCGCGCCACGCGGCAGGCGTTCGCACACGCTCAAAAAGCAGGCCGCGCCGGTCTGCTGCGCGAGTCGGGGAAGAAGGGTCATGGTGTAGGCGGGCCGGCCGAGGAAGGGCGCCCACACGCCCTGCCCCAGCGGAGGCACCTGGTCGGGCAGGATGCCGGTGTAGCCGCCGCTGCGCAGCGTGCGGATCAGGCCGCGCACGCCGGTGTTGTTGGTGGGCAGGGTCTGCAGGCCGGGCCTGTCGCGCGAGCCGGCGGCAATCAGGTCGGCCATCCATTTCTTGCGCGCGGGGCGAAACAGCGCGGTGATCGGCCCGTAGGTCGGCAGAAAGCGCTCGCCGATGGCCTGGCCGCACATCTCCCAGCTGCCGAGATGCGGCGCGACCAGGATCACGCCCTTCTTCGCCTGCATGGCCGCCTCGAAGGCTTCGACGCCTTCCCAGCGCACCACGCGGTTCAGCACGGTCTGTCCATGCGGACGCAGCCAGAGCCATGGCAGCTCGGACGCCATCTTGCCAGCGGCGGCGATGGCCGGGCGGTATTGCTCGGGGCCGAAGCCCGCGCTCTCTGCATTGGCCTTGAAGCGGCGGCGATAGCCGGGTGCGCTCCACCAGACCAGCCAGCCCAGCAATGCACCGAACCGATGCATCAGCGGCATCGGCACGCGGGCAAGCAGGCGGAACAGGGTGATCATCGAATACGGGAGGGAGTCAAAACACGGACGCGCGCGCATGGTATTGCGCGGCTCGAATAGAATGCAAATTGTCGCCGAGTTACGGAACAACTTGCAGGGCGACAAACACAAGCGCAGCAATGCGATTGTGCCGGGCCGAGAAATCGGCATCTGCTAAAGCGTTCGCCAGAGCTCCGCAGAGTTGGCAACGCGCCAAGTCAAATCAAGGAGTTTTGAACAAATGGCGAACGACTTCCTCTTCACGTCCGAATCCGTCTCCGAAGGCCACCCCGACAAGGTCGCCGACCAGATCTCGGACGCCATCCTGGACGCGATCTTCGAGCAGGACCCCCGCAGCCGAGTGGCAGCCGAGACGCTGACCAACACCGGCCTGGTCGTGCTGGCCGGCGAGATCACCACCAACGCGCACGTCGACTACATCCAGGTCGCGCGCGACACCATCAAGCGCATCGGCTACGACAACACCGACTACGGCATCGACTACAAGGGCTGCGCCGTGATGGTCTGCTACGACAAGCAGTCCAACGACATCGCCCAGGGGGTGGACCACGCGAGCGACGACCACCTGAACACCGGCGCCGGCGACCAGGGCCTGATGTTCGGCTACGCCTGCGACGAAACGCCCGAGCTGATGCCCGCGCCCATCTACTACGCGCACCGCCTCGTCGAGCGCCAGGCCCAGCTGCGCAAGGACGGCCGCCTGCCCTTCCTGCGTCCCGACGCCAAGAGCCAGGTGACGATGCGCTATGTCGATGGCAAGCCCCACAGCATCGACACCGTGGTGCTCTCCACCCAGCACAGCCCCGACCAGAGCGAGACGCCCACCAAGATGAAGGCATCGTTCAACGAAGCCATCATCGAGGAGATCATCAAGCCGGTGCTGCCCAAGGAGTGGCTGAAGGACACGCGCTACCTGATCAACCCGACCGGCCGCTTCGTCATCGGCGGCCCGCAGGGTGACTGCGGCCTCACCGGCCGCAAGATCATCGTCGACACCTACGGCGGCGCCTGCCCGCACGGCGGCGGCGCGTTCTCGGGCAAGGACCCGTCGAAGGTCGACCGCTCGGCCGCCTACGCCGCGCGCTACGTCGCCAAGAACATCGTGGCCGCCGGCCTGGCGCGCCAGTGCCAGATCCAGGTGGCCTACGCCATCGGCGTGGCACAGCCGATGAACATCACGGTCTACACCGAAGGCACGGGCGTCATCCCCGACGAGAAGATCGCCGAACTGGTGCGCGAGCATTTCGACCTGCGTCCGAAGGGCATCATCCAGATGCTCGACCTGCTGCGCCCGATCTACCAGAAGACCGCCGCCTACGGCCACTTCGGCCGCGAGGAGCCCGAGTTCACCTGGGAAGCGACCACCCAGGCCGCCGCACTGCGCGCGGCAGCCGGCCTCAAGTAAGCAAGAGAAAAAGATGGTGGGGCGTCAGAAGCGGTAGGCGCCGCTCAGCCCCACCGTCCAGTTGCGGCCCGGCGCCGGCTCGTAGTAGCGGCCGTTGCCTTCGTTGACGATCACCGAGCCCACGTAGCGCCGGTCGAACAGGTTGTCGACGCGCGCGAAGGCGTTGAACTCCCAGCGCTCCCACTTCTTCAGGTAGCCCGCATACACCGCCGCCACGGCGTAGCCCGGCGCGCTCGCCGTGTTGGCGTCGTTGGCCTGGATGCGCCCGAGCGCGCGCATCTCGATGCCGGCGCGCCAGCCCTCGGGCGGCACCCAGCCCAGCGACGCGAACAGCGACTGCCGCGCGATGCCAGGAATGCGGTTGCCCGCAGCCACGGTGTTCGCGGTGCCGCACGGAGACGGCGAGCAGAAAGCGTCGCGATAGGTCGCGTCCAGCCACGTGTAGGCCAGTTGCGTGCGCCAGTGGTTCGCTGTCTCGTGCTGCCAGCCCAGTTCGAGGCCGTTGCGCTTCGTGCGGCCCGCGTTCTGGAAGGTGGCGCGGCCGCCGACGTTGGTGTCGGTCACGATCTCGTCGCGCGTGCGGGTCTGGAACAGCGCTGCCGTGAGCAGGCCGCCGGCGAGCCGCGCCTTGGCGCCGATCTCGATGCTTTCGTTGACCGACGGGCGCAGCGCGAAATTGAGGCCGCTCGCGCCGTTGGCGCGGTAGGAAAGCTCGTTCAGCGTAGGCGTCTCGAAGCCGCGCCCGATGGAGCCGTACAGCGCCAGGTCCTGCGTCGCCTGGTAGCGCAGGGAGGCCACCGGCAGGGTCTTGCTGTAGCGCGCGCTGCCGCTGTCGTCGCGGTTGGTGCCGACGATGTAGCGGTCCTGCGAGTCGAAGTGCACGCTGCTGCGGCGCACGCCGGCCTCGAGCGTCCAGCGGTCGGTGAGCCGCCATGTGGCCTGCGCGTACGGGTCGAGGTTCCTGGCCTCGTTGAGTTCGTTGCGCCGCAGCCGCCCCCGCACGCCGAGCACGGGAGCCGACACCGGCCCGAGGTAGTTCTCGTAGCCCCGGCGCTTTTCGTGCAGGCTGTCGTAGCCCAGGCCGGCCACGATGTCGAAGGGCCGGCCGGCCAGGGTGAGCGCGGCGTTCCAGCGCAGGTCGACACCGCCGTACTGGCGCGAAAGATCGATCACGCCGCCCGCGTGCAGCGGGTTCTGCTGCGCCGACGGCGGGATCGACTGGAACTGCACGGTCTTGCGCTGGCCGCCGTAGACCATGAGCCGCAGCCCCTGCGTGGCGTCGATGCGGTGCTCGTAGAGCAGGCCGGCCTGCGTCTGCTCGACCGTCTTGCGCGTGTCGTACTGCGTGGCCAGCGGCGCGTTGCGCGGCGCCAGGGCGTACTGGTCGGCGGTGAGGCCCAGCGGGTCCTGCGCGGCTATGCGCACGCTGTTGAACACCAGCGTGAGCCTGTCGCCGTTGTCCAGCGCGATGCCGAGCTTGCCGTTGGCGATGTCGCGCTTCGCGGCGCTGTGCTCGCGCCAGCCATCGGTGTGGAAGCGGCTCGCGTCGAGCAGGTAGTCCACCGCGCCCTGCGATCCGCTGAGCTTCAACGACTGCCGCCAGGTGCCGAAGCTGCCGCCCGCGAGCGAATACGACAGGCGCGGCGGCCCCTCGCCCGAGGCGGTGAAGGCCTGCACCACGCCGCCGGAGGAGTTGCCATAGAGGGCGGAGAACGGTCCGCGCAGCACTTCGACGCGGTCCAGCGAGCCGATGTCGATGTTCGATGTCTGGCCCTGCCCGTCGGGCAGGGTCGCGGGGATGCCGTCGACGTAGAGGCGCACGCCGCGCACGCCGAAGGTCGAGCGCGCACCGAAGCCGCGGATGGAAAGCTGCAGGTCCTGCGCGTAGTTCAGTCGGTTCTGCACCTGCAGGCCCGGCACCGCGCCGAGGCCTTCGGACAGGTTGACCTGCAGGCGGCTGTCGCGCATCTCGTCGCCATCGACGCGGTCGACCGAGCCGGGCACGTTGAAGGGTGCGACCTCGCCTCGGGGAACGGATACGGTGATCTCGCGCAGGCTCGGGGCGTTGCTGCCGGGGCCCGGGCCGGCGGCGGGCTGATCCTGCTGCGCCCGCGCGGCCGGCGGCGCGGCGAGCAGAAGGAGGAGGCCGGCGGCGGTGAAGGCAACGGGCGCGAGGTTCTTCATCGCGCCGATTCTGCTTTGGCGCGCCGGCCGCGCGTGTCGCGGTGGCGCGACTCTCAGGGAAAACTAGGACTCGCCGGCCTTCTCGGCCCGCTTCCTGCACCAGCCGTACCAGACGCACACCACGCACGGGATGCCCAGCGCGATCCAGGCCAGGACGTCGCCCAGGCCGCCGTCGCTGAAGAGCGCCGAGATCAGGCCGAAGGTGGTGAGCACGCCCAGCACGATGGGCCAGCCCCACATCTGCCAGAAGCCGTGATGATGGTGCTGCGGCTTCATGCCTGCGCCTTCATCGCCGGTGCCGGCTCGGGTTGCGAGACGCCGACGTGCTCGGGCTTCCTCTCTTCGTGTTCCTGCACCTTCCTCGAGGCCGCCGGCGCGGTGTTGCCGCGCTTGAGCCACAGGTACAGGCCGCTGCCCAGCACGATGATGGTCGCGATGTCGAGCAGTGCCCAGATGATCTGCATCGGCATGCCGCCGTAGTCGCCGAAGTGCAGCGGCTGCGACACCAGCAGCGCCCACAGGTACCAGGGCAGCTTGGGCGATGCGGTCACCTCCGCCGTCTTGGCGTCGACCAGTACCGGCTGGAAGAGCTTCGACGTGAATGGTTCGTTGCCGCGCAGGAAGAAGGTCGTGTGGTGCGGGCTCGAGAACGACGTGCCCGGGAACGCGATGAACGACAGCTTCATGCCGGGCGTCGCCTGGATCGCGGCTTCCATCGAGCGCTGCACCGAGGCGCGGTCGTTCACCGCCACGACGGGCTCGTTCTTGTAAGGCGTCAGCAGCGCGCTGAGCTGGTCGTACTGCCAGTACTTGATGACCAGGTCGGCCCAGGTGTTGATCATGCCGGTGGCGCCCACCACGAACACCCACACCAGCGTGACGATGCCCAGCAGGTTGTGCAGGTCGAGCCACTTCAGGCGCGGACGCTTCTCGCGCCGCACCGTGCCGAAGTCGAGCTTGCGCATGAAGGGCGAATACAGCACCACGCCCGAGACCACGGCCACCAGCAGCAGCAGGCCCATGAACCCGAGGAACAGCTTGCCCGGCAGACCCGCGAAGAGGTCGACGTGCAGCTTGAACATCACGTACATGAAGCCCTCGTCGAACTTGGGCTGCGCGAGCACCTCGCCCGTGCGCGCGTCGACCGCGACCGACTTGAAGTCGTCCGTGGGCGCCGGCGTGGGCGTGAGCGTGACGAACCACAGGCCGTCATCGTCCTCGGGCTGCGAGGCGAACTGCACCACGCGGTCGGGGTGCCTGGCCTTCGCGACCTCGAGCACGCGGTCGAGGCTGACGCGCGGCGTGTCCGCCGGCATCTTCGGCGCCTCGACCTCGGTGCCCAGCAGGTGGCCGATCTCGTGGTGGAAGATCAGCGGCAGCCCGGTGATGCACAGCAGCAGCATGAAGACGGTGCACACGAGGCTGCTCCACTTGTGCACCCAGGCCCAGGTCTTGATCTTTCTGCTGTTCATGTCGTGGCTGTTCTATCGAGGAAGGGGTTCTAGAAACGGTAGGTCGCGCTGGCGACGATGTTGCGGCGCGCGCCGTACCAGCAGTCGCCGCGCGCGAGGCAGGTGCTGAAGTAGGTCTTGTCGGTGGCGTTGTTGATGTTCAGGGCGTAGCGCCACTTGGCCGACTCGTAGGCGAGCATCAGGTCGAGCAGTGCGACCGAAGGCACGTACGGGCCTGCGCCGGTGCCCTCGACGTCGCGGAAGCCGCTCATGTAGCGCACGCCGGCGCCGGCCGAGAAGCCCGGCACGCCCGCGATCGAGAAGCGGTACTTGCCCCACACCGACACCTGGTTGCGCGGCGTGTCGGTGAGCTTGTGGTCGACGTCGATGTAGGTGTAGTTGGCGACGAGGTCGAAGTCGCGCGCCAGGGTGGTCTTGAGCTCGAACTCCACGCCCTTGTTCTTCGTCGCGTCGACCTGCCGGCCATAGTTCGGATTGGTGCTGTCGAAGACGGTGCGGTTCTTTTCCTTCAGCGAGTACACCGAGGCCGTGAAGCTCGTCGCCGAACCCTGGGGCTGGTACTTGACTCCGGCTTCCACCTGTTCGCCGCGCAACGGCTTCAACAGCTTGCCGTCGGCGTCGGTGCCTGCCTGCGGGGTGAAGGATTCGGTGTAGCTCAGGTAAGGCGACCAGCCGGAGGGCAGCGCGTACATCACGCCCAGGCGGCGCGACGTGGCGCTCGTCGTTTCAGAAGCACTGCCCGCCGTGCCGGCGGTGCTGCGGTCATGGCGCAGCCCGGCAACGAAGATCCAGTTGTTCCACTTCATCTGGTCCTGCACGTAGATGCCGGCATTGCGCTGCGTGGTGCGGGGCTTGCGCGTCAGCTCGGTGACCGGCACGTAGCCGAGGCCGTAGACCGGTGCATAGGCGTCGATGGTGCTGTAGACCGAGCCTTCGGTCTTGTCCTGGCGCTGGCGGGAGTACTCGGCCCCCACGAGCAGCGTGTGGCGCACCGCGCCTGTGTCGAAATGGCCTTCGACGTGGTTGTCGATGCCGGCCATGCTGGTCCAGGCCAGCGACTTGTCGTTGTAGCGGCCGAGCAGGCGCTGGCCGACCGGGTCGAGCGACCAGCCGCCGGGCTCGGAGAACGAATCGGCGTAGTGGTAGTGCGAGTCGTTGAAGGTGCGCGACGCGCGGAAGTTCTGCCGGAAGGTCCACCGGTCGCCGAACTTGTGCTCGAACAGCCAGCCGAAGGTCTTGCGCTCGGTGTCGTAGCCGTCGCCCGGCTCGCCGATGAAGCGGCTCGACGGCAACGGGCCATTGATGTTCGGCAGGATCGTGCCCTGCCACGGGAAGAACTGGGAGGTGCTGCCGGTCTTGTCCTTCTGCCACAGGGCCTGCAGCGTCAGCGACGTGGCGGCGTTCGGCCGCCAGGTGAGCGACGGCATGATGAGGGAGCGGTCGTCGGGAACGTAGTCGACCTGCGTGTCGGACTTGCGGTGCAGCGCCACCAGCCGGTACGACCAGTCGCCGTCCGCCGTCAGGGGGCCGGTCAGGTCGGCCTGGATCTGCTTGCGGCCGAAGGAGCCGAACTGCACGCCGACCTCGCGGTAGGCCTCCTGCTGGGGCCGCTTGCTGACCATGTTGACCACGCCGCCCGCGGTGCCCGCTCCGAAGAGCATCCCAGAGGGCCCGCGCAGCACTTCGAGGCGCTCCAGGGTGTAGGGGTCGGGGCGTGCGGTGGCGGTGTACCAGCCGGAGGAGTAGGTCTGCAGGCCGTCGAGGTAGATGGTCGGTTCGCTGCCACGCACCAGGAAGCTGTCGGAACGGGAATCGATGCCGTAGGCGTCGGAACGCACGCCCGCGGCGTAGGTGAGCGCGTCCTGCAGGTTGGTCGCGCCCTGGTCGACCATCTGGTCGCGCGTGACCACCGTGACGGACTGCGGCGTCTCGGCAAGCGGCGTGTCGGTCTTGGTGGCAGTGACGGCGTTCTTCGCTCGGTAGCCGATAACGGGCGTGGTCGCCGTCTCGGCCCCGGCATCGACCCGCACTTCCGGCAGCGAGGCTGCATTCGTCGTCTGGGCCAGCACCTGGTGCTGTGTGTAGATCGCCAGGCATCCCGCCAGCACCGATGCAGCCTTGCGCCGCGCCACCAACCTCTTCATTCCCGCTCCGCTCCTCTACAAATTAATAAGAACGATTCGCATTTTATGCGTGACAAATTTCCGCCTTCCCGAATCACCGCCTTCAATGAAGGGCGTTGCGTTGCGAAATTGCGTCTTCTGCGCGAAGGCGAAACGGCTACGATGCCGCCCGCACGCTCACCGTGCGTTGGCAGCCTTCATGCTCAAGCTCATCGCCCTTCTGTTTCCCGCATTGCGCGGTCCGGCTCTGCGGCTGATGGCGCTCGTGGCGGTCGCCGCGCTCACCGGCTGCGCCGGCCTGCCGCCGCGCACGCCCGAGCCGCCCACGCTGGCCATCCCCGCCTCGCCGGCCACCGAACTGGGCCGCGCGGCCATCAGCCTCAACACCCCGTCCGACGGCCTTAGCAGCATGCGGCCGCTGATCGAGGCCTCCTTCGCGCTCGACGCGCGGCTCGAGCTGATGCGACGTGCGAAGTCGTCGCTCGACATCCAGACCTACCAGCTCGGCAACGACAAGACCGGCCGCCTGCTGCTTCGCGAGATGCGCAACGCCGCCCGCCGCGGCGTGCGCGTGCGGCTGCTGCTCGACGACTTCTACACGGCAGGCATGGACCGCCTGCTGCTCGGCCTCGCAGCCGAGCCCAACGTCGAGGTGCGGCTCTTCAACCCCTTCGTGAATGCGCGCGACCATTCGTCCGGGCGCTGGCTGGAGTTCTTCTCCGACTTCCGCCGGCTCAACCACCGCATGCACAACAAGCTGTTCGTGGCCGACGGTGCCATGGCCATCGCGGGTGGCCGCAACCTCGCCGACGAGTACTTCCTGCGCAGCGAGAGCGCGAACTTCATCGATTTCGAGCTGCTGCTGGCCGGCCCCGTGGTGCCCGAATCCGCCGCCATCTTCGACACCTACTGGAACAGCGACGTGGTCTACCCGCTGCAGCGGGTGGCCGGTTCCAGCCGCACGCCGCAGGCGCTGAAGGCCGATTTCGAGGAAGCGACCTCCCACGCCCACGCGCCGCCGCCCGACCCGCTGCCGTTTTCCGACCTGCTCGGCGATCCGCCACTGGGCGCGCAGCTTGCCGACATCGACGAGGCGAAATGGATGCGCGCCGAGGCCCACGCCTCCGCGGACAGCCCCAACAAGGCGCTGGGCGTGATGGCCCACCCGGTCGAGCCGCTCGCGCAGCGCTTTCACGAGATGCTGGCCACGGCCCGTTCGAGCGTGGTCGTGATCTCGCCCTACTTCATTCCGGGCGACGAGGGCATGGAGCGCATCCGCATGGGCCGCGAGCATGGCGTGAACATCACCGTCATCACCAACTCGCTGGCCGACAGCGACGAGCCGCTGGTCAACATCAACTACAACCGCTACCGCGTCGACATGCTCAAGCTCGGCGTGAAACTGTACGAGGTGAGCACGCAGCAGTTGAAGCGCAGCGACCAGTTCCGCACCCTGCTGAAGAAGGCGCGCGGGCGGCTGCATGCCAAGCTGGCGCTGGTCGACCGGCAGTGGGTGCTGCTCGGCTCCATGAACCTCGACCCGCGCTCCGCCCGCCTGAACACCGAGTTCGGCGTGCGCGTGCGCAGCTTCGACCTGACCCAGGCCCTGCTCTTCGCCTACCAGCTCGACGACATCGAGGGCGTGTACCGCGTCACCCTCAAGCCCGACGGCCAGAGCGTGCAGTGGGTCGGTACCGGCGACGTCGACAACGAGGTGCTCGACAGCGAACCCGACTCGAGCATGCTGACCCGGCTGCAACTGCTGCTTTTCTCGTGGTTCGTACCCACCGACCAGCTGTAGCAGCGGCGAAGCCCGCTCCTCAGCCCGGCCCGCCCTCGCCATAGAGCCCGATGATCAGCGAGCGCAGCCACGCGATAGCTGGGTCCTTGTGGAAGCGGCCGTGCCAGAACAGGTTGATCGCGATCTCCGGCAGCTTCGCCGGATGCCGCACGTAGGACAGGTCGAAGGGCCCCGCCAGTGCCTGCGCGAGTCTCTCGGGCACGGTCGCGACGAGGTCGGAGTCGTGCAGGATGTGCCCCACGGCCACGTAGTGCGGCACGGTCAACACCACCTTGCGCGTGATCTTCTTGCGGTCGAGGAATTCGTCGGCCTTGCCGTGGCCGGTGCCGTCCGAAACCACCACGACGTGATCGGCGGCGGAGAAGTCGTCGAGCGTCACCTTCTTCCTGCCGTCCAGCGGATGGCCGCGCCTGAACATGCACACATAGTTCTGCCTGAAGAGCCTGCGCTGGAAGTAGCCCGCCTTCAGCTGCGGCAGCAGGCCGATCGCGAGGCTGACGTGGCCGGCCTCTATCTCGTCCTGCAGGTTCACCGCCGTGTTGCGCACGGTGCTCAGCGACACGTTGGGCGCGACGCGCGCGATCTCCTTCATCAGCCTGGGCAGGAAGTAGATCTCGCCGATGTCCGTCATGCCGACGGTGAAGGCGCGCTTCGACGTGGCCGGATCGAACGAGGCCTTCTGGTTCATCGCCGCGTGGATGACCTGCAGCGCGCGCGCCGTCGGCTCCGCGAGCTGCTGCGCATAGGGCGTGGGCTCCATGCCGTTGGGCGTGCGCAGGAAGAGCGGATCGTCGGTGAGCTTGCGCAGCCGCGCCAGCGCGTTGCTCACGCCCGGCTGCGAGAGACCGAGGCTGCTGGCCACCTTGGAGACCCGGCGGTCGACGAGCAGCTGCTGGAAGACGACCAGGAGGTTGAGATCGATGTCCTTCAGCTCCATCGCCGGCCTCTCACATTCTTGAAATCAATATGAACTATTGATCACATTCTATTGAGCGATGACGCCCGAATGCGGATCATCGACGCACCCACGAGAGACGAACGCCGCCCTCCACCGGGCGGCCAAGGAGACACAAGAATGGACGACACCGCATCGGCGGTCTTCCCCCAGAAGATCCACTGGGAGAGCCAGGGCACCAGCCGCATCCCCTTCATGGCCTACACCGAGGCCGACCTGCACCGCCAGGAGCTGGAGCGCTTCTTCTATCGCGGCCACTGGAGCTACGTCGGCCTGGAGGCCGAGATTCCGGCGGTCGGCGACTTCAAGCGCACGGTGGTGGGCGAGCGCTCGGTGATCATGGTGCGCGATGCGGAAGACTCCATCAGCGTGGTCGAGAACGTGTGCGCCCATCGCGGCATGCAGTTCTGCCGCGAGCGGCACGGCAACCGCAAGGAAGGCGGCTTCACCTGCCCCTACCACCAATGGAACTACACGCTCGCAGGCGACCTGCAGGGCGTGCCCTTCCGCCGCGGCGTGAAGCAGGACGGCAAGGTCAACGGCGGCATGCCGGCCGACTTCAAGCCGGCCGAGCACGGCCTCAACAAGCTCAAGGTGGCCCGGCGCGGCGGCGTGGTCTTCGCGGCCTTCGACCCCGAGGTCGAATCGCTCGAGGACTTCATGGGCCCGGAGATCCTGGGCTACTTCGACCGGCTCTTCAACGGCCGCAAGCTCACCATCCTCGGCTACAACCGCCAGCGCATTCCGGGCAACTGGAAGCTCATGCAGGAGAACATCAAGGACCCGTACCACCCGGGCCTGCTGCACACCTGGTTCGTGACCTTCGGGCTCTGGCGCGCGGACAACAAGTCGGAGCTGAAGATGGACCGGCACCACCGCCACGCCGCCATGATCTCCACGCGCGGCGCGAGCGGCAAGGCAGACCAGGTGACCCAGGTGTCGAGCTTCAAGGAAAGCATGCAGCTCAACGACCCGCGATTCCTCGACATCGTGCCCGAGCCCTGGTGGGGCGGGCCGACGGCGGTGATGATGACGCTCTTCCCGAGCGTAATCCTGCAGCAGCAGGTCAACAGCGTCTCGACGCGGCACATCCAGCCCAGCGGTCCCGGCGCCTTCGACTTCGTCTGGACGCACTTCGGCTTCGAGGACGACACCGAGGAGATGACGCAGCGCCGGCTGCGCCAGGCCAACCTCTTCGGCCCCGCGGGTTTCGTGTCGGCCGACGACGGCGAGGTGATCGAGCTCTCGCAGAAGGGCTTCGAGCAGAAGCCATTCCACCGCACGCTCGCCGAACTCGGCGGCCGCGAGGTCGGCGATACGGACCACATGGTCACCGAGACGCTGATCCGGGGCATGTACGAGTACTGGCGCAAGGTGATGGAGGCTTGAGCGATGGACTTCCAGGAGTACTTCGAGCTTTCGCAGCTCTACGCCCGCTACGCCCAGGCCGTGAGCTCCAGCCAGTGGGAACTGTGGCCAGAGTTCTTCACGGAAGACTGCGTCTACCGGCTGCAGCCGCGCGAGAACCACGAGCGCGGCTTTCCTCTCGCCACGCTCTCCTTCGAGAGCAAGGGCATGCTGAAGGATCGTGTCTACGGCATCCGCGAGACCCTCTTCCACGACCCGTACTACCAGCGCCACGTGGTGGGCGCACCCGTGGTGCTGAAGGCCGAGCCGGGGCGCATCGAGTCGGAGGCCAACTACGCGGTCTTCCGCACCAAGCTCTCGGAGCTTTCGAGCGTCTTCAGCGTGGGCCGCTACATCGACGTGGTGGTGCGCACCGAGGAGGGCCTGAAGTTCGCCTCGCGCCAGGTCATCTACGACAGCGAAATGATCCCGAACTCCGTCATCTATCCGATCTGAGGACCGCCATGAGTGAGCTGCAATGGACCGACGCCGCCGCGGTCGACGACGTACCGGCGGACGACGTGATCGCCGTCCTCGTGGGTGGCAATGAAGTCGCGCTCTACAGCGTCGAAGGCAACGTCTACGCCACCGACAACATCTGCACCCACGGGCATGCCCGCCTGTGCGAAGGCTTTCTCGAAGGGCACGAGATCGAGTGCCCGCTGCACCAGGGCAAGTTCGACGTGCGCAGCGGCAAGCCCACCTGCGCGCCTGTGACCGAAGCGATCCGCTCCTATCCCGTGAAGATCGAGGGCGGGCGGGTGTTTCTTTCGCTGGGCTGATCTGCAACGGTACGAACCATGAGCGCTGAAGAAAAGACGATCGCGATCGTCGGCGCCGGCCAGGCCGGCGGATGGGCCGCGCAGACACTGCGCAGCGAAGGCTTCGGCGGCAGGATCGTGCTGATCGGCGACGAGGCGCATCGCCCCTACGAGCGCCCTCCCCTGTCGAAATCGGTTCTCGCCGGTGAAGCCCTTCCAGAGACGACCAGCCTGCAGAAGCCCGAAGCCTTCGGCGCGCTCAACGTGGACTGGCGCCCGGGAGTGAGCGCGACGCGCATCGACAGCGCGGCGAAGCGACTGCACCTGAGCGGCGGCGACGTCGTCGGCTACGACAAACTGATTCTCTGCACCGGTGGCCGTGCCCGGCGGCTGGGCATTCCCGGGTCGGAGCTGCCCGGCGTCTTCACGCTGCGCAACCTCGACGATGCCGCGGCGCTGGGAGCCGCGCTCATGCCGGGCAGGCGGCTGCTGGTCATCGGTGGCGGATGGATCGGGCTCGAAGTGGCCTCGACCGCCCGCAGGAAGGGGCTGGAGGTCACGGTCGTGGAAGCGATGCAGCGCCTCTGCGAGCGCACCGTTGCGCCTGAGATATCCGGCTACCTGCTTCGGCTCCACGCCTCGCATGGCGTTCATGTCGAACTGGGCATGGGCATCGAGCGCCTGGCGCAAGGCGCGGACGGCAACGGCCTGATCGCCACGCTCGTCGACGGACGCACGCTGGCATGCGACGTGGTGCTGGCCGGCATCGGCCTGATCGCGAACGACGAGCTCGCGCGCGAGGCCGGCCTGCAGTGCGAAGGCGGCATCGTGGTCGACTCGCAATGCCGCAGCTCCGACCCGGACATCCTCGCCGCCGGCGACGTCGCCGTCTGGCACTGCGAGCGCGCCGGCCGGAGGATTCGGCTGGAGTCGTGGCAGAACGCGCAGGAGCAGGGCATCGCGGCCGCGCGCTCCGCACTGGGCATCGCGGTCGATCACCAGCCGCTTCCGTGGTTCTGGTCCGACCAGTACGGCATCAACCTCCAGATATTCGGCATGCCGGCGCCGGGGCATCGCGCCGTGGTGCGCGGCGACATGGAGAGCGACAGCTTCGTCGTGTTCTTCCTGGATGGCGGCAAGGTCGCCGCCGCGCTGGGGCCGAACGCGGCGCGCGATCTGCGGTTTGCGCGAAGGCTCATCGAGCGCGGCACCGAGGTCACGCCGGAGCAGCTTGCCGATCTTCAGGTGCCGCTGTCCAGGCTCTGAGCGGCGCCAAGGCAGCCCGGAGCTACCAGGAGGCCGCGTGGCCGGGCCCTGACGGATACCTGATGCCGCCATCCTTGCCGCTGGGCTCGAACATGTAGCCCACGCCCCATACCGTCTGGATATAGGAAAACGCCCCGTCCTCCAGCAGCTTGCGCAACCGGGAGACCTGCACGTCCAGGCTGCGGTCGAAGGCGCCGAGTTCGCGCCCGCGCGCCACCTGCGCGAGCTTCTCCCGCGACATCGGCTGGCCCGTGTGCCGCACGAGCACCTTGAGAATCGCGATCTGCACGGTGGTGATGCCGAGGATGCGCCCGTCCCTGCGAAGCGTGCGCGTGCCCATGTTGAATTCGAAAGGCCCGAAACGCACGACCTCGTTCGCGATCGAAGGCCCGCCGGGCTCCTCCTTCGGAGGGCTGCGCCGCAGGATCGCCTGGATGCGGGCACGCAGTTCCCGGGGATTGCAGGGCTTGCAGACATAGTCGTCAGCGCCCATCGTCAGGCCCGCGATCCTGTCGGCGTCCTCGGCCTTCGCGCTGAGCATGATGATCGGCGTGCGCGTGCCAGTGGCGCGCAGGCGCCTGCAGACCGAGAAGCCGTCCTCGCCCGGCAGCAGCACGTCGAGCACGATGAGGTCGATGGCGCGGCGCTGCAGGATCGACGAAAGCGCACTGCCGTTCTCGGCCTCGAACACCTCGTAGCCCTCCTGGGAGAGATAGCCGCCGACCAGTTGCCGCAGGCGCGGGTCGTCGTCGACGACCGCGATCGCATCGCAGCGATGGGACGCGGTCATGCGAGCGGGTCTTTCGGTGGCGGGCTGCGATGGGCCTCGTTTCTCGAACTCATCGTTCCCCGCAGCCCGCGCGAGCCATCGGCCCTGCGTAAAATCAAATGCAAAATCATGGAAACCGGCTCGATCCGCCAAGTTCGACATCGGCCCCGAGGCCGGGTGAAAAACCGGGATTTATAGGGCCGGGGCCGTTGATTGATCTAATCCATTAGCAGCCCCATGAGCGCCGTCCCGCGTGCCTCATCACTTGCCTGGCCCCGAAGAGCGACTTGCCGGCCTGGCGAGCAGCGGCGTCGGCGTCGGGCCTGAATCATCGATCCGTGCATCGACTGATGGCCCCGGTTCCCTGCCGCCCCTCCCGGGCCTCCGGAAGCCACCTCCTGCCGCATCGGCGACAGAAAGAGCACGGCCGTGCGATTTCGGATTTCCTGACTGCGGAACTGGCGCCAGCGGCCGCCCAGCCTTGAAACGTCATCGATTGCCCTTATGATTAGCACTCGCTGCTGACGAGTGCTAACAGCCCTCGCTTCCAGCTGATGGGCTGCCGGCCTCCGGTCCGGCGCCCGACCACAAACCCGTTTCTTATCCATACATCCAGGAGATGCAATGAAACTTCGTCCTTTGGCCGATCGCGTGATCGTCAAGCGTGTTGACAGCGAAACCAAGACCGCATCGGGCATCGTGATCCCCGACGCAGCCGCCGAGAAGCCCGATCAGGGTGAAGTCCTGGCCGTGGGCCCGGGCAAGCGCAACGACAAGGGCGAACTGGCAGCTCTGACCGTGAAGGTCGGCGACCGCGTCCTGTTCGGCAAGTACAGCGGCCAGACCGTCAAGGTCGGCGGCGACGAGCTGCTCGTCATGAAGGAAGACGACCTGTTCGCGGTCGTCGAGAAGTAATTCAACAGATCCCCATTCGGAGTAATTAGACATGGCAGCAAAAGACGTAGTCTTCGGCGGCGAAGCCCGCGCACGCATGGTCGAGGGTGTGAACATCCTCGCCAACGCAGTCAAGGTGACCCTGGGCCCCAAGGGCCGCAACGTGGTGCTCGAGCGCTCGTTCGGCGCCCCCACCGTCACGAAGGACGGCGTGTCGGTCGCCAAGGAAATCGAACTGAAGGACAAGCTCCAGAACATGGGCGCCCAGCTCGTGAAGGAAGTGGCCTCCAAGACCAGCGACAACGCCGGTGACGGCACCACCACCGCGACCGTGCTGGCTCAAGCCATCGTTCGCGAAGGCTTCAAGTACGTGGCCGCCGGCATCAACCCGATGGACCTGAAGCGCGGCATCGACAAGGCAGTTGCTGCCCTGGTCGAAGAGCTGAAGAAGGCTTCGAAGCCCACCACCACGTCGAAGGAAATCGCTCAAGTCGGCTCGATCTCGGCCAACAGCGACGAAACCATCGGCAAGATCATCGCCGACGCGATGGACAAGGTCGGCAAGGAAGGCGTGATCACCGTGGAAGACGGCAAGTCGCTGGACAGCGAACTGGACGTCGTCGAAGGCATGCAGTTCGACCGCGGCTACCTGTCGCCCTACTTCATCAACAACCCCGAGAAGCAATCGGCGATCCTGGACAACCCGTTCGTCCTGCTGTTCGACAAGAAGATCAGCAACATCCGTGACCTGCTGCCCACGCTGGAGCAAGTCGCCAAGGCCGGCCGTCCGCTGCTGATCATCGCTGAAGAAGTCGAAGGCGAAGCCCTGGCTACGCTGGTGGTGAACACCATCCGCGGCATCCTGAAGGTCGTGGCCGTCAAGGCTCCCGGCTTCGGCGACCGCCGCAAGGCCATGCTGGAAGACATCGCCATCCTGACGGGCGGCAAGGTCATCGCCGAAGAAGTGGGCCTGACCCTCGAGAAGGTGACCCTGGCCGACCTGGGCCAGGCCAAGCGCATCGAAGTGGGCAAGGAAAACACGATCATCATCGACGGCTCGGGCGCTGCTCCGGACATCGAAGCCCGCGTGAAGCAGATCCGCGTGCAGATCGAGGAAGCCACCAGCGACTACGACCGTGAAAAGCTGCAAGAGCGCGTGGCCAAACTGGCCGGCGGTGTTGCCGTGATCAAGGTCGGCGCTGCCACCGAAGTCGAAATGAAGGAAAAGAAGGCTCGCGTCGAAGACGCCCTGCACGCCACCCGCGCTGCAGTGGAAGAAGGCGTCGTGGCTGGTGGCGGCGTGGCTCTGCTGCGTGCCAAGCAAGCCGTGGGCGACAAGGTCAAGGGCGACAACGCCGACCAAGACGCCGGCATCAAGCTGGTGCTGAAGGCCATCGAAGCTCCCCTGCGCGAAATCGTGAACAACGCCGGCGGCGAAGCCTCGGTGGTGGTGAACGCGGTTCTGGCCGGCAAGGGCAACTACGGCTTCAATGCCGCCAACGACACGTACGGCGACATGCTCGAGCTGGGCATCCTGGACCCGACGAAGGTCACCCGCACCGCACTGCAGAACGCCGCTTCGGTGTCCTCGCTGCTGCTGACGACCGAAGCCATGGTGGCTGACGCTCCGAAGGACGACGCTCCTGCCGGCGGCGGCATGCCCGACATGGGTGGCATGGGTGGCATGGGCGGCATGGGCATGTAATTGCTCGCCCCCAGGCTGCGCGGCACTTCGTGTCCGCTACGCCTCCCCCTACCGGGGGCGACACCTGCGGACCGGCTGAGCCGGATCCGCGGTGTCTCGCGAAATGAAAAAAGCTCGGCTTGCGCCGGGCTTTTTTCATGGGCGGTCGTGATTGCTCTGCTACTGGAATTGCGCCTGCACCGCCTTGTAGAGCGCCTGGAAGCGCGTATGCCTCGTCCTGCGGGCATCGGCCCCCTCGGTCGAGGGAACCAGCTTCTGCTTCACTGGCGGCAGCGTGCACACCTCTGCCACCTCGCCCCCATTCGCCAGCCAGGCCAGCCGCGCCGCGCCCAGCGCCCCACCAGTCTCGCTGCCCGCATAGAGCGTGAGCGGAACCTGGAAGATGTCGGCCAGCAACTGCCCCCACCACACACTGCGCGCGCCGCCGCCGACCAGCGCCATCTCGCGCATCGGCATGTCTTGCGGCAGCCGCAGGGTGTCGAAGCCGTCGCGCAGGCCGAAGCTCACGCCCTCGACCACGGCATAGGCGATCTCCGCCGGCCCGTGCGCATGCGTGAGCCCGAAGAGCACGCCCTGCGCGTTGGGGTTGTTGTGCGGCGAGCGCTCGCCCGACAGGTACGGAAGGAACAGCGGGCAGCGTTCGCGCTGCGACAGCGCAACGCTTGCGGCAGCTTCGAGCAGCGCCGCCTCGTCGGCAAACCTGAAAGTCTTGGCGGCCCAACTCACCGCGCTGGCGGCCGAGAGCATCACCGACATCTGGTGCCAGCGCTTCGGCAGCGCGTGGCAGAAGGCGTGCATCGCCTGTGCGGGGTTCGGCAGGAAGCGGTCGGTCGACGCGAACACCACGCCCGACGTGCCTAGCGACACGAAGCCCTGCCCCGGCTCGACCAGCCCCATGCCGACCGCGCTCGCCGCGTTGTCGCCGGCACCGCCGGCGATCTTGACGCCATCGGGCAGGCCCCATCGCCCGGCCAGTTCGGGCTTGAGCTGCGCCGACACTTCGCTGCCCTCGACCAGCCTCGGCATGTGGGCACGCGTCAGCCCCGTGGCGGCGAGCAGCTCGTCGGACCAGTCGCGCGCGCCCACGTCGAGCCACAACGTGCCCGCCGCATCCGACATCTCGCTGACCGACTCGCCGCTGAGCATGAAGCGCAGCCAGTCCTTCGGCAGCAGCACGCGGGCGACGCGGCTGAAGATCTCGGGCTCGTGCTCGCGCACCCACAGCAGCTTGGGCGCGGTGAAACCCGGCATCGCGAGGTTGCCCGCGATCTCGCCGAGCCTGGGCACGGCGCGCGCGAGCGCTTCGCATTGCGCGCCGCTGCGGCCATCGTTCCAGAGGATCGCGGGGCGCAGCACCTCGCCCGCTTCGTCGATCAGCGTGGCACCGTGCATCTGGCCCGAAAGGCCGATGGCGCGCACCGCCGCGAGTTCTTCGGGGTGCGACTTGCCGAGCGCACGCATCACTTCTTCGAGCGCCTGCCACCACTGCTGCGGCGCCTGTTCCGACCACAACGGCTGCGGCCGTTCGACCGTGAGCGGCGCGCGGGCCACGCCCACGATGCGATGGTCGTCGGCGAGCAAGAGCGCCTTGAGCTCGGACGTGCCGAGGTCGAGTCCCAGATACAAGATGAGCCCCTTATTTGATTTGTTCAGAATTGCCGTGCTTTCGCGCGGCGGATGTACGAAGAGCTCGCTTTCCTTTCAAGGAACACCGAGGAACCGGCTTTGCCGGGCCTCAGGTGTTGCCCCCCGGCGAGGAGGTTGGCGAAGCGACGCGGAGTGCGCGCAGCCTGGGGGCGAACCTCATACCCCGAAGCGCGTGTCGGCCTGCTTGCGGAATTCGCTGGGCGTCATGCCCTTGATCTCGAGAAAGCGCCGGTTGAAGTTCGCCACGTTGTTGAAGCCCACCTGGTAGCAGATGTCGGTCACGTAGTGGTCGGTCTGCATCAGCAGGTGGCAGGCGCTGTTGATGCGCACGCGGTTGACGAAGTCGGTGAAGCTGTTGCCGGTGGAGCGCCGGAAGAAGCGGCTGAAGCGGCTCTCGCTCATGCCCAGCTCGGCCGCCACGTCGGACATCGAGATCGGCTCGGCCATGTTGTTGGTGATGCGGTTGACGATGCCGTTGATCTGGTCGACCTGCGCGTCGCCGTCGGCGCCCTGCGCACCCTGCATCTGCACGCTCGACAGCAGCCGGTAATCGGTGCACTGCGCCAGGTCGGCCATGAAGTCGAGGAACAGGCCCAGGCGGCGCACGCCGCGCGCGGCCTTGATGCGGTCCCAGTGCGACTGCGCCTGCTGCGACATGCCGAAGAACTCGATGCCGTGGCGCGCCCGCTCCAGCAGCTGCATCACCTCGCGCAGCTCGGGAATCTGCGCCGCCGCGTGCTCGATGGGCTCGTGGCGGAACTGGATCACGCGGTCGCGCCCCGCCGCGCCGCCTTCGGGCACGTCGAGCGAGATCCAGTTGTGCGGCAGCCTCGGCCCGCACAGCACCAGGTGCCCGGGCTGGAAGGGCCCGATCCAGTCGCCGATGAAGGCCTTGCCCGATGTCTCGGTGATCAGGTGCAGTTCGTACTCTTCATGGAAGTGCCACCGCACCAGCGGGCTCGGGAAGCCGTGCGCCAGGCAGCGCACCACGCCGGTTTCTTCGGGGGCCTCGTAGCCCAGCGAGGGGGACCGCGCGAAGTCGCGCTCCAGTTCGGGCTGACGCTGGCGGGGAATCGAGCGCTTGCGGGTGGACGTCGTCATGATGGCAGCCCGGCTCAGGGCCGGGAAGCAGCAGCAACAGCGGTATTTTGTGCCTTCGCCAGCGCGGCGTGAACCGCCTCCAGCGTCGGTGGATCGGCACCCTCGCGGGTGCAGTTGAGGGCGGCGGCGGTAGCGGCGAAGCCCATCACGCCCTTCCAGTCGTCGTCGGTCAGCGCGTCGAGCTGCCCGGGCTGCTCGATGCCGTGCGAGAGCAGCGCCACCGACAGCCCTGCCGTGAAGGTGTCGCCCGCGCCGATGGTGTCGACCACGGTCACGCGCGGCGCCGCCACGCTCAGCGGCGCATGGCCGGTGCGCCAGAGCGTCGCGCCGTCGCCGCCGCGCGTGACGATCACGGCGCGAGCGCCGGCCTTCAGGCACTCGGCGGCCAGCGCATCCACCGGCTGGCCGGGCGCGAGCAGCGCGGCGTCCTCGTCGCTGAGCTTGACCAGGTCGGCCATGCCGAACCAGCCGTTCACGCGCTCGCGATAGGTAGCCATGTCGGTGATGAGGCTGGGCCGCACGTTCGGGTCGAACACGATCACGCGCTGCCCGCGGTTCGCCGCGACCAAGTCGGCGATGCGCGTGGCGGCCGGGTCCTGCAGCAGCGAGATCGAGCCGAAGTGCAGGAAGCGGCACTCCGCCGGCAGCTGCGGCAGCGGCTCGGGCGCCCAGGTGGCGTCGGCGCTGCCTTGCGTATAGAAGGCATAGCGGTTGGTTTGTGGCGTGCGCTCGACGAAGGCCAGCGTCGAAGGCGCGCCGCTGCGCAGGATGAAGCTGGTGTCTACGCCGTTGCGCTGCAGGAAGCCCATCAGCCGCTCGCCGAACAGGTCGGTCGAAAGCTGCGTGAGAAAGCCCGTCGGTTGCCCGAGCCGCGCGCAGGCCACGGCCGTGTTGAGCGGCGAACCGCCCTCGTGCCCGAGGAACGCCAGGGTGCCAGCCTCGCTGGCGGTGAAATCGATGAGGGCTTCGCCCGTGAGTGCAATGCGCATGGTGTCTGGATTCTGGCGCGGTCAGGCCGGCAGGTCGCGCGCGTCGGCGAGGAAGCCGCTTTCCGCGGCCAGCGTGGCGGGATGGTCGAGCAATGCGGAAAACAGGCGCGGCGGAATGGTGATGGCGCCCACGCCGATCCGCAGCAGAGAAAGATAGGCCTCGCGCGAGCGGATGCTCGCCACCAGCAGCCGCGTGCCCGACGCGGGCCGCTGCGCCACCAGCGCCTGCATCTGCGCGATCAGCCCCAGCCCGTCGGCGCCGGAGTCTTCCAGGCGGCCGAGGTACGGCGCGGCATAGGCGGCGCCCAGCTGCGCCGCGAAGTGGGCCTGCTCGGGCGCGTAAACCGCAGTCCAGGTGACGGGCACGCCCTGTTCGATGAGCCGCGCGCCGGCCGCGAAGCCCTGGCGCGTGGCCGGGATCTTCACCACCAGCTGGCCCGGCGCGAAGTGCGCGAGCAGCGCCCGCGCGTCCTCCAGCATGCCGTCGGCGTCCTGCGAATACACCTGCGCCTGCACCTGCCGCGCGCCCAGCTCGATGCAGCGGCGCAGCAGGCCGGGCACGTCGGCGCGGCCGATGCCGGCGCGCCTGAGCAGCGTGGGATTGGTCGTCACGCCGTGCACCACGGGGTGCGGCAGGCAGGCCTGCAGCTCGACCATGTCGGCGCTGTCGAGGTACAGGTGGAAGTCTTGGTTCATCGGGTCTTCAGCTCATGACGTTGCCGCCGTCGACATTGAGGGTTTGCGCCGTGATGTAGCGCGCCTCGTCGCTGGCGAGGAACACCGCCGCCCCCGCGATGTCGTCCGGCACGCCCATGCGTCCGAGCGGCACCGCTAGGCCGACCTGCCGCTTCTTCTCTCCGGGCTGCAGTCCTTCGGCCTTGGCGAACAGGCTGTCCACATGGTCCCACATCGGCGTGTCGACCACACCGGGAGCGATGCCGTTGACACGGATGCCGTGCGGCGCCATGGCCAGCGCGGCGCTCTGGGTGTAGCTGATGACGGCCGCCTTGGTCGCGCAGTAGTGCGACACCAGCGCCTCGCCGCGGCGCCCGGCCTGCGAGGCCATGTTGATGACCGACGCGCCCTGCGTGCCGGCCTCCACCATGTGGCGCAGCACCGCCTGCATCACGAAGAACATGCCCTTCACGTTGACGGCGAACAGCCGGTCGAACGAAGCCTCGTCGCTGTCGAGCAGCGGCGCGAGGTCGAATACCGCCGCGTTGTTGAACAGCGTGTGGACCGGCCCGAAGGCCACCTGCGCCTCGGCCAGCATGTGCGCGATGGCCTGCGTGTCGGTCACGTCGGCCGCGATGTAGGCCAGGCTGTCGGGGTGGCCCTGCTGCAGCGCGCGCACGGCCTCGGGTGCGGCGGGCGCGCGGTCGATCACCGTGCAGCGCGCACCTTCGGCGATGCAGGCCGCGGCCACGGCCAGGCCGATGCCGCCGCCCGCGCCGGTCAGCAGCACGTGCCTGCCCTGCAGCCTGCCGCTCATGGCTTGTGCCCCGCGGCCTGCACGAAGCGCGCGACGCGTTCTCCCGCGCGGCGCACGGCATCGATCAGCCGCGCATCGCCCGCGATGTTGCCCCACAGCCCCGCGTCGGAACACAGCGCGACCACAGGGTCGGCAGCGTCGCAGATCGCGTGCGCCACGGCCTCGTCCATGCCCTGGTCCTGGTAGGCGTAGGGCAGCGCGCCCTTGTGCCAGCGCTGCAGGAAGGCCAGGAACAGCGCGGGCAGCATCGCCACGCTCTCGATGGGCTGGCCGGCCGCGAGGCGCTCGCGCACCGTCGGCGCGATGAAGCCGGGGATCTTCGAGAAGCCGTCCGCCGCCACGCGCTGGTTGGTGTCACGGATGGCCGGGTTGCCGAAGCGGTCGAGCACCACGTCGCGGTAGGCCGCAAGGTCGATGGGGCTGGGGCTCAGGCAGGGAATGACGTCGTCCGTGACGTAATTGAAGGCCATCTTGCGGATGGCCGCATCGTGCGTGCCTTCGTGGATGAAGCCCAGCCCGATCAGCGTGCCCGCCCAGGCCACGCAGCTGTGGGTGGCGTTGAGGATGCGGATCTTGGCTTCTTCATACGGCTGCACCGACTCGACCAGCTCCACGCCCACGCGGCCCCAGTCGGGGCGGCCGGCCACGAAGTCGTCTTCGATCACCCACTGGATGAAGCTCTCGCCGGTGATGGCGGCTGCGTCGTCGCGTCCGGTGGCGGCCTTCACGCGCGCGCGCAACTCGGGCGGCGGGCGCGGCGTGATGCGGTCGACCATGGCGTTGGGGCAGCGGGTGTTCGCGTTCACCCAGGCCAGCAGGTCGGCATCGCCCGCCAGGCCGATGAACTCCAGCAGGCCGGCGCGGAAGCGGTCGCCGTTGTGGCGCAGGTTGTCGCAGTTCAGCAGCGTCAGCGGGCCCGCGTTCGCGGCCTTGCGCGCACGCAGGATGGCGCAGACGGCGCCGTAGATGGTCACGCCGTCGCCACCCGTCTCGCCGCGCCGTGCGCGCTCCACGTCGGCCGCGAGGTCGCTGAAGGAGAGATCGAGCTTGCCCTTGTCGTCGAGGTAGTAGCCAGCCTCGGTCACGGTGAACGAGACGATGCGCGTCAAGGGCGCCGCGCCGCGGGCGATCACGCCCGCCAGCGAACGCTCCCAGGGCAGCACCTCGCGGATCGCGGAGATCTCTTCGTAGCGGTACTCACCCGCGGGCGAGACGGTTTCGAGCGTGTAGCGCCCGCCCTGGGCTTCGAGCGCCGCGACGACCTCGGCCATGTCCGGCCGGATGTTGGCGCCCGAGAGCGACCAGCGGGTGTCGCCCGCGTCGATCAGCCGCTGCAGGTACACGGCCTGGTGGGCGCGGTGGAACGAGCCCAGGCCGAGATGGAGCACCGTGAACTCGGAAAGAGCCGGTGGAGTTTGCGCAATGGTCACGAGAAGGTCCGTTGAAAAGACGGTGGACAGGAGTAGATGGGTCAGGTCACGCGGCGACCGAGCGGCCCTCGCGGTTGAAGAGATGCAGCACCGACGGATCGAGCTCCACGGCCACGTCGTCGCCGGCCTGCAGCGGCGTGCGGTCGTTCTGCCGCGCGATCAGCGGCACGCCACCCACGTCGACGTGGATGAGCGTGTCGGCACCCAGCGCCTCGACCAGCTCGACGCGGCCGAGCACGTCGGTCACCGGCGCGCCCTGCTTCGGATGCACGCGCAGCCCCTCGGGGCGCACGCCCAGGAAGCCGTCGGCGGGCAGCCTGCCGCCGGTCGCGGCGGAAAAGGAAGGAATGGCGTTGGCCGCCACCATGTTCATCGACGGCATGCCGATGAACTGCGCCACGAACTGGTTGGCCGGGCGGTCGTACAGCTCCAGCGGCGTGCCGACCTGCTCGATCAGCCCGTCCTTCAGCACCACCACGCGGTCGGCCAGCGTCATGGCCTCGACCTGGTCGTGCGTCACGTAGATGGTGGTCGCGCCCAGCGCGCGGTGCAGCTTGTGGATCTCCACGCGCGTGTTGCCGCGCAGTGCGGCGTCGAGGTTCGAAAGCGGCTCGTCGAACAGGAACACCTTCGGCGCCCGCACGATGGCGCGGCCGATGGCCACGCGCTGGCGCTGGCCTCCCGAAAGGTCCTTGGGCGTGCGGTCGAGGTACTGCGTGAGGTTCAGCGTCTTCGCCGCGTACTCCACCTTGGTCTTGATCTCGCTCTTGGAGACGCCCGCCAGCTTGAGCGCGAAGGACATGTTGTCGTACACGCTCATGTGCGGATAGAGCGCGTAGCTCTGGAACACCATCGCGAGGTCGCGCTTGCCCGACGGCGCCCAGGTGATGTCCTTGCCGTCCAGCAGCAGGTTGCCGCTGGTGATCGGCTCCAGCCCCGCGATCAGCCGCAGCAGCGTCGACTTGCCGCAGCCCGAGGGCCCGACGAAGACGATGAACTCGCCCTTCTGGATCTGCAGGTCGACGCCCTTGATGATGTTGACTTCACCAAAGCTCTTCTTGATGTTCTTGAGTTCGAGGTAGGCCATTCACGACTCCTTGATGTTTTGCCAGCAGGCGAGCGATGCGCCGACGTTGTTCGAAAGCGCGCGGCGCCCCCTCGAGGGGGTTGGCGAAGCGACACGCAGTGCGCGAAGACTGGGGGTGTTCATTTCACTGCGCCGAAGGTCAGGCCCTGGACTAGTTGTTTCTGGCTGAACCAGCCGAACACCACGATAGGCGCGATGGCCATCAGCGAGGCGGCCGACAGCTTGGCCCAGAACAGGCCCTCGGGGCTGGAGTAGGAGGCGATGAGCGTGGCCAGCGTGCCGGCCTTGGCCGAGCTGAGGTTGAGCGCCCAGAAGGCCTCGTTCCAGCTCAGCACCAGGCACAGCAGGCCGGTGGACGCGAGCCCGCCCACCGACAGCGGCATCACCACGTGGCGGAACTCGGTCCAGAGGCTGGCGCCGTCCATGCGCGCGGCCTCCAGGATCTCGGGCGGGATGTCCTTGAAGGCGCTGTAGAGCATCCACACCATGATCGGCAGGTTCGACAGCGTGAACACGATGGTCAGCGCGGTGAGCGAATCCAAGAGGCCCGCGGTCTGCGCGATCACGTAGATCGGCACCAGCGCGCCCACGGCCGGCATCATCTTGGTGGAGAGCATCCACATCAGGATGTCGCGCGTCTTCTTCGTGCGGAAGAAGGCCATCGAGTACGCGGCCGGCGCCGCGATCAGCAGGCCCAGGATGGTCGAGCCCAGACTGGTGATGAGCGAGTTGCGCGCGTACAGCAGGTAGTCGCTGCGGCGCTGCACCTCGCCGAAGTTGTCGAGCGTGGGCTCGAAGATGAAGAGCGGCGGCACGTGGATCGCCTGCAGCTCCGTCTTGAAGGCCGTGAGGAACAGCCAGCCGAGCGGGAAGAACAGCAGCAGCGCGACGGCCCACGCACCGACGGTGCGCAGCAGCTGCGGCAGGAAGTTGCTGGGAGCTTGTGTCTGTTGCATGGTGTGCGCTCCCTCAATCGAGGTTCTTGCCGATGATGCGGATGAGGAACACGGCCACGATGTTGGCCAGCACCACCGCGAACAGCGCGCCCGCCGAGGCCACGCCCACGTCGAAGTTCATGAGCGACTGCTTGAAGATCATGTAGGTCATGTTCGTGCTCTCGTTGCCCGGGCCGCCGTTGGTGGTGATGGCGATCTCGGCGAACACGCTGAGCAGGAAGATCATCTCGATCATGATCACCACCGCCATCGGACGGGCGAGGTGAGGAATGGTGAGATAGAAGAAGCGCTGGACGGCGCTCGCGCCGTCCATGCGCGCGGCCTCCATCTGCTCGCGGTCGAGCGACTGCAGCGAGGTGATGAAGATCAGGCAGGCAAAGGGCAGCCACTGCCAGGCCACCATGATGATCACCGACAGCAGCGGCACGTCGGTGAGCCAGTCGACAGGCTCGGCGCCGAAGGCGCGCCACACGTCGGCCAGGATGCCGTAGATGGGGTTCATCATCATGTGCTTCCACAGCAGCGCGTTGACAGCGGGCATGACGAAGAAGGGCGAGATCAGCAGCACCCGCACGATGCCGCGCCCCGGGAAGGGCTCGTTCACCAGCAGCGCGAGCAGCACGCCGAGCACCACCGTGATGACGATCACGCTGCCGATCAGCAGCAGCGTGTTCCACGTGGCCGGCCAGAAGTCGGGGTCGGTGATGAAGTAGTGAAAGTTCTCGATGCCCGCGAAGGTGCGCTCGCCGGGCTGCATGAGGTTGTAGTTCACGAACGAGAAGTACAACGTCATCACCAGCGGCACGATCATCCAGAGGAAGAGCGTGAGCACGGCGGGCGCCATGAGGGCGCGTGGCAGGAGTCTTTTCATTGTGTGTTCCTCTCTGGGGGCTGTTGCCCCCTCTCCCGCTTGCGGGAGAGGGTTGGGGTGAGGGCATGCGACACATGCGGTGGGCACGCCGCCCCCCTCACCCTGCCCTCTCCCCGAGGGGAGAGGGTAAGAAAGCGGCTTACTTGTAGTAGCCCGCTTTCTTCATCTCACGTTCCGCCGCCGTCTGCGAAGTCTTCAGCGCCTGGTCCACAGTGACCTTGCCCGACAGCGCCGCACTCATCTGCTGCCCCACCGCCACGCCGATCGCCTGGAACTCGGGAATGGCCGCGTACTGCACGCCCACGTATGGCGACTTCGGCAGCGTGCTGTCCGTCAGGTTCGCGCTGTCGATCGCCTTCTTCTCGGCCGCCGCGAACTTGGCGACCTTCTGGAACTCGGGGTTCGCATACGTCGACTTGCGCGTGCCGGTCGGCACCGAGGCCCAGCCGGTTTCCTTGGCCACGAGGGCGATGTAGTCCTTCGACGTGGCCCACTTGATGAACTTCTGTGCCGCCTCGTCCTTGGTCGAGCTGGCCGGGATGGCGAGGTTCCACGACCACAGCCAGTTGGCGCCCTTGGGCGTGGCGGCGGTGGGCGCCTGCGCGAAGGCCACCTTGTCGGCCACCTTCGACTGCTTCGGGTCGCTGATGAACGATGCCGCGATGGTCGCGTCCACCCAGGCCGCGCACTTGCCTTCGTTGAAGAGCGCGAGGTTCTCGTTGAAACTGTTGGCCGAGGCGCCCGGAGGGCCGTCCTTCTTCATCAGGTCGACGTAGAAGGTGATCGCGTCCTTCCAGGGCTTGGTGTCGATCTGCGGCTTCCACTGCATGTCGAACCACTGGCCGCCGTTGGTGTTGACCAGCGTGGTCAGGAAGGCCATGTTGTCGCCCCAGCCCGGCTTGCCGCGCAGGCACATGCCGTAGACGCCCGCCTTCGGGTCGTTGGCCTTGTCGGCGAACTCCTTCACCTGCGCCCAGGTGGGCTGCTCGGGGAACTTCACGCCCACCTTGTCGGCCAGGTCCTTGCGGTACATGAGCATGGAGCTCTCGCCGTAGAAGGGCGCTGCGTAGAGCTTGCCCTCGTTCGACAGGCCGTCGCGGATGGCGGGCAGCAGGTCGTCCACGTCGTAGGCGGCGTCGGTGGCGATGGGCTTGAGCCAGCCCTTCTTCGACCAGATCGGCGTCTCGTACAGGCCGATGGTCATCACGTCGAACTGGCCGCCCTTGGTGGCGATGTCGGTGGTCACGCGCTGGCGCAGCGTGCCTTCCTCCAGCGTGACCCACTTGAGCTTGATGTCGGGGTTGGCCTTCTCGAAGAAGGGGGTGAGCTTCTGCATCTCGATCATGTGGCCGTTGTTCACGGTCGCGATCACGAGCTCGGTGGCGGCCTGCGAGACGACGCCCGTACCGATGAGTGCGAGGACGAGGCCCGCTTTCAGAAAACGCTTCATGTTTGTCTCCTAGAGGTGAGCGACGCCCTGTTCCTGTCGGGTCGCCGTGCCGCGAATTCTGGAGAAGCACGCCTTCGGTTTTGGTACTGCCGCCGCCATCACCAGTACTTTCATGCACCAGTTGGCTAGTGAATTCCCTAGTTAACGCAATACAGCATGGAAAACAGCAGCACAAAGGCTTCAGGCGCCGCCCAGCAGCTGGCGCCGCAGCTGCGCCGCCGCGGGCGACAGCGCCCGGTCGGTGCGGGTGATCAGGCAGATCGGCGGCACGCGCACCGGCAACTCCACCGGCACCACGCGCAGCACGCCGAGACGGGCGTAGTGGCCGGCCTGCGAGGCGGGCATCACGGCCGCCATGTCGGAGTTCTCCAGCAAGGCGGTGATGGCAATGGGCGATGCCGTTTCGATGATGTCCAGCCGCTCCCGTATGCCCGCCTCGCGCATCGCCGCCTCGAAGCGCCCGCGCTGCGGCGAGCCCGGCGGCTGCAGCACCCACGACCAGCCCGCCATCTCGGCCAGCGTGACGTTGCCGCGCTCGAACACCGGGTGGGCCGCGCGCACCACCACCACCTGCGACTCGCCCAGCAGCGGCACGCTCGCGTACTTCGCCTCGTCGTGGCCGTCGGTGAGTCGGCCCAGCACGAAATCGACGTCGCCCTGCTCCAGCTGCGCCTGGATCACGTCGCTCGTCTCGACCACCACCGACACCGCCACCTGCGGATGCCTGCGGTGGTATTCCACCAGCGCCGGCGCCAGCAGCTGCGGCACCGCGCCGGGCACGCTGCCCACGCGCAGGGCGCCGCTCAGGCCCGAGCGCAGCGCCAGCATCTCCTCGCGGGCGGTGCCGAAGTCGCTGAGCACGCGGCGGGCGTAGCGGATCAGGATCTCGCCGTAGGGCGTGGGCTCCATGCCGCGCGCCAGGCGCTCGAAGAGCTTCTCGCCCAGCGAATCCTCCAGTTGCTGCAGCAGCTTGGTGGCCGCCGGCTGGCTGATGTTCATGGCCTCGGCCGCCCGGCCGAGGTGGCGATGGGCGTCGAGCCGGGCCAGCAGCAGCAGCTGGCGCGGCCGCACGAGGAGCATCAGCGAGGCGTCGGAGGGGCCTTGGGTCATGCACAAAAGTATATGGATCCGCAGGCTTTTTCGATTGGATCGCGCGGACGATGCTCCGTACGCTAGCCCCACTACAAGCAGGAGACAGACCCGATGAAGCCCTCTTTTCTCGCCCGCGCGGCAGGGTTGGCGGCCACCATGCTGCTCACGGCGGCGCCAGCCGGCGCACAGCAGCCGGCCTATCCCGACAAGCCGATGCGCATCATGGTCGGCGCCTCCCCCGGCGGCGGCACCGACATCCTGGCGCGCGTGCTGGCCGACAAGTTCTCGCCCGCGCTGAAGCAGCCCGTGGTGGTGGAGAACCGGCCGGGCGCCTCCAACACCATCGCGGGCGAGCTCACGGCCCGAGCGCCGGCAGATGGCGCCACGCTGCTGCTGGCAACCAACACGGCGCAGGCGGTGGCGCCGCACATCCTCAAGCTCAAGTACGACCCGCTGAAAGACCTGCAGCCCGTCGGCCTGGTGGCCGTGATGCCCAACGTGCTGGTGGTGTCCTCCAACTCGCCCTACAAGTCGGTGAAGGACCTGGTGGCGGCCATGGCCGCGAAGCCGGGTGCTTTCAAGTACGCGTCCTCGGGCATCGGCAGCACGCAGCACGTGGGCGGCGAGGCCTTCAACCTGGCGACGGGCATGAAGTCGATCCACGTGCCCTACAAGGGCAGCTCGCAGGCGCACGTCGACATCATCGCGGGCGAGGTCGACATGATGTTCGACAGCACCTCCTCGGCCATGGGCCAGATCAAGGCCGGCAAGTTCCGCGCGCTGGCGGTGAGCGCGCCGCAGCGCTCGCCCGAGCTGCCCGACGTGCCCACGCTGGCCGAACAGGGCATCAAGGGCGCCGACGTGTCGACCTGGTACGGCCTGTACGTCACGGCCGGCACGCCGCGCCCCGCGGTGGAGCGGCTGAGCGCCGAGCTCTCGCGCACCTTGAAGCTGGCCGACGTGCAGACGCGCATCAAGGCGCTGGGCGGCGAGCCCGGTGGCCTGACCGGCGAACCCTTCGCGGCGATGAACCGGCAGGAGTTCGACCACTACGGCCAGCTGGTGCGTGACGCCAACATCAAGGCCGAATGAGGCGGCCGGCTCTCTTTTTCTCCCTCTTTTCTTCTTCAACCGCACCCGACCGACACCATGTCCCCTTCCTCCTCCAAGACTTCAGGCGTGACCTCCGCCAAGCCCCGCATCGCCGTGCTACTCGGCGATCCGAGCGGCATCGGCCCCGAGATGGCGGTGAAGCTGCTCGCGCGGCAGCGCAATCTCGACGCCGCGCGCGTACTGCTGATCGCCGACCCGGTCGTGCTCGCGTCCGGCGAGCGCATCGCGGGCGAAAAGCTGAACCCGCTGCGGGTCGACAGCCTCGATGCAGTGCGCTTCGAGGACGGGCGCCCCACCCTCCTCGCCATGGATTGGATGGAGGGTCGCGAGCCGGTGCTCGGCGAATCGAACGAACGCTCGGGCCTGGCCTCGTTCGAGGCGCTGGAACTGGCCACGCTGGCGGTTCGGCGCGAGCAGGCCGAAGGCATCCTCTTCGCGCCGCTCAACAAGCATTCGCTGCGCCTGGGCGGCCTGGTGCACGAGGACGAGCTGCGCTACATGCAGGAGCGCTTCGCGGTGGAAGGCTTCGTCTGCGAGTTCAACCTCACCGGCTCGCTGTGGACTTCGCGCGTGACCTCGCACATCCCGCTGAAGGACGTGGCCAGCCACATCACGGTGCAGGGCGTGAGCGACGCGGTGAAGATCATCGCCAGCGCCTTGCGGCGCGCGGGCGTGGCGCATCCGCGCGTCGCGGTGACCGGGCTCAACCCGCACGCGGGCGACGGCGGCTCCATCGGCATGGAGGAGATCGAGATCATCGCGCCCGCCATCGAGCAACTGCGCGCCGAGGGCCTCGATGCGCGCGGCCCCTTCTCGCCCGACACGGTGTTCATCGGTGCGCGGCGCGGCGACGTGGATGCTGTGGTGTCGATGTACCACGACCAGGGCCAGATCGCGATGAAGCTCATGGGATTCGAGCAGGGCGTGACGCTGCACGGCGGCCTGCCGGTGCCGGTGGCCACCTCGGCCAGCGGCAGCGCATTCGACATCGCGGGCAAGGGCATCGCGAAGATCGAGGGGCTGCAGCAGGCATTCGACCTGTGCGTGCGCATGGCCAGCGGCGCGCCCGTGCGCGAGCAGGCACAGGCGGTGGCGGCCTGACGCATCGCACGAAGCAAGGCAAAAAGAAAAGGGCCGCTTGCGCGGCCCTCTTGCATTGAAATCCCGGAAGACTCAGGCAGAGACAACCGGCGCTTCGCCGTAGTTGTTGGACGCGGGCTGCGAAGGCTGGACGTAGAAGTAGATCAGCACGAGGTTGACGATCGGGATGATCATCAGGAGCTGGAGCCAGCCGCTCTTGCCGATGTCATGCAGGCGGCGGGCGCCCACTGCCAGCGCGGGCAGCAGGAAGGCCAGGGCCGCGATGCCGTAGACGTACTGGTGGATGAGGCTGGCGACGATCAGAACGATCACCTCGGCCAGCACGAACCACCAGTACTCGGAACGCGATGCACGGCCGTTGAAATCGGCGTACTTGTTGAAGCAGGTCTTGACCGCTGTTTGAAAATCCATCGTTCGACTCCTCTTTTGTGATTGGTCCCAGGGAAATTTCCCGGGGCCATCATATCGATGCGTCTTTCAACGGCAAATACAGCCGGAAGCCATAGCCTGGCTTAAAACAAAAGGCTCCGAAATCGCTTTTCCCGCGGCCCTCGATCAGCTTCCGAGCCGCTTCAGCAGCCCCGCGGTGGAGGCATCGAGCCCCGTGATGTCGCCCGATGCGAGGCGCGGCTCGATGTCCTTGGCGAGCACCTTGCCGAGCTCCACGCCCCACTGGTCGAAGCTGTTGATGCCCCACAGCGCGCCGCTGGTGAACACGCGGTGCTCGTACATCGCGAGGAACGCACCCAGCGCCTCGGGCGTGAGCTTCTCGAACACGAAGAAGCTGCTCGGCCGGTTGCCGGGGAAGTTCCTGTGGCCGCCCTCGTCGAGCTTGCCCACCATCAGCGCCTGCGCCTGCGCGAGCGCATTGGCCAGCAGCTTGGGGTGGTGGCCTTCGAGGTCGTGCGAGGCATCGCGCACCGCCACGAACTCGAGCGGCGTCACGTCGGTGCCCTGGTGCAGCATCTGGAAGTAGGCGTGCTGGCCGTTGGTGCCGGGCTCGCCCCACAGCACCGGCGAGGTGCCGAAGGCCAGCGGCTTGCCGTCCGCGTCGACCTGCTTGCCGTTGCTCTCCATCTCGAGCTGCTGCAGGTAGGCCGGCACGCGCTTCAACGCGCTGTGGTACGGCGCGATGCTGCGGCTCGTGAACTTGTGGAAGTTGCGATACCAGACATCGAGCAGCCCGAGGCGCACCGGCAGGTTGCTCTCCAGCGGCGCGGTGCGGAAGTGCTCGTCCATCGCATGCGCGCCTGCCAGCAGCCGGCGGAAGCCCTCGGCACCGATCGCCAGCGCGATCGGCAGGCCGATGGCCGACCACAGCGAATAGCGCCCGCCGACCCAGTCCCAGAAGCCGAAGGTGGTGTCGATGCCGAACTTCTTCGCCGCTTCCACGTTGGTGGTGAGCGCGGCGAAGTGGCCTGCGATGTCGGTGCCGCCCGACTGCTCGTACCAGCGCCTGGCCGATTGCGCGTTGGTCATCGTCTCGGCGGTGGTGAAGGTCTTCGAGGCGATGAGAAACAGCGTGTGCTCGGGCGCCAGCCCCTGCAGCACGCCGGCCAGCTCGTGGCCATCGACGTTCGAGACGAAGTGGAAGCGCTTGCCCGGCGCGGCGAATTCGGCCAGCGCCAGCACCGCCATCTGCGGGCCGAGATCGGAGCCCCCGATGCCGATGTTGACCACGTCGGTGATCGTGTGGTCGGCGCGCACCTTCTCTGCATAGGCCAGCATCGCGTCGAGCGTGGCATGCACCTCGCGCAGCTCGCTGGCCGTCTTCGGGCCCGTGGGCGCATCGGCCGGCGCGCGCAGCAGCGTGTGCAGCACGGCGCGGTCTTCGGTGTTGTTGATGTGCTCACCGGCGAACATGGCGTCGCGATGCGCCTCCAGGCCGCATTCGCGCGCCAGCTTGAAGAGCAGTTCCTCGGTGCGCGCGTCGATCAGGTTCTTCGACAGGTCGGCGAACACGAAGGGTGCCTCCTGGCTGAAGCGCTCGAAGCGGCCGGCGTCTTCCACGAAGGCATGACGCAGGTCGAACTGGCGGCCCGCGGTGTCGAAGCCGGCCTGCAGTTGCGTCCAGGACGGCGCGCGGTCGCAGCGAAGGGTCATGGCCATCTTTACTTGCCGCTTTCCTGCATGAGCTTCTCGAGCTTCACGGCGTCGGCCGCGAAGGCGCGGATGCCTTCGGCCAGCTTCTCGGTGGCCATGGCGTCTTCATTGAGCGCGAAGCGAAAGCTCGCCTCGTCGTAGCTGACCTTGGCGATGTCGGCGCCGGTGGCCTTGGGGTCGAGCGCATGCTGCAGCGGCTCGTTGCTCGCGGCCAGCTCCGCCAGCAGCTCGGGGCTGATGGTCAGCAGGTCGCAGCCGGCCAGGGCCTTGATCTGCCCCACGTTGCGGAAGCTCGCGCCCATCACTTCGGTCTTGATGCCGTGCTGCTTGTAATAGGCATAGATCTGGCGCACCGACTTCACGCCGGGGTCGTTGGCACCGGCGCTCTCCGCCTCGTTCCAGTTGGCGCCGGCCGACTTCTTGTACCAGTCGTAGATGCGGCCCACGAAGGGCGAGATCAGTTGCACGCCCGCCGCGCCGCAGGCCACGGCCTGCGCGAAGGAGAACAGCAGCGTCAGGTTGGTGCGGATGCCCTTGCGCTCAAGCTGGCGCGCGGCCTCGATGCCTTCCCAGGTGGAGGCCACCTTGATGAGCAGGCGCTTTTCGGTGTCGATGCCTTCGGCCTTGTACAGCGCCACGATGCGCTCGCCGCGCGCGACGGTCGCGGCCGTGTCGAAGGACAGGCGGGCGTCGACCTCGGTGGAGACGCGGCCCGGGATGATGGAGAGGATCTCGGTGCCGAAGCGCACCAGCAAGCGGTCGATGACTTCGTCGAGCGGCTTGCCTGCGTGCTTCTTCACGGTCTCGTCGAGCAGAGGCCGGTACTCGGGCTTCTGCACGGCCTTGAGGATCAGCGACGGATTGGTGGTCGCGTCCTGCGGCTTGGAAATGCTGAGCTGTTTGAAGTCACCGGTGTCGGCGACAACGGTGGTCCACTGGCGGAGTGCATCGAGTTGGTTCATGAAATCATTATCCTGTGCCGGTTGTGACAAGACCTGCACGCAGTTGCGCGTCGGCCGATGTTTTCATGCGCACCGTAGCACGGGTTTCCGCGCGGCTCCATCGGCCTGAGCCGAGTGGGGTTGTCGGTTTCTTCTGCGGTTTCCGCCCCCGCTGGTGTCCCCTGGCTCTCCCCTTGGCGCCCTACAGCGCCTGTGGTCCGTGGCTGACGGCCCGGCGCCCGCCGCGCGGCTAGGCTTTGCCGTACTGCGAATGTCTTCAGCAGTTTCAGCAGACGCAAAGTCTTTCCCTTCAGGAGCCCCCATGACCACTCGCCGACCTCCCGCCAACGTCAGGCCCTTCGACGACCGTCGCACCAGCCATGCGATCGGCGCGATGGCCACGGCCTTCGTCGTGGGCGGGGTGGCAACGTGGTTCGCGCTGGGTGCCGCACGCACGGCGCGTGCCCAGCCCGCGGGCCCCGCGGACGGCGCCCCGCTGATGCGCGCGCCACTGCAGGTGGTGGCGCCGGTCGACCTGGAGCGCTATGCGGGCGTCTGGCACGAGCAGGCCCGGCTGCCGAACCGCTTCCAGAAGCAATGCGCGGGCCCGGTGAGCGCCGAGTACACGCCCCAGCCCGACGGCACGGTGCGCGTGGTCAACCGCTGCGTAAGGGAAGACGGCAACTTCGACGAGGCCGTGGGCACCGCCCGCGTGGTTCCGGTGGCGGGCCAGCCCGGCGCGGGCCGGCTCGAAGTGCGCTTCGCCCCTGCGTGGCTGAGCTGGCTGCCGATCGTCTGGGGCGACTACTGGATCCTGAAGCTGGACCGCGACTACCAGGTCTCGCTGGTCGGCACGCCCAACCGCGAGTACCTCTGGGTGCTCTCGCGCGCGCCGCGCCTGGACGACGCGGTGCTGCAGGCCGAGCTGGACTACGCCCGCAGCCTGGGGTTCGACACCGCCAAGGTGACGCTGACCGGCAGGTAACGCTGCAGCTGCGAGGGCAGCATGGCGGGCGAGGTGCAGTGGATGGCGTGCCAGCCGAAGGCGCGCGCCGCCTCCACATTGGCGGCCGAGTCGTCGATGAAGACGGTCTGCTCGGGATCGAGCGCGTAGCGCATCGCCAGCAGCTCGTAGATCTCGCGCTCGGGCTTGAGGAACTTCACGTCGCCCGAGAAAACGCCGCCGTCGAAGCGACCCATGAAGGAATGCCGGCGCTCGATGGCGCGGGCGTACGGCGAGGGCATGTTCGACAGGTAGTAAAGCCGCAGCGGCTGTCCCGCGTCGCGAAGGGCGATCAGCTGTTCGAGCATCTCGACGGTGACGCCGATGGGCTCCAGCCGCTCGCCCAGCCCGTCGAGCATGGCGAACAACGGCTCGGGCGGCAGCCCCAGCCGGGTCGACATGCGGGCGATGGAATCGGCCAGCGTGCGGGTGCCGCAGTCGAAGCTGGTCCAGTCGTCGTGATGGAAAAGCGCGCGGCCCATGGCCGCCGCGGCGGCTTCAGTGGATGCGTGTGGGGCGAGATGGGCCTGTACAAGCCGGGTGGGCTCCCATGCGAACAGCACGGCGCCCAGGTCGAAAACCACGTTCATGGCCCGATTGTTTCATGCCCCGGGCACCACGCTCACGCCATGGGCTCCCAGGGACAGGGTGGCCTGGGCGCCGGCCGCCAGCGGGCTCGACAGATCGGTCGACACCACGAAGACCGGCCCCAGACTGGTGTCGAAGCCGTATTCGTAGAAGCTGCCGAGGTAGGCCGACTTGCGCAGCGTGGCGGGCAGGCCGCCTCCCATATCGGCAGTGCCGATGCGCCAGGCCTCGGGCCGCACCGCCACCTTCACCGTGCCGGGCGCCACCGCGTAGCGCGGCTGCAGGCGCAGCGGGCCCAGCGCCACGCTGCCGTCGGCCTCGGCCACCGCCGGGAACACCATCGCCTCGCCCATGAAACCGGCGACGAACTCGCTCTCCGGCCGGCCGTAGAGCTGCTCGGGCGTGCCGCGCTGGGCGATCACGCCGTGATCCATGACGATGATCTGGTCGCTCACCGCCAGCGCCTCGCTCTGGTCGTGCGTGACGTAGGCCACAGTCAGCTTCAGCCGCTGCTGCAACGCTCGGATCTCCTCGCGCATCTCGCGGCGCAGCCGGGCGTCGAGGTTCGACAGCGGCTCGTCGAAGAGCAGCACCGCCGGCTCCAGCACCAGTGCGCGCGCCAGCGCCACCCGCTGCTGCTGGCCGCCCGAGAGCTCGCTGGGCAGCCGCTCGTCGAAGCCGACCAGCCCCACGCCGCGCAGCGCCTCGCGCGCCCGCGCCGCGGCCTCCTCCTTCTTCACGCCGCTCATGCGCAGCCCGTAGGCCACGTTCTCGATCACGTTCATGTGCGGGAACAGCGCGTAGCTCTGGAACATCATGCTCACGTTGCGCTCGGCCGGCCCCAGCGTGGTGACGTCGCGCCCGCCCATCAGGATCGACCCCGAGGTGGGCGACTCGAGCCCCGCGATCATGCGCAGCGTGGTCGTCTTGCCGCAGCCCGAGGGGCCGAGGATGGTGGTGAGCGTGCCCACCGGCACCTCGAAGCTGATGCCCTTGACGGCCAGCGGCGCGTTCTTGTCGCTGCCGTAGCGCTTGGTGACGTTGCGGAATTCGATGCCGTTGCTCATGAAGTCAGAACCTCAAATTTCAGAACGCAGAAGTCGCGAAGATTGCGCAGAAGTCGCAAAAGAAAACCAAAGGAAATTTCTGGATGTTCCTTTCGCGACTTCTGCGCAACTTCTGCGACCTCTGCGTTCGACTGCCCGTATTCACTGGGTCAACACCGGCGCGGTGCCGCGCCGTCCCAGCCTGCGCTCGCCGACCACCCATTGCACCAGCGCGATGGCCAGCGACATCAGGATCATCAGCACCGTGCAGTACGCCAGCGCGATGCCGTAGTCGCCGTTGCCCACGCGGCCGATGATGTAGGTGGTGGCGAGCTCGTTCTCGGCCGTGACCAGGAAGATCACCGCACTCACCGTCGTCATCGCGCGCACGAAGCTGTAGACCAGCGCGGCCACCAGCGCCGGCTTCAGCAGCGGCAGCACCACCCGGAAGAGCGTCTGCGAGGTCGATGCGCGCAGCATCAGCGAAGCCTCGTCCAGCGAGCGGTCGAGCTGCTTGAAGGCCGCCGTGCCGGCGCGCACGCCCACCGGCAGGTTCCGGAACATGAAGCACAGCACGATGATCAGCCCGGTGCCGGTGAGCTCGAAGGGCGGCACATTGAAGGCCAGGATGTAGCTCACGCCCAACACCGTGCCCGGAATCGCGAAGGCCAGCAGCGCGCCGAACTCGAAGAGGCCCTGCCCCCTGAACTCGTTGCGCGCCAGCAGCCACGCTATGAGCAGGCCCAGCGCGGCAGTGATCGGCGCCGAGATGCCCGCCAGCTTGAGCGTGGTGAGCAGCGAGTTCCATGCGGTACCCGCCCACACCAGCCCGAACTGCCCCCATTCGAGCGAGAACGCCGTCCTGAAGTGGTTCAGCGTGAAGGTGTAGTCGCGCCCCCAGGTCTGCACGAAGCCGCCGGCGAAGGCGAACAGGTAGACCACGGCGGTGAACGCGATCCACGGCCCGGCGATGCAAAGGATGGTGCGGCGCACGCCGTCGGGCAGCGCCATCGGAATGCCGGCATCGCCCTTGCCGCTGACGGTGGTGTAGTTCTGCTTGCCCAGAAGGCCGCGCTGCAGCGCGAAAACGCCGAGCGCAAAGAGCGTGAGCACCCAGGCCAGCGAGGCCGCGCGGCCCTGGTCGTACTGCGCGCCGACGATGGCGAAGAAGATGTCGGTCGACAGCACCGAGAACTGCCCGCCCACCACCACCGGGTTGCCGAAGTCGGCGATGCTCTCGATGAAGCCCACCAGGAAGGCGTTGGCCAGCCCGGGCTTCAGCAGCGGCAGCGTGATGGTGAAGAAGGCCCGGCGGCGGTCGGCGCGCAGCATCTGCGCGGCCTCCTCCAGGCTGGGCGCGATGCCCTGCACCACGCCGCGCATGATCATGAAGGCGATGGGCGTGAAGGCGAAGAGCTGCGCCACCAGCACGCCCGGCATGCCGTAGAACCAGCGCGTGGGCTCGATGCCGAAGGCGCTCTCCAGCACCTGGTTGACGATGCCCGCGCGGCCGAAGAGCAGGATCAAACCCAGCCCCACAACAAAGGGCGGCGTGATGATCGGCAGCAGCGCCAGCACCCGCAGCGCGCCCTGCCCGCGCTTGCTGCCGCGCTCGGCCATCAGCGCCATCAGCGTGCCGAGGAAGGTGGTTCCGGCGGCCGTGAGCAGCGCAAGCACCAGCGTGTTCCAGGCCACGCCACAACGCACGCCGCCCGCAAGGCAGCCCAGCCCCCAGATGCGCTCGGTGAACACGCGAGCGAAGAAGGCGGCGGCCGACCATTGCCCATCTTCATCGAAGAAAGCGCCCGACAGCGCCTTGCTCACCGGATAGGCGATGAAAAGCGCCATCAGCACGCCGCAGCCGACCACCGCGGCGGACACGAACAGGTCGCCCTTGAAGAGCCCCAGCCGCGCGATGCCGAAGGCCGCCAGCAGCACCAGCGCCGTGAGCGCCACGAAGCCGCCCGCGCCGAGGCCGAACTGGTTGACCGCCAGCTCGCCGAACTGCGCGTTGAGCACGGCCACGCTCCAGCCGCGCGCGCCGATGGTGAAGCCGGTAGCGGCGAGCCCCAGCGCGCCGATCAGGCCGCCGGCCAGCAGCCAGCGCCCCTGCGTCCTGCCGGCCGGAAGCCACGCGCCCACGGCGCACAGCAGCAGGCCGGCCAGGCCCACGAAGAGCCAGACGCGGCCCTGCGTGGCGGCCTGCATCAGCCCGTTGGCGCCCTCCCCCTGGCCGAAGACCTGCGGAACGGCCTCGTACCAGGTCGAATCCTGGATCGCATACCAGGGCAGCAGCAGGTAGGCCGCGAAGCCCAGAGCGATCCACGCCCGAACCCAGCGCTGCGAGCGCCGGGCCGCGGCGAGCGATGCCGGATTGGCCGGCGCGCCCGCGTCGATAGCACCCGCTTTCACTTAGCGCGGCAGCGAGTTGACTTCCTTCTCCCAGCGCGCGATCAGGCGGCGGCGCTCGGCGCTGGCGCCGTACTTGGCGTAGTCGTAGTTGATGAACTTGATCTTCTTGAAGTCGGGAATGCGCGGATCGAGCTTGGCGTTCACGTTGCTCGGCAGCTGGAACTGCTTGTTGGCGGCGCCCAGCTCCTGCGCGGCGGGCGTGAGCGCCCATTCGTAGAACTTCTTGGCGGCGTCGAGGTTGCGCGCGCCCTTGACGATGCTCATGGAGCCGATCTCGGCGCCGGTGCCGTCGCTCGGGGTGATGGTCTCGACCGGGAAGCCCTGCATCTTCTCGCCCGGGCCGTCATGCACGAAGCTGATGGACACGGCCGTCTCGCCGCGCGCCACCGCCTTGATCGGGCCGGTGCCCGAGCGGGTGTACTGGCCGACGTTCTTGTGCAGCGCCTTGAGGTAGTCGAAGGCCTTGTCCTCGCCCATGAGCTGCACCAGCGTGGCGATCATGGTGTAGGCCGTGCCGCTGGAGGCCGGGTTGGCCACCTGGATGTCGCCCTTGTACTCGGGCTTGAGCAGGTCGGCCCAGGTCTTGGGCACGGGAAGCTTCTTCTTGGCCAGCAGCTCGGGGTTGTAGCCGAAGCCCAGCGGACCCGAGTAGATGCCCACCGTCTTGTAGCCCGACTGCTTGGCCTGCTGCTGCGCCCAGGGGTGCAGCTGCGGCAGCGTGGGCGACTTGTATTCGAGCGTGAGCCCCTGCTCGGCCGCCTGCAGATGCGGGTCGCCGGTGCCGCCGAACCAGACGTCGGTCTTGGGGTTGTCCTTCTCGGCGATCAGCTGGGCCAGCGCCTCGCCCGAGCCCTTGAGCGCCATGTTGATGCGCACGCCGGTGGTGCGGGCGTAGACCGTGGAGATCACGCTGCACCATTCGGCCTGGACCGAGCAGATCACGTTGACGGTCTGGGCCGAAGCCGTGGCCGACAGGCCCAGCAGCGCTGCCGCGGCAAGAAACTTGTTCTTGTTCATCTGGTCTCTCTTCCTCTGAGCAATAAAAAAAGGCCTCGCGGCCATCGGGCAGCGTAGCTTTTGTACAGGCTTCGCGAATCCGTACAAGTACCATCGCGGGTGGCGCAGTCGCCTTTGCGACGAGGAGTCGCGACCGGGGCGGCCTGGCCAGGCATTCAGACAAGGAAGGAAAGTTTTCTCATGAGCTTCGATCTCGTTCTGTTCGGCGGTACTGGCGATCTCGCGTGGCGCAAGCTCATGCCCGCGCTGTTCCAGGCATTCCGCCACGGCAGCCTGCCACCCGACGGACGCATCGTCGGCGTGGCGCGGGACGACCTGTCGGACGACCAGTACCGGGAGCTGATCCAGTCGCGCTTCAGCGCCGTCGAAGGCGCCAAGCGGCCCTCGCCCGAGGAGTTCAGGAAGTTCGCCTCCATGCTGCACTACCTGCGCATGGACCTCTCCAAGCCCGACGACTACGCCCGCCTGGCCGACCTGCTCAAGCAGCGCGACGCCAAGACGGTCGTGATGTACGTGGCCACCGCCCCGGCGCTCTTCACCCAGGTGGTCGAGCAGATCGCCGCGGCCGGCCTGAACGGCCCGCGCACCCGCATCGTGCTGGAGAAGCCGCTGGGCCACGACCTGGCGTCCAACCGCGCCATCAACTCCGCCGTGGGCAAGGTGCTCGAGGAGAAGCAGGTCTTTCGCATCGACCACTACCTCGGCAAGCCCTCGGTGCAGAACCTCTTCGCCATGCGCTTCGGCAATGCGCTGTTCGAGCCCATCTGGCGCCGCGAGCACATCGCCAACATCCAGATCACCATCGCCGAAGACCTGGGCGTGGAAAAGCGCGGCGCCTTCTACGACCAGACCGGTGCCCTGCGCGACATGGTTCAGAACCACGCGCTGCAGCTGCTGTGCGCGATCGGCATGGAGCCGCCCATCAACTCGCACGCCGACGCCATCCGCGACGAGAAGCTCAAGGTGCTGCGCGCGCTCAAGCCCTGGACGCCCGAGAGCCTGGGCCTGCACGCGGTGCGCGGCCAGTACACGGCCGGCACGGCCTACGGCGAGCGCGTGCCCGGCTACCGCGACGAGCCGGGCGTGAATCCCGACAGCCGCACCGAGACCTTCGTGGCGCTGCGCACCGAAATCGCCAACTGGCGCTGGGCCGGCGTGCCCTTCTACATCCGCACCGGCAAGCGCCTGGCCTCGCGCGACGCGCGCATCGAGGTCAACTTCAGGCCTACGCCGCACGCCATCTACCGCGCACCGGCCGGCAACGTCAACAAGCTGGTGATCAACCTGCAGCCCAAGGACGGGCTGGAGCTGCACATGCTCGCGCAGGCGCAGGACAACCGCCAGCGCAGCAACGGCAACCAGGGCTCGGCCGCCCAGTTGGCGCCGGTGCAGCTCGACCTCGACTTCGACAAGCGCTTCGGCTCCGAGCGCGTGGGCGCCTACGAGCGGCTGCTGCTGGACGTGATCGACGGCCGGCTCAACCTGTTCGTGCGCAGCGACGAGCAGGAAGAGGCATGGCGCTGGGTCGAACCGCTGCTCGAGAGCTGGGAGTCGGACGGCGGCCCGCGCCCCTATGCGGCCGGTACCTGGGGCCCGAGCGCATCGAGCGCGATGATCGCGCGCGACGGCTTCTCCTGGGGCGAGGAACAGTAAGCCCTGGCCGCCCCGGGGCCGCTCAGCCGAACTGCAGGCAACGCATGCTGAGCGTGCCCGACTGGAACCCCTCGTAGGCCGTCTTCGCGCGCTCGCTGCTTCCGGCGGCGCCCAGCGCGTAGAGGAACGGGTAGTAGTGATCGGGCATCGCCACGGCGGTGGCTGCTCCTTCGAGCTTCGCGTAGTCAATCAGCGCCCGGTCGTCCCGGCCCGCGAGCGCCGACTTCACCGCATCGTCGAAAGACTGCGCCCACGGACGGCTCGCGCGCAGGCCGTCCGGCGTGCCACGGTCGGTGGCGCGCAGGTTGTGAACCACGTTGCCGCTGCCCATCACCAGCACGCCCTTGTCGCGCAACGCGGCCAGGTCGCGCCCGACCGCATAGTGGAACGCGGCCGGCTTGTCGTAGTCGATGCTGAGCTGGAACACCGGGATGTCGGCCTTGGGGTAGAGGTACTTCAGCACCGTCCACGTGCCGTGGTCCAGGCCCCACTGGTCGGTGGCGATGACCGGCGCCTGCTTCACCACCCCGACGGTCTCGCGGGCGAGCCCTGGATGACCTGGTGCGGGGTACTCGATGTCGAACAGTGCCTGGGGAAAACCACCGAAGTCGTGGATCGTCTTCGGCCGCTCCTGCACGCCGACCCCGGTGGCGCCCCGGCTGAGCCAGTGCGCCGACACGCTGAGGATCGCCGACGGCCGCGGCAGCTCCCTGCCCCACGCCGCCAGCCGGCGCGTGAAGGCGTTGTCGGTGATGGCGTTCATCGGCGAGCCGTGGCCGATGAAAATCACCGGCATGCGGCGCCCGGCCGTGCCCGCGGCCTGCACGCTGCAGGCCAGCGAAGCCAGCACCGCGGTCGCACCGAGCGCGGTGCCCATCAGGAAGCCGCGGCGGCCCGGTTCGGAGGTTGCGAGAGTCGTCGTCAGTGGCATGGCGGCACTCTGCAACAGTTCCGCGCGCGAGGCGGTGCCTTTGCGCACACTTTTTTCATGAAACCGGTGGACTCTCCGCGGGCGCGAAGGCCAGGATGCGCTCCCCCAGCGGCGCCAGGAAATCGCGCAGCAGCGGTTCGCGCATCAGTTCGTCGACATAGCCCGGCGGGAGGCGCCCGTTCGCGGCGTACACATCGAGCACGCGCAGGCATTCGCGGCGCAGCGCGGTCACGACATGGACGTCCCCATGCCGCTCGCAGGCCGACGCCATCTCCCGCAGCAGGGCCGTGGCGTCGGATGCGTCGGGCGCCCAATGCTGGCCGTAGAGGCGTGCGAGCCTGCGGGCATCGGCCGATGGGAGGCCCGGAAAGATCAGCGGCAGCAGCCGTTCACGGACGTGGAAGAGCGCGACGACGTCGGCTTCGGTCGGGGCTTCCGGCGCGATGCCCCGTTCCCGCCCCAGCACGACGTCCAGGTTGGCCAGCAGGGCACCGTCGGCGACGAGCGCAATCAGCAGGCCCATCCATGCGAAGCGGCCGAAGGTGGCATCGAAGCCCAGGCCAAGCTGCCTGATGCGGAGCAGCGAGAACATCAGGCTGCCCATCTGCAAGGGCTGCTCGCATGGCATATGCGCCAGCAGGCCAGCCAGGATATGCCCGTGCATCTCCGGCAGGCGCCGGATTCCGGCATCCCCGGAGGATTGCCAGGCCCCCATTGCGCCAACGGCCGGCGAGCCCTGAAGGAACGCGGCTTGCACCTGCAACCGGTTCGCTTCCGCGCGCACGTCGGGAGACCAGAGGGCGAGCCAGTCGCCCTCTGCCTGCGACAGGCCCCATTGCGCGGCCGCCGCCCGGCCCATCGGCTCGGGGGCCTGCAGCAGCCGAAGCCCTGCGAGGCGCGGATCGGAGTTCATCCGCTCGCGAATCACGGCCACCGTGCCGTCAGACGAAGCATCGTCGACCACGACGATGCGATGAGGAGCCAGTGTCTGTGCTGCGATCGAATCGAGCGCGTCCGCCACATGGGCCGCATCGTTGCGGGTGACCATCAGGACCGACACCCGCGAAACGTGTTCGGTCGCCGCCACCGCCCGGCGGCTCGCCAGCCGCTGTGACGTGGCAGCGAGGTAACGGCGCATCGTGCCAGCCAGGATCGTGTGCTGCGGTGGCAGGCTTTCCAGCGCCCGCGGACCAGCCCTTTCCAGCTCGCGCCGCCGCGGGGCATCGGCCACCAGCGCGCGCACCCGAACGACGAGTTCTTCCTTCGCACATCCTTCGACCGCACTCCTGAGCACGGCAGGAATCTCCGAATGCGGATACAGCTCGGACACCACCGCCTTGCGATGGCGAAGCAGGATCGACAGGCGCGGCAGCTCGGCTGTGGCCGTGCTGTCGTCCTTGCGCATGTTCAGGCCGACCTTGGCGCGCGGCAGCAGGGCATCGCGCTGCGCGGGCGTCCATGGCGTGCCGAAGGGATGGGCCACGCGCAGCCCGGCGGACTTCAGCGCTTCCAGCACCTGCAGGCGCCGGGGCGTGGTTTCGCCGAAGAAGATGACGTCGATGTCCTGCTGCGCGTCGTCCAGCACTTGGGCCTCCGGCACCAGCGGCGTCGCCAGGGGCTCGAAGCTCAGCGGCACGTAGTCGGACCTGAAGATGCCCAGCGCCCGGTGATGCGCCATGTTCTCCAGGCTGTATTCCCACACGTAGGCGCGCTCGAGCAGGCGCCGGTAGCCGGGCATGCGCTCCAGCAACTGGGGCAGCGCAGGCTCGAAGTTGACGACGATGGCGTTGGGCGGCAGTTCCTCGTCGGATGGCAGCGAAAGCCCCATCGCGAAGAAGAACAGGTTGATGTCGGCGTTGTCGACGCTCGGCACCCCCTCGACGCTGGTGGTGAAGCCGAGCCGCTCGCAGGCGAGGCGGAAGCTCTGCATGACCTCCGCGACGTTCTCGTTGCCCAGCGAGCAGAAACGCAGGTGCGGGCGATACGGAAAGTGTTCAGGCCAGCCGATCACGGCGGCCCCGCTCACAGCCGCCCTTCTTCCACCGCGTGGCAGGCCACCTGCACGCCCCCGATGCTCGAGAGCTTCGGCCGCTCCGCCGAGCAGCGCGCATTCGCATGCGGGCAGCGCGGATGAAAGGCACAGCCCGCGGGCGGGTTCAGCGGGTTCGGGACCTCGCCCTGCACCGGGGTGCGGGCGCGGCCGGTCTGCTTCATCTGCGGGATGGCGTCCAGCAGCATGCGCGTGTACGGATGGCGCGGGGTCGAGAACAGGTCCTGCTTGTCCGCCACCTCGACCAGCCGGCCCAGGTACATCACGCCCACCTGGTCGGCCACGTGGCGCACCACGGCGAGGTTGTGCGAGATGAAGAGGTAGGTCAGGCCCTGCTCGCGCTGCAGGTCCTTCATGATGTTGAGCACCTGCGCCTGCACGCTCACGTCGAGCGCGGAAGTGGGCTCGTCGCACACCAGGAACTCGGGCTGCGTGGCGAGCGCGCGCGCGATGGAGATGCGCTGGCGCTGGCCGCCCGAGAACTGGTGCGGGTACTTGCTCATGTCCAGCGGCGAGAGGCCGACAGACTTCAGCAGCTCGCCCACGCGCTCGCGCAGCGCGGCCTTGTCGCTGAGGATGTCGTGCTCGCGCAGCGGCTCGCCGATGATGTCTTCCACGATCCAGCGCGGGTTGAGGCTCGCATACGGGTCCTGGAAAATCATCTGGATGCGCCGGCGCAGCTTGCGGCCTTCGGCGGTCTTGAAGGCGGCGTGCGCGTCCTGCCCGTCGAACTTCAGGCCGCCGCGCGTGGGCGCGTAGAGGCCGACCAGCAGGCGCGCCACGGTGCTCTTGCCGCAGCCCGATTCGCCCACCAGCGCCAGCGTCTTGCCGCGCTCGATGGAAAAGCTCACGCCGTCCACCGCGTGCAGCAGCACGCGCGGCTTGCGTTCGAGCACGCGGTTGAGCCAGGGCGGCGACACGTCGAAGGTGCGCGCGAGGTCGTGGGCAACGACGAGCGGCTCGTTCACTACAGCGCTCATCGCGTCACCTCCACGATGGTCTCGGCCGCTTCGGGCGTGGCGCGCTCGCCGGCCGCCATCGCGTCGTGGTGCCTCGCGGCGATCTCGGCCTGGCCTGCATGCGGATCGGCGGCGTCGTGCAGCCAGCAGGCGGCGCGAGTGGCGCCGGCATGCATGAGCTCGGGCCGCTCCACCAGGCAGCGTGCGAAGGTGCGCGGGCAGCGCGGGTTGTAGGCGCAGCCGGCCGGGATGGCATTGAGCCGCGGCATCGCGCCGTCGATCTGGTTGAGGCGCTCGCGGTCGCTGGTCATGTCGGGAATCGAGCCCATCAGGCCCGATGTGTAGGGGTGCGCGGGCTGGTGGATGACTTCGTGCACCGGACCGATCTCGGCGATCCGCCCGGCATACATCACGGCCACGCGATCGCAGGTCTCGGCGATCACGCCCATGTCGTGCGTGATCAGCATCACCGCCGCGCCGCGTTCCTTGCAGACCTGCTTGAGCAGCTGGATGATCTGCGCCTGGATCGACACGTCGAGCGCGGTGGTCGGCTCGTCGGCCACGATGAGCTTGGGCTCGGCCGCGAGCGCAAGCGCGATCACCACGCGCTGGCGCATGCCGCCGGAGAACTGGTGCGGGAAGTGGTCGATGCGCTGCTCGGCGGCCGGGATGCCGGTGTCCTGCAGCAGGCCGATGGCCCGCTTGCGCGCCTCGGCCTCGGTCACCGGCAGGTGTGCGCGGATGGTTTCCACCAGCTGGCGGCCCACGGTATAGAGCGGGTTCAGCGAGGTCAGCGGGTCCTGGAAGATCGCGCCGATCTTTCGGCCGCGAATGGGCCGCATCGCCTCGAAGCCGAGGTTGTCGATACGCTGGCCCTCCAGCACGATCTCGCCGCCGGCCACGCGGCCCGGCGGCTCCAGCAGGCCGATGATGGCCGCGCCCGTGAGCGACTTGCCGGCGCCCGATTCGCCCACCACGCCGAGGATTTCACCGGGCGCGATGTCGAAGGAAATGCGGTCCAGCGCGCGCAGCGTGCCGCGGCGATGGGGGAATTCGACGACGAGGTCTTTGACTTGCAACAGGCTCATGGCGCTACCTTCCACCGAACTCCACGGGGTGACATATCAGGAACACCGCGGAACCGGCTTTGCCGGGCCGCAGGTGTTGCCCCCTGCAAGGGGGTTGGCGAAGCGACACGAAGTGCGCGAAGACTGGGGGTGATCATCTGAGCCTGGGGTTGAGCGCGTCGCGCAGCCAGTCGCCCAGCAGGTTCACGCTGAGCGCGATCAGCACCAGCATCAGGCCCGGAAACACCGTGATCCACCACTCGCCCGAGAACAGGTACTGGTTGCCGATGCTGATGAGCGTGCCCAGCGAGGGCGAGGTCGGCGGCACGCCCACGCCCAGGAAGGACAGCGTGGCCTCGGTGATGATCGCCGTCGCCACCTGGATGGTGGCGAGCACCGTCACCGGCCCCAGCACGTTGGGCAGCACATGGCGCAACATGATGCGCAGCGGCGCCACGCCGGTCACGCGCGCCGCCTGCACGTATTCCTTGTTGCGCTCCACCAGCGTGGAGCCGCGCACCGTGCGCGCGTATTGCACCCAGCCGGTCAGCGAGATGGAGATGATCAGCACGCCGAAGGCGAGCGACTCGTGCGCCCCCGGAAAGAGCGCGCGCCCGACGCCAGCGATCAGCAGCGCGACCAGGATCGGCGGGAACGACAGCATCACGTCGCACACGCGCATGAGGAAGGAATCGAGCCAGCCGCCGAAGAAGCCGGCTAGCAGGCCCAGCACCACGCCGACGGCCACCGACAGCACCACCGACACGAGGCCGACGATCAGCGAGATGCGCGCGCCGTAGATCACGGCCGAGAGGATGTCCCGGCCCTGGTCATCTGTGCCCAGCAGGTATTTGGAAGAGCCTTCGGCGCTCCATGCGGGCGGTAGCCGCGCGTCGCCCAGCTCGAGGGTGGCGAGGTCGAAGGGGTTGTGAGGCGAGACCCAGCCGGCGAACACCGCGCAGAACACGCAGACCAGCGCGATCAGCGCCGCGGCCATGGCCACGGGCGATGTGCGGAAGCTGTAGCCGACATCGCTGTCGAGCCAACGAGCGAGTGTCTTCTTCATCGCCGGGCCGCCCCAAGATGAAAAGCGGCCCCCTCGGGGGGCAGCGGACCTTGCGCAGCAAGGGAAGCGTGGGGGTTAATTTTCATCGTGAAGCAAAAAGGAATGGGCCCGCAAGAAGCGGGCCCATGGACAGGCCGCCTTGTCCGATCGATCAGCCGGCGGCCGGCGGCATCAGGGCTTGATGCTCATCCACTTGAAGTACATGAAGTTGTCGGCCAGCTGCACCAGCTCGACCTTCTTGCTCACGCCCCAGGCCAGCGACTGCTGGTGCAGCGGCAGGTGGCCCACGTCGTCGGCATGGATCTTGAAGGCCTCCTTGATCATCTCGTTGCGCTTGGCCTTGTCGGTTTCCGACTGGATCTTCTTGGTCAGCTCGTCGAGCTTGGGGTTGCAGTAGGCGCCCAGGTTGAACTGGCCGGTGCCCTTGTCGTCGGGGCAGGCGGTGAGCGAACTCAGCGCGTTGTGCGCGTCGTAGGTCGTCGGGGTCCAGCCCAGCATGTAGAAGCTGGTGTCGCGGCGCAGCACCTTCGGGAAGTAGGTGCCCTTGGTCTCGGCGACCAGGTTGACCTTGACGCCGATCTTCGCCAGGTTGGAGGCCACGCTCTGGCAGACCTGACCGTCGTTGACGTAGCGGTCGTTCGGGCAGTTCAGCGACACCTCGAAACCGTTGGGGTAGCCGGCTTCAGTCAGCAGCTTCTTGGCGGCATCGACGTCGTAGGGCAGGCGCTTGTCCTGTTCGGCGCTCCAGCCGTTGATGCCGGGGCCCACCAGCAGCGCGGTCGGGCGCGAGGCGCCGCGCATCACGGTGCGCTGGATGCCGGCGATGTCGATGGCCTGGTAGAAGGCCTGGCGGACGCGCTTGTCCTTGAACGGGTTCTTGCCCTTGATGTTCGAGTACTGCAGCTCGTCGCGCTTCTGGTCCATGCCCAGGAAGATGGTGCGCAGCTCGGGGCCGGTGATCACGCGTGCGTTGGGCGCGGCGTTGATGCGGGCGATGTCCTGCACCGGCACCGGCTCCATCACGTCGACTTCGCCGGAGACCAGCGCGGCCACGCGGGTGGCGGGGTTGGCGATGGGCGTGAAGACGATCTCCTGCGCGTTGCCTTCGATCTTGCCCCAGTAGGTGCCGTTGCGCGTGAACACGGTACGCACGTTCGGCTGGCGCTCGCGCACGCGGAACGGGCCGGTGCCGTTGGCCTTGAACGAAGCCGTGTTCTCGATGCCCTTGCGGCGGTCGACCGGCTTGGTGGCCTGGTTCTCCTCGCACCATTTCTTGCTCATGATCATCGTCAGCGAGATCACGTCGGGCAGGATGGGGAAGGGACCGTTGGTCTCGATCTCGACGGCGAGGTCGCCGACCTTGCGCACCGCCTTGATGTCGCTGAGCGTGGCGCGCATGTCGGAGCCGTCGCCCTGGGCGCGCGCGAAGCTGAAGACCACGTCATCGGCGGTGAACGGCGTGCCGTCGTGGAAGACAACGCCCTTGCGCAGTTCGAAGCGCCAGACGTTGGGCGAGGTCTGCTTCCAGCTGGTGGCCAGCAGCGGGGCAAGGGTCAGGTCCTTGTTGCGACCCACGAGGGTTTCATAGACGTTGGCGGTGACGCTCAGCTGCAGCGATTCGTTCAGCGAGTGCGGGTCCAGCGATAGCGCATCCCCCTGGTTCGCGATGCGGATGGTCTGCGCGCCGGCGACCATGCTGACGGCGCTCAAGGCGCACAAAACGGCGGCCGCGGCCACATTCTTCTTGATGAAACTCATGGGAACACTCCTCGGGTTGGAATCGAACAAATCACGTCGCCGCGGTGGCGGCTGCTTTCCCTGGCTGCGCGCCGCGGGTAGCGGCGAGCGGCATGCCCTGCTCGATCAGGCCGGCATGCAGCGCGGCGCCGAGCGGCAGGATCTCGTCATTGAAGTCGTAGCGGCTGTTGTGGAGGTAGGCGCCGTCGCGCACGTCCTGGCCGATGCGCAGATAGGCGCCGGCCTTCTTCTGCAGCATGAAGGAGAAGTCCTCGGCGCCCATGCTGGGCTCCATGCTGCGCTCGACATTGCGCGCGCCGACCAGCGACTCGGCCACGTCGGCGGCGAACATCGCCTCCGGCGAGGTGTTGATGGTGGCCGGGTAGATGCGCTCGTACCTGACGCTGGCGGTGGCGCCGAAGCCGGAGGCGATGGCCGCGCACAGCTCGTTCAGGCGCTGCTCGACCTGTGCCTGCACGCGCGAGCTGAAGGTGCGCACGGTGCCGACCAGCGTGGCCTCGCCGGGCACCACGCTCATCGCGCCGAGGTCGCCGGCCTGCATCGCGCAGATGCTGATGACGGCCGCGTCGATCGGGCGCACGTTGCGCGACACGATCGTTTGCGCCGCGGTGATGATGTGCGCCGCGACGATCACCGGGTCGATGGTCTGGTAGGCGTGCGCGCCGTGGCCGCCCTTGCCCTTGATCTCGATGGTGATGCGGTCGGCCGCAGCCATCATCGCGCCGCGGTTGATGCCGACGGTGCCGGCCGGCATCGCGGGCCAGTTGTGCATGGCGTAGACGGCGTCGACCGGGAAGCGGTCGAACAGGCCGTCCTCGATCATCACGCGCGCGCCGGCGAAGCCTTCCTCGCCGGGCTGGAAGATCAGCACCGCGGTGCCGTCGAAGTTGCGCGTCTCGGCGAGGTAGCGCGCGGCGCCGACCAGCATTGCGGTGTGGCCGTCGTGGCCGCAGCCGTGCATCAGGCCGTCGCAGGCGGAGCGCCAGCCGAAGTCGTTGTCCTCGCGCATCGGCAGCGCGTCCATGTCGGCGCGCAGGCCGATCATGCGGCCGCTGGCCGTCGAGCGGCCGCGGATCACGCCGACCACGCCGGTCTTGCCGATGCCCTCGTGGATCTCGTCGACGCCGCAGGCGCGTAGCGCTTCGCGCACGCGCCCGGAGGTGTAGACCTCCTCGAAACCGAGTTCGGGGTGGGCATGGAGGTCGCGGCGGAAAGCCTCGATCTCGGGGTAGAAGTTCGCGATGTGCGCGAAGGCACGGCCGGAGGCCTTCAGGCGCGGGACCATGGGCGTGGCTGCTGCGGCCATGTCAGTGTCCTCCCGCCTTGCCCACGCGCAGGCGCGGATCGACCACGAAATACAGCATGTCGACCACGAGGTTGATCACCACGAAGATCAGTGCGATGAGGCACAGGTAGGCGGCCATCACCGGGATGTCGGCGAAGGTCACGGCCTGGATGAAGAGCAGGCCCATGCCGGGCCACTGGAACACCGACTCGGTGATGATCGCGAAGGCGATGAGGCCGCCGAGCTGCAGGCCGGTGATGGTCATCACCGGCACCAGCGTGTTCTTGAGCGCATGGCCGAAATGGATGGCGCGGTTCGAAAGGCCCCGTGCGCGCGCGAACTTGATGTAGTCGGTGCGCAGCACCTCCAGCATCTCGGCGCGCACCAGCCGCATGATCAGCGTCAGCTGGAAGATCGCCAGCGTCACCGCCGGCAGCACGATGTGCTGCCAGCCATCGGCGCTGAAGAGCCCGCTGGTCCACCAGCCGAACTTCACTGTCTCGCCGCGGCCGAAGCTCGGGAACCAGCCCAGCGTGACAGCGAAGACCAGGATCAGCAGGATGCCGATGAGGAAGGTGGGCAGCGACACGCCTAGCAGCGAGACGGTCATGAACACCTGGCTCATGAAGGTGCCGCGGCGCAGCGCGGTGTACACGCCCATCGGGATGCCGATGAAGAGCGCCAGCACCGCCGCCACGAGCGCAAGCTCGAGCGTGGCCGGGAAGCGCTCGCCGATCAGGCGCGACACCTTCGCGCCCTGGCGCAGGCTCAGGCCGAACTCGCCCTGCGCCGCGTTCACGAGAAAGTGCCAGAACTGCACGAAGAAGGGTTGGTCTAGCCCCAATGCGGCGCGCAGCTCGCGGATCTGCTCGGGCTTGGCGTCCTGGCCCAGAAGGAACACGACAGGGTCGCCGACGTATTGAAAAAGAAGGAAGGCGATGAACGCGACCGCGATCATCACGATCACGGCCTGGATCAGGCGGCGCAGTACAAAGGCGATCATTCAGCAAGCAAAGTGAACGGGCATGCTAGCAGTGCAAGGTGCGTGCCCGCACGGTGGTTCCCCGGGGGTGCGCATCGTGATTTCCCCGGGGCTTCACGCCGGGGGCAGACGAAAAAAAGCCACTCGACTTGCGCCGAGTGGCTTCTGACTTTTTAACCGAAGCTGGCTTGCGCCAGCGTCAGATTAGAAAGCGTGACGGATACCGAAGTCGTAGCCGGTGGAGCTCTTCGGGGTGAAGGCGCCAGCTGCGTTGTTGTAGAAGCCAGGGCCGCCAACCGTCAGGCCAGCACCGTTCTTGTTGCTGACGCGAGCGATCGTTGCGTACAGAGCCGTGCGCTTCGACAGGTTGTGCACGTAGCCCAGAGCGATCTTGTTAGCCTTCGGATCGGCATTGTTGACCACGAACGGGTTGAACGGCTGGTTCGTGTCGTACTTGACGTGCGACCACGAAGCGCGGATCAGGCCAGCGCCGACCGGCACGGTCACGCCGAGCAGGTAGCCGGTCAGATCGATGTCGGGACGGCCGCCCAGGAGAGGCGTCACTTCGTAGTCGATCTTGTTCTTGGCCTTCGACAGTTCACCGAACAGCTTCACGGGACCGAAGTCATACGAAGCGCCCAGGTTCAGGGTGTTGACCTTGGTGGTCGTGCCAACGTAGTACTGGTCGCCAACCGTGCTGCTGCCGTAAGCCAGTGCAACGTCCAGAGGACCGTTTGCGTAGCCGAAGCGGCCGCCGATGTAACGGCCTTGGCGCTGGCTGTTTGCAACGTCAGGCGTGAAGATGCCCGAGCTGTACTTGGTCTTCTCGGCAAAGCCGTACTGGACTTGGCCATAGAAGCCACCCAGGTTCGGCGGCAGGAAGTAGCCGATCGTGTTGCTGGCGCGGACGTAGTTGCTCGAGCCGACGTTGGTGAACGGAGCGGTCGAAGCTGCGGGGGTGCCGAAGCCGCCGAACTGATCGTTAGCCGTCGAGATCAGGTTGGTACCAACGCCGTTGGTGCCGAACGGGTCGAACACGGTGTCGTTCCAGAACGTCGGGGTGTAGTCACGGCCCAGACGGATTTCACCGAAACCGCCCGACAGGCTCACGGTCGAGCGACGAGCGAACGTCGCGATACCTTGTTGGCCGTCGTCATTGGAGATCGGAGCTTCGAGCCAGAAGCTGGCTGCCAGGCCACCACCCAGGTCTTCCGTACCACGGAAGCCGATGCGGCTCGAGTTGTAACCCGAGTTAGCCAGCACGCGACGGCTGGTCTTGACCGAACCTTGGTTCAGGTAGACGGGAATGCCGAAAGCGTTGGGGAAAACGGTCGCGCGTTCGTCGCGCGCGGTGTTCGAGTAGCCGCTGATCGACGCGTCGACCACACCAAACAGCGTGACGGACGACTGAGCCGAGGCAACACCGGCAACAGCCAGGGCAGCCAGAGCAACTGCCCTTTTCGAGTGAAAGCTAGAGTGGTGACAGGGCGGACAAGGCCGTTCGGGCAAGAAAAAAGCCCCGAGCTTTGCAGCTCGGGGCTAAATCCACCAATTGGAAGGGTGGAGGAGACAACTGGGTGCGCATACGTTTGCGCAATGAAATAAAGTATATCGACTGTTTGTTGCGTTGCAACAAGCGAGTGATGCTTTTCCCACACACAAATGGATGTTGGCGTGCATTTTGCCCTGCATCCCAGACCTGGAAACCCGAAAACCATGGAATGCACAGTAAGTTGGACCGGCGATGCCGGCACGCGATCGGCCATGGGCTTCGTTGCCGAGACGGGCAGCGGCCACATCCTGATGATGGACGGCGCCCCCGATGCCGCGAAGCCCGAGAATGGCGGCCAGAACCTGGCGGCGCGGCCGATGGAGACCGTTCTGGCCGGTACCGGTGGGTGCACCGCCTATGACGTGGTGCTGATCCTGAAGCGCGGACGGCACCGTGTAGAACGCTGCAGCGTCAAGCTGACCAGCGAGCGCGCCGAGAAAGATCCCAAGGTCTTCACCAAGATCCACATGCATTTCACAGTAGCGGGCAAGGGAATCCCGGCCTCCGCCGTGGAACGCGCGATTGCCCTGAGCCACGACACCTATTGCTCCGCCAGCATCATGCTGGCGAAGACGGCCGAGATCACCACCAGTTTCGACCTGATCGAAACCTGAGCCGCTCAGCCTAGATGCGGTGCGCCAGCGTGGTCATCACGCGGGAAGCGGCACGCATCATCGCCTTGGCTGGCGCCGGCAACTCCGCCGCGCCGGCGTCGACGGCCTGCGACGCATGGCGGGCTTCGTCGACTTTCATCTGCTCGACCACTGCCCTCGAGGCGCTGTCTCCAGATGGCAGGCGGTCGAGGTGGCTGTCCAGGTGGGCCTCCACCTGGCGTTCGGTTTCCGCGACGAATCCCAGGCTCAGCGGATCTCCCAGTCGGCCCGCGACCAGACCGAGGCCGAAAGCACCCGCATACCAGAGCGGGTTCAGGATCGATGGGCGGGCGCCCAGTTCATCCAGCCGTTGCCGGGTCCATGCCAGGTGGTCGGTTTCTTCGTGCGCCGCCTCGATGAAGCGAGCGCGCAGCGCCGGATCGCGTGCCACAGCCGCCTGGGCCGTGTAAAGCGCCTGGGCGCAGACTTCGCCGACGTGGTTCACGCGCATCAGGGCCCCGGCTTCCCGACACTCTGCTTCGCTCAATTCGCCCGGCGCCTGGGAGGGGGCTGGAATCGCCCGGGTAGCGTGGGGGCGGGCAAAAAGCGTGCGCAACGCCGAATCTGCCGCGGTCAGAACTGAGTCGATCATGAGCGTCATGGGGCTATTTGAACGCACATGGGAAATGCCCTGCCACGGGCGCATGATTTTTCACAATATGGTGTATCTCGGGGCATAAGTCCTTTGTTGCAGGCGTGCAACGAAACGCGCGGGCCATCCAAGATTTCGGGCGATTTGTTTTGCCCTGCCGCAGCGGCTCTGGTGCAATAGCATCAACTTCCCAAAAGGAGGTTGGCCCGGGGTCCGGTGGGAGCACAAAAGTGCCAGTCACGGTGAGCCCTTCGCACCGGAGCCCTATGTTTAACCTTGGAGAAACTTGCAATGAAAAAATCTCTAGTTGCTCTGGCTGCCCTGGCTGTTGCCGGTGTTGCCTCGGCTCAGTCGTCCGTCACGCTGTTTGGTGTGGTCGACGCGTCGATCAGCGGCTACTCGTCGAGTTCGCGTGATCTGAAGCCTACCGTTCTGCCCAACAGCTTCGGCGCTTCCACCTACACGAACCAGGGCAGCGTCAAGGTCAGCCGCAGGGCTTTGGCCAACTCGGCCTATAACTCGAGCCGGCTCGGCTTCCGCGGCACGGAAGACCTGGGCGGCGGCTTGGCCGCCAGCTTCTGGCTCGAAGCCCCCATCACCAACGACGACGGTGCAACCGGAGTTGCCAGCTTCGCACGTCGTTCGACCGTGAGCCTGTCGGGCGGTTTCGGCGAACTGCGCCTGGGCCGCGACTACACCCCGACCTTCTGGAATGACACCGTATTCGATCCGTTCGGCACACTTGGTGTGGGCGCCAACCTGATCAACACGGCCAACGGCTTCAACGCCGAGACCTATGGCGCCAAGGACACCGGCGGATTCGGGGCCAACCAGAACTACGCCCGCGCCAGCAACTCGATCGGCTACTTCCTGCCCCCGAACCTGGGCGGCTTTTATGGCCAGGTGATGTACGCGTTCCACGAGAACGACAAGTACAGCAAGGGTAGCTTCACGCCGAAGGACAGCAGCACTTCCAAGAGCCGTGCCGGCCGCTACATCGGCGGCCGCTTCGGCTATGCCAATGGCCCCCTGGACGTGGCTGTGGCATACGGCAGCAGCACGGTCGCCGATCAGTACTACGCAGGCACCACCGACTACGTGAAGACGTTCAATGTGGGCGCTTCGTACGACTTCGGCCCCGTGAAGCTGTTCGGTGAAGTGTCGCGCGCCAAGAATTCGCGCGATTACGAAATCACGCCCTTCGTCGGAGCCCGCCCAGACGTGGACCTGAATGGCTACCTGCTCGGTGTGACCGTACCCGTCGGCCCGGGACTCATCCGTGCAGCCTACTCGTCCGTCAAGTACGACTACAACCAGCCGTTCAATCCGTTCGGCTTGAACAACCCCGATCCGAAGGCGAACAAGCTCGCGCTGGGCTACGTGCACAACCTGTCGAAGCGGACGGCCCTGTACGCAACGATCGCTCGCGTTAGCAACAAGAACGGCGCAGCGCTGACGGTCGGTGGCCCCGGTTTCTACAAGGCTTCCGAGAACGTGTTCAAGCCGAAGACTTCGACCGGCTACGACTTCGGCATTCGCCACGCGTTCTGACCGTCGAACTTTCAAGTTCTTTGCCTGACCCCGATGCTGGCTCCTGCCAGTTCGAAGCGGCAACCAAGCCTCAAGTCGCCTGGCTCGCGCCGGGCGGCTTTTTGTCGTTTTCCCCGTCCCGTTTCAGGTTGCCCGGCTACGCCGGCTCTGCAGCAACCCCACATTCATTTCTCCGCTCAGCACCGACGCGTAGAAACGCTCGACCATGTTGACGCTCGTGCGCGCGTTGCGCGCCAAGGTCAGCATGTCGATCCCTTGCCCGTACAACAGCCGCAACGTGATTGCCGTGTGGCGCAGGCAATAGAGAGTTCGCGATTGGCCCAGCGGCCCCTTCTCGAGCCCCGCCTTTTCGAGCACCCAGTGGAAGAAGAAGTTGAGCACCGCCAGGGCGTGCTCGCGGTTCTTCAGTTGCGGCATGAAGACGTAGTCTTCCGCGCCACCATATCCACGCTCCGCTCGATAGGCGAGCAGACATTCGTAAACCCGCACGGCGGGGCACAGGCTCACGATGGGCTGGCTGTGCCGCTTGGTCTCCGGCAGGTTCATCCGCAGATAGACGTGCTTGCCGCGCACGACTTCGATGTGCTTGTGCTTCATGAACTTGATGTCGCTCGGACGCACGAAGGTGTTCACCATCCAGCGGACCAGCCAAGGCAGTTCGTCCGGCATCACGAGCAGTTCGCGCGCTATCCAGAAACGCTCTCCCGCCGCCAGTTGATCGAGCACCGGGTGCGAGTGCCCGCGCAAGCTGCGCGCAGTCCTGATGATCGCGCGGTACTCCGCAACGCTGAAGCTGCCACGCGGCTGGCTGCGCACCTTGACCTTCGGGAATGCAGGCGCATCGCGAAGCGCGCCGATGTGGACGCCATGCATCACGACCTTGCGCAGCAGCACCAGGTACTGGGCAATGGTCGTGCTGGTGAAACCCTGTTCGCCGAGGTGATCGATCAGGCGTTGCGCGTCAGCCGTTGCAAACGACTGCGCCGGCACATCACCCAGCAACGGAACGATGTGCGCACGCAATCTGTTGCCCATCACTTGCCACGTGGCACGCCCGATTTCCTTTCTCTGAACGCGCGCGGCTTCCGCCTGCATCAGCCTCTTCGAAAGGTCGCTGACAGAAATTGATAACAGATTTTGCTCATTTGTAATTTGATCGGCGGCCATATGGATCGCGGGATAGGTGCGTCCAAAAAATCCCGAATCATTTGCAGCTGGTGCCTTGTGGAGGAGGTTTATGACATTTGTGTCCATGCCATATCTCGCATGCAATCTCGATGCCTCTTATCATCGGCAGTTAGCAAATGAAAACTCCCTTGGAAAAATCGTGCAAGACGCACCTCTTAAAACAACGCTGACGCCCGCCGACTATCTCAGAAAAATTCTCAATGCCCGGGTCTACGACGTTGCTGTCGAGTCCGCGCTGGAGAAAGCGCGCGCGCTGAGCGAGCGACTCGGCAACACAGTTCTATTGAAGCGCGAAGACCAGCAACCGGTTTTCAGCTTCAAGCTGCGCGGCGCCTATAACAAGATGGCTCATCTGAGTGCAGCCCAATTGGCAAGCGGCGTGATTTGCGCATCGGCCGGCAATCACGCACAAGGCGTTGCATTGGGTGCCCGCAAGCTCGGCACGCGTGCGGTGATCGTGATGCCGGTGACCACTCCGAAACTCAAAATCGATGCGGTGCGCGGTTTCGGCGGAGAAATCGTGCTGCATGGCGACAGCTATTCGGATGCTTATCTGCACGCACTCGATTTGCAGACAAAGCAAAACCTGACCTTCGTGCATCCCTTCGACGACCCGGACGTCATCGCGGGCCAGGGCACCATCGCCATGGAAATACTGCGACAGCACCAGGGCCCGCTGGATGCGGTGTTCGTTGCGATCGGCGGCGGCGGCCTGATCTCCGGCGTGGCCAACTACATCAAGGCGGTGCGCCCCGAGATCAAGGTGATCGGCGTGCAGATGAACGACTCCGACGCGATGATGCAATCGGTCGCAGCCCACCAGCGCGTGAACCTTCCCGATGTCGGCCTGTTCTCGGACGGCACGGCCGTCAAGCTCGTCGGCGAGGAGACCTTCCGCATCGCCAGCGACCTGGTCGACGACTACATCGCCGTCGACACCGATGCCGTGTGCGCCGCCATCAAGGACATCTTCGTGGACACGCGCAGCATCGTCGAGCCCGCGGGTGCGCTGGCGGTCGCTGCCATCAAGGAATACGTCGCGCAGCATGGCCGCCATGGCGAAACCTATGCGGCGATCCTGTGCGGCGCGAACATGAACTTCGACCGGCTGCGTTTCGTAGCCGAACGCGCCGAGGTCGGCGAAGAACGTGAAGCCCTGTTTGCCGTCACCATGCCCGAAGAGCGCGGCAGCTTCCGCCGCTTCTGCGAACTGATCGGCGAGATGCCCGCCAGCGATTCGGAAGCTCCGGGCACCGGCGGCGGCGCGCTGCGCAACGTGACGGAGTTCAACTATCGCATAAGCGATGCAGCCAAGGCGCATGTGTTCGTCGGCCTCACGACCTCGACGCGGGGCGAATCGGCCGTCATCGCACGGACCTTCGCCGCGCACGGATTCGACGCGCTCGACCTCACGCACGACGAACTCGCCAAGGAGCATCTGCGGCATCTGGTGGGTGGACGCACCGGCCTTGCGCATGACGAGCGCCTGCTGCGCTTCGTGTTCCCCGAGCGGCCGGGCGCTCTGCTCAAGTTCCTGAGCCTGATGCAGCCGAGCTGGAACATCAGCCTGTTCCACTACCGCAACCAGGGCGCGGACTACGGCCGCATCCTCGTCGGCCTGCAGGTGCCGGCCGGCGAATCCGCCGAGTTCGACGCCTTTCTCAAGACCCTGGGCTATCCCTACGTCGAGGAAACTGCCAATCCGGCCTACCGGCTCTTCCTCCAGGCCTGAAAAAGCAGAAGCCGGCGCAAGGCCGGCTTCGCTTCATCGAACCGAAATCCTGAAGAAAATTACTGGGTAGCCGCCTGTTGCTGCTGCGGTGGCGCTCCCATGGCGGCCGGTTGCTGCTGTTGCTGCAACAGCGAGCCAGCCGGCGGCGGCGGAGGAGGCTGCATCTGCTGCTGATGCATCTGCGGCGGAGCCGCCACGGCGGGCATGGCCGGGGGCGGCACAGCCACCATCGGTACCGCCGCCAGCGCGGGAGTGGAAACGCTGATCGGCGCACGCACCGGCAGCTGCAGCGTGAATGCCGCCGGGCCATCGGCACGCAATCCGATCGTCGCCGAGCGCAGACCGACCGACTGCAGCACGTAGCTCTCGCCGACCGTCGAGCCGACGCGGAACGGCCGCGGCGGCTTGCCATCGATGGAAATCAGCGCCGCTCCCTGCCTGGAAGGATCGGCCACCACACCGGACAACGCGAAGCGGCTGGCGGCTTCCGGGGCCACAGGCGCCGTGCGGGACTCGGGCAGCACGCCCAGCAGACGCGCCACCGAGTCGGAGTCCGCCGCCACCGAGGGCCGGGGCATGGTCGCGGCAGCGGCGACGGCATCGGTCGGCGACGCCAGCCGCAGCGCCCAGAACACCGCGGCACCGGCCGCCAGCGCCCAAAGCCCCGTCGTTGCAAGTGGGGCATGCCAGCGGGCGGCGGAGTAAGGACTTGTCATGGCCGCGGATTATCATGCAGCGCGCCTTCCGAATCATGTCTGCCCAAGCTATGAACAAATTCCTCCGTGCCGCCACCCGTACCGCCCAACGCGGCTTCACGCTGATCGAGCTGATGGTCGTGCTGGTCATCATCGGCGTGCTGGCGGCACTCATCGTCCCGAACGTGATCGAGCGCGCCGACGACGCCCGCGTGACTGCCGCCCGGACCGACATCAACAACCTGATGCAGGCGCTCAAGCTCTATCGCCTGGACAACCAGCGCTACCCCACCGCCGAGCAGGGCCTGCAGGCGCTGCTCACCCGCCCGACCACCGGTCCGGCCGCTCCCAACTGGAAGCCCTACGTCGAGAAGCTGCCCAACGATCCCTGGGGCCACCCCTACCAGTACCTGAACCCGGGCATCAAGGGCGAGATCGACGTGCTCTCGTTCGGCGCCGACGGCCAGAGCGGCGGCGAGGGCAAGAATGCCGACATCGGCAGCTGGCAGTAGCAGCGGCGGCTCGGACGCGCCGCTCCGCACTCCCCATTCACGCCGCCTCCAACGGCCAGGCGGCTTCACGCTGCTGGAGCTGATCGTGGTGATCGCCATCATCGCGATCGCCACCGCCGCCGTGAGCTTCGCCATCCGCGACACCAGCGCCGCCAACCTCGACCGAGAAGCCGACCGCCTGGCCGCCTTGCTCGAATCGGCCCGCGCCCAGTCGCGCGCCAGCGGCATCGTGGTGCGTTGGCGGCCGGTGGAAGGCAGTTTCAGGTTCGACGGCCTGCTGCCTGGCTCGCTGCCCGATGGCTGGGCCGCCGACGGCATCACCGCCCAGGTGTCGCTCGCCAACGGCACGCTGATTCCGGCACTGCAGCTCGGGCCCGACCCGATCATCGCGGCGCAGCAGGTCATGCTCTATTCCGCCGGCCCGCCCGCGCGCGCCCTGCGCATCTCGACCGACGGCGTGCGCCCCTTCACCGTTTCGGCGGTTCAATGAGAAATACGCGGCGCCCGCTTGCTTCGCGCTCCCGCATCGGCGGCTTCACGCTGATCGAGGTGCTGATCGCGCTCGGCATCGTCGCGATCGCGCTGGCCGCGGGCTCGCAGGCCACCATGTCGCTCACACGCAATGCGCAGCGCCAGTCCGACCTCGTGCTGGCCGACCTGTGCGCCGAGAACGAGCTGGCCAAGGCCCGCCTCTCGCGCCAGATGCCGGCGGTGGGCGACTCGGGGTCGATCTGCCTGCAGGCCGGCATCTCGTTCAACGTAACCACCTCGACCATCCCGACGCTGAACCCGAACTTCCGGCGCGTCGACGTGCAGGTGCGCGACCAGGCCGACTCGCCCATCCTGCGCATCTCCACCGTGGTGGGGAGGTACTGAGCGATGCAGCGACACCCTGGCGCTCGCACCGCGCGCGGCTTCACGCTGATCGAGCTGCTTGTCGCCATCGCGGTGATGGCGCTGCTCTCGCTGGTGAGCTGGCGCGGGCTCGACAGCATGTCGCGCGCCACCACCCAGAACCAGCAGCGCGCCGACGCCGTGCTCACGCTGCAGGCCACGCTGGCGCAATGGGGAGCCGACCTCGACGCCGTGACCACGCTCGCCCAGACCCGCCCCATCGACTGGGACGGCCGGGTGCTGCGGCTCACGCGCCGCGGCAGCGACGACACCGCGCCGTCGGTGCAGGTGGTGGCGTGGACGCTGAAGTCCGGCCCCGACGGCGTGCGCTGGCGGCGCTGGCAATCGCTGCCCTTCACCACGCGCGGCGAATGGCAGCAGGCCTGGAACCTGGCGGCCGCCTGGGCGCAGGACGGCGGCGCCGGCTCGAACGGCGGCTACAGCGACGTGGCGCTGGTGCCGGCCAACAGCTGGCAGATCTTCTTCTTCCGCGACAACAGCTGGGTGCCGGCCAGCCAGCTGCCCGTCACCCAGCCCAACCCCAACAACCCCTCGGGCCCCGTCGTCGCCATGCCGGACGGCGTACGCCTCGTCATCACGCTGCCGCCCGGCGAAGGCCTCTCGGGCACGCTCACGCGCGACTGGGTCAAGCCGACCGTCGGAGCGCCGAAAACCTCATGACGCAGACGCCCGCAAGGACCAACGACGGCAGCAAGCGATCGCGCCAGCGCGGCGCCGCCCTGCTCGCCGCGATGCTGACCGTGATGCTGGTGGCCACCTTCGCCGCCGCGGCGCTGTGGCAGCAGTGGCGCTCGGCCGAGGTCGAAGGCGCCGAGCGGGCGCGCGTGCAGGCGGCCTGGGTGCTGATCGGCGCGCTCGACTGGTCGCGCCTCATCCTCGGCGAAGACGGCCGCGCCGGCGGCCCCGACCACCTGGGCGAGCCCTGGGCCGTTCCGCTGGAAGAGGCTCGGCTCACCAGTTTCCTCTCGGCCGAGAAGAACGTGGCGAGCGACAACCTCGAAGGACTGCCCGACGCCTTTCTCTCGGGCCGCATCGTCGATGCGCAGTCCAAGCTCAACGTGCTTTCGCTGGTCGACAACGGCAAGCCGGTGCCGGCGGCCGTCGCCACCTTCACGCGGCTGTTCAACCTGCTGGGCCTGCCCGTGTCGGAGCTCAGCCTGATGACCAATGGCCTCGCTGCCGCGCTTGCCACGGGCACTGCGACCGACGGCAGCAGCAGCGGTGTCGATTCCAGCGCCGCGCCGCTCATGCCGCAGCAGGTCTCGCAGCTGGTGTGGCTGGGTCTGTCGGCCTCGACGGCCGCGGCGCTCGAACCGTACGTGACGATCCTGCCGGTGAAGACCACGCTCAACCTCAATACCGCGAGCGCCGAGGCGATCAGCGCCAGCATGGAGTCGCTCAACATCGCCAGCGCGCGCCAGCTGGTGGACCGCCGCTCGCGCGCCTTCTTCAAGGACATCGCCGCCGCCAACGCCGCCCTGCCCAGCGGCAGCGCGCCCTTCAACGCAGCCCAGCACGGCGTGGGCACACAGTTCTTCGAGGTCTACGGCAAGCTGCGGCTCGATCGCACCTACGTGGAGGAACGCTCGTTGCTACAGCGAAGCGGTGTCACGGTGACGACGATCTGGCGCACGCGCGGCGCCGGCGCAACGCTCACTCCGGTCAAACCCTGATTTCGATGCATTATTTGTAGCCAAAAAGCCTTCCAGAGCGCGTCACATCAGCGTGATACGCTATGAAAAACAGAGCGCCATCGTGTCGGACGCGCACCTACAATCACCGGCTTTTCCAAGATCCACATGACTCCCCTGCTGCTCATTGCCCCCCTCCCTCCGGCCGATGCCGCGGGCGAGTACGACTGGGCCCAGGCAGGCGACGACGGCATTGCGTTGCGCAACCAGGGCCGGGCGTTGCTGGCGCTGCTGCCCTCGAGCACGGAGGTCATGCTCGGCATTCCTTCCGCCGCGCTCTCGTGGCACCGCATCACGCTGCCCAAGGGCAGCATGGGCAGCGCCTCGAAGCTGCGCGCCGTGCTCGACGGCCTTCTCGAAGAACACCTGCTCGACGAGCCCGAGGCCCTGCACTTCGCGCTCGAGCCCGACGCCAAGGCCGGCGCGCCCGTTTGGGTCGCGGCCTGCAATCGCATCTGGCTGCGCACCATCGTGCACGGGCTCGAAGCGGCCGGCCGGCGCGTGGTGCGCATCGTTCCCGAATTCACGCCGCAGCCGGCCGACGGTCCGCCGCTGCTGCTGGTCACCGGCGAACCCGAGGCGCCGCGGCTCACGGTGTGCGACGCCGACGGCGTGGTCTCGCTGCCGCTGGCCGGCGCGGGGCTGGCGCTGTCGGACGGCCTGCCGCTGGACACCGCCGTCATCTCCACCGAGCCCGCCGTGGCCGAGGCCGCCGAATCGCTGCTGCAGCGCCGCGTGCCCATCGTGCAGTCGCCGCAGCGCTGGCTGCAGGCCGCGCGCACGCCCTGGGAGCTCGCTCAGTTCGACCTCGCGGTCACCGGCCGCGCGCGTGCCGGCAAGAAGTTCGCCTCGGTGGTGCAGACGCTGCGCTATGCGCCCGAGTGGCGCGCCGCGCGCTGGGGCGTGGTCGCGCTGCTGCTGACCCAACTCATCGGCCTGAACGCCTGGGCGTGGAAGGAGCGCAACGCCCTCGAATCGAAGCGCCAGGCCGCCAAGGCGATCCTGACCCAGACCTTTCCCTCGGTGAAGCTCGTGGTCGAGGCGCCCGTGCAGATGCAGCGCGAGGTCGCATCGCTGCAGCAGGCCGTGGGCGACGTTTCCAACAGCGACTTCGAGCCCATGGTCGGCGCTCTCGCCGCCGTGCTGCCGCCCGGCAAGGTGCCGAGCGCCGTCGACTACAGCGCCGGCCAGCTGCGCCTGCGCGGCCTCGGGCTGCAGCCGTCGGAGGTCTCGCAGATCACCAATGCGATGGCGCCACGCGGCTACAACGTGCGCACCGAAGGCGACCTCCTGCTGGTACAGGCCGAGGCCAACCGATGAACTTCAGCGAACAGCTCAAGGCCCGCTGGGCCACCCTGGAAGTGCGCGAGCGCCGCATGGTCTATGCCGCCGCGGCCCTCGTAGCGCTGGCCCTGCTCTGGTGGATCGCGCTCGCTCCCGCGCTGCGCACACTGTCCGCGGCGCCCGCCGAACACGCTCAGCTCGATGCGCAGCTGCAGCAGATGGCCACCCTGCAGGCCCGCGCCAAGGCCCTGCAGTCGCAGCCCCGCCTGAACCGCGACGACGCGATGCGCGCGCTCGAAACCTCCGTGCGCGAGAGCCTGGGCACGAGCAACGCGCAGCTCATGGCATCGGGAGGTGACGGCGCCGCCACCGTCTCGCTGCGCGCGGCGCCCGCCGCCACCGTCGCCCAATGGCTCGGCCAGGCCCGCGGCAATGCGCATGCGGTGCCGCGCGAAGTCCACCTGACCCGCGCGCCGGCCTCGACGCCGCCGCCATCGTCGCCCGCCGCCAAGGACGCGCCCAGGACCCCGCAGGTCCGCTGGGACGGCACTGTCGTCATGGCGCTGCCCGCGGCGCGCTGAGAAAGAACGGCAGACGACCCGCATGCTGAGCCGCCCTCCGATCCCCGAACCCCGACCCCGCCGCGGCTGGCGCTGGGCCCTGCTCGGCGCCGTCACCGGCGTGCTGCTGGCGGTGGTGCTGTTCGCGCCGGCCCGCTGGCTGTCGGCGGCGCTGTCGAGCTGGAGCCAGGGCCGCCTCGTGCTGGCCAACCCGCGCGGCACCGTATGGAACGGCACGGCCGCCGTGGTCCTCGCCAGCGGCGCGGGCGGCATGCAGGCGGTGTCGCTGCCCGGCCTGCTGCACTGGCGCATGCGCCCGAGCTGGAACGGCATCGCCGCCAGCCTCGATCTGCCGTGCTGCGCCGCGCAGCCGATCGAACTCAAGGCCAGTCCGCGCGCCGGCGGCATGCAGCTCGCCTGGCAGGACAGCCGCTCGCGCTGGCCCGCCACCCTGCTCATGGGGCTGGGCGCGCCGTGGAACACGCTCAAGCTCGAAGGCGCGCTCGACCTGAACACCAAGGCCTTCTCGATGCAGTGGGACGGCCCCGCGCTGCGCATCGCCGGCCAGGCGACGCTCGACGCCACCGATGTTTCCTCCAGCCTCTCGACGCTGCGGCCGATGGGCAGCTACCGGCTCACGCTCGAAGGCGGCAGCCGCCCCACGCTGCTGCTGAGCACGCGCGAGGGCAGCCTCGAGCTCAACGGCAGCGGCAGCTGGACCGGCACTTCCTTTCGCTTCAACGGCGAAGCCAGTGCCGCGCCCGGCCGCGAAGACGCTCTTTCCAATTTGTTGAACATCATCGGACGACGCGACAACGCGCGTTCGATCATCACCCTGGGTTGATCCTCATGATGAAGCCACTGTTTTCGACCGGCACCGTCGCGCTCGCCGTGCGCGTGCTGATCGCCGCCACGTTCCTGCAGGCCGCGCCCGCCGCGTTCGCGCAGACCGGCGACGCGCCGCGCCGCGGCGAGCCGATCACGCTGAACTTCTCCAACGCCGACATCGAGGCCGTGGCCCGCACCATGGCCGTGGTCACCGGCCGCGACGTGGTTGTCGACCCGCGCGTGAAGGGCACGATGAACCTCGTCACCGACCGCGCGATCCAGCCGGCCGCGGCCTTCAACCAGTTCGCCTCGGCGCTGCGCCTGCAGGGCTTCGCGGTGGTGGAAGCCGACGGCCTCTACAAGGTGGTGCCCGAGGCCGACGCCAAGCTGCAAAGCAGCACCGTCAACACCTCCATCAGCGCCACGGCGTCCAGCGGCAGCAACCAGATCGTCACGCAGATCTTCAGGCTCAACTACGAGTCGCCGAACAACCTGCTGCCGGTGCTGCGCCCGCTGATTCCGCCGAACAACACCATCAACGTGAACCCGGGCAACAACTCGCTCGTGATCACCGACTACGCCGACAACATGCGCCGCCTGGCGCGCATCATCGCGTCGCTGGACGTGCCGAACGCCTCCGACATCGAGATCATCCAGCTCAAGCACTCGGTGGCCACCGACATGGTGCCGCTGGTGCAGCGGCTGGTGGACGGCGGCGGCTCGGGCGCACCGGGTGCGCCGGCGGCTCCCGGCGCGGCCGACGCGTCGTTCCGCACCACGCTCATGGCCGATCCGCGCAGCAACTCGCTGATCATCCGCGCGGCCAACCCGGCCCGCGTGGCGCTGATCCGCACGCTGGTGGACAAGCTCGACCGCCCCGCCGTCGAGGGCAGCAACGGCGCGGCCGGCAACATCTACGTGGTGTACCTGAAGAACGCCGACGCGGTGCGCCTCGCGGCCACGCTGCGCGCGGCGATGGCCGCCAACCAGCTGAACACCACGCCGGGCACGCCGGGCGCCACGGCCAGCGCCGTGCCGCAGCAGAGCGCGCCGCAGGCCATGCAGGTCAACCTGAACAACAGCAGCCAGTCGGGGGCATCTGCGGCCGCCAGCGCGCCGCTCAACAACGCCAACCAGCCGTCCACCGGCGGCCAGATCCAGGCCGACCCGTCGACCAACTCGCTGATCATCACCGCGCCCGAGCCGCAGTACAGGCAGATGCGCGCGGTGATCGACAGGCTGGACGGACGGCGAGCGCAGGTCATGATCGAGGCGCTGATCGTCGAGGTGAGCGACACGGCCGCCGCGAAGTTCGGCGTGCAGTGGCAGAGCGCGCTGGGCAACAACGCGGTGATCGGCACCAACTCCTCGGTGGCCGGGGCCAACCTGCTGACGCTGACCCAGGCGCTGGCCACGCGCAACGCCGCCGGCCTGGCCGGCGCGATCACGCCGGGCGCGAACCTCGGCATCGCCGGCAAGGTCGGCGGCCAGTACATCCTGGGCGCGATCGCCAGCTTCTTCGACAGCGACAAGGACGCCAACGTGCTGTCCAAGCCCAACCTGCTGACGCTGGACAACGAGGAAGCCAAGATCGTCATCGGCCAGAACGTGCCCTTCGTGACCGGCCAGTACGCCAGCACCTCGGGCTCGGTCGGCGTCAACCCGTTCACCACCGTCGAGCGCAAGGACGTGGGCCTCACGCTGCGCGTGCGCCCGACCATCAACGAGAACGGCACGGTGAAGCTGACGATCTTCCAGGAGACCTCCACGGTCGACGGAAACACCGTCAACAACCAGAACGGCCCCACCACCAACAAGCGCTCCATCGAATCGAGCGTGCTGGTGGAAGACGGCGGCCTCGTGATGCTCGGCGGCCTGCTGTCCGACAGCTACGGCAACACGGTCGAGAAGGTGCCGCTCGCAGGCGACATTCCCGTGCTCGGCAACCTGTTCAAGAGCCAGGCCCGCACGCGCGAGAAGATCAACCTCATGATGTTCCTGCGCCCGGCGGTGATGCGCGATGCCAGCGCCACCGAAGCCTTCGCGTACGACCGCTACGACGAGATCCGCGGCATGCAGCAGCGCACGCAGCCCGACACCTCCAACGTGATGCTGCGCGGCGTGAGCGGCTCGAACATCCTGCCCGAACTGGCGCCTCCGTCCCGTGCCCTGGCCCCGACTTCGGCGGCTCCGGCGCCCTCGGCCTCCACCGCCGCGCGCGGCGGCTCGCGCCTCGAAGGCACCCAGCTGATCCCGCCATCGCAACCTGCCGCGGACAGCCGCAAACTGGCGCCCAGCCCCCTGCGTGGCGCACTGCCCCCCACCGGCGACCCGGTGAGCGCGCGGGAACTGCCCTGATACTGTTTCCGATGTCCAACCGCTATCCCCTGCCCTACGCCTTTGCACGCAGCCAGCAATTGCTGCTGGAGGAGACCGACGACGGCCGCTACACGCTGTGGATGTCGAGCACCCCGGCGCGCAGCGCGGTCGGCGAGGTCTCGCGCAAATACGGCGTGCAGGCATTCGAGGTGCTGGCCGACGGTCCGCTGGCGCAGCGCATCAGCGCGGCCTATGCGCAGGGCGAATCGAGCGCCGCCGCGGTGGTCAGCGAGGTGCAGAGCGACGCCGACCTCTCGCGCATGATGCAGGAGCTGCCGGCGGTGGAAGACCTGCTGGAAAGCGCCGGCGACGCGCCCATCATCCGCATGCTGAACGCCCTGCTCACTCAGGCCGCGCGCGACGGCGCCAGCGACATCCACATCGAGCCCTACGAGCGCACGTCTTCCGTGCGCTTTCGCATCGACGGCACGCTGCGCGAGGTGGTGCAGCCCAACCGCGCGCTGCACGCGGCGCTGATCTCGCGCCTGAAGATCATGGCCGACCTCGACATCTCCGAGAAGCGGCTGCCGCAGGACGGGCGCATCTCGCTGCGCATCGGCACGCGCGCGGTCGACGTGCGGGTGTCGACGCTGCCCAGCGCGCACGGCGAGCGCGCGGTGCTGCGCCTGCTGGACAAGAGCGAATCGAAGCTCACGCTCGAATCGGTGGGCATGCAGGGCGACACGCTGGAGCGCTTCGAGAAGCTCATCGCGCAGCCGCACGGCATCATCCTCGTGACCGGCCCCACGGGCTCGGGCAAGACCACCACGCTGTACGCAGCGCTGGCCCGGCTCGACGCCACCCGCAGCAACATCATGACGGTGGAAGACCCCATCGAGTACGAGCTGCCGGGCGTGGGCCAGACGCAGATCAACGCGAAGATCGAACTCACCTTCGCCAAGGCCCTGCGCGCCATCCTTCGGCAGGACCCGGACGTGATCATGATCGGCGAAATCCGCGACTTCGAAACCGCGCAGATCGCCATCCAGGCCTCGCTGACCGGCCACCTCGTGCTGGCCACGCTGCACACCAACGACTCGGTCAGCGCCGTCACGCGCCTCACCGACATGGGCGTGGAGCCCTTCCTGCTGAGCTCGTCGCTGCTGGGCGTGCTCGCCCAGCGCCTCGTGCGCAAGGTCTGCACCTCGTGCGGCGGCGCGGGCTGCGAAGCCTGCGGCCAGACCGGCTACCAGGGCCGCACCGGCATCTTCGAGCTGCTGGTGGCGGACGACGAAGTGCAGGCGCTCATCCACGGCAAGGCGGCCGAGAGCCAGCTCTTCGAGGCCGGCGAACGCGGCGGCCTGCGCTCCATGCGCGAGGACGGCGAGCGGCTGGTGCAGGCCGGCATCACGTCGCGCGCCGAGTTGCTGCGCGTCACGCGCGAGTAGCGAGCAAGAAGAGAAGAGATGCCCGCCTACGCATTCGAAGCCATCGACGCCAGCGGCCAGTCGCGCGAAGGCGTTCTCGAGGCCGACACCGCCCGCAGCGCGCGCAGCCTGCTGCGGGCTCAGGCGCTCATTCCGCTGTCGGTCAAGCCGGTCGGCAGCGAGCATGCCGGCGGTGGTGGCCAGCGCAGCGGACTCGGCCGCTGGCTGGGCGGCGGCAAGCGCGTGTTCAACTCCACCGGACTCGCCGTGTGGACGCGGCAGCTCGCGGGCCTCGTCTCGTCGGGCCTGCCGCTGGAACGCGCGCTCACGGCGCTGACCGACGAGGCCGAGTCCGACCAGCAGCGCAATCTTGTCGCGTCGCTGCGCGCCGAGGTCAACGCAGGCTCGCCGTTCGCGCGGGCGCTGTCGGCGCATCCGCGCGAGTTCTCGCCCATCTACACGGCCGTGATCGGCGCCGGCGAGCAGAGCGGCAACCTCGGCCTCGTGCTCGACCGCCTCGCCGACGACCTCGAGGAGCGCCAGGCGCTGCAGCAGAAGCTGATCGGCGCGGCGCTGTACCCGGCCATCGTCACGCTGGTGGCGATCGTGATCGTGATCTTCCTCGTGAGCTACGTGGTGCCGCAGGTGGCGCAGGTGTTCGCGGGCACCAAGCGCTCGCTGCCGTTCCTCACCACGGTGATGCTCTCGCTGAGCTCCGGCGTGCGCAACTACGGCTGGTGGATGCTGGCGGGCGTGGTGCTCGCCGCCATCGGCACGCGGCTCGCGCTGGCGCAGGAAGCGCTGCGCCTGAAGTTCGATTCGGCCTGGCTGAAGCTGCCGCTGGTGGGCAAGCTCGCGCGCGGCTACAACGCGGCGCGCTTCGCGAGCACGCTCGCCATGCTGGCCACGGCCGGCGTGCCGATCCTGCGCGCGCTGCAGGCGGCCTCCGAGACGCTGGGCAACCGCGCTATGCGCGCCGACGCGCTCGACGCGCTGGTGCTGGTGCGCGAAGGCGCGCCGCTGGCCTCTGCGCTGGCGCAGAAGAAACGCTTTCCGGGCCTGGTGTCGATGTTCGCCCGCCTCGGCGAGCAGACCGGCACCCTGCCGCTGATGCTGCAGCGCGCCGCCAACCAGCTCGGCGCCGAAGTGCAGCGCCGCGCGATGCACCTCGCCACCATCCTGGAGCCGCTGCTGATCGTGGCGATGGGCGGGGTGGTGATGCTGATCGTGCTGGCGGTGATGCTGCCGATCATCCAGCTGAATCAATTCGTCAAGTGACGACGGCCAGCCAGCAGCGCAGGACGTACTCGACATGCCCGTAACCCTCGAAGACAAGCTCGTGGTCGCGATCTCCTCGCGCGCCCTGTTCAACCTCGAAGAAGAAAACAAGGTCTTCGAGGCCGGCGACAACGAGGGCTACATGAAGCTGCAGCTCGACCGCATCGACGTGCCGGCCGCGCCCGGCATTGCCTATTCGCTCATCCGCAAGCTGCTGCGCTTCAACGACGACGGCGTGCAGCGCGTGGAGGTGGTGATCCTCTCGCGCAACGACCCGGTCTCGGGCATGCGCATCTTCAGGTCGAGCGCGGCGGCCGACATCAAGCTGCAGCGCGGCGTATTCACCCAGGGTCGCCCGCCCTTCGGCTACCTGCGCCCGCTGCGCGCGCACCTGTTCCTGTCGGTCAATGCGCAGGACGTGCGCGAGGCGCTCAATGCCGGCTTTCCGGCCGCGCGCGTGCTGGTCGAATCGGTAAAGGCGAGCGACGCCTGGCCGAACGAAGTGCGCATCGCCTTCGACGGCGACGCCGTGCTGTTCTCCGACGAGGCCGAGCGCGTGTACCAGAAGGAAGGCCTCGACGCCTTCCAGGCCCACGAACTCAGCAAGGCCGACCTGCCCCTGCCCGAAGGGCCCTTCAAGCCGCTGCTGAGCGCACTGCACCGCCTGCAGCTGGCCGGCAACGCGCAGATGCGCATCCGCACCGCGCTGGTCACCGCGCGCAGCGCACCGGCACACGAACGCGCCATCCGCACGCTGATGAAGTGGAACATCCGCGTCGACGAGGCCATGTTCCTCGGCGGCCTGCCCAAGGGCGAGTTCCTGCGCGAGTTCGAGCCCGACTTCTTCTTCGACGACCAGACGGGGCATGTGGATGCGGCCTCGCGGCATGTGCCGGCGGGGCATGTGAGCAGCGGGATCAGCAACGAGTCCTGAGGGGCGGCCTCGCGGCGCGCTTGCCTCGCGCCCGGCCCGGGGACAAGAATGCCGGCATGCTGATCCTCCGACATGCCGACACTCTCGTCACCATGGACGCCACCCGGCGCGAGATCGCCGATGGCGCCGTGGTGTGCGACGGCCCCGCGATCGCCTGGGCCGGCCCCACGGCCGAGCTGCCCATCGCTTACCTCGAAGCCCTGCGCGACGGCAAGGCCGAGGCCATCGACATGCGTGGCCACGTGGTGATGCCCGGCCTGGTCAACACGCACCACCACATGTACCAGAGCCTCACGCGCGCGGTGCCCGAGGCGCAGGACGCCGAGCTCTTCGGCTGGCTCACCAGCCTGTACCAGCTGTGGGCACGCATCACGCCCGAGATGATCCGGGTGTCCACGCAGACGGCGATGACCGAGCTGATGCTCTCGGGCTGCACCACCACCAGCGACCATCTGTACCTGTTTCCCAACGGCTCGCGGCTCGACGATTCGATCGAGGCGGCCGACGCGATGGGCATGCGCTTCCATGCGGCGCGCGGCAGCATGAGCGTGGGCCGCAGCGCCGGCGGCCTGCCGCCAGACGAAATGGTCGAGACCGAGGAAGCGATCCTGCGCGACAGCGAGCGGCTCATCGGCCGCTGGCACGATGCCTCGCGCCATTCGATGCGCCGCATCGTGCTCGCGCCCTGCTCGCCTTTCTCGGTGTCGCGCGACCTGATGCACCTGTCGGCCGAACTGGCGCGCGAGCGCGGCGTATCGCTGCACACGCACCTGGCCGAGAACGACAACGACGTCGCCTACTCGCGCGAGAAGTTCGGCATGACGCCGGCCGAGTACGCCGAAGACCTGGGTTGGGTCGGCCGCGACGTATGGCATGCGCACTGCGTGAAGCTCGACGAGGCCGGCATCGCACTCTTCGGCCGCACCGGCACGGGCGTGGCGCACTGCCCCTGCTCCAACATGCGCCTGGCCTCGGGCATCGCGCCCATCGGTGCGATGCGTCGCGCTGGCGTGCCGGTGGGGCTGGGCGTGGACGGCAGCGCGTCGAACGACGGTGCGCACATGCTGGGCGAGGCGCGGCAGGCGATGCTGTTGCAGCGCGTGGGCTACGGCCCCGCGGCGATGACGGCGCGCGAGGCGCTGGAGATCGCCACGCTCGGCGGGGCGCAGGTGCTGGGCCGCGACGACATCGGCGCCATCGCACTCGGCATGTCGGCCGACATCGTGGCCTTCGACATGCGCGGCGTCGCGCATGCGGGCGCGGGGCATGACCCTGTGGCGGCGCTCGTGTTCTGCACGCCCGCCTCGGTGTCGCTGAGCGTGATCGGCGGCGCGGTGCGGATCCGCGGCGGTGCATTCACCGGGCTCGAGCCGGCACCGCTGCTGGCCAGACATCGCGACTTGGCGCGCACGCTGTATGAAGCCGCACGGCACCCGCACACGGCCTGACGACGCCCTGACCACGCGTTGCAGGGAACGCGCCTCGGAATAGGCAGCAACCCTGATTGCCAACGCCCAAGCCCCTCCGCAGAATCCGCCCACCAAATAGAACGAGCGTTCGATTTGGTGGCCGAGCCTTCCGTCGGCCTCCCGAGATTCACAACAACAGGGACTCCCCGATGAAGCGCAGAGACATCCTCAAATGGTCCGCCTCGGCGGGCGGCCTGGGCCTGCTGGCCGGCAAGACATCCACGGCATCGGCGGCACTGCCGGTGCCGAAGCCCACGCTGCCGCAGAAGATCGACCCGATCAGCGCCACGCTGCGGCGGCTGGAGCTGGCAGGACGGCAGGCGACCTATCTCTGGACCGAATCGCACATCAACCTGGCTGGCGTGCCGATGGGCGCGGTGGTGCCGGCCACCGAACTGCCGGCGCTGGAGCACCAGCTCAAGACGATCTCGAAGGCGCTGGAGGCCGTCACCAACTTCGCGGCCTCGTTCGCCACCAGCGCGCTGGCCTCGGGCAGCCTGCAGTCGCTGGACAACCTGCGCACGCGGCTTGCGAGCCTGCAGGCCAGCTTCGACCAGCTGCTGGCCGCCAACAGCGGACTGGCCACCTTGCCGGCCGCGGTTCTGACGCTGCTCGGCACGCTCACCGGCACGGCGGGCGACATCTCCACGCAGCTCAAGCAGATCCACCAGGACCTGCTCTCGCAAGGCCCGCTGGGCGCGCTGAATGGACCGAAGACGGTGGCGCAGTACGACGCGCTGTTCGTCACCATCGAGAAGCCCGCCATCGCGCAGCTGCTGCACGACAACGACCTGTTCGCCGCCATGCGCGTAGCCGGGCCCAACCCGATGCTGATCCAGCGCGCGACCGCGCTGCCGGCCAAGTTCCCCCTCGGCAATGCGCAGTACCAGCAGGTGATGGGCGCGGGCGACAGCCTTGCCGAGGCTGCCTCGTCGGGTCGGCTCTACATCCTCGACTACGAAGGCCTCGCAGACATGGCGCCGGCCGGAGCGCAGGTCAAGCCGCTCACGGGCACCGGCTACATCCAGGCGCCCATTGCGCTATTTGCGCGGCCGAAGACCGGCCGCTCGCTGGTGCCGGTCGCCATCCAGTGCGGGCAGGACCCGGCCGCGAGCGCCATCTTCCTGCGCGTGGACGACACCGCCAACGCCGAGGCCTACTGGGCCTGGCAGTCGGCCAAGACCGTGGTGCAGGTGGCCGACTTCAACTACCACGAGATGTTCGTGCACCTGGGCCGCACGCACCTGATGTCGGAAGCCTTCGCGATGGCCACGCAGCGCCAGCTCGCGACCGCGCATCCGCTGAGCCGGCTGCTGTCGCCGCACCTCGAAGGCGCGATGTTCATCAACGAGGCGGCGACGCTGATCATCATGGCGCCGCTGACCACGGGCGACGTGATCCTCGCCGCGCCCATCGAGACGCTGCAGCAGCAGTGCGGACGCGACCGGCTGGCCTACGACTTCTACGACCGCATGATGCTGCCCAACGACCTGCGCACGCGCGGCGTGGACGACGCAAAGGCACTGCCCGACTACCCCTACCGCGACGACGCGCTGCTGGTGTGGAACGCGATCGCGCAGTGGGTGGGCGACTACGTGGCCAACTACTACCTGAGCGAGGCCGACGTGACCGGCGACTACGAGCTCAAGGCCTGGGCCTCCGAGCTGGCGACAAGCGGCAAGGTGCACGGCTTCCGCGCGATCACCACGCGCGCGCAGCTGGCCGACGTGCTCACCGCCATCATCTTCAACGCCAGCGCGCAGCACGCGGCGGTGAACTTTCCGCAGTATTCGGTGATGACCTATGCGCCCTTCAGCGCGGGTGCCGAAGGGGTGCCGGCGCCGACGAGCGGCGCTGGCCAGAACGAGGCGAGCTGGTCGCAGATGCTGCCCTCGCGGCTGGCGGCGCAGGAGCAGATCCTGCTGTTCCACATCCTCGGCGGCGTGTACTACCGGCCGCTGGGCGAATACAAGGACAACGTCTTTCCGCACCTGCCGGTGCTGCTGGACCCGGCCATCGTCGGGCAAGGCGGGCCGCTGGAGCGCTTCCGCAATGCGCTTGTGGGCATCGAAGCGACCATCGGCCAGCGCAACACGACGCGCGCGCGGCCTTACGAATATCTGCTGCCGAGCCGGATTCCCTCCAGCACGAACATCTGACCGATCGGTCGATCGATCAGCGCCGCATGGTGTCGAGCTGCGTGACCGGCGGGCTGTCGTTGCCCCACGAGCCGCGCACGTAGGTGAGCACGGCCGCGACCTCGGCCGCATCCAGCGTCTGGCCGAAGGGCGGCATGCCGTACGGGCGCGGGTTGCCAGCCGTCGAGGGCAGGAAGCCACCGTGCGCGATCACCTGGATCAGGTTGGTGGGCCGCGCCATGTTCACTGCGCGGTTGCCCGCCAGCGGCGGATAGGCGCCCGCCGCACCCTGGCCCTGGTCGCCGTGGCAGTAGGCGCAGCGCTGGTCGTAGATCTTCGCGCCGCGCGCCATGGTGCCGGCGTCGCGGCGGATCGGGGCCTTGGCCGTGGCGGCGGCCGGGGCTTCGGCCTTGGGCGCATCGGGCAGGTCCTTGAGGTAGCTCGCCATGGCCGCCAGGTCGGCCTCGCTCAGGTACTGCGTGCTGCGGAACACCACGTCGGCCATCGGTCCCATCACCGAGCCGCGCGGCGCCACGCCGTTCTTGAGCAGTGCCACCACGTCGGCTGCGGACCAGTCGGCCACGCCCGCCTCGTGCGGATCGGTGAGCGAAGGCGCGTACCAGTTCTCGACGGCGATCAGGCCGCCGGAGAGCCCCAGCTTCGTCTCCGTTGCGCCCAGCGAATTGCGGCTGCCATGGCAGGCGATGCAATGGCCCAGGCCGCTGACGAGGTAGGCGCCCCGGTTCCATTCGGCGGGCTTGCCTGCATTGGCGACGAAGGGCTCGGGCTTGAACGAGAGCGCGCGCCACACGGCGAGCGCCGCCTGCGTGTCGTACGGAAAGCGCAGCCGGTGCTCGCGATTGGGTACCGCCGAGGGCGGCACGCTGCGCAGGTAGGCGTAGATGGCGTCCGAATCCTCGCGCGTCACCTGCGTGAAGCTCGGGTACGGGAACGCGGGGTACAGCAGCCGGCCCTCCTTGCTGCGGCCGTTGTGCATCGCACGCCAGAAGTGCGCGCTGCTCCAGCCGCCGATGCCGGCCTTGTCGTCGGGGGTGAGGTTGCTCGAATAGACGGTGCCGAACGGCGTCTCGATGGGCATCCCGCCCGCATAGGGCTCGCCGCCGCGCGTGGTGTGGCAGCCGGCGCAGTTGCCGGCCAGCGCGAGGTAGCGCCCGCGCTCGACGAGTTGCGGCGTGGACTGGAAGGCTTCGGCCTGCGCGGGCAGCGGGTCTTCGCCGCGCAGGTTCATCGCCACGATGGTGCCGGCGGCCGCGGCGCCGAGCACGACGAGCGCAAGCAGCAGCCACGCGAGGTGTCGCAGTTTCATGGGCCCTGCTCCCTCACTTGTAGGGCATGCCGCCGCACTTCACCGGCAGCGGTGCGGGCAGCGAGGCGGCGGGCTTCGTGTCGACGGGCATCGGCTGCACGGCGAGCCAGCTCGCGACGGCATTGATGTCGGCGGTGCTCATGCGCCGGCCGATATCGGCCATGCAGTCGGGTGCCAGCGCATGGCGCTCGTTGGTGAGCCAGGCGCCGAGCTGCGACGACACGTACAGCCTCGGGAGCCCCAGCAGCCCCGGAATGGCCGGCTGCACGCCCGTGAGCGCCGCGCCGTGGCATTGAACGCAGGCCGGGATGCCGCGCGCCGCATCGCCCTCGCGCACGAGCTGGCGGCCGCGCTGCAGCTGCTCGGGCGTCGCATCGCTCACGGGGGAAACGGGCGGGTAAGGCAGCTGCAGCCCGGCGAAGTAATCGGCCATCTCGCGCAGGTAGGCGTCCGACAGGTGCTGCACCATGTACGCCATGTCGGTGTTGAAGCGGCGCCCATCGCGAAAGCTCACGAGCTGATTGAACAGGTAGCCGGCCGGCTTGCCCGCCAGGCGCGGAAAGTAGCCGGCGTTGGTGGTCGCGCCCTCGCGGCCGTGGCAGGCGATGCAGGCGGCCACGCGCTGCTCGATGGTGTCGGGCACGGTGGCCGGCGTGGCGGCGTTCGCCATGGCCTGCACGGCAAGAAGCAGGCCGAGCCCGAGGAACTTGAGCGCTCGCCTCATGTGCCGGCGGCGAAATGCGCCAGCGTGACCAGCCCCGCGATCAGCAGCAGCACCATCACCACCGCGACGCCGATCAACGGCAGGATGCCGACCTGCGAGGTGCGCCGCTCGGCGTCGGCACGGCGGCCACCCAGCCCGATGAAGCTCCAGAGAACGGCGCGCAGTGCGCGCAAGAGATTCGACATGAGGTCGAGTGTGGACCAGACCGGCCGGAAAAAACAGATGCAGATCCGCACCAATTGACCGGTGCAGATAAAGTGCATCCGAACGAATCACACCCAGCGATGAAGCGATATGAAGCCTTGGCCGCCGACATCGAGGCCTCGATCCGCAGCGGCACCCTGAAGACCGGCGACCGCCTGCCCTCGGTGCGCCACACCGGCAGCAGCCGGGGCGTGAGCGCCTCCACGGTGTTCCAGGCCTACTACCTGCTCGAGGCGCGCGGCCTGGTGCGGGCGCGCGACCGCTCGGGCTACTACGTCGCCGGCGGCGGGCTGCGAGACGCACCGCCCGAATCCACCCTCACCTCGCGCCCCGCCGGCGGGCCGAAGTCGCTGGACGTGAGCGACCAGGTGTTCGACATCCTCGAGGCCAGCATGTCGCGCAAGGTCGTGCCCTTCGGCTCGGCCTTTCCGAGCCCGCTGCTGTTTCCGCTGGCGCGGCTGGGGCAGTTCATGGCCGCCAGTGCCAGGTCGCTCGACCCGTGGAGCACGGTGGACGACCTCACGCCCGGCAGCGCGGCGCTGCGCCGGCAGATCGCGCTGCGCTACCTGGCCGACGGCATGCAGGTGCCGGCCGACGAGATCGTCATCACCAACGGCGCGCTGGAGGCGCTCAACCTCTGCCTCTCGGCGGTGACGCGGCCGGGCGATGCGGTGATCGTCGAATCGCCCACCTTCTACGCGGCATTGCAGGCGCTGGAACGCATGGGCCTGCGCGCCGTCGAGGTGCCGACGCATCCGGGCGACGGCATCGACCTGGAGGCGCTGGAGCAGGCCATCGCGGCACACAAGCCAGCCGCCTGCTGGCTCATGACCACCTTCCAGAACCCGCTGGGCAGCCTGATGCCCGATGCGAAGAAGAAGGCGCTGGTGGAACTGCTCGCGCGGCACGGGCTGCCCCTGATCGAGGACGACGTGTACGCCGAGCTGTACTTCGGCGAACGCCGCCCACCGCCGGCCAAGGCCTTCGACACGCAGGGGCTGGTGCTGCACTGCTCCTCGTTCTCGAAATGCCTGGCGCCGGGCTACCGCATCGGCTGGACCTCGGCCGGACGCTTCGCACGCAAGGTCGCTCGGCAGAAGCTTTCGAGCACACTGAGCACCTCGGCGCCGGCACAGCTGGCGCTCGCGGGCTACCTGGAGAAAGGCGGGCTCGACAGGCACCTGCGCAAGCTGCGCCAGGCGCTGGCGATGCAGCAGGCCACCTTCGCGCAGGCCGTGGGGCATTACTTTCCGGAAGGCACTCGCGCGACGCGGCCGCTGGGCGGCTACTTCCTCTGGGTCGAGCTACCGGCGGGCGCGAACGCGCTGGAGATACACCGCAAGGCGCTGGAACTCGGCATCAGCGTGGCGCCGGGCCCGATCTTCTCGGCCACGCGCGCCTTCGCCAACTGCCTGCGGCTCAACTACGGCCACCCGTGGGACACGGTCAGCGAGCAGGCAATGCGAACACTCGGCCGCCTGATCGCCGAAGCGTCCTGAACAGCAGGAAGCTCGCGATGCTCACGTTCACCAGGTTCCAGCCGATGCCGTTGATGAAGGCCGCGTGGTAGCTGCCGGTGAGGTCGAACACCTTGCCCGACATCCATCCGCCCAGCGCCATGCCGAAGAGCGTGAACATCAGCACCGTGCCCACACGCCCGCCCGCTTCCTTCGGCGGAAAGTGCTCGCGCACGATGATCGCGTACGACGGCACGATGCCTCCCTGGAAGAGGCCGAAGAGCGCCGAGATCACGTAGAGCGGCACCAGCCCGTCGAACGGCAGGAACAGCAGCAGCGCCACGCACTGCAGCACGCCGCCCAGCAGCAGCGTGCGCAGCCCGCCGATGCGGTCGCAGATGGCGCCCGACACCAGCCGGCTCACGATGCCGAAGCCCAGCATCAGCGACAGCATGATCGCGCCCTGCGCGGGGCCGTAGCCCAGGTCGCCGCAGTAGGCCACGATGTGCACCTGCGGCATCGCCATCGCCACGCAGCAGGCCACGCCGGCAATGCACAGCAGGCTCTGCGCCGCGCCCATGCTCAGGCCGAAGGGGCGGGTCATGTCGCGCACGGGCGCTGCCGCACCCGAAGCGGCGCCTGCCGGAGCCACCTCGGCCAGCGCGGGCGGCCGCGCGCGGAAGAACATGGCCAGCAGCGCCATCGTCACGCCGCAGAAGATGCCCATGCCGATGTAGGTCTGGCGCCAGCCGACGGTCTCCACGAAGTGCTGCGCGATCGGCGGCCACACCGCGCCCGCCAGGTAGTTGCCGCTGGCACACACCGCCACCGCGATGCCGCGCCGCTTGACGAACCACAGCGAGGTGTCGGCCACCAGCGGCGCGAAGGCCACCGAGCTGCCGAGCAGGCCGACCAGCAGCGCCTGCGCCATCGTGAAGCTGACGATGCCGCCGGAGAACCCGGTGGCGACGTAGCCCGCGCCCAGGAAGACCGCGCCGATCAGCAGCGGCTTCATCACGCCGATGCGGTCGGCCAGCTTGCCCATCAGCACGCCGCCGAAGCCGAAGCCCAGCATCAGCAGCGTGTAGGGCAGAGAGGCGTCGGCGCGCGCGATGCCGAACTCGGCCTGCACGGCGGGCAGCATCACCGACACCACGTACATGCCGCTGCTGCCGACGGTCATGATCAGCAGCGTGAGGCCAAGGCGGACCATGGCGTAGCGGGAGTCGGGCTGGTGGATGTTTGTCTCGCTTGTCTTCATTTTTCTCTCCGCGGCGAGGATACCCCGCGGTGCGAAAACCCGAGACACGCGCGGAACCGGGTGGCGCAGTGAGCCACCTCGGGCGCGGCTTTGCCTCAGTGCGCGTCGGCCGCCGGAGCGACAAGGCTCGCCAAAGCCTTCGGCGTGGGCACGCCCGGCTTCGTCGGCTTTTCGTCGCACGCGGCCGTCAGCAGGCCGAGGCAGAAGAGAAGGACAAAGGCTGTGCTTCGCATGCGGGCCATGCTAGGCCCGGGCCGCGGCGCGTCAAGTCGGACGCTGCCGCTTTCTCTCCAGCGCTCAGGCGGCAGTGGCCGCGGCGGCTGCTGGCCGCTCGCCGCGCTGCAGGCGGCGCTCGATGTCTTCCAGTACCTGCGGCAGGTCGGCCACGCTGTCGATCACATAGTGCGCACCGGCAGCTTCGAGGTCGGCAGTGGCGCGGGCGCGGCGCTCCTGCTGATGCGCTTCGTCGAGCGCCTGCCATTCGGCCAGCGTGAGGCCGTTGGCGTTGCCGCTGACCGCGAGGCCCACGGCCCAGGTGCCGGCGTTGAGGCCTTCCTGCAGGCCGACGCCGGTGTCGTCGACCTTCACCACGGTGTGCGGCGGCCACACGCCGAGGTCGGCGAAGCAGCGGTACATCATGAGCGGCGACGGGCGGCCCTCTGCGAGGTCGCCGGCGCATACGAGGTTGTCGGGCGAGTAGCCGCCGGCCGCGGCGATGGGCACGACCACCTCCATGATCGGGCGGTTGTAGCCCGTGGTGGAGCCGATCTTCAGGCCCCGGTCGCGCGCCGCCTTCACGGCCTCGAGCGCGCCGGGAATGAAATCGGCATGGTCGCGTGCGCTGGCCGCGTTCATCGGCGTGAACACTTCATAGAGCCTGTCGACATCTGCGTCGCTGAAGGCGTGGCCGTGCTTCGCTTCCCATTGCGCGGCGATGCGCGGCAGCGTGCCCAGCGCCTTGATGTGGTCCCACTTGGCCATGCCCATCGGGCCGCGCGCCTCGGCGATGGTGATGTCGACGCCGAACTGCTCGAACAGCTTCACGAAGGCGCCCATGGGCGCGCAGGAGCCGAAGTCGAGGATGGTGCCGGCCCAGTCGAAGACGACGGCCTTGAGTTGGGAGTGGTTGTGGGCGTTCATGGCGGCGGGTGTGTGTGTCTCTGGAGGAAGGATAGCGAACGGTGATGGCCTTTTTGCCGGTCTCACCAGGTGTTGAAGACGTCGTGCGCGATGCCGAAGCCCGTGCTCGCGCCGCTGCCACTGGTGACCAGCACCAGCCGCGTGGCGTCGTCGGGCGCGTCGATCACGCAGGGCGTGGTCTTCGACGACGGGTACACGCCGGTCCAGCGCTCGGTGATCTGCGCGGCCTCGAGGTTCAGCGTGCTGCGCAGGTGGCGCAGGATGAGCTGGTCGACCTCTTCCATCGCAAAGGGCTCCGGCGCGTCGGCGTAGTGGTGCGAGTCGCCGACCACCAGCGAGCCGTCGGCGCTCTGCACCACGATCAGGTGGATGCCGTGCGCGAGCGACGCGGCCTCTTCCTGCTGCAGGCGCGCGCGCAGCGCGGCGGCTTCGGGCAGCGTGCTGTAGCCCTCGTAGCGCACCAGGCTCAGGTCCATCATCACCGAGCCCGGCAGGCGGAAGCCCGCCTCGGGCTTCACGCGCAGCATCTGCAGGCGGCACAGCGTGAGCTCGTGCGCTGCGATGCGATCGGCGAACAGGCCGTGCAGGTCGGTGTTGGTGCAGACCACCACGCGCTCGGCGTGCAGCGTGCCGCGCGAGGTGCGCACGCGCGGGGTTTCCACCTCGTGCACGGCTTCGCCGAAGCGGAAGGTCACGCCGTGCGCTTCCGCCAGCCATTTCGTGAGAAGGCCGATGGCGGTGCGCGATTCGACGCGCAGCTCGTGCGGGCTGAAGAGCACCGAGCGCGCATCGGCAAGACTCAGCGCAGGCGCCCTGGCCTGCGCGTCGGCGGCTTCGAGCAGTTCGCAGCCCTTGCCCATCGGGGTGCGCATGAAGGCTTCGAGCACGTCGTGCGCCTCGGGGCGATAGGCCGCGAGCCAGAGATTGCGGTGCACGACATCGATGCCGGCCTGCGGTGCGACCTCGTTCCACACGCCGCGCGCATGCATCGCGCGGCGCCACATGTCGCCCGGCGCCTGGCCGGTGATGGTGATGAAGCCGAAGTTGCGGATCGACGCGCCGATGGCGGCGGTGTCGCGCTCGATCACGCAGACCTTGAGGCCGCGCTGCACGGCGGTGTAGGCATGGGCCAGTCCGACGATGCCGGCGCCGACCACGATGAGGTCGAAGCTGTCGGGGTTCTTTGCTTGCGGGGTTGCGCTTGTCAACGATGTCTCCAGGTCTGGGTGCGCTTGAGTGCCCATTGCCCCGCCAGCGCGAACAGGCCCCGGCCGATGGCGGCGGTGAGCATGATCAGCGAGGCCATGGCGGCGGCGGGCGCCACGTCGCCGGCGTCGTCCATGTTGAGCACGGCGATGGCGGCGAGCGTGGTTTGCGGCGAATAGAGGAACACGACGGCCGACACGGTGGTCATCGCGTTCACGAAGAAATAGCCGCCCACGTTGAGCACGGTGGGCAGCGCCACCGGCAGGTGCACGCGCCACAGCGTGCGCCAGAACGGCACGCCCATCGACTCCGACACCAGCTCGTATTCGCGGTCGAGCTGGCGCAGCGCGGTGAGCGAAGTGAGGTGCGCCACCGAGAAGAAGTGCGCCACCGTGCAGACCACGAGGATGGTCATGCTGCCGTAGATGGCACGCAGCGGGTTCGACGGCGAGATGAAGAAGAAGATGTAGCCCACGCCCAGCACCAGCCCCGGCACCGCGAGCGGCAGGTTGGCCAGCAGGTTGAGCAGCTCGCGCAGCAGGCCGAAGTGGCGCGGCTTCTCGACGAAGTAGGCCGACACGAAGGTGACGAGCGCGCCCGCCACCGCCGCGCAAGCGGCCATGCGCAGCGAGTTGAAGTAGCTGCCCCAGCCGCCGCCGTCCATGTTGCTGAAGTCGTAGTTCCTGAAAGACGGCACGAGGTTGTAGGGCCAGTAGGTGGCGAGCGACGCGAACACCGCCATGCCGATCATCACGAGGATGGCGCCGGCCGTGAGCACGCAGAACGCCAGCAGCGCGCGGTCGCGCGACTTCACGGGCTCCGGCTGGTAGGGCGTGGCGCGCGCCGACAGCGCCGCGGCCTGCTTGCCGCGCACATGCCGCTCTACGAGGAAGGAAAGCACCGCGGGAATCAGCAGCACCAGGCCGACCACCGCGCCCATCTGGAAGTTCTGCTGGCCGACCACCTGCTTGTAGATGTCGGTGGCGAGCACGCCCGTCTGGCCGCCCACCACCTTCGGCACGCCGAAGTCGGTGACGACCAATACGAACACCACCATCGCGGCCACGATCAGGCCGTAACGCGAGGAAGGCAGGGTCACCGTGCGGAAGATTCGCCAGCGCGAGGCGCCCAGCGTCTGTGCGGCCTCGTAGAGCCGGCCGTCGGAGGTGGCCATGGCGGTGGTGAGGATCAGCAGCGCGTGCGGGAGCGTCCAGAACACCGAGCCGAGCACGATGCCCAGCGGGCCGTAGATGGAGAGGTCGCCCAGCAGCCCCTTGAACAGGCCCTGGTTGCCGAACAGGTAGACGAGGCTGATCGCGGGCAGCAGCGAAGGCGCGAGCAGCGGCATCAGCGCCACGGCGCGCAGCACGCCCTTGGCCGGCATGCACGACAGCGTCAGCCCGTAGGCATAGACGTAGGCGATGCCGGTGCAGATCACCGCGCTGATCGCCGCGAGCCCCACGCTGTTGAATGCCGACTGCACCAGCGCCGGGTTCTCGAAGTAGCGCGCAAAATTGGCGAGGCCGACGAAGGCGCCCTCGCGGTCGAAGAAGCTCTGGCCGACCAGCGCACCGACCGGCAGCGCGACAATCACCACCAGCAGCAGCACGACCAGCAGCACGGCAGCGCCGGTCAGCCAGCGCTCGCGGTCGAACGCACTGCGGCGCGTCGCCACCACCGGTGCGACGGCGATGGCGTCGGGAGAACTGCTCATGCTCAATGCGCCAGGACGGACAGCGCGTTCAATGGCAGCTGGATGTGCACCATGCTGCTGGGCACCAGCGGCTCGTCGCCGCCGCTGCGGGCGTCGGCGGGCAGTTCGGCCTCGATCTCGATGCCCAGCGGCTCGCAGGCCAGGCGGGCGGAGGTGCGGTTGCCGAAGAACTCGGTGTCGAGCAGGCGCGCCGCGAAGCTGTTGGCGCCGAGCTCGGTGCCGAAGCGCTTCACCACCACGTGTTCGGGACGGATGCCCACGGTCGCCTGCGAACCGATGCTGAGGTTGCCGGGCGCGCACAGCAGTTCGCTGTCGCGCACGCGCACCTTGCCGTCGGCCAGCACGGTGGCGGGCAGCATGTTCATGCGGCCCACGAAGCCGGCCACGAAACGGGTGCGCGGTTGGCGATAGAGCTCGTCGGGCGTGCCGGCCTGCTCGATGCGGCCGTTGTGCATGAGCACCACCCGGTCGGCCATCGAGAGGGCTTCTTCCTGGTCGTGCGTGACCATGATGGTGACGATGCCCAGGCGCTTCTGCAGCGCGCGGATCTCGCTGCGCAGCGTGGCGCGCACCTGCGCGTCGAGCGCGGAGAGCGGCTCGTCGAGCAGCAGCAGGCGCGGGTTGGGCGCGAGCGCGCGTGCCAGCGCGATGCGCTGCTGCTGGCCGCCGGAGAGCTGCACCGGGTACTTGTCGGCATGCGCGGCCAGCCCGACCAGGTCGAGCATCTCGCGCGAGCGCTTGGCCATCTCGCGGGCCAGCGCGCCCGTGGGATGCAGGCCGTAGGCGATGTTCTGCGCGGCCGTCAGGTTGGGAAACAGCGCGTACGACTGGAACACCACGCCGAAGCCGCGCGCCGCGGGCGGCAGGCCCGCGATGTCCTGGCCGCCGAGCAGGATCTGGCCGCTGTCGGCACGCTCGATGCCGCAGACGATGCGCAGCAGCGTGGTCTTGCCGCAACCCGAAGGGCCGAGCAGGCACACGAACTCGCCGGGCTCGATGTCGAGGTCGATGCCGTCGAGCACGCGGGTCGCGCCGAAGGATTTCTGGATGCCGCGCAGGGAAAGGAAGCTCATATCAATGTCGAACGGGGTGGAATGCGGGTACAGAACGCAGAGGACGCGAAGGTTTCGCGAAGGTCGCAGAAGTCTTCAAAAGGGAATAGCCAGCCAATGGGCTTCCTTCTGCGACCTTTGCGCTCTTTTGTCTTCCTTCTGCGTTCGGCTGTCCGTATTCAAGTCACATCGGCTTCTTTTCCGACTTCGATTCGTAGCGCTTCGACCACTCCGTCAGGATGCGCTCGCGGTTGGCGGCGGCCCAGTTGAAGTCGTTCTTGGCGAGCAGCTTCTCGACGTCGCCCGGCACGAATTCGAGCTTCTCCTGGATGCCCGGCAGCGCGAGCACGGCGAAGTTCTTGGCGTAGAGCTCATTGGCCTGCTTCGTCACGGCCCAGTCCGCCAGCGCCTTGGCGGCTTCCTGCTTCTTGCTGGTCTTGATGATGCCGGTGGCTTCCATGTCCCAGCCCAGGCCCTCCTTGGGCAGCACGATGTCGATGGGTGCGCCGTCGCGCTTGGTCTTGTTGGCGCGGTATTCGAAGGACATGCCCAGCGCGAACTCGCCGGCGCCGGCCTGGCGGCAGGGCTTGCTGCCCGACTGGCTGTAGATGCCGATGTTCTGGTGCAGCGCGTCCATGTACTTCCACGCTTTTTCTTCACCCATCATCTGGATCCAGCCCGACACCATCAGGTAGCCCGTGCCAGAGGCGGCCGGGTTGGGCATGGTGATCTGGCCCTTGTAGACCGGGTTGGTCAGGTCGGCCCAGCTGGTGGGCTTGGGCAGGTTCTTCTTCTGCGCTTCGGCGGTGTTGAAGCAGATGGCCGAGGACCACACGTCCATGCCGACCCACTTGGGCGGGTTGGCCGGATCGCGCATGTTGGACTTGACGGCGTCCAGGCCCTTGGGCGCGTAGGGCTGGAGCATGCCTTCCTTGTCGAGCAGCATCAGCGAGGTGGCGGCCAGGCCCCAGACCACGTCGGCCTGCGGGTTGGCCTTTTCGGCGAGCAGCTTGGCGGTGACGATGCCGGTGGAGTCGCGCACGAACTTCAGCTCGATGCTCGGGTTCTCCTTTTCGAAGGCGGCCTTGTAGGCCTGGACCTGGTCGGCCTCGAGCGCGGTGTAGACCAGCAGCTCGGTACGGCCCTGGGCCGAGGCGGCGAAGGCCAGCGAGAGCAGAGCGGCCGGCAGGGCAGCCCAGCGGATGGAACGATGCAGCATGGGGTGGTTCCTCGGGAGAAAGAAGTGGAGAAGGTGGAGAGAAGGAGGGAGGCCAGGCGGAACCGCGAACGGGCAAGCGAAAGTACGCAAATTCCACCGGGCAACGAATGGGGCGATGCTGGCAGCGGCATGTGACAGTGATTTGTCAGATGCCTCAAAAAAACCCAAATCCCCAAAATCACGCTGAATTGGCGACTCCGGGTGGCCCTGCAACGGCTTCGTCATCCGCATGTCACCGTGGCGCGGCAGACTCGCGGACTTATTGCCCTGTGTTTTCGCGTCGCCCGCTGCGCTTCACTCCCATGACACTCGACCTCGCCGAGATCGCCCGCCTGTTCGCCGAACGCGGCGGAATCGCGTACGCGGGCGAGCCTGTGTCGCAGCTGGAGCATGCGCTGCAATGCGCCTGGCTCGCCGAGCAGGCCGGCGCGAGCGATTCGCTGGTCACGGCCGCGCTGCTTCACGACCTGGGCCACCTGCTGATCGCCGAGCACCAGACGCTTTCGCACTCTCCCACCCAGCTGGGCATCGACGACCGGCACCAGTACATCGCCCTGCCCCTGCTGCGCGGCGCCTTCGACGTCGAGGTGCGCGAGCCGATCCGGCTGCACGTGGACGCCAAGCGCTACCTCTGCGCCACCCAGCCCGACTATTTCTCGAGGCTTTCTCCCGATTCCGTGCGCAGCCTTGCCCTGCAGGGCGGCGTGATGGACGCCGAAGCCGCTCAGCGCTTCGCCACCCATCAGTGGGCCGGTGACGCGGTTCGGCTGCGGCAATGGGACGAGGAAGCGAAGGTCAAGGGCCTGCAGACACCACCGCTGGCCCATTTCCTGACGACGGCCGCGCGCGTGCTTTTGCGCTGACGAACTCTTTTCGAGGGCCGACGCCGGTTTCAGGCCGGTTTAAGAAACATTTGTCTACGATGGTCTCCTCACCATGACCGGCGCGCGAGCGCCTGCGAGGAAACCGAATGTCTCTATCAGTCACAGCTCGCGCTGGCTCGTTCATCCAGGTGCTGCGCCGTGTTTTCAGGCTTGCGGCGCCTTATTTCCAGTCGGAGGAGAAATGGCGGGCGCGAAGCATGTTCGCCGCCATCGTGGCACTCAACCTGGCCTATGTGTATGCGCTGGTGCTTTTCAATCAGTGGTATGGCCGCTTCTACGACGGCCTCCAGAACAAGGATGTGACGGTGTTCTGGCGCGAGATCCGGGTGTTTCTCGTGCTGGCCTTCTTCAACATCGCGCTGCAGGTGCTCAAGTTCTACGTGACGCAGCTGCTGCAGCTGCGCTGGCGCGCATGGATCACGCGCAACTATCTCGGTCGCTGGATGGCGAACCGCACCTTCTACGAGATGGAACTGGCACGCTACGCCGGCAAGGAAGGCACGACGCCCGACAACCCCGACCAGCGCATCCAGGAGGACATGCAGCTGTTCACCAGCGCCACGATGACCCTGTCGATGGGCCTGCTGAACGCCGTGGTCACGCTGGTGAGCTTCGTCGGCATTCTCTGGGGCCTCTCGGGAACCACCGAGTTCTCGCTCAGCGGCACCACCTACCAGGTCGCGGGCGCGATGGTCTGGCTTGCGCTGGCCTACTGCGTGGTCGGCACCATCATCACCCACTACATCGGTCGGCCGCTGATCGGGCTGAACTTCCGCCAGCAGCGCTTCGAGGCCGACTTCCGCCACCACCTCGTGCGCGTGCGCGAGTACAGCGAGGCCATTGCTCTCGACCGCGGCGAGAAGGTGGAGCACGGCCAGCTCGACCTGCGCTTCGGCGCCGTGCTTCGCAACTACCTGCAGCTCATCAAGCAGCAGAAGAATCTCGTGACCTTCACCGCCTTCTTCGGCCAGGCTGCGGTGATCTTTCCCTTCGTGGTCGCGGCGCCGCGCTTCTTCAGCGGCGCGATCCAGCTCGGCCAGCTGATGCAGATTTCGTCCGCCTTCGGCAAGGTGCAGGATTCGCTGAGCTGGTTCGTCGACAACTACGACAGCGTGGCCGTATGGCGCGCAACCACCGACCGTCTCACGAGCTTCGACGATGCGATCCGGGCCCGCGCCGCGCAGGAACACCCCCTGGAGCGCAGCGAAGCTCCCGAACTTCAAACCGACGGACTCTCGCTCAGCCTACCGAACGGCACGCCGCTGCTCGTGAACGCGGCGCTCTCGGCGAAGGCCGGCGACAGCGTCCTCGTGCAAGGGCCGTCCGGCAGCGGCAAGTCGACCCTGTTCCGCGCTTTCGCCGGCATCTGGCCGTTCGCGCGGGGACGCGTGCAGGTGCCGTCCGATGCGATGTTCGTGCCCCAGCGCCCCTACATGCCCGACGGGCCCCTGCGCGTTGCGCTGGCCTATCCGGACGACGCAGCCAGGTACAGCGACGCGCAACTGCGCGAGGCGCTGCGCGAGGCGCTGCTGCCCCAATTCGCAGATCGACTGGACGACAGCGACGCCTGGAGCCAGAAGCTCTCCGGCGGCGAACAGCAGCGGCTGGCCATCGCGCGCGTGCTGCTAAAGAAGCCACGCTGGGTCTTCGCCGACGAGATCAGCAGCGCGCTCGACGCGCCGGCGGAGCGCACGCTCTACCAACGGCTGTCCGAGATGGTGCGCGCGAGCGGTGGCGCGATGGTGTCCGTGGCCCATCGTGCTGCCGTGGGCGAGTTCCACAGCCAGCGGTGGACGCTGGTACCCGAGGCAGACGGAGCGGCCGCCCGCTATCGCGTGGAGGTCGTGCCCTCGTCGGCCGGCACGGCGGTGGCCACGTAGCGCTCCCAGCCCTTCCTGCGCAGCTCGCAGGCGGGGCATTCGCCGCAGCCGTAGCCCCAGTCCTGGCGGTGCACGCGATCGCCCAGGTAGCAGGTATGCGTCTCGTCGACGATCAGGTCGACCAGCGGCCTGCCGCCCAGGCGGTGCGCCAGTTGCCATGTCTCGGCCTTGTCGATCCACATGAGCGGCGTCTCGATGACCAGGCGGCGCTCCAGCCCGAGCGAGAGCGCGAGCTGCATCGCCTTCATGGTGTCGTCGCGGCAGTCGGGGTAGCCCGAGAAGTCGGTCTCGCAGACACCGGTGACGATCACCTGCAGCCCGCGCCGGTAGGCCAGCGCGCCGGCGAGCGTGAGAAAAAGCAGGTTGCGCCCGGGCACGAAAGTGTTGGGCAGGCCATCGGCCTGCATGGCGAAGGCGACTTCTTCCGTGAGCGAGGAGCCGCCCAGCTGCGCCAGGGCCGCGAGCGTGAGCACGTGGTCTTCGCCCAGGCGCGGCGCCCAGTCGGGAAAGCGCTCGCGCATCTTCGCGAGGATGGTGCCGCGCACGTCGAGCTCGACGCGGTGGCGCTGCCCGTAGTCGAAGCCCAGGGTTTCGACGCGCTCGTACTTCGAGAGCGCATCGGCGAGGCAGGTGGTCGAATCCTGGCCGCCGGAGAACAGGACGAGGGCGGTGGTGTGCAGGGGCATATCCGTCGGCGGCGGTGCGTGCCGCCGCAATCCAAAGACGCGATTTTCCGTCAGCTTCGCGCAGCTGCCGGAATTCACTGCATCGGCCAGACGATGCGCATGAAACACCGAAGACAGCCTCGGCATTTATTTCCGAGCGATCGGCGAACTTTCATTCGGCTTTCAACTCGTCACGGCCGGGTCATCTGACGTCTTTAGATTTCATCGCCAGAAATGGCGCACGCCCGGTGCGCCGGTCCAACAACCAACCGAGGGAATCATGACCCAACGCCTTATCGCCCCAGCACTGCTGGGCGTCTCTCTCCTGCTGTCCGCCTGCGGCGGCAGCAGCAACAACAACGGCATCGTGCTGCCGTTCATCCCACCGTCGAACACCACGCCGCCTCCGCCCGCGGCGCAGGCGCCGAAGAACGTCCTGTTCTTCCTGGGCGACGGCATGGGCATCACCACCATGACCGCCGCGCGCATCTACAAGGTCGGCGAAGACGGCGACCTCACGATGGACACGCTGCCCGAAACGGCCTTCGTCCACACCTATTCGAACGACGCCCAGGTCACCGACAGCGCTCCTTCGATGTCGGCCTACATGACCGGCGTGAAGATGAACAACGAAGTCATCTCGATGAGCGCCGAGACCAAGGCCACCGACGCCTCGGGCAAGGCCTACCACGTCAACTTCGACAGCACCTGCCCCTCGGGCAACGGCCAGGCCGTCGAAACGCTGCTCGAGCAGAGCAAGGCCAAGGGCTACGCCACCGGCGTGGTCACGACCACCCGCATCACGCACGCCACGCCCGCCGCCACGTACTCGCACGTGTGCCACCGCGACGCCGAGAACACCATCGCCGCCGCGCTGGTGCCGGGCGGCGCCGGCTACAACGGCAAGCTGGGCGACGGCGTCGACGTGTTCTTCGGCGGCGGCACCGACTACTTCACCGCCAAGGAAGACGGCGGCAAGCGCAACGACAAGCGCAACCTCATCGCCGAACTGAAGGCTGCGAAGTACAGCTTCGCCGCGAACAAGAGCGAGTTCGACAAGCTGCCGGCCGACGGCGCCACCAAGATCGCCGGCCTCTTCACCAAGAGCCACATGGCGTACGACCTCGACCGCGACGCCACCAAGGAACCGAGCCTGGCCGAGATGACCGGCAAGGCCATCGACGCGCTGGCCGCGCGCAAGAAGGGCTTCTTCCTGATGGTGGAAGGCGGACGCATCGACCATGCGCTGCACGCCACCAACGCACGCCGCGCCCTGCAGGACACGGGTGCCTTCGACGACGCCATCAAGCTCGCGCTCGACAAAATGCAGGCCGTCGACCCCGGCCTGAAGAACACGCTGGTAGTCGTCACGGCCGACCACGACCACACGCTGCAGCTCAACGGCTACGCCGCGCGCACCGGCAAGACCGAGGCAGGCAAGCCTGGCGTGCTGGGCCTCGTGAAGGACTACGTCGACACCAGCAAGACCAGCAAGGACGTCGACGGCAACCCCTACACCATCATCGGCTTCGGCAACGGCCCGCGCCGCCTCGCCACGCGCGGCCCGATCTCCGACGCCGAGCTGGAAAGCAAGGACTACAGGCAGGAAGCCGTGGTGCCGATGGATGCGGCCAGCGATTCCGAAACCCATGGCGGCGCCGACGTGTTCCTCGGCGCGCAGGGCCTGGGCGCCGACAACTTCGCCGGCGTGATCACCAACACCGACGTGTTCGGCCTCATCAAGAAGGCGGTCGGCCTGTGAAGGGCAGCGAACGCTCATCGACGAACACAACCATGAACACGACGACCATGAACCGCATCACCCGCAACACCCGCCTGGCCGCCGCCCTCGTCTGCGCCGCCGCCGGCACCCTGGCCGGCACCGCGCACGCCGCCGGCGAAGCCAGGAACGTCATCTTCTTCCTCGGCGACGGCATGGGCCCCGTCACCGTGACCGCCGCGCGCATCTACAAGGGCGAGAAGCAACTGGCTGCACAGCCCGGCTCGCTGGTGAGTCCCGAGCGCGCCAACCTCGTCATGCAGTCGCTGCCCTACGCCGCGCGCGTGAAGACCTTCTCGCTCGACGGCCAGACCACCGACAGCGCGCCCTCGATGGCCGCCTACATGACCGGCGTGAAGATGCGCAACGAAGTCATCTCGATGTCCAGCGACACCACCGCCGTCGACGGCACCGGCAAGCAGTACATCAGCGGCGAGGACACCACCTGCCCGCCCACTAACGGCAAGGCCGTCGACACGCTGCTCGAACTCGCCAAGGCCAAGGGCCGCTCGGTGGGCGCGGTGTCGACCACGCGCGTGGGCCACGCCACGCCGGCCACCACCTACTCGCACATCTGCAACCGCAACGGCTACAACAGCATCGCCGAGCAGAGCGTTCCGGGCCACGCCAACTACAACCCCAAGCTGCTCGACGGCGTCGATGTGCTGATGGGTGGCGGCCAGCGCAACTACCTGCCGGTGGCGACCAACCCCGGCAGCAAGCGCACCGACGGCGTCGACCTGGTGGCCGCGATGAAGGCCAAGGGCTACACCTACGTCGACACCGGCACCAAGCTCAAGGCCGTCGACACGGTCGCCACCGGCAAGCTGCTGGGCCTGTTCTCCCAGAGCGAGATGGCCTACGAGCTCGACCGCGTGAAGCAGAGCCTCGACCAGCCCAGCCTGTCGGAGATGACCGAGAAGGCGCTCGGCGTGCTCAGCAAGAACGACAAGGGCTTCTTCCTGATGGTGGAAGGCGGCCGCATCGACCATGCGCTGCACGGCACCAACGCCAAGCGCGCGCTCGAAGACACGCTGGCCTTCGACACGGCCATCCAGACCGCGCTCGACTTCATGAACAAGAAGGACCCCGGCCTGAAGAACACACTGGTGGTGGTCACGGCCGACCATGACCACGCGATCGCCTTCAACGGCTATCCGAAGATCGGCAACCCGATCCTCGGCAAGGTCAACAGCTACGCCGACGGCAAGCTCGCGAAGGCCGCCGACGGCAACCCGTACACCACGCTGGTGTTCGGCAACGGCGGCCGGCCCAACGCGACGGGCTCCAGCCAGGTCAACCCCGAAGACGGCAACAAGCCGTGGATCGCTCCGGCGCGTGCGGCCTCGCGCGACGACCAGACCGCGATGGACACGACGGACGACAACTTCCTGCAGGAAGTCGGCATCAACCTCGGCACGCCCGGCGCCGAAACCCATGGCGGCGGCGACGTGATGCTGTTCGCGGGCGGCGCTGGCTCGAAGATCTTCAAGGGCACCGTGGAGAACATCAAGGTGTTCAACAAGGTCAAGGAAGCGGCGGGCCTGTGAGCGCATCCGTGGCACTGAAAACGCTGCTGGCGGCAGCGGCCCTCGCGGCACTTCCGCCGGCGGCCAGCGCCGCCGGCGATGCCGAGGCGCCCGACCAGAACCTGCGCATCCAGCACCATGTAATGACGATCGGCAAGGACGGCGTGCAGCGCGAGAGCCGCTACGCCGACCTGATGTTCCGCCGCGCCGGCACGGTGTGGATCGAGCGCGAGCTGCCGCCCGCGCTTCGCGCCGACCACGACCACGAGGCCAGCGAAGCCAAGGTGCACATCGGCCACTCGCACGCCGACAACACGGCCGCGCCGCTGTGGCTGAGCCGCGATCCGGCCGGCAAGGTGCTGGTGAACATGGTGCTGCGCCAGCAGCGCAAGCTGATCGAGGTCGACAAGGCCAACTACGGCAACGTGGGCTACGGCGGCTCGTGGGCGAATGCCTACTGGCTCGTCGACCCCGCCAGCCTGCCGCGCATGAAGTCGCTGGGCACGGCCGGCAAGGGTGTTCAGCGCTACGAGTTGCAGCAGGGCGAGAGCACGCTGCGCATCGAGTGGGACACGGTCGGCCGCTACGCGCGCAGGATCGAGCAGCGCAACGAGCACGGCACCTCGCTCAACGTGATGACGGCCTCGTCCATCCCGGCGCCGAAGACGCTGCCGTGGAAGACCGCCGATTCCTACGAACGCGGCGAATATTCCGACCTGCTGGATTGACCGGCTTTTCCGGTGCTCCACGCAGAGAGGCCTTCGGGCCTCTTTTCTTTTGGACTAGAGGAAGCGCTCCAGCAGCTTGCGCGAGGCCCGGTCCAGCGTCTTCACATCCGGAATGCGGAACTGCACGCCGTGCGCACTTGCGATCAGCAGCGCGCCGCCTTCGAGCCGTCGGATGTCCTCCTCGGCCTTGAGCACGAAGCTGGTCTCGCCGCGGTCGGTGCTGATGGTCCAGGTGCTGGGAACGCCGAAGCTCGACACGCCGTGCAGCTTCAGCAGCGTGGGCGCGAAGTCGCGCACCGCGAGGTCTTCCTCGAGCAGCGCCTTGGCCTGCGCCGGCAGCTGCTCGACGCTGTCGATCCAGACCAGCTCGCGCCCTTCGCTGCCGACCAGCGAGATCCCGTGGCCGGGCGCGCTCAGCGGAAAGGCTCGCACGGGCACGATGCCGACGTGGCGCTCGCCCTGGGCGTCGGTCAGCACGAGGCGGCCGAAGGCATCGCGTTCGAGTTCGAAAGATGGCGTGTTGTGGTCGGTCATGCGTCCCCCGCCGGATGAGCCGCGTGGCTGATAGCCAGCGGCGCCTGCGCGCTGGCGCGCTCGTCGGCAGCGCCTTCGCTCGCGTCGTCGTCGCCCTGGCGCAGCTGCGCCTGGTAGAGCCGCCAGTAGGCGCCCTGCTTCGCCATCAGGGCGTCGTGCGGGCCGACCTCGACGACCTCGCCGCGGTCCATGACCACGAGGCGGTCTGCCTTGCGCAGCGTCGACAGGCGGTGCGCGATGGCGATGGTGGTGCGGCCCTGCACGAGGTTGTCGAGCGCCTTCTGGATTTCCTTCTCGGTCTCGGTGTCCACGGCCGAGGTGGCCTCGTCGAGGATCAGGATGCGCGGGTCGATCAGCAGCGCGCGCGCGATGCTGATGCGCTGGCGCTCGCCGCCCGACAGGCCCTGCCCGCGCTCGCCCACCAGCGAGTCGTAGCCGTGCGGCAGGCGCAGGATGAAGTCGTGCGCATGCGCGGCCCGCGCGGCGGCCACGATTTCCTCGCGCGTGGCGTCGGGCTTGCCGTAGGCGATGTTCTGCGCGATGGTGCCGAAGAACAGGAACGGCTCCTGCAACACCAGCCCCACGTGCCGGCGGTAGTCGGCCACGGCGAAGCGGCGGATGTCGGTGCCGTCGACCTTGATGGCGCCGTCGGTCACGTCGTAGAAGCGGCAGATCAGGTTGACCAGCGTGCTCTTACCCGAGCCGCTGTGCCCCACGAGGCCGATCATCTCGCCGGGCTCGATGGTCAGGTCGAGGTCGTGGATGACCGCGCGCGAGCCGTAGCGGAAGCCCAGCCCGCTCATGTCGATGCGGCCCTGCACCCGCTCCACCTTCACCGGGTTGGCCGGCTCGGGCACGTTGCTCACGTGGTCGAGGATGTCGAAGATGCGCTTGGCCCCCGCCGCGGCCTTCTGCGTGACCGAGACGATGCGGCTCATGGAGTCGAGGCGGGTGTAGAAGCGCCCGATGTACGCGATGAAGGCGGTGAGCACACCCACCGTGATGCTTCCGCGCGCCACCTGCCAGATGCCGAACGCCCAGACCACGAGCAGGCCGATTTCGGTGAGCAGCGACACGGTCGGCGTGAACAGCGACCAGGTGCGGTTGAGCTTGTCGTTGACCTGCAGGTTGTAGGCGTTGGCGACGCGGAAGCGCTCGGCCTCGCGGCGCTCCTGCGCGAAGGCCTTCACCACGCGGATGCCGGGAATGGTGTCGGCCAGCACGTTGGTCACTTCGGACCAGACGCGGTCGATCTTCTCGAAGCCGGTGCGCAGGCGGTCGCGCACGACGTGGATCATCCAGGCGATGAAGGGCAGCGGCACCAGCGTGACCACCGCCAGCAGCGGGTTGATGGAGATCAGGATGACCGCGGTCATCACGATCATCAGCACGTCGTTGGCGAAATCGAGCGCGTGCAGCGACAGGAAGACGTTGATGCGGTCGGTTTCGGAGCCGATGCGCGCCATCAGGTCGCCGGTGCGCTTGCCGCCGAAGTAGTCCAGCGGCAGGGTCAGCAGGTGCTCGTAGGTGGTGGTGCGCAGGTCGGCGCCGATGCGCTCGGACACCAGCGCCAGCAGGTAGGTGCGCGCCCAGCCCAGGCCCCAGCCGACCAGCGCCGCGATCAGCAGGCCGCCCAGGTACAGGCCCACGCGCATGGAATCGATCTTCTGCCCGTTCTGGAACGGAATCAGGATGTCGTCCATCAGCGGAATGGTCAGGTAGGGCGGCACCAGCGTCGCGGCGGTGGAGAACAGGGTCAGGAAGAACCCCGCGATCAGCTGCTTGCGGTAGGGCTTGGCGAAGCGGCCGAGGCGCAGCAGCACCCAGGTGGAGGGCGGGGTCTGGAGTTCGGCGTCGGCGGAATCCTCGCCCTCGGCAGTCTCCACGGCCTCGGGTGTCTCCTTGGCGACACCGCCCGCCATGCGCTGGCCGAACAGCTTCATCAGCCGCAGCGCCGCGACCTGTCCGGCCAGGGTATAGCGCCACCGTGCGAGCCGTCCGGCGGGACCCGCCAGGTCGAGGGTGCCGACGCCTGCGTGGTCGGAAACGCGCATTTCCAAGGCCGCATCGGTTAGCGGCCACTCACGCCAAGTCCCATCGGGATCGAGCGAAATCAGCTTCCGGTCAGTCAGGGCGACTAGGCCGGAAGCGAAGCGAAGTTGGTCGTCGAGGTCAACCGTCAGTGTTACCAGAACGTTTTCCGCGACTGCGAGGCGGTTTTTCAGTGCTTGCGCTGATGCCGCTTCTGTTTCGCCCTCCCGGGTGCCGACTGGATCGTGATGTTGCATTGTGTTTCTTTGACTCTTGCCCGTCGCGGGCCTCTTGGACCGCGTCATGGCGCCCCAGGTCGGGCGCCGATTCTGACCGATAGCCATGGGTGCGCTTGAAGGCGCCGTGGTGCTCGGCCAAAGCACATCGAACGTTTGCATGACCCGTTTCGACGACATCCAACTGCTGCGCATCAATTATTTGCGCGGCCCCAATCTCTGGACCTACCGTCCCGTACTCGAAGTCTGGCTCGACCTGGGCCAGCTCGAAGATTTCCCCTCCAACAAGATCGACGGTTTCACCGACCGCCTGACCACCCTGCTGCCGGCGCTCATCGAGCACCACTGCGGCGTCGGCGAGCGCGGCGGCTTCATCCAGCGCCTGACCGAAGGCACCTGGTCGGGCCATGTGCTGGAGCACGTCGTCATCGAGCTGCTGAACCTGGCCGGCATGCCGACCGGCTTCGGCCAGACCCGCAGCACCTCGGAGCATGGCGTCTACCGCATGGTGTTCCGCGCCCGTGACGAGCAGGTCGCCCGCGTGGCGCTGGCCGAGGGCCACCGCCTGCTGATGGCGGCCATCAACAACGACCCGTTCACCGCCGCCGACGTGCAGAAGGCCGTCGACGCGGTCAAGGCCAAGGTGGAAGACTGCTACCTCGGTCCGAGCACCGCCGCCATCGTGGCCGCCGCCACCGACCGCGGCATTCCCCACATGCGGCTGAACAGCGGCAACCTGGTGCAACTGGGCTACGGCGCCAACCAGCAGCGCATCTGGACCGCCGAGACCGACTACACCAGCGCCATCGGCGAATCGATCGCCAGCGACAAGGAGCTGACCAAGTCGCTGCTCGCGAGCTGCGGCGTGCCCGTGCCCGAAGGCCAGGTGGTCGCCGACGCCGAGGAAGCCTGGGAAGCCGCCGAGGACATCGGCCTGCCCGTGGTCGTGAAGCCATCGGATGCCAACCATGGCCGCGGCGTGTCGCTCGAGCTGACGACCCGCGAGGAAGTCATGGCCGCTTTCGCGGTCGCCGAGCCCGAGGGCAGCGACGTGATGGTCGAGCGCTTCATCCGCGGCCACGAGCACCGCCTGCTGGTGGTGGGCGGCGAGGTGGTGGCGGCCGCGCGCGGCGAGATCATCACCGTGACCGGCGACGGCCAGGCCAGCGTGCGCGAGCTCATCGAAAAGCAGCTCAACAGCGACCCGCGCCGCGGCGCCGAGGAAGAGTTTCCGCTCGACGTGATCCTGATCGACACCGACGCCAAGCTGCAGCTCGAGCTCAAGCGCCAGGACCTGAGCGCCGACGCCGTGCCCGCCGCCGGCCGCGTGGTCACGATCCAGCGCAACGGCAACATGGCCAACGATTGCACCGACCTGGTGCATCCCGAGGTGGCCCACGCCGCCGTGCTGGCCGCCCGCGTGGTGGGCCTGGACATCGCCGGCATCGACCTCGTGGCGCAGGACATTTCCAGGCCGCTCGGCCCGCAGGGTGGCGCGATCGTCGAAGTCAACGCCGGCCCCGGCCTGCTGATGCACCTGAAGCCGGCCGTCGGCTCGCCGCGCCCGGTGGGCCGCGCGATCTGCGACCACCTGTTTCCCAACGACGCGCCCGGGCGCATTCCCGTGGTCGGCGTGGCCGGCTCGCGCGACACCGCCGTGCTGGCGCGCCTGGTGGCATGGCTCATCAACCTGGGCGGCCGCCACACCGGCCTGGCCTGTCGCGACGGGCTGTTCCTCGAGCGCCGCCGCGTCGACGCACGCGACAGCGCCAACTGGGAAGCGGGCCACCGCCTGCTGGTGAACCGCGCCGTGCAGGCCGTGGTGATCGAGAACGGCGCCGAGACCATCCTGCGCGACGGTCTCCCGTACGACCGCTGCGAAGTCGGCATCGTCACCGACCTCGACGGCTGCGAAACGCTGGCCGACTACGACATCACCGAGAGCGACCAGATGGTCAAGGTGCTGCGCACGCAGGTCGACGTGGTGCTGCCCGAGGGCACGGCCGTGCTGAACGCCGCCGACCCGCGCGTCGCCGGTCTCGCGCCGCTGTGCGACGGCGCCGTCATCCTCTATTCGGCCGACGCGCAGGCTCCCGCGCTCACGGCGCACCAGACCGCCGGCGGCAAGGCCGTGCTGGTCCGGCAGGACCGCGTGGTGCTGGCCAACGGCAGCAGCGAATCGTTCCTGCCGGGCCTCGGCCGCCTGACAGTGTGGCGCGCCACGCATGCCGGCGTGAGCCTCGAAAGCCTGCTGGCCGCCGTGGCCGCGGCCTGGGCCATGGGCATTCCGCTGAACCTGATCGGCGCCGGGGTCGAAGCCTTCGAGGCCGACCTGCAGGCCGCGCTGGCCTCGCTGCAGCTCTCGCAGACCCAGCCTCTCCAACCCCAATTTGCCTGAGGCCCCCGGCCCCGGCAGACAGTACCGTAGCTCTCGCAGCCCCATGAAAGTCACCCGCACCCGAGCCCTTCGCGGGCCCAATCTCTGGAGCCGCCATACCGCCATCGAGGCGGTCGTGGCCTGCCAGGGCGACGAGAACGCCATCAGCAAGCTGAGCGGCTTCGAAGACCGCCTGCGCGCGCGCTTCCCGACCATTGGCGAGCTGCACCCGATGGTGCTGGGCCAGCCGCTGGCGCTGGCCCACGTGCTGGAGAACGCTGCGGTCGCGCTGCAGGCGCAGGCCGGCTGCGCGGTCAACTTCGGCCACACCTCCCCCACCGTGGAAGAAGGCGTCTACCAGGTCGTGTTCCAGTACAGCGAGGAGGCCGTGGGCCGCCGCGCCGCCGAGCTGGCCGAGGAGCTGATCGTCGCCGCCCAGAACGACACGCCCTTCGACGCCGAAGCCGCCATCGCCGAGCTGCGCGACCTCGACGAGTCGGAGCGCCTGGGCCCGAGCACCGGCTCCATCGTCGATGCGGCCGTGGCGCGCGGCATTCCGTACCGCCGCCTCACGCGCGGCAGCCTGGTGCAGTTCGGCTGGGGTTCCAAGCAGCGCCGCATCCAGGCCGCCGAAGTCGACAGCACCAGCGGCGTGGCCGAGTCGATCGCGCAGGACAAGGAACTGACGAAGCAGCTGCTCAACGCCGCCGGCGTGCCGGTGCCGCTGGGCCGCCCCGTGAGCAGCGCGGAAGACGGCTGGGCCGCCGCCAACGAGATCGGCCTGCCGGTCGTGGTGAAGCCGCAGGACGGCAACCAGGGCAAGGGCGTCACGGTCAACATCAACTCGCGCGAAGAACTGTTCGCGGCCTACGAATCGGCCGCCGTCTACGGCGAGGTGATGGTCGAGAAGTTCCTGCCCGGCTTCGACTTTCGCCTGCTCGTGGTGGGCGACCGCCTCGTGGCCGCCGCGCGCCGCGATCCGCCGCAGGTCATCGGCGACGGCAGCTCCACCGTGCGCCAGCTGGTCGACACCGTGAACCTCGACCCGCGCCGCGGCGAGGGCCACGCCACCTCGCTCACCAAGATCCGCCTGGACGACATCGCCATCGGCCGGCTCGAATCGCAGGGCCTCACGCCCGACAGCGTGCCCGCGCGCGGCCAGCGCGTGGTGCTGCGCAACAACGCGAACCTTTCCACCGGCGGCACCGCCACCGACGTGACCGACACCGTGCACCCCGAAGTCGCGGCGCGCGCCATCGACGCGGCGCAGATGGTCGGCCTGCACATCTGCGGCGTCGACATGGTCTGCGAGAACGTGCTGCGCCCGCTCGAGGAGCAGCACGGCGGCGTGGTGGAGGTAAATGCCGCGCCCGGACTGCGCATGCACATCTCGCCGTCGTTCGGCCGCGGCCGCGCGGTCGGCGAGGCGGTCATGGACACCCTCTTCGCCCACGGCGACGACGGCCGCGTTCCCGTGGTGGCCGTCACGGGCACCAACGGCAAGACCACCACCGCGCGCCTGATCAACCACCTGCTCGCATCGAGCGGCCTGCGCACCGGCATGACCAACACCGACGGCGTGTACGTCGACGGCCGCCAGACCGACAGCGGCGACTGCAGCGGCCCCAAGAGCGCGCGCAACGTGCTGATGCACCCCGACGTCGACGCGGCAGTGTTCGAAGTGGCGCGCGGCGGCATCCTGCGCGAGGGCCTCGGCTTCGACCGCTGCCAGGTGGCGGTGGTCACCAACATCGGCAGCGGCGACCATCTGGGCCTGAACTACATCACCACCGTGGAAGACCTGGCGGTGCTCAAGCGCGTGATCGTGCGCAACGTGGCGCCCGACGGCTACGCGGTGCTCAACGCGGCCGACGTCAACGTCGCCGCCATGGCGGCAGGCTGCCCCGGCAACGTGATCTTCTTCACCGCCGACCGCATGCATCCTGTGATGGCCACGCACCGCGCGCAGGGCAAGCGCACGGTGTACGTCGACCAGGACACGCTGGTGGCCGCCGAAGGCTCGTGGCGCGAACGCATTCCGCTGCGCGACGTACCCATCACGCGCGGCGGCAGCATCGGCTTCCAGGTCGACAACGTGATGGCCGCCGTGGCCGCGGCCTGGGGCGTGGGCCTCGACTGGGACACCATCCGCAGCGGCCTCGCGAGCTTCATGAACGACGCGGCCGGCGTGCCCGGGCGCTTCAACGTCATGGACTACCGCGGCGCGACCGTGATCGCCGACTACGGCCACAACACCGACGCCATGCGCGCGCTGGTGTCGGCCGTGGATACCATGCCGGCGAAGAAGCGCTCGGTGGTCATCAGCGGCGCGGGCGACCGGCGCGACTCCGACATCCGCGACCAGACGGCCATCCTCGGCCAGGCCTTCGACGACGTGATCCTCTACCAGGACGCGGCGCAGCGCGGCCGCGCCGACGGCGAAGTCATGGCGCTGCTGCGCCAGGGCCTGCAGGGCGCGGCCCGCACGCGCTACATCGACGAGATCCGCGGCGAGTTCGTGGCCATCGACGCCGCGCTGGCGCGCCTGCAGCCGGGCGATCTCTCGCTGATCCTGGTCGACCAGGTCGAGGAAGCGCTCGCTCACCTGGCCCAACGGATCGCAGCAGGCTGAAGCCGCGCTTGCCGGACATGTCCCACACGCTGGGGCGCGTCCGGCCCGGTTGGCGGCGTGCGGCTGTCCCACAGACCGCCGGCCGCCTCCCACAGCACACTGGGGCTCCAGTCACGCACCTCCTGGAGGGCGTGCCTTCACACAGAGGAGCCCGCATGAGAAAAACCCTTCGTTCCGTTCTTTCCGCCACGGCCGCCTTCGCCGCCGGTGGCTTCATCGTCTTCGGCGCGCAGACGGCCAGCGCGCAGGCGCCGGGCAGCGACGCCCGCCTGCAGAAGGAGCGCGCCACCTGTGACGGCGTCCAGCAGGACCGTGCCGCCTGCCTGCGCGAAGCCGGAGCCGCGCGCCAGGAAGCGGCCCGCGGCGGCCTGACCAGCCCCAGCCCCGCGCGGGAGCAGGTCAATTCGCTGGCCCGCTGCAGCGAACTGCCCGCAGCCGAGCAACCGGCCTGCGAGGCGCGCATCAAGGGCGGTCCGCGCACCACCACCGAAGGCAGCGTGATGGGCGGCGGCGTGATCCGCGAGACCGTGACGCCCCTGCCGCCGCAGACAGTGCCGGCGCGCTGAATCGAATGAACCCGCCCAGATACGGGCGGTCCAATCTCTCCTGGTTATCCAGCTCACCTCAAGGAGTCATCCATGAAAAGCAACCCGCGTTCGATGCTCTTCGCCATGTTCGCCGCCGGGGCACTCACGGTTTCCGCAGCCGCTTCGGCCGCACCGCCGCAGCGCGGTGAATCGTCCAGCACCTACCAGCAGGAACTGGCCGTCTGCGGCCACAACCAACAGGATCGTGCCGCCTGCATCCGCGAAGCCGGCGCCGCGCGCCAGGCCGCGGCACGCGGCGGCCTGACCAGCGCCCCCGACTACCGCGCCAATGCGCTCGCCCGCTGCGGCCTGCAGCAGCCTGCCGACCGCCCGGCCTGTGAAGCCCGCGTGCTCGGCAGCAGCGGCAACACCACGGCCAACGTCGACGGCAGCGTGATGGGCGGCGGCGTGATCCGCGAGTCGGTCACCACCACCATGGTTCCGGTGCCCCCGCCGGCCATGGCACCCCAGCCGATGCCGATGCCGCAGCCCATGCCGCAACCGATGCCGATGCCCCGGCCCATGCCGGCGCCCATCCGTTGATCTAGCAGTCTTTCCACACAGGGGCATCGCCATTTCCCCCGGGAAGGCGATGCCCCTAATGTCATATTTCTGTCACAAAACGCCGCGGCGTGCTAGCTATAGTTCCCGGTCCCTGCCTACCGAGGAACTCTTTTTCATGAATGCCATCAAGGTCGCTCGCCGATTCATCGAAACGGACCCGGCCAACGATTCGGCCAAGATCCTGGCCCAGCTCGTGCTGGCTCTGGAGTCCGAACGAAGCTTCGAACTCATCACCCTCTACGAACTCGACTACAAGAGCTTCCAGCTCGCCATGGACATCCTGAAGGAGTGGCGCCTCGACCGCTACTACGCCAGCAAGTCCAAGCTGTTCGATCTGTCGCTGCAGGTCAGCGAACTCGAAAAGAGCAGCGAACCCAGGAAGAACGCACCCGAAGCCAAGGCCTGAGCGGCCCCGGCTTCCTTCCCACCCCTCTTCTCTTTTCTCTTCACTTCCCCCAACGCAGCACCATCGGATCGAGTCGCCTTGCGGTCTCGATCAGGCCGGCACGCGTGTCGGGGTGCATGGCCGGCAGGGGGTGGCGGGGCGCCTCGCAGGCGATCACACCGCCCTCCTTCATCAATGACTTGCAGGCCAGCAGCCCTGCCTGGCGGTTCTCGTAGTTGATGAGCGGCAGCCACTGCTGGTACAGCGCGAAGGCCTTGTCGCGGTCGCCCGAGCGGTGCGCCTCGATGATCGGGCGGATGCCGTCCGGATAGCCGCCCCCCGTCATCGATCCGGTCGCACCGGCATCGAGGTCAGGCATCAGCGTGATGGCCTCCTCGCCGTCCCACGGTCCCTCGATGGCGTCGCCGCCCAGGCGGATCAGCTCCCGCAGCTTCGATGCGGCGCCGGGCGTCTCGATCTTGAAGTACGCCACCTGCTCGATCTCCTTCGCCATGCGCGCGAGGAACGGCGCCGACAGCACTGTGCCGCTGGCCGGCGCGTCCTGGATCATGATCGGAATGCCCACCGCGTCCGACAGCCGCGCGTAGAACTCGTAGATCTGCGGCTCGGGCACGCGGAAGGTCGCGCCGTGATACGGCGGCATCACCATCAGCATCGCGGCGCCCATGTCCTGCGCACGGCGGCTGCGCTCGGCGCAGACCTTGGTGCTGTAGTGCGTGGTGGTCACGATCACCGGCACGCGGCCCTTCACGTGTTCGAGGATGGTTCGGGTCAACACCTCGCGCTCCTCGTCGGACAGCACGAACTGCTCCGAGAAGTTCGCGAGGATGCAGAGCCCGTCCGAGCCCGCGTCGATCATGAAGTCGACGCAGCGCTTCTGGCTTTCGAGATCGAGCGCGCCCTGTTCGGTGAAGGTGGTAGGCACCACCGGGAAGATGCCGCGGTATCTGGGGGTCATGGTGATAAATCAGTGTGAGTGGCGGGGAACGGCGGCGCCTCTGCAGCCGACGAGAAAATCGAAGTCGCAGCCCTCGTCGGCCTGCAGCACGTGGTTGACGTAGAGCTTCTGGTAGCCGCCGCCGCGCGTGCTCATCGGCTGCGCGTCCGAAGCGGACAGCGAAGCCAGCCGCGCGGCCAGCTCCTCGTCGCTGATGTCCAGGTGCAGGCGCCCTGCATCGCAGTCGAGCTCGATCCAGTCGCCGTCGCGCACGGCGGCCAACGGCCCGCCGTCGGCCGCCTCGGGCGCGACGTGCAGCACCACGGTGCCGTAGGCCGTGCCGCTCATGCGCGCGTCCGAGATGCGCACCATGTCCTTCACTCCCTGGCGCAGCAGCTTCGGCGGCAGCCCCATGTTCCCGACCTCGGCCATGCCCGGATAGCCCTTGGGCCCGCAGTTCTTCAGCACCATCACGCAGCTCGCGTCGATGTCCAGGTCTTCGTCGGCGATGCGCTCCTTGTAGTGCTCCAGGTTCTCGAACACCACCGCCCTGCCCCGATGCTTCAGCAGCTCCGGCGACGCGGCCGAGGGCTTGAGCACCGCGCCGCGCGGCGAGAGATTGCCGCGCAGGATGCGGATGCCGCCGTCGGCGATCAGCGGCTTGTCGATCGGGCGGATCACCTCGTCGTCGAGGCTGGGCGCGTCGCGCACGTTGTCCCAGAGCGACTGGCCGTTCACCGTCAGCGCATCGGGATGCGGCAGCAGCCCGTTCTCGCCCAGCCGGCGCAGCACGGCCGGCAGTCCGCCCGCGTAGTAGAACTCCTCCATCAGGAAGCGCCCCGAGGGCATCAGGTCGACGATGGTCGGCGTGTTACTTCCGATGCGCGTCCAGTCCTCCAGCTCCAGATCGACGCCGATGCGCCCGGCGATCGCCTTCAGGTGGATCACCGCGTTGGTCGAGCCGCCGATGGCCGCGTTCACGCGGATCGCGTTCTCGAAGGCCTCGCGCGTGAGGATCTTCGACAGCGTGAGCCCCTCCTTCGCCATCTCCACCGCGCGCATGCCCGACATCTGGGCGAGCACGTAGCGCCGCGCGTCGACCGCCGGAATCGCCGCGTTGTGCGGCAGCGAAGTGCCCAGCGCCTCGGCCATGCAGGCCATGGTCGAGGCCGTGCCCATGGTGTTGCAGGTGCCGGCCGAGCGCGACATGCCGCCTTCGGCCGAGAGGAACTGGTGCAGGTTGATCTCGCCCGCCTTCAGCGATTCGTGCAGCTGCCACACGGCCGTGCCGGAGCCGATGTTCTTTCCCTCGAGCTTGCCGTTGAGCATCGGCCCGCCCGTGACCACGATGGCGGGAATGTCGCAACTCGCGGCGCCCATCAGCAGCGCGGGCGTGGTCTTGTCGCAGCCCGTGAGCAGCACCACCGCATCGACCGGGTTGCCGCGAATGGCTTCTTCCACGTCCATGCTGGCGAGGTTGCGCGTGAGCATCGCGGTCGGCCGCAGGTTCGATTCGCCGTTGGAGAACACCGGGAACTCCACCGGGAAGCCGCCCGCCTCCGAGATGCCGCGCTTCACGTGCTCGGCGATCTTGCGGAAGTGCGCGTTGCAGGGCGTGAGCTCCGACCATGTGTTGCAGATGCCGATGATCGGCCGGCCGTCGAATTCGTGGTCCGGAATGCCCTGGTTCTTCATCCAGCTTCGATACATGAAGCCGTTCTTGTCGGCCGAGCCGAACCATTCGGTCGAGCGCAGTTTCTTCGGAGGGGTGTCCGGCATGCGAGTTGTCCTGAGGGAGAGAAAAGGGAGAAAAAAAGAAGGTCAGCGCCGTGGCGTGCGCGACGTGAAGAAGCGCTGCAGCAGGCAGAACACGAACAGCAGCGCTCCGACGACGATGCGCGTCCACCACGAGCTCAACGTGCCGTCGAAGGAAATGAGCGTCTGGATGATGCCCAGCATCAGCACGCCGAAGAGCGTGCCCGCCACGTAGCCCACGCCGCCGGTGAGCAGCGTGCCGCCGATCACCACCGCCGCGATGGCGTCGAGCTCCAGCCCGACCGCATGCAGGCCGTAGCCCGAGAGCATGTAGAAGGTGAAGATCACGCCCGCCAGCGCCGAGCAGAAGCCCGAGAGCGTGTACACGCCGATGAGCGTGCGGCGCACCGGCAGCCCCATGAGCACCGCCGACTGCTCGCTGCCGCCGATGGCGTACACCGCGCGCCCGAACGGAGTGCAGTGCGCGAGAAAGATCGCCGCCAGCAGCACCGCGATGGCGATCACCGCGCTGATCGACACCGAGGCCTCGCCCCACACCGGGATGCGGATCTGCGAGACCTCGGAGTAGAACTCGTTGGTGATGCTGATCGAATCGATGCTGATGAGGTAGCAAAGCCCGCGCGCCAGGAACATGCCCGCGAGCGTGACGATGAAGGGCTGCAGCCTGAAGCGCTCGATGAGCACCCCCATGAAGGCGCCGAACGCCGTGCCCATCGCGAGCACGAGCGGAATCACGATGCCGGGGCTCCAGCCGTGCTTCTCCACCAGCGAGGCCGACACCATGGTGGTGAGCGCGATCACCGAGCCCACCGACAGGTCGATGCCGCCCGAGAGGATCACGAAGGTCATGCCCACCGCCACGACGATGAGGAAGGCGTTGTCGATCAGCAGGTTGAGGAAAACCTGGGCCGAGAAGAAGCCGTCGTAGAAGACCGAACCCAGCGTCGCCACCAGCACGAACAGCGAGACGGTCGCCGCCAATGGCAGGTACTTGGGATTGAGCCCCCTCTTGCCCCCTCTCCCGCGCGCGGGAGAGGGTTGGGGTGAGGGTGCAGCCTCGATCACCGCGCTCATGCCCGTCCTCCTTCATGCACCGGCCGCTGCACCAGCGTGCGCACCTGCGACCTGAACTCCGGCGACTGCAGCAGCATCACCACGAACACCACACCCGCCTTCACCACGAGGTTGATCTCGGGCGGCACGCCCAGCGAGTAGATCGCGTAGGTAAGCGTCTGGATGATGAGCGCGCCGATCACGCTGCCCACGAGGCTGAAGCGCCCACCCGTGAGCGCGGTGCCGCCCAGCGTCACCGCGAGGATCGCGTCGAGTTCGATGAGCTGGCCCGCGTTGTTGCCGTCCGCGCTCTTCACGTTGGAACTGATGAGAAGCCCCGCCACGCCCGCGCAGGCGCCGCAGAACGCATACGCGCCCACGATCAGCCGCCGCGCCTGCACGCCCGCCACGCGTGCCGCCGTCGGGTTGATGCCCACCGCCTGGATGAAGAGCCCCAGCGCCGTGCGCGTGATCGCCAGGTACAGCAGCACGAACACCGCCGCCACGATGAACAGCGAGAACGGCAGGCCTAGCAGGTAGCCGCTGCCGAGGAAGAAGAAGGGCTTGTAGTAGATGGTGATGATCTGCCCGTCGGCGATCAGCTGCGCGATGCCGCGCCCCGCCACCATGAGGATCAGCGTCGCGATGATCGGCTGCATGCCCACCTTCGCCACCAGCAGGCCGTTCCACAGCCCGCACACCAGCGCGATGCCGATGGCCGCGAGGATCGCGAGCGGCATCGGGAAGCGGCTCGTTTCGCTGGACACCGAGCCTCCGATCATCCAGGCCGCGAGCGCCGCCGCGATGGCCACCACGGCGCCCACCGAGATGTCGATGCCTCGGGTGGCGATCACGAGGGTCATGCCCAGAGATACAAGCACCAGCGGCGCGGCGCGGTTGAGGATGTCGACGAGGCTTCCGTACAGATGGCCGTCGCGCCACTCGAGGTGGAGGAAGCTGGCGTTGAAGGCGGTGTTCACCGCGAGCAGGAGCAGCAGCGTGACGATGGGCCAGGCGAGGCGGTGGCGCATCGCAGCCGCCAAGCGATTGTTTTCGGCGTTGGTCATGACAGTTGCTCCACCGAGGCGGTCTTGCCCCCTCTCCCGCTTGCGGGAGAGGGTTGGGGTGAGGGTGTGGCCTGAACCGGAGCACCTTGCTTTTCGAAAGCCGATGCCCTCACCCTAGCCCTCTCCCGCAAGCGGGAGAGGGGACAACACGAAAACAGGGTCGCCATCACGTCGCCGCAATCATTTCGTACACCTCATCCTCGGTCGAGCCGCCCGGCAGCTCTCCCACCTTCTTCCGGTCGCGCAGCACCACGATGCGATGCGCCACGCGCACCACCTCGCTCATCTCCGACGAGATGAAGATCACCGCCATCCCGGCCTTCGCGAGCCGCAGGATCTCTTCCATGATCTCCTGCTTGGCCGCCACGTCGATGCCGCGCGTGGGCTCGTCGAGGATCAAGAGGCGCGGCTCGGTCGCGAGCCAGCGCGCGATCACGGCCTTCTGCTGGTTGCCGCCCGACAGCAGGCCGATGGGCGTCTCGACGCTCGCCGTCTTGATGCCGAGCGACGCGACGAACTTCTCCGCCATCGCCGTCTGCTCCGCGTGCGAGAGAAAGCGCTTCGTGCCCAGCCGCGCCTGCAAGGCCAGCGCGATGTTCTCGCGCACCGACAGCTCGGCGACGATGCCGTCCGTCTTGCGTTCTTCCGGACACAACGCCAGGCCTTCGCGGATCGCGTCGGCCGGATTCGAGAAGCTCACGCTGCGGCCATCGACCTTGAGCACGCCGCGGTCCGGCGTCTCCAGCCCGAACAGCAGCCGCGCGAGTTCGGTGCGTCCGGCGCCCAGCAGGCCGGCGATGCCGACGACCTCGCCCGCGCGCACGAGCAGGTCGGTCGCCTGCAGCTGGCCCGCCTGCCCGAGCCCCTCTATCTGCAGCAGCGCGGGCGCAGCCTCGTCGAACGCAGGCAAGGCGGCCGGCCGCGCCGACTGCGCCGCCAGCTCGCGGCCGAGCATCGCGGCGATCAGCGCCTGCGGCCCGAGGTCGGCCGCCTTCCATTCGCCGATCCAGGCGCCGTTGCGCAGCACCGTGATGCGGTCCGACACCGCGTACATCTGGTTGAGGAAGTGCGTCACGAAGACGATGGCCAGCCCCTCGGCACGCAGCCGCCGCAGCACGTCGAAGAGCTTCTCGACCTCGTCGTCGTCGAGGCTGGAGGTGGGCTCGTCGAGGATCAGCACCTTCGACGACACGCCCAGCGCCCGCGCGATCGCCACCATCTGCTGCACCGCCACCGAGTAGCTGGACAGCAGCCGGGTCACGTCGATGTCGAGCCCGATGCGCGCCAGCAGCTCCTCGGCGCGCCGGTTCACCGCGGCCCAGTCGATGCGAAAGCCCTGCGCCGCGCCCTTGCGCGGATAGCGCCCGGCGAACACGTTCTCAGCCACCGAGAGGTTCGGGCACAGGTTCACTTCCTGGTAGACGGTGCTGATGCCGAGCTTCTGCGCCTCCAGCGGCGAATGCGCACGGATCGGCCTGCCCTCGAGCAGCATCTCGCCACCGCTGGACGGCAGCACGCCCGTGAGCACCTTGATCAGCGTCGACTTGCCAGCGCCGTTCTGCCCCATGAGCGCGTGGATCTCGCCCGGATACAGGTCGAGCCGCACGTCGCGCAGCACCGGGATGCCACCGAATTGCTTGTGGATGCCCCGGAGCTGGAGAACGGGGCTGGTGGCGCTTGCGTCTGCCATGTGCTGCCCGTCACTTGTTCTTGTTGTAGACGTCGATGAACACCGCCGCCAGCAGCACCAGTCCCTTGATGACCTGCTGATAGTCGATGCCGATGCCGAGGATCGACATGCCGTTGTTCATCACGCCCATGATGAAAGCGCCGATCACCGCGCCCATCACCTTGCCCACGCCGCCCGAGGCCGAAGCGCCGCCGATGAAGCAGGCCGCGATCACGTCGAGCTCGAAGCCCAGGCCGGCCTTGGGCGTGGCCGTGTTGAGCCGCGCCGCGAACACGAGGCCGGCCAGCGCCGCCAGCGCGCCCATGTTCACGAAGGTGAGGAAGGCCAGCCGCTGAGTCTTCACGCCCGACAGGCGCGCCGCCTTCTCGTTGCCGCCCAGCGCGTAGATGCGCCGGCCGACGGTGGTGCGGTTGGTGACGAAGTCGTACACCACGATCAGCACCGCCATCACGATCAGCACGTTGGGCAGGCCCTTGTAGGTCGACAGCAGGTAGCTGAAGAACAGGATGATGGCCGCGAAGAACAGGTTCTTCACCAGGAAGAAGGCGTAGGGCTCCTGCTCCATGCCGTGCGCCGCCAGCTTGGCGCGCCCGCGCATCTTGAAGAACACCAGCGCCACGGCGGCCAGCGCGCCGACGATCAGCGAGGTGGTGCGGAAGGCGTCGCCGCCCAGCGGATCGGGAATGAAGCCCGAGCTCAGCCGCTGGAACTCCACAGGAAACGGCCCCACCGACTGCCCCGCCAGCAGCGCCAGCGTCAGCCCCTTGAACACCAGCATGCCCGCGAGCGTGACGATGAAGGACGGGATCTTTCGGAAGGCCACGAACCAGCCCTGCGCCGCGCCGATGATCGCGCCCGCGAGGATGCTCACCAGCGCCGTCGGCACGAAGTGCCAGTCGTACTCCACCATCAGCACCGCCGCCAGCGCGCCGATGAAGCCGCACACCGAGCCCACCGACAGGTCGATGTGCCCCGCCACGATCACCAGCAGCATGCCCAGCGCCATGATGACCACGTAGCTGTTCTGCAGCAGCAGGTTCGTCAGGTTCAGCGGCCGCAGCAGCGTGCCGTCGGTCAGCACCTGGAACAGCACCATGATCGCGACCAGCGAGATCAGCATGCCGTATTCGCGCAGGTTGTTCTTCAGGAAACCGGCATGCAGCTTCGCGGCTGCGCCCTCCTGTACCGGCACCGCCGGTTTCGCCACGTTGACTTCAGGATGCGACATGGACGGAACTCCCCGAACTCACGATGGCATGCATGATGCGCTCCTGAGAGGCTTCTGCAGCCGGAAACTCGGCGACGAATCGCCCCTCGTTCATCACGTAGATGCGGTCGCACATGCCGAGCAGCTCCGGCAGTTCGGAAGAAATCATGAGAATGCCCTTGCCCTCGCTGGCAAGCCTGTCGATGATGGTGTAGATCTCGTACTTGGCGCCCACGTCGATGCCGCGCGTGGGCTCGTCGAGGATCAGCAGCTCGGGCTTCGTGAAGAGCCACTTGCTCAACACCACCTTCTGCTGGTTGCCGCCGGAAAGGTTGACCACCAGCTGCTCGATGCCCGAGCAGCGGATGTTGAGCGCCTTGCGGTACTCGTTGGCCACCTTGAACTCGCGCCCATGGTCGATCACCGACTTGTCGGCAATCGCATCCAGGTTCGCGAGGCTGATGTTCTTGCGGATGTCTTCCTCAAGCACCAGCCCGAGCCCCTTGCGGTCTTCGGTGACGTAGGCGATGCCCTGGTCGATGGCCTTGCGCACCGTGCTCACGTCCACCGGCTTGCCGTGCATGAACACCGAGCCGCTGGTGCGCTGGCCGTAGGAGCGGCCGAAGATGCTCATGGCCAGCTCGGTGCGGCCCGCGCCCATGAGGCCCGCGATGCCGACGATCTCGCCCTGGCGCACGTTCAGGCTCACGCCCTTGATCTGCTCGCGGTCGGCGTGCAGCGCGTGGTGCACGCGCCAGTCGCGCACCTCGAACACGGTGCTGCCGATCTTCGGGTCGCGCTGCGGATAGCGGTGCGCCATGTCGCGCCCGACCATGCCGCGGATGATGCGGTCCTCGCTGATGGGCTGGCCGCGGCAGTCCATGGTCTCCACGGTGGCACCGTCGCGCAGCACGGTGATCGAGTCGGCCACCTTGGCGATCTCGTTGAGCTTGTGCGAGATGAGGATCGACGCGATGCCCTGGCGCTTGAGCTCCAGCAGCAGCATCAGCAGCGCGTCGCTGTCGTTCTCGTTGAGGCTGGCGGTGGGCTCGTCGAGGATCAGCAGCTTCACCTCCTTGGCCAGCGCCTTGGCGATCTCGACGAGCTGCTGCTTGCCCACGCCCAGGTCGGTCACCAGCGTGGTGGGCGGCTCCTTCAGGCCTACCTTGGCAAGCAGCTCGCGCGTCTTCGCATAGGCGGCGAACCAGTCGATCACGCCCGCGCCGCTGGCGATCTCGTTGCCGAGGAAGATGTTCTCGGCGATGGACAGCAGCGGCACCAGGGCCAGCTCCTGGTGGATGATGATGATGCCGAGCTTCTCGCTGTCGGCGATGCCCCTGAAGCGGCGCTCCTCGCCCTCGAAGAAGATCTCGCCGGTGTACGAGTCGCACGGGTAGACGCCGCTCAGCACCTTCATGAGCGTCGACTTGCCCGCGCCGTTCTCGCCAACCACCGCGTGGATCTCCCCGGCGCGCACGCTGAGGTTGACGTTGCTCAGCGCCTTCACGCCGGGGAACGTCTTGGTGATGCCGCGCATCTCGAGGATGGCGCCGGCACCGTCGCTGCTGCCCTGCATGCTCACTTGATCTGGCTTTCCTTGTAGTAGCCGCTGTCCACCAGCACCTGCTTCCAGTTCGACGCATCCACGCTCACGGGCTTGAGCAGGTACGAAGGCACGACCTTGATGCCGTTGTTGTAGGTCTTGGTGTCGTTCACCTCGGGCGTCTTGCCCGAAAGCATCGCGTCCACCATGGCGACCGTCACCTTGGCCAGTTCGCGCGTGTCCTTGAACACGGTCGAGGTCTGCTCCTTGCGCAGGATCGACTTCACCGAGGGGATCTCCGCGTCCTGCCCCGACACCACCGGCATCGGCTGCGAGGCCGAGCCGTAGCCCACGCCCTTGAGCGACGAGAGGATGCCGATGGAAAGGCCGTCGTACGGCGAGAGAACCGCGTCGACGCGGTCCTTGGTGTAGAAGGCCGACAGCAGGTTGTCCATGCGCGCCTGCGCCACCGCGCCGTCCCAGCGCAGCGTGCCGACCTTGTCCATGCCCATCTGCTTGCTGCGCACCACCAGCTTGCCGCTCTTGATGTAGGGGTCGAGCACCGACATCGCGCCGTTGTAGAAGAAGAAGGCGTTGTTGTCGTCGGGCGAGCCGCCGAAGAGCTCGATGTTGAACGGGCCCTTGCCGCTCTTCAGGCCCAGCGCCGCCTCGATCGACTGCGCCTGCAGCACGCCGACCTGGAAGTTGTCGAAGGTGGCGTAGTAGTCGACGTTCTTCGAGCCCTTGATGAGCCGGTCGTAGGCGATGACCTTCACGCCCTTGTCGGCCGCCTTCTGCAGCACGTCCGACAGCGTGGTGCCGTCGATGGCCGCGATGACCAGCACCTTCGAGCCCTTGGTCACCATGTTCTCGATCTGCGCGAGCTGGTTGGGAATGTCGTCTTCGGCGTACTGCAGGTCGGTCTTGTAGCCCTTGTCCTTGAAGTACTTGACCATGTTGGCGCCGTCGGCGATCCAGCGCGCCGACGACTTGGTGGGCATGGAAATGGCGATCAGGCCCTTGTCCTGCGCGTTGGCCAGCGGAGCGAAGCCGACGATGGCCAGTGCGATGCCGGCCAGCGATGCCTTGAGGAAGTTGCGTTTCATGGTGCTAGTAAATCCGTCTTTCAATGGGAATGGCCTTTGGGGGAACACCGCGGAACCGGCTTTGCCCGGCCGCAGGTGTTGCCCCCGTCGAGGGGGTTGGCGAAGCGACACGAAGTGCGCGAAGCCTGGGGGAGTACTCAATATTTCCGATTGGGGAATTCTTTGGCCGCGACTTCCATCGGGAAGATGCTCTCGACGGTCACGATGCGCTTGGGCAGCGTCTTGCCGTCCTTGATGTCCTTCACGGCCTGCATGAGCTGGGGCCCGAGCAGCGGGCTGCACTCGACCGACACGTTGAGCTTGCCGGCGATCATGGCTTCGAACGCGCCCTTCACGCCGTCGATGGAGATGATCACGATGTCCTTCGCGGGCTTCAGGCCGGCTTCCTCGATGGCCTGGATCGCGCCGATGGCCATGTCGTCGTTGTGCGCGTACAGCACATTGATCTTCTTGCCGTCGGCCTTCAGGAAGGCTTCCATCACCTCCTTGCCCTTGGCGCGCGTGAAGTCGCCGGTCTGCGAGCGGATGATCTTGAACTTCGGGTCGGCCTTGATGATTTCCTCGAAACCCTTCTTGCGGTCGATGGCCGGTGCCGAGCCCACGGTGCCCTGCAGCTCGACGATGTTCACGTCGCCCTTCTGGTCCTTCATCTTCTCCACCAGCCAGCGGCCGGCCTTGCGGCCTTCCTCGGTGAAGTCGGAGCCCATGAAGGTCACGTAGAGCGAGTCGTCCTTGGTGTTGACGGAACGGTCGGTCAGCACCACCGGGATCTTCGCGGCCTTGGCTTCGCGCAGCACGGTCTCCCAGCCGGACTCGACCACCGGCGAGAAGGCGATCACATCCACCTTCTGCGCGATGTACGAGCGGATGGCCTTGATCTGGTTTTCCTGCTTCTGCTGCGCGTCGGAGAACTTGAGCTCGATGCCCGCCTCCTTGGCCGAGGACTTGATCGACTCGGTGTTGGCGGTACGCCATTCGCTCTCGGCGCCCACCTGCGCGAAGCCGAGCACGAGCTTCTTCTGCGCGAGCACGGAAGCGGGCAGAAGCCCGCCGAGCGCGGCGGCGGCCAGGGCGGTATTGAGGGTGCGGCGATTCATGGTCATGGGATGTCTCCTTCTTGATGATTCGAGGAATGCCGGTTGGCGTGGGTGATGAAAAACGAAACTGAAAAGAACCCCGTCCGGCTCAGGCCAGCATGTAGCCGGTCTTCACCGTCGTGTAGAACTCCGCGGCGTGGCGCCCTTGTTCGCGCGGCCCGTAGCCCGACCCCTTACGGCCGCCGAAGGGCACGTGAAAGTCCACCCCCGCGGTCGGCAGATTGACCATCGTCATGCCGACCACGGCATGGCGCCTGAAATGCATCGCGTGCTTCAGCGAATTGGTGCAGATGCCCGCGCACAGGCCGAAGGGCGTGTCGTTGCACAGCGCGAGCGCTTCGTCGTAGTCGTCGGCGCGCAGCACGCAGGCCAGCGGGCCGAATATCTCCTCGCGCGCGATGCGGTGCGAGGGCTTCGCCAGGAAGAGCGCGGGGCTCATGTAGTGGCCGGCGGTGGCGCGCTCCAGCGCCTCGCCGCCCCAGACGTGCTCGGCACCCTCCTCGCGTGCGGTGTCGACCCAGGCGAGGCCCTGCGCGAGGCGGTCTTCGTCGGCCACCGGACCGATGTCCACGCCGCGTTCCAGCGCGTGGCCGATCTTCAGCGTCTTCAGGCGCTGGCGCAGCTTCGCCACGAAGGCGTCGTGCACCGCCGACTCGACGATGAGCCGGCTCGACGCGGTGCAGCGCTGGCCGGCGGAGAAATACGCGCCCTGCACCGCGCAATCGACCGCGCGGTCGAGGTCGGCATCGGCCAGCACCACCAGCGCGTTCTTGCCGCCCGTCTCCAGCTGCACCTTGGCGCGCCGCGCAGCCGCCACCTGCAGGATGCGCTCGCCGTTGGCCATGGAGCCGGTGAAGCTCAGCGCATCGACCAGCGGGCTGTCGACCAGCGCCTGCCCTGCTTCGCGGCCGCTGCCCATCACGAGGTTGAAGGCACCGGCCGGCAATGCGGCGCGGCTGATGATCTCGGCCAGCGCCCAGCCGCAGCCCGACACCAGTTCGGCCGGCTTGAACACCACGCTGTTGCCATGGGCCAGCGCGGGCGCGATCTTCCATGCGGGCACCACGAAAGGCGAGTTCCACGGCGTGATGAGCCCCACCACGCCCACCGGCTCGCGCGTGACGTCGACCTGCACGCCCGCGCGCACCGAGGCCACGTTCTCGCCGCCACCGCCGCGCAGTGCCTCGCCCGCGAAGAACTTGAATATCTGGCCGGCCCGAGCCACTTCGGCCACCGCCTCGACCAGGGTCTTGCCCTCCTCGCGCGCCAGCAGCATGCCCAGGTCGTCCTTGCGCGCGAGCAGCTCGGTGCCGATGCGGTCGAGCACGTCTGCGCGCCGCTGCGGCGTGCTGTGGCTCCAGTGCGGAAAGGCTTCCGTGGCGGCGCGGATGGCCGCCTCGGCCTGGCGGCGATCGGCACGTGCGTACTCGGCCACCACTTCGCTGGTGTCCGAAGGATTGGCGCTCACACCGGTGGTTGCGCTGGTTTCCCAGCGGCCGTTGATGTACTGCCGCACGTTCTGATGGAGCTCGCCGTGGATCACCGGGGCTTGGACCTTGTCTCTGTTGTTCTTGGAATGCCCGGAGTCTAGAAACAGATTTGATATCAATCCAATCGTTTTTTAAGCAAAATGGATATCGATCGCCGGATTCTGGAAAACCCGATCAGTCCTTTGTTTAAAGCCCGGAGACATGACCAACTACAACCACTGGTTCATCCGCGCCCGCCTCAAGACCCGGCAGCTGCTGCTGCTCGTGGCGCTGTCCGAGGAGGGCAACATCCACCGCGCGGCGCAGGTGCTCAACATGACGCAGCCGGCCGCCTCCAAGCTGCTGAAGGACCTGGAAGACGTGCTGGAGGTGCCGCTGTTCGAGCGCCTGCCGCGCGGCATGCGCCCGACCTGGTACGGCGAGACCATGATCCGCCACGCCCGCGTCGCGCTCGCGAGCCTGAACCAGGCGCACGACGAGCTCACCGCGCTGAAGGCCGGCCGCTTCGGCCAGGTGAGCGTGGGCGCCATCACCGCGCCCGGCCTCACGCTGATGCCGCCTGCGGTGGCGATGGTGAAGCGCGAACACCCCGACCTGCGCGTGTCGCTGGAGATCGAGACCAGCCCGGTGCTGATCGAGCGGCTGGAGCAGGGCAAGCTCGACATGCTGGTGGCGCGCCTCTTCGCCGAGCACGACAAGTCGCAGCTGCGCTACGAGGCGCTCAGCGAGGAACCAGTGTGCGCGCTGGTACGACCCGGCCATCCGCTGTTGGGCGTGAGCGGCCTCACGCTGCGCGACGTGGTGGGCGCCGGCTGGATCGTGCCGCCCGCGGGCAGCGTGCTGCGCCACCGCTTCGAGCTGATGTTCCAGGAGGAAGGCCTTGCGCCGCCGACCAACACCATCGAGAGCTCGGCCCTGCTCTTCATCACGCGCATGCTGCAGCAGAGCGACATGGTGGCGGTGCTTGCGACCGACGTGGCGCGCTACTACGCGTCGCACGGCATCGTGTCGCTGCTGCCGCTGGACATGCCCTGCCACATGGACGCCTTCGGCATCATCACGCGCACCGACCGGCTGCCGTCACCGGCGGCGAAGGTGATGATGAAGGCGCTGAAAACGGCGAGCGTCAGCGTCTACGGGCGCAAGCTGGAGATGGAGATCGACTGAGGAAATACGGGATCGGGCAGCCGGACGCAGAGGGCGCGAAGGTTTCGCAGAGGTCGCAGAAGGAAACCCCAAAAATGGTTTCGGTCTCTTCTGCGACTTCTGCGTAGTTTTTGTATTTCTTCTGCGTTCGGCTGTTGGATTCAGGTCCAACCGGCGTCGACGGTGAACTCCTGCGCGGTGCACATCTTCGCGTCGTCCGATGCCAGGAACAGCACCATGCGCGCGATGTCTTCCGGCATCAGCTTGTCGGGCAGGCACTGGTTGCGCTTGAGCGACTGCTCGCCCTCTTCGTCGAGCCACAGCTTCACTTGCCGCTCGGTCATCACCCAGCCGGGCGAGACGGTGTTGATGCGGATGCGGTCGCGGCCCAGATCCACCGCCAGGCCGCGCGTGAGACCGTTCACCGACGACTTCGCGATCGCGTAGCAGGGATAGCCCGAGCCCTTGGTCTGCCAGCCGGTGGAGCCGAGGTTGACCACCGAGCCGAAGCCCAGGCGCTTCATGCCAGGAACGACCGACTGGATCGCGAAGAGCGCGGGCCGCTCGTTGATGGCCATGCGGTTGTCGTAGTAGTCGGGCGTGACCGATTCGAGCGTGTGGCGGTCGTCGCTCGCCACGTTGTTGACCAGCACCGCGAAGTCGCCGAGCTCGGCCGCCGCATCGGCAATGGCTTTCTGCAGCGCGGCGATGTCGCGCACGTCGCAGGCGCGCCACCACGGCGCGGCATGGCCGGCCTCTTCGATCTGCAGTGCGAGCGCCGCGCTGGCACTTTCGGCGATGTCGACGAAGGCCACGCGCGCGCCCTGTTCGGCGAACGCGGCGACGATGGCCGCGCCGATGCCGCTGCCTCCGCCGGTGACGAACACGGTGCGGCCCTTGAGGCTGGGATGGATGGAAAGCTGGGGGGAATTCAAGAAAAGTCTCCGGGGTGGGCATCTCATGACATTGCAATATGAATATCAATTGATGCCGTGATTTTCGATTTCGGTTATCAATATGCCTTGATACCATCCGCCGCGTCAAGAAGACAGACAGGCAGTCACGAACAGGAAACAAGAAAGAGACCAATGAGCCAAGAGACAAGCACCCCCGTTCCCTCCCCTTCCGTCATCGGCCAGGCCGAGTCCATCTGGCCGGCAGGCGCCAACCTCGGCGAAGGCACCATGTGGTCGCAGCGCGAGCAGGCGCTGTACTGGATCGACATCCTCACGCCGCGCCTCTTCCGCTACGACCCGGCCACCGGCGCGCAGCGCACCTGGAACTTCGACGAGGAGATCACCGCCATCGCCGAGCGCGCATCGGCACCCGGCCTCTTCATCACGCTGCGCCGCGGCTTCGCGCTCTTCGACACCACCGCGCCCGGCGACGAAGCCAAACCGCAGTACCTGCACCAGCCCGAGCCCGAACGCACCGGCAACCGCTTCAACGACGGCAAGTGCGACGCGCGCGGCCGATTCTGGGCCGGCAGCATGGACTTCGACTGCAAGGCGCCCACCGGCGCGCTCTACCGCTACGACGCCGGCGGCCGCTGCACCAAGCACGACGACGGCTTCGAGGTGACCAACGGCCCGACCTGGTCGGGCGACGGCCGCACCATGTACTTCAACAACACGGTGCTGAACAACCTGTACGCCTACGACTTCGACATGGAAGCGGGCACCGTGTCGAACCGCCGCGTGTGGCATCGCTTTCCCAAACCCGACGGACTGCCCGACGGCATGACCACCGACGCGGCCGGGCGCCTGTGGATCGCGCACTGGGGCGGCTCCTGCGTCACCTGCCACGATCCGGTGAGCGCGGCCGAGCTGTGCCGCATCGCCATACCCGCGAGCCACGTCACCGACTGCGCCTTCGGCGACGCCGACATGCACACGCTCTACATCACGACCGCCCGCAACAGCCTCACGCCCGAGCAGGAGGCGGCCGAACCGCTGGCAGGCGGGCTCTTCAGGGTCCGCATCGACAGCCCGGGCGTGCCGGCCGCGCTGTTCGCGGGCTGAGCAGCCCCCCGCAGGGCCGGCGTCGCGACGAGGGGACAATCGAGGCATCCACCGGAAACCGCATCAACGACCATGCCCCGCCTCGACGACCCCCTCCACGACGCCGAAATCGGCTCCCGCGACAGCACGCTCGACACCACCCGCATCGACGACGTGCGCATCGGCGCGGTCCGTCCGCTCATCACGCCCGCGCTGCTGCAGGAGCGCGTGCCGGTGCGCGACAACACGCTGGCGCTGGTCGAGCGCAGCCGTACGGAGATCGCCGACGTGCTGCACGATCGCGACGACCGGCTGGTGGTGGTGGTCGGCCCCTGCTCCATCCATGACCACGACCAGGCCATCGAGTACGCGCAGCGCCTGAAGAAGGTCGCAGACTCGCTGCAGGACGACCTGATCATCGTGATGCGCGCCTACTTCGAGAAGCCGCGCACCACCGTCGGCTGGAAGGGCTACATCAACGACCCGCACCTGGACGGCAGCTTCGCGATCAACGAAGGGCTGGAGCGCGCGCGCCGCCTGCTGCTGGAGCTGACCACGCTGGGCCTGCCGACCGGCACCGAGTTCCTCGACCTGCTGAGCCCGCAGTTCATCGCCGACCTGATCGCCTGGGGCGCCATCGGCGCGCGCACCACCGAGAGCCAGAGCCACCGTCAGCTGGCCTCGGGCCTGAGCTGCCCCGTGGGCTTCAAGAACGGCACCGACGGCAGCGTGAAGGTCGCGGCCGACGCCATCCTCGCCGCGCGCGCCCCGCACGCTTTCATGGGCATGACCAAGATGGGCATGTCCGCGATCTTCGAGACCCGCGGCAACGACGACTGCCACGTGATCCTGCGCGGCGGCAAGGCGCCCAACTACTCGGCCGCCGACGTCGCCTCGAGCTGCGAGGCGCTGCTGGCCAACGGCCTGCGCCCGCAGGTGATGATCGACGTCTCGCACGGCAACAGCAGCAAGCAGCATCAGCGCCAGATCGTGGTGGCCGAAGACGTGGCGGCGCAGATCGCGGGCGGCGAACGGCGCATCACGGGCATCATGATCGAAAGCCACCTGGAAGAGGGACGGCAGGACCTGAAGCCCGGCGTGCCGCTCAAGCACGGCGTGTCGATCACCGATGCCTGCATCGGCTTCGCGCAGACGGTGCCGGTGCTCGAAGGGCTGGCGTCCGCGGTCAAGGCGCGGCGGCGCCTGTCGTCGAAGGCCTGACGGCGGGAGCTTTGGAGCTTGGGGTGGTGGCGGTGTTCAAGGCCGCAGGGCCTTGAACACGCCGGTTGAATGGCGACAGCGGCTGGCATCGAGGCGGTCCCTGAGCGGTTTCCCTCCCCCTCTTTTTTTGCCTCTACCAGCGCCGAACCGCTGTCGGGACGCAGTGTGCCCACGCGCGGTGAAGTCGAGGTGAAGTGCGTGCGGGAGTTTCGTGAAACGATACTCGGCGTCCTGCTGCGCGGCACCCGCGCATCGACTCCCGGGCGGCGATATCCACACATCGAACATGGCAGCGCTTCTTTCTTCTTACATCGGCAATCTCTTTTCCAAAGTCTTCGCGGGAGACGCACCGCCGCTGCACGCGGCGAAGGGGCGTGCAGGCATCCATCCATGGCTCCAGGTCGGCGAGCAGGTGAATGCCGACGTGCTGGCGGATGGCAAGGCCATCGCGAGGCTGGAGCACACGGCCACGCTGCCAGGGCTGAAGAAGCTGCCCTCGGTGGTGTTCGAGCTGCCGGAGAACTTGAGTCGGCTCGAGCTGCGCGGATCGCACGTCGATGCCCAGGGCAAGGCCACATCGTTCAGGCGGCGCTGGTCGGTGCTCGACATGGCCCGCATCTCCCACCCTCTCTACGATCCCGCCAGGCCGCTGGTCGAGCGCATCCGCGCCTTCGCCGAACTCTCCGGGCTGGTGGAGGTCGGCAACGCCCGTCTGCCCGCCGGCACTAACGCCGAGGCCGAGGCCGCGCTGCTCGAAGCCGAAGCCCGCCTCGGCACCACACTGCCCTCCCCGCTGCGCGTGCTGCTTGCCGAAGCCGACATCCGGATCGACAACTCGTACTTCCTGCAGCCCCACCGCCTGCAGACGGCCGAAGGCCTGCTGCTCGGGCTTGGCGGATACGGCGACGGCAACGGCGGCTTCGATGCCCTGCTGCCGCCCACCGTCCTCTCCCGCTACCGCCGCAGCGTGGCGGTGTTTGTGGAGATCGGCGACGGCCTCGGCGCCCTCGCCTGGGACCCGGAGGGCGTGGTGCCTAACGAGCCGTCCAACACCACCGGCGACCACGGCAACCCCGGCGCGCAACCCGCGACGCCGAACGAGGGGGTCTGGTACTGGCTGCACCAGGAGCGCATCGCCGAGCCCGAACTGCTGCTGGACGACGACTACAGACCACAGACTGCGGAGGCCGCCCTGACCGGCGTCTTCAAGCGCTTCGCCCTCTCGCAGGCCGACTCGCCCGAGACCGAAAAGCAGTTGCTGATCGACACAGCCCACCCACGCAACCTGCTGCAGCTGAGCTTCGACGAGCCGAAGAAGCCGCGGCTATGGATGCGCAGCTACGACTACCACTACAGCCTCTACTGACTCCAGCAGCACACATCGCCCTCTTACACTGCCGCCCATGAGTACGCAGGGAGCAACCTCCTCCGTGCCTGAGGGCACGCTCGCGGGCACCGGTGCCCCGCCCGGCATCGCCGACTCCCACGCCCAACTGGTCCGCGAGCGCCTGCTGCGGCGCATGTTCGTGATGGGCCCGCCCACGGTGCTGACGGCGCTCGCGGCGGCCATCGCGATGGCGGGGGTGTTCTTCTGGATGACGCGCGGCCTCGGCGCACTGACTTGGGGCATCGCGACCTGCGCGCTGCTCAGCCTCCGGCTGGTGTTCATGCGCTGGAACGCGCGCCTCTACCCCGAGCCCGAATTCACCCTGCGCCAGCCCGACGGCGCATGGCGCTTCATGCTGCCGCTGGGCACCTACATGGCCATGTGGACGCTGGCACCCTGGGCGCTGATGCCGCCCGGCACCGAATCGCCCACGCGCATCCTGATCCTGCTGCTGGGCATGTTCGCGGTGCTGATGGGCTCGGTGCCGGTGATCGCCACCTGGCGCGCGATGGTCCCGGTGGTCACCATTCCGCTCACGCTGGGCGTGGTCACGCGCTTCGCGTGGATGGGCGGCACCGACGGCTGGTTCGCCTGCGTGGTCGGGCTGCTGTTCGGCGGCTCGATGGCGCGCTATGCGCTGTCGCAGCACCAGCTCATCCGCCGCAGCCTGTCGGACCAGATCGACAAGGAGCTGCTGAGCGAGCAGCTGATGCGCCAGTCCTTCGAGCTGCAGCGCCTGAACCGCGAGCGCAGCCGCTTCTTCGCGTCAGCCAGCCACGACCTGCGCCAGCCGGTGCATGCGCTGGCGCTGTTCTCGCGCTCGCTGGAGCGCGACCTCGCGGACCACCCGCTCGCCCCCGTGGCAGGCCGCGTGGTGCAGGCCACCGACGCGGTCAGCGGCCTGCTCAACGCGATGCTCGACATCTCCAAGATCGACGCGGGCACCGTGGTGCCCCAGCCCATGGAGATCGCGGTGGACCCGCTCTTCCTGCGGCTCGCGCAGCTCTTCGAGCCACGGGCCCAGCAGGCGGGTTTGTCGCTGCGCTTCCACACCGCGCCCGAATGGCTGCAGACCGACCCCGACCTGCTGCTGCGCGTGCTGACCAACTTCGTCGACAACGCGCTGAAGTACACGCGCAGCGGCGGCATCCTCGTGAGCGCGCGGCCGCGCGGCGACCGCCTGCGCCTGGCCGTGTGGGACACCGGCCTGGGTATTGCGCCCGAGCACCTGCCACATGTGTTCGACGAGTTCTACCAGGTCGACAACCCGCAGCGCGACGTGGCGCGCGGGCTGGGCATCGGGCTGGCCATCGTGAAGCGGCTGGTCGACCTGTTGAGCGGCGAGATCGGCGTGCGCTCGCGGCAGGACCGCGGCAGCGTATTCTGGGTCGACCTGCCGCGCCGGCCGCCCGCCGCACCGGCGGCGCTCGTGGCACCTGCCGCCGCCCCCGATACCGCCAGCGCAGACGCCACCGAACTCCCGCTCGTGCCTCCGCGCGTTCTTCTGCTGGACGACGAGCAGCCCGTGGGCGAAGCCGTGCGCATGTGGCTGGCCCCTTACTGCGAGCGCATCGAGATCACCAGCCGCGTGGCCGACGCCTGCGCGCAGGTGCGGGCCACGCCCGACGGCTTCGACGCCTTCATCATCGACTTCCGGCTGGCAGACCCGCAGGATGGCATCCAGGCGACGGCCGAGCTGCGCCAGCTCGCGGGCCGCCGCGTGCCCACCATCCTCGTCACCGGCGACACCGACCCCGAGCGCGTGCGCGCGGCCTATGCCAGCGGCCTGGTGGTGATGTTCAAGCCGGTGCAGCCCGAGGTGCTGCTGCGCACGCTGCACCAGATCATCCGGAGCGAGGCCAGGGAGCGGCCATAGGCGCGCGTCGCCGGAGGCTGCCGCTCAGCAGGCGACGACGTTGACGGCCAGCCCGCCGCGCGCCGTCTCCTTGTACTTGGACTTCATGTCCGCGCCGGTCTCGCGCATGGTCTTGATGACCTTGTCCAGGCTCACATGGTGCGAGCCGTCGCCGCGAAGCGCCATGCGGGCCGCATTGATGGCCTTCACCGAGGCGAGCGCGTTGCGCTCGATGCAGGGAATCTGCACCAGGCCGCCCACCGGATCGCAGGTCAGCCCGAGGTGGTGCTCCATGCCGATCTCGGCGGCATTCTCGACCTGTTCCGGCGTGCCGCCCATCACCGCGCAGAGCGCGCCCGCGGCCATCGAGCAGGCCACGCCCACCTCGCCCTGGCAGCCCACTTCCGCGCCGGAGATCGACGCGTTCTTCTTGTAGAGGATCGCGATGGCGGCCGCCGTCAGCAGGAAGTCGACCACACAGCGTTCGGTGGCCGCCGGGTTGAACCGCATGTGGTAGCTCAGCACCGCCGGCACGATGCCCGCCGCGCCATTCGTGGGCGCCGTCACCACGCGCCCGCCCGCCGCGTTCTCCTCGTTCACGGACAGCGCGAACAGGTTCACCCAGTCCATCAGCTCGAAGGGGTCCGTGCCGGCCGCCGACTGCAGGGCGCGGTGCAGCTCGGGCGCCCGCCTTCTCACCCTGAAGGCGCCGGGCAGCACGCCGTCGGCGCGGAAGCCGCGTTCGATGCACGACTGCATCACCGCCCAGATATTCATCAGGCCGTCGACGGTCTGCTGCTCGGGGCGGATGCCGCGCTCGTTGCGGCGCATGATGTCCGCGATGCTGCATCGCAGCCGGGACGCGGCCTCCAGCAGGTCTGCGCTCGACTCGAAGGGAACGGGGGGCGCCACGTCGCCGGACGCATCCCGTACGCCCGAGTCGTCGATCACGAAGCCGCCGCCTATGGAGTAGTAGACCTGCGCGGTGAGCTCCTCGCCGCCGGCATCGAGCGCGACGAAGCGCATGCCATTCACATGCAGCGGCAGCGTCCTGCCAGCGAAGAACAGCAGGTCGGTCTTCTCGCTGAATGCGATGCGGTGCCGGCCACCCACGGCGAGCGAGCCGCTGGCGTGGATACCGTGCACCAGCTCCGGCACGCGATCGACGTCGATGGTTTCCGGGTCGTGCCCGCACAGGCCGAGCAGCGTGGCCGTGTCGGAACCGTGGCCCTTTCCGGTCGCGCCCAGCGATCCGTACAGCTCGCTGCGGATGCGGTGGACTCGGCCGAGCATGCCGTCGCCCTCCAGCTTCGCGGCGAACATCCGCGCGGCGCGCATGGGGCCGACGGTGTGCGAGCTGGAAGGGCCGATGCCGATCTTGAAGATGTCGAAGACGCCGAGATACAAGAACCGATCCTCGTGCAGTTGCGGCAATGTGGGGGCGCCTAGAGCGCGTACTCCTGGAACTCGCGGCTTTCGTAGGGCTTGCGCGCCACCCACATCACGCCGTTGGCGGCATCCATCAGCGTCGTCGCCACGGTGGCGGAGATGCTGCTGAAGTCCGCGGGTTTGGGGCTTCGCAGAACACCGTCGGGGTAGCCGAAGTCGTCCGCCAGCGCCGAACGGATGTCGCTCCACCCGATGCCGCGCGACACGACGGAGCGCATCGCGCTCTCGACCCTGTGCTGCCTGTAGAGGCTGTCGGGCCGCGCCGCCAGCCCCGGATCGTGCAGCTTCGCGAGCGCCACGGAAGACAGCCAGTGGTTGGCATGGACGAGCACGTCGTCCTGCGGGAGCATCCAGTAGACCTCGTCGGGCGCCGCTTCGAGGCTGACGCAGCAGCCGTCGGTGGCGCTGCTCTGCGCCAGGATCATGTTGCTGGAGCAGTAGCGCCGCGCGCTCCACACGGTCCGCATCGCATGCGCGAGGTTGGTCGATTCGAGCAGCCGCCGGCGCAGCAGCACCACCGGCGCGCCGGGGCCGCCCTGGAAGTCCTTGTGGCAGGACATCGCGTTGCCGGTCAGCGATACGCCATGGCTGTTGAGGCCGTGCCGCGCCAGCGCGCCGGCTTCAGTGAAGGCCAGGATGTCCGGCCCCTTCGCGTTGCGGATGCGCAGGACGATGCAGCTGTCCACGCACTCCTCGCGCCAGTCCCAGTTGTGCGCATGCATCAGCCGGCCCGTGGCCGAGCGCTTCGGCAGCACGACCAGGCCGGTGCAGTCGCCATCCTCGGTCGCGTCGTGGCGCATCGCCTCCTCCTTCATGCGCGAGAAGCCATAGAGCATCTCGGTGCGGCAGTTGATGGTGACGACGTTCTCCAGCGACACGCCGGAGCCGTCGGCAATGCCGCGCATCTCGTCGAGGCAGAGCGGATCGAATGCCTCGATCTGCGGAAGCATCGAGCGCGCGAGGCGTTCGATGGTGGCGTCGTCGAGGCCACGGTGCCCGAGCTGCGCCCGGTACAGCGCCGCACCCGCGGCCACCCTCTCGGGCACCGCGCGGCCGTGCTGCAGCCCGCGCTCGTAGGCCTCGCCCGTAACGTCGACGAGGGGGAAGAATTGCGTGGTGGTGCTCATGTCGACGAACGATCACTGCGCGGTCAAGTTCAGGGACTTGACCAGCGGGCCCCATTGGTCGACGTCCTGCCGCGTCGCGGTGCGCACCGCCGCGGGCGCCTTGTCGGCGGGCTCGGCCATGTAGATGGTGTTGAGCTTCTGGCGCGCATCGGCATCCGCCCACATCTTCGTGGTCACGCCGTTGAGCTTCTGCACGATGGCCTCGGGCGTGCCCTTGGGCACCACGAGCGCATACCAGCCGCCCCCCAGCGACTTGGGAATACCGGCCTCGGCCAGCGTGGGCACGCCGGGCAGGTCCGCCAGCCGCTTGTCGGAGAACACCACCAGCGGCTTGACCTTCCTGTCCTTGATGAACGGCATGGCCGAGAACATCACCGCGCTCGTCAGCGGCGTCTCGCCGCTCACCGTGGCCAGAAGTGCCGCCGCGCTGCCCTTGTACGGCACGTTCAGCAGGTTCACGCCGAAGTGCCTGGCCATGATCTCCATGTTCAGGTGCGTGGAGTTGCCCTTGCCCGCCGAGCTGTACGAGTACTTGCCCGGCGCGGCCTTCGCGAGGCTGATGAATTCCGTGAGGGTGTTGGCCGCAACCCCGCTGTGCGCCAGCAGCACCTGCGGCGTGGTCGCGAGAATGCCGATGCCCGCGAAGCTCTGGTCCGGGTCGTAGTTCAGCTTGCCGTACGAAAAGCGGTTGAGCGCCAGGTTCGACTGCGTGGTCATCAGCACCGTGTAGCCGTCGGCGGGCTGGCTGGCCACGAAGGCCGCGGCAAGCGACCCGTTCACGCCGGCGCGGTTCTCCACCACCACCGGGGTTCCCAGCGTGCGCGAGGCGTAGTCGCTCCAGATGCGGGCCAGGCCGTCAGCGCCGCCGCCCGGAGGAAGAGGCACGACCAGCCGGATCGGCTTTGCCGGGTACGCCTCCTGGGCGGATGCGGTGGCCGCGATGGATACCGCGATCACGGGCAGCAGGCCCCTGAGCGCTTTCGTGAAGGCATTTCTCATGTCCGTCTCCGTCTGTGGGTGGGTCCGCGTTGCGGCTGCAATGCAGGTTCTGGACGGAAGTATCCCGAGCGGCAACCCTCATGGGAAATCATATTTTTGCGCCCCTCCATACCATGCCCGGTATATTCCAGAGCCACCAGAAACCGCCGCAAAGACCGGCTCACAAGGAGCGGAAATGGATCTCCTGTCGCTCAGGCGCTTCGACCTGAACCTGCTGCTCGTCTTCGAATCGCTGATGGAGACGAACAGCGTCACCAGAACCGCCGACAGGCTCGCCCGCACCCAGCCGGCCGTGAGCCGCGACCTGGCGCGGCTGAGGGAAGAGCTCTCCGACCCGCTCTTCGTCCGGGTGCGCGGAAAGCTGGAGCCCACCGCGCTGGCCCGCAGGCTGCGCGATTCGGTGCGGCGGGCGCTGGAAGCCGTCGACACCGCGCTCTCGGAGGGCGGCGGCTTCCGCCCGGCCGAATCCACCCAGGTCTTCAAGATCGGCGCCACGAGCGCCATCGAGCTTCTGCTGGCGCCGGCCCTTCACCGGTTCCTCGAGTCCGGAGCGCCCAACGCGTCGGCCTACTTCGTGCCGACCTACGGAGACATCACGCCCGTCGAGCAACTGGAGACGGGCGCCATCGACATCACGATCGGCCGCTTCGACCAGCAGGCCCACAACACCAGCTTCGTGCCGCTCTTCGAAGAGAAGCGCGTGTGCCTCATGCGCCGCGACCACCCGCTCGCCGGCAAGAAGCTCAAGCTGGCCGACCTCGCCGGCATGAGGTTCATCAGCACCGTCAACATGCTCGGGCGCGATAACGACGTGGACGAACTGCTCAGGCAGCATGAGCTGCCCAAGCGCAAGTTTCCGATGTTCGTCTCGGCCATGGCGCAGGCGCCCTTCGCCATGCGCGGCAGCGACGCGGTGATCACGCTGCCGATGCGCGTCGCGAAGATCCTGGCCGACCAGTTCGACCTCTGCATCGTCCCGATGCCGGGCATGGTTTCGAACAGGATGTACTCCATCGCCTGGCATTCGCGCTGGGACTCCTCGCTGGCCCACCGGTGGCTGCGCGAGGCCGTCATCTCGATGCTGAAGGACGAACCGAAGAAGGCCAGGCCGTCCTGAGCGCGCAGGTGCAGCTTCAGCCAAGCAGGCTGAACCGATGCTCCGTCGCGCTGTGGAAGCGCTCCCCGGGCCGCAGTACCGTCGACGGAAATTCCGGCTGGTTCGGCGAATCGGGGAAATGCTGCGCCTCCAGGCACAGCCCGTCGCCCTGCCTGATGCTCGCGCCCGCGCTGCCCAGCAGGCTGCCGTCGAGGAAGTTGCCCGAATAGAACTGCACGCCGGGCTCGCTGGTGTGCACTTCCATCACGCGGCCGGAAGCCTCGTGCTCCAGCCGGGCCGCGAGCGCCAGGCCTTGCTCGGTGTCGGCACGGTCCAGCACCCAGTTGTGGTCGTAGCCATGGGCCCGCATCAGCTGCTCGTGGCCTTCGCGGATGCGCTCGCCGATGCGGGTCGCGGTGCGGAAGTCGAAGGGAGTTCCCGTCACGTCGGCTGTGCCCAGCGGAATCAGCGTCGCGTCGACCGGACAGTAGCGGCTCGCGGCAAGCATCAGGCGGTGGTCCATCACCGAGCCGCTGCCGGCGAGGTTGAAGTAGTCGTGGTGGCTCAGGTTGAGCACGGTGGGCTTGTCGGCGATGGCGCTGTAGTCGATGCGCCAGGTGTTCGCGCTGGTGCTCAGCGTGTAGCGCAGCGTGAGCCGCACTTCGCCGGGGTAGCCCTCTTCGCCGTCGGCGCTGGTGTAGCTCAGCTCGATGGCGATGGCGTCGCTTCCCGCCTGCTCCGCCGGAACCGGCACGATCTCCCAGTAGCGCTTGCCGAAGCCCGTCGCGCCGCCGTGCAATGAATTGGGCCCGTTGTTCAGGCCCAGCTGGTACGCCTTGCCATCGAGCGTGAAACGCCCGCCCGCGATGCGGTTCGCGTAGCGCCCGACGATGGTTCCGAGGTGCGGATGCGGCCCCAGGTAGTCGGCCAGCGAGGGCAGGCCCAGCACCACGTTGCCGCTGCGCCCGTGCCGGTCGGGCACGCGCAGCGCGGTGACGATGCCGCCGACGTTGATGGCACTCAGGCTCAGCCCGAGTCCGTTGTCGAGGGTGTACTCGGTGACCACGCGGCCGTCGGGCATGCGCCCGTACTCGCGCGATGCGACGCTGCTTTTCTGTTCTCGATTGCTCATGTGTGCGGTGATCAGGGAAAGAGTGCCTCGCGTGCGCACTGCGACGCGGTATGCAGCGCGATGCGGTCCTTGAGGTCGTGAAAGTCGGGCGGCTCGGCCGCGTGGGTGCGCAGCTCGATGCGGTGGCCGGCCTTGGCTACGGCATCGGCGAAGCGCTCCTGCAGCGCATAGGGCGTGTTCCTGTCCTCGCGGTTGCCGATGAGCACGATGCGCCGCGCCGGGTCGCGCACGATGCCGTTCACGTGGTCGAGCGGGTCGTAGAACTGCGTGCTGCCGGTGGTGTCGGTGCGGCCGTCCTTCGAGCGGCCCAGCATGCGCGCGCGCTCCAGCAGGCCGTAGGCACCGGATGTGAGTACCGCGCAGGCGACGCGCGTGCGCCCCAGCGTGAGCAGCGCGGCGCCGGCCGTGGCGCCGCCGCTGTGGCCGACGATCACGATGCGCTGCAGCCGGTGGCGCTGCATGAGCGCGTCGAGCGCGGCATCGAGCGCGTGGAACTCCACAAGCTGGCGGCGCTTGCGGTGATCGCCCGAGGAGCCGTACGTGCCGGGCCGTGCCACGAAGATCCACGGCACGCCCGCGCGGTCGCGGCTGCGCTGCGCGTCGAGCGTGCGCAGCTCCTCGGTGTTCCCGGGGATGCGCGTGGGCGCCTGGTCCATCACGCCGTCGCGGTCGCCCGAGAACTGCACGATGGCGATGCGCGCGCCGTCGATGTCGTCGCTCGCGAAGTAGCGGATGCACGACGGCCCCTCGGCCGCCTGCACCCACAGGAAGCCGTTGCGGTCGGGGCAGCGGGCGCGGTCGGCGGGCTGGTTCCAGTACAGCACCTCGTCGGCGCCGGCGGCGAAGACTCTGGGCACATCGGGCCCGGTGCGCTGCGCGCAGGCGGTCTGCGCCAGCGCCACGAGCAGCAGCACGAAGCGCAGTCTTCGAAGCGTGTGCAGCAGCCTCATAGCCGTTGCAGCAGCCCCGGGATGCTGCCGAAATCCGACCGGTCGCGGTCGCCCTTCACCAGCACGAGGTCGCCGTCTCGCAGGAAGCCGCCGAGGTAGCCCGCGAGCTGCGCGGCGTCGTCGAAGTGCGGCCCGAGCAGCTCGGGGGGCACTTCCTCGCGCAGCCAGCGCATCTCGTTGCCGTGCGTCACCAGGTGCTCGATGCCCGAGGCCAGCAGCGGCGCGGCCAGGCTGCGGTGCATGGCCTCGGCGTCCTTGTCGAGGTTGACGATGCGCCCCAGCACGCCGATCTTGCGCAGCACGCCCGGGCCGCTGTCGGCGCGCTGCCAGTTGCGCACGAACTCCATGGCGTTGCGCATCGACATGACCTCGGCGTTCCAGCTGTCGTCGATCAGCGTGGCCTGCACGCCGGCCTGCGTACGCAGTGCACGCACCTGCATCACCGATGCCGGCAGCCGCACCTGCGGCATGCGCGCGCAGGCGGCCTCGCCGTCGAAGCCCATGGCCAGCAGCGCCGCGAACGCGAGCAGCGAATTGCGCACCAGCCCCGCGCTCTCGACCGGAAAGAGGTATTCGAAGGTGCCTCCCGGCGCGGCGACGCGCACGCGGCAGCCGCCGCCGGGTTCGGGGCGGGTCTCGATCAGCCGCACATTGGCGTCGGGCCCGCTGCCCACCACCCAGATCGCGCCGGCCGTGAGCGCGGCCATGTCCACCACCTGGCGCAGGCAGGGAATGTGGTCGGGCACGATCGCCACGCCGCCCGGCTCCAGCCCGAGGAAGATGCGCGACTTGTAGGCGGCCGTGAGCTCCAGCGTCGGAGCCTGCCGGGTCTGCGACAGCCCCACCTCGGTGAGGATGGCCACGTGCGGCCGGGCCATCAGCGAGATGGGGCCGCGGTCCATCCATAGGCCGCTCTGCGCCATCTCTAGGATGCACACGTCGGTGTCCGGCCCGAGGTTCGCGAGCGTGGCGGGCACGCCGACGCGCGAGTTGTAGTTGTAGACGGTGGTGTGCACGCGCGCGCGCTCGGGCAGCAGGTCGCGCAGCATCGCGATGGTGGACGACTTGCCCACGGTGCCGGTCACGCCCACCACCAGGCCCTTGAAGCGCTCCCGCGCAGCCTCGCCCATGGCGAGCATCGCGCGGATGGGGTCGTCGGCCTGCAGCAGCGGGAAGGCCGCATCGAGCCCTTCCACCGTGTGCGCGATCACGGCCCCGGCCAACGCCATCTGCAGGCGGGGCAGCTCCAGGTGGCGGTCCCAGTTGTCGGAGCTGGGCTTGCTGTAGCTCTCGTGCACGGCCAGCGTGCGGTAGTCGGAAGCGACGAAGAGCGAGGGCTGCGGCAGCACGCCCATATGCACCGGTCCTCGCACCACCGAGTTGGCGTACCAGCCCGGCGGCGGCTCGACCAGCCAGCGCCCGCCGGTGGCGCGCTGCAATTCGTCGGCGGTCCACACGGGTGCGGGGCTCGGGCCGGCGCCGGGCCGGTCGGCCCAGAGCACGGGCGCGGGGCGCTGCGGCAGCGGCACGGGCAGATCCGGCACGCGCAGGCCGCACCACAGCGTGAGGCGCCGCGCGGGCGGCAGCTCGGGCCAGTCGCCGCGCACGGCCACCTCGATCTGCAGCACGTCGCTTTCGAGCAGGCCGGCGCGCGGCGGACGCAGTCCGTAGCGGTCGCGGTATATGCGCCCGGGCTCCCAGCGGCTGGTGGGCCACATCCAGTCGCAGGGGTCGTGGTCCATGCCCTCGCCCCATGGCGGCATGCGCTTGCTGCGCATCGGCAAGGCGCGGAAGTGCAGGCGCAGGTCGGCGGCGACGGGCGCGTCGATGCTCCAGAAAGACTCGATCCACAGCATGCGCCGGCCGACGATCTGCCTGGGCACGCAGCGCAGCCCCAAGAGGCGCAGCGGACCGAATTGCAGCGGCGCGATGCGCGCCTCCCTGGGCACCTCGTCCACCAGCCACTCAGGCCGCGGCGTCGGCAGGGGCGCAATGGCGCGAGCGGGCCGGAAGTCCTGGACGCCGGCGCCGGACGGGTCCGCATGGAACGCGGGCCGCGCGGGCGGCGACAGGCGCACCGCGCAGCGGCCTCCCGGCAGCGGGCTCATCCGCGTGCCGAGCGCGCTGCATTGCGCGGTGAAGCGTTCGCTCGATGCCCGCGCTTCGTCGCCTTCGAGCTGGCGCGAGAAGCCGAAGCCCACGCCCACGGGCGTGAACACCACCTCCTCCACGCCGCGCGGGCTCAGCTTCAGCGTGAAGACGCCGGAATCCCCGAAGTCGTTGCGCACCGAGTCGAACAGCAGGTCGCCGGCGTCGTGCAGGATGGGCCTGCCCTTGTACGTCTCGATGCCCTGCAGCACGTGCGCCGAAGTGCCCAGCACCGCGTCCGCGCCCGCATCGACGATGGCATGGCCGACGGCGATCTCGGCCTGCGTGGGCTCAGTCTCGAGGTTGGCGCCCCAGTGCACCGCAACCAGCACCACGTCGGCCTCGCGGCGCGCGGCCTCGATGCGCGGCGCGAGCGTGGCGGTCCATGCGGCGGGGTCTTCGAGCGGCAGCCAGGCGGCGCCCGCGCTGGCGGCTGTGGCGGCGAAGCTCGGCTGCGTGGCGTCGAGCGAGAACAGCGCCACGCGCACGCCGCCCGCGCGGCGAAAGGCCGGGCGCAGCGCGGCCTCCAGCGTGCGGCCGGTGCCGGCGTGGGCGATGCCCGCGGCCTGCAGCAGGGCCTGCTGTTCCATCAGCGCCTCGGGGCCGTAGTCGCCGCTGTGGTTGTTGGCGGTGGCGACCATGCCGATGCCGGCCTCGGTCAGCACCGCGAGCATCTCGGGGCGCGCGCGGTAGTAGTACGGGCCGGCCTCGCCCTTGTCCACGCCCTGCTCGCCGACGGTGGCGACCACGCATTCGAGGTTCACGATGCCCAGGTCGGCTTCGCGCAGCGCGGCGATGTCGCCGAGCATCCTGTGCGCGCCGCCGAGATCCTTCAGCCGGTAGTGCTGGCGGCGCGAGAGGTTCACGTCGCCGCCCCATGCGACGGTGCCGGTGGCGTTGTTGTCTCCAGCGTCGGCCGCTACCGCGGCCTCGCCAGCCTTCAGCATGCGGTGGTAGGCCACGTAGCCCGAGAGATAGTGCTCCACGTCGTCGATGCGCACGCGGAAGCTGTGGTGCTTGATGAAGAACGAGCCCGCGATGCGCGCCGGGTTGCGGAAGAACATCGCCAGCTCGGGCCAGAAATGGCCGTTGGCGAGGTAGCGCGCGCGGTATTCGAGCGCACGGTCGAACCTGTCGCGGTCGAGCCCGGCCAGCAGTGGGCGCAGCTCGGGGTCGGCCTCCAGCCGCAGCACCATGTCGCGCGCGGCCATCATCAGTTCGAGCAGCGTGGGGAAGGTGGTGATGCGCTCCAGCACGAAGTCGAGGTACCCGGCCACGTTCTGCAGGCCGAACCGGTAGTAGCGCAGTTCGGGCCTGTAGCGCGTGAGCTCGTTGACGCAGTAGCTCAGCCAGTGGTCGTGCGCGCGCCAGTGCTCGGCGGCGATGAAGTGCTCGAAGGCCTTCTCCACCACCGCGAGCCAGCGCGCGTCGCGTGTGAGGCCGTACAGGCGCATCAGCCCGAAGGCGGCCTCTCCGTCGTAGTAGATGACGCGGAACTTGTCCTTCACGTCGAGCGCGGGCGCATTGAGCACGTGCACGAAGCTGCCGGTCTCCGGGTCCTGCATGTGGCGGATGCCCAGCGCGAGCTTCTCCAGCAGCGGCAGGTATTGCCCGTCGCCGGTGAGCTCGGTGTACTTGACCAGCGCGAGCAGGCACACGGCATTGCCGCCGAGCTTGATCTCGCTGCCAATGTCCAGCAGGTAGGCCGCGCGCGTGCCGTCGGGCAGGTTGGCCGGACGGATCAGCGTGCCGGCGAGGAAGGCCAGCGAGCGGTCGATGGCCGCCTTCAGCGCGTCGTTGCGCGTGAGCTCCCAGGCCTCCAGCATCGCGTAGGTCGAGCTCGCGTGGCGCAGCGTGTTGTAGGTGGGAATGGTGCGGTCGAAGCAGGGGAACCAGCCGTAGTGGAACTCGCCCGTGGGCTTGACCTGCGCGGCGAGGTAGTTGCCCGCGTCGTCGATCAGCGCATGAACCTGCTGCGCGTTCCAGTCGCTCAGTTCGCGAAAGCCCGCGGCCTGCCCCTCGGCGGTGACGGGGCACGCGCCCTTGGCATCGACGTACACGGCCCGCGTGGTGAAGCACCACACCGGCGCGGCGTCGTCGGAAGGAAAGTCGAGCTCGCGGCCGAAGCGCCGCTTGGTGTGCAGCCGCAGGTTGCCGGTGTTGGGCTCGGCATGGTCCACGTCGCCGTTGTAGAGCACGGCGCTGCCGTGCATCTCCTGCGCGAGCAGGGCGAACTCGAAGCGCGCGTCGAAGGCGATTCCCTCGTTGAAGTAGTTGCGCTTGGTCTTCGCGAGCCTGGCCTTCAGCTCGCCCCAGCTCATCGGCACGACCTTGTCGACGATCTCCGCGCGAAGGCGCTGCGGAGGCTGCGCGCCGCGCCTGGCTTGCGCGGCGACGGCATCGGCGGCGGCGCGCCAGGCGGCCTCGATGTCCGAGCCCCGGCCCGAGGCCACGCGGGCCCGGCTGCTGGCCTCGCCGATGGCGAAGAAGACCACGCAACCCGCCTCGGCGGTGACCGGCGCCGCCGGAGGCAGCATGCCCGCCGGGTCCGCCAGGGCCTGCCTGGCGCGGTTCAACAGATCTGCGAGTGGATTCTTCGGCTCGTGATTCATGCAGCCGCGAATCATGACAGGCCGCGACACTGGCCGCCATCCCGTCAATCCATGGAATTTGCGCGCGGCCTGACCGCTGGCTGACCATGCGCTGCGCCTGGAGTCTCAGCAACTCCGACCGGCAATGCCCACTCGTGCCGGCCCCGCACGAGGCGCAGCCTCAGGCCCAGGCCTCCATCACGGCCTCCTTCACTGCCTCGATCGCGACTGCCCGCCGGTCACCGCCCGGCGCCACCCAGCACAGCCAGGTGTGCGAGCGCCACCCGTTCCAGATCGCGAGCTCGCCGTTGCGCTCGCCCTGCTGCGCCTGGTCGAGCCGGATCAGCCCCGCGCCCATGCCGCTTGCGACCATGCTGCGGATGGCGCTTTCGTCATCGGCCGTGCGGCCCTGGCGGTATTCGCGGCCTGCGCCAGCGAAGAGCTTCTCGAGATGCACGCGCAGGACGCACGAGGGTGGCGTGCCGACCCACGGCAGGTTCGTGAGCTCGTCGAGCGACAGGCCGGGATGCGCCTCGGCCACCGACGCCGGCAGCACCACGACCAGGTCGACCGCGCCGAGGCGGTGCAGCTCCAGTCCCTCGATGTGCTCCGCGTCGCTGAGCACGTAGGCGCAGTCGAGATCGCCGCGCTGCACGGCCGAGAGCGTCTGGTACGACAACCCCTGCCTCAGCTGCAGCGCCACCTGCGGATGCCGCTGCGCCAGCGTCACCAGCACCTCGCCCAGCCGCAGCGCGACCGGATCGACCACCGTGCCGAAGCGAACCACGCCCTGCGCCGCCCCGCGCAGCTGGTCGGCCGCCGAGCGCATGCGCATGGCCGATGCCAGCGTGCGCTCGGCCTCGTCGAGCAGGCGCACGCCGGCCTCGGTGAGCGACATGCCGCGCGGCGTGCGCTCGAACAGCTTCACGCCGAGCTCGTCTTCCAGCGCCCTGAGCTGGGCGCTGACCGCCGGCGCGCTGGTGAACACGCGTTCGGCGGCACGGGTCAGGCTGCCCTCGCGGGCGATGGCGACGAAGGTCTTGAGTTGGTAGAGCTCCATGGCCGCCGATTGTGAGCGCCGGCGCCCGATGCGTCCGTTCGCTTTTTTGGAGCCCCCTGTCCAAAGATGCGAATGGCAATGGCGGACCGCAGCCCCGATTCTTGGGGCATCGATCCATCGCAAAGAAAAGGCTGGTTTCCCATGTCCCGTCGCCAACGCATCGCCGGCACCGCCGCGCTGCTGCTCGCCACCTCCGGGTGGGGCTCCCTGTTCCTCGTGAGCAAGGGCGTGCTCCACCATGTCGAACCGGTGTGGTTCACGCTGATCCGCTACACGCTGTCGGCGCTGCTCTTCGTGCTGCTGATACTGCCGCGCGGCGCCGCCCCGTGGCGCAAGCTGCGCCGGCATGCGGGGCCGCTTGCGCTTCGCGGCGCGGCGGGCTTCGGCGTGTTCAGCGTCATGCTGCTGGTGGGGCTGGCGCATTCGGTGCCCTCGCACGGCGCGGTCATCATCGCCACCACGCCCATGATGACCACGCAGATCGTGCGCTGGCTGCTCGACGGCGTGCGCCCCACGCGCACCACCCTGCTGACCAGCGCACTGGCGCTGCTGGGCGTGGCGACCGTCTCGGGGCTGCTGGCCGGCGGCGCGGGCTCCCCTGGCGGGGCGAGCACGCTGATGGGCGACGCGATCGCCTTCGTCGGCACGCTGGGCTGGGTCTGGTACACGCGCGGGGCTGCGCGCCTTCCGGAACTCGACGTGATCGAGTACACCGCGCTCACGGTGCTGGCCTCGTGGCCCGTGCTGCTGGCGGCGGCGGTCGGCGCCTCGGTGCTGGGCTGGTCCGCGGTGCCGAGCGTGGAAGGGCTGCGCCTGTCGTGGCATGCGCTGCTCTTCGTGGGCGTGGTGCCTTCGGCCATCTCGGTGCTGGCTTTCAACTACGGCGTGCGCGCGCTCGGCGCCGTCACGGGCACGGCGTTCCTCAACTTCGTTCCGGTTTCCGCGCTGCTGATGAGCGCGGCCATGGGCCGGCTGCCCACCACGAGCGAGGCCGCCGGCATGGCGATGGTGATCGCGGCGCTCCTGATCCATACCGCATCGAGCCGCAAGGCTTCCGCCACGGCGGCTGCAACGATCGTGCCTCCACAGCAGAATTACCGGACCTGCGGAGCCACACCCTCATGAGCACCAGCGACAGCGACAGCCCCCGAAGCCATCTCTTCGAGCCCCTTCAGCTCGGCCCCCTGCGGATCGACAACCGCATCGTCATCGCGCCGATGTGCCAGTACTCCGCCACCGAAGGCACGCCGGGCGACTGGCACCTGATCCATCTGGGCCACCTGGCGCTCTCCGGCGCGGGGCTGCTGATCATCGAGGCGACGGCAGTGGAGGCCGACGGCCGCATTTCGCCCGGCGACCTCGGGCTCTACTCCGATGCCAACGAGGAAGGACTGGCCAGGGTGCTCCACGCGGTGCGCGCGCACTCGCCGATCAAGATCGCCATCCAGCTCGGCCACGCGGGGCGCAAGGCTTCGAGCCGCGCACCGTGGGAGGGCGGCAAGCAGATTCGCCCCGGCGAACCCGGCGGCTGGAAGGCCTGGGCTCCTTCGGCCGTGCCGCATGCACCCGGCGAAGACACGCCGATCGCGCTCGACGCGGCCGGGCTGGCGCGCGTGCGCGACGCCTTCGTGGCCACCGCGCGCCGCGCCGCGCGGCTCGGCATCGACGGCATCGAGTTGCATGCGGCGCACGGCTACCTGCTGCACCAGTTCCTCTCGCCCATCGCCAACCATCGCGAGGACGAATACGGCGGCAGCCTGGAGAACCGCCTGCGCTTCCCGCTCGAAGTCTTCGAGGCGGTGCGCGAGGAGTTCCCCGCCGATCGGCCGGTGTGGGTGCGCGTGTCGGCCAGCGACTGGGTGCCCGGCGGATGGGACCTAGACAGCACCGTCGCCTTCTCGCGCGCGCTGCAGGAGCGCGGCTGCGCGGCCATCCACGTGTCCAGCGGCGGCGTGTCGCCGCAGCAGGCGATCACGCTGGGCGCGGGCTACCAGGTGCCGTTCGCGGAACGCATCAAGGCCGAGGTCGGGCTGCCGACCATCGCGGTGGGGCTCATCACCGAACCCGCGCATGCGGAGGCTATCGTCGCCAACGGCCAGGCCGATGCGGTGTCGCTGGCGCGCGCGATCCTCTACGACCCGCGCTGGCCCTGGCATGCGGCTGCCGAACTGGGCGCGCGGGTGAAGGCGCCTCACCAGTACTGGCGCTCGCAGCCGCGCGAGTTCAAGGATCTGTTCGAGAACGCGGCCTTCGGCGCGCGTTAGACCGCGCGGGTTGCGAAACGGCCCCTCGTCGCGCCGACCTTCACTTCAGCTCGCGATAGAAGAAGGTGGTGTCGCAAGGCTCGCCCTGCGGCAGCAGCGCGAAGCCCGGAATCGATCCGACACGCACCCAGCCCGAGCGCTCGTAGAGCCGCTCGGCGTCGGCACTCGATGTGTCGAGCACCAGGAGCGTCTTGCCGCGTTCGCGCGCTACCCGTTCGGCCGCCTTCATCAGCAGCGCGCCGATGCCCCGGCGCCGAGCGCGTCGATGCACGAGCATCTTCGCCACCTCGCCGCGGTGCGGCTGGTTCTCGGGCTGCGCCAGCACCACCTGCACCGTGCCGAGGATGCCTTCCTCGTCCTCCGCCACCAGCAGCGCGCGTTCGCCGCTCGCCACGCCATCGGCCACCCGACGCCAGAAGGCCTGCGCGCGCTGCGCGGTCAGCGGCTGCATGAAGCTCACCGATGCGCCGCCCTCGACGCAATCGGCCAGCACGGCGGCAAGGCCGCGCAGCTGCGCTTCGGAAACGGTGTCCAGCAGGCGGACGGCCGGGGTGGTCCCGGCGGAAACGGTCGTCATGTTCATCTCCAGGAAGAAGGGGCGGTCGCGATCACGACGGCATAGCGCGTGTTCTTGCGCGAGGGGTTGTGAAAGCTGGTGGGGCGGTCGAGCACCATCGCCAGGCAGTCGCCGGTGGCGAGCCGGTGCAGCTCGTCGCCCACGGTGAGTTCGATGACGCCGTCGAGCACCCACACCTGCTGGTGGATGAGCGGCTCGCGCGCCGAGGTTTCGTAAGCCACGCGGGCGCCGGGCGGAAACTCCACCTCGACGATCTGGATCGGCGACGCGACGCCGCCGGGCGACACGTTCCTGCGCAGGTAGCCGGAGTGCGGATCGCGCCACTGCAGCTGGTCGGCCAGCCGCGAGACCGGATCGGCAGCCGGGGCCGGCGCCTCGAACAGCGAGGCCAGCGATACGCCGAGGCCGGTCGCAAGTTTTTCCAGGACCACCGCGGTGGGGCTGCTCTCGCCGCGTTCGATGAGCGAGATCATCGAGCGGCTCACGCCGCAGTGCGTGGCGAGGGCGTCGAGCGAGAGGCCCCTTGCCGCGCGCAGGTCGCGCACACGCTGGGCGATGCGGTCGTTGAGGCCGGACGGGGTTTCCGTCTCGGCCGATTCCTTAATTTCCTTCATATTGGATGAAATGTCCACCATAAAGGAAATCACGTCAAGCCCGCCGGCAGGCTCCTCCGGTCAGCGTGGAGGCCCGACCAGCGCAGCGCGCGCGGCCTCGGAGGGAAACACGCAGGCCACGTCGTGCGCGCAGCCCGGCACCACCACGACCTCGCGTCGCTTGTCGGGCGCGAGCAGCTTGCGGTCGTATTCCGCATAGGCCAGGCCCCGCTGCATGCGGAACGAGCCTTGGGCGAGCGCCGCGCAGGACTTGTCGAGCACGCGGTAGGCGGTGCCCTTGGCGTCGTTGCTGTCCAGCGCGCCTTCCAGATAGCTGATGTCGGCCTGCGCGTACTGCTCGCGTGCCTGCGCGGCGGTGCGGCCCAGGTGGGCGGGCAGGTCGTCGGTGCCGTATTTCCAGCGGTTCATCTGCGGACACGCGGCTGCGTCGGGTGTGGAGAAGCCGGTCACGGAGGCACCGTCGGCCGAGAACTGCGGGCGCACCGGGTCGAAATAGAGCCAGGTGCTCGGGTCGGCGACCACATAGCGCATGGCCGGCTTGCCGTCGTGCTGCGTGAAGGCGATGTAGCGCTGCACGAACTGCCCGCCGGCCGAGAAGCCCGCGACGGTGATGGTGCGCAGGCTGGGCCAGCGCCGCGCGATGTCGGCGACCAGCGCGTCCATCACCGCGAAGGACCCTACGCGATTGCCCGATGCCGAGCGCGCGCCTTCGAGCCAGGAGCCGCAGGTCCACAGCAGGTCGCCGGGCTGCGCGACCGGAACGCCCACGGTGTTGCAGCGGCCGGCCACCGCCTTGTCGGCCGCGACCTGGAAGAGCGGCGCGACCACCAGCGTGTCGCCGAGCGCATCGGCGTTGCGCAGGGTGCGCAGCGCGGCCTCGAATGTCTTGTCGGCGTCGCGCGAATGGCCGTGCATGGCGATCAGCGCTCTGGTCGGCCCGGCGGTCGCCGCTGCGTCGGGGTCGAGCGACGAGTAGAAGTGAAGCGCGCCGCCGGCCCCTGGCGGCGTGAAGCTGCGCAAGCAGTCCGCGGCCGCCGAGTTCATGCAGGCAGAGGCATCGGCCGTTGCCGCATGAGCCGGCCATGGCGCGATGTACGCGGCGGCGAGGGCCAAGGAAAGGAACCATCTGTAGCTGGGCATGTTCGTGCGACTCCCGGGATGGAACGGAATGGAACCGGATTCTCTGCCTGCCACATCCGGCGAAACTGACTTGCCTGCTGCTTTACATAGCGATTTGCTCTACCGAAGCGCCGCTCTTCGAACACAAATTCGGCAACGGGGCGCGGATCATCCAACAAATCCCACCACGAACCGCCATGAACCCAGACCCCCTGCCCTCCTCTTTCCAGGCGTTCGCCGACGGACTGCCATCCGCGCCTTCGCCGCTGCGCGCCCGCATCACCACGGCCTGCCGCCGCCCCGAGCCGCAGGCACTGCCGCCGTTGCTCGCGCAGGCCCGGTTGCCAGACGATCAGGCGGGGGAGGCACAGGCGCTCGCCATGCGCATCGCCCGGCAGCTGCGCGACCGCAGGAGCGCGAGCGGCCGCAGGAGCGCGAGCGGCCGCGCCGGCCTCGTGCAGGGCCTGCTGCAGGAATACGCGCTGTCGTCGCAGGAAGGCGTGGCGCTGATGTGCCTGGCCGAGGCGCTGCTGCGCATTCCCGATGCGGGCACGCGCGACGCGCTCATACGCGACAAGATCGCGCACGGCCAGTGGCAGTCGCACGCGGGCCGCAGCCCCTCGGTGTTCGTCAACGCCGCGACCTGGGGCCTGCTGCTCACCGGCAAGCTGGTGGCCACGCACAGCGAGACCAGCCTGTCGACGGTGCTCACGCGCCTCATCGGCAAGGGCGGCGAGCCGCTGATCCGCAAGGGCGTGGACATGGCGATGCGGATGATGGGCGAGCAGTTCGTCACCGGGGAGACCATCGCGCAGGCGCTCGCCAACGCGCGCGAGCTGGAGGCGCAGGGCTTCCGCTATTCCTACGACATGCTCGGCGAAGCGGCACTGACCATGGAGGACGCGAAGCGCTACCGCACCGCGTACGAAGAGGCCATACACGCCATCGGCAAGGCGTCGGCGCGGCGCGGCGTGTACGAGGGGCCGGGCATTTCCATCAAGCTCTCGGCGCTGCACCCGCGCTACAGCCGCGCGCAGCATTCGCGCGTGATGGCCGAGCTGTACCCGGTGCTGCGCGAACTCGCGCTGCTGGCGCGGCAGCACGACATCGGCCTGAACATCGACGCGGAGGAAGCCGACCGGCTGGAGCTCTCGCTCGACCTGCTGGAGCGCCTGTGCTTCGAGCCCGAACTCGCGGGCTGGAACGGCATCGGCTTCGTGGTGCAGGCCTACCAGAAGCGCTGCCCCTTCGTGATCGACTTCGTGATCGACCTCGCGCGGCGCAGCGGCCACCGGCTGATGGTGCGGCTGGTGAAGGGCGCCTACTGGGACAGCGAGATCAAGCGCGCGCAGCTCGACGGGCTCGACGGCTACCCGGTCTACACGCGCAAGGCCTACACAGACGTGTCGTACCTCGCCTGCGCGCGCAAGCTGCTCGACGCGCCCGAGGCGGTGTACCCGCAGTTCGCCACGCACAACGCGCACACGCTGGCGGCCATCTACACGATGGCGGATCCGTCGCGCTACGAGCCGGGGCAGTACGAGTTCCAGTGCCTGCACGGCATGGGCGAGCCGCTGTACGAGCAGGTGGTGGGCCCGCTCGCGCGGCCCTGCCGCATCTACGCGCCGGTGGGCACGCACGAGACACTGCTGGCGTACCTGGTGCGCCGGCTGCTGGAGAACGGCGCGAACACCTCCTTCGTGAACCGCATCGCGGACCCGATGATTTCGCTCGACGTGCTGGTGGAAGACCCGGTCGCGACGGTGGAGCACATGGCGGTACAGGAAGGCATGGCAGGCCTGCCGCATCCGGCCATCCCGCTGCCGGCGGCCTTGTACGGAACGCAGCGCGCCAACTCGCGCGGCCTCGATCTCGCGAGCGACGACAGCCTGCGCGTGCTGGGCAAAGTGCTGGGCGAAAGCGCGTCCGACCACTGGCGTGCGGCGCCGATGCTGGCCGAGGCCGCGCCCAACGGCGAGACGGCGAACGTGCTGAACCCCGCCGACCATCGCGACATCGTCGGGCAGGTCCAGGAAGCCACGCTCGCCGATGTCGAATCGGCCATCGCGCAGGCCCATGCCGTCGCGCCGGCATGGGCCGCCACGCCACCCGCCGAACGCGCAGCGCTGCTCGAACGCGCCGCCGAAAAGCTCGAACAGGGCATGCCCCGCCTGCTCGGCCTGCTGACGCGCGAGGCCGGAAAGACGTACGCCAACGCCATCGCGGAGGTGCGCGAGGCGGTGGACTTCCTGCGCTACTACGCGGCGCAGGCGCGCAGCGATTTCTCCAACGACACGCACCGCGCGCTCGGCCCCATGGCCTGCATCAGCCCGTGGAACTTTCCGCTGGCGATCTTCACCGGCCAGGTGGCGGCCGCGCTCGCGGCCGGCAACCCGGTGCTGGCCAAGCCGGCCGAGCAGACGCCGCTGGTCGCGGCAGAGGCGGTGCGCGTGCTGTGGGAGGCCGGCATTCCCCGCGCGGCGGTGCAGCTGCTGCCCGGCCGTGGCGAGACGGTGGGTGCCGCGCTGGTGGTCGATGCGCGCGTGCAGGGCGTGATGTTCACCGGCTCCACCGAGGTCGCGCGCATCCTGCAGAAGACGCTGTCGCAGCGCCTGGGCGCGCACGGCGCGCCGGTGCCGCTCATTGCCGAGACCGGGGGGCAGAACGCGATGATCGTCGACTCCTCCGCGCTGGTGGAGCAGGTGGTGGCCGACGTGATGGCCTCCGCCTTCGACAGCGCGGGCCAGCGCTGCTCCGCGCTGCGCGTGCTCTGTGTACAGGAAGAAGCGGCCGACCGCGTGGTCGCGATGCTCAAGGGCGCGATGGCCGAGGCCGCCATCGGCAACCCCGCCCGCCTCGCGGTGGACGTGGGCCCGGTGATCGATGCCGAGGCTCGCGACGGCATCGAACGCCACGTCGAGGCGATGCGCGCGCGCGGCCATGCCGTGTTCCGCCAGGCCCGCGAGCATGGCGACGACACCCGCCACGGCACCTTCGTGACACCCACGCTGATCGAGCTCGACGGCATCGCCGAGCTGCAGCGCGAAGTGTTCGGCCCGGTGCTGCACCTCGTGCGCTTTCGCCGCCGCGACCTCGGCGCGCTGGTCGGGCAGATCAACGGCACCGGCTACGGGCTCACGCTGGGCGTGCACACGCGCATCGACGAGACCATCGCGCAGGTCGTGGAGAACGCGAAGGCAGGCAACGTCTACGTGAACCGCAACATCGTGGGCGCGGTGGTGGGCGTGCAGCCCTTCGGCGGCGAGGGCCTGTCGGGCACGGGGCCGAAGGCGGGCGGGCCGCTGTACATGCTGCGCATGCTGTCGGCGCGGCCTGACGACGCGATGGCGCGCGCGGTGACGGGCGCCGCGCCGGCTTCTCATCCGGCGCTGTCGGCGCTGGCCCGCTGGGCCGATGCGACCGGCCGGCCCGCGCTGTCGGCGCAGTGCGCGCTCTTCGCGGCGCAGTCGCGCTCGGGCAGCTCGCGCACGCTGGCCGGGCCTACCGGCGAGCGCAACGTCTACAGGCTGGAGCCGCGCGAGGCGGTGCTGTGCCTGGCCGATGCGGAAGAAGACCGGCTGACGCAGCTCGCCGCCGTGCTCGCGGTGGGCAGTGGCGCGATCTGGCCCGCAGATGCGGCGGCGCAAAGCCTGCGCGCATCGCTGCCGGCCGAGGTGCAGCAGAACGTGGCCGTCGCGAGCGACTGGTCGTCGGACACGGTAGCGTTCGACGCCGCGCTGCATCACGGCGATGCGCAGGGGCTCTCGGAAGTGATGCGGCGCATCGCCGCGCGGCCGGGCCCCATCGTCGGCGTGCGCGGCTTCGCGCCGGGCGAGGCGCGCATTCCGCTGGAAAGCCTGGTGGTGGAGCGCGCGATCAGCACCAACACCGCGGCGGCGGGCGGCAACGCGAGCCTGATGACGATCGGCTGAGCGCTCCCGGCCGGCCAGCTATTTGTCGAACGCGGGGTCGATCGGCACGCGGTAGCCGTTGACGAGCCGGTTGGTCTCGTTGGCCATGCCGACCACGGCCATGAGCTCGGCGAACATCGCGGGAGTCATGCCGGCCTTCTCCGCGCCGGCGTGGTGGCTCGCGGTGCAGTAGCCGCAGCCGTTGGTGACGCTCACGGCGAGGTAGACCATCTCCTTCACCACCGGATCGAGCGCGCCGGGCGCCATCACCTCCTTCAGGCTGCTCCAGGTGCGCCGGAGCGTGGCAGGGTCGTTGGCGAGGTACTTCCAGAAGTTGTTGACGTCGGGCACGTTGCGCGTGGTCTTGATGTCGTCGAAGACGGCGCGCACTTCTTCCGAAGCGGCTGCGTATTCGATGGGCTGGGGTTTCATGCAAGGCTCCTGATGGTGGATGCGTTGCCGGCAACGGTACCAGCCTTCACCGCGCCCTGCCCGTCAGTAAGTCTGCAGGAACCGGGCATGCTCCTGGTGCATGTGCGAGCGCGCGAGCAGCCACTTTCTCAGCGCGGCCTGCTTGTCGGGCGAGAGGTCTTTCGAGCATTGGTCGAAGGCCTCGCCGAGCAGCCTGAACTCGACGTCCAGGTGGCGGCGCGATGGCGGCGCGCCGGCCGGCGAGTTGTTCCGCGCGAAGTTCAGCAGCGCTTCCTGGCCGAAGGCTTCCATCTCCTTGACGAGGCGGCTGCGCTCCAGCATCAGGCGACGCACGATGGCGTTGCGCCTGCGCGGCCCGAAACGGCGCAGGATAGGGTTGGAGTCGTCGCCCTGCACGGTCGCCAGGATGATGTCCATCTGCTCGAGCAGATGCAGCCACTGCTCGGGCTGGAAGAACTCCATCGATGCAGCGGGCGCCTTCTCTTCTTTCCTCTTCACGACGAGCATGGTTGTCTCCTGCTGTCATTCTTTTTCTGCCGATGAGCCCCGGCCTGCTTCGGACCGGGGCTTCACGCGCTGCCGTACTCGGCGGCGGCCGGAGCCGGCCGCCGTCCGCGAACGATCACCGGAGGTCGAAGCGATCGAGGTCCATCACCTTCGCCCATGCGGCCACGAAGTCGCGCACGAACACCTGCTGCGCATCGCTGGAGCCGTAGACCTCCGAGAGGGCGCGAAGCTGCGAGTTCGAGCCGAACACCAGGTCGGCGGTGGTGGCGGTCCACTTCGCCTCGCCGCTGGTGCGGTCGCGTCCTTCGAGCACGTTGGCGTCGGCGGCCGACTTCTTCCAGCCGGTGCGCATGTCGAGCAGGTTCACGAAGAAGTCGTTGCTCAGCGTCTCCGGCCGCTTGGTGAAGACGCCGTTGGGCGACTGCCCGTAGTTGGCGTTCAGCACGCGCAGGCCGCCGACCAGCACCGTCATCTCGGGCGCGCTCAGGCGCAGCAGTTGCGCCTTGTCGAGCAGCAGGTCGGCGGTGGCCGCGGGGTTGGCGCCCTTGCGCAGGTAGTTGCGGAAGCCGTCGGCCAGCGGCTCCAGCGGAGCGAAGGATTCGACGTCGGTCTGCTCCTGCGAAGCGTCCATGCGGCCTGGCGAGAAGGGCACGGTCACGTCCTGGCCGGCCTTCTTCGCGGCGGCCTCGACCGCCGCGTTGCCGGCCAGCACGATCAGGTCGGCCAGCGAGATCTTCTTCTTGCCGCCGGCCTGCGCGCCGTTGAACTCCTTCTGGATGCCTTCGAGCACCGACAGCACCTTCGACAGCTCGGCCGGCTGGTTCACTTCCCAGTCCTTCTGCGGGGCGAGGCGGATGCGTGCGCCGTTGGCGCCGCCGCGCTTGTCGCTGCCGCGGAAGGTCGAGGCCGACGCCCAGGCGGTGCGCACCAGCTGGCCGATGCCCAGGCCCGAGGCCAGCACCTTGGCCTTGAGCGCGGCGACGTCCTTGTCGTCGACCAGCTGGTGGTCGACGGCGGGGATCGGGTCCTGCCAGATCAGCTCTTCCTTCGGCACCAGCTTGCCGAGGTAGCGGGCGCGCGGGCCCATGTCGCGGTGCGTGAGCTTGAACCAGGCGCGGGCGAAGGCGTCGGCGAACTCCTGCGGATTGGCCATGTAGCGGCGCGAGATCTTCTCGTAGGCCGGGTCCATGCGCATGGCCATGTCGGCCGTGGTCATCATCGGGGCGTGGCGGCGCGACGGGTCGTGCGCGTCGGGCACGGTGCCGTTGCCGGTGTCGCCCTTGGGCTTCCACTGGTGCGCGCCGGCCGGGCTCCTGGTGAGCTCCCATTCGTAGCCGAACAGCGTCTCGAAGTAGCTGTTGTCCCACTTGGTGGGCGTGGGGGTCCAGGCGCCTTCGATGCCGCTGGTGGTGGCGTGCACGCCGATGCCGCTCTCGAAGCTGTTCTTCCAGCCCAGGCCCAGTTCCTCGATGTCTGCGCCTTCCGGCTCGGCGCCCACTTTGGCAGGGTCGCCGGCGCCGTGGGCCTTGCCGAAGGTGTGGCCGCCGGCGGTGAGCGCCACGGTTTCCTCGTCGTTCATCGCCATGCGCGCGAAGGTCTCGCGGATGTCGCGGGCCGACTTCAGCGGGTCGGGGTTGCCGTTGGGGCCTTCGGGGTTGACGTAGATCAGGCCCATCTGCACGGCGGCCAGCGGGTTGGCGAGATCGCGCTCGCCGCTGTAGCGCTCGTCACCCAGCCACTTGTTCTCGGCGCCCCAGTTGACGTCGTCTTCCGGCTCCCAGATGTCGGGTCGGCCGCCGGCAAAGCCGAAGGTCTTGAAGCCCATGGACTCCAGCGCGACGTTGCCGGTGAGGATCATCAGGTCGGCCCACGAGAGCTTGCGGCCGTACTTCTGCTTGATCGGCCACAGCAGGCGGCGCGCCTTGTCGAGGTTGCCGTTGTCCGGCCAGCTGTTCAGCGGCGCGAAGCGCTGCGCGCCCGCGCCGCCGCCGCCGCGGCCGTCGAAGGTGCGGTAGGTGCCGGCCGAGTGCCAGGCCATGCGGATGAACAGCGGCCCGTAGTGGCCGTAGTCGGCGGGCCACCAGTCCTGCGAGTCGGTCATCAGTGCGTGGAGGTCCTTGACGACGGCGTCGAGGTCGAGGGTCTTGAACTCCTTCGCGTAATCGAAGGCCTCGCCCATGGGGTTGGCCTTGGCGGAGTGCTGGTGCAGCAGCTTCAGGTTGAGCTGGTTGGGCCACCAGTCTGTGTTCGTCGCGGCGCGGCGTGCGGTGCCGGTGGTTGCATGACCCGGGAACGGGCATTTGGCTTCATCGGACAAGAGGTTCTCCTTTGGTTGTGGGGTGGCTCGGAGGTGTGGAGCCGGGCCAGTCTAGGTTCGGGTGACCGATCCATCAACCAAATTGAGTGCATTGAATTCATAGCCAAGACCTATGAATTTCGCCTTGTCCGGTGGAGGCTCTAGCCGCTGTTCTTCGGCTGCGAGCCTGGCATCGGAACCAGCCCCTGGCGAACGGCGGTGGTCGTGTGCCCGCCGAAGCCCCAGTTGTCGGTGTCGACCTCCTCGATGACGACGTGCGTCCACTCCGGCGGCTTGTGCAGCACGCGCTCGAGCGTCTCGGTGACCTCGCGGATGACCTGCGCCTTCTGCTCGGCGGTGTTGCCCTCGCGGGTGATGCGGATGCTGACGAATGGCATGGCCGTATCTCCTTTTTCCTGGCCGCGCTCAGCGCCCGGCGCTGAAGCCGCCGTCCACCGGCAGCACGGTGCCGGTCACGAAGCCGGCGCGGGCGAGGTAGAGCACGGCTTCGTCAATGTCGCGCGTGGTGCCGATGCGGCCCAGCGGGTGCAGTCCGGCGAGCGCCGCGTGGTTGTCGGCGCTGTGCATGGGCGTGTCGACCACGCCCGGCGCCACCGCATTGACCGTCACGCCGTAGGGCGCGAGTTCGAGCGCCAGCGCGCGCGTGGCCTCGTTGACGCCGCCCTTGAGCGCAACCGCCAGCAGCGCGGGCACGCCGCTGTGCGGCTGCATCGCGATCGCGGCGGTGATGTTGATGATCCTGCCGCTGCGCCGTTCGCTCATGTGCTTCGCCGCTTCCTGCGACGCGTAGAGCACGCCCTTCAGGTTGGTCGCGATGTTCTCCTCGATCTCCTGCGGCGTGAACTGTACGAAGGGCTTGGCGGTGAAGATGCCCGCGTTGTTCACCAGCACGTCGACGTGGCCGTAGCGCGCGATGGCCTGTGCGAACAGCTCGCGCGCCGACTCCGGCCGGCCGACGTCGCCCGCGACGCCCAGGAAACGGCCGCCTGCGTTCAGGCCTTCGGCCGCGGCCTGCAGGCGCTGCTCGGTGCGGCCGGTGCCCACGACGTTGTAGCCCTCGCGCAGGAAGGCCTCGGCCAGGCCCAGGCCGATGCCGCTGGTGGCGCCGGTGATGACGACGGTGTTTTCAGACTTGCTCATGGTGGTCCTCGATCAGGTTCGGTTTCAGAAAAAAGTTCGGAAGGGCCGGTGCGGATTTCAGGTTTCGCCACCGGTTGGACTGAACTTTATTGATGACTCGAAGAGCAATAAACACACGCGACTACACTTGTCTTGATACTCCATGTAATCAATATGCAGCGCCAATTCGACGACGTGCTCCTGGGCAGCATCGAGCTGTTCTGCCTGGCGGCCGAGGCCGGCAGCTTCACCGCGGCCGCCAACGCGGCGGGCGTCACGCCGGCGGCGGTGAGCCGCTCCATCGCGCGGCTGGAAAAGCGCCTGGGCGTGCGCCTCTTCGTGCGTTCCACGCGCAGCATCCGGCTCACCGAAGGCGGGCGGGAGTACTTCGAGCAGTGCCGCGCCGCCCTGCACCAGCTGTCGGAGGCCGAGCACAAGCTCACCGGCGAGCAGGTGCAGCCTTCGGGCACGCTGCGCATCAGCGCGCCCACCACCTATGGGCACCACCGCCTGCTGCCGCTGTTGCCCGAGTTCCGCGCGCGCTATCCGCTGATCAAGGTCGAGGCGCACATCAGCAACCGCAACATCGACCTGCACGAGGAGAACTTCGACGTCGCGATCCGCTTTCGCGCCCAGCCCGATTCGACGATGGTGGCGCGCCACCTGGAAGACGCGAAGCTCGTGGTGGTTGCGAGCCCGGCCTACCTGCGCCGCGCGGGGCAGCCGCTGACGCTGGACGACCTTGCGCGGCACGAGTGCATCCAGTTCGACCTGCCCAGCAGCGGGCGGCAGATTCCGTGGCTGTTCACGGACAACGGGCGCGAGAAGGAAATCCTCTCCACCGGCAACTACAGCTGCGCCGAAGACGTGCTCGCGGGCGTCACGCTGGCCCGGGCCGGCGCGGGGCTGTTCCAGACCTACGGCTTCGTCGTCGAGAAAGACCTGGCGCGCGGCGAGCTGGTCGAGGTGCTGCGACCCTACGCCGGGCGCTCACGGCCGGTGAGCCTGATCTATCCGCATGCGCGGCTGCTGCCCTCTCGGGTTCGGGCGTTCGTGGAGTTCATCGTGGAGCGCGCCACCTAGGCAAGGGCCCTCAATGCGGCGGAGCTTGGATCTGCCAGTACGTTTCGGCGCCTCGTTTTCTCGGAATCAATCCGGGCCGTTTACCGGCACGCGCACCGCCGTAGAAAAGAGCCATGTCCTCCAGAAGGGCCGGCGAGTCTCCATATTTCGAATGCCCGAGAACGTCGGTGTCGATGTCGCTCGCATCGATGGTCTCGACGCCAGGCGAGAGCGTCAGCGCTGCGCCCGCGATGCCCGCGCGAGGCCTTCCCCAGACGACCCTGGAAGCGTTCAGCGCCTTGTCGTTGTCCGATGCATAGAGGTTCACGGCGTAGCCGGCCTTGACCATCGCCGGCGCGATCTGCACCGTGAAGACCCTGGCGTCGATGTCGGGAGCCGCCAGCGTGACCAGCTTCACCTTGGCGGCCAGCTTCGGGCGATTCAGGGCGAGCGACATCAGCGCATGGGTCGTCGTCCAGGAACCCATGCTGTGCGCAAGAACGTAGATCTCCTCGGCGCGGGTCTTCTCCCCGAACTGGACGAGGAACTCCTCGAGCGCGGGAATGGAGCTGATGGCCTTGGTGAAGTCCCGCAGGTAGTTGGCGGTTCCCTCGACGGGCGACTCGCCATTCGACGGCCAGCTGAAAAAGGCCGGCACCACGGGCAGCTGCATGTCCACGGCGAGTTGCGCCGTCCGCAGCGCGGCATCGCGGAAGGGAACGTTGAAGCCGTGCACGAACACGAAGCCGATGTTCTTTCGCGGATCGGCGGCAAATGATCGATTCACCTGAGCGATGAATTCATCGGGCCTCAGGGGCACCGCGTCGAGGAGAAGCATGAACCTGTCCGGGTTGTTCCGGTCCCAGTCGAAGACTGTCGGCGTCTCGACCTCACCTTTTTCATGGATCCATGGCAGGCTGACCAGGGCATACCCATACTGGACTTCCGCCGCCTCGTTGTCATCGAAGTAGACCGGCCTTGCAACCGGGACGCGATTCGTCCCGTAGAACACCGCTACCTTTACCGGATGTCCTTTCTTTGCGTCCTCGATCCGAGGAACAGCCGTCGGAATGCCCAGCGGGGCTGGCGCTGTCGCACAGGCCCCCAGTGCAAGCGCCACGAGAACCTGGGCGCCAAGCAATACGACGAGGCGAACGCACCGCGTCAGACGCATGAGAAGGCTTGCAGCCATGGATCCCTCCGGAAGTCTTCGACCTGTTTCATCGGACATTGGCAGCGCCAGGACAGCGCCGCCCTGCTCTTTTTTCATGAAGTACCGCGGCGGCGGATTCTCCAGGCACGCCTCATCTTGCGACGGCGCCTGAGAGGAGACATCCCTCGAATTGGTGATGCACCTTTTCGCACTCCGGCGACAAGCCTTCATGGCATGGAACGATAAACTCGGCGCGCTGGCCGAGGGCCCTGGACCACGCGCGAATACCACGCCGGCATCTTCGATTCCCGGGTACCGCGGGATGCTCCAGAAGCACGCCCCGGCACCGGGCTCCCATTCTTCCCCGCAGAAAAAAAAACAACATGCGCAACCGCGTCCTCCAGGTCGCCGCGACAGCAGCGGCCGTTCTTTTTTCGGCGCCCTTCGCGACCGCGCACGAGCTGTGCACGCTGATCGCCGATGCCAATGCCGATTCCGGCAAGGTGCTTCTGCAGCGTGGCCCTGCCTGTTCCGAGCGCGTGACGCCCGCCTCGACTTTCAAGCTCGCCATCAGCCTCATGGGCTACGACGCGGGTGTGCTGAAGGACGCTGCACAGCCGGCCTTGCCTTATCAGGCGGGGTATCCGGATTGGGGCGGCGATGCCTGGCGGCGCGACATCACGCCGGCCACATGGATCAGGGACTCCGTCTTCTGGTACTCGCAGCAGGTTGTGAAGCGGGTCGGGCAGGAGCGCTTCGCGCAATATGTGAAGGCTTTTCGGTATGGCAATGCAGATGTCTCTGCCGTGCCGGTCGATGACCCTGGGCAGAACGGCGTCTGGGTGATGAGTTCCCTGCGCATCTCCCCCGAGGAACAGCTTGCGTTCATGCGCAAGATCGTGCGCCGCCAGCTGCCGGTGAGTGCGCATGCCTTCGACATGACCGCACTCATCGCAAGCTACGGCGCCCCGGTCGACGGCTGGGTCGTGCATGGCAAGACGGGCACCGGGTCGCCAGGCACCGACAACCGCTACGACGCGAGCCGCGCTTATGGCTGGTACGTGGGCTGGGCCACCAAGGGCGCGCGAAGGGTGGTGTTCGCACGCCTCATTCAGGATGAGCAGGCGCTCAGGCCCAATGCGGGCCTGCGTGCGCGCGACGAACTGCTTCGGCTTCTGCCAACCGTCGACCATTGAGGCGGGCATCGACATGACCGCATTGCGCCGCGCGCTTGCCGCGCTTCTCCTCCTTCTCGGTTCGTCCTGCGTCCTGGCCCAGACCTTGGCGCTGACGTTCGACGACGGCCTCGACCCTTCGAAAGAGCCCGCGGCCGCGTCGTGGAACCGGCAGATCCTGGAAACGCTCCGCGATGCGGGCATCACGTCCATGGTGTTTCCAGCACTCGTGCGCACCGGCCCAACCCAAGGACTGGACCTCATCCGGGACTGGGCGCGCGCGGGCCACGCGGTAGGCAACCACACCTCCCGGCACCGCAGCCTTGGGTCGCCTCAAGTGCCGCTTGCGGACTTCATCGGCGATGTCAAGGAGGCCGAAGCCGTGCTGAGCCGGCTTCCTGGCTGGACGAAGATGCTGCGCTTTCCGTATCTCAAGGAAGGCGACACGCTTGCCAAGCGGGACGGCATGCGCCTCTGGATGCAGGCCGCAGGCTACAGGGCGGCACCGGTTTCGATCGACGCGAGCGACTGGTACTACAACCAGGTCTATGCGGCCTGGCTGGACGAAGGAAATGCCGGCAAGGCCGATCGAGTGAAGGCCGCGTACATCGAGCATCTGCTGGACCGCGCGGCCTACTACGACGCCCTGGCCCGGCAGGTCCTCGGCCGCAGCCCTGCCCATGTGATGCTGCTGCACACGAGCAGGATCAACGCCGCCGCTCTCGGCGAATTGATCGCGGCGTTCCGGGCGCGAGGGTGGACTTTCACCGCCGCCAGGACGGCCTTCGACGACCCGGTCTACACCGTTCGGATCGACACCCTGCCTGCGGGCGAAAGCGTCGTCTGGGCCAGCGCCAAGGCGGCGCAGGTTCCAGGTCTGCGCTATCCGGCCGAGGACTCGGTCTATGAGGAACCGAAGCTGCGCGCGCTGGGACTGGTGCCGGCGCGACTGCTGCGGTAGTGCCGTTCATTGCCAATGATGACCAATTTACGACCTGATCAGACGTTCCCCAGGCATGGAAGGTCGAAGACGTCGAAGAGCGCCGGTCACCGCTCGTGGGGGAAAAGCCGATCGATCGGACAGTGCGTCTTGATGAACGGCGACTTGATGACGATGTAGCTGAAGTACTTCGAGATGCCGATGTTGCGTTCGAGCAGGCTCTCGATCACTTCCTGGTAGTGGTTCACGCCGCGCGTGAGGAAGCGCAGCAGGTAGTCGTAGCCGCCGCTGACCAGATGGCATTCGAGCACCTCGTCGACCTCGCGGATCGCGGCCTCGAAGCGCACGAAGTCCTCGCGATGGTGGTCCTGCAGCGTGACCTCGGTGAACACGGTCAGCGTGTCGCCGAGCTTCTCCAGCCGCAGGTGCGCGCCGTAGCCGGCGATGTAGCCGGCCTGCTCCAGCCGCTTCACACGGATCAGGCACGGGCTGGGCGATAGGCCGACCGCATCCGCGAGATCGACGTTGGTCATGCGCCCGTTCTTCTGCAGCTGGGCCAGGATGCGCAGGTCGAGTCGGTCGATCTTGAAGGCTTCAGACATGGCAGTCCTGAGAAAACGAAACAGGTCCTGATTCTGCTTTGCCGCCGCGGCGGCGGATCAGTGCTTTCCCGGTCAGACGGCCAGCGCGGCGCGCACGTCGGGGGCGTCGAGCACCTCGTCGAGCGTTCGCTTCAGGCGCGTGAAGAGCTGTGCGAACTCGTCCTCGGTGAAGGTGAGCGCGGGCGCGAAGCCGAGGATGTGGTCGCCGAAGGAACGGAACACCAGGCCGTTGCGGTAGCCGGCCGCGAAGATGCGGTCCGACAGCCCCAGCGCCGCGTCGAAGCGGCGCTTGCTGGCCTTGTCGCTCACCAGCTCCAACGCGCCCAGCAGGCCGCGGTGGCGCGCGTCGCCCACCAGCGGATGGGCGCGCAGCGCCTCCAGCCCGGCCGCGAAATGTGCCGCGCCGCGCTGGCCATTGGCGAGGATGCCGCCTTCCTCGTAGAGCCGCAGCACCTCGAGCGCGACGGCCGCGCCCACCGGGTGTGCCGAATAGGTCGCGCCGTGGCCGATGGGGGCACCCGACGGCGCGCCGTCGGCGATGCCTGCGTAGACCTTCTCGGACATCATGGTCGCGCCCATCGGCACATAGCCGGCGGTCAGGCCCTTGGCCATGGTCATCAGGTCGGGCTCCACGCCTTCGGCCTCGCAGGCGAACATGGGGCCGGTGCGGCCGAAACCGGTGATGACCTCGTCGACCACGAAGAGGATGTCGAGCTCGCGCGCCGCGTCGTGCATGGCCTTGAGCCAGCCCCTGGGCGGCACGATGACGCCGCCAGAGCCCTGGATCGGCTCGCAGAAGAAGGCGGCCACGTTGTCCGCGCCCAGCTCGGCCACCTTGGCGCGCAGCGCCGCGACCGAGGAGGCGATCAGCGCCTGCGGATCGGCGCCATGCTCGTGGCGGTAGGCATACGGCGAGGCGATGTAGTGCTGCGTGGGCAGCGGCAGGTCGAAGCCGCGATGGAAGGCCGGCAGCGCGGTGAGGCCCGCGCCGGTGGAAGATGAGCCGTGGTAGCCGCGCTCCAGCGAGATGAACTGCTTCTTCGACGGCCGGCCGATGGCGTTGTAGTACTGCACGATGAAGCGCACGGCGGCATCGACCGCCTCGGAGCCGCCCAGCGTGAGGTACACGCGCGTGAGCGACGCGGGCGTGATCTGCACCAGCTTCTGCGCGAGGCGGATGGCCGGCTCGCTGCTGAAGTGGAAGTAGCCGGTGGCGTAGGGCAGCCGGCGCATCTGCTCGGCGGCGGCCTGCACCACGCTTTCCTGGCCGTAGCCCACGTTCACGCACCACAGGCCCGCGAACGCGTCGAGCAGCTGGCGGCCGTTGCCGTCGGTCAGCCATGCGCCCTTGCCCGAAGACAGCACGGTGGGCCCGCGCTGCTCGTGCACGCGCCAGGGCGAGACGGGGTGGATGAGGTGCGCGCGGTCGATGGCGTCGAGCGCGGCTTGCTGGGGCAATGCGGTGGGGTGTGTCATGGGGTGTGAAGGAGCGAGAGCGAAGGAAGCTTTCGATGCCCTCAGCTTAGGCGGCCCGCGGTGCGAGGTGGTGCTGCTTTGGGGGTGCCGCGCGAAGCAGGCTGCGGTTGTGCACGCCATGCTCAGCAGATCGTGCGGTGGGTCCTTCGCGCCTCTTTTCAGTACCCGCGCGCGCGATCGACCAGCCCCTGCATCGGCTCGCCGACCTCGAAGCGCTCGAGGTTGTCGAGCACCGCTTCGGCCGCGCTCAGCGGCTGCGTCATGCTCGCGATGTGCGGCGTGAGCTGGATGCGCGGATGGCGCCAGAAGGCATGCTCCGGCGGCAGCGGCTCGGGGTCGGTCACGTCGAGCACCGCGTCGCCCATGCGGCCGCTCTCCAGCGCGGCCAGCAGGTCGGCATCGACCAGCTGCGGCCCGCGTCCCACGTGCACGAGGCTCGCGCCTTCGGGCAATTGCGAGAACAGGCGCGCATCGAGAAAGCCGCGCGTCGAATCGGTCAGCGGCAGCAGGCACACGAGGATGTAGGAGCGCGCGAGGAATGCGGGCAGCTCATCTGCGCCGGCGTGGCATTGCACGCCCTGCACCTGGTGCCGCGAGCGGCTCCACCCCGCGCAGTCGAAGCCCAGCGCGACGAGCTGCGCCAGCACGGCCTGCCCGAGCGAACCCAGCCCGAGCACGCCCACGCGCCGCTCGGCGGCGGTGCGCACGGGCAGCGGCTTCCAGCAAGCCTCCTGCTGCTGGCGCCGGTACTGCGGCATGTCGCGATGCAGGCCGAGCACCGCATGCGTCACGTACTCGACCATGCCGCGCACGATGCCGGGCTCCACCATGCGCACCACGGGCAGCGCTGGCGGCAGCGACGCGAAGTCGAACTGGTCTACGCCAGCACCGGAGGAGAACAGCACCTGCAGATCGGGGAAGCGCTTCGCCAGGTCGTCCGGCGGCTCCCATGCAGCGAGAAAGCGCACCTGCGACGCATCACCGATATCGGGCCAGATGCGGAAGTCGATGTGCGGGGCGCGGCGGCGGAACACTTCGGCCCACAGGCGCCCGCGTGCGGGGTCGGATTTGTAGAGAAAAGTGAAGGCCCCCACGAACGCCTCCTTCAACCCAGGGCCTGGGTCACGAGGGCGAACAGCGCCGGTGCGTCCGCTGACCGGGCCAGCGGCGCACCGCGTACCATCGTCGTGGGCGCATCCACGCGCAGCAGGCCGATGCTCTCAAGCCATTCGGCCAGACCGCTATCGAAGTCGACGTCGATGCGCGTGAAGCTGCCCGCATTCATGCCGGCGAGGTGCGCGATCAGCGCCTTCGCGCCCTCGGCACTGGGCGCGACCACCGGGCCGATGACATGGCCCCGGCCGAAGCGGCGCAGCATGGCAAAGCCCTTGGGGGTGTTGTCGTGGTCGAACACCACGCAGGCGTCGGCGGTGGCGAGCAGGTCAGCGATCAGTGCGTCGCGCGGCATGCCGCGCGCCGCGGCATCGAGCGCCTGCAGCGCAGGCAGTTCGTTCAGGCCCGCGGGCCGCAGGCGCCAGCCGCGCTGCAACGCGATCAGCGGCGCCGGCTGCGCAATGCCCTGGTGCTGCCGGACTTCGCCGGTCCGCACGAAACCGAGCCGCTCGTACAGGCCCCGACCTTCCGACGTGGCGTGCAGCAGCACGGTGCGGTCTTCCATCCCTTCGAGCAGCGCGGTCATGAGCCGATGCCCGATGCGGCGGCCCTGGCATGCGGGCGTGACGATCACCAGGCCGATGGTGGCGTGGCGCTCGCCCCAGCGCCAGCGCAGGGCGGTGGCGATGATCTCGCCGTCGCGCTCGACCACGGTGCCTTCGGCGTGCGCGAACATCTGTTCCCAGTCGGCCGGCCGGTGCGGCCAGCGCAGTTCGGCGGACAGTGCATGGGCGTGCGGCAAGTCGGCGGAGGTCATTGGTCTGAGCACCACGCCGTCCATGGCGGGTGCGTTCGTGGCGGGTTCGGGCATCGGGAAGTCTCTCTGTTGCGGCTGGAATGGCACGCCTATCTTGGACGACATTGCGGCGCTGCACCAGACCGAATCGGCTCTTCGCAGCAACTCGCAAGCTTCGCCTGCCACGCACCCCGGTCTTGCAATTTACTGCGGTGGCGCGCCCCCATACGCACACAAATGCCGCGTCGATCTGCCTAGCATCGGTCGGCCCGGATCTACGCCCATCGCCCCCCTCTTCTCTTCGCCCCTCTCCACCTGCCCCGTGCCATGGAAGCCTTCGATTGGAAACCTATCCAGCTGCGTGCGGGCCGTGCGGCCGGCACACGCTCGCGCCCGGCGCCTGTGCTTCAAAAGCGTGCCCGTCGACTTCGCCCCGACGCAGCGAGGTGCGTGGCCGCACACCGAAAGGGCGGACAGCACGGCATGCTGCCGCCGCCCCCGTAAACCGCAGCTTCGGTTCGGGCAGCACCTTTTTTCCCTACATCCCCCAAGCGACTGCGTGCTGCAATCACTTCGTAATGAGCTTGTCGCAATTCCTGTCTATTCGCCACCTTGTTCGCCACTTCTGAAAAAGGATCGAGACCATGACCTTCCGCCCCAAGTACGTGACCTTCGACTGCTACGGCACCCTCACCCGGTTCCGCATGAAGGAGATGGCCGCAGACCTGTTTGCCGACCGCATTCCCGCAGAACGCATGGAGGAGTTCCATGCGGACTTCACCGCCTACCGCTTCGACGAGGTGCTGGGCGCGTGGCAGCCCTACGAGGTGGTGCTGAAGAACGCGGTGCGTCGCCTGTGCCGCAAGTGGAAGATCCAGTACTTCGACCTCGACGCGCAGAAGATCTACGAAGCGGTGCCCACCTGGGGCCCGCACGACGACGTGCCCGCGGGCCTGGCCAAGGTCGCGAAGGAAATCCCGCTGGTGATTTTGTCGAACGCATCGGACGACCAGATCCAGAAGAACGTCGCGATGCTGGGCGCGCCCTTTCACCGCGTCTACACCGCGCAGCAGGCCCAGGCCTACAAGCCGCGCCTGACGGCCTTCGAATACATGCTCGACTCGCTAGGTTGCAACCCCGAGGACGTGCTGCATGTGTCGTCCAGCCTGCGCTACGACCTGATGTCGGCCGACGACCTGGGCATCGTCAACAAGGTGTTCGTCAATCGCGGCCACGGGCCGGGCAACCCGGCCTACCGCTACACGGAAATCCAGGACATCGGCGGCCTGCCCGGCGTCGTCGGCCTCTGATCTCCCTTTCACGCAGCCACACACAGCACCACGCCATGAAGCTCGACTCCTACTGGACCGATTCGGCACCCGCCTTCGTGCCCGAGGCGCGCGAGCTGCCGGCGCGGGTCGACGTCGCCATCGTCGGCGGCGGCTTCACCGGCCTGTCGGCGGCGCTCGCGCTGGCCCGGCGCGGCGCGAGCGTCGCGGTGCTGGAGGCCGGCACGCGGGTGGCGGCAGAAGCCTCGGGGCGCAACGGCGGGCACGTCAACAACGGGCTGGCCGTGGACTACGCCGATGTGGCGGCCAAGGTCGGCGTGGAGCGCGCGCGCGGCTGGTATCGCGCCTACGACGACGCGGTCGACACGGTGGAGCGGCTGGTGCGCGAGGAAGCCATCGACTGCGACTTCCTGCGCCACGGCAAGCTCAAGCTCGCAACGCGGGCGAACCAGATGGCCGCGCTCGAGCGCAGCGCGCAGCGACTCATCGACGACGGCGTGGACAGCGACGTCGAAGTGCTCGACGCGGCCCGCGTGCGCGCCGAGGTGAGCAGCGAGCGCTTCCACGGCGGCCTGCTCTACAAGCGCAGCGGCCAGATGCACATGGGCCGCTTCGCCGGCGGGCTTGCAGCGGCCGCGCAGCGCGGCGGCGCCTCGATTCATACCGGCACGGAGGTGAGCCGCATCGAGCGCATCGGCGGCAGCGGCCATGCCCACCGGCTGCACACCGGGCGCGGCGCCGTCGTCACCGCGCAGCAGGTCCTGCTGGCCACGGGCGCGACGCGCCATGGCGGCTACGGCAGCTTCGGCTGGCTGCGCCGGCGCATCGTGCCCATCGGCAGCTTCATCGTCGTCACCGAGCCGCTGGGCGAGCAGCGCGCGAAGGCGCTGCTCGCGGCGCGGCGCACCTACACCACCATCGCGAACATCCACCACTACTTCAGGCTCACGCCCGACCACCGGCTGGTGTTCGGCGGGCGCGCGCGCTTCGCGGTGTCCAGCCCGCAGTCGGATGCCGCGAGCGGCGACATCCTGCGCGCGGGGTTGGCCGAAACCTTCCCGCAGCTCGGCGCGGTGCGGCTCGACTACTGCTGGGGCGGCCTCGTCGACATGACGCAGGACCGCCTGCCGCACGCCGGCGAGCGCGACGGCCTCTACTACGCCATGGGCTACAGCGGCCACGGCACGCAGATGTCGGTGCACATGGGCCAGCGCATGGCCGCCGTGATGGGCGGCGATGCCGGAGCCAACCCCTGGCAGGGCCGCGACTGGCCCGCCATTCCCGGCCACTTCGGCCCGCCGTGGTTCCTGCCGGCGGTGGGCCTCTATTACCGGCTCAAGGACAGGCTGGCCTGAGAGCGGGCTGTCCGGCGTTCGTTCTTCCGACTGATTTCTTTCACCCCACGGCCCCCAGGAGCACCCACCATGAGCGACAGCAGCAGCGACTACAAGAGCTTCCAGAACCTCGTCGGTCCCGACGAAAGCCTTCGCGTGATGACATCGCTTCGGCGCGGCGCCACGCGGCGCGACATCCTGTCGATGCTGATGGCCGGCGGCATGCAGGCCACGCTGGCCGGCAGTCTCGCGGGCGTGGCCTTGTCGGCGCATGCGCAGACGCCGCGGCGCGGCGGCCGCATCCGGGTGGCCGGCGCCACCGCCGCGGCCACCGACACGCTGGACCCCGCCAAGCAGTCGAACCAGACCGACTACGCGCGCTGCAACATGGTCTACAACAGCCTGACCTCGCTGGACGGCAGCCTCACGCCGCAGCCCGCGCTGGCCGAATCGTTCAACACCAAAGACGCCAAGACCTGGGTGTTCACGCTGCGCAAGGGCGTGGTGTTCCACGACGGCAAGCCGCTCGCGCCCGCCGACGTGGTGTTCTCGGTGATGCGCCACAAGGACCCGGCCACCGCCTCCAAGGCCAAGGTGCTCGCCGACCAGATCGAGAGCGTGAAGGCCACGGGCCCGAACGAGGTGACCATGGTGCTGAGCGCGCCCAACGCCGACCTGCCGGTGATCCTGGGCACTTATCACTTTCACATCGTCAAGGACGGCACCACCGATTTCAACGCCGGCATCGGCACCGGCCCCTACAAGCTCAAGGAATTCAAGCCCGGCATCCGCTCGGTGGTGGTGCGCAACGAGGCCTACTGGAAGCCGGGCAAGCCGTACCTCGACGAGATCGAGTTCGTCGGCATCGGCGACGAGAGCGCGCGCGTCAACGCTCTGCTGTCGGGCGGCATGGATCTCGTCGGCGTCGTCAACCCGCGTTCGGTGGAGCGCGTGAAGGGAACGCCCGGCTTCAGCATCTTCGTCACCCAGTCGGGACAGTACTCCGACCTTGTGATGCGCAAGGACGTGGGCCCCGGTGCAAACCCCGACTTCGTGCTGGGCATGAAGCACCTGTTCGACCGCGAGCAGATGAAGAAGACCATCGCGCTCGAGTACGCGGTGGTCGCCAACGACCAGCCGATCGACCCGACCAACCGCTTCCACTTCGCGGGCCTGCCGCAGCGGCCCTTCGACCCCGAGAAGGCGAAGTTCCACCTGCAGAAAGCCGGCATCACGGGCAAGGTGCCGATCGTGGCTTCGCCGGTGGCGCTGTACTCGGTGGAGATGTCCCTCATGTTGCAGCAGACGGCGCAGCGCGTGGGCCTGGAGCTGGACATCAAGCGCATGCCGGCCGACGGCTACTGGTCGAACCACTGGCTCAACAGCCACGTCGGCTTCGGCAACGTCAATCCGCGCCCGAGCGCGGACGTGCTGCTCACGCAGTTCTTCCAGTCGGGTGCGGCGTGGAACGAGTCGCGCTGGAAGAGCGACAAGTTCGACCAGCTGCTGCTGGCCTCGCGCGCCGAGACCGACCTGGCCAAGCGCAAGCAGATGTACGCCGACATGCAGACCATGATCCACCAGGACGCGGGTATCGGCATTCCGCTGTTCCTCTCGAGCATCGACGGCCACAGTTCCAAGCTCAAGGGCCTGTCGCCCATCCCGCTGGGCGGCCTCATGGGCTATCAGTTCGCCGAGAACGTGTGGCTCGAGGCATGACGCGCGCGAGCCGCCGTTCTCCGGGATGCTCGCCATGAACCGCGTAATCCTCAAGCTACTCGGCCAGCGCATCGCATTGGCGCTGCTGTCGCTGCTGGCTGTGTCGGTGGTCGTGTTCTCGATCACCGCGGTGCTGCCCGGCGATGCCGCGCAGGAACAGCTCGGCCAGGACGCCACGCCCGAAGCGGTGGCGGCTCTGCGCGCCCAGATGGGCCTGGACGTGCCGGCGCCCGAGCGCTACGCGAAGTGGCTGCTCGGCATGCTGAAGGGCGACCCCGGTCTCTCCTCCAGCACGCAGACCCCGGTGGCCGAGCTCGTGGCCAGCCGCCTGCCCAACTCTCTGCTGCTGGCGGCCGTCACAGCGCTCTTCTCGGTGCCGATCGCGCTGACGCTGGGCATCGCCTCGGCGGTGTGGCGCGGCTCGTGGTTCGACCGCGCGGCCTCGACGGGCGCCGTGGCGGTGGTGTCGGTACCGGAGTTCCTGGTGGCGACGCTGGCGGTGCTGGTGTTCGCGGTGAAGCTGCGGTGGCTGCCGGCGCTTTCCTTCGTGAGCGACATCGACTCGCTGGGCCAGATGCTGCAGGCCTTCGCGATGCCGGTGCTGGTGCTGTGCTGCGTGATCGTCGCGCAGATGATGCGCATGACGCGCGCGGCCGTCATCGACCAGTTGGAGGCGCCCTACATCGAGATGGTGCGGCTCAAGGGGGCATCGCCAATGCGCACGGTGCTGGCGCACGCGCTGCCCAACGCGGTGGGGCCGATCGCCAATGCGGTGGCGCTGAGCCTGTCGTACCTGCTGGGCGGCGTGATCATCGTCGAGACCATCTTCAACTACCCGGGCATCGCCAAGCTGATGGTCGACGGCGTCTCGCAGCGCGACATGCCGCTGGTGCAGACCTGCGCCATGATCTTCTGCGGCGCCTACCTGATCCTGGTGACCGCGGCCGACGTCTGCGGCATCGTCGCCAACCCGCGGCTGCGGCACCGCTGACGGGGAACCATCATGGAATCGTCCACTTCTTCCCCTGTCCTGAACGCGGCCACGCAAACGCTGCCACCATCACCCGCGCCTCGGCGCAACCCGCTTCGCGGGCTCGCCGGCTTCGGGCCTTCGGGACTGCTCGGTCTCGCGGTGCTGCTCTTCTGGGTGCTCGCGGCGGCATTCGGTCCCTGGCTGCTTTCGTTCAGCGCGGCTGCCGCCGGCACCTCGAACGTCTTCGCGCCGGTCAGCGCGGCGCACTGGCTGGGCACCGACTACCTGGGCCGCGACATGCTGGCGCTGGTGATCGAGGGCGCGCGCTACACCGTCGGCGTGGCGCTGCTGGCGACGCTGCTGGCCAGCGGCACCGGCACCACGCTGGCGCTGCTGGCGGCAGCCGGCAGCCGCTGGACCGACGCCACGCTCAGCCGCTGCCTCGATACGCTGACGGCCATCCCGAGCAAGATGTTCGCGCTCATCATGGTGGCGGGCTTCGGCTCCTCGGTGCCGATGCTGGTGGTCACGGCGGCCATCATCTACGTGCCGGGCGCCTTCCGCATCGCACGCTCGCTGGCGGTGAACATCAACGCGCTCGACTACGTGACCGTGGCGCGCACGCGCGGCGAGGGCACGCTCTACATCATGCTGCGCGAGATCCTGCCGAACATCGTCGGCCCGATGCTGGCCGACCTGGGGCTGCGATTCGTCTACATCGTGCTGCTGCTGGCGAGCCTGAGCTTCCTGGGCCTGGGCATCCAGCCGCCTGCCGCCGACTGGGGATCGCTGGTGCGCGAGAACATCGGCGCGCTGGCCATGGGCGGCGCCTCGGTGATCGTGCCGGCGCTGGCCATCGCGAGCCTGACCATTGCGGTCAATCTTGTAATCGACAACCTTCCTGGCCGTCAGGCCCGGGAACGAGGAGCACGCTGATGGGAGCCTCACTCACCGTCGAAAACCTGAGCATCAGCGCCGGCACCGCCACGCTGGTCGACAACCTGAGCTTCTCGGTGCAGCCCGGCGAGGTGCTGGCGCTGATCGGCGAGTCGGGCTCGGGCAAGACCACCACCGCGCTGGCGCTGATGGGCCATGCGCGCCACGGCTGCAGCATCTCGGGGGGGCGGGTACGCATCGGCGACACCGACGTGCTGGCGCTCGATGCACGTGCGCAGCGCGCGCTTCGGGGGCGCACCGTGGCCTATATCGCGCAGAGCGCGGCGGCCTCCTTCAACCCCTCGCGCATGATCATGGACCAGGTGGTGGAGCCGACCGTGATCCACGGCCTGTGCAGGCGCGCCGAGGCCGAGGCGAAGGCGGTGCAGCTCTTCCGCGAGCTGGCGCTGCCCGACCCGGAGGGCATCGGCTCGCGCTACCCGCACCAGGTCTCGGGTGGCCAGCTGCAGCGGCTGATGGCGGCGATGGCTCTCATCGGCGACCCCGACCTGGTGATCCTCGACGAGCCGACCACCGCGCTGGACGTGACCACGCAGATCGAGGTGCTGCGCGCCTTCCGCCGCGTGGTGCGCGAGCGCCGCGCCACCGCGGTGTACGTAAGCCACGACCTCGCGGTTGTGGCGCAGATGGCCGACCACATCCTGGTGCTGCGCAACGGCACCATGCGCGAGCTCAACGCCACCGGACAGATCCTCACCGCGCCGGCCGACGACTACACGAGAAGCCTGCTGGCCGCCGCGCGCCCGCAGGTACGCACGCCGGCCAACGCCACGGACGACGGACGCGAGCTGCTGCTTGAAGTGCGCCAGCTCTCGGCCGGCTACGGCCCGGTCGATGCGCAGGGGCGCCCGGCCAAGCCGATCCTGCAGGACATCGACCTGAAGCTCTACCGCGGCCAGGCCATCGGGGTGATCGGCGAATCGGGCTCGGGCAAGACCACGCTGGCGCGCGCGGTGGCGGGGCTGCTCAAGCCCAGCAGCGGCAGCGTGCTGTTCCATGGCCGCGAGCTGAAGCCGACGCTGCAGCAGCGCGAGCGCGACGAGCTGCGCCGCATCCAGATCGTGTTCCAGATGGCCGACACGGCGCTGAACCCCTCGCAGATCATCGAACGCATCCTGGCGCGGCCGCTGGAGTTCTACAAGGGACTGCGTGGCGAGCCGCTGCGCAGGCGCATCGGCGAGCTGCTCGACCTGGTGAAGCTGCCGCGCACCGTGGGCGGACGCCTGCCGGGCGGCCTCTCGGGCGGGCAGAAGCAGCGCGTGAACCTCGCGCGCGCGCTGGCGGCGGAGCCGGACCTGATCCTGTGCGACGAGGTGACCTCCGCGCTCGACACCGTGGTGGGCGCGGCGGTGCTCGACCTGATGGCCGAGCTGCGGCGCGAGCTGGGCGTGTCGTACCTCTTCATCAGCCACGACCTGCACACGGTGCGCGCGGTGTGCGACGAGATCGTCGTGATGCAGCACGGCCGCAAGCTCGCGCAGGTGGCACGCGCCGACTACGACCGTGGCCCGCACCACCCCTACTACGAGCTGCTGGCGCGCTCCGTCCCCGAGCTGCGCCAGGGCTGGCTCGACGACGTGGACCGCGCGGCAGCAACGGCCACCGTCGCATCATGAGAAAGACAGAGATGACACCGACCTTCCGCATTGCGCTGATCGCCGGCGACGGCATCGGCAAGGAGGTGATGCCCGAGGGCCTGCGCGTGGTGCAGGCCGCCTCGGCGCGCTTCGGCTTCGAACTCGACTGCCGCGCCTTCGACTGGGCCAGCGCCGACTACTACGCCGCGCACGGCCAGATGATGCCTGACGACTGGAAGGAGCAGCTCAAGGGCGTCGACGCGCTGTACTTCGGCGCGGTCGGCTGGCCGGCGACGGTGCCCGACCACATCTCCCTCTGGGGTTCGCTGCTGAAGTTCCGCCGCGAGTTCGACCAGTACATCAACCTGCGGCCGGTGCGCCTGTTCGAGGGCGTCCCCTGCCCGCTGGCCGGCCGCAAGCCCGGCGACATCGACTACCTCGTGGTGCGCGAGAACACCGAGGGCGAATACACCTCGCTCGGCGGCGTGATGTACGAGGGTACCGAGCGCGAGATCGTGATCCAGGAATCGGTGTTCTCCCGCCACGGCGCCGACCGCGTGCTGCGCTTCGCCTACGAGACCGCGCGCGCCCGCAGGCGCAAGCACCTGACGGTAGCCACCAAGAGCAACGGCATCGCGATCAGCATGCCCTGGTGGGACAGGCGCGCCGACGCGGTCGGCCGCGACTACCCCGAGGTGACGGCCGACAAGCAGCACATCGACATCCTGTCGGCGCGCTTCGTGCTGCAGCCCACGCGCTTCGACGTGGTGGTGGCGAGCAACCTGTTCGGCGACATCCTCTCCGACCTCGGCCCCGCGACCACCGGCACCATCGGCCTCGCGCCTTCGGCCAACCTCAATCCGGAGCGCAGATTCCCCTCGCTCTTCGAGCCGGTGCACGGCTCGGCGCCCGACATCTACGGCCAGAACATTGCCAACCCGATCGCGATGATCTGGTCCGGCGCACTGATGCTGGACTTCCTCACCCAGGGCCAGGGCGCGGGCCGCGCGGCGCACGACGCCATCCTGGGCGCGATCGAATCGGTACTGCGCGACGGCCCGCGCACGCGCGACCTCGGCGGCTCGGCGACCACCACCGAGGTGGGCATCGCTATCGCCGAACGTGTGGCCGCATCCTGAAGAAAGCTCCCTACTCCATATGACTCTCGAAATCGAAAACAAGAGCCTGATGCCGGGCCGGCATCTGATCGGCGCCGAATGGCGCGAAGCCGGCGACGGCCGTCGCCTCGATGTGAGCGACCCCGCGACCGATGGCGTGTTCGCGAGCGTGCCCGACGGCACGGCCGCCGATGCGCGTGCCGCCGTCGATGCCGCGCATGCAGCCTTTCCCGCATGGCGTGCGGTGCCCGCGAAGCAGCGCGCGCAGATCCTCAAGCGCTGGAATGATCTCGTGCTCGCGCACCAGGAAGACCTGGGCCGACTCATCTCCCGCGAACAAGGCAAGCCGCTGGCGGAAGGCCGAGGCGAGGTTGCCTATGCGGCCAGCTACATCGAATGGTTCGCTGAAGAGGCGACGCGCGCCAATGGCGACATCATCCCGGCACCCGTGACGGGCCGCCGCATGCTCGCACTGAAGGAGCCCGTCGGTGTGGTTGCAGCGATCACGCCTTGGAACTTTCCGGCCGCGATGATCGCGCGCAAGATCGCTCCGGCCCTCGCCGCAGGCTGCACCGTGGTGTGCAAGCCGGCCGAGGACACGCCGCTGACTTCGCTGGCACTCGTCGCGCTCGCATCTGAAGCCGGCGTACCGCCGGGCGTACTCAACATCGTGACCGCCTCGCGCGAACGCACGCCCGAGGTGGTCGATGCCTGGCTCGACGACTCACGCGTCCGCAAGATCACCTTCACCGGCTCCACGCCCGTGGGCAAGCACCTCGCGCGTCGCTCGGCCGACACGCTGAAGAAGCTGTCGCTCGAACTCGGCGGCAATGCCCCCTTCATCGTGTTCGACGACGCCGATCTCGACGCGGCGGTCGAAGGCCTGATGGCCGCCAAGTTCCGCAACGGCGGCCAGACCTGCGTGTGCCCGAACCGGGTGTTCGTGCAGGCGAGCGTGCACGACGCCTTCGTCGACAAGCTGGCCGCGCGGGTCGGCGCACTCAAGGTAGGGCCAGCCACGCAGGCGGATTCGCAGATCGGGCCGATGATCAACGCGCGCGCGGTGGAGAAGATCGAGCGCCATGTGCGCGACGCGGTCGCACGCGGCGCGTGCATCGTGGTCGGCGGCAAGCGGCTGCGCGACGCGCGCTGCGACGGCCCCAACTATTTCGCGCCCACGGTGCTGGTGAACGCCGACGCGACGATGGAATGCAGCTGCGAGGAGACCTTCGGCCCCGTGGTGCCGGTCACGCGCTTCGAGACGGAGGCGCAGGTCATCGCGGCCGCCAACGACACGCCCTTCGGACTCGCGGCGTATTTCTATTCGACGGACGCACGGCGCATCTGGCGGGTGACCGAGGCGCTGGAGTCGGGCATCGTCGGAGTCAACGAAGGCGCGCTGGCGGCCGAGGCCGCGCCCTTCGGCGGCGTGAAGGAGTCGGGCTACGGCCGCGAAGGCTCGGTGTACGGGCTGGACGACTACATGCACATCAAGTACGTGTGCCAAGGGCAGCTGCAATAGCGCATCGTTTCGCCCTGGCTGCGTCGAGAAAACCCGGACGGCAGGCTACCGGATCGAACGGTAGACGGCACCTCCGTCTCGGCGAATCAACGGCCACCGCACGATCCATCAGTGCGCGCTCGCAAAGACATATTTCCCGCTGTTGTCGACCCATGGTTCAGCATCAACGGGGCCGGATTTTTTCTAGCATCGATCCACCATCCGACCAACGCGAACAGGGTTTCACATGTCCAAGCTTCTTGTCCCTTTCAACCTCGACCAACTCGGTGAACCGCGTGAATACCGGCCGCCGGCGGAGCGCGTCATCGAGGGCGATGTCGTATGCCGCAACTGGGACGTCGACAGCGCCAAAGACGGCAAGGTGCGCGCCGGCGTGTTCGAGTCGACGGTGGGCGTCAATCACTCCATCAAGGGAGAGACGTGGGAGTTCTGCCTGATCCTTTCGGGCGTGGTGGAGATCACCGAGCAAGGCCAGCCCCCGTTGACCTACAAGGCCGGCGACTGCTTCATCATGAAGCCGGGCTATGTCGGAACGTGGCGCACCATCGAGACCGTTCGCAAGGTGTGGGTCACCGCTTGACGGAAAGCCCCGTGATGACAGCTGAACCACGCATGGACGACGCCCGCTTCTACATCGATGGGTGCTGGCAGGACCGCACTCATGCCGCGGGTATTGCGGTCGTCGATCCGTTTACCGAAGAGATCATCGGACACGTCGCAGCCGGCTCATCGACCGACGTGGACCTGGCCGTCGCTGCGGCCCGGCGCGCTTTCGAGGCGTTTTCACAAAGTTCCGTCGAGGAGCGGCTTGCGCTCCTGGGGCGAATCCTGGCGCTTCTGGAGGAGCGCGCGGAGTTGTTCGCGCAAGCCATCGTGGCGGAGATGGGGGCTCCCATCGGATTCGCCAGGACCGCCCATGTGCCATTCGGGATTGCGCATGTCCGTGCCCAGATGGAAGTGCTTCAGCGCTACAAGTTTCTTTCCTCGGATGGCAGCGTTGCCATTTCGAAAGAGCCGATCGGCGTATGCGCCCTGATCACGCCATGGAACTGGCCGCTGTATCAGATCACCGCCAAGGTCGCACCGGCGATCGCCGCGGGCTGCACGATCGTCCTGAAGCCCAGTGAGTTGTCGCCGTACAGTGCGCAGCTTTTCGCGCAAGTGATGCACGACGCCGGCACGCCGGCAGGTGTCTTCAATCTGGTCGGGGGCAGGGGGGAGGTGGTCGGTGCGTCGTTGGCGGCGCACCCCGATGTCGACATGATCTCCATCACCGGATCGACGCGAGCCGGTGTGCTCGTGGCCCAAGCAGCTGCGGTGACGGTGAAACGCGTCGTGCAGGAACTGGGCGGCAAGTCGCCGAACCTGTTTCTGGACGACGCCGACTTTGAACGGGGCGTGGCAAAGGGCGTGCTGGCAGGAATGCGCAATGCGGGCCAGTCGTGCAGTGCGCCGACACGGATGCTGGTGCCCGCGTCGCGGTTGGCCGAGGTGGAAGCATTGGCACAAGCGGCGGCAGCGGGCATCACGGTTGGCGATCCGCGCGACGCAAAGACGTCGATGGGCCCGATCGCAAACGCTGCGCAGTATGCGAGGGTGCAGGAGCTGATCGCCAGCGGAATCGAACAGGGCGCCAAGCTGGTCTGCGGCGGTCTGGGCAGGCCCGCCGGCTTGACGCGTGGCTATTTTGCACAGCCGACCGTGTTTTCCGATGTGACGCCCGACATGAGAGTGGCGCAGGAAGAAATATTCGGTCCCGTGCTGGTCATCATTCCTTATCGGGACGAGAAAGAGGCCATTGCGATTGCGAACGACACGGTCTATGGCCTCGGTGCGAACGTGCAGTCTGGCGATCGGGAGCGAGCGCAGCGCGTAGCCATGCAACTTCGCGCCGGCCAGGTGCATATCAACTATCCGGCTTGGAACAGCCATGCGCCGTTCGGCGGATTCAAGCGGTCCGGCAATGGCCGCGAATACGGCATTCACGGGCTTGAGGAATATCTCGAGACCAAGGCAGTCCTTGGCTACTGATCCAGCAGGATCTGCCAACAATCGAAATAAACATATTTCACGTTTTCACCGCCCCTTCACGGACATCCCGAGAATGCCTGCACCACTGTTTCCCGTTGAGTCCAGCCCCGATCTGCCGACCCATGCGGACGTCGTCGTCATCGGCGCCGGCATCATTGGAGCATTCACTGCCTACTTCCTGGCCAAGCGCGGCATGAAGGTCGCTCTCGTGGAAAAGGGGCGCGTGGGCGCCGAGCAATCGAGCCGGAACTGGGGGTGGTGCCGTCAGCAGAATCGCGATGCGCGCGAACTGCCCATGTCCACCCGGAGCCTTGAGCTGTGGGATCAGTTTGCCGCAGACAGCGGCGAAGACACGGGCTTCAAGCGCTGCGGCCTGCTGTATCTCAGCAACGACGAAGCCCAGATTGCCGGTTGGGCCAAATGGCGCGAGTTCGCGACGACCGTTGGCGTGACCACGCACATGCTGAGCGGCCGCGAGGCCTCCGAGCGCGGCCAAGCGACCGGCCGCGCGTGGAAAGGCGGCGTCTTCTCACCCAGCGACGGCACGGCCGATCCGGCCAAGGCAGCGCCCGCCGTGGCAGCCGCGCTCATGAAACTTGGCGGCACGGTGCACCAGAACTGCGCCGCGCGTGGCATCGAGATGCAAGGCGGCCGGCTCTGCGGCGTGGTGACCGAAGCGGGGACCATCAAGACCCGCAGCGCCGTGCTCGCAGGCGGCGCATGGGCGTCCTCGTTCTGCAACCAGCTCGGTGTGCAGTTTCCGGTCGCCACGATTCGCCAATCGATCGTACGACTGGCGCCGGTGGATCAGAGCCTGCCGGCCGCCTTGACGAGCCCGCGCGTCGCCGTCACGCGCCGCCCCGACGGACACTACGTCCTGGCCATCAGCGGGCGAGGGCGCGCCGACCCCACAGCGCAGCTGGTGCGCTTCGCGCCGCAATTCATCCCGATGTTCGCCAAGCGCTGGCGCAACGTGTTTCCCGGCGGCCTGGAGGGCATCCGCTGGGGCCACGAAACCCGGGCTCGATGGAAGCTGGACGCGCCCACACCGATGGAACGGGCGCGCATCCTCGACCCGAAGCCCGACCCTGCAGGTGTCCGCGAAACCCACCGCCGTGCCGTCGACTTGTTGCCTGCGCTGCGCGGAGCCCGCATCGCCAACACCTGGGCTGGCTACATCGACAGCACGCCCGACGGCGTGCCGGGGATCGGCGAGCTGCCGCAGGTTCCCGGGCTCATCCTGGCTGCGGGCTTTTCGGGCCACGGTTTCGGCATCGGTCCCGGCGCAGGGCACCTGATCGCCGACCTGGTGTCCGGGGCCAAGCCAATACTCGATCCCGCGCCTTTCGACCCCGCACGGTTCAAGAAGTCGATGTGGGGCAAGGTGGCTGATTTCTAGACCGGTTCCGGGTTTGCCGCACCAGGCCGGCGCCCCTTCGCCTATGGTCCCCACACCACGCGCGGCGCCACCGATGGCAGTCGCCCCGAGCCCTTGATTCATGGACAGATCACACCGATGAAGACACTGTTGCTGAACAAAGAGAATGTAGGGAGCCTGATTTCCATGAAGGAAGTCATTGGGACGGTGGAGCAGGCGTACAAAGCCTTCAGCAGCGGCCAGGTGATTCAACCGGCCTACACATGCCTCCACTTCCCACCACCCCGGGGCGAAATCGACTTCAAGATAGGGTACTGCGAGGCCAACGAGATCATCTCGATGAAGACCTCGTCCGGGGGATTCCCGAACAACCCCACCGAGCACGGCGTGCCCAGCGGCATGGGAACCATCCTCCTGTTCGACGCCAGAACCTGCGCGCTCATTTGCGTGATGGATGGCAGCCTTGTCACCGGCTTGAGAACAGGCGCCGCCGGGGCCGTTTCGGTGAAGGCGCTGGCCCGCAAGGACGCGAAGACCATCGCCTCCATCGGGACCGGCAATCAGGCCCGGATGCAGATCCGCGCGATCCGGGAGGTGATGACGATCGATACCATCCATGCCTGGAGCCCCCACCCCCAGACGCTCGCGCAATACAAGGCCGATATCGAGCGCGAGTTCGGCATTCCGGTGGTGATGGCCCGCTCCAAACAAGACGCTGTGGAGCAGGCGGACATCCTAGTCACTACCACCCGCGGCAAAGGTTCGCTGGTGGAAGCCGCCTGGGTCCGACCTGGCACGCATATCGTCGCCATTGGCACGGACACGCAAGGCAAGCAGGAGCTGGAGCCCGAGATCTTCAGGAACGCCAAGATCGTCAACGATTCGATTGCGCAATGCGTCGAGAAAGGCGAAACCTGGCATCCGCTGCACAAGAACATCATCAGCAAGCACGACATCCACGCCGAGATCGGCGAGGTCCTGCTGGGCAAGAAGCCGGGGCGCGAGTCCGACGACGAGATCACGATCTTCGACTCGACGGGCATGGCCATCCAGGACAACACGACGTCGCACCTGATCTATCGCAACGCCATGGCCAGCAACACCGGCACGGCTTTTGAGTTCATTCAATCATGACGCCCCTGCTCGAGCACCCCACCCTTCGCGACATCCACCAAGCGCGGGAGCGACTGAAACCACACATCCGTCACACGCCCTTGCTGCGCGTCGAGAAGATGGAGACCACGCTCGGGTGCGAGGTGTACCTCAAACCCGAGACGCTGCAGATCACCGGGGCCTTCAAGATCCGCGGCGCGCTGAACAAGGCCTTGTCGCTGCCCCGCGAGGCGATTGACAACGGCATCATCGCCACGTCTTCAGGCAACCATGCCCAGGGGCTGGCCTACGCGGCGCGGATGCTGGGCGTCAAGGCGCTTCTGGTGGTGCCCGTCACCACCCCGAAAATCAAGGTGGAGAACACCCGGGCGCTCGGCGCGGAGGTGATTCTGTTCGACGGCGACACCGCGGCGCGATGGAAACGGGTTTACGAGATCGCGGCAGAAAACCACTACGCCGTGGTGCACGCATTCGAGGATCCCACGGTCATGGCGGGCCAGGGAACCATAGGCTGCGAAATCCTGGAAGACCTGGCCGACGTCGACACCGTCATCATCCCTATGGGGGGCGGGGGTCTCATTTCCGGCATCGCCACCGCCATCAAGGAAACCAGACCCTCCGTGCGTGTGGTGGGCGCGGAACCAGCGCTGACCCCCAAGTACTTCCATAGCCGCATCAACAAGGAGCGCACTTCACTGCCGCTGAAGAACACGATCGCCGACGGTTTGCGTATCAGTGTGCCAGGCCAGAACCCCTACCCCATCATCGAAAGGTACGTCGACGAGATCGTGCTGGTCGAGGACGAACACATCATCGAGGGCATGCGCATGCTGGCCAAGGACGCCAAGCTGATTGCAGAACCGGCTGCCTCGATCGGCATTGGCGCGCTGCTGGCGAAAGGACTCAAAGTGACGCCAGAGGAAAAGGTCTGTGTGGTGTTGACAGGCGGCAACTGGGATCTGTGCGACCTTGCCGAAATCTTTCAGCGCGCCAATTGATCGCTCCGGGGTCGGGCGTGTCCGCCGTGGGAAAGCGGCGCCGGCAAAGCCTCATCTGCCGAGATCCGCTCCACAACTGCCGCAGCATGTGCCGGCAGAGGTGCCGATAGCGATCAATGCTGCGGGTTTATGGCCACGCAACGGCACCAACCTCTTCATGACCCCCCTTAAGCTGTGGCAATCGGCGACAGCCGCGTCGCACGCATCGCAAGCCCTACGTCGTGCAACGCACGGCAGCCTGAACAAACGATAGCGATCCATCCATGGCCCAGCCCTTGCGTCTCATCGAGACCTCCTCCACACTGCCGCGCCATGCCGACGCCGTCGTCATTGGCGGCGGGATCATCGGTGTCTTCACGGCCTACTACATGGCCCGTCGCGGCCTGTCGGTAGCGCTCGTCGAGAAGGGTCGCATCGGTGCCGAGCAGTCGAGCCGCAACTGGGGATGGTGCCGCCAGCAGAACCGCGATGCACGCGAGCTGCCCATGGCCACCCGCAGCCTCGATCTTTGGCAGCAGTTCGCAGCGGACACGGGCGAGGACACGGGCTTCAACCGCTGCGGACTGCTCTACCTCAGCGACGACGAGGACGAGATCGCCCGCTGGGCCAAATGGGGCGAATTCGCGAAGACGGCCGGCGTGAAGACGCACATGCTCAGCGGCCGCGATGCCAGCGAGCGGGGCCGGGCCACCGGCCGCGCGTGGAAGGGTGGCGTGTTCTCGCCCAGCGACGGCACGGCCGACCCGTCGAAGGCAGCGCCCGCAGTGGCCGCGGCGCTCATGAAACTCGGCGGCACGGTGAATCAGAACTGCGCCGTGCGCGGCATCGAGCGCGAGGGAGGCCGCCTCGCCGGCGTGGTCACCGAGGCCGGCACCATCAGGACCCGCATGGCCGTCTACGCCGGCGGCGCATGGGCTTCGTCCTTCCTGCGCCAGCTGGGCATCAGGTTTCCCCAGGCCACGGTTCGCCAGACCATCGTGCGCGTGTCATCCGTGGCCGAGCGACTGCCGGCTGCGCTGCACACCGCGCGCGTGTCCGTTACGCAGCGCAGCGACGGCAGCTACAACCTCGCCATCAGCGGGCGCGGACGCGTGGACCCGACAGCGCAGCTGCTGCGCTTTGCGCCGCAATTCCTGCCAATGTTCGCCAAGCGCTGGCGCAACGTTTTTCCAGGCGGTCTGGAGGGCATCCGCGGCGGCCACGAAACGCTGGCAAGGTGGCGGCTGGATGCGCCCACGCCCATGGAGCGGGTGCGTGTGCTCGACCCCAGGCCGGATGCCGCGGCGGTGAAGCAGACTTTCCACCGTGCGGCCGAACTGCTGCCGGCGTTGGGCCGGGCGGGCATCGCCAACGCCTGGGCTGGCTTTGTCGACAGCACACCGGACGGCGTTCCGGGCATCGGCGAGGTGCCGCAGATCCCCGGCTTCATCCTGGCCGCGGGATTCTCGGGCCACGGCTTCGGCATCGGCCCCGGCGCGGGCCACCTGATCGCCGACCTGGCGACGGGTGCGCCACCCATCTTCGATCCGGCGCCCTACAACCCGGCGCGCTTCGCGAAGTCGGCCTGGGGCCAAGTCGCCGACTTCTAGCAGTCCACCGCGTGTCCCCTTTTCAACTTCCGGCCGGTGAGCTGGCGAGGCTGGTACTCGCCCAGTTGTTCGTCAACGCCTGCGTGACCGGCCTGCGGATGGCCATGCCGCTGCAGTCGCTGCGACTGGGGCATGGCGAGGCGGCAGTGGGCGGCCTGATCGCGCTCTTCGCGCTCGCCCAGGTGTTTCTCGCACTACCCGCGGGCCGCTACTGCGAACGCAGCGGGCTGAAGCGGCCGGTCGCGATGGCCGTGGTGGTCGCCACGGCGGCCTGCGCCATGGCCGCGGCGTGGCCGGTGTTGCCGGTGTTGTGCGCCAGCGCGCTTCTCACCGGCGGCGCGGGCGGCGTCGTGATCATTGCGGTCCAGCGCCATGTTCCGCGAGTCGCGGGCGAGGCGGCCTCGCTTCGCCAAGCGTTCTCGTGGCTGGCGATCGGCCTGGCCTTGTCGAATGTCCTGGGCCCGCTGATGGCCGGGTTCCTCATCGACAGCGCCGGAATCCGCGTCGCGCTCCTGGGGCTGGCGCCACTGCCGCTGCTGGCCTGGCTAGCCGTGCGAGGGGCGGTCGATCATGCGTCCCCGCTGCACGAAGCGCCCACCAGCGAGCGCAGCGTCCGGGACCTCTGGCGCCATGCCGGCCTGCGCCGGCTGCTGCTGTTGACCGGCCTGCTGTCGTGCTGCTGGGACGTGCACACCTTCGTCGTGCCCGTGCTCGGTCATGAGCGCGGCGTGCCCGCATCGGTGATCGGCAGCATCCTGGGCGCCTTCGGCATCGGCGCCGCCGCCGTCCGGCTGCTGGCGCCGCTTGTGGCCGCGCAGTTGCGCGAATGGGCCGTCCTGCTCGGCGCGATGGTCGCCACCGCGCTGCTGTTCGCCGTCTATCCGCTGGTGCAGGCGCCGCTCGCCATGGGCCTGTGCTCGGCGCTGCTGGGCTTCAGCCTCGGCAGCACTCAGCCCATGGTCATGAGCCTGCTGCACCGGCTCGCGCCGCAGCACCGCTATGGCGAAGCAGTGGCGATGCGCGTGATCGTGAACAACGCATCCAGCGTCGGCATTCCCTTGGTGTCGGGCGCGGCCGGTTCGCTGGTTGGCGCGGCCGGCGTGTTCTGGGCCGCGGGCGTACTGGCGGCCGCCGGTGCGCGTCTCGCGCTTCCCCTCAAAGATCACTGAGAACCCCATGATCCGTTCCATCGCCTTCATCCACACCGTGGCCCTGCTGGTCGAGCGTTTCCGGCCGCGCTTCCAGGCCGAGCTGCCACAGCAGCGCTGCTTCCACCTGCTCGACGAAAGCGTGCTGCAGGACCTGCTGCGAGACGGACCGTCGCCCGCCATTACGCGGCGCATAGTCACGCTGGCCACGCTGGCCGCCGACGCGGGCGCGGACCTGATCGTCTTCACCTGCTCCTCAACCTCTCCCGCCATCGATGCGGCGCGGCCACTGGTGCCGGTGCCCATCGTGAAGATCGACGACGCGATGTACGCCGAGGCGGCCCGCTGCGATGGCCGTGTCGGCCTGCTGTACACGGCGCGCTCGACGCTGGAGCCGAGCCGTTCGCTGCTGGCCGAACATGCCGCGGCGTCCGGCGCGCGGGTGAAGGCCGAGTGCGTGCTGGTCGACGGTGCATTCGACGCGCTTTCCGCCGGCCGGCGCGAAATCCACGATGCACTGGTGACGGAATCGGCGCTTGCCCTCGCTGCACGCGCCGACCGGCTGGTGCTGGCACAGGCCTCGCTCGCCCACTTGGCTGCGCCACTCGCCGAAGCCACCGGCAAGCCGGTGTTCGCCAGCCCGGAGTGGATGGTCCGCGATGTCGTGGCGCGCGTGGCCGCGGCGGCCTGATCTCGAAGAGGCGCAGGCTCGTCTGGATCTGACGCGACTGGCACCCGGCATGCAGAGCGTCGTGCGTCACAAGACCGTGCTGCAGCATCTCGTGATCGTTCGCAAGGTCATCCTGGCTCAGAGCGCCAATTTGACTATCTCGACAGGCCTGCCGCTCGATCCAAGCAGAGCTGTCATGCGATCCGCGCGCGACTTCGGGATCGCGATACCCGCGAGACGGCACAGTCCATCGCAAAGACACCGGAGTACAGCCAGTCGCGCAGGGACAGGAAGAAGGTCGAGATGCTGTTCGCACACCTCAACGCATCATGAAAATGGATCGGCTCCGGCTTCGCGGACTCTGTGGTGCGCGGGACGACTTCCTGCGGGCGGCAACTGAGCCGAGCCTTCGTTCACCGTGCGATCTACTCTCGCCTACTCTGTCAGATGCTTGCACCAGAATTCGCAGCCTCGACCAGCCCCGGCCCCACGTTCAAGCCTACTGGACCAACCTGCGGCTGGCTTCCGAGGCGCCTCCTGTCAATCGCATCTCGGGTTGCGCCGCTCGGACCGGTCGCCGGCGGCCTCGAGGCCTTGCAGGCGGAGGCGGGCGTTGCTGCGGGCGCGGCCTCGCCACTCAGGCGCGCCGCACCCGCTGCCTCGCGGCTTCGGAATGCACCCACGCCAGAAACGCCTCCACCGCCGGACGCCCGGCATGGCGCTGGGGATAGACCAGAAAATGTGCCTTGACCCTGATCGCCTTGTCCAGGCCGAACACCGGCTTGAGCTTGCGCTCGGCGAGGTGACCTGCGGCATTGACGTCGCTCTCCAGCGCGATACCCAGCCCTTGCGTTGCCGCGTCCAGCGACATTTGGGCGCGGTCGAAACGCAAGGCGTAGCGCTCCGGGGCGCGCTTGTCTGAAAACGCCTGCAGCCAGTCCGACCATTGGACGATGCTGACGTTGCTTTGGATCAAGGGCATGTCCAGGAGTTGATCGATCCTGGACAGGCGACGCTCGCGGACGAACTCCGGGCTCGCGAGCGGCACGATGCGTTCCTCGAACAGCGGCTCGACCACCAGGTTGCCCCATTGCGGCACGCCATAGCGGATGTCGATGTCGGCCTGGCCCAGCGCGAAGTCGCTCTGCGTGTGGGCGGCCGACAGGTTCAGCGAGATGTCGGGGTGCGCCTGTGCGAAGCGGCGCAGGCGCGGCATGAGCCACAGGCTAGCGATGCTGGGCGCGCAATGGACGTACAGGCTGTTGCCGACTCCTTCGCGCAGGTCTTCGGTGGCCGTGGAGATGGCCGACAACGCGCCGCCTACGCGATCGAGGTAGCGAGTCCCCGCATAGCTCAGGCGCACCCCATGCGCGCTGCGCTCAAACAGGCGCACGCCAAGGTCCGACTCCAGGCGTGCGATCTGGTGGCTGACCGCAGAAGGCGTCAGGTGCAGTTCCGCGGCGGCGAGCGCAAAGCTGCGTCGTCGCGCGACGCTCTCGAATGCGAGGAGGTTGGCAATGGCTGGGATCGACGACATCGGGTTTCCCCCGCGCTCAGATGAACATCCTTCATCCTAGCTTGACGAGATATCGCTTGTCTTCATCTTCAGCCCGATCGACCATTCGCTCCGTCCCGAGAGGCGCGCCACCTACGGCCGCTGCGGACCCCTTACTCAGAACTCAGGAGATCGAAGACATGCTGCTCAAGGACAAGGTCGCGCTGATCACCGGCGGTGCCGGCATCAACGGACTGGGCTTCGCCACTGCGCGAGAAATGGCCGCGCAGGGCGCGCGCGTGGTCATCATGGACCTCGAACGGGCGGAACCGCAGGCGGCTGCAGCTCGCCTGGGCGAAGGCCACCTCGGTGTGGTCGGCGACGTGACCGACAAGAACGCCTGCATCGCAGCGGCAGCCGCAACGGTCGCGGCCTTCGGGCGCATCGATGTCCTCATCAACAATGCCGGCATCACCCAGCCGGTGAAGACCCTGGACATCACGGGGGCCGACTATGACCGGATCCTGGACGTCAGCCTGCGCGGCACGCTCTACATGTCGCAGGCAGTGCTGCCCGCCATGCGCGGCGCACAGGGCGGTTCGATCGTCTGCATCTCGTCCGTGTCGGCGCAGCGCGGCGGCGGCATCTTCGGGGGGCCGCACTACTCGGCCGCCAAGGCGGGCGTGCTCGGCCTGGCGCGTGCGATGGCGCGTGAGTTCGGCGTCGAAGGCATCCGCGTCAACTGCATCACCCCCGGCTTGATCGAGACCGACATCACGCAGGGCAAGCTGAGCCCGGACCGCAAGAAGGAAATCGAGGACACCATTCCCCTGGCTCGCCTGGGCCAGGCCAAGGACGTAGCCGGCGCCTGCGTCTTCCTGGCCAGCGACCTGGCCGCCTACTGCACGGGCATCACCCTCGACGTGAACGGCGGCATGCTGATTCACTGACCGACACCTCACTCCATCAACAAAATCCAGGAGACATCGCATGAACCGCCAACATTTCATCCGCAGCGTGCTTGCCACCTCCCTCGGCCTGCTCTGCGCTGCGGGCGCCGCCGCACAGACAGTCAAGCTCACGCTCGGCCACGGCGCCGCGATCGGCAATCCGCGGCATGAAGCGGCCGTGAAGTTCGCCGAGGTCGTCAAGGCCAGGTCAGGCGGCCGCATCGAGGTGCAGGTCGCACCTTCCGGCCAGTTGGGCGACGACGCTGCCATGGTCACCGCACTGCGCACCGGTGCTCTCGACATCAGCGCGAACTCGCAGGGTGCGGTGGCCAATGCGGTGCCCGAGTACGCCGCTTACGGCATGCCCTTCCTGTTCGCCAGCCCGGCGGCTGCCTTCAAGGTGCTCGACGGCCCGCTCGGCAAGGAACTGGCCGACCGTTCGGCCGAAAAAGGCATGGTGCTGCTGGGTACCTGGGACAACGGCATCCGGCAGATGACCAACAGCAAGCGCCCGATCAACGGCCCCGAGGACCTCAAGGGCCTGAAGATGCGCGTGCCGCCGGATGCGACCCTGGTCGACATCATGAAGGCGCTCGGCGCCGAGGCTCAGCAGATCAAGTTCGCCGAGCTGTACGTGGCCCTGCAGCAGGGAGTGGTCGATGGGCAGGAGAACCCGCTCGTGAATTTCCACGCCAGCAAGCTCTACGAAGTGCAGAAGCACCTGGCCATGACGAATCACCAGTTCCAGATGACGCCATTCCTGATGAGCAAGCGCAGCTGGGACAAGCTGTCGGAAGCAGACCGCAGGATCGTGCTGGAGGCCTCGACCGAAGCCACCGCGCTGCAGCGCAAGCTGTCGCAGGACGCCGACGAGAAGCTGCTGGCCGACCTCAAGGCCAAGGGCGTACAGGTGACCACCCCTGCGCCGGCACCCTTTGCCAAGGCCACGGCGGAAGTCGTCACCAAGTGGGCAAGCGGCCCCATCGGTGCCTACGTCAAGAAGGTCGTTGCGGCCGCCCAGGCGCTCTGACCGATAGCCACGCCAAGGAGATCCCCATGGTCCACGCCCCTAACGGCTGGATCGATGGCGTCATCGCCGGCATCTGCCGCGCGGTGCTCTGGCTGTCGACCTCCGTCATCTTCCTGATCCTCGTGGTCAACACGGTGCTGCGCTATGCCACCGGCTCCAGCCTGGAGTGGGCCAACGAGGTGCCCGAGCTGCTGTTTCCCTGGCTCGTCATGGCCGGCGTCGTCATCGCCGCGCAGCAGGGCGCGCACATCGCCACCACGTTCTTGATGGACGCGCTGCCTGCTGGCGCACGCCGTGTGGTTGCCACGTTCGCCTGGCTCGTCGTGGCGGCGATGTACGGCACGCTGTCGGTCGCCACCTTCCGCATGCTGGAAATCGTGCACGACGAGAAGTCGCCGATCCTGCAAGTGCCGGGCTCGGTCACCTATGGCTGCGTGATGGGGGGCATGGCCCTGCTCGCGGCGCTGGCCCTGCAATCGGGCGTCAAGACGTGGCGCAGCACGCCGCTGCCGCCTTCAGCCGACGCGGAGCCGGTCGTCCCGGCCGCCCACTGGTAAAGCGCAACACGACAAGGACCCGACATGAGTGCCCTGATTCTTCTCGTGTTCATGGTGGCCGCCGTGGCGGCCATGCCCATCGCTCATGCGCTGCTCGTGGCAGCCATGGCCGCGGCGGCCAGTTCGGACAAGGTGCCTCTCGACCTGCTGGTGCAGCAGATGGTCGCGCAGGTGCAGAGCTTCCCACTGATCGCCATCCCTTTCTTCATGCTCACCGGCAGCCTCATGATGGGCGGCAAGCTGGGCGAAGCGCTGGTCGGCGTGCTGTCCACGCTGCTGGGGCGCTTCCACGGCGGCCCCGCCCAGGTCGGCGTTTTGTCCTCCACGCTGTTCGGCGGCGTGTCGGGCTCGGCGGTGGCGGATGCCTCGGCCATCGGCTCGCTCATGATCCCCTGGCACAAGCGCCTGGGGTACCCCGCGGCCTTCTCGGCGGCCACGCTGGCGGCGGCCGCCACCATCGACATCCTGATCCCGCCGTCGATCCCGATGATCCTCTTCGCGTTGACAGCCAACGCGTCGATCGCCGACCTGTTCGTCGCCGGCGTGCTGCCCGGCCTGCTGATGTGCGGCGGCTTCATGTTCATGTGCTGGTGGGTGGGCCGGCGCCGCAACTTCCCGCGCGAGACCGCGCCCTTCGACGGCATCGCATTCCGCAGGCATCTGGCTTACGCCTCGCCCGCGGTGCTGTTGCCCGTGCTCATCATCATCTTCCTGCGCTTCGGCATCGCGACGCCGACCGAGGTGGCCGTTCTGTCGACCCTGTATGCGGGCGTCGTGTCGGCGGTGATCTATCGCGACCTGGGCTGGAAGCGCCTGAACGACGCGGTGGTGCACGCAGGCTTGGCAACCGGCGTGGTGCTGCTGGTGATCATGGCCTCCGCCGCCATCGGCTGGCTGCTCACCTTCGACCAGATGCCCCAGGGCATCGCGCAGTGGGTGCAGCAGAACGTGCATGCGAAGGTGCTCGTGATCCTGCTGATGAACCTGCTCATGCTCTTCCTCGGCATGTTCATCGACCTGCCTGCGGCCATCCTGCTGCTGACGCCGGTGTTCGTTCCGCTGGCGAATTCCATCGGCATGGACATGACCCAGCTCGGGATCATGATGGTCGTCAACCTCGCCATCGGCCTGTACACGCCGCCGGTGGGCACCACGCTGTTCATCACCAGCGCGCTGGCCAAGGTCAAGGTCGGGCAGACCGTGCGCGAACTGGGCCCGTTCTACCTCGTCGCCTTTGGCGTCCTGGCCCTCGTGTCGTATTTCCCGTCCTTCATCCTGAAGTGACCCAGATCCCCCATCCCCCGTGTCTTCTAGGAGAAATTCATGACCGATTCCGCGGCGTTGCCTTCAACGGCCACGCAAGCGCTGGCACAGGCTGCCTGGCGCATCCGCCGTTACGCCCTGCGCATGGGCGAAGTGCAGGGACAGGGCTACATCGGCCAGGCCCTGGGCTGGGCCGACGTGCTGGCCGTGGCTTACCGCCACGCCCTCACCCTGCGTCCCCGCGAGCCCGAATGGGAAGGCCGCGACCGCTTCCTGCTCTCGCATGGTCACTACGCGATTGCCCACTATGCGGCGCTCATCGAGGTCGGCGTGATCGACGAGAGCGAACTCGAGACCTACGGTGGCGACGACAGCCGCCTGCCCATGTCCGGCATGGCCGCGTACACGCCCGGCATGGAGATCTCCGGCGGCTCGCTGGGCCAGGGACTGGTCATTGCCGTCGGCATGGCGCTGGGCCTCAAGCAGAAGAAGAACCCGGCCTTCGTCTACAACTCGATGTCCGACGGCGAGCTCGACGAAGGGTCGACCTGGGAGGCCGCCATGGCCGCCGCTCATCACCGGCTGGACAACCTGGTCTGCCTGGTCGACATCAACAATCAGCAGGCCGACGGCCCTTCGAGCAAGGTACTGGGCTTCGAACCCCTGGCCGACAAATGGGCGGCGTTCGGCTGGCACGTCCAGCGTGTGGACGGCAACGACCTGCCGGCCGTGCTGAGCGCCTTCGACGCAGCCCGCGGCCTGCGCGATGCCAAGCCGCGCGTGATCCTGTTCGACACGCTGATGGGCAAGGGCGTGCCTTTTCTGGAGCAGCGCGAAAAGAACCACTTCATCCGCGTCGACCCGCCCGAATGGCAGCAGGCGCTGGCCATCCTCGACGCGAGCCGCCCCGAACCATCCACCGAAGGAGCCCTGGCATGAGCCAAGCCATCGCAGAGAAAGCAAAGCCCCGGCTGACGACGTCGGCCATGATCGCCTCCATCGCCTCCGAAGGCCAGCGTGTCAAGGCGGCCCCCTTCGGCAAGGCCCTGGTGGAGTACGCCGCCGATCGGCCCGAGGTCGTGGGCCTGACGGCCGACCTCGCCAAATACACGGACCTGCATCTTTTCGCCCAGGCCTATCCCGAGCGCTTCTTCCAGATGGGCATGGCCGAGCAGCTGCTCATGGGAGCCGCCGGCGGGCTGGCCAAGGAGGGGCTCGTGCCCTTCGCGACCACCTATGCCGTCTTCGGCACCCGGCGCGCCTACGACTTCATCCACCAGGTGATCGCCGAGGAAAACCTCAACGTCAAGATCTGCTGCGCGCTGCCGGGCCTCACCACCGGCTACGGGCCCAGCCACCAGGCCACCGAAGACATCGCCATGATGCGCGGCGTGCCCGGCCTGACCATCGTGGACCCGTGCGACGCCCTGGACATCGAGCAGGCCGTGCCGCAGATCGCACAGCACCCCGGGCCGGTCTACATGCGCCTGCTGCGCGGCCAGGTGCCGCTGGTTCTGGACGAGATCGAGGGCTACCGCTTCGAGCTCGGCAAGGCCAGGATGCTGCGCGAGGGCGCAGACGTGCTGGTCATCTCCAGCGGCATCCTCACCATGCGTGCGCTGGAAGTGGCGCAGGACCTGGCCGCCGACCGCGTCGGTGTGGCCGTGCTGCACTGCCCGACCATCAAGCCCCTCGATGAAGCCGCCATCGTCGCCGCCGTCGGCGCGGCGCCCCGTCTCGTGGTCGTCGCCGAGAACCATTCGGTGGTCGGTGGCCTCGGCGAGGCGGTGGCGTCGGCGCTGCTACGGCATCGTGTGCAGCCCGCCCGCTTCGAACTCGCCGGCCTGCCCGACGCCTTCCTCGATGCGGGTGCGTTGCCAACCCTGCACGATCGCTACGGCATCAGCCGGGAAGTACTGGGGCGGCGCATCCGCGGCTGGCTGGGCTGAGGGGCGTTCGAACGGCTTCGGGCCCGCGCTTTGGCGCCATCGGTGCGGCGCCGGTCGTTTTCACCGAGTGACTACGCAGACCGCGTCATTTCTCGAGGAGCGGTCAGCGCCAGCTGCGTTCAACGCCCTTCCACCAGTCGCCCCCAGCCTCACTCCACCGTCACACTCTTCGCAAGATTGCGCGGCTTGTCCACGTCGGTCCCCCGCGCGCAGGCCGTGTGATACGCCAGCAGCTGCAGCGGCACCACGTGCAGGATCGGCGAGAGCGCGCCGTAGTGCTCGGGCATGCGGATCACGTGCAGGCCTTCGCCGCTCCTGATCTTCGTGTCGCCGTCGGCCAGCACATAGAGCACGCCGCCGCGGGCGCGCACTTCCTGCAGGTTGCTCTTGAGCTTCTCGAGCAGCGCGTCGTTGGGGGCCACGGCCACCACGGGCATCTCGCTGGTCACCAGCGCGAGCGGGCCGTGCTTGAGTTCGCCGGCGGCGTAGGCCTCGGCGTGGATGTAGGTCACTTCCTTGAGCTTGAGCGCGCCTTCCAGCGCGATCGGGTAGTGCAGTCCGCGGCCGAGGAAGAGCGCGTTGTCCTTGCGCGCGAAGTCTTCGGCCCAGCCGATGATCTGCGGCTCCAGCGCGAGCACCGACTGCAGCGCGACGGGCAGGTGGCGCATTTCCTTCAGGTAGCGCGCCTCCTCGGCATCGCTCAGCCGGCCCTTGGCCTGCGCGATGGCCAGCGTGAGCAGGAAGAGCCCCGCCAGTTGCGTGGTGAAGGCCTTGGTCGAGGCCACGCCGATCTCCACGCCGGCGCGCGTGATGTACGCCAGCTTGCACTCGCGCACCATCGCGCTGGTGGCCACGTTGCAGATGGTCAGCGTCTGCTCCATGCCCAGCGAGCGAGCGTGCTTGAGCGCGGCCAGCGTATCGGCCGTTTCGCCCGACTGGCTGATGGTGACGACCAGCGTCTTCGGGTCGGGCACCGATTCGCGGTAGCGGTACTCGCTCGCGATCTCGACCTGCGTGGAGATCTTCGCGATGCCTTCGAGCCAGTACTTGGCGGTGCAGCCGCTGTAGTAGCTGGTGCCGCAGGCGAGGATCAGGATCTTGTCGATGTCCTGGAACACGCGGTGCGCGCTCGCTCCGGTGGCACCGTCTTGGCCGATGCCGTCGAACAGCTCGGGCACGATGCCTTCCACGCCCTCGAGCGTGTCGCCGATGGCGCGCGGCTGCTCGAAGATTTCCTTCTGCATGTAGTGGCGGTACGGGCCCAGTTCGGCCGCGCCGCTGTGGGCGAGCACGGTGCGCACCTGGCGAGTGACGGGCTTGTGGTTCCTGTCGACGATCCAGTACTTGCCGGGCTGCAGGTCGACCACGTCGCCCTCTTCCAGGTAGACGATCTGGTCCGTCACGCCGGCAAGGGCCATCGCGTCGCTGGCCAGGAAGTTCTCGGCGCCGTCCTTGCCCGCGCCCAGGATCAGCGGCGAACCCGCGCGCGCGCCGACCACGCGCTGCGGCTCGTCGCGGCAGATCACGGCGATGGCGTAGGCGCCGTGCAGCTGCAGCACGGCGGCCTTCACGGCCTCGAACAGGTCGCCGTCGTAGAGGCTGTCGACGAGGTGGGCGATGACCTCGGTGTCGGTCTGGCTCTCGAAGGCGTAGCCCTTGGCCTCGAGCGCGGCGCGCAGGCTCTCGTGGTTCTCGATGATGCCGTTGTGCACCAGCGCGATGCGGCCCGGCCGCGCGGCCTGCGCGTCGGCCCCCGGGCCGTGGCTGAAGTGCGGATGCGCGTTGTGCACCGCCGGCGCGCCGTGCGTGGCCCAGCGCGTGTGGGCGATGCCGGTGAGGCCCTCGAGCTTGTCGTCGCGCACCTGCGCCACGAGGTCGGCCACGCGCGAGGTGGTGCGCGCCCGCGTCAGGCCGCCGGCATGCACCGCGACGCCACAGGAGTCATAGCCGCGGTACTCGAGCCGCTGGAGGCCCTGCACGAGGACCGGAACGATGTTGCGATGGGACGCTGCCCCGACGATGCCGCACATGGTGAGCTGCCTTTGAATGGAGAAGAGGCTCGATGGTAGGAAGGCATGGAAGAAATATGCATTCGAAATTCAATTGATTTCGTACTTTTATTTCTCCATTTCGGATGATTGGAGTTTTATTCCATAATTTCATTGAATATGGAATCAATTTCCCTCGATTCAACCGACCTCCGCCTGCTCGACGCCCTGCAGCGCGACGCCTCCCAGACCAACCAGCGCCTGGCCGCCGACGTGGGCATCTCACCGCCCACCTGCCTGCGCCGCGTGCAGCGGCTGCGCGACGTCGGACTCATCGAGCGCCAGGTGGCGCTGCTGTCGCCCGACCGGCTCGCCGCGGTGCTGGGCCACGGCCTGCAGGCGGTGATCGAGATCTCGCTCGACCGGCAGGACGCCGCCTCGCTCGACGCCTTCGAGACGCGCGTGATCGCCGACGACGCGGTGCAGCAGTGCTGGCGCGTATCGCCCGGCCCCGACTTCGTGCTGGTGGTGGCGGCGCGCGACATGCCGGACTACGGCGCGCTCACGCAGCGCCTGTTCACGGCCGATGCGAACGTGCGCAACGTCAAGGCCTTCTTCAGCCTGAAGCGCGCGAAGTTCGAGCCCCGGATGCCGCTGGCATCGGGGGCCTGAAGGCCGTCGTCAGGCCTTCGGCTTCTTCTGGGGACGCTTCCAGTTCGGGAAGCTCACCGCCTTGCTGCGCGCCACGGTCAGCGCGCCCGGCTCGGTCGACTTGTTGATGGTCGAGCCGCCGCCGATGGTGCCGCCCGCGCCGATGGTGATGGGCGCCACCAGCACGCAGTTGCTGCCCACGTGCACGTCGTCGCCGATCACGGTGCGGTGCTTGTTGGCGCCGTCGTAGTTGGCGGTGATGCTGCCCGCGCCGTAGTTCACGCGCTCGCCCACGGTGGCGTCGCCCAGGTAGGCCAGGTGGTTGGCCTTGGCGCCGGCGGCCAGCGTGGAGTTCTTCACTTCGACGAAGTTGCCGATGTGCACCTCGGCGCCCAGCTGCGCGCCGGGCCGCAGCCGCGCGAAGGGGCCGATCAGCGCGCCCGCGCCGACGGTGACGCCGGCCTTCTCGCCCTCGATGTGGGTGAAGGGATGGATCACCGCGCCGGCCTCGATGCGCGCGTTGGCGATCACGCAGTTCGCGCCGATGCGCACGCCCTCGCCCAGCGACACCGCGCCCTCGAAGACGCAGTTGACGTCGATCTCCACGTCGCCCGCGCATTCGAGCGTGCCGCGCAGGTCGAAGCGCGCCGGGTCGGCCAGGCGCACGCCCTGCTCCATCAGCGCGTTCGCCTGGCGCAGCTGCCATGCGCGCTCCAGCGCCGCGAGCTGTGCGGGGCTGTTGATGCCGGCCACCTGAAGCGCGTCGGTGGTGATGTGCGCGACCACGGGCACGCCGTCGGCGGCCGCGAGCTTCACGACGTCGGTCAGGTAGTACTCGCCCTGGGCGTTGTTGTTGTCCAGCCGCGCGAGCCAGCCCTTGAGCAGCCGCGCGGGCACGGCCATCACGCCGCTGTAGATCTCGCGCACCGCGCGCTGGGCCTCGGTGGCGTCCTTGTGCTCGACCACGGCCTGCACCTCGCCGCTGCCCGCTGCGCGGATGACCCGGCCATAGCCCGAGGGGTCGTCGAACTCGATGGTCAGCAGTGCGAGCTTGCCGCCGGCACTGGCCGCGACGAGGGCACGCAGGGTTTCTTCGCCGATGAGCGGCACGTCGCCCGAGAGCACCACCACCGTGCCGTCGTCCGCCAGCAGCGGCGCGGCCTGCTGCACCGCGTGGCCGGTGCCCAGCTGCGGCTCCTGGCGCGCGAAGCGCAGGCTGGCATCGCCGATGCCGCCAGCCATCGAGGCCTCGACCTGGTCGGCGCCGTGGCCGGTGACCACCACCACGTCGCGCGCCCCGATGCGCGCGGCGGTGCCCGCCACGTGCGCCAGCAGGGCGCGGCCGCCCAGCCGGTGCAGGACCTTGGGCAGCCTGCTCTTCATGCGGGTACCCTTGCCGGCGGCCATGATGACGACGTCGATCGGTCCGTGGTCGCTGTTCTGTTGCGGAGGTTGATTCATGCGTTTCTTTTCCAGGATTCGTTGCGCGACTTGCTCGGCAATGAGCCGAATTATCGGCGCGCTGCTCGTGGCCACCGCCCTGGGCGCCTGCAGCGCCATCCAGCTGGCCTACAACAACCTGCCCACGGTGAGCTATTGGTGGCTCGACGGCTACCTCGATTTCGACGGTGCCCAGACCCCGAAGGTGCGCGACGAGCTCGCCCGGCTGCTGGCCTGGCACCGGCAGAACGAGCTGCCGCGCATCGCATCGCTGCTCAAGGAGGCCGAGACGATGGCCCCGGGCGAGGTGACGCCCGAACAGGTCTGCGCCATGTCCGACCGCATCCGCGAACGCCTGCTGGCCGTGACCGAGCGCGCCGAACCCGCCGGCACCGAGCTGGCTCTGAGCCTGAGCGAGGCCCAGCTGCAGCAACTGGAGCGCAAGTACGCCAAGAACAACGCCGAATACCGCAAGGACTGGCTCGACCGCACGCCCGCGCAGGTGCACGAGAAGCGCTACGACCAGTTCCTGGAGCGCACCGAGGATTTCTACGGCCGGCTCACGAACGAGCAGCGCGACCTGCTGAAGCAGCAGGTCGCGCAGTCGGTGTTCGATCCGAAGCCGGCGGACGCCGAGCGCCGCAAGCGACAGCAGGAGGCGCTGAGGCTGCTGCGCGGCTTCCTCGCCAACAAGACCCCGCCGGCCGAGGCGCGGGCCGCGCTGCACGACTACATCCAGCGCATCGCCGAGCCGCCGCCCGGCCCCTGGCGCGACCAGCAGCGGGCCCTGCTGCAGGAAGGCTGCCGCAACACCGCGGCCATGCACAACAGCACCAGCGCCAGCCAGCGCGCGCAGGCGGTGCGCCGGCTGCAGGCCTACCAGGACGATCTGCGCCAGCTGGTGGCGGCGCGCTGAAGACGCCGGCTCCGGAAGGCGGAGCTCACAACAGCGGTGTCGGCCGTATCGGCCGCTCGAAGTAGTCGCCCAGCGCTTCGAGCGCATGCGGCTCCATGATGCGCAGCCAGCCGGCGTCGATCTTGTACAGCCCCAGGCGCTGCAGCCGCCGCAGCGTCTTGTTGGTGTGCACCAGCGAAAGCCCCAGCGCGTCGGCGATGTGCTGCTGGTTGAAAGGAAACTCGACCCAGCCGTCGCGCTCCATGCCTACGCGCTGCGCCCGGCGGTACAGGTGCATCAGCAGCATCGCCACCCGTTCGCCGGCATTGCGCCGGCCGGCGGTGACGAGGTTGTCGTCGACCATCTTCTCTTCGCGCGCGGCCAGCCAGGTGATGTCGTAGCCGAGCTTGGGCTGGGCATGGAACAGCTCCCACAGCCGGTCGCGCGAGAAGGCGCACAGCGTGACGTCGGAGACCGCCTCGACACCATGGGTCTGGCCGTCGGCGAACTCGTCCTGCAGGCCCAGGAAATCGCCGGGAAGCAGAAAGCTCAGGATCTGCCGCCGGCCGTCGCTCAGCGTCTTGTAGCGGAAAGCCCACCCCGCATAGAGGGTGAACAGCTGCGCGCTGCGCCGGTGCTCCTCGATGATCGCGCCGCCGGCCTCCACGCGGCGGGCGCCCACGCGGAAGGACTGGATGGTCTTCAATTCCTCCTGCGAGCACGGCAGGAAGGCGTCCAGACGGCGCAACGCGCATCGGTCGCACGAATTCGCGCCGACGGGCGGGGCGGCGGCAGCTGGGTAGTCCTCGAATTTCACACTGCACTATAGGCGCCCGGCCTGTGTCTTTTGACATGCCCAGGGCTTCCCCCGGCCACCTACACTCTGCGCGCCCCTCCGACTCCGAACGCATGACCGACGAAGCAACGCTCCCACTTCACGAAATCTTCTACTGCAGCATGCTCACGCATAGCCTGCCCCCGCAGACCGTGGGCCAGATCGTTTCCCGGGCCCGCACCCAGAACGCGCTGCACGGCATCACGGGCCTCCTGGTGTTCGACGGAATGCGCTTCTGCCAGCACCTGGAGGGCCCGGCCGATGCCGTCAGCGCGCTGATGCAGCGGATCGAGAAGGATCCGCGCCATGTGGACGTCAGGGTGGTCCACCGAGCCCCGCTGGAGGTTCGCCGCTACAGCGGCTTCGGCATGGGGCTGGCGGAATGCGAGGGCCCCGACCTGATGGCGGGCGTGCATGCGCTGACCGGGGAAGCGGCGCTGAGGCACTTCCTGGCGCTGGTGCCCAGCTTCGACATCAACGGCTGAGCGGCCGCCAAAAAAGGAAAAGGCGGCCGAAGCCGCCTTTTCAAGCACCTGGAGGACTGGAACGATCAGGCGTTGTCCCAGCTGTAGGTGGCGCCATAGCCATCCCACGCCTCCATCACGATGCGCTGGCCCGCGGCCACCATCAGCGACTCGCCGGGGGCGAGCACCAGGTCTTCGCTGGGGTTGGCGAGCGTGGCGTCGGGCGTGATCCACACGCGGCCCTGCTTCACGCGCAGGACGCTCGCCGCCCGCGCCTTCAGGCTCATCGCCTCGCCGGGAGCGATCTGCCATGCGCCGCGGCGCACTGCCGGCGGGACGGTGGCGGCGCGAGCCGGGACGGAGAGGGACGAGAGCGATTCGGTGGTGCAGACGGCGGTGGACATGGTGTAACTCCTTGGGGCTTTGCCGAGGCGCTTGACAGAAAGAGGCAATTGCGCAGTTCGGGAATGAATGATCGTTTGTGCGGCGTTGGCGGTCCAATGAAAACGAGTTAGCCTACTGATGCTGGTTTCGCATCAATTGACTGGCCGCGAGACGACCCGGATTCACACCCATGCAACATTCCCAGACCCATCTGCGCTCCCGCCCGATCTCCGCCGGGCATCTGCGCGCCTTCGAGGCGGTGGCCCGCCACCTGAACTTCCGGGCGGCCGCCGAGGAAATGGCGCTGACCCAGTCGGCCGTGAGCCGCCAGATCCAGTCGCTGGAAGAGGAAGTGGGCGTGGCGCTGTTCCTGCGCCACACGCGCGCGGTGGAGCTCACCAGCGCCGGCGCCCTGCTGCTGCTGGCGGTGCAGCAGTCGCTGCCGCGCATCGACACGGCCGTGCGCCAGATCCGCCAGAGCGCGGGGCGCCAGAGCGTGTCGCTGACCACCTTCGCCTCGTTCGCCTCGATGTGGCTGATCCCGCGGCTGGAAGCCTTCCAGCGCGACAACCCCGAGATCGACATCCGCATCGACGCCAGCGACGTGGCGGTCGACCTCGACGTGGCCGACGTGGACATCGCCCTGCGCTACGGCCCGCGCGATTCCATGCCCTCCGGCGCCGTGCGCCTGTTCGGCGAAACGCTCACGCCCGTGGCCAGCCCCTGGCTGCTCAAGAGCAGCCCGCCGATCAAGACGCCGGAAGACATGACCCGGTTCACGCTCATCGAGGCCGGCGACGCCCACCGCACGCACCTGGAATGGCTGACTTGGCGCCGCTGGTTCGAGGTGAACGGGCTGGAGCGCGCCCAGCCCAAGCGCTGGCTCTACTTCAACTACGCCTACCAGATGGTGCAGGCCGCCCTCACCGGCCAGGGCGTGACGCTGGCGCGCAGCTCGCTGATCGCCGAGAGCCTGGCCAACGGGGATCTGGTCGAGGTGCTGCCGCAGCACCGCATGGATTCGCCGATGTCCTACTGGATGATCGCCGGCCCGCGCAGCATGCAGCGCCCCGAGATCCGGGCCTTCTGCGACTGGCTGCAGCTGCAGGCCGTGACCACGCGCGAAACCATCGGCGAGGTGCCCGACCCGGATACCGTCGACGACATCGACTGACGGACGACCGAGTTACCGGGCAGCTCAGCTCGTGGGCCAGACCACGCCGTTGTCGTTGAGGATGGCGTCCAGCGGCAGGTCGTGCGCCTCGGGCTCGAAGTCTTCCAGGAAGCCGTTGGTGAAGCCCAGCCCCACCGTGAAGGGCCGGGGTTCCAGCGCGGCCAGCGTGCGGTCGTAGAAGCCGCCGCCGTAGCCCAGCCGGTAGCCCCCGGCGCTGTAGCCCACGCAGGGCACGAACAGCAGGGTCGGCACGATCAGCTCGGTGTCCTTGGGCTTGGGGATGCCGTAGGCGTCCTCTTCCATCTGGCAGCCCGGGTACCAGGCGTGGAAGGTCAGGGTCTTGTGAACTTTGTCGATCACCGGCAGTCCGATGCGGCGGCGCTGCGGCTCTTCCATCAGCTCACCGTCTTCCTTCCAGCGGTGCAGTGCGGGCAGCGGATCGAACTCGCCCTTGATCGGCCAGTAGGCACCGATCACCGTGTCGGGCCGGCCCACGAGCCAGATCCGCATCACGCGCTGCAGCAGGTCGGCGCGCGTCAACCGGTCGGGCATCGCAAGGCGTTGCTCGATGAGTGCCTTTCTCAACTGTTCCTTAAGAAAACTCGCCGTTGCCGAGGTGTCGGCACCCTTTGACTTGTCCATAATCCCCCGATGCAGTTCCCAAGCATTTTGGCATCCAAGCGCAGCCATCCGCGCAATGCGGCTCCCGCGCTGGTTTTTTCCGCGGTCATCGCCTTGGCCGCACTGCTCTCGCAGCAGCCCGCCGCGGCCCAGAGCAACACCAACGACGACGTCCTGATCCAGATGAAGCAGGCCTTCCAGCGCGGCGACAAGGCCCGGCTGACGGCCCTGCTGCCGCAGGCCCGCGGCCATGCGCTCGAACCCTGGGCCGCCTACTGGGAACTGAAGGCCCGTCTGCAGGAAGCCGCACCCAACGAAGTGCAGGACTTCTACGCCCGCTACCCCGGCACCTACCAGGAAGACCGCCTGCGCAACGACTGGCTGCTGCTGACCGGCCAGCGCCGCGACTGGGACAACTTCTCCGCCTCGCTCGACGGCTTCCGCATGGGCGACGACCCGCAGGTGCGCTGCTACGCGATCCTGGTCGATACGCTGCGCAGCGGCACCGCCACGCAGGCGCAGGCCGACGAGGTGCGCCGCAACTGGTTCGCCCAGAAAGACCTGGACGACGGCTGCCTCACCGCCGCCGACCGCATGACCGCCGCCCGGCTGCTGTCGACCAACGACGTCTGGAAGAAGGCCCGCCTGGCCATGGAGGCCAACCGCCCGCAGGCCGCGCGCGCCGCCGTCGCCATCGCCGCGCCCGACGCGCTGCCGCTGTTCGAGGAGCTCAACGCGAGCTCGGCCAAGTTCCTGACCGGCCGCGCCTTCGTGGCCGCCAAGTCGCGCAAGGAGCTGGTGGTGCTCGCGCTCATCAAGGTCGCCATGGCCGACCCCGAGCTGGCCGCCTCGCAACTCGACAGCAAGTGGGGCCCGATGCTCTCGGCCGAGGAGCGCAACTGGCTCTGGGGCACCATCGGCCGCGCCGCCGCCATCAAGCTGTGGCCGCAGGCCGGCAGCTACTACGCCAACGTCACCAAGAACGGCGACCTCTCCGACGACATGCTCGGCTGGCGCGTGCGCGCCGCGCTGCGCGCCGGCCAGTGGAAGGAGGTGGTGCCCGCTATCAACGCGATGAGCGAGACCGCCCAGCTCGACCCCACCTGGGTCTACTGGAAGGCGCGCGGCCTGGCCAGTGCCGGCGGCGACGAACGCCGCGCCCAGGCCCGCGAGCTCTACCAGAGCATCGCCGGCTCGCGCGGCTTCTACGAGATGCTGGCGCTGGAGGAACTGGGCCAGCGCACCGTGGTGCCCACGCGCCCCGCCCCGCTCACCCCCGAAGAGAAGGCCGCCGCGCGCAGCAACCCCGCGCTGGCGCGCGGCCTCTACGCCATCGCCATCGGCCTGCGCCCCGAGGGCACGCGCGAGTGGAACTACGCCACCAACCTGCACGACAAGGGCGGCATGGACGACCGCGCGCTGCTGGCCGCGGCCGACTTCGCCTGCCAGCGCGAGGTGTGGGACCGCTGCATCAACACCAGCGAGCGCACCAAGGGCGTGGTCGACGTGGAACAGCGCTTCCCGATGCCCTTCCACGACACGGTGCTGCGCAAGAGCCAGGACATCGGCCTCGATCCGGCCTACGTCTACGGCCTGATCCGCCAGGAAAGCCGCTTCATCATGGACGCGCGCTCCGGCGTCGGCGCCTCGGGCCTGATGCAGGTCATGCCCGCCACCGCGCGCTGGACGGCCCGCAAGATCGGCATGACCGACTTCTCGCCGAGCCAGATCAACGACCGCGAGACCAACATCACCATCGGCACCAACTACCTGAAGCTTGCGCTCGACGACTTCGACGGCTCGATGGCGCTGGCGGCGGCCGCCTACAACGCCGGCCCCGGCCGTCCGCGCAGCTGGCGCAACGGGCCGGTGCTCGACGCCGCCATCTGGGCCGAGAACGTGCCCTTCAACGAGACGCGCGACTACGTGAAGAAGGTGCTGGCCAACACCACCAACTACGCCGCCATCATCAGCGGCCGGCCGCAGTCGCTGAAGGAGCGCCTGGGCCGCGTCGGCCCGCGCGACGCCTCCGAGCCCGAGCCGAACAAGGACCTGCCCTGAGCCCGGCGGCCTGAAATGAGCTGGCGCGACGAGGTCCTCGATACCCTCGCGTCCGAGTTCTCGGACGTGGGCGATGTCGCGCAGCTCACGCGCATCGTGCTGCGCCTGACGCTGGCGAGCGCGCTGGGCTTCGTGCTCGGCTTCGAGCGCGAGCAGCAGGGCAAGGCGGCCGGCGTGCGCACCCACATGCTGGTGGCGATCGGCTCGGCGATGTTCGTGCTGGTGCCGCAACAGACCGGCATCGTGCCGGCCGACATGAGCCGCGTGATCCAGGGGCTGGTGGCCGGCGTAGGCTTCCTGTGCGCCGGCACCATCCTCAAGCAGGGCAAGGACGAGAGCCACGTGCAGGGCCTGACCACCGCCGCGGGCCTGTGGATGACCGCCGCCATCGGCATGGCCTGCGGGCTCGGCCGCGAGCTGACGGCCGTGCTCAGCGCGCTGCTGGCGCTCGCCGTGCTGGCACTGGTGCCTCGCCTGGTGGACCTGATCGAGCGCGTGTCGGGGCCCAGGAAGCAGGACGAGAGCGGCAAGGACGGCGGCCGGCACTGAACGCGCGCAGCTGCATCAATTCGCGCCGCGTTCGGCATCAATCGCAGTCGGGCGCGCGGCTAGCATCGAAGGCTTTGTTTCACCCCCGCAACGGACCGGAGATCCCTTATGCGCAAGCTCTATGTCGGCAACAAGAATTACTCGTCGTGGTCCATGCGGCCCTGGGTACTGATGAAGCAGGCCGGCATCGAATTCGAGGAAGTCGCGGTGCGCTTCGACTCCTTCGAGGCCGATTCGCAGTTCAAGCACACCATCGGCGCGCTGAACCCGGTGGCCAAGGTGCCGGTGCTGGTGGAAGACGGCGGCCTCGTCATCTGGGACACGCTCGCCATCGCCGAATACCTCGCCGAGACCTTTCCCGAGAAGCATCTCTGGCCCCAGGCCAAGGCCGACCGCGCACGCGCGCGCAGCGTCTGCGCCGAGATGCATTCCGGCTTCGGCGGACTGCGCAACCATTGCGGCATGAACCTCGAAGCCTCGCTGCCCGAGGTGGGCGCGCGGCTGATGAAGGAAGTGCCCGAAGTCGCCAGCGACCTCGCGCGCATCGTGCAGATGTGGAGCGGCCTGCTCGACACCCACGGCGGCCCGATGCTGTTCGGCCGCGAGTTCGGCATCGCCGACGCCTACTTCGCGCCGGTGGGCACGCGCATCAGGACCTATGGCCTGCCGGTGCCGACGCACATCACGGCCTACATCGAGCGCGTGCAGGCGTTGCCGGGCGTGAAGGCCTGGATCGACGCGGGGCTGGCGGAGAAGGATTTCCTGCAGTTCGAAGAGCCCTACCGCACGGGGCGATAAGGCTTCAAACGCTGCAAGGGCGAGCCCGGTTCAGAACCGGTAGGTTGCCGCCACGTAGGTGACGATCGGGTTCAGCTTCAGGCTGGCTTCGCTGGTCGCAACCGGCAGGCCGTAGATCGAGGTCGTCGTCAGCTTGGCCTTGGTCTTCAGCGGGATGTAGGAGACCGAGAACGAGATGCCCCAGTGCTTGTCGAACTGGTAGGCCGCGCCCACGTTGATCACCGGTGCGAACTTGCTGTCCAGCTTGGCCGTGGTGTTGACCGCGAAGGGCGACTGGTGGAACTGCGAGGCCAGCGCGCCCTGCAGGTTCGGGGTCAGCTTGACGTCGCTGTACCAGACATAGGTGGCGCCCAGGCCCACGAACGGACGGAAGGCGTCGTTGCCTTCGTTGAAGAAATACTTGCCCAGGATCGTCGGGCTCCACTGGCGGGCCTCGCCGAGCTGGCCCACGCGCCCGAGGGTGCCGGTGCCGTTGAGCTTGAACTTGGGCGGCACGCCGAACACACCTTCCACCGCCCAGTGGCTGTCGATGAAGTAGGTGGCGTTGAGGCCCAGGGTGTCGGAATCGCTCACGCTGGCGCCCGAACCGGCCAGGACGCTCTGCACGGGCGAGGTCACGGTCAGCGGCTTGCTCGAATCCTGCGGTGACAGATGGAACCACCCTGCGCCGACGACCCAGTCGCCGGCCTGTTGCGCCATGGCGCCGCCGGACGCCAGGGCGCCCAGAGCTGCCAGTGCAATCATTCTTTTCTTCATGATGTGAATCCTTTTGGTTGAATATCCCTCTGCGGATGCGGGCGTCGGCTGTGACCGCCGCTGAAGATCGCCCGAATGACGAACGATTGCCCGGTCTGCATCGCGAATTATCGAACGACCGTTCTATTTCTGACAGAGGGGAGTATCCCTAAACTGCGGCCATGAAAATCTTTCTCGTCGGTGGCGCACTGCGCGACCGCCTGCTGCAGCGCCCGGTGTCCGACCACGACTGGCTGGTGGTGGGCGCTACGCCGCAGGAGATGGTCAAGCGCGGCTACCTGCCCGTGGGGCGCGACTTCCCGGTGTTCCTGCACCCCGACACGCGCGAGGAATACGCGCTCGCCCGCACCGAGCGCAAGAGCGCGCCGGGCTACCGCGGCTTCACCGTGCATGCCGCGCCCGACGTCACGCTCGAGCAGGACCTGGCCCGCCGCGACCTGACCGTCAACGCCATCGCGCTGCCCGCCGAACTGGTGAGCGCCGATGGCCGCTTCGACCCCACGCCGGAAACGCTGGCCGACCCCTTCCATGGCCAGCGCGACCTGCGCGACAAGGTGCTGCGCCACGTGACCGACGCCTTCCGCGAAGACCCGGTGCGCATCCTGCGCGTGGCGCGCTTCGCCGCCCGCTTCGACGACTTCGGCGTCGCCCCCGAAACCATGGCGCTGATGCGAGAGATGGTCGCGGCCGGCGAGGCCGATGCGCTGGTGGCCGAGCGCGTGTGGCAGGAGCTCTCGCGCGGCCTGATGGAAACGCGCCCCTCGCGCATGTTCGACGTGCTGCGCGAATGCGGCGCGCTGGCCGTGCTGCTGCCGGAGATCGATGCCGGCGCGTGGACGATGCGGGCGATCGACACCGCCGCCCGGCTGAAGACATCGCTGGCCGTGCGCTTCGCCTGCCTGGCCGGCGGCTTCGGCGGCAGCAAGGGCAGCGTGGCCTCGCTGCAGGCGGTGTGCGAGCGCTGGCGCGTCCCGGTGGAAATCCGCGAGCTGGCGGAGGTGGTGGCGCGCGAGCATTCGCACATCGACGAGAGCGGCGCGCTCGACGCCGCCGGGCTGGTCCGCCTGCTGGAGCGCTGCGACGCCTTCCGCAAGCCCGCGCGCTTCGCCGAGGCCCTGCTGGCCTGCGAGTGCGCGGCGCGCAGCCGTGCGGGCAGTGGCGTCGACGAAAGCGATACGCCCTGGCCGCAGCGCCAGCGGCTGCTCGCAGTGCTGGCGACGGCGTCGGCCGTGGCCACCGACGTGGTGGCCAGAGCCGCCCAGCAGTCCGGCGCCACGGGGCCGAAGATCGGCGAGGCCATCCACCGGGCCCGCGTCGAAGCCGTCGCGGCGTCGCCGGGCCAGGCCTGAGGTCGACCGGAGCCAGCCCTCCGGGGCATGACTTACGACACTTCCGTGCGCGAACCCGGCCGATAGCATCGGCCGTGTGAATGCCACCGCGCCGAAGCCGTCACATGAATCCGCCGATTTCCCGCGCCCGCCCGGGCCGGACGAACTGGGCCTGCGCGTGCTGCGCGAGCACGTGGCCTCGGTTTACGCGGCCTACAACGCGTCGGTGTTCGTGCACTTCGGCCTGGGCGCGGCGCTGGGCGCGGCCATGTACCTGCACCAGCCGCGCGCCTGGGTCCTGGTGTGGATGGCGGTGCATCTCTCGCTGGGCCTCTTCCTCTTCCTGATGCCGCGCTGGCACCCCGATGTGCCGCTGGCCGACACCAGGCGCTGGGCGCGCCGGCATTCGCGCACCGTCACCGTGGTGGGCGCGGCCATGGCCAGCGCGCCGCTGCTTTTCATCTCGCCCGGCGACCTGCCGGTGACCTCGGTCATCACGGTGGTCATCATCGGCAGCTGCGCGCGGGCCATGCAGCTGCTGTGGCCGCTGAAGCCCGCGCTGTACGGCTACACGCTGCCGATGATGCTGAGCCTGATCGTCGCGCTGGCCTGGCAGGGCGACGCGATGCATTTCTTCCTCGCGCTCTTCAGCCTGGGCTACCTGCTCTTCACGCTGCGCGTGGGCGGGCAGCAGCACAAGCTGCTGACCGACTCGCTGGTGCTGCGCTTCGAGAACGAGGCGCTGGCCGACCAGCTCGGCACCCAGATCGCCGCGGCCGAGCGCGCGAGCGCCGAGAAGACGCGCTTCCTGGCCACCGCGAGCCACGACCTGCGCCAGCCGCTGCATGCCATCGCCCTCTTCGGCGCCGCGCTGGAGAACGAGCTGCGCGAGCACCACGGCGGGCGCAACGCGCAGCAGCTGATGCGCGCGGTGAATGCGCTGGGCAGTTCGCTGGACACCATGCTCGACGTGTCGCGGCTCGACGCGGGCGTGGTCACGCCGGCCATCGCGCCCGTCTCGCTCGATGCGCTCTTCCGCTCGCTCAACCACATGTTCGCGGCGCGGGCCGAGCAGCGCCAGCTGCAGCTGCGCGTGCGCGCCAGCGGCCTTTGGGTACACAGCGATGCGCAGCTGCTCTACCGAATGCTCTCCAACCTCGTCGACAACGCGCTGAAGTACACGACGCGCGGCGGCGTCGCCGTGCGGGCCCGCGCGCGCGGCGGCGTGGTGTGGATCGAGGTGTTCGACACCGGCATCGGCATCGCTCCCGAGCAGCAGGAGCGCGTGTTCGAGGAGTACTACCAGGTGCACAACCCGGGCCGCGACCGCGCGCAGGGGCTGGGCATCGGCCTGTCGATCGTGCAGCGCCTCTCGCGGCTGCTGCAGCACCCGGTGCGGCTGAAGTCGCAGACGGGCCGCGGCAGCCGCTTCCGGCTGGAGCTCCCGGCCGCCGAGGCGGTGGCGATGCCCGACGCCGGGCTGGCCGCGCCCGTGCGCACCACGGGGGTGCGAGGCGATCACGCGGCGCCGGCGGTGCACGGCCGCATCCTGCTGATCGACGACGAGGCCGAGATCCGCGAAGCCATGACCGGCCTCTTCCGGGCCCACGGCCTCGCGCTCGACGCCGTCTCCAGCGAGGCCGAGGCCGCCGAATTGCTGGGCCAGCCCGACGCGCACGAGCGGCCCTTCTCTCTTCTCATGTGCGACTACCGCCTCTGCGACGGCGAGAACGGCCTCGACGCGGGCATGCGCCTGCAGCGCCGCTTCGGGCTGCAGGCGCCGCTGCTGCTGGTGACGGGCGAGACGTCGCCAGATCGGCTGCAGCGCGTGCGCGCCTCCGGCATCCCGGTGCTGTTCAAGCCGGTGAACCCGGCGACGCTGCTGCGCGCGCTGGCCGAACTGGCGCCGGGGCCTCTTGCGCACTGACCGGCCCCCGCGCCGGGGTGGATCCAGGCACATTGGGCTTTGGCCGACATGCGCGGCGCGCGACGCGTGTTAAGGTTTTTCCCGATGCCAAAGTCCTCCAGCAACACGCAGTTGCCTCCTCCGTTGGGCCGGGACGCAGCCCTCTTTCTCGACTTCGACGGTACGCTGGTCGGGCTTGCGCCCACGCCTGAAGCCATCGAGATTCCACCGGCCCTCGTGCCCCTGCTGGACGACCTGCGCGACCAGCTCGGCGGCGCGCTCGCCGTGGTGTCGGGCCGCCAGATCGACTCCATCGACCGCTTCCTCGCCCCGCTGCGGCTGCCCGCGGCCGGCGAGCACGGCGTGCAGCGCCGCGATGCCCAGGGCCGCATGCAGGAGCAGCGCGCGCCCGACCTTGTACCCATTCTGGACATCGCCAACGAGCTCGCGCGCGTGCACGAAGGCCTGCTGGTGGAGCGCAAGCACGCCGCCATTGCCCTGCACTACAGGCTCGCGCCGCAGCTGGAGGCCGTGTGCCGCGACGCGATGTCGCGCGCCATCGCGCACGATCCGATGCTGGAGCTGATGCACGGCAAGTTCGTGTTCGAGGTGAAGCCTGCGGGCGTCAACAAGGGCATCGCCATCGACGCCTTCATGGCCGAGGCGCCCTTCGCCGGCCGCGTGCCCGTCTTCCTCGGCGACGACACCACCGACGAGAGCGGCTTCGCCGTGGTGCAGCCGCGCGGCGGCGTGGCCGTGAAGGTCGGCTCCGGCCAGAGCTTGGCGCAGCACCGCCTGGAATCGCCGCTGGCCGTGTATGAATGGCTGGTGCAGGCACGCGACCTGCTCGCCGCACGGCCACCGAAAGAAACCGCTAGCCAACCCGAAGAATCACCGAGGAGCCCCCGATGAGCGAACAACAACTGCCGGCGGCGCCCGAGGAACGCGCCGGCCAGGCGCTGGCGGGCGCGGCCGGCCCCGACGACCGCGCGCCGGTCGACGCGAGGGCGGCCGCCGCCCCGGGCAAGCGCGGCTTCGCTCCACCGGCCGAACCTTCGCTCAACGTGGGCGTCATCGGCAACTGTGCCTACAGCGCGCTCATCGACTCGCGCGGCCGCGCCGTGTGGTGCTGCCTGCCGCGCTTCGACGGCGACCCGGTGTTCAACGCCCTGCTGCACCCCGGCGAGGATGCGGGCGCATGGAGCATCGACATCGAGGACTTCGCCGAATCGAAGCAGTGGTACGAGCCGAACACGGCCGTGCTGCGCACGCAGCTCTTCGACAGCGCCGGCCAGGGTATCGAGATCACCGACTTCGCGCCGCGCTTCTACAGCCGCTCGCGCTACTTCCGCCCGCTCATGCTCGTGCGCCGCGTGCGGCCCATTGCCGGCGCGCCGCGCATCCGGGTCTCGCTCGACCCGAGGTTCCAATGGGGCTCGTCGGCGCCGGTGGAGGTCACGCGCGGCAGCAACCACATCCGCTACGTCGGGCCCGACGTGACGCTGCGGCTGAACACCGACGCGTCGATCTCGCACATCCTCTCGCGCCAGCCCTTCGTGATCTCGCGCGAATACAACTTCATGTTCGGCGTGGACGAGACGCTGATGGACGGCATCGCCGACACCGCGCGCCGCTTCGAGCAGGAGACCATTTCGTACTGGCGCGTCTGGAGCAAGCGCCTGGCCATTCCTTTCGAATACCAGGACGCGGTGATCCGCGCGGCCATCACGCTGAAGCTCTCGCTGTACGAGGACACGGGCGCCATCGTCGCGGCCATGACCACCAGCATTCCCGAGGCGCCGGGCAGCCAGCGCAACTGGGACTACCGCTACTGCTGGCTGCGCGATGCCTTCTTCGTGGTGCGCGCGCTCAATTCGCTGAGCGAAGTCGGCACCATGGAGGACTACCTTCGCTGGCTGGGCAACGTGGTGATCGGCTCGCACGGCGAGCACATCCAGCCGCTGTACGGCATCGGGCTGGAGCGCGAGCTGCCCGAATCCTTTGTCGACCAGCTGCCGGGCTACCGCGGCATGGGCCCGGTGCGCGTGGGCAACCAGGCGCAGGAGCACTTCCAGCACGACGTGTACGGCAACATCGTGCTCGGCGCGGCGCAGGCCTTCCACGACCACCGGCTGCTCAGCCGCGCGGGGCTGGCGGAATTTCCGCACCTCGAGGCGGTGGGCGAGCGCGCGGTGGCCGTCTACGGCACGCCCGACGCCGGCATGTGGGAGCTGCGCACCCGCGCGCGCGTGCACACCAGCTCGGCGCTGATGAGCTGGGCCGCCTGCGACCGGCTCTCCAAGATCGCACGCACGCTGGGGCTGGCCGAGCGCGCCGCCTACTGGCACGGCCATGCCGCGCGCATGAAGGAGGAGATCCTCGCCAAGTCGTGGTGCGAGGAGCGCCAGGCCTTCGCCGAGAGCTTCGGCGGGCACGAACTCGACGCGAGCATCCTTCTGATGGTGGAAGTGGGCCTGATCGACGCGCGCGATCCGCGCTTCATCTCCACCGTCGACGCCATGGAGAAGACGCTGTGCGACGGTCCCTACATGCGCCGCTACGAGGCCGCCGACGACTTCGGCAAGCCCGAGACCGCCTTCAACATCTGCACCTTCTGGCGCATCGACGCGCTCGCCAAGATCGGCCGCAAGGCCGAGGCCCGCCAGATCTTCGAGACCATGCTCGCGGCGCGAAACCCGCTGGGGCTGCTGTCGGAAGACACGCACCCGGTCACGGGCGAGATGTGGGGCAACTTTCCGCAGACCTACTCGATGGTCGGCATCATCAACGCAGCGGTTCGGCTGTCCGCCCCCTGGGACTCCGCAATATGAGCCGCCTCGTCGTCATCTCCAACCGCGTGGCCGACCCGCGCAAGCCCGCCGCCGGCGGCCTCGCCGTGGCACTGGGCGAGAGCCTGCAGCAAAGCGGCGGCCTGTGGTTCGGCTGGAGCGGCCAGATCATCGAGGGCGGCCCGACCGGCGAGGGCGAGCTGCACCGCCAGCAGGCCGGCAAGGTCACGCTGGCCACCCTCGACCTGAGCCGCGAGGACCACGACAGCTACTACCTGGGCTACAGCAACGACGTGCTCTGGCCGGTGTTCCACAACCGGCTCGACCTGGCCCACTTCGACGCCGGCTTCGTCGCCGGCTACCGGCGGGTGAACCAGCTCTTCGCGCGCAAGCTGCTGCCGCTGCTGAAAGACGACGACATCATCTGGGTGCACGACTACCACCTGATACCGCTGGCGGCAGAGCTGCGCGCCATGGGCTGCAAGCAGCGCATCGGCTTCTTCCTGCACATTCCGCTGCCGCCGCAGATCATCATCGCGGCCATTCCGCAGCATGCGTGGCTGATGCGCTCGCTGTTCTCGTACGACCTGATCGGCTTCCAGGCGCAGCAGGACGTGCAGCACTTCGAGCACTACGTGCGCAACGAGGCCGCCGGCGAGTACCTGGGCAACGACATGTACCGCGCCTACGGGCAGACGGTGCGCAGTGCCGCCTTTCCCATCGGCATCGACGTGGACGAGTTCGCGGCGCTCACGCATGCGAAGGAGTCTCGCGACATGTACGAGACCATGAAGCGCGAATACTCGCAGCGCCGGCTGCTCATGGGCATCGACCGGCTCGACTACTCGAAGGGCATCCCGCAGCGGGTGCGCGCGTTCCGCGAGCTGCTGGCGAACTACCCCGAGAACCGGCGCAGCGCCACGCTGATCCAGATCGCCTCGCCCACGCGCGAGACGGTCGACGCGTACGCCGACATCCGGCGCGAGCTCGAATCGCTGTGCGGCGCCATCAACGGCGACTACGGCGAGCTCGACTGGATGCCGGTGCGCTACATCCACCGCATGGTGGCGCGCAAGCGCGTGCCGGGGCTGTGCCGCGCTGCGGCCGTGGGGCTGGTGACGCCGCTGCGCGACGGCATGAACCTCGTCGCCAAGGAATACATCGCCGCGCAGGACCCGGCCGACCCGGGCGTGCTGGTGCTGTCGCGCTTCGCCGGCGCCGCCGAGCAGCTGAAGGAAGCGCTGCTGGTGAATCCCTACGACACCCACGGCACCGCCGAGACGGTGCAGCAGGCGCTGCAGATGCCGCTGGAGGAGCGGCGCGAACGGCACCAGAAGCTGCTGTCGCGCATCCGCGAGCAGGACATCCACTGGTGGCGGCGCAGCTTCCTGGATGCGCTGCGCGAGTCGGCCAGCGAGCGCTGACTCCCTGGCCGGTCGCTCACCAGCCGGTCAGCAGCCGCACCAGGCGCATCACCGGCCGCGGCTGGGCAGGGGCGGCCGCCCTCGCGGCCATGGGCGCATGCACCCGCAGGTGCACCGGCGTCAGCGCCGACACCTCGATCCACCCGCCGTGCGGCAGGCGGTGCATGTCGCCTTCCTCGAGCAGCGTCTCGGTCATGAACACGGTCTCGCCGAACCAGCCGGGCGGCGACACCACGCGCGCGCTGCCTTCGGCCAGCTGGAGCCAGGCGCCAGCCTCGACCGAGGTGCGCAGGGACTGTCCGGGTTCGAGGACGATGGAATCGGGCGCTTGGGAGAGTGTGGTGATCATGGCGGCTACGTCGGCATAGGTGGGTTGGACGAGGCTTCATCGTAGGAATCCTGCTGCCCGGAAAACAGGCACACGCCATGGCTATTGCGACCGGAACAGCATGGCTGGAAACGCATCTGTTATGGTCGTTTTCCCAGGCAACTGCATCTGTTTTCGGATGCCCGATGCGGGGAACATCGATCCATGGACTCGCTACCGCTCTATCGCCAGCTTTCCGCGCACTACGTGGATGCGATCCACACCGGCTCGCTCAAGCAGGGCGACAAGCTGCCATCGCTGCGCAGCCTGATGCGGCTGCACGACATCAGCCTGTCCACCGCGCTGCAGGTCTGCCGCGCCATGGAAAGCGACGGTTGGGTCGAGGCGCGCGACCGCTCCGGGTATTTCGTGCGCCGGCCGCAGCGGCTGGCCATCGCGCCGATGGAAGAACCGGTGGCCGACGTGCCGCCCGACCCGGCGCAGTTCGTGAGCATGCGCGCGCGCATGGCCAACTTCATGGCGCGCGGGCGGCATACGGGCGTGAAGCTCAACTTCGCGATCGCCCGCGCAGCGCCCGAGCTGTATCCCGCGGAGGCACTGCGCAACTCGATGACGCGCGCCCTGCGCCAGCGGCCCGAACTGCTGACCACCGCCTCGTCGCAGAAGGGCCACGAGCAGTTCCGCGAGGCCGTGGCGCAGCGCAGCCTGCGCATAGGCATGACGGTGGCGCCCGACGAGGTGCTGGTCACCAACGGCTGCATCGAGGCGCTGAACCTCGCGCTGCGCGCCGTCGCGAAGCCCGGCGACACGGTGGCGGTGGAGTCGCCCACCTTCTACGGCCTGCTGCAGGTGCTCGAGAGCCTGGGCCTGCGCGCGCTGGAGATCCCGACCAGCCCGCAGACCGGCATCTCGCTGGAAGCGCTGGACCTGGCCATCCACACCTACGACGACATCAAGGCCGTGGTGGTGGTGCCGCACCTGCAGAACCCCATCGGCAGCGTGATGCCCGACGGCCACAAGCAGCGGCTCGCGCACCTGTGCGAGAGCCACGGCATCGCGCTGGTCGAGGACGACACCTACAGCGACCTGGTGGAGACCGACGCGCCGCTGCGGGCGCTGAAGTCGTGGGACCGCACCGGCAACGTGATCTATTGCGCCTCGCTGCACAAGGTGCTGGCGCCGGGGCTGCGGCTGGGCTGGATCACCGCCGGGCGCTGGCATGCGCAGGTGGAGATGCTCAAGTACGCGCAGACCCGCAACAACGAGGCGCTGGCGCAGATCGCCGCCGGCGAGTTCATCGCGGGCGGGCGCTACGACCGCCACCTGCGCCGCCTGCGCGAGCGGCTGCACATGCAGCGCGACCAGACGGCCGACGCCATCGCCCGCTACTTCCCGGCCGGCACGCGGCTGAACCTGCCGCGCGGCGGGCTGCAGCTGTGGGTGGAGCTGCCGCAGCAGCGCTCGTCGGTGAACGTGTTCGACGCCGCGCTGCGCGAACAGATGCTGGTGGCGCCAGGCGCGCAGTTCTCGAACTCCGGGCGCTTCGACAACTACCTGCGCATCAACTGCGGCTGGCCGTTTTCGAAGGCGGTGGACGCGGGGCTGCGGCGGCTGGGCGAGATCGTCTCGGCAGTGCCTCCGCCACGCTAGCCGCCGGCGCTTCGGCGCGATTCAGACGATGTAGAACACGACGGCGTCGCGCCTTGCGGCCGCTTCGGCGAAGAAGCGCTTCACGCCGTCCATGAAGCCCGCGAGGTCCTGAGCGCCTTCCTGCCAGGCCTTGGCCCAGTACAGCTCGCCGAACTTCGCCGGCTCGGCAGTGAATCGGCCCACCAGCGCCGCCACGTCGCACTGCGCGAGCCGTGCCGCCGCGCGCTCCACGTGGGCGGCCGTGAGGTAGATGCAGCCCAGGCCGTCGGTGCCGTCGAGCTCCTCGCCGTCGACCGCCTCGGGCATCAGCGTGCGCACCACGTCCCAGGCCTGCTCCACCGTCTGGCTGTCGTGCGGGCCGCCCTTCGCCGCGGGCGAATTCAGGAAGGCGGAGACGGTGGACGGATCGATCACCAGCGCGCGCAGCCGGTAGCGGTCGAGGGCGTAGAAGGCGGCGCCGATGCTCAAGTGCTGGGCTCCATGCGGGCGGCGCGCGCCACCGCCGCGAGCGCGATGCTCACGCTGTCGATGTTGCGCTGCGCGTTGTCGATGTTCCTGAAATGGTCGGGCGCGCAGATCTGGTTGAGCAGCAGCGTGCGCTTGAAGTGCGCAAGCGCCTGGCGCAGCTCGCCCTCTTCCTGCGCGATCAGGCCCAGGTCGTTGTGCGCATTGGCGGCCGACGACGAGATGCCGCGGCAGCTGCGCTGCTGGATGTCGAGCGAGCGCTCGAACAGCTCCCGCGCGCGCACGAAGTCGCGGCGCGCCATGAAGAGGCTCGCGAAGTTGTTGAGCATGTCCGAATGCAGCTCGGCGTCGCCCTCGCCCGGCGGGAGCTTGTCGAGGTGCACCAGGGCGCGTGCGTAGCAGAGCTCGGCCTTCGCGTCCTGGCCCGACTCGGCATAGAGGAACGCGAGGTTGTTGAAGGCGCGTACCACGCCGTCGCTGGAGCCGCCTCCGGCCTCGGCCACCGCCATGGCGATGGTCTTCTTGTAGAGCGCCTCGGCCTCGTCGGCACGTCCGGCCGCGGCATGCAGCAGCGCCAGCGTGTTGGTCGGACCGCGCCGCCAGCTGTCGTCCAGCCCGAGCTGCGCGGCCACGGCGAGGGCCTCGTCGGCCGAGGCCTGGGCCTTCTCGTTCCAGCGCAGCCGCCGGCACAGCTCGGCATGGCTGGACAGATGCAGCACCACGCTGCGGTGCGCGCCGCCGTGCAGGCGGCGGCTGGTGGCGATGGCCTCCGCGCAGAGCCTTTCGGCGCTCTTCAGGTCGCCCTGCGCGAGCGCGTCGCGGTAGCGGGCCTCGCGGTCGTCCAACAGGTTCAGCAGTGCGCCCTGCTCGTCGGTGGTCGCGCCGCGCGCCTTGCGCTGCTCGATGCCGACCAGCGTCAGGTCCAGCGCCTTGCGGGCGACGTCCATGTCCTCCGCGGGCATGCCGAGCTTGCGGCCGATGGACAGGCTTTCCTCGAGGCTGGCGCGCGCCTTGTCGAAGGCGTCGATCTGGTAGCAGGCCTGGCCGAGCATGCACAGGGTCATGGCGAGGTTCTGGTGCGGGCCCTTGAACACGCGGCGCGTGGCGGCGACGATCTGCTCGCCGATGGCGACGGCCTGCGTCCAGTCGCCGGCCTCGGCGGCGGCCACGAAGCGCTCCTGCAGCTTGTTGGCTTCGGCGAGGGCAGCAAGGTCGTAATCCTTGGCGGGGTCCCTCGGCGCGGGGCGACGGGAAGCGTGGCGCGCGGCGGCGGGCGGGGTTTCTTCTTCCTCCTCGGCCGGGCGCTGCGCCTGCAGCTGACTCATGCGCCGATGGATCCACCACAGGTCGAACAGCATCCACGGCAGCAGCACCATCAGGCAGAAGCGGCCGCCCGGCAGGCCGGCGATTCCGTACACCAGAAACGCCAACTGCCCCGCCCCGCCCAGGTAGCTGCCCAGATAGAAGCGGTGCGCGCCGATGAAGCCGCCCACCAGCCACAGCAGGTAGGCGAACGAGCGGCGGCGAGGCAAGGGGGTCATGGTTCGCCGGGTGCCCGGGTCAGTCGAGCAGCGCGAGCGCCGCGTAGTCGCCGACCTTGTCGCCCAGGCCGGCGGACATGAGGCGCACGCCATGCGTGAGCGGCGGCAGCTTGCCGTCGATGTGCGCCTGCAGCCTCGGCAAGAGGAAGTCGCGGTGGTGCCAGAACACGCTGCCACCCAGGCTGATGCCCTGCAGGTCGAGCGTGGCGATCAGGTTGTAGAGCATGCGGCCCATCACGCGGCACAGCGCGTCGACGATTTCCAGCGAATGCCGCTCGCCGGCCGCCGCCGAGTTGAAGAGATCGGCCGCCGACTGGCCGAAGCGCCGCGCGATCGAGTTGCCGGCGATCAGCCCCTCGACGTCGCCCACGTTGCCGCAGCCGCACAGCGCGCCGCTGGCATCGTCCACCACGAAGCTGTGGCCCGCGTGGCCGGCATTGCCGTTCTTGCCGCGCAGCGCGCGGCCATCCACGCAAAGGCCGACGCCGACCCCGGTGCTCCAGGTGACGTAGGCACAGTTGTCCATCCCCTTGAGCGCGCCCCAGTGGCGCTCGGCTTCCAGCGCGGCCACCGCGTCGTTCTCGACCCGCACGCGGGGAAAGCGCTTGGCCAGCGGTGCCTCGATCAGCGCGGTCATCCAGTTGTTGGGCAGGCCGCGCGCCGGGCCGGCAATGCCGCCGCAGATGTTGGGCGTGGCCAGCTCGACCTTGCCATCATGCAGCTCGAAGGGCCCGGCCGACGACACGCCCACCCGGTCGATGGAAGCCGGATCGACACCCTGCTGCGCGCAGACCTCGTCGATCATCCGCATGATCTGCACCGCCACCGCGTCGTTGTCGCCGGTCTTGGCCGTAGGCTCGCTGCGGCGGCCGATCAGCGGCGCGTCGCTCGAGGCGGAAAGGCTCACGGCTACCTTGGTGCCGCCGATGTCTACGCAGGCTCTCATTGCGGTTCGTCTTTTCCTTGTCTGGTTCTGTGCTCTGTCTACAGAAAGCGCGCCACCAGCGCCGCGATCATGCTGAGCACGATGGTGCTGGCGATGGGCAGCTGCCACTCGCGGCCGAAGGCGCGGAACTCGAAGTCGCCCGGCAGCCGTCCGAAGCCGAAGCGGCGCAGCCAGGCGGTCAGGCCGCTCATGAGCACCAGCGCGAGGACGACGACGATCAGCCAGCGAAGCATGGGCAACAGTCTAGGCCGAGAGAATGGCCATCGCTTGCCGGTGGAGTTCGGGCGTGGCCGCCGCGATCACCCGGCCGTCGGACTTCAGCCCGAGCGGCTGGCCCTGCCAGTCGGTGATGACGCCGCCGGCCGCCTCGATCAGCCCGGCCGGTCCGAGGTAGTCGTAGGGCTGCAGGCCGGTCTCGACCACGAGGTCGATGGTGCCGCCCGCCAGCTGGGCGTAGCCGTAGCAGTCGCCACCGAAGCGGCGCATGGCGCACTGGCGGCTCAGGCGATCGAAGGCGCTCCAGTCGGCCGGCGCGAAGATGTCGGGCGAGGTGGTGACGATGCGCGCCTTGGCCACTTCGGTGCAGCCGCTCACGCGCACCGGCTGGCCGTCGCGCGTCGCGCCCTGGCCCGCCACGCCGATCCAGCGCTCCTTGAGCACCGGCATGTCGATCATGCCCAGCGCCACGCGCCCGCCCTGCAGCACGCCGATCAGCGTGCCCCACAGCGGCGAGCCGGTGATGAAGCTGCGCGTGCCGTCGATGGGGTCGAGCACCCAGATGCGCCCGGCATCGAGCCGCTCGGGGCCGTGCTCTTCGCCGTAGATGCCGTCCGCCGGGGCGCGCGCGGCGAGGATCTCGCGCATGGCCGTCTCGGCGGCGCGGTCGGCCAGCGTGACGGGGCTTTCGTCCGCCTTGGTGATGATGTCCAGCGGCGTGCGGAAGTAGTGCATCGACTTGGCGGCGGCGGCATCGGCCAGCGCTTCGGCGATCGGCGAGAGGTCGGAAGAGGAGGAGCTCATGAAAGAGTTGGAAACGCTTGCCAAAACCTGCAATTAGACCCGAGCCGGCCCCTGTTTGACACAGCGGGCCCGCCAGCCCTAGCATGGCCCGGAAATTGCCACGAACTACGACAAATGGCTTCTTTCACCCACCTGCGCCCGGCCCTGCTCGCCCTCGTGCTCGGCGCCTCGGCCTTTCTGGCCCACGCCACACCCTCCGACACCGAAGACAAGCTGATCGACACGCTGATACAGCGGGTCTCGAAGATGAGCTCGATGATCTTCCTGCGCAACGGCAGCGAGTACAACGCCTCCGACGCCGCCAAGCACATGCAGGCGAAGTACGACTACTTCAAAAAGGAGCTGGTCACGGCCGAAGACTTCATCGAGCGCTGCGCCTCGCGCTCGGAGATGACCGGACAGGCCTACAGGGTGAAGCTCACCAACGGCACGGTGCGCGACGCCAACGAGTTCCTCAACAGCGAACTGCGCGCGCTGCGGCAGGCGACAGGCGCGAAGAAGCCCGGCGGCTAGCCGGGCACCCTAGCGCTGCTGCCCCCAGCGGCGCACCGTCAGCCGCTCCAGCGTCCTGAAGCCCAGGCTCTCGACCAGCAGGCCGATCAGCACCACCAGCGCGAGCCCCGCGAACACGCGGTCGGTATAGAGCTCGTTGCGGTTCTGGAAGATGTACCACCCCAGCCCGCCCTTGCCCGAAGAAGCCCCAAACACCAACTCCGCCGCGATCAGCGTGCGCCAGGCGAAGGCCCAGCCGATCTTCAGCCCCGACAGGATCGACGGCAGCGCCGCCGGCACCAGGATCTGCAGCACGTAGCGCAGCCCCCTGAGACCGTAGTTGCGCCCGGCCATGCGCAGCGTGTCGGGCACGCCCTGGAAGCCCGCGTAGGTGTTGAGCGCCAGCGGCCACAGCACCGAATGGATCAGCACGAACACCAGGCTGCCGCGCCCCAGCCCGAACCACAGCAGCGCCAGTGGCAGCAGCGCGATGGCGGGCAGCGGGTTGAACATGGAGGTGAGCGTGTCCAGCAGGTCGCGGCCGAGGCGCGTCGACACCGCGAGCGTGGTGAGCGCGAAGGCCAGCAGCACGCCGGCGACGTAGCCCTGCAGCAGCACGGCCAGCGAGATGCGCACCTTCTCGATCAGCTCGCCGCTCACAAGACCGTCGAGCAGCGCCGCCGCAGTGGCAGTGAAGGTGGGCAGCAGCAGGTCGTTGTTCTGCCACCGCGCCGCCAGCTCCCACAGCACGGCAATGACGGCGAGGATCAGCCCCTTGCGCAGCCAGGCCTGCGACCAGATGCGCTCACCCAGCGGCAGCGAACGCTCCACCGGCACATCGGTGAAGGGCTCCAGCGTGCGCTCGTACTCGGGGCGGACCGGCGGGACGACGGCGCTCATACGGCAGCCTCCTCTTCGAACAGCATGTCGTGGATGCGCTGCGCCGTGCCCTGGAATTCGGCGCCGCCCAGGCTGTCGAGCGTGAAGGCGTGGCTGTTGATCTCGGCGCGCATGCGCCCCGGATGCGGCGACAGCAGCGCGATGCGATTGCCCACCACCAGCGCCTCCTCGATCGAGTGGGTGACGAACAGCAGCGTGAAGCGCACCTCCTCCCACAGCTCGAGCAGCTCCTGCTGCATCCTGCGGCGGGTGAGTGCGTCGAGCGCAGCGAAAGGCTCGTCCATCAGCAGCACGCGCGGCTGCATCGCCAGCGCGCGGGCGATCGCCACGCGCTGCTTCATGCCGCCCGAGAGCTGGTGCGGATGCACATCGGCGAACTTCGAGAGGCCGACCTTGTCGAGGTAGTGCAGCGCGCGTTCGGCCGCCTCCTTCCTGCCGAGCGTGCGCGAGGCCAGCAGCGGGAACATCACGTTCTGCTTCACCGTCTTCCACGGCGGCAGCTGGTCGAACTCCTGGAACACGACGATGCGGTCGGGGCCTGGTTGCGCCACGCGCCTTCCGTCGAGGCGGATCTCGCCCTCGACCGGCGGAATGAACCCGGCCACCGCCTTCAGCAGCGTGGACTTGCCGCAGCCCGAGGGGCCGAGCAGCACGAAGCGGTCGGCGGCATGGACGTCGAAGCTCACTCGATGGGTGGCGCGCACGACGCGCTCGGGGGTGCGGTATTCGAGGCTCACGTTCTCGACCTGCAGCAGCGGCGCGCTGTCTTGCTCCCTCTCCCGCTCGCGGGAGAGGGTCGGGGTGAGGGTGGGCGGCGATGCCGGAGGCTCCCCCCTCACCCCCGCCCTCTCCCGATGGGAGAGGGAGTCAACCCGCGAGTCCAGAACAGCCGCTGTATTCACTCAATTCCCCGACACGTTCTGCGCGTCGTCGAAGAAGTAATCCTTCACCGAAGCCGGCTTGTTCCTGATCGCGCCCACACGGTGCATGAACTCCGCCAGCGGATAGGTGTTCTGCGGCGTGGTCTTGAACTGCACCTCGGGGTTCCTGATGATCTTCAGCAGCAGTTCGCGGTCGAGCTTCGCGTTGCTCACCTTCAGGTAGATGTCGGCGGCCTTTTCAGGATTTGCCGTGACGAACTTCGCCGCCTCGTCGAGCGCGTCGACGAAGGCCTTGTACGTCTTCGGGTTCTCGCTGCGGAACTTCTCCGTCGCGTACAACACCGTCGCCGACGATGGCCCGCCCAGCACCTGGTACGAGTTGAGCACGATGCGCGCATTCGGGTTGCCCGCGAGCTCCTGCTCCTGGAACGGCGGATTGCCGAAGTGCGCCGTGATCTCCGTGCCGCCCTTGATGATCGCCGCCGCCGCATCGGGATGCGGCACCGCCACGCTGATCCTGTCGAGCCTGTTGAACTCCTTGTCGCCCCAGAGCTTGGCCGAGGCGAACTGCAGCACGCGCGACTGCACCGAGACGCCCACCGCGGGCAGTGCAATGCGGTCCTTGTCGGTGAAGTCGGCAATCGACTTCACGTTCGGGTTGTTGCTCACCAGGTAGTACGGGAAGTTGCCCAGCGAGGCCACGCCCTTCACATTCTGCTTGCCCTTGGTGCGGTCCCACAGCGTGAGCAGCGGCCCCACGCCGGCGCCCGCGATCTCGATGTTGCCCGACAGCAGCGCGTCGTTCACCGCCGAGCCGCCCGAGAGCTTGACCCACTCGACCTTGGCGTCGATGCCCGCGGCCTTCGCATGTTTCTCGATGAGCTTCTGCTCCTGCGCCACGTTGAGCAGCAGGTAGACGATGCCGAACTGCTCGGCGATGCGGATCTGGCCTTCCGCATGCGCGGCAAGGCTGCCGGCGAGAAGGCCGAGGCCGGCGACGAGCGCCGCGGCTTTGCGGGTGAAACGGTTCATTGGAAGCGGTGGCTAGGAAAGAAAAATCAGAAAGGCGTGTCGCCGACGATCGTGGTGCGGTTCAGTCGCCGGCGCAGGTGGTCGGGCGTGCCCGCTGCCAGGTGCATCAGCGAGCGGTTGTCCCAGAACACCAGGTCATGCGGCGCCCACTGGTGGCGATACACGAACTCGGGCTTCACGCTGTGCACGAACAGCTCGGCCAGCAGCGCGTCGCTCTCTTCCTGGGGCAGCCCGACGATGCGCGTCGTGAAGTGCTCGCTGACGAAGAGCGCCTTGCGGCCCGTCTCCGGGTGAGTACGAACCACCGGCTGCACCGCGGGCGCGACCTGGTCGATCTGCGCCTGCGAGAGCTTCGGCCGCCATGGGTTCTTCGCGCGCAGCTCCTCGTACTTGGCGAGGTAGCTGTGCTCGGCCTTCAGCGGCAGGATGCGCTGCTGGAGCTCGGAGCTCAGAGACTCCCATGCGAGATGCTGGTCGGCGAAGAGCGTATCGCCGCCTTCGCTCGGCAGTTCCTGGGCGTGCAGCAGCGAGCCGAGGCTGGGCTTGGGCTTGTACGAGATGTCGGAGTGCCAATAGACGCCCGCGTCGCCGAGGCCGATGGGCTCGCCGTTCTCCTTGATGTTGGAGACGATGAGGATCTCGGGGTGGTTCTTGAGCTGGAACTGGTGGAGGACGTGGATTTCGAGCGGGCCGAAGCGGCGGCTGAAATCGATGTGCTCTTGCGGGGTGATCTGCTGGTTGCGGAAGACCAGGACGTGGTGGTCGAGATGGGCCTTGTGGAGGCGGGTGAAGTCTTCGGTGTTGATGGGCTTCGAGATGTCGAGGCCTACTACCTCGGCGCCGACCGGGGCATCGAAAGGGCGCACTTCGAAGTGCTGCGAAGGGGGGCTTACCTCGCTGGCAGGGGCGGCAGTCATGCCGGGAATGTAGGGGGCGGGGTTTGGATCGGCAACGAACTCTTTGTTGCTAGCTTATGACTTTGTTTTTTGGCGTGGTGAGGGATTGCTTCCCGGGGCCGGGTCTCGGCCCGGCGGCCGACTCACTTTCTTTTGCTTCGCCAAAAGAAAGTAAGCAAAGAAAAGGCGACCCTACTGTCTGCGTCCCTTCGCTTCGCTTGGCCACAGATTCGATTCAGTGGATTCAACAACCACAGGGATTCATTCCAGGCACGGCAGGCGCGAAGCCCCTGCCGTGCCTTGGGGGCCGAGCAACGCGATGGCCCGGGCATCTCCCCTCCCCTCTGGCTGCGCCGAGGAGCGCAGCGTTTCGCGGATCAGGGCTCGCAGCTGTTTGAGCGAAGCGAGTTCTGCGAGACCCCGCGAAACGCGAGCACCGCAGGTTGCCCCGTAGCGCAGCGAAGGGGTCGCAGACAGTGGGGTCGCCTTTCTTTTGCCTACTTTTCTTTGGCGAAGCAAAGAAAAGTAGGTCGCCCGCCGGGGCGAGTCCCGGCCTCGGGAAGCAAAGCAAACGCAGTCACTCAAAGCGTATGACTGCGATCCCCCTCCCTGAACCCCATCGCATCCCAAGCTTCCCCAACAGCAAACCCCACAACCTTGAACAACTCCCCCATCTCATGCTCATGGATGAGCCGAGCCGCCATCCCCCGCTCAGCAACAGTCCCTTGCTCCATCACCCCAAGCAACCCGCAATTCAAAAGAAACCGCGCCTGACTCGTATAGCCAAGCACAGCAAGCCCAGCATCCTGTCCAGCAAGAGCAACCCCAGTGAAGTCGACGTGTGCAGTGATGTCCTTGTAGCCAACATCAGACAGCGGATCCCCATCGGCCTTGTGCCCCCGATGACACATCACAGTCCCCATATGCCTCTGCGGGTGGTAGTACTCCGCCTCGGGAAACCCATAGTCGATAAGAAAAGCCGCCCCCTTCTTCAACCGATCCGCCAGCGTCGCAACAAACGCCTTGGCCTGCGGATGAATCTCCGTGAGGTAGTCATGCTCTCCAGGCACCTCCACCGGCGGCCGCAGTTCAGTCGCACGATCGGCCCACGCCCATCCATCGTCCGAAGCGTTCCGCACAACGCCCCGCTCGAACCATTGCCCGCCGGCACGCGCCAGCAACTGCACCGGCATCGCATCGAGCACCTCATTGCCAACGACAACCCCCTGCATCGATTCAGGCAGTTCGTTGAGCCACTCCACACGCCCCGCATGCCCCGCCAGCGCCTGCTGCTGCCGCTCCCTCAAGGTCCCCGACAGGTCGACGATGCGATAGCGCACGTCGCCCCGACCCATGCCATCGAGCGCATGCAGCAGCTGCACGGCCAGCGCACCGGAGCCCGCACCGAATTCCCAGACCGTATCGGTCCCGGTCTTCTCCAGCGCCTCGGCGACTTGTGCCGCCAACGTCTGGCCGAACATGGGCGTGAGCTCGGGCGCAGTCACGAAGTCGCTACCCGAAGAAGGCATGTGCCCGAACTTGGCCAGTGTGTTGGCGTAGTAGCCGAGGCCGGGCGCGTACAGCGCGAGGGCCATGAAGCGGTCGAAGCCTATCCACCCGCCCGCGCGCTCGACGGAGCGCGCGATGAGGTGGTCGAGGGCGGTAGGTAAACTGCTGGGGGTCGTCTTTGTCGTCACAGCGCCATTCTCCCTCTCCCCGCATGAGCCCCGCCTCCCCCGCATCCAACTCCCCCCGCACGGTCCTCGTCACGGGCGCGGGCCGCCGGCTCGGCCGCGAGATCGCGCTCGCACTGGCCGCGGGCGGCTGGCAGGTGGCGGTGCACTACCGGAACTCGCGCGCAGAGGCCGAGCAGACCGTCGCCGACTGCGCCGCTCTCTCGGGCGACTCGGCCCTGTTCTCGGCCGACCTCGACGACGAGCAGGCCACGCGCGCGCTGCTGCCCCGCGTGGTGGCGCGCTTTCGCAGCGTCGATGCCGTCGTGCACAGCGCGGCCCTCTTCGAGCACGACGAGGCCGCCATCTTCGGCTACGCGCTCATGGAGCGCCATGCGCGCAGCAACACCGGCGCGGCCATCCTGCTGGCGAATGCGCTGCACGAGCACCTGGCCGCGCGCGACGCCCACGGCGCCGTCGTCCACCTGCTCGACCAGAAGCTCTGGAACCCGAACCCCGACTTCCTGAGCTACACGCTGTCCAAGGCTGCGCTCGAGGCCGCGACGCCGATGCTGGCGCTGGCCCTGGCGCCGCGCGTGCGCGTGGTGGGCGTGGCGCCCGGCCTCACGCTGGCGAGCCACATGCTGGACGACGACAAGTTCGCCCAGCTGCACAAGCTGTCGCCGCTGGGCCGCTCGTCCACGCCCGAGGACGTTGCCGCCACGGTGAAATTCGCGCTGGAGAACCGCTCGATCACCGGCACCACGCTGCTGGTGGACGGTGGCCAGCACCTGATGAAATTCGAGCGCGATTTCTCGCTCATGTGAGCCCATCCACCATGTCCACTCCCTCGCACGGCCGCCAGACACTCACCCTCCAGGGCCTGCGCTTCGACGCCAACCTGGGCATCCTCGAGCAGGAAAAAACGGCGCCCCAGCCGATCCTGGTCGACGCCGAACTCAATCTCGGCCCCCAGCCGCTGCTGCCGCAGGACGACGACATCTTCCACGTGCTCGACTACCGCAAGGTGCGCCGCATCATCATCGACGAGTGCACCGCCGAGCACGTCAACCTGCTGGAGAGCCTGATCGGCAAGCTGGCGCAACGGCTGCTGCAGCTGCCCGGCGTGCTGGGCGTGCGCGTGAAGATCGCCAAGCTGGAGATCTTCGACGACTGCGAGGTGGCGATCCGCATGGAAGCCGGCGAGTGGTGAGCTAGCCGGACGTCCTGCATTTCTTTCAGGCGGCCGAGCCGCAGGCAACGGCTGTCTTCTTCGAGGCGACAGGCCACATGCGCACCCCCAGCGCCCCGAGCGCCGACACCGAGGCCATCGCCGCCACGCCCGGCCATCCCCACTGCGCCAGCACCAGGGCACCCAGCGCGGAGCCCGTGGCCATGCCGACGAACACACCCGTGAAGAACACCGCATTGAGCCGGCTGCGTGCGCCGGGGTCGATGCCGTAGACCACAGTCTGGTGCGCGATCAGCGCGGCCTGCAGCCCGAAGTCGAAGCCGATGGCGGCGACCACGATCAGCCCCAACCGGGCAGCGGGCGTCGCCAGCAGCGGTGCGAACAGCATCGCGGCGAACGACACGGCGACCAGCGCGGCGCCCATGCGGATCACCAGCTCGGGCCCGCGGCGGTCGGCAAGGCGCCCCGCGATCGGCGCGGCCAGCGCACCCGCAGCACCGGCCAGGCCGAAGGCACCGGCGGCCGCGCTGCCCAGGTGGAACGGCGCGCCATGCAGCATCACGGCCAGCGTCGACCAGAAGGCGCTGAAGCCCACCGACAGCAGGGCCTGCGCGAAGGTCGCGCGACGCAGCGCGCCATGGCGCTTCCAAAGGCCAGCCAGCGAACCCAGCAGCGCGCCGTAGCCCAGGTGAGTGGTCGGGCGCAGGCGCGGCAGCCCGCGTGCGGCGGCGGCGCCGATGAGCGCGATGCTCACGGCCGCCACGACGAACATCGCGCGCCAGCCGAAGTGCTCGGCCACGAAGCCGGCGAGCACGCGCGACAGCAGGATGCCCAGCAGCAGCCCGGTCATCACCGTGCCGACGATCCGGCCGCGATGCGCCTCGGGCGCCAGCGTGGCGGCGGCCGGCACAACGTCCTGCGCCAGCGTTGCCGCCAGGCCGACGACCAGACTCGCCACCAGCAGCGGCGCGACCGAGGGCGAGAACGCCGCGCCCAGCAGCGCGAGCACCAGCACCGAAGCCTTGGCGAGGATGATGCGGCGCCGGTCGAAGCGGTCGCCCAGGGGCGCAAGCAGCAGGATGCCCAGCGCATAGCCCAGCTGCGTGAGCGTGGGCACGAAGCCCACGGAGCGGGCCGAGGCGCCGATGTCGGGGCCGAGTATGCCCAGCATGGGCTGGCTGTAGTAGAGCGCCGCGACGCCGAAGCCGGCGCTGGCTGCCAGCAGCAGGATCAGCGAGCCTGGCAGCTTTTCATGCGTTTTCTGAATAGGAGACATGGTGTAAACCCTTGGATTCGAGAAGCAACGGCCGGAGTTTGCGAGCCAATTCCCTCTGAAGGTAGCCCCGGGCGTTGAACAATTGATATACGCTTGACGCATGGCAACGCCCCTTCCGCAGCCTTCGGCCGACCGCATCGAGCTGATGCAGACCTTCGTTCGCATCGTCGAGGCCGGCAGCTTATCGGCCGCCGCGGCCCAGATGGGCACCACCCAGCCCACAGTGAGCCGCCGCCTGCAGGCCCTCGAACGCTCGCTGGGCGTGCGGCTGCTGCAGCGCTCCACCCACGCGATGAAGCTCACCGAGGACGGCGAGCGCTGCTTCGACCGCGCCAAGGAACTGATCCTGAGCTGGGGCGCCTTCGAGGCCGAGCTGCGGGGCGTCGGCGACCAGCCCGAGGGCCGGCTGCGCGTGGTGGCGCCGCATGCCTTCGGGCAGCAGCTGCTGGTCGGGCCGCTGGCCACATATCTGCAGCGCCATCCGCAGGTGACGGTCGAATGGCTGCTGCACGACAGCCCGCATGACGAAACGCCCGACTTCATCGCCGAGGGCGTGGACTGCGCGATCCGCGTCGGCGAGGTGACGGACCCCAACGCCGTGGCGATCCGCCTCTTCGACGTGCCGCGCATCGCGGTCGGGGCGCCGTCGCTCTTCGGGGCCGGCACGCCGGTGCCGGCGCACCCCGCCGAGCTCGAGGCCCTGCCCTGGCTGGCGGCGCGCAATTTCTACCGGACCGAAGTCGTGTTCACGCACGAAGGCACGGGCGAGGTGTACCGCGTGCCCATACGCCCGCGCATGATCACCGACAGCCTCTACGCCCTGCGCAGCGCGGCCGTGCTGGGCGTGGGCGTCGGGGTGTCGTCGGCCTGGATGCTGACCGAGGAACTGGAGGCGGGCCGGCTGGTGCAGCTGGCTCCGCAATGGCTCGGGACGCCGGCGCCGGTCTACATCGTGTACCCGTACGCGCGCTTCTATCCGGCGAGGCTGCGGCTCTTCGTGGAGGCGATGCGGCAGGCCTTTCCGGAGTCGCCGCTGCCTGGAACCGGAAAAGCCGGGAAGGCCGGAAACGGGCCGGATGGCGGGTGAAATGGGGATCGGGGACAATCACCCCCTTACCCCGACTCCCCGAAGCAGCCTGCCCATGAACGCCGTCTGGATCGACGAGGCGCCCGCCACCGCCGACGCCACCGCTCCCTCTCCCGCCAACTCCATGAAGATCGAGCGCGAGACGCACAAGCTCGAGAAGCGCCTGTGCCGCCAGGTCGGGCAGGCGATCGTCGACTACAACATGATCGAGGAGGGCGACAAGGTCATGGTGTGCGTCTCGGGGGGCAAGGACAGCTACGCGCTGCTCGACATCCTGCTCAAGCTGAAGGCGCGCGCGCCCATCCACTTCGACATCGTCGCGGTCAACCTCGACCAGAAGCAGCCCGGCTTTCCCGAGGAGGTGTTGCCCAAGTACCTGAGCGAGCTGGGCGTGGACTTCCACATCGAGAACCAGGACACCTACAGCATCGTCAAGCGCGTGATTCCCGAGGGCAAGACCACCTGCGGCCTGTGCAGCCGGCTGCGCCGGGGCATTCTTTACCGCGTGGCCGACGAGCTGGGCGCCACCAAGGTCGCGCTGGGCCACCACCGCGACGACATGCTGCAGACCTTCTTCCTCAACATGTTCTTCGCCGGCAAGTTGAAGAGCATGCCGCCGAAGCTGGTGAGCGACGACGGCAAACATGTCGTGATCCGCCCGCTGGCCTATGTGTCCGAGAAGGACACCATCCGCTGGGCCCAGCACCGCGAGTTCCCGATCATTCCGTGCACGCTGTGCGGCAGCCAGGAGAACCTGCAGCGCAAGCAGGTGGGAGAAATGCTGCGCGAGTGGGACAGGAAGTATCCCGGCCGCGTGGAGAACATGTTCACCGCGCTGCAGAACGTGGTGCCTTCGCACCTGCTCGACGGAACGCGGCACGACTTCAAGGGTCTGAAGGCGACCGGCGTGGCGGACGACGAGGGCGACAAGGCCTTCGATCCGCCTTCCTTCGATCTGCTCTCCCAGGCACCTGCCGCCCTGCGCATCGTCCAGGGCTGAACGGGCAACCCAGGGGAATTTGGGGCACCAGTGCCCGGAGACCCTCATGAAATCCGCGATCCCGGCTCTTCTTCTCGCCGCCAGCCTGACGGGCTGCGCCACCTCCTGGGTGGTCGACAGCGACGTGAAGAGCTTCTCCTCCATCGGCGCCGTGGCGCCCGGCGCCACCTACCGCTTCGACCGCCTGCCCTCGCAGCAGGCCGACGGCGCGCGGCAGGAATCGCTCGAAGCCATGGCCGGCGCGGCGCTCGACCAGGTCGGCCTGCGCCGCGACGACGCCAAGGCCCGGTACACCGCGCAAATCGGCGCGCGGGTGACGGCCGGACTCTCGCCCTGGGCCGACCCGTGGCTCTACAACGGCCCCTGGGGCTACGGTTACGGCGGCTATGGCTACTACGGCCGTCGCTGGTACGGCGGCGGCTGGTATGGCGGCCCGGTGTTCGCGCCGCCGGCCAACCCCTGGTACGAGCGCGAGGTGAGCATCGTGCTGCGCGAGGCGGCCACCAACCGCGTGGTCTACGAGACCCGTGCCCGCAACGATGGCCCCTACACGTCGAGCGCGGCGATCCTGCCGGTGATGTTCCAGGCGGCGCTTCAGGGCTTCCCGAATCCGCCGCAGGGCGAGCGCCGGGTCAACATCGAGCTGCAGACCGGGCAGCAGGCCAAAAAGTAGCGCCTTCTAGAATTCCCCGGATGGAAGAACCCACCCGCCTGATCGCAGTTCGCCATGGCGAGACCGCCTGGAACGTCGACACCCGTATCCAGGGCCAGCTCGACATCGGGCTCAACGCCACCGGCGTGTGGCAGGCACGGCGCGCGGGCGCGGCGCTGGCCGACGAGCCCATCGGCGTCGTCTATGCCAGCGACCTCTCACGCGCCTGGCAGACCGCCCAGGCCATCGCCGAGCCTCATGGCCTGGCCGTGCAGCCCGAGCCGCGGCTGCGCGAGCGCGCCTTCGGCAAGTTCGAGGGCATGAGCTTCGCCGAGATCGAAGCCACGCTGCCCGTGGAAGCAAAGCTCTGGCGCGAGCGCGATCCCGAATTCGAACCCGAGGGCGGCGAGAGCCTGCTCACCTTCCGTGACCGCGTGACCGGCGTGGCCGCCGAACTGGCGGCGCGCCATCCGGGCGAACTGGTGGTGCTGGTCGCACACGGCGGCGTGATGGACGTGCTCTACCGCGCAGCGACCCGCCAGGAACTGCAGGCGCCGCGCACCTGGCTGCTCGGCAACGCGGCCATCAACCGCATGCTGTGGACGAGCGAGGGGTTCAGCCTCGTGGGGTGGAGCGATACGACGCACCTCACGGACGGTGCTCTGGACGAAACGACTACCTGAGGGCGGGAGCGGGATCGGACCGCCGAACGCGGAGGACGCAGAGGACGCGAAGGTTTCGCGAAGGGCGCGAAAGAAAACCTTGAAAGGTTTCCTGGTTTCCTTTGCGACTTTTGCGTAGCTTTTGTCTTCCTTCTGCGTTCGGCTGCCCGCTCCCGCGTTCCCGCTTTCAGGCGTGCGAGTGCTGTGCGTGGGCTGCCTCCGCCTGCGCTTCACCCGGCAGGTCGACCATGGGGCCGGTGCCGCTGTAGCGGTCGAGGGCGAGGTAGATCGCGGGCGTGATGTACAGCGTGATCACCTGCGAGAAGATCAGTCCGCCCACCACCGCCACGCCCAGCGGCTGACGCAGTTCGGCGCCGGCGCCCAGGCCCAGTGCGAGCGGCAGCGCGCCCATGAGCGCGGCCAGCGTGGTCATCAGGATCGGGCGGAAGCGCAGGCGGCAGGCCTCGCGGATCGCGTCCACCGGCTTCATGCCCTCGGTGCGCTGCGCCTCGAGGGCGAAGTCGATCATCATGATCGCGTTCTTCTTGACGATGCCGATCAGCAGCAGGATGCCGATGGTGGCAATGAGCGTGAGGTCGAAGCCGAAGAGCTTCAGCGAGATCAGCGCGCCCACCGCGGCCGAGGGCAGGCCCGCGAGGATGGTGATCGGGTGGATGTAGCTCTCGTAGAGCACCCCCAGCAGCACGTAGATGACCAGCACCGCCAGCACCAGCAGCACGGCCTGGCTCGACTGCGAACTCTGGAACACCGCCGCGTCGCCGCCGTAGGTGGTGATGATCGACTGCGGCATCTTCAGCTCGCTCTTGAACTGGTCGATCTTCGCGGTCGCGTTGCCCAGCGGCACGTCGGGCGCGAGGTTGAACGACACCGTCACCGCCTGCAGCTGGCCCTGGTGGTTGACCGCAGTCGGCCCCACGGTGCGCTTGACGGTCGAGAAGGCCGACAGCGGCACCAGCTTGCCGGTGGTGCTGCGCACCGACAGGCGCGAGACGTCTTCCTCGAACTGGCGGTCGTCGTCGGCGGCCGAGAGGATCACCTGGTAGGTGTTGCTCGCACCGTAGATGCTGCCGATCTGGCGGTCGCCGTACGCGTTGTAGAGCGCGGTGCGCAGGTCGCCCACGGCCACGCCGAGCACGCCGGCCTTGTCGCGGTCGATGTCGAGGGTGGCCTGCAGGCCGCGGTTCTGCGAGTCGCTGGTGACGTCGCGAAAGTCGGGGTCGGCGCGCATGCGTTCCATGAGCCGCGTGGCCCACGGCACCATCTCGCCGGCGTTGACGCTCTGCAGCGTGTACTGGAAGCGCGCCTTGCTCTGCCGTCCGCCCAGGCGCAGGTTCTGCACCGGCTGCATGTAGACGGCGATGCCCGGGATTTCGCGGAAGCGCTGGCGCAGCGACTCGAGCACCTTCGACATCTGCGGACGCTCACCGCGCGGCTTGAGCACGGCGAACAGGCGGCCGGAGTTCTGCGTGGCGGTGGGCCCGCCCACGCCGACGAAGGAGCTCACGTAGTCGACGCTGGGGTCGTCCTTGAGCGCGGCGGCCACGCGGTCCTGCAGCGCCTTCATGGCGGTGAAGGAGATGTCTTCGGCCGCCTCGGTGGTGATCTGGATCTGGCCGATGTCCTCCTCGGGGAAGAAGCCCTTCGGGATGGTCGCGAACAGCCAGCCGGTAACGACGAAGGTGAGCGCGGCCGCCAGCAGCATCACCTTGCGGTGCACCAGCGTCCAGTCGAGGGTGCTCATGTAGGTCGCATGCACCTTGCGGTAGCCGCGCTCGAAGGCGCGGCCGATGGCGGTGCCGGGCTCGGGGTGCTCTTCCTCATGGTCCATCGCGCCTTCCTTGCGCGGCACCTGCTTGAGCAGCCGGCTCGCGAGCATCGGCACCAGCGTGAGCGACACCACGGCCGACACCAGCACCGCCAGCGCCACCACCACCGCGAATTCGTGGAACAGCAGGCCGATCACGCCCGGCATGAAGAAGATCGGGATGAACACCGCCACCAGCGAGATGGAGATCGACACGATGGTGAAGCCCACCTCGCGCGAGCCGCGCAACGCCGCGGCAAACGGGTCCATGCCCTTCTCGACGTAGCGCATGATGTTTTCCAGCACCACGATCGCGTCGTCCACCACCAGGCCCACCGCGAGCGTGATGCCCAGCAGCGAGATGTTGTCCAGGCTGTAGCCGAAGGCGTAGAGCAGCGCCACCGCGCCGATCAGCGAGATGGGAATGGTCGCGGCAGGAATGAGCGTGGCCACCAGCCGGTGCAGGAACAGGAAGATCACCAGCACCACCAGCGCGATGGTGCCCAGCAGCGTCAGCTGCACGTCGTGCACCGCCTCGCGGATGGAGATGGAGCGGTCGTTCACCATCTGGATCTCGACCGACTGCGGCAGCTCCGCCTTGAAGCGCGGGATGAGCGCGCGCACCGCATCCACCACCTGCACGGTGTTGGCGTTGGGCTGGCGCTGCACGGCCAGCGAGATGGAATCCTGCCCGTTGAAGCTGCTGGCAGTTTTTACCGATTCGAAGCTGTCCTCGATGGTGGCCACCTCGTCCAGCCGCACCGGAGAGCCGTTGCGCTGGCCGACGATGAGCTTGGCGAAGTCGGCCGCCTTCATGAGCTGGCGGTTGGCCTGGATGGTGAGCGTCTGGCGCGGACCGTCGAGCACGCCCACCGGCGTGTTGGCGTTGGCCGAGTTGACCGCCTTCGCGAGCTCGTCGAGCGTGATGTTGCGTGCGTTGAGCAGGTCGGCATTCGCCTTGATGCGCACCGCGAACGCCTTGCGCCCGTACACGCCCACCTGCGCCACGCCGTCGATGGTCGAGAGCGTGGGCGAGATCAGGTTCTCGGCGTAGTCGTTGAGCTCCGACGGGTTCATCGACGGAGAGATCAACGCGATGAAGAGCACCGGCGCGTCGGCCGGGTTCACCTTGCGGTACGAGGGCAGCTGCGTCAGCTCCTGCGGCAGCTGGCGCTGGGCGCGCAGCAGCGCGGCCTGCACGTCGACGGCGGCAGCGTCGATATCGCGGCTGCTGACGAATTCGAGCGTGAGCGAGGTCACGCCCTGCGTGTTCACCGAGCTGATGGTCTGCAGGCCGGGGATGGTCGAGAACTGCTTTTCGAGCGGCAGCGCGACCGATGAGGCCATGGTGTCCGGACTGGCCCCGGGCAGCTGCGCGTTGACGTTGATGACCGGCGTGTTGTAGCTGGGCAGCGCGGCAACGGGGATGCTGAAGTACGCGAAGATGCCGATGACGACCACGGCGGCGGACAGCAGCACCGTCATCGCCGGACGGCGGATGCAGAGCTCCGAGATGTTCATGCGCGTTCCTGGCGCGGCGGCTTGATGTCGGTGCCGTCGGTAGATGCGGCGCTGCCGGGCGTGACGCCCGTGGTGCCGTTCACCGGAGCACCTGGGGCCGTGCCTGGCGCCTTCGCATCCACGCGCACCTTGCCGCCCGGGCGCACGTTCTGGCTGCCCTCGATCACCACCTGCTCGCCGGGCTCGATGCCGCTCACCGCCACCTGCGTGCCGAAGGTGTGCAGCGCCTTCACCTTGCGGCGCGTGGCGGTCTTGGCCTGGTCGACCACGTACAGCGATGCGCCATCGGACAGCATCATCAGCGCCGCGGCCGGCACCACGGTGACGCCGTTGAGCGTGCGCACCGTGATGCGCGTGCCCACGAACTGCCCCGGCCACAGGCTCTGGTCGGCATTGGCGAACACGGCCTTGGCGCGCACGGTGCCGATCTGCGGATCGACGGTGTTGTCGACGAAATCGAGCGTGCCGGTCAGCGGCTCCCTGCGGCCGGTAACGACGGCCTCGACCTTGGAGCGCGAGCGCGCGGCCTCCAGCAGGTCCTGCAGGTTGCCTTCGGGCACGGGGAAGCTCACGGCGATCGGGTCGAGCTGGGTGACCGTGACCAGCGACAGCGTCGGCTGCACCAGCGTGCCCGGGTAGATGTTGACCGCGCCGATGCGCCCCGCGATGGGCGCGCGCAGCGTGGCATAGCCCAGCGCCACCTGCGCCGACTGCACGGCCGCGCGGTCGGCGGCCACGGCGGCGCGCTGCGCCTCGAGCTGCGAGAGCGTGGCGTCGGCCGCGCTCTTGGCGATGAAGTTCTGCGCCACCAGTTCCTGGCTGCGTTTGTACTGCCGCTCCAGGTCGGCCAGCGTGGCCTCGTCCTTCTTCTGCTGCGCCTTCGCGCGCGCGAGGTTGGCCTGGTCGTTGCGGTCGTCGAGCGAGAAGAGCAGCTGGCCGGCCTTGACGAACTGGCCTTCCTTCACATGCACCGCGCTCACCGTGTTGGTCACCTGCGGGCGCAGGTCGACGCTGTTGAGGGACACCACGCTGCCGTTGACCTGCACGGTCACGGGCACGTCCTGCTTCTTCGCCGTGGCCAGCGTCACGAGCGCCGCAGCGCCACCGCCCGCCGGTGCGCCGCCAGCGGCCGGGGCCTTGGCGTTCTTCGCGGCGGACTTGTCTGCGGACATGCTCCACCACCCGCCCACGACGGCTACGATCAACACGCCCGCAAGGGCGACGGCGACATTTTTCTTCATGGGTTCTTGTGCACTTTGGGCTGACACGGCTATTGGATCAGCGGCCGACTCCTGGTGATCATGGGTCCCGTAAAGAAATGTAAAGCAGGTCAACCGAAAGTCGCACTACTCGCTGCGGCCGGCCCGGGCCGACAGGGGCCCATCGCTAAAATCGCCGGTCCACAGCCTCTGGATAAACCCCATGAACCGCTGCAAGAAACAATCCACGAATGCTCTCACTTCCATAGCGCTTTGCACAGCAGCCATTGCGGCTGCAGGCCTTTTCCCGATCGCCGCCAGCGCACAGGACGAAGTCCCCCGCCCACAGACCCAGAACGAGTCGCTCGTGGGCGGCCGCACCTTCCCCATCGGCACCCTGCGCGGCAAGTTCATGGTGACCAACGCGCCCGACGTCGAGCTCGACGGCAGGCCCGACCGCCTGGGCGCCGGCGCGCGCATCCGCAGCGGCCAGAACATGCTGGTGATGCCCGGCGCCATCGTCGGCCAGAAGTACCTCGTCAACTACACGCGCGACGCCGCCGGGCTGCTGCGCGAGGTTTGGATCCTCACGCCCGACGAAGCCACCGCCAGCCGCGAATCGCTGGACAAGCCGTTCCTGAACATCTGGCCGTTCACCTCGAACGACACCCTCAACACGCAGTAAGCAAGCAAGAAGACGGCCGGCGCGGCGGGTCCCGCGCGCCGGCCGCCGTGCCTTCCCCTTCAAGCAGGGAGGCCACGAGAGAGCTCCCCATGAAAAAAGTATTCATCAAGACCTTCGGCTGCCAGATGAACGAGTACGACTCGGACAAGATGGCCGACGTGCTCAACGCCGCGCAGGGCTACGAGCCCACCCAGAACGTGGACGAGGCCGACCTCATCCTGTTCAACACCTGCTCGGTGCGCGAGAAGGCGCAGGAGAAGGTGTTCTCCGACCTCGGCCGCGTGAAGCACCTGAAGGCCAAGGGAGTGAAGATCGGCGTGGGCGGCTGCGTGGCCAGCCAGGAGGGCGAGGCCATCATCGCGCGCGCGCCTTATGTCGACATCGTGTTCGGCCCGCAGACCCTGCACCGCCTGCCCGAGATGCTGAGCGACCGCGAGCGCCTGGACCGCCCGCAGGTGGACATCAGCTTCCCCGAGATCGAGAAGTTCGACCACCTGCCGCCCGCGCGCGTCGAAGGCGCGACCGCCTTCGTGTCGATCATGGAAGGCTGCTCCAAGTACTGCAGCTACTGCGTGGTGCCCTACACCCGCGGCGAGGAAGTGAACCGCCCGCTCGACGACGTGCTGGTCGAGATCGCCGGCCTGGCCGACCAGGGCGTGCGCGAGATCACGCTGCTGGGCCAGAACGTGAATGCCTACCGCGGGAAGATGGGCGATACGGCCGAGATCGCCGACTTCGCACTGCTCATCGAGTACGTCGCCGAGATCCCCGGCATCGAGCGCATCCGCTACACCACCAGCCATCCGAACGAGTTCACGCCGCGCCTCATCGAGGCCTACGCGAAGGTGCCGCAGCTCGTGAGCCACCTGCACCTGCCGGTGCAGCACGGCAGCGACCGCATCCTGATGGCGATGAAGCGCGGCTACACCGCCATGGAATACAAGAGCACGGTGCGCAAGCTGCGCGCCATCCGCCCGGAGCTAGCGCTCAGCAGCGACTTCATCGTCGGCTTCCCCGGCGAGACCGAGGACGACTTCGGCAAGATGATGAAGCTGATCGACGACTGCCAGTTCGACGCCAGCTTCAGCTTCATCTTCAGCCCGCGCCCCGGCACGCCGGCGGCCGCGCTGCACGACGATACGCCGCACGAAGTGAAGCTCGCACGGCTGCAGAAGCTGCAGGCCGTGATCGACGCCAACGTGAAGCGCTTCGGCCAGGCGCTGGTCGGGACCACGCAGCGCGTGCTGGTGGAAGGCGCCTCGCGCAGGGACGCGAACGAGCTCATGGGCCGCACCGCCTGCAACCGCGTCGTCAACTTCGAGGGCGACGCGCGACTCGTGGGCCAGATGGCCGACCTGCGCATCACGCGCTCGCTGGCCTACACGCTGCGCGGCGAAGTCGTCACGAACGAATCGCCGATGGCGCTCGCCCACCACTGATGGCGAAGCGTCCGTCCATCCGGGGCTCGTTCCAGCAGCTCCTGCTCTTCGCCTTCCTTCTGATCACCGCGCTGCTGGTCGGCGTGGCACTGCGCTCGGTGCTGCAGTACGACGCGCTCATGACGCAAAGCCGCGACGCGGCCGCGCGCGCGCTGCGCCTGTCGGGCGCTTCGCAGTCGCTGGCCGAGCGCAGCGCGGCCATGGAGCGCGCCGGGCGCCAGTCGCTGGTGCTGAACGACGCCGTGCTGCGCCGCCGCTTCGACGAGGCGGCGCGCGAGGCGCACCAGGTGCTGGACCGCCTGGAGAAGAACGGCCTGCCGCCCGCCGGCATCGAGATGTGGCGCACGCAGCTCGGCGTGATCGAGGGCCTGATGAGCGGCAGCGCCGACAGCGCCCTGGCCCGCGAGAGCACGATGGCGATGCAGTTCCGCGAGCTCGACGCGCTCAACACCAACCTGGCGCAGCAGGCGCAGTTCCTCATCGAGACGCAGAACGATGCGCTGGCCAGGCGCATCGAGAACGCGCGCCGCCGGCTGATGCGCGAGGTGGTGGCCGCCAGCGTGCTGGCCGCGGTGCTGGCGCTGGCCTTCGGCATCTGGCTGGCGCGGCCCTTCAAGCGGCTGGAGCAGGCCATCGTCGGCCTCGGACAGAACCGGCTCGACGAGCCGATCGACATCCGCGGCCCCGCCGACGTGCGCCGCGTGTCGCAGCAGCTCGAATGGCTGCGGCTGCGCCTGACCGAGCTCGACGCCGACAAGGCGCGCTTCCTGCGCCACGTGTCGCACGAGCTGAAGACGCCCCTGGCCGCGCTGCGCGAAGGCGTGTCGCTGCTCGAAGACGGCGTGACCGGGCCGCTGAACCCGGCGCAGCTGGAGGTGGCGCAGATCCTCAACCAGAACACGGTGGCGCTGCAGGGCCAGATCGAGGCGCTGCTGCGCTTCAATGCCGCCGCCTTCGAGGCACGCGAGCTGCGCCGCGAGCGCACCGAGCTGCTGCCGCTGATCGAGGAGCAGATCGAAGGCCAGCGCCTGCAGTGGCAGTCGCACGGCCTGCGCGTGCGCGCCGAGGGTGAGGCGGTCACCGTCACGGTCGACCGGGCCAAGCTCGGCACCGCCATCGCCAACCTGCTGAGCAACGCCATCCGCTTTTCGGTAACGGGAGGTGTCATCACGCTGGCCGTGTCGCAGACACCGGAAGCGGTGCACATCGACGTGAACGACGCCGGGCCGGGCATCGCCGAGGGCGACCGCGACCGGATCTTCGAACCCTTCTTCCGCGGCGAGCGCCAGCCCGAGCACACGGTGAAGGGCACGGGCATCGGACTTTCCATCGTGCAGGAGTACATTGCAGCCCACGGGGGCCGCATCACACTGCAGCCCGGCGGTCCCGGTGCCCACTTCCGCATCGAGCTGCCGCGCACGGCCTGACCACCCCGGCATCCCCTTTCCAGAAAAACCGTCCGAACGCCTCGCGTCCTTCTTCGACCCATGTCTTTCCCGTTCGTCCGCCGTTCCTCCTTCGCCGGGGCGATGACCGTGCCTTTCGTCCTGCTGCTGGCCGCCTGCGCCTCGCAGCCCAAGCCGCCCGCGGAGGCCGATGCGCTGCCGCCGCCGCCGGTCGTGCCGCGCGTGATGCCGGTGGAGGCCGAACCCAAGGCGCCGGCCACGCAGCCCGCCGCCTCGCTCTTCACGACGATGCTGCAGGGTCCGGTGTCCTCGATGCTGTCGTACGCCGACAAGATTCGCCCCCTCAACGGCGCCGACCTGAGCGCCGAGATCGCCCGCGTGGGCGACCCCGGCGACTCGCCCACCGCGCAGATGCAGGTGGCGCTGCTGCTCTCGCAGACGCGCGTGCCGGCCGACCTGGCGCGCGCGCTGGGCCTGCTGCAGCGGGTGATCTCCAACCCCGCGCCCGAAGCGCAGGCGCTGCAGCCGCTGGCGCGCGCACTCGCTGCCCGCTATGTCGAGCAGCGCCGCGTGGAGGACGACCGCGACAAGCAGGTGCAGCAGCTGCGCGACAGCCAGCGCCGCATCGACCAGCTCAACGACCGCATCGAAGCCCTGCGTGCCATCGAGCGCAGCTTCGCGCGGCCCAACAGCAACCCGGCGTCGGCCGTGCCCGCCGCGCCGCCCAACGCAGGCAAACCCAATCAATGAGCACCACCGGCGCCCGCCTCCTCGTGGTCGATGACGACCCGGACATGCTGCGGCTGCTCTCGATGCGGCTGAGCTCGGCGGGCTACCAGGTCACGGCCGTCACTTCGGCCGAGACTGCGCTCACGCAGTTGGAAATCGAGCACCCGCAGCTGGTGCTGAGCGACGTGCGCCTGCCCGGGCGCGACGGCCTGCAGCTCTTCGACGAGATCCGCAAGCGCCATCCCTCGCTGCCGGTGATTCTGCTGACCGCGCACGGCACCATTCCCGACGCCGTGGAAGCCACCGCGCGCGGTGTCTTCACCTACCTGACCAAGCCCTACGACGGGCGCGAGCTGCTCGAGAAGATCGCGCAGGCGCTGGCGCTCGGCGCCCCCGCCGCCACGCCGAGCAAGGCCGGCGACGACAGCTGGCGCTCCGAGATCGTGAGCCGCAGCAACCGCATGGCCGAACTGCTGGCCGAGGCGCGCATGGTCGCGAAGTCCGACGCCTCGGTGCTGCTGCGCGGCGACTCCGGCGCCGGCAAGGAAATGCTGGCGCGCGCCATCCACAAGGCCAGCGCGCGCGCCGACAAGCCTTTCGTGGCGGTCAACTGCGGTGCCATTCCCGAGGCGCTGCTCGAATCGGAGCTCTTCGGCCACATGAAGGGCGCCTTCACCGACGCCCACGCCAATCACAAGGGCCTGTTCCAGCAGGCCGACGGCGGCACGCTGCTGCTGGACGAAATCGGGGACATGCCGCCCGCCCTGCAGGTCAAGCTACTGCGCGTGCTGCAGGAGCGCGCTGTTCGGCCGCTGGGCGCGAGCCAGTCGATCCAGGTCGACGTGCGCATCGTCTCGGCCACCCACCGCGACCTCGACGCCGCGATGGAGGCCGGCCAGTTCCGCGAGGACCTCTATTACCGCCTGAACGTGGTCACGCTCACGCTGCCGCCGCTGTCGGCGCGCCGCGAAGACATTCCGCTGCTGGCCAACCACTTCCTGCAGCGCCTGTCGACCAAGTACGGCAAGCGGCTCTCGGGCTTCGCCCCCGAGGCGCTGAAAGCGCTGACCATGGCCGCCTGGCCGGGCAACGTGCGACAGCTCTACAACGTGGTGGAGCAGGTGTGCGCGCTGTCGAGCTCGCCGCTGATCCCGCTGGCGCTGGTGCAGCGGGCGCTGCGCGTGCCAACGGTGGAGGTGCAGACCTACGCCGAGGCCAAGCAGCGTTTCGAGCGCGATTACCTCGTCGGCCTGCTCAAGCTGACGGACGGCAATGTGGCCGACGCAGCCCGCCTGGCAGACCGGAATCGCACCGAGTTCTACCGGCTTCTGCAGAAGCACGAGCTCACCCCGGGCCACTTCAAGGCCGACGCTGTCGCTGGCGGTGGAGACGCTGTCGCCGAGTAGCGACGCCGCTAAGTTGTTGATTTTCTTGACCTAAGCCCGCCAGTCGGCCAGGCTTGTCGGGATTCGGCGACAAAAACAGGGGTTTGGAGGCCCTCCGGCGGCCTTTCTCCACGAAAAATGCTCTCGAACACGCCCAAGTCGTTGATCTGAAAGCGTTTTTCCAGCCTGGCACAGGGTTTGCCCCTGTATCGGCATGACAGCACTTACCAGCCCATCTTTCGCACTGCGCCAGCAGCGCGACGGCCTGCGTCAAAAGCAGTTTTCCCCCTCGCGGCCCCGTGCCGCGGGCCATTCGCTGGCCGCGCTCGCAAGCGCCGGCGGCGCCTCCTCCGACTGTGTCTTCAAGCGCCTTCCGGCCATTGGCGACACCCCCTCCCTCGACAAGCAACGTTGGTAAACCGCATGAAGCCGAACGACTTCTCCCAACTGAACGTGCTGGCCGACACCGATTTCTCGCGCCGCAGCCAGGTTCGCGAAGAACGCCATCCCAACTCCGTCACCGCTCCGCCGGTCAACCGCGGCTCCATGACGCCGCGTCCTTGGCGCGGTTTCTGGAACAGCCTCGGCACCGTCGCGCTGGTCAAGCTCGGCGCGGGCCGTGACGCCGAAGCCGGCGCTCACCCCGTCAACGAAACGAAGCAGCCCTGGCAGCGCGCCGCCGCCCGCCGCCGCTTCGTCTTCATGATGCTCACGCTGCTGAGCACCGTGATCGCGTCCTCGCTCTTCGCCAGCGTGCAGCCCGACTACGACAACCTCTGGCTCGAATACGGCCAGATCGGCCTGTACGGCCTGCTCTCGGGCTGGGTCGTGACCGGCTTCGTGACCGCGCTCATGGGCTTCTACGTTTCCGTGCGCGGTGACAAATACTCCCTCTCGGCGAAGCAGGTGGCCCACCACCCGATGAACTCCGAGGCACGCACCGCGATCATCATGCCGATCTGCAACGAGGACGTGGCCACCGTGTTCGCCGGCCTGCGCGCCACCTGCGAATCGGTCGCGGCCACCGGCCACGCCAGGCAGTTCGACGTGTTCGTGCTGTCCGACAGCTACAACCCCGAGACCGCCGCCGCCGAGCGCGCCGCCTGGGAAGACCTGCGCGCCGCGCTGGCCGACAGCCCCAACCAGCCGCAGGTCGAGGTCTACTACCGCCTGCGCACCCGCCGCACGCACCGCAAGGCCGGCAACGTGGCCGACTTCTGCCGCCGCTGGGGCAAGGACTACCGCTACATGGTCGTGCTCGACGCCGACTCGGTGATGAGCGGCGACTGCCTGACCTCGATGGTCAAGCTGATGGAAGCCAACCCCACCGCCGGCATCATCCAGACCGCGACGCAGGCCATCGGCCACGTCACGCTGCACGCACGCGCACAGCAGTTCGCCTCGCGCGTCACCGGCCGCCTTTTCACGCTGGGCATGCAGTTCTGGCAACTGGGCGAGTCGCACTACTGGGGCCACAACGCGATCATCCGCGTCGAGCCCTTCATGAAGCACTGCGCGCTGGCCCCGATCAAGGGCACCGGCGGCATGTCGGGCGGCATCATGTCGCACGACTTCGTCGAAGCCGCCCTGATGCGCCGCGCCGGCTACCACGTGTGGCTGGTGTCCGACCTGGTCGGCAGCTACGAACAGCAACCGCCGGACCTGCTGGCCGAACTCCAGCGCGACCGCCGCTGGTGCCAGGGCAACCTGCAGAACGCCCGCCTGATGGCCGAACCCGGCATCCACTCCGTGCACCGCGCGATGTTCGTGACCGGCACCATGGCCTACGTCTCGGCCCCACTGTGGCTCGCGTTCCTGACGCTGGGCACGGCCCTGTGGCTGAGCGGCTCGAGCCTGGTCTACAGCTGGAGCGTGCTGCCCGCCGAACTGGCCGGCCTGTGGGTCTGGACCCTGTGCCTGCTGTTCCTGCCGCGCGTGCTGGGCATCGCCGCCGTGCTGATGCGCGGCGAGCAGCGCCAGTACGGCGGCCTCTGGGGCCTGGTGAAGAGCTCGGTGATGGAAGCCGGCCTGGCGATCGTGCAGGCACCGGTGCGCATGCTGGCTCATTCGCTCTTCGTGCTGGTCGCCCTCACCGGCATCAAGCTCGACTGGAAGTCGCCCCCGCGTGAAGCCGCCGCCGTGCCGTGGAAGGTCGCTGCCTCGCAGCTGGCGCCCATGACGCTGGTGATCGCGATGCTGGCCGCAGGCGTCGCCATGATCGACCCGAGCGCGCTGGTCTGGCTCATGCCCGTCGGCCTGCCGCTGCTGCTGGCGATCCCGCTGACCGTGCTGACCAGCCAGATCGCGCTGGGCACCACGCTGCGCGACCGCGGCTACCTGCTGATTCCCGAGGAATCGCGCTCGCCGGCCGTGCTGCGCCGTGCATGGATGCACGCGCTGCGCCTGGCGCGTCCGGCAGCTCTCGCGACGGCCTGATGCTCTGAAGCTCCAACCTCCGAAAGAAGCCGGCCACTGCGCCGGCTTTTTTCATGGCGCGCATATCGCTAGAATCGCCGACTCTTTTTTCATCCACCCACGGATCCCCCTCGATCCACAGGAGCGCCAAGTGCCCCGTCTCGCCGTCATCACCCTCTGACGCCGACAACGCCGCTTCATTGCCGGTCATGTCGGGCGCCAAGCTGCGCTTTCCGCTGACCGCAATCCGCTTCTTCCAGCTTTCCAGCTTCGCTCCCGCACGTTGTCGGTTCTTCCTGGTTCCAACCGGAGAACAAACGTGTTTCCCCTCTCTTCTTCTCTTTCATCGATCCCGCTGCTCAAGTACCCGCGTACTGCGCACCTGGAAGGCTCCCGGCTGCAGGCCGGCGACAGCGACGACGGCCAGGCGCCGCTGTCGGAACTGCAAGGCATGCATGTGGTCATCGAGGAAAAGCTCGATGGCGCCAACGCAGCCGTGTCGTTCACTTCCGCAGGCGAACTGCTTCTGCAGTCGCGCGGCCACTACCTCGCGGGCGGCGCCGGCGAGCGGCAGTTCAACCTGTTCAAGCACTGGGCCGCCGCGCATGAGGCGGCGCTGCTGGAGCGGCTCGAAGACCGCTATGTGATGTATGGCGAATGGTGCTTCGCCAAGCACAGCTGCTGGTACGACCGGCTGCCGGCCTTCTTCCTGGAGTTCGACGTCTACGACCGGCAGTCGCAGTGCTTCCTGTCGACGCCGGCGCGGCATGCGCTGCTCGAAGGCAGCCCGGTGCTGCCGGTGCCCGTGCTCTACGAAGGCGAAATGCCGCGCCAAGCGAAAGCATTGCAGGCGCTCGTGCGGCCCTCGCTGGCACGCAGCACAAGCTGGAGGCCCGCCTTCGAAGCTGCGGTGGCACAGGAAGGCCAGCCGCTCGATCTGGTTCGGCAGCAGACCGACCTGTCCGACCTCGCCGAGGGCCTGTACCTCAAGACCGAGTCCAACGGTCAGGTGACGGGCCGCTACAAGTGGGTGCGCCCGGATTTCGTCCAGACCATCCTCGACTCGGGCTCGCACCACAGCCGACGGCCGGTACTGCCCAACCAGCTCGCGCCGGGCGTGGACCTCTACGCGCCGACGCCGCAGCTGACATGGCAGGACCTGGGCCTGCGCACATTGCGCGATCCGGCCGAACTGACGACCACGGGGAGAAAGCGATGAACTTCGACGACCTGCGCGCCCTGGTGCCCGAGCCCGGCAAGGACACCGACTGGGCGCAATGCTGCGATCTGCTGCCGGCCCTGCTGCGCCTCGAAGAGACGCCGCAGGACCCGTACTACCACGCCGAAGGCAACGTCGGCATCCACACGCGGATGGTGCTCGACGCCCTGATGCAGGACGGGCACTACCGCCGCGCCGATGCCGACGGCCGCTTCGTGCTGTTCATGGCATGCCTGCTGCACGACATCGCCAAGCCCGACACCACAGTGATCGACGAAGCCAGCGGCCGCATCGGCCAGCCGGGCCACTCGCGCCGGGGCTCGGTCGACGTGCGCGTGCTGATGTGGAAGGCCCGCGTGCCCTTCGCGCTGCGCGAGGCGGTGTGCCGGATCATCGCGGTGCACCAGGTGCCGTTCCACGCCTTCGCCTCGCGCAAGGGCGTGCGGCCGGAGTGGCTGGTGCACAAGCTCTCGTGGGAGCTGAGCCTGCCCGACCTGTGCTGCGTGGCGCGCTGCGACATGCTCGGGCGCCACTACGAGAAGCGCGCGGACAGCATGGCCGACATCGCGCTCTTCGAGCAGCTGGCGCAGGAGGAAGGCTGCTGGGAAGGCCCGCGAAAGATGGCCGACGCCCACACGCGCCTGGCCTACTTCCGCGGCGCCGACACCAGCCCCGACTACCCGCTGTTCCAGAACGCCGGATCGCAGGTGACGGTGATGTGCGGGCTGCCCGCCAGCGGCAAGAACCACTGGGTCGCGCTGCATCGAAAGGGCTGGCCGGTGGTGTCCTTCGACGATGCCCGCGCCGAGCTCGGCCTGAAGCACGGCGAGAACGACGGCCTCGCCGCGCACCACGCGGTCGACCAGGCGAAGGCGCTGCTGCGCAGGCAGGAACGCTTCGTCTGGAACGCCACGCACCTGAGCCAGCAGATGCGCACCAAGACGCTCGACCTGCTGTGGGCCTACCACGCGCACATCGAGCTGGTGTACCTGGAAGCGCCGCACGCGGAGCTGATGCGCCGCAACCGCGAGCGCGACACCACGCTGTCGAACGCGGGCATCGAACGCATGCTGAACCGCTGGGAGCTGCCGGCGCCGGTGGAGGCGCACGAGACGGTCTACGAGGTCCAGACCTGAAAAGCAGAAGGCCCGCCGATTCATCCCGGCGGGCCTTCTTCTATATATATGTGTGCGTGCGGCGTCCGCTCAGAACGGCAGCTTCGGCCCGCCGGGGCCGCCCATTCCGCCCAGGCCCTTCATGCCGCCCATGCGCTTCATCATCTTCATGAGGCCGCCGCCCTTCATCTTCTTCATCATTCCCTGCATCTGCTCGAACTCGTTGAGCAGGCGGTTCACTTCCTGGACCTGCACGCCGGCACCGGCCGCGATGCGGCGCTTGCGCGTGGCCTTCAGCAGCTCGGGCTTGCGCCGCTCCAGCGGAGTCATGCTGTTGATGATGCCTTCCTTGCGGCGGATGTCGCGCTCGGCGCGGCTCAGGTCGGCCTCGCTGGCCTTGGCGGCCATCTGCGTGGGCAGCTTGTCCATCAGGCTGGAGAGGCCGCCCATCTGCTTCATCTGCTGCAGCTGGCCGAGGAAGTCGTTGAGGTCGAAGCCCGCGCCGCTCTTGACCTTGGCGGCGAGCTTCTGCGCCGCCGCCACGTCGACGCCGGCCGTGACCTGCTCGACCAGCGCCACGATGTCGCCCATGCCCAGGATGCGGCCGGCGTGGCGTTCGGCGTCGAACACCTCCAGGCCGTCGATCTTCTCGCTCACGCCCGCGAACTTGATCGGCACGCCCGTCACCTGCCGCACCGACAGCGCCGCGCCGCCGCGTGAATCGCCGTCGGTCTTGGTCAGGATGATGCCGGTGAGCGGCAGCGCTTCCTTGAAGGCTTTGGCGGTATTGACTGCGTCCTGGCCCTGCATGGCGTCGACCACGAACAGGGTTTCGACCGGATCGAGCGCGGCGTGCAGCTGCTTGATTTCGGCCATCAGCACTTCGTCGATGGCCAGGCGGCCGGCCGTGTCGACCAGCAGCACGTCGAAATAGTGGCGCCTGGCGTGGTCGAGCGCGGCGCGCGCGATGTCCAGCGGCTTCTGGTCGGGCGTGCTGGGGAACCACTCGGCGCCGGCCTGCCTGGTGACGGTCTTGAGCTGCTCGATGGCGGCGGGGCGATACACGTCGCCCGACACGGTGAGCACCTTCTTCTTGCGCTTCTCGATCAGGTGCTTGGCCAGCTTGGCGGTGGTGGTGGTCTTGCCGGCGCCCTGCAGGCCGGCCATCAGGATCACCGCCGGCGGCTGGGCCGCGAGGTTGATGTCGGAAACGCCCTCGCCCATGGTGGCGGCGAGCTCGCGGTTGACGATGCCCACCAGCGCCTGGCCCGGCTTGAGCGAGCCCAGCACTTCCTGGCCGAGCGCCTTCTCCTTCACGCGGGCGACGAAATCGCGCACGACGGGCAGGGCCACGTCGGCTTCCAGCAGCGCCATGCGCACCTCGCGCAGCATGTCCTGCACGTTGCTTTCGGTGATGCGGGCCTGGCCGCTCATCGTCTTGACGAGGCGGGAGAACTTTTCTGTGAGGGCGGTGGCCATGAGGGAGATGCCTTGCTGCCCGCTGCGGCGCGGGCCGGATGAGAAGCCTGGGAGACGGGAAAGAACTTGAAGCCGGGCGCCGGGAACGCAATAGCGAGACGCTAAACTCCGGCCGATGATTTTAGCGATCCCCTCCCCGCTCGGCGTGGCTCTGGGCATCGCCACCGCGGTTGCCTACGGTTTTGTCGCCGCCGCCGGCGCCAGATTCAGCCGCCAATCGACCCAATGGACGCTCGGGATCGCATGGCTGCTGCACGCCGCCGCTCTCGCCCATGGTCTCGTCGGCAGCGAACCGCGCTTCGGTTTCGCGCCCGCGCTGTCGGTCACGGCCTGGCTGGTGCTCACTGTCTACGCGGTCGAAAGCCGCATGTATCCGCAACTGAAGGTGCGTCGCGCGCTCGCCTGGCTAGGCGCGGCCGCGGTGCTGCTGGCCATCCTGTTTCCCGGCACGCCGCTGCACGTGACGGCCTCGCCATGGCTGCCGCTGCACCTGGCGCTGGGCATCGCCTCGTACGGCCTTTTCGGCGCCGCGGTGGTGCACGCCTGGCTCATCACCCGCGCAGAGAAGCAGATCCGCCTGGCCGCGGCCGTGGAACCGCAAGGCGGCGTGCCGCTGCTCACGCTCGAGCGGCTCACCTTCCGCTTCGTCACCGCCGGCTTCGTGCTGCTGTCGGCCACGCTGCTGGCGGGCCTGCTGTTCAGCGAGCAGCTGTACGGCGCCGCCGGCCGTGCCTGGAAATGGGACCACAAGACCATCTTCTCGGTGCTCGCCTGGATCAGCTTCGCGATCCTGCTGATCGGCCGCGCCCGCTTCGGCTGGCGCGGGCGCACCGCGCGCCGCGTGCTCTATGCCGGCTCGGCGCTGCTGCTGCTGGCCTACGTCGGCTCGCGCTTCGTGCTCGAAGTGGTTCTCGCGCGCCCCCCCGTCTGAAATGAAATACCTCCTCGTCCTCGCGGTGCTCTGGGTCGCGATCTGGCTCTGGCGCAAGAACCGGCGCGAAGAAATGCACGACGCCATGCGCGAGCGCGCGGCCAAGGCACGGCAACAGCAGCGCACGGCCGCCAGCCAGCCGCAGGCCATGGTGCGCTGCGCCCATTGCGGCCTGCACCTGCCGGCGACCGATGCCATCGCCGGCCCCGGCGGCGCGGTCTACTGCAGCACCGCGCACCGCGAAGCCGCCACGCAGCAATGAGCACGCCCCTGTGGTCGCGCGGCGAGCCGGTCACCGACTGGGACGTGCTCGACCAGGGCCCGGCCGAGAGCTCGGCGCTGGGCCGCCTCTGGCGCGGCTTCATGGGCGCGCGCTGCTTCGTCGCACTGGTGCTGGTGCTGCTGCAGGGCGTGGCGTTCGCGATCGGCCAGACCATGCAGACGGCGGCCATCGCCGTCTCGGCGCTGTACCTGGCCGCGACGTGGCTGGGCATGCGCTACTCGCGCTTCCAGCCGCCGATCCGGGGCTTCGCCGCGTCGTGGCTGATGACCATCGGCATCGACCTGGCGGCCTTCGCCGCCTTGCAGGTGCTGCAGGGCGGCAACGTCAACTACACGCCGCTGTTCGCGCTGCCGGTGCTCATGAGCGCGGTGCTGGGCACCATGATCGTGAGCCTGGGCACCACTGCCACCGTCACGCTGCTGCTGCTGGCCGACGCGGGCTGGCACTGGCTGCAGCAGCCAGCCGATTCGTCGCCGCGCTTCGTGCAGGCGGCGCTCACCGGCACCGGATTCTTCGTGGTGGCGCTGCTCGCGCACGAGATGGCCCGCCGGCTGGCGCGCGAGGAAGCGGTGGCGCAGCGCAACCGCAGCAGCGCGCAGATGCAGGCGCAGGTCAACGACCTGGTGATCGAGACGCTGAGCGAAGGCGTGCTGGTGATCGACGCCGAGGGCCTGGTGCATGCGGCCAACCCAGCGGCCGACGCCATCCTCGGCCAGGGCCTGGCCAGGCTGACGCTGCCCTTCCCGCTGCATGCGCAGCCGGCCTGGCACGCACTCGCCGCGCTGGCCCGCCAGACCTTCGCGCGGCGGGCGCCGCAGACGGAGGAAATTCCGGTGGCGCAGGCGCGCGGCGCGGCGCGCGAGGTGCGCGTGCGCACTCGCCTCACGCCCGCCAGCGAGAAGCGCGCGGACAGCCTGTGCGTGATGTTCCTGCAGGACCTGCGCGAGCTCGAGGCCCGCATCCGCACCGAGAAGCTGGCGGCCATGGGCCGCATGTCGGCCGCCGTGGCGCACGAGATCCGCAACCCGCTGGCCGCCATCACGCAGGCCAGCGCGCTGCTCAACGAAGACCTGACCGACCCGGCGCACCGCAAGCTGACGAGCATGGTGCAGCACAACGCGCAGCGCCTGGCGCGCATCGTGGACGACGTGCTCGACGTTTCCCGCGCGCGCCAGCAGCGCGTGCTCTCGCTGGGCGAGCAGCTGGTGCTCGACCCCGCGGTGCAGGTGCTGGCCGAGGAATGGGTGCGCCAGACGCAGCGCAAGGGCGTGCTGGTGTCGCTCGATGCGCCCGCCAGCGAGGTGCGCTTCGACGCCGAGCACCTGCGCCGGCTGATCGTGAACCTGCTGGACAACGCCTCGCGCTACGCCGGCACGCGCGAGGGCTCGATCCAGGTGCTGACCGCGCTGCAGCGCAGCGGCACCAGCCGCCCGAGCCTGATGGTGTGGAGCGACGGCGCACCGCTCGAACCGGCGGTGCAGCGGCACCTGTTCGAGCCGTTCTTCTCCTCGGAGAGCCGCTCCAGCGGCCTGGGCCTTTTCCTGTGCCGCGAGCTGTGCCGGCGGCACGGCGCCACCATCGGCTACGAGCGCCGCGCGCTGGTGCCGGGCGGGCCCGAGGGCAACGAATTCTTCGTCAGCTTCGCCCCCAGCGAAAACCGGCTGACACAATAGCGCCCGTGAGCAACTCCCCCTCTTCTTCCACCCAGCGGCCGGCGCAGATCCTGGTCATCGACGACGAGCCCGATCTGCGCACGCTGTACGAGCTGACGCTGCTGCGCGAGGGCTATCGCGTCGAGGCGGCGGGCAGCGTGTCGGAAGCCTGGCAGCACCTGGAGGCCGCGCGCTTCGACGCGGTGATCACCGACATGCGGCTGCCCGACGGGCAGGGCATGGAGATCATCCACCGCATCCAGAAGAATCAGCGCAGCGAGCGCTGCGTGGTGATGACCGCCTACGGCTCCGCCGAGAACGCGGTGGAGGCGCTGAAGGCCGGCGCCTTCGACTACCTCACGAAGCCGGTCGACCTCAAGCAGTTCCGCGCGGTGGTGGCTTCCGCCGTGCAGGCGCGGACGACGCCGCAGCCGCTGGCCAAGCCTGTGCAGGCGACGCCCGCTGGAAGCAACAGGGCCGAAGCAGAGGCGGCGCCTACGTCCGGCACCGGCATCGCCGCGCTCGACCGGCTGGTGGGCGAATCGGAGCCGATGCGGCTGGTCAAGTCACGCATCGCCAAGGTGGCGCGGGGCATGGCGCCGGTGCTGGTGCGCGGCGAATCGGGTACCGGCAAGGAACTGGTCGCGCGCGCGGTGCATGCCTGCAGCCAGCGCAGCGAAGGCCCCTTCGTCGCGGTGAACTGCGGCGCGATTCCCGAGAACCTGCTCGAGGCCGAGTTCTTCGGGGCGAAGAAGGGCTCGTACACCGGATCCTCGCAGGATCGCGACGGCTACTTCCAGGCCGCGCGCGGCGGCACGCTGTTCCTCGACGAAATCGGCGACCTGCCGCTGGCGATGCAGTCGAAGCTGTTGCGCGCGATCCAGGAGCGCAGCGTGCGCTCGATCGGCTCGACGCAGGAAGAAGCCGTCGACGTGCGCATCGTCAGCGCCACCCACAAGGACCTGCACTCCGAGGTGCAGGCAGGCCGCTTCCGGCAAGACCTCTTCTACCGCCTCAACGTGATCGAGATCGCGGTGCCCGCATTGCGCGACCGCCGCGAGGACCTGCCCGCGCTGTGCAACGCGCTGCTTTCGCGCATCGCACAAGACGGCGGGCTGCCGGTGCCGCACCTGTCTGACGAACTGCTGCGCCGCCTCGCGCAGCATCCGCTGAACGGCAACGTGCGCGAGCTCGAGAACCTGCTGCACCGCGCGGTGGCGCTGAACGACGGCGACGAGCTGCATCTGGATCTGATGGGCGGCTTCACGGCCGCTGCCGAAGCTGCCGCGTCCTCCGCGCCAGCCCCGCTGTCGCCCGTCGGTGCCGATGCGCTTGCCGTGCCGGCACCGGCGCCGAGTGCGCCCGTGGTGGCACCGCCCAGGGCCGCGCCGCCGCCGCTGCCCTCCGACCTGCAGGCCTACCTCGACCAGCAGGAGCGCGAGATTCTCGTGCGCGCGCTGCACGAGAGCGGCTTCAACCGCACTGCCGCCGCCGCCCGGCTGGGCATGAGCCTGCGCCAGATCCGCTACCGCATCGCGCGGCTGGGCATCACCACGCCCAACGGCGACGATGGTGCGAACAGCAGCCATGCCGACGACTGAAGAAGCCCCCCCGGCGTCCGGCGACGCACTCTGGCGGGCCGGCTGGTACCGCTTCGCGAAAGCCCTGCCCTCTCCCAACTTCGGGCCCCGGCCGCAGGGCGCGCAGATCGACCTCATCGTGCTGCACTCGATCAGCCTGCCGCCCGGCGAGTACGGCGGCGACGAGGTGCAGCGGCTTTTCACCAACCGGCTCGACTGGGATGCGCACCCCTACTTCCAGGCCATACGCGGGCTGGAGGTTTCGTCGCATTTCTACGTGCGGCGCAACGGCGAACTCTGGCAGTTCGTGAGCTGCGACGACCGCGCCTGGCATGCGGGCGTGTCGTCCTGGCGCGGCCGCGAAAACTGCAACGACTACTCCATCGGCATCGAGCTGGAGGGCCTGGAAGGGCAGCCCTTCGAGGAGCCTCAATACGAGACGCTCGCGAGCCTGTGCGTCGCCATCGCGCAGCATTTTCCGGTCGGGCACATCGCCGGCCACGAGCACGTCGCGCCGGGGCGCAAGCAGGACCCGGGCGCCGGCTTCGACTGGCGCCTGCTGCGCGAACAGCTCGGCTGGAATCCACAGATGTTTCCCGAGCAGGTGATCCGGCGCTAATTTTTTCAATCGCGCGGCGGCTTGCGATGCGACGCTCATGCGCCGCAGCAAATAGAGTCTTTCAAACGCGCGATGCAGCAACCATGCGCCCTGCAGGCCCAAATCGGCCTGCAAGCCACGACCCATGCGGGTTGCAGGACCATAGGCCAGTATTCATGGGGCATCTTTGCAGGTGTTCTATTGCGGAAGTAATACCGGCAATCCTTGTATCCATTGGAAAACGCTACATCTAGTGGGTTGTACGCCCCGTGCACCCTAGATATAGTGTCCCCCGTCCGGTACCGTACACCGGTGCGGCGCCGGGCCAGGTGCCGCCATCCAACAAGAATTGCCAACTGAGAGGAAGCGAATGCAAACAGCCCTGAACCCCCAATCGACCCCGCGTGCCATCCCCTCCACGCCGTCGCAGCAGCAGCGAGACACTGCTGGCTCCCCCGCCGGCCAGAACCTGGCCCACTACCAGATCATCCGCCGCAACGGCGCCGTCGTTCCCTTCGAGCCGAACAAGATCGCCATCGCGATGATGAAGGCCTTCCTGGCCGTGCACGGCACGCAGGGCGCGGCATCGGCCAGCGTGCGCGAGACGGTCGACACGCTCACGCAGGGCGTGATCCGCGCGCTGGTGCGTTCCCGTCCGGGCGGCGGCACCTTCCACATCGAGGACGTGCAGGACCAGGTCGAGCTCGGCCTGATGCGCGGCGGCCACCATGAGATCGCCCGCGCCTACGTGCTGTACCGCGAGCGCCGCACGCAGGAGCGCTCGAAGCAGGGCGAGCAGGAAGTGCCGGCCGCTCCCGCGCTGCACGTGCTGGACAAGGGCGAGCTGGTAGCGCTCGACCTGAACGAACTCAAGAGCCTGATCGAGTCGGCCTGCGAAGGCCTGGGCGACAGCATCACGGCCGCTCCCATCGTCGCCGAGACGATGCGCAACCTGTACGACGGCGTGCCGCTCGACGAGGTCTACAAGGCCTCAATCCTGGCGGCCCGTACGCTGATCGAAAAAGATCCCGACTACACCTTCGCCACCGCACGCCTGCTGCTGCACACGATCTTCAAGGAGATCATCGGCCGCGAAGTGCTGCCCGCCGAACGCGCATCCGCCTACGCCGACTACTTCCCGCAGTTCATCAAGAAGGGCGTGGACAACGACCTGCTCGACGAGAAGCTGCTGCAGTACGACCTGCCCCGCCTGGGCGCGGCCCTGAAGCCCGAGCGCGACAACCAGTTCGACTACCTCGGCCTGCAGACCCTGTACGACCGCTACTTCCTGCACGTGCGCAAGACCCGCATCGAGCTGCCGCAGGCTTTCTTCATGCGCGTGGCCATGGGCCTGTCGCTCAACGAGATCGACCGCGAAGCGCGCGCCATCGAGTTCTACGAGGTGCTGTCGTCGTTCGACTTCATGTCGAGCACGCCCACGCTGTTCAACGCCGGCACCCTGCGCTCGCAGCTGTCGAGCTGCTATCTGACCACCGTGCCCGACGACCTGGACGGCATCTACGAGTCGATCAAGGAAAACGCGCTGCTGTCGAAGTTCGCCGGCGGCCTGGGCAACGACTGGACCCGCGTTCGCGCACTCGGCAGCCACATCAAGGGCACGAACGGCGAATCGCAGGGCGTGGTGCCCTTCCTGAAGGTGGTGAACGACACGGCCGTGGCCGTGAACCAGGGCGGCAAGCGCAAGGGCGCCGTCTGCACGTACCTCGAAACCTGGCACCTCGACATCGAGGAGTTCCTGGAACTGCGCAAGAACACCGGCGACGACCGCCGCCGCACGCACGACATGAACACGGCCAACTGGATCCCCGACCTGTTCATGCGCCGCGTGATGGAAAAGGGCACCTGGACGCTGTTCTCGCCCTCCAACGTGCCCGACCTGCACGACCTGTTCGGCGCCGACTTCGAGAAGGCCTACGTCGCCTACGAAGAGAAGGCTGCCCGCGGCGAGATCAAGCCGAGCCGCACCGTCCAGGCGACCGACCTGTGGCGCAAGATGCTCACGATGCTGTTCGAGACCGGCCACCCCTGGATCACGTTCAAGGACGCCTGCAACGTGCGCTCGCCGCAGCAGCACGCTGGCGTCGTGCACTCGTCGAACCTGTGCACCGAGATCACGCTGAACACCAGCGACACCGAAACCGCCGTGTGCAACCTGGGTTCCGTGAACCTGCTGCAGCACCTGAAGGACGGCAAGGTCGACCAGGAGAAGCTGAAGAAGACCGTGTCGACCGCGATGCGCATGCTCGACAACGTGATCGACATCAACTACTACGCCGTGAAGAAGGCGCGCGACTCGAACCTGCGCCACCGTCCGGTCGGCCTGGGCCTGATGGGCTTCCAGGACGCGCTGTACGAACTGCGCATTCCCTACGCCTCGCAGGAAGCCGTGCAGTTCGCCGACGAGTCGATGGAAGCCATCTGCTACCACGCCTACTGGGCCTCGACCGAGCTGGCCAAGGAACGCGGCAAGTACTCGAGCTACAAGGGTTCGCTGTGGGACAAGGGCGTGCTGCCGATCGACTCGCTCGACCTGCTCGAGAAGGCTCGCGGCGGCTACGTCGAGGTCGACCGCTCGGCCACCCTCGACTGGGACGCGCTGCGCTCGAAGATCAAGGCCGACGGCATGCGCAACTCGAACTGCGTGGCGATTGCTCCGACCGCGACCATCTCGAACATCATCGGCGTGGACGCCTCGATCGAGCCCTGCTTCGGCAACCTCTCGGTCAAGTCGAACCTGTCGGGCGAATTCACCGTGATCAACCACTACCTGGTGCGCGACCTCAAGCGCCTGGGCCTGTGGGACGACGTGATGGTGATGGACCTGAAGCACTTCGACGGTTCGCTGCGCCCCATCGACCGCGTGCCGCAGGACGTGAAGGCGCTCTACGCCACCGCGTTCGAGATCGAGACCACGTGGCTGGTGGAAGCCGCCGCGCGTCGCCAGAAGTGGATCGACCAGGCGCAGTCGCTGAACATCTACATGGCCGGCGCGTCGGGCAAGAAGCTCGACGACACCTACAAGCTCGCATGGCTGCGCGGCCTGAAGACCACGTACTACCTGCGCACGCAGAGCGCGACGCACGCAGAGAAGTCGACGGTGCAGTCGGGCCGCCTCAACGCGGTGTCGTCGGGCAACGGCGAAGCGACTTCTTCCTCCGGCATGAGCGCGCTCGAAGCCGCTGCTGCTGCGGCAAAGGCGCAGATGAGCGCGATTCCCGCCACCGACATCGCGTTCTGCGGCGTGGACGATCCGACCTGCGAAGCGTGCCAGTAAACGCTTCGGTGCTCGCGACAACAACTCAGTGAGGTGCTCGCGAAATCGCGCGACGTTCAATCAATCAAGGCATTGACTGACATCGCGCGATGCATGCGAGCAACATAACAACCACATAAATGGCGTGCGATGTGAACGAGCACTTTGCAACTCACATCGTTACTCCGATAATTTGAGCATTGGATTTTTCTATGTTGACCTGGGACGAAGAAGTCAAGCCCTCCTTACCAAAGGATATGCAACAAGGTTTGCAGCACCACAACGCATCGACCGGCGGATTGCCCGCAGGCCGTTCGGTGGACGCTCCGGCTTCGTCTTCCGTCGCGCAACCCGCCCTCCGCACCTTCAGCACGCTCGATGACGGCGCGCAGGTGCGCCCGGTTGCCACCGCCGCTCCTGCAGCAGCAACGCCCGCAGTCGCCGCCCAATCCACCCAGCGCGTCAAGGCTTCGGACAAGCGCATCATCAACGGCCAGACCGACGTCAACCAGCTGGTGCCGTTCAAGTACAAGTGGGCGTGGGAGAAGTACCTCGCCACCTGCGCCAACCACTGGATGCCGCAGGAAGTGAACATGACGCGCGACATCGCGCTCTGGAAAGATCCGAACGGCCTGAGCGAAGACGAGCGCCGCATCGTCAAGCGCAACCTCGGCTTCTTCGTGACCGCCGACTCGCTGGCCGCCAACAACATCGTGCTGGGCACCTACCGCCACATCACGGCGCCCGAATGCCGCCAGTTCCTGCTGCGCCAGGCTTTCGAGGAAGCGATCCACACGCACGCGTACCAGTACATCGTCGAGTCGCTCGGCCTGGACGAGAGCGAGATCTTCAACGCCTACAACGAAGTGCCGTCGATCCGCGAGAAGGACCAGTTCCTGATCCCGTTCATCGACGCCATCAGCGACCCCAACTTCCACACCGGCACGCCCGAGGCCGACCAGAAGCTGCTCAAGTCGCTCATCGTGTTCGCCTGCCTGATGGAAGGCCTCTTCTTCTACGTCGGCTTCACGCAGATTCTCGCACTGGGCCGCCAGAACAAGATGACCGGCGCCGCCGAGCAGTACCAGTACATCCTGCGCGACGAGTCGATGCACTGCAATTTCGGCATCGACCTGATCAACCAGCTCAAGCTCGAGAATCCCGGCCTCTGGACGGCGGAGTTCAAGGCGGAGATCAAGGCACTCTTCCTGCGTGCCGTCGAGCTCGAATACAGATACGCCGAAGACACCATGCCCCGTGGCGTGCTCGGCATGAACGCCTCCATGTTCAAGGGCTACCTGCGCTACATCGCCAACCGGCGTGCACAGCAGATCGGCCTCGAAACGCTCTTCCCGAACGAAGAAAATCCGTTCCCGTGGATGAGCGAAATGATTGACCTGAAGAAAGAGCGCAATTTCTTCGAAACCCGCGTGATCGAATACCAGTCGGGTGGTGCGCTCTCCTGGGATTGAATCTTTCGAAAAGAATTAATGAATTCAAGAATTGCCCTTGCCACCGATCGCGCCGAAGAGCGCGGCATGGACGAGGGCTCAGGTGTTCATGGTGCTGGAGCAAAGATTCCAACACCATGAATCGCTTCACGTTACCCAACGTGCGTGGAGTGCTTCAATAGGTTGATTTTTTCAACTTGATCAAGGAGAAATAGAAATGGCAACTGCAAAGAAAGCTCCGGCTAAGAAAGCCGCTGCAAAGAAGGCTCCGGCTAAGAAGGCCGTCGCCGCCAAGAAGGCTCCTGCCAAGAAGGTAGCCGCCAAGAAGGCACCGGCCAAGAAGGTCGCTGCCAAGAAGGCTCCGGCAAAGAAGGTAGCAGCGAAGAAGGCAGCACCGGCGAAGAAGGCCGCTGCCAAGAAGGCTCCTGCCAAGAAGGCCGTAGCGAAGAAGGCGCCTGCGAAGAAGGCTGCTGCCAAGAAGGCCCCGGCGAAGAAGGCCGCTGCCAAGAAGGCGCCCGCGAAGAAGGCTGCTGCCAAGAAGGCCCCTGCCAAAAAGGCTGCGGCCAAGAAAGCCGCGAAAAAGCCTGCTGCCAAGAAGCCTGCTGCGAAGAAGGCTCCCAAGGCCGCTGCTCCTGCCAAGGCTGCCGCCGTAGCGCCTGCCCCTGCGGCGCAAACGACGCTGAACCCCCAGGCAGCCTGGCCGTTCCCCACGGCCAGCAAGCCCTGAGTTTCTCAGCGGCCTTGAAGGCAAAAAGCCCGGCACCTCACGGTGCCGGGCTTTTTTTTATCGCCTCTTATCGCCCTTCCAGGCGCTCTCTCAAAGAGAAGATCAGACGCCCAGCGCCTTGCGATCGATCTCGTAGTTCTGCGGGCCACGCTGCGCAATCTTGATCGCGCCGACCTTGTTGCCCAGCGCCGCGCACTGTGCGAGCGGCCAGCCCTTTTCCAGACCGAAGAGCAGCGCGCCACGCCATGCGTCGCCGCAACCCGTGGGCTCGACCACCTCGGTGGCCACCACGCCCGGCACGTGCTCGCGCTCGCCATCGGTCCAGATCTCGCAGCCCTCGGCCGCCAGCGTGACCACGAGGCCGCGCACGCGCCTGGAGATCTCGGCAAGGCTCCAGCCGGTGCGCTGCGACAGCATCTTTCCTTCGTAATCGTTCACCACCACCCAGCTCGCCAGATCGACGAAATGGCGCAGCGCCTCGCCGTCGAACATCGGCAGGCCCTGGCCCGGATCGAACACGAACGGGATGCCCGCTGCGGCGAACTGCTCAGCGTGCTGCAGCATCGCGTCGCGGCCATCGGGGGCGATGATGCCGAGCTTGATGTCCTCGCGCGCAGCCACCTTGGTGACGTGCGCCTGCTGCATCGCGCCGGGGTGGAAGGCGGTGATCTGGTTGTTGTCGACGTCGCTCATGATCATCGCCTGCGCGGTGAAGGTGTCGTCGAGCTGGCGCACGAACTCCGTGCTGATGCCCAGCGAGCGCATGCGCTCGAGGTACGTGGCGCCATCGCTGCCCAGCGTGGCCATAGGCAGCGCCGTGCCGCCCAGCGCATTGAGGCTGTAGGCGATGTTGCCCGCGCAGCCGCCGAAGTCGCGGCGTAGCGTCGGCACCAGGAACGACACATTGAGGATGTGCAACTGATCAGGAAGGATCTGGTCGGCGAACCGGCCCTCGAAAGTCATGATGGTGTCGAATGCGAGGGAACCGCAAATCACTGCTGCCATGGTTAGCCGTTGGTGTGTTGAGTGGTGGATGAAAGCGAGAAGGACACACGCGCGCACGAGCCCCGCTCAGGGATAGAAAGCCTCGACGCGATAGCCCGCGACGGGCGGCAGCGCCGCCGCTTCCGAAGCGGACAAGGTCAGGGGCAGCGAGGCCGCGCGATCCGCGCGCGCCTGCAACACGGCCGGAGCGCCGTAGTCCGTCGGCATCAGCACGCGGCGCACCACGGCGCGCTCCTGCGTGTCGAGCAGCGAGAGCTCGACGGCCGGCATCGCGAGCGGCACCGTGGCGCCGTTGCGCAGGGTGAAGCTCAGGCGGTAGTCGTTGCCGCCGCTCTTCTCGCGCGCGAAGGCCGCGCCTTCGATCACGATGTCGCCGATCTGGCGCAGCGCGCCGAGCTCGCAGCCGGTGTACTGGCACAGCGCCGCAAGCGTGGGCCGCAGGTTGGGCTGGCGCGCGACGATGCCGTCCCGTTCATGGCGAACGATCTGCAGAACCAGCAACAGCGCCGCAAGAACCGCCAGCAGGACCAGCAGCACCCGCACACCCCTGCGCTGCCAGAAGCCCGGTGCCTTTTCCAGCGGCTCGTCGTCCTCCGCGAAGGGATGCCCCGGCGGCGGCTCGAAGATCGGCGAGAGCACCGGATCGGGCTCGTCGGCTCCGCTTTCGGTCTCTTCCCGCACCACCAGGGCCGGCGATGCCTTCGCGGCCGCACGCTCCTCGCGCGCCTTGGCGCTTGCGATCTTGGCCGACTTTGCACGAGCCCGGCGCAGCGCCTTCTGCATCTGGACCTGGTCGTGTTCCTTCTCCAGTTGCTCGCGTTCGTCCGCGGCACCACCGTCGTCGGCGGCGTCGTCATCGCTCGCACGCTGGATGAGCGTGCGCGTCTTGACGATGCGCGGCGTAACCGGCAGCGGCGGCGCCGGTGGTGGCGGCGCGGGCGGCGGAGACGCAAGATTCAGGTCGATGTTCGGAAACGGCGGCAGCGTGCTCGGCGGCGGCTTCCAGGCGGGCTGCGTGGCGTCGAGGTCGGACCACGGCTCGTCGGCGGCGAGGCCGTGCTCGGGCAGGGTCAGCGAGAACGCGGGCAGCGGCGACGCCGGGGCAGGAGGCGGCGACTGCACCAGCGGCGACACGGTCTTCGGCGTGGGGTCGAGCACCAGGGCATCCGGCGGAAGCAGGTGCTCCTCGTCCGTGAGCCAATCCTTGCGCTGGCGCTGATGCTCGGGCTCGTCGTCGAAGAAGTCCGCATCCTCGGCGGATGACGACAGGGGCTGCTCCGGTTCCTCGAGTCCGGGCTCGGCCGGGGGCAAGGGTTCCGGTGCAGGCGAAGGCGAAGGCGCGGGAGGCTCGGGCGAAGGCGCCGGCTCCGCAGCAGGCTGCTCGACCAGCCCCGGCATGAAGCCACTGCCCTGCACCGCCGGCGACGCACCAGGCGCAACCGCTGTCCCGCCGGTCCCTTCGGATGTCTCGTGCAGGTCGAGCGTCGCGTCGAACACATTGCTGCAGCGGCCGCAGCGCACCCAGCCATCCGAGATGCGAAGCTGGTCGCGCACCACCTTGAAGGTGGTGGTGCAGGCAGGGCAGCGCGTGACGAGACTCATGACCGGGCGATTGTAGGGTTGGGCCCTCGCCGCGCGAGGGGCTCAAGGCCACGCAAGAAACCGGCCGCGTGCGCCGCAGCAGCTCAGCAGCGGGCCGTCATGAGGATCCAGCCGTCCTCGCTGTCGCTGACTTCGAGCACCGCGTACGGTGCGTAGGCTTCCTTCAGTTCGTCGGCCTGGCGTTCGAGGATGCCGGCCATGACGAGCGAGCCGCCCGACTTCACATGGCCGCGCAGCAGCGGCGCGAGCAGCTTGAGCGGCGTGGCCAGGATGTTGGCCAGCACGACGTCGTATTCGCCCTTGGCGGCGTCGGGCAGGCCGGCCTTGAGCTTCACGCCGTTGGCTTCGGCGTTGAGCACGGTCGAGGAGACCGCTGCTTCGTCGATGTCGACGGCATCGATGTCGGTGGAGCCGAACTTCGCGGCGCCGATCGCCAGGATGCCGGAGCCGCAGCCGTAGTCGAGCACGCGCCTGCCGGCCAGGGCCCCCTCGCCTCGCGTCGCGATCCAGCGCAGGCACATGCGCGTGGTGGGATGCGTGCCGGTGCCGAAGGCCAGGCCCGGATCGAGCCTGATGACCTGCCTGGCCTGCTCGGGCGGCTCGTGCCAGGTCGGCACGATCCAGAACTCGGGCGTGACTTCGACGGGCGCGAACTGCGATTGCGTCAGGCGCACCCAGTCCTGCTCGGGCACCGTCGCGATGCCGAGCACTTCGCAGCCTTCGTCAAAGAAGTCCTGCAGCGCGAGCACCGAAGCGGCGTCCTTGGCCTGCGCCTCGTCGGGAAAGAGCGCGATCACGCGCGAACGCTGCCAGCCCTCCTTGGGCGGCGGCATGCCCGGCTCGCCGAACAGCGCCTGCTCCGCATCGGTCTGCGCGTCGGCGTCTTCCACCGACACGCTCAATGCGTCGAGCGCATCGAGCGCTTCGCACAGCGTCTCGACCCGGTCTTCCGGCGCCATGAGGCGAAGTTCAAACATCGCGATGTTCCAGGCTCAGCGCTTGTGTGCGGCCAGCCACTCTTCCAGATAGTGGATGTTGGTACCGCCGCTCATGAACTTGGCGTCGACCATCAGCTCGCGGTGCAGCGGGATGTTGGTCTGGATGCCTTCGATCACCGTTTCGTTCAGCGCCGTGCGCATGCGCGCCATCGCCTGCTCGCGCGTGTCGCCGTAGACGATGATCTTGCCGATCATCGAGTCGTAGTTCGGCGGCACGAAGTAGTTGGTGTACGCATGCGAGTCGACGCGCACGCCCGGGCCGCCCGGCGGGTGCCACATGGTGATGCGGCCCGGCGAGGGAATGAACTTCCAGGCGTCTTCCGCGTTGATGCGGCACTCGATGGCGTGGCCGTTCATCTGAATCTGGCGCTGCGTGAACGGCAGGCGCTCACCCGCCGCGACCATGATCTGCGTCTTGACGATGTCGATGCCGGTGGTGAACTCGGTCACCGGGTGCTCCACCTGCACGCGCGTGTTCATCTCGATGAAGTAGAACTCGCCGTTCTCATAGAGGAACTCGAAGGTGCCGGCGCCACGGTAGCCGATCTTCTTGCAGGCCGCGGCGCAGCGCTCTCCGATCTTCTCGATCAGCTTGCGCGGGATGCCGGGCGCGGGCGACTCCTCGATCACCTTCTGGTGGCGGCGCTGCATGGAGCAGTCGCGCTCGCCGAGGTAGACGGCGTTCTTGTGCTTGTCGGCCAGCACCTGGATCTCGATGTGGCGCGGGTTCTGGAGAAACTTCTCCATGTACACGGCCGGATTGTTGAAGGCCGCCTGGGCTTCCGCCTTCGTCATCTGGATCGCGTTGACCAGCGCCGCCTCGGTGTGCACCACGCGCATGCCGCGGCCACCGCCGCCGCCGGCGGCCTTGATGATGACCGGGTAGCCGATGGCGCGCGCGATGCGCTTGTTGGTGGCAGCGTCGTCCGAGAGCTCGCCTTCCGAGCCGGGCACGCAGGGCACGCCGGCCTTGATCATCGCCTGCTTGGCCGACACCTTGTCGCCCATGGTGCGGATGTTGTCGGGCGTGGGGCCGATGAACTGGAAGCCGCTCTGCTCCACGCGCTCGGCGAAGTTCGCGTTCTCGCTCAGGAAGCCGTAGCCGGGGTGGATCGCCTCGGCGTCGGTCACCTCGGCCGCCGAGATGATCGCCGGCATGTTGAGGTAGCTCTGCGCCGAGGGAGCCGGCCCGATGCAGACAGCCTCTTCGGCGAGCTTGATGTACTTGGCGTCGCGGTCGGCCTCGGAATAGACCATCACGGCCTTGATGCCGAGCTCGCTGCAGGCGCGCTGGATCCGGAGGGCGATTTCCCCCCGGTTTGCAACCAGGATCTTCTTGAACATGCTTACTCGATGATGAACAGCGGCTGTCCGTATTCGACCGCCTGGCCGTTTTCGCCGAGGATCTGGGTGATGGTGCCGGACTTGTCGGCCTCGATTTCGTTGAGGATCTTCATCGCCTCGATGATGCAGAGAGTGTCGCCCTCGTTGACCTTGCTGCCGACCTCGACGAATGCCGGAGCGCCCGGGCTCGACGAACGGTAGAAAGTGCCGACCATCGGCGATTTCACCGCATGGCCGGACGGCGCGGCCTCGGTGGTGGGCGCAGCGGCCGCGGCGGGAGCCGCCGGGGCGCTGACGGCCGCGGCCGGCGCGGCCGCAGCGGCCTGAGGCGCGGCCAGGGTTTGCACATACTGCACCGGAGCGGCGCCGCCGCCCTTGACGATGCGAACCTTGCCTTCGGTTTCCGTGATTTCCAGTTCGGAAATATTCGATTCGGACACCAGATCGATCAGTGTCTTGAGTTTGCGCAGATCCATGGGACTCCAGTGCCGGCTGTGCCGGTCTTCAGGATATAACTTGTTCGAAAATCGGTGATTTTCGGCGTTCGGCGTCTAACGCCAGCGTAAGGAACTGATTCTAACCATGAACCAGTTCACGCCGCCAAGTCTCCAGGTCGGTCGCTTCGAGCTTGCCCATTTTACGGGCGGCCACGGAGCCGTTCGCGTTCAGGACCAGCGTGAAAGGCAGTCCGCCACCCGTGTTGCCCAGGTTCTTGACCAGTTCGGTGCCCTGCAGGCCGGCCAGGCCCGTGGGATAGGTGACCGGCGTGCGCTGCAGGAACTTGCGCACGGCGCTCGGCTGATCGATGGCCAATCCGACCACTTGCCATCCATTCGCCCCATTTTGACGAAAGAAGGCGTCGATCATCGGCATTTCCTCGACGCAGGGCGGGCACCATGTCGCCCAGAAGTTCAGCAGCAGCGGCTTGCCGCGCAAGCTCGACAGGACGAGGTCACCGCCCTCCGGACGCTCGAAGCTCTGGGCCCAGAAGGCTGCGTCGAGCATCTCCTTGCCGCCCGCACCGCCCCCTGCACTGCGCTCCTTCCACCAGGCGCCGCCGAGCCCGGCGGCCGCAGCCGCGGCCGCCACGCCGGCATAGAGCATGCCGCGTCGGGTGGGCGAAGAAGTCATTCACTTGTCCTTTTCTCGTTCAATCAGTCGGCGCAATGCGGGCAGGTCACCGCGCGGCACGCGCCCCTGGGCATCGGGCTTCAGGGCGCCGCGCAGGTCGTCGAGGTCGTACACAAGCAGGTGCACGCCGATTTCCTCGCCGAGCGCGCGGCTCGGCGCATGCACGCTCAGGGCCTCGACCTGCTCGCCGTGGAAGCCGGTCACCATGCGCGGTTCGTAGTCCACGTGGTGATCGATCAGGGCTATCTCCGCCGATTTGGGATCATCGCAGAACAACTGAATATAAATGTCTGACAGCCGCGTGGCCGTTCCGTGCCAGACGGCGCCGCCCACATGAGGGCGGAAGACAGCCATGCGCTCCATCCATTCGAGCGCGAGCAGGCGCAATGCGTGCAATTCCTGTGGCTGCGTGTCGGCGCAGAAGAGCTCGATGTACTCGCGCACCTCGGCTTCGACCTCGTCGTTGTTCGGCAGCGCGGTGCGCGTCGAAAGCCCCAGGTCGCGCAAGGCCCGCCGCTTGGCGGGGCCGTATTCGAGCCCCTCCTCCACGACGAGGCGGGCTGCGGCGGCGGCGATTTCACGCTTGGACGTGTCCATCGGGGCATTTTGCCCGCAGTAGGCGCCCCTCACATGAACATCAGTACGCGGCACGGGACAAACGGGCGCCCCCGCCGAAGGGCCTGCACACCGCTTACCTAGAATCGACCAATGCACATTCATATCCTGGGTATCTGCGGCACTTTCATGGGCGGAGTGGCCGCCCTCGCCCGCGAAGCCGGCCACCGGGTCACGGGCTGCGACGCCGGCGTGTACCCCCCGATGAGCGACCAGCTGCGCGCCCTCGGCATCGACCTGATCGAGGGCTTCGGTGCCGACCAGCTCTCGCTGGCCCCTGACATGTTCGTGGTCGGCAACGTAGTCTCCCGCGCGCGGCTGGCCGACGGGAGCCCCAAGTTCCCGCTGATGGAAGCCATCCTCGACGCCGGCAAGCCCTACACCAGCGGCCCGCAGTGGCTGGCCGAACACGTTCTGCTGGGCCGCCACGTGCTGGCGGTGGCCGGCACCCACGGCAAGACAACCACCACATCGATGCTTGCCTGGATCCTTGAAAAGGGCGGCAAGTCCCCCGGCTTCCTGGTGGGCGGCGTGCCGCTGGACTTCGGCGTCTCGGCCCGACTGGGTGACGGCCCCGCCTTCGTCATCGAGGCCGACGAGTACGACACGGCCTTCTTCGACAAACGCAGCAAGTTCGTGCACTACCGGCCGCGCACCGCGGTGCTGAACAACCTGGAGTTCGACCACGCGGACATCTTCGACGACCTTGCCGCCATCGAACGCCAGTTCCACCACCTCGTGCGCACCGTGCCCGGCACCGGCCGGCTGGTGGTGAACGCCACCGAGGAAAGCTTGCAGCGCGTGCTGGCCCAGGGCTGCTGGAGCGAACTCGCGCGCTTCGGCGCGGGCGGCGAGTGGCAGGCACACGGCACCCACGACGCCTTCGAGGTGCTGCTGCGCGGCGAGGCGGTCGGCCGGGTCGAATGGGAGCTTTCCGGACTGCACAACCAGATGAATGCGCTGGCCGCCATTGCCGCGGCCGAGCATGTGGGCGTGGCGCCGGCCGACGCGGCCCGGGCGCTCGGCAGCTTCCGCAACGTGCGCCGGCGCATGGAACTGCGCGGCATGGTCGAAGGCAACGGCGGCGCGATCACGGTCTACGACGACTTTGCCCACCACCCCACCGCGATCCGCACCACGCTCGACGGCCTGCGCAAGAAGTTGGACGACGCTGGCCGCAAAAGTGAGCGCATCCTCGCTGCCTTCGAACCACGCAGCAACACGATGAAGCTGGGCGTCATGGCAGCGCAGTTGCCGTGGAGCCTGGAATCGGCCGACCTGTCGTTCTGCCACACGGCCGGCCTCGACTGGGACGTAGCCGCCGCGCTCGCGCCGATGGGCGATCGCGCGCAGGTCGCGGGGGCCATCGAGCCGCTGGTGAAGCAGATCGTCGCCGCGGCCCGGCCGGGCGATCACATCGTCTGCATGAGCAACGGCGGCTTCGGCGGCGTGCACGACAAACTGCTTGCGGCCCTGCACGCGGCGGCCGCATCATGACCGCCATGCCGATCGCCCGAGCCCGCGAACTGGTCGAGACCCTGAAGCTCCAACCGCACCCCGAAGGGGGCTGGTACGCCGAGGTGTTCCGCTCCACATCGAACGTCACGCCGGCCGATGGCCGCCCGCCGCGCAGCGCGCTGACCAGCATCTATTACCTGCTCGAGGCGGGCCAGCATTCGCGCTGGCACCGGGTGCTGTCCGACGAAGTCTGGGTGCACCTCGAAGGCGTGCCGCTCGCGCTGTGGACCTGCGACGCCGCGATGCGGACCGCGCCGGCCCACACGCGTCTGGGCCCGGTCGACATCCACGGCACTCGTCCCCAGCACGTGGTGCCCGCCGGCCAATGGCAGGCGGCGCGGCCGATCCAGAGCCACAGCTCGGGCGACTACACGCTGGTCGCCTGCATGGTCGGGCCGGGCTTCGACTTCGCCGATTTCTCCCTGGTGCCGTCCGACAGCGACGAGGCTGCGTCGATGCGGCACCACTGGCCCGACTTGGCAGCGATGCTCTGAGGAACAGCCTCCTCAGCCCCGGCGGCGCTTGACCGCCTGCGACAGCGTGTCCAGCACCTGCACCGAGTCTTCCCAGCCCAGGCAGGCGTCGGTGATGCTCTTGCCGTATTCGAGGCCCGAGAGCTGGTCCTTGCCCGGCGTGAACTTCTGGGCGCCCGGCTGCAGGTGGCTTTCGACCATCACGCCGAAGACGCGCTTGGAGCCGTCAGCGATCTGAGCGGCGATGTCCTTGGCCACGTCGATCTGCTTCTGGTGCTGCTTGGAGCTGTTGGCGTGGCTGCAGTCGACCATCAGCGTGGGCGGCAGCTTGGCGGCTTCCAGGTCCTTGCAGGCGGCCTCGACGCTGGCGGCGTCGTAGTTGGGCGCCTTGCCGCCGCGAAGGATCACGTGGCAGTCGCGGTTGCCGTTGGTCTGCACGATCGCGACCTGGCCGTTCTTGTGCACCGACAGGAAATGATGGCCGCGCGCCGCCGCCTGGATGGCGTCGGTGGCGATGCGGATGTTGCCGTCCGTGCCATTCTTGAAGCCGATGGGCGCCGACAGGCCCGAGGCGAGTTCGCGGTGCACCTGGCTTTCGGTGGTGCGCGCGCCGATGGCGCCCCAGGAAATCAGGTCGCCGATGTACTGCGGCGAGATCACGTCGAGGAACTCGCTGCCCGCCGGCAGGCCCATGCGGTTGATGTCGATCAGCAGCTGGCGGGCGATGCGCAGGCCTTCGTCGATGCGGAAGCTCTCGTCCAGGTACGGGTCGTTGATCAGTCCCTTCCAGCCGACCGTGGTGCGCGGCTTCTCGAAGTACACGCGCATCACGATCTCCAGCGTGCCGGCGTATTTCTCACGCTCGGCCTTCAGGCGGCGGGCGTATTCGAGCGCGGCGGCCGGGTCGTGGATCGAGCACGGGCCCATGATCACCAGCAGCCGGTCGTCTTTGCCGGCCATGATGTTGTGGATGCGTCCGCGGGTGTCCTCGATCAGCGTCTCGACCGCGGTGCCGCGGATGGGGAAGAAGCGGATGAGGTGTTCTGGAGGGGGGAGCACGTTGATGTCCTTGATGCGTTCGTCGTCGGTCTTGCTGGTTTTTTCGACGCGCGCATACCAGCTGTCGCTGGCGGGGGAGTTGTTCGTGCTCATGGTGCTTCTTCCTTGTGTGCTGCTGGAGTTGGAATCGAGGGGACAAGAAAAAACCGCCGGGGCTTGAGGCCACCGGCGGTTCTGGGAGGGTATTCGTGTGTGCTTTTTACGCGCTCGCCTCTCGTCCGCCGGAAACCGGGAACCAAAAGTAGGCAAAAAAGTAAGCGCGGACAGCGGACATGGGGTGGCAATGTAGCACGGAAAAGCGAAACCCGGTCAAGGGACCGGGCTCGCTGTTGTTTACCGGTAGCCCGATTCGTTGGGGTTGTGGATGATCCAGATCAGGTTGCCGGAGGAATAGTCACCCATGCCGCCGCCCGCGAAGATCAGGCGGCCCTGGCCCTTGTAGGTCATCTCGAAACGATGGCGGTCGCTGCCGAAATAGAAGGGAATGAAGGCCTTGCCGGTTACATATGCGCCCTGATCGGTGGGCTGGCCGGCGATGTCGGTGACCTGCCGGGCGCTCATGCCGATCTGCAGGCGCGCGAACTTGCTGTTACGCGCCGGGTTGCCGGTGATCTCGCCTTCGTAGCCGTTCAGGCCCTTGACGGTGCGGCCGCTGCCGGCCTCGACCTTGGAGGAGTCGATCACGTTGCCCTGGGCGTCCATGCCGGCCTTGGCTCCGCCGCGCGCGGCAGGTGCCGCAGCCGCCGCCGCGGGTGCGGGCGCCGCCGCGGGCTGGCTACCAGAACTGCCGCGGGATGCGCAACCGGCGGAGGCCACCGCCACCACGGCGGTCACGGCCCACAGAACGGCGGGCGAATTGATCCTGTTCCCCATCGAAATGCTCCTTGAATGCGTTCTTCGCAAAAAAAGGAGCGCAGCTTAGCAACGGGAGGAAACAGTCCACAAGTGCCGAAAGTCCTAAGCCGTTCCACCTACAGTCAGGCCGTCGATGCGCAGGGTGGGCTGGCCGACGCCCACGGGCACGCTCTGGCCTTCCTTGCCGCAGGTGCCCACGCCGGAGTCGAGCGCCATGTCGTTGCCGATCATGGTCACGCGGGTGAGCGCGTCGGGACCGTTGCCCACGATGGTCGCGCCCTTCACCGGGTACTGGATCTTGCCGTTCTCGACCCAGTAGGCCTCGCTGGCCGAGAACACGAACTTGCCGCTGGTGATGTCGACCTGCCCGCCGCCGAAATTGGTGGCGTACAGGCCCTTCTTGATGCTCGCGACGATTTCGTCGGGTTCCTTGTCGCCGCCGAGCATGTAGGTGTTGGTCATGCGCGGCATCGGCACGTGGGCATAGCTTTCGCGGCGGCCGTTGCCGGTGGGCTTGACCTTCATGAGGCGCGCGTTGAGCGCGTCCTGGATGTAGCCCTTGAGGATGCCGTCCTCGATCAGCACGTTGCGCTGGCTGGCGTTGCCCTCGTCGTCGACGTTGAGCGAGCCGCGGCGGTCGGCGATGGTGCCGTCGTCGAGCACCGTCACGCCCTTGGCCGCCACGCGCTGGCCGATGCGGCCCGAGAACGCGCTCGAGCCCTTGCGGTTGAAGTCGCCCTCCAGCCCGTGGCCGATGGCTTCGTGCAGCAGGATGCCGGGCCAGCCGGAGCCCAGCACCACCGTCATTTCCCCGGCCGGGGCCGGGCGCGCGTCGAGGTTGGTCAACGCCGCCTTCACGGCATGGTCGACGTACTCGGCGATCTGCTCGTCGGAGAAATACGCCAGGCCGAAGCGCCCGCCACCGCCGCCGGAGCCGATCTCGCGGCGGCCGTTCTGCTCGGCGATCACGGTGACCGACAGGCGCACCAGCGGCCGCACGTCGGCGGCCAGCGTGCCGTCGGCGCGGGCAACGAGCACCACGTCGTACTCGCTGGCCAGCCCCGCCATCACCTGCGCCACGCGCGGGTCGCGCGAGCGGGCGAGCTTCTCGACCTTCTCGAGCAGCTTCACCTTGGCGGTGCTGTCGAGCGTGGCGATGGGGTCGATGCCCTGGTAGAGCGAGCGGCTGGAGGCGATCTTGCGGGGCGCCGTCTTCACCTTGCCGGCGCGGCCCGCGGAAGAGATGGAGCGCACAGTGCGCGCCGCATCGAGCAGGGAGGCCTCGGAAATGTCGTCGGAGTAGGCGAAGGCGGTCTTCTCGCCGCTGACCGCTCGCACGCCGACGCCCTGGTCGATGCTGAAGCTGCCGGTCTTGACGATGCCTTCCTCGAGGCTCCAGCCTTCGCTGCGGGTGTACTGGAAGTACAGGTCGGCGTCGTCCACCCGGTGCGCGGTGATCTCGGCCAGGGCCTTGCTCAGGTGCGATTCGTCGAGGCCGAACGGCGTGAGAAGGAACTGTTGCGCCGTGGCAAGGCGCTCGATGGTGGGTTCGCGAGAGATCATTTCAGGATTCTATGGCTCGCCCCCCGTCCGCGCTCAGTTCTGGGCGAGCCTCCTCGCCCGGGCGATGGACATCAGGATGCCCAGCCCCAGCCCCAGCGTCACCATCGCGGTGCCGCCATAGCTGATGAAGGGCAGCGGCACGCCCACAACCGGCAGGATGCCGCTGACCATGCCCATGTTCACGAAGGCGTAGGTGAAGAAGATCATCGTCACCGCCCCGGCCAGCAGGCGCGAGAACAGCGTCCCCGCGTTGGCCGCGATCACCAGCCCCCGGAAGATCAGCAGGATGAAGGCGGAGATCAGCGCCAGGTTGCCCATGAGCCCGAATTCCTCGGAATAGGCGGCGAAGATGAAGTCGGTGGTGCGCTCGGGAATGAATTCGAGGTGCGTCTGCGTGCCCTGCATGAAGCCCTTGCCGCCCACGCCGCCCGAGCCGATGGCGATCATGCCCTGGATGATGTGGAAGCCCTTGCCCAGCGGATCCTTGCTCGGGTCGAGCAGCGTGCACACGCGCTGCTTCTGGTAGTCGTGCAGCACGCGCCAGTCGACGCCGTCGGCGCACAGCCGCGACTCGAAGCCCACGATCAGCGTGATGGCCACCGCGCCGATCACCACCGGCGGCACGATCAGCTTCCAGGGCAGCCCCGCGAAGAAGATCACCGACAGGCCCGCCGCCAGCACCAGCAGCGAGGTGCCCAGGTCGGGCTGTTTCATGATGAGCCCCACCGGCACCGCCAGCAGCATCGTCGCCACCACGAAGTCGAGCGGCCTGAGCTGGCCCTCGCGCCGCTGGAACCACCAGGCCAGCATCAGCGGCATGGCGATCTTCAGGATTTCGCTGGGCTGGATCACCACGCCCACGTTGATCCAGCGCTGGGCGCCCTTCTTGGTGATGCCGAAGAGCGCCACCGCCACCAGCAGCGCCACGCCCATCGTGTAGAGCGGCACGGCCGCGAGCATCAGCCGCTGCGGCGGCACCTGCGCCACCACGAACATGATGAAGCCGGCCAGCAGCATGTTGCGGCCATGGTCGACGAAACGGGTTCCGTGGTCGTAGCCCGATGAATACATGGTGAGCAGCCCTGCGAAGGCGAGCAGCAGCACGGCGAAGGCCAGAAAGCCGTCGAAGCCCTGGAAGATGGGCGCAATTCGACGCGCCAGGGAGGGCTGATTGAACACGGCGGACATGAGGGCGGATTATCCCAGCCCCACCGGCCCCCTCAATCGAATTCGAGCTGAACGACCGTGCGCCCCGGTCGGCTTTCGACCGTCAGGCGCGCCCCGATGGCCCCGGAGCGCTCCGCCAACGAACGCGGCATGACCCTGGTGGTGTCGAAGCCCTTGCCGTTGTCGATCACCCGCAGCTGCACCGTCTTGCCCTTCATGCCGGCCTCGAAGCGCAGCACGGTGGCCTCGGCGTGCCGCAGCACGTTGGAAATCGATTCGAATAGCAGGAACTGCAGCTGCCGCATGCCGTGCGCGTCCAGCCCCTCCACCGGCTCCACCTCGTCCACCGCCCATTCGAACTCGATGCCCGAGGACGCCAGCCGGGGCTCCAGCCGGTAGCGCGCCGCGGCGAGCAGCGCGCCCACGTCGCCCGGCGGCAGGTGGATGGAATCGATCTGCAGCTTGAGCTGGTCCAGCGAGTCGCGCAGGGTGCGCAGCAGGTCGCCCGAGCTGCTCTGGCCCGACTGCAGCTGGCGGATGGCCGAGCTGATGTGCGAGCCCACGCCGTCGTGCATCTCGCGCAGGATGCGCTCGCGCTCGTGGGTGCGCGCCTGCACCTGCGCCGCGGCCTCGAGCTCGGCATAGGTGGCCGCCAGTTCGCGCTCGCGCTGCGCCACCCGCTCGGCCAGGGCCGCGACCGAGCCGCGCGCCTGCACGGCCGCCGCGCGGAAGCGCCGCAGCACGATCAGGAGCAGCACCGCGCCGAAGAACACCGACGAATAGCGCACCCAGGTGGTTTCGCCGTAGGCGTCGCTCAGGCGGACCACCAGCCAGTCGCGCGCGGCGAATGCCACCGTGACCAGCGCGGCGCCGGCCATCAGCAGGCGGTCGTCGTTCGGGTGGCGCAGCGTGGCGAGGGCGAAGGCGCCGACGAAGGCGGCAACGAACACGAGCTCCACGGCGAGCCAGGCGGTGAACCAGGCCGGCTCGTCCCGCTGCAGCGAGAGCGCGCTGAACAGCACCGTGCCGACCACCACGCCGGCCACCGGCCAGCGCACCCAGCGGTGGCGCCGCTCGTTCGCCCAGCCCGCGAGGTGGTAGACGAACATCATGGAGGCGGCCGCCCAGCCGGCGTAGCAGGCAGCCATCAGCACGCCCCACAGCCCCCAGGACAGCGGCGGCTCGGCGACCAGCCCGTCGGCCATGCGCACCGCCCAGAAGAACTCCGCCAGCGCGGCCCAGAAATAGATGGCCACGCGCCGCGGCATGCCGTTTGCATCGACGTCGAGCTGCGTCAGCCACAGCGCCAGCGCGATGCCGCCCACGATCAGGCTGAAGGCCATCAGCAGCACCGAGCCGGTGAAGCGCCAAGCGTTGGCGCTCTCGAAGAGCTCGTTGCGAACCGACGCGGCCGGCCCGACGACCACCTGCGACAGCCCCGCGAGGCGGGCGGTGTCGGCATGCAGCCGGATCTGCAGCAGGTTGTCGCCCTTGCGCAGCAGCTTGCCGGGCACGGGCACGTAGATGGGCGCCTTGGCGTAGTCGGCGTCGTTGTTGCGCTTCATGTCGCCGTAGGTCTGCAGCAGCGCGTCGTTGAGCTGCACCTCGAAGACGTTGCCCACGCGCGGAATGAAGATGCCCCACGGCGTCTCGGGCTCGGCCTCGAGCGTGAACGGCAGGTCGAAGCTGGCCGTGCCGGGGCGTCCGTTGTGCTGCCGGTCCCAGTGGTAGGAAAGCTCGACCGGCTCGGTGCGCGTAACGCCGTCGACCGTGGTCGTCACGGTACCCTGGCGCAGTTCGATCGGCGCCTCGGCGGCGGACGCGGCGGAAACGCCGCAAGCGCCGAAAAGGCCGGCGAGGCCCATCAGGAGCATCGCCAGCCACGACATCACCAGCGACACCCGGTTCGGCCGCATCTGCGCTCAGCCCGGATGAGACAACAGGCCGAGACGCGTCGCTTCGAAGACGGCCTCGCTCTTGGAATGCACCGCGAGCTTTCCGTAGAGGTTCTTGATGTGGGTCTGCACCGTGTGCACGCTCAGGCCCTTGAGCCGGGCGATCTCGGCATAGGAGAAACCGCGAGCGATCAGCGTCAGCACCTCGTGCTCGCGCGCCGAGAGCAGGCCGCGGTCGGCTTCCTCGGCGGCGGCCTCGGGCGCCGAGCCCGGCGTGGTGCCGGAAGGCGCCGCAGTCTGCAGGCTGCGGTACTTGGCGAGCACGCGCCGCGCGATCATGGGCGAGATCGGCGAGGCGCCGGCCTTCATCTCGACGATGGTCTGCGCGATGTCCTCGGGCGCGGCGTCCTTGTGGATGTAGCCCACGGCGCCGGCCTCGATGCTCGCGAGAACGTTTTCCTCGTCGCCGAAGACCGACACAACCAGCGGTTCGCAGCCAGGAAAACGCGAGACCGCCTCGCGGATCACGTCGAGCCCGGTGCCGTCGGGCATGCCGAGGTCGACCAGCAACACATCGGGAATGGTGGTCGTGCGCGACAGCCAGCCCAGCGCCTCCTGCACGGTACCCGCGCTGCCGAGCCAGAAAAGCCGCGGGCTGCGCTGCACGCTCGCCTCGAAAAAGGCGCGCGCGCGACTGTCGTCCTCGACCACGAGCACGCCCCAGCGGCGTAGCGACGCGTCGTCCTGAGCCTCAATGTTCATTCCTCCGAGCATAAGCCTCGGCGAGCACGGGGCATCCATGCGCACATCCCTCGTTCATGGGATATGTGCGCCAACAGGCTTTGCTCGAAACTCTGGCCGCTTTTTTCCGGGCACATTCCTGCAGCCCGGGCGAGCGAAGTAACCGGAATGTAGGCGATTTGCACCGCAGCGAACTCAGCCTGAGTACTTTCGAATTCCAGATGCGCGGCATGCCCCCAGGCGCAGGAGCATGCGGAACGCCGGTGCGCCCCGGGCCCCGGCAGGCTGCGGCCTTGCCGACGAACCCGGCCAGCCGGTTTTTGTATGTCGGAAGCGGCCTCGCGAGAACAGACCTCATGCAGAATTACCCGTTCCCGGCAAGCGAGGCACCACCGCCGCACCGCCCTTCCTTTCCTCGCATGGATCCGCAAACAACCCACCTGCTCTACCTGCACGGCTTCCGCTCTTCGCCTCGTTCGACCAAGGCCCGGATCGTCGCGGATCGCGTCGCGCGGCGGCATCCGAACCTGCAATGGTGGTGTCCGCAGCTGCCGCCGTCGCCGCACGATGCCATCGACATGGTGATGAAGGGCATCGCGCACTGGCCGCGCAAGTCGATGGCCGTGGTGGGCTCGTCGCTGGGCGGCTACTACGCCACCTATGTGGCCGGCATGACGCGCTGCCGCGCGGTGCTGCTGAACCCGGCCGTGCACCCCGCGCGCGACCTCATGCTCTACATCGGCGACCAGACCGCCTGGCACGACCCGGCCGAGCATTTCTATTTCCGCCCCGAATACATCCACGAGCTGCGCGCCATGGAGGTCGGCCCGCTCACCCGGCCCGAGCGCGTGTTCGCCATCATCGCCAAGGGCGACGAGGCGCTCGACTGGCACGAGATGTCGGCGCGCTACCCCGACAGCAACATCAAGCTGCTCGAAGGCGGCGACCATGCCCTGTCCGACTTCGAAAAGGCCCACCTGGACGACGTGATGGCCTTCATCAACCCCGTTTGAATTTCCGGGGACACCGCAGAACCGGCTTCGCCGGGCTGCAGGGGTCGCCCCCGGAAGGGGCGGGAGGCCACACGAAGTGGGCAAGCCTGGGGGTGAGCCCAACTCCGCGTGGGACAATCGACGGATGTTTGTATTGTTTGAAGAAGCCGGCAAGTACCTCGGCGGCCGCGTGCTGTCGGAGGCCGAAGCATCGGCGCAGGTCGAGCTCGACACCGGCAAGCGCGTCAAGGTCAAGGGCGCCAACATCGTCCTTCGTTTCGAGAAGCCGTCGCCCGCCGACCTGATCGCCGAAGGGCGCGCGCTCGCCGCCGGCATGGACCTCGATCTCGCCTGGGAGTTCGCGCCCGAGGGCGAATTCGGCTTCGCCGAGCTGGCCGCCGAGTATTTCAGCGAGAAGCCCTCGCTCGCCCAGCAGGCCGCCGCCCTGTTCGCGCTCTTCGAGGCACCGCATTACTTCCGCCGCGCCGGCAAGGGCCGCTTCAAGAAGGCGCCGGCCGAGATCGTGCAGCAGGCGCTGGCCGCCATCGAGAAGAAGAAGGCCATCCAGGCGCAGATCGCCGAGTGGGCGGCGCAGCTCGCCGAGGGCGTGTGCCCGGCTCCCGTGCGCGAACAGCTCTACAAGATCCTTTTCCGCCCCGACAAGAACGCCCCCGAATACAAGGCCGTGGTCGAGGCCGCGCGCGCCACGCAGCGTCCGCCGCTCGACCTGCTTGAACGCGCCGGCGCCATCGACTCGCCCTACCAGTTCCACTGGCGCCGCTTCCTGTTCGAGAACTTCCCCAAGGGCACCGGCTTCCCCGCGCTCGCGGCGCCCGCCATCGCCGACGACCTGCCGCTGGCAGAGGGCGTGCAGGCCTTCTCCATCGACGATTCGCAGACCACCGAAATCGACGACGCGCTCTCCGTGCAGGGCCTGGGCAGCGGCACCGTCACGGTCGGCATCCACATCGCCGCTCCGGCGCTCGCGCTGACGCCCGGCAGCCCGATCGACAACGTGGCGCGTGCGCGCATGTCCACGGTCTACATGCCGGGCTACAAGATCACGATGCTGCCCGACGAGGTGGTCGACACCTACACGCTGCTCGAAGGTGGCGACCGCCCGGCCGTGTCGCTCTACGCGCGCTTCGACGAAGCCACGCTGGAGCTGCAGGGCACCGAGACGAAACTGGAGCGCGTGCCGATCGTGGCCAACCTGCGCCACGACCAGCTCGACACCGTCGTCACGCAGCAGTGGCTGGAAGACGCCGCCTTCAATGCCGACAGCACACCCGACGCCGCGGCCCGCATGCGCGCGCCCCTGTCGTTCCTGTTCCGCCTGGCGAAGCAGCTGAAGGCGCAGCGCGAGGTGGTGCGCGGCAAGCCCGAGAGCTTCAACCGGCCCGACTACAACTTCCGCCTCGTCGGCAACGACGGCGCCGAGCCCACCGGCGGCGAGCAGGTACAGATCAGCACGCGCCAGCGCGGCGCACCGCTCGACCTGATCGTGTCCGAAGCCATGATCCTGGCCAACAGCAGCTGGGGCGGCTGGCTCGGCGAGCTCGGCGTGCCGGGTCTCTACCGCAGCCAGGCCAGCCTCGCGCCCGGCATCAAGGTGCGCATGGGCACGCGCGCGCTGCCGCACGCAGGCCTGGGCGTGAAGAGCTACGCCTGGAGCACCTCGCCGCTGCGCCGCTACACCGACCTGGTGAACCAGTGGCAGATCATCGCCGCCGCACGCCACGGCAAGACCGCCGCGCTGGCCGCGCCCTTCAAGCCGAAGGACGCAGACCTGTTCTCGATTCTCTCGGGCTTCGACGCGGCCTACACCGCGTACAACGCCTACCAGGGCGGCATGGAGCGCTTCTGGACGCTGAAGTACCTGCAGCAGCAGGGCATCACCGAGCTGGAGGCCACCGTCATCAAGGACATGCCCAACGGCGCGCTCGTGCGTGCCGACACCCTGCCGCTGGTGTTCCCCGTGGCCGGGCAGCAGGAGCGCGGCGCGCGCCTGCGCGTGAAGCTCGGCGAGATCGACGAGATCGCCCTCGACGTGAGCGGCACGGTGCTCGAGCGCCTCGACGCGCCGAAGGCCGGCGCATCCGCCGAGGAGGAAGGCGACGACGGCGAAGAAGAAGTGGTTGCGGGCCCGATCGCCATCGCCGTCGACCTGAACGACAGCGAGGCAGCACCCGAAGAAAACACGCCTGCATGAACCCCGGCGGATCGTCCGGAGAAATGCGGCCCCTGGAGGAGTCTAGAGAATGAACTTCAAGGACCTCAGCACGCTGCAGATCGCACTGGGCGTGTCGGTCGTTGTGCACGCCGCGCTGCTCACGGTGCGATTCGTCGATCCCGAATCCTTCAACAAGGTCTTCAGCGACACGCCGCTGGAGGTGATCCTGGTCAACACCAAGACCAACGACCGGCCCGACCCCGCCGCGCGGCTGCGCGCGCAGACCTCGCTCGCGGGCGGCGGCGACCTCGACAAGGGCCGCGCCACCAGCCCGCTGCCGCCGTCGAGCTTCACCACCGTGGGCGACTCGTTCGAGGACGCGCAGCGCAAGGTAGACGCCATGCAGGCCGAGCAGATGCAGATGCTCACCCAGCTCAAGCGCGACCTGGCCGCGATGCCCGCGCCCGATCCGCGCAACGCCGGCGATCCGGCCGAGGCCAAGGCGCAGGAGGAAAAGCGCCGCCAGATGATCAACCTGCTGGCCGAGATCGAGCGCCGCGTGAACGAGGAGAACGCGCGTCCCAAGAAGCGCTACCTCAGCCCCTTCACGCGCGAGGCCGCCTTCGCCACCTACGTCGATTCGCTGCGCCGCCGGGTGGAAGCGCAGGGAACGGCCAACTTCCCGACGCTGGCCGGCAAGAAGCTCTACGGCGAGCTCACCATGACCATCACCGTCAACTTCGATGGCCGGCTGCTCTCGACCGTGATCGACGAAAGCTCGGGCCAGGCCGTGCTCGACAAGCGGGCGCAGGCCATCGTCGCGAGCGTGGGCAACTTCGGCACCTTCACCGACGCGATGCGCAAGGAGCACGCGGACCAGATCGTGATCCGCCCGCACTTCCGCTTCTCGCACGACGGCTCGGTCGAACTCTCCTCGCAGTAACCGGAATCCGGAAAACAGCCGCACCGCAACGGCAGGCGCAACCAGAAAAGGCAGACACCATGGACCTGTACTGCGTCATGGGCAACCCCGTCGAGCACAGCCGCTCGCCCCGCATCCACGCGCGCTTTGCGCAGCTGTGCGGCCAGCAGCTGGAATACGGCCGGCGGCTCATTCCGCTCGGTGCCTTCGCCGAGGGCATCGCAGCCTTCCGCCGCGAAGCCGCCGAGCGCGGCGACGCCGCGCTCGGCTGCAACATCACCGTGCCATTCAAGTTCGAGGCCGCGGCGCTCGCGCAGCACACCAGCGAGCGCGCCCTTCTCGCGCAGGCGGTCAACACGCTGCGCTTCGAGGCCGATGGCGGCATTCGTGCGGACAACACCGACGGCATCGGCCTGGTCAACGACATCGTGCGCAACGCGGGCGTGCCGCTGCAGGGCAAGGCGCTGCTGCTGATCGGCGCGGGCGGCGCCGCTGCCGGCGTGCTGGGGCCGCTGCTCGACGCAGGCGCCTCGCGCGTCGTGGTCGCGAACCGCACCGTGGACAAGGCCGTCGAGCTGGTGCGCCGCCATGCGGCCATCGCGCTGCGCCACGGCGCATCGCTCGAAGCCTGGGCGCTCGACGAAGTGCCGGGCGCCTTCGACGTGGTGGTCAACGCCACCGCCTCCAGCCTTGCGGGCGACGCGGTGCCGGTGAAGGCCAGCGTGCTGCGCGAAGGCGGGCTCGCGGTCGACATGATGTACGGCCCCGCCGCCGCCGGCTTCATGGCCTGGGCCGAAGCGCACGGCGCGGTGGCGCGCGACGGGCTGGGCATGCTGGTCGAGCAGGCGGCCGAGTCCTTCGAGATCTGGCGCGGCGTCCGGCCGCCTTCGGCACAGGTGCTGGCCGAGATCCGGGCCGAGCTGAAATAAATGAAGGCCGTGCTGCGCCTGATCGCCTGCCTCGCGGTGGCGGGCCTGGCCCTGCAGCTCTTCTTCGTGGCGCGCATCGCGGCGATGGCTGTGGTCGATCCGCAGAGCACCGCCTTCCAGCGCTCCGAGGCTTTCCAGATCGCCATTCATGAAGGCCGCGGCGGCGGCTGGCGGCAGGAGTGGGTGCCCTACTGGCAGATCAACGACACGCTCAAGCGCGCGGTCATCGCCAGCGAGGACGCCGGCTTCGTCGACCACAACGGCGTGGAATGGGAAGCCATCGAGCGCGCGCGCCAGCGCAACGCCAAGGCGGAAGAGCTGGCCGCCAAGCGCGCAGCCCGTGCGGCAGCGCGCGGCAAGCCGGTGCGGCCGGTGCAGCTGCGCGGCGGTTCGACCATCACGCAGCAGCTCGCGAAGAACCTGCTGCTGTCGGGCGAGCGCACCATGCTGCGCAAGGGCCAGGAGCTGGTGCTGGCCACGCTGCTCGAGGTGCTGCTGGACAAGCGGCGCATCCTGGAGATCTACCTCAACAACGTCGAGTGGGGCGAAGGTGTGTTCGGCGCCGAGGCGGCGTCGCAGTACTACTTCCGCAAGCCGGCCTCGCGCCTGAGTGCCAACGAGGCCGCGCGCCTCGCGGTGATGCTGCCCAGCCCCAAGTTCTTCGAACGGCGCCCGGGCTCGCCCTACCTGAGCGGGCGCGCCTCCACCGTCATGGCGCGGATGCCCGCGGCCGAGCTGCCCTGAGGAACCCGCCGCGCAGGCCCTCGATGGCCAGCACGCCGGCGAAGCCGATGGTGTAGGCCAGCACGTCCCACCAGTCCGCCGTGCTGCCGAGCACGATACGCAGCGCGCGGTTCGGAATGTGCAGGTGCCACGTCGCCGCGAGGTACTGTCCGAGTTCGACCGCAAGGCCCACGCCCAGCGCGGCCAGCGCCAGCGGCAGCACGCGCGCACCGATCGCGGTCTTGAACACGAAATACACCCACGCCACGGCCAGCACGTCGCCGAAGAAGCTGCGCAGCCAGCCCCAGCGCGCACCCACGGTGGCCAGCATCAGCAATACAAGAAACAGGGCCACCGCCCACGCCAGTGAAAGAGGATCGAAACGCCATCGCATGGCCCGTATCATCGCGCCCATATGCTGGCAAAGCTCACGGGTTGGCTGCTTCTTGGGATCGTCCGCTTGCTCACGGGCGCGCAGGCGCGCTGGTACGGCTGTCCGCCCAAGGCCGAGCAGCGCATCTATTTCGCCAACCACCAGAGCCATGCCGACCTGGTGATGATCTGGGCGGCGCTGCCGGAAGAATTGCGCAGCATCACGCGGCCCATCGCGGCGCGCGACTATTGGGCCAACACACCGGTCAAGCGCTGGATCACGACTGAAGTGTTCAACGCGGTGTACGTGGAGCGGCAGGCCGCGGCAGCGCCTGCGGCAGTTCCTGCAGCGCCGGCGACTCCTGCCGCTCCCGAGGTTGCGCCGCCGGCGCCTGCCGCCCGGCCACTGGAAGATCGCATCGAGCCCTCGATGGAGCCGCTGCTGCCCCTGACCCCGCCGGCACCGCCCGTCGAAGCAGCATCCGGCGCACAAGGCCAGCTGGACCTGCCCGTGCCCCCTGCCCCGCCGCCTGCGCCGTCTCCCGAACCACCCCCGCCCGCGGCGCCCGAACCCGCGCCCACGCCGGCGGCCCCTGCCTCCGATCCGCTGGCCCCGCTGGTCGAAGCCCTTCGCAGCGGCGACTCGATCATCATCTTTCCCGAAGGCACGCGCGGCCACACCGGCGAACCGCAGAAGTTCAAGTCGGGGCTCTACACGCTGGCCACCATGTTCCCCGACGTGGTACTGGTGCCCGCATGGATCGACAACGTGCAGCGCGTCATGCCCAAGGGCGAGATCGTGCCGGTGCCCATCCTGTGCTCCGTCACCTTCGGCGCGCCGGTGCGCGTGGAGGAAGGCGAGGAGCGCCGCCCTTTCCTCGACCGGGCGCGCGCCGCCGTGATCGCCCTGCGCGACGTCTGACGACGACATGAACCAGTTCCTGCGCAGCCTCAGCCCGACCCAGCAGGTCGCGGCGCTCTTTCTCATCATCTTCGGCGTGCTCGCGGTCGTGAGCGCCACCGCCTTCTTCCTGAGCTTCAGGGAAAAGCGCAACCCCGTGCACGACGCCGCCTGGCAGGCCGAGCTGGCGCACTTCCGCAAGCTGCTGGGCACCACCTGGTTCATGGTGCTGGTCTTCTGGATCGGCTGGGCGCTCGGCGAGACGGTGGCCACGGTGCTGTTCGCGCTCATCTCCTTCTTCGCGCTGCGCGAGTTCATCACGCTCTCGCCCACGCGGCGCGGCGACCACCGCAGCCTGATCCTCGCCTTCTTCGTGGTGCTGCCGATCCAGTTCTGGCTGGTGGCCACCGCGCGCTTCGACCTCTTCACCGTGTTCATCCCGGTGTACGTGTTCCTCGCGATCCCGGTGACCAGCGCGCTGGCCAACGACCCGAGCCAGTTCCTGGAGCGCAACGCCAAGCTGCAGTGGGGCATCATGGTCTGCGTCTACGGCATGAGCCACGTGCCGGCGCTGCTGCTGCTGAGCTTTCCGGGCTACGAGGGCAAGAGCGCGTTCCTCGTGTTCTTCCTGGTGTTCGTGGTGCAGACCTCGGTGCTGGTGCAGCACCTGATCTCGCGGCGCATGCAGCGCGCGCCCTTCGCGCCCAACGTGAGCCGCAGCTTCAACTGGACCAGCTGGGCCATCGGCATCGCGGTGGCGAGCCTGGTGGGCGCGCTGTTCTCGTTCATCACGCCCTTCAGGTTCGGGCAGGCGCTGGCGGTGTCGATCATCGCCTGCATCTCGGGCTCGATGGGGCACCTGGTGATGAAGGCGCTCAAGCGCGACCGGGGCATTCCCAACTGGGGCCGCAAGGATGCGGGCGTGACGGGCGCCAACGGGCTGCTGGATCGCGTCGACGCGCTGTGCTTCGCCGCCCCCATCTTCTTCCACTCCATCCGCTGGTACTTCAACGCATGAACTAGGCAAACCCCCAGGCTGCGCGCACTTCGTGTCGCTTCGCCAACCCCCTTGCAGGGGGCAATACCTGCGGCCCGGCAAAGCCGGTTCCGCGGTATTCCTGGAAAAAAGCCTGAGACGGATCGGGTTGGGTGGCGGCCTCAGGCCCTGCGCCGCACCACGCGGCCGAAAACTTCCTTCGCCTTGCGGCCCAGTGCCTTCGCCTTCAGCGCCTGCAGCTCGCGCGTGAGACGCGTGCGCTGCTCGGCCGATAGTGCGGTGCCGAAGCGCCCCAGCGCGGCTTCTAGGGCCGCGCGCTGCGCCTCCACGCGCCCCTGGCGGCCTTCGGCCTCGGCGAGCCATTCGCAGGCATTGACGACACGCTCGCGCAGCGCGGCGTCGCCGGAATCGCCGAAGCGGGCTATGAGAGTGCGATAGGCCTTGATCTGCCCGGCAGCATCGCCCAGCTTGTCGAGCGCCTTGGCCTTGTTGATCATCGACTTGGCGGCCCAGAGCTGCAGCGTGCCCTCCCTCGCGCTGCTGGTACGCGCGATGGCCTCGTCGTAGCAGGCCACCGCGGCCTCGAGCTGGCGGGCCTGGCGCAGCGTCGCGCCCTTGCGGAACAGCGCGCCCACCACGCGCCCGCGCAGGTCGGGCAGCTCGGAGTTGCCCCAGCGCGCGACGATCTCGTCGTGCACGCGCATCTCGTCGTCGTGCAGGCCGAGCCGGTCCAGCGCGGTGCTCTTGTATTGCAGACCCTGCGCAACGGTCTCCTGCATCTCGGTCGAAGGGTCGGCGCCGTAGTACACGTCGATCGCATCGGCGGCCGCGACCACTTCGTGGAAGCGTTCGAGGGCGATCAGGCAGAAGGCCTTGTGCACCAGCGCCCGCGCGCACTGCCGCCGCAACTCCGGATGCGGCGACGCGGTGTGCGCGGACAGCACCTGGTCGAACAGCGCAACGGCCTCCTGCAATTCGCCGGCATCACCGTGCTTGCGGCCCTGCCGGACCTTGTCGCGCACTTCGTCGCGCAGCTCCGCCGGCAGTTCCGGCAAATGAGCTCCGGCCTCGGCCTTGCGCAGCCGCTTGAGGCAGGCTTCCCGGCCGGAGAGGGCTTTGGCCAGCGTGTCCTGCAACTCGGACGCGGGCGTACCTTGCAGTTGCCTCGCGAGCTGCTGGTATGCGGCGAGCGCTTCATCGGCCCGGCCCAGCCGTTCGAGCAGCACGAATCCCTTGTTGAGCTGCGCGCTCGCCACGGTGCGATGCACCACCGGATCGGTGTCCGCGCCGAAGGTGGCAAGCAGCCGCTCGCAGGCGGCCAGCGCGGCCTCGCCGTCGTCCGACTCGCGCAGGCCCACCGACCAGTCGTAGGCGCGGCGCACCGCCATGCGCCGCACCTGCGGCGAGGCATCGTGGCCGTAGCGCTCGAGCAGCCAGCCGACCAGTTCGGCGCGGTTCGCATGTTCGTCGATGCCGAAGCCGTCGAAGAAGAGCGTCAGCGCGCGCACGCCCTCGATGCGCAGCTCGGGCGCCGCATGGGCCAGGCCGGCCTCGATCTGGTCGGCCACCGCGAGGCACATCACCTGCGCCTGCGCATGCTGTGCCAGCTCGCGCAGGTTCAGCACCGAAGCCAGGCGCGCACGCGCCACGCGCAGCACCACGCCCGGGTCGGTGCTGCCGTCGAAGCGTTCGATGACGGCCTCCAGCGTGGCCAGTGCGTCCTGCGGCAGGCCGCGGTGGTGCTCGACCTCTGCCTTCAGCAGCCGCGCCTCCACGCGCCAGGTGTCGAAGGCGGCGTCGGGCTGGCTGTCGAGCAGCTCGCTCATGGCATCGCAGGCTTCGCAGCGCGCGGCGGGCTCGTCGATCCACCAGGTGCGCTGGTAGAGCGCATGGGCGATGTGCTCGCGAATCTCGGGTTCGGGGCGCTGGCCGTGCGCCGCGATCAATCGGTCGAGCGTGGCGAGCGCATCGGCGGGGCGGTGCAGCTGGCGCAGCATGTGGGCCAGCAGGCGCAAGGCCTGGCAGCAGGGCACGACCACGCCGACCTCGGGCTTCGCCGCGAACTCGTCGAGCAGCCTGACGCTGGCGGCCACCGCTTCCTTGCGGCGGCCCAGGTCGTCCAGCAGCTCGATGCGCCGGAAGCTGGCGGCCGCGCGTTCGGCGGGGTGCATCTGCAGGCGCGCGATCAAGGCTTGCACCTCGTCCAGTTGCTGCTGCGCGGAGGACTCGACTACATTCACATTCGCTTCCTTGAATGGCGCGCCCCGCGCGGGGCGGGGCGGACGGTACGGACCGGGGCGCATTCTGCCCACGATCAGCCGGCTTTCGGCCCCCTCCTCGCAACTCTTTTGACAATCTTTTCCCAGGCTTAGGCCTTTACGTTTCCTTTCATGCGCATTCTCGGCATCGACCCCGGATTGCAGACCACCGGCTTCGGCGTGGTCGACGCGGACGGCCATGCGCTGCGCTACGTGGCCAGCGGCACCATCAGCACCCGGCACCTGGGCACCGGCAACAACCTGCCGGCGCGCCTGAAGGTGCTGTTCGACGGCATCGCGGAGATCACCGCGCGCTACCAGCCCGACGCGTCGGCGGTGGAAATCATCTTCGTCAACGTCAACCCGCAGTCCACGCTGCTGCTGGGGCAGGCGCGCGGCGCCTGCGTGACCGCACTGGTCACCAACAATCTCTCGGTGGCCGAGTACACCGCGCTGCAGATGAAGAAGGCGGTGGCCGGCCACGGCCAGGCCGCCAAGGCGCAGGTGCAGGAGATGGTGCGTCGCCTGCTCGACCTGCCGGGCCTGCCGGGCGCCGACGCGGCGGACGCGCTGGGCATCGCCATCACGCATGCGCAGGTGGGACGTTCGATGGCACGGCTGGCCGAAGCGGCCGAGGCATCGAAGAGTTCCGCGGCGCTGCCTGCCGGCACCTACCGGCAGGGGCGTTCGCGCTGAGCCGAAGCGGCTGCCTGCGTCAGCGCACGATGTAGCGCAGCTCGCCGAGGCGCTTGCGGCGCTCGCGCACTTCGGCTGCAACCGATGCCGCATCGCCCTCGAGGGCTCGTGCGATCCAGTCAGCAAGCTGGGACATGTCCGCGGGCGTGAAGCCCAGCCGCACGATCTCGGGCACGCCGAGGCGCAGGCCGTTGATGTCGCCTTCCACGGGTGCGATCGGCAGGCCGATGCCGCAGGCCAGCAGGCCGCCCTTCGCGAGCTTCTTCGCCGCTCGCTGGCCGCCGCCCCATCGTGCGGCCTCCAGCGCGAACTGGTGCGACTGCGTGAAGCCGCGTGCCTTCGCGAACACGGGCAGCCCCCGCGCATCGAGTTCGCGCGCCAGTGCCTGCGCGGTCTCCCGCATCGCGGCCGCATAGGCGATACCATGCACCTTCCAGTCGAGCAGGCCACGGGCCAATGCCGCCGTGCGGCCCGCATCCGAATTGGCCGTGAGGCCGGGATAGGCGATGGCGTCGATGCGCTCCATCAGCGCCGCGTCGTTCGACACGATCAGCCCGCCCGCCGGTCCGCCCAGGCTCTTGTAGGTGCTCATGGTGATCGCATGCGCACCCTGCTCCAGCGGCTGCGGCCATGCCTTGCCGGCCACCATGCCCGAGAGATGCGCCGCGTCGAAGAGCAGCTTCGCGCCCACGCCGTCGGCGATCTCGCGGATCGCGGGCACCGGATGCGGAAACAGGTTGAGGCTGCCGCCGATGGTGACGAGCTTGGGCCTTGTCTCGCGCACCAGCTTCGCGAGCGCGGCGAGGTCGACCGTGTAGCCGTCGGCATCCACCGGCGCGGAAACCGGCTTCAGGCCATAGAGCCCTGCGGCGCCTGCCGCATGGTGCGTGACGTGCCCGCCGATGCTGGGCGGGGGCACGACGATGGTGTCGCCGGGCTGGCAGGTCGCCATGAACACGTAGAGATTCGACAGGGCGCCCGAGCTCACGCGCACCTCTGCGAACTTCGCACCGAACACCTCGGCCGCCAGCTCGGCGGCGACCACCTCGATGCGCTCGATGGCCTCCAGGCCCATCTCGTACTTGTCGCCCGGATAGCCGAGCGAGGGGCGCGAGCCCAGTCCGCGCGACAGAAGCGCCTCGGCGGCCGGGTTCATCACGTTGGTGGCGGGGTTGAGGTTCAGGCCGTCGACGTCGTGGATGCGGTGGTTGTCGGCCACCAGCCGTTCGATCTCGGCGGCCACGCCTGCAGCATCGCGCGAGGCGGCGTCCGCGGCGATGGAAAGCACATGGTCCTCGCTGGCGGCGGGAACCCAGGGGCGGCGTTGCAGGGCGGCGGCAGGCATGTGGCGGATCTCGCTATGAAAGGGGGATGGCTGCATCGTCGCCTGCCCTCGCCGACGGGGCAAACCGGATAATCTGGCCCCGAGCCGTAGAAAAACTTGGCCTGAAGGATCTGCCCATGCCGCTCGCACCACCCCGCCCACGCCTGCCGCCGCACACCGCGGTGCGCGCCTTCGAGGCGGCGGCGCGCCATGGCAGCTTCGCGCGCGCGGCAGAAGAACTCTTCGTCACGCCGGCGGCTATCGCGCAGCAGATCAAGGCGCTGGAGACATGGGCCGGCGGCGCGCTCTTCGAGCGGCACAGCCAGGGCATCCGCCTCAGCGCGCACGGGCGGCGCGCCCTGCCGGCCCTCAGCGCGGCGGTCGATCAGCTCGGCCTGGCCGTGCAGGCACTGCGCCACGAGACCCAGACCGCCGCGCGCCGCAGCACGCTGCAGGTGGCTGCGCTGCCGGCAGTTGCGCAGCTGTGGCTGTCACCGCGCCTGTCGCGGCTGAAGGCGGAGCTGCCCGGCGTGCAGGTGTCGGTGACGGCACTCGAGCAGCCACCAAACTTCCGCCGCGAGCCCTTCGATCTGGGCCTGTTCTATGCGCGCGCCGGCGAACGCATCGAGACTGCGGCAGGCGCGCAGTCGATCCCGCTGGTGCGCGACCGACTGCTGCCCGTGTGCAGTCCGCGCCTGCGCGAGCCCCTGCCCAGCAGCCGTCCACGCGCACTCGAAGATCTGACAGAACTGCTGCAGCGCAGCGGCGGACTGCACGACACCGTCTGGCGCGACGACTGGCAGCGCTGGCTGCAGGCCGTGAAGCCCGGCACCGTGGCGGCAGAAGCCGAAGCGCTCGCGGCAGGGCCGGACTTCTCGCTCTACAGCCTTGCGCTCCAGGCCGCAGTGGATGGCGAAGGCGTGCTGATGGGCCGCGAGCGACTCGTCGCACCGCTGCTGGCTCAAGGCAAGCTGCATGCGCCCTGGGGGCGGCCGAAAGCGCTGGGGGATACGGTGATGCTGCTGGTGCCTGCGCACCGCAAGGGGCCGCTGCTCGCGCGGCAGGTGCAGGCATTGCAGGCGCTGGCAGCGGGCTGAAAGCCTGCTATCGGGATAGCCGGCTCTACGCCACCCGCTCCGCGATCAGCACGGCGAAGAAGCCGAATGCCGCCAGCAACGTCCACTTCAGCACGATCCAGCCGATGCGCCGGTACTTGACCTGCCCCGTACCCGCGTAGAACGCGAAGCACACGCCAGCCACCAGCAGAAGCAGCAGGATGGCCCAGCGGAACAGAAGCATGTGAGAGGAACGAGCGGCCTACCAGGCCCGCGCGACTTCGCCGAAACCGCGCGGGGCGCGCTTCTCGTCCTCGAAGGTCACGACCTCGTAGGCGTCGCTGTGCGAGAGCAGCTCGCGCAGCAGCTTGTTGTTGAGCGCATGGCCCGAGCGGAAGGCGGTATACGCGGCCAGGAGCGGCTTGCCGATGATGTACAGGTCGCCCATCGCGTCGAGGATCTTGTGCTTCACGAACTCGTCGTCGTAACGCAGTCCGCCTTCGTTCAGCACCTTGGTGTCGTCCATCACGATGGCGTTGTCGAGGCCGCCGCCGAGCGCGAGGCCCTTGCTGCGCATGTACTCGACTTCCTTCGTGAAGCCGAAGGTGCGGGCGCGCGCGATGTCGCGGCTGTACGAGCCGGTGCCCAGGTCGAACTCCACGCGCTGGCCGGTGGAGTTGACGACGCGGTGGTCGAAGTCGATCTCGAAGCTCAGCTTGTAGCCGTGATAGGGCTCCAGGCTCGCCCACTTCTCGTTGGCGCCCTCGCCTTCGCGCACCTCGACCTTGCGGGTCACGCGGATGAAGCGGCGCGGCGCCTTCTGCAGCGCGATGCCCGCGCTTTGCAGCAGGAACACGAACGAGGAAGCCGATCCGTCGAGGATCGGCACTTCGTCGGCCGTGATGTCGATGTAGAGGTTGTCGATGCCCAGGCCCGCGCAGGCCGACATGATGTGCTCGACGGTCTGCACTTTCGCGCCGCCGGTGGAGACCGTGGACGCCAGGCGCGTGTCGGTGACCGACTCGGCCGTCATGCGGATCTCCGCCGGCTCCGGCAGGTCGACGCGGCGGAACACGATGCCCGTGTCTGCCGGTGCCGGCCGCAGCGTCAGCTCCACGCGCTGGCCGCTGTGAAGCCCCACGCCCACGGCGCGGCTGATGGACTTGAGGGTTCGTTGTTGCAGCACGGCCGGGATTTTAGGCGCGCGACGGGCGTGGCGGCCTATGCCCCTCGCTATGGCACCGATAGACATGGGTTCTATGCAATTCCTTCGAATTGGCCCGAAATGGACGCAAAGGGCACGAGGCGAGCGCAGCGCCTAGAGCCAGCGGACGTCCCTTTCGGGTCGTCCCCGTGCCCCTTACGCCCTCTCGTGCCCTCTGCGTCGAGCTGGTCCCTTCGCAAAACACCGAGGAACCGGCTCTGCCGGTCCTCAGGTGTTGCCCCCGGCAGGGGGCTGGCGAAGCGACACGAAATGCGCGCAGCCTGGGGGACGAGCCAGGTTCAGTCAGCTTGGCGGCGCAGGAACGCGGGAATCTCGAAGTCGTCCATGCCGCCCGAGGACAGCGCGTCCACCTTCGCGGCGGCCATCGTGCGGTTGGTGCGCCACACGCTGGGAACGGCCATGCCGTCGTAGTTGGGCTGGCTGCCGCCCGTGCCGCCGGCGTGACCCACGCCACCGAGCGTCGGCACGGTGAACGGGATGTTGTCGGTGCCGGTGCGGATGACTTCCAGCGTCGGCTGCTGGCGGCGAGCGTCGGGACGCGACAGGCCGGTGGCCACCACGGTCACGCGCATCTCGTCGCCCAGGCTGTCGTCGTAGGCAGCGCCGTAGATCACGTGCGCGTCCGGCGAGGCGTAGGCGCGGATGGTGTTCATCGCCAGCTTCGACTCGTTCAGCTTCAGCGAGCTCTTCGATGCCGTCACCAGCACCAGCACGCCCTTTGCGCCCGAGAGGTCGATGCCTTCGAGCAGCGGGCAGGCCACGGCCTGCTCGGCTGCGATGCGCGCGCGGTCGGGACCGGCTGCGGCAGCGGTGCCCATCATGGCCTTGCCGGGCTCGCCCATCACGGTGCGCACGTCTTCGAAGTCGACGTTCACGCCGCCGTACTCGTTGATGATTTCCGAGATGCCGCCCACGGCGTTCTTCAGCACGTCGTTGGCCTGAGCGAAGGCTTCGTCCTGCGTGACGTCCTCGCCCAGCACGTCGAGCAGCTTCTCGTTGAGCACGACGATCAGCGAGTCGACGTTCGCCTCGAGCTCGGCCAGGCCGGCGTCGGCATTGGTCATGCGGCGCCCGCCTTCCCAGTCGAAGGGCTTGGTCACCACACCCACGGTGAGGATGCCCATTTCCTTCGCCACGCGGGCGATCACGGGAGCGGCGCCGGTGCCGGTGCCGCCGCCCATGCCTGCGGTGATGAACAGCATGTGCGCGCCGTCGATGGCGGCGCGGATGTCGTCCACCGCGGCCTCGGCCGCGTCACGGCCCTTCTCGGGCTTGCTGCCGGCGCCCAGGCCGCTGGTGCCCAGCTGGATGATCTTGTGTGCGTTGCTGCGCTGCAGGGCCTGCGCGTCGGTGTTCGCGCAGACGAACTGAACGCCCTGCACGCCACGCTCCATCATGTGGGCGACCGCATTGCCGCCGCCACCGCCGACACCGATCACCTTGATCTGCGTGCCCTGGTTGAACTCTTCGACTTCGATCATTTCGATGGTCATTTTTAACTCCTTGAATCTTGCAGTTGCCGTTATGTGTCTGTGAATATTTCTTGTGTACTGACGGGATCAACGATGAGACCGTCGCGATGGTGGACCTGTTCGTCGCCATCGCTCGTTGAAATGCATGGGAGGGCTGCCACGCGCGAGCCAGAGTGGAGACTTGATCATGGCTAGAAATTCCCCACGATGAAGTCCTTGAAACGTCCGAATGCAGTCTTTACCGACCCATTCTTCTGCGCGACCTTGAAGCCGCGCATGCGCGCGAAGCGTGCTTCCTCCAGCAGGCCCATCACCGTCGCGGCGCGGGGCTGCGCGACCATGTCCGACAGCGCGCTCGAGTACTTCGGGATGCCGCGGCGCACGGGCTTGAGGAAGATGTCCTCTCCGAGTTCCACCATGCCCGGCATCACCGCGCTGCCGCCCGTGAGCACCACGCCCGACGAGAGCACCTCTTCGTAGCCCGACTCGCGCACCACCTGCTGCACCAGCGAGAAGATCTCCTCGATGCGCGGCTCGATCACGCCGGCCAGCGCCTGCTTGCTCAGCATGCGCGGGCCGCGGTCGCCCAGGCCCGGCACTTCCACCTGCGTCTCGGGGTCGGCCAGCAATTGCTTGGCGAAGCCGTTCTCGACCTTGATGTCTTCCGCGTCCTTCGTCGGAGTGCGCAGCGCCATCGCGATGTCGCTGGTGATGAGGTCGCCCGCGATCGGGATCACCGCCGTGTGGCGGATCGCACCGTTGGTGAAGATCGCCACGTCCGTCGTGCCGGCGCCGATGTCCACCAGCACCACGCCCAGCTCGCGCTCGTCTTCCGTCAGCACCGCCTGGCTGGAGGCCAGCGGGTTCAGCATCAGCTGGTCGACTTCCAGGCCGCAGCGGCGCACGCACTTGATGATGTTCTCGGCCGCGCTCTGCGCGCCGGTCACGATGTGCACCTTGGCCTCCAGGCGCATGCCGCTCATGCCGATCGGCTCCTTCACGTCCTGGCCGTCGATCACGAACTCCTGCGGTTCCACCAGCAGCAGGCGCTGGTCGCTGGAGATGTTGATGGCGCGTGCCGTCTCCACCACGCGGGCCACGTCGGCGGGCGTCACTTCCTTGTCCTTCACCGCCACCATGCCGCTGGAGTTGATGCCGCGGATGTGGCTGCCGGTGATGCCGGTGTAGACGCGGCTGATCTTGCAGTCGGCCATCAGCTCGGCCTCTTTCAGCGCCTGCTGGATGCTCTGCACGGTGGCGTCGATGTTCACCACCACGCCGCGCTTGAGGCCATTGCTCGGCGCGATGCCCAGGCCGGCCAGCTTGAGCTCGCCGCCGGGCAGCACCTCGGCCACGACCACCATCACCTTGGCGGTGCCGATGTCGAGTCCTACGACCAGGTCTTTGTATTCTTTGGGCATTGGGATATGTCCTCGATTCCTCGGTATTCGCTACTTGATTTTTCTTGGGGCCTCGGGCGAGACCGTGGTGACGCCGCGCAGCCGCAGGGCATACGCGTCGTTGTGGCGCAGGTCCGCGCCTTCGACGTCGGCCATGGTGCGGCGGTACTGGCCCGCGACCTGGGTCACGGTCTTCAGGAAGCGCTGCAGGCGGGCCGTCACCTCTTCGCTCTGGCCGCGGCCGAGCTCGATCTCGGCGCCGCTGTCGAGCACCACCTTCCAGCTGCCGCGGCTCGACAGCGTGAGCTCGTCGATCCCCAGGTCGTACGGCTGGAACTGCGGCTGCAGCACGCGGTACATGCCCAGCACCTGGCCGGCCTGCTCGATCGGGCCGTCCAGGCGCGGCAGGTTGTCGTCCACCTCGGCCACGTTGGCCTCGAACACGTCGCCGAAGCCGTTGATCAGTTTCGAGCCCGCCTCGTCGCCCCAGTTGGCCACCGGCACCTGCTCGGTCAGCGTCACGCGCAGCTTGTTCGGGAACTCGCGGCGCACCACCGCGCTGCGCACCCACGGCACCGACTCGAAGGCCGCGCGCGCGCGGGCCAGGTCGATGGTGAAAAAGTTGCCCGACAGCTGCGGCGCCACGTTGGCGCGCAGCGTGACCGCGTTGTTGTGCGTGACCTCGCCGTCCACCTTGATGCCGGCGATCGGGAAGAAAGGCTGGCGCAGCACCCACCACGCGCCCGCGGCAAGCAGCATGAGCGCCACCGCCGCGAACGCAAGGTTGGCGACGATGTTCATGAGCTTGACGTCGAAGGGCGCTGGAATGCTGTCGGCCATGGCTATAGCGAGCCTCCCGTCGCGTCCAGCGTGGCGGAAGCCAGCACCCGCAGGCACAGCTCCTCGTACGCGATGCCCGCGGCGCGCGCGGACATCGGCACCAGCGAATGGCTGGTCATGCCGGGCGAAGTGTTCATCTCCAGCAGGAAGGGCTTGCGGTCGCTCGCGCGGATCATCACGTCGGCGCGGCCCCAGCCGCGGCAGCCGAGCGTGCGGTAGGCGGCCAGCGTGATGCGCTGGATCTCGTGCTCCTCGGCCTCGGGCAGGCCGCTCGGGCACTGGTACTTCACATCGTCGGTGAAGTACTTGTTCTGGTAGTCATAGGCGCCCTCGGGCGCGGCGATGCGCACCACCGGCAGCGCGCGCGCGTCGAGACCATGGCCGAGCACGGCGCAGGTCACTTCCTCGCCCTCGATGAATTCCTCGCACAGCACGTCGGCGTCGTACCTGGCCGACAGCGCCACCGCGTCCTGCATCTCTGAATAACCTTGCACCTTGGTCACGCCGATGGACGAGCCTTCGCGCGGCGGCTTCACGATCAGCGGCAGGCCGAGCACGTCGGGCACCGCCCTGACCTGCTCGCGGCTTTGCTGGTCGAAGGCCAGGCGCACGTACTTGGGCGTGGGCAGGCCGTCGGCCTGCCAGATGCGCTTGGTCATGACCTTGTCCATCGCCACGCTGGAGGCCATCACGCCAGAGCCGGTGTAGGGAATGCCGAGCAGCTCGAGCGCGCCCTGCACGGTGCCGTCCTCGCCGTGGCGGCCGTGCAGCGCGACGAAGCAGCGCGCGAAGCCTTCGCTCCTGAGCTCCGACAGGTCGCGCTGCGACGGGTCGAAGGCATGCGCGTCCACGCCGCGCGAGCGCAGCGCCTCGAGCACGCCGGTGCCCGACATCAGGGAGATCTCGCGCTCGGCGGAACTGCCGCCGAAGAGCACGGCGACCTTGCCGAAGAGTTTGGGGTCCTGGAGGCTCATGAGGCCCTCCCTTTGCGCGAACCGCGCTCGGATGTTGAAGGGGCAGAGGCGCCGGTCGCGGCACCGGCCGCGCCGAGCTCGACCACCTTGGCCGGCACCGCGCCGATGGAGCCCGCGCCCATCGAGAGCACCACGTCGCCCGGGCGGGCGTTGTCGAGAATGGCGCGCGGCATCGCGGCAATGTCGTCGACGAAGACCGGCTCGACCTTGCCCGCCACGCGCAGCGCGCGCGCCAGCGTGCGGCCGTCGGCCGCCACGATGGGCGCCTCGCCGGCGGCATAGACCTCGCCGAGCAGCACCGCGTCGGCCGTGCCGATGACCTTCACGAAGTCTTCGAAGCAGTCGCGCGTGCGGGTGTAGCGGTGCGGCTGGAAGGCCAGCACCAGCCGGCGGCCCGGGAATGCGCCGCGCGCGGCCGCGATGGTGGCGGCCATCTCCACGGGGTGATGGCCGTAGTCGTCGATCACCGTGAAGGTGCCGGCAGCATCCCCGCCCTGCACAGCCACGTCGCCGTAGCTCTGGAAGCGGCGGCCCACGCCCTTGAAGCCTGCGAGCCCGCGCTGCACGGCTTCGTCGGGAATACCGAGTTCCACCGCCACCGCGATCACCGACAGCGCATTGCGCACGTTGTGTTCGCCCGGCAGGTTCAGCACGATGGGCAGGTCGGGCAGCGTCACTCCGTTGCGGCGCTGCGCGGTGAAATGCATCTGGCCGCCGACGGCGCGCACGTCGATGGCGCGCACCTGGGCGTCCTCGCCGAAGCCGTAGCTCGTGACCGGGCAGGTCACGTCGGCCACGATCTCGCGCACCGCCGGATCGTCGGTGCACAGAATGGCCACGCCATAGAACGGCATGCGGTGCAGGAAGTCGACGAAAGCCTTCTTGAGCTTCGCGAAGTCGTGCCCGTAGGTCTCCATGTGGTCGGCGTCGATGTTCGTGACCACCGCCATCACCGGCAGCAGATTCAGGAACGAGGCGTCCGACTCGTCGGCCTCCACCACGATGTAGTCGCCGCTGCCGAGCTGCGCGTTGGCACCGGCGCTGTTCAGGCGCCCGCCGATCACGAAGGTCGGGTCGAGCCCGGCGGCCGCGAGCACGCTCGCCACCAGACTGGTGGTGGTGGTCTTGCCGTGCGTGCCGGCAATGGCGATGCCCTGCTTCAGGCGCATCAGCTCGGCCAGCATCAGCGCGCGCGGCACCACCGGAATGCGCTTCTCGCGCGCAGCCAGCACCTCGGGGTTGTCCGGCTGCACCGCCGTCGACGTGACGACCGCATCCGCGCCGTCGATATGCGCGGCCGCGTGGCCCACGAAGGTGCCGATGCCCAGGCCCGCGAGCCGGCGCAGCGTGGCGCTGTCGGCCAGGTCGGAGCCGGTGATTTTGTAGCCCAGGTTCAGCAGCACTTCGGCGATGCCGCTCATGCCGGAGCCGCCGATGCCCACGAAATGGATGTGACGAATCGCGTGCTTCATTTGGCAAGCTCCTCGCAGGCGCGGACGACCGCCTCGACGGCTTCGGTCTTCTGCATGGTCTTGGCCTTCTCGGCCTTCTCTATCAGCGCATCGCGCCCGGTTTTCTGTAGCAAGTCAGCCAGCAATTCAGGAGTGAGGTCGGCCTGCTGCACCAGCCAGCCGCCGCCCGCGTCCACGAGGAAGCGCGCATTGGTGGTCTGGTGGTCGTCGACCGCCGAGGGGAAAGGCACGAACAGCGCTGCTGCGCCGACGGCCGCGATTTCTGTGACGGTGCTGGCACCGGCGCGCGCGACGATCATGTCGGCGTCCGCATAGGCCTGCGCCGTGTCTTCGATGAAGGGCGTCAGCTCTCCTTCGACGCCCGCGGCCTCGTAGTTGGAGCGCAGCTCGTCGATCTGCTTGGCGCCGCTCTGGTGCAGCACCCGCGGGCGCTCGGCCGGCGCGATGCGCGCGAGTGCCTGCGGCACCACGGTGTTGAGACCGCGAGCGCCAAGGCTGCCGCCGACCACAAGCAGTTTCAGCGGACCGCTGCGGCCTGCGAAGCGCTCGGCCGGCGCCGGCTTGGAAGTGAAGGCCGCGCGCAGCGGGTTGCCCACCCACTGCGCCTTCTTCAGCACGTTGGGAAAGGCGGTGAACACGCGGTCGGCCACGCCCGCCAGCACCTTGTTGGCGAGGCCGGCCACCGAGTTCTGCTCGTGCAACACCAGCGGCTTGCCGACCAGCACACCCATCATCCCGCCCGGGAAGGTGATGTAGCCGCCCAGGCCCACCAGCACGTCGGGCTTCACGCGGCGCACCACGCCCAGGCTCTGCCAGAAGGCGCGCAGCAGCTTCAGCGGCAGCAGGAAAAGTGTGAGCGGGCCCTTGCCGCGCACGCCGCCGAACTGCACGGGTTCGAAGGCGAAGCCGCGCGGCGGCACCAGCTTTTCTTCCATGCTGCCGGGGGCGCCCAGCCAGTGCACCTTCCAGCCGCGCTCGCGCAGGGCCTCGGCCACCGCGAGTCCGGGGAAGATGTGGCCCCCGGTGCCGCCGGCCATGACGAGTGCGGTGCGGCCCGTCATACGCGACCTCCGCGCATCAGCACTCGGTTTTCGTAATCGATGCGCAAAACGATCGCCAGCGCCACCAGGTTCATCAAAATGGCCGAGCCGCCGAAGCTCATCAGCGGCAGCGTCAGGCCCTTGGTCGGCAGCGCGCCGAGGTTCACGCCCATGTTGATGAAGGTCTGGAAGCCCAGCCACACGCCCACGCCCTGTGCCACGAGGCCCGAGAACACGCGGTCGAGCGCGATGGCCTGGCGGCCGATGTGCATGATGCGGCGCGTGAGCCAGAGGAACAGGCCGATGATCAGCAGCACGCCGACGAGGCCGAACTCCTCGCCGATCACGGCCAGCAGGAAGTCGGTGTGCGCCTCGGGCAGCCAGTGCAGCTTCTCGACGCTGCCGCCCAGGCCGACGCCGAAGATCTCGCCGCGGCCGATGGCGATCAGCGAGTGCGACAGCTGGTAGCCCTTGCCCAGCGCGTGCTCCTCGCTCCACGGATCGAGGTACGCGAAGATGCGCTCGCGGCGCCACGGGCTGCTCGCGACGATGGTGCCGAAGGCCACCACCACCAGCGCGGCGATCAGGAAGAACATGCGCGCATTCACGCCGCCCAGGAACAGGATGCCCATGGCGATCACGGCGATCACCATGAAGGCGCCCATGTCGGGCTCGGCCATCACCAGCATGCCGACCACCACCACCGCCACGCCCATGGGCAGCACGGCGCGGAAGAAGCGCTCCTTGATCTCCATCTTGCGCACCATGTAGCTGGCGGCGTAGAGCACCATCGCGAGCTTGGCCAGCTCCGACGGCTGGAAGCGCATGAAGCCCATCGGCAGCCAGCGGCGCGCGCCGTTCACGTTGATGCCGATGTGCGGAATGAGCACAGCCACCAGCAGCAGCAGCGAGGCCACGAAGAGCCAGGGCGCGGCGCGCTCCCAGGTCTTCATCGGGATCTGGAAGGTCAGCAGCGCGGCGATGAAGGCGAACACCACCGAGGCCGCGTGCCGCGTGAGGAAATACGAGGCGCTGTAGCCCGCGCGCGCGAAGCGCGGGTTGTCGGGCAGCGCGATGGAGGCCGAATACACCATGATCAGGCCCCAGGTCAGCAGCGCCACCGTGACCCAGACCAGCGCCTGGTCGAAGCCCAGCACGCGCATCGGCGTGGCCTTGGTCTGCGCGATGCCGGCGCCGCCCAGCCGCACGGGCAGGTGCACGGGCAGCGAGTCGATCCCGCTGCGCGCGCGCCTGAACCAGCCGCCGAAGCGGCTGGTGCGTGCGTTGGGCGTGGCGCCTGATGCGGCAGAGTTCAAACCTGTTCCTCCGTCGTCGAGTCGCCCAGGCCGCGCGGGCTGTCCTCGTAGGCCTGCACGGCCTCGCGGAACACCTCGGCGCGGTGTGCGTAGTCCTTGAACATGTCGAAGCTCGCACAGGCCGGTGACAGCAGCACGGCATCGCCGGGGTTGGCGCGCACGGATGCGAGCTTCACCGCCTCGTCCATCGAGGCGGCGTGCAGCAGCGAGACGCCCGTCGATGCCAGCGCGGCTTCGATCAGCGGCGCGTCGCGGCCGATGAGCACCACGGCGCGCGCGTACTGGCGAACGGGCGCGGCCAGCGGCTCGAAGTCCTGCCCCTTGCCTTCGCCACCAAGAATGACGACCACGCGGCGCTCCTCGCCCAGGCCGGTCAGCGCGGCGGCGGTGGCACCCACGTTGGTGCCCTTGCTGTCGTCGAAGTACTCGACCTCGTCGATGACGGCGATGGGCTCGACGCGATGCGGCTCGCCCTGGTATTCGCGCAGGCCGTAGAGCATGGCGTTCAGCGGGCAGCCGGCGGCGCTGGCCAGCGCCAGGGCCGCGAGCGCGTTCATGGCGTTGTGGCGGCCGCGGATGCGCAGCGCGTCGGCGGGCATCAGCCGCTGCAGGAAGATCTCTTCCTCGACCACGGCACCACGCTTGCGCTTCTGCGTTTCGTCGGCTTCCAGCGCGCGCACCAGCCAGGCCATGCCGTTCACGCGCTCGATGCCGTAGTCGCCCGGGCGCAGCGGCATCGCGGAACCGAAGGTGACATGCGTGCGGATCTGCGGGCGCTGCAGCTTGACCTTGACGGGCGCGGGCAGCATCGCCATCACGCCGGCGTCGTCGCGGTTGAGGATCATGAGCCCGTGCGCGCCGAAGATGCGCGCCTTGGCCGCGCCGTACGCGGCCATGTCGCCGTGCCAGTCCAGATGGTCCTGCGTGAGGTTGAGCACCGTCGCGGCCGTGGGCTCGAAGCCCTGCACGCCGTCGAGCTGGAAGCTGGACAACTCCAGCACCCACACGTCGGGCAGCGTCTCGGCGTCCATGTGCGCCGAGAGCGTGTCGAGCAGCGTCGGGCCGATGTTGCCGGCCACGGCCACCGTCTTGCCCGCGCGCTCGACCAGCTGGCCGGTGAGCGAGGTGACCGTCGTCTTGCCGTTGGTGCCGGTGATGGCGAGCACCGCGGGCGTGTAGCCCTTGGGCGCTTCGGGTTCGACGGGCGGTGCCAGTTCGAGCTGCGGCGACGGCTCTTCCTCGACGGCCGCCGAGGCCGGGTTGGTGACGGAGAGCTCGGCGATGCGCGCGACGAACTCCGCGGCTTCCTTGGCGGCGGTCGGGACGTAGGGCTTGCCGGTGGTGGGCAGGCGCGAAACGGTGGCGGGCGCGGGCGCGGGTGCGGGCTCCGCTGCCGGGGCTTCGGGTGATTCGGGAGCTGCTTCGGCAGCCGTGGCTTCCGGCGCTGCTTCAGCGCTGGTTGCTTCGGTGGATTCCGGCGCCGTTTCAGGCGCGGCTTCGGATGCTTGCTCCGCAACGGTTTCGGCCGGCACGGCCACTTCGCCTTCCTGCGGCGGCGGCACGGCAACGCTGATCGACGGATCGCGCGGCATCGCTTCGGCCATCGCGGGGGCGGCCGGCTCGGGCTGGGCTTCAGCGGTTTCCGATGTTTCTACTGGCGCGGGTGCTTCTGCAGGCTCGACCGGAGCTGCGGCCTCGGCGGGCGCAGGCTCTTCCAGCGCCAGCTCGGCCTGTGCTTCAGGCTCGGCGGGAGCTTCGGCAACCGGCTCGGCTTCCGTTGCGGCGGTGACTTCCGCCTCCGGTTCGGCCTCGACCACCGGCACTTCCACCGTCCGCAGGTCCTGCAGCGCACGCGCGAACAGATCCAGCTCGCCACCGACCGGCAGGCCCACGGCACGCGCCGCATCGGCCACCGGCGCGATGGTCGCCGGCGAAAGGCCCGGCGAACGGTACACGGCGCGGATCGGCGTGCCTTCGACCAGCGCGGCCGAAAACGGCCCGCCGACGAAGTTCACGCCTGGCAGCTCCTCGCGCAGCGTCGGAAGCAATGCCGGCGCCTCGCGCGTGTCGGCCACGGTCACGACCGCGCCGTGGCGCGCGCACCAGCGCGCCATCGCCAGCCCGGACGCGCCGAGGCCGAGGATGAGGACGGGGAGGTCTTTCAGGTGCCGCATGGTTGTCTTCTTCTTTTCTCTCTCAGCGCAGCTTCAGCGTCGAAAGGCCCACGAGGCACAGCAGCATCGTGATGATCCAGAAGCGCACCACGACCTGCGTCTCGCGCCAGCCGCTCTTCTCGAAGTGATGGTGCAGCGGCGCCATCTTGAGCACGCGCCGCCCCTCGCCGAAGCGCTTCTTCGTGTACTTGAAGTAGGTGACCTGTGCCATCACGGAGATCGCCTCGACCACGAAGATTCCGCCCATGATGAAGAACACGATCTCCTGGCGCACGATGACCGCGATGGTGCCCAGCGCGCCGCCCAGCGCCAGCGCGCCCACGTCGCCCATGAACACCTGCGCCGGGTGCGTGTTGAACCACAGGAACGCCAGGCCCGCGCCGGCCATGGCCGAGCAGAACACCAGCAGCTCGCCCGAGCCGGGAATGTTGGGGAACAGCAGGTACTTGGAATACACCGCGCTGCCCGTGACGTAGGCGAACACGCCCAGCGCCGAGCCCACCATCACCACCGGCATGATCGCCAGGCCGTCCAGGCCGTCGGTCAGGTTCACGGCATTGCTCGCGCCCACGATCACCAGGTAGGTGAGGATCACGAAGCCGATGCCGCCCAGCGGATAGCTCACTTCCTTGAAGAAGGGCACCAGCAGGTTGATCTTGGGCGGGAAGTCGAGGTCGAAGCCCGACTGCACCCATGCGAAGAACAGCTGCACCACGCGCCAGTTGGAGCTTTCCGAGATGCTGAAGAGCAGGTAGAAGGCCGCGATCAGCCCCACCACCGATTGCCAGAAATACTTCTCGCGCGAGCGCATGCCCTCCGGATCCTTGCGCACCACCTTGCGCCAGTCGTCCACCCAGCCGATGGCGCCGAAGCCCATGGTGACCCACAGCACGATCCACACGAACCTGTTGGAGATGTCGAACCACAGCAGCGTGGCGAAGGCGATGGCGAACAGCACCAGCACGCCGCCCATGGTGGGCGTGCCGCTCTTGGTGAGGTGCGTTTCCATGCCGTAGCCGCGCACCGGCTGGCCGATCTTGAGCGCCGTGAGGCGGCGGATCACGTAGGGCCCGGCCACCAGGCCGACCACGAGCGCCGTCAGCGCGGCCATCAGCGCGCGGAAGGTGAGGTACTGGAAGATGCGCAGGAACCCGAACTCGGGCGACAGCGTCTGCAGCCATTGAGCGAGGGTCAGCAGCATGTGGTTTCGCGCGGCTCATGCGTCATGACCGGCCTCCTTTTGTTGTTGTGGTTGTTGTAGTTGTGCCTGCGCCTCGACGACCTGCACCACGCGCTCCATCTTCATGAAGCGCGATCCTTTCACGAGCACGCTGCCGACCTGCGGCAGGCGTGCGAGCACGGCCGCGCTCAGCGCGTCGAACTCGTTGAAATGGCGTCCGTCGGCACAGGCGAAGGCGGCGACGGTGTGCGACGTCGCGTCGCCCAGCGTGTAGACGGACTCGATGCCGCGCTCGCGGGCATGCTCGCCGACCTCGGCGTGGAACTCGGGCGAGCGGTCGCCCACCTCGCCCATGTCGCCCAGCACCAGCAGGCGCGGGCCCGGCAGGGCGGCGAGCACGTCGATGGCGGCGATCACCGAATCGGGGTTGGCGTTGTAGCTGTCGTCGACCAGCGTGATCGCATGGCCGCCGGGCAGCGCGACTTCGCTTGCGCGCGAACGACCCTTGACCGGCTCGAAGGCCGAGAGGCCGGCGCCGATGGTTTCCAGCGACACACCCGCCGCGAGCGCGCAGGCCGTGGCGGCGAGCGCGTTGACGACGTTGTGCCGGCCCGCGATGTGCAGCCGCGCGTCGAAGGCGCCCACCGGCGTGCGGATGCTCACGGCCCAGGCGCCCTGCTTCCATTCGGCGTGCTGCAGCGAGATGTCGGCATCCTCGTGCTCGCCGAAGGTCAGGCAGCGGCGCGAACCGCCGTCGTGCGCCATGTCGGTCCACAGCGAGGTGAACTCGTCGCCGTAGGGAAAGACGGCCGTGCCGTCTTCCGGAAGCACGGCGAACACGGCGGCGTTCTCGATGGCCACCGCCTCGACGGTGGCCATGAATTCCTGGTGCTCGCGCTGCGCGTTGTTGACCAGCGCGATGGTCGGGCGCGAGATGGCCGCCAGCCGCGCGATCTCGCCCGGGTGGTTCATGCCCAGCTCGAGCACCGCGCGCTGGTGCTGCGCGCGCAGGCGCAGCAGCGTGAGCGGCACGCCGATCTCGTTGTTGAAGTTGCCGGCCGTGGCGAGCGAGCGCTCGGCCCGGAAGGCGAAGAGCACGGCCGCGATCATCTGCGTGACCGTGGTCTTGCCGTTGCTGCCCGTCACCGCGATCAGCGGCAGGTCGAACTGCGCGCGCCAGCCCGCGCCGAGCGCGCCGAGCGCGACCAGCGAGTCGGGCACCTCGAGGCCGGCGAGACCCGCGGCCTCCAGCCCGTGGTGCGCGATGGCGGCCACGGCGCCCTGCTTCTTCGCATCGGCCAGGAAATCGTTGGCGTCGAAGCGCTCGCCCTTGAGCGCGACGAACAGGTCGCCGGGCGCGAGCGTGCGCGTGTCGGTGTGCACGCGGGCGATGACGATGGAGCCGTCGCCCACGAGGCGAGAACCCGGAATCCATTGCTGGATCCGGGCCAGGGTGATGTCCAGGGGTGTCGTGATGCCGCTCATGCCGAGGCACCCCTCTTTGCCAGCGCCTGCAGCGCATGGGCCTTGTCCGAGAACTCGATGCGCTGGCCGGCGATTTCCTGCCAGGCCTCGTGGCCCTTGCCTGCGATCAGCACCACATCTTGCGGCGCAGCCTGCGCGATGGCGTCGGCGATGGCTGCCGCCCGGTCGGGCTGCACCTGCGCCGCGTCGGGGCGCGAGAAGCCGCGCAGCACCTGGCTGATGATCGCGTCGGGCTTTTCGCTGCGGGGGTTGTCGCTGGTGACGATCACGCGGTCGGCCTGGCGCTCGGCGACGGCGGCCATCATCGGGCGCTTGATCGGGTCGCGGTCGCCGCCGCAGCCGAACAGGCACCACAGTGCGCCGCCGCGCTGCTTTGCGAGCGGGCGCAGGCCGATCAGCGCCTTGTCGAGCGCATCGGGAGTGTGGGCGTAGTCGACCACGGCCAGCGGGGCGCCTTCGCCGGTGCCGGCGCGGTCCATGCGTCCGGGCACGCTGGTGAGGTTGGCGCATGCGGCCACGGCCTGGGCGAGCGTGAGGCCCAGCGCGCGCAGCGTGCCGAGGACGCCCAGCAAGTTGGACACGTTGTACTGGCCGATGAGCCCCGTCGACAGGCGCTCCACGGCAGCCGTGCCGTGCTCGGCCACCGAGAACTGCAGGCCCTGCGCGTCGTAGCCGATGTCGCGCGCCATGAGGCGGGCCGGCTTGCCGGCGGCCGAAACGGTCCAGACGTCGAGCGCACCGATGCCGGCGTCGATCAGGTTCGCGCACAGGCTGGCGCCGTGCGTGTCGTCGATGTTGATCACCGCGGCGCGCAGGCCGGGCCAGCGGAACAGCTCGGCCTTGGCCTGCCAGTAGGCGTCCATGCTGCCGTGGTAGTCGAGATGGTCCTGCGTGAAGTTGGTGAACACGGCCACGGCGATCTGCGCGCCGTCGAGGCGGCGCTCGGCGATGCCGATGGACGAGGCCTCGATGGCGCAGGCGCCGAAGCCGTTCGTGACCAGCGCGCGCAGCTCGCGCTGCATCATCACCGGGTCGGGCGTGGTCAGGCCGGTGTAGGTCAGATCGGGCGGCACGCCGATGCCCAGTGTGCCCATCACGGCGCAGGGCGATGGCGCGTCGCGCTGCATGGTGCCGTCGGGCTTCATCACTCGCACGCCGCCCGCCGCGCGCAGCGTGGAGAGCGACTCGGCCAGCCACCATGCGGTGGAGGTCTTGCCGTTGGTGCCCGTCACGGCCAGCACTTCGAGCAGGGCCGAGGGGTTGTCGTAGAAGGCCGAGGCGATCGGGCCGGTGGCGGCCTTCAGGCCGGGGTAGCTCACGATGCGCTCGCGGTATTCGTCCTGGTCGAAGCCGAAGGGCTCGACGCCCTCGTGTTCCACCAGGCAGACGGCGGCGCCCTGCGCCAGCGCGGCCGCCACGTGCCTGCGGCCGTCGGTGGCGGCGCCCGGCCAGGCGATGAAGACGTCGCCCGCACCCACGGCGCGGCTGTCGGCATGCAGCGCGGCGTTCGGCGCGCGCTCCTTCAGCCAGGCGGCGACCAGTTGGGGGGAAGTGAAGGTCAGCATGTTCAGAAGCTCTCGTCGACGCCCTGCGTCATCACAAGCGGTTTGACCGCCAGATCGGGCGGTACGTTCATCATGCGCAGCGTCTGCTGCACGACCTCGCTGAACACGGGAGCGGCCGCCAGGCCGCCGAAATACTGCCCGTCGCTGGGCTCGTCGATCATCACCGCGACGATGATGCGCGGCTTCTCGATAGGCGCCATGCCGGTGAACCAGGCGCGGTACTTGTTGCTGGCGTAGCCCTTGCCGACCTGCTTGTGAGCCGTGCCCGACTTGCCGCCGACCGAGTAGCCCACCGTCTGCGCGCGCGTGCCGGTACCGCCGGGGCCGGCGGCCATCTGCAGCATCTTGCGCACCGCCAGCGCGTTGGAGGGCGAGAACACGCGCACGCCCACCGGCGGTTCGGAGTTCTTCAGGATGGTCACCGGAATCAGCGAGCCGTCGTGCGCGAACGCGGTGTACGAATGCGCCATCTGGAACAGCGACGCCGACAGGCCGTAGCCATAGGCCATGGTGGCCTGCTCGACCGGCTTCCAGGTCTTCCAGGGCCGCAGCCGGCCGGTGACGGCGCCGGGGAACTGGATCTGCGGCTTCTGGCCGTAGCCGAGCGCGGTGTAGGTGTCCCACATCTCGTGCGGGGTCATCTTCTGGGCGATCTTGAGCGCACCGACGTTGCTCGACTTCTGGATCACGCCCTCGACTGTCAGCGTGCCGTAGTTGTGCGTGTCGCTGATGGTGAAGCCGCCGATCTGGTAGCGGCCGGGGCCGGTTTCGATCAAGGTCGAGGGCTTCACGCGGCCGGCTTCCAGCGCCATGCCCACCGTGATCGGCTTCATGGTCGAGCCGGGCTCGAAGGTGTCGGTGATCGCGCGGTTGCGCAGCTGCTCGCCGGTGAGGTTCTGGCGCTTGTCGGGCACGTAGCTCGGGTAGTTGGCCAGTGCCAGCACCTCGCCGGTGACGGAATCGAGCACCACCACGCTGCCGGCCTTGGCCTTGCGCGCGGTCACGGCGTCGCGCAGCTTCTGGTAGGCGAAGAACTGCACCTTGCTGTCGACGCTGAGCTGGATGTCCTTGCCGTCCAGCGGCGGCACGGTCTCGCCCACGCCCTCGACCACGCGGCCCAGGCGGTCCTTGATGACGCGGCGCGACCCGGCCTTGCCGGCCAGGTCCTTGTTGAAGGCCAGCTCGATGCCTTCCTGGCCGTTGTCTTCCACGTTGGTGAAGCCCACCACGTGCGCGGCGGCCTCGCCCTCGGGGTACTGGCGCTTGTATTCCTTGCGCTGGTAGATGCCCTTGAGGTTCATCGCGGCGATCTGCTTGGCGATGGGCTCGTCGACCTGGCGCTTGATCCAGACGAAGGTCTTGTCCTCGTCTTCCAGCTTCTTGTCGAAGTCCTTCTGCGGCATCTCCAGCAGCTTGGCCACCTGCCTGAGCTTGGCGCGCACCTCGGGGTCGTCGCGCTCGATGTCCTCCGGGATGGCCCAGATGCTGGGCGCGACCACGCTCGATGCGAGGATGAGCCCGTTGCGGTCGAGGATGCGGCCGCGGTTGGCCGGCAACTCCAGCGTGCGCGCGAAGCGCACCTCGCCCTGCCGCTGGAAGAAGCTGTTGCCGATGACCTGCACGTAGGCAGCCCGGCCGGCCAGCACCAGGAAGCCGAAGGCGATGCCGGCGACGATGAGCTTGCTGCGCCACACCGGCGTCTTGCTCGCAAGCAGGGGGCTGGTGGTGTAGCGGACGCTGCGGTTGCCCCGGGTCATCGCGCGGCCCTCGCTGCGGTTGCGGCCGGCCTGGCCGCAGGTTTGGCGGCCGGCTTGCCTGTGGTGGGGGGCGTCGGCGCCACAGGTGCGACGGCGGGAATCACGGAGCCGTCAGGGCGCACGTACTGCGTGATCGCCGGGGAGGTGGTGCGCATCTGCAGCTGCTCCTTGGCGAGCTTCTCCACGCGCAGCGGCGTGGCCTGCGCGCGCTTCTCGACCTGCAGGCGGTCGCGCTCGGTCTCGAGGCGGCGGGCATCCTGCTGCACGCGGTCGAGCTCGGTATAGAGCTGGCGCGACAGATACTGGGTGTGCACAAGGTACAAAGCCGTCGCAATGACGGCCATCAGCAGGAGCAGATTTACACGGGCCATGTCAGTCGGCGCCGGTACGTTCTGCCACGCGAAGAATGGCACTGCGCGCCCGCGGGTTCCCGCTCACCTCGGCCTCCGAGGGCTTGATGCGCTCCAGCGCGCGCAGCTTCATGACCTTGGGCGCGGCGAACGGCGCGCGGCGGTCGTAGACCTCCTTGGAGTGCTTCGCTATGAACTGCTTGACGATGCGGTCTTCCAGCGAGTGGAAGCTGATGACCGCCAGCCGCCCCCCCGGCTTCAGGATGGACAGGCTGGCTTCTAGCGCCTGTTGCAGCTCTTCAAGCTCGGCGTTGATGAAAATCCGAAAAGCCTGAAATGTGCGCGTTGCAGGGTTCTGGCCCGGCTCGCGGGTTTTGACCGTGCCAGCCACGAGCTCGGCCAGTTCGGTGGTGGTTGAAACTGGGCCCCGTTCTTGTCGGCGAGCAACAATCGCCTTTGCAATCTGAACAGCAAACCGTTCTTCGCCATAGTCACGGATCACCTCTGCAATCTGCTGTAGTTCGGCCGTTGCCAGCCACTCGGCCACGCTTTCGCCGCGCGTGGTGTCCATGCGCATGTCGAGCGGGCCATCGAAACGGAAACTGAAACCGCGCACCGGGTTGTCGATCTGCGGCGAGCTCACGCCCAGGTCCATGAGCAGGCCGGCGACGCTCGCATCGGGCAGTTCGCCGATCGAGCGGAATCCCTGGTGGCGGATGGAAAAACGCGCATCCGAGATGCGCGCTGCTTCGGCCACTGCTTCCGCATCCTTGTCGAATGCGATGAGCCTGCCTTCCGGCGCCAGCCGCGCGAGGATCGCGCGCGCGTGCCCTCCTCTTCCGAAGGTGGCGTCCACGTAGGTGCCGGCAGCTGCGGCGCTGCCGGATAGAAGAGCTTCCACCGCCTCGCCGAGCAAGACGGTCGTGTGGGTCCAGGGCGTGTTCACGGTGCCCCTCAGAACGCGAAGTCCTGGAATACGTCCGGCATCTCGCCCTGGGTGGCCTCGGCCTCCTTGGCCTCGTAGGTGGCCTTGTCCCAGAGCTCGAAGTGGTTGCCCATGCCCAGCAGCAGCGTCTCGCGCGTGATGCCGGTCGCCGCGCGCAGCTCGGGCGACACGAGGATGCGGCCGGTGCCGTCCATCTCGACGTCCATGGCGTTGCCAAGGAAGACGCGCTTCCACCACTGCGCCGACATCGGCAGCGCGGCGATGCGCTCGCGGAATTTTTCCCATTCGGGACGGGGGAACACCATCAGGCATCCGTGCGGATGCTTGGTGATCGTGAGCTGGCCGCCTGCCGTCGCGCTCAGGACGTCACGATGCCGGGTCGGCACGGAGAGCCGCCCCTTGGCATCCAGACTGAGCGATGAAGCGCCTTGAAACACGACCACGAAACCCCTGTGTTGGGAGTGCTGCGGCACCCGAAAGGGGCACTACCCGCACTTTTTCCCACTTAACTGCACTTTTTTGCACTGTAGCAGGAAACACTTCGGAAGCAACTGGCCGTTTGGGCTATTTTTTGTAATGGAATCAACGACTTAGCGCCGATTCCAAATCCTTGGAATCGGCGAATTTCGTTGAAAATGAAGTACTTAGCTCACGCAGTGAAAGTGATGCGTGAAGGATTCCCCCGTTACAGGGGAAGAGGGAAGCGGCTTCAGAGGATGAAGCGCGAAAGGTCTTCGTCGTGACTTAGTGCCGCAAGGCGCTGGTCGACATAAGCGGCATCGATGCGGATCGATTGCCCTTCGAGGCGGGTCGCGTCGAAGCTTACCTCATCCAGCAGGCGCTCCATCACGGTCGACAGACGGCGCGCGCCGATGTTCTCCGTGCGCTCGTTCACCTCGAAGGCGATGGTGGCCAGCCGGTTCACGCCCTCGGGCGTGAATTCGAGCGTCACGCCCTCGGTGGCGAGCAGCGCCTGGTACTGCTTCACCAGCGAGGCGCGCGTCTGCGTGAGGATGCTCTCGAAGTCCGCCACCGAGAGCGACTGCAGCTCCACGCGGATCGGAAAGCGCCCCTGCAGCTCGGGAATGAGGTCGCTGGGCTTGCTCAGGTGGAAGGCGCCGCTCGCGATGAACAGCATGTGGTCGGTGCGCACCACGCCGTACTTGGTGCTGACGGCCGTGCCCTCCACCAGCGGCAGCAGGTCGCGCTGCACGCCCTGGCGCGACACGTCGGAGCCCTGGGCTTCGCTGCGGGTCGCGACCTTGTCGATCTCGTCGATGAAGACGATGCCGTTCTGCTCTGCGTTGGCGATCGCCTGCGTGCGGATCTCGTCCTCGTTGACCAGCTTGGCGGCCTCCTCGTCGGTCAGGAGGCGCAGCGCCTCGGCGATCTTGAGCTTGCGCATCTTGCGCTTGCCGCCGCCGATCTGGCCGAACATGCCGCGCAGTTGCTCGGTCATTTCCTCCATGCCGGCCGGGCCCATGATCTCCAGCGGCGCGCGGGTTTCGGCGAGGTCGAGTTCGATCTCCTTGTCGTCGAGCTGGTGCTCGCGCAGCTTCTTGCGGAAGGCCTGCCGGGTGGCGTTGCTGGTGTCGGTCGCGGTGGAGGTGCCGTCGGCGCTGCGCGCTTGCGGCAGCAGCACGTCGAGGATGCGCTCTTCGGCGGCATCCTCGGCGCGCGCGCGAACCTTCACGCTCTCCGCCTCGCGCGTCTGCTTGACGGCGATCTCTGCCAGGTCGCGGATGATCGAATCGACGTCCTTGCCCACGTAGCCCACCTCGGTGAACTTGGTGGCCTCGACCTTGATGAAGGGCGCATCGGCCAGTCGCGCGAGGCGGCGGGCGATCTCGGTCTTGCCCACGCCCGTGGGGCCGATCATGAGGATGTTCTTCGGCGTGATCTCGTGGCGCAGCTTGTCGTCGACCTGCTGGCGGCGCCAGCGGTTGCGCAGCGCGATGGCCACGGCGCGCTTGGCTGCCGGCTGGCCGACGATGTGGTTGTCGAGCTCGGAGACGATCTCCTGGGGGGTCATGGACATGGTCAGAGCGCTTCCACCGTATGGTTCATGTTCGTGTAAATGCAGATTTCTCCGGCGATCGCCAGCGATTTGCGCACGATCTGCTCGGCCGAAAGCTCGGTGTTCTCGATCAGCGCCTTGGCCGCCGACTGGGCGTACGCGCCGCCCGAGCCGATGGCGATCACGCCGTCCTCGGGCTCCAGCACGTCGCCGTTGCCGGTGATGATGAGGGAGGTGGTGGCGTCGGCCACGGCGAGCATCGCTTCGAGCTTGCGCAGCACGCGGTCGGTGCGCCAGTCTTTGGTGAGTTCGACCGCGGCGCGGGTCAGGTGCCCCTGGTGCTTCTCGAGCTTGGCCTCGAAACGCTCGAAGAGCGTGAAGGCGTCCGCCGTGGCGCCCGCGAAGCCGGCAAGCACCTTGCCGTGATACAGCCGGCGCACCTTGCGCGCCGAGCCCTTGATGACGATGTTGCCGAGAGTGACCTGCCCGTCCCCGCCGATGGCGACCTGGTCGCCCTGGGGGGTCTTGCGGCGCACGCTCACGATGGTGGTGCCGTGAAACTGTTCCATCGCAGCCATCTGGGGGTGCGCGGCGGCAATGCAACCGCCGCGAGGCGGTGCGGGTTTCAGTTTTTCCTAACGGCCACCGTGGCGTGATCGGCGATGCCTACCAGATTGAACAGCGCGGCAACCAGCCGGTGCACGTCGACGAACTGCACGCGCTCGCCGTTGGCGTCGCGCGTGCGCACCCAGCTCAGCAGCGTGCCTGCGGCGGCGAGGTCCATGCGCAGCAGCGCCGCGCACGAGATGACCGGCGCCGTGGTGTGGCGCAGGTCGTGGTCCAGCCGCTGCCAGTTCGACAGCGACTCGCCCCGCAGGTCGCCCGCCAGCGCGGCAAAACCGCTGTCGGTAGAAGGAAAGCTCTCCGAATCGCCGCCGACCGACAGCAGCGACCACACCGAGCTGGGCCGGCTGGCAGGTGGGGCGGCCAGCGTGGTGCACTCGCCCTTCGGGTCTGCCCAGGCGGGCGGCGACACCTCGTAGGTGATGCAGTAGTTGAGCGCCACCAGCTCGAAGTCGTCGGGCAGGTGCATCATGCGCAGCGCCGCGAGGTGCAGTTGCCACCAGACGTCGTCGGTGCCGCGCTCGTTGTTGGGCGCGGCCTCGGACAGCACGGCCAGCAGCTGCGACGAGCCCATGAAACGCAGTTGCACCGGCGAATCGGCCCAGTGGGTGAAGAGCACGCGCAGCGGCGCGGCGGCCTCGGGTTCGATGGCATGCAGGCCACGCCAGTCGAGCGTCCACACCGAGCCCGCCTTCGACAGCGCGCGGGTGAGATCCATGAGGCCTTCGCGCGCGAGGCGCGTGGGGCAGGTCCAGTCGGCGGGAGCGCCGCTTTCGGCGATGCCGGCAGCCTCCTCGCTCGCCGTGACGGCCTTGACGCTGCGCGCCAGCTCTTCCAGCGAGACCCAGTCGGGTCCCATGCGCCGCATGCGCTGCGCATAGCGCATGCGGGCAGCGGCGAACTTGGCGGCGTCGCCGGTGGCGCGGTACAGGTCGAAGAGAGCCCGCCAGCGGTTGTCGTCGCGCTCGGAGGCTGCGTCGGTCGCGCTTTCGACCGGCGACACGCTGTCGGGGGGCGAAGCCAGCGCCTGCAGCAGGATCGCTTCGGCGCCAGTGTCGTCGCCGTGGGCGAAACGGATCACTGCTTCCTCGAGCGCGCCGTCGTGCGCCAGGCGCGACGACAGCAGCGGCACGCTGGCCGCGACGGCCGGCGCTGCGCCGGCCTCGCCGGCGACCTGTGCCGCCTCCACCGCCAGGGACGGCGGAGCCGGCTCCGACAGCAGTTCGTCGGTGTCCACCGGCGGCAGGGTCTCGGCGCCGGCTTCGGGCGGCGGATTGACCAGCACCTCGCCGTTCGGCCCGCGCCCCTTCCACCACTGCTGCGACATCTGCTGCTCGATCTCGTCGATCTTCTTGAGCGTGAGCGCGCGGCCTTCCGATCTCTCGGAGGAGCTGTTGACGTTGAACGAAGACGGCGTGACCGTCGCCTCGAAGGCGTGCGCCGCGGCCTCGCGCTGGCGCAGCTTGCGCAGCATGTCGAACTCGCGCCGGCGAACGAAATCGTTGCGCTGGCGCCGCTCGATCATCTCCTTGAGCATCTCCCGGCTGTAGGTCTGCGCGGGCAGCGAGGAATCGGAGGCCGAACTGGCGGAGGAAGGCGCGTCCAGCTCCGACCAATCCTTCAGGGGATTGCGGACAAACTTGGCCACCTTTGAAAGAAGGCGGCCCGAATCTTCCTTTGGCATTCGGAGAAGGCTATCGAAGACGCTGGCTTTTATCTACCTTATGCTGGCTTCAGTCCCCGAACATCTTCTGCTTGAGTTCGCGGCGCTGCTGCGCCTCGAGCGAAAGCGTCGCGGTCGGGCGGGCCAGCAGGCGGCCGACGCCGATGGGCTCGCCGGTCTCGTCGCAGTAGCCATAGTCGCCGGCGTCGATGCGCTGGATCGACTGCTCGATCTTCTTGAGCAGCTTGCGCTCACGGTCGCGGGTGCGCAGCTCGAGGGCATGTTCTTCCTCGATGGTGGCGCGGTCGGCCGGGTCGGGCACGACCACCGTGTCTTCACGCAGGTGCTCGGTGGTCTCGCCGGCGTTCTCGAGGATGCCGCGCTTGAGTTCTTCGAGCTTCAGGCGGAAGAACGCCATCTGCTTTTCGTTCATGTACTCGTCGTCGGGCATGGCGATGACTTCGGCATCGCTCAGTTCCGCGGGCGACTTGGTTTTCCAGTTGTTGGCCAGTTTCGGGTCTTTCTTGATGGCGAGGGGCGGCGGAGGCACCAGCGCGTTGGAATGGCTTTGGGAGAAGGTGGACTTGGCGGCCGTCGACGCCACCGATTGCGGCATCGAGGGGACGGTCAGTTGCGACAGCCGGGACACGCGGCCACCACGCGCGGCGGGAGCGGGCGTGGCTGTTTGAGCGGGCATCGAGGGTGTCGCCGGGGCGGAAGTGGAGGCGGCAGCCGTTTTTTTCATGGGGATCGGGGGGACAGAGGAAACAGCCGCAGGACGGCCGACGGGTTTGGATGACGATGAGCCGGCGTCCGCGGTCTTCGTGGCGGCAGTTGCAGGCTTGGCGGACTTCTTGGTCGCAGCGCTCGCGGCCTTGGCCGGTGGTGCTGCGGGCTTCTTGGACGGTGCGCTCTTCTCCTTGGTCGCGGGACCGGAAACCTTCCTGGCCGCAGGTACAGCCTGCTTCGCAGCCGGCGCCTTCTTGGCGGCGGGCTTGGTTGCTGGCGTGGCCTTGGCGGCGGGTTTCTTCACGGTGACTGGCTCCTTTGACGAACTGGAACGCGCTTTCACTGGGTGTCTCCTCCCATGGGAGCCTCCTGCAGCCTCCAGGCCGCGCAGGCTCCCGTTGTCGGGGTGCCCGCCAAGTGGCGAACCCCGGGGTTATACCCCCGAAAGCCCGCCAGAAACGTACGGCGCCCCGTGCCGGAAGTCACATCTTGTCCTTGGGAGCAGGACGTGGCTTGCGAAACAGGCGCGCGATTGTATAGAGAACTCGAACCCGCGGGACATGTTCCGGCGCGTCGTCCGACTCCGTTAGCATCGCCCGGCGCCGCCGGAGGGGGCGGCGCGCGGGCCCCGGCCCTTGTCCATATGGCGCAGGGGGCCTATCCGATCATTCCGATCAATCGCAAGACAGACACAAGAAAGCAACAAGCCTTGAACAAGAAAGCAGTTTTGGGAGTCCTGGCCGCGGCCATCGCCGCCGCCTACGGCGGCAGCACCTGGTGGGCCGGTTCGCAGATCAAGTCGCGCTACGACACCGCGCTGGACGAGCTGCCCAAGCAGACCGCGCTGGTGCGCGTGACCGAGCGCAAGTACGAACGCGGCTTCCTGGGCGCCGTCAGCACCGTCACGCTGGAAATCGGCTGCGCGGCCGACGCGGCCGCGCCGGCAGCCAGCCAGCCCACCGCTGGCCAGGACGAAGAGGAAAAGGAAGACGGTGAGGAAGACGATACCCCCGCCATCAAGCCGCCGAAGCAGCTGCGCCTGACCATCCGCGACACCATCCACCACGGCCCGCTGGCCGGCGGCACGCTGGCGGCCGCCACCATCGACAGCGAACTGGTGCTCGACGACAAGGCGCAGGCCGAGGCGAAGAAATTCTTCGGAGAGGCCAAGCCCGTGTCGGCCCGCACCAAGGTCGGCTTCGATGGCGGCTTCACGAGCGACCTGACGGTCGCGCCCGTCAAGCTGGCCGAGGACGGCAAGGGCCGCCTCGACTGGCAGGGCCTGCAGGCCCGCGTGCAGGTGAACGCCGCACGCACCCAGGCGCACTACGACCTGAGCATGCCCGGCCTGGACTTCAACGAATTGCTCCGCGGCGTGACCATGAAGATGGGCAAGCTCACCGCCAAGGCCGACATGGACAGCAGCGCCGGCTGGTTCCTGGCCACCGGCAAGACCGAGGGCCGGCTCGACACGCTGGAGTTCGCCGTCAGGAAGAAAGCGGCCGAGGACGGCTCGGAGCCGCCGCAGGCGCTGCCGGCAGTCGTGCTGCAGAACATCGACCTCGTGGGCGACGCGACCATGAAGGACGGCCTCTACGCCTCCACCGGCACCCTCAAGGGCACCGGCAAGATAGGCGAGACGAAGATCGACAAGTTCGAGCTGACCAGCGGCGCCCGCCGCATCCACGGCGCCGGCTATAGGAAGCTCGCCGACGCCTGGATGCAGTCCAGCGCCGCCAACAGCTGCGGCAAGGGCGGCAGCAAGGCTTCCCAGGCGGCCATGCAGGCGCTGGTCGAGCAGCTCACGCCCGACCTCAAGGCCATGGCCAAGTACGCGCCCGAGGCCGGCATCGACAAGATGCTGGTCGAGATCGACGGCAAGCGCGCCGAGCTCGGCTACTCGGCCGGCATGGCCGGCGTGACGGACGAAGACCTGCAGCTGCCGGGCATGGCGCTGATGATGAAGCGCGGCGTGCTCAAGGCCCACGCGCGGCTGCCCATGAAGTGGCTCGAGAAGCTGGCCGAGACCGGTGCAGAGAGTGGCCAGACGCCCCCGCCCGAAATGGTGGCCGGCCTGGTCGAACAGGGCGAGCAAAGCGGCTTCGTGAAGCGCGACGGCGACGACGTCACCGCCCAGGTGGAGTTCAGCGAAGGCGCCCTGAAGGTCAACGGCAAGCCGCTGGGCGGAATGGGCGGCACGGGCAAGTAGCCGCGGATCCGTCGGGAAACACCGTGGAACCGGCTTTGCCGGGCCACCGGTGTTGCCCCCTGAAAGGGGGTTGGCGCAGCGACACGAAGTGCGCGCAGCCTGGGGGTCAGCCTAGACTAGGCACTGCTCCAGGCCTTGTTCCAGGATCTCGCGCGGCAGCTCGATGCCGATGAACACCATGCGGCTCTGGCGCGCCTCGTCCTTGCCCCATTCCGGGCCCAGGTCGCTGCCCATGAGCTGGTGCACGCCCTGGAAGATCACCTTGCGCTCGGTGCCCTTCATGTTCAGCACGCCCTTGTAGCGCAGCATGCGCGGGCCGTAGATGTTGACGATCGCGCCCAGGAAGTCTTCCAGCTTGGCCGGGTCGAAGGCGCGATCGGCCTTGTAGACGAAGCTCTTCACGTCGTCGTCCACGTGGTGATGGTGGCCATGGCCGTCGTGCTTGTGCGAGGGGTGGTCGCAGTGCTCGCCATGCTCGTGGTCATGGTGGTGATGATCGTGGTCGTCTTCCTTGAGGAAGTCGGGGTCGATGTCGAGCTTGGCGTTCAGGTTGAAGCCGCGCAGGTCGAAGATGTCCTTGAGCGGCACTTCGCCGAAATGCGCCTTCTGCTGCGGCGCGCGCGGGTTCATGTGCTTCAGGCGGTGGATCAGCGCGTCGGTCTCCTCGGCCGAGACCAGGTCGCTCTTGCTGATGAAGATCTGGTCGGCGAAGCCCACCTGGCGGCGCGCTTCCTGGCGGTCGTTGAGCTGCTGCGGCGCGTGCTTGGCATCCACCAGCGTGAGGATCGAGTCGAGCAGGTAGCTCTCGGCGATCTCGTCGTCCATGAAGAAGGTCTGGGCCACGGGGCCGGGGTCGGCCAGGCCGGTGGTCTCGATCACCACGCGATCGAAGTCGAGCAGGCCCTGGCGCTTCTTGGCGGCCAGCAGCTGCAGCGCCTCGCGCAGGTCTTCGCGGATGGTGCAGCAGACGCAGCCGTTGCTCATCTGCACGATCTGCTCCTTCGACTCGGTCACGAGGATGTCGCTGTCGATGTTCTCCTCGCCGAACTCGTTCTCGATGACCGCGATCTTCTGGCCGTGGGCCTCGGTCAGGATGCGTTTGAGCAGCGTGGTCTTGCCCGAGCCGAGAAAGCCGGTGAGGATGGTCGCGGGAATGAGGGCCATGGGGAAAGTGCTCCGGAAGCGGAAAACGGGAAATGGGGGCCGTGGAAGGCGCGGCCCGGCAGTTTAGCCAATGCCACTGAGTTGCGTTGCCGGCAGGGTCAAGCGCCGTTCAGGCAGGCTTCCTGACCACCACCAGCCCCTTCAGGTATTCGCCTTCCGGGAATTCGATGGTCATCGGATGGTCAGGCGCAGCACCCAGCCGCTCGGCGATGTAGCCGTCCACGCCCGCATCGAGTCCCGCCGAGGCCACGATCTTGTGGAACAGGTCGGCGCTGATGCCGCCCGAGCACGAGAAGGTCAGGAGCACCCCGCCCGGCTCCAGGATCTTCAGCGCCAGCCGGTTGATGTCCTTGTAGGCCCGCGAGGCCCGCTCGGCATGCGCCACGGTGGGCGCGAACTTGGGCGGATCGAGCACGATGGCGTCGAAGGTGCGGCCCTGGTCGATGAACTCGCGCAGCACCGTGTTGACGTTCGCGTCGAGGAACTCGGCCTCGATGCCTTGCCCGCCGGCGGCATCGAAGCCGTTGAGCGCCAGATGCCCCCTCGCCCGCTCCAGCGCCGGCAGCGACGAATCGACCGACACCATCTGCGCGCCCTCGAGCGCGCCCGCGGCCTTCAGCCCCGCCAGTGCCGCCACGGTGAACCCGCCCGTGTAGCAGAAGCAGTTCAGCACGCGCCTGAAGCGCCGGTGCTGCGCCAGCTCGGCGAAGCGCTGGCGGCTGTCGCGCTGGTCGAGGTAGAAGCCGGTCTTGTGGCCGGTGGCGACGTCCAGCGACAGCTTCCAGCCATGCTCGCGGATGACGATTTCGGTCGGCCCTTCGCCGCGCAGCCAGCCGGTGACCGGCTTCAGGCCCTCGCGCTCGCGGCCGCTCGCGTCGGAGCGCTCGTAGAGCTTCGAAAGACCCGTGGCCTTCAGCAGCGCATCGGCCAGCGCGCCCTTCCAGCGCTCCACGCCGGCCGAGAGGAACTGCGCCACCAGCGTGTCGCCGTAGCGGTCGACGATCAGCCCCGGCAGTCCGTCGGCCTCGCCGTGCACCAGCCGCACGCCGTCGCTCTGCAGGTCGAACAGGCCTCGCGCGGCCACTGCGCGGGCGCACAGCGAGGCGAGGAAGGCCGCATCGATGCGCTGCGTCTCGGTGAAGCTCCAGGCCCGCGCGCGGATCTTGGAAAGAGGGCTGAAGGCGGCCCATGCGAGAAAGGTGCCGTCGTGCGATTCGACGCGCACAGTCTCGCCGGAGTCGGCGCCGCCGCGCGCAATGGCGGATTCGAACACCCAGGGATGGCGGCGCTGCAGCGAGCGCTCCTTGCCGGGCTTGAGGCGAAGGGTTTTCATTGTTTCTTGTCGCTTACTTGTCTTTGTCTTCGCGGGCCTTGGCCCGCGGATGCGCCGCGTCGTAGACCTTGGCCAGGTGCTGGAAGTCCAGCCGCGTGTAGACCTGCGTGGTCGCGATGCTGGCGTGGCCAAGCAGCTCCTGCACCGCGCGCAGGTCGCTGCTGGACTGCAGCACGTGGCTCGCGAAGGAATGGCGCAGCATGTGCGGATGCACCGGCGCCGAGAGGCCGGCCTTGAGGCTGCGCTCGCGCAGCAGCTTCCACACCGCCTGCGCCGACATGCGCATGCCCTTGGCGCTGATGAAGAGTGCGGCCGCGGCCTGGGGGTCGCGCAGCCGGGCGGTGGTGAGCCCGGGGCAGTCGCCGCGCACCGCGAGCCAGTCGCGCAGCGCTTCGCCCGCCTTGCTGCCGATGGGCACGATGCGGCGCTTGCTGCCCTTGCCGAGCACGCTGGCCTCCATCGCATCGAGATCGACCCAGCCGCGCGCCGTGGCGCTGGCCTGCGCGTCGAGCCCGGTGAGCTCGCTCACGCGCAGGCCGCAGCCGTAGAGCACCTCGACGATGGCGCCGTCGCGCGCCTCGGTCCAGGGGTCGGCCTCGGGGTCGTACAGCTCTGCGAGCCGAACCGCGTCGTCCACGCCCAGCGCCTTGGGCAGCGGCCGGCCAGCCTTGGGCGCGTGCACGTCCTGCACCGGGTTGAAGCCGACCAGCCCTTCGTGCCCCAGCCAGCGGTAGAAGCTGCGCCAGCACGACAGCACCAGCGCGATGCCGCGCGGCTCGCGCCCTGCGCCGTGCAGCTGCGACATCCAGCGGCGGATGTGGGCGGTCTGCACGCGGTCCAGCGGCAGCTTCGCCTCGGCGGCGTGCTCGCGCAGGGACTGCAGGTGGAAGGCGTAGAGCTCCACCGTGCGCGCCGCGAGCCGGCGCTCGACGCGCACGTGCTCCAGGTATTTCTCGATCCAGTCCATTTGCTCAGCGCAGGGCCAGGCTCAGGAATGCCGCGGAACCGGCTTTGCCGGGCCGCAGGTGTCGCGCCCGGCGAGGGGTTAGGCGGAGCGACACGAAGTGCGCGAAGCCTGGGGGCGCACTAGAAGAGGTAGCCATGGGCCGCATTGTTGATGATGGCCGCCGGCTCGCGCAACGCACCCTTGGAGAAGGGCCCGAGCGCCTGCCAGCAGGACGTGGGCGCTGCCGCGTACTGCACGTCGAAGCTCTTGTCGAAGCCGCTCATCTTCACGAGACGCTCGACGCGCCACAGATGGAAGGGCTCCGACACGATGACCACGCGGCGCACCCCCGCGGCCAGCAGCAGCGGGCGCGACAGCGACAGGTTCAGCCGCGTGGAGGTCGATGCGGGCTCCAGCACCATCGGCCCGGTGAAGCCCGAGGCGATGGCGTGCTCGCCCATCGTGATGGCCTCGATGCGGCTGTCCTCGGAATCCACGCCGCCCGAGAAGGCCAGCTGCCGCACGAGCCCGGCCTTCGCCAGCGCCAGGGCCGTGTCGACCCGGCCGGTCAGGCACGGGTGCGGCTTGCCGTCGAGGTACGCCCGGCTGCCGAGCACCAGCGCCGCGTCGGCCTGCCGCCGGGGCGGATTCGCGAGCAAGTCCTCGGAATGCCGCCAGATGAATGCACCGATGGCCGCGTACACGAGGGCCACAGCCGCCAGCCCACCGGCCAGCACGACCTGCCAGGGCCGCCGCAACCAGCGCGGACGTTTCAAGGACGCAGCCGCGAGAGCGCGCCCGAGGCCAGCTCGGCGATGCGCTCCAGGAAGTCGGTGCCCATCTCGGCGTTGAAGCGCTGCGCGTCGGGCGAGGCCAGCACCAGCAGGCCGAAGGCCGGCGACTCGGGGCCGGGGCGCAGCGGAATCAGCGCGATCGACATCGCGGCCTGCGGCTCGGGCAGCCAGCTGGAGGCCTCGAAGCCCGAATTGAGCCCGCAGTAGGGCGAGGTCAGCGAGGTGGCCAGCGCCTTCACGTCGTCGCTCACCCACTGGGCGTAGGCCTCGTTGAGGTATTCGCTGCCGCAGTCCCACACCTTGATGGCCGTCTGCGGCACCAGGAAGAGCGACTGCAGGTCGACCGCGATGCGGTACGGCAGGCTGCGCGGGTCGCGCGTGGTCAGCAGGCCCGTGGTCCAGCGCTGCAGGCGGTCGGCGATCACGACGTTCTCGGTGCCGTGGCGCATCATGTCCATCAGGCGATGCTCCAGCGCCTTGATCTTCTCGCGCAGCATCTCGGCCTGGCGCTCCTGCAGGCTCACGGCGCGGTTGCCGTGCGGGCTGGTGAGCTGCACCTGCGCCAGCAACTGGGCATGGCGCTCGAAGAAGTCGGGCGTGTTCGCCAGGTAGTTGGCGATGTCGTCTTCGGTGATCGGGTTCATGGCGTTGGCGTCGTTGTTGTTGCTCGTGAAGTGGGTCATGGCAGCTCCGGCACCTCGATGTCTCCCTCGAAGACCGTGACGGCCGGTCCGGTCATCAGCACCGGCTGGCCCTCCCCCTGCCACTCGATCGTGAGAACGCCGCCGTGCGTCTGCACGTCCACGCGGCGATCCAGCAGCCCGAGGCGGATGCCCGCCACCACCGCCGCGCAGGCGCCGGTGCCGCAGGCCAGCGTTTCGCCGGCACCGCGCTCGAACACCCGCAGCCTGATGCTGGATCGGTCGACCACCTGCATGAACCCGGCATTCACCCGTTGCGGAAAGCGCGGGTGGTGCTCGATCTGCGGGCCCTGCTCGGCCACCGGGGCGGTGTCGACGTTGTCGACCACCTGCACCGCGTGCGGGTTGCCCATCGAGAGCACAGCTACGGAAACGATAGCGCTGCCGGCGTGGGTGCCCAGGGCCAGATGCCACTTGTGCCACCCGCCCTCGGCCTGCGGGTCGAGCCCGGCGGGGTCGAAGGGCACGCGGGCAGGTTCGAAGATGGGGGCGCCCATGTCGACCGTGACGCGGCCGTCGGCGCCCATGCGGGGTTCGATCACGCCGGAGAGGGTCTGAACGCGCACCTGCTTCTTCTCGGTCAGGTGGTGTTCGCTGACGAAGCGCATGAAGCAGCGCGCGCCGTTGCCGCACTGCTCCACCTCGCCGCCGTCGGAGTTGTGGATCACGTACTGGAAGTCGATGCCTTCGCCCGGCGAGGGCCGCACGGTGAGGATCTGGTCGGCGCCGACGCCGAAATGGCGGTCGGCCAGAAAGCGGTATTGCGCGGCGCTGAGGCCCAGCGTGCCGCGCGTTTCGTCCAGCACGACGAAATCGTTGCCGGCTCCCTGCATCTTGGTAAAGCGGATTCGCATTCCGGGATTATCGCCACGGGCATCGCCCCTGGCGACCGAGGGCCCAAGCCCCGCCCCGGTCGCTTCCAGCCCTACAGCGCCAGGAAGTGGTGCACCTCCGGCTTGCCGGGTCCGATGTGGAAGCGCAGTGCCTCGCTCTGCAGGTCCGCGTCGGCATGCGACACGCGATGGTGCTGGCGCAGATGCTCCGCCCAGGACTCGACCAGGAACCACTCCATCACCCGCTCCGGGTCGGCCGTGTGCTCGTGCACGCCCCAGGCATAGGCGCCGTCGCGGCGGCGTTCGAGCGACAGGCGCTTCATCGCCTGCAGGAAAGGCTCGCGGTCCTCCTTGCGGATGCGGTACTCGACCTGGATCATCACCGGCCCGCGGTCGTGCGCCACCGGCTCGGCCAAGAGCGGCTCGGGCCAGTGGTGCGAGGCCTGCAGGTCAGCCTCGCCGGCCGGCAGCCGCACGCGATGGAAGACGAGGCCCGCCACCACCAGCCCGACGGCGCCGGCCACCAGCGTCATCGGCACGCCGATCTGCTGCGCCACCAGGCCCCAGCCAAGGCTGCCTGCCGCCATCGCGCCGTTGAACACCGTGAGGTACACGGCCAGGCCGCGACCGCGCACCCAGTTCGGCAGGATCGACTGGGCCACGCTGTTGAGCGTGGTCAGCGCCACGATCCAGCCCAGGCCCAGCACCAGCAGCAGCGCCACCGCCAGCCACTTGGGCGGCGCGAAGACCAGGGCGCCCATCACCGCGGCGGTGAGCAGCGAGGCCAGCAGCATCATTCCGTCGGCGTCGAGCCGGGCGCGCAGCCGGGGCATCACCAGCGCGCCGCCGATGGCGCCGGCACCCACCGAGCCGAGCAGCACGCCGTAGAAGCCGGCCGAGCCGCCCAGCATCTGCCGCGCCACCAGCGGCTGCAGCGCCCACACCGAGCTCGCGAACAGGAAGAACACCGCCGCGCGCAGCAGCACCACGTGCAGCTCCTTGCTGGCGCGGGTGTAGCGCAGGCCGGCGCGGAAGGCACCGAGGAAGTTCTCCGAGAGCGCCGTGTCTTCCGCCGGCGGGCGCTTCCACCACAGCAGCGCCGCGATCACGAACACGTAGCTCAGCACGTCCACGCCGTAGGTGGCGGCCGCGCCGAAGCTCGCGAGGATGAGCCCGCCCGCCGCCGGCCCGATGGAACGCGCGATGTTGATGCCCAGCGAGTTCAGCGCCACGGCGCCCTTCAGGTCGGAACGCGGCACCAACTCGGGCACGATCGACTGCCAGGTCGGCCCCATCAGCGCCGCGCCGATGCCGCCCACGAAGGTCAGCGCGATCAGGTATTGCACCGTGAGCGCGCCGGTGTGCGAGAGCACCAGCAGCGTGCCGCTGACCGCGGCGAGCACCAGTTGCACGAAGATCAGGAAGCGCCGCCGGTCGAGGATGTCCGACAGGACGCCGGCCGGAATCGCCAGCAGGAAGATCGGCAGCGTCGCCGCCGTCTGGATCAGCGCCACCGCCGTCGGGCTGGCCGACAGGTCGGTCACCAGCCACGAGCTGGCCACGTCGCGCATGAAGCTGCCGATGTTGCCGAGCACCGTGGCTGCCCACAGCACCGCGAAGACCGGCTGGCGCAGCGGCGCGAAGGCGCCGGGTTGCGCCGCGGGCGCGGTCGTGCCTTGCGAGGTTTCAGACATGTGCACGCTCCTTCAGGTCGTGCCAGGCGACGAGCAGGAAGCCGCCGACCAGGCCCAGGTGTTCGAAGAAGGAGTTTGCCGCCATGAAGCGCTCCTGCCCCACCGGCATCTGCCAGAAGCGCAGCGCCACGAAGGTCGCCATCAGCGTGAATCCGCCGAGCGCCAGCGCGCCGAGCCAGCGCAGCCGGCCGGTGAGGATGAGCGCCGAGGCGCCCAGCTCCAGCACGATCACCGCCAGGGCCAGCGGCCCCGCGGGCGACAGGCCGAAGTGGTTCATTTCGGCAAGGGCCGCGTCGAAGTCCATCGCCTTGTTCAGGCCGCCCTGCAGGTAGGCGGCGCACAGCAGCAGCAAGGCGATCCAGCGCAGCAGGGGTGCGGTTGTCCAGCGCATCGTCATCTTCCTCATACCGCCCAGCAGGCGCAGCCGAGCGCGCCCCAGAAGCTCTTCAGGTCGCCAACGGGCAGCTTGCTGCTCCAGGCCGTGGCGTGGCTGTGGCCGTGCACATTGCAGTTGTTGGCACAGCCGCAGGACATGGCTGCATTGCGCATGACCTTCTGCAGCGGCGCGCCTTCCTTCTTGTCGGCCCAGCCGGCATAGCCGCCGAAGGTGCGCGCGGGCGACCAGTCGGGCATGGCGGGCGGCACCGAGCCCTCGTCGTGCGGGGCGAAGGGGCCGGCGCCCCAAACCACCTTGCCGCCCACCATGGTCAGCAGCGCGGTGGTGTCGGCAATGTCCGATTCGGGGCAGGCGAAGAAGTCGCGGTCGGGCACCACCAGGTCGGCGAGCTGGCCGACCTGGATGCGGCCCTTCCTGCCCTCCTCGTTCGAGAACCAGGTGACGTTCTCGGTCCACATGCGCAGCGCCTGTTCGCGGTCGAGCAGGTTGCGCTGCGGCGTGATCTGCAGGCCGCCCACCGTCTTGCCCGTGACCAGCCAGGACAGCGATACCCACGGGTTGTACGAGGCCACGCGGGTCGCGTCGGTGCCGGCCGAGACCTTCAGGCCGCGCTCCAGCATGCGCTTGACCGGCGGCGTCGCTTCTGCAGCGGCGGCGCCGTAGCGCTCCACGAAATACTCGCCCTGGTAGGCCATGCGGTGCTGCACCGCCACGCCGCCGCCCAGCGCGGCGATGCGGTCCATCGACTTCTCGGAAATGGTCTCGGCATGGTCGAAGAACCAGTTCAGGCCGGCCAGCGGGGTGTCCTTGTTGACCTTCTCGAACACGTCGAGCGAGCGGCTGATGGTTTCGTCGTAGGTGGCATGCATGCGCCAGGGCCAGCGGTTCTGCGCCAGGATGCGCACCACGCCTTCGAGGTCGCCTTCCATCTCGGGCGCCATCTCGGGGCGCGGCTGGCGGAAGTCCTCGAAGTCGGCGGCCGAGAACACCAGCATCTCGCCTGCGCCGTTGTGGCGGAAGTAGTCGTCGCCCTGCTTGTATCTGGAGTTGGCGGTCCAGTTCAGGAAGTCGTCCTTCTCCTGCTTGGGCTTCTGCGTGAACAGGTTGTAGGCCAGGCGGATGGTGAGCTGGCCGTCGTCGGCCAGCTTGCGGATGACTTCGTAGTCGTCGGGGTAGTTCTGGTTGCCGCCGCCCGCGTCGATGGCGCCGGTCACGCCCAGGCGGTTGAGCTCGCGCATGAAGTGGCGCGTGGAGTTGAGCTGGTAGTCGAAGGGCAGCTTCGGGCCCTTGGCCAGCGTGGCGTAGAGGATGGCCGCGTTGGGCTTGGCCAGCAGCAGGCCGGTGGGGTTGCCGGCGCTGTCGCGCACGATCTCGCCGCCGGGCGGCGCGGGCGTGTCTTTCGTGTAGCCCACGGCGCGCAGCGCGGCGCCGTTGAGCAGCGCGCGGTCGTACAGGTGCAGGATGAACACCGGCGTGTCGGGCGCCACGGCGTTCAGCTCTTCGATGGTCGGCAGGCGCTTCTCGGCGAACTGGTGCTCGGTGAAGCCGCCCACCACGCGCACCCACTGCGGCGCGGGCGTGATCGCCACCTGGCGCTTGAGCATGCCCATGGCGTCGGCGAGGCTCCTCACGCCGTCCCAGCGCAGCTCCATGTTGTAGTTCAGGCCGCCGCGGATGATGTGCAGGTGGTTGTCGATCAGCCCCGGCAGCACGCGCTTGCCCTGCAGGTCGATCACGCGGGTGGCGCCGCCGGCCAGCGGCAGCACCTCTTCGGCGCGGCCGACGCGGGTGAAGCGGCCGTCCTTGATGGCCACGGCCTCGGCCACCGGGTTGGCGCGGTCCAGCGTGGTGAAGCGGCCGTTGTGCAGGATCAGGTCGGGGGTTTCGGTGTTGGTCATGTTGCTGGAAAGAGAGGCGACCGCAAGGCCGGGGGCTGCAAGGGTGGCGCCGAGCGCTCCGAGGAGGCGCCGGCGGCTGGGGTCTGCGAACGGGTTCATGCGTCGCGCCTTCCGGAGGATGGTGCCTCGGCGGTGTTCGCCGCCGCGGGCTGGGCGCACTTCGGCAGTTCGCCGAACACATGCGGCTTGACCTGGTGATGCAGCCACGAGGTGGCCGCCGCCTCGGGCTTGATCACGCTCTTGATGAGCGGCGGGATCTGCTCGCCGAGCAGGATTCCCAGAAGCCCCACCAGGGCGATGACCGGCGGCGCCGGCGAGCGCACCTGGAAAAGTGCGTAGATCACGCCGACCAGGAGGCCGAGCGCGAGCGAGAGGACATAGGGCTTCATGATCTCGTCGGCCTCGTGTCGTCGATCAACCCTCGTGGGCGCCGAACATGGTCTTGGCGTAGTTGATGCCGATACCGTAGGCGCCGCCCACCTTCTTCGCGATGCCGGTGGTCAGCTCGTAGGTTTCGCCGCGGGCCCAGTCGCGCTGCAGCTCGAGCAGATATTGCAGCGAGGTCATCGGCTGCGCGCCGGCCTGCACCATGCGCTCCATCGCGCGGTTGTGCGCCTCGGCCGACACGTCGCCGCAGGCGTCGGCGATCACGTACACCTCGAAGCCCTGGTCGAGTGCCGACAGCGCCGGGCCGACGATGCACACGCTGGTCCACAGGCCCGCGAGCACGATGCGCGGCTTGCCGATCTGGTTCACGCGCTCGATCACGGCGGCGTCTTCCCAGGTGTTCATCGAGGTGCGGTCCAGCATCTTCTGGCCCGGGAAGGCATCGGTGATCTCGCTGAACATCGGGCCCGAGAAGCTCTTCTCGGCCACCGTCGTGAGGATGGTCGACACGCCGAAGCCGGCCGCCGCCTGCGCCACCAGCGCGGCGTTGTTGCGCAGGTTCACGGCGTCGATCGAGTGCGTGGCGAAGGCCATCTGCGACTGGAAGTCGATCATCACCAGCGTGTGGTCGGTGGGGGTGAGCAGCTTGGAACCGGCGGTGGGGGTGGCTTTGATGGACATGTGAAAAACTCCTGCGGGTTGGTTGAATGTTCGATCTGATTCACAATTGCTTCCGGAGAGAAATCCCCTTGGCATGGAACGAATCATCGGGGGCCGCGAGGCCGTCATCGACGAAACTTTTCATCTTCAATGATCGAATTTTTCGAACATTGCTTTTCCACCCCTTCTTCACCCTCGCAAGCTACCGCATGCTCAAACTCAGCCTGGAAGCCATCGAGATCGTCGACGCCATCGCGCGCCACGGCTCCTTCGCCGCGGCCGCCTCGCATCTCAACAAGGTGCCCTCCACCATCTCCTACGCCGTGGGCAAGCTGGAGGAACAGCTCGGCATGCTGCTCTTCGAGCGCAACGGCCCGCGCGTGAGCCTCACCGCCGCCGGCGAGGAAATGCTCAAGGAAGGCCGCTGGCTGCTCGGCGCCGCGAGCGACCTCGAATCGCGCATGCGCCAGATCGCCACCGGCTACGAGTCGGAAATCCGCCTGGTGCACGACTCGCTCATTCCCACGCAGGCCCTCATCGACGACATCCGCGCCTTCGAAGACCTGCGCTGCGGCACGCGGCTGCGCATCGGCTGCGAGGCGCTCACCGGCAGCTGGGAGGCGCTGCGCGAAGGCCGCGCCGACATCGTCATCGCCGCCGGCGACGGCCCGGCCGGCGGCGGCTACCAGGCCGTGACCGTGGGCAGCCTCGACTTCGCCTTCTGCGTCGCGCCCTCGCACCCGCTCACCCGGCTGGGCCGGCCGCTGCAGCGCGGCGACCTGCTGGAATGCAACGCCATCGTGGTCGGCGACAGCGCGCGCACGCTCTCGGAGCGCACCGTCGGCCTGCTGGCCGGCCAGCCGCGCATCACCGTGCCCTCGATGCCCGCGAAGATCGCCTGCCAGGTGGCCGGCCTGGGCCACGGCTTCCTGCCGCGCGCGTGCATCGTCGACGAGCTCAGGCGCGGTACGCTGGTCGAACTGCCCACCGAGGAGCCGCGCCCGCCCGAGTCCTTCTGGCTGGCCTGGAAGACCGGCGCGCAGGGGCAGGCACTGCGCTGGTGGCGCGAGCGGATGAACCGCAAGCTGATACCGGCGCTGCTGCCGCGGTCGAGCTGAGACTTGGTCGAACTTAGGATTGCGCGATTCAAGGAAGAAAAGACGCCCGCATGAGCCACTGGAAAGCGCTGGAGCCGCTGATCGTCGAAGACGCCACGCGTGCACTGCGCGAACTGCTGAACCAGAACCCCGGCGAGCGGTTGTATGCCGTCGCCTTCAGCGGCATGTACCGTGAACTCGACGGCCCGATCTATCTGCCTGCACTCTCCGCCAACAGCGTGAGCGCCCGCGAGGACGAGGGCAGCGGCGACTTCTGGTCGGCCGAGTGGAATCCGGCCGACTGGCGCTGGGACGAGATCCAGTTCTCCAGCCCGGCCCTGGATGCGGCCGCCGACGCTGCCTGCGAGCTCACCCGCGACGAAACCCGCGAAGGCTGGCTGCTCGCCGAGCGGGAATGCATCGACATGCTCGTCTCGGCCGCGCGGAACGTCCGGGCCGCGCTGGGCGACGCGCCCCAGCTCACGCCGGACTTCGTGCTCTTCCTGCACGACGACGAGAACGGCCTCGACCTGGCGCGCCGCTGCATCGGCGATGCCGCGTTCCAGGCCCTCTTTCCCAAGGAAGCGGTAGCGCAGCGGGAGCGCATGCGCGTCGCGTCCCTGCCCGTCGAAGAGCGGGTGGCCTGGCTTGTCGGGCGTCTCGGCCGCTTCGATGGCAAGCCGGTCGATGCCGAGGACGCGGAGCAATGGCTGATCGACATCGGCGCACCCGCCGTGCCGGCGCTCGTCGAGCAACTGGCCCGACCGCGCGGCAGGTTCGGCAGCGACGCCGCCAGGATGCTCGGGCGCATCGGGCTGGCGACGCCCGAGGTGCTGGACGCGCTGCGCAAGAGGCTGCTCGCGCGCGGCGACAAGCCCACGCACGCCTGGTGCGCCGCGACGCTGGCGTACCTGGGCGACGGCGAATGGCTCTTCGGGCGGCTCGTCGAGTGGCGCGGCGAGCCCGAGCGGGCGGCAGTCGCCATCCGCGGGCTCTGCGCCCCGTATTCGTCCTTTCGCGACCCGACGCCCGCGGCCCTCGACTACCGGCAACTGGAAACCTTGCTCTCGGGCTCCGCGGCCGAAGTCGCCGTCGTGCACGACAAGCTCAAGCCCGGCAGCAGCTACTGCACGCTGCGCGCCGGGGAACTTGACGAGGCTCTGCGCGGCCTGGCCTCCCCGCACGCCTTCGTCCGCCGGCATGCGGCCAGCCTGCTGGACGAACGGGGGCTGGGCGCCGAAGCCGGCGAACGCATCCTGCCGGCGCTGGCCGATCGCCTCGCACACGACGACGACGCCGACGTGCGCTGGCAAGCCGTTCGCGGCCTCATGGCGTGGAAGCGTGCGGCACTTCCGTGGCAGGCGCAGGTGCGGCACGCCGGCCTGCACGACGCCGACGAGCGCGTGCGCGAAGCCGCCCGGCAGTGCCTTGCCGATCAGGGCAGCGCCTGAAGGCGGGTGCGCTCAGCCCGCAGCGCGCAGCTTGTCCAGTGCCCGGTCGAGGAACGCGAGCCGGTCCTGTCCCCAGAAGCGCTCGCCGTTCAGGATGAAGGTCGGCGCGCCGAACACGCCGGCCTCCACCGCCTCGGCGCTGTTGGCGCGGTAAACCGCCAGCACTTCGGCCGACTGCTCCATCGCCTGCAGCGAGGCGCCGTCGTAGCCGTTCTCCTCGGCCACGCAGATGCGCACCTCGGCCTTGGAGGTGTCGCGCTCCTCGGCCCAAAGGGCGCGCAGCAGCGCGTGCGACAGCGGCTGGGCATCGAGGCCCTGCAACTGGGCGGCGATCACCATCCAGCCGGGGTACTTGTTCCAGTTCGGGTCGGTGGGCGCGCCCTTCGGGTAGTGCGCAGGCTCCAGGTTCATCGGCATGCCGAGGTAGTCGCTCCAGCGCGCCAGTTCGAGCGCGTGGTACGTGCGGCGCGGCTCGGGCCGGGTCTTCAGCGGGATGCCGCCGGTCTGCGGCACCACGGCCTGGAAGTCGTAGGGCTTGAGCGCGAGCCGCACGTGGTGGCGGCGCACGATGTCCTGGAGTTGCGGGCCGCCGAGGTAGGCCCAGGGAGAGGAGAGGCTGTAGTAGCAGTCGAGCGCGATCATGGCTTCGATTATCTTCAGCGCATGCCCGCCGATGCTGCAACTCTCCCCCTTCTCCCCTTGGGGTCGGCACAGGCAGCGGCGAAGCGATGAAGTTCCCGGCCTTTCTCTTCTCGCTGTTCCTCTCCAGGCTCGCCGACCAGATCCTGCTGTTCCTCGTGCCGCTGGTCGTGTTCCAGGTGACGCAGGACGTGGCGTGGTCGGGTTATGCCTTCGCGGCGGAGACGCTGCCGCGGTTCCTGTCGTTCCCGATCTGCGGCGCGCTGTGCGACAGGGTGTCGCCGCTCAAGCTGCTGCGCGGCAGCCAGATTCTTCGCGCGCTGGTCTGCGTGCTCGGCGTGCTGGCCAACGAGGCCATGGGCGGCATCGGCTGGCTGGTGGGCCTCTCGGCGGTGTGCGGCGTGCTCACCACCCAGGGCGTGATGGCGCGCGAAGTGATCCTGCCGCAGATCGCCAACGGTAACCGCTTCGACAAGGTGCTGGCGTATGCCCAGACCGCCGAGCAGACCGGCACCGTGCTCGGCCCGCTGGTGGCCGCGGCGCTGTTCGCGCTGTGGCCATGGCAAGCGGTGGTCGGCGCGGCGGCCGGTTTCTTCCTGTTGGCCGACGTCGCGACTTCGTACTGGCGCCGCGGCAACCCCATGCAGCTGCACGAACCGCAAGGCGAGGCGGGCCACATCCTGCGCCCCATCGCGACCGCGCTCGGCCACGTGCTGCGACTGCCGGGCCTGCTGCGGCTGACCATGCTCACCTCGGGCGTGAACCTGATGCTCGGCACCACCCTCGCCTCGTCCGCCGCGATGGTCACCGGGCTGCACCAGCGCTCGGCCACCTACTACGCGACGCTGCAGACCCTGGGGGCCGTGGCCAGCATCGCGATCCTGCTGGCGATCATCCGCGGCTCGATTCCGCTCAAGCGCATGGGCGCCACCGCGTACGCGCTGATCTTCGGCGGCGGCCTGCTCACCGCCGCGAGCACCAGCCACTGGGGCTATGCGGCCGGCTTTTTACTCGTGGTCGGGTTCGACAAGATGTTCAGCATCTACATCCGCATCCACAGGCAGCGGATCATTCCGGCGCAGGACTACGGCAAGACCACCGGGGTGATCGTGCTGCTGAACAACCTGACGCAGCCGCTGGCGGGGCTGGTGGTAGGGGCTCTTGCGGATTCGGTGCATGCGCGTGGGGTGATCCTTGCGCTGTGCTTGGTGGTGGGAGGCATCGGCCTTGCCGCCGCCGTCGCAAACAGGCGGAAGACTGCTGCTAGCGGATCTTGACGGCGCGGACGACGTCCTGCAATTGCCGTGGCGAGGGGAGTTTGCCTTTCATCTCCGTCGGCAACTTGCCCTGCAATTGGTATTCGGCCACCCCGATCGGGTTCGACTTGCTCTTGAGCGCGAACTCCACCTCCAGGCCATCCTTTTCTGCACACAGGATGATCCCGATGGAAGGAGCATCGTCCGGCGCACGCTCCTTCTCATTGAGCAGGTTCAGATAGAAGTCCATCTTGCCTGCGTATTCCGGTTCGAACCTGCCCATCTTCAGTTCGACGGCAACGAGCGATTTCAGGAAGCGGTGATAGAAAAGCAGGTCGATGAAGTACTCGTTGCGTCCGAGGGTCAGTCGATGCTGGCGTCCGATGAAGCAGAAGCCATAGCCCAATTCGAGAATGAAATCGCGCAACTTGTCGATCAGTTGACTCTCGAGTTCGCGCTCTTTAACAGCTCGCCTGATGCCCAGGAATTCGAGGTTGTAGCTGCTCTTCAATGCTTCTTCGGCCTGCTCCGCCAAGTGGCCCGGCAGCGAAAGCGAGAAGTTGTGGCTCTTCCGGTCGGCGAGCGAGCGTTCGTACGCCTGAGCCTTGATCTGGTTGAGCAGCACGTTGCGACTCCAGCCCAACGCGGCGATCGCCCGCAAGTAGAAGAGTCGCTGCGCCGCAACTCCCAGCTTGCTCAGCAACAGCAAGTGATGGCCCCATGGAATTTCTGCGACAAGCCGTCGCAGAAGCTCTTCAGCCCAATCTGGAAACTGCGCCGCAGCAGACTGTCTCGGCGGGCGCTTGCCGCTTTCTGCGACAAGCTGTCGCAGAATTTCCGGGCTCGTGTATTCCTCGTACAACCGCCGCATGTCCCAGACGTTCCGCGCGGAAAAGCCTTGGGAGCCCGGGAACGATGCACGCAAGTCCCGGGCAATCTGCTCTACCACCGACTGCCCCCAGCCCCGAGTCCGTTGCTGCTCGACGATGGCCTTGCCGATATCCCAATACAGCGCGATCAGCTCCCGGTTCACCGCACGCGCAGCCGACAGGCGCGCGGCGGCTACGCGCGCTTTCAACTCACTGATGAATGTGACGTAGTCGGTCGAAATCTCGGTGCGGCGATTCATCGGCAGCACTGTAGGCGAGACGTGCGTGCGTCACCTGCCGAAAGCACTGCTCAATCGCATGCGCTTTGCTACGCCAAGAGCAAAACCGCAGTTGACGTGAAAAATTTCTGACCAATTGACACTGGTCCACAGTGTCAACGCCTTCCTTGCCGATGAGCGAGTTCTTCGACGCGAAATCTGGAAGGCAGGTTTCGCGCTTCGGCTCCTCAAGACGCCTTCCAGAAGATGTAGTCCGCCTGGTACTTCACGACCTGCTTCTGTCCCTTGGTGGCCGGCGTGCAAGGCACCGCCGCCGGTGCCACGCCGCCTTGCAGCGCCACGCGCTGGATGTAGGTCACGCCCGTCATCGCACCGCTGCCGACCGCCGGATTGGCCTTGACCAACTGGAACGGCAGGCTCGTCGGCCCCGAGGGCGCCACCGCCAGCTGCGTTGCCGTGAGCTTGGAGCCGTCGTTCGACTCCCACGTGGCCGGCGGGCCGTAGTACTTGCCGACCTGCTTGCCGCCGCGATCCCACAGCTTGGCGTCGGGGCCGACGAACACCCACTCGGTCTGCCCGGGCGCGTTCGCCTTGTCGCGGCACTCGTAGGTGATGTCGCCCTTGCCCACGGTTTCCATGGCGACCTTGTTGCCGGCGGGGACCTGGATGGTCGGCGGGAGCGTGGACTGGTTGAAGGCGGGGGCCATCGAGCCCGAGGGCATCGAGCCGCATGCGGCGAGCAAGGCAATGGCCGGGGCGACGCCGAGCGCGGCGACGAGACGGGTGGTGTGCATGAAGGTTCTCCTGGTTGTCGGTAGATGGGCGGACAGCAGCAGCTCCTCGCTGCTGGAGGCTGTACGTACCGCGCGGCGGATCGGATGCAGCGCGCCGGATTTCACCTTTTCTTCATGGGGGTAAGCCGCCCGGATCGAATGCGAGCCGGGCCGTGAAATACGAACGGTCGATTGACGATAGACAACAGTGGTTTCGATCGCTGGCGGGTACACCTCTTGGGCCGAGCGCGACTCTTCGGTGGCCGGACCGCCGGGAACGAAGTTGCGTCGAAACATCTGTTCATGCAGCAGCGTCGTTGGAGCGCAGGTCAATCACAGGGAGCTACGTGTCTCCATACTCCATTCCGAAGAACGTTCGAGGTTCCGTCATGCGTCCCGGCGAATACAACAGCAGCTCCTGTGTTGCAGGCCTGCTGCGGAGCGTGATGGGTTACGTGCCCATGGTGTCGGCGCCTGGATATCAGACCCCAGGTTGGGAGAACCCCATGCCTGGCCACTATTACAAGGGCGAGGCGATCCGATGAGCGCACGCTGGTGGCTACCACTGAACATGCTGACGTGGACCGTGGCGATGCCCCTGCTCAGCCTCGGCATGCGCTACCTGGACGAGCAGCGAATCCTGGCGATGTCGGAGTCGGTCGTGGCGATGGGAGTTTCTGCGCTGCTGCTGTGGGCCGTCTTCATCTATGTGAAGTTCGTTCCATCTGCGTCCGGCCTATCCCACCGCATCGGATACCTCGTGGCTTTCTTCGCCATGATGACTCTGCTGGGTGCCGCAGGCCTTTGGCTGACTTTCCTGACCATCGTCGCCGTCTACGGGCTGTGACGCCGAGAAGAGGCGCCGCAGAGCCTGCGCTGCGGCGCCGAGCAACCCGCTACCGCCGACCTGCCCTCACCCCCTGCGCCACCAACGTCAACACAGCAAATCCAAGAATCACCCACACACCCGAATAGAGCATCCCCAACTCCGTCCCAGGCGCAATCGCCGCAGTCAGCACCGCCAACCCGCAAGCCCCACCCACCTGCAGCGAACTGTTCAGCAGCCCCGCGGCCAGTCCCTGCTCCTCATCGGCCACGCCGTTCGTCCCCGCCACCATCAGCGCCGAGATGCTCAGCGCGAAACCCACGCCCCACAGCACCGATGCGGGCAGCAGCACGCCCCACAGGTCGGGCTCGGGGCCGATGCGCAGCATCAGCAAGTAACACGGCACGAAAGCCGAGAGCCCCACCAGCAGCACGCGCCTGACGCCGAAGCGGCTGATGAGCGCGCCGATCTTCGGGCCGACGAGCACCACCATCAGGCCGGCCGGCAGCAGTACGAGTGCCATCTGCCATGGCTTCCAGCCCTGGATGTTCTGCAAGTAAAGCGCGACGAGAAACTGGAAGCCCATGGCGCCGCCGTAAAGCAGCGCGGCGCTGATGTTGGCCGCCACCAGTTCGCGGTTGCGGAAGATGCCCAGCCGCACCAGCGGCTCCTTCACCATGCGCTCGATGACGATGAACGCAGCCAGCAACGCCAGCGCCACCACGAAGCCGCCGATGGTGCGCGCCGAAGCCCAGCCCGCCTCTTCCGCCGACACCACGGTGAACACCAGCAGCAGCATGCCCGCCACCAGCGTGACGGCGCCGCCGATGTCGAGCTTCGGCCGGCTCTTGTTGCCGGCGCTCGGCGCGTCGGGCGGCAGGCAGCGCAGCGCGGCGATCATCAGCAGCAGCGCGACGGGAATGGGCAGCACGAAGATGTAGCGCCAGTTCAGCGCAGCCAGCAGCCCGCCGATGAGCAGGCCCGACGAGTAGCCCGAGGCCTCGAACAGGTTGAAGATGCCGAATGCCTTGTTGCGCGCCGGCCCTTCGGCAAAGGTGGTGGCCAGCAGAGACATCGCAGCCGGCCCGGTGAAGCCCGCGGCCATGCCTTTGACAAAGCGCGAGACGATCAGCAGCCCCGCGTCGGTGGCGAAGGCGCCGCCCACCGACACCAGCGCGAACACCGCCAGCCCAGCCACCAGTACGCGCCTGCGGCCGAACAGGTCGGCGCAGCGCCCGCCCAGCAGCAGAAAGCCGCCGAAGGCCAGGATGTACGCGCTGACCAGCCACTGCGCCGTGGCAGCGCCGATGCCGAAGGCCTGCTGGATCTCGGGGATTGCCACCGCGATCATCGAGATATCGAGCCCGTCGAGCAGAATCACGCCGCTGAAGATGAGCAGCGCGATCCACATGCGCGCGGGCCAATGCAAGGGGTCGTGGTTGTCGGCGGTGGCAGCAGCGCCTTCAGCAGTGCTCGCGCCACTTGGGTTGTTCAGGCTGGCAGACATCGTTCATTCACTCGCTTCTTCATTCGGTTGATTCGCCTGATCCTCCCGTGCCGCTCGCGGCTTGGGAAACGAGTAGTTCTCAACGAAGCATCAAACAAGGCTTGAAGATCGATCGACCGGCCGATCGGCACGAAACCACCATCACCATGACCAGCAACAGCGCCACCAGCACGAACCGCATGCTCCCCGGCACGCGCGCCCTGCGCACCTTCGAGGCGGCCGCGCGGCACCGCAACTTCACGCGCGCGGCCGACGAACTGGGCCTCACGCCCGCGGCCGTGAGCTACCAGATCAAGGAAATCGAAGACCAGATCGGCGTGGTGCTCTTCACGCGAACCAGCCGCAGCATCCAGCTCACGCCCGCTGGCGCCGTGATGTTCGAGGCGACTGCCGACGCGCTCGACAACCTGCACCGCGCCGCGGGCCGCGCGCGCAAGCTCACGCGCAGCGCGGCGCAACTGCGCGTGTCGCTGAGCGCGCGCTTCGCCACCAACTGGCTGCTGCCGAGGCTGCCGAAGTTCAGGGCCACGAACCCGGGGCTGGAGCTGAGCTTCGACATCACCGACGAACTGCGCGACTTCGAGGCCGACGACATCGACATTGCCATCCGCTTCGGCACCGGCAGCTATGAAGGCGCGCACGCCGACCGGCTCTTCGATACCCTCATCGTGCCCGTGTGCAGCCCCAGGCTCATCGAGAACGGTCCGCCTTTGAACGAGCCGCGCGACCTGCTGCGCCACGACCTCACGCTCTGCCATGTCGACTGGAAGACCGACACCATGACCTGGCCCGACTGGCGCATGTGGATGGCCGCGGCCGGCGTGGACGACAAGGACATCGACGACAGCCGCTTCGTGGGCTTCACCGATTCGAGCTTCGTGGTGCAGGCCGTGCTCGAAGGCGGCGCCGTGGGGCTGGCAGACCTGGACCTGATCGCGGGCGACCTGGCGCAGGGGCGGCTCGTGCGGCTGTTCGACATCGGCGTGCGCATGGAGCAGCCTTATGCGTACTACCTGGTATATCCGCAGGAGAGCGGCGAGGACGCGCGGGTGGTGGCGTTTCGGGAATGGATGCTGGGGGAGATGAAAGATCGCGATATCGGGCAGCCAGGCAAGTCGGCCACCTCATGAACGTGGCTTGCTCGGGACAGCCGCCCAAAGTGGAGAATCGAACGCCTCCGCACGCGGTTCTTTCGGGCCGCATTCCTTGCGTGCCGGCATTTCGCAAAGGCCCCCATGACCCCGACGATTCGAGAAACCCGGCGCGCCAGCCGGCTCGCGCTTCCACAAGCACTGGCGGTTGCCTTCGCGCTCTCATTGGCACTGCTGTGCCCGGCCGCCACGGCTGCCACGCCCAAGGCCCCGCCGAAATTCACCGACTACCCGATCACCGCGCGAGATCAGCCCCGCGCAGGCCCGCACCCGCCGCTGCGGCTGACAACCCGAACGGCCCGGCGCTACACCACCGTGATCCACAACGCCTACAAGGAGCCGCCCAACTTCGCCGGCCATCTGCGGGTGGCGAGCTGGGGATGCGGCACCGATTGCCGCAACTTCGCGGTGCTCGATCAGAACACGGGCCAGGCCTACACCCTTCCCGGCGTCGATGCGATCGCGGGCGCCATGGGCAACGACGATGAGCGCGTGGATTTCCGGCTCGACAGCCGGCTGCTGATCATCTCCGGCAGCTTCAACGAGAAGCCCCTGCAGGGCAAGTTCTACTACCTGTGGACGGGCCAGCGCCTCCAGCGGATCTTCACCGGGCCGCTGCCCGTGGAGGCGATTGACACCTCTCCAGTGGAAACCCAGACACCCGCGCGCTGAGACAAGGCCCGGATCGCCCGCAACGCGTGCCGCGTTTCTCTTCAAAAGAACCGAAAACTCCAGCCAGCGTGAAGAACTTGTAGCCGGTTGACGTTGGTCCACAGTGTCAACACGCGCATCGCTCTACAACTCCCCGACTCGACAAGGGAGGTTTCAGGATGATGCGCAAAGTTGTATTGGCCGGCGATCCGCCGGCCGCAGGCGGGAGGGTGCTGCCCTACGACGGCCCGATGGTCGATTTCTTCGGGCATCGGCCCGCGCTGATCGGTGGCAGGGCCTACTGCGAAGGATGCAACAGTGTGGGCATCATCGCCAAGGCGGGAGGGCCGCGGCGGCCGCATTTCATATCGGAGATAGCGCTGGAGGGGGATGTGGTGGTGTGCCACTGCCCGGTACCGCAGCCACTCCTGGCTTCGCTGCAACATTCAGTGGATTACGACGACGGCTCGAGCATGGCGCACAGAGTTTTCAGCGCCAACCTGACTACTTCTTGCGGATGGTTTTCCGGGGACCGCGAGACCGTCGCAGCTAGCAAAAAGGTGGTCGACTCTGCCGTGAAGCATCCGCGCGAAGCCGAACAGACTGAGAACATCTGCCCGAACATGACCAACAAGCAGTTCTGCGAAAAGATGCTGGAATTGCGAGACAAGGCCATTCTTCTCATTGCGGAGAAGCGTCTTCCCGAGTTGGCGCGCTGGAATGCGAACGATATGTCGAGGGTGGAAGAGTGGTTTGGTATTTCGGACCAATCGATGCGCGAATACCTGCAGAAAGGCTTGGCCTCGTGCGAATCCGTCCTGAGGGGGATGAACTGCAAGAACTTCATTCGCCTTACACCTGAAGGGAAAGGGCTCCGCTGTATCGTTCCCCCCTACGACAATGAGACGGTCGCGATGGTCTGCAAGCCGGACCTCGCAACGCGGACGATCGCAATCAATGTCCCGTTTTGCGATCTGCGAGACCTTTCCGCGACCCATGATTCGCAGCTCTCGACGCTCATCCATGAAGTAACCCACTTCGACGACACTTTCAGCAGCTTCGACAAGCTTTATCACCTGAGTCAATCACGTGCGGCAGCAAGAACGGACCCAGCAGGAATGAAGACAAACGCGGACAGCATTGCCGGCTATGTTGTGTGGAGTGAGGTTTTCTATGCGAGCTAGGTGGCTGCTGACACTGACTCTGCTCGCGGCCAGCAGCCACGTCGCTGCATGCCAGCGAATCATTCAGATCACCTTGGCCTTTGCCGATGGCTCTGCTGAGCTCGATCGCGCCCAACTCAAGCGGTTGGCGGAGTGGGTCGGTCGTGCCGACGCGATGTACGGAATCTACGAGAGCGCCGGCGTAGAAGCAGGTGCGACGGTCAAGGTGCCAAGCAGAACCTCGGAGGATGCAATGCGCCTCGCAAGAATGCGAGCCGACAACACGACACAGGCGTTGAAAGGTCTCTTTCCCGTGCCCATCGAAGTCGAGCAGTTTGCGCATAGCTACCGAGAGAGAAAAGATGCAGGCCTTGTGGTCAACGACTTCGCTGCCATACAGCTATATCCGAACCTGAGGACCTCGAAACTGCCGGGCTGCAATCCCGGCCAACCCGATGGTTTGGAGCGTTGATGCGAGTGCAGGCCGACCTGCCGACACATCGAGCACGGCGTCGAGCCGAGGCGTTGAAATGAAAGGCTGCTGGCCAACTTTTCCGAGATACCTTCTTGCATCTCTTGCTCTTCTGCTCGCGCCAGCCGCATGGGCTTGCAGCCCGAGCAGAAGCATCGGCGTCGTGTTCGAGCGGAACTCAGCGACCGTTCCGGCCAAGGAGGTTCTCAAGCTCGCCAATTGGACGGCGATGCTCCGATTGCAGTATCCGAATCGCGAGTCGCTTTTTCTTTCAACGCAAGCGGCATTCGGCGAGCACGACGCGAGCAATCTAGGGGTGAAACGCGCCAGGAACGTCGCAAGAGTCCTCAGGGAAGGCTTGCAATTCGACGTGCGCGAAGTCGACTTGCCCACCAAAGGGTATGTCGCCGCTATCCCGGCCCCAGAGGGAAGCGACCTGGTGAAGCGCGTCGATATCGATTTCCTTCCGGCCTGCCCGCACGAATGCCCGTGCCAAGAGGGGGACCCTCTCTACAAACCACCGGCCTCGCAAAGATGAAAGAGCAATTCGAGTCCACGCTGCCTCGCGGAAGATGGTTGTGTGCGGGCGTCGCCCTCGTCTGCACTGTCGCCTTCAATGGGGCCATCGCATGTTCTTTTGGTGGGCTCGAACGCGAAGTGCAGTTCCCGCCGACCAGCACGCGCCTCGGGTCGGAACAGGTCATCTCTCTGACAAACTGGCTCATCGAGCAGAAGGACACACGCCGAGCGACACACGGCATATACCGCGCCGACATCCTTGCGTTCGCGATCAAGGGCGATGCCGATTCGTCGAGAAAGGCACATCTCCGCCTTGCCGAAATCGCCGGCCTTCTGAAGACGCTCAGCGACGGGACTTCTTTCGAAGTGGAAACCCATGTCGATGAACTCGAAAGCCCGCCGACAAGACGGCTGGAGCGCCTGGACAGGCTGCAAGCCACGGTTCAACCAGCTTGCGCCAAGACACGCTCATGCTGCAAGTGGATTGAAGGCCCCGCAGCATCGCCCCAGCAGCAGTGAGCGTTGCGTATTTGAAGCAGCACAGGCTGCGCGCTCTCGATCTCAACGCCTCCGCATCAAGCTCCGAGCCGGGACACACCAGTGCCGGAGCATTTCTTAAAGGGAGAAGCAATTCGATGATCAAGGTCTGGGCACGTCTTCTTTTCAACGTGCTGGCGTGGTTCCTCGCGATGCCGGCAATGTTCGTGGCTGTTGGGGCGCTGGACGAGCGCAAATTCCAGCCACTCTTCGAGAACATCGTTCCGGTCACCGCCGCTATCCTTTTTGTATGGGCGGCCTGGATCTATTGGCACTTCGTTCCGAGCACCCCTCGAATCTGGCGACGCATTGGCTATCTGGCTGCTTTTCTGCTGGGGATGTATCTGATTGGAGCCGGCGCACTGTGGGTGACCTTCTGGGTCATGCTGATGATCCACGGCGCTTAGCGGCCGCGGCCGCCGGCGCAGCACTGAGGAACAACTTCGAAGAGCCCTTGCACGTCCAAGCTTCACCGCCCAGTCCGAGCGGAGACGATCAGCCGGCCAGACCGGCTGCACGAATGAACAACGGACTCTTCGCTGCCGACTACCTCACGCGAGGCCCGGCTTGCGCCCTTGCAGTGCTTCGCGCACCGCGCCGGCCGCGAGGTTGATGGCGTCGATGCGCGCCGTCAGCGCGTCGTTGAGCACACCGAGCAAGGCGCTCAGTTCGGTGCGGCTGGGGGTGAGCTCCTCGCTGTCGTTCAGGGCGCTCGTGTCGACGAGCTTCCTGAGCGCGGCGTAGGCGCGTATCACGTCGTTGAGGTTGTCGGCGTCGTCGCAGGCTTGCAGGGCGAGGTCGTCGAGGTTGGGGGATGCGGGACAAGCGCAGGATTGCGCTGATGCGGGAGCAGCTTGAGCCATGAGAGGCCTCCAAGAATTTCGGTTTGCTACAACCGCCGCACCCGCTTCCAAACGAGGGCGGCAGCTCGAACGGGTTGGAAGACCGGGAAACTCTTGCAAGAAACCGGCAGGGCTCGCGCCCTCCCGTTCGAGCCGCCAAAAGGTGGCATGCGAACGAAAAAGCCGCAGACCTGTGCGGTGCAGTTCATGCCTGCGGCTTTCGTCGCAGAGTTTCGACGGGCTTCCAAACCCGATCGCGCTTTTTTTGCGCGACGAGGCAGTATATCGACGCACTCCAAGCCGACCGACGGTGCCTTGCCACTCCCGATCCGGGTGAGCGCCAGCAAAGCCGACGCTCCCTCATTGACTCGACGTCAAATATCTTCTTCCCAGAACCCCATTTATCCGCAAAGGTAACCGCAAGACACTCCTCCACATCCCCTCAGGAGTGCCCTCATGCCCATCGCCCTACTGGCGCTAACCCTCAGCGCCTTCGCCATCGGAACGACCGAGTTCGTCATCGTTGGCCTCATCCCCACAGTCGCTGCCGACCTCCACATCGGCCTCCCCTCCGCCGGCCTGCTGGTCAGCCTCTATGCACTGGGCGTCGCCATCGGCGCGCCGGTGCTCACCGCGCTCACGGGCAAGCTGCCGCGCAAGGCGCTGCTGCTCGGGCTGATGGCGCTGTTCACGCTCGGCAATCTGCTGGCGTGGCAGGCGCCGAGCTATGAATCGCTGATTGCCGCCCGCGTGCTCACGGGGCTGGCGCACGGGGTGTTCTTCTCCATCGGCTCGACGATCGCCACCGGCCTGGTGCCGAAGGAAAAGGCGGCGAGTGCCATCGCGATCATGTTCACGGGCCTCACGGTAGCGCTGGTCACGGGCGTGCCGCTGGGTACGTTCATCGGGCAGCACTTCGGCTGGCGCGAGACTTTCCTGGCGGTGTCTGCCCTGGGCGTTATCGCCTTCATCGGCAGCTGGGTCTTCGTGCCCGGCAACATCCGCCACACGCCGCCGGCCTCGCTGGCGCAGCAGGCCAAGGTGCTGGCCGAGCCGCGCCTGCTGCTGGTGTATGCGAAGACGGCCATCGGCTATGGCGGCTCGTTCATTCCGTTCACGTTCCTCGCGCCGATCCTCACCGAAGTGTCTGGCTTCAGCGCCGGTGCCGTGGGCTGGGTGATGCTGGTGTACGGCGTGTCGGTGGCGGTGGGCAACATCTGGGGCGGCAAGCTGGCCGACCGCAAGGGCCCGATTCCGGCGCTGAAGATCATCTTCGCGCTGCTGGCCGCGGTGCTGCTGCTCTTCAACTTCGCGGCGCCGCACAAGTGGCTGGCCCTGCTGGCGGTGCTGATGTGGGGTGCGGTGGCTTTCGGCAACGTGCCGGGGCTGCAGGTGTACGTGGTGAAGCAGGCCGAGCGCTTCACGCCGCAGGCGGTGGACGTGGCCTCGGGCCTGAACATCGCGGCGTTCAACCTGGGCATTGCCGGCGCGGCCTGGGCCGGTGGGCTGATCGTGACGCACCTGGGGCTGATGCATACGCCGTGGATCGGCGCGCTGGTGGTGCTGGTGTCGCTGGCGCTCACGCAATGGAGCGGAACGCTCGACCACCGCGCAGGCATTCCGGTGCGCGCCTCGGGGCCGGTGCCGGTCGGGCACTGAACTTCTTTCTTTCCTCTTTCTTTCTTCGAACACGCAAGGAAAAACCATGAACACGAACGTCATCAACAACCCCATTCCCGCCTTCGGCCTCGGCACCTTCCGCCTGAAGGGCCAGGTGGTCATCGACTCGGTGAAGAACGGCCTCGACGTGGGCTACCGCGCCATCGACACGGCGCAGATCTACGGCAACGAGGCCGAGGTGGGCCAGGCGATCGCTGAAAGCGGCGTGGCGCGCGAGAGCCTCTTCATCACCACCAAGATCTGGACCGACAACTACGCCAAAGACAAGCTGGTGCCCAGCCTGAAGGAAAGCCTCGCGAAGCTGCGCACAACCCAAGTCGACCTGACGCTCATCCACTGGCCCTCGCCCGGCAACGCGGTGCCGGTGGCCGAGTTCATGGGCGCGCTCGCCGAGGCCAAGGCGCAGGGGCTCACCAGGCACATCGGCGTGTCGAACTTCAACATCGCTTTGATGAAGGAAGCCATCGCGGCCGTGGGCGCGCAGAACATCGCCACCAACCAGATCGAGCTGCACCCCTACCTGCAGAACCGCAAAGTGGCGGAGTTCGCGAAGAGCGCGGGCATCCACATCACGTCTTACATGACGCTGGCCTACGGCAAGGTGCTGGGCGATCCGGTGGTCGAGGCGATTGCCAAGGCGCGCAACGCCACCGCCGCACAGGTGGTGCTGGCGTGGGCGATGCAGCTGGGCTATGCGGTGATTCCGTCGTCCACCAGGCGCGCGAACCTCGAGGGCAACCTGAAGGCGTTGCAATTGACGCTGACTGACGCCGAGATGGCGCAGATCGCGGCGCTCGACCGCAATGAGCGCCTCACGGACCCGGCCGGTCTGTCGCCGGCCTGGGACTGAGCTCCCTTCACGCTTGCTTGCTTTCAGCCCGCGTTGCCCACGGGCCTGAACCCCCAGGCCTGTGCCCGGAACCCGGTGAAGCTGATGGGCCCGGCCACGGCGCCGGCTTCCACCTTGTTGTCGGTGAGCCCGATGACCAGCGGCGCGTTCGAGTTGTTCGCACCGAACTTGCTCTGGATGTACCAGTAGCCGGGCTCTTCGGTGGACAGCAGGCTCCAGAGTTGCCTGTCGGCATTGGCCAGGTCGACGGACGTCATCACGACGGGCGTGGGGACTACCGTGGAGCCGGGCTGCAGCGTCAGGACGAACCTGGTGTCCATCAGCGTCTGCAGGTACCACCAGCCCGGCGCATCGGGCGAGGGAACGAACAGCCATTGCTGGTTGCCGGCCTGCGGCACCTTGAGCGTGTAGCCGATGACGCCAGCGCCCTTGGCGGGGTTGTTGCCGCTCACGTCCAGCACATAGTGGCCGTCGGGCAGGTACTGGATGTTGTACGGACCTAGGTCCAGCTTCTCGATGGGAATCGCGGGTGAGGATGCTGGCGCTGCAGCACCTTTTGCGGTGATCGACATCGTCGTTTCTCCTTTCCTGGAATGCGTTTTCTTTCTTGCCCGCTTGCAGATGGTGCTCAGCCGAGCGCGTGTTCGACCCAGTACTTCTGCACCAGGGCTTCGGCATACGCGGTGTCCGCGTTGGCGCCCTTGTCCTGCAGCAGCTGCAGGGCCTGCGGGTAGACCGTGTTCTCCGGAACGAAGAAGGGCAGCGTCGGGTTGATGTTGGTGTAGCGGTCGCCCAGCAGCATCTTGGCGAGCATCGGCATGAGCTCGGTCGAAGTGCCGTTCAGGCTCATGTCGAGCACCGGCGACGACTTCACCTGGTTCATGAGGAACGGCGGCGAATTGTTGAAGGGGTTCGCAGTGCCGTTCATCCACTGGTCGGCGCCCCAGTTGTGGGTGTCGCTGGCGATCCAGTCGGGCATGTAGCCGGTGCCGAAGGTGATGGCCGTGATGTCTTCCAGCGCATGGCCCGCCTTCACCGCGAGCGCGATCGCCGCGACTGTCGGGTCGTGGTTGAAGAAGCAGCCGTCGACGTTGCCTTCGAACGAGCCCAGCTGCCCGGGCATCGCGCCGCTCGAAGTGGCCGCCTTCGCGATCTCCACGTCGCCGTGGTCGGGGATCATGTTCGTGTACATGACCGGCTGCCACGGTATGGCCGTCTGCACCGAGTTCTGCACCTCGAGCCCGCCGACGTTGAAGGTGACGAAGAGCACCTTCTTCGTGACGATGTCCTGGACCTTCGTGGTGCCATGCAGCGCGAACTGCGAGGCGTAGACCTCGTCGATCGAATACGCGGGCTGCTTCGGATCAGTGTTCATCTTTTGGTAGAACCCGATCTCCCCGTTCTGGGAGGTGAAGAGATCGATGATGTCCTGAGGCGACTTGCCCGCCAACAGCTCGCTCGTGATGATCGAACCCGTCGAACAACCCGCGATGAGGTCGGTGTTGTCGATGATCTGGGGGTACTTCGCGTACAGCTTATTGAGCACCGATACAGGCATCAGCCCTCGTATGCCGCCGCCTACGAACGAGAGGATGGTGAATTTCTGCGTTTCCGCCATAGCCAACTCCTTTCAAGAGAAATGACTTCCATGAAATGACTTCCCGGCCGGGGAAGCGGAGTCTGGGCGTTCGCGATGTTTGCCGCTACGAGTGGAATCCCGTTCAATCCAACTCTGTAATTCCGCAAGCCGCGCAAGCTTTCGGAATGAAACCTGGAGTGGCAAAACTTGCTGCGAAGGTAGTCGTCTTCACGCTGCGGTCTCGCAAATCGCATCGAGCGCGTACCTTAGTTCGCGCTCTTCTTCCGGGGTCATCGCGAGTGCGAGATCGCGGAATTCGGCCTGGTAGCAAGGCAGCATCAGTGCCGCGGTGAGCAAGTGAACGCCGCTGCCGCGCGTGATGTGTTCGTGGCATGCGATGACGCTGCGATAGGTTTCGAGTGCGCGTGCGACGCGGGGTGAGGTCTGGCTTGCGGTGTCTTCGTCGCTTCTGGTGAAGATCATTGGCGGCTCCTTGCTGCGGCGCGCTTCGCTTGGCGCCATGGGTGCACTCTATTCAGGGCAGCGCGGGACAGGGAGTAACAACATCGTCGTGAAATTCGATGGAGCAGATACAGTCCGACCTGACCGGTAAAGCATGGCACCGGGGAAGGTCACCACCGGTCGACGAGAGGATATTGACGAATGCGGCTTCTGATCGGACTACTGACACTCTGGCTTCACTGGGCAGCGTTTGCCAGCATGCCCCTTTGGCGAGGTGTTGAGATTCGGCATTTCGCGCAATCGGCGCAGCAGCCGGATCGGATATATGCCCTGGCCAACGGCATAGTGTTTCGCTCCAACGATCGTGGCCAGACATGGGAGCCACTGCGATTGCCTCAACCTGCCAAGTACACCGAACTGCACGTCAACCCGAGGAATGCGCAACACGTGCTCGTGCTTGACCTCAGGATCGACACAGATAAGAAGCCCAGGCTGCAGGAGTCACTCGACGGCGGACTGACTTGGACCCAGACTGCTCCATTGAAGTTCTCCGAAGCGAGCGGCTCTACCGGTGGAACCTTCTTCCCCACCCGCTTGATCGTCCCGGCCGGGACACAAGCCAGCGCCTGGTGGGCGTATGACGGTAGATGGTTCCGATCAACTGACGATGGAAGAACATGGCGTAGGCAACCGGGAGGTCTGCCCCCTTCAACTGCAGGACAGGCAGGCTCCCTCAGTTACAGCCTTGACGAGAACGTACTCTTGCGCTCCAGAGACGCGGGGCTGTCCTGGGAAAAGATCCACGAGTTCGAAATTCAACCGATGCGCCTACAGCGCGGCGGTCGGCTTTCCAATCTGATCGCAATCAGCGAGGGCGAACTGGTCCTGCGCAATGCTCAGGGCAATTGGCTCCAAAGCAATGACTCAGGAAAGAGCTGGGCACCGGCGAGCAATGGATTCCAGAACCTCGATCAACGTGGGCCGACATCGACACCCACGCTGCCCGTGCCTCCTTCGGTAGGTGAAACATGGTGCGGCGTCCAGCGCTCACCCGCCATGGCCGATGTGCTTCTTGCGCGATGCATTTGGGACAACGGGGCTTCGCCGAGTTCAACCTGCTTTTATGTCAGCACTGACGCGGGGCGGTCCTGGACACCGCCGCGATCCCCTGCAACCTCATCTCTTTCCGACTGCCAAACTCCCGAATTGAAAGACAAGAGATGGGCCTCAACCGCTTTGCTTCTCGATGCAGTAGATCCGCAGCGCATGCTTGCCGCCTGGCAGGCTGGCGGCCTATATCGGAGTGACGACGGAGGCAAAACCTGGCTAGCATCGGAAACCGGACTCATGTTCCGCGACGGGACTCCGATAGCCTGGGCAGCGGTTGCCGAGCCCCCACTTATCCAGGCTGTGCTCTTCAGAGATCGCGACTTGCTCCTGCGCACGCTTGCGAGTGGTGTCGACATCAACAGTGCGGGCAATCGCCTCGGAGGTGTACTCGAGGCTGATCTGTTCGCACGCCGGACTCAAACCGATCAGCAGGAGTTCATCCAGCCGATGATGTGGTCCGAACTGCGCAAAGCTGGTGCGGTGTCTTTCGCCAGTTCACTCGCAGAGAAACGGCTGCTGACGCAGGCCCTCGATCTAAATCTGGACGACATTGCGGACGACCTGATCAAGTCAGGATATGACTGGGGAGCCAAAGCCACTGCAAGAATGGATGCTCCGGAGGGGGAACTCCTGGAACTGCTGCGCCGGCGGGACCGCCTTGGCTCGACCCCAGACCGAGTCGCAAGATGGGTAAACATGTACATCAATGCGAAGCGGTTCCCTTCTGCGGACCAGACAACACTGGACCTTCTGAATTCCGGGCACCCTGAACTTGCGATCAAGGTACTGAAGGCTACAAGTCGACGTGCTCCGTTCGATCGCCAAGGTACCACGCCTCGAACGCCGAAGCGATTGATCGCAGAAGGACTGGAGACTGCAGGAAAGAAGAACTGGGCACAACGCATCCTCGCCACCAGCTCTTGAGCGGCGGCAAGGCCGGGTGGAGTTCACGCTCCTTTGCGCGTCGCAGCCCAGTCCGAAAGAATCCGCACCGCCTCGCGATCCATCTTCTGCTCGGCCGGCAAGCTGCGTTGCGCGAGCGTCGCACCCGCTTCGGCGCGCAGCGCATCCACATCGATCGGATGCCGCGCCGCCACCGTCACGCCCTCGAACGCCTCGCCCGACTGCGCAAGTGACGCCGCGTAGTAGAGCTTCGCGATTCCCGCAATGTGCATCGCCGCCACGCACATCGCGCAGGGCTCGCAGGAGGTGTAGAGCTCGCAGCCGCGCAGGTCGACGGTGCCGAGCTTGCGGCAAGCATCTCGGATCGCTTCGACCTCGCCATGCGATGTCGGATCGTGATGCGCGACGGAGTGGTTGAAGCCTTCGCCGACTATCACGCCGTCCTTCACGACAACGGCGCCGAAGGGCTCGGTGCCAGGCTCGCTCAGCGCTTGTGCAGAAAGGGCGATCGCCCGTTGCATGAATTGTTCCTGGTACATGGTGTTCAGACCTTTCTGGTGGCCGCGCTGTCGAGCGCGGCAAGAGATGGAGCACCGGGCAGCGCGCCGCGCACATCGAACAGACCGGCCGTGGAGGCAGCATAGCGGCGCGGATCGAAGCACAGCATGAGCGGCAGCAGCACCACAACGACGGCAGCAAGATAAGCCCACGCGAGCGTGAAGCCGCCGGTGTGCTCGCGCACCCAGCCGGTGACGAAGGGCGCGAGCGCGGCGATCATGAAGCCCACGCCCTGCATGAAGCCCGCGAGGGCGCCGGCCTGTGCGGGGTCGGGCAGGTGATCGAGGGCGAGCACCATGCACAGCGAGAACGCGCCGCCGAGGCCGAAGCCCAGCACGACGGCGATGGCGACTGCCGGCACGGGTGCGTCGAAGGTCAGCGCGCAAAAGCCGGCGAACTGCGCGGCGAGCGTGAGCACCAGCCAGGGCCGTAGGTCACGGCCGCGGCTTCGTGCGATGGCTGGCATGGCGAGTGCTGAAACCACCTGCGCGGCCGTCATCAACGCGAGCACCGAGCCGCCCTGCTGCGCGGTCCAGCCCTGCTGTGCATAGAAGTGCGGCAGCCATGCGACGAGGCTGGTATAGCCACCGTTGATGAGGCCGAAGCACGCTGCCAGCAGCCATGCGCGGCGGCTGGCGAAGCAGCGCAACCACGAAAGGCCTTGCCTTGGCGCATCGGCTGTGAATTCCATGCGCCGCATGTTGAGCCAGTACAGCAGAGCGAAGACGGCGAGCAGCGACCAGATCGACAGGCCCGCGTGCCAGTCGGGCTGGGCGCCGCCGAATGCGTGCGCCACCCACGGGCTGGCCATGGCGCCGAGGCCGCCGCCGCCCATGATGGCTGCGGAGTGCAGCCCCGTCATCACGCCGATGCGCGCCGGGTAGGCCTGCTTCACCACGCCGGGCATCAGCGCCTGCACCAGGCCCACGCCTGCGCCGGCGAGTGCGGCGCTCCACAGCAGTGCCGCCGCGCCGCCAGCCACGTACCGGCTCGCGCAAGCCAGGGCGATGGCCGCCAGCCCGAGCCCGACGCCACCGCGCGCGCCGATGCGCTGGCCGACCGCCGCGCCGAAGAGCGATGTGGCGCCCATCGCGAACATCGGCAGCACGGTGAGCAGCGCCACCGCATGGAAGCCGATGCCGGTCGCGAGGCGGATGGGTTCGAGCAGCGGGCTGCTCGAGGTGAGAAAGGCGCGTAGGTTCAGCGCCACCAGCACGATGACGATCGCGAAGGCGATGCCTCCGTCACGACTGCGCCCTGCCCTCACAGAGACGCCACATCCGCCTGCAGCACGCCGTTGCGCGCCACGATGCGGCCACCCGCCACCACCAGCTTGCGCACGGGGCGCGAGACGACGGCGTGCGCGACGGTCTGCGCATCGACCAGCACCAGGTCGGCGCGGCAGCCCACTTCAAGGCCATAGGCTTCGAAGCCGCAGCCGCGTGCACCCGAGTGGGTGACGGTGTCGAGCGCCACTTCGATCTCGTCGTCGCGGCGCAGGTTGTAGCGCAGGCCGATGATCATGGCGCGCTCGAGCATGTCGGGGTTGCCGTAGGGCGACCAGGTGTCGCGGATGCCGTCGTTGCCGCCGAGCACGGCCACGCCGGCCTGCCTGCAGGCCATGAGCGGCGGCACGGTGCGCGAAGGCGGTGCGCTGGTGACGAGCACCACGCCGAGCTTCGCCATGCGCGCGAGCAATGCCTCGCGCTCGCGTTCGCTCACGTCGCCAAGGCAGAAGCCGTGGCTGATGGCCACCTTGCCCTGCATGCCCAGCGCCTCGGTGCGCTGCAGGATCAGGTCGAGCGAGAAGGCACCCATGGCGCCGGGCTCGTGCAGGTGGATGTCGACCGGGCGCTGGTGCTTGTGGGCGATGCCGAAGAGCACGTCGAGCGACTTCACCGGATCGCCGTCGATGGCGCAGGGGTCGAGGCCGCCGAGCACGTCGGCGCCCATCGCCAGCGACTGGTCGAGCAACTCGGCCGTGCCCGGACGGCCCAGCAGGCCCGACTGCGGGAAGGCGACGATCTGGATCTGCTGCAGCTTGCTCAGCGCCTCGCGCGTGCGGATGGTTCCTTCGAGGTGGCGCAGGCCGGCCTGGGTGTCGACGTCGACGTGCGTGCGCAGCCGCGTGGTGCCGAGCGCGAGAAAAGCCTTGGCCAGCACGAGCGACTGAGCGGCCGCGTCGTGCCCGCTGGCATGGCGGAAGGCGCGCTCGTTCTCGATCTTGTCGATGAGGTTCACGCCGACTTCGTTGCGGTACCAGTCCATGCCCCACATCGTCTTGTCGAGGTGCGTGTGGCCTTCGACGAGGCCGGGCAGCAACAAGGCGCCGTGGCCTTCCTCGACGGTAGTGCCGGCCGGCGCGGCAAGCGCCGGGCCGATAGCGGCAATGCGGTCGTCCTGCACCAGCACGTCGACGGAGGAGGCGCCCATGGGGCGCACGTTGCGGATCAGGAGCGATGGCATGTGGGGCGGTCCGTTTCTCTATCCATGGCTGTCAGGCAGGCTGGGCTGCGATGGCGCGGCGGGTCGTGTTCGGGGTGAGCAGCGCCACCACGACGAACACCAGCGCATTCGTCGCCAGCGCCACGAGCCCGGTGTTGAGCGACTTGAACACCACCGGCGCTGCCGGGAACAGCGTACCCAGGTTGGAGCCGGTGGTCATCATGAAGCCCAGCACCGCGCCGCCCGCCAGGATGCCGGCGAAGGCCGCGTGCCTGTTGCCGAAGGGCTTCTTCATGAGGCTGAAGAGCAGCGAGGGCAGCAGCTGCGTGAGCAGGCTTGAGGCGAAGATGGCCACCGACACGATGGTGGTGCCGCCGCGCAGCACGAAGTACACCGCCACCAGCGCGAACACCGGCAGCACCCAGCGTGCGACGCGCGACACCTGCTTGTCGGTGGCGTGGGGCGCGAAGCCTTCCTTGTAGACGTTCTTGCCGATCACGGTGGAGGCGGTGAGCAGGATCATCGAGCCCGGCACCAGAGCCGTGAGCACGCCCGTGCCGCCGATCACGCCGACGAACCACGGGTCGAAGGTGTGCTTCACGAGGCCGAAGAGGGCCAGGTCGACGTCGGAGCCCTTGAGCCCCGGCACCTGCAGGATGGCCGCGAAGCCGACCAGGAACAGGAAGGCGATGACCACCTGGTACAGCGGCATCAGGATGGTGTTGCGGCGCACCGCGCTCGCGCTCTTGGCGGCGTACACCGAGGTGAGGTTGAACGGGTAGAGGTAGTAGCCCAGCGCCGTCAGCAGGATGGTCGAGTTGTACCAGGTGAGGTTCAGTCCTTCCTTCGGAAATTCGAAGAAGCTGGGGTTCGCCGCATGGATGGCGGTGAACATCGGCGTGACGCCGCCGTAGTAGTGCCACGGCAGGTAGATGCCGAGGAACACGGCGAGCGCGAGGATGAGGATGTCCTTCACGATGGCGATGCTGGCCGAGCCGTGGATGCCCGAGAACAGGATGTAGCTGACCATGACCAGCGTGCCGATCCAGATCGCCACCTGCGGCGCGATGGAGCCGTACGAAGCTTCCGACACGATGATGCCGAGCCCGCGCAGCTGGATGGTGAGCAGCGCGACCATGCCCATGAGCGCCACGATGGACACCAGCACGCCCAGCGCGCGGCTGTCGTACTTGTGGGCGAAGAAGTCGGAGAACGACACCAGCTTGTTCGCGGTGGCGTAGCGCCAGATGGCCGGCAGCATCCAGAAGGCCATGAGGTAGGCCAGCCCGCCGTAGGCCAGGATGTAGAAGGCCGGCGTGCCCTTGCTGTAGGACCAGCCGCTCGCGCCCAGGAAGGTGAAGGTGGAGAACGATTCGCCCGCCATCAGCAGGAACACCATGATGGCGCCCAGCCCGCGCCCGCCGAGCGCCCATTGCTCCAGGCTCATGGTGCGGCCGCGCCGCGCGAGCACGGCGAGGGCCAGCGCGCCGACGACGAACAGGGCGATGACGCCGAGTGCCGCGTTCATCGCGCGTCTCCGGTGGAGGAAGAAGAAGGAGAAGGCGCGTCGATGTCGCCTTCGGCACGGTCGATGACCACCATGATCAGCGAGGTCAGCACCAGCCAGCTGACGTTCCACACCATCAGGAAGGGCATGCCGAGCACGAAGGTGGGGGCGACGGAGGACAGCCATCCCCCGCTGAAGAAGGCGGCGACCGGCAGTGCGGCAAGCCATTTGGCGGATTTCATGGAGGCCTCGATTCTTGTCTCGGGTTGGGATTTTCTCGAATTTTGGTTAACCATACAGTTTTATTTGGTTAACCAAACGGAGGCGGATGGTACGGAGCGCAGGGTGCCGAGTCAATCCGGGGGCTTTCCCTGAGGCTGCCGGGCGCAGGCAATAATCCGGCTGCCTATGCCCTCCGCCGCCCGCAAATCCCCAGCGACCGCCCCCTCCCCCGAACTCACGGAAGCCGACGATGCGAACGTGGACGAACGCGTCTACGGCGCCGTCTCCAAGGCCTTGCTGAGCGGCAAGCTGCGCCCCGGCACGCCGCTGCGCGAGCGCGCGCTGGCCGAAGCGCTGGGCTGCACGCGCGGCGCGGTACGCAAGGCGCTGGCGCGGCTGGGCTCGGAAAAGCGGCTGGTGCTGGAGCACAACCGCGGCGCCTTCGTGCCCAACCCCTCGATCGACGACATGCGCGGCATCTATCGTGCGCGCCGCATCGTGGAAGCGGGGCTGGTGACCACGCTGTTCGGCAACCTTTCGCGCGACCAGGTGGCCGCGCTGCGCAAGCACGTGCAGGCGGAGCAGAAGGCCTTCAAGGAAGGCCGGCGCGAAGACGCGGTCAGGCTGGCCGGCGACTTCCACCTGCTGCTTGCGGAGATGGCGCAGAGTGAAGAGCTGCTGTCGTACATCAAGCGGCTGATCTCGAACACCGAGCTCTACAAGGCGCTCTACGACTCCGCCGAGGCCGCGAGCTGCGCACCGCGCGAGCATGAACAGATCATCGATGCGCTGGCCACGGGCAAGTCGCTCGACAAGGCGCTGGCCGTGGCGCTGGAGCATCTCGACGAGCTGGAACAGCGGGTGATCGCGGGGGCGGCAGCGGAGCAGGAAGTCGACCTGGCGACGCTGCTGAATGGCGGCGGCACCGGCGGCAGCAAACCGCACGCGCACGACCACTGAGGCATCCACGCTTAGCTCGCGGCCGAAGTGTGGCCGCGCCGGTGAGGGAATGATCGGCGCACCATGCACGCATCCACACCCTCCTCCATCGACACGCCCCGCGCCAACCTCGCCTTCGAATGGGTGCTGCTCGCGGTGCTCGCCACCTGCTGGGGCGCCTCGTACACCTTCATCAAGATCGGCGTGGCGACGATCCCGCCGGTCACGCTGATCGCGGCGCGCACGCTCGTCGCCGGCCTGCTGCTGCTTGCGGTGCTTCACATGCGCGGCGTGAGGCTGCCGACGGAGCCCGCGACGTGGGGCCGCTTCGTGCTGCAGGCCTGCCTCAACAGCGTGCTGCCCTTCACGCTCATCGCATGGGCGGAGCGCAGCGTCGACGCGGGGCTGGCGACCATCCTCAACTCGACCTCGCCGATCTTCATCTTCCTGCTGGGGCTGGGCCTCGGCGGCGCCGACAGGCCCACGCTGCGCCGCCTGTTCGGCGTGGGCGCGGGCCTCGCGGGCATCTGCCTCATCGTGGGCTTCGAGGCGCTGAACGGGCTCGGGCATTCGCTGCTTGCGCAGCTCGCCCTGGTGGCCGCCGCCGTCTGCTACGGCTGCGCCGCGATGTTCGGCCGCGTGTTCAAGGGGCTGGACCCGATGGTGCCGGCGGCTGGATCGCTCGTGAGCGGCGCGGCGATGCTGCTGCCAGCGAGCATCCTCATCGACAGGCCTTGGACGCTCGCGCCGTCGGCCGCGTCGATGTCGGCGGTGCTCGCGCTCGCGGTGCTCTCCACGGCGCTTGCCTTCACGATCTACTTCCGGCTCATCAAGACGCTCGGGCCGATGTCCACCGCCGCCCAGGCCTACCTGCGCGTACCCATCGGCGTGACGATCGGCGTGGTGTTCCTGGGCGAGCGGCTGGCGCCGACGGCGTGGATCGGGCTGGCCTGCGTGGTGACGGGCGTGGTGGCGATGACGATGCCCGCCACGAAGCGCGTGCGAGGCGGCTGAGGACCTCCGCTCAGCTTCTCGGCCCCTCCGGATCGATGTTCAACGCATGCGGCCCGTTGGCGAGCCGCTTCTTCAGGAACTCCACGCACACGCGGACCTTCGCCGAGCCGGCTGAGCGGGTGCTGGTCATGGCCCAGATGTCGGCCGGCTCGTGATAGGCGGGCAGCACCCGCGTCACGCGGCCGTCGATCAGCGGCTGCGCGACGTCCCAGATCGACAGCAGGCAGATGCCCTTGCCGTCGATGCTCCAGCCTCGCACGACATCGCTGTGGTTGGAGCTGAACCGGCTCGTCACCTTGACGGCTTCCATGCCCCGGGGACCCATCAACCGCCAGTTGCCGAAGGGCTGGTCGCGCTCGCGGAACAGCAGGCACTCGTGCTCCGCGAGTTCGGCCACCGTCTTCGGGTGGCCGTGCTGCGCGAGGTAGTCGGGCGAGGCGCAGAGGATGCGCCGGCTCTCGACCATGCGCTGCGCGATGAGCCGCGGCTGGGTGGGGTCGCCCACGCGGATGTCGAGATCGAAGTTCTCGGTGATCAGGTCGACGCGCCGGTCCATCAGCTCCAGCCAGACCTCGATGCGCGGATAGCGCTTGCCGAGCGCGGACAGGATGGGCGCCACATGCTCGCGCCCCAGCCGCTGGCTGGTTGCGATCCGCAGCGGCCCCGAGGGCTCCTTTTTGGCGCTGCTGAAGGCTTCCGACATGGCGTTGGCGTCGTCGAGGATGCGCTGCGCCCACTGGTAGGCGCGCTCGCCGTCCTCGGTGATCACCACGCGCCGCGTGGTGCGGTGGAACAGGCGCACGCCGAGCTGGGATTCGAGGATGGCGATGCGCTTGCTGATGTGCGCCGAGGTGGTTCCGATCTCCAGGGAGGCGCCGACGAAGCTGGAGCGGCGGGCGGCCTCGCAGAACACTTCCAGGTCTTTCAGGTCCATGGCTTTTTATCAACGATCTGTTGATATCGGGTCAACAGAAGGCGGATTGTAGTTTCTATCGTTGTTACTAGACTCCGCGGCAGTTCCCACAGCCAACGAGACGAGACAAAGGACCATGAGCAAACTCCCCATCGCGGTCATCGGCGCAGGCCTGATCGGCAAGACCCACATCGATCGCGTGCTGGGCAGCGCCGACGCCGAACTGGTCGGCATCGCCGATCCCACGCCTACGGCGGCCGAGCTGGCGCGTGCGGTGGGCGTGCCCTGCTTCGCCGACCATCGCGCGCTGCTCGCCGAGACCAGGCCCAGGGGCGTGGTGGTCGCCACGCCGAACGCGACCCATGCGCGGATCACGATCGAATGCCTGGAGCACGGTGCGGCTGTGCTGGTCGAAAAGCCCATCGCCGACACGCTCGAGGACGGGCGGCGCATCTGCGAGGCGTCGAGAGCCACGGGGTTGCCCGTGCTGGTGGGACACCAGCGCCGCCACAACCCGATCATGCGCAGGGCCCGTGCCATCGTCGCCGATGGCGCGCTCGGCCGCCCCGTGAGCGCGACGGTGATGTGCACCTGGCTCAAGCCGCGCGACTACTTCGACGTGACGTGGCGGCGCCAGCAGGGCGGCGGGCCGATCCTGATCAACCTGATCCACGACATTGACCTGATGCGCCATCTGTACGGGGAGATCGAGAGCGTGCAAGCACTGGCCTCGAACGCGGTGCGCGGCTTCGAGGTCGAGGACACGGCCGTGGTGGCGCTGCGCTTTCGCAACGGCGCGCTGGGCACGGTCACGGTATCGGACACCGCGGCCGCGCCGTGGAACTGGGACCTGGGTGTGGGCGAGGCGGAGCGCTTTCCGCGCCAGGACATCAACGCGCACTACTACTCGGGCACCGAGGGCTCGCTGACGCTGCCGCGCCTGGAGCTCTGGCACTACCGCGAGGACCAGGGGCCCGCCCAGGGCTGGCACGACCCGCTGACGCAGGAGCGCACCGCCGTGCACACCGGCTGCCCCTACAGCGAGCAGATCCGTCATTTCGCCGCACTCATCGAAGGCCGCGAGGAGCCGGTGTGCTCCGCGCTCGACGGCTTCCGCACGCTGGAAGCGACGCTGGCGGTGACGCAGGCCGCCTCTAGCGGAGGCAGCGTGACGCTGCCTTCGTAGCGCAGGCACGCGCATCCCGCCCGACGCGGGCGCCGGGGGCCGCGCAGGCCGCCGCAAGGCACGGAGACAGACAAGAGATCCAACAACAACCGCTCCACGAGACAAGAGCAAACAGCCATGAGCTACACATTCGACTTCGCGGTGCTGATGCCGCATTGGGAAGCCTTCGCCGAAGGCTGCTGGTTGACACTGCGGCTTTCCGCGGTGTCGGTGGCCATCGGCCTGGCCGCCGGACTGCTGACCGTGCTGGCCAGACGGTCGCCGCTGGCAGGGCTTCGCTGGTTCGCCGAGGCCTACATCGAGCTGATCCGCAACACGCCGTTCCTGGTGCAGGTGCTGTTCGTCTTCTTCGGGCTGCCATCGCTCGGGGTGAGCCTCACGCCGAACGCGGCGGCGGTGCTGGCGCTGAGCCTGAACCTGGGGGCCTTCTGCGCGGAGATCCTGCGCACGGGCATCGAGTCGGTGCCGCGCGGACAGTTCGAGGCCGGCGCGGCCCTCGGCCTGAGCCCCCTGCAGACGCTGCGCCACGTCGTCCTCAAGCCCGCGCTGCGGACCATCTATCCGGCGCTGACGGGGCAGTTCGTGATGCTGCTGCTGACGACCAGCATCGTCTCGTCGATCTCGGCCGAAGAGCTGACGTCGGTCGCGCAGAACATCGACTCGGCCACCTTCCGCAGCTTCGAGGTCTACATCGTCGCGGCGCTGCTCTACCTGGCGATGTCGACGATCTTCTCGACGCTCTTCAAGGCGATCGACCGGCTGTACTTCTCCTATCCCGCGCGGTGAGGAGGCAAGCATGATCCGCGACTTCACGCTGACCGAGTTCTGGCTCGTCGCCGCCGGCATGGGCGCCACGCTGATGCTGTCCGCCATCGCCTTCATGGGCGGTGGCCTGGCGGGGCTGCTGGTGGCGCTGGCGCGCACCTCGCCCTGGAAAGGGCTGCGCATCGCCGCGGGCGCCTTCATCGACTTTTTCCAGGGCACGCCGATGCTGCTTCAGCTGTTCCTGGTTTTCTACGGATTGCCGGTGCTCGGGTGGAAGGTGAACGTCTGGGTGGCTGCGGCCGTGGGGCTGACGCTGCATGCCGGCGCCTTCCTCGGCGAGATCTGGCGCGGCGGCATTCAGGCGGTGCCGCGCGGGCAGACCGAGGCCGCCGCCGCGCTGGGGCTCGGCTACGGCACGCGCATGCGCCACGTGGTGCTGCCGCAGGCGCTTCGCATGTCGTTCGCACCGACGGTAGGCTTCCTGGTGCAGCTCATCAAGGGGACCTCGCTGGCGGCCATCATCGGTTTCGTCGAGCTCTCGCGCTCGGGCCAGCTGGTTTCCAGCATCACGTACAAGCCGCTGCTCGCCTTCGGGCTGGTGGGAGCCTGCTACTTCGCCATCTGCTTTCCGCTGTCGCGCTACAGCGCGCGACTGGAGCGGCGCTTCGCCTCCACCCACTGATTCCGTTTCCGACAGACAAGAAACCGCGGACCTCTCCGCATCCACCCGAGGAGCAAACCATGTCTCGACAATTCATCCGCCGCGCCGCGCTCACGCTGCTGCTGGGCCTGGCGGTGCAAGGCCTCGCGCAGGCGCAGAAAGTGGCCGACATCAAGAAGGCCGGCGTGCTGAAGATCGGCGCGCAGGTGGCCCAGGTGCCCTGGGGGTTCAGCGACAAGAGCGGCAAGCTGACGGGCTACGACATCGAGTTCGCGGAAATGCTCGCGAAGGACTTGGGCGTCAGGCCCGAGTTCACGCCGGTGACGGTGGCCAACCGCACGGCGGCGCTGCTGACCGGGCAGGTCGACGTGCTCGCGGCGGTGGTCACGATCCTTGCCGACCGGCAGAAGGTCGTGCTGTTCTCCCGGCCTTACTCGTACCTGGAGACCGTTCTGATCGGCAAGGCGGGCACGCCGCCGATGAAGAGCTACGCCGACCTGAAGGGCCTGCGCATCGGCGTGCCGCGCGGCAGCGTGCAGGACTCGTCGGTGACGCAGGCGCGCACCGGCGCCACTATCCAGCGCTTCGACGACGACGCCGCCGCCGTGCAGGCCCTGCTGTCGGGCCAGGTGGATCTGGCCGGCGCCGCGAACTCGCAACTGGGCCCCATCGCGCAGGTCGCGGGCGCGGGCAAGTACGAGGTCAAGCTGGTGGTAGCCCGTGGTTTCCAAGGCGCCACGGTGCGGCCGGGCGAGCGCGAATGGGTCGGCTACATCAACGACTTCATCGCGCGCAAGCTCGCCAGCGGCGAGCTGCCCGCGCTCTACAGGAAGTGGATCGGACAGGACATGGACAAGGACCTGCCCGCCACCGGCGAGACCGAGTCCGCCCTGCCCCGCGTGGTGGCGAAGTGACGGCGCAAGCCCCTGGGAGCCGGCACACCATGATTTCCAACGACTGCGGCATCGCGCCGGACCACGCCATGCCGCATGCGGTCGGCGCGGAAACCGTGATCACGATGGAAAAGGTCAGCAAGTGGTTCGGCACGATGCAGGTGCTGACCGACGTCGACCTGAAAGTGCGCAAGGGCGAGCGCATCGTCATCTGCGGGCCATCGGGCTCCGGCAAGTCGACGACCATCCGCTGCATCAACCGGCTGGAGCCCTACCAGAAGGGCCGCATCGTCGTCGGCGGCATCGACCTGGGCGCCGACGCGAGGAACGTCAAGGCGGTGCGCGCCGAGGTCGGCATGGTGTTCCAGCAGTTCAACCTGTTTCCGCATCTCACGGTTCTGGAGAACTGCATGCTCGCGCCGATGAAGGTGCGCGGCACGGGCAGGGCCGAAGCCGAGGCCACGGCGATGAAGTACCTGTCGCGCGTGCGAATTCCCGAACACGCGAGGAAGTACCCGGCACAACTCTCGGGCGGACAGCAGCAGCGCGTTGCCATCGCCAGGGCGCTGTGCATGACGCCGCGGATCATGCTGTTCGACGAGCCGACCTCCGCGCTCGACCCCGAGATGGTGAAGGAAGTGCTCGACACCATGACCGGCCTTGCCGAGGAAGGCATGACGATGCTGTGCGTGACGCACGAGATGGGCTTCGCGCGCGCCGTGGCCGACCGGGTGCTCTTCATGGACCGCGGCGAGATCGTCGAGCAAGCCTCGCCCGAGGAGTTCTTCGGGGCCCCGAAGCACGCGAGGCTGCGCGATTTCCTGGGACAGGTGCTGCACAAATGACACCCTTGTCGCTTGCCCATCTCACGGTGCTCGAGGTGGCGCCTCCCGCGCTGTTCGACCTGGCCGCCGAAGCCGGTTTCCAGAGCGTCGGCATCCGTATCCTTCCTGCCGCGCCCGGTGCGGTCTCGTATCCGCCGAGTGTTGCCACGGTGCCGGTGTGGCGCCGTCGGATGGCCGATGCCGGCGTGGGCATTCACGACGTCGAGTTCATTCCGCTGACACCCGGGGTCCGCATCGGCGAGTTCGCTGCGGTGGTGGCGCTGGCCGCGGAGCTGGGCGCCAGCCGCATCAATGTGTCGGGCGACGATGCCGACACGTATCGCCTCGTCGATCGCTTCGGCGAGCTGTGCGACCTCGCGGCGGGGGCCGGCCTCGGGGTGGACCTGGAGTTCATGCGCTTTCGCGTCATCGGCACGCTGCAGCAGGCGCTCTCGATCGTCGAGCGCGCGGGACGGGCCAACGGGCGCCTGCTGATCGACGTACTGCATTTGTTCCGCTGCGGCGGCACCGCCGCGATGCTGCGGGAGGTACCGGCTGGCGCGCTGGGCTCGGTGCAGCTCTGTGATGCGCCGCGGCAGGACCCGACGGATGCAGGCCTCGTGGCCGAGGCGCGCGAAGGACGACTGTTCCCCGGCGAAGGCGAGTTGCCGCTGAAGGCCTTCATGGATGCACTGCCGCGGGACATTCCCGTCGGCGTGGAAGTGCCGACCGGCAGTACCCATCCGGCACTCGCAGCCGCGGAGCGTGCCGCGAGGGCGTGCAACGCGGCGCGCAAGCTCCTGGCCTCATGGCAGTCCTCGCGCTGACCGTGAGGCCACAGCCGACCGAATCATCAACACCAGGAAAGGAAACCGCGATGAACGTGCTCATGCTTCACGGCATCAACCACAACATGTTCGGCAAGCGCGACCCGGAGCAGTACGGAACCACCACGCTGGCGCAGATCGACACTGCGCTGCAGGCGCTCGGCCGCGAGCTCGGCGCGGAGGTGGAGAGCTACCAGACGAACAGCGAAGGTGCCATGTGCGAGCGCATCCACCAGGCCTTCGAACAGGGCAAGGACGCGGTGCTGATCAACGCCGGCGCGTGGACCCACTACAGCTACGGCATACGCGATGCGCTCGCGATACTGACCTGCCCGGTGGTGGAGCTGCACATGTCGAACATCCACGCGCGCGAGGAGTTCCGGCACAAGTCGGTCTTTGCCGAGATCGTGAAGGGGCAGATCTGCGGCTTCGGGGTGGACAGCTATCTGCTGGCACTGCGCGCCGCGGTGTCGGCGGCCAGGCAAGAGGCTTCGTAGCTCCATCTCGGCCAGCGCTGCGATGAAACTTTTGCGCAGCGGGCTTCGATTTTTACGTGGCGTTTAGACGCCCGCCCCTACGCTGCCGGCTCCTCCATTCGTCAGCGATTTCTTCGATGAAAAACCTTCTGCGCATCGCACTGCCGATGCTCGTTCTTCCCACCCTGGGCGCCCTGCCGGTGCTCGCGAGCGCACAGCTCAGCGGCAATGTGTCGCTCACCACCGACTACAAGTTCCGCGGCCAGGACCAGGACATGCTCGGCAAGAACGACTACGCCAAGACCAGCGCCTTCAAGCCCGCCATCCAGGGCGGCTTCGACTACGCCTTCGGCGACAGCGGCTTCTACCTGGGCAACTGGAATTCGAGCGTCAACTGGCTCAAGGGCAACAGCATCGAAAGCGACATCTACGGCGGCTACAAGTTCAAGGCCGGCCCCTTCGACATGGACGTGGGCGCGCTCACGTACATCTACCCGGGCAACTCCTCGGGCAACACCACCGAGCTCTACGGAAGCGCGGGCTACACCGACGAGACCATCGGCTCGTTCACGCTGAAGTACTCGCACACGGTGTCGAAGGACTACTTCGGCTATGCGGGCAACAAGGCCGGCTCGGGCCTCAAGGGCACCAACACCGGCTACCTGAACCTCGCCTACAGCAAGGAGATCGCGCCCAAGCTCACGCTGAAGGCGGCCGTGGGCTACACGAACATGTCGAGCGACATCCGCAGCCTGGGCTACAAGAGCTACGTCGACTACAACGTGGGCGCGAGCTACGACTTCGGCAACGGGCTCTCGCTGGCAGGCTCGGTGCAGGGAGCCAACAGGCAGAGCGCGTATCTGTCCGTGAGCAATCCGGGCATCGACCTGGGCTTCGGGCCGTTGGGCAGGCAGACCTACTCGCCGAACAAGGCGCGCTTCATCCTCACGCTGACGAAGACGCTCTGAGCACCAGCATCAGTCGATGCTGATGTTCGCCGCCTTCGCGACCTCGGCCCACTTCACCCGGTTGTCGTGCACGGTCTTCTTGAACTGTGCCGGCGACTCGATGCGCACGGTGTTGCCCTGGCTCTCGAAGCGCTCGCGGATCTCGGGCGTCTCGAGCACCGCCTTCACCGCCGCGTTGAGCTTGTCGACGATCTGCGGGTCGGTGCCCTTGGGCGCGAAGATGCCGAACCAGATCGAGCTGTCGAAGCCCTTGGTGCCGGGCAGGCCGCTCGATGCGATGGTGGGCACCTCCTTCACCGCGGGCACGGCCGCCGCGGTGGTCACGCCCAGCAGGCGCACCTTGCCGGCCTTGTAGTGCGGCAGCACGGTCTGCACCTGGTTCATGATGCAGCAGGTCTCGCCGCGCACCACCGACGTGATGGCCTCGGGGCCGCCCTTGTAGGGCACGTGCACCATGTTCAGGCCCAGGCGCGAATTGAACTCGGCAAAGGCCATGTGCGTGCCGGCGCCGTTGCCTGTAGACGCATAGTTGTACTTGCCGGGGTTGGCCTTGACCAGCTCGACGAATTCCTTCAAGGTCTTGACGTTGATCACGTCGGAATTGATGGTGAGCACGTTCGACACGTCGAGCACCGGCGCCACCGGCACGAAGTCGGCCTCCACGTCGAAGGGCAGCTTCTTGTAGAGCGCGGCGTTGCTGCCGTGCGTGGCGGCGGTGCCGAAGGAGAGCGTGTAGCCGTCGGGCTTCGCGTGGGCCACGTAGTCGCTGGCGATGTTGCCCGCGGCGCCCGACTTGTAGTCGATGATGACCGGCTTGCCCAACTGCTTCGCCAGCGGCTCCTGGATGGTGCGGGCCACCACGTCCACGCCCGAGCCGGCCGGGAATCCCATGATCAGCGTGACGGGTTGCTGCGGCCAGTCGTGCGCCGCGTGCTGGGCGAAGACGGCGGTTGTCGCCAGCGAGGCGGCGGCCAGCAGCACGGTGCGACGGGCGGGTCGGGCGAATCTGGCAAGACGGGTGAATGGAGAATGAGCCATGGCAGTCTTTCGGTCGTTCAGTCTTTTGTCTTCAATACAGACGGTGCACGCGCATTGTGGCGCGCGGCTGATGCCCGATTCCATATGAGCTTATGCGCGACATGCAGGTATCGCGCCTGCTCCCGATAATCGCCCCATGGTCCGCTCCACCCAACAACTACACGCCCCACGCGAGCCCGCGCCCCTGCGCCCGGCCGCCACGGTGCTGCTGCTGCGCGACAGCGCCGCCGGCATCGAAGTGCTCATGACCCGCCGTTCCGCCACCGCCAGCTTCGCGCCCGGTGCCTACGTGTTTCCCGGCGGCCACATCGACGAGGCCGACGAGGCCGCCAAGCGCATCGCCACGCGCCGCCCCACGCAAAGCCGTGTACAGCGCACGCAGGCCATCGCGGCCATCCGCGAGGCCTTCGAGGAGCTGGGCATCCTGCTCGCGCACCGCCAGGCCGACGGCCAGCCGGTGAGCGCAGACGAGGTCGCCTCGATGGACCGCGGCAACACGGCCGGCACAGCCTTCGCAGACCAGTGCGCCGCGCGCGGCCTGGTGCTCGATTCCGACCGCGTCTTCACCTTCGCGCACTGGATGACCGACCGCGACCTGCCGCGCCGCTTCGACGTGCCCTTCCTGGTGGCGCGCATGCCCGAGGGCCAGGTGCCCACCGCCGACGAGAGCGAGCAGTTCGAGCCCTGCTGGGTACGCCCCGCCGATGCGCTCGCGCGCCACGAGGCCGGCAGCTTCTTCATGATCTTCCCGACCGTGCGCACGCTGCAGCGCATGGCCACCTACGCCACGGTCGACGGACTGCTCGCCGCCTGCGCAGGCGAGGTGCCGCTGTGGACCAGCTGCCCGCGCGCCGGCCTGCTCAAGGGCGAGGACGCGCGCTACATGGAGCACGAATCGCCCTACGGCGAACTCGCGATGGTGTGCCCAGACGGCCAGATCGCGCATGCGCTCGACTGGCAAAGCGAAACCCCGGTGCCGCTGCTGAAGAACGTGACGCGCCTGACCGCGCCCAACGCCAGCATCATGACCGGCCCTGGCACCAACAGCTACATCGTGGGCGACGCGGCCACCGGCTACATCGTGATCGACCCGGGCCCGAACGACTTCGACCACATCGGCCGCCTGTGGCGCGCCACGCATGGCGACATCCGCATGATCGTCTGCACTCACTCGCATGCCGACCACTCGCCGGGCGCGGCGCCGCTGCAGGCGCTGTGCAAGAACGCAAGCAAGCCGCCGATCCTCGGGCTGGCCTCGAAGCCGACGGCACGCTCCACCGCGCGCTTCACGCCCGAGCGCGAACTGGCCGACGGCGAGCGCCTGGTGCTCTCGGGCACCACCGAAGCGGGCGAGGCCGTCTCGCACACGCTGCGCGTGATTCACACGCCCGGCCACGCGGCCAACCACCTGTGCCTGGTGCTGGAGGAAGACGGCCTGCTGTTCTCGGGCGACCACATCCTCAATGGCAGCACCACGGTGATCGATCCGCCCGACGGCGACATGGGCGCATACCTCGATTCGCTGGACACGCTCGACAAGGCCTGCGAGGCGGGCGGCATCGACTTCATCCTGCCCGCGCATGGCTACGTGATCGGCTTCGCCCGCACCGCCATCGGCATGCTGAAGGCGCACCGGCTCAAGCGCGAAGCCAAGATCGCGGCGGCCATGCAGAAGCTGCCCGAGGGCACGCCCGACGACTGGCTGCCGCTGGCTTACGACGACGTGCCCGAACGCATGTGGCCGGTGGCCGCGCGCTCGCTGGCTGCGCATGTGGCGCACATCCGGCAACTGGCCGCGCATCGATGAGCGGCATGGCGACTACCTCGCCCGTCGACGGCGAAGGCATCCGCCTTGCCAAGCGCGTGGCCGCGCAGGCCGGCGTGTCGCGGCGCGATGCGGAGCTGCTGATAGAGAACGGCGCGGTGCGCGTCGACGGCGTGCAGCAGACGCTGCCGCAGTCGCGCGTGCTGCCGCACCAGCGGGTGGAGATCGAGGCCGGCGTGAAGCCGCAGCCGGTGGAGCCCGTCACGCTGCTGCTGTACAAGCCTGCGGGCATGCCCATCGACACCGCGCACGAACTGCTCGTTGCCGCCAACCACCACGAGCCCGAGCGCGCCGGCCTGCGCTTCCTGCCGGCGCATGCAAGGGCGCAGCGCTGCATGACGCCGCTCGAGGCCGGCGCGAGCGGGCTGGTGGCGTACACGCAGGAATGGCGCGTGGAGCGCAAGCTGCACGAAGACGCCGCCTTCCTCGAGCACGAGGTGATGGTCGACGTGGCCGGCGCAGTGAGCCCCGAGGTGCTCGCGCGGCTCGAACGCTCGCCCGCACGCGTGAGCATCGGGCGCCAGACCGCTGAACAGACCGGCCTGCGCTTCGCGCTCAAGGGCGCGCGGCCCGGGCAGATTGCGCACATCTGCGACGCCGCGGACCTTCGCATCCTGGCGATGCGGCGCATCCGCATCGGCCGCGTGCCGCTCGCGGGGCTGCAGCCCGGCCAGTGGCGCTATCTTGCACCCCACGAACGCTTCTGACAACGACAGCAAGAACAGAGAAGAGAAAAAAGAGGAACCGTCGAGAGAGAAGACAGAGGACGACAACGACGATGCACCGCATTCGCGCGGCCCGCAATTTTCAGCCCGCGGCCTCCAGGGGCCGCCCTCAGGGAGAGACTGAGTCATGAAGTTCGCTACACCGGGCGCCGCCCTCGCCTGCACCGTGCCGCTGGCACTCGTGGCGGGGTGCTCCTACCTCACGCCCGCGCCGCCGCCCCCGCCGCCGGCACCGCCGCCGCCCGTGGTGTCGAAGGACGGCCTCGCGCCCATCACCGAGCAGCAGGTCGAGCGCATCCGCGAGGCCATCGCCAGCAAGCCGCCGAGCCCGGCCGTGGGCAAGGTGGTGCGCAGCGCCTCGCCGACCATCGAGTCCTTCGTTCGCACCGAGGGCTGCATCACGGCGCGCAACGGCGCGGTGCTCAACCCCTTCGCCGCGCCCGGGCGCCTGTTCGACGGCACCGGCTTCCAGGGCGGCCCGATGGCCGAGATGCAGTACCACGACAAGACCGCCTGCGTGACGGTGAAGCGCATCCAGAACTGGAAGATGGTCTCGCCCAAGCTGCTGCGCTTCGAGGTGGTCTACGTGGGCGACGACGGCGAAGAGCGCGCCGTCAAGCGCCACGAACTGGTGCGCCAGCCCAAGGGCGGGTGGCTGTTCACGCGCTGAGGCTTGTTGCCGCTGCCTCTGCTGCTGCCGCGCGCTTCTGCGTGCGCAGCGCAACCGCGAACGACAGCTGCGCCACGATGCCCGCTCCCGCCAGCACGATGGCCGATGCCAGCGCCGGGTTCGTGTGCCCCATGCCCGCGAGCGCGGTGCACAGCGCGCCCACGGCCATCTGCGTGAAGCCGTAGAGGCCCGAGGCCGAGCCGATGACCTGCGGGTTGACGCTGATCGCCTGCGTGAGTGCCGGCGGCGAGGCCATGCCCACGCCGACGGTGAAGAGGAACATGCACGCGACGATCAGTGGCACCGAGAGATGGCCGCTGAGCGCCGCGCCGAGCAGCACGAAGGCCGCCACCACGCTCAATGCGTTCGATCGCGTCATCAGGCGGTCGACGCGCACCCGCGAGATCAGGTGGCTGGTGAGAAAGCTGCCGAGCCACACGCCCGACACCAGGATCGCGAGGTAGATGCCCGCCTCGTGCGCCGGCCGGTGCAACTGGTCGACGAAGATGAAGGGCGCCGAGGCGATGAAGGCGTACATCGACGTGGTGGCGCAGCCGCCACCGACGGAGAAGCCCAGGAAGGCCGGCGAGGCCAGCAGCTTGCGGTAGTTGCGCCCGAGCTCGCGGGCGTTCACGGCGGCGCCGGGCGCACCGGTCTCCGGCAGCATGCGCCAGGTGAAGAGAAAACCGACCACGCCCAGGCCGAAGAGCGCATAGAAGATCGAGCGCCAGCCCAGCGTGGTGGCGAGCGCCCCGCCGATCAGCGGCGCGAGGCTGGGTCCGACGGTGACCATCAGGTTCATCAGCGCGAGGCGGCGCGTGGCCTCCTGCGGCTCGGCCGTATCACGCACGATGCTGCGGCCCAGCACGAGCCCCGAGCAGCCGCCCACCGCCTGGAAGAGCCGCGCCGCAATGAGCGAGTGCACCTCGGGCGCGAGCGCCGCGGCCAGGCCCGCCACGCAGTAGATGCCCAGCCCGCCCAGCAGCACCGGACGCCGCCCGAAGCGGTCGGCCAGCGGGCCGTACACCAGCTGGCCCAGCGCGAGACCGAGGATGTAGAGGCTCACCGTCATCTGCATCTGCCCGATGCCGGCGCCCAGGCCCTTCGCGGCGATGGGCAGCGCGGGCACGAAGATGTGCATGGCCAGCGTGCCGCTGAAGGTGACCAGAGCGAGCAGCCACAGCGGCGCGTGCGGGCGGCGCGGCGGCTGAGCGGATGTCGGCGTCATTGCTTGATGCTGGCCGGCGTCGAGCCCTGCGCGAGATGGGCTTCGTCAAGCTCCCAGCCGCCGCCCAGCGCCATGAACAGCACCACCTGGTCGTCGGCCAGCTGCGCCTCGCTGGCCGCGAGCGCGGCTTCGCTGGCGGCCAGCGAGCGTTCGGCGTCGAGCGAATCGAGGTAGCCGGTGCGGCCGTTCTGGTAGAGCTGGCGCGCCTGCGCCGCGACCTTGGCGCTCTCGTCGCGCGAGGCCTGCAGGGCAGCGCGGCGGTCGAGCTCGCGTGCGTAGGTGGCGAGCGCGGTCTCGGTCTCGCGCAGCGCGGTGAGCACGGTGCCGTCGAACTTGGCGAGCGCGGCGCGCGTGCCGGCTTCTGCCTGCGCGATACGGGCCTGCGCGACGCCGGTGTTGGGAATGGTCCAGGAAATCAGCGGGCCCAGGCTCCAGGCGAAGGTGTCCTTGCGGCCGAAGCCGTCGGCATGGCCCGCGGAAGAGCCCGAGAGCCCCAGCGTGACCTTCGGATAGAGCTCCGCAGTCGCCACGCCGATGCGCGCGGTCGATGCGGCGAGGCTGCGTTCGGCCTGGCGGATGTCGGGGCGGCGGCGCAGCAGCGCGGCGCCGTCGCCCACCGGCAGCACGCCGGCCACGCGCGGCGGCACGGTGCAGTCGGCCACCTCGCGCGGAAAGTCCTGCGGCGGCGCGCCGGTGAGCGTGGCGAGACGGTAGAGCGCGCCCTGGCGCTCGGCCTTCAGCGGCGGCAGCGCGGCATTGAGCTGCTGCAGCTGCGCGCGTGCGCGGTTCGCGTCGATGGCGCCGGCACGGCCCGCGCGCTGCAGGCGGTCGGTGACGTTGACGGCGTCCTGCTGCAGCGAAACGGACTTCTGCGCGATCTGCAGCCGCAGGCCGGTGGAGCAGGCTTCGGCGTACGCGCGCGCGGTGCCGGCCGCGACGTTCACGCGCACGAGGTCGAGCGCGGCTTCGGCGGACTGCGTGCTGGCTTGCGACGCTTCGATGGCGCGGCGGATCTGGCCGAACAGGTCGACCTGGTAGGAGAGCGACGCGCCCGCGCTGTAGTTGAAGGTGCTCGGCGGCTCGTAGCCCTTCTGCAGCAGCGACAGGCCCGAGACGTGGCCGAACGAGGGGCCGCCGTTGACGCCGATGGTGGGGTACCTGGCGCCGGCGGTCTCGTCCTCGATGGCGCGTTCACGCTCGAGGTTCGCCACGGCCTGGCGCAGGTCGGTGTTGTGCGCGAGGGCCTGTTCGACCAGCTTGTCGAGCAGCGGGTCGTGGTACAGGCGCCACCAGTGGGCGGGCAGCGGCGCCGCGTTGGCGGGCGCCTCTGCGAAGGGCTTGCCCGCTGCAGGCTGGCTGGCCAGCGCCTCGGGCGGCTGCTTGTAGTCGGGGCCGACCGCCGCGCAGGCCGCGAGCGCGGCGGCGGCGGCCAGCGATGCGATGCGGAATGCGAAGCTGGTCATGTCGTTCATCCCTTCTGTGGCGTGGAAGCCGTTGCCGCCGTCTTCTGCGCCGGCTTGTTCTCCAGCACCTGCACCGTGACCGTCTGGCCCGCGACGAGGCGCGCGCCCTGCGGCAGCGGATCGAGCTTGACGCGCACCGGAATGCGCTGCGCGAGCCGCACCCAGTTGAAGGTGGGATTCACGCTGGGCAGCAGGTTGGCGCTGGTGGAGCGGTCGTGGTCGGCGATGCCGGCGGCCACGCTCTCGACCGAGCCTTCGAGCACAGCGCCGCCGCCCATGGGCGTGACGCGCACGCGGTCGCCGAGGTGGATGCGCGGCAGCTTGGTTTCCTCGAAATAGCCTTCGACGTAGAACGACTGCGCATCGACCAGCGCGAGCACCGGCCGGCCCGCCGCGGCGTAGCTGCCCTGGCGCAGGTCGAGGTTGGTGACCAGGCCGTCGGCCGGTGCGCGCACCTGGGCGCGCTGCAGGTTGAGGCGGGCCGAGTCGAGCGCCACTTCGGCCTGCGCGACCGCCGCCTGCATCTGCTCGACGCGCGAGCGGGTCTGTTCGCGCGACTCCTTCGACACCAGCTCGTCGAGGCCGGCATTGCGCGCGTTCTCGCGCTGGGCCTGCGCGCTCACGGCGCGTTGCGCCGCGAGCGCGGCCTGCGCCTGGCGCACGGCGAGGTCGTAGCGCGCGCGGTCCACTTCGAAGAGCAGCGCGCCGGCGGCTACCGGCTGGTTGTCGTGGATGGGCACTGCCGTGACCAGGCCCGAGACGTCGGGCGCGATCTGCACGACGTTGGCGCGCACGCGGCCGTCGCGCGTCCACGGCGCGAGTTCGTAGTGGTCCCACAGGCGCAGGCCGGCCCACACGGCGGCGGCGACCACGGCCAGGGTGAAGAGAACGCGGCCCAGGCGCTGGGCCCACGGATTGCTGTCGTCGGAAGTTCGGGCGGCTTTCATTGGAATCTCGTTGTTGTCATTGGAGGTAGGCGCTGGCGCGGCTGAGCGCGTAGAGCAGCAGCAGGTAGAGCGCCATGTCGAAGAGGGCCGGGTGCCACACCCAGCGATAGGCGCCGGTGGCCGCGAGCAGGCGGCGCACGCCCCACAGCACGAGCAGCGCCGCGAGCGCGAGCACCATGATCCAGGGCAGGTACAGGCCGTAGAAGCTGGCTTCGCCGATCATGCGGAAGCTCCTTGCGAAGTGAGGGACGTGCCCGCGAGCGAGGGCGGCGCGTCGGGAAAGAGATTGCGGCGCAGGCCCACCAGTGCGGTGACGGCCGAGCGCGAGGCTGAAGAAGAAGACGACGACGACGCGGTGTCGCGCGCATCGAGCACGGCGCCGAGCGCCTCGTCGATCTGCGGCAGCAGGCCGGGCGGGCGCGGATTCATGCGGCCCTCCGCGCGCTGTCGGAAGAAGCGCGAGATGCCGCCCAGCAGCGCGGCCGAAGTGGCCAGCGGCAGCTGGCCGCGCACACGCTGCAGCACCGCGATGTCGGCACCCATGCGCAGGTCGCGCAGCGCGTCGTTGGCGGCCACGCCCTCGACGGTGCCGCCGGCCTGCGCGATGCGCGGCGCGAGCAGGCCGATGCGGTCGAGCATGCGAACGGCGTAGGCGTCGCTCTGCGCGTACTGCGGATGCGACGAGGCGGCCATGTCGCCCAGCTCGCGCCAGGTGGCGCGCTGGATGCGCCGCGCGCTCCAGTCGGCGCCCACCGAGCGCACGAGACGCGTCACGCGCGCGGCGACGACCACGCCGACGATCTGGCCGATCATGCTGTTGATGAAGCTCACCAGGTCGGAGCTGGCGGTGTCGTGCATCGCCAGCGTGCCGCACACGCCGAAGATCAGCGCCATCGCGGGCATGAAGTGCGTGGGACGCGGCAGGTAGAAACCCAGCAGCAGGAAGAGCGGCGCACAGATGACCACCAGCATGCCGAAGTCCTGCACCGTGGGCATGAGCACCAGCACGTAGACGGCCGAGATCGGGATGGACCACAGCGTCCACTTCAGGAAGCCGTGGATCGCCGGCACGGGGTCGTCCATCGTCGCGAAGAAGCAGCAGAAGACGGCGGCCATCATGGTCGCGGCCGAGCCCATGGGCCAGCCGGTGACGATCCAGAACGCGCCGCACAGGCAGATGGCGATGACGGCGGCCAGCGCCGACAGCAGCGCCATGCCGTAGTCGCGGTGCAGCACCCGGCTGCCGAGCGCGGCCGTGCGGCGCAGCGGCGCGGCGCCCTTCAGCCCCTCGTCTATGTCCTGGCGCAACTGGGCGCAGGCGTTCCAGCCGTCGACGAGCTCTTCGAGGCGGCCCGCGAGGCCGATGCGCAGCGCGCTGCCCCAGCGGGCCTGCGGATCGGCGTCGGGCGGCGTGGCGCCCAGGGCGTCGATGGCGCGGCGCAACTCCTGCAGGCGCGCAGCACGGGCAGCGGCGTCGCCGGGGCCGTCGGCCTCTTCACGCAACCACTGAGCGGCCTTCGCGAGCACGGCGGCCACGTCGGGGGCGATGACGCCTTCGGCCTGCTCCAGCGCCAGCAGGCGGTCTTCGACGGCGGAGAGCGCGGGCGTGAGCGCGGCGACGCGGTCCTGCATCGCGCGGATGGCGCCGGCGGTCCAGCGCAGGTGAGTGGTGTCGAAGGGAACGTGGGTGGAGAGAAGGCGCAGCTGCGTGATGTCGCCGGCGAGGCGGCGGCGGTCGTCGTCGAGGCGCCGTGGCTCGGCACTGCTTCGGCCGGCGGGCTGGAAGAGGTCGCCCAGCCACTTGCGCGCGTCCTGCAGCGTGCGGTCGAGCAGGCCCAGCACGATCGGCGCGAGCCCCGCGGGCAGCACGAGGCTGTGGATGAGCGTGGCGCAGAAGATGCCCAGGCCGATTTCCTCCACGCGGGCCACGGCGGTGTCGAACAGCGCGAGCGGCGTCTGCACCGACGGAAAGCCGATCAGCGCCGCCGTGTAGCCCGCGAGCATGAACACATAGGAGCGCGGCGTGCGGTCGAAGAGCGAAATGCACAGGCACAGCCCCACCCACAGCGCGAGCACCAGCGTGAGCAGCTCGGGCGCGTTGGACAGCGCCGGCACCAGCAGCACGGTGGCGGTGCTGCCGATGAGCGTGCCGAGGAAACGGTAGACCGCCTTGGAGCGCACCGCGCCGGCCAGCGGATGGGCGACGACGTAGGTGGTCATGAGCGCCCAGAACGGACGCGGCAGGCCGGCGCGGCTGGCGAGGTACATCGCCAGCATGGCCGCGGCGAAGCTCTTGCCGGAAAAGAGGATCTCCGCGCGGCTGAAGCGCGGCAGGCTGAACGAGGCCATCTGCTGCTACCTGCGCCCTTCCTGCGTCGGCGCGAGCGGCGGCAGGCTCTGCACGGCACGCACGCCCATGCGCTCCTCGAGCACGCTGAACACGCGCAGGCAGGCGGCGACGTCCTCGTCGGACACGCCGTCGAACAGCGACACCCGCATCAGCGTCAGCGCCGCCTCGATGGGTTCGCAGACGGCCTTGCCGGCCTCGGTGAGGTGCAGGGTCTTGGCGCGGCGGTCGGCCGGGTCTTCGCGGCGCTCGACGAGGCCGGCTTCCACCAGCTGGTCGACAGAGCGCACCAGCGACGGGCCCTCGATGCCCAGCGCCTCGGCCAGCACGCCCTGGCGCACATCGCCGTTCATGCGCCCGAGCATCACGATCGGATAGGCCAGCGTCTGCGACACGCCCACATGCGCCACCGCCTTGTCCGCCGCGGCGCGGTAGCCGCGCTGCAGCACCGCCAGCGACGTGCCGAGGCGCATCAGTGCCTGTTCGCGCGTCGGTTGGATATTGGCTTGGTCGTTCACGATAGCCGCCTATTAATTAGCATGCTATCGATTATACGGGTAACTACCAATCCTTGCAGGCGGCAAGGCTCGCGCCCGCCTTCAGGGCCGAAGGACGTGAAAAAACGGAAAGGGAGAGAAAGAAAAGTGTGAAGCCCGCCGATAAGCCGGATTCTGTGCACCGCGAGCTCCTTGCGGAACCCGCGGCGTGACCGCCATTACTCTGGGCCGCCTGTCACCAGACGGCTCGATGCCACCTACCCGCCAGCTCAGCGGAACCACCTCGATACTGGCCTACTTGGTGTTGCTGCGCGCAGAGATTGCCCGTTTCACCCGAACTGAATCGGCTCGTCTCTGTTGCTCTGATCCTCACCTCACGGTGGAGAGTCGTTAACTCCTGCGCTGTCCTGTGCAGTCCGGACGTTCCTCCAGTGCGGCCTTTCGGCACTTGCACCAGCGGCGGTCTGGCGTGCTTCACGGGGTGGATTATCGCCCGGCGCGGCGCCGGGCCTACAGCGCCAGCACGCGGGCGATCTCGCGTGCAGCCTCCTGCGGCTGCGTCACGGCGGTGTCGATGACCACCTCGCCGGGCGGCATCGCACGCTCGCACGCTTCGAACTGGTCGCGCAGCTGCCGCAGCAGTTCGAGGGAGCGCAGCTTTCCGAATTCGGCCCGGCTCGCGGCATCGATGCGCTTCTCCTGCTCGTCGCGCGACAGCTTCAGCTGGACGAATGCCGTGCTGCCGCCCTCGGCCGCCACGGTCTCGACCACGCGCTGCGGAAAATCGGCAGCCACCGAAGGCTCCGGCGCGAAGGTGAAGATCAGCGAGCGCCCAGTTCGCGCGGCCTCGCGCATGGTGGCGAGCCACATCTGCTCGCGCAGCTTCATGAAGCTCTCGCAGCCGAAGGGAAACACCGCCGCGACGGCGTCGACGACCAGGTGGTTGTGGAAGACCGCGAAGCCGCTGAGCTGCCCCAGCGCCCGCGCGATCGTCAGCTTGCCGGAAGCGACCGGCCCATGGATGAACACCAGTTTCATCCGGCCATTCTGCCAAGGCACTCCGCGGCCGATCAGGGAGATCGGGGCCGAAGGCACACGGGCTGGTCTCACAATGCGCGTTGTCCGTCCGACAAACGCATCGATCCAAGGAGATTGCATCCATGAAGGCCCAGAACATCCTCCAGACCATCGGCAACACGCCGCACATCCGCATCAACCGCCTGTTCGGCAATGCGAAGCAGCAGGTGTGGATCAAGTCCGAGCGCGCCAACCCCGGCGGCTCGATCAAGGACCGCATCGCGCTCGCGATGGTGGAAGACGCCGAGAAGAGCGGCGCGCTCAAGCCCGGCGGCACCATCGTCGAGCCGACCTCGGGCAACACCGGCATCGGCCTGGCGATGGTGGCGGCCGTCAAGGGCTACAAGCTGATCCTGGTGATGCCCGACAGCATGTCGGTGGAGCGCCGCCGCCTGATGCTGGCGTACGGCGCCACCTTCGACCTCACGCCGCGCGCCAACGGCATGAAGGGCTCCATCGCCCGCGCGGAAGAGATCGTGGCCGGCACGCCCGGCGCATGGATGCCGCAGCAGTTCAACAACCCCGCCAACATCGACGTGCACGTGCGCACCACGGCCGAGGAAATCGCCGCCGACTTTCCCGACGGCATCGACGTGCTGATCACCGGCGTGGGCACGGGCGGCCACATCACCGGCGTGGCGAAGGTGCTCAAGAAGAAGTGGCCCAAGCTGCAGGTGTTCGCGGTGGAGCCGGTGGCATCGCCGGTCATCTCGGGCGGCCAGCCTTCGCCGCACCCCATCCAAGGCATCGGCGCGGGCTTCATCCCAAAGAACCTCGACACCTCGCTGCTCGACGGCGTGCTGCAGGTCGACGCGGAGCCCGCGCGCGAAATGGCCCGCCGCTGCGCGCGCGAGGAAGGCATCCTGGTGGGCATCTCCTCGGGCGCCACGCTCGCGGCCATCGCGCAGAAGCTGCCGTCGCTCGCGCCCGATGCGGTGGTGCTGGGCTTCAACTACGACACGGGCGAGCGCTATCTGTCCGTAGAGGGCTTTCTGCCGGCCTGAAGGTTCTTGTCGCGAAACACCACGGAACCGGCTTTGCCGGGCCGTCGGTGTTGCCCCCGGTAGGGGGTTGGCGTAGCGACACGCAGTGTCGCGCAGCCTGGGGGCGAGTAAAATTGCTGGCTGCTTGATAGTCACAAGCCCCACGCCATGCTGAGAATCTCCGAACTCAAACTCCCGCTCGACCACGCGCCAGAGGCGCTGGCCGAACTGATCGCCAGGACGCTCGGCGTCCCACTCGAAGCGATCGCTTCCCACACCATCTACAAGCGCAGCTTCGATGCCCGCAAGGCCGAGCTGCTCACCGTCTACATCTGCGACGTGCAGCTGTCGGACGCGAAGCTCGAAGCCGCCCTGCTCGCCAGGCACGCGGGCCATCCGCACATCCAGCCGGCGCCCGACATGCGCTACACGCCCCCGGCCAGCGCGCCCAAGGGCCTGTCGACGCGGCCCGTGGTGATCGGCTTCGGCCCCTGCGGCATCTTCGCGGCGCTGATGCTCGCGAAGATGGGCTTCCGCCCCATCGTGCTCGAACGCGGCAAGACCGTGCGCCAGCGCACCCGCGACACCTGGGGCCTGTGGCGCAGGAGCGAGCTCAACCCCGAGTCGAACGTGCAGTTCGGCGAAGGCGGCGCCGGCACTTTCTCCGACGGCAAGCTCTACAGCCAGATCAAGGACCCGCGCTTCCTCGGCCGCAAGGTGATGGAAGAGTTCGTGAAGGCCGGTGCGCCGCCCGAAATTCTTTACGTCGCGCATCCCCACATCGGCACCTTCAAGCTGGTGAAGGTGGTCGAGAACATCCGCGAGCAGATCGTGGCGCTGGGCGGCGACATCCGCTTCGAGCAGCGCGTGACCGACGTGCGCATCGAAAGCGGCCACCTTCGCGGCCTCACCGTGCTCGACCAGGCCACCGGCCAGACGAGCGAGCTTCGCGCCGACCACGTCGTGATGGCGCTGGGCCACAGCTCGCGCGACACCTTCGCGATGCTGCATGCGCGCGGCGTGCACATCGAGGCCAAGCCCTTTTCCATCGGCTTCCGCGTGGAGCATCCGCAGGGCCTCATCGACCGCGCGCGCTGGGGTCGCCACGCGGGCCATCCGCTGCTGGGCGCGGCCGACTACAAGCTGGTGCACCACGCGAGCAACGGCCGCTCGGTCTACAGCTTCTGCATGTGCCCGGGCGGTACCGTGGTCGCGGCCACCAGCGAGCCGGGCCGCGTGGTCACCAACGGCATGAGCCAGTACTCGCGCAACGAGCGCAACGCCAACGCGGGCATCGTGGTGGGCATCGACCCGCGCGATTTCCCAGGATGGGAATCGAATTCCCCGGGCGATGCGCTCGCAGGCATCGCGCTGCAGCGCGAGCTGGAAAGCAACGCCTTCGTGCTCGGCGGCGGCGACTACCGCGCGCCCGGCCAGCTGGTGGGCGACTTCATCGCCGGCAAGCCTTCCACCGCGCTCGGCAGCGTGGTCCCCTCGTACAAGCCGGGCGTGACGCCGACCGACCTGCACAAGGCCCTGCCCGCCTACGCCATCGAAGCGATGCGCGAGGCCTTCCCCGCCTTCGGCCGCAAGATCAAGGGCTTCGACACGCACGACGCGGTACTCACCGGCGTCGAGACGCGCACTTCGTCGCCGATCAAGATCACGCGCGGCGACGACTTCCAGAGCCTCAACGTGCGCGGCCTGTACCCCGCGGGCGAAGGCGCGAGCTACGCGGGCGGCATCCTGTCGGCCGGCGTGGACGGCATCAAGGTGGCCGAGGCCGTGGCGCGCAGCGTGCTGGCCGAGTCGGAGCGCGAACGCACCGCGAGCGTCTGATGCGGCAGCAGTCTTCCATCCGCTTCGAACGCCCCGCCCTGGGCCACCTGATCGTCGCCACGCTGGCGATGGCGGCGGTGGTGCTCGCCTCCAACATCCTCGTGCAGTTCGCCATCAACGACTGGCTGACCTGGGGCGCCTTCACCTACCCGGTGGCCTACCTCGTGAGCGACCTCGTCAACCGGCGCTTCGGCCCCGGCATGGCGCGGCGCGTGGCGTGGGTGGGCTTCGCCGTGGCGGTGGGCGTGTCGCTGCTGCTGGCGCCGGTGCGCATCGCGGCGGCCTCGGGGCTGGCCTTCATCGCCTCGCAGCTGCTCGACATCGGCGTCTTCGACCGCCTGCGCCGCGGCCTCTGGTGGCGCGCGCCGCTGGTGGCCACGGTGATCGCCGCGGTGCTCGACAGCATCGTGTTCTGGGGCATCGCCTTCGCGGGCACCGAGGGTCCGTGGCTCACCTGGGCGCTCGGCGACCTCGCGGTGAAGCTGGCCGTGGGCGTGCTGATGCTGCTGCCCTTCAGGCTGCTGATCGGCCGCCAGGCCGCGCGCGCCTCGGCCGCCATGGGCTGACGACGGCCACGCAAACGACAATGTACCGAGCACTCCATTCCCTGCGCCGCGCTGCATGCGCGATCGCATTCCACCACTGAATTCCTTCCTGCTTTCTTCGCGCCTTTGCGCCGGATATCCAGAATGACCGAAGCAACCACCGCCAACCCGAACAACAAGTCGCGCCGCCCCCGTGGCGAGCGCATGGACATGGCGCAGCAGCTGCAGGCCCTGCGTGCCGGCACGGACGGCGCGAAGACCGCGCCTGAAGCCGATCAAGCCCCCACGCAGGCCGGCAGGCAGCGTCCGCAGCAGCGCAAGAAGCCGCAGAAGGCGCAGGGCCGCCAGCAGCCTTCGCAACAGAAGCAGCAACAACAGCCTCAGCAGCCCGCGCGCCCGCAACGCAAGGTGCACCCGGCGCTCGAGCGCCTGTTCGAGCTGTACCCGAACCTCTTCGGCGCGCGCTTCCTGCCGCTGAAGCTCGGCGTGTACGAAGAGCTGATCGCCCGCCACCCCGACGACTTCAAGGCCGAAGACCTGAAGGTGGCGATGGGCCTGCACGCGCGCTCCACCCGCTATCTCGAAAGCGTGGCAGCCGGCCATCCGCGCCATGACCTCGACGGCAACGTCGCCGAGCCGGTCGCGCCCGAGCATGTGCACCACGCCATCCTCGAACTGCACCGCCGACGCTCGCAGCGCACCGGCGAAGACCTGCGCCCCCAACTGGTAGCGCGCCTGGCCCGCGCCGTCGAAGCCTCGGGCCTCGACCGAGAGGCCTACGCCGTGCTGGTGCGCTCGCGCGACGCGAACAACAACGCCGTGCTCGACGAAGCCCTGGCCCTGCTCGCGGAACAGGCCGCCAAGCGCGAGGCGCTGCTGCGCGCCTTCGAGGCCAGCGGGCGCAGCGAGAAGGAGTTTGCGGAGATGTACGGCATGACGCAGGGCGAGGTCACGCGCACGCTGCAACGTGCGCGGGCCGACCGGAATGCCGCTGCGACGGCCGAGGTCGTGACAGCCGAAGCCACGGCTCCGACGCTGGACAGCGCTGCCACCCCGGACTGATTTCACACTTCGGTCGCTATCGTCAGCGCACCGGAAACCTTTTCATACATTTTCAGTTACATTCCTCCGGCCCAATTTCGGGCGGAGGAGAAAAAATTGAAAAGAGTCATCCGGCTGCTCTTCGCAGCCGTGGCCGTTTCGATCTTCGCGAGCGGATGCGCGGTCAATCGCGCAACTGCCACCGTCGATCCCTCGGCAAACCTCGACAAGCTGCGCGTGGTGCAGGTCAAGAAGCTCGGAGGTGAGGACGGCACGGTCCAGGAACTCATCACCGGCAACCTGCGCAAGCGCGGGCTTGAGGTTGTCGACGCCAGCAAGCCACCCGAACAGGTCGACGCCGTCGTGACCTACGTCGACAAATGGTGGTGGGACATCACCATGTACCTGATGGAGCTCACTGTCACGGTACGGGATCCGAAGTCCGACTTCCCGCTGGCCACCGGCAATTCGCTCCACACCTCGCTGACCCGCCTGTCGCCGCCGGAAATGGTGGACGAAGTGGTCGGCAACATCTTCAAAGCATCGGAAAAGCAGAAATGATCAATCAAGCCTTTCGCCGCGCCGCTGCGCTGGCCACCCTCGCCGTTGTCTTCGTCCTTGCAGGTTGCGCCTCCCCGGCCAATCGCGATGCCATGACGGCTCCCGCCACCGCATCGAGCAAGAAGCTGCCTTACTCGCTCTCGGTCAAGACCGGTGGCGGCAACGAAACGAATCCCATGTGGAGTTCGGACATCGCCGATGACGACCTGCGCGCCGCCATCGAGAAATCGATCACCCAGTCGGCCTTGTTCAAGGAGATCGTCAAGGGCAAGAGCGGGGACTACGAGCTGTCGGTCGCGATCTCCAAGCTGACCAAGCCCTCGTTCGGCGCCGCGTTCACGGTCGACATGGAAGCGGGCTGGACGCTCATCAAGACCTCCGACAAATCGGTGGCAATGCGCCAGGTCATCAAGTCGACCTACACGGGTGGCGCGTTCGATTCGCTCGTGGGCACGACCCGCCTGCGCATGTCGGTGGAAGGTGCCGCGCGCAACAACATCAAGCAGGGCATGGCGGCCATCTCGGCACTCAACCTCTGAGCGAACACCACTCGCTTCGTCGAACGGAAAAAGGGGCTGCTCAATCGACCAGCCCCTTTTTGTTTGTCGGCGTCTTGCCGCTCAGCGCTGCGCGTTCTGCAGCGCCGCAATGCGCTCCTCGATCGGCGGGTGCGTGGCAAACAGCTTGCCGATGCTGCCCGTGATGCCCATCGCTTCAACCGCCTTCGGCAGTTCACCGGCCGGCAGGCCGCCCAGTCGGGCGAGCGCGTTGATCATCGGCTGCTTCTGGCCCATCAGCGCGGCGGCGCCGGCGTCGGCGCGGAACTCGCGCTGGCGCGAGAACCAGGCCACCACCATCGCGGCGGCGAAGCCGAGCACGATGTCGAGCACGATGGTGCTCACGTAGTAGCCGATGCCGGGGCCCGAGGAGCGGTCGTCGCCACGGCGCAGGAAGCTGTCGACGGCATAGCCGATCACGCGCGACAGGAACACGACGAAGGTGTTCATCACGCCCTGGATCAGCGTCATGGTGACCATGTCGCCGTTGGCGATGTGCGCCACCTCGTGGCCGATGACGGCCTCGACCTCTTCGCGCGTCATGTTCTGCAGCAGGCCGGTGGACACCGCCACCAGCGACGAGTTCTTGAACGCGCCCGTCGCGAAGGCGTTGGGCTCGCCTTCGAAGATGCCGACCTCGGGCATGCCGATGCCGGCCTTGTCGGCGAACTTGCGCACCGTGCCGACGATCCAGGCCTCGTCGGGCGTCTGGGGGTTGTCGATCATGTGCAGTCCGGTGGTCCACTTGGCCATCGGCTTGCTGATGAGCAGCGAGATGATCGCGCCGCCGAAACCCATCACCAGCGCGAAGCCGAGCAGCGCCGTGAGGTTGAGCCCGTTGGCCGTGAGGAAGCGATTGACGCCGAGCAGGCTGGCGACCACGCCGAGCACCGCGACGACCATCACGTTGGTCAGGACAAACAGAAGGATACGTTTCAAGTTGAATTCTCCGTGGGGAAATCTGCCATCCAGATGAGGGCCCCGGGGCTCTCTTCAAGCCGCATTCAAGCGGTTCGCGGCATGGAAGCCCTGGGTGTTGTGTGTGTTCTTGGAGCTCCGGTCGGCGGCAGCCGGGTGGAGCCATGATAGGAGCAAAAGTTCTAGGCCCCCGGTATTCCCCGACCGGCCAAGGGCCTGAAGACCTTCGGATCGTCATAGAACTGTGCGGCCTCGTTGCCGGCGCACCAGCCGGGCACGCCGAGCACCGGCAGCGGCACGAAGGGCTTGCGCCCGAGCCGTTGCGCATCGAGCATGCCCGCCACCGAGACGTCGTGGAGCGCCGCCGGGCCGTTTTCTCCATCCGCCGGCAGCAGGACGTGCGCGGTGATGGGCTTTCGCGGCGTCACCAACTTCTCGAGCAGCGCATGGCCGAAGAGCACCAGCCGTGCCTCGCTCCACAGCCCGCGCCCGCTGACGAAGAGTGTGTGCCAATCACGCGCGACCAGCGCCCGCCACAGCGCTGGCGGCGCATCCAGCAGCGCGCCGTTCTCGTCGAACAGCGTGAGCGCGTCGCGCAGCGCACCGCGCGTGGCACCGACGCCGTCGCGCGCGATCTCGCCGGCCTGCAGTTCATTGAGGCGGCGCTTGGTCCGTGGAAAGGCGAGCCAGACCAGGCCGTTGAAAAAGTCGTGCAGGTTGTCGCGGGTCGGCACCGTTCGGGTCCGGAAGATGTGGGCCTCGTACGCCTGCCCGGCGGGAAGCTCGTACTGCCTCACGAAATCGGGCGCTGATGTGGATCCGATGTCCTGCAGGCCGGCCGCCACGCAGCCGTCGTTGCGCGCGACGGCCTGCGCTGCCGCCTCGCCATCGGCGCGATAGGGCGCGAGCCATGGCTGCGCCCAGTCGATCGCCGGCAGGGTCAAGGCGCGGGGGCGCCGGTCCAGCGGATGCGGTCCGGGTGCTGCATCAGCGCGAACTCGGCCGTGAGCTTCTCGAAGAGCTTGAGCGAGCTGCTGTTCTTGCCGAGCAGGCCCGCGGTGCGCAGGGCCTTGGCGACGTCGTTGAGCGGCACGTCCTTGCCGCTGCGCAGGGCCGGGGCGGCCTGCAGAATGAATTCGGCTGCTTCCGACGGAGGCGGCGGCTGCTGCGGCTGCACCTTGGCGGCGGCCTTCGCCTTCGTCGTCTTGCGTGCCGCGGCCTTCTTCGCGGCCGGCTCGGCCTTGGCGCGCGGAGCCTTCGCAGCGGCCGTCTTCTTCGCGGCCACCGTGCGCGCGGCCGGCTTGGCGACGGCGTTGTGCGCGATGTCGGTGAAGGCGTCGTAGATGCCGATGGTTTCGTCGCCCGTCTTGCCCTGCTGGCCGATGCCGCAGACGCGACAGCCCTTCTCGCGCAGGCGGATCACCAGTGGCGCGAAGTCGGAGTCGGAGGACACCAGCACCACCACGTCGGGCCGCTCGGCGATGGCGAGGTCGATGGCATCGACCGCGAGCGCGATGTCGGTGCTGTTCTTGCCGGTCGACAGGTTCACCATCGGCCGCACCGAGAGGCGCTTGAAGAGCGCCTGCCGGTTCACCGCCATCTCGGCGTTGCAGTAGGCGCGGCGCACGTGGATGGCGCCGTATTCGTCCATGGTGCGCTGCACCGCCTGCTCGATGACTTCGGCCGACACGTTGTCGGCGTCGATCAGCAGCATCACGCGCAGCGTGGGAACCGTCATGCCAGCTTCCAGTTGACGGTCTCGCCGCCGCGCAGCGGCTTGAGCGTGGCGTCGCCGTAGGGCACGGTCTCGGGCACGGTCCAGCTCTCGCGCTTGAGCGTGATGGTGTCGGTGTGGCGCGGCAGGCCGTAGAAGTCGGGGCCGTGGAAGCTCGCGAAGCCCTCGAGCTTGTCGAGCGCGCCCGCGTTGTCGAAGGCCTCGGCGTAGAGCTCGATGGCGGTGAGCGCCGTGTAGCAGCCGGCGCAGCCCAGCGCGTGCTCCTTCAGGTGCGCCGGGTGCGGCGCGCTGTCGGTGCCCAGGAAGAAGCGGTCGCTGCCGCTGGTGGCCGCCTCGACCAGCGCCACGCGGTGCGTCTCGCGCTTGAGCACCGGCAGGCAGTAGTAGTGCGGGCGGATGCCGCCGGTGAAGATGGCGTTGCGGTTGTACAGCAGGTGGTGCGCGGTGATGGTGGCGGCCGTGAAGCGGCCGGCGTCGCGCACGTAGTGGGCGCCTTCCTTGGTGGTGAGGTGCTCGAACACCACCTTGAGCTCGGGGAAGTCGCGGCGCAGCGGGATCATCACGCGGTCGACGAACACGGCCTCGCGGTCGAACAGGTCGATGGCCGGGTCGGTCACCTCGCCGTGCACCAGCAGCAGCAGGCCGTGCTTCTGCATGGCTTCGAGCGTCTTGTAGGTCTTGCGGATGTCGGTCACGCCGGCATCGCTGTTGGTGGTGGCGCCAGCCGGATACAGCTTGAGCGCGCGCACGCCTGCTTCGGCAGCCAGCGCGATCTCCTCGGGCGGCAGCTTGTCGGTGAGATAGAGCGACATCACCGGCTCGAAACGCGTACCCGCGGGCACGGCGGCGCGGATGCGGTCGCGGTACGCCACGGCCTGCGCGGCGGTGGTCACTGGGGGGCGGAGGTTCGGCATGATCAGCGCGCGGCCGAACTGGCGGGCGCTGTGGGGAACGACGGCTTCGAGTGCGGCGCCGTCGCGCACGTGCAGGTGCCAGTCGTCGGGGCGGGTGATCGTGAGGGTGTCTGTCATGGCGGGCCGATTGTCGCATCGGCCCCCTCCCGGCCGCGCAGGCCGGGATCACGCCAGCAGGTACTCGCGCACCAGCGAACGCGCGCGGTGCAGCCGGCTCTTGACGGCGCCCGCCGGCTCGCCGAGCCGTTCGGCGATTTCCGCGATGGTCAGCTCCTCGAAATCGCGCAGCAGCACCACTTCGAGGTAGTGCGCGGGCAGCGATTCGAGCGCGTGGGTCAGGTCCAGCCGCAGCGCGGCGTCGCCCCGGCTGGCCAGCTGCCGCTCGGCCACCTCATCGCCATCGTCGTCCAGCGGGTCGTGGCGGAACATCGCGCGCTGCAGCCTCAGGCATTCGCGCCGGATGACGGTGAAAAGCCACGACGAGAACGCCGCCGCGGCCTTCAGCCCCCGCACCTTGCGCGCGACGACCAGCAGCGACTCCTGCACAGCGTCGTCCACGTCGCTGGCCTGGCAGTGCCGCCAGGCGTAGCGGCGCGCGTCGGCCTGGCAGACCGCGAGCAGACTGGCGATGGCGGCCGGGTCGCCGGTCTGCGCGGCGTGGATCAGGCCGGTGCGGTCGGTGCCGGAGGCCATCGTTTAGCGCCCTTTTCCGTCGAGCTTGCGCCCGACCATCGCGCACATCGGGCAGAAGCCGAACAGGCCCGTCAGCGCCAGGATGGCGCCCATGAGGGCGACGGCCACGGCAAGCCCGAAGCCGGCGGTACTCCAGCCGATGGCGGTGAAAGCGAGGCCGGCGAGGCCCATGGCGATGCGCAGCGCGCGTTCCCAGCCGGGTAGGTTCTTGGCGTAGAGCATGGCGATTCCTTCGATCCTTCTTGAGTGCTGAGGAAGACCCTCGGACACGAAGAGGCGCCGAGCCCGCGAAACGGTTCGCGGGATGCGCGGATTTTCTTTTTTTCTTTTCTTCTACGCGGGCGCCGCCATCGCCCGCGCGAGGTCGTCCAGCCAGCGCGCCTGCGCCTCGGCACGCTCCGTGGGCGGCAGGCGCAGCAGCGCCGAAGGATGCAGCGTGACGAGCACCGGCCGGCCGTCCCCGCGCTCGCGCAGCCAGGCGCCGCGCTCGGCCTGCACCGCCACCGGCCGCCCGAGCAGGGCGCGCGCGGCGGTGGCGCCCAGGGCCACCAGCGCCTTGGGCCGCACCAGCGCGATCTCGCTGTCCAGCCAGTGGGCGCAGGCCTCGGCCTCGCGCTGGCCGGCGGTCTTGTGGATGCGGCGCTTGCCGCGCAGCTCGTACTTGAAGTGCTTGACCGCATTGGCCAGGTAGACGCTTTCCCGCGCCCAGCCCAGTTGCGCCATCGCGCGGTCGAGCAGCTGGCCCGCCGGCCCGACAAAGGGCCGGCCCGCCAGGTCCTCCTGGTCGCCGGGCTGTTCGCCGACGAGCATGTGATGCGCGCCGGCCGGGCCCTCGCCGCACACGGCCTGGGTGGCGAGCGCGCCGATCGGGCAGGCGCGGCAGGCATGCGCCGCGGCGCGCAGCGCGTCCAGGTCGGCGGTCGCCGCGCCTTCGGCCGGGCGCGGATGCATCAGCAGCGGCGGGCGGATGCGGCGCGCGGGCGTGGCCGGCGCTTCGATCATCGACTGGCTGCGCGCCTCGGCCGCATCGGCCAGCGGCTGGATCAGCGCGGCCTCGGGCAGGTTGTGCCAGTAGCGGCGCGGCATCTCGCGCCGCATCGTCGCGAGCTTGAGCCGCGCGGGGTTGAAGATGTTCTCGTAGTAGGTGAGCCAGAGCTGCTCGCCCTCGTCGGGCGCGGGCTTCTGGCGGCGGTCCGCGCCCTCGCGGAACGACAGCGCCTGCCCGTCCCATTCCACGCACCGCCGCGGCGTGAGGATGGCCCAGCGCATCTGCGCGAAGCGGCGCGCGAAGAAAGGCGCGTTGGCCTCGACGATGCGGTGCTCGGGCTCGAACCACGCGACGTGGCGCTCGGCGCCCTGCGCGTCCACGACGCGGGTGAAGCGCACGAAGGCGCGCATCTTGTGGATGTCGCGGCGCACCGAGCGGGCCATGAGCTGCGCCTGCATCATGTCGGCGTCCAGCGGGTCGTGGCGCACCGCCGGCTCGTGCACCAGGCGCCACAGCAGGCGGTAGAGCAAGGCCAGGCGCTGCGCGTCGCGGTGCAGGATCACGTCGGCGCACAGTTCGACGAAGGATGCGGGCACGGCCTGCCGGGCTGCCGCCGGTTGCACCTGCGCGGGCGGCAGGTCCGGCGCTTCGCCGAACAGATCGTTGCCACCTTCGCTCCATTCGACCTGCTCCGGCGGCACGCCGGCAGCCAGCAGCCGCCGCGCATGGCCGCGGAAGGCATCGAGATCGACCGGGTCTTCGAGACACACGCGCATGCCGATGCCAGGCTTGCCGCCCTCAGAACAGCGCCGCCTGCGCCGGCTCCGCCGCCGCGGCAGCAGAGCCGGACATCGCCATCGCGTTGGCCGCCGGCCGGTGCCCGTCCGCCACCACGAAGGGCAGCACCTTGCGCGCCGGCACGTGCAGGCGCCGCAGGTCGTCGGCACGCACCCGTCGAACGCGCCGCGCCTGCAGCAGCCGCTCCACGGCCTTCACCCCGAGGCCGGGCACGCGCAGCAGCATCTCGCGCGGGGCGTGGTTCAGGTCGACCGGGAAGCGCTCCGCATGCGCCAGCGCCCAGGCCAGCTTGGGGTCGACGTCCAGCCGCAGCAGGCCGTCGGGCGACGCCACGATCTCCTGGTGCTCGAAGCCGTAGAAGCGCATGAGCCAGTCGGCCTGGTAGAGCCGGTGCTCGCGCATCAGCGGCGGCGCGGCCAGCGGCAGCGCGCGGGCCGCGTCGGGGATGGGGCTGAAGGCCGAGTAGTACACGCGCCGCAGCTTGTAGGCGCCGTAGAGCGTGGCGCTGGAGGCCAGGATGTGCCGGTCGTCGGTGGCGTCGGCGCCCACGATCATCTGCGTGCTCTGGCCGGCGGGCGCGAAGGGCGGCGGCTTCGCGGCGGCCGGCGCGGCACCGGGCAGCGCGCGGATCGGCAACACGCGGCGCGCCTCCTCGCGGGTGTCGTCGATGCGAAGCCGCAGCCGCGCCATCGAGCGGCGGATGGCGCTCTCGTCCTTCTCGGGCGCCAGCGCGCGCAGGCCCTCGGCGGTGGGCAGCTCGACGTTGATGCTGAGCCGGTCGGCATAGCGGCCGGCGCGCGCCAGCAGTTCGTCGCTGGCGTCGGGAATGGTCTTCAGGTGGATGTAGCCGCGGAAGTCGTGCTCCTCGCGCAGTTGGCGCGCCACCTCGACCACCTGCTCCATCGTGTGGTCGGGCGACTTGACGATGCCGCTGGAGAGGAACAGGCCCTCGATGCAATTGCGCCGGTAGAAGTCGAGCGTGAGCTGCACCACCTCCTCGACCCGGAAGCGCGCCCGCGGCACGTTGCTCGATGCGCGGTTCACGCAGTAGAGGCAGTCGTACTGGCAGTGGTTGGTCAGCAGCACCTTCAACAGCGATATGCAGCGCCCGTCGGGCGCGTAGCTGTGACAGATGCCGGCGCCCTCGGTGGAGCCGATGCCGCGCCCGCCGAGCGAGTCGCGCGGCTGGGAGCCGCTCGACGCGCAGGAGGCGTCGTACTTGGCGGCGTCGGCCAGGATGGCGAGTTTGCGCTGGATTTCCATGGGATCGGTCGAATACTGTATGAATATACAGTTTTAAGCTGATTGTGTCCTGCCCCTGGCGTGCGGTTTTCCGGCCGCGCGACGCCGGCGATGGCTGGTTTTTCAGCCGCCGATTTGCGGGAAAACCGCAGGTCTTCCGAAAAAACTCCAATGGAATCAGTCACTTGGGTTTGACGGCCTGCGTGGCACATGCGTTGCTATCCATGCGGCACACCCGACAGAGGATGGAGACACGCCAATGACCGACCTGCCCGCACTCGCCGCCGCGCCGCCGCCGCCGGCCGGCCTCCCACTCACCGCCTCGCACTGACGCGCCGCGCGTCGCGCTTCGATCCGGCCCGCGCCGGGTCGCGCCGCCGCATGGCCGTGCCGGCCGGGGGGAGCCGCTTTTCCCCCATCGCTTGTTCAACCAGAACCACAACGGAGACAGAGAAGATGATCAGAACCCAGAAGAAGAGCACCCGCCTTCGCCCGACCCCCGTGCGCATCGGCACGCTGCTGGCCGTGCTGGCGCTCACCGCCTGCGGCGGCGGCGGCGGCAGCGGCGGAGGTGGAGGCGGCTTCAGCTTCATCCCGCCCGCTGCCGGCGGAGGCGGTGGCGGAGGAGGAGGCGGCGGCACCACGCCCACCGACCCGTCCGGCCCCGGCAACCCGCCGCCGGTCGATGCCACGCTGCGCATCGGCGTGCTGTCCTCGTCGCCGCAGCTGGTGACCGGCGACGACGCGCTGGTCGAGCTGGAGCTGCTGCGCGAGAAGGCCGACGGCGGCCTCGCGGTGTCGGTCGACGGGCGCGACGTGACGGCGGCGTTCTCGCGCGACCCCGCCAGCGGCCGCCTGGTGGGCAAGGTCACGGAGCTCAAGCTGGGCTCCAACGAGCTGGTCGCCAGCTACGGCGGCTACAGCGCGAAGCTGCAGCTGACGGCCTACCCGATCACCGGCCCGGTGATCTCCGGCCCGCACGAGGAGCCCTTCGTGTGCGGCTACGCCACCTTCACCCGCATGGGCGGCCAGGTGCTCAAGCCGCTGGACGACGGCAAGTGCTCGGTGGAGACGCGCGTCGACTACTACTACCGCACCACCGCCGGCAGCAACGTGCGCTTCGTGCCGGAATCGATCACCGCCTACCCGGCCAACATGGCCTGGCTCACCGTCAACGGCAAGCAGGTGCCTTACGTGGTGCGGCTCGAAAGCGGCACGATCAACCGCGGGCTGTACCAGTCGGCGATCCTGCACGACGTGCTCAACGAGCCCGCGCCCTCGCCCACCTCGCGCCCGGCCGGCTGGAACGGCACGCTGCTCTATCCGCTGGGCGGCGGCTGCCAGGGCGGCTGGTTCCAGCAGGGCAACGACTTCGCCACGCTCATCAACCCGACCTACCAGAGCCGCGGCTTCGCCGTGACCACCTCCACGCTCAACGTCTTCGGCACCAACTGCAACGACCAGCTCTCCTCGGAGACCATCGCGATGGTGAAGGAGCGCTTCATCGAGAACTTCGGCGTGCCCGCCCACACCATCGGCACTGGCGGCTCGGGCGGCTCCTACCAGAGCCACCAGACCAGCGACAACTACCCCGGCCTCTTCGACGGCGTGGTGGTGAGCCAGGTGTTCGCCGACGTCACCTCCTCCACCATCTTCAAGCTGCACGACTCGCGCGTGCTCAACAACTACTTCAACGACCCTGCCACCGCGGCGCTGGCCTACACCACGGCCGAGAAGCAGGCGATCTCGGGCTACCTGCAGATCGGCAACATCCCCAACATGAGCAACAGCGCGGGTCGCCTGGACCCCACTGTTTCGTTCCCCGCAGGCGTGCCCACCGAGCAGCGCTACAACGCGCTGACCAACCCCACGGGCGCACGCGCGACGGTGTTCGACCACACGGTGAACGTCTACGGCAAGACCGAGGCCGAGGGCTTCGCGCTGCGCCCGATCGACAACGTGGGCATCCAGTACGGCCTGAACGCGCTCAACGAGGGCAAGCTCGGCATCGAGAAGTTCCTCGACCTGAACGAGCGCGTGGGCGGCGTCGACCGCGACATGAAGCGCACCGCCGCGCGCACCGTGGGCGACACCGACGCGCTGCGCCGGGCCTACCAGTCGGGCCGCATCGTCAACGGCGCGGGCGGGCTGGCGTCCACCGCCATCATCGACCTGCGCGACTACAACGACGGCGCCACAGGCGGCGACATCCACACCAAGATCCACTCGTTCTCGATGCGCGAGCGCCTGCGCCGCGCCAACGGCAACATCGACAACCACGTGATGTGGACCATGGGCGGCGGCAGCGCGGCCGCCTTCGACGAGATGGTGAAGTGGCTCACCGCGGTGAAGGCCGACACCTCCGAGCGCACCAAGGCACAGAAGATCGCCGCCAACCGCCCGGCCGACCTGCAGGACGCCTGCTGGAACGCGGGCCTGAAGTACACCGAGGAGCAGACCGCCTTCGGCACCGGCGCGTGCAACACCTTCTACCCGGCCGGCACCACGCCGCGCATGGCAGCGGGCGGCCCGCTCACCGACGACATCGCCAAGTGCCAGCTGAAGCCGCTGAACCCGTCGGACTACAGCGTCAGCTTCAACCCCACGCAATGGGCACGCCTGAACGCAGCCTTCCCCGACGGCGTGTGCGACTGGACCAAGCCCGGCGTCGGCCAGCAGCCGCTCGCCGGCACCTGGCTGTCGTTCGGGCCGTCGCCCGTGAACCTGCTGTTCGACATCACGAAGAAGCTGATGTCGAGCTTCCTGTAAGCCAAGCCGCGGGCGGCCTGCACGCGCGACCGCACATGCAGGCCCGCCCGCCTTTTCCCCTGGAGTGAACCTTGAAAGCATCCATGAAGAAGACCCCTGTGTCCGCCTTCCATCTCGCCCTGACGCTGGCCTTCGGCCTCGCTGCAGCCACCGGCGCGCACGCGCAGGACTTTCCCGCGGGCAAGCCCATCACCATCGTCGTTCCCTTCGCCGCAGGCGGGCCCACCGACCGCGTGGCGCGCGACCTGGCCGAGGCCATGCGCAAGCCGCTGGACGGCACCAGCATCGTGATCGACAACGCCGCCGGTGCCGGCAGCACCATCGGCAACGCCAAGGTGGCGCGCGCCCGGCCCGACGGCTACACGCTGCTGCTCACCCACGTGGGCATGGCCACCACGCCGGTGCTCTACCGCAAGCTGCCCTACGACTACGAGACCGACTTCGAGTACCTGGGCATGATCAACGACGTGCCCATGACCGTCATCGGCAAGCCCCAGCTGGAGGCCGGCAACTTCAAGGAACTGCGCGAGTGGATCGCGAAGAACCCGGGCAAGACCAACCTCGGCAACGCGGGCATCGGCTCGGCCTCGCACCTGTGCGGCCTGCTGCTGCAAAACGAACTCAAGGCCGAGATGACCACCGTGCCCTACAAGGGCACCGCCCCCGCCATCGCCGACCTGCTCGGCGGGCAGATCGACCTGCTGTGCGACCAGACCACCAACACCACTTCGCAGATCGAGGCCAGGAAGGTCAAGGCCTACGGCGTGACCACGCTCAAGCGGCTGGGCACGCCCGCGCTGAAGGACCTGCCCACGCTGGACGAGTCGGGGCTGAAGAACTTCCAGGTGACCATCTGGCACGGCCTCTACGCGCCCAAGGGCACGCCCGCGCCGGTGCTCAGGAAGCTCAACGACGCGCTCAAGGTCGCGCTGAAGGACCCCGACTTCATCAGGAAGGAGGAAGGCCTGGGCGCGGTGGTGGTGGCCGACCGGCGCGTCGAGCCGGCCGAGCACAGGAAATTCGTGCAGCAGGAGGTGGCGCGCTTCGGCCCGGTCATCAAGGCTGCCGGCGTGTACGCCGACTGAGGCACGCGCATGGTGCGACGCATCGGCGACAGCGAGGGTAATTCCGCCTCGGCGCGGCAGGGAGTGCTGCATACCATCAGGGCCCTTTGCTGCCCGACGGCGGACTCCCGCTTCCCGCTCCCGTGTCGTCACTGCTCCTATCGGCCGGCCGCGCCGTGCTGAAGCTTTCCGCGCCTTACCGGGCCGGCTTTGCCGGATCGCCCGACGACCTGCGCGACAAGGCCGTGCTGGCGCGCTTCCACGGCGACGCCCCCACCCTCGCGGCCGGGGCGCCGGCCCTTGCGCGCTGGCGCCTGTGGGCCGCCGTCTGCGTGTGGCTGTGCCTCATTGCGGCCGGCGGCGCGCTGGCCTACCTGCTGGGCGAGCGCGCGGGCATCCGCTCGCTGCAGCAGGGCACGCTGCACCGGCTCGACATCTACGCCACCAGCCTGCGCAGCGAGCTCAGCCGCTACGAATACCTGCCGCAGGTGGTGTCGCTGAGCCCCGACGTGCTCGACCTGCTGCGCAAGCCGCGCGACGCCGGCCAGCAGCTGGACGCCAACGTCTACCTCGAGACCGTCAACGCGCACGCCCAGGCCTCGGCCATCTACGTGATGGACGAGACCGGCCTCACGCTGGCCGCCAGCAACTGGAACCAGCCGGGCAGCTTCGTGGACATGAACTTCTCGTACCGCCCCTACTTCCAGGACGCGCTGCGCGGCGTGCCGGGGCGCTTCTACGGCATCGGCACGGTCAGCCGCGAGCCGGGCTACTACTTCTCCTTCGGCATCATCGACGGCGCGCGCCGGCTGGGCGTGGCCACCGTGAAGGTCAACCTCGACAAGCTCGACGCGGCCTGGTCGCATTCGGCCGACCGCGTGTTCGCCATCGACGGCAACGGCGTGGTGTTCCTCTCGTCCGACCCCGGCTGGAAATTCCGCGCGCTGCGCCCGCTGTCGAGCGAGACGCTCCGGCAGCTCGCGCAGACGCGCCAGTACACCGAGGCCGGCGCGCTCACGCCCATCGACATGCGCGAGCACCGGCCGCTGTCGGGCGGCGAAGGCACCGTGGTGCAGCTGCGCGCGAACGAGGAGGCGCCGCAGCGCCCCGGCGCCACGCCCTTCGGCCCCGACTACCTGCTCGACAGCCGCCCGGTCGACGGCACCGACTGGAAGCTCATCATGCTGTCGGACATGAAGCCTGCGCACGCGCTCGCCCGCACCAGCGCGCTGGCCACGATGTTCGCGCTGGTGTTTCTCACGCTGCTGGTGATGTACCTGCAGCAGCGCCGGCGCATCGTGCACCAGCGGCTGGCCGCGCGCGAGGCGCTGCAGGGCGCCTACGACGAGCTGGAGCACAAGGTCGAGCTGCGCACCGAGGCGCTGAGCGAGGCCAACCAGCACCTGCAGACCGAGATCGCCGAGCGCAAGCGCGCCGAGGAGATGCTGAAGAACACGCTCGACGACCTGGTGCAGACCGGCAAGATGGCCGTGCTGGGCCAGATGTCGGCGGGCATCACGCACGAGCTCAACCAGCCGCTGGCCGCGCTGCGTACGCTGTCGGCCAACGCGGTGGTGTTCCTGGAGCGCGGGCAGTCCGAGCAGGTCGACCTGAACCTGCGCACCATCTGCGAGCTGACCGACCGCATGGGCCAGATCACCGCGCAGCTCAAGAAATTCGCGCGCCGCTCGGCGGTGGAGCTGCAGTCGGTGGCGCTGGCCGACGTGATCGCCGATGCGCTCTTCCTGCTGGGCCAGCGCATCCGCCAGGAACACATCGAGCTCGAGCAGTTCATCGAGCCGGGGCTCTTCGCGCGCTGCGAGGGCAACCGGCTCGAGCAGGTGCTGGTGAACCTGCTGGTCAACGCCTTCGACGCGGTCGCGGCCGCCGGGGCCAGCCCGCGCCGCGTGCGCATCGTGGCGCGGCGCAGCGCCGAGGGCGTGGCGGTGGAGGTGCACGACAACGGCACCGGCATCGCGCCCGAGGTGATGCCGCGCCTCTTCGAGCCCTTCTTCACCACCAAGGAACAGGGCCTGGGACTGGGCCTGGGGCTGGCCATCTCGGCCGGCATCGTGCGCGACTTCGGCGGGCTGCTGCGCGCCGGCGAGAGCGAACTCGGCGGCGCGGCCTTCGTGGTCACGCTGCGCGATGGCGGCACACGCAATGCAGGGAACATTTCATGACTGAACACGAACTCGAGGTTCTCTTCGTCGAGGACGACCCGGCCGTGCGGCTGGGCAGCACGCAGGCGCTGCAGCTGGCGGGGTTGCGCGTGACGGGCTTCGGCTCGGCCGAGCAGGTGCTGCCGCGCGTGGTACCGGGCTTTGCCGGCGTGCTGGTCACCGACGTGAGGCTGCCCGGCATGGACGGGCTGGCGCTGCTGTCGCGCGCGCTGCAGATCGACCCGACGCTGCCCGTCATCCTCGTCACCGGCCACGGCGACATCACCATGGCGGTGCAGGCCATGCGCCTGGGCGCCTACGACTTCCTGGAGAAACCCTTCTCGCCCGACCAGCTCACCGAGGTGGTCCAGCGGGCGCTGGAGAAGCGCGCGCTGAGTCTCGAGGTCGACCAGCTGCGCCGCAAGCTCGCGGGCTACGAATCGATCGAGGCGCGGCTGATCGGGCGTTCCTCGGCCATGCAGCGGCTGCGCCGGCTGGTGCTGGACGTGGCCGGCTCCGACGCCGACGTGCTGATCCTCGGCGAGACCGGCACCGGCAAGGAGCTGGTGGCACGCTGCCTGCACGACTGCGGGCGCCGGCGCGAGGGCAACTTCGCGGCCATCAACTGCGGCGGCATGCCCGAGGCGCTGTTCGAGAGCGAGATGTTCGGCCACGAGGCCGGCGCCTTCACCGGCGCGGCGCGCAGGCGCATCGGCAAGATCGAGCATGCGCGAGGCGGCACGCTGTTCCTCGACGAGATCGAGACCATGCCGATGAACCTGCAGGTCAAGATGCTGCGCGCCCTGCAGGAGCGGCAGTTCGAGCGGCTGGGCTCCAACGAGCTGCGCCCGATGGACAGCCGCGTGGTCGCCGCCACCAAGGCCGACCTGCTGCAGGCCGCGCAGGCGCAGAAGTTCCGCGACGACCTCTACTACCGCCTGAGCGTGGTGGTGCTGCACCTGCCGCCGCTGCGCGAGCGGCGCGAGGACATTCCGCTGCTGTTCACCCACTTCGCGATGCAGGCGGCGCTGCGCCACGGACGCGAGCAGCCCGCCGTCGCGCCGCGCCACCTGCAGGCGCTGATGGCGCATGCCTGGCCCGGCAACGTGCGCGAGCTGCGCAACATCGCCGACCGCTTCGTGCTCGGGCTGTGGGACGGCGAAGAGGGCTTCCGCAGCCTCGCGCAGGAACCGCACTCGCTCGACGAGCAGATGGCGCAGTTCGAGCGCTACCTGATCCGCGAGGCGCTGGAGGCCTGCAACGGCAGCGCCGCCGCCGCGGCCGAACGCCTGGGCGTGCCGCGCAAGACGCTGTACGACAAGATGCGCCGGCTCGGCCCGCTGGACGCGGCCCCGTCCGACGAGACAATGCCACGCCGCGCGTTGCGCAGCGCCTGAACCTTGGCTAGGCTCGCGGTCAGATGACCGAAGCCGCCACGACCGCCCCACAGCCTGATCCATCCGCCGCATCGGCCCTGCCGCTGGCCACCGGCCTTGCCGAAGGCGGCTTGGCCGCCAGGTTCAACACCCCCGAGGGCGTACCGGCCTTCGCGGTGCGCTGGCAGGGCGCGGTGCACGCCTACCTCAACCAGTGCCCGCATGCCGGCGGGCCGCTCGACTTCGAGGGCCAGGTGCTGGAGAGTTCAGGCCGCTTCCTGATGTGCGCGCGGCACGGCGCCATCTTCGAGCCCGACACCGGCAAGTGCGTCGGCGGCCCGTGCCGGGGCGCGCGGCTCACGCCGGTGGCCGTGCACGAGAAGGCCGACGGCAGCGTTTGGCCCGGCGCGGCCGGCTGAAAGCAAGCCAGGACAAGACAACAACCATCCAGGAGCAACGACATGCGCAACTGCAACACCCGATTTCGCACTCTCCCGCATGCGGCCCTGCCGGCCGCGGCGCTCGCGCTGGCCGGCCTGCTGGCGGGCTGCGCGGGCATGTCCTCGCCGGTGGGCAAGGGCTCCACGGGCATGAAGGTCAGCTCCAGCGCCTTCGCGGACGGCGGCACGATTCCGGCCGAGCACGCGGGCGTTGGCGACTGCGGCGGCAAGAACATCTCGCCGCCGGTGGCCTGGAGCAACCTGCCGGCCAAGACCAAGTCGGTCGCGGTGCTGGTGTTCGACCCCGACGGCGCGGCCGGCCTCGGCGTTTCGCACTGGGTGGCCTACAACATCGCGGCCGAGCGCGGCGAGCTCAAGGCGGGCGAAGGGGCCGCGGGCTCGAACTTCGACTTCACCATGGGCCCGAACGTGGCCGGCACGCCCTCCTACCGCGGCATGTGCCCGCCGGCGGGCGACCGGCCGCACCACTACGTCATGACAGTGATCGCCACCGAGCTCGCGCCGGGCAGCCTGCCCGCCGGCCTGGGCCGCGACGCGCTGCTGGCCGCGCTCAAGGGCCGTGCGCTGGGCGGCCAGAGCGTGGTGGGCCTCTACAGCCGCTGAGCCGGGTTGGCCGCAGTTAATAATTAAGACCTCGTCACGCCAGCCCGCCAGCATTGGCTGCAGCCGCTTCCACGAAAGCTTCATCGATGGCCCTGCCCGCCGCCACCTCCGGCTCCACGCCGGTTTCGCCTTCCGCCGCCGGCGACCTCGACGCCATGTTCGACCTGGCGCCGGTCTCCCTCTGGATCGAGGACTACGGCGACCTCAAGCGCAAGCTCGACGGCTGGCGCGCCGAGGGCATCACCGACCTGGTGGCGCACCTGCAGGCCGAACCGCAGCGGATCAGCGACTGCATGGCGCTGCTGAAGGTGCTGCGGGTCAACCAGCACACGCTGAAGCTCTTCGGCGCCGACAGCGAGCAGACCCTGCTGGGCGCGCTCGACCGCGTGTTCCGCGGCGACATGTCGGCCACCGTGGTGCACGAGCTCGACCAGCTCTGGCGCGGCCAGCTCAGCTTCGAGAGCGAAACGGTCAACTACGCGCTCGACGGCCGCCGGCTCGACGTGCGCGTGCGCGCCCGCGTGCTGCCGGGCTACGAAGACAGCTGGAGCCGCGTGCTGGTGGCGCTGGACGACGTCACCGAGCGCGTGGCCGCGCAGCGCCTGCGCGACGAGAGCGCGATGTACGCGCGCAGCCTGTTCGACCGCTCGCCGGTGTCGCTGTGGGTGGAAGACTTCAGCGCGGTGCGCTCGCTGATGGAAACCATCCGCTCGCGCGGCATCACCGACTTCGCCACCTTCATCAAGGTGCACCCCGACTTCGTGACGCGCTGCATGCAGGAGATCCGCGTCATCGACGTCAACCACGAGACGCTGCGCATGTTCGGCGCGCCCGACCTGCAGACGCTGCTGGGCAACCTGCCGCGCATCTTCCGCGACGAGATGCGCGAGTCCTTCGCCGAGCAGCTGCAGGACCTTTGGAACGGCAAGACCGTGCAGCACCGCGAAGTGCTCAACTACTCGCTGTCGGGCGAGGTGCTCAACATCCACATGCAGTTCGCGGTGCAGGACGACCGGCTCGACACCTGGGACCTGGTGCTGGTCTCGCTGGTCGACATCACCGCGCGCAAGAAGGCCGAGGCGTATCTCGAATACCTCGGCAAGCACGACGTGCTCACGCAGCTGTGCAACCGCACCTACTACACCGAGGAGCTCAACCGCCTCTCGCGCAAGGGCCCGTGGCCGGTGTCGATCGTGGCCATCGACCTCAACGGCCTGAAGCAGGTCAACGACCAGGAAGGCCACGCCGCCGGCGACACCCTGCTGCGCCGCATGGGCGAGGTGCTCGACAAGGCCGTCGACCTGCCCGCCTGGCCCGCGCGCATCGGCGGCGACGAGTTCGCGGTGCTGCTGCCCATGACCGACGAACGCGGCGCCGAGGCCATGCGCGAGCGCATCCTCACGCTGCTGGAAATGAACAACCAGTTCCACGCCGGCCAGAGCGGCCACGCGCTGAGCCTGGCCATCGGCCTCGCGACCTGCCACGGCGACGAGCCGCTGGAGGCCGCGCTGCAGCGGGCCGACCGGGCGATGTACGAGGACAAGTCGCGGTACTACGAGAGCACCGAAGCCGACCGCCGCAGGTAGGGCTGCCAGCGCTGGCGCCCGCTATCGGGAAGACGGTTCTCCATCGCCCGGCCCCCTCACCCGTTCCAGCACGAAATCGATGAAGGTCCGGATCGCCCGCGTGTGCTGGCGGTTGGGCATGTAGAGCATGAACATCTGCGTGCCGAAGATCGAGAGGCGCCAGTCGTCCAGCGTGGTCACCACGTCGCCGCGGCGCACGTCTTCCTGCACCACGTAGTCGGGCACGAGGCCGATGCCCAGCCCGGCGAGGATGGCCTGGCGCAGGAACAGGAAGTTCTCTGAAATGAGCGTGGGCTCCAGGATCACCTCCCTGCGTGTCTCGCCCTGGTAGGCCGACACGCGCAGCTGCCGGCCGATGACGGCGGCCGTGACCACCGGCGCGCCCTGCAGCGCGTCGAGCTGCACCGGCAGCGGGTTCTTCGCGGCGTACTCGCTCGAGGCGCAGGCCACGTAGCGCACCGGCCCCATCGCGCGCGCCACCAGGTTCTGCGGGGGCTCGGGAATCACGCGGATGGCGATGTCGACCTCGTCGCGCAGCAGGTCCTCGATGCGGTTCTCGAACACCACGTCGAGCACGATGCCGGGGTACTGGCGCTTGAAGTCGATCAGCCAGTCGGCCATGACCAGCTGCCCGTAGCCGCTGGGCACGCTCAGGCGCACGCGGCCCTGCAGGCCCTGGCCCAACGTGGTGACGGATTCGCGCGCCGCCAGCAGCTCGGCCTGGATGGCGATGCCGTGCTGGTACAGGCGCAGGCCGATCTCTGTGGGCTCGGCGCGCCGGGTGGTGCGCCGCACGAGCTGTGCGCCCACCGAGCGTTCGAGCTGGTTCAGGTGGTAGCTGACGTTGGCGCGGGTCATCTTGAGCCGCCGCGCGGCCGCGCTCAGGTTGCCGGCATCGAGGATTTCCACCAACAGGGTGAGCGACTGGAGGTCCATGGGCCGATTTTGTCAAAAATGATTTGACAGTCTGTCAACCGGCTATGCAATTGTCAAAGCCAGGAGAGCGGCCAAGAATGCGGGGTTCACCCCCAGAGCCTCGGACCCACCTGGTCCGCAACGCGAGAGACAAGCAGCACATGGCCACCAACGACACCCCCAGCCCCTCCACGTCCACCGGTCCCGTCACCTTCGAGCGTCAAGGCGACGTGTTCGTGGTGACCATCGACAACCCGCCCGTCAACGCCCTGGGCGTGGACGTGCGCCGCGGCCTCGTGGCTGCCATCGACGCGGCCGAGGCCGACGGCGCGGCCAAGGCGGTGCTGATCGTCGGCGCGGGCCGCAACTTCATCGCGGGTGCCGACATCCGCGAGTTCGGCAAGACGCCGCAGCCGCCCTCGCTGCCCGAGGCCTGCCTGAAGATCGAGAACTGCACCAAGCCGGTGGTCGCGGCGATCCACGGCGCCGCGCTGGGCGGCGGGCTGGAAGTGGCCCTGTCGGCGCACTACCGCATCGCCTCGCCCACCGCCAAGCTGGGCCTGCCCGAAGTGGCGCTGGGCCTGCTGCCCGGCTCGGGCGGCACGCAGCGCGCGCCGCGCCTCATCGGCGTGAAGCCCGCCATCGAACTCATGCTCAGCGGCCGCCACGCGGGCGCGAAGGAAGCGCTGTCGCTCGGCCTCGTCGACCGCCTCGCCACCGAAGCCGACGCGCGCGCCGAAGGCCTCGCCTACGCGAATGAACTGATCGCCGCCAGCGCCCCCGTGCGCCGCACCCGCGACGCCGGCGCGCTGGCCGACAAGGAAGCCGCCCGCGCCGCCCTCGAAGCCGCGCGCGCCGACACCGCCAAGAAGAGCCGCGGCCTGTTCTCGCCGATGAAGATTGTCGAGGCCGTCGAGGCCGCGCTCACGCTGCCCTTCGACGAAGGCATGGCGCTGGAGCGCAAGCTGTTTTTGCAGTGCATCGACAGCCCGCAGCGCGCCGGCCTGATCCACGCCTTCTTCGCCGAGCGCGAAGTGCTGAAGGCCCCCGAGACCAAGTCGGCCAGCCCGCGCGCGCTGGCGTCGGCCGGCATCGTCGGCGGCGGCACCATGGGCGCGGGCATCGCGGTGGCGATGCTCGACGCGGGCATGCCCGTCACCATGATCGAGCGCGACGACACGCAGCTCGCGCGCGGCCGCGCCAACGTCGAGAAGGTGTACGACGGCCTCATCGCCAAGGGCCGCATGACGCCCGAGGCCAAGGGCAACGTCATGGCGCGCTTCTCGGGCTCGACCAGCTACGACGCGCTCGCCAACGTCGACATCGTGGTGGAAGCCGTGTTCGAGGACATGGCCGTGAAGAAGGCGGTGTTCGCCGAACTCGACCGCGTGTGCAAGCGCGGCGCGGTGCTGGCCACCAACACCTCGTACCTCGACATCGACGAGATCGCCGCCAGCATCTCGCGTCCGCAGGACGTGGTGGGCCTGCACTTCTTCTCGCCCGCCAACATCATGAAGCTGCTGGAGATCGTGGTGCCCGCCAAGGTGAGCGCCGACGTGGTCGCCACCGGCTTCGAGCTCGCCAAGAAGCTCAAGAAGGTGCCGGTGCGCGCCGGCGTGTGCGACGGCTTCATCGGCAACCGCATCCTGGCCGTGTACCGCCAGGCCGCCGACCACATGATGGAAGACGGCGCATCGCCCTACCAGATCGACGAGGCGGTGCGCAACTTCGGCTACCCGATGGGCCCCTTCCAGGTATCGGACCTCGCGGGCGGCGACATCGGCTGGGCCACGCGCAAGCGCAAGGCCGCCACGCGCGACCCGAAGGCGCGCTACGTGCAGATCGCCGACCGCATCTGCGAGCGCGGCTGGTTCGGCCAGAAGACGCAGCGCGGCTACTACCTCTACCCCGAAGGCGCCCGCACCGGCCAGCCCGACCCCGAGGTGCTGGCCATCATCGACGCCGAGCGCGAGCGCGCCGGCATCAAGCCGCGCGCCTTCACCGAGGAAGAAATCATGCGCCGCTACATGGCCGCGATGATCAACGAGGGCGCCAACGTCGTGCTGCAGCGCATCGCGCTGCGCCCGCTCGACGTGGACGTGACCTTCCTCTATGGCTACGGCTTCCCGCGCCACCGCGGCGGCCCGATGAAGTACGCCGACACCGTGGGCCTGCCCAAGGTGCTGGCCGACATCCAGGAGTTCGCGAAGGAAGACCCGGTCTTCTGGAAGCCCTCGCCGCTGCTGGTGCAGCTGGTGGAGCGCGGCGCCGACTTCGCAAGCCTCAACCAATCCGAGTAGTCACAGGCACAGACAGAGCCAGCCGTCCAAGGAGACACCCCCATGCGTGAAGCCGTCATCGTTTCCACCGCCCGCACCCCGCTGACCAAGGCGCACCGCGGCGAATTCAACATCACCCCCGGCCCCACGCTGGCGGCCTTCGCCGTGAAGGCGGCGGTGGAGCGCTCGGGCCTCGACCCCGCGCTGATCGAGGACGCGATCCTCGGCTGCGGCTACCCCGAAGGCACCACCGGCCGCAACATCGCGCGCCAGGCCATCATCCGCGCGGGCCTGCCGATCTCCATCGCCGGCACCACGGTCAACCGCTTCTGCGCCTCGGGCCTGCAGGCCATCGCCATGGCCGCGGGCCGCATCGTGGTGGACGGCGCGCCGGCCATGATCGCGGGCGGCGTCGAAAGCATCTCGCAGATCCGCACCCGCAGCGCCACCGACAGCGGCGACAGCGGCATGGACCCGTGGATCGTCGAGCACAAGCCAGCGCTGTACATGGCGATGATCGAAACGGCCGACATCGTGGCCAAGCGCTACAACATCAGCCGCGAGGCGCAGGACCGCTTCTCGGCCGAGAGCCAGCGCCGCACCGAAGAAGCGCAGATCGCCGGCCGCTACAAGGACGAGATCGTCGCCTGCACCACCACGATGGCCGTCACCGACAAGGAGACGAAGGAAGTCACCTACCGCGAAGTGACCGCCACCGAAGACAACTGCAACCGCCGCGGCACCACCTACGAGGCGCTCGCCAAGCTCAAGCCCGTGATGGGCGAGGACAAGTTCATCACCGCCGGCAACGCCTCGCAGCTGTCGGACGGCGCATCGGCCTGCGTGCTGATGGAAGCCAAGGACGCCGAGCGCGCCAACATCAAGGCGCTGGGCGCGTTCCGCGGCCTCGCGGTGGCCGGCTGCGAACCCGACGAGATGGGCATCGGCCCGGTCTTCGCGGTGCCCAAGCTGCTCGCGCGCCACGGCCTCAAGGTGCAGGACATCGGCCTGTGGGAACTCAACGAGGCCTTCGCCTCGCAGTCGATCTACTGCCAGGACAAGCTGGGCATTCCGTCGGAGCTGCTCAACGTGAACGGCGGCGCGATCTCCATCGGCCACCCCTTCGGCATGACCGGCGCGCGCCTCGCGGGCCACGTGCTCATCGAAGGCAAGCGCCGCGGCGCGAAGTACGCGGTGGTGACGATGTGCATCGCCGGCGGCATGGGCGCCGCCGGCCTGTTCGAGATTTATTGAGGAGCCAGCGATGGACCTGAACTTCACCCCCGAAGAAGAAGCCTTCCGCAGCGAGGTGCGTGCCTTCCTGGCCGCGAAGCTGCCGGTACGCCTCTCCGAGAAAGTGCGCAGCGGCAAGATTCTCGAGAAGGCCGACATGCAGGAATGGCACGCCATCCTCAACGAGCGCGGCTGGCTCGCCAACCACTGGCCCGAGCAGTACGGCGGACCGGGCTGGACGGCGGTGGAGAAGTTCATCTTCGAGAACGAATGCGCGCTGGCCTTCGCGCCGCGCATCGTGCCCTTCGGCGTGAACATGCTCGGCCCGGTGCTCATCAAGTACGGCAACGAGGCGCAGAAGAAGCACTGGCTGCCGCGCATCCTCAACGGCGCCGACTGGTGGTGCCAGGGCTATTCGGAACCCGGCGCAGGCTCCGACCTCGCTGCGGTGAAGACCTCGGCCGTGCGCGGCATCGACGCGCAGGGCGACCACTTCATCGTGAACGGCCAGAAGACCTGGACCACGCTGGGCCAGCACGCCAACATGATCTTCTGCCTGGTGCGCACCAACCGCGAGGCGAAGAAGCAGGAAGGCATCAGCTTCCTGCTGATCGACATGACCTCGCCCGGCGTGGAAGTGCGCCCCATCATCACGCTCGACGGCGAGCATGAAGTCAACGAAGTGTTCTTCTCCGACGTGCGCGTGCCCGCCGAGAACCTCGTGGGCGAGGAGAACAAGGGCTGGACCTGCGCCAAGTACCTGCTGACCTACGAGCGCACCAATATCGCGGGCGTGGGCTTCTCGGTGGCCGCGCTCGAACAGCTGAAGGGCATCGCGGCCACGCAGACCAAGAACGGCAAGCCGCTGGCGGAAGACCCTGCCTTCGCCGCGCGCATGGCGCGGGTGGAGATCGACCTGGAGAACATGAAGACCACCAACCTGCGCGTGATCGCGGCGGTGGCCGGCGGCGGGGTGCCGGGCGCTGAAAGCTCGATGCTGAAGATCCGCGGCACCGAGATCCGCCAGGAGATCTCGTCGCTCGCACGCCGCGCGATGGGCGTCTATGGCCGCCCCTTCATCGCCGAGGCGCTGAAGGACGGCTACACCGGCGAGACCTTCGGCCCTGACTACGCATCAGCCGCCGCCTCGCGCTACTTCAACAACCGCAAGCTGTCGATCTTCGGCGGCTCCAACGAAATCCAGAAGAACATCATCAGCAAGATGATCCTAGGCCTGTAAAGGAGACATGCCATGAACTTCGAACACACCGAAGACCGGCGCATGCTCGCCGACAGCCTGAACCGCTTCATCAGCGAGCAGTACGCCTTCGAGGCGCGCGACCGCATCGCGAAGTCGGAGCACGGTTTCAGCAAGGAAATCTTCCAGCAGTTCGCCGAACTCGGCGTGATCGGTGCGCTCTTCAGCGAGGCCGATGGCGGCTTCGGCGGTGGCGGCTTCGACATCGCCGTGGTCTTCGAGGCACTGGGCCGCGGCCTGGTGGTCGAGCCGCTGCTGGGCGCGGTGATGGTCGGCGAGGCGATCAGCGCCGCCGGCAGCGACACGCAGAAGGAAAAGCTCGGCGACATCATCAACGGCGCGGTCGTCGCGGCCTTCGCGCACGACGAAGCCGACACGCACTACGAGCGCACCCGCGTGCAGACCAAGGCCGAGCGCAATGGCGACGGCTGGGTGCTGCACGGCACCAAGGCTGTCGTGCCGCAGGGCGAGCAGGCCGACCTGTTCCTCGTCTCGGCCCGCACCTCGGGCAACGTGGACGACGAAGCGGGCATCTCGCTCTTTCTCGTGCCCGCGAAGACGGCCGGCCTCACGGTGCGCGGCTGCCCCGCCATCGACGGCGGCCGGGTCGCCGAACTCTCCTTCGACGGCGTGAAGCTGGGCGCCGACGCGCTGCTGGGCGCCGAAGGCCAGGGCCATGCCACGCTGGAACGCGCCATCGGCCGCGGCGTGCTCGCGCTGTGCGCAGAAGCGCTGGGCGCGATGGAAGCCGCCAAGACCGCGACGCTCGACTACCTGCGCACGCGCAAGCAGTTCGGCACGCTGATCGGCAACTTCCAGGCGCTGCAGCACCGCATGGCCGACCTGCTGCTTGAAATCGAGCAGGCCCGCTCGGCCGTCATCAACGCGGCAGCCGCCATCGACACCGGCGACCGCCTCACGCGCGAGCGCGCGCTGTCGGCCGCCAAGTTCAGCATCGGCCGCATCGGCGCGCTGGTGGCGCAAGAGAGCATCCAGATGCACGGCGGCATCGGCATGACCTGGGAGCTGCCTCTGCCGCACTACGCCAAGCGCCTCGTGATGATCGACCACCAGCTCGGCGACGAAGACCACCATCTGCAGCGCTACATCGCCCTGGGCAAGGAATCCGGCAAGGAGGTCGCAGCATGAGCGACAACAAGACGGTGCTGATCTCGCAGGAGGGTGCGGTGCGCATTCTCACCAACAGCAACCCCGCCTCGCGCAACGCGATCACGCCGACGCTGTACGCCGAGCTGTCGGCCGCGCTGGCCGACGCGCAGAACGACCCCGAGGTGGGCGCCATCGTCTTCACCGGCGCGGGCGACTTCTTCTGCTCGGGCGGCGACCTGAACCTGCTGGCCAAGCGTCGCGAGCTGCCGGCGTCGGAGCGACGCCAGATCCTCGAGGGCCTCAACAACCTGATCCGCGCGCTGCGCGACTGCAGCAAGCCGGTGATCGCAGCCGTCGAGGGCGGCGCGGCAGGCGCGGGCCTGTCGATGGCGCTGGCCTGCGACATGCTGGTGTCGGCGCGCGACGCCTTCTTCACCGTCGCCTACGTCAAGGTCGGCCTCACGCCCGACGGCGGCGCCACGGCCTTCCTGTCGGAGTTCGTCTCGCGCCAGGTGCTCACCGAGATGTGCCTGACCGGCGACCGCATGCCGGCCGAGCGGCTGCATGCGCTGGGCGCGGTCAACCGCCTCACCGACAAGGGTGCCGCGCTGGCAGAGGCCATCGCGCTCGCGGCCAAGGTGGCGAACGGGCCGGAACGCGCCAGCGCCCGCATCAAGTCGCTGTGCCGCCAGGCGCACCGCGCCACGCTGGAAGAGCAGCTCGAAGCCGAGGCCGTGTTCATGGTCGAGTCGCAAGGCGATGCCGAGGCGGCCGAAGGCATCGGCGCCTTCCTGGGCAAGCGCAAGGCCGACTTCGCGGCGCTGCGCGGCCGCAAGCAGGACGCGTCCTGACGCGGGCCGCCCTACCCGTCCTTTCGCCTCGCACGACGCATGCACCGTGCGGGGCTTTCTCGTTTCCAGGGAGCTGATCTCATGCCTTTGCCCCATTCATCGCTGCCGCTTGCCGGTGTGCGCGTTCTCGATCTGTCCCGCATCCTCGCGGGCCCCTGGTGCGGCATGGTGCTGGCCGACATGGGCGCCGAAGTCATCAAGGTGGAGCACCCGGGCCGCGGCGACGACACCCGCGACTGGGGCCTGCGCGTCGGCAAGACCGAGACCGCCTACTTCAACAGCGTGAACCGCAACAAGCGCTCCGTTACGCTCGACCTGCAGACGCCCGAAGGCCAGCAGCTCGCGCGTGACCTTGCCAGGCAGTGCGACGTGGTGATCCAGAACTTCAAGTTCGGCGGCATCGACAAGCTGGGCCTGGGCTACGAGCAGCTGAGCAAGGAGAACCCGCGCCTCGTCTACTGCTCGATCTCGGGCTACGACCGCACCGGCCCCGAGGCCGCGCGCCCCGGCTACGACTTGGTGGTGCAGGGCGAGGCCGGCCTGATGGCGCTCAACGGCGAGGCGAACCAGCCGCCGCTGAAGTTCGGCGTGGCCGCCGTCGACCTGTTCACCGGCATGTACTCGGCGCAGGCCATTCTTGCCGCGCTCTACCAGCGCGAGAAGACCGGCAAGGGCCGGCACGTGGAGATGGCGCTCTTCGACTGCGGCCTGATGATCACCGCCTACTACGGGCTCGAAGCGCTGCTCATGGGCGAAGACCCGCCGCGCTACGGCAACTCGCATCCGTCGATCGTTCCCTACGGCGTGTTCGACGCGGCCGACGGCCCGCTGGTCATCACCGTGGGCAACAACGCGCAGTTCGCGCGCTTCTGCACCGAGGTGATCGAGCGGCCCGACCTCGCGGCCGACGAGCGCTTCAAGACCAACATCCTGCGCTCGGCCAACCGCGCGGTACTGCTGCCCGAGCTGCATGCCGAACTCGCGAAGCGCCAGCGCGCCGACCTGCTCGAAAAGCTCACCGCCGCGGGCATTCCCTGCGGCGAGGTGCTGGGCCTGCTCGAAGCGCTGAACTCCAAGCGCGCCACCGAAGCCGGCCTGGTGACCACGCAGCCGCACCCCGTGGCCGGCACGGTCAACGTGCTCGCGCCGCCCTACCGCTTCGACGGCGAGCGCCTGCCAGTACGCAGCGCGCCGCCCACGCTGGGCGAAGGCACGCACGACGTGCTGCAGTCGCTGCTGGGGCTGTCGGACGAGAAGCTGGCCGCGCTGAAGGCCGGCGGCGTCGTCTGAATGAGCGCGAACGAATGAACGAACGAACCGAATCCTTGAAGAAATGAAGTCCATGGCCTCTCCCGCTTTCCGCCCCCTGCGCCGCGCGCTCCTCGCACTCGCCCTGCCCCTCGTCACCGGCGCAGCCTTCGCCCAGGCCTGGCCCGCCAAGCCGATCACGCTGATCGTGCCCTTCCCGCCCGGCGGCCCCACCGACGTGGCCTCGCGCATCGTGGCGCAGAAGATGTCGGCCTCGCTCGGCCAGAGCATCGTCATCGACAACCGCAGCGGCGCCTCGGGCACCGTAGGCGCGGCCACCGCGGCGCGCGCGCCGGCCGACGGCTACACCTTCGTGACGCTGGCCACGCCCACGCTGCTGGCCTCGCACCTCTACGGCCCCACCGGCTACGACATCTTCAAGAACTTCACGCCCGTGGGCAGCATTTACGACCTGCCGATCGTGCTGGTGGTCAATCCGAAGTCGCTGCCCGATGTGACCGGCGTGCAGGGCCTGATCGCCAAGGCCAAGGCCGAGGGTGGCAAGCTCAACTACACCAGCGCGGGCGCCGGCAGCTTCGGCCACCTGACGACCGAGCAGCTCAAGACCATCGGCAAGTTCGACATGCAGCACGTGCCCTACCGCGGCAGCGCACCGGCCGTGACCGACCTGATCGGCGGCCAGGTGCCCGCGATGTTCTCCGACCTCGTGGGCGTGCTGCCGCACGTCAAGGCCGGCAAGCTGCGCGCCATCGCGGTCGGCTCCGGCCAGCGCGTGAGCCTGTTGCCCGACGTGAAGACGGTGGCCGAGCAGGGCTTCCCCGGCTTCGACGCCACCTCGTGGGGCGGCCTGCTGGCACCGGCCGGCACGCCCAAGGACATCGTCGAGCGCATGAGCGCCGAGCTGAAGAAGGCGCTGGCCGACAAGGAAGTGCAGGAGAAGCTGCAGAGCGTCGGCACCTTCGCGGCCTACCGCACGCCGGAGCAGACGGGCGTGCGCATGCGCGAGGATTTCGAGCGCTGGGGCAAGGTCATTCGCGACAACCACATCACGAACCAGTAGAACAACCGGGCCGGCAGGGCGACGACATCAAGGAGACAAAGACATGACGCAGAAGTACGAGAACAACTACAGCACCCCGGTCGGCGCGCCGTTTCGCCCCGCCCTGCCCGTTCGCAGCCTCGCCGACATCCGCAAGCTCGAGGAAACGCCGCTGGAGCAGGCGCTCACGGTGCGCAGCACCTACGAGATCTTCCGCAGCGCGGGCCATGCCTTCGGCGACAAGACCGCGCTGACCTTCCTGCGCACCGGCAACCCGGCCGACGAGCCGATCCGCTGGTCGTATGCCGAGCTGCTCGCGCGCATCCACCAGACCGCCAACATGCTGCACACGCTGGGCGTGGGGCCGGACGACGCCGTGGCCGTGCTGCTGCCCGGCTGCCTGGAGTACCACCTGGCGCTGTGGGGCGGCGAGGCCGCCGGCATCGTGCAGCCGCTGAATCCGCTGCTCACCGACGAGAAGCTGGTCGCGCTGATGACCGCCGGCCGCGCCAAGGTGCTGATCGCCTACGGCTCGGATGCCGAATCGGGCATGTGGTCGAAGGCGATGCGCCTGCGCGGCCAGGTGCCCACGCTCACCACCGTGCTGCGCGTGGCGCCGCACGACGAGGCGCCGGGAGCCGCCGGAACACTGCCCGAGGGCGTGGCCGAGTTCGACCTGCTGCGCACCGCGCAACCCGACGACCGCCTCGTGAGCGGCCGCGACATCGCGCCTTCGGACATCGCCGCCTACTTCCACACCGGCGGCACCACCGGCGCACCCAAGCTTGCGCGCCACAGCCACGGCGCGCAGGTGTTCACCGCATGGGCCAGCGTGCAGGTCGCGGGCATGAACGAGAACGGCATCTCCATCAACGGCTATCCGCTCTTCCACGTGGCGGGGGTGCTGCCGGCCTCGCTCTCGTCGCTGTCGGCGGGCGTGGAGGTGATCATTCCCACGCCCTCGCTGCTGCGCAACAAGGAGGTGCTGGCCAACTACTGGAAGCTGGTGGCGAAGTACCGCCCGACCTCGCTGTCGGCCGTGCCCACCGTGCTCGCGGCGCTGGCGAATGTGCCGCTGGACGGCGCGGACATCTCCTCCATCACCTACTGCCGCACCGGCGCCGCCGTGCTCGCGCCCGAGCTGGCCGCGCGCTTCGAGCGCCTGTTCGGCCTGCACGTGCACGAGAGCCTGGGCATGACGGAGATGGCCGGCATCTCGACCATCACGCCGCCCGGCGTGAACGGGCCCGCGGGCTGCGTGGGCTTTCGGCTGCCGTACATGCAGATGCGCGTGGTGGCGCTCGACGAGAACGGCAACGCGACCGACCGCGAGATGCCGCGCGGCCAGCAGGGCATGGTGCTCTTCAAGTCGCCCAACGTGTTCTCGGGCTTCGTGGACCCGGCCGACAACGCCAAGGCCTTCACCGCCGACGGCTGGCTCGCCACCGGCGACCTGGGCTGGATCGACGACGAGGAGCGGCTCAACCTCACCGGCCGCTCGAAGGACCTCATCATCCGCAGCGGCCACAACATCGACCCCAAGACGATTGAAGACGCGCTGGGCGCCCACCCCGCCGTGCAGCTGTGCGCCGCAGTGGGCGCGCCCGATGCCTACGCGGGCGAGCTGCCCGTGATCTTCGCGACGCTGGTGCCCGGCGCCTCGGCGACCGAAGAAGAGCTGCTGGCCTTCACCTCCGCGCGCGTGGACGAGGCCCCGGCGCGGCCCAAGTGGGTGTCGGTGATCGCGACCATGCCGATGACCAACGTCGGAAAGATCTACAAGCCCGAGCTGCGCGCGATGGCCGCGCTGCAGGTGGTGAACGCCGCCGTCGCCGAAGCCTGCGCCGAGCTGGGCGTGCCCGAGGCCGCACGGCCCGTGGTGAAGACCGAGGGCGAGAGCCTCGTGCGCGTGCAGATCGACGGCGCCGCGGCGGGCGCGCTGGCCGCGCCACTGCAGGAGCGGCTGCACAAGGCGTTGGAGCCCCTGCCCTTCAAGACGCGCATCGCAACGCAGTGATCTTTTTCAGAAACGATAGACAGAGACAAGCCATGACGACCTTCCACTTTCCGAACCGCCGCGCCCTGCTGTGCGCCGCCGCTTCCGCCGCCACGCTGTGCGCGCTGCCCGCAGCGCAGGCACAGGCCCCCTACCCCAGCAAGCCCATCCGCATGGTCGTGCCCTTCGCAGCGGGCGGCGCCACCGACGTGCTCGCGCGCGTGATCGGCCAGAAGATGTCGGCCGGCATGGGCCAGCCCGTTGTCATCGACAACAAACCGGGCGCGGCCGGCATCATCGGCACCGACGCGGTCGCCAAGGCTGCACCCGATGGCTACACCATCGTGCTGGGCCTGAGCAACTCGCTCATGACCAACGAGTTCCTCTACGAGAAGCTGCCCTACGACACGGCGCGCGACCTCACGCTGGTCTACCAGATCGCGGCGGCGCCGCTGGTGCTGGTGGTACACCCGAGCGTGTCGGCCAAGACCGGCCCCGAACTGCTGAAGTACGTCGTCGCCAACAAGGGCAAGGTGGCTTACGGCTCCTACGGCATCGGCGCGTACCCGCATCTGGCCGGCGCGCACATGAGCCTGGCCACGCAGTCGGACATGAGCCACGTCGCCTACAAGGGCGAGGCGCCGATGATGCAGGACCTGATCGGCGGCCAGATCCAGATGGCCTACGCCAGCGCGCTGGTCGCCAAGCCGCACATCGATTCCGGAAAGATCCGCGCCATCGGCGTGAGCGGCGAGCGCCGCATGAGCACCCTGCCCAATGTGCCCACGCTGGCCGAGCAGGGCCTGAAGGACGAGGCCTACCGCGTGACCGGCTGGCTCGCCATCGCGGCGCCCGCGAAGACGCCCAAGCCCATCGTGGACCGCATCGCCGACGAAGTGCGCAAGGCCACGCAGCAATCCGACGTGCGCGAGCGCGTCGCGGCCATGGGCTTCGAGATCAAGGAGAGTTCGCCCGAGCTCTTCGCCACCGCGTGGAAGGCCGAGCGCCCGGTGTGGGAGCGCCTCATCAAGCAGTCGGGCGCCAAGCTCGAGTAAGCCCTGCGCTCATCCATTCATTTCTTCTTCGTTATTCAAAGGAACAGCCATGAAGGTTCTGGTGCCCGTCAAACGGGTCGTCGATTACAACGTGAAGGTGCGCGTGAAGAGCGACGGCACCGGAGTGGACATTGCCAACGTCAAGATGAGCATGAACCCCTTCGACGAGATCGCCGTTGAAGAAGCGGTTCGACTGAAGGAAAAGGGCGTGGTCACCGAGGTCATCGCCGTCTCCTGCGGCGATGCCAAGAGCCAGGAGACCCTGCGCACTGCCATGGCCATCGGCGCCGACCGCGGCATCCTGGTGGAAACCGCTGAAGAACTGCAGCCCCTGGCCGTGGCCAAGCTGCTGAAGGCGCTGGTTGACAAGGAACAGCCCCAACTGATCATCCTCGGCAAGCAGGCCATCGACGACGACGCCAACCAGACGGGCCAGATGCTGGCTGCACTGGCCGATCTTCCCCAGGCTACTTTCGCCTCGAAGGTCGAGGTCGCAGGCGACAAGGCCACCGTCACCCGCGAAGTCGACGGCGGCCTGGAGACCGTGGCGCTGACGCTGCCCGCAGTCATCACCACCGACCTGCGCCTGAACGAGCCGCGCTACGTGACGCTGCCCAACATCATGAAGGCCAAGAAGAAGCAGCTCGACACGGTCAAGCCGGAAGACCTGGGCGTGGACGTGAAGCCGCGCCTGAAGACCCTGAAGGTCGCCGAGCCGCCGAAGCGTGGCGCTGGCATCAAGGTGCCCGACGTTGCAACGCTGGTGGACAAACTGAAGAACGAAGCGAAGGTGATCTGAACATGACCGCACTTGTTATTGCCGAACACGACCACGCCAGCATCAAGCCGGCCACCCTCAACACCGTGACCGCAGCCCTGGCCTGCGGCGGCGACGTCCACGTGCTCGTGGCTGGTGCCAATGCAGCCGAAGCTGCCAAGGCCGCCGCACAGATCGCAGGCGTGACCAAGGTCATCGCCGCCGACAGCCCTAGCCTTGCCGAGAATCTCGCCGAGAACGTCGCTGCGCAAGTGCTGGCGATTGCCGGCAGCTACAGCCACATTCTGTTCCCCTCGACCGCCAACGGCAAGAACGTCGCGCCTTGCGTGGCCGCCAAGCTCGACGTGGCTCAGATCAGCGACATCACCGCCGTGGTGAGCGCAGACACCTTCGAGCGCCCGATCTACGCCGGCAACGCGATTGCCACCGTGCAGAGCAGCGATGCGACCAAGGTCATCACCGTTCGCACGACCGGTTTTGACGCCGCAGCAGCCACCGGTGGCAGCGCCGCCGTCGAATCGGCTGAAGGCGTGGCCGACAGCGGCAAGAGCAGCTTCGTGGGCCGCGAAGTCACGAAGAGCGAGCGTCCGGAACTGACGGCAGCCAAGATCATCGTCTCGGGCGGCCGTGCCCTGGGCAGCGCAGAGAAGTTCACCGAGGTGATGGCACCCCTGGCGGACAAGCTCAACGCCGGTCTCGGCGCCAGCCGCGCAGCCGTCGATGCGGGCTACGCCCCGAACGACTGGCAGGTGGGCCAGACGGGCAAGATCGTCGCGCCGCAGCTGTACATCGCAGCGGGCATCTCCGGTGCGATCCAGCACTTGGCCGGCATGAAGGACTCGAAGGTGATCGTGGCGATCAACAAGGACGAGGAAGCGCCGATCTTCTCGGTGGCCGACTATGGCCTGGTGGCCGACCTGTTCACGGCCGTGCCGGAACTGGTGAAGGCGCTGTAAGCGAGAGGCCGCGACGATGAAGACCCGCATCACCGAACTGCTGGGCATCCGCTACCCGATCATCCAGGGCGGCATGCAATGGGTGGGCCGCGCCGAGCTGGCGTCGGCCGTGTCGAACGCCGGGGGCCTCGGCATCGTCACCGCGCTCACGCAGCCCACGCCCGACGACCTGCGCCACGAGATCGAGCGCACGCGCACGATGACCGACAAGCCCTTCGGCGTGAACCTCACGATCCTGCCGGCGGTGAAGCCGCCGCCCTATGCGGAGTACGTGCAGGCCATCATCGACAGCGGCGTGAAGATCGTCGAGACCGCGGGCAACAGCCCGAAGGACTTCATCGCGGCGCTGAAGGAGCACGGCGTGAAGATCATCCACAAGTGCACCTCGGTGCGCCATGCGCTCTCGGCCGAGCGCAACGGCGTCGATGCGGTGTCGGTCGACGGCTTCGAGTGCGCGGGCCATCCGGGCGAGGACGACGTGCCCGGCCTCGTGCTGCTGCCGGTGGCGGCGCGCAAGCTGCGCATTCCGATCATCGCGTCGGGCGGCATCGCCGACGGGCGCGGCATGGCGGCAGCGCTGGCACTGGGCGCCGAAGGCATCAACATGGGCACGCGCTTCTGCGTGACCAAGGAGGCGCCCATTCACGACAACATCAAGCAGGCGCTGGTGGAGGCGACCGAGCGCGACACCAAGCTGATGTTCCGCACCCTGCACAACACGGCGCGCGTGTTCCGCAACGCCATCTCCGAAGAAGTGGTGGCCACCGAGAACCGGCCGGGTGGCTGCGAGTTCGAGGACGTGCGCCCACTGGTGGCCGGCGCGCGCGGACGTGCGGCGCTGGAGTCTGGCGAGGTGCACGGCGGCGTGGTCTCGGCCGGCCAGTGCATCGGTCTGATCGACGACATTCCGACTTGCGCGGAACTGCTGGAACGCATGGTGCGCGAGTGCCGTGAGCATCTGGACCGGGCTCGGGGCTGGATGGACTGAGCCTTTCTGCTCTGCTCTTTTCCGGGGGCGCTCAGGCCGACGGGGTACCTTGCTCCGCGAATGTCCTCCGGCCTTCGGCCTCCTCCTTTATTTCGCTGCGCAAGGCACCCCATCGGCCTGAGCGTTGAGTGCCGCTGCTGACTTGCACAGCGCGGCTCACGAGGCGCATGTGCAGCGCGTTGCGGAAGCTGCATTAGTTCGCAGTCTGCGCGACTTCGTGCTGTAGCAGTGGCTTCTTCGCCGGCTTCTTCTCTAGAGTGAATGCCCCTGTCACTCGATGCCCCACCAAGGGGAGCAGAAAGGCCCGCACACCAATCCACCACCCAGATGTTTGAAGGCTGTTTGCCTCGCGGCAGGTTGTCGGTGCGAAAGCGCCGATGCAGATGCGAGGTATCAAAAGGCGACGGCCAGGGTGCTCGTAACACCCCGGCCGTCTAACCAAGTTCGTGCACCAACCTCTAAAGGAAACGCACAAAAATGGCTACCAAGACTATAGCCCGGCCAACTACGCCGGTAGCTTCCGCAGAAACCGCCCAACAAGACCCGGCGGATCTTCTTGAGAACACCCTTACTCAGCTTGAAGCTCTACTGTGGGTTTGCCACGGGGAAGAGATCGACTGGTGCAGCGGGGATGGGCCTCGGCAGCTGAATAACCTGCTTTGGCTTGCGGCTGAGATGGCTCGGAAGGCGGGGGAGTTGTTTCAGATGAGTGAGAAGGCGCGGCGTGAGGCGTCTGAGGCTGGCGGGTAGGAGCTGGTCTGCGGGTCGCAGGAGCGCGGCCCGCGGTCGATCAGGTTCTCTTGAGAATGCTTCGGCGAATGCTGAGTCTGGCGCTAGCGCGTGGGCGTTCTGCGAGCAACGTAAGAACCATACTCGTTGTACTTTCGGCCGACGGTCCAGTCGAATCCTGCTTCTAGCATCGAAGACTCTAGGTAGAGCATCACGAGCGCTGTGCCTTCTGCACTGCCAATGCACTGCTCTTGGACTTCAAATTTGCCGGCATCATCATTCTCAAACCAGACGTCCGCCGGCTGTTTCCCTAATCCTCGGCACTCTTTGCCCTGGTAGAGCAAGTCGTACGTAAAAGAGTCTTCGTCCAACTTCTCTTTGAGGAACCAGCGCTTTGGAATGTCGCGAGCGGGCATAGCCCAGCGTCTGCCTTGGCGGTCGTAGCAGGCCACGATGACGGGTAGCGTATTGATGTTGGCCAGACGCAGCGTAGTGGCCATAACGCTTGTCTCAAAATCGCCTGCAACGCGCGTCAGTTGCTGAAATGTTGGTTTCCCAAATGACGCGATCACGGGGTTGAACAGAGGACCGGGCATTAGCAGGTGTGCCGCAAAGCTGTCTGCTTCCTTCTCCAAGGCCCGCTCCGATGACAGGTTAGCGCTGGGGTCGTCCACGCGGCATTTGAAAGAACGTCCCCGATGCAGGTGCCAGTGCCCGAGTTCGTGTGCCACGGAAAACCGCTCGCGTCCGCGAACACCCGAAGGATTGATGGTGGCGATGGCACGGTCGCGGTAACCCACGAGCGACGCTTCGCATCCTGTCATCGACTCGTAGACGACCTCGACTTGGGAATCGAAGGCGATTGCCTCGATGTCCAGTTCATCAGGACTACTGATGCCCAAGTCTGCAATTAACGCCTCAGCGCGCTCGCCGATGCTTGAAGTCACTTGTCATCTCCGTCCCTGGATGACTCGATACTCTTGAGCTTTGCGTATAGCGCTATCGCCTCGTCATCAGATAGCTCGCCAAGGTTGCGCGCAGCCAGGGTGAACCTGTTGTCATTGGCCGCCTGTGCCAAGAAGCGTCGCGCTTCCTCTGCCGAAACGTTCTGAGGTGCCATGGCAGGCTTGGACTTCAAGGCAGCGTATCCGGCTTTGGCCGCAGCAAGCCGCGAACGACTGGCGTTGGTCTTGGCGGCCTGGAGAAGACCAAGCCCCTTGGCTTGCACTGAGGCCGGATCAAGGCCTTCCAGAATCCGGTCGTCAGGGGTCGCAATTAGCTCATCGACGAAGGCATCGATGAAGTTGTCAAATTCGTTGGTCGGCTTCGTGTTCATGTCGGTCTCCGGTCGGGGTCCAGCGTTTTAAGTCGGCGCAGGAGCCGGTTTCGAGCCGCGTCGTACGTTTTCTCATCCCATCCGAGAGCGTCGCGAGCGTCAGCGCCTCGCAAACCGTCAGCCCAAGTCATGGCGAGCAATTCCAGGTCCTCATCGCCACAAAGCTTGGCGTAGAGAGCGGCCATCTGCTGCTTTCCAGACAGTTCGTCCTCAGGGGTGATGGTGACCTTGCCGTGGGCCACCGGCGTCTTTTCATCCTCGCCGACTTCGAACGGGTCTACAACCACGTTCTCATCGATGGGGCTAACGCCATTGTGCTTGCGTGCGTTGCTCGCGATGCTCCGCATCGCGGTCTTGAGAACGACCAGAGGGTGAAGTCCGGGCCGCCAGATGCGCGTTTCGTCCAATAGGCTACACAGCGCTTCCTGCAGCAAATCGTCCGGCGTCCAACCAGTCAGACCACCGCAAAAGGCAGTGGCGATGGAAGTCGCACGCGCCCAATCAGCCGGGCTCAGGCCCTTGAGGGCAGCCTCCACCTCGGCCTTGGACAGGCGCTCTTCGGGCTCGGGAATAGCAGACATAGACGAGGTCTCCCTACCTATGACTCTCGACCTCACCGCCGTGGACGGGCCGAATGAAAAATTTTTTGTTTGCGCCGGCGTCCACGGAGCCGGGCTAGGGAGTCCTAGTAGGTAAGGGCGGCATTCCCGCAGCCCGTTCACTTCCAAGGAACCCTAGCCATGCAGATTAACCGGAAAACCCGAAACATTACGAAGTACCTCAAGCACCTCCAGCCGTCCGAGCTGTACATGCTCGGCTTGATCGTCCACCCCGGCGTCGAGACGCGGCTGAAAAATCTCGGCTTCGATGTGCCACTCGTCCCCGGCCAGCGCGTACTGCCCCCGGCGCGTAAGGGGCCGGCATGCCGACGCAACGCCGAGGGCTTCGACATCATCCACCGCGACCGGCCGAAAGAAACCGCCTACCGCCAAGTCGTCTGGACTTGGACGCAGTTTGCGGGTCGCAACCACACCGAGGAGAAGTCCAAGGTGGTTGACGTCCCGTACCAACGCTACCCCCGCACTCACGTCTTGCCCTACAGCATCGAGTTGGAGGTAAAGGTCCGCGCCGATGGTCAAGCCTACGTCGTCGCAGGCCCGTTCATCAACGACGAGTCCAGCACGATAGTGGCGACCAACAGCGCCAACATGATGCGCGAGGCACTCGGCGGTTTCGAAGTGCTGGACAAGAACCTGACCAGCTGGGTCAATGCCCCCATAAGGCGCCTGCACTGGCAGCTCCTACCCCCGGGGCGCAACCCGTGGGAGTCCGCATTGCCCGCCCTCGAAGATGTGGTCGAGCATGCTCCTGCGGGAAATCAGGGAGTCCTACGTGCCCGCTTGTCTGCCGTAGGGGCCAAGAAACCGGACTTCGTGGCCATTGGCCTTGGAGGTTTCGAGGGTTACGCCGTCTTCGGCTTCGCACGATGGAAGCTGTGCGTCTTGGAATGCCCGCACGTGAACAACGCCACTTATGTGCTACCGATGGAATCTTGGGAGCACGTCGCGCAGATGACCAAGGCAGAGATCCTCGACGCCGGAGCTCATATTGCGCGCATCGTGCACACACGGCACTGGTTCGATGCACTCAACTCAGTGCTAACCGACGGCCGAAAGGCGGCGTAGTGCGCAGATGGCGAGACAGCGCCGCGGAAGCCGTCGGCCGGATCACGTATCCCCACATAGATTCTGGTGGACGCATTCGTTAGGAAAACAATGTCTGATAAAGCTCCTATTGACGACTTCAGCCGTTTTTGGCGCCAGACTTGGCTTCCCGTGATATTCCAACGGCAACGTCCCGCTCCGTTGCTAGTCCGTCTTCCCTACGCGCAAGACAATAAAGTTTGGCTTCGAAATGGCGAGAGAAACAGACCGGCTTGGGATAAAGAAAACGGAGCTTGGGAAGTTCCCCAGGCTTGGTTTGAGCGAACAATTCGCTTAGCTTTTGAGCGATACCGCGCGTGCTATGTCATTCAGCTCTACCGAGAGAAGGAGGTTTGCGCTGCGGCGTGTTGGAATGCAGTTGGTGCCGACTGCGAATGTTCCTGTATGGGCGCAAATCACAGTTCAGGTCGTCCCATCGGCCGCTGGTATGAAGTCGACGAAACCTTCGCAGTCATGTGGGGGATACAGCGTTATTCAGTTCGATTGCTGAAAGCGCAGTGAGCTAGCCGTCCGGCGAGCCGTCCTTCGGCCATTGTTTGCTTGTTCTTCTCGTCGGGTCGGGTCCAACAATCAACACATTGTGAAAGAGCAGGATGACCAAGACTCTTCTGATCGGGAAAGCGAAGGAGCTGTTTGTTGCCACGGTTCTAGTAGGGCGACATCTGCACGTCTATCTACCGTTGGTGGACAACGGATTCGACCTCGTAGTCACGTCCCCTGATGGAAGCCGGCATCTGCCCGTGCAGGTGAAGTACAGGGCGAAAATCACGGGCTTCAATCTCGATAGAGAGGATGCAACGCGTTTCGCGGAAGCAGGCGCTGTGCTGGCCTTTGGAAGCAAGGAAGCGAACGAGCAGGAGTTCTTCTTCTTTCCCGCAAAGGAATGGTTGCAGGTTGCACAACAATACGACCGCAATCGTAGAGACAACAAGCTGGTCGTCTATCTTTCGAAGAGCGCTGAATGGGCGGAAGGCTATCGCGGTCAAGCCGGTATCGATCGCTGTTTCGCCGGACTAATCCGGGTGGCCTGAGGATAGCGAGAGGAAACCGCTGAGAGGCGGTTCAGCCGCACATTCTCGATTGGCGAAAGCTTCGGGTATCCCACACGCCAATGAGAGTTCAGCCATTTTGTCGTGAGATCGCATGAATCCCGACCGCCCCTCAAGAAGGAGCCTATCCAAATCCTTCAAGCCAGTAGACGTCAGCATTGCGCCGGCAGTTGACTCACATTGCGTACGGTTGAATGCTTGCACTCAGTCGATTCTGTTGAAAAACTCGATCAATTGTGTCGACAGCGACGACACAATCTCCGCGTCGGGAATCCGGACTGAAGCGAACACTGAACGCAGTCATGCCCAAGCCCACCGCAGCCGACACCAGCCCTTCGGAACTCCACTTGTCCACCGCCTGCCTCTCACGAAAGCTCAGCGGTACACACACATTCACCTGCAATCCGCCGCAGCGGTCGAACCTCCAACGTCACAACCACACTCACCGTGCGCAGGGCGCCGGGTGCTCCCCGCAGCGAAATAAAGGGGGAGGCCGCAGGCCGGAGGACATTCGCGGAGGGGAGCACCCGGTGCCCTGCGCACACGCCCCGAAAGCCGCTCCAAGAGCCGGCCCCAAGGCCGAGCGGCTAAGGAAACCCCCGATACATGAATGGTCATGGACCCCCTAGCATCGGTAACAGTTTCCCTGTCGAGGTGTACGGAACGCGTCCCGGCGTCCGCCCGGTGACATGGCGTTCGTGCGTGCCTCACTGACCATCCTGCGATGACAACTCCAACCGAGTCCGGCCCCACGCTGGACGCCGCCAGCCCCATTCCCCCCGACATCGAAGCCGCAGACGAACCGACCAAGGTTCCCCTTGCCATCGAAGACTGGCTCACGGTCATCATCATGGGCGCGCTGGCGCTCATCACCTTTGCCAACGTCATCGTTCGCTACTTCACCGATTCTTCGTTCGCCTGGACGGAAGAGTTCTCGGTGTTCCTGATGATCATGCTGGCGCTGGTGGCCGGCTCGGCCGCGGTGGCGCGCGACCGGCACATCCGCATCGAGTACTTCTCCCAAAGCGGCTCGATGGCGCGGCGCAAGCGGCTGGCGCAGTTCGGCGCGCTGATGATCGCCGTGCTCTTCACGCTCATCGGCGCGCTCAGCATCCGCATGGTGTGGGACGACTACCGCTTCGAGGAGACGACGCCCGGCATCGGCCTGCCCTCGTGGTGGTATTCGATCTGGCTGCCCATCGTGTCCTTCGCCATCGCGCTGCGGGCCATAGGCCTCATGATCCGCCGCGGACGCGAGACGACGCACAGCGACGCTGACGACAACAACAACGGCAAGGGCGACGCATCGTGATCGCCACCCTGCTCTTCGTCGCCTTCGTCGTGATGATGCTGGTGGGCGTGCCCATCGGCGCCGCGCTGGGCCTGGCGGGCGCCGCCTGCATCGCGCTGGCCAACAGCGACGCCCAATGGTTCGGCCTGCTCGCCGTGCCGCAGAACTTCTATGCGGGCCTGGGCAAATATCCGCTGCTGGCCATTCCGATGTTCGTGCTGGTCGGCTCCATCTTCGACCGCTCGGGCGTGGCGCTGCGCCTCGTGAACTTTGCCATCGCCATCGTGGGGCGCGGCCCCGGCATGCTGCCGCTGGTGGCCATTGCGGTGGCCATGTTCCTCGGCGGCATCTCGGGCTCGGGCCCGGCCAATGCGGCAGCGGTGGGCGCGGTGATGATCGCGGCCATGTCGCGCGCGGGCTACCCCGCGCCCTACTCGGCCAGCGTGGTGGGTGCTGCGGCGGCCACCGACATCCTGATTCCGCCTTCGGTCGCCTTCATCGTCTACTCGGTGCTGGTGCCCGGCGCCTCGGTGCCGGCGCTCTTCGCGGCCGGCATGGTGCCCGGCGTGATGGCGGGCCTGGCGCTGATGATTCCGGCCGTGTGGCTCGCCCGCAAGCACAAGATGGGCGCGCTCGAGGCCACGTTGCCGCGCCCGCCCTTCTGGAAGAGCTTTCGCGAAGCGACCTGGGGGCTGGCTGCGCCGGTGCTCATTCTGGGCGGCATGCGCGCGGGCTGGTTCACGCCGACCGAAGCGGCTGTGGTGGCGGTGTTCTACGGCCTCTTCGTGGGCATGTGTATCCACCGGACCATCAAGGTGCGCGACCTGTTCGTGATCTTGCGCGAGTCGGGCGAGCTCTCGGCGGTGATTCTGCTGGTGGTGTCGCTGGCGGGCATCTTCGCGTATTCGCTCTCGACGCTGGGCGTGATCGACCCGGTGACGCGCGCCATCGTGAACTCGGGGCTGGGCGAGTACGGCATCCTGGCGCTGCTGATATTGCTGCTCATCACCGTGGGCATGTTCCTCGACGGCGTGTCGATCTTCCTGATCTTCGTGCCGCTGCTGCTGCCCATCGTGCAGTACTACAAGTGGGACCCGGTGTGGTTCGGCGTGATCCTCACGCTGAAGGTGGCGCTGGGCCAGTTCACGCCGCCGCTGGCGGTCAACCTCATGGTGTCGTGCCGCATCGCGAAGGTGCGCATGGAAGAAACCGTGCGCTGGGTGGGCTGGATGCTGTTCTCGATGTTCGTGGTGATGGTGCTGGTCATCGTCTTCCCCGAACTCGCTTTGTGGCTGCCGCGCAAGCTGGGGTATTGAAATGCGGGCAGCCGAACGCAGAGGGCGCAAAAGTTTCGCGAAGGTCGCAGAAGGAAGACCAAAATTCTTCAGAACTTCTGCGACTTCTGCGAGACCTTTGCGACTTCTGCGTTCGGCTGTTCCGCCGTCCGTTTTTTGACAACGAGGAGATAGATCAGATGAAATTCCGCCGCACCCTGCTCGGCCTCGCAGCCGCAGCCACCGCCCTCGGCATGTTCTCTTCCGGCGCCATGGCGCAGGCCGCCTACAAGCCCGAGTACAAGATGTCGCTGGTGCTGGGCCCGCCCACGCCGTGGGGCCAGGCCGGGAAGATCTGGGCAGACCTGGTGAAGGAGCGCACGCAAGGGCGCATCAACATCAAGCTGTACCCGGGCGTGTCGCTGATCCAGGGCGACCAGACGCGCGAGTTCAGCGCGCTGCGCCAGGGCGTGATCGACATGGCCGTGGGCTCGACCATCAACTGGTCGCCGCAGGTCAAGCAGCTCAACCTGTTCTCCATGCCCTTCCTGATGCCCGACTACGCGGCGATCGACGCGCTCACGCAGGGCGAGGTCGGCAAGGAGATGTTCAAGACGCTCGACAAGGCCGGCGTGGTGCCGCTGGCGTGGGGCGAGAACGGCTTCCGCGAGATCACCAATTCGAAGAAGCCGATCAAGTCGCCGGCCGACATCAAGGGCATGAAGATCCGCGTGGTGGGCTCGCCCATCTACTCCGACATGTTCACCGCGCTGGGCGCCAACCCCACGCAGATGAGTTGGGCCGACGCGCAGCCCGCGCTGGCCAGCGGCGCGGTCGACGGCCAGGAGAACCCGCTCTTCCTGTTCACGGTGCTCAAGATGCAGACGGTGGGCCAGAAGTTCGTGACCACCTGGGGCTACGTGGCCGACCCGCTGGTGTTCGTGGTCAACAAGGAAATCTGGGCCTCGTGGACGCCGGCCGACCAGGCCATCGTGCGGCAGGCCGCCATCGACGCGGGCAAGGAAGAGATCGCCATCGCGCGCAAGGGCCTGGTGGAGGCCGACAAGCCGGTGCTGAAAGACATCGCCGGCATGGGCGTGACCGTGACCAGCCTCACGCCCGACGAGCGCGCCGCGTTCGTGAAGGCGACGCGGCCGGTGTACGACAAGTGGAAGTCGACCATTGGCGCCGACCTGGTGGCGAAGGCCGAGCAGGCCATCGCCGCGCGCAAGAAGTAATCCAGGGAACAGCGACAGCCGCCGCGCCTGCCGCTCAGGCGCGGTAGCGGCTGGGGTTCGCTCCGGCCACCTTCTTCATCAGGCGCCGCAGTGCCGTGGCGTCTTGATACCCCACCGCCCCCGCCACCTGCTCGACCGTCATGCGGCTGGATTCGAGCAGTGCGCGGGCGCGCCGCAGCCTCACGCTCTGCACCAGCGCCTGGGTGCTCTTGCCGGTGGCCTTGTGGATGTGCCGTGAGAGCGTGCGCTCCGACATGCAGAACTCGCGCGCCAGTTCGCTCACTGCGGGCGCCTCGGGCAATGCCGATTCGACGCGCGCCGCGAGCCGCGCCACCAGGTCGTTGCCGCTGGCCAGCACCTCCGCCGCGATGAACGGCGCCTGCGCCTGGCGGCCGTCGATCAACAGCATGCGCGAGACCAGATCGGTGAGCGCGCTGCCGCAGCGCTCGCGCAGCAGGTGCAGCATCAGGTCGGTCTGCGCGAAGGCGGCGCCTGCGGTGACGACGGGGCCGTCGGAGCAGACCATGCGGTCGGCATCGACGGTGCAGCCGGGTGCCATGCGTGCTAGCAGCGGGGCGTACCACCATGAGACCGTCGCGCGCCGGCCCTGCAGCAGGCCGGCGGCGTTGAGCAGGAACACTGCCGAGCACGAGGCCGCGACCTGGCCGCCTGCCTTGGCGTGGCGCGCGAGGGCGGCGATGGCCTTGGCTGTGTCGTCGCTTTCGAGGCATCGACGGATCTCGCCCGGTGTGTTGAGGCCGAGCCCCGGCACCACCCAGGTGGAGCGATCGTCGCGCGGGCGCACGGGCAGGCGCGTGGTGTCGAGGCTCATGCCCGCGCGCAACTGCACCGGTCCGCCATGCACCGAGCACAGGCGCCAGCGGGGCGGCGCGACGCCTGCGCGGTCGGCCATCGCTTCGGCTGCACCGAGGATGTCCATCGTGACCGCGACGCTGGAGTTGAAGGCGCCGGGCAGCACCAGCACGGTGAAGTCATGCATCTGGAGGGTTGGCCGATAAAGCCTCAAAGGAGTCGAATTGGACACTGCCATTGTGGTGAAACCGAACGTCCAATACAAGCTTCGCGACTTTCGCAAGACCTGAACGGCAAAGGAACTCCATGTCACAGCAACGCCCCCTGACCGAAGACGACCCGCTCGACGACTTCACTGCACGCCAGATCACGCTGGACGGCATCGAGAAGAAGGTCTACGTCATGGGCCAGGGCCCGGCCGTGATCGTGATGACCGAGATGCCCGGCATCAGCCCGCACGTAGCGCGCTTCGCACGCTGGGTACGTGACGCGGGCTTCAGCGTCTACATGCCGTCGCTCTTCGGCCGCGACGGCGCCGTGCCCGGTGCGGAAGAAGGCATCGCGGTGTTCAAGCGCGCCTGCGTGAGCGCCGAGTTCCGCGCCTTCGCGGCCAACGAGTCGAGCCCGGTCACGCAGTGGCTGCGCGCGCTGGCGCGGCTCGCGCACGCGGAGTGCGGCGGGCCCGGGGTCGGCGCGATCGGCATGTGCTTCACCGGCAACTTCGCGCTTTCGATGATGCTGGAGCCCGCGATGCTCGCGCCGGTGATGTGCCAGCCCTCGCTGCCGATGGACAAGCCCGAGGCGATGAACATGGCTCCCGAAGAGCTGGCCGCAGTGCGCGAACGGCTGGAGCGCGAAGACCTGACCGTGATGGCCTACCGCTTCGAGGGCGACAGGCATTGCAGGGCGCAGCGCTTCGCGGCCTTCCAGCAGACGCTGGGCGAACGCTTCGTCGCGCGCGTGCTGCCCGACAGCGCGGCCAGTACCGACACGCCGCCCTTCTTCGCGCAGGTGGTGGCGAGCCCGCACAGCGTGGTGACGGCGCACCTGATCGACGAGGCCGGGCAGCCGACGGTGGCTGCGCGCGACGAGATACTGGCCTTCTTCGCGCGGCGGCTGCTGACTGGTTCGAACGGGGGCTGAGCAAGCGGCGTTTTCGCAACAGGCGGTGCGCGGCTTCGGGGCGCCGCGGATGAAACCTCGTCGCGTGCTTTGCGCACTTTCCGTTTCGCTTGCGCGCGGGCTCTAAAGCCTTGGTCTACGCGCCGTTGCGGGTGGTCGCGCGGGAGCCGAAAATGCGTGCGCGATCAGGTGTCCGCGGCGTGTGTTGCTCTGGCAGACTGACTTGAAAGGCGCACCCTTCTTCAGCGCCTGCAAGGAGGTTCCTCATGCATTCCAGGGCTGCTGCAGCGGCAACGCCGTCGTCATTGCCATCGCGCCTCGCGGCGACGATCTTCCCGGTTCTTCTTCTCGGACTCGCCGCCCTCTTGACCACCAGCCTCATCGCCCCGAAGGCCCACGCCACAGACGCCACGCCGGCAACTACTCACACGCTCATCATCGACACCGACCCCGGCGCCGACGATGTGATTGCGCTGCTCTTCGCCATGGCGTCGCCCGAGCAGCTGAAGATCCAGGCGCTCACCACCGTGGCCGGCAACGTGCCGCTTGCCAAGACCTCGCGCAACGCCCGCCTGGCGCGCGAGTGGGCGAAGCGCCCCGACATCGCCATCTACGCCGGCGCGCCGCGCCCGCTGCTGCGTACGCCGATCTACGCGGCCGACATCCACGGCAGCGAGGGCATCACCGGCGTGAAGGTGCACGAGCCCAGCCAGCCGCTGGCCGAGGGCAACGCGGTCGACTACCTGATCCGCACGCTGCGCGCCGCGCCCGAGAAGAGCGTGACCCTCGCGATGCTCGGCCCCGAGACCAACCTCGCGCTGGCGCTCACGCAGGCACCCGACATCACGCGCGGCCTGCGCGAACTGGTGCTCATGGGCGGCGCGCACTTCAACGGCGGCAACATCACGCCCACGGCGGAGTTCAACGTGTTCGCCGACCCGCACGCGGCCGAGATCGTGCTCAAGAGCGGTGTGCCGATCACCATGCTGCCGCTGGACCTCACTCACAAGGTGCTCACGAGCCCCGAGCGCATCGCCAGGCTGCGCGGCCTGGGCAACCAGGCCGGCAAGACCGTGGCCGACATCCTCGACGCCTACGTGCAGCACGACATGCAGTACTACGGCCTGCCCGGCGGCCCGGTGCACGATGCGACAGTGGTCGCCTACCTGCTGCAGCCCTCGCTCTTCAGGGGCCGCAAGGTGAACGTGGAAGTCGACAGCCGCGAGGGGCTGGGCTTCGGGCAGACGGTGGTCGACTGGTACGGCGGGCTGAAGAAGCCGGCCAACGTGAACTGGATCGCGGAAGGCGATGCCCAGGGGTTCTTCGATCTGCTGACGCAGAGGATTTCGCGGTTGCCTTGACGGTCCCTGCTTCAGATCGCCGCTTCGCCTTCGCGCGAAGCCTTCAGCCCGGAATGTTCGGCTCCACCAGCTGAGCCAGCGAAACCAGCGACTCCTGCCACCCCAGGTAGCACATCTCCGTCGGGATCATTTCGGGAATGCCTTCCTGCACGATCGAGACGTCGGTGCCGCAGGACACCTCGGTCAGGACCACGGTGGTCTTCATCGTGCCCGGAAGGTTCGCGTCGTCGAAGGCCGCGTCGTAGGCGATGCGCTTGCCCGGAACGAGTTCGAGGTACTTGCCACCGAACGAATGGCTGTTGCCGGTGCCGAAGTTGGTGAATGACATGCGCCAGGCGCCGCCCACCACCGGCTCCATCGCGTGGATCTTGCCGACGAAGCCGAAGGGCGGCAGCCAGCGCTCGAAGGCGCCGGGCTGGACGAATGCGCGGTAGACCTTGTCCGGCGAGGTACGAAGGACGCGATGCAGACGGACGGTGTTGGTAGCCATGATTGATTGCTCCTGAAGAAAATCGAGGACGACCCTCGATAGCACGTCGGATGAGCCTGATGAAAATCGACAGGCGCCGAGATCAGGGAAAACCCGTAGTCACAAACATGACCTGGCCGAAAGCAAGAAAGCCGCGCTGCCCGAATGACAGCGCGGCTTTTGCTTCCTGGCCTTGCGGCAGCCGATCAGTGCTGCAGGATCTTGTTGAGGAAGTCCTTGGTGCGCGGCTGGCGGTTTTCCGGGTGGCCGAAGAACTCGTCCTTCGAGCAGTCTTCCAGGATGCGGCCGCCCACGTCGATGAAGATCACGCGGCTGGCGACCTTGCGGGCGAAGCCCATTTCGTGCGTGACCACCATCATGGTCATGCCTTCCTTGGCGAGGTTCACCATCACGTCGAGCACTTCGCCGACCATCTCGGGGTCGAGCGCCGAGGTGGGCTCGTCGAACAGCATGACGATGGGGTCCATCGACAGCGCACGGGCGATGGCCACGCGCTGCTGCTGGCCGCCGGAGAGCTGGCCCGGGAACTTGTCCTTGTGCGCCATCAGGCCCACGCGGTCGAGCATCTTCAGGCCGCGGGTCTTGGCTTCGTCGGCCGAGCGGCCGAGCACCTTGATCTGGGCGATGGTGAGGTTCTCGGTCACCGACAGGTGCGGGAACAGCTCGAAGTGCTGGAACACCATGCCGACCTTGGAGCGCAGCTTGGGCAGGTTGGTCTTGGGGTCGTGCAGCGGGATGCCGTTGACGGTGATCTCGCCCTTCTGGAAAGGCTCGAGCGCGTTCACGGTCTTGATGAGCGTGGACTTGCCGGAACCCGACGGGCCGCACACCACCACCACGTCGCCCTTGGCGATGCTGACGGAGCAGTCGTTGAGCACCTGCACCGGGCCGTACCACTTCGATACGTTCTTGATTTCGATCATTTTTTCGGACATTTCTTTCTCCGGTTAGCCACTCAAACTGTCAGCGGATGATGGCGATTTTCTTGTGCAGGCGTTTCACCAGCCAGGAAAGGGCGTAGCACATGACGAAGTAAACGACGGCGGCCAGCAGGTAGGCCTCTTCAGGACGGCCGAAGTTCTTGCCGGCGGTCTCGAAGCCCTTGAGCAGGTCGTAGGCGCCGATGGCGTAGACCAGCGAGGTGTCCTGGAACAGGATGATGGTCTGCGTGAGCAGCACCGGCAGCATGTTCCGGAAGGCCTGGGGCAAGATGACCAGCTTCATGTTCTGGCTGTAGGTCATGCCCACGGCCATGCCGGCGAAGACCTGCCCGCGCGGGATCGACTGGATGCCGGCGCGCATGATCTCGGAGAAGTAGGCCGCCTCGAAGCAGATGAAGGTGATGACGGCCGAGGTTTCGGCCCCGATGGGGCGGCCGATCACGAAGGGCACCAGCAGGAAGAAGCCCAGGATCACCATCACCAGCGGCACGGAGCGCATGCCGTTGACGTAGGCCGCGGCGGGAAAGTCCAGCCACTTCTTGCCCGACAGGCGCATGAGCGCCAGCAGGGTGCCGAAGAAGATGCCGCCCAGCGTGGCCACGGCCGTCAGGACGACGCTGAAGTAGAAGCCTTTCAGCACATAGGTGCTGATGAGGTTCCAGTTGTAGAAGGAAAAGTCGAGATTCATCATGTCAGTGGCCCCCCGTGCCGCCGGCGGCGACGAAGCCCGGCACGCGCACCTTGCGCTCGATGAAGGTCATGATGCGGTTGATCAGCATGGCGCTGATGACGTAGAGAGCGATCACGCCGATGTAGATCGGGATCTGGGCCGAGGTCTCTTCACCGGCCTGCAGGTAGAACTGCGTGAGCTCGGGAATCGACACCGCGAAGGCCACCGACGAATTCTTGAAGATGTTCATCGATTCGCTGGTCAGCGGCGGCATGATGATCCGGTACGCCATGGGCAGCAGCACGAAGCGGTAGTACTGCGGCGTCGTGAAGCCCACGGCCATGCCCGCGTAGCGCTGGCCGCGCGGCAGCGCCTGGATGCCCGAGCGCAATTGCTCGGCGATACGCGCCGAGGTGAAGAAGCCCAGCGCGCAGACCACCAGCACGAAAGGCGGCAGGTCGCGCATCGGCGGGATCATCTTGGGCAGCACGAAGTACCAGATGAACACCTGGACCAGCAGGGGGACGTTGCGGAACAGCTCCACCCACGCGTTGCCGAACCGGACCAGCCAGGGGCTGTCGGGCAGCGTGCGCAACGTGCCGATGATCGAGCCCACGACCAGCGCCAGGAACAGGGCCGTGAGCGCCACGCTCACGGTCCAGCCCCATGCAGTCAACATCCATTGCAGATAGGTCTGGTCCGATCCGCGTGCGAAGCAGCTTGCGACCACTTCATTGGTGAGCGTGTCCTGGCAAAAGACCGACATGTCCAGGTTCAGCATCCATCCTCCTTCGCGGGTCAGGGCCCGCGCCCATTGCATCGAAAAGCCCGCGTCGGCAGGGTGCCGCGCGGGCTTGGCTTTTCAGGTCTCGCGACGCCTTACTTGGGGGCGTAGGCTTCCATGGGCTTGTCGTTCGGGTTGGCCCATGCGGCCTTGGTGCCTTCCGAAGCCGGCATGTTCAGGTTGACGTTGTTCGGGGGGATCGGCTGCATGAACCACTTGTCGTACAGCTTGGCCAGCGAGCCGTCCTTGATCTGGCGCACGATGCTGTCGTCGACGGCCTTCTTCAGCTTGGCGTCGCCCTTGGGCAGCATGCAGGCGATGGGCTCGACCGACAGCACTTCGCCGACGATCTTGAAGTCCTTGGGGTTCTTCGACTTGGCGGCGTTGGCGGCCAGGATGGAGCCGTCCATCACGAAGGCATCGGCGCGGCCCGATTCGAGCAGCAGGAAGCTGTCGGCGTGGTCCTTGCCCATGACTTCCTTGAAGTCGACGCCTTCGGCGCGCTTGTTCTTGCGCAGCGTCTGGACCGAGGTGGTGCCGGTGGTGGTGGCCACGACCTTGCCCTTCAGGTCGGCGATGCCGTTGATGCCGGAATTGGCCTTGGTGAGGATACGGATTTCTTCCACGTAGGTGGTGTAGGCGAAATCGACGTCCTTCTGGCGGGCCGCGTTGTTGGTGGTGGAGCCGCACTCGAAGTCGATGGTGCCGTTCTGGACCAGGGGCACGCGGTTCTGCGAGGTGATCACCTGGTAGTTGATGGTCAGGGGCTTGCCGAGGTCCTTGCTCAGGTCCTTGATGATGTTCTCGGCCATTTCGGTGTGGAAGCCGACGTACTTGCCGCCGCCCAGGGTGTAGGCCAGGCCGGAAGAGTCACGCACGCCGAGGTTGACTGCGCCGCGCTCCTTGATCTTGGCGAGGGTATCGGTGGCCTGCGCGAACGCGCCGGTTGCCACGAACGCCGTCACTGCCAGCGCGAGCAATTGCTTTTTCATCAGAAGACTCCTTGGGAAATAGACAGAAAGAAACAAATTCTAGACACACACCGTGCTTGGGCACATCGGTAACCACCCCGGTGCACGGCACACTGAATGTGCAGTTTCGCGCAGGGGTGGGCGCCCGTCTGGTGCGAGGGCCTCTTCATGACGCCGATGGCAGGGGGTTAGCAGCCTTCGTGCCTGTCGGCACGGCCGCGGGGGGAACGGGTGCGGCCAATCTTACAGGTTGCGTCAGGTTCTCCGGCACCAGCAGCGCGTCCATCTCGGCACGGGTCATGATGCCCAGCGACTCGGCCACCAGGTCGATCGGCCCGCCCGTGGCCAGGGCGGTCTTGGCGATCAGCGCGGCCTTCTCGTAGCCGATGAGCGGGTTCAGCGCCGTGACCAGCGTGACCGACTCGCGCACCCGCTTCGCAAGGAACTCGCGGTTGGCCTCGATGCCCTCCACGCAGTTGTGCTGCAGCGTGGTGCACGCGCGGCCCAGGTGCTGGATGCTCTTGAAGAGGCTCCAGCCCATGATCGGCTCGAAGGCGTTGAGCTGCAGCTGGCCGGCTTCGGATGCAAGCGTCACGGTGATGTCGTTGCCGATGACCTCGAACGCCACCTGGTTCATGACTTCCGGGATCACCGGGTTGACCTTGCCCGGCATGATCGACGAGCCCGCCTGCCGCGCCGGCAGCCGGATCTCGCCGAAGCCGGCCTGAGGGCCGCTGGAGAGCAGCCGCAGGTCGTTGCAGGTCTTGCTGAGCTTGGTCGCCACGCGCTTGAGCACGCCCGACAGCTGCACGAAGGCGCCCGTGTCCTGCGTGGCCTCGACCAGGTTGGCGGCCTGCTTCAGCGGCACGCCGGTCTGCTCGGCGAGGTACTGGCAGGCCAGGTTCGCGTAGCCGTGCGGCGCGTTGATGCCGGTGCCGATGGCGGTGGCGCCGAGGTTGATTTCCTCGATGAGGGCGCGCGCCTCGCGCAGGCGGGCCTCGTCCTCCTCGATCATGACGGCGTAGGTCAGGAACTCCTGGCCCAGCGTCATCGGCACGGCGTCCTGCAGCTGGGTGCGGCCGATCTTGAGGATGTCCTTGAACTCCAGCGCCTTGGCCTCGAAGGCGCGGCGCAGCGAAGCCATCGACTCGAGCAGCCGGCCGATGGCGAACCACAGCGCCAGGCGCACCGCGGTGGGGTACACGTCGTTGGTGCTCTGCGAGGCGTTGACGTGGTCGTTGGGGTGCAGCACGTCGTAGCGCGCCTTCTCGTGGCCCAGCTTCTCCAGCGCGAGGTTGCAGATGACCTCGTTGGCGTTCATGTTGGTCGAGGTGCCGGCGCCGCCCTGGATCACGTCGACCACGAACTCGTCGAGCAGCTTGCCCTCGACGATGTCGTCGCAGGCCAGGATGATGGCCGCGGCGCGGTCGCGGTCGATGGCGCCGAGGTCGGCGTTGGCCCGGGTGGCGGCCTTCTTCACGTAGGCCAGCGCGCGCACCAGGTCGGGCATGGCCGAGATGCGGGTGCCGGAGATGGGGAAGTTCTCGACCGCTCGCGCCGTATGCACGCCCCAGTAGGCGATGGCGGGGATCTGCTTCTCGCCGAGGAAGTCGTGTTCCGTCCTGAAATTGGAGCTCATGGGAGGTTCCTCGGCTTAAAAAAAAGCACGCGCAGGGCGCGTGCCGTGGGTTGGGATCGTGACAGCGAAAAGCAGCCGCGACTGTAGTGGCGCCGGATTCGGTGCGCCAATGCCTTTTGCGGGAGGGCCTATGCGCGGCATTTATAGATTGTGCGATGCACAAATTCCGGTGAAGCCGCCCTGCCGTCAGCGCTGCGGCTGGGTGCCGACGAGATAGGACCACAGCGCATCGGCCGTGCGCTTGGGCTGCAGGGTGTCGGCCGCCTTCAGCGCGGCGCGGCCGGCGCCGGCCTTGAGCGGAGCCGGTGTGCCGGGGCGCTCCCGGTACGCGCGGATTTCCATGGTCGCCTCCAGGCTGTCGATCTCCGGCGGCAGCGCGCTCACCAGCTTGCGCGCCTTGATCTCCTTGCGCACCGCGCTCTGCGGCAGGAAGGCGATGCCGTGCCCTTCGAGCGCCATCACCTTCAGGCCCTCGGCCATGTCGGTCTCGTAGACCCGGTCGAGGTGGATGGCGGTGCCCGACTCCTTCAGCAGCTGGTCGACCACGCGGCCCAGGTAGGCGCCCGGCGCATAGCCCAGGTACGGGAGCGGCTGGCCCGGGCGGCCCGGCAGGCGGTAGCGCGGCGCGCCCTCGGCGTCGGCCTTGACCCAGGGGGCCACGGTTTCCTGGCCGAGGCTGACCATCTCGTACTTGTTGGCGTCGAGCTGCAGCGGCTGCGAGGGGTGGTGGTAGGCGATCAGCAGGTCGCAGCTGCCTTCGACGAGGCGCAGCACCGCGTCGTGCACGTTGAGCGCGATCAGCCGGCTCTTGATGGGCCCGAAATGCTCCCTGAGGCTCGTCACCCAAGAGGGGAAGAAGGTGAAGGCCAGCGTGTGCGGCACCGCGATCTCGATCACGTCCTGCCCGGCGGCCGAGTGGCCGCGCAGCATGGCGCGGGTGCTCTGCAGCGACTGCAGCATCTCGATGGCCTGGCTGTAGAGCGTCTGCCCCGCAGGCGTGAGCCGGGTCGGGTACGAGCTTCGGTCCACCAGGTCGGTGCCGGCCCAGCCTTCGAGCGCCTGGATGCGGCGGGAGAACGCCGGCTGCGTCACGTGCCTCAACTGGGCCGAGCGGCTGAAGCTGCGGGTTTCCGCAAGGCTGATGAAGTCTTCGAGCCACTTTGTTTCCATACGCGGCGATTATGCGAGCGCCGCGCCATACTGGGCGCCCCCTCCTTTTCCCTCATCCGCCATGCCTCAAGCCGACCTGCTCGACCTCAGCGCCACCGAACTCTCCCGTCGCATCGCCGCGCGCGAGGTGTCCTGCCGGGAACTGATGCAGGCCTCGCTGGCCCGCATCGAGGCGCTGAACCCGCGCTTCAACGCCATCGTGTCGCTGCGCGATCCGCAGCAGTCGCTGGCCGAGGCGGACGAGCGCGACGCCGAGCTGGCGCGTGGCGAACGGCGCGGCTGGATGCACGGCTTTCCGCTGGCGGTGAAGGACCTGAGCCATGCCGCAGGCCTGCCGACCTCCATGGGTTCGCCGCTGTCCCCGCGCTCCGCCGCCCGCGCAGACAGCCTGCACGTGGCGCGCGCCAGAGCCGCCGGCGCCATCGTCATCGGCAAGACCAACACGCCCGAGTTCGGGCTCGGCTCGCACACCTACAACCCGGTGTTCGGCATCACCCGCAACGCCTACGCGCCCGAGCGCAGCGCGGGCGGCAGCAGCGGCGGTGCGGCCGTGGCGCTGGCCCTGGGCATCCTGCCCGTGGCGGACGGCAGCGACATGATGGGGTCGCTTCGCAACCCGGCGGCCTTCAACAACGTGATCGGCATGCGGCCCTCGCGCGGGCGCGTGCCGGGCAACCCCGACGAGGAACTCTTCTTCCAGCAGCTGGGCTGCGAAGGCCCGATGGCGCGCACGGTGGAAGACGCGGCGCGGCTGCTGGCCGTGCAGGCGGGCTTCGACGCGCGCGTGCCGCTGTCGTCGCCGCACGCCCTGACCTCGCCTGACGAACTGCGGCTGGAGGGCGACGCCAAGGGCCTGCGCATCGGCTGGCTCGGCAGCATCTGGCCCGACCTGCCGCTGGAAGCCGGCATCCGCGAACTCGGCGAGAAGGCACTCGGCACCTTCCGCGACATCGGCTGCGAGGTCGAGCCCTGCACGCTCGACGTGCCTCGCGAGCACAACTGGAGCGCCTGGCTGCGACTGCGGCAGCTGCTGGTGGGCGGCAAGCTGGGCGCCTACCTGAGCGATCCGAAGCTGTTCGCGCAGCTCAAGCCCGAGGCGCAATGGGAGATCGAGCAGAGCCGGCACCTCGACGCGGCCTCGCTCTACCAGGCTTCGGTGTACCGCTCGAACGTGTACCGCGCCTTTCTCAAGCTCTTCGAGCGCTTCGACTTCGTGCTGGCGCCGACGGCGCAGGTCTTTCCCTTCGACGCCGAGTTGCACTGGCCTTCCGAAGTGGCCGGCGTGAAGAGCGACACCTATCACCGCTGGATGGAAATCGTCACGCCCTTCACGCTGGCAGGGCTTCCGACGCTGAACGTGCGCGCGGGTTTCGGCGAAGGCGGGTTGCCGATGGGACTGCAGCTGGCGGGGCCGATCCATTCGGACCTCGAGGTGCTGCGGCTCGGGCATGCGTATGACCAGGCATGCGGCTGGGCGGCGCGCCGCCCCTCGGTATTGGCTTGACTCCCTCCCCCGGCGGGGGAAAGAGCAGATGCATCAGATCGGCGTGACGACGCCGCGCCCCGCGAAGTGCCCTTCGGCATTCGCGAGGAAGTGGTCCACCGACTTCTGCGTCGCCTCGGGCGACCAGCCCGCCATGTGCGGCGTGAGCAGCACGTTGTCCAGCCCGATCAGCGGCTCGGGCCGCTTCGGCTCGCTCTCGTACACGTCGAGGCCTGCACCGGCGATGCGGTTCTCGCGCAGCGCCGCGGCCAGCGCCTCGGTGTCGACCACGCTGCCGCGGCCGATGCTCACCAGGTAGCCCTGCGGCCCCAGCGCATCGAGCACTTCGGCATTGACCAGGTGCTTCGTCGCCGGGCCGCCCGGCGCGGCCAGCACGAGGAAGTCGGCCCATGCGGCGAGCGACTTCAGGTCGTCGAAGTAGCGCTGCGCCGCGCCTTCCTTCGGCTTGCGGTTGTGATAGCCCACTTCCATGTCGAAGGCCGCGGCGCGCTTGGCGATTTTCTGGCCGATGGTGCCCATGCCCAGGATGCCCAGCTTCTTGCCCGACACGTTCGGCGGCTGCGGAATCGCTTCGCGCCACACGCCTTCGCGGCACAGCCGGTCGAGCTTGCGGAACTCACGCACGATGCCGATCAGGAGGCCGAAGGCATGGTCGGCCACGCAGTCGTCGTTGGTGCCGGCACCGTTGGCGGTCGCGATGCCGCGGGCGCGCGTCACCTCGAGCGGCACGCCTTCGTAGCCCGCGCCCATGCAGCAGACCAGCTCCAGCGCGGGCATCGCGTCGATCTCCTCGGGCGTGATGCCGATCACGCCGATGGTCAGCACCGCGCGGAACTTCCTGCCGTGCTCGGCGATGGCGGCCGCGCGCTGCCCGGGGTCGAAGGCGTAGGTCATGTCGTAGACCTCGGCGATCTGGGCCTGGTGGGCGCTCGAGAGGCTGTTGAGCACCAGCAGGGGGATCTTGTTCGGCACGTCTGAACTCCTGGAATCGATAAAAAAGAAGGAACGGATGATCGCGCTACATCAGCGGTGCTGCTTCGCTCTTCTGCAAAGCCCACATCTGCGCGTAGCGCCCCTGCTTCGCGAGCAGCTGCGCATGCGTGCCACGCTCGACGATCACGCCGCTTTCGAGCACCAGGATCTCGTGCGCATCGACCACCGTCGACAGCCGGTGCGCAATGACCAGCGTGGTCTTGCCCTGCGCGGCATTCTTGAGTTCGGACTGGATCGCGCGCTCGTTGGCCGAGTCGAGCGCCGAGGTGGCCTCGTCGAAGATCACGATCGGCGGATTCTTCAGCAGCGTGCGGGCGATGGCCACGCGCTGCTTCTCGCCGCCCGAGAGCTTCAGGCCGCGCTCGCCCACCGTCGTTTCGTAGCCCTTGGGCGTGGCGACGATGAAGTCGTGGATGCGCGCGGCGCGGGCGGCGGCTTCCACCTCTTCACGCGTGGCGCCCGGGCGGCCGTAGGCGATGTTGTATTCGACGGTGTCGTTGAAGAGCACCGTGTCCTGCGGAACGATGCCTATGGCCTTGCGCACGCTCGACTGCGTCACTTCGCGGATGTCCTCGCCGCCGATGGTGATGCGGCCTTGCTGCACGTCATAGAAGCGGTACAGCAGCCGCGCCAGCGTCGACTTCCCCGAGCCCGAGGGGCCGACCACAGCCACCGTCTTGCCGGCCGGGATCTCGAAGCTCACGTGCTTGAGGATGGGCCGGGCGGGCTCGTAGGCGAAGCTCACGTCCTCGAAGCGCACCGTGGCATCCACGCCGGCCAGCGGCCGCGCATCGGGCGCGTCGCGCACCTCGCGCTCCTTTTCCATCAGCACGAACATCTTGTCGAGGTCGGTCAGGCTCTGCTTGATCTCGCGGTAGATCACGCCCAGGAAATTGAGCGGAATGTAGAGCTGGATCATGAAGGCGTTGACCATCACCAGGTCGCCCAGCGTCATGCGCCCGTCGACCACGCCCGAGGTCGCGCGCCACAGCATCAGCACCAGGCTGATCGCGATGAGCGCCTGCTGGCCGGTGTTGAGCATGCTCAGCGTGCGCTGGCTCTTGATGGCGGCCTTGCGGTAGCGGTCGAGGCTGGCGTCGTAGCGGCCGGCCTCGAAGTCCTCGTTGTTGAAGTACTTGACGGTCTCGTAGTTCAGGAGCGAATCGACCGCGCGGCTCTGCGCCACCGAGTCGAGCTCGTTCATGGTCTTGCGGAACTTCGTGCGCCACTCGGTCACGGTGACGGTGAAGACGATGTACAGAACCAGCGCCGCCACCGTGATCCACACGAAGAAGGCATCGAACTTCACGCCCAGGATGGTGAGCACCAGCACCAGCTCGATGATGGTGGGCACGATGCTGTAGAGCGACATCGAGATCAGCGAATGCACGCCGCGCGTGCCGCGCTCGATGTCGCGCGTCATGCCGCCGGTCTGGCGCTCCAGGTGAAAGCGCAGGCTCAGCGAATGCAGGTGGCGGAACACCTCCAGCGCGATCTGCCGGGCCGTGCCCTCGGTGGCCTTGGCGAAGATCAGCTCGCGCAGTTCGCTGAACAGCGAGGTCGAGAAGCGCAGCAGCCCGTAGGCCAGCAGCAGCCCGATGGGCACGATGAGCAGCGCCTGGGCCAAGTCCGGAGCACCGGGCTTGGGCGTCATCGTGTCGACCAGGTTCTTCAGCAGCACCGGCACGCCGACGTTGGCCACCTTGGCGCCGACCATGAAGGCCAGCGCGGCGAGCACGCGCCACTTGTACTGCCAGAGATAGGGGAACAGCCGGCGCAGGGTCGCCCAGTCGGAGCGATCGCCTGCGGGTGCCGGCGCCTGGCCGCCGGCGGCGTGGGAGGAAGGAAGGGCTTCGCCGCTGCGGCGCATGGGGGACAATCGTGGTTGCTTGTTTGTTCCAGATTGTGCCCATGTCAGATACTTCCAGTGCCGCCTCCACGGCCGCCGCCACCCTCAAGAGCCTGCCCACCGACATGGAGCTGGTGCTCAAGGTCATTCCGATGCCGGCGGACTGCAACGCCAACGGCGACATCTTCGGCGGCTGGGTCATGGCCCAGTGCGACCTGGCCGGCTCCGTCATCCCCGCGCGCTACGCCAAGGGCCGGCAGGCCACGGTGGCGGTCAACGAGTTCATCTTCAAGCAGCCGGTGCGCCTGGGCGACATCCTGTCGTTCTATTCGAAGCTGGTGCGCATCGGGCGCACCTCGGTCACCGTCACGGTCGAAGTCTTCGCCGAGCGCTTCCGCGCCCAGGGCGAGTACATCAAGGTGACGCAGGCCACCTTCACCTACGTGGCCATCGACGACAACGGCCGTCCGAGGCCGATCGAGAAACCGGACGCCTGATTCGCGGCTGAAGGAGCCGGACAGCCGAACGCAGAGGGCGCGAAGGTTTCGCGAAGGACGCGAAAGAAAAACCAGATTTCTTTGGATTTCTTCTGCGATCTCTGCGGAACCTTCGCGCCCTCTGCGTTCGGCTGTCCGCTCCCCCGAAACCTCAAACCCCAGGGTCGCGCACCCGCTCGAAACGTTCGAACTCGCGGTTGACCCACCGCCCGTCGCGCCGCTCCACACGGCGGATGTACACCGTCTGCACGATGTCGCGCGTGTGGGCGTCAATCTCGACCGGGCCGCGCGGGCTCTCCAGCTTCAGCCCGCGGAACGCATCCACCAGCCGCTCTCCGCCCGCGTTGCCGCGTGCGGCCGGCAAGGTCATCGCGGCGTCGATGGCCTCCAGCGCGTCGTGCGCCGCGACCGCGAAATAGCCGGGCCGCAGATGGCTGCCGTATTCGGTCTCGAAGACGCCGGTGAAGCGCCGGTTGGCCGGCGAATCGTGGGCGAACGAATAGTGGTGGCTGGTGACGAGGCCGTCGGCCAGCTCGCCGATGCCTTCCAGGTAGTGGTCGTCGGTGGCGTCGCCCGTGGCCAGCAGGCGGATGCCGGTGTCGGCCATGCCCCGGTCGCGCCAGAACTTGAGAAAGGTGGCCGGCATCTGCCCCGAAGGCAGGAAGAAGAACACCGCCTGCGGCTTCAGTTCGCGCAGCCGCAGCATGTAGGCCGAGTAGTCCAGCGTGGCCAGCGGCACCCGCAGCATCGCGCCGATGCGGCCGCCGCCCGCGGTGAAGCCCGAGACGAAGGCGCTCTCGGCATCGACGCCCGAGGCGTAGTCGGCCACCACGGTGCAGACGTCGCGCAGCCCCTGCTGCAGCGCCCATCGGGCCAAAGGCATCGTGACCTGCCCGATGGTGAATGACACGCGCACCGCATACGGGCAGCGCACCGTGATGCCCGAGGACGCCGCGTTCATCACGATCAGCGGCAGCCTGGCCTGCGTAGCGACGTTGCCGACGGCATAGGCGTTGGAGCTGAAGTCCAGGCCCGCGAGCAACTCGACGCGCTCGCTTTCCACGAGGTCGAGCGCCTGGCGGCGGGCCTGGTCGGGCGCACTGCCCGGCACGTCGCGCCGCAGCAGTTCGACCGGCCTTCCGGCGATGTGCTGGTTGTGCGCCGCGAGCCACACGGACATGCCGGCATCGAACTGCCGGCCGCCGCCCGCGTAGGGGCCGGACCATGAACCGATGACGCCGATGCGCAGCGGCCGGATGCGCGCCAAGGCCAGCGAGGGGGCGGCCAGGGTGCCGGCCAGCAAACCTAAAGTACGCCTGCGCGAGATGCCGGATGCTACTTTTTCAGTAGCATCATTCGCCCGGTGGACGGGCGTCTTGAGCGTTCTTGTCTCCGAGGCTTGCACGCAGGACAGTGTAAGCGTGCAAGCCCCGGAAGGCGCTTCCGACCCTTGTCAGACCTTGGAGAAATCCGGCTTGCGCTTCTCCATGAAGGCGCTGAACGCCTCCCGCGCAGCCGGTTCGCGCAGCATGCGCCCGAAGCTCGCGCCCTCCTCGCCCATGCGCTCCAGCACGGCGGGCATCTGGCCCTTCTTCAGCAGGCGCTTGGTTTCCACCAGCGCGCTCAGTGGCTTGGCCGCCAGCTTGCGGGCCTGCGCCTGGGCGATGGCGTTCGCCTCGGTCGGCGGCACCACGCGGTTGACCAGGCCCACTTCGAGCGCAGCCTCGGCCATGAAGGGTTCGCCCAGCAGCAGCGCCTCGGCGGCGCGGTGGTAGCCCAGCATCTGCGGCACCAGCAGGCTCGAAGCCGCCTCGGGGCACAGGCCGAGGTTCACGAAGGGCATCGAGAAGGCGGCGTTGTCGCCCGCGTAGACGAGGTCGCAGTGGAACAGCATCGTGGTGCCGATGCCGACGGCCGGACCGCACACCGAAGCGACGAGCGGCTTGGGAAAGGTCGCGATGCCCCGAAGGAAGCGGAACACCGGCGATTCCTGCGTGGCCGGCGGTGCATTGAGGAAGTCGCCGATGTCGTTGCCCGCGCTGAAGATGGTCGGGTCGCCCTGGATCAGCACGCAGCGCACGGCCGCATCGGTTTCCGCCGTGGCCAGCGCGTCGGCCAGTTCGGCGTACATGCCGCTGGTGATCGAGTTCTTCTTGTCGACGCGGTTGAAGGTGATGGTCATCACACCGGCTTCGGTGTGGACGAGGATATCGCTCATAGAAAGATCCTTGAATGAAACGGGTGGTGCCGCCCTCAGGCGGCGTCGAGTGCTTCGCGTACGAAATCGAGCCGGTCCTGGCCCCAGAACATTTCGTCGCCGACGAACATGGTGGGCGCGCCGAACACGCCTCGCTCCACGGCTTCCTGGGTGACGGCCTTGAGCCGGTCCTTGGTTTCCTGCGCACCGGCCAGCGCGAGCAGCGCGGGCGCGTCGAAGCCCGCATTCTGCAAGACGGCGCCGACGGTCGCCGGGTCGTTCATGTTCCGGGGCTCCACCCACATCGCATGGTAGACCGCATCCACATACGCGCCGAAGCGCTCGGGCTCCTTCATCTGGATGCCGGTGGCGCCGCGCATCAGCAGCAGCGTGTTGATCGGGAAGTGCGGGTTGTGCGCGAAGGGCACGCCATAGCGCCTTGCAAAGCGCTGGAGGTCCGTCGTCATGTACGGTCCCTTGGGCTTGATCTCAGCCGGCGAATGGTTGCCGGTGGCCTGGAACACGCCGCCGAGCAGCATGGGCTTCCACACCAGCTGCGCGCCGGTGTCGGCGCACACGTGTGGGAGCTGCGTCGCGGCCAGGTAGGCGGCAGGGCTGCCGAAGTCGAAATAGAAGTCGACGGATTTCGTCATTGCTCTTGTCTCCTTCCTGGAATTCTTCAGAACTTCTCGGACCACGGGCGCAGGTCGAGCTCGTGCGTCCAGGCGTCGCGCGGCTGCGAGTGCAGCATCCAGTAGCTGTCGGCGATGTGATCGGGGTTCAGGATGCCATCGCTTTCCTTCAGCGCGTAGCGCTCGGGGAAGTTGCTGCGGATGAATTCGGTGTCGATGGCCCCGTCGACCACCACGTGCGCCACGTGGATGCCCTGCGGCCCAAGCTCGCGCGCCATCGATTGGGCCAACGCGCGCAGCGCCATCTTGGCGCCGGAGAAGGCGCCGAAGTTGGCGCCGCCGCGCAGCGAGGCCGTGGCGCCGGTGAAGATGATCGTGCCGCGATGGCCGCTCCTGGGCATCTCGCGCGCCACCATGCGTTTGGCCACCTCGCGGCCGTTGAGGAAGCCCGAGAAGCAGGCCATCTCCCACACCTTGAAGTACTTGCGCGCTGTTTCGGTGAGGATGCTCTCGGGCACGTTGGCGCCGATGTTGAACACCATCACCTCGATGGGCCCGATGGTCGATTCGATCTGCTCGACGAGCGCGACCACATCCTCTTCCTTGCGCGCGTCGCATGCGAAGGCGTGCGCGCGGCCGCCGTCGGCCTCGATCTGCGCGACCAGCGGCTGCAGCTTGTCGAGGCTGCGCCGCGTGACGCAGGCGGCATAGCCTTCGCGCGCGAAGCGGCGGGCGATGGCACCGCCGGTGGCGTCGCCGGCGCCGACGATGAGCGCGGCTTTCTGCAGGGTGGCCATGTCGCTATTCCTTGTAGTAGACGATCTGGTTCGAGGTGGCGAGCAGCACGCCCTTCTCGCTCCACAGATGCGCCGTCTGGTCGAAGAAGCCGTTGAAGAACTGCTGGCCCGCGGCACGCCCCAGCAGGTAGCCGGTGCCGACCTCGGCGAGCTGCTGCGGCCCGGCGTGGAAGTAGGTGGTGATCGACACCGTGCCCGCCGGCACGTGCTTCGCGCGGCGCAGCCACACGCGCGGATAGAACATGTCGCTCATCGCGGCCAGCGATGCGAAGTCCAGCGGCCTGGGCTCGGCGTCGCGCAGCCAGATGCGGGTTTCGCTGTGGCTCAGGCTCTCGTCCCACTTCGCGGGAATGCCGCCGCTGAAGGGGCGCATCTCGTATTGCTTGATCCACGCCACGCCAGAAGGGCCGATGCTCATGCGCTCGACCGTCTCGGGCCTGGGCGATTCGGGCATGGGCATGTCGCTCTCGCCCCATGTCTCGCGGCGCGCGGCGGTCACCACGGTGGCGGTGGTCGTCATGTTGGGCGCCCCGCTGGCGCCGGCCTGCGTGATCTGCACCGTCCAGTGCTGCGTGGAGCGGTTGGTGCGCACGGCCGTGGCCTGGATGTCGAAGGCGCCGGCTTCGAGCGCCGCCGCGTAGTTGACCGTGATCGCGATGGGCGTGCCCAGCACGTCGGGGTGCTGCATCACCGACTGCAGCGCGAGCGCCGCGGTGGTGCCGCCGAAGGGCCCGACCATGTTCCAGTAGTCGGGGCTGGTCATGCCGGTGAAGTGTCCCACGCGGATGTCGCTGTGGTGGATCTTCAGGGCCTTGTCGAAGGGGTGCGTGCTCGTCGTCATGGCGGCAGTGTGCCTCCGGTGGCCGGCGTTACGCAGTCGTGTGCGGGACGTCGGCGTGCTGCACCACAGTAAGCGAAGCGAGCCTGTGCAGCTTGTCCACCGTGCTCGGCCAGAGGCTCTGGCTGAACTGCTCGCGGAAGAAGCCGAAGTGGCCGATGCGACGCGCCTGCACGTCGGCCGGCGCGATGCGTTCGATGGCGCTCGGCGCGCCGGCATAGAAGCTCAACAGGCTGTTGGTGCCGGCGAGCGTCATGAGCTCGTCGTCGGTCATCGACAGCGCGAGCACCGGAAAGCGCACGCGGTTGTAGCTGCGCGCGGCGAGTTCGCCCTCGGCGCCGACGCTGTAGCGCGGGTTGAGGCACCAGCGCCGCCACTGCAGGATCACGCCGCGCGGCAGATCGCCCACCTTCCTGAGCTTGCGGCCCGGGAAGTAGCCGAACAGCCGCGTGACCAGCGGCACCAGCACGAACCAGAAGTAGAGGATGGTGCGCTTGAGCTTGGGCGCGTTCTCGCGCCAGTAGCCGCTGCCGGCCGCGATGCTCACGAGGCCGTCGACCTGCTCGGGCCGCTGCAGGAAGCCCGGCAGCTGCGCGCCGAGGCTGTGTCCCAGCAGGTAGAGCGGCGCACCGGGCGCCGCGGCCTTGGCGGCATCGATCACCGCTTCGTAGTCGCGCGCCCAGTCGAACAGGTCGGCATCGACCTCGCGCAGCGGCAGGTTGCCGCGCGAGTCGCCCGAGCCCCGGTAGTCGAAAGTCCAGACGCGCAGGCCCTGCTGCGAGAGCCATTGCGCGAAGGGCTCGTAGAAGGACTGGCGCACGCCCATCGCGCCGCCGATCACCACGCTCGCGCGCGGCGTGCCGGCGGGTTCGTAGCGGCGCACCGCCAGTTGCTGGGCGCCGCCGTCGACCGGAAGCTGCTGCGTAAGCATGAAGCTGTCTCCTTCGTTGTGCCGGCACTCGTCGCGGTGCCTTGCGCGTCGTCTATCAGACGCGTTCAAAGATCCCTGCGGCGCCCTGGCCCATGCCCACGCACATCGTGACCATGCCGTACTTCAGGTTCTCGCGGCGCAGCGCGTGCACCACGGTGGCCGAGCGGATGGCACCGGTGGCGCCCAGCGGGTGGCCCAGCGCGATCGCGCCGCCCATCGGGTTGACCTTCGACGCATCGAGCCCCAGCGTGTTGATGACGGCCAGCGACTGCGCGGCGAAGGCTTCGTTGAGCTCGAACCAGTCGATGTCCTCGTGCTTCAGGCCGGCATAGCGCAGCGCGGCGGGAATGGCCTCGATCGGGCCGATGCCCATGATGTGCGGCGGCACGCCCTTGCTGGCGAAGCTCACGAAGCGCGCGAGCGGCGTCAGGCCGAACTGCTTCACCGCCTTCTCGCTGGCCAGGATGAGCGCACCGGCGCCGTCCGAGGTCTGCGAGCTGTTGCCCGCCGTCACGGTGCCGCGCGCGGCGAACACGGTGCGCAGCTTGGCCAGGCCTTCGAGGCTGGTGTCGGGGCGCGCGCCTTCGTCGAGATTGACCGTGCGGGTCCTGGCGATGGACTCGCCGGTCTCCAGGTTCGGCGTGCGATCGGTCACCTCGATGGGCGTGATCTCGTCGGCGAACTTGCCGGCCTGCTGCGCGGCCAGCGCCTTCTGGTGCGAGGCGAGCGCGAACTCGTCCTGCGCCTCGCGGCTCACCTTCCACTGCTGCGCCACCTTCTCGGCCGTGAGGCCCATGCCGTAGGCGATGCCCACGTCGCCTTCGCGTTCAAAGATGGCAGGCGACAGCGAGGGCGAGTTGCCCATCATCGGCACCATGCTCATGCTCTCGACGCCGGCCGCGATCATCACGTCGGCCTCGCCCACGCGGATGCGGTCGGCGGCCATCTGCACGGCCGACAGGCCCGATGCGCAGAAGCGGTTGACAGTGATGCCGCCCACGCTGGTCGGCAGGCCGGCCAGCACCGCGCCGATGCGCGCGACGTTCAGGCCCTGCTGCGATTCGGGAATCGCGCAGCCGCAGATGATGTCCTCGATGGCCTTCGGGTCGAGGCTCGGCACCGCCGCGAGGGCTGCCTTGAGCGTGGTGGCCAGCAGGTCGTCGGGGCGGTAGTTGCGGAAGTAGCCCCGGTGCGACTTGCCGATGGGGGTGCGGGTGGCGGAGACGATGTAGGCGTCTTGGACTTGCTTCATGGCTTGAGATTCCTGGTGTCTTGTCTTGCTCGTTCGCCCGATGGGACGGCGGCTTTCTGTCTTGCTCCCTCTCCCGCTTGCGGGAGAGGGTTGGGGTGAGGGTTGTCTTCCTGCAGCGCCCGCAGGATCCGCGCGCGCACCGCGTCGGTCTCCATCAGCACTTCGTGGTTCCAGAAGCGAAGCACGCGATAACCCTGAGCTTCGATGAAGCGCGTGCGCTCCTCGTCGTACGCGACAGCCTCAGCGTGCTGCCCGCCGTCCAGCTCGACGATCAGCTTCGTTTCGATACATGCGAAGTCTGCGAAGTACGGGCCGATCGGACGTTGGCGGCGGAACTTGAAGGTGGCCATGCGGCGGTCGCGCAGGTGGTGCCAGAGCAACGCCTCGGCATCGGTCGGGGTCGCGCGAAGGCTGCGAGCCCTCACCCTAGCCCTCTCCCGCGAGCGGGAGAGGGAACCGGCCGTGTCGAGGTTTTCGCTCATGGTCCTTGCGAGATCAGTTGCGCACTGGCTTGCCGGTGCTGAGCATCCCCATGATCCGCTCCTGCGTCTTGGGATGCACGATGAGCGAGCAGAACGCCTTGCGCTCCAGCGTCATCAGGTATTCCTCGGTCACGAGCGAGCCCGCGTCCACGTCTCCACCGGTGACCACGTTGGCGATCAGGCTGGCGATGTGGAAGTCGTGCGCGCTGATGAAGCCGCCGTCGCGCATGTTCACGAGCTGGCCCTTGATGGTGGCGGCGCCGCTGCGGCCGGCCACGCGGAAAGTACGGCGCAGCGGCGGGCGGTAGCCGGCGTCGGCCATGGCCTTGGCCTGCTGCAGCGCCACATACAGCAGCTCGTCCTTGTTCGGCACGATCACGTCGCCCTCGAGCAGGTAGCCCAGCTTCTTCGAGTCGAGCGCGCCGGTGCCCACCTTCGCCATCGCGGCGGCGGTGAAGCCTTCGGTGAGGAAGGGCAGCAGGTCGGTGCCGGTGGAGGCCGAGGCGTTCTCGGCCGCGCGGCGGGCAATGTAGGTCAGGCCGCCCGCGCCGGGAATCAGGCCCACGCCCACTTCGACGAGGCCGATGTAGCTTTCCATCGCGGCAACGCGTTTGGCCGAGTGGATGGCCAGCTCGCAGCCGCCGCCCAGCGCCATGCCGCGCACGGCCGAGATCACCGGCACGTTGGCGTAGCGGATCTTGAGCATCACGTTCTGCAGCTCTTCTTCCGCGCCCTCGACCGCGCCGATGCCCGCGACCACGAAGGCCGGCAGCATCGCCTGCAGGTCGGCGCCGACCGAGAACACCTCGTCGGGCGACCAGATCACCAGGCCCTTGTACTCGGCCTCGGCCAGGTCGACCGCGGCGCCGAGCGCCTCGGCCACGTCGGGGCTGATGGCGTGCATCTTCGAATGGATGCTGGCGATGAGCACTTCGCCATCGAGCGTCCAGACGCGCACGTCGCCTTCGTCGCTGATGGTGGTGCCGGCCGTGCTGGCATCGGCCGCGTTGGCGCCGAGCACGCTCTCGGGGAACAGCTGGCGCTCATGCACCGGCAGCCTGCGCTGCGGCACGAACTTGTTCTGCGAGGCACTCCACGAGCCTTCGGGCGTGTGCACGCCGCCGGCCTCGGCCACCGGGCCTTCGAACACCCACCTGGGCAGCGGTGCGCTGCTCAGCGCCTTGCCGGCGTCGATGTCTTCCTGCACCCACTTGGCGACCTGCGCCCAGCCGGCTTCCTGCCAGAGCTCGAAGGGGCCCTGCTTCATGCCGAAGCCCCAGCGCATGGCGAAGTCGATGTCGCGCGCGCTCTCGGCGATGTCGCCCAGGTGCACGGCAGCGTAGTGGAAGCCGTCGCGCAGGATGGCCCAGAGGAACTGGCCCTGCGGTCCTTCGCTCTCGCGCAGCAGCTTCAGGCGCTCGCCCGCGGGCTTCTTGAGCATGCGGCCGTACACCTCGTCGGCCTTGGCGCCGGCGGGCACGTACTCGCCGCTCTTCAGGTCGAAGCGCAGGATGTCGCGGCCGGCCTTCTTGAAGAAACCGGCCTTGGTCTTCTGGCCCAGGTTGCCCAGCTCCAGCAGCTTGGCGAGCACGGGCGGCGTCGCGAAGTTGGCGTAGAACGGATCGGTCTCGGCGTTGAGGTTGTCCTGCAGCGTCTTCACGACGTGGGCCATCGTGTCGAGCCCCACCACGTCGGCGGTGCGGAAGGTGCCCGAACTCGCGCGGCCCAGCTTCTTGCCGGAGAGGTCGTCCACCACGTCGGGCGTGAGGCCGAACTTCTCGACTTCCTTCAGCGTTGCCAGCATGCCGGCGATGCCGACGCGGTTGGCGATGAAGTTGGGCGTGTCGTGCGCGCGCACCACGCCCTTGCCCAGGGTGCTGGTGACGAAGGCTTCGAGGTCGTCGAGCACCTGCGGCTCGGTGGTGGGCGTGTTGATCAGCTCCACCAGGAACATGTAGCGCGGCGGGTTGAAGAAGTGGATGCCGCAGAAGCGCGGCTTCAGCGCCTCGGGCAGCGCCTCGCTGAGCCTGGTGATCGACAGGCCCGAGGTGTTGGAGGCCAGGATCGCGTGCCTGGCGACGTGCGGCGCGATCTTCTTGTACAGATCGAGCTTCCAGTCCATGCGCTCGGCGATGGCCTCGATGACGAGGTCGCACTCGGCGAGCTTGTCGAGGTTGTCGTCGTAGTTGGCCTGCTCGATCAGGCCGGCGTCGCCCACATCGCCGAGCGGCGCGGGCTTGAGCTTCTTGAGGTTGTCGATGGCGCGCGTGACGATGCCGTTCTTCGGGCCTTCCTTGGCCGCCAGGTCGAACAGCACGACAGGCACACGCACGTTGACGAGGTGGGCCGCGATCTGCGCGCCCATCACGCCGGCGCCGAGCACGGCGACCTTCTTCACTTGAAATCGGGACATGTTGATTGGTGTGTGTTGTGGGAAACCGTGCGCCGCTTACTGCACGCGGTTCCAGGTTTGGGTGCGCCAGAAGGGGCCGAGATAGCCGCGCACTTCCAGCTTCTTGCCGCCATCCACTGGCGTGAAGCTCGCGCGGTATTCCTTGCCGTTCTCGGGGTCGAGGATCTTTCCGCCTTCCCAGACGTCCTTGCCCTCGGCCTTCTTGCCGCCGCGGATGATCTCCAGGCCCGCGATGGGCTTGCCCTTGCGGTCGTCGCTGCATTCCTCGCAGACCGCGTCGGGCTTGGTGTCCTTCTTCAGCGACTTCTCGATGCGCCCGAGCAGGGCACCGTTGGCTTCTGCGATGCGGATCTCGGCCTTGACCTCGCCGGTCTTGTCGTCGACGTTGCGCCACAGGCCCACCGGCGTGACGCCCGCGCCTTGCGCCATGGCGGAGGCGGCGGTGACGGTGAACAGGACGGCTGCAAGCGTTGCTTTCATGAGCGGCTCCAGGTTGGGTGTCGGTTGAGGAAGGACTCTCGGCTTCAGGCCAGTGCAGCCTCGGTGTCCATCAGCACCTTGCTGCCGGCGCGCGCGGTGCGCATCAGCGTCGCGGTCTCGGGGAACAGCTTGGCGAAGTAGAAACGCGCGGTCTGCAGCTTGCCGACGTAGAAGGGGTCGGTGTTGCCGGCGGCGATCTCGCGCAGCGCGACCTGCGCCATGCGGGCGAACAGGTAGCCGAACACGAAGTGGCCGGCCACGCGCAGGTAGTCGACGGCGGCGGCGCCCACTTCGTCGGGGTTCTGGAAACCCTTGAAGCCGATCTCGGTCGTGAACTTGGTGAGCTGGTCGCCCAGGCCGGCAATCGGGTTGATGAACTCGGCCATCTTCTCGTTCACGCCCTCTTCCTCCACCAGCTTCGCGACGAGCTTGCCGAACTTCTTGAGCGACGCGCCGTTGTTGCCCAGCACCTTGCGGCCCAGCAGGTCCAGCGACTGGATGGTGTTGGTGCCTTCATAGATCATGTTGATGCGGTTGTCGCGCACGAACTGCTCCATGCCCCATTCCTTGATGAAGCCATGGCCGCCGAACACCTGCATGCAGGCGTTGGTGGAGATGTGGCCGTTGTCGGTGATGAAGGCCTTGACGATGGGGGTCAGCAGCGCGACCAGCTCGCCGGAGTCCTTGCGCACCTTCTCGTCGGGGTGGTTGTGTTCCTTGTCGAGCAGCAGCGTGCAGAAGATCTGCAGCGCGCGGCCGCCTTCGGCATAGGCCTTGGCCGTGAGCAGCATCTTGCGCACGTCGGGGTGCACGATGATCGGGTCGGCTTCCTTGTCCTTGGCCTTCACGCCCGAGAGCGAGCGCATCTGGATGCGGTCCTTGGCGTAGGCCAGCGCGTTCTGGTAGGCCACTTCCGTCAGGCCCAGCGACTGGTTGCCCACGCCCAGACGGGCGGCGTTCATCATCACGAACATCGCGGCCAGGCCCTTGTTGGGCTCGCCAACCAGGGTGCCGGTGGCGCCTTCGATCACGATCTGCGCGGTGGCGTTGCCGTGGATGCCCATCTTGTGCTCCAGGCCGGCGCAGAAGATCGGGTTGCGCTCGCCCAGCGAGCCGTCGGCCTTGACCTTGAACTTCGGCACCACGAACAGGCTGATGCCCTTGCTGCCCTTGGGCGCGTCGGGAAGGCGTGCCAGCACCAGGTGGATGATGTTGCTGGTCATGTCGTGCTCGCCGGCCGAGATGAAGATCTTGTTGCCGGTGATGCGGTAGGTGCCGTCGGGCTGCGGCTCGGCCTTGGTGCGCAGCAGGCCCAGGTCGGTGCCGCAGTGCGGCTCGGTCAGGCACATGGTGCCGGTCCATTCGCCGCTGGTGAGCTTGGGCAGGTAGGTCTTCTTCTGCTCGTCGGTGCCGTGGGCGGCGAGCGCCTCGTAGGCGCCGTGCGAGAGGCCGGGGTACATGGTCCAGGCCTGGTTGGCGCTGTTGAGCATCTCGAACAGGCACTGGTTGACCACGAAGGGCAGGCCCTGGCCGCCGAAGGCCGGGTCGCACGACAGCGCGGGCCAGCCGCCTTCGACGTACTTGGCGTAGGCGTCCTTGAAGCCCTTGGGGGTCTTCACTTCATGCGTGGTCTTGTCGAGCGTGCAGCCTTCCTCGTCGCCGCTGATGTTGAGCGGGAAGGTCACTTCGGCGGCGAACTTGCCGGCTTCCTCGATCACCGCGTTGATGGTGTCGGCGTCGATCTCGGCATGGGCCGGAAGCGCCTTGAGCTCCTCGGCGACGTTGAGCACTTCGTGCAGCACGAACTGCATGTCGCGTACGGGGGGGTTGTAGGTAGGCATCCGGAACTCTCCTGGTCGAAGCTAGATAGAAAAAAGAAAAGGGAAAACGGAACGGGCCGCGCGCGGGTCAGCGCACGGTCTTGAGGCGGCGCGATGCGGCTGCGGGTGCGGCGGCCGCTTCGGGCTTGGGCGCGTCGGGCGTGGCGGCGCGCGCGAGGATGTTGTCGAAGCCGACGTTGGCGCGGCCGATGGAGCCGGGCACCTGCAGGAAGCGGGCTTCGTAGTGCAGCGCGAGGATCAGGCCGTGGATCTCGAACGCCAGCTGGCGTTCGTCGGCGTCGGCGCGCAGGTGGCCTTCGCTCTGCGACTGCACGATGGCGCGCAGCACGGCCGCCTGCCAGATGCTGACCGACTCGACCAGCGCATCGCGCACCGGGCCCGGGCGGTCGTCGAATTCGGAAGCGCCGCTGATGTAGATGCAGCCCGAGTCGATCTCGGTCGAGGTGCGCTTCATCCAGTTGGCGAACATGGCGCGCAGGCGCGGCAGGCCGCGCGGCGCCTTCAGCGCGGGGAAGAACACTTCCTGCTCGAAGCGCGCGTGGTATTCGCGCACCACCGAGATCTGGAGCTCCTCGCGCGAGCCGAAGTGGGCGAAGACGCCCGACTTGCTCATCTTGGTGATTTCGGCCACGGCGCCGATCGACAGCCCTTCGAGGCCGATCTGCGCGGCCAGCGCCAGCGCCGCGTCGACGATGACGGCCTTGGTCTGCTGCCCTTTCTGGGCGGCGCGCGCGGGCTTGGCGGGAACGGCGGTTGCGGTCATCGTGGAATTTCCATGCAAAAACGAACGGTCGTTCTATTTTGCAGGCCTTTCCACCCGAGGCCGCGAATTGACCTTCAGTTGTTGAAGGTTAATCGAGGCGGATCGGACCGCCATCGGGTCCGTCCCGCATCTCTCTCATGCTTTCAGGCCGGCTCAGAACTCCTGCGACACGGGTCGCAGCACGACCTCGTTGATGTCCACGTCGGCCGGCTGCTCCACCGCGTAGACCACGGCGCGCGCCACCGAATCGGCCGGGATCTGGTTGGCCTCGTAGAAGGCCTTCACGCCGGCGGCGCTCTCGGCGTCGGTGCTGCCGTGCTTGAGCTCCGACTCCACCGCGCCGGGCGACACGATGGTCACGCGCACGCCGCTGTTGCCCACTTCGACGCGCAGGCCCTCGGAAATGGCGCGCACCGCGTGCTTGGTGGCGCTGTAGACGGTGCCGATGGGCGTGAACACCTTCAGCCCGGCAATGGACGCCACGTTGACGATGTGCCCGCTGCCCTGCGCCTGCATGCGCGGCAGCACAGCGGCGATGCCGTAGAGCACGCCCTTGATGTTGACGTCGATGGTGCGGTCCCACTCGTCGACCTTGAGCTTGTGGATGGGCGACAGCGGCATCACGCCCGCGTTGTTGACCAGCACGTCGATGCGGCCGAAGGCATCGACGGTGGCCTGGGCGAGCTTCTCGAGGTCGGCGCGCTTGGCCACGTCGGTGGCCACTGCGATGGCCTCGCCGCCGGCTTCGCGGATCTCGGCGACGAGCTTTTCGAGCCGGTCGGTGCGGCGCGCCGCCAGCACCACCTTGGCGCCGCGCGCGGCCAGGTGGCGCGCGGTCGACTCGCCGAGCCCGCTGCTCGCGCCGGTGACGATGGCGACCTTGCCCTTGATGTTGTCTTGAACGGATGTCATGGAGAAGTTCCTTTCGGGAGGTGTTGAAGAAGCGTTGAAGAAGTGCATGCAGTGTGGAAAATCCACGCATTCCAGTAAATGAAACTCTGGCGACTTCAGAATTCCCATTCGAGGAACACTCCATGTCCAACCGCCTCGAGGCGCTGCGCGTCTTCTTCACCGCTGCCGACGCCTCCAACTTCCGCGAGGCAGCCGTGCGCCTTTCGGTGTCGCCGCAGGTGGTGACGCGCGCGGTGCGCGAGCTCGAGGAGGAACTGGGCGAGCCGCTCTTCCACCGCAGCACGCGCGGCGTGCAGCTCACCGATTTCGGCCGGCAGCTCGCGCAGCGTGCGCGTCCCGCGGTGGGCGGCGTCGATGCGCTGTTCCACCGCACCGACCGGCGCGCGCTATCGCAGCACGCGGGCACGGTCCGCGTGACCGCCCCCAACGTCTTCGGTCGCCGGCTGATCCCGCAGGCCCTCGCGCCGATGCTGGCCGCACATCCCGGCCTGGTGCTCGATCTGCGGCTGTCGGAGAGCCATGCCGACGTGGTCGACGAGCAGATCGACGTCGGCGTGCGCGCGGGCCCCATCCGCGATGCGCGCTTCGTCGCCCGCACGGTCGGCAGGATGCGTCTCTACGTGGTGGCGGCGCCCGCGCTCATCGAGCGCACCGGCATTCCGCAGAGCCTCGATGCGCTGCCCGGCTTTCCGCTCACCGCGCTGATGGACCGCAGCTCGGGCCGCCCGTGGTCGTGGTTCTTCAGCAAGGGGCGGCAGGTGCCGGTCGCGGCGCCGGCCTTCGTCACCGACGACGTCGATGCCGAATGCGCGGCCGTGCGCGCGGGCCTGGGCTTCGGCCAGCTCGTGGCCCCGCTGGCCGAGCCCCTGCTGCAATCGGGCGAGCTGGTGGAGGTGCTGGAGGCCGAGGCACCCGAGCCCTGGCCGATCCACGTCTACCGCTCGCAGCGCGCACCGGTGCCGGCGCGCGTGCGGCTGGTGTACGACGAGCTGATCCGCGTGCTGCGCTGAGCGGAACCTAGCGGCAGGCGCGCTGCCACGCGCCGGGCGTGAAGCCGAAGTGGCGCGCGAAGATGCGGGTCATGTGGCTCTGGTCCGCGAAGCCGCTCGCAACGGCGGCATCGGCCAGGCTCCCGCCGCGCCGGATCAGGCCGCGTGCGCGTTCAGCGCGCTGCAGCAGCAGCCATGCATGCGGCGGCACGCCGTAGGCTTTCTCGAAGCGGCGCAGCACCTGGTAGCGGCTGAGGCCCGCCATCGCGGCGAGTTCGGAGAGTCCGGGCGGCTCGCACAGGTCGTCGGCCAGACGCTCGCGCAGATGGCGCATGTCGCCGCCGGCAGCGGACGAAGACGATGGCGGCCTCGCGGAATGCGCCTCGAGCAGCAGGCCGCAGACTTCGGCCAGCGACTCCTCGCAAGCCAGCTCTTCAGCAGTGCCCTTGCTGCCGGCATGCCACGCATCGAGGCGCGCGAGCAGGCGTTGCAGCGTGTGGCGAAGCCGGTCGTCCTTGAGCACAGGGCGCGTGAACTCGACCTCCGGGCCAATAACGCCTCCGATGCCGTTCATCACGCCCGGCTCCAGGTACACCATGCGCCAGCGCCGCGAAGGCCCGCCCAGCGGCTGTCCGTCGTGCACTTCGCCGGGGTTGGTGGTGATCAGGTCGCCCGCGTAGGCATCGACCTTGCCGCGACCGCTGGCCGAACTCTGGGCGCCCTGCTCGAGCAGGCCCAGCCCGTAGGTCGCGTGCCAGTGACGGCCGTAGTGCAGCGCGCTGTCGATCGACGTGCCGTACACGCCCTCCCACGGGGAGCCGAAGACCTGGCAGCGATGGACGGGAGGCGCCTGCATGCGACGGATGATCGCAGACAGGCGCGGAGCCGGGCTCAGAGCTTGAAGGGAATCACTTCCTGGCGCTGGTCGCCCAGGCCTTCGATGCCCAGTGTCATCACGTCGCCCTTCTTCAGGAAGAGCGGCGGCTTCATGCCCATGCCCACGCCGGGGGGCGTGCCGGTGGTGATGATGTCGCCCGGCATCAGCGTCATGAACTGGCTCACGTAGCTCACGATCTTGGCCACGGTGAAGATCATGGTCTTCGTGTTGCCGGTCTGCACGCGCTTGCCGTTCAGGTCGAGCCACATTGCCAGCTTCTGCGGGTTGGGCACGTCGTCGCGCGTCACCAGCCAGGGGCCGATGGGGCCGAAGGTGTCGCAGCCCTTGCCCTTGTCCCAGGTGCCGCCGCGCTCGATCTGGTATTCGCGCTCGCTGATGTCGTTGATGGTGCAGTAGCCGGCCACGTAGTCGAGCGCGCTCTTCTGCGGCACGTAGCGCGCGCGGGTGCCGATGACTACGCCGAGCTCGACTTCCCAGTCGGTCTTGACCGAGCCCTTGGGCAGCATCACCGGGTCGTTCGGGCCCTGCACGCAGCTGTTGGCCTTGGTGAACACCACCGGCTCCTTGGGCACCGGCAGGCCGGATTCGGCCGCGTGGTCCGCGTAGTTCAGGCCGATGGCGATGAACTTGCCCACGTTCGCCACCGGGCAGCCGAAGCGCGGCTTGCCCTTGACCAGCGGCAGCTTGTCGACCTTCTGCTTGCGCAGCCTGGCGAGGGCGGCGTCGCCGAGCTGGTCGGGGCCGATGTCCTTGACGACGGCGCTCAGGTCGCGCAGCTGGCCGTTGTCATCGATGAGGCCGGGCTTTTCCTTGCCGGGGTTGCCGTAGCGGACGAGTTTCATGCTTTCCTTTCAGTGCATTGATTGATCAGTAGGTGGAGCGGCCACCGGAGAGGTCGAAGACCGCGCCGGTGGAGAACGAGCAATCTTCCGTGCAGAGCCAGCCGACCATCGCGGCCACCTCTTCCACGGTGCCGAAGCGGCCCATGGGAATCTTCGAGAGCATGAAGGCGATGTGCTCCGGCGTCATCTGGTCGAAGATGGCCGTCTTCACCGCCGCGGGCGTCACGCAGTTCACGCGGATGCCGGTGTCGGCCAGTTCCTTGCCGAGCGACTTGGTCAGGCCGATGACGGCCGCCTTGCTCGCGCTGTAGGCGCTGGCGTTGGGGTTGCCTTCCTTGCCGGCCACCGAGGCGATGTTGACGATGCGGCCATAGCCCCGGTCGCCCTGCCTGCGCATCTGCGCCACCACCTCGCGGCAGCACAGGAACACGCCGTTGATGTTGACTTCCATCACCTGGCGCCAGTCGTCCACCGGGTAGTCCCACAGCTTGGTGTTGGGGCCGGTGATGCCGGCGCTGTTGACCAGCGCGTCGATGCGCGGCGCGTGCGCCATCGTGTCGGCTACCGCCCTGGCGACCGAGGACTGCTGCGAAACGTCGACCTTCAGCGCGAAGGCCCTGTCGCCGAGCGATTCGGCGGCCTTTGCGGCGGCGGCTTCATCGCGGTCCCACAACGTGACGCTGCCGCCCGAGGCGACCAGCCGCTGTGCGATGCCGAAGCCCAGGCCCGTGGCGCCGCCGGTGACGACCGCGTGGCGGCCGTTGAAGTCGAGCTGGTTCAATTGGGTCGTCTCCTCGGCCATGTCCTCGGGTTTGGCCCGATGATGGTGCGGGCGATCTGGCGTATTCTGAATTGGCCTGACCACTTGGCCAATTCAGGACAACCCTTAACCGCTTTTTTCCTCCCCCCTTCGCGTCCTTCCGCCCTCCTCCGTGCCGCTCCAGACCCTCGAACCCCAGCGCCTCTATCGCCAGATCGCCGAACAGTTGCGCGAGCTCATCGGCAAGGGCGAATTCGCGGTGGGCGCGCGCATTCCCGCCGAGCGCGACCTTGCCCGGCAGCTGGGCGTGAGCCGGCCGTCGGTGCGCGAGGCGCTGATCGCGCTGGAGGTGGAGGGCTGGGTCGAGGTGCGCACCGGCTCGGGCGTGTACGTGCTCGACCGCTCGAGCCGCACGCCTGCGCCGCCCAATGGCGCTGCGGGCATCGAATGGGGACCGCTCGAAATCATCCGCGCGCGCCGCATGGTGGAGGGCGAGACCGCCGCCACCGCGGCCCTGCAAGGCAAGCGCAAGGACGTGGACGCCATGCGCCGCGCGATCCGGATGATGCGCGAGCTGGCCGCGCGCAACGAGGTGCCGCACGAGGGCGACCGCGCCTTCCACCTGGCCATCGTCAACGCCTGCGACAACGTGGTGCTGACCGAGACGGTACAAGGCTTCTGGGAGTCGCGGCACGGGCCGATCTTCGCCCGGATGATCGATTACTTCGAGACCATGGAGTCGTGGCAGGTCGCCATCGGCGAGCACGAGCTGATCCTCGAGGCCATCGCCGCGCGCGACCCGGCCGCCGCTCGAAGCGCCATGCACGAACACATGGACAAGTTCCACCAGCGGTTCAGCGCGAGCTGGCGCCGCACCAAGGCTTCCTGAACCCCGAGGACCCGAGGAAGAACACCACGATGACTCCCTACATCCGACTCCATCCCGCCGACGACGTCGTCATCGCGCGCTCCCAGCTGCTTGGCGGCACCGCCGTCGAAGGCGTGGCCGTGCGCGGGCTGATCCCGCCGGGCCACAAGATCGCGATGCGCGACATCGCGCAGGGCGAGCCCGTGCGCCGCTACAACCAGATCATCGGCTTCGCGAGCCGCCCCATCGCCGCCGGCGAGCACGTGCACACGCAGAACCTCGACATGGGCCCCGACAAGGGCGACTTCGAACGCGACTACGCCTTCGGCGCCGACGTGAAGCCCGCCCCCACCAAGCGCGAAGCCACCTTCATGGGCATCAGGCGCGCCGACGGCCGCGTGGCCACGCGCAACTACGTCGGCGTGCTGACCAGCGTGAACTGCTCGGCCACGGCCGCGCGCGCCATCGCCGACCACTTCTCTCGCAAGACCAATCCGCAGGCGCTGGCCGCTTTCCCGAACGTGGACGGCGTGATCGCGCTCACGCACGGCACCGGCTGCGGCATGGACACGCAGGGCCTGGGCATGCAGATACTGGAGCGCACGCTCACGGGCTATGCCACGCATGCGAACTTCGCGGGCGTGCTGGTGGTGGGCCTGGGCTGCGAGGCCAACCAGATCAACGCCTGGCTCGCGACCGGCCACCTGGCCGAGGGCGAGAACTTCCGCACCTTCAACATCCAGGACACGGGCGGCACGCGCAAGACGGTCGAGAAGGGCGTGGCGCTCATCAACGAGATGCTGCCGCGCGCCAACGCGGTGAAGCGCGAGCCCTGCAGCGCGGCGCACATCACGATCGGGCTGCAGTGCGGCGGCTCGGACGGCTACTCGGGCATCAGCGCCAACCCGGCGCTGGGCGCGGCGGTCGACCTGCTGGTGGCGCACGGCGGAACGGCCATCCTCAGCGAGACGCCCGAGGTGTACGGCGCCGAGCACCTGCTCACGCGCCGCGCGGTGAAGCGCGAGGTCGGCCAGAAGCTGGTGGACCGCATCAAGTGGTGGGAGCACTACACCGCCGTCAACGAAGGCGAGATGAACAACAACCCCTCGCCGGGCAACAAGGCAGGTGGGCTCACCACCATCCTCGAGAAATCGCTGGGCGCGGTCGCCAAGGGCGGCACCAGCAACCTCGAGGCGGTGTACGAATACGCGGAGCCCGTCACCGCGCACGGCTTCGTCTACATGGACACGCCGGGCTACGACCCGGTGAGCGCCACCGGCCAGGTCGCCGGCGGCGCCAACCTGATCTGCTTCACCACCGGGCGCGGCTCGGCCTACGGCTGCGCACCCTCGCCTTCGCTCAAGCTCGCGACCAACTCGGCGCTGTGGCAGCGCCAGGAGGAAGACATGGACATCAACTGCGGCGAGATCGTCGACGGCACCGCGTCGATCCAGGAGATGGGCCAGCGCATCTTCGAGCTGGTGCTGGCAACCGCCTCGGGCGCGCACTCGAAGAGCGAGCAGCACGGCTACGGCCAGAACGAGTTCGTGCCGTGGCAGGTCGGCGCGGTGATGTGAATTGAACCCATCGACGAGGAACGGCATGGCGACTCTCCCCTTCGGCTTCCTGGAAGGCACCGGTTTCGAACAATTGGACCCGCGCTTCAAGGGCTGCATTCCGGGCCCGGAGCGCGTGCAGCGCCTATGGACCGGCGCGCGCTGGTGCGAGGGCCCCGCGTGGTTCGCCGCGCACCGCACGCTGGTGTGGTCGGACATCCCGAACAACCGCATGCTGCGCTTCGACGAAGTCAACGGCACGGTGGGCACCTTTCGCGAGCCATCGGACAACACCAACGGCAACACGGTCGACCGCCAGGGCCGGCTGGTGAGCTGCGAGCACCTCACGCGGCGCGTGACGCGCACCGAGCACGACGGCACAGTCACCGTGCTGGCCTCGCACTGGAAGGGCAAGCGGCTCAATTCGCCGAACGATGTGGTGGTTCATTCCGACGGCGCCGTGTGGTTCACCGATCCGAGCTACGGCATTCTTTCCGACTACGAGGGCCTGAAGGCCGACAGCGAGATCGGCGCCTGCCATGTCTACCGCATCGATCCGCAAAGCGGCGAAGTGGAACTCATGGCCGACGACTTCGTGAAGCCCAACGGGCTGGCGTTCTCGCCGGACGAGTCGCTGCTGTACATCGCCGACACGGGAGCCAGCCATGCGGCGGACGGTCCCCGGCACATCCGAAAATTCAAGCTCGGAGCCGATGGCCGCACCTTGAGCGGCGGCGAGGTCTTCGCCGAGTGCACCAGTGGCCTCTTCGACGGCTTCCGCCTCGACACCGAAGGCCGCATCTGGACCAGCGCGCTCGACGGCGTGCACGCCTACCACCCCGACGGCACGCTGCTGGGCAAGATCCTGCTGCCCGAGCGCGTGGCCAACGTCTGCTTCGGCGGCCCCAAGCGCAACCGCCTCTTCATCTGCGCGACCACGTCGCTCTACGCCATCACACTGAACGCGAAAGGAGCCTGATCCATGTCCCATACGCTCAAGGCCGACCACCTGCAGGCCACCGTCGCCCGCATCCTCGAAGCCGCGGGCAGCTCGCCCGCCGAGGCCCGGCAGGTGGCGGCCAACCTGGTGCTTGCCAACCTGAGCGGGCACGATTCGCATGGCGTGGGCATGCTGCCTCGATATGTCGACGCAGTGGCCGAGGGCGGCCTGAAGCCGAACGCCGCGGTGCGCGTGAACCTCGACATCGGCACGCTGATGGGCCTGGACGGCCAGCACGGCTACGGCCAGATCGTCGGCGTGCAGGCGATGGAACTGGGCATCGCGCGGGCGAAGCAGCACGGCAGCTGCATCTTCACGCTGGCGCATGCGCACCATCTGGGGCGCATCGGACACTTCGCGGAGATGGCGACGGCGCAGGGGCTGGTGTCGATGCACTTCGTCAACGTGCTCTCGCGGCCGGTGGTCGCGCCCTGGGGCGGCGGCGACGGGCGCTTCGGCACCAACCCGTGCTGCATCGGCATTCCGCTCGCAGGCGCGGAGCCCTTCGTGCTCGACTACGCGACCAGCCGCGTGGCGCAGGGCAAGATGCGCGTGGCGCACAACAAGGGCGAGCGCGTGCCCGACGGCTACCTCATCGACGAGAAAGGCGCGCCCACCAACGACCCCGGCGTGGTGGTGGTGCCGCAGGGCAACGGCCTCTTCGGCGCGCTCATGACCTTCGGCGAGCACAAGGGCTACGGCATGGCCGTGGCCTGCGAGCTGCTCGGCGGCGCGCTCACCGGCGGCGGCACCTGGCATCGGCAGGCGGACACGGCGCGCACCGTGCTCAACGGCATGCTCACGGTGCTGATCGACCCGGCGAAGCTGGGCACGCAGAAATCCTTCGACGAGGAAGCCCGCGAGTTCGTCGCCTGGCTGCGGCAGAGCCCGCCCGGGCAGGGCTTCGAGGAAGTGCAGATCGCGGGCGAGCCGGAGCGCAAGGCGCGATCGGCGCGGCGCACGGACGGGATCTGGGTGGACGATGCGACCTGGGGGGAGATCGTCGCGGCGGGCGCGAAGGTGGGCGTGCAGGTCTCGTAGCCCCTGGCCGGCCATCCAGCCTAAGGACGGGCGCTTCGCGCCTTCTGGCCGAGCACGAGCGCGATGCCGCCCAGGATTGCCACGGAGGCCGCCGCCAGCCGCGGCGTGATCGCCTCCGACAGGAACAGCACGCCGCCGAACGCCGCCAGCAGCGGCACCGACAGCTGCACGGTGGCCGCGCGCATGGCGCCGAGGCGGCTCAGGGCCGCGTACCAGACCACGTAGCCGAGCCCTGAGGTCAGCGCACCGGAGGCGACAGCGAGCACGAGGCCGGTCGCGTCCGCGCGGGCGCTGGCCGCGAACACGAGGCTCAGCGCCAGTGCGAGCGGCACCGCACGCGTGAAGTTGCGCGCGGTGGCAGCCAGCGGATCGGCCACGCCACGGCCGCGCAGCGAATACACACCCCAGGCCACGCCAGCGACCGCCATCAGCGCGGCGCCCAGCAGCGGCGGCGCGGCAATGCCCGGCAGCACCAGGTAGACGAGCCCGCCCGCCGCCATCGCGAAGCCGAGCCATGCGAGCGCCCCGAAGCGCTCGGTGCCGGAGCGCAGGCCCACGCCGAACATCGTCAGTTGGACCGCGCCGAACAGGATCAGCGCACCCGTGCCCGCCGGCAGGCTGAGGTAGGCGAAGGAGAAGAAGGCAACGTAGCCGAACAGCATGACGGCGGCCAGCCAGTCCACGCGAGCCGGCGAGGCCTGCGGCTGCGCCCTGAAGCGCACGATGAGCCCCAGCATGAGCGCTCCCGCCACGAGCCTGACGCTGCCGAAGCTCGTGGGGTCGATGCCCTTGTGCTGCAACGCGAGCCGGCACAGCAGGGAGTTGGCCGCGAATGCGAGCATGGCCACCGTCGTGAGGAGGATGGTCCGCAGACCTTGGGGGCCACGCGCCGCGTCAGGCATGCTCGCACACCCGCCACAGGCGGGGCTCCATCGGACCGACCGTGCCATGGCTCATGCGCCCTCCGTCGAGGCAATCGGGGCAACCATCGGCTCGCCACCTGGGCTGGCGGCGAGGGGCTGGACGATGCTACTCCGCCCGAGAGCTCGAGGCGAGCCGGCCAGGGCCCCTGCAGGGTACCCCGTCAGACGATCAGCGCGATCGTCGCTTCCAGGTGCTCGGACGGCGCGCGGCGAAAGCCCGAGCGCGCGAAGCGCTGCAGCTGCCCCACCACGAAGGCCGTGAGCGCCGCGGCGCGCACCTGGGCGTCGACGCTGGGCGTGGCCGAGCCGTCGGCCGCGGCGGCGCCGCGCAGCACCTGGCGCAGCGTGGATTCGATCTTGTCGAAGAACTGGTTCATGCGCTGCTGCAGGCGCTCGTTCTCGTAGACCAGCGCGTCGCCCACCATGACGCGGGTCATGCCGGGGTTGCGTTCGGCGAACTGCACGAGCAGCGTGAGGATGCGGGCGGCCTGCTGGGCACCGGTGGCGCCTTCGCGCTCGAGGATCTGGTTGACGAGCGTGAAGACGCTCTGCTCGATGAAGTCGATCAGGCCCTCGAACATCTGGGCCTTGCTCGCGAAATGGCGATAGAGCGCAGCTTCGCTCACTTCGAGCCGTGCGGCCAGCGCGGCGGTGGTGACCCGCTCTGCGCCCGGCTGCTCCAGCATGGAGGCGAGCGCCTGCAGGATCTGCACGCGCCGCTCGCCCGGCTTGGGGCGCTTGCGCGCCGGGGGAGTGGTCGTTTCCGCAGGAGTCTCTACGCCGGAAGCACTGGTCGTCTCTTCGTTCTGCATGGGAGCGCGTGCAAAGATGTAATCAATTGATTCTCGCACAGCGCAGTGAGCACGCGCCCACGCCGGGCTCAACGGGCGCGGATCATCGTCCCGTAGGCCTGGTCGGTCAGGATCTCCAGCAGCATCGCGTGCGGCACGCGGCCGTCGATGATGTGCACCGCGTTCACGCCGCTCTTGGCCGCGTCGAGCGCGCCTTCGATCTTGGGCAGCATGCCACCGGAGATGGTGCCGTCGGCGAACAGGTCGTCGATCTCGCGGGCGCTCAGGTTGGTGAGCAGCTTGCCGTCCTTGTCGAGCACGCCGGGCGTGTTGGTCAGCAGCATGAGCTTCTCGGCCTTGAGCACGGTGGCGAGCTTGCCGGCGACGACGTCGGCGTTGATGTTGTAGCTCTCGTTCTCCTCGCCGAAGCCGATGGGGCTGACTACCGGGATGAAGGCGTCGTCCTGCAGCGCCTTGACCACGCTGGGGTCGATGGAGACGATGTCGCCGACCTGGCCCACGTCGTGGTGCAGGTTGGGATCGTTGCGGTCGGCCATCTTGAGCTTCTGCGCGCGGATCAGGCCGCCGTCGCGGCCGGTCAGGCCCACGGCCTTGCCGCCGGCCTGGTTGATCAGGCCCACGATGTCCTGCTGCACCTCGCCGGCCAGCACCCACTCGACGACTTCCATGGTCTCGGCGTCGGTCACGCGCATGCCCTGGATGAAGCTGCCCTTCTTGCCCAGGCGGTTCAGCGCCGCCTCGATCTGCGGGCCGCCGCCGTGCACCACCACCGGGTTCATGCCCACCAGCTTGAGCAGTACCACGTCTTCGGCGAAGTCGGCCTGCAGCGCCGGGTCGGTCATGGCGTTGCCGCCGTACTTGATGACGATGGTCTTGCCGTGGAACTTGCGGATGTACGGCAGCGCCTGGGCCAGGATCTCGGCCTTGTCGCGCGGGGGGATGTTGAGGACGGGGTCGGTCATGGGCGGTCAGGCTCCGAAGCGGTGGACGATCAGGTGAGGCTCAAATTCTCGCGCAATCCCGGTGACAGCCGGCTGACTGCGCGGGGAACACCGTGGAACCGGTGTTGCCCCCCTGCAAAAGGGAAGGCGCGCGACACTGAGCGCGCGAAGCCTGGGGGTTTGCCAGTCACGGCCTCAGCCAGCGCGGGACCTTGAAGCGCACGATCATCAGGTACGCCCCGACATAGGTCGTCACGAACAGCAGGCAGAAGAACATCAGCACGATCGTGTTGTTCCAGAACAGCACCGCCGGCACCACCGACAGGGCCGCGAACATCCACAGGTAGGGCGAGGTGCGGTTGTTGCGCGCCAGCAGCTGGCGGGCCTCGTCGTCCGCGAAGGCCACGCGCACGATGCGTCGGAAGATCAGCTGGTGGAAGTGCAGCGCGTCGGCCGTGCCCGGCGACTGCCCGCGCGCCAGCTTGCGGTAGATGGAGAACAGCGTCTCCCACACCGGGTAGATCAGCAACAGCATCGGGAACCACGGCGACACCACGCGATGGCGCTGCACCAGCGTCACGCAGGCCACGGCGATCACCATGCCCCAGACGTAGGCACCGCCGTCGCCGGCGAAGATCTTGCCGCGCGGGTAGTTCCACACCAGGAAGCCGAAGGTGGCGCCGACCAGGCAGACCACCATGGCCGCCAGCTGCCGGTCGCCGACCTGCAGCGCCACGTGCGAGATTGCCAGACAGACCAGCACGGCGACCGTGCCCGCGAGCCCGTTGTAGCCGTCGATGATGTTGAAGGCATGCGGCAGGCCGCCGATCGCCAGGGCCGCGAAGAGCACGGTGGCATAGGGAACCATCGCCAGCCAGCCGTCGACCGTCTCGAAGCCGGTGCGCGCCACGCCCAGCCCCAGCAGCCAGCAAACCAGCAGCGCCGAGCCGATGGTCAGCCCCAGCCGGTAGCGCACCTTCACGCGCTGGGTGACGTCCTCGACGATGCCGCCGAGCACCGCGGGCAGGATGCACACCAGCGTGAGCATCGAGGTCGCGACCGGCCAGGAGACGTTGAACGGGTCGGTGCCGGTGATGCCGGCAGCCAGCCAGGCCACGCCCATGCCCATCAGGATGCCCGCGCCGCCCAGGCGCGGCACGTGGCCCTTGTGGAAGCGCTGGGGCATGTCGGCGCCGTAGATGCGGGCATGCCGCCGCGCACGTCGCATGAACACCTGGACCGAGAAGGCGGCGACGAAGAAACTGATGACGATCAGAGCAATCATGTGTGGGGTTTGGGGAACCCTAGAATTCCCGGGCGAAATTAGACCATGCCCACGCCCTCCTCCTCCCGCCCTCGCATCACCATTTCGATCGTGAGCCACGGCCAGCTCGCGCTGGTGCTGCCGCTGCTGGAGCAGCTGGACAGGCACAGCCGCGCCGTCATCGACAAGGTTTTGCTTACATTGAACATCCCCGAGGCCGACGTTCTTGCCGGCCGCAGCTGGGGCTTCAGGGTGGAGCGGATCGAGAACGCGAGCCCCAAGGGCTTCGGGGCCAATCACAACCAGGCCTTCGAACGCTGCGGCACCGAGTGGTTCCTGGTGCTGAACCCCGACATCCGCTTCGACAACGACGTGCTGTCGCCACTGCTCGCGCAGGCCGCGACGGACGCCGGCCTGCTGACGCCGCGCATCCTGGAACCCGGCAAGACGGAGCCCGAACCACACCGGGCGCTGCTTACGCCGCTGGAAATCGTCGGAAGAAAGAAGCCCGGCTACGTGGGACCGACGGTGCCGGCATGGATTCCAGGCCTGTTCATGCTCTTTCGCAGCAAGGCCTACCGGCAGGTCGGCGGCTTCGACGAGAAGTTCTTCATGTACGGCGAGGACTTCGACATCTGCGCCCGCACCCGCCTGGCGGGCTGGAAGCTGCAGGTGGGCGAGAACCTGCTCGCCCGGCACGATGCGCAGCGCGAGAGCCACCGCAGCAGGAAGTACCTGTACTGGCACGTGACCAGCCTGCTGAAGGTGTGGCTGTCGGCCTCGTTCTGGCGATACCTGCGACTGCAGGGCCGCTAGCCGGCCCTTCAGCCGGGACGGTCAGCCGCGCTCGAAAACGTCCTGCACGATGGCCTGCTTGCCACGGCCGAAGCGTTCATAACGGCCGCGCGCGGCCTCCAGGAGGATCGGGAGCACGCGCAGCGGACGCGCCGCCGGCAACTCGGCCCTGAACCGCTGGTGCGCAACCTTGGCGAGCTGCGCATCCAGGCAGCCCGGCCGTACCCGGTCGCCGAGCTGCTCCAGTCGCCGCAGCAGCGCCTCGGCCCGGCGCAGCCGCGCCACATGCTTGTCGCCCCGCTCCACGAAAGCCTTCGCCACCTTCTCGGACAGCGTCAGCCGACGCGCGCCGATCTGGTTGTTGCCGTGCTGGCGGTAGTCGATGGTCGGCTCGGGCAGCACGTCCATGCGGCCCGTGGCAGCGGCAATAGCGGCGAGCCACTCGTCGTGCACCCACTCGGGCGAGAACGGCAGCGCCGCATCGAGCAGGCTCCTGCGGAACATCGTCGTCGCACCGGTCACCAGATTGCGGCGCAGCAGCACGCCAAAGGCCTCGCCGCCCGCGATGGCCTGCAACTCGGCCGGCTGCACCTCGAGCGCATGGAAGAGCGTGGAGCCCAGCGGCTTAAGATCGCCGTCGACCAGGCGTGCGTCGGTATGCAGCAGCAGCAGATCGGGCCGCGCCTCGAACTGCGCCACCATGCGCGCCAGCCGCCCGGGGTGCCAGACGTCGTCCTGGTCGCACAGCGCGATGAGGTCGTGGCTGCAGGCGCGCACCGCCTGCTCGAAATTGCGCGTGACGCCCAGCGGCGGGGAGTTGCTGAACACGCGCAGCACGATGCGGTCGGCAACGCCGCACTGGGCGAGGATGTCGCGCACCACCGCCAGCGTGTCGTCGGTGGAGCCGTCGTCGGACACGACGATCTCTTGCGGCAGCGGCTCTTGTGCGCAGATGCTGCGCAGCTGCTCGGGGAGATAGCGTGCGCCGTTGCGGGTGCAGAGGGCGACGGAGACTGCGAGAGGCATCGGACCTCGATCAGACCGGCGCCACGCGAGGGGGCCAGGCGTAGCTGAAGTCTTCGCGGGCCAGCATGAGGTTGGGGCTGTAGGCGGGGTCGTTCTGGATCAGGTCGCCCCAGCGCTCGTGCATGTATGCAGCTTCTTCCTGGAACTGGGCCTGCTTCTGAGGCGAAACGTCCTTGGCGCGGGTGGCCGACTCGTAGTGGAACAGCTCCGCATAGGGCGTCCACACGTTGCGCAGGCCCGCCTCGCGCAGGCGCAGGCAGAAGTCGATGTCGTTGAAGGATTCCTTCAAATGCACTTCATCGAGCCCGCCAACCTCCAGGTAGTGGCTCTTGCGGATCACGAGGCAGGCCGCAGTGACCGCGGAGAGCGTCTGGATCAGCGCCGCGCGGCCGGCATAGCCTTCACGGCCCATCGGCATGCGGCGATGCGAGTGGGCGGCAATGCCGCCTACGCCGAGGATCACGCCAGCGTGCTGCAGCGTCCTGTTCGGGAACCACAACCGCGCACCCACTGCCCCGACGCCCGGTTGCAGCGCGAGACTGACCATTTCGCCTAGCCAATCAGGCGTGATGACTTCGATGTCGTTGTTGACCAGTGCCACGAGCTCGCCATTGGCAACCGATACCGCGCCGTTATTCAGCGCCGCGTAGTTGAAGTCGCGGTCGTCGCGCAGCACGCGGACATTGGGCTTTTCGGAGGCGATACGCTTGAACCAGGCCAGGGTGTCCGGATCATCGGAGCCGTTGTCGACGATGATGATCTCGTAGTTCGAATAGCTCGTCTTCTCCAGGATCGACTGGACACACTGCCGCGTGAGCTGCAGGGCATTGCGCGTCGGGATGATCACGGAAACCAACGGTAAGACATCGGGCAAGGCGTAATGCACGCGATACCCGAAATCGAGGTGTTCGGCGGTGGCCCGCACGCCCGTGCGCTCGAAATGCTCGTTCAGCGCACGCTCCCCTGCGAGGGCGGCATAGGGCTTGGCATTCATCGACTTGGCCGTGCTTTCGACGTGCACGCGCCAGTGGTACAGCACGCGCGGAATGTGGCGGATCTGGCCCGGCTCGACCCGCTCCATGCAGCGCAGCACCAGGTCCCAGTCCTGCGAGCCCTCCATGCCCACGCGAAAGCCGCCGACCGAGCGCATGAGCTCGGTCGAGAGCACGCCCAGGTGGCTGAACATGTTCTGCGAACGGAAGAGATCGACGTTCCAGTCGGACTTGAAGTAGGGCCCGAAGCGGTGGCCGCCCTCGTCGGCCTTGTCCTCATCCGAGTAGATCAGCTTCACGTCGGGATGGGCCGCGATGCAATCGGCCACCCAGAAGAGCGCATGGGCCGGCAGCAGGTCGTCGTGGTCCATGAGCGCTACCCAGGGGCCGGAAACCAGTTCGAGCGCGCTGTTGGAAGCGGCCGAAATGTGGCCGTTCTTCGGACGGAACACGACCTTGATGCGCAGGTCGCTTTCGCTGTACGACTTGAGGATCTCGCGCACTTCCGCCGATGGCGAGGCGTCGTCCGCGATGCAGAGCTCCCAGTTCGGGTAGATCTGGCTGCGCACCGACTCGATGGCCTCGCGCAGCCAAGCCGGGTTGGGGTTGTAGGTGGGCATCACGACCGAAATCAGCGGCCGATCCTTCATTGCGGCCACACGCTGGGTGATCTTCTCGCGCAGCTCGGGCGTCAGGGTGTCGTAACGCTGCACCCACTTCGTGTAGTCGTTGTAGCCCCCGAAACGCCGGCCCAGCTCCCAGCGGATGCCAGGCCAGCCCGACTTCTTGAACATTCGCCATGCCCGCTGCACGCGCCCCATCATTCCGGGGCCTTGCCAGAGTCCGGCCAGGCCGAGGATGAATCGATAGACAGATTTCATAAAGAGATTGGGCACCGCCTCGCGGCATGCGGGCGGAGCCTTGAGGAAAAGCTGAATCAGCCGGGGCGATGCCGGAACCTAGCGTCGCGGGCCTTGCGGCAGGGGATTATCTGCGCAACCAGCTGCAACAAGAGGGCCGAAGGCCGACGTTTCGTCCGTCCCGCCAAGCCCTCCGGGGGGCTCCCTTAAAATTGGCCGGTTAAAAAGCTAAAGGAAAACGATGAGGTTACTCTCTGTGGTGCTTTCGGGAGGCGCCGGTTCCAGGCTCTGGCCTGCTTCGCGCCAGGCCTTTCCCAAGCCTTTCATGAAGCTCGGCGATTCCACGCTGCTTCAACAGGCCGTCGAACGCGGACAGGCCTGCGGCACCGGTGACCTGATGGTCGTGACCAACAAGGATCACCTGTTCCTGACGAAGGACGTGCTCGGGCAGATGAGCGATCCGCCATCGACGACTTTCCTCCTCGAACCCAAGGGGCGCAATACCGGCCCGGCAATTGCGCTGGCCGCACTTCAGTGTGCTCGCCAGTTCAGCGGCGACACGGTGATGCTTGTCCTGTCCGCGGACCACCTCGTCCCGGACGTGGAGGCTTTTGTCGCCAGCGCCACCGAAGCCTTCCGCCTGGCACAGGAAGGCAACCTCGTCGTGTTCGGCGTGAGCCCCACCAGCCCCGATACCGGCTTCGGCTACATCGAAGTCGAGCATGTCTCGCGCGAGAGCCAGGCGGTCAAGCGTTTCGTGGAAAAGCCCGACCTCGAAACCGCGCAGAAGTACCTGGCCACGGGACGTTACTACTGGAACAGCGGCATGTTCGCCTTCACGGCCGACACGATCATCGCGGCACTCGAGAAGCATGCGCCCGATGTCATCCGGGCGGCGCGGCATGCGATGGAAACCTCGAAGTCCGCAGGCAACTCGGTCAATTTCGATTTGCACGCGTTCGGCCTGCAGCCGGACATCAGCATCGACTACGCGGTGCTGGAGCACGCTTCCAACGTGCATGTCGTCCCGGCCAAGTTCGGCTGGAGCGACGTGGGCTCCTGGCCCGCAGTCTCCAATGCGCTGACGCCTGACGCCAGCGGCAATACCCTCCCCGACGACGTCGTTGCTCTGGATACGACGGGCACGCACGTACAGGTCGAGAGCTATGGCCCGAAGGTCGTTGCCACCGTGGGGGTCCGCGACCTCGTGATAGTCGACACACCCGATGCGCTGCTGGTGCTTCACAAGGACAGCGCGCAGAAGGTGAAGAAGGTCGTCGACGTGCTCAAGGCCCGCAAGCACGAGACGGTGCACCTTCCGCCCGTGGTCCATCGTCCCTGGGGAACCTACGCATCGCTCAAGGAAGAAGAGGGCTATAAGGTCAAACGCATCACGGTGCGACCCGGCGAGGCGCTGTCGCTGCAGTATCACCACCAGCGCGCCGAGCACTGGGTGGTGGTTCAGGGCCGTGGCATCGTGCAGATCGGAGAAACCGAGTACGAAACCCTCCCCGGTCAATATCGCTACATTCCCCTGAAGGAAAAACATCGCCTGACCAACATCGGCGATGAGGAACTGGTGCTCATCGAAGTCCAATGCGGCGGGTACCTGGGCGAGGACGACATCGTCCGCCTCGCAGACACCTACGGCCGTACATGAGTCAAGTCCACTCCAATCTTCATCGAAGCGCCCTGTCAGACTGGTGGCAGGGCACCCGCCGCACAGACATCTGGTGGACCCTCGCCTGGTTCGACATCGTCCTGCGCTATCGCCGCTCCATGCTCGGGCCGATGTGGCTCACGCTGAGCATGGGCGTGATGATCGCCGGCATGGGGCCGCTCTACAGTTCGCTGTTCGGCACCGATCTCTCCCGCTTCTTCCCTCACCTGGCGCTGGGCATCATCTTCTGGGGCTTCTTCTCCAGCATCGTGACGGACGCCTGCAACGCGTTCATCGGGTCGTCCAACTATCTCAAGCAGGGCTACTTTCCGATCAGCCTGTTCGTCTGGCGCAGCCTGGCACGCAACCTGATCCAGTTCGCTCACCAGATCGTGCTCTATATACCCGTGGCGATCTGGGCTGGCGTGTCGCTGTCCTGGTCGGTGCTGCTCGTGCTGCCGGCCTTTGCCATCCTGATCATCAACGCCCATGCGCTCGGCCTGCTGCTGGGGCTGATCTGCACACGCTACCGCGACGTCACCCAGATCATCACCAGCGTGATGCAGATGCTGATGTTTCTCACGCCGGTCTTCTGGCTGCCCGAGAACCTCCCCGGCCGCGCCAAGTACGTGCTGTGGAACCCCTTCGCGCAGATGCTCGACCTGCTTCGCACGCCCCTGATGGGCGGCACCGCGCACATCCACAGCTGGATCGGCATCCTGTTCTGGACGGCGGTTTGCCTGACCCTGGCCATCCTGATTTTCTCGAAGTACCGTCGCCGCGTCGTCTACTGGCTCTGATCCATGGCATTCATTTCCCTCAAGAACGTCGCCGTCAACTTCCCGATCTACGGGGCCGGCGCGAACTCGCTCAAGAAGACCCTTGCAGCTTCTGTGACCGGTGGCCGATTCGGCAAGGAAACGGGCGTGACTGTCGTGCAGGCGCTCAGCGGCATCAACCTCGAGCTGAAGAGCGGAGACCGGCTCGGCCTCGTCGGCCACAACGGGGCGGGCAAGTCGACGCTGCTGCGCACGCTTGCCGGAGTCTACGAGCCGTCTTCAGGCGAATTCGCGCGCCAGGGCACGGTGGCCAGCCTGATCGACCCTTCGCTGGGCATCGAGATGGACGCCACGGGCGTGGAGAACATCATGCTGCGCGGCCTTGTGATGGGCATGAGCAAGAAGGACATCGACCGTCTGACTCCAGAGATCTGCGAATTCAGCGGCCTCGGCGAGTACGTGAACATGCCGGTGCGGACCTACTCGACCGGCATGATGATGCGACTCGCATTCTCGATATCCACCAGCGTCGAGGCCGACATCCTGCTGATGGATGAATGGCTCTCCGTGGGCGACGCGGAATTCACCGAGAAGGCCGAGAAGCGGATGCGGGATGTGGTCTCGAAATCCGGCATCCTGGTGCTCGCGTCACATTCGCCCGAGCTGATCGCCAAGGAGTGCAACCGGGTGATCCACCTGGAGCACGGGCGGATCGTGGAGCAGTAACGAGCGCGTGTCCCGCGCCGATAGCGGGCAAGCACCCACGCGCTTCAGTCCGCCTGCGATTTCCCTCGCATTGCCTTGATCTCTTCAAGGCGATGCCTGATCTTCCTCCCAGCTCTTTGCAGCGACAGATTGGTTTCGGCACTTTCCTTGGCCCGCGCTCCAAGTTCACGCGCCCAACCCTGATCGTCGTAGACGCGCCGCATGAGCTGGGCGGCATGTTCCACAGAGGGCTCAGCCCATTCCAGATCGGCGTCGTAGGGCGGAATGGCCTGCCCCAGCTTCACGAGCTTGTATGAAACAGGCAGGCTGTTGCTCTCATCCATGAAGTCGACGTTGCCGGAGAAGTTGGTCGCGATCACCGGCTTGCCCATGAGCATCGCTTCAGCCATCGTCAACCCAAGGCCCTCGCTTCGATGGAGCGACACGTAGGCATCGCACGCGTCCATCAGCGACAGGAGGTTGTCGGGAGTGTAGACCTCATTGATGAGGACGATGTTGGCGCCGACCGCGGCCTTCTTCAAAACATCGAACTGCTCAGGGTGTCGATCGCCAAAGGACGTCTTGAGCACAAGGCGAGCGCCCTCGTCTTCACCAAAGGCCGATTTGAATGCACGGATCAATCCCAGCGGGTTCTTTCGCTCCATCACGCTCATCATGTGGAACACGAAGAGAAAGGTATAGGGCTTCTCACTCAGGCCGAAGTGCGATTTGCCGCGTCGCGCATAAGGCGCCAGTTGCACGCCGGGGAACAGGGTACGAACCGGAACGGAGATGCGTTCGCGCAGGCCGCGCGCGACGAACTCGGTGGCCGCCCAGACTTCATCCACCTTCTGAGCGTGCGTGACCCATGAGTCGGGAATGGAATCGAACTCCCAATACCAGTAACCGATCCGATATGGACGCGGCAACCGCTCGAAGAGATCCGCACGCTCGTAAGCCGTATCGAGCAATGGCTCGGGCTGCACGTGAACGACAGTGATGTCATGGCTTTCCAGACCATGGAAGTCGGCGTGGCAGGGATCGTCTTTCGCGTCGGTCCTGATGTCGCGCAATGAAGTTGCCACCTCGTTCAAGCCCAACGCCGTCACCAGCGATTCGACAGACACCCGAAGGCCGGAGGGGTAGCAGAAATGACCGATGACGTTGACGCCCGGCTTGGCCAGCTCCGCACCGAGGATCGACGGATCGAACTTGGCGCACCATGCGCGCAGCGCCTCGGACAACGGGCTTGCTGGCGACGCCAACCAAGCAACCAGCGCACTGGCCCGCGAAGCATCGGCGAATGCATTGGGCTGAGCTGTCCTCCATGACTCCGTGGCGACATAGGCGGTCCTAATCTGTGAAGCAGGGTTCTCCCACTCCGGCCAGGTCGCGGTATTCAGCCACTCTCCGGAGGCCGCATATTCAGCGGCGAACCAAGCGACAAACTTCTCGCGCCCGAATACAGTCGCCCCCCCCGGGTGCCTCTGCTGCCATGCAGGCGTGAACGCATGAGCCAGCATAAGTTCACGTCGGGGGTCTCGAGCCGCTTCAAGAAAAAGCCACCAGATTTCCTCGACGCGCAATTTGCCAGCCGCCAAGCCATAGCGCATGAACCAAGGCAATAGGTGCGGCCAACCTGCCGGAGTCAAGCCGTGCGGCACCAGCGACCGGAGTTCTTGTTGAAACAGGAAGACCTGCCTGGCACGGGACGAAGGGTCATTCTCGAGCAACTCCGTCACGCAGGAAAAAGCGCGTGGCGAAAGCGAAGCCAACGCCTTTTCGCCCTCTGGCGTCCACTGGAGCCCCTCTCTCCCCGGACCTGCGACCCTGCGAGGCAGTACCCCATGAAACTCCGGGTGCAATCTCGCCAAGTCGATGCACCACCTGGCGGCCGACCAGACGTCCTCGATTTCTGCTTGATCCTGGCGAGGCCAGGGTGACAGGAATGCCGCATCGCCGCCTGCGGCTCTGTTCAATTCGGCCAGCTTGTCCGTTCCGCTCGCGTTCAACGTCTCAGTAGAAACGGCTGTGCGAGCCAAGCTATCCCGAACCAATTGCAGGCCTTGCTGCATTTGCGCATCACGGAATGCCGCAGCCTGCGCTGCTTCCATATTTGCGCGGCGCACTCGAACTCGCCTCGGCAATAGCCAAGGCGTCATCAACCACCATAGGCCCTTGGCCAGCAATCGGACTCGAATCACCGCTCGAGTTTACTTAATGAAACGTGCTCTAGTCCTCGTTCTGGTCCTCACACGCGTTTGAGATACACCCATAGGGAGTCCTTCACATGCTGTAGCTCCTTTGCTGCACGAAGCCTAAAGAAAGGCCGATGCGGAAGTTAAGATTCTGTTTTCATCGGGTTAGGGACCGAAGCTGGCAAAGGATGAGCGCCAAGCCATCCTGAGGCGTGTGCCGTACTTCTGCCTCGGCATCACGAGCGAGATTCCAGGACTGGCACAGGTCGACGCGTCGATAGGGCGGAATGAATGTCGCCACTAGAATTTGTATCTTTTTTGTATCGGAACTGCCTCGAATCCTGCCTCAGGTTGGCAATGTCCGCTGCAGCATTACAACGACGCATCCCCCACCCAGAAGGCAACAAGACAAATGAGCGCCCTTTTTTATCGCGCCTTCGAAGACAAATACCGCGGCTCGCGCGAACTCATTCGATCCCGGCTTGAAATCTACGTTCCCTTCGTTCAGCCTTTATTAGATTTGAAAACGCCCGCTTCCGCGTTGGACATCGGGTGCGGCCGGGGCGAATGGCTTGAGCTGCTTTCCAAACTTGGCCTGAAGGGGCGAGGCGTCGATCTGGACGAAGGCATGCTCGAAGCCTGCCGGGAACGAGGCCTTGATGTTGCCTGCTCGGAAGGTCTTGCAACCCTCAGGCAGACACCTTCGGACAGTCTGGTCCTCGTCTCGGCGTTCCATGTAGTCGAACACATTCGTTTCGAGGACTTACAGGCGATCGTGGCAGAGGCCCTGCGCGTCCTCGTTCCGGGGGGGCTGCTCATTCTCGAAACGCCAAATCCCGAGAACCTGGAAGTAGGCACGTCCAGCTTTTATCTGGATCCCTCGCACGTGAAGCCGCTTCCCTCTCAGTTGTTGGCTTTCGTAGTCGAACACGCGGGATTCCAGCGGCAAAAGATCCTGCGGCTCCAGGAAGCCGCTTCCCTGCATGGCGCCGCGCCTGTATCGCTGATCTCGGTCCTCGCGGGCGTCAGTCCTGACTATGCAGTGGTGGCCCAGAAGAACGGAGAGCTCGCGGCGCTACATGCCCAAGATCAGGCATTTTCGAAAGAGTATGGTCTGTCGCTCCCCGAACTGGCTCGGCGGCACGACAAGCATCACACAGTCGTGCAGCAGCAACTGAGCGAAGCGGAAGCCCGGGCAGAATCCCGTGAGAGGCAGCTGCGCAAGCTGCTAGCAATTGTCGAGGCACAGGCCCGGCAAGCCAGGGCAACGGCAGCTGCATTGGAAGCCAGGATTGCAATCCTGGAGCAACAAGGTGTACAGACTGCGGACAAGCTACAGGAACTGGACAGGCGCGGATTTGCGGTTCGCAGCGCGGGCCTGCGAGAGCGGCTTGTGGCGATCAAGGCATTCTTGCGACATCCGCGGCCAGGTCCCATCGTCAGGCGGATTTCGAAGGTTGCGAGAAAACTGGGCATTCATGCCCCGATGCGGGCTGTCTATCTACGCATGCGCAGCTTTGCGCTAGCTCGGATGCGTCCGGCCGCCGAACCTCAACCGGCGCACGTTCCAAAAGCGGCACCACCAGACAGACCTTCCGACGAGCTGTCAGATGACGCACGTTCGGTCTGGAATCAGTTAAACGTTCACGGTAAGAAAAAAAAGGGGGTTAATTGATGCGGGTGTTGCTGGATCTTCGGATTTCGAAATCTGCAGCGGATGATTCTGATGCGCGACGGGCGTTGGTGTTGACATTCTCGAAGGCGCTTGCGCAGGCACTTCATGAAAAACACGACACCCATGTACTGCTCGACGGACGGTTTTCCGAAAGCGTTGACGAAGTACGCAGCAAGCTCATCGAGATTCTTCCATCTACGTCCATTCACGTCTGGCAGTCACTGCCTATGGAAAGCCTGCAAACTGCAGCGGCTTACGAGGCGTCGGAATACTTGAGTGAAGCCGTCATCACTCGCTTGCGTCCCGATGTCGTCTATGCCTTGGCTTCAGCTACAGCGCCCCAGCGGACTACCGAACTCGCGATACCGGTCGTGACCGCCAGAGCGCTGCCGCAAGAAGCGTTGGTGGCGCGCGCTCCTGTCGCCTCAACCGAACTGATAGAAGCGATCCGCCTCGCGGTCGAGGACATCGAGAAGGCGGCCTCCGACGCCATATCGCTTCCGATACCGTCCGGACAGCGACCCAAGCTTGCCTATGTCTCTCCACTGCCACCTCAACGCAGCGGCATCGCGGACTATAGCGCGGAACTGCTGCCCGAACTCGCGAAGCACTATGACCTGGAACTCATCGTCGATACGCGGAGACTGAAGTCGCCAGAGCTACCACAGGCCTTTCCAGTCCGCGACGGCGCGTACTTGGTCGCCCATGCCCACAGCTACGACCGCGTGCTTTATCACATCGGAAACTCCGAGTTCCATGAGTACATGTTCGAACTGCTGGAGATGGTGCCGGGCACCGTGGTCCTGCATGACTTCTTCCTCGGCGATGCACAGTGGCACCTCGAATTTCTCTGTGGCAGATACCGGGGCCTTGAGCGCGCACTCTACGACTCGCATGGCTACAAGGCGCTGGCCGATCGCGGCCGGATCGGGGATGTTTCCACGGTGGTTTCGCAGTATCCGTGCAGCTTCGAGGTCATCCGGCAAGCCCAAGGCATCATCTTTCATTCCAACTACTCCCTGGGGTTGATGAGGCATTGGTATGGAGCCACATCCGCTCCGCAGACCATGCTGATCCCTCTGCTGCGCCGACCTGCCGAAAGCCATGATCCCGCATCGCGCGAAGAAGATCGTCTCGCACTGGGCTTAGCGGAAGACGACTTTCTGGTCTGCGCATTCGGGCTGCTGGGTATCACGAAGCTGAACGACCGTCTTTTGCGAGCATGGAAGAACTCGCCGCTCGGAACCGATCCCCGCTGCCGGCTGGTCTTTGTCGGAGACAACGGCCATGATGCCTATGGGGATGCCATCCGGTCAGCGATCAGCGAGCTTCCTTTGCCCAACGTGCATATCACCGGCTGGGCAGACGAGGCGACGTTTCGCCGCTATCTGCGAGCAACGGACGTCGCGGTGCAACTGCGCGGCAGGTCACGAGGCGAAACGTCCGCCGCCGTCCTTGACACAATGAATCACGGTGTCGCAACGATCGCGAATGCACATGGAGCGATGGCTTGGCTTCCCAAGGACAGTCTCTGCATGCTCGAGGACGAGTTCACGGACGTCCAATTGACCGAAGCATTGCAGCACCTCTGGCAAGACGTCGAAGGCCGCCGGGCCCTCGGCGCAAGGGCCCGGCAGTACATCAACGAGCATCACTCGCCGCAGCGCTGTGGCCAGCAGTACGTCGAAGCCATCGAACAATTTGCACGCAGTCACAGCCACGGGCGCGACGCCTTGGTCGCCAGGCTGGCAAAGATCGCGCCGGGATTGAACGCCGAAGAGAAGAGTGCGATTGCATCGGCGGTTGCGACCAACTTCCCTTCCCCGAGACCGGCAAAGCAGTTGCTTCTCGATGTGTCGTCCATGGTCTACCAGGATCTTCATACTGGTATTCAGCGAGTCGTGAAGTCGCTGCTTCGCGAACTGATCGAGTCGCCGCCCGAAGGCTTTCGTATAGAGCCCGTATATGGGGACGCCCAACAGCTGGGCTATCGATACGCACGGCGCTACACCCTGAGGTTCCTTGGCTGCCCCGAGGACACGCTCGAAGACACGCCAATCAGCTTCGGCGAAGGAGATCATTTCATCGGGCTGGACCTGATGCACGATCCCGTCTACTTCCAGGCACCGTATTTCCGCCAGATGCGCAACGCTGGAGTGCGCGTCCAGTTCGTCGTCTACGACCTTCTGCCTGTCCTGATGAAGCATCGCTTCCCGGAAGGGAGCGCGGCCCTGCACGCACGCTGGCTTCGCACGATTGCCGAATTCGACGGCGCGCTTTGCATCTCGCAGGCCGTCGCCAACGAACTGAAGGAATGGGTGGCAGACAATGCGCCTCATCGCTCAAACGAATTGCAGGTGCGGTCCTTTCCACTCGGCGCAGACCTCAGCACCGTCGCCTCGAAAGGCCTTCCGCCGAGTGCCGGCCCGGCGATGCGCTCGATCGCAGCACGAACAAGTTTCCTGATGGTCGGCACCGTCGAGCCTCGCAAGGGTCACTCGGTTGCCCTGGATGCATTCGAAAACCTCTGGGCGGAAGGCCTTAACGTCAATCTGGTCATCGTCGGCAAGCAAGGCTGGATGGTTGAAGAACTGGCGGAGCGGTTGCGCAAGCATCCCGAGCAGGGAGAACGACTGATATGGGTGGAGAAAGCGAGCGATGAATACCTCGAACTGGTCTATTCGGCCTCCTCCTGCCTGATCACCGCCTCGGAAGGCGAGGGTTTCGGCCTGCCCTTGATCGAAGGCGCGCAGCGCGGGTTGCCCCTGATCGCCCGAGATCTGCCGGTCTTTCGCGAGGTCTGCGGCGACTGCGCTCTCTATTTCTCTGGCGACGCACAAGCACTGTCCGACGCGGTGCGCCAGTGGCTGGTTTGGGCGCAGGAGGGAACGCAGATCCGTTCGGAGGACCTGCACTACCTCAACTGGCGGCAGAGCGCCCGACGCTTCATCGAAGCGGCCTTCTGGGAGTTCCCCCCCGCCGGCTGAAGCCGCTGCCTCGGGACTGCCCTCAGCGGCTCGCGGCACAATACCCATCCACACCAAGTCACAAGTTAAGTTTATCGGGAAGGATATTTATGAAGAAACGCGCTATCGTCACCGGCATCACGGGCCAGGACGGCGCCTATTTGGCTGAGTTGCTCCTGAGCAAAGGGTACGTTGTCTATGGGACGTACCGCCGAACCAGTTCCGTCAATTTCTGGCGCATCGAGGAACTCGGAATCCAAAAGAACCCCGATCTGCATCTGGTCGAATACGACCTGACCGACCTCGGCAGCTCCCTCACGCTCGTTCGCGATGCAGAGCCGGACGAAATCTACAACTTGGCGGCCCAGAGCTTTGTGGGCGTGAGTTTCAACCAGCCAGCGGCAACTGCCCAGATCACCGGCATCGGCGCGCTGCACCTTCTGGAAGCCATCCGGCTCGTCAACCCGAAGATCCGTTTCTACCAAGCCTCGACTTCCGAAATGTTCGGCAAAGTCCAGGCGATCCCCCAAATCGAGGACACGCCGTTCTATCCACGCAGCCCATATGGTGTGGCAAAGCTTTACGCGCACTGGATGACGGTGAACTACCGCGAAAGCTACGGCATCTTCGGCAGCAGCGGCATCCTCTTCAACCATGAGAGCCCGCTACGAGGCCGCGAATTCGTCACTCGCAAAATCACCGATTCGGTGGCAAAGATCAAGCTCGGCCAGCTCGATGTCCTGGAGTTGGGCAATCTCGACGCAAAGCGGGACTGGGGCTTTGCCAAGGAGTATGTCGAAGGGATGTGGCGGATGCTGCAAGCCGACGAGCCCGACACTTTCGTTCTGGCGACCAACCGCACCGAGACTGTGCGCGATTTCGTGCGGATGGCCTTCAAGGGCGCAGGCATCGAGGTCGACTTCACGGGCTCGGCCGAGAATGAACTCGCGGTGGACACCGCGACCGGCAAGACCGTGATGCGGATCAACCCGAAGTTCTATCGTCCGGCCGAAGTGGAACTGCTCATTGGCAATCCCGCGCGCGCCAAGGCTAAGCTGGGCTGGGAACCGCACACCACGCTGGAGCAGCTGTGCCAAATGATGGTCGAGGCTGATCTGCGGCGAAATACTCAAGGCTTCTCGTTTTGAAGATCCTGTTGACGGGCGCGGACGGCTTTACCGGCCGCCCTTTTGCCAAGCAGGCCAATGCAGCAGGCCATGTGGTCGTCGCCTCGCGCGCCGATCTGACCGACGAAGCCGCCGTGCTCGATGAAGTCATGACCGTCGAGCCCGAGGCTGTGGTTCATCTCGCAGCAATAAGCTTTGTCGGCCATGCGGACGAACTGGCGTTCTATTCCGTGAACGTGCTCGGGACGACCAACCTGCTCGACGCACTGGTACAGCTACCGCGCCCGCCACGGCGCGTGCTGCTGGCGAGCAGTGCGAACATCTATGGGAATAGCGACCAGTCTCCATTGCAGGAAACTCAGCCGCCTGCGCCGGTCAACCACTATGCGATGAGCAAGCTGGCCATGGAGCACATGGCACGCACGTACATCGGTCGACTGAACCTGATCATCACGCGCCCGTTCAACTACACGGGCCCGGGCCAGGATCCCAATTTCGTGATCCCGAAGCTCGCCAAGCACTTTGCCGCGCGAGCACCGTCTGTGTCACTCGGCAATCTCGATGTCGAGCGGGAATTCAACGATATCCGGCTGGTATGCGCAGCCTACCTGCTGCTGCTTGCGCACGGGGAACCCGGCGAGGCGTACAACGTGTGCACCGGTCGGCCCTACACACTGCGCTACGTCATCGAGACGTTCGAGCAGCTGACTGGGCATCGGATGAAAGTCGAGGTGGATCCGCGCTTTGTCCGCCCTAACGAGGTCCATCGCCTGTGCGGCGACCCCGGCAAGCTCAATCGCGTCGCATCGGCTAACGGCATACCGCTGGAGGCCCCGTCCCTGCAGGAAACCCTGCAAAGCATGCTCGCCACGTACGAAGTACAGCGATGAGCTGTTTATGGGCAGCGACGCCCAGCCAGTTCAGCGGCTGGTTCTCGCGGCGCTCATGGGCGTGACCTCGAACCAGTCGAGCCGCCCCGCCAGACCGAAGTACTTGTCATCGGTTTCGGTCACGAAGCCGATGCGATTCGTGCCACTAATCAGTGCACCGGAGGGGACATCCGCTTCGAATCGGGCTGGGGATACCCATCGCATCGCTACCGGCTTGCCATTGATTCGCAGGCTCATGCGCTCACGCACGGCATCGCTGGCAAATTGATCGAACACTCCTTGAACACGATAGCCGCCCGCCGAAGGCGCCAATTCGAAGAGCACGTCCGCCGTCGAGTTCATCATCCATGCGGCCGCATACTGTTCCAAACCGTTTGGAACCGTCCACTCCGCTTCACGCCAGCCTGAGCCGCGCGTTGGCAGGTCGAGATTCCACCAGTCGCCGAAACTCCAGCGATAGCTGGCTCCAACAGCTTCATCGCGAAACATCGGAGCGAACCGATCTGAAGAACGCGCCGACAGCACCCCCCGATAGCGGCGGGCAACAACATCATCGCCCGTTTGCAGCTCCTGCTTGCGCTCAGACTGCTCCTGCGTCGAAGCAGCGGCCACGCCGTCTTCCCGAACAGAGACGACCACGGTGTCGTTCTTTGAAAAATGCTTGGGTGCTTCTACTGTCGAAGGCGGACTGCCGGGCCCACTCACGGAAGGCGCGTACTCGAAAGTCCATCCGGCATCATTCCTTATGCAACGCCCCTTGCGCCCGAATTGATCGGCACGCTCCCATTCCATGCTCGGCGATCGGCAAACCTCGACTTTTCCCAGTGACCGGCCATACAGATAGTTGAGCGCATTTCGCACCATGTCGCCATTCACGAAAAACCACGAATGGCCAATCTGGCTGCTTCCGTCGAGAACCAACACGGACTTGCCTGCCGGCACATCGGCGGCTTCGACGATGTCTCGCAACACGGCACGCTGTCGCTGCATCAACTCAGTGTAGTGATGAAACTGGAAAAGCTGGGCACCGAAGCCAAGCACGAGCAGCAAACACGCCGTGGCAACGGCTGGAATGCGTGCCCAATGCCACACCAGCATGAGCAGTCCTGTCCAGGCCATCGCCGCACCGGGAGTGGCCCACAGAAAAGTCCGCTGGCTCACGATGATGTGATACGGCGAAGTGAGAAAGGGCGCATAGCCTGCAAGCATCAGCACGAGACCAGCCAACACCAGCCGCAAAGGCACCCGCCAGGATGAGAAATCATCGTCTCCCATCACCGAACTTCTGCCCCGCCCCATGGTAACGGCAACAAGTGCAACGGCAGCAATCGCGGCAGCAGCACATCCCAGGTACAGATAACTCGTGTACTCAGTGGCAACCATGTGCCACGCATCGACCCAGCCCCCCACGAGGGCGCGCAGGCCGCCGATCGTGAACAGCTTTGGCAGCGCCGCAATCGCTGTGGCCAACGGTCCATTACCCCCGCCAGTCACCTGGGCCTGATAGCTGGCGACCTTGTGCGAGGCCCAGGCAGCATATGCCAGATACAGGCAGACGCTGGCGATCCAGATCGCAGCCAGTCCCAGTTCACGCCTGCGAAAGTGCAGAAACCTGTTCAATCCGTAACGCGCGAACGGCACGGCCAGGGGCAATGCAATCAGCACCAGTCCGGCCTCATAGATGCCAAGGCTCACAAGATAGAGGAACGCCGCGGCAAGGGCTGCGACGACGGCGCGGAACAAGCCGCGCGTCTCGAAAGCGACCACAAGCAAAGTGCTCCCTGTAAGCATCAGCGCGATCGCGATGTTGATGTGGATGCTGCGCAGCGACATCTGCATCGTGTCGGCGGGGTACAGGATCAGCAACGCCGCAGCCACGACACCCCAGCCGCGTGAACCCGTGGCTCGGCTTACCAGATAGCTCATTGCACCGCCCTTTGCCAGAAGCGATGCGATCGTCAGCCAATGCCAGACATCGAACGAGTCACGGTCGGCAAGATAGGAGAGCGCAAAGCTCAACGGCATGAGCGGCCGGATGGCGTGCGCAGGCAGTGGGCCATCGAGATGCACCATGAGAAACGGGCCATGTTCCGTGAACAGGCCGAGCAGATCCCACTCTTCAACCAGCCCTCCCATGGAGAACCCAAAGGGAAGCCACAACGCAAGCACAATGGCAAGCGACGGCAGCAGCAAGACACATGCGCGATTGAAGAACGAATATCTGTTTTTCTCTACTATCATCCGATGGGATCTTTGCTCTCTTTAGCTTCGGGGCAACCCTCAACGGCCAGCTGCCCGCGAATGCGATTCGGCGAAAACGTAGTACTTGCTCAACAGGTAGAAGAGCCCGGTGTAGACCGCCCCTGCCACCAGTTGCGCCCACCCCTTGTGCATGCCCACGTGGTCGATCAAAAGCATCAGTGCTCCAATGTTGGCCAGATAGGCCACCATGAAGATCGACAGGAAACGGACGATCTCCCGCTTCTTGCCCGCAACGCTGCGGAACGTGAACGTCCTGTTGAGGGTATAGGAAACCACCAGACCGCAGGCATAGCCAACGACGTTGCTGGCTACCGGGCTTAAGCCTGCCAGATACATGCAGGCGAAGATCACGGCGTACCCGACCGCGGTGTTCAGTACACCGACGGCCGCGAATCGAAGGAGTTGCTTCACTCCCAGGTGCGCCAGGGCGCCTTGCCGCTGTGCCAGAGGGCTTCGAGTTCGCGCTTGTCGCGCAGCGTATCGCAAGGTTGCCAGAATCCGTGATGCTGGAAACCGGCCAGTTCACCATCGCGAGCGATGTTCATGAGCGGAGCACGCTCCCACGAAGTGGTGTCGTCGGCAACGTAATCAATGGCCTTGGGTTCCAAGACGAAGAAGCCGCCATTGATCCAGCCGATTTCATCGCTGGGCTTTTCCTCGAAGCTCGACACCTTTTGATCGGCGTCGATGTTCAGGACACCAAAGCGCCCGGGAGGTTGCACCGCCAGCACCGTCGCGAGCTTGCCATGGCGTTTGTGGAACTCGACCTCTGCGCCGATGTCAACATCGGAGAGTCCGTCGCCATAAGTCAAGCAGAAGGTCTCGTTGTCGAGGTACTTCGCAACCCGCTTGAGGCGACCGCCGGTCATCGTTTCCGCACCGGTATCGACGAGCGTGATGCGCCAGTCTTCGGCCTGGCTGTTGAGGATCTGGTGATCGCCGTTGCGCAGGTCAATGCTCATGTCCGACATGTGCCGGTAGTAGTTGAAGAAGAACTCCTTGATCACATAGCCTTTGTAGCCAAGGCACACCACGAAATCCTTGATGCCGTGGTGCGCATAGATCTTCATGATGTGCCAAAGCAGCGGCCGCCCGCCAATTTCGACCATCGGCTTCGGCTTGGTGTCGGATTCTTCTGCAATGCGAGTGCCGAGACCGCCCGCGAGGATGACTGCTTTCATATGGGTATCTGTTCTTAAAGCTTGAGATCGTTGGGTTGCATGTTAAGGCTGCGCTCGACGATGGCGATCGGGTCCGCGCGGAGGATGCGATAGATCCGCAGGATGTACTCGCCGATGATCCCGAGCAGGAACGCGTTGAGTCCGATGCCAAAAAGGACCAGCAACTGGATGCTGACGAATCCGCGGGGAAGGTCTGGTTGCAGCAACCTCAGGGCAATGTAATACACCGATGCCGCAAGGCATCCGAGAAGGATGACGACGCCCAGGAAGGACGCCATCCGAAGCGGCACCGTCGAATGATTGAAGACGGCCGTCAACCCCAGGCGCATCAAGCGCATGACGTTGAACTTGCTCTCACCGACAGTGCGCGCATCGCGATCGTACGCAATGCCGGTCTGGTTGAAGCCCATGCCGGCGATCATCCCGCGAAGGTAGGGATTGCTGGTGCGCGATTTCGCTATGGCCTCGATCACCGCGCGATCGACCAGGCGGAAGTCCCCTGCATCGCGAGGAATTGGATGCTCGCTGACCCTGTCGATGACCCAGTAGCCGCATTTGCGGATCAGGTTCATCAGCATGCCCTCGCGCCGCTTGCGCCGGATGCCATAGATCACATGGAACCCCTGCTGCCAGAGTGCGAAGAACTCCTCCAGCATCTCAGGGGGATCCTGCAGGTCGGCGTCGATCTGCATGACAGCATCGCCACGCGCGTGCAGGTAGTTGGCGAGGATCGAACTCTGGAATCCGAAATTGCGCGAAAACCTCAATGCCCGTACGCGACTGTCCTTTTCAGCCAGTTTCGCAAGCATTGGCCAGGTGTCGTCTTCCGAGTGGTTGTCGGTGAAGACGAACTCGAGGTCGCATCGGTCGGCCATGCGCTCCCCGAGAACGACCAATCGGGCGTACAAAGCCTCGAGGTTGCCCGCCTCGTTGAGGACCGGAATGGCAATGGACACGAGAGGTCTCGTTGCGGACAAATGATTACCTCCGTTCATGCTTGCTTCTTCTGCAATTCTGATAGTTGGGCCTGAACATAGGCTGCCACGCCCTGCAATGCCGGCCGGAAATCGACCTGTTCGAGCAATCGCGGCCTCGGCAGGATCGTGGCGTAGTTGTCATCGGGTGGCTCGGGGCGTGCTCCGATGCGTAACAGATCCGGCCGGCCCACGGCATCGAATACATGAGTGGCCAGCTCGGCCAGCGTAACCGGCGCGCCATGGCTCAACGGCACCACGCCCGTCACACCCGCATCGAGCAAGGCATTCAAGGCAGCCGCCTCGTCTTCGACATGATGGTACTCGCGCAATTGCCGGCCCGGCGACATCTCGAAAGGGTGATCGTGACGCAATGCATCAAAGAGTTGCCCCAGAAACATGAATGGTGCAGGCGCCCCGCCGCCATAGAGCGTATGGATTTGCAGATGCAGCACGTCGTCACCGGCTGTCGCGCGCTCTTGCGCAAACAATCCCAGTTCTGCCTTGCTTGCGATGTACGGGTTCGGATGCCGAGTCAATCGCTCCATCACGGTGCCGCATGTCACGACACGCATGCCCGCCCTGCATGCGCCCTCGATGATCCGCTTGGGCAGATCGACGTTAACCTGGCGATGCTCGGTTGCGGACAGCGCCGGGTCCAGCAGTCCCGCGGAGACCAGCACCACCGACTTCGACGGAACCGCACTGAAGAACCGCTCCACCAGATCGGCGGCCCCAGGCCGCCACCAGCCTTCATAGACAGTGCGATCCAGCAACGTGGACTCACCAGACGGCCGGGACGCGCAGACCGCCTGCCCCAGGCGTCCTCGCCCACCGACGAGATACATCATTCGCGAATGTCCCCGCGCCAGGCATCGATCTGAGCGAGAGTGATGTCTTTCGCGGCGTGTGGTGCTTCGTAGTACTTGCGGTACCAGGCGGCCGTCTCCCGCACCACGCGATGCGTGTCCCATGCCGGCACCCAGCCAAGGAGGTTATGGGCAAGCGAACTATCGAGCGCCAACGCACCGGCTTCGGGAAGCGGGTTGTCCATGAACTCGAGCGGCGGACGCTGCCACTCATCGCTCATCAACTCCAGGACTTCGCGTACCGAATACTGCTTCGGATCGTGCGGCCCGAGGTTCCAGGCCCGCGCGACGTCCTGTGGATTCGGGCCGATCAGCTTGGACATCAACAGCAGATAGCCATGGACAAGCGCCAATACGTGCTGCCATGGCCTCGTGGCCTGCGGGTAGCGCAGCGTGAGCGGCGTCGCGCTCACGACGCTGCGAACGAAATCGGGAATGAGCCGATCCTCGGACCAGTCGCCACCGCCGACTATGTTGCCGCCACGCGCCGTGGCGATCGCAGGCCCCTTGCCCTCGGCGAAGGGGTAGGACGCGGCATAGCTCTGGATCACCATCTCGGCGGAAGCCTTCGAAGCGCTATAGGGGTCCTTGCCTCCCAGCGGGTCGTTCTCCCGATAGGGCCACGGCCACTCGTTGTTGCGATAAACCTTGTCCGTGGTCACGCAGACCACGCCACGCACACCGCCCGTGACACGGGCCGCTTCAAGCACATGCGCTGTGCCCTGAGCGTTGACCAGGAACGTCCTCAGCGGCTCGCGATACGAACGACGCACCAGCGGTTGCGCGGCGAGGTGAAGGACCAGCTCGGGTTTGAAAGCCTGCATCGCGGCGAGGAGCCGTTCGTAGTCGACGATGTCGCCCAGCGTACCCGGCACATCTTTCTCAAGCCCGGCTGCGGCAAACAGCGAGGGCGTTGTCTCCGGCGGCAGCGAATAGCCTTCGACGATAGCCCCGATCGACTGCAGCCACAGGCAGGCCCATCCACCCGTGAAACCGGTGTGGCCCGTCACAAAAACCCGGCGGCCACGTAAATCTTTCTCAAATTCCGCCATATCAGTCATTTTTTTGTTCATTCCCCATCAACAAGCTCATTCAATCAGCATGCAACGCGCGGCAAGGACATCAGTTCTCGAAAAGCTCCGCCTGGTCTATCGAATGCCCCGCCAGATCCTTCGCGGAGAGGATCGGTGCAATCCCGATATCGGGCCACCGGATACCTATGGTCTTGTCGTCCCATCGGATGGCCCGTTCGTGCGCGGGCGCGTAGTAGTCAGTAGTCTTGTAGAGGAAATCCGCTGATTCGCTAAGTACCAGGAAACCGTGCGCAAAACCTTCGGGCACCCACAATTGCTTGTGGTTGTCTTCCGTGAGTTCGACGCCCACCCACTGGCCGAAAGTCGATGAGGAGCGGCGAATGTCCACGGCCACGTCGAACACGGCGCCACGCGCTACGCGCACCAGCTTGCCCTGTGTTTGCGCCAGCTGATAGTGCAATCCGCGCAAGACACCCTTGGCCGAACGCGAGTGATTGTCCTGGACGAACTCGACATGCCGACCCACAGCCTCGTCGAAGGCCTTGCCGTTGAAACTCTCGTAGAAGAAACCTCGTGCATCGCCGAAAACCTTCGGCTCGATGACCAGCACATCAGGAATCGCGGTCGGTATCGCCTTCACGAACGGACCTCCTCACCGAGTAGATGCTTCAGGTACTTTCCGTACCCACTCTTGGCCAACGGTGCCGCAAGCTTCTCGAGCTGTTCGCCCGTGATGAACCCATTGCGCCACGCGATCTCTTCCGGACACGCAATCTTCAACCCCTGCCGATGCTCCAGCGTCGCAATGAACTGCCCCGCTTCCAGCAGGCTGTCGTGCGTCCCGGTATCGAGCCAAGCGTAACCGCGCTGCATGATCTGCACATTGAGCTGATCGCGGTCCAGGTACGCCTGGTTGACGGCGGTGATCTCGAGCTCGCCGCGCGCGCTCGGCTTCACCGCCTTCGCGATGTCCACCACCTGGTTGTCATAGAAGTACAGACCGGTGACCGCATAGCTGCTCTTGGGCTTCAGCGGCTTCTCTTCGATGCTGCTCGCCTTGCCATTGCCGTCGAACGCAACGACGCCGTAGCGCTCCGGATCCTGGACGTGATAGGCGAACACGGTGGCACCGGAAGTCTTCGCATCCGCATCGGCCAGCAGGTGCACGAAGTCGTGCCCGTAATAGATGTTGTCGCCCAGCACCAGCGCACTCGGCGAGTTCCCGACGAACTCGTCGCCGATGATGAAGGCTTGCGCGAGCCCGTCCGGGCTCGGCTGCACTGCGTACTGCAGGTTGATACCCCACTGGCTGCCATCCCCTAGCAGTTGCTGGAAGCGCGGTGTGTCCTGCGGCGTGCTGATGATCAGGATGTCGCGCATGCCGCCGAGCATCAAGGTGGTGAGCGGGTAGTAGATCATCGGCTTGTCGTACACGGGCAGGAGTTGCTTGCTCATCGCCAGCGTGGCCGGATGCAGGCGCGTGCCCGAACCACCGGCCAGGATGATGCCCTTGCGTTGCGTCGTCTTGGTCATGCTCTTTCTTCTCGTGGGATTCTTCAAAGGATCTCGCGCAGCATGCGCGCGACGCCTTCCTGCCATGGGGGCAGGCGCAGGCCGAACGTGGTCTGCAGCTTGCTGGTATCGAGGCGCGAGTTGTGCGGGCGCTTCGCGGGCGTCGGGAATGCGCTGGTCGGCACGGGCTCGACGGCGTCGGGCCCGGCCTTGAGTTCGACGCCGGCCTGCTGCGCCATTTCGAGCACGAAGCGCGCGTAGCCGTACCACGTCGTTTCGCCGCCGGCGATCGCGTGATAGAGGCCGACCTTGGAGGGCTCCTGCAGCGTCGCGCGGATAGCGTGCGCCGTGACGTCGGCCAATAGCTCCGCGCCGGTGGGCGCACCGAACTGGTCGTCGATGACAGTCAGCTTGTCGCGCTCCTTCGCCAAGCGCAGCATGGTCTTGGCGAAGTTGCCGCCGCGCGCGGCGTACACCCAGCTGGTGCGGAAGATCAGGTGCCTGGCGCAGTGCCGGGCCACCAGTTGTTCGCCTTCGAGCTTGGTGCTGCCGTACACGCTGAGGGGGCCGGTCGCATCGCCTTCCTTCCACGGCATGGTGCCGCTGCCATCGAAGACGTAGTCGGTCGAGTAGTGGACCATCAGCGCGCCGATCTTCTGGGCCGCCTCGGCCACCACGCCGGGCGACGTGGCGTTGAGCTTGCGCGCTAACTCGGGTTCGCTCTCGGCCTTGTCGACGGCGGTGTGTGCCGCTGCATTGACGATCACGTCGGGGCGCACCTTGAGCACCGTGTCGGCGAGTTCCTCGGGCCGGCAGAAATCCGCATGGAAATCGGTGCTGTCGAAGTCGAGCGCGACCAGTTCACCGAGCGGCGCCAGGCTGCGCTGCAGTTCCCAGCCGACCTGGCCGCCCTTGCCCAGCAGCAGCAGCTTCATGCCACGGCCTTCGCGTTGTTGTCGTACTGCTTCTCGACCCATTCGCGGTACGCGCCGCTTTGCACGTTGCGCACCCATTCGCTGTTCGCGAGATACCACTCGACGGTCTTGCGGATGCCGGTGTCGAAGGTTTCGGCGGGCTTCCAGCCGAGTTCGCGCTCGAGCTTGCGCGCGTCGATGGCGTAGCGGCGGTCGTGGCCGGGACGGTCGGTGACGTAGGTGATCTGTTCCTTGTACGGCTTGCCGTCGGCGCGGGGGCGCAGTTCGTCGAGCAGGGCGCAGACTGTGTTGACGATCTCGATGTTGGGCTTCTCGTTCCAGCCGCCGACGTTGTAGGTCTCGCCGAGCTTGCCGGCTTCGAGAACGCGGCGGATGGCGCTGCAGTGGTCCTTCACGTAGAGCCAGTCGCGCACCTGCATGCCGTCGCCGTACACGGGCAGGTTCTTGCCGGCCAGCGCGTTGACGATCATCAGCGGGATCAGCTTCTCGGGGAAATGGAACGGGCCGTAGTTGTTCGAGCAGTTGGTGGTGAGCACCGGCAGGCCGTAGGTGTGGTGCCAGGCGCGCACGAGGTGGTCGCTGGCGGCCTTGCTGGCCGAATAGGGGCTGTTGGGCTCGTACTTGTTCTCTTCGGTGAAGGCCGGGTCGGTCTTGGAGAGCGAACCGTAGACCTCGTCGGTCGAGACGTGCAGGAAGCGGAAGGCCGACTTCTGCTCGGCCGGCAGTGCGCCCCAGAAGCCGCGCACCGATTCAAGCAGGCGGAAGGTGCCGAGCACGTTGGTCTGCACGAAGTCCTCGGGGCCGTGGATCGAGCGGTCCACATGCGACTCGGCGGCGAAGTTGACCACGGCGCGGGGCTTGTGCTCGGCGAGCAGGCGGTCGATCAGGGCGCTGTCGCCGATGTCGCCCTGCACGAAGATGTGCTTGGGGTTGCCCTTGAGAGACGCGAGGGTCTCGAGGTTGCCGGCGTAGGTCAGCTTGTCGAGATTAACGACGGGCTCGTCGCTGTTCGCGATCCAGTCGAGTACGAAGTTGGCGCCAATGAAGCCGGCGCCGCCGGTAACCAGGATCATGAAGTCCCCTGCAGTTATGTGGAACGATCGCCGTCCGGCAGATCAACAGGTGATTATCCCATTGGCCCAAGGGAGAGAATCCAGAGGTTGGCGCCCGAGCAGGCTCCGCCTACAATCGCCTCCACTGCAGGAGAGCGGGCCACCCGGTGGCCCTACCGAAGGCGCAAACTCCCATAAACGCTCAGGTCGGCCTCGCAAGGGCCTGTACTGCAACAACTGAAACGCCGTCTGGAGAGCCGCCACGCCATGTGGCGCACCGAAGGAGCAAACCCTCTGCGGGCGCAGCGGGTGAATCTCTCAGGTACCGAGGACAGGGGGAGCGGCAACTTGGACTGCGGTCGTCCGGTTGTTTTTGCTATTCATTCAATAGCAATCCACGCCCGCCGTTCAAGCGCTGCAACCTCAAGGTACTTGAAATGCGCGTGATCGTCCTCGGCGCCGGCCTGCTCGGCGTGACTTCGGCTTACTACCTCCAGCAACTCGGCCACGAAGTGACCGTGATCGACCGGCAGGCCACCCCGGCCGCCGAAACCAGCTTCGCCAACGGCGGGCAGATCTCCGTCAGCCATGCCGAACCCTGGGCCAACCCCAGCGCGCCGCTGAAGGTGCTGCAATGGCTGGGCAAGGAAGACGCCCCGCTGCTCTTCCGCATGCGCGCCGACATGCGTCAGTGGCTCTGGGGCCTGCAGTTCCTGCGCGAATGCACGCCGGCGCGCACCCGCCACAACATCGAACAGATCGTTCGTCTGGGCACATACAGCCGTTCGATGTTGCAACAGTTGCGCCGCGACACCGGCCTCAGCTACGACCAGCGCACCCAGGGCATCCTCCACTTCTACACGACGCAGAAGGAGTTCGACGGTGCTCTCGAGCCCGCCGAGCAGATGCGCACCCTGGGCTGCGAGCGCCGCGTCATCTCGGCCGACGAGGCCGTGAAGATCGAGCCCGCCCTCGCCCACATCCGCCCCAAGCTGGCCGGCGCCACCTACACGGCCGAGGACGAATCCGGCGACGCCAACCGCTTCGCGCGCGAACTCGTCGGGCTGGCCGCCGCCGCGGGCGTGAAGTTCCTGATGAGCCACACCGTCACCGCGCTGCGCGAGGCCGGCGGCAGCATCGACCACGTCGAGGCCACCGACAGCGAAGGCCGCTTCCAGCGCATCCGCGGCGACGCCTTCGTGCTAGCGATGGGCTCGCTGAGCCCGCTCTACGCCGCGCCCCTCGGCATCCGGCTGCCGATCTACCCGGCCAAGGGCTACTCGGTGACGCTGCCCGTCAGGGACGCCTCCAAGGCCCATCAGGTCTCGCTGACGGATGACGAATTCAAGCTCGTCTTCTCGCGCTACACCTCGGCTTCGGGCGACCGCTTGCGCATCGCCGGCACCGCCGAGCTCAACGGCTACGACCGCGACCTCAACCGCGTGCGCTGCGAGGCCATCGTGCGCCGCGTCGAAGAACTCTTCCCCGGCGCCGGCGACACCACCCAGGCCCAGTTCTGGACCGGCCTGCGCCCCGCCACGCCGAGCAATGTCCCGCTGATCGGCAAGACGAAGCTGCCGAACCTGTTCCTGAACACCGGCCACGGCACCCTGGGCTGGACGCACGCCTGCGGCTCGGGCAAGTCGATCGCGCGGATCGTGAGCGGGCTGGAGCCGGAGGTGGATTTCGCGTTCACGGGGATGCCTGCGCCCAAGCTGCGCGTTCCGCAGCCCGCCCTGAGCTGACGAGCCGGCAGGCCCCGGATCACGCCTTGAAGGTGATCCAGGGCCTGAGCCGCACCGCGCATCGAATCAGCCCGGCGCGCTCCTGTGCGTCGATCACCTCGCCGATCGGCTTGTAGGCCTGCGGAGCCTCCTCGATCCGGCGCTCCTCGCGCAAGGTCACGCATTGCCAGCTGGCCTGGGGGTCGGCGGGCGCTGGCCGCATCGCGCGCACCTGTTGCCGGCGCATCCGTCGGCCGGCACCGTGGCTGCACGACCAGAGCCAGTCCTCGTGCCCGAGCCCGGAGGCCAGATAAGAGTAGTCGCCCATCGAGCCCGGAATGAGCGCCAAGTCGCCCGCGTTCGCCGGCGTCGCTCCCTTGCGGTGGATGTTCATGCCGTGTTCCCGCAGCACGACGTTGTGCGGCACGTCCACCACCAGCTTCGACGACGCGGCGCCGAGCAGTTCGGCGAAATCCTTCCGCACCAGCTCGGCCAGCACGACCCGGTTGGCCCACGCGTAGCGCGCCGCCACGCCCATGGCCTCCAGGTATTCGTCGGCCAGCGGCCCCGCCAGACCATAGAGACCGCTCTTCGGATGGCGCAAGCCCTTGGGCCATTCGTCGCGGGCACGGTCCATCCAGCGGCCACCCACATGGAACCCGATGTCGCGCGAGCCGCTGTGGATCATCACGACCACATCTCCTGTCTTCAGGCCCGCACGGTAGGCCTCGTGGCGGTCCAGGACATGGTCGACCACCTGCAGCTCCACGAAATGGTTGCCGCTGCCCGGTGTGCCGAGGCAGGGGTCGCGGAACACCTCGTGGCGGCCGCCGGTGTAGGCCTCGGGTGCGTGCCGCGCACTGCCGCCGAAGTTTGCGAGGCCGATGCAGGCATCGAGCTCGGCCTGCATCCGGTCGCGGTCGCACGACGACCACAGCCCGCCGCTGCGCACCGCCTCCAGGAAGGCCGAGGGGCCCACGTCGAACAACGCCCTGAACGCCGCCGTGTGCACCGGCACGTCGCGGCCGTTGTCGAGCAGGCTGCGCGTGAGCCGCTCGACCAGCCGCGTCTTGTGCGGAGCCACCTGGTCGAGCGTGAGCCCGGTGGTCAGCAGCCGCATGCCGCAGTTGATGTCGGTGCCCACCGCCGCCGGAATGACGAAGTCGGGATCGGTCGCGACGACGCTGCCGACGGGCGCGACGGAGCCCGGGTGGAAGTCGGGCGTCGCGCAGGCCTTGCACACTCCCTTCCCACCGTTGGGCGAGCGCACGCTGGCGAATGCCAGCAACTGGTTCACCGCCTTCTCTTCCAGCGGAAGGCTGGGCGGCAGGAGCACCGTGGCCTGCGAGGCCTCATGGTGCAGGTGATAGACGCCGTCGCGGTAGTCGACGGCAATGCCGGCGCGCGAGAAGGCACGCTGGAGTCTCGAGAAACGAGGATCGCTCATGGCTGCTGTTCCATTCGGGAAACCATGTCGGTTTCCTGCCTCGTCGCACTTTGCGTGGCGAGGCGAAAAAGATCGGCCGCGCTCGCGGGAGACGCGATGCGCGGCTGGCTCTTTCTTGCAGCAGCAGAGATTCAAGAAAGCGGGCGGATTCTAGCGACGCATCCTCCCGCCGAAAACTCGCCCGTCGCTTTTTCGCGTCGGGCGCCGGGTCAGTCGGGCGCAGTGAAAACCGTCAACACTCCCGTATACCCATACAGATGGTGCCGCGCGATCTCCCCCGCGGCGAAGAAGCCCACCAGCGGCACATCGCCCAGCGCGTGGCGCACGATCTGCAGCTCCGCCCCCGGCGCGCCGAAGTGCGGGCCGCCGCGGCCGGAGCAGCTCACGTACACGGCCCCAGCGATGCGGCGCGCCGGATGCGGCGCGGCTTCGGCCTCACCTGCCGCCACGGCGCGCGCGGTGGCCAGCGTCTGTTCCTCGGGCTCCAGTTCCTCGCGGATCTCCGCGCAGATGCGCATCAGGTCGGCGCGCGCGGCCTGGGCGTTGCGGCGGCAGAAGGTCAGGCGCATGCCGGCCTCCGCGGTGTCGGCGATGGCGATGCCGCGCCGCGTGGGGTCGAGTCCGATGATGTGGCGCACGAGCACGTCGGCGCCCAGGTCGCCGGTGCGGCGGATGCCGTCGCTGCCCGCATCGGCCAAGCCGACCAGCGTGTTGCGCACCGCGTCGATGGCCTCCTGCGGACGTTCGAGCGACACCTGCAGGTCGGCCAGCAGCACGTCGAGGGCGGGCTCGCCGTCGAGCTTGAGCAGCAGGTTGCCGTCGGCCTCGGTGATCTCGCGTTCGCGCACCGCGCCCGAGCGCAGCGGCTGGCAGCCCTGGGTGACGCGCGACACCAGCCGCACGCCCTCGCCGAAGACCACGCCCGAGAGCCCGCCCGAGAACACGCCGCCGGCGGCACCGTGGCCGCGGATGTTGCCGTTGCCGCCGACCGCGAACTGCAGCGCGCCGCCGCGTCCCGACGAGAGTCCGCCGAACAGGTAGCCGGTGTCGGTGCGCCCGGCCATTTCCCCGATCAGCTCGGCCAGGTCGGGCGTGGCGGGGTCGGCGTGCACCAGCGCCGTGTGCGCCTCGAAGCCGCTCATTTCCGAATTGCCCAAAGGCGCGACGCCGGAGAACACGCGGTACTGGTCGCTCGGCAGGGCGCAGAGCATCAGCGTCATGCCGGGTTCGTCGAAGTACTCGGCGTTGTTGGCCGACACGCCGATGCCGACCGTGCCGGACCAGTCGGTCACCTCGGGCAGTTCGGCGCTCAGGTGATCGAGGATGTCCTGCGCGTCGTTCGCGTAGTGGTCGGTGATGTAGAGCAGCCCGAGCGTGGGCGCGGAGGCGTAGTCGGGCAGCGCCATCTGCGCCCGCAGCTGGGCGAGCACGAGGCCCGCCGCCATTCGCCATTGCGGATGGGTGGCATGGCCGGAGGGAAACAATTTCATGATGCGTGCCAACCCGTTCTGAAATAGATGGATGTGTGCAGGACGTCAGCGTCGCGCGGAGGTTCGCTTGCGCGCGGCGGTCGACGCCTTCTTCTTCGCGGCCGGTGCCACAGCCTTCTTTGCTGCAGGGGCGGGCTTGCGGGCCGCCGCCGGCTTGCTGCCGATGACCGAGCCGACCGCATCGGCCAGCGGCTGGGCCATGGCCGGCACCTTCAGCTGGGCCGCATCCTGCAGCGCCGTGCTGGCGATCTGCTGGAACTGCTCGGTCAGCGAGCCCCACCACTGCATCGGGTCGACCACGCCAGCGCCCTGGGCGGCCGCGGCTTTCGCCCTGGAGGCGGCCGGCTTGCGGCTGGCCTTCTTGGGCGGGGGAGCGGCTTCTTCGACTTCCTCCTCGGGCGCCTCCTCGTCCTCGATGTCCTCGGGTTCGGGCTCCGGCGCGGCCTTGGCGGGAGCGGGCGTTACGGCAGCCGCGGCGGCGGTCGCCTGCCGGGTGAAAGCGCTGGCGATGTCTTCCATGCGCACATTCATGCCGCGCAAGGTCGACAGCGTCATCTTCTGCACTTCCAGCGCCTGGATGGTGGCCTTCAGAGCATGGCCGTTCTGCTCCAGCCAGTACTGCACCGTCTTGAGTTCCTGGATGCGCTTGTCGACCTCCTCCACGCTCAGCGTGGGCGCCACCCAGCTCGCCAGGCTCGGGATGCCCGGCACCGAACCGTTGCCCGAGGCCGCGCCGCCGGCGAGGTTTTTCAGGAAATCGAATCCGGGAACGAACTGGCTGAAGTCGAAGGGCTTGCTGGCGTTGCTCATGCGGGAGGTCTCCTGGGGTGCCGGGTATGGGTTTTCTTGTGCTGCCAGCTTACTCCAAGCCTCCGGGCTTTTAGCGTCCGTCAGAGCTCGCTTCTGACCTTGCTGAAGACTTTCCAGAAGGCGGCGTCCTGCGAGGTCGCGAAGTTGATCCGCATCATGGTGCTCGGCGGCCGGCGCGCATGGAAGAGCGACCCCGGCGCCAGCAGGTAGCCCTGGTCGAGCATGCGCTGCGTGAGCGCGTCGGTGTCCACGCCGGTGTCGACCCAGCCGAAGAGCCCCGCGGGCTCCGAGGCGAAGGTGCAGCCGTGCGCCATCGCCAGCTTCACCGCCCTCCCCCGCGCCCCGTCGAGCCGGATGCGCACGCGCTCGGAGTGCCGGCGCAGCTGCCCCTGGTCGATGCACCACGACAAGGCCCGCTCGAAGAGCGTCGGCGAGGTCAGCGTGGCCAGCAGCTTGGTCTCGAGCAGCCGCTCCTTCAGCTCGGGCGGCGCGGCCAGGAAGCCGATGCGCCAGTTGGGCGCCAGGATCTTCGCGAAGCCGCTGACGTAGATGGTGCGCTGCAGCCCGTCGAGCGCGCTCAGCCGCGTGGCGTGCTCTGGCGCGAGGTGGCTGTAGGTGTCGTCCTCGACGATGTGGAAGCCGTGCTCGTTGGCCAGCTTGAGTACGCGGTGCGCGCTGCCCGGCGTGAGGCTGTAGCCGGTGGGGTTGTGCAGCACGCTCACGCTGACGAAGAGCTTGGGGCTGTGCAGCTTGCAATACTGCGCCATCACTTCCAGGTCGGGCCCGTCGGCGCGGCGCGGCACCGGCAGGATGCGCATGCCCAGCGCCTCCAGCCGCGCGAACTCCAGCGCCCAGCCGGGCTCCTCGACCATCACCGGGTCACCCGGGCGCAGCAGGGTGCGGCTCACGATGTCCAGCGCGTGGGTGGCGCCGACGGTGGTCACGATCTGGTCGGGCGAGGCCGGCACGTTGATGCCCACCAGCTTCTGCGAGAGGCTGCGCCGCAGGCTCATGTCGCCGGCGGGCTCGCCGTACTGGAGCGACAGCTCCTGCAGCGCGGCTGTATTGGTCATGCGCCGCACGGCCGTGGGCATGAAGGTGGAGGCCATCCAGTCGGGCGGAAACACGCCCATGCCCGGCTGCGGCTTGTCGCTCGGGCGGTGGAACATGCTGCGGATCAGCGAACTGGCGTCGGCCGGCACGCGCGAGGCCATCATCTGCACTGCGATTGCGGCGGGCACGCCCATCGCGCCGTTGGCGTCGGCCGAGCGGGCGTCCTGCGCCGGGGCCGAGTCGCGAACGTAGAAGCCGCGCTGGCGCCGGGCCTCGACCAGCCCCTGCGCCAGCAGCTGGTCGTAGGCCGCGACCACGGTGTAGGGGCTCACGCCCTGCTGCCGCGCGCATTCGCGCACCGAGGGCAGCCGCGCGCCCGGCGGCAGCAGCCGCGTGCGGATGCGCTCGGCCAGGCGGTCGGCGAGCTGCCCCGTCAGCGACTGTGTGGAGGTGCGTGTGAGCATGCGTCGTCCGGGCTGTGCCGGTTTCCCTGGCTTCTGTGTCGAAGGGGTGACCAATACAGATTGCCTTATTGTTCGATCATCTGTACTGGAACTGTAATGGTCGCAAGTTTAGAGTGTGTGTCATGAACTGGCAAGAATTCACCGCGCTGCTGGTGCTGGCCACGGCGATGAGCTTCTCGCCCGGTCCCAACACCACGCTTTCCACCGCCCTGGCGGCCAATGGCGGCCTGTCGCGCGCCATGCGCTTCGTGGTCGCAGTGCCGGTCGGCTGGACCCTGCTGCTGGCGCTGTGCGCCGCCGGCATCGGCGCGCTGGTGGTGGCAATGCCCTCGCTGCGGCTGGCCATCAAGGCGCTGGGCATCGGCTACCTGCTGTGGCTGGCTTGGAAGCTCAGCGGCAGCGCCACGCTCGGCAAGGCCGATGGCAAGAGCCTCTCGGTGGGCTTCGGCCAGGGCGTGATGCTGCAGCTCGTGAACATCAAGGCCTGGCTGCTGGCGCTCACGCTGGTGGCCGGCTGGATCGCCGGGCAGCCCGACGCGCTGCACCGCTTCGCGATCGTGGCGCCGGTGATGCTGGCCTATGCCTTCGTCAGCAACTTCGCGTATGCGCTGGTCGGCGCCATGCTGCGCGACTGGCTGGCCAAGGGCTCGCGCCTGCTGTGGTTCAACCGTGCAATGGGCCTGGTACTGGTGCTCACCGCCTGGTGGATGGTGGGCGTATGAGGAGCATCAAGGACGAGACGCTCGGCATGTGGCTGGGCGTGCTGGGCGTTGCGATGTTCGCCGTCACGCTGCCGATGACGCGCCTGGCCACCGGCCCGCAGGAGGCGCCGCAGCTCTCGCCGTGGTTCGTCACCCTCGGGCGCGCGGCGCTGGCGGGCGTGCTGTCGGCCGTCTTCCTGCTGGTGACGCGCTCGCCGCGCCCGGCCCCGCACCAGTGGAAGCCGCTGGGCATGGCGGTGCTGGGCAACGCCATCGGGTTCCCGCTGCTGCTGGCTTATGCGCTGCGCGTGGTCACGGCCAGCCATGCGGCGGTGGTGACGGCGCTGCTGCCGCTGGTCACGGCCGCCGTCGCGGCCTGGGTGCTGCATCAGCGCGCTCGGCTGGGCTTCTGGCTCTGCGCTATCGCGGGCAGCCTGCTGGTGGTGGTGTTCTCGGTGCTGCGCGCCAGCCAGGGCGGACACGGCTTCGGCTTCGAATGGGCCGACCTGCTGCTGGTGGGCGCGGTCATCGCGGCCTCGCTGGGCTACATCTACGGCGCGCAGGTCACGCCCTCGCTGGGCGCCGAGCGCGTGATCTGCTGGGTGTGCGTGATGGCGCTGCCCGTCACCCTGCCGGCCACGCTGATGCTGTGGCCCACGCAGCCGGTCGCCACCGCCTCCTGGCTGGGCTTCGTCTACGTCGGCACTTTCTCGATGTGGATCGGCTTCTTCGCCTGGTACCGCGGCCTGGCCCTTGGCGGCGCGCTGCGCGTGAGCCAGACGCAGCTGCTGCAGCCTTTCCTTTCGATCCTCGCGTCGATCCCGATCCTGGGCGAGCCGCTGGACGTGGTCACGCTGGCCTTCGCGGTCGCCGTGGTTGCCACGGTGGTCATCGGCAAGCGGCTGTCGCAGCCGGCGGCGCCTGCCCTGGCGCCCACACGCGGCCCGGACGACAAGCGGGCCCATGTCGTGTACCGTGACTGATCCGCGCCGTTGCGCCCTCCCGAACATCCGAATCTCACCTCACCGCCTGAAAGAAGAAAGCCATGAACTGGAAACTCGCCGCCCGCGCCGCCAAGATGAATCCCTCGGTGCTGCGTGAAATCCTCAAGGTCACCGAGCGCCCCGGCATCATCAGCCTGGCCGGCGGCCTGCCCTCGCCCAAGACCTTCCCGATCCAGGCCTTCGCCGACGCCTGCGCCGAGGTGCTGCACAACGACGGCCAGGCCGCGCTGCAGTACGCCGCGAGCGAAGGCTACGCGCCGCTGCGCCAGGCGGTGGCCGACATGCTGCCGTGGGACGTCGATGCCTCGCAGGTGCTCATCACCACCGGCTCGCAGCAGGGCCTCGACCTTGTGGCCAAGGTGCTGATCGATCCGGGCAGCAAGGTGCTGGTGGAAACGCCCACCTACCTCGGCGCGCTGCAGGCCTTCGGCCCGATGGAGCCGCACCCCGTGGGCGTGGCCAGCGACGACGACGGCGTGATCGTCGACGACCTCGTGGCCAAGGCCAAGGACGCGCGCTTCATCTACCTGCTGCCCAACTTCCAGAACCCCACCGGCCGCACCATGACCGAGGAGCGCCGCGCCGCCGTGTCGGCAGCCGCTGCCGCCGCCGGCCTGCCCATCGTGGAGGACAACCCCTACGGCGAACTCTGGTTCGACGAAGCCCCGCCGCTGCCGCTGGCCGCGCGCAACCCCGAGGGCGTGATCTACCTGGGCTCGTTCTCGAAGGTGCTGGCCCCAGGCCTGCGCCTGGGCTTCCTGGTGGCGCCCAAGTCCATCTACCCGAAGCTGCTGCAGGCCAAGCAGGCCGTCGACCTGCACACACCCATCTTCACGCAGCGCATGGTCTCGGCGGTGATGAAGGACAGGTTCCTCGACACCCACGTGCCCACCATCCGCGCCCTCTACAAGCGCCAGCGCGACGCGATGATGGCCGCGCTCACGCGCGAGATGGCCGGCATGGACGTGAAGTTCAACGCGCCCAAGGGCGGCATGTTCCTGTGGGCGCGCCTGCCCGAGGGCGTGGACACCGTGAAGCTGCTGCCCAAGGCGGTGGAGCGCAACGTGGCCTTCGTGCCCGGCGCGCCCTTCTACGCCGGCGAAGGCGATCCGCGCACGCTGCGCCTGTCGTTCGTGACGGCCAGCGTGGAGGAGATCGACACCGCCATCGCCGCGCTCGCGCAGACGCTGCGCGAGGAACTGGTGCTGCTGGGCGACAGGAAGCTGGCCGCCACGCCGGCCTGAGGCCGGCCGCGCCAGCACCCGAGCCCGAAGGAGCCCGCGTTGATCGGCCTCGCGACACTTTCGCTCTTCATGCTCGCGGTGCTGGCGCTGTTCCTGTCGCCGGGCCCGAACATGGCCTTCGTGCTTTCGCACGGCGTGGCCCACGGCCCGCGCGGCGGCTTCGCCGCGGCGCTGGGCATCTCGGCGGCCGACCTGGTGCACACGCTCTCGGCGGCCACCGGCGTCACCGCGCTGGTGGCGGCATGGCCGCCTTCGTTCGACCTGCTGCGCTACGCGGGCGCGCTCTACCTGGTGTGGCTCGCGGTGCAGGCGCTGCGCAGCGGCGGCATCGGGCTTCGCATGGGCGCCCGGGCCAGGCCCGCCAGCTTCGGCCGCATCGTGCGCATGGCGCTGCTGAACAACCTCGTCAATCCGAAGGCGCTGCTGTTCTTCATGGTGTTCCTGCCGCAGTTCGTCGACCCGGCGCGCGGCAGCGTGACGCTGCAGCTGCTGCAGCTCGGCGTGCTGCTGTCGGCGGCGGCGCTGGCCTTCAACACGCTGCTGGGCGCGTGCAGCGGCCAGATCGGACGCTGGCTGCAAAAGCGCCCCGGCGCGGCGCGCATCCAGAACAGCCTGCTGGCGGCCGTGATGCTGGGGCTGGCGGTGCGGCTGCTTTTTCTCGATCGTCCTTCGCCGCGCTGACCGGCGGGCAAAGCAACGACAACCAGGAAAGAAAAGACATGCTCAACATCTGGGGCCGCATCAGCTCGATCAATGTCCGCAAGGTGGTGTGGTGCGCGCAGGAGCTCGGGCTCGACTTCCAGCGCACCGAGGCCGGCGGCAGGTTCGGCGTGGTGCAGACGCCCGAGTACCTCGCGCTCAATCCGAACGCGATGGTGCCCACCATCGACGACGGCGAGGGCGCCGAGCGCGTGACGCTGTGGGAATCGAACGTGATCGTGCGCTACCTCTGCGCGAAGCACTCGCACGGCAACCTCTATCCGGCCGAGTTGCCCGCGCGCTTCGACGCCGAGCGCTGGATGGACTGGCAGCAGACCACGCTCAACCGCGCGAGCCGCGACGCCTTCGTCCAGTGGGTGCGCACGCCGCCCTCGGAGCGCCAGCCGGCGCTCATCGAGGCCTCGGTGAGCGCGAGCGAAGCGCTCTTCGCGATGCTCGACGCGCACCTCGCGCGCCAGCCCTACATGGCCGGCCAGCGCTTCACCATGGCCGACATCCCGGTGGGCTGCGAAGCGCACCGCTGGTTCGGCCTGCCCGGCGCCGAATACCGCCGGCCGAGCTGGCCGAACGTGGAGCGCTGGTACTCCGAACTGCTCTCCCGCCCGGGCACGCGTGGCGTGCTCGATTTATCCCTCGAATGAACCCGATGAAATCCCGCCCCTTCAAGCAAGTCGACGTCTTCACCGCCACCGCCTACTACGGCAACCCGCTCGCGGTGGTGATCGACGGCCAGGACCTCGACGACACCGCCATGCAGCGCTTCGCGCAGTGGACGAACCTGTCCGAAACCACCTTCCTGCTGCCGCCCACCGACCCGGCGGCCGATTACCGCGTGCGCATCTTCACCCCCGGCGGCGAGCTGCCCTTCGCCGGCCACCCGACCATCGGCAGCTGCCATGCGTGGCTGCAGGCCGGCGGCAAGCCCAAGGCTGCGGGCATGGTGGTGCAACAGTGCGGCGCGGGCCTGGTGCCGCTGCGCCGCGACGGCAGCCGCCTGGCCTTCGCCGCCCCGCCGCTCAGGCGCAGCGCGCCCAGCCCCGCGCTGCTGGCCAAGGTGGCGGGCGCGCTGGGCCTGAAGGCGCAGCAGGTGGTCGCGGCGCAGGTGCTGGACAACGGCCCCGTCTGGTTCGGCCTGCTGGTCAACGACGCCGACGCGGTGCTGGCGCTGCAGCCCGACCACCGCGCGCTGAAGGAGCTGGGCGTGAAGGCCGGCGTGGCGGGCGTGCCCGCGGCGCACGACACCTCGCTGCTCATCGGCCGCTCCAACCGCGAGGCGCGTGCCTTCGGCAACCGGCCCGCGGTTCCCAACGCGAACGGCGCGAAGATCGACCTCGAGGTGCGCGCCTTCGCCGAGCCCATCGGCGTGCAGGAAGACCCCGTCACCGGCAGCCTCAACGCGAGCCTGGCCGAATGGCTGATCGCCGACGGCCACATGCCCGAGCGCTACCTTGCCGCCCAAGGCCAGTGCCTGGGGCGCGCGGGCCGCGTCCACATCGAGCGCGACGCCGAAGGCCGGATCTGGGTCGGCGGCGACGCCGTGACCTGCGTGGACGGCAGCGTCTCGCTCTGAACGGGCCGCCCGCCATGCACGCGCAACTCGACCACCTGGTGATCGCCGCAGCCTCGCTCGCCGAGGGCGTGGCGTGGTGCGAGGCCACGCTCGGCGTCACGCCGGCGCCCGGCGGCTCGCATCCGCTGATGGGCACGCACAACCGGCTGCTGAACGTCTCGGGCGATGCCTTTCCGGCGGCGTATGCGGAGATCATCGCGATCGAGCCCGGCAAGCATCCCTCGCGGCCCAGGACGCGCCGCTGGTTCGACATGGACGATGCCACGCTGCAGGCGAGCATCGCGCGGCATGGCCCGCGGCTGATCCACTTCGTCGCGCGCGTGCCCGACGCGCATGCGGCGACACGCGCGCTGGCGCGCGAGGAGCACGCGCACATCGACCGCGGCCAGCTTCTCGAAGCCTCGCGCGATACGCCCGCCGGCCGGCTCGAATGGCAGATCACCGTGCGCGACGACGGCCAGCGGCTGTTCTACGGCGCGCTGCCCACGCTGATCCAGTGGGGCGCCGTGCATCCCACCGACGCCATGCCGGCGTCGGGCCTCGTGCTGCGCTCGCTGCGCGCCACGCATCCGCGCGCCCCCGCGCTGGCCGCGGCGCTCGCGGCCATCGGCATGACGGGCATCGACATCGATGCCGGCGCGCCCAACCTGGTTGCCGTGCTCGACACGCCGCGCGGCAGCGTCACCCTCGAATCACAAGGACTCTGACATGCTGAGCCTCGCCGAGATCGCCCTCTTCGCCTTCGCCTCGCTGCTGCTGGCGCTCACGCCGGGGCCGAACATGATCTATTGCGTCTCGCGCACGCTGGTGCAGGGCCGGCGCGCGGGGCTCATCTCGCTGGGCGGCGTGCTGCTGGCCTTCCTGGTGCACCTGTTCGCGGCGGCGCTCGGGCTCACCGCGCTGCTGCTGGCGGTGCCGCTGGCCTTCGATGCGATCCGCATCGCGGGCGCGGCCTACCTGCTGTGGCTCGCATGGCAGGCGGTGAAGCCGGGCGGCAGCGCGCCCTTCGAGGCACGCGCGCTGCCGGCCGATCCGCCGGGCAAGCTGTTTCGCATGGGCTTTCTCACGAACCTGCTGAACCCGAAGGTGGCGATGTTCTATCTCTCGTTCTTCCCGCAGTTCATCCACCCCGAGCGCGGCTCGGTGCTGCTGCAGAGCATGCAGCTGGGCATCGCGCAGATGACGGCCAGCGCAGCGGTCAACACCGTGATGATCGTCGGCGCCGCCGGCATCACCGCCGTGCTGTCGCAGAGCGCCGGCTGGCTGCGCGCGCAGCGCTACGTGATGGGCAGCGTGCTCGCCGCCCTGGCCGTGCGGGTGGCGCTGACCGAGCGCAAGTAGAAAGACAAGAAGAGAGATACCCCATGAGATTCACCCGCGAAGAGATCGAATCGGCGCAGCGCACCGTGCGCGCAGCCATGCCACCCACGCCGCAGTACGCCTGGCCGCTCCTGTCCCAACGCCTGGGCGCAACCGTGTGGGCGAAGCACGAGAACCACACGCCGGCGGGCGCCTTCAAGATCCGCGGCGGGCTGACCTACTTCGAGACCCTGGCGCGCGAGCACCCGGGCGTGCGCCACGCCATCAGCGCCACGCGCGGTAACCACGGCCAGTCGGTCGGCTTCGCGGCGCGGCGCCACGGGCTGGGCGCGACCATCGTCGTGCCGCACGGCAACTCGACCGAGAAGAATGCCGCGATGCGTGCGCTCGGCGTCACGCTGATCGAGCACGGCGACGACTTCCAGGCAGCCTCCGAGCATGCGGCCGCGCTGGCCGAGCGCGACGGCCTGCACCGCGTGCCCTCGTTCCACCGCGAGCTGGTGCGCGGCGTCTCGACGGCGTATGTCGAATTCTTCGAGGCGCTCTCGGCAGAGCCGCCCGACGTGCTGTTCGTGCCCATCGGCCTGGGCTCGGGCTTCGCGGCCGCTGCGGCGGCGCGTGCGCATTGCGGCGTGTCGACGAAGCTCATCGGCGTGGTGTCGGCGCATGCGACGGCCTACCGCGATTCCTTCCGCGCGGGCAAACCGGTCGAGTCGCCCGTGACCACGCGGCTGGCCGACGGCATGGCCTGCCGCACGCCGGTGCCCGAATCGGTGGAGGTGATGCTGCGCGAGGCCGACGACGTGGTGACGGTCACCGACGACGAGATCGCGCAGGCGATGCGCATCCTCTTCAGCGACACGCACAACGTGGCCGAAGGCGCCGGCGCGGCCGCGCTGGCCGCGGCGCTCCAGCAGCAGGAGCGCTGGCGCGGGACGACGGTGGGGGTGTGCGTGAGCGGCGGCAATGTCGACTCCGGCATGTTCGCCGGGGTACTGGCCGCCTGATCGTCAATCAGGGAAGAGGGCCGGTGTTGGCCGTTTCCAGCGGCAGCCGCGACACCTCTTCCAGCAGCAGCGCGAGCTGACGAGCTGCCTCGTCGACCACCGCCTGCCCGTGCGCTGCCGTGGCGGCTGCCGCGTTGCCGGCGGCGCCGTGCGGGTTGTAGTCCTCGATGGCCCAGCCGAGCTTGGCGCTCCTGCCGTTGCCCAGGATCGCGTAGTCGGCGGCGCGCTGGCGCGAGGTGGAATCGAAATCCCGCGCCTCGCCCATGCGCACCAGCTGCGGTGAGAGCGCCAGCATCATCGAAGTTTCGATCTCGCCCGCGTGCACGCCGAAGCGGTGCTCCTGCGCGCTGAACTGCGCGCCCGCGTCGCCCAGCGGCAGGTTGAACCAGCTCACGCTGTAGACGATGAGCCCGTGCTCGGCGCGCAGCTCGCGCGCCACGATGTCCATCGCGCCCACGTGGCCGCCGTGCGCGTTGAAGAGCACCAGCTTCTTCACCCCGGCACGCGCCACGCACGCGCCGATTTCCTTCCACATGCGGATCAGCGTTTCGGCCGACAGCGTGAGCGTGCCCGCGAAGCGCGCGTGCTCCGGGCTCAGGCCGATCTGCTGGGTCGGCAGGAAGAGCACCGGCAGCGCGGCCGGCAGCAGCGGCAGCGAGGCGGCGACGATGCCGTCGGCCAGCACGGTGTCCACGCCCAGCGGCAGGTGCGGTCCGTGCTGCTCGGTCGCGCCCAGCGGCAGCACCGCGACGGTGGCCGCCGCGCCGAGCGCGGCGAAGTCGCGCGTGGTGAGCTGCGACCAGAAGCGAGGGAGCGGCGGCAGCGGAGTCGCCGGGGAGGCCTGAGGTGCGTTCATCACGCGATCTTAGGCCGGGGCGGAGCCTGGCGCCCGTCGGTCGCTTGGGAGTCCGTCCGACAAAAGCGATAGCCGCGAACGTCCAAAACGCGAATCTGTTCACACATATAACCAATTCCTCGGTCTTTTGTTTGCGCCTGTTAACAATGATGTCTAAAGTGATTCCAGATCTGAATTCCTGATCGGGGCTGCCGGCCTGTCACATCGGCAACCCCGGTCCTTGCGGCGCCGTCATGGGTGCCGGGGTTTCTTTTCCGGATTTCCAAGGGAGCAAGGTGTTCATCCAGAAAAAAACTGGAGGCACGGCCATGGTCATGCGCAGCCCCGCGCCGACCTGTTCGTTGCTTCGTCGATTCGCGCAGACCGCGCAGAGATTTCCCCCTTTGCCTCTGGCGTGCACGCTGACCTTCGCTGCACCGGTGGCGCTTGCACAGCCGCATCCGGCACCTGCCTTGCCGGTCGCAGCCGGCCAGAGCGCGTCGCCCTACGACGCGCGCCAGCACGACGCGCTGATCGTCGCGCGCCGCGAAGGCCGCGTCACCGGCGCCGAGGCGATGCGCCGGCTGAAGGCATGGCTCGCCTCGCCGATCGACGACGGCGAGGCCCGCCGGCGCGTGGCCTCCGACGCCATCGCGATCGCATCCGCCGATGGCCAGTACGCCGAGGCGGTGGCGCTGGGCCGACAGTTCGCGCCCTCGACGCTGGACACCTATGCCCTGGGCCCGCTCGCGGTGGCCGCGCGGCGCGCCCATGACTCCGACCTGCGGGGCGAAGTCATCGGCGTCTGGCGCGCGCGGCAGCCCGCTGCACGCGAACCGCGCGTCCACGAAGCCTGGTGGCGCCTCGAAAGTGGCGACCTTGCCGCCGCACAGGCCCTGTACAGCGAACTGTCGCAGCCGGCCCCGACGCGGATCGAGGACCGCGTCGCGCTGCTCGAACTGCGCGGCGCCCTCGCGCGCGCCCGTAAAGACACGCTGCAGGCGCTCGGCGCCTACACCGAGGCCGGCGCGCTGCGGCCCGGGCGCGTGGACCTGCGCCGCGAGGCCGACTTCCTGCTCGCGGCCAGCGGCGCCGCGTCGAGCGCCCTCGAGAGCGCGGAGGCCGCGCAGCGCGCCGATCCCGGCAGCTTCTCGCCGCTGGCGCTCTCCACCCTGCAGCAGGAGGCGCTGGCGCAGCGGCTGCGCTGGGCGATACGCGCACGCGACCAGCGCCTTGGCATGGAGCGCGTCGCCGCGCTCGATCGCGTGCTGGCCGACCAGGAAGCCGCGCTCGCCCGCGTCGACGCCGCCGCCCCGCAGGCCGAGCCCGTGGACGCCGACGCATGGCGCACCGTGCGGGCGAGGCTGCAGTCCGACCGCCTCTTGGCGCTGGTCGAACGCGGCCGCCCGGCCGAGGCCATCGCGCTCTACGACACGCTGCGCGGCACCGACACGAACATCCCCGCCTATGGGCTGGCAGCCGTGGGCCGCGCGCTCGCGCAGGAGCGCCGCTCCATCGAGGCCGTGCCAGTCTACGAAGCGGCCCTCGCCTGGCGCGGCGCCGACATGCCGATGCCCGACGAGACCTGGTTCGGGCTGGTCTACGCCTACCTGGACGTGGGTCGCTTCGCGGACGCCGATGCGCTGCTGCAGCGCATCGAGGCCGCCACGCCCGCGCATCTGCGGCTCGCGCCCGAGGCCGGCCGCCCGAACGGCGAGTACAGCGATGTCAGCGGGCTGCGCGGCCTGGTGCAGCTTTACTCCGACCGCCCGGCGCTCGCGCAGCAGAGCTTCTCGGTGCTGACGCGGGAAGCGCCGCTCAACGCCGGCTATGTGCACGGCGCGGCCCTCACCGAGCGGCTGCGCGAGCACCCCGAGGCTTCGCTGGCGCGCTACGAGGCGCTGGCCGCCGATTCGCCCTACGACAGCGGCGCGCGCATCGGCCACGTCGAGGCGCTGCTCGATGCGTCCGAGTTCGCGCAGGCCCGCCGGCGCGCCGAATCGCTTTACGCCGACATGCCCGACTCGGTGCCGGTACGCGAGATGGAACGCAAGCGGCGCGCCCTGGTCGGCCGCAGGCTCGACGTGGACGCCGAAGCCTCCTCCGGCGGCGCAGCCATCGCCAACCATGAATGGCGCATCGACAGCCGCCTCAGCTCGGGCCTGATCGACGATCGCTGGCGCGTGTTCTACGAGCAGACGCTGGGACGCGGCAGCACCGACATCGGCAACGCGAACTGGGCGCGCGGCGGCATCGGCATCGGCTGGGAGCAGGGCCGCTGGCTGGCCGAGGGCATCGTGCAGCACGCGAACACCGGCCCCTACCGCAACAGCGTGGCCGGCCGGCTCGACTACCGAGCGGGCGATGCGTGGCGGCTGTCGGCCACCTACGACGGCGACAGCCGGGAGCTGCCGTGGAAGGCACGCGCGGCCGGTATCGGCGCGCACGAGTTCGGCGCGAGCGTGGGCTACGTGGTCGACGAATCGCGCCGCTTCGACCTGAAGTGGCAGCGGCTGGACTTCAGCGACGGCAACCGGCGCGACGGCGTCGACATCGGCTGGCGCGAGCGCTGGATCAGCACGCCGGCCTTCCAGCTCGAGACCCGGCTCGGCGCCGACGCGAGCCGCGGCCGTGCCATCGACGCACCCTACTTCAACCCGTCGAGCGACTCCAGCGTGCAGTTCAGCGTGCGCGCGCAGTGGCTCAACTGGAAGCGCGACGACCGGCAGTTCTTCCAGGTCGTCGAGCTCGGCGGAGGCAGCTACCGGCAGGCCGGCTTCGGCAGCGGCCCGACCTGGAGCCTGCGCTACGAGCATCGCTGGAACCTCGGGCCGAAGCTCACGCTGCGCTACGGGCTGCTGGTCGGCGGCCATCCCTACGACGGCGTGCGCGAGCGACAGCGCGGCGTCTTCCTGAACCTCTCGACTCCCCTGCCGTGATGAGAAGAACGACGACGAAGCCCCCTCCCCTCGCCTTCCTGCGCGCGGCGCTGCCCTGGCTGCTGGCGCTGCTGGCGGCCTGCTCGCTGCCGGCCCTCGCGCAGCCGCTGCCGCCTGCCGACCCCGACGACGGCCTGAGCTTCCGGGTGATCTCCTTCCACGACGTGCGCGCCAACGTGCGCGAGAGCTTCGAGGCATCGCCCGACGAGACCGCGGTGGACGAGCGCACCTTCGCCGGCACCCTCGCCTGGCTGCAGTACAACGGCTACCACCCGGTGAGCCTGCAGCAGATCGTCGACGCGCGCGCGGGCGGCAAGCCGCTGCCGCCCAAGCCGGTGCTGCTGACCTTCGACGACGGCTACCGCAGCGCCTACACCAAGGTGTTTCCGCTGCTCAGGCGCTACAACTATCCGGCGGTGATGGCGCTGGTCACGAGCTGGCTCGAAGTGCCCGAAGGACAGCAGGTGCACTGGGGCGACAGGCCCGCGCCGCGCGAGAACTTCCTGCTGTGGAGCGAAGCCGCCGAGATGGCGCGCTCGGGCCTGGTCGAGTTCGCGAGCCACAGCGACGCGATGCACACCGGCATCCTCGCCAACCCGCAGGGCAACCTGCTGCCGGCCGCGGCCACGCACCGCTACGACCCGAAGACCGGCCGCTACGAGGACGACGCGGCCTACGTGCGGCGCATCGAGACCGACCTGCGCCGCAGCCGCGAGATCATCGAGCAGCGCACCGGCGCCAAGGTGCGGTCGATGGTGTGGCCCTACGGTGCCTACAACAGCGCGGCCATCGAGGCATCGAAGCGCGCGGGCATGCCCATCACCTTCACGCTCGACGACGGCCCCAACGCGCCCGCCGTGCCGCTGGCGCGCATTCGCCGCGCACTGGCCGCCTACGACAACGAGGCACCGGCTTTCGACCGCATGCTGCGCAGCCCCGTGGGCGGCGAGGTGCGGCCGGTCAACCGCGTGATGCACGTGGACCTCGACTACGTGTACGACCCCGATCCCGCCCAGCAGGAGCGCAACCTCTCGATGCTGATCGACCGCGTGGCCGCCGTGCGTCCGCGCGCGGTGTTCCTGCAGGCGTACGCCGACCCCGACGGCGACGGCGTGGCCGACGCGCTGTACTTTCCCAACCGCCACCTGCCGGTGCGCGCCGACCTGTTCGGGCGCGCGGCCTGGCAGCTGCGCAGCCGCGCCGGCGTGAAGGTCTACGCCTGGATGCCGGTCATGGCCTTCAGGCTGCCTGCGTCGAACCCGCTCGCCACGCACACGGTGACGGCGCAGGACGGCGCAACGCACGCCGACCGCTACCACCGCCTCACGCCCTTCGACCCCGCGGTGCGCGCGCTGGTCGGCGACATCTACGAGGACCTGGGCCGCCACGCCTTCTTCGAGGGGCTGCTGTTCCACGACGACGCGATGCTCTCCGACGACGAGGACGCGAGCCCCGCCGCGCTGGCCACGTATGCCGGATGGGGCCTGCCTGCCGACGTGGCCGCGATCCGCGCGAGCCCGGAACTGATGGCGCGCTGGACCGCGGCCAGGACGCGCTACCTGATCGATTTCACGCAGGAGCTCGCCGCGCGCACCGGCGCCTGGCGGCCGATGCTGGAGACCGCGCGCAACCTCTACGCCCGGCCGGTGCTCGAGCCCCAGGCCGAGCAGTGGTTCGCGCAGAACTACGAGGCCTCGCTAGCCGCCTACGACTACGTCGCGCTCATGGCCATGCCGCGCATGGAGCGAGAGGCCGATGCGCAGGGTTGGCTCGCGCGCCTGGCCAAACGCGCCGCCGACACGCCTCGCGGGCTCGACGGCACGGTCTTCGAACTGCAGGCGCGCGACTGGCGCACCGGCAAGCCCGTGCCCGATGCCGAACTCTCGCGCCAGTGGACGCTGCTGCAGCGCGCCGGCGTGCGCCACCTGGGCTACTACCCCGACGACTTCCTCAACGACCAGCCGGGGCTGGACACCGTGCGCCGCGCGATCTCGGTGCGCACCCTGCTGCCGCGCGCGCTGCGCACGCCGGCCGAGACCGAAACCCCGCCGCGTCCGGCGCAAGGAGAGCGTTCGCCATGAGCCCCGCCATGCAGTTCCTCGCGCAGACGCTGCCCTCGCTGCTGTTCGGCTTCGTCTTCTACTACCCGTTCTTCATGGCCTATGTCTGGATGGCCGGCGGCCTCTCGCATGCGTGGGTGTTCGAGCGCAGGCAGGACGTGGACGTCAACCCGCTCGACCTGCTTCCCTCGCGCCCGCTGGTCACGGTGGTGGTGCCCTGCTTCAACGAGGCGCCGCACCTGCGCGAGGTGATCGAGCAGCTGATGCGCACGCGCTACCCGTACTGCGAAGTCATCGCGGTGAACGACGGCAGCACCGACGGCACCGGCGAACTGCTCGACGAGATGACCAAGGAATACGGCCGCCTGCGCGTGATCCACAACGCCAGCAACCAGGGCAAGGCCGTGGGCCTGAACACCGCCTGCCAGCTCGCGCGCGGCGAGTACATCCTGGGCATCGACGGCGACGCGCTGATCGACGAGGACGCCATTGCGTGGATGCTGCTGCCGATGCTGGCCTCCGAGCGCATCGGCGCGGTCACCGGCAACCCGCGCATCCGCACCCGCACCACGCTGCTGGGGCGCATGCAGGTGGGCGAGTTCTCCTCGATCATCGGCCTCATCAAGCGCTCGCAGCAGCTGGTGGGAACGCTCTTCACGGTGTCGGGCGTGATCGCCATGTTCCGCCGTCGCGCGGTGATCGACGTGGGCTTCTGGAGCCCCGACGTGCTCACCGAGGACATCGACATGAGCTGGAAGCTGCAGATCGCCGGCTGGCAGCTGCGCTTCGAGCCGCGCGCGCTGTGCTGGATCCTGATGCCCGAGACCTTGCGTGGTCTCTGGAAGCAGCGCCTGCGCTGGGCCATGGGCGGCATCCAGACCATGCTGCGCTGCAGCTCGCACATCCTGCGGCCGCGCCACTGGCGCATGTGGCCCGTCTACATCGAGTACATGACGAGCATCTTCTGGGCCTACGCCATGGCCCTGGTGCTCGTCGTCAGCCTGGTGCGGCCCTTCCTGCCGTCCGACTCCTCCTGGCACTCGGCGCTGCTGCCGCACTGGCAGGGCACGCTGCTGGCGATGACCTGCATCCTGCAGATGCTGCTGAGCCTGTGGATCGACCGCCGTTACGACCGCGACCTGATGCGCTACTTCGCAGGAACGATCTGGTACCCGATCGCCTTCTGGACCATCACGATGGCCACCACCGTGATCGCCTTTCCCAAAGCCCTGATACGCCGCCGGGGCAAACGCGCGGTGTGGACAAGCCCCGACCGAGGAGTTTCCGATGTCCCATGAGTCCGTGTTCCCCTCCAGCTATCCGCCAGACATGCACACCGACGCGGCGCCGCCCAGCCGCCGCCGCTCCTGGGGGCAGCCTGCGGTGGAGGAGCCCATCATCGACGCCGCACGCATCCCGCTGCGCGCCTTCGGCAGCGGCCGCTCCCCGCAGCGCGCGCTGGCCATGTACCTGTGGCTGCGCCTGCTGCGCCCCGCCGTCACCATCGCGATCTGGTTCTGCGCGCTCTGGTACGCATGGCCCTACGTGCTGGGCGCGCGCTCGCAGCCCGAGGTGATGCACCTGCTGAGCCTGTACGGCCTGGTGATCTGCGGCATCCTGCTGTCGATGCTGGTGATCGCGCCGTGGCGCCGCCGGCAGCATCGCCGCGAGCCGGCTCCGGTGAAGGAGAAATCCTCCCTCTCCGCCCTGGCCACCTACATCGAGGTGCCCCCCGCGCGCCTGTCGACCTGGCAGCGCACGCGCCAGTTGCTGGTGCACCACGACAACAACGGCCATCTGCGCGAAGCCATCGATACCACGCCGGCCGCCCTCGAACCCGAGCCACGTCCAGCAAGGAAGAAGCGCTGAGCGCGTGCAGGGGTTTCGCGGTGGTGATTGAATCGCCGCACCCATCCTGCAATCTCCCACCAAGGACCCGTTTCATGGACCTCCAGCTCCAGGACCAGCACGTACTCGTCACCGGCGGCAGCAAGGGCATCGGCCTGGCCTGCGCGCTCGGCTTCCTGCGCGAAGGCGCGCGCGTCAGCCTCGTCTCGCGCGACCTCGCCAACCTCGAACAGGGCCGCAGGACGCTGGCCGAGTCGTTCCCGCAGGCCGACGCCCGCGTGTCCGTCCACGCAGCCGACCTCAAGGACCCGGCCGGCGCGCTCGCCGCGCTCGATGCCGCCGAACAGGTCTTCGGCCCCGTCGACGTGCTCGTCAACTCCGCCGGCGCCGCGCGCCGCACCCCGCCCGACGATCTCACGCCCGCGTCATGGCACGACGCGATGGACGCCAAGTACTTCACCTACATCCACATGATCGACCCCGTCGTGAAGCGCATGGGCCAGCGCGGCCGCGGCGCCATCGTCAACGTCATCGGCCAGGGCGGCAAGGTCGCCAGCCCCGTCCACATGGCAGGCGGCGCCGCCAACGCCGCCCTCATGCTCGTGAGCGCCGGCATGGCCGCCGCCTACGCCGCCAAGGGCGTGCGCGTGAACGCCGTGAACCCCGGCCTCACCCTCACCGAACGCCTGCAGGAAGGCATGAAGGCCGACGCCAGGCTGCAGGGCATCGGCACCGACGAGGCCCTGGAGCGAGCCAAGGCAAGGCTGCCGCTGGGCCGCATCGCGACGCCGGAGGAAGTGGCGAACACGGTGCTGTTCCTGGCGTCGCCGAAGGCGAGTTATGTGACGGGCGCGATCGTGGCGATGGATGGTGCGGTGACGCCGATGATCTGAGGGAACGAGAAAGCACGGCGACATCGGGCGCCGCGGCCCTCACCCCAACCCTCTCCCGCAAGCGGGAGAGGGAGAAAAACGAGGCCGGGCGAAGCAAAGGCCCGTGTGGCTCCCCCTCCCCTCTGGCTGCGCCGAGGAGCGCAGCGTTTCGCGGATCAGGGCTCGCAGCTGTTTGAGCGAAGCGAGTTCTGCGAGACCCCGCGAAACGCGAGCACCGCAGGTTGCCCGCAGCGAAGCGGAGGGACGCAGACAGTGGGGTCGCCTTTCTTTTGCCTACGTTTCTTTGGCGAGACAAAGAAACGTAGGTCGCCTGCCGGGGCGAGTCCCGGCCCCGGGAAAAAACCTCAAGACAAAGCCAACAAAGCCTCGAACTTCACAGCAAGAAATTCGACAAAAGCCCGAACCCGAGCCGGCACAAACCTCCCACTAGGCAACAACGCATGCAACGGATAAGGCTCAGTCTCCCAATCCGCCAGCAACCGAACAAGCCGCCCCTCGCGAATGTCTTCGCGCACATCCAGCGCAGACTTCAGAGAAATCCCATACCCCGCCACAGTCCACTCCCGCGCCAGCGAAGCATCGTCCACGCTGCGGTTCCCATTCACCCGCACCTCCGTCCACTGCCCGTTCTGCGCAAACCGCCAGACCCTGTGCCGACGTCCGGAGCGATTGAAGATCAGGCAGTTGTGATGCACCAGATCCTGCGGCACCCGAGGCGCCGGATGCCTCCGCAGGTAGTCGGGTGAAGCCGTGAGCAGCGGATTGGTGAGCGCGAACGGCCGCGCCACCAGCCGCGAATCCGCCAGCGCCCCGTACCGCAGCGCCACGTCGACCTCGTCGCGCATCACGTCCAGCGGCCGGTCGCCCACCGACAGCGACAGTTGCACGCCCGGATGCAGCGCCAGGAATTCGTCGAACCAAGGCAGCAGCGTGCTGCGCGTCAGGTCCGAAGGCGAAGCCACGCGCAGGGTGCCGACCAGCTCCCCGCGATCGGCCGTGACCAGCGATTCCCCCTCGTCGAGCAGCTCGAAGGCCCGAACCGCGTAGTCGAGCAGCGTCTGCCCTTGAGGCGTGAGCCGCATCGCCCGCGTCGACCGCTCGAACAGCCGCGCCCCGAGCTGCGCCTCCAGCCGCTTGAGCGTCGCGCTGGCCGCAGCCGGCGTGATCCCCAGCGCATGCGCTGCAGCCGTGAGCGTGCCCGCCCGCGCCGTATGCACCAGCACCTGCAGATCGGAGATATTTTCAATCTTCATTTGAAACTGTTGCTGATTTCAGCCTACTTATCAAACCAGCCTTGCGATCCTACAGTTCGATCATCGTCACAGAAAGGCCCCTCCCATGAAAGCCATCAGCTACTACCAGTCCCTCCCCATCGAGAACCCCGAATCGCTGCAGGACATCGAGCTGCCCGCACCCGTGCCCGGCGCGCGCGACCTGCTGGTGCGCGTGAAGGCGGTGTCGGTCAACCCCGTGGACACCAAGGTCCGCAAGAACGCCGCGCCCGAGGCCGGCCAGGCCAAGGTGCTGGGCTGGGATGCGGTCGGCACGGTCGAGGCCGTCGGCGCCGGCGTGAAGAACTTCAAGCCCGGCGACCGCGTGTACTACTCGGGCTCGATCATCCGCCCCGGCACCAATGCCGAACTGCACGCGGTGGACGAGCGCATCGCCGCCCTCGCCCCAAAGAGCCTCGACGACGCGCAGGCCGCCGCGCTGCCGCTGACCACCATCACCGCGTACGAGCTGCTGTTCGACCGCCTGCGCGTACCCAAGGGCGGGGGCGAAGGCCAGACGCTGCTGGTCACCGGCGGTGCCGGCGGCGTGGGCTCCATCCTCATCCAGCTCGCGCGCCAGCTGACGAAGCTGCGCGTCGTCGCCACCGCCTCGCGCGCCGAGACGCGCGCCTGGTGCCTGGAACTGGGCGCGCACGCGGTCATCGACCACTCGAAGCCGCTGGCCGCCGAGCTGAAGGCCGCCGGCATCGGCGAGGTCGACATGGTCGCCAGCCTCACGCAGACCGACCAGCACTACGCGCAGATCATCGAAAGCCTCAAGCCCCAGGGCCAGCTCGCGGTGATCGACGACATGAAGGTGCTCGACGCGATGCCGCTGAAGACCAAGTGCATCTCGCTGCACTGGGAAATGATGTTCGCGCGCTCGCGCTTCGAGACGCCCGACATCGCCGAGCAGGGCGCGCTGCTGGCCGAGGTGGCAGCGCTGGTGGACGCGGGCCGCATCCGCACCACGGCCAACGCGAGCTTCGGCACCATCAACGCCGCGAACCTGCGCCGCGCCCACGCGCTCATCGAGAGCGGCAAGGCGCAGGGCAAGGTGGTGCTGGCGGGGTTCTGATGAACTAGGACTGCCAGGGCAGCCCGCGCATGCGCTCGCGCTTTTCCTCTTCGTCGAAGTGCACGAGCGACGGCTTGATGAGGTCGCTGCGCGCCACGATGCCCACCAGCGCGAACGACTGCGCGTCCTTCACCACCGGCAGGCGCTCCAGCCGGTGCCGCGCGAGCCGCGTGGCGACGGCCCGGCAGTTCTCGCCGGGCAGCGCGAAATAGAGCGGCACGTCGGCGCAGGCGTCGCCCACCGTGGCGATGGGGTCGCGCGTGCCGCGCGCGGCGAGCATGGCGCGATCGGCCACGCCGATCACCGCGCCATTGCGCAGCACCGGGAAGGCGCGGTGCGCCTGCCCCTCGCCGAAGTATTCGAACATCGCCTGCGCCAGCGGCATGGCGGCGTCGATGCTGCGCACCTCGCGCGTCATCACCTCTTCCACCGAATGCCGCTCCAGCGGATCGATGCCGTACTCGCGGTAGATGTGATAGCCGCGGCGCGCGATCTTCTCGGTGAGGATCGAGCGGCGCATCGTCAGCACGGTGAAGCCGTAGGCCACGGCCGAGGTGGCCAGCAGCGGCAGCAGCGCGTTGCTGTCGTGCGTGAGCCCGAAGGCGAAGATGGTGGCGGTGAGCGGCGCGCGCATCACGCCGCCCAGCGTGGCCGCCATGCAGACCAGCGGCCACAGCATCGGGTCGTTGCCGGGCAGCACATGCGACAGCACCACGCCGAGACCCGCGCCCATCATCAGCAGCGGCGCGAGCACGCCACCCGAGGTGCCCGAGCCCAGCGAGATGACCCAGATCACGGCCTTCACCGCCAGCAGCGCGACCACCACGCCGAGCGCCAGGTGGTTGTGCAGCAGGTCGCCGATCACGTCGTAGCCCACGCCCAGCGCGCGCGGCTGCAGCCAGCCGCCGATGCCCACCGCGAGGCCGCCGATGGCGGGCCACCACATCCAGTGCACCGGCAGCTTGCCGAACCAGTCTTCCACCTTGTAGAGCGAGATCGACAGCGATGCCGCGAGCGCGCCGCACAGCACGCCCGCGATCACGCACGACAGCATGGCGAGCGGGCCGGGCGCGGCCGTCTGCAGCGGAAAGAGCGGGCCCGGGTCCATCAGCAGCGGCCGCGCGAAGCCCGCCACCGCGCAGGCCACGGCCACCGGCAGCAGGCTGCGCGGGCGCAGCTCGAAGAGCAGCAGCTCCACGGCCAGCAGCACGGCCGCCACCGGCGTGCCGAACACCGCCGTCATGCCCGCGGTGGCGCCCGCCACCAGCAGCGCCTTGCGCTCGGCCGCGGTGAGGTGGAAGTGCTGCGCGATCAGCGAGCCGATGGCGCCGCCGGTCATGATGATCGGCCCCTCCGCGCCGAAGGGCCCGCCGCTGCCGATGACGATGCCCGAAGAGAGCGGCTTGAGCAGCGCCACCTTCGGCGACATGCGGCTCTTGCCGAACAGGATCGCCTCGATGGCCTCGGGAATGCCATGGCCGCGGATCTTGTCGGAGCCGTAGCGCGCCACCAGCCCGACGATGAGCCCGCCGATCACCGGCACCACGATGACCCAGGCGCCCAGCGTGTGCGTGGCCGGCGAGCGGTCGGCCAGCGAGAAGGTCTGGAAGAAGAACAGGTTGGTGAAGAAGCGGATCAGGTCGAGCAGCACGCGCGCGGCCACCGTGCTCACGGCGCCGATGAGGGCGGCCATGACGGTGATGCGCATCAGACGCGTGTTGAGCGCGAAGTCGCCGCGCGGCGGATGGGAGGTGGCCTTGGAGCTCATGGATTTTCCGGAAGATCGATCTGCGGCACGTCGAACACGCCTTTCAGCGAGCGCAACTCCGCGCGGTGGAGTTCAGCCAGCCTCGACAGCAGCTTCTCGCCCTTGGCGAGGAGATGCACTTCCACCTGCCGGCGGTCGGTTTCGCTGGGCCTGCGCTGCACCAGTTCGAGCGCCTCGCAGCGCGTGACCAGCGCGACCGCGCCGTGCGGCTGCAGCTGCAGGCGCTCGGCGATCTCGCCCACCGAAGCCCAGTCGCGCCCCGGCACGCCCTTGATGTGAAGCAGCACCAGGTACTGCTGCGGCGTGAGGCCCTCGCCCTGCGCGGCGCGCTCGGAAAAGCGCTCGAAGCGGCGCATCTGGTAGCGGAACTGGGAGAGCGCCTCGAAGTCCTTCTTGGCGAGCTTGCGGGGTGTGGGAGCCATGGCGGTGCGGTTGGCGGAACGGCCGCGAATATATCACGTCATGACATAAATGCCGTGCGACACAATCGGCCGCATGACCACGGACATCATCGAAACCGACATGCCCCGCCTGCGTCTGCGCCAATGGCGCGACAGCGACCTGGCCCCCTTCTTCGAACTCGCGGGCGACCCGCTGGTGATGGAGTTCCTGCTGCCGCTGCCCACGCGCGCCGACAGCGACGCGGCGGTCGCGCGCACGCGCTCGCGCATCGACGAGAACGGCTGGGGCTTCTGGGCGGTGGAGCACAGGGAGTCGGGCGAGTTCATGGGCTTCACCGGGCTCAACTCGCCGTCGGCCAAGCTGCCCTTCTCGCCCTGCGTGGAGATCGGCTGGCGCTTCGCGCGCAAGTGGTGGGGCCATGGCTACGCGAGCGAGGCGGCGCGCGCCGCGCTGCAGGTGGGCTTCGAGCGGCTCGGGCTGGAGGAGATCGTCGCCTTCACCGCCTGGAACAACACCCGCTCGGCGGCGGTGATGCAGCGCATCGGCATGACGGAGGACGCGGACGGCGCCTTCGACCATCCGCTGGTGCCCGAGGGGCACGCGCTGCGTCGGCACAGGCTCTACAGGCTGGGCCGCGCAGCCTGGCGGGCCGCGCACGGCGATTCAGAATGAATGCAGCAGCAGTGCCGCGCCCGACACGATCGCGAACACCTGCACGAAGACGCGCAGCACCCGCCCGTTGATGTGCCGGTGCACCACGCGGCTGAGCACGGCGCCCACCACCAGTGCGGGCAGCAGTTGCGCGGCAGCCTGCAGTTGGGAGCCGTCGATGCGTCCCGCTGCCATCAGTGTGACCAGCGACACCAGCTCGCCGACGAGAAAGCACAGCGCGATGGTCGAGCGCATGGAGGGCGCCGGCTGGTGCTGGTAGACCAGCGCTAGCGGCGGACCGCCGATGCCGGTCGCGGTTTCGGTGATGCCGGTGACGAGGCCGGCCGCCACGAAGGCGCCGCGCCCCGGCGAGAAGGCCGGCATCAGCAGCGTCACCAGCGCTGCCGCGATGGTCGATACGCCGACGAACAGCGACAGATGGCTCGCGCTCAACGCCGCCAGCACCCAGAGCCCGCCGGCGGTGCCAAGCAGGCGCCCCCCGCTGATCCAGCCGGCGCCGACACGGTCGATCGCGCCGCGTTCGCGCCACATCACGTAGAAATTCAGCGGAAGCATCAGCACCAGCACGCACACCGGCAGCAGGTCGGGGCGCACGATGCCGATCACCGGTGCGGCGATCAGCGCGAAGCCGACGCCGGTCGCGCCCTGCACGAAGGCGGCGAACAGCACGGCTGCGGAGACGAGAAGAAGGTGCTGCGCGCTCACTGCAGACCCAGCCCAAGCCCACCTTCGGCGCGCGCGCGGCAAAGGCGCCGATGCTCGGCCGCCGTCGGATGCAGGCGCAGGATGGGCGCGCGGTCCATCGCCGCATGCGCGATCTCCGCAAGCCGGCGCTGCAGCGCCCGGGCGTCCCAGTCGGGCGGCCATCCCTCCCACAGGCGCAGGCGGCCGGCCACGAATACGGCGCTGATCTGGTCGCGGTTGCCCAGGCGCACCAGGTCCCAGGTGAGATCGACGGAAGTGCACATTTCGGGCGTGTCGACGTCGACGATCAGGAAGTCGGCGTGCTTGCCCGCCGCGATCTCGCCGGTCAGGTGGTCCAGGCCCACGGCGCGCGCGCCTTCGTGCGTGGCGTGGTCGAACCAGGTCCAGCCGCCCCCGCTCGACGCATCGCCGACGGCCAGGCCGAAGGCCAGCTTCTGCGCGGCCTCGGCCGCGTCCATCAGGCGGAAGGCGTCGCTGCGCGTGGCATCGGTGCCGAGGCCGAAGCGGATGCCCATGGCCGCCATCAGGTTCGCGGGCGCCACGGCGTTGCCCTTCCACTGGCTGGCGACGGGGTTGTAGCTCACGGCGGTGTCGGTGTCGCGCAGCAGCACGAGTTCGGACGGCGTGACGAGCGTGCCGTGCGCGATCAGCACCTGCGGGCCCAGCGCGCCCAGCCGGGCGAGCAACTCGAGCGGCCGGCAGCCGCGCTGGACCACCGAGCGCTCGACCGACGCGAGGTGCTCGTTGACGTGCGTCTGGAAGATGGCGCGCGCTTCGGCGCACAGGGACGAGACGCCGGCGAGCATCTCGTCGGAGGCAGCCTCGGGCACCGAGATGGCGAGCGACGGATGGACCAGCCCCTCGCGCGGCCAGCGGCCCAGGAAGTGTCCGGCCCGCGCCAGGATCTCCCGGCGCTCGCCGGCGCTGCTGTCGTTGCCGCCGTCGTTGCAGATCAGGCCGAGCACGCAGCGCAGCCCCGCTTCCTGCACGGCGGCCGCGATCGCGCCGATGTCGCCCGGCGCACGCGTGCCCGCGTCGCAGACCGTGGTGAAGCCGCCGCGCAGCGATTCGAGCGCCGCGAGCTTGGAGGCCAGGTAGACGAACTCGTCGTCCAGGCTGGATTCGAGCGGCACCCACACGCGGCGGAAGATCTCGGACGGCTCGCCATAGGCCAGCGACTTGCCGAAGGACTGCGTCAGGTGATGGTGCGCGTCGATCATGCCGGGCATGAGCAGCTTGCCGGGAAGGGCCAGCGGCGTGAGATGAGGGTGGCGCGCGGCAAGGACGCCAGCGGGGCCGACATCGCGGAACAGTCCGCCGGCCACCAGCACGGCATGGCCGGTGGCCGGGCCGTCGCGCAGCATCAGGTGGTCGGGAACGAGCAGCAGCTCGTCGGCCGCGAGCATCGCGGCATCGAGTTCAGGAGACATGGTGAAGAGAGGAGAAAGAGAAAGAGGAAACGTGGCCCGGCTCATGCCTGCGAAGCAGGCGCCATCTCGGTGCGCTCCGCGTGGACGCGGTTGAAGACCATGTTGAGCACCACCGCCGTGAGCGAGCCCATCGCCAGGCCGTTGCCCAGCACCAGCTGCAGCGTGTCGGGAAAGCGGCTGTAGAGCCCCGGCACGACGATGGGCAGCAGGCCCATGGTCAACGCGCCGGCCAGCACGAACATGTTGCCGCGCTCGTGCAGGTCGACCTTGCGCAGCATGTCGATGCCCATCGTGCCGATGATCGCGAACACCACCATCGCGGTGCCGCCCACCACGGCCGAGGGAATGGCGCTGGCCAGCCGGCCCAGCGGCGCCGACAGCGCGATGAGGATCAGGATCGCACCCGCCGTGGCAGTGACGTAGCGCGAGCGCACATTGGTGGCGCGCACGATGCCGATGTTCTCGCCGCTGGTGATGATCATCGACGTGCCGAACAGCCCGCCCGCCAGCGACACCAGCGCATCGCCGCGGATGGTGCGCGGCACGGCTTCGCGCGGATCGATCCTGCGGCCGACCACCTCGGCCACCGCCACCGTCTGGCCCGTGGCCTCGACCATCGAGATCACGCTGAAGATCAGCAGCGGCACGGCCGCCACCACGTCGAAATGCGGCATGCCGAAGGGCAGCAGCGTCGGGGCGCTCCAGAGCGGGCCGGCCGCGACGGAGCCGAAATCCATCAGCCCGCAGGCCGCCGCCAGCAAGGTGCCCGCCAGCAGCCCCAGCAGCACCGCCAGTTGGCCGAGCATGCCCTTGAAAAGCCGCGCGAACAGCACCGTGAAGCCGATGGTCGCCAAAGCCAGCCCGATGTTCGCGGGATCGGCGAAAGTGGGCGAGCCGGCCTTGCCCGCGATGATGCCGCCGTACACCTTCACCAGGTTGATGGACACCAGCAGCAGCAAGGTGCCGATGACGATCTTCGGAAAGTAGCGCAGGCAGCGCGCGAACACCGGCAGCACCAGGAAATAGAACAGCGCGGTGAGGATCACCGCGCCGGAGGCGGTCTGCAGGTCGCGCTGCTGCGCGATGGTCACGAACATCACGATGGGCGCCCCGCCCGGCACCATGACGAAGGGCAGCCGCGCCCCGAACTTCCACGGTCCGAAGGATTGCAGCAGCGTGCCCACGCCGCACAGCAGAAAGGTGGCGCTGATCAGGTTGACCGTGAGGGCGGCGGTCAGGCCCAACGCCTTGGCCACCAGGAAAACGGAGGTGATGGGCACGGCAGCCATCACCAGCACATGCTGCAGGCCGAACAGGAGCAGTTGCGAAACGGGCAGCACGGCGTCGACGGCAGGAGCGTCGGATACACGGGACATGATCGAATCCTTTGACCGGATTGGCGCCCAAATCGATTTGGGCGTGCTCGCAAAAAAATCCGCCGAGGCGGGTGAAGTACATTCCGGGACAACGCGCCCAAAACGATTTGGGAATTGAAGCACCGGTTTTTGAAAAGGTCAACGGGATGAGTACCGAGCCATCGCCGCGAGCGAACATCAAGGACGTGGCGCGCGAAGCGGGTGTATCGCCCACCACCGTCTCGCATGCGCTCAACGCCCGCGGCCAGGTGGACGCCGAAACCCGCGCGCGCGTCGAGAAGGCCGCCCTGAAGCTCGGCTACCGGCCCAACCGCAACGCGCAGCGGCTGCGCACGGGCGAGGCGCACATGATCGTGCTGTTGTCGTCGATGCCGTTTGCCGTGGCGGGCGGCCCTTCGAGGCTCGGCTTCCTCATGGAAGTGGCGGCCGTGGCGGCTTCGGCCGCGCTCGACCGGAACCTGGCCCTGGTGCTGGCGCCACCCATGGAAACGGGGAGCGTGCCGATGGAACTGCTCGACGTGGACGGAGCGCTGGTCATCGAGCCCTCCGCCGGAGACCCGAACATGGACTACCTGCTGCGGCGCGGCCTGCCGGTGGTCGCGATCGGCAAGCCCGCCGAGGCGGCCGGAGGCGCCGAAAGCGGGACGGCCCTGCCGCCCTACGTCGACATCCATTCGGGCGACACCACCCGGCTGCTGCTGGAGCATCTGCATGCGCAGGGCGCGCGCAGGATCGCGATGATCCTGGGCTCGGCGCAGCGCAACTCCTACGTGGAGGGCCAGGCCGCCTACCTCGCGTTCGCCGCCGCGCACCGGCAGGCGCCGCTGCTGTCGCTGGTCGACGAGGCGAAGGGCGAAAGCGGCGGCCGCGACGCCGCGCTGGCGCTGCTGGCGGCCCACCCCGACATCGACGCCTTCTGCGTGCCGGTGGATGCGTTCGCCACGGGCGCGGTCGCGGCGGTTCTGGAGACCGGCCGGCGCATTCCCGAGGACGTGATGGTCGCCACCCGCTACGACGGCTTGCGCGCTCGCACCAGCGTGCCGCCGCTCACGGCCGTGGACCTGCACCTGGACGAGGTGGCGCAGCAGGCCATCGCGCTGCTCTTCGACCACCTGCGCGGAGACACGGCGACGCGCAAGGTCGACGGGCCGGCGGCGCAGCTCGTGCCGCGGCTGTCGTCGGCCCGCCGGGGGTGAGCTTGAAGGCTACTTGGCCTTCGACACCCGCCACACGGTGTTGCCCACGTCGTCCGCCACGATCAGCGCGCCGGCCTTGTCAAGCGCCACCCCCACCGGCCGGCCGTGCGCCTTCTCGTCGGCGCTCAGGAAACCGGTCAGCACATCGATCGGCGGCCCGCTGGGCTTGCCGCCGATGAAGGGCACGAACACCACCTTGTAGCCCGACTTGGGCTTGCGGTTCCACGAGCCGTGCTCGCCGATGAAGGCGCCGCTGGCGAACTGCTCGGGCATGCCGCCCGGGCGCGAGAAGGCCATGCCCAGCGGCGCGACGTGCGAGCCCAGCGCGTAGTCGGGTGCGATGGCCTTGGCGACCATCTGCGGGTTCTGCGGCTGCACGCGCGCGTCGACCACGCCGCCGTAGTAGCTCCAGGGCCAGCCATAGAAGGCGCCGTCCTTCACCGAGGTGAGGTAGTCGGGCACGAGGTCGCTGCCGATCTCGTCGCGCTCGTTCACCACGGTCCACAGTACCTGGGTGTCGGGCTCCCAGCCCATGCCGTTGGGGTTGCGCAGGCCGCTGGCGAAGAGGCGCTTCTCGCCCGACTTCGTGTCGACCTCCCAGATGGCGGCGCGGCCCTCCTCGGCCGGCAGGCCGTTCTCGCCGATGTTGCTGTTGGAGCCGACCGTCACGTAGAGCTTGCTGCCGTCGGCGCTGGCGATGACGTTCTTGGTCCAGTGGTGGTTGATGCCGGCGGGCAGTTGGGTCACCAACGTCGGGCTGGCGGTGATGGAGGTCTGGCCCTCGGTGTAGGGCACCTTCACCAGCGAATCGGCGTTGGCGACGAAGAGTTCGTTGCCCACCAACACCATGCCGTAGGGGGAGCGGAGGTTGGCCATGAACACCTGCTTCACCTCGGCGACGCCGTCGCCATCGGCGTCGCGCAGGAGGGTGATGCGGTTGGCGCTGGGCACGCCCGCGCCGGCGCGGCCCATGACCTTGCCCATGACCCAGTTGCGGATCTTGGCGACGGGGCCGCTGCCGCCGTCGTTGCTGTCGGCGGGCTTGGGCGGCTTGTTGCTCTCGGCCACGAGGATGTCGCCGTTGGGCAGCGTGTAGACCCAGCGCGGGTGGTCGAGGCCGCGCGCCAGCGCCGTCACCTTCAGGCCTTCGGCGGGAACGGGCGTCGCGGTGTCGGTCCAGCCGACTGCGGGGGCGACATTGACGGTGGGAATCAGGGTCTTGTTCGGCTCGACCAGCTGCGGGCGGGGACCGGTCGTCAGCTCGGGCGAGAGCTTGGCGGCCTCGCCGCAGCCGGCCACGAGCAACGCGGCCGCCAGGGCCAGGGCGCCGGCCTGCGGCCATGAAGACGGCATGCGGGTGGGTGCTTGCTGCTGTTTTTCCATGCGTGATCCTTCGCGCGACGGCATGCCGCACATCGCCATCTTCCCCAGCCCGGCGGGCCCGGGAGTGTCGGCCGTGGGCGCTTTCTGGCGTGGGCGCACCTCATTCGCGCATCGCCGCTACCATCGCCGGATGACCGACGACCTGTTCCGCGCCGACGCCTACCTGCGCAGCTGCGACGCCCGCATCGTGCGAATCGACGACACCGGCATCGTGCTGGACCGCACCGTGTTCTACCCGCTGGGCGGCGGACAGGCCGGAGACAGCGGCGTGCTGGCCCTGGCCAACGGGCGCGAAGTCGTCGTTGCCGACACCCGCAAGGCCAAGGACGCGGAAGGCCAGCCGACCGACGAGTTCATCCACGTGCCGGCCCCGGGGCAGGACGAACTGCTGGCCGCGCTGAAGCCCGGCGACGCGCTCACCGCCCGCATCGACTGGGAGCGCCGCCACCGCCTGATGCGCTTCCACACCGCCACCCACCTGCTGTGCCACCTGGTGCCGCAGCCGGTGAACGGCTGCTCCATCACGCCCGAGTACGCGCGGCTCGACTTCCACATGACCGATCCGCTCGACAAGGACTCGCTGACGGCCGGCCTGGCCCGGCTGGTCGAGGCGGCCCATCCGCTGACGGTCGGCGCCATCACCGACGAGGAGCTCGACGCCAACCCGGCGCTGGTCAAGAGCATGAGCGTGCAGCCGCCGCGCGGCACGGGCACGGTGCGCACCATCCGCATCGGCGGAACTGGCGAAGGCCAGACGGCTATCGACTTCCAGCCCTGCGGCGGCACGCATGTTGCAAACACCGCCGAGATCGGGGCGGTGGTGGTCACCAAGATAGAGAAGAAGAGCGCCAACAGCCGACGCGTGGTGCTGGGCTGGGGCTCGCAAGCCGCCACGGCGGCCTGAACCAAGCCCCGGAACTTCGCCCCCACCGATTGCTCCGACTGACGGCATGATCTTCCCGCGCATCCAATTCGCTACGCTTCTGATAGCAACAGCCGCAGCCAGCATGCCGGCGCTGGCGCAATCGACGCCCGAACTGGCGTCCAAACCGGGCGCCGTGGTCACCACTCCCCATGTGCGCGCCGAACTCGTCGCCCATGCTCCCGACGGCGTGACACCCGGCGCCCCGGTCTGGGTCGGTCTGCAGATCGCGCACCAGCCCGAGTGGCACACCTACTGGAAGAACGCCGGCGATTCCGGCCTGCCCACCGAGATGACGTGGACGCTGCCGGCGGGCGTGTCCACCGGCGAGATCGCATGGCCGGCGCCGAAGAAGATCCCGGTCGGCAGCCTCGCCAACTACGGTTACGAGAACACCGTGCTGCTGCCAGTGCCGCTGGAGGTGTCCACGCTCTACAAGCCGCCGGTGGCGCTGGGCGGCACCCCGGCGATGGACATCCAGCTCAAGGCCTCCTGGCTGGTCTGCCGCAAGGAATGCATTCCCGAGGAGGGCACCTTCACGCTGGCGCTGCCGCTGCAGGGCTCGACCGCGCTGCACAAGGCCGAGTTCGACACCGCCCTCGCCGCCCGCCCGCAGCCGCTGGCCAGGCCGGGCGCCGTCGAGGTCGACGGCCACAGCCTGAAGGTGCGGCTCGAGGGCCTGCCCGCCGCCGCGCAGGGCAAGACGCTGGAGTTCTTCCCCGAGACACCCGAGGTGATCCGCACCGCGGCCGTCTCCGGCAAGGACTGGACCCAATCCTGGCAAGGCGACACCTGGACCGCCACGATGCCGCTGGCCGATCAGCGCAGCGCCAGCCCCACCGTCATGCCGGTGGTGGTGACGCTGCCCGAGGCCGACCGGCAGGCCGGCCAGCCGATCGCATGGCGCGCCGAGGCGCCAGTCTCCGGCGCCTGGCCTGCGGCTGCCGCACCGCGCGCAGCCGAGGTGTCGCCGGCGCTGCAGGCGGCGCTCGCGGCCAATGCCGCGAATGCCGGGGCGGCCAAGGCTGCCGAACTGCCTGCGCCTTCTTCCACCACCTTCATGGCCGCGCTGCTGGGCGCCCTGCTCGGCGGCCTGCTGCTGAACCTGATGCCCTGCGTGTTCCCGATCCTCGCGATCAAGGTGCTGGGCTTCGCGCGGCAGGCCGGCAACGCCAGCGCGCACCGCAAGGCCGGGCTGGCCTACACGGGCGGCGTGATGCTTTCATTCCTCGCGCTGGGCGGCGGCATGCTGGCGCTGCGCGCGGCCGGCGCCGGGCTGGGCTGGGGCTTCCAGCTGCAGTCGCCGGGCGTGGTGGCTGCTCTTGCCGCACTTTTCACGCTGATCGGGCTGAACCTCGCGGGCGTTTTCGAATTCGGCCGCGCCGCGCCCTCTTCGGTGTGCAGCGCGCAGGCCAGGCATCCGCTGGCCAACGACTTCCTTTCGGGCGTGCTCGCCGTGGTCATCGCATCGCCCTGCTCCGCGCCGTTCATGGGGGCCTCGCTCGGTTTCGCCATCGGCCTGCCGGCGGCGCAGGCGCTGCTGCTGTTCGTGGCGCTGGGCTTCGGGCTGGCGCTGCCGTACCTGGTGGCCGGTTTCGTGCCTGCCGTGGCCTACCTGCTGCCCAAGCCCGGCCCGTGGATGGGCACGCTGCGCCGCCTGCTGGCCTTCCCGATGTTCGCCACCGTGGCCTGGCTGGTGTGGGTGCTCGGCCAGCAAAGCGGCATCGACGGCGCGGGCACGCTGCTGGCGCTGCTGGTGTGCATGGCCGCCGTCGTCTGGGCGCTCACGCTGCGCGGGCGCACGCGGCTGGTGATCGCGGGCGTGCTGATCGCCTTCACCGCCGTGCTCACCGCCGCCATCGGCCGCAACGTGCTGCAGGTGGTGGAGCCCGCGAAGCTGGCATCGGCCGCCACGAAAGACGGGGCCGGCCAGCGCTGGCAGCCCTGGTCCGCCGAGCGCGTGGCGCAGTTGTCGGATGCGGGCCGGCCGGTCTTCATCGACTTCACCGCCGCATGGTGCGTGACCTGCCAGTACAACAAGAAGAGCACCCTGTCCGACGAGCAGGTGCTGGCCGACTTCGACGCCAAGAAGGTCGCGATGCTGCGCGCCGACTGGACCCGCCGCGACCCCGCCATCACCGCCGCGCTCACCGCGCTGGGCCGCAGCGGCGTGCCGGTGTACGTGCTGCAGGCGCCGGGCAAGCCGCCGGTCGTGCTGACGGAGATACTGGGCAAGGACGAGGTCCGCGCCGCTATCGCCGCCCTTTGACGCCGCCCTTTGACGCCGCCCTTTGACGCCGCGCTTTGACCACCGGCCTGACATGGGTTGTCACAAGCACTTGAAGAAACCGTTCTAAGCTGCAGTTGTTGTTTGGAATTTTGTCTTGGAGTTCAAGCTGGCCATGTCTCTCTCGCCAACCGCCGACTCGCGTTCCTTCCGCGCCGCGCGCAACGCCCGCGCCGCCCTGAGCCGGGCCTCCCGCCGTGCCGTCGTCGCCGCCGCCGTGGCGCTGGGCGCCACCTTCCTGATGGGCGGCAATGCCGCCGCAGCGCCCGCAGTGGGCCAGCAGGCGCCCGATTTCGTGGCCGTCGACACCACCGGCGCCAAGCACAAGCTGTCCGATTTCGCGGGCAAGTTCGTGGTGCTCGAATGGACCAACCCCGGCTGCCCCTTCGTGCGCAAGCACTACGGCAGCGGCAACATGCCCGCCACGCAGAAGGCCGCCACCGACAAGGGCGTGGTGTGGCTGGCCATCAATTCCACCGAGCGCGCCGCCACCGACTACCTCAAGCCCGAGGCGCTCGACGCCTGGATGAAGTCGCAGAAGGCCGCGCCCACCGCCGTGCTGATGGACGAGGACGGCCTCATCGGTCAGGTCTACGGCGCGCGCACCACGCCGCACATCTTCATCATCGACCCCAAGGGCACGCTGGTGTACGCGGGCGGCATCGACAGCATCGCCTCGGCGCGGGTGGACGACATCAAGACCGCGACCAACTACGTGAACCAGGCCCTGGGCGAGGCCTTCGGCGGCAGGCCGATCTCGGCTGCCGCCACGCGGCCCTACGGCTGCTCGATCAAGTACAAGACCTGACGGCCGGGCAATTGGCCACACCCGCCGCGCGGCGGTGACAGCTACCTGACCGCCGCAGTCAGGTAGCGGTCGGGGAGCCGCTACTACCCTTGGGCGAGCACATCGCCAGTACTGCCCAAGGGGACAACAAGATGAATCCTGCGCCCAGCGCCGCGCAAAAGGGCAACGCTGCCCGCGCCTCCACCGCTTCCTCCTCCAAGTTCGCCACCGTCCTGCGCGTGACGGGCGGCAACTTCATGGAGATGTTCGACTTCTTCCTGTTCGGCTTCTACGCCACGCAGATCTCGAAGGCCTTCTTCCCGGCCGGCAACGAGTTCGCCTCGCTGATGCTGACCTTCATGACCTTCGGCGCCGGCTTCCTGATGCGGCCGCTGGGCGCGATCTTCCTGGGCGCCTACGTCGACCGCGTGGGCCGCCGCCAGGGCCTGATCGTCACGCTCGCGCTGATGGCGCTGGGCACGCTGCTGATCGCCTGCGTGCCGGCCTACGCGACCATCGGCCTCGCGGCCCCGGTGCTGGTGCTGATCGGGCGGCTGCTGCAGGGCTTCTCGGCCGGCGTGGAGCTCGGCGGCGTGTCGGTGTATCTGTCGGAGATGGCGACGCCGGGCCACAAGGGCTTCTACGTGAGCTGGCAGTCGGCCAGCCAGCAGGTGGCCATCGTCGTGGCGGCCGCGCTGGGCTACTGGCTCAACGTGACCTTCACGCCGCAGGAGATCGGCGACTTCTACTGGCGCATTCCCTTCTTCGTGGGCTGCCTGATCGTGCCGGTGCTGTTCATCATCCGCCGCTCGCTGCAGGAGACCGAGGAGTTCATGGCGCGCAAGCACCGCCCCGACGCGCGCGAGATCTTCCGCTCGATGGTCGCCAACTGGGGCCTGGTCATCGCCGGGATGATGCTGGTGTCGATGACCACCGTGTCGTTCTACCTGATCACCGTCTACACCCCCACCTTCGGCAAGGCCGTGCTGCACCTGAGCACCACCGACGCGCTGATCGTCACGCTGTGCGTGGCCATCTCCAACTTCATCTGGCTGCCGGTCATGGGCGCGCTGTCCGACCGCGTGGGCCGCAAGCCGCTGCTGATCCTGTTCACGGTGCTGACCATCCTCACGGCCTACCCGGCGCTCAAGTGGCTGGTCGGCGAGCCCAGCTTCGCGCGCATGCTCGCGGTCGAGCTGTGGCTTTCCTTCCTCTACGCCAGCTACAACGGCGCGATGGTGGTCGCGCTCACCGAAGTGATGCCCGTGAGCGTGCGTACCGCCGGCTTCTCGCTGGCCTACAGCCTGGCCACCGCGCTCTTCGGCGGCTTCACGCCGGCCATCGCCACGGGGCTGATCGAGATGACCGGCGACAAGGGCGCGCCGGGTCTGTGGATGACGGCTGCCGCCGTCTGCGGGCTGATCGCGACGCTGGTGCTTTACAGGCGCAACGTAAACCCGGCCGACGCGCGGCGCGTGCCGGTGGTCTGAGCCCGGGCGGCTACCAGCTGCCGGAGGCCCCGCCTCCGCTGCTGGAGCCGCCACCGCCGGACGAGGAGCTGTCCGAAGAACTGCTACTGCTGCTCGAAGAACTGCTCGACGAGCCGCTGCTCCAGCCGCTGTCGGAGTTGTCGCCATCGCTGCTGCCCGAACCGAAGATCGGGAACACGAACATGAACAGCAGCGCGAGGACGCTCACAACGGCCACCGGGATCCACGTCTCGTCGTAGAACGGTCCGGGCTTGGTGATCACCACCGCCGCGGCCACCGCGCCCAGCACGACGATCCAGCGAACCACGAACCCGAGCACGCTGCCGTCCCGCCAGGTGTTGCGGATGCCAAAGGCGATGACCGTGAGCAGCAGGCCCGCGCCGCCGAGCGCCAGCGCCCAAAGAAAGCCTGGCCAGAAAGCCTCGGCCCCGACCACGAAGGCGACGCACACCAGCGTGGCGATCACCGCGGCGATGCTGCCCAGCACATAGGCAACTTCCTTCACGCGCCCGCACAGGTAGCCGAGGCCATAGAGGAAGAGCGCGGGAATGGCGAGGACCCACGCCATGAAGGGATTCAGCAGCACGGCCGCCCCGCCCAGCGGACCCGCGCCGACGAGGCCGAGCACGAGCCGCCAGTCGCGCGGCTTTCGGGGGGCTTCGGGCTCGATCTCCTGCAGCGCCTCGGCCCAGGGCTCTGGCCGCTGCAGGCGCCGCCCTCGCTTGCCCGAACGCTTGCCGCGCGAGGATTGCCGCGAGCTGCGGCGGCGCGTGGCGACGAGCGGCCCCGCGCCGAGGCCATGCCACGCCCCCACGCCGATGCTCCACAGCATGACGCCGAGGAAGGCCTTTCCTTCGCTCGTGAGGCCTCCGCCGGATGACGTCGGCTCGCGCACGGCCTCTTCATCCACCGGCGGCGGCGCGGACGCTGTATCCGACGCGAGCGTGTCGGGCCAGGACTGCGCCGCCGCCGGCGCGCCGATCAGCTGCGACAGCGCACGCACCGCGGCCTGCACGCCGCCCGCGTAGTCGCCGCTGCGAAAGCGCGGCGCCATCTCACGGTCGATGATCGCGGCGGCCTGGATGTCGGTGATCGCGCCCTCGAGGCCCTTGCCGACCTCGATGCGCATCCTGCGGTCCTTCAGCGCGACGAGCACCAGCACGCCGTCGTCCTCGTCCTTGCGGCCCAGCTTCCAGTTCGCGAACACGCGCGTGGCGTACTGTTCGATCGCCTCCCGGCCGGTCGTCGGCACGATCAGCACCGCGAGCTGCGCCTGCGTGCTGCTCTCGAGCTCCGAAATCTCCTGGCGCAGCGCATCGGCCTCTTGCGCGCCCAGCGTGTTCGTGAGATCGACCACGCGCGTCTTCATCGGCGGCACGGGCACCAGGGTCGTCTTCGTCTGCGCGAACGCCGGGCATGAGCCCAGCGCGATGCACAGCAAGATCAGGACGCAGAAGAGCCGCGCCCAGGCCCCCGATTGCCTCCTGCCGGCGTCCAAGGCGGCGGAAGCGGATTCTGTAGAAAGCATGAGGCAGGATAGCGCCTGCCCCACCCCTCCTTGCCGGCCCCGCCCAGCTTCAGCCCGGCTGCGCGACAGCCACCGTCTTCGGCTCCAGGAAGGCCTCCATGCCGAAGAGCCCGAATTCCCTGCCGATGCCCGACTGCTTCACGCCGCCGAACGGCGCGCTGAGTTCGGGCGTGACGCGGTTGACCAGCACCGTGCCGGCGCGCAGCCGAGAAGCCACATCCAGCGCGCGGTGCGGCTGCGACGAGAAGACATACGCCTGCAGGCCGTACGGCGAGTCGTTGGCGATCTCCACCGCTTCGTCCTCGCCGTCGTAGCCGATCACCGAGAGCACCGGCCCGAAGATCTCCTCGCGCGCGATGTCCATGTCGTTGCGCACGTTCGCGAACACGGTGGGACGCACGAACCAGCCCTTGTCGAAGCCATCCGGGCGGCCCTCGCCGCCGGCCACGAGCGTCGCACCCTGTTCGAGCCCGCGGCGGATGTAGCGCTGCACCCGCTCGAACTGCGCCTTGCTCGCCAGCGGCCCGACCGCGGTGGCGGGGTCGCGCGGATCGCCCACGCGCATGGCCGCAGCCGCCGCGCGCAGGATCTCGATGGCCTGCGCCATCTGCGCGTTCGGAATCAGCAGGCGCGTACCCGCCACGCAGGCCTGGCCGTTGTTCATGAAGGCCGCGCCCAGCGCCATGGGCAGCACCGCCGGCAGGTCGGCATCGTCCAGCACCACGGTGGCCGACTTGCCCGAGAGCGCGAGGCTCACGCGCTTGAGCGTGTCCAGGCCCGCGCGTGCGATGAGCTTGCCGGTGGCCGTGGAGCCGGTGAACGAAATCTTGGCGATGGCCGGATGGGTGGCGATCTCGTCGCCCACGTCGCCGCCGCGCCCGAGCAGCACGTTGACCGCGCCCGCCGGCAGGCCGGCCTCGTGCAGCGCCTCGGTCACGACCTGTGCCTGCAGCGCACTGAACTCGCTGGGCTTGATCACCGATGCGCAGCCCGCGGCGACGGCCGAGGCCAGCTTGCTGCAGATGCTCCCGGCGGTGCTGTTCCAGGGCGCGATGAGGCCGGCCACCCCGACCGGCTCCATGCGCACGATGGCGTCGCCCATGCGGCGCTCGAACTCGTAGCCCTCCAGCATCCGCGCCGTGTCGGCAAAGCATTGCGAGGCGTAGTTGCTGACCCAGCGCGAGCGCGCCAGCGGGCCGCCGTACTCCTCGATGGTGGCTTCGCAGATCTGCTCGGTGCGCGCGAGCACGGCGGCTTCGAGGCGCCTGAGCATGTCGATGCGCTGCGCCTTGGTACTGGCCGCCAACACTGGCAGCGCCCGGCTCGCGGCTTCGATCGCGCGCTTCGCGTCGTCGCGGTTCGCCAGCGTCACGGTGCCGATAGGCTGGCCGGTGGCCGGGCTGACGATCTCCAGCCGCTCGCTGCCCTGCACGGGCACGAAGGCGCCGTCGATGTAGGCCTGATGGATGTTCCACATGGCGATTGCTCCTGAGCTCCAGGCTTCATCAGCCTCGCGCGGCATCGATCACGGCCTTCGTGAAGGCCTCGGGCGCTTCCTGCGGCAGGTTGTGGCCGATGCCGCCGCTGACCAGCCGATGCTCGTAGCGCCCCGAGAACTTCTTCGCATAGGCGCTGGGTTCCGGATGCGGCGCGCCGTTGGCGTCGCCTTCGAGCGTGATGGTGGGCACGCCGATCACCGGCGCCTTGGCGAGGCGGTCCTCCAGCGCCTGGTACTTCGCCTCGCCTTCGACGAGGCCGAGTCGCCAGCGATAGTTGTGGACCGTGATCGCCACGTGGTCGGGGTTGTCCAGCGCCACGGCGCTGCGTTCGAAGGTGGCCGCGTCGAAGTTCCACTTGGGCGACGCCGTCTGCCAGATCAGCCTGGCGAAGTCGTGGCGGTTCTTCTCGTAGCCCGCGCGGCCGCGCTCGGTCGCGAAGTAGTACTGGTACCACCACTGCAGCTCGGCCTGCGGCGGCAGCGGCACCTTGCCGGCCTCCTGGCTGCCGATCAGGTAGCCGCTCACCGACACCAGCGCCTTCACGCGCTGCGGCCACAGCGCGGCCATGATGCAGGCCGTGCGCGCGCCCCAGTCGCAGCCGGCGACGGTGGCGACCTGGATCTTCAGCGCGTCCATCAGCGCGATGATGTCCACCGCGACCACCGACTGCTGCCCGTTGCGCGGCGTGTCCGCCGACAGGAAGCGCGTGGTGCCGTAGCCGCGCAGGTACGGCACGATGACCCGGAAGCCCGCCGCCGCGAGCGCCGGAGCCACGTCGACGAACATGTGGATGTCGTAGGGCCAGCCATGCAGCAGGATCACCGGCGCGCCGTCGGCCGGACCCGCCTCGTAGTAGCCGATGCTGAGCGTGCCGGCATCGATGCTCTTGAGCGGCTCGAGGCGCCTGGAAGACGAGCCTGTGGCCGCCTGCGCGAAGGCCGGCGTGAGCGCTGCGAGCTGCGCGGCCGCGGCACCGAGGGCCGTTGCGGCGAGAAAGCTTCTGCGGGGCAGTTGGAACGACGATGTCATTGGATTTCCTGAGTGACTGAGGGTGGTGGAAGGGCTGACAGGTTCCAATGTCGCCCCTCGAACCGCCATTCACCCGGTCCAGCGTATCGCTCTGTATCTGCCGCCGCTTTTTCAACAAAACATTTCGTTGTGCGAGCTGATGTGCCGACGCGCAGTTCGCCAAAAGGACTGTCAAGCCAAAGCCAATCCGCTCGATTCGGAGGATCGTCATTCGAGGCAGGCACCGCGCGGCCACCTCACTCATCCCAGCTGGAGTGGGTCGAGTTCCGGCCAGTCAGCGCCTGCGCCCACGCAATGCGTCGACAAGGCTACGAAGCGGACGGGTGATCCGCCAGGAGTTCGATGCGTGGATGGCTTCAATGGTCGACGCGAGATGCGACGCGCGCATATGCAGCCCTTGCAGCTGCTCTTTCGTTTCACCCAACGCCCGATTGAGCGTCAGGATTTCCGATCGCATCTGGGTTGTCGCGGCGACCAGTCGCCTATTTTCCTCGCGCGAATCACCCTGGCGCAGTTTGGTCACTTCCGCTTCGAGGCTCCTGGCATAAATGGTCGCTTCGTTGAGCGACCCTTGCAGCCGATCATGCGCATCGCTCAGGCTCAAGGCGTATTTCTCGGCCTCGTTGGCCTTTTCCGTCTGGGCAGCCTGCTCCACGCGCATCTGCTGCACGAAAGGGTCCGGCGTCGCATCAAGTTCGCCGTAGACGACCGGAAAACGATTTCCGGTGAGGATGCCTCGCGTTCGTGCATCCATGCAGCACATCGTGAACGCGCGCCGCGGCACGGGCGAGGGATTGATGCCGGAACGGTGGATCAGCCAGTTGTGCAGAAGTACTGCGTGTCCCGAGGGAACCTCGAGCGGCATCACCGCTTCAGGAGGGCAATGCCGCTGCGCCTGCGCATCGGTCAGCGTGCTGCCCTGCAGGCTCAGGAGGCCAAGCCGATGAGACCCCGGGATGGCGTGCATGCAGCCATTGGCTTGCGTCGCCGCATCCAGCGCCACCCAGATCGTCACCAGGGGGTCGCGGTCGAGTTGCCACACCGTTCCGCCGTCCTGGTGCCAGGGCAAGTGAGTTCCCTGGCCCGCGGGTTTGTTCATGATCATGGCGCGGAAGATCGACACGGCGGCGTGCCGGCCGTACATCTGTGCACAGATCTCGCGGAACAGCGGCCGGTCGATCAGTGCGGCGAACAGATCATCGGATTCCAGTCCCTGGATCTTGCGATAGAGATGCGTGCCATGGTCGAAGCGAGCCACTGCGTCCGGCAAGGCTTCGTACTCGCCACCAGTGTCGTGCTGCATCTGGATCGCCGGGTTGACGACGTGGCCAAGTGCCAGCGCATCCGCACGCTCCTGCAAGGCCTGAACCTGCTGCGCATCGAGCACCTGCCCCAGATGCAGGTAGCCATCGCGCCAGAATTTCTGCCAGTCGGCTTCGGTCAGCATCATTCGGTTTCTTTCGTCCTCGACAACGGAGGGAGGGTTGCTGCTGGATGCTCGGCCGGAGTGCGCGGCAGATTGCGTCGGCGCAGCGGCGGCTCTTGCCCGTGCGAGGCGGGCCGGACGAGGCGGCGGCACCGCCACACCCGAGGTGATCAACCGGGCCAATGCCTGTCGGCGCAGTTGCTCTTCATCGACATTGAGTCGAGCGTGCGCTTCGATGGCTGCGCGGCTTTCAGCGCGGCGCCTCCACAGGTCGATCAGCCGGGAGGTGAGTTGTCCCTGCAGGACCTCGCTGATGCCGCACGCGGCATCAGCGCACTCGAAGTGATCCAATGCACCCTGCAGCTTCGTGCGGGTGTACTCGTCGACCCAGACGCCCATGCACGGGACACCACCCGCAAGACCGAAGACGAGGGGGTGATAACGAGAGCTCACGATCAGCTGCGCCTGCGCAGTCAACCGCGCGACGTGGCTGGCGGGCAGCACCGGCAGAAGATGCAGCGTGACCGTGCGCATGCGACGGGCCAGCGACCGGCCGATGTCCTCGTCCGACCAGGGTGCCCCCATCGCGGCGGAAGCCCTGGCATGCGGAATGAACACCAAGTGGCATTTCGTGCGCAGCGCCGCCTGCTCCAGCTGCGTTGCCAGTTGATCCAGCACGGCATCGTCGCCGTCGGGGCCGACCAGCGGATGAAAGGTCACGCCGATCCAGGACTCGCTTTCGGGAAACGGCAACGGCGGCACAATGCCTTCAGCCTCGCGCGCGAGATCGTGCGCATCATCTAGCTGATACGAAAGACGGCCCAACGGTGCACCAAGTTCCAGCGCAAGCTCGAAGCTCGGCGCCTCTCGAAGCCCGATCCATGAGGCGGCATCCAGAATCTCCGACACCATCTCTCGATGCCTCGGCGTCAGCTCCGGGCCGAGGGTCTGTCCGAGAAGGATCACCGGTGCGCCGTTGGCGACGGCCCTGCGGCAGAGTGCCAGACGTTCGTAGATGCACGCCGGCCAGTTGCTTCGGAGGTTGCCGCCGCCGGAGATGATCAGGCCATCCGAAGCATCCAGCAGCGCCGAAAAGGCCGGCGGCGTGGCCCCTGTCCAGTGGCTGTGCGAGAGCCGTGCGAGCAGCTCTTCGCGCTCCTCCTCGGAAGCGCAGTTCTCGAACCCCAGGCGGGGGAGAGCACGAATGCCGTAGGTTTCCGCGGTAAATGCCGGATCGGCGGACACGGCACACAGTTCAGCATCCGAAGCCACGGCTCGCAACAGATTCACATTGCTCTCGAGCATGGCTTCATCGCCGGCGTGATAGCTCCCCATGCCTCCGATGTCTCCAATCAGAGTCCACCGCCGCGGTCCCGGGATCGTGCGACGGCTAGCGCGGGCGAGCACGAGGCTCTCGTTCAACATGCAGCGATTTCCCTTGCAGCGACGACCGGCGATGAGATTTCGTCCAGCCGTTGGCGCATCCTTTGCGCGCAGGCTTCAGTGCCGAACCGGGCGCGCAGTTGCTCGCGCGCGGCGTGGGCACGCTGCTCGGCTTCGTCTCGATGGTGGAACACCTGGCGCATCTGCCACGCAGCATGGCCTTCGTCCGGCTCCGCCCAGACCTGCCCCTCGTGGAATGGATAGTGGCCTTCTGGCACAGGCACCAGCTTGAAATCCACCGGCCAGCCGGTATGCCGAGAGACCAGTTCGGTCGTGGCCGAGTAGTCCGTGGCAATCACCGGCTTGCCCAGCACCATCGCTTCGGCGATGAGCAGCCCCAGCCCTTCACTGCGGTGCAATGAGGCCACGGCATCGCAGCAGGCGATCAGCTGCAAGGTTTCTTCGCGCTCCAGGGTGCGTTCGATCAGCACGATGTCGGGGTCGTCGCGCAGCGACTCGCGCAAGGCGCGACCATGCTCTGCAACAGCCTCCGCATTGAGCGTCTTGATGACCAGCGCCACCTTGGGGTGCGCACCATCGCGGCGAAAGGCCTGCCGGAACGCGCGCACCAATGCCATCGGGTTCTTGCGCTCCATGAATGAAAGAAAGTCGAAGGAGAAGAAGAACAGGAATGTGTCTTCCGGCAGACCGAAGCGCGCTCTGCCGACAGGCGGCGGCGCGTCGAACGCCAGTGGCAGAGGCATATGCAGCACTGGCTTGCCGAGCTTGCGCGCCAGCATGGTCTGGATGAAGCGCGTCGGCGCCCAGACCTCGTCGACCAGGTCGAATGCCTGAAGCCACGGCGCAGGAAAGCCCTCGAGCTCCCAGAACGGCATGACCGCACGATAGGCGTCCGGTCGTACCGACGAGCCCAGATGCTCTATGACCGCTGGCAACTGGTCGGCATTCACATTGAAGATCTGTACCGGCGCAGCGGTGCTTTCGTCGAGGCAGGCTTCCAGCGAATAGTCCACCGCCGCGGACAGCGAGTTCAGGCGAATGGGCAGGCCGCGAGCGTCGAAGCCTGCGTGCCGCAAAGCGCGCAGGACCTGCCGGCCGGCCTCGCCCACGCCCAGGGCAAGGCGCAGATAGCCGACCACGGAGACCTCCGGCGCCGGCTGCCCGCGCCTTGCCGGCGGCAGACGCCTGCCGGCGAAAGATTTGACCCCGGCACGCAGCGCCACGGGTTCGATCAGGCGCCCATCCATCAGCACGCTGCGGCCATGGCGGATGTACCAGTCGAGGTAGTCGGCGACGCCCTCCTGTCTGCTCAGATCGAAGGTGGACCGCAGCCAGGGCTCACGCTGGTGCAGATAGGCCATCAGCTGTGTCACATAGCCCGAGTTCGATGCACAGCTTTGCGCACATGGCAGCTGCAGGTATTCCTCATAGGTTTCGAACGGGTCGCCGCCCGACCATCGCAAATGCCGTTCGCGGAACATTCGCCGCACCGTGTCGGGTATCAGTGTGCCGGAAGTGAATCGGCCATAGGCATAGGTGGCCTTGGGCACGCGGCCGTGCCCGTTGGCCAGTACCCGTTGCGTGTAGCCGCGTATCAATGCGAGCAGCAAGGACGAGACAGCCTCGTCGCGGAATGCATCGGTGTGCCTGGACAAGCGCCGGAGATCGGTCGGATCGATGCCGCTGAAATGAAAGAACCGCAGTGGTGCCCCGTCCACAAGCCATTCGCCGGGGCCGCCGCCGAGCGTTCGCTGCTGGAGGTTCCAGTACGCTACGTTGTAGGCGGTATCCCGGAGGATGCGGGCACCGCCTGCAAAGCCGGGCACGAGGTCCATGAACTTCTGGTCCACGAAGATGCCGCGCTCTGGCTCGTTGACGCATTCGTGCAGGAGGCGCCGGGACCACCACCCAAGAATGCGATCCGCCTCCTCGCACGCTCCCACGCCGAGGAAGCCGAGGTTGTAGACGCCTGCCCGCATGATTCCAATGTCGTTCGGGAATGCCTCCTGCTCCGAGGGCTGAGTCAGGTGCGGCGTGAGAACAAAGGACGCTCCCGCATCGAGCAGCTCGAACACACCTTCGAGCGGCGCGAATACTTCAATGTCCGGGTCAAGGTAGACGATGTGTTCGTGGCCGCGCTCGACAAGGTGCGTGAACATGAACGGCTTGACGGCCGTGTTGAACTCCATGATGTCGTAGCGAAACGCGAATTCGCGGAAGTCCGGAATGCCCAGAGCGTCGGCCGTGACCACTTCGCAGATACCCGGGTAGAACCCGGCATCCACCAGCTTCTCGTCTGCAAGGCACAAGTAGATCGCGGCTTCCGGATGGTGCCGCCTAGCGCTTTCGAGCAGTACCCGCGCCATGGGAAGGTAGTTGTTCGAACAGACGGTGAAAAACGCGCGGGGGCAGGCCATCGGACACTTTGTGCTTTGCGCCTCCCGGGCTCGATGCAGGTCGCATGGGACATCGGCAGCAACTGCGTCTGATCGGCACTGGAATCAGGGGGCGAGTCTAAGAATGTTACTTGAATGTGACATGAATCCAATCGCCCGATGCCACTTCAGCAGCCCGTCTTTCGCTGGCATCTCCCTCTGTTGGAGTCTCTTGCCATATGAATTGGAACTGCGCAATCACCTCTTGAGGTGACCCCGAGGAATCCCGTACTCCTGGAACGCAGTTGCATAATCCGCCCCCTGCAATGAAACCGCCGCTATCGGGCGGAACTGGCAGCAAGAAGAAAACATGGCGATGAGCGGATTGGTGCCCAGGCGGCCGGAGGGCGATGCAGAACGGCAGAGGCGGGCCGCATCGTCCTTTCGAGACATCGTGATTGCATTGCTGCTGGCGGCCGTGTCGTTCCTGATCTTCAACTCCAACGGCCGCCTGATCTCGGCCGGCGACACATACCCGGCACGGTATCTGCCGTTCTCGATCCTGACAAATCACAGCGTATTGCTGGACCCGGTCGCCCGCATCGTTGCGCAGGGCCGATCACTCCCCAAAGCCGAAGTTGACGACGGCACGGCGTTCTGGATCATGAAAGGACGCGACGGACGGCTCGTCTCCAGGTTTCCGCTCGTCGTCCCGGTGGTCGTCTCCCCGCTCTACCTGCCGGCTGTGAGCTATCTCGAGAGCATCGGATGGGATCCGCACGTCTTCGACAAGATAGCCCGTGTCATGGAGAAGCTGTGCGCCTCCCTGATCACCGCTACATCGGTGGCCTTTCTCTATCTGCTGCTGCGCAGGCGCAGTTCTCCCCGCACCGCGGCCGCCCTCAGCATCGTCTTTGCATTCGGTACCACGGCCTGGGTGATCAGCAGCCAGGCGCTGTGGATGCATGGCCTTGCCCAGTTCCTCATCATCACGACGATGTGGCTGATCACCGGGCCGAGCACGCTGACTCGCGTGATGCTGGCCGGTTTCCTGTGCGCGCTGATCGGCGCAAACCGGCAGCCTGATGCCTTGCTGGCCGCAGCGATAGGTCTCCTGGGGCTGCGATGGGCCGGGAAGAGATGGCCATGGTTTGTCCTTTCGGGCGCCGTCCCCTTCATCCTGACCTTGGTCTACAACCTGGGAACGGTGGGGCATGTGGCGGGCTCCTATGGCCTGAGCGTCCACATCAAGGACATCAACGACAACGTAGCGGAGGGCGTTGCCGGCCTGCTATTCAGCCCGACGCGCGGGCTGTTCGTCTTCTCGCCCTTCCTGTTGTTCGTGCCTTGCCTGATCGTCCATGCACTCCGGGACCGCAGCGTGCGGGACCTGACGATCGCGCTGTGCGTGGCCATGGTGGCACTGGTCGCAGGCTACGCGGTGGTCGATTGGCGCCAAGGCATCGCATGGGGGCCGAGGTGGCTCTCGGACATGGTTCCATTGCTCATCTGGATGCTCCCTCCCATCCTGGCCGCCATATCGCGGGCCGGACGCGCACTGTTCGCCGCGACATGCGTTCTTTCCATCGCCATCCAGATCGTCGGGGCCTTCTGGTACACCGGTACCGCCGATGCGGCGATGCTCGCCGGGCAGGACGAAGGCCGCATGAAACCCATGTGGGAACTGCGCAACGCCCCCTTCATCGCCGAGTTGAAGCATCCGCGCGCTCCGGCGGATCTTTTCGTCGACATGCGCGGCAATGTGGACCTGATCGACATTGTCGAGGCTGTCGTCCCCCATCCCGTCGACGGGGAGCGGGTGGAACGGCAACTCGACGTCGCCGGATGGGCACTCGTGGATTCGAGTTCGCCCCATGATGTCGCAGTGCTGATCGATGGCATCGAAGCGGCGGGAACGAGTCACTTCTTCGAGCGCCCCGATGTACGGGCGACGGTAGGCGTGGAAAGCCCTGCCGGGTGGCGGCTGCGCGCTCCCGTGAGCCAGCTGCAGCCAGGCAAGCACCTGCTGTCCGCCGTGGTTCGCGCACGCGCCGGCGGCGACGTCCGCGTTCTGCGCGAACGCACCTTCGAGTTGCCCGCCGAGAGCACCGCCGAACCGCGGGAACGTTTCCTCGCTCATGCCTCCCGGGTAGCGGTCGAGCGCATTGCTCAGGGGCAGCAGACGCAAGGCTACTGGCTGACTTCATTCACCAAGGCGGCACGCTTCGACTCCCCCGAGCCCGAGCTCAATACCTACCTCAACGCGATCATGCTCGACATCGCGACGCCGATCGCTGCCGCAGCTCAGATGCAGGAGATGCTCGCAAGAGCAAGGAGCTATCTCAGCAGCCAGATAGAGGCCGACGGCCTCGTGCGCTATCACGGCAGGCCCGATGCCCCGACCATCGGCGTGCTCGGATGCGCCATCACACCCGACTCGGACGACACCGCCCTGACGTGGCGCGTGGCGCCGGGCGAAGACCGGACCCGGCTGACAGCAGCGCTTCGCGCCATCAAGCAGTTCCGTACCAGTGACGGGCTGTATCGCACATGGCTCGCGCAGCGCTCCGACTTCCAGTGTCTGGACCCCGGCTCGGACCCCAATCCGGCGGACATCGGCATCCAGATGCACGTGTACCTGATGCTGGCCCAGGAGGATCCGCCGGCAGCTCGCGCGCTGTGCCAGGCGCTCATGCGACGCTCCGACGACGCAGGCATCTGGGTCTACTACTCGGGAGCACCACCCATGGCCGTGCTGCGGCTCGGGGACCTGCACCGCGCAGGCTGCCCATTGGAATTGCCGGCCTCCCGCCTGCAACCCACCGATCCTGCCCAGGCAACGTGGGTACGTGCGGCTTCGCTCATCAATCAGATGAACGACAAGCCGCAAAGCCCGGCAGTGCAAGCCGAAGCGACACAGCTCTTGCTGAAGCTCGCATCCAACGATTTCGCAGCGCTGCGCAGCAATCCCCCACTGCTGTATCACAACGACCTGACTGCCACGGTCCGTCGGTACTACTGGTCGCAGGAGGTCGGTTACGCACTCTGGCTGAGGCTCCATTACGCGACCCGAGGAGTCGGCTTGCTTCCGGAGCCTTTGCACAAGACCGCCGGAGCCGCGGGCCGATGACCCGACCGGAGGTCAAGCCCATGCCCGCACCGGCACGCCTCGCTTCGCTGCGGCGCCTGCTGTCGTGCATCCGCATCGACGAAGTCTGCGTCCTGCAGGGAGCGCCGGTGATCGGCGCGTGCTTTGCAATGACTGACTTCAATGTCTCGACCTTGCTCACGGTTGCCGCACTGGTTCTCGGCAATCTCCTGCTGGTCGCGCACGTCTTCGTGCTCAACGATTGGTCGGGCATACAAGGCGATCTCAGGGATCCGACACGCGCCACCTGGACCTATGTGGCCAAGGGTGAGGATTCCGCCAGGATCGGCGGCCTGGCGCTGGTTCTGCTTGCTCTCAGCCTGCTGGTCTTTGCACTTATCAATCGGAGTTCACTGGTCATCGCATCGACCATCGCCGCCCTGAGCGCCATCTACTCGGTGAAGGGAGTCCATGGCAAGGGCGTGCCGCTGCTGAGTTCGCTGCTTCATCTTTGCGGCGGCACGCTCCACTTTCTTCTCGGGTACGCCGCGCTGTCTTCGAATTCACTGCACGGCGCAGCCATCGGCTGCTACTTCGGACTCGTATTCGCCGCAGGGCATCTGACTCACGAGACCCGTGATCACGATGGTGATCTGCGCAATGGCATCCGGACGAACGCTGTCGCATTCGGCAGGAAAAAAACCTTCTTTGCCAGCCTGCTCCTGTTCAGCGCCGCTTACATGTTGCTGACCGCACTCGCACTGCTCGGTCTGGTCCCCCGCGTGCTGGTGTTGGTTATCGTGCCGTACGCCATTCATCTGCGTGCTGTCTGGCGAACCTTGCGGGACGGTCTTACTTATCCGAACATCCGCCGGCTGCAGACGGTCTACAGGAACATCCACGCGGTCATTGGACTGGTGCTGCTGGCCACTGTTCCGCCGTGGTAACTGCATTGGCATGCTTCAACGAACCCACGGCACTCTTCGCACTTCGAACTTCATGCTTTCCATCGTGATTCCCGTCCTGAACGAGGTCCACACGCTTCCGAGCGTCCTCGTTGCCGTCTCGAAGGTTCTTCCCGCGGTGGAGAAGGAAATTCTCCTGGTGGACGATGGCTCCGTGGATGGAACCCGCGAGTGGATCAAGGCCTGCTTTCCCGGCGAATGGCGCCAGGCGTCGCCCCTGGAACTGGGGAAAGATGGAAGTCTTGTCCCTGGAAGTGCATCGACGGCGGCTCCGATCACCGTACGAGCGTTCTTTCACGAGCGCAACCAGGGCAAGGGAGCGGGCCTGAACACCGGGCTGAGGGCAGCAACCGGAGAAGTCGTCGTCATCCAGGATGCCGACCTCGAGTACGACCCAACGGACTGGGCCGTCATGTACGACCTCATCGTCAATCGAAAAGTCGCGCAAGTGGTCTATGGATCGCGTTTCAAGGGCAGGCGCATCGGGCGCGCACGCTTCATTTCCGTTCCCCAGGTAGCAGCGAACTGGCTCATCTCGACGCTGTTCGCGCTCTTCTATTGGAAGCGGCTTTCCGACATCGAGGTCTGCTACAAGATGTTCACCAAGGAGGTGAAGAACACGCTGAACGTCACCTGCGCCGATTTCGGATGCGAGATTCAGATGAGTGCACAGATCGTTCGCGCCCGCCGATGGAAGATCTGCGAAGTACCTATCGGTTATCGGGGCCGCACCTCCGAAGAGGGCAAGAAGATCAACTGGCGCGATGGAATCAAGGCGCTCTGGTACCTCCTTCGCTTCCGCTTCTGCAGCCCGGGGCTATCGCCGGGCAGCGGCATCCAGCGGCCCGCTTCATGAAGATCTCGGTCCTTGGTGCCGGCTATGTGGGCCTTACCACAAGCAGTTGCCTTGCGGAAATCGGCAACGAAGTCCTCTGCTTCGACATCGACGAAAGCAAGACGGAATTGCTGCGCGCTGGCGGTATTCCGATCCATGAGGACGGACTGCCACAACTCATGGCGCGCAACGTGCGCGCCGGCCGGCTCGACTTCACGACCGATGCGGCGCGTACCGTACAGCATGGAGAGGTGATCTTCATCGCTACCGGAACGCCAGCCGGTGAAGATGGCAGCGCCGACCTGCAATACGTGCTCGCCGCGGGAAGCAGCATCGGCCGGCATATGCGGGAGCCCAAGGTGGTGGTGATGAAATCCACCGTCCCCGTGGGTACTGCAAGCAGGCTGCGCGCAGTCATCGAGGAAGAACTCTCGCGGCGACGCTCGAGCGCCAACCATGAGGCCGACAGCGGCTCGACGAGCCTCTCATTTGCTGTGGTTTCGAATCCCGAGTTCCTGAAGCAAGGTGCCGCTGTCGCAGACTTCATGCAGCCTGATCGCATCGTGCTCGGCAGCGAGCCCGGCGAATCGGGGCGGTGGGCCCGCGAGGTCATCACCCGGCTCTATGCCCCCTTCAATCGCCAGCGCGACCGGATGGTCCACATGAGCGTCGAGTCGGCAGAGTTCACGAAGTACGCCGCCAACGCGATGCTTGCCACCCGCATCAGCTTCATGAACGAACTCGCGAACCTCGCGGAGAAGGTAGGCGCCGACATCGAGCAGGTGCGCTGCGGCATCGGTTCGGATCCGCGCATAGGCTACGGCTTCCTGCATGCGGGCCTTGGCTATGGTGGCAGTTGCTTCCCCAAGGACGTGCAAGCGCTCGTGCATACCGCGGCCACCCACGGCCAGCGCTTGCAGGTACTGGAGGCAGTGCGCGCGGCTAACGACGCGCAGAGGCAGGTGCTGATAGAAAAGATAGTCCGCCGGTTCGGCGAGGATCTGCGAGGGCGTCGCTTCGCTGTCTGGGGCCTGGCGTTCAAGCCCGGCACCGACGACATGCGCGATGCGCCGAGCCGCGTCGTGGTGAAAGGCCTGCTCGCGCGCGGAGCGGAAGTGGTAGCGCACGATCCTGTCGCCGCTTCCGAAGCTCGCAAGGCGCTTGCGAGCGACCTGCGGGCACTGCCCGATCTGGCGCGCCGGCTGGATTACGCCGACGAAGCCATGCAGGCGGCGAACGGCGCCGATGCATTGGTGATCCTCACGGATTGGAAGACATTCAAGAACCCGGACTTCAGCACGCTGAAGACGCTGCTCAGGCAACCGCTGATCTTCGACGGTCGCAACCTCTACAACCCCGAGATCCGGCTGCAGGGTTTCGACTATCAGGCCATCGGCCGCTGAAAAACATGCTGGAAGAACGCCCCTCACGCGCCCCTGGAGACCAGCACCGGATTCTGGTGACCGGCGGCGCGGGGTTCCTGGGCAGCCACCTTTGCGAGCAGCTTCTCGCCCTAGGACACGACGTACTGTGCGCGGACAATTTCTTCACCGGAACTCGTCGCAATGTGGAGCACCTGCTGAGTGATCCGCACTTCGAACTGATCAGCCACGACGTGATCCAGCCGCTCGATGTTGAAGTCGACCGGATCTACAACCTCGCCTGCCCCGCCTCTCCGGTTCACTATCAGCGGGACCCGGTGTACACCACCAAGACCATCGTCCTGGGAGCCTTCAACATGCTGGACCTCGCCAAGCGACAGGGCGCACGCATCCTGCAGGCATCGACCAGCGAGGTGTATGGAGATCCCGGCGTGCATCCGCAGCCGGAGAGCTATTGGGGCAATGTCAACCCGGTTGGCGTTCGAAGCTGTTACGACGAGGGCAAACGCTGCGCCGAGACTTTGTTCTTCGACTACCACCGGCAGCACGGCGTGGACATCCGCGTGGCTCGGATATTCAACACCTACGGCCCCCGGATGCATCCCGAGGACGGACGCGTGGTGCCGAACTTCGTCGTGCAGGCTCTGCGCGGAAACCCCATCACCATCTACGGCAATGGCCTCCAGACACGAAGTTTCTGCTTTGTCGATGATCTTGTCGAAGGACTCGGCAGGTTCATGGAGGCCAATCCTGGCGGACCCGGGCCCGTGAACATCGGCAATCCCGCTGAGGTCACGGTGCGCGATCTTGCGCAGCTCATCATCGATCTCACGGGGTCTTCGTCGAAGCTGGTCTTCGCACCGCTGCCGCCTGACGATCCGACGCAGCGCCGGCCTGATGTGAGTGCTGCAGCGCAGATGTTCGGCTGGCAGCCAGGCGTGCAGCTGAGAGATGGCCTGCGCAAGACGATCGCGTATTTCGACGGATTGCTATCGGCTGGCGAATTCCTGCCGCTCCGACGCGAACGCGTTCGATGACGCCGTCCTCCTATGGACGCTGACGCAACGCGTGATGCGTGCCTTCTTCACACCAGCCGCAGCCCCCCATCGCACTCGACGACCGTCCCCGTGGTGTAGCCGTTCTCGATCAGGAACTGGATCGCATGCGCCACGTCCTGCGGCCGCCCCACTCGGCCGACGGGCAGCATCTCGACCTGCTGGCGGAACAGGTCGTCCTTCATCGCGGCGGGCACGCGGTTCCACCAGGGCGTGTCGACCAGGCCCGGCGACACCGCATTCACGCGGCTCGGCGCCAGCTCGCGCGCCAGGCTGCCCACCATCGCCTCGATGGCGCCGTTGATAGCCGCCAGCCCCGAGGTGCCGGGCAGCGAGTTGCGCGCGGAGATCGCCGTCACGAAGGTCAGGCTGCCGCCCTTGCGCAGCACGCGCGCGCCGGCCTGCGCCGCTTCGAGCTGCGGCCAGAACTTGGCCTCGAAGCCGCGGCGCAGCGACTGCAGGTCGAGCTTCGCGAATTCGCCCGCGCCCTCGCCGCCGCTGAGCGTCAGCACCAGGTGATCGACGGGGCCGGTCTTGTCGAAGAAGGCATCGAGCGCGCCGCAGTCGCAGGCGTCGAAGGCCTGGCCGCTCACATTCGCGCCCAGGCCGGCTATCGCTTCCTGCAGCTTGCCGTTGTCGCGGCCGGTCGCGATCACGCGCGCGCCGGAGGCCGCCATGCGCCGCACGGTCTCGAGGCCCACGCCCGACGAGCCACCGACCACCACCACTGTCTGCTGCTGTTCCAAAGCCATGACGACTCCTTTTTTGAATGTCCGATGAAAGAAAGACAAGCTCAGGTTAGGGAGCGCGGCACTATCATTCAAATCGTTTGGATCCATGGAATACATCAACGAAAGTGATTTCAGGCGGCTCGACCTGAACCTGCTGCTGGTGTTCCACGCGCTGCTGCACGAACGCAGCGTCACGCGCGCGGCGCAGCGCCTGTTCATCGGCCAGCCCGCACTGAGCGGCGCGCTCAAGCGCCTGCGCGCCGCGCTGGGTGACGAGCTCTTCGTTCGCACCTCGCACGGGATGACGCCCACGCCGCGCGCGCTGGAGCTCGCGCGCGTCATCGAGCCGCTGCTGCTGTCGCTGCAGCAGGCGCTGCATGCGCGGCCGGCGTTCGACCCGGCCAGGGCCGAGCGCGTGTTCCGCGTCGGCCTGAGCGACGCGCTCGAAGTGGCGCTGATGCCGCGGCTGATGCAGCGGCTGGCCGAGGAAGCACCGGGCGTGCGGCTGGTGGCGCGCGCAGCCGAGCGCACCAATGCGCCGGCCATGCTCGACGCGGCCGAGATCGAACTGGCGGTGGGCGTGTTCACCGACTGCGCCGCATGGCACCGGCAGCGCGCGCTGTTCGGCTGGCACTTCGTCTGCGTCTACAACCCCGCGCTGGTGAAGGTGCGCGGCAAGCGCATCACGCTGCAGGAGTACCTGCGCCACCCTCATCTGCTGACCTCGTTCAGCGCCGACCTCAGCGGCCTCGTCGACGAGCTGCTGCGCGAGCAGGGCCACACGCGCAAAGTCGTCTTCTCCAGCCGCAACTTCGCGACCAGTCCCTTCATCGTGCGGCAGATGCCCGCCATCACCACCGTGCCCACATTCGCCGCCTCCACCTGGCGCGACGAGCTCGGGCTGGCCGTGAGCCCGCTGCCCTTCGAGTCGCCGGCCTACGAGGTGTCGCTGCTGTGGGCGGCCACGCACGACGGCGATCCGGGGTTGCAGTGGCTGGGCGGGCTCATGGCCGATGTGTTCGGCGGCAAATCGTAGTGCGGACGGGCGCTAGGCTTCCTTCGGGCGCCCGAACTCGCGGAAGTACGCCTTCAGCAGCCTCACGAACTCCTCCGCGATGGCCGAGGGCGCCGACTGCGGCGAGAAGGCCATCGAGACCTCGACCGGGCAGCGCGGCATCAGGGGCAGCACCTTCAGGTCGCGCGCGAATACCGAGGCGACATAAGGGTTGACGATGCCGATGCCGGTGCCCTGCGCGGCCATCATGCAGATCGTGACCGAGTAGGTCGTCTCGACCGTCGCCGCCGCCTCGATGCGGTGCCGCTGCAGCGTTCCCAGGAACTGCTGGTGGATCTCGTCGTCGGCATTGAGGGTGAGCAGCACCTGGTCCTTCAGGTCGCGCACGTGCAGCCCCGCGCGGGCCGCCAGCGGATGCCCCGGATGCACCACGCACACCGCGTTGGCCCGGTGCAGCGAGACCGGCTCGATCTGCGGGTCGTTGATCTCCGAAGTGGTCAGCGCCACGTCGTACAGGCCGTAGAGCAGCCCTTCGCGCAGCGGATGCGAGCCCACGGTCTGCAGGTTGACGTGCACCTCGGGATGCAGCTTCGAGAACGCATGGATCACCCTGGGCATCACGCTCAGACCGAGCGCCGGCGTGCAGCCCAGGCGCAGCGAACCCGTGCCCGACTTGCGCATGACCGCCACGCTCTGCTCGATGCGGTCGAGCCCGAGGAAGTGGCGCTGCACCGTGTCGAACAGCTGCCGCGCCTCGTGCGTGGGCCTCAGCCGCCCCTTGTGGATGTCGAACAGCTTGAGCTGCGTGGCGTTCTGTACCTGCGCCAGCAGGCGGCTCACCGAAGGCTGCGTGGTGTGGAGCATGGCCGCGGCCGCCGTGGTGGTGCCGGTCTGCATGACCGCGCGGAACGCCTCGATCTGGCGGAAGTTCAATGGTCGCGACATCCCCGGACTCTCCTTGCACGCGCTCGTTCACGCATCCGCCAGGCCATATCGTTTCTGCATAGCCTGGCGACAAAACTGAATTTTCCAGAATGATGCCGCGTTCCTAGACTGCGCCCATGCCCCACCACTCACCGCAACCACAAGCCCCCAGGGGGTCGCCGCAAGGAACACGCATGAAACAGGAGCAACGGCCGCGCAGGGCCTTCGGACTCGGCCTTCTGGGACTGGCCCTCGGCCTTGCTTCGGCAGCCTCGACCGCATCGGAGCCGAAGGCCTGGCCCGAGCAGATGATCCGCCTCGTGGTTCCCTTCACCGCCGGCGGCAGCTCCGACGTGCAGGCCCGCATGCTCGCCGACCGCCTAGGCAAGCTCTACAGGCAGCCCGTGGTGGTCGAGAACCGACCCGGGGCCGGCGGCCACATCGGCGGCAAGTTCGTCGCCGACGCGCCAGCCGACGGCTACACGCTGCTGCTCGGATCGATCGGGCTGCACGCGACCTACGGCGTCTTCAAGAAGCTCAACTACGACCCCGCGCGAGACCTGAAGGTGGTCACCGTGCTCGCCGAGATGCCGCACGTGGTGGTCGCCACGCCCTCGCTGCCCGCCAACGACCTGAAGCAACTGGTGGCGCTGGCGCGCAAGGCGCCGGACAGCATCAACTTCGGCTCCGCCGGCGTGGGCTCGTCGGTGCACATGATCGGCGAGCTGTTCAAGATCACCGCCGAAGCGCCGATCACGCACGTGCCCTACAAGGGCAGCTCGGCCGCCCTCAACGACCTGCTGGCCGGGCAGATCCAGCTGATGTTCGAGAACCCGCCAACCACGCTGGCCCACATCCGCGGCGGCAAGCTCAAGGCGCTGGCCGTTACCGGCAAGACTCGCCTGCCGGCGCTGCCCGATGTGCCGACGGCGATCGAGGCCGGCTTCCCCGCATTCGAGGCCACCTCGTGGACCACGGTGGCGGTGGGCGCGAAGGTGCCCGACGCCATCGCCGACAGGCTCAACGCCGACATCCGCAAGATCGTCACGTCGCCGGAGTTCCGCCAGGGCCTCGCGGACCAGGGAATGACGCCGGTGGCCAACACGCGGGATGTCGCGACGCGCTTCGTCGCGTCAGAGAAAGTGCGCTGGGACAAGGTGATCCAGCAAGGCCACATTGCCGCGGAGTGAGCCGATGCAGGACGTGCTTTCCATGAACACCCGGCCCACCCCATGCCGCCGCGTGGGAGCGGACAACCCCAACCACCACTTCTTCGGCTACTACAACAAGAGCACCTGGGACCGCAGCGGCCGCTACCTGCTCGCGCAGCAGGTGCCCTGGATGGACACCGAGCTCCAGCCGGCATCCACCGCCCGCATCGGCTACTTCGACCTGCGCGACAACGACCGCTTCCACCTGCTGGACGCCACCACGGCCTGGAACTGGCAGATGGGAAGCCAGCTGCAATGGCTCGACGGCGCACCGGGGCGCCAGCTGATCTACAACTGCCGCACGGACGATGCCGATGCGCTCTACCCCGGATTCGGATCCACCATCGTCGACCTCGACTCCGGCGCGCGCCGCGTGCTGCCGATGCCGGTCTACGTGGTCGCGCCAAGCAGCCGCTATGCCTTGAGCGTGGACTACCGGCGTCTCTACGTCACGCACAGGACCATCGGCTACAGCGAAGCCAGCGGCCCCTTCCAGCTGCCGCTGGCGCCGGACGACGACGGCGTCCACGCCATCGACCTCGCCACGGGCGCTACGCGCCTGCTCGTCAGCTACCAGGACCTGCGGCGTTTCCATCCCCGCGCGTCGATGGACAAGGCCATCCACTGGGTTAGTCACATCGAGATCAACCCCTCGTCCTCGCGGGTGCTGTTCCTGCACCGCTGGACCGAGCGGGTGGAGGACGAGACCTGCTTCCTGCACCGGCTCGTCACGATGAATCCCGACGGCTCCGACATGCGCCTGCTGGAGTGCTCCGACCATCCGCTGCCGCAGCTCGCGGACGACTTCGACCCGAACGCTGTCGGCACCTTCGACTACGAGAAGTCGGAGTACCAGATCTCGCATCCGCTGTGGCGGGACGACGAGCACATCGTCGTCTGGGGGCCTCACGCCGGGAAGATCGGCTACCACCTCTACCAAGACAGCGTCGGCGGCGAAGTGAAGGCGATCGGCGAAGGCGTGCTGGTGGAGAACGGCCACATGAGCTTCTCGCCCGTGAACCCGCGCTGGCTGCTGAGCGACACCTATCCCGACGCGCGGACGCATGAGCGCGTGCTTTTCCTGTTCGACATGGAAACCGGCCGGCGCCACGACCTCGGCAGTTTCTACGCCACGCCCGCGCTGGGCAAGGAGAACCGGTGCGACCTGCATCCGAGATGGAGCCGCGACGGCAGGCAGGTCTGCATCGACTCCGTGCATGAGTCGCAGCGGCAGATGTACATCGTCGACGTGTCGGCAATCGTGTGAGGCAGCGCACGGGGTCGGCCGGCGTCGCCGCGCCGCGCCCGGGAGGGCCTGCGACAATCGCCCAATGCCCTTCGCCCCCCTGCAAAACGACACTTTCCTGCGAGCCTGCTGGCGCCAGGCCACCGACCACACGCCCGTCTGGCTGATGCGCCAGGCCGGCCGCTACCTGCCGGAGTACGTGGCCACCCGCGCCAAGGCGGGCAGCTTCATGGGGCTTGCCACCAACACCGGCTACGCCACCGAGGTCACGCTGCAGCCGCTGGAGCGCTATCCGCTGGACGCTGCCATTCTTTTCTCCGACATCCTGACGGTGCCCGACGCGATGGGCCTCGGCCTGTCGTTCGAGGCCGGCGAGGGCCCTCGCTTCGCGCGCCCGGTGCGCGACGAGGCGGCGGTGGGGGCGCTAGAGGTGCCCGACATGGAAAAGCTGCGCTATGTGTTCGACGCCGTCGCCTCGATCCGCAAGGCTCTGAACGGCCGGGTGCCGCTGATCGGCTTCACGGGCAGCCCGTGGACGCTGGCCTGCTACATGGTGGAAGGCGCGAGCTCCAGCGACTACCGGCTGGTCAAGAGCATGCTCTACGGCCGCCCCGACCTGATGCACCGCATCCTCGCGGTCAACGCCGACTCGGTGGCCGCGTATCTCAACGCCCAGATCGACGCCGGCGCGCAGGCCGTGATGGTGTTCGACAGCTGGGGCGGCGTGCTGGCCGACGGCGCGTTCCAGGAGTTCAGCCTCGCCTACACCGCCCGCGTACTGGCCGGCCTCAAGCGCACCGGCGCCGACGGCCAGCCGGTGCCGCGCATCGTCTTCACCAAGGGCGGCGGCCTGTGGCTGGACGACATGCGCGCGCTCGACTGCGAGGTGCTGGGCGTGGACTGGACCGTCAACCTGGGCGCCGCGCGCCGCAGGGTCGCAGAGGGCACGGACGGCACGGCCAAGGCGCTGCAGGGCAACATCGACCCGAACGTGCTGTTCGCGCCGCCCGCGCAGATCGAGGCCGAAGTGGCCAAGGTGCTGGAAGCCTTCGGCAAGCCGCATGCCGACCGCACGACCCAGGGTCCGACGCACATCTTCAACCTGGGCCACGGCATCAGCCAGTTCACGCCGCCGGAGCACGTGGCGGCGCTGGTGGCCGCGGTGCACGCGAAGTCGCGGGCGATGCGTGGCTGAAATTGTTATCGGCCTGAACCGGTCGGCGCAGGCGCAGCAGCCTTGAGAAGTCGGCCCGCGGCCGTTTGTCAAGCGCAAAAACGGTATATGCATCCGCACTTATGCACAAAACACGTGTTGCAGTGCGCAAGATTTCCGGGTTACCCATCTTCCTTGCTTCCAAAGAGATAGCAAAGCTAAGTCGTTGATTTATATAGAGTTTGAACTTTGCTTTTTTTCCGGGCAATCCAGCCGGAGCCTTGATTTTCAAGGCTTGGCAGCGAGTCCAGCCCGCTTGTCAACAAAGTTATCCACAGGAACTCTGGATGAGGCCCAAAGCGCTGAAAAATCAACGACTTAAGCGCCCTTGCTCGAAGACTTTTTAACAAACCGCCCCAAGAAGGACTTCCCATCTCCACCGCCGGACTGCCTCTCGACGAGCCCCTCAAGCCGACGAACGGCGCCCCGCCGGCGCTGCCGTGGCGGCTCGACATCGCCGTGCAGACGCCCGCGCACGCCGCGCTCGGCGACCTGCTGAGCTACGCCGGCGCCGAGCCGATGCCGCCCGGCACGCTGGTGCGGGTGCCGCTGGGCAAGCGGGAGGTGCTGGGCGTGGTCTGGAACGAGCCGGTATCGCTCGTGGGCGCCGAGCCCGACATGGCGCTCAAGCCGGTGGGCGCGGCGCTCGACGCGCTCGCGCCGCTGGGAGAGGGCTGGCGCGACCTCGTGGCTTTCGCCGCGCGCTACTACCAGCGCTCCATCGGCGAGATCGCGCTGGCCGCCCTGCCGCCGCAGCTGCGCGACCTGTCGACGGCGCAGCTCGCGCGCCGGCTCAAGCGCAAGAGCGCGGCCGGGCCGGTGGCGCAGACGGCCGAGTCGTCGAACCCGGTGGCGCTGAGCGCCGAGCAGACCGCCGTGCTGGCGCGCATCGAGGAGGGAACAGGCACCTTCCTGCTGGCCGGCAGCACCGGCAGCGGCAAGACGGAGGTGTACCTGCGCTGCGTGGCCGACCTGCTCGCGCGCGAGCCCGAGGCTCAGGCGCTGGTGATGGTGCCCGAGATCAACCTCACGCCGCAGCTCGAAGCCCGCTTCAAGGCGCGCTTCGGCGAGGAGGCGGTGGTGTCGCTGCACAGCGGCATGACCAACCCGCAGCGCCTGGCGAGCTGGCTCGCGGCGCACAGCGGCGCGGCGCGCATCGTGCTGGGCACGCGCATGGCGGTGTTCGCGTCGATACCGGCGTTGAAGCTCATCGTGGTCGACGAGGAACACGACCCCAGCTACAAGCAGCAGGAAGGCGCGCGCTATTCCGCGCGCGACCTCGCCGTGTGGCGCGGCCAGCGCGAGAAGGCCCAGGTGATCCTGGGCTCGGCCACGCCCTCGCTCGAAAGCTGGCACCAGAGCCGCCCCGCCGAGGGCGAAGACCCCGGCGGGCGCTATGTGCGGCTGGCCATGCCCTCGCGCATCGGCGCGGGCGAGCTGCCGGCCGTGCGGCTGGTCGACATGAACCTGCAGCCGCCGAAGACGGTGATCTCGGGCGCGCTGCTCGACGCCATCGGCCAGCGCATCGCGCGCGGCGAGCAGAGCATGATCTTCCTCAACCGGCGCGGCTATGCGCCGGTGCTGGCCTGCGGCGACTGCGGCTGGAAGAGCGAATGCCCGCACTGCAGCGCATACCGCGTGTTCCACAAGATCGACCGCACGCTGCGCTGCCACCACTGCGGCTTCACCGAGCGCGTGCCGCGCGCCTGCCCAGCCTGCGGCAACCCCGACATCGCGCCCGTGGGCCGCGGCACCGAGCGGCTCGAGGAGCATCTGGCAGAGCTGTTCTCGTCGGTGAAGCGGCCCGACGGCGGCGCGGTTCGCATCGCGCGCATCGACGCCGACAGCACCAAGAAGCAGGGCGCGCTCGAATCTCAGCTCGCGGCCGTGCACGCGGGCGAGGTCGACGTGCTGGTGGGCACGCAGATGATCGCCAAGGGCCACGACTTCCGCCGCATCACGCTGGTGGCCGCGGTGAACCCCGACGGCGCGCTGTTCTCCAGCGACTTCCGCGCGCCGGAGCGGCTCTTCAGCCTGCTGATGCAGTCGGCCGGCCGCGCGGGCCGCGACGCCGCGTACCTCGCGGCGCAGGGCGCGACGGCCGAGATGTGGATCCAGACGCACCACGCGCAGCACCCGCTCTTCATGGCGCTGCGCAGGCACGACTACACCGCCTTCGCCGCGCAGCAGCTCGACGAGCGCCGCGCCGCCGGAATGCCGCCCTTCGCGTTCCAGGCGCTGCTGCGGGCCGACGCGCGCGAACAGTCGGTGGCACAGGGTTTCCTGAACACGGCGGCCGACCAGGCCGAGTCGCTGCCGGGCGCGGACGTGGTCACACGCTATCCGGCGGTGCCGCTGGCGATACAGCGCGTGGCGAACGTGGAGCGCGCGCAGATGCTGATCGAAAGCCCCTCGCGCGCCGCGCTGCAGAAGCTGCTTGCGGCGTGGCAGCCGCTGCTGCACGAACTGAGGCGAACGCCGCAGGGCAAGGGCGTGATCCGCTGGCTGATCGACGTCGATCCGCACAGCATCTGAGCGTGCGGGCGCGGTCGGCCCTCAGACCGCGGTTTCAGTGGTAGCCGGTCGGCTCCTTGCCCATGTCCACGTAGCGAAGTTCGTTGTGCCTGCGCCGCGCGACGCTCACGGGCCATGCGAACACCACAAGGCTCAGCGCGGCGAACGCGATCGCCGTGGCGGTGCCGAACTTGCCGGCATGCCAGAACCAGCCGACCGCCGAGAGCCAGGCCAGCCACAGAAGGATGCGAACCAGAATTGCCATCGCGCGCCCCATTCACATCTTTGACTTGGAAGCACTGTAGCAGCGCACCTGCAAACCCAAGCATTCATCTGAAGTGGTAGCGGATAGCTATGTCTTACGACATGCCCGGAACTACCGCAAATTTGTGAAAAAAGAGTTGACGGCGCACCCCGGCGCTGCTCAAGCTGTAAAGACGCGAACCCGCTGCGGATTGCGAACTCCAAACTGCCTCGCTCACTGGTTGCAAAGGTAGGTCACCGTGAAACCGCCGTTCCTCCCTGGTTGGTCCCTCTCGCTGGCATCGGGCCTTGCCGGCCTCGTCCTTGCCTTCGCCGTGCCAGCGGCCCCTGCCGCCGAGCTGGAGCTGCAGGGCAGCCGCCTCGTGGTGTCGGGCATGCTCGACGGCACCATGATCAAGGAGTTCACCGAGCAGCTCGGCAGCGGAACAGTCCATACCGTGGTCTTCGAGGACTCTTTCGGCGGTACCGCCGAAGCAGCCGGCGCATTCGCCGACGCCATCCGCGCGAGCGGCGTGCAGACCGAGGTGCGCGGCCAGTGCATGGCGGCCTGCGCCTACGCCTTCCTGGCCGGCAGGACCCACCGCTTCGGCTACGGCCTGCAGGTCAACGGCATCCTGCTGCCTGTGGCGCAGCGCCCCACCCCCGCCGAGCTGGCAATACGCTGGCGCGGCGACGAGGCCCACAAGACGCTGGCCGAGTTCACGCCCACGTCGGCTTCCGCCAAGGCCATGGAGACCAGCGCGGCGTCAGCGGCGGCCAGGGACAACTGGCAGCCCGACCACGGCGTGCTCTTCACCGCGAGCCCCACGCTCTTCGGCCGCGTCTACAACACCTATTACTGCGACGGCACGCAAGGCCGCGATTTCTCGAAGTGCGAGCGGCTCGCCGATGCCGACCCCTTCAAGCTCGGCGTGCTAACCCCGTAGCGCGCTCACGGCGAGCGGGAAGCTCGGGAAGGCAATCACCGTCGTCCACAGGATGATGCGGGCGATGCGCCCGTTGTCCGCGCCGAAGCGCTCGGCCAGCATCGACACGTTGCTCGCGCTCGGCAGCGCCGCGACCAGCACGATGGTGACGAGCGCCGGCTGCGAAAGCGGCAGCCTCAGCGCGATGGCGCCCAGCCCCAGGGCCCACACCAGCAGCGGATGCGCGAGCAGCTTCACCGCCACCACCGGCAGCACGTCGCTCCACGGCGCCTTGGGCGCCCTGGACGCAGACACGCGGCCCGTGGCGCCCATGGCCTCGGCCACCGCCGCGCTGGCGTCGTGCTCGCGCGCCAGCAGCGCCGAGCGGGCCAGCACCGCGCCGATGGTGAAGAGCGCCACCGGCGAGGCCGCGTCGGCCAGCATGGCGATGGTGCGCTCGACGGGCCCCGGCAGCGGCCAGCGCGCGGCCGACAGCAGCACGCCCAGCAGGATCGACCACGGCATCGGGTTCACGAGAATTCCGCGCAGCGCCTTGCGCGCGGCCAGCATGGCGCCGTGCCGCCCGGCGCCACCGGCCCCGTCGAGCCGCGACAGCGCGATGCACAGCGACGAAGTGACGACCAGGTCGAACGCGATTGTGATGATGATCGGCCCCGCCGCCTGCGCGCCGAGGATGGCCACCAGCAGCGGCACACCCATGAAACCGGTGTTCGGAAACGCCGCCACCAGCGCGCCGAACGCGGCGTCGTTCCAGCCCACGCGCGCGTTGCGTGTGAAGGCCACGACGCCCGCAACCACCGCCAGCGCGCAGATGCCCCAAACCAGTGCGACGCTGCCGTCCAGCAGTTGCCCGATGGGCGTGCCCGCGCCGAAGCGCAGCAGCATGCACGGCAGCGCGAAATACAGCACGAAGGTGTTGAGGCCGGGAATGGCGTCCAGCGGCAGGATGCGGGCGCGCGCAGCGCCGTAGCCGGCCGCGATCAGCGCGAAGAAAGGGAAAGTAACAAGGAATACAGGCAGCACGCCCCATTGTCGTTGCCACCGCCGGTTGGCCGGATCGGCGCCGCCGGCCTACAACCCCGGTAGGGCCGGCCCCGTATCATTGGCCGCTTTGCGCCAGCCGTTCCCCACGGCGTTTTTCTCGGCTCTCCCGGTTCCCTCGGTTCTCTTTTTCTCCCATGTCTCACGGACTCAATCCCGCGCAGCTCGAAGCGGTCAACTACATGAGCGGTCCCTGCCTGGTGCTCGCGGGCGCGGGCTCGGGCAAGACGCGGGTCATCACCCACAAGATCGGCCGGCTGATCCAGTCGGGCATCGAGCCGCAGCGCATCGCGGCCATCACCTTCACCAACAAGGCCGCGGCCGAAATGCGCGAGCGCGCGAAAGACCTCATCGGCAAGGACGCGCGCAAGGTGGTGGTGTGCACCTTCCACGCACTGGGCGTGCGCATGATGCGCGAGGACGGCGGCGTGCTGGGCCTGAAGAACGCGTTCAGCATCCTCGACGCCGACGACGTGACGAAGATCCTGAAGGACGCCGGCGGCACCACCGACGCGGCCACCGCCCGCATCTGGCAGTGGACCATCAGCAAGTGGAAGAACATGGGCCTGACCTCGGCGCAGGCCGAGGCCCAGGCCGCCGACGACAACGAGCGCATCACCGCGAAGATCATGGCCCGCTACGAGGAGCGCCTGCTGGCCTACCAGAGCGTGGACTTCGACGACCTCATCGGCATGCCGCTGAAGCTGCTCTACGAATTCCCGGAAGTGCGCGCCAAGTGGCAGGCGATGATGGGCCACATCCTGGTCGACGAATACCAGGACACCAACGCCACGCAGTACGACGTGCTCAGGGCCCTGGCCGGCGAGCGCGGCCACTTCACCGCGGTGGGTGACGACGACCAGTCCATCTACGGCTGGCGCGGCGCCACGCTGGACAACCTGCGCAAGCTGCCGGTCGACTACCCGGCGCTCAAGGTCATCAAGCTGGAGCAGAACTACCGCTCCACCAGCGCCATCCTGCGCGCGGCCAACAACGTGATCGGGCCCAACCCCAAGCTCTTTCCGAAGACGCTGTTCTCCGAGCTCGGCGAAGGCGAGCCGGTGCGCATCGTCGACGCCGACAGTGAGGTGCACGAGGCCGAGCGCGCAGTGGCGCGCATCGTGAGCATCCGCGCGGGCGAGGCCACCACGCAGGGCAAGCAGTACAAGGAGTACCGCGACTTCGCCATCCTCTACCGCGCAAACCACCAGGCGCGCGTGTTCGAGCAGGCGCTGCGCAAGGCGCAGATCCCGTACAAGGTCTCCGGCGGCCAGAGCTTCTTCGACCGTGCCGAGATCAAGGACCTGTGCGGCTGGTTCCGCCTGTGGGTCAACAACGACGACGACCCGGCGTTCCTGCGCGCCATCACCACGCCCAAGCGCGGCATCGGCCACACCACGCTCGCCAGCCTCGGCACCTTCGCGAGCCAGTACAAGCTGAGCCTGTTCGAGGCGCTCTTCAGCCCCTCGCTGCCCAGCGTGATGCCCAAGCGCACGCTGGAGGGCATCCATGAGTTCGGCCGCTACATCAACGACCTCGAATACCGCGCGCGCCGCACCATGGGCGCGGAAGACTCGCGCACCTTCATGCTCGACTGGCTCAAGGAGATCGACTACGAGAAGCACCTGTACGACGGCGAGGACAGCGAAGCCGCCGCGGCCTCGCGCTGGACCAACGTGCTGGAGTTCGTCGACTGGATGTCGCAGCGCGCCGGCGGCACGCTCGACGACGCCTCGGGCGCCGACAGCGGCGGCATCGAGAGCGAGCGCAAGAGCCTGCTCGAGGTGGCGCAGACCATCTCGCTGCTGTCCACCATCAGCGAGCGCGAGCAGGACCAGGACGTGGTCACGCTCTCCACGCTGCACGCCTCCAAGGGCCTCGAATGGCCGCACGTGATGCTCATCGGCGTGAGCGAGGGCCTGCTGCCCTTCAAGCTCGACGACGACAACGGCCGCCAGCAGCAGGTGAGCGAGGACACGCTGCAGCGCCTGCAGGAAGAGCGCCGCCTGATGTACGTGGGCATCACCCGCGCGCAGCGCAGCCTGGCCGTGAGCTGGACCAAGAAGCGCAAGCAGGGCCGCGAGATGGTGCCCTGCGTGCCCAGCCGCTTCATCGCCGAGATGGGCCTGGACAAGACCACCACCAAGGAAGACCCGCGCGAGAAGCTCAAGGCACTGCGCGCCGAGTTCGCGCGCAAGGCGCAGGACAGCGCGGCCAAGGCCGCCGCCGCGGCGGCTGGGTCATGACGACGATGAAGACGATGACGACGAAGAAGACCACCGCAACCGCCGCGCTGCTGGCCGGCGCGCTCATCGCGCTGGCCGGCTGCGCCTCGATGCGCGGCGGCAGCGCCGACTGCCCCGCGGACGCTCGCGACCTGCCGCTGGAATCGCTCTACGGCCAATGGGAAGCGCGCTTCGACAACCTGCCCGCCGTGGCCGTCGTGCAATTGGGCAAGCACCCCGACTACGACGGCGTGCGCGGCACCATCACGCGCAACGGCGCCAACGCGGCGAAGGCCACGGTCGCGCAGCTCGCGGGCGACGTGGACGACGAAGGCGCGCTTTCCATCGACGAGTCGCAGGACGGCCGCGCCATCAGCGGCGTGTGGTCGGGCAAGCTGCAGACCGGATCGTGCGGTCGCGAATTCAGGGGCACGTGGCGCAATGCGGCCGACGAGAGCACGCACCCGTTCGTGCTCAGCAAGACGGCGCCGCCGGCGTCACAGGAAGGAAAGAAGCAATGACGAAGACGACCACCATCTCGCCGCGATCTCGCTTCAGGTTCAACACGCTCGCGGCCGTGGCCGCATGCCTCGGCGGCGCGACGGGCATGGCCCATGCGCAGGCGGTGGACAAGCCTGCGAGCCCGCTGGCGGATTCGCAGCTCACCTGGCAACAGTGCGCCGCGCTGGGCGCCAACAACGAGGCGCGACTGGCCTGCTTCGACCGATGGGCGCAGCAGCAGACGCTGCCCGCCGCGGCGGTGCCGGCCGCCCCGCCGGTGCTCGCGAGCACGCAGCCGCCGGTCGATGGAACGGTTCCCGCCACGCGCGTGGTCTCGGTGGCCACCACCGAGGGCTGCCGCGACCGCCAGTACTCGGCGCTCTCGCGCTTCTGGGAACTGGAGAACGCCACCGACTGCGGCACCTTCGGCTTCCGCGGCTATCGCCCGCTCAACGTGTCGGCATCGGCCGCCACCAGGAAGCCCGACACGCCCACCTCGCCTTCGGCCGGCCACACCGCCGACCCGGTGGCCTATCAGGCCAACGAGATGCGCATCGGCCTGTCGGTGCGCACCAAGCTCGCGCAGGGCATGCTCACGCAGAACGACCCGGTGAAAAAGGACTCGCTGTGGTTCGCCTACAGCCAGCAGTCGACCTGGCAACTCTTCAACGGCTCCATCTCGCGCCCCTTCCGCACCACCGACCACGAGCCCGAGCTGATGTACGTCTACCCGACCGACTTCAAGCTGCCGGGCGGCTGGCGCTGGCGCTATTCGGGGCTGGGCATCGTGCACCAGTCGAACGGCCAGAGCCTGCCGCTGTCGCGCAGCTGGAACCGCGTGTACCTGATGGGCGGCGCCGAGCTGGACGACCGCTTCACCATCACCGGCCGCATCTGGAAGCGCATCTCCGAGAGCGCCGCGAAGGACGACAACCCCGACATCGCCGACTACTACGGCCGCGCCGAGATCACCGGCCGCTGGAACCTCAACCGCGACAACCAGCTCGCCGTGACCGTGCGCAACAACCTGCGCGACAGCGGCCGAGGCTCGATCCGCCTCGAGTGGCTCAAGGCCATCGGCGACCCGACCAAGAGCAACCTGCGCTTCCACACGCAGCTGTTCTCGGGCTACGGCGACACGCTGGTGGACTACAACCGCAAGCGCACCGTGCTGAGCATCGGCCTCAGCCTTGTGGACTTCTGATCCCCTTCACACGAGCAAACCCCATGAGTGCAGATCTGTCTCCCGTCGACGACACACAGCGCGAAATCATCGCGGCGCTGCATGTCGCGCCCGTCTTCGACGCAGCCCGCGAACTGGAGCGGCGCGTCGACTTTCTCGCGGACTACCTGAAGCAGACCGGCCTGAAGACGCTGGTGCTGGGCATCAGCGGCGGCGTCGATTCGCTGACCGCCGGCTGCCTCGCGCAGCGCGCGGTCGAGAAGCTGCGCGCCACCGGCTACGACGCGAGCTTCATCGCGATGCGGCTGCCCTACGGCGTGCAGAAGGACGAGGCCGAGGCGCAGGCCTCGCTCGTGGTGATGAAGCCCGACCGCACGGTCACGGTAGACATCCGCCCCGCCGCCGATGCCATGCTCGCGGCGCTGAAGGCAGGCGACCTGAAGTTCCGCGACGCGGTGCACGAAGACTTCGTGCTTGGCAACATCAAGGCGCGCCAGCGCATGATCGCGCAGTTCGCGGTGGCGGGCGCTCACGACGGCATCGTCATCGGTACCGACCATGCGGCCGAGGCGCTGATGGGCTTCTTCACCAAGTTCGGCGACGGCGCGGCCGACATCACGCCGCTGACCGGCCTCAACAAGCGCCGCGTGCGCGCCGTGGCCCAGCTGCTGGGCGCGCCCGACGCGCTGGTCTACAAGGTGCCCACGGCCGACCTCGAATCGCTGGTGCCGGGCAAGCCCGACGAGGACGCCTTCGGCGTGACCTACGAGCAGATCGACGACTTCCTCGAAGGCAAGCCGGTGTCGGCCGAGGCGCGGCGCATCATCCTCGCCACGCATCGCAAGAGCGCGCACAAGCGCGCGCTGCCGGTCGAGCCTTTCTGACCGCGGCGCCCTCCTCGCCGCGCCGCATCAGCGCGTGACAACCTTCCAGCGCCCGGCCGAGATCTCGGCGGCGTAGGGTGCCGGAATGCTGGCCTCGTAGCCGTTGCCGCGCACGACGGCGTCGTAGCTGCAGACGGCCTGGCCCGCGGCGTCGTACAGGGTCCAGCGCACCTGCGTGCCGTCGGGTGCATCGTGCAGCACATGCATCGAGGGCGCGCCGATATTGGCGCCCACGTGGGCGTAGCGCGCGTCCACCGTCATCGGCAAGTGGGGCGGAAAAGGCTGGCTGCCCGGCAGGTCGAACCACTCGTCGTGCATGAGCAGGCTGCGCTGGGCGACCTTCCACACCCGGTGGCGCAGGAAATGCTGGTCTGCATAACGCGACGAAAAAGGCCGGCTGCGCAGGTACGCGCGCATGTCGCCCGCCATGTCCCAGAGCACGCCCGCGCACGCGCCCCACATGCCGGCGAGCATCAGCTCGGTGTGCGAGTGATAGTCGCGCATCACATGGAACCAGCGGTCGGACGCGCACCACGCGCGCACAGCCGCCTGGTCGCGCGTGGACAGCAGCGAATCGGCATCGCGGAACTGCACCCGGTCGACCGCGGGATCGTCGAGCGCGAGGAAGCGCCACATGGTCCCCGGCAGGTCCTGGCCGCCGATGGAGCGCACGTCGATCACCGCGGCGCCCTCTCGCATCAGCCGGCCGCAGACGTCGGCCGGCACCGAGTCGTCGACGTAGAAGCGGCACAGCCACGCCGGGAAGAACTCGCGCGCGGCCCGCACGTTGAGCACCGCCATCTCGCAGTAGCGCGGGTCGCCGCCGAAGAGACTGAAGGCGATGAGGTTGCGATGGCGGTTGCGCTCGTCGAAGCAGCGCGGCGCAGGCAGGCCCACCGTGGCGGCGGCCTGCTCCTTGTCGGCCTCCAGCATCTTCAGGCGCAGCGACTCGGAGCCGAACCTGCGCACCTCGTCGCGCTTGCCGAGCTGCCCGGCCGCCTCGGCCAGGCCGTCGCAGGTATTGGCGGTCCCGAGTTCGCCGACGATGCGCAGGTAGAGGTGGTAGGCCTGCTGCGGCTGGCCGAGCCGCAGCAGGCACAGCGCCACGTCGGCCAGCGGCTGCGGGCTGTGCGTGGCCTCCCACGCCTGCGCCGCGAAGCCCCGCGCCTTCTCGTAGTCTGCCTGCGCAAAGGCCGTGCGGAAGCGCGTGCCCAGCGCATCGAGCGCCTGCTGCGTGATCGCCGGCCTGCGCGCCGGAACCGGTGCCTTCGTCCTGGTCGAGCCCTTCCTGGCCATTGTCGCCCTCCTGTTGTCGCTTGGCTTCAGCGCTCGCGAAGCGCTTCGCGCGCCTTGTTGAGCGGCTTGATCAGGTAGTCGAGCACCGATTTGCTGCCGGTGTGGATGTCCACCGAGGCGATCATCCCGGGCACGATCGGGAAGCTCCTGCCGCTCCTGTTCATCAGGTGGTCGGCATCGGTGCGGATGTACACGCGGTAGTAGTACACGTCGCGCTTCACGTCGTCCTGGATGGTGTCGGGCGAGATCGTCGTCACCTTGCCCGGCAGGCCTCCGAATATGGCGTAGTCGTAGGCCGTGACCTTCACCGTCGCCTCCTGCCCCGGATGGATGAAGGCCACGTCGCGCGGCGAGATGCGCGCCTCCACCAGCAGCTTCTCGTCGAGCGGCACGATCTCCATGAGCTTGCCGCCCGGCGGCAGCACGCCGCCCACCGTTGTCAACGCGGTGTCCTTGACGATGCCGCGCACCGGCGAGACGAAGGTCAGGCGCGTGAGCGAATCGGAGCGCCCGCGCGTCACCGAGCGCTGCGCCTCGATCTCGGCGTTGGCCCTGGCGAGCTCCTCGCGCGCCTTCACGTAGTACTGGCTGCGGATGTCGACCGCCTTGCTCTCGGCCTCGTTGATCTGGCGCTTCAGCCGCAGCACCTCCACGTCGCTCGCGGCGCCGCGCGACACCAGCGGCTCGGTCAGCGCGAGCTCGCTGCGCATCAGGGCCAGCGCCTGCGTCACGCCGGCGAGGCTGCTGGAGAGCTGCTCGCGGCGCGAACGGTAGAGCGCGGTCTCGGTGCGCACGAGGTCGGGGTCGGCCCGCACCTCGGGCGGGAACTCCAGCGGCGAGCCGCCCACCTCCGCCGTCAGCCGCGCCGACATGGCCAGCGCCGCGCGCACGCGGGACGCGCTCTCCTGCACGGTCGACTCGGTCTTGGTCCTGTCGAGCTGCGCGAGCACCTGGCCCTCCTCGACGATGTCGCCCTCGCGCACCTTCAGCTCGACCAGGATGCCGCCTTCGAGCGACTGCACCATCTGCTCCTTCGACGAAGGCACCACCTTTCCGGTGCCGGTGGACACCTCGTCCAGCTCGAAGCACCAGGCCCACGCCAGCAGCGCGAGCAGCGCCGCGCTGACGATCCAGACGACCAGCGACGAACGCGGCAGCGGCGGCTCCGGCGGCGAGTAGCGCGCGGCGGTGGACGCCACCGGATACCGGGCCGGCGGCTTGTTCGGCGCAGCCGTGCCTGCCGGTGCGGCGGGCGTGGCCGGGGCCGGCCGCGCGGGCAGCTCGGCGACCGTCTTCTGCGCAGCCTGTGCCGCCTGTGCCGTCTGCGCGGCGTCGGCCACCACCACCGCACCGCCGCCCGCATGGGGGCGGCCTGCCTCAGGCGTTGCTGTTGCCATGGGAAAGCTCTCCAATCACGCGGTCCCTCGGACCATCCATCACCAGGCGTCCGCCATCGACCACGATGATCCGGTCCACCCAGTGCAGCACCGGCATGCGGTGCGTAGCCACCACCAGCGTGCGAGGCGCCAGCCAGTCGCCCAGCGAATCGATGACCTGGCGTTCGGTCACTTCGTCGAAGTGCGCGGTGGGCTCGTCCAGCAGCACGACCGAAGGCTGGCGTATCAGCGTGCGCGCGAGCAGCAGCGCCTGCCGCTGGCCACCCGAGAGGCCGAGGCCGCCTTCGTGGACCATCTCGGCCAGCCCTTCGGGGCGCGACTGCACGAAGGGCAAGGCGCCGGCCATGGCGAGGGCCTCCAGCACCTGCTCGTCGGTCGCCAGTGGCATGCCCATGGTGATGTTCTCGCGGATCGAGCCGTGGAAGAGCCGCGCGTTCTGCGTCAGCAGCCCCACGTCGCGGCGCAGGTCGGACGGATCGATCAGCGAGATGTCGAGCGAATCCAGCGACACGTTGCCGCGCTGCGGCGCCTGCAGGCCGGCCAGCAGCTGCAGCAGCGTGGATTTGCCGGCGCCCATGCGTCCCAGCAGCGCGATCTTCTCGCCGGGCTGTATCTGCAGCTGCGCGGCCGCGAACGCCGGGCTCCTGTCGTCCTTGCCGTAGCGGAATTCGATGCCCGTGACGTTGTAGCGCCCCTGCAGTGCCGCCGCATGCACCAGCCGCGCGCGCTCGGGCTGATCAACGGGGCGCTGCATGAGCTGGTCGAGCCCGGCGCGCGCCACCTTGGCCTGCTGCCAGCGCGCGAACACGCCCGAGAGCTGCGCGAGCGGCGCGATCATGCGCGATGCGAGGATCGACGAACCGACCAGCGCGCCGGTGGTCATTTCGCCTCTCATCACGAGGAAGCAGCCCGCCAGCAGCACCACGGCGTAGACGATGGTCTGCAACTCCTGCGTCCAGGTCATGAGCAATCCCGTGAGAAATCGCTGGCGCATGCTGACGCCGGCCGAGACATCGTTGGCGTGGTTCCACTGGTTCTGGAAGCGCGGCTCCGCACGCAGGAGCTTGATGTCTTCCAGGCCCTCGACGGCCTCGACCAGCAGCGCGTTGCGCAGCGCCGATTCGCGCATGCCCTCGCTGGCCAGCCGCGCGAGCGGCTTCTGGATCAGCAGCCCCGGAATCACCAGCAGCGGCACGGCCGCCAGCGCCACCAGCGCGAGCGGCCCGGCCACCAGCCACAGCACGACCAGGAAGAGCACGAAGAACGGCAGGTCGGCCACGGCGCCGATCGTGGTGGAAGTGAGCAGCTCACGCACCTGCTCGACCTCGCGCACCTGCGCGATGAAGGAGCCTGTGGACTTGGAGCGTGCATCGGTGCGCACCCGCAGCGCGTGGCCGAAGACGATGTCCGACACCTTGAGGTCGGCCCGCTTGCCGATCACGTCGGAGATGTGCGTGCGCGACATGCGCAGCAGGAACTCGAAGGCCACGGCGAGCATGACGCCGCCGAACAGTACCCAGAGCGATGATTCCGACTGAGCGGGCACCACGCGGTCGTAGATCTGCATCGAGAAGATCGTCGAGGCCAGTGCCAGCACGTTGGCGAAAACCGAGGCCAGCACGATGTCGCCGTAGCGGCGCCAGTCGCGCAGCGCGATGGCCCAGAACCAGTTGGAACGGTAGGGCTTGACGTAGCCGTCCACGCGCGCGTCGGGAACCGCGGTGTTGGGTCGCAGGATGGCGGAGCGCCTTGCGCGCCGCTGCAGCTCCTCGGCGGACAGCGCGGTTTCGAGCCCGTGGTCGCCGCCGAGCAGCACGCCCAGCTTGCCGTTGCCATCGGCCGCCCGCACCACGCCGACTTCGCCGTTGTCGAACTCCACCACCAGCGGCAGCCGCCATGGGTCGAGCTGCGCGCTGGAAAAGGCATCGAGCCGCAACGAGAGGCCCAGGTGCCGCGCCATGTGCTCGAGCAGCGTGTCCATCGGTGCGCCGCGCTCCCAGGCCAGCGAGACGCGCACGCGTTCCTGCGAGGCGCCGATGCCGTAGTGGCGTGCGACATAGAGCATGGCGTCGAGCCAGCTGGTGTACTGCGGAGGCAGTTTCATGGAAGCAGTTCCATTCCCTGGACGGTGGTGTTGTCGAGACCGTAGAAGGCGCGGCCCTGCCCGGTCGCGCCGATGTAGCCGATGCGGCTCTCCCAGAGGTCGTGCAGCACGGCCTCCTGGTCGGCCGCGGCCTGGTGGATCTCCTGCTCGGCGTTGAGCAGGTCGAGGATGGAGCGTGTGCCCAGCGTGTACTGCTCGCGGTAGAGGTCGCGCGCCTCGCCGATGCTGCGGCGGCGTTCGGCCAGCACGCCCAGCCGCGCCTGCGCGCCGGCGACCTGCTCGCGGAAGCTGCGTATCTGGTCGCCCGCATTCAGGCGGGCGGTATCGATGCGCATGCGCGCGGCCTCCTCGGCGGCGGTGGCCGAGCGCACCTGTGCATCCATCGCGCCGCCCTGGAAGATCGCGCTGGAGAGGTTGAACATCACCGTGTGGTGCATGCCGTTGCGCTCCATCGTGGCGGGATTGACGCCGCCCATGGCCTTGTTGGCGGAGACGTCGAGGCTCAGCGTCGGATAGCGCTGCGCCTTCGCGATCTCGAGCTGGGCGGCGGCCACGCGCCGGTCGGCCTCGGCGGTCAGCACGTCGGGAAGCAGGCTGGCGTCCGGCGCCTGGTCGATGCGCAGCTCGCTGGCCAGCTGTTGCGGAAGCGGCGCGACCAGCGCCGGGGCCGCACCACCCAGCAGCGTCGCCAGGCGCTCGCGCGACTGCGCGAGCAGCGACTTCACCTGCAGCAGGTTGGCGCGCGCACTCTCGACGCGCGACTCCGCCTGCAGCGGATCGGCCTTGGTGCTCAGGCCCGACTTCGCGCGCAGCCGCGCGGTTTCGAGCACCCTCTCGACGGCCTTGACCTGCTCCTGCGCGATCGCGGCGAGCGACTGATAGCGGTGTGCCCTGACCACGGCCTCGGCGGTCTGCTGCGCAACGGCGTCGATCTGCCGCAGCACGATGGCCTGCTGGCGCCGCACCTGCGCCTCGGACTGGTCCACCGCCCCCGAGACCTTGCCGAAGTCGTAGAGCATCTGCGACAGCGAAGCACTCGCCAGAACACCGTTGCCGCGGCCCCGGCCCGCGCCCGAACTGCCGCTGTTGTTGAGGCCGGCGCCCATGCCCAGCTTCACCTGCGGGTAGTAGCCGGCGCGCGCCACCTCGACGCCGCCCGACTGCTGCGCCAGCGTGGCGATGGCATCGGTGATCGAGGGATGGCGCGCCACCGCGCGGCGCACGGCATCGGCCAGCTCCAGGGGTTTCGAGTCCTGCCCGGCCTGCAGAGCCTGCGGGGCCTGCAGCGTGGAGGGCAGCGCAGCGCCGGACCGCGCCCCCAGCTCCCGTGCCAGCGCGCTCGGCGCGAGCCGCCGCGACGCCTTCAGTTCGACGGATTCCTGCGCCGCCGCGGGCAGGCCCGCAAGGGCCAGCCATGCGGCTGCGCAGAGGTGTGTGCCTGGTTTCACGCGGATCGGTCCCCCTTCGAAGAAAAGTCGCCGGCTGCGCCGAGTTCGCGCATCCGGGTGATGTAGGCAGCCACGCGCGCACGGCTGGCGGACGGCAGGCCCTGCAGTTCGGCTGCGGCTGCCTTGCGCGGCACGACGCCCAGCGGCGCGGCCACGAAGAGCCAATTGATGGCGTGGAAGATTCCCTGCCATCCGTTGATTGCGTAGTTCTGCACGTCCACCATCCGCGGCGTGCGCTGCTGGAAGCACGCCCACAGTTCCGCGTAGCTGGGCGGCAGCGGCAGTTCGGCCACGTCGCGCCAGAAGGCGGTGTCGCGCCGAGGGCAGTCGTAGTGCATGCGCAGGAAGTCGCGGATGCCCGACCAGCACCGCGCATTGGCTTCGTTGAAGTCGTCGATCAGGTGCCCCGCCACCACGCCGTCGCCGGCCGCGACGATGCGCTCGAAGTTGCGCAGCTGCTCCAGCATCTGGCCGATGGAAGTCGCTTCCAGCGGCTCGACGAAGCCCGAGGCCAGCCCCACTGCCATGACGTTGCCGACCCAAACCTGTTCGAAATGGCCCGGCTCGAACCTGAGCGTGCGCATCGGCTCGATCCCTGGGCCGATGCGGCGATGGATCTCCTCGACGACCTGTGCCTCGTCGGCATGCGCGCTGCTGAAGACGTACCCGGCGCCCACGCGTTCCACCAGCGGTATCTGCCACATCCAGCCCGCGGGCATCGCGATCGCCCGCGTGACCAGCGAAGGATTCGGCTGCGGGTGCGGCATGTGGAAGGGCACGGCGCGATCGAGAAGCAGGTACCCGGAGAACGAGCGCCAGCGCACGCCCAGCTTGCCGCCGATGCCCAGCCGCGCCAGCCCGGACGCATCGACCAGCAGGTCGAGCCCGACGGTCTCCTCGGCGCCTTCGAGCCGCACCGCCCGCGCCATGCCCTGCGCGTCGCAAACGAGTTCCTCGACGCGGGCCTGCTGGTGCACCACGCCGCGCGAGACGGCCACGCGGCGCAGGTAGTCGGCAAGCTTGTGGCTGTCGAAATGGAAGGACGCCGACAGGCCCGAGCTCGCGCCGAGCTGGAGCATCGCCGCGGCCTGCTGCTGCGACGCATTGATCGCGATCGACGCGAAGCCCGGTATGTAGCGGTGAAGCTCCATGCCCTCGTGCACCATGCCCGAGAGCAGCGGATGGAAGCCGGCTTCCATCCAGTCGATTTCCTGCAGGCCGGGCCGGCCGAAGAGGTGGTAGTAGCGGTCGTCGTCTTCCCCGGTGCGCCAGCCTTCGTAGCAGAAACCCAGCTTGAAGGCGGCGCCGGTCTCGCGCACGAATTCGTTGAGCCCGATGCCGTTGCGGCGCAGCGCATCGATCAGGTTGAGCAGGCCGCCCTCGCCGACGCCGACGATGCCGATGGCAGGCGACTCGATCACGCGCACCTCGACCTGCGGCGCGAACAGGCGGCGCAGCGTGAGTGCCGAGAACCAGCCTGCGGTCCCGCCGCCGATGACGACGGCGCGGGAGATGTTGCGAAGATTCAGCATATGCGTGGTTTCATGGGCTCGTCCGGAGAAGAAGGGCGCGCCGGGGCGCACCCTTCTCCGATCCGGCAAGAAGCCTCAGGCCAGCACGAGCTGGTGGTTGGCCAGCAGCGTTGCGAGGTCGGTGGTCACGCCGTTGAGCGTGATCAGCTGCGTCGCCGAGTAGGCGGCGCCCGATCCGTCGCGATCGATGTACAGCGTGGTATTGCCGCCACTGACGTCCACGCGGAGGTAGTTGCCGATGGTCTCGCCCGCGTCGATCGTGGCCACGCCGTTGATGTAGCGCGCCGCGCCATCGGCATCCGCCTGATAGCCCACCAGCAGTTCCCGAAGGTCGATGCGGTCCGCGTTCGCCGTAGCCTCGAAGGTCCCGACCGTGAACGAGTTCGCCGAGTCGGCACCGTTGCCGCCGGTGGCATCGCTGGAGGCGAGCAGCTTGTAGAGCAGCGTGTCGCGGCCTCCGCCCGTGAGGTTGAAGACATCGTTGCCGCCACGCCCCTCGAACTGGTTGTCTGCCGCGTTGTCGGTGAAGACGTCCGCGCCGCTTCCACCGGCAAGGCCCTCGATATCGCGGAAACTCGCAGTGCCGAAGCCGGTGTTCTGCGCGCCGCCCTTGCTCAGGTCGATCGTCAGCGCCGTGCTGCCGGCGAGCTTGTAGTCGACGACGTCGAGGCCGCCGGTGTTGCTCCAGGCCCTGACGCCAGACACCGTCACCGTGCCCCCGCCGCCCTCGTACTTGTCGTTGCCGAGCGTGGCGAAGAAGGTGTCGTTGTAGCCGGTACCGACGATGCCGTTGCCGATGTCGGCATTGGTGACGTTGGTCCCGGACTCGGCGGTCAGCACGAAGGCGTGGTTGGCCGCGCCGGTCTTCAGGCCGGTCCAGGCGTTGTTGACGTTCTCGATCGTGTTGCCTCCGAGGCTGTCCGCGCCTCCCACGTCCGCCGCCTTGCCGTTGACGATGCGCAGGAGTGCGAGGGTGTAGGTCTCGCTCGCATCGAGCCCGTAGAAATCGACGATCGCCGAGCTGTCGTTGGTCTGGTTGCCGGACTGCGGGTTGACCATCTGCGTGCTCACCAGCTTGCCCTTCGAATCGAAGAGCTGCACCGTGTTTCCGTACAGCGCGTTGATGCCCTGCGCATCCAGGATGCGGAAGTGCAGCGACGTGCCGTCGGCCACCGTGTTGGTATTGGTGATGAACTTCGTGGTGCCCAGCTGCGTGAATGCAAGCAGGTCCCGGTCCCCGTCCCAGTCGATGTCCACCGCCACGGCGCCGGTGACCAGGTTGCTGTTCGCCACGCTGCCGTTCCAGAAGCCAATCTCGTTCTGCCCGCCGAGCAGGTTGGTGGTGTCGAACTTCACCTGGCTCGCCGAACTCGTGTTCGTGTAGAGATTGATCGGTCCCGACATGCCATAGATCGTCTGGCCACCGGTAGGGCCGAAGCCTGGCAGCTCGATGGCATCCATCTTGCCGTCGCCGTTCCAGTCCACCGCGATCGAAGGTCCGCCTTGCAGTCGCTTCATCGCCGGGGTGGTGCCATTCCAGCCGAAGTAGGAGTCGTTGAGCAGGTACATGCCCGACGGCTGTTCGCCGACACCGGCATATTTCGAGCCGTAGTCCATCTTCAGCTTGCCGGCGCCATCGTTGAAGAGGATGCGGCTCTGGTACTGCGCATCGGTCGTGGTGCCGTAGCCTCGGCTGAGGAACAGGTCCATGTAGCCGTCGCCGTTGAAGTCGGCCCAGGTCATGGAGATGCCGTTGCCGTAGCCCGGATCGTCGTCCGCGCGCTGGAAGGTCTTCTCGATGATCTGCGTGTTCTCCCACGTGCCATCGCCCTTGTTGGTGGCGACGACCAGACGGTACGGACTCGAGCTCCTGGCCAGATAGGCATTGGTAGCCGGGTCGTCATAGGGCCCGCCGAGCTTCGTAAGGCCTGCGGTGGCGTGATAGACCAGATCGATCTTGCCGTCGTTGTTCAGGTCGACGCCCGACAGTTCCATGTCGAAGGTGGTGTTGTAGTAGTTGCTCGAGTACGGCGCGCCTGACGTGGAGGCCTTGTCGTCGGTATAGCCGCCATCCTTCACCATGCCCAGGATGCTGCCGTCCATGTTCAGCACGATCTGCGAGTCGTAGCCGCCGCCGCTGGTGGCGTCGTTCGGCGTCTGGTCGCCGTACGCCATGTCGACGAAGCCGTCGCCGGTCTTGTCGAAGGCCACCACGCCGCCGAACCAGCTGTAGGTGTTCGCGCTGCCGGCCGTGAGCTTGTCGCCGCCTGCCGCAGACGGTGCACCTACCTGCAGCGCCGTGTACCTGCTGCCATCGAAGATGAACGCCTGCTGGCCGTCGTCATAGGTGCTGTCTTCCGCGAACAGGTCCATGTACCCGTCGCGGTTGAAGTCCATGAAAGTCGCGTTCTGGACGTAGTTGCGGCCGGCATAGGGGCTGCCGTAGTTGCTGAAGAGGGAGGTCTGCTTGAAGCTGCCCAGCGAAGCGCTGTCGCTCCCGTTGGCATCGAGCATCGTCTGGTTGCTGTGGATGCGCCACATGCCGTTCTCTCCGAGCGTGTACGCGGTCGCCTTCTGGTTCGGATCGCTGGACACCGACCCGACGGTCACCGTCGGCGCCGCGGCGACGATGAGTTCGCCGGTGGTCGCGTCGTCGGTGACCTGGGCTCCGGCAGCGTTCCTGACCACTGCGCGGACGTCGTAGGTTCCCACCGCGACGGCGGAGGAGACCTGCACATACCAGGTTTCATGCTGCGAATCGACCACCACCGAACCATCGGCCGAGCTGTAGGTCTTGCCGGCGATCGTGACCTCCAGATACTGGCCGTTGACCAGCTTGAAGGGGATGCCGCCCGAGACGAGCGGCGTGGTGTCGACGGTCGTTTGGCGGTTGACCGTGACGGCGTAGTCGACGCTCAGGCTGAAATTGCCGGACAGGCTGCCCTGGGTGCCCGCGCCGGTCGCCACTGCGGCGCGATAGGTATGGGTCGATCCGTCCGCGAGAACGCCGAGGTCGTAGGTCCAGGTGGTGCCGCTCACCGTCGCCGTTCCAAGCAGCGTGCTGCCTTCGTAGACATTCACGGTGTCGCCAGTGCCGAGCGCGGCCGTCAGCGTACCCGTGAGCACCGGGTTGGCGTCGTCGGTGGTGGTGCCGCTGTCGAAGGTACCCCTGGACGGGCCCGCATCGTCGATGTAGCCGGTTATCTTCGCTTCGGTGGCCGGCACCTTCGTGTCGACCGTGAAGCTCAGCTGCGCCGATTTCGGGCCTTCATTGCCGGCGCTGTCGACGCTGCTCACCGTCAGGCTGTGAGCGCCGTCGGCCAGCTTCTTGTCGGCGTCGGGCGTGAAGCTCCACTTGCCCGAGCCATCCGCCGTCGTGGAGCCGATCAGCGTGCCGTTGTCATAGACCTTCACCACGCCGTTGGGCTCGGCACCGCTGCCGCCAAGGTCGGGGCGCGCGTCGTTGGTTGCACCGCCGGAGGCGATGCCGCCGACGATGGGGGCGACGTCATCGACGGCGCGGTCGATGGAAGGCGCGGTCGAGGGAGCGACCGTATCGACGGTGAAGGCGAGCGCTGCCGACGCGGGGCCTTCGTTGCCGGCTGCATCCACGTTGCTCGCCGTCAGGCTGTGGGCGCCGTCGGCCAGTTCCTTGCCGGCTTCGGGCGTGAAGCTCCACTTGCCGGAACTGTCCGCCGTGGTGGATCCGATCAGCTTGCCGTTGTCGTAGATGTTCACCATGCCGTTGGGCTCGGTTCCCGCTCCCTTCAGTTCGGGGCGGGCATCGTTGGTCATGCCCCCGGACGCGATGGTGCCGGTGACCGGTGCGACGTCGTCGACGGCGCGGTCGATGGAAGGCGCGCCCGTCGGCGCGATCGTGTCGACCGTGAAGACCACCGCCGTCGATTGCGAGCCCTCGTTGCCCGCCGCATCGACGTTCCTCGCCGTGAGCCTGTGCAGGCCATCGGCGAGCTCCTTGCCCGCCGCGGGCGTGAAGCTCCAGTTGCCCGATGCATCCGCCGTCGCGGTACCGATCAGCGTACCGTTGTCGTAGATGTGGACGGTGCCGTTCGGCTCCGCGCCCGAGCCCTTCAGTTCGGGACGTGCATCGTTGGTCGTGCCGCGCGATGCGATGGCGCCAGTGACCGGCGCGACGTCGTCCATGGCACTGTCGATGGAAGGCGTCGTCGCGGGCGCGGTCCTGTCGACGGTGAGCGTGAACTCCGCCGAAGCGCTGCCCTGGTTGCCCGCCGCGTCCTCCACGCGGGCGGTGTAGCGGTAGGTGTTGCCGTCGTCGAGGCCCTTGTCCTCGAAGCTCCAGGCGTTGCCGCTCACAGCGGCGACGCCGATGCGCGTGCCGTTGCGGTAGACCGCCACCACCTCGTTGGCCGCGAGCGGCGCCGAGAGCGTGCCGTTGAGCTGGGGCGTCGCATCGTTGGTCGTGGTGCCGGATGCGAAGTTGCCCGTCTGCGGATCGCGGTCGTCGGTGAAGTCGGTGATGGCCACCTTCTGGGCTGGTGCCGTCAGGTCGACCGTGATGGAATGGGCCAGGCTCTCCGCCCCCTGGTTGCCGCCGGCACTCACGACTCGGGCGGTGTACTTGTAGGTCGCGCCGTCCGTGAGGCCCTTGTCGAAGAAACGCCAGCTGGTGTTTGTCACCGTCGCGGTACCGATCACGGCGCCGTTGCGCAGCACCTCGACCACCTCGCCCGTGTTCAGGGCGGCGGAGATCGAACCGATGAGCACCGGGTCGGCGTCGTTGGTCGTCCCGCCGTCGGCCACGGCACCGCGGCCCGGTTCGACGTTGTCCTGCACACGCACGATCTGCACCGCCTGCGTGACCGTGGAAGTGATGACGGTGAAGCGCAGGCTGTTCGAGGCGGCGCCGGCGTTGCCGGCCATGTCCATGACCCTGGCCTCGTAGGTATAGGTGGTGCCGTTCGCAAGGCCGATGTCGTTGAAGACCCAGTCGGTACCGCTCACGGTCGCGTTGCCCACGTGCACGCCGTTGCGGAACACGCGCAGCTGCTCCGACCTGCCCAGCGCGGCGGAGAGGGTGCCCTCCAGCCTGGGCGAGTCGTCGTTGGTGCTTCCGTTGGCCGGAATGCTGCCCGAGACCGGGTCGACGTTGTCGATGGCGCGCGAGAGCGTCACGGTCTGCGAAGGCGCAACCGTGTCGATGCTGAAGACCAGCGGCGCCGACTTCGGCCCTTCGTTGCCCGCCGCGTCGACGCTGCTCACCCTGAGGCTGTGCACGCCGTCGGCCAGTTCCTTGCCGGAAGCAGGCTCGAAGCTCCACTTTCCGGAGGCGTCGGCCTTGGTGCTGCCGATCAGCACGCCGTTGTCGTAGACGTTCACCGTGCCGTTGGGTTCGGCGCCCGAGCCCTTGAGTTCCGGGCGCGCGTCGTTGCTCGTGTCGCCCTGGGCGATCGGGCCCTGGACCGGGTCGACGTTATCGATGACGCTGTCGATGACCGGTGCGTCCGTCGGCGCGGTGGCATCGACCGTCAGCGTGAAGTTCGCCGAGGTGGAGCCCCGGGTGCCGGCAGCGCTCGCGATGGCCGCGGTGTAGGTGTGCGTGCTTGCGTCGGCCAGCGTCGGCAGCTTGAACTCCCACGACGTGCCTTGCACGGTGGCGGTGCCGAGCAGCACGCCACCTTCCACGATCTGCACGACCTCGCCGGTCTTCAGGCCCGAGACGGTGCCCTTGAGCACCGGCGTGGTGTCGTTGGTGCTCGTGCCGCTGGCGTAGTCGCCGGCATTCGGCTCGACGTCGTCGGCGTATGCGGTGATGGCCACCGCATTGCCGGCGGTCGGCGTCGAGGTGTCGATGACCACGGTGCGGGCATCGAACGCCGCAAGATTGCCGGCGGTGTCCACCACGCGCACCCTGTACTCATGGCTGCCGTCGGTGAGCACACGGCCGTCGACGTAGCTCCAGCTGCCGCCGCTGACGATCAGGTTGGCCCAGGTGGCGCCGCCGTCGAGGCTGATCTGCGCGGTTTCGTCGGAAGCCAGCGTGCCGGTCAGCCTGCCGTTGAGGGTCAGGCTGGTGTCGCTGGTGATGAAGTCGCCCGCGACGCCGGTGTCGGTGCTGATCGACGCGATATCGATGGCGATGCCCGCCGAGTGTTGGATGTCGATCACCACGCGCTGGCTGGTCGACTTGCCGGCATTGCCGGCGGCATCGACGACGCGCGCCTGGAAGACGTAGTCGCCCGCCGCGAGCGGCACGGCGGTGTTGTCCAGCCGGTAGGTGTTGCCCGAGACCAGCGTCGCATCGCGCCAGCTCGTGCCGTTGTCGAGCGAGAGCTGCACCTTCTCGCTGGTGCCGGCCGCGGCGTCCAGCGTCACCGTCACGACGAGGGTGGTGTCGCTGGTGATGAAGTCGTTCGCGCTGGCGCCGGTGTCGTCGCTGATGGCGGTGATCGTTGCCGCCTGCGTCGGCGCGGTGGTGCCGACCGTGAAGGCCAGCGGCGCCGACCTCGGTCCCTCGTTGCCGGCTGCATCGACGCTGCTCGCGCTCAGGCTGTGCGCGCCGTTGGCCAGCGGCTTGCCGGCCTCGGGCGTGAAGCTCCACTTGCCCGAGCCGTCGGCGACCGCAGTGCCGATCAGCGTGTCGTTGTCGTAGACCTTCACCGTGCCGTTGGGCTCGGCCCCCGCCCCCTTCATCTGGGGACGGGTTTCGTTGGTCGTGCTGCCGGAGGTGATCGGGCCGACGACCGGCGCCTTTGCATCCATGACGCTGTCGATCGAAGGTGCCGCGGCGGGCGCGGTCCGGTCGATGGTCAGCGTGAAGGCGGCCGAGGCCTGGCCTTCGTTGCCTGCCGCATCCTCGACCTTGGCGGTGTAGCTGTAGATGGCGCCATCGGCCAGGCCTGAATCCTGGAAGCTCCAGGCCGTGGCGCCGGACATGGTGGCGGTGCCGATGCGCTTGCCGTCCCTGTAGATCACCACGGCCTCGCCGGTCGCGAGCGCAGCGCTCAAGGTGCCGTCGAGCTGCGGCGTGGTGTCGTTGGTGACGCTGCCGGATGCGAAGCTGCCCTGCTGCGGGGCCTGGTCGTCGGTGTAGCCGGTGATTGCCGCCGTCTGGCCCGGTGCGACGAGGTCGAGCGTGATCGCGTAGGCCGCGCTCTTCGCACCCTCGTTGCCGCCGGAATTGACCACCCGCGCGGCGTAGCTGTAGGTCGTGCCGTCAGAGAGGCCGCTGTCGCGGAAGCTCCAGGTCGTGCCCGTGACGGTGGCGTTGCCGACCACCTTGCCGTCGCGCAGCACCTGGACCACGTCGCCCGTATTCAGCGCGGTGGAGATCGAGCCGCCGAGCGTCGGCGCGGTGTCGTTGGTCGTTCCACCGTCGGGCACGTTGCCCTTCACCGGGGCGGCCTGGTCGTCCACCCGGAGGATCTGGACGGTCTGCGTGACGCCCGAGGTGTTGACCGTGAAGCGCAGGCTGTTGGAGGCGGCGCCGGCATTGCCGGCCGCGTCCATGACCCTCGCCTCGTAGGTGTAGGTGGTGCCGCTGGCGAGGCCCGCGTCCTCGAAGGTCCAGCTGGTGCCGGTAACCTTCGCGACGCCGGCGAGCAGGCCGTTGCGGAACACGTTCAGCCGCTCGGTGCCGCTCAGCGGCGCCGAGAGGGTGCCCTCCAGCGTCGGCGTGTCGTCGTTGGTGGTGCCGCCGGCGGGAATGTCGCCCGAGACCGGGTCGACGTTGTCGACGGCACGCACCAGCTTCACCGTCGCCGCCGGTGCTGCGGTGTCGATGCGGATCGCATGCGCGTTCGATTCGGCGCCCGGGTTGGAGGCCGCGTCCTGCACACGCGCCGTGTAGACGTAGGTGGCGCCGTCGGAGAGGCCGCCGTCGGCATAGCTCCAGTGCGTGGCGTCCGTCATGGTCGCGAAGCCGATCTCCTTGCCGTCGCGCAGCACCACGACCTTCTCGCCGGCCTGCAGCGCGGCCGAGATGGTGCCGGTGACCTGCGGCGCGGTGTCGTTGGTGTAGCCGTCGTTCGGCACCGAGCCCTGTTGCGGATCGACGTCGTCGTTCACGGCCGTGATGCTGGCCTTGGTGGACGGACCCGAGAGCTTCAGCGTGATGACGTAGGGCGACGAGGCGGTGCCGCCGCCGCCCGCGGCGTCCTCGACGCGCACGGTGTAGCTGTAGGTCGAGGCGTTGGCGAGGCCGCTGGTGTCGGTGTAGGACCAGCTCGTGCCCGAGATGGATGCGGTGCCGATCCTGACGCCGTCGCGATACACGGCGACGAACTCGTTGCCGGCCAGGCTGCCCGACACGGTGCCCCTCAACTCCGGCTGGGAGTCGTTGGTGGTGCCGCCGCTGGCGACGTCGCCCTGCACCGGGTCCGCGTTGTCGAACACGGTCGAGATCGTGGCCGCCTGCGTCGGCACCGAGGTGTCGACGGTGATGGCGTAGCTGCCCGAGACGGCGCCCCGGTTGCCGGCCGCGTCCTCGACGCGCGCGGTGTAGGTGTAGGTGCGGCCGTCGCTCAGGCCGGTATCGTCGAAGCTCCAGTGGGTGGCGTCGGTCATCTTCGCGGTGCCGATGACGGCACCGTCGCGCAGCACGACGACCTTCTCGCCGGCCTGCAGCGGTGCCGAAACGGTGCCCGCCACCTGCGGCGCGGCGTCGTCGGTGAAGCCGCCGTCGGCCACGGCGCCCTGCAGCGCGCCGCGGTCGTCGTTGATGGAGACGATCGCCGTCGATTGCGAAGGCGCGAGGGTGTCGACCGTGAACGCCAGCGCCGCGGACTGCGGGCCTTCGTTGCCGGCCGCGTCGACGCTGCTCGTCGTGAGGCTGTGGGCGCCGTTGGCGAGCTCCTTGCCGGCCTCGGGCGTGAAGCTCCACTTGCCGGCGGCGTCCGCCGTCGCGGTGCCGATCAGCGCGCCGTTGTCGTAGACCCTGACGGTGCCGTCGGGCTCTGCGCCGGAGCCCTTGAGTTCGGGGCGCGCGTCGTTGGTGGTGCCGCCCTGGGCGATGGACCCGGTGACTGGCGCCACGTCGTCCACGAAGCTCTCGACGACCGGCGCCGTGGTGGGTGCGCGCTGGTCGATCGTGAGCGCGAAGGCCGCCGACGCCCCGCTCTGGTTGCCCGCGGCATCCTCGATGCGGGCCGTGTAGCTGTAGCTCTTGCCGTCGACGAGGCCGGCGTCCTGGAAGGTCCAGGCAGTGCCGCCACCCAAGGTGGCGGTGCCCAGGCGCACGCCGTCGCGGTAGATCACCACGGTGTCGCCGGCATTGAGCGTTCCGCCGATCGTGCCGTTCAGCAGCGGCGAGGTGTCGTTGATGGTGCTGCCCGAGGCGAAGGTGCCAGTCTGGGGTGCCTGGTCGTCGGCGCAGCTGACGATCGCGACCGACTGCGAGGGCGCGGCGGTGTTTACGGCCAGCGAGAAGTCGGCCGAGGCCGTGCCCTTGTTGCCCGCCGCATCGGCGATCACGGCGACGTAGGTGTGCCTGCTGCCGTTGGCCAGCGTCGGCAATGCGAAGGTCCAGGCGGTGCCGTTCACGGCGGCCGTGCCCAGCAGCGCCGAGCCTTCGAAGATCTGCACGACGTCGCCCGCCTTCAGGCCCGAGACGGTGCCCTTGAGCACCGGCGTGGTGTCGTTCGTGCTGGTGCCGCTGCCGTAGTCGCCCAGGTTGGGCGCGACATCGTCGGTGTAGGCCGTGATGTCGACGGCGTTGCCGGTGGTTGGGCCGCTTGTGTCGATCACCACGAGTTGCGAGCTCGGCTGGGTCGTGTTGCCGGCCGCATCCACCACGCGCGTCAGCACGGTGTAGCTGCCGTCGGCCAGCGGGACGGCCGTGTTGTCGAACTGGTAGCTGCCGCCGCCCGAGGGGGTCGCGTCGTTCCAGGTCTTGCCGTTGTCCAGCGAGACCTGCACCGTGGCGCCGGCCTCCACGGCCGAATCGACCTTGATGGTGAACACCAGGGTGCGGTCGCTGGTGACGAAGTCGCCGCCGCTCGAGCCGGTGTCGTCGCCGATGGCGGCGAGCGTGGCCTTGGTGGTGGGCGCAGTGGTGTCCACGTTGACGGTGAAGGAGCCCGACTGCGGGCTCTCGTTGCCCACGGGGTCGACGGCCGTGACGCCGAGGCGGTGCGTGCCCTCGGTCAGCGGCGTGGTCGGCGTGAAGCTCCAGCTGCCGTCGGCCTTGACGGTCGTGCTGCCGAGGACGCTGCCGTTGTCGTAGACCTTGATCGCGTCGCCCGGCGTGGCGCCGCTGCCCGTGAGCGTGGGCGTGGCGTCGTCGGTAGGACCGCCGTTGGCGATCGGGCCCTGCACCAGGCCGACGTCGTCGGCGGCGCCGGCGATGGACGGCACCTCGGGCGCGGTGGTGTCGATGGTCAGCGCGATGGTGGCGTCGCCCTGCTTGCCCGCGGCGTTCACCGCGGTGGCGGTGTAGCTGTGCGTGCCTTCCTTCTGCAGGGGAAGCGTGAAGCGCCAGTTGCCGCCCGCGTCCGCCGTGGTGGAGCCGAGGACGGTCGAGCCTTCCTTGACGGTCACGATCGCGCCGGCCGTGGCCTTGCCCACGAGCGAGGGCGTGGTGTCGTCGGTACGCGCGCCGGGCGCGAGGTTGCCCTTGATGCCGCCCTGGTCGTCGGCGACCTGTTCGATGCTGACGACGACGTCGCTCGGGTCGACCGTGAAGTCGAGCACCGCGCTGGCGGCGCTGGTGTTGCCCGCGGCGTCGGTGACTGTGTGCGTGATGCGGTGCGTGCCGCGCCCCAGCGGCGTGCTGGGCGTGATGCTCCAGGCGCCGTCGGTGGCGGCGGTGAAGCTGCCGATGAGCGCGCCGCCGTCGTACAGGCGCACGGTGTCGCCGGCCTTCAGGCCGCTGCCGCTGAAGGTGGGCGTGGTGTCGTCGGTGGTGGCGCCGGCCGCGATAGCGCCCTGCACCGGGCCCTGGTCGTCGGAGGCGACGGCCGTGTCGGGCGTGGCCGGAGCCGTGGTGTCGAGCACGACCGGATAGAGGCCCGTGCGCGGGCTCGCCTGCCCCGCGCCGTCGACTGCCTGTGCGCTCAGGTTCTTGACGCCGTCGCCGCTCAGCGGACTGGTGGTGACGCTCCAGGTGCCGTTGGAAGCCACGCTGGTGGAGCCCACGGCCACGCCGTCGGCATACACGGTGACCACGGTGCCGGCCGTACCGGTGCCGTTGAGCGTGAGCGTGGTGTCGTCGGTGCTGGCGTCGCGGGCGACGTTGCCCGTGACGCTGCCCCTGTCGTCGATCACGCCGATGATGGCCGGCGCCGCGGGCGGATCGCCCACCAGCGTGAAGGTCGATGCCGGCGTGGCGGCGCCGATGTTGCCCGCCGCGTCCACGGCGCGCGCCGTGAGGCTGTGCGCGCCCAGGGCCAGCGGCAGGTCGGGCGTGAAGCGCCAGCTGCCGTCGGCGTTCACCGCCGTGCTGCCTATGAGCGTGCCGTTGTCGTAGACGTTGATGACCGACACCTGCGCCGGGTCGGTCTTGCCGGTGTACTCGGGCTTGCTGTCGTCGGTCTTCGCGCCGGCGGCCAGGGGGCCCTGCACCGGGCCCACGTCGTCCAGCACCTGGATGAGGGACGAGTCGAGCGCGGGCGGCGGCGTCAGGTCGACGGTGAGCCTGAAGTCGTTCGAGCGCGGGCTCTCGTTGCCTGCGGGGTCAGTCAGCGTGTAGCCGATGCTGTGCGCGCCCTCGGCGAGCGGGGACACGGGCGTGAGCGTGCCGGTGGCCGGGTCGTAGGTGGCTGCGACCTTGTTGCCGTCGACGTACAGCGACGGCGTCAGGCCGGCTGCGATGGAGGCGATCTTGAACCCCGGCGTGGTGTCGTCGGTGAAGGTCGCGGTGCTGGCCGCGTTCTGGACCGCGCCGGCGTTGTCGACGTAGCCGGCCACGGCGTCCGGACGCACCGGCGCCGTGGTGTCGACGTTGACAACGAAGGCGGCCGAGTGCTGGCTCTGGTTGCCCACCGGATCTGTGGCCGTGACGGTGAGCTTGTGCTCGCCCTCGCCCAGCGGCGAGGTCGGGCTGGCCGTGGTGAAGCTCCAGCGTCCGTCGGATTGCACCGTGGTGCTGCCGATGGCGCTGCCGTTGTCGAAGACGGTGATGAGGTCGCCCGGCGTCGCGCCGCTTCCGCTGAGCGTGGGTCGGGTGTCGTCACTAGCGGCACCGCTGGCAAGCGCGCCTTGCACCGAACCGGTGTCGTCGACGACCGAGGCGATCACCGGAACGGCCGGCGGCGTGGTGTCGATGGTCAGCGAGAACGAGGTCTCGCTGCTCGTGCCTGCGGCGTTCACCGCCGTGGCCTTGTAGCTGTGCGCGCCTTCGGCCTGCGTGGGCAGCACGAGGTTCCAGTTGCCGGACCCATCCGCCGTGGTGGAGGCGATGGCCTTGGAGCCTTCCTTGATGGTCACGACGGCGCCCGCCGTGGCGGTGCCGACGATCGTGGGCGTGACATCGTCGGTGAAGCCGGCGGGACGCGTCTTGATCTGCTGCCCCTGCCGGGTCTCGCCCGCCTTGGTGACGGTCACCGACACCGCCGCGGTGTCGACCGTGATGCCCAGCGGCGCGCTGGCTGCGCTGGTGTTGCCGGCCGCGTCGCTGATGGTGTGCGTGATGCTGTGTGCGCCCTGCCCCAGCCCCGTCGGCGTGAATGCCCAGCTGCCATCGGCCTTGACCGTGGCGCTGCCGATCAGCGCGGCGCCGTCGTACACCCTGACGATGTCGCCAGGCGTCGCGCCGCTGCCTGCGAAAGTGGGCGTCGCGTCGTCGGTGGAGCCGCCGTTGCCGATCGCGCCCTGCACCGGGCCTGCGTCGTCGGTGGCCGACACGCTGGCCGGGGTGGCCGGCGCCGTGGTGTCGAGGATCGCGCTGTCGGTCGCCGCCGGCCTCGAAGTGTTGCCGGCGAGGTCCTGGCTGGTCGCGCTGACGCGGATCGCCGCACCCTCGGTGGGGTTCGGGAACGAGACGTTGACGAAACCGTTGGAGACGTCCGCGGCGACGAGCTTCACGCTGAGCGTGCGGGTGCCGTCGGTGAGGCTGATTTCATCGCCCACCGCGGCGCCGGACACGAGGGTGACCTTCACCGTCACGTCGGCTTTTTTCTCGCTGGCGTTGATGAAGCCGTCGTTGTTGACGTCCTCGACAATGGCGACGGAGATGACGGGCGCCACGCTGTCGACCGTGGCCGTGGCGGCCTGGCTGGTGTTGCCGGTGGCGTCGGTGGCAACCACGCGCAGCTGCGTGCCGTGAGGCAACAGGGTCGTGGGCGAGATGCTGTATTCGCCGTTGCTGCCGGCGGTCGCGCTGCCGACGAGGTTGCCGGTGTCGTCCCTCACGGTGACGACCGAGCCTGCTTCCGCCGTGCCGGCGATCGTGCCGCCCGAGGTGGGCTTGACGGTCGGCGCGTCGGGCGCCTTGCTGTCGACCTTGGCCGTGGCGGGCGCGCTGGTGTTGCCAGCCGCGTCGGTGGCGGTCACGCTCAGCGATGTGTCGTGCACCAGTGGCATCGCGGGCTTGACGACGTAGTTGCCGTTGCCGTCGGCCGTTGCGCTGCCGACGCTGTTGCCGGAGCCGTCCTTGACGAGGACGAGCGAGCCCGCCTCCGCCGTGCCGGTGATGGTGCTGCCGCTCGTGGGCTTCACGGTGGGCGCGTTCGGGGCGGCGCTGTCGACCGTGGCCGTGGCCGCAGGGCCGGTGTTGCCCGCCGCGTCGGTGGCCGAGACGCCGAGCGCCGTTCCGTGCGGCACGGGGGTCGCGGGCTTCACGGTGTAGTTGCCGTTGGCGTCCGCTGTCGCGCTGCCGATCGGCTTGCCGGCACTGTCCTTGACGGTGACCACCGAGCCGGATTCGGCCGTGCCGGTGATCGACGCGCCGTTGGTCGGGGCGACCGTGGGTCTGCCCGGGGCAACGGCATCCACGGTGGCGGTGGCCGCAGCGCTGGCGTTGCCGGCTGCATCGGTGGCCACCGCGGAGATCTTCGCGCCGTCCTCCAGCGGCTTGGCCGGGGTGACGGCGTAGGTGCCGTCGGTGGCGGCGGTCGCGCTTCCGACCACCTTGCCCGCGCCGTCCTTGACGGTGACCACCGAGCCGGCCTCGGCGCGGCCGGTGATCGGGTCGCCGTGGGTGGGGTCGATCGTCGGCGCGTCGGGCGCCTTGGCGTCGACCTTGGCCGTTGCAGGCGCGCTGGTGTTGCCGGCCGCATCGGTCGCGGTGACCTGCAGCACGGTGTCGTGCGCGGGAGCGGTCGCGGGCTTGACGCTGTAGTTGCCGCTGCCGTCGGCCGTCGCGCTGCCGATGGTGTTGCCGGCACCGTCCTTCACGGTGACGAGCGAGCCGGCCTGGGCCGTGCCGGTGATCGTGGTGCCGTTCGTCGGGTTGACGGCCGGCGCCGACGGAGACACGGCATTGACGGTCGTCCTGGCTTCAGGGCTGCTGTTGCCGGCGGCGTCCGTCACGGCCACGTGCAGGACCGTGCCGTGGGCGGGAGGCGTCGTCGGCTTGAAGCTGTACGCACCACCGGTCGTGGCGGTCGTGCTGCCGATGAGCTTGCCCGCGTCGTCCGTGATGGTGACCACCAAGCCGGCCTCGGCCTTGCCGGTGACGAGGCTCCCGTTGGTCGGATCGACGGTGGGCCTGGCCGGCGGATCGTTGTCGACCGTGGCCGTGGCGGGCTGGCTGGTGTTGCCGGCCGCGTCGGTCGCGACCACGCTGATCTTCACGCCGTCCTGCAGCGAGCGTGCCGGCGTGACGGCGTATTCGCCGTTGCTGCCCGCGGTCGCGCTGCCGACGAGGTTGCCGGTGCCGTCCCTGACGGTGACCAGCGAGCCTGCTTCGGCCGTGCCGGCGATGGTGCTGCCCGAGGTCGGCTTGACCGTGGGTGCATCGGGGGCCTTGTTGTCGACCTTGGCCGTGGCGGGTGCGCTGCTGTTGCCGGCCGCGTCGGTGGCAGTCACGCTCAGCGCGGTGTCGTGCGCCGGCGGCGTTGCAGGCTTGACGGCGTAGTTGCCGTTGCCGTCCGCCGTCGCGCTGCCGATGAGATTGCCCGCGGCGTCCTTGACGGTCACGACGGAGCCTGCTTCGGCCGTACCGGAGATGGTGTCGCCGCTCGTGGGCTTGACGGTGGGCGCGTTCGGAGCGGCGCTGTCGACCGTGGCCGTGGTCGCAGGGCCGGTGTTGCCCGCCGCGTCGGTGGCCGAGACGCCGAGGGTCGTGCCATGCGCCAGAGGGGTCGCGGGCTTGATGGCGTAGTTGCCGTTGGCATCGGCCGTGGCGCTGCCGATCGGCTTGCCGGCCTGGTCCTGCACCGTGACGACGGAGCCGGCTTCGGCCTTGCCGGTAATGGTGCTGCCGTTGGTCGGCTCGACCGTGGGCCTGCCCGGGGCCACCGCATCCACGGTGGCGGTGGCCGCAGCGCTGGCGTTGCCGGCTGCATCGGTGGCCACCGCGGTGATCTTCGCGCCGTCTTCCAACGGCTTGGCCGGGGTGACGGTGTAGGTGCCGTCGGTTGCGGCGGTCGCGCTTCCGACCACCTTGCCCGCGCCGTCCTTGACCGTGACCACCGAGCCAGCCTCGGCGCGGCCGGTGATCGGGTCGCCGTGGGTGGGGTCGATCGTCGGCGCGTCGGGCGCCTTGGCGTCGACCTTGGCCGTCGCAGGCGAGCTGATGTTGCCGGCCGCGTCGGTCGCGGTGACCTGCAGCACGGTGTCGTGCGCGGGAGCGGTCGCGGGCTTGATGCTGTAGTTGCCGCTGCCGTCGGCCGTCGCGCTGCCGAGGGCGTTGCCGGCACCGTCCTTCACGGTGACGAGCGAACCCGCCTCGGCCGTGCCGGTGACGGTGTTGCCGTTGGTGGGCTTCACGGTCGGTGCGGCAGGAGCGACGCTGTCGACCGCCGCTCGTGTTTCGGGACTGACGTTGCCCGCGGCATCGGTCGCGGTCACGCGTATCACCGCACCGTTCGGCAGGGTAGCCGACAGCTTGATGCTGTAGGTGCCGTCGTTGCCGGCGGTCGCGCTGCCGATGAGATTGCCCGCGTCGTCGGTGATCCGGACGACGGAGCCGACTTCCGCGGTACCCGTGACGACGCCGCCTTGCGAAGGATCGACCTTCGGTGCCGCAGGCAGCACGCGGTCGACGGTCGTCCTGGCTTCGGGGCTGGCATTGCCGGCAGCGTCGGTGGCGACAGCGCGCAGCACCGTGCCGTGCGCCGGAACGGCGGCGGGCTTGATGCTGTAGGCGCCGTTGGGCGCGGCGATCGCGCTGCCGATGAGCTTGTCGGTGTCATCGGTGACGCGAACCACCGAGCCGGCCTCGGCCGTGCCGGTGATCATGTTGCCGTTGCTCGGCTCGATGATCGGTGCGGGGGGTGGGACGCTGTCGACCGTCGCGGTGGCTTCCGGGCTCGCGTTGCCTGCTGCATTGGTGGTCACGACGTGCAGCACCGTGCCATTCGGCGGAGTGACGGCCGGCGTGATGCTGTAGGCACCGAGCGAATCGGCCGTCGTGCTGCCGATCAGCTTGCCTGCGTCGTCCCTGACGGTGACCACCGAACCGGGTTCCGCCGTGCCGGTGATGGGGCTGCCATCGGTCGGGTTGATGGTGGCCGCCGGCAGCGCCGTGCGGTCGACCGTGGCCCGTGCCTCCGGGCTGGTGTTGCCAGCGGCATCTGTGGAGGCAACGTGCAGCACGGTGCCGTGCGCCGGCGGCGTCGCCGGCGTCACGGTGTAGGTGCCGTTGGATTCGGCGGCAGCGCTGCCGATGAGGTTGCCCGCGTCGTCCTTCACCGTGACGATCGAGCCGGCCTCGGCCTTGCCCGAGATGCGGTTTCCGTTGGTCGGGCTGATGGTCGGCGTGACGGGCACGACGCCGTCCACCGTGCCGCGTGCTTCGGAACTCGCGTTGCCGGCCGCGTCGGTGGCGAAGGCGCGCAGCACGGTGCCGTCGGCCAGGACGAGCGCGGGCTTGATGCTGTAGGCACCGTTCGCGGCCGCCGTCGTGCTGCCGATGACATTGCCGGCGCCGTCGCGGACCGTGACGACGGAAAGGGCCTCGGCGAAGCCCGAGATCAGCTTGCCGTTGGTCGGATCGATCGAGGGCTGCCCGGGCGGCACGGCATCGACCGTGGCGTTCGCGCTCGGGCCGGTGTTGCCGGCTGCGTCGGTGGCGCTGACCTGAAGCACCGTGCCGTCGGAGGGCGGCACGGCAGGTCGGATGGCGTAGGCACCGCCGCCGTCCGCGGTCGCGCTGCCGATGAGCTTGCCGGCGCCGTCCTTGACGGTGACCACCGAGCCGGCCTCGGCCGTGCCGGCGATCAGGCCGCCATTCGTCGGCTTGACCGTGGGCGCGCCGGGCGCCTGGCCATCGACCGTGGCGTGCGCGGGCTGGCTGGTGTTGCCGGCCGCATCGGTGGCAGTGACGTTCAACTGCGTGTCGTGGGCCAGCGGTGTCGTCGGCTTGATGCTGTAGTTGCCGTTGGCATCGGCCGTCGCGCTGCCGATCGGCGTGCCGGCGCCGTCCTTGGCGGCGACCACCGCGCCGGCCTCGGCCGTGCCCGTGATCGAGCCGCCGTTCGTCGGGTCGACCTTCGGCGCGGCGGGCAGTTCGCTGTCGACCGTGGCGCGTGTCTCGGGGCTGGTGTTGCCGGCCGCGTCGGTGGCGGTTGCGCGCAGCACGGTGTTGTGCGGCGGAACGGTCGCAGGCTTGATGCTGTAGCGGCCGTTCGAATCGACAGCCGCGCTGCCGACGAGGTTACCGGCGCCGTCGCGGATGGCGACGATCGAGCCCTGCTCGGCCGAGCCGGTGATCAGGCTGCCGTTGGTCGCATCGACAGAGGGCTTGGAAGGTGGCGTACCGTCCACCGTGGTGGTGGCGGGCTGGCTGGCGTTGCCCGCCCGGTCGGTCGCCACGGCGGTGATGGTGGTGCCATCCGCAGCAGGCGTCGTGGGGACGATGCTGAACTTGCCGTTCGCATCGGCCGTCGCGCTGCCGATGAGCTTGCCGGCGCCGTCCTTGACGGTGACCACCGAGCCTGCTTCGGACGTACCGGTGATCGCACCGCCGTTGCTCGGATTGACCTTGGGCGCGTCGGGCGCCTTGCCGTCGACGGTGCTGCGCGCAGGCTGGCTCGTGTTACCGGCCGCATCGGTGGCGGTGACGTTCAGTTCCGTGTCGTGCGGCAGCTGTGTCGTCGGCTTGATGCTGTAGTTGCCGTTGCCATCGGCCGTCGCGCTGCCGATCAGCTTGCCGGCGCCGTCCTTGGCGACGACCACCGTGCCGGCCTCGGCCGTGCCCGTGATCGAGCTGCCGTTCGTCGGGTCGACCTTGGGAGCGCCGGGCAGTTCGCTGTCGACCGTGGCGCGCGTCTCGGGGCTGGTGTTGCCGGCCGCGTCGGTGGCGGTTGCGCGCAGCACGGTGTTGTGCGAGGGAACGGCCGCGGGCTTGATGCTGTAGCGGCCGTTCGAATCGGCGGCGGCGCTGCCGACGAGATTGCCGGCGCCATCACGGACGGTGACGATCGAGCCCTGCTCGGCCGAGCCGGTGATCAGGCTGCCGTTGGTCGCATCGACGGAGGGCCTGGAAGGCGGCGTGCTGTCCACCGTGGCGGTGGCGGGCTGGCTGGCGTTGCCTGCCCGGTCGGTCGCGACAGCGGTGATGGTGGTGCCATCCGCCACGGGCGTTGCGGGCGTGATGCCGAACTTGCCGTTCGCATCGGTCGTAGCGCTGCCAATGAGCTTGCCGGCCCCGTCCTTGACGGTGACGACCGAGCCGGATTCGGCCGTGCCGGTGATTCGGTTGCCGTCTGTGGGATTGAGGACCGGTGCGAGCGGGGCGGCGCCGTCGACCACCATCGTGGCGGGCGAGCTCGCATTGCCGGCGGCGTCTGTTGCGACGACGCTGACCTGGGCGCCATCGGCCAGCGGCGTGGCGGGAACGAGGCTGAACTTGCCGTTCGCATCGGCCGTCGCGCTGCCGACCAGCTTGCCCGCGCCATCCTTGACGGTGACGACGGAGCCGGACTCGGCCGTGCCGCTGATCGTGCGGCCGGAACTCGGATCGACGGTGGGCGCCGACGGCGGCAGGCTGTCGACGGTGGTCCTGGCTTCGGGGCTGTCGTTGCCCGCGGGGTCGGTCGCGACGACGCGCAGCACGGTGTTGTGCGACGGCACGGCCGCGGGCTTGATGCTGTAGCGGCCGTTCGAATCGGCGGTCGCGCTGCCGAGCAAAGTGCCGGCACCGTCCCTGGCGGTGACGACGGAGCCGGGCTCGGCGCTGCCGGTGATCAGGCTGCCGGCGGTCGGATCGACCGTGGGCCTTGCCGGAGGAACGCCGTCGACCGTGGTCCTGGTTTCGGGGCCGGTATTGCCGGCGGCGTCGGTCGCGGTGACGCGCAGAACCGCGCCGTCGGCAGGCGGCGTCTTCGGCACCACGCTGTAGAAGCCGTTGGAGCCGACGGTCGCACTGCCGATGACATTGGCGGAAACATCCCTGACGGTGACGACCGAGCCAGGCTCCGCACGGCCCGTGATCGCACTGCCGTGCGTGGGGTCGACAGACGGCGCGGCCGGCGGCACGCGGTCCACCGTGGCCAGGCCTTCGGCACTCACGTTGCCGACGGCGTCCGCCGCGGTGACGTGCAATACCGTGCCGTCCGCCAGCTGTGCCGCGGGTGCGACGCTGAACTTGCCGGCGGCGTCGGCGGTGGTGCTGCCGATGAGCTTGCCCGTTGCGTCCTTGACCGTGACGACGGAGTTGGCCTCCGCCGTGCCTGCGACCACGCTGCCGTTCGTCGCGTTGACCAGTGGCGCATCCGGCGGCCTGCTGTCGACCGTGGTGGTCGCGGGCCGGCCCACGTTGCCGGCGAGGTCCTTCGCGACGACGTAGATCACGGTGCCGTCCGACGGCGGGTTCGCGGGAACGAGGGAGTAGGTGCCGTCGGCCGCGGTGGTCGTGCTGCCGATGAGGTTGCCCTTGCTGTCCGTGACGGTGACCACGGAATCGGGCTCGGAGGTGCCCGTGATAGGGCTGCCGTTCGTCAGGTTGACCGTGGGCGTCGGCAGCGTGCCGTCGACGACGGCCGTGGCGGGCTTGCTGGTGTTGCCGGCGGCATCGGAGGCGACGACCTTGATCACCACGCCGTTGGCCGGCGGCCTGGTCGGCGTGAAGCTGTACACACCATTGGACGCGGCGGTCGTGCTGCCGATGAGGACGCCCTTGTCGTCGGTGATCGTGACCACCGCGCCGGCCTCCGCTGTGCCGGTGATGGGGCTGCCGTCGGTCGGGTTCACCTTGGGCGTGGCGGGCGGCGTCGCATCGATGGTGGCGGTGGCCGGCTGGCTCGCGTTGCCGGCGGGGTCGATCGCCACGACGCTGATCGTCGCGCCGTCCGCGGGAGGCGTCGTGGGGGTGACGCTGAACGCGCCGTTGGAAGCGGCGGTCGCGCTGCCGATGACCTTGCCCGAGCCGTCCTTGACGGTGACGACCGCGCCGGCCTCGGCATTGCCCGTGATCAGGCTGCCGTTGGACGGGTTGACCGTGGGTCGCGACGGCGCGGTGCTGTCGGCCGTGGTGCTGGCGGGTGCGCTCGCATTGCCGGCGGCGTCGGTGGCCACGACGTTGATGGCGGTGTGGTCGGCCAGCGGCGTCGGCGGCTTGATGCTGTAGCTGCCGTCCTGGGCCGCCGTGGTGCGGCCGATCACGTTGCCGCGTCCGTCGGTGGCGGTGACCACGGCGCCGGGCTCGGCGCTCCCGGCGATGGTCGTGCCGTTGGTGGGAACGATGGTGGGGGCCGGGGGCGCCACGCTGTCGACGGTCGTGCGCGCCTCGGGGCTGGTGTTTCCGGCCGAGTCCACCGCGACGACGCGGATCTCCGTGCCGTGCGGCGGAGGCGAGGACGGCTGGACCACGTAGCGGCCATCGGCCTCGACGGTCGCGCTGCCGATTTCCTTGCCCGTGTTGTCGGTGACGCGGACGGTGGTGCCGGGCTGGGCCGTGCCGGTGATCAGCCTGGCATTGGTCGGGTTTACGGTGGGCCGGCCCGGCGGCGACGCGTCGGAGGGGGAAGTGAGCGGCGTGGAAGGCGAAGGTATGAGCGCCATCGCTGAACCGGCGCCCGCCCCACCACCTCCTCCGCCTCCGGCAGCACCGGCGGCTGCCAGTCCGCCGCCCAGCAGCCAGGGCAGCACGCCGAAGTTGAAGTCCTGCTCCAGCAGCAGGGGCTCGATCGCGTCGATGCCCGAATAATTGAGCGCCAGTTCGCCCTGCCCTTCGCCGAAGCCGGTCAGCCACAGGCCGCCCTTCTCGTCGTCGAGCACGAGGTCGCTCTTGTGGCCATCGAAGGACGAGAAGAACTCGCGGATGGTGACGACCTCGCCCGAGATGGAGGTGATGACCAGGTCATTGCCGACGCGGCGCATTCCCTTGACCTGTTCCCTGGACAGCCCTACCCGGACGACCGCCGCTTCCTTCAGGAACACCTCGTTCACCGAGACGGGCGTACCGTCTCCACTGCGTTTGCTGACTACCTTCAACGAAATCATTTACTGCTCCCTGATTTTTCGATCTAAAAGTGAATTCCCGGGAGCTCCGGCTATGTTGCTCGGATGCATCCCGAAAAGTAAAAAACAAAAGGATGGCCGGCGCCCGAATTACAAGCGCTGGCCCAACAATTGCCCGCGATGCAGGCAACCCTCAATTCATCTGAGGAACATCGGCGAGACGGTGTGCAGCTTGTATCCCTGGCCGAATACGGCGCGCAGCATCAATCCATTGGCCGGTTCTATATTGAGCTTCCTGCGAATCTTGAAAACGCAGACATCCAATGCGCGAGAGCGCAGGCTGACGGTGTCCCGCCAGAAAAGGCCATAGAGCTGCTCGCGGCTCAAAAGGCAATCCCTGTTCCTGAACAATTCGAGGGCGAGGTCGAATTCACGAGGCTGCAGGTACATTTCCCGCTCTTCGTGGAACACACGGCGTTCGCTGATCTGGAAACGGTAGCCCCGGTAGATCAGGAGCTCGTTTCTTCCCGCGCCATATGCAGCGAGAGTGGTGCGGTGAAGCAGGCCCTGGGCTTTCGATCTGACCTCGTCCAGATCGAAGGGATGAAGCACGAAATCGAAATTCCTCTCGCCCGAAAACTCACGTTCGATGCCCTGTTGTGCAGCGACGCTGTCGCTGTTGACGGCGAACAGCAGCGGCGCGTCTATCAGGGCGCGGACCGAGTCCAGCCACTGCACGGTGGCGTCCACGGGCAACGGCAGCAGGACCAGCCCCGAGCGCTGCCCTGCCTGAAGCGAGCCGATGAAATCGCCCAGCAGATCGAAGCCGTCGGCGTGGGACTGCTCACGCTGGTGCGGCGGCAGATAAATCAGCTGGGATTTGTCCAGGCTCAGGACCTGGGCGCGAGACTCCGGCGAAACCATTCCAAACTCTCCGTTCAACGTTGGATTTCATGGAGAGCGCGTTCACCGCATCCCCATGATCCCTTTCGGGCTGGGGAATGTATCTATTTACAATCGGATCAGACAATGTCGGTCATTGACTTCAAATGACCTACATTGACCAATTCATGCATGCATAAAACTTTTGTGTAATGGATGGAAGAAAATCACAAAGTTGGGGGAGGAGCCAGAAAACTTCTTGTCCTGGCCTAAAGTCAATGCGCATTAATGACGATGAATGTCATCAAATGCTGCCAAAGACGCTGAAAACGTTTTCTTTCTGGCATCGAAAAATTCACGCTTCGCCACGGCGTGCCGAAGGCCTCCACGCCGTCGGGGAAGCCCGCCGATTTCAGCGCGGCAGCCCGATGGGAGTCGGTTGCAGCGGAATCGTCAGACGGAACACCGTGCCCTCGGCATCGCTGGAGAGCAGCACCACGTCTCCGCCGTGCTGGCGGGCGATGGTCCGCGAGATGTGGAGCCCCAGCCCCGAGCCGGGCACCTGGGTCGACGTGACTCCCCTGAAGTAGCGCTCGAAGAGGCTGCCTCGCTCGCCGTCGGGGATCGGTTCTCCCTGATTGCAGACCGTCACACTGAAAAGCCCTGCCCCGGATTCGCATCGCACCGTGACCGCCGAATCGGCAGGCGAGTACTTCAGGGCGTTGTGAACCAGGTTGCGGATCGCCATTTCGATTCTTGCCGGGTCGCCCTCGCACATCGTCCGCTGCGCTGGCGCCTCGACGCCGAGGCGGGCGTTTTCTTCGGGCAGCCCGACGCCCCGGACGCTTTCGATCACCTCGCGCAAATCGAAGCTGCGTGCGGCGGGCCTGGGGGAACCGGTCTCCAGCGCGTCGTCCTGCAGGATGTTCTCGATGAGCACGGCGAGGCGGCGGGTCGCCTTGCGGATCTTGCCGACGGCGCGCTTGACCGCCTCGTCCCGGCCTGAGGGCGACAGTTCCAGGGCATGCGCCACAGCGTCGACAACGGCGAGCGGCGTGCGGAACTCGTGCGAGACGACAGCGACGAATTCGCGCTGGCGCACCCGTTCCTCCAGCGCCGTCTTGGCGACTTTCATCGAATCGAAGGCGCGCTTGCGCTCCGCGCGCAGCGCAAGTTCCGCCCGCCGTGAACGGCTGGCCACCGCGAAGTTGAGCATTGCCAGGTTCGCGAGCTGAAGCATGGGAATCCAGAACTCGAGGATGAACGGCTTCTTCATGGTCACGAACCCCAGCAGCACCAGCAGGTAGAAGGTCCAGGACAGGTTCACGCAGGTGAAGACGACGGCCGCCAGCAGGTAGTGGAACGCCCGGTGGCGGACCATCAGCCAGACGACGAACCCGAGGTTGAAGAAGCCGACCGTGATCTGCAGGTAGGCCGCCGCATGGATGGCGGCGTCCACCCCGCCCGCCGAAAGTACCGCCATGGCCGCGAAAGCCAGCGCCGCGGCCTTCATGAACCAGGCCGCCCGCGGCGAGTAGCTGTCGTAGTCGAAGAACCGCCACGCGAACACGGCGGCGATCGACATCAGTGCACCCGAGCTCGCATCGACGAAGCGGTCGGCCACCAGCGGCGCATCGGGAAACATCAGCGAGCTCGCGTAGCCGAGCATGGAGGCGACGGCCACCAGCATGGAGAACAGGAAGAGCGCGTAGACCGGGTAGATGCCGTTGCGCAGCCAGACCCAGAAGATCAGGTTCATCAGCACCATCACGCCGATGGCACCGGCGAACGCCGAGAGGAAAGCAATCCGGCTCGCCTCCGCCCGCTCCAGCCCGGCCCGTTGCCAGACGTGCAGGCACAGGGGAGCCAGGCCATGCGTCTTCACCCGCACGTAATAGGTTTCGGGCGATGAGCCCACCACGACGGGGAAGGCCATCATGCTGCTGCGGATGGCCCGGTCGACGAAGGGCTGCTGGTCGCCCAGCCGGTCGACCGAAATCCTGCCGGAGGCATCGCGTCGGTAGACCTCCACGTCGTCGACCCAGTTGGGGAATATCTGGATGGCCCATTGCGAAAGCGCGCCGGGCTCCTGCTGCAAGGAAAACCTGATCCAGTAAATCTCGCCCGCCCGAAGTCGGCCGAGGCGGGTATCTCCGGCTATAAACTCCACGCCGCCGCGGGCTGAAATAATGTCCTCGATGGAAGTATTTCCGGATGTATCAATGAATATTTCCTCTTGGCCGAGCAACGAGACGGGTTCTTTCAGCCCTTGATCGCTGCGAAGCACAAGAGCATGTGAACAAAGCGAAATCAGCCACAGCGCCATCCCCGCGATCAAAACAAGACATCTATTTCTTTTCATGTTGTTGATATTGTCCGGCGAATCTTCGGCGCCAGCAGCGCGTCGCAGCCGAGACCGAGGAGAGGTGCATCATGAATATTCCGAACTCCAATACCGATAAAAAGATAACCGTCTACCTGATCGAGGACGAAGAAGACCTTCAGGAAGCACTGGTCTACAGCCTCGAGCAACTGGGTTTCAAGGCCTCCGGCTTCTCGACGGCGGCGGAGTTCTACAGGGCCTACGCGGTCAATCGATGCGACGTGGTAGTGATCGACATCGAACTGCCGGACGAGAACGGTTTTTCGATCGCCCAGCACCTGCGTTCCGCCAGCAATGTCGGGATCGTCTTCGCAACCGCGCGCGGCGACCTCAGCGACCGGGTGCGCGGCCTGCGCGGCGGCGCCGATGCCTATTTCGTGAAGCCGGTGCATGCCGAGGAGCTCGCGGCCTCGATCGAAGCCATCTACCGACGCATCAAGGCAGCCGAGGCGAGCGCCGGCCGGGCGCTGCAGCCGCATCAACCCGAGACGCCGCGCGGCACGGGGCGCTGGGTGCTCAAGGAAGGCGACTGGATCCTGTACGCCCCCGATGGCCGGGCGCTGCGCCTCACGATGTCGGAGCGCGCCATCGTCACCAGCCTGTTCAAGCAGCGCAACAAGCCCGTCGACCGGACGCAGCTCGCAGCCGCGCTGGGCGGCGGCGATCTCGAGAACTTCGACCTGCAGCGCGTCGATGCCGTGGTCAGCCGGCTGCGGCGCAAGGCGACGGCGGCGGGCATTTCACTGCCGCTGCATGCAGTGAGAGGCACCGGCTACCAATTCCAGACCTGAGCTCAAGAGCGGGCCGCCCGCAGGATGCGGCTGCAGCCCTACTTGAACTCGTCGACCGTCAGGCCGAGCTTGCGCACCTTGTCGTGCAACGTCTGCCGCGCGATGCCCAGGGCGGCGGCCGTGGCGGGCTGGTCGCCGCGCTGGCGCCGCAGTTCCTCGACGATCACCGCGCGCTCGAACGATTCCACCTGCTGGGGCAGACCCCGCGGCAAAGCCGGCACACCCTGCGCGCTGCCATGCGTCTGCGTCAGGCGCTCCCCCAGGAGCCCCAGCACGAAGCGGTCGGCCACGTTGCGCAGCTCGCGCACATTGCCGGGCCAGGCGTAGGCCATCAGGTCGGCCAGCTGCGCGTTGCTCAGCAGCGGCGCGGGCCGGTCGTAGCGGGTCGCGGCCTGGAGCGTGAAATGCTCGAACAGCAGCGGGATATCTTCCCGACGCTCGCGCAGCGGCGGCAGCTCGATGAAGGCCACGCCCAGGCGGTAGTACAGGTCGGCCCTGAACTTCTGCTGGTCGCTCATGGCCTTGAGGTCGTCCTTGCTCGCGGCCACCACGCGGCAGTCGAAGGGAATGGTCTTGTTGGAGCCGATGCGCTCGATGCTGCGCTCCTGCAGCGCGCGCAGCAGCTTGATCTGCACCGCCATAGGCATGCTCTCGATCTCGTCGAGGAAGAGCGTGCCGCCGCTGGCGTATTCGAACTTGCCCACGCGCATGCGGCTCGCGCCGGTGAAGGCGCCGGCCTCGTGGCCGAAGAGCTCGCTCTCGGCCAGCGACTCGGGCAGCCCGCCGCAGTTCAGCGGCACGAAATGCTGGCGCCGGCGCGCGCTGTGGTCGTGCAGGCAGCGCGCGACCAGTTCCTTGCCGGTGCCGGTCTCGCCGTAGACCAGCACGTCGGCCGACGTCTCGGCCAGCGTCTTCACCGTCTGGCGCACCTGCTGCATCTGCGCCGAACGGCCTATCAGCACCGACTGGATGCCCTGCCAGTTCTCCAGCGCGTCGCGCAATGCGCGCACCTGCAGGCTGAGCTGCCGCCGCTCGATGGCGTGGCGAACGATGGCCACCAGCCGCTCGGAGCTGAAGGGTTTCTCGATGAAGTCGTAGGCGCCCTCGCGCATGGCCTGCACGGCCATCGCGATGTGGCCGTGGCCGGTGACCAGGATCACCGGCAGCTCGGGGTCGACGCCGCGCAGCTCGGGCAGCCACTCGGTGCCGCTCAGGCCCGGCAGGCGCACGTCGCTGATGACGACGGCCGGCACGCCGAACGAGATGTGCGCCCGCGCGCGCTCGGCGCTCGGGAAGGACTCGACTTCGAAACCGGCCAGGGTCAGCACCTGGGTGGTGCTGACGCGGACGTCTTCGTCGTCCTCGATCAGCATCACCCGGATGGCAGGGGCTTCGCTCACTTGGGGATCACTCCTGTTGTGCAATGGAAAGGGCGTCGGCAACCGGCGGGTTGCTGCTGCTGTCGTGGATCACGGCAATCGCCGCCGGCAGGTCGACGACGAAGCATGCCCCGCCGCCGTCCAGGTTGGCCGCGCGCAGCGTGCCGTCCATGGACCGCACCAATTGTGCCGAGATCACGAGCCCCAGTCCCAGCCCCGACCCCGCCGCCTTGCCGGTGACGAAGGGTTCGAACAGCCGCTGCAGGATGTCCGGGCGGATGCCCGGGCCGGTGTCGGTCACCGACAGCAGCACACGGCCCTCCTTCGGCCGTGCTTCCAGGCGCAGCTTGCGTACCGGCGCGTCCTGCATCGCGTCGATGGCGTTGCGCATCAGGTTGGCGAGCACGCTGCCGAGCGCGGCCTCCTCCGCCATCACGCTCAGCGCGGGCGGCTGCACGTCGACCTCGATGGCGACGCGCTGCTTGCGCGAAGCCTCGGCCACGATCACCTGCGCGTCGGCGATCGCATGCGACAACAGCACCGGCGCCAGCGGCAACTCGCTCTTGTAGGCGAAGGTGCGCAGCTGCGAGGTCAGCCGCGCGAGCCGGTCGACCATGCCGCGGATGCGCTCGAGGTTGCCGCGCACGTCCTCGAGGCGGTTCTTGTCGAGCAGGATGGACGCGCTTTCCGAGAGCGTGCGCATCGCGGTGAGCGGCTGGTTGAGCTCATGCACCACGCCGGCCGACATCTGCCCCAGCGCCGCCATCTTGCCGGCATGCACCAGCTCGCCTTGCGCCGCGCGAAGCTGCGCGGTGCGCGCGGCCACGGTCGATTCGAGCGTGTCGTGCGCCGCCTGCAGCGCAGCCTGGTTCGCAAGCTTCTGGCGCACGGCGCGGCGCCGCTGCCACAGCGCCACGGCCACCAGCAGCAGCACCGTCATCGCGAGGCCGGCGGTGATGGCCGCGTTGCGCGCCGCCACATGCAGCGGCGCGAGGTTGTCGAGCACCACCAGCTGCCACGGCGCGCCGCGCAGGGTGCGGGCAGAGGCGAGCTGATCGACGCCGTCGAGCGAGATCACCTGCACGTCGCGGTCCAGCGCTTCCTTCTGCGTCCACTGCAGCGGCTGCAGCGCGGCCTCGCCGTAGGGCCGCGAGCGCAGCACCTCGGCGCGCTGCAGTGCGTCCAGCGGCAGCAGCGGCCTGAACTTGATGTCCTCGCGCGTCGAGAGAATAACCACGCCGCGCTGGTCGATCAGCGCCACGTCGCCCGGCAGCTTGCGCCAGGCGCGCTCGGCTTCTTCGAGGTTGATCTTCACCGCCACCACGCCGCGCGAGGCCTGCCCGCGTCGCAGCGCATACGACAGGTAGTAGCCCGGCTTCTTGCTGGTGATGCCCACGCCGTAGAAGCGGCCCCTGCCCTGCCCCAGCGCGTCGATCACGTAGGGCCGGAACGACAGGTCCTGGCCCACGGTGGTGCCGGGCTTGTCCCAGTCGGAAGCCGCCAGCGAGGTGCCGGAGGCGTCGAGCACGTAGAGCATTTCCGCTCCGGCCGCGGCGTTGACGCCGTCGAGGTAGCGGTTGACCGAATCGCGCAGCCGCATGTCCGACGGCGTGCCGAGCAGGGCCGGCACCAGGGGCGTCATCTCCAGCAGCGCGGGCAGGTAGTCGAAGCGGGCGAGGTCGGCGTCCAGGCCGGTGGCGAGCATGTCGAGCCGGTGGTCGGCCGCTTCGCGCAGCCGGGCCAGGCCGGTCTGCATCGCGACCTGATAGCCCGCGAAGGCGGCCACGGCCACCAGGGCCAGCGCGCCGCCCCATCGGGGCAGGCCGCGCCATCCTCTCGTCGCCTGGTCGGAGTGTGGGTCTAGACGCCGGGCCGGCTCCCTTGGATTCATGGGCCCGTTATTGCACAAGGCCGGGCCGCCCGCATTAGTGGCAGCCCGATGGCCCCAGGGCGGGGCCGGAGGGAGCGGAAAAAAGATCAGGAAGCCTGGCGCGCGCCGCTGGCAGGCATGTGCGTCTCGGTGGCGTCGAGCACGCGCTCGGGCTCGTCGGCCTCGGCCGTGCTTTCCTGGTTCAGGTGCTGGTTCATGCGCACGGTGTCGAGGTCGCCCGTCCACTTGGCGACCACGAGGGTGGCGACACCGTTGCCGATCAGGTTGGTGAGCGCGCGGGCTTCCGACATGAAGCGGTCGATGCCCAGGATGAGCGCCAGCCCCGCCACCGGCACGTGCCCCACCGCCGACAGCGTGGCCGCCAGCACGATGAAGCCGCTGCCTGTGACTCCGGCCGCGCCCTTCGAGGTCAGCAGCAGCACCGCCAGCAGCGTGAGCTGCTGCGTCAGCGTCATGTCGGTGTTGGTGGCCTGCGCGATGAACACCGCCGCCATCGTCAGGTAGATGGAGGTGCCGTCGAGGTTGAACGAGTAGCCGGTCGGAATCACGAGGCCGACCACCGACTTCTTCGCGCCCAGGTTCTCCATCTTGGCCATCATGCGCGGCAGCACCGATTCGCTGGACGAGGTGCCCAGCACGATCAGCAGCTCTTCCTTGATGTACTTGATGAACTTCCAGATGCTGAAGCCGTGGAAGCGCGCAATGAGCCCCAGCACCACGAAGATGAAGAGCAGGCAGGTGGCGTAGAAGGTGGCCATCAGCTGGCCGAGCTGCAGCAGCGAGCTCACGCCGTACTTGCCGATGGTGAAGGCCATGGCACCGAAAGCGCCGATGGGCGCGACCTTCATGATGTAGCCGACGATCACGAAGAGCACGTGCGAGCCCTTCTCGATCACGTCGAACACCAGCGTGCCGCGGCCGCCGAAGCGGTGCAGCGCGAAGCCGAACATCACGGCGATCAGCAGCACCTGCAGGATCTCGCCCTTGGCGAAGGCGTCAACCACGGTGTTGGGAATGATGTTGAGCAGGAAGTCGGTGGTGCTCTGCATCTTGCCCGGGCCGGTGTAGGCCGCGATGCTCTTGGTGTCGAGCAGGCTCACGTCGACGTTCATGCCCGCGCCGGGCTTGAGCACGTTCACCAGCACCAGGCCCACGATGAGCGCGATGCTGCTGACGATCTCGAAATACAGCAGCGCCATGCCGCCGGTCTTGCCGACCTTCTTCATGTCCTCCATGCCGGCGATGCCCACCACCACCGTGCAGAAGATGATCGGCGCGATGATCATCTTGATCAGCTTGATGAAGCCGTCGCCCAGCGGCTTCATCGAAGCGCCGGTGTCGGGATAGAAGTGGCCCAGGAGCACCCCCAGCACGATGGCCGTGATGACCTGGAAGTACAGGGATTTGTAGAAGGGTTTGGGGGCGGTCTGGTGTTCCATGGGGGTGCTCATTGGTTTGTCTCCAGGTTCGTGACCGAGCCCCGCATCAGGGGCGCACGGCCGGCCGGTGGTTCAGCAATCGACATGCCACGGCCGGCAAGGGCTGGGGCGCGCCCTAAGTCCTTGATTTCACGGGGCTTTTCTTCATGCGGCGCGAGGCGCCCCGCCGACGATCCGGATGCCGCCGACCGGCCCCGTCCGACCTTCCGGATCGTTAACTCCGGGTAAACCCTAAACACCCGGCGGTGTCAGACTCGGCGCATGAACGACAACGCCCAGCCTGCCGCGGCCACGGAAAGCGCCTCCAGGCGCATCGCGCTCACCGTTGCGGCCGCCTTCTTCATGGAGACGCTGGACGCCACCGTCATCGTCACGGCGCTGCCGGCCATCGGGGCGGCCTTCGGCATCGGCGCTCTGGACGCGAGCCTGGGCGTGACGGTCTACCTGATCGCGATGGCGGCGCTGGTGCCTGCCGCCGGCTGGTGCGCGGGGCGCTTCGGCGCGCGGCGTGTGTTCGCGCTGGCGGTCGGCACCTTCACCCTCGCCTCGCTGGCCTGCGGGCTCGCGCCGAGCTTCGAGTTCTTCGTCGCGGCGCGCGTGCTGCAGGGCGCGGCGGCCGCCTTCATGTCGCCGGTGGGCCGGCTGGTGGTGCTGCGCGAGACGCCGAAGCACCGGCTGATCGAGGCCATCGGCACCATCACCTGGCCGGGGCTCATCGCGCCGGTGATCGGGCCGCCGCTGGGCGGGCTGATCGCCACGCATGCCTCGTGGCACTGGATCTTCCTGCTGAACGTGCCGCTGGGCCTCGCCGGCCTGTGGCTGATCATGCGGCTCTTTCCGCGCCGGGCCGACACGGCGCCGGTGCGCTTCGACGCCACCGGCTTCGTGCTCACCGCCATCGCGCTGGCCGCGCTGGTCGAGGGCCTCACGCGGCTGGGCGGGCCACAGCCGGGCTCGGCCGCCACGCTCGGCCTGCTGGCCGCCGGCGTGGTGGCCACCATGGCCGCCGTGCACCATGCACGCCGCGTGGCGACGCCCCTGCTCGACCTTCGCGCGCTGGCGGTGCCGACCTATGCGCTGGCCACCGCGACGGCCGGCTTCATCTCGCGCGTCGCGATCAACGCATCGCCCTTCCTGCTGCCGCTGATGTTCCAGATCGGCTTCGGCATGAGCGCCTTCCAGGCCGGCTCGATGCTGCTGGTCTACATGGCCGGCAACCTCGTGATGAAGAGCGCCACCACCGCGGTGCTGCGGCGCTTCGGCTTTCGCCGCGTGCTGACGGTGAACGGCGCGATCTGCGCCGCCACGCTGTTCGGCTGCGCGCTGCTGTCGCCCGGCGATCCGCTGCCGTGGATGTGCGTGCTGCTCTTCGTGGCGGGCATGGCGCGTTCGATGAACTTCACCGCCATCAACACGCTGGCCTTTGCCGACGTGCCCGACGAGACCCGCGCGGGCGCCAGCACGCTCGGCACCATGCTGCAGCAGGTGTCGCTCGCGCTCGGCGTGGCGCTGGGCGCGATGGTGCTCGGCGCATCGCAGGCGCTGCGCGGCGCGGCGGCCGTGGAGCTGGTCGATTTCCACCACGCCTGGTACGTGGTCGGCCTGCTGATGGCCATCGCGACGCTGATGATGCTGCGGCTCGACCGCCATGCGGGCGTGGCGGTGTCGCGCAGAGCGTGAGAACATCGTCCGCTGCCTTTCCTTGACGGAGATTCGCTTCATGCAACTTCACATCGGCATCGTCGGCTGCTCGGCCGAAGGCGCTGCGCTCTGCTATCGCACGCTGTGCGTCGAAGGCGCGAGCCACATGGGCCACGCGCATGCCCACCCCGAGGTCTCGATGCACACGCATTCGCTCGCGGCGTACGTGGACTGCCTGGACCGCGGCGACCTGGGCGGCGTCGCGCAGCTGATGCTGTCGTCGGCGGGCAAGCTCGCGGCGGCCGGCGCCGACTTTCTTATCTGCCCCGACAACACCATCCACCAGGCGATGCACCTGGTGCTTCCGAAGTCGCCACGGCCTTGGCTGCACATCGCCCAAGTCGTTGCGGCCGAGGCCGTGTCGCGCGGCTTCCGCAGCGTGGGCGTGCTGGGCACGCACTGGCTGGTGAACAGCGAGGTCTATCCGCAGGCGCTGTCGGCAGCCGGGCTCGAGGCCGTGCGGCCAGGCACCGAGGAGCGCGCGACGATGGGCCGCATCATCATGGACGAGCTGGTGCGCGGCGTGATGAAGCCGGAGTCCACCGACGTGCTGCGGCGGATGATCGACGGGCTGAAGGCACGCGGCTGCGATGCCGTGGTGCTGGGCTGCACCGAGTTGCCGCTGGTGCTGAACGACGGCAACTCACCACTGCCCACGCTGGACTCGACACGTCTGCTGGCCCGCGCGGCGCTGCGGCGCGCTACTACCACCGGCTGAGCCTTCGCTCCTAGATACAAGCAAGGAGACATTCATGCCAGACATCGCCGCGATGCAGAAGCTGCTGGACACCATCTTCCCCGGCCTCATGGGCGTGCGGCTCACCGAGCTGGCGCCCGAGCGCGTGGTCGCGCTAATGGAAGTGCGGCCCGACCTGTGCACCGCCGGCGGCATCCTCCACGGCGGCGCCTACATGGCCTTCGCGGACACGCTGGGCGCGGTCGGCACCATCGTCAACCTGCCCGAAGGCAAGCGAACGACGACGACCGATTCGAGCACCAAGTTCATCGCCGGAGCGCGCGTGGGCACCACGGTCACCGGCACCAGCGTGGCACTGCATCGCGGGCGCACGACCCAGGTGTGGCAGACCTCGGTGACCAACGCGGACGGCAAGCTGTGCGCTGTCGTCACGCAGACGCAGCTGGTGCTCGACTGAGGCGCACTGCCGCGCCAGCGGCTGCGCATTCGCTCGATCTCAATAGCGGTCTTCGTAGTAGCGGCGATGCTGCTCGCGCTCCCACTGGCGGCGGCGCCACTCGCGGCGCTCTTCCCAGCGCTGCGCACGACGCTCTTCCCAGCTGGGTCCGGACTCGTAATAGACAGGCGCCGGAGCGGAATACACCGGGGCCGGCTGGTAGTAGGTCGGTGCCGGCCGCGAGTACACGGGTGCCGGCTCGTAGTAAACCGGTGCGGGCTCGGTCACGACCACGCCGGGTACGTTGATGCCAACAGACCAGCTCGTGCCCGCGTTGGCGGATGCGGCGGCGAACAAGGCGCCGGCGGCGAGGAAACCTGCGGCGACCAGCTTGAGCGTGGATTTGGGGAAAGCCATTTCTTTCATCTCCTGAAGGGCAAGAAGCTGCCCTGATGCGCTTCCAACGCCTGGCTGCGCGGTGTGGCGCACATCGGGACGGTGAAGAACGTTCCTAAATGTCACGCTGGGCTGTGATCTGCAGGGACGAAAGGCCTGCTGGCTATACTGCGCCCGTCATGCCGCAAGAAGGTGTGACCGGGATTGGTCTCCCGTTGAAGCTCTGCGACGAAAGCCGCAATTTCCCCGCAGGGTCTGCGGCTTTGTCGTTCGTGCCTCCAGTTTTGGCGGCTCGATGGGCGGGCGCAAGCCCGGCCGGTTCTCGCAAGAGCTTCCCGGTAGACCAACCCGTCGAGTCGCCGCCCTCGATTGGTCTCGGGAGCGGCGGTTTTAGCAAACCGAAGCTCTTGGAGGCCGTCATGGCTAAATCCGCTCGCGCATTCACGCGCACGCCCCCTCACTCCGCCGAAGAACCCGTTGCGGCGCCCGACGCAGCGTCAAAGTCGCCCCCTCTTCAGCACAGCCCCGAATCATTCGCGCTCCAAGTAGGCGACGACATCACAAGCATTCGCGACGTGCACAGCGCATACGCGTGCCTCGAAAAGCTCATCGTGCCGCTGCAGGTGAATGACTGCGAAGATGTCTACCCAACGCGCTCCGAACTCGGCGCGCTGGTCCGGCTGATCAACGAAGCGCTGCATCGGCGCATCGACGTTGCGGACGGCACGATCAGCTCTCTGCGTGAGGTTCTGCGGGAGAGTTGTTCGACCTAGATATGGATCGGCTCCGGCGAAAGCTCCAGCCCTTGGATATGCTCCCGCATCCACCGCTCCGTCAGCGGTTTCATGAACGAACCCTGCAACCGCCGATGGACTATCTCGCCGAACTGCGACTTCAAGGCTTCCACCAGGCGGACGGCCATCGAGACGATGAAGGCCGCGTGCAGTTCGATTGCGATCTGTACCGCGGTACAGCGGACGAGCTCACGATCCAGGTGTACGCCGTCGATCAGGAGGCGCTTGAACGCGAGGTCATGCCAATACTGGAGGCTGTGCTGCCGCAGATCGACGAGATGGTCGCCCGGCTCGGTGAGATCGATGCCGATCTGGCACAGATCATCTTGTATCGCGGGCGACTCGGGCTCCACTTCTGGTCGCGCGGGGTCAACAACGAGTTCACCGGGATCTGTACGCAAAGCGGAGATCGCTGGGTCTTCCAGGGGTATGGGGACATCTTCGCCAACAGTTAGTTGAAGAAAAGCCCGCGCGGGCGAACATCTGGCGATCTGGCCGCGCTGCCGAAGCATCACAAACTGAAAAGCCCCTGATTCCGTGAAGAATCAGGGGCTTGGATTGGTGGCCTGGGGCGGAATCGAACCACCGACACGCGGATTTTCAATCCGCTGCTCTACCAACTGAGCTACCGGGCCGTTGCTGTGTGCAGCCTCAGATTATACAGCGCTTCTGCGCCCTCTTGAAAGATCAACGCCAAGTTGTTTGAGCTTTCTGTAAAGATGAGTGCGTTCGAGGCCGGTTTTCTCGGCGACGCGGGTCATGGAGCCGTTCTCCATCGCCAGGTGGAACTCGAAGTACGCCTTCTCGAAGCCGTCGCGCGCGTCGCGCAGCGGGCGGTCGAGGTCGAAGCTCTGGGTCGACTGCGGGCCTGTGTCGGCCACGGGCACGGAAGCCAGCGAGGCCATCAGCAGGCTGTCGCCGGTGGTCGTGATGGCGGTGGCCTGGCTGCCGGTGATCGGCGCGGGCACCACGCCTGCTGCCGCGCGGCGCGCGCTCTCGCGGGCCAGCCCCTGCTCCACCGCCTTGAGCAGCTTCTGCATGGTGATGGGCTTTTCGAGAAAGGCGAATGCGCCGATGCGCGTGGCGTCGACTGCCGTGTCGATGGTGGCGTGCCCGCTCATCATGATGACGGGCATGCTCAGGAGGCCGGCGGTGGACCACTCCTTGAGCAGCGTGACGCCGTCGGTATCGGGCATCCAGATGTCGAGCAGCACGAGATCGGGTCGTGCGCGCTGGCGCGCAGCGCGCGCTTCGGCCGCGTTCTCCGCGAGTTCCACGTTGTGGCCCTCGTCATTGAGAATTTCGAAGAGCAGGTCCCGGATGCCCAGCTCGTCATCGACCACGAGAATGTTTGCCATGAGTGCTGCTTGTTGTGTGCGCTGGTGTCCGCAATGGTATGTTGAGTCCTCTGGCCCATCCATCGCCTGTGCGACGGACATTCGTGCGGCTCAGGCGGCGGAAGACTTCGACGAATCTTCGGTGTGAGCGGCCGCTGCCCGCGGCTCGCTTGCCAGCGCGAATGATAGCGAGACTTGTGCCCCTGCTACAGCCCCATCGACGACGCGGTTCGAAAGCTCGATGCGCGCGCCGTGCTCGTCGGCGATCTTCTTGACGACGGCGAGTCCCAAACCTGTACCTTTTGTTTTCGTGGTGACGTAGGGCTCGAACGCGCGCTTGAGGATGTTCTCGGCGAAGCCCGGGCCACTGTCCTGCACGGTCAGGCGCACGCGCTGCCCCGAGTCGCCCAGCCGCGTCCGGATGGTGACCTCGCCCGCCTTGCCCGTTCCGCTCGCAGCGGCCTCCGCAGCGTCCTGCGCGTTTTGCAACAGGTTGTGTATGACCTGGCGGATCTGCTGCGCGTCGCCCCTGATGGGCGGGCAGCGCTCGTCGAGTTCGGAGCGCAGCGTGATCGGCAGGTTCTCCGCGCTGTAGAGCTGCAGCACGTCGGTCAGCAGGGCGTTCAGGTCGACCGGCTTGAGGTCGGCTGCGGGCAGGCGCGCGTAGTCGCGGAATTCGTTCACCAGCCGCTTCATCGCGTCGACCTGGTCGACGATGGTCTTCACCGACTTCACGAGCACGGCCTGTTCGGGCGGCTGGACCTTGCCCGAGAGCTTCATCTCGAGCCGTTCGGCCGAGAGCTGGATCGGCGTGAGCGGGTTCTTGATCTCGTGCGCGAGCCGGCGCGCAACCTCGCCCCAGGCCTGCGCGCGCTGGGCCGAGACGATCTCGGAGATGTCGTCGAACACCAGCAGCCGCGCGGCGCCGGGCAGCTCCGCGCCGCGCGCGACGATGTTGATGGCGCCGTCCTGCTGCGGCAGATCGGCGCCGGAGGCATGCAGCTCGAAAGCGTGCTGCCAGTGGTCGAGGCCGTGCTGCATGCGCTCGACGAGAAAGTCCTCGAACTGCTGCTGCACCTTGGCGCCGAATTCGCCCAGCCCCGGAACCTCGATGAGCGGCCGGCCCTCGTAGGCCGCGAGCGGCGCGCGCAGCACGCGGGTCGCGCCCGGGTTGGTGGACAGCACGGTGCCCTTGGCATCGAGCACGATCACACCCGAGGTCAGGTTGTCGAGGATGGTCTGCAGGTTGGCGCGCGCCGCGTCGAGCTGGCCCATGGTCTTCTCGACCGCGCCGCGGGCGTCGGCCAACTGCTGCGTCATGACGGCGAAGGAGCGCGTGAGGCCGCCGAGCTCGTCCTTGCCCTGCAGCACAGCCGTGGGCCGCAGGTCGCCGGCCGCCACCTGCCGCACGCCTTCGGCCAGCACGAGCAGCGGCCGCGCGAGCTGGTTGCCGAAGAGCACGGCCAGCAGCACCGCGCCGAACACGGCGAGGAACAGACTCAGCGTGAGCGTGCCGATGTACATGCGCCGCAGCCCTTCGCGCGCCAGCGCCCGTTCCTGGTATTCACGGTTGGCCTCCTGCACGGCCAGCGCGTTGGCGACCACGGCCGGCGGCAGCGGACGCGTGACCTGCAGGTAACGCGGCGCGGTATCGAAGTCGAAGCCGGGCCGCTGCACCATCGCGAGCGCACGCACGCTCGCGGCCGGCGGGGTCGCGCCCGGCGCGGTAGTTTCGTCCAGCCCCTCGACGTGCGCGACGGCACGCTCGGGACGCACCTGCCGAAACTGCTGCTGTGTCGGCCGGTCGGGGTTGAGCTGGAACCGCGAGGTGCCGGCGCTGGCCACGAGCTGCCCGGAGCCGGTCCAGAGGATCACGTCGCTGGCCTCGAGCTGGTCGCGGATGCGCTCGAGCACCAGGCCGGCGCTCGCGTCGGGCACCTGCGCCAGTTGCGCGCTGGCGCTGCGCGTCTTGACGGCAAGGTCAACGGACAGCGAATCGAGCGTGGCCCGTCCGAGGTTCAGGCCGGCATCGAGCGCGCCTTCCACCTTGACGTCGAACCAGCTCTCGATCGAGCGCGCGACGAACTGGTAAGACACCACGTAGACCAGCGCCCCCGGCACCACCCCCACCAGCGCGAAGATGGCCGCCAGCTTGATGAGCAGCCGGCTGCCGAACTTGCCCTGCCGCAGCCGCCGCAGCAGGCGAAAGGCGACCCAGCCGATCACCAGCACCAACAGCACCGCCACCACGACGTTGATGCCGAAGAGGCGCACGTAGTAGCGCTCGTACAGCGCGCGGTTGTTGGTGGCCTGCGCCAGCAGGAACATCAGCACGAGACCGATTGCGGTGACCAGCGCGGCGCCGACGCCGATGGCCCAGCGCCTGGCCCGCGCGCGGCTCGCGGCGGACGAGGCCGCCGTGCCGCTGCGCGCCGGAGTGCTCACTTCTGCTTCTCCAGCGGAAGCTTGGCCGTGCGCTCGACGGCGATGTTCCAGTCGGCCTGGCCGACCACGCCGATCTGGAACGGACGCGGCAGCTGCGAGGTGTCGAGCCTGAAGCGGAAGGTGACCTGGTGCTGCGGGTCGTCGCCGATCTCGGCCAGGTCGCCCATGCGCAGGCGGCCGACGCGCTTGATGGCGTCGAGCGCGTCGCCGAGGGTGTCGAAGTTCTGGTTCAGCGAGATGCCCAGGCCTGCTGCACCGGTCATGGGCGCCGCCGACACGTTGAGCCGCCAGCGGCGCGTGAGCGGCTGGTAGGCCAGCCGCATGTGGCGCGTGACCTGCGCGACCTTGCGGTCGGTCCAGTACCAGCGCTCCTGGAAGAGCTCGGCCTCGGCCACGAAATAGATGGCGATGCCCTTGTCGAGCACCTCCTCGACCAGCGAGGGCAGCTCGAACTGCACGGCGGCGCTGAAGTAGACGCCATCGTCGGCCTGCTCCAGCCGCATCTGGGTGATGGTGGCGCCGCTGCGCCCCTGGGCGAAGGCCGCAGCCGGCAGGAGGGACATGCAGATCGCCCAGATCCAGAGCAGGACGGGCAGCGACAGGAACAGCCAGCGCCGTCGCTCAACGAGGACGCTTTTCAAGCAGGGCGTAGAAAAAGCCGTCGTGGTCACCAGAGGCATTGTCCGGGACGCCACGAGCATTCGACCCGCTTTGGGGCAGCAAATGGCCCGGCGACGGCAGCAATCGTGCGTTGGTGTTGTGTACAAGAAACGCATCAATTTGTTGCGAGCCCTCTTCGCGAAACACGGAGCAAGTGCAGTAAAGAAGTCGCCCGCCGGGTCGCACCAGCGGCCACAGGGCGGCCAGGAGCGTCGCCTGCTGGGCGGCGAGCTGGGCCGTGTCGCTCTCGCGGCGCAGCCAGCGCACGTCGGGATGGCGCCTCACGATGCCGGACGCCGTGCACGGCGCGTCGAGCAGGATGGCGTCGAAAGGCGTGCCGTCCCACCACTGGTCGGTCCGGGCGGCGTCGGCGACGAGCACCTTGGCCTGAAGCCCGAGGCGGGCCAGGGTGTCGTCGATGCGGCGGCTGCGGGCGGCATCGACTTCCAGGGCGGTGACCTCGATGGCGCCGGTGCCCGCCATTTCGAGCAGATGCGCGGTCTTGCCTCCGGGGGCGGCGCAGGCGTCGAGCACGCGCAGGGGCTGCGCTTTCTCCGGCAGCAGGCCCTCGAGCAGCAGCGGTGCGGCCATCTGCGCGGCCGCGTCCTGCACCGAGCAGGCACCGTCGGCAAAACCGGGCAGTTGCTGCACGGGCCGGGCGCGCGCCAGTTGCAGGCCGCTCGGGCCCACGCGCGTCGCGGCCAGGCCGGCGGTTTCGAGTTCGGTCAGGTAGGAGGCCGCTGTCGTCCTGAGGACATTGACCCGCAACGTCATCGGCGCCTGCGCGTTGTCGGCGGCCAGCACCCGCTGCCAGTCGCGCGGATGGTCGCGCTTGAGGCGCTCGATCCACCAGCGCGGGTGGTTCCACTGCGCGACGGGTTCCGAGTCGGTGGCGGCCACGAGCTCGTCGCGTTCGCGCAGGAAGCGCCGCAGGCAGGCGTTGATGAAGCTGGCCTGCGCCCGCGTGGCGGGATTGCGCTTGGCGGCCTCGACGGCCTGGTCGACCAGGGTGAACGGCTCGTAGGGAGCGTGCTCCGCATTCCAGGCGAGTGCCAACGCGGTGCACAGCAGCGCATCGGGCAGGGGCGGCGGCGTGCGCTTGGCCAGGTGGCGGCGCAGCGCCTCGGCGCGGCCGAGCCAGCGCAGCACCTGGAAGCCGAGCGATTGCACGCCGGGCCGCAGCGCGGGCTCGACGGCCTCGAAGGCCACGGAGCCCGACGTGCCGGCGCGGATCGACGCCAGCGCCGCCGCCGTCAGTTGCAGCTGGCGCCAGAGCGGGGGTTGTTGCAGGGGCGGCGTGTCGCCAGGGCCTCTGCGAGAGGGGTCGGAGGGTAGTTCTGACAAGTTGGAGGCGATGGTAACGGGCCGGCCAAAAGCCGGACTTCGTACATGGAAAGAGAGCGACAGGAAATACCACTGCGGCCGTTGCGGCCCGGATCACAGGCCGGCGCCGCTCAAAGCAGCGGTGCCGCCGGACGCAGACGCACGGCCCATGCCACCAGCAAGGCCGGAAACTGGGCGATGGCGGCGTTGTATTGCGCCACCGCCTGGTTGAACTGGCTGCGCGCGATCTCCGCCGCGGCGGAGGGTTCGGGCCAGCCGATGGGCTCCGCCGTGCCGGGCACCATGCTTGTCGCGCCGGGCAGCAGCTGCGCGGGCCGCGACAACGTGCCGTCGGCGTCGAACACGGTCACCTGGTCGGGATGCTGCCGCTGCCAGGCGCCGATCCAGACCTGCAGCGCGGTCGCCAGCGCCGCCATGCCGCCGACGTCGAGCGGGCGCAGCCGGGTTGCGCCCAGCAGGGTCGCGAGCTGCGCCGTTGCGGCCTGCAGCGGCGCGATGGACGACAGCGATTCGCCGGTCGGCGCCGCCTCGGTCTGCGGGCCGGCCGCGATGCTGGCCTGCACGAAGTCGAGCTGCTTGCCCAGCGCCGCATCGAGCTGGCCATAGGCCTGCAGCACGGCCGCGCGCAAGCGCACCAGCCGGTTGTAGGCGCCGACAAACCAGAAGAGCAGGACCGCGACCGCGATCCAGCCGGCCAGCGATTCGGGCAATACGCTCATCGACGACAAGGCCTCATCAAGCAATCAATCACAGGGAACAAATGAAAACGCCCCCCGACCGGGGCCGGTCGGGGGGCGTGGTGTACCGGTCATGGCCGGTGATGCTAACCAGTTATTCGGTCGCAGCGCCTTCGCTGGCGTCCGCCGTGCTGGCGGCAGCATCGGCTTCACCGGAACCGGCCAGTTCAGCCGCTTCCGATTCGGCGATGGCGCGGCGCTCGGCCTCGTCCATGGCGTCCTTGACCTTGCGTGCCTGGTGGTACGCCATGCCGGTGCCCGCGGGGATCAGGCGGCCGACGATGACGTTTTCCTTCAGGCCGCGCAGCTCGTCGCGCTTGCCCATGATCGCGGCTTCGGTCAGCACGCGCGTCGTTTCCTGGAACGAAGCGGCCGAGATGAACGAGTCCGTCGACAGCGATGCCTTCGTGATACCCAGCAGCAGGTTGGTGAACGTCGCGGGGATCTTGCCTTCGGCGCGCAGGGCGTCGTTGGTGTTGAGCATCTCGCTGCGTTCGATCTGTTCGCCGGCGATGTAGCTGGTGTCGCCCGGGTTGTCGACCACGACGCGGCGCAGCATCTGGCGAACGATCACCTCGATGTGCTTGTCGTTGATCTTCACGCCCTGCAGGCGGTACACGTCCTGCACTTCGTCCACGATGTAGCGCGCCAGTTCTTCCGAACCCAGCAGGCGCAGGATGTCCTGCGGGTCAGCCGGGCCGTCGACCACCGATTCGCCCTTGTTCACCACCTGGCCTTCGTGCACCAGGATGTTCTTTTCCTTCGGCACGAGGTCTTCCCAGACCGTGCCTTCCGGATCGGTGATCTGCAGGCGGATCTTGCCCTTCGTTTCCTTGCCGAACGACACGGTGCCGGTCATTTCGGCCAGCATGCCCTTGTCCTTCGGCGAACGGGCTTCGAACAGCTCGGCAACGCGCGGCAGACCGCCGGTGATGTCGCGGGTCTTCTGGCCTTCGACCGGAATACGCGCCAGCACTTCGCCGGGGCCCACGTCCTGGCCGTCACGCACCTGCACCAGGGCGCCGATCGGGAAGCCGATCGTCACCGAGTGGTCGGTGCCCGGGATCTTCACTTCGGCGCCGGAGGCGTCGATGAGCTTCACCTGCGGACGCACGACCTTGGCGGCGCCGCGGCGCTTCGGGTCGATCACGACCAGGGTCGACAGACCGGTCACTTCGTCCACCTGCTTGGCGACCGTGAGGCCTTCCTCGACGTTCTCGAACTGCGTCTTGCCGGCGAATTCCGTGATGATCGGGCGGGTCAGCGGGTCCCAGTTGGCCAGGACGTGGCCAGCCTTGATCTGCTGGTCGGCCTTGACCGTCAGGGTCGCGCCGTACGGCACCTTGTGGCGCTCGCGCTCGCGGCCGTGCTCGTCGTGGATGATGATTTCACCCGAACGCGAGATCACGACCAGCTCGCCCTTGCTGTTGGTCACGTAGCGCATCGTGGCGTTGAAGCCGATCGAGCCGTTCGACTTGGCTTCCACGCTCGAAGCGATGGCGGCGCGCGAAGCGGCACCACCGATGTGGAAGGTACGCATCGTCAGCTGCGTGCCGGGTTCGCCGATGGACTGGGCGGCGATCACACCGACGGCTTCGCCGATGTTGATCAGGCCGCCGCGGCCCAGGTCGCGGCCGTAGCAGGTCGAGCAGATGCCGAAGCGGGTCTCGCAGGTCAGCGCGGTGCGCACCTTGACCTCGTCGACGCCTTGCGCTTCCAGCGACTCGATGGTGTCCTCGTCGAACATCTCGCCGGCCTTCAGCAGCACGGCGCGGTTTTCCGGGTGCAGCACGTCGTCGGCAGCGGTACGGCCGAGGATACGGTCGCGCAGCGATTCGATGACTTCACCGCCTTCGACGATGGCGCGCATCAGGTAGCCGCCGTGCGTGCCGCAGTCCTGCTCGGTCACGACCAGGTCCTGCGTCACGTCGACCAGACGACGGGTCAGGTAGCCCGAGTTCGCCGTCTTCAGCGCCGTGTCGGCCAGACCCTTACGGGCACCGTGGGTGGAGATGAAGTACTCCAGCACGTTCAGGCCTTCGCGGAAGTTCGCGGTAATGGGCGTCTCGATGATCGAGCCGTCAGGCTTGGCCATCAGGCCGCGCATGCCGGCCACCTGGCGGATCTGGGCCGCGGAACCGCGGGCGCCCGAGTCGGCCATCATGTAGATCGAGTTGAAGGACTCCTGCTCGACTTCCTTGCCGTTGCGGTCGATGACCTTCTGCTTCGACAGCTTGGCCATCATCACCTTCGACACTTCGTCGCCGGCCTTGCCCCAGATGTCCACCACCTTGTTGTAGCGCTCGCCGGAGGTCACGAGACCGGAGACGTACTGCTGCTCGATCTCCTTCACTTCCTTGGCCGAGCGCTCGATGATGCCGTGCTTCTCCGAAGGCACCAGCATGTCGTCGATGGCGATCGAGATGCCGGCCTTGGTTGCCAGGCGGAAGCCGTTCTGCAGCAGCTTGTCTGCGAAGACGACGGTCTCCTTCAGGCCGCACTTGCGGAACGAGACGTTGATGAGCTTGGAGATTTCCTTCTTCTTCAGCGCCTTGTTGATGTTCGAGAACGGCAGGCCCTTCGGCAGGATCTCGGACAGCAGCGCGCGGCCCACGGTGGTGTCCACGAGCGAGGTCGACGGCACGAATTCGCCGGTTTCCTTGTTCTTGGTGTACTCCGTGATGCGCACCGCCACCTTGGCGGTGAGTTCGACTTCGTTGGCGTCGAGCGCGCGCTGGACTTCACCGATGTCGGAGAAGACCAGGCCTTCGCCCTTGCCGTTGATGCGGTCGCGGGTCGTGTAGTACAGGCCCAGCACCACGTCCTGCGAGGGAACGATCGACGGTTCGCCCGAAGCCGGGAACAGCACGTTGTTGGACGCCAGCATCAGCGTGCGGGCTTCCATCTGCGCTTCCACCGACAGCGGCACGTGGACGGCCATCTGGTCGCCGTCGAAGTCGGCGTTGAAAGCCGCGCAAACCAGCGGGTGCAGCTGGATCGCCTTGCCTTCGATCAGGATCGGCTCGAAGGCCTGGATGCCCAGGCGGTGCAGCGTCGGAGCGCGGTTCAGCATGACCGGGTGCTCCTTGATGACCTCTTCCAGGATGTCCCAGACCACCGGCGTACCCGATTCGACTTCCTTCTTGGCAGCCTTGATCGTGGTGGCGATGCCCATGGCTTCGAGGCGCGAGAAGATGAAGGGCTTGAACAGCTCGAGCGCCATCAGCTTCGGCAGGCCGCACTGGTGCAGCTTGAGCGTCGGGCCCACCACGATGACCGAACGGCCCGAGTAGTCGACGCGCTTGCCCAGCAGGTTCTGGCGGAAGCGGCCGCTCTTGCCCTTGATCATGTCGGCCAGCGACTTCAGCGCGCGCTTGTTGGCGCCCGTCATGGCCTTGCCGCGGCGGCCGTTGTCCAGCAGCGAGTCGACGGCTTCCTGCAGCATCCGCTTCTCGTTGCGCGCGATGATTTCCGGAGCCTTCAGCTCCAGCAGGCGGCGCAGGCGCGAGTTGCGGTTGATGACGCGGCGGTACAGGTCGTTCAGGTCGGAGGTCGCGAAGCGGCCGCCGTCCAGCGGCACCAGCGGACGCAGGTCCGGCGGCAGCACGGGCAGCACGTCGAGCACCATCCACTCGGGCTTGATGCCCGACTTGCGGAAGGCTTCCAGCACCTTCAGGCGCTTGGAATTCTTCTTGACCTTGACTTCGGAGCCGGTCAGGTCGCCGCGCAGGCGTTCGATCTCGCTGTCGAGCTCGATGCCTTCCAGCAGGTCCTTGATGCCTTCGGCGCCCATCTTGGCGACGAACTCGTCACCGTATTCCTTGCGCTTCGCGTCGTAGTCGTCCTCGGACATGATGCCGAACTTCTTCAGCGGGGTCATGCCGGGGTCGGTGATCACGTAGGCTTCGAAGTACAGCACGCGCTCGATGTCGCGCAGCGTCATGTCGAGCACGAGGCCCAGGCGCGACGGCAGCGACTTGAGGAACCAGATGTGGGCGCAGGGCGCGGCCAGGTCGATGTGACCCATGCGCTCGCGGCGCACCTTGGTCTGCGTGACTTCGACGCCGCACTTCTCGCAGATCACGCCGCGGTGCTTCAGGCGCTTGTACTTGCCGCACAGGCACTCGTAGTCCTTGATGGGGCCGAAGATCTTCGCGCAGAAGAGGCCGTCGCGCTCGGGCTTGAACGTGCGGTAGTTGATCGTCTCGGGCTTCTTCACCTCGCCGAAGGACCACGAACGGATCTTCTCGGGCGAAGCCATGCCGATCTTGATGGCATCGAAATGCTCATCGGGCGTGAATTGCTTGAACAGGTCGAGTAGCGATTTCATAAGACTCTTTCCCTTTTCAAATTAGGAACGCTCGAGCTCGATGTCGAGACCCAGCGAACGGATTTCCTTGACCAGCACGTTGAACGATTCCGGCATGCCGGCCTCGATCGAGTGTTCGCCCTTGACGATGCTCTCGTACACCTTGGTACGGCCTTGCACGTCGTCGGACTTCACGGTCAGCATTTCCTGCAGGACGTAGGAAGCGCCGTAGGCTTCGAGCGCCCACACTTCCATTTCCCCGAAACGCTGGCCGCCGAACTGCGCCTTGCCGCCCAGGGGCTGCTGCGTCACCAGCGAGTACGGGCCGGTCGAGCGGGCGTGCATCTTGTCGTCCACCAGGTGATGCAGCTTCAGGAAGTGCATGTAGCCGACGGTGACGGGACGCTCGAACTGGTCGCCGGTGCGGCCGTCGAACAGGTAGGCCTGCGTGCGGCTCTCGGTCAGGCCCTTGGCCTTGGCGATGTCGTCCGGATAGGCCAGCTTCAGCATGCCGCGGATTTCCTCTTCCGAGGCACCGTCGAACACCGGCGTCGCGAAGGTCGCGCCGTTCTGCAGGTTGCCCGCCATTTCGAGCAGCTCGGTGTCGCTCAGCGAGGCGATGTCTTCCTTGCGGCCCGAGCCGTTGTACAGCTGCTCCATGAACTTGCGCAGCTCGGCCACCTTGGCCTCCTGCTGCAGCAGGTCGCCGATGCGCTGGCCCACGCCCTTGCCGGCCCAGCCCAGGTGCACTTCGAGAACCTGGCCCACGTTCATCCGCGAGGGCACGCCCAGCGGGTTCAGGCAGATGTCGCACGGCGTGCCGTCGGCCATGTGGGGCATGTCCTCGACCGGAACGATCTTCGACACCACACCCTTGTTGCCGTGGCGGCCGGCCATCTTGTCGCCGGGCTGCAGGCGGCGCTTGACGGCCAGGTAGACCTTGACCATCTTGAGCACGCCAGCGGGCAACTCGTCGCCCTGCGTGAGCTTCTTGCGCTTTTCTTCGAACGCGAGGTCGAAGCTGTGGCGCGTCTGCTCCAGCGAGTTCTTGATCGACTCGAGCTGCGTCGCCACTTCGTCTTCCGCCGGGCGGATGTCGAACCAGTGGAACTTCTCGACCGACGACAGGTAGGCCTTGTCGAGCTTGGTGCCCTTGGCCAGCTTGTTCGGGCCGCCGTTGGCGACCTTGCCGGTCAGCAGCTTCTCGATACGGTCGAACGCGTCGGCTTCGACGATGCGAAGCTGGTCGTTCAGGTCGAGGCGGAAGCGCTTGAGTTCGTCGTCGATGATCTGCTGGGCGCGCTTGTCGCGCTGGATGCCTTCGCGGGTGAACACCTGCACGTCGATCACGGTGCCCTGCGAGCCCTGGTCCACGCGCAGCGAGGTGTCCTTCACGTCGGAAGCCTTCTCGCCGAAGATGGCGCGGAGCAGCTTCTCTTCAGGCGTCAGCGTGGTCTCGCCCTTCGGCGTGACCTTGCCCACCAGCGTGTCGCCCGGCTGCACTTCGGCGCCGACATAGATGATGCCGGACTCGTCGAGGCGGTTGAGCTGCTGCTCGGCCAGGTTCGGGATGTCGCGCGTGATTTCTTCGGCGCCCAGCTTCGTGTCGCGGGCCATCACCACCAGTTCCTCGATGTGGATCGAGGTGTAGCGGTCTTCGGCGACGACGCGTTCCGAGATCAGGATCGAGTCTTCGAAGTTGTAGCCGTTCCAGGGCATGAACGCGATCAGCATGTTCTGGCCGAGGGCCAGTTCACCGAGGTCGGTCGATGCGCCGTCGGCCACCACGTCGCCCTTGGCGATCTTGTCGCCGCGCTTGACGATGGGGCGCTGGTGGATGTTGGTGTTCTGGTTCGAACGCTGATACTTGATCAGGTTGTAGATGTCCACACCGACTTCACCGGCAGCCGCTTCGGCGTCGTTCACGCGCACCACGACACGGGTCGCGTCGACATAGTCGACGATACCGCCGCGGGTGGCCGTGACCACGGTGCCCGAATCGACCGCGGAGACGCGCTCGATGCCGGTACCGACCATCGGCTTCTCCGGACGCAGCACTGGCACGGCCTGGCGCTGCATGTTGGCGCCCATCAGCGCGCGGTTCGCGTCGTCGTGCTCGAGGAACGGCACGAGCGATGCGGCCACCGACACGATCTGCGCGGGCGAAACGTCCATGTACTGGATGCGCTCTGCACCCACCAGGATCGATTCGCCGGCTTCGCGGGCGGAGACCAGGTCGCCGGTCAGCTTGCCGTCCTTGTCCAGGGCCGCGTTGGCCTGGGCGATGACGTACTTGCCTTCCTCGATGGCCGACAGGTAGTCGATCTCGTTGGTGACCTTGCCGTCGACCACGCGGCGGTACGGCGTCTCGATGAAGCCGTATTCGTTCAGGCGGGCGTACAGGGCCAGCGAGTTGATCAGGCCGATGTTCGGGCCTTCAGGCGTTTCGATCGGGCACACGCGGCCGTAGTGGGTCACGTGCACGTCGCGCACTTCGAAGCCGGCGCGTTCGCGCGTCAGACCACCCGGGCCAAGGGCCGACACGCGGCGCTTGTGGGTGATCTCGGACAGCGGGTTCGTCTGGTCCATGAACTGCGACAGCTGCGAGGCGCCGAAGAATTCCTTCAGGGCGGCCGAGATCGGCTTGCTGTTGATCAGGTCGTGCGGCATCAGCGGCTCTTGCTCCGCCTGGCCCAGACGCTCCTTCACGGCCTTCTCGATGCGGGCCAGGCCGGTGCGGTACTGGTTCTCGGCCAGTTCGCCCACGCAGCGCACGCGACGGTTGCCCAGGTGGTCGATGTCGTCGACTTCGCCGTTGCCGTTGCGCAGGTCCACGAGGATCTTGACCACGGCCAGGATGTCCTCGTTGGTCAGCACCATCGGGCCGGTCGACTCGTCGCGGCCGACCTTGGCGTTGAACTTCATGCGGCCGACGCGCGACAGGTCGTACGTGTCCGGGTTGTAGAACAGGCGCTGGAACAGGGCCTGCACGGCGTCTTCCGTCGGCGGCTCGCCGGGGCGCATCATGCGGTAGATGGCCACGCGGGCGGCGAACTCGTCCACGGTTTCGTCGATGCGCAGGGTCTGCGAGATGTACGCGCCCTGGTCGAGTTCGTTCGTGTAGATGACCTGCACGTCCTGCACGCCGGCCGTGCGCAGCTTCTTCAGCAGCGACTCGGTCAGCTCGTCGTTGGCCTTGGCCAGGATCTCGCCGGAATCGGCATCGACGATGTTGCGGGCGATCACGCGGCCGATCAGGAAGTCTTCCGGCACGCTGATGTGCGTGGTGCCGCCCTGCTCGAGCTCGCGCGTATGGCGCGCGGTGACGCGCTTGTCCTTGGCGACCACGACCTTGCCCGACTTGTCGGTGATGTCGAAGCGCGCAACTTCGCCGCGCAGGCGTTCGGAGACGAACTCCATCTGCGCGCCGCTGTCCATCAGGCGGAAGTTGTCGTTCACGAAGAAGTTCGCGAGGATCGATTCCGGGTTCAGGCCGATGGCCTTCAGCAGGATCGTCACCGGCATCTTGCGGCGACGGTCCACGCGGAAGTACAGCATGTCCTTCGGGTCGAACTCGAAGTCGAGCCACGAACCGCGGTAGGGAATCACGCGGGCGGAGAACAGCAGCTTGCCCGAGCTGTGCGTCTTGCCCTTGTCGTGCTCGAAGAACACGCCCGGCGAACGGTGCAGCTGCGACACGATCACGCGCTCGGTACCGTTGATGATGAACGAACCCTTGTCCGTCATGAGCGGCACTTCGCCCATGTAGACCTCTTGTTCCTTCACTTCCTTGACCACCTTCGACTGCGAGGTCGACGACTCGCGGTCATAGATGATGAGCTGCACCTTGGCGCGCACGGCCGACGCGAAGGTCAGGCCGCGGGTCTGGCATTCGCGCACGTCGAACGCCGGCTTCGCCAGGTTGTACTCGAGGAACTTCATCTCGACGAAACCGTTGTGCGAGACGATCGGGAAGGCAGCGTCGAACGCGGCCTGCAGGCCTTCGACGGTACGTTGTTTCGGGGGGATGCCGGCTTGCAGGAACGCGGTGTATGCGTCTTTCTGCATCTGCAGCAGGTAGGGGATTTCGACGACGCTGTCGCGATTGCCGAAACTTTTTCGGATGCGCTTGCGTTCGGTGTAACTGTACGCGGACGATTGGGCCATGAGAGCTCCGGTGCTTGAGATCTTCAGCGACTTGTCAGCAGTGCCTGGGCACCACTGCTTGGCGGCTGGCCACTACCAGCCGTTGGCGGACAGCGATGCGTTGCACATCGCCCGAACCAAGGGGTCTTCTGCAGTCGGGGTCAGAAGACACTCAAAAATCCCGACTCGTTTTGGCTTTTCCGGAGCCCTTTGGGCCCCCGGGAAAGCCGGCAACGAGCCGGCTTTTGAGTGCGCTCTGAAAGCGGCAAAGGCTGGAGGGCCTTTTCAGGCACCTCCAGCCCTCCAGGGGGTCTGAATTACTTCAGTTCCACCTTGGCGCCGGCTTCTTCCAGCTTCTTCTTGGCGGCTTCAGCGTCAGCCTTCGACAGGCCTTCCTTGACAGCCTTGGGAGCGGCTTCCACCAGGTCCTTGGCTTCCTTCAGGCCCAGGCCGGTGATTTCGCGCACTGCCTTGATCGCCGAAACCTTGTTCGCGCCAGCATCCATCAGCATGACGTTGAACTCGGTCTTCTCTTCGACTGCAGCAGCAGCGCCACCGCCACCACCTTGAGCCGGAGCAGCCATTGCAGCGGCGCTCACGCCGAACTTCTCTTCGATGGCCTTGACCAGGTCGTTGAGTTCCAGGACCGTCATGCTGTCGAGCGCGGTCAGAAATGCGTCTTTATCGAATGCCATTTTTGTTTCCTAACAATTGGGTTGAATGTTTCAAACGCAAGCAGCTCAGGCTGCCTGTGCTTCTGCCGGGGCATCGGCGGGTGCAGCTTCGCCACCACCACGCTTCTCGGCCAGCGCCGCGAGAACGCGGGCGGTACGAGAGATCGGGGATTGCATCAAGCCCAGCAGTTGAGCCAGCAGCACTTCCTTCGAAGGGATGTTGGCCAGTTGCTTCACGCCTTCGACGTCCAGGGCCTTGCCACCGAATGCGCCACCGCGAATGACCAGCTTGTCGTTGGTCTTCGCGAAATCGGCCACCACCTTGGCGGCGGCCACAGCGTCTTCGGAGAAGCCGTAGATCAGCGGACCGGTCATCTGGTCGCCGACGACCTCGAACGCGCTACCGGCGACAGCACGGCGGGCCAGCGTGTTCTTCAGAACACTCAGGCTCACACCCTTGCTGCGCGCTTCGTTGCGCAGTTTGGTCATATCGGCAACCGTGATGCCACGGTATTCCGCCATCACGAGCGTTTGAGCTTTTGCGGCGAGGCTGGTCACATCGTTGATGACCGCTTCTTTCTCACTGCGATTCAGACTCAAGGTCTACTCCTTTAAATGCGATCTTCGGCCGGGGCCTGGATCGCGCTTCATGCAGCGACCAACTGTCGGGAACAAAAAATCAACTTTCTCGATTCCTTGCAGTGGGGTCGCCATCTGCGCTGGATACCGGACGGGAAGGTCCGGCGTTTAAGTGCAGCACCCTGCACACCAGCGGTCTTGGATGGCCCGCGGCAACCGAAGCCGCCGCGACCCACCACATCCGCCCCACCCTTGCGAGGTGGAGCAAATCTCTTTAGCTCGCCGAGATGGTTTGCGTGTCCACGCGAACACCCAGACCCATGGTCGACGACACAGCCACCTTGCGCAGGTACACGCCCTTGCTGGTCGCGGGCTTGGCCTTGACCAGAGCTTCGATCAGCGCAGCGAGGTTGCCCTGCAGCTTGTCGTTGTCGAACGAACGGCGACCGATCGTGCCGTGCACGATACCGGCCTTGTCGACGCGGAACTGGACCTGGCCGGCCTTGGCGTTCTTCACGGCCGTGGCGACGTCCGGGGTCACGGTGCCGACCTTCGGGTTCGGCATCAGGCCGCGCGGGCCCAGCACCTGACCGAGCGTACCGACGACGCGCATGGCGTCCGGTGCGGCGATCACGACGTCGAAAGGCATGTCGCCAGCCTTGACCATGGCAGCCAGGTCGTCCATGCCGACGATGTCGGCGCCGGCGGCCTTGGCTTCTTCTGCCTTGGCGCCTTGGGCGAACACGGCGACGCGCTTGGTCTTGCCGGTGCCGTTGGGCAGCACGACGGCGCCGCGCACGACCTGGTCCGACTTCTTGGCGTCGATGCCGAGCTGCACGGCCACGTCGATCGATTCGTCGAACTTGGCGGTGGCGGCTTCCTTGACGATGGTGATCGCGTCAGCCAGCGGGTACAGCTTGGTGCTGTCGACCTTGCCTTCGAGCGACTTCTGCTTCTTGGTGATCTTGGCCATTTACACGCCCTCCACATTCACGCCCATCGAACGGGCCGTACCGGCGATGGTGCGAACCGCGGCGTCCATGTCGGCGGCGGTCAGGTCCTTCATCTTGGTCTTTGCGATCTCTTCGAGCTGCGCGCGCGTGATCTTGCCGACCTTGTCGGTGTGCGGACGTGCGGAACCCTTCTCGAGCTTGATCGCCTTCTTGATCAGCACGCCAGCGGGCGGCGACTTGATGATGAAGGTGAAGCTTTTGTCGGCGAAAGCGGTGATGACCACCGGCAGCGCCAGACCCGGCTCGTAGCTCTGCGTCTGGGCGTTGAACGCCTTGCAGAATTCCATGATGTTCAGACCGCGCTGACCGAGTGCGGGACCGATCGGCGGGGACGGGTTGGCCTTACCAGCTGGCACTTGCAGCTTGATGAAGCCGACGATTTTCTTCGCCATGCTTTTTGCTCCTTGCGGGTGATATCGCTTCGGCTTGCGGCCGAGGCTCCCCGGGGTTAAACGACTCTTCGATCAAGGCCGCGCGCCGAGTCGGACAACGCGCAGCCGGGAATGGTTCGGACCTCGCGGTCCGGGGCTCAGGTCTTCTCGACCTGGCCGAATTCGAGTTCCACAGGCGTCGCGCGGCCGAAGATCATGACCGACACGCTGACCTTGCTCTTCTCGTAGTTGACTTCCTCGACGGTGCCGTTGAAGTCGGTGAACGGGCCTTCCTTGACGCGCACGAATTCGCCGACGGTGAATTCGATCTTGTGGCGCGGCTTCTCCGTGCCCTGCTGCATCTGGCTGACGATGTCTTCGACCTCTTTCTGCGAGATCGGGGCCGGCCGGTTCTTGGCGCCGCCCACGAAACCCGTCACCTTGTTGGTGTGCTTCACCAGGTGCCAGCTCTCGTCGTCCATGATCATTTCGACCAGAACGTAGCCCGGGAAGAAGCGACGCTCGGTGGTGCGCTTCTGGCCATTCTTGATCTCGACCACTTCTTCGGTCGGGACCAGGATGCGGCCGAACTTGTCCTGCATGCCGGCGCGGTTGATGCGCTCGGTGATGTTGCGCTCGACGGCCTTTTCCATGCCCGAATAGGCATGCACCACATACCAACGCAGATCAGGGTTGGCGGCAGGAGCCAGCACGGAGGAGCCTTCTTCCTCCGGCGCGCCCGGCGTGGTTTCAACTGCGTCGTCAGTCATTTACTTTCTCCAGCCCAGAATGAGGTCGAAAAATACCCACTCGAGCGTCTTGTCGGTCAGCCAGAGAAAGACGGACATGATCGCCACGAAGGCGAACACGTAGGCCGTCATCTGCATCGCCTCCTTGCGGGTCGGCCAGACGACCTTCCTGACTTCGCGCCACGAATCGCGGCCGAACGCCCAAAGCTGGCGGCCATTCTCCGAACTACCGAAAACAACCACAGCCGCCGCCAGACCGACCAGCAGCGCAGCCCATTGCACCAGCGAGCCCTGGCGCGCCAGCAGATAGAACGCCACGATGGCGCCCACTGCCAGCACCACCGCCGCAGCCAGTTTGGCCTTGTCGGCGCCGGTGCTCACCGTTTCGATTTGAGAAGTGGCCATGTTCGGCTGATTTCCTGTGGCCCTGAGGCCTTCAATTCAATGCGCCTCTTGAGACGCCGAAGCCCGTCGGGACGCGACGGGCTTTTCGGAGTGCCACCTTAAGTGGCAGGGGCAGTAGGAATCGAACCTACAACCTTCGGTTTTGGAGACCGACGCTCTGCCAATTGAGCTATACCCCTCCGGTACTCTTCGCGCCCGCTGTATTACAGGTCGAGGATCTTCGCCACGACGCCCGAACCCACGGTGCGGCCGCCTTCGCGGATGGCGAAGCGCAGGCCTTCTTCCATGGCGATCGGGGCGATCAGCTTCACGGTGATGCTGACGTTGTCGCCGGGCATGACCATTTCCTTGTCCTTGGGCAGCTCGATCGCGCCGGTCACGTCCGTCGTGCGGAAGTAGAACTGCGGACGGTAGTTGTTGAAGAACGGCGTGTGACGGCCGCCTTCGTCCTTCGACAGAACGTACACCTCGGCGGTGAAGTGCGTGTGCGGCTTGATCGAGCCGGGCTTGCACAGCACCTGGCCGCGCTCGACTTCTTCGCGCTTCGTGCCGCGCAGCAGCACGCCCACGTTGTCGCCGGCTTGACCCTGGTCCAGCAGCTTGCGGAACATTTCCACGCCGGTGCAGGTGGTCTTGACCGTCGGGCGGATGCCCACGATTTCGATTTCTTCACCGACCTTGATCACGCCGCGCTCGACGGCGCCGGTCACCACCGTGCCGCGACCCGAGATCGAGAACACGTCTTCCACGGGCATCAGGAACGTGCCGTCCACGGCGCGCTCGGGCGTCGGGATGTACGTGTCCAGGGCTTCGGCCAGCTTCATGATCGAGCCTTCGCCGAGTTCGCCCTTGTCGCCTTCCAGGGCCAGCTTGGCCGAGCCGTGGATGATGGGGGTGTCGTCGCCGGGGAATTCGTACTTGTCGAGGAGTTCGCGGACTTCCATCTCGACCAGCTCGAGCAGTTCCTTGTCGTCGACCATGTCGCACTTGTTCAGGAACACGATGATGTAGCCCACGCCCACCTGGCGAGCCAGCAGGATGTGTTCACGGGTCTGGGGCATCGGGCCGTCGGCGGCCGAGCACACCAGGATCGCGCCGTCCATCTGGGCGGCGCCGGTGATCATGTTCTTCACGTAGTCGGCGTGGCCGGGGCAGTCGACGTGTGCGTAGTGGCGGTTGGCCGTTTCGTACTCGACGTGCGCGGTGTTGATCGTGATGCCGCGTGCCTTTTCTTCAGGCGCAGCGTCGATCTGGTCGTAGGCCTTGGCTTCGCCGCCGAACTTCGACGACAGCACCGTTGCGATCGCAGCCGTCAGCGTGGTCTTGCCGTGGTCGACGTGACCGATCGTGCCCACATTCACGTGCGGCTTGGTGCGGGTGAATTTACCTTTTGCCATTTTTCGACTCCGAAAAAAACGTTTCCAACGTATGCAGATGGGTTGCAATGCAGCTTTTGCAACCCCCAAAAACTGGTGCCCTTTGCGGGAATCGGACCCGCGACCTCTCCCTTACCAAGGGAGTGCTCTACCACTGAGCCAAAAGGGCTTTATCTAACCATTCGCTTCCGGCGCCGAACCGGGTCTCTGGAGCGGGAGACGGGAATCGAACCCGCGTCATCAGCTTGGAAGGCTGGGGTTCTACCATTGAACTACTCCCGCATCAGGAGCACTCGAGGCACCCAAAGCGCGAAATCCAAACGCTCTTAGAAACCAAATTCATCGCTGGTGGAGAGGGCTGGATTCGAACCAGCGTACTCGTAAGAGGGCAGATTTACAGTCTGCTGCCATTAACCACTCGGCCACCTCTCCGGCGAACCTCGAAATATAGCACGGTTTTGTGACTACCCGGAAACCCATGCATCAACAAAGATGCAGGAAAACCGCTCGAGGCGTTAGCCCACGATTATCGCCTAAGTTTTCACCCCTCCGACCGCTGCGCCTCCCGCCAAGCGCGCGCTTCGCCGAAATGACCGCAGCCGATGAACGGCACGGGCGGCCGTTGAGCCGAAAGAGGCGACGGATGATTCGACATCAGCACCTTATGGCGCCTAACGTCGATCAACGCCCGCTTACTCTGAGCATGAGAGCCCCACAGCATAAAAACAACAGGTTTGGCGCCGTTTGAAACATGCCGAATGACGGCATCCGTCAGCACCTCCCAGCCACGCCCGGAATGGCTGGCTGGCTGGGCCTCCTCGACCGTCAGGCAGGTGTTCAGCAGCAGCACGCCATGCGTGGCCCACTTCACCAGGCTGCCACCCGGATTCGGAAACGGCGGCGGCGCAGTCCCCAGGTCGCGCTGCAATTCCTTGAAGATGTTGCGCAGCGACGGCGGCAGCGCCACGCCGGGCGCCACGGAAAACGCAAGTCCCTCGGCCTGGCCGCGCCCGTGATACGGGTCCTGCCCCAGGATCACCACGCGCACGTCTTCCGGCGGCGTGAGTTCCAGCGCCCTCAACGGCTGCGGCGGAAAGATCACGGCGCCAGCGTCAAGCCGCTCGCGCAGGAAGTCTTGCAGCTTCTGCCCCACGGCACTGCCGAAGAACTCGTCGACCAGCGGCTGCCAGCCCGGGGCCACCGGCCAGTCGGCCGGATTGCTGCTCGACAGCTGATCGGGCCGGCTCATTTGAACAATGAAGCGAGGGCCTCGCCGGGTTCCTTGGCGCGCATGAAAGCCTCGCCGACCAGGAAGGCGTTGACGCCGGCCGCGCGCAAGGTGGCCACGTCCTCGCGCGTGCCGATGCCCGACTCAGTCACCGGCAGGCGATCGGCGGGCAGCTTCGGCAGCAGATCGATGGTCGCCTGTATCGACACCTCGAAGTTGCGCAGATTGCGGTTGTTGATCCCGATCAGCGCCGTCTTCAGCTCGAGCGCGCGGTCCAGTTCAGCCGCGTCGTGCACCTCCACCAACACCGCCATGCCCAGCCCGCGCGCGATGGCTTCGTAGTCCTTCATCTGCGCGTCGTCGAGGCAGGCGGCAATCAACAGGATCGCGTCGGCGCCTATCGCGCGCGACTCGTACACCTGGTACGCATCGACGATGAAATCCTTGCGCAGCACCGGCAGCTCGCACGAGGCGCGCGCCTGCTTGAGATAGTCCACGCCGCCCTGGAAGAACTGCTTGTCGGTCAGCACCGAGAGGCAGGCCGCGCTGATCTCGCCATCGCCCTCGGCGTAGCTTTGCGCGATGTCGGCCGGAATGAAGTCCGCGCGCAGCACACCCTTGCTCGGGCTGGCCTTCTTGACTTCGGCGATCACCGCGGCCTGGCCTGCCGCGATCTTGGCTCGCAGCGCGCCTTCGAAGTCGCGCGTCAGCACGCGGCTCTCGGCGTCGAAGCGCACGGCTTCGAGCGGCGTGCGCTTCAGTGCCGCGGCCACTTCCTGGCGCTTGACGGCAACGATCTTGTCGAGGATGTCGGACATGACTTCTGGGTTTCCTGTTCTCTTGAAGCTCAGACGGTCGAGGAGGCCTTGACCAGCTCCGCCAGCTTGGCCTTTGCCGCGCCCGAGGCGATGGCGGCGCGCGAGCGCTCCACGCCCGCCTGCACCGAGTCGACCACGTTCGCCGCGTAAAGCGCCGCCCCGGCGTTCAGCAGCACGATGTCTAGCGCCGGGCCGGCCTGATTGTCGAGCACGGCCAGCAGCATCGCCTTCGACTGTTCAGGCGTTTCCACGCGCAGGGCACGGTTGCTCGACATCTGGAAGCCGAAGTCCTCGGGATGCAGCTCGTATTCGCGGATCTCACCATCCTTCAGCTCGCCCACCATGGTCGCCGCGCCGAGCGAGATCTCGTCCATGCCGTCGCGCCCGTAGACCACCACCGCATGTTCGGCACCGAGCCGCTGCAGCGCACGCACCTGGATGCCCACGAGGTCGGGGTGGAACACGCCCATCAGGATGTTCGGAGCGCCGGCCGGGTTGGTCAGCGGCCCGAGGATATTGAAGATGGTCTTGATGCCCAGCTCCTTGCGAACCGGCGCGACGTTCTTCATCGCCGGATGATGGTTCGGCGCGAACATGAAGCCGATGCCGCACTCCTCGATGGAGCGCGCGATCTGCTCGGGCTTGAGGTTGATGTTCACCCCCAGCGACTCCAGCACGTCGGCGCTGCCCGACTTGCTCGACACGCTGCGCCCGCCGTGCTTGCTCACCTTGGCGCCCGCGGCGGCGGCCACGAACATCGAGCAGGTCGAGATGTTGAAGGTGTGCGAGCCGTCGCCGCCCGTGCCCACGATGTCCACGAGGTTCGTCGTGTCCTTCACCGGCACCTTGGTCGACACCTCGCGCATCACCTGCGCGGCGGCGGTGATCTCGCCGATGGTTTCCTTCTTCACGCGCAGGCCGGTGATCAGCGCGGCCATCATCACGGGCGAGCACTCGCCGCTCATGATGAGGCGCACGATGTGCAGCATCTCGTCGTGGAAGACCTCGCGGTGCTCGATGGTGCGCTGCAGCGCTTCCTGGGGGGTGATCATGGAAAGTCTCCTCGAAAAGAATCAGCGGCCGACGCGAACGGCGGCGGGCGCGTCGGTGAACGCGAGCTTGAGACCGAAGCCGATGAACAGCACGCCGGCGGCGCGGTCGAGCCAGTGCATGCCCTTGCGCACAGCACTGCGGCGCGCCATCCAGCCCGCCGCCAGCGCCCATCCCACGTTGACGGGAACGGCGTTGAGATTGAACAGCACGCCCAGCAGCACGAAGGCCAGCGCCGTGTTGCCGGTGCCCGGCGCAATGAACTGCGGCACGAAGGCCAGGAAGAACAGCGCGACCTTCGGGTTGAGTACGTTGGTCCAGAAGCCGCCCACGAAGATCGCCTTGAGGCTGCGCTCCCCGCTCACCGCCGCGGCGGCAGCGTCGAGATCGGCGGGCGGCGTGGCGCGCGACATCAGCATGCGCACGCCAAGGTACAGCAGGTAGGCCGCGCCGATGTACTTGAGCACGGTGAAGGCCCCGGCGGAAGTCGCCATCAGCGTGCCCACGCCGACGGCGACAGCGAAGATGTGCACGAAGCACCCTGTCGTGATGCCCAGCCCGGCCACGATGCCGGCGCGCGCGCCCGAACGCAGCGAATTCGTGACCACGTACAGCACGTCGGGCCCCGGCGTGAGGTTCAGCAGCCAGCCGGCGGCGATGAATGCGAGCAGATGCGGAAGATCGGGCATCGCGTTCTCGCCGTTTTCAGGATTTGGCGAAGAAGGCGCGGATCGCGGCAACGGCCCGGTCCACGCCGGCGACGTCGACATCGAGGTGCGTCACGAAGCGCAGCCGGTAGAGGCCCGTCGCAAGAATGCCCTGCGAATTGAGGCTCGCCAGCAGCTCCGAAGAGCGCGCCTGCGCAGCACCGGTGAGATCGACGAACACGATGTTCGTGTGCGGTGCCTCCACCTTCAGCCCCTCGATGCCTTCGAGCCCCTGCGCCAGGCGCTGTGCCAGCGCGTGGTCGTCAGCAAGGCGGTCGACATGGTGGTCGAGCGCATGCGACGCCGCCGCGGCCAGCAGGCCGGCCTGCCGCATGCCGCCGCCAGCCATCTTTCGGATGCGGTGCGCGCGGGCGATGAACTCGCGCGAACCGACCAGCGCCGAGCCGATCGGCGCACCAAGCCCCTTGCTGAAGCACACCGACACGCTGTCGAAGCACTGCGCGATGCGGCGGGCTTCGGCCCGGATGTCGCCGCGCTTGTTCAGCGCGGCCTGCGCGGTCGCGGCGTTGAAGAGCCGCGCACCGTCCAGGTGCCGCTGCAATCCCTTGCTCTTCGCGAGATCGGTCGCCGCCTGCACGTATTCGAATGGCAGCAGCTTGCCGCCCAGCGTGTTCTCCAGCGCCAGCAGCCGCGTGCGAGCGAAGTGCGCGTCGTCGGGCTTGATGGCCGCCTCGATCTGCGCGAGCGGCAGCGTGCCGTCAGGCGCGTGGTCGAGCGGTTGCGGCTGCACGCTGCCGAACACCGCCGCGCCACCGCCTTCCCAGCGGTAGCAATGCGCCTGCTGGCCGACGATGTACTCGTCGCCGCGGCCGCAGTGCGACAGGATCGCGCACAGATTGCTCTGCGTGCCGGTGGGCACGAACAGCGCCGCCTCGAAACCCAGCATGGCCGCGATCTTTTCCTGCAGCGCATTCACGCTCGGATCGGTACCGAAGACGTCGTCGCCCAAGGGCGCCGCCATCATGGCCTCGCGCATCGCGGGCGTGGGTTGGGTGACGGTGTCGCTGCGAAGGTCGACGAAGGAAGTGCGATCGGTGGTCATGGTGGTGGTCAATCCAGAAAGTTCTTGAGCATGGCGTGACCGTGCTCCGTCAAGATCGATTCCGGATGGAACTGCACGCCCTCGATGCGCACATCGTGCGCGAAGCCGGTGTGACGCACGCCCATGATCTCGCCGTCGTCGGTCCAGGCGGTGACAGCCAATGTCTTGGGGCAGCTCTCGCGCTCGATGGAAAGCGAGTGGTAGCGGTTGACGACGAACCTCTGGGGCAGCCCTGCGAACACGCCTTCCTGCGTGGTCGCGATCTCGCTGGTCTTGCCGTGCATGAGCTGCTGCGCGCGCACGATCTTGCCGCCGAAGGCCGCGCCGATGGCCTGGTGCCCCAGGCACACCCCCAGGATGGGCAGCTTGCCGGCGAAGGCCTCGATGGCCGCCACCGACACGCCCGCCTCCGCCGGCGAGCAAGGCCCCGGCGACACCACCAGCCGCGTCACGCCCGAAGCGATCAGCTCGCCGATCTGCTCGACCGTGATCTCGTCGTTGCGATGCACCTGCACGTCCGCACCCAGCTCGCCGAAGTACTGGACGATGTTGTAGGTGAAGCTGTCGTAGTTGTCGATCATCAGGAGCTTCATTTTTCGAGGCCCTCCGAATCCGGACTTCCGAACGCAGAAGTCGCGAAGGTTTCGCAGAAATCGCAGAAGGAATTCAAAAAGAAGGTCTTCATAGCTTGTTCACCACCCGATGGATTCCCTTGACGACGGGGAAGGTATGGAAGTTGATCAGCAGGCCCAGCTTCATGCCGGAGACGCGCAGATACGACAGCAACTGCGCACGATGCGCCTCGCTGACGGCATCCATGGCCCTGAGTTCGAGCAGCACGCTGCCCTCGATCACGAAGTCTGCGCGGTATGCGATGCCCAGCGGGCGCCCCTTGTAGACCGCCTCGATCGGGACTTCGCGTTCGAACGCCAACTCGCGCTCATGCAGTTCGATCGCCATCGCAGCCGCATAGGCGCTTTCCAGAAGCCCCGTGCCAAGCACACGTTGAACCTCGACCGCCGCGCCGATGACATCGTGCGAACAGTCATTTTCAAAACCTGGCGGTTCCTTCTGCGACCTCTGCGAAACCTTCGCGCCCTCTGCGTTCGGCTGCCCGTATCCCACGCCACTCATTCCAACCCCTCCTCGACCAGTTCCGCCGCCCGCAGCAGCGCCCGAGCCTTGGCCTCGGTTTCCTTCCACTCCAGCTCGGGCACCGAGTCGGCCACCACGCCGGCCGCGGCCTGCACGTGCAGCATCTGGTCCTTCACGATGCCGGTGCGGATCGCGATGGCCACGTCCATGTCGCCCGCGTAGCTGATGTAGCCGCAAGCGCCGCCGTACAGGCCGCGCTTGGTGGGCTCCAGCTCGTCGATGAGCTCCATCGCATGCACCTTCGGCGCGCCGGTCAGTGTGCCGGCCGGGAAGGTGGCCTTGAGCACGTCGATGGCGGTCATGCCGTCCTTCAGCGTGCCTTCGACGTTGCTCACGATGTGCATCACGTGGCTGTAGCGTTCTACCGCGAAGGCCTCGGTCACCTTCACGGTGCCGGTCTTGGCGATGCGGCCGATGTCGTTGCGCGCGAGGTCGATCAGCATCACGTGCTCGGCGCGTTCCTTCGGGTCGTTGATGAGCTCCACCTCGGCCGCCTTATCGAGCTCCAGCGACGCGCCGCGCGGGCGGGTGCCGGCCAGCGGGCGGATGGTGATCTTCTGCTCGCCCTCGCCGGTGTTCTCCTGGCGCACCAGGATCTCGGGCGACGCGCCCACCACGTGGAAGTCGCCGAGGTTGTAGTAGTACATGTAGGGCGACGGGTTCAGCGAACGCAGCGCGCGATACAGCGACAGCGGCGACTCCGTGTAGCGCTTGCTGATGCGCTGGCCCACCTGCACCTGCATGAAGTCGCCGGCGGCAATCATTTCCTTGGCGCGCTCCACGGCCGCGAGGTAGTCGGCCTTGGCGAAGCTGCGCTCGGGTGGGTGCGGCTGCGTGGGCTTCACGATGGGCGCGCTCACCGAGTACTTGAGCTTTTCCTTCAGCTCGCGCAGGCGGCGCTTGCCCACCGCATAGGCCTCGGGCTGCTTCGGATCGGCATAGACGATGAGGTACAGCTTGCCCGAGAGGTTGTCGATGACCGCCAGTTCCTCGCACTGCAGCAGCAGGATGTCGGGGCAGCCCAGCGCGTCGGGCGGGCAGCTCTTCTCGAGCTTGCGCTCGATGTGGCGCACGGTGTCGTAGCCGAAGTAGCCGGCAAGGCCGCCGCAGAAACGCGGCAGGCCCGGCCGCAGCGCCACCTTGAAGCGCTTCTGGTACTCGGCGACGAAATCGAGCGGATTGCCGCGGACGGTCTCGACCACCTGCCCGTCGGTCACCACCTCGGTGACGGCTTCGGCGCCGAAGCCGCTGGCGCGCAGCAGCGTGCGCGCCGGCAGCCCGATGAAGCTGTAGCGCCCGAAGCGCTCGCCGCCCACCACCGATTCGAGCAGGAAGCTGTGCTTGCCGCCGCCTTGCGAATGGGCCAGCTTGAGATAGAGGGAAAGAGGGGTCTCGAGGTCGGCGAAGGCCTCGGCCATCAGCGGAATGCGGTTGTAGCCCTGGGCGCTGAGGCTCTTGAATTCAAGTTCGGTGATCACGGATTCGTTCTCCAGTTGCCTGCGGCGCTCCTTCGGCCGGCGGCAAGGTCATTCACGGGTTGGCCCGGTGCCGGCGAGCGTGCCGGTCCGGAACCGCGGGCGCACGGCGTGCGCCGCGCAATCAAACAGTCAGCGAAGTATGGCGACGCCAGGGCCAGGCTCCCCGGCTGCCTTCACCTGTTTGAATGACGTGATGAACGAACATATGAGCTGCGGAGTTTAGCCCACGAAAACGCCCGAGCGTGCAACCGGGCGCATCGGCGGTGGCTTTCAGGGTTCCCCCGAAGCCGAAGGAGTAGAACAAAAAGATACATTCGAACGATCGTTCGCAAATTTCCAAGGAGACAGCGTTGACCGCCCTTCCGCTCACGACCGTGTTCCCTCGCCTCGTCCTGGCCGCCTGCCTCGCCGCCGCCAGCCTCGGTGTGCCGGCCGCACAGGTCGACGTAGGTGGCGTCAAGCTCGAAGACCAGATGGATCTGCGTGGCGCGCCCCTCGTGCTCAATGGCGCGGGCATCCGCTACAAGGCCATCTTCAAGGTCTACGCGGCCGGCCTCTACGTGGGCAAGAAGGTGTCGACGCCCGAGGAAGCACTGGCCGCGCCCGGACCCAAGCGCGTGGCCATCACGATGCTGCGCGACATCGACGCGAACGAGCTCGGCAAGCTCTTCACCAAGGGCGTGGAAGACAACTCGCCCAAGAGCGAGATGGTCAACCTCATTCCGGGCCTGCTGCGCATGGGCCAGATGTTCGCCGACCAGAAACAGTTGAAGACCGGCGACACCTTCACCATCGACTGGCTGCCCGGCACAGGCACGCTGATCACCGTGCGCGGCGTGCCCCAGCCCGATCCGATCAAGGAGCAGGCCTTCTTCAACGCGCTGTTGCGCATCTGGCTGGGCCCGAACCCGGCCGACTGGAAGCTGAAGGACGCGCTGCTCGGCAAGCAGTAGCTGGTGCTGCTACCGCGCGGCGGCCGGCGCCAACTCGGCCAGCGAATCGACGAAACCGTCGGCATCCACGCCGCGCACCGGCTCGCCGTGGTTGTAGCCGTAGGTCACCAGCACCACGGGACAACCCGCCGCACGCGCGGCGCGCGCGTCGTTGCTCGAGTCGCCGACCATCAGCGTGCGCTCAGGTGCCGTGCCCATCGCCTCGCAGGTCTTCAGTAGCGGCAGCGGATCGGGCTTCTTGCGCTCGAAGGCGTCGCCGCCGAACACAAGCTCGAAGAAGCCGTCGAGCCCCTTGTCGGCCAGCAGCGGCTTGGCGAACGAGGTCGGCTTGTTGGTGAGGCACGCCAGCCTCAGGCCCTGTGCGCGCAGCGCTTTCAGCCCTTCGATCACGCCGGGGTACACCGCCGAATGCCGCCCGTTGATGGCGAGGTAGTGATGCTGGTAACGCTCCCAGGCCCGGTCGAACAGCGCACGCGCCTTCGCGTCGGCCTCCGCGGCATCGGCGACGGCCGGCCCCATCACGTGCACGAGCGCGGAATGGATCAGGTGCTCCGAGCCCTTGCCCACCATCGTCTCGATGGCGGAAGGCGCCACGTGCGGCAGCGAGAGATCGTCGAGCATGCGGTTGAGCGAGGCGGCGAAGTCGCCCAGCGTGTCGACCATGGTGCCGTCGAGGTCGACGATGGCGGCGTCGAAGCGGGTGCGGGAGAAGCTGATGGAGTTCAAGGACGCGCGAGCAGAGTTTCGAGGGATTCCCGGCACTCTATCCGAGCAGCACCCAAACCTCAGTGCCGCCGGAATCCAGCCCGCAACGACTGCCCGCCTCCCGGTGTGGTCGAAGGCGGCCTCCGCCTCAGCCGCCCTCCTCGACGAAAGCCTCCTCGCGTTTGGAGCGTATGGACGGCAGCAGCACGATCAGCAGCAGGATGAGCGCGGCGACCAGCAGGCCCGCCGAGATCGGCCGCGACACGAACACGCTCCAGTCGCCGCGCGACAGCAGCAGTGCGCGGCGCAGGTTCTCCTCCATCATCGGCCCGAGGATCAGCCCCAGCAGCAATGGCGCCGGCTCGCAGCCCAGCTTGATGAAGGTGTAGCCCACTACACCAAAGATCGCCACCAGCCAGATGTCGAAGACGTTGTTGTTGGTCGAGTAGACGCCGATGGCGCAGAACAGCACGATGGCCGGAAACAGCCACCGGTAGGGAATCGTCAGCAGCTTGATCCACAGCCCGATGAGCGGCAGGTTCAGGATCACCAGCATCAGGTTGCCGATCCACATCGAGGCGATCAGGCCCCAGAAGAGCTCCGGATTGCTGGTCATGACCTGCGGGCCGGGCTGGATGTTGTGGATGGTCATCGCACCGACCATCAACGCCATCACCGGATTGGGCGGAATGCCCAGCGTGAGCATCGGAATGAACGAAGTCTGCGCGCCCGCGTTGTTGGCGGCTTCAGGGCCCGCAACGCCGCGGATGTTGCCTTTGCCGAAGGTGACCTCGCCCGGCTTGAGCTTGATCTTCTTCTCCAGCGTATACGCGGCGAAGGCCGACAGCAGCGCACCGCCGCCTGGCAGGATGCCCAGGGAGGAGCCCAGCGCCGTGCCGCGCAGCACCGCGGGGAGCATGCGCCGGAAGTCTTCCTTCGTCGGCATCAGGCCCGAGACCTTCGCCGTGAACACCTCCCGCTCGTCCTCCGGCCTGGCCAGGTTGGCGATGATCTCGCCGTAGCCGAACACGCCCATCGCGATGGCGATGAACCCCAGGCCGTCCGTGAGTTCGGGGATGTCGAAGCTGTAGCGCGCAACGCCGGAGTTGACGTCGGTGCCCACGAGTCCGAGCAGCAGACCCACCATGATCATGCAGATCGCCTTGAGCAGCGAGCCCGAGGCCAGCACCACGGCGCCGATGAGGCCCAGGATCATCAGCGAGAAGTATTCGGCCGGGCCGAACTTGAAGGCGATCTCCGTCAGCGGAGGCGCGAACGCGGCCAGGATCAGAGTGCCCACGCAGCCTGCGAAGAACGACCCCAGGCCGGCCGCGGCAAGCGCCGGCCCTCCCCTGCCCTGCTTGGCCATCTGATGGCCGTCGATCACCGTGACCACGGAAGACGATTCGCCCGGCAGGTTCACCAGGATCGCGGTGGTCGAGCCGCCGTACTGCGAGCCGTAGTAGATGCCGGCGAGCATGATCAGCGCCGCCACCGGCGGCAGCGCATAGGTGGCGGGCAGCAGCATGGCGATGGTGGCCGTCGGGCCGATGCCGGGCAGCACGCCGATCAGCGTGCCCAGCAGGCAGCCGATGAATGCGTACAGGATGTTCTGCAGCGATACGGCCGTTGCGAAGCCGAGCGAGAGGTTGTTGATCAGGTCGGTCATGGCGCCTTCCTCCTTCAGCCGCTGATGAAGGTCGGCCAGACCTGAAACTGCAGCTTCAGCCCGACGATGAAGGTGAGGTAGCTGCCCACGGCCAGCACGGTCGCGAGGATCAGCGAAAGCTTCATCGAGAAGTTCGCCCCCGCCATGCAGGCGACGACGACGAGCGCGTAGATCGCGACGATCAGACCCATGGCCGGCAGCCCGATGTTGTGCAGGCCCGCCAGCAGGACTCCGAACAACAGGTTCGCGCCGATGATGAAGCCCAGCGGCTTCCATGCGATCTTTCCGACGGGATCTCCATCGGCGGTCTTCATGGTGAATGCGCTCGCGACCACCACCAGCCCCAGCACCGTCAGCAGCGTGCCGATGATCAGCGGGAAATAGCCGGGGCCCATGCGGGCCGCGCTGCCGACGTTGTAGTTGTTGGCCCCGATCGCGAAGGCCGCTTCGACACATGACACCAACAAGACGTCAATGGCCAGCCAACCGCGCAGCATCGAGAAGCACCAGCTCGAGGCGCTCTCCGACTTCAGATTCAGGCTGCGCAGCTTCCTGCGCTTCAGCGAGGACGCCGCGCGCGCCGAGGGCATCACCGTGCTGCAGTACCAGCTGATGCTCCACACCCAGGCCTTCCCGGGCCGGGAATGGGCGACGGTCAGCGAGATCGCCGAGCGCCTGCAGGCTCAGCTTCACGGCGTGGTCGCGCTCGTCTCGCGCTGCGAGGAAGCCGGCCTTGTCAAGCGAAAGCCCAGCACCACCGACCGGCGCCAGGTCGAGGTTCATCTGCTGGTAGCCGGGCGCAGGAAGCTGGAAAAGCTCGCGCTTCTGCACCAGGGGCAGATTGCCGATCTCACGGAGGTCGTTGCGCTTGTTGGAAAAGCCCGTAAATAGCCTCGGCATCCGTTTTCAGCGGAGTCCGAGTTCAGCTGTCGTGCGGCGATCGTGCCTCGCCGGGGTTTTCAAACTGTTTCAAAAACCGTAGTTGCCATGCCTCGGAAACTTTTCGGGGCCTTTTGCACACCTATGACGCATTGTTTGAAAAACCCAACAACGAGGAACACTCCATGCGTCTCACGACGAAGGGCGGCTTCGCCTTGACGGCCATGATCGATGTCGCGATGCGCGAGCAGGATGGCCCGGTGCCACTGGCGTCGATCAGCAAGCGCCAGCACATTGCCCGCTCGTCGCTCGAACTCCTGTTCAGCAAGCTGCGCCAGCATGCGCTGATCAAGGCGACACGCGGACCGGGCGGCGGCTACACCTTGACGCGCAGGGCATCCGAAATCACGGTGGCGGACATCCTTGCCTCGGTCGACGGCCAGCCGCTGTCCGACGCCGAAGACTCGTCGAAGAAGGGCGAGGCCGGCGGCAAGGGCTGCTATTCCACCGAGGCGCTGTGGGCCTCCGCCAAGCATCACGTGATGGAGTTCCTGGGCTCGGTCACGCTGCAGAGCCTGGTCGAAGACCAGCTCGCCAAGGGTGTGCGCGTGGAGCACGAGCCGTCGCAGCCGAAGAGGAAGGAAGCCCCACTGAGCCCCGCCGCATTGCCGCTGCGCGTGAACGCACCCAATTCGGTGTTCGCGTGGAACGGCGTCTTCGCCAAGCGCTGAAGAACACTGCAACAACGCTCTCCTGACGATGCCCCGCTGGCTGCTGTCGCTGCTGCTCGTGCTCGCACTGGGCTGCCAGAGCTTTGCCGCTCTGGCCCAGTCGCACGAGGCGGCGATGGCGCCGGTCGTCGCCGGGCTCCATCTGTCGTCGAGCCCCCATTGCGAGGCACCGGCCGAGCCGTTCACCACGCTGGAAGAGCGCTCGCCGGCCACCGAACTCGCGCCGGACCTCTCCGAAATCTGCGGACTGCGCAACGCCACGTTGTACCACACCGCGTGGCGTGACGCGCCACCGCCGCAGCACTCTCACACGCCCGCATCCCGCATGCCACCGGTTCCACTGAAACCGCCGCGCATGCGCATCGCCGCCTAGGCGAGAGAGGGTGCGGGTCCGCCCGCATCTCTTTCCTTTTCCACTTTCACGAATCCTCGCGATGCGCGACGTGCGGGCCACTGTGCCCGCGCGTCGCGTTCGTCGTCGTCCCGCGCGGGCGTGTCCGGCGCGGGCATCCAACCCCATTCACCCAATCGATTCCTGTCATTCATGAGCGAACTCTCACTGATCATCTTCGGCGCCTGCCTCCTGCTGCTTTACCTGGCTTGGCGCGAACGCCTCGTCTCGAACCACCGCGATGCCGGCCTGCTCGCCGGCGTGGCCGCCTTCGCGGGCGTGGCGGGCATCGTGTCGCTGGCGGTGTGACGGCGCCGCAAGCTGCCCGGCGGCGACGCTGGATCGCCGCCGGGCTCGCCGTCGCGGCAGCGGCAGGCGCCTGCACCGACGGCTATCCCACCAGGGACGCGCCCGCCGCCGGCGACATGAGCGCCGCGGAGCACGTCCACGCGCTCAACGACATGCTGCGCCATGAGGCGCGCCGCGTGGACGCGAGGCTGACGCTGGCGACGCCGTGCATCCTGCGGCTCGCGACCACCGCGCCCGGCGCGCACGAATCCACCGCCTCGCTGCGGCTGGAGACGCTGCACATCGCCTTTTCGGTGGACGAGCGCTACCGGGTGAGCCTGGCCCCGGCCGCCAACCTGCCGGCCGCGCGCGACCACCGGTTCGTGGTGGACGGCTGGCAGGACGCGGTCGCGTTCCGCTCGCACCTGCAGCAGTTGCAGATGGCCTGCGTGGCGTCGAAGGACTGAAGCGGGATTTCCTTGCGATGCGCATTGCGGGTTTGCGCATCTCGTTCGGCAACCGGATGAACGCCACTGAATTGCCAGTGGCGCCATCCGGAGATTGCCTTGGTTTTCCTTCCCGCTCACCGCCGCGCGGCCTGCGTCCGCCTGTCCGACATCGCATTCACGCTGCTCGCCATCCTGGCGATCGGCGCGCTGGTCCCCGCCTGCGGGGGCAACAGCCACAACCACAACACCGGCAACAACAAGGCCTCCGTGCGACAGCCGGCGCACGCGGTCTCTTCGACAGCCCAGCCGGACCCGCAGGCCCCACGTGACTGCACCGTCACCTTCGAGGGCGACTCGATCCTGCACGGCGGCTACGCCGCCAACAGGCGCTTCGACGAGCCGCCCGCCGCGATGCTCAAGCGCCTGCGCCCCGCCTACACGGTGATCGACAACAGCGAGCCGGGCGCCACCGCCACCCGGCGCGCGCCGGCGTTCTCCACGGCGCCGCTCACCACGCATTTCGTGGTGCTGCAGCACGGCATCAACGACGCGATGTCCGGCCAGCCCTACGAGCCCGCGCTGCGCCGCATGGTCGCGCATGTGCAGGCCGAGGGGCGCACCCCGGTCATCACCGGGCTCAGCCGGCAGCCGCTCACCGCGACGGGCAGGGACGAGGCCGACGCCATCGCCCGCAGGGTGGCCGGCGAGACGGGGGCGCTCTTCGCCGACTGGGGCGCCGTGACCTTCAAGCCCGCCGAGATGGCCGACGTGCTGCATCCCGCGCCTGCCTACAGCGAACGGCTGGTCGGGCGCATCGTGCTCATGCTGGACAAGGCCGCGCCCGAATGCCGGGCCTGACGCCCGGATTTTTTTGGCCCGCCATTACGGGTTTTGCGGGCCTCGTCCGGCAAGGGAGTGCATTCACCCGAGACCGAAAAGAGGAGCCGCCTCCCCATGCTTCAGACCCCCCGTCATCGCTTTCAGCCACCGCCGCCCTCGGCGTGCCCCCGGGAGAGCGTCCGATGAGCACCGGCAGCCTCGGCCTCGTGGTCGCCGCCTGCTTCGCCCTCGGCGCCGCCTGGCTCGCCGGCAAGACGCTCTCGACCCGCGCCACCGGCACGCCGATGCCCCAGTTCGCCGCCCGGCAGGAAGCCGCCGCCGCGCGCGAACGCATCGACCTGCGCCAGCCGCTGCGCGCGCTCGCCGCAACGCCCACCACGCAGGGCGAAACCCTGGCGCAGCACGGCATCGGGCTCGACCTCGCCGTGCCGGACGCTGCGCTCACGGTGGCGGCCATCGCCGGCGACCTGCCGCTGCTCGTGTCTCACATCGCCAACGCCGCGGCCGCGACCTTGCCGCGGGGCGCCACGCTGCATGTGCTGGCGCGCGCCGAAAGACACCAGGCGGTGGTGAACCTGCGCGAAGCCGACATTTCCACCGGCACCGCGCCCCGCCTCTCGCAGGCCTTCGAGACCGGCATCGGCCGACCCACGTCGTCCCTGGCCCATGCCTGCCAGGCCATCGCCGCGCGCCACGGTGCGCGCATCTACACCGCACCCTCGCCGCTGGGCGACGGTTGCCTCACGCTGCGGTTTCCGCTGCACGGCGTCCGCGCCGCGCGTGCGCCGAAGGGGCTGCTGTGATGGCCACCCGCCGGCTCTTCGTCCGGGAGAGCTTGCGCTCGCGGGACGCCGGCGGCACCGCGCGCTCCCGGCTCTTCGACGGCTGCTGCCTCGGCGCGGCCGTGGCCGGCCTCGCGCTCTCGGTCGGCTTCGGCCGCTGCGAGCAGGGCCGCGCGGGCGCCACGGCCCTGTCCACGCTCGCGCCCATCATGCAGACCCGCAGCCACCGGCTCCAGACGGGCTGCCCTGCCGGGGCGAAACGCCGTTCGCCAGCGCCAACGCAGTGAGATAGATTCATGCCTGCCGCACTCGTCGCGTTCCCGAACGACTTTTCCTCGCCCTCCTCCATGCCGGACGACCGTCCTCCTTCGCGCAGCGTGGAAAGCCTCTACGGCGACCACCACGGCTGGCTGCTCGGCTGGCTGCGCCGCAAGCTGGGCCACCCGGGCGACGCCGCCGACCTGGCGCAGGACACCTTCGTGCGCGTGCTGGGCCGCCCGCGCGACATCGACGAGGTCCGCGAGCCCCGCGCCTGGCTCACCACCATCGCGCACGGGCTGGTGGTCGACCACGTGCGCCGCCGAACGCTGGAGCGCGCCTGCCTGGAGGCGATCGCCGCGCTGCCCGAGCCGCAGGCGCCCTCGCCCGAGGCGCAGATGCTGCTGGTCGAATCGCTGGTGCGCATCGACGCGATGCTCGACGGGCTGCCGTCCAAGGCGCGCAGCGCCTTCTTGCTCTCGCGGCTCGACGGCCTCGGCTATGCCGAGATCGCGCAGCGCCTCGATGTGAGCCTGAGCTCCGTAGAAAAATACATGGCCACCGCCATCCGTCACTGCCTGGCGCTGAAATGATGAAACTCCCCCAGGCTTCGCGCACTTCGTGTCGCTTCTCCCCCCGCCTCGCCGGGGGCAACACCGGCGGCCCGGCAAAGCCGGTTCCGCGGTGTTCCTGGCTCTGGCCGAGGCTATTTCGTGCGACCGGGATCACGGGAAGTGCGCAGAGCCATCCAGAATGAAAGCCGCATTTCCTTCCACCCCGCTGACCGGCGACGGCACGGCCACGGCCGCCGAGCTGCTCGACCAGGCCATCGCCTGGGCCGTGCGGCTGGGCTCCGGCAGCGCCGACGAGAAGACCCATGACGAATGCGGCGCATGGCGCGCCGCGCATCCCTCGCACGAGCAGGCCTGGCAGCAGGTGCAGGCCGTGGAAGACACCTTCCGCCAGGTGCCGCGCATGGGCGAGGCCGGCGGTGCGCTGGCGCACGGCGCGCTGCAGGCGGCCACCCGCCTGCGGGCCCAGCAGGGCCGCCGCCGCGCGCTCGGGGTTCTGGGCGTGATGGGGCTGGCCGTCACGGGCGGCATGGCCGGCCTCTTCGTCTGGCGCGAGCAGCCATGGGAGAGCCGCACCGACTACGCCACCGCCGTGGGCGAACGCAAGCGCGTGACGCTGGCCGACGGCACCGAGCTGAACCTCAACACCGGCTCCGAGGTGCAGGTGATCTTCTCGCCGCGCCGCCGCCGCATCTTGCTGCGGCGCGGCGAGCTCTTCGTGCGCACCGGCGCGGACGACGGCTCGCTGCTCGGCCACCGCGCATTCTGGGTCGAGACGCCGCACGCGCGCTTCGAGGCGCTGGGCACGCGCTTCGGCGTGCGCGAGCAGGACGACCAGACGCGGCTGTCGATGACCGAGGGCCGCGTGGCCATCCACACCACCGTCGACGCACAGCCGGTAGTCGCCCAGGCGGGAGACGGCTACATCGTGCGCGGCGGCGCGGCACAACCGCCCCAGCGCATCGTGGACCGCAGCTTCGAGCCCGACGCCTGGACCGACGGCGCGCTGGTGGCGCGGCAGATGAGGCTCGATGCCTTCATCGCCGAGCTGGCGCGCTACCACGCCACACCGCTGCTCTGCGACGCGGATGCGGCATCGCTGCGCGTGTCGGGCGTCTTCCAGCTCAGCGGCCCCGACCCCGTCGGCCGCGCGCTGGAGGCGCTGGTACGCACACTGCCGGTCCGGCTCGACCGCGGCACTGGAGGCACATTGACTGTCGCGCGACGTTGAGACGCCTTTCTCCGGACCGCCATCCCGGGTTCTGGCGGTTCCGGCAGACAAGGCCCACCCTGCTCTCCGCGCTGCTGCTGGGTATCGCGGCGGGATGGGCTGCGCCCATGAATTCCGCGCGCGCGCAGGCGCAGCCGGCGGATGTTCCGGCGCGCGCCAGCTTCGACATTCCGGCCGGCGCGCTGGAAGACGCGCTCAGCAGCTTCGCGCGGCAGGCCGGCATCACGCTCTCCTTCGATCCGGCTCTGGTGCGCGGAAAGAATGCCTCCGCCATACAGGGCCGCCGCACCGTGGCAGAGGGCCTGGCCGAGCTGCTCTCGCCGCACCGGCTCGAAGCCGTGCCCGGCACCAGCGGCGCCTATGCGGTGCGCCAGGCCACGGGCACGCCCGCAGCGGTCTCCGGGCCCAACGCCATCCTGCCCACGCTCACCGTCAACGCGCCGGGCGAGCGCGCCGACGGCCAGGTCGAAGGCTACGTGGCGCAGCGCAGCGCCACGGCCACGCGCACCGACACGCCGCTGCTGGAAACCCCGCGCGCCGTCACCGTGGTCACGCGCGCGCAGATGGACGACCAGGCCGTGCACACCGTCGAGCAGTCGCTGCGCTACTCGGCCGGCGTGCTTACCGAAGTCGCGGGCTACGACACGCGCTTCGCCTCGCTCACGGTGCGCGGCTTCGCGCCGGCCGAGTACCTCGACGGCTTCAAGCTCCCCACCAACAGCTTCGCCACGCGCTGGCTGGTGGAGCCGCAGGCGCTGGAGCGCGTCGAGCTGCTGAAGGGGCCGGGCGCGGTGTACGACCCGTCGGCGCCCGGGGGGGCCATCAACATGGTGTCCAAGCGGCCCTCGGCGGAGGCGGTGCGCGAGGTGAGCGTCTCGTTGGGCAACCGCAACCGCCGGCAGGGCAGCTTCGACATCGGCGGCGCGATGAACGCCGACGGCAGCCTGCTCTTCAGGCTCAACGGCGTGCTGCGCAACAGCGACGGCCAGACCGACTACTCCCGCGACGACCGCAGCTTCATCGCGCCCTCGCTCACGTGGATGCCCTCCGCGCGCACCAAGGTCACGCTGATGGCGGAGGCCACGCGCGACCGCACCACGCCCAAGAGCATCTGGCCGCAGGGCGCGCTCATCACGCCCAACCCCTGGGGCAGCATTCCGCGCGAGCGCTACATCGGCGAGCCCGGCTACGACCGCTACAACCGCGACGCCTTCTCGCTCACCTACCTCTTCGAACACCAGCTCAGCGACAACTGGACGCTGCGGCACAACGCGCGCCACGCCAGGCTCGACATCGACTACCGGCAGGTCTACGGCACCGGCTTCCAGAGCGACCTGCGCACGCTCGACCGCATGGTGATGCGGGTCGACGAGAGAAACCGCACCAGCACGCTCGACACCCAGGTCGAAGGCCGCTTCAGCACCGGCGCCGTCTCGCACACGCTGCTGATGGGCATGGAGTACCAGCGGCAGGCCAGCTCGCAGCAAGGCGGCATCGGCCCGGCGCCCTCCATCGATGCCTTCGCGCCGGTGTACGGCCAGCCTCTATCAGACCCACCGGTGAACGGACTGGGCGACAACAGCATCGCGCAGCGCGGCTTCTACGTGCAGGACCAGATGCGCAAGGGGCCGTGGTCGCTGGGTCTCACGGTGCGGCAGGACCGCGCGCGCAGCAGCGTCAACCGGCTGGTGAGCTCGTCCTTCGGCATCGACACCAACACCAAGACCACCTACAACGCGGGCCTGCTGTACCTGGCGCCGAACGGGCTGGCGCCCTACTTCAGCTACGCGACCTCGTTCACGCCGCTGCCGGGCGCCATCCCCAACGGCACCCTGCTCAAGCCCGAGCTGGGCCGCCAGTTCGAGGCGGGCCTGAAGTACCGGCCGCCCGGCATCGACGCGCTCTTCACCGTGTCGGTCTTCGACCTGCGCAAGAGCAACTCGCCCGTCTTCGACCCGTTCGTCATCGGCCCGGTCTCGCAGATCGGCGAGGTGCGCACGCGCGGCCCCGAGTTCGAGGCGCGCGCCGCGCTCACGAAGCAGCTCAAGCTGGTAGCCAGCTACACGCTGCTCGACGCCAAGGTCACGCAGAGCCTGAACCCGGCGGAGATCGGCAAGCAGCCGCTGAACACGGCGCGCCAGACCGCCTCGCTGTGGCTGGACTACCGCTTCGGCAGTCCCGCGCTGAAAGGCTGGAGTGTGGGCGGCGGCATACGCCACGTCGGCAAGGTGCCGGCCAGCACCGACAACAGCAGCTACAACCCGCCCTACACGCTGGTGGACGCGGCGCTGCGCTACGAGCAGGGCCCCTACAGCTTCGCGCTGAACGCCACCAACCTCACCGACAGGAGCTACGTCGCGGGCAACGGCCAGTACTTCGGCCAGCGGCGCGCGGTGCAGGCGAAGTTCAGCTACCGCTGGTAGCAACGGCCGCAGCTCGCCGTTCCCTTGTTGCGTTCGCAACGCTGCATTGCTTGCGGGAAAGCACAGGCGCCGCTTGCGCGCCCCGTCCCTAGACTGAATCGCGCAGCGTGCTGCGATTTCGAAAGGGAGCAAACAGATGAGCACTCGAAGACTGCGCCAGCTCGCGCTGGCCATGAGACTTGCATCGCTTGCCGCTTGCGGCGGCGGTGGTGGCGGGTCGAACGGCTCGTTCCTGCCCTTGCCCGGAACGGGCGCGGGAACGGCGCCTTCATCGACGACGGGGGGCACCGCCGGCGACGCGTCCGGTGGTAGCGCAGGAACCACGGCAACAACGACGACGGCGTCGACCACGGGCTCCGACGGATCGAATCCTTCCGGGCCCGCCGCCTTCGCCAGGCAACCGCTGGCGAACTACGTCAACATCATGCGCGGCGCCAATTCGAGCGGCGACTTCACGCGGGGCAACACCTTCCCCGCCATCGCGGTGCCCTTCGGCTTCAACTTCTGGACACCGATCAATCGCAACGACAACAACTGGTTCTATCAATTTCACACCAGCACCGGCGAAACCTCCGACGGCGCGCTCATCAAGACGATCCAGTCCTTCGCCGCGGTGCACGAACCCAGCCCGTGGATCGGCAACAGGCAGTCGCTCGCGATCATGCCCATCGGCGACCTGGGCAGGCTCAATCCGGACAACCGCGCACAGACCTACTCGCGGGCCAAGGAAGTCGCGCACGCCCACTACTACAGCGTGATCTTCGACAACGGCATCCGCACCGAGATCACGCCCACGGACCATGCGGCCTACTTCCGCTTCACCGCGCCTGCCGCCATGTCGACTTCCACGGTATTGTTCGACCGCTTCGCCGGCGAGGGCTCCGGCAACCTCTCGGTCGACACGGCCGCCAATGCGGTATCGGGCACGGTGGACAACAACGGCGACAAGAACGCGCCGCTCATGTACTTCTACGCGAAGTTCGACGCGCCCATCACCGCGTCGAAGAACATCGATACCGGCAGCATCAAGACCTGGGTGCAGTTCGCGACGCCGGACGGTGCGAAGGTCGTGGGCATGAAGATCGCCACCTCCTTCATCAGCGTCGACCAGGCGAAGGACAACCTCGCGCAGGAGATCGGCGACAGGAGCTTCGACGACGTCCGGCAGCTGGCGGCCGCGGCGTGGGACGACAAGCTCAACACGGTCCAGGTGGAAGGCGGCACGGAAGATGCCAAGGCCTTCGAGCAGAAGAAGATCACGCTCTACTCGAACATGTACCGGGCCTTCCTGTACCCGAACTCCGCCTGGGAGAACGTGCGCGATGCGGCGACCGGCAAGGGCTCGCCGACCTACATGAGCCCCTACCTCCCCGGCACGCCGAAAAGGCAGGGAAAGATCTGGGTCAACAACGGCTTCTGGGACACCTACCGCACCACCTGGCCGCTCTATACGCTGCTCGTTCCACGCCAGGCGGGCGAGATGCTGGACGGCTTCGTCAACGCCTACAAGGACGGCGGCTGGGTGCCGCGCTGGTCGGGCCCCGACTACCGCGACAGCATGGTCGCCACCAGCTCCGACGTGATCTTCGCCGACGCCTACCTCAAGGGCGTGCGCAACTTCGACGCCGACGCGGCCTACGCCTCGATGCTGCGCAACGCCTCGGTCAACAGCACCGACGGCGCCAAGGGCCGCAAGGGCATGAACAAATCCGTCTTCTACGGCTACGTGCCCTCGGACACGATGTCGCGCGAGAGCGTGGCCTGGTCGCTGGAGGCCGACCTCAACGACTTCGGCATCGCCCAGATGGCCCAGGCGCTGAACAAGCCCGACGACCATGCCTACTACATGGACCGCGCGCTGAACTACACCCGCCTCTTCTCGGACAAGGGCGCGGGCGCCTGGGCCGGCAAGTGGTTCCGCGAGAAGGACAGCACCGGCCAATGGACCGACGACGGCACCACGCCCGACGACTGGGGCTACGGCTACACCGAGGGCAACGCCTGGTCGTACCAGTTCCTCGCGCCGCAGGACGGCCAGGGCCTGGCCAACCTGCACGGCGGGCGCGCGCAGCTCAAGGCCAGCCTCGACACCTTCTTCTCCGCGCCGACCTACCTGCAGCCCGGCAGCTACTGGACGGTGATCCACGAGATCAAGGAGGCCCACGTGGTCAGCCAGCTGGCGGGCGTCGGCCAGTACCAGCACTCCAACCAGCCGGTGCACCACTCGATCTACATGTACAACTACGCGGGCGCGCCTTCGCAGGGCCAGAAGTACCTGCGCGACGTGATGAGCAAGCTCTACACATCCGGATTCGATGCCAACGGCCTGTCCGACGGCAGCGGCTACATCGGCGACGAGGACAACGGCGAGCAGTCGGCCTGGTACGTGTTCGGCGCCATGGGCTTCTACCCGGTGAGCATGGGCCGGCCCGAGTACGCGATCGGTGCGCCCTACTTCCCGAAGATGGTGGTTAGCCTGGAGAACGGCAAGCGCATCGTCATCACCGCCCCCGGCGTGAGCGACACCAACCGCTATGTGCAGAGCCTGCGCCTGAACGGCCAGCCGGTCACGCGCAGCTACCTGCTGCACAGCGAGATCGCCGACGGCGCGACGCTGGAGTTCGTCATGGGTGCGCAGCCCTCCTCGTGGGGCACGGGCGAGAACGACGTGCCGAGCTCGATCACGCAGGGCAGCGCGAGGCCCTCGCCGCTGAAGTCGCTGCTGCCCACCGGGGCCTACACGGTGTCGTCCAGTGCAGCCGGCCAGCTGGCGAACGTGTACGACCGCAACTCCGACACCGCCTGGCGGAGCACGTCGGCCAACGCATGGATCGAGGCCGACGCCGCCACGGGCCAGCCCGCCAGCGTGCCGAAGATCTACACCCTGACCTCCGGCACGCAGGACGCAGGGCAGGACCCGAGAAGCTGGAAGCTCAAGGCATCGAAGGACGGCGTCGCCTGGGTCACGCTCGACGAGCGCAGCAACGAGAGCTTCGCATGGCGCCAGCAGACCCGCCCCTTCGCGCTGAAGGCGGGCACCGAGTCTTACAGCAAGTACCGCATCGAGTTCGACAACACCGGCACGATGACCGTGGCCGAGTTCGAACTGCTGGTGCAATGAAAGGAGAAAGGAGCCGCAAGGCGCGGCTCCGCTCAGGCCTGCTGCGCCTCGGTCAGCGCCTGGGCGGCCACCACCGCCTCGGTGCGGTTGCGCACGTTGAGCGCGCGGAAGATCGCCGCCAGGTGGATCTTCACCGTGCCCTCGCTGATGCCAAGGCTGCGCCCGATCAGCTTGTTGGGCTTGCCCTGCGACAGCAGCTGCAGCACCTCGACCTGCCGCTCGGTGAGCACGCTGCGCAGGTGCTCCAGCGTCTGGGTGCCGCCACCACCGCCACCACCGGTGCCGCGCACCATCGCCTCGGAGCCCGCCTGCTGCGCCATGCCGGCCACGATGCCGGGGGGCACTGCCGTCAGCATCATCGGCGGCACGTACACGCCGCCGGCCAGCACCAGCCGCACGGCCGAGAGCATCACGTCGGGAGAGTAGGCCTTGGGTATGAATCCGAGCACGCCGCGCTCGAGCGCGCTGCGCATGATGGCCGGGTCTTCGTAGCCCGACAGCACGATCACCGGCACGGCCGGATGGCGCTGGCGGATCTCGTCGATGTGGGCCTGGCCGTCGGCGCCGGGCATGTTGAGGTCGATCAGGGCCAGGTCGAGGTCGTCGGTGGCTCCGGCAAGCAATTCGTCGACGCTCATCGCCAGGACGAATTCGATGCCGGGCTCCAGCTCCGACAGCTTGGCTTTGACCGCCTCGATGACGAGCCGGTGGTCGTCGGCGATCAGTATTTTCATGATGTCTTTTCCCCGTATCCCAGCGTGCGAAGCACGGCAGACGCTGAAGATACCGGCGAAAGCCCCGCGCAGCAAGGCCGGCGGCCCCACCAACGGCATAGACCCCAAGCGGTATGGCGCCCCTTGCAAGCCCTTTGGAAGAATGGCCGCCTACTCGAAGGAACCGGGGACATGGGCATGTGCCATCGCTGCAGACGCCGGTGCAAGGCATCCTTCGCAACGCATGAATGAGCGGGCCCGCCCATGGCCCGCCTTCTCGACTGTTTCTCCAGCTTCATCTCATCCGGCCTCGCGCTGGATGCGTCCATCGCGTCCGGCGCGCCACTGCTGCCGCACGACGCGGCGCAGCAACGGGCCCGCCAGCTGCTCGACGCGGCGCGCGCCGCCGCCGAGGCCGCCGGCACGCCCGCCGCGCAGATCGAGTCGGCCTCCTTCGCCATGGTGGCCTGGATCGACGAGATCCTTGCGCGGCACCCGGACGCGGCCGGCGCGACAGGCACGGCCGCTCCCCTGCAGGTGCAGCTATTCAACTCCAACAACGCCCACAGCGAGTTCTTCCACCACCTCTCGGCCCTGGGCCCCGACGACGACGCGGTGCGCGAGGTGTACTGGCACGCGCTGGCGCTCGGCTTCAGGGGACAGTACTACTTCGAGGACGGCGACCAGGGCGAACTCGGCAAGCTGAAGGACCTGCACGGCCGCCAGCTGCTGCTGCGCCCGCTGTCCATGGGCAGCCTGCTGCAGGACCACATCGCGCCGCAACCCTACGAGGCGCCCGACCCGCGCGGCCCCAACGACACGCGCCGGCGCGACCGCACCCTGCTGCTCGGCGCCGCCGCCCTGGCCTTGGCGCTGCCGCTGCTGTACACGCCGTGGCTGTGGTCCGGCGGCCCGCCCGCAGCCGCCACCGGCCTGGCCCAGCGCGTCGAGCAGCACCTGCAGGCTTTCGCCTGCGCCGACCTCACGGCCAGCGTCGACCACGAGGGCCGCACGCGGGTCACCGGCTTCGTCTCGCAGCCCGGAGACCTGCCGCGCGTCGAGCACGAAGTGAGCGCCCTGCCCGGCGTGAAGTCGCCGCGCTTCGACATCGGACTGCGCGTGTGGCCGCATTGCGAGGTGTTCGCCATCCTCAAGCCCTACCAGGCGCGCAACACCGAGAAGGCCTACGGCCTCGACGTGAGCGCGCCCACGGCCCGCGACGGCCGCCTGCGCGAGGGCGACAACGTGCGCGTGCAGGTGACCGCGCCGCGCCACGACAGCTACATCTGGGTCGACTACTACACGGCCGACGGCTCCGTCATGCATCTCAACGCCGGGCAGCAGCCCACGCGGCTGCACGCGGGCGAGGTCCTGGAGATAGGCCGCGACATTCCTTCCAGCTGGCTGGTGAGTCCGCCCTTCGGCAGCGTGCTGATCACAGTGCTTTCGTCGCCCACGCCCCTCACCGAAACCGCCGACCGGCCGCCCTTCGAGCTCGCCTCCGCCTACCTGCTGAGGTTGCGCGAGTCGCTCGCGGCCAGCAAGAACAGCGACCGGCTGATCGCCGACTTCGTCTTCCTGGAGACCGTCTCGCGATGACCGGCCTGCTGCTGTCGCCCGTCCACCGCTTCTGGCTGCTGCTGGCGCTGTGCCTGCTGGGCTTCGGCCTGCTGTACGCGGTGGTGCGCGATGCCGGCCGTGGCGCGCGCCGGCGCGGGCTGCGCAAGCGCCTCGCCGCGCTGGCCGAACCGGCGGCCGATGCCGGCGGAACCGCACTGGCCGTCGACACGCTGAAGGAAAGCATGACGCGGGCGCAGCAGGCCATGCGCCGCGCGCCATGGGCCAGGCCCTCGGCGCCGGTGCCGTGGTTCCTCTTCTTCGGCGATGCACCGGCCAACCTCGCGGGGCTGCTCGCGACCGCGCACGCCGAACGCACGGACGCCGCATCCGGTGCCGCCTGGTGGCACTGGTGGCTGACCCATCGGCTGGTGGCTATCGAGATCGATGCGGGCGCGGTCGGCGACAAGGCGGGCACGCCGCAGTCGCGCAGCCTCTGGCTTCACTCACTGCTTGCGCTGGCCGAGCGACGCGACCGCCTGCCGCTCAACGGCCTCGTGGTGGCCGTGGCCGCCGGCGACCTTCTGGATGCCGACACCACCGCGCTGAAGTCGCTCGCCGCGCGAACGCGCCGCCTGCTCGGCGAAGCCAGCGACGGCCTGCGGCTGCAGATGCCCACCTACCTCGTCGTGACCGGCCTCGAACGGCTGCCGGGCTATGCGACCCTGCGCGGAGCGCTGCCGCCCGAAGTGCTTGCGCAGGCGCTGGGACACAGGCTGACCGATCCTTCAGCCTTCATCGAGACTCCGGCTGGCGAGCGGCTGGACACCGTGTTCGAGCCCATCGCGCAGCAGCTGCACGCGCTGCGCATGTCGCTGCTGCGCGAGCAGCCCGGCCCCACCGGCCGGCTCGCCATTCATGAGTTCGTGGAAGCGGTGCGCGCCCTGCAGCCGGGGCTGCGCCAGTTCGCGCAGGTGCTGTTCGAGAACCACGGCCGCGGGCCGCGCGCGCCGCGCTGGCGCGGCTTCTATCTCACGGCATCCGCGTCGGACGCGGCCGGCGGCGCCTTCGTGCATGACCTGTTCGAGCACTTCCTTCCCGTCGACCAGCCTTTGGTGCGGCCGGGAAGGCCGTCATGACCGGTAGCGCACGGGCTACCTGGCGTCCACGCGCATCGCACGCGCGCCGAAGGTCACATCGAGCGACTGCGCCTTGCCGGTGACCACCGGGCGCACCTCGCGCCAGCGTGCGCGGTCGAGGTCGCGGTAGGCCGCCATCACGCCCATCGACTTCGCATCGGGCGGCAGGTTGAAGTCGAGCTTCTTCGTCTCGCCGGGCCGCAGCAGCACCTCTTCGCGCTGCACGAGCTCGGCGCCGAGCGTGGCCTGGTCCTTCTCGAAGAGCGAGAAGAAGTCGGCGCCTTCGAAGGGGCCGGGCGACTTCAATGCATACACGCGCACCGTGAGCGGAGATGCGCGGCCGCGCGCATCGGGGTTGGCGTCGGCGCCCGCGGTGAGCGTGACGGCCACCGTGGTGACCACGGGCTTCGCCGCACAGCCCGCAAGCAGAAGACCGGCTCCAGCAAGGCCAAGAACGGCGATGTGGCGCCGCGTTGCCGCGGCAAGGAAGCCCTCATAGGACGAATGGTGTGTACCCAGCGTGCGCATGCTATTCCCTTCGTTGCATTGACCGGTCAAGACGCATCTTTGATTATCACCAGCGAACTCCGATAGGCAACATGCTGAACAACGAACTCGCTGCAACACTGCTCGCGCCCATCGGCGATGCATCGCCGTGCGGCGACGATCTCGAGTACGACGCGGACTTCATGGCGCTGGTCGCGGACGCGCAGGGCAAGCCCGAGCAGCAGTTCGGCGACACGGTGATCCCCGCGGTCGAGCCCGAGTGGCGCGAGGTGGGCGAGAAGGCCGGGAACATCCTGCGGCGCAGCAAGGACGTGCGTGCCGCCGTGCTGCTGCTGCGCGCCTCCACCCGCCTGCAGGGCGTGGAAGGCTTCGCCGCCGGCCTGCGGCTGCTCAACGGATTGCTCGACACCTTCTGGGACGGCATACATCCAAAGCTGGATGCCGACGACGACAACGACCCGACGATGCGCCTGAACGCGCTCGCGCCGCTGACCGACGAGACCATGGGCCTGCGCGACCTCTACGAGGCGCAGGTCGGCGTCGCGCGCGGCGTGGGGCCGATCCGCGTGCGCGACATCGCCATCGCGCACAACGCGCTCACCGCCGTGGGCGGCGAAGCCACCTACTCGATGGCACAGGTGCAGGGCGGGCTGGAGGCCATCCAGTCCGAGCGGCCCGATGCCATCCAGGCAGCGTTGGGCGTGCCCGCGCTGGTGGAGCAACTGAAGAAGCTCATCGCCGAGCGCACAGGCCGCGCCGATGCATTCGACCTCGACCCGCTGCGCTCCATCGCGCGTGTGCTGCAGAAGGCCTGCGCCTCCGCCAGCGGCTCCCCGGCAGATGCCGCCGCCGCGCAGGACTCCGGCGGCGCCGCGGCGGATGCACAAGCCAACGGTGCCGCGGCCGCGCGTCCCGCCGCCGCGCGCGGCGAGATACAGAACCGGCAGGACGCCGTGCAGATGCTCGACCGCGTGATCCGCTACCTGGAGCAGGCCGAGCCGGGCAACCCCGCGCCGCTTCTGATCGAGCGCGCCAAGAAGCTCATCGGAGTGAGCTTCCTCGAGATCATGGCCAACCTCGCGCCGAACGCGATGGACACCATTGAAACGGTCACGGGCCGCCGTCCTTCCGAGTAAGCCCCGACCACCACCCCGCATCCGTCCCCATTCACACCCGCAAGGAGCATCTCCATGGCCAAGAGCAGTCAGAAATTCATCGCCCGCAACCGGGCGCCCCGGGTCCAGATCGAGTACGACGTGGAGCTCTACGGGGCGGAGAAGAAGGTGCAGCTGCCCTTCGTCATGGGCGTGCTGGCGGACCTCTCCGGCAAGCCGGCCGACCCGCTCGCGCCGGTGGCAGACCGCAAGTTCCTGGAGATCGACGTCGACAACTTCGACTCGCGCATGAAGGCCATGAAGCCGCGCGCGGCCTTCGCGGTGGAGAACTCGCTCACCGGCGAGGGCGACCTGAAGGTGGAGCTCACCTTCGAGAACATGGAAGACTTTTCGCCCGCCGCGGTGGCGCGCAAGGTCGGCGCGCTCAACAAGCTGCTGGAGGCGCGCACGCAGCTTTCGAACCTCGTCACCTACATGGACGGCAAGGGCGGCGCGGAAGAACTGCTGGCCAAGGTGCTGGAAGACCCGGCCCTGCTGCAGACGCTGGCCGCGAGCAAGAAACCCGAGGACGGCAGCGCCCCCGCCGCCTGAGTCGACAACCATCAGAGCACACGAGGAGTAGATCACCATGGCCGAAGCACTCGAACAGAGCGCGCTGAAAGATGTCGCGTACGCTGGCAGCGACTTTTCGTCGCTGCTGCAGAAGGAATTCAAGCCGCGCAGCGACGAAGCCAAGAGCGCCGTCGAAGCCGCCGTGCTCACGCTGGCACAGCAGGCGCTGGCCAACAGCACCATCATCGGCAAGGACGTGACCAAGTCGATCCAGGCCATGATCGCCGCGATCGACGCCAAGCTGACCGACCAGGTCAACAAGATCATCCATCACCCCGACTACCAGAAGCTCGAGAGTGCGTGGCGCGGCCTGCACTACATGGTGAACAACACCGAGACCGACGAGAACCTCAAGATCCGCGTGATGGACATCTCCAAGCAGGAACTGGCCAAGAACCTCAAGAAGTTCAAGGGCGCGGCCTGGGACCAGAGCCCGATGTTCAAGAAGATCTACGAGCAGGAATACGGCCAGTTCGGCGGCGAGCCCTTCGGCGCGCTGGTGGGCGACTACCACTTCGACCAGAGCCCGCCCGACGTGGAGCTGCTCGGCGAGATGGCGAAGATCGCCGCCTCGGCGCACGCGCCCTTCATCACCGGCGCCAGCCCCAACCTTATGCAGATGGAGTCGTGGCAGGAACTCGCGAACCCGCGCGACCTGACCAAGATCTTCTCCACCCCCGAGTACGCCGGATGGCGCAGCCTGCGCGAGTCGGACGACTCCAAGTACATCGGCCTGTGCATGCCGCGCTTCCTGGCGCGCACGCCGTACGGCGCCAACACCAACCCGGTGGAGGAATTCGACTTCGAGGAAGACACCGCCGGCGCCGACCACAACAAGTACGCCTGGGCCAACGCGGCCTACGCGATGGCGACCAACATCAACCGCTCGTACAAGCTCTACGGCTGGGGCTCGCGCATCCGCGGCATCGAGTCGGGCGGCGCGGTGGAGAACCTGCCGCTGCACACCTTCCCGAGCGACGACGGCGGCGTGGACCAGAAGTGTCCCACCGAGATCGCCATCAGCGACCGCCGCGAGGCCGAGCTCTCGAAGGCGGGGCTGCTGTCGATGATCCACCGCAAGAATTCCGACTTCGCGGCCTTCATCGGCGCCCAGTCGCTGAACAAGCCGGCCGAGTACGACGACCCCGACGCCACCGCCAACGCCAACCTGGCGGCGCGCCTGCCCTACCTCTTCGCCTGCAACCGCTTCGCGCACTACCTGAAGTGCATCGTGCGGGACAAGATCGGCAGCTTCAAGGAGCGCGAGGACATGCAGCGCTGGCTCAACAAGTGGATCATGAACTACGTGGACGGCGACCCCGCCAACTCCTCGGAGATCACCAAGGCCCAGAAGCCGCTGGCCGCCGCCGAGGTGGTCGTGGAGGAAGTGGAAGGCAACCCGGGCTACTACACCTCCAAGTTCTTCCTGCGCCCGCACTACCAGCTGGAGGGCCTCACCGTCTCGCTGCGCCTGGTGTCGAAGCTTCCCTCGGCCAAGGGCGGCGCCTGAGGCACCGGAAGGAAGAAGAGGAAGAAGAGAAAGAAGAAAAGAAAGCTCGGAACGGGCCGGTTTTTTCTTGAAATTCCCGATCCCGTTTCGTTCTATCCACAGCTGCCGGGGGCCGGCCCCGCCGACAAGCCTCCGGCAGCACAAGCATCCGTCTCGATCATCAACAGCAACTGCCCGAACGCAATCGGGTTCCAAGGAGTAGGAACATGTCTTCTGACTTTCACATCAAGCTCGACGGCGTCAAGGGCGAGTCTTCCCACAAGGACCACAAGGACGAGATCGAGATCTCGTCGTGGACCTGGAACGTGAGCAATTCCTCGGGCGCAGGCTCCGGCGGCGGCTCGGGCAAGGGCAAGGCCACGCCCGGCGAGTTCCACTTCACGCACGTCTACGACAAGGCCTCCCCGGTGCTGGCCAAGAACTGCGTGAGCGGCAAGCACTTCAAGGACATGGTCCTGACCTGCCGCAAATCGGGCGAAGGCCAGCAGGAGTACCTGAAGGTCACGCTCAAGGAAGTGTTCATCTCCATGGTCGGCCCCGGCGGCGCCCAGGGCGGCGACGTGCAGGAGCAGGTGTCGTGCTCGTTCAAGGATATCGAGTTCGCCTACAAGGCCCAGGACGACAAGGGCGCGGCCGGCGGCGAAGTCAAGTTCGGCTGGAACGTCGCGACCACCGAGACCCGCTGACGGACGACGGACCCGCCGGGCACGGCATCGGGCGCGCCAGTGCCCGGTGCGGTTCCCACGCGTCCTCACCGGAGCAATGCAATGGCATTCAGCACCCCACTCATCGGCAAAAGCGGCGCTCTGCTCACCGCCTACAACATCGACTGGTCGGTAGGCCGGATCGGCTCCAACACGCGTGAAGACGTGATGCTGGTGCAGGCGCTGTTCAAGATCTTCTACTACGAGCTGCTGGGCTTCAACCACGACCTGGACCCGCCCCCGGGCCAGACCGAAGTGATCGTCGTGGACGGCTACTACGGGCCGGTCACGCAGAAGCACATCACGCACTTCCAGACGCAGGCGATCGCGCTGGGACAGAAGGTACTGCCCGACGGCATCTTCGATCCGTTCCGCGAGCCCGGCGCCTCCAGCACGCTGAGCAAGACGCGCTATGCGCTCGACCTGCTCAACAACGGCTGCGCCAACTGCTGCAAGGAACAGGGCATCGACAACTACACCAACCTGCCCAATCGCAGCGACATGCCGGCGCAGCTGCGCAACGCGCTGAAGAAGGTGAAGAAGACGGCGAGCAAGTACACCTACGTCGCGCCCCAAACCGTGCCGAGCACGGGCGGCGCCTGAACGGACAGCCGACCCGGCTGGAACGACAAGGGCCCGGAGCGATCGCTTCGGGCCCTTCTTCCTTGCCTCTTTCCTTGCCTCGAGACGGAAATCCTCAGCAATCCGTGGACGCAACGTTCTCCGGCATCAGCCGCGTCACGTCGTCGCCGTCGTCCTCGATCACCCACAGCGTGAGCGCCGTGTAGTTGTCGTGGCCCGGCTTGGCATTGGCCTTGACCTGCGCGTCGATCAGCTCGGTCCACTGGCTGGGCGTGCGCGAGGCGTGCAGCGTGTCGATCAGGCATTCGTCGCCCAAGGGCTCCCATACGCCGTCGCTGCACAGCAGAAGCACGTCGCCGGGCAGCAGGCGCATGCGCTCCGACACCGCGATGTCGGGCGCCTCCTCGATCGAGCCCAGCGCCGACAGCAGCATGTTGCGCTGCGGATGCAGCCGCGCGCCCTCCTCGTCGAGCATGCCGCCGGCCACCATCTGCTGCACCAGGCTGTGGTCGGTGGTGCGCGCCACGATGGCACCGCCACGGAACAGGTAGGCGCGGCTGTCGCCGCTGTGCACCCAGGCGAGCGCCTGGCTTTCGAGGTCGATGGCCGCGAACACGATGGTCGAGCGCATGCCCGCGAGCTTGCCGCCTTCCGCCTGGCGCGCCACCACGTCGCGGTTGGCCTGTTCCACCAGGCCGCGCAGCGTGGCTTCGTCCAGCCCCGGCGCGGCCGAGAAGCCGCCGAGCATGCTGGCGCGCGCGGTGGCCGCCGCCACGTCGCCGCCGCCATGGCCGCCCGCACCGTCGGCCACCAGGCAGGCAACGTAGCGCTCATCGTGCCAATGGCCGTGCACGTCCTCGTTGTAGGTGCGGCCTCCTTGCCGGGAGAGCGTGACGATTTCGATTTCCAAGCGGGGTGCCTCGCGATGGCTGGTGTTGTTGTGGTGGCTTCGACCGGGGTCGTCGTTCTTCCTGTTCCGGCTCTTGTACCTACTGACCGTCGGACTTCAGGCGCGCCATCTGCTCCTCGTAGGCCTCGAGGAAGGCCTTGCCGAAGAGGCTGTGGAAGTCGTCCTCCGCCTCGCTCGCGATGCCGCCGTAGAGCGACACGAACTGGTCCCACAGCTTGGCCTTGCGGTTGGCGCTGAAGAGCGCGTCGAGCGCCGTCTTCGCACTGATCTTCTTCTCCAGCTCCGCAGGCTCGAAGCGCGCGATGACATGGGCCAGCGCGGCGCGCATGCCCACCATCACGCCGAACTGGTGGGCGCGCAGGTCGTTGAAGGCATCGCGCATCGCGGCCTCGGGCGGCATGAAGCCGCGCACGCCGGGGCCCAGCAGGTGCGCCAGCGCCACCTCGACAGTGGGCGAGAACTTCAGCGGGTTGTTGGCCTGCGCCGCGATCATCGTGACCTCGGCGCGCACCTCGCGCTTGAACTCCTGGCGCGTGAGCAGCAGCTGCAGCGTGCCCTCGGTGGCGCTGCGCAGCATCGAGCCGATGCGCTCCATCAGGCCCGGCGTGAGCATCTCGGGCGGCTGGTGCGTGCTCGCGAGGCCGCGCAGGAAGGCGGCGAGCAATTCGTCGTCGCTGGCCATGCGCTCCGGTGCGGGTGCGGCGGGGCGTGGAACCGGCGCCGGCGCCGGAGGCCTCAGCGGTTCCAGCGGCCTGCCCGAGCCTTCCGGCCCGCTGATGCGGATCGGCTGGCCGGTCATGTCGTCGAACTGTGCCGGCGACGGTGCAGGCACGGGCACCGGTGCGGGCGGCTTTGGCGGCTCGACGGCCTTGGGCGGAGTGAAGCCGAACTGGTCGATCGGCAGATGGTCCGGCCGCGGCACGGGCGTGGCCGGCGCCGCCTGCTGCAGGGCCGCCAGCGGATCGGCGTTCGATGCGGTGTTCGGCTGCAGCAGCGGATCGGCCAGCGGCGACAGCGCGAGCGGATCGCCGCCGATGCCGCCGCCACCGCCCACACCGCCGAAAAGCTCGTCGATGTTCGCCGCCTTGCCATGCGCGGGCGGCGCACCGAGGTCGGAGAAATCATCGAGCGCCCCGAGGCCGGCCGCCGGCGTCGACGAAGGCGTGGGCCCGAGCAGGTTTGCGAAAGGATCGACCTGCGCGGCCTGCACGTTGCGCGAGCCGCTTTCCATCGGGTCGGGAAAGAGCAGCGAATCGGGCAGCGCGGCCGCGGGAGCCGCCACTGCAGGCGCAGCCGGTGCCGGCGCAGGAGCGAGGCCCGCGAGCAGGTCGGCGAAGGGATCGTCGCTCGACGACGCGGCAGCGGCAGGCGCGCCCGCGGGCGCCCCGATCACCGTGTTGGGAATGGCCAGCGAAGGCGGCGGCGCGGCGGCGGCCGTCGCGCGCACCGTGAGCTCGAAGCTCCCGACCACCAGCCGCGCGCCATCGGTCAGCGCCGCCTCCTTGCCCGAGCCCAGCGACACGCCGTTGCACTGCATCGGGTTGCTGCCCCGGTCGATGACGAAGTACTGCCCGTCGCGGCACAGCACCTGCGCATGCACGCGCGAGACCGTGCGGTCGGGATCGTCGAGCACCAGCGTGTTGGTATCGGCCCGGCCGATGGTGCCGCCATTGGGGCCGAAGTCCGCAGAGATGGACTGCCCCGCCGGAGCGCCTTGCCGGGTGATGACAGCGATATGGATCATGAATCGGCCCCCGAAGGCTCTGTGCCTGAATGCACCCGAACAAACTCGCAGGGAGTATTCATTCCGTGGGACATGTTGGCAATCTCACCTTAAGAGGTATGCCATTGCAGCCAGGCTGCTACGGTTGTGAAGATGGCGGCGATGAGGAGCCAGGTGCGGGTGGCGGGGTCCTTCGCGCCGCCCCTTCTCATATACCGCACCGCCGCCGCGGCGAAGAACACGATGGCCAGCACGGCCAGGATGAAGGCTGCAGCCATGGCGGAGGCGTGTTCAGGCAGGTGCCAGGTGGTCGAGCCACCGGCGCTGGCGCCAGGCCGGCGCGCCCGTGGGAAAAAGCCGGGTTCCCGGATGCAGAAGGCACAGGTACTCGGCCGCGGCGATGCGCTGCCGCTGGAAGCCGCTGCGTAGTACCTGGACGCAATGCGTCCACGATGGTGGCGCGCCCATGAAGTAGCGCGCACCGGGCACGAAGCCTTCCGCGTTGCGCGACCACCAGCGTTGCACCCGCTCAGGGTCGGGCCAGGGCAGGCCTTCGTCCTCGTCCATCTCGACATCTTCGTGCGCCGCTTCATCGTCGGCTCCGGCGAATGTGCCCGCGACCGGCGCGCGCTCAAGATCCAGCGCCGCGAGATCGGCTCCCGTGATCAGACTGAAGGATTCGCCCGCTAGGCGCGACAGCACAGGGTCGTCCATCTGGCGAATCAGCCAGGGTACGGCCTGCGGGTCACCCAGAACGCCCGCCGCGCGCACGGCCTGGCGCAGGGTATCGGGGCTATCGAGCAACGCCTTCAGGACCGGTGCCGCCTGGCCGGGCTCGATCCATTTGAAGAGCGCCGCCACTGCGGCATCGAGATCCGGGCCGGGCATGCACGCGATGCCGCCCAGCGCTTCTACCGCGGCATGCCGGTCGCCCAGCCACAGGGCCGTGCGAGCCGCCTGGAAGCGGCATCGATCGTCCGGATCCCCGAGCGCCGCCAGGCATTCGCCGAGCAGATCAGTGCGTGCACAACGGCCGGCGGCACCCAGCCCCTGGGCACGCAGCGCGGCATCCTCGCCGCAGGCGATGGCCACGGCCAGTGCCTCGCCGGGGTCCACGCCGTGCGCTTCGCAAGCCGCAATGCCGATGCGACGCGCGAATGTGCGCGGCGACGCCTGCAGCTGCGCAACCAGACCCCGAAGCGACGCGCCCGACGTCCAGCCGAAGGCGCCCGCCACGCCGGGCTGCACGGACGGCTCAGCCTCGGCTAATGCGAACAACCTTGCCAGGACGTCTGTCGCACTGTGGGCGATGGCGAGCCAGGTCGTGGCAAAGACCGCGCCGACACCAGGCTCGGCGAGTGCAGCCTCCACACATCGCACTCCATGGCCGCCCGCGACCACCAGGCCGTCGAGATGCGCCGCAAGGCGTTCGTCGAGACGGCGCAGATGATGCAGCCTGACATGCGGCGCGCTCGACAGCGACAGCCGGATCTGGGCCAGCACGGCACTCTCATCCGCATGCTGCTGCACAACGACGGGAATCGGTGTCGCGGACGGCATGTGCATCGCGTCGGCCGTTCAGAGCAGTCGCGTCCAGCGATGCGCGGCCATCTCGAAGACCTCGGTGAAGCCGATCGACCACATCACGCCGTCGGCCGCGCTCAAGTGGTAACAGCTCGTGGGCGGGTCTTCCGCAGGCTGGAACGGCTGCAATCCCCGTGCATCGATCACATACAGGAGGTGGGTGGTCGACAGATAGATGCGATCCTCGAATGCCGCCATGCCCCAGAAAGTTTCCTCGGTGACCGCGTGCTCGACGATCTCCCAGTTCGTGCCCCGCCCCTTCACCACGACGCCCATCTTTCCGCATGCATAGACATGGCCGTCGGGTGCGCAGATCACCTTGTGCAATGCCACGTTGGTGGGGCTTTGGAACTGCTGCCAGCGGGTTCCGTTCCAGCCCCAGATCTCGCCGTCCCAGCCGACGGCATATACCTCCTGGTCCGAAAATCCGTCGATCGATTCGAACGACTTGTCGGTGAGCGGCTTGCCGTCGGCGGCCTGCGCCGTCGCGTCGATGCAGCGCCAGTGGCCCGGGCCCTCGCGCAGATAGCACTGCCGCCCGGTACCCACCGCATAGGCCCGCCCCCGCGCCACGGCGCGCACCTCGCGCAACGGGCCTCGATGCGAAGGATCGAGCTTGCCGTCGTGGATCGGTGGCTCTTCGGCGTTTTCGCCCCCGCCCAGCACACGCACCTGCCCCCACTGTCCCACCGCGATCAGGCGCTCCTGCGGCTGATGGCATACCGCAACGGAGGCTACCGCCCAGTGCAGGTCGATGCCACCGACCTTGCCGCCGTCGATGGACAGGATGGTCGAGTGCGGCACTTTTTCCTTGGCCAGCTTCCGATCGGTCACCACAAGGTAGGCAAGGTCCGCATACCGCACACAGCCTGTGCTGATCGCCAGGCGGGCGGTATCGAGTTGCGCAATGTCGGTCAGCATCTTCAGGCTCCTAGCTGGTCATGCGTGCGTCAGCGCGTCGAGACGGACGGGACGCCCATCTCCGCGGCGATGCGGTTTCTCTCGGCCACGTCCGAGGTCATCTCGACGTTCGCGTTGATCTGGCGCCGGTCCGCTGTCGTCTGCGCGTTCTCGTGATAGCGGTTGAGCTGCGCTTCCAGGCAGCCGGGCGAGCAGTTGGATTCGGGGAAGGTCTTCTGCACGGCGGCTACGCCCGCGGAGGTGGCCTCCGTCAGTGTCCACTTGCCGCTCGGATGGGTCGCGGCGACCACCCCCTGTCGCGTGTGCATCTCGCCGTGCGTGGCGGTGGTCTGGTTGGGGCCCTCCACGCAGATGCAAGGCGCAGCATCCACGTCGTACTTTGCCCAGCCCGTCTCGCGCGGCTGTTCGTTGCGCGGCTGCTTCGGAAACTCCGGCCCTTTCAGGAACGACGCCGCGTCGACGACATGATGGGGCGTCTGTCCCTTGCAGCACTTGCTCGGGTCATAGGGTGACAGGAAGCAGCGCAGTGCCTTCTGGCAGTCATTCTTCTTCACGGCCTCGGCATAGTTGTTCCATTCCTGGTCCGCGATGGTGTTGAAGCGCTTCCATTGCGGGTCGTCCTTGCCGCGGTCGTCCTTGACCCGCTTGCGCGCGGCCTCCGCGTTCTTCGCCTTCTCGTGGTCCGGGCAGGTCTCGTTCGGATCCGAGCCATCGGGGCAGTTGTCGGCCACCGCCTGCTTCTCGTCGTTGCAGGACTTGAGACCTTTCGCCATGGCCATGCGCGCCGCAAAGATCTGCGGCGGCGTGTTGGAGGTGGGCGAGGCATGGTTGTGCGTCGTCATGTCCAGATTGCGCACGACGTTCTCGCCCTCGAACTTCACATCCATGGACCACGCGATGAAGTAGACCTTGCCACGGTTCACCGAGGTGACCACGCCCTTCTTGGCTGCGCACCCCGCTTCATCGCCCATGCTCTGCTTGAAGTAGCTCTTGTTCTTGAGCATGACCTCCTGCCCGTTGACCTGCACCGTGCGGCTGCCGTCGGTGGTGTCCGAGTCCATGCCCGTGTTCGGGTAAGGCACCGGTACACCGGGTGGCGTCGCGGGGTTCTCGGGCGGTGTGAAGCACACGTCGGGAAACGCGCAGATGGACTTGCCCGCACCCGCCTTGCACGCGACCTCCTGGTTGTTGGCATAGACCTGGTTCGACATGTCACGCGTCTCCCTGCGCGCTGACCACCATCGCCACGCGGCGTCCGTCGTCGTTACTCGCGGCAATCAACACAGGATCACCCGGCGCGAAGCCCTTGCGCGCGGCCGCGAGCGCCATCGCCATGCAGACCGCCAGCTGTGCCGCGCCGACTTCGCCCACGCAATCCGCCGGATGCCACAGGTCCATGAACTCGTGCCGGCCGCGCAACAGGCGGCTGGTCGCCAAATCGAACTCCTTGAACCCGTACTGCTCGCCGTTCAGGGTGGCGATACGGTAGCCGACCTGCGCCATCGCGAGGCCCGCCATGTCCAGAGCACCCTTCATCGCCTGCATCAGGCCCTCGCCTCGCAGCGGCAGATCCGTGTCGATCGATGCGGGCTCGTTGCCGTAGCCGATCCCCAGGCAGGCGATCTGAGGTATGGGCCAGTCGTGCCGGGCCGCTGGCGCGGCGACCAGCAGCGCTCCCGCAGCCTCGCCCGGCACGAAACCGTTCGAATTGGCGTCACCCAGCAATCGGTCTTTCGCGCCATAGGCGTCGAGCGTGGCAGCGACAAGCAGACTGTCCACCGCCACGATCAGCACCTGCGATGCCTCACGCGCGGCCATCAACCGGTGCGCCTGCGCCAGGGCCAGCGCGACACCGACTCGCCCCTGCGGAACCACGCCCGACAACGAGGGATGGAGCGGCACGCCCAGCACCACTTCCAGCTCCGCGAACAGCGCGTCGTCCAGCCCCTCCAGACGACCGGGCCTGTCCTGCTCGGCCACGCACAGCAGCAGGGGCAGCGGTGCTTGAAGGGCTTGCGAGGCCACCTGCATGCGCGGCGCGAGCACCTGCGCCGCGGCCATCGACGCCATCTCGACGAGGCGCGCTCGGCCACGCCAGGGCTCAGGCATCGGCACCTGCTGCGCCAGCAGCCATTTGCCATCGCCGCCGACGAAGCGCGTCTCGGTCGGATTTGTCACGCTGGCTCGAATCGCAGCGCAGGTCGCCTCGGCGGACAGACCGACGCTCGTAACAAGCCCCGCGTCGACGATCGCAATGGGAGACATGGCTATGCCGCCACCACCGGAATGGGGAACGTGGTGGCGTCTCGCCGCTGCCACCATGCTCGCCCCTGCCTGCCAACCAGCACCTGCGATATCTCGAAGATGTTCTTCTTCAGCGGACGGACCATGCGCCACGCCAGGCTGAAACGCCCCGCATCGGGTTCGATCACGACCGTATCGAGCGTCGCGGTGAAGTCCTCGCGCTCGCCACGGCGTGGAAACACGATGACCGGCGCGACCAGGTGCGGGATGGTGAAGCGAGTCAGGCCTTCGGGCGTCAGGTTGGCGAGCATCACCTCGACGGGGCCGGCCTCGAAAGCGGCAACCGGTAGTTGCTGGTCCGTCGGCGCAGCCTGGAAGTACCGCGGGTCGAAATCGGAAGGCAAGAAAGGAAAGGTGTTCGCGAGCCAGGCTTCGTCGTAGGTGCCCGCCAGTTGCAGCCGCGGCTCCCATCCCCTGCCGACGGGCCCGAATGCCATCGGGCGATAGGCATCGCCAGGATCGCGAACAGGGTTGTCGATTTCCTCCGTGGCCGGCAGTTGTGCACCTTCGATCCACGCGGCCCCGGCGTGACGATGAAAACCCCGGCCCACCGGGTTCGGCATGAAGGTGGAGTGCTGCGAAGGATCTTCATGACGTCGGTCGGTGCCCCCGAACGCGACGTCGTAGGAGATCGGCTGGCACACGAACGCCTCCGGCGGCGTGACGGAAAGACCGGAAAGACCGCGCTCCCAGCGCCGTGGCCCCACGACGGCCATCGTCTTCTGCCAGGTGCCGACCCGCACGCCCACCTCGACACGCGCGGCGGGACTGCCTCGGGGCGCATGGGCACTGCCGAGCAGCAGGATGTCGCAGCGCGGCTTGCGCGGCGCGAAATCAGCCTCGTACACAGGCGCCGAGTAACCCGGTTCCCCGGTGAAGGTATCGGCCATCGCGAGCGGCAACTGCTCGTCATGCAACGAGAAGCTCCCCACTGGTTCGTCGGGCGCCGGCAGCCGGAAAGTGCCCTTGACGACCACGACCAGCATCTCCCGGCCATCAGGCGCCTGGGCCATGTTGAAGCCCGCGACCATGCGGGTGGCGTTGATGATCTCCATGCCTTCGTGCCGTCCGCGCCTCAATTCAGCTGCACCGAGCCGCCCTTGACGCGGTTCACGCCGGCGGAGCGACTCGACACGTAGCTGCCCTGGATCAGCACCTTGCCGGCGCGCGTCAGCGTGATGCTCGCCTTTCCGCAGCGCAGCACCATCTGGCTGCGCGCGCTGACCAGCAGGCGCTCACCGTCAGCGTCGACCTCCACCTGCGCCGGCGCCGCGACCAGCGCCTCTGGCCACCCCTTCGGCCCGCCGCACAACACGCCCATGACGATCGGCCTCGACGGATCGGCCCGCTCGAACATCAGCACCACGCCGCGCCCGATGTGCGCGCCGTGCAGGTCCACGACGCTGCGCGCGCGCAGGGCCGCTGTGCCCGGCTGGCCCTCGAAGACGACGAGCGGCGTTCCCCCGTCGTCGGCGAGGGCCGCGAGTTCGCCCGTGACGACGGCGTGCCACGGCTGTATGCCCGTGTCCGCCGCAAGTTGTGCCTCGATCAGATCTCTGCCGCTCATGGTCATCTCCGTAGTGAATCAGTTCTGCAGAATCTTCGAACCCTTCATCACGATGTCGCTGCTCGCCTTCGCGTTGATCTTCCCGGAGGCATCGATCGTGATGTCCTTGCCCTTGATCACGATGGTCCCGTCCTTCTTCATCGTGATGCTGGCGCTGCCCGTGGTGATCGAGACCGAGTCGCCAGCCGTGATGACGAGGTTCTTGCCCACGGAAAGCGAGTCGTCCTTGCTCACGCTGGTGGTCCGTCCCGAACTCACGCTTCGCGATTCATCTGCGCCCACGTTGGTCGACAGGTTCGCCCCAACATCCACCGACCGATTGGCCCCGATGCTGCTCGACTGGTTCGCCCCCACGCTGATCGTCTGGCTCGCCCCCACCGTCACCGCCTGCATCGCCCCCACGGTGATCTCCTGCGCCGCGCCCACGGTGATAGTCTCGTTGATGCCCACCGTGTGCGTGCGCTGCAGCGCCACCGTGGCGCTCTCGCTCGCGCCTACCGTGATGGTCCGGTTCTGCCCGATGGAGATCGTCTCGTTCAGGTCCACCGTCTCGGTGCGGTTCTGGTGGATGGTGATGGTCTCGTTCTTGTCCACCGTCTCGGTGCGCTGGCCGTGCACGGTGATGGTCTCGTTGTTGTCGACCGTCTCGGTGCGGTCGTGCTTCACGTGCGTGGTCTCGTCGTGGTCGATGGTCTTGGCGCGGTCGTGGCCCACCCAGTGCGTCTCGTCGTTCTCGACCTCGATGTCCTGGTTCTTCTCGGCGTGCAGGTACACCTGCTCCGATCCCTTCTTGTCCTCGAAGCGGAATTCGTTGCAGTTGGCCGCGCTGCCCTTGGGCGTGGAGCGCGTGCGAAAACCGCTCTGGGTGTGGGTTCCGAAGGGAATGGGCTGGTCGTCGTTGTAGACGCGGCCCACGATCAGCGGGCGGTCGGGGTCGCCGTTGAGGAAGTCGACGATCACCTCCTGGCCGATGCGCGGGCAGAAGTAGCCGCCCCATCCCTTGCCCGCCCAGGGCTGCGACACGCGCACCCAGCAGGTCGACTTCTCGTTGCTCTTGTCGTAGCGATCCCAGTGGAAGTGCACCTTCACGCGGCCGAAGTCGTCGGCATGGATCTCCTCACCCGAGGGCCCGACGACGATGGCCGATTGCGGGCCCGGCATGACCACGCGCGGCGTGAGGCGCGGCGGGTGGAAAGGCATGTCGACCGGAAACACCGTCAACAGGAAAGCGCTTGCGCCGGGGCGGCTCGCATCGAGCGACGGCATCCGGGCGGCGACCGCCTCGAAGGCCGGCAAGGTGTCGGCCAGCACGGCGTCGTCCGCGAGAGCTTCTCTCAGAAGCCGTGTCGGCGGGGCCGGTGGCTCCTCGATGTCCGCGCCTTCGTAGCCCGGGTGGCTGGCGACGAAGGTGCAGGCGGCGATCACGTAGTCGCTGTCGCGCGTGCCGTCAGGGTCGTTCTCGAACTTGAAGCTGCGGCCCGCCGCCACGTCGGGCCAGGGCGTGAGCGCCCAGTGGCGCTGGCGGCGCGCGCCGATCTCCTCGCCGCGCAGCTTGCCCTTGTCGTCGGCATCGCCACCGTTGAAGTACCCACCCGCGAACTCGAAGGCCTCGAACTCGGCCAGCTCGTGCTTGTCGGGCGTGCCGCCGGCGGCCTCCAGCTTCTTCTTGATCGCCTTGAAGTCGCTGTCGGTCGATGCGTACTTGCCGGTGTCGAACTGCCGCTCGCTCACCCAGCGCGAGATCTCGTTGAAGCGCGCTTCGGCGGCGTCGCTCGACACGTAGCGCAGGGTGTCCGCGGCCGGCAGCTTGTCGTGCGCCATGTCGCTCGCGTCCGACATGTGCATGGTGCCCGGCGCATCGTGCGCGTCGAACCAGTAATAGATACCTTCGTCTTCCAACAGGCGCGATAGGAACTGATAGTCGCTTTCCTGGTGCTGCACGCAGTAGCGGCGCGGCTTGTGGGTGCCGACCACGTTGTCGGTGCGGGTCTTCTTGAAGCGCTTGATCGGGCTGTCCTCGAACACCGCATCGAGCACGTCGAGCACGGGCTTTTCCTGATGGATGCGCGAATTGCTGCGCTTGGTGAGCAGCCAGAACCACGAGCGCAGGGTGAAGCGGTATTCGAAGTAGCGCCCCGCATGGCCCGCGCGCACGAAGCGCACCGCGTGGCCCTGGCAATGGCGTTCATGGCTGCCCCCATCTGCGTCCTCGAAGCCGATGACGACGTCGAAGGCGCGCCCCAGGATGTCCTTCGCATCGATGGCCTTGTTCTCCGACAGCACCGTGAGTTCGTATGTCGATGGACGCGCCAGTGCCTCGTGCCCCACGATGCGCCAGAACATGAGCTCGTCCTTGACGGGCGAGTCGCTCTCGATGCGGAACTCCTGGTCTGCCATGAATGGCTACTCCCCTTGTTCTGTACGAGCGGCGCTCTTTCCGCGCCACCTAGGCATCTGCGATGCGCTCTACGGCGCCAGCAGCAACACCAGCGGCTGGCTCGGCACGGTGCGCACGCCCGGGCAATTGGTGCTGTTCTGCAGCGACACGCTGGTCAGCCGCGACGCAGGCATGCCCATCATCAGGACGGTGAAGGCCCCCGTGAGGTGCCGGCTCGGCCCCATCACCGTTCCCGAGGCCACGCCCAGCAGCACGCCGGAGTTGTCGCCGTTGGTCATCGGAATGGTGGTGCCGAGGTTGTGGGCCGGGCCGCCCATGATGAGGATCGTGGGGCAGTTCGGAATCGCCATGGGGCCCATGGCGATGTTCGGGTACGGCACCGGAATGGGCGACGGCGCGGCGGGCGTGATGCAGACATCGGGAAAGCCCATGTCCGTGCCCATCAGCTGGCAGTTGGCGAACATTTTTTCGTCTCCCCTGTCGCCTCAGCCGAAATGGATCTGCGCGCCGCGCGCCTTCACCAGCTCGCGGCCGTTGACCAGCGTGTGTTCGCCTTCGATCCGCATCAGCTGCTTCGCCTCGCACTCGACGTGCGTGGCCGCCACGCGGTCGATGCCATCGGTGGTGCGCAGGTAGTGCCTGCTGAAGTGCTGCACCCGGTCCATCACCGAGGAGAGCACCGAGCCCACGAGCTTGAGGCTGGTGCCGACCACGCTGAGCTGGCGGCCGACGACGTCGGCGGTGTCGGTGGCAATGCGCGTGCGCTGGGTGGCGACGTCGAGTTCTTCGGCAGCCAGTTCGATGCGTCCACCCTCGGCAGCGATGCGCATGCCGGTGCCGCCCTCGCAGCTCACGACGTTGGCCGTGCCTTCCTCGCGCTGCAGCACGGCCATGATCCAGACTTCATCGGGCGCGATGCGCAGGCAGGCCACGCTGTCGCCTGCCGCCGGCTCCAGCAGGCAGCTCGCCGCGCGGCGTGCGCGCAGCTTCAGCTCGCCGCTGGCGACCACCAGCCGGCCCTTTGCCCCGGAGCCGAGAATGCCTACGCACCATTCGGCGGGAATGGCCTTCGCGGCCTGGCTCTTCCTGCCGGTGCGCGCTTTCGTCAGCGTCGTCGTTTCGTTGTTCATGATGGCGGTCCCTCTGTGTTCGTGTGTCAGGCGACCAGCGGCTGCCAGCGCTCCGATTCGGACAGCTCCGAGTCGGTCTCGAGCGCACGCGCGCGGTCGGTCATCTGGGCGTTTTCGGTGACGGCGGCATGCAGCACGGTGCGCACCATGGTGGCGCGGCGCAGGTCTGCCGTGGTGAGGTCGGCGTGGCGGAAGTCGGCGTACGTCAGCTCGGCGCCGGTGAAGTTGGCGCCTTGTACTTTCGCGCCCGCGAAATGGGTCTGGTACAGGTCGCAGCCGGCAAAGTTGGCTTGCAGCAGGATGGCACCAGTGAAAAGCGCCTGACGCAGCCTTGCGCCAGAGAAGTCTGCAGCCTTGCCGCTGGCCGCGCAGAAGATCGCCGACGGCGCGACGGCCTTCACGAACTTCGCGCCATCGAGCGTCGCGCCCTGGAAGTTGCACTGCTGCAGCGTGACGCCGCTGAAGTCGGCGCCGCTCAGGTCGGCGGACGAGAACTGGCAGCCGTTCAGCTCCAGCCCGGCGAACGACATGCCCTTGAGCGAGGTCTTGAAGAACACGTTGCGCAGCATGCGCGCGCCGGCCCACGTCAGGTGCGAGAGATCGCATTCGTTGACAGTGGTGTATTGCCAGCTGGTGTCGTCGGCGCAGACGTCGAGCAGTACCGACTGGCTGATCACCGCGGAGTCGAGCGGCACGCCGCGCAGCACGGCATGGTCCAGCCTGCAGCGAGTGACGGTGGCCATCGTCATCGCCGACTGCGCCATCTGCGCATGCGTCAGGTCGCACTCCGTGAACACGGCGCCGTGCAGGTTGGCCTCGCGCAGGTCCACGTGATCGAGCTTGCAGCGGTTGAAGACGGCCTTGCGGAGATTGGCGCCGGATGCGATGGCGCCGCGCAGGTCGCAGCAGTCGAATACGGCTTCGCGCAGATCGGTCCCCCGGAAATCCGCTTCGGCGAAATTGACTCGCGAGAAGATCCCGCCGCCGAGCGCAAGGCCTGCGTAGCGTCCCTTGTGCAGGTCGAGGCCTTCCAGCGCCTCGCCGACGCTGATTGCAATGGACAGGAGGTTCGGGCTCATGCCGCCGCCTGCTGTTCCGGGGTGAGCCGGGGCCAGGTGCGCGCCCGCCTGAGCAACGCCCCGTCGAAGTTCGTCGAACCGTCGAGCCGCACCCGTCCGAGGTCGGCACCGAAGAGATTGCTGCGCCGCAGGTCGGCCCCCCGCAGGTCCGCCGACTGGAAGATCGCGTCGCTGAAGTTCACGCCCGACAGCAGCGCGTTCGAGCAGACGGCCTTGCGCATCAGGACGCCCTTGGCACTGGCGAGCCGCAGGTCCGCGCCTTCGAGCCGGGCTTCGCAGAGGTTGGCGCCATCGAGCACCGCACGGATCAGCCTGGCCTCCCGCGCATCGGAGGCCCCGAAATTGAAGTTGCGCAGGTCGGCCTGGCTCATGTCCGCACCGGCCAGGCTGCTTCCCTTGACCGCCACGGTGCCGGCGCAGCGCGCCGCCATCAGCTTCGCGCCGTCGAGCTTGCTGGTCACGAAGGTCGCGTTCTCGATCTTCGCGGCATGCATGTCGACGCCCGAGAGGTCGGACTCGATGAAGTTGCAGACGGACAGGTTCGCCTCCGGCCACCGCATGCCCTTGAGGTCCAGCTTGTGGAAGACCTGCCCGCTCAGGTCTGCACCGGCCCAGTCGGCATCGCCCCATGTGGTCTGCAGCAGATTCGCCTTGGCGAATTTCGCGCGTCGCATCTGGGTGCCGGCGAACGCGCAGTACATGAGCGTCGCCCCGCTGAAGTCGGCGTCGTCGAAGACACCGCGAGCCAGCCGCGCCTTGCCGAGATTGGCCCTGGCGAATTTCGCGCCGATGGCGATCGCGCCTTCCAGGTTCGCATGCGCCAGCACCGCGCCCGTCAGGTTGGCGCCGGAGAGATTGGTATTGGCCAGGTTCGCGCTTTCCAGCCACGCGCCTTCCAGGTTCACCTCCCGAAGGTCGAGGCCCGAGAGATCGGCGCCGGTGAGATCAATGCCGGCGAAGAACTTGATGCCCGCCGCGCTGGCACGCGCCATCTCGCCGCGCAGCTTCGCGGCCTCGCGCGCCGGCATCGGGAAGGCTGGCGGCTGCATGTGCGCGGACTGCAGATAGCCGGCGCGATGCGCGTCCTCGATCTGGCACAGCTTCGGGTAGATCGGCGCCAGGTTGACAGGCCGCGTTCCCACGGCCGCCTGTGCCTGCATTTCCGCCATGTGCCTGTCGGGGTCGTACTTCGGCGGACCGCGGTGCTGCAGTTTGGCGAGATCGATCTTCTGCTCCTGCGACATCGCCAGCGCCCGCTCGACGACCGTGACCGCATCCTCGACCGCCGCCCACCGCTGGGCCTCGGCCTCCTTCATCTTCTTCTCCAGGTAGGGCGGAAGCTCGTCGCCGACCGGAACCTTCTCCCGCGGCGGCATGCGGATTCCCAGCGCATCCGGGTCCTTGCCCATGGCGATGGCCTTCTCGCGCGCGAACGCCACATCCATCTCGGCGCGACGCCGCTGGGCTTCGCCCTGCAGGCCCTCGGTTCCGAAGGGCGCCTTCGCGGCCTCCACGTCCGGATCGGCGGTGCTCACGCCTTCCGGGAGCAGGTCGCTGTCGACGATGGCATAGATCGGGCCCAGCTTCGGGTCGGCCCGCTTCGCTGCGGCGTCGAGGTAGTGCGCGTCGGAGCGGATTTCTCCGATGCGCTCGACCGCGCCCATGAGGCTGACCACGTCGGAGCCGTCGTCGGTGCCGACCTCGGCGAGCCCCTGGAAGATCGCGATGCAGCGTTCGGCATGCGGGAAGAACCACACGGTGGTCAGCCGCAGCGGCACCTCCCGCACCTTGGGCTCGCCCACGGCCATCCTGTAGCCGACGAACACGCGCGCCCGCATGCCCGGCAGGCGGCCTTCGATCAGGCGCTTCTGCGGGTGCATGTTCTCGAATGAGAACGGCTCGTCGCCGGTGAGCGCCGCGCCCATCCACTGGTCGGGCGGCGCCAGGTTGAAGTAGCGCCAGTCGGTGTCGGGCGCGAACCCCGGCGCATGCTGCTTCAGGTAGTCGGCGTCGTAGGTGCCACGGTATTGCACACGCTGCGGGTGCATCACGTCCAGCGCTCCCATGCCGGCCGGTGCGATGGCCTGGTCGGGGCGCAGCAGGCGGTCATGAGGCAGTTCGATGTTCGGCAGCCATGCCACGCCATCGATCTTCTGCCTGCCCCGCCCGCCTGGGTTGAGGGGAAAGTCCGCGCCGCCGTAGGCCCTGGACCAGTCCAGCGGCATCTCCGGGAAAGGCCGGGCCTTGCTCGGGTTAGAGCCATCCCAGTAGCGGTCCCCGAGCACCAGCAGGGTTTTCTCCTGCGTGCCGAACCGGGCCCGCACGGCGCAACCGTCAGTGCGGTCCGGCGGCGGGAAGGCCTTGCCATGCACCAGGAACTCCGGCGTGAGCTTGGCCACGCCCTCGTCGATAAGGGGTTGCGCCATTTCCTTCCCGAGGAAGGACCACATCGACTGCTCCGCCCACAGCGTTCCGCGCTCGCCCTGTGCGAACGGCAGGTGCAGGCAGGCGCTGATGCTGAGCCCGAAGCGCTTGCGGAATTCGATGGGGCGCGTCGACAGGCCGAGCGCCTGGGGTTTGAGGACTTGCATGGTCGCTTGGCGCCGATCCCTATTCCCAGTCGTCGTTCGGCGGCACCCCTCCGTCCAGCGGATCGGATGACGGCGGCGGCGGCGGTGGCGGCGGCGGTGGCGGTGGCGGTGGCGGTGGCGGTGGCGGTGGCGGTGGCGGTGGCGGTGGCGGTGGCGGTGGCGGTGGCGGTGGCGGCGGCGGCGGCGGCGGCGGCGGCGGCGGCGGTGGTGGTGGCGGCGGTGGTGGCGGCCGCGGCGCAGGGGGCGGCGCCGGGGGCGTCGGGCTCCACTCCTGTGTCGGCTCCGCGGGCGCGCCCACCCCGGGCGCCGGAGGCGGCGCGGGTGGAGCCGGCGGAGGCGGGGGCGGCGCGGCGGAACCGTCCGCATTGACCGATTCGTCGGCCGCCAGGCGTTCGCCGCCTGTGCCGACACCGGCGGCGCCCAAGGCGCCGACGATCAGTTCGCCGCCAGCGATGGCGACAGCACCGATCACCGGAATGCTGCCGATCACACCTTCCATGCGACGGTTGCGCGTGATCGCACCGAGAGAGCGCAAGCGGCCAGCAAGCCCGGGCAGGTGCGCGGCATCGGCTTCATTGGCGGCGTTGTCCAGCGCATTGGCGGCGTCCGCGTACTGCTTCAGCGTCGCGGCAATATCCGCGTCCGCGCTGGCCAGGCCCGCGACTGCTCCCAGCGCACCGGCGATAGCCGCGCCGCCCGCGCCACCGGCACCCGCGCCCGGCGTGAAGGTATGCAGCGCAGCCTGCTCCACGTCGATCGGAAACGCCTGGATCTCCGGCGCAACACCGGACGACAGCTTGACACCCAGCGCGGTATCGATCGCCACGCCCCCGAAGTTGGAGATGGCAATGGCCAGCGCGTTGTCGATGCTCATGCCCATGAAGGTCGAGCGCGCTATGCCCAGGTTGGCTTCGCTGTTGGTGCCGATGTAGCCGCTGGTGTTCGGCCCCAGGATGGTCGTGTTGGAGCCGACCGAGGTCGCGTCGATGCTGCCCACCGCCATCATCTCGATGCCGGTGTTGCTCATCAGCTTGATCTTGTTGGCCATCAGGTGCAGCGGCCCGGTAGGCACCGTGATGTACTTCGAACTCGACCCCGTCACCATCCAGTCGATGTGCCCGGCCTCGAAGCTCATCTTCGCGGCCTTGTAGGTGACGTTGCCGCTGACGGTGATGGTCTGGTTGCCGATCACGTTGCGGGTCTCGCCCGCGCGCGAGGTGTCGGTGCGCGCACCGGTCACGTCGCTCAGGCTGGTGCCGGTCACCATGGTCTTGTCGTTGCTGTCGACAAAAGTGGTGCGGTCGCCCACCACCTGGTTGTTCTGCTTCCCCTTGACCGTGTTCTTCTGGTCGACCACCACCATGTTCGTGTCGTTGCGCGTCACCGTGCTCTTGCGGTCGCGGTCCACGTGGTTGGTCTGGTCGCGCTTGACGGTGACGCTCTGGTCGCGGTCGATGGTGGTGGAGTCGTCGCGCTCCACGCTGCGGCTCATGTCGAGTTCGGCGTGGATGCTGATCTTTTCCTCGCCCTTCTTGTCCTCGAACATGATCTCGTTGTAGTTCGAAGAGCCGCCGCCAGGCGTGGAGCGGGTCTTGAAGCCGCTCTGCGTGGGCGACTTGTAGGGAATGGGCTGGTCGTCGTTGTAGACGCGGCCCATGATGATGGGCCGGTCGGGATCGCCGTTGAGGAAGTCGACGATCACCTCCTGGCCGATGCGCGGAATGAAGTAGCCGCCCCAGCCCTTGCCGCCCCAGGGTTGCGACACGCGGATCCAGCAGGTCGACTTCTCGTTGCTCTCGTCGTAGCGATCCCAGTGGAAGTGCACCTTCACGCGGCCGTGGTCATCCACGTGCAGCTCGTCGCCCTTGGGGCCGACGACGATGGCGGTCTGCGGGCCCGGCATGGTCACGCGTGGCGTGAGGCGGGGCGTGCGGAACAGGCGCTCGACCGGCATCACGGTGAGCAGGAAGATGCTGCTGCCGGTCTGCGCGGCCGAGAGCGCGGGCGTGGCCGCGATGATCTCTTCGAGCACCGGCAGCGTGTCGGCGTTCACCGCGTCGTCGCGCAGCACGTCGGCCAGCGCGGCATGCACGGGCTGCGCCAGGGTGTTGCCGCTGACGCCCTCGTAGCCGCGATGGCTGGCGACGAAGGTGCAGGCCGCGATCACGTAGTCGCCGTTGCGCGTGCCGTCGGGGTCGCCTTCGTACTTGAAGCCGCGCCCGGCCGTGACGTCGGGCCACGGCGTCACTGCCCAGTGGCGGTCGCGGCGCGCGTTGAGTTCGTCGCCGCGCAGCTTGGCGCGGGTCTCGGCGTCGTCGCCGCTGAAGTAGCCGCCAGGGAACTCGAAGAGCTCCAGGCTCGCGAGCTCGTGGTCGTCCGACGCATCGATGTCGGCGCCCAGTTTCTTCTTGATGGCCTTGAAGTCGCTGTCGCGCGAGGCGTGCTTGCCGGTGTCGAACTGGCGTCCGCTCACCCAGCGCGAGATCTCGTTGAAGCGCGGTTCGGCGGCGTTGACGGCCATGTGGCGCAGGGTGTCGGCCGCCGGCAGCTTCTCGTGCGCCATGTCGCTGGCGTCCGAAAGATGCATGGTGCCGGGCGCGTCGTGCGCGTCGAACCAGTAGTAGATGCCTTCGTCCTCCAGCAGGCGCGAGAGAAAGCTGTAGTCGCTTTCCTGGTGCTGCACGCAGTAGCGGCGAGGGTTGTGCGTGCCGACCACGTTGTCGGCCTTGGTCTTCTTGAAGCGCTTGATGGGGCTGTCCTCGAACACCGCGTCGAGCACTTCGAGCACCTTCTTCTCCTGCAGGATGCGGGAGTTGGCGCGCTTGGTGAGCAGCCAGAACCACGAGCGCAGAGTGATGCGGTATTCGTAGTGCCGCCCCATGTGGCCCGCGCGCACGAAGCGCACCGCATGGCCCTGGCAGTGGCGCTCGTGCGTTGCGCCATCGGCGTCCTTGAACCCGATCACCACGTCGAAGGCATGCCCGAGGATGTCCTTGGCGTCGATGGCCTTGTTCGTCGAGATCACCGTGAGCTCGTAGGCCGACGGGCGCGCCAGCGCCTCGTGCCCCACGATGCGCCAGAACATCAGGTCGTCCTTGGCGGGTGAATCGCTCTCGATGCGGAACTCGTTGTCGGCCATCTTTTTCTCTTGGGGTGGAGGCTTGTCAGTCGAAGGCGTAGGTGAAGTCCGCGTCCTTCACGTCGAGCGCGACCCGGCGGATCTCGCCGCCCGAGGCCAGCCGCTGCAGGTACTCGACCGAGATCGTCGGCAGCACGGTGTTGGTCAGGATCGCGTCGATCACGCGCCCGCCCGACTCCGGGTCCTGGCAGCGCGCGACCACTTGGTCGACCACCGCGTCGCTGTACTCGAAAGGCACGCCGTGGTTGGTTTCCACGCGCTTCTTGATGCGGCCCAGCTGCAGCCGCACGATCTTCTTCATCATCTCGGGCGACAGCGGGTAGTAGGGAATGGTGACGATGCGGCCCAGCAGCGCGGGCGGGAACACCTTCATCAGCGGCGCCTTCAGCGCATCGGCCAGCGCGTTGGGGTCGGGCAGCAGCTCGGGGTCGCGGCACATGCTCATCACCAGCTCGCTGCCGGCGTTGGTGGTCAGCAGGATGATGGTGTTCTTGAAGTCGATCATCCGGCCCTCGCCGTCTTCCATCCAGCCCTTGTCGAAGACCTGGAAGAAGATCTCGTGCACGTCGGGGTGGGCCTTCTCCACCTCGTCGAGCAGCACCACGCTGTACGGGCGGCGACGCACCGCCTCGGTCAGGATGCCGCCCTCGCCGTAGCCCACGTAGCCCGGAGGCGCGCCCTTGAGCGTGGAGACGGTGTGCGCCTCCTGGAACTCGCTCATGTTGATGGTGATGATGTTCTGCTCGCCGCCGTACAGCGCCTCGGCCAGCGCGAGCGCGGTCTCGGTCTTGCCCACGCCGGAGGTGCCGCACAGCATGAACACGCCGATGGGCTTCTGCGGGTTGTCCAGCCGCGCGCGCGAGGTCTGGATGCGCCGCGCGATCATCTCCAGGCCGTGCTTCTGTCCGATCACGCGCTGGTTGAGCGTGTCGGCGAGCTTGAGCACCGCCTCCACCTCGTTCTTGACCATGCGGCCGACGGGAATGCCGGTCCAGTCGGCAACAACCGAGGCCACGGCCTGCTCGTCGACCGAAGGCAGGATCAGCGGCGACTCGCCCTGCACCGCGTGGATCTTCGCCTGCAGCTCGTGCAGTTCGGCCAGCAGCGCGGCACGGTCGGGTGCGGCTTCGGCGGCGGCAGCGGGTGCGGTCGCATCGGCATTGGCGGCAGCGGGCGTATCCACCGGCTTGTTGCCCGCGCGCAGCTTGCTTCGCAGCTCCAGCAGCCGGTCGACCAGCCCCTTCTCTTCCTGCCAGCGGGCGTTGAGCGCATCGAGCTGCACCTTCGATTCGGCCAGCAGCGCGGCCACCTGCGCGGCGCGCCTGGTCACGTCGATGCCGATGGCCTCTTCGCGCCCGATGATCTCCTGCTCCACCGTCAGCCCCTCGATGCGGCGCATGCAGTCTTCCACCTCGGGCGGCGTCGCGTGCTGCGACACGGCCACGCGCGCGCAGGCGGTGTCGAGCAGGCTCACGGCCTTGTCGGGCAGCTGGCGCGCGGGAATGTAGCGATGGCTCAGCTTCACGGCCGCCTCGATGGCCTCGTCGAGCAACTGCACGCGGTGGTGCTTCTCGAGCACGCTGGCCACGCCGCGCAGCATGAGGATGGCCTTGGTCTCGTCGGGCTCCGGCACCTGCACCACCTGGAAGCGGCGGGTGAGCGCCGGGTCCTTCTCGATGTACTTCTTGTACTCGGCCCAGGTGGTGGCGCCGATGGTGCGCAGGTTGCCGCGCGCGAGTGCGGGCTTCAGCAGGTTGGCCGCATCGCCGGTGCCGGCCGCGCCGCCCGCGCCCACCAGCGTGTGGATCTCGTCGATGAAAAGGATGATGGGCGTGGGCGAGCTCTGCACCTCGTCGATCACCTGGCGCAGGCGCTGCTCGAACTCGCCCTTCATGCTCGCGCCGGCCTGCAGCAGGCCGATGTCCAGCGTGAGCAGCTTCACGTCCTTCAGCTGCGGCGGCACGTCGCCGCGCGCCAGGCGCTGCGCGAAGCCTTCGACCACGGCCGTCTTGCCGACACCGGCCTCGCCGGTGAGCAGCGGGTTGTTCTGGCGGCGGCGCATGAGGATGTCGACGATCTGGCGGATCTCCTCGTCGCGGCCCGTCACCGGGTCCATCTCGCCCTTCTTCGCCTTCTCGGTGAGGTCGACCGCGAACTTCTTCAGCGCATCGCCCTTGCCCATGGCGGCCGGCGCCATCGCGCCGGAGTCCTCGCCGGGCGCGCCGCTGCCCATGCCCGTGCCGTCCTGCGCACGCATCTGCGCCTCGGGCGAGGCATCGCAGATCTTCGCGAAGTTGTCGGCCAGGTCCTCGACCTTGACCTTCTCGAATTGCTTCGACAGGCCGAACAGGGGGTTGCGCAGGCTCTGCGTCTTCAGCATGCCCACCAGCAGGTAGCCGGTGCGCACCTGCGCCTCGCCGAACTGCAACGTGGCGTAGGTCCATGCGCGCTCGATGGCGTTCTCGATGTGCGGCGAGAAGTCGCTGATGGCGGTGGCGCCCCGCGGCAGGCGGTCGAGCGCGGTGGTCATGTCCTTGGCGATGACCGACACGTCGAGGCCGTAGTGCTGGATCACGCGGTGCAGGTCGGAGTCCTGCGCCTGCAGCAGCTGCGCGAACCAGTGCTCCAGCTCCACGTACGGATTGCCCCGCATCTTGCAGAACACGGTGGCGCCTTCGATGGCCTTGTAGGCCAGCGAGTTGAGCTTGCCGAAAAGGGCGGTGCGGCTGATTTCACTCATGAGGGACTCCGTATCTCTTCTGAACGAATGAAGGTGGGCTTGTTGAAAGACTGGCTGCCGATGCGCACGTCGGCCGCGTCGCGCGAGCGCGGGCGCTGGCCGAGCCACGACACCCAGCCGAGGCGGGGCGCGCTGCCCTTCGCGTCGCCAAGTCGCGTGAGCGGCACCTGCGCCTTCTCGAGCACGAGTTCTGCGTCCCACTCGAGCTCGTCGCCGAGCAGCTGCTGCATCCAGCGCTGCAGCACGGGGCGGGCATCGCCGATGGGCAGGAACATGCGGTACTGCTCGAGCGTGAGCGGGCCTAGATGCAGGCGCACGCGGTGCTGGCGGTCCCACGCCCGGGTGCCGAGCATGGCGCCCATGCCCATCGATCGCGAACTCTCTCCCTGCCCCAGCCGCGTGAGTTCGCCGGCGGGCAGGCTCATCCAGTGGCCGACCCAGCGCTCCAGCTTCACCGGCACGCCGAAGTAGCAGCACAGCACCGACTCCACGCTCTCCACGTTGTGCACGCGTCGCGCGAGCCAGCCCGAGAAGTGCAGCCGCGCGTCGTCATGGATCTCGTCGCGCTCCACGCGGCCCGGCGCGCCGATGCCCACCAGCGCGCCGATCTGCAGGCGGAAGCGGTCCTCGCCCGGCCGGTCCAGCGCCACGGCCGGACGCGACTGCGCCCACGCGCGGTAGAAGTGCAGCGAGAAGCGGTGCGAAAAACTGTCGAGAAAGGCCAGCCAGGTCGGGTCGCCGTGGTTCAGGCTGCGCTCGCGGATGAAGTCGCTCAGGTGCACCGGCAGCGGCCCGTTGGGGCCGATGTAGCCGAAGAACTGCTGGCGCAGGCGCGGCGGCGAATGCACGGTGGCGGGCTCGAAGCGGCTGAAGCTCGCGGGCGCGAACGAGAGCGAAGGCTCCTGCCCCACGCGCACCGGCTCGGCACCGGGCAGCAGCGCGCGGCCCCAGCGCGGCGTGGTCTTCGCGACCGACTCCAGCCGGCGCATCACCGCGAAGTAGTCGAAGGCCCAGGGCTCGGCCGACCAGCCGCGCAGCGCGGCATCGACGCGGGCCTGCACGGTGCCCGCGCCCTGCCCGGGCGCGCGGGCAGCGCTGGCCGAGTTGCCGGTCACAGGATCTGCCGCGTCCCGCACAGCGGCCTCCAGCGCATGGTCTCGCCCTTGCCCGCGATGCGCAGCACGGTCTCGACGAAATGGTTCACCTCCACGTGGCGCGAGAGAAAGCGCGCCAGCACGGCACCGAAGAGGAAGCTGCTGTGGCCGTGGAAGGCATCCTTGTCGACTTCCAGCGTCACCTCCAGCCCGCGGCCGAAGGCGATCGGCCCCTTCAGCGGCAGGCGACGCGCCACCGGCTTGCACTTCACCGAAAGCAGCCCGCGCACCTGGCCCTGGCGCATCTCGTCGGCATGCACCGCGTAGAGCATCAGCGTCTCGCGCAGCGCGGCCGCGCCCTGCTCCGGCGTGCTGTCGGACAACGACAGGTAGTTGAGCGCGAGATGGTCGACCACGCGCCAGCCCAGCCCCTGGCTCACCACCGGCGACACCGGCCGCGAGGGACCGCGCACCATGCGCACGCGCTGCACAGGGAAGGAGTCGACGCAGTCGAAGTCGTTCTCGCGGCCCAGCGGCATCAAGAGGGGCAGGTCGCGGTTGGTGCACATCGCGGTCACCGCCAGCTGCCGCAGCGTGGCCGCGTAAGGCGCCTGCTGCGGATCGACGATCTGCATGTAGACCTCGGAGCCGATGTGGCTGCTGCGGTTGCCCTCGGTGCGCTGGCGCACCGACAGCATGCGCGGCTCGCGCGTGACCGTGAAGTAGGCCGGATGGCTCATCCGGCTGCCGTGGAAGGCCGAGTAGAAGGGCCGGAACGGCTGCTCGGCCGCCGCCGCGTCGGCGCCCGGCGTGCCGTGGCCGATGACCTCGGTCACGGTGTGCACCTCGAAGTCCTGCGGCCGCGTGCGGTCGGGCACCAGGTGGAACTGGCTCACGCCCTCGTTCAGCGGCACGCGGTCGAGCCGCTTGCTGAAGAGGTTCACCGCGGGCACGCAGTGCAGCAGCACGTTGTCGGCGCTCACGAGCTTTTCGAGAGCCGCGTCGCCGCGCGAGAACAGCAGCACGATCTCGACCTCGCCCACCGGCATCTGGGCCAGCAGCGCCTTCAGCCCGCCGATGCGCACGAACTGGAAGCGCTGGGGAAAGGCGAAGTACTCCTGCAGCAGCCTGAAGCCCGAGAAGCCGGTGGCCGTGACGGGCAGCAGCGCCTCGTCGTCCTCGAAGCCGACCGCACCGATGGCGCTCGGCGGCAGGCTGCGCGGCGTGCCCTGCAGGGCGCCGCCCGGCCCAAGCGGCCGCACCAGCACGCCGATGGGCTGGCCCAGCGCGCATTCGTGCAGCTGCCAGGCCACGTCTTCCGCGCCGCCGAAGTGCAGCACGAGATCGTCGAGCGCGATCTGGCTGAAGTCCAGCCCGGCCGTGGCGCGCAGCACGATGCGCAGGCCGCCGCGGATCGCGCGCGACTGCGGATGCGTGTTCAGCGGGAGGTCGGGCGCGTAGGTGAAGTACTGCGCGCGCTGCAACTCGACGGGCCAGATGCGCAATGCGCTGGCTGTGCGGAACTCGCAGTGCGTGTTCTGCCCCACCGCCTGCCGCGCGCGCAGGCCGCTGCCGCGCGGCAAGCTCGGGCCGGTGGCGAGGTTGGCGTCGTCGGGATCCGGCGCGAACGACACCACCACCATCGCCGGCGTCGGCGCGAGGAAGTGCGGATAGACGATGTCGAGCAGGTGCCCGGTGAAGCGCGGGTATTCGGCGTCGAGCTTCAGGCCCACGCGCGCCGAGAGGAATGCGGTGGCCTCGATGAGCCGCTCCACGTACGGATCGGCGACCTCCTGGCCTTCGATGCCAAGTCGATGCGCAATCTTTGGAAATGCGCGTGCGAACTCTGAAGAGCTTTCGCGGAAGTAGCGCAGTTCCTGTTCGTACAGACTCAGCAGCCTGGGGTCCATGGCGGACTCATCTCGGGTTTTGCGCCATGTCCACTATCTCGATGCGACCTTCTTCCAGGTCTACGCGGCTTCGCATCAGGAACTCCAGCGGCACGGGCTGCGCCCACAGCATGCCGCGGATCTGCAGGCCGATGCTGTTGTGCGAGTCAAGTGCCGGGCCCTCCATGATGAGTTCGACTTCGAGTGTTCGGGACAGGATGCGTGGCTCGAACTGCAGGATTGCGTTCTTCAAAGCCTGTTCCATGCTGACACGCTGCACCGACGAGGTGAACTGGCCAGACAGCATAGGCAATCCGTAGTTGATGACCGAACGCGCCGCGTTGGGGTACTGCCTGTCGTCCATCGAGAGGCCGTAGCCGGTGGCGTTGAAGAGCCAGCCCAGGTCGCGCAGCACGGCCTGGCGCAGCGCCTGCTTGGTCAGCGTGCGCTTGTCGTCGCTCTCGCGCTTCTCGTCGGGCGCGTTGTCGACGAGGCGGTCGAGCAGCGAGGGCTGCAGCCGCTCCTGCGCGGTGAGCTCAGCCATCGACGGCACCTTCGGCCGGCGCCTGCTCCTCGGCTTCGGCCGGCGTGAAGAGGATCTCGCGCACGTCCATCAGCGCGTACTCATTGCCGTCGCTGCTGCTGAGCACGCGCTGGCCGAAGCCCGCCCAGACCTCCGGGCGCAGCTCGCGCCACTCGGTCTTGCGTGCCAGGCGCAGCTCGCCGTCTTCCTGCTTCTCGGTGCCTTCGTAGCGCGTGGGAATGAGCGCGAGCGTCTCGCCGCCGTTCTCGAACTGCAGGTGCGCGGGCATCCATACGCAGTCGCGCAGGTCCTCGGGCGGCTCGATCTTGATGTGCGCGAGGCGCGCGTACGGAATCCAGTAGTACTTGCCGTTGACGAAGGCCTCGAGCACAGGGCCCAGCCGCATGTCGGCGTCAGAGAGCCATTCGAAGGGCTTGCCGTCGACGGTGCCGCCAATGGCGGGGGCGCCGTCGAAGGCGCGCTGGCGCAGGTCTTCCGCCAGCTCGCTCTCGCCGCGGCCCTGGCGCAGCAGCGACTCGATGAGCAGCGCCAGCCACTCGTCGGGCTGGCCGAAGATCATCGGCGTGCGCGTGCCGGCGAACACTTCGGCGCGCAGGCCCTCGCAGCGCACGGCCTCGCCGTAGACCTGCTTCATGGGCACGGCCAGCGCGTCGAGCTCGGCGGCCACGGTGAGCTGGTTGAGCGCGCGCTCCCACTGCCCCAGCACGCACAGCAGCTGCGCCATGAACACGCGGTGCTTGCTGTCGGAAGGCTTGGCGCGCACGTCGTCGCTCAGGGCCTTGAGGGCTGCAGCGGGGTCGGCGGCCTTGAGGAATTCGGCGGCGGTGGTCATGGTGTGCGGCTCCTTGTGGCTGGACTGAGTGCGCGGCTCATGCGCGCGTGAACTGGCATTCGCGCACCGCGCCGCGCAGGCCGGTGGTCTTCTGCGGCGCCGAGCGCACCTTCACCGTGCGGTAGCTGATGGAGATCAGCTCCGAGGGCACGCCCCAGTGGCCGCCCGAGCTCAGCACCAGCCGGCAGATGCGCGCGTTCTCCAGCACCAGCTCGAAGGTCGACTGCGCATCGGGCGAGCGCTCGTCGCCGCCGGACTTGAAGGCGCTGATCATCACCTTCAGGTCTTTCTCCTGCGCGCGCAGCAGGCTGGCGATGGTGGCGGTGGCGGCGTCGCTGCGGCGCGCGACGATCAGGTTGTTGGGCACCACCTGGTTCTGGCTGGAAGACTCGGGCACCTGCACCGACCAGTAGTAGCCGCCGATGTTCAGCCGCGCCTTGCCGTCGTCGAAGCTGCGCTCCAGCTCGCCTTCGACCGGCGCGCCCTTGTTCTCGATCAGCATGACCAGGTCGGTCTCGGACGAGCCGGTGCCGATCAGTTCGTAGAACTGGCGGGCGTCTTCAGGGCTCCAGGAGCCGTCGTCTAGGAATGCCATTTCTCACCTCCGGAAATCGATGGAACAGGAACAAAAAAAAAGAAAAAGGGAAACTGGAACCGTCATGGCCTGGCCCCCGCGTCCGCCGTGCCGCTCCTGCGCAGCAGGGCCGTGAACACCTGGCGCTCGGCGCTCTCGGCCGGCGGCTGTCCGCCGCGCACGCGCACTTCCGACACGTCGGCCTGCGCATAGCCCACGCCGAAGAGGCGCGGCGCGCTGTAGGGCGTGGCGGGCACGGCCATGACCAGCAGGCGCGCGTCGCCCGCCGCATCGAGCCAGGGCAGGTCGAAGCGCTTCACCGAGGGCTGCTCGGGCGTGCCCCGCTTGAAGCGGTTGGTTTCGCCGGACTCGTCGGGATAGACCGGCTGCAGGTTGCCTCGAGCATCGATGCCCGCGATGACGAGGTCGAGCGAACGGCCGCTGGTGTTGCGCACGTTCAGGCGCACCCGCTCGCCGGCGCGCGTCGCGGGCAGCCCGTTGGCGGCCTGGGAAACGGGCACGCTGCGCAGCATGCGCTCGCCGCTCCACACCTCCAGCGCAGCGTCGAAGCCGTCGAGCTGGCCGTCCTTGCCGTAGCCCTGCAGTTGAGAGAGCCACTTCAGCTGCGCCAATGCCTGCAGGCGGCGGCGCAGCGCGGCGGTGTCGGGCAGCACCACGGTGGAGACGTTCGCGCCGAAGAGCGGCGCGAGCAGTTCGAGGCGCTGGCCCGAGGCGCCGAGGTCGGTCCAGCGCACGTCGGCCGTGGCCGTGTCGTCCGCCGCGCGAATCGCGGCCGGGTAGTCGAGGCTCAGGCCAATTGGCAGCGGCTTTTCGGCGCGCACGCGCAACGCGGTGGCGGCCGGCTCGGCCATCGGCGTGACGCTCCAGAAGGCGCTGCCCGGCACGTCCTTCAGCGCTGCCGGCACGGCCAGCCATGCGTTGCCGAGCTTGATCTGCGACACGGCGGCCGGCGCGCCGCGCACGGTGCCGTCGTCCAGCGTGGCGAGCACGCGCAGCTCCTGCTGCTGCGCGAGTCCGTCGAGCAGGCCCGCCTTGATGGCCAGGCTGTCGCCACTGCGCTGCGCGCGCCACACGGGGCGCGTGGATGCGGGAGCGCCGCTGTTGGCGAACAGCGGCGCATCGAGGTTGCCTTCGGCCACCGGGGACGGCAGCTCGCGTGTCGGAAAACGCTGGGCAAGTTCGTCGATGACGGGCGGGTACAGCGCGAGCACGCCATCGAACAATTCCCGCCAGGTGGCGGGTTTTCGCGAAAGGGCTTCGACCATCGCCCATGTCAGCAGGCCCTGCGGCCTCGCGTTTCGCGCCTTGCGCGGCAGCCGCAGCTCGGGCGTGATCTGGTGGCTTTCCGATGCGAAGAAGGCGACGTAGCGGGCACGCGGAACGGCTTCGGCCGGCGCGGGTGGCGCCGGCTGCCGGGCGGGCGGCGCGCCGCCCGTGAGCTGCGTGGCGCGCAGTCCGCGCCAGCGCACCTCGTCGTCGGGCGGGCCTTCGGCGGTGGCGGGTGCGTCCGCCGTGCCGCGCGTCATGGAGTTGGCGGAGCAGGTGTCGAACACCGAGGCCACGAACACGTTCTTCGCGAGGAAGGACTGGATCCACGCATCGAAATCCACGTCGCGCAGGTCGCCCGCGAGCGCGTTGTCGCTGCCCAGCGTGCCGCGCACGTCGCGCGCGAGGAAGTTCTCCGAGAGCCCGTCGGGCTCCTGGTAGCGCTTGACGATGTCGCGCAGCCGAGTGCCGTGGCCCGAGAAATACAGCAGCACGAAGTCGCCGCTCCTCGACTGCGCGAGCAGCTTCGCCAGCGCCTCGTGGATGGCCTGCGACTCGGGCAGCGCCGCGCCGCTCACGCCGTCGGCGAGCACGGCGATGTCGGGCGCGGCAAAGCCCTGCCTGAGCAGCGCGTCGCGCATCAGCATCACGTCGTTGCGCGGCGCCTGCAGCCACAGCGCCTGCGGCTGGTTGACGAGTTCGGATACGCCGACAAGCAGCGCGCGTTGCGTGGCGAGGGCAAGGCTGCAGCAGGCCAGCAGCCACAGCACCAGCAGCACCTGAAGAAAGCGCAGCTGCGTGAGGCCCCTGCCCTTGGGCCGCAGGTGCGGATACAGGCGGGCGGCATGCGCGGTCATGGCCGCCGCTCGCTGGCCGGCCCGGCCGATTCCACCAGCGGCGAGGCCGCGAGCACTGCCAGCGCCTCGACGGGCTCCGGCACGCGCAAGTGCCATGCGCCATCGCCGCCCGGCCCGCCCACCACGTCGGCCGAGATCGACTGCAGCAGCCTGTCGGCCTCGTCCATGCGCACGCCGGGCTTCCAGCGCACGACGAGGTCTGCGCGCGTGGGCGCCGGTGCGGTGGGCACGGCGCGGAAGCGCACTTCGTCGTCCTCCGGCGCGCCACGGCCGCCGATGAGCCCGACGTTCTGGACCACCACGACCAGCGCCAGCACGGCAAAGGCCGGGCGCGCCCAGCCTTCGGCGCCGAACCAGCGGCGGATGCTGCCCCACCAGCCGCCCTCGGGGCCGGGCTGCGGCCGCGCGCGCGATGGGGATGAAGAAAGAGAAGAAGAAGAAGGGGCGGCCTCGTCGCTCTGCGGCCGCGTCAGCGCGGCGCCAAGTTCCAGGCCCACGTCGCGGTACAGATCCTGGTAGTCGGTGCGCGGGTCTTCCGGCCCGAGCGGCGTGCCCGACAGCACCGAGAAGACGCCGCCGCCCACGCCGCGCAGCGCGATGCGCCCCGGCTGCGGCGCGATGGCCAACGCGGTGCGCGCGGCCCACTCGTCGTGCACCGCGCGGATGGCCGCGAGCCGCGTGGCGGAGACTTCGCCCAGCACGCGCGCGCAGAGCTGCGGGCTGGGTTCGAGCGTGAGCACGTTCCACGTCTGGACGACACCGAACATCGGCTCGAAGGGCTCGTCCTCGGGCTCGAGCAGCACGTCGAATGCACCGGCCCAGTCGGCCTCGCCGACGGCCATCCACCCCTGCCAGAGGTCGTCGTGGATGCAGCGGTCTAGCAGCACGCCGAGCAGCCGCCCGCTGTAGACCACGCTGACGAGGCGGCCCGGCGCCCAGCGGGCCGGGAAGGCTCGCTGGGCGACAGCCTCGCGGCGCCGGGCCAATTCGGTGAGAGGCATCAACAGGTCGGACGCGGCAACGACGGGCGTGGCCGGCGTTCCTGGCGGTGATCCGGGCATGGCCACGGTGGCCGTGCCGGGCTCGCCTTCGGGCCCGGTGTCCGGCATCGCGGCCGCGCCGGTCGTTTCCAGCGCGTGGCGTATCACGCTGAGCGGGGGCCAGAGGTCGTGGGTCATGGCGTCTGTTCCTGAATGGCTATGTCTTCAGGCGTAAGACGCTTCAGCACCGAGGATTTTGAAAACCTGCAGGATCGCCGCCATGTTGTCGGGCTCGATGGCGATGCCCAGCGTCTGCTGGAGCCAGCCGCCGAGCCGGGTCCTGGCGTAGTCCGCCGTGAGCCCTTCGCGCTTGTGCACCAGGCCCAGCCGGCCCGCGCGGTAGTGATAGGAAGCGATGGCGTGGCGGGAGGCGATGCCCGAGAGCCCGCCTTCGGCCTCCTTGCCGAAGCCCTCGCACAGCAGCAGGCGCTCGGGCTCGGGCAGCCCCGCGATGAACTCGCGCGCGGCCTGCTGCACCGCCTGCATGCTCAGGCCGTGCTCGGCCAGGCAGCCTTCGAGGTCCTCGTCGGCGCCGATCTCGTCTTCCAGCTGCGCCTCGGTGATCTGGTCGCCGATGGAGAGCTTGCGGCGGAAGGAACTGGCGCGCGTGCAGTCGATGAGATAGCGGCGGAAATACGCGCACAGCGCGAAGGCAGTGGATGGTGCGCTGTGGCCCGCGCGTTCGTCGGCCTCGTCGGGGTCGGCGTCGAGCCGCAGCACCTTCACGTAGATGAACTGCGCCACCAGCTCCTGCCGGCCCTCGCCCAGCACCTGCAGCTCGGGCGGATTGCAGGCCACCAGCGCGTCGCCGACGATGCGGTACATGGCGCCCATCTCGCCCGGGGACAGCGTCTGGCGCCGTCGCCAAAGGCGAACGAGTTCACTGCTTTCCGCGGACGACAGCGTCTCGATCATTGGCTCACCCCCAGGCTGCGCGCACTTCGTGTCGCTTCGCCCACCCCCTTGCAGGGGGCAACACCGGCGGCCCGGCAAAGCCGGTTCCGCGGTGTTCCCCGAACGGGCCCCGCTTCGCGGGCCGGCGGGATGGCCATGGGCCCGGGGTCTCGCATCTCTCGATCCTTCAGTCGTCGACGCAGGTGCCCTCCGAAGGCACCAGGCACTGCGGCAGGTTCGCGCCCACCGGCCCGCCGCGCGTGCGGATGGCCGAGGACGTGGCCGCCTGCGCCACGGCGAGGCCGCGCGGCAGCAAGATCCAGAGCTGGCCGCGCTCCTTCATGCGGCGCGCGTTGGTCGCGGCCTGCTGGCCGTTGCCGAAGAAGTAGTCGGCCCGCACCGCGCCACGGATGGCGCCGCCGGTGTCCTGCGCGATGGTCAGGCGCTGCATCGGCGCGCCGCTGCCGGGCGTGCGCGTGGAAACGAACACCGGGTAGCCCAGCGGCGTGCTGCGCGGATCGACCGCAATGGAGCGCCCCGCCGACAGCGGCACGCCGAAGGCGCCCACCGGTCCGCCCACCGGCGATGGCGACTCCTTGAAGAACACGTAGCTCGGGTCCTTGATGCCCGAGCCCGTCACCGCGCCACCCGTCGGCCGCCGACCCGGCACCACCACCGGGCCGCTGGCCACCGGTCGTGCCAGCGTGAAGCCACGCGTGCGGATGGTGCCGTTGGCCACGGCCCCGGTGTCGCTGTCGTCGTCGTCGCCGTCGTCCAGCTGCAGTTCGATGGACGAGCCGCGCACCTTCACCGGACTGCGCGGCTTGCCGTTGGCGGCCTGCGCCAGCGTCGGACGGAAGGGCTGGCCGTTCTGCTCGGCGTAGGCCACGCGCACGATGTCGCCGTTGGCCATGCGGATGCGGCCCGAGCCCTGGATCTGCATCTCGTACAGCGCGGTGGCGCTGCTCACGAACGCAAGCACCTTGGCGTTGGGCGCACCCTTGGTCTCGATCTCTTCGCGCGTGTAGTACGGCAGCAGCTGCTTGCCCTCGACGCGCAGGCGCACCTTGCGGTCCAGCGTGTCGCGCGAGATGCCCGAAAGGTCCAGCGCATAGAGACCCGGCGCGCCCATGTCGCGCGTGCTCAGGCCCGTCTGCACCACCACGTTGCGGCCTTCCACGCGGGCCGCCACCGTGCCGTTGCCCGGCGGCAGCTTGCGCGCGTCGGCAAAGAGCATGTCTTCTGGCTGGCCGTACACCGGATAGATGAAGGGCGCGCCGTACTGGCGCGCGCCCGCGATCTCCGGCTCGAAGTAGCCGGTGACCACGCCGTCGGGGCGGCGGTCGTCGTCGCGGATCTGGTAGGCCGAGAACTCGCCCTCGAAGAAGCCCCGGATCGCGTTGTTGTTCTTGCTGTCGACCTTCAGCGCGCGGTCGCACACCGATTTCCATTCGGCGCCGCGGCCGTTGAGCACCTTGCAGCTGCCGAGAAAGGCAGGCCAGCTCTCCGAGAAATCGTCGCGCGACCAGCCCGGCACCGAGTCGAAGCTCACCGATGTGTAGGTGGCCAGCTGCGTCGAGAAAGTGCGGGCCTGGCCGGCCACGCTGGCGCCGGTGGGCGCCGGGCGCGAGGCGGCGGTGCTGCTCGCGCTGGTGTCGGCCGTGGCTGCGCCGGTGTCCGTGGCGGCCGGCGGCGGCGTGGTGCAGCCTGCCAGCACGGCGATGGCGGCGCCGGTTGCGAGAGCGCTCCAGCCGGTCTCCGGCCTTCTGCGTGCCTGGAGTTGCTGCTTCTGCTGCGGTTGCGATGCGGTCATCATGAAAGCCTCCTTGTCCTGAGAGTCACGGCCCGTAGGCCGACGCTCTGCAGACGATTACTTCTCGACGATTTTGAAATTGCCGACGCCGTAGACGTCGTTGCACGGGGTGTTGGGCGCGCACACCGGCTTGCCCAGGAGAGGCGACGGACCGGTGCCGCGCGTGGCCTCCAGCGCGGCCAGCACGGGCAGCGGGAACACCGGGAACACGCCGTCGTTCTGCACGCCGGCGGCGCTGAAGTCGCGCTCGTGCTCGCTCACCAGCACCGCGAACTGGTCGGTGCCGGCCGGCCCGCCCGCGTCCATCGGCCACGAGGCGCGCGGCAGCGAGAGCGTGCCGCCCGCGGTGATCTTGTTGTACTTGTCCAGCAGGTTCGGGAAGAGCAGGAACATCTCGCCGCCGCTGGACAGCAGGAACACGTACACGAACCCCTCCCGCTTGCTGCGGACCTCGAAGGCGAGCCGGTCCTTGCCGATGGCGACCTCGGCTTTCTTCGGCGTGGCCGTCACGTCGAAGCCGGGCGTCGCGCCGGTGGCGAGCGACTGCAGCGACTCGGCCGGCGTGCGCGGCGCCGGAGGAGGAGGCGGTGGTGGTGGAGGCGGCGGGGGCGGTGGGGCCTCAGCGACCTTGGTGTCGGGCGGCGGAGCCGGCGTGGTGCTGACGACCTGCTTGTCGTCTGCACCGCCGCGCCCCTGGAACCACCACCAGCCACCACCGGCTGCTGCCGCGAGCACGGCGATGGAAGCGAGGGCGACGGCGGTCTTGTTGCCGCCGCCACTTCCTGCCCCCTTGTTGCCCGTCGGAGCGGGCGCGGGCGCAGGCGCCTTCGCACCGCCGCCTGCCTTGCCTGCGATGACCGTGGCGGCGTCCGCATTCGTGCCCATCGACGTGCGCGCGCCGGACGACGAAGGCGGCTGCGTGCGCGGCACCGGCGCGATGCTGTGCCCCACTTCCAGGTCGAGCGCCGAGCGCAGTTCCGCCATCGACTGCGGCCGCTGCTCGGGCCGCACGCCCAGCCCCGCGTCGATCGCCTCCAGCAGCCGCGGGCTGTAGCGCTTGCGCAGGATCTCGTTGCCCGCGAGCGGCACATAGCTGTCGGACAGCAGCCGCGCCACCGAAGGCGGCGGCGCGCGGCCGCACACCGCCACGTGCATCACCGCCGCGAGCGCGTACACGTCGGTCCACGCGCCCTGCGACATGTCGGGCATCTCGGCGTACTGCTCGATCGGCGCGTAGCCGGGCTTCAGGATGACCGTGATCGCCTGCGTCTTGTCGGTGATCACGCGGCGCGCGGCGCCGAAGTCCAGCACCACCGGGCGGCCCGAGCCTTCGAGCAGGATGATGTTGTCGGGGGCGATGTCGCGGTGATAGCAGTTGGCGTTGTGCATCACAGCCAGCGCCTGCGTGACGCCGTCCATGATGCGGATCAGCCAGGACTCGTCCACGCCGGCGGGGATCGACACCAGGGCCTCACGCAGCGTCTCGCCCCTGTAGAAGGGCATGACCATGTAGGTGGTGCCCTTTTCCTGCCAGAAGCGGTAGACCTTGAGTAACGACGGGTGGTCGAACTGGGCGAGCAGGCGGGCTTCGTTGATGAAGCTGCGCATGCCGAGGTCGAAGGTTTCGCGGTGCTTCTCCGACAGCGGGATGACCGTGCCGTCCTGCTGCCTCGCCGAGAGCGATGTCGGGAGGTACTCCTTGATCGCCACCACGCGCTCCAGCGTGTGATCCCAGGCTTCGTAGACGACTCCGAAGCCGCCCTGGCCTATGACTCTTGTGATCTCGAATTCTGCGAGGCGGCTGCCTACGGGGAGGAGGCCGGCTTCCGTTGCGCCGGTGGCGGGGCTTGTTACGGGGTTTGTGCCGGACATGCTCGTGGGGGCACCTGCCGTGATTACCGTGGCGGAGGTGTCGCCTGTCGTCGTGGGCTGCGATGGCGGAGTTGACTTGGGGACTACGCGGGTGCGGTCGTCTTCGTTGGAGTCGGTCATTGACTGGCTCCTTCTTTGAGGGTGCTGATGGTTTGTTTCCCGAGGCCGGGTCTCGGCCCGGCGGCCGACCTACTTTTCTTTGCTTCGCCAAAGAAAAGTAGGCAAAAGAAAGGCGACCCCACTGTCTGCGACCCCTTCGCTGCGCTACGGGGCAACCTGCGGTGCTCGCGTTTCGCGGGGTCTCGCCCAAACTCGCTTCGCTCAGACAAGGGCGAGCCCTGATCCGCGAAACGCTGCGCTCCTCGGCGCAGCCAGAGGGGATTGCAAACCTGCGGGCCATCGCTGCGCTCGGCTGCGGGTGCCCAGCAGGCGCTTTGCGCCTGCTGGGCTTGGAATGGGCCGTTGGGGTTGCTCAGGCCATGGGAACGAAAGGCACCGCCGAGCAAAGCGAAGGCCCGAGGAGTCTGTTCAGAAGCCGAGCGAAGCGATGGCGCGGATCGCTCCCTTCTGGCTGTGCCGAGGAGCGCAGGCGCAGGAGGGATCAGGGCCGCAGCTGTTTGAGCGAAGCGAGTTCTGCGGACCCCCTCCTGCGCCGAGCACCGCAGGTTGCCCGTAGCGAAGCGAAGGGACACAGACAGCAGGGTCGCCTTTTCTTTGCCTACTTTCTTTTGGCGAAGCAAAAGAAAGTAGGTCGCCCGCCGGGGCGAGACCCGGCCTCGGGAAGCAACACGGCAAGAGGCATTCATCTCACCCCTCCTCCGCAAACCCAAGAAACAGCGCATCAAACTGCTCATCCCGAGGCAACCCGGTACTCAACATCCGAATCCCCGCCTCCGCAGAAGGATCACTCAACCAAAGCGAAGCCCCCGCCAGCGGCAGATCAAGCGACTCGACAGCAATAACCCGCTCATCGGACAAAGAAGCCTCTTCGACAAAAAGCCTCTGCAGCACAGCATCGAACCGCACCGCATCCAGATCCCCATCCAGCCCCTCCAACGCAGCCTGCGTCGCATGAGCCCACCACCGCAACGCAGCAGCCAGCGCCTCGCCTCGCAGGGTCCCGGGCGAATCCGCCTCCAGCTCCACCGCGATGGCAAACGGAAAGTACCGCCCCACCCCATCCACGGAAGGCATCAGCACCCCGATCCAGGCTCGGTCGCCAGCCACCTGCCGTCCCAGCGCGAAGCACCAGATAGGCGCCTCCAGATACCGCTCGGTCCAATCGGCCCGATCCCGCAGCCGCGACATGCCCCGCTGCAGCCACTGGTCCCACACCGCACGGAACGGCTCAGGCAGCCGCCGATGCGCGAAGTCCCCCATGCCCGGCAATTTCCCGAACCACCCGGGCAGCACGGCGGTGGCGGCAAGAAGCGGGGAAGGCTCGATGCTCACAGCCCCTCCGGACATGAGAACTCGCGCAGCTCGCGCAAGCGAATGGGATGCTGCACGCTGTTGGTCGTCACCTCGAAGCGCGTCTTGCGCGCCCCGATCTGGAAGGTGATGAAGAACTTCTCGGGCGCGTCCCCCGCTTCGAGCTGCCCGTCGTCGAGCGCGCGGAACAGGGCCCACGGCCCGTCCACGGCTGCGCCGGAGCTGCCGGTGGTCGATGGCGGGCTGACCTGGATGCGCACCTGGTTGCTGCCCTTCGGGCCCGGCCACTGCACGGCCATGGGCACGACGGGGCCGTGCGCGTATTTCACGAGCTGGCCGTCGACGTCGAGGATGAACTGGGTGATGCCCGCGTCCATTTCCACAGGCTTGAAGTCCAGCCGCATCGAGGGGCCCCTGCCGCCGCCGCGGAAGAAGATTTCCTTGATGCGCGCGGCGCGCTCGAACTGGGCGATCGCCTGGGTGGTGATGGCGCCGCGCTCGGCCACGGGCTTGTAGCGCCACGGCCGCGTGCTGGTGTCGACGATGGCGGCCAGGCGCTTCTGGAAGAAGTCGTCCATCAGGCCGCCGGGGCCGAACATCTGGCCGAAGTCCTCGGGCAGCACGTCGCGCTTGCTGCTCTGCACGAAGGGGTAGCGGCCGGCGATGGCGCGCGCGCAGAACTCGGTGACGGGGCGCAGGTCCTGGCTCAGGTTGCCGCGTTCGGCCACCTGGGCCTGCGCGGCGCCGGCCTGGCTCAGGTTCTCGATCATGGATCGCACGGGCTCGGGCAGACGGCCGGCGTCGGACTTGAGCTTGCCGGCCACGTCGCCGGGCGGCGGCGAGGTGCGCCCCTTCACGGCCGTGTCGACGGCGTTGAGGTACACGTACACCTCGTTGAAGAGCTTCAGCGCGTCGTCGATGGGCGCGGGCTGGTTGGGGCCGCCCGCGGTGACGAGGCGGCGCAGCGCCTCGAAGCGGTCGTCCACGATGCTCTCGATGCGCTTGCCCGGAGCCACCTGCCGGCCGGGATCGCCGCCGAACAGGTCTTCCAGGCCCTTGCGGGTGTTGCGCACGGTCTCGGTGGCCTTGCTGACGACGTCCTTGTTGGCGTCGGCGGCGGGGATGAGCGTGGTCTGCTTGACGACGGCGCGCAGGAAGTTGGCGAGCGGCGAATCGACGCCCGAGAGGATGCGCGCGGTCTCGATGTTCTTCTCGAGGCCGTTCACTCGGATCAGGCGCACGTCGGCGAGCAGCGCTTCCCACTGCTTGACGTATTCCTCCAGGTAGAGGCGGCGCACGCGGTCGGTCAGCGCGCCGAGCGCGGCGGCGTCGCGCAGGCGGTCGGCGGCGTTGCGGTCCTGTCCGAGCACCCACGGGTCTTCGTTGGCGAGCAGGCCGGTGAGCACCACCACCTCGTTCTGGAAGCGCTTGTGGTAGCCGTCGTAGGTGAACATGCCCGGCACGCCCTCGGACAGCGGCTTGCCGCTGATGCGCTCGAACACCAGCGGGCCCGAGGGGCCCGTAGCCGTGGCCACGCTGAAGGCCGGGATGTCCTTGCTGGCGCGCTGGCGCTTCAGGCGGCTGAACACGCGCTGCTCCAGCGGATAGCTCGCGAGCACCGCGCGCACGCTGCGCACCAGGTTCTCGTCCATCTTCAGCGGCGAGCGTGGCGGGCCCTGGGCGATGAGCACGTCGAGCTGGTCTTCGAGCTGCTTGCGCTGGTCTTCCGGAATGCCGCGGTCGAGGTTGCGCGACCAGTCGAGGGTGATCCAGGCCTTCAGCGCCTCGGCGTCGAAGTGCTCGGGCTGGTAGAGCATCAGGTAGCTCTTGAGCGCCTCGTAGGTGAATTCGAGGTTGTCCTTCTGCGCGGTGCGCAGCTGGTCCTCGATGCGCTTGGCGATCTGCGGCAGGAACGCGTCGTTCAGCGCGCGCTGGTGCGTGAGCATGGCGGCCGCGTCGAGCTTGTCGCCCTGGTAGAGGCCCAGCGTCATCGACAGCGGCTCGTCGCCCTGGCGGTTGTCGGGCGTCTTCCAGATGTCGCGCAGGCTCTGCAGCACGGGCGCCACTTCGACCAGGTTCTGCACGCGCGCGGGCAGCGCCGCGAGGTTCTGCCGGGCGGGCTCCACGCGGGCCTCTACCGACTTCAGGTAGTTCATGTTCTGCAGCGTGCTGTAGCCCCAGGCCGCGAGCAGGCCGACGGTGACGAGCGTCATGGCCGTCACGCCGATCAAGCGCAGCGTGTGGCGGCGGCGCTCCAGCTTCACGTCGGCGCCGGCCAGGCGCTGCTCGGGGAACACCACTTCGCGCAGCAGCGAAGTGAGGAAGTAGCTGCGCCCGCTGGACTTCTGCGGCGCGAGCATGGCGCGCTCGATGCCGAAGCTGCGCGCGAGGCTGCCCATCACGCGGTCGATGGGGCTGCCCTCCTGCGTGCCGCTGGTGAAGTACACGCCGCGCACCCATGGCGGCTGCGCGAAGCGCGAGCCGGTGAACACCTGCTCCAGCAGGTCCGACAGCAGCGGTCCGATGGAGCCGAATTGCGCCGGAAAGCCGAAGATCGCCGCGCGCCGGTTGCCGTCGGTCTCGCGCTGCATGCGCGCGATGAGGCCGTCGTTCACGCGGTTGTGCAGCAGCGCGAACTCGCGGTTGAAGGCAGCGGAAAGCCCCTTCTCCTCCACCTGCAGGTTCTCGTCGGCCGGCAGCGTGAAGCCGAAGACCTGCGCGCGCTGTTCCTTGCCGAGGTCGTCGAAGTAGTCGGTGAAGCCGTAGAGCAGGTCGCTCTTGGTGACGAGCACGTACACCGGCAGCCGCGTGGTGAGCTTGCCGTCGAGCTCCAGCAGGCGCGCGCGGATCGATGCCGCGAGCTGGGTACGCGCCTCGGGGCCCTGGCTCAGCAGGTCGGCCACGCTGACGGTGAGGAACACGCCGTTGAGCGGCCTGCGCGGGCGCACCTTCTTCAGCAGCCCCAGGAAGCCTTCCCACGCGCTCTTGTCTTCCGACTGGTGGCTGTCCTGCGTGGTGTAGCGCCCGGCGGTGTCGATGAGCACCGCCTCGTCGGTGAACCACCAGTCGCAGTTGCGCGTGCCGCCCACGCCGCGGATGGCGCCGGGGCCGAACTTCTCGGCCAGCGGGAAGCTCAGGCCAGAGTTGACCAGCGCGGTGGTCTTGCCCGCGCCCGGCGCGCCGATGAAGACGTACCAGGGCAGGTCGTAGAGATAGCTGCCGCCGGAGATGGAAAGCCAGTCGCGCCAGCCCGGCTTCTTGCCGGCGGCGTGCATGCGCATCTGCTTGAGCGTGGCGACGGCTTCGCTGAAGCGGGTGTCGAGGATCTTCTGCTCGCCGTTGACCGGCGCATCGGCCTTGGCGGCGGGCGCCTTCATCAAGCCATCGGTCAGGTGCTGGCTCGCACGGCGGGCGCGCCAGCGGCGGTACAGCGCGCGCAGCACCACGACGAGCACGATGACGCCGATGACGATGGCGCGCGTGGTCTCGCTTTCGAGCGGCGCGAGCGAGCCGATCTTCACCAGCGGGCCGATCCACCAGATCAGCAGCGCGACGACGATCAGCGCCAGCAGCGTGAGCAGCAGCGGGCTGAAAAGGAAGCCGAAGATTTTCTTGATCATTTCGTCGCTCCCGTGGCTGGAGCAGCGGCCGGCGCGGCTGCGGGAGCGGTGGCGACGACGCCTTCGGGCCCGGTCAGCAGCACCACTTCCACGCGGCGGTTGCGCGCGCGGTTGGCCGGCGTGTCGTTGGGCGCCACCGGCTCGGCGTCGGCCTTGCCGTCGGCGCGCATGCGCGCGGGGTCGACCAGCGTGGAGAGCGCGCCCTTCACCGCGTCGGCGCGCGCGGCCGACAGGTGCCAGTTCGACGGATAGCGCAGCGAGCGGATCGGCTGGTTGTCGGAATGGCCGGTGATCAGCACCTCGCCCTTCACCTCGGCCAGCGCCTGGCCGATGCGGCGCAGCACCGGCAGCGACTGCGGCATCGGCTCGGCGCTGCCGGAGCCGAAGAAGGAGTCGCCGCGCAGGCGCACCACGCTGCGGTCGGCCTCGTCGGTCACGGTGACGAGACCCTGCTTCACCTCGGGCTCCAGGAAGCGCGCGAGGCGCGGCGTCTTCGCAGGCAGCGCGGGCGGCGCGATCTGGATGTTGGGCGCGCGCAGGCTGGACACCGCGGCGTACGTGGTGTCGGAGCGGTAATTGAGCGTGAGCCGCAGCCCGAACCACGCGAGCGCCAGCAGCAGCGCGAAGCCGGCCGCGAACACCCACAGCGGCAGCGACTCGCGCAGCCGCACCGTGCCCGCGCCCTGCCCGCGCCAGTGCGGCGAGAGCTCGGCTTCCACCGGCGGACGGTCTTTCGCGATGAGGTCGGCCAGGCGCTGGCGCACAGAGTCGAGCTGCGCGCGGCCGTTGTCGATCACGCGGTAGCGGCCCTCGAAGCCGAGCGCGAGCACGCTGTAGATCAGCTCCAGCAGCTGGCGGTGCGTGGGCACGTCCTGCGCGAGCTTGGCGAGAAGCTGGAAGACCTTTTCGCCGCCCCATGTCTCGTTGTGGAACTGCACCAGCAGGCTCTGCTTGTTCCATCCGGCCTGCACGCCCCAGGGCGTGTTGGCCACGGCCTCGTCGAGCGCGGTGCACAGCACGTAGCGCGCGGCGAGCACGGATTCATTGCCCACGCCCGCGCGCCTCGCGCTGGCATCGAACTGGTTCACCGCATCGGCGGTCGATGCGCGCAGCGCCGGCACGTTGGGCGGCTGCGCGAGGTTGCGCAGCTTTCCGATCAGCACCAGCAGCTTGCCGGCGGCCGACACCAGCGGGTTGAGCAAGCCGAGTTCGCCGACATCGGCGACCGGCGTCGGATCGGCCCCGCCGAAGAAAGACGCCGCAGCGGGCGCGGCAGGTGTGCCGGCCGGCGTGCGCGGCTTGGGCTTGATGACCGTGCGCTCCGACTCGAAGGCGGCAAAAGGATCGGGAGGTGTGCTCATGATGGCTCCACGCTGACGGTGCCACTGGGGGTCATGCTCGTATCGCCCAGAACTGGAGATCGAGGCCGGGGAAGTCCCCCGCGATGTGCATCGCGATGCCGCCCGACTGCTCGAGCTGCCGCCACAGGTCGCTGTTGCGCGTCTCCAGCTCGAAGTAGCTGGCGCCCGTGTGGAAGGGAATCTGCCTCGGCGCCACCGGCATCGGCGTGAGCGTGACGCCCGGCAGCGCGAGATTCACGAGATCGCGGATGCGCTCGACCGGGCCGATCTTGACCTGCGTGGGAAAGCGCGCGCGCAGCGCCTCGCTGGGCATGCTGGCGCTCACCGCGAGCACGAAGGTGGCCTTGCGCTGCAGTTCCACGTCGGTGACCACCGCCACGCGCACGCCGTGCTTGCGGTCGTGCAGGTCGATGCGGATGGCCGACTGCTCGAACACCATCGACAGGCTGCGGCGCAGGTCGTCCATGAGCGGGCGGAAGCTCATGGCGAGGTCGTCGTGGATGTAGGGGCCGAAGCGCGACACGCGGCGCGAGTCGCGAAAGCTCGCGAGGTCGCCCGCCAGCCCCAGCGCATGCTCGAAGAAGTGCTGCGGATGCAGCATCGCGCTCTTCGCGAGGTGCGCGAAGATGGCCTCGTTGCGATTGACGGCCTGCAGCAGCATGAAGTCGGCGATCTCGGCCACGCCGCCGGTGCCGCCCTGCGTGAGCCGGCCCGCCAGCGCCTCACCGCGCTGGCGCAGCAGGCCCAGCAGTTCGTCGAGCCAGGCGCGGATGACGGCATGGCCGGCCACGTCGAGCAGCGGCGGCAGCATGGCGCGGTCGAGCTGCACCTGGTTGTCGACGCGGCGCTCCACCACGCGGGCCACGCCGATGGTGGTCCAGGCGTCGGTGGCCTCGCTCGCACGCATCAGGCGCGTGTGGAGCTGGCCCAGCTGCAGCATCGCGGTGCGCTCGCCGGCGGTGTTGGAGTCGGGCACTTCCGACTCGAGCACGCGGTGGCGCACCAGTTCTTCATATTCTTCCGCGTCGGCCTCGCGCGCCCCCGCGCGACGCAGCGGCAGCGCGAGCACCACGGCCTCGTCGCGCATGGCGGCGGGAATGTCGATGGGCTCGGGCAGCGGGTCGACCGCCGGCATGTCGAAGACGGTGCCGTCGCCGAACACGCCGACCGCGCGCACCAGCGCCAGCTTGCCCAGCGTGAGCGCGGCGGGGTCGATCTCCAGTTCGGCGAAGCCCCATGCGTAGGGCGTCGTGGAACGCAGCAGCACGTGCCGCGCGTGATCGGCATGACGCTCGCTCTGCTGCAGGTGCTGAGGCTGCAACAGCATCCCCTCGCTCCAGACCACTTTTGTTCGCCAACTCATCCGCACTCCGTCAACGGCAAGGGTTGCCTGAAAGAAACACGAAGTTTCCGGCTCGGGGGGCTGGTGGCAAATCCGCCTTAAGGCCTAGCTAATGGCCTAGGCGGGGGTTCTGGAGCTACGGCGAAGGGAGTAGAGATTCGCCCGGCGCGCGGGGCCTGTCCGCTCAGCGCGCGGCGGAACGCAGCGTCTCGACCTGCTCGGCGTAGGTCTTCTCGATGCGCTGCAGCCGCTGCTCGCGCGCGGCCTCGTTGACCCACGACGCGGCCATGGCGTGCTGCCTGCCGAGCTGGCGCTCCAGCAGCGCCTGCGGCAGCAGCGCGCTGTCGTCGGCCGCGACATAGCCGTAGGCCGCGCGCAGGCTCTTGAGCACTTCGCGCTCGGCGTCGCCGCGCGCGCCCTTGGCCTTGCCGTAGCCGGTCAGGAAGTTCTGCAGCCGCGCCTGGAACTCTGGCGGGAAGTCGCGCCGCACCACCATCTGCGCGCCGGGTGGCGGCTGCGACTCCCACACGACCTGCAGCCGCTCGGCCTCGATGGGGAACTGCTGGCGGAAGCGCTCGAAGTCGGTGGTGTTGTTGGTGGCCACGTCGGCATCGCCATTCGCCACGGCCAGCGCGGTGGCCTGGTGGGTACCGACGAACTCGCTGCGAAAGCGCGTCTCCATCTCGATGTTGTTCGGCAGGAAGAGCTGGCTCTGCGGCACGATGAAGCCGGTGACGGAGCGGCTGTCGCCGCGCGCGAGCCGCCACTTCTCGGGCTGCGCGAGCAGGCCCTCGAGCGTGTTGAGCGGACCGGCCTTGCGCACCAGCAGTACCGCGCGGTGTTCGGGCAGCCCCGGGTGCCGCGCGATCTGCGCCACCACCTTCATGCGCCGCTGCATCACGGCGTCGAGAGCCATCTTGCCGGAGAGAAAAGCCATGTCGATCTCGTCGCGGCCGATGGCGCGGTCGAGTTCTTCATAGGTCGGCACCGAATACATGCTGACCGGCATGCCGAGCGAACGGCCCATGTCGTTCATGAGCGGAGTCCACAGCGCACGCGACTCGACGGTGCCGCCCAGCGGCAGCACGCCGAAGCGGATCATCCGGATGGCCGGCGCAGAGGCGCCCTTCTCGGCAGGCGAAACGGCGGCCGCGGGCGCCTGCTGGGCCACGGCAGGCAGGACTATGAAGAAAGCCAGCAGCACAGCGGCCGCTCGCCTGAACCCGGCTCCCACGCTCATGGCGACACGTCCTTGAGCACGCTGACCTGGTCGGCGTAGCTGCTCTCGATGCGCTGCAGGCGGGCTTCGCGCGCGGCGTCGTTCACCCATTGCGCGGTCATGGCGTTCTGCTTCGCCAGCTGGTAGGCCAGCCTGGCGGCCGGCTGCAGCGAGCTGTTGTCGGCGGCCACGAAGCCGGCCAGGTCGTGCAGCGACTTCAGCACCACGCGCTCGGCGTCGCCGCGCGGGCCCTTGGCACGGCCGTAGGCGACCAGGAAGGCCTGCACGCGCTTGCGCAGCTCGGGCGTGTATTCGCGCCGCACCACGATCTGCGCGTGCGGGATCAGCTCGGACTCCCACAGCACCTGCAGCCGCTCGGTCTCGGCCGGAAAGCGCGTCTTGAAGCGCTCGAAGTCGGCCGTGTTGTTGGTGGCCACGTCGGCCTCGTTGTTGGCCACGGCCAGCGCGTTGGCCTGGTGGGTGCCCACGATCTCGCTGCGAAAGCGCGTCTCCATCGCGATGTGGTTCGGCAGGAAGAGCTGCAGCTGCGGCACGATGAAGCCCGACACCGACTGCTTCTCGCCGCGCGCGAGCCGCCAGCGATCGGGCTGGTCGAGCAGGTTCTTCAGCGAATTGAAGGGCGGCGCCTTGCGCGACAGCAGCAGTGCCCGGTAGCCGGGCAGGCCGTCGTGGCGCACCACCTGCGCCACCACCTTCATGCGGCGCTGGGTGACGGCGTCGAGCGCCATCTTTCCCGAGAGGAAGGCCATGTCGACCTCGTCGCGCTGGATGGCCTGCTCCAGCGCTTCATATGAATTGACCGAAAGCACGCTCACCGGCCGGTTGATGGCGCGGCTGAGCTCGGCCAGCAGGGGGTCCCAGTCGCTGCGCGACTCAAAGGCGCCCCCCAGCGGCAGGATGCCGAAGCGCACCGGGCCGTCCAGCGGATGGCCCTGCGCCGGCGCCGCCAGGGGCAGCACCGCCAGCAGCGCCAAGGCGGCCGCGCGGAGCCAGGCGGCTGGAAACTCGGCGAATCGGCGCATGGAAGCCAGCATTTCTGGAGCGAAAGACATAGGGCCGGCGCGCATCGGCGGGTCTAACATGGCAGCGCGGACGTCATTAAATATCAATTACAAGCATTTTTTGTGATGTTTTACCTAGCTTTCCCGCTCCGGACGGCCCCAATAAGCTCGGCCCCCATGCGTCCGATGCGCCCATGAACTGGAATTTCCGCGTCATCCGAGGCCTGGCCCGCCTGACCTTCGCCCAGCAGCTGATCCTGCTGGCGATGGTGCCGGCGGCCCTGGCCACGCTGGCGGCGATCGCCGTGCTGACGCGCCAGCACCTGGGCAACCTCACCGAGCTGATGCGGGCCAACGCGCAGACCGTGGCACTGCAGGTGGCCACCGTGGCGCAGGCGCCGCTGGCGCGCATGGACCGCCGCGCGCTGGCGCGCACCGCCCAGTCGGGCACCTACCAGCCCAACGTGCAGCAGGTGCAGATCTGGACCGAGGACGGCGAGATCGTCGCCAACTCCGAGACCATCGACCGCGCCCGCGCCGAGGGCCTGCAGGTGGTGGTGCCCATCGTGAGCGACGACGGCCGCCACAACGGCAAGGTGATGGTCGAGATGAGCCTGGCGGCCGTGCAGAGCGCGCGGCGCTCGGTGTGGTTCAACGTGGGGCTGGTGCTGGCGATCAGCCTCTTCGGGGTGGGCCTGGCGGGCTGGTGGGCGGCGCGGCGCATCAGCGAGCCCATCCGCGCGCTGGGCAAGGCGGTCGACCGGCTGGGCGCGGGCGAGGACGCGAGCGTGGCCATCGAGGGCACGGCCGAGGTGCGGCACCTGCAGCAGGGTTTCAACGAGGCCGCGCGCGCGCTCGCCGAGAGCCACCGGCTGCTGCAGAGCCGCATCAACGAGGCCACGGCCGAGCTGGCGCGCAAGAACCAGCTGCTCGAAGTGGCCAGCCAGGCCAAGACCCGGCTGCTGGCAGCCGCCAGCCACGACCTGCGCCAGCCGCTGCATGCGCTCACGCTCTTCTCCGACGGGCTGGCCAACGGCGAGAGCGACCCGGTGAAGCTGCAGCGCATCGGCCACATCCGCGAGTGCGTGGATTCGCTGGACCGCCTCTTCTCCGAGCTGCTGAACCTGTCGCAGCTCGACGCGGGCGTGCTGCAGCCGCAGTGGATCGACTTTCCGCTCGACCGGCTGTTCGAGGAGATCAGCCGCAACTTCCGCCCGGTGGCCGAGCAGCAGGGCCTGCGGCTGGTGGTGCGCAAGACCGACGTGTGGGTGCGCTGCGACTACGTGATGCTCTCGCGCATCCTGAACAACCTGGTGTCGAACTCGCTGCGCCACACCATCGAGGGCGGCGTGCTCATCGGCGCCAGGCGGCGCGGCCGGGGCGTGCGCATCGACGTGGTCGACACCGGCGTGGGCATCGCCGCGCACCACCAGGCGCGGGTGTTCGAGGAGTTCTACCAGGTCGAGCCCGCGAGCCGGCAGGCATCGCGCGGCACGCGCGGCATGGGGCTGGGCCTGGCCACGGTGCAGCGGCTGGCCGAGCTGCTCAACACGCGCGTGGAGCTGAGTTCGAAGCTGCACAAGGGCACCTGCGTGCGGGTGCTGGTGCGCTCGGCGCCGGCCGCGCTGCCGGCGCCCGCGGCGTCGCCCGCCGTCGCCGCCATCGAGGAGGAGGAAAGCCTGGCCGGCGTGCGCATCATGGTGATCGACGACGAGCGCACCATCCTCGAGGGCCTGACGGTGGTGCTCTCCAACTGGGGCGCCGAGGTGCTGCCCGCGCAGACCCGCGCCGAGGCGCTGACCATGGCCGACGGCTGGGCGCAACCGCCCGACGTGGTCATCAGCGACCTGCTGCTGCAGGGCGGCGACAACGGCCTGGACGTGATCGCCGCGCTGGAGCGCCATCCGCGCGGCATCGGCGCGGGCACCGCGCGCCTGCTGGTGACCGGCGAGACCAAGCCCGACCGCCTGCGCGAGGTGGCGAGCGCCGGCATCACGGTGCTCTACAAGCCGGTGTCGCCGCGCGTGCTGCGCCAGGCGATACAGGCGCAGCGTGCGGCGGCGGCGCAGGCGGTGGGGGCATAGGGCCTGCGGTAAGCGCCTGGGTACTCCATCGGGCATAGGCCGTGCGGCCATCGCCGCGTGGAATTCGTCACGCGGGCAGGCCACCGTCGACGCTGACATAAGCCCTCCGCCTTATCGCGCGAAGAGGGGGTCGTCCTTACATTGGATCATCGCTCCTCGCTGCGGAAGCAGTCCATGTTTGTTGCCGTGATCTCCGTTCTCCCGCCCTCCTCGAGAAGGCTGTGGCGCGCCGCCCGCAGCGCGCTGGTGGCGGCGCTCGCGTGGGCCGCGGCTGGCGGCAGTGTCGCGGCCGCCAGCCTCACGGTACTGATGGGCGACGACATGGCTGCGTCTTCGGAGTTCGTGCAGCAGCTGCGCGCGGACCAGGAGCCGGGCGGCAGGTTCGAGCTGGTGCGCGTCTCGCCCGGCGCACCCGGCGCGGCGCAACCCGAGGCGGCCGCGGCTCCCGACACCGAACGCGCCGCCAACGCGGGTGTGCGCACGCGCGGCCTGCGCCCCAGCGCCGCCGACACGCCGCTCACCATGGCCGTGGGGCCCGCCGCCGCGCGCGCCGCGGTCGAGCGCCCGGGCCAGGAGCCGCTGGTGCTGGCGATGCTCAGCCGCCTCGAATACGAAACCCTGAAGGCCTCCAGCCCGGCGCTGCGGCGCGGCGACCGCCGCGTGGGCGTGCTGCTGCGCGACCCGGCCATGGCCGACCAGCTCGCGCTGGTCAACGCGGTGCTGCCGCAGAAGCACCGCGTTGGCGTGGTCGCCACGCCCGAGTCGGAGCCGCTGGTGCGCGAGCTTCAGCGCGCAGCGCAGGGCGCGAACCCGGCGTGGGACCTGCGCGTGGAATACGCGCCCGACGCGCGGTCGATCGCCTCGGCCCTGCGCCAGGTGGTGCCGCAGAGCGACGCGCTGATGGTGCTGCCCGACCTGATCGGCGACAACCAGGCCGCCACGCTCTCGGTGCTGCGCGCCGCCGCGACCGCCGGCCTGCCGGTGTTCGGCGCCAGCGAGGGGCTGGTGCGCTCGGGCGGCCTGGCGGCGGCGGTCTCCACGCCCTCGCAGCTCGCCCAGCAGGCGCGGCAGCTCGGCCAGAAGGTCGCGAGCGCCGGCACGGGCAGCGGCAACAGCAACAACGCACCGCTGGTGGAAGCTGCGACGCCCGCCACCGTGCGCGTCAACGCGACCGTGGCACGCGGACTCGGCCTGCGCCTGCCGGAGGAACGGGAACTGACCGACCGGCTCGCGGCCCCGCGATGAGCAGCGTTCCGCCCTCCCACGACCCGGCTGGGCCCTCGGGGACGGAGGGCGCGGGCACGCCATCGCAATCCCCGTCATCGCCATCCCCGCCGCCCGCATCCTTCCAGTCGCCCCACACGCTGGTCGTGCGCGGCAACCTGCAGCGCGACCTGTTTCGCCTTGGCGTGGTGCCGTGCGCGGCGGTGGCGCTGGCGCTCACCGGCTGGTTCACGCACAACCGGCTGCAGACCCTCGAAGCCGCCTTCGACGCCGAGGGCCAGGCCGTGGCGCGGCAGGTCGCGGCCATGTCCGACCTGAGCCTCTACGCGGGCGACGTGCCGGCGCTGCAGAACGTGGCCAATGCCGCGCTGCGCGGCGGGCAGGTCACTCGTGTGGAAATCAGCAACAGCGCGGGCATCTACGTGACGGCCGGGCCGAAGACTGCGTCGCTCGCGCAGTTGCGCATGTTCACCTCGCCGGTCACGCTGCGCGAGGCCTCGCGCGCCAGCGCCTTCGCACCGGCCGGCTCCACCGCGGCGGGCGACACGCCCATCGGCCTGGTGCAGACCTTCCGCGACACCACCGCCTACACGCGCGAGCGCAGCCGCTCGCTCATCGCCGGCATCGGCATCGCGCTGGTGGCGCTGATGGCGGCATGGGCCTCGGTACGCCACATGGCGCGCACGGTGGCGCGGCCGCTGCGGCGCGTGTCGCGCACGGTCGCGGCGCTGGAGGCCGGACATTTCGAGGTGCGCTGCGACGTCGTGGAAGGCGGCACGCGCGGCACGCACGAGCTCGCGGTGCTCGCGCACGACATCGACCGCCTGGCCGAGCGCCTGCAGCGCAACCGCCAGATCAGCGAAGAGCGCGTGCGCGAGGCCACCGCCGTCGCGCTGCAGCGCATGGCCGAGGCGGAGCAGGCAGCTCTTTCGCGCGCGCGCTTCCTCGCGGCCGCGAGCCACGACCTGCGCCAGCCGCTGCATGCCATGGGCCTCTTCATCGACGGCCTGCTGCCCGGCGCCACGCCCGCGCAGCGCCCGGCCGTGCTGCGGCTGCAGGAAAGCACCGAGTTCATGGGCGTGCTGCTCGACGACCTGCTCGAGATCTCGCGGCTCGACGCGCAGGTGCTCACGCCGGCGATCGCGAAGGTGCCGCTCGCGGAACTCTTCGACCAGCTCGACGCGCAACACGCCGCGGCCGCCGTCGAAGCCCGCGTGCGGCTGCGCTGGAGCGACCGGGGCCTGGCGGTGCGCACCGACGCGGCGATGCTGCGGCGCATCGTCGGCAATCTCGTCACCAACGCGCTGCGCCACGCGCCCGAGGGCGGCACGGTGCTGGTGGCGGCGCGGCGCAGCGCGGGCGGCGTGCGCATCGAGGTACGCGACAACGGCGTGGGCATCGCGCCCATCCACCAGGGCCGAATCTTCGAGGAGTTCTACCAGGTGGCCAACACCGAGCGCGACCGGCGCCGCGGCTTCGGGCTGGGGCTGGCGATCTGCGCGCGCATCGCCGCGCTGCTGGGCACGCGCATCACGGTGCGCTCGGCGCTGCAGGCGGGCAGCACATTCGCCTTCACGCTGCCGGCCGCGCGGCTGGCCGACGTGGCGCCACCGCAGCCGGCGCCGATGGCGCCCGCGCCGCTGGTGGGCCTGCGCTGCCTGGTGGTGGACGACGACCCCGCCATCCTCGACGGCAGCCGCGCGCTGCTGGAGCAATGGGGCTGCCAGGTGGAGTGCGTGAGCACCGGCGCCGAGGCCATCGCGCGGCTGGGCACCGGCGACATCCACTACGACGCGGTGCTGTGCGACCTGCAGCTCGCGGGCGAGGGCGACGGCGTGGACGTGATCGACGCCGCCAGGCGGCTGCAGCCCGAGGCGCTGGCGGTGCTGGTCTCGGGCGCCACCGGGCCCGAGGTGCTGCAGCGGCTGCGTCACGGCGGCGTGATGCTGCTGACCAAGCCGGTCGCGCCGGCCAAGCTGCGCGCGCTGCTCACCACGCGTCGACAGGTGCCGGCGCACTGAGCGCAGGCGCCGGTCAGTCGATACCGGCCCGCGAGAACTGCTGCCGGTACGCCGTCGGCGACACCTTGAAGGCCGAGAGGAAATGCTTGCGCAGCGACACCGCCGAGCCGAAGCCGGCGCCGGTGGCCACGCGCTCCACCGGATGGTCGGTGGTTTCGAGCAGGCGCTGCGCGAGCGCCAGGCGCTGGTTCTGCATCCACTGGCCGACGGTGGTGCCGGTGGATTCGCGGAAGCGCCGCGTGAAGTTGCGCCGGCTCATGAGCGCGCGCCGCGCGAGGTCGTCGAGCTCGTGAGGCCTGTCGAGGTGCCGGCCCAGCCATTCGAGCAGCGGCGCGAGCCGGTCGCGCTCGGCGGTGGCGGGCACCGGCTGCTCGATGTACTGCGCCTGCCCGCCCTGCCGGTGCGGCGCCACCACCATGCGCCGCGCGGCGCGGTTGGCCGTCTCGGCGCCGTAGCGCACGCGCAGCAGGTGCAGGCAGCAGTCGATGCCGGCCGCGGTGCCGGCGGAGGTGAGCACGTTGCCGTCTTCCACGTAGAGCACCTCGGGCTGCAGCTTCACCTTCGGGTACTGCCTGGCGAAGGCGGGCGCCAGCTTCCAGTGCGTGGTGGCCGGGCGGCCGTCGAGCAGGCCGGCCTCGGCCAGCACGAAGGCGCCCAGGCACAGGCCCATCACGGTGGCGCCGCGCCGGTGCGCGGCCTGCAGCGCGCGAACGAGCTCGGGCGGCGCCGCGCTGCAGTCGTCGCGCCATGAGGGCACCACCACGATGCGCGCGCGGCGTATCGCCTCCAGCCCGTGCGGCACCACCAGCGAGAAGCCCGCGTTGGTGCGCAGCTCGCCGGGCTCGGGCGCGCACACCTGCACGCGGAAGCGCGGCGCGCCGGCCTCGGTGCGGTCCTCGCCGAAGACCATGCAGGGCACGGACAGGTGGAAGGGGCTGATGCCGTCGAAGGCGACGACCGCGACGGTTTCGGTGGCAGCGGTGCTCATGGCCCGATCTTATCGATGAATGGCTTTCGGGCCACTTTCGGGGAATGGGGCCCACGGGAAGAATCCAGTCATCCGAACCACACAAGAGAAGGAGCCCATCATGAGCAGCAACACAACCAGGCCGCGCCGCGCCCTCGTCGTGATCGACGTGCAGAACGAATACTTCGAAGGCGGCGGCCTGCCGATCGAGTACCCGCCCATCCTGGACACGCTGCCGAACGTGACGAAGGCCATGGACGCCGCGCGCGCCGCCGGCACGCCGGTGGTAGTGGTGCGCCACCATGCGCCCAAGGGCGCGCCGGTGTTCCAGGCCGACGCGCACAACGGCCAGCTGCACCCCGAGATCGCGAAGCGGCCGCACGACCACCTGGTCACCAAGAGCTTTCCGAGCGTGTTCACCGGCACCGACTTCGCCGACTGGCTCGCGCGCAACGAGATCGACACGCTGAGCGTGGCCGGCTACATGACGCAGAACTGCGACGCCTCCACCGTGTACGAAGCCATGCACCGGGGCCTGGCCGTGGAGTTCCTCGCGGACGCCAGCGGCGCGCTGCCTTACGAGAACGCGGCGGGCAAGGTGACGGCCGAGGAGATCCACCGCGTCTTCAGTGTGGTGTTCCACAGCAACTTCGCGGCCGTGACTTCCACCGATGCATGGATCACGGCGATGCGCGAAGGCCAGGTCATCCCGAAGGACAACGTCGTGATGTCGAACCGGCGCGCACGAGGCGTCGCCTGAGGCCGGCGCGCTGCCTCAGAAATCGGCGCAGCCGTTGCGCTTCTCGGTATCGACGCAGCTCGACAGGTTGGGCCGCGAGCGCACGCGCGACCATTCGCGCGCCAGCACGTCGCCGCCCTGCGTCGCGCGGTCGCCGTCGAGCGGGCCGGTGGCGAAGCAGATCGGCGGCGGGCCGATGTTGCGGTCGTACACCCAGGTGGCGGGCAGGTCGCGCAGCGCGTCGGGGCGCGGCAGGTCGGGCATCTGGTTGACGAACAGGTTGCCCGGCACCACGTTGACCGCATAGCCCTCGGCCGAGGTGAAGGCGCCGTTGATCGGATACACGCCCGGCGGGCTCGCCTGCAGCGCGGGCGAGAACATGAAGCCCGAGAAGCCTGCGCCCGTGTCGCCCAGGATCAACCCCGTGACGAGGTAGCTGAAGAGCGGGTTCGGATAGCCGAAGGGCCTGCTCGCATTGCCGATGAGCACCGTGGCCACCGGCTGCTGCGCGTAGATGAAGTGGTTGGCGCCCGCCGGGATGCTCACCGCGCACAGGCCCGAGTAGGAGCAGTGGTACAGGTTGGGGTACAGCCCCGAGCCCGCGAGGCCTCCGCGCGTTTCTCCCACCCAGGTGTCGGCCCACACGCGCCACGGCGCGCCGGCGATGGTGTAGCCGCCGGTGTTCTGGAAGCGCGATCCCGCCACGAGGTCGACCCCGCCGGTGCTGCTCACGTTGGTGCCCAGCAGCAGGTCGCCGCTGAGCGTGCGCACCGCCACGGTATCGGCCGCCATCGAGCTGGCCGACACGATCTGCGGCAGGTTGCCCGCCGCGTCGTAGCCGGTGACGCTCACCGAGCCGAGCTTGACGGTGTCGACGTCCACGTAGCGGAAGGCGCCGGCCGCGCTGCCGCCGAGCGTGTCGGCGCTGACGTTGTTCGCGGCCTGATCCAGCAGCACGCTGCCGCCGGTGGAACGTGCCAGCAGCGTGCCGGCGGTGATCGGTGCCGACGCGGTCTGCGTGATGTTGCCGCCCGAGATCAGCCCCACGGTCGCGGCCGTGAGCGCGCCGCCGAGCTGGATGCCGCCTCCACCGCCGGTGTTCTGCAGCGTCAGCGCGCCGGGCACGGTGAGCGGACCCACCACGTTGATGCCGCCCGCGTGCGCATTGCTGCCGGCCACGATGGCGGGCGCGTCCAGCCGCGTGAACTCGTCGGCCGACACCGCGAAGCCGTTGGCCGCGGTGCCGCCCAGCGTGATGGGGTTGGCTGTACGGTCGACTGCGTTGCCTGCGGCGTCGACACCGCCGGAGCGCAGGTTCAGCACGCTGCCGGCGCGGACCGTGCCGGTCAGCACCACCGCGTCCGTGCTGCCGTCGTTGCTCGCGCGCAGCACCACGTTGCGGTTGCCGTCGATGCGGCCTCCGGTGCCGAGCGTGATGCCCGTGCCGTTGGCCTGCGACTCGCCCGCCACGTCGATGTCGCCGGTGCCCAGCGTGGTGACCAACGCGTTGTTGGCGATCAGCACGCCGCCCGACTTGTCGCTGGAAACGCCCGGCGTCACCAGGCCCTTGATGCCGATGTTGCCGTCAACGCTGCGCACCGTGACGTTGCTCAGGTCGACCGCCTGCACGGCCAGCGGCCCGGTGCTCGGGTCCGTCACGCCGCTGCCGATGCCCACGATGGAGATGTCGCCGCTGGTGGTGAGGATCTGGCCCGGCCCGGTGCTCGCGCCGATGCGCACCCCGGTGCCTCCGGGCGCCGTGCCCGAGATGGTCACGTCGCCAGTACTGCTCTGGATGGTGGCGCCGCTCAGCTGCACCGTGGCGGTGAAGCCCGAGAAAGTGGGCGTGCCGCGCTTGCCCGTGATCTGCACCGCGCCGCCGGGGCCAGCGTCGCCCAGCGCGGTGGTGCGCGTATCGATCGTGGTGTTGGTGATGCCGATCGCCTGGTTGCCCGTGGGGCTGGTATCGGCCGTCATCACGACGTCGCCGCCGTTGGTGGCGATCTTCGCGCCGCTCAGGAAGATCGCTCCGTTCTGCCCGCCCACGCCCGCGTTGAGCACCACGTTGAGCGCACCCGAGTTGGACTGGATCGAGTTGTTGTTGAAGGCGCTGATGTTGTGCGCCGCGTCGAGCTCGAAGGTGAGCGGCGCCGAGCCCTTGCTGCGCACGATGGCCGCATCGGTGGCGAAGGTGATGTTGCCGTCGGTCGCGAGGCCGCCGGTGCCCGTCGTGATCGTGACGCTGGTGCCGCCGTCCAGTGCGTTGTTGATGTCGCCGTCCTGGATGGTCGAGTTGGCGAGCGGGTCGAAGGGGTTGCCCGTGAGGCTGCCCGATGCGGTGCCGTGCGCGATGTTGACGTTGTACGGGTCGATGGTCCAGGTACCCGCCGTACCCACCGGCGCCGACGCATCCACGCGCAGCCCCGTCAGGTCGAAGTGCGGTGCCGAGGTCTCGATGCTGCCGCCATTGCCTCCGCTCGCGCCGCCGCGCGCCGAGATGCTGCCGTAGCCGCGCAGCGTGTCGCCGGCGATCACGTTGATCGTGCCGCCATTGCCGGAGGCCGATTTCGCGTCGGCGCGCAGGCTGGCCTGGTCGCTGATGGCGATGCTGTTGGTGGCTCGCACGTCGATGGTGCCGGACTGGCCCGCGCCGCCGGCGTCGATGGTGGTCACGTCGTCGAACGCATCGATCACGAGCACGTTGCGCCCGGCGAGACTGACGGTGCCGCCCGCGCCGGTGCTGCTCGACACGTCGAGCACCGGCACGAAGACGGTGCCCGACGGCACGTCGCGAACGTTCACGCGCCCCACCAGCACGTCGCCGCCGCGACCGTCGATGGCGATGCGCCCGCCCTCGGCGCGCACGGTGCCGCCGGCCTCCATCGCGAGCGCCACCGCCGATGCGTCTGCGCCGAGGGTCGCGACTGCGCCATCCACCGTGAAGCTCTTGCCCCCAGCCGTGCCGGAGATCGTTATGTCGCGCCCCGCGCCGGCCGTGATGCTGCCGCCGAAGATGGTCACGCCGTTGCCCGCGGCGTAGGACACGCCGCCACCGCCGTTGGCGGCCGATGCCGAGGTCAGAAAGGCGCTGTTCGCGGTCAGGCCCTGCATGTCGCCGCCGGTGCCGTCGATGGCCACGCGCCCGCCGGAGTCGATGGTCGCGCTGCGCATCGAGATGCCGCCGATGTTGCTCGTCGTCACGTCGGGGAAGGAGCTGTCGACGAAGTCCACCGTGCCGCCGTACACGGCGACCGGATCGGTGGCGGTCCAGCTGCGCGAGCTGCCGGTGATGCTCACGTCGCCGGTGCCGGTGCGCAGCACCGTGCCGTTGCCTTCGGTGTTGTCGAGCAGCACGCCGCCCGCGCCGATACCGCCCACGCCGGTGATGGCGATGTTGCCGCCGCCGGTGGTCAGGCTGGTGCCCGAGACCTGCACGCCGTCCGAACTCACGTAGTAGTTCGGGTCGCCGGCCGAACTGCTGGTGCCCTGCCCGCGCAGCACGATCGAGCCGCTGCCGCCGCAGTTGCCGGAGGCCATCGCGCAGGTGTTCAGCGAGCTGTCGAACAGCGAGACGCCCGCGCGTCCGACATTCGGTCCGCCGTCCGTGGGCGCGATGCCGCCGACCGCGTAGCCGTTGGCCGCGTCGCCCTGGCCGTAGAAGCGGATGTTGCCGCCGTTGGTGGCGATGCTCGCGTTGTTGAGTTCGATCACGCCGCCGTCGGAGCCGCCGGTCGCGTTGGCGTTGAAGTCGACGTGCAGCGCACCGCTTTCCGAGCGGATCGACGAGCCGCTGAACATCTGGATGTCGCGCAGCGAATCGACCGTGAGCCGCGCGTCGCGCCCCTCGGTCTTGACGATGCCCGCGCCGTCCTGGAACACCACGTCGTTCGACTCGCCGTCGTTGGAGCCGGTGCGCAGCGTCACGTCGGTCGCGCGGCCCAGCGCGTTGCCGATGGCGACGGAACTCACGCGCGTGTCGGCGGTGTTCAGTCCGTAGTCCGCGGGGTCGTAGACCGGCACGGTGTTGTCGACGTTGAGCGTGCCCTTCGACTCGACCACCCACTTGCCGTTGGCGCCGCTCGCGCCGCCGGCCGCATCGATCTGCGCGAGCTCCGTCACCTCCACCTGCCGCGCGGTGGTGGTGATGGTGCCGCCCGCGCCGCTGCCGGCGCCGCGCGCCTGGATCTGGCCGGAAACGTGGACGTAGCCGGCGCTCAGGTCCACCGTGCCGCCCTGCCCGTTCGCGCCGGTGGCGTTGCTGCGCAGCACCGAGTCGGCAGACATGCTCACCGCGGCGTTTCCCGTCACCTGGATGCTGCCGCCGTTGCTGCCGCTGGCGTCCGCCGCCAGGCCCGACAGCCGCACGTAGTCCGCGCTCGCGGTGATCGATCCGCCTGCCACGCCGGCCTCGGTGCCGCTCGCGTCGATGGTTCCGCCCAGCAGCATCTCGTTGCTGCGCGCGCCCGACTGGCCGCCGTCGAGCACGATCTCGCCGTTGCGGGAACTCAGCGAGCGGGCACGGATCACGCCGGTCTGGCTCACCACCAGCTGGCGCGCATCCACGTCGGCCGCGGCGGCCATCAGCACCACGCGGCCGCCGTCGGCCGCGACGTTGCCGGTGTTCATCAGTTGCGCGGTGGTGGTCTTGTCGGTGGCCTGCAGGTCGGCGAGCTTGAAGGTGGTCTGCCCGTCCAGCGGCACCTTGAAGGTGGTGAGGCCGTCGCCGTCGAAGTCCAGGTTCATGGTGAGCTTGCTGGCCGACACCAGGCCCACCGAACCGCGCGCGACGTTGATCTCGCCGTCGTTGCGCACCGAACCGCCCACCAGCGCCACGGTACCGCCCGGGCCCGCGGTGATCGACGCGCCCTGCTCCAGCCGCACCTGCGCCAGGCTGTTGGCCGGGCCGGCGAAGACCAGCGGCTCGCTCTTGTCGAAGGCCTTGTTCTCCGAACCGGCGGGCATGAAGTTGTCGTTGGCGATGTCCAGCGTGGAAGCCACCAGCCCACCCACGTTGACCGACGCGCCCTTGCCGAACACGATGCCGCTCGGGTTGATGAGGAATACGCTGCCGCCCGGCAGGTTCGGGTTGCCGATCAGCGAGGTCCGCAGCGTTCCGTCGATGCGCGAGGCCTGGATGCTCATGCCGTCGCCCACCACGCGGTTGAGCAGCACCGCGCGCGTGCTCGGCTGCGCGATGTTGACCGTGCCGCCCGCGCCGATGGAGAAGGTCTGCCAGCTCGCGATGCCGCGCAGCGACGGCTGGTTGATGTTCATCACGCTGCCGTTCTGCGTCATGGTGACGCCGCCGGCAATGGAGTTGAAGCCGGTAGGCAGCACCTGCGCCATGGCCGGCGCGGCGCCCGCGCAGATCAGCGACAGCGCGATGGGCCGCAGTTGCAGGCGCCGGAATTGCGCGCGCGAGGATGGGTTGCGTTGCTTCATTTCAGTGTTCCACCACGCTTTCGCGTGACCCGCAATGCTTGAAACCGGCCCGGACGATTCGCGGGACACCGCGCAACCGGCTCTGCCGGGCCGCCGGTGTCGCCCCCGGCGAGGGGGTTGGCGAAGCGACACGAAGTGCGCGAGGCCTGGGGGAGTGCCATTTCAGAACGCCTTGATGAGCTGCACGAAAAGGCGCGGGTTGCGCCCGCCACCGTCGGTCTGCGCCGGCGGCGTGCCGGCGCGCCAGGCCAGCGTGGCATTGATCGAGAAATTGCCCGGGCGCGACCAGCTCAGGCCCACCCCGTAGCCGCGCAGGCTGTGGCTGTTGACGCCGTCGTAGGGCGTCGGGTTGCGCACGATCTTTCCGTGCGCGGCGTCGTAGAACAGGAAGGGCGTGATCTCCTCGTTGAGCGACCAGCGCCACTCGACGGTGCCGATCACGCCCTGGTCCACCAGCAGTTCGCCGGAAGGGTAGGCACGCACAGCGCGTGCGCCGCCGAGCGCGAGCTTCTCGGACGCGTCGAGGTTCTTGCTGGCCCACTGGCCTCCGACCGACAGGTACAGCGAATGGCGCGGCACGATCGACTGCAGGCGCGAGAACTGGAAGCTCAGCTTGGTGAAGCCGCCTTCGGTGCGGTGGCCGGTGATGCCGCGGTCGAAGTCGCGGCTCTCCGGGTCGCGAATGGAGAGGTTGCCGTGGTACAGGGTGCCGGAGCTGGCCCAGTAGCCGCCGCCGAGGAGCTCGTCGCGGCGTTCCCAGGTCCAGCCCAGGCTCAGGCCGTTGACGCGCTTCTTGGAGTTGAAGTCGGCCGCGCGCAACTCGTCGGTGAGGTCCTTCACGTCCACGCCCAGGCGCAGGAACAGGTTCTGCTGGCGCTGGCGGATCAGCGGATAGCTCAGCGAGAAGTCGAGCACGTTGGCGCGCCCGCGCGCGTCGAGGTCGGCGAACTGCCCGCCCAGCTCGTAGCTCACGCGCGAAAGGCCCACGCCCGCGCGCAGCCCGCTGGTGCCGATGGGCGCCTCGTAGGCGATGCGGCCGAACTGCAGCGCGTTGCTGTTGGAAACCATCAGCCGCATGTCGAGGTTGTCGCCGATGCCGAAGGGGCTGAGCCAGCGCGCCGTGCCGCCCACGCGGTAGCGGCCCGACTCCCTGGTGCCGTGGTTGTCGCCCTCGGCGGTGAAGGCCCAGCGCGGCGCGGCGGCCACCTCGACCGAGAGGTCGGTGGTGCCGGGCTGCGTGCCCTCCTGCAGGCCCGAGGACACCTTGATGCCCGGCTGGTCCGACAGCAGCAGCATCGCGCGTTCATAGTCCGGCGCGCTCACCGCCGCACCGGGCTGCAGCGGCGCGAGGAAGCCGCGCACGCGCGACTCGGCAATGGGCGCATCGGGAGCGACGGTCACGTCGACCTTGCCCAGGCGACCCTCGATCACGCTGATCTCGACGATCCCGTCGCGCACGGTCTGCACCGGCACCACGGCCTGCGCGAGGAAGTAGCCGCGCTCCTTGTAGCGCGCGGTGATGGCCTTGGCGAGCTCCTCCAGGTCGGAGAGCGTGACGTCGCGGCCGATGTAGGGGCCGGTGATGGCCTGCAGTTCCTCGTTGCTCAGCGCCTTCACGCCGTTGAGGCGCAGGTCGTTGAGCTTGAAGGTCGCGCCGGCGGCGCCGCCCGTGTTGCGCGGCGGCGCGGGCAGGCTCTGCGGGGCTACTGCCCCCGTGGGTGCCTGCGCGATGGGGCGATCACAGCCTCCGCAAGGGTCCTTGGTCGGCAGCAGCTGTGTGCCGTTGCCGTCCGCTTCGGCGGCATGCGTGCGCTGGGCCGCGACGAGCAGCGTCGCGCTGACCAGGGCCGTGACCGCGAAGGCGATCGGCGTGATCGGCGTGGGGCGTTGGCAGGATTTCATTTCAGCCTCCCACCGTCAAACGCCAGTTGCCGATCAGGTTGAACGGCGCCCAGAAGAAGGGATGGGACATCTTGGGATCCTTCAGCACCGCGAGCTGCCCCGCCTGCATGGCCTTCTGGATGTCGCGGCCCTTGGAGAGTTCGCCGTAGAGCGTGCTCATGAGCACGGCGGTGGCGTCGTCCGACACCGGCCACAGCGATGCGATCAGGCTGGAACTGCCGGCCGAGAGGAACGAGCGCGTGAAGCCCAGCACCTCGTCGCCCTGCGCGATGCGCCCGAGGCCCGACTCGCAGGCCGAGAGCGTGACCAGCGCGGTGCCGTCCATCGGCAGCCCGAGGATCTCGTGCGCCTCCAGGAAGTTCTGCTTGCCGCCCTCGTTGGCCAGCAGGATGCGCGAATACAGCGGATCGACCGCGTCGGCCTCGGCGTGCGCCGCCACGTGCATCAGCGGCGAGCGCGCGGCCACGTCGCGGAACTGGGTCTTGGTGGCGGCCGCGCCCATGTACACCGTGTTGCGCGGGAAGAGCCGCGCGAGCTGCTTCACCTCGGTCTCGGCGCCGGGCAGGTCGTACTTGTCCTCGATGCGAGGATTGCCGAAGGCGGTGAGCGATGCGTTCACGCGCGGCGTGCGCTGCGCCAGCTGCACCGCGATGCTCATCGACGGCGCCACGGCCACCGGATGCGTCTCGATGATGTAGCGCCCGTCCAGCCGCAGCGCCTGGAACGGCAGGTAGTGCAGCGGCCCGTGCGGCACCACCACCAGCCGCTGCCCCGGCGCGAGGCCCAGCGGCCCGAGCAGCGCGGCGCCCAGTTTGTCAGCGTTGGTGATGGCGGCGCGGCGGCCGCGCACGATGGAATTGCGGAAGGTCTCGACCAGTTCGTTGAGCTCGTCGCGCTTCACCGCCACCGTCTTCTCCGCGATGCTGTCGGGGCTCACCACCCACACCACGAGGCGGTCGGGCAGCGAGTGGAACTGCACCACGCGCTCGTCGGCCGCCAGCGTGCGCTGCAGCGTGGCGAGGTCGACGGTGTTGGCGGCCTGCTCGTTGATCTTCGCGCGCCCGCGCACCGCGTCGAGCAGCGCGCGCGAGCGGCTGTGCTCGCTCACCTCGAAGGCCTGGCGCGCATCGCCCGCGTCGCTGTAGATGGACACGCCGCGCTCGAACACCGTCTGCAGGTCCGAGAACAGGCCCATCTTGAATTCCTCGCTGCGAAAGCGCGCGCGGACCTTGTCCACGTCGCCCAGCGCGCGGCCCACGGCCTCTGCGGCCGCCTGCTTCTGGCCCAGCGCGAGTTCGCTGCGCGCCACGCCGTCCCAGGCCCATAGGCGGTAATACTCGGTGTCGGCACCCACCTGCCGCGCGGTGAGCGCGCGGTAGGCATCGCGCGCCTCGGCCGGCTTGTTCTCGGCCAGCAGCAGCCGGGCGCGGGTGCGGTCGAGCTGCGCGGTCAGCGGTGCATCCTTGGGCGGCGCCATGCTGCCGAGCACCTCGCGCGCCCGGGCGGGGTCGCCCGATTCGATGAGCGCATTGACCAGCGATGCCTGCACCAGCGGCGCATAGCGCTGCGAGCTGTTGGCCAGCGCCTCGTCATAGCTGAGCACGGCACCCGAATAGTCGCCGCGGCGCGAGCGCACGTCGCCGATCACCTTCTGCACCGGGCCGACCACCAGCTTGGGATCGCGCGCCTGATGCTTGAGAGCCTCGCGTGCGAACTCCTCGGCCTTCTCGAGCTGGCCCGAGTAGCTGTAGACGATGGCCAGGTCGCGGTTGGCCATGGCCATCAGGTTCGGATCGTTGGTGGCGTTGGCCAGGTGCAGCGCCTTGCTCGCGGCGCGCACGCTCTGGCGGAACTCGCCCGCCTCGGCCAGCGCGACGGCCTGGCTGCAGTACTGATAGCCCGAGAGCTTGACCGAGTCCTGCCCGTAGAGCACCGCGCCTTCGCTGGTCAGCGCCAGCAGAGTGTCGGTGTCCGCAAGGCGGGCCTGCTCCGCCTTGCTGGCGGCGGCTTCGGCGCTCGTCGCCTGCTGCGCCGGTGCCGGAAGGCTCCAGCCCATCAGAAGAACGCCAGCCAGACCGAGCGCACCTGCGATGCCAGCACGATGACGTGCAGGGCGCTCCCTTCCCCATCTCGAAAACCACGCCATTGGACCCCCGCGTCTGGCCCTGTGGGCCCGCCGCGGCGGACCATCGACGTCGCGGGAGTGCGCGCCGTTCAGGCCTCGGGGAGAAAGTCTAGGAGCGGCCCCCAGGCGCGCCTATTCGCAATACGGTCTAGGGCTAAAGAACTAACAGGCAGCCGAAGGGCCTGCCCTGCGCATTCGGTCACGGCGCGCCGCAAAGGGTGCGGGGGGCATCGCGGCGAATACACATCGGCTTACATAATGCGCGCCTCAGAGCCCGCGCATGAACGCAGCGGGCCGCATCAGGGAGGTTCCATGTCACATCACAGCCGGGCCGGTCGGGCGCTTGCGCGCGCCCGCGCATACGCATGAAGCGGCGCAACGAAGCCACACCCCCGCCCACCGATGCACGCAAGCTTCGCCGCAGGTCGAGCCTGTGCATGGCGGGGTGCGGCCAGGCTGTCGAATGCGGACCGCTCGGCTGGTGGCCGTGCTGCTCGAAGTCCTGCCTGAAGATCTGGAAGAACCGGCCGCCGGCGATGCCTGCCGAGCGCATCGAATGGCCGCCGCGGCAGCAGGCCGCGGGCGGCGGCTAGCCGAGATTGCGGTCAGGCGGGCACGGCGTCAATGTTCGCGCGGTCCCAGTGCCGGTGCTTCGCGATGGCGGCGGCGAAGCGCTGCGCGATGCCCGAGGCGGCCGTGCTGTCGCCCAGGTTGGTGACCGGCGTTTCGGCCACCACCACGCCGGCGGGCGCGTCATCGGGCGAGGTCTGCTCGTCGATGCCCAGCGTGGCCAGCAGCCGTGCGCCCTCGCCCACCGTGCAGATCGCCTTGCAGTGCTTGTAGGCCTCAAGCACGAAGTGCACCGCATCGCCCATGCCCGCGAGCGCCGCTGCGCCCTCGGCACCGGCGGGCACCAGCACCGCGTCGAACATCACCGAGGGCGTATTGACGAAGGTCGCGTCCACCTCGATCTGCCGCCTGGATGCGCTGGCGACGGTGCCCAGGCGCGGCCCCACCACCTTGCACTGCGCGCCGGCCTGCTCGAGCGCGTCGCGGATCGGCTTGAGCGAGGCCGAGTCGACGCCGTCGGCAACCAGGATCGCGATCTTGCGCGTGCGGATGGAGCCGTCGCCGGTGTCGGCCATGCTCAGCGCGGGCGACTCGTCGATGGGCAGCGACATGCGGTGGTCGCGGAAGCCCGCCCGCCCCGCGGCCGCCCTGGCATCGGGCTCGCCGATGCCCAGAGGCTCGGCGACGCGGCGCGCGAGCTTCTCGTCCACGTGCGCGAGGTTGTCGACCATGCGCTGGCGGATGGCGGGCACATCCAGCTTCGACAACTCGAAGCGGAAGGCCGCGATGATGTGCTCCTTCTCGGCCGCGCTCTGGCTCTCGAAGAACAGGCGCGCCTGCGTGAAGTGGTCGTCGAAGGAGGCGCTGCGCCGCCGCACCTTGGGCGGGTCGATCTCCTCGGGAAAGGACTGGAAGCCGTGGCTGCCGCCGTCCACCCGGAACTCGGTGCCGCTGCCCAGGGTATTCGGCTCGTAGGCCACCTGGCCGCGCGCGATGGTCTGGCGGTGCATGCCGTCGCGCTGGAAGTTGTGGAAGGGGCACACCCCCTTGTTGATGGGCAGCTCGTGGAAGTTGGCGCCGCCCAGCCGCGAGATCTGCGTGTCGGTGTACGAGAACAGGCGCCCCTGCAGCAGCGGGTCGTTGGTGAAGTCGATGCCCGGCACGAGGTGCCCGGGATGGAAGGCCACCTGCTCGGTCTCGGCGAAGAAGTTGTCGGGGTTGCGGTTGAGCACCAGCCGGCCGATCTTCTGCACCGGCACCATCTCTTCGGGAATCAGCTTGGTGGGGTCGAGCAGGTCGAAGCCCAGCGAGTGTTCCTTGTCCTGCGGTATGAGCTGGACGCCGAGCTCCCACTCGGGGAAGTCGCCGTTCTCGATGGCTTCCCACAGGTCGCGGCGATGGAAGTCGGGGTCCTTGCCGGCGATCTTCTGCGCCTCGTCCCACGCCAGCCCGTGCACGCCGAGCTTGGGCTTCCAGTGGAACTTCACGAAGTGGCTCTCGCCGCGGCTGTTGATGAAGCGGAAGGTGTGCACGCCGAAGCCTTCCATCATGCGAAGACTGCGCGGGATGGCACGATCGCTCATGGCCCACATCAGCATGTGGGTGCTCTCGGGCATCAGCGAGACGAAGTCCCAGAAGGTGTCGTGCGCGCTCGCGGCCTGCGGCATCTCGTGGTGCGGCTCGGGCTTGACGGCGTGGATGAGGTCGGGGAACTTGATCGCGTCCTGGATGAAGAACACCGGGATGTTGTTGCCCACCAGGTCGTAGTTGCCCTCGCGGGTATAGAACTTGACGGCGAAGCCGCGCACGTCGCGCACGGTGTCGGCCGAGCCGCGCGAGCCCGCCACGGTGGAGAAGCGCACGAACACCGGCGTCTTCGCGTCCGGGTCCTGCAGGAAGTCGGCGCAGGTGAACTGCGACATCGACTTGTAGACCTGGAAGAAGCCGTGCGCCGCCGAGCCGCGCGCATGCACGGCGCGTTCGGGAATGCGCTCGTGGTCGAAGTGAGTGATCTTCTCGCGCAGGATGAAGTCTTCGAGCAGCGTGGGACCGCGCACGCCCGCCTTCAGCGAGTTGTGGTTGTCCGGGAGCTGCAGCCCCTGGTTGGTGGTGAGGGTCGTGGGGTGCTCGACGGTGAAGCCTTCGAGCTGCTGCTGCTTGGGGTTCGCGGCATCGGCGGCGCCCGCCTTCACGGCGCTGGCGCGGCGGCCCGCGGCGGCCTTGTTCTGAGGTGACATCGTGGACTTGCTCGGATCTTTCATCGCTGATGGTTCATGCAAAGGAAGGCGGGTTCATCAGCCCGCTTCGCCGTTGTCCAGGAACATGTCGAGCACGTTGACCAGGGCGATCAGGCAGATGCAGCCTGCGACCGCGGCCACGCCCCATACGAGGATCTCGTCGCCCCAGGTGCTGGTGAACGAGTCGAAAAGTGTCGAAAACTCCATGGTTCCCCTCCGTATTTCGCCCCTCTGTTGGCGAACTCACTTGCAAGAATCCGAAGGTTATGTTTCAGGCGGTGCGCGCCCCGTAGTGGCGCCCCTTTCCCCGCTGTGGGAGAAAACGCGTGGGCGCGGTAGGAGCCCGCCGACAGCGCATCGCGCCCGCCTACGAAGCTTCGCGGGTCCCGCCCGTGGGAGCCGCGCGTGCGGGTGCCTACCATGGCCTGACCATGTTGATCAGAATCGGCTTCGACATCGAACTGGAGGTGACGGCCCCCACGGCGCTGATCCACATGCTGCAGGTGCACCCCTCGCGCGAAGGCGATCTGCAGGGCGGCGAGAACCTCGTGCTCAGCCCCTCGTTGTCCACCGACAACTACCTCGACGGCTTCGGCAACCGCTGCGCCCGCGTGCACGTTCCGCAGGGCGTGACCAGCGTGCGGCTGCGCAACCATGCACTCATCTACGACACCGGCCAGCCCGACCCGGTGGACTTCGACGCGCTCCAGCACATGGCGGCCGACCTGCCGGTGGAAACGCTTCCCTTCGTGCTGCCCAGCCGCTACTGCGAGGTCGACAGCGACCTGCTGGCGTTCGCGTGGGCCAGTTTCGCGCACACGGCGCCGGGCTGGCCGCGCGTGCAGGCGATCTGCGACTTCGTGCACCGGCACCTGCGCTTCGACTACGGAAACGCCCGGCCCACGCGCACCGCGCTCGAAGGCTTGCGCGAAGGCACGGGCGTGTGCCGCGACTTCGCGCACCTGGCGATCACGCTGTGCCGCGCGATGAACATTCCGGCGCGCTACGTGACGGGCTACCTCGGCGACATCGGCGTTCCGCCCGCGCCCTACCCGATGGACTTCAGCGCATGGTTCGAGGTCTACCTGGGCGACCGCTGGTACACCTTCGACGCGCGGCACAACACGCCGCGCATCGGCCGCGTGGTGATCGCGCGCGGACGCGACGCGGCGGACGTGCCGATCACCATGGTGTTCGGCGCGAACACGCTGAAGCGCTTCGAGGTGACGACGGAGGAAGTGCCGCGGTAGGCGTTGCCCTCCCCGGAAGGGGGGAGGGAGAAATACCTTACTTGCCGCCGTAGCCGAGCAGCTTCATCGCGGCAGCGAGGCTCTTGCGGCTGCGCTCCATGCCGGCCCATGGCTTGTTGCCGGTTTCGAAGCGCTCGGCGGCGTTGGCGACGGTCCACTGCGCGGGGCCGGTGAGCGAGGGCAGTTCGTCCCACGCGAGCGGCACCGATATGCCGAGCCCCGGGCGCGAGCGCGCCGACCATGCGCTCACTGTCGTCGCGCCGAAGCCGTTGCGCAGGTAGTCGACGAAGACCTTGCCCACGCGGTTGCGCGGCCCGCTCTTGGCGACGAAGCGCGCCGGAATGGTCTGCGCGAGATGCGCCACGACGGCCTGCGAGAAGCCCTTGACGGTATCCCAGTCGTGCTGCCGCCGCACCGGCACCACCACGTGCAGCCCCTTGCCGCCGCTGGTCTTCAGGAAGGACGGCAGGCCCAGTTCGTCGAGCAGCGTGCGCACCAGCATCGCGGCCTCCTGCACCTGCGGCCATTCCACGCCCTCGCCGGGGTCGAGGTCGAAGGTCATGCGGTCGGGCCTGCCGATGTCGTCGGAGGTGGCGTTCCAGGTGTGCAGCTCGATGACGTTCATCTGCGAAGCACCGAGCAGGCCTTCCTTGGTGTCGATCTGCAGCAGCGGCTCGTGGCCCGGGTCCAGCGCAGGGTCGAGCTGGTTCACGCCGGGAATCTCGCGGGCCTGCAGATGCTTCTGGAAGAACAGCTCGCCGCCCACACCGTCGGGCGCGCGCACCAGCGACACCGGCCGGCCGCGCAGGTGCGGCAGCATGAGCTTGGCCACGCTGTCGTAATAGGCGGCGAGCTCGCCCTTGGTGATGCCGCTGTGCTTGTCGATCACGCGGTCGGCGTGGGTGATCTTCAGGGACATGGACTTGCTCTTTCCTTCACTGCGGCTCTTCGCGGGCTGCGACCTGGCAGCTTCGGCCTCGATCACGCGCACCCGCTGCGGCCGCTCGCGCCGGATCTCGCGCGCGGGCTTGTCGCTGCGCAGGCCCTGGAACACGGCCTGGCGCACGCGGTGTTCGCGCGTCCATTCGCCGAACGATATCTCGGCCACCAGCGAAGGCCTGACCCATTGCGCCTTCACGCCGCGCGGCACGGGTTCGAAGGGGCAGTCGTCGGTGGCCAGTTTGTCCAGCTTCGCCTTGATGTCGGCGAGGCGGTTCGCGTCGAAGCCGGTGCCCACGTTGCCGCAGTAGCGCAGCCGGCCGCCCGCCTCGTCGTACACGCCCAGCAGCAGCGAGCCGAAGCCGGCGCGCGTGCCCTTGGGCGCGGTGTAGCCGCCGATCACGAATTCCTGGCGCTGCTGATTCTTGAGCTTGATCCAGTCCGGCGAGCGCCGCGACACGTACGGCGAGCCCTTGCGCTTGGCGACGATGCCCTCGAAGCCGATGCGCGCGGACGACGCGAGCAGGTCGCGGGGCGAGGCGTCGAAGGCATCGCTCAGGCGCAGCGGCGCGGGCGGCTTTGCGCCGAGCAGCGCGGCCAGCCTCGCGCGGCGCTCCTCGACCGGCAGGTCGCGCAGGTCCTCGGCGTCGATGAAGGGCGCGTCGAAGAGCCAGTAGACGATGGACGAGGTGGCGCCGCGGTCGAAGGCGTTCTGCAGCGCCTGGAAGTCGGGCGCGCCATTGGGACCGTCGACGGTGATCTCGCCGTCGAGCCAGGCCGAACTGGTGGGCAGCCTGGAAAGCGCCTCGACGAGCGCGGGCAGCTTCGCGCTCCAGTCGTGGCCGTTGCGGGTGAAGCAGCGCACTTTTCCCTTGCCCTCGATGCGCGCCAGCAGGCGGTAGCCATCGAACTTGAGCTCGTAGAGCCATTCGCCGGGCGACGAAGGCGGGGAGGACGCGAGGGTGGCGAGCTGGGGTTCGAGGGTGGCGGGCAGCGCCGCCTTCTTCCTTTTGGGCTCCGCGTTCTTCGCCGGCGCGCTGCTTCCTGTCTTCGCCTTGGCTTTCTTCCTCGGCGCCTGCCCCACTTCGTCCACGCCGAGGCCGGTGATCACGCTCGCGGGCTCTGCCTCCACCACGTCGTAGTCGTCGAGCGCGCGCGCCTCGCCGTCGCGCTCCTTGATGAGCAGCCAGGGCTCGTGCGATTCGTCGCCCTTGCCATGCATGCGCACCAGCGTCCAGTGGCCATGCAGCTTCTCGCCGCGCAGCTCGAACTTGAGCTTGCCGGCCGCCAGCGCCTTGCGCGCGTCGCCGTCGGGCAGCCAGTCGCCGCGATCCCAGACGATGACGGTGCCCGCGCCGTACTGCTTGGGCGGAATGGTGCCCTCGAAGTCGGCATACGAGATGGGATGGTCCTCGACATGCACCGCCATGCGCTTCACGCCGGGATCGAGACACGGCCCCTTGGGCACCGCCCAGCTCTTGAGCGTGCCGTCGAGTTCCAGCCTGAAGTCGTAGTGCAGGTGGCTCGCGTGGTGCTTCTGGATGACGAAGCCCAGCGCGCCCTTGCCGCGCCGGCCACCGGACCTGGGCTCCGGCGTGCGGGAGAAATCGCGCTTGCCGTGGTAGCGCGCGAGCGCCTTGCGAGCGGTGGACGAAGACGAGGAGGATGGGGTGCGTGCCATGGCGTGCGGTCCTCGGCGGGCTCAGGCGGCGCGGCGGTGGCGCGCCGGCGCCCTGCTGCGCGTGGTGCCGCCGGTGCTTCTCGCGGCGGTCTTGCCGGTCTTGGGTTTCTTCGCGGCGGGGCGCCTGGGTCGCGGCTCCTCCTCCTGCTCCTCCTCTTCTTCTTCGGCATCCTCGCTCCTGGCCCTGGCACCTCCGCCCTTGCGCAGGCTGCGCTTGAGCAGCTCGGTCAGGTCGATGACCTTGGCGCCGCGGCCTTCGGCCTGTTCGCCTTCTTCCGGCTCAGGCTGCGTCACGGTCTCGGTCTGGCCGGCCTTCACCTTCTTTTCGACCAGCCGCAGGATCTCGTCCTTGAATTCGTCGCGGAATTCCTCCGGGTCCCACTCGGCGCTCATGTCCTCGACCAGTTCCTTCGCCATCTCGAGTTCGCGCGGGCGCAGGCCGGCCTTCTTCGCGTCTTCGGAGGGCAGCGGCAGGTCGGTCCACGGGCGGATGTCGGCGCCCCAGCGCAGCAGGTTCAGCACGAGGCCGGGGCCCACGGGCACCAGGGCGGCCAGATGCTGCTTGGTCTGGATGACGACGCGGGCCACGCCCACGCGTCCGCTGCGCTGCAGGGTCTCGCGCAACAGCGCATACACCTTGGCGCCTCGGTTGATGGGCGCCACGTAGTAGGGGCGCTCCAGGTACACGAAGGGAATGCCGTTGGCCGGCACGAAGCTCTCGATCTCGATGGTCTGCGTGGTCTTCGGGTAGGCGGCGGCGATCTCCTTGTCGCTGAGCACCACGTACTCGCCGCTCTCGTACTCGATGCCTTTCACGATCTGCTCGCGCGCGATCTCGCGGCCGGTCTTCTTGTTGATGCGCTTGTAGCCGACGGGGTCCATGGTCCTCTTGTCGAGCCAGTCGAAGTCGATGCCGTGGTCGACGGTGGCCGAATACAGCGCCACCGGTATGTGGACGAGGCCGAAGCTGATGGCGCCCTTCCACAGGACGCGCGGCGCGGGTGCTTTTTTCGAGACGGGCATGTGCTGCACACTCCTTCCCCCTCGAATGTGCGCCGCCCCGGCGCGCGCGATGTAGGAGCGCGGCCCCAGGCGCCGTCAGGCCGCGCCGGTGGCTCCGGCGGCCCTGGCGACAGGTCCGAGCTGGCGTTCGCTGGGGCGCGCGAAGTAGAACCACTCCGCCCCCGGCAGCGCCATCGCGTTGGGGAACACGATGAAGCCGTCGTCCGGCGCGCTCAGCAGCGTGCCGTCGTGGCGCATGCCGATGGGCTCGCCGCGCTGCACTTCGTCGAAGGTGGCCCAGTCGCGCACGAAGCTGTCTTCCTCGTGCAGCCGGTCGGTCACGCTGGCAAGGCGCAGCAGCTTCGGCGGCTGCGCGGGGCCGCCCGACAGGCCCTCGGGCAGCGCGGCCATGCCCAGCAGTGCCAGGGTGCGGCGGATGGCGCGCCACGCCACCTCGGGCGCCTGCGGGTCGAGGTGCTGGCCGCATTCGAGCGTCACGCCATAGCCGCCGCGGCTGCGGATGTATTCGTTGGTGCCGCGGCCGAAGTCGAGCTCGGCCTCGCTGGCCGGTGTGCCGCCCGCGCGCTGCGCGAGGCCGGCGGCGTAGATGTCGAGCCAGCCCTCCACCACGATGGGCGTGCCGATGTGCAGCGCGAGCTGGCCTTCCTCGTAGGAGCGGGCGAAAGGCTCCAGCGTGCCGGCGTTGTCGCGCGGGCCGATCATCGCGAAGGCCTCGCCCTCGCTCTGGAAGGAATGCAGGTCGAGCAACACCTCGTGGCGCTCGATGATCGGGGCCAGCACGTTGGTCACGCGGGCTTCGTAGTCGGCCGGCGACCCGGTCGGCCGGAACATGCGGTTGAGGTTGCGCTCGCCCTCGCGCTGCAGGCGGCGCCGCGCGAGCGGGTTGGCCACCGGCACCATGGTGAGTTCGCCGCGCAAGAGCCGCAACGAGCCGGACTCGAATTCGCCCAGCACGCGCTCGATGCCCAGGGTACCGGAGATTTCGTCGCCATGCACGCCGCCCATCACGAGCAGCCGGGGACCGGCGTTCAGCGAGGCGAACGAATGGATGCGCAGGCTGTCGGTTGCCGCGTCGGCGAAAGGATCGGAAGACATCCGGGGATTATTGCGGAGCCCCTCGCCCGCAGGCAAAAGCGCTATGCGTTCGATAGCAGCAGGCTGCGACCCGCAAAGGCCGAGGCAAGGCCTACAGGGAGTGCCTCGGCCGTCCTACCGGGCAGGCCGAAGCGCCGGCGCAGGCTCTGTGGCTGTCGAAAGGAGTCCATGCATGAACAGCAAGAGCAACCCCGGCAAGGCGCAGCCCAACGATCCGCTGAAGGATGCCGGCGGCGGCAACACCAAGGTGGAGCAGGGCGGCGAGTCGTCGCCGCGCCTGCCGCACGAGCGCGACCAGTCCTCGGACAGCCAGCAGGCCAGGGAAGGCAGCCAGCCCGAGATGGGCCGCAAGGCCCATGACGACGTGGAGCGCGGCGTGGTCGACACCGACCGCGGCCCGCCCAGCGACCGCGTCTACAACGAGAAGCTCAAGCGCTGACGACGCCCGCGAGCTGCTTGCGCATCTCGGAAATGACGGCGCCGTAGTCCTTGGCGTTGAAGATCGCGCTGCCGGCCACGAAGGTGTCGGCGCCGGCGGAGGCCACGCGCGCGATGTTGTCGGCCTTGATACCACCGTCCACCTCCAGGCGGATGTCGCGCCCGCTCTGCTCGATGCGCTTGCGGGCCTGTTCGATCTTGCGCAGGGCCGAGTCGATGAAGCTCTGGCCGCCGAAGCCGGGGTTGACACTCATGATCAGGATGAGGTCGATGTCGTCGATGGCCCAGTCCAGCGCCTCCAGGCCCAGCCCCGGGTTGAACACCAGCCCGGCCTTGCAGCCGGCCGCCTTGATGGCCTGGATGCTGCGGTGCGTGTGGGGCGAGGCGTCGGGGTGGAAACTGATGTAGTCGGCGCCCGCTTGCGCGAAGGAGGCCGCCAGGGCGTCGACCGGCTGGATCATGAGGTGCACGTCGATCGGCACCGCGGTACCGTCGGCGGTCTTGGCGTAGGGCTTGAGCGCCTGGCAGATCATCGGGCCGAAGGTCAGGTTCGGCACGTAATGGTTGTCCATCACGTCGAAATGGATCCAGTCGGCGCCGGCCGCGATCACGTCGGTCAGTTCTTGGCCGAGGTGCGCGAAGTCGGCGGACAGGATGGAAGGCGCGATGCGGAACGGGGTGCTCATGGACCCCATTCTCGCAGCCGGCGCAAGCCCGACAAAAGGCCTGCGTTAGCCTCCGTTACCATCCGCCCCATGTCACACAGCCCCTTCAGCGTACAGGTCGAACCCCGCTACCTTGCCGACCAGTCCTCGGCCAAGGACAACATCTACACTTTCTCGTACACCGTCACCATCACGAACACCGGTCCGGTGTCCGCCCAGCTGATTGCCCGCCACTGGCTGATCAACGACGCCTCGGGGCATTCGCAGGAGGTGAAAGGGCTGGGCGTGATCGGCCAGCAGCCGCTGCTGGCGCCCGGCGAGACCTTCCGCTACACCAGCGGATGCCGCCTGCAGGCTTCGAGCGGCACGATGCACGGCAGCTACTTCGTGGTGACCGAGGAAGGCGAACGCTTCGACGTGCCCATTCCGATGTTCGTGCTCGAGGCCGACATCGGCGGTGCGCCCGTTTCGCGGGTGTTGCACTAGGTACGCTCCCAGGCTTCGCGCACTTCGTGCCGCTGCGCCACCCCCCTCGCCGGGGGCAACACCTGCGGCCTGGCAAAGCCAGTTCCGCGCTGTTCCCGGCCCTTACCTGACTTGACCCGATCCTTTCCATGGCAGCCGCATCGCGCGACTTGCAGGGGCTGCTTGCCGGCCTCGATCCCTCGGCCGACGTGGCGCAGCGCCACATCTGGCTCATCGACATCTTCGACTGGGTGCGCGGCGACCGCGCCTCGCCGCAGGCGGCCGTCGGCCGCGTGCAACTGCTGCTGGACGCCGTCGAGGCGCGGCCCGAGCTGCGCGAGCGGCTGCGCGCCTGGTGGCGCGTCTTCACGCAGACGGTCGACCTCACCACGCTCCTGGCCGACTACGGCTTCGCCCCGCGCACCGCCTTCGCCAGCGAGCTGAGCGAGCGGCTGCGCCGCAAGATCCTGCCCGGCACGCCCGAGACCACCGACGCATCGGACCTGTTCCGCATGGTGCTGCCCGGCGTGTTCGACGCGGGCTGGATCGCCCTGCTCGACGAGACGCAGCTCGGCCGCATCGGCGCCCTGCTGGCCGACGCCGCACTCGATGAAGACGGCGCGCCGCGCTGGCGCCACACGGTGATGGACGCCGTCACCTACTGCAGCAGCCAGGTCGTGGCCGCCGGCTTCTCGCCCGAGCTGCGCCTGCGCATGAGCACCGACGCGGTCGGTGAAACGCGCCCCTTCCACGCGCTGATGGCCGACCTCGACGAACTGCGCGAGCAGATGTTCGACCGCCCCGGCGAGCCGCGCGACGAAGAGGCGCTGCAGGCCGCCTTCGTGGTCTTCCGCGACCGGCTGGACGCCTGCCGCGCGGCCGCCGCCTCGGTCTACACGCACCTGGAAGACAACGGCATCTCCGTCGGCCTGGTGTTCCGGCTGCGCCAGCTGCGCGAGCGGGTGCTGCGCATCCGCGAGCTGCTCGACTGCCTGATGGCGGCCAACCCCGGGCCCAGCGTGGCGCGGCTGGTCGGCCGGCTGGTGCTGGCCGGCGGCGAGCGCAACAGCATCCGGGCGCTGATCGCCTCCAACTCCTCTATGCTGGCCGCCAAGGTGACCGAGCGCAGCGCCGAGACCGGCGAGCACTACATCACCCGCGACCGTGCCAGCTACCTGCAGATGGTGAAGAAGGCGGCTGGCGGCGGCGCTTTCACCGCCCTCACGGTGCTGCTGAAGTTCGGCATCTACGCGCTGGGGCTGTCGGCCTTCTGGAGCGGCCTGAGCGCGGGGCTGATGTACGCGGCCAGCTTCGTCGCCATCCAGCTGCTGCACCTGACGCTGGCCACCAAGCAGCCCGCGATGACGGCGCCGGCCATGGCGGCGCGGCTTCGCCACATCAGGTCGGACGCGGGCGTGGACGATTTCGTCGACGAGGTCGCCAACCTGGTGCGCTCGCAGGTGGCGGCGGTGCTGGGCAACGTGCTGGTGGTGGTGCCGGCGATGGCGGCTGTCACGCTGCTGTTCCAGTTCGCGCTGGAACGGCCCCTGCTGGACGCGGCCCATGCGGCGGCCACGCTGAAATCGCTTTCACTGGCCGGGCCGACCGCGCTTTATGCGGCAATCACCGGCATCCTGCTGTTTTCGGCCAGCATCATCGCCGGATGGACAGAAAACGCCTTTGTCCTGCATCGACTGGACTCTGCAATGCGTTACAACCCCCGCATCGGCGCTTTTCTCGGCGCCGCACGGGCTCGTCGCTGGGCCGATTTCATGCGCACCAACATTTCAGGCTTCGCCTCCAACATCTCGCTGGGACTCATGCTCGGGCTGCTGCCCGCGTTCGCGGGTTTCTTCGGGCTCGGGCTGGACGTGCGACACGTGACACTGTCGGCCGGACAGATCGCCGCCGCGGCGGCATCCACCGGCCTGGCTGTGTTGCAGCAGCCTGCGCTGTGGTGGGCGGTGGCGGCGATCCCGGTCATTGGCGCGCTCAATGTGAGCGTGAGTTTCTACTTCGCTTTCCGCCTGGCGCTGCGCGCGCACAGCGTGAGCCTCGGTGACCGCGCGCGCATCCGCAGCGCGATCTGGGCCCGCTGGCGCAGCCGTCCGGTGAGCTTTTTCCTTCCTGGATGAATTTGACGAGCTTCTTCAACGATCTGCTGGGTTTCTGGTCCGAGTGGGTGCGCCCCTCGGCCGGCCTGCCCACCGTGCTGTGGTCGCTGCTGCTGGCGGCGGCGGCGGCCTCCGGCCATCTCGTGCAACGCTACCTCGGGCTGCCCAAGGTGATCGGCTACTCGCTGGTCGGGGCGGTGGTGGGCTTCGCCGGCTTCGAGGGCGCGATCTGGCCGCTGCGCGGCATCAGCCTCTTCCTGCTCGAGCTCGGCGCGGCCGTGGTGCTGTTCGAAGCCGGCGGGCGGCTGCCGCTGCGCTGGTTCCGCCACAACCCGATGGTGCTGGTGCAGAGCCTGCTCGAAGCCACGCTCACCTATTTCGGCGTTTACTGGATGCTCACGCTGCTGGGCCTGCCCGAACCGGTGGCCAATCCGATCGCGCTGATGGCCATCGTCGCCTCGCCGGCGGTGCTCAGCCGCGTGATCATCGACACCCGCGCCGCCGGCCCCGTGACCGAGCGCGCGATGACGCTGGCCACGCTCAACACCTTCTATGCCCTGGCGCTGGGCTACGCGCAGGCCGGGCTGATCGAGCGCGCACCGCAGACCATGCTGCAGAAGCTCTACCCGGTGGCGGTGGTGCTGGGCCTGTCGTTCGTGGTGGGCGCGATCATGGCGCTGGCGCTGCGCTCGGCGCTGCGGGTGATGAGCCCGTCGAGCGAGAACACCTCCATCCTGCTGCTGGCGATCATCGCGGCCGGCGCGGCGCTCACCGCGCACGTGGGCGGCTCCGCGCCGCTGGCGGCGCTGATCGGCGGCGTGCTGCTCAAGACGCTCAACCCCAAGCCCTGGGCCTGGCAGCGGCAGCTGGGCACGGCCTCCTCGCTGCTGACCATGCTGATGTTCGTGCTGGTGTCCATCGTCGCGGCGCAGGCCGACTGGACCCTGCCGGTGGCCAGCGTGGTGCTGGCCGTCATCGGCATCCGCCTGCTGACCAAGATCGCCGGCGTGGCCGTGGCCAACCCCGGCAGCGGCGCGAGCTGGAAGCAGGCTTTCTGGGTCGGCTGCGCGATGTCGCCGCTGTCCTCCATCGCACTGCTGATCGCCTCCAACTTCGCCACCGCCTCGCCGCTGCTGGGCACGATGATCACGCAGGTGGCGCTGCCCTCGATCCTGCTGATGGAGGTAGTGGGCGCGGTGCTCGCCACGCTGGCCATCCACGCGGTGGGAGAAAGTTCGGTGCCCTGGGCGCCACGGGCCTTCAGCATCACCGAGGACACGCAGCGATGAGCACCACCGCAACCACCCCCATCGACCCGGACAGCGACGACGTGCGCTCGGCGCCGCTGCCTGCCGACCCCGCGAGCCGCGCGGTCAAGCTGGAGCCCTTCAACAAATCGGAGGCGCTCTCGCTCGGCGTGGAACTCGAGCTCCAGCTGGTGAACACGCACGATTACGACCTCGCCCCCTACGCCGAGGACATGCTGCGCCTGATGGCCCAGACCCCGTTGCCCGGCAGCGTGGTGCCCGAGATGACCTCGAGCATGATCGAGATCTCGACCGGCATCTGCCACTCCGCGCAGGACGTGATCACGCAGCTCTCGCCGATCCGCGAGGCGCTGATCCGCAACGCCGACAAGCTCAACATCGCGGTGGTGGGCGGCGGCACGCATGCCTTCCAGCAGTGGCACGAGCGGCGCATCTACGACAAGCCGCGCTTTCGCGAGCTCTCGGAGCTGTACGGCTACCTGAGCAAGCAGTTCACCATCTTCGGCCAGCACGTGCACATCGGCTGCCCCGACGCCGACGCGGCGCTGCTGATGCTGCACCGCATGTCGCGCTACATCCCGCACTTCATCGCGCTGTCGGCGTCGTCGCCCTTCGTGCAGGGGCAGGACACGCAGTTCGACTCGGCGCGGCTGAACTCGGTGTTCGCATTCCCGCTCTCGGGCCGTGCGCCCTTCACGCTGAGCTGGAAGGAGTTCGAGGCGTATTTCGAGCGCATGACCCGCACCGGCGTCGTGCGCAGCATGAAGGACTTCTACTGGGACATCCGCCCCAAGCCCGAGTTCGGCACCATCGAGATCCGCGTGTTCGACACGCCGCTCACGGTGGAGCGCGCCGCCGCGCTCGCCGGCTACGTGCAGTCGCTGGCCGCGTGGTTCCTGCAGGAGCAGCCCTTCGAGCCGACGGAAGACGACTACCTCGTCTACACCTACAACCGCTTCCAGGCCTGCCGCTTCGGCCTCGACGCCGTGTACGTCGACCCGGCCACCGGCCAGCACATGCCGCTGCGCGACCACATCCTGATGACGATGACCCAGCTCGAATGGCACAGCGAGGCGCTCAACGCCACCAAGGCGCTGGGCGAGCTGCGCACCAGCGTGGAGTCGAACCGCAACGACGCGCGCTGGCTGCGCGAGAAGCAGGGCAAGGAACGGCTGCTGGCGGAGGTGGTGCGGCAGGCGGCGCTGCGGTTCCGCGGGCAGGGCTGAGCCGCGCCGCAGCGCTTATGCTCTCACCCCCATGGGTGAATTCGACCTGATCGCACGCTACTTCAAGCGCCCCGCCAAGCGCTCCCCGCTGGGCGTGGGCGACGACTGCGCATTGCTCGCGCCGGCCGCGGGCATGCAGCTCGCCGTTTCCTCGGACATGCTGGTCGAGGGACGGCACTTTCTTTCCACCGTCGAGCCGGCCCGGCTGGGCCACAAGGCGCTGGCGGTGAACCTCAGCGACCTGGCCGCCTGCGGTGCGAAGCCACTGGCCTTCACGCTCGCGCTGGCGCTGCCCGGCGTGGACGAGCCGTGGCTCGAAGGCTTCTCGCGCGGCCTGCTCGCGCTGGCCGACGCGCACGGCTGCGAGCTGGTAGGCGGCGACACCACGCGCGGCCCGCTCAACATCTGCATCACGGTGTTCGGCGAAGTGCCGGCCGGCGCGGCGCTGCTGCGCTCGGGCGCGCGCGCGGGCGACGACATCTGGGTGAGCGGCACGCCAGGCGAGGCTCGGCTGGCGCTCGAAGTGTTCCGGGGCACGATCGTGCTGCCGGCGGACGCCTTCGATACGGCGCGCAGGCGCATGGAGCAGCCTACGCCGCGCGTGGCGCTCGGGCAGGCCCTGCGCGGCATCGCCACTTCGGCGGTGGACGTGAGCGACGGGCTGATCGGCGACCTGGGCCACATCCTCGCGTCGAGCGGCGTGGGCGCCACGCTCGACGTGGACGCGGCCACCGCGCTGATCTCGGTCGACACCGGCAACCTGGGCGAGGAGCTGCGCCGCACCTGCGCGCTTTCGGGCGGCGACGACTACGAGCTGGTCTTCACCGCGCCCGCCTCGGCGCGCAACGCGGTCGGGCAGGCAGGCATGGACAGTTCAACGCGCGTCACGCGCATCGGCCGCATCGAGGCCGACGCCGGCCTGCGCATCGTCGACGCGGCCGGCGCGCCGGTGTCACAGCGCTTCGGCTCGTTCGATCATTTCGTCTAGTTTTCCTGCAATCCCTCTCTTTCGGGAAACACCGAGGAACCGGCTTTGCCGGGCCTCAGGTGTTGCCCCCGGAAGGGGGTTGGCGAAGCGACACGAAGTGCGCGCAGCCTGGGGGAGAGCCTATCCTCCGCGCACCACGGCCTGCATCTTCTGCTGAGCCGCGTTGATGGCCGCCGACTGCCCGTTGAGCTGCTGCAGCATCTTGTTGAGCTCGGCCTGCACCGTCGGGTCGGTCACGGCGACGCTGCTGCCGCTGATCTGGATCTTCGACTTGTTCTTCTCCATGAAGTCGCCGATGGCCAGCGCGCTGTCGAACACGGTGTCGAGCGCGGGGAACACTTCCTTGAAGGTGGCCGAGGGCGTGGTCACGGTCTTGGCGTAGGCCTTGTCGTAGACCTGCTTCAGGTCGTCGGGCTGCTTGAGCTGCGCGTGCGCGGCGTCGGCCCTGGCGGACTGCTGGTCGAGCGCGGTGCGCAGGCCGCCGAGGCCGTCCTTGGCGGCCTTGAGGTCGTCGCGGCGCGCGGGCAGGTCGGCGATGGAGCGAAGCGCGCCCTTGGCCATGATCTGCGTCATGGGCTGGCTCACCGACTTGTTCATGCCTTCGTTGAAGTCGGTGATCACCGCGTAGTGCTGCGCGTAGTCGCCGAACGAGGCCTTCTCTTCGGCCGTGGGCACCGGCACGCGCAGGCCGGGCTTGTCGAGCACTCGGGTCTGCAGGAAGGAGATGAAGGCCTTGCGCTGCTCGGCCTCCTTGTTGCCGCAGGCCACCAGCGCGAGGCTGAAGGCGACGAGGAGCGACATGGCCCCGAGACGTTGAATGAAAGTTCTCATGGGCCGGGCCCCCTCTGTAGTTGTTCCGGAAAAATTATAGGGAGCGCTTCAGCGCGTCGATGAATGCGCGCGCGGCAGCCGAGAGCGAGTGGCCGCGCTTGGTGACGATGGAGATGTCGCGCGCCACGCGCGGCGAGCTCAGTACCTTGATGACCAGCGAGGAGTCGGCCTCCGCGCGCGCGAAGGCCGAGGGCATGATCGACGCGCCCATGCCGGCTGCCGTCATCCAGATGGCGGTGGAGAGGAACGACACCTCGTTCACCACGTCGAGCGCCACGCCCGCCTCGGCGGCGGTGCCGTCGATGAGCGGGCGCACGCCGTAGCCGGGGCGCACGGTGATGACGGGGTGGCCGCGCAGGTCGCTCCAGCGCACCACGCGGGGCTTGGCCAGCGGGTGGTCTTCGCGGCAGACCACGGCGAGGTGGTCGCGCATGAGGCGCTGCACCTCGACCTCCGCGCCGGGGCGCTCGGGCGTGCCGATGCCGAAGTCCACGTGCTCGCCGATGATGCGCGAGATGAACTGGTCGGGCGCGCAGTCGTTCACCAGCACGCGCACGCCGGGGTGCTGCTCGTTGAAGGCGCGCATGGCATCGGGCAGCAGCAGGGCCGCGAGCGTGGGCGTGATGGCGAGCGTGACGCGGCCGCGTTCGAGCGCGGCCAGCTCGCGGAAGTCGTTCGACAGCGAATCCACGTCGCGCAGGATGCGCTCGACCGTCGACACCATCTGCTCGGCCGCCGCCGTGGCCTTGAGCGAACGCGTGGTGCGGTCGAAGAGGCGGGTGTCCAGCCCCTCCTCGAGCTGGCGGATCAGCATGCTCACCGCCGACTGCGTGACGAACAGCCGCTGGGCCGCCGCGCTGAGCTGTTTCAGCTGGTAGACGGCGAGGAACGCGCGCAGCTGGCGGATCGTAGGACTGAAGTTCGCATTCATCAGCAAAGATGATATTTCATTAGAAATTTCTTGATTTACGAATGAATCCGCCCATCGTTCAATCATCGAAAAGACACATCACATTCAAGGAGTCCTGATGGCCGCTGCACCTCTTGCCCCCGGGAAGAGCGCGCTTCGCCGGCAGCTGCTGCTCACCGCGGCGGGCGCGGCGCTGACCGGCGGCAGGAGCTTCGCGCAAACGCTTTCGTCCTCGCCACCGCCATCCCAGCCTCCCGCTGGGGACTTCCCGAACAAGCCCATCCGCCTCGTCGTGACCTTCCCGCCCGGCGGCAGCGCCGACGCGGTGATGCGCCTCTTGGTGCCCCGGCTCAACGAGAAGCTGGGCCAGCCCGTGGTCATCGACAACAAGCCCGGCGCGGGCGGCAACGTCGGCCTCTCTCTGGTGGCAAAGACGCCCGCCGACGGCTACACGCTGGGGCTTGGCGCGGCGGGCGCGCTGACGGCCAACGTGAGCCTCTATCCGCAGATGCCCTTCGACCCGGTGAAGGACTTCAAGCCCGTGGGCATGGTCGCGGCCACGCCCTTCGTGATCGTGGGACATCCTTCCATCGCCGCGCGCACGCAGCGCGAGCTGATCGCGCTGGCCAAGGCCAGCCCCAGCACGCTCTCGATCGGCCATGGCGGCAACGGCACGGCCATGCACCTGTCGGCGGCGCTCTTCGCGCAGATGGCCGAGGTGAAGTTCGTCGAGGTGCCCTACCGCGGCTCGGGCCCGGCGGCGCTCGACGCCATCGCGGGGCAGATTCCGCTCGCGCTGGTCGACCTGCCCGCCTCGCTGCAGCAGATCAGGGCCGGCAAGCTGATCGCCTTCTCGGTGACCAGCGCGCAGCGCGTGCCGATGCTGCCCGAGGTGCCCACGGTGGCCGAGGCCGGCCTGCCCGGCTACGACTCCACCGGCTGGTTCGGCGTGGTCGCGCCCGCAGGCACGCCGGCGCCCATCGTCGCGCGGCTGAACGCCGAGATCAACGCGGCGCTGGGCGACGAGCAGATCAAGGCCACGATGCGCAACCTCGGTGCCGAGCCAGCGCCGACCTCGCCCGAGGCCTTCGAGGCCTACATCCGATCCGAGACGAAGAAGTGGGCGAAGGTGATCCAGACCGCCCGCATCCGGCTCGACTGACGACACCGCCGCCAGAACATGACCGACCTCGACCACACCCGCGCACTGCAAGCCGACGTACTGATCATCGGCGCCGGCCCGGTGGGCCTCACGCTGGCCATGGACCTCGCCTCGCGCGGCGTCTCGGTCGCGATCTGCGAGACGCGCCGCTTCGCAGAGCCGCCGAACGTGAAGTGCAACCACGTGGCCTCGCGCACCATGGAGCAGTTCCGCCGCCTGGGCGTGGCGCAGAAGCTGCGCGATGCGGGCCTGCCTGCCGACTACCCGAACGACGTGGTGTTCCGCACCAGCGTCACCGGCACGGAGCTCACGCGCATTCCCATTCCGTGCCGGCGCGACCGCTACACCGAGACCGAGGGCCCCGACGCATGGTGGCCCACGCCCGAGCCGCCGCACCGCATCAACCAGATCTACCTGGAGCCCATCCTGTTGAAGCACACGGCCGCGCTGCCTGGCGTGCAGCTGCTCAACCGCACGCAGTTCGCGGGCTTCACGCAGGACGACACGGGCGTGACCGCGATCGCCACCGACATGGACAGCGGCGTCACGCGCAGCATTCGCTGCCGCTACATGGTGGGCTGCGACGGCGGCTCATCGGCCGTGCGCAAGCAGATCGGCGCGAAGCTCGAGGGCACGGCGGTGATCCAGCGCGTGCAGTCCACATTCATCCGCGCGCCGGGGTTGCGCGCGCTGATTCCGGGCAAGCCGGCGTGGTCGTACTACGCGATGAACCCGCGCCGCTGCGGCACGATGTTCGCCATCGACGGGCGGGAGACCTGGCTGGTGCACAACCACCTGAACGCCGAGGAGCCCGAGTTCGATTCGGTCGATCGCGACCGCTCGCTGCGCGAGATCCTCGGCGTGGGCCCCGACTTCGAGTACGAGATCATCAGCAAGGAAGACTGGATCGGCCGCCGCCTCGTGGCCAACCGCTTCCGCGAGGGCCGCGTATTCCTCGCGGGCGACGCGGCGCACCTGTGGGTGCCCTACGCGGGCTACGGCATGAACGCGGGCATCGCCGACGCGCTGAATCTCTCGTGGCTGCTGGGCGCCGTGGTGCAGGGCTGGGGCGACGAAGCCATGCTCGACGCCTACGAGGCCGAGCGCCTGCCGATCACCGAGCAGGTGTCGAACTTCGCGATGAACCACGCGCAGAAGATGATCCGCGCGCGCCGCGCCGTGCCGCACAACATAGAGGAACCCGGCCCCGCCGGCGACGCGCTGCGCGCCGAGATCGGCCACGAGGCCTACGAGCTGAACGTGCAGCAGTTCTGCTGCGGGGGCCTGAACTTCGGCTACTTCTACAGCGGCTCGCCGATCATCATCGCGGACGGCGAGCACATGGCGCCGCCCTACTCCATGGGCGAGTTCACGCCTTCCACCGTGCCCGGCTGCCGCGCGCCGCACTTCTGGCTGGCCGACGGCCGCTCGCTCTACGACGCCTTCGGCCCCGGCTACACCATGCTGCGCTTCGACCGCAGCGTGGACGTGCGCCCGCTGGAACGCGCCGCCGCCGCCTACAACATGCCGCTCACCGTGCTCGACATCGAGACGGAAGAGGTGCCCAAGGCCTACACCCACCGCCTCGTGCTGTGCCGCGCCGACCAGCACGTGGCCTGGCGCGGCGCGCACCTGCCGGCCGAGGTCTACGACCTGGTGGGCATGCTGCGCGGCGAGGGCAAACGCATCCGCGCGCGCCGCAAGGCGCTGGCCTGGGAAGGCGTGGTGGCCTGAGCTACTGCTTTCACCAGCTGCGCCGCGCGACGACGCGGTACGCGAGCCATGCCGCGGCGGCCGGCGCGAACGCGAATCCCGCGAACAGCCACACGGCCGCCGATTTCGCCCCTTCAGCGCCGCCCGGCACGCTGAGCCCCGCCGCGTTCGCCACCAGCCCCGCCACCGCCGCGCCCACGGCCATGCCGTAGAGCTGCACGGTGGTGATCGAGGCCGAGGCCAGCCCCTGCTCGCCCTTCGGCGCCAGCGACATCACGCGCGTGATCAGGTGCGGCCAGCCGATGCCCACGCCGAGCCCCACGGCCGCCAGCGCGATGGCGATCAGCACGGTCTCGAATCCCGCGTCCATCTCACCCGGCGAAGGCAGCAGCCATGCGAGCGCCAGCAGCCCCAGCGTGCAGGCCACCGGTCCGGCGCGCAGCATGCGGTCGGCGCCCGCGCCGGTGCGGCCCGAAGACAGCAGCGAGCCCGCGCTCCAGCCGCCCGCCATCGCGGCCGTGAGATAGCCCGCCGCCAGCGGCGAGTGGCTGTGCAGCAGCTGCAGGAAGTACGGCACGAAGATTTCGGTGGTGCTGCCGATCAGCAGCAGCGCCACGCTGGCGTAGATGGCGCCCAGCGGCGCGCTCACGGCGTAGGCGCCGTGCGGCAGCACGCGCACGGCGGCGCGGCTGTCGATGCGGGTGGCAGCGAAGCCGATGGCCAGCCCCGCCGCCACGCCGGCGGCCTGCCAGCGCAGGTCGGGCACGAGGCCGCTGGCCGCGATGGCGAGCACCGAGGCCGCGAGCAGGCCGATCTGCAATGCCGGCACGCGCGGCGCGGCGGCGGGCCGCTCGTGCTTCACGCCCATCGACGGCCGCAGCTGCACGAGCACCAGCAGCGCCTGCCCCGCCGCCACCGGCAGCAGGAACCAGAAGGCCCAGCGCCAATGCCCGGCCTGCGCGAAGAGCCCGCCCACGGCCGGCCCGCACAGCGTGGCCACGCCCCACATGCCCGACACCAGCGCCACTGCGCGCGGCCACAGCCGCTGCTCGAACACCAGCTGGATCAGCCCGTAGCTCAGCGCCGCGAGCAGCCCGCCGCCCAGCCCCTGCACCGTGCGGCCGGCCAGCATCCACGGCATGGCCGGCGCGAGCGCGCAGCCGACCGAGCCGGCGCCGAACACCGCCAGTGCCGCCAGGCAGGCGCCGCGCGGGCCCAGCACCGCGAGCAGCCGCACCGACAGCGTGGCGCCGAGGATCGAGCCGATCACGAAGAGCGTGGTGCTCCAGGCGTACCAGTCGAGCCCGCCGATCTCGCGCACCACCGAGGGCAGCACGGTGGTCACGATGTGGACGTTGACTGCATGCAGCGCGACACCGCCCGTGAGCGCCAGCGCGCGCCAGCCGTTGCGGCCGCTGAAGAGCTCGCTCCAGGCGGCGGTGGAGGACGGGGGATGCAGGGCGGCGGAAGAAGAGGAGGAGGAAGAAGGAGAAGACGCGGAAGCCATGGCGCAGGCCGGAAGGCCAGAAGAAGCGGAACGAGCCCGGATACTAGGCGCCGCCAACAAATTAAACAAGCTATTGCTTTGATAAATAAAACATCACCGGACCGACCCACCTCCGGATGCGCGACACTCCTTTCCCGATGCAAGCCGCTTCCCCCAATACTTCGTCCCCGTCTTCCTCCTCGTCCACCACGACTTCCGGCGCCATGCCCCGACCACCGATGCGCCGCGCCACGCTGCGCTTCCTGCTGTCCCACCCCGCGCACTTCATCGCGCTGGGCTTCGGTTCGGGCCTCTCGCGCCTGGCACCCGGCACGGTGGGCACGCTGTGGGCCTGGGTGGCGTTCTCGGTGATGCAGCTGTGGTTCACGACGGCCACCATCGGCTGGATCATCGCGGCCTCGCTGCCCATCGGCTGGTGGGCCTGCACCGTGACCGCGCGCGACATGAACGTGGCCGACCCCAGCCCCGTGGTGTGGGACGAGGTGATCGCCTTCTGGATCGTGCTGTGGCTGGTGACCCCCGCAGGCCTGCTCGCGCAGACCGTCGCCTTCCTGCTCTTCCGCTACTTCGATGCCGCCAAGCCCGGCCCGGTGGCCTGGGCCGATGCGCTCTTCAAGCAGCGCGACGCCGTGCGCGTGAGCTGGTGGCGCGCGGGCTTCGGCATCATCCTGGACGACCTGGTGGCGGCCTTCTGCACGCTGCTGGTCATCGCGCTGTGGCGCGCGTGGTGAGCATCATCGATTCCTCTTCTTCCCCTTCTCCTCTCCCATGCAACTGAAGAAAGCCCTCGCGGACCACGACACGCCCGAACTCGTCGTGGTGCTGGCCGAGCTGCTGCAGAAAAAGGGCTGGATGCTGGCCACCGCCGAGAGCTGCACCGGCGGGCTGATCGGCGCGGCCTGCACCGACCTGGCGGGCTCGAGCGCGTGGTTCGAGCGCGGCTTCATCACCTATTCCAACGAGGCCAAGACCGAGCTGCTTGGCGTGGACGCCGGCGTGATCGCCGCGAACGGCGCGGTCAGCGAGCCGGTGGCGCGGGCCATGGCCACAGGCGCAATCGCGCATTCCCCGCCCTCGCGCGTGGCGCTGGCCGTAACCGGCGTGGCCGGCCCCACGGGCGGCACGCCGGACAAGCCGGTGGGCACGGTGTGGTTCGGCTGGTCGGTCGATGGCGCGGTGCGCGCCGAGCGCCGCCGTTTCGATGGTGACCGGGCCACGGTGCGCGCGGCGACGGTGCACCACTCGCTGCAGACGCTGGTCGAGCTGCTGCTCGCGCGCTGAGCCTGGAATTCAGGCCGTCATGAAGTCGGCCAGCGGCCGGCGCGGCGCGGGCGGCACCGGCGCCATCGGATAGCCGAGGCGGCACATCATCTGCACCGTGGGGCTGCGCCTGTCGCGCGGCGGCGCGGTGCCCAGCAGCATGTCGTGCGCGGCGGCGTGGTGCGGCGCCATTTCGGCGAATTCCTCCAGCGGCTGGCTCATCGGGTGCATGCCCAGGCCCAGGTCGGTGGCGCGCAACTGCTGGCGCACGTAGGCGCGGCCTGCCGCGATCTGCTCGGTTCGGCTGTTGCCGCGCGTGCTGAGCCAGATGAAGCCCATCGCGGTGTTGGCCTGGTCCTCGAAGAGCTGCAGGGTCTGGCGGAACGACAGGCTCTCCTCGGAAGCCGGCGTGCGGCGGTCGAACTGGCCCAGCGCGACGGCGATGCGCAGTGCCGGGTCGTTCAGCGAGAAGCCGTCGCGGTGCGCGAGGATTTCCTGAGGCCCGACGCGCAGCAGCCTCAGGTTTTCCATCGCCGTGCCGGGGGTGGTGAGCTCCACCCGCGCGGCCTCGGCGCAGAGCTTGCGCAGCGGCAGCACCCGCGCCATGTCCACCGTGCCGGCCGAGCTCACCATGCCGCCCGTGGGCACCATCGAGGCCAGGCCCTGCAGGATGTCGGCCGACACCGGCCGCGTGAGGTCGAAGCGCTGCTTGGGCGTGCGCCGCCGCAGCACCTGCGCGAAGAGCGGATCGGGCACGCCGCCGCCCGCCAGCCGCAGCCGCGCCACCGGAATGTGCGGCCAGCGCAGCGGCTCGCCGCTCAGCTCGCCCTGCGGCCACAGCTGCACGCTGGCCTGCAGGCCGTGCTGGGCGAGCGCCATCACCAGCAGCTCGATGAAGGCGCCATGGCCGATAAGCACCTGGCGGCCGAAAGGGTCGGTCTCGGGCTGCACGCGCTCCCGGTCGCAATACACCACGATGGCGTCGGGCTCGCGCAGGTCTACCAGCCAGGGCTGGCGGTTGTAGGCGGTGGGGGCGGTGACGGCGTAGGCGACCGCGCGCTTGCGCAGGTCGGGCTCGTCGCCGGGGCCGTTCCATATCTCCAGCGCGGCGGCCGGCACTTCCGAGTTCAGCCACCAGGTCGCCAGCGCGGCCGCACCCGCCGCCACGACAACGCCGCCTCCCAGCAGCCGGACAAAGTTTCTACGCTCATCCATTGCGCGGATTATCGAAAGCGGGCCACCGGTTAACAATGGCTTAAGCTTCCATAACTGCTATGCAGAACTGAATACCCGATGAGAGCGGACAACGACCTGGGCTTCGACTGGCGGCTGGTGCGCGCATTCCTGGCCGCGCTCGACCACGGCAGTCTGCTGAAGGCTGCGCGCGCGACGGGTACCAGCCAGCCGACGCTGGGGCGCCACATCGCGGAACTGGAGTCGCAGCTGGGCGTGATGCTGTTCGAGCGCACCGGCCGCGGCCTGCAGCCGACAGCCATGGCCGAGCGACTGGCGGACTCGGCCCGCGCCATGGAAAGCGGCGCGCAGGCGCTGTCGCGCAGCGTGTCGGGCGCCAGCGCGCAGACGGCGGGCTCGGTGCGCATCTCGGCCAGCCAGGCCACCGCGCGCCAGATGCTGCCGAGCCTGCTGGTGCGCATGCGCCAGGAACTGCCCGAGATCCAGGTCGACCTGGTGTCGACCAGCGAAAACAGCAACCTGCTGCAGCGCGAGGCCGACATCGCCATCCGCATGTCGCAGCCCACGACGGCCACGCTGGTGGCGCGCCGCATCGGCAGCTTCGCGCTGGGCGCCTTCGCCCATTCCGACTACCTGCGCCGCCGGGGCACGCCACGGCAGACCTCCGATCTGTACCGGCACGACGTGCTGGGCTACGACAGCATCGACACCATCATCCGGATGTCGGCCCAACTGGGCACGCCGCTGCAGCGCGAGCATTTCTGCTTCCGCACCGACGACATGGGCGCCTACTGGGAGGCGCTGCGGCAGGGCATGGGCATCGGCTTCGTCAGCGAATCGCTGGCGCGCACCGACAGCGCCGTGGTGCGGGTGCTGCCGCAGCTGAAGATCAGGTCGCTGCCGGTGTGGCTCGCGGTGCACCGCGAGATCCGCACCGACCGCCGCATCCGCGCCGTCTATGATTTCCTGGCGCGCAACATCCCCGCGTCCATCTAGACGCCGCGCCACGCCCACAACCAACGCCAAGAGGCCTCATGACCGCAGCCACCAATGCCCAGACCATCGAGCGCTTCTACAGCGCCTTCGCCAAGCTGGACGCCCCCACCATGGAAGCCTGCTACGCACCCGACGCGGTGTTCGACGACGAGGCCTTTTCGCTGCGCGGGCGCCGCGAGGTGGGCGGCATGTGGCGCATGCTGGCCGGCGGCACCAGGGCCAAGGGCGCCGACGTGTGGAAGCTGACCTGGCGCGACGTGAAGGCCGACGACAGCACCGGCAGCGCACACTGGGACGCGCACTACCGCTTCACCGCCACCGGCCGCATCGTGGACAACAGCATCGACGCGCGCTTCACCTTCACGCCCGACGGGCTGATCGCCACGCACCGCGACAGCTTCCCCTTCTGGACCTGGTCGCGCCAGGCGCTCGGCACGCCGGGCCTGCTGCTCGGCTGGTCGCCCATGCTGCGCAAGAAGGTGCGCGCCACCGCCGCAGCCAACCTCGCAACCTTTCTCGCACGACAGCCATGAGCAACACCAACGACACCGCCCTCGCCTTCTCCAACAACGAAGCCCAGCACCGCTACGAGGCCACGCTCGACGGCAAGCTGGCCGGCTATGCCGAATACAACCTGCTGACCGACGCGATCATGTTCACCCACACCGAAGTGCTGCCCGAGTTCGAGGGCAAGGGCGTGGGCTCGGGCATCGCGAAGCACGTGCTCGGAGAGGCGCGCGCCAAGGGGCTGCATGTGATTCCGGTGTGCCAGTTCATCGCGGGCTACATCCGCAAGCACCGCGACTATGTCGACCTGGTGCGCCCCGACATCCAGCGCGCCTTCAAGATTTGAACAGGGCTCGCCCCCAGGCTGCGCGCACTTCGTGTCGCTACGCCACCCCCTACCGGGGGCAACGCCTGTGGCCCGGCAGAGCCGGTTCCGCGGTGTTCCCTGATCAGGCCGAAGAATTCTTCGGCGCGGGCAGCCACGCGAACGCCGCGATGCCCGCGACCAGCAGCGCGGCGATGGTCGCCAGCACGGCCGTGAGCGGATCGGCGCCATGCGCCGCCGCAATCGATGCGGCCACGCCCGTGCCCCACTGCATCAATGCCACGCCGAGGAACATCGCCATCGTGAAGACGGCCATCGCGCGGCCGGTGAGCGTGGCGGGATAGGCGCCGCGCACGTCGGCGTACTGCCAGACGATGAAGCCCGAGAGCACGCCGATCAGCACCATGCCGGCGATGTCGAGCCAGGCCGAGTGCAGCACCGCGATGAGCGCGAAGAGGCCCGCGTAGCCCAGGCCGCAGACCAGGATCCAGCGGCGGCGCGAGACGGCGTCGCTGCGGTCGAGCCGGCCGAACAGCGGCGCGCCGACGAGCGAGATCACCGACACCGCCAGCGCCACGTTGCCGCTCTGCACCAGCGAGTAGCCGTGGCGCTCCATCATCAGCGGGCCCAGCCAGAGGCCGCGCAGCGAGATGAAGGCGGCGTAGGTGACGGCGCCCAGCACCATGATGCCCAGCGTGTGCGGCATGGCGAAGAGCGCGCCGAACTGGCGGATGGCCTCGGGGACCGACTCGCGCTTGCCCGCCGAGGCCGTGGCGGGCTCGTGCACCCAGAACCAGATCGCCAGCCACGCCAGCGCCGCGGCGAGAGCCAGCACCAGGAAACCCGCGCGCCATGAATACGCCTGCACCAGCCAAGCCAGAGGCGTGCCGGTGACCAGCATGCCCACGCCGCCGATGGCCAGCACCATGCCCGACACGGTCGCGAAGCGCGCCGGCGGAAAGTGCCGCGCGATGAACACCGTGCACACCAGGAAAGCCGGCGCGCAGCCCACGCCGATCAGCGCCTGCCCCGCCACCAGCACCAGGTAGCTGGACGACACCGCCGACAGCAGCGCCCCCGCGATCGCGACAGGAAAGGCAACCAGCACCGTGCGGCGCACGCCGTGCAGGTCGATGCCGATGCCCATGAAGAGCTGCATCGCGCCGAACGCAAAATGAAAAGCCCCCGAGAAGATCCCGAGGGCCTGTGCGGAAAGATGGAAATCGGCCTGCAGCGGGCTCGCCATGATGGCGCCCACCGTGCGGAACGCCTGGCTCAGCGCGACCCCGGCGCACAGCGCCAGGACCATCGCCCAGGCCGCGCGCGGCGTCAGGGGCGCAGCATCGCCGGCGGTGCCGCTGTCAGGTGGCACCGTGGCACTTCTTGTACTTTTTGCCGCTGCCGCAGGGGCATGGATCGTTGCGGCCAGGGGTTGCTTCCTTGCGGATGGTCTCGGCCTTCGGCCCGAGGCTCTTCCAGAGCTGGCGCAGGTCGTACACCGCCCAGATGGCGGCGCCGAAGTCATCGAGCCGCTGCTGGCTCACGCTGGGCGGTGCCTCGTCGCTGTACATCGACAGCACGGGCTTGCCGGTGTCGTCCTCGGTGAGGGCGACGATGTTGTCCAGCGCGTCGTTCAGCATGCGCGCGGCGTCCTTGTCGCGCGGCTCGGCCCAGTCCTCGGGCCAGTTCTCCACGGCGTACATGAAGCCCAGCGCCCAGACCTGGGCGAAGGAGGGAATGGCCTCGCCGGCCACTTCTGCGCGCTCTTCCTCGGGCAGGGAGGCGATGGCGCCGCGGGTGTCGAGCACCTCGGGCTGCCAGCTGCGTTCGTCGTCGAGGGTTTCAACGGGGGCGTCGAGGCCCTCCTCGATCTCGATCCAGCGGCGCTTCCAGTTCCAGACGAACTCCATGTGCTGGGCGGACGAGAAGCTGTCGCCCAGCAAAACGGGCCAGTATTCGGAGGGCATGATGGGCCGGCGGGTGCAGATCAGGGCGGCCATGAAGCCCTCGCAGAACTCCCACTGGGGGATTTCCTCGTCGTGCTCGCGCATGGCGTCGAGGGCCTGGTCGAGGGCGTCGAAGTCGTCGGGACCGAGGGGGGTGCGGGCGGCGGGGGTGCTGTCGGAGGGCGAAATGGGGTCGGGAATGGTCGTCATGGCAAGTTCGAGGCAGCCCTCTATGATGCAGCAGGCCACGGTCGAGACTATTTCTTCTATGCCCACGATTATTCCGTTTCCGACGCGCTACAGCGCCTTCGCCCTGTGCGTGGTCGGTCTGGTGGCCTGCCTGGCCTTCGTGCTGGTTTCGCCGCACCTGTGGCTGGCCTGGATCGGGGTGGCGGTTTTCGCGGTACTCACAGGTACCGGCGTACACGACCTTCGGCAGGCCCGGCACGCCATCCTGCGCAACTACCCGGTGATCGGCCACCTGCGCTTCCTGCTGGAGTTCATCCGCCCCGAAATGCGGCAATACTTCATCGAGAGCGACTCCGAGGCCGCGCCCTTCTCGCGCGCCCAGCGCTCGCTGGTGTACCAGCGCGCCAAGGGCGACCCCGACAACCGCCCCTTCGGCACGCAGATCAACGTGACCATCGCGGGCTACGAGTGGATCAACCACTCGATGCGGCCGACCAAACTGGCCGGCCACGATTTCCGCATCGTGATCGGCGGCACGCCGCAGCCGGCCGGCGCGAACCCGGCGCAGATCTGCACGCAGCCGTACAGCGCCAGCGTGTTCAACATCTCGGCCATGAGTTTCGGCGCCCTGTCGGCCAACGCGATCCTCGCGCTCAACAAGGGCGCCAAGTTGGGCGGCTTCGCGCACGATACCGGGGAAGGCTCGATTTCGCAGCACCATCGCGTGCACGGCGGCGACCTGATCTGGGAGATCGGCTCGGGCTACTTCGGCTGCCGCAACGACGACGGCAGCTTCAGCGAGGAGCGCTTCACCGCCAACGCGCGCGACCCGCAGGTGAAGATGATCGAGATCAAGCTGAGCCAGGGCGCCAAGCCCGGCCACGGCGGCGTACTGCCGGCCCCCAAGGTCACGCCCGAGATCGCGGCAGCGCGCGGCGTGCCGGTGGGCGTGGACTGCATCTCGCCCGCCTCGCACAGCGCCTTTTCCACGCCTACGGAAATGATGCATTTCGTCGCCCGGCTGCGCGAACTCTCGGGCGGCAAGCCCACCGGCTTCAAGTTCTGCCTGGGCCATCCGTGGGAATGGTTCGGCATCGTCAAGGCGATGCAGGCCACCGGCATCACGCCCGACTTCATCGTGGTCGACGGCGCCGAGGGCGGCACCGGCGCGGCACCGGTCGAGTTCAGCGACCACGTGGGCGCGCCGCTGCAGGAAGGGCTGCTGCTGGTGCACAACACGCTGGTGGGCGTGAACCTGCGCCACCGCATCAAGATCGGCTGCGCCGCCAAGGTGATCACCGCCTTCGACGTGGCGCGCATGATGGCGCTGGGCGCCGACTGGTGCAACGCGGCGCGCGGCTTCATGATGGCCCTGGGCTGCATCCAGGCGCAGAGCTGCCACACCGGCCACTGCCCCACGGGCGTGACCACGCAGGACCCGCTGCGCCAGAAGGCGCTGGTGGTGCCGACCAAGGCCGAGCGGGTGCAGAACTTCCATCGCAGCACGCTGCACGCGCTGCAGGAGCTGGTGCAGGCCGCGGGCCTGGACCATCCGCAGCAGATCACCGCGCACCACATCGTGCGCCGCATTTCCGACACCGAGGTGCGCCTGTTGAGCAACCTGGTGATGCAGGTGCAGCCGGGCGCCCTGCTCGGCCCGCTCGACGAGCAGCACAATGTCTTCCGTACCTACTGGCCGCTGGCCAGTGCAGAGAGTTTCCAGCCCGTCACGCAGGGCCCGCAGGGGCTGGTGGCGGGTTTCGCAATGGCCGCATGAACCCACTGAGTAGAGGCGCCAGCCGGCGCCCGCAAACGCGCAAGGGCGCAGCTTCGGCGCCCGCGCCCCTTGACGCGATTTCTCCCAGCCCGCCCGCGCCCGGCGACTACGCCGAGTTCCTGCGCGCGACCCTGCCGCAGCAGCAGAAGAACGTGGCCAGCCACCGCTTCGGCAGCGAGCGCGTGTGGCTCAAGAAGGCCGGCCCGCGCCACGGCAAGTGGGGCTACCGCGTGATGGCGGCAGTCGCGCGCATGGCGCGGCTGGACATCATCAAGCCCGTGCCCAACCCCGGCGGCGAGGCCGCCATCGCCACCGAGGCGCGCCGGCTCAAGCAGCTCGCCGCCGCCGGCCTGCGCGTGCCGGTGGTGCTGGCGCAGCAGCCCGACGGCCTGCTGATTTCCGACCTCGGCGAAAGCGGCCGCGCGACCGTCGTGCTGCAGGAGCGGCTCGACCAGGCCGCGGCCGCCGGCCCCGCCGCGCTGCTGTCGGTATGGCGCGAAGGCCTCGCCGCCATCGCCGCCGTGCACGTGCGCGGCCAGCACCTGAGCCAGGCCTTCGACCGCAACCTCGTGCAGTGCCCCGACGGCGTGATCGGCTACATCGACTTCGAGGACGACCCCGCCGAGGTCATGACCCTGGCCGAATGCCAGGCCCGCGACTGGCTCAGCTACCTGCACTCCACCGCCATGATGCTCGAGGCCGCCGCGCCGCAGGCCGCAGGCCAGCACTGGCACGCGGCCCTGGCCGGCGTGGGCGAAGAGGTGCGCGAGCGCATCGCGAATGCCGCGCGCCGCATGAAGTGGGCACAGAAGCTGCCGGCCAGCCGGCGCTGGGGGCGCGATACGCAGCGTGTGCGGGCCGTGGCGCGGCTGCTGGGGCGGTGGCATCTGCAGCCTGGCAATGGGGTGCAGCACTAGCGGCGACTGGACGCGGCGAGGCGCTTGCGGCGGCATCTGCGGAACAGTCGGTTGCCGAGCCAGCCGCCGATGACTGCGCAAAGGGCCTGTACCGCAAGAGCGATGGCGAAAGCCTGCGACAGATCGCTCTCACTGCGGGCTTTGTGCATCTCGTACCACTGGCCGATGGGGACGAGCACGCCCTTAGTCACCAAGAGGCCGAGCCCCAGAGCTCCGACCAGGATACAGAACAACTGGCCGAGCAACCTCGTCGGGCCCGCCGCGCTCACGGCAGATGCCGCTTCTGTCGCCACTTGCGAAACAGCCAATCACCGAGCCAACCTCCAACAATCAATGCAGCAAGTTGGACAGCAAGTGCAACCATGTACGCTCGGCCCAGGTCGTCATCGTTCTGTGCGAAGTTGATCTCGTACCAGTGCCCTACAGGTCCAATGACCTTGTAGACAACGAAGCCAAGCGCAAGGGCTCCCACCACGATGGAAAGAATGCGGGCGACGAGTCTCATGGCACGTACCAGAACCAGATGGCTGAGGCCTTTCGGTAGTCGGTCATGAAGCCCTCCCAGGACAGATGCAGCTGTATGCGAAACCACGATGAAAAGGGCGTCATCCGGGAACCGCTCCAGAGATCAATGTGGTCACCCTGCCGCCCCTCGCCCCAATAGTTCTGGACGAACACGATACCCGTGCGCCCCGCGATTTTCTCGAACCCGTCCTTGCCCGAGTACTTCTCGGTGCGAGACATCAGACCGGCCTTGCCCGAGTCCAGCCAGTTCGCCAGCTCCTGGGCCCTGATCGGGTACTTCGGGCTGTCCTTCTGCCACGAGTAGACGCCCGGAAAGCTGCCGAGGCTCAGGCTGGAGCGGATGAATGCCGCTCCAACGTTGATGGCACATTGATCCTTGTAGATGTTCTTGTCCAGCAAGGCATCATCGCCCTTGATCGTCGGGTGGTTTGCCCAGAGGGCCGCGAAGGATGGCTGCATGATTTCCAGTTGCTCGAGGCAAGCGGAACCCCGCGATGCCGTCACCGCAACCCCTCGCCCTGCTGAAAATGTAGAGCCGCTTCCAGCAAATTCGGTGATGAAAAGGTTGTCAATTGATTCCTGACGCCAGGAACCAACATCGCCGCTAGCCCGCGTACGCCGCCTGCACCACCACCCCGCGCAGCGCCAGCCTCTTCTTCATCGACAGCACCGCCCGGTCCTTGCTCAGCAGCAGCGCCCTGTGCGCCACGGCAAGGTCGATGAAGATCTGGTCGTCGGGGTCGCTGCACACGCAGGGCGCGCGCGGCGGCGTGCCGTCGAGCATGCGCACGCGTGTGTCGAAGTCGGCGAGCACCGCGGGCGGCTGCAGTTCGCGCTGGGCCATGCGCCGGGCGATCAGCGGGTAGCCCAGCACGCGCTGCAACTCCGTGCGCATGGCGGCGGTGGCCAGCCAGCTCAGTTCGCCGGCGGCGAGCCGCTCGGTCAGCGGGCCCCACGCGGGGTCTTCGAAGACCAGCAGGTCGAGCGCGATGTTGGTGTCAATGACGACAAGGCCGATGGTGGGATCTGTCAATGTCATGGAATGTGCGGGAAAACAGCGCCGATGTTGCACCATGCGATGCTGCGGTCAGCACGCCGTTAGCACGCCGCCAGCCTGGCAGACGACAATCGGGGCTTCCGCCATCCTTCTCACCCATCCCTCCTTCATGAAACGCCTCCCGCTGCTGTGCCTTGCCCTGCTCGCATCCGTGGGCGTGCGGGCCGAGTGGCTGACGCTGGCGGGCACGCCCGGCGACGACAGCGGCAGCTACGTTCAGGTCGATCCGACCAGCGTGGAGGCCGACGGCTCGAAGCGCGCGGTGAGCCTTCGCATGAGCCTGCCGCAGGACCACACGGGCCGCGAGGGCATCAAATACCGCTCTTTCCAGGCCCAGGCCAAGGTGGACTGCGAGACCCGCAGCGCGCGCTATGTGAGCGCCACCTACTACGGGCATCCGAACTTCGTCGGCGAACCGATCGCGGTGCGGCATTTCGAGGACGGCGACGTGCGGCCCGTGACGCTGGCCGGCGCGCTGGACCTCGTCACGCGCACCATCAACGCGGCCTGCGCCGTGCGGCCGAAGGAGCCCAAGGAACCGCCGCAGCAGCAGCCCAGGCCCGAGGGCGAGCCCGCGCTACCTGCGCGCTGAACCCGCGACCATGTCGAAGCGGAACAGCCGGCATTCGATCGGGCCGTTCCACATCGGCACGCGGCGCGACTCCTTCAGGCGCATCTGCCTGGGCAGCTTCAGGTCGGGCGTGAGCACCCAGGCGGTCCAGCCGGCGTAGTTCTTCTTCCAGTGGGCGGCGAGCTGGGGGAAGAAATCGCTGCCGTCCTCTTCGGAAGACTGCGCCGTCTCGCGCGCGCCGGGACGGCCCGCGCCTGCCACGCCGCCCACGGCGATGCGCTCGCCGTACGGCGGGTTGAGCATGATCACGCCACCGCCCTCCACGGGCGGCATGCGCTGCAGCGCGTCGCCGCCGCGGAACTCGACGGCCCGCGCCACGCCGGCGCGCTCGGCATTACGCTGGGCGAAATCGACCATGCGGTGCGACACGTCGGAGCCGAAAACCGCCGGGGCGCCGTCACCGGCCACGGCCGCCTCGGCGTCCTTGGCCTCCTGCCTGATCGCCGACCACACGTGCGCCTGGAACGGCAGCAGCTTCTCGAAGCCGAAGCGCCGCAGCGATCCGGCGGCGATGCCGCTCGCGATCTGCGCCGCCTCGATGGCGATGGTGCCGCTGCCGCAGCAGGGGTCGTACAGCGGCTGGCCCGACACCTCGCCGGTCTCGGGGTTCCACCAGCCACTGGCGGCCAGCATGGCGGCTGCCAGGGTTTCCTTCAGCGGGGCGTCGCCCTTGTCCTGGCGCCAGCCGCGCTTGAAAAGCGGCTCGCCGCTGGTGTCGATGTAGAGCGTGCAGGTGTCTGTGGTCAGGTGGGCGAACACGCGGCAGTCGGGCCACTGGGTCTCGATGCTCGGGCGCACGCCGTTGGCCTTGGCGCGGAAGCGGTCGGCAATGGCGTCCTTGATGCGCAGGGTGGCGAAGTTCAGGCTCTGCAGCGGGCTGTGCTGGGCGGTGGTCTCGATCTTGAAGGTCTGCTTCGGTGTGAACCAGATCTCCCAGGCCACGCCGCTGGCAATGGCGTAGAGGTCGTTCTCGTTGCGGTAGGGGGCGTGGGCCAGCTCGACCAGCACGCGCTGTGCCAAGCGGCTGTGCAGGTTGAGCTTCAGGCCGTCGCGCCAGCCGGCGCGCACGCGCACGCCACCGCGCAGGGAGAGCAGGTCTTGCCCGGCGCGGCCGGTCAGGGCGTGCACCTCCTGGGCCAGGAATTCCTCGACGCCGGCGGCGCAAGGCAGGAAAAAGGAGAGATCGTTCACGGAAAACTGGCTACCGGTAAGCCCGAAGCCCGACTAGGGGACTCCATTGTCGCCGCGACGCGAACCTTCCTCTATATAGTCAATTTTGCCGATGACCCCCACGCCCGCATCTCCGCCCGCACCGGCCGCCGCCGGCAACGGCGACCGCTTCGCGATCCAGTGCGAGGTGCTGCGGCTGTCGATCCGCCCCATCGGGCCGGTGCTGCTGGCCCAGTACCTGCTGAACTGCGGCGTGGCGGCGCTCTTCGCCTGGCAGGTGTCGCTGGCGCGCGCGCTGGCGTGGATCGCGCTCATCACCGGGGTGACGGTGATGCGCGGCTTCTTCCCGCAGCGCCTGCCCGAGCCCTTCACGCCCGCCTCACTGCGCGAGGCCCAGCGCACGCACACGCTGCGCACCGCCGTCTGGGAGCTGGCGCACGGCCTGGCCGGCGTGCTGCTGTTCGACCCGGCCAGGGCCGACCTGCAGCTGCTGCTGGGCCTGATCATCATGGGCATGACGCTGTCGTCGGCCTTCTCGGTGTCGTTCTACACGCCGGCCACGCAGCTCGCCATCACGCTGCTGCTGGCGCCGATCATCGTCACCGGCCTCTGGCTGGGCGCGCCGGTGATGGCGGCAGTGGCGGTCATCGGCATCGGCCTGACCGCGATGATGTGGAAGCTGGTGGCCGAGCGGTCGCGCCAGCTCGAGGAAAACATCGGCCTGCGCCTGAACGAACACCGCCTGCGCGAACAGGCCCTGGTCGGCCTTCGCGCCTCCGAGCAGGCGCAGGCAGAGCGGCTGCGCTTCTTCTCGGCCGCCAACCACGACCTGCGCCAGCCGGTGATGGCCATCGGCCTGCAGGCCGAGGTGCTGCGCCAGCAGCTGAACGACGGCGCGAGCATGGAGGCGGTGCAGCACACGGTGGGCTCGCTGGCCCGCGCCCAGCAGGCGCTGGAGGGGCTGACCAACCAGCTGCTGGAAATCGGCCGCATCGAGGCAGCCGTCGATCCGCTGCGGCCGACCAGCGTGGCGCTGGCGCCGCTGCTGCACGAACTGGCGCGGCAGGCGGGCCACGGCCGCGTGCTGGTGCGCTGCCCGCCGGATGCCATTGCCTGGAGCGATACGGTCTCGCTGCGCCGCGTGCTCGCCAACCTGGTCGACAACGCGGTCAAGTTCACGCCGCGCGGGCGCGTGCTGCTGGCGGTGCGGGCCCGCCGGCGCGGCACCGGACAGGCCTGGCGGGTGGAAGTGCGCGACAGCGGCATCGGCATCGCCCCCGAAGCGCAGCAGCGCGTGTTCGACGACTTCGAGCAGATCGGCAACGTGGAGCGCAACCTGCAGCGCGGCCACGGGCTGGGCCTGGCGATCGTGCGGCGGCTGGCGGCGCAGTTGGGCATCGAGGTGACTCTGCGCTCGGCGCCGGGGCGGGGCTCCGTGTTCGCCTTCGAGCTGCCTGCCGCGCCCGAGGGAGCGATGGGGGCGACGGTGTCTCCGCCGCCCGCCACGCCGGCCGCAGGGCAGGACGACGGCACCGACGCTGCGCGCACGCTGCGCCCCGGCCTCGCGGTGCTCGTGGTGGAAGACAACGCGGTGGTGGCCGACAGCCTCACGGCCCTGCTGCGGCAATGGGAGGTGGAACCGCGCGTCTACGGCAGCGCGGCCGAGGCGCTGGCGCTGGCCGACCTGCATGCGCTCGACGCGGCGCTGTGCGACATCCGCCTGCCGGGCGCGCTCGACGGCATCGCGCTGGCCGAGCGGCTGCAGCGGCAGAAGCCTTCGCTGGCGATCGCGCTGATCTCGGCCGACATCAACGAGGCCACGCAGCGGCTGGCCGCCGAGCGCGGCTGGCATGCGCTGCGCAAGCCGGTGCAGCCGGAAGAGCTGCGCCGGCTGCTGCTGGGCGCGCAGCAGCAACGGACGCGCAGCTGACACCGGCGCCGGGGATCGACCTGGCACGGCCCGTGCTGACATCGCTTCCGGGATATGCTCCGCGCACAGGCCGCCGCCCTGCCTCCGATGTCCACCGACACGCCTTCCACCCTTCCTGCCGCCGGCTCGCGCGGCCTGCGCTACGACCCGTTCGCCATCGCGCTGCACTGGCTGCTCGCGGTGCTGATCGTCGGCTCCTTCGGTGTAGGGCTCTACATGACGGGGTTGCCGTTCTCGCCGCTGCGGCTGAAGGTCTACAACTGGCACAAATGGGCGGGCGTGACCATCCTCGCGCTGTCGGCGCTGCGGCTGCTGTGGCGGCTGGGGCATCGGCCGCCGGCGCTGCCGCCGGGCACTTCGGGCCTGCAGAAGGCGGGCGCCCGCGTCAGCCACACGCTGATGTACCTGCTGTTCTTCGCGGTGCCGCTGTCCGGCTGGGCCTACAGCTCGGCCATGGGCATGCCGGTCTCGTGGTTCGGCATGCTGGCGCTGCCCGACTTCGTGTCCACCGACCATGATTTCGCCGAGGCGGTGCTGCAGCCGCTGCACCGCAACTGCGCCTTCGCGCTGGCGGGCATCACGCTGCTGCACGTGGCGGCTGCACTCAAGCACCACTGGATCGACCGCGACGATCTGCTCAAACGCATGTGGCCCGGGCCACGCCAGGAATCTGCCGGATCATGAGTTCACTTACTTCTCGCCTTCCTTCCCGATTTCTCCCGCCGCTGCTCGCGCTTGCAACCGTATTGCCGGCCGCTGCAGGCCCGGCGACGCCGCCCGGCGCGAAGCTCGTCGCCGACAAGAGCCAGATCGTGTTCGTCACCAGGCAGATGGGCGTGCCGGTGGAAGGCAGCTTCAGGAAGTTCGACGCGCAGGTGGCCTTCGATCCGAAGAAGCCCGAGGGCGGCAGCGTCGCGCTGCAGATCGACACGGCCAGCGCCGGCTTCGGCGTGCCGATGAGCGACGCCGAGCTGCCCAGGCAGCCGTGGTTCGACGCCGCGCACTTTCCGCAGGCGAGCTTCCAGTCGAGCGCAATCAAGGCGCTGGGCGAAGGCAGGTTCGAGATGGCGGGCAAGCTCACCATCAAGGGCATCGCCAGGCAGGTGACGGTGCCGGTCAGCATCGCACCGGCGCAGGGGAGCAACTACTCGGTGGCCACCGGAAGCCTTACGATCCAGCGGCTCGACTACAAGGTTGGCGAAGGCGAATGGACCGACACCTCGGTAGTCGGCAACGAGGTGCAGGTGCGCTTCAGGTTCACACTCGCGGGGCTCGGTCCCCTGTGAGGCCGCAGCCCCTTCCTTCCTCACACGGACATCCCGAATTTCTTCTTTCCTCTCTTTCATGACACAGGCAGACAAAGCCATGAAAAAGCTTCTTCTCGCCGCGGCCCTGTCGGCCGCCGCGTTCACCGGCAGCGTGACGGCGCAACAACAAGCGCAGCTGCCCTCGGAATTCGCGCCGGCGGCCGCCGCCAAGCCCGCGGGCGGGCCGGCCAGGAACGCCAACTACGTGATCGACCCGACCCACACCTTCGTGATGTACGAGATGGGCCACTACGGCACCACCACCAACCGCGGCCGCTTCAGCACCAAGGACGGCTCGGTGCAGATCGACGGCACCGGCGCCAGCGGCAAGGTCGACATCACGATGGACATCAGCTCCATCAACACCGGCGTCGACCTGCTCAACCGCCACGTGCAGAGCAAGGACTTCTTCAACGTGGCCGAGTTTCCGACCGGCCGCTTCGTGGCCGACCGCATCGACATCTCCGGCGACAAGGTGGTCGACGTGCCCGGCAAGCTCACGCTGATGGGCCAGACCCGCCCGGTGACACTGAAGGCCGTGCGCTTCAACTGCTACCTGAGCCCGCTGATCAACCGCCAGGTGTGCGGCGGCGACTTCGAGACCACCGTGGAGCGCAGCGACTGGGGCATCACCTGGGGCCTGAACTTCGGCTTCGAGAACAAGGTGAAGCTGCTGGTGCAGGTCGAGGCGGTCAACGTGCAGTGACACCGGAGGCGACACCATGATGGACACCACCCTCGCCCTGCTCGGCATCGCCGGCGCCATGGCCGTGGGCGCGATGAGCCCCGGCCCCAGCTTCGTGATGGTGGCGCGCACCGCCGTGACTTCGCGCGCCGACGGCCTCGCCGCCGCGCTGGGCATGGGCGCGGGCGGGCTGGTCTTCGCGATCGCCGCGCTGGCGGGGCTGCAGGCGGCATTCCTCGCGGTGCCAGCGCTGTACCTGGCGATCAAGGGGCTGGGCGGTGCGTACCTCGTGTACCTGGGTTTGCGCATCTGGCGCGGCGCGCGGCAGCCGCTGGCGGTGGCGCAGGAAGCCGGCGATCCGGCACAGCGCCCGCAGGGTCGGGGAAAGCGCACCTTCCTGCTGGGCCTGGCCACGCAGGTGAGCAACCCGAAGACGGCCGTGGTCTACGCGAGCATCTTCGCGGCCTTCCTGCCGCGCGAGGTGCCGCTGGTGCTGGCGCTCGCGGTGCCGGCGGTCATCTTCTGCATCGAGACGGGCTGGTATTCGATCGTGGCACTGGCGCTGTCCTCGGCGGCGCCGCGCTCGGCCTACCTGCGCTACAAGGTCTGGATCGACCGCGCAGCCGGCGGCGTGATGGGGCTGCTGGGGCTGCGGCTCGTGTGGTCGGCAGTTCGCGGCACCTGAGGCTGCAGAGCTACAGCAGGCTCTCGGGCGTCAGCGGCGCCAGGATCTCGAGCATGGTCCGGTCCCAGAAGCCGGAGTCGGGCTCCTCGGTCAACACGGTGACCTTGCCGCCGCCCTCGTCGCTGACCCATTCGATGCGCGACTCGTTGCTGCCCTCGGCGAAGCGCAGCCTGTAGGCACCCTGCTGCTTGAGCACGTCGATGAGCTTCAGCGCCTGCTGCGCCATCTCGGGGCTGCGAATGAACAGGCCGATCTCGGTGTTGTGCGTTTCCGAGCGCGGATCGAAGTTCATCGAGCCGACGAAAAGAATGCGCTGGTCGATCACCGCCGACTTGGCATGCAGCCGGCCCACCGAAGTACCGAAGAGGCCCAGGCGCACGCTGCTGCGGGTGCGCTTGGTGCTCAGCTCGTAGAGGTCGGCGCCGAGCTTGAGCATGTCGGGCCGGTAGCGGCGGTAGGCGGTGTGCACCAGCGGCTCGTCGGTGGCGGCCAGCGAGTTGGTGACCACGCTGATCTTCACGTTGCGCCCGCGGATCTCGCGCATCACCTCGAGCCCCGAGGCGCCCGGGATCAGGTAGGGCGAGACGATGGTCACTTCCGAGCGGGCGCGGCGCATCTGCTCGACCACGTTGTAGCGCACGCTGTCGACGTCCAGCAGCGGCACGCCGCCGTAGGAGGCCGTCTTGCCGATCACGCGCTCGGGCGAATCGGCGTACGCCTCGGCGGTGGTCCAGATCAGGCCGAGCTTGCCGGCGTCCAGGTCTTCCGCCATCGGGCTGTAGCCGAGCAGGTCGTTGGGCGCGGGCTTCGGCGGCGGCGGCGTGGTGTCGGGGCCGGTGGCCAGTTCGAAGCGTTTCTGCAGTTCCTCGCGCGGCAGGTCGCTGGCCACCACGGACTGGATCGGCCGCACGTAGACGCTGTTCCAGTACTGGTCGAACAGGCTGCCCAGGCGCGGGACCAGCGCGCCGGTGACGAAGGTGTCGAGGTCGATGAAGTTCTCGCCCGAGGTGCGCCTGAAGTACTGGTTGCCGATGTTGCGCCCGCCCGCCACCGCCATCGCGCCATCGGCGATGAACAGCTTGTTGTGCATGCGGCGGTTGACGCGGCTGAAGTCGAAGAGCGAGGCGGTGAAGCGCTTCAGCAGGCTGCCGCGGCCGGCCGGGAAGGGGTTGAACAGGCGCAGCTCCACGTTGGGCGTGGCGGCCAGGCCCAGCAGCAGCTCGTCCTCGCCGGAGGTGTAGAGGTCGTCCATCAGCAACCGCACGCGCACGCCGCGCTGGGCGGCGTCGCGCAGGGTGCGCAGCAGGTAGCGGCCGGTCTCGTCGTTCTCTATCTGGTAGTACTGCACGTCGAGCGTGCGCTGCGCGCGGCGCGCGAGCTGGATGCGCGTGTCGAAGGCGAAATCGCCGCCGGGCATCAGGCGGAAGCCGCTGAGGTCGGGGTCGGGCTGGGAGGCCAGCGCGATCTTGCCCAGGGCGGTGTCGGCCGAGACGGCGATGGTCTTGGTCGGCGGGCGCGGGGCCTCGTCAGGCAGGGTGGCGCAGCCGGCGAACAGCAGCACCGCCGCCATGGCGAAGACCCAATGCCCGGCGCGCGACATCAGGCCATGGCTCATCGGCTTCTTTCTAGAGTGCCTTGCGCAGGTTGGCAGGGGCGATGCGCAATGCTTCGCGGTACTTGGCGACGGTGCGGCGCGCGCACTCGATGCCCTGCTCCTTCAGCATCTCGGAGATCTGGCTGTCCGACAGCGGCTTCTTCACGCTCTCCGAGCCGACGAACTGCTTGATGAGCGCGCGCACCGCGGTGCTCGACGCGTTGCCGCCGGTCTCGGTGCCCAGCGCCGAGCCGAAGAAGTACTTGAGCTCGACCGTGCCGAAGGGCGTGGCCATGTACTTGGCGGTGGTCACGCGCGAGATGGTGGACTCGTGCAGGCCCAGCTCGTCGGCGATCTCGCGCAGCACCAGCGGGCGCATGGCGAGCTCGCCGTGCACGAAGTAGCTCTTCTGCCGTTCGACGATGGCGTTGCTCACGCGCAGGATGGTGTCGAAGCGCTGCTGGATGTTCTTGATGAACCAGCGCGCCTCCTGCAGCCGCTGCGACAGCGCCTGGCTGCCCTCGCCCTTGTGCGACTTGAGCGCGCCGGCGTAGATGTCGTGCACGCGCAGCCGCGGCATCACGTCGGGGTTGAGCATGACGCGGAACTTCACGTTGGTGCCGCGCCCGGTCTTGGTGACGATCACGTCGGGAATGACGACGTTGCGTTCCACGTCGACGAAGCTGCGGCCCGGCTTGGGCTCCAGCCGCGCGATGACCTGCAGCGCCGAGCGCACCAGCTCCTCGCTGCTGCGGGTGAGCGTGGCCAGGCGCTTGAAGTCGCGTCGCGCGAGCAGCTCCATGGGCTGCTTGCAGATGGCCAGCGCGGTCTTGCGGACCAGCTCTTCTTCCTCGGTCTCCTCGTCGCTGGCCATGGCACGCAGCTGGATGCTCAGGCACTCGCCGAGGTCGCGCGCGCCGACGCCGGCGGGCTCCAGGCTCTGCAGCAGGCCGAGCGCCACCTGGAAGTGGTGCACGAGGTCGTCGAACTCGTCGTTGTCGTCGCCGGCCAGGCCCGAGGCCAGCGCGGGCAGCGAGTCTTCGAGGTAGCCGTCGTCGTTGAGCGATTCGATGAGAAAGCGCAGCGCGGCGCTGTCGCTCTCGTTGAGCCGCAGGCTCAGCGCCTGGCGGTGCAAAAAGGACTGCAGCGACTCCTGGCTGCGCGCGAGCTCGGTGGCATCGGCGCGCTCGTCGTCGCCGGCGTTGTTCTGGCGCGCAGGCGCGTCGCCGCCCCATTCGCTGTCGTCGGGCGCCATGTCGACGGTGCCGTCGCCTTCCCAGTCGGGCTCGCGCTCGGCGACTTCGGCGGCGGGGCCGTCGGAGTCGGCGGCCGCGGTGCTTTCCGTGGACGAACTGGTGGTGCTGCTGCTCGCGGCCGAGGGGGTGAAGTCGCTCTCGCCTTCGCCGCCTTCACCGCCGTCGTCGCGGGGGACCGGCGCGTCGGCTGTGTCGAGCCCGAATTCCTCGCGCACCGCTTCTTCGGCTGTGCGCTCGAGGAACGGGTTCTCGTCGAGCATCTGCTCCACCTCCTGGCTCAGCTCGAGCGTGGAGAGCTGCAGCAGCCTGATCGACTGCTGCAGCTGCGGCGTGAGCGCCAGATGCTGCGAAACGCGAAGGGACAGCCCTTGCTTCATGATGGAAACCGCCCCCGCGCCTTACATGCGGAAGTGCTCGCCCAGGTACACCCTGCGTACCTCGGCGTTGTCGACGATCTCCGAAGGCGTGCCTTGTGCCAGCACGTGCCCGTCGCTGATGATGAATGCGTGGTCGCAGATGCCCAGCGTCTCGCGCACGTTGTGGTCGGTGATGAGCACGCCGATGCCGCGCTCCTTCAGGAAGCTGATGATGCGCTGGATCTCGATCACCGCGATCGGGTCGATGCCGGCGAAGGGCTCGTCCAGCAGGATGAAGCGCGGCTGCGTGGCCAGCGCGCGCGCGATCTCGACGCGGCGGCGCTCGCCGCCCGACAGCGCCAGCGCGGGCGAATCGCGCAGGTGGTCTACGCGCAGGTCGGCCAGCAGGTCGCTCAGGCGCTCCTCGATGTGCTCCTTCGACAGCGGCACCATCTTGCCCTTCGCGTCGGGCTCGCTCTGCAGCTCGAGCACGGCGCGCACGTTTTCCTCGACCGTGAGCTTGCGGAAGATGGAAGCTTCCTGCGGCAGGTAGCTCAGGCCCATGCGGGCGCGGCGGTGGATCGGCATGTGGGCGATCGGCTCGCCGTCGATGGTGATGTCGCCGGCATCGGCGCGCACCAGCCCCACGATCATGTAGAACGAGGTGGTCTTGCCGGCGCCGTTCGGCCCGAGCAGCCCGACGACTTCGCCCTTCTGCACGTCGAGCGAGACGTCCTTCACCACCGTGCGGCTGCCGTAGCTCTTCTTCAGGCCGCGCGCGACCAGGCGGCTGCCCGGTGCGCCGTTGGCGTCCTGCGTTCCTGCGGATTCGATCACTTGCGCGTGTCTCCCTGGTCACTTCCGAGCGTGGTGCTCGGGCGCAGGCCCTTGCCGGGTGCCGGGGTGACTGCCGGGGGCGGTGCCTTGGCACCACCGGCCGGGGCCGAGGCGCCCGCGGCCGGCGCGGTGGCGGTTGCTGCCTTGGGGGTGAGGATGGTCCTGACGCGTCCGCCCGGTGCCGAGGCGTTCACGGCGGTGTTCGGGGGCACGGTCGAGCCGTTGACGGTGTAGGTGTCGTTGCTCTGGTCGTAGACGATCAGGGCGCCCTGGCTCTCGTCGTTCGGCGTGGCGCCCAGCAGGCGGCGCATGACGGCATTGCGGATGAACTTGACGTTGTCGGCGCGGCTGTCGTACTCGATGACTTCCGACTCGCCCTCTATCCACTCGTCGGGCGCGTTGCGCTTCTGCTTGTAGTAGGCCCGCTTGCCCGGCGCCGCCGTGACCACGCCGTACTGGTAGCCCTCGGCGTCCTGGCGCACGTCGAGGCGGGCGCCGCGGATGATGATCGTGCCCTTTGTCACCAAAACGTTGCCGGTGAACACGCTGGTCTGCTTCAGGTCGTCGTAGCGCATCGAGTCGGACTCGATGTTCATCGGCTTGGAGCGGTCGGCGGTCTCCGCCACGGCTCCCGATGCGAGGCCTGCCAGCAACAGCGCGCCGGCGGCCAGGCGGCCGATGCGACGCAGGAAGGGGGTTGTGGGGTAAGAGTGCAATGTCATAGAGGCACGAAACTTGCTCGGCATTGTATGCGGCTGAGTGCTCCAGCCCCGCACGCACAGATGAAAAAGCCCGCCTAGGCGGGCTTGACTTTCTTTCCGGTTTTCCCCCAGAAACACGCGCAACCGCGCGGTACGGCTCGGCTTTTGGCGCTCAGCCCTTCTTTGCTTCACCGATGAGATAGTTCACGACCTGAAGCACCTTGGTCATGTTGCCTGCGGTTTCACCGTCGACATACCAGCGGCCGGCCACGGCCATCGCGGGCACGCCGGCCACCTTGTAGGCATCGGTCAGCTGCGAAGCGCGCTTGGCCTTGCTGGCCACGCCGAACGAGGTGAAGGTTTCCTTGAACTTGGTGGCGTCCAGGCCGTTGGCGGTGGCCCAGGCAATGATGTTGGCGTCGCCGTTCACGTTCTGGCGCTGGGCGTGGATCGCGTTGAACACCTTGGGCTGGAACTCGTCGACCTTGCCCATGGCTTCGAGCGCGTAGTAGAGGCGCTGCTTGGCCTCGACGTCGTTGCCCACGAAGGGAACGGGAATGCGGCGGAAGGAGACCTCCTTCGGGATGGTCTTGAGCCAGGCTTCCAGCGTCGGCTCGAAGTCGTTGCAGTGCGGGCAGTTGTACGAGAAGAACTCGACCACCTCGACCTTGCCCGCGGGGGCGTCGACCGGCACGCGCTTGTCGAGCACCAGGTACTCGGAACCGGCCTTGGGCGCGCGCGCCTGGGCGTGGGCCGTGCTGACACCCAGGGACATCAGCCCGAGCGAAGTGGCGGCCAGCGAAAAGTCACGACGTTTCATTTGAAAGGGTTCTCCAGTTGGTACGGCAGACTGAGCCGGCGCGCGGCGGGGAGTTCCACTCCCCTGCTCGACGGCGCGCCCGAAGCTACGAAAGGCGATATGAAAGGCGACGAATGGTGGCGGCAAACGCCGCCCGGCGGGGCTTGAGGGCTATTCCGGCTGTTGTGTGCGGCGCTCAGCGCTGCACGCGGACCAGCGCGGAATCCATGCCGCCGCCGTCCAGACGTTCCTTCAGGCGGTCGGCGTCGTCCTTCTTGCTGAACGGGCCGGCGCGCACGCGGTAGACGGTGCGGCCCGCCTGCTCGCGCTCGGTGACCTTGGCCTCGACGCCCATCAGCGACAGCTTGGCGCGCTGCGCCTCGGCGTCCTCGGTGGTGCGGAAGGCGCCGGCCTGCACGAAATACATGAAGGGATCGGGGCCCGAACTGCTGCCAGCATTGCTGTTGCTGCTGCTCGGCGCGGCCGACGCGGTGGTAGTGCTGCCAGAGCCGGAGACCTGGCCCGAACGCGCACGGGCCAGATCGCCCAGCGGGTCGTTCGATTGTTGCGGCAGGGCGTTGGCCTCGGCCGGCACCGGCGCGGTGCGCGGCGGCTTGGGCGCCACCACCACAGGCACCGGCGGCGCGGCGTTGGGCGAAGCGGTGGCCGGAGCGGCGGCGGTGTTGCCGGTGGCGGGCTCGCCGGTGATGGGGTTGACCGGGCCGGTCGGGGCCGCCGGCGTCGCCGGCTTGGGAGCGCCCGCCTTGCCGGCCAGCGGCGCGTTCGGGTCCCAGTCGCGGTTCTTGCGGGCCTCGGCCTCGTCCTGCTCGGCGCCGCCGCGCTGCGTCTTGGTCACGAACGGGATCGGCACCTTGGTCACGTAGACCGCGATGCCCAGCGCGACGCCCAGGCCGAGCACCAGCCCGATGATCAGGCCGATGACGATGTTGCCGCGTTGACTTCTTGTCTTCTTCATGGTGAGGGAGTTCACATCTTGCTCGGCGCACTGACGCCGAGAATCGCGAGGCCATTGTGCAGCACCTGCGCGCAGGCGGCGACAAGAGCCAGACGAGCCTTCTTCAAGGTCTCATCGTCGACCAGCACGCGCTCCGCGTCGTAGTAACTATGGAGATTCGCCGCGAGTTCACGCAGATAGAAAGTCACATCGTGCGGCGCAAAATCCTTGGCTGCGGCCGTAAGCATCTCGGGGTACTTGGCCAGTTGCAGCATCAGCGTCTGAGCCTGCGGTGCTTCCAGCGACGACAGATCCACGGAACTCAGCGAGGCAACGTCACCGCCCCAATCCCGAATCATCTTGCAGATACGCGCGTGCGCCATCTGCACGTAGTAGACCGGGTTGTCATTGTTCTGAGCTAGCGCCAGATCGATGTCAAACAGGAATTCGGTGTCGGGCTTGCGGCTCAGCAGGAAGAAGCGCACAGCGTCGGTGCTGGTCCACTCGATCAGGTCGCGCAGCGTGACGTAGCTGCCGGCGCGCTTGCTGATCTTGACCTCCTCGCCGCCCTTCATCACGCGCACCATGGTGTGCAGCACGTAGTCGGGGTAGCCCTCGGGAATGCCTTCGCCCGCCGCCTGCAGGCCGGCGCGCACGCGCGCGATGGTGCCGTGGTGGTCGGTGCCCTGGATGTTGATGACCTTGTGGAAGCCGCGCTCCCACTTGGCGATGTGGTAAGCGACGTCGGGCACGAAATAGGTGTACGTGCCGTCCTGCTTCTTCATCACGCGGTCCTTGTCGTCGCCGTAGTCCGTCGACTTCAGCCACAGCGCGCCGTCCTGCTCGTAGGTCTTGCCCGCGGCCACGAGCTTGCGCACCGCGGCCTCGACGCGGCCGCTGGTGTAGAGGCTGGATTCCAGGTAGTACTGGTCGAAGCGAACGCGGAAGGCCTGCAGGTCCAGGTCCTGCTCGCGGCGCAGGTAGGCCACGGCGAACTCGCGGATGGCGTCGATGTCCTCGATGTCGCCGCTGGCGGTGACTTCGCGGTCTTCCGACTTGACGGTCTTCTTCGCCTTGAAGTCGGCCGCGATGTCGGCGATGTAGTCGCCGTTGTATGCAGGCGCCTTCTCGCCGCTGGGCCATTCGGCGTCGCCGGGCTTGAAGCCGCGCGCGCGCAGCTGCGTGCTGTTGGCCAGCGTCTGGATCTGCACGCCGGCGTCGTTGTAGTAGTACTCGCGCCACACGCTCTCGCCCTGCGAGGCGCGCAGGTTGCAGATGGCGTCGCCCAGCGCCGCCTGGCGGCCGTGGCCGACGTGCAGCGGGCCGGTCGGGTTGGCCGAGACGAACTCGACCAGCACCTTCTCGCCGGTGGCCGGCTGCTGGCCGAAAGTATTCCCGGCCGACAGCACCTCGCGCACGATCTGCTGCTTGGCAGCCGTCTTCAGGCGGATGTTGAGGAAGCCGGGCCCGGCGATCTCGATGGCGTCGACCCACTGGGCGAACGCAGGGGTGGCGAGCAGCGCCGCGCTCAGTTCCTCGCCCAGTTCGCGAGGCTTGCGCCCCAGCGGCTTGGCGAGCTGCATCGCTGCCGTGCAGGCGAAATCGCCGTGCGCGGCCATCTTGGGCGACTCGAACGCGGCCTTGGAGCCGGCGCCGGGCGAGAGGGATTCGAGCGTGTTCGCGAGCGCCGCGAGCAGCTCCTGTTTGACCAATAGCATCCGGAAATTTTACCGGGGGCAAACCCGGGCGCAGTTGACGATCGTCATCCGATCGTTGAGCTGGCCCGTTACGATGGTCGGCCCCGAGGCGGGGAACCTGTCACAAATCAACCTAGCGAGGACATATCACCATGAAGAAGCTCCTTTCCCTGGTCGCACTGGGCGCCTGCCTTTCCTTCGGCGCAGCACAGGCTCAAGACAAGGCTCCCGCTCCGGCCGCGGCACCCGCGGCTGCCGCCCCCGCAGCAGCCCCCGCCGCCGGCGCAAGCTGCGAAGCCAAGGCCGTGGACAAGAACGGCAAGGCCCTCGCCGGTGCCGCCAAGGCCAGCTCCATCAAGAAGTGCGAGAAGGAAGCCAAGGCGGCCGCAGGTCCCGCATGCGCGGCCAAGGCCGTGGACAAGAACGGCAAGGCCCTCGCCGGTGCCGCCAAGAACAGCTTCATCAAGAAGTGCACCGCTGACGCAGCCAAGGCCTGAAACGGCACCGCGCTGAGCTCACAACTGTGAAAAAGGCCCGCGTCCCAGTCTGTGTAAATAGTCTGCGCTGAGTCTGCGAGATATGCCCCTCAGGCGTTTGTCTGAGGGGCATTTTTCATTGGAGGCAGGCCAATGGGACATCGACACGGGCAGGCGCGAGGGCAGGCGACGTTATTCCCCCTGATGCTCGATGAGCTGGTGAGCCAGGACGCACTGGTACGGGTGGTGGACGCCTGGGTGCAGGCGCTGGATCTGAAGGAGCTGGGCTTTGCCAAGGCGCAGGCGCAGCGGTTGGGCGCGCCGCCCTACGACCCGGGCGATCTGCTGGGGCTGTACATCTGGGGGTATCTGAGCGCGATCCGCTCCTCGCGGGCTCTGGAGCGGGAGTGCCGGCACAACGTGGAGTGCATGTGGCTGCTGGGGCGCCTGGCGCCGGATCACAAGACCATTGCGGAGTTCAGGCGCCAGAACACGGCGGCCCTGGTGGCCAGTTGTGCAGCTTTTGTGCAGTTCGCGCGGGCCAGCCGGTTGATCCGCGGCTCGACAGTGGCCATCGATGGCTCGAAGGTGCAGGCGGTGGCCTCGCGCAAGGCGGTGGTGGGCCAGCGTGAGCTGGCCGCGCAGGCGCAGCGCAACGCGCAGGAGATCGCCGCCTATCTACGGCTGCTGGACAGCCAGGACAGTGACGACGAGCAAGGCCGCCAAGGGCCTGGGGGTGCAACAGGCACGTCAGATGAAGTACGCGGCGCCTTGGAACGCCTGAAGACGCAAGGCCGTGCCATTGCCAACCAAGCCCAGCAACTCATGCGCAGCGGTGCCAATGCCATCGTCAACGGCGAGCCCGAGGCACGCCCGATGCGCAGCCTGAACAGCCAGCCGGGCTACAACCTGCAAACGGCAGTGGAGACACAAAGCCACCTGATCGTGGCGCACGAGGTGGTGTGCGAGGTGAACGATCAGCGTCAGTTGCAGCCCATGGCCGAGGCGGCCAGCCGGGCGCTGCAGCAGCCGTGCACGGTGGTGGCCGATGCGGGCTATGCCAATGGGGAGCAAATCGCGGCCTTGCAGGCTCAAGGCATCACGAGCTACGTGGCGCCCAACCGGGCCGTGAACAACCAAGGCGACGGCAGCCTGTACGAGCGCAGCGCCTTTACCTACGAAGCGGCCAGCGACAGCTTCACCTGCCCGGCGGGCAACGCCTTGAGGCGCAAGCAGCTCTCGCGCAAGGACAAGACGGTGATCTACGCTGCACAGCCTGGCGACTGCGCTCGATGCGCGCGCAAGCCCGAATGCACCACGGCCAGGCAGCGCTTCGTGACGCGCCACCTGTACGAAGAGGCGCTTGAGGCCAATGCGAGCCGGCTGGCAGCCAAGCCCTGGATGATGGCACTCAGGCGCCAGACGGTGGAGCACCCCTTCGCCAGCATCAAGCACCTGATCCTGGGCAATGCCAGGCTGCTGATGAGGCACACGAGCGGCGCGCGCGCCGAGTTCGCTCTGGCGGTGATGGCCTACAACCTGAAGCGGGTGTTCAACATGAAGGGCGCGCCCTGGATGCATCAGGCGCTGCGGGGCTGAGGCCCCTGGGGCAATCGCTCGCCCAATGAAAAATGCCCCGCTCTCGCGGGGCTTCTCGATTTAAGCGGCCAGTTGACTATTTACACAGACTGGTCCGCGGGCCTTTTTCTTTTACTTCAGCGCGCCCAGCAGATTGTTGAAATCGTCGGTCCAGGGCATCTGCCCCGGCTCCGTGGCGATCGGGGCCGCGCCCGCGCGTATGGGCTCGCGCGCCAGCGCCTGGGGGTCGCGCGAGACCAGCACCCAGTCGGTGCGATGCAGCCAGTCGGACTGCTCCGCCAGGTCGTGCACCAGCACCGCGTGCAGGCCGCGCGCGGCGGCCACCCTGGCGATCACGGGCGCCAGCGCCAGGAAGCGGTTGGTGACGTGGAAGGCGATCACGCCATCGGGCCGCATGTGGCGCAGGTAGACGTCCATCGCCTCCACGGTGAGCAGGTGCACCGGCACCGAATCCCCCGAGAAGGCATCGACCGCGAGCACGTCGAAGCCCTGCGCCGGTTCGCGCTCCAGCGCCAGCCGGGCGTCGCCCGAAACGCGCTCGATGCGCGCGGCGCTGTCGCGCAGGAAGCTGAATTCCTTGTCCGCCAGCGCGAACACCAGCGGATTGATCTCGTAGAAGCGGTAGACGTCGCCGCTGCGCCCGTAGACCGCGAGCGTGCCGGCGCCCAGCCCGATCAGGCCCACGCGGCGCGGCCCGGCCGGCGCCGCGGCGATGGCGCGGCCGATGCCCGAGGTCTGGCCGTAGTAGGTGGTGAGCTCGCGCCGGCGTGCGGGGTCGGTGAACTGCGAGCCGTGCTTGACCGATCCGTGCGCCAGCTGGCGCGTGCTGTCCGAGGGCGGATCGCGCTTCATGTCGTACACCTGCAGCACCCCGTAGAAATTGCGCTGCAGGCTGCGCGCGCCCAGGTTGTCGCTGGCGATCTGCCGCAGCAGGAAGAAAGTGCAGCCGGCGGCCAGCGCCACGCAGCCCACCCGCAGCCATGCCCGCCGGCGCAGCACGGCCGCCGCCGCCAGCGCGGTCAGCATCAGGCCGAGCCCCAGCTCGTAGTACGCCGCCAGAACATGCGGCGCGACCAGCCCCACCATCACCCCGCCCAGCGCGCCGCCGAGCGAGAGCATCAGGTAGAAACGCGTGAGATAACGCGGCCCCGGCCGCAGCCGGGCGGTCTCGCCGTGCAGGAACATGCACAGCACGAACAGCCCCGACACGTACAGCGGCAGCGCGATCCGCACGTTGGCGCCGATGGAGTGCTGCAGCCCGAAGGCGCACAGCAGCAGCATGGCGGCCCCCAGCGGCAGGAACACGCCGCGCCGGTACCAGCGGTCGCTCTCGAAGCACAGCACGAAGGTCAGCAGGTACAGCGACAGCGGCAGCACCCACAGGAAGGGCACGGCCGCGACGTTCTGCGTGATGTGGTTGGTCACCGCCAGCAGCAGCCACGACGCCAGCGCCGGCAGCGCGAGCCACAGGAAGCAGTCGAGCGCGCGCGGCGGCCTTTCTTCCGCCGGCGCGTCGGCGGACTCCGGCGCGGCCTGCTGCCGGACGTCTTGCGGCCAGCGCCGCGCCATGTACAGCGTGGTGCCCGCGCACAGCAGCGCGAACGCGCCGTACCCCCACGACCATCCGTGCGCCTGCTGCAGCAGCGTGCTGCGCGGCTCGATCAGCACCGGGTAGCTCAGCAGCGACAGCAGCGAGGCCAGGTTCGACAGCGAGAAATACCGGTACACCTGCGCGCCCCACGGCGTGCGCGCCACCCACGACTGCACCAGCGGCCCGGTGGTCGAGAGCAGGAAGTAAGGCAGGCCGATGGTGCAGGCCAGCAGCCCGAGGATGCGCCAGGCCGGGTCCTCGGTGCCCACCGGCTTCCAGTGGGCGCTCACCACGATCGGCAGGAAGGCCAGGCTCGCGAGCAGCAGCCCGACATGCAGCACGGCCTGCGCGCGCATGCGCAGGTGGCGCGCGACCCAGTCGGAATACGCGTAGCCCGCGAGCAGCACGACCTGGAAGAACACCATGCAGATCGACCACACCGCGGCCGAGCCGCCGAACCACGGAAGGATCTGCTTCGCGATCAGCGGCTGGACCAGGAACAGCAGGAACGCGCTGCTGAAGATGGTTCCGGCAAACAGGAGCTGGATGCCGGCGCGCCCCATGCCGCGCCTACTTGCCGAAGCCGCGTGCGAGGAACACCGCCACCAGCGGGATCAGCGCGATCAGGTGCGCCTGGATCATCACCAGCTTGCGGGTCTTGAGGATCTCGGCCTCGGCCGGCAGCTTGCCGGTGGCGCGCAGCGTCTTGCGCCAGCGGAAGTAGGTCAGCGTCGGGAAGATCGACACCACCCCCACGATGATGAACAGCCCCAGCTTCACGTGCAGCAGCGGGTTGGTCCAGTACCAGGCCGTGCCCTTCACGCCCCACCAGGTGCGCGCGATGCCGGTGGCGAGCACCGCGATGGCGGCGATGCCGTAGACCATGTCGACCTTGGCCAGCCGTTCGACCACCGCCGCGTTGAGCCACTGCACGCGGCACAGCGCGGCCTCGCTGGAAATGAAGACGACCATCGTGAGGATGGCGAGCAGGTGAAGGTACGCAAGGATGGCTTCTAGCGTCATCGGTGGAGCTTTCTACTCGTGGGTTGCAAATGCAAACAGATTGTGACGCCGACGGTGCGCCTCAGGCCCTCCCGCCCCAGAAATCCGGGTTGCCGTATTGCTCCTTGAGGAAATCAAGCCACAGTCGCACCCGCAGCGGCATGTGCTTGGCGCCCGCGAACACCGCGTAGATGCCGTTGGGCGGTGCGGCGAACTCCTCGAGCAGCGGCACCAGCAGGCCGGCGTCGATCTCGGCCTCGACCTCCCAGGTGCTGCGCCACGCGATGCCGTGGCCGGCGAGGCACCAGTCGTGCAACACCTGGCCGTCGGAGCAGTCGAGCGGGCCGCTCGGGCGCAGGTGGATCAGCTCCTGGTTGCCTTCTTCGTTGACGACGCGGAAGGCCCAGCCGCGCGTCTGCGAGGCGTCGCTCGACAGCGTGAGGCAGGCAAAGCGCGAGAGCTCGCTTGGGTGCCTGGGCTTGCCGTGGCGGCGCACGAATTCCGGCGTGGCGACGCAGCGGCGGCGGTTGTCGGCCAGCCGCACGCTCACCAGCGACGAATCGGGCAGGTCGCCCACGCGCACCGCGCAGTCGAAGCTCTCGCCGGTGACGTCGACCACGCGGTCGCTGAGGTTCAGCGAAATGGTCACTTCCGGGTGCAGCGCATGGAAGCGCGGCACCAGCGGCGCGACGTGGCGGCGGCCGAAGCCGGCCGGCGCCGTCACGCGCAGATGGCCGCTGGCCTTGAGGCCGCCGGCGCTCACGCTGGCCTCGGCGTTCGCGAACTCGGCCAGCAGGCGCTGACAGTCTTCGAGGAAGGCGCTGCCTTCGTGGGTGAGGGTAATGCGCCGCGTGGTGCGCACCAGCAGCTTGACGCCCAGGCGCTCCTCCAGCGCGTCGAGCCGGCGCCCCATGATCGCGGGCGCCACGCCCTCGGCCTTGGCCGCGGCAGTCAGGCTGCCGCGGGTCGCGACCGAGACGAAGGATTCGAGTTGCTTCAGGCGGTCCATGGGGCGGGAACTATAGCCCCGCTCCCTGCCGCACCGGCCCTTCCGGTTCTAGGCTTGATGCCGGGAGTCGGTGGCGTGCGAGAAGAGCGGCGCGCCGCCCACGGGCAGTTCCGCCTCCAGCACGCTTCCGGTGGCCGAATCGGTGAGCACCAACTGCCGGGTGCCGGGCCGGAAGGCGATGTTGGTCACGGTCTGCCCTGCCGGGCTGCGGACCACGTGCGTGACCTCGCCGCGCGCGTTGAGCAGGAAGGCGCCGCCCAGGCTGGCATGCGCCACCACCAGCCCGCCGTCGGCCGTGACCGCCAGCCCGTCGGGGCCGCTGGTGCCGAAGAAGGTCTGCAGCGCGCCCACCTTCGAGAGGCTGCCGTCGGGCAGCAGCGGCGCGCGCCAGACCTGGTTGCCGCGCGTGACGGCCACGAACAGCACCTTGCCGTCGGCGCTCGCCGCCACGCCGTTGGGGCTCGGCGCGTTGGACAGGAGCAGATCGAGCCGGCCGTCGGCATGCAGCCGGTACACGCGCCCGGTGGGGTCGTGCAGGCCGGTCTGGCCCTGGTCGGTGAAATAGAGGCGCCCTTCGAGGTCGAAGCTCAGGTCGTTCACGCCCTTGAAGGATTCGCTGTTGCGATGCCCGAGCACCGTCTCGATCGGGCCGCCGCCCGCGTCGCGCCGCAGGATGCCGCGCCGGTAGTCGGCGATCCAGAGGCTGCCGTCGGCATGGATCGCCATGCCGTTGGGCCAGCCGTCGTAGGCCTCGACGAGTTCCCATTCGAGCGACGAAGGTGCGATCCTGAAGATGCGGCCGTAGGGAATGTCGGTGAGGTACAGGTTGCCAGCCCGGTCGAACACCGGGCCTTCGAGAAAGCTGTCCATCACGTGGCCGGGCTTGTTGGCGTCGACCCAGTCGGTGCGCCGCGGCTTGCGGAAGGCGTCGGGCAAGCGGGTGAGCACGCGCGCCTCGATCACCTCGGGCGGCTGGAAGTCCAGGTTCCACATGGTGTCGCTCAGTCGGGCTGCACGCCGGCAGCCTTGATGACCGCGCCCCAGCTCTGCGTCTGGCCTTGCACGAACTTGCCGAAGTCCGCCGTCGAAGCGCCGCCGGGGCTGGCGCCCTGCTCGGCGAAGCGCTTCGCCAGGTCGGGCGAGGCCAGTGCCTTCTTCACCTCGGCCTGCAGCTTCTCGACGATGGGCTGCGGCGTGCCCTTGGGCGCGGCAATGCCGAACCAGTTGGTGGCGGTGAACTCCTTCAGGCCGGCTTCGGCGCTGGTCGGCACATCGGGCAGCGCGCCCAGGCGCTGCGGCGAGGTCACCAGCAGCGCGCGCACCTTGCCGCCCTTGACCTGCGGAATGGCCGTGGGCGCAGCGGTGACCAACACGTCGACCTGCCCCGACACCACGCCCAGCATTGCCTCGCCCGCGCCCTTGTAGGGCACGTGCGTCAGCGCGAGCTTGCCGTTCTGCTTGAGCAGCTCGCCGCCCAGGTGGGTTGAACTGCCCACGCCACCCGAGCCGAAGGTCAGCTTGCCCGGGTTCGCGCGTGCGTCGTCGATCAGCGCCTGCACCGTCTTGTAGGGCGAGTTCGCGCCCACCACCAGCACCAGCGGCGCGTCGACGATGGCCGTCACCGGCACGAGGTCCGCAGGCTCCCATGGCAGCTTCTTGAACAGATGCGGCAGCATCGCGTAGGTGGTGTCGTTGATGAGGAAGCTGCCGCCGTCCGGCGTCGCCTTGGCCACGAAGTTGGAGCCGATGGTGCCGCTCGCGCCGGCGCGGTTGTCGACGTAGAAGGACACACCCGTCTGCTCGGTGAGCTTCTGCGCGATCTGGCGCGCCGCGTAGTCGGTGGTGCCGCCGGGCGCGTACGGAACCACGAGGCGCACCGGCCTCGAAGGCCAGCTGCCGGCGGGTGACTGCGCCTGGGCGATGAATGGAACCGCGAGCGCGATGGCGGCGAGCCAGGAGTGCAGCTTCATCATTTGTCTTCCTTCGTTTGTTCTTCTGGGCAGGGCCCGCTTATTCGGGCCGCACGCCCGCGTCGCGCACCGCCGCGCCCCAGCGCGCGTGCTCGGCCTTGATGTACTGCGCCGCCTGCTCCGGCGTACCGCCCACGGGCGTGCTGCCTTCGGCCAGCAGCTGCGAGATGGTCGCGGGCTTGGCCAGCGCCTTGTCGACGGCGGCACTGAGCTTCTTCACGATCTCGGGGCTGGTGCCTGCTGGCGCGACCAGCGCCTTCCAGTCCACCGCCTCGAAGCCCTTGTAGCTCTCTGCCACGGTGGGCACGTCGGGCATCACCGGCAGGCGCTTGGCCGACGTGACGGCCAGCGCGCGCAGGCGGCCGCCCTTCACCATCGAGAGCGCGCCCTGCGGCGTGGCGAACATGTAGTCGGTCTGGCCGCCGAGCAGGTCGGTGATGGCCGGCGCGGCGCCCTTGTACGGCACGTTGAGCACCTTGAAGCCCGCGCGCTTGGCGAGCACCTCGCCGGCCATGTGGCCCAGCGTGCCGGTGCCCGCGAGCGCCTGGCGGATCTCGCCCGGCTTGGCCTTGGCGGCGGCGACCAGGTCGGCCAGCGACTTGAACGGTGCGTCGGCGCGTACCACGAGCACCACGGGTTGCGAGGCCACGACCGACACCGGCGCCAGGTCCTTCAATGCGTCGTAAGGCATCTTCGGGAAGAGCGTCGGGTTTATCGCGAGGTTCGCCGTCTGGCCCAGGCCGATGGTGTAGCCGTCGGGCTTGGCTTTCGCCACCACGTCCATGCCGATGTTGCCGTTGCCGCCCGCGCGGTTGTCGACGATGAAGGTCCACTTGGTGTCGTCGGCGAGCTTCTGCGCGATGAGCCGCGCCACGATGTCGGTGGCTCCGCCGGGCGTGTAGGGCACGATGAGCCGCACCGGCTTGTCGGGCCAGGCGGTGTCGGCGACGACGGGTGCGGCGTTCAGCCATGCGGCGGCCGCGGCGCACGCCAGCAAGGCGCGCCGTGCATTGGAAAACATGAGTTCAGTCTCCGAGGGTGATGTGTTGTGTTTCGAGCGCGGCGATTTCCTCGTCGCTGTAGCCCACTTCTTTCAGCAGCTCGCGGCCGTGCTCGCCCGTGCGCGGGGGCTGCAGGCGGATGCCCGGGCGTTCGCCGTCGAGCGTGAACGGCATGAGCGGCACCTTCGCCATGCTGCCGTCGTTCATGCGCACCGGCGCGAGGCCGCCGGTGGCGTTGAGGTGCGGGTCGTCGAACAGCTCCTGCGGCCGGGTGATGGGCGCGAAGGGCAGCTCGTTCTTCTCGAACACCGCGGCGAGCTCGGCCGCGCTGTGGTTGGCGAGGTGCGAGCGCAGGATGGGCATCATCCATTCGCGCGCCAGCACGCGGTCGTTGTTGGTCTTCAGGCGCGGGTCGGCCAGCATCTCGTCGAGGCCGAAGGCCTTGCAGAAGATGGCCCACTGCTTGTCGCTCACGGCCGCCAGGAAGATCTGCTCGCCGTCCTTCACGGTGAACACGTCGTACACCGCCCAGGCCGAGATGCGGCTGGGCATCGGGTCGGCCGCCTTGCCGGTGGCGGCGAACTGCATCATGTGCTGCGCGACCAGGAACACGTTGTTCTCGAACAGCGCCGACTGCACCTCGCAGCCCTTGCCGGTGATGTCGCGCTGGCGCAGCGCGGCCATCGCGCCGATGGCGCCGAACATGCCGCCCATGATGTCGTTCACGCTGGTGCCCGCGCGCAGTGGGTCGCCCGAGCGGCCGGTCATGTAGGCGAGGCCGCCCATCATCTGCACCACCTCGTCGAGCGCGGTGCGGTGGTCGTAGGGGCCGGGCAGGAAGCCTTTGTGGCTCACGTAGATGAGGCGCGGGTTGAGCTTGGCCAACGTGTCGTAGTCGAGCCCCAGCTTCTTCATGGTGCCGGGCTTGAAGTTCTCGCTCACGATGTCGGCGGTGGCGATCAGCCGCAGCGCGGCCTCCACGCCCTCGGGCTTCTTGAGGTCGAGCGCGATGCTCTTCTTGTTGCGGTTGAAGGTCGGGAAGAAGCCCGAGCCCGAGCCCAGCAGGCGCCGCGTGCTGTCGCCCTCGATGGGCTCGACCTTGATGACCTCGGCGCCGAGGTCGGCCAGCAGCAGGCCACAGGTCGGCCCCATGACCATGTGGGTGAACTCGACGACGCGAACACCCGCGTAGGGCAACGGATTCGACGGGGGATTGGCTTCAGGCATGAGCGACGGGTTCCTGGACAAAGCCTTTCGGCAGACCGGCCTCGGGCGTCATGCCGTACACCGGTTCGCCGGGCAGGCCGGCCATGAGCGGCGCGCGCGCCGCGATGAGTTTCTGGATGTCGATGCCGGTGCGCACACCCATGGCCTCGAACATGAAGACCAGGTCTTCGGTGACTGCGTTGCCCGAGGCGCCCGGCGCATAGGGGCAGCCGCCCAGGCCGCCCAGCGACGCGTCGAAGGTGCGCACGCCCTCGTCCCACGCGGCGAGGCAGTTGGCCAGGCCGAGGCCGCGCGTGTTGTGCATGTGGGCCGCGCCGGCGTGCCTGCCGATCTCCGCGCGCAGGCGCCTGAAGAGGCGGCGCACCTGCGCGGGGTTGGCATAGCCCACGGTGTCGGACAGGCCCGATTCGTCGGCGCCGGCTTCGATGCACTGCGCGGCGAGGCGGATCACGTCGTCCTCGGGCACCAGGCCCTGCAGCGTGCAGCCGAAGGCGGTGGAGATGCCGGCCTCCAGCTTCGCCTTTGGCGCGATCTCGCGGCGCAGGTCGGAGATGGCGCGCACCTCCTCGACCATCTCGGTGGGCGTCTTGCGCACGTTGGCCAGCGAATGCGCCACGCTGGCCGACACCGGCATGGTGAGCTTGTGCGCGCCGGCTTCGAGCGCGGCCTGCGCGCCCTTGCGGTTGGGCACCAGGGCCATCACCACGAGGCCCGGCAGCGTGACGGCGTGGCGCACCACCTCGGCGGCATCGGCCATCTGCGGCAGCAGCTTCGCGGGCACGAAGGAGGCGACCTCGATCTCGCGCACGCCGGCGGCGTAGAGCGCGTCGATCCAGCGCAGCTTGTCGGCGGTGGGCATGGTGGCCTTGACCGACTGCAGGCCGTCGCGCGGGCCGACCTCGCTGATGAGGACGTCGGGGGTTGTCATCGGATTCTGTCTCCTTGCGCTTGACTGTTCTGTCTTACAGAACTACATTCCGTTAAACAGAATTAGACCGTCGATCCGCCCCGACTGTCAAGCCGCGCCATTCGCTGCCCCTCCCCAGCCATGCCCCGAAAAGCCCAGACCGAATCCGTCTCCGATCTCAACGCCGCCCCCGGCGGCGCCGCCGCGGTCGACCGCGCGCTGAGCCTGCTCTCGGCCTTCCAGCCGGGCGACGAGGCGCTGTCGCTCGCGCAGTTCGCCGAGCGCACCCAGCTGTACAAGAGCACAGTGCTGCGGCTGCTGGCCTCGCTGGAACACGCGCGGCTGATCCGCCGGCAGGACGACGGCCGCTACGCGCTGGGCATGGAGATCGCGCGGCTGCACGGCCTCTACGCGGCCTCGCAGTCGCTCGACCGCATCGTGCTGCCGGTGCTGCGCGCGCTGGTCGCAATCACCGGCGAGAGCGCGGCGTACCACGTGCGGCAGCCCCAGGGCGACAGCTGGGTGCGGCTGTGCCAGTTCCGCATCGATTCGCCGCACGTGGTGCGCGACCACGTGCGCGCCGGCGACCTGCTGCCCAATGACCGCGGCGCGGGCGCGCGCGTGCTGATCGCCTTCGGCCCCGAAGCCGAACTGCCGCGCGGCGCGAAGGAACGCAAGCTCTACGACACCATCCGTGCGCAGGGCTGGTGCGCGCTGGTGGGCGACCGCACTGCCGAACTGGCCGGCATCTCGGCGCCGGTGCTCCACGCCGACGGCAGCCTCGCGGCCGCGGTCACGCTGACGATGCCCACGCACCGCTATGACGAGCGCTACATCGAGCCGGTGCGTGCGGCAGCGAAGGAACTCAGCGGGCAGGTCTGAGCAAGCGACCGGTCAACGCAGCGCGGCCAGCACCGCGCGGTTCTGCTCGGGCAGCCCGATGCTGACGCGCAGCCACTCGGGCAGGCCGTAGGGTCCGAGCAGCGAGACCTCGATGCCCGCGGCCAGCAGGCGCGCGTGCACGGCCTGCGCGTCGCCGACCCGCACCATCAGGAAGTTGCCGGACGAGGGCACGTATTCGAGGTCCAGCGCCTTGAAACCGGCGGCGAGCTGGTCGCGCCCGGCCGTGTTGACCTCGTAGGTACGGGCGAGGAAGTCCGTGTCGCCCAGCGCGGTCACCGCGGCGGCCTGTGCCGGCGTCGTCACGTTGAAGCGCGGACGCTGCGCGTTCATGCGCGCCGTGAGCGCCGGTTGCGACACGCCGTAGCCGATGCGCAGCCCCGCCAGCCCGAAGGCCTTGGAGAAGGTGCGCGCCACGATCAGGTTGGGCAGGCGCCGCACCCATTCGATGCTGTCGTAGCGCTGCGCGGGCGCGAGGTATTCGGTGTAGGCCTCGTCCAGCAGCACCGTCACGTGCGCGGGCACCGACTGCAGGAAGGCCAGCAGCGGCGCGGCTTCGATGAAGGTGCCGGTCGGGTTGTTCGGGTTGGCGACGAATACCAGCTTCGTGTCGTCGCGGATGGCCGCGCGCATCGCGTCGAGGTCGTGGCCGAAGTCGCGCGACGGCACGACAGTTGCGTGCGCATGGGCATGGGCCGCGGCCTGCGCGTAGACGATGAAGCCGTACTGCGAATACACGACGCCCTCGCCCGGCTTCAGGCTCACCTGCGCCGCGAGTTCGAGGATCTCGCTCGAACCGCTGCCCAGCGTGAGCCAATCGGCGGGCACGTCGAGCCGGGCGGCCAGCGCGTTCTTCAGCGCGGTGCCGTTGTTGTCGGGGTAGTTGCCGGCGCCCGCGAGCGCTTCGGCAGCGGCGCGGCGGGCCGACTCGGGCATGCCCAGGGGGTTTTCGTTGGAGGCCAGGAGGATCATGGAAGCTGACGTGCTGAAGATGACGGATTTATTTAAGAAGTTAAATATATCCGGCGCCTGCGGCCTTCTTATCAGTGCCTACCCTTTGCGCTCCTGAGGGCCGCGCATCCATTACCTCTATTTTTGTCACGGATAAATCCCGATTCAGGCTCTTACTCGCCAGCAAAGTATCGAATAAAGTCCGTCCCAGGATTGCATTTTTCTCAAGGAGAAACCCACATGACCGCCCGCACCACCGCCCACGGACTCCAGGTCGCGACCGAACTGCACCGCTTCATCGAAGAGAAGGTCCTCCCCGCCAGCGGCGTGGCCAGCGACGTCTTCTGGAAGGGCTTCGACGCCATCGTCAGCGACCTCGCGCCGAAGAACATCGCCCTGCTGGCCGAGCGCGACCGCCTGCAGAGCGAGCTCGACGCCTGGCACAGGAAGAACCCCGGCCCCATCGCCGACATGCCGGCGTACCGCGCCTTCCTCGAGAAGATCGGCTACCTGCTGCCCCAGCCCAAGGGCGTGAAGGCCACCACCGCGAACGTCGACTCCGAACTCGCGCTGCAGGCCGGTCCGCAGCTGGTGGTGCCCATCCTCAATGCGCGCTATGCGCTGAACGCGGCCAACGCGCGCTGGGGCTCGCTGTACGACGCGCTCTACGGCACCGACGCGATTCCCGAGACCGGCGGCGCCGAGAAGGGCAAGGGCTACAACCCGGTGCGCGGCGCCAAGGTCATCGAGTTCGCGCGCAACGTGCTCGACCAGGCCGCGCCGCTGATCAACGGCTCGCACAAGAACGCCACCGGCTACAGCGTGAAGGACGGCAAGCTCGTCGTCGCGCTGCAAAGCAGCAGCACCGGCCTGGCCGATGCATCGCAATTCGTCGGCTTCCAGGGCGACGCCGCCTCGCCGTCGTCGGTGCTGCTCAAGCACAACGGCATCCACCTGGACATCCGCATCGACCGCTCCACGCCCATCGGCAAGAGCGATGCCGCCGGCGTGAGCGACCTGGTGCTCGAAGCCGCGCTCTCCACCATCCTCGACCTGGAAGACTCGGTGGCCGTGGTCGACGCCGCCGACAAGGTGGTGGCGTACTCGAACTGGCTGGGCATCGTCGAAGGCACGCTCACGGAAGAGGTCACCAAGGGCGACAAGACCTTCACGCGCGGCCTGAACGCCGACCGCGAATACACCGGCGCCGACGGCAAGCCCGTGAAGCTGCACGGCCGCTCGCTCATGTTCCTGCGCAACGTGGGCCACCTGATGACCAACCCGGCCGTGCTGTACGCAGATGGCAAGGAAATCCCCGAGGGCATCCTCGATGCCGTGGTGACCACCACCATCGCCACCATCGACCTCAAGCGCAAGGGCAACTCGCGCACCGGCAGCATCTACATCGTCAAGCCGAAGATGCACGGCCCGGCCGAAGTGGCCTTCGCCAGCGAACTTTTCGGCCGCGTCGAGCAGCTGCTGGGCCTGCCCGCCAACACCGTGAAGCTGGGCATCATGGACGAGGAGCGCCGCACCAGCGTCAACCTCAAGGCCTGCATCGCCGAGGCCGCCGCGCGCGTGGCCTTCATCAACACCGGCTTCCTCGACCGCACCGGCGACGAGATGCACACGGCCATGCAGGGCGGCCCGATGATCCGCAAGGGCGACATGAAGTCCAGCGCGTGGATCGGCGCCTACGAGAAGAACAACGTGCTGGTCGGCCTCTCGAGCGGCCTGCGCGGCAAGGCGCAGATCGGCAAGGGCATGTGGGCCATGCCCGACCTGATGGCCGCCATGCTCGAGCAGAAGATCGGCCACCCCAAGGCCGGCGCCAACACCGCCTGGGTGCCCTCGCCCACCGCCGCCACGCTGCACGCGCTGCACTACCACCAGGTCAGCGTGACCGCGGTGCAGCAGGAACTGGAGAAGATCGACGCCGACGCCGAGCGCGACAACATCCTCAACGCCCTGCTGCAGGTGCCGATCGCGGCGGAGGCCAAGTGGACCGCCGAAGAGCGCCAGCAGGAAATCGACAACAACGTGCAGGGCATCCTCGGCTACGTGGTGCGCTGGATCGACCAGGGCGTGGGCTGCTCCAAGGTGCCCGACATCCACAACGTCGGCCTGATGGAAGACCGCGCCACCCTGCGCATCTCCAGCCAGCACATCGCCAACTGGCTGCTGCACGGCGTGGTCACCAAGGCCCAGGTCGACGAGACCTTCCAGCGCATGGCCAAGGTGGTCGACGAGCAGAACGCAGGCGACCCGCTCTACAAGCCGATGGCCGGCAACTTCACGACCTCGGCGGCCTACAAGGCGGCGCAGGACCTGGTGTTCAAGGGCATCGAGCAGCCGAGCGGGTATACGGAGCCGCTGCTGCATGCGTGGCGGTTGAAGGTGAAGGGCGAGGCCTGATCGGCCCGCCGGGGGCAAGGCTCCATCACCAGAACGGCGCCTCCGGGTGCCGTTTTTTATGCGCGCGACCTGGTCTTCCTGGCAGCCGCCTTGAGCGGCACGTCGTCCATCGACAGCTGGCGGAGTTCGCGGCGCAGTTCGCGTTCCAGCTCCTTCTCGGTCGGCAGGTGCAGCTGATAGCGGCTGGTGAAGATGTTGCGCTCCTGCTGCTCGCCCAGGGTGTACTTCACCACGGCGTCGTTCTTGTCCGGACAAAGGATGACGCCCAGTGTCGGGTTGTCGCCTTCGGTGCGACGCTCGCGGTCGTAGTAGTTCACATAGAACTGGATCTGGCCGAGGTCGCCATGCGTGAGCTTGCCGACCTTGAGATCGATGAGCACGTAGCACTTGAGCACCGTGTGATAGAAGACCAGATCGATGTAGAAGTGGTCGCCATCGATGGTGATGCGCTCCTGGCGCGACACGAATGCAAAGCCCTTGCCCAGTTCGAGCAGGAAGTTCTGCAGGTTCTCGATGAGCGCCTGCTCCAGCCTCGACTCGACCAGCTTCGGCGATTCCGGCAAGTCCAGGAATTCGATCACCACCGGGTCCTTCAGGACATCGAGAGGCTGCATCACCTCCTGGCCGTGCGTCGCCAGACGCAACAGGCCCTTCTTGTCCTTGCTCTTGGCCAGGCGGTCGTACAGCAGGCTGGCCATCTGGCGCTGCAGTTCGCGCACCGACCACGCGCTGCGGATGGCTTCGATCTCGTAGAAGGCTCGCGCCTCCGGCCGCGCTGCGCGCAGGAGCTGGCGGTAATGGCTCCACGAGAGAGACGGATGCAACGTCCCAGGATGCCAGCCCGAAGGGTCACCGGATTCCCGAGACGCCGTCTCGGAATTGGCCTGAAGAGGCAGCGCCGCCGCTGCGGTCGATTTCCGAGACAGCGTCTCGGAAATCAACTGCGGATAGTCCAGGTAGAACTGCCTGAACGCTTCGAGGTTGTCGGCGGAATAGCCTCGGCCGAACTCGGCCGTCAGGCGCGTCGACAGATCGGCGAGCAGCTTGGCGCCATAGCCCGCCCGACGCTGACCTCGCTGCTCCTCCTCGACGATCTCGCGCCCGATCAGCCAGTTGGCCGCCACCTGTGTGGTGTTGACCGTGCGGACCACGCGGGCGCGCGCAGCATCGAGGATCTCGCGCACGCGGCTGAAAAGCGGCCGGATGGCTTTCTTGGCTTCCGGCTTGGCTGCACGGGAGCTGGAGCGGGAGGGGGTGTCAGTCTTGGGCAATGCGCGACTCTGGGGTTGTCCGGAAATTATGGAGGCAGCCTTCTTCGCGGGGGCGAGTCCTCGCAAGCGTCGCCGCTGTGACCATGCGCAAGATGATCAACTAGCATCATGACCGCCCCAACCTTCCTGGCCTCTCGCTCCCAATGAATCCGAACGCGGCACCCAAGCCCGCGGAGCAATCCGGCAACGCCGGCCCCGGCTCACGCCTTACTCGCTCTTCCCGCTGGTCCTCCTCCGCGGCCGCCATGCTCATGGCCCTGGCCACCGCCTTCGCCCTGAGCCAGGCTTTCCGCACCGTCGGCGCCATGATGGCCACGCCGCTCGGCAGCCACTTCGGGCTTACGCCGCAGCAGCTGGGCACCTGGGCGGGCACCTTCCATTTCATGTTCGGGATCATGCAGCTCGCGATGGGCGTATCGATCGACATCTTCGGCGTGCGCCGCACGGTGCTGACCGCCTTTCCGCTGGCGATCGCGGGTGCGGTGCTGTGCGCGATGGCGCCGGACTTCCATGCGCTGCTGCTGGGGCAGGCGCTGATCGGCGTGGGCTGCGCGCCGGCCTTCCTGGCGTGCACGGTGTTCATCGCGCGGCACTTCGATGCCTCGCGCTTCACCGCGATGTCGGGGCTGGTGATGAGCCTGGCCGGCATGGGCATCCTGTTCACGGGCACGCCGCTGGCGCTGCTGATCGAGGCTTCGTCGTGGCGCGTGGGCTATGCGGTGCTGGGGACGTTCGCGGTGCTGTCGTGGCTGATCATCTTCTGGCGCGTGCGCGAGCCTGCAGGTGCCGCCGATATCGCGCTGCCGGAACGGGCGGAGCGCCAGACGCTGCGCAAGGCCGTGCGCGAACTGCTGCCGCTGTTCGCGATGCCGCACACGCTGGGCCTGCTGTGCTTCGCATGCGTGTCGTATGCCGCCTTCATCACGCTGCGCGGCCTGTGGCTCGGCCCGGTGCTGCACGAGCGGCACGGCCTCTCGCTGGTGGCCAGCGGCAACGTCGCGCTGGTGATGACCGTCGCCGGCATGATCAGCCCGACGCTCTTCGGCCGCATGGACCCGGGCGGCGCGCGGCGCACGCGCTGGATGATGGGCTGCGCGCTCGCGGGCTCGCTGATGTTCGGCGCGATGGCGCTGACGCATTCGCGCGCGATCGACATCGGCCTGCCGATCGTCTACGGCCTTCTCTCGGGCTACAGCGTGCTGCAGTACGCCTACACCAAGAACGCCTACCCGGCAGCCATGACGGGGCGCGCGATGGCGCTGATGAACATGGCGATGTTCCTCGGCGTCTCGCTGATGCAGTGGACCACCGGCGTGGCCGCGTCGTGGGCCGTGGCGAATGGCGTCGAGCCATTCCGCGCGGTGTTCTTCACGGTGGCCGGCATGCTGGCTGCGGGCAACCTGGCATTCTTTCTTCTGCCGCGCGCGGCAGCACGGCCGGCGGCGCAGCTCAGCGCTTGATCGCAAGCATCAGCACGCCGCCCGCGATCATCGCCACGCCCGCCCATTCGCGGCCGGAGGGTCGCTCGCCGAGGAACATCACGGCGAACAGCACGACCAGCACCACGCTGAGCTTGTCCACCGGCGCGACACGCGAGGCATCGCCCACCTTGAGCGCGCGGAAGTAGCAGACCCACGACGCGCCCGTCGCGAGCCCCGAGAGCACGAGAAAGAGCCAGGTGCGCGGCGAGAGCTGCAGCGGGTTCGTCCACTTGCCGGTGGCGTTCACGAACACGAGCAGCACCGCGAAGATGACCACGGTGCGCACCAGCGTCGCCATGTCGGAATCGACACCGGCCAGGCCCAGCTTGGCGAGGATAGCCGTCAATGCGGCGAAGACGGCCGACAGGGCGGCCCAGAGGAACCAGTTGGAGGCGGTGAGATTCATCGTGCTCTCTTTCATCGCGGACGGCGCGGCGCCTGCATCATGCGCGATGCGGCTTTGCCTCTACCTGACGAACGGCTTCAGACGTCTTCGCCCAGGCGCGCGCGGATCTCCTTGCGGCTGAGCTGGCGCTTGGTTGCGGCATAGACGTCGTCGCGCCCGTACATGGCCCGGTTGCTCGACACGCCGAACTCCGGCCGGCCCCACGCACACGTGGTCCTGACGAAGCAGCGCCGCAACACGTCGAAACGCTTGTCCCAGACACCCGGGGCCTTCATGGGCGGCGTGGCTGCCAAGGTGATCTCGAACCAGTCGCCGTTCACGCGGTGCCATTGCGTGAGTTCGTCGATCACGACGAACGACAGCTCTGCCTTCGTGCCGCCGCGCTCACGCCGTCGAGCCTGTGAAAACCGGCGGTTGGGCAGAAGGATGCCGGTGGCGGGGTGCACGAAAAGCTTTACCCGCGAAGCCTCCTCCAGCGGCACGCGCTCACCGCGGCCCCACCATCCTGCACGCACCAGCACTTGCCCGTCGTGCATCACCGCATCGCGTTCGACGAAGTCGTCGATGTGCTCGAAGATATGCGCCTGCACGACGCTGCGTCGATCGATGGTGCTGCAAAGCTCCGAATACACCTTGTCCCAAGGCCGGTGCACCTGCTTGTGCAGCCAGCGCTTGAGCGGCGCGAGGTTCTCGTTGAGCCCCTTGGGGTATTCGTAGCCCTGCTTCATGCCCAGTCGCGAGCCGCGCTCCTTGCTGTTGCGCCACTTGCGTCCATCGCCCTGCACGCCGCCACCGCGGCGCGGCCGTTCGACGATGACCTTGTCCATGTCTTCACGCACGGTCAGTCCTCCTGCACGATGTTGCGCGCTGCCTTCTGCAGCGCCACCTTCTGCGCGCGCCGCTCGGCGCTGTGGGTGCGCAGGTGGCGGCCCGCCTTCTGGCTTGCTTCGCGGCGCGCCAGCGCTGCCACCACAGGGTTGCGGGGTGCCGCGTTCGGCACCGAAAAATAGAACCGGCCCAGACGCTTGTCGTCGTCGCGGGCCCTTCGTTGAGCACTCATGTGCACACACTCCGAAAAACAAAAAGGCCCCGGCGAATGGCTGCGCGGGGCCTTTGTCGATGGGCCTCGGCGGATGCGTGGATGCACATCCGGCCGGGGCGGTCGGTGTGCGGGTCAGGTGTTCAGGTAACGGTTCATTGGATGGGTGTGTCGCCAGGGAGGTCGATCGTCGCCGGGCGCGCGGGGAGCAAAAACTGTTGCTGAAAAACGAAGCGCGGATTCTGTAGCTCGCGCGTTCGATGCGCAAGCGTCGCGCATCGCCTGTGTGGCGCAAAGCCTACGTGGAGGGCCGATGAATCCAATCGCGCGCAGGCGGCGTATCAGGTTCAAGCGCATTGCGCCTCCGATCTGCTGGCGGTTTCCACAGAGAGCCTCGAGAACCATCCATCATCTTTCCAGGAGACTTCAATGAAGAAACTCGTGATCGCAGCCAGTGTCTCTGTCCTCCTCGCAGCCTGCGCGGGCGGCATGGGCATGAGCGGCAACGGCAGCGGGGCATCGAACCCGATGGTCGGCGGCGCGCCGATGTACCCGACGAAGGACATCGTCGACAACGCGGTGAACTCGAAGGACCACACCACGCTTGTCGCCGCCGTGAAGGCCGCGGACCTCGTCGGCACGCTGAAGAGCCCCGGCCCGTTCACCGTGTTCGCGCCGACCAACGCCGCCTTCGCGGCACTGCCCGCCGGCACCGTCGACACGCTGCTCAAGCCCGAGAACAAGCCCACGCTGACCAAGGTGCTGACCTATCACGTGGTACCCGGCAAGCTCGATAGCGCGGCGCTCATGAGCGCGATCAACGCAGGCGGCGGCAAGGCCATGCTGAAGACCGCAAGCGGCGGCACGCTCACCGCGACGATGAGCGGCGGCAACGTGCTGGTGACCGACGCCAAGGGCGGCACGGCAACGGTGACGATCGCCAACGTCTACCAGTCCAACGGCGTGATCCATGTCGTGAACAAGGTGCTGCTGCCAGGTTGATCGACATCGTTGTGCGTCAGCTGCGCTGCGCGGCCTCGGCCTCGTCGCGCAGCCACTGCGCGAACTCCTGCGCGTCGCGATTGCCTGCGGCGCGCCTGGACATCTCGATGAAATAGCCGCGATGCGAGGCAGCGCCCTCGCCCAGCGGCGCCACGAGCCGGCCATCGCGCACCAGTTCGCTCAGCAGCGGCAGCCGGCCGATCACCACGCCCTGCCCCGCCACAGCGGCGGACACGGCATCGGCGTACTGCGTGAAGCGCAGCGTGCTCTTCATGCGCAGGTCTTCCAGCCCCATGACCTTGAGCCAGGGTTCCCAATCGGCAGTGGGCGCCTCGCTGTGGTCGGGGTACTCGACGGTGAGCAGCGTGAGCTTGGAGAAATCGGAAAGCTCGCGCAGCGACGCAGCCACCTGCGGCGAGCACAGCGGGATCACCGACTCCTCGAACAGCGCCGGCCCCACGCCGCGGCCGACGGGCACGAAGCGCACCGCCAGGTCGATGCGGCTGCTTTCCAGGTCGAGCACGTCGAGCGTGGCCGACACCCGCACGTCGACCTGCGGATGGCTGCCCGTGAAGCGCGCCAGCTTCGGAATGAGCCAGATCGACGCGAAGCCCGGCGTGGTAGTGATCGCCACCTGCCGGGGCGCGGAACTCGCGCGCACCCGCGCCGTGGCGTCGCGCAGGCGCTCCAGGCTGTCGGTGACGGCGCGCTGCAGCACGCCGCCGGCCTCGGTGAGCGACAGCGCGCGGTGGCGCCGCTCGAAAAGCAGCACGCCCAGGCTGGCTTCCAGCTGCTGGATCTGCCGGCTCACGGCCGACTGCGTGAGGTGCAGCTCCGAGGCCGCCAGCGTGAAGCTCAGCCGGCGCGCAGCCGCCTCGAAGCTGCGCAGCAGTTCTAGCGGGGGAAGCTCGCCGCCGGTGGCATTGGCGGCTTTCACATTCTCTGGGCGCATGCAACGAGTTCTTAATGACCGTGTGTAAGGAGGGCTTCGGTTCACTATATTCATTCGCATAGTGAATGCAATGGAGCTTGCCATGAGCACCTCTTCTTCGAACCCTTCTTCTCCCGCCGTGACCTTCTCGTCCAGCACTTCCCGCTTCCACGTGAGCCTGCCGAAGCGCTCGGTCTTCACCGTGCCCGACGGCGCGGGCGTGGGCATCGAATGCCGCAGCGGCTCGGTGTGGGTGACGATCGACAGCGACACGCGCGACATCGTGCTGGAGCCCGGCGAGCGCTTCGAGAGCACCGACCACCGGCGCGTGCTGGTGTCGGCGCTGGAGTCGTCGTGCATCACCGTGTCCGACGCGCAGCCGGCCGCGATGCCGCTGCGTTCGCGGGATGCCAGCGCATGGTCGCAATGGCGACTTCGCTCCCACGGGTTGTCCCCGGCTTGACCGGTCTCCATGCGCGTCGAACCATCGATGCCATGAGTTCCGACACCGCTGCACAACCCTTCATCCTCCAGGAGCAGGCCGACGGCATTGCGACGCTGACGCTGAACCTGCCCGCCAAGTTGAACCCCATCGCGCGCGACCTGCAAATCGAGCTGCGCGACGCGCTGGAGCACATCCGCGACGACCGCTCGGTGCGCGCCGTGATCCTCACCGGCGCCGGCAAGGCCTTCTGCGTGGGCGCCGACCTGAGCGCGATGGCGCCGCCCGAAGAGGGCAAGTCGCTCGGCACGCAGACCGCCGAGTGGATGCAGAGCCTGAGCAACCCGCTGATCGAGACGCTGCGCACGCTGCCGGTGCCGGTGGTCGCGGCGGTGAACGGCCCGGCCGCCGGTGCGGGCGTGGGCCTGGCGCTCGCGGCCGACGTGACCATCGCGGCGCGCAGCGCCTATTTCTACCTGCCCTTCCTGCCGAAGCTCGGCATCGTTCCGGACCTGGGCTGCACCTGGGCCATTCCGCGCCGCGCGGGCCGTGCGCGCGCCATGGGCATGGCGCTGCTCGACGAGCGCGTGGGCGCCGGACGTGCGGTGCAGTGGGGCCTGATCTGGGCCTGCGTGGACGACGAGCAACTGCTCGAAGAGGCCAAGGGCATCGCCCGACGCCTGGCCCGCCTGCCCGCGCACGCGGTGCTGGAAGCGCGAGCAGCCTTCGAAGCCTCCGAGCACCACACGCTGAAGGAACAGCTGCACTACGAGAGCGAGCGCCAGCGCGAGCTGATCGACAAGCCCAGCTTCCGCGAGGGCGTGAGCGCGTTTCTGCAGAAGCGCGCGCCGGTGTTCGAGAGCCGCTGACATCCGGACACCGGCGTCCACTGGCGCCGCCCGGGGGGCTGCAGGACAATGCCGCGCATGTCCATCCCCAACGCCTTCTACGCCCAGTCGGGCGGCGTCACATCGGTCATCAACGCCTCGGCCTGCGGCGTGATCGAGACGGCGCGCCGCCACCCCGACCGCATCGGCAAGCTCTACGCCGGGCGCAACGGCATCATCGGCGCGCTGGCCGAAGAGCTGATCGACACCGGCGCCGAATCGGCCGAAGCCATCGCGGCGCTGCGCACCACGCCTTCCGGCGCCTTTGGCTCGTGCCGCTACAAGCTCAAGTCGCTGGAGAAGAACCGGCGCGAGTACGAGCGGCTGATCGAGGTCTTCAAGGCGCACGGCATCGGCTATTTCTTCTACAACGGCGGCGGCGATTCGGCCGACACCTGCTTCAAGGTAGGCCAGCTCTCGCAGTCGATGGGCTATGCGCTGCAAGCCATCCACGTGCCCAAGACCATCGACAACGACCTGCCGCTGACCGACTGCTGCCCCGGCTTCGGCTCGGTCGCGAAGTACGTGGCAGTGTCGACCATCGAGGCTTCGTTCGACGTGCGCTCGATGGCCGCCACCTCAACCAAGGTGTTCGTGCTCGAGGTGATGGGCCGGCATGCGGGGTGGATCGCGGCGGCCGGCGGGCTCGCGGCGGACCAGGGCATTCCGGTGGTGGTGCTGTTCCCCGAGATCGAGTTCGACAAGGCACGCTTCCTCGCGCGCGTGGACGAGCTGGTGAAGCAGCACGGCTACTGCTCGGTGGTGGTGTCCGAAGGCTGCCACCACCCCGACGGAACATTCCTTGCCGAACAGGGCACGCGCGACGCCTTCGGCCATGCGCAGCTCGGCGGCGCGGCGCCGGTGGTGGCGCAGATGGTCAAGGACGCGCTGGGCCACAAGTTCCACTGGGCCGTGGCCGACTACCTGCAGCGCGCGGCGCGGCACATCGCATCGGCCACCGACGTGCGGCAGGCCTACGAGCTGGGGCAGCGTGCGGTCGAGCTCGCGCTGGAAGGCCGCAACGCGGTGATGCCGACCATCGAACGCATCTCCGACGCGCCCTACGCCTACCGCCTGGGCAGCGCGCCGCTCGAATCGGTCGCCAACGTCGAGAAGCCGATGCCGCGCGACTTCATCTCCGACGACGGCTACGGCATCACCGAGAAGTGCCGCCGCTACCTGCTGCCGCTGATCGAGGGCGAGGACTACCCCGCCTACAGCGGCGGGCTGCCGGTGTACGCGACGCTGCGCAACGACGTCGTCGCGAAGAAGCTGCCGGCCTTCGGGATTTCATGATGTCCACCACTGCAGAGGCTCCGGCCGGCCTGATCGACGCCACGCGCTGCCCGCTGTGCGGCGAGGCGAACCGCTGCGCGATGGAGATGGAGCGCGAGACGGGCCAGGCGCAGCCGCCCTGCTGGTGCATGCAGGTCGACTTCAGCAAGGCGCCTCTCACCAACCTGCCGGAAGAAATGCGCGGGCTCGCGTGCATCTGCATGCGCTGCGCGGCCGGCCAGCCGCCCCCACCTCCGCGCTCTCCTCAGGACTGAGCGGGGCTCTCCTGGGCCGGCTCGATGTCGCCGGCCACCACCATCGAGGGCGCGTCGCCCGGCCGCTGCTGCGTGACCACGCGGTGGATGAACTGCAGCTTGCCCACCGCCACGCGCGGCAGCACGAAGGGGTAGTAGTCGGGCTGGCCCATGCTGCGCGACAACTCGTTGAGCACGTTGGTGAGCAGCACCCAGCCGTTGATGAAGTCGAGGAACCTGCCGGCGTCGGGGTCGTCGGGCTGCCACAGGTCGGCAGGCGTGAAGAGGTCGCTCGCGAGCTCGACGTTGGTCGCGTCGACGCCGAAGCTCATCGCGGTGTCGGCCGTGTCGGCCATGTGCAGGTAGTGGGCCCAGGTCTCGGCCCAGTCCTCCCACGGGTGGGTGCTGGCGTAGCTGCTCACGAAGCGGTCGGCCCAGTCGGGCGGCGGGCCCTGCTCGTAGTGCGTCTGCAGCGCGGCGGCGTAGTCGGCGCGCTCGTCGCCGAAGAGGGCGCGGAAGTCGTCGATCCACTGCGTGGGCTGTACCAGCAGGTCCCAGTAGTAGTGGCCGATCTCGTGGCGGAAGTGGCCCAGCAGGGTGCGGTAGGGCTCGCGCATCTCGGCGCGGATGCGCTCGCGCACGGCGTCCTCGGCCTCCTCGGCGTTGAGGGTGATCACGCCGTGCTGGTGGCCGGTCATCACGTGCGGGCCGCCCGGCGTGTTGCTGAGGAAGTCGAAGGCCAGCCCGTGCTCGGGATCGGCGTGGCGGCTCACCACCGGCAGGCCCAGCGCGAGCAGTTGCGAGAGCAGCCGGCGCTTGGCGGTCTCGAGCTTGCGCCAGAGTTCGCCGTTGCCTTCCACCGAGAGATCGGGAATGGTGCGCGTGACGCTGCAGGCCAGGCAGTAGCCGGGCGCGAGGCCATGCGTGTCGGGCGGCTGCTGCTCGCCTTCACGCGCGGCGGGCACCATCCAGTTGCAGCCGGCCGGCGTCATGAAGTTCACGCAGCGGCTGTAGGTCTTGCCGTGCGGATCGCCGAACACAGTGAAGGTGTCGGGCTGCGCGCCCGCGCCTTCCGCGGGCGCGAGCGGCATCACGCCGAGCCGCTCGATCACGTAGCCCAGCGGCGTGTGGCATGCCAGGCATTCGCTGTTGCGCAGGAACACGGGGCGCTCGCACTGGCATCGGTAGGCGCGGCTGACGGTGGGCGCGGCCAGCTCGGCGGCGAGGGTGGGCGCGGCCAGCTCGGCGGCGAGGGTGGGCGCGCCTTCCCCTTGCGCTTCGCCGGAGGCAACCGGCTGGGCGTTGGCTTGATCGTCGGATGGAGCATTCATGCGGCAGTTGTCTTGATTGATCTTCCTGACGCGGAAGGGACAGCGGGTGCATTTTGCGGTCGCCCCTTTCATTTGCCGCCGCGCAAAGCCCGATATGCTTGTAGGACGACGGACCCGAGACATTCCGCCGCCCCATGACCTCCCCACCGCCCCAAGAAGCCGCGAGCACGCCGGCCCCGCCCTCCATCGGCACGATGCGCCAGCGCTACGGCGAACGCTACCGCTGGTACCTGCTGCTGTCGGTGATGGTGGGGACGATGGCGTCGATCATGTCCTCGACCATCGTCAACGTGGCCATCCCCGGCATGAGCCACCACTTCTCGCTCGGACAGGAGCGCGCGCAATGGGTGAGCTCGGGCTTCATGGTGGCGATGACGGTGTCGATGCTCACCACGCCATGGCTGCTGTCGCGCTACGGCTACCGCCGCACCTACGTGGGCACGATGCTCCTGCTGCTGATCGGCGGCATCGTGGGCGGTGTGGCCAACGACTTCTCGCTGGTGCTGTTCGCGCGCGTGGCCGAGGGGCTGGCCGCGGGCGTGGTTCAGCCCATTCCGGCCATCATCATCCTGCGCGCCTTCGAGCCGCACGAGCAGGGGCGCGCCAGCGGCATCTTCGGCATGGGCGTGGTGCTGGCGCCGGCCATCGGGCCGAGCATCGGCGGCGTGCTGGTCGACCTGTTCGGCTGGCGCTCGATCTTCTTCATGGTGGTGCCGTTCTGCCTCGCATCGCTGTGGCTGGCCTACAAGTTCGTGCCCAAGACCGCGCCCGGCGGCGTGGCGGCCGCGCGCGGCGACGGGCTGGACGCACGCGGACTGGCGCTGGGCACGGTCGGCACGCTGTGCCTGCTCAACGGCCTGGTGGCGCTGCGCGGCGATTCGCCGCTGCAGGCGGCCCTGCTGCTGGCGGGCGCGCTGGCCTCGTTCGGCGTCTTCGTGTGGTGGCAGCGGCGGCTCGCGGCCTCGGGCGGCACGCCGCTGATGAACCTCGCGCTCTTCCGCTACCGGCAGTTCGCGATGGGCAGCGTGGTCGCATTCATCTACGGCACGGCGCTCTTCGGCTCGACCTACCTGCTGCCGGTGTACATGCAGGTGGGGCTGCATCTCTCCGCTTCCCACGTGGGCACCATCCTGCTGCCGGCGGGCATCGTGCTGGCGCTCACCATCGCCGGCGTGGGCCGGCTGGCCGACAAGCATCCGACCTGGGTGCTGGTGACCATCGGCCTCGCGCTGCTGGCGGCCTCGTTCGCGCTGATGATGGTGCTGCGGCTGGACAGCGCGCTGTGGCTGCTGGTGGCCTTCGCGATCATCGGGCGCATCGGGCTGGGCTTCATCCTGCCCTCGCTCAACCTGGGCTCGATGCGCCCGCTGGCCAAGCCGCTGATCCCGCAGGGCGCGAGCGCGATCAACTTCGTGCGCATGCTCGGCGGCGCGGCCGGCGTGAGCCTGTGCGCGATCGTGCTGGAGTGGCGGCTCGCGGCGCACGGCGATTCGCTGGCCAACCCGATGACCAGCCCGGCGCGGCTCGCGGCCTTCGACGAGGTGTTCGCGATGCTCGCCGGCCTTTGCGCGCTGGCCATTTGCGCGGCGTGGCAGTTGCGTCGCCCGCCACAGTCAGGGTAAGCACCGAGTAATACGAAAGAACCCATCGTCTCTAATTGTGAGAATTTGTTAAATCAGTTGGGATGGGTCTTACATGCAACGCAGAAGTTTTATCGCATCGACGGCCGTGGCCGCCGCCGGGCTCGCTCGGCTCTCCTGCGCGCAAGCCGCCGAAACGGGGGTGAGCGACAGCGAAGTCGTGCTCGGCAGTTCGGCTGTCCTGAGCGGTCCGCTCGGATCGCAGATCAAGGTCGTGCACAACGGTGCCGCGCTGGCGTTCGATGCCGTCAACGAACAGGGCGGCGTGAACGGGCGCAAGATCAAGATGGTGGCGCTGGACGACGAGCTGAAGCCCGAGAAGGCGCTGGAGAACTACACCAAGCTGCTGAACGACCATCGCGTGTTCGCCTTCTTCGGCTGCGTGGGCTCGGGCACCACGGCCGCCGCGGCGAAGCTGCTGCAGCAGAGCGGCGCGCCCAGCGTGGGCGGCTACGGGGTGGGCGACAGCGCGCGCGAACGCGTCGCGGGCTCGGCCTACTTCGTGCGCGCCAGCAACGCCCGTGAAGCGCAGGCCCTGGTCGAGCACCTGGCGACCATCGGCGTGAACAAGATCGCGATCGTCCACCTCGACAACCCCGGCGGCGCCGAGGCGGTCAAGCTGATCGAGGCGGCCATGGTCCCGCACAAGCTGGTGCCGACTGCCAAGGTGGTCGCCAAGGGCGACGGCTCCGACGCCGCCGCCGCCGGCAAGGCGCTGGCCGACAGCCAATCGCAGGCCATCCTGATGTACCTGGCCGGCACCGTGGCCGGCGAGGTGATCAAGGCCACCTACGCCGCCGGCAGCAAGCCGATGTTCTACGGCATGTCGATCGTGCCGGGCGAAGTCACGGCCAAGGTGGTGGCCCTGCAGGCAGGCGGCCTCGCGATCTCGCAAGTCATGCCCTATCCCTGGGGCGAAGTGGAGACCGTGACGCGCGACTATCGCCGGCTGGCGGAGCGGGCACAGGTGCCGGTGGGTTACGGCAGCTTCGAGGGCTACCTGAACGGGCTGGTGATGATCGAGGCGCTCAAGCGCACCGGCCGCGACCTGACGCGCGCACGCCTGCATGCGACGCTGCGCGCGCTCAAGTTCCGCCTGGCCGGCATGGACATCGATTTCTCGACCGGCAACACCACCGGCTCGCGCTTCATCGAAATGGTGCGCGTCACGCCCGAGGGCCGCTTCGTGCGCTGAGCGGCGAGCGGATCCGCCGCACGGCCGGCCGGCACTCGCGTCTAATAGCGCCATGTGCCAATTGCTAGGAATGAACTGCAACACGCCGACCGACGTGACCTTCAGCTTCACGGGGTTCGCGCAGCGCGGCGGCCGCACCGACCACCATGCCGACGGCTGGGGCATCGCATTCTTCGAGGATCGCGGGCTGCGGCACTTCGTCGACCACCAGCCAGCCTGCGAATCGCCGGTGGCAGATTTGATCCGGCGCTACCCCATACAGAGCCGCAACGTCATCGCGCACATCCGCAAGGCGACGCAGGGCGAGGTCAACCTGCAGAACTGCCACCCGTTCGTGCGCGAGCTGTGGGGGCGCTACTGGGTGTTCGCCCACAACGGCGACCTGAAGGAGTTCCGCCCGCGCCTGCACGGCAACTTCCACCCGGTGGGCAACACAGACAGCGAGCACGCCTTCTGCTGGATCATGCAGGAGCTGGCCAAGTCGCACGCGGGCGTGCCGAGCATCGAGGAGCTCACGCTCACGCTGCGCGAGCTGGCCCCGCAGCTGGCGAGCCACGGCACCTTCAACTTCATGCTGTCCAACGGGCAGGCGCTGTGGGCACACGCCTCGACCAACCTCTGGTACGTGGAGCGCCGCCATCCCTTCGTGACGGCGCAGCTGTCGGACGAAGACCTGGAGATCGACTTCGCACAGCACACCACGCCCAACGACCGCGTGGCCGTGGTCGTGACCTCGCCGCTGACCACCAACGAGACATGGACACAGTTCGCGCCGGGCGAGCTGCAGGTGTTCGTGGACGGGCAGCGCGTCGGAAACTGAGGCGAGTCAGTCTTTCGACTGACACTTTTTCGCAACATTGCAAGAAAGTATCGACGGGTGGGCGCATACGAGTAAACAATAACGGTTCTCATTTGCAAATTGAACCGTTCATGCCCGCTTCCTTCTTCCATCTCCGGCCGACCGTGGTCGCAACGCTGCTTGCGCTGAATGCCGCGGTAGCTCTGGCCCAGACCACCGCAACGCAGCCGGCGGCTCCGGTGGTTTCGAGCGTCGGCACGCTGTCCACCGTGACCGTCGAAGCCAGCGCTGACGCCTCGGCCGAGGGCCTGACCAAGCCCTACGCCGGCGGACAGGTGTCGCGCGGCGGCCGGGTCGGCATCCTGGGCAACCAGGACATGATGAGCACGCCGTTTTCCAGCACCAACTACACCAACGAGCTGATCCAGGACCAGCAGGCCAAGAGCGTGGCCGACGTGCTGCTCAACGATCCGTCGGTGCGCCAGGCTCGCGGCTTCGGCAACTTCCAGGAGCTGTACGTGGTGCGCGGCTTCCCCGTGTACTCCGACGACGTCGCCTACAACGGCCTGTACGGCATGCTGCCGCGCCAGTACATCGCCTCCGAGTTCTTCGAGCGCGTGGAAGTCTTCCGCGGCGCCAACACCTTCCTGAACGGCGCAGCTCCCGGCGGCAGCGGCATCGGCGGTGCGATCAACCTGCTGCCCAAGCGCGCGCCCAACGAGCCGCTCACCCGCGTCGGCTTCGGCGTGCAGACAGGCGGACAGGGCTACGTCAACCTCGACCTGGCACGCCGCTTCGGCCCCGACGACAGCCTGGGCGTGCGCGTGAACGCGGTGCGCCGCGAAGGCGGCACCGGCGTGAAGAACGAGAGCCAGCAGCTCAGCGCCTTCAACGTCGGCCTCGACTGGCACAACCGCAACGTGCGCCTGTCGGCCGACTTCGGCTATCAAGACTACGACCTGAAGGACGGCCGCCCGAGCCTGACGCCTTCGTCGACGCTGCCGATCCCGCGCGCGCCCGACGCCCGCACCAACTTCGCCCAGCCCTGGACCTATTCGAAGGAAAAGGACAAGTTCGCCACCTTCCGCGGCGAGGTCGACATCACCGACAACATCACGGCCTGGGCCGCCGGCGGCGTGCGCCGCAGCGACGAGGACAACGTGCTGTCGAACCCCACGCTCGCCGACGCCTTCGGCAACACCAGCAACACCCGCTTCAGCAACACCCGCAAGGACCGCATCGGCACGGCCGAGATCGGCGTGCGCGGCAACTTCGCGACCGGCCCGGTGAAGCACGCCGTGGTGGTGTCGGCGGCCAAGTACAGCAACGACCGCGACAACGCCTACACGATCTCGCGCGGCACCATCCGCAACAACATCTACGCGCCCTACGCGTCGCCCTACCCCGTCGCCAATTCCTTCACCGGCAACACACTGGAAGACCCGCGCCTGACCGACAAGATAGACACGTCGAGCGTGGCCATTGCCGACACCATGTCGTTCATGGACGACCGCCTGCTCGTCACGCTCGGCGCGCGCCGCCAGACCATCGAGCAGACCAGCTACGCCTACACCACGCTCAAGCAGTCGAGCACCTACGACAAGAGCAAGACCACGCCGGTAGCCGGCGTCGTGTTCAAGATCACGCCGACCGTCTCGGCCTACGCCAACTACATCGAAGGCCTCGTCAAGGGCAACGTGGCACCGGGTACGGTCAACGGCCTGCCCGTCGCCAATGCTGGCGAGATATTCGCGCCGTACCAGGCCAGGCAGAAGGAGATCGGCGTCAAGTACGACGGCGGCACGCTGGGCGCGAGCGCGGCGTTCTTCACCACCGACCAGCCCACCTACTACTACGCGGGCCAGACCTACGGCCTCTACGGCAAGCAGCGCAACCAAGGGCTGGAGTTGTCGGTGTTCGGCCAGCCCGCCAAGGGCCTGCGCCTGCTCGGCGGGCTGACGCTGCTCGACGCCAAGCAGAAGAACACCCAGGGCGGCGCCACCGATGGCCTAACCGCCATCGGCGTGGCCAAGCAGCAGGCCAACCTCGGCGCCGAGTGGGACGTGCCCGGCGTGCGCAACCTGTCGCTGAACGCCCGCTTGCTCTACACCTCGAAGCAGTACGCCAACGCCGCCAACACGCAGTCGGTGCCGTCGTGGACGCGCTTCGACGTGGGCGCGCGCTACCTGGTCGACCTGGGCAACGGACGCCTGCTCACGCTGCGCGCGCGCATCGACAACCTCTTCAACAAGTCGTACTGGGCCTCGGTGGGCGGCACGCAGGGCAGCAACTACCTGGTGCTGGGTGCGCCGCGCACCTTCGCGGTGAGCGGCACGATCGACTTCTGATTGACCGCCGCGGCGCGCTCAGCGGCCCTGCTCGCGCAGGTTCGCCTCGAGCGCGTCGATGAACATCGCCGGCACGTCGAAGCCGGTCTGTTCGGTGATTTCCTGGAAGCAGGTCGGGCTGGTCACGTTGATCTCGGTGACCGAGTCGCCGATCACGTCGAGCCCGATCAGCAGCAGCCCGCGCGGCGCCAGCGCGCGGCCCACGGTCTCGGCGATCTCGCGGTTGCGCGGCGTGAGCGGCTGGGCCACGCCCTTGCCGCCCGCTGCCAGGTTGCCGCGCACCTCGGTGCCCTGGGGGATGCGCGCCAGCACGAAGGGCGCCGGCTCGCCCGCGATGATGAGGATGCGCTTGTCGCCCTGCGAGATCTCGGGCACGAAGCGCTGCACCATGATGGTTTCGGCGCCATCCTTGTTGAGCGTCTCGACGATGGAGCCGAGGTTCAGCGCGTCCTGCTTCACGCGGAAGATGCCCATGCCGCCCATGCCGTCGAGCGGCTTGAGGATGATGTCGCCGTGCTCGGCATGGAAGTCGCGCACCGCCTGCGCACTGCGCGTCACCAGCGTGGGCGTGGTGAACTGCGGAAACTCCATGATCGCGAGCTTCTCGGGGTGGTCGCGCAGCGCGCGCGGCTTGTTGATTACCTGGGCGCCCTCGCGTTCGGCCTGCTCCAGCAGGTGCGTGGCGTAGATGTACTCGGCATCGAAGGGCGGGTCCTTGCGCATGAGCACGGCGTCGAAATCCTTCAGCGCCTTGGCCTCGGAGATGTCGACGCGGTACCAGTCCCTCGCGTCGCCGGTCAGCGTGATCTGCTGCACCGTGGCCGTGACCACACCGCCCGACTTCCACTGGATGTCCTGCGGCAGGCAGGCCGCGATGCGGTAGCCGCGGCGCTGCGCCTCGCGCATCATCGAGAAGGTCGTGTCCTTGTAGATCTTGAAGTGATCGAGCGGATCGGCGACGAAGAGGATGTTTTTCATCAGGCGTTCTTTCTTGCGTTGCCGGGGCGCGGCGGCCATTGGCGTTGGCATTGCGTTGGTACGGGGCGCGATGTTGCCGGAAGCGGCGATGTCCTTGCCGGCGGGGGCTTTTTTCTCTTCGGCCCGCCGTGTCCGGCCTTGTCGCGCAGCGCGCATCCGGGCGATTGTGCCGGGCGCCCAAGGGCGCAGGATGGTCAACAATCTGACTCCGATAAAGTCAACCATCCGGCACGGGAATTGCGTGTCTCCACCTCCGACAACTCCCGGAGAACCTCGTGGACACATCCATTTCGCAGGGCGGCCCTGCGCTCGATCCCGCCGCCGTGGTCGACGAATTCCTGCGCCTGGTGATGATCCCGGACCCGCAGTCGGCCTCGCGCTTCACCGCGCCCGACATCCGCATCCGCTTCACCGGCAACCGCCCGATGCATGCGCCAGCCGACACCTCGGCCTTCAACGCCCGGCGCTACGCCTGGGTCAAGAAGAAGATCGAGCGCACCGAAACGGTGGCCGGCGGCACGCCCGAGGAAACGGTGGTCTACAGCCTCGGCACGCTTTACGGTGCGTGGCCCGACGGCACGGCCTTCGAAGGCAACCGGTACGTCGACCGCTACGTGGTGCGCCACGGCCTGATCGTGCAGATGGACGTCTGGAACGACAGCGCCGAATGGCTGCTGGTGCGCGCCGGGCTCGCCGTGCTGTGATGAGGCCGGCGGCATGACGACGCGCTGGCCCGACCGGCTCCCCACGCACGACCGCTTCGACTACCGGCCGATCACGCGGCGGCCCGATTACGCGTGGCCGAACGGCGCGCGGCTGGCGGTGTACATCGGCTTCAACGTCGAGCATTTCGCCTTCGGCGACGGACTGGGCGCATGCATCGGCCCGGCCTCGCCGCAGCCGGACGTGCTCAACCACGGCTGGCGCGAATATGGCAACCGCGTGGGTGCTTGGCGTTGTCTCGAACTGTTCGATTCGCTCGCGCTGCCGACCGGCGCACTCGTCAACACCGCGCTGTATGACCACTGCCCGGAGCTGGTCCAGGCCCTGGTGGCGCGCGGCGACGAGCTCATCGGCCACGGCCACAGCAACGCCGAACGCCAGGGCGTGCTCGACGAGGAACACGAGCGCACCCTGCTGCTGCGCTGCCGCGAGCGCATGCTGCGCGAAAGCGGGCAGGCGCCCGCGGGCTGGCTCTCGCCGTGGATTTCCGAAAGCGCCCTCACGCCCGACCTGCTGGCCGAGACCGGCTACGGCTACACGCTCAACTGGTGCCACGACGACCAGCCGCTGCGCATGCGCACGCGCGGCGGCTCGCTGTGGTCGGTGCCGTATCCGCAGGAGCTCAACGACATCCCGATGATCGTCGGCCGCCTGATGGACGCGAAGGATTTCAGCGCGATGGTGATCGACAACTTCGAGGAAATGCTCGATCAGTCGCGCGCGCAGCCGCTGGTGATGGGGCTGGCGCTGCATCCGTACATCGTGGGGCAGCCCTACCGGCTGAGGCACCTTCGCAGCGCGCTGGAGCGGCTGGCGCAGGCGCGCGACCGGGGCGAGATCTGGTTCACCACGCCCGGTGCGATCGCCTCGCACGTGGCCGGGCTCGAAAAGGAGCGACCGGGAGAATTCGACTGAGCCGCGCTCGGACTCAGATCTCGATCTTCGACCCCAGCTCCACCACCGCGTTGTTCGGCAGCCCCAGGAAGGCCGCCGCACCGCTCGCGTTGTGGTGCATCTGCGCGAACAGCTTCTCGCGCCACGGCGCCATGCCGCTGCCCAGCGTCGGGATGACGACGTCGCGCGACAGGAAGTAGCTGGTCGTCATCTGCTCGAGCTGGCAGCCGCGCATGCGCGCGTTCTCGAGGGCGCGCGGCAGGTCGATGTCGTTCTTGAAGCCGTAGTGGACGATGATCTGCCAGCAGTGGTGGCCCAGCGCCTCGATCTCGATGCGCTTGTCCATCGGAATCCACGGCACCTCGTGGTTGCGCACGGTGACGAACATGTTCTGCTCGTGCAGCACCTTGTTGTGCTTCAGGTTGTGCAGCAGCGCGTTGGGCACCACGCCCGGCTCGGCCGTGAGGAACACCGCCGTGCCGTCGACGCGCGCGGGCGGGCTCACGAACACGGAATCGAGGAAGGACTTCAGGTCGATGGCGTCGGCGTGCTGCGCCTCGCCCATCAGGCGGCGGCCTTCCTTCCAGGTAATCATCAGCGTGAAGACGAAGCCGCCGATCAAGAGCGGGAACCAGCCGCCCTCGAAGAGCTTGAGCAGGTTCGACGCGAAGAACAGGAAGTCGACCACGAAGAAGACCGCGGTGGAGGCGATGCACAGCGCCAGGGGAAGCTTCCACGCATAGCGGATCACGAAGAAAGTGAGCACCGTGGTGATCAGCATGTCGGTAGTCACGGCGATGCCGTAGGCCGCGGCCAGGCTGCTCGACGAGCGGAACATGACCACCGCCAGCACGATGGCCACGAACAGGCCCCAGTTGACCAGCGGAATGTAGATCTGGCCCGCCGTGCGCACGCTGGTGTGTTCGATGTTCAGGCGCGGCAGGTAGCCCAGCTGGATCACCTGGCGCGTCACGCTGAAGGCGCCGGTGATGAGTGCCTGCGACGCGATCACCGTGGCTGCGGTAGCAAGCAGCACCAGCGGAATGAGCGCCCACTCGGGCGCCATCATGAAGAACGGGTTCTTCACCGCCTCGGGGTTCTCCAGCAGCAGCGCGCCCTGGCCGAAGTAGTTGAGCGTGAGGGCGGGCATCACCACCGAGAACCACGCGATGCGGATCGGGCTCTTGCCGAAGTGGCCGAGGTCGGCGTACAGCGCCTCGGCGCCGGTCACGCACAGCACGGTCGCGCCCAGCAGGATGAAGCTGGTGCCGGGGTTGTCCCACATGAACTTCAGCGCGTAGAACGGGTTCAGCGCCTTCAGGATCTCGGGGTGGTGCAGGATCTGCGACACGCCGAGCACCGCGATCGCGATGAACCAGGTCAGCGTCACCGGCCCGAAGAACTTGCCGATGCCGGCGGTGCCGCGCTTCTGCACCACGAACAGGCAGAACAGCACGACCAGCGTGAGCGGAATGACGTAGTGCGTGAAGTGCGGCGACACCACCTCCAGGCCCTCGACCGCCGAGAGCACCGAGATGGCCGGGGTGATGACCCCGTCGCCATAGAAGAGCGAGGTGCCGAAGATGCCTACCACCAGCAGCAGGTGGCGCAGCCTGGGCTTGTCGGCCACCGCTCGGGAGGCCAGCGCCAGCATGGCGACCAGGCCGCCCTCGCCTTCGTTGTCGGCCCGCAGCACGAGCACGACGTACTTGATGGAGACGATGACGGTGAGCGTCCAGAAGAACATCGACAGGATGCCGTAGACGTTCTCGACGGTGAAAGGCACGTGGCCGTGGCCGAACACTTCCTTGACGGCGTACAGCACGCTGGTGCCGATGTCGCCATAGACGACGCCGATGGCGCCGACGATCAGGCCGGCTGAGAGATTTTTGGGGGCTGACACGAAGTCGATGGGAAAAGGGCAGGCTGCTGGAATCGACGCGTCAGGCACGCCGGGTGCGAACGGCGAACTTTAGTTCACCCGGATCGCCCTCCCGCCCTTTTGTTTCCGTTGCTGTGGGGCCGCTATTTTGCCGCCGCCTGCGCTCGGTGCAAGCCGAGGCGGGGAGCCCCCGGCCAATCACTCGTAGATTTCGGCGTCCGGATCGGTCGCTTCCATCTCGTAGCTGGCGGCCACCATGGCCAGCCGGCCGACCACGCCGTACATGTAGAAGCGGTTGGGCGCGCTGGCGCCAGGCTTGGCGCCCGGCTGTGGCAAGTGCGCACTTTCAGAGAAGGCAAGCGGCACGAAGCTCGCCCCCGGCAGCTTCAGGTTCTCGTCGGCGGCGCGCTCGGCGTGCACCCGGTAGAAGCCGCCGACCACGTAGCGGTCCATCATGTAGACCACCGGTTCGGCCACGCCGTTGTGCACGCGCTCGTTGGTGAGCACGCCTTCCTGGACGATCAGCTCCGTCGGCTCGCGCAGGTCGCGGCCGGCGGCGTTCCTCGCGGATGCCGCCGGAACGCTGGCGCTGGCACCGCCGCGCGGCTTGCCGATCAGCGACTCCACGTCCTTGGCGTCGCGAACCGTCACCACGCCGGGGCTGCCGCTCCCGCTGTGGCCGCCCTTGACGACCACGAAGGGCTTCTCGTTGATGCCGTATTCCTTGTACTTGCGGCGCACCTTGGTCAGCACCGCATCCACATGGCTGGTGAGCACGTCGATGCCGCGGCCCTCGGCCACGTCGACGCCCTCGGCGCGCGCATAGATCGGGTTGATGAGCCACGGGTCGATGCCCAGCAGCTTGCCGAAGCGCTTGGACAGCTCCTCGTAGCTGTGCAGGTGATTGCTCTTGCGGCGCACCGACCAGCCCGCATGCAGCGGTGGCAACAGGTACTGCTCGTGCAAATCTTCGAGGATGCCGGGAGTTCCCGCAGAAAGCTCGTTGTTAAGGAGAATTGTGCACGGATCGAAGTTCTTGAGCCCCAGACGTCGCTTGGTGCGCACCACCGGCTCCAGCGTCACGGTCTCGCCATTGGGCAGTTCGATCTTCTTGGGCGACTTGATGGCCGGATCGATCGACCCGATGCGCACGTTGAGCCCCGCCATGTGGAAGATGCGCACGAGTTGCGCGACGTTGGCGAGATAAAAGGTGTTCTTGGAATGGTTTTCCGGAATGACGAGCAGGTTGCGCGCCTCCGGACAGATCTTCTCGATGGCCGCCTGCGCGGCCTGCACCGCCAGCGGCAGCATTTCCTTGGTGAGGTTGTTCCAGCCGCCCGGAAAGAGGTTGGTGTCGACCGGCGCCAGCTTGAAGCCCGCGTTGCGGATGTCGACGGCGCTGTAGAACGGCGGCGTGTGCTCCATCCATTCGAGCCGGAACCAGCGCTCGATGGCGGGCATCGAGTCGAGCACCCGCTGCTCCAGTTCGTTGATCGGGCCGGTCAGGGCGGTGACTAGATGCGGAACCATGCAGCGGCCTTGTTGGTTTTGTGCTTAAAGGTGGAGTGGAATTGTAGGATTTGGGGCTGGTCGCCCCAATGACAAGACCGCGCGCGGACGCATCGGATCGACCGCTCCCGTGCGGCTCATCAGGTCCGGACTTCGCCTTGCCCCAGCACCACGTACTTGAGCGAGGTCAGTCCTTCGATGCCCACCGGGCCGCGCGCATGGAACTTGTCGGTGCTGATGCCGATTTCGGCACCCAGCCCGAACTCGAAGCCGTCCGCGAAGCGTGTGCTCGCATTGACCATCACGCTGGCCGAATCGACCTCGCGCAGGAAGCGCTGTGCATGCACGTGGTCGCGCGTGACGATGGCGTCGGTGTGGTGGCTCGAGTAGCGGTTGATGTGCGCGATGGCCTCGTCCACGCCGGCCACCACCCTGATGCTGATGACCGCGGCGAGGTACTCCTCGTACCAGTCGGACTCCACCGCGTCGACGATCTTCGCCGGCGGGTTCACCGCGCCCAGCGCCTCGCTCTCGCGCAGGATGGCAGCGGCCGCCGGGTCGCAGCGCATTTCCACGCCCTTGGCCGCGAAGATGGCGGCGATCTCGGGCAGGAAGTCTTCGGCAACCGAAGCCGACACCAGCAGGCCTTCGGCGGCGTTGCAGGGGCTGTACTTCTGGGTCTTGGCGTTGTCGACGATGCGCAGCGCCATCTCGAACTCGGCCGTGTCGTCCACGTAGACGTGGCAGTTGCCGTCCAGGTGCTTGATGACCGGCACCTTGGCGTCGCGGCTGATGCGCTCGATCAGGCCCTTGCCGCCGCGCGGAATGATCACGTCGACGAATTCCGGCATGGCGATCAGCTGGCCGACGGCCTCGCGGTCGGTGGTCTGCACCAGCTGCACCGCCTCGACCGGCAGCCCGGCCTCGGCTAGCGCCTCGGACACCAGGACCGCCAGCGCCTTGTTCGAGTCGATGGCCTCCGAGCCGCCGCGCAGGATGGCGGCGTTGCCGCTCTTGATCGCCAGGCTCGCGGCCTCGATGGTCACGTTGGGCCGGCTCTCGTAGATCATGCCGAACACGCCGATCGGCACGCGCATCTGCCCCACGCGGATGCCGCTGGGCTGCTGCTTCATGCCGATGATCTCGCCGATGACGTCGGCCATGCCGGCGAGCTGCTCGCAGCCCTGGGCGACGGTCTCGATGACCTTGGGCGTGAGCTTCAGGCGATCGACCATCGGGGCAGGCAGGCCGGCGGCGGTGGCGCGCTCCAGGTCCTTCTGGTTGGCGACCGCGAGCGCCGGGCCGGCTTCGCGCAGGCGGCGGGCCAGCGCCTTCAGCGCCTTGTTCTTGCTGGCCGCATCGGCACGGGCCATGAGGAATGCAGCGGTCTTGGCTTGCAGGCCCAGGGTCTGCATGTGTTCGCTTACGTTGAACGCGTTCATCGGGCTATTTTCCCACGCCGACCCGCCGCCCGGCTGGCGCAGGCCTTTTGGCGGCTGGAGCCGCCAGCCCGCTTCGCCGGGCAGCCTTCAGGCGCGCCGCGGCGTGCCGCCCGCGCTGCCGCAGGCGCGGCACAGCATCAGCGCCAGCCGCTGCAGCGCCTGCCAGCCGCTGGCGGGCCAGTCGGGCTGCTTCAGCCCCTTCACGATGCCGTCCACCACGTGCGCGGCGCGCAGCAGGCGCGCCAGCATGCGGTCGTCCAGGCGCGGCAGCACGCGCTCGAAGGCGCGCTCGCGCGGGCCCCAGATGCGGTTCTCGCGCAGCGCCATCGGCAGCGGGCGGCCGGCGGCCATGGCGTCCTTCACGCGCTTGAGGGCGCGGATGTCCTCGGCGATCGCGTAGTGCACCAGTACTTCGGCCTCGCCCTCGGCCTGCAGGCCGTCGAGCATGCGCGCCACGCGCTGCGGATTGCCCGCCAGCACGGCCTCGGAGAGCTTGAACACGTCGTAGCGCGCCACGTTGTTGACCGCGCCTTCCACCTGCTCCCAGCTCAGCTCGCCGGCCGGATGCAGCAGCGCGAGCTTCTGGATCTCCTGGTGCGCGGCCAGCAGGTTGCCTTCCACGCGATCGGCGAAGAACTGCAGCGTGCGCTGGCCCTCGTCGCCGGGCATCACGCGCTGGCCCTGCTGGCCCAGGCGTTGTGCGATCCACTGCGGCAGCGCGTTGCGCTCGATGGGGTCGACCTGGATGCTCGCGCCGTTGTTCTCCAGCGCCGAGAACCAGGCGCCGGTGCGCGTGGCCTTGTCCAGCCGCGGCAGCATCACCAGCGTGAGCGTGCTGTCGTTGCCGGGCGCCGCCTCCGCCAGCTGCTGCAGGGCAGCACTACCGTCCTTGCCGGGCTTGCCCGAGGGAATGCGGATCTCGACGATCTGCTTGTCCGCGAAGAGCGACAGCGAGCCCCCGGCCGCGAGCACCGCGCTCCAGTCGAAGTGCGCGCCAGCCACCGTGTAAGAGCTGCGCTCGGTGTAGCCCTTCGCGCGCGCCGCCGCTCGGATTGCGTCGGCCGCCTCCTGCGCGAGCAGCGGCTCGTCGCCGTGGATCGTGTAGAGCGGCTTCAGGCCCTTCTGCAGATGGGCCCCGAGCTGGGCGCTGGCAAGTTGCATGGAAACGAAGGACCCGCCTCAGATTTCCTTGAGCGCCGCAAGCCGGCGCATCAGCTGCTGCGCGATGTCCGACTGCATGTCGCGGAACAGCAGGTCGGCCTCGCCTTCCTTGGCCAGCGCGTTGGTCTCGTTGAAGCTCAGGTCGCGCGTCTGCGAGACGTCGGTGGGCGGCAGCAGGTCCTTGCCGCCGGGCGTGCGCAGCTTGAAGCGCACACGCAGCTGAAGCTGCAGCTCGCGCACCAGGCCGGCCGAGTTGGTCGAGATAACGATGCGGTTGCGGTCCTCGCTCAGGATCTCGAGCACGACGTCGGCCTTGGACGCATCCTCGGCCGACATCACCGTCACGGTGCCCGCAGCCCGCAGCTCGCGCCGGATCTGGTTGATCATGGCCGAGTTGCCCGACACCGACAGCGACTTGAACGCGAAGACCGGCGCCTTGCGCAGCTCGAAGCCGCAGCCGGTCAAGCCCAGCGAGGCGCCGGCCGCCAGCCCGAGGAGGAGGCCGCGGCGCGGCAGCGAGACGTTGCGAGTGTTCATGCTTGCTTGGATGGTTGAGCCGTTCGTGCGGCGTTTCAGATGACCACGTTGACCAGGCGGCCCGGAACCACGATCACGCGCTTGGCGGACGCCCCTTCGGCGAAGGCCACGAAGTCGTCGCAGGCCAGCGCGAGCTTCTCGATCTCGTCCTTCGAGGCGCCTGCCGGCACGCTGAGCTTGCCGCGCAGCTTGCCGTTGACCTGCAGCATGAGCTCGATCTCGTCCTGCACCAGCGCGCCCACGTCGACCACGGGCCAGGGCGCGTCGAGCAGGCCGCCCAGGTCCTTGTCGTAGCCGAGCTCGCTCCACAGCTGCTGGGCGATGTGCGGCGTGGCCGGATAGAGGCAGCGCAGCAGGATGCCGAAGCCCTCGCGCAGTGCCGCGGCGTCGCCAGCACTGCCGTCGGGCTTGAAGCCTTCCAGCGCGTTGAGCAGCTTCATCGCGCCCGACACCACCGTGTTGTATTGCATGCGCTGGTAGTCGTAGTCGACCTGGCGCAGCACGGTGTGGACCTCGCGGCGCAGTGCCTGGGCGTTCTTGCCGAAGGCCTGGCCAGCGAGTGCGACGGGCGCCACGTCGGCCTGCGCCACGCCGAAGTTCCACACGCGGCGCAGGAAGCGGAAGCTGCCTTCGACGGCCGCGTCGTTCCACTCGAGCGTGGCCTCGGGCGGCGCAGTGAACATGGTGTACAGGCGCGCGGTGTCGGCGCCGTATTTCTCGATGAGGTCCTGCGGGTCGACACCGTTGCGCTCGCTCTTGCCCATCTTGCCGACGCCGCCGTATTCCACCTTCGTGCCGTCGGCCGCGGTGCCGCCGACGATGCGGCCCTGGGCGTCGAGCACGGGTGTGACTTCGGAGGGCGGGAAGTAGTCCTTGCCGCCCTTCGCGTTGCGCGAGTAGAAGATGTGGTTGAGCACCATCCCCTGCGTCAGCAGCTTGCTGAAGGGCTCGTCGGCCTTCACCAGGCCGAGGTCGCGCATCACCTTGGTCCAGAAGCGCGCGTACAGCAGGTGAAGAATGGCGTGCTCGATGCCACCGATGTACTGGTCCATCGGCATCCAGTAGTCGGCGCCGCCGGCCACCATGGCGTCGTCGTTCTTCGGGTCGCAGTAGCGCATGAAGTACCACGACGAGTCGACGAAGGTGTCCATCGTGTCGGTCTCGCGCCGCGCGGGCTTGCCGCAGACGGGGCAGACCACGCCGGCGTGGAAGCCTTCGTGCTTGTGCAGTGGGTTGCCCGAGCCGTCGGGCACGCAGTCGGTGGGCAGCACCACCGGCAGGTCCTTCTCGGGGACCGGCACCGCGCCGTGTTCTTCGCAATGGATGATCGGGATCGGCGTGCCCCAGTAGCGCTGGCGGCTCACGCCCCAGTCGCGCAGGCGCCAGGTGGTCTGCATCTCGCCCAGGTCCTTCTGGCTCAGCGCGTGCGCCACGGCGGCGACGGCTTCCTTGTAGCTCATGCCGCTGAAGTTGTCGGAGTTGATGGTCACGCCACGCTGCTTGTCGGCGTACCAGTCCTGCCACTTGTGATAGTCGAAGTGCGGCTCGTCGTCGACCAGCACGACCTGGATGATCTCGATGCCGTACTTGTTGGCGAAGGCGAAGTCGCGCTCGTCATGGGCGGGCACGCCCATCACGGCGCCGTCGCCGTAGCTGATGAGCACATAGTTGCCGACCCACACCGGCACCTGCTCGTCGGTGATCGGGTGCGTCACCGTGAGACCGGTGGGCACGCCCTTCTTCTCCTGCGTGGCGAGCTCGGCCTCTGTGGTGCCGCCGCTCTTGCACTCCTCGATGAAGGCCGCGACCTTGGGGTCGAGCGTGGCGGCATGCGCGGCCAGCGGGTGCTCGGGCGCGACAGCGCAGAAGGTCACGCCCATGATGGTGTCGGCACGCGTGGTGAACACGTACATGCGGCCGTCCTGGATCAGCTTGCCGTCGGCGCCCTTGATGTCGTGCGTGAAGGCGAAGCGCACGCCCTCGCTCTTGCCGATCCAGTTCTCCTGCATCAGCTTGACGCGCTCGGGCCAGCCCGGCAGCTTGTGCTGGGTGTGCTCGAGCAGTTCCTCGGCGTAGTCGCTGATCTTCAGGTAGTAGCCCGGGATCTCGCGGCGCTCGACCGTGGCGCCGGTGCGCCAGCCCTTGCCGTCGATCACCTGCTCGTTGGCCAGCACGGTCTGGTCGACCGGGTCCCAGTTGACGACCTGGGTCTTGCGGTAGGCGATGCCCTTTTCGAGCATCTTCAGGAACAGCCACTGGTTCCACTTGTAGTAGCTGGGGTCGCAGGTGGCGATCTCGCGGCTCCAGTCGATGGCCAGGCCCATGGCCTGGAGCTGGCCCTTCATGTAGGCGATGTTCTCGTAGGTCCACTTGGCCGGCGGCACGCCGTTCTTCAGCGCCGCGTTCTCGGCCGGCAGGCCGAAGGCGTCCCAGCCCATCGGCATCAGCACGTTGTAGCCGCTCATGCGCAGGTAGCGCGTGAGCATGTCGTTGATCGTGTAGTTGCGCACGTGGCCCATGTGCAGCTTGCCGCTGGGGTACGGCAGCATCGAGCAGGCGTAGTACTTCTTGCGGCTCGCGTCCTCGGTGACGCGGTAGGCATCGGCGGCGCTCCATTGCGCCTGGGCAGCGGACTCGACGTCGCTGGGTTTGTAGCTGGGATTCATGGCGGTTCGGCAAGAGCCCGGCTAGGAAGCGGCCGGGAACGCGGGATTATCGCGCCGGACTAGACTCGCCCCCAGGCTGCGCGCACTTCGTGTCGCTTCGCCAACCCCCTTCCGGGGGGCAACACCTGCGGCCCGGCGAAGCCGGTTCCGCGGTGTTTCGCGAAGAATGCATGCCTGCCCGTTACCTGACGCGGACGAAAAACACACCATGAAACTGCGCCTCAAACACCTCGCCCTGGCCCTCGCGGCCGCCGCCAGCCTTGCCACCGCTCTCACCACCCCCGCCTGGGCCCAGCAGAACGACAAACCCCTGCGCATCGTCGTGCCCTTCGCCACCGGCGGCGCGCAGGACGTCATCGCCCGCTACCTGGGCGCCAAGCTCACCGACAAGCTCGGCCAGCCGGTCATCATCGACAACAAGGCCGGCGCCGGAGGCATCGTGGCCGCCGACGCGGTGGCCAAGGCGACCGACGGGGCCACGGTGCTGCTGGCCACGGGCGGCGCGGTAACCATCGCGCCGCACCTGCAGGCCAGGCTGCCCTACGACCCGGTCCACGAGCTGGTGCCGGTGGCCCTGGTGGCCGACACGCCCATGACGCTCTCGGTGCGCGCCGAAAGCCCCTACAAGACGGTGGCAGACGTGCTGCGCGACGCCAAGGCCAGGCCGGGCCAGGTGACCTACGCCTCGACCGGCAACGGCACCGTCTCGCACCTTACCGGTGCGCTGCTGGCCCAGGCCAGCGGCGTGAACCTGCTGCACGTGCCCTACCGCGGCGCCGCGCCGGCCCTCACCGACCTGCTCGGCGGGCAGGTCGCGACCATCGTGACCAGCGTGGCCTCGATCGAGCCCATGGTCGCCAGCGGCAAGGCCCGCGTGCTGGGCACCTTCTCGCGCGCCGCACTGCCGAGCATGGGCTCTGCCCCGACCATCGGCGAGGCGACGGGCCTGCCGGGCATGGAAGTGCCGGTCTGGGTCGGCGTGATGGCGCCCGCGCGCATGCCGGCGGCGAGCGTCGAGAAGCTTTCCGCGGCGCTGGTCGAGGTGTGCAACCTGCCGGAGACGAAGCAGCGCTTCGCCCAACTGGGCGCAGTCAACACCTGCGGCGGCCCGGCGGCACTGGGCAAGGTGGTCACGGAGGACAGCCAGCGCTGGGCCAAGGTCATCAAGCAGGGCGGAATCAAGGTTGACTGAGGCCGCTGCAGGCAAGAAGTACCGCGTCGGCATCGCCGGTGCCGGAGCGATCGCGCTGGCCAGCGCAGCTTGGCTGCGGCGGGCAGGCCATGGCGTCACGATCTGGTCGCCGGGCGGCCGGGGCGCGGATGCCCTGCGCACGCAGCCGCTGGAAGCCGGCGGCATCGAGTCTTTCTCGGTGAACGTCGAGGTCGCAGACGACGCAGCCGGGCTCTGCGCCGCCTCCGACGTGCTGCTGATCGCCCTGCCGGTCAACGGCCACAGGCGCGTGATGGACGCGCTGCTGCCCTTCCTGCGCGACGGCCAGGCGGTGATCGTCGGCTCGATGGCCTCGCTGTCCTCGCTCTACCTGCACGAGGCCGCGGTGCGCGCGGGTTTGCAGCGGCTCACCGTCGCCAGCTTCGGCACCACGGTGCTGACAGCGCGCCGCGAGTCCGGCACGCAGGTCCGCGTGATGACGCGGCGCAAGGCGGTCGGCGTCTCCGCCCTGCCCGCCGACCGGGTCGACGAAGCTGTCGCGCTGTGCACGGAGCTCTTCGGCGAGGGCTTCTCCGCGCAGGGCAGCGCGCTCGCCAGTGCCCTGGGCAACGTCAACCCGCAGTCGCACGGGCCGCTCGCGGTCTTCAACTGGACGCGCATCGAACGCGCCGAGAACTGGCCGCAGTACCACTGCATGACGCCCGGCGTGTCGCGCGCGATCGAGGCGCTCGATGCCGAGCGCCGCGCCGTGGCGGCCGCCTTCGGCATCGAGCTCGGCCCCATCGAGGCGCATTTCGCGCGCTCCTTCGGCACCACCGCCGAGAAGCTCGCCGACATCGCCGCCGAACTGCACGCCAAGCGCGGCGGCCCGCCCGGCCCCACGCAGACGGACACGCGCTATGTGAGCGAGGACATGCCCTACGGCCTGGCCTTCGTCGAGGCGCTGGGCGCCATCGCCGGAGTGCCGACGCCCGCGACCCGCACCATCGTGGATGCGGCCTCGCTGGTCAACGGCATCGACTACCGCCGCGAGAACGACCTGGTCGGGCCGCTGGGCCTGGCCGACGAAACCGTCGCCGGCCTGCTCGCCCGCCTATGAGGCGTCGGAGGCCTCGGCCTCGGGAAACACCGGCTCCCCGAGGTTGAGCATCAGCCGGTTGGCCCAGGCGAAGATGGCCACCGAGTGGATCAGGTCGAGGATCTCCAGCTCGCCCAGCCCTACGTCCTTGAGCTTGCGCATGTCGTCGGCCGTGACCTTGTCGGGCTCGGCGCCCAGGCGGATCGAGAACTCGACGATGGCCTTCTCGCGCGCCGTGGTGCCGGCGCCCTCGGGCTCCTCGAACACCTGCGAGATCACGTCGTTGCGCCTGGCCAGCTGCTCGAAGCGCTGGGCGTGCACCGAGGCGCAGTACACGCAGCCGTTGACGCGCGATTCCACCGTGGCGCCCAGCTCGCGCTCGGCGCGCGGCATGCCGCCCGGCGCGAACATGATCGCGTTGAAGGCGATGGAGCGCTGCAGCAGTATCTCGGGCTGGTGCGCCAGCACCAGGAAATAGGGCGAGGTGCGCGCCTGCGGGCTCATCTCGTCCAGCGCCGCGAGCTGCTCGGGCGTGGCGGTATCCACGTTCACCGTGTCCAGCCACGGCTTCCACTTGAGCACTTCGTTGGTGAAGCCCTTGATGCGGATCGGGGCGTTCATGCCGACACCTCCAGCGCGGCCAGCGCCTTCAGGCCCGCCGCGACGCGGATCTGGTACGAGAGGAAGGCGATCAGCTGGCTCATCGCCACGATGGCCGGCGTCGACAGGCCGCTTTCGGCCAGCGACTGCACGGCGGCCTCATCGCCTTCGATGGGGCGCTCGATCAGCTTTCCGGTGAAGGCCAGCATGGCCTGCAGGCGCGCGTCGGCCACGGGCTTGCCGGCATCGACCGACGCGACCGCGGCCGCGTCGGCGCCTTCGGCCAGGAGCCGGTCGCGGTAGTGCGCGGCCAGGCTGTCGGCCTTCGACACGCGGCAGGCGTGCAGCGCCACCAGCAGCCGCTCGATCACCGAGATGCCCTCGACGGCGGGGGAAAACATCGCGTCGTAGCTGCCCTGCGTCGCGGCGAGCACCTTTTCGCGCTGGCGGCGCAGCGTCCAGGTGGGCTGGTCCGGCGCCAGGGGGACGACGGCATCGATCACATCGGTAGTGCTTGTCATGGTTCGTTCTTTTCTCAGTTTCTTTCCTTGGGCGGCAGCGCGGGCGTCCATTCGTCGCCGAAGAGTTCCGGCTCCGCGAACTCCTGCAGGTAGGCCCAGTGCTGGTCGAAGTCCTCGCGGTAGAACAGGCTGGCGATGCCGCCGGCCAGCCGCCTGGCGCCGTCGCTGATGGCCGGGATGTCGCCCGACACCGTGCCGTGCGACAGCGCCGCCGGGTAGCAGAAGCAGTGGATGCGGCCGAGCCCCGGGCATTCGCCGGGCGCGCGCTCCTTGAACTCGAAAGCCGGGCCTAGGTCGGGCGAGTCGGCCAGTTCCTGGTCTTCATCGCCCGGGGCGGGCGTGAAACGGTCCTTCCAGGTTCGCACGTGGGGTGCGATGGCGGCGAACTCGGGGCGGTTCGGCCAGTCGACCTTGAAGCCGGTCGAGACGATCAGGAAGTCGAACTCGAAATCGCCCCTGGGCGTGCTAACCACCATCGCGTCGCCCTTCGGCTCGACCGAGAGCACCGGGCAGCCGAAGTTGAAGAACGCATTGGCGTGGCGCGACACCCGCAGCGTGCTGCCGTGCGGCGGCGGCACGTTCAGCACGTTGATGTAGTGGCGGATGCGCCACTTGAGCTCGTCCGGCAGGTCGTAGTGCCCCTGCGTGAGCCCTGGCACGCCGGCGCCCTTGCCCTTGTTGACGCGCGGCAGGTCGGGGCGGCGGATCAGCAGCTCGACGCTGCGCGCGCCGGCCTCCAGCGCGGTGGCGGCGCTGTCCATGGCCGAGGAGCCCGCGCCGATCACGCCGACGCGCAGGCCCTTGAGCTTGCCGTAGTCCATCTCGTCGGAGGAATGCGCCCACTTCGAGCGCGGCAGGGCGTCCACGAAGGCCGGCACGGCCGGGCCGCCGAGGCCATCGCGCCCGGTGGCCAGCACCAGGCGACGGGCCAGCACGCTGCTGACTTCGCCTTCGCTCGAGCGCAGGTCGAGGCGCACGCCGGTCGCGTCGGGCAGGGGATGGATCGCCGTGACGGTCATGCCATTGCGCACGTCCACGTTCATCACGCGGCGGTACCAGACGAGGTAGTCCATCCACTGCAGGCGCGGGATCTTGTCCATCGCCACCCAGGCCTCCAGCCCGAACTGGGCCTCGAACCAGGCACGGAAGGTGAGCGCGGGCAGGCCCAGCGCGGGACCGGTGAGCTCCTTGGGCGAGCGCAGCGTCTCCATGCGGGCGGTGGTGGCCCACGGGCCTTCGCTGCCGGCGGGCGAACGATCGAACACCACGGCGCGGATGCCCAGCTGTGCCAGCGCCACCGAGGCGGCCAGCCCGGCCTGCCCGCCGCCGATGATGGCCACGTCGATCATGGCCTCGCCATTGGCGGCCTGCCGCGGCGGCATCCAGTTGCGGGCGGGCCAGCCGAGGTAGGAAAGGTCCTGGGCGAGCCGGGCCTCGAGCGCGGCCAGGGAGGAAGAAGGGGAAGCGGGATCTGGAATCGTCATTTTCAAAACCGGGAACGGCGCTCAGTGTAGAAAGCTTCACGCCCCCCATGCCGTGCTCCGACGCTCGCATGACCGTATCACTGGCCCGGATTTCGCATGCCACAATGATTTTCAGACCACAGGGACCGGCATGGCCAGCAGCAAAACCGACGGCAGCGACAGCGAATGGTGGCGCGGCGCGGTGATCTACCAGATCTACCCGCGCAGCTTCATGGACAGCAACGGCGACGGCATCGGCGACCTGCCGGGCATCACGTCCCGGCTGGAGCACGTGGCCGGCCTCGGCGTCGACGCCATCTGGGTCTCGCCCTTCTTCCGCTCGCCGATGAAGGACTTCGGCTACGACGTGTCCGACTACCGCGCGGTCGATCCGCTCTTCGGCACGCTGGCCGACTTCGACGCCATGCTGGCGCGCATGCACGCGCTGGGCCTGAAGCTCATCATCGACCAGGTGCTCTCGCACACCTCCGACCAGCACGCCTGGTTCGCCGAAAGCCGCAGCTCCCGCGACAACCCCAAGGCCGACTGGTACGTGTGGGCCGACCCGAAGCCCGACGGCACGCCGCCGAACAACTGGCTGTCGGTCTTCGGCGGCCCGGCCTGGCAGTGGGACTCGCGCCGGCGCCAGTACTACCTGCACAGCTTCCTGGCCGAGCAGCCCGACCTGAACTTCCACTGCGCCGAGGTGCAGCAGGCGCTGCTGGGCGAGGTGCGCTTCTGGTGCGGGCGGGGGGTGGACGGCTTCCGCTTCGACGCCTGCAACCACCAGTTCCACGACGCGCTGCTGCGCGACAACCCGCCGGCCTCGCTGGCCTCCATCGGCGAGGTCAGCACGGTGCGCGCCGACAACCCATACGCGATGCAGCAGCACCTGTACGACAAGAGCCAGCACGAGAACCTGGCGTTCCTCGAAGGGCTGCGCCGGCTCCTCGACGAGTACGGCGCAGTGGCGCTGGGCGAGGTCGGCGACGAGAACGCGCCGCCGGTCATGGCCCAGTACACCGAACTCGGCAAGCGCCTGCACCTGGCCTACAGCTTCAGCCTCCTGACGGCCGACCACAGCCCCGCGCACCTGCGCCACCAGGTCGAGGCGCTCGACAGCGCGCTGGCGCCCACCGGCGGCTGGGGCTGCTGGGCAGTGTCGAACCACGACGTGCCGCGCGTCGCCACCCGCTGGAGCGGCGGCGCCGCGCCCGACACGCGCCGCGACCGGCTCTGGCTCGCGCTGCTGCTCTCACTGCGCGGCAGCGCCAGCATCTACCAGGGCGAGGAACTGGGCCTGCCCGAGGCCGAGGTGCCTTTCGAGCTGCTGCAGGACCCGTACGGCCGCGCCTTCTGGCCCGAGTTCAAGGGCCGCGACGGCTGCCGCACGCCGATGCCCTGGACCGGCGAGGCGCCCAACGGCGGCTTCACCACCGGCACCCCCTGGCTGCCGGCATACGGCCCGCACCTGCCGCTGGCCATCGAACGCCAGGCCACCGACCCCGATTCGATGCTCGCCTTCAGCCGCACCCTGCTGCACTGGCGGCGCACCCAGCCACTGCTGCGCACCGGCGGCATCCGCTTCTTCGACACGCAGGAGCCGCGGCTGCTGCACTTCGAGCGGTACGGCCACGGCGCTTCGCCGCTGCAGGCGATCTTCAACTTCTGCGGCGAGCCCGTGTCGATGCCGCTGCCGGACGGACTGACACCTCTTGTCGGACAGCCGCTGGCGGCGACCTCCGTCATCCACACCTCGGACGGAAAGCGCATGCTGCAACTGGCGCCGTACGGCGTCTTCTTCGGCGCGTCCGCCGGGGAAGGATGAAGCCGAGCCCGATCACCATGCCCTTGAAGCCGCTGCCAGAGTCCGAAATCCACGCGCTGATGCGCGCGGAGCATGGCGATGCCTTCGCCGTGCTCGGCCCGCACGAGACGCCCGAGGGCCTGGTCGTGCGCGCGCTGCTGCCCGGCGCCCAGCATGTGGCGGTGGTGCATTCGCGCACCGGCTGGCCGCTGTCGATACTCACGCGCCATCCGGAGTCCGACCTGTTCAGCGGACTCGTGCCCGCCGCCGAGGCGCGCATGGGCTATTCGTTCCAGGTCGACTGGGATACGCACACCTCGCGGCTCGAAGACCCCTACCGCTTTCCGTTCGTGCTCGGCGAGACCGACGTGTGGCTGCTGGCCGAGGGCACGCACCTGCGGCCGTGGGAGCGGCTGGGCGCGCACCTGCGCGAGATGGACGGCGTGAAGGGCGTGGCCTTCGCGGTCTGGGCGCCGAATGCGAAGCGCGTGTCGGTGGTCGGCAGCTTCAACAACTGGGACGGCCGGCGCCACATGATGCGGCTGCGCCGCGAGTGCGGCGTGTGGGAGATCTTCGCGCCGCACGTGTCCGTGGGCGACAGCTACGATTTCGAGATCCTGTCGGCGCAAGGCGAGGTGCTGCGCAAGGCCGACCCCTTCGCCTTCTCCGCGCAGCTGCGCCCCGACACCGCCTGCGTGGTGCAGCCCCTGCCCGCGCCGGTGAAGATGCCCGAAGGCCGCGCCGCCGCCAATGGCCGCGACGCGCCCATCAGCATCTACGAAGTGCACCTGGGCTCGTGGCGCCGCAAGAACGGCCACGAGTGGCTGGACTACCGCGAGCTGGCCGACACCCTCGTGCCGTACGCGCGCGACATGGGCTTCACCCACATCGAGCTGCTGCCCGTGAGCGAGCACCCCTTCGACGGCTCGTGGGGCTACCAGCCCATCGGCCTCTATGCGCCAACCTCCCGCTTCGGCACGCCGGGCGACTTCCGCCATTTCGTCGAAGCCGCGCATGCGGCCGGGCTGGGCGTGATCCTGGACTGGGTGCCCGCGCACTTCCCGACCGATTCGCACGGCCTGGGCCGCTTCGACGGCACCGCACTTTATGAGTACGCCGACCCGCGCGAAGGCTTCCACAACGACTGGCAGACGCTGATCTTCAACTACGCGCGCACGGAAGTCCGCAACTACCTCGTCGGCAACGCGCTGTACTGGCTGGAGCGCTACGGCGTCGACGGCCTGCGCGTCGACGCCGTGGCTTCCATGCTCTACCGCGACTACAGCCGCAAGTCGGGCGAGTGGATTCCCAACGCACTGGGCGGCCGAGAGAACCTGGAAGCCATCGAATTCCTGCGCCGCATGAACCGCGTGGTCGGCGTCGAGCGGCCCGGCACGGTGACCATCGCCGAGGAGTCGACCAGCTTTCCCGGCGTGACCCGCCCGCCCGAGGACGGCGGCCTGGGCTTCCACTACAAGTGGAACATGGGCTGGATGAACGACACGCTGGCGTATGCCGGCACCGACCCGGTCTACCGCAAGCACCATCACCGGCAGATCACTTTCGGCCTGATGTACGCGCACAGCGAGAACTTCGTGCTGCCGCTGTCGCACGACGAAGTTGTGCACGGCAAGGGGTCGATGATCGGGCGCATGCCCGGCGACGAATGGCAGAAGTTCGCGGGCTTGCGCAACCTGTATGGGTACCTCTGGGCTTATCCGGGGAAGAAGCTGCTCTTCATGGGTGGGGAGTTTGCGCAGTACGCGGAGTGGAATGCGGATCGCAGCCTGGACTGGCATCTGCTGGAGCATGCGTCGCACCAGGGGGTGCGGAGGCTGGTGCGGGATCTGAACAATGTTTATCGGCACTTTCCGGCGCTGCATGAGCTCGACCATGAGGCTCGGGGGTTCGAGTGGGTTGTGCATGACGACTCGGATCAGTCGGTGTTTGCGTTTGTGCGGCGGGCTCGCGATGGGGCCTTTGTTGTCGTGGTCTGCAACTTCACGCCTGTGCCTCGGATGGGGTATCGCTTGGGGGTTCCTTCTGCCGGTTCCTATCGGGAGGTCATCAATACCGATGGGGTTGTTTATGGGGGGAGTGGTGTGGGGAACGGGGTGGTTGACAGCTCTCCTGTTGCCTGGCATGGGAAGGCGGATTCGATTTCGATCGATGTGCCTCCGTTGGGTACCTTGATGTGGGTGCTGGTTTGATGACTTGGGTGGGTTGCTTTCCGGGGCCGGGTCTCGGCCCGGCGGCCGACTCACTTTCTTTTGCTTCGCCAAAAGAAAGTAAGCAAAGAAAAGGCGACCCTACTGTCCGCGTCCCTCCGCTTCGCTACGGGCAACCTGCGGTGCTCGACGTAGGAGGGGGTCCGCAGAACTCGCTCCACTTCGTTACGCTCAAACAGCTGCGGCCCTTATCCCTCCTACGTCTGCGCTCCTCGGCGCAGCCAGAAGGGAGTTGGGGACCAAACAGGCCATCGCTGCGCTCGGCCCTTGAACAGCACGGACTGGCCTTCGCTTCGCTCGGCCACGCATCGAACCCCTGCGGCTTCACCAAACTTGACGATCCGTTCCAAGCACAGCAAGCGCGAAGCGCTTGCTGTGCCTTGGTGGCCGAGCGAAGCAAAGGCCCGTGCGTCTCCCCTCCCCTCTGGCTGCGCCGAGGAGCGCAGCGTTTCGCGGATCAGGGCTCGCAGCTGTTTGAGCGAAGCGAGTTCTGCGAGACCCCGCGAAACGCGAGCACCGCAGGTTGCCCCGTAGCGCAGCGAAGGGGTCGCAGACAGCGGGGTCGCCTTTTCTTTGCCTACTTTCTTTTGGCGAAGCAAAAGAAAGTAGGTCGCCCGCCGGGGCGAGTCCCGGCTTCGGGAAGCAACCGCCCTGAGGAGCCAACAGCATGCTGAGCCCAGGCAAGCCCTACCCCTTAGGCGCAACCGCGTCGCAACAAGGCGTCAACTTCGCTCTCGCAGCTCCGACGGCAGAAGCCGTAGACCTGTGCATCTTCGACACCACAGGCAACAACGAACAACAACGCCTGAGCCTGAAAGAACAAACAGACGGCATCTGGCACGGCCACCTCCCCAGCGGCAAGCCGGGCCTCGTCTACGCCTACCGAGTCCACGGCCCCTGGAATCCGAAAACAGGCCACCGCTTCAACCCATCGAAGCTCCTCCTCGACCCCTACGCCCGCGAAATCACAGGCACCTACGACGGCAGCGACCTCTTCCTAGGCCACGACCCCGCGAACCCGGAAAAAAGAGACCCTCGAGACAACGCAGCAGTCGCCCTCAAGGCCCGGGTAGCAACCCCTCTAGCCCCGGCAGCAACAGCAGGCCACGCCCGCATCGCACCAGGCGACCGCGTCCTCTACGAACTCCACGTCAAGGGCCAGACCAAGCTCAACCCCGCGGTCCCCGCACCGCTGCGCGGCACCTACGCCGGCCTCGCCGAGCCCGCCGTGCTCGACCACCTCCAGCACCTGGGCGTCACCACCCTGAGCCTCATGCCCGTGCAGCACCGCGCCGACGAGCCCCGCCTGTTGCGCATGGGCCTGAGCAACTACTGGGGCTACAACACCATCGGCTGGTTCGCTCCGGAGGCCCGCTACTGGAGCGGCCGCCCCGGCACCACGCCCGCCAGCGAGTTCCGCGCGATGGCCGACGCGATCCACGCGCGCGGCATGGAGCTGGTGATCGACGTGGTCTACAACCACAGCGCCGAGAGCGACGAACTCGGCCCGACGCTGTCGATGCGCGGCATCGACAACGCGCTCTACTACCACCTGCGCACCGACGACCGCTCGCTCTACGAGAACTGGGCCGGCACCGGCAACTGCCTGAACCTCGGCGAGCCGCGCGTGTTGCAGCTGGTGATGGACAGCCTGCGCTTCTGGGCCTGCGAGATGGGCGTCGACGGGTTCCGCTTCGATCTCGCGCCGGTGCTCGGGCGCGCCGACGCGCAGCGCGGCTTCGACCCACGCGCGCCCTTCTTCGCCGCGATCGCGCAGGACCCGGTGCTCTCGCGCACGCTGCTCATCGCCGAGCCCTGGGACATCGGCCCCGGCGGCTACCGTCTCGGCGAGTTCCCGCCCGGCTGGCTCGAATGGAACGACCGCTATCGCGACACGCAGCGCGGCTTCTGGCTGAGGCAGGGCCACGACGACAAGGCCGGCCTCGGCGATTTCGCCCATCGCTTCGCGGCCTCCAGCACCGAGTTCGCACACCGGGGCCGGGCGCCGACGGCGAGCGTCAACTTCATCACCGCGCACGACGGCTTCACGCTGCGCGACCTGGTGAGCTACGACGAGCGCCACAACCTCGCCAACGGCGAGAACAACCGCGATGGCCACGGCCACAACCTCAGCAACAACTGCGGCGCGGAAGGGCCGAGCGACGACCCTGCCGTGCTGGCCCTGCGCACCCGGCTGCAGCGCGCGCTGCTCGCCACGCTGATGCTGTCCCAGGGCACGCCGATGCTGCTGGCCGGCGACGAGCTCGGCCACAGCCAGCAGGGCAACAACAACGCCTACTGCCAGGACAACGACACCACCTGGCTTGCATGGATCGGCACCTCCGCCCCCGGCAGCGACGCGGCGCGCCTGGGCGCCTTCATCGCGCGCCTCGCCGCGCTGCGCCGCGAGGCCCCTGCCCTGCGCAGCACGCGCTGGTGGCCGGCCGAACCGGCGCCCGACGACTCGTCGTCCCCCGGCATCCGCTGGCTGCGCCCCGACGGCGAGCCGATGACGCCCGCCGACTGGAACGACACGGGCACGGCCCTTGCAATCCACTTCGGGCATGGGACAACGGCAAAGGAAGGCGAGGGGAGCAGTTCATGGCTGGTGATGGTGAACGCGGGAGCGCAGGCCGTGTCGTTCACGCTGCCGCCGGGCGCGTGGCTCCTCTGCCTGAGCACCGATCCGGAGGCCGACACGGACGACGCCCCCCGGGCGTTGGAAGGCACGGCACAAGTGCCGTTTTCGAGCATCGGGATTGCAAGAACGTAGAAGCCAGCCGCCCGGCGCGGTGCTAGTCTCGATGCAGAAACTCTGACGGCGTATTCCAGCCAGGCGAACGACCAACAAGACGGAGACTCAGGATGGACAACCCCACACCGCAAGCGCAGCTGCCGCAGCACGAGCTGCAGGCCCATCAACTGGTACGCCGCACCATCGCCCTGGTGCTGGCCGGCGGACGGGGCTCCCGCCTCAAGCAGCTGACCGACCGGCGCGCCAAGCCGGCCGTGTACTTCGGCGGCAAGTTCCGCATCATCGATTTCGCGCTGTCGAACTGCCTGAACTCCGGCATCCGGCGCATGGCGGTGGTCACGCAGTACAAGTCGCACTCGCTCATGCGCCACCTGCAGCGCGGCTGGAGCTTCCTGCGCGCGGAACTCAACGAGATGGTCGACGTGCTGCCCGCCCAGCAGCGCATGGGCGACGAGCACTGGTACCGCGGCACGGCCGACGCGGTGTTCCAGAACCTGGACATCATCCAGACCCGTTCGACCAAGCACGACTACGTGGTGGTGCTGGCCGGCGACCACATCTACAAGATGGACTACTCGCTGATGGTGAAGGACCATGCCGAGCACGGCCTGGGCTGCACGGTCGGCTGCATCGAGGTGCCGCGCATGGAGGCCACGGCCTTCGGCGTGATGGCAGTGGACGACGGCCGCCAGATCACCGACTTCCTCGAGAAGCCCGCCGACCCGCCCGCCATGCCCGGCAAGCCCGACACGGCGCTGGCGAGCATGGGCATCTACGTGTTCGACTCCGAGTACCTCTACCAGCTGCTCGAGGAAGACAACGCCAACCCGGATTCGAGCCACGACTTCGGCAAGGACATCATTCCCCGCGCCGTGGCCCAGGGCCGTGCGCTGGCGCACCCGTTCAGCATGTCGTGCGTCACGCGGGCCTCGCGCGGGCCGGAAGCCAAGACCTACTGGCGCGACGTGGGCACGATTGATGCATTCTGGGCAGCCAACCTCGACCTGGCCTCCATCACCCCGGAACTCGACATCTATGACACGGACTGGCCCATCTGGACCTACCAGCGGCAACTGCCTCCGGCCAAGTTCGTGCTCGACCGCAACGGCCACCACGGCATGACGGTCAACACCATCGTCTCGGGCGGCTGCATCGTCTCGGGCTCCAAGGTCAGCAGCTCGGTGCTGTTCTCGGGTGTGCGCGTGCATTCCTTCTGCGAGATCAACGAGGCCGTGCTGCTGCCCGACGTGGAAGTCGGCCGCGGCGCGCGGCTGAACCGCGTGGTGATCGACCGCGCCTGCGTCATCCCCGAGGACATGGTGATCGGCGAAGATGCCGAGGCGGACGCCGCGCGCTTCGAGCGCACCGAGAACGGCGTCGTGCTCGTCACCCGCGAGATGCTGAAACGGCTGACCCCGGCCTGATCCACCCCACGATGCGAATCCTCCAGGTCAGCGCAGAACTCTTTCCCCTCCTCAAGACCGGCGGACTGGCGGACATCGCCGGCGCACTTCCCCTGGCGCTCATGGCGGCCGGGCAGGACGCGCGCGTGCTGCTGCCGGGTTTTCCGGCCATCGTGGCCGGCGTGCGCGACCTCGCGCCCGTGGCCGGCTTCGACGCACCATGGGGCGAGCGCTTCGGGTTGCGGCTGGGACACATCGACATCGAGGGTGCGCCGGGCATCCCGGCCTACGTGATCGACGCGCCGGCGCTGTACGACCGGCCCGGCAATCCCTACGAAGACAGCTCGCGCCAGCCCTACGGCGACAACCACCGCCGCTTCGCCTTGCTTGGCTGGGCCGCGGCGCGGCTGGTGCAGGGGCTGGACCCGGCATGGCAGCCCGAGGTGGTGCACGCGCACGACTGGCATGCCGCGCTCGCGCCTGCCTACCTGCACTTCGCGCGGCAGTCCGGCGCCCCGCACGTGGGCAGCGTCTTCACCGTGCACAACCTGGCCTACCAGGGCATCTTCGCGCCCTGGCACTTCATGGAGCTGGGCCTGCCGGGTGCCGCGTTCCAGATGAACGGCCTCGAGTACCACGGGCAGGTCTCGTTCATGAAGGGCGGCCTGTGCTTCGCCGACCGGCTCACCACCGTCAGCCCCACTTACGCGCTGGAGATCCAGACGCCCGAGCAGGGCTGCGGGCTCGACGGCCTCTTGCGCCAGCGCAGCGCGGTGCTGAGCGGCATCCTCAACGCGGTCGACGACCAGGTCTGGAACCCGGCCGGCGACAGTGCGCTGGTGCAGGGCTATCACACGCCCGAAGGCCGCCACATGGCGGGCAAGGCGCGCTGCAAGTCGGTGCTGCAGCACCAGCTGGGGCTGGCCGAACGGCCGGATGCGCCGCTCTTCATCGTCGTGAGCCGCCTCACCGAGCAGAAGGGCCTGCACCTGGTGCTCGGCGGGCTCGACGCGCTGCTCGCCCAGGGCGGCCAGCTCGCGCTGCTGGGCAGCGGCGAAGCCTGGCTGGAGGAAGCCTTCCGCCAGCGTGCGGCGGCCGCGCCGCAGTCGGTGGCCGTGACCATCGGCTACAACGAGACGCTGGCCCACCAGCTCTTCGGCGCCGGCGACGTGACGCTGGTGCCCTCGCTCTTCGAGCCCTGCGGCCTCACCCAGATGTACGGCCTCAAGTACGGCAGCCTGCCGCTGGTGCGCCACGTCGGCGGGCTGGCCGACACGGTGGTCGACAGCTCGCTGGAAGACCTGGCCAGCGGCGAGGCCACCGGCTTCGTGTTCGACCGCTTCGAGGCCGCCGACTACGAACGCGCGCTGCGCCGCGCCTTCGCGCTCTACGAGCGCGCGCCCGACTGGCGCCGCGTGCGCGGCAACGCCATGCGCCGGCCGGCCGACTGGGCTACCGCGGCCGCGCAGTACATCGACGTGTACCGGCAAAGCCTGAAATAGACAACCCTCTTCCGGGAGTGCCCCATGACGATCAAGGACTTCGCTTACGACCACCCCGACCGCGACGTCGCGGCCTTCAAGCGAGCCGTGGCCAACAAGCTGATCTACGCGGTCGGCAAGGACCCTGTCGCCGCCAGCCAGGACGACTGGCTCAACGCCACCTCGCAGGCGGTGCGCGACCAGCTGGTCGAGCGCTGGATGATGACCACGCGTGCCAACTACGCGCAGGACCTGAAGCGCGTTTATTACCTGTCGATGGAGTTCCTGATCGGGCGCACCTTCACCAACGCGCTGCTGGCGGTGGACCTGTACGACACGGTGCGCGAGGCGCTGGCCGACTTCGGCGTGGACATGGCAGCGCTGTCCGAGCGCGAGCCCGACGCGGCGCTGGGCAACGGCGGCCTGGGCCGGCTGGCGGCCTGCTTTCTCGACTCGATGGCCACGCTAGGCGTACCGGGCATGGGCTACGGCATCCGCTACGAGTACGGCATGTTCCGCCAGCGCATCGTCGACGGCCAGCAGGTGGAGACGCCCGACTACTGGCTCACGCGCGGCAACCCATGGGAGTTCCAGCGGCCCGAGGTGAACTACCGCGTGCGCTTCGGCGGCCATGTGCAGAAGCGCGAGGGAGCCGGCGCGCCCAGCGGCGCGGCCGACTGGGTCGACACGCACGACGTGCTCGCCGTGGCCTACGACACCATCATCCCGGGCTACGGCACGCAGGCCACCAACACGCTGCGGCTGTGGTCGGCGCGCGCCACCGAGGAGATCGACCTCTCGGCCTTCAACCGCGGCAACTACATGCAGGCGGTGGAGAGCAAGAACCACTCGGAGAACGTCTCGCGCGTGCTCTACCCCGACGACTCCACGCCTTCGGGCCGAGAGCTGCGCCTGCACCAGGAATACTTCTTCTGCAGCGCCAGCGTGCAGGACCTGTTGCGCCGCTACCTGCGCAACCACAAGACATTCGACCAGCTCTCCGAGAAGGTCAGCATCCACCTGAACGACACGCACCCGGTGCTGGCGGTGCCCGAGCTCATGCGCCTGCTGCTCGACGAGCACGGGCTCTCGTGGGACGTGGCCTGGGCGCACACGCAGAAGGTGTTCAGCTACACCAACCACACGCTGATGCACGAGGCGCTGGAGACCTGGCCGGTGGAAATGCTCGGGCGCATCCTGCCGCGGCACCTGCAGATCATCTACGACATCAACGCGAAGTTCCTCGCCACGGTGACGCAGAAGGTAGGCAACGACGTGGAACTGATGCGCCGCCTCTCGCTGGTCGACGAGACCGGGGAGCGCCGCGTGCGCATGGCCTACGTGGCGGTGCTCGCGAGCCACTCGGTCAACGGCGTGTCGGGGCTGCACTCGGAGCTGATGAAGCAGTCGATCTTCTCGGACTTCGCGAAGATCTTTCCCGAGCGCTTCAACAACAAGACCAACGGCGTCACGCCCCGGCGCTGGCTGGCGCAGGCCAACCCGCCGCTGGCGGCGCTGCTCGACCAGCGCATCGGCAAGGGCTGGCGGCGCGACCTCTCGCAGCTGGAGGCGCTCAGGCCCATGGCCGCGCAGCCGGCCTTCGTGCGCGCCTTCCGCCATGCCAAGCGCGAGAACAAGCTGCGGCTGGCCAACTGGGTGGAGCAGCACCTGAAGATCGACATCGACACCGACGCGATGTTCGACGTGCAGGTCAAGCGCATCCACGAATACAAGCGGCAACTGCTCAACGTGCTGCACGTGGTGACGCGCTACCACCGCATCCTCGACGCACAGGCCGCTGGCACGCCGCTGGACATGGTGCCGCGCGTGGTGGTATTCGCGGGCAAGGCGGCGTCGGCGTACGCGATGGCCAAGCTGGTGATCCGGCTCATCAACGACGTGGCGGCCACCATCAACGCCGACGCGCGCGTGGGCAAGCTGCTGAAGGTGGTGTTCCTGCCGAACTACAGCGTGAGCCTGGCGGAGATCATCATGCCGGCGGCCGACCTGTCGGAGCAGATCTCCACGGCGGGCACGGAAGCCTCGGGCACCGGCAACATGAAGTTCGCGCTCAACGGCGCGCTCACCATCGGCACGCTGGACGGCGCGAACGTCGAGATGCGCGAGAGCGTGGGGCCCGAGAACATCTTCATCTTCGGCAACACCACGCCCGAGGTGGCCGACATCCGTGCCCGGGGCTACCAGCCGCGCGAGATCTACGAAGGCAACGCCGAACTCAAGCGCGTGCTAGACGCGATCCGCGACGGCGCCTTCTCGCCGGACGAGCCCTCGCGCTACCAGGGCATCTACGACGCATTGGTGAACTGGGGCGACCACTACCTGCTGCTGGCCGACTACGCGAGCTACGTGGCGAAGCAGGCGGAGGTCGACGCGCTGTATCGCGACTCGGACGCGTGGACGCGGATGGCGATCCTCAACGTGGCGGGGATGGGGGTGTTCTCGTCGGATCGCACGATCGCGCAGTATGCGCACGAGATCTGGCACACCAAGCCAGTGGTGCTGGGCTGACCCGGCCCGGCTACAGGGGCTAGCTGCCGGGCTTCTTCGCCGGCTCGGCCTCGGTCACGAAGCCGATGCGGCTCAGCCCCGCCTTGTTCGCGATGCCCATGAGCGCGACCACCTTGCCGTAGGGCACGGTCTGGTCCGCACGCAGCTGCACCTCGGTGTCCTTGCTGTCGGCGGCAGCCTTTTCGAGCTGCTGCGCCAGTTCCTCGTCGGTCACGGCCTTGTCGTTGAGGAAGACCTTGCCCGAGGCGTCGACCGAAAGGCTCACGAACTTCGGCGCGTCGTTGGGCTGGCCGGCGTCGGTCTGCGGCAGGTCGAGCTTGATCGAGCTGGCCATCAGCGGCGCTGTGATGATGAAGATCACCAGCAGCACCAGCATCACGTCGACCAGCGGCGTGACGTTGATGTCGGACAGCGGCCGCTGCGCCCCGCCACCCATGGCGCGCCCGCCGCCGCCGGCAGCGCTGCCCAGTGATGTGCGACCGAAGGCCATGGCGGTGTTGTGCCTCTCGGTATGTGGCTAGACCGGCATCGGCCGCGCGGGCGGCGGCGCGGCGGATGCCGGCGGGGCGCCGAAGCTGCCCAGCAGGTCGTGCGCGAAGCCTTCGAGCTCGGCTTCGATGCGGCCGATGACGCGGCCGAAGACGTTGTAGGCCAGCACGGCCGGAATGGCCACCGCCAGGCCGAAGGCCGTCATGATGAGCGCCTCGCCGACCGGGCCGGCCACCTTGTCGATGGTGAAGCCGCCGGTCTGGCCGGCGATGCCCGTCAGCGCGCCGTAGATGCCCCAGACCGTGCCCAGCAGCCCGACGAAGGGCGCGGTGGCGCCAACGGTGGCCAGCAGGATCTGCCCCGCCTGCAGCCGCCGCAGGGCGCCATGCAGGGCGTCGCGCAGCACGCGCGTGAGGCGCTGGTTGCGGTCGACCGTGGCGCCCAGCGTGCCGGCCGGTTCGCCCGCGGCCACGCTGCGGATGGCCGAGACGGCGGGAGACACGAGCGTCGCCCGGTCGAAGGCCCTGAGCTTCTGCTCGGCATCGGCCAGCGTGGACGACTGCCAGAACGCCGCGATGCTGCGCAGCACGTCGCGCGTGCCGCCGCGCAGCAGCCATGCCTTCCAGAGGATGATGACCCAGCTCGCGATCGACATCGCAAGCAGCAGCGCGGCCACCGAACGGCTGACACCGTCACCGTGGGCCAGCAGTTCGAGCACGCTCATCGGCGGTCCTTCTTCGTCGCTTGGTCAGCGAAGGCCGAGCACATCGTACATGTCGAACAGGCCCGCGCGCTGTCCGGCCAGGAAGCGCACCGCGCGCAGGCTGCCCTGGGCGTAGGTGACGCGGCTGGACGACTTGTGGGTGATCTCGATGCGCTCGCCGGTGCCGGCGAACAGCACGGTGTGGTCGCCCACGATGTCGCCGCCGCGGATGGCCGAGAAGCCGATGGTGGACGGGTCGCGCTCGCCGGTGATGCCTTCGCGGGCGTACACGGCGCAGTCCTTGAGGTCGCGGCCCAGCGCGTCGGCGATGACCTCGCCCATCTTGAGCGCGGTGCCCGAGGGTGCGTCGACCTTGTGGCGGTGGTGCGCCTCGATGATCTCGATGTCGTAGCCGGTCGCCATGGCCTTGGCCGCCATTTCGAGCAGCTTGAAGGTGACGTTGACGCCCACGCTCATGTTGGGCGCCATCATGATCGCGATGTCCTTGGCGATCTCGGCGATCTCGGCCTTCTGCGCGTCGCTGAAGCCGGTGGTGCCGATCACGGCCTGCACGCCCAGCTCGCGGCAGACCGCGAGGTGCGCGAGCGTGCCCTCGGGCCGGGTGAAGTCGATGAGCACCTGCGCGTCCTTCAGGCCTGCGCGCAGGTCGGACACGATGGACACGCCGCTGGCGAAACCCAGGAAGGCGCCGGCATCGGAGCCCAGGGCCGGGCTGCCGGCGATGTCGAGAGCGCCGGCCAGGCGCAGGTCGGGCGCATTGCGCACGGCCTCGATCAGCATGTGGCCCATGCGGCCCGAAGCCCCGGCGATGCCAACGCGGCGCGGCGCGGAGGCGGAATTGGCGGAGGAAGTGGAGATGGATTCAGTCACGCGGATTCAGTCAGTCTTCGAGGTTTTCGAAACGGCCCGAGGCGGTCAGGAACGGCCGGGAACATGGATCGACACGAAAAGGACGGCCGCCTGGCCTCTCGGCTCGGCGGCCTCCCCGTTGCCGCCGATGCTCCAGCGAGCGCTCAGCGCGCGGCTTCGAGCGGGGGGTAGGCGGCCGGCAGCGGCGGCAGGGAGGCCGACGGCGAGGCCTTGTCGGCATCGGCCTTTTTGTCGCCGTCCTTGGGCGCGTATTTCTTGAGCTCGTCTTCCGAGGCCTCGAGCGTGGGCACCTTGCCGGATTTCTTGCGGGTGTCGAGCGTGGCGACGAATTCTTCCTCGCTGGGCATCTCGTCGCCCTCGAAGCGGTCGAGCAGCTCGCCGTTGAAGAACACCGTGAGGTGGCGTTCCTGCGGGTCGACGCCCTGGCGGCGGATGGTGAAGACGTAGTCCCAGCGGTTGGAATGGAAGACGTCGTTCAGCAGCGAGGTTCCGAGGATTTCACGCACCTGCTGGCGGGACATGCCCGGCTTGAGCGCCGCAACCTGTTCCTTCGACACGAAATTGCCCTGGACCACCTCGACTTTGTAGGGAGTTACGGCGGCCAGCGCACCACGCGTGCGCTCGGTGAAACCGCTGCAGGCACCGAGGGCGAGCGTTGCCGCGACGGCGGCAGCCAGCAGCCAGGGCCGGCGTTGGAAGATGGCAGGCATGGGAGGAAAAGGGGGTAGCGATATGATCGGCCATTGTAGCGGCTGGCCTTTTCGGGGCCTTTCGCCGCGGCCCCGCCAGGGGCGCAGGAACCAACATGGCCAACATCGACGAACTCAAGAATACCGGCCTCAAGGCCACCCTGCCGCGCCTGAAGATCCTGGAGATCTTCCAGACCGGCGCCCAGCGGCACATGACGGCGGAAGACGTGTTCCGCGTGCTGCTCAACGAGCACTCCGACATCGGTCTGGCCACGGTCTACCGGGTGCTCACCCAGTTCGAGCAGGCCGGCATCCTGGAACGCAGCCACTTCGAAAGCGGCAAGGCCGTCTACGAGCTGAACGAAGGCACCCACCACGACCACCTGATCTGCACCTCCTGCGGCAAGGTCGAGGAGTTCTACGACGCCGAGATCGAGCGCCGCCAGCAGATGATTGCCAAGGACAAGGGCTGGATCCTGCAGGACCACGCCATGTCGCTCTACGGCTTGTGCGGAGACTGCGCGAAGAAGCGTTGACCCCCCGGCTTCTCACTTCGCTTCGCTGCGTGTAACTCCACCCCCCGAGGGGGAGGCGCGGCCCGCCTTGAGGCGGCCCGGCGGCGGCCGCACTCTGCGATCAATCAATCGCCGTCGCGGGAGTTCTCCATCGCCTTGTGGTGCCGCGCCACGAAATCGGCGTACGTGTCGATGCCGCGCAGCTGCAGGATCGAATTGCGCACCGCGGCCTCCACCAGCACGGCGATGTTGCGCCCAGCCACCACCTGGATGATGACCTTGCGCACTGGAATGCCCAGCACGTCCTGCGTGAGCGGCGCCGAGGGCATGCGCTCGTAGTCGCGCTCGAAGCTGTCGCGCCGCACCAGGTGCACGATCAGCTTGAGCCGCATCTTCCGGCGCACCGCCGTCTCGCCGAAGATGGCGCGGATGTCCAGCAGGCCGATGCCGCGCACTTCGAGCAGGTTCAGCAGCAAGTCGGGACAGCGGCCCTCGATGGTGTTCTGGTTGATGCGGTAGAGGTCGACCGCGTCGTCGGCCACCAGGCCGTTTCCGCGCGAGATCAGTTCCAGCCCCAGTTCGCTCTTGCCCAGACCCGACTCGCCCGTGATCATCACGCCCATGCCCAGGATGTCCATGAACACGCCATGCATCGAGGTGCGCTCGGCGAAGTGCTTGGACAGGTAGGCGCGCAGCAGGTCGATCACGAAGGCCGACGACTCGCGCGTGGCAAAGAGCGGCAACTGGGCGCGCTCGCAGATCGACAGCAGCTCGTCGGGCGCGGCTTGGCCGTCGGCCAGCACCAGCATCGGCGGCTCCAGCGTGACGATGCGGGCGATGCGCCGGGCGCAGTCTTCCTCGCTGCCGCGCGTCAGGTAGGCGACCTCGCGGGCGCCGAGGATCTGCACCCGGTACGGGTGGATGTAGTTGAGGTAGCCGACGAGGTCCGCCGCCGACTGCGCGCGGCTGATGACCTCCGCATCGAACTGACGCTCCGATGCCCCCAGCCCCGCCAGCCATTCCCAGCGGAGCGAGCCACGGAACTCCTCGAACATGGCATCGGCGCTGATGACGGTCGGCTTCATGCGTTCAGGAGACGGCGCGCGGGCGCCGGCTTTGCGTTGGAATGAGGGAAGAAGAAGCCGCGCAGCTTATCAGCAGCCGCGCGCGCCAACGCATGCGCTCAGGCGACTTGCGTCGATTGCCAGCCGGCGATCAGGTCGTGCAGGGCCGTGGCGTCCGTGCTGGACTTGATCTGCTCGCGCAGGCTGGCGTCGCTCAGCAGTTCGGCGATTTCGGAGAGGATTTCGAGATGCTTCTGCGTGGCCGCTTCGGGAACCAGCAGGAAGATCAGCAGTGCGACGGGTTGCTCGTCGGGGGCGTCGAAGCCGATCGGATTGGCCAGCTGGAACACAGCGGCCATCGGCGACTTGAGGCCCTTGATGCGGCCATGCGGAATGGCAACGCCATGGCCCAGCCCGGTGGAGCCGAGGCGCTCGCGCGCGAAGAGGCTGTCGGTGATGAGGGCACGGCCCAGACCGTGAAGGCTTTCGAACAGCAGGCCGGCTTCTTCGAAAGCACGCTTCTTGCTGGTAGCGTCAACGCTCACAAGCACTTGAGCGGGCGGCAGGATGGACGCGAGTCGATTCATGGTGGGTGCAGAGCGGGGGCGATTATGCACCCGCTTGGTAAAAACCCCCAGTCCCCCTATTTACTTTCTGTCTACATGTTGCCCAGAGGCCTCTCGCTCTCCTCTGGGCGACTGCCAAAAGCCCGACCGTGACAGTCGGAAAACAAAAAGCCGCCCGAAGGCGGCCTTGATATGCGAGCCCCGGGGGCTACTTACATCACGCGCTTGGGCGCCGCGTGATGGTGGTCCTGCAGGCGGTCCTTGTGGCGCACCACCTGGCGGTCGAGCTTGTCGACCAGTTCATCGACCGCAGCGTAGAGATCAGCGTGGCTCGACTCCGCGAACATGTCATTGCCCTTGACGTGGATGTTGCATTCCGCCCTTTGGCGGCGTTCCTTTTCCTTCTGCTTTTCCACCGTGAGGATCACCTTCACATCGACCACCTGGTCGAAATGTCGGATGACCCGGTCCAGCTTGCTCGTGACGTAGGTGCGCAAGGCAGGTGTGACGTCGAGGTGATGACCGCTGATCGTCAAATTCATGAATGACCTCCTGGAATTGACGGTTGGGGGAAATGACCGCGCCGCGGGATGCGGTTTGGCCGGCGAAACGAAACGGGAGTTCTCTCTGGGGGTCTTGAGAAAGAAAAGAGGGAGGTGGGAAGAGGTGAGAAAGAGGGGAAGGTCGATTCACTATGCCCAAGCTGTCACGGTATTGCAATACCTGAGTTGCCCGGGGTTTTGCAGCTTCGTGAGCAGCTTTTCACACGCTAGCGAATCGATAGCTGCGGGCACGCGCGGGGCTGGCGATACCGCGATTTGGAAACAAGTGTTTCAATGCCGGCCCGCCGGTGACCATGCCGGCACAAGGGCCTGTCCATGCCGTCTCCGGCTCAGCGCCAGGCGGCCCGCATCCTGTTGCGCAGATCGATCACCGAGCTGGGCGGCGGCACCGCCGGCGGACGCTCCGGCGGGGGCGGCCAGGTCTGCTGCTCGAAGCCTTCCAGGTCGGCATCGGCGATGAAGCGTGTGCGGTTGGCATACAGGTGCCGGTCGCCGCGCGCCGCCTGCTGCGTGACATGGAAGCGCTGCGGCACCAGCAGGTGCAGGTGGTCGCGCGCCCGTGTCATCGCCACATAGAGCAGGCGCCGCTCCTCCTCCAGTTCTTGCGCGCTCTGCGCGACATCGGCCGGCAGGCAGCCGTCGACCACATTGAGCACGTGAACCGAATTCCATTCCTGCCCCTTGGCCGAATGGATGGTCGAGAGGATCAGGTAGTCCTCGTCCAGCAGCGGCGGCCCCGGTCGGTCGCTGGTGGCTTCGGGCGGATCGAGCGTGAGTTCGGTGAGGAAGCGTTCGCGCGAGGCGTAACCGGCCGCGAGCCGCGCGAGCTGCTCCACGTCGGCGCGCCGCACGCCGGAGGTGTCTTCGTACAGGCGCTCCAGATGCGGCAGATACCAGTCCATCGCCAGCTCGACGTCGGCCGGCCACTTCAGCGCAGGCTCCCGCAGCGCCTCGTAGGCCTTCGCGAAGTCGGCCCATTGCGCGCGCGCAGCGGAAGGCGGCACGAACTCGCGCACCGCCTGGGCCGGGTCGGCCGCCTGCTCCATCGCATCGAGCAGGCGCGCGCTCGTGGCGGGCCCGATACCGGGGATGAGCTGCGTCACGCGAAAGCCCGCCATGCGCCCGCGTGGGTTCTGCGCGAAGCGCAGCACCGCGAGCAGGTCCTTCACATGCGAGGCCTCCAGAAACTTGAGCCCGCCGAACTTCACGAACGGGATGTTGCGCCGCGCCAGCTCGAGTTCGAGCGCGGCGCTGTGCGACGAGGTGCGGAACAGCACCGCCTGCGACTTCAGCGCCAGCCCGCCCTCGCGGTGCGCCAGCACCTTGTCGGCCACCCAGCGCGCCTGCCCCGCCTCGTCGGGCACGAGCACGAGCAGCGGCTTGCCGGCCGAAGGCTTGTCGGTCCACAGCGTCTTGGCGTGCCGCTCGGCGGCCTGCGCGATGACGCGGTTAGACACGTCGAGGATCGGCTGCGTCGAGCGATAGTTGCGCTCCAGCGTGACCACGCGCGCAGGCTGCGTGAACTGCGAGGGAAAGTCGAGGATGTTGCGTACCGTTGCGCCGCGGAAGGAATAGATCGACTGCGCGTCGTCCCCCACCACCGTCACGCCGCGCCCGTCGGGCTTGAGCGCCAGCAGGATCGACGCCTGCAGCAGGTTGGTGTCCTGGTATTCGTCGACCAGCACATGGTCGAAGCGCGCGCCGATGTGCGCGGCCAGCGCGGGCTCGGCCGCCATCTCGGCCCAGTAGAGCAGCAGGTCGTCGTAGTCGAGCACGTTCTGCCGCTGCTTGGCCTCGACGTACGCGCCGAACAGCTTCTTCAGCTCGGCCTCCCATTCGTCGCACCAGGGAAAGGCTTCCTTGAGCACATGGGCCAGCGGCGCGCGGGTGTTCACGCAGCGCGAGTAGATCGACAGGCAGGTGCCCTTTCGCGGGAAGCGGTTGACGGTGGAAGAAAGCCCGAGCTCGTGGCGCACCAGCCCCATCAGGTCTTCGGCGTCGCCGCGGTCGTGGATGGTGAAGTTCTCGTCGAGCCCGATCTGCGGCGCGTACTCGCGCAGCAGCCGCGCGCCGATGCCATGGAAGGTGCCGGCCCACGGCAGCGCGGGCGGCGCCTCCGACTTAAGCCCCAGCACCTGCGCGAGCACGCGGCCGGCGCGGCGCTCCATTTCCTGCGCGGCGCGGCGCGAGAAGGTCAGCAGCAGCAGGCGCTGCGGATCGACGCCGCCGGCGATGAGGCTGGCCACCCGATGCGCCAGCGTACTGGTCTTGCCCGAGCCGGCACCGGCGATGACGAGCAGCGGCCGTTCGTCCGGGCCGGCGGTGGCCGCGGCCACACCGTGCTCCACCGCCGAGCGCTGCGCCTCGTTGAGCGAGGCCAGTGCCTGCGCCAGGCGTTCGGCCTGGGTCTTCGGCGCGGCGGAAAAAACGGGAAGCGCAGTGCTCTGCATGGACCGTGACTTTACTGTATGCCCGTCCAGTCCGGCCACCTCGCCGACATGTGGCCGGTGACATAATCGGGCCACGCTGCAACCGGAGATTTTTCCTATGGAAACCGCCCCGTCTCGGCAGCTTTCAACTCCCTTTCGCTGACGCTTTTTTCGCGCTTCCTGCGCACGTCGGGCCGGGGAATTGAAAGCGCCCCTCCCCTCGCCCACCGTCCAGTCAGTCATTCCCGGGAGTGAGCCCCATGCTCAACATCTTCACGCTCGCCAACGGCCGCCTAGTCCAGGAAGAAATCGAGGCCCTCGAAGAGCTCTCCAGATTCCAGCCGATCTGGGTCGACCTCGAGTCGCCCACGCTCGAAGAGAAGCGCTGGATCAAGCAGTACTACGGCCTGTCCATCCCCGAAGACGCGATGGACGAGGACATCGAGGAATCGGCGCGCTTCTACGAGGAAGACAACGGCGAGCTGCACATCCGCTCCGACTTCCTGATCGACGACGACGAAGCCCCGCGCGCCGTGCGCGTGGCCTTCATCCTCAACCAGCACAACACCGACCTGCGCAGCCGCGGCGTGCTGTTCTCGATCCACGACGAGGACGTGCCCGTGTTCCGCCTGCTGCGCATGCGCGCGAGGCGCGCGCCGGGGCTGATCGAGGACGCCAAGGAAGTGATGCTCAAGCTCTTCGACGCCGACGCCGAATACTCGGCCGACTCGCTGGAGAACATCTACGACGAGCTCGAGGCCGCGAGCAAGAAGGTGCTGTCGGGCAACGTCAGCGACGAGCTGGCCGGCGAGGTGCTCGGCGCCATCGCGCGGCAGGAAGACCTGAACGGGCGCATCCGCCGCAACGTGATGGACACGCGCCGCGCCGTCAGCTTCATGATGCGCAGCAAGATGCTCAACGCCGAGCAGTTCGAGGAGGCCCGCCAGATCCTGCGCGACATCGAGTCGCTGGACAACCACACGGCCTTCCTCTTCGACAAGATCAACTTCCTGATGGATGCGACCGTCGGTTTCATCAACATCAACCAGAACAAGACCATCAAGATCTTCTCGGTGGCCAGCGTGGCGCTGCTGCCGCCGACGCTGATCGCCAGCATCTACGGCATGAACTTCAAGTTCATGCCCGAGCTCGACTGGGCCATGGGCTACCCCTACGCCATCGTGCTCATGGCGGCGAGCGCGCTGGTGCCGATGTGGTACTTCCGCCGGCGCGGCTGGCTCAAGTAGCAGAGCCTCCCCGGGCGGCCCCGGTGCTAGAGTGGCTCCGGCCCCAAGCGCCGACCGGAGAGCCATCTTGCGCAGAATTCGCTTTCTCACCAACCGCCACCGCGCGCCGTCGACCAACACCGCGCTGGGCCTCCTGCTGGCCTTCAATGCCGGCGCCATCAACGCGGGCGGCTTTCTCGTGCTGCACATGTACACCTCGCACATGACCGGCTTCGCCTCGCAGCTGGCCGACGGCATGGTGCTGGGCAACGTCAAGCTGCTCTTGAACGCACTGGGCGCGATCCTGGCCTTCCTGACCGGCGCAGCCGTGTGCGCGGTGCTCGTCAACTGGGCCCGCCAGCACCGCATGCACGGCGTGTACGCACTGCCGCTGATGCTGGAGGCGGCGCTGATGTTTCCCTTCGGGCTCATGGGCGCCATCACGCTGACCTGGGCCACGCCCTTCGCGGTGCCGCTCACCGTGCTGCTGCTGTCCTTCATCATGGGCCTGCAGAACGCGGTGGCCTCCAAGACCTCGGGCGGCAGCATCCGCACCACCCACATGACCGGCAACATCACCGACATGGGCATCGAGATCGGCAAGATGCTCTACTGGAACCGCCGCTCGAAATCGGCGCCGGCGCACGCCCTGCCCGTACGCCACGACCGCAGCCGCATGCGCCGCGCCGGCGGGCTGGTCGGCATGTTCGTGCTCGGCGGCGCGGCGGGGGCGCTGGGCTTCAAGTACGTGGGCTTCGTCTGCGTGGTGCCGCTGGCGGCGCTGCTGCTGGCGCTGTCGATCCCGCCGCTGCTGCGCGACATCCCGCGCCGCCGCACGCCCTCGCTCGGCTGAATTCAGCTGATCTCGGCCGGCAGCGAAGCCAGCCACGCATCGACCAGCGCGAGGCTGTAGCGGCTCGCCACCGCGGCGACGAAGCGCGAGAAGTCGCCGTGCGCGGCATCGTCGGCCCGGTCGGAAATCGTGCGCATCGCCGCAAAAGGCACGCCGTAGTCGTGACACACCTGCGCCACCGGGGCGCCTTCCATCTCGACCGCGAGTGCGTCGGGCAAGGCGCGCTGCAGCGCCTCGCTCTCGGCGGTGGTCGAGACGAACCTGTCGCCGCTCACCAGCAGGCCGCGATGCACCTTCGGCGAATGAAGGCCGAATTCGGCGACGGCCTCCTGCCCCACCAGCGCCACTGGGTCGCGCAGCGTCTCCCGCGCAACCGCAGCCAGCGCATCGCCGATGGCTGCATCGGCCGCGAAGCGCGACAGCCCCATCAGCGGCACTTCGTATTTTGGAAAGATCGGCGAGGCATCGAGGTCGTGCTGCAGCAACTGCGTCGCGACCACCACGTCGCCGACGTTCACGCCCGGCGCCAGCCCGCCCGCGACGCCAGTGAACACGATGGCCCGCACGCCGAAGCGCTCCAGCAGCACCGTGGCCGTGATCGCCGCCGCGACCTTGCCGATGCGCGACAGCACCGCGACCACCGGCCGGCCATGCAGATGGCCCACCCAGAAGTCGCGGCCCGCGACGCGCACGCGCTGCTCGTCGGGCATCAGCGCGAGGAGCGCGCCCAGTTCCTCGTGCATCGCAGCGACGATGGCAACAGGCGGACGCGACAGGGAACTCACTGTATTTCTCTTTCCAGGAACACCGCGGAACCGGCTTTGCCGGGCCGCAGGTGTTGCCCCCTGCAAGGGGGTTGGCGAAGCGACACGAAGTGCGCGGAGCCTGGGGGTTTACTCGTTCACTTGATGTCCACACCGTAGAAGGTGTGGCGGCCGAACGGGCTCAGCTTGAAGTCGACGACTTCCTTGCGCACCGGCTTCAGCTGCACCGCGTGCGCGATGGTGAACCACGGCGCCTGCTCCTTGAAGATCAGCTGCGCCTTCTTGTAGAGCGCGTCGCGGTCGGCCTGCTTGGTCGCGCTCTTGGCCTTCACCACCAGGTCTTCGTACGGCTGGTAGCAGAACTTCGAGATGTTGCTGCCGCTGGCCGACTTCGCCGAGGCGCAGCCCAGCAGCGTGTAGAGGAAGTTGTCCGGGTCACCGTTGTCGCCGGTCCAGCCCAGCATGCCCATCTGGTGCTCGCCGGCCTGCAGGCGCTTGCGGTACTCGCCCCACTCGAAGCTCTTGATCTCGGCCTTGACGTTGATCTTGGCGAGGTCGGCCTGCATCAGCTCGGCGATGCGCTTGGCGTTCGGGTTGTACGGGCGCTGCACCGGCATGGCCCACAGGTCGGTGGAGAAGCCGTCGGGGAAGCCGGCCTGCGCCAGCAGCTTCTTCGCGGCTTCGGGGTCGTACGGATCGTCCTTCACCGCGTCGTTGTAGGACCACATGGTCGGCGGGATCGGGTTCTTCGCGGCCACGCCGGTCGACAGATACACGCCGTCGATGATGGCCTTCTTGTTGATCGCCATGTTGATGGCCTTGCGCACGCGCACGTCGTCGAAAGGCTTCTTCGTCGTGTTGTACGAGAGGTATCCCACGTTCAGGCCCGGCTGCTCCAGCAGCTGCACGTTCGGGTCCTTGCGGATCGCGTCGAGGTCGGCCGGGTTCGGGTAGGGCATGACGTGGCACTCGCCCTTCTGCAGCTTGGCCCAGCGCACCGACGCGTCAGGCGTGATCGCGAACACGAGGTCGTCGATCTTGGCCTTGCCGCCCCAGTATTGCGGGAAGGCCTTGAAGCGGATGATCGCGTCCTTCTGGTACTGCACGAGGTAGAAGGGGCCGGTGCCGATCGGGTCCTGGTCGACCTTCTCGGGCGTGCCGGCCTTGAGCATCGCGATGGCGTATTCCTTCGACTGGATGCCCGCGTACTGCATCGCCAGGTTCGCGAGGAACGGTGCCTCGGCCTGGTTGAGCGTGATCTTCACGGTGTAGTCGTCGATGCGGTCCACAGACTTCAGCAGCTTGGGCATGCCCATGTCGTTGAAGTAGGAGTGGTTCTGGCTCGTGACCTTGAAGAAGGGGTCGCTCTCCTTCCACTGGCGCTCGATCATGAAGATGAAGTCGTCGGCGTTGAAGTCGCGCGTGGGCTTGAAGCTCTTGCTCGTGGTGTGCCACTTCACGCCCTTGCGCAGGTGGAAGGTGTAGACGGTACCGTCGGGGGAGATCTCCCATTTCTCGGCAAGGCCGGGCACGACCTTGGTGCCGCCGCGCTCGAACTCGACGATCGTGTTGTAGACCTGCGTGGTCACGTCGAAAGAGGTGCCGGTGGTGTTCATGCCCGGATAGAAATTCTCCGGGCTGCCTTCCGAGCAATACACCAGCGTCTTGGCGGACACCGCGCCGCAGGCCAGGGTAAGGGCTGCGAGCGCTGCAGGTGCCAGGAGCGCCAGGCTTCGTGAGCGGCGCGAAACGGTGGGCTGGGTCTTCATTTGGACTCCTTGATACACGGTTGAAAGAACGGCGAGAACGGGAACGGAAACAGGAACCGAAGGAACGCTAGGGATTCGTCGCCATCGCGATGGAGGCGGCGGAGGGAACATCGGCGCGCACGAGCGGCGCGCCTTCCAGGAACTTCTCGGAGAAGTGACAGGCCACCTGCCGCTCGTCGAGCATGCGCAGCAGCGGCCGCTCTTCGCGGCAGCGCTGCTCCACATGCGGGCAGCGCGTGCTGAACACGCAGCCAGAAGGCGGATTCAGCGGCGACGGCAGCTCGCCCTTGAGCACGATGCGCTGGCTGCTGAGCCCCGGCGTGGAAGCCAGCAGCGCCTGCGTGTACGGATGCAGCGGCCGCGAGAAGATGCGCGACTTCGGCCCCTGCTCCACCGCATGGCCGAGGTACATCACCAGCACTTCGTGCGCGATGTGCCGCACCACGCCGAGGTCGTGCGAGATGAAGAGATACGCCAGGCCCAGCTCGGCCTGCAGGTCGGCCAGAAGGTTCAGCACCTGCGCCTGGATCGACACGTCGAGCGCCGACACCGGCTCGTCGGCCACCAGCAGGCGCGGGCTCAGCATCAGCGCACGCGCGATCGCAATGCGCTGGCGCTGGCCGCCCGAGAACATGTGCGGATAGCGGTTGGCGTACTCGGGCCGCAGGCCCACGCGCGCGAGCATGTCGCGCGCTTTTGCAGCGCGCTCCTGCTTGCCGAGGGTGGTGTTGATGGCCAGCGGGTCTTCGAGCACCGTCGCGATCTTCTTGCGCGGATTGAGCGAGCCGTAGGGGTTCTGGAACACCAGCTGCACGGCCTGGCGCAGCTCGCGCCTGCGCTCGGGCGGCGGGCTCACCGCGTCGGCGCCGACCAGCGTGAGCTGGCCCGCCGTCGGCTTCTCGATCAGCGCGACCATGCGCGCCAGCGTCGACTTGCCGCAGCCCGATTCGCCGACCACGGCCAGCGTGCGGCCGCGCTCGATCCGGAAGGAGATGTCGCCCACGGCGCGCAAGTGCGAAGGCGCGCGGAACAGCCCGCGGCGGATGTCGTAGGTGCGCTGGAGGTTCTTGGCCTCGACCACCACTTCAGTCGATGCCTCGCTCATGCCTCGACCTCCACGACCCGCTGCTTCGGCGGATCGCCCGCGATGGCCTCTCCTCGCCCCGGATCGCCGAGCGGAAAGTGGCAGCGCACCTCGGCGCCGTGCGACTCGCGCAGCGCCGGCCGCACCTGGCAGGCGCGCTCGGTGACGTAGCCGCAGCGCGGCGCGAACAGGCAGCCGGCGGGCCGGTCGTGCACGCCGGGCACCACGCCGCTGATGGTGGCGAGGCGCCCCTCGGGCGCGGCGCGTTCGGGCAGTGCCGCGAGCAGCGCCTCGGTGTAGGGGTGCTGCGGCTGTGCGAAGAGGCGGTCGACGCGCTGGTGCTCCATCACCTGGCCCGCGTACATCACGGCGATGCGCTGCGCCATCTCGCTGACCACGCCCATGTTGTGCGTGATGAGCACCAGCGCCATGCCGCGCTCCTTCTGCAGGTCGCGCAGCAGGTCGAGGATCTGCGCCTGGATGGTCACGTCGAGCGCGGTGGTCGGCTCGTCGGCGATCAGCAGGCGCGGATTGCAGGCGATGGCCATCGCGATCATCACGCGCTGGTTCATGCCGCCCGAGAGCTGGTGCGGAAAGCTCCCCAGGCGCGAGGACGCGGCCGGAATGCCCACCTGCTCCAGCAGCTCGGTCGCGCGCTTCTTCGCTTCGCGCTTGTCGAGCTTCAGGTGCAGCCGCAGCGTTTCCATCAGCTGGAAGCCGATGGTGAAGCAAGGGTTGAGGCTGGTGGTCGGCTCCTGGAAGATCATCGCGACTTCCTTGCCGACCAGCGCACGGCGCGCCTTGTCGGAAATGCCGAGCAGGTCCTTGCCCGCGAAGCGCATGTGCTCCGCACGCACCCGGCCTGGAAAGCCGACGAGGCCCATCAGCGCCATCATGGTGACGCTCTTGCCGGAGCCCGATTCGCCGACGATGCCGAGCACCTCGCCCTCTTCGAGGCTGAGGCTCACGCCGTCTACCGCATGCAGCACGCCGCCTTGAGTCGGAAACTCGACGTGCAGGTCCTCTATTTCAAGCAAAGGCATATCAGTGACTCCGGCCCGAACGGCCTGTTCCAGGAACACCGCGGAACCGGCTTTGCCGGGCCGCTGGTGTTGCCCCCTGCAAGGGGGGTAGGAGGCCACACGAAGTGGGCAAGCCTGGGGGTGTGCTTCATGCTAGCGTTTCAGCTTGGGGTCGAGCGCATCGCGCAGCCCGTCGCCCAGGAGATTGAATGCGAGCACGGCCGCCAGGATCGCCATTCCCGGGAAGGTGACGACCCACCACGCACGCAGCACGAACTCGCGCGCGTCGGCCAGCATGGTTCCCCACTCGGGCGACGGCGGCTGCGCCCCGAGGCCCAGGAAGCCGAGCGCCGCCGCGTCGAGGATGGCGGTGGAGATTCCGAGCGAGGCCTGCACGATCAGCGGCGCGGCGCAGTTGGGCAGCACCTCGCGGAACATCAGCCGCAGCGTGCCGGCGCCGCTCACGCGCGCGGCGGTGACGTAGTCGCGCGAGACCTCGGCGATGACGGCGGCGCGCGTGATGCGCACGTAGTGCGGCAGCACCACGATGGCCACCGCGAGCATCGCGTTGACGAGGCCCGGCCCGAGGATCGCGACGATCACGATGGCCAGCAGCAGGCTGGGCAGCGTGAGCACGATGTCCATCAGCCGCATGATCGCGATCTCGAGCACGCCGCGGAAGAAGCCCGCGATGAGCCCGAGCACCACGCCCGCGACCACCGACAGCGCCACCACCGCGACGCCGATCGAAAGCGACAGCCGCGCGCCGTACATGAGCCGCGAAAGAATGTCGCGGCCGATGGCGTCGGTGCCCAGCAGGTAGCTCATGGAGCCGCCCTTCTGCCACGCCGGCGGCTGCAGGAAGACGGCGCTGTTGGTCTCGTTCGGTGCGTGCGGCGCGATCCACGGCGCGAACAGCGCGACCAGCAGCAGCACGACGATGGTGGCGAGCCCGATGACCGCGCCGCGGTTGGCCGAGAAGGCCGTCCAGAATTCGCGCCAGGGGCCGGGGGGTGCGGTGCTCTTGCCCGCACCGTCGGAAACGGTGATCTGCGTGGTTGTCGCCATGGGGAAGCTCAGCGCCTGATGCGTGGGTTGATGACGCCGTACGCCACGTCTACGAGAAGGTTGACCAGCATCACGATGCCGCCGAGCAGCAGCATGCCACCCTGCAGCACCGGGTAGTCACGCCGGCCGATGGCCTCGATGAGCCACTTGCCGACGCCGGGCCAGGAGAAGATGGTCTCGGTGAGGATCGCGCCCGTGAACAGCACGCCCACCTGCAGCCCGATGACCGTCACCACCGGAATGAGCGCGTTGCGCAGCGCATGCAGCCCCACCACGCGAAAGCGCGAAAGCCCCTTGGCACGCGCGGTGCGGATGTAGTCCTCGCCCAGCACCTCGAGCATGGCCGAGCGCGTCATGCGCGCGATGACCGCGAGCGGCACCGTGCCGAGCACCACGGCCGGCAGCACGAGGTGGTGCAGCGCCGACCAGAAGGCGTCGGTCTCGCCGGCGCGCAGCGCGTCGACAAGCAGGAAGCCGGTGTCGGGCTCCACGTAGTACTGCACCGCGATGCGGCCCGATACGGGCGTCCATCCGAGCTGCACCGAGAAGAACAGGATCAGCAGCAGCCCCCACCAGAAGATCGGCATCGAGTAGCCGGTGAGCGAGGTGGCCATCACGCCGTGGTCGAAGATGGAGTTGCGCCGCACCGCCGCGAGGATGCCCGCCGGCAGCCCGAGCAGCAGCGCGAAAAGAATGGCGCACACCGCGAGCTCGACCGTGGCCGGGAAGAGCGAGAGGAACTCGCTCATCACCGTGTCCTGCGTGATGAGCGACTTGCCGAGATCGCCGTGCAGCACGCGGGCGATGTAGATGCCGTACTGCACGATCACCGGCTTGTCGAAGCCGTAGGCGGTGCGCAGTTCGGCATGGCGCGCGGGGTCGATCCCGCGCTCGCCGGCCATGGTTTCAATGGGGTCGCCCGGCACCAGCCGGATGAGAAAGAAGGCGAGCAGTGTCATGCCGAAGAAGGTCGGCACCAACAGACTCAAACGGGTAAAGACAAACCTGAGCATCGACCCGCGAATATGCAAGATCGATGCCTCGGCCCCACCCGGGCCGAACCCTTACTCCAGCGCGTGCTCGCGCACTTACTTTTTGGTGTCGCGCAGCTCGCGGCGAAGGATCTTGCCGACCGGCGTCTTCGGCATGTCGGTACGAAACTCTACGATGCGCGGCTGCTTGTAACCCGTAAGGTTTGCTCTGCAGTACTCGCGCACCTGCGCCTCCGTGAGCGAAGGGTCTTTCTTGACGATCACGAGCTTCACGGCCTCGCCCGTCTTGTCGTCGGGCACGCCGACCGCGGCGCACTCGAGCACGCCCGGAATGAGTGCGACCACATCCTCGACCTCGTTCGGGTACACGTTGAAACCCGACACCAGGATCATGTCCTTCTTGCGGTCGACCACCTTGAAGTAGCCGCGCTCGTCGACCACGCCGATGTCGCCGCTCTTGAAGTAGCCGTCGGCCGTCATGACCTTCGCGGTCTCGTCGGGGCGCTGCCAGTAGCCGGCCATCACCTGCGGGCCCTTGATGGCGATCTCGCCGCGCTCGCCGGCGGGCACCTCGTTGCCTTCGTCGTCGAGCAGCCTGAGCCAGGTGCTCGGCAGCGGCAGGCCGATGGTGCCGGTGTAGGCCGTGCTGTTGGTCGGGTTGCAGGTGGCCGAGGGCGAGGTTTCGGAAAGGCCGTAGCCCTCGCAGATCGGGCAGCCGGTCTTCTCGAGCCACAGCTTCGCCACCGCGGCCTGCACCGCCATGCCCCCGCCCACCGAGACCTTCAGGTTCTTCCAGTTGACGGTGTTGAAGTCGGGGTGGTTCGCCAGCCCGTTGAAGAGCGTGTTGACGGCCGGGAAGCTGTGGATCGTGTGCTTCGACAGCTCCTTCAGCACGCCGGGAATGTCGCGCGGATTCGGGATCAGGATCAGCTTGCCGCCCGTGCGCATGCTCAGCATCATGCCGACCGTGAACGCGAAGATGTGATACAGCGGCAGCGCGCACACGCCCGTGGGCTGCTCGTTGGCCGGCACCTTGTTCATGACCGGCTCGTTCCACGCCTCGGACTGCAGCACGTTGGCGATCACGTTGCGGTGCAGGAGCACCGCGCCCTTGGACACGCCGGTGGTGCCGCCGGTGTACTGCAGCACCGCCACGTCGTCGGGTCCGATGGCCACGGGCTTGAGCGAAGCGCTCGCGCCCTTGTCGAGCGCGTCGTTGAAGCGCACCGCGCCCGGCAGGCTGAAGGTGGGCACCATCTTCTTGACGTTGCGCACCACGTAGTTGACGAGCGCGCCCTTGAGGAAGCCGAGGCGGTCGCCCATGGAAGCCAGCACGATGTGCTTGACCGGCGTGCTCGCGATGCATTGCTGCAGCGTGGTGCCGAAGTTCTCCATGATGACGATGGCTTTCGCGCCCGAGTCCTTGAGCTGGTGCTCCAGCTCGCGCGGCGTGTACAGCGGATTGACGTTGACCAGGATGAGGCCGGCGCGCAGGATGCCCGCGACCGCAATGGGGTACTGCGGGCAGTTGGGCATCATCACCGCCACGCGGTCGCCCTTGGCGAGGCCCAGGCTCTGCAGGTAGCCCGCGAACGACTTGCTCTGCCTGTCGGTCTCGCCATAGCTGATGTCCTTGCCCATGAAGCTGTAGGCCGTGCGGTCGGCGTACTTCCTAAAGCTCTCCTCCATGAGCGCGACCAGCGAGGGGTACTGCGAAGCATCGATATCGGCGGGCACGCCCTGCGGATAGCTGCTGAGCCAGGGACGATCGGTCATTGGATTTGTCTCCTCCGGGAGTCGGACTGTTGAAAACGAAAACGGCGCACTTGATGGCGCCGCGAAGAACTCGTCCGCTGCGCGGACGGGGACCTTCGGCCTATTCGATGGCCTTGCCCATATCTTCCACTACTTTTTTAGCATCGCCAAAGACCATCATCGTCTTGTCCATGTAGAAGAGCTCGTTGTCCAGGCCGGCATAACCCGCGGCCATGGAGCGCTTGTTGACGATGACGGTCTTGGCCTTGTAGGCCTCCAGGATCGGCATGCCGTAGATCGGGCTGCCCTTGGTGTGCGCGGCCGGGTTCACCACGTCGTTGGCGCCCAGGATGATCGCCACGTCGGCCTGGCCGAACTCGCCGTTGATGTCCTCCATTTCGAACACCTGGTCGTAAGGCACCTCGGCCTCGGCCAGCAGCACGTTCATGTGGCCGGGCATGCGGCCTGCCACCGGGTGGATGGCGTACTTCACCGTGATGCCCTTCTCCACCAGCTTCTGCGCGAGCTCCTTCACCGCGTGCTGGGCGCGGGCCACGGCGAGGCCGTAGCCGGGCACGATCACCACCGTCTCGGCGTTGCCGAGCACGAAGGCCGCGTCGTCGGCGCTGCCGCTCTTCACCGGACGCTGCTCCTTCGCGCCGCCCGTGGCCGCGGCCGCGTCGCCGCCGAAGCCGCCCAGGATCACGTTGAAGAACGAGCGGTTCATGGCCTTGCACATGATGTAGCTCAGGATCGCACCCGAGGAGCCCACCAGCGAACCGGCCACGATCAGCATCGCGTTGTTCAGGCTGAAGCCGATGCCCGCGGCCGCCCAGCCGGAGTAGCTGTTGAGCATCGACACCACCACCGGCATGTCGGCGCCGCCGATGGGGATGATGATGAGCACGCCCATCACGAAGGCCAGCGCCAGCATCGCGAAGAAGGCCGGCCAGCTTTCGGTGAAGACGAACACCAGCCCCAGGCCGATGGTCGCCAGGCCCAGCACGAGATTGAGCATGTGCTGGCCCGAGAACTGCACGGGTGCGCCCTGGAACAGGCGGAACTTGTACTTGCCCGAAAGCTTGCCGAAGGCGATGACCGAGCCGCTGAAGGTGATGGCACCGATGGCCGCGCCCAGGAAGAGCTCCAGCCGGTTGCCACTCGGGATCGGATCGCCCTTGAGCGCGATGCCGAAGGCATGCGGCTCGGCCACGGCGGCCACCGCGATGAACACCGCCGCCAGGCCGATCATGCTGTGCATGAAAGCGACCAGTTCGGGCATCTTGGTCATCTCGACCTTGTTGGCCATGTAGGCGCCCAGGCCGCCGCCGACGACCAGCGCGACCAGCACGTAGCCCAGGCCGGCGAGGTTGCCGCTGGCGAGCTTGTAGATCAACGCCCCGGTGGTCAGCACGGCGATGGCCATGCCAGTCATGCCGAAGATGTTGCCGCGGATGGAGGTGGTGGGATGGCTCAGGCCCTTCAGGGCCTGGATGAAGCAGATGCTGGCGACGAGGTACAGCAGCGTGACGAGGTTCATGCTCACTTGGCAGCTCCCTCGGCGTTGGCTGCGGGTGCGGCCTTCTTGTCCTTCTTCTTGAACATTTCCAGCATGCGCCTCGTGACGAGGAAGCCGCCGAAGACGTTCACCGCGGCCAGGGCCACGGCCAGCACGCCCATGGTCTTGCCCAGGGGCGTGTCGGTGAGCGCGGCCGCCAGCATGGCGCCCACGATCACGATGGCCGAGATGGCGTTGGTCACCGCCATCAGCGGCGTATGCAGCGCGGGCGTGACGGTCCACACGACGTGGTAGCCCACGTAGATGGCCAGCACGAAGATGATCAGGTTGATGACTGTGTGAGAGACGATGTCCATGTTCTTCTCCTCGACGGACGTTGCTTGTTGCGTTACTTCTTCGTGACCTGGCCGTCGTGCGTGACGCGGCAGGCGGCGACGATGTCGTCCTCGAGGTCGATCTTCAGCGCGCCCTCCTTGGTGACGATGAGCTTGAGGAAGTCGAGCACGTTGCGCGCATACAGCGCCGAGGCGTCGGCCGCCACCAGCGCGGCGAGGTTCGTTTCCCCGACGATGGTCACGCCGTGCTTCACGACGGTCTTGTCGGCTTCGGACAGCGGGCAGTTGCCGCCCACCCCATCCGGGCCTTTACCGGCCGCGATGTCGACGATGACGGAGCCCGGCTTCATGGACTTGACCATGTCCTCGGTGATGAGGGTCGGCGCGGCGCGCCCCGGAATGAGCGCGGTGCTGATGACCACGTCGGCCAGCGCCACGCGCTTGGCGACCTCGGCCTGCTGTCGGCTGAGCCAGCTCGCGGGCATTGGCCGCGCGTAGCCGCCGACGCCTTCGGCCGCGTCTTTCTCTTCCTGGGTCTCGTAGGGCACGTCGATGAACTTGCCGCCCAGCGACTCGATCTGCTCCTTGACGCTGGGGCGCACGTCGGACGCCTCGATGACGGCGCCCAGGCGCTTGGCGGTGGCGATGGCCTGCAGGCCCGCCACGCCCACGCCGAGGATGACGACGCGCGCGGCCTTCACCGTGCCGGCTGCCGTCATGAGCATGGGGAAGAAGCGCTGGTACTTGTCGGCCGCGATCATCACGGCCTTGTAGCCGGCGATGTTGGCCTGCGAGGAGAGCACGTCCATGCTCTGGGCGCGGGTGGTGCGGGGGGCGGCCTCGAGCGCGAAGCCGGTGACGCCGGCGGCGGCCAGGCGCTGCAGGCCGGCCGCGTCGAAGGGGTTGAGCATGCCGATCACGACGGCGCCGGACTTCAGCAGCGCGGTCTCGGCCTCGGTGGGCGTGCGCACCTTCAGGACCATGTCGGCGGAGAAGGCGCCTGCCTGGTCGGTGATCTCCGCGCCTGCGGTCTGGTAGGCCGCATCGGTGGCGCTGGCGGCCACGCCCGCTCCCGACTGCACCCTTACGGTATGCCCGGAGGCCACCAGTTTCTTCACCGTCTCAGGTGTAACAGCCACGCGGGTTTCGCCTGCCAGTGTCTCGGCGGGCACGCCTATCAGCATAGAGATCTCCTCAGAGCAAGGGGCACAGGGGGAATGTGCCGGCAGCTTACAGCAAGATTACAGCCGATCGCTGTCGCCGGAGCGCTCTGTCGTTTTCATCCCAAAGCGTTGAGGAGCTTATGGATACTATAACTTCAGCTATTCAATTGATAGCGAATTCGGGTATTCGATAGAGACGGCCAGCAAGGAAATGAATGCCTTTGATCTACATTCCAGGCGGTCTGCTCCGGCGACGGCATTGACGGCAACCGAAAGAGGTTCGCCGACCGAAATCCCCATTTGTATCCAACTGCATTCAACTTCGTTAACAAGCCCTCAGAAATCGGCGAATTGCGTGCATTAGTTGCAATTCCAAAAACTTTACCTTAGTCGCAGATAGATACACTTCCCCTCATCAATCGCCAGTTCACGGAAGCTGACGAAGGGAGGAAAAAGGGGCTCGAATGCGAATCGCGGTACTCGACGACGGTGTTGATCAGATCAAGCAGATCAATCGAACCATGACTGCACTCGAACACGAGTGCCACCCGTATACGGAAGGCAGGGCGCTGCTGCAGGCCATGCGCCGCCAGACCTTCGACCTGCTGATACTCGGCTGGAATCTTCCCGACATGAAGGGCTCGGAGGTGGTGGCGACCATCCGCCGGGATCTCAACAGCCGCCTTCCCATTCTTTTCGTCTCCGACAAGCCCGGCGAGGCCGACATGGTCGAGGGCCTCAATGCCGGCGCCGACGACTTCATGGCCAAGCCCGCCCGCGCCGGCGAGCTCGAAGCCCGCGTCAATGCGCTGCTGCGCCGCTCCTACCCGGCCCAGCACGAAAACGAGCTGATCTTCGGCCCCTACCACTTCTATCCACCTTCGCGCGTGCTCAAGGTGCGTGGCGTACAGGTCGAACTGAAGAATCGGGAATACGAGCTCGCACTCTTCCTGTTCCAGAACCTCGGCCGCCTGCTTTCGCGCGAGCATCTGCACGAGGCCGTCTGGGGTCTGGGCATCGAGGCGTTGTCGCGCTCGCTCGACACCCACATCTCCCGCCTGCGGACCAAGCTCGACCTGCGCCCGGCCAACGGCTTCCTGCTGCTGGCCATCTACGGGCTGGGCTACCGGCTCGAAACCATCGAGGCCGACGCGCTGCCTGGAGTGGTCGGCGCGCGCTGAGCCCGGAATTCCGGGCGAGCTACAGTAGTCTCTCCAACGGCCTGCGCCCTGCGCGCGCCGCACCAAGGAACGAGACGAATGAATCCGATGATCCGGCTGCTGCTCGCCACCGCATTGCTCTGGAGCTGGCTGGGGCCCGCCACCGCGGAAGAGGTCGAAGCAAGCGACATGGTGCGCGGCGGCCTGATGGCGATCCAGATGATCGACCAGGGCCGCGCCGCCGAACTCTGGGACGGCGCCACGCCGGCGACCCGCAATCGCGTGACGCGCGCCGACTTCACCAGCCAGGTCAGCCGAAGCCGGGCGCCCATCAGCGTGCCCCAGATGCGCACCTGGGTCGCGGTCAACCGACAGGTCGTCGCCGACGCTGATGCCGGCATTGCTGGCCAGTACATCAGCATCGAATATGAAACCCGCTTCACGGGCAAGCCTGACGGGACCGTTCGCGAACTCGTCAGTTTCCACCTGGACCAGGACCGCGTCTGGCGCTTCAGCGGCTATGTATTGAAATAAAAGGCCAAACGATGCCAACTCAACGCTGGAAGCCCAATGTCACCGTCGCCGCGGTGATCGAGCGCGACGGGCGCTTCCTGCTGGTCGAGGAGCAGACTCCCGACGGCCTGCGCCTCAACACGCCGGCAGGCCATCTCGACCCCGGCGAATCACCCGCCGAAGGCTGCGCCCGCGAGACCCTGGAAGAAACTGCCCATCATTTCATGCCAACTGCGCTCATCGGCATCTACATGGCACGTTCCCGTCCGCTCGCGGAGGGCGGCGAAGACATCACCTACATGCGCTTTGCTTTCATGGGCACGCTTGGCAGGTTCGAGGAAGGCCGCCCGCTCGACAAAGGCATCGTTCGCACCGTCTGGATGACGGCCGACGAGATCCGCGCGAGCGTCGCGCGGCACCGCAGCCCGTTGCTGCTGCAGTGCGTGGAAGACCATCTGGCCGGCAAGCGATACCCGCTCGACCTGATCCACGTCGACGAATCGATGCGATCAGTGCCCTGAGTTGAAAAGCTTCGTCAGACGATGACGCCGCCGCCAAGGCAGCGTTCACCGTCATAGAGCACGGCCGACTGCCCCGGCGTCACCGCCCACTGCGCGTCGCCGAAGCGCAGTCCGAAGGCGGCCGGATTCACGCCGCCCTCCACCGCCTCCATCTCGCAAGCCGCATCGGCCTGCCGATAGCGCGCCTTGGAACCGTAAGCGCCCGGCACCGGCGCCTCGCCGGAAATCCAGCTCGCGTCGTCCGCCTTCAGCTCCGACGACAGCAGCCAGGGATGGTCGTGCCCCTGCACCACCCACAGCGTGTTCTTCTCGACGTCCTTGCGCGCCACGAACCATGGCGAATGGTCGCCCGAGCCGCGCTGCGCACCCTTTTCCTTCACGCCGCCGATGCCCAGCCCCTGCCGCTGCCCCAGCGTGTAGAAGCTCAGCCCCTGGTGCTCGCCCAGCTTGCGGCCGCGGTCGTCCTTGATGGGCCCCGGTTCCTTGGAGATGTAGCGGTTCAGGAATTCGCGGAACGGCCGCTCGCCGATGAAGCAGATGCCGGTCGAGTCCTTCTTCTTCGCATTAGGAAGGCCGATTTCCTCGGCGATGCGGCGCACCTCGGTCTTGTGCAGCTCGCCCACCGGGAACATCGTCTTCGACAGCTGAGCCTGGTTCAGGCGGTGCAGGAAGTAGCTCTGGTCCTTCGCCGGATCGAGCCCCTTGAGCAGCTCGTGCCTGCCGGTGGCCCCGTCCAGCCGCACGCGGGCGTAGTGGCCGGTGGCGATCTTCTCGGCGCCCAGGCGCATGGCGTGGTCGAGGAAGGCCTTGAACTTGATCTCGGCGTTGCACAGCACGTCGGGGTTGGGCGTGCGGCCGGCCTTGTACTCGCGCAGGAACTCGGCGAACACGCGGTCCTTGTAGTCGGCCGCGAAGTTGACGTGCTCGATCTCGATGCCCAGCACGTCGGCCACGCTGGCGGCGTCCACGAAGTCGATGTTCGACGAGCAGTACTCGCTGTCGTCGTCGTCTTCCCAGTTCTTCATGAAGATGCCGACCACCTCGTGCCCCTGCTGCTTGAGCAGGTGCGCCGTCACCGCGGAATCCACTCCGCCGCTCAGTCCCACAACGATCCGATGCTTTGCCATAAGCCCCCTATTGTCCCAGCCCCGCGCAAGGGGCTTCCGGCGTGTGGGAAATCGGGAAAACCCGTGTCGCCGGTTTGTCAGCCCGAAGGCCATCGACGGGAAGGCCGGCGCTAAAGTGATTCCGACGAAGGCGGCAGCAAGACCCGCCACGCCATTCACGAGACAACCGCAAGCGGAGACAAGACGCATGGCCACACCTTCCACCGCCGCCAATGCCGGCGATACCCTCCCCTGGACACGCGCCTACCCCGAAGGCATGCGCTGGGACGCCGAACTGCCCGTGAAGCCGGTGCAGCAGATGCTCGACGAAGCCGTGGAGCGCTGGCCCGAGCGGTCTGCTGTCGAATTCATGGGCCAGGCCATTACTTATCGCGAGCTTGGCGCCGCCGTCGATCGCGCCGCCAAGGGCCTGCAGGACCTGGGCGTGAAGCCCGGCGTGCATGTCGGCCTCTACCTGCCGAATACGCCGCACTACCCGATCGCCTTCTTCGCGGTGCTCAAAGCTGGCGGCACGGTGGTCAATTACTCGCCGCTGGACGCCGAGCGCGTGCTGGCCCACAAGATCGAGGACAGCCGCACCGACATCCTCGTCACGCTCGACCTCGTCAACCTCTACCCGCAGATGGCGCGCCTGCTCGACAACTCGCGCCTGAAGAAGCTGGTGGTCGGCAGCCTCGGCGACTATGGCGCCATGGGCGACAAGGTGCAGGCCCAGCTGCAGGGCGCCGGCCAGATCGCCCCCGTGCCCGTGGACGACCGGCACGTGCCCTTCACCGACCTTCTGAAGAGCGAAGGCACGCACAAGACCTATCCGCTGGGGGACCTCACGGAAGAGATCGTGGTGCTGCAATACACCGGTGGCACCACCGGCCTGCCCAAGGGCGCGATGCTCACCCACGCCAACCTCACGTCGGCCTCGGCGCAGTACTACGAATCGACCCGGGGCGAGCCGCCGATCCTGGAGGAAGGCAAGGAGCGCTTCCTGGTGGTGCTGCCGCTCTTCCACATCTTCGCGCTCAGCGCAGCGATGCTGCTCGGCGTGCGCCTGGGCGCGGCGCTGGTGCTGCACACGCGCTTCGACGTCGACGCGGTGATGAACGAGCTCGCCGCCAGCCGCATCAGCGTGTTCCCCGGCGTGCCGACGATGTACACCGCCATCCTCTCGCACCCCAAGGCGAAGGAAATGGACCTGCGCTCGCTCAAGTTCTGCGGCTCGGGCGGCGCGCCGCTGCCGGTGGAGGTGGAGCAGCGCTTCTTCGAACTCACAGGCTGCCATCTCAACGAAGGCTGGGGCATGACCGAGACCTCGCCCGTAGGCACCTTCACGCCCGCGCGCGGCCTGCGCAAGGCGGGCTCGTGCGGCATGCCGCTGCCGCAGGTTCGCATCAAGCTGGTGAGCCTGGACGATCCGGCGAAGGACATCACCACCTTCGGCGAAGCGGGCGAGCTCTGCATCAAGGGCCCGAACGTGATGAAGGGCTACTGGAACAACCCCAAGGCCACGGCCGATTCGATGACGGCCGACGGCTACTTCCGCAGCGGCGACGTCGCGAAGATGGATTCCGACGGCTACCTCTACATCGTCGACCGCACCAAGGACATGCTGCTGTGCGGCGGCTACAACGTCTATCCGCGCGTGCTGGAGGAGGCGGTGTACGAGCACCCATCGGTGGCCGAGGTCTGCGTGATTGGCATCCCCGACGAGTACCGCGGCCAGTCGCCCAAGGCCTTCGTGAAGCTCAAGGAAGGCGCGCCCGAGCTGACGCTCGACGCGCTGAAAGCCTTCCTGAAGGACCGCCTCGGCAAGCACGAGATGATCGGCGCGCTGGAGATCCGCGCAGAGTTGCCCAAGACGCCCGTGGGCAAGCTCTCGAAGAAGGACCTCGTCGACGAGGAAGCCCGCAAGCGGGCGGTGTGAGCCAGGCTAGGGCTACTTCTTCTGCTGGCCGAAAGCCTCGGCGAGCAGTTCGTAGGAGCGCAGCCGGGCCGCGTGGTCGAACACCTGCGAGGTGATCATGAGCTCGTCGGCGCCGGTGCGCGCGACGAAGGCTTCCACGCCCTTCTTCACCGTCTCGACCGAACCCACTGCCGAGCACGACAGCACCGAGTCGAGCAGCGCGTTCTCCGCCGGCCCGACCTTCTGGCGGTAGCCCTCCACCGGCGGCGGCAGGCGCCCCGGACGGCCGCTGCGCAGGTTCACGAAGGCCTGCTGCCATGAGGTGGCGCGGAACTCGGCCTCCTCGTCGGTGTCGGCCGCGAACACGTTGAAGCCCAGCATCACGTACGGCTTCTGCAGCTGCGCCGAGGGCTTGAAGGTCTCGCGGTAGATCTGGATAGCCTGCATGATCTGCTGCGGCGCGAAGTGCGAGGCGAAGGCATAGGGCAGCCCCAGGTGCGCCGCGAGCTGCGCGCCGAAGGTGCTGGAGCCCAGGATCCACACCGGCACCTCCAGCCCCGCGCCGGGCACGGCGCGCACCGGCTGCTGCGGATTCTTCGACATGAAGTCCATCAGCTCGATCACGTCCTGCGGGAACTGGTCGGCGTCCGACTCCAGGTTGCGCCGCAGGGCCCGCGCGGTGCGCTGGTCGGAACCCGGCGCGCGTCCCAGGCCGAGGTCGACACGCCCGGGGTAGAGCGACTCCAGCGTACCGAACTGCTCGGCGATCACCAGCGGCGAGTGGTTCGGCAGCATCACGCCGCCGGCGCCGATGCGGATGGTGGAAGTGCCCGCCCCCACGTAGGCCAGCAGCACGGCGGTGGCCGCGCTCGCGATGCCCGGCATGCCGTGGTGCTCGGCCAGCCAGTAGCGCGTGTAGCCCAGTTTCTCACCATGCTGCGCCAGCGAGAGCGAGTTGCGGAACGACTGCGCGGCGTCGCTGCCCTCGGTGATCGGGGAAAGGTCGAGGATGGAGAACGGAATCATGGGCGCGATCATGGCGCGAACCGCTCAATTCCGTCGCCCCAGGGGCTATTCGGTTTGGTATAGCGTGGTCACGCTCGCGAAGTCGCGGCCGTTCTGCTCCACGCTCGCCTGGAAGGGCACGCTCTCGCCCGGCGCGATGGCCGGCAGGTTGTCCACCAGCTTGAAGCCCGTGAGCTGCCCGTTGCGGTCGCGCAGGCTCACCCACAGCCGCACCTTGCCGACGATGCCCGTGCCCGGGTTCTTCACGCTGCCGCTGACCACCACGTACTTGTACGAAAAGCGCTGGCTGAAGTTGAGCAGCACGCTGCCGATCTCGGCCTTGGTGCCCGTCACCTTCACCTCCAGCGGCTTGCGCGGGCCGGGCAGCGCTGCGCGGCGCATCGGCTTCCATTCGATGCGCGTGTCGGTGATGCGCTCCATGTCCTGCGGCTCCAGGTAGATGGGAAAGCGCTCCCCGGGATACAGGTAGGCCAGCCCCGAGATCGTGGTCGTGCCGTGCGCCTTGCTGCCGCTGAAGCGCGAGATCACGCCGCCCGGCGCGAGCACCACGGCATCGGTGCTGCGGTTGACCAGTTCGCCCAGGAAGAGCCGCTGCTGGATGTTGTTGCGCCCGTCCACCAGCGGCAGCAGCTCGAGCAGCTTGTCGTCGAAGCGCTCGCTGTCGTCGGCCAGCAGGTCGTCGGTGCCCAGGCGCAGTTCGGGGTTGAAGCTTTCCGGGCCGCCCGCGGTGCGGATCACGCGGTCGGCATTGAGCACCGGCGTGCGCCCGCCCGAGGCCTCGACGGTGCTGTAGCCGATGCGGTAGTCCCACGCCGCGATGGCTGCCGCGCGGCCGAAGCGCGCGATGCTCACGTCCACCGAGGTGCGTGCGCCGGGCTGGATCTCGTTGGCCTGCCCATAGCCGTGGCCGAAGCCGATCACCTGCCCCGCGTCGTCGTACAGCGTCGCCAGCACCTCGAAGCCGCCGAGCACGGTGGCGTCCTTGCGGTCGTTGACGATGCGGCCCACCAGCCGGACGCGGTCGCCCTGCTGCACCAGCCGCACGCGCGAGAACGCCATTCGCGGCCCCTTCACCGCGCTGTAGGGCTCGGCCAGCTTCTGCACGCGCAGTTCCTGGCGCGTCACGTTCTTGCCGCTGGGCATGTCGATCAGCGCGGGGGCGCTCTCGCCGGGTTCCAGCACAGCCACGGGCAGCATCTCGCTGCGCTCGTCGAGCTTGCTCTCGCCGTCGAAGTACACGGCGCGGATGCCGGCGCGCGACAGCGGCTTGCCGGTTTCGTTGCGCGCCACTACCAGCAGCTTGGGGCTGGCAGAGCTGCCGCTGCCCACGAGCACCTGGCGCGGCTCGTCGAGCTTGAGTCCGTCGACGGGAATGGTGCGGTCGACCGCAGCCACCACACGCTGCGAGCCCGATGCAGCGCGCGTGTCGGCATTGCGGCTGCCGAGGAACACGCCCACCACGCTGAAGAGCAGCACCGCGCCCACCGCAATGCCCACACCGATGCCGACCTTGCGCATCATGAGCGCCTGCCTGCGCGCCTCCTCGGCCGCGAGCCGGCGGCCGGCCTCGTTCTTCACCTGGTTGAGCACGCGCTCCAGCCGGTCGGAGACGTTGTCTTCCACCAGCGTGACGGAGCCGCAGTGCTCGCAGGTGTATTCGTTGAGGCCCGTGCGCTTGAGCACGCTGCTGCCGCACTCGCCGCACTTGAGCGTCTGGAGATCGATGGTCATGTCTGAAATGCTGCTCCCGTTTTTCTTTTGCCGCGGTCCCCGCGGCTCTCTACCAGTCGAAGAGGTCCGCGAGATCGTCGGCCCGGCCTGCGCCGACCAGCGGCGCGAGCCGCTCGATCAGGCGCGCGCGGTGCAGCGGGTTGACCGAGAAGTCGTCCATGAAGATGTCGTCGCCCGCCTCGTCCCACACCTGGCCGATGGTGCCGAGGCACGCGGCCATTTCGAAGATGTCTGCGAAGAGCGGCCCGTCGTCTTCCCACGCGCCCGCGCCATGCCGGGCGAACTGTATCGCGCCGCTGCGCAGGTCGAAGATGAAAGGATCGGCGCCCTGGTCGGCCACCACCAGCCAGTGGTCGGGCCATGAAGCGAGGCGTTCGCCGGTGATGCCATGCCAGCGATAGCCGGCTTGCTGCGACCACAGGCGCGCCAACGGAGGAATGCTGAACGGGTTGCCCGCGGTGGATACGGTGAGGCCCGCGTGGCCCACGCGCTCGTTGACCCAGTTGCCCAGCGGGCCGACCTGCTCGTAGAAGGCCGAGATGGCTTCTGGCAGCGGGATCTCGCCGTGCCAGTGGTCGGCGGCGAGCTGCGGCGCCAGCGCGCCGTGCGGAGCCAGTGCCGCGCGAGCCTGTTCTGTCGATGCCACCCGTGTTCCTCTTCGTTCAGGAAGCGCAGGCCGCACGCAGCGCGGTGCGAAGCACCTCCACGTCGCCGGGCGCGATCTCGCGCACGCCGCTCGGAGCGCCAAGGCCGCAGGCCGTCGATGCAACGACCGGAACGCCCGCTGCCACGGCCCGCAGCAGCGCGCGCGGTGCGTGCTCCACATGCGCGGGCAGCACCACCACATCGGCGCCGGCCAGCCAGTCGCCCTGCCAGTTCATGTGCTCGACGTGGCCGATGCCCTGCCAGAGCCGCGCATCGTCCGAGGCCGAGCCCAGCACACGCAGGCGGCACGGCCAGCCTTGCAGCGCCGCGGCGAGTTCGCGCGCGCCCTTGCGTGCCAGCGCGCTCGCGGCGAAGACGACGAGCGGAAGATCTGGATTCGTGCGGGCAACGGCCTTGGCCCGAGGCAGCGCCCATTCCAGCTTCCGCAGCACCGCCAGCGGAGCCAGCGCCGCCAATTGCCGTGCAACTTCGGCATGCGGCGTGACGATGACCGAAGCGCGGGCCAGCGCCATCGACTCCGCACGCACCAGCGAAGGATCGGCACGGAAGTCGCGCAGGGTGGCGTCGTCGGGCCAGCGCCGGGAGGCCTCGTCCAGCCGCTGCTCGATCTCCGCCATCGGCAGCGCGCTGGCCAGCACGACGACGTTGCGGCCATCGAGCGCACCAAGGCGCTGCAGGTGCGGCAGCAGCGACTGCTCGACCACCAGCTGCGTGTGCTGCGGCTTCAGCCGCGCCGCGAAGGCCTGCGCGAGCCAGCGCTGGCCGTCGATCAGGCTGGCCTGCCGCCGCCCCGCCTGCCGCGCCCACAGCCGCAGCCACAGCGCACGGCGCAGGCTCGTGGCCCACGGTGCTTGTGAAGCCGCGGCCGCGGGCTCGCGATGCCAGCCCGTCGCGCTGCGGCGCCAGAAGGCGAGCCGCATCGGCACCGGCTGCATGCGCTGCGCGCGTGGATGCTCTTCGCGCAGGTAGCGCGCGAACTCCGGCGTCCATGCGTCGAGCAGCGCGACGGTGAGCCCCTGCGGCCCCACATCGACCTGCGGACGATGGCGGAAGCAGGCGGTCTGGTCGCAGCTGAGGCAGCCGCGCGCCACCGGCAATGCGGCTGCGGTTTCTTCGTTCGCGCGGCGCATGGTGACGGGCACAAATGGCGCAGAAGATGCACCACGGCTGCGGATGCGCAGCACCAGTTCCGACCCGGTCAGCTCCACTTCGAGCCGCCATGCATGCCTGGCGCGCACCTTGAGATCGATGTAGTTCCAGAACACGGTCGCGTCGACGGCATCCGAGCCCGGCTCGCCGGCCTGTTCGATGCGCGCCGTGTGCCCGTGCCGCTCCACCAGCTCGAAGCCCGCGCGCGACGCCACGGTGGCGAGCGCATTCGACAGCTGGCACAGCCCGCCAGCCAGCGTCGGCACCACGCAGCCGCCGCGCAGCTCGCGGCCCTGCACGAAGCCGCGCCATGCGCCCGGCCTGCCCAGTTGGCGCCAGAAGCTCAGCACCTCACCGGCCGGGACCTCGACGGCATCGAAGGCGCCGCGCGCCACGCGCAGGTTCTGCACCTTGCCGGCCACGAGGGGGAATTCGTCCGCGCGGCCGTCAGTCCACAGGGGCGTGCGGTATTGGGCGAGCACGGGCGCGTCGGCCAGTGCGTGGCTTGTGCCGGCGGTCCACCGGCGGGCCGATGGCCGCAGCGTCTCGCGCAGCGCGTGGGCCGTGGCCAGCAGCCGCGAGCGCAGCCAGAAATCGATCGCGTCGATGCGGCGCGGCGGCTGCCAGGCCTGCACGCTCACGCGGAGGGGCCTCGCTTGCGCCATTGGCCGAGGTCGGCTTCGATGCGCTCGTCGATGTTGCCGCTCCACTGCACGCCGAATCCGGCCGCGCGCAGCAGCTCGACGATGCGGCGGCCCACGGCCATGGTGTTGGCTTCGCGCTGCTCGATCTCGGGAATCATCCCGCCGCTGAAGGCCAGGTGGAGGCGGCCGGTGCGCACCGCCCGTTCGAGATCCTGTGCGTGATAGAAGCAGCAGCCGCGGATGCCGGATTCCATGCGGCCCGCGGCACGCCATTGCTCGCGCACGTCGTCGTGGCCGTCGGCGAGCGTGTTGCCCGCGCGGTGCAGCGCGATGATCTTCTCGCTGCGCAGTTGCTCGAACACAGCTTCGAGCCGGTCGTATTCGGTCTGTTCGGGCCAGCCGGCCTCGGCGGCGCGCTTGGCGGCGCATGCGCTCGCGGCCTCGGCCTTGACCCAGGCGCGGTCCTCGTAGGTGATCTCGTCGGGATCGAGGTACTCGTCGGTGATCATCCACTCGACATCGGCATCGGGATGGAAGCCGCTCCACACCAGGTCGTGGATGCGTCCGCGCGTGTCTTCTGGGTCGAGAGTAAGTGCCATGCGTGTTGTGCTGCCGCCTCGGCGGCAACGGGTCATGCTTTCTTTTTTCCTGGCGGAAGCGTGCTGGTATTTTCACCCGGGCGCACCACCATGGCGCAGTAATGCGAAAGCATGATGTCCTGGGTCACCCTTTCGCACCGCACCATCATGAAGGATGCCTCAGGGCAAGGCAATGCGCCTTTAGGCGAAGGCTGCCCGGCCGGATGGCCTGCGCTGCGCGACTGGCTATGCTCGTCGGCTCTTCATGCCCCAGCCCTCCTTTCCAGCCTCGCCGTTCGACGCACAGTCGCCCACCGCGTGGACCTCCGCCATGCCGCAGGCCACGGAGCGCGCGCCGAAGCCGGCCGCCGACTGGCTCGCGTGGCTGGTCGCACTGGCGGTGCTGGTCTTCATGGCGGTGTTCGGCCTGCAGGCGATGCGCTGGTCGCTGGCAGGCGGCTGGCATTGGCTCTGGATGCTGGTGGGGCTGCCGTTCTTCGGCGTCTTCTCTGTGCTGGCCGTGACGGCCGTCGCCGCGAGGCTGCGCGAGCGCCGCCGGGTGCGGGTGGCGCTGGAGAACATGTCGCTGGAGCGCGGGGAAGGCTTGCGCGTCGGCGAGCCGCTGGAGCTGCGCCTGCGCGCAACGGTACCCGCTGCGCAGGAAGGCGAGCGCACGGTGGCGCCGCAGCGCATCGCCATGCGACTGATGCTGCACCGCACGCTCGATGCTGTTGGCGAATGCTGCTGCGAGGCCATCGCCTCGCGCGAGGAAACGCGTGACGGCCGGGTTCTCTACGCCTGCGAACTGCGCACGGCCCCTGGGCTCGATGCCCCGCTGTGGTCGGTCGAGCTGCGCGACGCGACTGACGACACCGGCGTGCCCATACTCACCGCCGCGCTGCGACTGCTGCCCGCGCGCTAATTCTGAACACGGACGCAAAAAGGCCGGGCCATGCATTCCGCATGGCCCGGCCTTCTCTGTCTGTCCTCAGCTCTGCAGCGGATTACAGCGGCAGTGCGTCGCCGTGAGCGGCAGCGCGGGCTGCGGCGCGAACTGCGGCGCGGTCCACCGAGCTGGCCACGATCGGGGCCACGCCGGACGAAGCGCCTTCGGCGTACGGGTCACCGCTGCGGGCGGCAGCCACGGCTTCGGCGCGAACGGCGGAACGGCTGGCCGTCGAGACGATCGCCTGGGCCGGGCCGGCGTTGGCACCGGTGGCGTACGGGTTGGCGCTGTGCGCGGCAACCACGGCCTGGCTGGCGACGTCGGCGCGGCTGGCGGCCGAGGTCAGCTGGTGCACGCCTTCATAGGTTTCGGCGTGGGCAACGCCAGCGGCGGCCAGCAGGGCGAGAGAAACGGCGGAGAGGAGCTTCGAGGCGGTCATTTGGATGGGTCCTTCAATTGGTTCGGTTCTGGTTCTTGGTCTGGATCAGCTGAAGGGCTGGTCCATGGGAAGAATTGTGCGCCGTTATCTAAGTAAAAACCCTTAGACAATGGAACCGCGGTGTTCACGCCACGGAAACAATCAACCGCCAGGAACGCAGATCACCGCCTGTCGTAGAGTCCCCGCATGAGCGACCCGGCCCCCGCCCTTTCACCGATTTCGTCCCCCTGGGGCAGCCCCGGGACCGTGTTCGACCGGCTCGCGGGCGAATGGAGCCTGCGGCGCAACATCGAGGGCCAGGCCACCATGAGCGGCGTCGCCTCCTTCACGCCGCTCGAAACGCCCGACATGCTGAAGTACCGCGAGGAAGGCCGCATCCGCCTGGCCGACGGCAAGGAGTTCGACGGGCACCGCGAATACGTCTTCGAGCGTGCGCCGAACGGCTTCGTCGTGCACTTCGCCGAAACGCCGCCGCGCCTCTTCCACGCCATCGCCATCGTGCGCGACGGCGGCACGCTCGCCGGTTCGGCCACGCACCTGTGCACGCCCGACACCTACGACAGCAGCTACCGCTTCCTGCCCGACGGCTCCTTCGGCATCCGCCACGTGGTACACGGCCCGCGCAAGGACTACCTCTCGGACACGGTCTTCAGCCGCCTGGGCTGAACGAGGCCATTCAGTCGCGGTCCAGCCGCCAGCCCGGCATGCCGCGCATCACCGTCTGCACGAGCATCGCGCAGATGCCGCACTTGATGAGGTCGCCCGGAATGAACACCAGCATGGCCAGCGCAGCCTGCGACAGCGACATGTGCGCGATCAACGAGAGCCCGACGATGCCGAAGGCGTAGACCACGCCGATCCCGCCGACCAGCGCCGAGAGGAAGGCAGCCGCCAGCAGCGGAAGGCCCGTCGCGCCGCCGATGCGGCGCACGGCCAGGCGCATCAGCAGGCCGCAGGCGAAGGCGCCGAACATCCAGCCGAACAGGAAGCCGCCGGCCGGCGCCACGAACACGCTCAAGCCGCCACGGCCGCCGGGCAAGAGCGGCAGCCCCAGCGCCACCGCCAGCAGGAACAACGCGATGGCCAGGAAGCCCCGGCGAGGCCCGAGCAGGCAACCGGCGAGCATCACACCCAGCGACTGCAGCGTGATCGGCACGCCGAAAGGCAGGTCGATCTTGGGGATCAGGCCGAACACCGCCATCAGCGCCGCGAAGAGCGCGATGTACGCCAGCGAACGGGAGGAAGCGAGGGAGCCTGAAGTGGTGGTCATGGCGATGGCAATCGAGAAGAAAAAAACGAAAAAAGAGGCTCAGCGCCCGAGCCGTGCGGCCAACGCATCGGCCACGCGCTCGGCCGTCTGCAACGTGCGGATGGTCAGCGGCGCCAGCAGCCGCAGCCCGCCGCCATGGCCCGAGCGCGCACGGTAGGCGTCGTCCAGGCGCTGCCACTGCACATAGAAATTTTCGGCGAAGCGCAGCATCAGGCCAAGGCCGAGCGCGATGCGCTCCGTGGGCACGCCGAAGCGCTGCAGCGGATGCAGCACGGCTTCGAGCACCGCCAGCAGGTCCTCGAAGCGCGTGGTGAGCGTGAGCATCAGCGCGAGCGTGGCCGCGCTGGCCAGCCGCAGCGCACTCGCCGCGCCGAGCAGCGTGGTGCCCATTGCCCAGTGGAAGGCGACGATCAGCCCGCCCGCGATGGCCACGCCGAGCAGCATGCGTATGCGCCGCCACGCCGGCCGGCCGAGCGACGCGAACCCCAGCAGCACCACCGCGCAGGCCACCGCCAGATAGACAGGCCGCTCGACCAGCACCAGCAGAGTGCCGCACATCGACAGCACCGCGAGCTTCAGCCACGCCGCAATCGCATGCAGCCACGTCGGCTGTTCCGAATAGAGGCTACGCATGGCGCCCCCGCTCGGCCGCCGCGCGCTCGCGCACGTCTTCGGCATAGGCTTCGCAGATCTCCCGGCCCGGCCCGTCGGCGCGCACCCTGCCCTGCTCGAGCCACAGCACGCGCTCGAAGTCGTACACATGCTCCAGCAGGTGCGTGGACACGAGGATCTGGTGATCGCTCTCCTGCAGCTGCGCGGCCAGCCGCGCCTGGCTCAGCAGGTCGAGGCTGGCGAAGGGCTCGTCGAGCAGCAGCGTGGCCGGCTCGCTGATCTGCAGGGCCAGCAGGCATACCTGCTGGCGCTGGCCCTGGCTCAGCTCGCTCACCGCGCGCCCAGCCCAGGCTTCGAGCCCGCGCCGCGCGAGGAAGTCGCGCGCCTGCTGGCGCGCCGCCTGCCGCGTCTCGCCGCGCGCGGTGAGGCTGAAGGCCAGTTCCTCGGCCACGGTCGGAAAGATGATCTGGTCGTCGGGGTTCTGGAACATCAGGCCGACATGCTTCGCGAGCTGGCCGCGGTCGGCCTGCGTGTCGCAGCCATGCACCACCACGCGCCCTTGCTCGGGCTGGTCGAGCCCGCTGATGAGGCGGAACAGGCTGCTCTTGCCCGCGCCGTTGTCGCCGACGAGGCCGATGCGCATCTCCTGCAGGTCGAGCGTCAGCCCCTCGAACACGCGGTGGCTGCCGCGCACCAGCGTCACCGCATCGAGGCGGATGCTGTGCGAAGAGACGGTTTCTGACGGGCTGGGCTGCGGCAAGGGGCGCCCACTGTACCCGAAGCCGCTCTGGCGGCGCGGGGCTCAGGCCGTGGCGGGAAAGAGCGCGTTGAGCTCGCCCACCGACAGCATCCCCTCGCCCATCTTGCCGAAGCGGCCCTGCCCGAAGGCCTCGGCAGCGATGCGGTTCACCAGGCCCAGCGCCGACTGCAGCGGCCCGCAGCCCAGGCTGATGCGCCGCGCGCCGGCCTTCGCGAAGGCATCGGCCGACGGCGCCCCCGCATAGCCCGCGTACACGTTGAGCGGCAGTTCCAGCGCGCCGGCCAGCCGCGCGATCTCGTCGGAGTCGGACATGCCCGGCACGAAGATGCCGTCCGCGCCCGCCGCCGCGTAGAGCTTCGCGCGGCGCAGCGCCTCCTCGAAGCGCGCCACCGGGTCGTCCCATGGCACGAAGTACACGTCGGTGCGCGCGTTGATGAAGAAGCGCGCATCCAGCCCGCGGATGGCCGCGATGCGCTCGCGCAGCACCTCGGGCGACGCCAGCTCGCGCGTGCCGGGCCGGGTGCCGTCCTCGATGTTGATGCCGGCCGCGCCCATGCCGATCAGTTCGGCCACAACTTCGCGCACCGCCTGCGCGCTGTCGCCGAAGCCGCTTTCGATGTCCACGCTCACCGGCACACCCGCCACGCGGCAGATGCGCGCGCAGGCCGCGAGCAGTTCATCGACCGGCATGCGCTCGCCGTCGGCATAGCCCAGCGACCAGGCCATGCCCGCGCTGGTGGTGCCGATGGCGCCGGCCCCGGCGCGCTCGACGATGCGGGCGCTCGCGGCGTCCCATGCGTTGACGAGCACCAGCGGCGCGGGGCCCTCGTGGAGTCGGTAGAATGTTTCTGTCTTTTGCTGCGCGTCGCTGGCTCGCATGGTCATCCGTTCGGCAAGTTGAGGAATGACCGCAGCTTAGGAACGGCGCGGCGCGCCGGCTTGGAAAAAACTGCTATTTCATTTCACTTCACGCCGTAGCCGCGCGCCGCCCGCAGCGCGATCAAGCTCACCACCACGCCGAAGCCCACGTAGAACGCCGGCGCGATCTTGCTGCCCGTGGCGGTGATGAGCCAGGCGCTGATGAAGGGCGCGAATCCGCCGAAAATCGCCACGCCGAAGCTGTAGCTCACCGACAGCCCCGTGCCGCGCGTGGCCGCCGGGAACAGCTCCGACATCGCCGCCGAGATCGGCCCCCAGTAGGCCGAGGCCACCACGCCCATCGCCGTGAGCGCCAGCATCAGCGCCGGCACCGAAGGATGGTTCACCAGCAGGTAGAAGAGCGGCACGATCATCACCAGCATGACCAGCGCCGCGGCGCGCATCACGGGAATGCGGCCCACGCGGTCCGACATGCTGCCGAACAGCGGCACCAGCGCGAACTGCAGCACGCCGAACCAGAATGTGCCCGCGAAGGCCATCGAAGGCGGCAGGCCCAGCTGCCGCACCGCGAAGGTGGGCATGAAGAGCCCCGTGTAGGCCACGATGGTCGCGAGGATGATGAGCCCCATCGCCGCCAGCGTGCGGCCGCGCTGGTCGACCAGCGTGGCGCGCACCGGCGCGGCTTCCTGCGCGGCGCGCTTGAACTCCATGCCCTCGTCGAGATGGCGGCGGATGTACAGCCCCGCCGGCCCGATCAGCAGCCCGAAGAAGAACGGGATGCGCCAGCCCCACGACAGCAGCTGCTCGGGCGTGAGCAGCGCGTTGAGCCCCATGCCGAAGCCGGCAGCCAGGAAGGTGGTGACGCCCTGGCTCGCGAACTGCCAGCTCGAGAAGAAGCCACGGCGGCGCGGGTCCTGCTCCGCCAGCAGCGCGGTGGCGCTGCCGAACTCGCCGCCCGCCGCGAAGCCCTGCAGCAGCCGCGCGAGGATCACCAGGCCCGGCGCCCACAGCCCGATCTGCGCGAAGGTGGGCGCCACCGCGATCAGCAGCGTGCCGCACAGCATCAGCGCCATCGACAGCGTCAGCGCGTTCTTGCGCCCCCTGGCGTCGGCGTACGCGCCCAGCACCAGCGAGCCGACGGGCCGCATCACGAAGGTCACGCCGAAGGTGCCCAGCGTGATGAGCAGCGACACGGTGTCGTTCTCGGCCGGGAAGAAGAGCTTGGAGATGGTGACAGCCAGGAAGCCGTAGATCACGATCTCGAACCACTCCAGCGCATTGCCGATGGAGATGGCGGTGATGACCCTCAGCGTGCTCTGCCGGGAGGCCGGCGCGGCGGGTTCCGAGAGGTCGGCGGTGCGTGGGGCGATGGTGCTCATGATGCTGCGTGCTCCAGGGATGGTTGAACTGCAAGGTCCGCGCCTGTCGAGGGCCGGACGCCGAAGTGGTGCAGCACGTTGCGCAGCAGCCCTTCGAACGAGGGGTCGGCGCCGAGCACCCAGCTCGCGCCGACGGCGCCTGCGTTGAACACGCGGCCGCCTTGCGGGCGCTCCCAATAGATCATCTCGGCCGAGAGCCCGCCAAGCGAATCGGTCGGCTGCGAGTAGTAGTCGAGGTAGGCATCGAGGCGCCCGGGGCGCTGCCTGCGCCCCTCGGCGATGACCTGGATGCCGCGCTGCGGCTCGGGCAGCCTTTCACCGGCGGGCAGCCTGCGCGTCATGCGGTTCAGCGTCGCGACGCTCAGGTCCCATTCGTGGCCGATGGCTCTCGGCAGCCCCCCGCCCGGCGCGTGGCCGAAAGTGGCGCCTTCAGTCAGCCCCAGCGGATGCGGCTGCGTGAACAGGAAGTGCCCCGGCTGCGTCGCGTGGTACACGCCGAAGTCGTCGCAGTCGGCAAAGGCCCAGCCCGCCGATTCCAGCCCGATGAGCTCGGCGCACGAGCGCCCGGCCTGCCTGAACTGGCCGCCGCGCGCCCAGTCCTGCGAGTGGTACTGCTCGCCGTAGGGGCCGGCGGGCGGGCGCAACTCGACCGACTCCGCGCCGTCCTCGTCGCCGGGGCCGCGCACCTTGCGCTGCTCCATCACCGTGCATTCCTCGTCGTAGCTCACGCGCAGGTACATGGTGTTGCCCGACAGCACGATGGCGGTACCGCCGTTCGACAGGTAGTCGTCGAGCCCGTCGCACGCCGGCAGCGACCAGTATTCGCTGTGGCCGTTGATGAAGACCGTCTTGTAGGCCTTCAGCAGGCCCGGATCGCGGTGCAGGTCGAGGTCGCTCGCCACGTCGTAGTCGTAGCCGCAGCGATCGAGCCACACGTGCAGCCGGCGCTCCAACCGGGTCCACTGGCTGAAGCCCGCATCGGCCGGGTCGTACAGCGCATTGGGGCTGGCGTTGGGCCAGGGCATGCGCAGGCCGACCTGGTAGGTGGGCTGGCCGCCGCGGTGGTAGGTGTAGCTGCAGAAGGCCGGCGCCTCGGGGTGGCTGTTCTCCAGGCCCGCCGAGCGGCGCGGCCACACCGGGTCGCTCGCGACGTTCTTCGCGAAGGGCGTGGCCGCGTAGGCCAGCCAGCTGTTGGTGGCGCACAGCACCAGCACCGGCGCGGGGGCCCGGTGCGGGGCGCGGCGCACGATGAAGGCGATGTCGTATTCGGCGCTCCGGCCGTCGAGCAGGAAGCGCACGCGGCCCACGTACACGCCGGACTTCGCATCCGCCGGCATGCGGAAGGCATGGCTCTCGGGCCAGCGGCAGTCGTAGAGATCGTCGCTCGCCAACCGCAGGCCGTGGCCGCGCGTGGGGTCGGTGAGCGGGTCGTAGCCCTCGTCGGAAAACTCGTTCACGCGACTCGGCTCGAAAGCCGGGCCGACGATCATCCAGGTGCCGTGGTTGACGATGCGGCCGGTGCGCTGGTGGCCGCTGGCATCGGCCACCACCTCGCCGCGCTCCTCGCGCAAGGGCCAGCAGGCGAGCACGGCGCGGCCGCGCGGCGTGTGCAGGCCGCGGTCGGCGAAGCGCGCGCGCACCTCCTCCGGCCGCAGCGCCTGAGAGTAGATCGCGGGCATGGCGATGTCGCCTTCGAGGAACGCGTCCGCCAGGCCGTCGATGCCGCTGCTGCCCAGGCGCAGCGGCGCACGACCCGGCTGCAGCGGGCCGTCGAAGCGGCCGCGCGCGACCGCCTCGCCGTCGAGCCACAGCACCGTCTCGCTGCCGTCCCACGTCGCGACGATGTGGTGCCAGCGCCTCGGCTGCAGCGTGCCGCCCGAGAGCTGACCCTCGGTCCGGAACGCCGCGCCATCGCCCAGATAGAACACCGCGCGTCCGTCTTCGTCGACGAAGAGCCCGTAGCCGCAGGCGCCCGGCAGGTCGAACTGCCCGATCACGCTCTGGCGCGTGCCCACGCTCCACACCTGCACCCAGCACTCGAGCGCGAGCGAGCGCAGCGGCTGGTCGAGGCCGCGCTCGATGCGCACATAGGAGCCGGGGTGGATCGGATGCACGCGCGGCGCGGAAGGCTCGAAGCTGTGCAGCACCGTGTCGGCGGTGCGGCCCTCGGTGTCGGGGCCCAGCCGGCATACCGAGAGCGTGTAGGGCACGTCGCTGCTGATGTGGAAGCGCACCACCTCGCCGGCGGCCACGCTCTTGCGGTCGGTGTAGCCGTGCACGCCGGGCACCCGCAGGCTGCGGTGGGGCGGAAGGGTCTTCTGCTGCCGCATCGTCATGCCGCGGTGGCCAGGCCCTTGGCCGCGATCTCGTCGGCCAGTCCGCGCAGCGAGCGTTCGAGCAGCTCCGCGAGTTCGTCGATCTCGGCGGGCGTGATGGTCAGCGGCGGCGTGATCATCTGGAAGTCGCCGAAGGCGCCCAGGTTGGCGCGCCGGTTGTACAGCGCGATGCCGTGCTTCAGGCCGTGCTCGGTGAGCCGCGCCGGCGCGTTGAAGCTTGCCGGCAGCTGCCGCTTGGTCGCCTTGTCGGCCACGATCTCGATGGCGGTGAAGAGCCCCTTGCCGCGAACGTCGCCCACGATGGGCGAGCGCTCCGCCACCTCGCGCAGTCGCGCCATCAGCAGCTCGCCCATGTCGCGTGCACGGCTCACGAGGTCTTGCTCGATCACCTCGCCGAGCACCGCGTTCGCCACCGCGCACGACAGCGGGTTGGTGAAGTAGGTGTGGCCGTGCACGAAGCCGCCGCTGCCCGCCACCGCATCGACGATGCGCTCGGGCGCCAGCAGCGCGCCCAGCGGCGTGTAGCCCGCGGCCAGCCCCTTGGCCAGCGTGACGAGGTCGGGCCGCGCGCCGGCCCAGTGGTGCGCCGCGAGGAAGGCGCCGGTGCGGCCCGCACCGCTCATGATCTCGTCGTAGATCAGCAGCACGCCGTGCCGGTCGCAGATGGAACGCACGCGCTCGAAGTACGCGGCTGGCGCCACCGCCGCGCCGGTCGAGAGCCCGCCGATGGGCTCTATGATGAAGGCCAGCACCGTGTCGGCGCCCTCGCGCACGATGGTGGTCTCCAGCTCGTCGGCGCAGGCCAGCGCATGGCTCTCGGCGGTGTGGCCCGCGGGCACGCGGTAGGACAGCGGCGCGCTCACCTTCGGCATCTCGCGCACCATCGGCCCGTAGATCGACTGCGTGTGCGCATCGCCCGTCACGGCCAGCGCGCCCAGCGTGGAGCCGTGGTAGCTCGGATTGCGCGAGATGACCTTGGCGCGCTTGGGCTGGCCCGTGACCACCGCGTACTGCCGCGCCAGCTTGATCGCTGACTCGTTGGCCTCGGAACCGCCCGAGACGAAGAAGGCGCGGTCGAAGCCCTCGCCCGCCAGCGCGCAGACGCGGTCGGCCAGCTCGATGCTCTGCTCGCTCTCGAAGAAGCGCGGATAGGCGAAGGTGACGCGCGCCGCCTGCTCCTGCATGGCGGCCAGCACGCGCGGATTGCCGTGGCCGATGTTGGCGACCACCGCGCCGGCCGTTGCATCCAGAAAGCGGTGCCCGCCCTCGTCCCACAGGTAGACGCCCTCGCCGCGCGCGATGCGCGGCGGCCGGGGGGAGCCCTTGGCGGCATAGAAGCCGAGCACGGAACCGCCCTTGGGCGTGTCGCCCACGGTACGGGGGGTTTTGTCTTCGGTCGAGGCACTCATCGGTGGGCAATCCATTCGTTCGCAGCCCCGGACGATAGGCATGACAGGCCTTTGCGGGTAGACGTATGGCCCGATGAAGTGCTATACGTCTGGCGCATGAAGAACGCCCACGACCGGCTCGACCTGCTCCAGACCTTCATCCGCATCGGCGAGAGCGGATCGCTCAGCAAGGCGGCGCGATTGCTCGACACCACGCAGCCCACGGTGAGCCGCCGCCTGCTGGAGCTGGAGCGGCTGCTGGGCTGCAAGCTGGCGATCCGCAACACGGCCAATTTCTCGCTCACCGACGAAGGCCGCTCGCTGCTGGCCGAGGCGCACGACCTGACCGACCGCTGGTCGGGCCTCTCGCAACGGCTGCGCGGCGGCCAGAGCCGGCCCGAGGGCACTCTGCGCGTGATCGGCCCCTCCGGCTACGGCACGGGCTTCCTCACCGACGCGGTGACCGACCTGCGCGCCGCGCATCCGCAGCTGCGCGTGGAGCTCACGCTGACCGACCGCGTGGTCGACCTGGCGGCCTCGGGCGCCGAATGCTGGGTGTGCGTGGGCGAGGTGCGCGACCCGGGCCTCGTATGCCGCACCGTGGGCCGCATGGAGCGGGTGCTGATCGCCACGCCCGAGCTGCTCGAGCGCACAGGCCCCGTCACGCTGGCACGGCTGCCGCAGGTGCCGTGCGTGGGCCTGATCCCGTACGTGACGGGCAACGTGCGGCTCATCGACCGCAGGGGCCGCTCACGCATCGTGGCGCTCGATACGCCCATCCGCACCGACAGCCTGCTCGCGAGCTACCGCGCGATCCTCAACAGCGCCGGCATCGGCGCGGCGGCGCCATGGATGTGCCACGAGGACATGCAGGCCGGCCGCCTGAAGCGCGTGCTGCCCAACTGGTGGCTGGAGCCCATCGGCGTGCACGTCGCGCTGCCGCCGGGGCTGTACCGGCCGGCGCGGGTCACGGCCTTCGTCGAGGCGCTGCGACGGCGCATGCATGCGCTGCCGGGGTTCCGGCCAGCGGACTAGGGCCAGTTCACAGGCCCCAAATCCCTGCTATCGCATCAGCGCGACGACCGGATAGCGCCGCCACCCCGCCTCCGCATGGCGCCGCCCGTGCGTGAAGATGAAGCCCAGCACCGCCTTCGGGTCGGACAGCAGAGCGGGGTTCTCCGCTTTCCATTGCTCGAAGCGCTGCCTGAGCCCGGCTTCTTCCTCCAGCATGCGCAGCGCGGTGTCCTCGAAGACGTAGGCCGAGAAGTTCTCCTTCTTCTCCAGAACGCTGTTGAAGAAGCCCCAGCGGAAGAAGCTGTCGTGCGCGAGCGGCTCCAGCGTCTCGACCACGTAGCGGGCACGCGGCTGGTCCAGCGAAACGAGGACGTCGCCCGCGCGCGCCTGGAAGGGCTCGGTGCTTTCCGACAGCACCACCTCGTCGTGGAACATGTGGCCTTCGTAGGCACCGGGGCGCGAGGTCACGTCGCGGATGCGGTAGACGCGCGCCGCGTCGAAGAGCCGGTCTTCCTCGAGCCGCTGCAACTCGACGCCGTTCCACGCCAGCCGCTCGATCGCCTCGCGCCATGCCTGGGGCACGAGATAGGCCTTCGGCGCGGCGGCCGTCGCTTCCTCGACGCAGCGGTCGAAATGCACGATGTCCTTCTCCCACGGCCGGCTGCGGTCGTAGGCCAGGCGCTCGTAGCTGCCCAGCAGGCTGGGCGTGCGGACCGCGCTGTAGCCCTTGAAGCGCAGGCTCGCGGGCCGGCTGCGGTCGTTGCGCCAGGTCAGCGGCCAGCGCGCCTGCCGTGCGGCTTCAGCCTTTGCCTCGCGGCGCAGTTCCTGGATGCGCGCCGCATTCGCGATGCTGAAGTCGAGCACCGTCTCCACCAGCGCCCGCATCGAGGCCACGCGGTCGGCGAAGGGCTTGAGCATGTGGGTCTCCGGCATGAAGCCGATGGTGTGGTGCAGCGCGGCATAGCCGGTGGAAAAGCGCGGCGTGTCGAGGAAGTCCTCGATGCCGTCGTCGGGCGTCTCGGCCAGCAGGTTCATGTACGGACAGGTAGGCCAGCCGCGCCGCGCCATGCCGGCGTAGACGGCGGGCAGCATGTTCTCGCGCAGGAAGGCGCCGAGCCCGCCGCCGAGCTTGTCGGGCTGGGTCGGAATCAGCGTCATGGTGTAGCTGTAGTCCGCGCCGTTGGAGGTGTGGGTGTCGACCATCACGTCCGGGTCCCAGGCGGTGAAGAAGCGGTTGAACACCTGCGCGGCGAGGCTGTCGCACTTGATGAAGTCGCGGTTCAGGTCCAGGTGCCGGCCGTTGCCGCGGAAGCCGAAGGACTCGGGCCCGAGCTGGTTCACGCGCGAAGTGCTCTGCCGGTCGATGCAGCCGTCCACGTTGTAGACCGGGATGAAGAGGAACACCGTGTCGCCCAGTGCCGCCAGCCTGCCGAGCTGCGTGCAGAAGTCGCGCACCAGCGCCATGCAGGTGTCGATGCCCTCGGGCTCGCCGGGGTGGATGCCGTTGTTGTTGAAGAACACCGGGCGGCCCTGGCGCTTGAGCGTCTCGCGGTCGAACACGCCGTCGGCGGTGACCACGCCCGCATGGATCGGGGCGCCGGTGTCCGAGGTGCCTATCTCGCCCCAGCGCAGCACGCCGGGGAAATCACTGGCCAGCCGCTCGTAGAAGGCGATGCATTCGGCCCAGGTGGTGGTCTGGTTGCCGTTGCCTGCTTCGAACGGCGTGACGTACGAGGTGTCCTGTGGAGCGGTCATGGGAAGAAGGCTACAGTAGTCGCCCCTCCCGGTCATCGAGCCCTTCTTTCTTCAAAAGAGCCAGACAAGGCCGCAAGCAATACATATTCATTCAAGGAAACGACATGGGCGCCCAGTGGAAAGCCAAGCACAAGGACATCGCCGCCAACGCCAAGGGCCGGCTGTTCGGCAAGCTCGTCAAGGAAATCGTGGTGGCCGCGCGCAACGGAGCCGATCCTGCCTCCAACTCGCGCCTGCGGCTGGCGGTGGAGCAGGCCCGCAAGGCCTCGATGCCCAAGGAAACGCTCGACCGCGCCATCAAGAAGGGCGCGGGCCTGACGGGTGAATCGGTCAACTACGAGCACGTGATCTACGAAGGCTTCGCGCCGCACCGCGTGGCGGTGATGGTCGAATGCCTCACCGACAACGTGAACCGCACAGCGCCCGAGATGCGCGTGCTCTTCCGCAAGGGCCAGCTCGGCACCTCGGGCTCGGTGTCCTGGGACTTCGACCACGTCGGCATGATCGAGGCCGAGCCCGCCCGCCCCGACGCCGACCCCGAAGTGGCCGCCATCGAAGCCGGCGCGCAGGACTTCGAACCGGCCGGCGAGGACCACCCCGCCGTCTTCCTCACCGACCCCACCGACCTCGACCTCGTGAGCCGCGCCCTGCCCGCGCAAGGCTTCACCGTGCTGTCGGCCAAGCTGGGCTACAAGCCGAAGAACCCCGTCGATCCGGCGAGCCTGAGCGCCGAGGCGCTGGAGGAAGTCGAAACCTTCCTCGCTGCCATCGACGCGAACGACGACGTGCAGAACGTGTACGTGGGGCTGGCGGGCTGAGCCCCATGCCGCGCATGCTTTCCGGCAGGTGCCTGTGCGGCGCCGTCCACTACGCGGTGGCAGACGAGTTCACCTATTCGCTCAACTGCCACTGCGCCGATTGCCGCCGCGCGACCGGCTCGGCCTTCAAGCCCTTCGCGGGCATCGAGCGAAGCAAGTTCGCGATCACGCAGGGCGAAGACGGCATCACGGTCTACGGCAAGCCCGACGCGGGCGACCTGCACTGCGCGAAATGCGGCTCGCTGCTGTGCTCGGTGGTGCGCGACGGGCAGTACGTGCACGTCACGCTGGGCACGCTGGTCGACGTGCCCGCGATCCGGCCGGACGCGCACATCTTCGTGGGTTCGAAGGCGCCATGGTTCACGATCACGGACGACCTGCCGCAGTACCAGGGCCACGTCGGCTGAAGCCGGGCATCGCGCTTCGTGCTGCCACCCGCGCGCTTCAGCCGGCGGTTCCCGGATGGCGAGCGCGAAACTCGCCCGGCGTCATTCCCTCGATCCGCCGGAAGTGCCGGTTGAAGTTCGAGACGTTGTTGAAGCCCACCTCGTAGCAGATGCTGCTCACGTGCTGGCGCGTCGTTGCCAGCAGCCGGCAGGCCCTGGCCACGCGCAGGCCGATCACGAAGTCGGTGAAGGTCTGCCCGGTGGTGCGGCGAAAGCTGCGCGAGAAGGCGTTCTCGCGCATGCCCACGATCGCGCCAACATCGGCAAGCGAAAGGTCTTCGGCGTAGTTGTCGCGGATGTGGTCGATCGCCTTGCACATGCGCAGCGCGCGGGCGTCCTCGCCCAGGCCTTCGCCGGCCAGGGCGACGCCGGAGAGCACGCGGTAGTCGCGCCACTGCGCGAGTTCGTTCAGCAGCGCGGCGAATTCGGCAAAGCGCGCGAGCCCGCTCGACGCCTCCACGCGGCGCAGACGCGCGATGGTGCCCGCTTCCAGGCCGACGAACCGCACGCCCAGCCGCGCCCGGGCCAGCAGCGGCCCGGCGTCGGCGAGTTCCGGGAAGAGCGCCATGCCGCGCTTGAGCGGCTCGTCGCCGAAGCGCAGCACCAATCCATCCGTGGAGCCGCTGCCCGGCAGCGCGCGATGCTCGAACGCGAGGCTGCGCGGCAGCCGGGGCCCGAGCAGCACGACGGTGCCGGGTGCGAAGCTGTGGACCTCTTCGTCCCCGCCGCTGCCGATGCGCAGGCGTGCCGGCGCGGCGCCGATCAGGTGCAGCTCGTGGTCGTGCATGCAGCGCGTTGCGCTCTCGTGGGCCGCGGGCCCGGAGGCCGGCTCGCACCGGACCGTGGCGCAGATGTCGCCCGTTTCGCCAGCGCGAACCGGCGCGGGGAACGCCGCCTTGCGCCATGCGGCCGCCTCGATGCCGCGCGCGCCATGCCGCCGTGCCGGCGACAGGGGTCGCGCGGCTTTCGCGTGCGGATGCGCGTGGGAAACGGAAGCGGGTGTCATCGTGTTCAGCAAGACCGGTTTTCCTTCAGCAAATCTCCGATGGACAACGACGACCGGCAGGCCGTCAGCTTCGCCGCTGCGACGGTGGCACCGCCGTCTGCTGCTGGAATGCGGCGAGCAGCCGGTATTCCTCGCCGAGCTTGCGCGGCAGCGAGTGGTACACCGGCAGCAGCTGCCGGTAGAGCGCGGCGTTCTTGGCGTTGGGCGTGTGGCGATGGGTGGCGCCGACCATGCCCGCGACCGCGTCGAGCGAATCGACATGGCCCAGCGCGTAGAGCCCGAGCACCGCGGCGCCGAGGCAGGAGCTCTCGAAGCTCTCGGGCACGACCACCTCGCGGTCGAACACGTCGGCCATCATCTGGCGCCACATGCCCGAGCGCGCGAAGCCGCCGGTGGCCTTGATGCGTGCACTGCGCCCGGCGATGGATTCCACCGCCGGCAGGATGCTGTGCAGGTTGAAGATCACGCCCTCGAGCACCGCGCGGATCATGTGCTCCTTGCGGTGGTGGATGCCCAGCCCGAAGAAGGAGCCGCGCAGGTCGGCGTTCCAGTAGGGCGCTCGCTCGCCGGTGAGGAAGGGGTGGAACACCAGTCCTTCGGAGCCGGCCGACACGCGCTCGGCGATGCGCGTGAGCACCTCGTAGGTGTCGATGCCCAGGCGCTTGGCGGTCTCGGCCTCGGCCGAGGCGAACTCGTCGCGCACCCAGCGCAGGATGATGCCGCCGTTGTTCACCGGCCCACCCACCACCCAGCGCCGCTCGGCGAGCGCGTAGCAGAAGGTGCGGCCCTCGGGGTCGGTCATCGGGTGGTCGACCACGGTGCGCATCGCGCCGCTGGTGCCGATGGTCACGGCCACCTCGCCGGGCGCCACCGCGTTCACGCCCAGGTTGGAGAGCACGCCGTCGTTCGCGCCGATGACGAAGGGCGTGTCGCGCGCCAGCCCCAGCTGCTTCGCCACGTCGCTCGCGAGGCCCTCGACGTGCCAGGTGGTCGGCACCGGGCGCGAAAGCTGTTCGGCGTGCACACCGGCGAGCGCGAGCGCTGCCTCGTCCCACTCGAGCCGTTCGATGTCGAAGAGGCCGGTGGCGGAAGCGATCGAATGGTCGACCTGCCACTGGCCGAAGAGCCGGAAGAACACGTACTCCTTGATGCCGACAAAGCGCGCGGCGCGCGAGAAGAGTTCGGCGCGCTCGTGGCGCAGCCACACCAGCTTGGCAAGCGGCGACATCGGATGGATCGGCGTGCCCGTACGGCGATAGATCGCGAGGCCATCCCACTCGTCGCGGATGCGCGTGGCCCAGGCCGAGGCGCGGTGGTCGGCCCAGGTGATGCTGTTCGTGAGCGGCACGCCCGCGTCGTCGACCAGGATCAGGCTGTGCATCGCCGCGCTGAAGGACACGGCGAGCACGTCGGCAGGCAAAGCCTTGGCCTGCTTCACGCAGCTGGCGATGGCCGAGAGCACGGCCTGGAAGATCTGCTGCGGGTCCTGCTCGGCGGCGCCAGCCTCTGGCTGCAGCAGCGGGTATTCGGTCGCGTCGTGCGCCAGCACGCGCCCGGCGGGCGTGAAGGCCACGGCCTTCGTGCTGGTGGTTCCGATGTCGACGCCGATGACGATGCGACCCATGCTTTTTCTCCTCAGACGACCATGTTCAGCAGCATGATGAAGACGATGGCCACGACCGAGATCAGCGTTTCCATCACGGTCCAGGTCTTGAAGGTCTCGGCCACGCTCATGTTGAAGTATTGCTTCACCAGCCAGAAGCCCGCGTCGTTGACGTGCGAAAGAATCAGCGAACCTGCGCCGGTGGCCAGCACCAGCAGCTCGCGGTTCACGCCCGGCACCATGGTCGCCAGCGGCGCGACGATGCCAGCGCCGGTGATGGTCGCGACCGTGGCCGAGCCGGTGGCGATGCGGATCAAGCCCGCCACCAGCCAGGCCAGCAGGATCGGCGAGACCTGCGCATGCAGCGCCATCTGCCCGATCGCGTTGCCCACGCCGCTGGCCACCAGCATCTGCTTGAAGCCGCCGCCCGCGCCGATGATCAGCACGATGACCGCGGTGGGCGCGAGGCTGTCGTCGACGAACTTCATGATCTGCCTGGCCGTGAAGCCGCGCGCGGTGCCGAAGGTGTAGAGCGACAGCAGCAGCGCCGCCAGCAGCGCGGTGATCGGGTGGCCGATGAAGTCCATCCACTGGCGCACGATGTTCTTCTCGTCCAGCGCCACGTCGGCGAAGGTCTTCAGCAGCATCAGCGCCACCGGCAGCAGCACGGTGACGAGCGTGATCCCGAAGCCGGGCAGCTCGCGCGCCTCGGGCTCGCGCGCCAGCTGTTCCATCAGCTCGGGCGAGGCCTCGCCAGGGACGTACTTCGAGATGAACTTGCCGAAGACCGGGCCCGCGATCATCGCGGTGGGCAGGCCGACGATCAGGCCATAGAAGATGGTCTTGCCGATGTCGGCGTTGAACACGCCGATGGCCAGCAGCGGCCCCGGATGCGGCGGCACCAGGCCGTGCACCACCGACAGGCCCGCCAGCAGCGGGATGCCGATGCGGATGAGCGACACGCCGGTGCGCCGCGCCACGATGAACACCAGCGGGATCAGCAGCACGAAGCCGATCTCGAAGAACAGCGGGATGCCGACCAGGAAGGCCGCGAACATCATTGCCCAGTGCACGCGCTCGCGGCCGAAGGCGTCGATCAGCGTGCGCGCGATGCGGTCGGCGCCGCCCGACTCCGCCATCATCTTGCCGAGCATGGTGCCCAGGCCGAGCACGATGCCCACGAAGCCCAGCACGCCGCCGAAGCCGTCCTGGAAGGACTTCATCACCTTGTCCACCGGCATGCCCGAGGTCAGGCCCAGGAAGCCCGCGGCCAGCGTCAGCGCGATGAAGGGGTGCACGCGCCAGCGCGTGATCAGAAGGATCAGCCCGAGGATCGCCACCAGGGCGTCGACGAGCAGGAAGATCTCTTGGCTCATTCCGAACATGGGTTGTCTCCTGGAACCGGGCCTTTGCGAAAACAAGGCAAGGCGGCGGCCCGGTGGGCTGGACAGCTTCGGGACAGCGCTATCCTGCACGATTCAAAAAAAGCCCGCTCTGGTGGGCGCTCGGGTTTTTCCGAATCGGCCAGGGGCTGGGATAGCGCTATCCTAGGACAGCGCTATCCAAATCCGGATTGGTATTAACCCTGAGACACGCCCGACCATGGCCGACACCCCCGACCGCCCGCGCTCCCGCTCTTCCAGCCACGTCACCCTCGACGACGTGGCGCGCGCCTGCGGGGTGAGCCCGATCACCGTGTCGCGGGCGCTGCGCGGCGCGCGCAACGTGGCGCCCGAGCTGCAGGCCCGCGTGCAGGCGGCGGTCGACCAGCTCGGCTACGTGCCCAACGTGGCGGCGCGCGCGCTGGCCTCGGCGCGCAGCTCCCACGTGGCGGTGCTGATCCCATCGCTGACCAACCAGCTCTTCGTGGAGCTGCTCGAGGCGGTGCAGGACGCGCTGTCGCCGCACGGTTTCCAGTCGCTCATCGGCGTGACGCACTACGACCCGAGGCAGGAAGAGGCGCTGCTGCGCAGCTACCTCTCGCAGCGCCCGGCAGGCGTGCTGCTGACAGGCTTCGACCGGAGCGACGCGGCCGTGCAGATGCTGGAGCGCAGCAACGCGCCCTGCGTGTACCTGATGGAAACCTCGGCCGACGCGGGCGTGCACAGCGTGGGCTTCTCGCAGCGCGACGCGGGGCGCGCCATCGTGCAGCACCTGCTGCAAGGCGGCCGCCGGCGCATCGCCTATGCCGCCGGCCAGCTCGATCCGCGCGTGATGATGCGCCTGGAAGGCTATCGCGAGGCGCTGCGCGCGGCGGGCTGCCACGACCCCGCGCTCGAACTGCTGGTGCCGGGGCCGACTTCCATGGCGCTGGGCGGCCGCCAGTTCGAGGACCTGCTCGCGCGCCACCCCGACGTGGACGCCATCTTCTATTGCAACGACGACCTCGCCCAGGGCGCGCTGCTGGCCGCGCTGCGCAACGGCGTCGAGGTGCCGCGGCGCGTGGCGATCGCCGGCTTCAACGATCTGGGCGGCAGCGACCAGATGCTGCCGCCGCTGACCACCGTGCGCACGCCGCGCCGCGAGATCGGCGAACGCGCGGCCGCGATGCTGCTGGCGCTGATGCGCGGGGAGACCGTGGCCGAGCGAACGGTGGACCTGGGCTTCGAGCTGATGGCCCGGCAAAGCAGCTGAGGCCAGGCAACCGAAGGCGCGCGGCCTACAGCGCCAGCGCCGCCACCTCCGCGCTGCCCAGCGCACCGCCGTAGATGCGGAAGTCGTCGATGCGGCCCTTCAGGAAGGCATCGCTCGAATACTGCGAGCGGCCCAGCCAGTTCTGCGTGGTAGCGCCGAGGTCGGCGGGCGCGAGGCTCATCTGCGCGTTGGAGCCGGCTTCGACGCCGTCCACGTACAGGGTGCCCAGCGTGTCCGACACGGTCACCGCCACATGCACCCACCGGCCGGTGGGCATCGCCGCCGAGCCGTCGATCACCTGTTCGTTGTAGCCGTGCTCGGTGGTGATGGAGAAACGCGGCACGCCGCTGCCGTTGCGCACCGTCAGCATCATGTAGCGGCGAGTGCCGGAGCCGAAGTCGAAGACGCGCGACCAAGTCGCGAGCGTGTCGATGTAGAGCCAGGCCGCGATGCTGAAGTCGGCGATGTTCTTCGCCGCGCCGGCAGGCAGCGCCACGCAGCCGTTGGTGCCGCCAAGGGCGAGCGCGTTGCCCTTGCGTCCGGCGGTCCAGGTCGCGTCGCCCTGCAGTTCGCCGGCCGCGAACCGCCCGGTGGCGTCGGCAGCCTGCGTGCCCGCGGATTCGTCGAACTTCAGCTGCAGCAGCAGTTCGGCCCTGATCGCCGCGCGCTCTTCGTTGGAGGCGGCGCTCTCGCCTGATGCGCCGACCGCGACGACCACGTAGTACCAGACATCGTCGGCCCCGACACCGGCGTCGGTGAAGGTCAGCGTGTCGGTGATGCCCGATGCGATGTCGCTGTAGGGCCCGCCCGCGGTGCTCGCTCGCCTGACGGTGTAGCTCTGCGCATCGGGGCAGCCCCACCACGACAGCACCACCTGCGTGCCGCGCACGTGCGCCGTGAGCCCGCTCGGCTTGCCCGGCGCCGCGAACGGATCGCGCGTGAAAGTCAGCGTGCCGAAGCCCAGCTGGTCGCCGTTGCCGCCGTCGGACTCGGGGCGCATCTGTATCGCCTGCAGCGAGGTGTAGGGCGCGGCGACGCCCAGGCGGTTCGCGTAGTGGTTGTAGACGCTCTCCCAGACGGGGCGCCGGTGCCCCTGCCCCCCGGTCGCCAGCACCGACTGCGTGCCCTGCCTGTTGACGTTGGTGAAGAAGGGCACGGTGTAGAAGGTGCCGGTGCTGCTGTCGACGAGGTTCGATCTGGCGACGTACTCGGCGCCCGCGAGGAAGCGGTTGTTCTCGTAGCCGTAGGTGTCGTCGCCCTGGTTCCACGCCATCTCGTGGAACGCGGCCGCCAGGCCGATGCCCAGCGTGCAGTGGCCCTGGTCGCGGCCGCTTTCCTGCCACTGGCCGAGGTAGCCCGGATGCACCTGGTAGACCGCCTGCAGGCCCGCGCCATTGCCCTGGCCGGCCTTGAAGTAGCCCATCGCCTCGTCGTAGATGTCGGTACGGTCGCACAGCACGCCGATGGCCAGCATCGACGCGATGTTGCACAGGTCCCAGTTGGCCCAGTAGTTGGTGATTTCGGAGCCGTTGTGGTTGATCAGAAAGCTGTGGTTGAGCGGGTAGAACAGCGTGAGCATCATGTTCTGGAAACGCGCGAAATCGCTCGCGGCCCAGCCCTCGTAGCTGCGCATGATCTCGCCCGCGTTCGCGAACTGGTAGCCGTAGATGCCGGCGGCGAGGAAGCGGTCGGAGTTGCCGGTGACCAGCGTCAGCGTGGACGACCATGCGTTCAGGAAGACGACCGCGAGGTCGGCATAGCGCTTGTCCTGCGAGACCTTCCAGCGCAATGCGAGCTGGTAGGCGCGCGCGATGTCGATGTACATCTGCGCGAAGTTCTGGCCGTCCCCGCCGCGAATCACCGTGGCCAGCGGCCGCGGCGTGGCGCCGAGCTGCGAGCGGCCGCTGGAGGTCAGCGCTTTCCAGCCGTCGAGCCAGGGCTGTGCCTGCGCCGCGACCTTCTGGCGCATGCGCTCGAAGTCGGCCTCGGTGTGCAGCAGGCCGGGGTGTACGAACTTTCGTGTCTGCGTGACCGGCTCTGCCGTTGTTGGTGCTGTTGTCGTGTCGACCGCGTCGGTGGCCGTGACCGTCGTCTGCGGCTGCCCGGTGGTGGCAGTGGGGGAGCCCTGCGTGCCGGTGCCCGCTGCCGGAAAGAAGAAGCTGCCTCCCCCTCCTCCGCAAGCCGTGGTCCCGAGGGTCAGGGCACTTGCCGTGCCCAGAAAGAAAACGCGGCGATCCAGGGAGAAGCCGTTCTTGTCGTCGTCCAACGCGTGCATCCTTGCAGAAACCTGTAAGGAGTCGATTCAGCAATCGGCATGCCCGCGCGCCCGCGCCGCCGCGCGGCGTGCCATTGCGCGCAGCGGTGAATGCAATGGCCTTGCATTGCGTCGCAAATGCATGCAGTGGCGTGACATTCGCTGTCACTCCCGCAAGCGGCGCGCCCAGGAATGTCAGCGCCAGCCGGTTCGCCGGACGCGTGGCGGGTTCAGGCGTCCTCCATGCGCGCATCCATATGCACGAGCTCGATGATGGCCTGCATCAGCGTGGCCGCGCTGACCGGCTTGAACAGCACCGGCACGCCCCACTCGCGCACGCGCTGCAGGCGCTCGGGCGCGGTCTCGCCGGTGATGAGCAGCATCGGCGCATCGAGCCTGAAGCGCTCGCGCAGCCGCAGTCCCACCTGCAGGCCCTCGGCACCGTCGCCCAGGCGGTAGTCGCACATCAGCAATGCGACCGGATTCAGGTCCGCGTCGGGCTGCGCAAGGACTTCCACTGCCTCGGCCTCGTCGGCCACCGCCACGACGTCGATGCCGTAGGCGCGCATGAGCTCGGTCATCGCCTCGCGGATGTCCTCCTCGTCGTCGATCAGCAGTACGCGCCCGCCGAGTTCCGGCACCTGGAAGAAGTGGCGAACCGGCGATTCGAATTCCTGCAGCGGCAGGCTGTCCTGCGATGCCTCCGAGGGTTCGGCCAGCGGCAGCACGAGACGGAAGCGCGTGCCGCGCCCGGGGCGCGAGCGCAGCTCGACCCCGTGGCCGAGCAGGCGGCCGAGGCGCCGCACGATCGACAGCCCGATGCCCAGGCCGCGCGAGCGGTCGCGCCCCGGGTTGTTCACCTGGTAGAACTCCTCGAAGATGCGCTCCGCCTGCTCGGGGGCGATGCCGATGCCGGTGTCGCGCACCTCGATCCACACGTGCTCGCCGCGCCTGCGCGCCATCACGGTCACGCCGCCCTGGCGCGTGTACTTCAGCGCGTTGTCCACGAGGTTGGAGAGCATGCGGTACAGCAGCTGCGGGTCGCTGCGCACCCACAGGCCGCTGGCGCGCACGCGCAGCTGCAGCCGCTTGCGCTCGGCCTGCACGGAAAAGGTGTTGTGCAGAGGCAGCAGCAGCTCGTCGAGCCCCAGCGCGATCGGCACGGGCTGCACCACGCCGGCGTCGAGCCGGGAGATGTCGAGCATGGTGTCCAGCGATGCGCCGAGCGCGTTCACCGCGCGCATCAGCCGCTCGACGTTTCGCTCCTCGGGCCGGTGGCGCAGCGTGTTGCCCAAAGCGGCGCCGAACAGCGCGATGGCATGCATGGGCTGGCGCAGGTCGTGGCTGGCGGCGGCGAGGAAGTGGGTCTTCTCGGCGCTGGCGCGCTCGGTGGCGGCGATCTGCTCTCGCAGCTGCGCGGCGAGCGCCTCGTTCTCGAACTGCAGGATCAGCGTGGCCGTCAGCCGCTTGTTCTGCTTGACGCCCTCGCTCAGCGTCAGCACGAGGTTGACGAAGGCGAAGCCGGCCAGGAACCAGTTGAGCGCGCCGCCATACCAGGCCAGCGAGATGATGAGCCCGCTCATCATCGGAATGCCGTAGCCGAACATCGCGGTGCGCAGCGGCCATCGCGCCTGCACCGCGCGGGTCCAGCTGCCCATGATGACCACCGTGACGAAAGTGGTCAGCATCGAGTCCTGGATGCTCACGAGGAAGAGGCTGCTGGGCGCGGTCACGGTGCTGACCGCTGTGACGATGCGGGTGTACTTCTTCGCCCACGCGGGCGTTTCCGACAGCGGCACCTGCGGCGTCCAGCGCGGCGTGACGATGGCGTACAGGTCCACCAGCACGATCGCGGTGATCAGCGCCACGATCAGCAGCCTGAAGGCCGGATCGACGAAGAAGTAGCCGAAGCACCCGATGCCGATGGCGAAGCCCATGTGCGCGACGATGGCCGTGGTGTGGCCCGCGTACAGCGAGGCGACGTGCTCGCGCAGCACGCGCAACTCGAGCGTGGCGTCGACGGGCAAGCGCCCCGGGGCCGGATCGTTCTTCTTCATTTCCCTTGTCTCCCTTCGAGGCCTTCATCGCGCCCCGTTGCCTGCCGCGGCAGGGTCCGGCTCAGCGCAGGCTGCTGATCAACTGCGCGCGCGAGCGCATGCCGAACTGCAGCAGGATGCCCGCGACATAGTTCTTGACCGTGCCTTCGCTGATCTCGGCCAGCAAGGCGATCTCGTGGTTGCTCTTTCCCTCCAGCAGCCAGTTGAGCACCTGCAGCTGCCGCTTCGTGAGCTTGTGCCGGGCGTTGCTGGACGAAGGCGCCACGGCATCGGACGGCGCGGGCATGGCGGGAGGCTGGTAGTTCACCGCGTCGCCGCCCAGCAGGCCGCAGGCGCGGATGAAGCTCACGACTTCGCGCAGCGTGGCCGACTTCGGCAGGTACGCGAAGGCGCCCAGCGTCATCGCTCCCTGCGCGAGCGTGTCTTGCGCGAGCGTCGTGTTGCCGGTGCCCGAGAGCACCACGATGCGCGCCTCGGGATAGCGCGATCGGAATTCCATGAGCCCGCTCAGGCCCTGCGTGTCGGGCAGCGCCAGGTCGAGCAGCACCAGTTCGATCGCTTCCTGGTTGTCCTCGAAGACCGCCATGGCCTCGGCCAGGTTGCCGGCCTCTAGCACCTCGATGGGCGTGGCCGACACGTTGGCCTCCAGCAGCGCGCACACGCCCATGCGCACGAGGTCGTGATCGTCCACGACCAGGATGGCGCGCGACCGCGCGGGGTCTCGCTGTCGCCGGGTCTCCTCGGCCGGGGATGCGGGCCTGTCGATCTCTGTCATCCCCCGGATGCTATTTGCGACCCGTGGGGCACCGTAAGTGCCCAAAGTCATGGCCGCGCCCGGCAGGCTCAGAGCGGCTCCAGCCCCACCTTCTTCATCATGGCCTCGGTGAATACCATCTCTTTAGTGAAGCCCGTGGTGTAGGCCGAACCGTCCTGCATGTCGACCCTGCCGCCCTGCTCCTGCAGCGCCGCGACCACCCTGGGCTGCGCCAGCGCCTTTTCGAAGGCGGTGCGGATGCGCTGCACGATGGCGTCGGGTGTGCCAGCCGGCACCGAGATGCCGCCCCACGAGGTGAGCTCGGCCCCCTTCACGCCCAGCTCGGCCAGCGTGGGCACCTGCGGCAGCACGGGGTTGCGCTTCGCTCCCGCCACCGCCAGCGGACGCAGCTTGCCGGCCACGATCTGCGGATAGGCCACGCTGAAGATCGGCATGCCGAACGCGACCTGGTCGCCGAGCACCGCGTTGACCAGCTCGGAGGCGCCCTTGTAGGGCGCATGCAGCGCGGTGACGTTCTCGGCCGAGAGCAGCATCTCCACGCCCAGGTGCGAAGGCGTGCCCACGCCGCCCGAGGCATAAGCCAGCTGCCCGGGCTGCGCCTTGGCCCTGGCCACGAGGTCGGCCAGGCTGCGGACGTCGGAGCTGGCGTTCACGACCAGCACCACGTCGGAGCTGGCCAGCCGCATCACGTGGCGGAAGTCCTTCAGCGCGTCGTAGCCCGGGTTGCGGTACATGCGCATGTTGGCGGCCATGGGCGCGGCCGAGTAGATCCAGGTGTAGCCGTCCGCCGGAGACTTGGCGACGATGCGCGCGCCGATGTTGCCGGCCGCGCCGGGCTTGTTCTCGATCACCACCGGCTGGCCGATGACCGGCGCCACCGCCTCGGCGAGGATGCGCGCGGTGATGTCGGGGCCGGTGCCGGCCAGGTAGGGCAGCACCCACTTGATGGGACGGCTGGGGTAGGCCTCTTCGGCCCGCGCGAGGCCCGTGCCCAGGGGCAGCAGCATGGCGGCCAGGGCGTGCCCAAGCAGCTTGCGGCGATGCGGATCGGTCATTGTCTTGTCTCCTGTCGCTTGTCTCTTTGTCTGCTTCTTCTTCGGAACGCGCAAGGCGTTCTCAACCCGCCTCGGACGCCAGCAGTTCCTTGGCGATGGTGTTGCGCTGGATCTCGCTGGTGCCGGTGAGCACGCGGTACATGCGCAGCACGCGGAAGAGGAACTCCACGCGCCGGCCCTGCACGATGCCTTCGCCGCCGTGGATCTGCACCGCGCGGTCGGCCACGCGGAAGGCGGTCTCGGAGCAGAACAGCTTGGCCATGGAGGCCTCGGCGCGTGCGTCCGAGCCTGCGTCGATCTGGCGGGCGGTGTTGATCATCAGCGCGCGCGCCGCCGCGAGTTCGGTCGCCATGTCGGCCAGCATGTGCTGGATGGCCTGGAACTGGCCGATGGCGCGGCCGAACTGCTTGCGCTGCAGCGCGTAGTCGCGCGCGTCGCGCAGCGCCACCTGGGCCAGCCCGACCATCGCCGGGCAATGCAGCAGCCGGTTGACGGTGATGCGGCCCAGCGCCAGCGCCAGGCCCCGGCCCTGCTCGCCGATCAGGTTGGCGGCCGGCACGCGCGCGTTCTCGAACACGATGTTGCCGGTGCCCGACTGGCCGGCCATGGTCTTGTAGCCCGACTCCACGCGCACGCCGGGCGCCTTCAGGTCGACGAAGAAGGCCGACACCTCGCGCTGCGCGGGGTCGGTGGCGGTGGAGGCGACCAGCACCGCGAAATCGGCGAAGGGCGCGCCCGAGATGAAGCGCTTGCGGCCGTTGACGACGTAATCGTCGCCGTCGAGCACCGCGTGCGTCTGCACGGCGCCGGCGTCGGAGCCGGCCTGCTCTTCCGTCAACGCGAAGCAGATGGCCTTCTCGGCCTCGGCCACCGGCACGATGAAGTTCCGCATCTGCCACGGCGTCGCGAAGCGTGCCAGCGCGCCCACGCGCGGCGGGCCGCTCAGCTCGCCGAACACATGCGGCGCGAAGGGCGAGCCGGTGGCGTAGATCGCCTCCTTGATGAGCGCGTGGTCGAGCACCGAGAGGCCCATGCCGCCCATTTTTTCGGGCAGTGTCATGCCATAGAAGCCCAGCTCGCGCGAGCGCTTCCACACACGCTGCAGCAGCTCGCGCGGCGCGCCGCGCTCGCTGTCGATGTCGTGCTCGCGCGCCAAGTCGGCCAGCTCGCCGTTGAGGAAGGCCTGCACGCGGCCGATGACTTCGGCGGCGCGCTCCGAGCCCTCGAAGGGGCCCGCGAAGATCGGTGCCATGTTGTTGATGGCGGGTGTCGTCATTGCATCCATCTCAGTTCACCATCCTCTCCTGGCCTGCCCAGTACGGCGCCTGCACCGCCTTGCGCATCACCTTGCCGTTGGGGTTCTTCGGCAGCGAGGCCACGAACTCGATGTGGCGCGGGCGCTTGAAGCCCGCCAGCCGCTCGCCGCAGAAAGCGTCGATGGCCGTGCCCTCGGCCGCGCGGCCGGGCTTGAGCACCACGTGCGCCGCCACCGACTCGCCCCACTTGTCGTCGGGAATGGCGAACACGCAGGCTTCCTGCACCGCTTCGTGCTGGAACAGCACCGCCTCTACCTCGGAGGGATAGACGTTGAAGCCGCCGCTGATGACCATGTCCTTCTTGCGGTCGACTATGTAGACGTAGCCCTCCTCGTCCATGCGCGCGAGGTCGCCAGTGTGGTAGCGGCCGTTCTTCAGCACCTCGGCCGTGAGCTCGGGCGCGCGCCAGTAGCCGGCGAAGATGTCCTCGCCGCCGACCACGATCTCGCCGATCTCGCCGGTGGCCACCGGCTGGCCCTCGTCGTCGAGGATGCGCACGTCGCATTCGAGCAATGGGCGCCCGCACGAGGCCAGGCGCTCGGGCCGCGCGGCGCGGGCATGAAGGTGGTCGTGCGTGGTCAGCGCGCACACGCCCGAGGTGGTCTCGCCCGCGCCGTAGCCTTGCGACAGCACGGGGCCGAACACGTCCATGGCCTTGAGGATGCGCGCCGGCGCCATCGGCGCGGCGCCGTAGCCCAGGCGCTGCAGGTCGGGCAGCGGGCGGTATTGGCCCTCGAGCTCGCCCAGCAGCATGTTGATCATGGTCGGCACCATGAAGGTGTGCGTCACGCGGTCGGCGCGCATGTCTGCGATGAAGCGCGCCGGCTCGAAGCCCGAGAACAGGCGAATCGTCACGCCGCTGCACAGCGCCGGCACGATCTGCATGCCCGAGGCGTGCGTGACCGGCCCCACCAGGCCGAGGATGTGCCCTTCGTGCATGCCCTCGGAGCGGATCAGGAACTTGCGCAGCTGCGCGAGCCGGTTGCCGAAGGTCTGCATCGCGGCCTTCAGCACGCCCGATGAGCCCGAGGTGTAGTGCAGCACCGCGAGCTCGTCGGCATGCACTTCCACCGGCGCGAAGACATCGCTGGCGCGGGCGAGCGCGGCGTCGTAGTTCGTCGCGGCATCGCCGTCCAGCAGCAGCAGGCGGGGCATCTCGCCGCGGATGTGCGCCCGGAAGCTCTCGGCGCGCTCGCTGGTGGTGACGATGATCGCGGCCTCGCTGTTGGCGGCGATCTCGCCCACCTCGCTCGGCGAGAGGCGCGAGTTGAACGGCGCCTTCACCAGGCCGGCCTTGTAGCAGGCGATCTCGATCTCGACGATCTCGGCGCAGTTGGCCAGGTAGATGCCCACGCGGTCGCCGCGCGCGAGGCCGAGGCCCAGCAGCGCGTTGGCGAGGCGGTTGCTGCGCTGTTCCAGTTCGGCATAGCTGAGCGTGCGCGCGGGGCTCATCACCGCGATGCGCCGGCCGTTGGAACGCGCGCTGCGCGCCACGAGAGCGCCGACATTGGCGACCACGCGCCTTGGGGGAATGGATGGGGGATTGATGCTTGTCTCCTGGGTGCCGCCCTTTGCGGTTCACGGCACTGTTCCAGAAGCGGCGCCGCAGGAGAAATACTGTTTGCTGATCCGCGGCCATCAACGGAATTGATGGCCCGTTGTGCCTCGGCGTGAGCTCAGCCGCGCATCATCCACTCGGCCATCCACTTGCGCTGCCTGATCAGGCTCCGTGCCTCGGAGGTCAGCGCATCCACCACCACCTGCGTGACGGCATCGAGCGGCCGCTCGGCGGTGACCAGCGTGTATGCGCGCGAAAGCTCCGGGTTCACCACGCGCGCGACCAGCCAGCCTTCGCGCGGCGCCGGGCTGTCGTTCAGCGCACAGGCCGGCACGAAGGTGAAGCCGGCGCCGCTGAGGTAGAGCGAGCGGATCACACGCGCGGAATCGTGCTCGTGGACGATGTTCAGCGGCATGCCGCGGGCGCTCGCCGCACCCTCCACTGCCTGCCGGATCGCGAATCGGCGCGACTGCAGCACCAGCGGTTGAGCGGCGGCGTCGGCGAGGTCGATCAGCGGATAGGCGGGCGCACCGGCATCCGGCTTCGTCGCGGAGCGCCGGCGGCCCGCGGGCGCCGCGCGCAGCAGCCGGGCGACGCGGCCATCGGTATCGCGTCCGCAGAAGTACATGCCCTCCTGCGCCATCGGCCTGCAGCGCAAGCCTTCGAGAGGCGGCGTATCGACCAGGATGCCCACGTCGGCGCGGCGCTCGAGCACGGCCTTGCACACCGTCAGGCTCAGGCCGTCGAGCACGAAGACGCGCACGCGCGGGTGCGACTCCTTGAGCGCGGCCAGCACCGGCCCCATCAGCAGCGAGGCGAGCAGGAACGGAATGGCCAGCGTGACCGAGCCTTCTGGCCCCTGCGGCAGGCGCTGGATGCGCTCGCGCATGGCCTCGGCATCGCTCAGCAGGCGGCGGGCGTCGTCATACAGCCGCAGGCCGGCCGACGTGGGCGTGACGCCGGCATGCGAGCGTTCGAAGAGCTGCACGCCGAGCTCGCTTTCCAGCTTCTTGATCTGCGCCGTGAGCGCCGGCTGCGCCACGTAGAGCGCCCCGGCCGCGCGAGAGAGGCTGCCGGCTTCGAGCACGGCGATGAAATAGCGGAGTGTGCGCAGGTCCATGCTGGCTACTATGCCTCGCGGCGCCGCAGCGGCTCCGGCGATGGACTTGCGGGTCTGGCAAACCCTGATCGGTCATCAGACATATGCTTGAAAATCAGACACGCCATTTGTCTGAATCGACGACACCATACGATCGACGGATCGGGAAATCTCTTGTGGATCAACGCGCAGGCGCACTGGCATGCCCCATGCAAAGCACAGCCGATCCGATCCACAACACGCGCGGAATCATCGCGGGCCGCCGCTCTTCCCGTTTCGCGCCTGGAGACACCATGGACACCCTTCTTCTTCAATCTCGCGCGGACGCGCCCCAGGCGCACGACAGCGTCGCCGCGTGGTTCGACCCGCTGCTGTCCGAAAGGCTCGCGCAGGCCGGCTTCGGCACGCTGGAGCAACTGGCGCAACGCATCAACGATGCAGGCGTGACCTGGTGGTATCCGGTGCGGGGCATCGGCGTGAGGCGCGCCGAGCGCGTCGTGCAATGGCTGCACGAGCAGCAGCAGAGCACGGGCATGGAGGTGAACCTGCGCGGCCTGCGCGAACACGGGCGGGCGCGGTCGTCGTCATGCGCAGGCGCGCAGGCTGCGGTGGAGTGCGGCTCGGATAATGCGGGCTTCGTGTCAGCAGCAACAAGGCAAGGATGAGCGCCGCGGATTTTCTTTTTTCTCCCGAAGTACAGAAGCTGCTCACGGTCTTGTACGCGGCACCGGCCGACGAGCAGTTCCCGACCGCCGAACTCGCGCGGCGCGCCAGGCTGGCGGAACCCGAAGCCACGGCCACCGTCGGGCACCTGGTCAGCAGCGGCATCGTGAAGCGCCAGGCAGCGAAGGCCGAGCAGCCCGAGACCATCCGGATCGACCGCTCCTTCGTCTTCCACGACCAGCTGCGCAGCATCGCGCTGCGCTCCTTCGCCGCGGCGGAGCCGATCCGCTCCATGCTGCGGTCCAGGTTCAAGGACTCCGTCGTGCGCGCCTTCGTGCTGGGCGAAGACGAGCAGGGCACCTTGGAACTGCTGGTCGCGCACGGCCAGCTGGTGCCCGACGAAGCCGCCATGGCGGCGGCCTGCCAGAAACTGTCGAAATCCATGGGCAGGCATCTGAAGGTGCACGTCGTTCCGCTCACGCGGCTCAACGGCATGCCGCCGCGCGATCCGCTGGCGTCGAAGCTCGCCGCGGCCACGGTGCACGAGATCATCGCGCTGGGGGACACCAAGGCGGCGCTCCCCGTGGAACGTGGCGGGCTGCTGCAGGCGGCGAGGAAGAGGCTGGCGACGCTGGGCAGACCGGCAGCCTGATCCCCAGGAGAAGGACGACACCAGCAAGATGGCAGGCAACCCGGCCTGCCGCCGGGCGGGGCTGCAATCAGAACACGCCGAAAACCTTCAGCAAGATGATCACGCCGATCGGTACGCCGCACAGCCAGAGGATGATGCTTTTCATGGGGGTCTCCTGTTCATTGGAGCGGCAACCTTAGCGAGCGCCTGGCTGGCGCCGAGACGGAAAAGGACGGACGGCGGGGTAGGCGCACTTCCACGCGCACCTCGCGCGAACTTCACGCGAGCCAATGCACGACGGCACCCGCCGGACTCCGAAATAGAAAGAGCCGCTTTCCCCCAAGGGAAAGCGGCTCTCTATTTACAAAAACTGTCCGGCTTCAGAACGGAATGTCGTCGTCCATGTCATCGAAGCCCGACGACGACTTGGCCGGTGCCTGGCGCGGAGCCGGCGCCGGAGCGCGCGGTGCGGCCGCGGGTGCGCGCGGGGCGTAGCCGCCACCACCACCACCGCCGCCTTGCGAGTAGCCGCCGCCACCGCCGTAGCCGTCGTCGTCGCTGGGACCCGACGGGCCGCCCTGGCCCTGGCGGCTGCCGAGCATCTGCATCTGGTCGGCGCGGATCTCGGTGGTGTACTTTTCGATGCCGTCCTTGTCGGTCCACTTGCGCGTGCGCAGGCTGCCTTCGACATACACCTGCGAGCCCTTGCGCAGGTACTGGCCGGCGATTTCGGCCAGGCGGCCGTTGAAGACGATGCGGTGCCACTCGGTGGCTTCGCGCATTTCGCCGCTTTGCTTGTCCTTCCAGCGATCGGTGGTGGCCACTGTGACGTTCGCGACCTGGTCGCCGCTCGGGAATGTACGCATCTCGGGGTCGCGCCCCAGATTGCCGACGACGATGACTTTATTGACCGATGCCATATGCACTGCCCCTGATAAGTAGATGGAGGAGAAGGTTGAGAAGAACCCTCGATTGTGCCCCAAGGCGACCTCTCTCTTTCTCCCCCGGTGCCAGAATGGGCGCTTGCGATGAACCGGGAACCTGACTTTTTCGAGCATCTGCGCGCCGAGCTGTCCAGCGGCCGCGTCTGGCTCGACCGCGCCATCGTGCTGGGCTACGCCATCGCGGCGGGCCTCTTCGTGGTGGGCTTCACGCTGGCCAGCGACTGGGTCTTCGGCCAGTTCCACCGCTTCTACCGCGCCTGGCCCTGGGCGGTGCTGCTGACCACGCCGATGCTCACGGCCGGCATCGTCTGGTTCACCCTGCGTTTCTTCCCCGGAGCTGGAGGCTCCGGCATTCCCCAGATCAAGGCCGCGCTCCACCCGGCCCTGCCCGGGGAGCGGCGCTTCGTGTTCGCCTCGCTGCGGTTGACGGTCGCCAAGATCGGGCTGGGCGTGGCGGGCTTCGCAGCCGGCCTGTCGATCGGCCGCGAGGGGCCTTCGGTGCAGGTGGCGGCGGGCGTGATGCAGCATGCGCGGCGCTGGCTGTCGCCCAACACGTCCATCGACGGGCGCGCGCTGCTGGTGGCCGGCGGCGCGGCCGGCATCGCGGCGGCCTTCAATGCGCCGCTGGCGGGCGTGGTGTTCGCCATCGAGGAGTTGTCGGGCCGGCTGGAGGCGCGCTCCAGCGGGCTGATCATCACGGCCATCGTGCTGGCGGGCCTGGTGGCTGTGTCCGCCTTCGGCAACGTCAGCTATTTCGGCGTGATCCGTGTGCCGCGGCTGGGCTGGGACGTGCTCGGGCCAGGCCTGCTGGTCACGCTGCTGAGCGGCGCCGCGGGCGGCCTCTTCGCGCGGCTGCTGATCGCCTCGCTCACCGGCACGGCCGGGCGCTTCAATCGCTGGCGGGCGCGCTTTCCGGTGCGCTTCGCGGCGGTCGGCGGGCTGGCTGTGGCCGTCATCGGGCTGGTCACGGGCGGCGTCACCTTCGGCGCGGGCTCGGAGGCAGTCAAGCAGATGCTGCAGGGCCACGACGAGCTGACGCCGCTGTACACCGTGCTCAAGTTCGTCGCCACTTGGCTCACGGCGTGGTGCGGCGTGCCGGGCGGGATCTTCGCGCCGTCGCTGTCCATCGGCGCGGGCATCGGCGACGCGGTGGCCCGGTTCGCAAGCAGCGAGCAGGGGCCGGCGCTCATCGCCATGGGCATGGCCGGCTTCCTCGCGGCGGTGACGCAGGCGCCGCTGACCGCCTTCATCATCGTGATGGAGATGGTCGACGGCCACTCGATGGTGCTGAGCCTGATGGCCGCCGCGATGCTGGCCAGCCTAGTCTCGCGCATGATCAGCCGGCCGCTGTACGACACGCTGGCCGAGCACATGGTGAGCCGTGCGATCAGCACCTCCGCCGGCACCGAAGCGGTGCACCCGCCGCCGGCAGAAACCCCGAAGTCCGAACCGCCGGTTCCCTCCGGCTCGCCATGAAATCGTCGGCGGTCTATCATGTCCGGTTGCCCTCGGACGATCGCCTCCCTTGAATTCAAAAGCCACAGCCCACACCGCAGCCGACGCGGAAAGCGCTCGCGACGCTGAACTCGAACGAAACACCTACCTCGGCGCGGTGCTGGCGCAGCAGCGCATCAGCATCCGGGGTGCGCGCACGCACAACCTGAAGAACGTCGATCTCGACATCCCGCGCAACAAGCTGGTGGTCATCACCGGCCTGTCGGGCTCGGGCAAGTCGAGCCTGGCCTTCGACACGCTCTATGCCGAAGGGCAGCGGCGCTACGTCGAGAGCCTGTCGGCCTATGCGCGGCAGTTCCTGCAGCTCATGGACAAGCCCGACGTCGACGTGATCGAGGGCCTCTCGCCCGCGATCAGCATCGAGCAGAAGGCCACCAGCCACAACCCGCGCTCCACCGTGGGCACGGTGACCGAGATCCACGACTACCTGCGCCTGCTGTACGCGCGCGCCGGCACGCCCTACTGCCCCGACCATCACCTGCCCTTGCAGGCGCAGACCGTGTCGCAGATGGTCGACGCAGTGCTGGCGATTCCCGACGAGCCGCGCCTGATGATCCTGGCGCCCGTGGCGCGCGAGAAGAAGGGCGAGTTCGTCGAGCTCTTCGCCGAGATGCAGGCCTCCGGTTACGTGCGTTTCCGCGTCGACGGGCAGATCTACGAATACAACGACCTGCCCAAGCTCAAGAAGACCGAGAAGCACGACATCGACGTCGTCATCGACCGCCTTCGCGCGCGCCCCGACATGCAGCAGCGCCTGGCCGAGAGCTTCGAGGCCGCGCTGCGGCTGGCCGAGAGCCGCGCCATCGCGCTGGAGTTGGGCGCCGAGGGAGCGCCCGACAGGGAGCACCTGTTCAACGCCAAGTTCGCCTGCCCGATCTGCCACTACTCGCTGTCGGAGCTGGAGCCGCGCCTGTTCTCGTTCAACTCGCCCGTGGGCGCGTGCCCGACCTGCGACGGCCTGGGCAGCCGCGAGGTGTTCGATCCGGCGCGCGTGGTGGCGTTTCCCTCGCTGTCGCTGGCCAGCGGCGCCATCAAGGGCTGGGACCGCCGCAACGGCTACTACTTCAGCATGATCGAGAGCGTCGCCAGGCACTACAAGTTCGACGTCGACGCGCCCTTCGAATCGCTGCCGGCCTCGGTGCAGCAGGTGCTGCTGCACGGCTCGGCAGCCGAGGAGATCAAGTTCAACTACACCATGGAGTCGGGCAACTTCGCGGGCAAGAAGCTCACGAAGAAGCATCCCTTCGAAGGGATCATCCCGAACATGACGCGGCGCTACCGCGAGACCGACTCGGTGATGGTGCGCGAGGACCTCGCGCGCTTCCGCAACATGCAGCCCTGCCCCGACTGCGGCGGCTCGCGCCTTCGCCCCGAGGCGCGCAACGTTTTCCTGGTCGACGAGAGCGGCGCGGAAAACGGCGCCGAGCGCCCGCGCATGGCGATCTTCGAGCTCAGCCGCCTCACGCTGCGCGACTCCCTCGACTGGTTCCAGAAGCTCAAGCTGCGCGGCGCCAGGGCAGAGATCGCCGACAAGGTGGTGCGCGAGATCGGCCTGCGCCTGAAGTTCCTCAACGACGTGGGCCTGAACTACCTGAGCCTCGACCGCAGCGCCGAGACGCTGTCGGGCGGCGAGGCGCAGCGCATCCGGCTCGCCTCGCAGATCGGCTCGGGCCTCACCGGCGTGATGTACGTGCTCGACGAGCCCAGCATCGGCCTGCACCAGCGCGACAACGACCGCCTGATCGGCACGCTGAAACACCTGCGCGACATCGGCAACAGCGTGATCGTGGTCGAGCACGACGAGGACATGATCCACGCCGCCGACCACGTGATCGACATGGGCCCCGGCGCCGGCGTGCACGGCGGGCGCGTGATGGCGCAGGGCACGTACGCCGAGGTCTCGTCCAACCCCGACTCGCTCACCGGCCAGTACCTCTCGGGCGCTCGCAGGATCGAGGTGCCGAAGCATCGGACCGCATGGCTGCCGTCGACGAAGCAGCCCGCCTTCCACGAAGGCAGGAAGCCCCCGCGCTTCCCGCCAAGCCCCGCCGCCGAGCGCCGCGCCGCGCGCGAGGCCGCGCATCTCGCCACGCAGACCGACCTGCAGGAAATCCGCGTGGTCGGCGCCACGGGCAACAACCTGAAGAACGTGAGCGTCGCCTTCCCCGTCGGCCTGCTGACCTGCGTGACGGGCGTGTCGGGCTCGGGCAAGTCCACGCTGGTGAACGACACGCTCTATACGTCGGTGGCGCGCACGCTCTACCGCGCGCACGAAGAACCGGCGGCGCACGAGTCGGTGGAAGGCATCGAGTACTTCGACAAGGTCATCAACGTCGACCAGAGCCCCATCGGCCGCACGCCGCGCAGCAACCCGGCCACCTACACCGGCCTGTTCACGCCCATCCGCGAGCTCATGGCCGAGACCAACACCGCGCGCGAGCGCGGCTACGGCCCGGGCCGCTTCAGCTTCAACGTGGCGGGCGGGCGCTGCGAGGCCTGCCAGGGCGACGGCGTGGTCAAGGTCGAGATGCACTTCCTGCCCGACGTGTACGTGGCCTGCGAGGTCTGCCACGGCCAGCGCTACAACCGCGAGACGCTGGAAGTGCTCTACAAGGGCAAGAACATCGCGCAGATCCTGGAGATGACGGTCGAGGCCGCGCACGACTTCCTGAAGGCCGTGCCGACCATCGAACGCAAGCTGCGCACCCTGCTCGACGTGGGCCTGAGCTACATCAAGCTGGGCCAGTCGGCCACCACGCTCTCGGGCGGCGAGGCTCAGCGCGTGAAGCTCGCGCTGGAACTCAGCAAGCGCGACACCGGCCGCACCCTCTACATCCTCGACGAGCCGACCACCGGCCTGCACTTCGCCGACATCGAGCTGCTGCTGAAGGTGCTCCACCAGCTGCGCGACGCGGGCAACACCATCGTCGTCATCGAGCACAACCTCGACGTCATCAAGACCGCCGACTGGCTCATCGACATGGGCCCCGAAGGCGGCGCCGGCGGCGGCACGGTGGTGGGCCAGGGCACGCCGGAGGAGATCGCGGCGAACGAGGCGAGCCATACGGGGCGGTATCTGAAGCGGCTGCTGTAGCCAGGCCGCTCCCTGCACGAATGGCCGGGCCGCGCCACAATCGCGGCCCATGCCCTCCTTCACCCCGCGCCAGTTCGTCATCCTCGTTCTCCTGACCCTCGCCTGGGGTTTCAACTGGCCGGTGATGAAGCTCGGCGTGGCCGACTATCCGCCGCTGGGTTTCCGCGCGATCTCGATCTGGCTCGGGCTGCCGGTGCTGGCCGTCGCGCTGGTGTGGCTCAAGGTGCCGTTCCGCGTGCCTCGCAGCGCATGGCCCGAGCTGGTGTGGCTAGGCGCCACCAACATGTTCGTCTGGCACGCCTGCATCATCCTCGCGGTGAAGGCGCTCTCGGGCGGGCGCGCGGCGATCCTGGGCTACACGATGCCGGTGTTTTCCGCCGTCATCGGTGCGCTGCTCTTCTCTGCGGCGCTCACGCGGCGCGCATGGCTGGGCGTGGGCGCCTGCGCGATCGGCGTGGGGCTCTTGCTATGGCACGAGCTCACGAACCTCTCGGGCCGGCCCGGCTACGTGGCCCTGGCACTGGTGGCCGCAGCCACATGGGCGCTGGGCACGCAGCTTCTGCGCCACACGCGCATCGGCCTGCCTACGCTCACGCTCTCGTTCTGGATGACGGCGATGACTGCGGTGGTGATGACGGTGCTGTCGCTGCTCTTCGAGCGCGACCAGCTCTACTGGCCCAACGACGTGACGTGGGCTTCCATCGGCTACAACGCGGTTCTCATCTTCGGCTTCGCGCACGCCGCATGGTTCTACCTCGCACGAGGCCTGCCGCCCATCGCTTCGACGCTGAGCGTGATGTTCATTCCGGTGCTCGGCGTGTTCAGCGGCGCGGTGTGGCTGGGCGAGGTCGTGCACTGGCAGGACGGGGTGGCGGTCGCGCTGATGGTGGTCGCCATCGCCTCGGTGCTCTGGCCCTCGCGCAGCGCGGCGAAGGCCTGAGCGCGCCTTCTTTTTTCAGGTCGTCGTCTGCACGTGCAGGCGGCTGGTCTTGCAGCGGTGCAACGCCCGGTAGTGCTCCAGCGGCCTGCCGTTGGCGCCGTAGGCGATCGACTCGATGCGCAGCAGCGGCTCCGGCTGCGGCAGGTTGAGCAGCTCGCAGGTATCGGCATCGGGCAGCACGGCGTCGATCCAGCGTTCGGCGCGCACGAGGCGCAGCCCGTACTGGCGGCGTAGCACGTCGTAGAGCGAGCGGTCGTCCAGGCGCGTGCGGTGCAGGCCGGGCGCGAGGTCGGCGGGCACCACGGTTTCGACCAGCAGGCGCAGTTCGCCGTCGACGCTGCGCAGGCGCTTGAGCGCCACCACCTGCGTGTCGTCGGTCAGCCCGAGCGAGGCGGCTTCCTGCTCGGTGGGCGCGCGCAGCTCCTGCGTGAGGATCTGCGTGCGCACCGAGCGGCCCTTGCGCTCCATCTCGTCGGAGAAGCCGAGCACGGTGGAAACGAAGTCTTCGTCGCGCTCGCGCGCCGACACGAAGGCGCCGCGGCCCTTGATCTTGTAGATGAGGTTGTTGCGCACCAGGTCGGCCAGCGCCTCGCGCACCACGATGCGCGAGATGCCGAACTGTTCGCCCAGCTCGGCCTCGGACGGCAGCTTGGCGCCGATGGGCAGCACGCCCTGCAGGATCTGCATGCGAAGCGCGTCGCGGAACTGGGCCCACAGCGGGGACTCGGAGTCGCGGTCGAGCACGGTCGAAATTTCGGTCGGAGAGTTCACGTCGAAGCTTGGCCCAGGGCCTGAGGAGTCATCAATGATGCATCGAAAGATGCGGGCGCATCCGCGGCCACCGGCGAAAGCCGCACGCCGTGGCGTTCGCGCAGGGCGGTGGCACAGGCCTGCAGCTCCGCGTGCTGCTGCGCGGCGTCCCAGCCCAGCGCATCGGCGGCGATGCCTGCGATCTCGGCGAGCGCGGCATCGGTGACCAGCCCGCGGATGGCCAGCAGCGTGCGGCGGATCACGAGGTCGTCGAGATGCACCACGCCGGTCTCGAGGCAGAGGTACGAAAGCTCGGCCACCGAATAGCCCGGCGCGTGGCGCAGCGGCATGTCGCCCGATGCGGCGAGGCGCTGCGCCAGCGGCAGGGCCTTCGATCCGTAGCGCTTCAGCAGCACCTGCGCGCGCGTGCGGCTCATGCCCGAGGCGGCGACCAGGCGATCGAGAAAACGCTCGACGGCCTGCGCATCCACCGGCAGCTCGGCGCCGCCGCCGATGGGCAGCATGTCGGTCGAGGCTGTGCGGGGACGGCCAAGTTGCTTCAGCACTTCATTGACCGCCTCTTCCGCGAGCGCGCGGAAGGTCGTCCACTTGCCGCCGACCAGGCCGACCACCGGAATGTCGCGCGTGGCGCTGGGCGGATCGAGCACCACCGAATGGTCGCGCGAGATCTGCCCCGGCTTGTCGGCGTCGGAGCGCGCAAGGGGCCGCACGCCGACGTAGGTGTAGACCACGTCGCCACGTCCGAAGCGCAGGTTGGGGAACACCTCGGCCAGCACTTCGAGCAGGTAGTCGACCTCCTCGGGCTCGGTCTCGATCCTGTCGGGGTCGTCCACCGGGATGTCGGTGGAGCCCACGAGCACGCGGTCGAGGAAGGGATAGACGATGCACACGCGCCCGTCCACCGCCTCGAAGTAGGCCATGCGGCCCTGCAGCGCATCGCGCAGCGCGGGATGGTCGAGCACGAGGTGCGAGCCCTTGGTGCCCATCACGCGCGGGCCGGCGCCGCCGAGCACTGCCGTGCTGCGGTCCAGCCACGCGCCGCTGGCGTTGACCACGGTGTCGGCCGTCACGCGCACCAGCGCGCCGGTGATCTCGTCGCGCAGCGTGATGATGTTGCCCGCGCAGCCCATCACGCGGCAGTAGTTGGCCGCGGCCGAGCGCGGCTGGTCGCGGCAGGCGTCGCCGATGAGTTCGAGGATGAGCCACTCGGGGTGGCTGATCCATGCGTCGAAGAAGGTGGCCGTCCAGCGCACCGCAGAGCGGAACAGGCTGCGGTCGCCAGGGGGCACGCGGCTGATGCGGTGGTTGGGCATCACGCGCTGTCGGCGGCCCAGCAGGTCGTACAGGCGCAGGCCCGCGGCCACCGCCAGCAGGCCGCGCGTGCGCTGCGGCGGCGTGCGGCCGAAGAACTTGAGCGCGCTGCTCATGAGGCCGCCGAAGAAGCTCGACAGCGGCACCACCGTCTTCAGCGGCTGCACCAGGTGCGGCGCGTTGCGCAGCAGCAGGTTGCGCTCGCGCGTGGCCTCGGCCACCAGCGAGAAGCTGCCGTTCTCCAGGTAGCGCAGGCCACCGTGGATCATGCGCGAGGGCGCGCTGCTGGCGCCCGCGCTGAAGTCGCCCTTGTCGACGATGAGGCAGTCCACGCGCTGCAGGCACAGGTCGCGGAACACGCCCACGCCGTTGATGCCGGCACCAATGATGACGGTGGAGAAATGACGATCCGCGAGCGATGCAGGGCGCACGAAGGGCAGTTGCCACGCGCTCATCGGGAAACCTCCGCGCTGCGCGCTGCGGTGCTGTCGGCGGCGGCCGTCACGCCGCCCGCCAGATGGGAAAACACAGGAGACATGGTGTCGATCAGTTCGTTGAAGCCGGCGCTGAAGTCGGCGTGGGCGCGCGCCAGGGCGGTGTCGGGTTCGACGGTGTCGCAGGGCGCGAGCAAGGCGCTGCCCTGCTCCGCGCGGTCGATGCCCTGCGACATGGCGGCATGGATGGCGGCGCCGCGCGCGCCGGTCTCGTCGTCGGCGCAGCGCTCGACCGGGTGGCCGAGAAGGCCCGCGAGCAGGCGCACGAGGCGCGTGTCGCTCGCGCCGCCGCCGAGCACGGTGCACGCCGACACCGGCAGTCCGCAGGCCGCGAGCCGCCCGAGGTGGCGCGCATGCAGTGCAGCGACCGCATCGACCACCGCGCGCGCCATGTCGCCGCGCGTGTGATGGCTCTTGAGACCGACGAAGCCCGCCGTCACTCCGCCACCGCCGTTGACGAAAGGCAGGAAGCGCAGGCCGCCCGCGCCGAGCGGCACCGACATCGCGAGGTCGACCACCGCGCGCGCATCGGGCAGGCCCAGCACGCCGGCCAGCCAGGCGATGTTGGCCATCGACGAGGGGCTGTTCTCCATGTAGAGCCGCTTGTCCTCGCGGCCGAAATTCACGACGGCGGCCACCGCGGGCTTGGGCTCGATCACCGGCCCGATGACGGCGTTGACGCACCAGGTGCCGAAGACCGACACCGCGCGCGAACGCCCTTCGGCGCAGATCGCGGTCATCGATGCAAGCAGGTCGATGGCGCCCATCGCCACCGGAATGCCCGCTGGCAGGCCGCACAGCGCGGCTTCGGAAGGCCGCAGCCTGCCGAGGAGTTCGCCGCTGGGCACCAGCGGGCCGAAGACGCGAGGGCCGAGATCGGCGATGCCCGAAGCATCGAAGGCCGCCTGCGACCACGTGCCCGTCGCGATCGACACCAGCCCGGCCGTGCTCGCATCGCTGGCATCGGTGGCGATCTCACCGGTCAGCAGGAAGCCGAGGTAGTCCTTCGCGAACAGCAGCCGGCGCACCGCGCCGCGCTGCACGGCGTCGGTGCCCAGCAACTCGGCCGCGATCACGGTGGGCTGGCCGGGCCAGGGCTGGCAGCCCACGTCGGCGAAGAGCGCCGGGCCGTGGCTCAGAGCGAGCGAGCGGGCGCGCGCGTCGGCGCGCTGGTCGGTGGAGGCGATGGCGCGTCCGCCCACGAGCTCGTTGCGTGCATCGAGCGCGTAGAGCCCCGCGCCGTGGCCGGTGCAGCCGATGGCGCGGACCTCCGAGGCGCGGTCTCCGAGTTGGTGGGCGACGTCGCGCAGCACGTGGGTCAATGCGGCACGGATGGCCGCGGCCCCCACTTCGCATCCCCCTCCGGGCAGCCGGTCGTGCGGCAATGGCATTCGTGACAGGGCGACGCTGCGGCCACTCCCGGCTTCCAGGGCCAGGGCTTTCAGGCTGCTCGACCCCATGTCGATGCCGATCAGTATGTTTGGCTTCATGTCATAACAGCTTCGGCTGAATAAAAGCGGCCTGCCAGTAGCGTTTCCCCTAGTTATCCCTTCAAATGGCCAGCGCGTACATTCTAGCCTGTCATAACAACTGATGTGACAACAAGGTTCCGAGAGCTGCCCTGAAAAGCGGCATCCACAAGCTGTGCACCCAATGTGAGGAGACAAAGAATGAGGCGTAATTTCCTGAAGTCCGCCGCCGCAGCCGGCATCGGCCTGGCCGGCGCGAGCGCGTTCGCGCAGCAGCAGGCGGCTGCCCCCGCAGCCGGCGGCGGCCTGCGCGGCAACCCCAGCGACGTCTACGTGATGAACGTGATGGTGTCGGGGGTCGAGTACTGGTTTCCGGTCTACGAAATGATGAAGCAGCTCGGCCGCACGCTGGGCGTGAAGACGCGCTACACCGGCACGCCCGAGTACGACGTGAACAAGCAGCTGGCGTCCTTCGAGCAGGAACTGGCGCGCAAGCCCGCGGGCATCCTGCTGCACCCGATGAACCCCGACCCGTTCATCGAGCCGATCAACCGCGCGGCGGCGATGGGCATCCCCGTCGTCACCTTCGCGGCCGACTCGCCCAACTCCAAGCGCACCTCCTTCGTCACTTCCGACAACGACCGCGAGGGCAACCAGGCGGCCGACGCCATCGCTGCATCGCTGGGCGGCAAGGGCGAATACGCGGTGCTGGAGAACCCGGGTCAGGACAACCACGACCGCCGCATCGCCGCCTTCGTCAACCGCATGAAGGCCAAGCACCCCGGCATGAAGCTGGTGGGCCGCGCCGCCAGCAACCAGGACCCGAACAAGGCCTACCAGGCGGTGCTGAGCCTCGCGCAGGCCAACCCGAACCTGGGCGCCCTCTTCATGCCCGAGGCCAACTCGGCCCTGGGCGCGGCGCAGGCCAAGGTGGAGACCAAGAAGAACATCAAGGTGATGTGCTGCGACGTGAACGCCAAGATCCTCGACATGATCAAGTCGGGCGACGTGTTCGGCGCCATCAACCCCAACCAGGGCATGCAGGGCTACATGGGCATGATGATGCTGTTCCTGGCCAAGAACCCCGGCCTCATCGACCCGATGAACGACGCCAAGCGCAATGGCACCAACCCGATGGCCGTGCCCTTCCTGGACAACGGCCTGTCGGTGGTCAGCAAGGCCAACGCCGACGACTTCTACTGGGACAAGTACCTCGCCCGCCGCGGCACCAAGGGAATCGGCGAGTGAACGCAGTGGGCGCATTGCTCGAACTGCGCGGCATCAGCAAGCGCTTCGGCGCTTCGCGCGCGCTCACGGGCGTGGACTTCTCGCTGCGCCGCGGCGAGATCCACGCCCTTTGCGGCGAGAACGGCGCGGGCAAGTCCACGCTGATGAACATCATCGACGGCATCCACCAGCCGGACGAAGGCACCATCTCGCTGGACGGCCAGGCGGTTGTCATCGACGGCCCCGCGCATGCGATGCGCCTGGGCATCGGCCTGGTGCACCAGGAGATCGCCCTGTGCGGCGACGCCACGGTGGCCGAGAACATCTTCATGCCGGAGATCAACGCCGGCAGGAGCGCGTGGATGAACTACGCGAACCTCAACGAACGCGCCGCCAGGGTGCTTGAGCGGCTGGGGCAGGACGTCGATCCCGCCGCGCTGGTGAAAGACCTGAGCATCTCCACGCAGCAGCTCATCGAGATCGCGAAGGCGCTCACGCTCGACTGCAAGGTGCTGATCCTCGACGAGCCCACCGCCGCGCTCACCGACAACGAATCGGCCGCGCTCTTCAGGGTGCTGCACGACCTCAAGGCGCAGGGCATCGGCATCATCTACATCAGCCACCGCATGGCGGAGATCTTCGCGAACTGCGACAGCGTCACGGTGCTGCGCGACGGCCGCAACGTACACACGGGCCCGCTGGCCGAGCTCGACGCCGACGGCCTGGTGCGCCGCATGGTCGGGCGCGACCTGGGCAATTACTACCCGCCGAAACAGGAAGAGCCCGCATCGGGCGAGCACGTGCTCGAGGTGACCGACATCGCCGACGGCGAACGCGTGCACGGCGTGTCGTTCAGGCTGAAGCGCGGCGAGATCCTCGGCATCGCGGGCCTCATGGGCGCCGGCCGCAGCGAGCTCGCCGAGACCATCTGCGGCCTGCGCACGGCGCGCGGCGGCAGCGTGCGGCTGCGCGGCAGGCCGCTCGCCATCCGCAAGTACAGCGACGCGCTGCGCGAAGGCATCGCCTACCTCAGCGAGGACCGCAAGGCGGCGGGCGTGTACCTCGATCTGCCCATCGCGCAGAACATCGCCTCGATGGCGCTCGCGCGCGTCAGCTCGCGCTTCGGCCTGCTGCAGCGCGCGGCCGAGCACAAGCTGGCGGTGAGCCTTGGCGCGAGGCTCAAGCTCAAGTCGGACGGCGTGGACATCGACGTGGCCAGCCTCTCCGGCGGCAACCAGCAGAAGGTGGCCATCGCCAAGCTGCTGGCCACCAATCCCTCGGTGCTGCTGATGGACGAGCCCACGCGCGGCGTGGACGTGGGCGCCAAGTCGGAGATCCACCACATCCTGCGCGACCTGGCCAGCCAGGGCGTGGGCGTGATCGTGATCTCCTCGGAGCTGCCCGAGATCATCGGGCTGTGCGACCGCGCACTGGTGATCCGCGACGGCCGGCTCGCCGGCGAGGTGCAAGACAAGGACATGACGGAAGAGGCCCTGCTGCGGCTGGCCTCGGGACTTTGCGAAGAGGAAACGACAGCATGAACTACCCAGCACAACTGGACGCGGGAGCCGCCGGCCTTGCGCCACGACAGACGACCGAGGGAGGAGGAAAGGGAGGCCCCGTGAAACCCGCCAGCAAGCTCGCCAGCATGCGCGAGCTGGGCCTGTTGATCATCATCGCGGCGCTGTGCGTGGGCATGAGCTTCGCGTCGCCCTACTTCCTCACCTGGGACAACGTGCGCGCGATGCTGCTGTCGTTCTCCATCGAGGGCATCGTGGTGGTGGGCATGACCATCCTGCTGATCGTGGGCGGCATCGACCTCTCGGTGGGCTCGGTGGTGTGCTTCGCGATGGTGGTCACCGGCAAGCTCTTCCTCATGGGATTCGACCCGTGGACGGCGGGGCTCATCGCCATCGCGGCCAGCGCCATGATCGGCGCGATGATCGGCGGCTGCGTCACGCGCATCGGGCTGAACCATTTCATCGCCTCGCTGGCCTTCATGGTGATCGTGCGCGGCCTGTGCCTGGCGCTCACGCAGGGCACGCCGCAGTCGCTGTTCTCGCTGCCGGCGGAGTTCAAGTTCATCGGCCAGGGCACGCTCTTCGGCGTTCCGGCGGTGATCCTGATCTTCCTGGCCATCGTGGTGGTGAGCGACTTCGTGCTGCGCCGTTCCTCGCTGCTGCGCCGGGTGTTCTACACCGGCAGCAACGAGAAGGCGGCGCTTTACTCCGGCATCCGCGTGGGCCACGTCAAGTTCTGGGTCACGGTGCTGTGCGCCGCGTCGGCCGGGCTCGCGGGCGTGATCTACACCGCGCGCTTCGGCGCCGCCACGCCCACCTTCGGCGTGGGCATGGAGCTCAACGTGATCGCAGCCGCGGTGATCGGCGGCGCCAGCCTGAAGGGCGGCTCGGGCACGGTGCTCGGCGCGGTGCTGGGCCTGGCGCTGCTGTCGGTGGTGACCAGCTCGCTGATCCTGCTGGACGTGTCGCCCTACTGGCAGGACGTGATCAAGGGCCTGATCCTGCTCGCGGCCGTGACCATCGACCACCTCATGAACACGAGAAAGACCAAGCGATGAGCAACAGCAGCACCATCAACGCATCGGACATGAAGAAGACCGTTCTCGGCCCCTCGGGCATCGAATGCTCGGCCATCGGCCTGGGCACCTGGGCCATGGGTGGATGGATGTGGGGCGGCGGCGACAACGCGGCCGCCGTGCTCGCCATCCAGGCCTCGCTGGACGCGGGCGTGAACCTGATCGACACCGCGCCGGCCTACGGCCTGGGCCGCTCCGAGAGCATCGTCGGCACCGCGCTCAAGGGCCGCCGCCACGAGGCGGTGATCGCCACCAAGTGCGGGCTGGTGTGGCACACCCAGAAGGGAACGCACTTCTTCGAAGAAGACGGCCACCCGGTGTACCGCTACCTCGGGCGCGAGTCGATCATCCATGAGGCCGAAGAGAGCCTGAAGCGCCTGCAGACCGACTACATCGACCTCTACATCACGCACTGGCAGGACGCCACCACGCCCGTGGCCGAGACCATGGACGCGCTGCTCGAGCTCAAGAAGCAGGGAAAGATCCGTGCCATCGGCGTGAGCAACGTGAGCCCCGAGACGCTGGCCGAGTACCTTCGCTACGGCCCCGTCGACGCGGCGCAGGAGCGCTACAGCCTGATCGACCGCGAGATCGAGCAGACGCTGGTGCCGCTGTGCACCGAGCACGACGTGGCGGTGCTGGGCTACTCCTCGCTCGCGCTGGGCCTGCTCGCCGGCCCCATCGACCCCGAGCGCAAATTCACCGGCGACGACCAGCGCGCCACCAACCCGCGCTTCAGCGCGCAGAACCGCGCGAAGCTCGCGGCCTTCTTCGAGGAACTGGAGCCGCTGCGCAGGCAGCTCGAATGCTCCTTCGGCCAGCTCATGATCGCGTGGACGCTGGCGCGCGGCAGCGTGTCGGTCGCGCTGTGCGGCGCGCGCGCCAGCAAGCAGGCCATCGAGAACGCAGGCGCCGGCTCGGTGCGCCTGCACGACGCTGCGCTGCAGCTGATCGACAGCGCAGCGAGCAGGCACCTGGGCTCGCTCGGCTGAGCAGCCCTCCTCCCTCTTTTCTGTCACACACCAACAAGCAAGGACTCTTTTCGTATGTCGAAGGACAAGACCGCACGCCTGAACCGGCTGCTCAACAACGGGCGCTGCCTGGACATCGCGCTCGACCATGGCGTGTGCAACGAGCCCAGCTTCCTCGACGGGCTGGAAGACATGCCCTCGGTGATGGAGCGTCTGCTGGCCGCCGGCCCCGACGCGATCCAGCTCAACTACGGCCAGTCCGACCTGCTGCAGGACCGCCCGGGCCGCGACAAGCCTGCCCTCGTGATGCGCATCGACATGGGCAACCCCTACAACGCCACGCGGCATCGCGTGATGTGGGCGGTGCTGCAGAACGAGCACGACCCGGTGCTGCCGGCGGTGCAGCAGGACGCCGCCTGCGTGGTGGTCAACCTCTTCATGCTGCCCGACGAACCCGACCTGTTCCGCCAGTGCGTGCAGAACATCGCCCGCGTGCGCGCCGACTGCGACCGCTACGGCATGCCGCTGATGATCGAGCCGCTGGTGATGCAGGCGCCCTCCGCCGGCAGCCGCTACTCGGTGGACGGCGATGCCGAGAAGATCGTCACGCTCGTGCGCCTGGCGCGCGACATGGGCGCCGACATCATCAAGGCCGACCCCACCACCGACCCCGCGGACTTCCACCGCGTGGTGCAGGCCGCGCGCTGCCCCGTGCTCGTGCGCGGCGGCGGGCGCGAGGACCTGCAACAGGTGTTCGCGCGCTCGCGCGTGCTGATGGACGAAGGCGCCGTCGGCATGGTTTACGGGCGCAACGTCTACCAGCACGGCAATCCGTCGGCGGTGGTGGACGCGCTGATGGCCATGATCCACCGGGGCGCCAGCGCCAAGGAGGCATGGGACATCTACGAATCGGGTGGCGCGAAATGACATGACGAAGACGCGCCCTCTTTAGGAGGAAGAAAAAAGAAGGAAGAGAGCTCACGGCGGGCGACGGATGCGTCGCCCGCCGGGGTGCGTCCTGCGCGCGCGTTTTCCTGCCACGCGCGCAGGCGGGCAAGGAAGAGACGAGAGAGACAACGAGACAAGACAAACACGGAGTTAGCTGGCCAAGAAGAAAACGGTTCCCCTGCGGACTTCAAACAACCTGGAGGCGACGATGAAAATCCGGTATTACTTGATGGCGTTCCTGCTGCCGTTCGTCACGCTGTTGACGCACGCGGCAATCACCGGGGTCAGTCCGATGACGACCCTGAACAACATGGCGACGGCAGTGGCCGAAGCCGTGGCCGACCCGCTGCCGCTGCAGGGGCCGGGCCTGGGCAATCTCACCTACACATCGGCCGAGCTGTTCAAGCCGGTCTCGATGATCACCAGCGCCGCGCACCCGCTCGACCCCGCGCACAGCAGCGCCTATGAGTCGCGCGAGGTGCCCGCCACCTACCCGGGCCGCAAGGACTACGGCATGAACGCCGGCATCATGGTCAACGGCTACTTCCTGACCTCCTTCGCGCCGGACAGCGGCCTCGGCCCGGGCGGCTTCCTGCTGTACGACATCTCGAACCCGCGGCAGATCAAGCTCGTGAAGAAGATCTACGAGCCCGAAGGCCGCACGCAGGAGTTCCGCGAGACCCACTCCTTCGGCACCGCGAAGATCGGCGGCAAGACGTACGTGGTGCTGCCCAGCATCAACGGCGTGGAGTTCTGGGACTTCACCGACGTCAACGACATCAAGCAGGTCAAGAAGCTCGCGCTGCCCGGCGTCAACGGCGGCGACTACGAGAACGTGGCCTGGCAGCTCTGGTGGCAGGCACCCTACCTGTACGTGGCCTCGGCCGGCCGCGGCATCTTCATCGTCGATGCCACCGACCCCGCGAACGCCGTGGTGGCGAACCGCGGCGCAGGCAAGCCGAACCCGGTGCCCACCGGGGAACTCGGCGGCTTTCGCATCGGCCCGATCTTCACGATGGGCAACCACATGGTGCTGACCTCGATGGACAACACCGCGGGCTTCTCCAGCCTCGACATATCCGACCCGCTGAACCCCAAGGTGCTGGACACCGTGAGCTCCAACCCCAACTACTACGCCACCTGCTTCGATGGCAAGACGCTGCATGCCTCGGCGCGCGGCGGCGGGGCGAAGATGTACAGCTACGACCTGAGCGACCGCTCCAACTTCGTGGCCGAGGACAACCGCCTCGTCATCGACGAGCAGCTCTACTGCGCCACGCAGGACAACTACGTCATCCAGGGCGCGCAGACCTACATCCACAAGGTCGACGTGAGCAATCCGCTGAACCACGTCGAGGTGGGCCGCGGCAGCATCCTGCGCGAAGACGACCCGAATTTCTCGCACTCCGACAACGGGCAGGTCGCCGCCTTCGGCAATCTGATCTTCGTGGGCAACGACCACGGCTCGGGCAGCGGCTTCGTCGTGCACCAGGTCGACCCCGACACCACCAAGCCGGAGGTGCGGCAGGTCTCGCCCGCCAACAACGCCAAGCAGCAGGCGCTGACCTCGCGCATCGGCCTGGGCATGAGCGACAGCATCCTGCCCGAGAGCGTGAATTCCAACACCTTCATCGTGCGCCCAGTGGGCGGCAACACGCTGGCGGGCACCTACAGCGTGCAGCTGGGCATCATCAACTTCCACCCCGCGCAGCCGCTGCAGCCGGGTACCAGCTATGAAGTGTTCCTGCCGGCCAACGGCGTGAAGGACTATGCGGGCAACGCCATCGGCGCGGACTACAAGTCGGTGTTCCACACCGGCAACGCCGCCGAGATCGGCCTGATGCACTACTGGACGCTGGCGGGCAACCTCTCCGACCAGATCGGCGCCAACAACGGCACGCCCGCCACCGGCGACGCCTTCGAGAGCATCGGCCTGAACTTCGCGAACCGCACCGCCGGCGTGACGCTCAAGAGCGACACCGTGGCCACCGTGCTCGGCGGCAGCGCCTCGGTGAGCTTCTACATGAAGACCACGCAGACCGGCGGCGGCAACTCCTGGACGGCGCCCGGCATCTTCGGCCGCGACCAGGCCTCCGGCACCGACGACGTGTTCTGGGGTTGGCTCGACAACGGCGGGCGCATCAAGCTCTCGGTGGGCAACGACGGCGGCACCACCTCCACGGCGGCGGTGAACGACGGCACCTGGCACCACGTCGTGATGACGCGCGACGCAGCCTCCGGGGCGCAGGCCGTGTACGTCGACGGAGCCAAGACCACATCCACCGGCCCCACAGGCAACAAGGGCCTGTCGAACAAGTTCGCGCTGCTGGGCCAGATCCAGGGCAACGCGGCGCTCTTCAAGGGCACGCTGGCGGAAGTGCGCGTCTACGGCCGCGTGCTCAGCGACACCGACGTGAGCACGCTGCGCAGCCAGGCCATCATCGGCGACCCCGGCATCGGCGGCGGGCCCAAGCTGGTCAACGGCCAGCTGGTGTTCAACCCGGCCACGCTGGGCAGCAGCGGCGCGCAGTACCGCTGGAACTTCGGCGACGGCACGCAGACCGCCTACTCGAACCAGCCGAACTACACCTACACCTACACGCGCCCCGGCCACTTCACGGTGACGCTGACGGTGAAGGACGCCAACGGCCGCGAGACCTTCTACACCTACAACCTCACGGTGATCATGCCGGTGACGGCGAAGGCGCCCACGCACACCACCAACATCGCGGGCGACGCGAACTCGGTGTACTCGGTCAACCCCGACAGCGGCACAGTCGCCGCCATCGACTCGCAGAGCCTGGTCAAGCGCTGGGAAGTGCGCGTGGGCGACGAACCGAAGACGCTGGCCGTCGGCCCCGACGGGCGAATCTGGGTCGCGGTGCAGGGCGAGGACAAGCTGGTGGTGCTCAACGCCGCCGACGGCAGTCTCTCGGCCACCGTGCCGCTGGCCTACGGCAGCGGCCCCTACGGCGTGGCCTTCACGCCCGACGGCACCAAGGGCCTGCTGACGATGGAGAGCAAGTCGGTGCTGATGAGCTTCAACCCGAGCAACGGCACCACCACCGGCGCGGTCGCGCTCGACGGCGCGCTGCGCGGCATCGCGGTCGAGTCGGGCTCGCAGGTGGCCTACGTCACGCGCTTCAAGTCGAAGATGACGGGCGGCCAGCTGCACAAGGTGAACCTGCAGAGCATGAGCGCCATGAGCACCATCGCGCTGCCGGTCGACACCACAACCATCGACACCGAGAACCGCGCGCGCGGCGTGGCCAACTACCTGAGCCAGGTGGTGATCTCGCCCGACGGCGCGCGCGCCGTGCTGCCCTCGAAGAAGGACAACATCGTGCGCGGCAAATTCCGCGACGGCAACAACCTGGTGCACGACCAGACGGTGCGCTCCATCCTGTCGCAGGTCAACCTGCAGACGGCGGCGGAGGAGTTCGGCGAGCAGATCGACTTCGACGACCGGGCGCCGGCACGCGCAGCGCTCTTCTCTCCCTCGGGCGACTACCTGTTCGTCGCGCAGATGGAAGGCAACCGCGTCGCCATCGTCGATCCGTACAGCCGCGCGGTGCGCGGCGAGATCAACGCCAGCAGCGCGCCGCACGGCCTGTACCTCGACACGGTGCGCAAGCGCCTGTTCGTCAACAACTTCCTGGCGCGCTCGGTGACGGTGCACGACGTGGCGACGGTGCTGTCGTCGGAGACCAACGTGCCGACCTTCCTTCAGACCGTGTCGACGGTGGCGGCGGAGCCCATGTCGCCGGCCGCGCTGCGCGGCAAGCAGGTGTTCTACAACGCGTCGGATCGCCGCATGAGCAAGGACAACTACATCTCCTGCGCGAGCTGCCATGCGGACGGCGGCGACGACGGCATGGTGTGGGACTTCACCCAGCGCGGCGAAGGCCTGCGCCGCACCATCAGCCTGCAGGGCCGGCGCGGCCTGGGCCACGGCAAGCTGCACTGGACGGCCAACTTCGACGAGGTGCAGGATTTCGAGAACGACATCCGCAACGAGTTCGGCGGCACCGGCTTCCTGACCAACGCGGACTTCGCGGCCACTTCCGACCCGCTGGGCGCGCCCAAGGCCGGCAAGAGCGCGCAGCTCGACGACCTGGCGGCCTACCTGACCTCGCTGACCAAGTACATGCGCAGCCCGGCGCGTGCGGCGGACGGCAGCCTCAGCGTGGACGCGGCGCGCGGCCAGACCGTGTTCAACACGGCCCAGTGCGCGACCTGCCACACCGGCGCCACCTTCCGCGACGGCGTGCGGCACGACGTGGGCACGATCCAGGCCTCCTCGGGCAAGGGCATGAACCAGCCGCTGGCGGGCGTGGGCTTCGACACGCCGACCCTGCTGGGCACGTGGAACACCACTGCGTTCTTCCACAACGGCCAGGCGGCCACGCTGCAGGACGTTCTCACCGGCGGCCACGGCAACGCCTCCAGCCTGCCGGCCAACGACGTGGTGGCGCTGCGCGAGTACGTGCGCTCGCTCGACAACGACCCGACGCCCGTGGTCACGCGCATCCGCTCCAACCACAGCAACCTGTGCGTGAACGTCAAGGGCGCGGCGACCACGAGCGGCACGACGGTGGTGCAGTGGCCGTGCGGCAACGCCGGCAACGAGCGCTTCACCGTGACGCAGCTCGGCGGCGGCTTCGTGCAGTTCAAGGCGGAGCACAGCGGCCTGTGCCTCGCGCAGAGCGGCACCGCGACGACCAATGCGCCCGTGGTTCAACTGGCCTGCACGGCTGGCGACACGACGCAGTGGAGCCTGGTCGGCGCGGCCCTGCGCAACCGGGCCTCGGGTTCGTGCCTGGACGTGCCGAACAATGCGACCGCGCAGGACACGGCGCTGATCACCTGGACCTGCAACGGCGGCAACAACCAGAACTGGACACAGCTGCAGTAACTAGGCAAACCCCCAGGCTTCGCGCACTTCGTGTCGCTGCGCCAACCCCCTTGCAGGGGGCAACACCTGCGGCCCGGCGAAGCCGGTTCCGCGGTGTTCCGCGAAGGAGCCGCCCGTTTCACGGGCGGCTTTTTTTCTTTGTCTTGCATAGGTTGCACCCACCCCATGACCTCACACGTCATGGACCGTGCGCAGCCGCTCTGGGAAAGTACGTTCATCGAGGAAGCGATCAGTGCCTCGATTCACCAACCAACCAGGAGAAAACACCATGACCGGCTTCAACATCCTTCCCCTCGCAGTGGCCCTGCTGATCGGCGTCGCCGCCCTCGGCTCCTGCCTCGGCATCGGACTGGTCGGGCAGAAGTTCCTGGAGAGCACGGCGCGCCAGCCCGAGCTGGTCGACACGCTTCAGACCAAGTTCTTCCTGGTGGCGGGCGTGACCGACGGGGCGTTCATCATCGCGACCGGCATCGGCCTGTGGTTCGCGACGGCCAATCCCTTCGGCTGAGCGGGAACGAGACGACGCGCTCGCCGGTTCAGGGCTGCTGCAGGCGGCGTGCGAGGAAGTAGGCCCACGCCTCGTCGTTGCGGCCGATGCGCTCCATCTCCCAGCAGGGGCGCAGGCCGGCCGCCACGAGCTCCGCGGCGAACCGGTCCTTCTCCCAGCACACCGTGTGGTAGTCGCCGTTCTTCTCGCCTTCGCCGACGCGCATTGACACCAGGAAGACGCCGCCGGGCCGGAGCGCGTCGAAGATCTTGCGCAGCACCGCGGCGATCTGCGCGCGATCGACATGGATCAGCACGCACATCGCGAGGACGGCGTCGTAGGGCCCGCCCAGCGCATCGGTCACGACGTCGAGCAGCTCGCCCTTCTTGCCTCGCTGCGCCTGCAGATCGAGAAATGCCTGCGCCGCGTCGGTGCGCCGGACCACGCCGCCCAGGGACTCGACGAAGTCGGCGTCGCGCCCCGGACCGGAACCGACCTCGAGCACGCTGCCGCCCGCGGGCACGTACTCCATCATCCGCCGCATCGAATCCGCGATTTCGGGCTGCAGCGGGTGCCCGGCCACGATCGCGTTGTACTCGCGGGCATGCGCGTCGTAGGACTGGACTGTGCGGCGCGAATTCTCCAGCGCCTGCGCCGGGGTCTTCATGGAGGCCTCACACCGACCGCGTGATGCCACCATCCACGCGCAGGTTCTGTCCGGTGATGTAGCCCGCGCCTTCCGACGCGAGGAAGCCGATGACGGCTGCGATCTCGCTGCTCTTGCCGTAGCGGCCCATCGGAATGCGCGAGCGGAACTCGGCCTTCTCGGGCAGGCTGTCGATGAAGCCGGGCAGCACGTTGTTCATGCGCACGTTCTTCGCCGCGTAGGTGTCGGCGAAGAGCTTGGTGAAGGCCGCGAGCCCGGCACGGAACACGCCCGACGTGGGGAACACCGGATCGGGCTCGAAGGCCGCGAAGGTGGAGATGTTGATGATGGCGCCACCGCCTTGCTGCACCATCAGCGGCGCGACCAGCCGCGCCGGACGCACCGCGCTCAGCAGGTACACGTCCATGCCGCGGTGCCAGTCTTCGTCGGTGATGTCGAGGATGGGCGCGCGCGGACCGTGGCCGGCGCTGTTGACCAGCACGTCGACACGGCCCCACCGGGCCACCACCTTGTCGACGAGGCGCTTCAGGTCGTCGTTCGACTGGTTCGAGCCCGTCACGCCGATGCCGCCGAGCTCGGCCGCGAGCGCCTCCCCCTTGCCCGACGACGAGAGGATGGCCACGCGGAAGCCGTCCTCCGCGAGCTTGCGTGCCGCGGCGGCACCCATGCCGCTGCCGCCGGCGGTGACGATGGCTACTTTTTTCTGGTCTTCAGAAGACATTCGGGATTCCTTGGTTCATGCGAGAGCTCGCATTTAGCCAAGGATTCGGATCTCCTGCCAAGTGGAGACTTGCGGCCATGTCCGGGGTACATGCGCAGGCCGCCGGATACTCCCCTGCGCGAATGTCCGCCGTCGGCGTGATCGCACCCCGAGCGAAAAAAGACTCAGGCAGTGGGCAGGGTCGCCTGCATGGAAGCCCGCTGGTTGAAAGCCTTGAACCACTTCGCGCTGTTCGGTGCTTCGGCGCGCCAGTCCACCGAGGGAAAGCGGAAGTCCATGTAGCCCAGCGCGCAACCGAAGGCGATGGTGCCGATGTCCACGCGGTCGCCGAAGGACGGCGCGGCGGTTTCCAGCCATTCGAGGCCGGTGCGCACCTTGGCGAGCTGGCCGTCGGTCCAGTCGGACCAGCGCAGTTCCTCGGGGCGCAGCACGTTCTCGTAGCGCGCGAGCAGCGCGGCTCCGGTCATGCCGTCGGCCAGCGCCAGTTCGGTGAGGCGGGCCCAGCGCTCCTTGCCGCCGGACGGGAAGAGCTTGCCCGACTGCATGGCATCGAGGTACTCGCAGATCACGCGGCTGTCGAACAGCACCTGGCCATCGTCGGTGATGAAGGTGGGCACCTGGCCCAGCGGGTTCTTCGGGATGATGGTGGCGTCGCGCTTCACCGGGCCGGCCGCGCTGGGCAGCTTCTCGATGCGGTCGGCAACGCCAAGCTCGTGCGCCACGACCATGCACTTGCGCACGAAGGGGGAAGCGGGGGAGAAGAAGATTTTCATGGTGGAGGCCTTGTTTCAGCTGAATCGCCAGAACGCACTATGCGCGAGCCGCCGGCTTCCTGATGCGCAGCATGCCTTCCTGCGCAGCCGAGGCCACGAGCCGCCCGTCGCGCGCGTAGAGGCTGCCACGGCACAGGCCGCGCGCGCCGCCCGCGCTGGGCGAGTCGAGCACGTACAGCAGCCAGTCGTCCATGCGGAAATCGCGGTGGAACCACATCGCGTGGTCGAGGCTCGCGGGGCGCACCTGCCCGCTCATGAAGCTCAGGCCGTGCGGCAGCATGGCGGCGCGCAGCAGTCCGTGGTCGGAGGCGTAGGCCAGCAGCGCGCGGTGCACCATCGGGTCGTCGGGCAGCGGCGCGATGGCGCGCATCCAGATGGCGCTCTGCGCCGAGGTCGGGCGCACCTGCGGCGCGATCAGGTCCTCGGGGTCGACGCGGCGGTATTCGATGCCGTGCGGCTGGATCGCCTTGGTGCGCCAGGGTTCGGGCAGGCGGTCGCCGAGCGCGATGCGCTGGTCGAGCTCGCTGATGAGCCCGTCGGGGCCATCCACCTCGGGCATGTCGAACTGGTGCTCGACGCCTTCGTCCACGGTCTGGAAGGAGGCCGACATCTCGAAGATGATGCGCTCCTGCTGGCGCGCCACCACGTGGCGGGTGGTGAAGCTGCGGCCGTCGCGCACGCGGTCGACGCTGTACTCGATGGGCGCATGCTCGCCCGGCAGCAGGAAGTAGGCGTGCATCGAATGCACCGGGCGCTCGGCCCCCACCGTGAGGCTCGCGGCCATCAGCGACTGGCCCAGCACCTGGCCGCCGAACACGGCCGGCGTGCCGATGTCCTCGCTCTGGGCACGGAAGCGGTCGCCGCCCAGGGGCTCGAGCTGCATGAGCGCGACGAGTTCGTTGACGAGGCGGGCGGCGGTGGCGGGATCGGTGGTCATCGGAGGGGAAAAGCGGTCGGAAAGCGACCCTCGACCATAGCAAAGCCCGCGCCCGCCGGCTGTCGCGGGCCTGTCAGCAGGCCCCCCTCTTCTCCCTCTTCTCCCTCTTCTTCTACTTGTAGAAGCACATGCCCATGAAGCCCGCACGGCAGCTGTAGTCCGTACCGCCCTGCACGACGCGCACCGGCACGCCGCCCAGCAGCATCGAGCCGTCGTCGGCATACACCAGCGGCGAGGGCGCGGCCTTGCTGAAAGGAGCGCTGAGCGTTTCCTGCTCGACGTAGTTCAGGTACTGGCGCCTGGAGAAATCGACCTTGTCGCCCGACTTCAGCGGCACCGCCTCGTAGCGCTTGCCGTAGACGGTGCCGAAGTAGCGCAGCGCGGGGCCCGTACGGTCGCCGTACTTCACCTCGGTCTTCGCGAAGCCGGTCTGGATGAGGAAGGTGCGGTCCTCTGGTGTCAGGTCGGCGTCGAAGGCCACCAGCACGTACTGGCCCTCGAAGCTCTGGTTGCGCGCCACCCTGAACTCGCCGAGCAGCGCGGGCGTGACCTTGGTGCGCCCGTCCCAGCGCAGCAGCGCAGCCACGGAGGGATCGCCGTCGAACACGTAGTGGTAGTTCTCGCCGACGATGGCGACCTTGCGGCCATCCTTGGCTGCCAGGAAGCTCAGCAGCCGGTCCTTGCCGTGGACGGGTTCGCCTTCGGGGGTACTGGCGCAGCCGGCCAGCGAGAGGCCGATGGCGGCGCAGGACAGCGCCAGGAGGGTGCGACGCGCGGGTGTCGACAGCGAAGGGAAATGCACGTTGGGTCCGAGGTTCGAGTTCATCAAGCCCCGGACTCTAGCGCCATCCCGCACGCCGCGGGCCTTCAGCGGTCGAGGTCGACGCCGTCGGCCGCCAGCTTTTTCTGCAGCGCCGGGATGTCGACCGCCGCGAAGCTGCCTGCGCCCACCGACGCCGCCGCCGTGCCCGCGGCCTGCCCCATGACGAAGCAGCCGCCGCTGGCGCGCGCGGCCGACTGGCCCTCGTGCGTCATCGACGCGCAGCGGCCTGCCACCAGCAGGTTGTCGAGCGTCTGCGGCACCAGCATGCGCCAGGGCAGGTGGTTGTAGGCATTGTCCTCGTCGCGCGGGAAGGCCCATTCGATGCGGCCGTCGGCATGCATCTCCATCGGCCAGGCGTTCAGGCCGATGTTGTCGTCGAACTTCGCCGAGCCCAGGATGTCCTCGCGCCCGAGCGCGTAGAGCCCCTGGATGCGCCGCGTCTCGCGGATGCCGACCTGCGGCGCGATCTCCACGATGGCCGACTGGGCGAAGCCCGGCACCTCGGCCTTCAGGAACCTGAAGTACTCGGTGATCTGGCGGCGGCCCTCGAGCTCGCCCTCGGTCAACTCGCGCGCGTCGACGCCGTTCATCGCGCGGCCCTGCGAGTTGCGGATCTGCGTGACGTTGGCGCGCCACTCGCGCGGGTCCTTGTTGGGCCGCAGGATCGCACCCTCGCGCGGGAACCTGTAGACGCCCGGCTTCTGCTGCTCGGCGCGCGCCATGAAGTCGTTGATGGCCTTGAACTCGCCCACCGCCTCCAGTGCGGCCGGCGCATCCACCTGGCCGATGCGGAACATGGTGGTCGGAAAGAGCCCGCTGCCGTGGCCGTCGCCCACCTCGAAGGGCACGCCCGCGAAGGCGGCCACGTCGGCGTCGCCGCTGGCGTCGATGAAGGCGTTGGCGCGGATCGCCTGGCGGCCCGACTTGGTCTCGACCACCAGCGCCGCGATGCGCTTGCCGTCGAGCACGACGGCCGCGGCCAGCGCATGGAACAGCAGCTTCACGCTCGCATCGCCCAGCAGCTGGTCGGCGGCCAGCTTGTAGGCCGAGGTGTCGTACGAGCGCACGCAGATGCGCCCGCCCATGCCGTTCTGCGGCTGGTTCATGCCGTTGAGCGCGGCGATGCGCTCGATGAGCTCGTCGACCACGCCGCGCACCAGCTGCGTCATCTCGCCCTTGCGCTTGCCGTACAGGCCCGCGAAGTTGGTGACGCCGCCGGCCGTGCCCATGCCGCCGAGGAAGCCGTAGCGTTCCACCAGCAGCGTGTTCGCACCGTGGCGCGCGGCGCTCACGGCGGCCGCGATGCCGGCGGGGCCGCCGCCGACCACCACCACGTCGTACTCGCCGAACACCGGCAGCGCGCGCGCCGGTTCATGCAATGTGGAAGTCATTCAAATAGGTCCATGGATGTCTGTTCGGGAAACACCGCGGATCCGGCTTTGCCGGTCCGTCGGTGTTGCCCCCTGCAAGGGGGAAGGCGCGCGCGACACGAAGTGCGCGCAGTCTGGGGGGTGTGGTTATTGCAACTTGATGCCGCGGGCCGAGATGATCTTGGTCATGATCGCGGCCTCTTCATTGACGCGCGTGCGCATGCCGTCCGGCGAGGTGCCCACGGCCTGCCAGCCCTGCTCGAAGAGCTTGCGGCGCACGTCGGGGTTCTTCATCACGGTCTCGAGTTCGCGGCTGATGCGCGCCTGCGCCACCTTCGACAGGTTGGACGGGCCCAGCAGCGCCACCCAAACCTCGAGGTTGAAATCCTTCACGCCGGCGTCGGCGAGCGGCGGGATCTCGGGCACCAGCGCGCTGCGCCCGCCGGTGAGGCCGATGGCCTTGAGCTTGCCGGCCTTGATCTGCGGCATGGCCACGCCCGGCGGGATCAGGCCCATCTGTACCTGGTCGCCCAGCATCGCGGTGATGACCTGCGGGTTGCCCTGGTAGGGCACGTGCTCGGGCTTGAAGCCGGGCACGCGGGTCTTGAGCAGTTCCATGCCCAGGTGGCCGACGGAGCCGATGCCCACCGAGCCGTAGTTCCACTTGTCGCCAGCCTTGCGGCCTTCGTCGAAGAAGGCCGCGCCCGAGGGCAGGTTGTTCTGCGCCACCAGCACCAGCGGCGCGGTCGCGATCAGCGAGAGGTACGTGAAGTCCTTGACCGGGTCGTAGGGCAGCTTGGGGTACAGCATCTTCGACGACGTGAGATTGCCGTTGATGACGATGCCCAGCGTGTGGTCGTCGGTGGCCTTGGCCACCTGGTCGGCCGCGATGTTGCCCGAGGCACCGGCCTTGTTGTCGACCACGATCGGCTGGCCCAGCGCCTTCGACAGCGGCTCGGCGATGGTGCGCGCGGCGATGTCGGGCGTGGAGCCGCCCGGGAAGCCCACGAGCAGGCGGATCGGCTTGGTCGGCCAGGCGGCGTTGTCTGCGTTGGCGCTCAGGGGCAGCATGGCGGCGGCGGCCAGGCCGCAGGCGATCAGAAGGGCTCTCTTGGTGGCGTGCATGGAGAAAAAGTGTGAAAAAGTCGTCAAAAAACCAAAGAGGGCCAGCTTAACTGCCGAGCAAGACACCGGGCAAGGCCGGGGCCTGGCGCGCCCTCGCTATTCGAGGCTGATGTTGCCCCTGCGCACCAGCTCGCCGTACACCTTCGACTTGGCCTCGGCATTGCGCTCGATTTCCTCGGGCGACCAGGCCAGCGGCTCGAAGGCGAAGGTGTCGAAGCGGGCGCGGATCTCGGGATCGGCGATGACCTTGGCCACGTCGGCATTGATCTTCGCCTTGATGGCCGCAGGCACGCCCTTGGGCGCGAGCAGCGACACGAATGAATTGACCTCCAGCGAGGCCGGGCCGCCCGCCTCGGCCATCGTCGGCACGTCGGGCATCTGCGGAATGCGCTTGCTGGCCGCCACCGCGATGTAGCGCAGTTTGCCGGCCTTGTAGATGCCCTGGCTCGACGGGATGCTCGCGAAGGCCCACGGCACCTCGCCGGTGCCTACGTTGGAATAGAGCTGCGACACCTCGCGGTACGGCGCGTGGCGCATGCGGATGCCGGTGAGCGCCTCGAGCTGCTGCGCGCCCAGGTGGCCCGGGCTGCCCACGCCCCACGAGCCGTAGACGATGCCGTCGGGGTTGGCCTTGGCGGCGGCGATCAGGTCGCTCATGTTCTTCCATTTCGAGTCGGTGCCCACCGCCACGAAGAAGGGCGTGCGGAAGAGCGATGCCACCGGATCGAAATGCTGCAGCGTCACGAAGTTGCGCGACTTGTACAGGTGCGGCAGCGCGGCGACGTGCTCGCTGTCGAGCTGCAGCAGCGTGTAGCCGTCGGGCGCGGCGCGGCGGGCCTGGTCGATGGCGATGAAGCCACCGCCGCCGGGCCGGTTGTCGATGACCACGCGCTGGTTCCACAGGCGCGAGAGCTTGTCGGAGACGAGGCGCAGCACCGCGTCGGGGCCGCTGCCGGCGGCGAAGGGCGTGACCAGGGTCACGGGCTTGCTCGGGTAGTCGCCGGACTGGGCCAGCACGCCTGAAGCGGCCGTGAGGGCGAGGACGCCTGCGAGCAGGGCGCGCGAAAAATTCATGTCTTTGTCTCCTGGGCCTTCGGCCTCGATGGTTATGAATGATGAAAGAAACGGATCTCAGAGCGGCGAAAGCACGGCGGCGCCCTCGGCCCGGATCACGGGCGAAGGCCGCAGCGCCTCCGGGGCGTCGTCCAGGCAGCGCTCGGGCCGCCAGGCGTAGAGCCACTCGACCGCATCGTAGAAGCGCTCGGGCGTGCGGCCCGGCCACAGGCTGTTGCGCACCAGGCGCTCCACGCCCTTGGCGTGATAGAGCCGCCCCATCTCGCGCACCGACAGCACCACGCGCGCGGTGCGGGCTACGCGCGCCGCCTCGTAGAGCTTGAAGGCGGCGGGCATGTCGAAGCCGCAGGCCTTCACTGCCTCGCCGAGCGTTACGGCGTCTTCCAGCGCCATGCACGCGCCCTGCGCGAGGTACTGCATCATGGGATGCGCAGCGTCGCCCAGCAGCGTGGCGGCGCCTTCGCTCCAGCGCTCGACCGGGTCGCGGTCGGCGGTGCTCCAGCGACGCCACGAGGTCGGACGGTCGAGCAGCTGGCGCGGGCGCGCGTGCACGCCCTCGAAGTACGAGAGCACTTCTTCCTTGCTGCCGTCGGTCACGCCCCATTCTTCCTTTTCGCGGCTGTGGAAGGTGACGACCAGGTTGTATTGCTCGCCATGGCGCAGCGGGTAGTGCACCAGGTGGCAGTCGGGGCCGGCCCAGACCACGGGCGCGTTCCAGCGCAGGTCGGCGGGCATGTCGGCCGCCGGCACCACGGCGCGGTACACCACGTGGCCCGAGACGCGCGGCGCGTCGCCGATGAGCCTGCCGCGCACCACCGACTTCACGCCGTCGCAGCCGACGATGGCGTCGGCCTTGAAGCTGCGGCCGTCGCGGGTGACGGCGGTGACTCCCTGGCCGCCCAGGTCGATGGATTCGACCTGCGCCGAGGTGTGGAAGCGGATCAGCGGATGCTGCTTCACCGCCTCGTGAATCGCGCCATGCAGGTCGGCGCGGTGGCTCACCGCATAAGGATTTCCGAAGCGCGCGCGGAAGGCCTCGCCCACCGGCACCGAGGCTACTTCGCCGCAGTCGACCGCGTCCATCATCACGAGCCGGTCGGTGAACACCGAACCCCGGCGCACCGCCTCGCCCACGCCCAGCGCGTCCAGCGCCGCGAAGGCATTGGGGCCGAGCTGCAGGCCGGCGCCGATCTCGCCGATGGTGGCGCTCTGCTCGAGCAGGTCGATGGAAACACCCAGCCGCGCGAGCGCCAGCGCGGCGGCCATGCCGCCGATGCCGCCGCCGACCAGCAGCACTGTGGGAGGATTCTTCGAAAGGGTCATGGCGCGGCCTGTGCGGTCGGAAAAAACTTACTCGATGTGCACCGTCAACGACGGCAGTCGCTCGATGCTCACCTTGATGGTCTGGCCCGGCTTCACCGCGCCCACGCCCTCGGGCGTGCCGGTGAAGATCAGGTCGCCGGGCTGCAGCGTGAAGAGCGTCGAGAGGTTGGCGATGACTTCGTTCACCGACCAGATCAGGTGCGTGATGTCGCTCTTCTGGCGCACTTCGCCGTCGACTTCCAGCACGATGGCGCCGGCGTTGATCTCGCCCACGTCGGCCAGGGTGCGCAGCGGCGCGATGGGCGCGGAGAAGTCGAAGGCCTTGCCGATCTCCCACGGACGGCCCTGCTCGCGCATCTTCATCTGCAGGTCGCGGCGGGTCATGTCCAGGCCCACGGCGTAGCTGTGGATGTGGCTGGAGGCCTGCTCGACCGGAATGTTGGCGCCGCCCTTGCCGATGGCGACCACCAGCTCGGCCTCGTAGTGGTAGTTGCTGGTGAGCGGCGGGTAGGGAATCGAGACGCCCTTGCCGTCGGCCACCGGCACCACCGAGGCGTCGTCGTTGGGCTTGCAGAAGAAGAAAGGCGGCTCGCGGTCGGGGTCGAAGCCCATCTCGCGCGCATGGGCGGCGTAGTTGCGGCCCACGCAGTAGACGCGGCGCACGGGGAACTGCTGGTCGGAACCCACGATGGGCAGGCCGACGATGGAAGGAGGCGTGAAGGCGAAGGACATGGGAAGCTCCTGCCGCTCGGGGCGGCACTTGGTCAGACGGAAAACGGGACGATCGCCTGTGGCTTCAGGCGTCTTCGAGAAAGGCTTCGCGCAGGATGCCCATGGCCTGCTGCACGGGGCGGTCGGAGAAGCTGAAGAGCACGGCGTCTTCGGCCGGCGACGACAGCTTCAGCGTTGCCCACGAGGGCACCACGAAGGTGTCGCGCGGGCCGAACACGAAGCGCTGGCCGGCGATCTCGGCCGTGCCGTGGCCCTCGACCACGCTGTACACCGCGCCGTCGGTCGCGCGGTGCGCCTTGCCGGCGAAGCCCTTGGGCAGCAGCTGCAGGTTGGTGGCGATGGTCGGCATCGGCGAGCCGCCGGTCAGCGGGTTGATGTAGCGCAGCTTGTGGCCCAGCCAGGCATCGGGCGCTTCCTGCTTCTGCAGCTGCACCAGCGCCTCGCGGCTGCGCGCATAGGGGTAGTTGAAGATCGGCGAGGTGGCCGATGCGTGGTCGTGCCGCACCGGCACCATGTTGTGGCCGAAGCGCGCGAGGCTGTTGCCCTCGGGGCGCGAGACATGCTGCACCTTGGAGTCGTCGTTCTCGGCGAAGCCGGCGTCGAAGAAGCGCAGCATCGGGATGTCGAGGCCGTCGAGCCACACCACCGGCTCCACGCTGCCGCCGATGCCCTCGTTGCCATGGTCGTGCCAGGCCCACGAGGGCGTGATGATGAAGTCGCCCGGGTACATGGTGGTGCGCTCGCCGCCCACCGTGGTGTAGGCGCCCTTGCCGTCGACGATGAAGCGCAGCGCCGACTGCACATGGCGGTGCGAAGGCGCGACCTCGCCCGGCATGATGAGCTGCAGCCCGGCGTAGAGCGACTGGGTGATCGACGAATTGCCGGGCAGCGCCGGGTTCTCCAGCACCAGCACGCGGCGCACGGCCTCCTCGGCGGTGATGAGGTCGGCCGACTCCATCAGCAGCGGGCGGATCTCGTCGTAGCGCCACAGGGCGGGCACGCACGGCGTCTGCGGCTCGCGCGGCACCAGCGCGTGCAGCGACTCCCACAGCGGCGTGAGATGCAGCGGGCGGATGCGGTCGTAGTAGTCGCGGCGCTCGGCCGCATTCGAGGGGGCTGGTTTCATGGGGCGGTTGTCTCCGTTGGCGGGCATTGTTGGCCCGCACCACTATTTCCTCAAGACCGGCAGCCAATACACGGAATTCGAAATTTCGATAATGGTGCCTTTCGCCGTAAGCAGGAGCCCCCATGTCGAAGCTCGATCTCGAATGGCTCGCCGTGTTCGACGAGGTCTACAAGACCGGCAACGTGTCGAAGGCGGCCGAGCGCCTGGGCATGGCGCAGGCCGCCGCCAGCACCGCGCTGAACAAGCTGCGCGCGCACTTCGACGACCGCCTGTTCACCCGCACCGCGCAGGGCATGCAGCCTACGCCGCATGCCGAGCGCATCTACCCGAACCTGCGCGAGGCGCTGGCGCAGATCGCGCAGGCGCAGGGCAACCGCAGCAGCTTCGATCCCGCGCAGGCGCAGCGGCGCTTCCGCATCTGCATGACCGACATCAGCGAGGTGGTGCTGCTGCCCGGCCTGCTCGACCACCTGCGGCAAGCGGCGCCGGGGGTGCACATCGAGACGGAGATCATCTCCACGCTCAGCGGCCGCCGGCTGCAGGACGGCGAGGTCGACCTGGCCGTGGGCTTCATGCCGCAGCTGGACGCGGGCTTCTACCAGCAGACGCTCTTCATGCAGAACTTCGTCTGCCTGGCGGCGAGGAACCACCCGCGCATCGGCACGAAGCTCACGCGCAGGCGCTTCGAGGCGGAGGCGCACGCGGTGGTGTCGACCTCGGGCACGGGGCACGCCATCGTCGACACCACGCTCGCGCGGCTGGGCCTGAAGCGCAACGTGGTGGTGCGGCTGTCGAGCTTCCTGAGCGTGGCGCGCATCGTGGCGCAGACCGAGCTGCTGGTGGTGGTGCCGCGCATCCTCGGCAAGGTGCTGGCCACGCAGGAGCCGGTGAAGCTGCTGGAGCCGCCCTTCGCGCTGTCGGACTACGCGGTGAAGCAGCACTGGCACGAGCGCTTCCATGCCGACCCGGGCAATGCCTGGCTGAGGCGCACGCTGGCGCAGCTGTTCAGCGGCAGCTGAGCGTGCGCGCCGGGACGACCGGCGGCGTCCGCAAGCGGGCGCCCGCTCGCATAATCGCGGCTCCCCACTCCATAGTCACAGCCACATTCACCAAAGGCGGCCTCCCATGTCCTCGATCACCCTGCGTTTTCTCGCCGAGCCCAGCACCGTCAACTTCGGCGGCAAGGTCCACGGCGGCACCGTCATGAAGTGGATCGACGAGGCAGGCTACGCCTGCGCGACGAGCTGGGCCAAGCGCTACTGCGTCACCGCCTTCATCGGCAGCATCCGCTTCCACCGGCCGATCATGATCGGCGACCTCGTCGAGGTGGAGGCCCGCCTCGCCTACACCGGCAATACCAGCATGAACATCTCGGTCGAGGTGCGCAGCGGCGACATGAAGGGCGGCTCGATGGAGAAGACCACCGAATGCCTGATCGTGTTCGTCTCGGTCGATTCGCACGGCCGTCCGCTGCCCGTCGTACCCTACGTGCCCGGCACCCCCGGCGAAATGGCGCTGGCCGAGCGCGCCAAGGCCCACCTGGACGCGAGCCGCGCGGCCGGCATCTCGGCCTGAGCCTCTGCCGGGGAGCTTCACCCCATAGACGCGAAGCTCTAATGAAGAGGCCGCCGGGCGGCTAGAGTCAGGCGATTGTTTGCAGGCAAAGGAAAAGGAACGAATCGCATGGCTACCCAGGACGACGACAGCAACGGCAAGGCCGCCGACCGCATCAAGGATTCCGCCCAGCAGATCTGGCTTGCCGGCCTCGGTGCCTTCGCCAAGATGCAGCAGGAAGGCAGCAAGGCCTTCGAGGCGCTGGTGCGCGACGGCGCCGGCATGCAGAAGAAGACCCAGCAGGCCGCCGAGGAGACCCTGGCCCAGGCACAGCAGCGCATGGCGGGCTTCGCCAGCGAGTTCGGCACCAAGGCCGCCGGCCAGTGGGGCAAGCTGGAGAACATCTTCGAGGAGCGCGTGGCGCGCGCGATGGAGAAGCTGGGCGCGCCCAGCGCCGCCGACATGGCCGCGCTGCAGGCGCGCGTCGAGGCGCTCGAAGCCCAACTGAAAAAGGCGCAGCAGGGCACCGCTACCGCCACCGCCGCGCGCAAGACCGCGGCCCGCAAGGCGGCCGCGCCCGCCGCCAAGAAAACCTTGCGCCGCAGCAAGGCCGGCTGACCCCGCGCAGGCCGCCGCGCCGGGCGGCCGCGATTGCGGCACTGCACAAGAAAGCCGGTGCGGCAAAACATGGCCCGTGCCTTCATGGTGCGGTGCACATACGCTAGAGTGTCCCCAAGAGAGACGAACGAGACATCGGGGGCACGACATGGCAAAGAAGGCGCCACGCCGCACCGCGCAACGCATCCTCGAAGCCGCATTGGACCTGTTCAACCGCTTCGGGGAGCCGAACGTCTCGACCACGCTGGTGGCGAGCGAGCTCAACATCAGCCCGGGCAATCTCTACTACCACTACCCGGCCAAGGAAGAGCTGATCAACAAGCTCTACGAGGCCTACGAAGCCGAGCTCGACGAGCTGCTGCACGCCAGCGAGGGCGTGCACGACGTGGAGGACGCCTGGTTCTTCATGCACAGCCTGTTCGAGCTGATCTGGCGCTACCGCTTTCTCTACCGCGACCTCAACGACCTGCTCAGCAAGAACCGCAGGCTGGAGACCCAGTTCCAGCTGGTGCTGAAGAACAAGGCGCGCGCCATCCGCCAGCTCATCGCCGGCCTGAGCCGCGCCGGCCACCTGGAGATCGACGTGCACGAGGTCGACACGCTCGCGCAGAGCATGGTGGTGGTGCTGACCTACTGGCTGAGCTACGAATACGTGCGCAACCCGCGCGAGGCACTGGAACCCGAACATGCGCAGGGCGCGCTGATGCGCGGCGGCCTCCATGCATTGCACCTGCTCGCGCCCTACCTCGGGCCCGAACAGCGGCGCCACCTGCTGGCGCTCGGCAATGCCTACAACGGCGAAGACCCCGGCGGCGCAAACGCTGCCGGCGCCTCGGCTTCTCCTGTCGATATGGCGGTCTAGAACATGCCCCACCACGATTTCAAACCGCTTTCGCTGATGTCCGCCGGCGCCCCCGGCACCAATGCCGGCACCGAACCCTGGACTCCCCTGCCCTGGGCCGACTCTCCCCGCTACGACGCGCGCAGCGTTCTGCCTCACTGGGCGCGCCTGCATGCCGGCCACGAACTGCCGGTGCCGGCCGAGGGCTCGGCGCTCGCCGAGGGCTGGGCGCTGTATCACAGCGGCGAGTTCGAGCGCGCCGCGGCCATCGGGCTGCTGCAGGGCGCCGAGGGAATGGCGCTGGCCAACCAGGCGACCGCGATCTACGCCAACTACCTGGAGCCGCGCGAATCGGTGCGGCTCGCGATGTTCCGCCAGGTCATCGAACGCGCCGGCGCGCAGGCCGACTCCGAGCCCGACAACTGCCAGGCGCTCTACTGGCAGTCATATGCGCTGGGCCGCTACAGCCAGGGCATCAGCGTGGCGCGCGCGTTGGCGCAGGGCCTGGGCAGCAAGCTCAAGGGCGCGCTGGAGCGGGTGATCGAGCTGCAGCCCCGGCATGCGGACGCGCACCTCGCACTGGCCTCGTTCCACGCCGAAGTGATCGACAAGGTCGGCGCACTGGTCGGGCGCATGACCTACGGCGTGCGCTCCGAAACCTCGCTGGAGCTGTTCGAGCGCGGGCTCGAACTGCATCCCCATTCGGCCGCCGGAATGATGGAATACGCCCGCGCGCAGCTGATGCTCCACGGCGAATCGCGCATGGGCGAGGCGACGCGGCTGTACGAAAAGGCGGCGGCGCTGAAGCCCGCGGATGCGCGGGAGCGGCTGGACGTGGAACTGGCAAGGGCCGGGCTGCGGGACTGAACCGCGTCGGTACGGTCGTGTACCGCAGGATTTAAGATGCGGGCTTTCCGCTTCACATCCCCCTGACCGACATGTCCGACCTCAACGCCCTGTTCGAAGCCGCCCAGGCCAATTCCAAGCTGCTCGCCGAGCGTCCCGACAACCCGACGCTGCTGAAGATCTACGCCCTGTTCAAGCAGGCCACCGAGGGCGACAACACCGCCAAGAAGCCCAGCTTCAGCGACATCGTCGCCCGTGCCAAGTGGGACGCGTGGACGGCCCAGAAGGGCCTGAGCGCCGACGAAGCCAAGCAGAAGTACATCGACCTGATCGAATCGCTGCGCGGCTGAACGCCGACTCGCGGCCCGCTCAGCCCGGCAGCTTCGTATCGGCGAAGCGCCGGATGGGCTGCACGAAGGCGAGGTCCGCGCCGTCGAGCACGTCGCGGCCTTCCAGGCTTTCGAAGCGCAGCCCGGTTTCGGCCTCGATGAAGGCCAGCGGGCGCTGCGAGGTGCCGAAGTCTTCCAGGTCGCGGGCCACGCCCGAATCCAGGTAAGTGCCCTGGCTCATCAGGTAGGCGATGGCGCTGAGCTCGCCGGTCGCTTCGCTGATGAAGGCGACCACCTTCCAGAAGTCGCGCGGAATGCGGATGCCGAATCTCTCCGGGTCGTCCTGCCGCAGGATCGGGCCGGTGAAGACGCTGATTCGCTTGTCGTCGCCCTGGGCGTTGCCGAGGACGTAGTCCTCCAGGTCGCCCCAGAGCCCGTCGTTGAAGGGCTGCCACTGGGGGCAGGCGTTGGTGGCGAAGAAGGTGTCGATGTTGGCCCTCTGCGCCGTCGCCAGCGCGCCCCAGTTCGGGTCCTGCCTGCGCGTCATGTGGCCGCGCGAGAACTTGCCTTCCTGCCCGGGGCCGTAGGCCTCGCGCAGCATCTGGTATTCCTTTTTGATGCGGCCATCGTAGTTCCAGGTGTCGTGGCGGGGGACGTTCTTCGACTTCGAGCCGTCGATGTTGCAGGCAGAGTAGAGCGGCACGCGCCGCGAGATGCACTGCACCGTGCTGAAGTGCTGATACTTGAGCTCGAAGGAGCCGTCCTCGAGCGTGGCGATGTCGTCCGTGGAAATGGATTCGCCGATGGCCGGCAGTTCCACGTGCCAGTCATCCCCCAGGAAGCCAGGCGCATAGCCCTTGCGGCCCTTGAAGAACTCCGGCGGCTTCGGCGTCGCGGCGACGCGCTGGATGCCGGCCCACGAACTGCTCACGACCTGGATGTCTGCATCGGACATGGAAAAGCTCCCTCCAGAAAAGCGCCGGGGCCATCTGCGGCCCCAGTGATTGCTTGCTGCGCGCTGCGCGCAGCGCGCTGCGCGACTACTTCGCGAGCTTGGCCCTGGCGTTTTTCAGATTGAAGACAGGCTTGCGGATTTCCGCGAAGGTAGGCTGGGAGACGGCCCATTCCGGGTTCTGCTCGAGCGCGGCGAGCTGCTCGTCGTCGACCTGGGCTTCCATCAGCGTGCTGGTCTTGGCCGTGAGCACCACACCGGGCACGCAGCGGCGCAGCCGTGCTTCCGCCGACAATTTCTTGCGGGGACTGCCTGTGTAGGTCAACACGATGCTGGTCACTTCAGAACTCCAAAACCTTCGTACTCGGCCGGCCAACCCACCTTTTTCGCTGCCTTGGACAGCATCCTGACGATGGCGTCGGCCTTTTCAGGGCCTCCCGGCATGTTAAGCAGCTTGTTATCCCCTGACAACAAACGGGCCGCCATTCCCGAGGAGTACGGCGTGGCCATCGAAGTTCCGGACATCATGGCGTAACGGTCGCCCGGAAAAGCCGACAGCACCGCCACGCCGGGGCCGATGAAATCGGTGGAAAGCCCGTAGTTCGAGAACTCGGCGACGAATTCCTTGCGGCGGCGAATCTCGCTTTCCTGGAAGCTCTCGGGGCAGTCCGCCGGAAAGGTCCCGTCGCGCCCCAGCGCGCCCACCGCCAGGGTGTGGCTGTAGCGGGCGGGATAGCGCAGAAGCGACTGGCCGTCGTTGCCGGTGGCGGCGAACACCACCACGCCCGCGTTGCGCGCCTTCTCGAGGATGTCGGGCATCTCCGGCATCGGCTCCAGGCTGCCCATGCTGATGTTGACGATGTGGCAGCCGTCGGCGATCGCCCGGTCGAGCGCGCTGGCGATGTCGGTCGACTTGGCGCGCCCGCGCTCGCCGCTCTTCGGACAGACGCGGTAGGCCATCAGCCGGCAGGCGGGCGCGAGGCCGTAGATGCCGGTGTCCGCCGCCATCCGGCCCGCGATGATGCCGGCGACATGGGTGCCGTGCCCGATGCCGTTGTCCAGGAAATCCGCCGGGTTCTCGCCGGTGACGAAGCAGCCTCCGCCCGCCACCGTGATGCCGGCGTGCGGCCCGACGCCGCTGTCGATCACGCCCACCGTCACGCCCTCGCCCGCCTGCGCATCGTAGGGCGCGTAGTTCGCCAGCAGCTGAAAACTGTCGGGCGCCAGCGGCGCGGCCAGCACGTTCAGGCGCTTGGGCGCATCGACCCGCTCGAAACCCTTCACGAACACCGACCAGTGCGTGTGCTCCGGCTCGACCAGGATCATTTCCACGCGCCGGTAGAGCACCGGAATCCCCAGGCTCGCGATGCCGTCGCCGTCGGTCACGGCCGGCACGTGCGCGCCGTCCCAGTCCACCAGCGCCTTCACCCGCACGCCCGCCACCGGCTTTCCCTGCGCGTCGGCAAAACGCACTTCGAAGCGCTTGACCTTGGTGCCCGCGGCGACCTGAATCGCGCTCGCCTCCAGTTCGTCGCCCAGCGGGCGGATGTATTGCAAATAGGCCCACGCCGCCGGCGCGATCCGCAACCCCGGCGTGTTGCGGCGCATGGCCAGCAGGGCCGACGAATTGGCGCGCATCACCGACACGCCCTCGACCTGCTTGAGCAGCTTCATCCTCGGCGCGCCGCGGCCGCGCACGCCCTCGCCTATCGCATCCGCCGCGTTGCCGAGGTTGATCGCGCTCAGCGTCGCCAGCTCCGCGCCACCGGCCTCCGCCGTGCGGGGCGGCCAGACGATCACGTCGTCGGAGAACTTCGGCTCCAGCGCCATGCGGCGCAGGCGAAGCTCCTGCAGCAAGCGCTCCAGCTTCTTTTCGTCCGATTCCGAAAGCTCGCTCTTCATGGACGGAAGATTGCCGTTGTTGTCGCGCCTGTGGACTTCCCGTCGCTCGTTCGCTGCTGCAGCCATGGACTCTCTCCTTTGCCGCTTTATCGCACGAGGACGGTTTCGCGCCCGTGAATCGCCCCGTGGCGAACTAGCCCACGATGCCCCGCTCGTGCAGCGCCGCGATCTGCTGCGTGCTCAACCCGATCTCCTTCAGTACCGCGTCGGTGTCCGCCCCCAGCGCGGGCGCGTTGCGCCGGTGGCTGGCCGGCGTGAGCGACAGCTTCGGTACGAAGCCGGGCACCGCGAGATCGCTGCCATCGGACATGCGCACCTGCTGCAGCATGCCGCGCGCGGCGTAGTGCGGATCGGCCGCGATGTCGGCGATGGTGTAGATGCGCCCGGCCGGCACGTGCGCCGCGTCGAGCGCGGCCAGCACCTGGCTCACCGTGCGCTGCGCGGCCCAGTCGCCGATGGCGGCGTCCAGCATTTCCACCTGCGCGACACGGCCCGTGTTGCCCGCCAGCGCCGGGTCGGCGGCCAGGTCGGGCCGGCCGATGCATTCCATGAGCCGGCGGAAGATGCTGTCGCCGTTGCCCGCGACGATGGCGTAGCCGCCGTCCGCGCAGCGGTAGGCATTGGTCGGTGCGATGCCCGGCAAGGCGCTGCCGGCCGCTTCGCGCACCGCGCCGAAGGCGCCGTACTCGGGCAGCAGGCTTTCCATGCAGTTGAAGACCGCCTCGTACAGCGCCACGTCGACCACCTGCCCGCGCCCTTTGGGGAATTCCGCGCTCACCGTGGCATGCCGGTGCTGCATCGCCATCAGCACGCCGATCACGCCGTGCAGCGAGGCCAGCGTGTCGCCGATCGAGACGCCCACGCGCACCGGCACCCGGCCCGGCTCGCCGGTGAGGTGGCGCAGCCCGCCCATGGCCTCGGCCACCACGCCGAAGCCGGGGCGGTCGCGGTAGGGCCCGGTCTGGCCGTAGCCGCTGATGCGCAGCATCACCAGCGCGGGGTTGGCGGCCAGCAGCTCGTCGGGGCCGAGGCCCCAGCCTTCCATCGCACCGGGGCGGAAGTTCTCGATCAGCACGTCGGCCTCGGCAGCGAGCTGCCGCACGATGGCCTGCGCCTCCGCCTCGCGCAGGTCCAACGCCAGCGAGCGCTTGTTGCGCGACTGCACCTGCCACCAGACGGAGGTGCCGTCCTTCAGCAGCCGCCAGGTGCGCAGCGGGTCGCCCGCGCCCGGCGGCTCGATCTTGATGACCTCGGCACCGAAGTCGGCCAGCGTGCGCGCGGCGAAAGGCCCGGCGATGAGCTGCCCGAGCTCGATGACCTTGAGGCCGGCCAGCGGGCCGGCCGGCGAAGCGGATGCGGTGTTGGTTGAAGCGGTCGTCGTCATGCGCCCGAGTGTGCCGCGCCGCCGCAGCCACCCCGCCGGGGCGGGAAAACACCTATGAATTCTTGACACCGCAGGCCCCGCCGATTCCGCAGTGCAGCAACGACAGCCCCGTCCGGCCCGCTCCCCCGGGGAGAAAGGCCCTTGCTGCGGCGCAATGAGGGCCAGCGGGGCGGCCTCCAGCGGCCCTTCCAGGGTCAAGAAAGTATCAATTCAGGGCGCTATCTCTGGTTGTTGGCATCGGGAGCGATTCGTACAGTCCGCCCCATGCAACCCGACCTGGAAATCGTCGAAGTCCGCGGTGACGAATCGTTCACTTGCTGGGCCCACGGCTACCCGTACCGCACCGTGCGCTGGCACTTCCATCCCGAGTACGAGATCCAGCTGATCGTCGAGACCGAGGGCGTGTATTTCGTGGGCGACCACGTCGGCCACTTCGAGCCGGGCAACCTGGTGCTGATGGGCCCCGACCTGCCCCACAACTGGATCAGCGACGTGCCCGCCGGGCAGAGCGTGGAGCGGCGCGGCATCGTGATCCAGTTCCCGGCCTCGCTGGTGCAGGGCATGGCCGCGGCCTTCCCCGAATTCGAGCGCGTCGCGCCGCTGCTGGCCGAATCGGGCTCGGGCCTGCTGTTCTCGGCCGAGACCGCCGCGGCGGCCAAGCCCATCATGGAATCGCTGCTGGAGGCGCGCGGCCTGCGCCGGGTGATCCTGCTGCTGTCGCTGCTCGAGCTGCTGGCCGACGGCCAGGACCGCCAGCGCCTCGCGAGCCCTGCCTTCAAGCCCGACCCGAAGGCCTTCATGTCGCATGCCATCAACAACGTGCTGGCGCACATCGCCGCCAATCTGGGCGACGAGCTGCGCGAGCCGATGCTGGCCGAGCTGGTGGGCCAGAGCCCGAGCGCGTTCTCGCGCTCCTTCCGCAAGCACACGGGCCAGTCCTTCGTGCGCTACGTGAACCGGCTGCGCATCAGCCGCGCCTGCGAGCTGCTCACCAACAGCGAGAAGCCCGTGCTCGACGTCTGCATGGACGTGGGCTTCAACAACGTGTCGAACTTCAACCGGCAGTTCCTGCTGCACAAGCGCATGCCGCCGACCAAGTTCCGCAAGTTCCACCGCATGCAGGCAGCCGCCTCGCGTGCCGCCAGCCCGCCGTAGCGCACGGCACCTCACCGAGTTCCCCCCGCGTCGTTTCCGGCGCGGCGCAAGAAAGGCGCCGCGCGGGGCGGCCCTTTGCCAGCGTTTTTTCAAACAGCGAGACAACCTCAAGGAGACAGCCACCATGACGAAACTTCTCAAAGCCACCGCCCTCGCCGCATGCATCGCCGCGCTGGTCTGCGGCACTTCGGCCGCGCAGGCCCAGTCGGCGAAGCAGCCGCTGCGCATCGGCATGACCTTCCAGGAGCTCAACAACCCCTACTTCGTGACCATGAAGCAGGCGCTGGAGGAAGCCGCCGCCAGCATCGGCGCGACCGTGGTCACCACCGACGCGCGGCACGACGTGGCCAAGCAGATCGGCGACGTGGAGGACATGATCCAGAAGAAGGTCGACATCCTCCTGCTGAACCCGACCGACTCCACCGGCGTGCAGTCGGCCGTGCGCTCGGCCAAGAAGGCGAACGTGGTGGTGGTGGCGGTCGACGCCAATGCGCAGGGCCCGGTCGATTCCTTCGTGGGCTCCAAGAACACCGACGCCGGCCGCCTGGCCTGCGACTACCTCGCGAAGAACATCGGCGAGAAGGGCGACGTGGCCATCCTCGACGGCATTCCGGTGGTGCCCATCCTGGAGCGCGTGAAGGGCTGCCGCGAGGCGCTTGCCAGGTACCCCGGCATCAAGGTGGTGAGCACGCAGAACGGCAAGCAGGAGCGCGCCACCGCGCTCACCGTGACCGAGAACATCCTGCAGGCCAACAAGGACCTGAAGGGCATCTTCAGCGTGAACGACGGCGGCTCGATGGGCGCGCTCGCGGCCATCGAGGCGAGCGGCAAGGACGTGAAGCTCGCCAGCGTGGACGGCGCGCCCGAGGCCATCAAGGCGATGCAGAAGCCGGGCTCGAAGTTCATCGCGACCACCGCGCAGTACCCGCGCGACCAGATCCGCCTGGCCATCGGCATCGCGCTGGCGAAGAAGTGGGGTGCCAACGTGCCGGCTGCCGTGCCGGTGGACGTGAAGCTGATCGACGCCGAAGGCGCGAAGACCTTCACTTGGTAACCCACGCCCGAAGCAGCGCACGGCCATGAACGACACCGCCGAAATCCTCCGGCTCGAAGGCGTTTCGAAGAGCTTTCCCGGCGTGAAGGCGCTCTCGGGCATCGACCTGTCGATCCACAAGGGCGAGGTGCACGCGCTGCTCGGCGAGAACGGCGCGGGCAAGTCGACGCTGATGAAGATCCTCGGCGGCATCCACCAGGCCGACGAGGGACGCATCTTCATCGACGGCGGCGAATGCAGGTTCGCGGGCTACAACGACGCGATCGCGGCGGGCATCGGCATCATCTTCCAGGAATTCAGCCTCGTTCCGTACCTGAACGCGGTGGAGAACATCTTCCTGGGCCGCTACCTCAGGAACCGCTTCGGGCTGATGGACAAGGCGGCGATGAAGCGCTCGGCGCGCGAGCTCTTCGACGAACTGGGCGTGCAGATCGACCTCGACGCGCCGATCTGCCGGCTCTCGGTGGCGCAGCAGCAGTTCGTGGAGATCGGCAAGGCGCTGTCGCTGAAGGCGCGGCTGCTGGTGCTCGACGAGCCGACCGCCACGCTCACGCCGAACGAGGCCGGGCACCTGTTCAAGATCATGCGGGAGCTGCGCGCCAGGGGCGTGGCGATGATCTTCATCTCGCACCACCTCGACGAGATCTTCGAGGTGTGCGACCGCATCAGCGTGCTGCGCGACGGCGCCAACGCGGGCCATGCCGAGGTGGGCGAGACGAACGTGGACGCGCTGGTCGAGATGATGGTGGGCCGGCGCATCGAGCACAGCTTTCCGCCGAAACCGCAGCCCGCGCCGCGCGGGCGCAAGGTGCTGGAGGTGCCGCACATCCAGCTCGCCAGGGGCGGGCCGGTCAACGCCTTCGAGCTGCACGAGGGCGAGATCCTGGGCTTCGCCGGGCTGGTCGGATCGGGCCGCACCGAGCTGGCGCTGGGCATGATGGGCGCCGACCGCGCCCATCGCAAGACGGTGCTGCGCAACGGCGTGCCCGTACGGCTGAACGACCCGACGCAGGCGCTGGACAACGGCATCGGCCTGCTGCCCGAGAGCCGCAAGGTCGAGGGGCTCATCACCGACTTCACGATCCGCTTCAACATCTCGCTGAACAACCTCGGCAGGCACCGCCGCGCGGGACTGGTCGGCCGGGCCTCGGAGGAGCGCTCGGCGAACGAACTCTCGCGCCGCGTGGGCGTGAAGGCGCCAGGCATCGAGACGCGCGTGGCCACGCTCTCGGGCGGCAACCAGCAGAAGGTGGTGATCGCGCGCTGGCTCGGTCATGACTGCGAAGTGCTGATCTTCGACGAGCCCACGCGCGGCATCGACGTGGGCGCCAAGGCCGAGATCTACGGGCTCATGCGCGAGCTCACGCGGCAGGGCAAGTCGATCGTGATGATTTCGAGCGAGCTGCCCGAGATCGTCGGCATGTGCGACCGCGTCGCGGTGTTCTCCGGCGGCTCCATCGTCGCCACGCTCGAGGGCGACTCCATCAACTCCGGCGACATCATGCGCCACGCAACCAAAGGGGGCCTGCAATGAACGCCACCGCCAGCCATCACCCCGTGCCTCCGGTTCCCGCGGGCGGCCTCTTCACCCAGCTGCGCCGCTCCACGGCCTTCCTGCCGCTGGTGGGGCTGGTCGCGATCTCGGTCTTCATGATCGTCGCGACCGACAACTTCCTCTCGTGGAGCAACCTGCAGAACATCGCGCTGCAGTCGTCCATCAACGCGATCATCGCGGTGGGCATGACGGCCGCGATCCTCACCGGCGGCATCGATCTTTCGGTGGGCGCGGTGGTGGCGCTGTCGGGCACGCTGGCCTCGGGGCTGATGGTGCAGTTCGGCCTGCCGCCAGTGCTGGCGGTGCCTCTCGGCCTTGGCGTGGGCGTGGTGATCGGCCTGTTCAACGGCTACTGCGTGGCCTACCTGCGCATGCCGCCCATCATCGTGACGCTGGCCACCATGGGCATCGCGCGCGGCATCGCGCTGATCTACACCGGCGGCTACCCCATCGACGGGCTGCCCGATTCCTTCGCCTTCCTCGGCGGCGGCGTGCTGGCGGGCATCAAGGTGCCGATCCTCATCATGCTGGCGACGTATCTGGCAGCCTACGTGCTGCTGAACATGGCGCCCTTCGGCCGCTACGTGTACGCCATCGGCGGCAACGAGGAGGCCACGCGGCTCTCGGGCGTTCGGGTGTCGCGCTACAAGCTGCTGGTGTATGCGCTCAGCGGCTTCACCGCCGCGGTGGCCGGCATCGTGCAGGCCTCGCGCGTGACCAGCGGGCAGCCCGGCGTGGGCGTGGGCTTCGAGCTCGACGCCATCGCGGCCGTGGTGATGGGCGGCACCTCCATCGCTGGCGGACGCGGCGCCATCGTGGGCACGCTGGTCGGCGCGCTGCTGCTGGGCGTGCTGAACAACGGGCTGAACATGATCGGCGTGTCGCCGTACCTGCAGCTGATCATCAAGGGCGGCATCGTGCTGCTCGCCATCTTCATCAGCCGAGAAGCGAAGCGCTGAGTTTCCCGGCCCTCGTTCCCTTTCCTCTCTTCGTCTTCCCCCTTCCACGATCCCAAGGAATCCCGTGTCCTATCAAAAGCTCCAGCCCGGCACCTCGGGCGCCATCTCCCAGCTCGCCTCCATGCAGGCCGTGGTGTGCCACGGCCCCAAGGACTACCGGCTGGAGACCGTCGACATGCCGGTCATCGGCGCCAACGAGCTGCTGATCTCCATCGCCGCCTGCGGCATCTGCGCCTCCGACTGCAAGTGCCATTCGGGCGCGAAGATGTTCTGGGGCGGCGACGGCCAGCCCTCGTGGGTGAAGGCGCCCGTCATCCCGGGCCATGAGTTCTTCGGCTACGTCGAGGCGCTGGGCGAAGGCGCGGCCGAACACTTCGGCGTGGAGAAAGGCGACCGCGTGATCGCCGAGCAGATCGTGCCCTGCGGCAAGTGCCGCTTCTGCACCTCGGGCAAGTACTGGATGTGCGAGGTGCACAACATCTTCGGCTTCCAGCGCATCGTGGCCGACGGCGGCATGGCCGACTACATGCGCCTGCCGCCCACCGCGCGCGTGCACAGGATTCCCGACGGCATCTCGCTGGAGGACGCGGCCATCATCGAGCCGCTCTCTTGCGCGATCCACACGGTGAACCGCGGCGACATCCAGCTCGACGACGTGGTGGTGATCGCGGGCGCCGGCCCGCTGGGGCTGATGATGGTGCAGGTGGCGGCGCTGAAGACGCCGAGGAAGCTGGTGGTGATCGACCTCGTGCCCGAGCGCCTCGCGCTCGCGAAGCAGTACGGCGCCGACGTCGTCATCAACCCGAAGACGGAGAACGCCGACGCCATCGTCAAGGGGCTGACCGAAGGCTACGGCTGCGACGTGTACATCGAGACCACCGGCGCGCCCATCGGCGTGACGCAAGGGCTGGAGATGATCCGCAAGCTCGGCCGCTTCGTGGAGTTCAGCGTGTTCGGCTCCGAGACCAGCGCCGACTGGTCGATCATCGGCGACCGCAAGGAGCTCGACGTGCGCGGCGCGCACCTGGGGCCGTACTGCTACCCCGTGGCCATCGACCTGCTGGCGCGCGGGCTGGTCACCTCGAAGGGCATCGTCACGCACGACTTTCCGCTGACCGAATGGGAGCGCGCCTTCGCGCTGGCAAACTCGCTGGATTCCATCAAGGTGCTGCTGAAACCGCAGCCCCGATCCCGAGAGACAACCAGCCAGGGGACAACATGAAATACGTGATCGGCGTCGACATCGGCACGCAAAGCACCAAGTGCCTGCTGGTCGGCATCGACGGCAATGTGCATGCTCAGGCGAGCGTGGCCTACCAGCCCGAGACGCCGAAGCCGCTGTGGGCGCAGCAGGACTGCGAGGTGTGGTTCGACGCGGTGTGCGAGAGCGTGCGCGCCTGCGTGGCGAAAAGCGGCGTCGCGCCGGCCGACATTGCCGCGATGTGCGTGAGCAGCCTCTACGGCGGCGCGGGCATCCCGGTCGACGAGGCCATGCGCCCGCTGCACCCCTGCCTGATCTGGATGGACCGCCGCGCCACCGCCGAGGTCGACTCGGTGAACGCGAACGTCGACGTGGCGCGGCTGCAGGCCATCACCGGCAACGGCGTGGACAGCTACTACGGCTTCACCAAGATCCTGTGGGTGCGCGAGCACCTGCCCGAGGTGTGGGCGAAAACGCGCCACTTCCTGCCGCCCAACAGCTACATCAACTGGCGGCTCACGGGTGAGCTCGCCGTCGACCACAGCTCGGCCGGCAACATCGGCGGCGTGTACGACGCGGCGCGTCGGCAGTGGTCGCAAGAGGCAATGGAGATGCTCGGCATTCCGTCGCGCATGATGCCGCCGCGCCTGGTCGAGTCGAGCGACGTGGTCGGCGGGCTGAGCGCCGAATGGGCCGCGAAGCTGGGCCTCGCCGAGGGCATGCCGCTGATGGCGGGCGGCGTCGATGCGGCGGTGGCCACCTTCTGCGCGGGCGTCACCGGCAGCGGCGACCACGTGGCGATGATCGGCACCAGCATGTGCTGGGGTTTCGTGAGCCCCACTGTCGATGCGCGGCACCGGCTCATCACCATGCCCCACGTGTACCGCGGCGCGGACCGCAGCTATGTGTTCGGCGGCGCGATCACGGCGGGCGCCGCGGTCACCTGGTTCCGTGAAGCCTTCTGCCAGGCGGAGATCGCCGAGGCCGCGCGCACCGGCGAGGACGCGCACGCGCTGATCGAGCGCAAGGCGGTCGACGTGCCGCCCGGCGCCGAGGGCCTGGTGTTCCTGCCCTACCTCATGGGCGAACGCAGCCCGATCTGGGACGCGCAGGCCAAGGGCGCCTTCATCGGGCTTTCGCTGGCGCACAGCCGCGCCCACCTGTACCGCGCGGTGCTCGAGGGCGTGAGCTTCGCGCTGCAGCACAACATCGAGGCCGGGCGCCAGAGCGGCCAGCCGCTGGACGAGCGCCTGATCGTGGTCGGCGGCGCGGCGCACTCCGACCTCTGGATGCAGATCGTGGCGGACATCACGGGCTATCCGGTGTTCACCATCGAGCAGGAAGTGGAAGCGGCACTGGGCGCGGCCATGCTCGCGGCGCTCGGCGCCGGGCTGGTCGATGCGGCCACCGCCGAACGCGGCTGGGTCACGCTGGTGGAGCGGGCGCGGCCCGAGCCCCGCGCACAGGCCGCGTACCGCGAGCGCTTCGAAATCTACAAATCGCTCTACCCCGCGCTGCGCGATGCGATGCAGCGGCTGAAATGACCACTTCCTTCGATTTCTCCGGGCGCCGCGCCCTCGTGACCGGCGCGAGCAGCGGCATCGGCCGCGCGGTGGCGGCGCGGCTCGCGCAGGCAGGCGCGCAGGTCACGGCCGTCGGGCGCAATGCCGCGGCACTGGCGGCGCTGCACACCGAAGCCGGCTGCACGCCGCTGGTGCTCGACGTGGCCGACGCGCCCGCGCTGGAACGCGCGCTCGCGCCCCTGCCCGCCTTCGACCTGGTGGTGAATTGCGCCGGCATCGCGCTGCTCGAATCGGCCATCGAGATGCAGGCCGAGAGCTTCGACGCTGTGATGGCCGTCAACGCACGCGCGGCGGCATTGGTGGCCTCGCGCTGCGGCAAGGCCATGATCGCGGCCGGCGTGCGCGGCAGCATCGTCAACGTTTCGAGCCAGGCTGCGCTGGTGGCGCTCGACGCGCATCTTTGCTATTGCGCCTCGAAGGCGGCGATGGATGCCATCACGCGTTCGCTGTGCCTGGAGTTCGGGCCGCACGGCATCCGTGTGAACAGCGTGAACCCGACCGTCACGCTCACGCCGATGGCCGAGCAGGCCTGGTCCGATCCGGCCAAGAGTGCGGCCGCATTGAAGAACATTCCGCTGGGCCGCTTCGCGCAGGTCGAGGAAGTGGTGGCGCCCGTCCTCTTCCTGCTGGGCGATGGCGCTTCGATGGTGAGCGGCGCGGCGCTGCCGGTGGACGGCGGCTACACCATCGTCTGAACTTCGGCGCGCTCAGGCGAGACGCGTGCCGCCGCCTCGCGGCGCATCGAGCATCGCGTCGAGGTTGCGCGTGATCTTGGCCTCGATCATTTCGCTGAAGCTGCTGAAAAGGAAGCCCAGCGTCGCGTCGAGCTTGAAGGTGGTGTCGGTGACTTCGACGGTGCCGTCGATGCCGGCGCGCGTGAAGGTGGCAGTGTCGCAGCCCTCGCCCTGCGTGTAGACGCATTCGAGGCCGAACTCCTGCTCGGCCTGCTGGATCCACTTGCGCGCGACGACGCGCGCGCGTGCGATGCCCAGTGTGTGGTTGCGTTCGATGTGGATGTCAGGCACCGCGATCTCCGGTCTTGTCGTGTTCAGGTGTGGTCTGGGTCTGGAGGATACCCGTCGCTGCCTGCAGGGCGACGCGGCGTTCCTCGGAGGTCGGCAGCTTCGCGATGCGCCGCACCTCGGCATAGAAGCGCGGCCAGTCGCGGCCTTCGCGCTCGAAGAGTTTCTCGAAGCTGGGCACGAGATCGTCGTACGCTCCCTGCGCGCCGAAGGCCGCGTTGTTGGCGCGCGCCACCCAGGCGTCGTAGGCGTTCTGGCGCGGGCCGGTCCAGCCCTCCTTCAGCTTCGCGTAGCGCTCGCGGAAGTCGGCCATGGCGGCCTGCTTCATGGCTTCCACCTTCGTCCAGTCCTTGGCCTTGGCTTCGGGCGACTCGTACACCTTCGTCAGCGCGCGGCGGGTGTCGAGCGCCAGCGCGCGAAACTCCTGTCGCTGCGCGTCGAACTGCGCGTACTCGCGCCGCGCCGCATCGCCGGCCTCGCGCTGCAGCCACATCGCGCCGCCGATGCGCTCGACCGCGGTGGCATAGGACTCGTTGAAGACCGTGTCGCCCGCCACGTAGAGCACCTGGTGCGCGAGCTCGTGGAACACGATGCGCGCGAGCTCGCCCTCTGGATAGCCGATGAAGGTCGACAGCAGCGGATCGCCGCCGGCCCAGTTCATCCAGCCCAGCGTGGAGTACGCGGGCACCGGGTAAACGGCCACTTCCAGGTCCTGCTTCTTCTGCTCCTCGGCCTCGGCCTTGGCCGCTTCCTCGGTGTAGTAGCCGCGGTAGCCCACGCAGCCCGCCACCGGAAAGCACCAGCTCTTGAGCGTGAGCGAATAGTGCGGCGCCGCCACCACGTTCCAGACGGCCGCGGCGCGATGCAGGTCGGCGTACGACTTGTAGCTGGCGTTGTCGGGCAGCCCGAGTTCGGCCGAGGCGAAGCGGCGGATGCGCTGCGTGAGTTCGAGCTTGGCCTTCAGCGCCGACGACACCGATGGATCGGCCAGCCATTCGGGCACCGGCTTGGCGGCGCGCATGATGCCGATGTGGCCGCTGGCGGACTGCCAGTAGTAGCCGAGGTCGGCGCAGCCGGTGAGCAGAAGCAGCGAGCCGGCCAGCGCGAGGGCCGGAAGGGCCGGAAGAAAGCGAAAGCGCCTCACACCTTCTCGACTTCGACCAGGCAGTCGTAGAAGGTCGGCCCGCGGCCGATGTCGGTCAGGCGCTGGCTGGTGAGCTCGTTGACGTTGGTGCCGTCCATGCCGAGCTTGCGCCACCAGATGCCCATGCCGTGCACCACGCCCTGCCGCGCGCGGCGCGAGATCTCGGCGCGGCAGCGGTGCTCGCCGCGCTTGTTGAACACGCGCACCGTGGCGCCGTCCTCGATGCCGCGCGCGGCGGCGTCGGCCTCGTGGATCTCCAGCAGCGGCTCGACCTCGATGGCGCGCAGGCTCGTCACGTTGACGAAGGTCGAGTTGAGGAAGTTGCGCGCCGGCGGCGAGATCATGGCCAGCGGGAACTCGGTCGAGCTGCCTGCCGGCTCCCAGTTGGGCACGTGGTCGGGCAGGCCGTCCACGCCCATGGCCTGCAGGCGGTCGCTGAAGAATTCGCAGCGGCCCGAGGGTGTGGGGAAGCCGCCTTCGGCGAAAGGCGCCTCGGGCAGCTTCAGGCTGCTGAAGCCCTGCGCCATCAGTTCGGAGAAATCGATGTTGCGCTCGGCGAAGGCGGTGCGGCACAGCGTCTCGTCGGAATCGGAGAAGCAGGGTTCGGTGAAGCCCATGCGCTTCGCCAGTTCGCGGAACACCCAGGCGTTGCTGCGGGCCTCGCCGCGCGGCGCCACGGCCGGGCGGTTCAGCAGCACGTCGGTGTGGCCGTAGCTGCAGTGGATGTCCCAGTGCTCCAGCTGCGTGGTGGCGGGCAGAAGGTAGTCGGCGTAGTCGGCGGTGTCGGTGCGGAACTGCTCCAGCACCACGGTGAAGAGGTCTTCGCGCGCGAAGCCCGCTGCCACCTTGGCCGACTCGGGCGCCACCGCCACCGGGTTGCTGTTGTAGACCACGATGGCCTTCACCGGGTTGGCGGTGTCGAGCAGCGCATCGCCGATGGTGCTCATGTTGATGGTGCGCGGCTTGCGCCCGGCCAGCAGGTCGGGGCGCTGCAGCGCGGCGCGGTCCACCGGGTAGTGGCCCGAACTGCTCAAGAGCAGGCCGCCCGCGCGGTCGCGCCAGGCGCCCACCAGCGCCGGCAGGCAGGCGACGGCGCGCGCCGCGTTGCCGCCGCCGCGCACGCGCTGCATGCCGTAGTTCAGGCGGATCGCGGCCGGCTTCGTGGTGCCGTAGGCCTTCGCGAGCGAGACGATCTGTTCCTCGGGAATGCCGCAGACCTGCGCCGCGCGCGACGGCGGCCATTGCAGCGCGCGCTCGCGCAGCTGCTCCCAGCCCAGCGTGTGGTTCGCGATGTAGTCGTGGTCGAGCCAGTCGTTCACGATCAGCTCGTGCATCAGTGCCAGCGCCAGCGCGGCGTCGGTGCCGGGCAGCAGCGCGATGTGCTCGTCGCACTTGTCGGCGGTCTCGGTCTTGCGCGGGTCGATGCACACCAGCCGCGCGCCGGCGCGCTTGGCGGCCTGGGCGTGGCGCCAGAAATGCAGGTTGCTGGCGATGGAGTTGCTGCCCCAGATCAGGATCAGCTTCGCCTCGGCGAAGAACTCGATGCGCATGCCGACCTTGCCGCCCAGCGTGTAGAGCATGGCCTCGCCGCCGGCCATGGAGCAGATCGTGCGGTCCAGCAGGCTGGCGCCCAGCTTGTGGAAGAAGCGCCGGTCCATCGACTCGCCCTGCACCAGGCCCATGGTGCCCGCATAGCTATAGGGGACAATAGCTTCGGGTTTTCCCTGTAATACTTGAAGATTCGCCGCGATGTCGTCCAGGGCGGCGTCCCAGCTCACCGGCTCGAACTGGCCGCTTCCCTTGGGGCCCACCCGCTTCAGGGGCTGAACCAGCCGTTCCGCATGGTCGTTGCGCTCGATGTAGCGCGACACCTTGGTGCACAGCACCCCGCCCGTGTGCGAATGGGCGGGGTTGCCCTGCAGCTTCACGGCAACGCCGTCCCTGACGGTGGTGACCAGCGCGCAGGTGTCCGGACAGTCGTGCGGGCATGCGCCCAGCACGGTGGTCGTTGCGGGCTGGGAGGGCGCTTCTTCGAGCGAGGTATCCGGTGCGTGGGCCATCGGGCAAGTCTAATTTGTGCGCGATTCAGAGCGCAGGAGTGGGTTTTCATCATGTTGTTGAATCGACGTCGTTTTTCTCTGGCCGCGGGCGCGGCCGCCACGCTGGGCGGCTTCGGCCTCGCCCGGGCGCAGGACACGCCGCTGGTGCTGGGCCAGTCGGCGGCATTCACCGGCCCGGCGGCGCAGCTGGGCATCCAGTTCCACCAGGGCGCCAAGCTGTTCCTGGACCAGTACAACGCCCAGCCGGGCCGCCGCAACGTGGTCATCAAGAACCTGGACGACGGCTATGAACCCGACCGCTGCGCGGCCAACACGCAGAAGCTGATCGAGGAAGACGTCTTCGCGCTCTTCGGCTACATCGGCACCCCGACCAGCCTGGCCGCGCTGCCGCTGGCGGTGAAGGACAAGGTGCCCTTCGTGGCGCCCTTCACCGGCGCAATGTCGCTGCGCGAACCCTTCCAGAAGAACGTGTTCCACCTGCGCGCCTCGTACAACGACGAGACGGCGCTGATGGTGAAGCAGCTCACCCACCTGGGCCTGAAGAAGATCGCGGTCTTCTATCAGAACGATGCCTACGGCAAGGCCGGCCTCGACGGCGTGACGCTGGCGCTCGGCGAGCAGCAGCTCAAGCCGGTCGCGCTGGCTACCGTGGAGCGCAACTCGGCCGACGTGGCGCAGGCGGTGAAGGCCATCGTCGCGGCGCGGCCCGACGCCGTGGTGCAGGTGGGCGCGTACAAGGCCTGCGCGGCCTTCATCCGCGAAGCGCGCAAGGCAGGCTATGGCGGCACCTTCTTCAACATGTCCTTCGTCGGCACGCAGGCGCTGGCGGACGAGCTGGGCAAGGACGGCGCCGGCGTGATGATCACGCAGGTGGTGCCCTCGCCCTACAACCAAGCCAACGCGCTGGCCCGCGAGTTCGCCGAGGCGGCGCGCAAGGTCAACGGCGCGAGCGTCAACTTCTCGAGCCTGGAGGGCTACCTGGCCGCGAAGGTGCTGGTCGAAGGCCTGCGCAAGGCGCCGGGCAAGCCCACGCGCGAGAGCCTGATCGCGGGCCTGGAAAGCATCGACCGCCAGCAGTTCGGCGGCTTCGAGGTGTCGTTCTCGGCCAGGAACCACGTGGGCTCGAAGTTCGTCGAGCTCTCGATGCTGACGGGCGACGGCCGCGTCAGGACCTGAGGTTCTCCGGCCGCGGCGTCAGCCCGTCAAGCCGTCGACGGCCTGGAACATCGCCTGGCGCGCCTGGCTGACGATCTGCCCGCGCCAGGCGTCGGTGTCCGTGTAGAACGCTTCCACCATGCGCGCGCGGATGCCATCCGCCAGCTCGGCCGGCGCCTCGGGGTGCTTGTGCAGCCAGTGGTCGGCGCGCAGGGCGCCGGTCACTTCGAGGATGGGCAGCGTGCCGTATTCGAGCGCGATACCGGTGTACTCGGCCTGCGGGCACTCCTGGTACACCGAATCCCACATCAGCCCGCGCAGCAGCGCCGAGGTGGATGAACCGTCGTAGATGGAGGTGACGGGCGCCGCGGGCGTGCCCCACCACGCGTTGGCCCGCGCGTAGGCGGCCTTGTCGTCGCGGCAGGCGAAGATGCGTTCGCCCAGGCCGTTCGGGCCCAGCCCGGTGTGCAGGTCGATCCACGCGATGCGCTTGGCCTGGCCCGCATGGCGGCGCAACACCTCGCGGATGGTCCTGTTGCTCCAGGTCGGCGCCTTGCCACCGTAGAAGAGGCCGTCTTCGAACTGGTACTGGCCGCTGGTCACGGCCGCCTGGTAGGCGGTGGTGCCGTGCTTGCCGATCCATTTCTCGATGGCCGCCTGGTTCTCGGGCGTGGGCGGCCAGGTGTCGGGCAGCAGCAGCTCGTGCAGCTTGGCGTAGGCCTCGTTGACCGGCACCGGCTTCGAGAAATCGATGAAGTTGCGGTTGAGGTCGACGTTCTCGTGCGTCACGCGCCGGCCGTGCGAGAAACCGTGCGGATTGAGCGCATGCACGTACAGCACCGACACGCCCTGCGCCTTCGCTTTCTCGCGCCACTCGGCGTCGTGCAGCGCGAACACCTGCACGCCGCTGCCGCAGTGGCCTTCGACGCCGTGGCACGCGCTGCTGACGACCAGCAGGTTCGGCGCATCGGGCTCGCCGTCGAGCGCCACGTCCATCGAGAGCTCCTCGCCCTCGCGCCCCTTGAGCGGGTGCGCATGCGGCTCGACCGTGAGGCCGGCGCTCACGCAGCCCTGCAGGAACTTCTGGCGCGCCTGTGCGTAGCGCGGCGAAAAGGCTTCGGCGATTCCGATCATGTGGCGCTGGACCTCTCTCGGTGAATCAGGCGACCAGGAAGACGGTCAGGCGGCGCTGCCGCCGGGCTTGAGGAACTGCTCCGCGATCTGCACCCAGCAGGTGGCACCCAGCGGGATCAGGTCGTCGTTGAAGTCGTAGCTCGCGTTGTGCAGCGTGCAGGGGCCCTCGCCATGGTGCACGTCGCGGTGCGAGCCGTCGCCGTTGCCGATGAAGGCGTAGGCGCCGGGCTTGGCCTGCAGCATGAAGGCGAAGTCTTCCGAGGTCATGGCGGCTTCCTGCTTCAGCACGTTCTCGGGGCCGACCACGCCGCCCATCACGCGGCGCGCGAAGTCGGCCTCGGCCTCGGTATTGATGGTGGGCGGGTAGTAGCGCTCGAAGCGGAACTCGCAGGTGGCATCGTGCGCGGCGCAGATGTGGTCGCAGATCTGCTTCATGCGCGCCTCGATCATGTCGAGCACTTCGATGGAGAAGGTGCGCACCGTGCCCGACAGTTCGCAGTTGTCGGGAATCACGTTGTTGGTTTCGCCGGCATGGATGGTGGTGACGGAGATGACGGCCGAATCGGTCGGCTTCATCTTGCGCGTGAGGATGGTCTGGAAGGCCTGCACGATCTCGCAGGCGATCGGCACCGGGTCGATGCCGGTCTGCGGCAGCGCCGCGTGGCCGCCCTTGCCCACCACGTTGACGAAGAACTTGTTGCCCGAGGCCATCACCGGGCCCGGGCTCACCGCGAACTGGCCGGCCTTCATGCCGGGCCAGTTGTGCATGCCGAAGACGGCATCCATCGGGAATTTCTCGAAGAGCCCTTCCTTGATCATCTCGCGGGCGCCGCCACCGCCTTCTTCGGCGGGCTGGAAGATCAGGTAGACGGTGCCGTCGAAGTTGCGGTGCTTCGCCAGGTGCTGCGCGGCCGCGAGCAGCATGGCCGTGTGGCCGTCGTGGCCGCAGGCGTGCATCTTGCCGTGGTGCTTGCTGGCGTGGGCGAAGGTGTTGAGCTCGGTGACGGGCAGTGCGTCCATGTCGGCGCGAAGGCCCACCGCGCGGTTGCTGGTGCCGTTCTTGACGATGCCCACCACGCCGGTGGTGCCCAGGCCGCGGTGGATGGGGATGCCCCATTCGGTGAGCTTGCCTGCCACCACGTCGGCGGTGCGGACTTCTTCGAAGCAGAGTTCGGGGTGTGCGTGCAGGTCACGTCGGACGGCGGCGATGCCAGCCGCCTGCGTGACGATCGAGTCGATGAGTTTCATGGGGATAGACCGTCTCAAAACGCCAGTCTATCCACTCTGGCATTTCGGGGCACCTCGGGAAACACGCAGCCCCAGCGGGTTGCCGGGGCCTTTCCTCAGTTCCTCAGTGCGCGCCGGTCCAGAAGCCCACGTGCGGCGCGGCGGCTTCCTGCTCGAGCAGCGGCCCCACCACCTCGACGCGCCGCTGCCCGCGCGCGAAGACTTCGCGGCAGGGAAGCGAAAAGGTCGGGTTCTCGGGATGGTCGCCCGTCAGGCCCAGCAGCGCGTGTTCGGAAAGCGCGTACACCACGCGCCCGATGTTGGTCCAGTAGATCGCGCCCGCGCACATGCAGCAGGGCTCGGCGCTGGTGAAGAGCGTGCAGCGCGCGAGCTCCTCGGGGGTGAGCAGCTTCGCGGCCTGCGCGGCGGCCACCAGCTCGGCGTGCTGCGTGGGATCGCCCTCGGGCGGCATCGAGTTGTTGCCCGCGGTGACGACGACCTCGCCGCGCTCGTTCGCCACCAGCGCGGCGAAGGGATGGCGCCCGCGCGCCTTCGATTCGTCCGACAGGCGGATGGCCATGCGAAGCAGTTCGAGGTCGCGCGGGGAGAGGTCGGGCGAGGAGGTGTCGTCTGTGGCCATGCTCGGACGATAACCCGGTCGATCAGCGGCCGATGCTCTTGAGGTAGTCGGCGCGCGCGGCCAGCGCGGTGTCGGTGAAGTCGGTGAACACGCCGTCCACGCCGAGCTTGTAGTACACGCCGTATTCGTTCTTGCCGTCCTTGTTGTAGTCGGAGGCCAGGCGGCGCGACTCGTTGCGGAAGGTGAAGGGGTGCACGAACAGGCCCGCCTTGTGCGCGTCGGCGATCAGCGAGGTGGGCGCCGTGGAGGTGGCGTCGGCGTCGTTGATCTTGCCGTCCTTGTTGACGTCCACCGGCTTGCCATCGGCACCGATGGTGCCCTTGATGCTCACGATGTAGCGCTTCCAGGGACCGATGCCGTCGGCGTACTTCTTGATCTCTGCCAGGCCCGCGGGCGTGACCATGGCGTCGAAGTTGCGCTTGTCGCCGGCCTTGGTCCAGTCGTAGGGGCGGTCGCTGGGCACGGCGAAGGTCACGGCGCCGGTCTTCAGGTCGACGCTGTCGCCGTCGATGAGCTGGATGAGCTTCGTATTCAGGCCCTTGCTCTTCATGTACTTGAGGCTGCCCGGCTCGAAGGACTGCACGTAGATGGGCGCGGTCTTGCTGTTCCAGCCGGCCGCGTTGATGGCGGCGATGACCTTGTCCTCCATCGGCAGGCCCAGGTCGCGGAAGTAGGTCGGGTTCTTGGTCTCGGGGTAGATGGCGATGGTGCGGCCGGTTTCCTTCGACTTGGCCTTGGCGAAGTCGATGATCTCCTGGAAGGTCGGCACCTTGTACTTGCCGTTGAATTCCTGCGGACGCTCGGCGTCGGTGGAGATGGCGCCCAGGGTCTTGATCTCGGCCAGCGTGAAGTCGTTGCTGAACCAGCCGGTCTGGGTTTCGCCGTCGACCTTGATGGTCTTCTTGCGCGAGGCGAAGCGGGGGTGCCTGGCCACGTCGGTGCTGATGGCGAGATTGGGGTCGTGGCGGGCGATGAGCACGCCGTCCTTGGTGGAGATCAGGTCCATCTCGATCACGTCGGCGCCGAGCTCGATGGCGCGGGCGTAGGCTTCGAGGGTTTCCTCCGGCAGATAGCCCGATGCACCACGATGGGCGATGACCAGCGGCGGGTTGCCGTCCAGCGTGAGCAGCTTGCTGCTGCCGCCGGAAGGTCCGGTGCTGCTGCAGGCGGCCAGTGCGAGGGCTGCGGTGGCGGTCAGGGCGATCTGAAGAGAGGTGCGCATGGTCGAGGTTTCTCCGTCCGGAATGAAGAGGCGCAGGGTACCCGTTTCGCGTGACAGCTTCGACATCCATGCACGCGCGGCGCCGACTTCCGGGAGAATGTGTTGCATGCCCCATACGCTTTCCCCCCAAAGCCTGCTGATGGCCCAGACGCTGGTGCGCATGAACACCATCAGCGCCAACAGCAACCTCGAACTGATCGACTTCGCCCAGAGCCACCTCGCGGCGCTGGGCGTGAAGAGCCGCATCACCTACAACGCCGAACGCACCAAGGCGAACCTCTTCGCCACGCTGGGCGAGGGCAAGCCGGCCGGGGTGATCGTCTCGGGCCACACCGACACGGTGCCCTGGGACGGGCAGGACTGGAGCGTCGATCCGCTCTCGGCCGTGGTGCAAAACGAGCGCCTCTACGGGCGCGGCTCGGCCGACATGAAGAGCTTCATCGCCGTCGCGCTGTCGAACGCGAAGCGCTTCCTGGAGAGCGACTCTCCCTTCGCGGTGCACTTCGCCTTCAGCTACGAGGAGGAGATCGGCTGCTTCGGCGTGAAGGAGCTCATCGCCGACATGCGCGACGCCGGCATCAAGCCCCTGGCCTGCATCGTGGGCGAACCCACCAGCATGGTGCCCGCCATCGCGCACAAGGGCGTGTACCGCTACAAGTGCTGCGTGCGCGGCAAGGAGGCGCACTCCTCGCTCACGCCGAAGTCGGTCAACGCCATCGAGATGGCCGCGCGCGTGATCGGCAAGGTGCGCGACATGGCCGAGGGCTTCGAGCGCAGCGAGCCCCGCTACGAGGGCTTCGACGTGCCCTTCAGCACCGCGAGCGTGGGACAGTTCCACGGCGGCATCGCCGACAACGTGGTGCCGCGCGACGCCGAGTTCCGCTATGAATTCCGCGACCTTCCCACCGCCGACGCCGGGAAGATGCAGGCCGAGGTGGTCGCCTACGCGGGCAGCCTCGAACCCGCGATGAAGAAGGTGGCGCCCGACGCGGGCTTCAGCTTCGAGACCATCTGCGAGATCCCGAGCTTCCTGGGCTCCGCCAACGACCCCATCACGCTGCTGGCCCAGCGCCTGGCGAGCGAGGAGCGCACCACGCTGGTGGCCTTCGGCACCGAAGCGGGTCTTTTCAAGAACGCCGGCATCCCCACCGTGGTGTGCGGACCCGGCAGCATCGAGCAGGCGCACCAGCCCGACGAGTACGTGAGCCTCGAGCAGCTCGCGCGCTGCGAGCTGTTCATGGAGCGCCTGGCATCCACGCCGAGCATTGGCTGAGAGCGCCGCCAGCATCGACGCGTCGCGGCGCATGAAGCGCGTCGCGCTCGGCCTGCTGTGCGGCGCCGCACTGCTCTATGCGGTGGCGAGCGTGCTGCATGCGCGGCACCCGGCCTGGGGCTACGTGGCGGCCTTCGCCGAGGCGGCGATGGTGGGCGCCATCGCCGACTGGTTCGCGGTGGTGGCGCTGTTCCGCCATCCGCTGGGCCTGCCGATTCCGCACACCGCCATCATCCCGAGCAACAAGGACCGCATCGGCGCCAAGCTCGCGGGATTCATCTGCGACAACTTCCTGAGCACCGCCCAGGTGCTCGGCAAGCTGCGGCAGTTCGACGCGGCCGGGCGCATCGCCGACTGGCTGGCGCGCCCCGCGAGCGGCGAGAAGCTCGGCGAATGGGGCGTGGCCGCCACGCGCTATGGCCTTTCGGCCTTCGACGACGAGCGCGTGCGCGACTTCATGGGCCGCGCCGCCGCGGCCGGGCTGCAGAAGATCGACCTCTCGCGCCTGACGGGCCAGGCGCTCGACGCGCTCACGGCCGGCGGGCGCCACCAGGCACTGCTCGACGACGTGCTGCAGCAGGTGGCCGGCCTGCTCGAAGGCGAGGAGGTGCAGGCGCACATCACCGAGGCCATCGCGCGCGAGATCAGGACGCTGCGCTACGTGGGCCTCGACCAGGTGGCGGCCAAGCTGGCCACGCGCAAGATCGTCGCTGCCGTGGCGCGCACCATCGGCGAGCTCGCGGCCGAGCCCGAGCATCCGATGCGCAGGCGCTTCGACCAGTTCGTCGACGACTTCGTGGTGCGCCTGAAGCTCGACCCCGAGTTCCAGCAACGCGGCGAGCAGATCCGCGCGGAGCTGGTTGCGCACCCCGCCCTGGGCGACTACCTGCACGGGCTGTGGGGCGAGATGCTCGCGTGGCTGCACGACGACCTGGGCCGCAGCGACTCGAGCATCCGCCGGCGCATCGCGTCGATGGCCGGCGCGCTGGGCACGCGGCTGCAGGGCGACGAGGCCATCCGCCGCTGGATCAACGAGCAGATCGAGGCCGCCGCGCCGCTGGCCATCGAGCGCTACCGCGAGGACATCCGCCGCTACATCGAGGAGCGCGTGGGCGAGTGGAACGCGCAGGAGATGACGGTCGAGCTCGAGCGCCACATCGGGCGCGACCTGCAGTTCATCCGCATCAACGGCACGCTGGTGGGCGGGCTGGTGGGGCTGCTGATCCACACGGCGACGCAGATGCTGCGCGGCTGAGTTGCGGCTGAACCGCAGCTGAAGGCCGCGGGTAATCCACAGCGGACGAAAGTCCGCATCCTGTCCCCGTGGGGACTCCGCGGCCCCGCCGCGCTCCTAGACTGCTGCGCGCATCAACAAGAGGAGACGCCAACCATGCCACGTCGAAGCAGCCTCGGCGCCATCGCGCTGACCGCCACCCTCGCCCTGCTGGGCGCCTGCAGCAGCCTCTCGCCACCGGCCTCCGCCCCACCCTCGCCCACGCAGTCCGCCCCGACCACGCGGCCCGCCTCGTGGGCCGCGCCCGAGGCGCTGGTCGCGCCCTCGGCCTTCGCCGGGGTGCATGGGCTGGCCGTCGACGCCAAGGGCCGGCTGCTCGCGGGCTCGGTGCTGGGCAACACGATGTGGGAGGTCGACCGCAGCACCGGCGCGGCCAGGGTGTTCATCGATGCGCCCGAAGGCCAGGCGGACGACATCGCCGTGGGCCCGAAGGGCGAGCTCGCCTGGACCAACTACCTGATGGGCATGCTGCGCTACCGCGAGAGCGACACCGCGCCCATGCGCGTGCTGGCCAAGGACCTACCCGGCCTCAACTCGCTGGACTTCGACCGCCGCAACGGCAGGCTCTACGCCTCGCAGGTGTTCCTGGGCGACACGCTGTGGGAGATCGACCGCGAGGGCCAGAAGCCGCCGCGGCTCATCAGGAAGGACATGGGCGGCTTCAACGGCTTCGAAGTGGGGCCCGACGGCATGCTCTACGGGCCGCTGTGGTTCAAGGGCCAGGTGGTGAAGATCGACCCGGCCAACGGCAACATGACCGTGATCGCCGACGGCTTCAAGATTCCGGCCGCCGCCAACCTCGACGGCAAGGGCAACCTCTGGGTGGTCGACGCGCGCAGCGGAGAGCTGGTGCGGGTGGAGCTGGCCACCGGCCGCAAGACGGTCGCGAAGCAGCTGCGGCCCTCGCTCGACAACCTGGCGATCGCTCCCGACGGGACGATCTATGTCTCGAACATGGCGAACAACGAGGTGCAGGCCTTCAACCCCGCCACCGGCGAGCTGCGCACGCTCACCAGCGGCAAGGTGGCGGCGCCGGCCGGCATGAAGATCGACGGCAACGACCTCTGGGTGGCCGACGTCTTCGGCTTCCGCCAGGTCGACGTGCGCACCGGCGAGGTGCGCGACATCTTCCGCATGCAGCGCGACCCGGAGCTGGACTACCCCTTCGCCGTCGGCCTGTCGCCGAAGCTCTTCGCGCTGAGCTCGTGGTTCACCGGCACGGTGCAGCTGGTCGACCGGCAGACGCTGAAGACGGTCGAGACCATCCACGGGCTGAAGGCGCCGTTCGACGCCATTCCCATGCCGGACGGCAGCGTGATCTACGCCGAGATCGCCACCGGCAGCATCACACGCGCGAGCGGGCCGAAGTTCGCGCAGAAGTCAGTGCTCGCCAGCGGCCTGAACGGCCCGGTGCAGATGATCGTCGGCCAGGACGGCGCGCTCTACGTGACCGAGGCGGCCGGCCGGCTGCTGCGCATTCCGCTGGACGCCAGCGCTCCGCTGCGCGCGGTGGCCGAGGGGCTGGCCCTGCCCGAAGGCCTGGCGCAGACGCCCTGGGGCAGTTTCATCGTGGCCGAGAGCGCGGCGCGCCGGCTGGTCGAAATCGTGCCCGCCGGCAGCCGCCGTACCGTCGCCGAGAACCTGCCGATCGGCCTCGCGCCCGGGCCCGGGCTGCCTCCGCCCTACGTGGTGACGGGCGTCGCGGTGGGCCGCGACGGCTCGATCTACATGGCGGCCGACCGCAACAATGCGATCTATCGGATTCGCCCCGTAAGGTAGGGTAACAATAAGTGTAAATTTCAGTTTACTTTTACAAACAAACATTACAGACTGCGCGGGACGTCTTGTGGCGTCCCGTCCGCATCCGGCGGCGGGGGGTCCGCGAGGCGCTCTTTTGACCTGAAAGGGACATCGCATGACTCCGCTCGTCGTAGGCCAGATCCTGTCGCCCGAGTACTCCCTGGGCATGGTGGCGCTCTCCTTCCTCATTTCCTTCGCGGGCTCGCTGGTGGCCCTGATCTGCGCCGGGCGGATGGTCGGCGCGGACGGCAAGCCCAACCTCGCCGTCGTGACCTGCGCGGCGGTGGCGCTGGGCGGCATCGGCATCTGGTCGATGCACTTCATCGGCATGCTGGCGTACCGGCTGCCGATAGCCATTTCGTACAACATGCCGCTCACGGTGGTGTCGCTGGTGGCGGCCATCCTGATTTCAGGCATCGCGCTGTACATGGCCGGCGGGCGGCGCAAGTTCAGCCGCTCGGGCTGGCTCGGCGGCAGCCTGCTGGCGGGCATCGGCGTGTGCGTGATGCACTACATGGGCATGTTCGCGATGAACATGCGCGCCTCGATGAATTTCGACCTGACGACGGTGGGCCTGTCGGTGCTCATCGCCGTCACCGCCGCCGCGGCGGCCCTGTGGCTGGCTTTCAACCTGCGCAAGTTCACGCACAAGGTCGCGGCCGCCGCCGTGATGGGCGTGGCGGTATGCACCATGCACTACGTGGGCATGAGCGCGGCCAGCATGGTCTGCACCGCCGCCGCGCCGGTCGACGCGCTGGCCATCGGCGGCAGCTACATGGGCCTCACGGTGTTCGGCACGGCCGGCGCGGTGCTGATCTTCATCTACTGGGTGGTCACCGGCAGCAGCCTCGACGCGCCGGTCGCCGGCCGCCGGGTGCGCGCCAGCTAGTAAGCGCAAGCGGGCGCGGCGCCCGCATCCTAGAGTCCGTGCAGAGCGAAAAAAACGATCTGCACGGACTCTCACATGCCAGTCATCGAATCCCGGCTGCAAACGGCCGGCGACACCTTCCAGGCCAACCGGGCCAGCATGCTGGCGCTGCTCGGCCAGTTGCGCGAGCACGAGGCCCGCGCCGTCGCGGCCTCCGGCGCATCGGCCGAGCGTTTCGCCAGGCGCGGGCAGCTGCTGCCGCGCGAGCGCATCGCGCTGCTGCTGGACACCGGCGCGCCCTTCCTGCCGCTGGCCTCGCTGGCCGGGCTCGGGCAGGACAACCCAGACCTCTCGAAGAGCGTGCCCGGCGGCGGCCTGATCTCCGGCATCGGCTACGTCGCGGGCGTGCGCTGCATGGTCAACGCCTCCGACTCCGGCATCGACGCCGGCGCGCTGCAGCCCATGGGCCTGGACAAGCAGCTGCGCGTGCAGGAGATCGCACTGGAGAACAGGCTGCCCTACGTGCAGCTGGTGGAAAGCGCCGGCGCCAACCTCATGCACTACCGCGTGCAGGACTTCGTGCGCGGCGGCAACATCTTCCGCAATCTCGCGCGGCTGTCGGCCGCGGGGCTGCCGGTGGTGACGGTGACGCACGGCTCCTCGACCGCCGGGGGGGCCTACCAGACCGGTCTTTCCGACTACATCGTGATGGTGCGCGACCGCACGCGCGCATTCCTCGCGGGACCGCCGCTGCTGAAGGCGGCCACCGGCGAGATCGCCACCGAGGAAGAACTAGGCGGCGCGGTGATGCACACGCACATCTCGGGCCTGGGCGACTACCTCGCGGAGGACGACCGCGACGCCATCCGCATCGCGCGCACGATCCTCGGCGGCATCGACTGGGCGCGCGACGAGGCGCCGCGCCGGTTCGCGCCGCCGCGCTACGACGCCGAGGACCTGCTGGGCATCATGCCCAGCGACGGCCGACGCCCGGTGGACATGCGCGAGGTCGTCGCGCGCATCGCCGACGGCTCCGAGTTCCTGGAGTTCAGCGAGCACTACGGCAGCGCCACCGTCTGCGGCCACATCCGGCTCGAAGGGCATGCGGTGGGCATCATCACCAACAACGGCCCCATCGACTCCGACGGCGCCACCAAGGCCACGCACTTCATCCAGGCCTGCTGCCAGTCGCGTACGCCCATCGTCTACCTGCAGAACATCACCGGCTACATGGTGGGCCGCGCGCACGAGGAGGCCGGCATCATCAAGCACGGCGCGAAGATGATCCAGGCGGTGTCGAACGCCACCGTGCCGCAGGTCACGCTGCTGTGCGGCGCCTCGTATGGCGCGGGCAACTACGGCATGTGCGGCCGGGGCTTCGCGCCGCGCTTCTGCTTCAGCTGGCCCAACGCGCGCACCGCCGTGATGGGCGGCGAGCAGGCGGCGAAGACCATGGCCATCGTGATGGAGGCCGGCATGGCACGAAAGGGCGCGGTCGACCAGGCGAAGATCGACGCGATGCAGCAGCAGGTCATCGAGCGCTTCGACCGGCAGATGAGCGTGTTCACCACCAGCGCGCTGCTGCTGGACGACGGCGTGATCGACCCGCGTGACACGCGCGCCGTGCTGGCCGAGGTTCTCTCGGTGTGCCGCGACGCCGATGCCCGTGCGACCCAGCCCATGCAGTTCGGGGTGGCACGGCCATGAGCAACAGCACCACTACCGGATTCCGCAAGATCCTCGTCGCCAACCGCGGCGAGATCGCGGTGCGCGTGATGCGCACCGCCCGTGCCATGGGCTATCGCACCGTGGCCGTGTACTCCACCGCCGACGCCGGTTCGGAGCACGTGCGCTTCGCCGACGAGGCGGTGCACATCGGCGAGCCGCTGCCCACGCAGAGCTACCTGAACATCGCCGCGATCGTCGAGGCCGCGCGCACCAGCGGCGCCGACGCGGTGCACCCCGGCTACGGCTTCCTAGCCGAGAACGCGGCCTTCGCGCAGGCCTGCCGCGATGCCGGCCTGGTCTTCATCGGCCCCTCGCCCGAAGCCATTCGCGCGATGGGCGACAAGGCCGGCGCCAAGCGGCTGATGCAGGCGGCGGGCGTGCCCTGCATTCCGGGCTACCAGGGCGAAGACCAGAGCGAGAAGACGCTGGCCGCCGAAGCCGCGCGCATCGGCTGGCCGGTGATGATCAAGGCCACCGCCGGCGGCGGCGGGCGCGGCATGCGGCTCGTCACCTCGGCCGCGAATTTCGCCGAGCAGCTGCGCAGCGCGCAGTCGGAAGCGCTCAATGCATTCGGCGACGCCACCGTGATCCTGGAGCGCGCCATCGTCGCGCCGCGCCATGTCGAGGTGCAGGTGTTCGCGGACAGGCACGGCAACGCCATCCACCTCGGCGAACGCGACTGCTCGGTGCAGCGCAGGCACCAGAAGGTGGTGGAGGAAGCGCCCTCGCCCGCCGTCTCGCAAGCGCTGCGCGAACGCATGGGCGCCACCGCCGTCGCCGCGGCGAAGGCCATCGCCTACGAAGGCGCGGGCACGCTCGAATTCCTGCTCGATGCCGAGGGCCGCTACTGGTTCATGGAAATGAACACGCGCCTGCAGGTCGAGCACCCGGTGACGGAAGCGGTGACGGGCCTCGACCTGGTCGAGCTGCAATTGCGCGTCGCGGCCGGCGAGCCGCTGCCGATCGCGCAGCAGGACGTGCGCTTCTCCGGCCACGCGATCGAGGTGCGCCTGTGCGCCGAAGATCCGCGGCAGGGCTTCATGCCGCAGAGCGGCACGCTGGCCGCATGGCGCCCCAGCGCCGCGCTGCGCACCGAGCACGCCCTGCGCGACGGCGCCGAGGTACCGCCCTTCTACGACTCGATGATCGCCAAGCTGGTCGCCCACGGCGGCACGCGAGAGGACGCGAGGCAGCGGCTCCTGGCCGGCCTGCACGACACCGTCGCGCTCGGCATTCCGACCAACCAGCAGCTGCTGGAGCGCACGCTGTCGCATACGGTGTTCGCCGGCGGCAAGGCGACGACCGCCTTCGTGGCCGACCACATCGACACGCTGCTCGCCACCGACGAAGCAGGCCGCAACCGCGCCGCGCTGCTCGCCGCACTGCGGCTGCAGCTCGGCGAACGCGGCTGGCCTTCGCCGCTGGCGCACACGCTGCCCAACGCCCTGCGCTTCGAGCTCGACGGCACGGTGCACGCCGCACGCGTGACGCCGCGCGGCGCCGGCCGCTTCGACATCGCGCTGGACGGCCAGGCGCCGATGCAGCTCTCGCTGCTCGACATGCCCGGCGACGGCAGCCTGCGCTTCTCGTGCGACAGGCTTTCCGCGCAAGCCTTCGTCGCGAGGCACGACGGCCGTGTGTTCTTCCACCACGACGGACAGGCTCACCGCCTCGACGACCTCACTCACGTGCCGGCCACCCGAGCAGGCGCCGATGGCGGCGACGGCCTGCTGCGCGCCTCCATGAACGGCCGCGTGATCGCGCTGCTGGTGGCCGAGGGCGAGGCCGTCGCGGCGGGCCAGCCGCTGGTCACGCTGGAGGCGATGAAGATGGAGCACGTGCACTGCGCGCCGCGCGCCGGCAAGGTCGCCCTGCATGTCGCGGTGGGCGCGCAGGTGGCGGCGCGGCATGTGGTCGCGCAGGTCGCCGATGCATGACGGGAACCAGCCCACGTCTTTGCGAAAACCATTCACATGAACGCTCCCTCCTCCCACTATCGCTCCGTCTTCGCCCCCGGCCTGTTCGACGGGCAGGTCATCGTCGTCACAGGCGGCGGCTCCGGCATCGGCCGCTGCACCGCGCACGAGCTAGCCTCGCTGGGCGCGCAGGTGGTGCTGGTCGGCCGCAAGCCCGAGAAGCTCGACGCGGTGCGCGCCGAGATCGAGGCCGCCGGCGGCAAGGCCTCCACGCAGGCCTTCGACATCCGCAACGAGGACGCGGTGCGCTCGGCCATCGCCGCCGTCGTCGCCGCGCACGGCCGCGTCGACGGGCTGGTCAACAACGCGGGCGGCCAGTACATCACGCCGCTGCATGCGATCTCGGCCAAGGGCTGGGAGGCGGTGATCCACACCAACCTCACGGGCGGCTTCCTGGTCGCGCGCGAGTGCTACCTGCAGAGCATGCAGGCCAACGGCGGCGCCATCGTCAACATCGTGGCCGACATGTGGGGCTCCATGCCCAACATGGGACACAGTGGCGCGGCGCGCGCGGGCATGGTGAGCTTCACCGAGACGGCCGCGCTCGAATGGGCCGCGAGCGGCGTGCGCGTGAACGCGGTGGCGCCGGGCTACATCGCCTCCAGCGGCATGGACCACTACCCGCCCGAGGCCGGCGACATGCTGCGCGCCATGCGCAAGACCGTACCGGCCGGGCGCTTCGGCAACGAGGCCGAGACCTCCGCCGCCATCGTCTTCCTGCTGGGCCCGGCCGCGAGCTTCATCAGCGGCAGCGTGCTGCGCGTGGACGGCGCGCGCCCGCAGGTGCGCATGGGCTGGCCGATGGCGACTCCCGATGCGCAGGCGCAGCAGCGCCGCGCTGTGAAGCCCTTCGACGGCTTCCACCTCGCGCAGCAGCCGCGCGTGTTCAGCAGCGAAGAGAAATCGCAGGAGGGCAAGGGATGACGCTGGGCTGTGGCCACGAAGACGTCACGGCAGGCGACGTCTGCGAGCATCTGCTGGCAAAGCCGCTCGACAGCTACATCCGCTGTTTCACCGGAGAAGGCTGGCACTATCGTTTGTGCTGCACGGCATGTCGCAGGGCCGATGTACCGCCGTGGCGCAGCAGTTGCGCGACATGCCTCCAGGGTATCGAAGAGAAGAGCTGCTGGGACGGCATCGAAGGTCGGCCTGAAGTCGTCGAGCGAGTCAGCGGACTTACCTTCTCGCGCACCATAGTTTCTCTGCCAGGCTTGCGCTCCGAAGAGGTACTCGATATCAGGGCCCTCGCGGCACCAGGCAATTGGATCGCACTCGATGTCCGGGGACAACTCTGGCGCGTGAACTTCCAACACCAGGAAGCCAGCTTGCTGCGCGCAAGCTGGCCCGAAGATATCGGCCCGGAGGAAATACTTGAACTGCATGCATCGGCCGACGGCCGCTTCGTCGCGATCGTGCAGTGCATCGGCAGTCACGGTATCGTTTTCGATCTGGCCGGCGACGCTCCTTCGCCGATCACGATGCGGCTGGCGCGCGGCGACTACCACTGCGACGTTTCGCCGTTCGGCATTGCCTTGCTCACCCACGAGGGGCGCACCTTGCTCGCACATGCCACCGACTGGAACCGGCTCGATGTCAGTGACCCGGCCACCGGCGAGCTGCTGACTGCACGTGCCGCTCCCCGCAACGGCGACGCCCATTTCCTCGACTACTTCCATGGTCGCCTCCTTGTTTCGCCCGATGACCGTTGGGTGGCCGAGGACGGATGGGTTTGGTCGCCCACAGGATTTCCGAGGACGTGGAATCTGCACGATTGGGTGGCCGGCAATCCGTGGGAATCCGAAGACGGCGCATCGGTGAGACAGCTGCCGTGGCGAGCCTACCGCTGGGCCAGTCCCATGTGCTGGACGGCCGACCACACCCTCGCCGTGTGGGGCTACGGCGAAGACGACCAATGGATGATCCCTGCCGTGACGCTCTACGACGTGCGCAGCGGCGAGGCGCTTCACCGCTTCGCAGGACCTGAAACCGCGGCCGCAGAAAACACCGACTGGCGTGCCGCGATCGCTCGGCCGGGCGGCGCGCTGGTGTTCGATCAACACCTGTTCGCCTGCTCCGATCGCTTCGGAACATCCGTCTGGGACATCGCGGACGGCGCCTGCCTTCATCGCGATACCGCACTGAAGCCGCGTGCCTATCACGCCACTGACCGCACCTTCCTGTCGGTGGAACCCGATGGCGCTTTCCGCCTGTCGCGCCTCGCGAGCCCCTGACATCCGACGAACACCAGGCCTCATCAAGGAAACCTCTCATGCAGTACAGCCACGAACACCTCGAGATCCAGAAGACCCTGCGCCGCTTCATCGACGACGAGATCAACCCGCACGTGGACGAGTGGGAAGAGGCGGAGATCTTTCCCGCGCACGAGGTCTTCAAGAAGCTCGGCAACCTCGGCATGCTGGGCCTGAACAAGCCAGAGGCCTTTGGCGGCGCGGGCCTGGACTATTCGTACGCGATGGCCATGGCCGAGGCCCTGGGCCACATCTCCTGCGGCGGCGTGCCCATGGCCATCGGCGTGCAGACCGACATGTGCACGCCCGCGCTCGCGCGCTTCGGCAGCGACGAGCTGCGCCGCGAGTTCCTGGCGCCCGCCATCGCGGGCGACATGGTCGGCTGCATCGGCGTGAGCGAGCCCGGCGCGGGCAGCGACGTGGCGGGCCTGAAGAGCCATGCGCGCAAGGACGGCGGCGACTACCTCATCAGCGGCCAGAAGATGTGGATCACCAACAGCCTTCAGGCCGACTGGATGTGCATGCTGGTCAACACCGGCGACGGGCCCGTGCACCGAAACAAGTCGCTCGTGATGGTGCCGATGGACAGCCCCGGCATCGAGAAGGCGAAGAAGCTGCGCAAGATCGGCATGAATTCGAGCGACACCGGCCTCATCTACTTCGACAACGTGCGCGTGCCGCAGCGCTACCGCATCGGCGAGGAGGGCCAGGGCTTCGTCTACCAGATGCAGCAGTTCCAGGAAGAGCGCCTGTGGGCTGCCGCGAGCTCGCTGGAGCCCATGGAAGACTGCATCGCCCAGACCATCGAGTGGGCGCAGCAGCGCCAGATGTTCGGCTCCACGCTGGCCGACCAGCAGTGGGTGCAGTTCAAGCTCGCCGAGCTCAAGACCGAGGTGGAGGCGCTGCGCGCGCTCACCTACCGCGCCTGCGACCTGCACGTGAAGGGCGAGGACGTGCTCGAGCTCGCCTCGATGGCCAAGCTCAAGACCGGCCGCCTCACACGGCAGGTGGCCGACACCTGCCTGCAGTTCTGGGGCGGCATGGGATTCACGCTGGAGAACCGCGTCTCGCGCCTGTACCGCGACGGCCGGCTGGGCTCCATCGGCGGCGGCGCCGACGAGGTGATGCTGGGCATCCTCGCCAAGACCATGGGCATCGCCAAGCGCCCGCCGCGCGGCTAGCAGGAAGCCGGTCGCATGGACGCCGAGCTGCAAGCCGACCGCGCCGCGCTCGCCGACACGGTGCGGCGCTTTGCCGAAAGCGAGATCGCGCCGAACGTGCAGGCCTGGGACGATGCGGGCGAGTTTCCGCGCGCGCTTTATGCACGCGCCGCCGAACTGGGCCTGCTGGGCCTGGGCTATCCCGAAGAACTCGGCGGCACGCCGGCCTCGTATTCGCTCAAGCTGCCGGCCTGGGTCGCGCTCGCGCGCCATGGCAAGAGCGGCGGCGTGCTCGCCAGCCTGTTCTCGCACAACATCGGCCTGCCGCCCGTGGTGCTGCATGCCAGCGACGCGGTGCGCCGCGAGGTCGTGCCGCCGGTGCTGCGCGGCGAGAAGATCGCGGCGCTCGCCATCACGGAGCCCGGCGGCGGCTCCGACGTGGCGGCGCTGCGCACCACGGCAAGGCGCGACGGAGATCACTACGTGGTCAACGGCGAGAAGACCTTCATCACCTCGGGCATGCGCGCCGACTGGATCACCGTGGCCGTGCGCACCGGCGAAGGCCGCGGTGCGGGCGGCATCTCGATGCTGCTGGTGCCGGGCGACGCGGTCGGCCTCACGCGCACGCGGCTGTCGAAAATGGGCTGGCTGTGCTCCGACACCGCCACCCTGCACTTCGACAACGTGCGCGTGCCCGCGCGCTACCTGCTCGGCAACGAAGGCGAAGGTTTCCGCATGATCATGGGCAACTTCAACGGCGAGCGCATCGGCCTCGCCGCGGGCGCGCTGGGCTTCTCGCAGGCCTGCCTCGACGAGGCGCTGGCCTGGGCGCGCGAGCGAAAGGCCTTCGGCGCCCCGCTCATCGGGCACCAGGCCGTGCGCCACAAGCTCGTCGACATGCAGATGCGCATCGCCTCCGCCGAGGCGTGGATCGAAGCGGTGTCGGCGCAAGGCGATGCGCTGGAAGCCGCAGGCTGCCACAACGCCCCCGAATGGGTGGCGCAGATATGCATGCTGAAGAACCACGCGACCCAGACCATGCAGTTCTGCGCCGACCAGGCGGTGCAGATCCTCGGCGGCATGGGCTTCATGCGCGGCACCGTGAGCGAGCGCATCTACCGCGAAGTGAAGGTGATGATGATCGGCGGCGGAGCCGAGGAAGTCATGAAGGAGCTGGCGGCGAAGCAGCTGGGCTGGCTGTAGAGGCAACAGAAGGAAGAAGCGGGGAAAGCGGAAAACTGTTCTTCACAGGCGCGGCTCGCCGGGCGCGATGCCGTGCTTACCATCGGTCGCGCCAAGCCAGGCAGCAGGAGCCCGTGTGACCTTCATTCCCCATCTTTCTTTCGGCGAGCCCGCCACGGGCACGCGAGCGCCATGCTGAAGCACATCGTGATGTGGGACCTGCGCGCAGACACGCCCGAAGAAAAGGCGCGGGCCACGCAGCTGCTCAAGCGCAAGTTCGAATCGCTGCGCGGGCAGATACCCGGCCTGCTGCACATCGAGGTCGGCGTCGATTCGAGCCGCGTGGGCTACGCCTGCGACGTGGTGCTCTACAGCGAGTTCGACAGCCAGGCTTCGCTCGACGGCTATGCCACGCATCCGGCGCACCTGCGCGTGCGTGAAGAGCTGGGCGATCTGCGGATCGCGCGGCATCAGGTGGATTACGCGGTGGGCTGATCGGCCGCGGTCAGTCGCTCGCCTCGGGGGCGTCTCCCCGCGCGGCAGCAAGCGCAGCAGCCGCCCGCAGCTTGTCCTTCTTGCTCGGCCTCTTCCCCTTGATCCCCCCCGTGCCCGAGGCGTCCACCACCGGCGGCGCGGTTTCCGTCGGCTCGAAGCCCTCGACGCGCTCGCGCGGCAGCCGCAGGCCGTTGCGTTTCTCGATCAGGCGGAAATGGGCCTCGGTGGCCGCGCTCACGAAGCTGATCGCCAGGCCGCGCTCTCCCGCGCGCCCGGTCCTGCCGATGCGGTGGATGTAGTCGGTCGGCGAGCGCGGCAGGTCGTAGTTGACGACCACGGGCAGCTGCGCGATGTCGATGCCGCGCGCGGCGAGGTCGGTGGCGATCACCACGTCCCACCGGCTCTGCTTGAACTGCGAGAGGATGTTGCTGCGGGTGCCCTGCGCGATGTCGCCGTGGAAGGGCACGGCGTAGATGCCGTTGCGGTAGAGCTTCTCGGCCACGGTCTGCGCCGCGTGCTGCGTGGCGACGAAGACCAGCACGCGGTCCCACTCGTTCTCGTGCTGCTCGAGCAGGTGGCGCAGCAGCTGGGTGCGGCGGCTCGCGTCGACCTCGATCACGCGCTGCACGATGTCGGGCGCGGTGCCCGGCTCGCCCTGCACGTCGACGATGGCGGGGTCGCGCAGCATGCCGTCGGCCAGCGCCTGGATGGCCGGCGGGAAGGTGGCGGAGAAGAACAGGTTCTGGCGCCGCTTCGGCAGCAGTTCGAGGATGCGTCCGAGTTCCTCGGCGAAACCCAGGTCGAAAAGGCGGTCGGCCTCGTCGAGCACGAGCATGGCGACCGCGTCCAGCCTGAGCGCGTTGTGCTCCACCAGGTCCAGCAGCCGCCCGGGGGTGGCGACGACGATGTCGGCGCCGCCGCGCAGGCTCATCATCTGCGGGTTGATCGACACGCCGCCGAAAGCGGTGACTATCTTCAGGCGCTCGGGCAGGTGCTGCGCCAGGTCGTGCATGGTGTCGCCGACCTGGCCCGCGAGTTCGCGCGTGGGCACCAGCACGAGCGCGCGAACGCGGCGCGGGCCTTCACGCTGCTCGGTCAGGCGCTGCAGCAGGGGCAGGGAGAATGCGGCGGTCTTGCCGGAGCCGGTCTGTGCCGAGCCCCGCAGGTCGCGGCCTTGCAGAATGGCGGGAATGGCCGCGGCCTGGATGGGCGTCGGCGTGGAAAAGCCGCTTCGGGCGGCGGCCTGCACGAGCGCGGGGGCCAGGCCCAGTGAGTCGAATGGCATGTGTATGAGCGCGGCGGGCGAAGAGAGAGAAAGATCGAAAGCAGAAAGAGGCGTATCGGATGTCGACGATGAAACAGCAGCGCACCGGCCAGTCCGGCGGCAGCACCCTGGTGTATTCCACCGACGGGGGCGGACGCATGTGCCCCGGTTGCGGCGAGCCCGTGGCCCGTTGCCGCTGCAAGGAGCTCGAAAAGGCGCGCGGCACGCCGGCCACCGACGGCATTGTGCGCGTGTCGCACGAGACAAAGGGCCGCAAAGGCAAGGGCGTGACGGTAGTGAAGGGCATGGCGCTCGATGCGGCGGCCCTGCTGGCGCTGGGCAAGCAACTCAAGACGGCCTGCGGCACGGGCGGCACGGTGAAGGACGGCACCATCGAGATCCAGGGCGACCACCGCGAAACGGTGATCGCAGCGCTGGTGAAGCAGGGCCACACGGTCAAGCGCGCGGGAGGCTGAGCGCTCCATGAACCCCGAAGACCTGCAACGGCTGGTAACGCTCGAAATGCCCTTCGGCAAGCACAAGGGCACGCTGATTGCGGACCTGCCCGGCAACTACCTGAGCTGGTTCGCACGCGAGGGTTTTCCCTCGGGAGAAATCGGCCGGCTGCTCGCCCTGATGCATGAAATAGACCACAACGGGCTTTCCGGGCTGCTGAAACCGTTGCGAAACCGCCCTCCGGAACGGGGAGTTTCCCGATAAGGCGCGATTTCGCCACATCTTTTTCGAAATCGGGCTGGATAATGCCCGCTACGTGTCAGTGAGTCGCATTGCGGCTCCCGTGCACGTAATTTGGTGATCGGTCAGTTTCGCGCCACAGCGCAGTTCTTGTTTGTTGTGATTCTGGGACTCCATCGCTTTTTTGTTTTTTTGTTGGTTTGAATCAGGAGTCCCTCAATGGGCAAGAAACTTTACGTGGGCAACCTCGCCTACTCGATCCGCGACAACGATCTCGAACAAGCCTTCGGCGAATTCGGCTCGATCGTCAGTGCCAAGGTCATGATGGAACGTGACACCGGCCGTTCGAAGGGCTTCGGCTTCGTCGAAATGGGCACGGATGCCGAAGCGCTCGCAGCCATCGAAGCCATGAACGGCCAACCCCTGCAGGGCCGCGCCCTGACGGTGAACGAAGCCCGTCCGATGGAAGCCCGTCCCCCCCGCAGCGGTGGCGGCGGCTACGGCGGTGGTGGTGGCGGCTACGGCGGCGGCGGCCGCAGCGGTGGCGGTGGTTACGGCGGCGACCGCGGCGACCGCGGTGGCTACGGTGGCGACCGCAGCGGTGGCGGCGGCTACGGTGGCGGCGGTGGTGGCTACGGCGGCGGCGGCCGCGGCGGCTACTGAGTCGAACCCCCTCCAGGGCCCTCGGGCCTCTGAATGAAAAAGCTCCTCCGGGAGCTTTTTTCGTTTCCGGGACACACCGGCCCCGGGGAGAACCCTTGCCCTGCGGTACGCATTTGTTCGTACCGCACCGGTCAGCCAACGGTCAGGCGCGCAGATCGACCCTCGTTTCCCCAATACAAGAGGAGCGAGACATGCGGATAAAGAGCCAGGCGGACTTCTTTTCGGGAGTCATGTTCACCACCGTGGGAGGCGCCTTCGCCATCGGCGCAACCACCTACACCATCGGCGACGGCGCGCGCATGGGGCCGGGCTACTTCCCGCTCATGCTGGGCATCCTGCTGGCGGTGCTGGGCGCGATCATCATGTTCCAGGCGATGGTGGTCGAGACCACCGACGGCGACCCGATCGGCAAGTGGGCCTGGAAGCCGCTGGCCTTCGTGCTCGGCGCCAACCTCGCCTTCGGCGTGCTGCTGGGCGGCCTGCCCAGCATCGGGCTGCCGGCCATGGGCATGATCATCGCGATCTACGCGCTCACCATCATCTCCAGCATGGCGGGCGAGCACTTCAGGCTGCGCGACGTGCTGATCCTCGCGACCATCCTGGCGGCCGGCAGCTACGTGGCGTTCATCTGGGCGCTGAAGCTGCAGATCCAGGTCTGGCCGACCTTCATCGCAGGTTGAGGAGCACACGCCATGGAACTCTTCAACAACCTCGCGACCGGCTTCGGCGTCGCGTTCACCTTCACCAACCTGCTGTACTGCCTGATCGGCTGCATCCTGGGCACGCTGATCGGCGTGCTCCCGGGCATCGGCCCCGTCGCGACCATCGCGATGCTGCTGCCGGCCACCTATGCGCTGCCGCCCGTGTCGGCGCTGATCATGCTGGCCGGCATCTACTACGGCGCCCAGTACGGGGGCTCCACCACCGCCATCCTGGTGAACCTGCCGGGCGAGTCCTCGTCGGTGGTCACCTGCATCGACGGCTACCAGATGGCAAGGCAGGGCCGCGCGGGCCCGGCACTCGCCGCCGCCGGCCTGGGCTCGTTCTTCGCGGGCTGCGTGGGCACGCTGATCCTGGCCGCCTTCGCGCCGCCGCTGACCGAGTTGGCCTTCAAGTTCGGTCCGGCCGAGTATTTCTCGCTGATGGTGCTGGGCCTGATCGGCGCGGTGGTGCTGGCTTCGGGCTCGCTGCTGAAGGCGGTGGCGATGATCGTGCTGGGCCTGCTGCTGGGCATCGTGGGCACCGACGTCAACTCCGGCGTGGCGCGCTACAGCTTCGACATTCCGGAGCTCACCGACGGCATCGGCTTCGTGGTCATCGCCATGGGCGTGTTCGGCTACGGCGAGATCATCGGCAACCTCTCGCAGCCCGACGACGAGCGCGAGGTGTTCACGCACAAGGTCAAGGGCCTATGGCCCACCAAGGACGACTTCAAGCGCATGCTGCCCGCGGTGCTGCGCGGCACGGCCCTCGGCTCGGCCCTGGGCATCCTGCCGGGCGGCGGCGCGCTGCTGGCCTCCTTCGCCTCCTACGCGCTGGAGAAGAAGATCCGCATGCGCCCCGGCGAAGTGGCCTTCGGCAAGGGCAACATCCGCGGCGTCGCATCGCCGGAGTCGGCCAACAACGCCGGCGCGCAGACCTCCTTCATCCCGCTGCTGACGCTTGGCATTCCGCCCAACGCGGTGATGGCGCTGATGGTGGGCGCGATGACCATCCACAACATCCAGCCGGGACCGCAGGTGATGACCAGCAACCCGGAGCTCTTCTGGGGCCTGATCGCCTCCATGTGGATCGGCAACGCGATGCTGATCATCCTGAACCTGCCGCTGATCGGCATGTGGATCAAGCTGCTGACGGTGCCCTACAAGTTCCTGTTCCCGGCCATCGTGCTGTTCTGCGCGATCGGCGTGTACTCGACCAACAACAACACCTTCGACGTGTGGATGGTGGCGGCCTTCGGCTTCATCGGCTACCTCTTCATCAAGCTGCGCACCGAGCCCGCGCCGCTGCTGCTGGGCTTCATCCTGGGGCCGATGATGGAAGAGAACCTGCGCCGGGCGCTGCTGCTGTCGCGCGGCGCGTGGAGCGTGTTCGTCACGCGGCCGCTGTCGGCGGGGCTCCTGATCGCTGCTGTCCTGCTGCTGGGCATCGTGCTTCTCCCGGCCATCAAGGCCAAGCGCGAAGAGGCGTTTGTAGAGGATTGAGCCTCAGCGCACGAGCAAAGGCAGCAACAACAGCTGCCACGCCAGCCCCAGCAGGGCCGAGGCGAGCACCACCGGGATCACACCGGCCTTGAAGCGGAACAGCGCCACGGCGGCGATCAGCCCGATCGCCGCCGATGCCGCGTCGAAGCCGCCGCCCGCCCCCTTCGGCCACAGCACGTGCCAGGCGAAGAACACCGCCAGGTTGACGATCACGCCCACCACCGCCGCGGTGATGGCCGTGAGCGGCGCGGTGAGCTTCAGGTTGCCGTGCGTCGACTCGATGAAGGGCCCGCCCAGCAGGATGAAGAGGAACGACGGCAGGAAGGTGAAGAAGCACACCACCGTCGCCGCCACCGCGCCCGCGGCGAAGAGCGAATTGCCGCCGAACAGCGCCTGGTTCCAGCCGCCGACGAAGCCCACGAAGGACACCACCATGATCAGCGGCCCCGGCGTGGTCTCGCCCAGCGCGAGGCCGTCGATCATCTGCGTGGCGCCCAGCCAGCCGTAGTGGTCGACCGCGCCCTGGAACACGTAGGGCAGCACCGCGTAGGCACCGCCGAAAGTCAGCAGCGCGGCCTTGGTGAAGAACCATCCCATCTGCGTGAGCGTGCCGTGCCAGCCGTAGAGCGCGGTGAGCGCGCCCATGGCGCCCAGCCACAGCGCGAGGAACACGCCCAGCACGCGCCAGAAGCGGCCCCAGCCGAAGCGAGCATGCGCGGGCGTGGGGGTGTCGTCGTCGATGAGCGCCGGGCCGGCGGAAGCCACCGCCGCGCCATGCCCGCCGCCGGGCGCGAAGCGCTCCGGCGCCACCCGACTGCCGAAATAGCCGATGGCTGCGGCCGCCAGCACGATCAGCGGAAAGGGCACGCTCAGCGCGAAGATCGCCGCGAAGGCCGCCGCCGCGATCGTCCAGAGCCATGCGTTCTTCAGCACCCGCGAGCCGATGCGCCAGGCCGCGAACAGCACGATGGCCGTCACGGCAGGCTTCACGCCGTACAGCAGCCCCGCCACCGCCGGCACCTGCCCGTAGGCCATGTAGACCCACGACAGCGCGATCAGGATGAAGAGCGAGGGCAGCACGAACAGCGCCCCCGCCGCGATGCCGCCCCAGGTGCGGTGCATGAGCCAGCCGATGTAGGTGGCGAGCTGCTGGGCCTCGGGGCCGGGCAGCAGCATGCAGTAGTTGAGGGCGTGGAGGAATCGCTTCTCCGAGATCCAGCGCCTGCGCTCCACCAGCTCCTGGTGCATCAGCGCGATCTGCCCGGCCGGCCCGCCGAAGCTGATGAAGCCCAGCTTGAGCCAGTAGCCGAAGGCCTGCCAGAAGCTGACGGGAACGGGCCGCTCGACGGGATCTTGGGGAGAGGACATCGGGCGACTTTCGTGTTGCGCTATTTCAGGAATGCGTCGTAGGCGGTCTTCAGTATCAGCGCGCTCACCACCACGATGAACACCACCCGCACGAAGCCCGCGCCGTGCTTCAGTGCAACCCGCGTGCCCAGCACGCTGCCGGCCACGTTGGCCACAGCCATCACCAGCCCGTAGTGCCACCAGACGTGGCCCTTGGCCGCCAGCAGGATCAGCGCGGCGGCGTTGGTCAGCGTGTTGATGATCTTGGCCGAAGCCGAGGCGTTGAGGAAGTCGTAGCCCATCCAGCGCACGAAGAGGAACACCAGGAAGCTGCCCGCACCCGGCCCGAAGAAGCCGTCGTACAGCCCGATCGACAGGCCGATGGTGCAGGCCGCCAGCGTCTCGGCGCGTCCGGAGAAGCGCGGCGCGTGCATGCGGCCCATGTCCTTGCGCGCCAGCGTGTACAGCAGCACGCCCAGCAGGATGAGCGGCAGCGCCTTGCGCAGGAAGTCGCCCGGAAACATGGTGACGCCCCAGGCGCCCAGCATCGAGCCGGCAAAGCCGAGCAGCGCGGCCGGCCACAGCGCGCCCCAGCGCATCTGCACCCGCTGGCTGAACTGGGCCGCGGCGGCGGCCGTGCCCCAGATGGACGCGCTCTTGTTGGTGCCCAGCAGGGTCGCGGGCGGTGCGCCCGGAAAAACGGCGAACAGCGCGGGCACCAGGATCAACCCGCCTCCGCCAACGATCGAATCGACAAAACCCGCGAGCGCAGAGGCGCCTGTCACCACCAGCATTTCCATAGGGGCTGGATTGTCTCACCCGGGCGCTATCGAAAAAGTAGCTGAAAAGGCCCGGGCCTCAAGCCTTCGCGGAAATAAAAAAGGCGCCGACCAGCGGCGCCTTCCAAAGTCGAACAGGCATCTCGTACGGAGCCTTTGAAGAATTTTTATTGTTGCTAGGGGGGATTGTCTCCTCGGACCCTCGGCACACGAGCAGGGCCCGTTCGCGAGTGCGCAGACTTTAGGGGCACGCACCGCCTCAGTGCATAGGGAATTACCCGCTTTGCCTTACGCGGGAAGCCCGATTTGCAAACCAAAGTGTTTCTGATAGTTAACGACGTGGCACGACTTGTGCACGGGGCGCCTGAGTCCACCACATGAAGAAGAAAGCGACCATGGCCCTGGCACCGCAAGCCTCCATCAACGCGGCAGACACCGCATGGATGATGACCTCGACTGCGCTGGTGCTGCTGATGACGCTGCCCGGCATCGCTCTCTTCTACGCGGGCATGGTGCGCCGCAAGAACGTGCTGGCCACCATGGCCGCGGTGGTGGCGATCGCCTCGACGGTCTCGCTGACCTGGTTCGCGGTGGGCTATTCGCTGGCTTTCACCGAGGGCTGGCCCTGGCTCGGCGGCTCCGGGCGCTTCTGGTTCTCGGGCTTCGACTACCTGAAGGAGGCCGGCCAGCTCGCGGTGAGCCACATGGCGCCCAACGTGCCCGAGTCGGTCTACGCGATGTTCCAGCTGACCTTCGCGATCATCACCACGGCGCTGGTGCTCGGCGCCTTCGTCGAGCGCATGCGCTTCTCGGCGATCCTTTGGTTCGCGCTGCTGTGGAGCGTGCTGGTGTATGCGCCCGTCGCGCACTGGGTGTGGGAGCCGGGCGGCTGGCTCGCGCAGATGGGCGCGCTCGACTTCGCGGGCGGCTCGGTGGTGCACGTCAACGCCGGCATCGCGGGGCTGGTATGCGCTTACGCGCTGGGCTCGCGCAAGGGCTACGGCCGCGAGGCCTTCGAGCCCTACAACCTGGCTTTCACCATGACCGGCGCCGGCCTGCTGTGGGTGGGCTGGTTCGGCTTCAATGCCGGCTCGGCGGTGGCGGCCGACGGCCGCGCGGGGCTGGCGATGCTGGTCACGCACATCGCGGCGGCTGCCGGCGCCATGAGCTGGATGCTCGGCGAATGGATCGTGCGGCGCAGCCCCTCGCTGCTGGGCCTGTGCTCGGGCCTCGTGGCCGGGCTGGTGGCCATCACGCCGGCGGCCGGCTTCGTCACGCCGCCGGCCGCGCTGGCCATCGGCGCCATCGCGGGGCTGGCCTGCTATTGGGGCGCCACCGGCCTGAAGCACCTGCTGGGGGCGGACGACTCGCTCGACGTGTTCGGCGTGCACGGCATCGGCGGCATCGTGGGTGCGCTGCTGACGGGCGTGTTCGCCGACGCACGCATCTCGGGCGCCACCGGCGACGTGCTGACGCAGGCGATCGCGGTCGGCAGCGTGGCCATCTTCAGTGCGGCGGGCACGGCGGTGGTGCTGTTCCTGGTGCACGTCATCGTCGGCCTGCGCGTCGATGCCGACAGCGAGCAGCTGGGCCTCGATCTTGCACAGCACAGGGAACATCTCGGGAGCAGTTGACCCACCGCCGGAGGAAACAAGCCATGTCCCCATCCATGTCAGAAAGCGAACGCATCGCCCTCGCCGCGCGCCTCCACGTGGCGCTGCGGCGAAAGCACGGCCGCGTGACCGACACCGAATGGATGGCGACCAATGCCGAGTACGCCGCCGAGATCGTGCGCATGACGCGCGCGCACGCCGCCGACACCAAGGACGAGGAGCTCTACCTGCTCGCCACCCGCCTGGAGCAGGCGATGGAACCGCTGGCACGCGCCGCGCGCCTGGCGGCGCGCCAGCCCGACGGCCAGCCGCCCACGCCCCCACCCCGGTACGTAGGCGGCCTGCGCTGAGGCTTGCTCAGCCCTCCAGCGCAGCCTTGCGAATCGACTGCAGCGTGCTGCCCGGCGTGATGGCCTCCGGGTCCAGCAGGCAGTGCAGGATCGCCGGCTTGCCGCTGGCGCGCGCACGGGCCAGCGCGGGGCCGAACTCTTCGGTGCTCTCGACGCGCTCGCCGTGCCCGCCGAACACCTCCGCGTAACCACGGAAGTCCGGGTTCTTCAGCTGCGTGGCGCTGATGCGGCCGGGGTAGTGCTTTTCCTGGTGCATGCGGATGGTGCCGTACATGGCGTTGTCCAGCAGCACCACGATGATCGGCAGCCCGTACTGCACGGCGGTGGCGAATTCCTGGCCGTGCATCATGAAGTCGCCGTCGCCCGCGAACACCACCACCTCGCGCTGCGGCCACAGGCGCTTGGCGCCGACGCCGGCCGGCAGGCCGTAGCCCATGGAGCCGCTGGTGGGAGCGAGCTGGCTCGCGTACGCGCGGAACGGCCAGAAGCGGTGCACCCAGGTGGCGAAGTTGCCCGCGCCGTTGCAGAAGATGGTGTCGGCCGGCAGCACCTCGCGCAGGTGCTGCATGACCTCGCCCATCTGCAGCGCGCCCGGAATGCGGATCGGCGACGGGTCGCTCCAGCGCAGGAAGTCTTGGCGCGCGGTCTTCGTTTCCGCCACCCAGGCCGGAACCTGCGCGGGGCGCAGCGTGGAAACGGCTTCGGCGAATGCCTGCGGCGTGGCATGGATGCCCAGCGCCGGGCGATACAGCTTGCCCAGCTCGTCGGCGTCGGCATGCACGTGCACCAGCGCCTGCTTCGGCTGCGGGATGGACAGCAGCTCATAGCCCTGCGACGGCACCTCCGACAGGCGCCCGCCGGCCAGCAGGATCAGGTCGGCGTTGCGGATGCGCTCCAGCATCTTCGGATTGACGCCCAGCCCGAGGTCGCCCGCGTAGCAGGGGTGCTCGGCAGACATCAGCATCTGGCGGCGGAACGAGCAGTACACGGGCAGCGAGAACGCCGCCGCGAAGTCCGCGAACTGCCGCGCCGCCTTCTCCGACCAGCGGCTGCCGCCCACGATGACCACCGGCCGCTGCGCCTGCGACAGGCGTTGCTGCAGCTCGGCGAGCTGCGCCGCGCCGGGATGGGTCTCGGTGACGGCGTAGGGCTGCGCATCGGCCACCGTCGCGGCCTCGGTCAGCATGTCTTCCGGCAGCGCGATCACCACCGGACCGGGGCGGCCCGAGGTCGCGACATGGAAGGCGCGCGACACCAGCTCGGGCACGCGCGCCGGGTCGTCGATCTGCACCACCCACTTGGCCATGGTGCCGAACACCGCGCCGTAATCCAGCTCCTGGAAGGCCTCGCGGCCCATCGCGTCGCGCGCGACCTGGCCGACGAAGAGCAGCAGCGGCGTCGAATCCTGGTGCGCGATGTGCACGCCCGCCGACGCATTGGTGGCGCCCGGCCCGCGCGTGACGAAGCACACGCCCGGCCTGCCGGTGAGCTTGCCCTGCGCCTCGGCCATCATCGTCGCGCCGCCTTCCTGGCGGCACACGGTCACGTCGATGGATGCGTCGTGCAGCGCGTCGAGCACGGCGAGAAAGCTCTCGCCGGGCACGCAGAAGAGCTGCTCGACGCCGTGGGTGACGAGCTGGTCGACCAGGATCTGGCCGCCGGTGCGGGGTGTGGTCATGGGGTTCCCGATGAAATGAAAGAGGCCGATGGGTCGCTCACTCGAGCGCGGCGCAGGCGGCAGCGATGCGCTCGCAGGCCTCCTGCAGCTGCGCCATCGAAGTCGCGTACGAGATGCGGAAGTACGGCGCCAGCCCGAACACGCTGCCCGGCACCACCGCCACCTCGAAGTCCTGCAGCAGGTAGCGGCAGAAGTCGCTGTCGCTGCGCAGCAGCGCGCCGCCGCGCGTGCGCCTGCCGAGCACGCCCGCGCAGCTCGCGAATGTGTAGAACGCGCCCTCGGGCACACGGCAGCGCAGCCCCGGCGCGCGGTTCAGCGCGGCGACCACGAAGTCGCGCCGCGCCTGGAAGTCGGCGCAGCGCTCGGCCACGATGTCCTGCGGCCCGGTCAGCGCCTCGATGGCTGCTGCCTGGCTGATCGACGAGGGGCACGACGTGGTCTGGCTCTGCACCACCGCCATTGCTGCAATCAGGGCACGCGGCCCCGCGCCGTAGCCCACGCGCCAGCCGGTCATCGCATAGGCCTTGGACACGCCGTTCACCGTCAGCGTGCGCTCGCGCAGGCGCGGCTCCACCGCCGCCGGCGTGGCGAAGGCCAGTCCGTCGTAGAGGATGTGTTCGTAGATGTCGTCCGCCAGCACCCAGACCTGCGGATGGCGCAGCAGCACATCGCACAGCGGCTTGAGCTGCGCCGCGCCGTAGGCCGCGCCGCTCGGGTTCGAGGGCGAGTTCAGGAAGAGCCAGCGCGTGCGCGGCGTGATGGCCGCCTCCAGCTGCGCGGCGTCGAGCCTGAAGCCGTTCGCCTCGGTGCAGGCCACCGGCACCGGCACGCCGCCGCAGACCTGCACGATGTCGGCATACGAAGTCCAGTACGGCGCGGGCAGGATGACTTCGTCGCCCGCATCCAGGCTGGCCATCAGCGCGTTGAAGATCACCTGCTTGGCGCCGGCGCTCACGCTGATCTCGTCGAGCGCGAAGTCGAGCGCGTTGTCGCGCTTGAACTTGAGCTGCACCGCCGCCTTCATCGCCGGGCTGCCGTCGAGCACGGTGTAGCGCGTATCGCCCCGGCCGATGGCGCGCACGGCCGCATCGCGCACGTTCTGCGGCGTGTCGAAGTCGGGCTCGCCCGCGCCCAGCACGATCACCGGACGGCCCGCGCGCTTGAGCGCGTTGGCGTGGTCGGTGATGCGCAGGATCTCCGAGACGCCGATGGCGCGCACGCGCTGCGCGGGCTGGAACACGGTCGGGGCGGCGGTGTCTGCTGTCACTTGGCGTAGGCCTCCAGCGGCTTGTCGTTGGGCTCGGCGATGAGCTGCTTCAGCGTCGCGCTCATCGGCAGGTTCAGGCTGGTGTTCTTCGGCGGGATGGCCGCGACGAACCACTTGCCGTAGATTTTCTCGAGCTCGCCGCTCTTCATCATGCGGCGCAGCGAGTCGTCCACCGCCGCCTTGAAGGCGGGGTCGTCCTTGCGGAACAGCAGCGCGATCGGCTCCGAGCCCAGCGGCTCGCCCACGATGCGGTAGGCCGAGGGGTTCTTGGAGTTCGCGATGATCCCGGCCAGCAGGTTGTCGTCGAGCACGAAGGCATCGGCGCGGCCCGACTCCATCAGCAGGAAGCTCTCCAGGTGGTCCTTGCCGAGCATGGTGTTGTACGAGACGTTCTGCGCGCGCTCGCGCTTGCGCAGCAGCTGCACCGCGGTGGTGCCGGTGGAGGCCGACACGTTGCGGCCCGCGAGCTGGTCGAGATTGGTGATGCCCGAGTCGACCTTGGTGGCCATGCGCACCTCGCTCACGTAGGTGGTGAGCGCGAAGGCCACCTGCTGCTGGCGCGCCGTGTTGTTGGTGGTGGGGCCGCAGCCGATGTCGAGCGTGCCGTTCTGCACCAGCGGGATGGTGTTCTGCGCGGTCACGGCCATGTATTCGAGCTTCGCCTGCGGCGCGATGTCCTTCAGCACGCGCTCGCACAGCTCGACGTGGTAGCCCACGTACTTCTCGCCCGCGCCCAGCATGTAGGCCATGGGCGGCGAGGCCTCGCGCACGCCGAGCACCACCTTGCCGCTGGACTTGATCTTGTCGAGCGTGCCGCCCGCGGCGGTCTGCGCGGCGGCGCCGAAAGAAAGCGCGATCAGCGCGGCCGCGGCAATGGTCTTGAAGGCGATGTTCATGTTCTCTGTCTCCTGGTGGTTGTTCTTGATATGGAAGGCGAAGACTGTCCTTGAACCTCCCACGGTCCTTTCGCGAGACATCGCGGAACCGGCTTTGCCGGGCCGCCGATGTCGCCCCCGGTGAGGGGGTTGGCGTAGCGACACGAAGTGCGCGAAGCCTGGGGGAGAGTCCTAGTCCCCGATGTCGAAGGTCACGCCTTGCGCGAGCGGCAGGGCGGTCGAGTAGTTGATGGTGTTGGTGGCTCGGCGCATGTACGCCTTCCAGCTGTCGGAGCCGGCTTCGCGGCCGCCACCGGTTTCCTTCTCGCCGCCGAAGGCGCCGCCGATCTCGGCACCGCTCGGGCCGATGTTGACGTTGGCGATGCCGCAGTCGGAGCCCGAGCTCGACATGAAGCGCTCGGCCTCGCGCATGTTCAGCGTGAAGATCGACGACGACAGGCCCGCGCCCACCGCGTTGTGCTGCTCGATGGCCTCGTCGAGCGAGCTGTAGCGCACCACGTACAGGATGGGCGCAAAGGTCTCGCGCAGCACCGGGCCTTCATGCGACTTCAGCTCGACCAGCGCCGGGCGCACGTAGTACGCGTCCTTCGTGCCGATGCCGTCCACGCGCTGGCCGCCATGCACCGTCGCGCCTGCCTCGCGGCTTTCGCCGAGCGCCTTCTGCATGCCGTCGAAGGCGGCGCGGTCGATCAGCGGACCGACCAGCGTGCCGGCCTCGCGCGGATCGCCCACCTGCACGTTGCCGTAGACCTTCGCGAGCTTGGGCACCAGCGCGTCGTAGACGCTCTCGTGCACGAACAGGCGGCGCAGCGTGGTGCAGCGCTGGCCGGCCGTGCCCATGGCCGCGAAGGCGATGCCGCGCAGCGCGAGGTCGAGGTCGGCCGAGGGCGTGACGATGGCGGCGTTGTTGCCGCCGAGTTCGAGGATGGCACGTGCGAAGCGCGCGGCCAGCTTCGGGCCCACCTGGCGGCCCATGGCGGTCGAGCCGGTGGCCGAGAGAACGGGCACGCGGTGATCGTCCACCAGCACCTCGCCGATGTCGCGCTGGCCCAGCAGCAGGCCCAGCAGGCCCTCGGGCGCGTCGCCGAAGCGCTCGATGGCGCGCTGCGCGATGGCATGCACGGCCAGCGCGGTCAGCGGCGTTTTTTCGGAAGGCTTCCACACCACCGGATCGCCGCACACCAGCGCCAGCGCCGCGTTCCACGACCACACGGCCACCGGGAAGTTGAAGGCCGAGATCACGCCGCACACGCCCAGCGGATGCCAGGTTTCCATCATGCGGTGCTCGGCGCGCTCGGTGGCCAGGGTGAGGCCGTAGATCTGGCGTGAGAGGCCGACCGCGAAGTCGCAGATGTCGATCATTTCCTGCACCTCGCCCGCGCCCTCGGACGGAATCTTGCCGGCCTCCAGCGTCACGAGGCGGCCCAGGTCGCCCTTGGCGGCACGCAGCTCCTCGCCCAGCAGCCGAACCAGCTCGCCGCGGCGCGGCGCCGGCACGTTGCGCCAGGCCTTGAAGGCTTCGTGCGCGCGGCCGATCACCGCCGTCGCCTCGGCCGGCGAGGTCTGCGGCACCTGCGCCACCACCTCGCCGCTGACGGGCGAACGCACCGTCAGCTCGCCGCCGGTGTGGGCCGCGCGGGGCACACCCAGGCGCTGCAGCAGCTGTTCGACTTCGGTGGCGACGGGAAGGGAGGTTTGGGCTTCGGACATGGACGCGCTCCGGGGGCAGATGAAGGACGGGAAGAAAACGGGAAGGCAACGGGAGGCCTGATCCGGCCAATATCAGCGAATCCCGCGCGATTGCCTAATGAAAATATGGAAGGACCTGATGCGTTTCAGGAAGGATCTGAGCGCTTCGACGTGCGGCTAACGCACAAGCCGGGTCGCCGCCAAGATCCACAGCGCGACCAGCACCACATTGCTCGCCGCGAACACGCCCAGCCGGTGCAGCACGTGGTTGTAGGTCAGGTGCACCGCGCTGTGCAGCGCCCGCAGCCCGACGTAACCCCAAGCCAGCCAGACCGCCGCGGGCGTCGGCTGCGCCGCCACGTAGAAGACCAGGCACACCACGTAGAACAGCACCGGCAGCTCCAGCAGGTTCATGTAGTTGCGGTTGGGTATGCGCACCGCGTCCGGCACCGCAGCCGACTCGCCCAGCCTGAAATCCGCCGCCCGGATCTCGCGCCGCAGCACGGCGCGCACGCGCGTGAAGGGGATGAGCAGCAGCACCAGGCCGGTGAGAGCCGCGAGGGCGAAGACGGGGTAGAGGATCGAGGGGTTGTTCATGGTCGGCTCCTTGCTCAGCCCGGCCCCGAGGCCTCGGGCAACGGAATCTTCTGCCCCGCCGGCGAACTCGCCAGGCTCTGCGCCGGCCGCCTCAGCGTCGCATCGAAGGGATTGATCCTCGGCCCGATCGCCGCCGCCTCGCGTTTCAGCAGCTCCACCACCGTCGGCATGCGGTCGGCATTGAGCCGGTCGGCGATGGTGCCCACGCTCAGCGCCGCCACCGCGCGGCCTTCGCGGTCGAGGATGGGCACGGCCACGCCGGCCATGCCTTCGAGCAGGCCGGTGTTGCGGCCCGCGTAGCCGGCCTGGCGCACACGCTCGATCTCGGTGCGCAGGTAGACCTCGTCGTACACGCCGTATTCGCGCACGCGCGACAGGTTGAAGCGGATCACCTCCTCGCGCTCGGCCTCCGGCAGGAAGGCGAGGATCGCGAGCGCGCCCTGCCCCACGCCCAGGGCGATGCGCCCGCCGATATCGCCGGTGAAGGAGCGGATGGGAAAAGGGCCTTCGCTCCTGTCCAGGCACACGGCGTCGAAGCCGCTGCGCGCCAGCAGGAAGATGCTGTCGCCGAGGCTCGCGCACAGGCGCAGCAGCACGGGCCGGCAGATGGAGCGCAGGTCGCCCGGGTTGCCCGCGCTGGCGGCGAGCGCGAAGAAATCGATGCTCAGACGGTAGAGCTTGCTGCGCTCGTCCTGCTCGACCATGCCTTCGGCCATGAGCGACTGCAGCAGCCGGTGCGTGGTGGCCTGGGTGAGGCCTACGGAACGTGCGATCTGGGTCACGCGGCCGCCCTCGGCCTGCACCGCTGCGAGCGCGCGGATCACCGAAAAGACGCGCGGCACGCCGCCGCTGGCCGCCGCGCCCGCCCCTGCGCCGGCCGGGGCGTTCGCCGAAGTGCTCTCCATACCTTCCTCCTGTGGAATCCGATTCATCAGTCGCGGCCATCATATTCCATTCAACGGAATAATTTGAAGAAATATTCTGATTAATGGAATACCCGAGGCGATCTGGCGCAATCGTTGCAATAGAGTGAATTGAAAGCAGCAAGCTGTCCATGGCCTGCACCAAGCCGAAGCAAGGTGCCCGAAGCCATCTTTTTCGCCCCGCAGAAAGGCCCGTTCCATGTCATTCCTACGGCTCACCGACGTGACCAAGTTCTATGGCGCCACCCGCGCGGTGTCGGCCATGAATCTCTCGGTGGAAAAGGGCGAGTTCGTCTCGCTGCTCGGTCCCTCGGGCTGCGGCAAGACGACCACGCTGCAGATGATCGCGGGCTTCGAGGCGGTGAGCAGCGGCCGCATCGAACTCGCGGGCAAGGACATCACGCACGCCAAGGCCAACACGCGCGGGCTGGGCATCGTGTTCCAGACCTACGCCCTCTTCCCGCACATGACGGTGGCCGACAACGTGAGCTTCGGCCTGGAGATGCGCAAGATGCCGAAGGCCGAGCGCACCGAACGGGTGAAGCAGGCGCTGGCGCTGGTGCACCTCGAGCAGCATGCCGCGCGCTACCCGCGCGAGCTTTCGGGCGGCCAGCGGCAGCGGGTGGCGCTGGCGCGCGCGCTGGTAATCGAGCCGCCGGTGCTGCTGCTGGACGAGCCGCTGTCCAACCTCGACGCCAAGCTGCGCGAGGAGATGCAGTTCGAGCTGCGCCAGATCCAGCGCAAGGTCGGCACCACAACGGTGATGGTCACGCACGACCAGAGCGAGGCGATGTCGATCAGCGACCGCGTGGTGGTGATGGAGGGCGGGCGCGCCACGCAGATCGATCATCCGCAGCGCGTGTACGAGCATCCGGGCACGCGCTTCATCTCCACCTTCGTGGGCAAGGCCAACCTGCTGGACTGCCGCGTGTCGGGCAGCGGCCCCGGGCGCACCTGCGTGGAGGTGGGCGCGCTCTCGCTGGACGTGGACGACACCGGCTTCAGTGTCGACGCCGCCGCGCTGCTGAGCGTGCGGCCCGAGAAGCTGCAGCTGGTGCCGCCGGGCGGCGGCCGCATCGACGGCGAGGTGCTGGAGCGCTTCTTCCTCGGCAGCCAGTGGCTCTACCGCGTGGCGACTTCGGTGGGCGAGCTCATGGTGCTGAGCCCCAACGACGGGCGCGAGGCCCTCGCCGAAGGCAGCCGTACGGGCATCGACTGGCCGGCGCATTGCATGCGGCTTCTGCCGGCCGATGAAAGGGTTGTCGCGGCATGAGCAGCGCATCGAAAAGCAAGGCCACCGCATGGTGGCTCTCCGGCCCCGCGCTGCTGCTGTTCACGGTGCTGCTGGTGGTGCCGCTCGGGCTCACCGCAGTGCTGTCGTTCAACGTCTACGACCCGGCCACGGGGCCGAAGTCGGGCGAGTTCACGCTCGCGCACTACGCGCTGGTGTTCTCCGACTCCTACTACCTCGGCATCTTCTGGCGCACCTTCTGGGTCTCGGCCCTGGTCACGCTGATCTGCGTGCTGATCGGCGCGCCAGAGGCGTATGTGCTCAGCCGCATGCGCAACCCGTGGCGCTCGGCGCTGCTGCTGGTGGTGCTCGCGCCGCTGCTGGTCTCGGTGGTGGTGCGGGCCTTCGGCTGGAGCATGCTGCTCGGCCCCGAGGGCGCGGTGAACGCGCTGCTGCAGCTGCTGGGCATCGGGCCGGTGAAGATCCTCTACACCAGCGCGGCAGTGGTCATCGCGCTGGTGCACGTGATGCTGCCCTTCATGGTGATCCCGGTGTGGACCTCGCTGCAGAAGCTCGACCCCGGCGTGGAGAACGCCGCCCTCTCGCTCAACGCCACGCCCTTCACCACGCTGCGGCGCATCGTGCTGCCGCAGGTGATGCCGGGCATTCTCTCGGGCAGCCTGATCGTGTTCGGGCTGGCGGCGAGTTCCTTCGCCATTCCGGGGCTGCTGGGCGGACGCCGGCTGAAGATGGTCGCGACCATCGTCTACGACGAGTACCTGAGCGAACTCAACTGGCCGCTGGGCGCGGCGGTGGCGCTGGTGCTTCTCGTCGCCAATCTCGCGGTGATGCTGAGCTACAACCGCCTCGTCGAAGGCCGCTACAAGAAAGCGCTGGGGTGATCCGATGAACAAGAACGGCCCCATTGCCCTCGCGTTCAACGCGCTCGTCATCGTCTTCATGCTGGCACCGCTGGTGGTGGTGTGCGTGGTGGCGTTCACGCCCGAGAACACGCTGACGATCCCCACCACGCATTTCTCGCTGCGCTGGTTCGAGGCGGTGTTCGCGCACCCCGACTTCATGCAGTCGTTCTGGAACAGCCTGTGGCTCGCGCTGAGCTCGGCCACCATCGCGACGCTGCTCGCGGTGCCGGCCGGCATGGCGATCACGCGCTACGAGTTTCCGGGGCGCGACTTCCTCAACGGCCTGTTCCTCTCGCCGCTGATCGTGCCGCACCTGGTGCTGGGCGTGGCGCTGCTGCGCCTGTTCTCGCTGGTGGGCGGCACGGGCAGCTTCGCCTGGCTGGTGCTGGCGCATGCGCTCATCGTCACGCCCTACACGCTGCGACTGGTGGTGGCGGCGCTGGTGGGCTTCGACCGCAGCGCCGAGCAGGCCGCGCTCTCGCTGGGCGCGAACCAGGCCACCGTGTTCCGCCGCATCACGCTGCCGATGATCCTGCCGGGCGTGACCGGCGGCTGGATGCTGTCGTTCATCAACAGCTTCGACGAAGTGACGATGTCCATCTTCGTCACCTCGCCGAGCACGGTGACGCTGCCGGTGCGCATGTACATGTACGCGACCGAATCCATCGACCCGCTGATGGCCGCCGTGTCGGCGCTGATGGTGGCGGTGACGGCCTTCGCGATGGTGCTGCTCGATCGCGTCTACGGACTCGACCGCGTGCTGGTGGGGCGCAGATAGATGACCATGAAAACACACGCCCTGCTCCACCGCGTGGCCGAGAAGACCGGCCGCGCGACTGTGCCCTTCACGCTCGACGGCGAACCCGCGAGCGCCCTGGCCGGCGACACCGTGCTGACCGCCGTGCTCACCCATTGCGGCCAACTGCGCCGCAACGAGTTCAGCGGCCTGCCGCGCGCGGGCTTCTGCATGATGGGCGCCTGCCAGGACTGCTGGATCTCCACCGATGAAGGCGAACGCCTTCGCGCCTGCTCGACCTTCATCGCGCCGGGCATGGCGCTGGTCACGGGAAAGGACGGCGCATGACCGCGACAGCAACACCGGCAGCGACAGGCGAAGTCCGCCCGGTGATCGTCGGCGCAGGTCCGGCCGGCGTGCGCGCCGCGCAAACGCTCGTGGCGCACGGCCTGAAGCCGGTGGTGATCGACGAGGCCTCGCGCGCCGGCGGCCAGATCTACCGCCGCCCTCCTCCCGGCCTGACGGCGCGCGACAAGCAGACGCTCTACGGCTTCGAGTCGAAGCGCGCCGACGCTGTGCACAACGCCTTCGAGGCGCTGCAGGGCCGCATCGAACACCATGCCGACAGCCTCGCGTGGAACGCGCAGGACCAGGTGCTCGACGTGATGCACAACCCCACGCGCAACAACCGCCGCGTGCCCTACAGCCACCTCATCGTCGCGACCGGCGCCACCGACCGCGTGCTGCCGCTGCCGGGCTGGACGCTGCCGGGCGTCTACACGCTGGGCGGCGCGCAGGTGGCGCTCAAGTTCCAGGGCTGCGCCATCGGGCGGCGCGTGGTGTTCATGGGCACGGGGCCGCTGCTCTACCTGGTGGCATATCAATATGCGAAGGCCGGCGTGGACGTGGCCGCGGTGCTCGACACGGCGCGCCTGGCCGACCAGATCGCCGCCGCGCCCGCGATGCTGGCGCAGCCGGCCGTGCTCGCGAAGGGCATGTACTACGTGGGCTGGCTGCGCGCGCACGGCATTGCGCTGCATGGCGGCGTGCGCCCGCTGCGCGTGCTCGGCGACGAGGCGCAGGGCCGCGTCACCGGCGTGGCCTGGCTCGACGGCGGGAACGAGCGCACGATCGAATGCGATGCGATCGGCTTCGGCTACGCGCTGCGCTCGGAGACGCAACTCGCCGACCTGCTCGGCTGCCGCTTCGACTACGCACCGCTGCACCGCGCGCACCTGCCGGTGCGCGATGCGGCGGGGCGCTCCAGCGTGCAGGGCGTGTACCTCGCGGGCGACGGCGCCGGCATCATGGGCGCGGATGCGGCCGAGTGGGCTGGCGAGCGCGCGGCGCTGGCGCTGCTGCAGGATGCCGGCATCGCCATCGACACCGCGCGTGCGTCGGAGCTCGAACGCAAGCTCGAAAAGCTCGCCGGCTTCCGCCAGGGCCTGGAGCGCGCCTTTCCCATGCCGCAGGACTGGGCGGAGAACGCGGCCGACGACCTCGTCATCTGCCGCTGCGAGAACGTCACCGCCGGCACGTTGCGCCAGACCATCGCCAGCACCGGCGCCGACGAGATGAATCGCCTGAAGGCCCTGTCGCGCGTCGGCATGGGCCGCTGCCAGGGGCGCATGTGCGGCGCGGCCGCGGCCGAGATCCTCGCGCATGCGACGCGGCAGCCGCTGCAGCAGGTAGGCCGGCTGCGCGGGCAGGCGCCGATCAAGCCGATCCCGATCCGGCTCGTGCCGGCCGAAGGGAACTGCGCATGAGTTCGATCAGGAAGCTTCGCACCGACGTCGCCATCGTCGGCGGCGGCATCGTCGGCTCTTCCGCCGCGCTGGCGCTGCGCCGCATGGGCGTCGGCGTGGTGCTGCTGGAGCGCGACCTCTGCGGCTCACGTTCCAGCGGCGTGAACTACGGCGGCGTACGCCGCCAGGGCCGGCCGGTGAGCCAATTGCCGCTGGCGCAGCGTGCACACCGCATCTGGGGCGGTCTTGCCGGGCTGCTGGGCACCGACGGCGAATACATCCGCTCGGGCCACTTCAAGATCGCGCGCAGCGAATCCGACATGGCTTCGCTCGAGCGCTACCGCGCGCTGAGCAGCGATTTCGACCTGGGCCTGGAGCTGATCTCCGGCGCGCGACTGCGCGAGCAGTGCCCGTGGCTGGGTACGCGCGCGGTGGGTGGCTCGCTCTGCGCGGAAGACGGGCAGGCCAATCCGCGCCTGGTGTCGCCCGCCTTCGCGCTGGCGGCGCAGCGCGCGGGCGCGCAGGTCTTCGAGCGGCACCGGGTCGACGAGGTGGCGCACGACGGCGCCATGTTCATGGTGCGCAGCGGCAACGCGCTCGAAGTGCAGGCGCCGGTGCTGCTGAACTGCGCGGGCGCGTGGGCCGGCGCCATCGCCAGCCAGTTCGGCGAGACACCGCCGATGTATTCGCGCAGCCCGCTGATGGCGGTGACCGAGCCGGTGCCGCATTTCATGAAATGGAGCCTGGGCGTGGAAGGCGGCGGCATCTACTGCCGGCAGGTGGAGCGCGGCAACGTGGTGCTGGGCGGCGGCTCCGGCATCACGCTGGATGCCGAACGCTCGCGTGCAGAACGCGAGGGCATCGCCACGCTCGCGGTGCAGGCGATCGAACTGCTGCCGGTGCTGCGCCACGCGCACATCATCCGCACCTGGGGCGGCACCGAGGGCTACCTGCCCGACCGCGAACCGGTGCTGGGCCCGAGCCACACCACGCCGGGCCTGTTCCACGGCTTCGGCTTCGCGGGCGCGGGCTTCCAGATCGGCCCGGCCGCCGGCGAGGTGCTGGCCGAGCTGGCGCGCGACGGCCGCACCGACACCCCCATCGACGCCTTCGCCATCGAGCGCTTCGACGGCGCCGACGAATCCCTCACCGCATCCGCATCCCCCACCTGAACCTGAATGGAGAGCATCGCCATGTCCAAGAAGTCATCGATCAGAACCCTCCCGCTGCTGGCCGCGCTGCTCGCGGCCGCCGGCATCGCCGGTGCGCAGACCAAGACCCTCTACATCGGCATGAACGGCGGCACCATGGAGAAGGCGTACACGCAGTACGTCTTCCCGGCCTTCGAGAAGGCCTACGGCGCGAAGGTGGTGGTGGTGCCGGGCACCTCGTCCGACATCCTCGCCAAGGCACAGGCCAACAAGGACAAGCCGCAGATGCACGTGATGTTCCTCGACGACGGCGTGATGGTGCGCGCCATCGGCATGGGCCTGTGCCAGAAGCAGAAGCCCAGCCAGTCGCTCAGCGAAATCTACCCGGCCGCGCGCTTCAAGGACGATATGGCCAGCGGCGTGAGCCTGGGCATGACGGGCCTGGCCTACAACGCGAAGATGTTCAAGGAGAAGGGCTGGGCGCCGCCCACCTCCTGGATGGACCTGGCCGATGCGAAATACAAGGGCAAGGTGGTGTTCCAGTCGGTGTCGTCGTCCTCCTTCGGGCTGCACGGCTTCCTGATGTTCAACCGCATCCAGGGCGGCAACGACAAGAACGTGGAGCCCGGCTTCAAGGCCTGGCCCACCACCATCGGGCCGAACGTGCTGGAGTACATCCCGAGCTCGGCCAAGCTCTCGGAGATGGTGCAGACCGGCGAGGCCGCGATCTTCCCGCTCACGCCCACGGCCGTGGCCGCGATGAAGAGCAAGGGCATTCCGGTGGAATACGCACCGCCCAAGGAAGGCGCGGTGGTGCTCATGGTCGGCCAGTGCGTGATCGCCAACAACACCGAGCCCGAGCTCTCGCAGAAGCTCGCGGAGTTCCTGCTGAGCCCGCTGGCGCAGGCCAACGTGCTGCAGTACGGCGCGCAGATTCCCACCAACCCGAAGGCGCCGGTGGTGGGCGACGGCGTGGCCCAAGTGGCCGACATCAACAAGTGGATGAAGACCGCCGTGACCATCGACTGGGAAAGCATCAACGCGAACCGCCCGGCGTGGAACGCGCGCTGGAACAAGACGATAGAAAAATAAAGCTCGCCCCCAGGCTGCGCGCACTTCGTGTCGCTTCGCCAACCCCCTACCGGGGGCAACACCTGAGGCCCGGCAAAGCCGGTTCCTCGGTGTTTCTGGCATCGGACCGAAGTCAGACCGAAGCTATGGCTTGGGAGTCTTGCGCAGCAGCACCGGCATGCACAGCAGGTAGACCACCGCGCCCACCAGCCACGCGATGCCGGGAAAGCGCAGGCGAAAGGCGAAGTAGAGCTGGCTGATGAGCAGCGGCCCGAACACCGAGGCCAGGCTGGACAGGCTCGCGAGCACGCCCTGCAGCCGTCCCTGCTCGGACTCGCCCACGCGGGCCGAGAGCATCGACTGCAGCGCGGGCGCGCCGATGCCGCCCGTGCACAGTAGCGGCAGCAGTGCGAGCGCCATCCAGCCCTGCGTGGCGAAGGCCAGCAGCGCATAGGCGGTGCAGTCGGCCGCGGTGCCGATGGCGATGGCCGCGCGCTCGCCCCAGCGCTCGACCAGCGGGCCCGCGACGAAGCCCTGCATCAGCGCCTGGATCAGCCCGAAGACCGCGAGCGAGACGCCGACCATGGTGCCGTTCCACGCGAACTTGTCCTCGCCGTAGAGCACCCAGGTGGTGCCCGCGACCTCGCCCACCAGCATCAGCACGGTGAACACGCCGAGGATGGGCAGCAGCGCGGGAAAGCTCTTCGCCCAGCGCAGCGGCGCGAGCGGATGCAGCACGCCTCGGTCGAAGGGCTGCGTGGCGAGCTTCGCGGGGCGCGACTCGCGCAGCAGCAGCAGGGCCGCGAGGAAGGTCAGTCCGTTGAGCACGGCGGCGGCGATGAACGGCAGCCGCACGCCGTGGTCGCCGAGCACGCCGCCGAGCGCCGGCCCTGCGATGAAGCCGAGGCCGAAGCACGCGCCCATGCGGCCGAACCAGCGCGCGCGCTGGTTCTCGGGCGTGAGGTCGGCGATGGCTGCCGAGGCCACCGCCATGTTCGCGCCCGTCATGCCGGCGATCGCGCGGCCCACGAACAGCATCCACAGCGAGGGCGCGAAGGCCATGAAGAGCGCGTCGACGGCCGCACCCGCCACCGAGACCAGCAGCACCGGACGGCGGCCGAAGCGGTCGCTGAGCGCACCGAGCACCGGCGCGCAGAGGAACTGCATCAGAGCGTAGAGCGAGAGGAATGCGCCGAAGCGCCAGCCGAGGTCGCCCGTGTGGCCGACTTCGCGCAGCAGGCTGGGCACGATCGGCATGACCAGGCTGATGCCGATCGCGTCGAGCGTGACGATCGCGAGGATCACGGCCTGCGCATGGCGGCCGCTCGCGAGGGGGTTTGGAAGTGCGTCTGCATTTATCATCGATAAGGAATTATCAGCGATAAATTCCTGGGCGTGAAGTACCCTCCCCGATCGACATCGGCACACACACGCACGCACGCGCGCACATCGGAAGAATGAAACTGGACCGCGAAGTGATCCTCGAGACAGCCCTCACGCTGCTCGACGAGGTGGGAATGGACAAGCTCAGCACGCGGCTCCTGGCCGAGCGGCTCGGCGTGCAGCAGCCCGCGCTGTACTGGCACTTCAAGAACAAGCGTGCGCTGCTCGATGCGATGAACGGCGAGATCCTGCGCCGCACCCACGAGCGCAAGCTGCCGGAGCCCGGCGAGACCTGGGACGCCTTCCTGCGCGAGAACGCACGCAGCTTCCGCCGTGCGCTGCTGGCGCGGCGCGACGGCGCGCGGCTGCATGCGGGCTCGGAGCCCGATCCGGCCGACCTCGACATGGTCGAGGCGCAGCTCGCCTCCGTGGTCCGCCTGGGCCTGCCCGCGCCGCAGGCGATGACGCTGCTGATCGCCCTGGGCCGCTACACCGTGGGCTGCGTGCTGGAACAGCAGGCGACGCCGCCCGACGCGGCCGAGCAGCAGCAGGCGCTCGACGCCGCAGCGGCCTCACGCCCGCTGCTGGCCGAGGCCTTCGCCAACTACCGCAAGGCCGGGCCCGACGCGCTGTTCGAGATCGGCGTCGACCTCATGCTGGAAGGCGCGAAGGCGCGCATGGCGGGCAATGCCCCGGCCGCGCGCCGCCGCGCGATGGCGGACAAGCCGCCCGCAGCACCGCGTCGCTGAAGCCGCTCAGCGGTTGTCCTCGACGATCCAGCCGGCGGCCTTCTCGGCCATCATGAGCGTCGGGCTGTTGGTGTTGCCGCTGGTGATGGTGGGCATCGCGCCCGCATCCACCACGCGCAGGCCCTGCACGCCGCGCACGCGCAGGCGCGAATCGAGCACCGCCGCCGGGTCGTTGTCGGCGCCCATCTTGGTGGTGCCCACCGGATGGAAGATGGTGGTGGCGATGTCGCCGGCCAGGCGCGCCAGGTCCTCGTCGGTCTGGTACTGCACGCCGGGCTTCCATTCCTCGGGCTTGTACTTGGCGAGCGCGGGCTGCTGCGCGATGCGGCGCGTGACGCGCAGCGACTCGGCCGCCACCTTGCGGTCTTCGTCGGTGCTCAGGTAGTTGGGCGCGATGGCCGGCGCGTCCTCGAAGCGGTTGCTGCGGATGCGCACCGAGCCCCGGCTCGTCGGGTTGAGGTTGCACACGCTCGCGGTGAAGGCCGGAAAGCTGTGCAGCGGATCGCCGAAGGCGTCGAGCGACAGCGGCTGCACGTGGTACTGCAGGTTGGGCCACTCGCGATCGGGCGAGCTGCGCGTGAAGGCGCCGAGCTGCGAGGGCGCCATGCTCATCGGGCCGCTGCGCTTGAGCACGTATTCGAGGCCGATCTTCGCCTTGCCGATCATCGACGAGGCCATCACGTTGAGGGTGGGTGCGCCCGCGATCTTGTAGACGGCGCGGATCTGCAGATGGTCCTGCAGGTTGGCGCCCACGCCGGGCGCGTCGAGCACCACGTCGATGCCGTGCTGCCTCAGCAGCTCGGAAGGGCCCACGCCCGAGAGCTGCAGGATCTGCGGCGAGCCGATGGCGCCGGCGCTCAGCACCACCTCGCGCGTGGCGCGCACCGTGACCTTCTCGCTGCCGTTCCACACCTCGGCGCCGGTGCACCGGCGGGTGCCGTCGGGCTGCGTCTCGAAGATCAGGCGCGAGACCTGCGCGCCGGTCCAGAGCTCGAAGTTGGGCCTGCCGTAGCAGGTCGGGCGCAGGAAGGCCTTGGCGGTGTTCCAGCGCCAGCCGTTCTTCTGGTTGACCTGGAAGTAGCCCACGCCCTCGTTGTTGCCGCGGTTGAAGTCGGTGGAGTGCGGCACGCCGGCCTGCTCCGCGGCCGCGGCGAAGGCGTCGAGGATGTCCCAGCGCAGGCGCTGCTTCTCTACGCGCCACTCGCCCCCCGCGCCATGCATCTCGTCGGCGCCCAGGTAGTGGTCTTCGTGCTTTTTGAAGGCCGGCAGCACGTTCCGCCAGCGCCAGCCGTCGTCGCCGGTGAGGTCGGCCCAGTGCTCATAGTCGCGCGACTGGCCGCGCATGTAGATCATGCCGTTGATGCTGGAGCAGCCGCCCAGCGTCTTGCCGCGCGGATAGCGCAGCACCCGGCCGTTGAGGCCCGCGTCGGGCTCGGTGCTGTAGAGCCAGTCGGTGCGGGGGTTGCCGATGCAGTACAGGTAGCCGACCGGAATGTGGATCCAGTGGTAGTCGTCCTTGCGGCCCGCCTCGATGAGCAGCACGCGCCTGCTCTTGTCGGCGCTCAGGCGGTTCGCCATGAGCGAGCCGGCGGTGCCGGCGCCGATGACGATGTAGTCGAATTGGGTGTCGCTCATGGCGTGCTGCCTTGTCTCTCTTTGTTTTGTTCGACGAAAAAAAGCGGCGCCCCTCGCGCCGCCCTGCATGCTACTTCGCAGTGGGCATGACGAACTCGGCCCCCTTGCCGATGCTTTCCGGCCAGCGCTGCATCACCGACTTCTGCTTCGTGTAGAAGCGCACGCCCTCTTCGCCGTAGGCGTGCATGTCGCCGAAGAGCGATCGCTTCCAGCCACCGAAGCCGTGCCAGGCCATCGGCACCGGGATCGGCACGTTGATGCCGACCATGCCCACCTGGATGCGGCGGCTGAATTCGCGCGCCACGTTGCCGTCGCGGGTGAAGCAGCTCACGCCGTTGCCGAACTCGTGCGCGTTGACGAGGTCGATCGCGTCCTTGAAGTTGGCCACGCGCACGCAGCTGAGCACCGGGCCGAAGATCTCTTCCTTGTAGATGCGCATCTCGGGCGTGACGTGGTCGAAGAGCGTGCCGCCCATCCAGAAGCCATCGCCGCAGCCTTCGCCCGCCTGGTTGCCGTCGAACTTGCGGCCGTCGACCAGCAGCTTCGCGCCTTCCTTCTCGCCCAGGTCGATGTAGCCGGTGATGCGCTCGTGCGCGGCGCGGGTGACGATCGGGCCCATCTCGGCCGCGAGGTTCTCGCCGTTGAGCACCTGCAGCGTCTTCGTGCGCTCGATGAGCTTGGGAATGATCTTGTCGGCCACGTCGCCCACCAGCACCGCCACGCTGATGGCCATGCAGCGCTCGCCGGCCGAGCCGTAGCCGGCGCCGATCAGCGCGTCCACGGTCTGGTCGATGTCGGCATCGGGCATCACCACCATGTGGTTCTTCGCGCCGCCCAGGGCCTGCACGCGCTTGCCGTGGCGGGCGCCGGTCTCGTAGATGTAGTTGGCGATGGGCGTGGAGCCGACGAAGCTGATGGCCTTGACGTCGGGGTGCTCCAGCAGCGCGTCGACCGCGGCCTTGTCGCCCTGCACCACGTTGAACACGCCGTCGGGCAGGCCGGCTTCCTTCAGCAGCTCGGCGATGCGCAGCGAGGGCGTCGGGTCGGTCGGGCTGGGCTTGAGGATGAAGGTGTTGCCCGCGGCGATGGCCACCGGGAACATCCACATCGGCACCATCACCGGGAAGTTGAAGGGCGTGATGCCGGCGACCACGCCCAGGGGCTGGCGCAGCGTCCAGTTGTCGATGCCGGTGCTGACCTGGTCGGTGTAGTCGCCCTTGAGCAGCTGCGGGATGCCGCAGGCGAACTCGACGATGTCGATGCCGCGGCTGACTTCGCCCTGCGCGTCGGTGAAGACCTTGCCGTGCTCGGCGGTGATCATGTGGGCCAGCTCGTCCTTGTGCTCGTTGAGCAGCTGCAGGAACTTGAACATCACGCGCGCGCGGCGGATCGGCGGCGTGTCGGCCCAGGCCGGGAAGGCGGCCTGCGCGGCTGCGACGGCGGCCGAGACCTGGTCCGCATTGGCCAGGCCGACCTTGCCGGTGACGGCGCCGGTGGCGGGGTTGGTCACGTCCTGCGTGCGGCCGGAGGTGTTGGCGGCGGGCTTGCCGGCGATGAAGTGGTCGATGGAAGTAGGCATGGGGAGAACCCTGATGGAGGCGGTGTCGGGAGGAGGAGTGCGGCCAGTTTAGGCAGCGCGTTGTTCCCCGCCTAGTCACGATGCTTGAACTTATTGTTCGCATTGGCGAACAATGCAGGCATGAAACCCCAAAATATCGAGTCGCTCTGGACGCACCTGCACTGGCTCACCGTGCTGGCGCAGCAGGGCAGCTTCACCGCCGCCGCGCTGCGCCTGGGCGTGAGCAAGGCGGCCATGAGCCAGCGCATCGCCGAGCTCGAACGCGCGGCCGGCGCGCCGTTGGTGCAGCGCACCACGCGCAGCGTGCGGCTCACCGAGGCCGGCCAGCGGCTGGTGGAAGACATGCGCGGCCCCTTCGAGCAGATCGCCCACAGCTTCGCCGGCGTGCGCGACCTCGCGGGCGTGCCGCGCGGGCTGGTGCGGGTGACCGCGCCGGTGGCCTTCGCGCGCCAGCAGCTGGTGCCCAGGCTGGCCGAGTTCCTGCGCGCGCAGCCCGAGGTGCGCATCGAACTCGACCTGTCCGATCGGCTCAGCTCGCTGGCGATGGAAGGTTTCGACCTCGCGATCCGCCACACCGCCGCGCCGCCCGACACGCACGTGGCCTGGACGCTGTGCGAAACGCGTTCGGTGCTGGTGGCCAGCCGCGCCTACCTGCGCCGCCGCGGCACGCCGCGCGAGCCCCAGGCGCTGGCCGGCCACGACTGCCTGCACTACCCCCGCGCCCAGGAAACACCGACCTGGCACTTCGAGACCAAGTCTTCGGCGCCGCGCATCACGGTGCCGGTGTCGGGGCCGCTGGTCGCCAACAACAGCGAGGCGCTGCGCGACGCGGCCCTGAGCGGCCTGGGCATCGCGCTGGTGCCCGACTTCAGCGCGCAGGCGGCGCTGCAGTCGGGCAAGCTGCAGCAGGTGCTGCCGCAATGGCGCTCGGTGGGCGCCTTCGGCGAGCGCCTGTATGCAATACGCCCCTACGCCACGCACGTGCCGCAGGCGGTGACGGCCTTCGTGGGCTGGCTGCGCGAGGCGCTCACCGATGGCTTCGCGCCCTGAGGAAATCATGAAGAAACGGCGTGGTGCCCTACGCGAACGAAGGGTCTGGCGCACCTTGACCGCGGATGCACGCGGTTACGATGCGCGCACCCGGCACGGGTTTTGTTAACTTTCCCTCTCACCCGCCTCACTTATTTCTCATCCAGCCATGTCTCCCGCTCCATCGCCTGCCGACGCCTCCGCCGCCGACAGCGCGTGGCCCCGCGTCGGGCAACGTGAGCAGGAGGGCCGCCAATGGACGGTGGCCAGCGGCCGCTGGACCACGCTGGCGATGTCGTCCAAGCCGGCATGGCAGGCGCTGGACCAGAGCCTGAAGGCGGCCCCGCCGGCCGACGACCGTGCCTGGGACCTGCGGCCCATCGAGCAACTCGACCACATCGGCGCGCAGCTGCTGTGGGAGCACTGGCGCCATGAGTGGCCCGCCACCATCGAGTTGTCGCCGCAGCACAAGGCCGTGCTCGACCAGGTGGCGCAGTACACCGTCGCGACGCCCGACGAGCCCTCGCCCACGCTGAACGACCGCATCCGCGCGTTCTCGCACAACGGGCCGCGCGTGATGTACGTGGTGCGCGACTTCACCGCGCTGATCGGCCAGCTCGCGCTCGACCTGTGCCGGCTGGCACGCGCGCCGCACCGCGGACCGTGGCGCGATTTCTCCGGGCACCTGTATCAGTTCGGCGCGACGGCGCTGCACATCACGGCGCTGGTCGGCCTGCTGATCGGGGTGGTGCTGGCCTACCTGATCTCGCAGCAGCTGCGCCAGTACGGCGCCGAGACCTTCGTGGTGAACATCCTCGGGCTCTCGCTGATCCGCGAACTGGGGCCGGTGCTGGCCGCCGTGCTGATCGCCGGCCGCTCGGGCTCGGCCATCACGGCGCAGATCGGCGTGATGCGCGTGACCGAGGAGCTCGACGCGATGCGCGTGATGGGCATTCCACACGGCTTTCGCCTGGTGATGCCTCGCGTGCTGGCGCTGGCCATCGCAATGCCGCTGATCAGCCTGTGGACTTCGATGGCCGCGCTCGCGGGCGGCATGCTCGCGGCCGACGCCGCGCTCGACATTTCGCCGGCCTATTTCCTCTCGGCCCTGCCGCGCGCGGTGCCGATCTCGAACCTGTGGCTGGCCATGGCCAAGTCGGCGGTGTTCGGCATCCTGATCGCGCTGATCGGCTGCCACTTCGGCATGAAGGTGAAGCCGAACACCGAGAGCCTCGGGCGCGGCACGACCTCGTCGGTGGTCACGTCGATCACCGCGGTGATCCTGGTCGACGCCCTCTTCGCCGTGCTCTTCAAAGGTATCGGCTTCCGGGCATGAGGGCGTGAAACCATGAGCATGCCCGTGCGCCCCGACACCGACGCCACCGTGGTGGACATCCGCGGGCTGTGGACCGTGTTCCAGAGCGCCGACGGCGAGCAGGTGGTGCACCGCGACCTGCAGCTGCACATCGACCGCGGCGAGGTGCTCTCGCTGGTCGGCGGCTCGGGCACGGGCAAGACGGTGCTGCTGCGCCAGATTCTCGGGCTGGAGAAGCCCACGCGCGGCCACGTGGAGGTGCTGGGCCAGGAGCCCGGCGAGCTCAGCGCCTCGGGCGCGGCCAACGTGGGCATGCTGTTCCAGCACGGCGCGCTGTTCTCGGCCTTCAGCGTGCTGGAGAACATCGCCTTTCCGCTGCGCGAGCTGAAGCTGCTGCCCGACGAGCTCATACGCCACGCGGCGCTGGTGAAGCTGCAGATGGTGGGCCTGGGCCCGCAGCACGCCAACAAGAGCCCGGCCGATCTCTCGGGCGGCATGATCAAGCGCGTGGCGCTGGCGCGCGCGCTCATCATGGACCCGCCGCTGCTGCTGCTGGACGAACCCACGGCCGGCCTCGACCCCGAGGCCTCCGACAGCTTCTGCGACCTGCTGCGCGGCCTGCACCGCGAACTGGGCCTCACGGTGGTGATGGTCACGCACGATCTGGACACGCTGTTCGACCTGAGCACCCGCATCGCGGTGCTGGCCGACCAGAAGGTGATCGTCACGGGCGCGGCGCGCGATGTCATCGCGTATCCGCATCCCTTCATCCACGAATACTTTCTCGGCGGGCGCGGCCAGCGCGCCCTCGAAGCGCTGCATGACAAGCCGGCCCCCGAGCGGGCCGCTGAAAGGTAGGTAGCCACCATGGAAAACAAGGCCCACGCACTCGCCGCCGGCGCCTTCGTGCTCGGACTGATCGCCGCGCTCGTCGCGCTGGTGGTCTGGTTCACGCGCGACAACACCGTGCGCAACATCTACGAGCTCTCCACCCGCGACGCGGTCAGCGGCCTGCAGCCGCAGGCCATGGTGCGCTACCGCGGCATCGCGGTGGGCAAGGTGGCATCGATCGACTTCGACCCGAAGGTCAAGGGCAACGTGCGCGTGCGCATCACGGTCGACGAGCGCGTGCCGCTCACCACCTCCAGCTTCGCCACGCTGAGCTACCAGGGCGTGACCGGCCTGGCCTTCATCGCGCTGGACGACAAGGGCGAATCGACCGTCGCGCTCAAGCCCAACAACGACGACCCGCCGCGCATCCCGCTCAAGCCCTCGATGCTGGCGCAGTTGCAGGACCGCGGCGAGGCCATCATCAACCAGGTCGAGGAAGTGACCAAACGCGCCAACCAGCTGCTGAGCGACCCCAACCAGAAGCGCGCGGCCGACGCGCTGGAGAACATCGCGGCCGCTTCGGCCAGCGCCAACACGCTGCTCAAGACGCTCGACAACACCGTGAAGACCGGCCTGAATCCGGCGCTGACGAAGCTGCCCGACACCATGGCCTCCGTGAAGAAGGCCGCCGGCGACGTCTCGCGCGTGGCCAACAACTTCAACACCACCGTGGGCCGCCTGAACGCGCCCGACGGCCCGGTCGAGCGGCTGAGCGACGGCACCAAGGCGCTGGCGCAGGCGGTCGATTCGTTCAACGCCGCCACGCTGCCGCGCGTGAACCGCGTGGCCGACGACACCTCGCACGCCGTACGCCGGCTGGGCCGCGCGGCGGACAGCATCAACGACAACCCGCAATCGCTGCTGTTCGGCAACGGCGGCGCGGCCGCGGGCCCGGGCGAGCCGGGCTTCCAGGCGCCGGCCGCGACGCGGCCCTGATTCCCGACCGAGGGAGGATCACCGACCATGAACGCCATTCGCAAGACCCCCGCCGCCCTCGCGCTCGGCTGCGCCCTGCTGCTGGCCGCGGGCTGCGGCGCGCTGCCCGACAAGCCCGCGCGCGCCACGCTCTACGACTTCGGCCCCGGCCCGGCGATGCCGGCCCCGGCCGCCGCACCGGCCAGCCTCCCGACGCTCTCGCTGGCCGAGTTCGAGAGCAACACCCGCCTCGAAGGCACGCAGATCCTCTATCGCCTAGGCTATGCCGACGCCAACGAGCTGCGGCCCTACGGCCAGTCGCGCTGGAGCCTGCCGCCCTCGCAGCTGCTGCGCCAGCGGCTGCGCGACACGCTCTCGGAGCGCCGCATGGTGCTCGGCCCCGAAGAGGCGGCCACCATCTCGCGCGGCCGGGGCCAGGCGCCGGACACGCTGCGCATCTCGCTGGACGAGTTCAGCCACTACTTCGAATCTGCGAGCGCCAGCGCGGGCCTGGTGCGCCTGCGCGCCACGCTCGTGCGCAGCACCGCCGCCGGCGACCGCGTGCTGGGCCAGCGCCTGTTCACCGTGCGCAGCCCCGCGCCCAGCGCCGACGCACCCGGCGGCGTGAAGGCGCTCATCGCCGCCAGCGACGCGGCCGTGGCCGAGGTGGTGCAGTGGGTCGATCAGTTGCAGCAGCAACAGCCGCGGCAGTAATCTGCGGCCCCCACAAGGAAGACATCTGGAAGCAAGGAGCATCGCCCCATGAACGCAACACGCATCGTCGGCATCCTGCTGATCGTGGCCGGCATCGCCGTGCTGGCCATGGGCAGCTTCAGCTTCACCAAGGAAACCCACCAGGCCAAGCTCGGGCCGCTGGAGTTCTCGGTGAAGGAGAAGGAAACGGTCAACCTGCCCGTGTGGGCCGGCGTGGCCGTGATCGTGGTGGGCGGGGCGCTGGTGCTGTTGGGGGGCCGGAAGGGCTGAGCCCCTCAGCTTCTGGAGCCCGGCACACCCGCCAGCAGCTGCGGCAGCAGGTCTTCGGAAAGACCGCGCAGCACCACGGCCGCCGCGTCGTCCAGGTGCGGCAGCGGCTCCAGGTTCAGCGTAATGAGCCGCGCGCCGTGCGCGAGGGCGGTCTGCGGCAGCTCGGCCGCCGGATAAACGATGGTGGTGCTGCCCACCACCATGAACAGGTCGCACTCCTGCGCCGCCACCTGCGCGTCGAGCAGCACGCCGGCATTCAGCATCTCGCCGAACATCACCACGTCGGGCCGCGCGTGCGAGCCGCAGCGCAGGCAGCGGTGGAAAGGCCAGGGGCCGCTTCTGTTGCCGCAGCGGTCGCAGCGCCAGCGGCGCAGCGAGCCGTGCAGCTCCAGCACGTCCTGGCCGCCGGCCAGCGTGAGCAGGCCGTCGACGTTCTGCGTCACCAGCCGCGTGGCGGGGCGCAGCCGCTGCAGCAGCGCGAGCGCGGTGTGGCCCGGGTTGGGCTGGGCCGACTCGATCACCGACTGGCGCTGCCCCCAGAACTTCGTGAAGCCCGACGGGTCGCGCGCCAGGTCTTCGGCGTGGGAGAACTGCAGGGCGTTCTGGCTCTTCCAGAGGCCGTCGGCATCGCGGTAGGTGGGAATGCCCGAAGCGCGAGAGAGGCCGGCACCCGAGAAGACGACGATGCGGCGGGCGTTGGCCAGCAGTTCGGTGGCCGCGTGAACAGGGGAGGAAAAGGAAGAAGAAATATCCGGTGTGACTGGCGTCGTCATCTCTCTGTTCTGGGGGAAGCTGGCGCGGCGGCTGCGGCGCCCAGGCGCTGCGACACGGTATCGGCGCAGGCCTTGAGCGCACGGGAAATCTCGCCGTCCCACGCGGTGTCGAAGATGCCGGCCGGGCCGATGGCGGTGACGGCCAGCACGATGGCGCCAGTGTGGTCGAAGACGGGCGCGGCCATGGCGCTCACGCCCTCGATGACCTCGCCGTCGGAACGGCTGATGCCGTGCCCGCGCACCTCCTGCAGCTGGCGCTCGAAGTCGCCCCAGGAGGGCAGCGGCTGCACCGGCGGCATGCCGGCCGGGGGCGTGGGCTCGCCGCCCTTGCGCTGCTTCTGGCGCTGGCGTTCTTCCTCGAGCAGGCTGCGCACCGCGTCCTCGTCGAGATAAGCCGCGAACACCCGCCCCGAGGCCGTGTTGGTCAGCGAGAACACCGTGCCGTGCCGCATGTTCACGTGCACCGGCGAGGGCGACTCGGCCGTGCGCACGATGGTCGCGCCGCGCGCGCCCCACACGGCCAGCGCCACGGTGTGGCCGATCTGCTGCGCGAGCTGGCCGATCAGCGGGGTGGCGATGTGCACCGGGTCGGCCTGCTGCAGGCTGATGAGGCCCAGTTGCAAGGCGAGCGGGCCGAGCAGATAGTGGCCGCTGGCGCGGTCCTGCTCGATGAGGCCCAGCCGCCCGAAGCTGACCATGTACGGATGCGCCTTGGCCGCCGTCATGTCGGCCTCGCGCGCCAGGTCCTTCAGCGCCATGGGCCGGCCGTGATGCACCAGCGCGCGCAGCAGCTGGCCACCGACTTCGATGCTCTGGATGCCGCGCTGGGCGCGGTCGCTGTCACTGGCTGCCATGGCCGGCCTCGCCTTCTGGTCGTTCGTTCATGAAGAAGGGATTAGACATTAACTGATCTGCGGCTTACACTGCGCCAATTCGTTAACTGCAAATTCGTTCGACTTAGACGAATTTCAAATTCCACCCCACCGACGGAGACACCCCGATGAGCCAAGCCAAGAAATTCGCCAGCCAGGCCGACATGGAAGAGAAGAAGGTCACCTTCAGCCAGATCTCGGAACATGCCTGGGCCTACACCGCCGAGGGCGACCCCAACACCGGCATCGTGATCGGCGACGACTGCGTGCTGGTGGCCGACACCCAGGCCACGCCCGCCATGGCGGCCGACGTGGTGCGCCGCATCCGCGAGGTGACCGACAAGCCCATCAAGTACGTGGTGCTCACCCACTACCACGCGGTGCGCGTGCTGGGCGCGGCCGGCTACGGTGCCGAGCACATCCTGGCCAGCCAGGACACGCGCGACCTGATCGTCGAGCGCGGCGAGCAGGACAAGGCCAGCGAGATCGGCCGCTTCCCCCGCCTGTTCCAGAACGTCGAGACCGTGCCGCCTGGCCTGACCTGGCCCACCATGACCTTCACCGGCAAGATGACCCTGTGGCTGGGCAAGCTCGAGGTGCAGCTGATCCAGCTCGGGCGCGGCCACACCAAGGGCGACACCGTCGTCTGGCTGCCGCAGGAGCGCACGCTGCTGTCGGGCGACCTGGTCGAGTTCGGCGCTACGCCGTACGCGGGCGACGCCTACTTCAAGGACTGGCCGCAGACGCTGGACAACATCGCCGCGCTCAAGCCCGTGGCCCTGGTGCCCGGCCGCGGCGCCGCGCTGACCACCCCCGAGGCGGTGGCCGAGGGCCTCACCGGTACGCGCGACTTCATCTCCGACGTGTACGCCAGCGTGCAGGCAGGCGTGAAGGCCGGGCGCGACCTGAACGCGGTCTACAAGGAGACCTACGAGAAGCTCAAGCCCAAATACAGCCAGTGGGTGATCTTCGACCACTGCATGCCCTTCGACGTGAGCCGCGCCTACGACGAGGCCTCGGGCCACGCCGACCCGCGCATCTGGACGGCCGAGCGCGACGTCGAGATGTGGAAGGCCCTCGAAGGCTGATTCCGCATTGCTCCCTCCCCCGCTGGGGGGAGGGTTGGGGTGGGGGCAGGCAGAGCGCCCGAAGTGAACGCCGTCGTGCCCCCATCCCGGCCTTCCCCCAGCGGGGGAAGGAGCAAGACAAGACCAAAGACACGGAGACAACACGTGATCGACTATCAGAGCCTGCGCTTCGACTACAAGCGCCACGCCGACCAGGACGCGGCGGCACCGGCGCGCCATCCCGTCGTGATCGTCGGCGCGGGCCCCGTGGGCCTCACGCTGGCCATCGACCTCGCGCTGCGGCAGGTGCCCGTGGTGCTGCTCGACAACGACAACACGCTCTCCAGCGGCTCGCGCGCGATCTGCTTCGCCAAGCGCACGCTGGAGGTGTTCGACCGCCTGGGCTGCGGCGACCGCATGGTCGACAAGGGCGTGTCGTGGAACGTGGGCAAGGTGTTCTTCCATGACGAGCAGGTCTACCGCTTCGACCTGCTGCCCGAGCCCGGCCACGAGCGCCCGGCCTTCATCAACCTGCAGCAGTACTACGTCGAGGGCTACCTCGTCGAGCGCGCGGCGGCGCTGCCGCTGGTCGACCTGCGCTGGAACAACAAGGTCACCGGCATCGAGCAAAGCGACGGCGGCGCGGTGCTGACGGTGGAAACGCCCGAGGGCAGCTACCGGCTGCAGGCCGACTACGTGGCCGCCTGCGACGGCTCGCGCTCCAGCACGCGCCAGATGCTGGGCCTGGAAGCCAAGGGCCGCGTGTTCCGCGACCGCTTCCTGATCGCCGACATCACGATGGACGCTGACCTGCCGACCGAGCGCCGCTTCTGGTTCGACCCCTCGTTCCACCCCGGCCAGAGCGTGCTGCTGCACAAGCAGGCCGACGGCATGTGGCGCGTGGACTTCCAGCTCGGCTGGGACGCCGACCCGGTGGAGGAGCGCAAGCCCGAGAACATCACGCCGCGCGTGCGCGCCCTGCTCGACAGCATCGGCTTCGAGGGCGTGCAGTTCCGCATCGGCTGGGCCAGCGTCTACACCTTCGCCTGCCAGCGCATGGAGCGCTTCCGCCACGGCCGCGTGCTGTTCGCGGGCGACTCGGCCCACGGCGTGTCGCCCTTCGGCGCGCGCGGCGCCAATTCGGGCGTGCAGGACGCCGACAACCTCGCCTGGAAGCTCGCCGCCGTGGTGCAGGGCGACGCGCCCGACGCGCTGCTCGACAGCTACGCCAGCGAGCGCGAGTACGCCGCCGACGAGAACATCCGCAACTCCACCCGCGCCACCGACTTCATCACGCCCAAGAGCGAGGTGAGCCGCCTCTTCCGCGACGCGGTGCTGGAGCTGACGAAGCGCCACGCCTTCGCGCGCACGCTGGTCAACAGCGGCCGGCTGTCGGTGCCCTCGGTGCTGCGCGACTCGCCGCTGAACACGCCCGACGCCGACGCCTTTACGGGCGCGATGGTGCCCGGCGCCGCCGCGGCCGACGCGCCCGTGGTGCATGCCGACGGCAGCACCGGCTGGCTGCTGCGCGAATGCCATGTCGCGCAGTTCACCGCGCTGATATTCGGCCAGGGCGAGGCGGCCGAGCGCAGCCTGGCGGCGCTGAGGGCCAGCGACCGGCCGCTGCACGTGGTGCGCATGGACGACGGCGCCCGCGGCAGCGAGTTCGCCGCGCAGCGTTACGACGCCCGCCCCGGCACCGTGTACCTGCTGCGCCCCGACCAGCACGTGTGCGCGCGCTGGCGCGCCCCGTCGGCGGCGCAGGTGCGCAACGCCGTCGATCGTGCGCTCGGCAAACACTGAGGGAACGAACCCATGACCGCATCCACCCCCAAGCTGATCACCGAAGCGCACCTCGAGGCGCCCGACGATTTCTATGAAGCGCTGATCGACGCGCACCAGGGCCTGAGCACCGACGAGAGCAACGCGTACAACGCGCGCCTCGTGCTGGTGCTGGCCAACCACATCGGCTCGCTCGCCGTGCTGCGCGAAGCGCTCGCGGCTGCGAAGTAGGCACTCGGATGCGGACAGCCGAACGCAGAGGACGCGAAGGTTTCGCGAAGGACGCAGAAAAGAATTTCAAAATTTCTTTCCTTGTCTCTTTCGCGCTCTTCGCGAAGCCTTCGCGTCCTCCGCGTCCCGACCCCGCCTTCCACCCCCCATTCAAGTCAATCCATGAGGACCACATGACCGCCGCAACCTCTTCCACCGAGCGCCGCTACCAGAGCGGCTTCGGCAACGAATACGCCTCCGAGGCCATGCCCGGCGCGCTGCCGCAGGGCCGCAACAATCCGCAGCGCGGACCTCTCGACCTCTACACCGAGCTGCTCTCCGGCACCGCCTTCACCGCACCGCGCCACGAGAACCGCCGCACGTGGCTCTATCGCCGCCAGCCCTCGGTGGTGTCGGGCCGCTACCAGCCCTATGCGCAGCCGCTGTGGACCACCGGCGCCGACCGCGAGATCGCGCTGCCGCCCGAGCCGCTGCGCTGGCACCCGCAGCCGCTGGACGAAGCGGCGGCCAAGGCCGACTTCATCGACGGCATGCGCACCATCGCGGCCAACGGCGATGCCGAGTCGCAGGTCGGCATCGGCTCGCTGATGTACCTCGCGGGCCGCTCGATGGAGCGCCGCGCCTTCGTCAACGCCGACGGCGAGATGCTGGTGGTGCCGCAGCAGGGCCGCCTCGTCATCACGACCGAGCTGGGCGTGCTCGACGTGAAGCCCGGCGAGATCGCGGTGCTGCCGCGCGGCATGGCCTTCAAGGTCGCCTTGCCCGACGGCCTCTCGCGCGGCTACGTCTGCGAGAACTACGGCGCGCACTTCCGCCTGCCGGAGCTGGGCCCGATCGGCTCGAACGGCCTGGCCAACGCGCGCGACTTCCAGGCACCGGTGGCGGCCTTCGAGACGGAGGAAGGCGGCTACGAGATCGTCAAGAAGTTCGGCGGCCGTTTCTGGCAGGCGCCGATGAAGCAGTCGCCCTTCAACGTGGTGGCCTGGCACGGCAACCTGTCGCCGGTGAAGTACGACACGGCGCACTTCATGGTGATCGGCTCGATCAGCTTCGACCATCCCGATCCGTCGATCTTCACCGTGCTGACCTCGCCCAGCGACACGCCCGGCACGGCCAACTGCGACTTCGTGATCTTCCCGCCGCGCTGGATGGTCATGGAGAACACCTTCCGTCCGCCGTGGTTCCATCGCAACCTGATGAGCGAGTTCATGGGCCTGGTGCTGGGCGAGTACGACGCCAAGCCGGGCGGCTTCAAGCCCGGCGGCGCGAGCCTGCACAACTGCATGGTGCCGCACGGCCCCGACGAGGAAGCCTTCGACAAGGCCACCCACGCCGACCTCAAGCCGCACAAGCTGGACAACACGCTGGCCTTCATGTTCGAGAGCCGCTATCGCTTCATTCCGACGAACTTCGCGCTGAAGAGCCCCGCGCTGGACACCGACTACGCCGACTGCTGGGCGGGCCTCAAGGATCAATTCAAGGCATGAAGACCGTGTTCACCCTCACGCGCCGCGCTGCGGCCATGGCGCTGCTCGCCGCTCCCTTCCTCGCGCACGCGGCCGACTACCCCTCGAAGCCCATCCGCTTCATCGTGCCCTACACGCCCGGCGGCACCACCGACCTGGTGGCGCGCACAGTGGGCCAGAAGGTGTCGGAGAAGCTGGGCCAGCCGGTGCTGATCGACAACCGCGGCGGCGCTGGCGGCAACATCGGCATGGACGCGGTGGCCAAGGCCGCGCCCGACGGCTACACCATCGGCTTCGGCGCGATCTCCACCAATGCGTTGAACCCGCACATCTACAAGTCGATGGCCTTCGATCCGCGCAAGGACTTCACCGCCATCAGCCTGCTTGGCACCTCGACCATCGTGCTCGAAGTGCCGGCGGCCTCGGCCGTGAAGTCGGTGCCCGAGCTGATCGCCGCCGCGAAGAAGAACCCCGGCCTGCCCTACGCCACCGCGGGCGCCGGCACCTCGATGAACCTGGCGGGCGTGATGTTCGCGCAGATGACCGGCACCGAGCTCGTCCACGTCGCCTACAAGGGCAGCGGCCCGGCCATCACCGACATGCTGGGCAACAACATCGGCGTGATGTTCGACAACCTGCCGGCCTCGCTGCCGCACATCCAGGCCGGCAAGCTGCGCGCGCTGGCGGTGGCCGGCCCGGCGCGCTCGCCCTCGCTGCCCGATGTGCCGACCATAGCCGAGGCGGGCCTGAAGGGCTACGCGCTGGAGCCGTGGTTCGGCGTGTACGGACCGGCGAAGCTGCCGGCGCCGGTGGTGAAGGCGCTGAACGAGGCCTTCGTGGAAGCGCTCGCGATGCCCGATGTGAAGGCCAAGCTGGCGCAAGCCGGCTTCTCGCCGCGCGGCTCCACGCCGCAGGAGCTCACCACGCTGACCGAGACCGAATACCAGCGCCTGGGCGATGTGGCGAAGAAGGCCGGAATGACCGCAGACTGAACACAGACAGATCAAGTACAGAAAGACATCCATGACCGCACTGAACGCCACCCATGACCCGAAGCTGCGCAGCTGGGTCGCATCGGCCAACGAGGCCGGCACCGACTTCCCGATCCAGAACCTGCCCTTCGGCCGCTTCCGCACCGCCGGCAGCAGCGAGGCCTTCCGCATCGGCGTCGCCATCGGCGACCAGGTGCTGGACCTGCGCGCCACGGGCCTGGTCGACACCGACGACATGAACGGGCTGATGAACGCCGGCACGAAGGAACGCCAGGCGCTGCGCGCCGCCATCTCGGCCGGCCTGGCCGAAGGCAGCGACAAGCAGGCCGCCTGGTCGAAGGCGCTGCTGCCGCAGGCCCAGGCCGAGATGACCGTGCCCTGCCGCATCGGCGACTACACCGACTTCTACACGGGCATCCACCACGCCACCACCATCGGCAAGCTGTTCCGCCCCGACCAGCCGCTGATGCCCAACTACAAGTGGGTGCCCATCGGCTACCACGGCCGCGCCTCGTCCATCGGCGTGAGCGGCCAGGTCTTCAAGCGCCCGAACGGCCAGACCAAGGCGCCCGACGCGGCCGAGCCGACATTCGGGCCGTCGAAGCGGCTGGACTACGAGCTGGAGCTGGGCTTCTTCATCGGCCGCGGCAACGCGCAGGGCGAACCCATCGCCATCGCCGACGCCGAGGAGCACCTGTTCGGCGTGACGCTGCTCAACGACTGGTCGGCGCGCGACCTGCAGGCCTGGGAATACCAGCCGCTCGGCCCCTTCCTGTCGAAGAACTTCGCGAGCACGCTGTCGCCGTGGCTCGTGACGATGGAGGCGCTGGCGCCCTTCCGCTCGAAGTTCGAGCGCCCCGCCGGCGACCCGCAGCCGCTGCCGTACCTCGACTCGGCCTCCAACCGCGAGCGCGGCGCGCTCGACATCACGCTCGAAGTGCTGCTGCAGACCGCGAAGATGCGCGCCGAGGGCGTGGCGCCCGTGCGCCTGACGCGCGGCAACACCACCGAGGCGGCCTACTGGACGGCAGCGCAGCTCGTCGCGCACCACACGGTCAACGGCTGCAACCTGCAGCCGGGCGACATGCTGGGCTCGGGCACCCTCTCGGGCCCGAAGCCCGACGAAGCCGGCTCGCTGATCGAGCTGACGCAGGGCGGCAAGCAGCCGATCACGCTGCCTAACGGCGAGAAGCGGACGTTCCTGGAGGACGGGGACACGCTGACCATTCGCGGTTACTGCGAGCGACCGGGCGCGGTGCGGATCGGGCTAGGTGAGGTCAGCGGAACGGTGGTCTGAGAGTCTTCTTCCCTCTCCCCTTGGGGAGAGGGCCAGGGTGAGGGCAAGGTGCCTCCAATGAAGCGCCGCATCGAATCCGCCGCCGATGCCCTCACCCCACCCCTCTCCCCAAGGGGAGAGGGAGCAAGGCATCAGGGCGCGGTGGCGGGCGTGGCCGAAGCGGCCGGCCAGGCCACTTCGCTCGCCACGCGCGGCTTGCCGATCGGCGCGGTCGCCTTGCCGATCTTGATGGCGGCCATGTCGGCTTCGCTCGGGTACTGGTCCGCGAGCCAGTAGTCGAAGACCCGGCGAGCGATGGGGGCTGCAGCGCCTGCGCCCCAACCGGCGTTCTCGACGATCACCGCCACGGCGATCTTCGGGTCGTTCACCGGCGCGTAGGCCATGAAGAGGGCGTGGTCGCGCTGGTGCTCCTCGAGCGCGCGCGCGTTGTACTTGGTGTTCTGGCCCATCGACACCGCCTGCGCCGTACCCGTCTTGCCGGCCGCCTGGTAGCTGGCGCCCGCGAACACGCCGCGCGCGGTGCCGCTGGTGACCACGCTGGTCAGGCCCTCGCGGATCACCGCGATGTTGGCGGCCGTGAAGCCAAGGTTCTCCGCCGCGGGCTGCGGCAGTGGCACCACGTTGCCGCTGACGGTGTCGCGCGTGGCCAGCGCGAGGTGAGGCTTGTGCTTGAGGCCGCCGTTGGCGATGGTGGCGGTGGCCTGCGCCAGCTGCAGCATGGTGAAGTTGTTGTAGCCCTGGCCGATGCCCAGCGAGATGGTCTCGCCCGCATACCACTTCTTCTGCTCGGGGCGCTTGTAAGTGTTGCGCTTCCACTCGGTGCTGGGCAGCACACCGCGCACCTCGCCGCCGAGGTCGATGCCGGTGATCTGGCCGAAGCCCAGCGGCTTCATGAAGTCGTGGATCATGTCCACGCCCATCTCGTTGGCCAGCGAGTAGTAGTAGATATTGCTCGACAGCTGGATCGATCGGCGCATGTCGACGCCGCCGAGGTTGCCCTCGGGGCTGCCGAAGCGGTGGCCGCCGAAGTTGAAGTAGCCGGGGTCGTTCACCACCACGCTGGGGCCGCGCTTGCCGGTCTGCAGCGCCGCCAGCGCCATGAAGGGCTTGTAGGTGGAGCCCGGCGGGTAGGTGCCGCGCAGGGCGCGGTTCAAGAGCGGCTTGTCGATGGATTCGGTGAGCGCCGCCCAGCTCTCGTTGTCGATGCCCTCGACGAAGAGGTTGGGGTCGAAGGTGGGCTTGCTCACGAAGGCGAGGATCTCGCCGGTCTTCGGGTCGATGGCCACCAGCGCACCGCGGCGCTCGCCGTACATGTCCTCCACCAGCTTCTGCAGCTTGATGTCGAGCGACAGCATCACCGTGTTGCCCGGCGTGGCCGGGTGGCTGGCCAGCCGGCGCACGGCGCGGCCGCCGGCGGAGGTCTCCATCTGCTCCACGCCGGTCTGGCCGTGCAGCGTCTTCTCGTAGCTCTGCTCGATGCCCAGCTTGCCGATGTAGTCGGTGCCCTTGTAGTTGGCCTGGTCTTCCTCGTCCCAGTCCTCCATCGCGGTCTTCTCGCGCTGGTTGATGCGGCCGATGTAGCCGAGCACGTGCGAGGCCAACTCGCCCTGCGGATAGTTGCGAAAGAGGCGCGCCTTGATCTCCACGCCCGGGAAGCGGTAGCGCTGGGCGGCGAAGCGGGCGACTTCCTCGTCGCTCAGGCGGGTGCGGATGGGAATGGAGTCGAAGCTGCGCGAGTCTTCGCGCAGGCGCTTGAAGCGGCGGCGGTCGCGCGGAGAGACTTCGAGCACCTGCGTGAGGCTGTCGATGGTCTCCTCCACGTCGCCCACCTTCGAGGGCGTGATCTCCAGCGTGTAGGCCGAGTAGTTGGAGGCCAGCACGATGCCGTTGCGGTCGAGGATGAGCCCCCGGTTCGGCACCACCGGCACCACCGCCGTGCGGTTGCTCTCGGCCTGCTCGGCCAGGTCCTCGTGGCGCGTGACCTGCAGGTAGACCAGCCGCGCGCACAGCAGCCCGAACGCGAAGAGCACCGCCAGGCCGATGACGATCACGCGGCGCTTGAAGCGCGCAAGATCGGCGGCGACGTTGCGGATTTCGGTCATGGCGATGGGAGCTTAGGCGCGCGCAGGTGCGAAGGCAAATGCGGGAGGGGCTGGGCTTAGAGGGGGCGGTTCTCGTCCGGTTCCGGCGTTCTGCGCTGGGGGGCCAGCAGCAGTGCGGTCGCAAGGGGCCACAGCGCCGCCTCGATGGCCGGCGAGGCCAGCACCGTCCAGCCCGGGAACACGCCGCCGCCGATCATCCGCGTGACCACCTCGATCAGCTGCGAGAGTGCGAAGAGCGGCAGCACCTGCAGCGCCTGCGAGGCCACCGGATACCACAACAGCCGCCGGTGGATGGTGATCGCGAAGAAGCCCAGCGTGGTGTAGGAGAGCGCGTGCTGCCCCAGCATCGACGACTGGTGCACGTCCATGCACAGGCCGAACACGAAGGCCGCGCCGATACCCACGCGCGCGGGCTGGTGCACGCCCCAGAAAACGATGACGAGCGCCAGCAGGTCGGGCATCCAGACAGCGCGGCCGATCGGGATCATGTTGATGAGCAGCGCCACCACGAGGCTGCTCCACATGAAGACCGGGCTGACGGGCAGCAGCAGTTGCTGCTGGCCTGGACGCTTGATCATGGGCGCGCTCCCGGTTTCTTCTCGTTCTTGCCGGCGCCGGGCTTGCCCTCGGGGCGCTTGCGCTGGGTGACGGCGGGTGCCGGGGGCGGCGGCGCGGCGGGCGTGCCGGTGGGTTCGAGCACCAGCACGTAGCGCGCGGCCGTCACGTGGGCCAGCGGCAGGCAGTAGATGCGGGCGAAGGCGGAGTCGGCACGCCGCTCGATGCGCTCGATCTTCGCCACCGGCAGGCCGGCGGGGTAGATGCCGTCGACGCCGCTGGTGGAAAGCAGGTCGCCCTCTTGCAGGTCGGCGTTGGCGGCCATGAAGCGCAGCTCCAGCCCGCCGCCGTGCGCCGAAGCGTCGCCGAAGGCCACGCTGCGCACGCCGGTGCGGGTGTTCTGCACGGGAATGGAAAGGTCGCGGTCGATCACCAGCGTGACCTCGCTCGTGAAGGGCAGCACCTGCGTGACCTGCCCGAGCACGCCGCGCGCGTCGATCACCGGCGAGCCGGGCTGCACGCCCTGGGCCATGCCCTGGTCGATGACGATCTTGCGGGTGTAGGGGTCTGCAGCGTCGTAGAGCACCTCGGCGGCGCGGCCCGGCGTGGTGGTGGTCTGGCGCAGTTCGAGCAGTTCGCGCAGGCGGGCGTTGTCCTGCGCCAGCGTGTCGGCCTGGGCCGCGCGCTCGGCCTGCGCCATCAGCGCCTTGCGGGCGTCTTCCTCGTTGCGCTGTGCGGTCTGCAGGTCTTCGAAATAGCGCCCGCCGCCCAGCACCGCCTGCACCGGCTTCAGCGCCACCCACTGCACCGGATAGAGCACGGCCCCGACAGCGGCCCGGATCGGCTGCACGATGTGGAAGCGCGCATCGGCCACCATGAGGAACAGGGAGAGCGCGCCGAAGAAGATCAGCTTGCTGAGTGCCGACTGGCCCTGGTTGAACAGGGGTGGCGCTGTGCGATCGAGCGTGCCCAGGGGCATGAATTCAGACTCGGCGGTGGTGCGGAATCAAATAACAAAAAGCCGGCCTGCGCAAGCAGAGGCCGGCCGATGATGGCTTTCGCCCCTTACTCGCTCGTGAAGATGCTGCCCAGGCGGTCCATGCGCTCGAGAGCGATGCCACAGCCTCGCACCACGCAGGTCAGCGGATCTTCGGCCACCAGCACCGGCAGGCCGGTTTCCTCGGCCAGCAGGCGGTCGAGGTCGCGCAGCAGCGCGCCGCCGCCGGTCAGCATCATGCCGCGCTCGGCGATGTCGGCGCCCAGTTCGGGCGGCGTCTGCTCCAGCGCGTTCTTCACGGCCGAGACGATGTTGTTCAACGGATCGGTCAGGGCTTCCAGCACTTCATTGCTGCTGATGGTGAAGCTGCGCGGCACGCCTTCGGAGAGGTTGCGGCCCTTGACTTCCATTTCCTTGACTTCGGAGCCCGGGAAAGCCGAGCCGATGTTCTTCTTGATGACTTCGGCCGTCGGCTCGCCGATCAGCATGCCGTAGTTGCGGCGGATGTAGTTGATGATGGCTTCGTCGAAGCGGTCGCCGCCCACGCGCACGGAGCCCTTGTAGACCATGCCGCCCAGGCTGATGACGCCCACCTCGGTGGTGCCGCCGCCGATGTCCACCACCATCGAGCCCGAGGCTTCGCTGACGGGCAGGCCGGCGCCGATGGCCGCGGCCATGGGCTCCTCGATGAGGTAGACGGAGGTGGCGCCGGCCGCTTCGGCCGCGTCCTTGATGGCGCGGCGCTCGACCTGGGTCGAGCCGCAGGGCACGCAGATGATGATGCGCGGGCTCGGCGTGAGCAGCGTGCGCGGGTGCACCATCTTGATGAACTGCTTGATCATCTGCTCGGTGATCACGAAGTCGGCGATCACGCCGTCCTTCATCGGGCGGATCGCCTCGATGTTGCCGGGCACCTTGCCCAGCATGGCCTTGGCTTCTCGGCCGACGGCCTGGATCACCTTCTTGCCATGCGGACCGCCTTCGTGGCGGATTGCGACGACCGAGGGCTCATCGAGCACGATGCCCTTGTTGCGGGCGAATATCAGGGTGTTGGCGGTGCCGAGGTCGATCGCAAGGTCGGTGGAGAAGTACCGACGGAAAGCTCCAAACATGTGCGGAATCCTCTGAGCACGGCCTGCGCATCGGCAGGTCGTCGCTCTATTTTTTGGGTCGTTTGACGGGGTGAATTGATCGTTTTTGGCGCAAAAGCCGGCGCGTTCGCGGGGGTTGCGGCAAAGGCGGGATAATACCCGAATCCCCTCTGATTCCCGTATTAGCACCGGCTCCCGCGTGCGAATACCTCCGCTTTTTTGGGCCGTTCCGACCTATGTCTCTCTCCGCTTCCGATATTGCGCGCATCGCCTCGCTGGCGAGGCTGCAGCTGGCTCCCGATGAAAGCGAGCGCATGCTCAGCCAGATCAACGGCTTTTTCGACTTAGTCGAACGTATGCGTTCCGTCGACACCACCGGCGTCGAACCGCTGGCCCATCCGGTGGCCGCCCTCGAAGACATCACGCTGCGCCTGCGCGACGACGTGGTGAGCGAACCCAATAACCGCGAAGCCAACCAGAAGAGCGCCCCGGCCGTCGAAGCCGGCCTTTTCCTCGTGCCCAAGGTAATCGAATGATGAGCAGCAGCGGTGAATTGCACCAATTGAGCGTTGTCGAGCTGGCGAAGGCGCTGGCCGAGCGCAAGGTATCGGCCGTCGAGGCCTCGCAGGTCTTCCTGGGCCGCATGAAGGCGCACGAGGCGCTGGGCACTTTCCTCGACGTGAACGAGGAAGCCACGCTGGCGCAGGCCCGCGCTGCCGATGCCCTCATCGCCAAGGGCGACGCCCCCGCGCTGGCCGGCGTGCCGATCGCGCACAAGGACATCTTCGTCACCACCGACTTCGCCACCACCGCCGGCTCGAAGATGCTCGCGGGCTACCGCTCGCCCTTCGACGCCACCGTGGTGCGCCGCCTGGCCGAGGCCGGCGCGGTCACGCTGGGCAAGCTGAGCTGCGACGAGTTCGCCATGGGCTCGGCCAACGAGAACGTCGCCGTGCCCGCCGTGGGCCACGACAAGGCCGTGCCTGTGCGCAACCCGTGGAACACCGAGCGCATTCCGGGCGGCTCCTCCGGCGCCAGCGCGGCTGCGGTGGCTGCACGGCTGGCCCCCGCGGCCACCGGCACCGACACCGGCGGCTCGATCCGCCAGCCCGCCTCCTTCTGCGGCATCACCGGCATCAAGCCCACCTACGGCCGCGCCTCGCGCTACGGCATGGTGGCCTTCGCATCGAGCCTCGACCAGGCCGGCCCGATGGCCCGCTCGGCGGAAGACTGCGCGCTGCTGCTGTCGGCCTTCTGCGGCCCCGACCTCGACCGCGACTCCACCTCGCTCGACAAGCCCGCCGAGAACTTCGGCCGCTCGCTGAACGACTCGCTCGAAGGCCTGCGCATCGGCGTGCCGAAGGAGTTCTTCGGCGAGGGCGTGGCGCCCGGCGTGCGCGCGGCCATCGACGCGGCGCTCGCGCAGTACGAGAAGCTCGGCGCGAAGCGCGTCGAGGTCACGCTGCCGCGCACCGAGCTGTCGATTCCGGTGTACTACATCCTCGCCGCGGCCGAGGCCTCGAGCAACCTGAGCCGCTTCGACGGCGTGAAGTTCGGCCACCGCGCCAAGGACTTCATCGACCCCCCGAGCAGGAAGAGCGCGCTCACGCAGATGTACGAACGCACCCGCGCCGAAGGCTTCGGCGACGAAGTGAAGCGCCGCATCATGATCGGCACCTACGTGCTGTCGCACGGCTACTACGACGCCTACTACCTGCAGGCGCAAAAAGTGCGCCGCATGATCGCCGACGACTTCCAGCAGGCCTTCAAGCAGTGCGACGTGATCGCCGGCCCCGCCGCGCCCACCACCGCCTGGAAGATCGGCGAGCACGGCGACGACCCCGTAGCCGACTACCTCGCCGACATCTTCACGCTGCCCGCATCGCTGGCCGGCCTGCCCGGCATGAGCGTGCCCGCGGGCTTCGACGGCGGCATGCCCGTGGGCCTGCAGCTGATCGGCAACTACTTCGGCGAAGCGAAGCTGCTGAACGCGGCCCACCGCTTCCAGCAGGCCACCGACTGGCACGCCCGCACGCCGGAGGGCTTCTGAAATGAGCGAGACAGTGAACACCTTCGAAGCACAACAACAGGGCCGCCCGACCGGCCCGCTGGTGCGCGGCTATGAAGTCATCATCGGCTTCGAGACGCACGCGCAGCTCTCCACCGCGAGCAAGATCTTCAGCCGCGCCTCCACAGCCTTCGGCGCCGAGCCCAACACGCAGGCTTGCGCGGTCGACCTGGCGCTGCCCGGCACGCTGCCCGTGATGAACAAGGGCGCGGTCGAACGCGCCATCAAGCTCGGCCTGGCGCTGGGCTCGCACATCGCGCCGCGCAGCGTGTTCGCGCGCAAGAACTACTTCTATCCCGACCTGCCCAAGGGCTACCAGATCAGCCAGTTCGAGATTCCCGTGGTGCAGGGCGGCGCGGTGACGTTCTTCGTCGGCGAAGAGCAGAAGACGGTGCGCCTGGTGCGCGCCCACCTCGAGGAAGACGCAGGCAAGTCGCTGCACGAGGACTTCGTCGGCCAGAGCGGCATCGACCTGAACCGCGCCGGCACGCCGCTGCTGGAGATCGTGACCGAGCCCGACATGCGCTCGACCGCCGAGGCCGTGGCCTATGCGAAGGAGCTGCACAAGATCGTCACCTGGATCGGCATCTGCGACGGCAACATGCAGGAAGGCAGTTTCCGCTGCGACGCCAACGTGTCGGTGCGCCGCCCCGGCGAGAAGCTCGGCACGCGCCGCGAGATCAAGAACCTGAACAGCTTCAAGTTCATGCAGCAGGCGATCGACTACGAGATCCGCTGGCAGATCGACGAGATCGAGGACGGCCGTGCCATCGAGCAGGCCACGGTGCTCTTCGACCCCGACACCGGCGAGACGCGCGCCATGCGCGCCAAGGAAGACTCGGCCGACTACCGCTACTTCCCCGATCCGGACCTTCCCCCGCTGGTCATCGCCGCCGACTGGATCGAGCGCGTGAAGGCCGAAATGCCCGAGCTGCCGCGCGCGATGGCCGAGCGCTATGTGCGCGACCATGGCCTTTCGGAATACGACGCAGCGCAGCTCACGCAGAGCGCCGCGCTCGCCGGCTATTTCGACGAAGCCGTGAAGGCGGGCGCCACGCCCAAGCTCGCGAGCAACTGGATCACCGGCGAGATGGCACGCCGCCTGAACGCCGCCGAGATCGGCATCGAGGCCGCGCCGGTGAAGGCGCAGCAACTCGCGCAGCTGGTCAAGCGCATCGCCGACGGCACCTTGCCCAACAACGCCGCGCGCCAGGTGTTCGAGGCCCTGTGGACCGGCGAAGGCAGCGACGTCGACGCGATCATCGAGGCGAAAGACCTCAAGCCGATGAACGACGCCGGCGCCCTCGACAAGATCCTCGACGAGGTGATCGCGAAGAACGCGAAGAACGTCGAGGAATACCGCGGTGGCAAAGAGAAGGCCCTCAACGCCCTCGTCGGCCAAGTCATGAAGGCCAGCGGCGGCAAGGCGAACCCGGCGCAGGTCACCGAGTTGCTGAAGGCCAAGCTCAGCTAAGTCTTTTCGGGGAACACCGCGGAACCGGTTTTGCTGGGCCCCAGGTGTTGTCCCCCGCAGGGGGTTGGCGAAGCGACACGAAGTGCGCGCAGCCTGGCGGGTTACCTGGGATTTCCGCCGTTCTGCGGAGTCCACAGCGCCTTCAAGCGAATGCGCTCCTCGTCGAAGCGCGCATTCACCCGCTTCTTCTCGTCTTCCTGCTCCGCGATGAAGCGGTTCTGCACCGCCACGCTCTTCGTGTTCTCGTCGATCCTGCGGCGCAGCGCGGCCGGGGCCTTGGTGGGGTCCTGCTTGTAGAACTCCATCTCCTCGTCGATCTTCTTGCGGTCTTCACTGAGCTCGGAGATGCGTTTCTTCGCGGCCTCCGACACGGCATCGATCTGCGACAGCGCCTCGGCGCGTTCACGGTCGTGCGTGGCGCTGTTGGGGTAGCGCACCAGCAGCGCCCGCTCGCGGCGCCGCTCGTCGGTCTGGCGCGCCGCCACGATGGCGGCCTCGCGGGCGCGGTCTTCGCGCTCCTGCAGTTCGCGCGCGGTGTAGGTGGGTTCCAGCTTGCGGCGGGTCGAGCCGCTCGGATTGAGCTCCCGCTGCTCGCGGTCGCTGCACTCGGCGATGGGCCGGTCGGCCGTCAGGGTGCGGCCACGGGCGTCGGTGCAGGTGTAGATGCCGGGAGAGGCGCCTTCCACTTTCTGCGGTTGCGCCTGCAGCGCGCCGCAAAACGAGGAAGCCATTAGAAGAAATGATGCCGCCGCCAGCAGGCGGGCCGGTGAACCGTGAGCGTCGCGTGCGGGATGAGGATGGTGCATTCGGCGGCCCTGCGTCTTCAGCTGGCGCCGTAGCGCGCGCGGTAGGCCAGCACGCGCTCGCGGTGAGCACCCAGGTCGGCCGCGGCGTCGCCGGAGAGATAACTCAGCAGGTCGTCCAGCGTGGCGATGGCGATCACCGACAGGCCCAGCTGGTTGCGCACGTACTGCACGGCGCTGTGGTCCACGTCGACGCCGTTCTCGGTGGCCTTCTCCTGCCGGTCGAGCGCGATGGCCACGGCATGCGGCGTGGCGCCCGCAGCCTCGATGGCGGCGATGGATTCGCGCACCGCGGTGCCGGCGGACATCACGTCGTCGACGATCAGCACGCGTCCTTTGAGCGGCGCGCCCACGAGGTTGCCGCCTTCGCCATGCGCCTTGGCTTCCTTGCGGTTGTAGGCAAAGGGATAGTTGCGGCCCCGGCGGGCAAGCTCGGCCGCCACCGTGGCGCCCAGCGGAATGCCCTTGTAGGCGGGGCCGAAGATCATGTCGAACTCGAGGCCGCTCTCGATCAGGCGGTCTGCATAGAATCCGGCGAGCCGGGCGATCTTGCCGCCGTCGTCGAAGAGCCCCGAGTTGAAGAAGTAGGGGCTCATCCGACCGGCCTTGGTCTTGAACTCCCCGAAGCGCAGTACGCCGGCGTCCAGGGCGAACTGGACGAAATCCTGGGCGATCGCGCTGCTTTTGCTTTTCTCACCATCTACAGCCATCGGAAATTCCTTGTGTTCAAACTGACCAGTCTCAATCTCAATGGCCTGCGTTCGGCCGCAACCAAAGGCGTGGCCGACTGGGTGGCCGAACTTGCGCCGGATTGTATTTGCATGCAGGAGATCCGCGTCCAGGCCAGCGACATCGAGGGCCGGTTCGAGGAAATGGCCGGCCTCAAGGGCCATTTCCACTTCGCCGAGAAGAAGGGCTACGCCGGCACCGCGGTCTACACCAAGCATGCTCCGAGCCAGGTCGTGGTGGGCTGGGGCGACGCCGAATTCGACGCCGAGGGCCGCTACCTCGAACTGCGCTTCGACACGCCCAAACGCAAGTTCTCCGTGATCAGCTGCTACTTCCCGAGCGGCAGCTCGGGCGAGGAACGACAGGAAGCCAAGTTCCGCTTCCTCAAGGGCTTCTTCCCGCACCTGGTGGCCCTGAAGAAGGAGCGCGAGTTCGTGCTGTGCGGCGACATCAACATCGCCCATAAGGAGATCGACCTGAAGAACTGGCGCGGCAACCAGAAGAACAGCGGCTTCCTGCCCGAGGAGCGCGCCTGGATGACGAAGCTGCTCGATGCCGGCGCCGAGGGCGCGGGCCTGGTGGACGTCTACCGCATGCTCAAGCCCGACACCACGGCCGAGGCCTACACATGGTGGAGCAACCGCGGGCAGGCCTATGCGAACAACGTGGGATGGCGGCTGGACTACCACCTGGCCACGCCGAAGATCGCGGCGCTGGCGCGCACCGAGCAAATCTACAAAACCGTGAAGTTTTCGGACCATGCGCCGATCACGGTGGACTACGACTTCAAGCTGTAGGCCGGCCCGCGCTCCTCAGCGCGACAGCTCGGGCAGCGCCTTCTCCAGCGTGGCGACGAAGGCCTGCATGGCCTCCGTCTCGTACGCGCCGCGCTTGGTGATGCGGTAGAAGTCGAGCCCCACCTTCGGCTTGGTCAGCACGTCGGTGCGCACGCGGTGGCGGCGGCAGGCGGCGAGCGCGAAGGTCGGCATCACGGCGGTGCCGAAGCCGGCCTCCACCATCGAGATCAGCGTGCCGAAGAAGTTGAATGCGGTGCGCTGCGCATCGGCGCGGCCGATGGCGGCGAGATGCTGGTCGATCACCTTCTGGATCGGGTTGCCCGGCGGCAGCCCGACGAGCTCGGCGCCCCGCAATGCCGACCAGGGCGCGGTGCCTGTGGCCTGCGGCTCTCCGGCCTCCACGCGCATCAGGTGAAAGCGCCCCACCGGCTCGCGCGACAGCCCCGGCGCGGCCTTGAAGAAGAAGCCCAGGCCCACGTCGGCCTCGCCGGCGGCCACCATCGCCTCCACGTCGCGCAGGTCGGCGTCGAAGAGGCGCAGGCTCACCTGCGGATGCGCGGCGCGGAAGCTGGCGAACACCTGCGGCAAAAGGTTCGACGACACCAGCGGCGTGGCCGCGATGCGCAGCGTCTGGCGTGCCGCGTCGCCCTCGGCGCCCAGCTCGGCGGCCACGTCGTCGAGGTCGGTCACCATGCGCTCCACCACCGGCAGCAGGCGCCGGCCCGCGGGCGTGAGGCTCACCACGCGCGTGGTGCGGTCGAAGAGCCGGCAGCCCAGCTGCTTTTCCATCTCGCGGATCAGGATGCTGAGCCCGGCCTGCGTGATGTGCGCCTGCTCGGCCGCGCGAGTGAAGTTGCCCACGCGCGCCACCTGGAGGAAAGCGCGCAGCTGGCGGGTCGATAGATTCATATTGATTCATGATAAATCCATATCACATCTAAATTTCCCAAATGATCCGTCTGCGTTCCTAATGCGGGCCGAGACAAAGCAACGCGTCGCAACGACCGATCATCATGAGCAACGAAGTCATCATCCTGGGCGCCGGCATCGGCGGCCTCACCCTCGCGCTGAGCCTGCACCAGGCCGGCATTCCCTGCCGCGTGTACGAAGCCGTGCCCGAACTCAAGCCGCTGGGCGTGGGCATCAACCTGCTGCCGCACGCGGTGCGCGAACTCACCGAACTCGGGCTGCTGGAGGCCCTCGACAAGGTGGGCGTACGCACGAAGGAAGCCGTGTTCTTCACCGAGCACGGCCAGCTGGTGTTCCGCGAGGCGGCGGGCCGGCATGCGGGCTACGACTGGCCCCAGTTCTCCATCCACCGCGGCGACCTGCAGACGGTGCTGTACGAAGAGACGCTCAAGCGCCTCGGCCCCGACAGCGTGGTGTGCGGCCGCCGCTGCACGCACGTGGAGCAGGACGCGGACGGCGTCACCGTGCATTTCGCCGATGTGCCGCCTGTGCGCGGCGCAGTCGCCGTGGGCTGCGACGGCATCCACTCGGCGCTGCGCAAGCAGCTCTATCCGGACGAAGGCGCGCCGCGCTACTCGGGCATCAACATGTGGCGGGGCACCGCGCGCTGGAAGCCTTTCCTCTCCGGCGGCAGCATGGTGCGCGCGGGCTGGCTGTCGGTCGGCAAGATGGTGATCTACCCGATCCGCGACAACATCGACGCCGAGGGCCGCCAGCTGGTGAACTGGGTCGCCGAGATCCACGCGCCGCAGCCCGCCATGCGCGACTGGAGCCGCGCGGGCCGGCTCGAAGACTTCCTGCCGGCCTTCGCCGACTGGCATTTCGACTGGCTCGACGTGCCCGCGCTGATCCTCGCCTCCGACACCATCCTCGAATATCCGATGGTCGACCAGGACCCGCTGCCGCGCTGGACGCACGGCCGCCTCACGCTGCTGGGCGACGCCGCGCACCCGATGGTTCCGCGCGGCTCCAACGGCGCGGGGCAAGCCATCATCGACGCGCGCTACCTCGCGGGTGCTCTGAAGAAGATGGGCGTCGGAGCGGCCGCGCTCGAAGACTACGACCGCGTGCGCGTCAAGGCCACCACCGACGTGGTGCTGACCAACCGCAGCAATCCGCCCGACGCCATCCTGCGCGAAGTGTTCGAGCGCTCGGGCGGAAAGCGCTTCGAGAGCATCGAGCAGGTCGTGCCCGTTGCCGAGCTGCAGGCCATCTCGGACAACTACAAGCGCGTGGCGGGCTACGACCCTGCCGCCCTGAAGGCGCGCGCCTCCTACCTTTGAACCCGACAGGCAACCCCGGAAGAACACGGAGACTGAAAAGACCATGCGATCGCTGATCAAGAAGACCCTCGCCGCCCTGCTCGTCATGGCAGGCACCGCTACCACCGCATTCGCCTGGCCCGACCAGGCCATCACGCTGGTGGTGCCCTACACCCCCGGCACCGGCATCGACCTGATCGCCCGCCAGCTCTCGGCACGCCTGCCCGCGAAACTGGGGCAGCCGGTGATCGTGGAGAACGTGGCCGGCGCCAGCGGCAACATCGGCAGCGAGCGCGTGGCGCGCGCCAAGCCCGACGGCTACACGCTGCTGGTGCAGGTCAACACGCTGGTGATGAACCGCAGCCTGTATCGCTCGCTGAGCTACGACCCGGTGGCCGACTTCGCGCCCGTGTCGCTCACCTCGTGGGGCACGCTGCTGCTGGTGACCAACCCGAACGTGCAGAAGGTGTCGTCGGTGCAGCAGATGGTGAGCGCGGCCAAGGCCGAGCCCGGCAAGCTGACCTACGCCACCCCGGGCGTGGGCACGCCGCACCACCTGTCGATGGCGCTGCTCATGCAAGGCACCGGCACCGATCTGCTGCACGTGCCGTACAAGGGCACGGCTGGCGCGGTGACCGACCTGCTGGGCGGGCGCATCGACTACATGTTCCTGCCGGTGCACGTGGCGCTGCAGCACATCCAGGCCGGCAAGCTCAAGGCCATCGCCACCGGCAGCGGCAAGCGCCTGCCGCAGCTGCCCGACGTGCCCACCCTCGCCGAGGCCGGCGTGACCGCCGACAACGTCGACATGTGGTACGGCGTGCTCGCGCCCAAGGGAACGCCCACGGACGTGGTGGCGCGGCTGAACAAGGAGATCGCGGCGGTGCTGAAGCAGCCCGACGTGGCGAAGTCGTTCGAGTCGCAGGGCATGGTGCCGGCGAGCTCGACGCCGGCGGAGTTCGGCACGCTGCTGAAGAAGGATGCGGACCGCTGGGCCACGGTGGTCAGGCAAGGGAATATCACCGCGGACTGAATGCACCGGCCCTGGTTCCTCCTTGGCCGCTGCGCCGCGGCGGGTCGCCCGGCGCATGAGCATCGCTCGTCACACAGCGGTCAAACCACTCGTCACACGAAGCTGCGATACTTTTGCGGTAAGTATTAACCGCCGAGCATGCACCCTGCATCGCAACGCTGTGCGGCTCCTAGCGATTGAGATGACGAGGGAAAAGGGAGATGACGCTGAAATTCACGGCCATCGTTGGCTTTTGTCTAGCGCTGGCTGCATGTGGTGGGAGTGAAGATAGCGGTGGAGCCGGAGGTTCTTCCGGCCTTGCGGGTGCAGGTGCTGCCGGCACGAATGGCCAGCAGGCCAAGGTCGGGCTCACGCCCGAAGTGCCACCTGAGCAGTCGCTGGACGGTACAAAGGCTTTCTCTTTCAAGGAAGCGAGCAGTGCCGGTGCAACCGCTTACCCGCAGGCTTCGGATTCCGAGACGATCGTTGGCTTGGTGGCCAACGCCGCGTCGTCGGGACCGCCTTTCGATCCGGCCTCCTTGGCGGCCCTGGCCGCACTGAAAGTCAAGCGTCGGCTTCTTTCTTCCGAATGGGGCGTCGGCTTTGCAAGCGCGCCCGGCGGAGCGGTACTCACGAGAACGCTGCGGGTCACCGACAACTGGGGCGGCGCCTTGCCGTGGACCGCCACCTCCAGCGCGTCCTGGCTTTCCGTGACGAGCGGCGGAACCACCGGCGCGGGCCTGGTGCTCACCGCGAATCCCCAGTTGGCGACGATGGATGCGATCAGCTATGCGACCGTCACGCTGAAGACGTCCAATCTTGATGTAGAGGCTGCTGTCATCCGTGTTGGGCTGTGGCGCTCCAATCAAGGCCTGACTACCACCACCACATTGCCGACGGACTATACAAGTATCGTGGCCGACAAGATTCGGCCCTACGTCTATGCGCACAACGGCGGCACTTCCATCGATATCTACAACGCGCACCTGGGCACGAAGGTCGGCACGATCAAAAACGTTGGGGCGGCCCTGTCGGAGATGACCGTTGCACCTGATGGCAGCTTGCTGTACGCGCTCGACAAAGACACCGAGAGCGAGTATTTGCCGAGCAAGACCATCGTTGTCGTTGACCTGACAAGCATGTCGAAGACGGAAACCTGGCCTTTGAAAACACAGATAGGAGGGGTCAGCGTCGGCGCGCCGCGCAGCTTGTTGGCGATCCGAACCAATGGAAAGAACATCGTCCTGGCAAGCGACGGAGACGCATACGTGGACGGCAAGCACACTGCTACGTTGTCATCCTATGCCCACTGGGATTTCACCGCGTCATCCGACGGTCGGAAAGTCTTCGCACAAAACAATGGCCTCAGTCCGGCCAGCGGTCGTGCGTACGACCTCGACTACGGGTCAATGACAAACCAAACGCTGAGAGCGAAACTCACCGCAGAAATGTGGGGCGTTAGCCGCACGATCGGGAGAGATATCGCAGCGAATGCAGACGGGACCGCGCTCTACATAACAGCGGGTTGGAGTTGTTATTCCCTGAATCCTGGAACCTTGGCCTTCATTGCGGAACTTTCGGCTCCAGACATATATTTCGGGACCAACAACGTCGAAGTAACCAAGGATGGTCGTGTGCTCTGCGGCAGCAGTGGCAGGTATTCAATCGCTGATATCAGCGTTTACGCGCCCGATAGAACAACATTGAAAACCTTCAAGTTTGCGGATTACACAAAGGGACTTCTCGAACGCCAGCTAGTTGTTACGCCGGAGGGAACCATGGCTGTAGGTCTGACGAACGATCCAAAAATAGCATTCGTTCCCATCGGTTCTCCGTAGCAATTTCACTTGCATGCATCACGGCGCTGTACGGCGCGTGGTCTTCAACGCGGCGCCACCTTCCCCGCATGCCGCGCCAGATGCACCTGGTGCAGCGTGATCTTGCGCACCTCCGCCTGGCTGGTCTCGATGTGCGCGCGCAGCAGCATCGCGGCCTGGTCGCCGCGGTTCGCGCGCACCGCCTTCAATATCTTGGCGTGCTCGTCGTAGGTGGCGTCGATGCGCGGCTGCTTGGTGAAGTCGAGGCGACGGATGATGCGGATGCGATCGGTCACGTCGCCGTGCACGCGCGCCATCTCGGCATTGCCGGCGGCGGCCACCAGCGAGCAGTGGAAGGCTTCATCCCACTGCGCGACCTGCGCCATGTCGGTGCTGCGCTGCGCCGCGGGCACCAGCCAGATGTCGGCCAGCGTCTCCAGCAGGCGGCGGTCGATATGGCGGTCGGTCTCGCACAGGCGGTGCACGGCGGTGGTCTCCAGCACCATGCGCAAGTCGTAGAGCTGCTCGAACTGGTCGAAGTCGAAGGGCAGCACGCGCCATCCGCTGCGGAAGAGCACCTCGACGAACCCCTCCTGCTGCAGCCTGAACAGCGCCTGCCGCACCGGCGTGCGCGACACGCCGAGCCGGTCGCTGATCTCGCTCTCGGTGAAGCGGTCGCCCGGCACCAGGATGAAATCGGCCACGTCGCGCTTGAGCTGCGCGTAGACCTCGTCGGCCCGTGTGCGGAAGACCGCCGCGTCGGGAGCGGCAACGGGAGTTTCTGGGCTGGATCGGGCTGTGGACACGGCTGGAATGTTAGTCGCAGGCGCCGGCTTCATCGAAGGCTCTTCAGCGCGGAAAGCAACGCCGTGCCCGGCGCCGTCCAGCCGACGATTCCGCCCTGCGCGCGCACCATGTCGAGCGTGGCCGCCTTGAACGCGGGAAAGTAGCTTTCGGTGCAGTCCTCCAGCAGCAGGCAGTCGTAGCCCCGGTCGTTGGCTTCGCGCATGCTGGTCTGCACGCAGACCTCGGTGGTGACGCCGCCGAACAGCAAATGCGTGATGCCGCGCGCCTGCAGCAGCTCGTGCAGGCCGGTGGCGTAGAACGCGCCCTTGCCCGGCTTGTCGATCACGATCTCGCCGTCGACGGGTGCGAGCGCCTCGACGATCTGGTTGCCCGGCTCCCCCGCCACGAGGATGCGCCCCATCGGCCCTTCGTCGCCGATGCGCAGCGTGGGGTTGCCGCGATTGCGCTTGGCCGGCGGGCAATCGGAAAGATCGGCCTTGTGGGCCTCGCGCGTGTGCACGACAAGCCCGCCCGCCTGCCGCCATGCGTGCAGCACAGCCTTCGTCGCGGGAACGATGGCTTCGAGCAGGGACACGTCGTTGCCAAGCGTTTCGCCGAAGCCACCGGGCTCGATGAAGTCGCGCTGCATGTCGATCAGCACGAGCGCCGTGCGTGAAACGTCGAACTCATAGGGAAAGGGGTTGGCTTCGTCGATGTGCATGCTGGTTCTCAAGAATGTTCCGGATCGGGCCAGCGGCTAGGCCGCACCTTCGTGATGCCCACCGCCCATGTGCGCCCCGATCACATGCCGCTGCGCTCCAGCAGCCGATGTCTCGAACACGATCCGGCCCTCGCTCATCACGACGATGCGGTCCGCCAGCTCGAGCAACTCGTCGAGGTCCTCGCTGATGAGCAGCACAGCCCCGCCCTTCTCCCGCACCTGCACGATGCGCGAATGGATCTCCGCGACCGCGGCAAAGTCCAGCCCGAACACCGGATTCGCCGCGATCAGCACATTGATGTCGCCCGCCAGCTCGCGCGCCAGCACCGCACGCTGCACATTGCCGCCCGAGAGGCTGCGGATCGGCGCGCCCTCGCCCCGCGTCTTCACGCCGTATTCGGCGATCCACTCGCGCGCCCTGCTGCGCCAGTACGGAAAGCTCAGCACGCCGGCTCGCGACAGCGGCGGCAGGTCGAAGTCGCGCAGCGCCATGTTCTCCGCGACGCTCAGGTCGCCGACGCATGCGTTGCGCAGCGGCTCCTCCGGCAGGCTGCGCACCTTGAGCTCGTGGTTCTCGGCGCGGCGTGCAGCGTATGGTTGACCCATCACCGTGACCTTGCCTGCAAGGCGCGGGCGCTGCCCCATCAGCGCTTCGACCAGCTCGCGCTGCCCGTTGCCCGAGACGCCGGCCACGCCGAGGATTTCCCCCGCACGCACCGAAAGGCTCAGCTCGTGCAGCGCCAGCGTTCCGCGATCGCCCTGCGCCTTCAGTCCTTGGACCTCCAGCGCGACCGGCGCGCCGGCGGGCATGGGCGTTCTTGCAACGCAAGCCTGCGCCGCAGGCGAGGCAGCCACCTGTTCGCCCCCCATCATGGCCTGCGCCAGTTGCGCCGGGCTGGTGTCGGCCACGCGGCAATGGTGCACCGCCTTGCCGCGCCTGAGCACCGTCACGCTGTCGGCGTACGCCATCACCTCGCGGAACTTGTGCGTGATGATTAGCACCGTGCACAGCCCGCTGCGCGCGAACTCGCGCACATGTCCCAGCACTTCGTCGGCCTCCGGCGGCGTGAGCACCGAGGTCGGCTCGTCGAGGATCAGCAGGCGCGGCTTCAGGTAGAGCTGCTTGAGCAGTTCGAGCTTCTGCTTCTCGCCCGCCGCAAGTTCGGCAGGCCGCGCGTCGAGGTCGAGGCTGAACGGCGTGGTCGCCAGGAAGGCCTCCAGCTCCGCGCGCTTGCTCTTCCAGTCGATGACGGCGGGCGTCTTGCCGCCGGCGAGCAGCAGGTTCTCGGCCACCGTCATGCCCGGCGCCAGCGTGAAGTGCTGGTAGACCATGCCGATGCCCAGGACGCGCGCCACGATGGGGTTGGCGATGTCCTGCTCGCGCCCGTCGATGAGGATGCTGCCCTCCTCCGCGCGCTGAAAACCTGCCACGCACTTCACCAGCGTGCTCTTGCCCGCGCCGTTCTCGCCGAGCAGCGCATGCACCGTGCCGGGCTCGACGCGCATCGTCACGCGGTCCATCGCGGTGAAGTCGCCGAAGCGCTTGGTGAGCTCGTAGGTGTCGAGCGCGAGCGCGCCGCTGCCCGCCGGCAGGCCACCGATGGCGTGAGAGGAAGAAGACGCGGCGCCCATGGCGGTCAGCCGAGCGCCGCCAGCAGCGCCTGCGAGGTGGCGTGCGCGCCGAACACGCCGCCCTGCATCGTGATCATCTTCAGCGCGGCGAGGTGGTTGCCGTAGTCGGTGGCCGCCGTGCAGTCCGACAGCAGCAGGCATTCGAAACCGCGGTCGTTGGCATCGCGCATCGTGGTGTGCACGCACACGTCGGTGGTGATGCCCGCGAGGATGATGTTCTCGATGCCGCGCGTGCGCAGGATCAGCTCGAGGTCGGTCGCATAGAACGAGCCCTTGCCGGGCTTGTCGATGATCACTTCGCCCGGCAGCGGCGCCAGCTCGGGAATGATTTCCCAGCCCGGCTCGCCGCGCACCAGGATGCGCCCGCACGGCCCGTCGTCGCCGATGCCCACGCCGTTCGCGCCGATCTGCCGCGAGCGCCAGCGCTTGTTGGCCGGCAGGTCGCCGAGGTCGGGCCGGTGGCCCTCGCGCGTGTGGATGACGTGATAGCCCAGCGGACGCAGCGCCGCCAGCGTGCGCGCGATCGGCTGGATGGGCGCCTGCACCAGGGAGAGGTCGTAGCCCATCACGTCCACGTAGCCGCCCTTGCCGCAGAAGTCGGTCTGCATGTCGATGACGACGAGCGCCGTGTTGTCGGGGCGCATGTTCGCGTTGTAGGGCCAGGCGTAGGGCTCGGCGGCGACGGTCTTTGTTGTCGTTGTCGTCATGGCGTTCAGTTCCTTGTCGATGAGAGTTCGCCGGGGCTGCCTGCGGCGGCGCTTCCCGGCCTGCAGGTGAACACCAGGATCACCAGCGTGAGCACATAGGGCACCGTGTTGAAGAGGTGGTAGCCCCAGCCGATGCCGATGGACTGCAGCGCCGGGCCGATGGCGCCAGCGCCGCCGAAGAGCAGCGCCGCGCCCACGCAGCGCAGCGGGCTCCAGCGAGCGAAAATCACCAGCGCAACCGCGATCAGGCCCTGGCCGCTGGAGATGCCTTCGTTCCAGCTGCCCGGATAGAAGAGCGTGAGCGACGCGCCGCCCAGCCCGGCGATGAAGCCGCCCGCCGTGGTGGCCGCGATGCGCAGGCCCGAGACCGAATAGCCGAGCGCGCGCGTGGCCTGCGCCGAGTCGCCCGCCATGCGCACCAGCAGCCCTGCACGCGTGCGCGCAAAGCCCCACCACAACAGCACCGCGAGCGCCACGCCGACGGGCACCAGCGCGTTGAGCTGCAGGGCCGAGCGCACGACGGGGTTGCCGCTCCAGAAGCCCAGCGGGATCGCCGGGATCTGCGGCGCCTGCGGCTGGATCAGCGGCTTGCCCAGGTAGAACGCGAGCCCCGTGCCCAGCAGCATCAGCGCGATGCCGGTCGCCACGTCGTTCACGCGGTCGAGCGAACACAGCAGCCCGTGCAGCAGCGCGAGCGCGGCACCGGCCAGCGCGCCGATCAGCACGCCGAGCCATGCGGAGTCGGTGAGATAGGCGCCGCCGAAGGCCGCCATGGCCGACAGCACCAGCACGCCTTCCAGCCCGAGATTGATGCGGCCCGACTTCTCGGTGAGGCACTCGCCCAGGCTCACGAAGAGAAAGGGCGCGCCCACGCGCAATGCGCCGCCGATGATGCCGGCGACCAGCGCGATCCATTGGTCGGCCGTCATGTGTAGCTCCTTGCTTCCGGAAGCATGCGGTCGCCGAACTTCTTCCAGTCGACCGTGCGCAGGCCTTCGCTCGCGAGGATCAGCACGAAGGCGATGCCCTGCAGCACCAGCACCGATGCATCGGGCAGGCCCAGCCGCCGTTGCAGCAGGCTGCCCGCCGCGCCGAAGCCGCCGAACAGGATCGCCACCGGCACGATGGCCACCGGGTTGTGCCGCGCGATGAACGACACCAGGATGCCCGCGTAGCCGTAGCCCGCGATCAGCGATGCGTTCGCGTTGGTGTGCACCGCCGCAACCTCGATGGCGCCAGCGAGCCCCGCGCATGCGCCACCGAGCCCGCAGGCCGAAAGAATGAGCCGCGTGGCCGGCAAGCCGACGAGCTGCGCGGTGCGCGGATTGCCGCCCACCACCCGCACCGAAAAACCCGAGGCCGTGGCGCGCAGCCACCAGCCGAGCCCGAGGCAGGCCACCACGCCCACCACCAGGCCCCAGTGCACGTCGGAACCGCCGATGCCGCCGATCAGCAGCCCGTCACCCAGCGCGTAGGTCGAGGGCTTGTTGAGGCTGGCCGGGTCGCGCAGCGGCCCTTCGACCAGGTGCTTGAAGATGCCGATGGCGATGTAGGCCAGCAGCAGGCTGCTGATGGTCTCGTTGATGCCTCGATACTGGCGCAGCCAGCCCGCGAGCACGATCCACAACGCGCCCGCGAGCGCGCCGGCAATGCACACGGCCACGGTGCCGACGAGGTTGCCCGGCAGCGGCACCGCATGCGCCAGCGCCGCGCAGGCCAGCCCGCCCAGCACCAGCGCGCCCTCGCCGCCGATCACGATGAGCCCCGCGCGCGCGGGCAGCGCCACGCACAGCGCGGTGAGCATCAGCGGCGCTGCGCGCTGCAGCGTGTTCTGCCACGAGAACCAGTCGCCGAACGCGCCCTTGAAAAGCGTGGCCCACACCTCCACCGCGTCGATACCGGCGAAGGCCACCACCAGCCCGAACAGCAGCAGCGCCGCCGCGATGGCGAACACCGGCAGGGCCAGTTCCTTGAAGAGCGCGGGGCGCAGCATGACGGTATCGGGGGTGTCGGTCAGACGCTTCCGACGACGCCTTCGACGAGGTAGTTCATCTTCTCGAGCTCCAGGTCGGTCTGCTTCAGGACCTTGCCCGCCGGCACCACCACGGCGCCCTTGTTGTCCTTGATGCCGTCCTTGAAGATGTCGAAGCTGCCCGCGATCATCTTTGCCTTGATCTCGTCGGCGTGCTTCTTCGCGGCGTCCGGCACCATGGGGCCGTAGGCCGACATCTTCACGTAGCCTTCCTTCAGGCCGCCGCGCAGGAAGTTGGGGTGCGGCTTGCCGGCCTGCGCGGCCTCGATGGCGGTCTTGTAGGCGGTGAGCCAGTTCCACTCGGCGCCGGTGAGGTACGCATTGGGCGCGAGCTTGGCCTGGCTGGCGTGGTAGCCGCAGACCATCTTGCCGCGTTTGGCGGCCGTCTCGACCACCACCTTGGGGCCGTCCACGTGCATGGTGAACACGTCGCAGCCCTGGTCGGCCAGGCTGTTGGTGGCTTCGGCCTCCTTCACCGCCATCGACCAGTCGCCCGTGAAGATCACGCTGCAGGTGATGTTCGGCTTGACCGAGCGCGCGCCGAGCGTGAAGGCGTTGATGTTGCGCAGCACCTGCGGAATGGGCTTGGCGGCGACGAAGGCGATCTTGTTGCTCTTCGTCATGTGCGCGGCGATCACGCCGTTGAGGTACTGGCACTCGTCGATGTAGCCGAAGAAGCTGCCGACGTTCTTGGGGTGCTTGCCCTCGGTCCAGAGGCCGCCGCAGTGCGAGAAGCGCACGTCGGGGTTCTTGGGCGCGACCGCGAGGATGTGCGGATCGAAGTAGCCGAACGAGGTGGGAAAGAGCAGGCCCGCGCCGTCCTGCGAAATCATGCCGGTCATGGTCTTCTGCACGGCCGCCGTCTCGGGCACGTTCTCTTCCTCCACCACCTTCACGCCGGGCAGCTTCTTGATCTCGGCGGCGGCCATGGCGTGCGCCTGGTTGTAGCCGTAGTCGTCGCGCGCGCCGACGTAGATCACGCCGACGGTGAGCGGCTTGGGCTTGGCCTGGGCGGCGGCAAGCGCGCTCCAGCTTCCGAGGCCGCCCACCGCGCCGAGCGCGGCCAGGGTCTTGAGGGAATCGCGGCGATTGAATTGGCTGGTCATGACGTACTCCGTTGCTGGAAAACAGGTTGAAGGACTGAAGGAAAAAGAAGAGCCTGGGCGCTCAGCCGAGCAGGCTGACGTGCGCCGAGACCACGCGCCAGCCCTCGGGCGTGCGCATCCAGGTCTGGCTCTGGCGGCCGCTTCGCTCGGCGCCTTCGCGGCGGAACTCGCAGTTCGCGGTGGCGAAGTCGCGCCCGTAGGTGGTGATGACGGTCACGAGCAGCTCGCGCGCCAAGCCCTGCGAAGGGCGCGATGCGCGAAAGGCCCGGATCTCGTCGTAGCCGTAGAGGTTTTCGGTGGCGCCATAGCGCAGCGTGGTCGGGCTGTTCCAGAACAGCTCGTCGAGCACCTCGACCTTGTTGTTCACCAGCGCGTCCTCGTAACGGGCGAAGGCGGCCTGCACTTCGGACAGCACGTCGGGCAGGTTGATGTCGCTTGCGTTCATGCGGGTGTTTCCTCCGAACTGAGTGCGGCGACCGGCGCATGCGCCACGCCCGCGGCTTCGAGTGCCGCGGCCACGCGCAGCACGAGGTCTTCGCGCCACGGCGCGGCGATCACCTGCACGCCGACCGGCAGGTCGGGCTGGTTCGGCTGGCTGGCGTGCGTGCCCCATACCGGCACGGCGCACACCGGCAGGCCGATGCACGAGAAGGGCTGGGTCAGCAGGCCCATGTTGGGCCGTACCGGCAGCACCTGGCCGTTGACCTCGAAGCTTTCCGCGCCGACGGGCGTGGCCGCGCTGGGCGTGGCCGGGGCCAGCAGGATGTCGTAGCGCGCGAACAGGCGCGCCACCGCCTCGGCATACACACGGCGCACGCGCTGCGCGCGCGCCACCCAGGCGGCCGGCAGCAGCGCTCCGGCCAGGAAGCGGTCGCGCGACAGCGGCTCGAAGTCTTGCGCGCGGCGGCGCAGGTCATCCAGATGCAGCGCGGCGCCTTCGGCGTTGGTGATGAGGAAGGCGGCGGCCCGCCCGGCCTCGACCAGCGGCAGTTCCACGCTGGCCCGCGAGACGCCCGAGCCCAGCGCATCGGCGACCAGATCGACGGCGGCCAGCGCCTGGGCGCCGGCGCGCTGGTGGAAGTAGCCGCCGAGCACGCCGATGCGCAGGCCGCGCACACCCTGCGCCAGGACGCCCGACACAGGTTCGACGGCCCGCTGCGCGCAGCCGGGGTCATGCGGGTGGCCAGCGTCTTCTGGGCCCTGCAGCGCGTCGTAGACCAGCGCCAGGTCGCGCGCCGAACGGGCGAAGGGGCCGAGGTGGTCCAGGCTGGACACGAACGGGAAGCTCCCGGTGCGCGGCAGCCGCCCGAACGTGGGCTTGAGGCCGAACACGCCGCACAGCGACGCGGGCACGCGGATCGATCCGTTGGTGTCGGAGCCCAGCGCGAGCGGCACCTGCCCCGCGGCCACCGCGGCACCCGAGCCGCCCGACGAGCCGCCCGCGATGCGCCGGAGGTCGTGCGGGTTGCGCGTGGGGCCTTCATGGCTGTTCTCGGTGGTGAAGCCGTAGGCGTACTCGTCCATGTTGAGCGCGCCCACCAGCACGGCGCCCGCACGCTCCAGCCTTCGCACCAGCGCGGCGTCGGCGCGCGCGGGCGCGGTCTGGCGCTCGATCTTCGAGCCCGCGAGCGTGGGCAGGCCGGCGATGTCGAACAGGTTCTTCACCGCGAACGGCACGCCGAGCAGCGGCAGTTCGCGGGTGCGCGCGCCGTTCGCCGAAGCCAGCGAGGCATCGACCTGCGCCGCGCGGCGCAACGCACGTTCCCCCAGCACGGCAGTGAATGCGTTGACCCGGCCGTCGGTAGCGTCCACGCGCTCGAGGCTGGCCTGCACCAGCGCGGAGGCGCTCGCGGCGCCCGCGCGCACCGCTTCGGCCATGGCGGTCGCGTCGCGCAGGAGCAGGTCCGCGGCGCTCATGCGTCCTTCTCCTCGGGCGCCACCGGAGCGAAATGCACCGCCGGCTCGGCCGACATGGCCAGTGGTACCGACTCCACCAGCGCGGCGAACTCGGCCGCGAGCGCGAAGTAACGCAGCACGCCGGGGCGGTGCGCGGGCGACAGGGGCAACGCGAGCGCCGCCGCGGCGGCGTCGACGTAGCTCTCGATCTGCGTGGGTGTCATGGACGGTTCCTCGGGTCGATGCCTAGCGGCGGACTTCGCGCTGGAAGATGTCGAGGCTGAGCTTCTTCATGGCGACGAAACTCCCGGTGCTGAGCGTTTCCACCGTGCGGGGGCGCGCATCGCCGTAGCGCAGGATCTCCGCGACCTTGGTGGGCCGCTTGGTCAGGAGCAGCACCTCGTCGGCGAGGTACACCGCCTCCTCGAGGTCGTGCGACACCAGCAGCATCGTGGTGCCGGTCTGCATGAACACCTCCTGCAGCTTCTCGCGGATGAAGAGCGTCATCTCGAAGTCGAGCGCGGAGAAGGGCTCGTCGAGAAACAGCACCTCCGGGTTGGGCGCGAGCGCGCGCATGATCGACGCCGTCTGCTGCTGGCCGCCCGAGAGTTCGTACGGGTAGCGCGCGAGGTCGAACTTCACGTCGAAGGAGGCCACCAGCTCTTCCATGCGCCGGTCGACCTCGGCCTTGCTGCGCCCTTCGAGCTTCAGCGGATAGGCGATGTTGTCGATGGTGCGCATCCACGGGAACATCGCCTCGCGATAGTTCTGGAACACGTAGCCGATCTTGGTGTCCGAGCGCCGCTTGCCGTCGAACAGGATCTCGCCAGAGTCGATGGGAATGAGCCCCGCGATCATGTTGATCAGCGTGGACTTGCCGCAGCCGTTGGGGCCGAACACCGAGACGATCGCGTGCTTCGGGATGTCGAGGTCGAAGTTCTCGTACAGCGGCCAGCCCGCGAAGTACTTGGTGAGCCCTCGGATGGTGATGTGCGTGCCTGCCGGGCCGGGTTTGAACACGGGCCTGGGCACGTCGGCATACACCGGGCCGTTGACGACGATGTCCTGCGTGACTTTCATCTTCCGCTCCAGTGGACGATGCGGCGCTCGGCGACCAGGAAGAGGACGTTCAGCGCATAGCCCAGCGCACCCGCCGCCAGAATCGCCGCGTACATGCTCTTCACGTTGAGCACCTGCTGCGCGTCGATGATCCGGTGGCCGAGCCCCGTGTCGGAGCCGATGAACATCTCGGCCACGATGACGATCACCAGCGCCATCGACACCGCCGAGCGCAGGCCCACGAAACTGGGCTGCAGGCTTTCCCACACCAGCACGTCCTTGAAGATCTGCCAGCGCGATGCGCCCATGACGCGCGCCGCCATCACGCGCTGCTTGCGCGCGTTCATCACGCCGTAGGCGCTGTTGAACACCACGATGAGCAGCGCGCCGAAGGCGGCGATGGCCACCTTGTTGACGTCGCTCACGCCGAAGATCAGCAGGAACAGCGGGATGAGCGCGGACGACGGCGTGGAGCGGAAGAAGTCGATCAGGAACTCCACGCTGCGGTAGGCGCGCTCGTTGCTGCCCAGCAGCACGCCCAGCGGCACGCCGATGGCCGCCGCGATGACGAAGGCCTGCACGGTGCGCCACACGGTCATGGCGAAGTCGGTGAGCAGCGGGCCGCCGGCCAGGCCGGTGATGAGTGCCGCGACGGTGTCGGCTGGCGTGGGCAGCAGGATCGGCTTGATGAAGCCGAGCCGCACCGCCAGGTCCCACACGATGAACAGCACCACCGGTCCGATGAAGGGCAGCAGGCGGTCGCGCAGCGGCGGCTTCGGCGCGGCGGTGGCCGCGCTGGCCGGCGGGGTCCACGGCGCGGCCGTGGTCGAGCTTGCTTCGGCCATGGTCTTCAGGCCTTGTAGAGCAGCGTGTCCACCGCGACCTTCTTCTCGAAGATGCCTTTCTCGGTGAACAGGTCGTAGAACTTCTGGAAGTACGCGACGTCGCTGGGCTTGAACTCGTTGTAAAGCATGTACGACGCGAGCGGCACCTCGGCGGTGAGCTTGCCTTCGATGGCGGTGTAGCCCTTCATGAACTGGCGTGCCTCGTCGGGCTTGCTGCGCACCAGCTCCACGCCGCGTGCGTAGGCGGCTATGTACTTCTTCGCGACCTCGGGGTTCTTCCTGATGAAGTCGCTGGTGAGGCTGGCCGCGCCGCCGTGCCACGGCGCCATCGGGTCGCCGAGGATGTACTTCGCGACCACGCCGGCCTCGACGACGCGCGTGGTGCCGTTCATGCGGCCCACGGTGCCGGTGGGCTCCAACGTGTAGCAGGCATCGACCTGGCCCGCGACCAGCGCGGCCACGTGCTGGCCGATGGGCAGCTCGCTCACGGTCGCGCCCTTGGCGCCCGCGCGCTCCAGCATGGTCTTGCACAGCGTGACGTTCTGGATGCCGGGGCCCGATGCGACCTTCTTGCCGGCCAGCTCGGCCACCGACTTGACGGGGCTGTCCTTGGCGACGATGAATTCGTCGAGCACGTACTTCGCGTTGCTCGGATTGGTGCAGAAGATCTTGAACAGCCCTGGCTGCGCGATCTCGCCGATCGCGAGATTGGCGGAGCCCGTGCCGTTGGCGCTGCCGTCGCAGCGGCCCGCGAGCATGCCTTCCATCACCTGCTGCGCGCCGGCGAACTTCAGCGGCTCCACGTCCAGGCCGGCTTCCTTGAAGTAGCCCTTGTCGACCGCCGCGAAGAACGGCAGGCCGGCAGCCACCGGCCAGAAGCCGATGCGCAGCTTCGCAGCCGCGCCCTGCGCGCGCACGATGGCGGGCGCGGCCAGCACTGCCATGCCCGCGGCGCCGGCTTGCAGCAGCTGGCGTCGCCGGCGTGCGGCGGGAGAGTGTTGTTGGATGCTCATCGGAACTCCTCTGATCAGTTGGAACTCGGGGTGGCGCGGCTCGCGACGTATGCGCGCCAGCCGCCGTGATGGCTCACGTCCGGCGCACCGGCCAGCGCGTGGCCTTCGCAGATGAAGCCCTTCACCCAGCTGCCGTCGGCCAGTTCAACGCTGCCGAGGCCCAGCGGTGGCGGGATCAACGCAAGGAAGCTGCCGACCTGCGCCAGCGGCACGGCCCACACTTCAAGCGCGATGGCGGTGCCCTCCTCGCCTTCTGCCACGCGCCGCAGTCCGGGCTTGGGCGGCACGGTGCCGGGCAGTGCGTGCAGCCTGTAGGCCGGCGAGGTGGTGGTGGCGTGCATCAATGTGGCGCCGCGCTCGGTGAGCTGGCTGTTGAGCGGCATGCTGGAGAGGTGCGCGCCGACGACTGCGATGGGCAGCATGCCGGCGCCCGGCAACGCGAGCCCCGGGACGGCGCGCGGCGGCGGCAGCGGCTGGCCGGTCGCGCCCTGGGCAAGCCCGGTGGCGTGGTGATAGCGCTGGCCCAGCTCGGCCAGCGCGAGATCGCTGCCGCAGGGGCCGATCAGCGTGATGCCGAAAGGCAGGCCGTCCGCGCGCAGGCTGCTGGGCACCGAGAGCGCGGCGTAGTCGAGCAGGTTGACGAAGTTGGTGTAGGCGCCGAGGTTGCGGTTGAGCACCACCGGATCGGCGCGCATCTGCTCGCGCGTGTAGTGCGTGGGCGCGGTGGGCACGAGCAGCAGGTCGATGTCGCGCCACATCGGCTCGACCTTCTGCGCGATGGCGCGCAGCCTGGTCTGTGCGTCGAACAGGTCGGCGGCGCTGTAGCCCCGGCCGCTCGCGAGGATGCCGCGCACGGGTTCGATCACGTCGTCGGCATGCGCGTCGAAGAACTCGCGCACCGCGGCGTAGCGCTCGGCGACGAGTGCGCTTTCGTAGAGCATGGCGGCCGCTTCCGCGAGCGGCGCGTAGGCGATGGTGACGGGCGTGCCGCCCATGGCGAGCAGCCGCGCGACCGCGTCGCCGAAGGCCTGCTCGGCGGCGGCATCGCCGAAGAAGCTCAGCCGGTCGGGCACGCCGAAGCGGAAGCGCGCGGGCAGCGGCTCGCGGCGCAAGTCGATCTCGCGGGAGTACGGATCGCGCGCGTCGTGGCCGGCGGCTGCGAGCAGCACGTCGACCGCGGTGGCGACGGTGCGCGCGAAGATGGAGACGCAGTCGGCGCTCTGCGCCGCGGGCACCACGCCGAAGGCGCTCAGCAGTCCGCGCGAAGGCTTCAGGCCGACGATGTTGTTGAGCCCGGCCGGCACGCGACCGGAGCCGGCGGTGTCGGTGCCCAGGGCGAAGTCGGCCTCGCCCGTGGCCACCACGTAGGCCGAGCCCGAACTGGAGCCGCCCGATACATAGCGCGCGTCGAAAGCGTTGGGCACCTCGCCATAAGGAGAGCGGGTGCCGTTCAGGCCGCAGGCGAACTGGTCGAGATTGGTCTTGCCGGCCAGCAATGCACCGGCTTCGAGCAGGCGCTGCACCACGGTCGCGTGCACCTCGGGCAGGCGCTCGAAGGCCGGGCAGGCGGCGGTGGTGGGCACGCCGGCCACGTCGATGTTGTCCTTGACAGCGAAGCGCAGGCCCGCGAGCGGCAGGGCGAAATCCAGCGCCACGGCGGCGTGCGTGTGTGCCACAGGCGAGGCGAACCTGGCGATCCAGGCCGCTTCTGGCGTTCCGCTCTTCGGGTTTTCTTCGTGCACCATCTTCAGGCATCCAAACATGTGTACAAGTTGAGATGCAAGCGGCATGCCAGCGCAAGCGCACCGTGGCGCAGATCGGAATCGTGCGGGGATTGGCCCGCTCCCCTCGGGCTTTGGGCTCCCTCCCCCGGGCTTGGCTCCCTCTCCCCTGGGGGAGAGGGTTGGGGTGAGGGCAGGTGCGGAAGATGAAGCGCGACTCTTATCTAGAGGCCGTAGCCCTCACCCCCGCCCTCTCCCCACGGGGAGAGGGAGTCATGCAAGTCAGCTCTTCCTTGCGTCGCGGTAGAGCTTCTCGACCTTCGGCAGGTTCGCTTCGAGCTTCGAGATGCGGTCCGGACCGCTCGGGTGCGTCGAGAGGAAGCTCAGGCCGCCCTGATTCCTGGACGCCGTGGCCATCTTCTGCCACAGCGAGACCGACGCCTTCGGGTCATAGCCCGCCCGCGCCGCCAGTTCGAGCCCCACGAGATCGGCCTCTGTCTCGTCGCTGCGGCTGAACTTGAGGGTGATGAGCTGCGTGCCGGCGCGCGCGGCCAGGTCGCCTACCTGCCCCCAGCCGAGCAGCTGCGCACCGATGGAGAGCGCGGCGCCCGTGCCCGCGCTCTTGGCCAGGCGGGAGCGTGCATGCTCGCGCAGGGCGTGGGCCATCTCGTGGCCCATCACCATCGCGACCTCGTCGTCGGTGAGCTTCAGCTGGTCGAGGATGCCAGTGAAGAAGGCGATCTTGCCGCCGGGCATGCAGAAGGCGTTGATCTGCTTGCTGCCGATCAGGTTGACCTCCCACTTCCAGTCTCGGGCGCGCGAATTCCACGGCATCGCGAACGGAATGAGCCGCCTGGCGATGGCCCGCAGGCGCTGCAGCTGCGGATTGCTCTCGCCCGCGAGCGCCCCCTTGGCGCGTGCCTGCTCGAGCAGCTGGCCGTACTGCTGCACGCCGGCCGTCTCGATCTGCTCGACCGGCACGATGTTCCGGGCCACCGAGGCCTTGCCCACGTCGACCTGCGCCAGGGCCGGCTTCGCGAGGACCGCGCCGGCCGCCGCCAGCAGGAAGGCTCGCCGCGGATGCCACGCGGAAGCTGCGGAGGGGGCGGGAACGTCGGTGAAGGGGCGATCGCATCGTGTGCACATAGGAGCGGGATGATAGGAACAAATGAAGACAAGAAGCCCGGGAACCCGGGCCGTCGCTCATGGACAATCCAGGGCACATGTCCGCCTCGCCCGCAGAAACCCCCACGCCCACCTCACCGCCCTGGCGCGACGCGCTGAAGGTCTACCTGGAGCCCGCCACCCTGCGCATGCTGGCGCTGGGCTTCTCGGCCGGGCTGCCGCTGCTGCTGGTGCTGGGCACGCTGAGCTTCCGGCTGCGCGAAGCGGGCATCGACCGCACCACCATCGGCTATTTGAGCTGGGTCGGGCTGGCCTACGGCTTCAAGTGGGTCTGGGCGCCGCTGGTCGACCGGCTGCCGCTGCCGCCGCTCACCACCTTGCTGGGACGCCGCCGGGGCTGGCTGCTGCTGGCGCAGTGCATGGTCATCGCAGGGCTGGCGGGCATGGCGGTCAACGATCCGCGCCACGGGCTCACGCCGCTGGTTTGGTGTGCGCTGCTGGTGGCCTTCGGCTCGGCCACGCAGGACATCGCGCTCGACGCCTTCCGCATCGAATCGGCCGAGGCGCGCAAGCAGGCCGCGCTGGCCGCCGCCTACCAGACAGGCTACCGGCTCGCGATGATCTGGGCCGGCGCCGGCGTGCTGTGGGTCGCGGCCTGGGCGGAGGTGGCGCCCGCTGCAGCGGCCACGGGCGCGGCGGCCTATCAGAACGGCGCCTGGAAGACGGCCTACCTGGTCATGGCGGCATCGATGGCCATCGGCGTGGTCACGGTGCTGCTTTCGCCCGAGCCGGTGCCGGGCGCCATGCCCAAGGCCCGGACCGCCGCCGAATGGCTGCGCAACGTGCTGATCGAGCCCTTTGCCGATTTCATCCGCCGCTACAAATGGCAGGCGGTGCTGATCCTCTCGCTGATCGCCATCTACCGCATCAGCGACGTGGTGATGGGCATCATGGCCAACCCGTTCTACGTGGACATGGGCTTCACCAAGGACCAGGTGGCCTCGGTCAGCAAGATCTACGGCGTGATCATGACGCTGGCGGGCGCCTTCGTCGGCGGCGTGCTGTCGATGCGCCTGGGCGTGATGCGCGTGCTGATGCTCGGCGCCGTGCTCAGCGCCGCCAGCAACCTGCTCTTCGCCTGGCTGGCCACGCGCGGGCACGACCTGACTGCGCTGATCGCGGTGGTCTCGGCCGACAACCTGGCCGGCGGCATCGCCTCGGCGGCGTTCATCGCCTACCTGTCGAGCCTCACCAACATCAGCTACTCGGCCACGCAGTACGCCCTTTTCAGCTCGCTGATGCTGCTGCTGCCGAAGTTCCTGGCCGGCTACTCGGGTGCCTTCGTCGACGCCTACGGCTACAGCAGCTTCTTCGTCGGCACCGCCCTGCTGGGCGCGCCGGTGCTGTTGCTGGTGGCGCTGGCCTCGCGGCTGACGGCGACCACAAGCCCACAGGGCCGTCAATAGGGCCTGGGCCTTATAGGAAACGGCCGACGGTGCGCGGGCCGCGCAACTGGTAGGCTGTGCCGGTATACATTCGTTTCTTTCAATTTTCTTTCCCCGCCGCGCGCTTCGCTTCCTGCCGGCGTCCATCGTCCGCCTGACCGACAGCCCAACACCTACAAGATCGTGCCGTCCCGAATTTCTCCTCTTCAGATAAGTGCCTACACGGCCACCAGCGCCGTCGGTGTCGGCAAGGAAGCGCTGGCCGACGCGCTCGCGCAGTCGCGCAGCGGGCTGCGCGCCAACGATTTCGGCGACGCGCCGCTGCCCACCTGGATCGGCCGCGTCGAAGGCGTCGAGGAGGTCCGGCTCCCCGAATCGCTCGCGCAGTGGGACTGCCGCAACAACCGGCTGGCCTGGATGGGCCTGCAGGCCGACGGCTTCATCGATGCCGTGGCCGCGGCGCGCGAGAAATACGGCGCATCGCGCATCGCGCTGGTGCTGGGCACCTCCACCGCGAGCATCGGCGAGACCGAGCTGGCCTACACGCAGCTCGACGCGCAGGGCATGTTCCCGCCCGGACAGCGCCGCCCCGAGGTGCACACACCGCATTCGCTTGCCATGTTCGCGCAGCAGCTGCTGGGCATCAGCGGACCCAGCGAAACGATTTCCACCGCCTGCTCGTCCAGCGCCAAGGTGTTCGCCTCGGCCGAGCGGCTCATTCGCCTGGGCCTGGCCGACGCGGCCGTGGTCGGCGGGGCCGACACGCTGTGCGGCAGCGTGCTGTTCGGCTTCAACTCGCTCGAACTTGTATCGAGCGAGCCGTGCCGGCCCTTCGACGCCGCGCGCAAGGGCATCAGCCTGGGCGAGGCCGCGGGTTTCGCGCTGGTCGAGCGCGTGCAGACCGGCGCCGATGCCGCGCCGCTGCATTTGCTGGGTTACGGCGAAGCCAGTGACGCGCACCACATGTCGACGCCCCACCCCGAGGGCCTGGGCGCCGAGCGCGCGCTCGACGAGGCGCTGGCGCGCGCCGGCCTCGCACCCGAGGCGATCGACTACATCAACATGCACGGCACCGCGAGCCAGAAGAACGACGAGGTCGAGGGCGCGCTGGTGGCGCGCCGCTTCCCGGCACGCACGCACGCCAGCTCGACCAAGGGCTTCATGGGCCACACGCTGGGTGCGGCGGGCATCGTCGAGGCGGTCATCAGCCTGCTGGCGATCGAGCGCGGCCTGATGCCGGGCACGGTCAACACGCACACGCTGGACGAGGGCTTCGGCCCGCAGATCCGGCTGGAGCCCGCGCGCGGCGAAGTGCGCTATGCGCTGAGCAACTCCTTCGGCTTCGGCGGCAACAACTGCTCCCTCGTTTTCGGCAAGGCGGCATGAACCACATGAACCAGGCCGCACCCAAGCCCCCCACCCTCTACATCGAAGGCCCGGCCTTCTGGACTCCCACGCTGCCTGGCTGGGACGCCGCCCGTGCCGCCTTCCGCGGCGAAGGCGCGCTGGCCGATCCGCCCGCCAAGCGGCCCTCGCCGCAGGTGCTGGCCCCTGCCGAGCGCCGCCGCGCGCCCGACACCGTGGCACTGGCGCTCGAAGTGGCCGCCGCCGCCCTCGCCGGCTCGGGCCGCAACGCGGCCGACGTGCCCTGCGTGTTCACGTCGGCGCACGGCGACCTGTCGATCAACGACTACATGTGCAGCACGCTCGCGAGCGATCCGAAAGGGCTGTCGCCCACCAAGTTCCACAACTCGGTGCACAACGCGGCCGTGGGCTACTGGACCATCGGCACCGGCTGCATGGCGGCAAGCAACGCGGTCTCGGCCTACGAGCACAGCTTCGCCTCGGGCCTGCTGGAGGCGGCCGTGCAGTCCGCCTGCGACCAGGAGCCTGTTCTGCTGGTGGGCTACGACACCCCCACGCTGGGCGCGCTGACTTCCGTCACCGACAGCCGCGGCCTGCTCGCGGTGGCGCTGGTGATCGCAAGCGAACCCGGCGAGCGCACCGTGGCGGCGCTCGACTGGTCGCTCGTCAGCGAAGACGGCAAGGCTGTGGCAGCCACGCCGCCGCGCTCCGAAGCCGCGAAGTCGCTGGCCGAGATCAACCCCATGGCCCAGTCGCTGGGCCTCTTCGAAGCGCTGGCACATCTGGATGACGGCAATGTCGGCGGCGTGGGCTCGCCGGTCGACCTGCCGCTTTCCGCCACCCTGTCGCTGCGGCTGCAGTTGCGGCCGTTCGCACGGGGCTGAGCCCACGGCCACTGCAACCGGCGCTATGCTTTTCGCAGCATGGCCGGTTGACAGGGGTTGCCGAGGTTTACCCAACTTTACGGAGCGTTCAAGCCCTCTTGCTCCCGGTGGACGACCATGAAGCGCATGAGCACCCCCCAACTCCTGATGATCGAAGACGACGCCCGCCTGGCGCAGATGGTGGGCGAATACCTGACGCAGTCGGGCTTCGCGTTCAACCATGCCGGCGACGGCGCCACCGGGCTCGAGCAGCTGCAGCAGCACGCGCCCGACCTGGTGATCCTCGACCTGATGCTGCCCGACACCGATGGCCTCGAAGTCTGCCGCCGCATCCGCGCGCTGCCCGGTCCGCTGTCGAAGGTGTCGGTGCTGATGCTCACGGCCAAGGGCGACCCGATGGACCGCATCATCGGCCTGGAGATCGGCGCCGACGACTACCTGCCCAAGCCCTTCGAGCCGCGCGAGCTGCTCGCGCGCATCCGCGCCGTGCTGCGCCGCCGCGCCGAGAGCGCCACCGAGGCCGAGGCCTCGTCGGTGATGCGCTTCGGCACGCTGGAGATCGACCGCAACGCGCGCACCGTGTCGGTGGGCGGCGCGGTGGCCGACCTCACCTCCTACCAGTTCGACCTGCTGACGGCGATGGCCGAGCGCGCGGGCCGCGTGCTCACGCGCGACCAGATCATGGAGGCCGTGCGCGGCCGCGAGCTCGAAGCCTTCGACCGCTCCATCGACGTGCACATGGGCCGCATCCGCGCCGCCATCGAGGTCGACGCGAAGAATCCGAAGCGCATCCTCACGGTACGCGGCGTCGGGTACGTCTTCGCCAAGCAGCAAGACTAGGCTGACCGCCGATGCTGCGCAGTCTCTATTCGCGCCACCTCTACGTCCGCATCTGGCTCGCGGTGGTGGGCGGGGTCGTCATCCTCACGCTGATGGCCAACTGGATCGTGCGCGAGGCCGCCGAGGCCGAGCGCGAACGGCTGGCGCCGGTGCCGCGCAACGTGGTGGTGCTGGACGCACAGGACAAGCCGATAGGCGCGGGCACCGCGCTGCGCGTGCCGGGCCAGGGCCTGGAGTTCGACGTGACGCTCAGCGACGGCAAGGCCATCACGCTGCGCGTGGCGCCGCGCGAGCGGCCCACCGGCACCGGCGGTTTCGCGCCGTGGCGCACGCCCTTCGGGCTGGGCTGGATGATCGCGCTGGTGGGCGTGGCGGTGGCGCTGGGTGTGTACCCGATCGTGCGGCGCATCACGCAGCGGCTGGAATCGCTGCAGCGCGGCGTGCAGCGGTGGGGCGAGGGCGATCTCTCGGTGCGCGTGACAGAAGAAGGGCAGGACGAAGTGGCTGATCTATCCAAACGATTCAACGCGTCGGCCGAGCGCATCGAGCAGCTGGTGCGCTCGCACAAGTCGCTGCTGGCCAACGCCTCTCACGAGCTGCGTTCGCCGCTCACCCGCATCCGCATGGGCCTGGAGCTGATGGGCGAGCACCCGAGCCAGTCGGCGCGCGAGGAGATATCGCGCAACATCGGCGAGCTCGACCAGCTCATCGACGAGATCCTGCTGGCAAGCCGGCTCGACGCCAGCGAGGCCGACATGGGCACCATCGAGCCGGTCGACCTGACTGGGCTCGCAGCCGAGGAATGCTCGCAGGTGAACGCCGAGCTCGACCTGGCCGACGGCACCGACAACGCCACCCTCACCGTGCCGGGCGTGTCGCGCCTGCTGCGCCGCGCCATCCGCAACCTGCTGGAGAACGCGCGCCGCTACGGCGCCGGCGAGATCGCGGTGGAGCTGGGCAGCGCCAACGGCTACGCCACCGTGCGTGTGAACGACCGGGGCCCGGGCGTGCCGCCCGCCCTGCGCGAGCGCATCTTCGAGCCCTTCTATCGCCTGCCCGGCGCCAGCGAGCGCAACGGCGGCGTGGGCCTGGGGCTGGCGCTGGTGAAGTCGATCGCCGAGCGGCACGGCGGCACCGTGCGCTGCGAGGACCGCCCCGGCGGCGGCGCGAGCTTCGTGATCCGCCTGCCGGCCGCCGCACGCAGCCACTGAGCGCGCACTGTCCACCCCCCCCCGCCCGCGCGGGGTCGTGGTCAGGTTGGCCTGGGAGCGCCAACCTAAAATCCCGCCCCTATGCAGAGATCGCACATCGTTCGGCCCGCGGCCATGTTCTGGGGGCTGGTGGTGTTCATGCCGGTCGGCGTCACCTATCTTTCGGCCATCGTGCTGCTGCTCGCCATGCTGGTGGCCGGCGGCCTGGGCGAGCGCTATGCGCGGCTGCGCGCCAACCCGCTGTGGTGGCCGGTGATGGCCTACTTCGCCTGGACCTTCATCGTGCTGGCCATCGGGCAGCACTATCCCGAGACCGGCTCCAACCTCTTCCACGGCATCCGCATCGGCCTCACGATGCTCATGGCGATGGCGCTCACGCGCGAGGAGGCCATCTGGGCGCTGCGCGGCTTCCTGCTGGTGGCGGCGCTCAACATCGTGCTGGTCATCGTCTTCTACGCGGTCGGCGGCTTCAACATCTGGTCTCCGCTGCGTGCGGTGGTGATGGAAGTGGGCAACAAGTCGATCAGCAACGCGCTGCTGTTCAGCGTGGTGGCTTCCACCGCCGCCGTGTGGGGCATCGCGCAGATCGCCGCCCACAAGCCGCTGCGCGCCGTTCCCGCCTTCGTGCTGATGCTCGGGCTGGGCCTGGTGGTGGCGCTGCCGCTGACCTCGCGCACCTCGGTGCTCGCGCTGCTGCTGGTGGTCCCGGTGGTGTGCATCCATCAGTGGCGCAGCCACCTGAAGATGCTGGTGGGCGCACTGGTGCTGGGTGCCGTGGTGATGGGCGCCGGGCTCTACCAGTTGCCGCAACTGCAGCACAAGGTGGAAGTGGGCGTGCAGGAACTCGAGGAGGCGCAGGCCGGCGCGGTCTTCAAGGGCAGCTGGGCCATCCGCTACTACATGTACCGCGACACCGGCCTCATGATCGCCGACCGCCCGTTCACCGGCTGGGGCATCGGCGGCTGGACCGACCAGTGGCACAAGCGCGGCCCGGCGCTGCTGGCCGACTCGAACATGCCCCACAACGACTTCCTCTGGGTCGGCGCCCAGGGCGGCCTGCCCGCGCTGCTGAGCCTGCTCTTCATCATGGTCGCCGCCGTCTGGCAGGCATGGAAGAGGCCCGACATCGCGGGCCGCTACGCGCTGGCGGCCACGCTGATCGCGCTGATCGCCTCGAGCGTGAACTCGGCCATGCGCGACGCGCAGATCGGCCTGGCGCTGCTGTTCATCGCGATGGTCTACCTGCGGCTCGCGCAGGAGAAGAACGACCCGAATCCGTGGCGCGGACTGCTGTCCTCGCGCCTGAAAGGCCTGGAGAGCCTGGAAAAAGACCCCGCCCGCCCGGCTGCCTGAAGAGGCACCTGGCGGCCGGGGCCGGGTGGTTCAGCCGTGGCTCAGTGCCGCGCCGACACCGCCTCGCCGGCCTTCAGCCGGTACACCGTGCCGCAATACGGGCACTTGGCCTCGCCGGTGCGCGCCACGTCGAGGTACACCTTCGGGTGGCTGTTCCAGAGCTTCATGTCGGCCTTGGGACTGGGGCAGAACACGCCGCCCTGATGATTGAGCTCCTTGGCCAGGAGTTCGACTACTGCATTGGTGGACATGGGGTCGTTCTCTCGTTCTCTCGTTCTCTTCTTCTGCTCAGACTTTCGTGAGCCAGTGGGCGTACTTGGGATTCTTGCCGTTCACGATGTCGAAGAAGGCCGCCTGGATCTTCTCGGTGATCGGGCCGCGCGCGCCGCCGTCGCCGCGGTTGCCGATCTCGATGCGGTCGAGCTCGCGGATCGGCGTGACTTCGGCGGCCGTGCCGGTGAAGAAGGCTTCGTCGGCGACGTAGACCTCGTCGCGCGTGATGCGCTTTTGCACCAGTTCCAGGCCCAGGTCCTTGCACACGTGCAGGATGGTGTTGCGGGTGATGCCGTTGAGCGCGCCGGCCGACAGGTCGGGCGTGTAGACCACGCCGCCCTTGACCACGAAGATGTTCTCGCCCGCGCCTTCGGACACGAAGCCGCTCGCGTCGAGCAGCAGTGCCTCGTCGTAGCCGTCGTCCAGCGCTTCCATGTTGGCCAGGATCGAGTTGGTGTAGTTGCTCACCGTCTTGGCCTGCGTCATCGTGATGTTGACGTGGTGGCGGGTGTAGCTCGAAGTCTTCACGCGGATGCCGCGCTTCATGCCCTCTTCGCCCAGGTAGGCGCCCCAGGACCAGGCCGCGACCATGGCGTGCACCTTGTTGCCCTTGGGGCTCACGCCCAGCTTCTCGGAGCCGATCCAGATGAGGGGCCGCAGGTAGCAACTCTCGAGCTTGTTCTCGCGCACCACCTGCTTCTGGGCCTCGTTGAGCTGCTCCTGGGTGAAGGGGATCTTCATGCGCAGGATCTTGGCGCTGTTGAACAGGCGCTCGGTGTGCTCGGCCAGGCGGAAGATGGCGGTGCTGCCGTCGGCCGTCTTGTAGGCGCGCACGCCCTCGAAGGCGCCGCAGCCGTAGTGCAGCGTGTGGCTCAGCACGTGGATCTTGGCGTCGCGCCAGTCCACGAGTTCGCCGTCCATCCAGATCTTGCCGTCACGGTCGTCCAGCGAGGGGGGGATCGAGCTCATTTCCTGATTCCTTTGGGATCGGTGTGGGGGTGCGACAGGAAGGGAAGTCGCAAAAGCTTGCGATTTTACGGCGCCGGGCCGAACGGCCTGCCCGACAATGGCCGGCTGTCCAAACCGTTGGAAAAAGGGTTTCCGTGTCCGTATTCAAGAACGTCATCGTCTATCGCATCGAACCCGCCTGGTCCCAGACACTGGCCGAGGCGGAGGAAGGCCTGGGCAGGCAGCGCTTCGAGCCCTGCGGCCCCTCGCAGGAAAAGTCCGCCGGCTGGATCGAGCCGCGCGGCGAGGCCAACGGCCCGCTGGTGGAGTCCATCGACGGCCAGTGGCTGGTCGAATACATGATCGAAAGCAAGCAGGTGCCCGGCTCGGTGGTTCGCCGCAAGGTCGACGAGCGCTGCGCCCACATCGAGGCCACCACCGGCCGCAAGCCCGGCAAGAAGGAAAAGAAGGAGCTCAAGGAAGACATCACCCTCGAGCTGCTGCCGATGGCCTTCACCCGCAGCGCGCGCGTGACGGTGTGGATCGACAAGGCCGAGAACCGCCTGGTGATCAACACCGGCAACGCCTCTCGCGCCGACGAAGTGATCACCAGCCTCGTGAAGTCGCTCGACGGCTTCGCGGTGGCGCTCATCAACACCCAGGTCGAGCCCGCCGCCGCCATGGCCAACTGGCTGCTCACGCAGGAGCCACCGGCCGGCTTCACCATCGACCGCGAGTGCGAGCTCAAGGCCAGCGACGACTCCAAGGCCGTGGTGCGCTACGCCAAGCATCCGCTGGACATCGACGAGGTCAAGCAACACATCACCGACGGCAAGCGCCCCACCCGCCTCGCGCTGACCTGGGACGACCGCGTGTCCTTCGAGCTCACGCACGGCCTGCTGATCCGCAAGATCGCCTTCCTCGAAGGCACGGGCGATGGCGCGGCCGGCGGCAAGAAGGAAGACAACTTCGACGCCGACGTGGCCATCGCCACCGGCGAACTGGGCCAGCTGGTGCCCGCGCTGCTCGACGCGCTGGGCGGCGAAGCAGCCTTCACCGCCGCGCCGCAGGACGAACCGGCCAAGCCTGTTGCCGCCCAATCCGAGGCTACGGCAGGGGCCGAAACGGAAGACGCGCCGTTCTGAGGCCGTCAGGAACACGGACAACCGAACGCAGAAGAAATACAAAAACTACGCAAAGGTCGCAAAAGAAACCAAGGAAAAAATTTCTGGTTTTCCTTTCGCGATCTTTGCGAAACCTTCGCGTCCTCTGCGTCCGGCTGCCCACTCCCGCATTCCAGCAGCTTGCGATCAGGCCACCAGATAGGTCTGCGCCAGCCGCACCCAACAGGCGGCCCCAAGCGGCAGCACTTCGTCGTTGAAGTCATAGCCGGGGTTGTGGACCATGCAGCCGCCGAATTCGCCCTCGCCGTTGCCCAGCAGCAGGTAGCAGCCCGGCAGTTCGGAGAGCATCCAGGCGAAGTCCTCGCTGCCCGAGAAACCCTTGGGCGCCTGCCTGACGACGTTCTCCTCGCCCACCAGCTCGGCGCACACCTGCGCCGCAAGCTCGGTCTCGGCGGCGGTGTTGACCACTGGCGGCACGAGCTGGCGATAGTCGATCTCGGCTTCCACGCCGTGCGCCTGCGCGGTGAGGTTCACGATCTCGCGGATGCGCTGCTCGACCAGCGCGCGCGTCTCGGGTCGCGCCGCGCGCACGTTCAGGCCCAGCGACACCGACTGCGGGATCACGTTGTGCGTGGCGCCGCCGCGGATGAAGCCCACCGACACCACCGCCGTGTCGTCGGGCGCCACGTTGCGCGCCACCACCGTCTGCAGGGCCGTCACCACCGCCGCGGCGGCCGCGACCGGATCGCGCGCGCGGTGCGGCATGGCGCCGTGCCCGCCCACGCCCTTGATGGTGACGTCGGCCACGTCGGACGACAGCGTGACCGGGCCTTCGATCGCCATCATCGTGCCCACCGGCACGCCCGGCGCGTTGTGCAGCGCGTACACCGCATCGCAGGGGAAGCGCTCGAACAGGCCGTCCTCGATCATGGCGCGCGCGCCGCAGAGGTTTTCTTCGTCGGGCTGGAAGATCAGGTTCAGCGTGCCGTCGAAGTCGCGCGCCTTCGCCAGCGCCTTGGCGGCCGCCAGCAGGATGGCCGTGTGGCCGTCGTGCCCGCAGGCGTGCATGCGCCCCGCGTTGCGGCTCGCGTACGGCAGGCCGGTGGCCTCGGTGATGGGCAGCGCGTCCATGTCGGCGCGGATGCCCATGCGGCGCGTGCCGCTGCCGAGCCTGAGCTGCGCCACGATGCCGGTGCGGCCGATGCCGGTGTGCACCTCGTAGCCCCAGCTGCGCAGCAGGTTCGCGACCAGCTCGCTGGTGGCGTTCACCTCGAAGCCGAGCTCGGGGTTCGCGTGGATCTGCCTGCGGATGTCGACGAAGGCTTGCGTGTCGACGTCGGCCTGCGGCAGCAGGCGCGACAGGAGCTTGGTGGTCTGGGGGCTGAGTTGGCGGGTCATCTGGGAAATCTTTTCCTTTCGTCGTCTGCGGATGGCGTTCAGGCCGCCTTGCGTTCGCGCAGGCTCAGCAGCGCGCCGAGGCTCAGCACGCCGCAGACCATCATGTAGAAAGCAGGCGACATCGGGTTGCCGGTCTTCGCGAGCAGCCAGGTCACGATGAACTGCGAGGAACCGCCAAACACCGTCACGCCCACGCTGTAGATCACCGAGATGCCGCTGGCGCGCACGCCGGCTGGCAGCATCTCCAGCAGCATCAGGAACATGGGCGTGGTGCCGATGTTCACGCTCGCGGTGAGCAGCGCAGACAGCGCCAGCACCAGCGGCACGCTCGGGTACTGGCCGATGAGCCAGAACACCGGGTACACCGCGATCACGCTGAAGAGCAGCGAGCCGATCACCAGCGGCTTGCGGTTCGGCAAGCGGTCCGCGAGCCGCCCCGCGACGAGCGACACCACGAACAGCGTGATGCCCGTGACGCAGCCCGACAGCAGCGACAGCGACGGCGGCATGTGCAGCACGCGGATCATGTAGGTGGGCATGAAGAACACCACGAGGTACATCGTGGCCGTGCCGGCGGTGGTGGCCAGGATGCCCTTGAGCACCAGTCCGCCGTGCTCGCGCAGCAGCCGGCCGATGGGACTGGACTCGTGGCTCTCGGCGACGTGCGTCTCTTCCAGGTGCGCGCGGATGTAGAGCCCGACCGGCGCGATCAGCAGCCCGAGCAGGAACGGCAGGCGCCAGCCCCAACTCTCCAGCGAGGCTTGCGGCAACGCGGCATACAGCGCGGCGCCGGTGAGCGCGCCCAGCAATGCCGAAACGCCCTGGCTCGCAAGCTGCCAGCTCACGCGAAAGCCCCGGCCCTTCACACCGCCCGCTTCCATCAGCATCGACGTGGCGGCCCCCACCTCGCCGCCGAGCGAGAAGCCCTGCAGCAGCCGGCCCAGCACGATCATCAGCGAGCCGAAGACGCCAGCCGACGCATAGGTGGGCGCGAAGGCGATGCACAGCGTGCCCAGCACCATGAGGCCGATGGTCAGCGTCATCGCCGCCTTGCGGCCCTTGCGGTCGGCGTAGTTGCCGATGATCACACCGCCCAGCGGACGCATCACGAAGCCGATGCCGAAGGTGGCTACCGCCAGCAGCAGCGAGCCGTAGGGGCTGTCGGAGGGAAAGAACAGCTTGCCGATCAGCAGCGCGAAGAAGCTGTAGACGGTGAAGTCGTACATCTCCAGCGCATTGCCCAGCGAACAGGCGGCGATCAGGCGGAACTGGCTCTGCTTCTTTCCCTTGCCGTGCTGCACCACGGCAGCCGGTGAAGAGGCCCCGATCGGGCTTGCGGGCAATGCGGCTTCGCTCATCTAATGTCACTCCACGTACAGGTTGCGAGGGGGCGTGCATCGACTGCGGGCCCGTTCGCGGCGGAGTATTCAGGCAAAGCGCTGCGGCGAAGAATCACAAATTTTCATGCTGATAACCAAACGGCATCCCCGTCATAAACAGGCGCCGGAGGCCATCGGGACAACCCCCAAGAGGCCTCTTTCCGGGAGCGGCGCACCACGATGAAGCTGCAACAGTTGCGCGTACTGCTGGCCGTGGCGCAGCACGGCAGCATCCACGAGGCCTCGCGCAGCCTGCACACCACCCAGCCCGCGCTGTCGAAGACCATCTCGGAGCTGGAGCGCGAACTCGGCGTGACGCTGATGTCGCGCTCCACGCGCGGCGTGAGCCTCACGGCCTACGGCACGGCGCTGGTCAAGCGCGCGAGCGTGGTCGAGCAGGAGCTGCGCCACGCGCTGGAAGACATCGAGGCGATACGCGGGCACGACGAGGCGCAGCTCAACATCGGCTTCACCGCCGTGGCATCGAGCGGGCCGCTGCCCGATGCGATGGCGTCTTTCCGCAGGCGCTTTCCCAACGTGGCGCTGCGCGGCTTCGAGCTGCGGCCGCAGCAGATCTTCGAGGGCCTGCGCGAAGGCCGGCTCGACCTGGGGATGGTCTCCACCTGCAACGGGCCGGGAACCAACGCATTCCAGTGGGAGCCGCTGTTCTCGGTGGCCATGCACCTGTCGGTGCGCGCCGGCCATCCGCTTAGGCGCGTGCGCAGGCTGCAGCCGCTGGTGGACGCCGACTGGCTCGTGCTCGACCCCATCGACGACGCGGGCAGCCCGCTGGTGAGCATGATGAACATGCACGGGCTGGAGATGCCCAGGCGCATGGTGCACAGCGCCTCGAATCTGCTGGGCCTGCAGCTGGCCACGCAGACCGACCTGATCAGCATGTGGTCGGACTTCGTGTTCCACGGCGCGGGGCCGTTGCGGCTGCAGCCCCATCTGCTGGAGAAGCTGCCGATCACCGACGAACTGCCGGACTTCGACGTGTTCCTGGTCTACCGCTCGGCCGACCTGATGACGCATGCATGCGCCGAATTCGCGAAGGAGGCGCGCCACCAGGCGAAGGCCAATCCGCCGTGGCGGCAGCCCCGGCGCAAGGGGAGTGCGTCCTAGGCTGCGCTGTCTTCGTCGGCCGGCGTCTCGGGCCGCGTCATCGTCCAGCTCTGCAGCTTGCCGCCGTTGAACACGGTATCGACATACGAGCCGCCGCCGTCGGTCCAGCGGTAGTGCTCGGGCTGCTCGTCCTTGGGCGAGCGCAGTTCGCCGAGGGCGCGCGTCATCGCGATCACATGCATCAGCGTCACGCCCGGCTTGAGCTTGGCGTTGAGCATCACCGCGCTGGCCACGTAGCCCACCGGCCGCTCGGCCGCGCGCTTGAGCACCTGCATGGCGCGGTTGAAGTGCAGCAGCAGGAACATCACGATCGCGCCACCGGCCAGGGCGACACCGCCCCATCCGCCAGCGCGCCAGGCCAGCGCCATGACGACGATGGCGCCCACGGGCAGCAGAAAGTTCTTGAAATTCATGGCGTGCATTGTCGCCGCCCGGCACATCGCGGCCGGCAAAGACCTCAGGCCGGGCCGCGCAGGCCGATGCAGTTGCCCCAGGGGTCGCGCACCTGGCACATGTACTGCACGCCCTGCGCGTCGTCCAGCCGCAGCGGCCCCCGGTACAGCACAGCACCGGCCGATTCGAAGCCGCGCAGCGCGGCATCGAAGCGGTCGACGCTCCAGTACACGACCGAGCCCGAAGCGCCCGAATCGACCTTCCCGTCGCTCGGCACGATCTCGAGCAGGACCCCTTGCACCGACAGGCATTCGAACACCGGCGTCCCGATGCGGACGCGAACGGCCTCGCCCCCGAATGCCGCTTCGTACCAGCGCAGCGCCGCCTCCACGTCAGCGACATGGACCATGACGGCGGCAATCGGGAACGGCATCGGCTTCATTCGGCGAACGGTTGGTAGGGGCGTGATTGTGCCGGCCCATCCGCAGCGATCGCGGTAGCGGCCGTGGCTACCGCCGGGCGCGCAAGGCGGTACTCGCAGCGAAAGGCACGTACGGCGGCGGCGAGAGGCGGCACATTTCGCCGCACGGGCATCCGCCCGGGCCACCGAAAAGCGTATGACCATTCCGCGCTCCGTCACATTCGTTCGTCTCACCCTCGCCGCCACGCTCACGGCCGCCGCGCTCAGCGGCTGCTACGTCGTGCCGCTCGGGCAACCCGCTCCCTCGGCGCCGCCTTCGCAGGCTTACGCCGTCACGCCGGGCCCGGTCGCACAGACCTTCAACGCGCGGCTGTACCCGTCGAATGCCGAGGCCTCGCGCTACGGCGTCGTCGCCGGCACCGTGACCAACGACATGAACGGCCGCGGCCACTTCAACGCACAGATCGGCGGAGAACAGTTCCAGGGAGAGGCAACCCGGGTCGCCAGCTCGCGTGCCAACGGCGTGGCGAACGCCACGGGCAGCCGCGGCGGCAACCTGAGTTGCCAGTATTCGATGAACTCGGCCACGCTGGGCAGCGGCCAATGCGTGCTCAACAGCGGACCGGCGTTCACGATGCACATCGGGGGATAGGGAGGGTAGGCCCGGCGCGACAGCGTGCGCGCCGGGTCATTTTTTCCCGGTTTCAGTCGAGGCGGCGGACGACGTCCATCGCCTCCTCGATGCGGTCCACCGCGTGGATCGTCAGCCCTTCGATTTCCTTCGCGCCCTTCTTGGGCGCGTTCGCCTTCGGCACCACCGCCACGCTGAAGCCCAGCTTGGCGGCCTCGCGCAGGCGCTCCTGCCCGCGCGGCGCGGGGCGTACCTCCCCGGCCAGGCCCACTTCGCCGAAGGCGATGAAGCCCTTGGGCATGGGCTTGCCGCGCAGGCTGGAGGTGATGGCCAGCATCACGGCCAGGTCGGCCGCGGGCTCGCTGATGCGCACGCCGCCCACCGCGTTCACGAACACGTCCTGGTCCATGCATGCCACGCCGGCGTGGCGGTGCAGCACCGCCAGCAGCATCGCGAGGCGGTCGCGGTCCAGGCCCACCGACAGGCGGCGCGGGCTGGGCCCGCCGTTGTCGACCAGCGCCTGGATTTCCACCAGCATCGGCCGCGTGCCTTCGAGCGTGACGAGCACCACGCTGCCAGGCACGGGCTCGGCATGCTGGCTCAGGAAGATCGCACTCGGATTGGTCACGCCCTTCAGGCCGCGCTCGGTCATGGCGAACACGCCGATCTCGTTGACCGCGCCGAAGCGGTTCTTGATGGCGCGCACGAGGCGGAAGCTCGAATGCGTGTCGCCCTCGAAGTACAGCACCGTGTCGACCATGTGCTCAAGCACGCGCGGACCGGCGAGCGCGCCCTCCTTCGTGACGTGGCCCACCAGCACCACCGCCGTGCCGCTGGTCTTGGCGAAGCGCGTGAGGTGCGCGGCGCATTCGCGCACCTGCGCCACCGAGCCCGGGGCCGAGGTGAGCTGGTCGGAGTAGACGGTCTGGATCGAGTCGATCACCGCGATGGCCGGGCGCGTGGCGTCGAGCGTGGCGATGATCTTCTCGAGCTGGATCTCCGCCAGCACCTGCACCTGCGAGTGGTCCAGGCCCAGCCGCCGGGAGCGCAGCGCCACCTGCGAGCCGCTTTCCTCGCCGGTGACGTAGAGCGCGTTCTGCCCGGCGTGCTGCAGCGCGTCGACCGCCTGCAGCAGCAGCGTCGACTTGCCGATGCCCGGGTCGCCGCCGATCAGCGTGACGCCGCCGGAGACGATGCCGCCGCCCAGCACGCGGTCGAGCTCGTCGATGCCGGTGGGCGTGCGCGCGACGTCGGTCGCCTCGATCTCCGAGAGCGTCGCGAGCTCCGATGCGCCCGCAAGCGACGCGAACTGTGTGCCGAAGCGGTTGTTGGCGGGCCCGCTGCCGGCGCCCGCGACCTGCTCGACGAGCGTGTTCCATGCGCCGCAGCTGGGGCATTTGCCCAGCCACTTCGGGCTGGTGCCGCCGCATTCGCTGCAGACGAAAAGTGATTTGTCCTTGGCCATCCTTCGAGTTTAGGTGGCCGGGCGATGCTGCTTCTTCAGTCGTTGGCCTGGAAGTTCACCGCCTTCATGATCGCCGCCCATCGCGCGGTGTCCTCGCGCATGGTCTTCAGCAGCGCCTCGGGGCCATCGCCGACCGGGTACATGCCGTTCTGCAGCAGCTGCTGGCGCACCTCGCGGGAATTCACCGCGCGCGTGAACTCGGCGCGCAGCTGGTCGACCACAGGCTTGGGCGTCTTCAGCGGCGCGTAGTAGGCGAACCAGGCGGTCGCCACCACGTCCTTCAGGCCGCTCTCCACGAAAGTGGGCAGGCTGGGCATCAGCGGCGAGCGCTTCTCGCCGCTGGTGGCGATGACCTTCACGCGGCCGGTGGGCAGCAGCTGCAGCGCGCCGCCGACGGTGTCGAAGTAGGCGGGAACGATGCCGCCCATCACGTCCTGGCGCGCCGGCGTGGAGCCGCGATAGGGCACGTGCACCATCGACAGCCCCGCCGATCGGTTGAGCATCTCGCCGAGAAAGTGCGAGGGCGTGCCCGCGCCGTACGACGCGAAGCTCACGCCGCCGGGCTGCTTTTTGGCCCAGGCGATGAATTCGGCGACCGTGTTGGCCGGCACGTCCTTGTGCACCACCAGCGCGAGCTCGAAGCGGGCCGCGTTGATGATCGGCTGGAAATCCTTGACCGGGTCGTAGGTCAGGTTCCTGTAGGCGCTCGGGAACATGGTCATCATGCTCGCGGTGCCCAGCAGCAGCGTGTGGCCGTCGGGCGCGGCGGTCTTCACCACGTCGACCGCGATGCGCCCCGCGGCGCCGGAACGGTTGTCCACGATGAGCGGGCCGAGCGACTCGCGCACTTCCTGCGCGATGGCGCGGGTGAGCACGTCCTGCGTGCCGCCGGCGGGCACGCCGATCAGCACGCGGATGGGGGTTCCCGGCGCGATTGCCGGCTGCGCCCGCACGGCCGTCGCCAGCGGCGCGAGGGCCATGCCGCCGAGCGCGGCCAGCATGCGGCGGCGCCTGTGAAGATGCAGGAACTGCGGGTCTGTCGTCATCTGTCTTGTCTCCGTTGCTTGCTGTCTGCGCAGCGCGATGGGTCGCGGCCACTGTAGAGCGCCGACAATTGGTTCATCTAATCAATCATTGCCCGGGCAAACCCTATGCCGATGCAAGCGCAGCCCCGCACGCTCGACGACCTGCTGCTCTACCGCACCAGCCGGCTGCTGTCGGTCGCGGGCAGCATGGTCATCCGGCTGTGCGAGGGGCGCTTCGGCATCACGCGGCGTGAATGGCGGCTCATCGCCACGCTCGCGGGGCACGGCGCGCTGGGCTCGTCGCAGCTGGCGGAGCACGCGCAGCTCGACCGGGCGCGTACGTCGCGCGCCGTGAGCTCGCTGGTCGAGAAGGATCTGATCTCGCGCGAGCAGCCCGCGGGCGACCGGCGCCATGTGCTCCTGCGACTGACCGCGCGAGGCACGAAGCTGCATGCGGAGCTTTATCCGCTGGTCTGCGCGATCAACACCGAGCTGCTGGGTGCGCTGAAGACCGACGAAGTGGCGCTGCTCGACGACATGCTGCAGCGCCTGCATGCGCGCGGCGAGGCGATGGTGGCTGCCGCAGCCGACCTGCCCAAGGCCGACCGGCGCCGCCGTGAAGCACCCGCCGCGCGCTGAAGCGCACCGCACGGCGTATCCGTGCATACCCTAGGTTTGCGAATCGACCCGGCAATCGGCTAGGAAAGCCGCGACGATTCATTTAACATGTTAAGTAATTTCGGAAGAGACAAGCCTTGAACACCACATTCACTCATCGCAACCTGCCGCGCCTGCTGCTGCAGGCACGCGAGGCCGTGATGGCCCACACGCGGCCCAGCCTGCGGGAGCACGCGCTGTCCGACCAGCAATGGCGCGTGCTGCGCGTGCTGGGCGAGCACGGCGCGGTCGACACCGGCCGCGTGGCGCGCGAGGCCTTCATCCTCGGGCCCAGCCTCACCGGCGTGCTCGCGCGCATGGAGCGCGACAACCTCATCACCCGCGCGCGCGATCCGGCCGACCAGCGCCGCACCGTGGTCGAGGCCACGCCGCACGGCATGAAGCTGGTGAAGCGGCTGGGCAGCAGCATCGAGGCCCACTACGACTGGATGGAACAGTCCCTCGGCAAGGCCAAGCTCGCGCAGCTCTACGGGCTGCTCGACGAACTCATCGCACTGGAGCAACCCTCGCCATGAGCAGCACTCCCCATTTCCTGCCCACGGGCACGGTGTACGGCACCCTGCTCAACTTCCGCGCGGAGGTGGAGGCGCTCGCGCCGCAGATGACGCAGCCGCCCTACAAGGCTCCGCCGAAGGCGCCCGTGCTCTACGTGAAGACGGCCAACACATGGAGCCCGCATGGCAGCGCCATCACGGTGCCGGCCGGTGTACCCGAGGTCGAAGTCGGCGCGAGCATCGGCATGGTGATCGGCGCCGAGGGCGACGTCGAAGGCTTCGTGCTGATGAACGACCTGTCGATTCCCCACGCGAGCTTCTTCCGCCCGCCGGTCAAGTTCAAGTGCGTCGACGGCTTCCTCGGCATCGGCCCCGTGCTGCGCGACGCGCAGGAAGTGGCCGACCCCGCGGATTTCCGCGCCGAGGTGCGCATCAACGGCGAGCTCAGGCAGTCGCTCGACTTCTCGCAGCTCGTGCGCCCCGCGCGGCAGCTGCTCGCCGACGTCGGCGAATTCATGACGCTCGCGCACGGCGACGTGCTGATGCTCGGCTGCGGCGCCGGCCGTCCGCTGGCCCGCGCGGGCGACCGCATCGACATCTCCGCGCAGGGCTTCGAGACCCTGAGCAACACGCTGGTGAAGGAAGCCACGGCATGAAGCACGCACGCGTCATCTTCGAAGGCCGCGAGCACACCGGCACGAGCCACGAGTTCAACGGCCAGCCCGATGCAGCCGTGCGGCTGGACGACGGCCGCGTCGTGCCGCAGGAGCAGCTCGTGTGGCTGCCGCCGCTCGCACCGACTGCGCGCCCGCGCACCATCCTCGCGCTGGGCCTGAACTACGCCGACCACGCCAAGGAGCTCGAGTTCAAGGCACCCGAGGAGCCGCTGGTTTTCGTCAAGGGCCAGAGCGCGCTCATCGGCCACCGCCAGCACACGCAGCGCCCGGCCGGCGTGCAGTTCATGCACTACGAGTGCGAGCTCGCCATCGTGGTCGGCAAGACCGCGAGGAACGTGAAGCGCGACGACGCCTACGACTTCATCGGCGGCTACACGGTGGCCAACGACTACGCCATCCGCGACTACCTGGAGAACTGGTACCGCCCCAACCTGCGCGTGAAGAACCGCGACACCTGCACGCCGCTGGGCCCGTGGTTCGTGGACGCGGCCGACATCGCCGACCCGATGGCGCTCGCGCTGCGCACCACGGTGAACGACACCGTCACGCAGGAAGGCAACACGCGCGACATGATCTTCGACGCGCCCTTCCTCATCGAGTACTTCAGCCGCTTCATGACGCTCTCGCCGGGCGACCTGATCCTCACCGGCACGCCCGACGGCGTGGTCGACTGCAAGCCGGGCGACGTGGTCGTCACCGAGATCGAAGGCATCGGTGCGCTGGTCAACACCATCGCGGCGGCCTGAGCCGGCGCGCCGTCGCAGCGCACCTTTTCCTTGCCATATCCAAAACCAGATCAGCGGAGACGACACGACATGATCACCGGCAGAAAGCTCCTCCAGTTCACCGCGGCCGCCCTGGCGCTGGCCGTCTCGGCCCCAGCCCTCGCGCAGAACGCCTACCCCGCCAAGCCCGTGCGCTGGGTGGTCGGCTACCCGGCCGGCGGCGGCACCGACTTCCTCGCGCGCACCGTGGGCGCACAGGTCTCGCAGCAGATGGGCCAGCCGGTGCTGGTGGACAACCGCCCCGGCGCGGGCGCGATCATCGCGTCGGAGAACGTGGCCCGCTCGCCGGGCGACGGCTACACCGTGTTCTCCGCCGACAACGGCGTGCTGGTCTACAACCCCGCGCTCTACAGGAAGCTGCCCTACGACGCCGAGAAAGACTTCGCCCTCGTCGGCATGATGGGGCGCTCGCCGCTCATCATCACCGCCGCGCCCAACGCGGGCATCGCCGATGCGAAGGCACTGCTGGCCGCTCTGAAGGCCTCGCCCGGCAAGTACAGCATCGCGACGCCGGGCACCGGCAGCCCGCACCACCTCGCCTACGAACTGTTCCAGCGCGAAGCCGGCGTGTCGATGCTGCACGTGCCCTACAAGGGCGGCGCCCCGGCGCTGCAGGACCTGATGGGCGGCCAGGTCGCGCTGATGATGCTCGACCTGCCCAGTGGCGTGAGCGCCGTCAAGGCCGGCAAGGTGATCCCGCTGCTGGCCATGTCGGGCGAGCGCGTGCCGCAGCTGCCCAACGTTCCCACGGCCAAGGAGCTCGGCTTCGCCAACGTCGAGGCCTACACATGGCAGGGCCTCGTGACGCCCGCGGCCACGCCGAAGGAAGTGCAGGCGAAGCTGGGCAGCGAGCTGCAGAAGGCCATGGCCGACGCCAGCGTGAAGCAGAAGCTCTACGACGCCGGCTGGGAGGCACGCCCCGCCGATGCCACCGAAATGACGCGCTACACCGACTCGGAGCGCAAGAAATGGCACGCGCTCATCAAGGCGCGCGACATCAAACTGGACTGAGTGAACCGGACCCTTTTGGACTTTTTTCCATGCAACAGATCGACCATCTCATCGGCGGCAAGTCCGTCAAGGGCTCGGACTACTTCGAGACCGTCAACCCCGCCACGCAGGAAGTGCTGGCCGAAGTCGCCTCGGGCGGCGAGGCCGAAGTCAACGCCGCCGTGGCTGCCGCCAAGGAAGCCTTTCCCAAGTGGGCCGGCATGCCCGCGCCCGAGCGCGCCAAGCTCATCCGCAAGCTCGGCGACCTGATCGCGAAGAACGTGCCCGAGATCGCGCAGACCGAGACCAACGACTGCGGCCAGGTCATCGCGCAGACCGGCAAGCAGCTGGTGCCGCGCGCGGCCGACAACTTCTATTACTTCGCCGAGATGTGCACGCGCGTCGACGGCCACACCTACCCCACGCCCACGCACCTGAACTACACGCTGTTCCATCCGGTGGGCGTGTGCGCGCTCATCAGCCCGTGGAACGTGCCATTCATGACGGCCACCTGGAAAGTCGCGCCCTGCCTGGCCTTCGGCAACACCGCGGTACTGAAGATGAGCGAACTCTCGCCGCTGACGGCCGCGCGCCTGGGCGAACTGGCGCTGGAAGCCGGCATTCCGCCGGGCGTGCTGAACCTGGTGCACGGCTACGGCAAGGAAGCCGGCGAGCCGCTGGTGGCGCACCCCGACGTGCGCGCCATTTCGTTCACCGGCTCCACCGCCACCGGCAACCGCATCGTGAAGAGCGCGGGCCTCAAGAAGTTCAGCATGGAGCTCGGCGGCAAGAGCCCCTTCGTGATCTTCGAGGACGCCGACCTCGACCGCGCGCTCGACGCGGCCGTGTTCATGATCTTCAGCAACAACGGCGAGCGCTGCACCGCAGGCTCGCGCATCCTGGTGCAGCAGTCGATTTACGCCGACTTCGCCGCCAAGTTCGCCGAGCGCGCGAAGCGCATCACGGTGGGCGACCCGCTGGACGAGAAGACCATCGTCGGCCCGATGATCTCGCAGGCCCACTTGGCCAAGGTGCGCAGCTACATCGAGCTGGGCCCGAAGGAAGGCGCGACGCTGCTGTGCGGCGGGCTGGAAGCGCCCTCGAACCTGCCCGAGCGCGTGAAGAAGGGCAACTACGTGGCACCCACCGTGTTCGCCGACGTGGACAACCGCATGAAGATCGCGCAGGACGAGATCTTCGGCCCCGTCGCCTGCCTCATTCCGTTCAAGGACGAGGCGCACGCCATCGAACTGGCCAACGACATCCAGTACGGCCTCAGCAGCTACGTGTGGACCGAGAACATCGGCAAGGCGCACCGCGTGGCCGCCGCAGTAGAGGCCGGCATGTGCTTCGTCAACAGCCAGAACGTGCGCGACCTGCGCCAGCCATTCGGCGGCACCAAGGCCTCAGGCACCGGCCGCGAAGGCGGCACCTGGAGCTACGAAGTGTTCTGCGAGCCGAAGAACGTGGCGGTGTCGCTGGGTTCGCATCACATTCCGCACTGGGGCGTGGCGTGAACGCGAGCCGCCGCGCGCTGCTGCAAGGCGCCGCCGCCCTGGTGGCCCTGCCTTCGCTCGCACGCGCGCAGGGCAGCTGGCCCGCCAAGCCGGTCCGCGTGATCGTGCCCTTCACGCCCGGCGGCACCACCGACTTCGTCGCGCGCCTCGTCGGCACGGAGCTTTCGAAGACGCTGGGCCAGCCGGTGATCGTCGACAACAAGCCCGGCGCGGGCACGGTGATCGGCGTCGATGCCGCTGCCAAGGCAGCGCCCGACGGCTACACCTTCGTCTGCGTGGCCAACAGCTTCACGGCCAACCAGACGCTGATCCGCAAGCTGCCCTACGACACGCAGAAGGACCTGCGCCCGGTCGCGCTCATGGGCATGTCGGAGCACGTGCTCGCCACGCATCCGGGCAGCGGCCTGAAGACGCTGGCCGACCTGCGCAACGCCGCCAAGGCCAAGCCGGGCACGCTGAGCTTCGCCTCCTTCGGCAACGGCACCTCGGCCCATCTCTCGGGCGAGATGCTCAGGCTGCAGATGGGCCTGGACATCGTGCACGTGCCGTACAAGGGCCAGGGCCCCGCGCTCACCGACCTGCTCGGCGGGCAGGTGACGATGATGTTCGGCAACTGGCCCGAGTTCCGCGGCCACATCCAGAGCGGCAAGCTCGTGGCGCTGGGCATGGCGACCGCGCAGCGCTCGCAGTACGCGAGCGCCATACCCACACTGGCCGAACAGGGCGTGCCCATCGAGTCCAATTCGTGGAACGGCCTGCTGGCGCCCGCCGGTACGCCCGACGCCATCGTGCAGCGCATGAACGCCGAGGTGAACCGCGCGCTCGCGAGCCCCGCGGTGACCGAGGCCTTCCAGAAGGGAGGCATCGCGTCGCTGTCGGGCACGCCCGAGCGCTTCGCGGCCTTCATCCAGAGCGAGATCGCGAAGTACGCCGAGGTGATCCGCAAGGCCAACATCCAGATCGAGGGCTGAACCATGAGCCTCTATGCGATGCAGAAATTCCTCTTCGCGCTCAACCGCGAGCCCGAGGTGCAGCGCCGCTATGCCGAAGGCGGCGAAACGCGCGCGGCGCTGCTGGGCGCCTACGACTTCACCGAGGAGGAACGCGAGGCCATCGACGCCGGCGACATCGGCAAGCTCTACGTGCTCGGCTGCAACGGGCAGCTGCTGATGCACTTCGCGCCGCTGCTGGGCATTCCGTGGGCCGACTACCTCGAAGCCATGCGCGAGGGCGTGCGCAAGTACGGTCCCGTGCGCGCCGGCATCTACGCAATGACGACAGGCACAGACGAAAAGGTGGCGGGCGTATGAGTCTCGTATTCGCAGGCGTGTGCAGCCACGCCCCCGGCATCACCGGCCGCGCGCACCTGGCCGACCCTGCCGTGAAGGACGAGTTCCACGCGCAGTTCCATCGTTTCGGCGAGGCGATGCGCGCGACGAAGCCCGACGCGGTGATCGTGATCGCCGCCGAGCACTTCGCGAACTTCTTCATGAACAACATGCCGGCCTATGCGATCGGCATGGCCGACAGCTACGAAGGCCCCATCGAGGATCCCAAGTGGCTGGGCATCGAGAAGCACCGTATTCCCGGCGACGCCGCGCTCTCGCAGCGGCTGATCCGCGAAGTGATGCAGACGGTGGACGTGGCCTACGCGGAGGAATGGAAGTTCGACCACGGCATCATGGTGCCGCTGAACTTCCTCACGCCGAAGTTCGACACCAAGGTCATCCCCGTGAACATCAACTGCCAAGGCCCGCCGCTCACACCGCTGCACCGCGCCTGGGCCTTCGGCGAGGCCTTGCGCCGCGCCTGCGACAAGGTGCCCGAGCGCATCGCGCTGGTGGGCACGGGCGGCATCTCGCACTGGCCGGCCACGCCCGATTCGGGCAAGGTCAACGCCGAGTGGGACGCCGAGTTCATGCGCCGCTGGTGCGCCAACGACCGCGGCGCCCTGCTCTCGCAGGACGACTACGGCGACGAGGCCACCTACCGCGAGGCGGGCCAGGGCGGCTTCGAGATCCGCACCTTCATCAGCGTGGCAGCGGCCGCGCGCGGCAAGGGCGAGATCTTCCACATGAAGGCGATCCCGATCTTCGCGGTGACCTGCACGGCCGCCGTGATGTCCGTCGAATGAAAGAGCAAAGACGATGCCGCACCTGGTGATCCTCTACACGCCGAACATCGAGGCCGAGACCGACATGCAGGCCCTGTGCCGCTCGCTGGCCGACACCATGCTCGCGCAGCGCGACGAAGCGGACAAGCCGGTGTACCCCACCGGCGGCACGCGCGTGCTGGCCTACCCCGCCGCGCACTACGCGGTGGCCGACGGCGAGGCCGACTACGCCTTCGTGTACCTCAACCTGCGCATGGCCGCGGGGCGCTCGGAGGCCGTGAAGAAGAGGGCCGGCGACGACCTGCTGGCGGCCGTGCGCGCGCACTTCGCGCCGATCTTCGACAAGCGCCACATCGGCATCACCCTGCAGATCGACGAAAGCCCCGGGCAGGTGTACGACGGCAAGCACAGCAACCTGCATCCGCTGTTCAACAAGAGCTGAACGACGACAAGAGAAAAACGGACCCACATGCTCTCCCAAGCCACCATCGCCCAACTGGCCGCCGAGCTGCACGAAAGCGAGAAGTCGCGCGTGCAGGTCGAGCACTTCTCCAAGCGCTTTCCCGAGATGACCATCGAGGACGGCTACGCCATCTCGCGCGAGTGGGTCAAGACCAAGATCGCCGAGGGCCGCACCGTCAAGGGCCACAAGATCGGCCTCACCTCGCGCGCCATGCAGCAGTCCAGCCAGATCGACGAGCCCGACTACGGCACGCTGCTGGACGACATGTTCTTCGAGCAGGGCGGCGACATCCCCTTCAACCGCTTCATCGCGCCGCGCATCGAGGTCGAGCTGGCCTTCATCCTCGGCAGGAAGCTGCAGGGCCCGAACGTGACCATGTTCGACGTGCTCGCCGCCACCGACTATGTGGTGCCCGCCATCGAGATCATCGACGCGCGCATCGAGCAGTTCGACCGCCACACGAAGGCGCCGCGCAAGGTGTTCGACACCATCTCCGACAACGCGGCCAACGCCGGCATCGTCATGGGCGGGCGCCCCGTGAAGCCCGACGCGGTGGACCTGCGCTGGGTGAGCGCGCTGCTGTTCAAGAACGGCGTGATCGAGGAATCGGGCGTGGCCGCCGCCGTGCTCAACCACCCGGCCACCGGCGTGGCCTGGCTCGCGAACAAGCTCGCGCCGTGGGACGAGTGCCTGGAGGCCGGCGAGGTGGTGCTGGGCGGCTCGTTCACGCGGCCCACGACGGCCGTGCCCGGCGACACCTTCCACGCCGACTATGGCCCCCTCGGCTCCATCTCCTTCCGTCTCGCCTGAGAAGAGAACACCATGCACACCCCCATCAACACCTTCAAGCAGGCCCTCGCGGCCGGCAAGCCCCAGATCGGCCTGTGGGTCGGGCTGGCCGACGGCTACGCGGCCGAGATCCTGGCCGGCACCGGCTACGACTGGCTGCTGGTCGACGGCGAGCACGCGCCCAACGACGTGCGCTCGGTGCTCGCGCAATTGCAGGGCATTTCCAGCGCATGGTCGGCGCAGGCCGAGGCCGACCGTTCGCACCCCATCGTGCGCATCCCGGTGGGCGACACCACGCTGATCAAGCAGTACCTCGACATCGGCGCGCAGACGCTGCTGGTGCCGATGGTCGACACCGCCGAGCAGGCCGCGCGCCTGGTGCAGGGCATGCGCTATCCGCCCGAAGGCATCCGCGGCATGGGCAGCGCGCTGGCGCGTGCCTCGCGCTGGCAGGCCTACCCCAACTACCTGCACGAAGCCAACGCGCAGACCTGCCTGCTGGTGCAGGCCGAGACGGTGGAGGCGATGAAGAACCTCGACGCCATCGCAGCCACGCCCGGCGTGGACGGCGTGTTCATCGGCCCGGCCGATCTGTCGGCCTCGATGGGCTTCGTGGGCCAGCCCAACCATCCCGAGGTGCAGGCGGTGATCGCCGACGCCATCGAGCGCATCCGCAAGGCCGGCAAGGCGCCGGGCATCCTCTCGACCACCGAGGAACAGGCGCGCAAGTGGCTCGCGGCCGGCGCGCTGTTCGTGGCGGTAGGCGTGGACACCATCGTGCTGGCGGCGGCGGCGAAGCAGCTGCTGGCGAAGTACAAGGCAGCGCCGGGCGCGGCCACACCCAACGGTTATTGATCTTCTTCACCCGGGAGCACTCGCCATGCAACGCACCACCCTCGCGGCCCTGGCCGCGGCAGCCACCCTGTTCCTCGCCGCCTGCGCGCCCATGGGCTCCGGCAGGCAGGACGCCACCGCCCAGCAGGAGGCCAACCGCCGTGCGGTGCTCGCCTTCTACGAGAAGGGCCTGAACCAGAAGGACGCCGACGCGGCGCTGCAGTACGTGGGCAACCGCTACGTGCAGCACAACCCGACGGCGGCCGACGGCCCCGAGGGCTTCCGCAAGTTCATCGCCTTCCTGCGCGAGAAGTTCCCGAATTCGCGCAGCGAGATCAAGCGCAGCTTCGTCGATGGCGACTACGTGATCCTGCACGTCAACGCGATCCGCGAGCCGGGCACGCGCGGCAGCGCCATCGTCGACATCTTCAAGCTGGAGAACGGGAAGATCGTCGAGCACTGGGACGTGGTGCAGCCGGTGCCAGAGACCGCCGCGAACAAGAACGGCATGTTCTGACCTCCTCCTGAAACCCAGCCAGCCCCACGCCAGCCGATGACCACGCCGACCGACCCGAACAGCAAGCGCTTCCGCTCCGCCACCATCCGCGAGGGCACGATCCGCGCGACCACCCGCAGCTTCCTGCACGCGCTGGGCCAGGACGACGAGGACATCGCGCGACCGCACGTCGGCGTGTTCCACACGGGCGGCGAGATGAGCCCGTGCAACCTCAACCTGCGCGAGCAGGCGCAGCACGCCAAGACCGGCATCTACGCCGGCGGCGGCACGCCCCACGAGTGCCCGGTGGTGTCGATCAGCGACGGGCTGACGATGGCGCACTCGGGCATGCGCTTCTCGCTGATTTCGCGCGAGCTCATCGCCGACAGCGTGGAAGCCTCCACGCGCGGCCACCAGTGGGACGGCATCTTCGCCATCGGCGCCTGCGACAAGAACCTGCCGGGGCTGATGATGGGCATGGTCCGCTGCAACGTGCCCAGCGTGTTCGTGCACGGCGGCTCGGCGCTGCCGGGCCAGATGCCGGGCCCCGACGGGCAGGACCTGAACGTGGTCGACACCTACGAGACCATCGGCAAGGTGCTGGCCGGCACCGCCACGCACGACGAACTCGACGCCATGAGCCGCGCCTGCCTGCCCACGGCCGGTGCCTGCGCGGGGCAGTTCACGGCCAACACCATGGGCATGGTTTCGGAAGCGCTGGGCCTCGCGCCCATCGGCTCCAGCATGGTGCCGGCCGTGTTCAGCGAGCGGGCGCCGCTGATGCGCCGCGCCGCGAAGCAGCTCATGAAGGCGGTCATGGGCGACGGGCCGCTGCCGCGCGACATCGTCACGCGCAAGGCGCTGGAGAACGCCTGCGCCGTGGTCTCGGCCACGGGCGGCTCGACGAATGCCGCGCTGCACCTGCCGGCCATCGCGCACGAGGCGGGCATCAGGTTCCATCTCGACGACGTGGCCGAGATCTTCGCGCGCACGCCGCTCATCGCCGACCTGCGCCCGGGCGGCAAGTACCTGGCGCGCGACGTGTTCTACATCGGCGGTGCGGGCGTGATCCTGCGCACGCTGCTGGAGCAGGGCTTCCTGCACGGCGACGCCCTCACCTTCACCGGCCGCACGATGGCCGAGGAGCTGGCCGGCGCGCTCGCACCCGACGGCCGCGTGGTGCGCGAGGCCGGCAACCCGATCACGCGCGACGGCGGGCTGGCTGTGCTCAAGGGCAACCTGTGCCCCGACGGCGCGCTGCTGAAGACCGCGGGGCTGAAGACGCTGGTGCATCGCGGCCCGGCGCGCGTCTTCAATTCCGAGGAAGAAGCGCAGACGGCCGTGCAGAACCGCCGCTACGAGGCGGGCGACGTGATCGTGATCCGCAACGAGGGACCCAAGGGCAGCCCCGGCATGCGCGAGATGCTGGGCATCACCGCCCTGCTCTACGGCCAGGGCATGGGCGACAAGGTGGCGCTCTTGACCGACGGGCGTTTCTCGGGCGCGACGCGCGGCCTGTGCATCGGCTACGCGGGCCCGGAGGCAGCGGACGGCGGCCCGATCGCGGCGCTGCGCGACGGCGACATGGTGTCCATCGACGCACGGGCGGAAGCACGCTCCATCACGGTCGACCTGACGGCCGGGGAAATCGCGTCGCGGCTTGCCGGACGTGAGGTAAACGCGGGGGTCGCGCGCGGCGGCCTGCTGGAAAAATATGCGCTCACCGTGCGCCCTGCCCACCAGGGCGCCGTGACCCACTCGGGCGCGGTCACCTGGCTGCGCGACGAGTCTTGATCGAACCCTCCACAACCACAGTCCGGAGAGAGACACCATGAGCTTCACGCGCCGCCAGATCCTGCAGACCACCAGCGCATCCGCCTTGCTGGCAAGCATCGGCCAGAACGTCTTCGCGCAGGCGACGACGAACATCGAGACCGCCGCCATCGTCACCGGCTTCGCGGCCGGCGGCACTTCCGACACCACCTGCCGGCGCCTGGCGACCAAGCTCGGCGGCGACTACGCGAAGACGGTGGTGGTGGAGAACCGCACCGGCGCCGGCGGCCAGATCGCCGTGGGCTACGTGAAGGGCAAGCCGGCCGACGGCAGCACCATCCTGCAGACGCCGACCTCGATCCTCACGATCTACCCCCACATCTACAAGAAGCTGCCGTACGACCCGATGGTCGACATCACGCCGGTGAGCCTGGCCTGCATCTTCGACTTCGGCTTCGCGGTGGGCCCGGCGGTGCCGGCCAGCGTGAAGACCGTGCCCGAGTTCCTGGCCTGGGCCAAGGCGAACCCGGCCGGCGCCAACTACGGCTCCCCGGCCGCGGGCTCCACGCCGCACTTCATCGGCGCGCTGCTGGGCAAGAAGGGCGGCGTCGAGCTCAAGCACGCGGCCTACCGCGGCACGCAGCCGGCCATGCTCGACCTGCTGGGCGGCAACATCTCGGCCGTCTCGGGCCCGATCGGCGACATCACGCAGCACCTGCCCACGGGCAAGGTGCGCATCCTGGGCGTGTCGGGCGCCAAGCGCAGCCGCTTCGCGCCCGAAGTGCCCACCTTCGGCGAACAGGGCCTGAAGGACATGGCGCACAGCGAGTGGTTCGCCTTCTTCCTGCCGGCCAAGGCCTCGCCCGAGCTGGTGGCGAAGCTGAACACCGCGATGAAGAACGCGCTCGCGCAGAAGGACGTGATCGACGGCCTCGGCACCTTCGGCCTGGAAGCGATGTCTTCCACGCCGGCCGAGCTGCTGGAACTGCTGAAGAAGGACACCGCCAAGTGGGCGCCGATCGTCAAGGAAGTCGGCTTCACGGCGGAGGGATAGGACCACCCCGTTTCTTGCCCGCTTCGTGTAGCCGAATCCCCCTGAAGGGGCAACACCGGCGGCCCGGCAAAGCCGGTTCCGCGGTGTTTCCCGCGAAGGGCGCCGGCCGGCGCGGTGGGCAAGCCATCTAGATAGAAGGAACTGCCATGAATGCAATCGCCACCACCGCGCCGTCTTCCACGTCTGCGCTGGTCCATCCCTCGATCCACCCCGACGAGCGCGCCGCACGCGAGGAGCTCGCGGCCTGCTATCGCGTGTTCGCAATGCTGGGCTGGACGGAGATGATCTACAACCACATCACGGTGCGGCTGCCCGACAGCGTGACTGGCGGCGAGAAGCAGTTCCTCATCAACCCCTTCGGCCTGCACTACAGCGAGGTCACGGCCAGCAACCTGGTGAAGATCGACCTGCAGGGCAAGGTGCTCGACGGTTCGCCGTACCCGGTGAACCCGGCCGGCTTCACGGTGCATGCCGCGATCCACGACGGGCTGGAAGGCGCGCACTGCGTGATGCACACGCACACCACGGCCGGCGTGGCCGTGGCCTGCCTGCAGGGCGGCTTGCAGCAGACCAATTTCTATACGGCGCAGTTGCACGACATGGTGGCGTACCACGACTTCGAGGGCATCACGATCCATGCCGACGAGGGGCCGCGCCTGCTCAAGAGCATCGGCGAGCGCAACGCGGTGATCCTGCGCAACCACGGCCTGCTGGCCTGGGGGCAGACGCTGCCGCAGACCTTCGCGATTTTGTGGACGCTGCAGCGCGCCTGCGAGATCCAGATGGCGACCTTCTCCATGGGCCAGGCCATTCCGGTGAGCGAGGAGATCGCCCGGCGCTGCACGCGCGACGCGCTGCAGTTCAGCCCCGAGCACGGCGCGGGGCAGGACGTGTTCAACGCGCTGGTGCGGCAGGTGGACCGCATCGATCCCTCCTACCGCAACTGAACCGGAACGGCTTAGCTCATGAAGATCTGCATCTACGGCGCCGGCGCGATCGGCGGATGGATCGGCGTCGGCCTCGCCCAGGCGGGCGAACGGCTGAACGTGGTGGCGCGCGGCGCCACCCTGGAAGCACTGCAGCGCGACGGCCTGTCGCTGATGCGCGGCAGCGCGGGTGGGGAGGTGCGCACGCGCGTGCCGGTCAACGCGGTGGCCGACCCCGAGGCGCTCGGCGTGCAGGACCTGGTGGTCATCGCCGTGAAGGCGCCCGCGCTGGCCGGCGTGGCCGAGCGCATCGGGCCGCTGATCGGCGCCGACACCGTCGTGCTGGTGGCGATGAACGGCGTGCCGTGGTGGTTCCTGGAAGGCGGCTTCGGCGGCGAGATCACCGGCCACCGGCTCGCCGCCGTGGACCCCGACGGGGCCATCGCGCGCGCGATCCCGTCGCGCAACGTGATCGGCTGCGTGGTGCATGCGAGCTGCTCGCTCGACGGGCCGGGCGTGGTGCGGCACCACTTCGGCAACGGGCTGATCATCGGCGAGCCTTCGGGCGAGGCCACGCCGCGCGTGCAGAAACTGCTGGCGCTGCTGAAGAGCACCGGCATCGAGACCACGCTGTCGCCGCAGATCCAGAAGGACGTGTGGTTCAAGCTGTGGGGCAACATGACGGTGAACCCGATCAGCGCGCTCACCGGCTGCACCACCGACCTGATCATGGGCGACGACTACGTGCGCGGCTTCATCTCGGCGGTGATGCTGGAAGCCAAGGAAATCGGCCGGCGCATCGGGATCGAGATCACGCAGAGCCCCGAAGACCGGCACGAGATCACGAAGAAGCTGGGCGCGTTCAAGACTTCCATGCTGCAGGACGTGGAGGCCGGGCGCTCGGTGGAACTGGACGCGCTGGTCACGGTGGTGCGCGAACTGGGCGAGCTGACGGCGGTGGCCACGCCCTTCACCGATGCGCTGCTGGGCCTGGCGCGGCTGCGCACGCGCAAGCTCGGGCTGTACTGAGTACCGAGCCGGTCCGCCGGCCAGAGTCAGGCCGCGCACAGGTTCGGCCCGCAGACTGAAGAAGAGACGGGGGTGGGGTTGCGGGGGCCGCAAACCCTGTACCCCCGCTTTTCTTCTTGGGCTATCCTCTCGCCACTCAAAATGCACGTAGCGATTTATTACACACCACCAAGGCTGCCTGCATGTCCGAGAACAAGGGGAGACGGATGCGTTTGATCTTCATCGAGCTGCTGGTGGCGCTGGTGCTGCTGCCCATCAGCGGCCTGTTCTGGTGGTGGGCCTTCGGCATGGGCGGCCTCGCGGTGGCTGGCTTCGTGGTGGTTGCCGGCGGCGCTCTCTATCTGGTGGTGCGGGGCGTGCGCTCCGCCAAGAAGCAGCTCGGCCACCCGGGCGACGACCGCGAAGAATGAACGCGGGCCTGCAACGGGCCTGCCCGCCGCACCGGCGGCACAGAAACATTCGCATTCAATTCGCCGACGCTCGGCACAATATTTCTCCCTGGCTCGCACCTTTGTGCGGCCCTGCCCGGCCGCTCATGAACTCTTTTTTCTGATTTATTCCGATCTTTGCGGCAATCCGGGCCGGTTTCAATGATCGAAATATGAAACATTCTCCGTCACCCGGAATTCCTGAAATTGCAGGGCAATACGAAAGTCTTGCCTGTCTCCGAGCAAATCGGAACCTGCGCGGAATACGCGCCCAATTAACCTGAAATCATTCCGGGCCCGGTGGAACGGCATTGCACGTACTTGGTGCCTGGAGCCCCGGCGCAGGGCGCCCGATTTCAGGATTAATCAGAAAAACGTACTTCCGCGCCTGCCTCCGAATTATGTACGGCCGCGAAGCCGTTTCGAAGTAGTTTGTTGCCTCCGGCAGGCACATTGATGCTCCCGCCCCACGGCTTGTCAGTCATCTCCTACCGGGACACATTTCTTTACAAAATTGAACGCAATATCAAAAACCCTATGGAACCTGACTTTGTGGAGCGAAAACCACAATCTCCCGGCTGTCCGGGGTAATAAATAGGTCGCAAGTTTCGGCTTTCCGGAGTGCCTGAAAAACAGGCATTCCGCACCCCCTTTCCCCAGTGAAAACAGGGCTGCGGGCAACTCGCCTCCGCATAACCCTGTGCATGGCGTGGTCGACGCACGAATAGACACGTCATTTGCGTCTACTCCACCAAAAAGTCGCCTTGCGAAGGCAGCGACAATTCGCGCTCTCGCTGGCTCGCCGATAAATCGCCGATGCCCGGATTAACTCTTCCTCAATAAAAAGAATTAACCGGCGCAATCGACGCAAATCAGGCTCGGGCTTTGCATGGGCAATCGCAGTTATTGAAATAACCAAGTTCGCAATGGAGTTCCATTTGTCACGCTACCTGTACCTGACGGGTTGGAGTGCCGCCCTCGCCGGGGCGTTGGCGCTTCAGGGCTGCGCGCCGGGCTTCGGCTCGGTGGTGGCCTACGAGCCCGACCAGAGTCCGGCGCCGGCCCTGTCGGCCGACGGCATGCCGGCCGAAGGGGGGCTGGTGCCGATCTCGCCTGGTCTCATCCGGGCGATGGCCGATGCGCGGCCGACGGCGGTGCCGCCGGACGTGAAGGCGCTGTTCGGCGAGGCGCCGGTCTACACGATCGGGCCCGGCGACGTGGTGGGCGTCGTCGTCTACGACCATCCGGAGCTGCTGCCCCACGCCGGTGCGGTGATCTCCCAGCAGGTGGATCCCACCGGCATCAGCGTGGCGCCCGGCTTCATCGTCGACGCCTCGGGGCAGATCAGCTTCCCGTACATCGGGCGCGTGAAGATGCAGGGCCTGACCGAGATCGAGGCCTCCGACCTCATCGCCAGGCAGATCGCCAGGTACATCAAGGACCCGCAGGTGACGGTGCGCATCCAGTCCTTCAGGAGCCGCCGCGCCTTCGTCGAAGGCGAGGTGAACTCGCCGGGGCTGCAGATCTTCACCGACGTGCCGATGACGCTGGCCGAGGCACTCAACCGCGCGGGCGGCATCACGGCCGCCGGCGACCGCTCGTTCATCACGCTCACGCGCGGCGACAAGACCACGCTCATCGACCTGCCGAAGCTGCAGGACATCGGCGTCGGCGCCAGCCGCATCCCCTTGCACAGCGGCGACGTGGTGCAGGTGCGCAACCGCGACGAGAGCAAGGTGTTCGTGACCGGCGAAGTGCTCAAGCCTTCCGCGCTGACCATGCACAACGGCAGGCTCAGCCTCAGCGAGGCGCTGGGCGAAGCCGGCGGCGCGAACCTGGGCACCGCCAACACGGGGCAGATCTATGTCGTACGCAACACCGGCGGCGGCAGCAATGACGCCGGCAGTGCCAGGAGCACGCCGGCCATCTTCCATCTCAACGCGAAGAACCCCGCCGCGCTCGCGCTGGCCGACCGCTTTCCGCTGCAGCCGCGCGACGTGGTCTACATCGACTCCGTGCCGCTGGTCACCTGGAACCGCGTGGCCAGCCTGATCCTGCCGGCGACGCAGGCGCTCTACAACACCGACCAGGTCTACATGAACCACCGATGAGATCCGTGCTGACCGTCTGCATCGGCAACATCTGCCGAAGCCCCATGGCCGAAGGCCTGCTCGCAGCAGGACTGCCGGGGCTGCGCGTGTTCTCCGCGGGCACCGGCGCGCTCGTCGGCCGGCCTGCGGACGCCACCGCGCGCAAGCTCATGCATGACCGCGGCGTCGACATCTCGGGCCACGTCGCGCAGCAGGTGAGCCAGCTGCTGTGCCGGCAGGCCGACCTGATCCTGGTGATGGACCGCGACCAGCGCCGCTACCTCGAGTCGACCTATCCCTTCGTGCGCGGCAAGGTGTTCCGCATCGCCGAGTTCGAGGGGCACGACGTGCCCGACCCCTACGGAAAGGACGAGGCCGCGTTCGAGCACGCCCTGGCGCTGATCGATGCCGGCGCGCGCGCGTGGATCGACCGCATTCTGAAAATCACGAAACCCGAGCAGCAACCGACATGAACGCACCCCAGCAAGCCGCGCTGCCGCTGCAAGCCATGGAAGAGGATGGCGATGGCATCAACCTGGCCGAGTACCTGGACATCCTGATCGACAACCGCTGGCTGGTCGCGGCCATCGCGCTCGTCGCCGTGCTGCTGGGCACGGCGTACGCCTTTCTCGGCAAGCCGGTCTACGAAGGCAACGTCGCCGTGCAGGTGGAAGACACCGGCAACTCGGCCGGAAGCTTCCTGGGCGACGCAGCCTCCTCCCTGCTGAGCGTGAAGACGCCGGCCGCGGGCGAAATCGAGATCCTGCGCTCGCGCGCCATCCTCGGCAAGGCGGTGGAGAACACCAAGCTCTACATCAGCGCGCGGCCGCGCTACGCGCCCTTCGTGGGGAGCTGGCTCGCACGCCGCGCCACCGAGCTGTCCGACCCCGGCTTCATGGGCCTGTCCGGCTACGTGACGGGCACCGAGAAGATCCTCGTGCCCAGGTTCGACGTGCCCGCCGACTTCGAGGACAAGCAGTTCACGCTGACCCTGGGCACCGACGGCCAGTACGAGCTGAGCAACCCCGACATCGACACGCCGATGAAGGGCCGGGTCGGCACGCTGCTCGAGGCCAAGGTGCCGGGCGTTCCCAACGGCAGCCTGAGCCTGATGGTCACCAGCATCGAGGCCAGGCCCGGCGCGCAGTTCGTGCTCGTGCGCTCGTCCAGCCAGCTCACGCTGCTGGCGCTGCAGGACGCGCTCAAGGTCGTCGAGAAGGGCAAGCAGTCGGGCGTGCTCGACGTGAGCTGGAAGAACCCCGACCCCGAGAAGCTCACGCAGCTGCTCAACGAGATCGGCCGGCTCTACGTGCGCCAGAACATGGAGCGCAAGGCCGCCGAGGCCGAGAAGACGCTGGGCTTCCTCGACGGCGCGCTGCCGCAGTTCAAGAAGCAGCTGGAGCAGTCGGAAGACATCTACAACCGCTACCGCAACCAGAACGGCACCGTCAGCCTCGACGACGAGGCGAAGAACGCGCTGACGCAGACGGTCGACCTGCAGTCCAAGCTGCTGGAGGCCGAGCAGAAGCGGCGCGAGCTCACGTCGCGCTTCACGAACGAGCACCCCAACGTGCAGACGCTCGACGCGCAGGTCGCCGCATGGAAGAGCGCGCTCGCCACAGTCGACGCGCGCATCCGCAAGATGCCCGAGCTGCAGCAGAACACGGTGCGCATGCAGCGCGACATCAAGGTCAACACCGACCTCTACGTGTCGCTGCTCAACAGCTCGCTGCAGATGCGGCTGGCCAAGGAAGGCAAGGTCGGCAACGTGCGCCTGCTCGACGAGGCCATCGTTCCGGAAGAGCCGGTGTGGCCGAAGCGGCCGCTGGTGATCGCGCTGGCGGCGATCCTCGGGCTGGCCGCCGGCTTCGGCGCGGCGGTCGCGCGGAGTTCCTTCTTCGGCGGCATCCGCAATCCGGCCGAGATCGAGAGCCATACCGGCCTCAACGTCTACAGCAGCGTTCCGCTGAGCGCCGCGCAGCGCACCATCGACAGGAACATCGAGAACAAGGTGGCCGGCAAGCACGTGCTGGCGCACCTGCAGCCGGAAGACCCGGCGGTGGAAAGCCTGCGCAGCCTGCGCACCGCGCTGCAGTTCGCGATGCTGGAGGCGACCAACAACCGGCTGCTCATCTCGGGCGCGACACCCGGCGTTGGCAAGACCTTCGTCTCGGTCAACTTCGCGGCGATCACCGCGGCCACCGGCAAGCGGGTGCTGCTGATCGACGCCGACCTGCGCAAGGGCCGGGTCAGCCAGTTCTTCTCGATTCCGCGCTCATCCGGCCTGTCGGAGCTGATCGCCGGCACGCTGGACTTCAAACAGGCCATCCGCCCTGGCGTGCTGCCCAACCTGGACATCATGACGACGGGGGTGCTGCCGCCGAATCCGGCGGAGCTGCTCACCAGCGAGTCCTTCGTTCAGGTGCTGGAACAGCTCTCGCCGCTGTACGACTTGGTCGTCATCGACACCGCCCCGGTGCTGGTGGCCGCCGACACCGCCTCGGTGGCGCCGCTGGCGAGCACCCTGCTGCTGGTGGCGCGCGCCGAGAAAACCCAGCTCGGCGAATTGAATGAAACCGTCAGAAGGCTCGCCCATGCGGGCAGAACGGTAAATGGCGTAATTCTGAATGCTATTGATTTAAGCCGCCGCCACGCTGGAAGCGGGGGTTACAAATACGGCGCTTACAAGCAGTTGCAATACACATACAATACCAACAGGGATTCCACTTAGACCGCCTGAATTGGAGTTAAATTCAAAATCATGCGGTGAGCCTCCAACCTCCCGCATCGATTAAATACTCAAATAGTATTCAGCATAAAAAGGCACTACAAATGATCTTTAATTCATTGGTACTGCCTTCATCGAGTCATTTGGCCGCGCAATAGTTTCTGCATTGCAGACGCTAAAGAGGCATTTGTGCGGGTAGTGTCGGCCAAAAACACAGGGCCATAACCGAGGATCTGCGGGCAATTGCCCGCATGAGGAAAGGTGCGTCAAAAATGAAAGCATTTCGACGGGAAATCTTGTCGCGCTTCAAACCCGGATGGAAGAATCCCATGGGAAATCTCCATCCCGAAGAATCGCTCGTACCGCAGGGCTGGGACCTTGCCGACGCAGGTGCCGAAATGTCCCGCGGCGGATCGCAATCCGGAATCAACCATTCCCCATTGCTGAAGGTCGCAAAAAGATCGGTGGACATCGGCGCCGCTCTTTTTTTCTTCATCGCATTCGGCTGGCTTTTCGTATTGCTCGGACTTTGCGTCTTCGCGAGTTCGGGAGCACCGGTGCTTTATTACCAGCCGCGGTACGGGAAGAACGGACGCGTATTCCGCTTCTACAAATTCCGCTCGATGATCGCCAATTCGGCGCAGGTGCTGGAAGAGCACCTGAAGAACAATCCCGAGGCGCGCCGCCAATGGGACGAATACCAGAAACTGGACGACGATCCGCGCATCACCCGTTTCGGCAAATTCATCCGCAAGACCAGCCTCGACGAATTGCCGCAATTCTGGAACGTGCTGGTGGGCGACATGAGCCTGATCGGCCCTCGCCCCTGCATGCTGGAGCAGAAGGAGCTCTACGGCCACAGCTGGTCGCACTACTGCGCCGTGCGGCCCGGCATCACCGGCCTCTGGCAGGTCAGCGGGCGCAACCAGCTGACCTACAACGCGCGCGTCGCGCTCGACGTGAGGTATGTCGAAACCCTTTCCGTCGGGAAGGACGTGGACATCTTCTTCAGAACCATCTGGGTGGTTGCCGCCGGTCACGGGTCGCGGTGAATTCCACCGCCGGTCCCGGGTGACCTGCTCCGGCCGCGCCGGCCGGAGTACGCCTTTCACGAAGTCCACGCCTCAGGGCCGGACAGAACTTCTTTCGCTTTGGAATTGATCGGATCGGAATCCACATGCCGATGAGCCACGCCATTCCCGCTCCGGCGGCGCCGGCACGGGCACCCGCGACGACAACGACAGGAAGAAGGGGCACGCGCCGCTTCAACCAGTACTCCGTTGCCGGGGTGCTGATCGTGTTCGTCTACGTGATCATCTATGCGTATTTCCGGGAAATGCTCCCCGAAAAATGGAGCGTGGACTCGGCGAAGATCCTCGAGATCCTGAATTACGGCGGAACGGACGAAATGGACAATTCGTTCGCCGTCACGGCCGCGCTTTTCAGCATCATCGGGTCGGACAATCTCGACGTTTTCACCTGCATCAGCAGCGCGATATTTCTTTTCTTCGCGACACGCAATATCCGCCGGACCGGCGATTTCTTCTCCAGGCTGCTGCTGATCGCGCCTTGCATCATGCTGAACATGTTCGCACCGTCGAAGGAGACGGTGGTGCTCATCATGACCATGTGCATCACGGTGACGACGATCTATTTCCGCACCTCCAGATTCCTCACCGTCGGCGCATTTCTCGGCCTCTACGCAATCTACGGAGTTTTCGTCCGGAATTATTATTTGCTGATCGTCGGCGCATTCTTCGCCGTTCATTATCTCTGGCGGCGGCCGCTCAAATACCATTTCCTGGCGGCAATCCTGGCTGCCGGCGCGATCATGGCGGCCCCCTCCAATATCCTGCAGACGCTGCAGTCGCCGCGCGACACCTCCAATGCCTATGCGGAGCAGATCGGCAGCGACAACCGCACGGCCTTCACCAATATCGCCTCGCCCGCCACCGGCCCGGGCTTTCTAGTGAATTACGTGTACGCCGCGACGGTGCTGATCACGCCCGTTCTCTATTTCCAGACACCCAGCGACGCATTCATGCAATTGATGATCGCAGCGATGCTGATCATCCTCTACAAGGCACGGCGATGGTCGAAGCGCGATCCGACGCAATTCGAGCCACGCTTCTTCGGAAGTCTTTTCGTCGCGCACATCCTCGTTCAATTGATTTTCGAACCGGACCTCGGCAGTTTCACCCGGCATCTGACCTCCGTGATGCTTTATCTGATCGCCATCAAGGTCGCGGGAAATAAAAGGCTTATTCCGGGTATTCAAAGATGAAAAAGATCCTGATCTGCGCGGTGCCGTTCAGCGACAACCTCGGCGACGGGGTCATCGCGGCCTCGCTGGCCCATATCGCGGCCATGAAGTATCCCGACGCGAAGGTCGAGTTCCTCGACATCGCCGGGCGCGTGGCCTTCGACGAATCCAACCTGCGCGGCGGCGGCGCCTTCGGCGTTTTCCAGAAGCTGCCTTCGCTGCTGCGTTCGGCAATCGTTTTCGCCTACTGCCTGAAGAACTACCTGCTGAGCTGGCGCAGGCAATGGCAGGCGGCGGTGGCCGATGCCGACCTGGTGCTGATCGGCGGCGGGCAGCTCTTCTGCGACGTGGCGCTGAATTTCCCGTCGAAACTCTTCTTCCTGGGCCGGCTGCTGCGCGGAAAGAGGGTGGCCGTGGTGTCGGTCGGCGTCACCGGCAAATGGTCTTACTGGGGACAGTGGCTCGTCGGCAAGTTCCTCCAGAACGCCGCGCCGGTCTTCTACGCGACGCGCGACGTGGATTCGGCGAACAACCTGCACGCCTTCTTCCGCATTCCGCGCAGCCGCATCAACGTGGTGCCCGATCCGGCGCTGGTCTGCGCGAGCGCCTTCTCGGAAGAACTCTCCCCCGAGAAGAAGTGGGACGTGGGCATCTGCGTCAGCAGCCTCGACGCGCTGGTGATGAATTCCGAATACGGGGGCAAGCGAGCCGGCGGTTCGGCCGAATTCTTCTCGGGCCTCGCGCAGGCATTGCGGGCCGAGGGCGCGCGGGTGCTGTACTTCACGAACGGCGCGGCGGAAGACAACCGGGTGCTCGCCGAGATCTCCGAGCGCACCGCCGCCGCGGACGACTTCTCCTTCGCCGTGCCGAAGCGCCCCGACGACCTGGTCACGCTGATCAGTGCCTGCTCCTGCATCGCGGCGCACCGGCTGCACGCGAACATCGTCGCCTACAGCCTGAGCATCCCGTCCATCGGCATGAACTGGGACAAGAAGGTCGAGTCCTTCTTCCGGCTCACGAACCGCACCGAGTTCCTGTTCGGCCTATCGCCGCGCCACGACGAGCTGAAGGCATCCGTCCTGAACCTGCTTCGGGAACGCAACGATCCGCGCCGGCTGGACGAGCTCCAGGCCGAAGTCATCGCCGGCACCCACGCAATGATCTGAGCAGCCAGGAGCGAAGAAGCCATGAAAGTCCTGCACGTCGCGGAAACGCTCAAGGGCGGGCTGGAGACCTATCTCCGGATCGTCTCGAACTTCCAGCGCAACTCGCCGGAGATCAGCCAGGTGAAGTTCATCCTGCCCGGGCAGGTCGACTGGCTGGGCCCCGAGAGCGCGCACGTGGTGCCCACCGCACGCAGCCCGCTCTCGCTGGTGGGCTATGCGAAGCGGGTGAAGAAGATCATCGAGTCGGAGCGGCCCTCGGTGCTGCACCTGCACAGCTCGATCGCCGGCGGCATCGTGCGCTCGATGGCGCTGCTGGGCCAGATACCGCGCGAGGTGAAGATCGTCTACTGCTCGCACGGCTGGGCCTTCGACCAGGCGGCGTCGAGCTACAAGAAGTCGGCCTACCGCTGGATCGAGCGGCTGCTGTCCTCGCGCAGCGACGCCATCATCTGCATCAGCCGCCACGAGGTGCGGATCGCGGCCGAATCGGGCATCAGGCGCTGCACCTGCATTCCCAACGGCATCGATTCGGTGAACCCGGCGCCAGCCCCCGCTTTCGAGCCGCCGCCTGCGGATGCCGGCAAGCCCGCGCCGCGGACCATCCTGTTCGTCGGCCGGCTCGACCGCCAGAAGGGCATCGACCTGCTGCTCGACGCCTACGCCCGCGTGCGGCCCGACTTCAGGCTGATCGTGGTCGGCGACGCGGTGCGCAAGGACCTGCAGCTCGCGCAGCCCGAGCGGGTCGAGTTCAAGGGGTGGCTCGAGAAGGACGCGCTGGACGCGGTCTACCAGTCCTGCGACGCCATCGTCGTGCCCTCGCGCTGGGAGGGCTTCGGCCTCGTCGCGGTCGAGGCCATGGCCAGGAGCAAGGCCGTCTTCGCGTCCGCAGTCGGCGGCCTCGTGGACATCGTCGAGAACGATCGCAGCGGCCGGCTCTTCGAGCTGGAGCACATCGACCAGATGCTGCGCGAGATCGACCGCATGCCCGTCGAGACCCTGCGCCAGATGGGCCGGACCGGGCGAAGGATCTTCGAGGAGAAGTTCACTTCGCAGCGCATGAACACCGCCATCGTCGATCTGTACAAGGAGTCGGTACTGCCATGAAGAAGACCATCACCAGCCTGCTGGGCGCCCTGCTCTTCGCCGCAGCGCCGATCGGCCCGGCCCACGCGCGAGGCATCGGCACCCTGAGCTCCGAATACCCGGTTTCGCTGAGCGTGCAGATCGACCCCGCGACCATCATCGACGAGGACCTGCACGAGATCCGCGCCGCCGGCTTCGAGTTCGTGCGCTTCGGCGTGCGTCCGCCGATCAAGAGCGTGAACCCCGCGATGACCGACTATCCGAAGCTGATCCAGCGTGTGCGCAAGGCGAAGCTCAACGCCATCGTGACGCTCTTCGGCGGCAAGGAGATCTGGGGCCACGAGCCCGGCGACATGCGCAGCGGCGCGGGCAGCGACACCGCCAGCAAGGAGAGCCGCTTCGCCGACTTCGCGGCCGGGTTCATCAAGGCGCACTCGGCCGACGTCGCGGTCTGGGAAGTGTGGAACGAGCCCGACAACAAGACCTTCCTGCAGCCCGCCCTGGTGCCGGACTTCGGCGCCGCCTCGTCGGCGCTGTGCGAGAAGCTCGCGCAGCAGCAGATCCGCCCGGACATCATCGTCGGCTTCGGCTTCGCGAAGCTGCCCTTCGTCGGCGGCAGTGCGGGGAAGGTGCCCTCGGAGCTGGAAGATGCCTTCGTCTCGGCCGCGCGCAGCGACTGCCTGACGGACATCTCCATCCACCCCTACCGCTCCGTGCCCGAGACCGCACTGGCCGACTACCAGAAGCTGCGCGCGCAGCTCGACCGCCGCCAGCTGAACAAGACCGGCATCGTCGCCTCCGAATGGGGTTACGCCTCGTACATGCCCGTGCGCAACCAGGGCGCGCAGGCGTCGCTGATCTTCAGGGAGTACCTGATCAACGCCGCGGCCGGCATCAAGCTGCTGAACCTCTATTCGTGGCGCGACCGCGGCCAGTCGTACTTCTCGAAGGAAGACAACTTCGGCATCAAGTCGAAGGCCGGCGAGAAGAAGGAGGCCTACTCGGCACTCACCGAGTTCCTGAAGATCGCGCGGCACTCGCAGAAGGTGTCCTACGACGACGCGCGCGGCGCGAGCCGGCTGGTGCTGCGCCGTGGCGAATCGATGCTGCACGTGGTCTGGACGCAGGGCGCGCAGCAGAGCGTGTCGGTGCCCGCGGGCGCCGGCGCGAAGTGCACCCGCGTCGACTTCTTCCCGCAGATGCGCGAAGGCAGCTGCGGCAGCCGTTCGGGCGAGGGCTTCACCGTGAAGGCGACCTCCAGTCCGGTCCTGCTTTCCATCTCGGGCTAGGTGGATGAAGCAGCGACTGTCAGGACTCAGGAAACGCCTCGGCGGTCCCATCTATGCCGTTGCCGACCAGTGCATCTACAGCGCGAGCCAGCTGCTGCTCAGCTTCGCGCTGGCGCGCGTGCTCTCGCCCGCCGACTTCGGCGTGGCCTCCGCATTCCTCGCGGTGATCAGCTTCCAGTACATCCTGCACATGGCCATGGTGCACGAGCCCCTGCTCATCCGGCGCTACTACGCCGACCGCTCCACGGCGTGGCTGACGTGGGCGCTGGTTGTGCTGTTCTCGCTGCTGGGCTTCCTCGCGTGGCAGATCGCCGCGTTCCCGGGGCAGCTGCAGTGGGTGGGCGTGGCGCTGATCGTGGGCTACGAGATCTTCTGGATCTCGCGCAGCCTGCTGCTCGCGGGGCGGCGCTATGGCGTGCTCTGCGTTTCGGGCGCGCTGATCGCGATCGGCTATGTCGTCGTGCTGAACGCCGAACGGCCCGCGAGCTGGAAGGAGGCCCTGCTGCTGGTTTCCGTGCTGCAGCTTCCGTTTCTCTACCTGGTGCTCGCGAACACGCGCCACACGGTTCTTCCGCTGCCGGCCGCGAAGGACGACCGGGGCCTGACGGCGCGCGAATCGATGGCCTACGGCTGGAAGGCCAGCCTCTCGCAGTTCATGAGCTGGATCATGACCGGCGGCGCCATCCTGCTGCTGGGCTCCTCGGCCGATGCCGAGCAGGGCGGCCTGCTCAAGATCTACATCACCTTCCTGCTGCCGATGCAGTACGTGCTGTCGGCGCTGGGCTACTACCTGCTGCCGCAGCTGGCGGCCAGCTGGAAGTCGGCGGACGCAGCGCAGAGGAAGAAGTCCTTTCGCGACTTCACCGGCTTCGTGCTGCTCGGCTTCCTGGTCGCCGAGGCTGTGGGCGTGGCGCTGGGCATGCTGGGGCCGCACCTCGTGGTGCTGGCCTTCGGCGCGAACTACAGGGACATGGACTTCTCGCCCTTTTTCTACGCGCCCGCGATCTTCGGCCTGACCATGTGCCTGCGCACCGGCTTCAGGGCCGCTTCGAAACCCGGCGCCCTGCTGCTGTGCTCGGTGGTCGGTGCCGTGGTGTTCGCTGCCGCGATGCTCGCTGCCGGACGGCCCGTCTCCTACATCCAGACCATCCACGCCATGACCTGGGGCTTCGCCTGCATGGCCGCGCTGATGGTCGGCTGGCTGCTCTTCCTGGTGCGGGCGAGCGGGGTGGATGGGAACAAAGGGGAGCAACGCGCCTGATGCCCGAAGGGCCGGCGCCGGACGAGGAGATCCTGATGAGCAACCCACTGCTTCGCGGCGTGAGCTTCGACGAGCGCCTCCGGTTCCTGCGGGACGGCGTCGTGTGCCTGCGCGGGATCGTCTCGCCCGAGTGGATAGAGCTGGCGCGCGACGGCATCGAGCAGCGCCGCGACGGCCTGCTGCAGCGCGTGGTGTCCGAATCGGGTGCCAGCGAGATCGCCGGCCAGCTCACCGTGACCCGGCGGCTGCGCTGGATCTGCGACCAGCTGCTGTTCGACAAGGACGTGAGCGCCGCGACCGCAACACCCTGGCACCAGGACATGTCCTGCGGCCTGGCCGACAGCCACCGCATCGTCCACCTGTGGATGCCCGTGGACCACATGCCGCGCGAAACCGCGCCGGAAGTGGTGCGCGGCTCGCACCTGTGGAAGACGGGCTACCGGCGCGGCGGCTGGATCGGACCGCAGGACAGCGAAGCGCTCGCGCCCGAGCTGCCCGACATCGAATCCAACCGCGGCGCCTTCGACATCGTGGGCTACGAGGTCGACCCGGGCGACGTGGTGGCCTTCAACCACCGGGCGCTGCACCACTCGGGGCCCGTCATGAGCTTCGGAGAGAAGCACCGCGCCTTCGCGATCCTGTGCGCCGACGACGAGCTGCTGGCGCTGGCGCTGGGGCTGAACCGGCGGCCCGCGGCCATGCCGGCGTTCCGCGCGGCCTAGGACGCGTTTACCAGAACTTCTCGGGCGTGGCCGAAAGCGTCTCGGTGCAGCGGATCACGGCCTTGGCGCGCTCCTCACGCAGCCGCTGCCAGTTGTCGGCCTGCCATTCGCTCCACGCGACCGGCTCCGACTGATAGAAGCACGAGGCCGGCGGACGCATGAAGCCCGCGCGGCCGAGCTCGGCACCGAACTTCAAGCGGAACAGCTCGTCCGAGCCCGTCAGGTTCTCGTAGACCAGATGCCAGGCGCCCGGAAGCAGCGGCGTGTCCGCCACCGCCTGCACCTTGCGCGCCTCCTCGATCTCCTCGGGCGTGGAGCCGTCGGTCAGGGCCGTGTCGTAGGCGGCCTCGGCACGCTTGCGGTAGATGCCGGTGGCGACCTTGCTGAGCGCATCGCTCAGCTCGCCGATGGCGGGGTTGACGCCCAGCGGGTCGTCCTTGAGCGCCTCCAGCGTGGCGCCGCCGAGGTCGTCCTTCGAGAAGCCCTGCGCACCGACGCTCACGCCGCCCGCGATGACCGACAGCGCGATGTTCAGCGCCACCTGCCCCGCGACGTTGTTCATCGTGTTCTCGCGACGGACCACCCGAAGCTGTTCGATGCCGGGCTTGTAGTTGCCGCGGGCGAAGCGCACGCGGGTCTGGGGTGCCGGCGGCGCGGCGGCGGCGGCCGGTGTGGGTGCGGCCGGTTCCATCGGTGCGGCCGGCACGATGGGCGCATCTGCGACGGCCTCCGTGGCTTGCGATCGCTGCGGGTCCGCCGCCGCTGCATCGGATTCGGCATGCGCCGATATGGCGGCGACCGCCAGCGCGATGCCGCATGCGCGCCATGCGGCGCGCGCTCCCTGTTTCTTCGAGATCATGTGAATGAAATTCCTCCCGGCGCGGATTGTCTCCGAACCCCCGGGGGCCAGCGTCCACAGCACGGCATCGAGCACACGCTCATGGTCCCGCGGACGGAGCTGGAGCCGGTCGTGCAGCTTGTGCTCAGCGCCTTCGAGCCGCACGACCTCGTAATGCGCCAACGACCGGGCGCACGCACACACGTCCTCCACCCGCCCAACAACCGCTCCATGGCGCCCAAGTGCAGGGCGCTGGTCGATCACCTGATGGGCGCGCTCAGTGCTTCTTCAGCAGGACGCGCACGGCCTCGGGCAGGGAGTTGACCTGCGGCATGAAGTGGTCGAGCAGCGCGCCCAGCGCCACCGCGCAGATTACCGCGCCAAGCAGCGGCTTCCAGGTGAGCCGCACGGCGGCCATGAGCCAGCCCTCGCGCGCCACGCGCACCGCGGCGCGGGCCGAGACGTAGGAGAAGGCGATCTCGATGGCCACGGCCAGCAGCGCGTCCCAGCTGAAATACAGCAACACCAGCGAGCCCGCGCCGAACAGGATGGCGGCGCAGATCAGGAAGATGGCGATCACCGGGATGACGACGACCGCCCCCTCGTCGGCGCCGCCGGCCACGTCGAGCGCGCCGCTGGCGATGTCCGAGAGGCCGCTGCCGCCGCCACCGTCGCCCGGGGCTTCGCCGATGCCCGTGTGGCCGTGCGAGCCGCTGCCGCCTCGTCCGCCGCCGAACTCGAAGTCGGGCGCATCGACGTTGAGATCGAGCCCGCGTTCCTCGACCAGCCGCTTCGCCCACCAGCGCAGCACCAGCAGGTAGCCCAGGTACCCCACGCCCAGCGTGAGGAAGTAGCGCACCGCGAGCGAATCGACGTGCAGCAGGTGCATCTGCAGCGCCGACACGCCCCACATGAGCAGCAGCGTGAAGCTGCCGATGAGGATGCCGTGCGTGCGCAGGCTGTACTCGCGGTGGAGCTCGCGCTCGACCTGCGTTTCCCAAAGACGCACGGAGCGCCAGTTGGAAAGGATCTTCACGGCTTCAGGGTGTTCAGGCAGCGTCCGCCATGTCTGCGAACGGCACGCGCTGCGCCACCGCGCACATCAGCTCGTAGCCGATGGTGCCGCCGGCCCTGGCGACCTCGTCGATGGGCAGCACGGCGCCGGTCTTCGCCGACCTGCCCCACAGCGTGACCTCGCTGCCGAACTTCGCGTCGGGCACGCCGGTGAGGTCGACGGTGATCATGTCCATGCTCACGCGTCCGACCATGCGGGTGCGCACGCCGTTCACCAGCACCGGCGTGCCGGTGCCGCAGTGGCGCGGATAGCCGTCGGCATAGCCGACCGCCGCCACGCCGATGGTCATGGGGCCCTCGGCGGTGAAGTTGGAGCCATAGCCGACGGTATCTCCTGCCTGCAGCGTCTGCACCGACAGGAGCTGGGTCGACAGCGTCATGGTGGACTGCAGCTGCCAGTGCGCCGCGTCATGCTGGGGAAAGTCGGGCGCGCCGCCGTAGAGCATGACGCCGGGGCGCACCCAGTCGCCGCGCGTGAGGTCGGCATGGCGCAGCGTGGCCGCGCTGTTGGCGATGGAGCGCTCGCCCGGCAGGTCGCGGGTGGCGCGCTCGAAGGCCTCCAACTGGTGGGCAATGCCGCGTTCGCCGTCGGCGTCGCTGAAATGGGTCATGAGCGAGATCTCGTCGACCTGGGTGAGCGCGTTGAGGCGGGTCCAGGCAGAGCCGAAGCGCTCGGGGGTGAAGCCCAGGCGGTTCATGCCCGAGTTCATCTTCAGGAACACGCGTTGCGGCTTGAGGGTCTTGTGGGCGGCGAGCATGTCGATCTGCTCGTCGCAGTGCACGGTGTGCCAGAGATCGAGGCGCGAGCACAGCTCCAGGTCGCGGGCCTCGAAAACGCCCTCCAGCAGCAGCACCGGGCCGCGCCAGCCGAGGGCGCGCACGCGCTCGGCCTCTGCCAGGTCGAGCATCGCGAAGCCATCTGCGCCTCGCAAACCCTCATAGACCCGCTCGATGCCATGGCCGTAGGCGTTGGCCTTGACGACGGCCCAGACGCGGGCTTCGAGGGCCGAGCGGCGCGCCCGCTCGAGGTTGTGGCGCAGGGCTTCGGTGTGGACGGTGGCGAGGATCGGGCGCGGCATGAAGGGTTTCCGGAGAAGGCTCGGTGGGAGCTCGGGGACAATGCAGACCACGTTTTAGCATCTTCGGGAATGGGGTCGAACACGGTGGGGATGCGGGATTGCGCGTCGCACCCCCGTGCTATAACCGCCCATTCGCCCTCTACGCGACACTTTTTCACTACCGCCAGCAGACCTATTCCTCTGGCCAGCCAGCCCATCGATGAAGCGCGGTTTCTACACGATCATGTCGGCCCAGTTCTTTTCGTCGCTGGCCGACCAAGCGCTTTTCGTTGTTGCGGTCGACCTCATGCGCAGTTCGGGCGCGCCCGAATGGCAACGCGCGGCGCTGGTGCCCATCTTCGCCGTCTTCTATGTGGTGCTGGCCCCGCTGGTGGGCGCCTTCGCCGACGCCCTGCCCAAGGGCAAGGTGATGTTCATCAGCAATGCCATCAAGGTGCTGGGCTGCGTGATGATGCTCTTCGGCTCGCACCCGCTGCTTTCTTATTCGATCGTCGGCCTGGGCGCCGCGGCCTATTCGCCGGCCAAGTACGGCATCCTCACCGAACTGCTGCCGGCCTCGCAACTGGTCAAGGCCAACGGCTGGATCGAGGGCCTGACCATCGCGTCGATCCTGCTGGGCATCGTGCTTGGCGGCGCGCTGGTGGGGCATGCGGTCTCCAGCAAGCTGCTGGCCTTCGACCTCCCGCTCATCGACACCGGCATCGACACGCCGGCCGAAGCAGCCCTCGCGGTGCTGATCTTCGTCTACATGCTGGCGGCCTGGTTCAACACGCGCATCCCGCACACCGGCGTCGAGATGCGCCCGCTGCGCGCCAACCCCGAACAAGGCCTGCTGCGCAATGTCGCGGCGCTGCTGCCCGACTTCTGGCACTGCAACGCGCGCCTGTGGCGCGATCGCCTCGGCCAGATCTCGCTGGCCACCACCACCCTCTTCTGGGGCGCGGGCGGCAACCTCAAGTACATCGTGCTGGCATGGGCCTCGCTGGCGCTGGGCTACAACACCACGCAGGCCTCGGCGCTGACGGGCGTGGTGACCATCGGCACCGCCGTGGGCGCCATCGTCGCCTCGATGCGCATGCGCCTGGACATGGCCACTCGCGTGATCCCCATGGGCATCGCGATGGGCCTGATGGTGATCTGCATGAACTTCATCGGCAACGTGTGGCTGGCGGTGCCCTTCCTCATCCTGCTGGGCGGCCTGGGCGGCTTCCTGGTGGTGCCGATGAACGCGCTGCTGCAGCACCGCGGCCACAACCTGATGGGCGCGGGCCGCTCCATCGCGGTGCAGAACTTCAACGAGCAGGCCTGCATCCTTCTGCTGGGCGGCTTCTACAGCGTGTGCACGGGCCTCGGCCTCTCGGCCTACGGTGCCATCAGCGCCTTCGGCCTCGTGGTGGCCGGCTGCATGTGGATCATCAAGCGCTGGCACGAGAACAACCTCAAGAAATATCCCGAGGAAGTGGAGCACCTGCTGGCTATTGCCCGTAGCGACAAACACCACTGACTTCCCCGGCTTCGCGCACTTCGTGTCGCTACGCCACCCCCCTCGCCGTGGCGACACCGGAGGCCCGGCAAAGCCGGTTCCTCGGTGTCCCTTGAAGAACTCGCGCCCCAATGCCCGCACTCGCCCTGCTGCTGAACGCCTTCGTCTGGGGCGTCTCCTGGTTCCCCTTCCGCCAGATCGCGGGCCACGGGCTGCATCCGCTGTGGACCACCTGCCTGATCTACCTGGCCATCGCCGTGCTGATGGGCATGCTGCGCCGGCATGCGTGGAAGGGCTTCGCGGCCTTTCCGATGCTGTTGGTGCTGGGCCTGGCGGCCGGCTTCACCAATGTGGGCTTCAACTGGGCCGTGACGCAGGGCGATGTGGTGCGCGTTGTGCTGCTGTTCTACCTGATGCCGCTGTGGAGCGTGCTGCTGGCCTGGCTGCTGCTCGGCGAGCGGCCCACCGGCGGCGCGCTGGCGCGCGTGGCGCTCGCGCTCACCGGCGTGGCGGTGGTGCTGAAGGCGCCCGGCACCGACTGGCCCGTGCCTTCGAGCCTGCCCGACTGGCTGGGCGTGGCAGCGGGCTTCGGCTTCGCCGTCACCAACATCGCGCTGCGCCACCTGCGCGAGGCGCCGGGCGAATCGCGCGCGCTGGCGATGTTCTGCGGCTGCACCTTCGTGGCCGGCGTCGCGGCGCTGATCGGTACCGCGCTGGGCGTGTTCGATTCGCCGCTGCGCGCCTCGCCGGGCTGGCTCGGCTGGGCCGCGCTGCTGGGCACGGCCTTCGTCTTCGCCAACGTGTGCCTGCAGTACGGCGCGGCGCGGCTCACGGCCTCCGCGACCTCGGTGATCATGCTGTCGGAGGTGCTGTTCGCAAGCGTGTCTTCGGTGGCGCTGGGCGCAGCCGAGATGGACCCGCGCATCCTCGTGGGCGGTGCACTGATCGTGCTGGGCGCCGTCTGGGCGGCGTTTGCGCGAACGCCCGCACGGCGCGATGATCGCGCCTCTTCTTCTCCTTCCTGACGAGGACACAGCATGACCAGCGTCTACGACTTCGAAGCCAACCTGATCGACGGCAAGCCGGTCAAGCTTTCCACCTTCAAGGGCAAGGTGCTGCTGATCGTCAACACCGCCAGCAAGTGCGGCTTCACGCCGCAGTTCGCGGGGCTGGAGGCGCTGCACGAGAAGTACGCCGGCAAGGGCCTCACCGTGCTGGGCTTTCCCTCGAACCAGTTCGGCGGGCAGGACCCGGGCACCAACGAGGAGATCGGCGCCTTCTGCACCACGAACTACGGCGTGAGCTTTCCGATGATGGAGAAGATCGACGTGAACGGCAGCAACGCCGCGCCGCTCTACCAGTGGCTCACGAAGGAAAAGCCGGGCCTGCTGGGCAGCACGGCCATCAAGTGGAACTTCACGAAGTTCCTCATCGGCCGCGACGGCACGGTGCTCAAGCGCTACGCGCCGCTGGACACGCCGGCCTCGCTCGAGCGCGACGTCGAGGCAGCGCTGGCCGCCGCCTGAGCGCCTTCGATCTCCGGCCTGTTCAGAACCTGAAATCGGCCGTCTTCGGCCCGCCGCCCACCGTCACGGCCTGGCTCATGGTGGCGCCGCCGGGCGCCGCGACGTCGATCACGTAGCGTCCGTTCGGCACGTCGACCAGGCAGACCGGGCCGCTCGCGCGGAACGCCAGCGCGGCGGCATTGCCGGCGTCGCCGCCCTTGATCGTCACGTCGACGTTCGCCAGGTAAGCGCCATCGGCGCGAGCGAACAGCAGCGCGAGCGGATGTTCCTTCATCGCGGCGCGCATGGCCGTCGATTCGTCGGAGCCGATGCCGCCGCACACGTAGCGCGCCGGGCCCGCGCCCTGCCAGGGCGGCATGGCGCCCTGGGCCTGCGCGGCGGTGGCGCCGGCCGCGCAGGCGCAGGCCAGCAGCACGACCCGCAGCGAGGCGGAAATGGAAGGAATGTAAGGAATGGAAGGTGCGAGAACACGAGGCATGGCACTGGCTCCTTGCAGGTTCGATGCAGCCATGATGCGCCCCGAACCGGCCCCGCGCGAGTCGGACCAACCCCCTCCTGCTTGTCCGATGGCGCCTGCGTTCAGGCCTTTTGCCGCAGTGCAGCGTCCAGCAGCTCGACCCAATGCCGTACCGGCGTGTCGTCGCTACCGCTTTGCAGGTGCGTGATGCAGCCGATGTTGGCCGAGGCGATCGCCACCGGGCGCAGCTGCTTCAGGTGGCCCAGCTTGCGGTCGCGCAGCGGATAGGCCAGCTCGGGCTGCAGCACCGAGTACGTGCCGGCCGAGCCGCAGCACAGGTGCGATTCGTTCATCGCCACGCGCATGTCGAAGCCCAGCGCGCGCAGGTGCGTCTCGACGCCGCCGCGCAGCTTCTGGCCATGCTGCAGCGTGCACGGCGGGTGGTATGCCACCAGGCCCTCTGGCGCCTTCACGCGGGCCTTGAGCGCGGGCACGAGGTCGGGCAGCAGCTCGCTGAGGTCACGCGTGAGCTCGCTGATGCGCGCGGCCTTCAGCGCATAGGCCGGGTCGTGCTGCAGGATATGCCCGTACTCGCGCACGGTGACGCCGCAGCCGGATGCATTCATGACGATACCCTCGACCTCGTTGCGCTCCACGTAGGGCCACCACGCGTCGATGTTGGCGCGCATCTGCGCCTTGCCGCCCTCCTGGTCGTTCAGGTGGAACTTCACCGCGCCGCAGCAGCCGGCCTCGGGCGCGATCACGGCCTGGATACCGGCCGCGTCGAGCACGCGCGCGGTGGCGCTGTTGATGTTGGGCATCATCGACGGCTGCACGCAGCCCGCGAGCATCAGCACCTTGCGCGCATGCGTGGCGGTGGGCCAAGCGCCGGCTTCCTGCTTCACGGGCACCTTGGCCTTCAGCGCATCGGGCAGCAGGCCGCGCACCGACTGGCCCAGCTTCATCGCAGGGCCGAAGAGCGGCGACGGCAGACCTTCCTTCAGCACCCAGCGCTGGGCCGATTCCATCGCGGGGCGCGGCACCTTCTCGTCGACGATTTTTCGGCCGATGTCGACCAGGTGCCCGTACTGCACGCCGCTCGGGCAGGTGCTCTCGCAGTTGCGGCAGGTGAGGCAGCGGTCCAGGTGCAGCTGGGTGCTGCGCGTGGGCTCCTTGCCTTCGAGCACCTGCTTGATGAGGTAGATGCGTCCGCGCGGGCCGTCGAGCTCGTCGCCGAGCAGCTGGTAGGTCGGGCAGGTGGCGGTGCAGAAGCCGCAGTGCACGCACTTGCGCAGGATGGCCTCGGCCTCGCGGCCTTCGTCGGTGCCTTTGAATTCGGGAGCGAGCTCGGTTTGCATGTCTTGCGTTCTTGTTCTCAGTTGGCGCTCAGCAGGCGGCCGCGATTGAAGATGCCATGCGGATCGAACTCGCGCATCAGCGCGCGCTGGATGCGCTCGACCGGCGCGCTCAGCGCATCGAAGCGCGGCACCCCTTCGTGCATGCCCGAACCCGGCAGCCGGAACAGCGTGGCGTGGCCGCCCGCCGCGCGCGCGATCTCGCGGATGCGCGCAGCCTGCGAGGGCGGCGCCTTGTACCAGCGCTGGCCGCCGTGCCATTCGATCAGCGGCGCGGCACCGTCGATGGAGAGCACGGGCGCGGTCTGCGGCACCGACACGCGCCACAGCGCGTCGGGCCCCTCGCCTATGGCGAACCAGGGCAGCTGCTGGTCGCGCAGCGATTGCCAGTCGGCGGCGGCGCGCGTGTTGTCCTTGCGCTCGCCGCCCAGGTGTTCGCACGCGGCTTCGACGGCGGCGACCGCACCGCGCAGCCGCAGGTAGAGCGCGCCAGCACCGGCATATTCGAACCAGCAGCTCGCGTTCAGCGGCAGCGGCCGGCCGCCCCACTCGTTGAGCAGCCGCAGCGCATCGGCCTGGCTGCAGGCGAATTCGAGCGTGGCCTCGGCGGGCGGCACCGGCAGCACCTTGAGGCTGACCTCCGCGATCACGCCCAGCGTGCCGAGCGAGCCGGCGAGCACGCGCGAGACGTCGTAGCCCGCCACGTTCTTCATCACCTGGCCACCGAAGGTCAGCAGCTCGCCGCGGCCGTTGACCAGCGTGGCGCCGAGCACGTAGTCGCGCACCGAGCCGACGCTGGCGCGCGCCGGACCGCTGAGGCCCGCGGCGACCATGCCGCCGACGGTGCCGCCCACCGTGCCGCCGCTTGCGAAGCACGGCGGCTCGAAAGGCAGGCACTGGCCCTTCTCGGCGAGCGCCGCTTCGAGCTCGGCCAGCGGCGTGCCCGCGCGCACGGTGACGACCAGCTCGCTCGGCTCGTAGCTCGTGATGCCGGCGAGCGCCCGCATGTCGAGCAACTCGCCCTGCGGCGCCTCGCCGTAGAAATCCTTGGTGCCGCCGCCCCGGATGCACAGCGGGGTAGCGTCGGCTGCAGCGGTGCGGATGCGCTCGACGGTCTGGCGGAGGGCGTTGTCGTTGTTGTCCATCGCCATCCTCAGAACCTCGGCAGATCGGAATGCGGCAGCCTGCCGCCGCGCACCACCTGCTTGCCGTACTCGGCGCAGCGCTGCAGCGTCGGTATCACCTTGCCGGGGTTCAGCATGCCCTCGGGGTCGAAGGCGCGCTTCACGCCGAACATCTGCTCGTTCTCGGCCGCCGTGAACTGCACGCACATGCTGTTGAGCTTCTCTACGCCCACGCCGTGCTCGCCCGAGACGGTGCCGCCCATCGCGACGCTGGTCTCCAGGATGTCGGCGCCGAAGAGCTCGCAGCGGTGCAGCTCGTCGGGGTCGTTGGCGTCGAACAGCACCAGCGGATGCAGGTTGCCGTCGCCTGCGTGGAACACGTTGCAGCAGCGCAGGTTGTATTTCTTCTCCATCTCCTGGATGGCCAGCAGGATGTCGGCCAGGCGCTTGCGCGGGATGGTGGAGTCCAGGCACATGTAGTCGGGGCTGATGCGGCCCGAGGCGGGGAAGGCGTTCTTGCGCCCGCTCCAGAACCGCATGCGCTCCTCCTCGCTGTTGCTGCAGGCGATGGCGGTGGCACCCGAGGCGCGCAGCACGGCGGTCATGCGGCCGATTTCTTCCTCCACCTCCTCGGGCGTGCCGTCGGACTCGCACAGCAGGATGGCGGCGGCGTCGAGATCGTAGCCCGCGCGCACGAAGTCTTCGACCGCGGCGGTCATGGGCTTGTCCATCATCTCCAGTCCGGCCGGGATGATGCCGGCTGCGATCACCGCGGCCACCGCGTCGCCGGCTTTCCGCACGTCGTCGAAGCTGGCCATGATGCAGCGCGCGAGCTGCGGCTTGGGCACCAGCTTGACGGTGACCTCGGTGGTCACGGCCAGCATGCCCTCGCTGCCGATGACCAGCGCGAGCAGGTCGAGCCCCGGCGCGTCGAGCGCCTCGCCGCCGAACTCGATGGGCTCTCCCTCTGCCGTGAAGCCGCGCACGCGCATCACGTTGTGCAGCGTGAGCCCGTACTTGAGGCAGTGCACGCCGCCCGAGTTCTCGGCCACGTTGCCGCCGATGGTGCACGCGATCTGGCTCGACGGATCGGGCGCGTAGTAGAGGTTGAAGGGCGCGGCCGCCTCGCTGATGGCGAGGTTGCGCACGCCGCACTGCACCACGGCCGTGCGGCTCACCGGATCGATCTTCAGGATGCGGTTGAACCTGGCGAGCGACAGGGTCACGCCCATGGTGTGCGGCATGGCGCCGCCCGAGAGTCCGGTGCCCGCGCCGCGCGCGACCACCGGCACGCCGAGCTGGTGGCAGGTCTTGAGCACGGCGGCGACCTGCGCCTCGGTCTCGGGCAGGGCCACCACGAGCGGGCGGGCGCGGTAGGCGGTGAGACCGTCGCACTCGTAGGGAGTCGTGTCCTCGTCGTGCCAGATCAGCGCGTGGGCCGGCAGGTGCGGCTGCAGCGCGCGCACGATCTGCGCCTGGCGCTGCGTTTTCTGTAGCGAATCGTGTTGCGTGGGGGTCAGCGGCGCGTTCATGCGGCGGCCTCTTTTCTTCTGTTCGCGGATATCTCGGGTGTACCGCACTCTACGGGCATTGCGGCAGCCCCGGGTTGATGGATTTTTGCCGGCTGCTTGAAAGAACTTCGCGCCAGGCCGTCCGGTTCAGCGCAGGCTCTGTTCCAGCCAGTCGGCAAAAGCTGCGCATTCCCAGCGCTCGAGCGTGCCGGTCTGCCAGCAGATGTAGTGCCGGTGCGGCGAAGTCACCGCCTGATCGGACAGCGCCACCAGCCGCCCCGATTCGAACCACTCCGCGCCCAGCTTCTGCCGCACCAGCGCCACGCCGAAGCCGCTCGCGGCCGCGTCGTACATCAGCCCCAGGTCGTTGAACTGCGAGCCGATGGCGGGCTCGGGCTGGTCGATGCCGCAGCTCGCGAACCAGGTGCCCCAGGGCTCGAGCGGGCTTCGGATCAGCCGCGCGGCGGCGATCTCGGCCGCGCTGCGGAAACCCGTGAAGGGGCCGAACTCGTTGAGGTAGCTCGGGCTGCAGGCCGGCACCACCTGCTCGCCGATCAGCAGCCGGTGCTCGCAGTCGGCATAGCCGCCGGGGCCGTAGCGCACTTCGAGATCGGCCTGCTCTGCCGTCACGTCGAGCAGCGGAATCGACACCTGCAGCACGAGTTCGATGTCGGGGTAGATGTTGCGGAACAGCTCGAGCCTCGGCATGAGGAACTGCCGGCTGAAGGTGGGCGTGACCGCGATACGCAGCCGCGTGGCGCGCTGCGCGGCACTGCCGCCCAGAGGCGTCGCCTGCAGCGCGGCGAGCCCCGTGCGCACGTTCGCGAGGTAGGCCGCGCCGTCGGCCGTGAGGCTGAAGTCGCCGCGCCCGAAGAGCTTGAAGCCGACGTGCGATTCGAGCTGCCGGATGCGGTGGCTCACGGCGCTGGGCGTCACGCACAGCTCGTCGGCCGCGCGGCCCGCATGCCGCAGCCGCGCCACGGCCTCGAAGGTCAGCAGGCACTGGATCGGCGGGATGTGCTGCAGGGCCATGCGCGCCCGGGTCTCCGGCTTCTCTTCAGTCTTCGAAGAAGTTGACCGGAAGGCCGGGCGTGTCGACGCGCATCGAGATCACCGTGCCCGATGCCGGCCGCTGCGCGATCTCGCCTGCGGGCCGGCCCTTGCGGCCGCTGGTGACGAACAGCGTCTTCAGGTCGTCGCCGCCGAAGCAGGGCATGGTCGGGCACTGCACGGGCACGGGCACCGAGGCGACGATCTCGCCCGAGGGAGCGAAGCGCAGCAGCTGCGCGCCCTCGAACATGGCCACCCAGTAGTGGCCCTGCGCGTCGACGGTGGCGCCGTCGGGGCGGCCCTGGTAGCCCTGGGGCGCATCGACGCTCCAGCCCGCGGGCTTGGCGCCGAACTGGTGGAACACGCGCGCGCGCGAGAGCGAGTTGGCCTCGGCGTCCCAGTCCCATGCGCAGACCACGTGCGCGGCCGTGTCGGCCCAGTAGAGGGTGCGCGCATCGGGCGAGAAGGCCAGGCCGTTGGCGGTGGTGGACTCATTGGCCATCTGCGTGAGCGTGGGCGAGACGCCGGTGCCGGGGCGCGCGTCGAAGCAGTAGAGCGCGGCATTGGCGCGGTCCTTCGCCTCGTTGAGCGAGCCGCCCCAGAAGCGGCCCAGCGGGTCGCACTTGCCGTCGTTGAAGCGCATGGTGCGCACGTCGTGCTCAACGCGCGCCATCGCGGCGAGTTCGCCACCCCATTCGCGCGCACGGTAGATGCCGTCGCGCAACGCGATCACCAGGCCGCCGCTGCGCGCGGGCGCCATGCAGCCGGGCTCGGTGGGCAGGGGCCAGCGCTCGACCCTCGCATCGGGCGATCCGATCTCGCCGCGTGTTCGCAGCACGGCGCGGCCGGGAATGTCGAGCCAGTAGAGCGATCGTTCTTCGGGATGCCAGAACGGCGATTCGCCGAGCTCGCAGAGGCTGTCTTCGATGGAGGTCCACATGGTGGCGAGATTGTGCTCCCGGCCACCGGGGCTCTGGACAAAAAAATGCCCGCTGGCGCGTGAGCGCTGGCGGGCTGAACATCCAAAGGAGACCTCGCTTGAAAAACTCGTTACGCGGAATTCTTCTTGTTGTAGATGGTGGTCATTCATGCAATGGCGGGCTGCCCGCAGGCGAGCCCGCCAGAGCGGATCAGCGGTTGTATGCGGTTTCGCCGTGCGAGGAGATGTCGAGGCCTTCGCGCTCTTCTTCTTCCGACACACGCAGGCCGAGGGTCAGGTCGGCGATCTTGTAGGCGATGAAGGCCACGATGCCGGACCACACGACGGTGAGCAGCACGCTCTTGATCTGGATCCAGACCTGTGCGCCCATCGCGAAGGTGTCGGGGGTCGCGCCGCCGGTGCCGCCCAGGCCCTTGGCAGCGAACACGCCGGTCAGGATGGCACCCAGGATACCGCCCACGCCGTGCACGCCGAACACGTCGAATGCGTCGTCGGCGCCGAGCATGCGCTTCAGGCCACCCACGCCCCACAGGCAGACCAGGCCGGCCAGCAGGCCCAGCACGATCGAACCCATCGGGCCGACGAAGCCGGCGGCGGGCGTGACGGCCACCAGGCCGGCGACGGCACCGGATGCCGCACCCAGCATCGAGGCCTTGCCCTTGTGCAGGCTCTCGCCCAGGATCCACGACAGGGCCGCGGCGGCGGTGGCGAGCACCGTGTTCACGAAGGCCAGGCCGGCGACGGCGTTGGCAGCACCGGCCGAGCCGGCGTTGAAGCCGAACCAGCCGACCCACAGCAGCGATGCGCCGACCATGGTGAGCGTGAGCGAGTGAGGCGTGAAGGCTTCCTTGCCGTAGCCCACGCGCTTGCCGACCATGTAGGCACCGACCAGGCCGGCCACACCGGCGTTGATGTGCACCACGGTACCGCCGGCGAAGTCGAGCGCGCCGTCCTTGCCCAGCAGGCCGCCGCCCCACACGATGTGGGCGATCGGCACATAGCTGAAGGTGAACCACAGCACCGAGAACAGCAGCACGGCCGAGAACTTGGCGCGTTCGGCGAAGGCGCCGACGATCAGCGCCACGGTGATGGCCGCGAAGGTGCCCTGGAAGGCGACGAACACGTATTCGGGAATCGTGGTCAGCGCGCCGAAGGTCTCCTGCGTGATGCCCTTCATGAAGATCTTGTCGAACCCTCCGAAGAAGTTGCCGTCACCCGAGAAGGCCAGGCTGTAGCCGTAGACGGCCCACAGGATGCTGATCAGCGAGAAGATCACGAAGACCTGCATCAGCACCGACAGCATGTTCTTCGAGCGGCCCAGGCCGCCATAGAACAGCGCGAGGCCGGGGATGGTCATCAGGATCACGAGAAGGGTCGAAGTCAGCATCCAGGCGGTGTCGCCGGAGTCGATCTTCGGAGCGGGGGCCGCGGCGGGCGCAGCCGGGGCTGCATCGGCGGCGGCCGGTGCTGCTGCTGCAGGAGCAGCCGCCGGGGCGGGCGCGGCGGCAGCGGGTGCCGACGCGGCCGGAGCCTCGGCCGTGGCCGCGGCGGGAGTCTGCGCGAAGCCGGTGGTACCGGCAGCCAGCACGCTCAAGCCGAGCGCAAGAGAGACAAGCAGTTTTTTCATAGTCGTTGTTCTTTCGGGCCAGGACTCGATCAGAGGGCTTCGCGGCCCGTTTCGCCGGTGCGGATGCGAACGACCTGTTCGAGGTTGTAGACGAAGATCTTGCCGTCGCCGATCTTGCCGGTGCGCGCAGCGCCTTCCACCGCCTCGATCACGCGATCGACGAGGTCGTCGGAGACGGCCGCTTCGATCTTGACCTTGGGCAGGAAGTCGACCACGTATTCAGCGCCGCGGTAGAGCTCCGTGTGGCCCTTCTGGCGGCCGAAACCCTTCACCTCGGTGACGGTGATCCCCTGCACGCCGATGGCCGACAGCGCTTCGCGCACTTCGTCGAGCTTGAACGGTTTGATGATGGCTGTGACCAGCTTCATGAGTTTTCTCCTTCGGATGGAAATGAAGTGGCGCGGCAGCTTGGGCCGCACCTCGTTGTTGTGTGGCTTACAGCGTCTTCGTCAGCGTGACGATGAAGCGGGCCTTGTTCGGCGAGTAGTAGGTCGTGCCGAAGGTGCCGAAGCCGAAGTCGACGCCCGGGTTGCTCACCGCGAGGTACGAGTTCTTCTTGTTGGCGCCCTGCACCGAGCCCGTCAGCGACAGGCCGTTGCCGAAGTCGTAGCTCGCGCCGATGTTGTAGTCGACGTAGCTCTTGTAGCCCAGGCTGCGGATGTCGCTGGACATGTTGGTGAAGCCCACCGCGGCCTTCAGCGTGACCTTGGGCACGATCTCCTTGCTGTACGACAGGTTCAGGTAGCCCGTGTTCGTGCCCTTCAGGCCCGAGCCGGCCTTGTTGCCGGCGTAGCCGAAGTAATCCTTCGACACGGTGTGCGAGTACTTGGCGGTGAAGGAGCCGAAGCTGTCGTTCGCGTAGGTGGCGCCGACGTACAGCTCGGTGGTGTTGCCCGAGGAGTTGCCCGGGTAGATGTAGGTGAGCGCACCGACGTCCATGTCCAGCGGGCCGGCCTTGAACTTGTAGCCGCCGTACACGTCCATCTCGATGCTGTTGCCCTTGAGCCAGTTGACGCTCGAGTTCCAGTTGCCCACGTAGAAGCCGCTGTCGCCGAAGGCGTAGTCGAGGCCGCCCTGGATCGCGGGCTTGAAGCCCTTGGTCTTGGCGTAGTCGTTCTTGCCGATCATGTCCTGGTCCTGGCCACGGAACTTGTAGTTCGTGGTGATGGACACGTTGCCGGTCAGATTCGGGGCGGGAGCTGCCGCAGGCGCTGCTGCGGCGTCGGTCGTTGCAGTCTGCGCCAGGGCCGCGCCGGACGCGGTCAATGCGGTGGCCAGAACGATCAGCGCCTGGGCGGCGGTACGGTGCGTCATCAGGAAACTCCTCGCAAGTGTGTGGTTGGACCGGAAGGCTCAAAGCAGGGAGCGTGCCAAAGTGCACGAATGCCGCCCCTTGCAGCCGTGTCCGCGGCGCGGTTGAGAGCCAAATCGTTACAACAGCTGTTGCGAGTGGTTGCAGATGCACGGTGCGCCGCACCACCGCGGGAATGCTCAAAAAACGCGCACCATCTTGGGGAGAGGGAGAGAAATGGGACTGTCTTTGGTGCAAAGCCGCGCCTTGCTGGGTCTTGAAGCGGCCAGTGTCACGGTTGAGGTGCATCTGGCGAACGGCCTGCCCAGCTTCACGCTGGTCGGCCTGGTCGAAACCGAGGTCAAGGAGGCGCGAGAGCGCGTGCGCTCGGCGCTGCAGAACGCGGGGCTGGAGTTCCCCAACAACAAGCGCATCACGGTCAACCTCGCGCCGGCCGACCTGCCGAAGGACTCCGGACGCTTCGATCTGCCCATCGCGCTGGGCATCCTCGCGGCCAGCGGCCAGATAGACAACGCGAAGCTCGCCGGCCACGAGTTCGCCGGCGAGCTCTCGCTGTCGGGCGAGCTGCGGCCGGTGCGCGGCGCGCTGGCCATGGCGCTCGCGCTGCACACGCGCGGCGTCGCTACCCGGCTGGTGCTGCCCCTGGAAAGTGCGCAGGAGGCGGCGCTGGTACCAGGCGGCGAGGTGTACGGCGCCAGGCATCTGCTGGACGTGGTGCGCCAGTTCGTGGCCACCGATGACGAAGCTTCACAGTTGCCCGACACCACGGACGACGGCTGGGCGCGCATCCGGGCCGCGCCCGACACGAACCCGCCCCGCTACGCCGATCTTGCGGAAGTGAAGGGACACACGGGCGTCAAGCGCGTGCTCGAAATCGCCGCGGCGGGCGGCCACAGCCTGCTGATGGTGGGCGAGCCTGGCTCGGGCAAGTCGATGCTCGCCCAGCGCTTCGCGGGGCTGCTGCCGTCGATGCACATCGACGAGGCACTGGAGAGCGCGGCCGTGGCCAGCCTGGGTGGGCGCTTCGCGACCGAGCGGTGGCGGGTGCGGCCGACATGCTCGCCGCACCATACGGCGAGCGCGGTGGCACTGGTCGGCGGGGGCTCCCCGCCACGGCCCGGTGAAATCTCTCGCGCGCACCATGGAGTCCTTTTTCTCGACGAATTTCCCGAGTTCGCCAGATCCGCCCTCGAAGCGCTGCGCGAGCCGCTGGAGACCGGCACCATCACCATAGCCCGCGCCGCGCGGCGCGCCGAATTCCCGGCGCGCTTCCAGCTCGTCGCCGCGATGAACCCATGTCCCTGCGGCTATCTCGGCTCGTCATCCAGGCCCTGCCGCTGCACGCACGAGCAAGTCTCGCGCTATCAGGGCAAGCTCAGCGGCCCGCTGCTCGACCGGATCGACCTGCACATCGAAGTGCCTCCGGTGTCCGCGCAGCTGCTGCTCGAGGCGCCCGCGGGCGAATCGACCGACAGCATCCGCGAACGCGTCGTCGCCGCGCGCGAGCGCGCGATGCTGCGCCAGGGCCATGCCAACCAGTCGCTGCAAGGCGCGGCCATCGACCGTCATGCGGCACTCGACGACGCGGCGCGCGCGTTCATGTTCAACGCGGCCGCCAAGCTCGGCTGGTCGGCGCGCAGCACGCACCGGGCGCTGAAGGTGGCGCGCACGATCGCGGACCTGGCCGGGTCCCAGGCCGTGCAGGTCGGGCACCTGGCGGAGGCGGTGCAGTATCGAAGGGCGTTGCGCGGGGCCGCCTAAAGCGAGATATGCAAGAGCGCGCTCCCGCATCGCGCACGTAACCCCGAGGCGGGTCGCGGCCCGGAGCCGGCAGGGCCGCAGGATCCGGCTACTTGAACTCGTGGCTCACCACGGGCGCCGACTTGCTGTCCTGCACCGTCACGCGCTGCCGGTACACCTCGAGGTCGCCGTTGCGCACTTCGATGTTGTAGATGCCGGGGCGCAGCGACAGCGACTTCAGCGGCGGACTGACGCCACGATCGGCGCCGTCGACGAACACCTGGCCCCAAGGCCGCACGTTGAACAGCACGCGGCCCATGCCGGGCGCCGCCGCGGGCGGAGTGGCGGTGGCGCCAGGCGTGCCGGGCGTGGCGCCGGCGACCGTGGTTCCGGGCGGCTGTGTGCCGGGGGCAACGGGCACCGAAGGCGGCGAGACGCGGTTGATCTCGGCAATGGCGTTGCGCGCCTCCCGGGCGTGCAGGCCGCGGCGGTAGCGGCGCAGGTAGGCCTCGTAGCCTTCGCGCGTGTTCTCGCTCTGCGCGAGGTTCCAGTCCTCGGCTTCGGCGGTGGCCAATGCGGATTCGGGCGGCGTGGCCGGTGTTGCGGGCGTCGCCGGCGCAGTCCCGGGCGTGGTGACCGGAACGTTCTCGAGCGGCGCCAGAGGCCCGGTGGATGCTGCGGGCGCGCTGGCCGCCGCGGCCGGGGGCTGCGCCGCGGCACCGCCGGCCACGGCCGGCGGCACGCCGTCGGTGGCGGGCGACGTGGCGGTACCGGTCGTGGCCGCTGGCGGCATCGCTGCCGGCGGCGCTGTGCTGGTCGACATCGGATCGCTGGGCGGCGGCACCGGCACCATCGCGGTCTTGGGCTCCTGCGGCTGCATGCCCGAAGTGAGGCGCAGGCCGATCCACGCGCCAACGGCGACGAGCGCGATCAGCAGCACGCCGACCATGCCCCAGGGCGGGCGCTTGAGCTTCTGTTTCTGCGCGGGCGCGGCAGCCACGGCCTTGCGGGCCTTGGCGGGGCTGTCGCGCTCGTCCTGCGCCGCGCGCGGTGCGGGCGCCGGCGCGGGAGCGCGCACCGGTTCGGGCGCGGCCACCGGCATGGGCATCGACATCGGTTCCAGCGGCGCCGGCGCCGACACCGGCGAGAACTGCTGCGGCGTGAGCTGCGGAGGCGGCGGCGTGGCCGAAACGGGCGCGGCGGGAATGATCACCGCCGGCACGCCCATGCCGCTCACGTAGATGTCGCCCAGCTTCACCAGCCCGAGCTCGGCGGCGAAGGCGGCCACGGTCTGCGTGCGGTCCTTGCTGTGCACGGCCAGCGTGTGGTCGATGGCGGCGCAGAAGGCCGGGCTCAGGTCGTCGCGGCCCATGGACGACAGCGGCACGTAGGCATCCTGCACGCTGCGCACCACGGCCGAAGGCGGCGGATGGCCGGTGACCGCGCGGTACAGCACAGCGCCCAGCGCGTACAGGTCGGTCCATGCGCCCTGCAGCAGGGTGTTGTCGTCGGCGTACTGCTCGATGGGCGAGTAGCCCGACTTCACCATCACCGCCACCTCGTCGACGAGATCGGCGATGGACTTGCGCGCCGCGCCGAAGTCGAGCAGCACCGGCAGGTCGTCCTGCTGGATGAAGATGTTGTCGGGCGCGATGTCGCGGTGGAAGCACTGGCTGCGGTGCAGCGTCTCCAGCGCACCCAGCAGCGGCCCCAGCATGCCCAGCAGCCAGGGCTCGGTGACCTTGCCGGGCTCGTCTTCCGCCAGGCGGCGCAGCGTGCGGCCCTTGTAGAGCTGGATCGCCATGTAGGCGGTGGAGTTCGCCTCCCAGAAGCGGTGTACCCGCACCAGCGCCGGGTGGCTGAACTGCGCGAGCGTGCGCGCCTCGTTGATGAAGCTGCGCAGGCCCGCCTGGAAGGTGGCCGTGAGCCGCTCGGAGCGCACGTGCACGCTGTTGTCACCCACGCGGCGCGCGAGCATCGCGGGCATGTATTCCTTGATGGCGACCTCGCGCTGCAGGGAGTGGTCGTAGGCGCGGTAGACGATGCCGAAGCCGCCCTCGCCGATCACCTCGAGCAGCTCGAACTCGTCGAGGCGGTGGTTGGCGCCCAGGGGATGCGGGCGCTCGTCCTGCGCGTCGGCCGCCGGGCTTCCGATGCCGTGCATGGTCGTCATGCTTCTGTTCCTCCTGCGGGACGGCCGCCCACATGATCCTCACGGCCCCCATGACCCTCTTGGCCCCTCCGGGCCTGCCGGCCGATATGGCTCTTCTTGTTCATGCCCATGGCACATGTCCCTGCGAAAACAACTTGGAAAACAGCGGCGTGTTGAGCCCGCCGCCATGGGCCGCGGTGCGCAACGGAGACCCGTCGGCCTGGTTGGTCCACCAGTAGCTGGTGCTGCCGAAAGGGTCGAAGCACAGTGGAAGCTCTGGCCAGCCCAGGCGCTGCTGGGCGCTGGCGCCACCGGCCGTAGGCCCGAGGATCGAAAGGATGTCGTCCGAACCGCCGCTGGCCGTCTGGAAGCCCGCGCGGCCGGCCGCCAGCACCTGGCTGTCGAACTGGTCGGGCGCCACGCCGTGGCGGATGGCCTGCAGCATCGCGCTGCCGCACTGCCAGTACCACTCGGCCGAGCCTTCGAGCACCGAGGGGCGGTAATTGCGCGCGGCCACCTGCAGGGTGATGCACACGGGGTAATAGCGGCCCACCCGGTCGCAGCTGGGTGCGATGCAGCCGAACTGCACCGCGTCGACGCCCTGCGTGGCGGGAATCGCGAAGTTCCACACCGGCGCCACCGCGTAGTGGCGCGTCATCGCGTCGGGCCAGCGCTTGAAGCTGCCCAGGCCGTTCTGCATCCAGCGGTCCCACCAGGCCTGCAGCTCGCGCGGCATGCGGCGATAGAGGAAGTCGCCGGCGGAGGGCAGCTTGCCGTACCAGCCGATCTGCTCGTCGACCGGCACCCAGGCTTGCGGGGGAAGGCTGCTGTTCATTGCATGTGCCTCGAAACAACATCGCGGCATATGCCAGGAACACCGCGGAACCGGCTTTGCCGGGCCGCAGGTGTTGCCCCCTGCAAGGGGGTTGGAGAAGCGACACGAAGTGCGCGAAGCCTGGGGGTGTTCATGATTTCCCGGGGCACGAGAAGCTGTTCATCTGCGGCAGGCGCAGCGGGTTGTAGACGCTGTTGGCGGTGACCGCGAGCACCACCTTCTTGCCCTGCAGGTCGAAGCTGGCGTTGAAGGATTCGGGCGAGCTGCCCGCCGAGATGGAAGCCTTGTCGAAGAGCCGGTGCAGCGCCCACGGCCCTTCGGTCACGATGCCGCCGGCCGGCGTGCCGTTGGCGGTGGTCACCTGCAGGCGCACCTGGTTGCTGTTGCGCGGGCCCGGCCACTTGATGGTGCTGGGCGCCTGCGGGCCGTGAGCGTAGCGAACCGTCTGGCCGTCGACGTCGAGCGTGAACTGCGTGAGCGCCGCGTCCATGTCCTCGGGCCGGATATCGATGGTGAACGAGGGCGTGCGCCCGCCCGCCATGCCCGAGAAGAACACGTCGCGGATGGCCTGCGCCTTCTGGAAGGAATCGAGGTAGGCCGAGCGTCCCGCCGCGCTGCCGTCCACGCCGCGCTTGAAGGCCCACGGGTTGACCGATGTGTCGACCTGCGTGATGAGGTTCTTCTGGAAGAAGTCGTCCATCATCCCGCCCGGCGCGAACAGCTGCGCGAAGTCGCCCGAAGCCACGTCGCGGCTGGAGCCGCGCGTGAACGGATAGCGCCCCGCGATCGCCTGATTGCAGAACGAGCCGATGCTGGCCGCCGCGCTCTGCCCGATGTTCTGCCGCGTGACCGCAGCCGCCTTCGAAGAGGCGGTGGCCGAGAGGTCGTTCAGCATGCCCTGGAAGGGCACCGGCAGGCGCCCCGCCTCTGCCTGCACCTTGGTGACCGCGTCGCTGGTCGGCGGGATGTTGCCGCTGCGCAGCGCCGTGTCGGTGGCGGTGAGGAAGTTGTAGAGCTCGTTGATGAGTGCGGCCGTCGCGTCGATGGGCGCCTGCCCGCCCTGCTTGGGCGCGGTGACCATGCGGCGCAGCGGCTCGAAGTGGTTGTCCACCAGCGACTCGGGGCGGTCCACGCGCGTGTTGCGGCGCTGGCTGCCGTCAGGCTGGCCGATGAGCTGCTCGATGCGCTCGCGCGTGCTCTGCACGCGGTTCTGCGCCTGGTCGAGCAGGCTGCGCGCGGCCTCGTCGTGGTTGCGCAGGAGGTCGGTCTCGCGCGCGGCGCCGCGGATGATGCGCGACATCGGCGACTCGGCGGTCGAGAGCACGCGCGTCATCTGGATGCTCTGCAGCAGCGAGCGGCTGTCGGCCAGGCGGATGTCGACGAGGTAGTCGTCCCACACCTTGATGTAGTCGGTGAGGTAGAGCCGGCGCACCTCGCGCAGCAGCAGCTCGCGCGAGGTGATGTCGGCGATGCCGGGCGCGCGGATCTGCAGCACCCAGCGGTCTTCCTGCTCGAGCGACAGCGCGGTCTCGGCCATGCGCTTGTCGAAGATGTCCCAGTAGCCCCGGTAGGTGAAGAGCGTCGGGATGCCGTCGGTCAGCGGCTTGCCGCTCGCGCGCCGGATGACCAGCGCAGACTCGGCGCCGCCCGCCTCGGCGATGGTGAAGGCATTGGGCTGGCTGGTCTGCAGCAGGATGCGGCGCAGCCGCGCATACGAGCGCTGCGCCAGCGGCACGCCGGCCAGGCGCTCGCGCGTCTGCGTGATGAGCCTGTCGTCCTTCGCGAAGGGCGAGGTCACCACGCGGCCCGAGAACAGCGCCTTCAGGTGCGACTCCAGGTTGGCGCGCTGCTCGCGCGTGAGCGAGGCGCCGATCTTGCGGTCCACGTCGGTGAGCAGCCAGGCCTGCAGGAAGTCGGCGTCGTAGCGCTCGGCGTCGTACAGCATGAGGTAGGCCTTGAGCGCCTCGTAGCTGTATTCGGCGTCGTTCTTGGCGGCTTCGCGCAGCGACTGCTCCACGCGCTGCGCGGCCTGCGGCAGCAGCACGGTCTCGAGCGCGCGCTGGTAGACGCCGTCGGTCGCCGCCTGCAGCTTCTCGCCCTGGTACAGGCCGAAGCGGTAGGAGGTGGGCGGATCGCCGATGTCGAAGTGGCTGGACTTCGGCAGGTCGCGCAGCCTGTCGAGGATGAGCAGAGAACTGGCGATGTCGCCGCTGGTGTCGACCACCGTGGGCAGCTCGCCGCGCGCGGCGGCCTTGTTGAAGGCCTTGGCGTTGGTGTCGACCTCGGCCACGTACTCCTTGTTGTTGCGCCAGCTGTTCACACAGGCGCCCAGCAGCAGCACCAGCAGCACGCCGATCACGCTGTAGCCCGCGATGTCGATGGCCCGCTTGCGCCGGTACCAGCGCAGGTTGGTGCCGGCCACGCCCGCGTCGCGGAAGATCACCTGCTGCAGCAGGTCCTTCAGGAAGTAGCTCTTGCCCGGACCCGGCGGCGGCGCCGGCGGCGCATTGACCTGCAGGTAGCGCTTGATGGCGCCCATCACGCGGTCGAAGGCCGTGCCTTCCTGCGTGCCGCTGGTGAAGTACACGCCGCGCAGCATCGACGCGGCCTCGAACTTCGACGGGTTGAACACGTCGGCCAGGAAGGTGCCGAGGATGTCCTCGAAGCTCGCGAACTGCTGCGGCAGCAGGTAGGCCTGCGCGCGGCGCATCGGGTCGGACTCGGCCGCGAGCAGCTCGGGCAGACGTTCGTCCAGGCGCTGGTGCAGCAGCTTGTATTCCTGGTGGAAGCGCTCGCGCAGGTCGGCACCGACGGGCGCCGCGCCCTTGTTGCCCTTGCCGGCCTTCGCCGGGTTGCCCTGGATCGGGAAGGTGAAGCCCCACACCTGCTGGCGCTCCGCGCGGCCCAGCGAGCCGAAGTACTCGTTGAAGCCGGCCAGCAGGTCGGTCTTGGTGACCAGCACGTACACCGGGAAATCGATGCCAAGGTCGTTGCGCAGTTCCAGCAACCGCTTGCGCAGCGCCATCGCGTGGCGCGCGCGCTGTGCGTCGTCGGCCAGCGGCAGGTCGGCGATGCTGATGGTGAGGATCGCGCCGTTGATCGGCTGGCGCGGCCTGAACTTCTTCAGCAGCTCGATGAAGCCCTTCCACTCGCCCTCGTCGGTCTCGCGGTTGCTCTCGTGCGTGGTGTAGCGCCCGGCGGTGTCGATCAGCACCGCCTCGTTGGTGAACCACCAGTCGCAGTTGCGCGTGCCGCCGATGCCTCGCACCGCCGCCTTGCCGAGCTGGTCGGCCAGCGGGAAGTCGAGGTCGGAGTTGACCAGCGCGGTGGTCTTGCCCGAGCCCGGCGCGCCGATGAAGATGTACCAGGGCAACTGGTACAGGTACTGCCGGTCGAACAGCGAGAAGCGGCTCGCGGGCTTGCCGTCGGCATCCGCGCCGAAGCGCATGTTCTTCAGGATGTTGGTGGCGTCGGTGAAGCCGCTTTGCAGCTCCTTGATCTCGGGCGCGTCCTCGGGCTTGGCCTCTTTCTCGCTCTTGGAAGGCGTGCGCAGCTGGTTGAGCAGCTGCGCGTTGAGCCGGCGCTCGCGCCATTTTCGGTAGATGACGCGCACGAGCCAGATCGCGAACATCAGCACGATGACCACGATGCGCACGATCTCGTCTTCGAGCGGACGGTAGCGGCCGACCGCGATGGCCGGGCCGATGACCCAGATCAGGAAGGCGAGCGCGACCAGGCCCAGGAAGACCCACAGGTCGCGGCTGATGAGAAAACGGAAGATGGCGCGCAGCATCAGCGGGTGCCTCCGGAGCGCGGTGCGGGGGCAGGTACGGGCGCGGGGGCAACGAGCGGCACAGGAGCCACCGGCGCCACCAGCAGCGTCACCTCGACGCGGCGGTTGCGGGCGCGGTTGGCGGGCGAGTCGTTGGGCACCAGCGGGTCGGCGTCACCGCGGCCTTCGGCCCGCAGGCGCTCGGGCCGCGCAATGCGCGCTGCGATCATCTTCTTCACCGCGTCGGCGCGGGCCTGCGAGAGTTGCCAGTTGGAGGGGAAGCGCACGCTGCGGATCGGCTGGTCGTCGCTGAAGCCGCTGACCAGCACATTGCCTTCCACGGAATTGAGCGCGTCGGCCACGCGCGCGAGCACCGGCGCGTAGCGGTCGAGCACGCGGTCGGAACCCGAGGCGAAGAGGCCGTCGCCGCGCAGCACCACGACACTGCGATCCGCCTCGTCGCGCACGGTGAGCAGTCCTTCGCGAATTTCAGGCTCGAGGAAGCGCTGCAGGCGCGGCACCGGCGCCGGCATGACGACGGCACGCTCGGCCTGCGGCAGGCGCACCGCATTGACGGCAGCGAAGGCGCCGTCGGAGTGGCCCGCGAGGTTGAAGGTGAGAAACGCGAACACGCCCACCAGCAGCACCGCTGCGACCGCGCCCACGGCCCACACGGGCAGCCAGTTGCGCGAACGGCGCACCGGGGCGCTGCCGTCCTGCCAGTGCGGCGACAGCGGCACCGGGATCTCGCCGCGCGTCTGCCGGATGATCTGCAGCAGCCGCTGCTTGAGCGTCTCGAGCTGCGAGCGGCCGTTATCGATGACGCGGAAGCGCCCCTCGAAGCCCATGGCCAGGCAGAAGTAGATGAGCTCGATCAGGTGCAGGTGCTGCTGCGGGTTCTGCACCAGGCGCGACAGGAGCTGGAAGAACTTCTCGCCGCCCCAGGTCTCGTTGTGGAACATCACCAGCAGGCTCTGCGACGACCAGATGCTGCCGCCCCACGGCGTGAGCGCCGCGGCCTCGTCGACCGCGGTGCACAGGCAATAACGCGCGCCGATGATCACCTCGGGCGAGATGCCCGCCTGCTGCGCGCGCGTCTCGAAGCGGCGCACCTCGTCGACGAGGTGCTCGCGCAGCTGCGAGGGCGCGGGATGGTGGCCGGTGGCGCGGATCTGCGGGATCAGGTCGAGCAGCGGGTTGGCCGCGGCCACCAGCGGGTTGTTGCCCGCGAGCGCCGTGTCGCCCGCATGCGGGCGCCGCGCGTCATGCCATGCGGTGAAGGAGTCGGGTTGCGCACCGAGTCCGCGATGCGCGGCGGGCATGCCGCCCGCGTCGGCGTTGCCGCCACCCGGGTTCGGGGGCACGAAGCCCCCCGGGCCGACGGCCATGTCGTTGACACCGTTCATAGAGTCCCTCACGGACGGATGGCCCAGAACTCCATGGCCAGACCGGGAAAGTCACCGGCCAGGTGCATCGCGACGCCGCCCGATTTCTCGAGCTGGCGCCACATGTCGCCGCTCTTGTCGAGTTCGAAATAGTGGTAGCCCGCGTTGTACGGAATCTGCCGCGGCGCCACCGGCAGCGGACGCACCACCACGCCCGGCAGCTGCAGCTGCACGAGGTCGCGGATGCGCTCGACCGAGCCGATCTTCACCTGCGTGGGGAAGCGCTGCTGGATGGCGTCGGCCGGCAGGTCGGCATGCACCGCGAGCACGAAGCCGGCGTTGCGCACCAGCACCGGGTCGGGCATGCGGCCCACGCGCACGCCGTGGCTGCGCTCCTCGAGCTCGATGGCGATCGCGCTCTGCTCGAGCACGGCGGAGAGCGATCGCCGGAGCTCTTCGAGCAGCGGGCGAATGCATTCGTTGAGGTTATCGTGGTCGTAGATCGGCCACAGCACCGGCCGGCGCGTGGGCGAAGTGTGCGTGGCGAGGTGGCAGGCCAGCTTGAGCCAGTCGACGAAGAGCTCCTCGGGGTGCACCTGCACGGCCTGCTGCGCATGCCAGGTGAGCGCGAGATAGCGATTGACCAGTTCGAGCAGAAGGAAATCGGAGACTTCGCTCACGCCGCCGCGGCCGGGTTGCGAGAGGCGCGAGGCCAGTGCCTCCGAGCGCTGCGTGAGCAGGCCGTGCAGCTCCGCGATCATGCTGCGCAGCATGGCGTGCGCGGAGGCGTCGAGCACCGGCGGGATGTAGTTGGCGTCGACCACCAGCTTGTGGTCGGTGCGGCGCTCGATCACGCGGACCGCGCCGATGGCCTGCCATTCGGCAGTGAGGGAAGACGCACGCGCAAGGCGCAGGCGTGGTGACGCGAGCTGCAGCACGGCCGGGCCCAAGGCGACGGCATTGCCGTCGTTCACCTCGCGTTCGATCACGCCGAAGCGCGCGGCGGAGCCTTCGTCTTCCGAAAAGATGACTTCCTCGCTGCCGGGCCTGCGCAAGGGCAGCGCGAGAACGATGAGTTCGTCGGTGAGATCGCTGGGCACTTCATAAGGAAGCGGCGCGTCTTCGGCGCCGAACGAGAAGGGCGTGCCGTCGGGCATCACGCCCGCGCCGCCGAGCAGCGACACGCGGCCCAGCGCGTAGGCGTCGCGATCGATGTCCAGGTGCAGCCAGCCCCAGTAGGCGCCTTGCAGGCCCGCGGTGCGCCGGGTCACGTACTGCTCGACATAGCGTTCCATTTGCTGGAAGTGCTGCGGGCGCAGGTACATGCCCTCGGACCACACAACGCGATTCGCCAATGCCTGCGGATGAGCGCCGTTCTTTGCGGCGCCCCGATTGCGAACTGTCACCAAAAAGTCCTCCTGGGGAGTGCTCACGCCGGAGCGGGAGATGCGCTGGAGAGCGGCCTCCCGGTCCACTTGTTTTGCTCTCGATGCTACACGTCGAGTCTTACGTTTTGCACCGCATTTCGCTTATGAATTTCTCGCACTTTGGTACTAGCGAATCAATACCTTCGGTCCAAAGTTAACGACTTGGTAGCAGCTCTATGCCTGTCTTGCGCACAGCGACATGCACGGCCTGCTCGCTCGGCGAGAACTGCCACACCTTGTACAGGTTGGTTTGCTTGGGCTCCTTCAGCGGCAGCACGATGCGCCAGCGAGCGGCCTCCAGCTTGCGATAACCGGCGATGATGCCTATGGCGCGCGAGTCCAGACCGGCCTCGCGCTTGAACACCCGCTCCTCGCCGCTGCGCATGATCGCCTGGTCGGCGTTGACCAGTTCCGTGCTCAGCGTTTCCCTGTCACGGTCTTGTAATGCGAAGTAGTCTGCTGTCTCGAAGTTACCGGAAGATTTCAATTCGAAGACTTTCACCAGGATGGGAGCGGCCTGTCCTCGTCCGTCCGGATTGACGCCGTCGTCGATCCTGATGGTGACAGCGTAGGGCGTGGGCATTGACTTGGCCGTCGATGCGCATCCGCTGATGAGGCCCGCAAACAACGGTGTGGTTGCGAGTGCGCCTTGTAGCAAGCTTCGTCGATGCATTGAAATCTCCCGAGGGTTCGCGGCTTATATTATCGAAGTCATGCGCCCTTACGATGGCGCATGGCGTGCATGTCGCGACTGAGCGGCACACTATCTCAAGCATTGCCTTTTCATTGCCCTTTGCAAGGTAGGAGAGAAGATTGAAGTCATGTCTGCCTGCTCTGGCGTTAGCTCTTCTTGCGGTCGCCGGTTGCACGACCACACCGCCGCCGGAGCCCGCGCCCCAACCCGAACGACTGAGCCAGCAAGTGGCGCGCACCACGCTCGAGAAGGCGCAACAGGCGTATGACGAAGGCGACTATGCCAAGGCACTCAGCACGCTCAAGAGCGGCGGCGTCTCGGTGTTCGAAGCCGCGGAGCCGGCCACACGCCTCGATGCGATGAAGCTCGAGGCCTTCAGCTACTGCGTGGCCAACCAGATCCCCGAATGCCGGCTGCAGTTCCGCAAGATCCTCGATGCGTTCCCGACCTTCGAGCTCAACGTGGCGGAGCGCAAGCATCCGGTGTGGGGCCCCGCGTTCGAGGCCGCCAAGCGAATGAAGCGTTGATGAAGAACATCGCGGCCGCACCGGCACTGCGGCGCGAGAAGACCAACACGGAGAAGCCATGCGTTGGACAGTGATCGAACACGCAGGCAGGCCGGTGGCCACGGGCCCCTCGGCATTGCTCGCCGCGCCCGGAGGAACGATCGGACGCAGCCCCGACAACAATCTTGTGCTGCCTGACGAGCAGCGCCAGATCTCGCGCCTGCAGGCCACCGTGCGCTTCGACGACGATGGCGCCGCGGTGCTGCGCAACATGAGCGCGGTGCTGCCCATCAGCGTGAACGGACGCCCGCTCGCGCACGAGCAGGAATCGCGCGTGGCCGATGGCGACCGGGTGACGATCGGCAGCTATGTGCTGGAGGCCTCGAGCGCTCAGCATGCCGCACGCCCTGTTGCACCACCACCCCCGCCCTTTCCCCCGCCACCGGCAGCGGCGCCGGCTCAGTACATGCCACCGCCGCCGATGGCCGCGCCACCGATATCGGCAGCAGGCCCCATCGACGCGCTGCTTCCGTCTTCCGGCGCATCCGACGTCTTCTCCGACCTGTTCGGCGAAGGGGCCCTGCCCATCGGAGACACGCAGCCCACGGTGGCAATGCCATCGCCGCCGCGCCAGGCGGTGCCGGCGCCGCCGCCACCTGCTGCTTTCGCCCCGTCGCCACCCAGCCCGGCTTTTGTTCCACCGCTGCAGCAGCAATACCAGCAGCCGCCTGCGCCCGCACCCGCGCCTCAGCCCGATCCCTGGGCGACGCTTTCGCAATCGACTCCGCCCACGCAGAGCCCGGGCACGAACGCCAGCTCGTCGCAGATGCCCTCCGCGGCCGACTGGGACGCCATCCTCGCCAACGCACCGCGCCGTGTCGACACAACGCCCGCGCCGATGCCCGACCCGATGGCGCACGAGCCCTTCGAGCTGCCGTCGCAGGCACGCCGCAATCCGGTCGACCCGCTCGCCGAGCTGAATCCCGACGCGACCAGGGACATGTCTGACGTTGCGCTCAAGCGCGGCGTCGATCCACTGTCCTTCTTCGCGTCCGACGAGAGCGCGCATTCGCCGCTCTCCGACCCGCGCCCCACGGCACTGACCCATACCGATCCGCTGCTGCCGGGCGACACGCACCCGGCGGTCGACCTGCTGCACAACAACAGGCCGGCCCCACCGGGCTACAGTCATTCGAACCATGCGCGCGAAGTGGCGGCGCAGTTCCGTCCGCCGAATCCTGTGGCGATGCCGGCACCTGCGCCGGCACCTGTCGTCGAGCCGCCGCGAGTGGAAGCAACGCCCCCGCCTCCCTCGCCTCCGCCCGCGCCGGTTCCGCCCCCACCACCTCCGCCGCCCTCTCCTCCCGCGCCACCGCCTGCGCCCGTGATGCAGGAGACAAGACCCGAGCCGCCCCTCTTTACGGAGCCGCCGCCGGTGGCAGAACCTGTCCCGGCACCCGAAGCGGCGACGTCAGCACCCTCGCCAGCAAGCACGCCGCAGCCCGGGACAGCAGCGCTTCCATCGTCGTCATCGGAAGCCCTCTTCAGGGCTTTCCTCGAGGGCGCCGGCGTTCCGGAAGTCGCCGGCCAGCAGCCGCTCGACATCGAAGCCATGCAGCGGCTCGGCCGCATCATGCGTGCCTTCACCGACGGCACCATCGAACTGCTGTCTTCGCGCGCCATGCTCAAGCGCGAGGTGCGCGCCGAGATCACGATGATCGTGGACGAGGAGAACAACCCCTTCAAGATCCTGCCCAATGGCCGCGCCGTGCTGATGCAGATGTTCGGTGCGCGCATGCCCGGCTTCCTGCCGCCCGAGGCCGCCGTGCACGACGCGCTTGGCGACCTGCAGTCGCACCAGCTCGGCATGGTCGCGGGCATGCGCGCCGCGCTGCTCACGCTGCTCAAGCGCTTCGACCCCGCCGCTCTCAGCCGCGACACCCCTCACGACGGCAGCCTCGGCGAGAAGCTGCTGCCTGGCGGCCGCGAAGCGCGCCTGTGGCGCGAGCTGCAGCAGCTGCACACCGAGACCACGGCGGCCGTCGAGGACGACTTCCAGGCCGTGTTCGGCCGGGCCTTCCAGCAGGCCTACGACAAGGAGATGGAACGGCTGAAGGAGATGCGCCGTGCTTGAAGCCACACGCTCTTCCTCGTCCTCCTCCTCGTTCGCCGTGCCGATCTCGACCTCGCAGTTCTCCTGCGTCGGCGAGCGCAGCGGCAACCAGGACGCCATCGGCTACCACCTCGACGAACGCAACGGCTGCTTCGTGGTGAGCGACGGTGTCGGCGGCAACGCGGGCGGCGAGCTGGCCTCGCGCATCGCGGTCGACACCGCACTCGACACCTTCGTCGCTGCGCCCTCGCTGGCGGCCGACAACATCCAGCGCTGCGTGAAGGCGGCGAACGACGCCATCCTTGCCAAGCAGCGCGAGCTGACCGAGCAGAGCCGCATGAGCGCGACCTTCGTGTCGCTGTTCGTCGACCGCATCACCAACCAGGCCTGCTGGGCGCACGTGGGCGACAGCCGCCTCTACTGGTTCCGCCGCGGCGCGCTGATGCAGCGCACGGAGGACCACAGCCTGTCGGAACGCTCGGGCGATGCGGCCGCGAGCCATCAGAACGGCGGCGAGCGGCTGGTGAAAACCAATCTGCTGTACCGCGCGCTCGGTGCGCGCGCGACCGCCGAGGCCACCATCACCGCGCCGCAGCGGCTGGCCGATGGTGATGCATTCCTGCTTTGCACCGATGGGCTTTGGCAGCTGATCTCGCAGCAGGTGATGGAGCGCTCGCTGCAGCTGGCCGACAGCGCGGAGGAATGGCTGGCACTGATCCGCCGCGCGGCGGAAGCCAAGGCCGATGATTCGCAGGACAACTATTCGGCGCTGGCGGTGTGGGTGGGGTTTCCGCAGCAGGTGACGCTGGCGGGCGCAGCGTCGCCGCGCAACGGCTGAGCCTCTCGCCTCAGGCCGCCAGCACGAGGATCTTGGGCTGGCTCGGCACGATGCGCATGCCGAAGGCGTTGCCGCCGTTCTGGCGCGTGAGGCTGGTCACGCGTGTCTGCGGCGAGCCCTTGATGCGCAGCGTGAACGCGCCGATGGTGTGCCGCGACTCCGACATCACGCGCGGCACCACGACGCCCAGGCCCACGCCGGCGTTGTCGCCGTTGGTCAGCGGGGTTGTGGTCGCGAGGTTGTGCGCGGGCGTGCACAGGTAGAGGATGTTCCAGGCCTTCGGAATGGCGGTGCATCCCAGCGCGAAGTTCGGCCACGGAATGGGAACTACGGGCGATTTGCAGACATCGGGAAATGCGATGTCGATGCCCATGAGCTGGCAGTTGGCAAACATGCGGATTCTCCTTTGCGGGTTCTTTGCGGCTTCCGGAATGCGGTCAGCCCATGTGGATCTGCTTGGCGTCTGCCTTGACGAGATCGCGCGCCGTGATCACGGTGTTCTTGCCGTGCAGCCGGGTCATCTCGCTGGCGCGGTAGTCGATCTGGCCGGCCTGCACCTGGTCGATGCCTTCGGTCATGCGGAAGGCGCTCTTGCTCAGCTGCACCAGGCGGTCAACCACGACCTCGTACACACGCCCGATCACCCGCATGCTGAACACGGTCGCCCGTGCTTCCTCGCCGCTGTAGTCGAGCCGGCCGATGCGGCAGCGCGCCTCGTCCGCGTCGATCTCGAGTTGCGGCCCGCTCAATGTGGTGCCATGGCCTGCCCGCAGGCTCAGCTGCGTGGCGCTTTCCATGCTGACCGCCCCACGGGCCGAGGCGAGCATCAGGTCGCCATCGACTTCGACGCGCGCCACGCCGGGCTGGGCCTGCTCGGCCACCGCGGTGAGATAAAGGCGGCGTTCGTCGGGCCCGCTGACCAGCACCATGTCGCCGATCTCCGGACGCAGCAGGCAGCTGGCAGCGCGCAGGCAGCGCAGCACCCGGCCGTCGCTCTCGACGCCGTAGATGCCGCCCGGCAGCACCGAGGCGACCACGCCCAGCGCGTTGACCACCCCGCCCGCCGCAGCCGCAGGCGGCGGGCCCTCGACGGCCGCGGCGGGCCTGTGTGTTGTTCTCAGCGAAGCGACTGTCATGAGGAACCTCGTTTCGTCGTCGTCAATGGTTCGAAGCGGCGGCGCGCGGAAAACTCCTCGGCCGCGAAGAGTTCGGGCTCATTCGCCAGCAGGCCGCCCGGGTCGGGAATGCGCGTGCCTTCGAGCAGCGCACGGTGCACCTTGGTGCGCATCAGCGTAGCACCGTGGAAGTCGGCGTCGTGCAGGTCCGCGTAGGAGAAATCCGCATACGTGAGCCGGGCCTGCGTGAAGCGGGCCTCGCCGCAGCGCGCGCGGTGGAAGATGCATTGCTCCAGGTCGGCCGAGGAGAAATCGGCCTTCTCCAGCTTTGCGTCGATCCAGATGCTCTGCGTGAAGACGCCGGCCGTGCAGGCCGCGCCCGCGAACTGCACGAACGGAAAGAGGCACTGCTGCGCCTGGACGCGCCGCAGGTTGGCGCCTTCCATCAGGGCACCTTTGAAGTTGCAGCGCGCGAGCGATGCGCCTTCGAAGTCGCAGTGCCGAAGATCGGCGTCGGTGAACTGGCATGACTCGAAGCGCAGCCCGCGCAGCACCTGCCCCGACAGGTCGCACTCCGTGAAGATGGCCTTGTCGAAGTCGCAGCCGGCGAACACAGCGGTGCGCAGGTCGGCCTGGTAGAAGGTCGCCTTCGGCAGCGCAGTGCCCGTGAAATCGGTTCGCTCGAGCGTGCAGCCGTAGAAGATCAGCGATTCCGACACGGCACCGCGCAAGGACGCGCCATCGAGCGCGCAGTGATCGAAGCTGGCAACGCCGGCATCCACGCGCTGCATGCTCGCGCCCGACAGGTCGCAGCGATGGAAGGTCACGTCCCGGAGCACGGCATCGTCCAGCCCGGCGTCCGCCGCCTCGCAGGCATTGAAGACGCAGTCGGCCAAGTTGGAGGAGCCGAGGGCGGCGCCCTCGAACCGGCATTCGTCGAACACGCTCCCCTCCAGATTGGCGCCCTCCAGTTCGACGCCGGTGAAGTCGCTGTGCGCGAACAATCCGCCGGAGAGGTCGAGCCCGCGCAGGTCGAGGCCGCGCAGCGACCGCTCCCTGATCTCCTGTCCGCCCTTGACCATGGCCTGCAATCGCGTGGGTGTCATGCGGTCTTCTCTTCGGGCTTGCGCCGTGGCACCGTCTTGACCTGCTCGGTGTAGGCCTCGTCGAAGCGGGTCGTATCGTCGATCAGGCACTGCCCGAGGTCGGCCTGGAACAGGTTGGCCCGAAGGAAGTCGGCCGAAACCAGCACGGCCTTGTCGAGGTTCGCGGCAATGAGGTTGATGTCCACCAGCGAAGCCGCGGTGAGGTCGGTACGAACGAACATGCAGTTCATGGCGTCCGCACGGTGCAGCACGGCGCCGCGCATCGATGCGTTCGAGAAGTCGCTGTTGTCCAGCTTCGCCTGCGTGAAGTCGGCTTCGTCGAGCCGCGCGTCGCGCAGGCTGCAGTCGACCAGCGAAGCATCGCGGAAGCAGGCATGCCGCAGCACCGCCTCGCCCACGAAGCAGGTGCTGTCGATCCGCGCTGCCGAGAAGTCGATGCCGCCATCGCAGCGGGTGTCGGTCCAGTCGCAGGTCTCGAGCTGTGCGCCGATGAAGCTCAGCTCCTGTACCGCGCATTCGATCCACGATGCCTTGTACAGGCGCGCGCGGTCGAAGCGCACCACCCGCAGTTCGGTGCCGTCGTCGAAATCGACGGCCGAGAGCCTGGCATCCTCGAAGCTGCAGCCCTCGATGCGCGCCTGGCTCAGCACCAGGTTGTCCATGGCCGCTTCCGCAAAATCGCAGCCGCTCGCATGGAGCTGGTCGAGCGTGGCTCCGTCGAAGCGGGACCGGCTGAAGTCGGCCGATTCGGCATGCACAAGCGCCATGTTGGCCTTGGCGAAGTTCGCGCCCTGCAGCGAAGTGCGCACGAACCTGGCACGCACGAGCAGCGCCTGCGACATGTCGGCGTCGTCGAGGCAGCTGCCGGTGAAGTCCGCGCTTTCGAGCAGGGTCTCGTGCCAGCGCGTGCCCCGCAGGTCCATGCCGGAGAGATCGGCACCTGTCAGGTCCATGCCCGAAAAATCGCGCGAGCCCGCAAGGATGGAGGCGACCTGCTCGCGCACCCGTCGCGCCGCTTCCGAGGGCATGGGGTCGGCGGCGTCCTGGTATTGGGCCGTGCGCCGGTAGTTCGCGAGCAGCTTCTCGTCCGCCCCCTCGATCATCCGCTTCATCTGCGCCCTGGCTTCGGCCGTCATCGGGGTCGCCCCGCCCGCATGGTTGTCGCTCGCCATTCGCTCGACGCGCGGCCACATGTCGAAGCGCGGCGGGCCCTTGGGCTTCGTCGAGGCGGCCTCGGCGACGAACGTGGATGTGTCGAAGCCGGCCTTGCGCGACTCGGGGGCATTGGCCTTTGCCGCACGGTCGATTTCCTCGCGGGCCTCGTCGAGCTTGCGGCGCTGGTCGGCGATCGACTGGCGCATCTTCGCGATGAAGGCGGGCAGCTCGCGCAGCGTCGGCAAGGCTGGGTCGGCGGGCACGGCCTTCTCGTATTCGGAAGTGTCCACGCCGGCCGCGCGGGCCTTCGCGTCCAGCTCGGCACTCAGCTGCTTCGCGCGTGCCTGCATGTTGCGCTTGAGCGGACTCGGCGGCGGCATCGCCGCGTCGAGATCCGGCCACGGGCCGATGATGCGCTCCGGCATCAGCTGCTCGTCGCGCATGAAATAGAGCGCGCGGTCTTCCGACTCGCAGCGCGTGACCAGCGTCTCCCGGTAGCCTTCGAGCGGAAGCGGCGCCTCGACGCCCTCCTCGAGCGCAACCATCGCATGGCTGATGTCGGCCGCGTCGTCCTCGGCGATCGGCGTCACGCCGTGAAAGATCAGGGCCACGCGTTCCAAGTGCGGAAAGAACCAGGCCGTGCTCAAGGCGAGCGGAAAGTCCTCCAGCGCCGCGCCGTCCAACGGGCGCGGATGATGCGCGCCGCGGACCACGAAGCCGCGCACGCGCCAGTCGGGCAGGCGTCCCGACAGCACGGGATGCACCGGGTGCATGTTGACGATCTCGAACGCGGCGCCCTCGAGGCCGCCTTCCGCCGGGGTGAGCCACTGGTCTTCGGGCGCGACGTTGAAGTAGCGCCAATCCATGTCGGAGGCATAGCCGGGAAACAGGTGCTGCTTCCAATGCTCGTCGTAGTTGCGCCCGAGGCGCACCGCCCTCGAGGGACGGGTTTCGTCCAGGGCACCGAAGCCCGCGGGCGCGCGGACCTCGTCGGGCCGGTTCAGGCGCTGCGCAGGCAGTTCGATGTTCGGCAGGCGCCGCGTGCGAAGCCCGTTGACGACCTCGTCGTGCAGACCGATGCCGACGGGGTTTTCCGCATGCCCGGGTCCGCCGAAGGCATGGCGCCAGTCGATGGGCATCGCATCGAAGGGCTGCGGCGCGGTAGCCCGGCCGTCGAGCCAGAACCGGTCGCCCGATACGTGCAGCGTCTTGCGCCGGCCCTGCAGCTGCACCGAGACTGCGCACTGGGTCTTGTCCTGCTGGTGGTGCGTGTAGGCGTTGCCCGTGACGAGGAATTCGGGTCCGGCCTTGGGCATGCCCGCATCGAAGGCGAAGTCGTTGCCGAGCTCCGCGGCGAGGGTCTTCCAGATCTCGGGCTCAGGCACCAGGCGCGCGTCGGCGGCGAGGCCGTCCGCCATGGCGATCGCGGTCATCGAAAGCCAGTGGCGCTGGTCCTTCGGAAAGGGGCGGGTGAGCATGCTGACGCGCAGCGGCTTGATGATCTTCATCAGTCGGTACTGGGTATCTCGAGTTGCGTGCGATCTCGGTCGATCGCCACCTGAGGCGGCTCGTCGTCGGAATGGACCACGTGGACCTTGCGCCCCGCAGTGAAGTTGGCGATCAGCTCGGTGTCGATGAAGGTGCGCACGCTGGCGTCGCGGCGCTGGCCGGCGGCGTCGCTGAACGTCAGCCGCAGCTCCGCGGCGGCCATGTCGGCCGCATGACGCCCGCGCATGATGAGGCGGTCGGGCGGGCGCGCGATGCCGAGGATCTCGGCCTCGGTGCGCCGCCCATGGGCGCGCAGCTGCTCCCACAGCTTCTCCTCGCCGCGAAAGCGCGCGCTGGTGACCACGCTGCCGCCGATGAGCAGCACGGCCAGCACGACGGCGGCCAGCGCCACGAGGTCCCCGACGCTCATGCCGAGGATGTCGGCCCACTGCATGCGAGCATCCTTTCGATCCGGGGCATTGCGCAGCCGGGGGGCGCGCGCCTCATGTGTTGTTCTCCAGCCCGGTGCTGGTCGATTCGGTTCCGCCGGCGTTGGCGGTGACGACGCTCTTCTTCCTCTTCAGCGCCTTGAGCTTGGGCCTGTACTTGGCCTCCAGCCAGTTGACCCCGGAGATGTTCACGAACAGGCTCTGGATCAGCCAGTTGATGCCCGAGAACTGCATCTTGTTGCCATACCGGTCGAAGCTCCAGGCATAGGCGAGCGCCTGGCGCTTGGTGCCCTCCATCAGCATGCGCTGCCACCAGTTGTCGGTGTCGCCCTTCATGATCTGGGTGGGCGTGTTGTAGACGCTCACGGTCGCGTTGAGCTTGAAGTTCGTCACGTTGATCTCGGACGTCGTGCTGTTGTAGGTGATGTCGGGAGCGGTAACCGTCTTGGGGCCGGTGACCACCGTGTTGTCGGGACCGAGCACCAGCTTGCCGTCGATGGCATTGATGATCTCCACGCGGCCCGCGCACGTGATGCGGATGTCGGCACCTGTCACGAGGCGCAGCACCGCGCCATTGACGGTGACGATCACGTCGCCGTTGACGGTCTCGTCGATGCCGCCGGTGACCGTGCGCCGCTCGCCGCCGCTGATGATCTCGGTGGCGCCGCCGGTGATGGTGCGCTTCTCGCCGTCCGATACGCTTTCGATCGCGCCGCCGGTCACGGTGCGCGTCTCTCCGCCATCGATGGTCTCCACTGCGCCCTGCGTGATGTGGCGCTCCTCGCCGGACTCGAAGGTGGAAGACTCGTGACCCTTGATCAGCGTGGTGCGCGTGCCGCCGGTGGTGTGGGTCTCGTCGGCCTCGACCTCGGTGTCGAGGTTGCGCTGCGCATGCAGCAGCACCTGCTCGGCGCCCATCCTGTCCTCGAACACGATGGCGTTGGCGTCCGCGGGTGTGCCGCCGGGGGTCGAGCGCGACACGATGCCGCTCTTGGTGGCTTCCGCTGGCAGGTCGAAGGGCGGCATGCAATCGGTGTTGTAGACACGCCCGATCACGATGGGCCGGTCCACGCGCCCGCCGATGAAGTCGACCACCACCTCCTGGCCCACGCGCGGCACGTGCACCGTGCCGAAGCCGTCCCCGGCCCAAGCCTGCGACACGCGCACCCAGGCAGAGCTGTCCTTGTTGGACTGCCCCTGGCGGTCCCAGCGGAACTGCAGCTTCACGCGGCCGTACTCGTCGGTCCAGATTTCCTGTCCGGCCGGGCCGACCACGGTGGCAGTCTGCGGCCCGGTGGCTAGGGGCATCGGCGTGCCACGCGGCGCACGGAAAGGCAGGGCCGCGGGCTGCGCCACGAATCCGAAGCTGTAGCGGCCCCGGCCCTCGTCGCTCGCATAGCCGGCCTCGCGAAGGTCGTACGCCACCGACACCAGCAGGTATTCGCGGTTGTCGGCATCGCGCGGCGCGCCGCGCATCGTGAAGCGCCAGCCGGGCGCCATGCCGCGCACGGTGGCATGGCCGTCGCTGCGCTCCGACAGCGCCTGCGCCTCCTCGAGCCGCACGCGCGCGTAATGCTCGCCCTGGCCCGGCGCTGCGTAATCGCCCATCCACTCGTACATGTCGTGGCCATCCTGGCTCGCGCCGATCGGCAACTTCCGCACGCTGAACATGTCGGCCCTGGGCATGGTGAAGTTGAAGTCGCCCACCGCATAGCTGCCGGTGCGCAGCTCGGCGCTGGGCTGCCAGGCATCGACGACCTCGAGGTCGTCCCCGATCGGACGGTCGGCCGCGAAGAAGTCGATGCAGCCGTAGTCGGGCAACTCGTCATGGCCGGAGATGTCGTCGGCCATCACCAGCGTGTGCTGGTTCCTCTCGTGCTTGAAGTAGTAGTAGATTCCTTCGAGCTCCATCAACCGGCTGACGAACGCGAAGTCGGTCTCGTTGAACTGCGCGCAGTAGTCCCAGGCGCGGTAGTCGCCGCAGAGCCGGTTCTCGAACACGAAGCCGTAGGCGTCCAGCACCTCTGCAATGATCTGCACCGCGCTCTTGCCCTGGAACACGCGGCTGTTGCTCGCCCGGGTTAGATACCAGAGCCACGGACGCACCGTCGCGCGGTAGATGGTGTGGCGAGTCCTTCCGCCCTCGCGCCCCACCACGGTGAAGCGTGAGACATGGCCGTGCAGGAAGCGCGGGGCGCCCGCGGTCCGTATCTCGAGCGCGAGCGGCTTGCCCAGCAGGGACTTCGCATCGATCGAGGCGTTGGCGCTCAGCAACTCGACCTCGAACTCGAAGAGCTGCGACAGTCCCTCGCTGCCTCGCATCGAGCGAAACAGCAGCTGGTCGTCACCCAGCGGGGTATGGGCGCGGACGATTCTGTCCATGGCGGCTTTCCTTTCCTGCGGCTTCGGCGGATCGGCTCTTCACTTCCGGTTCGTGGCCTTGTTGAGGGTGAACTTGATGCCCGACGGCTGTGCGATCTTCAGCCCGAAGATGTGGCGCTCCTTCGTGAGGGTCTTCATCGCGATCGGCGCGTCGATGATGAACTGGAGGGACCAGTTCGCGAACACGACGTTGAGCATGGTGTTGGCCGCCGAGAGCTGCACCTTCGCGCCATAGACGTCGGTCGCCCGCAGGAAGAGCCGGAAGCGCTTGTAGGTGATGCCGTTCCACAGCTTGTAGAGCCACGACTGGTCCGCCGCATTGCTGGTCTGGCTCGGCGTGTTGAACACCGACACGTTCGCATTCAACGTGTAGTTGGTGGTGTTGATGATGTAGTTGGTGGCGTTGTAGGTCATCGTCGGCGCGGACACGGTCTTGGTGCCGGTCACCGTCGTCAGGTGCGGCCCTATCACTAGCTTGCCGTCGAGGGCATTGATGATCTCCAGCCGCCCGCTGCCCGTGATGCGGATGTCCGCACCCGTGACCAGCCGCACGGCCGTGCCGTTGACCACCAGCAGCACGTCGCCGTTGACGGTCTCGACGATGCCGTCGTTCACCGTGCGGGTCTCGCCGCCCGTGATGATCTCCGTCGCGCCGCCGGTGATGGTGCGCTTCTCGCCGTCGCTCACCGTCTCCGTCGCACCCCCCGTCACCGTGCGCTCCTCGCCGCCGTCGATGGTCTCCACCGCACCCGCGGTGATGTGCCGCTCCTCGCCCGACTCGTAGGTCGCCGACTCGTGCCCCTTGATCAGCGTGGTGCGCGTCGCACCCGTGGTATGCGTCTCGTCCGCCTCCACCTCGGTGTCCAGGTTGCGCTCGGCATGCAGCAGCACCTGCTCGGCGCCCATCGCGTCCTCGAACACCAGCGCATTCGCGTTCGCCGGCGAACCGCCCTTGCTCGAGCGCGTCACCACACCGCTCTTCGTCGCCTCGCCTGGCAGCGAGAACGGCGGCATCTGGTCGGCGTTGTACACGCGCCCCACGATCACCGGCCGGTCGACCCGCCCCCCGATGAAGTCCACCACCACCTCCTGGCCGATGCGCGGCGTGAACACGCCCCCGAAACGCTCCCCCGCCCAGATGTGCGACACCCGCACGAAGCGCGAGCTGTTCTCGTTGCGCTGCCCGTAGCGGTCCCAGTGGAACTGCACCTTCACTCGACCGTATTCGTCCGTCCAGATCTCTTCTCCCTCGGGCCCCACCACCGTTGCGGTCTGCGGCCCGGCCATGCGCGGCAGCGGCGTCTGGCGTGGCGCGCGAAAGGGCTTGTCCGCCGGCTGCACGACGAAGTCGAAGTCGTAATTGCCCTGCTGCGCACCGCTCGCATAGCCGCCTTCGCGCAGCGCGTACGACACGGCCACGACCAAGTAGTCCTGGTTGTCGTCGCCGCGCGGGGCGTTGCGCAGCGTGAACCTGCCGCCCGGCGCCATGCCGCGCACCGTGGAGCGGCCCGCGCTCCGCACTGCCAGCGATTGCGCCTCTTCCAGGCGCATGCGCGCATAGTGCTCGCCGTCGCCGGCGGACGGGTAGTCGCCGAGCCATTCGTACATCTCGTGGTCGGCGTTATCGTAGTCGCCAGGCTGGCTGCGCACGTTGATGAGGTCGCCCTTGGGCGTGGTGAAGTTGTAGTCGTCCACCACGTAGCGGCCGCTTCGCAGGTCCTCGGCGGGCTGCCACTCGCGGATCACTTCCATGTCTTCGGTGATGTCGCGGTCGGTGGCGAAATGGTCGATGCAGTCGTAGTCGGGCAGCGGCTCGTGCGCGCTCAGGTCGTCGGCGAGCACCAGCGTGTGCCGGCCGTTCTCGTGCCTGAAGTAGTAGTAGATGCCCTCGAGCTCCATGAGCCGGCTCACGAAGGCGAAGTCGCTCTCGTTGTACTGCGCGCAGTACTCCCACTGGCGGTAGCTGCCGCACAGCTTGTTCTCGACCGGAAAGCCGTAGCCGCCGAGCACCTCCTCGAGGATCTCCACCACCGTCCTGTCCTGGAAGATCTTGCAGTCGCTCGAACGCGTGAGATACCACAGCCAGGGCCGCACCGACGCCCGGTAGATGGTATGGCGCTCGGTGTCGCCCTCGCGGCCGATCGCGGAGAACTGCACCACATGGCCGTCCAGGAACCGCGGCTCCTGCCCGGCGGTGAGGATCTCGAGCGTCAACGGCTTTCCCAGCATCGACCTGAGGTCGACCGTGGGATTCCGGCTCAGAAGATCCACCTCGAACTCGTACAGCTGCGACAACCCCTCGGTGCCCCGCATCGAGCGGAACAGCAGCTGATCGTCCCCCAGGGGGGTATGCGCGCGTACGACTCTGGCCATGAATGTCTCCTTGTCCTCTTTCTGCTCCTGCCCTGCCCTTACGCCGGAAGCTGCCGGCGGATTCTTCTTAGAGCGCCCCGCGCCTCAGTTCGTGCGGACCCAGAATGCCCCGTAGGCCAGGCGCAGGGCGCCTTTCGACAGGTGCTTGCCCACGATCTTCAGGTCGGCGAACGCGATCTTCTTCTGCCAGATGTTCTCGTTGGAGTTGACCACCGCCATGTTGACGAAGAGCCCGTTGATCGAAGTGAAGGTCCCCACCGACAGCATCACCTTGACGGCATAGAAGTCGTAGGCCTGCGCCGTGAACTGGGACTTCTTGACCCACGACGCGTGATAGTTGGTCTCTCGCCAGTGGAAGTGGTCATCCGTGTTCACCGTGTGGTCCGGCACGTTGTAGACGATCACGTTGGCGTTCAGCGTGTAGTTGCTCGTGTTGAGCGTGTAGTTGGTCGAGTTGTGCACGATCGTGGGGGCGTCCACGATCTTGGGCCCGGTGACCACCGTGGTATCGGGACCGAGCACGATCTTGGTGTCGACGGCATTGACGATCTCGATGCGCCCGCCGCCCACGATGCGGATGTCCGAACCGCTCACGAGCCGGATCGTGCTGCCGTTCACCGTCAGCTGCACGCTGCCGTTGACGGTCTCGACGATGCCGTCGTTCACCGTGCGGGTCTCGCCGCCCGTGATGATCTCCGTCGCGCCGCCGGTGATGGTGCGCTTCTCGCCGTCGCTCACCGTCTCCGTCGCACCCCCCGTCACCGTGCGCTCCTCGCCGCCGTCGATGGTCTCCACCGCACCCGCGGTGATGTGCCGCTCCTCGCCCGACTCGTAGGTCGCCGACTCATGGCCCTTGATCAGCGTGGTGCGCGTCGCGCCCGTGGTGTGCGTCTCGTCCGCCTCCACCTCGGTGTCCAGGTTGCGCTCGGCATGCAGCAGCACCTGCTCGGCGCCCATTGCGTCCTCGAACACCAGCGCATTCGCGTTCGCCGGTGAACCGCCCTTGCTCGAGCGCGTCACCACACCGCTCTTCGTCGCCTCGCCTGGCAGCGAGAACGGCGGCATCTGGTCGGCGTTGTACACGCGCCCCACGATCACCGGCCGGTCGACCCGCCCCCCGATGAAGTCCACCACCACCTCCTGGCCGATGCGCGGCGTGAACACGCCCCCGAAACGCTCCCCCGCCCAGATGTGCGACACCCGCACGAAGCGCGAGCTGTTCTCGTTGCGCTGCCCGTAGCGGTCCCAGTGGAACTGCACCTTCACTCGACCGTATTCGTCCGTCCAGATCTCTTCTCCCTCGGGCCCCACCACCGTTGCGGTCTGCGGCCCGCCAGTGCGTGGCAGCGGCGTCTGGCGTGGCGCCCTGAACGGCAGCGTGGTGGGCTGCACCACGAAGTTGAAGTCGTACCCGCCCGATTCGGCGCCGGTTGCGTAGCCGCCTTCGCGCAAGGCATAGGACACGGCAACGATCAGGTGTTCCCGGTTGTCCTCACCGCGCGGCGAATTGCGCATCTTGAAGCTGTAGCCGGGGGCCATGCCGCGCACGGTGGCATGGCCGGCGCTGCGCTGCGCCAGGGCCTGCACTTCTTCAAGCCGCACTCGCGCGTAGTGCTCGCCGTCGCCGGGCGACGGATAGTCGCCCAGCCATTCGTAGATCTCGTGGTCGGCGTGATCGTGCTGCCTCGGCAGGGCCCGCACGTTCGACAGGTCGCCCTTGGGCGTGGTGAAGTTGAAGTCGTTCACGGTGTAGCTGCCCGAGCGGATCTCCTCGCTCGGCTGCCATTCGCGGATGACCTCCAGGTCCTCGTCGATGTCGCGGTCGGCCGCGAAGTAATCGATGGTCTCGTACCCAGGCATCGGCTGGTGCGCGCTCAGGTCGTCGGCAAGCACCAGCGTGTGCTGGTTCCTGTCGTGCTTGAAGTAGTAGTAGATGCCCTCGAGTTCCATGAGCCGGCTCACGAAGGCGAAGTCGCTCTCGTTGTACTGCACACAGTACTCCCACTGCCGGTAGTTCTCGCAGAGCTTGTTCTCGTAGGCGAAGCCGTAGTCGGAGAGCACCTCCTCGATGACTTCGACCACCGACTTGCCCTGGAAGATCTTGTTGTCGCTCGACCGCGTCAGGTACCAGAGCCACGGGCGCACGGTGGCGCGGTAGACCGTGTGACGCGAGGTGCCGCCTTCGCGCCCCACCGCGGCGAAGCGCACCACCTGGCCATTGAGAAAGCGCGGCGAACCGGCCACCGCCGTCTGGATCTCGAGCGCGAGCGGCTTGCCGAGCATTGCCTTCAGATCCAGCGACGCGCTCGGACTCAGCAGGTCGACCTCGAACTCGAAAAGCTGCGACAAACCCTCCGTGCCCCGCATCGAGCGGAACAGCAGCTGGCTCTCGTCCAGTGGCGTGTGGGCTCGAACGACTCTGGCCATGGGGGTTGTCTCCTTCTATTTTTTTACGCTTCGGAAAATTCGTAGCGGAAGTCGTCGTCCGCGGCGCTGAGCTGCACGCCGCTCAGCTTGCGCGCACTGACGGTGGCACCGATGACTTCCTCGCTCAGGCGCGGAAGGATGGTGTGCGTGAGGATCGCGTCGATCATCCGGCCGCCCGATTCGATGGCGGTGCAGCGGCGTGCGACGAGCTCGACGGCGCTGTCGTCGTAGGCCAGTGCGATGCCGTGGTTCGCCTGCAGGCGCGTCGCGATGCGATCGAGCTGGAGGCGGATGATGCGATGCAACGCCTCTGCGTGCAACGGGTAATAAGGCACTACAACGAGGCGGCCCAGCAGCGCGGGCGCGAACACCTTGAGCAGCGGCTCGCGCAGCGCGGCGGCCAGCGGCTCGGGGTCGGGGCGCAGGGTCGGGTCTTCGCACAGCTGCATGACCAGGTCGGTGCCGACGTTCGAGGTCATGATGATCACGGTGTTGCGGAAGTCGATGTGGCGGCCTTCGCCGTCTTCCATCCAGCCCTTGTCGAAGACCTGGAAGAAGATCTCGTGCACGTCGGTGTGCGCCTTCTCGATCTCGTCGAGCAGCACCACGCTGTAGGGCCTGCGGCGCACGGCTTCGGTAAGCACGCCGCCTTCGCCATAGCCCACGTAGCCGGGCGGCGCGCCCTTCAGCGTGGAGACGGTGTGCGACTCCTGGAACTCGCTCATGTTGATGGTGACGAGGTTCTGCTCGCCCCCGTACAGCGCTTCGGAGAGCGCCAGCGCCGTCTCGGTCTTGCCGACGCCCGAGGGGCCGCACAGCAGGAACACGCCGACGGGCTTGTTGGGGTTGTCCAGCCGCGCGCGCGCGGTGCGGATGCGGCGCGAGATGGTTTCCAGCGCATCGGGCTGCGCGACCACGCGCGCCGAGAGGATCTCGCCGAGCTTGAGCACCGATTGCGCGTCGTCGCGCACCATGCGGCCGATGGGAATGCCAGTCCAGTCGGCCACCACGGTGGCGACAGCCTGCGCATCGACGGCGGCGAGGATGAGCGGCGACTCGCCCTGCAGCTGCGAAAGCCTGTCCTGCGCTTCGTTGAGTTCGGCGCGAATTTCGTCGGGCGTGCGCTGGGGTTCGGCGGGAGGCGTATCGGGGTCCACGTCAGCATTGGCCGCGGCTTCGACATCCTCGGCGCCTTCCGCGTCCGATGCCTCGGCCTGAGCTTGCGGCACTGCCGCCGGCGAGAGCTGCTTGCGCAGCGCGACGATGCGCTCGACCAGCGCGCTTTCTTCCACGCGCCGCTTCTCCAGCACCTCGAGCTCGGCCTTCGCCTGCTCGACCTGCGCCGCGATGTCTTCCACGCGCTGGTGCTCGCCCACGCCGATGGCGGCCTCGCGCCCCGCGATGCCCGACTCGATGCCCAGCACCTCGATGCGGCGCTGCAGGTCTTCGATGGCGGCGGGCAGCGCGTGCTGGCTCAGCGCCACGCGCGCGCATGCGGTGTCGAGCAGGCTCACGGCCTTGTCGGGCAGCTGGCGCGCGGGAATGTAGCGGTGCGACAGGCTCACGGCCGCCTCGAGCGCGGCGTCGAGGATGAGCACGCCGTGATGCTTCTCGAGCTCGGCAGAGATGCCGCGCAGCATCAGCACCGCCTTGGGCTCGGTGGGCTCGTGCACCTGGATGGTCTGGAAGCGCCGCGTGAGCGCCGGGTCTTTCTCGATGTACTTCTTGTACTCCGACCAGGTGGTCGCGCCGATGGTGCGCAGCCGCCCGCGCGCGAGCGCGGGCTTGAGCAGGTTGGCCGCGTCGCCGGTGCCGGCCTGGCCGCCCGCGCCCACCAGCGTGTGCACCTCGTCGACGAAGAGCACGATCGGCTTCGGACTCTTCTCGACTTCGTCGATCACCTGGCGCAGCCGCTGTTCGAACTCGCCCTTCACGCCCGCGCCGGCCTGCAGCAGCGTGGGGTCGAGCACCCACAGCGACACGTCCTTCAGCGAGGGCGGCACGTCGCCCGCGGCGAGGCGCGAGGCCAGGCCTTCGACCACCGCCGTCTTGCCGACGCCGGCCTCGCCTGTGAGCAGCGGGTTGTTCTGGCGGCGGCGCATCAGGATGTCGATGATCTGGCGGATCTCGTCGTCGCGGCCATAGACCGGATCGAGCTCGCCCGCGCGCGCCTTGGCGGTGAGGTCGCTCGCGTACTTGGCGAGCGCGGAACCACCGGCTGCGGGGCCGTCGCCCTGCTGGTGCGCCGCGGCCGGCGCGCCGCCTGCTGCGCTGGCCGCTGCGGCATCGAAGTCGTCCTCGGGCGAGCCTTCGGTCCATGCGGCCAGCTGCGCCACCAGCACGTCGGGCACGATCTTGTCGAACTCGCGCGAGATGCCCGAGAGCACCTGCCGCAGCCCCGGCGTCTTGATGATGCCCGCGAGCAGGTAGGCGCCGCGGATCGAGGTGGCCTCGAAGCGCAGGCTCGCATAGACCCACGCGCGCTCCACGGCGTTGTCGACGTGCTCGGAGATGTCGCTGATCGACGTGGCGCCATGCGGCAGCCGGTCGAGGGCGCGCACCAGGTCCTGCTCGACCGCGTCGAGATTGAGCCCCGCGCGCCTGATGATGCGCAGCATGTCGCTGTCCTGCTGCTGCAGGATCTGGTGCAACCAGTGCACCAGCTCGACGTAGGCGTTGCCGCGCAGCTTGGCGAAGGCGGTGGCGGTCTCCAATGCCTTGTAGAGCATCGGATTGAGCTTCGAGAACAGGGAGACGCGGCGGATGTCGGTCATGGATTAAAGCTAACCCCCAGTCTTCGCGCACTTCGTGTCGCTACGCCAACCCCCTTGCAGGGGGCAACACCTGTGGCCCGGCAGAGCCGGTTCCACGGTGTTTCGCGAAAAGACCGTGATGTGGTCATGTCGTCGGCGTCTCGCGCGAAGTTGCGGAAGAGCGGGTAAGGAATGCATCGGTAGGAGCCGCCGATGCGGAACGGGAAAACAATGCTTCGGGCTGGAACAGCATGTCGCCAGCGTCGGTGTCGGACATGCGCGTGCCCAGCCAGCTGCCCCAGCCCAGCCGCTGGTTGCTGTTGAGCCGCATGCCGTGCGCGTCCTGCTTCTTGAGCACGAGCCGCAGCTCCCACGCGAACTCGATGCCGACGTACTGGCGCACCCAGTCGACCACCTGCTGCAGCCGCTTGCTGCCCGGCAGGAACTCGCGGTACTGCTCCTGCGAGAGCGGACCGAGTTCGAGGCGGAACTTGCTCTGCGCGTCGCGCACCGCGAGGCCGATGGTGGCGCCGCCTCCGAGCCGGTGGTTGCGCCCGAGCGTGCCGATGCGGCTGACCTGGCGCTCGTCGATCATCACCCAGTCGCTCACGAACTCGTCGATGCGCACCGGCACGTCGAAGTAGAGCCGCATGATCTGGATCAGCCCTTCGGGGTTGCGCGTCTGGCGAACGAGGTGGCCCGCCATGAAGGTGCGCGCATGGTCGGCGATGCGGTCGCGCTCCTTGAGGCCGGGCTGGCCCATGTTCATGAGGCTCGCGACGTAGTCGACGAAGCGGTGGCCATCGGTGCGGTCCAGGCTGTTGACCGACTGGGCGTCGGCCCAGGCCCGGTAGAACAGCAGGATGAGCCTGTGGTGGAACAGGTCGGCGAACGCGCTGATGGTGTTGTCGGCGTGGTGCCGCTTGCGCTCGCGCGCGTACTCCGTCAGGTGCAGCGGCAGCGGGCCGTTGGGGCCGAACAGGCCGAAGCCGTAGATCGAGATGCGCGGCGGCCCGTCGCTGTCGGCCTCGACGCCCGAGACGTTCGATGGCGCGAAGGCCATCGAGGGCTCCTGCCCGAGGCGCAGCGGCTCGTCGAGCGGGCGTGGCGCGCGGCCCAGCAGCGGATGGTCGTCCTGCGCGTCCAGGCGGCGCAGCAGCATGAAAAGGTCGTGCTCGAAGGGCTGCTCGAGCAGCCTGGCCCAGAGCTCCGGGTCGGCCTGCGCGATCCCGCGCGCGGGGGGCAGGCCTGCTCCTTGCGCGGACGCTTGGAGGACCTCGTGATCGACGGCGATCTCTGCCGCGTCCGGCACCACGCCCTGCGCATGTCCGGCCGAAGCGGCTTCCTGCTGCTCCTGGTGCTGCTGCACCGCGTCGGTGAAGCCCGTTTCGCTCATACGGCGGGGCGACGTCCCACGCGCGGGGTCCAGCGCGCGATTTCGCCGCGCTGCAGGCTGGCCAGCGCGAATTCCGTGAACGCGTTGAGCGACACGTGGCGGCTGAAGAACTGCTCCAGCACCGCGCCGAAGAGATACGGGCTCGCGCCCGAGAACGCGACCTCGTCGATCTTGAGCGCGATCTCCACGCCGCGGCCGAACACGATCGGGCCGGGCTCGGGCAGGCGGCGGAACACCGGCGCCAGCGCCATCGAGCGCACGCCCTGGATCTGGCGGCGCACCGAGGGGTCGGCGAGGTTGCCGTACAGGTCGAGCATCTCGCGCAGCGCGGCCGCGCCCTGCGTGGGGTCGACGTCTGTGAGGCTCAGGTAATTGAGGCCCAGGTGGCTGATGAGGCGCCAGGTGAGCGCGCCCTCGGCCAGCGCCGGGTAGGGCCGCGAAGGCCCGCGCAGGATGCGTATGGAGCGAACGGGCGCGGACACGCGCAGCGTGAAGTCGGATTCGAGCCCGGTCGGCAGCAGCAGCGGCAGGTCGCGGTTGGTGCACAGCGCGTCGAGCGTGATGTGGCGCAGGCTGTGCGGGAACGGCGCGTCGTGCTGGTCGACGAGCGACACATAGACCTCGCTGCCGGTGTAGCTGGTGCGCGTACCCTGCGCGCGCGCGCGGTCCGACACGAGGCGCGGTTCGCGGCGCAGCGAGAAGTAGGCGCCGAAGTCGCCATCGTCGGCCGCGAAGGAGCCGAGGAAGGGCCGGAATTCGCGCTCCTCCGAGCCGTTGGCCATGTGGCCGGTGACGCGCTCTACCGTGAAGATCTCGAAGTCGCGCGGACGCGTGCGGTCGATCACCGCATGGTGCTCGTGCTGGCCCGGCCCCACCGGAATGCGGTCGCTGCGGCGCGGCACGAGGTTGATGATGGGCGTGCAGAACAGCGAGAAATGCTTGGCGTCGACCAGGCGTTCGAGGTCGGCATCCGCGCGGTCGAGCAGGATCACAATTTCCATCGTCGTGCCGCCCATGGCCGCGACCGCCGCACGCAGCTTGTTCACGCTGAAGAACAGGTAGCGGTCGGGGAAGGCGAAGTACTCGTGCAGCAGGCGGTAGCCCTGGAACGAACGCGCGTCATAGGGCAGCAGCGCCTGGTCGGGCTCGAAGCCCTCGTGCCTGATGGCATCGTCACCCAGCGGCACGATGCGCGCCGTGGTGCCGGGCCCGCTGCGGCACACCACGCCGACGCTGTGGTGCGTCGAGAGTTCGAGCATGCGCAGCGCATGCAGCTCCGCGCCCGAGAGGAAGAATTCGAGCCGGTCCAGCGGCATGTCGGCAAAGCGCGCGCCGCCCACTGCTTCGAGCTTGATGGTGATGGCGCTCTTCGCCTGCCGGGCGACCATGGGCATCGCATGCGCGATCTCCGCCGGCACCGGCCCGATGCCGGCCTCGGCGATGCGGATGGGCCACAGCGTGACGGCATGGCCGGTGCGGAACTCGCAGGCCGTCTGCTCGCCCTTGATCATCCGGCCGCGCAGGATGGTGTGGCGCGGCAGTTCGTAGCCGGCCTTCAGCGAGCCTTCGTTGAGGTTGCCGTCGATCTGCACCACCGCCATGGCGGGCAGCGGTGCGAGGAAGTTGGGGTACACCACTTCGAGCAGCCGCTGCGAGAAGCGCGGGAACTCGGCGTCCATCTTGAGCTGGATGCGCGCGGTGAGGAAGCTGAAGCCTTCGAGCAGCCGCTCCACGTACGGGTCGCTGACCTCGATGCCTCGCATGCCGAGGCGGCCCGCGATCTTCGGGTAGCGCTGCGCGAACTCGGCCCCGAGCTCGTGCATGTAGGTGAGCTCGCGGTTGTAGTAGTCCAGCAGCCGGGCATCCATCAGAGGCCTCCGGTAGGCCGAAGGACCATGTGCCCGCTTTCGAGATCGAGTTCGGAACGCAGGATGAATTCGATGGGATACGGCACCGACCACAAGGTGCCGCGGATCTCCAGCGCGAGCAGGTTGTGGTGCTCGAGGTCGGTCGCATCGGTCACGCAGCGCACGTCGATGCTGTCTTTCATGATGCGCGGCTCGAAGTCGATGATGGCCGCGCGGATGGCGGCCTCGACATCGGCGAAGTCGACTTCGGACATGCGCCCGCCGGCCCAGCCGCGAACGCCGAAGTTCAGCACCGAGCGGCGCGCGCGCGGCATGGTGTTGATGTTGTGCTCGGCGCCGAAGTTGGTGGTGTTGAGCAGCCACTGCAGGTCGCGCAGCACCGAGTCGCGCAGCAGCCTGCCGCTCATGAGGAAGGCCCCCGCGCGCTCCTGTCGGGTCTGCGGCGCCTTGTCGGTGAGGCGGTCGAGCAGCACCGGCTGCAGGCGGTCGCGCGCGACGCTTTCCTGCTGGTCGCCGTCGGTGTCCATCATTCCGCTCATCCGGCGCTGCCCTCGCGCGAGATCTCGATGAGGCGCAGGTCGAGCAGCGAATGGTCGCCGGCCTCGCTGATCAGCGTGCGCTGGCCCAGGCCTGCGTACTGCTCTTCGCCGGCCAGCGGCAGCCAGTCGGTGCGGCGGCCCAGCGCGGCCTCGTCGTCGAGGCCCTCGAGCTGGCCCGGATAGCGCACCGGCACCAGGCCGTTGAGCGCGCGGCCGTCGTGCAGTTCGAATTCGGTGGGGGCCCACAGCAGGTCGACGAGGTGCTGCGGCCGGGAAAACTTGACGCGGCGCACTTCCGTCAGCGGCAGCCATGCGTAGCCCGAGGGCGTGAGCAACTCGAACACGGTACCGATGCGCACGTCGCCGTCGCAGAGCCATTCGAAATCGCTGTGCTGCACCGGCTCGCCATCAAGTGCCTGCGCGGCACGCGAATCGGAGCGGTCGACGCTGGTGAGCCTGCCATTCAGTGCGGGCGCGGCCTGCCGCGCGCTTTCGCGCAGGGCCGCGGCTTCCTCGGCACGATCCGCTGGCAGGGCTGCGGCGGCGATCAGCTGCTCGACCCATTCGGCATTGCCGCCGACGATGGCCGGAGCGCGTCCGCCCGACCAGAACTCGCTGCGGTGGCGTTCACCCGAAAGCGCCATCGAGCAGGTGACGCTGGCGGGCGTGAAAGTGGGATCCAGCTTGGTGGCGAGCTTGAGCTGGTCTTCGGCCCGCTGCCACTCTCCACGCAATGCGAGAAAGTGGCACAAGGCAAGACGCAAGCCTGCATTCTGGGGATTGGAGCGGATCTGCCGCTGTACCCATTCGGTGTGCTCGGCCACTGAGCGCTCGCCCAGTACTGCAAACCCATCGCCCATGAAGCTTCCTCGCTGACTTGCTGGCACGCGGCGCGAACGTTGAGAATGCCGCCGTGCGAAGGACGGCCGTGGAGGCCGTCGGGAAAAACGTCGCGGCCGGCCCGAAAGGCCGGCCGCGCATCGGAAAAGGAGATCAGGACTCCTTGTTTTCCTTGATGTTCCAGGCCAGCACCGTCTCGGCGCCCTTGCCGCCCTTGTCGGTCTGTTCCCAGTACTGCTGCTTCACCTTGGCGGCCTGGAAGGCGTACTGCACGAACACGGCGTCCGAGCCCTGTTCGGCGGTGTACTGCACCGAGGTCACCAGCACTTCTTCGAGCGTGACGCGCGTGTACTCGATCTGCGAACCACCGGCCTTGCACACCGACACTTCCACCTTGCCCAGGTGCTTGCCGCTTGCGCAGTTCTTCATGACGGACGGTGCCGCCTTGTCGATGCGCGCCAGAACCTGCAGGTCGTTGAAGCTGGCCTTGCCAACGCCACCGCCACCGCCGCTGACCATGTTGCCAGGCTGCGTTGCTCCCCACGCAAACGACTTGATGTCCGTCCACTCCTTGTGGTTCGAGTCCTTCGATTCGCCGTTTGCGCCTTCAACGCGCATGAACATGTCTACTGCCATGATTTAAACCCCCAGAGTTATTTGCGCCCGATTCCGGGACGCCGTTGAATTAGCTGCTGTCCTTCTTGTTGGATGGCAGCTTCGAAACCAGCCGCAACGACACCGTCAGCCCTTCGAGCTGATAGTGCGGCCGGAGAAAAAACTTGGCGGCGTAGTAGCCGGGGTTGTCCTCGATGGCTTCCACCTGGACTTCCGCCGCCGCCAGCGGCTTCATTGCCTTCGTGTCCTGCGACGAGGTGCCGGGGCTGCCGTCGACGTAGTTCATGATCCAGTCGTTGAGCCAGCGCTCCATGTCCTCGCGCTCGCGGAACGAACCGATCTTGTCCCGCACGATGCACTTCAGGTAGTGCGCGAAGCGGCAGCAGGCGAACAGGTACGGCAGGCGTGCCGCGAGGTTCGCGTTGGCCGTGGCGTCGGCGTCGTAGTACTCGGCCGGCAACTGCAGCGACTGCGCGCCGATGAAGGCCGCGAAGTCGGAGTTCTTGCGGTGCACCAGCGGCATGAAGCCGTTCTTGGCGAGCTCGGCCTCGCGGCGGTCGCTGATGGCGATCTCGGTCGGGCACTTCATGTCCACGCCACCGTCGTCGGTCGGGAAGGTGTGCGTGGGCAGGTTCTCGACAGCGCCGCCCGATTCCACGCCACGGATCGACGTGCACCAGCCATACTGCTTGAACGAGCGGTTGATGTTCACGCCCATCGCATAGGCCGAGTTGGCCCAGGTGTAGCGGTTGTGGGCTGCGGAGTCGGTCTCTTCCTCGAACTCGAACTCGTCGACCGGGTTGGTGCGCGCACCATACGGCAGGCGAGCCAGGAAGCGCGGCATGGCCAGGCCGATGTAGCGCGCGTCTTCCGAGTCGCGCAGCGAGCGCCATGCGGTGTGTTCGGTGTTCTGGAAGATCTTGGTCAGGTCGCGCGGGTTCGAAAGCTCCTGCCACGAATCCATCTGCATCACGGTGGGCGAAGCGCCGGCGATGAAGGGGCAGTGCGCGGCCGCGGCGATCTTGGCCATTTCGCCGAGCATCTCGACGTCGGGCGGGCTGTGGTCGAAGTGGAAGTCGCCGATCAGTGCGCCGAAAGGCTCGCCGCCGAACTGGCCGTACTCGGCTTCGTAGATCTTCTTGAAGAGCGGACTCTGGTCCCAGCCGATGCCCTTGTGGCGCTTGAGCGAGCGAGCGACTTCACGCTTGGATGCGCACATCACGCGGATCTTCAGCTGCTCGTCGGTCTCGGTGTTGTTCACCAGATAGTGCAGGCCGCGCCATGCGCCTTCGAGCTGCTGGAACTCCTCGTGGTGCAGGATCTGGTTGATCTGCTCCGAGAGCTTGCGGTCGATCTCGGTAATGATGGCCTGAACGGTGCGGTACGCATCGTTGGAGACCGTGACGGTGCTTTCCAGCGCCTGCACGGCCAGCGTCTTGACGGCGTTTTCCACCGCCTCGCGGGCCTGGTCGGTCTTGGGCTTGAACTCGCGCTGCAGCAGGTTCGAGAACTCGTTCGGCTCCAGCGTCTCGACGGAAGCCGGTGCGCGCGCGGTGGTCTGTTTGGGGGCGGTGCTCATGATGATGGCGGTCCTTGCTGCTGCTCGCGCTTATTCGGAAGACGTGCCGGGCGTGCCGGCCTTTTCGTTCGCGGCTTCCACTGCCTTTGCAACGGCGGGGTTCGGGGCCGATGCCAGCGACTTCAGCAGTGCCGGGTTCTGCAGCGCCTGCGCGATCAGCTGTTCGGCGCCGTTCTTGCCGTCCATGTACGACAACAGGTTCGACAGTTCGGTACGCGCCTCGAGCAGCTGCTGCAGCGCGCCGACCTGGCGGGCGATGCGCGCGGGCGAGAAGTCGTCCATGCTGTCGAAGGTGATGTCGACGTTCATCTGGCCGTCGCCGGTGAGCGTGTTGGGCACCTGGAAGGCAACGCGCGGCTTGATGGCCTTCATGCGCTCGTCGAAGTTGTCGATGTCCACTGCCATGAACTCTCGCTCGGCGAGGTCGGGCATCGGGTCGATCTGCTTGCCCGCGAGATCGGCGATCACGCCCATCACGAAGGGCAGCTGGATCTTGCGCTCGCTGCCGTAGATCTCGACGTCGTACTCGATCTGCACACGCGGCGCGCGGTTGCGCGCAATGAACTTCTGACCACTGTTTCTGACACGGTTGTCTGCCATAAGCTTCCTCTTGAATCTGTAATGCGTGTGGGTACGACCCCCGGCCGGCCTCTCGGCTCGCGGGGCCCGCGACGGCCTCCGCCTGTTACTCCGCGCTGCCCCCGTTCAACGGACGTCCTGCAAGGCTCTCTATCTTTTGCAATCCCTCTGGCACGAGCTCTTCGATGATCTGGAAGAAGTTGAGATCCAGCAGCCGCTGCGCCCTGCGTATGAGCATGGGCGCCGGATGGCTGGGCTCCGTGCGTTCCATGAACTGGCAAGCCTTCTCGAGCAGCACCTGCACATCTTCACGGCTCGATATTTCAATATCCTTAATAAATACCTGACGTAGGCCGGTACCGACATTTGCCGCAGTACCGCCAACAGCACCATTCGCCACGGTCCCGGCCGCACCGCCCTCTTGCGCAACGGCTTCGGCGTGGGTTTCGCCGGCCACTGCCGCCTCGACATGCGCCTGCTCCGGCAACAGTTGGGCAACGGTGCGCAACGAACGCTCGAGCCGCGAGAAATCGGGCGCCCAGCTCTGTCCCAGCGCGCGCTCGCAGGTCTCGCGAATTCGCTGCAGCAACTCCAGCGCCGCGCGCAATGCCACCACAGGTGGCGCCGCCTTGTCCTGCGCGCGCCGCACCGCGTCCTTCAACCGGCCGATACCGCCGGGGTAATCGATCTGATGATCGGTCTTGCTCGAATCGAGCAAGGCCTCGACCTGGCGCAGGCTCATCGACGCGCCTGCGCCTTCGTCGAGCAGCCGCGCATCGCGCACGCTGCGTCCCAGTCCTTCGGCTTCGGCCAATGCGGCCAGCGCATTCATGCGCGGCAGCGGGTCTTCGAAGCCGTCGTCGACGACGCGTGGATGCACGTCGTCCCAGAATCTCTGAAGCACGACGTCGACGAGTTGCAGACCTTCTACATACCCGGGCAAGCCTCGGCTCTCGGTCCAGGCCAGCGTGAGAGGCACCAGCACGCGCAGGTCTCGCGTACGCGAGCACAGCTGCTTCGCGATGCGTTCCACACGGGCCCAATCGGGCGGCTCGGCGGGGATGATGGTCGAGCCGAACTGCTGTTCGCGCTTGCCCGCCGTCGCCTGGTGCAACGCCATGAAATCGGGGTCGTATTCCAGGTCTTCACCGCAAGGTAGCGGGCCCTCGACGGGCTCCTGCAATAGATCGATCTCGCTCTGCGCCAACCTCTACTCCCCTTGTTCAAACGTTTCTTAACAGCAGCAATCTTGAGGGGAACAAGTGATGCGGTCAACAGCAACAGATTGCAACACGACTCGTATGAATTACTAAGGAGTACACCCCTTTTTGAAACTCATACAGAACGCCTACATGCCAATCAGAGCAAACCGCGCGCAGCCAGATTGCGCATCAACGCACTGATACCAAAAGTCCACATCGGCGCCTTGTCCGAATGCATCACGCGATTCACCAAGGCACCGAGTTCCGGTGCGGCAATGCGCACGCGGTCCCCCACGACGTGCGTGAATCCTTGCCCAGGCCCGTGACGATCTTGTGTCGGCGCGAACATCGTTCCGAGAAACAACATGAAGCCGTCCGGATAAGCGTGATTGGCTCCTATCGTCTGCGCCACGAGGTCGAGCGGGTCGCGGCTGATCTTCGACAGCGAACTCGAGCCCTCCAGGGTGAAGCCTTCGGGCCCCGTCACTTCCAGCTCGACGGTGATGCGCCTCACGTCAGCAATACCGAAGTGTTCATCGAACAGGCGAATGAACGGGCCGATCGCGCACGACGCGTTGTTGTCCTTCGCCTTGCCCAGCAGCAGCGCGCTTCGGCCTTCGAAGTCGCGAAGGTTCACATCGTTGCCCAGCGCCGCGCCCAATGTTTCGCCGCGGCTGTTCACCGCGAGCACGACCTCGGGCTCCGGGTTGTTCCATGCGGAGCCCGGATGAATGCCTACATCGGCCCCGGTACCGACGGCTGAAAGTACGGGCGCCTTGGTAAAGATCTCCGCGTCGGGCCCGATGCCGACCTCCAGATACTGCGACCAAGCGCCCTGCGCTATCAGCACTTCCTTGACCTTCATCGCCTCGGGCGAGCCGGGCACGATGTCCGCGAGGTTGTCGCCGAGCACGCTGCCGATGGCCGCTCGCGTGGCTTCCGCCTTCGATGCATCGCCGCGCGCCTGCTCCTCGATCACGCGCTCGAGCAGGCTCGCAACAAATGTGACGCCGCTCGCCTTGATGGCCTGCAGGTCGCATGGCGCGAGCAGCCAGGGCTTGCCCGTGTCGCGCGCGGCCTCGTCGCTGTTGGCAAGGGCTTCGTCGAGCGCGGCGATGCGCGGCGCGTTCTTGCTCTTGAGTGCGGCGCGAACCGCTCCCGCAGGTGGTGTGTTGCCTTCGAGCAGATCGCTCATGGTGGGAGCGAGCTTCGACAGGTCGTGCAGGCCACCTTCGTGAACTGCGACCAGCACGGGGCCCACGCCCGGGTGCCAGAGGCGGCCGACGAGCGTGGCGCGTCCGGCGTCGCGGGGCAGGCTGGAAGAAGTGGAAAGATCGAGCGGCATGGCGTGGTGTCTCCGTGATGAATGTGGCTGCTACGTTGCATCGTAGCGGCGCACGCAGAAAACAGCCCACTCGGCCGGCTCGGCCCTCCTTGTCTACGGCCTCAGTGCCCCGGCGTCGCGCGCACGCGCGCCACCTCGGCAGGCAGGTCGGTCCACGCGGGCTCCTGCGGCGCGAAGCGTGCGCGCATGTAGCCGGCAAGCTCGGCGATCTGCCGGTCGTCGAGCACATCGCGGAAGCCGGGCATGAAGCCGATGTCGCGGCTCGCCGGCTCGCGCACGCCGTCGAGGATGGTGCGCAGCAGGTTGTCGGGCCGCGCGCTCGTGAGGTTGCTGTTGAGCGCGAGCGGCGTGTTGACGCCGAGCAGCGTGGGCCCGTTGCCGTCGTGGTGGCAAGAGGCGCAGGCACTGTCGAACATGCGCTGTGCGGGGCCCAGCAGTCGCCCCTGCGTGCGCGCCGCGTTGCCCACAACCTGTTGCGCGACAGCGGCAGGATCCGCGGCCGGCGCGGGGTTGAACGAGCCCAGATACGTGGCCATCGCGCGAATGTCCTCGTCCGGCACCTGCGCGAGCTCGCGCACAACCTCGGCCATCGGCCCGCCCGCGACGCCGTGCCGCTGCGTGTGGCCGTTACGCAGGTAGCGATACAACTCGTCGGCATCCCACGGCACCGCCGACTTCGATGCCAGCTGCGTGAGCGCCGGCGCCTCCCAGCCATCGACCATCGCGCCCGACAGGAAGGCACTGCCGCCCTGCTCCGCGCCCAGCGCATTGCGCGGGGTATGACAGGCGCCGCAATGCCCCAGGCCGTTGACCAGATAGGCACCGCGATTCCACTCCGCGCTCTGCGTGGACACGGGCTGCATCGGCGCCGGGTCATGGAAGAGCGCGTTCCAGCCGGCCATCAGCGGGCGAATGCTGAACGGAAACTTGAGCTCGGACTTCGGCGTTTCCGCCCGCACGGCGGGCAGCGACATGAAGTACGCATACAGCGCCTGCAGATCGTCGTCGCTGGTCTTCGCGAAAGCGGTGTAGGGGAATGCGGGATACAGATAGTGCCCGTCGCGCGAGACGCCCTCGCGCATCGCACGCTGGAAAGCGCTGAAGGACCAGCGGCCCAGGCCCGTCTCGGCATCCGGCGTGAGGTTCGTGGTGTAGAGCGTGCCGAAGGGTGTGTCCATGGCGCGGCCACCCGCGTTGGCCATGCCGCCGGGTGCCGTGTGGCACACGGCGCAATCGCCGACCGAGGCGAGCACCCGGCCACGCTCGATGGTGGCCTGGCTGTAGACCGGCGCGGTGAGCGACACCGGCGCGATGGCCGATCGCCAGCCGAGCAGGCCGGCGATGACGCCGATGCCACCGACAACCAATGCAGCACCAGTGGCCCACCGCCCCTTGCGCCGAGGCCAGACCGCATTGCTCCTTCCGGCACCGGGTGAAGGCCCGGATGGGGGCACGACGGCATCACCATTCCCACGCAGTTCGCCTCCGCCGCCATCTCCCGGAGGAGCCGGAGGCAGCAAGCCCTTGTTCAATTCCGCGAGCACCGTCTCCGGCGTGAACGGCGGCGCCCTGAAGCGCACGCCCGTCGCATCGAAGATCGCATTCGCGATCGCCGCAGTGCCCGGCACCGACGACGACTCGCCCGCGCCCAGCGAAGGCTCGCCGGGCCGCGGCATGTGCATCACCTCGATCACCGGCACTTCGCGGAAGTTGATGATCGGGTAGCCGCCCCACTCGCGGCTGGCGACCACGCCGGAAGGCAGGACGCCAGGCAGCTGCGCACCCGTCGCCGCATCCTGCTGCTGCTGCTGCTGCTGTTGCTGTTGCTGCGGCGCGAATTCCACGCGCTCCTTCAGCGCGCGGCTCGTCGTCTGGATCACGTTGCCGTGCACCTGGTGCTCGACGCCCGCCGGGTTTACCAGCAACCCCGCGTCGTGCCCCACCACCACGCGGCGCACATGCACCTCGCCCGTCTTGCGGTTGACCTCCACGTCGGCCACCCACGCGGCCCACGCCGCGCCGAAGCCCGGCCACTTGCTGTGGATGTAGCGTGCGTACGCAAAGCCCTGGCCGAAGAGAATGTCGCCGCCCTCGCCGAGCCCGCCGTCGGCGTTCTCCTGCGGCCCGGTGCGCATGCGCCAGCCGGCCTTCTGCGCGGTGGCCTGCACGAGCTCGACGGCGCGCGGGTCCTGCAGGTGCCGCAGCCTGAACTGCACCGGGTCGACACCCGCAGCCGTCGCCAGCTCGTCGATGTACGACTCGTGCGCGAACGAACTCGGCAGCGCCGACACGCCGCGCAGCCACGAGGCGCGCACGATCGGCGCCATGTCGTTGACCTTCACGCGCAGGTTGTCGTAGCTGTAGGGCGGGCGGGCGGTGCGGTCGCCCATCTCGAAGGCCTGCGCCACCGGCTCGATGGTGCGAGTGAGCAGCAACGCCAGCGTGGGCGCGCCGTTCGAGGGATACGAGGTTTCGAAATCGTAGGCGGCGACGTTGCCGTCGGGCATGAGGCCGCCGTCGATCTCCATGAGCTGCGCCGCGCCCTTGGGCTCCCACGCGTGTTCCTGCTCGCGCGTGAGCTGCACTCGCACCGGCGCGCCGACGGCGCGCGCGAGCAGCGCGGCATCGGCGGCCACGTCGTCGGCGCCGTTGCGGCCGTAGCAGCCCGCCGCCTCCATGCGGACCACGTCGACCTGCACGTCGTCCACGCCCATGAGCTTCGCGAGATCGGCGCGCAGCACGTGCGGGTTCTGCGAGCCGGTCCAGCAGCGCAGTTGCATGCCGCTGCCGTCGGCGGGCTGCCAGTCGGCCAGCGCGCACGAGGGGCCGATGGAGGCATGCATCTGGTAGGGCCACACGTAGGTGCGGCGCATGGGCTTCGCGGCCGATGCGATGGCGCCGTCCACGTCGCCTTCGTCGACCAGCAGACGCTGCGTCGAGGGGTTGTCGCGCAGGGCCTGGGCGAGGTCGCCCAGGTCGGGCATGCCGGGCCACGGCTTCCACTTCACGCGCAGCTCGCGAAGGGCCTGCTCGGCGTGTTCCTCGCGCTCGGCCACGATGCCGACGAAGTCGCGGATGACGACCACCGCGCGAATGCCGGGAATGTGCGCGATCGACGATTCGTCGACCGACTCCAGCGTGTTGCCGATGAACTCGCCGTGGTCCGCGCCGGCATACGGCGGGCGCACCACACGGCCGTGCAGCATGCCAGGCACCCGCATGTCGTGCACGAACACGAGCTCTCCCGCAAGCTTGGCCGGAATGTCGACGCGCGCCTGCCGCGTGCCGACCACGCGGTAGTCGGCCGGGTCCTTGGGCTTCGCCTGCGGATCGAGCCGCAGCACGGTGCGCTGGCCGGCGACGAGTTCGGCATAGCTGACGTGCCGGTCGGGCAGTTCGGCGACGCGCACCACGCCATTGCGCATCTGCAGCGCATCCACGGCCACGCCCAAGCGCTCGGCAGCACGCGCCAGCAGCCATGCACGCGCCTGTGCCGCCGCCAGCCGCAAGGGCTGCGCATGAATCTGGATCGACGCGCTGGCGATGGTCGCGCCCTGGTTGGGCGCGCGCGCGGTGTCGCCGAGCATCACGCACACGCAGGGCATGCCGAGGTCGAGTTCCTCGGCCACGATCTGGCCCAGTGCGGTCTGTATGCCGGTGCCCAGGTCGACGTGGCCGTTGAGCGCCGAGGCGCTGCCGTCGTCCCATACCGCAAGAAGGATCTCGTCGCCCTCGACGGGGTTGCCGGCGACGAAGGCCGGCTGTCCCTTGGCGGGCACCGGCGCGGCCGGCGTCTCGCGTACCACCAGCAGCACGCCGTCGGAGGCGAGGAATTCGGCGCGCGTGCGCGGAAGATCGGCGCGGCGCGTCATGTGGCGGGTTGCTCGCGCATGCGCACCGCCGCGCGCTGCACCGCATCAAGAATCTCGATGTGCGTGCCGCAGCGGCATAGGTTGCCAGAAAGCTCGCCGCGGATGCGCGCCTCGCTGGCCTGCGGGTCGCGCGCCAGCAGCGCAGCCGCCTGCATCACCATGCCGTTGAGGCAGTAGCCGCACTGCGCGGCCTGCGCATCCTCGAAGGCGGCCTGCACCGGATGCCAGCTGCCGCGCGAACCCAGTCCTTCGAGCGTGGTGATGGCGCGCCCCGCCACGCCGTGCGCCGGAATCACGCACGAGCGCGCGGCCACGCCATCGACGTGCACGGTGCATGCGCCGCACTGCCCCAGCCCGCAGCCGTACTTGGGACCGTTCAGCCCCAGGTCGTTGCGCAGCAGGTGCAGCAGCGTCGCCTCGCGCGGAACTCCTGCTATCGATTGCGCCCGGCCGTTGACCAGCAGGCGCAGCGGCTCAGCGCCGCAACTGGCCGTCACGGGCGTATATCTCCAGATCGACGAAGGTCGAGCCGTTGTGGTTCTTCGCGCTGTACTCGATGGGGAAGTCGCCGAAGCGCGTGCTGCCGATGCTCTCGAGGCCGGCGATGAAGCTGTCGCGCGTGGGCGTCTTGCCGGCGCGGCGCAGGCCCTCGACCATCACGCGCGCGACGATGTAGCCTTCCAGCGCGGTGTAGCTGTCGATCTTCTCGCCGAACTCGGCGCGGTCGCGCTGGTAGTCGGCCACGATCGGCACCCGCAGCGCCTGCGGCGGCGGCACGATGCTGGCCGTGACCAGGCCCGCGAGCTTGCCTTCGAGCCGCTTGGCCGAGCCGGCCGCGTCGGTGATGCCGACGGAGAGCGTGTACAGCGGTGCGCCCACGGCGTTGGCGCGGTAGTCGCGCATGAACACTTCGACCATGCGCCCGGCCATGATCATCACGACCGCGCCCGGCTTCGCGTCGGCCAGGCCGGTGACGACCTGCCTGGCGTCTTCAGCTGTTATGGCCAGCGGGAAGGTCTTGAGCACCTTCACCTTGTAGTCGGCCGCCAGCTCCTCGCAGGTGGCGAGGTTCGACTTGCCGAAGGCGCTGTCCTGGTAGACCACCGCGATCGACTGGATGCCGATGGTCGAGAGGTGGCTGATGATCTTGCGCAGCTCCAGGTCGTAGCCCGCGCGCACGTGGAACAGGTAGCGGTTGACCTTGGTGCGGAACGACGTGGTGCCCACCAGCGGCGCGAACATAGGCACGCCGGCCTTCTCGGCCAGCGGCATTGCCGCCGCGAGGTTGCCGGTGGCCACGTAGCCGGTGAGCGCGAACACCTTGTCCTCGTCGATCAGCTTGGCGGTGTTGACGGCCGTCTTCGCGGGATCGTAGGCATCGTCGTAGGTGACGAGCTCGATCTTGCGGCCGTTCACGCCGCCCGACTTGTTGACGCGGTCGAAGTACAGCTTGATGCCCGCGCGGTAGTCGATGCCGAAGTCCTTCGCCGGTCCGCTGAACACGGCCGACTGGCCGATGCGGATGGTGGTGTCGCTCACACCGTTGTCCGCGCGCGCCGTGCGCAGCAGGCCGGGGCCGAATGCAAGGGCGGCGCCGCCCGCGACCATGGCGCGCCTGGTGATGGAAAGCTTCATGCGTCGTGGATCCGTGTGTTGCCCGTTCTTGTCGTTCTTCTTCACGGCGGCGCGCTCAGGCGGTCTGGATGTCGGCCGACTGGATGCGCTTGACGCCCTTGGCCGTCATCTGCTTCCAGGCCGCCGCCAGCGAGCCGTTGAGGTCGATGCCGCGCGTGGCGTCCTCGATCACGTAGGCCTCGAAGCCGGCCTTGCGCGCGTCCATCGCGGTCCAGGCCACGCAGAAGTCGGTGGCCAGGCCGGTGACGAACACGGTCTTGATGCCGCGCGCCTTAAGGTAGCCGGCGAGGCCCGTGGCCGTCTTGTGGTCGGCCTCCTCGAAGGCCGAGTAGCTGTCCATGTCCTTGTGGAAGCCCTTGCGGATGACGAGCTGCGCGGTGGGCACCTTCAGGTCCTTGCCGAGCGCGGCGTCGTCGGTGCCCTGCACGCAGTGGTCGGGCCACAGCACCTGCGTGCCGTAGCTGAGCTTGGTGGTCTCGAAGGGCTTCTTGCCGCTGTAGGTGCTGGCGAAAGATGCGTGGCCCGCCGTGTGCCAGTCCTGCGTGACCACGATGTTCTCGAACGCCGGCGCGAGCGCGTTGATCACCGGGATGACTTCGTTGCCGCCCTTCACCGCGAGCGTGCCGCCGTCGAGAAAGCAGTTCTGCACGTCGACCACGATCAGCGCCGCCTTGGCGCCGGGCTTGATCTTGCCGGCCGCGAAGGCGTTGAAGCCGAGACTGCCGAGGCCGCTGGCCAGCCCGAGGCCGGCGGCGGATTTCACGAGGGTTCTGCGATGCATGGCGTGGACTCCTGGTAGGACTGGAAGCGGGAACTTGAATCAGGACAAGAGAAACTTTCCAGGAACACCACGGCACCGGCTTTGCCGGGCCGTCGGTGTTGCCCCCTGCAAGGGGGTTGGCGAAGCGACACGAAGTGCGCGAAGACTGGGGGTGTGCTTCATGCTAGACACTCAGGTAAGCGCGGCGGACTTCGTCGTTGGCCGCAAGCTCGGCCATGGTGGCGTGATAGCGGATCTGCCCCTTCTCGAGCACATAGGCGCGGTCGGACACCAGCTCGGCGAAGTGCATGTTCTGCTCCGACAGCAGGATGCTCACGCCCTGCGCCTTGAGCTCCAGGATCATGTTGGCCATCTGCTCGACGATCACCGGCGCCACGCCTTCGGAAGGCTCGTCGAGCAGCACGAGGTACGGGTTGCCCATCAGCGTGCGCGCCACGGTCAGCATCTGCTGCTCGCCGCCGCTCATGCGCCCGCCCGGGCGGTTGGGCATCTCGCCGAGGTTGGGGAAGAGCTTGAACAGGCGCTCGGGCGTCCACAGCGGCGCGTCGCTGCCGTCGGCCCAGCGGCGCGCGGGCTGCCGGCCGACCTCGAGGTTCTCCATCACCGTGAGATCGGTGAACACGCGCCGGTCTTCGGGCACGAAGCCCAGGCCCAGGCGCGCCGCATGATGCGGCTCGCTCTTCGAGATGTCGTGACCCAGGAAGCGCACCGCGCCGCGGCGCTTGGTGAGCATGCCGATCAGCGCCTTGAGCGTGGTCGACTTGCCCGCGCCGTTGCGGCCCATGAGCGCGACCACTTCGCCGCGACGCACTTCGAGATCGACGTCGTAGAGGATCTGCGCGGCGCCGTACCAGGCGCACAGTGCCTTGGCCTGCAGGAGAGGTTCATGCGTGCTCATACTGCTTCTCCAATGGCTGCGGCCTTCTCGGCGATCTTCTTCTCGAACGTCTTGCCGGTGCCGAAGTACACCTCCTGCACCTTGGGATGGTCGCGGATCTCCAGCGGCTTGCCCTGGGCGATGAGGCGCCCGCGCGCCAGCACGATCATGCGGTCGGCGTACGCGAACACCACGTCCATGCTGTGCTCGGTGAAGAGCACGGCCATGCCGCGCTGGATGACGAGTTCCTTGGTCAGCGCCATGAGCGAGTTGCGCTCCTTGGGCGCCATGCCGGCGGTGGGCTCATCCATCAGCAGCAGCTTGGGCGAGTTGGCCATTGCGATGGCGAGCTCGACGCGCTTCACGTCGCCGTATGCCAGCACGCTGCAGGGCCGGTCGGCCTGCGACTTCATGCCGACCTGGTCGAGCAGCGCCAGAGCCTCCTCGCGCTTGTGGTCGGCGGCACGGCGCCATGTGGAAAAGAGCTTGCGGTCGTGCGACAGCAGCGCCATCTGCACGTTCTCGACCACGGTGAGCGAGGCGAAGGTCTCGGCGATCTGGAAGGTGCGGCCCACGCCCATGCGCCAGATCTCGCGCGGCTTGCGGCCCACGAGTTCCTGGCCATCGAGCGTGATGGAGCCCTGGTCGGCCTTCAGCTGGCCGTTGACCATGTTGAAGGTGGTCGACTTGCCCGCGCCGTTGGGCCCGATGAGCGCGAGCAGCTCGCCGGGCGGCAGCTCGAAGCTGATGCCGTCCACGGCCTTCACGCCGCCGAAGGACTTGCCGAGGTTCTCGACCTTGAGGAGCGTGTTGCTCATGCCTTCACCTCCTCGAGCTTGGCCTTGGCTTCGGTCTTTTCGGCTTCGCCTTCCTTCGGCGCGCGCCAGCGGTCCGCAAGCTGCTTGATGGAGCCCGCGATGCCCTGCGGGAACAGCAGCACCAGGATCAGGATGATGGCGCCGAGCATCGCGCGCCAGTAGTCTGTGTTGCGCGCCACGGTGTCGTGCAGCCAGGTGAAGGTGACGGCACCGACCACCGGGCCCGCGAGCGTCTGGATGCCGCCGAGCAGCACCATCACGAGGCCGTCGACCGACTTGCCGACCGACAGCGTCTCCGGTGAGATGCTGCCCTTGGAGAAGGCGAAGAGCGCACCCGCCAGGCCCGCCACGGTGCCCGCGATGATGAACGCCACCCACTGCATGCGCTTGACGTCGATGCCGATGGCGTCGGCGCGCAGCACCGAGTCGCGGCCCGCGCGCATCGCGTAGCCGAAGGGCGAGAACAGCACGCGCCGCAGCCACCACACGCCGAGGCCCACGAGCACCAGTGTGAGCCAGTAGTAGGCCTGCTTGTCGGAAAGCCACTCGGAAGGCCACACGCCGGTCAGGCCGTTGCTGCCGCCGGTGAAGCTGTCCCACTGATAGGTGATGGCCCAGGTGATCTGCGCGAAGGCGAGCGTGAGCATCGCCAGGTACACACCCGACAGCCGCACCGCGAACCAGCCGTAGACGAAGGCGCCGAGCGCCGCCACCAGCGGCGCGACGATCAGCGCGAGTTCCATCGGCAGGTGCAGCGCGCGCACCAGCAGCGCCGCACCGTAGGCGCCGAGGCCGAAGTACGCCGCATGGCCGAAGGAATGCATGCCGGCCGGCCCCATGATGAAGTGCAGGCTGGTGGCGAAGAGGGCCGCGATCATCAGGTCGATCATCAGCACCGTGGTGTAGGGCGAGTTCACCGTCAGGAACGGCAGCACCGCCAGCACCAGCGCGAAGACTGCGGCCGCCACCACATAGGCCCTGCCCGGGCGGCGCAGCGGCTCTTCCTGCATGCCCACGTAGCGGCTGGGTGCCTGCGGACGGCCGAACAGGCCCCAGGGGCGCCACACCAGCACGATGGCCATCACGAGGAAATCGACCATCAGCGTGAGCTTGGAGAACGAGACGTCGATGCCGAAGATCTGCACCACGCCGAGCCAGATGCACACCGCCTTGATCTCGGCGATGAGCAGCGCGGCCATGTAGGCGCCGGGCAGCGAGCCCATGCCGCCGACCACCACGACCACGAAGGCGGCGCCGATGGTGTTCAGGTCCATCTCCAGCGTGGCGGGTTCGCGCGGCAGCTGCAGCGCGCCGCCGAGGCCCGCGAGCAGCGCGCCGAGCGCGAACACTGCCGTGAAGAGCCAGGCCTGGTTGACGCCCAGCGCACTGACCATCTCGCGGTCCTGCGTGGCGGCGCGCACCAGCGTGCCGAAGCGCGTGCGGGTGAGCAGCAGCCACACGAGGCCCAGCACCACCGGGCCGATGACGATCAGGAACAGGTCGTAGGAAGGAAACTGCCGCCCGAGGATCTCGACCGAGCCCTTGAGGCCGGGCGCGCGCGGACCGAGCAGTTCGTCGGGGCCCCAGAGCCACAGCACCGCGTCCTTGATGACGAGCACCAGCGCGAACGTGGCCAGCAGTTGGAACAGCTCCGGCGCCTTGTAGATGCGGCGCAGCAGCAGCACCTCGATCAGCGCACCGAGCACGCCGACCGCCAGCGCGGCGATCAGCAGCGCAGGCCAGAAGCCCAGGCTCGAGCCCAGCTTGTCGACGAGCGTGTACGCGAGATAGATGCCCACCATGAAGAACGAACCATGGGCGAAGTTGACGATGCGCGTCACGCCGAAGATCAACGAGAGACCGGCCGCCACGAAGAAGAGCGAGGACGCGCCGGCCAAACCGTTGAGCAACTGAACAACAAAACCTGAAAAACTCATCAAGGATCCTTTGCTCGCCCCCAGGCTTGCCCACTTCGTGTGGCCGCCCCCCTACCGGGGGCAATACCGGCGGCCCGGCGAAGCCGGTTCCGCGGTATTCCTGGAATGGTCCGCTTTGGTATAGGTGTCAGGGGTTGGCTTGCGCTCAGTCTGCCGGGCGCATCTTCTTCACTTCGTCATCCGACGGCTGGAACTTCGCGCCGTCGAGGTAGACGTAGTCGACCATCACGCCCTTGCCGCCGTCGTTCTTGGTCTTGCCAACGTAGGCGCCCATGGTGGACTGGTTGTCCTGCGCGCGGTAGCTGATCTTGCCGAAGGGCGTGTCGACCTGCAGGCCCTTGAAGGCTGCCACGAGCTTCTCGGTGTCGGTGCCGCCGGCCTTCTTGATGCCGGCCGCGATCGAGTGGATGGCGCTGTAGCCGACCACCGAGCCCAGTCGCGGATAGTCCTTGAACTTGGCCTGGTAGGCATCGAGGAAGGCCTTGTGCTCGGGCGTCTTCACGCCGCTCCACGGGTAGCCGGTGACGATCCAGCCGTTGGGCGCCTCGTCCTTCAGCGGGTCGAGGTACTCGGGCTCGCCTGTCAGCACGCTCACCACCTCGCGGTCCTTGAAGAGGCCGCGCGTGTTGCCTTCGCGCACGAACTTGGAGAGGTCGGCACCGAAGAGCACGTTGAAGATGGCGTCGGGCTTGGCATCGGCCAGGGCCTGCACCACGCTGCCCGAGTCGACCTTGCCCAGCGGCGGCGCCTGCTCGGCGACGAACTCGACATCGGGCTGCGCGGCCTTCAGCAGCGTCTTGAAGGTGGCGACCGACGACTGGCCATATTCGTAGTTGGGATACACGAGCGCCCAGCGCTTCTTCTTGAGCTTGGCGGCCTCGGGCACCAGCATCGCGACCTGCATGTAGGTCGAGGGACGCAGGCGGTAGGTGTACTTGTTGCCGTTGCTCCAGACGATCTTATCGGTGAGCGGCTCGGCGGCGAGGTAGAAGAACTTCTTCTGCTTGGCGAAGTCGGTCAGCGCCAGGCCGGTGTTCGACAGGAAGGCGCCGGCCAGCACGTCGATCTTCTCGCGCGAGATGAGCTCCTCGGCCACGCGCACGGCGTCGCCGGGGTTGGCGTTGTCGTCGCGACTGATGAGCTCGATCTTCTTGCCGTTGATGCCGCCCTTGGCGTTGATCTCGTCGACCGCGAGCTCCATGCCCTTCTTGTAGGGCTCGAGGAAGGCGGGCTGCGCCTTGTAGCTGTTGATTTCGCCGATCTTGATCACGCCCTGCGCGTGCGCGGGAACGAGGGCCGAAGCCAGCGTGACGACGGAAGCGGCGCAGAAAACATGGCGCAATGGATTCATCGAGAAGCTCCTAGGGGTTAAGGCAGAAAGAATTCGAGTTGTGCGGACGCGGGGGCTGTGCGGTGCGTCTGTTTTCAGCGCAGGCCGTCTTCGCCCTTGATTTCAGAAACCTGCAGGCCGCCGATGCGCGGCAGCGGACGGCCGCTGTCGGTGACGGCCACGGCCACCACGATCTCGTTGGCGCGCGGTGCGTCGCTCACGCGGGCTTCCACCGCGTCGAAGTGGCTGCGCACGAAGGCGGCGTCCTTGTGGCCCAGCGGCACGTCGATGGCGGTGCCCAGCGTGCCCTGCTTCTTGGCCGATGGCACGAGCGCGGCGCCCTTCTCCACTGCAACGCGCAGCGGCGCGCCCAGCTTGGGATGCAGGATGGCGGCGGCATGCTCGAGCTCGCCGCGCTCGCCGACGATGGCGGCCTTGCCGTAGCTCTGCGCCTGGCCGGGCTCGATGCCCAGCGCCTTCACGGCCTTCTGGCCCAGCAGCGCGCCGAGTTCCTCGCCGATGGCGATGAGCTCGTCGAGGTTCTCGCTGTAGCGGCCCGCGTAAGGGTTCTCGATGACGGCGATGGCGACGGCGCGGCGCGTGGGCGGCGTGATGTCCTTGCCCATTTCCTTGCGGGTTTCATCGACCTGGACGACGAGCTTGCGGATGTTGGCGGTCATGTTCTGTGTGTTCCTTGTCTTGTCTCTGTGCGGGTCTTCGCGGGTCAGCGCAGGCCGTCCCACTTGCTGATGTCTTTCGCGAGCAGCCCGCCCACGCGGGCATGGATGCGGTAGCCGGTGCTCATCGCGAGGATGAAGACGATCTCGTCGGCCGCAGGCGCGCCGGGCACGCGCACCTCGATGGCGTCGAATTGGCCGCGCACGTAGCTGGCGTTGATGTTGGTCAGCGGCACGTCGAGCGTGGCGCCGGGCGGGCCGACCTTCTTGGTCGAAGGCACGATCGAGAGCGCGTTGCCGGGCTGGCCGGTTTTTTCCTCGGCCTTGCCAGCGGTGTAGGCGGCGCGGCTGCCCTTCCAGCCGAGCAGTTCCCGCATCGCGTAGCCGCCGGGCACGTGCCACAGCGCGCCATGCTCCAGTTCGCCATCGGCGCCGACGATGGCGCCCTTGCCGTAGGTGGCGATCTGCTCGAGCGGCACGTCCATGGCGGCATGCAGCCGGTGCGCCATGTCGACGCCCACCGGGTCGAGCAGCGCCATCATCGGCAGGATGTCGGGCTCGTAGCGGCCCGCGAACGGATTGGTCAGCACCGCGCCGATGGCACCACGCACCAGCGGGGTGTCGGCGCGCGGTCCGAACTCGTGGTGGATGTGCTCGACCTGGGTGAAGACGCGGCGGATTTCGATCATGAAAAAGAACCTTGCTTTTCGTTAAGCAAATACTGAACCAACGGATTTCGGCGACTCTGCATCGAGCGCCTTCGAGCATAAGGGTTCGACAAGTCTCCACTGCCCCTGGCAAACGAGTAGAGCGGCCCATACGAGCCCTCCTTTTTGCAGGACCTTGGCGCATATCGCGCCCGTATCGAGTGCGCTGCGCACCTGCCCCGGAGCCAGCGCGGGCACGTCGACGGTGACGAGTGTGTCGCCGAGGTCGCTGTCGTCCTTGCACTCGCTCGCCGGGCGGCGCGCGATGGCCTCGTCGTCCACGTCGACGGCGTTGGCGATCACTGTCGCGGCGGCATCGGCCTGCGCTGCGGTGGCGGCCAGCACCGTCACGCTGTCGGCGATGCCCAGCGAGAAACTGCGCCCGCGCCAGCCGCTGGTGGCGACGCCGCGCACGGGCTGGTCGGCGCGCAGCTCGAACTGGCCGTCGGTGGTGAGGACGCCGCCTTCGCCGGCCAGATGGCCGCGCAGGTCGAAGCGCGCGATGTCGGCGAACACGCCCACGCACGCGGACTGCCCCGGCGCAAGATGCAGCGCGATGTCGCCGCCGTTGTTGATCCACGCGCGCTCCACGCCGGGGCGCTCGTAGAACGCGATGAGTTCCTGCGCAACCGAGCCGGCCACCGCCGCCATCGGTGTGATGAACATCGGCGAAAAAGCGGCGCAGGCATCCCACATGCGGCGTGCCACCACGTTGCGCGGGCGCATCTTGTCCACGACGGGCAGGCGCAGCAGCGGCAGCTCACGCACGAGCTCGTCGAGCACGTGGACGAAGCGCGCCCACGCCGCGTCGTGCGCGGCGGCCACGGCGTACGGGTCGCCATGCGCCTCGGCCACGATATCGATCGGGCCGTGGTTGAAATGCCAGCGGCTCTTGTCGAGCGCTGTGCGTTGGGCGGACATGATCAGCCCAGCATCGGGGCGTGGCCCAGGGGCCACGGGTTGGCGTCGTCCACCGCTAGCCATTGGCGCGCGAGCGGTGCGCCGTCTTCCTGCCATGCACCGCGAGCGAGCGCCTGCTCGAGCGGGAAGATGTGTTCGACGTGGCCGCCGAGCGCCTCGTAGTCGTCTCGCCGCATGCTGAATTCGATGGGCGCGACGATGGCCGGCGTGGGCACGGTGCCGAAGCTGTTGTCGGGCATGCGCATGACGTCGGCCATCACCGTGATGCCGCCGCCGGGCCACACATAGGCCGGCGCGCCGCCGCAGGTGACGTTGACCAGCGCGCGCTTGATGGCGCGCGTGAGCAGCACAGGGTTCTCGGTGACGCCCGCGCGCAGGCTTCCGCCCGCACCGCCGAGGAACAGCACCGTGCACAGCGACGGTTCGCAGTTCTCGCCGATGCGGTCGACGATGCGCTTCACTTCGGGCGGCATCGGCTGCTCGACGGGCTTGAGCGCGTCGTCGAGCACGTACCACTGCGCGTGCTCGCCGGTGGTCGATGTCATGAGCAGGCGCAGGCCGGGGCGGGCGACGCCCTCTTCCCAGCCCTCGATGATCGCGAGCGGATCGGCGATGTCGGTGCCGCCCCAGCCGTTGCCCGGGTTCGCCACCTGGAAGTAGCGCCCCGGCGTGGACTTGCGCCCCAGCATCTGGATGCCCGAGGGCGCCATGTCGAGGCAGCGTCCGGCCTGGTGCTCGGTGAGCACGCCGGTGATGTGGTCGTCGACCACGACCACCTCGTCGGCCACGCCGGCGAACTGGCGCGCGAAGATGCCGACCGCGGCCGAGCCGCAGCCCACGCGCATGCGCTGCTCTTCCACGCCGTTGACGATGGGCGCCTTGCCGGCCTGGATGACGAGGGTGGAGCCGCCGTCGATGGTGCACTCCACCGCCTTCTTGTTGCCCAGCAGCTGCATCAGCTCGGCCGTCATGCGGCCTTCCTTCTTGCTGCCGCCGGTGAGGTGGTGCACGCCGCCCAGCGAGAGCATCTGCGAGCCGTATTCGGCGGTGGTGACGTGGCCCACGACCTCGCCGCGGTAGCGCACGTTGGCCTGCTCGGGGCCGAGGAAGCGGTCGGTATCGATCTTCACCTTGAAGCTGCAGTAGCTGAAGATGCCTTCGGTGACGACGGTGACCATGTCCACGCCCTGGGCCTTGGAGGCCACGATGAAAGGGGCAGGCTTGTAGTCGGGATAGGTGGTGGAGGAGCCCACGCCGGTGACGAAGACTTCGTCGGCGTGCAGCAGGTCGCCGTTCCAGTCGGGGCTGGCGGGGGCCTCTTCGGCGCCGGGCCGGTTGAAGGGCACCAGCGCGGGCTTCTCGCTCTCGACCGTGCGGCGCAGCAGCACCACGGGATCGACGCGCACCAGCACGCCCTCCTTGTTGGCGTAGCGGTCGCAGGCGCCGGTGCGGCCGTCGGAGATCTGGCAGAGCACCGGGCAGGCGTTGCACTCGACCTTGGCCGTGCTCATGCGCTCGTTGCGCAGCGGCGCCTTGCCGAAGGCGCTGCTGCCGGCTTCGGCCACCACGGGCATGTCCATGCCGGGGAGGCCATCTGTCTTGGTGTGTTCTGTCATCGGGGCGATCTCGTGGGCGTTCGGTGGTGAGCGAAAGGCAAATCCAGGCTGCCGGGGTTTGCAACAAACGTGCCGTCCGCCCGCTTGTGCATCGACTTCCGTTTGTGTAGCATTCCCTACACTTTCATGTTGCATTCACTACATCAAAGGTCAATGTAGCAAACGGGCCCGATGCTTGCAATGGTGTTTTCTCGCGGTGTTCATCGGGGTTTCTCCGACCAACGACAATGGAGGGTTCGGAGCCGGCCGGCGGCTTGCGCCCCAAAGGCGTGCACGCAGGCTCAGCCAACCTCCCCTGTTACCAACCAACTCTTGAGTTCCGTATGAGTGCATTCAGCGAAGAACGCGTCCTGAGCGTCCACCACTGGACCGATCGCCTGTTCACCTTCACCACCACGCGCGACCCGGCGCTTCGCTTCTCCAACGGTCATTTCACGATGATCGGCCTGAAGGTCAACAACAAGCCCCTGCTGCGCGCGTACAGCATCGTGAGCCCGAACTACGAGGAGCATCTCGAGTTCCTGAGCATCAAGGTGGAAGACGGCCCGCTGACCTCGCGCCTGCAGCACATCCAGGTGGGCGACACCATCATCGTGGGCCGCAAGCCCACCGGCACGCTGCTGATCGACTACACGCTGCCTGCCAAGCGCCTGTACCTCTTCGGCACCGGCACCGGCCTCGCACCGTTCATGAGCATCATCCGCGACCCGGACACCTACGAGAAGTTCGAGCAGGTCATCCTGGTACATGGCGTGCGCCAGGTCGACGAACTGGCCTACCACGACCTCGTGACCGACCACCTGCCCAAGCACGAGTTCCTGGGCGAGATGATCGCCAAGCAGCTGCTGTACTACCCCACGGTCACGCGCGAGGAGTTCCGCAACCAGGGCCGCATCACCGACCTGATCGAGAGCAACAAGCTCACCGACGACCTCGGCCTGCCGCCGCTGAACGTCGAGGAAGACCGCGTCATGCTGTGCGGCAGCCCCGGCCTGCTGGTCGATCTGAAGCACATCCTGGAGGCTCGCGGCTTTAAGGAAGGCAACACGTCGACCCCCGGCGACTACGTCGTCGAGCGCGCCTTCGCAGAGAAATGAAAGCCCCCCGGCTTTTCCCTCGTGTAACTCCACCCCCCATGGGGGAGGCGCGGTCCGCCTTGGGGCGGCCCGGCGGCGACCGCCTCGCCCTTCATTCCGGCCGCTGATGGAACGCAAGGCAGTCACCAAGCCGCAGCGCCGCACGGGCGTGCGCGAGGCGGCTGCCCAGGCCACGCGCGACAGCATCCTGAAGGCCGCGACCAAGGTCTTCGCCAGGTACGGCTACGACGGCGGCAGCGTGGAGAAGATCTCCAAGGCCGCGAAGTCGTACGACCGGATGATCTACTACTACTTCGGCAGCAAGGAAGGCCTCTTCATCGCAGTGCTCGAAGGCATCTACCAGCGCATGGACGACGCCGAGGCCGCCATCGCGCTCGACGCCTCGCGGCCGGTGGACGCGCTCACCGAAGTCATCCGCTTCGTGCTGGGCTATTACCGCAAGAATCCCGAGTTCGTCACGCTGCTGAACACCGAGAACCTGCACAAGGGCCGGCACATTTCGAAGTCGCTGCGCGCACGCGAATACTCGTCGCGCGCGGTGGCGATCATCGAGGAGATCCTGGCGAGCGGCGCCGCGCAGGGCCTGTTCCGCAAGGACCTGGTGGCGCGCGACATCTACCTGCTGATTGCCTCCACCGGCTACTTCTACACCTCCAACCGGCACACGCTCACCGCCTTCCTCGGCGAGCCGCTGGAGTCGCCCGAGGCGATCACGCACTGGGAAGACTTCGTGATCGAGACCGTGCTGCGTACCGTGCGCGCGGACGAAGTGCAAGACAACACCCCACCCCACGAGGAAAACACGAAATGGCAGAAATCGCAGCCGGCGGCAAGTCGGGCAAGGTCGTCATAAGGAACATCGGGCTGCTGCTCTCGGGCGACATCGACAAGCCCATCCTCGATGCCGACACCATCGTCGTGAACGACGGCCTGATCGTCGCGATCGGCAAGGAAAAGGACTGCGACCTCGAAGGCGCCGTCACCGTCATCGACGCGAAGAAGACCTGCGTGGCGCCCGGCCTGATCGACAGCCACGTGCACCCGGTGTTCGGCGACTGGACCCCGCGCCAGGGCCAGCTCGGCTGGATCGACTCCACCATGCACGGCGGCGTGACCACCATGATTTCCGCCGGCGAGGTGCACCTGCCCGGCCGCCCCAAGGACATCGTCGGCCTGAAGGCCCTGGCCATCACCGCGCAGCGCGCCTTCGACAACTTCCGCCCCGGCGGCGTGAAGGTGCTGGCAGGCGCGCCCGTCATCGAGAAGGGCATGGTCGAGAGCGACTTCAAGGAACTCGCCGAGGCCGGCGTGGGCCTGCTCGGCGAAGTGGGCCTGGGCTCGGTCAAGGCCGGCTACGAGGCCAAGGAGATGGTGGCCTGGGCGCGCAAGTACGGCATCCAGAGCACCATCCACACTGGGGGCCCGTCCATTCCCGGCTCGGGGCTGATCGACAAGGACGTGGTGCTCGAGGCCGACGCCGACGTCATCGGCCACATCAACGGCGGCCACACCTCGCTGCCCGAGGCGCACGTGTGCGAGCTCTGCGAGAAGAGCTCGCGCGCCATCGAGATCGTGCACAACGGCAACGAGAAGGTCGCCATCGCGGCGGCGAAGGCCGCGCTGGAGCTCAAGTGCCCGCACCGCGTGATCCTCGGCACCGACGGCCCGGCAGGCTCGGGCGTCCAGCCGCTGGGCATCCTGCGCATGGTGGCGATGCTGTCGTCCATCGCGAACATCCCGGCCGAGCTGGTGTTCTGCTTCGCGACGGGCAACACCGCGAAGATCCGCAAGCTCAACTGCGGCCTCGTCGAGGTGGGCCGTGCCGCCGACTTCGTCTTCATGGACCGCGCGCAACATTCGCCCGCGCCGGGCCTGCTCGAGAGCGTGCAGCTGGGCGACATCCCGGGCGTGGGCATGGTGATGATCGACGGCATCGTGCGCTGCGGCCGCAGCCGCAACACGCCGCCGGCAACGGAGATTCCGGTCGTCGTCTCGGGCGCGCACTGAGCGCGCCGCACCGCCGGCCTCAGCCGTTGCGGTGAGACCGGAAGACGAGATAGCGCGCCGACAGGAAGTTGGCGCTCATGCCCGCGAGGCTGCCCAGCGCCACGCCGAGCGCCGCGGCCCAGCGGCCTTCCACCCAGTGCAGCGTGAGCACGTAGGCACCGTAGTTGAGCACCGCGCCCGCGGTCATGGTCGCGAGATAGCCCAGGTATTCGCGCCAGATGGAACGGCCGGCCGCCGCGCTGGCCGCGAAGGTGTAGCGGCGGTTGAAGGCCCAGGTGGTGGTCGCCGCCGCAAAGAACGACACCACGCGCGCCGCGTACCAGCCCAGCAGCGGCGCCAGCAGGTACAGCACCACCACGTCGACCACGAGCCCAATCACGCCGACGGCGGCGAAGACGAGGAACTCGCGGCCTATCTTCATCGTGGGCCGGCCGCCAAGCCGCGCGACACCCGTTCGCGCACGCTCGGAATCGCGAGGTAGCTCAGCCGCTTGGCCTCACGTCGGCCCAAGGTGATGGCTTGCATGATGACGCCGCACACGAAGGACAGCATCGCCGCCAGCATCGCCCCGGTGGCCAGCACCGCGGTGGGCAAGCGGGGCACCAGCCCGGTCTGCACGTAGGTCATGAAGACCGGCACGACCAGCGCGACCGACATCAGCGCCAGCAGCGCGCCGATGATCGAAAAGAACTGCAGCGGCCGTTCGCTCACGAACAGCTTGCAGATGGTCTTGAGGATGCGCCAGCCGTCGCGGTAGGTCGAGAGCTTGCTCACCGAGCCTTCGGGACGCGTGCTGTAGGCGGTGGCTTCCTCCGCATAGGGCATGCGCAGTTCGAGCGCGTGCACGGTGAGCTCGGTCTCCGTCTCGAAGCCCCGCGACAGCGCCGGGAACGACTTGGCATAGCGCCGCGAGAACACGCGATAGCCCGAGAGCATGTCGGTGAGCCCGCCGCCGAAGAGCTGCGCCACCGCGCCCGTGAGCATGCGGTTGCCGAAGCGGTGGCCCGCGCGGTAGGTGTGCACGTCCTGGCCGTCGTCCACGCGGCTGCCGACCACCATGTCGAGGTTGTCGTTCACCAGACGTTCGACGAGGCGCGGCGCGGCGCCCGCGTCGTAGGTGGCGTCGCCGTCGGTCATCACGTACACGTCGGCGTCGACGTCGGCGAACATGCGCCGCACCACGTTGCCCTTGCCTCGCAGGGCCACGTGGGTGACGGTGGCGCCGGCCGCGCGCGCCACGGCGGCCGTGTCGTCGCTGGAGTTGTTGTCGAAAACGTGGATGTCGGCTTCCGGCAGCGCGGCGCGAAAGCCCCGAACCACCTGTTCGATGGCCAGCGCCTCGTTGTAGCAGGGGATGACCACGGCGACGCGCAGGCCGCGGCCGCCGCTGCCTCCGAGGCCTTGCCGGGTACTGGTGGAGATGTCTGCCGCGTCGTTCATGGTGCGACGGGAAGGATACGGTAGACGCGGCTGCCGTCCTTCTGGTATTCCACGGCGAAGTACTTGTCGAAGTCGATGCGCGCGGTGAAGACCGGCACCACCGAGTCGGGCAGCACGATGGCAACGAAGCCCATGCCCGAGAGCTTGCGCGCGAGATCGCCGCCCGACAGGCGCCCGAAGTCGGTGTAGCGCCAGGGCCCGAGGGTGTCGCCCCAGATGGGGTTGGGGCCGTAGTAGATCGCCTCGTTCAGCGCGATCTGGTAGACACGGCCCTTGGCGTTGCGCCGCAGGTAGTCCATGGCCGCGTAGCCCGGCACGTGCTTGCGCAGCACGGCTTCACGGGCCTCCGGCGTGGTGGCGATCAGCGCGACCTTGGTGGCCGTCTGGCGCACGGAAACCGCGGCCAGCACCGCCAGCAGCAGCACGATCGCCCAGTCGCCCACGCGGGCCGGGGTACGCGCGGTGACGGCGGCGGGCGGAACGTCGGCTGCCGCCCCCTTGCCCCCGGCCAAGCGGCGAAAGCCCGCGGCGATCCAGCCGAACACCACCTGCCAGCCGATGGCCGCGATGGCCGCCAGCAGCGGGAACGAGGCCGTCAGGTAGCGCGGATAGCGCGAGGTCGCGACCCAGACGATCACCGAGTACAGGCAGAACCAGCCGGCCGCGCGCACCGCCGCGGAGCGCTTCCACAGCGGGCTGAACGGCGCGAAGAACACCGACCACAGCAGCGCGTTGGGCAGCTCGGCATGCACGCGCACGTCGGCCACCTGCTGCACGTAGTCGGCCGGCGTCCATTCGGTGAAGCCGAACACGCGCGCGCCGATGGGGTTGAAGGGGTCGCCGGTCATGATGGCGTTGCGTGCGTACCAGTACACGCAGGGAATCAGGAAGCAGGCGAACATCAGCGCCCAGGCCTTGAGGCTGCGCTCGTGGCGGAAGACGAAGGGCGCCACCAGCGGCAGGAAGACCAGCGCCTGGTACTTCGAGCCCGCGGCCACGCCCAGGCAGAAGGCCGCCAGGCCGAGCCAGCGGATGCCACCGTGCACAGGCTTGCCGATCTCGGACTCGCGCCACCACCACAGCGCCACGCAGGCCGAGAGCACGAAGAGCGCAACGCCCATGTCGATCAGCGCGTTGGAGTAGTCGCCGAGCCCCAGCCAGATGGCCGCGCCGATGCACGCGGTGAGCCGGCCGGCATGCAGCATGCCCAGGCGGTAGACCATGACCACCGACAGCGCTCCGGCCAGGCCGTTCAGGAAGTGCGGCAGCACGTCGTCGCCCAGCTGCAGCGCACCGGCATACAGCAGGTTGTAGTTGTACGGGAACCAGGGGTAGCGCAGCCAGTCGTGGATGCCCAGCGAGCCTTGCTCGGCGACCTGCCGCGCATAGGGCAGGTGGTACATCAGCTCGTCGAAGGCAATGGGCGGCGCGAGCGGGGCGGCCAGCGCGGGCAGCACGACCAGCGCCAGCGCGATCGCCGCGACGCGCTCGACGTAGCTCCACGGCGCCGCGGGCGGGTTCGCGAGCAACAGCGTGCGCCGCTCGCGCAGCCATGAGGGCAGCTGGAGCGCCGCGGCTGCCACGCCCACGGCGACGATCGCCGCGGTCGCGCCAGGCCTGAAGGCTCCGAAGATGGCCAGGGCCTGGAAGGCGCAGATGAAGATTCCCACGCCCAGGGCCACGGCCATGGCGGCTTCGAGCCCCGCGTCGCGGCGCGGGGGAGGCGCGAGGCGGCCCAGCAGCGCGCGTCCATAGCCCCAGCAGCCCGTCACGAAAATCGCCAGGGCCGCGTAGTGCGCGGCTGCAAACATCAGCTTCTGAATAACGACTCCCGGTGCCGGCCGGCCGCGCCGGCCGGCAGGTTCAAAGGTTGGGCGCGAGCAGGCGTTCGAGGTCGGCTTCGCTTTCCTTGCGCCGCGCGGCCTGGTCCTGTAACTGGTCGTGTCCGATCTTGCCGACGTTGAAGTACGTCGAATCGGGGTGGCTCAGGTAGAACCCGCTCACGCTGGCGGCGGGCATCATAGCGAGGCTTTCCGTCAGGCTCATGCCAATGTCCGCGCAGTTCAGAAGGTCGAACATGGGCTTCTTCACGCTGTGGTCGGGGCAGGCCGGGTAGCCGGGCGCGGGGCGGATGCCGCGGTACTTCTCCGCGATCATCTCGTCGTTGCTCAGGCTCTCGTCGCTCGCGTAGCCCCACAGGTCGGTGCGCACGCGATGGTGCAGCGCCTCGGCGAAGGCCTCGGCCAGCCGGTCGGCAAGGGCCTTGAGCATGATGGCGGAGTAGTCGTCGAGGTCGTCGACGAAGTACTTCTCCTTCTTCTCCACGCCCAGGCCTGCGGTCACGGCGAACATGCCGACGTAGTCCTTCACGCCGCTGTCCCTGGGCGCGACGAAGTCGGCCAGGCAGCGGCTCGGGCGCATCACGCCGTCGATCTCGTGCTTCTCGGTCTGCTGGCGCATGCCGTACCAGGTGAGCGCCACCTCGCTGCGCGATTCGTCGGTGTAGAGCTCGATGTCGTCGTCGTTCACGGTGTTGGCGGGCCAGAAGCCCACCACGCCGCTCGCGCTGAGCCAGCGGCCCTCGATGAGGCGCTTGAGCATGCGCTGGCCGTCGGCATATACGCGCACGGCCTCGGTGCCGACGATCTCGTCCTTCAGGATGGCCGGGAACGGGCCGGCGAGGTCCCAGGTCTGGAAGAACGGGCCCCAGTCGATGTACTTCGCGAGCTCGGTGAGGTCGAAGTTCCTGAACACGCGCCGGCCGATGAACTTCGGCACCGGCGGCAGGTAGCTGGCGAAATCGACGGGCGTCTTGTTGGCGCGCGCCTTGGCCAGCGGCCACAGCGGCACCTGCTTCTTGTTGGCGTGCTGCTCGCGCACCTTGACGTAGTCGGCGTTGATCTCCTCGATGTACGCGGCCGCCTGGTCGCTCAGCAGGCTCTGCGCCACGCTCACGCTGCGCGAGGCGTCGGGCACGTAGACCACCGGCCCCTCGTAGTGCGGCGCGATCTTCACGGCCGTGTGCACGCGGCTGGTGGTGGCGCCGCCGATCAAGAGGGGGATCTTGCGGATGCGGAAGTGGTCGTCCTTCTGCATCTCGCCGGCCACGTACTGCATTTCTTCGAGGCTCGGCGTGATGAGGCCCGACAGGCCCACGATGTCCGCGCCCTCGACCTTCGCCTTCGCGAGGATCTCGTGGCACGGGACCATCACGCCCATGTTCACCACTTCGAAGTTGTTGCACTGGAGCACGACGGTGACGATGTTCTTGCCGATGTCGTGCACGTCGCCCTTCACGGTGGCGATGATGATCTTGCCCTTGGAGCGCACGTCGCGCCCGGCCGCCTCGTCCTGGCGCTTCTCTTCCTCGATATAGGGAATGAGGTGCGCCACGGCCTGCTTCATCACGCGGGCCGACTTCACCACCTGCGGCAGGAACATCTTGCCCTGCCCGAACAGGTCGCCGACCACGTTCATGCCGTCCATCAGCGGACCTTCGATCACGTGCAGCGGACGGCCGCCCCTCGCGAGGATCGCGCGGTAGGCCTCTTCGGTGTCTTCGGTGATGAACTCGGTGATGCCGTGCACCAGCGCGTGCGACAGGCGCTGCGCCACCGGCACGGGCTGCTCGGGCGTGCCGCGCCATTCGAGCTTCTTGCTGTCGTCCTTGGCCGCGCCCTTGGCGCTCTCGGCGATCTCGACCAGGCGCTCGCCGGCGTCGGGGCGGCGGTTGAGCACCACGTCCTCCACGCGCTCGCGCAGATTCGGCTCGACCTCGTCGTACACGCCGACCATGCCGGCATTGACGATGCCCATGTCCATGCCCGCCTTGATCGCGTGGTACAGGAACACGGTGTGGATCGCCTCGCGCACCGGGTCGTTGCCGCGGAAGCTGAAGCTCACGTTCGACACGCCGCCCGACACCTTCGCGCCCGGCAGGTTCTGCTTGATCCAGCGCGTGGCCTCGATGAAGTCGACCGCGTAGTTGTCATGCTCCTCGATGCCGGTGGCGATGGCGAAGATGTTCGGGTCGAAGATGATGTCCTCGGGCGGGAAGCCCACCTCGTCCACCAGGATGCGGTAGGCGCGCTCGCAGATCTCGATCTTGCGCGCGTAGGTGTCGGCCTGGCCCTTCTCGTCGAAGGCCATCACCACGGCGGCGGCGCCGTAGCGCTTCACCAGCTTGGCTTCGTGCTTGAACTTGTCGACGCCTTCCTTCATGGAGATCGAGTTGACGATGCCCTTGCCCTGGATGCAGCGCAGGCCCGCCTCGATGACCTCCCACTTCGAGCTGTCGACCATCACCGGCACGCGCGCGATGTCGGGCTCGCTGGCGATGAGGTTGAGAAAGCGCACCATCGCGGCCTTGCTGTCGAGCATGGCCTCGTCCATGTTCACGTCGATCACCTGCGCACCGTTCTCGACCTGCTGGCGTGCCACCGCCAGCGCTTCTTCGAACTGGCCGTTGAGGATCATGCGCGCGAAGGCCTTGGAGCCCGTGACGTTGGTGCGCTCGCCGATGTTGACGAACAGCGTGCCTTCGCCGATGGAGACCGGCTCCAGGCCTGAAAGCTTCATGGGAGGCGGCATTGGGGAAGACATGGTTGGACTCGGAGGCAAAAGCGGTTATTCGTGCGCGGGTTGGGGGAGTCTATCGCCCTCCCATACGCCGCAGGAGCTGCAGGAGTAAGTCCGAATCATGAAAGGGAAAGTCCGGATCGATCCGACCCGGTCGGTTTCGCAGAATGAAAAGTGCACGCTCGTTCGTTTTTGCGTGCCCCCACCCTACCAACCGACACAGGGAGTTCCGATGATTCGAATGAAGAGGAATGCGGCTTCGAGGACCGAGGCGACGGGCAGCAAACAGGGCGGCGCGGCCCGGCGGGCGGGCGGCGCGCTGCTGGTGTGCGGCATGCTGGCGCTCGCGCCCCTGGCGCAGACGGCACAAGCGGCCAACACCAGCGCGCAGACGGCCTATCCGATCGTGCTGGTGCACGGCATGCTGGGTTTCGACACCATCGCCGGCATCGACTACTGGTACGGCATTCCGGGCGAGCTGCGCGCGCAGGGCGCGAAGGTCTTCGTCGCCGAGGTGGCGGCCACCAACAGCAGCGAGGTGCGCGGCGAGCAGTTGCTCAAGCAGGTCAAGGACGTGCTGGCGCTGACCGGCGCGAGCAAGGTCAACCTGATCGGCCATTCGCACGGCGGCCCCACGGCGCGCTACGTCTCGGGCGTGGCGCCGCAGCTGGTGGCCTCCGTCACCACAGTGGGCAGCCCGCACAAGGGCAGCAAGGTGGCCGACGTGCTCGGCAACACGCTGCCGGACGGCAGCATCAGTCGCGCCGTGGTGGTGAGCGTGGTCAACGCGTTCTCCAGCCTCATCGGCATTCTTTCGGGCAACAACACGCCGCAGAACGGGCTGGGTGCGCTGGATTCGCTCAACACCGTCGGCTCGGCGAAGTTCAACGCCAAGTTCCCCGACGGCGTGCCCACCAGCGCCTGCGGCAACGGCACCGAGCTGGTCAACGGGGTGCGCTACTTCTCCTGGTCGGGCACCCAGCCGCTGACCAACGTGTTCGACGCCTCCGACTACGCGCTGTCGCTGACGAGCGTGGTGCACGGCGAGCCCAACGACGGGCTCGCATCGGCCTGCAGCTCGCACCTGGGCACGTACCTCGGCAGCTACAGGCAGAACCACCTGGACGAGGTCAACCAGATGCTCGGCCTGCGCGACCTTTTCTCGGTGAGCCCGGTGACGCTGTACGTGAACCAGGCGGCGAGACTGAAGCAACTCGGCCTCTGAGGAGACGATGCCCCGCAAGCTCCTGCTGCCGCTCGCGGCGGCCGCGGCGGTGCTGGCCGCGGGCACCGCGTGGTGGCTGGCCGGCGGCGAGGGGGCTCCGGCTCCCGCGGTCGTATCGGCAGCCCTGCCGGCCACCTCGTCGGACCTTCCCGATGTCTCCAGATCCGCGCCAGACGCAAGCCCCCACGCCCCCGATCCGCTGCTGACGCCCGCCCTGCTGCGCACCTTCGAGCAGATGCTCGACGGCAGCCAGGCTCGCGACAAGGAAGGCCTGATGGCCGAGATGCGCGCCAGGATCGACAGGTACCTGCCGCCCGAATGGCGCGTGCGCGCGCTCGGCCTGCTGGAGCGCTACATCGACTACCGCAACGCGCTGGAGGCGCTGCCGGCAGCCAACATCGGCGACCCGGCGGGGCTGCGCCGGATCCTCGATGCGCGCGCCGGCATCCGCTCGCGCTACTTCGCGCCCGAGGAAGTCGAGGGCCTGTTCGCCGCCGACGAGAAGTTCGACCGCTTCAGCGTCGAGAAGCTGGAGATCGAGCGCAACGGCAGCCTCACCGCCCAGCAGAAGCGCCAGGCGCTGGCGAAGACCGAGGAGACATGGCTCACGCCGGAGCAGCGCGCCGATCGCGTCGCCTCCGTCGCGCAACTGGCCGTGGGCGAGCAGACCGCCGCACTGGAAGCACGCGGCGCCAGTCCGCAGGAGCGTTTCGAGGAGCGCTCCAAGCAGTATGGCTACGAGGCGGCGCAGCGTCTCGCGACGCTCGACCGGCAGGAGCAGGACTGGCAGAGCCGCCTGTCGCGCTACGCCGCGGCCGACGAAGCCGCGCGGGCACAGCTGCAGGCGGAACTCTTCACGCCGCAGGAGGCGCTGCGACTGCAGGCCGCGCTCGAGATGCGGGCGGCCGAGCAAAAGAAAAAGGCGGCCACGCCGCCTTGATCGTCTCTGCCCGGGCGGCCCTCAGGCCGCCACCGGCACCTTCGCCGCGGCCGAAGCCGGCAGGCCGAACACGCGATCGAAGGCCCAGTTGAAGACGAAGGTGTAGACCAGGAAGAACACCACCAGCCCCAGGTCCATCACCAGCGCCTGCCAGAGCGTGACGCCCAGGCCCCAGGCGAACATCGGCACCAGGAAGGCGATCAGGCCTCCCTCGAAGCCGATGGCGTGCGCGATGCGGCGGCGCAGGCTGCGTCCGCGCACGACCTGGCGCGACTCCCAGCGCTCGAAGAGCGAGTTGAAGACCAGGTTCCAGATCACCGCGATGACCGAGGCCGCCACCGCCATCGCGCCCGAATGGCCCAGGCCGGCATCCGTCATCAGGGCCAGGCCCGCGCTGGCGGCCACGATGGCGATGCCTTCGTAGAGGCTGATGTAGACGATGCGACGCTGAATCCCTTGCATGGCTTTCTCTCTGTGTTCGTTGATGCGATGACTGGACTTTATTTGTCCCGGGCTGATATAAAAAGTTAACTTGTTTCAGTTTTATTGAAAGATCGGCGCCATGGCCTTTTCCAGCGACAACGTCGAAGTCTTCCTGGCCGTGATTGACCACGGCTCCTTCTCTGCCGCCGCGCGGGCGCTGCGCCGGGTGCCGTCGGCGGTGAGCATGGCTGTCGCCAACCTCGAGGCCGAGCTCGACCTGCAGCTGTTCGACCGCAGCGGCCGCGAGCCCCAGCCCACGGCCGCAGCGCGCTCGCTGGAGCCGCAGGCGCGGCTGCTGGCGGCCCAGCTGAAGCAGCTTCAGGTTCAAGCGCTGGCGCTCACGCAGGGACTGGAAGACCGGCTCACGCTGGCCATCGCGCCCGAACTGCTGGCCGCACCGTGGACCGGCCCGCTGTCGGAACTGGCGCGGGAGCATCCGCTGCTGCAGGTGGAGGTGCTGGCCGCCCCACAGGCCGACGCGCTGGCGCTGCTGCACAGCGGGCGGGCGCAGCTGGCACTGGTCTTCGAGCGACCCAGCCTCGACGGGCGCGAAGGCTTCCAGGAAGTCGGCAGCGAGCTCATGGTGGCGGTGATGGCGCCCGACCATCCCGTGCTCGCCGCCAACGGCGGCCGGCTGCGCGAGGACCACCTGACCAACACCCGCCAGATCGTCGTGGCCGGGCGCGACCTCGCCACCAGCGACCCGCGCTTCGTGTTCGCACGCCACGTCTGGCGCTCCGACAACGCGCTGGCCGCGCTGAGCCTGATCACCGCCGGGCTGGGCTGGGGCTGGCTGCCGCGCAACTTCGCGCGGCCGCATGTGGCGGCGGGTGCGCTGGTCGAGATTCCGTTCGAGAACCTCAGCAACGGGCTCGACCTGTGGGTGGACGTAGTGTGGTCACGTGAGCGCCCACTCGGCCTGGGAGCCCAGCATTTCGTGAATCTGATCGCCAAGGGGCGGGCCGCGGCGGGCGAATGCAGCCCCAAAGTCAGCTGCGACACCACTGGCTCACAAGACTAGACGACTGGTCTAATTGCCGCTAGAGTGCGGCCCATGAACGCCGCAGCCGCACCCATCACCGACGTCCGCCAGCACATCCTCGACGTGGCCCATCCGCTGCTGCTGCGAAAGGGTTTCACCGGCGTCGGGCTGGCCGAGGTGCTGGCGGCGGCGAAGGTGCCGAAAGGCTCGTTCTATCACTACTTCGGCTCCAAGGAAGTCTTCGGCGAGGCGGTGCTGGAGGCCTACTTCAGCGAGTACCTCGGGCGCACCGACGCCCTGCTGACCGAGGGATCCGGCACCGCCGCCCAGCGCCTGATCGCCTACTTCGACGACTGGCTCGACTCCCAGACCGGCGAGGAGGCGCAGAGCCGCTGCCTCGTCGTCAAGCTTGGCGCCGAGGTCTGCGACCTGTCCGAGAGCATGCGCGCGGCGCTGGCGCGCGGCACCCGCGGCATCACCGACCGGCTCGCCGGCTGCATCGAGGCCGGCCGGGCCGACGGCTCGATCAAGGCGATGCCGCAGGGGCAGGACGCCCAGGGCGTCGCCGTCGCGCTCTACCAGCGCTGGCTCGGCGCCAGCCTGCTGGCCAAGATCACGCGCGACCGCTCGTCGCTGGACGCGGCGATGCGCGACACCCGGCAGCAGTTGGGCCTGTCTTCGGACCACTGAAGGAAATCACCCGGCGGGAGGCGAACGCGCTCCCGCTTTTTTTCGCCCACGCACTAGACGACTGGTCTATTAACCAAGGAGCCACGCCCCATGTCCCAGAACAGCAACGCCGTCGATACCGTCAACCGCCGCATCGTCCTCGCCGCCCGGCCGCGCGGCCTGCCGACGCCGGAGAACTTCCGGCTGGAGGAAGCCGCCGTCCCCGTGCCCGGCGAGGGCCAGGTGCTGCTGCGCACGCTGCACCTGTCGCTCGATCCGTACATGCGCCAGTTGATGGACGAGGTGCCGCCGCTCTATGCGCCCGCCTCGGTGCAAGTGGGCGAGCCGATGCCGGGCGGCACGGTCAGCCGCGTCGTCGACTCGCGCAACGCGCAGTTCAGCCCCGGCGATCTCGTGCTCGGCAACGCCGGCTGGCAGGACTACGCGCTGTCCGACGGCCAGGACCTGATGCCGCTGGGCCGGATGGCGCAGCCCTCGCTGGCGCTCGGCGGGCTCGGCATGCCGGCCTTCACCGCGCACGTCGGCCTGCTCGACATCGGCCAGCCCAAGCCGGGCGAGACGGTGGTGGTGGCGGCCGCGACCGGCGCCGTCGGCTCGGTGGTCGGGCAGATCGCCAGGCTCAAGGGCGCGCGCGTGGTCGGCATCGCGGGCGGTGCGGACAAGTGCCGCCACGCAGTCGAGGTGCTGGGCTTCGACGCCTGCATCGACCGCCACGACCCGGCGTTCGCAGCGCGCCTCGCGGCCGCCTGCCCCACGGGCATCGACGTCTACTTCGAGAACGTCGGAGGCGAGGTGTTCGACGCGGTGCTGCCGCTGCTCAACATCGGCGCGCGCGTGCCGGTGTGCGGGCACATCGCCGACTACAACAGCGAGGCACTGCCCCCGGGCCCGAACCGGCTGCCGCTGCTGACGGCGGCGCTGCTGCAGAAGCGCATCCGCATGCAGGGCTTCGTCATCCTCGACCACTATGGCGAGCGCTTCGATGCGTTCCGGCGCGAGATGGACGAGTGGGTCGAGGCCGGCAGGATCACGCTGCGCGAGGACCGCATCGACGGCCTGGAGAACGCGCCGGACGCGTTCATCGGCCTGCTTCAGGGCCGCAACTTCGGCAAGCGCGTGGTGCGCGTCGCGGAAGCCTGAGGCACCGGCCCTCAGTGCCGGTGCCCGCCGCCGTGACCTCCGCCATGGTCACCGCCACGGCCTCCCCCACGATGCCCACCGCCCCCTCCGGGATGCGGATGCGGCTTGCCCGGCGGCGGCCCGGGCCGGAAACCCGCCTGCGGCCGTGGCGGCCTGATTCCCGGGTCCACCGGCGGACGGATGCCCGGCGCGGGCGGTGGCCTGAAGCCCGGCGCGGGTGGCCGCAACCCCGGCCCCGGCTGCCACGGATGCGGTTGCCATCCGGGCCGTACCGGCGGCGGCGGACGCCAGCCCGCCACGGGCGGAGGCGGCCGGCCGCCCCACCAGCGCCGGTCGCCGTACCAGGGCCTGTCGCGGTAGTAGTCGGCCCAGTAGCTGCCGATGGCGAAGTCGATGATCGGCACGCCGATCAGCGCGCCGTACGTGGCCAGCGGCACGCGCTGCTCCTGGTAGGCGTAATCGAGGTTGCGCGCCCAGATCCAGCCGCGCCCGCCGTCGGGCAGCACCACGTCGCACCAGCCGTAGCCGCTGGTGCAGCCCACCACTTCGAGCGGCTGGCCGGGCCCGAGCCGCGCCACCAGCGGATAGTCGCCCGAAGGCCCCGCGCGCAGGTTGACCGCGCCGCGCGTGAAGGCCTGCTGCGCCTGCGCGGCGAGCGGCAGCGCCAGGGCCAGCGCGCCGACGGCGGCCCAGCGCCAGGTGAGTGATGAGTTCATGGCAAGGCTCCTTGCGCCCCAGCGTAGGCCGGGGGCTGGGGCCCGTCAATCGGCCGCGGACGCGGCCGGAGCGCTCAAGCTGCCTCTTTGTAGAAGCCGGCGTTGTTGGTGCCCAGCACCCGGCCGGCCATCGGCGCGACCGCCTTGCCGATCGCCGCGATGTGGTCCGGCGTGGTGCCGCAGCAGCCGCCCACGATGTTTACCAGCCCCTCGGAGGCGAACTCGTGCAGCAGGCGCGAGGTGACCTCGGGCGTCTCGTCGAAGCCGGTGTCGCTCATCGGGTTGGGCAGGCCGGCGTTCGGGTAGCAGCTGATGAAGGTGTCGCCGGCCACGCGCGCCAGCTCCTGGATGTAGGGGCGCATCAGCGCCGCGCCCAGCGCGCAGTTCAGGCCGATGGCCAGCGGCTGCGAATGGCGCACGCTGTGCCAGAAGGCGGTAACGGTCTGGCCGCTGAGGATGCGGCCCGAGGCATCGGTCACCGTGCCGCTGATGATGAGCGGCAGGCGCTGCCCGCTGTTGTCGAAGTACTCGTCGACCGCGAACAGCGCGGCCTTGGCATTGAGCGTGTCGAAGATGGTCTCGACCAGGATCACGTCGGCGCCGCCCTCGACCAGCGCCTCGGTCTGCTCGTAGTAGGCAGCGCGCAGTTCCTCGAAGTTGACGTTGCGCGCGCCCGGGTCGTTCACGTCGGGGCTGATGCTCGCCGTCTTGGGCGTCGGGCCGAGGGCGCCGGCCACGAAGCGCGGCTTGTCGGGCGTGCTGAACTTGTCGCAGGCCGCGCGCGCCAGCTTGGCCGATTCGAGATTCATCTCGCGCGCGAGGTGCGCCATCTTGTAGTCCTCCTGCGCGATGGTGGTCGCGCCGAAGGTGTTGGTCTCGATGAGGTCGGCGCCCGCCGCGAGGTAGCCCTCGTGGATGTCGCGGATCACGTCGGGCCGCGTGAGCGAGAGCAGCTCGTTGTTGCCCCTCACGTCGCGCTCGAAGTCCTTGAAGCGCTCGCCGCGGTACTGCTCCTCCGTCAGCTTGAAGCGCTGGATCATCGTGCCCATGGCGCCGTCGAGGATGGCGATGCGCTGGGCGAGGATGCCGGGCAGGGCCTGGCCGCGGGTGTAGGTGACGGGCTTCATAGACCCCCGATTGTAGGAAGGGGGCCTGCCCCTGCCCGCGGTCAGCCCTTTGCGCGGCCTTCCACGAACGCGAGCACCGCCTCGATCATCCGCCGCACGTGCGGCTGCACGCCCGCCGCCACCTCGGGCAGGTAGTCGAAGGGCAGCTTCTCCTGCATGTAGCTCGACTGGGTCATCTCCAGCTGCACCGCGTGCACGTTCTGTGCGGGGTTGCCGTAGTTGCGCGTGATGTAGCCGCCGGTGAAGCGGCCGTTGAGCACGCCCGTGTAGCCGGTGGCGCTTTCGGCGATGCCCAGCAGCGTCTGCGCCAGCGCCGGGTCGCAGCTGATGCCCTTGCCGGTGCCCAGGTTCAGGTCGGGCAGCTTGCCGTCGAAGAAGCGCGGCAGCACCGAGCGGATGGAGTGCGCGTCCCACAGCGCGGCCACGCCGTGGTGCGCGCGGATGCGGGCGAGCTCCTCGGCGAGCTTGGCGTGGTAGGGCTGCCAGATGGCGTCGCGGCGCTCGGCGACTTCGGCATCGCCCGGCACGTCGGCGGCGTCGGCGTACAGCGGCGTGTCGTCGAAGGTGTCGACCGGGCACAGGCCCGTCACGCTCTGGCCGGGGTAGAGGCTCGCGCCGTCCGGCGGACGGTTCAGGTCGATCACGTAGCGCGAGTGCGTCGCCACCAGCACAGAGGCGCCGAGCTCGTCGGCGAAGTCGTAGAGCCGCTCGAGGTGCCAGTCGGTGTCGGGCACATGGCGCGCCTCTTCGGTGAGGCGTGCGGCGAGCGCCGGCGGCACGTGGGTGCCGACGTGCGGCATCGAGATCAGCAACGGGCGCGTGCCCTGGCGGAAGCGGAAAGGAGGTTCGGCGGTGGTGAAGGCCATGGTGGGGTCGATCAATCCTGTAGCAGTTGGGTGCGCGCGGCCACGAAGGCGGTGGCGGCTTCGTCGTGCAGCGCGTGGCGCCCGGCCGAGACGCGCGGCCGGCCCGCGACCCAGACGCCCTCGATGGCCGAGGTGCGATGGCTCGCGAAGACGTGGGCGGAAAGCATATCGGGCGCGGGCAGGCCCTGCAGCGCGATGTGCGAGGCATCGAGCACCGCGAAGTCGGCCTGCTGCCCCGCCGCGAGGCCGGCCGTGGCGCGGCCCGAGGCCCGCGCCCCGCCCTGCACCGCCTCCAGCGTCAGCGCGCTGGCCACATGCAGCTGCGCCGCGCTGGCGCCGACGTTGCGCTGGCGCCGGGCCAGGCGCTGGCTGTATTCGAGCATCAGCAGCTCTTCCGCTGCGTTCACGCTGGCGTGGCTGTCGGAACCCACGCCCCATGCGCCGCCGTGGCTGCGCCACTTGGCGAAGTCGAAGATGCCGTCGCCCAGGTTGGCCTCGGTGGTCGGGCACAGGCCCGCCACGGCGCCGCTGCGGGCCGCGTATTCGTACTCGGCGTCGTTCATGTGCGTGGCGTGCACCAGGCACCAGCGCTCGTCCACCGGGGCGTGGTCGAGCAGCCATTCGACGGGGCGCAGGCCGCTCCAGGCCACGCAGTCGTCCACTTCCTTGGTCTGCTCGGCAATGTGGATGTGGATGGGCGCCGCGCGGTCGATGGCTTCGAGCCCCGCGATGGCATCGCGCAGGCCTTCCGGCGGAACGGCGCGCAACGAGTGCGGCGCCAGGCCCAGGCGCGCACCCTGCGCATCGCACTGCGGCTTGAGCGTTTCGAGCAGGCGCAGCATCGATTCGGTGGAACGGACGAAGCGCCGCTGCCCTTCGGTGGGCGGCTGCTCGCCGAAGCCGCCGGTCTGGTAGAGCACCGGCAGCAGCGTGAAGCCGATGCCCACCTTCTTCGCCGCGCGCAGCAGCGCGAGGCTCAGTGTGGCGTCGTCGGCATAGGGGCGGCCGTCCACGTCGTGGTGCACGTACTGGAACTCGCACACACCGGTGTAGCCCGCTTCGAGCATCTCGGCATAGAGCCAGGTCGCGATGGCTTCCATGTGCTGCGGGCCCAGGCGCGCGGCAAAGCGGTACATCAGCGTGCGCCAGCTCCAGAAGCTGTCGTGCTGCTCGGCGCGGTGTTCCGTGAGGCCCGCGAAGGCGCGCTGGAAGGCGTGCGAATGCAGGTTGGGCATGCCGGGGATCACGGGGCCACTGGCGGCCGCCGTATCGACGGGCCGCTGCGCGCCGGCCTGCGCCTGCGTGAGCCGGCCCGCGTCGTCCCACGCCAGCAGCACGTTGCGGGCCCAGCCTTCGGGCAGCAGCGCGTCGGCAGCGAAAAGGGTGTTTGTCGTCATGCGTTGGCTCCAATGGCGATGCACCCTTGCCGCACCACCGTGCGCACGGGCTGCTGTCCGAACCAGTAGGCGAGCTCGGCCGCTTCGCGCACGTTCCACAGCACGAAGTTGGCGGGCATGCCGGGCGCTATGGCGCCGTGCGTGTCCTGCAGGCCCAGCGCGCGTGCCGCGTGCACGGTGACGCCGTCGAGCGCCTCGGGCACCGTGAGGCGGAACAGCGTGCAGGCCATGTTCACCATCAGCAGCAGGCTCAGCGCGGGCGAGGTGCCGGGGTTGTGGTCGGTCGACACCGCCATCGGCACGCCCGCGGCGCGCAGCGCGGCGATGGGCGGCAGGTGCGTGTCGCGCAGCGTGTAGTAGGCGCCCGGCAGCAGCACGGCCACGGTGCCGGATCTGCGCATCGCCGCGATGCCCTCGGCCGACAGGTGCTCGATGTGGTCGCACGAGAGCGCGCCGTAGCTCGCGGCCAATGCGGCGCCGCCCATGTCAGAGAGCTGCTCCGCATGCAGCTTCACCGGCAGGCCCAGCGCCTTCGCGGCCTTGAAGACCTGCTCGGTCTCGGCGAGCGAGAAGGCGATGCGCTCGCAGAACACGTCCACCGCGTCGACCAGGCCTTCGGCCGCGAGCGCGGGCAGCATCTCGTTGCACACGAGATCGATGTACTCACCGCTGCGGCCCGCGTACTCGGGCGGCAGCGCATGCGCGCCGAGAAAAGTGGTGCGCACCGTCACGCCGTAGGCCTCGCCCAGGCGCCGCGCCACGCGCAGCTGCTTGCGCTCGTGCTCCAGCGAGAGGCCGTAGCCCGACTTGATCTCGATGGCGCACACGCCGTCGGCCAGCAGCTGTTCGAGCCGGGCGGCGGCCTGCGCTAACAGCGTGTCCTCGTCGGCCTCGCGCGTGGCGCGCACCGACGAGACGATGCCGCCGCCGGCCTTCGCCACTTCTTCATACGTGGCGCCCGCGAGCCGCATCGCGAACTCGTTGGCGCGCTGGCCGCCGTAGACGAGGTGCGTGTGGCAATCGACCAGCCCCGGGGTGACGAGCGCACCGCCGCCATCGTGCGGCACGAGCCCGGCGAATTCAGCCGGCAGCGCGCTTCGGGCGCCGACCCAGCGGACCGCGCCCTGCTCCACCACGATGGCGGCTTCCACGCCCGCATCGGCGGCAAGGCGGATGCCGGTCCAGAGGCCGTCGGCCGAGGGAAATTCGTTGACGGGTTTCATCGTTGTTCCTGTTGTTGCGTCGGCGGCTCAGGCCGGCAGGATGCGCACCGCGAGCAGCCGTGCGCCGGCGCTCTCGGGCAGCGCCTGCCAGCCGCGCGCGGCATCGGCCCACTGCAGGCCTTCGCCCTCGCCGCAGGCTTCGTCGTCCAGGCGCCACGCACCGCGCAGCGCCAGCAGCACGCCGTGCGGCGCGGACTCGATGGCCGTGGCGCCGTCCAGCACGCGAACTTCGGCACGCCACTGGCCACGCCGCGTCATCACGTTGAAGTCGTTCGAGGCGCCGCCGAGCAAGGTGCAGTCGATGGGCTCGTCGCCGCTGAAGGCGAAGGGCTGCAGCGGAGCGTCGAGCCGGTGTTCGATGCGCCCGTCGTGCGTGAAGAGCCGCACGCCGTCGCCTTCGAGCAGCGTGATGCTGCGGTCCACGCCCGCGAACACCGAGAACGGCCCCGCCGCCGCGATGGTGGCGATGCTCACGCGCCAGCCGAAGCTGTCGAGCCCCGCGCCCTGCGGCCAGCTGGCGATCTCCTGCGTGGTGCCGCCGCCGTTCTTCCACGGCGTGGCGGGCAGCGAGGCGCGCGAGAAGCGACGAAGCATGCCCGTCATCGCACCATCCCGCCCTGGCGCAGTCGCTGTTCGAAATGCCGCAGCACCAGCGTCATCGTGCCGGTGAGCACGAAGTACACGACCGCGATGGCCAGGTACACCTCCAGCGAGCGGTACGACACGCTGATGATCTTCTGCCCCTCGTGCATCACGTCGTGGATGGTCAGCAACGACACCAGCGCCGAGTTCTTGATGAGCGCGATGAACTCGTTGCCCAGCGGCGGAATCATGCGCACCACCGCCTGCGGCAGCACGATGTGGCGCATCGCGAGGCCGGGCGTCATGCCCAGCGACTGCGCCGCCATGGTCTGGCCCTTGTCGATCGACTGGATCGCGCCGCGCACGATCTCCGACACGTAGGCGCCCGAATACACGCCGAGCCCCAGCACGCCGCACACGAAGGCCGGCAGCAGGATGCCGAAGTGCGGCAGGCCGAAGAACAGGATGAACAGCTGCACCAGCAGCGGCGTGCCGCGAATGGCCGCGACATAGGCGGTGCAGATGCCGTAGAGCCAGCGCCGCTTCGGGTTCAGCCGGCCGATGCCGACCATCAGGCCCAGCACGCAGCCCAGCGCCAGCGCGCAGGCGGTGATTTCCACCGTGACCAGCGCGCCGCGCAGCAGGTCGTGCCAGCCTTCCCAGACGGGCGAGAAATCGAGATCCATGGCGGGCTTACTTGGCAGCCGTGCTGAACCACTTCTTGACGATCTGGTCGTAGGTGCCGTCGGCCTTGAGCTTCTCGATGGCACCGTTCACCGCCTTGGTCAGCTCGGGCGTGTCCTTGCGGATGGCCATGCCGTATTCCTCGGTGGTGATCTGCTCGGGCAGCACCTTCAGGCCGCCGCGCGTGCGCACGTACTGGTAGGCGGCGGGCTTGCCTGTCACGGCGGCGTCGGCGCGGCCGATGTCGACGAGGTTGAACATCTCCTGGTTCTTCTCGACTTCCATCAGCTGCACCTGCGGGAATTTCTCCTTCGTGAAGCTCACCGACTTGGTGCCCACCTGCACGCTGACCTTCTTGCCGTTGATGTCGGCCGGCGTCTTGATGGCCGTGTTGCCGTCCTTCACCATCACCACGAGGCCGCCCGCGTAATAGGGCACGGTGAAGTCGACCACCTTCTTGCGCTCGTCGGTGATGTAGATGCCAGAGACGGCCATGTCGAAGCGCTTGGAGATCAGGCCCGGCACGAGGCCCTTGAAGTCGATGTCGATCCACTCGATCTTTCGGCCCAGCGTCTTGCCGATGGCCTCGACCAGTTCCACGTCGAAGCCGGTGCGCTTGCCGTTCTCCACGAACTCCATCGGCGGGAAGGTGGCGTCGGTGGCCACGCGCAGCGGCTCGCCCTGCGCATGCGCGGCACCCGCGAAACCGAAGATGGCAAGGCCGGAGAGTGCGGCGGCGACGATGGAACGGCGGGTGTTCATGGCGATGGGCTTTCGTGGTGTGAGTGGAGGTGGGAGGGAAAGAAAAGAAAGAAGAGCCGGCGTGGCTACTGCAGCGCCCGCGAGATGCGCGCCGCCGTGACGACGGTCATGTGCAGCAATGCAGCTTCCATGCCCTCGACGCGCGTGAGCGGTGCCATCAGCGTGATTGCGCCGCGCAGGCGGCGGCCCGGGGCCAGCACCGGCGCGCTCGCGCCCCACACGCCGGCGTCGACCTCGCCGTGGGTCACGGCATGGCCGGCTTCGCGGATGGCGTCGAGTTCGGCGGCGCGCTCGGCGCGGCGCTCGGGGCTTTCGCCGAGGCCGTCGAGCAGGGCGTCGCGCTGGTCGATCGGCATGTGGGCCAGCAGGCACTTGGCGCTGGCGCCGTCGCGCGCGGGCACGCTGCGGCCGCGGTCGAAGGAGCAGCGCAGCGACTGCTCGCTGTCGATCATCTCCAGGCACACGACGCGCTCGTTGACGGCCGTGACCAGCGCCACGCTCTCGTGCGACTGCTGTGCCAGCGCGCGCATGTCGGCGCGAGCCGCGATCACGAGGTCGGAGTTGCCGTCGAAGCCGGTGGCCAGCTGCACGCTGACCGGGCCTGGCGAGTAGCGGCCGTCGGACTCCATCACGAAGCCCCAGCGGCGCAAGGTGGCGATCTGCCGGTACAGCGTGCTTTGCGAGAGGCCCGTGGCCCGCACCAGCTCGGCCGCCGTCATCGACGCCTTGCTCTGCGCCAGCACCGACAGCACGAAGAGCGCGCGGTCGTTGGCGGGGGCGTCGGTCGGGGTCGTCATGCGGTCGATCGGATGAATGGAACCGGCGTGCAGTATCTTGCCCGCCGTTCCCACTTCCAAGCCCGTATTCCCATCGAGTGGGAATGGGCCTGCTTTTTCTTTCTACCTTCGGCTTAAGGTGCCGCCGTTCTTCGCGGCGGCGCCCGCCCTCACTTCACCATCGGCAGCTTCAGGCCCTGCTTCTTCGCGGTGGCGACGGCAATGTCGTAGCCCGCGTCGGCATGGCGCATCACGCCCGTGGCCGGGTCGTTGAAGAGCACGCGCTCGATGCGCCTGGCGGCCGCGTCGGTGCCGTCGCACACGATCACCACGCCCGAGTGCTGCGAGTAGCCCATGCCCACGCCGCCGCCGTGGTGCAGGCTGACCCAGGTGGCGCCGCCTGCGGTGTTGAGCAGCGCGTTGAGCAGCGGCCAGTCGCTCACCGCGTCGGTGCCGTCTTTCATCGCCTCGGTCTCGCGGTTGGGGCTGGCCACCGAGCCGGTGTCGAGGTGGTCGCGGCCGATGACGATGGGCGCCTTCAGCTCGCCGTTCTTCACCATCTCGTTGAACGCCAGGCCCGCGATGTGGCGCTCGCCCAGGCCCAGCCAGCAGATGCGCGCCGGCAGGCCCTGGAACGCGATGCGCTCGCGCGCCATGTCGAGCCAGCGGTGCGTGTGCCTGTTCTCGGGGAATAGCTCCTTGATCTTGGCGTCGGTCTTGTAGATGTCTTCCGGGTCGCCCGAGAGTGCCACCCAGCGGAACGGGCCCTTGCCCTCGCAGAAGAGCGGACGGATGTAGGCCGGCACGAAGCCGGGGAAGTCGAAGGCGTTCTTCACGCCCTCGTCGAAAGCCACCTGGCGGATGTTGTTGCCGTAGTCGACCGTGGGAATGCCCATGGCCTGGAAGTCGAGCATCGCCTGCACGTGCACCGCGCACGACCTGGCTGCCGCCTTCTTCAGTGCGTCATGCTGCGAGGCGTCCTTCATGGCGGCCTGCCATTGCGGCACGGTCCAGCCGGCCGGCAGATAGCCGTTGATCAGGTCGTGCGCGGAGGTCTGGTCGGTCACGAGGTCGGGCTTCAGGCCGCCGGCCTTCGCACGCTTCACCAGCTCGGGCAGGATTTCGGCCGCGTTGCCCAGCAGCGCGATCGACACGGCTTCCTTCGCGTCGCAGTGCTGCTTGATGAGCTCGAAGGCGTGGTCGATGTCGCGCGCCTGCTTGTCGACGTAGCGGGTGCGCAGGCGGAAGTCGATGCTCGACTGCTGGCACTCGATGTTGAGCGACACAGCGCCCGCCAGCGTGGCGGCCAGCGGCTGCGCGCCGCCCATGCCGCCCAGGCCGGCCGTGAGGATCCACTTGCCTGCGAGGCTGTTGTTGTAGTGCTGGCGGCCGGCCTCCACGAAGGTCTCGAAGGTGCCCTGCACGATGCCCTGGCTGCCGATGTAGATCCAGCTGCCGGCCGTCATCTGGCCGTACATGAAGAGGCCCTTGCGGTCGAGTTCGTTGAAGTGCTCCCAGTTGGCCCACTTCGGAACGAGGTTCGAATTGGCCAGCAGCACGCGCGGCGCGTTCTCGTGCGTCTTGAAGACGCCGACGGGTTTGCCCGACTGGATGAGCAGCGTCTCGTCGTCGTTCAGCTCCTTCAGCGAGGCGAGGATCTGGTCGAAGCACGCCCAGTCGCGCGCGGCGCGGCCGATGCCGCCGTACACCACCAGGTCCTGCGGGCGCTCTGCCACCTCGGCGTCGAGGTTGTTCTGCAGCATGCGGAAGGGAGCCTCGGTGAGCCAGCTCTTGCAGTTGAGCTCGCTGCCGCGCGGGGCGCGGATCACGCGCGTGGGGTCGTGGCGCGGGTCGGTGGCGGTGTTCAGGGCGAATTTGTCGGGAGCGTTCATGGCGGGTTCTCCTAATCGAGGTGTGTTTTACGAGTGGCTGGGCAGGATGTCGAGCAGCGCGGCCGGCAGCTCGGCCTTCAGCACCCACTGGCGCATGGCTTCGATGTCGGGGGCGAGATAGCGGTCGGTCTCGAGGAAGGCGACCTTCTGGCGGATGGCGGCGAATTCGGCCTCCACGAGGGGCGAGCTCTTGAGCTTGCGTTTGAGTTCGATGCCCTGCGCGGCGGCCATCGCTTCTATGCCGACCACCACTGCGGTGTTGTCGACCATGTCGGCCAGGCGGCGGCCCGCGAAGGTGGCCATCGACACGTGGTCTTCCTGGTTGGCGGAGGTCGGCAGGCTGTCGACGCTGGCGGGGTGCGCGAGCGACTTGTTCTCCGAGGCGAGCGCCGCGGCCGTGACCTGCGCGATCATGAAGCCGGAGTTCAGGCCGCCGTCGCGCACCAGGAAGGGCGGCAGGCCCGACAGGCCGCTGTCCAGCAGCAGCGCGAGGCGGCGCTCGGAGATCGCGCCGACTTCGCTCACGGCCAGCGCCACGATGTCGGCCGCGAACGCGACGGGCTCGGCGTGGAAGTTGCCGCCCGAGATGACCTCGCCCGTGTCCGTGAAGACCAGCGGGTTGTCCGACGCGGCATTGGCCTCGATGACCAGCACGCGCGCGGCGTGCGCGAGGTTGTCGAGGCAGGCGCCCATCACCTGCGGGATGCAGCGCACGGAATACGGGTCCTGCACGCGACCGCAGTCGGCGTGCGAGGGAACGATCTCGCTGCCTTCGAGCAGCGTGCGCACCGCACCCGCCACCGCGATCTGGCCCGGCTGGCCGCGCGCTGCGTGGATGCGCGCGTCGAAGGGCTTGATGGAGCCCTGGATGGCTTCGAGCGACAGCGCGCCCGACATCAGCGCCGAGGCGAATACGTCTTCCGCGCCGAAGAGGCCGGCCAGCGCCAGCGCGGTCGACACCTGCGTGCCGTTGAGCAGCGCGAGGCCTTCCTTGGGGCCGAGCACGAAAGGCTCGAGGCCGATGCGCTTCATCGCCTCGGCGCCGCTGACCACGGTGCCGTCGGCCAGCGTGGCCTCGCCCTCGCCGATCAGCACGCAGGCCAGGTGCGCGAGCGGCGCGAGGTCGCCCGAGGCGCCGACCGAGCCCTTGGCCGGGATGCGCGGCATCACGCCCGCATTGAACAGCGCCAGCAGCGCGTCGGCCAGCGCGGGCCGCACGCCCGAGTGACCGCGCGCCAGGCTCACCGCCTTGGTCGCGAGGATCATGCGCACGACAGGCGCGGCCAGCGGCTCGCCGGTGCCCACGCTGTGCGAGAGCACCAGGTTGCGCTGCAGCTCGGCCAGGTGGTCGTTGCCGATGCGCGTGCTCGCGAGCTTGCCGAAGCCGGTGTTGATGCCGTAGACCACCTGGTCGTTCTCGACGATGTGGCGCACGGCGGCCTCGGCGCGCTGCATACCCTCGCGCACCGACGCATCGAGCGACAGGCGCACGCCGCCGGCCTGGATGCGACGCAGCGTGGCGAGGTCGACCTTGCCGGGCGTGAGGATCAGGGAGGCTTCTGGGTTGGCGGTATGTTTGCTTGTCATGTGAACCTGTCTATACAAGTAGTTGCGAGTGAAATCGAAGCCGATGACGACGTTAAAAAAGACCTACGGCCCTTCGCGGAACACCGCGGAACCGGCTTTGCCGGGCCGCAGGTGTTGCCCCCGGCGAGGGGGTTGGCGAAGCGACACGAAGTGCGCGAAGACTGGGGGAGAGTTCATTGCTTCAGCCGAAGCTGGGGTTGCCGTCGGCCTTGAAGCGGCTTCCCAGGCTGTAGCGTGAACCGGGGTGCAGGCAGCGCACCCAGGTCACAGGGACGTTGCGCGACCAGGTGCGGCGCGTGAGCAGCAGGCAGGGGTCGGTGGGCGTCATCGCGAGGCGCTCGGCCTGTTCGGCGTTGGGCAGCACTGCGTCGACCACGTGCTCGATCTGGTCGAAGGGCACGTTGCGCACCAGGTACTCGCTGGGCGGCGTCGCCGAGAAGTCCTGCTCGAGGTAGTCGGGCACCACCTGCGGGTTGACGAAGCGCTCCTCCAGCTGCACCGGGGTGCCGTTCTCCAGGTGCAGGCACACGCTGTGGAACACCGAGTCGCCGGCGCGCTTGTCGAGCCAGGCGGCCACGTCGGGCGAGGCGGCGAGGCGCTCGACGGCGATCATCTCGCAGCGGTAGTCGTGCCCGCGCTGGCGGATCTCGCTGGCGATGTTCGCGATCTGCAGCAGCGTGGACTGCGGCTTGTTCTCCGCCACGAAGCTGCCGACGCCCGCCACGCGCACGATGCGGCCCTGCTCCACCAGCTCGCGCAGCGCGCGGTTCACCGTCATGCGCGCCATGCCGAACTGCGCGACCAGTTCGTGCTCCGACGGCAGGCGGTGGCCGGGCGGCCACGTCCCGTCCTGGATCTTGCGGGAGATGTGATCCATGACTTGCGCGTAGAGCGCGAGGGTCGGCAGGTCGCGTTTCATCGTGTCTTCGTCAATGCTCCGCCGCGGCCATCGATTCGGCGCGGATTTCTTCTGTCAGGCGCGCCTTGATCTCCATGAACTCCGGCGAGGTCTTGATGGTGTAGCTGCGTGGGTGCGGGAAGTCGACCGCGATCTCGGTCTTGATGCGCCCGGGCCGCGCGCTGAACACCGCCACGCGGTTGGCCATGAAGATCGCCTCGTCGATGTCGTGCGTGACGAACAGCACCGTCTTCTGCGCCGATTCCCAGATGCCCAGCAGCAGCTCCTGCATGAGCACGCGGGTCTGGTTGTCGAGCGCGCCGAAGGGTTCGTCCAGCAGCAGCATCTTGGGGTCGTTGGCCAGCGCGCGCGCGATGGCCGTGCGCTGCTGCATGCCGCCCGAGAGCTGCTTCGGGAAGTGGTTCTCGAAGCCGCGCAGGCCGACCTTGGCGATGAAGAATTCGCTGCGCTCCTTTTGCTCTGCCTCGCTCATGCCGCGCTCGCGCAGGCCGAAGCGGATGTTCTGCGCCACCGTGAGCCACGGAAAGAGCGTGTAGCTCTGGAACACCACGCCGCGGTCGGCGCCGGGGCCTTCGATGCGCTGGCCGTCGAGCAGCACCTGGCCGGTGGTCGGGAAATCGAGCCCCGCCACGATGCGCAGCAGCGTCGACTTGCCGCAGCCCGAGGGGCCAAGGATGGTGACGAAGTCGTTCTCCTTCACCTCGAAGTCGATCGGCTGCAGCGCCTGCGTGCGCTGGCCTTTGGCGCCGGTGAAGACGCGAGAGACGCCCTGGATGGAAAGTTGGTTCTGCGACATCACAGTGCTGCCCACGCGAAGAGACGGCGGTTGATTGCCTTGAAGGCGAAGTCGGACAAAAGGCCGATGACGCCGATCACGATGATCCCGAAGATGATCTGGCCGGTGTTCAGCAGCGCCTGGCTGTCGGTGATCATGTGGCCGATGCCCGAGGAGGAGCCGATCAGCTCCGCCACGATCACGTAGGTCCATGCCCAGCCGAGCACGAGGCGCAGCGTTTCGGCGATGCCCGGCGCCGCGCCCGGAATGAGCACGCGCGCCACGATGCCGCGGCTGTTGGCGCCCAGCGTGTAGGCAGCCTCCACGAGGTCGCGCCGCGCGCCGCCCACGGTGACGGCCACCATCAGCACGATCTGGAAGAAGGAGCCGATGAAGATCACGAGCAGCTTCTGCATCTCGCCCAGGCCCGCCCACAGGATGAGCAGCGGAATGAAGGCCGAGGCCGGCAGGTAGCGGCAGAAGGAGACGAAGGGCTCGAAGAAGGCTTCCACGGCCTTCCATGTGCCCATGGCGATGCCCAGCGGCACGGCGAACACGGCCGCCAGCAGGAAGCCGCCGAACACGCGCCACACGGTCATGCCGATGTCGCCGATGAAGCCGTACTCGGTGAAGAGCAGCCAGCCTTCCTTGACCATGGTCGGCGGACTCGCGAGGAAGGTCGGCGGCACGAAGCCGCCGAGCGTGGCGATGGCCCACACGAGCACGAAGACGACGAAGAAGGCGAGCCCCAGCAGCACGCGGGCGCGCGTGCCGATGGGCTCCAGTGGCGCGAGCGCGCGGCGGCGCGCGGGCGCGACGACAGGCACCGCTGCGGGCCTCGAGGCTGGCGCTGCGGCCACCATGGCGGACGGCATCTGCGACATCTGACAGGCCTTACTTGACGAAACTTGCATCGAAGGTGGCCGAGAGATCTTCCGGCGCTTTGCGGATCACGCCGGCTTCCAGAAGGATGGGCGTGGCTTCCTTCATGAAGCTGGTGAGTTCGCCCGCGAAGAACTTCTGGTTGGCCGCCTTGTCCTGCCAGCGCAGGAAGGCCGACGACTTGGCGAACTGCTCGCCGCTCTGCTTCACGGCGGAGCCCATCAGTTCGTTCGACTTCTCGGGCTCGGCCTTGATCATGTCCAGCGCGTCGAAGTACGACTTGGTGAGCGCGGCGGCGGCCTTGGCGTTGGCCTTGAGCCAGGTGGGCGCGCAGCCGACGGTGTCCATCACCATCGGGTAGTCGAGCGTGGTGGCCAGGATCTTGCCGGCGGCTGGGTTGGCGCGCACGGTCGAGAGATACGGCTCGTAGGTCATGGCGGCGTCGTTCTGGCCGGCCACGAAGGCCTGGGCCGAGGCCTGCGGCGACAGCGTGGTGGTCTTCACGTCCTTCAGCGACATGCCGTTCTTGCTGAGCATCCAGGCCAGGCCGAAGTAGGGCGCGGTGCCGGGCGCGTCCACGCCGATGGTCTTGCCCTTGAGGTCGGAGAACTTGCTGACGTCGCCGCGCACCGCGAGGCCGTCGGCGCCGTAGGACTTGTCCATCTGGAAGATCTGCACGATCGGCACGCCGTTGGCGTTCCAGGCCACGTGCGTCTCGACGGTGGTGGCCGCGCACTGGATGGCGCCGGAGGCCAGCGCGAGGTGGCGGTCCTTCTGCGGGATCATCTTGAGCTCGACGTCCAGGCCGTTCTTCTTGAAGATGCCGGCCTTGTCCGCCAGCGAGAGCGGCGCGAAGCCGGTCCAGCCGGACATGCCGAGCGAGATCTTCGTCAGATCCTGGGCGGCGGCCGTTCCGGCCATGCCTGCCGCACATGCGCCCGCTGCAACCAGCGAGGCGAACTTCACAACTACCGTCTTGACCATGGGTACTCCTGGGTCTGTTCTTTGAGGGAAAAAGGCTCGGCGGCGGGCCCGATGGCCGGGTAACGCACGCCTCGCATTGTTGCTAGGCGCCCCAACTTGTATATACAGGATAACCCGAAAGGCCATTTCTGGTGCATTTGCTTGGGAAATGCACCTTTTTGCTGTCTAGACAGGAGGGACGCAGGACGGCAGCAACCATTGCAAACCTCGTGCCACAGTCATATCTGTGGCGCTGGGGGACAATCGACGGCCGCCCTCTTTCCCCTCCCTTCCGACCTGCCCCCGCCCGCCGCCCGTGTCCTCTCTCGCCCCCCAACCCATCGACATCTCCGGCAGCAGCGCCCCCTCCGACATCCTCCACGAGGTCTTCGGCTATGCGCAGTTCCGGGGGGCCCAGCAGGACATCGTCGCCCACGTGGTGGCCGGCGGCGACGCGCTGGTGCTGATGCCCACGGGCGGCGGCAAGTCGCTGTGCTACCAGATCCCGGCCATCGCCCGGCAGCGCGCGGGCAAGGGCGTGGCGATCGTGGTGTCGCCGCTGATCGCGCTGATGCACGACCAGGTGGGCGCGCTGCACGAGGCCGGGGTGAGCGCGGCCTTCCTCAACTCCACGCTCGACTGGGAAGAGACGCAGGACGTCGAACGCCGCATGCTGCGCGGCGAGATCACGCTGTTGTACGCGGCGCCCGAGCGCGTGAACACGCCGCGCTTCCTGTCGCAGCTCGATTCGCTGAAGGAGCGCGGCAAGCTGTCGCTCTTCGCCATCGACGAGGCGCATTGCGTGAGCCAGTGGGGCCACGACTTCCGCCCCGAGTACCGCGCGCTCACCGTGCTGCACGAGCGCTATGCCGGCGTGCCGCGCATCGCGCTCACCGCCACGGCCGACGCGCTCACGCGGGCCGACATCGTCGAGCGGCTGCAGCTGGAGGACGCGCGCCAGTTCGTCTCCAGCTTCGACCGGCCGAACATCCGCTACACCATCGTCGAGAAGAAGGACGCCACCACGCAGCTGCTGCGCTTCATCGAGCGCGAGCACGAGGGCGACGCGGGCGTGGTCTATTGCCAGTCGCGCAAACGGGTGGAAGACGTGGCGGTGCAATTGCGCGACGCGGGCATCAACGCCCTGCCCTACCACGCGGGCCTCGACGCCGCGGTGCGCCAGCAGCACCAGGACCGCTTCCTGCGCGAGGAAGGCATCGTGATGGTGGCCACCATCGCTTTCGGCATGGGCATCGACAAGCCCGACGTGCGCTTCGTCGGCCATCTCGACATGCCCAAGAACATCGAGGGCTACTACCAGGAAACCGGCCGCGCCGGCCGCGACGGCGGCCCCGCCGACGCCTGGATGGCCTACGGCCTGCAGGACGTGGTCAACCAGCGCCGCATGATCGACGAGAGCCCCGCCGGCGAAGAATTCAAGCAGGTGATGCGCGGCAAGCTCGACGCCCTGCTCTCGCTGGCCGAGGCGAGCGACTGCCGGCGCGTGCGCCTCTTGGGCTACTTCGGCGAGAAGAGCACGCCCTGCGGCAACTGCGACAACTGCCTGAACCCGCCGCAGGTGTGGGACGGCACCGATGCCGCGCGCAAGCTGCTGAGCACCATCTACCGCGTGCAGCAGTTGAGCGGCATCAGCTTCGGTGCCGGGCACATCATGGACATCCTGCGCGGCAAGCCGACCGAGAAGGTCAAGCAGTTCGGCCACGAGCGCATCAGCACCTTCGGCATCGGCGCCGAGTTCAGCGAGGTGGCGCTGCGCGGCGTGCTGCGCCAGCTGATCGCCACCGGCGCGCTGGCGGTGGACGCGGAGGCCTTCAACACGCTGAAGCTCACCGAGGGCTCGCGCGCCGTGCTCAGGGGCGAGACGCCGGTGACGCTGCGCGAATCGGTGTCGTCGCCCGCCGAGCGCAAGCCCCGGCGCGAGAAGGCCGCCAAGGGCGCGCCGCCGCCGGCCGCCGCCAAGCTCGACGAGACGGGCCGCAAGCGCTTCGACGCGCTCAAGGCCTGGCGCGCCGAGGTGGCGAAGGAGCACAACCTGCCGGCCTACGTGATCTTCCACGACGCCACGCTGGCGGCCATCGCCGAGCGCGCGCCCGCCTCGCTGGAGGACCTGCAGGGCATCAGCGGCATCGGCACCAAGAAGCTCGAGGCCTACGGCAGCGAGGTGCTGCGCGTCTGCGAAGCCTTCTGACGGCCTGAAAGAAGAGAACAGGGGCGCCGCCGTGGACACCCGCCAGATGCGCTGCGTCGTCGCGATCGCCGAGGCGGGCAGCCTCACCAAGGCGGCCGAGCGGCTGGGCCTGGCGCAGCCGGCGCTCACGCAGACGCTGAACCGGCTCGAGAAGGAGCTCGGCACGCCGCTCTTCACGCGCACGCGCCGCGGCGCCCTGCTCACCGATGCGGGCCGGGCCGTCATCGACGACCTGCGCGCCAGCCTGGCCTATGGCGACGCCGCCACCGAGCGTGCCCGCGCGATGGGCGCGGGCCGCGCGGGACGGCTCACGATCGGCTTCGTCACGCATGCGGTCTACGAGGTGCTGCCGAATGCGCTGCGCCGGCTGCGCGCCGAGCATCCGCAGCTCGACGTGGTGCTGCGCGAGATGAGCAACGCCGAGCAGGTGGCGGCGCTGGAAGGCGGGCGCATCGACATCGCGCTGCTGCATCCGCCGGTGTCGGTCACGGCGCGGGTGCACGAGCTGCGGCTGGGCGAGGAGCCGCTGATCGCCGCGCTGCCCGCCGCGTGGCCCTTGGATGCGGACGGCTGCGTGTCGCTCGCCGATGTCGCGCGGCACGGCCTGGTGTGGTTCCCGGAGCAGCAGATTCCCGCCCTGCGCGCACAGCTGCTGGGCGCGCTGCGCCGCGCCGGCCACGAGACGCGGGTGGTGCAGGACGCCAATCGCACGCTGACGGTGCTGGCCTGCGTGGCGGCCGGGCTGGGCTGGTCGCTGCTGCCGCGCTCGGTGCGCGCGCTGCGGCACGAAGGCGTGCGCTACGCCGAGGTGCGCGACGGCGCGGGGCTGCCGGCCTTCGAGCTGTCGGCGCTGTGGCTGGCGCGCTCTCGGCCCACCTTCGCCGACGCGTTCGCGGCCATGCTGCGCGGCTGAGGCTGCGGCCTCAATCGAGCTGGATCTTGTTGTCCTTCGCGAGCTTGGTCCACTTGGCGATCTCGGCGCGGCGAAAGCTGTCGAGCTCGGCGGGGCTGGAGCCGATCACCTCGGCGCCCAGCGCTTCGAGCCGGCTGCGCACTTCCGGGTCCTTGAGCGCGGCGGCGAATTCCTTCGACAGGCGCTCCGCCAACGGCGCGGGCGTGCCGGCCGGCACGAACACCGCGTTCCATTCGTAGACCTCGTAGCCGGGCAGTCCGGCCTCGGCCACGGTGGGCAGCTGCGGCAGCGCGGGCGCATGCGCCTTGCCGGTCACGGCCAGCGGGCGCAGCTTGCCGTCCTTGATGAAGGGCATGCTCGAAGCCAGGCTGGCGAAGAACACCGGCACATGCCCCGACATCACGTCGGTGAGCGCCGGGCCGCCGCCCTTGTAGGCCACGTGCGTCATCTGCACGCCCGCCATCGATGCGAACAGTTCGCCCGCGAGGTGCTGCGCCGAGCCGTTGCCCGAAGACGCGTAGTTGATGCCGCCCGGCTTCGCCTTGGCCTGGGCGATCAGGTCGGCAACGCTCTTGAACGGCGCCGACGGGTTCACCACCAGCACGTTGGGCACCTTCACCAGCAGCGACACCGGCGCCAGTTCGCGCAGCGTGTCAAAGGGCATCTTGCGCAGCGCCGGGTTCTGCGCATGGTTGGAGGCGTCGAGCAGCACGGTGTAGCCGTCGGGCGCGCTCTTGGCCACGAGGTCGCCGCCGATGGCGCCACCCGCGCCGCCGCGGTTGTCGATCACCACCGGCTGGCCCAGCTTCGCCGAGAGCCTGGGCGCCACGATGCGCGCCACCGCGTCGACCGTACCGCCCGGCGGATAGCTCACGACCAGCCGCACGGGCTTGGACGGCCACGCCTGGGCATGCGCACCCAGGCTGCCCATCAGCAGGGCTGCGCCGGCGAGCGCGAGCGGAACGGCGCGCAAGAGCCGCGCGCGGGTGATTTCATTGGTCATCTCTGATGTCTCCTGTCTTGAACTTGAAAAGCAGCGCCGGCGTGTCGACCAGGATGCGTCGGCGCACGGCGGCGTCGGGCACCCAGCCGGCGAGCGTCGCGTGGGCGGTTGTGTAGTCGGCGATCTCGCGGTGCTGGGTGTGGGGCCAGTCGCTGCCCCACATCAGCCGCTCGGGGCCGAAGGCTTTCAGCAGCGCCTGCGCGGCGTCATGCGCGCAGGCATCGGTGGACGCGGGCCAGTTGCGGTAGGCGGCCGAGAGCTTGACCCAGATGCGCCCGCAGTCCGCGGCGCCGAGCAGCCAGGCGAAGCCTTCATCGTCGGCGGGCGCCGATGCGGGACGGCCGAAATGGTCGACGACCAGTGCGCATCCGGCATCGAGCACAGGCTGCGCGGCCAGCGCGAGGTCGCGCGATTCGCGATGCAGCTCCACATGCCAGCCCAGCGCATTCACGCGGGTGAAGAGCCGTTGCCAGTCGGGCCGGGCGAGATCGGGCAGCGGCATGCCCACGATATTGAGGCGGATGCCGACGATGCCGGACTCGGCCATGGCCTGCAGCGTGGCGTCGTCCACCAGCGGATCGACCACCGCGACGCCGCGCAGGCGGGCGGGGGCCGCGCGCAGCGCGTCGATCAGGAAGCCGTTGTCGGTGCCGAGGAAGCTGGGCTGCACCAGCACCCCGTGCGAGACGTCGTGCGCATCGAGCAGCGAGAGGTACTCGGCCAGCGTCGCCTCGTAGTCAGGCGCGTGCCGGCGCGTCGCCGCCAGGGGCAGGCCACGCGCGAACACATGGGCGTGGCTGTCGATGGCGGTGATGGGGGAAGGCACGGCGGCGTCTCTGTCGGAATCGTTGTGCGTCCGCGGGAAAGCGGACGTGGGCGAGTATCCGAAGGACGGCGCCTGCCGGGAACGGGTCTCCCGGTTGCGTTTGGATAAGCGCGGCTTATGACGCCGCTCAGTTCGACGTCAGGGGCAACACCACGGGCACGGGCCGCGTGAGCAGGTCGACGTAGAGCTCGAAGAAGCGCGCGTTGTCGAACTTCTTCACCACCGTCATCTTCTGCAGCGTCGGCCCCGCGGGCTGCGAGGAATAGCCGATGGAGCGGCCGTTGTCCGCCGCGCCCGGCTTGGCGATGACGTCGACGTAGCGGTCCACCGTCTGCGTGGCGTAGCTCGGGTCGATCAGGTAGGCCAGCGTGAGCGTGTCCCAGATGTTCTGCGTGTAGTTCGGGTTGGTCTCGAAGCCGTTCTTGCCGTCGAAGCCGTAGCCGTTGAGCTTCTGGAACACGTCGGTCACGGCCGTGGGCTTGGCCGGGTGCGCGACGCGGTCGAAGATGGGCTTGGTGAGGAACACGGTGTCGGTCACATCCAGCGGCACCACCACCTGCGGAATGGGCAGCCGCACCACGAACTGCGCCGCGTCGGGGTCGAACCACCAGTTGAACTCGGCCGCCTTGGTGGTGTTGCCGGGCACGTCGATGGCGCCGCCCATGTAGATGATCTTCTTGATGAGCGGGACGATCTCGGGGTTCTGCTTCACCGCGAGCGCGACGTTGGTGAGCGGGCCGATGGCCAGGATGGTGATCTCGCCGGGGTTGGCCTTCACGGTGTCGACGATGAAGTCGACAGCCGTCTTGCGCTGCACCACCGTGTGCTTCGCGAAGCCGTCGGGCGAGGGCTTGAGGTCGGCGTCGGTCTTGGGCTCGGGGCCGCCCCAGGCGCCGAGGTAGCCATCGCCGCCGGCACCGGCGGCCATCTCGGCCTCGACGTCGGCAAAGGTGTGGTTCAGCGCGTAGTTCGCGCCCGAGTAGATGCCGATGCGGTCGCCCACGCCCAGGCGCTCCACCGACATCAGCGCGTCGGCCACGCCCTGCTTGAGCCACTGGTTGCCCGAGACCACGCTGATGCCCATGACCCGCACCTTGCCCTCGGCCTGCAGCTGCGCGGCCATCACGCCGAGCTGGCCGTCGTCGCTCATGGTGTTGTAGTCGCTGTCGATGATGATCTTCTGCGGACCGGCGCTGCCGCCGCCCGATCCACCACCGCCCCCAGCGCCCCAGCCCGGACCGAGGCCGATGCCCGAGCCTCCGTTCCCGCCGCCTCCGCAGCCCGCCAACGTCGTGATGACGGCGATCAACATCGCCCCGATCCATTTGCGCATCGTGTCTCTCCTGGTACTAGGAAGTTGGTTCTCAGGTGGGCCAAGTCCTGCCGCTCCGAGATACAAACGTTTGCGCAAAGCTTTGCGCAAACGTTTCACCCACTCTACGGCGCGAGCGACGGGGGTGGCAAGCGCCAGCGCTAGGGGTTTTCCGCGAGCCGAAGGAGGCCCTGGCAGCGCTCAGAACTGCTCGGGCGGCGCGGTGTCTCAGGCCGGATCGGGCACGCCGACCAGGCGGTTCTCGCGCAGCGGCGAGCGGCCTCGCAGATAGGGCTGCTCCGCTTCAGGCTCGGCCGCCTTCTCCAGGCCCTGCACGGTCGTCTTGGCGGAGACGGAACAGGAGCCCGAGCTGCGCAGCGCGAGTGCGGCAGCGAGCCGCGCCTCGGCCTTGTCGCCGAGCTGGTGATTGAAGTCGTCGGCCACGACACAGCCGGCATTGGGCGCCATGCCGTCGCCGTAGTCGCCCTCGCCCTTCTGGTTCACCCCCTTGAACTGGATCGCGAAGTAGGTGGTGCCGCAGTTGTCCTGCGGATAGAAGCCATAGGGCTTGCCGCAGGTGGTGCCGCCGACGAGATTGACGGTGACGCCCACGCCGCGCAGGCTGTTGACGACCGACTCGCTCGCCGAGCAGGTGTCGGGACCGGTGAGCACGGTCACGCGCGAGAGGCCCAGCGTGGGCAGCGCCTGGCCGCTGCGGCTGGTGGCCGTGAAGGGCGTGAGCGTCTGCGCGACCGTGAGGTGGAACGGGTTCTTGTCGTTGAAGACCAGTTGCTCGAAGGTCTTGCCGGCGGTCACCGACGGCGACGCGATCATGTAGGCCAGCCGGCTGGCGATGAGCAACTGGCCGCCGCCGTTGTAGCGCATGTCGAGCACCAGGTCCTGGATGCCAGCGCCCTGCTTGAAGGTGTTCACCGCATTGATGAGCTGGGTCTCGGACGTGGTGATGTGGTCGTTGAACAGCAGATAGCCCACGCGGCCGCTGCCGGTGTCGATGACCTGCACGTTCTGCACCGGCGTGCTGGTGATCTTCGCGGCCGTCAGCTGCACCGGCGACTGCGCGACGCCGTTCACCTCGAAGGTGAAGGTGTGCGATTCGCCGATGGCCTTGGGCGAAAGCGCCCCGTTGATCGCGTTGACGTTGGCCGTGCCGGTGCTGCTGACGACGTTGATGCCGTCGATGGTGAGGATCTTCGCGCCGCGCAGCAGGCCAGCATTGGTGGCGGGCGAGTTCGGCTCGACGAAGGCGATGCGGATGTCGCGCGGCGGCGAGCTGCGTATCGCGGCCGTCTCCATGCCGTAGCCGGCGGAGACGCCGCCCTGCGTGAGCTGGCGGTACACCTCGGTGTCGTAGGTGAAGTGGAAGCGGTCCTTGGCGCGGCCCGAGGGCGTGGTGGCCGTCGTCTTGAGCACATTGAACCAGGTGATGGGCGTGGCGTAGTCGGCGGCCTTGAGGGTGGTGGGCACTTCGCCGTACCAGAGGTAGGTTTCGTCGATCCAGCCGCGCACCCAGCTTTTTTCATTGTCGAGCGTGCCGCCGCGGTCGGGGTAGGCCGCATTGGTGTCCGGGTTGATGCCGCTGCGCGGCGATGCGCACAGTCCCGCGACGGTGGCCGAGGCGACGATGCCGTCGCCGCTGCTCGGGGGAGTTGTTGCCGGTGGTGTCGTGGCGCCGGGGATCAGGCCGATCGGCAAGCCACCGCCGCCGCCGCCTCCTCCACCGCCACCGCAGCCCGCCAGAAGGAACGCGGCAGCGAGCGCCGCGCCGGCGGCAGCCCATGCACCTGGAAGCGGCAGCCGCCGCGCGTCGTCGACCTTGCGAGATCCCACCATGCGCTCCTCCTCGTGCCCGCGATGGCGGGCGGATGTTTTCGTTCTGCGCGGCGACGGCCGCCCGCGCCTTCGGCTTGCCGCTGGAGCCTGAGCTACTGCACGAAGCCCATGCCGCGCGATTCGCGCACTTCGGGCTTGATGCGGTGCTCGGCTTCGAGCTGGTCCAGGAACTCGCTCGCGGAGAACTCCGTGGCCAGGATATCGGTCTGCCTTTTCACCGCCGCGAAATCGCCCGGGCACAGCTGCCCCAGCGCTGCGAGGCGCGAACGCATGGCAGCCGTCATGAGCTCGGCGTCGCCCGCGAGCGCCTCGGTGACGAACATGCGCTCGCGCTGCGCCGCGGTGAGCGGCATGAACTTGATCTTGAAGGTGAAGCGCCGCAGCGCCGCCTGGTCGAGCCGGTCGAGCAGGTTGGTGGTGCAGACGAAGACGCCGTTGAAGCGCTCCATGCCCTGCAGCATCTCGTTGACCTCGGTGACCTCGTAGGTGCGCTGCGCGCCGCGCCGGTCCTGCAGGAAGCTGTCGGCCTCGTCGAGCAGCAGCACCGCCTTTTCGGCCTCGGCCTCGCGGAACATGGCGGCCATGTTCTGCTCGGTTTCGCCGACGTACTTGCTCATGAGGTCGCTGGCCTGCTTCACGATGAGCGGGCGGCCGATCGAGCGGGCGATGTGCTCTGCCAGCGCCGTCTTGCCGGTGCCCGGCGCGCCGTAGAAGCACAGCGTGCCGTGGCCACGCGCCTTCAGCGCCTCGACGATGCGCGGGATCTCGAAGCGGGTCTCGACGTTGAGCATGTCGAGGTCGTAGGTGGTGACGCTGCGGCGTTCGCCGCGCGCGGCATCGGCGGTGCCGAGCGCGAGGTCGGCATTGCGCAGCTGGCGTTCGATGAGCGCTTCCATCGAGGCGCCTTCGGCGCCGGCCAGTCCGGCGAAGCGCACCGCCGTACGGATCTGCGCGGGCGTGAGGCCCTTGCGCCCCGCGAGCTTGGCGGTGAAGGCTTCGGACACGACCACGCCTTCGAGCGTCTTCTTCACGAGCTGCTCGCGCGCGCCGGGCGGCGGCGACTTGAGCTCGAGGTGATAGGCGAAGCGCCGGCGGAAGGCCGGGTCGATCTGCTCGATGCGGTTGGTGACCCACAGCGTGGGCACCGGGTTGGCTTCCAGGATCTGGTTGACCCAGGCCTTGCCGCTCACGCTGCCGCTGGTGGGCGCGGGAATCTGCTCGGCGCGTGCCATGAACTGGGCGGCCTCGGTGCTGATGGGCGGGAACACGTCCTCGACCTCGTCGAACAGCAGCGCCGCCTGTGCGCTGCCCTTGAGGAACACCTGCGCGATCTGCAGAGAGCGGTAGCGGTCGCGGCCGCTGAGCGAGTTGCCGTCGCGGTCGGCGTACTCGACTTCGAAGAGCTCGAGCCCGGCGGCCTGCGCCACGACCTTCGCGAGCTCAGTCTTTCCGGTGCCTGGCGGGCCGTAGAGCAGCACATTGACGCCCGGCTCCTTGCGCGCGACGGCGGCACGCAGCAGCGTGACGAGCATCTGCGCGTCTTCCTGCACGAAGGAGAAGTCCTGCGGCGTGAGCGCGCTCTTGGCCGAGGGACGGGTGAACACGGCCATCAGCTCGTTGTGGTCGCGGTACTCGCGCATGAGCACCGGCGGCAGCTTCTCGCTGACCTTCATGAGGTCGGCGAGGTCGGTGATGTTGTGCTCGGAGATGAGGTTCTCGACGAGCCCGATGCGCTCGAGCCGCGAACCGGCGCGCAGTGCCTCGCCCACGTCGCTCGCGTTCACGCCGGCGATGTCGGCGATGGCGGCATAGGCCTCGGGCGCGTTGTTGACCTTGAACTCGACCAGCAGCGAGCGCAGGTCGCGCTGGTAGCGCGCGAGCGTGCCGTACAGCAGCAGCGCACGCTCGGCCTTGTTGAGCTGCAGCAGGCCCGCGAGCGCGTCGATGTTCTTCTCGACCAGCGTCGATTGCTTGCGCAGCGCGTGCGTGAGCCAGTCGCGCGTGACGGCCAGCACCGAAAGCAGGTCCTTGGGCTGGTCCTTCGCGTATTCGTCGAGATAGAAGAAGAGCGTGCCTTCCTCGTACGGGCCGCGCCACACGCCGTGACGCTCCAGCAGCGTGCGGCCGTCGAAATCTTCGACGCCCTTCCAGGCTTCGTTGCCGGCACAGCGTCGGCCGAGGAATTCGCGCAGCCGCTGCAGTACCGCGGCGGGCCACACGAGATGCCGCCCGGTGAGCGAGAGCAGCCCGTTGATATCGCGCCGCACGTTGAAGCGCGGCCCCTGCTTGGCTGCGAGCGTGAGCACGAAGTGCGAGCACATGAGCTCGAGCACCGGTGCCTCCTTGAGTCCGGGCGACGGCAATGCCTGCCCGCGTACCGCAGCAGCCACGACATCGACACCCGCACGCTTGACCATCAGGCAACCTCCAACGAGGACAATTTCGGAGAGACCATAACGCAGACTTTTGGCTTCGGGAAGACCGTGAAACGGGAAAAACCCTGATGGGTGCGATTCCAGCCACAATGCGCGCCATGGTCGGAATCCAGGAAATCGAACGCGCCGCGGCGCGGCTCCAGGGGCAGGTGCTCAACACGCCGTGCGTGGAGTCGCGCACCCTTTCGGAAATCGTCGGCGCTCAGGTGTTCCTGAAATTCGAGAACCTGCAGTTCACATCCTCGTTCAAGGAGCGGGGGGCATGCAACAAGCTGGTGGATCTTTCCGAGAACGGTACACGCGGAGTGATCGCCATGTCTGCCGGCAACCATGCGCAGGGTGTGGCCTATCACGCGCAACGCCTCGGGCTTCGGGCGCTGATCGTGATGCCGCGGTTCACCCCAGGCGTGAAGATTGAACGCACGCGCGGCTTCGGCGCCGAGGTGGTGCTGCACGGCGACACGCTGGAAGCGGCGCGCACCCATGCTTTCGAGCTTGCGCAGCGCGAGGGGCTGACCTTCGTGCATCCCTACGACGACGAGGCGATCATCGCCGGCCAGGGCACCGTGGCGCTGGAGATGCTCGACGCCGTTCCCGATCTCGACGCGCTGGTGGTGTCGGTCGGTGGCGGCGGGCTGATCGCGGGCATGGCAGTGGCCGCGCGCGAACGCAAGCCGGACATCGAGATCGTCGGCGTGCAGACCACGCGCTTTCCGGCGATGGTCAACGCCGTCAAGGGTACCCACCATGCGCAGGGCTCGAGCACCATCGCCGAAGGCATCGCGGTCGGTACACCCGGTGTGCTGACGCAGCAGATCATCGCGAGCAAGGTCGACGACCTGCTGCTGGTGGATGAAGGCGATATCGAGCAGGGCGTGCTGATGCTGCTGGAGATCGAAAAGACCCTGGTCGAGGGTGCGGGTGCCGCCGGACTGGCGGCGCTGATACGGCACCCCGAGCGCTTCCGGGGCAAGCGCGTGGGTCTGGTGCTGTCGGGTGGCAACATCGATCCGCTGCTGCTGGCGGCCATCATCGAGCGCGGCATGGTTCGGGCGGGGCGGCTGGCGCGCATCCGGGTGAGCGCACGCGACGTGCCGGGCTCGCTGGCCCACATCACGGCCACTGTGGCCGAAGCGGGCGCTAACGTCGACGAGGTTCATCACCAACGCGCCTTCACCATGCTGGCGGCGCAGAATGTCGATGTCGAGCTGGTCCTGCAGACCCGCGGACGGGCCCACCTGGCCAGCGTGCTGTCCGCGCTGAAGGACGCCGGCTTCGAGGCCGAAGAGCAGCATTGAGCTGCAAGATCAAGCCCGCAAGGCGCTGTTTGGGGGCTCGCATCCCCCTAGAACGGCTCCGGACGGCCCGCCGGTAAAATGCCATCAGTTTGTCAATTGCGTATTCGAGGAATTTCCCGATGTCCAATCCCACTCCCGTCGAGCCGAGCCACAGCGCGGCCGTCGAACATGACGCTGTCGAGTCGGTCGTTCACCTGATGCCGCTGGTGCTTCCGCTGGCTGGCGGCGTGCTGATGCTGCTGCTGGCATCCATCGCCGTCTACATGGCCTGACGCTGACAGGCGTTAGCGCCTTTGTCCGCGGGCGGTGCGGCCCGCGCTGACGCAATCTCCCGAAGCGAAACGTTTTCTCAAACGGACCTCCGTGCCTGAGCTGGCGCGGCGTCCCGTTCGGAAAGACGATTTTTCAACTTAGGAGATTTTCCGATGAACGCACCCACGATGAAGGGCCTCACCATTCAGGCGCCCTCATACGTCAAGAACGCGAAACTGATTGCCTGGGTGGCCGACATGGCCGCGCTGTGCAAACCCGAAGCCATCCACTGGTGCGACGGAAGCAAGGAAGAGTACGACCGCCTGTGCCAGCAACTGGTCGACGCCGGCACCTTCAAGAAGCTCAACCCCGCCAAGCGGCCCAATTCCTTCCTCGCGGTGTCCGACCCGAGCGACGTCGCGCGCGTGGAAGATCGCACCTACATCTGCTCCGAGCAGAAGGAAAACGCCGGCCCCACCAACAACTGGATGGCTCCCGCCGAGATGCGCGCGACCCTGCAGCCGCTGTTCGACGGCTGCATGAAGGGCCGCACGATGTACGTCGTGCCGTTCAGCATGGGCCCTCTGGGTTCGCCGATCGCGCACATTGGCATCGAGCTCTCCGACTCCCCCTACGTGGCGGTCAACATGCGCATCATGACCCGCATGGGCAAGGCCGTTTACGACGTGCTGGGCGCCGACGGCGAGTTCGTGCCCTGCGTGCATACCGTGGGTGCACCGCTCGAGCCTGGCCAGAAGGACGTGTCCTGGCCGTGCAACAAGACCAAGTACATCGTTCACTACCCCGAGACGCGCGAGATCTGGAGCTACGGCTCGGGCTACGGCGGCAACGCGCTGCTGGGCAAGAAGTGTTTCGCGCTGCGCATCGCCTCCAACATGGGCCGCGATGAAGGCTGGCTGGCCGAGCACATGCTCATCCTCGGCGTGACGAGTCCCGAGGGCAAGAAATACCACGTGGCGGCGGCTTTCCCCAGCGCCTGCGGCAAGACGAATTTCTCGATGCTGGTGCCGCCTGCGGGCTTCGAAGGCTGGAAGGTTACGACCATCGGCGACGACATCGCCTGGATCAAGCCCGGCAAGGACGGTCGCCTCTATGCGATCAACCCGGAAGCTGGTTATTTCGGCGTGGCGCCCGGCACCAACATGCTGACCAATCCGAACTGCATGGACAGCCTGCACCACGACGTGATCTTCACGAACGTGGCACTCACCGATGATGGCGACGTGTGGTGGGAAGGCATGGAGCAGGACACCAAGACGCTGCCCGAGCATCTCACCGACTGGCAAGGCAAGGACTGGACCCCGCAGATCGCGAAGGAAACCGGCGCCAAGGCTGCGCACCCGAACTCGCGTTTCACCGTGGCCGCGACGAACAACCCCGCGCTGGACGATGCTTGGGACGACCCGAAGGGTGTGGCGATCGACGCGTTCATCTTCGGTGGCCGCCGGTCGACCACCGTGCCGCTGGTGACCGAGGCCCGCAACTGGGTCGAGGGTGTCTACATGGCAGCGACCATGGGTTCGGAGACCACCGCTGCAGCAGCCGGCCAGCAAGGCGTGGTGCGCCGCGACCCGTTCGCGATGCTGCCCTTCATGGGCTACAACATGAGCGACTACTTCCAGCATTGGCTCGATCTGGGCAAGAAGCTGGAAGCTGCTGGCGCGAAGTTGCCGAAGATCTACACGACCAACTGGTTCCGCAAGGGAGCTGATGGCAAGTTCGTCTGGCCAGGCTATGGCGAGAACATGCGTGTGCTGAAATGGATGATCGATCGTGTCGAAGGTAACAAGACCGAAGGCGTGGATCACATCACTGGTGTGAGTCCGCGCTATGAGGATCTGAACTGGACTGGCTTGAATTTCAGCGCGGAGCAATTCGCTACTGTTACGAGTATCGACAAAGCCGCATGGCAAGCCGAGTTGAAGCTGCATGCGGAGCTGTTCAAGCAGCTTGAGCATCATCTCCCGAAGGAGCTTCCGGAGACGAAGGCTGCGATTGAGCAGCGCTTGGCTGCTTGATAGCAAGCTGCTTCCAAAAAAGCAAAGGCCCGATGGAAATCCATCGGGCTTTTTTATTTGTGCGCACTTCTCAGCAGAGCGGCATAGGCTATCAGTCGGTTGACTGCAGGGTTGGTGCAGTTAGCGCCGCGAGTAATTCAGTTCTCGCAGTCGCTGTGTAGCCCGTTTTAGTCCGTCTCCTGGCGTTTTTTCTTGTTTGTGCTGTGCAAAGCAAAAACCCCCGATCGCGATGGACCGGGGGCTTTTGGGGCTGTAAGAGCCTGACGATGACCTACTTTCACACGGGAACCCGCACTATCATCGGCGCTGAGTCGTTTCACTGTCCTGTTCGGGATGGGAAGGAGTGGGACCAACTCGCTATGGTCATCAGGCATAAAGGGTTGTCTGGTTGATCACGCGATCAACCAAACGAATTCATAGAGTTTGGAATCAGTTTTGGCGAATTGTTTTGAATGCGTCAACTTGGCATAACACCTTGATCTGACTGATCAAAGTTATAGGGTCAAGCCGCACGAGCAATTAGTATCAGTTAGCTTAACGCATTACTGCGCTTCCACACCTGACCTATCAACGTCCTGGTCTTGAACGACTCTTCAGGGGGCTCAAGGCCCCGGCAGATCTCATCTTGAAACGAGTTTCCCGCTTAGATGCTTTCAGCGGTTATCTCTTCCACACTTAGCTACTCGGCAATGCCACTGGCGTGACAACCGATACACCAGAGGTGTGTCCACTCCGGTCCTCTCGTACTAGGAGCAGGCTTCCTCAAATCTGCAGCGCCCACGGAAGATAGGGACCAAACTGTCTCACGACGTTTTAAACCCAGCTCACGTACCTCTTTAAATGGCGAACAGCCATACCCTTGGGACCGGCTACAGCCCCAGGATGAGATGAGCCGACATCGAGGTGCCAAACACCGCCGTCGATATGAACTCTTGGGCGGTATCAGCCTGTTATCCCCAGAGTACCTTTTATCCGTTGAGCGATGGCCCTTCCATACAGAACCACCGGATCACTATGTCCTGCTTTCGCATCTGCTCGACTTGTCAGTCTCGCAGTTAAGCACGCTTATGCCATTGCACTATCGTCACGATGTCCGACCGTAACTAGCGTACCTTCGAACTCCTCCGTTACGCTTTGGGAGGAGACCGCCCCAGTCAAACTGCCTACCATGCACTGTCCCCGATCCAGATAATGGACCTAGGTTAGAACCTCAAACACACCAGGGTGGTATTTCAACGTTGGCTCCACAAGATCTAGCGACCCTGCTTCAAAGCCTCCCACCTATCCTACACAGATCTGTTCAAAGTCCAATACAAAGCTACAGTAAAGGTTCATGGGGTCTTTCCGTCTTTCCGCGGGGAGATTGCATCATCACAAACATTTCAACTTCGCTGAGTCTCAGGAGGAGACAGTGTGGCCATCGTTACGCCATTCGTGCAGGTCGGAACTTACCCGACAAGGAATTTCGCTACCTTAGGACCGTTATAGTTACGGCCGCCGTTTACTGGGACTTCAATCAAGAGCTTGCACCCCATCATTTAATCTTCCAGCACCGGGCAGGCGTCACACCCTATACGTCCACTTTCGTGTTTGCAGAGTGCTGTGTTTTTAATAAACAGTCGCAGCCACCGATTTTTTGCAACCCGTTCATGCTCCGTTGTTCACTTCACACTAATAGGGCACACCTTCTTCCGAAGTTACGGTGTCAATTTGCCGAGTTCCTTCTCCTGAGTTCTCTCAAGCGCCTTAGAATACTCATCTCGCGCACCAGTGTCGGTTTGCGGTACGGTCGTTGTTAGCTGAAGCTTAGTGGCTTTTCCTGGAACCTCGTTCAATCACTTCACCAGCAAGCTGGCTCGATCGATGGCCTCGGTATATGTGCACCGGATTTGCCTAATGCACGCCTACATCCATCTAAACCGGGATATCCAACACCCGGATGACCTATTAAGATCCGTCCCCACATCGCACTAACAATCGGTACAGGAATATTGACCTGTTTCCCATCAGCTACGCATCTCTGCCTCGCCTTAGGGGCCGACTCACTCTACGCCGATGAACGTTGCGTAGAAAACCTTGCGCTTACGGCGAGGGGGCTTTTCACCCCCTTTAACGCTACTCATGTCAGCATTCGCACTTCTGATACCTCCAGCACGCTTTACAACGCACCTTCACAGGCTTACAGAACGCTCTCCTACCACTTGCAATAAATTGCAAATCCGCAGCTTCGGTAACTGGCTTAGCCCCGTTACATCTTCCGCGCAGGACGACTCGATCAGTGAGCTATTACGCTTTCTTTAAATGATGGCTGCTTCTAAGCCAACATCCTGACTGTTTTAGCCTTCCCACTTCGTTTCCCACTTAGCCAATTTTAGGGACCTTAGCTGGCGGTCTGGGTTGTTTCCCTCTTGAGTCCGGACGTTAGCACCCGGTGCTCTGTCTCCCAAGCTGTACTCTTCGGTATTCGGAGTTTGCCTTGGTTTGGTAAGTCGCCATGACCCCCTAGCCAAAACAGTGCTCTACCCCCGAAGGTAATACTTGAGGCACTACCTAAATAGTTTTCGGAGAGAACCAGCTATTTCCAAGTTTGTTTAGCCTTTCACCCCTATCCACAGCTCATCCGCTAGTTTTGCAACACTAGTCGGTTCGGACCTCCAGTACCTGTTACGGCACCTTCATCCTGGCCATGGATAGATCACTTGGTTTCGGGTCTACACCCAGCGACTGATCGCCCTATTCGGACTCGATTTCTCTACGGCTTCCCTATTCGGTTAACCTTGCCACTGAATGTAAGTCGCTGACCCATTATACAAAAGGTACGCAGTCACCCTTGCGGGCTCCTACTTTTTGTAAGCACGCGGTTTCAGGATCTATTTCACTCCCCTCCCGGGGTTCTTTTCGCCTTTCCCTCACGGTACTAGTTCACTATCGGTCAATGATGAGTATTTAGCCTTGGAGGATGGTCCCCCCATATTCAGACAGGATTTCTCGTGTCCCGCCCTACTTGTCGTTAGCTCAGTACCACACAGGTCATTTCACGTACGGGGCTATCACCCGCTATGGCCAGCCTTTCCAAGCTGTTCCGTTATGTCTTGTGCTATCACTAACAGGCTTCTCCGATTTCGCTCGCCACTACTTTCGGAATCTCGGTTGATGTCTTTTCCTCGAGCTACTGAGATGTTTCAGTTCACCCGGTTCGCCTCGTTACCCTATGTATTCAGATAACGATACCTTTCGGTGGGTTTCCCCATTCGGAAATCTCCGGATCAAAGCTAATTTGCCAGCTCCCCGAAGCTTATCGCAGGCTATCACGTCCTTCGTCGCCTATCATTGCCAAGGCATCCACCACGTGCTCTTATTCACTTGACCCTATAACTTTGACGTTTCCTCACGGAAACCAAAGTCAATCAAGGAATTGCCAGGTCTTTCACCTGACGCGTTATGCCGTCTTCAAAAATCGATTTGATTCGAAATTGAAGTTTCTTTTGACGCAATCAAAAATTCTTGCTGCTGATGGCACGGTCCGCACTAAACCTTTACGAATGTACGGTTTCCATCAGCAGCGCTGATTCGACTCTATGAATTTTTAAAGAACAGCCGATTGATCAAGAGATCCTGATCAACAACAAAGAAGCCTCATGCTTTCGCAGGAAGCCGCTTTGGTGTTGAGTAAGCATCGAGTTGTTGGTGGAGGATGACGGGATCGAACCGACGACCCCCTGCTTGCAAAGCAGGTGCTCTCCCAGCTGAGCTAATCCCCCTCAACTCTCACACGAGATATCAGAAGATTTGGTGGGTCTAGTTGGGCTCGAACCAACGACCCCCGCCTTATCAAGACGGTGCTCTAACCAGCTGAGCTACAGACCCATATCGATGACCTTGACGATCTCGACTTCTTCCAACAACCGATAAGTGTGGGCGTTTAAATTAAATTGCCTGTTTCCAGAAAGGAGGTGATCCAGCCGCACCTTCCGATACGGCTACCTTGTTACGACTTCACCCCAGTCACGAACCCTGCCGTGGTAATCGCCCTCCTTGCGGTTAAGCTAACTACTTCTGGCAGAACCCGCTCCCATGGTGTGACGGGCGGTGTGTACAAGACCCGGGAACGTATTCACCGTGACATTCTGATCCACGATTACTAGCGATTCCGACTTCACGCAGTCGAGTTGCAGACTGCGATCCGGACTACGACTGGTTTTATGGGATTAGCTCCCCCTCGCGGGTTGGCAACCCTTTGTACCAGCCATTGTATGACGTGTGTAGCCCCACCTATAAGGGCCATGAGGACTTGACGTCATCCCCACCTTCCTCCGGTTTGTCACCGGCAGTCTCATTAGAGTGCCCAACTGAATGTAGCAACTAATGACAAGGGTTGCGCTCGTTGCGGGACTTAACCCAACATCTCACGACACGAGCTGACGACAGCCATGCAGCACCTGTGTTACGGCTCTCTTTCGAGCACTAAGCCATCTCTGGCAAATTCCGTACATGTCAAAGGTGGGTAAGGTTTTTCGCGTTGCATCGAATTAAACCACATCATCCACCGCTTGTGCGGGTCCCCGTCAATTCCTTTGAGTTTCAACCTTGCGGCCGTACTCCCCAGGCGGTCAACTTCACGCGTTAGCTTCGTTACTGAGTCAGTGAAGACCCAACAACCAGTTGACATCGTTTAGGGCGTGGACTACCAGGGTATCTAATCCTGTTTGCTCCCCACGCTTTCGTGCATGAGCGTCAGTACAGGCCCAGGGGATTGCCTTCGCCATCGGTGTTCCTCCGCATATCTACGCATTTCACTGCTACACGCGGAATTCCATCCCCCTCTGCCGTACTCCAGCAATGCAGTCACAGATGCAGTTCCCAGGTTGAGCCCGGGGATTTCACAACTGTCTTACATCACCGCCTGCGCACGCTTTACGCCCAGTAATTCCGATTAACGCTTGCACCCTACGTATTACCGCGGCTGCTGGCACGTAGTTAGCCGGTGCTTATTCTTACGGTACCGTCATTAGCCCTCTTTATTAGAAAGAGCCGTTTCGTTCCGTACAAAAGCAGTTTACAACCCGAAGGCCTTCATCCTGCACGCGGCATGGCTGGATCAGGCTTGCGCCCATTGTCCAAAATTCCCCACTGCTGCCTCCCGTAGGAGTCTGGGCCGTGTCTCAGTCCCAGTGTGGCTGGTCGTCCTCTCAGACCAGCTACAGATCGAAGGCTTGGTGAGCCTTTACCTCACCAACTACCTAATCTGCCATCGGCCGCTCCATTCGCGCAAGGTCTTGCGATCCCCTGCTTTCATCCGTAGATCGTATGCGGTATTAGCACAGCTTTCGCTGCGTTATCCCCCACGATTGGGCACGTTCCGATGTATTACTCACCCGTTCGCCACTCGCCGCCAGGATTGCTCCCGCGCTGCCGTTCGACTTGCATGTGTAAGGCATGCCGCCAGCGTTCAATCTGAGCCAGGATCAAACTCTATAGTTCGATCTTGATTTTGCGCCCCATCTCGCGATGGAGCAAAACTCACAAAAACGGAATTGAAGTGAACTTCACTTCTATTCTCATGAGCGTTTTAAGTCTTGCGACTTGTTCCGAAGAACTTGTGCAATTACCTTCAAACGCCCACGCTTATCGGCTGTAATTTTTTAACGATCACCGAAGCAACTTGTCGTTTACTTCGTTTGCTTGCTGCGATCAGCGAAGCCTTGTAGTCTAGCACGATTTTTAAAGAATCGCCAAACTTTTTTCGCTTTCCATTTCTTCGTTATTCGCAGCTCACAACTCTCATTGTCAGCCGCCGAAGTCATTTCAGCGCAGCCTTGCAGTCTAGCACGATTTTTCAAATCAACCAAACCATTTTGGCTTTTCGCATCCGCCAACTTTTCTCGCAACCCGCAACTCTCATCGCAAGTCGCCGAAGCAGTTCGTTTCAGCGAAGCCTCCGATTATGCACTGTTTTTTCAAACCGCGTCAACTTTTTTCGAAGACTTTTCTTCACCCCATCCAACCAGCCCCTAAGAACCTGCAAGACCTGAACACCAGGAGGCATTTAGCAGCGAAGCCCACGAGTATATGACAGATTTTGAGACTCTGTCTACTCTTTCGCACTTTTTGCGCAGCGGCTGTGCGCCTCCCCTCATAAATAAAGAAAGCCGCCCGAAGGCGGCTTTCTTTATTGGCGAATCGCTGCTGCTTAGTAGTAGCGCGAACTGTTCATGCGGCGCATCGCTTCGTACAGCGTGGGCATGCGCACTTCCTGCGAGCGGGCGCTCATGCGGGCCAGTGCATCGATCTTGGCGGCTTCGGCTGCGGGCATGGTGCCTTCCGATTGCTGGCGCCACATGGCGGCCTGCAGTTCCTGCATCACGCGCGGGTCGCTTTGAGCGGTGGCGAGGAAGCGGGCGTCGGCACGCGCTGCGGCACGGCGTTCGGCAGCTGCGCGCCACGCGGCGGCGAGGCTGCTCTGGCGGACCGAGCCGGCGAACAGCGCGAACAAGGCGATGGCTGCAATGCAGAACACCGTCCAGGCAGCAAGCAGGCCGCCGTCGTTCCAGTTGGAAACGAGCGACTCGGTCACCACAAGGACGGCCGCCGCGATGGCGACGATCAACAGGGCGATCAGCGGGCGGGCGCCATTGGCGCCTGCGCGTGCGGCCTGGATCTGGCCGAACAGGACCTCGGCGCGACGGACGCCGGGGTGGACGGTGGGTTGGTCAACGTGAACGAAGCTGGTCATGATGCATCCCTCCTGGGACATTGGTAATCAGTGGTGGCGAACAAGGCCGATGGGGTGATATTAGGGATTACCCCAGTGTTTATCCACTTTATCTTTCTGATGTTTATCATTCACAAGACTGATGGACGTCAACTTTCGCACGCTCGACCTCAATCTGCTCCGCGTCTTCGACGAGGTGATGGCCGAACGCAACCTCACACGAGCCGCTCGCAACCTGTCGATCACCCAGCCGGCGGTAAGCAATGCGCTGCGGCGCCTGCGCGAAGTCCTGGGCGACGAGCTGGTGCGCCGCTCCGGCGCAGGCGTCGAGCCCACCCCTCGCGCGCTCGCCCTCTGGCCGACCGTGCGGGACGCCCTGCGCCAGTTGCAGCACACGCTGGCCCCCGGCGAATTCGATGCCGGCACGGCCGACACGACGTTCCTCTTGGCGATGGCCGATGCCACCGCGGCGGAGCTCATCCCGGGCCTGGTCCAGATCGCCGAAAAGGAAGCCCCGGCCATTTCCCTGCGCGTGCTGCCGCTGACCACGCGCGATCCGCGCCGCATGCTGGAACAGGAAGAGGTCGACATGGCGGTCGGCTACTTCCCGGCGGTGATCGCGAGCCTCGCGGCGCGGGGGCAGTCGGGGGTGGGGGTTCCGTTCGAGACCCAGCGGCTCTACCTGGGCCAATATGTATGCGTGATGCGGCGGGGCCATCCGCTGGCGGATGCGCCCCTCACGCTGGACGACTACTGTGCCGCCCGCCATCTGCTGGTGAGCTTCTCGGGCCGGCCCTACGGCTTCATCGACCAGACGCTGGGCGCCATGGGCCGCGAGCGGCGCATCGTGGTGACGGTGAACCAGTTCTTCACCGCAGGCAGGGTGGTCGCCAATTCGGATCTGCTGACCGTGCTGCCCCGCCACTTCGTGACCGTGACCGGCATCGACGACCAGCTGGTACTGCGCGACCTGCCCTTCGACCAGCCGCCGGTACACGTGGATGCGATCTGGCATCGGCGCGCCCAGCACGGGCATTCTCACGAATGGCTGCGAAATGCGCTGTTGCGCTCGGCAGCCGCGGCTTTCGCCGGCTCGGTCCTCGGACAGAAGGTGCCCGACTGACCTGTTGCGCTATCTATATGTGGATCAGCGGACGACGCTGAGCCAGGCGCTGGCTGCGGCACGCAGCTCCTGGGCGTGATGGGCTCCGCGGCCGGCGCGCATGTCGGCGCTTTCCATCAGTGCGGCGGCGTGGCTGGCCGGGGCATTGGCGCTGGAAGAACGGAAGAAACGGGCCACTTGGGCGATGAGGCTGAACATGATGGTGCGCGGCTCGTGGCTGCGCTGGAGTGGTTGATGCTCCAAGAATAAGGGTTAACCCTAAAAGATCAAGCCAAACCTTATGCGTGTCACGCATGGGGCAATTCACCTAGACTGGCTCGACGATGAAGCTGCAACTGCTGTCCGACCTGCACCTGGAGTCCCATCCCCGCTTCCGAGCCGAGCCCCTGCCCGGCGCCGACATGCTGATCCTGGCGGGCGACATCGGCTCCTACCAGCAGGGCTCCCGCCTGACCGACACCGACTTCGGCCTGGGCCGCTTCTCCCCCCGCAAGGGCTGGCCGGTGCCGGTGATCTACGTGCCGGGCAACCATGAATACGACAACGTCGACTTCGACGAGACCCACCAGCGCCTGCGCGCCCTCTGCGACGAGCTCAACATCATCTGGCTGGAGCGCGAAACCCGGGTAATCGAAGGCGTCCGCTTCGTCGGCACCACGCTCTGGGCCGATTTCGACGCGCTCGCCGAGCCGACAGACAGCCTCGCCGAAGCACTCAAGAAGCGCGGCAAGGCCATGCGCGCGGCCGATTTCTATCTTGAAAAAGCAGCCACCATGCGTAACGGCGAGCTGTTCCTCGCCGCGCAGCTGCGCGACCAGGGGCTGGCCTGCCAGGACTGGCTCAAGCAGGCGCTGGCCGAGCCGTTCGACGGGACCACGGTCGCCATCACCCACTTCGCGCCCAGCCTCGAGAGCGGCGATCCGCGCTACGGATTGACACCCGGCACCGCAGGTTTTTGCAACGCGCTCGACGAGTTGCTGCCCCATGCACAGCTCTGGCTGCACGGCCACCTGCACTGCCCGTCCGACTACGTGAAGAACGGCTGCCGCGTGGTTGCCAACCCCCTGGGCTACTCGCGCAACGGCGAACAGGAAGGCTACAAGCCCCAGCTGCTGATCGAGGTGCCCGGCGCCCGGCACCAGCAGCGGTAACGGCCGGCAACGCGTTCGCCGCCATGGCTGTGTAGACTGGCCCGATTCCATCCGACCGGATGGGGGAGCGTGCCATGACGCAGCAGCAACAACAACGACGTCGCCACTTCCTGCAGCAGGCCGCCGGCGCAGCCGCGACCGCCGGGCTGTCCTCCTTCTGGCCGCGGGCTTTCGCCCAGAAGCCGGCCGAGGCGACCGGAGGCAGGGCCATGGGGCAGCTCTCGATCGCCGAGATGTCGCGCCGCCTCGCCGCCGGCAGCCTCAGCAGCAGCCAGCTGGTGGAGGAAGCACTGGCCGCCATCCAGAACCCCGCCGGCGAAGGCGCCCGCACCTTCATCCGCGTGCATGCCGATTCGGCACGCGCCGCCGCCGCGCGGCTCGACGCCGAACGCAAGGGCGGCCGCCCCGCCGCCTCGCCCATCGCCGGCATCCCCATCTCGCTGAAGGACCTGTTCGACGAGGCCGGCGTCACCACGCTCGGCGGCTCGGTGGTGCTGGCCGGCCAGCCGCCGGCCGCGCGCGACGCCATCGTGGTCGAGCGGCTGCGGCGCGCGGGCGCGATCGTCATCGGGCGTTCCAACACGGTCGAGTTCGCCTACACCGGCCTGGGCATCAACCCGCACTACGGCACGCCGAAGAACGCCTACGACCGCGCGACCGGCCGCATTCCCGGCGGCTCGACCTCCGGCGGCGCGATCTCGCTGACCGATGGCATGGCAGCCGGCGCCATCGGTACCGACACCGGCGGCTCGCTGCGCATTCCGGCCGCCCTCAACGGCCTGGTGGGCTTCAAGCCGACGCAGCGGCGCGTTCCGCTGGACGGCGTGCTGCCGCTGTCGACCTCCTTCGACTCGGCCGGTCCGATGGCGTGGACGGTGGAAGACTGCGCCCTGCTGGATTCCGTGCTCGCCGCCGAGCTGCCGCGCCCGCTGCGCGTGCTGCCGATGCGCGGCCTGCGCTTCGCGGTGCCCAGGACCTTCTTCCTCGACGAACTCTCGCCGCCCGTGGCTGCGGCCTTCGCCTCGGCGCTGGCCAAGCTCTCCGCCGCGGGCGCGACGATCACCGAGCTACCGATGGCCGAGTTCGCGAAGGCGCCGACCATCAACCCGCGCGGGATGATCACCGCCGCCGAAGCCTTCACCTGGCACCGCGAGCTCATCAAGGCCGGCGCCGCCAGGTACGACCCGCGCGTGCTGGCCCGCATCAGGACCGGCGAGACCATCACCGCGCCCGACTACCTGCAGCTGCAGGCGCTGCGCCGGCAGTTCATCCGCTCGATCAACACCGTGGCCGCGAGCTACGACGCAATGCTGATGCCCACCACGCCCGACATCGCGCCGCCGATCGCCGAAGTGCTGAAGGACGATGACACCTATTACCGGATCAACGGCCGCATGCTGCGCAACCCCGCGGTGGTGAACCTGTTCGACGGCTGCGCGCTCTCGGTGCCCTGCCATGACGCGGGCACCGCGCCGGTGGGGCTGATGGTGGCCAGCATCGGCAACACCGATCACCGCCTGCTGGCGGTGGGCGCGGCGGTGGAGGCGGTGGTAACGCCGAGGCGTGCGCTCAGCAGCTGAGCTGCCGCACCGCCAGCGTCGGAGATTCAGGCGCCGCCGCGGCCCTTCGCCACCAGCTTGATGCCCGGCATCAGCTCGGCCGCCAGCTCCGGCCGTTCCAGCGCGTAGTCGAGGTTCATGCGTGCGATCTCGACATGCTCCTCGCCCAGCGCCTGTGCCCGCGAGCCCTGGCCGCGCTCGATGGCCTGCACCATCGCATGGTGCGTGCGATGCGCCTGCCGCATCCACTGCTGGCCCTCTTCCATCGACGACTGCATCGGCAGCATGGCGCTCGGAGCGGCGAAGGGCTGGCCGCCGAGCATGTCCATCACCCGCTTGAGCGCGAGATTGCCGCAGCCTTCGATGATCAGCTTGTGGAAGCGGTCGTTCATCTCGACGTAGGCCGCGTAGTCGTCGATCTCCATGCTGGGCTTGTTCACGGCGCGGTCGCCGTCTTCCAGGCATTCCTTCAGGTCGCGCAGCAGCTGGCGCGAGGCGCCGTCCTCGGCAAGCAGGCGCGCGGCGAAGCCTTCGATCACGCCGCGTACGCGGATGGCGTCGGCCACCTCCTGCGAGGTGAAGCGGCGCATCTGGTAGCCGCCGCTGGGCGACTGTTCGATCAGCCCTTCGTGCTCCAGGCTGGCCAGCGCCAGCCGCACCGGCGTGCGCGAAGCCTCGAGCTTCTCGGCCAGCGGGATCTCGGCCAGCCGCTCTCCGGGCCCGAATTCGCCCTTGAGGATCATGTCGCGCAATTGCACGAGCACGCGGGATTGTTGGGAGTCCATGGGCGGATTCTAGGAGACGGGCCCCACATTGCACGCAGCGTATTTACTCTGGCTCGGTTGTTGCATGCATCTCTTCACAAGAAGTGTCAAAAACCGACGATACGCTCAGCGTTTACCCTGATTTTGGCGTTTGCAGGCCCCAGATTGGGGCAATTTGGCAGATGAAAGTTTGACCCGGATCGAGGATCACCAAGACAATGCATACAGTTGCATGCAATGGCTGCAAGCCTCTTTCCACAGTCCCCACGATGGAGCCCGCACGATGATCAGCGCAGAGCAGAACGATTTCATCACCCGCGTCGGACCCGGCGCGCCCGCCGGCAAGCTGCTGCGCCGCTACTGGCAGCCGGTGGCCCTGGCCGACGAACTGGCGGGCCCGCGCCCGGTCAAGCCGGTGAAACTCATGGGGCAGGACTTCGTCCTCTTCCGCGACGAGAGCGGCCAGCTCGGCATGCTCGACCGCGACTGCCCCCACCGCGGCGCCGACCTCGCCTTCGGCCGGCTCGAGAACGGCGGCATCCGCTGCGCCTTCCACGGCTGGCTGTTCGACGCCAGGGGCAACTGCCTAGAGACCCCGGCCGAACCCGCCTCCAGCAAGCTGTGCAGCCGCATCAAGCAGTCGGCCTATCCGGTGGTCGAGAAGAGCGGCGTGGTCTTTGCCTACATCGGCGAGGGCGAGCCCCCAGCCTTCCCCGAGTTCGACTGCTTCGTCGCGCCCGACAGCCACACCTTCGCGTTCAAGGGCCTGTTCGAGTGCAACTGGCTGCAGGCGCTCGAAGTGGGCATCGACCCAGCGCACGCCTCGTACCTGCACCGCTTCTTCGAGGACGAGGACACCTCCGAAAGCTACGGCAAGCAGTTCCGCGGCGCCTCGGCCGACTCCGACATGCCCATCACCAAGGTGCTGCGCGAATACGACCGGCCCGACATCAGCGTCGAGCCCACCAACTACGGCTTCCGCCTGAAGGCGCTGCGCAAGCTGTCGGAGGACACCACCCACGTGCGCGTGACCAACCTCGTGTTTCCGCAGGCCTTCGTGATCCCGATGAGCTCCGAGATGACCATCTCGCAGTGGCACGTGCCGGTGGACGACACACACTGCTACTGGTACGCCATCTTCACCAGCTTCACCGGCCCGGTCGACAAGCAGCAGATGCGCGAGCAGCGCCTGAAGCTCTACGAGCTGCCCGACTACACCTCGCGCAAGAACAAGCGCAACAACTACGGCTACAGCATCGAGGAACAGCTCACCGAGACCTACACCGGCATGGGCGACGACATCAACGTGCACGACCAGTGGGCGGTGGAGTCGCAGGGCCCTATTCAAGACCGCACGCGCGAGCACCTGGGCAGCACCGACAAGGGGATCATTGCCTACCGCCGCGTGCTGGTGAAGGCGATCGAGGCCACGCTGGCCGGCGAAGGCGCGCCGATGGTCATCGACGCCGCGCAGGCCAGCGCCATGACCGGCCCGCCGTCCATCGACGGCATCGGCCGCAACGTCGCCGACGAGGCCGCCACCGAGGCCTACTGGCAGGACGCCGACCGCGCGCGGCGACTGAAGTCGGACTGGGCCTCCGCACGCCTGGCCGCAGCCTGAGCACACGCCATGACGAGCCACACATTCGTCGACCGCTTCGGCCTCTGGAGCGAAGACCAGCACGCGCAGGCCAGGGAACTGGTGCGCCGCATCGACGGCGGCGAAGTCGACCTCGTCCGCTTCGCCTGGCCCGACCAGCACGGCATCCTGCGCGGCAAGACGCTGGTCGCCGCCGAGGCGCGCTCGGCCCTCTGGGAAGGCGTGAACCTCACCTCCACCCTGCTGGCCAAGGACACCTCGCACAAGACCGTGTTCCCGGTGTTCACCCAGGGCGGCGGCTTCGCCATGGAGGGCCTGCAGGGCGGCGCCGACTTCACCATCGTGGCCGACCCCGCCACCTTCAAGGTCCTGCCGTGGTCGCCGCGCACCGGCTGGGTGATGTGCGACGCCTACATGGCCGACGGCAAGCCCTGCCCCTTCGCCACGCGGCAGATCCTGCAGCGCGCGGTGCGCCAGCTCGACGAGCTGGGGCTGGACTTCATCGCCGGCCTGGAGGTGGAGTTCCACGTCTTCAGGCTCGACGACGCCCGCATGGGCCTGGCCGACTCCGGCCAGCCCGGCGAGCCGCCGCGCGTGTCACTGCTGTCGCACGGCCACCAGTACCTCACCGAGCTGCGCTACGACCGCGTCGACGACCTGATGGAGCTGCTGCGCTCGCAGCTCATGGCGCTGGGCCTGCCGCTGCGCTCGCTCGAAATCGAATTCGGCCCCAGCCAGTTCGAGCTCACCTTCGGCCCCACCGCCGGCGTCATGCCCGCCGACACCATGGTGCTGCTGCGCAGCGCCATCAAGCAGGTCTGCCAGCGCCACGGGCTGCACGCCACCTTCATGTGCCGGCCGAAGATCCCGAACGTGATGTCCAGCGGCTGGCACCTGCATCAGTCGCTGCGCCGCAGGAGCGACGGCGTCAACGCCTTCATGCCGGAGGCCTCGAGCGGCCAGCCGCTGAGCGAGACCGGCATGCACTACCTCGGCGGCCTCAAGGCGCACGCCTGCGGCGCCGCGGCGCTGGCGAGCCCCACCATCAACGGCTACCGCCGCTACCGCCCCTTCTCGCTCGCGCCCGACCGCGCGATCTGGGCCAAGGACAACCGCGGCGCGATGCTGCGCGTGCTCGGCGGCCCGGGCCAGGCGGCCACGCGCATCGAGAACCGCGTGGGCGAGCCGACGGCCAATCCGTACCTGTACCTGGCGTCGCAGCTGTTCTCGGGCCTGGACGGCATCCGCAACAGGATCGACCCCGGCCCCTCTGCCGACGCACCGTACGAAACGCCGGCGGAGCAGCTGCCCCGCTCGTTGAGCGACGCCCTCGCCTGCCTGCGCCAGGACGAGATGCTCAACGCGCAGATGGGCAAGACCTTCGTCGACTACCTCTGCCACATCAAGGAAGCGGAGATCGCCCGTTTCAACCTCGAAGTCAGCGAGTGGGAACACCGCGAGTACTTCGACATGTTCTAGAACCCATGCCCACGATCCACTACATCCTCAAGGACGGCACCACGCGTTCGGTCGACGCCAAGGTCGGCGCCAGCGTGATGGAGACCGCCATCCGCGGCAACGTGCGCGGCATCGACGCCGAGTGCGGCGGCTGCTGCTCCTGCGCCACCTGCCACGTCTACGTGGACGACGCCTTCATCGACCTGCTGCCGCCGCCCGACGACATGGAGAGCGCGCTGCTCGATGCCGTGGCGTCCGAGCGCCGGCCCGGCTCGCGCCTGAGCTGCCAGCTCGGCATCACCGCGGCCTTCGATGGCCTCACGGTGCGCGTGCCCGATACGCAGGTCTGACGCCTGGCTCGGGCATCATCGCCCGCTTTGTTTGCACATCCGGTTACATGACAGCGGCGCCCGAAGGGGCGCATCCACTCCACCTGAAAGGCGTTTTCCCATGACGACGATGACCAAGAGAACCATCCTCTCGACCCTGCTGCTGGCCGGCTTCGGCCTGCTGGGAGCGACCGCGCAGGCCGCCGGCGAGCCGCTGCGCATCGGCCTCATCGCCACCTACTCGGGCCCCTACGCCGACTACGGCCGCCAGTTCGACGCCGGCATCGCGCTCTACCTGAAGGAGCACGGCGGCAAGGTGGGCGGCCGCACGGTCGAGATCATCAAGAAGGACACCGCCGGCCCCGCGCCCGACGCCGCCAAGCGCATCGCGCAGGAGCTCATCGTGCGCGACAAGGTGAGCGTGCTCACCGGCCTGGACTTCAGCCCCAACGCCTACGCCGTGGGCGCCATCGCCACGCAGGCGAAGATCCCGACCATCGTGATGAACGCGGCCTCCTCGGCCATCACCACCAGCTCGCCGTACGTAGCGCGGCTGTCGTTCACCGTGCAGCAGGTGACGGACCCGATGGCGCGCTACATGCTCAAGGAAGGCATCAAGGACGCCTACACCGTGGTCGCCGACTACGCCTCGGGCGTCGACGCCGAGACCGCCTTCAAGAAGACCTTCACCGCCGGCGGCGGCAAGGTGTCGGGCGAGGTGCGCACGCCGATGAACAACCCCGACTTCTCGGCCTACGTGCAGCGCATCAAGGACGCCAAGCCCCAGGCCGTGTTCTTCTTCTTCCCCTCGGGCGTGATGCCGCCGGCCTTCCTGAAGGTGTGGAAGGAGCGCGGCATGGAGCAGGCCGGCATCAAGCTCTACGCCACCGGCGAAGCCACCGACGACAGCTACCTCGACGCCACCGGCGACGTGGCGCTGGGCCTGGTCACCAGCCACCACTACTCCTTCGCTCACCCCTCGCCGAAGAACCAGAAGTTCGTGCGCGACTTCGCCGCCGACAACGGCGCCAAGCTGCGCCCGAGCTACTTCGCCGTGACCGCCTACGACGCCATGGCCGCCATCGACCTCGCGCTGGCCAGGACCAAGGGCGACACCGCCGGCGACAAGTTCATGGACGCGCTCAAGGGCCTGAGCTTCGAGAGCCCGCGCGGCCCGGTGGAGATCGACCCGGCCACGCGCGACATCGTGCAGACCGTCTACATCCGCAAGACCGAGCGCGTGAACGGCCAGCTGGTGAACGTCGAGTTCGACAAGTTCGAGCGCGTGAAGGACCCGGCGAAGGAAGGCGCGGCCGCCAAGTAGGCATTGCTCGTCGTATCCATCGTTCAGCCAGCGAGTCAGCAAGCGGGAAATTCATGGGCATCGTGATCTTCGACGGAGTGGCCTACGGCATGCTCCTCTTCCTCATCGGCGTGGGCCTGTCCATCACGATGGGGCTCATGAATTTCGTCAACCTCGCGCATGGCAGCTTCGCGATGGTGGGCGGCTACGCAGCCGCCGTGCTGATGAACCGCTTCGGGCTCGGCTTCGGCCTCTCGCTGGCGGCCGCCTTCGTGGCGGCGGCACTGGTGGGCGCGGTGCTGGAGTTCGTGTTCTACCGGCGCCTGTACCGCGCGCATCCGCTGGACCAGGTGCTGCTGTCGATCGGCGTGGTGTTCGTGTCCATCGCCGCCTTCACCTACTTCTTCGGCCCGACGATGCAGCCCTTCACGCTGCCGCCGGCGCTCGACGGGCAGGTGTCGCTGGCGGGCCTGGAAGTAGGCCGCTACCGGCTCTTCCTGATCGTCTGCGGCGTGCTCGTGCTGGCTGCCCTGCTGCTGGGCCTGGGCAAGACGCGCTACGGCGCGATGGTGCGCGCGGCGGTCGACAACCAGCGCGTGGCCGGCGGCACCGGCATCCACGTGCAGCGGCTCTTCTTCCTGACCTTCTCGCTGGGCTGCGGCCTCGCGGGCCTGGGCGGCGCGCTGAGCCTGGGCATGCTGGGGCTGGAGCCCTCGTTCCCGCTCAAGTACCTCGTCTATTTCCTGATGGTGGTCTGCGTCGGCGGCGCGGGCACCGTCACGGGGCCTTTCATCGCGGCGCTGCTGGTCGGCATCGTCGACGTGGCGGGCAAGTACTATCTGCCGGAGACCGGCGCATTCCTCATCTACGTCTTCATGATCGCCATGCTGCTGGTGCGTCCGAACGGCATCGTCGCGAAGAAGGGGCTCGCATGAAAGCCCTGAACCTGTCCCCCGCGCAGCTGCGCATCGCCGAAGCGGCCTTCTGGCTCGCGCTGGCGTCGAGCTTCTTCCTGCTGCCCGACAAGCTCACGCTGATGAGCCAGGTGCTGATCTTCGGCCTGTTCGCGGTGTCGCTCGACATGGCGCTGGGCTACGCGGGCATCCTTACCGTGGGCCACGCGGCCTTCTTCGGCGCGGGCGCCTACGCGGCCGGGCTGCTCGCCAAGTACGGCTGGAGCGAGCCCTTCAGCGGCCTCGTGTTCGCGCTCGCGGTGTGCGGCGCGCTGGGCTATGCGCTGAGCTACCTGGTGGTGCGCGGCGCCGACCTCACGCGGCTGATGATCACCATCGGCGTGTGCGTGCTGCTCTACGAGCTGGCCAACCGGCTCTCGGGCATCACCGGCGGCACCGACGGACTGCAGGGCGTGGCCATCGCGCCGGTGCTCGGCTTCTTCGAATTCGACCTCTACGGCAAGACCGCGTTCGGCTACGCCTTCGGCGTGGTGCTCGCAATGTTTCTGCTGGTGCGGCTGGTGCTGCGCTCGCCCTTCGGGCTGGCGCTGCGCGGCATCCACGACAGCCGCAAGCGCATGACGGCCATCGGCTCGCCGGTGGAGGCGCGGCTGCGCATGGCCTACGCCTTCTCGGCCGCGGTGGCGGGCGTGGCGGGCGCGCTGCTGGCGCAGACCACGCAGTTCGTCGGCATCGAATCGATCGGCTTCAACCGCTCGGCCGAGGTGCTCATCATCCTGGTGCTCGGCGGCACGGGGCGGCTCTATGGCGGGATGATCGGCGCCATCGTCTACATGCTGGTGCACGACTGGTTCGCCGACATGAACCCGCAGTACTGGATGTTCTGGCTCGGCATCTTCCTGATCGCGGCGGTCATGCTGGGGCGCGGCGGCATCATGGGCGCGCTCTCGCGCTTCGTTCGCACGGGGAAGGCGCGATGACGAACACCACGCACACCCTGCGCACGCAGGACCTCGGCGTGCGCTTCGGCGCCTTCCAGGCCGTGGCCGAGGTGAACCTCTCGCTCGAACCCGGCGCGCGGCAGGCGCTGATCGGTCCCAACGGCGCCGGCAAGACCACGCTCATCAACCTGCTGACCGGCGTGCTCAAGCCCACCAGCGGCAGCATCCACATGGGCGGGACCGACATCACGCGGCTGCCCGGCGACAAGCGCGCCCGAATGGGCCTGGCGCGCACCTTCCAGATCAACACGCTCTTTCCCAGCCTCACGCCGCTGCTGTCGGTGGTGCTGGCGATCAGCGAGCGCGAAGGGCTGGGCGCCACCTGGTGGCGGCCGCTGAAGGGCTGCACGGCCGTGTTCGACGAGGCGCATGCGCTGCTGGGCACGCTCAAGCTCGACAGCCTGGCCGACGTGCCCGTGGCCGAGCTGGCCTACGGCAAGCAGCGGCTGCTCGAAATCGCGCTCGCGCTGGCGGCCAAACCCCGCATCCTGCTGCTCGACGAGCCCGCCGCCGGCGTGCCCGAGGACGAGAGCGGCGAGCTGTTCGAAGCCATCGCGGCTCTACCGTCTGACATCAGCGTGCTCTTCATCGAGCACGACATGAAGCTGGTCTTCCGCTTCGCGCGCCGCATCTCGGTGCTGGTGGGCGGACGCATCCTCACCGAGGGCACGCCGTCGGACATCGGCGCCGATCCGCGCGTGCGCGAGGTCTACCTGGGCAGCTCGCACCTCCATCACCACCCACACACCCATGCCTGAAGCACTCGCCTTCGACAACGTCACCGCCGGCTATGGCAACGCCGTGGTGCTCGACCGGCTCGATTTCTCCCTGCAGCAGGGCGAGAGCCTCGCCATCCTCGGGCGCAACGGCGTGGGCAAGACCACGCTGCTCGAGACGCTGATGGGCAACACCCGCGTGATGCAGGGCGCGATCCGCTGGCAGGGCACGGACATCGTGCGCTGGCCCTCGCACCAGCGCGTGCGCGCGGGGCTGGGCTGGGTGCCGCAGGAGCGCGAGGTGTTCCCCTCGCTCACGGTCGAAGAGAACCTCACCGTCATCTCGCGGCTCGGCGGCTGGAACCTCAAGCGCGTCTACGACTTCTTCCCGCGCCTGCGCGAGCGTCGCGGCAACTACGGCAACCAGCTGTCGGGCGGCGAGCAGCAGATGCTCGCCATCGGCCGCGCGCTCATGACCAACCCGAAGCTGCTGCTGCTCGACGAGCCCATGGAGGGCCTCGCGCCGATCATCGTGGAGGAACTGGCGACGGCGATCCGCCGGCTGTGCGAGTCGGAGGGGCTCGCGTCGATCGTGGTGGAGCAGCACCCGGTGCTCGCGCTGGAGATGACGCACAAGGCGATCGTGCTGGAGCGCGGCACCGTGGTGCACGCGGGGCTCAGTGCGGAGCTGGCGGAGGACGCGTCGCTGCTCGAGGGGCTGCTCGGGGTCGGGGTCTGAAATTCGGAAGCGGGCAGCCGGACGCAGAGGGCGCGAAGGTTTCGCGAAGGTCGCAAAAGGAAAACCAAAAAAGTTTTCGATTTCTTCTGCGACTTCTGCGTAGTTTTCGTATTCCTTCTGCGTTCGGCTGTCCGTTCCCGCTTTCGCGCCCGGCGGCCTAGCTGAGCATCTGGCCGCGGCTGCCGATGACGGCCACGTCCACGAACTGGCCGCCTTCGCGGTTGGTGCGCCCGTAGTTGATCTTCACGCCGCCCAGGTCGAAGTTCTCGATGCTCGCGAGCCCCGACATCACCGATGCGCGGGTGAGCGAGCCGCCCGCGCGGCGCATGCCCTCTGCGAGCACCGCCGCGTTCAGGTAGCCCTCCAGGCTGGTGAGCGAGAAGTCCTTGACGCCGTTGGCCACCATGTCGGCCTGGTAGCGGCGCACGATCTCGAACTTGGTCGAGTACGGCGAGGGCACCACGATCACGAAGCCCAGGCCCTTGGCCAGGTCGCCCATGGCCGACAGCGCGCTGGCGGTGATCGACAGGCCGTAGGCCGAGCTGCTGTTGCCCGCCTCGCGCAGCGCCTTCAGGAACACCGGCGCCGTGCCGGCCAGACCGACCACCACCACCTGAGGCTTGGCCTTGGCGATGGCTTCGGCGGCGGGGCCCACTTCCATGCTGGTGGTGTTGGGCGTGGTCGCGATCACCGCCGGCTCCAGCTTCGCCTTCGCCAGCGCGGCCTTGAAGGCGGCCAGCACCGACTGCCCCAGCGGATCGTTCGAATGCACGAGGCCGATGCGGCTCTGGCCCAGCACGGCGGCGGTGCTCACCAGCTTCTCGACTTCCTGGTCGTAGTTGGCGCGCACCCAGAAGGTGTTGGGCGAATTCTTCTTGCGCAGCGAGATCGTGCCGGTGATGGGGCCCACCACGGCCATGCCGGGCACCGCATCCATCACCTCGGCCGTCTGGCGCGTGCCCAGGGGGTGCACCAGCGCGAGCACGGAGCTGTCCTTCTCGAAGGCCAGCGCGTTGGCCTTGGCCACGTCGGGCTTGAAGGTGTCGTCGGCCATCACGAGCTCGACCTTGGAGCCGTTGATGCCGCCAGCCTTGTTCAGCGCATTGAAGAAGGCGCTGGAGCCCTGGTACAGGCCCTGGCCGTTGGCCTTCTCGACGCTGCTGTTGTCGAAGGTCGTTCCCACGCGCAGCGGCCGGTTCTGCGCGAGCGCCGGAAAGCCGAGGCCGGCGGCGGCAGTGGCGGCGGCCAGCCCGGTCAGCGCACGCCGACGGCTGTTGGAAAGCGGCGCAATCGACTCGCGCGGCACGGGAACGGTCATGGTCGAAGTCTCCGGAAATGAATGCGTCTGTGACAAAAGTTCACACTCTTGCGAGAAATGTAACGCACCTTGCCGTGCCGGAGATGACCTTGGCTGCTACTTCATGGCCGGCTTCGGCATGGCCGCCACATAGCGTGCGTCGGTCAGGGTGCCGAGGAAGGCGCTGATCTCGTCGATCTCCTCGTCGGTCAGCGCGGGCGTGGTGCCGGGGCGACGGTTCATCGGCGTGGAGTTGACGTTGATGTTGCCCCGGTAGGCGGCGGGCACGTCGTCGAAGGTCGGCCTGCCGTGGTACCACTTCGCAGGGTCGGTGGAGCGCGTGGCATAGAACGCGACCGCGTCGCGCAGCGTGGTGAACACGCCGTTGTGCATGAAGCTCTGGCGCACCGCCACGTTGCGCAGCCCCGGCGTGCGGAAGTAGCCGCACCACTGGTTCGGCTCCGGCCAGCGCAGCTGCGCCGCGGTGCGGCACAGGCCGTTGTCGAAGCGGCGCGGATCGCGGTTGGCCGGCAGCGAGAGGTTTCGCGGCACGGCGATGGCGTCGTAGCCGAAGTCGGTGAAGAGCGAACGCTCGGGCCGGCTCGCCGTGTCCGACAGCGTGTGGCACGACATGCAGTTGCCCTTGTCGGGGTTCTTGAACAGCGCGAGGCCGCGCATCTCCTGCGGGCTCAGCGGCGTGCGCTTGCGCAGGTAGTCGTCGAAGCGCGAGCTGAAGGGCGCCATTTCGTCGCTCTGCAGGTAGGCCTGCAAAGCCTGGCCGATGCCCTTCACCGCCTGTTCGGGGTCGCGCAGCACGCGCGGCCCGAAGGCCAGCGACATCGCGGGAGCCAGGTCGGTGCCGCGCAGCTTGCGCAGCAGGCTCTGCGGCGAGGCGTTGTTCATCTCGTCGGGGTCGAACAGCGGGCCGCGCGCCTGCTCGGCCAGCGTATCGGCGCGGCCGTCGGCGAAGAGGCCGCCGAACGGCGAGGCGAAAGGCGCGTCGTCGTCCTGGTAGAAGTGGCGCCGCGGCACGTAGCGCACGTACAGCAGCGACGGCGCCGTGCGCGGGCTGAAGCGCCCCGGCCGGCTGCCCTGCGGCGTGCGCGGGCCGGCCAGCGAAGGCGCGTTCAGCGTCGAGGTGAAGGCGCGCAGCGGATCGTGGCAGCTCGCGCAGGAGGTGCCCTGCGGCTGCGACAGCCGCGTGTCGAAGAAGATGCGCTTGCCCAGCGCGGCCAGCGCCGGGTCGGGCCTGAAGGTGGCCTCGGTGGGATCGATGCGCGCTGAGACCTTCGGCGTGGCGCCGATGCGTTCGACGACCATGCTCGGCGGGCCGCCCGGGTTGATCTCCACGGTGGTGGCGGCGGCAGCCACGCCCGGCCAGCCCAGGCAGGCGGCCGCCATCGCCAGCGCGGCACGCATCGTCACGGCGTCAGGAAGCCCGTCTTGTCGCAAGCCAGCGTGCGCCCGGTCTGCACGCAGGTGGCGAGCAGCTTGCCGGCCACGGTGTAGGCCTTGAAGGTCCAGCCCACGCCGGGCGAGGCCTTGCGCTCCATCAGCATGAAGCCGAAGCTGGCATGGTGCGTGATGCGGTCGACCGTCACGTCCGGCGCGGGCGTGGTGCCGGGTGCCAGCGGATCGGGCAGCGCCACGTCGAGGTTGTCGCCGCCGTTGCCCGACACCAGCGTCGCGGGATGGTCGGTGGCGAAGTTCAGCGCCTGGAAGTCGTGCACATGGCCGTGCAGCGCGACGTGCACGCCGCTCGGGTAGTAGGCCTTGGGGTTGAGGTTGCTCATCACCGACTGCAGCGCGAGGTTGCCCGGCGCCGGGGTCTGGCCCGCGACCGGCGCGAAGGCCAGGATCGGGTGGTGGTTGGTGAACATCGTGGTCGTGATGCCAGGCTTGGCGGCCAGCGTCGCGACGGTTTGGAACTGCTTCTGGTAGGCGATGAACTGCGGATCGTTGGTCGCCAGCGCCGCCTTGCCGGCCTTGGCCGAGTCGAACACGATGATCTGCGAGCCGGTGCCCAGCTGCACCGCGTATGGCTCGGAATAGTTGCCGGTGCTGTCGTTGGCCGGGTCGTTGCACGAGCGCTTGTCGGAGTACGGGCGCGGATCGAGGAAGCGGATCCAGCCCTGGCCGCCGCGCGCGCATTCCTCGTGGTTGCCGCGCACCACGATCCACGGCGCCTTGGCCAGCAGCGGCGCGGCCGGCTTGAAGAAGTCGGCCTGCCAGGTGTCCCAGCCATAGCCCCAGGGGCTGTCCTTGCAGCCGGCGATGTCGTCGGGGCAGGTGTTCTCGCGGTAGTGGTAGTCGCCGATGTGCAGCACCAGGTCGGGGTTGAAGCCCGCGCCGGTGGCCGCGAGCGGAGCGAAGGGCCACACGGTGCTGTCGTTGCAGGGCTGGTAGGCCTTGTCGGCCTTCTTCAGGCGGCAGCCGGTGTCGGCCAGCACCAGAACACGTTGCGGCTCGGCCTTGGGCATCGGCAGCGTGCGGCTGCCGATGGCGGCCTGCTTCGCGTCGGCCGGCAGCGTGGTCTCGCAGGCCGAGACGGGAAAGGCGGAAGGCTTCGAATCGGCCGGGTCGCTGGCCGTGGTGCGCAGCGCCATGGTGCCGGCGCCCACGCGCAGGGTCATTCGCGTGACCTTGCCGTCGATCGTGATCTGCGGGCACACGGCGCTGGCGTCGGCCGTCGTGTCGGCCGACGGTGCGGCGTAGCTGGTGATGGCGCGCGCGATGGCCGCGTTGTTGTCGCCGATCTCCACCCAGGTGGCCTGCAGGTTGGCGTCGGCCGAGGCGGCGTCGGGTTGCGGGGCGGGAGCCGGCGCTGGGGCCGGAGCGGGTGCCGGGGCCGGGGCCGCCGGCGGCCCCAGGACGATCGACTGGTTGTTGCCGCCGCCGTTGCAGCCCTGCAGCAGGATGGCGGTGCAGGCCAGGCCGGCCAGCCAGCGCAGGTCGCGCATGGCGCGCGGCGCGGGGGCCGGGGTGAGTGTGGTGCGCATCTGGGAATCCCTCTGGTTGTTGTGTCGTGGGACGCCGCAATCTAGAGGGCCAGTGTGCAAGCCGTATTACATGGCCGCAGGCGCGCCGCGGGCGCGCATCGACGAAGGAACCGCTACAGCAGCTCTTCGCCCACGATCGGCAGCAGCAGCCAGTTCTTGAAGCGCAGCCAGAGGAATTCGCCGGGCTCGTCCTCGTGGACGATGTCGCCGCCGGCGTCGTCGTACTCCAGCCACTGCACGCGCCGGCCGTTGGGCGCGAGCCGCAGCCGGTAGCCGAGGTTCACGCGCTCGCCGCTCATGAGCCTGTCGTAGTCCTTCACCAGCTCGGGGCTGTCGATGACCAGCCCCATCTCGGTATTGACCGCGGCCGAGCGGTGGTCGAGATTCATCGAGCCGATGAAGAAGCGCTCATCGTCGACGATCGCCAGCTTGGCGTGCAGCCGGCTGATCGACTTGCCGAAGTCGCCGAAACGCCCCGACTTGCCGGTGAGCGTGGGCGCGATCTCGTAGATGGTGACGCCGATCTTCAGCATGTCGGCGCGGTAGCGCTCGTAGCCCGCATAGGCCAGGGGCTCGTCGGTGGCGCCCAGCGAGTTCGTCACCACCGTGATGCGCCCGCCGCGCTCGATGGCCTTCTTCATCATCGCCATGCCGCGCGCACCCGGGATGAAGTACGGCGAGCCGATCTTCACCTCGCGTCTGGCCGAATTGATGACGCTCAGCGCCCCCTCGGTCACGCTTCCCTCATAGGCGGCCTCGGCCTTGCGCGTGATCTTCTCGGGGTCGTCCACGAACAGCGTCGACGGCGCCCAGTAGCGCTCGACGTTGCCGGCGATGAGCTGCTGCCCCACCGGCGACTTGTCGAGCACGTCGCGCTGGTGCATGGCCACGTCGGGCACCGCGGTACGCGCGATCTCGTCGAAGCGCTTCTGCGCCTGCGCAACGGGCATGCGCAGCGGCGCGATCTGCTCGATGGGGCGCACGTGCTCGCTGTTCCAGTAGCGGTCGAAGCCCTCGGACATCTGGCGCACCACCGGGCCGCTGGACAGCACGTCCATGTCGATGAAGTTCGCGGCCGTGCTGCGCATGAAGTATTCGTTGGCGATGTTGCGGCCGCCCGAGACCGCGAAGCTGTTGTCGGCCACCAGAAGCTTGTTGTGCATGCGGTGGTTGATGCGGCCGAAATCGGTCAGCGAGAACAGCAGCCGCGTGGCCAGCGAACTCGCGCGCGACGGCAGCGGGTTGAACAGCCGCACCTCGATGTTCGGGAAGGCCGACAGCGTGCTGAACACCTCGTCCTCGCCGCCCGTGTAGAGGTCGTCCACCAGCAGCCGCACGCGCACGCCGCGCGCCGCGGCCTCGCGCAGCTCCTTGAGGAACAGCAGGCCGACGTCGTCCTTCTGGATCAGGTAGTACTGCACGTCGAGCGACTTCTCGGCATGCCGCGCGAGCGAGATGCGCGCGTCGAAGGCGAAGGCGGCCTCCGGCAGCAGCCGGAAACCCGAAAGCGAGGTCGAACCGCCCGGCGTGCCCTTGGCCGCCAGCTGCCCCAGTTCTGTCTGCGACACGTCGGTAACAGCCGTGACCACCGGACGCGGCTGCGGCGGCGGCAGGCTCGCGCAACCCGCCAGCCAGAGGGCGGCGGCGCCCAGGACGAGAGCGGCGAATCGGCGGACGGTGGAGGCGCGCATGGGCCGAACTGTAGCTCGCGGCGGGCCCGGATGGCGGGCCTATCATCGAAGCGAAACAAAAGGAAAAGAAGCGTGCTCAACGGCTTGTGGCTGGGTTTCTTCGGGGTGGCGGCATTGGCAGCGCTGGTGCGCTGGCTGGTGGGGGGCGATCCGACCGTGTTCGCGGCGCTGGTCGAAAGCCTGTTCGCGATGGCGCGGCTGGCGGTCGAGGTGATGGTGTTGCTGTTCGGCACGCTCACGCTGTGGCTGGGCTTCCTGCGCATCGCCGAGGCGGCGGGGCTGGTGGGCTGGCTCGCGCGGCTGCTGGGGCCGCTCTTCCGGCGGCTCATGCCGGGCGTGCCGGCGGGGCATCCGGCGCTCGGGCTGATCACCATGAACTTCGCGGCCAACGCGCTGGGGCTGGACAACGCCGCCACGCCCATCGGCCTGAAGGCGATGCGCGAGCTGCAGCGCCTGAACCCCGACCCGGTGACGGCCACCAACGCGCAGATCCTCTTTTTGGTGCTCAACGCCTCGTCGCTGACGCTGCTGCCGGTCACCATCTTCATGTACCGCGCGCAGCAGGGCGCGGGCGACCCGACGCTGGTGTTCCTGCCTGTCCTGCTGGCCACCAGCGCCTCCACGCTGGTCGGGCTGCTGTCGGTGGCGGTGGCGCAGCGCCTGCGGCTGTGGGACCCGGTGGTGCTGGCCTACCTGGTGCCGGGCGCGCTGCTGCTGGGCGGATTCATGGCCCTGCTGGGCACGCTGTCGGCGACGGCCATCGCCTCACTGTCGTCGCTGCTGGGCAATCTGACGCTGTTCGGCGTGATCGTCGTGTTCCTGCTGGCGGGCGCCATCCGCCGCATCAAGGTGTACGAATGCTTCATCGAGGGCGCGAAGGAAGGTTTCGACATCGCGAAGAACCTGCTGCCCTACCTGGTGGCGATGCTGTGCGCCATCGGCGTGCTGCGCGCCTCGGGCGCGCTCGATTTCGCATTGGACGGCCTGCGCTGGCTGGTGACGGCGGTGGGCTTCGACGCGCGTTTCGTCGACGCCATGCCCACCGCGCTGGTCAAGCCCTTCTCGGGCAGCGCGGCGCGCGCGATGCTGATCGAGACCATGAAGAGCCACGGCGTCGACAGCTTCCCCGCGCTGGTGGCCGCCACCATCCAGGGCAGCACCGAGACCACCTTCTACGTGCTTGCGGTGTACTTCGGCGCGGTGGGCATCCAGCGCACGCGGCACGCGGTGTCGTGCGCGCTGCTGGCCGAGCTGGCGGGTGTGGTGGCCGCCATCGCTGTCTGCTATTGGTTCTTCGGCTGAGCGCGGGGCTCGACGACCGGGAACATCGGCTCGAAGGTGTCGAGCATCGACATCAGCTCCGCCAGCTTCGTGCGGTCGCCGTCGATCTTCACCTTGCCCGCGAGCACCGCCGCCGGGAAGCTGGTTTCCTTCAGTGTGATCGCGTCCAGCGTGGCGCGGCTCAGCGTCACGGTGGCGTCGGCATCCGGCTGGCGGCCCGCGATGTGCGTGAGCGCGGAGTTCTCCAGCGTCAGCACGAACTGCTGGTTCGAATCGGTGAAGTTCCAGTTGATGGCCATCTTCCTGCCCTCGGCCCTGGCCGCGTTCAGCCGCACGCCGAGGAAGTCGAAGAACAGGTCGTTGCTCACGGCCTTGAGCGAATCAGCGTTGGCGCTGTTGCCGCCCGCGATCTTCGGCACGCCGTTGCGCAGCTCCATCGCGCCCACCAGATAGGCGCTGCGCCAGGTGCCGGCCTCCGACTGGTAGCCCATCTGCTCCAGGGCGTCGGCGCCCAGTTCGCGGGCCGCGCGGTTGGCGGGGTCGGCGTACACCACCTGGCTCATCGCGCTGGCCACCCAGCGGAACTCGCCCTTCCTGAAATCTTCGCGGGCGCGCGCCAGCACCGCGTCGGCGCCGCCCATGTACTCGACCGTCTTCTTCGCATAGGCCACAGGCGGCAGCGGGTTCAGGTTGGCGGGGTTGGCGTCGTACCAGCCCAGGTACTTCTGGTACACGGCCTTGGCGTTGTGCCGCAGCGTGCCGTAGTAGCCGCGCGCCGACCACTCCTGCTCCAGGCTCGCGGGCATGCGCAGCATCTCGGCGATGTCGGCCGCCGTGTAGCCCTGGTTGAGCAGGCGCAGCGACTGGTCGTTGATGAACTTGTACATGTCGCGCTGCTTCTTCAGCAGGTCGACGATGCGGTCCTGCCCGAAGGTGGGCCAGTGGTGCTGGGCGATCAGCACCTCGGCCTTGCCGCCGAAGGCCACGCGTGCCTCGTCGATGTACTTCGACCACAGGTTGCCGTCGCGCACCTCCGCGCCGCGGATGGTGTAGAGGTTGTGCATGTTGTGCGTCACGTCCTCCGCCATGTTGAGCACGCGGAACTGCGGCAGGTACATGAGCATTTCCGACGGCGCCTCGGAGCCCGGCACCAGCCTGAAGACGAACTGCACGCCATCGATGGTGCGCTCCTCCGTGGGCTTGTCGATGGTGGACGTGGGCGCGATCAGCGACATGGTGCCGCGCGCCAGCGCCTTGCCCAGGCCGGTGTCCACCTGCCCGCGCGGGCCCGGCGGCAGCAGCGTGCCGAACTGGTACTGCGAGCGCCGGCTCATCGCGTTGCCCGCGAGGATGTTCTCGGCCACCGCCGTTTCCATGAAGCCCGAGGGCGCGAGCACCTGCACGCGGCCAGCCTTCACGTCGGCCTCGTCGATCACGCCCTTCACGCCGCCGAAGTGGTCGGCATGGCCGTGCGTGTAGATCACCGTGCCCACCGGCTTGCGCGGACGGTGCTGGTAGTAGAGCTCCAGCGCGGCGCGCGCGGTCTCGGCGGCCAGGAGCGGATCGATGACGATCAGCGAGCTGTCGCCTTCGACGATGGTCATGTTCGCGAGATCGAAGCCGCGCACCTGGTAGACGCGATCGGTCACCTTGAAGAGCCCGTGGATCGCGTTGAGCTGCGCCTGGCGCCACAGGCTCGGATTGACGGTGTCGGCCGGCGCCCCGGCCTTGAGGAAGTCGTAGGGCTTCATGTTCCACACCGGGCGCGCGCCGGAGCCCGGCACCAGCGCGTCGGGCACGGTGCCGACGAAGCCGTGCATCGCGTCCTCGAAGTCCTGCCGGTTGGCAAAGGGCAGCGTCTTCGCCATCTCGGCGTTGGCCTGCAGCGTGGAGGGCTCGGGCGCCTTGGGCTCGGTCTGCCCAAAGGAGGCCGACGGCGCGCCCAGCGCGCATGCAAGGGCGACGAGCGCAACGGAGAAGGAAGAAGGAGCGGGCGAGGAAGATTTCATCCGGCAATGATGCGAAGCGCCAGAACCATTGGCAAATGCAAAATATGCGCTTCCTTTTGAAGCAAAACGCAAAATGCAGCTGCGCCAGCTCCAGCATCTCGTCGCCCTCGCCGACCAGGGCAGCTTCGGCCGCGCGGCCCAGGCGGTGCATCTCTCGCAGCCGGCGCTTTCGCGCAGCATCGAGAACCTCGAAGAGAACCTGCAGGCGCGCCTGGTCGACCGCGCCTATGGCAGCGTGCGCTTCACCCAGGCCGGCGAGCTGGTGCTGGCGCGCGCCCGCGAGCTGCTGGCCGACGCGCAGCAGATCGCGCGCGACGTGTTGCAGCTCGAAGGCCTTGCCATCGGCAGCCTCGCGGTCGGCTTCGGCCCCTTCGCCGCCGGCACGCTCGGGCGCGCCGCCCTGTCACTCATGACGCAGCGCCACCCGCAGTTGCAGATGCGCATGGAAGTGGCCGACACCGCCACGCTGTGCGAGCGCCTGCACCGCCGCGAGCTCGATCTGTTCGTCGCCGACACGCGAGACCTGACGAAGCTTCAGCCCGGGCTGAAGCTCTCGCGGCTGCCCAACCTGCCGGTGTCCTTCTTCGTGCGACCTAAGCACCCGCTGCTGAAGCTCAAGCCCCGGCCCGTGCCGCTCGACAAGCTCATGGCCTACCCCGTCGCCGGCCCGCGCCTGCCGGCGGAGGTCGCGGCGCAGTTCGACCGGGTGGCGCCGCGCGGCGACCGCGGCGTGTTCAACGTGACCTGCGACGACGCCGGCACGCTGCGGCACCTGGCGCTCACCGCCGACGCGGTGATCCTCGCGCCGGTCGCCCCCGTGCCGGGCCACGACACCGACACCCTCGTTCCCCTGCCGGTGGCGGGCCTGGAGCGCATGCAGACGCACTACAGCCTCGTCACGCTGGCGGCGCGCACGCCTTCGCCGGCGGCCGCCGTCTATACCCGGCTGGTCGACGAGTTGATGGACCCGCTCGGGCAGGCCGGCGGGCACTGAGCCAAAATGGCCCTCCGCCTTCAAGCCTTTGCGTCTTTTTTCAGTGACCACTCCCCGCCGGGCCCAGCCGCCCTCCTTTTCGTCCGACGAGTTCCGTGAAGCCCTCGGCATGTTCGCCACCGGCGTCACCGTCGTGACCGCGCGCGCGGCGAACGGCACGCTGGTCGGCCTCACGGCCAACTCCTTCAACTCGGTGTCGCTGACGCCGCCGCTGGTGCTGTGGAGCCTGTCGCGCGCGGCCGGCTCGATGCCCGCGCTCAGCGCCGGCTCGCACTACACGGTGAACATCCTCGCGGCCAACCAGAAGGCGCTGGCCGAGCGCTTCGCCACCAAGAACATCGACCGCTGGGCCGACGTGGCCTTCACCGAGGGCCTGGGCGGCGCGCCGGTGCTCGTGGGCGCGGCGGCCAGCTTCGAGTGCTTCAACCGCAGCCGCTACGACGAAGGCGACCACGTGATCTTCGTCGGCGAGGTGGAGCGCTGCTCGCACGACGCGGGCGCATCGCCGCTGCTCTTCCACGGCGGTCGCTTCTACACGGAGCATCCCTTGTGACTCATCGTCCTGCGCTCCTGCTTGTCCTGCTGCTCGCCGCGCAGGCCGGCACGGCGCAGGAAGCGAACGGGCCGGTCAAGCAGAACTGGTTCGACGACCCGTTCTTCCAGCTCTCCTCGGGCCTGCCGGCCTGCGCCGTGCCCGAGGGCCCGTTCTACACGGCGCAAGAGCGTCGCCTGCAGACCCATTCGAGGCTGGAGCGCGGCACCACATGCTGGCTGGCCGGCAAGTGCGCCGACAGCAACGCCTACCGCTACGACAAGCCGCTCGCGCCCAAGGTGCGCGCCGCGCTGCTGGCCGTGCCGGGGGTGAAGAAAAGCAGCGTCTGGGTCATCATCCAGCGCCGCTGGGTGTACCTGCAGGGCTGCGTGCCGGACGCGGCGCTCGCCAGGAAGCTGGAGCGCGCCGCGCGCGCGGTGGCCGACGTGGAAACCGTGGTGCCCGACCTGATGACGGGCACGCGGGGCAAGCCGCCCTATCCGGTGGCCCCGCCGAGATAGGGGCCGGGAAGCCTCGCGCGCACGCCGAACACGCCGCCGCGATACGATCATCGGATGAATCCGGCGGCTCCTCGCCGCGAACGACCCGATCCGAATGATCCAGCGCAAGACCCACCTCGACGGCCTCGCCATCGGCCTGCTCATCGCCTGCTGTGCCTTCTGGGGCCTGCAGCAGATCCTCATCAAGACCACCGTGGCGGAGGTGCCGCCGATGTGGCAGGCCTCGATCCGCATGGTCGGCGCCACTGTGCTGCTGTGGCTGTGGTGCGTGTGGCGGCGCGTGCCGCTCTTCGAGCGCGACGGCACGCTGTGGCCCGGGCTTCTGGCGGGCATGCTGTTCGCGGGCGAGTTCGCCGGCATCTACCTGGGGCTGCAGCACACCAGCGCATCGCGGCTCACGGTGTTCCTCTACACCGCGCCGTTCTGGGTTTCGCTGCTGCTGCCGCGGTGGGTGCCTGCGGAGCGGCTGCGCGGCTTCCAGTGGCTGGGGCTCTTCATCGCGTTCTCGGGCGTGGTGCTGGCCTTCAGCGAGGGCTTCGCCCACATGAGCTCGTCGCAGCTCATCGGCGACGGCATGGCGCTGGCGGCCGGCATGCTCTGGGGCCTGACCACGCTCACGCTGCGCACCACGCGCCTGGCCACGGCCAGCGCCGAGAAGACGCTGTTCTACCAGGTGGCGGTCACCGCGGCGATGTGCCCGGTGCTGTCGCTGGTGCTCGGCGAGCACTGGAGCTTCTCGTACTCGGCCTGGGCCTGGACCTCCATCGGGCTGCAGACGGTGGTCGGCGCCTTCGCCAGCTATCTCGCATGGATGTGGTTGCTGCGGCACTACCCCGCCACGCAGATGTCGTCCTTCACCTTTCTCACGCCGCTCTTCGCGCTGGTGTTCGGCGTGGCGCTGCTGAAGGAGCCGCTCACTGCGCAACTGATCGTGGCGCTCATCGGCGTGGCGCTGGGCATCGTGCTGGTGAACCGGCGGCCTGCGGTACAACGCAGCGCATGAGCAGCAACATCACCCGATTCCAGCCCGTCCTCGACGAGATCGTCGCCACGCTGCGCCCGCAGCTCGGCCAGGGCGGCAAGGTCGCCAGCTACATTCCGGCGCTCGCGCGCGTCGATGCCCGGCAGTTCGGCATCGCGCTGCGCACCTGCGAGGGCGAGGAAGCCGGCGCGGGCGACTTCGAGACGCCCTTCTCCATCCAGAGCGTTTCCAAGCTCTTCACGCTCACGCTCGCCATGCAGCGCATGGGCGACGCGCTGTGGGAGCGCATCGGCCGCGAGCCCTCGGGCAACCCGTTCAACTCGCTGGTGCAGCTGGAAAACGAACAGGGCAAGCCGCGCAATCCCTTCATCAATGCCGGCGCCATCGCGGTGGCCGACCGGCTGGTGAGCCAGGCCAAAGCCAGCGGCGGCAGCGCCAAGGCCGACATCCTCGCGCTCATGCGCAGCCTGTGCGGCGAGCCCATCGCCTTCGACGACGAAGTGGCGCAATCGGAGGCCGACACGGGCTTTCGCAACATCGCGCTGGCCAACTTCATGAAGAGCTTCGGCAAGATCGACAACGACGTCGAGACCGTGCTGGACACCTACTTCCACCAATGCGCGCTGCGCATGAGCTGCCGCCAGCTGGCGCGCGCCGCCGCCTTCCTGTGCCGCGACGGGGCACACCCCATCGACGGCGAGCCCGAGGTCACGGGCGAGCGGCAGACGCGCCGCATCAACGCGCTGATGCTCACCTGCGGCACCTACGACGCGGCGGGCGACGTGGCCTTCTCCATCGGCCTGCCCTGCAAGAGCGGCGTGGGCGGCGGCATCGTCGCGGTGGTGCCCGACAGGCTCACGCTGTGCGTGTGGTCACCCGCGCTCGACGCCACCGGCAATTCGCTGCTGGGCATGAAGGCGCTCGAAATGTTCGTGGCGCGCACGGGTCTGTCGGTTTTCTGAACCTGCCTCAGGCGGCGGCAGCCACCGGCGCCGTGGTCAGGCAGCCCATGCCGTCCAGCGCCGTCTCCACGGCCTCTTCGAGCGGCGTGTGCGGCTCGCGACCGAGAAAGGCCACCAGCTTCGCGTTGTCCATCGCCACGGGCGTGCGCCACAGGTAGCGCATCTCGCGCAGTTCCCGGAAGGTCACGACGAAGGGCGAGGCCAGCGCCAGCAGCCACCACGGAAAGGCCGACACGCGGACCTTCGCGCCGGTGCGCCGCGCCACCACCTTGCGGATGGCCTCGCTCATGCGCGTGCCGTCCGGATCCCAGTGGCCCGCCATGTGGAAGCGCGCGAAGGGCTCCAGCCTGTCGCGCCGCGCGAGCAGCTCGACCATGGTGCGCGCCACGTCCGGCAGGTAAGACCACTGGTGGCCTACACCGGGGCTGCCGGGCTGGCTCACGGCCCGCACGGGCTGGCCCGCCTTCACCAGGCCCTGCGAGAACCAGTTGTTGCCGGCCTTCGGCCCGAAGAAATCGCCGGCGCGCACGATCAGCACGCGCGCGCCCTGCCGGCTGGCCTCCTCGAGGCGCCGCTCCAGCTCGACGCGGATCGCGCCCTTGCTGGTGAGCGGATGCTGCGGCGAATCCTCCGCGAGCAGCGGAAAGGCATCGGGACCGAAGTTGTAGACCGTGCCCGGCAGCACGATGGTCGCGCCCTCGGCCTTGGCTGCGGCGATGGTGCTGTCGAGCATCGGCAGCACCAGCTCCGACCAGCCGCGATAGCCCGGCGGGTTGACCGCATGCACGATGACCGAGCAGCCCTTCGCGGCGCGGCGCACCGACTGCTCGTCCATCGCGTCGCCCGCCAGCCAGGCGATTCCGTCGCTCTTTCCCTCTGTTGCGCCGCGCTTGAGCGCCCGCACATCCCAGCCCGCATCGCGCAGCTGGCGGGCCACCTCGCCGCCGATGCCGCCCGTTGCGCCGAGAACCAGAACCTTGTCGTTGCGTGCCGTTTCGTGTGCCATGAAATGCTCCAGAACAGTTGTCGATGGAAGAATTCTGGTTTCGACGGGGTTGCATTGGAATTGCCGAACATGAGCCATCAGCCATACATTTATGCATGACCTGGAACATCGGCTGGGAGCTTTACCGCTCCTTCCTCGGCGTGCTGCGCGAGGGCTCCCTGTCGGGCGCGGCGCGCGCGCTCGGCATCACCCAACCCACGGCGGGCCGCCACGTGGCCGCGCTCGAAGAGGCGCTGGGTGTAGTGCTCTTCACACGCTCGCAGACCGGCCTGCTGCCCACCGAGGTCGCGCTGGCGCTGCGTACGCACGCGGAGGCCATGGAGAGCATCGCGGCCTCGATGGAGCGCGCCGCCACCAGCCAGGGCGAAGGCGTGCGCGGCGTGGTACGCGTATCGGCCAGCGAGGTGGTGGGCACGGAGGTGCTGCCGCCCATCATCACGCAGCTGCGCGAGGCGCATCCGGCGCTGAAGGTCGAGCTGGTGTCGACCAACCGCGTGCAGGACCTGCTCAGGCGCGAGGCCGACATCGCGGTGCGCATGGTGCGGCCCCGGCAGGAGCAGCTGGTCGCGCGCCGCATCGGCAACATCGAGCTGGGCTTTCACGCGCATCGCGACTACATCGCGCGCCACGGCACGCCGCGCAACCTCGACGACCTGCCGGCGCACACCGTCATCGGCTACGACCAGCCGCCGGCCTTCGTGCGCGCGGCGGGAAAGTCGATCAGGAACTTCACGCGTGACACCTTCTCGCTGCGCGCCGACAGCGACCTCGCCCAGCTCGCGCTGATCCGCGCGGGCGCGGGCATCGGCGTCTGCCAGGTGGGCCTCGCGAAGCGCGACCCCGCGCTGGTGCGGCTGATGCCGCGCGCCTTCTCGCTGAAGCTGGACACCTGGGTCACGATGCATGAGGACCTGCGCAACAGCCCGCGCTGCCGCGTGGCCTTCGACGCGCTGGTCGAGGGGCTCTCGCGCTACGTGGGCAACGCCGAAGCGGATACGGCACAGGCGAAAATGCCACGCGCCAGACAGCAAGCATCCGAATGACCGATACGACCACAGACTCCGACACCCTCCCCCTGCAGGAAGACCGCCTCTGGCGCGACGACCGCTGGACCGCCCGCATCATCAAGAACGAGGAAGACGACGGCTGGGCCGTCGAGATGACCCGCCACGGCGACCCCGAGCCCGCACTTGTCGGCCCCTGGACCATGGGCCGCGACAAGAAGAACCCGAAGCCGCTCGACGCGCCCGCCTTCTCCACGCTGGTGAAGACCGCCGCCGAAGTCATCCGCCGCCACGAGCAGCAGCTGCACGCCACGCTCAACAAGAGCGTGACCGTCACCGCGCGCGACGACAGGCGCGTGCGCGTGGCGCTTGCCATTGTTCCCGACGAGGACAACCCCACGGCCACGCTCAGCGCCTACGACGATGCCGACGACTCCGAACTCGCCAGCGTGAGCGTGTCGCCCGGGTTCAGGCTCACGGCGAGCAGCGCGAGCGCCTGGATCGAGTCGGGCTACGCGCGCCCGCGCTGAGCGCGAATAACACAGGCGCCGCGTTTTCGCCAATTAGCGAAACAGCGTATGTTCATGCCGGGGTGAGTTGAGAAGAATCCGCCCCAACGAGCAATCGTTACCAGTCATACGACACCCGCTGCCAGTGCTGCCAGCGAGGCGTCGGGCAACAAAGCCCGAATCGGTCTAACCACCGGTTCGGGCTTTTTTGCTTTTTCGGCCGCAAGAGTGCTTTTTCGAAACGGATGCGCCGCATCCGGTGGCGGAGCCTTGCCCGGAAAAAGATGCACTGGCAATGCAGCGTTCGTTTGCAGGGCCGCGCCGCGGGAGGAGACACCCAACGCGCGGTTGCCGAAGGTCGGATCTTCCTGATGACTCGCACAAATACACGAAGGAATTTGACATGACGAAGCTTTTCAACCGCCGCCAGATCGTGAAGACCGGCGGCTCGATGATCGTGCTGGGCGCCGCGGGCGGCGTGACCGGCATCGCCTCGGCGCAGGACAGCGGCCCCGTGAAGCTGGGGCTGCTGCATTCGCTCTCGGGCACCATCGCCATCGCCGAGGCTTCGCTGGTCGATGCCGAGAAGCTGGCCATCGAGGAGATCAACGCGGCCGGCGGCGTGATGGGCCGGAAGATCGAGGCCGTGGTGGAGGACGGCGCCAGCGAGAACCCGGTGTTCGCCGAGAAGGCGCGCAAGCTGCTGGAGCGCGACAAGGTCGCGGCCATCATCGGCTGCTACACCTCGGCCTCGCGCAAGGCACTTCTGCCGGTGCTCAACCAGGTCAAGGGGCTGCTGTTCTACCCGACCTACTACGAGGGCCAGGAGCAGGACAAGCGCGTGTTCTACCCCTCGCAGGAAGCCACGCAGTCGGTGATCGCGGCGGTCGAGTGGATGGCGCGCGAGAAGGGCAAGAGCTTCTTCCTCGTGGGCTCCGACTACATCTACCCGCGCACCTGCAACAAGATCGCCAAGCCCGCCATCGCCAAGGCCGGCGGCAAGGTGCTCGGCGAGGAGTACGCGCCGCTGGGCCACACCGAGTTCTCCTCGATCATCAACAAGATCAAGGCCGCCAAGCCCGACTGCATCTACAGCACCGTGGTGGGCGGCTCCAACGTGGCGTTCTACAAGCAGCTGCGCGCGGCGGGGCTCGATGGCGCCAAGCAGGTGCTGCTGTCGACCGTGGTGTCGGAGAACGAGATCGACGGCATCGGCAAGGACAACGCCGCGGGCTACTACGCCTGCATGGGCTACTTCCAGAGCATCAAGTCGCCGGCCAACGAGAAGTTCGTGAAGGCCTTCAAGGCGAAGTACGGACAGGACCGCGTGATCGGCGACCCGATGGAGGTGGCCTACAACAGCGTGTACCTCTGGAAGCTGGCGGTGGAGAAGGCCAAGTCCTTCGACGTCGACAAGGTCACTGCCGCCGCCGCCGGCGTGGAGATCGAGGCTCCCGAAGGCACGGTGCGCGTGCACGCCACCAACCACCATGTGTGGAAGAAGGTGCGCGTGGGCCGCGCGCGGCCCGACGGGCAGTTCGACATCGTGTGGGAATCGCCCCAGCTCGTCGAGCCCAACCCCTTCCCGAAGGTCTGAGCGCGATGAACTTCGACATCGCGGTGATGCAGGTGTTCAACGGCGTGAGCCTGTTCACCATCCTGCTGCTGATGGCGATCGGGCTGGCCATCGTGTTCGGCCTGATGGGCGTCATCAACATGGCGCACGGCGAACTCATGGCCCTCGGCGCCTACATGACCTACCTGGCGGCGCGTTTCTTCGAGCACTTCGCGCCGGGCCTCATGAACCTGTACCTGTTCGCCGCGATTCCATTCGCGTTCGCCGTGACCTTCGCGTTCGGCTACCTGCTGGAGCGCGGCTTCATCCGCTTCTTCTACGACCGGCCGCTGGACACCCTGCTCGCCACCTGGGGCCTGAGCCTGATGCTGCAGCAGGCCTACCGCTCGATCTTCGGCGCGCAGGAGGTGAGCGTGCCGCTGGCCTCCTGGCTCGCAGGAGCGTGGGAGCCGACGGCGGGCATCCAGCTGCCGCTGAACCGCATCTTCATCGTGGGGCTCACCGCGCTGGTGGCGACCGGCGTGTACCTGCTGCTGTACCGCACGCCCTGGGGACTCAAGGTGCGCGCGGTGACACAGAACCGCGCCATTGCGGGCGCGGTGGGCATCGACACGCACCGCGTCGACGCCATGACCTTCGCGCTGGGCTCCGGCCTCGCGGGCATCGCGGGCTCGGTGTTCACCATGATCGGCTCGACCAACCCGGGCACGGGGCAGCTCTACATCGTCGACTCGTTCATCGTGGTGGTGTTCGGCGGCGTGCAGAGCCTGGTGGGCACCGCGCTCTCGGGCTTCTCGATCGCGCAGTCCCAGACCTGGCTCGAGTACCTGATGAGCGGCTCGATGGCCAAGGCGACGATCCTGCTGCTGGTGATCGTGGTGCTGTACTTCCGCCCCAACGGGCTGTTCGCGATCCGTTCGAGGAGCTGAGCATGCTGTCCAAGCTCTCTCCCCAACGCAGGAGCGACATCGGCTCGATGGCCGCCGTCCTCGTTCTGCTGGCCCTGGTGCTGCCGCTCGCGCTCGACGCCTTCCGCCTGAACCTCGTGGGCAAGTACCTGGCCTTCGCTTTCGTCGCCATTGGCGTGGTGCTCACCTGGGGCTACGGCGGCGTGCTGAGCCTGGGCCAGGGCATGTTCTTCGGCCTGGGCGGCTACATGATGGCCATGTTCCTCAAGCTCGAAGCCTCGGCGCCCGAGCTGCCGGACTTCATGGTGTGGAGCAGCGTGGACCAGCTGCCTTCGTGGTGGATTCCCTTCCACTCGCTGGGCTGGACCGTGGCGGGCATCCTCGTGGTGCCGGCGGTGCTGGCCTACGTGTTCTCGTACGCGATCTTCAAACGGCGCGTGAGCGGCGTGTATTTCGCGATCGTCACGCTGTCGCTGGCGCTCACGCTCACCGTGGTGGTCATCGGCCAGCAGGGCGACACCGGCGGCGCCAACGGCATCACCGACTTCCGCACGCTGCTGGGCCTGGACATCGCAAGCGACGAGGCCAAGCGCACGATCTACTTCGTGGAAGTGCTGGCCATCGCGCTGGTGATGGCGCTGTCGCTGCTCGTCGTGCGCAGCCGCTTCGGCAAGATCCTCATCGCCATCCGCGACCGCGAAGACCGCGTGCGCTTCAGCGGCTACAACACGGCGCACATGAAGGCCTTCGTCTTCGCGGTGGCCGCGGTGCTGTCGTCGATCGGCGGGGCCTTCTACAGCCTGCAGGTGGGCCTGATCGCGCCGGGCGTGATCGGCGTGGTGGCATCGGTGGAGATGGTGATCTACGCGGCAGTCGGCGGGCGGCTGTCGATTCCGGGCGCGGTGGTCGGCGCACTGCTGATCGGCTTTCTCAAGTCGTACCTGTCCGAGACCTTTCCCGAAGGCTGGCTGTACTTCCTCGGTGCCGTGTTCATCCTCGTGGTCTGGGCCATGCCCAACGGCCTCGCGGGGCTGGGCGAGAAGCTGCTGCGCCGGCGCGGCGCGGAGGCGGCGCCATGAACGCGACGATGACGATGCCCAATGCCAACTCCAACGGCGGCTTGCCGCGCGCCGCTTCGGCGGTGCCGCCCTCCAGCGAGCAGATCCTGCGCGTGGAAGACCTCACCGTGTCCTTCGACGGCTTCAAGGCTGTGGACGGCCTGAGCCTCGCGGTGGAGCGCAACGAGCTGCGCGTGATCATCGGCCCCAACGGCGCGGGCAAGACCACGCTGCTGGACATGGTGTGCGGCAAGACGAAGCCGAGCTCGGGCCGCGTGCTCTTCAACGACGCAGACCTCGGGCGCATGAACGAGCACGAGATCGTGCGCGCCGGCGTGGGCCGCAAGTTCCAGACGCCCTCGGTCTACGAAGACCTCACGGTGCTGGAGAACTTCGAGATCTCGCTGCCGCGCATGCACGGCCTGCTGCAGTCGCTGACATTCCGCCGCACGGCCGCGCTGCGCGAGCGCATCGATGCGATGGCGGCCGACGTGTTCCTGCTCGACCAGCTCGACCGCCGCGCGGGCCAGCTCAGCCACGGCCAGAAGCAGTGGCTGGAGATCGGCATGCTGCTGATGCAGGAGCCCGAGCTGCTCCTGCTGGACGAACCGGTGGCCGGCATGAGCCCGCGCGAGCGCGAGCAGACCGGCGACCTGCTGCGGCGCATCGCCTCGGGCAAGTCGCTGGTGGTGATCGAGCACGACATGGATTTCGTCAAGCGCATCGCGCACCGCGTGACCGTGCTGCACCAGGGCCGCCTGCTGAGCGAAGGCACGGCCGCCGAGGTGCAGGCCGACCCGCGCGTGATCGACGTGTACCTCGGCCACTGAGCACGGAAGGAAGAACGCAGATGCTCGAAGTTTCCGGACTCAACGTGGCGTACGGCGAATCGCACGTCATCCGCGACGTGTCGCTGCATGTCGCGCCCGACGAGGCGGTCGCCGTCATGGGCCGCAACGGCATGGGCAAGACCACGCTGCTGAAGTCGCTCATCGGCCTGCTGCCCGCGCGCAGCGGCCACATCCGCCTGGGCGGCGCCGACATCACGGCGCTGCCCAGCCACCGGCGCGTGGCGCAGGGCCTGGCCTTCGTGCCGCAGGGGCGCATGGTGTTCCCCTTCCTCACGGTGGAGCAGAACATCCTCTCGGGCGCCGCGAAGTCGGGCCACCGCACGGTGCCCGAGTACCTCTACCGGTTCTTCCCGGTGCTCAAGGACATGCGGCAGCGCAAGGCCGGCAACCTCTCGGGCGGCCAGCAGCAGATGCTGGCCATAGCGCGCGCGCTGATCTCCGAGCCGAAGGTGCTGATCCTCGACGAGCCGACCGAGGGCATCCAGCCTTCGATCATCAAGGAGATCGCGCAGACGCTGAACGTGCTGCGCGCCGAGCGCGGCTTCGCGGTCGTGGTGTCGGAGCAGGTGCTGAGCTTCGCGCTCGACCTGGCCGACCGCTTCCTCGTCATCGACCGCGGCCGGCTCGTGCACGACGAGGCACGCGCCACGCTCGACCAGGACAAGGTCAGGTCCTTCCTGACCGTGTAGCCCTCCTTTTTTTCCTCAACCCTTTTTCCAGGAGCAGTCCCATGAGACACGGTGATATTTCGAGCAGCAACGATTGCGTGGGCGTCGCGGTCGTCAACTACAAGATGCCCCGCCTGCACACCAAGGCCGAGGTGCTGGACAACGCACGCAAGATCGGCGAGATGCTGGTCGGCATGAAGAAGGGCCTGCCGGGCATGGACTTGGTGGTGTTCCCCGAGTACTCCACGCACGGGATCATGTACGACGCCAAGGAGATGTACGACACCGCCGCCACCGTGCCCGGCGAGGAGACGGCCATCTTCGCCGACGCCTGCCGGCGCGCCAACGTGTGGGGCGTGTTCTCGCTGACAGGCGAGCGCCACGAGGAGCACCCGAACAAGGCGCCCTACAACACCCTGATCCTCATGAACAACAAGGGCGAGATCGTCCAGAAGTACCGCAAGATCATGCCGTGGGTGCCGATCGAGGGCTGGTATCCGGGCGACTGCACCTACGTGAGCGAAGGCCCCAAGGGCATGAAGATCAGCCTGATCATCTGCGACGACGGCAACTACCCCGAGATCTGGCGCGACTGCGCGATGCGCGGCGCCGAACTCATCATCCGCTGCCAGGGCTACATGTACCCGGCCAAGGAGCAGCAGATCATGGTGTCGAAGGCCATGGCCTTCATGAACAACACCTACGTGGCGGTGGCCAACGCGGCCGGCTTCGACGGCGTCTACTCGTACTTCGGCCATTCGGCACTCATCGGCTTCGACGGCCGCACGCTGGGCGAATGCGGCGAGGAGGAGATGGGCATCAACTACGCCGAGCTCTCGATGGGCCTGATCCGCGACGCGCGCCGCAACGGCCAGTCGCAGAACCATTTGTTCAAGCTGGTGCACCGCGGCTACACCGGCACCATCAACTCCGGCGACGGCGACAAAGGCGTGGCGGCCTGCCCCTACAACTTCTACACGAAGTGGATCAACGACCCCGAGGGCACGCGCGAGATGGTGGAGTCGTTCACGCGCAGCACGGTGGGCACGCCCGAGTGCCCGATCGAGGGCATTCCGAACGAACCGGCCAAGCACCGCTGAGAGAGCCGCGACGCACGATGAACGCACCCGTCCACGATCCGCTGGCCAGCTACCGCATCGAGACCGAGCCCTTCTACCGGCCCGCCGGCAACGAGGTGGCGCTCTACCAGCAGGCGTACCGCCACCGCATGCCGCTGATCCTGAAGGGGCCGACCGGCTGCGGCAAGACGCGCTTCGTGGAGCACATGGCCTGGTCGCTGGGCCGGCCGCTGGTGACGCTGGCCTGCAACGAGGACATGACGGCCTCGGACCTCGTCGGGCGCTACCTGCTCGACGCCAACGGCACCGCCTGGCACGACGGGCCGCTCACGCTCGCGGTGCGGCATGGCGGCATCTGCTACCTCGATGAGGTGGTGGAGGCGCGGCAGGACACGACGGTGGTGATCCACCCGCTGACGGATGCGCGGCGCATCCTGCCGCTCGACAAGAAGGGCGAGCTGGTGCATGCGCACCCCGACTTCCAGCTTGTCGTTTCATACAACCCCGGTTACCAGAGCAGCGCCAAGGACATGAAGCCGTCGACGCGCCAGCGCTTCGCAGCGCTGGAGTTCGACTACCCGGCGAGCACGCTGGAGGCGGAGATCGTCGCGCACGAGGCCGGGGTCGGGCTCGACCTGGCCTCGAAGCTGGTGGCCATCGCGCACTGCTCGCGGGAGCTCAAGCATCGCGGGCTCGACGAGGGCGTGTCGACACGCATGCTGATCTATGCGGGCGTGCTGATCCGCGACGGCGTGACGCCGCGCGAGAGCTGCGAGATGACGATGACGCGGGCGCTGACCGATGACCCCGACATGGCGAGCGCGCTGCAGGGCTTCGTCGAGGCGCAGTTCGGATGAAGGATGGACTCGCCGCGCTGGCGCTGCTGGCGCGCGGACTGGCCGGCATCGACGTGGAAGTGCAGACGCTGCCGGGCGCGCGCGCCGTGCTCACCGGTCGCAAGCTGCTCTTGCCGGAAAGCGCTGGCGGGCCCGGACTTCGCCGCGCCATGGTCGCGCATGCGGTCGCGCACCTGCGCCATTCGCGGGCCGCGCGGCCGGCGCACACGCTCGGGCCCATGGGCATCGCCATCGTCTCGGCCATCGAAGATGCGCGCGTCGAGCGGCTGTTGTGCCGCGACTTTCCCGGCCTGCACGGCTGGTTCGCCGCGTCGCTGCCGCCAGCACCCGATCTGCTCGACCTGGGCTTCGCGGCACTCGTCTCGCGCATGGACCGCCTGCTTCTTCTGCCCGCGTCGCAGGACGACAACCACTGGGTGAACAAGGCATGCCGCCTGTTCGATGAGACCGCAGCCAACGCAGGGCTGGAGGACTACGACGCCTTCCGCGCCATCGCCTCGGTTCTCGCAAACGACCTCGGCCAGATGCGCGTGCGCTTCGAGCCCCGCGACTACACCGTGCCCGCACCCTGGCGCGACGACAACAGCTACCTGTGGGATTTCGGCGAGGCCGACGTGCCGCCCGACGAGGCCATCGCTTTGCAGCAGGCAGGCGCGCGCCCGCCCCCTCCGTCCGATGCGGGCGATGCACCGCCCCTCGAAGCCGGGAGCGACATGGAAATCGGCCGCTACACCTATCCCGAGTGGGACCGCAAGCTCGAACGCCTGCGCCCCGACTGGTGCACGGTGATCGAGAAGCTGCCGACATGGCAGGGGCTCTCGCCCGCGCGCGAAGAGGCCGCGCTCAACCGCGAGCGCATCCAGCCGCTCGCCCTGCCCCGCGCGCGCCATCTCGACCGCACGCATCGCCTGCGCCGCCAGTGGGAAGGCGACGACATCGACCTGAACGCCGCCATCGAGGTGCTGGTCGACCGGCGACTGCGGCTGCGGCCCGACGCGCGGCTCTTCATGCGCGCGGGCAAGGGGCCGCGCCCGTCGAGCGTGCTGGTGCTGCTCGACCTCTCGGCCTCGGCCAACGACCCCGGCGCGAATGCCGCCTCGCTGCTGGACATCGAGAAACAGGCGGCGCTGCTGCTGGCGGCGTCGAACGCACGCGGCATCGACCGGCTCGCGATCCACGGCTTCTCGTCGAACACGCGCGCCGAGGTGTACTACTACCGCCTGCTCGAATCGGGCCGGCCGCTGGACGCGCCCGCGCGCGCCATGATCGGCGCGGTGCGAGGGCGCTACTCGACCCGCATGGGCGCCGCGCTGCGCCATGCAGCCGCGCTGATGCGCGACGAGCCGCCGGGCCAGCGCGCGGTGCTGCTGGTGACCGACGGTGCGCCTTCGGACATCGACGTGCACGACCCGCGCTACCTGATCGAGGACGCCCGCCAGGCCGTGGCCGAGGCGCGAGAGGCCGGCGTGCGCGCGGCCTGCATCGCGGTGGACGGCGCGGCCGACGCCTATGTGCGGCGCATCTTCGGCTGGCGCAACTATTGCATCGCCGACGATGCGCGCAGCCTGCCGGCGCGGCTGGCGCGTATGAGCGCGCGGCTCGCGGCGGCGCACTGAAGCCCACTGCAGAGCACCGAGCTAAGACTATGATGATCCGACACCCCAGGAGACTTCAGCGTGGCTGACAAGGACCCCATTCGCGTCGGCATCCTCTATTCGGAAACCGGCGTCACATCGACCATCGGACTCTCGCAGCTGCAGGGCGCGCTGCTCGGCATCGAGGAGATCAACGCGGCCGGCGGCGTGGACGGCCGCGAGGTCGTGGCCGTGCGCTACGACCCGCAGTCCAACCCCGCGCGCTACGCCCAGCTGGCCGAGAAGCTGATCGTGCAGGACCGGGTGAACGTGATCTTCGGCTGCTACATGTCGAGCAGCCGCAAGGCCGTGATCCCGGTGATCGAGAAGTGGAACAAGCTGCTCTTCTACCCGACGCTCTACGAGGGCTTCGAGTACTCGGGCAACGTGATCTACACCGGCGCGGCGCCCAACCAGAACAGCGTGCAGCTGGCCGAGTTCATGACCACGAACTTCGGCGCGCGCGTGTACCTGATCGGCTCCGACTACATCTACCCCTACGAGTCGAACCGCATCATGGGCGAGCTGGTGATGCAGCGCCCCGGCAGCGAAAAGCTCGGCGAGCGCTATGTGGCACTGGACGCGGACGAGCGCGACTACCGGGCCATCATGGACGACATCCGCGACAAGCGGCCCGACTTCATCTTCTCGACCGTGGTGGGCGATTCCACCGCGAGCCTGTACCGCGCCTACGCCGAGGCCGGCTTCGACCCGAAGACCATGCCCATCGCCAGCCTCACGACCTCGGAGGCCGAGATCTCGCAGATGGGCCACGGCGTGGCGACAGGGCACTTCACGGCGGCGCCGTATTTCCAGTCGATCGACTCGGCCGCCAACCGGCGCTGCCTGGCGATGCTGCGCGCGCGCTTCGGCGACGGCTGCGTGCCCAACCTGTGCTGGGAAGCGTCCTACTTCCAGATGCACATCTTCGCCAACGCCTACCGGCAGGCGGGCAGCGACGGCATCGCGGAGATCCTGCCGCACATCCTGGGCAGCGAGTTCGACGCGCCGCAGGGGCTGGTGAAGATCGACCCGACCAACCACCACACCTGCCTGTATCCGCGCATCGGCCGGGTCGATGCGCACGGCCGCTTCACCATCGTGCGACAGGCGACGCGGGCGGTGTATCCGGACCCTTATCTGGTCACCCACTCGCTGGGCGACTGGACCGCCAGGCTCGACACGCTGGAGACCTGAAATGTGCCCCCACGCTCATCACTGCGTGTATTCGCTGCCCCCCGAGGGGGTGCCGGCCTCCCTTGGGGCGGCCCGGCGGGAGGCCTGAGTGGACAGCCCCGCCCCGAAACGGCACACCCTGCGCGTGACCCCGCCGCAGCTCAAGGAGCTGCGGCTGCTGAAGATCGCCGTGATCCACCCCGACGACAGCGACGGCCGCCAGCTCACGCAGCAGCTGCAGCGCATCGGCTGCCAGGTGCAGGCCTTCTGGCCGCCGGTGCAGGTGCTGCCCGAGGGCATTGACGTGGCCTTCATGGCGGTGCGGCCGGACTTCATCAACCTGCGCTTCGAGTGGACGAAGAGCGAGGACGCGCCGGCCATCATCGCCGTCGTGACCTACGAGAACCCGACCATCATCGAGGCCGTACTGGAGATCGGCGCCAAGGCGGTGCTGCCCTCCCCCGTGCGCTCCTTCGGGCTGTTCTCGGCGCTGGTGGTGGCGCGCGAGGCGCACAAGGAGGCGCGCTCGCTGGCCAAGCGGCTGCGCAAGGTGGAGGCCAAGCTGCTGGGCCAGCGCCGCATCACGGAGGCCAAGGCGATCCTGATGAAGACGCACGACGTGTCGGAGGGCCAGGCCTACGACCTGATCCGCGACCAGGCCATGAGCAAGCGCACCACCACCGAGGAGATAGCGACGGCCATCGTGAACGCCAACGAGATCCTCTCGCTGGGCATGCGCAAGCCCGACGCGGCTTGAGCCGGGGCGGCGCGTTCTTTCAGGCCTGGCTGAAGGTCTTCAGCACCTCGAGCACGCTCAGCGTCGCGCCGTCGAGCAGCGCATGCTGGCGGTGCGCGATGCCCACGCGGCGCGTGAGCTTCGGGCTCACCGGCAGGATCTGCATGCGGTCGTTGCTCGGCAAGGTATCGGTGGACTGCTGCAGCGGCAGCAGTGCGGCGCCGTAGCCGGCGGCCACCAGGCTGCGCATGGCGGCGTCGTAGTTGAGCTCGATGCGCGCGCGCGGCGCGAAGCCGGCGGCGGCGAACCACTCCATGGTGAGGCGGTACATGTGCGTGGTCGCCTCGTTGAAGATCAGCGGCTGCGCCGCCAGCCATGCCGGCGTGACGCGCTTCGGCGCCTTCCAGCGGCGCGGCACGAAGGCCATCATGGGCTGCTCGCACCAGGGCGTGACGACGATGCCGCGCAACGGCGGCTGCGGAATGGCGACCAGGCCGATGTCGAGCGTGCCCGCGGCCAGCCGCTCCATGGCCTCGAAGGAGCCGCGGATGCTCACCTCCACGTCGATGCCCGAATGCTCCGCGCCCAGCGCCTCCAGAACCTGCGGCAGCAGGTCGACCAGGACACCGGTGGAAGTACCGAGACGCACGCGGCCCACCCGCCCCTCGGCCTGCCGCTTGACCGCCTCGACCGCGTCGTCGGTGTCGCGCAGCAGCTTTCGCCCGCGCTCGACCAGCGCCGAGCCGGCCGCTGTCGGCGTGATGCGGCGGTTGCCGCGCACCACCAGCGCCGCGCCCAGGCGCGATTCGAGTTCGCTGATGTGCAGGCTCACCGTGGGCTGGGCAAGGTGCAGCGCCTGGGCGGCCGCAGAGAAGGTGCCGAGGTCGACGATGGCGATGAGGGTGCGCAGTTGATCGAGGTTGAGCTGTCGCATGGGCTGTGCCGGTATCAGGAAGCCTGATTGCCAGGCTCAGAATTCTCAACTTCCACAATACCACGCCCGGCGGGAAGATGAGCGCACCAACCAAGGAGCCCATCGTGAATGCGCCTAAGCCAACGTCCTTTCATCAACGCCTGATCCATGCCCTGCGCGGCTGGCGCCGCCGCGTGGTGAATCGCCGCCGCGCCCGCGCCGATTCGCGGCACCTCGCCGGCATGAGCGAGCACGATCTGCGCGACCTGGGCATCGGACGCAGCGAAGTGCCGGGGCTGCTGGACGAGCACCGGTACTGAAGGCGGGGCCGAGCCTTCTTCTGCGGCGTCATCTTCAGGTAGCGCCCCGTTTTGAGGTTCAAATCGGGGGCGTGCCCAAGCCAGCCCCACACGCCAACCAGGTTTCCATCGAACTCACCTCGCCGCAGTCGGTGAACGGCCGGCGCGCGGCCTTCCAGTCGCTGTGGCTGCTGGTACGCATGCAGCATGCCCACGAGGCCGGCGCCGATGTCGTGCGGCTGGCCGACCTGCGCGGCGAGGTCTCCGACGCCAGCACCCTGCGCATGGTGGTGAGCCGCGCGTTCCGCGACTTCAAGGCCTGGGGCATCGACGCCGGCTGGGGCGAGGACACGCAGCGCGAGCCCCGCTTCCTGAATGCCGAGCGGCGCAGCCAGGGCCCCTTCTGGCTGCCCGCCGCCGAGGCGAAGCGCGTGCGCGTGCTGGTGGAAGGCCGCGCGGCCACCGCGGCAGAAGTGGCGTCCTTCCTCGGCCTGCGCTCGCGCGCCTCGCGCCAGGCCGCTGGCTCGCCGCCGCCCGACGCGGTGCACCTGCAGGACGCGGCGTTCTGGAAGCAGCTCGTCGCCTCGCAGCAGGCGGCGCGGCAGGGGCGGCTGATGGCGCCCGTCGCGGGCGAGAAGGCCGGCGAGAACGCAGGGGGCAACGCCCTCGAATCGATCCGCCTCGCCGGCACGCTGGCGGCCACCGACTTCCAGCGCGCGCTGGTCACGCTCAACGAGGCCATGTTGTGGCGCCGCCTCGGCGACAACGAGCAGGCACGGCGCCGGCTGCAGGCGCTCAAGAAGCAGCGGCTCGCGCACCACGTGGCGGGCAACGACTACCTGGGCGCGATGGAGTGCATCGTTTCCGCATGGTGCGCCTACACCGCGCGCGACCTGCCGCTGGCGCAGTCGCTGCTGAGCGGCATGGCCGAAGACGCGGTGCGCGCCCTGGTGCTGCGCCACCATCCCGACGTGCGCTTCGAGTGGTGCAACCTGTGGGCGCTGGCCTGCCGCTCGCGCGCGCTGGCGCTCGCGGCCGACGACAAGCCCGCCGCCGCCGCGCTGGCCGAGGAATCGCTGCAGCGCTTCGGCGAGGCGCTGGCGGCCGCCTTCGAATCGCACTCTTTCGACGCCGCGCAGCACGTGGCCGCCAACATGGGCATGGCCGCATGGCTCTTCGACCGCGTGGGCCTGGCCGACCTGCCGGCACTGGCGCACGACGGCAACGCCGACACCACCCGCCGCGCGGTGCAATGGATCGCCTTCAGCGAATGGCTCTGCGGCCACACCGACGGCCAGGGCCGCTCGGCATGGAACGCGATCTACCTGATGCGCATCGCGCGCGGCCACTGCCGGCCGGAGCGGCAGCCCACGCTCGTGCAATTCCGCGCGCAGAAGCCGCTGGACCCGGCCGCCATCTCGAAGCTGGCCGGCCCGCTCGCGGATGCCTTCGACGCGGCCAACTGGCCCGCGCGCTGGGTGCAGGTGGCGCAGGCGCGGCTGGCCGACCACCAGGCCGGACGCCGCCGCTACCCGGGCCTGCAGCACTGCAGCCTGCTCTTCGAGCACGCCTGGTACGCGGCGCATGCGGGCGAGCTGAAAGCGGCCGAGCAGTCGCTGGCGCTGCTGCGCGAGGCGCTGCCCCAGTTGGTGCCCAGCGACCGCGCCTACTTCACCGAATCGTGGAACGACCAGCTGCCGGCCGAGCTGGTGCTGGAGGCGAAGCCGCCGCGCCGGCCCGCCGCGCGCAGGAAACCCACGTCGCGCGCAGGTGTGGCACGCTAGCCGGATACGTTCTCACCAGAGCATGTCCGACAAGCCCAACGACCCCATCGACCTGGCCGCGCACCGCGAACGCCGCGCGCGGCTGCAGCAGCAGCGCCAGCGGGACGGGCGGCGCGACGCCGGCACGCCGCCGCCGGAGCCTGGCCCCGACGACGTGCCCTGTGCCCGGTGCGGGGAGCTCATCTACGGCAAGGTGCGGCAGTGCCCGCACTGCGGCGTGCACTTTCTGGGCGGTGCCGCGGTCTTCGCGCCGAAGCCGAAGATGTCGCTGCGCAGCAAGTGCATCGTCGTGCTGGTCACGCTGGTGCTGCTCTACATGGGCCTGAGCGACGACATCGCCCGCTGGTGGTGGTAGCGGCAGCAGCGGCGAAGGCTCAGCGCGTGCCTGCCGGCGCGGCGGTCGACTGGCGCACCACCAGCTCGGGGCGCAGCACCACGGTCGAGGCCGACATCGAATGGCCGTCGATCTCCTCGAACAGCATCTCGGCCGCGCGCCAGCCCAGCTCGCGGTGCGGCAGCCGGATGGTGGTGAGCGGCGGGTCGACCATGTCGACCAGGGGCATGTCGTTATGGCCGGTGACTGAAATGTCCTGCGGCACGCGCAGGCCCGCCTCGCGCAACGCGTCGTAGGCGCCCAGCGCAACCAGGTCGTTGCAGCACACCACCGCCTGCGGCGCGGCACCCGCCTCGAGCATCTGCTTCATCGCTGCGGCGCCGGCTTCGCGGCTGTAGCTCGCGCACTCCACCACGCGGAAGGGCTTCATGCGGTGGTCGCGCAATGCCTGCTCCACACCGAGGCGGCGGCCCACGCCGGTGGGAATGGTCTGCGGGCCCGCGAGGTGCGCGATGCGCTTGTGGCCCAGGCCCACGAGATGGTCGACCGCGAGCTTCATCGCGAGCCGGTCGTCGCTCACCACGGCCGGCAGGCGCCCGGTTTCGTCGGCGCGGTTGACCAGCACGGCCGTCATGCCGGCTTTGGTGACGAAGTCGACCAGCGGATCGTCGCGCGTGGCAGTGGCCATGACCACGCCGTCCACGCGCTGCGCCAGCATGCGCTCCAGCACCGGCCGCGCCAGCGCGTGGTCGACCACGTTGGTGACGAACACGAAGTAGCCGCGCGCGGCAGCGCTGGCCTCGATGCCCTGCAGGATCGGCGGGAACACCGCGTTGGTGATGTCGGGCACCAGCACGCCGATGGTGTGGGTGCGGCCCGTGCGCAGCGCCGAGGCCGCGCGGTTGGGCCGGTAGCCCAGGCGCTGCGCCGCCTCCTCGACCACGCGCAGCACCTCGTCGCTGATGAGCGAGCGCTTCTCGGGGCTCAGCGCGCGCGAGACGGTGGACACGTGCACGCCGGCGGCGCGGGCGACGTCGCGGATGGTCACTGTGGCTGGTGTGGAAGGTTGATTGGCGCTCATTGGTGCAAACGATTGTCGCCGGGCTGCATGGCTTCGGGTGGCTTTCCCTCATTCCTGAAGCCCGGATTCCCTCCATTTTACTTTTCGGCGATTTGGACTAATATCGTGCAAACGATTGCAAAAACCCGCCATGAACATCGCCACCTCCCCCCAATCGGTGCTGGGCCATGTGCTCGACGCCATGCGGCACACGCCCGACCCGCGGCTGCGCACCGTGATGGAAGCGGTCACGCGCCACCTTCACGCACTGGTGCAGGAAGTGAAGCTGACGGAAGAGGAGTTCGAGCAGGCGCTCGAATTCATCGTCGCCATCGGCCAGGCCACCGGCGAGACCAAGAACGAAGTCGTGCTGGCTGCCGACATCCTGGGGGTATCGACCGTGGTCGCGCTGCAGAACAACCAGGACCCGCAGGGCGAGTCGCCGGCCGCGCTGCTCGGCCCCTTCTGGCGCGCCAATGCACCGGCCTGCGCGCAGGGCGAGAACATCGCGCGCTCGGGTACGCCAGGCACTCCGCTCGAAGTGACAGGCACGGTGCGCGACCACGAAGGCCGGCCCGTGGAAGGCGCCACCGTCGACGTGTGGCAGGCCTCGCCCGTCGGCCTCTACGAGAACCAGGACCCGTCGCAGGAGAACATGAACCTGCGCGGACGCTTTGCCACCGACGCCGAGGGCCGCTTCCACTTCCGCAGCGTGCGCCCCGCCGGCTATCCGGTGCCGACCGACGGCCCCTGCGGCGTGCTGCTGCGCGCGCAGAAGCGCCACCCGAACCGGCCCGCGCACCTGCACTTCATGGTGAGCAAGCCGGGCCACAAGGTGCTGATCACGCAGGTCTTCGCCGATGACGACGAGAACCTGGAAAGCGACCCGACCTTCGGCGTGACGCGCAGGCTCATCGGCCGCTTCGCGCTGGCTCCTGACGGCAAGAGTGCGTCACTCCACCACGACTTCGAGCTCGAACCCGGCGAGATGAAGTTCCCCCGTCCACCCATTCCCTGACTCCACTTCCCACACCGACATGAGCTTCGACCCAGTCTCCAGACTCGACGGCAAGGTTGCCGTCATCACCGGCGGCCTCGGCGCCATCGGCTATGCCACCGCCAGGCGCCTTGCCGCGCTGGGCGCCACCTGCGTGCTGCTGCATCGCAAGGGCGACGATGCCGCGGCCCGCGCAGCCGCCCTGCCCTCGGCCCAAGGCCAGCGCCATGCGGCGATCCGCGCCGACATCGTCGATACGCCCAGCCTCGTGGCCGCGGCCGCCGAGGTGAAGGCCACGCTCGGGCGCTGCGACATCCTCGTCAACAGCGCGGGCCACACCAAGCCGGTGCCGGCCGGCGATCTCGACGCGCTGACGGATGAGCTGATCGACGACATCGTGCGTTCCAACTTCCGCGGCGTGTTCGCCACCATCCGCGCCTTCGCGCCGCTGCTGAAGGCGAGCGGCGACGGCCTCGTGGCCAACATCTCGTCGATCGCGGGCTTCACGGGCGTGGGCAGCAACCTCGCCTACGTGGCGGCCAAGGCCGGGCTCGACGTGGTGGGCGACGCGCTGGCCAAGGCGCTGGCGCCCGCTGTTCGCGTGGTGTCGGTGTCGCCGGGCGCGGTGGAATCGGGCTTCGTGCCCGGGCGCGGCGCGGAGTTCGCCAGCAAGATGGCCAGCACCACGCCGCTGGGACGCATCGGCCAGCCGGAGGATGTGGCCGCCACGGTCGAGGCGCTCGCCACCACCATGCGCTTCGTGACCGGCACGCGCATCGTGGTCGACGGAGGGCGCCACCTGTGAGCACCGCCAAGACCCTCATCACCTGCGCCGTCACGGGCAACCTCGTGAAGCCGGAGCAGACGCCGCACCTGCCGATCACGCCGGTGCAGATCGCCGACGAATGCCTGGCCGCGGCCGAGGCCGGCGCGAGCCAGGTGCACATCCACGTGCGCAACCCCGAGACCGGCAGGCCCTCGATGGAAGTCGAGCTCTACCGCGAGGTGGTCGACCGCATCCGCCGCGGCAACCGCGAGCTGATCGTGAACCTCACGACTGGCCCGGGCGGGCGCTTCATTCCCAGCGAGGACGATCCGAAGATCGCCGCGCCCGGCACCACGCTGCTGCCGCCGGAGAAGCGCGTGGAGCACATCGCGCTGATCCGGCCCGACGTGTGCTCGCTCGACCTGAACACCATGAGCTCCGGCCCCGACGTGGTCATCAACACGCCGAAGAACGTGCGGCGCATGGCGAAGGTGATGCGCGAGGCGGGCGTGAAGCCCGAGCTGGAGATCTTCGACTCGGGCGACATCAACCTCGCGCTCGACCTGATCGCCGACGGCACGCTCGACGGGCCGGCCATGTGGACCTTCGTGCTCGGCGTGAAGTACGGCTTCGCGCCCACGCCCGAGACGCTGCTCTACGCGCGCAACATGCTGCCGCGCGGCGCCTTCTGGAGCGCCTTCGGCATCGGCCGCATGGAGTTTCCGATCGTCGCGCAGGCTTGGCTGCTGGGTGGCCATGTGCGCGTGGGCATGGAGGACAACATCTACCTGGAGAAGGGCGTGCTCGCCGAGAGCAATGCCCAGCTCGTGGCGAAGGCACGCGACATCCTCGTGAGCCTGGGCGGCGAAGTCGCCAACCCGCGCGAGGCGCGCGCCATGCTGGGCCTGCCCGATGCGAGGAGCTGAACGATGAGCGACACAGCCATGCACAGCCCGCGCGCACTTCGCGTGAACGAGAAGGCCGCCGACCTCGACGCGCTGAGGCTCGAAGCCGCGCCGCAACCCGAACCTGTGCCTCCACCCGGCCACGCCGTGGTGCGCATCGCCGCCGCCGCGGTGAACCCCAGCGACGTGAAAGCGACGCTGGGCATCATGCCGCAGGCCGTGTGGCCCAGAACCCCCGGCCGCGACTTCGCGGGCACCGTCGTCAGCGGGCCTTCCGAATGGATCGGCCGCGAGGTCTACGGTTCCGGCGGCGACGTGGGCATCACCCGCGACGGCTCCCATGCGCGCTACCTGGTGCTGCCCGAGCAGGCGCTGCGCGCCAAGCCGCGCGGCATCTCGATGGACGAGGCCGGCGCGGTGGGCGTGCCCTTCGTCACCGCCTACGAGGGCTTCCGCCGCAGCGGCATGCCGCAGGCCGGGCAGACGGTGCTGGTGCTGGGAGCCAACGGCAAGGTCGGGCAGGCGGCGGTGCAGCTCGCCTCGCAGGCCGGCGCGCGCGTGATCGCGGTGCAGCGGCACGCAGGGCCCTTCCAGGGCTTCGCAAGCGGGCCGGTGGACACGATCGACGCGCGCCACCACGCCGACGTGGGCGCGCGGGTGCGCGAGCTCACCGACGGGCGCGGCGCGAACATCGTCTACAACACCGTGGGCAGCGCCTACTTCGAGGCGGCCAACAAGGCGATGGCCAAGGGCGCGACGCAGATCTTCATCGCCACGCACGACCGCGCGGTGCCCTTCGACATCTTCGCGTTCTACCGCGGCATGCACACCTACGTGGGCATCGACTCGCTGGCGATGGACTGCGTCGCCAGCACCGCACAGCTCGACGCGATGCGCGAGGGCTTCGAGCGCGGCACGCTGAAGCCCTTCCCTGTGGCGCGCCACTTCACGCTCGACGAGGCGCACGAGGCCTACCGGCTGGTGCTCTCGGGCAGCACCGACCGCGTCGTGCTGCGGCCCTGAGCCTGCTTCTATTTTCCGGAGCACATCCATGCACGTCACCCGTTTCACCGAGGCGCCGCACTACGAGGCGCCCAACCATTTCGACATGCGCTGCCTGCGCCTTCAGGGCAAGGAGGCAGGCCCTTCCACGCAGATGTGGATGGGCATGAGCCAGATCCTGCCCGGCGGGCGCACCGGCCTCGACGGCTCGCCGATGGAAAAGCTCTACCTCGTGCTCGAAGGCCAGTTGCATGTGGTCGGCGAAATCGACGGCGCGCACCAGGAAGAAGTGCTCGGCCCTTACGACAGCTGCCGCTTCGCGCCCGGCGAGAAGCGCCAGCTGGAGAACCGCGGCAACCGGCCGGTGCTTGTGGCGCTGGTGATGCCGAACGCGCCACCCGCGTAGCGCCCCTTCCCTCTTTTCAGTCATTCATCGCTCAACCAATTAAATCGACGGAGACAAGACGCATGAAGAAGACTTTCAACTGGAGCCGCCGGCAGACGCTCGCCGCGGCGGCGGCCCTCGCGGCCTGCGCGCTCACGGGCGCCCACGCGCAGGGCAACTGGCCCGGCACGCAGGCGGTGCGGCTGGTCGTGCCCTTCACGGCCGGCAGCGGCACCGACATCGTCGCGCGCCTGGTGGCCGAGAAGCTCGGGCCGGCGCTGGGCACCAGCGTGATCGTGGACAACAAGCCCGGCGCGGGCGGCACGCTGGGCGCGGCCATCGTGGCCAAGTCGCCGGCCGACGGCTACACGCTGCTGGTGCACTCGGCCGGCCACCTCGTGAACCCGTGGATCTACAAGGGCCTGTCGTACGACACCCTCAAGGACTTCACCGGCATCACGCCGATGGCCAGCCTGCCCAACGTGCTGGTGACCGCGCCCTCGCGCTTCGCCGACGTGAAGGACCTGGTGGCCAAGGCGAAGGCCAAGCCCGGTGGCCTGAACTACGGCTCGGCCGGCAACGGATCGGCCACGCACATGAACGCCGAGGTGTTCCGGCTCGCGGCCGGCGTCGATGCCCAGCATGTTCCCTTCCGCGGCACGCCCGAGGCGATGACCGAGGTGATGGCCGGGCGCGTCGACTGGTTCTTCGCGCCCATGGTGTCTGCCCTGCCGCTGATACAGACCGGCAAGCTGCAGGCGCTCGCGGTGGGCACGGGCAAGCGCTCGTCGGCACTGCCCAGTGCACCCACCACGGTGGAGGCCGGCGTGCCGGGCTCGGAGTACCTGTTCTGGGTCGGCCTGTTCGCGCCGGCGAAGACGCCGCAGCCGGTGGTCGACCGGCTGCAGGCCGAGGTCGCGAAGATCATGGTGTCGCCAGAGCTGAAGGAGCGGCTGGAGAAGCTGGGTGCGGAGCCGTTCACCATGCCTTCGGCTCAGTTCAACAAGTTCATCGTCGACGAGACGGCGAAGGCTCAACAGGTCGTGAAGGCCGCCAGCATCAAGGTCGACTGATGAAACTCACCCCCAGTCTTCGCGCACTTCGTGTCGCTTCGCCAACCCCTTCTCCGGGGGCGACACCTGCGGCCCGGCAAAGCCGGTTCCGCGGTGTCCCTGGCAGAGCGCTGCTGCTTACCAGCCTCTTCGCCCTGAGCTTTGCCGCGCAGGCGCAACCGGCCGACCTCGTCGTCACCAACGCGAAGATCGCCACGCTCGACGCCGCCGGCACCATGGCCCAGGCGATCGCTGTGCGCGATGGCCGCATCGTGGCCGTCGGCAGCGCGGCGCAGATGGGCGCTTTCACGAGCCCCGCCACGCGCACTGTCGACGCGGGCGGACGCACCGTCGTTCCCGGCCTGATCGACTCCCATATGCACGCGGTGCGCGCCGCGCTGAGCTACTCCACCGAGGTCAACTGGATCGGCGCAGGCACCATCGCCGAGGCGATGGCGCGCATCCGCTCCGCCGCCGCCAATGCGCGGCCCGGCGGCTGGCTGATCGTGGCCGGCGGCTGGACCGAGCAGCAGTTCGCCGAGCGCCGCCGCCCCACGCTGGCCGAGCTGCAGGAAGCGGCGCCGAACAACCCGGTGTACGTGCAGCTCTTCTACGAGGCGGTGGTGATGACGCCCAAGGCGCTGGAAGCGCTGGGCGTCGCACCCGGCACGCTGCCCGCCGGCATGAAGCCGACACCCGACGGCGCACCCGGCTGGATGAGCGGCGACATCGTCGGCATCTCGGCGCTCTTCGACAAGCTGCCCAAGCCCACCTACGACGACAACGTCGCCGGCACGCGCGCCTTCTTCACCGAGCTCAACCGCCTGGGCATCACCGGGCTGGTGGACCCGGGCGGCTTCAGCATCGCGCCCTCGCAGTACGCCGCGCTCTTCCAGCTGTGGCGCGAGAAGGCGCTGACGCTGCGCGTGGCCTACAGCGTGTTCGCGCAGAAGCCCGGTGCGGAGCTGCAGGAGTTCCGCGACCTCACGCAGATGCTGCCGATGGGCTTCGGCGACGACATGCTCAAGTTCAACGGATTGGGCGAACGCGTGACGCTCGCCATGTACAACAACAACTTCCCCGACGAGGCCGCGAAGGCGAAGTTCTACGAACTCGTCAAGTGGGCCGCCACGAAGAAGATGGCCGTCACCATCCACTGGCAGGAGAACGGCTCGGTCGACCACCTGCTCGGGCTGTACGAGAAGCTGAACGCCGAGGTGCCGATCAAGGACCTGCGCTGGTCCATCGCCCACCTGGACGACGCCTCGCCCGAGACGCTCGCGCGCATGAAGGCGCTGGGCATCGGCTGGACCATGCAGGACGCGATGTACTTCCAGGGCGACCGCGCGCTCGCCGTGCGCGGCGACGCGGCGCGACGCATGCCGCCCATCGGCACCGCGCTGCGCACCGGCGTGAACGTGGGCGCGGGCACAGACGCGCACCGCGTGGCCTCTTACAACCCCTTCGTTGCGCTGCAGTGGATGCTCGACGGCAGGACGGTGAGCGGCAAGGCCATGCGCGGCGCCGACGAGACGCCCACGCGCGAGCAGGCGCTGCGCCTGTACACGCAGGGCAGCGCGTGGTTCAGCTTCGACGAGGGCAGACGCGGCACGCTGGAGGTGGGCAAGCTCGCCGACTTCGCCGTGCTCGACCAGGACTTCTTCAGCGTGCCGCTGGAGCGCATAGGCAAGACAACATCGCTGATGACGGTGGTGGGCGGGCGCATCGTGTATGCGGCGCGGCCCTTCAACGCCACGGGTGCTTCGGTCGCCTCGGCGCCCTGAAACCCACTCAGAGCCCGAGCGCGTGCCGCACGCGCTCGCGCAGCACCGGCAGCACGTCGCTCTCGAACCACGGGTGGTGCTTGAGCCAGCCCGTGTTTCGCGGCGACGGATGCGGCAGCGGAACGAAGCGCGGCGCATAGTCGGCGAAGGCCTGCACGGTCTCGGTGACGCCCGCGTGCGCCTTCCTGCCGAGGAAATGGCGCTGCGCGTACTGGCCGATGAGTAATGTCAGCTCCACCTGCTTCATCTGCGCGAACAGCTTCTCGTGCCACAACTCGGCGCATTCCCTGCGCGGCGGCAGGTCGCCGCTCTTGCCTCGGCCGGGGTAGCAGTAGCCCATCGGCACGATCGCCACGCGCGCGGCGTCGTAGAACACCTCGCGCTCGATGCCGAGCCAGCGGCGCAGCTGGTCGCCGCTGCGGTCGTTCCACGGTACGCCGGTCTGGTGCACCGTGAGGCTGGGCGCCTGGCCGACGATGAGCAGCCTCGCGCTCGCGCTGGCCTGCACCACCGGCCTGGGGCCCAGCGGCAGGTGCACCGCGCACGCACGGCAGGCGCGGACCTCGGCGAGCAGCGCCTCCACGGCCTCAGTCTGCGAAGGGTTTGAAGAAGGCGTTGAGCTCGGCACCCGGCGCGGCATCGGCAAAGCCGTCGAAGCGCCCGTCGGCCAGCGTGCGCGCGGCCCGGATGAAGCCGCCCCACGCCGCGCGCGCCAGCCCGCCGCCCACGCTGACGCGGCGCACGCCGAGTTCGGCGATGTCCTTCAACGTGAGTTCGCTGGGCGCACCCACCAGCAGGTTGACCGGCTTGCCTCCCGCGGCGGCGACCACGGCGGCGATCTGCTCGCGGGTCTTGATGCCGGGGGCGTAGAGGCAGTCGGCGCCCGCATTCGCATACGCCTTGATGCGCGCGACGGCATCGTCCAGGTCGGGGCGGCCGGCGAAGAAGTTCTCGGCGCGGCCGACCAGCAGCACGTCGGCGCCCGATGCGTCGATGGCCTTGCGCGCGGCACGCAGGCGCTCGACCGCCATGTCGAGCGGAAAGAGCGGATCGTCGGCATTGCCCGTCGAGTCCTCGATGGACAGGCCCGCCACGCCCATCTCGATGGCCAGGCTCACGCTTTCGGCCACGCCCTGCGCATCGGCGGCGAAGCCGTTCTCGAAGTCGGCGTTCACCGGCAGGTCGGTGGCTTCCACCAGTTCGCGCAGGTGCGCGAGGATGTGCTCGCGCGACATCGCGCCGTCCGCCTGCCCCTGCGACCAGGCGAAGCCGGAGCTGGTGGTGGCCAGCGCCTTGAAGCCCAGGCCTTCGAGATAACGCGCGCTGCCCGTGTCCCACGGGTTCGGAATGACGAAGCAGCCTTGTTGATGGAGCGCGCGGAAATCGGCGCGTTTTTCGGCGATGGTGCGGATCATGGGGCCTCGGCTTTGAATGTTCAAGACGGTGGGCCGGCCATTCTGACGCAGCCTCGCGCCCTCAGCACTCCACGACGTTCACTGCCAGTCCGCCCAGCGAGGTTTCCTTGTAGGTGGCCTTCATGTCCTCGCCGGTCTGCTTCATGGTGCGGATCACGGCATCGAGCGACACATAGTGGCTGCCGTCGCCGCGCAGCGCCATGCGCGCCGCGTTGATGGCCTTCACGGCGCCCATCGCGTTGCGCTCCACGCAGGGAATCTGCACCATGCCGCCGACCGGGTCGCAGGTGAGGCCGAGGTTGTGCTCCATGCCGATCTCGGCCGCGTTCTCGACCTGCGCCGGCGTGGCGCCGAGCACGGCGGCCAGCGCGCCGGCCGCCATCGAGCAGGCCACGCCCACCTCGCCCTGGCAGCCGACCTCGGCGCCCGAGATGGAGGCATTGGTCTTGTAGAGCATGCCGATGGCCGCGGCGGTGAGCAGGAAGTCGACGATGCCTTCGTCGCTCGCCTGCGGCACGAAGCGCTGGTAGTAGTGCATCACCGCGGGCACCACGCCGGCCGCGCCGTTGGTGGGTGCGGTGACCACGCGGCCGCCGGCGGCGTTCTCCTCGTTCACCGCCATCGCGAAGGCGTTAACCCAGTCCATGGCCGCGAGCGGATCGGCCGCGCCGGCCTGCGCGAGCAGCTCGCGGTGCAGCTCGGGCGCGCGGCGGCGCATGCGCAGCGGGCCGGGAAGCGCCTGCGCGGCCAGCGGGTTGTCGATGCCGAATCCGCGCTGCACGCACTGCTGCATCACCTGCCAGACGCGCAGCAGGCCGGCGCGCACCTCGGCCTCGGGCCGCCACGCGCATTCGTTGCGCATGACGAGCGCGGCGACCGAGAGGCAGTGGTCGCGGCACTGCGCCATGAGCTCGTCGCCGGTGCTGAAGGGATGCGGCACGGCGGATGTCGCCGCAGCCGTCTGGGCCACGGCCTGCCCGCCCTCGACGACGAAGCCGCCGCCGACCGAGAAATACGTGCCCTCGGCCAGCGTGCCGCCATCGGCCGCGAAGGCAGTGAAGCGCATCGCGTTGGGATGCTCGGCCAGCGATTCCTCGCCCCTGAAGGCGATGTCTCGCACGCGGTCGAAGGCGATGGGCGTGGTGCCCAGCAGCTCGAGGCGGCCGGTGCGGCGCAGCGCCTCCAGCCGGGGCTGCACGGTCTCGGGCCGCACGGTGTCGGGCGCGTCGCCGAAGAGGCCGAGGATCACGCCCTGGTCGGTCGCGTGGCCGTGGCCGGTGGCGCCGAGCGAGCCGAAAAGGTCAACGCGCAGCCGCGCCACCTGCGCGAGCAGGCCGCGCGCTTCGAGCGAGCGCGCGAACATGAGCGCGGCGCGCATCGGCCCCACGGTGTGCGAGCTGGATGGGCCGATGCCGATCTTGAAGATGTCGAAGGCGGAGAGCATCAGCGCATCATGCTCTCATCTCTCGATGCAGGAAGCTGCTGTTTGACCAGTGCCACCCAGTAGGCGGCGCCCAGCGGCAGGATGTTGTCGTTGAAGTCGTAGTACGGGTTGTGCACGTTCGGGTCGTTCGGGCCCTCGCCCGCGCCGATGCCGATGTAGGCGCCCGGGCGCTTCTGCAGCATGAAGGCGAAGTCTTCCGAGCCCATGGCGGGCGGGATGTCGGTGTGCACCTGCGCGCGCTCGACCAGGCTGGCGGCGGCGGCGATGGCGGCGTCGGTCTCGGCGGGGGTGTTGACCACGCCGGGGTAGCCGCGGCGGTAGTCCAGCGCCACCTTCGCACCGTGTGTGGCGGCCACGCCGTCGCAGATCTGCTGCATGGCGGCCTGGGTCTTGTCCTGGATGGCCGGGTCCAGCGTGCGCACGGTGCCGCGCAGCACCACGGTCTCGGGGATCACGTTCCAGGTGTCGCCGCCATGGATCTGCGTGACGCTCACCACCGCCGAATCGGTGGCGCCGGTGCGGCGGCTCACGATGGTCTGCAGCGCGTTGACCAGTTGGGCCGAGACCACCACCGAGTCGATGCCGGTCTCGGGCATCGCGCCATGGCTGCCCTTGCCGGTGACGACGATCTCGAAGGTGTCGAGAAAGGCCGTCATCGTGCCCTTGCGGATCGCGAACTGGCCGCGCGGCAGGCTGGGGAAGTTGTGCATGCCGTAGACGGCGTCGGCCGGGAACTGCTCGAACAGGCCCTCGTCCACCATCACGCGGCCGCCGCCCTCGTTCTCCTCGGCGGGCTGGAACACGAAGTGCACCGTGCCCTTGAAGGGCCTGTGGCGCGAGAGATGCTCGGCCGCGCCCAACAGCATGGCAGTGTGGCCGTCGTGGCCGCAGGCGTGCATCTTGCCGGCGCACTTCGAGGCGTGCGGCTGGGTGCCCAGCTCCTGCATGTTGAGCGCGTCGAGGTCGGCACGCAACGCGATGCTCGGGCCCTCGCCGTTCTTCAGCGTGCCCACCACGCCGGTGCCGGCCAGGCCGCGATGCACCGGCAGGCCCATCAGCATCAGCGCGTTGGCGACGACGTTGGCGGTGCGGTGCTCCTCGAAGGCGGTCTCGGGGTTGGCGTGGATGTCGCGGCGCCAGGCCAGCATGCGGGCGCGGGTGTCTTCGGCGATTTCGGGGTCGCGGTACATGGCTTTTGGGGTTCTCTCGTGGGACGGGTTCAGTGGAAGAATTCTGCGATCACGGTGGCGCCGAGGAAAGTGCCGGCGGTCGCGGTGAGCGACACCACCACGATGCGCCACCCGAGCTGGCGGAACACCGGCAGGTCCTTCGCGACCGAGAAGCCGGCCAGCGCGAGCACGGGGGTGGTGAAGGCCAGGAAGTTGAGCTTGGCGGTGATCGCGATCAGCGCGTCGGAGAACGGGAACAGCCCCGGGATGCCGGCCACCGTGGCCACCACCGACAGCACCAGCACCATCGGCAGGCGCGGCACCAGGCGCTTGATGCCCTCGACGATCAGCGCGATCAACGCGACAGCCGCCAGGCCTTCGAGCGACACCAGCACCGGCACCTTGTAGGTCAGCGAGTTGCCGATGAGCACGCCGCCGCTGACCACCGCCCAGGCGATGAGCGTGTCGCGCAGCGGCAGCGCCCCGCCGTGGCCGACGCTGACCTGCGACACGGCGCCCGTGCCGGCGTCCTGCGCGCCGCGCTTCGAGAAGCGGCCCAGAACCGGCTCCAGCTTGCCGTAGAGCCACGAGCACAGCGGCAGCGACAGGAACAGCGTGAAATAGAAGCCCACCACCGTCGTCAGCAGGTTCGACGCGGCGGCGATGGCGGTGAGCTGCGGCAGCATCTCGGCCGGCTGCTGCGCCGCGATGGCACCCAGTGCCGCCGCCATCAGGCTGCCCGAGCCCACGCCGGCGCCCATGGCCAGCGAGCGCGGGTCGAAGATGTGCAGGCTGGCGATGAAGCCCGCCAGCACCGCGATGAAGAGCGCACCCAGCACCGTGCCGGTGATGTACTCGGCCAGCACGCCGCGGCCTTCTGGCGAGGCCATGCCGTACTTCTCTCCGATGATCACCAGGTTGCCCTCGCGCCCCACCGAGAAGGTGGCGCCCACTGCCTCGCGCTTGATGCCCAGCAGCAGCGCCAGCGGCAGGCCCAGCGCCAGGGTGCCCAGCGCATGGCCGAACTCCTGGAAGAGCAGCGCCCAGCCCGCCTGCTTGACCTGCGGCAGCGCGGCACCCACCGTGAGGCCCAGCTTCACCACGAACAGCAGCAGGCCCGCGTTCAGCAGGCCGCCCGCGAAGGACTGCTCGGCCGTCGCCACGCGCACCGCGCCCGGCAGGCGGCGATGCGCGATGCCCCATGCGGCCGCGATCAGCAGCGCCCACAGCATCGGCAGCAGCGCCACCTTGCCCGGACCGACGCTGAACTGCACCGGGCCGATGAGCTCGGCGGCGGCCACGACGGCCAGGGTGACGAGCAGGAGCCTGAGTTTTCCGGAAGCCGAGGAAGAAGCGACGGAGGGCAGCGTGGAGGTGGTTGAGGCGGCGGATGTCATCGGGTGGGCATCGTGTGGCGCAGCAGCGGCTGCGGGGTGCCGGGGAGTTTCGGATCGCCCGCCTCTTGCATCAATGACCGCGAATTGACATATTTGTTGCATTGGATGCAACACTCAGGAGACAGGGCCATGGACGACAGGCTCGACACGCGCCGCGTGCGCTACTTCATGCAGGTGCTGGACAGCGGCTCCGTGCGCGGCGCCGCCGAGGTGCTCGACATGGACCCCTCGGCCGTCAGCCGCGCCATCGGCATCCTGGAGCAGGAGTGCGGCCTGCCGCTGCTGGAGCGCCACGGGCGCGGCGTGGTGCCCACCGACGCGGGCCAGATGCTGGCCGGCTACGTGCGGCGCCAGCACAGCCAGAAGCAGCACCTGATGGCGCAGCTCGACAGCATCCGCAAGATCGAGCGCGGCCACATCGACATCGTGGCCGGCGAGGGCTACGTGGACTGGCTAATGCGCCACAGCCTGCGCGACTTCATGATCTCGCACCCGAAGATCACGATCGATCTCGACGTGGCCAGCACCGACGAGATCGTGCAGCGGGTGGTGGAGGAGCGCGCCCACGTCGGCCTGCTGTTCCAGCCGCCGAAGGACGAGCGGCTGACCTCGCACCATTCCCACCCGCAGCCGATCCAGGCAATGGTGCTGCGCTCGCACCCGCTCGCGCAGCTCGACCGCCCTCTGACGCTCGCCGACCTGCAGCCCTACCCGGGCGCCACGCTGCACCGCAATTTCGGCGTGCGCCAGCACATCGAGGCCGCCGAGATCAGCGAGGGCGTTCGCCTGGCCTCGCTCCTGACCACCACCTCCTTCAGCGCGCTCGGGCACTTCGTGTCGGCGGGGCTGGGCTATGCGCTGGGCACGCGCATCTCGCTCACGCCGAACGCGAGCAACCCCGAACTGGTGGAACTGCCGATGAAGAACCCGCTGCTGTCGCAGGGCCGCTCGCACATCGTCTCGCGACACGGGCGCATGCTCTCGCCGGCCGCATCGGAGTTGCTGCGGCAGGTGGTGGTGGACATGCGGCGTTTCGCGGAAACCAAGCCCTCCGGATGACGATGAAGGGCTTCGTTGCGCGCCGGGGCCCTTCGGTGTTCTGATCGGGCCCAACATGCTCTACGTCACCGCCCTCTTCATCCACCTGCTGTGCGCCGCCTTCTGGGTCGGCGGCATGGCCACCATGCACTTCGCGGTGCGCCCTTCGGCCGTCGCCGCGCTCGAACAACCGCCGCAGCGCCTGCGCATGATGGCCGCGGCGCTCAGGCGCTTCTTCGTGGGGGTGGACGCATCGGTCACGCTGCTCTTCGCGACCGGCGTGGCGATGATCCTGGCTGGCGGCGGCTTCCGCGGCCTGCACTGGCGCATCGAGGCCATGATGAGCATCGCGATCGTGATGGCCGCCATCTACACCTACATCCGCGCCTCGGTGTTCAGGGCGATGCGCCGCGCGGTGGATGAAAGCGCCTGGCCGATGGCTGCCGCGCGGCTGAACACGGTGCGCAAGCTGGTGACGGTGAACCTGGCGCTGGGCGTGATCGTGTTCGGCGTGGCGACCATCGGGCGCGCGGGCTGAACGAGCCCGCGTCTTTGATCCGGCTGACGGCCGCCGCGCCTGTCAGACCAGATTCAACTCCACCTCGATGTTGCCCCGCGTGAGCTTGGAGTACGGGCAGGTCTGGTGCGCGGTATCGACCACGGCGCGAGCAGTCTCGCGGTCGAGGCCGGGCAGGCTCACGTCCAGTCGGGCCTGCAGGAAATACTGGCCTTCCTGCAGGACCAGGTCGACCTCGGCATCCACCGAAAGGTCGGCCGGCAGCTTGACCTTCAGCGTGCCCGCGGCCTTGCCCATGGCGCCGATGAAGCAGGCCGACCAGCCGGCGGCGAACAGCTGCTCGGGATTGGTGCCGGTGCCATTGCCGCCGGGGGGCGACAGCTGGATGTCGAGGTGGCCGTCGCTGCTGCGCGATGCGCCGAGGCGGCCGCCGGTGGTGTGGGTCTTGCCGGTGTAGAGGACTTGCTTGTCGGTCATGGTGGTTCCTTTGGATGGAAGGTGGTTCGGAATGAGGCCCCGTCTCGGGCCCCATCGCCTCGTGTGACGTGCATCTGAAGCGATGCAGGAATTACATCGGCGGGCTGTATCCGCGATGTGTCGAACCACCTGCCGATTTGCATGCGCGTGTGTTCACTGCGTCGGGCAGACACAGTGGCGTACAAATCGGCGGAGAAAGAAGAAAGAGAGGAACGCTCAGGCCGCCGCGGGGCCCTTGAGCTCGACGCTGTTGCCGTCGGGGTCGGCGATGTAGATCGAGGGGCCGTTGCCCTCGGCGCCGAAGTTGTTCTGTACATCGCCGTGCACCGTCACGCCATTCGCCGCCATCAACACGCGGATGGCGGCTTCGTCGAAAGGCTCGATGCGCAGGCAGAAGTGATCGACGTTGCGGCCCTCGGTACCGGCGAGCGCCCCGCCCTGCCTGCCCAGCGGGCCGTCGGGCGTGACGAGGTCGATCAGGCTGGCGCCCGCGCGCAGGTGCACGAGCCCCAGGTCGTCGCGGCGCTTCTCGACGGTGCAGCCCAGCACGCCGCAGTAGAAGGCGATGGCGCGTTCGGCGTCCTTCACGCGCAGCACGACGTGGTCGATGCGCAGCACCGAGAACGGCGGCCGGCGCATCGGTTTCGTCATGCCGCTTGCCTCTTCGTCAGACCACGCCGGCCGAACGCAGCGCCTCGAAGCGGGCGGCGTCGATGCCCATTTCCGCCAGCACCTCCTGCGTGTGCTGGCCCAGCGCCGGGGGCGCGTGGCGAAGCACGGGCGGCGTGGCCGACAGGCGCAACGGGCTCGCCACGCCGGTGATGCTGGCGATGCCGTCACCCGCATCGCGCGGCAGCGTGACCGCGAGGCCGCGCGCCTTGACCTGCGCGTCGTCGAAGGCCTGCGCGATGTCGTTGATCGGGCCGCAGGGCACGGCCTTGTCTTCGAGCAGCGTGACCCACGCGGCGGTGGTGCGGGTGCGGGTGAGCTCTTCCATCATCGGAATGAGCACGCCGCGGTGCTTCACGCGCAGGGTGTTGGTGGCGAAGCGCGCGTCGGTCGCCCACTCGGGGTGGCCGCCGGCCTCGCAGAAGCGCGCGAACTGGCCGTTGTTGCCGATGGCCAGCAGCATCGCGCCGTCCTGCGTCGGAAAGTCCTGGTACGGCGCGAGGCTGGGGTGCGTGTTGCCCTGGCGTCCGGGCGCCTTGCCGGTATTGAGGAAGGCGCTGGCCTGGTTGGCGAGGATGGCCATGCCCACGTCGAGCAGCGCCATGTCGATGTGCTGGCCTTCGCCGGTGCGCTCGCGCACCTGCAGCGCCGCGAGGATCGCGGTGCTGGCGTAGACGCCGGTGAACAGGTCGGTCAGCGCCACGCCCACGCGCAGCGGGCCGCCGCCGGGCACGTCGTCGGGACGGCCGGTGATGCTCATCATGCCGGTCATGGCCTGGATCATCAGGTCGTAGCCCGCGCGCTCGGCGTACGGGCCGTCGTGGCCGAAGCCGGTCACGCTGCAGTAGATGAGGCGCGGGTTGGCCGCGCGCAGGCTCTCGTGGTCGAGGCCGTACTGCTTCAGGCCGCCGGTCTTGAAGTTCTCCACCACGATGTCGGCCTGCGCCGCCATCTGCCTGAGCAGCGCCTGCCCGTCGGGCGTGGCCATGTCGACCGTGACGGAGCGCTTGTTGCGGTTGCAGGCGGTGAAGTAGCTGGCCTGGTCGGTGTCGTTGCCGTCCGCGTCCTTGATGAAGGGCGGGCCCCAGGTGCGCGTGTCGTCGCCGACGCCGGGGCGCTCGATCTTGACGACGTCGGCGCCCAGGTCCGCGAGGATCTGCGTGCACCACGGGCCGGCGAGCACGCGGGAGAGATCGAGGACTTTGATGCCGTCCAGGGCTGCTTGAGGGGTCATGGGTCTATCGAGAAGGAATACGGGGACAGAACGCAGAAGTCGCGAAGGCCACGCAAAGGTCGCAGAAGTAAAACCCAGGAATTGCTTCGGTTTCCTTCTGCGACTTCTGCGTGCCTTTTGTATTTCTTCTGCGTTCGGCTGTCCGCTTTCAGTTCGAGAACGCCGCGATGCCCGTGATCGCGCGGCCCAGGATCAGCGCATGGATGTCGTGCGTGCCTTCGTAGGTGTTGACCACTTCGAGGTTCACCAGGTGGCGGGCCACGCCGAATTCGTCGCTGATGCCGTTGCCGCCCATCATGTCGCGCGCCATGCGGGCGATGTCGAGCGACTTGCCGCAGTTGTTGCGCTTCATGATCGAGGTGATTTCCACCGCGGCGATGCCTTCGTCCTTCATGCGGCCCAGGCGCAGGCTGCCCTGCAGGCCCAGCGTGATCTCGGTCTGCATGTCGGCCAGCTTCTTCTGGATGAGCTGGTTGGCGGCCAGCGGGCGGCCGAACTGCTTGCGGTCCAGCGTGTACTGGCGGGCGCGGTGCCAGCAGTCTTCGGCGGCGCCGAGCGCGCCCCACGAGATGCCGTAGCGGGCGCTGTTGAGGCAGGTGAAGGGGCCCTTGAGACCTTGCACTTCGGGGAAGGCGTTCTCTTCGGGGCAGAACACGCCGTCCATCACGATCTCGCCGGTGATGCTGGCGCGCAGGCCGACCTTGCCGTGGATGGCGGGAGCGCTCAGGCCCTTCATGCCCTTCTCGAGCACGAAGCCGCGGATCGGGCCGACGGCGCCGCTCTCGCTGACTTCCTTGGCCCACACCACGAACACGTCGGCGATGGGCGAGTTGCTGATCCACATCTTCGAGCCGGTGAGCGAGTAGCCGCCCGGCACCTTCTTGGCGCGCGTGGCCATGCTGCCGGGGTCGGAGCCGTGGTCGGGTTCGGTCAGGCCGAAGCAGCCGATCCATTCGCCGGTGGCGAGCTTGGGCAGGAACTTCTGCTTCTGGCCCTCGGAGCCGAATTCGAAGATCGGCACCATCACCAGCGAGCTCTGCACGCTGGCCATCGAGCGGTAGCCCGAATCGACGCGCTCGACTTCGCGGGCGATCAGGCCGTAGGCCACGTAGTTGAGGCCGGGGCCGCCGTACTGCTCGGGGATGGTCGGGCCCAGCAGGCCGAGGGCGCCCATTTCGCGAAAGATGGCGGGGTCGGTCTCGCCGGTGCGGAAGCCTTCGAGCACGCGGGGTGCGAGGCGCTCCTGGCAGTAGGCATTGGCCGCGTCGCGGATCATGCGTTCTTCGTCGGTCAGCTGCTGGTCGAGAAGAAGGGGGTCGTCCCAGTGGAATTGCGCTTTGGCGGCCATGTGGCTGTCTCCGGAAAAGGGGGGAAGAAAGAAAAACGAGGGGGATCGGCCGATGCTAGCCACGCGGGGGCCATGACGCAAACGATGATTCCGCACCCAGATATGCGTTCGTAGAATGTCTTGCAAGATGTTCGAGCGGCTTCTCCATTGACGAGCCATCGGATCCATACATACAGCCGAGGCATACATGCGCCGCAAGATCCCACCCCTGCAGACCCTGGTGTGCTTCGACGCCGCCGCGCGCCACGAGAGCTACACCCGCGCCGCGCAGGAACTGGCCCTCACGCAGAGCGCGGTGTCGCGCCAGATAGGCACGCTCGAGACCTTCCTGGGCGTGGCGCTGTTCCGCCGCACGCGGCACGGCGTGGCGCTCACGGCCAGCGGCGCGGCCTATGCGCGGCAGATCAGCAAACGGCTCGAAGCGATGGAGCGCGACACGCTCGACGCCATGGCGCACCAGGGCGAGGGCGGCTCGCTCTCGCTCGCTGCCGTGCCCACCTTCGCCACCCGCTGGCTGATGCCGCGCCTGAAGGGCTTCGCGGCGCTGCAGCCCGACGTGGTGGTGCACATCGAGACGCGCACCCGCCCCTTTCTCTTCGCCGACGCGGAGTTCGACGCCGCGCTCTATGCCGGCACGCCCGCGCAAGTCGAGAACTGGGCCGGCACGCGCGCGCTGCTGCTGATGCACGAGGACGTGGTGCCGGTGTGCAGCCCCGCCCTTCTTCCGCGCGGCAAGGCCGTGACGCCCGCTGCCATCGTCAGGATGCCGCTGCTGCAGCAGAGCACGCGCCCCGACGGCTGGCGCCAGTGGTTCGACGCGCAGCAGATCGACGCGCCCAACGCACGCGGCGGCCCGCGCTACGAGCTGTTCTCCATCCTCGCCGCTGCCGCGTCGCACGGGCTCGGCGTGGCGCTGATGCCGACCATGCTGGTGGCCGACGAGCTCGCGCGCGGCGAACTGGTGGTGGCCTGCGCGCGGCCGCTCTCGGGCGAGCGCAACTACTACCTCGTGACGCCCGAACGGGCCGACCAGCGGCCGTTGTTGAAGTTCTTCAGCGAGTGGCTGCTGGAGCAGGCGCGGGCCGCCGCTAGCGCAGCGTGATCCCGAGCGAATCGAAGGGCGCGTCGAATTCGGCGCGCCACGACTGGCCGGGCTCCAGCGGCCAGGCGTCAGTCCATGTGCCGGTGGTGACCACGTCGCCGGGCATCAAGGCCGGTGCGCCGGCGCAGCGCTGGAGCTCATGGTTGAAGTGGTGCAAGGCATGCAGCGGGCCGTCGAGCACGTTGGCACCCTTGCCTTCCTCGACGAGTTCATCGCCGCGACGGAGCCTCACGCGCGTGCGGCCGAGCAGTTCGTCGAGCGCATGGGCGCTGGTGGCGAAGTGGCCGACGGGCGTTTCGCGCCCGATCAGCAGGCGCGCGTGCAGGCCGCCGTCGGCCACGGTGTCAGCGGCGCTGAATTTCCAGCCGGGCAGGTGCGACTGCACGATCTCGAAACCCGGCGCGAGCCACGCGATGCAGCCGAAGAGGTCTTCCAGCGTGGCGTCGCGCGGCGGGGTGGCGGCCATGCCGAACACGATCTCCGGTTCGAGGCGCGGCTGGCACAGCCTGTCGAGGCTCACTTCGCCGGTGCCGCCGCTGCTGCGCGTGAGCGTGGTGTTCCACACGGTGCCCCAGATGGGCGCGTAGACCTCGTAGCGGGGCCAGATCGTGCGGTTGGTGAAGCCGATCTTGTAGCCCACTGCGCGTTCGCCGCGAGCGGCGCGAAGCGCGCGCAGGGCCAGTGCCTGCTGGTAGGCGGCGTCCAGGTCGGCGGCGATCGGGAGCGGGCGATCGGCGGGCCACAGCAGGCCCTGGTCGTAGTGGTCGAGAACGGCCTGGGGCGTCATGGCGCCAGCCCTTCCGTCAGCGCTTCGGGGGCCGGGAGCCTTCCCGGGCATAGGCTTCGATGAGCGCCGGGAAGGCGTCCATCTCGGGCAGGGCGCCGAAGCTGTGCTTCGCGGGCGTATTGGCCCAGGGCAGCTTCTCGTCGGTCCAGGTCTCGACGAAGGGCTCGACCCATGCGTGGCTGTCGAGCATCGACGGCCGGAGGTTGACGAACTGGTCGAGGCCTTCGGCGCGCGTGAATATCCAGCTCTTGCAGTGCGGGCAGAAGTAGTGATGCGAATCGGCGCCGTGCAGCCCGCCGATGACGGGCTCGCCCGACACCACCTCGAAGCCCTGCGTGGGAATGGCGATGGAGAGCGAGAAGGCGCTCGCGCTCATGGTCTGGCAGCCGGTGCAGTGGCAAGCCATCGACAGCAGCGGCGGCGCGCTGATGCGCAGGCGCACTCGGCCGCAGCGGCAGCCGCCGGTCCAGGGAAGTTGCCAGTCGCCGGCTTGATCGGGGGATGGATTCGAGGTGCTCACAAAGGTCTCCGCTCAGGTTGTCGATGTGGTCGCCGGCGCTGCCGATGCCGCGCTGTTCTTCTTCGGCGGCGAAGCGCGCGGCGGCCTGAACGGCCCCGTGACCTTCTCCAGCCACGGGTCGCAGACGGCGCGCAGCTGCGGGTCGACGTCGAACTGCGGGTCGCGCGCGTCGAACAGCACCGACTTCTTCGCCTGCGCGCGCACCAGCGAGAAGGCGTCCTTTTCCGAGCGGCTGTTGTCGAACATGAGCGTCATGTTCGCGATCTGCGCCGCGTGGCCGACCGCCGCCTGCGTGCGGGGAAAGCGCTCGATGAGCTTCTTGCGGTCCACGCCGTGGCCGCCCTGCTGCCTGCGCGTGCTCACGCGGAAGACCGACATGTCCACCGACACCAGCCCCACGAAGAGCAGCACGACGAAGTAGCCGGCTTCCTGCATCGCGCGGATGTCGTCGGCCTTCGACTCGTGGCCGCCGCCGGGCAGCGGCTTCCAGTGCGAGAAGACGGTCTCGAAGGCGAAGGGCATGCGCTGGTCCATCACCAGGCTCTTGAAGGCGCGCACGCCCTTCTGCGAAAGGATCTGCCAGCGCTCGTCGTCGTCGCGCAGGCGCTGGGCCCAGGCGGGGATGTGTCCGGTGGCGGGGTCTGCGTCGGGCAGGATGGACATCATCATCCGGTCGGCATTGACCAGCGGCAGGCGCAGCGAGGGCGCCAGGCGCGAATACCAGAGGGTGGATTTGCCGGAGCCGTTGTGGCCGGCCAGCACGAAGGCCACGGGACGCGGGCCCTGCGTCTGCTCCAGCAGTTTCTCGAGCTTCGGCGGGCGGCTGATGCTCACGCCTTGCTCGCGCGGAACCTGCCGTCGACCATGCGGCCGATGACCTTGGTGCCGTCGGCCGCTTCGCGCACGATCTTGCTCGGGTCCGGCGGATAGGCCGAGTAGGCGTACACCTTGGCCGCGTTGGGTCCGCGGAAGACCACCGACCTGTCGATGCCGGGCTTGCCCAGCGCACGGGCCGCCTTCTTCATCAGCGCCGTGGTGTTGTCCTCGGGCCGCACCTGCGGACGCGGCGCCTTGCCGACCTTGACCAGCGCCATGCCGCGCCCCAGCACGGCCACCGGCCGGCCTTGCACCAGCTGCCCCGTGGAGCCTTCGCGCGAGGTGGTTTTTTCTCTTGCCATGAGGGGATGATCGCTCAAAACCCCGGACAGCCTCCGCTTGGCCCTCCAAAGCCCGCGATGCGAACCGGTGCGGAAAGCCGCGTCCGGAAACGGCCAGCCGCTCGGCGCCGAAGACGGGACACTGCACGCATGACAGCAGCAACCCCAGCCTCCCTGGTCGAAGCCCTCGACTGGCCCCGCATCGAAGCCGACATCGCCGCCCGCGGCTGCGCCACCACCGGCACACCGCTTTTCACCCCGACGGAATGCGCCGCGCTCGTGGCGATGTACGACCGGCCCCGTCATTTCCGCAGCCGCGTGGTGATGCAGCGCCACGGCTTCGGCCAGGGCGAGTACCAGTACTTCGCCTATCCGCTGCCGCCGAAGCTGGCGGCGTGGCGCGCCGCGCTGTACGAGCGCCTCGCGCCGCTGGCCAACGCGTGGGCGGCGGCAATGGGCCAGCCGGCCGACTATCCGGCGGAACACGCCGCGTACCTGGCGCGCTGCCACGCCGCCGGCCAGGAGCGCCCCACCCCGCTGCTGCTGCGCTACGGCGAGGGCGACTACAACTGCCTGCACCAGGACCTGTACGGCGACCTGCAATTCCCGTTGCAGCTCACGGTGCTGCTGAGCGAGCCCGGCAGCGAATTCGCCGGCGGCGAGTTCGTGCTGACCGAACAGCGCCCGCGCATGCAGTCGCGCGCCGAGGTGGTGTCGCTCTCGCGGGGCGAGGCGGTGATCTTCGCGGTCAACCAGCGGCCGGTGGCCGGCACGCGCGGCAGCTATCGCGTGACGATGCGCCACGGGGTGAGCCGCGTACGCTCGGGGCGCCGGCATACGCTGGGCATCATCTTCCACGACGCGCGCTGACGGACGAGCCGCCTCTTTTTTCAGCATCTTCCCCGGACTGGTCTAGACAGGTTCGAGCCACCGCCGCGCCGTGCAATACCGCACGGCAAGCCGAAGTCGAGCGAAAATCACGCCCGCTTCCGCGCAGCCACGGACCCCGACACCAACGATCGGCGCCGCGGGCCTGACGGAAGCCGGCCCGCGGCTTCGGCCTTGTGGCGTCGAGTGGTTGTCAGGGAGCTGTATGAACAAGAACTCGTCCGGAAATCCGGAAGCGGCTGGAAAGCCGCCGGTCAAATCTGTCACGGGAGCGTCGCCCCCCACGCCGGCGCTCGTCGCACCTCCCGGGCGCTCGCGCCGCTTTCGGGTGGACGTGGGCACCATCGTGAGCGCGGTGGCGCTGGCGCAGTCGCTGCTGCTGGTGTCGCTGGGCTACTGGGGCTCGCAGAGGCTGGTGTCGCGCATCGGCGTGTCGGCGCACAAGTCGAACCACGACCGCACCGAGGACAAGGTGCTGGCCTTCCTGCAGAAGGCGGAATCGGTCATCAACGCAGTGGGCTCCGCGCCCAGCCTGCGCCCAGCGGGCGAACAATCGGAGAAGACGGCGGAGCTGCTCTGGACACTGCTGCAGCAGTCGCCCGAGCTCGACAGCATCTACGTGAGCAACGAGAGGGGCCAGATGCTGATGGCCCTGCGCTACCCGGTGCCGGCCATGCGCCACATCGAGCTCGACGAAGGCTTCACCACCGAGACCTGGCAGTACAAGCTGCCGCTGGGCGCCGAGGCCAACGTGCAGCAGCGCTACGCCACCCAGCGCCTGGGCGCATTCCGCAGCGACTACGACCCGACCAGGCGCAGCTGGTACCTGCAGGCCTCGAAGGCGGGCGGCCCGGTCTGGACGCAGCCCTATGTGTTCGCCGCCGCGCAGGAACTCGGTGTGACATACGCGCTGCCCAGCCAGCGCAGCTACCCGGGCGGTGCGCAGAAGCTGGTGGTGGCGGGCGACGTTTCGCTCGGCCGGCTCTCGGAATTCGTGCGCCAGTTCAACAGCGACGGCTACGGCGACAGCGCGCTGCTGAGCGCCGACTTCCGGGTGCTCGCGCGCAGCGACATGCCCGGCGTGCTTCACAAGCTGGAGCCGCCCAGCGGCGTGCTGGGCGCGCTGCATGCCCACATGCTCACTGCCGGCACCGCGGGCAGCGGCAGCGACACGGCGTTCTCCTTCACCTACGAAGGCCGCCGCTACCTGGTACAGACCTCGCTCATCCCGAGCACCGGCTGGCAGCTGGTGAGCTGGGTGCCCGAAGACGTGCTGCTGGGCGACTTGCGCCGCGCCGTGCTCTGGGGCCTCGGGCTGGCGACGGCCTTCCTGGTGATCGCGCTGTTCATGTCGCTGAAGCTCTCGAAGCTGGTGACCGCGCCGGTGGAGAACCTCTCGCACATCGCGCGCCGCATCGGCCTGCTGGAGCTCGACAACCTGCCGCGCGAACCTAGCCGCGTGCTCGAGATACAGCACCTGGACCAGGCGCTGGACGATTCGGCGCGCAGCCTCAAGGCCTTCAGCAAGTTCGTGCCGGTGGACGTGATCAACCAGCTCATCGACGAAGGCCACGCGCTCGCTCCTTCGGGTTCGCCGCGCCGCGTGACGGTGATGTTCACCGACGTGGAAGGCTTCACCTCGATCTCGGAGTCGCTGGACACCGACGTTCTGGTGGGCATGCTCACCGAATACTTCAACCTCGCGACCGGCGTTTTCTCGCGGCACGGCGGCGTGATCGACAAGTTCATCGGCGACGGCATCATGGTGCTGTGGGGCGCGCCCTCCGACCTCAAGGACGCGGAGTACAAGGCCTGCCTGGCCACGCTGGAGCTGCACGTGGAGATGGACGAGCTCAACCGCAAGTGGGCCGAGCAGGGCCTGCCCGAGTTCCGCACGCGCGTGGGCATTCACACGGGCACGGTGATCGCGGGGGTGCTGGGCTCGAACGACCGGCTCTCGTACACCGCGTTCGGCGATGCGATCAACGTGGCGAGCCGCATCGAGGGCATCAACAAGCAGCTGGGCACGCTGGCGCTGATCTCGGAAACCACTTTTGCCGGCCTCGACGGCCGGCTGCATGCGCGGCGCATCGAGGAACAGGTGGAACTGCGCGGCCGGCAGACGCGCATGGTGCTCTACGAGCTGGTGATGTCCTAGCGGGGAGCCTGGGTGACGCGCACCAGCACGAGATCGGCGCTGGTGGCACCGCCCTGGGTGAGCACCGGGTACTGCGTGTCGTTGATGAAGAGGAGCTGGTCGCCGCGCGTGATGCGCGCCGATACCGCGTAGCGCATGCGCGGTTCGATGCGCGCGGCATCCACCTTCAACTCGTAGGCGAAAGGCACCTGCCTGCCGTTGGCCTTGATGCGCTGCTCGGCGAGAACCTTCGAGGGCGCGTCCATGAGCGACACGTCGAGCAGCTGCACCACGATGTCGGCCGCGGGGTCGAGCGCGATGCGTTCGCGGTAGGTGACGGTACCGGTCACGCGCAGCTGCGCGGTGCCGCCCGCTGCGGGAGAAGAAGGCACTGCGCAGGCGCTCAGCAGCGAGGCGCCCGCGATGGCGGAGAACATGAGGAGGCTGGTGCGTCTTTTCATCCGCCCATTATGCGGAGGCACGCTGCGCGGCAAAGGCCACGTACCAGTCGAGGCTGCCGGGGTTCGCCATTGCTTCACGGTTGACAACCTTTTCTATAGGCTGGCCCAGCAGCAGCTTCTTGATCGGCAGCTCCTGCTTCTTGCCCGAGAGCGTGCGCGGTATCTCGGCCACCTGGAAGATGTCGTTGGGCACGAAGCGGGGCGACAGCGATGTCTTGATGGCGTTGTTGATCCTCGCGCGCATGGCGTCGTCGAGCGCCACGCCGGGGCGCAGCACCACGAACAGCGGCATGTAGCTGTCGCGGCCCAGGTATTCGAGGTCGACCACCATCGAGTCGAGCACCTCGGGCAGCCCCTCGACGGCGCTGTATATCTCGCTGGTGCCCATGCGCAGGCCCTGGCGGTTGATGGTGGCGTCGCTGCGGCCGTAGATGATGCAGCCGCCATCGGTGCCGATCCTGATCCAGTCGCCGTGGCGCCAGACGCCGGGGTAGGTGTCGAAGTAGCTCGACACGTAGCGCGCGTTGCCCTCGTCGCCCCAGAAGTACAGGGGCATCGACGGAATGGGCCGGGTGCAGACCAGCTCGCCGACCTCGCCGATCACGGGCTGGCCCTGTTCGTTCCAGGCTTCGACCGCGTGGCCGAGCTCGCGGCACTGCATCTGGCCCGGCACTTCGGGCAGGTCGCGGTTGCCGCCGACGAAGGCGCCGCAGAAATCGGTGCCGCCCGAAATGTTGCACCACCACACCTCCTTCGAACCCGCGTCGAGGATCTGCCTCGAGCCCCAGCGCTGCACTTCCTCTGGCAGTGGCGAGCCGGTGCTGCCCAGGGCGCGCACGCGCGAGAGATCGCCGCACTCCTTCGCGACGAGCCCGGCCTTCATGCAGTTGGTGAAGTAGGCCGCGCCCGCGCCGAAGAAGGTGACCTTGTGGCGCGCCACGAAGCGCCACAGCACGCCCCAGTCGGGCTTCTCCTTGCTGCCCGCCGGGTTGCCGTCGTAGATGCAGATGGTGGCGCCGAAGGCCATGCCCGAGAGCTGCGAGTTCCACATCACCCAGCCGGTGGAGCTGAACCAGTGGTAGCGCTCGCCGAAGTTGTTGGCGCCGTAGCTCGCGCCCACGTCGTTGTGCAGCCCGCAGGCATGCATGGTGAGGATGATGCCGCCCTGCCCGTGCACGATGGGCTTGGGCAGGCCGGTGGTGCCGCTCGAATAGACGATCCAGATCGGGTGGTCGAAGGGCAGCCATTCGGGCTCGAAGGCGGCGACCTCGGCGTCGTCGCGCGCGATGGCCTGCGTCCATTCGACGTCGTGCGGCACCGAGCTCGCGGCATAGGGCGACTTCACGAGCAGCAGCTTCTGCGCGCTGGGCAGCTGCCCGCGCAGCTCCCCAAGCACCGCGCTGCGGTCCAACGGCTTGCCGCCGTAGTGCACGCCATCGACGGCGATCAGCACCTTAGGCTCGATCTGCCTGAAGCGGTCGGCCACGGCGGCCGTGCCCATGTCGGGCGCGCACACGCTCCAGATCGCGCCGATGCTGGAGCATGCGAGAAAGGCCACCATGGTCTCGGGCACGTTGGGCATGTAGGCCGCGACGCGGTCGCCGCGCTTCACGCCGAGCGACTTCAGCGTGAGCGCCACCGATGCCACCTGGCGGCGCATCTCGGGCCACGACATCTCGCGCACCTGGCCCAGTTCGTTGTCGCTCACGATGGCGGGCATGCCTGCCGCATGGGCCGCGTCGACGTGGCGCAGCACCTCGCGCGCGTAGTTGACCTGTGCACCGGGGAACCAGCGCGCGCCGGGCATGCGCGATTCGGCGAGCACCGCCGTGTGCGGCGTGGGCGACTCGATGCGGGCGTAGTCCCAGATGCTCTGCCAGAAGGCATCGAGCTCGGTGACGGACCAGCGCCACAGGGCGTCGTAGCTGTCGAATGCGAGGCCGCGCGTCTCGCGCAGCCAGTCCTGGTAGAGGCGGATCTGGGGGATGTTGGGAGCGGGCATTGCACGAGCGTAGCGCCGCGAACGACCGTGCTCAATGAGGGTTGACCTCAGGGTTTGTACGCGTGTTCAATGTTTTTGTACAAGCGTTCAATACGGCCCCGATGAGTACCCGCACACCCACCGCAAAGCGCCAGGTCTCGCGCGCCCCGGCACAGGCCGCGGCAGCAGTCGCCATCGAGACTGCGCGGCCCGACCGCAAGCAGGCGATCCTGTTGGCGGCCGAGAAGCTTTTTTCGCAGCACGGCTACCACGTGGTGACGATCCGCCAGATCGCCGAGGAGGCCGGCGTGCCGCTGGCGCTAGTGGGCTACTACTACGGGCAGAAGCACGAGCTCTTCCACGCGATCTTCGAGCACTGGGGCCATTCCATCGAGGCGCGGCTGGCCGGCCTGGCCGCGGTCGACATCGACCCCGACGACGCACGCACGCTGCCGCGCATCATCGACGCCTTCACCGCACCCGTGCTGGCGCTGCGCGCGAGCGCCGAGGGCGAGTACTACGCGCTGCTGGTGGCGCGCGAGCTCTACCACGCCACCGAGGAAGCCGACCGCGTGCTGCGCGCCTACTTCGATCCGCTGGCCGAGGCCTACATCGACGCGCTGCATCTCGCGATGCCGCACGCCACGCGCAGCCAGGCCGCCTGGGGCTACCAGTTCGCGCTGGGCTCGCTGTTGCACCACCTGAACGACAGCCGCATCGAACGGCTCTCGCGCGGCGAGAACACGCGCGCCGACCCGGCCGTGGCACCGATGCTGGTGAGCTTCATCGTCGGCGGCCTGCGCGCTGCCCTGCCGCGGCCCAAGACCCCACGCAAGAAAACCACTCCCAGGAGACAGAAGACATGATGAAACGACGCACCCTGCTGTCGGCGCTCGCCGCGGCGTCGGCTGCCGCGGCGCTGCCTTCGCGCGCCCAGTCCACCACGAAGATCGTGTTCGGCTACACGGCCGTGACCGACTTCGCATCGGTGTTCGTGGCCGCCGAGGAGGGCTACTTCAAGAAGCGCGGCCTCGACGTGGAGTTCAAGTTCATCCCGCTGAACTCGACGATTCCGGCCGCGCTGCAGTCCGATTCGCTGCAGATCGGCGGCCCCACGCCCTCGGTGTTCCTGCAGGCGGTGGACGGCGGACTGGACCTGGTGCTGGTGGCCGGCGGCGGCCTCACCTCGAAGACCATCACCGGCTTCGGGCTGGTGGCGCGTGCGGGCTCGGGCATCAAGAGCGCGCAGGACTGCGTGGGCAAGAAGATCGGCGTGCCGGGCCTGGGCGCATTCCTGCACGTGACCTTCCGCGCATGGCTGAAGGACAGCGGCGTGGACTACCGCAAGGTCAACTTCGTCGAAGCCGCGTTCCCGCAGCATGCCGACCTGCTGCGCGGTGGCTCGGTCGACGCGGTGGTGTCGGCCGATCCGTTCATGAGCCGCATCACCGAGAGCGGCGCGGGCTACGTGGCCTCGTACTACTCGACCTTCCTGCCCGAGAACAACCAGACCATCGTGCACGCGGCCAAGCGCGAGTGGGTGGCGAAGAACCCGGCGGCGGCGCGCGCCTTCCGCGAAGCGCTGGTGGAAGCCGCCGCGTTCATGCAGCAGCCGAAGAACGACGCCAAGGTGCGCGCATCCATCGGCAAGTACATCAAGCTGCCGCCCGACGTGCTCGCCAAGGTGCAGGTCTCGCCGCCCGGCCCCGTGGTGACGGACAAACAACTGTCCTACTGGACCGGGCTGATGAAGGAGCAGGAGATGCTCAAGACGAACATCGACGTGGCGAAGCTGGTGGCGAAGTGATCGCAGCACCCGCTCCAGTCACCGCGCGTGCCGCATTGCAGGCGGGCGCCTTTCGCGCACCGGCCGGCACCGCGGCGCAGGCCGTGCCCTTCCTGCGCTTCGACGGCGTGACCATCCGCCTCGGCGGGCGTGAGATTCTTTCGCCCACCTCGTTCGACGTGGCGCGCGGCGAGTTCGTCTGCATCGTCGGCCCCAGCGGCTGCGGCAAGACCACGCTGCTGCGCGCGGCCAGCGGGCTGGTCACGGCCAGCGCTGGCGAGGTGCGGCGCAACGGCGTGAAGATGACCGAGCCCTCGCGCGAGGTGGCCTTCGTGTTCCAGGACTACGGACGCGCCCTGCTGCCCTGGCGCACGGTCGAGGGCAACGTGAGCCTGGCGCTGGAAGCGGCCGGCGTGCCCGCCGCGCAGCGCGCGCCACGCATCGCCGACGTGCTCGGCAAGGTCGGCCTCGCGAAGCATGCGCACAAGTTCCCGGTGCAGCTGTCGGGCGGCATGCAGCAGCGCGCGCAGATCGCCCGCTGCCTCGCGCAGAAGCCCGAGCTGATGATGATGGACGAGCCCTTCGGCGCGCTGGACGCGCTCACCCGCCAGAGCCTGCAGGACGAGCTCGCGCGGCTGGTGCGCGAGGACGGGCTCACCGTCCTCTTCGTCACGCACGATCTCGAAGAGGCCATCTACCTCGGCGACCGCGTGATCGCGCTGCAGGCCAACCCGGGGCCGGGCCGGCCCAGCCTCGCGCGGATGATCGACGTGAAGATCCCGCGCCCGCGCGACCAGCTCTCGACCAAGGAGCATCCGGAATACCTGCACCTGCGCCGCGAACTCTTCGCCTTCATCGAGCAGGGCCATGACTGACGGCCGCCTCTTCCGTTGGCTACGGCCGTGGGTATTTCCCATCGTGCTGATCGGCGCCTTCGAGTGGTACGCGCGGCGCGCGGCCGCTCTCGGCAGCGACGCGCTCGCGCCGCCCAGCGCAGCGGCAAAGGCTTTCGTGGGTGCGGCCATGGACGGCTCGCTCTGGACCGCCACCGGCTTCACGCTGGGCACTGCCGCGCTCGGGCTGCTGCTGGGCGCGGTGCTCGGCATCGCATTGGGGGTGGTGCTCGGGCTCTCGCGCCGCGCGGCGCAGTTGGGCTCCGTCTCCATCGAAGTGCTGCGGCCCGTGCCATCCGTCGCGCTGATTCCGCTCGCGATGCTGGGCTTCGGCTTCGGCGTGCGCATGGAACTGGCCATCGTCGCCTTCGCCACCTTCTGGCCGCTGCTGGTGCTGGTGCAGGCGGCGGTGCAGCAGGTCGAGCCGCGGCTGCTCGAGGTCAGCCGCGTGCTGGGGCTTTCGGCGCGCGAGCGCGCGTTCAAGATCGTGCTGCCGGCCATCGTGCCGCGCCTTTTCGTCGCGCTGCGGCTGGGTGTGGCGGTGGCGCTGGTGGTGGCCGTGACGGTGGAGATCGCGGCCAACCCCAACGGCATGGGCTACGCGATGATGATCGCGCAGCAGAGCTTCGACCCCGCGCTGATGCTCGCCTGGCTGGGCTGGATCGGCGTCGTGGGCTTCGCGGTCAACGCGGGCATGCTGATGCTGCAGCGCGCGGTGTCGCGGCGCATGGGGGTGCCGTCATGAACGACAACCGCATCGGCCTGTACAGGTTTGGCTCACTGGGCGTGCTGCTGGGGCTGGTCGCGCTGTGGTGGGTCGCGAGCAATGCCGGCTGGGTGAGCCGCGTGTTCCTGCCGACGCCGCAGGCCACCTTCGCGAGCCTGCTCGAAGGACTGAATCTCTCGGGAAGCGGCGATGGCGGCGGCGAGCTGCTCGGCTTCACGCGCGCCACGGTGGGCCGGATGATCGAAGGCTGGCTGCTCGCCTCGCTCTTCGGCGTGCTGCTGGGCGCGGCCATCGGCGTGTCGCCCCAGGTGCGCGCGTGGGTGCAGCCGACGCTCGAGTTCATCCGCCCCCTGCCCGCCTCCGCGCTGCTGCCGCTGGCCATCTCCATCTTCGGGCTGAACCCCGGCATGGTGCTCTTCGTGGTGGCTTTCGGCGCGATGTGGCCGGTGCTGCTGGCCACGGTGCACGGCTTCGCGGCCGTGGAGCCGCGCCTCGCGGAAGTGGCGCGCTGCCTGCAGATGTCGCGCGCGGCGTACATCTGGAAGATGGGCCTTCCCAACGCGATGCCCGACATCCTGGCCGGCATGCGGCTGGCGCTGACCATCGCGCTGATCGTCGCGGTGGTGGGCGAGATGATCGCCTCGCAAAGCGGCCTGGGCCAGGCCATCCTGCTGGCCGCGCGCGCCTTCCGCGCAAGCGACCTGTTCGCCGGCATCGTGCTGCTCGGCCTCATCGGCTTCGTGAGCAATGCGCTGCTGGCCTTCGCGGAACAACGCCTGCTGCGCTGGCAGCGCCCCTGATTCCTTCGTCTTCTTCCAACACGTACACCCCACAAGGAGTTCCCATGCCACGCAAATTCGTCGATCTCTCGATCTTTCTCGAGAACGATGTGCTCTCCGACCCACCGGCCTTCGCGCCGAAGATCCAGTACTTCACGCACGAGCAGACCTACGAGCAGATCGAGCCCTTCTTTCCCGGCCTGAAAAAGGAAGACCTGCCCGACGGCGAAGGCTGGGCCGTGGAGCTGGTGCAGCTGTCGACACACAACGGCACGCACCTCGACGCGCCCTATCACTTCCACTCGACCATGGACAAGGCGCTGGGCGAGAAGAAGCCCGCCATCGCGATCCACGACGTGCCGCTCGAGTGGTGCTTCCAGCCCGGCGTGAAGCTCGACTTCCGCCACTTCGCCGACGGCTATGTAGTGACGGCCGCCGACGTCGAGGCCGAACTCAAGCGCATCGGCCACACGCTGAGCCCGCTGGAGATCGTAGTGGTCAACACCCGCGCGGGCTCGCGCTACGGCCACCCCGACTACGTGTCGGCCGGCGCCGGCATGGGCTACGAGGCGACGATGTACCTGCTGGAGCGCGGCGTTCGCCTCACGGGAACCGACGCATGGAGCTGGGACGCACCCTTCGTGCACACCGCGAAGAAGTACGGCGAGACGCAGGACGCCTCGCTGATCTGGGAAGGCCACAAGGCCGGCCGCGACATCGGCTACTGCCACATCGAGAAGCTGCACAACCTGGAGGCGCTGCCGCCCACGGGCTTCTACATCAGCTGCTTTCCACACAAGATCCGCGGCGCTTCGGCCGGATGGACGCGCGCGGTCGCCATCTTCGACGACGCGCTGATGGCGTCGGCATGAGGCACGGCTCATGAGCATTGCACTCAACCACACGCACGACGTTCACGCGCGCAGCTGGGTCGAATCGGCCAATGCGACGGACAGCGACTTTCCGATCCAGAACCTGCCGCATGCGGTGTTCCGCCGCGCAGGCGCCACCGAGGCATTTCGCGGCGGCGTCGCGATCGGCGACCAGGTGCTGGACCTGGCCGCGCTCGTCACCAAGCAGCAGCTCGACGACCTCGCGCTCGACGCTGCGGAGGCGGCCGCACTGCCGGCGCTCAACGACTTCTTCGCGCTCGGCAACCCCGCATGGAAGGCGCTGCGCCACGCGCTCTTCGATCTGCTGAAGAACGACGCGCCCATCGCCGCAGTGCAGGCCGTGCGCGAATGCCTCGTGCCGCAGGCCGAAGCCGAATACACCGTGCCCGCGCGCATCGGCGACTACACCGACTTCTACACCTCGATCGACCACGCGCTGAACATCAGCCGCCTGATGAACCCGGACGGCGATGTGACGCCCAACTTCCGATGGATTCCGATCGCGTACCACGGGCGCGTGTCGACCATCGGCGTGAGCGGCCAGCGCTTCCATCGGCCGATGGGGCAGGCGATGGCGCCCGGCGCGAAAGCGCCCACCTGTCAGGCATGCGCGCGGCTCGACTACGAACTGGAACTCGGCGTGTGGATCGGCAAGGGCAACGCACAGGGCGACGCGATTGCGCTCGAACACGCGGACGAACACATCTTCGGCATCTGCCTGCTCAACGACTGGTCGGCGCGCGACATCCAGTTCTGGGAAATGGCGCCGCTCGGGCCCTTCCTCGCAAAGAACTTCGCCACCACCATTTCGCCGTGGATCGTGACCATGGAAGCGCTCGCGCCCTACCGCCAGGCATGGACCCGCCCGTCGAACGAGCCCCAGCCGCTGGCCTACCTGGAGCACGCGACGAACCGCGAGAGCGGCGCGCTCGACATCCGGCTGGAGGTGTGGCTCGAAAGCGAAAAGGCACGCAGGGAGAAGACCGGGCCCTCGCGCCTGTCCTCCACCAGCTTCAGGCATCAGTACTGGACCGTCGCCCAGATGGTGGCGCACCACACCATGGGCGGCTGCAGCCTGAACCCCGGCGACCTGTTCGGCAGCGGCACGATCTCCGGTCCCGGTGAGGGCGAAGCCGGCGCGATCATCGAGCTGACGCGCGCTGGGCAAAGCCCGGTGAAGCTGGCCAACGGCGAACAGCGCGGCTTCCTGGAAGACGGCGACGCGGTGCTGCTGCGCGGCTGGTGCGAGAAGCCGGGGCATGCGCGCATCGGGTTCGGGGAGAGCCGGGGGATGGTGTTGGCGGCAAAAGGCTGAGCTGAAGCGCCAAAGAAAAAGGCCACCTGATGAGGTGGCCTTTTCTGCGATCTGGAGCGGGAAAAGAGTCTCGAACTCTCGACCTCAACCTTGGCAAGGTTGCGCTCTACCAACTGAGCTATTCCCGCGTGAGCCTCAGATTATATAGCGATCTTTGACGGATTTGCCTGGGTCCCGGAAAAAAGTTCTTTTTTCCCCTTTTTCCCTTGCCGGAGTGATTTCAGGCGTCGAACACCATCGAGCGGTGCATCGACACGCCCGCCATCAGCCCGTCCGCCGATGCCATCGTGGCGTTGGAGAACATCATCGCCAGATCGCCCGCGCCGTAGACGCCGGGCACGGTCGTCATCTTCATCGCGTCGACGCGCAGCACCTTGCCGAGCGGGCCGTTGTCGAAGGCGCAGCCCAGCCGCTCGGCCAGCGGACTCGCGGGCCGCGTGCGCGGCGCCACGTAGAGCGCCTCGATGGGCACCAGCCTGCCGTCACCGATGCGCGCACCGGTCAATTCTTGCCCCTCGCCTTCAAAGCCGGCGATGCGCCCGGGTTCGATGATCACGCCACGCGCCTGCAGCTTCGCGCGCGCCTCGGCATCGGGCCCTTCGCCGCCATGCAGGAAGAGCGTGGTCGGGCCCCATTCGGCGATCAGCAGCGCATGGTCCGGCGGCTGCGCGCCGTGGTGATAGAGCACGCCCAGTTGGCGCCCGCTGAACTCGTAGCCGTGGCAATAGGGACAGTGCAGCACGCTCGAGCCCCAGCGTTCGCCGATGCCGGAAATCTCCGGCAGGCCGTCCTGCACGCCATAGGCCAGCAGCAGCTTGCCGGCCGAGCGGCGCTCGCCGTTGCTCAGCGATACGGTGAATCCACCTGCCTCCTCGGCACCCGCATCCACCACGGCCGCCTCGACGAACTCGACGCTGGGATACGCAAGCAGCTTCTCGCGCGCATCCGCAATCATCTTCAGGGGCGGCACGCCGTCCTGCCCGAAGAAGCCGTGCGACGCGGCCGCGAAGCGGTTGCGCGGCGCGCCGGTGTCGACGACGCAGACCTTGCGCCGCGCCCGTGCAAGCTGCATCGCAGCGGAAAGGCCGGCAAAGCTGCCGCCCACGATCAGAGCGTCATGACGCATGTTCGATGTCCTTCGATGTGAAGCCGCCGCCTGTCATGCGACGATGAAAGTCCCTGGAAAGATCGGCCAGCGTGATGCTGTTGAAGCGCCTGAGCAGCAGCGCCTCGGCCTCGTCGCAGACGCCGTCGAGCGCCGCGTTCACCGCCTGCTCGACGATGCACCCCGGGCTCTCGGTGCGGTTGCCCATGGCCAGCAGCGCGGGCGCGCCCACCGCGTTGTGGACGTCGCCCAGCGTCACCGCCGACAAGGTGCACGACAGCACCCACCCGCCGCCATGCCCCTTGGCCGAACTCACGAACCCCGCCTGCCGCAGGCCGGCCATGAGTCGGCGCACGACCACCGGGTTGGTCTGCATCGCAACCGCGAGCGACTCGGAGGTGACGGGCGTCTTCATTTCGGCCATGTGCAACAGCACGTGGAGAACGGCGGAGAGCTTGCTGTCGCGTTTCATGCAACATTATGAGTTGCGTGTGTTTGCCATGACGAGCGAAAGGGTCTTGCATCGCCCCGGGCGGCGAGAATCGGCCCGGCTGCACTGCCCCCTGCCATGACACCCGCCCCGATCACCCTGCTCGACGCCGCGCCCGGCGACGGCCCGGTCACGGTGTTCTATCCCTCGGCCGACGCAGCCCGACCGACCCAGCGCGCCCGCTTCACGCTCGACTTGGCCGTGCAAGGCGCGCCAGTGCCCGGCAATGGCCGGCTGGTGATCGTCTCTCACGGCTCGGGCGGTGCGCCGTGGGTGCATGCGGACATCGCGCGCAGCCTGGTCGAGGCCGGCTTCGTCGTCGCCATGCCCGAGCACAAGGCCGACAACTACAAGGACGACAGTGCCCCCGGCCCCGACAGCTGGACGATGCGCCCAGCCGAGGTTTCGCGCGCCATCGACGCGGTGGCACGCGACCCGCGCTTCGCGCCGATGCTGCGGCTCGACAAGGTCGGGATGTACGGCATGTCGGCGGGCGGCCACACGGCCCTGAGCCTGGCCGGCGGGCGCTGGTCGCCGGCCGCCTTCGCGCGGCATTGCGAGGCGAACCTGGTGGACGACTTCCAGTCCTGCGTCGGCCTCATCACGCGGCTGACCGGTGGCCCGCTCGACGGCGTCAGGAAATGGGCGGCGCTCTTCGTCATCCGCCACCGCTTCGGCGATGACGCCGCGCCGCGCGAGCACACCGATCCACGAATCGCGGCCATCGTGGCGGGCGTGCCTTCCTCGGCCGATTTCGACATGGCCTCGCTGGCCGATCCGCGCATGCCGCTGGGCCTCATCACCGCCCGGCAGGACCGCTGGCTGATCCCGCGCTTTCACAGCGACCGCGTGCTCGCGGCCTGCCTGCCGCGCTGCGTGCTGATCGCCGGCATGCCCACCGGCGGCCACGGCGCGCTGCTCTCGCCACCCCCGCCAGGACTGAGCGGGCTGATCAGCGACATGCTCGACGACCCACCGGGCTTCGACCGCCAGAACGTGTTGCCGGATGTGAACACGAAGACAACGGCTTTCTTCCGTAAGCATCTGTTGCCTTGATGGGCCGAACGTCGATCCGGGGGCCTAACGCACGAGCCCCCGATTTCGCCGACGGCCGATTCCCACGCGAGCGGGCGAAAGCGGCGCACATGGCGACAGATCGCGGCACAGCCATGGTTGCACCCGGATCGATCGAACCCGATCGATCCATGAAACCGTGACCATGCAACGAAAGGAACAGTCACCCATGAAGCAACAGCATCAACACAAGCGCATCGTCCTCGGCACCCTGCTCGCAGGCATGCTGGCCATCGGCGGCGTCGCCCAGGCGCAAGGCGTCGGGGTGGGCGTAGGGGTCAATGCCGACGTGAATGCCTCGGGCTCCACCGCAGGCACACGCGGCGGTGCGGGTGCGGCAACCGGTGCCAACGCCGGTGCCGGCGCGAACACCAATGCCGGCGGCGCGGCGAGCGGCGCCACGGGCACGGCCGGCAATGCTGTCGGCGGCGTTCTGGGCGGCGCCACGAACGCGGTCGGCGGAGCGACGAACGCCGTGGGCGGCGTGACCAACACGGTGGGCGGTACGCTCGAAGGCGCGACAGGGGCTGTCGGCTCGGCCGGCGGCGCGGTGAAGGCACCTGCCGTAGGCGCGAAGGCTCACGGCAAGGCCCAGGGTTCGGGCGCTGTCGACATCAAGAAGTAACGACGGCGGCAGCCCGATGACAAAGGCCCGCGGCGCCGGAGCGCCGCGGGCCTTTTCACGTTCTGTCGCCTGATTCCGTCGCCTGGTCGGCCGGCTTGAGCTTGAACAGGCTCGTGACTCCGGCGTCGAGCACCATCAGCTCGCGCTGGTTGAAGAGCCGCCAGCGCCAGCGCAGGATGCCCAACGTCGGGCGCTTCTCTGAGCGGCGCACCTCGATCACGTCGGCCACCAGCCGCAGCGCGTCTCCCGGGCGGACCGGGTTGGGCCAGCGCACATGCTCCAGCCCAGGTGACGCGAAAGATTCGGAACCGGCCAACGCCGCCTCCACCACCAGCCGCATCGCGATGGAGCAGGTATGCCAGCCGCTTGCGATGAGCCCGCCGAAGGGGCTGTCGGCCGCCGCTTGCGCATCGGTGTGGAACCACTGCGGGTCGTAGGCCCGCGCGAACTGCAGAAGCTCGGCCTCTGTGAGCACATAGGGCCCGGCCTCGATGACCTGGCCCGCATGGAAGTCGGCGAACTTCATCCGCCGGGGCTCAGTAGGTCTCGAGGTGCAGGCGGCCTTCGCGCTTGAGCGCCGCGCCCACCGTGTCCCAGTCGAGTCCGGCTTCCTTCGCCACGTCGCGCAGCGCGAGCACCACGCCTTCTTCCATGCTCTTGAGCCCGCACACGTAGAAGTGGCTGGCGCCATCCTTCAGCAGCGCGGCCAGGTCGGCGGCGCGCTCGCGCATCAGGTCCTGCACGTAGCGCTTGGGTTGCCCCGGCGTGCGCGAGAACGCGAGGTTGATGTCGATGAAGTCCTTGGGCAGCGACTGCAGCGGGCCGAAGTACGGCAGCTCCTGCTGCGTGCGCGCGCCGAAGAACAGCATCAGCTTGCCGCCTTCGAACTTGCCGCTCTTGCGCAGCCGGCGGCGCCACTCGGTCATGGCGCGCATCGGGGCGCTGCCGGTGCCGGTGCAGATCATCACGATGTGCGACTTCGGATGGTTCGGCATCAGGAACGAGGCGCCGAAGGGCCCCACCACCTGCACCGTGTCGCCCACCTTCAGGTCGCACACGTAGTTGGAGCACACGCCGCGCACGGGCGTTCCGTCGTGGTCTTCGGTGACGCGTTTCACGGTGAGCGAGACGTTGTTGTAGCCGGGCCGCTCGCCGTTGCGCGGGCTGGCCACCGAGTATTGGCGCGCATGGTGGCGCTTGCCCATGGCGTCGGTGCCGGGCGGCACGATGCCGATCGACTGGCCTTCGAGCACCGGGAACGGCAGCGCGCCGAAGTCGAGCACGATGTGGTGCGTCTCGCTGTCGAAGCCAGCCTCGGTGCAGTTGTAGTTGCCCACCACGGTGGCGGTGGTCGGTGTCTTCGGCGGAAAGAGGTTGGTGTAGGCGTGCGCGGCCGACCAGGGCGGCACGGTGGCGCCGTACTGCGCGGAGTTGAAGGCCGGCTCCAGCGACTCGACCGCTGCCTGGGCCTGCGCCTGGGTCTGCGCGGGCACGGCAGCCTCGGCGCCGCCGGCGACCTCGGCCGACACGCCGGCCGCTTCGAGCTCCTCGGGCGAGAGTTCGGCGGGCAGCGATTCCCAGGTGAACTGCTCCTCGATGGAGTACGCGCGCACCAGCGGCATGGTGCGCCAGTTGTCGATCGAGCCCGTGGGGCACGGCGAGATGCAGGCCATGCAGCCATTGCAGACGTCGGCGCGCACGACGTAGTTGTTGTCGTCGTGCGTGATCGCGTTGACCGGGCAGGTGGCCTCGCAGGTGTTGCAGCGGATGCAGATCTCGGGGTCGATCAGGTGCTGCTTGATGACTCCGGCTTCGACGGCCATGTCCATGTTCTTTCTCCTTTCCCTCTCCCCTTGGGGAGAGGGTCAGGGTGAGGGGGCAGCAGCTTGTCGTGGGGACGCTGCCACCCTCACCCCCGCCCTCTCCCCGAGGGGAGAGGGAGTCATACCCCAATTGCAGATCAACCGAACCGCACGTACTCGAAATCCACCGGCTGGCGGTTGATGCCCATCACCGGCGGCGAGATCCAGCCGGCGAACTTGCCCGGCTCCACCACGCGGCCCATCAACGATGCCACGAAAGCGAAGTCTTCGGCACTGGGCAACCACTCGTCGCGCTTGGCGGCCCATTCCACGTCGTTCACCACGCGGCCCTCGGGCGACATCTTGATGCCGGCGAGCGCGCCGATCTGGCGGTTGAACGCCTTGTGCGGCACCACCAGGCGGGTCGGGATGCCAGCTTTTTCCAGCACCTTGTTCCAGCGGCCCACGCCGGCCACCGAGTCCTTGATGAAGTCGTCGCGCAGCACTTCGTTCAGCGCGTTGAGCATCGGCACTTCCTTCTCGACGAACTGGCCGTCCTTCACCTCGAGCACCTTGTAGGTCTGGCCCTTGAGCACGTGGTCGTCGGTGCGCTTGCCTTCTTCGTAGCGGCCCTTCAGGCCCGAGCTGTAGAAGATGGCGGCGTTGCTCGACTGGTCGGCGCCGAACAGGTCGATGGTCACGCTGTAGTGGAAGTTCAGGTAGCGCTGGATGGTGCCCAGGTCGATGCAGCCGGCCGCGCGCACCTTCTGCGGGTCGTCGGTCTTCAGCTCGTTCATGACCTGCGCGGTGCGTGCGATGACGCGCGACACGCCGCTCTCGCCCACGAACATGTGGTGCGCTTCCTCGGTCAGCATGAACTTCGTAGTGCGCGCCAGCGGGTCGAAGGCGCTCTCGGCCAGCGCCGACAGCTGGAACTTGCCGTCGCGGTCGGTGAAGTACGTGAACATGAAGAACGCGAGCCAGTCGGGCGTGCGCTCGTTGAAGGCGCCCAGGATGCGCGGGTTGTTCTCGTCGCCCGAGGTGCGCTGCAGCAGCGCCTCGGCTTCCTCGCGGCCATCGCGGCCGAAGTGCTTGTGCAGCAGGTAGACCATGGCCCACAGGTGGCGGCCCTCTTCCACGTTGATCTGGAACAGGTTGCGCAGGTCGTACATGCTGGGCGCGGTGAGGCCCAGGTGGCGCTGCTGCTCCACCGACGCGGGCTCGGTGTCGCCCTGCGTCACGATGATGCGGCGCAGGTTGGCGCGGTGCTCGCCGGGCACGTCCTGCCAGGCCTTCTCGCCCTTGTGGTCGCCGAAGTGGATCTCGCGGTTGGCGTCGCCCGGGTTCAGGAAGATGCCCCAGCGGTAGTCGCGCATCTTCACGTGGCCGAACTGCGCCCAGCCCTGCGGATCGACGCTCACCGCCGTGCGCAGGTACACCTCGTGGTTGGTGGAGCCCTCGGGGCCCACGTCGTCCCACCAGTTGATGAAGTTCGGCTGCCAGCCTTCGAGCGCACGCTGCAGCGTGCGGTCTTCGCCGAGGTTGACGTTGTTGGGGATCTTCTCGCTGTAGTTGATCGTGCTCATGGGGGGTTCCTTCCGAATACACACAAACTCGGGACCGAACGCAGAAGTCGCGAAGGTTTCGCAGAAGCCGCAGAAGAAAAACCAGGGAAGGTTCTCGTGATTCTTCTTCTGCGGCTTCTGCGTAGCTTTTGTCTTCCTTCTGCGTTCGGCTGTTCTTGTCTCTTCCTGTGGTCCTGTATTTGCCTCAGACCCGGTTCAAATCGAAGCCGGCTTTCTGGCCGGTGCCGTAGACCTTCAGCGCGCCCTTCTCGCCGACGGCGTTGGGGCGGTTGAAGATCCAGTTCTGCCAGGCCGAGAGGCGGCCGAAGATGCGGGTGACCATGTTCTCCTTGCTCGCGAAGCGCAGGTTGGCTTCCAGGCCGGTCAGGGAGTCGGGCGACATCGCGGCGCGTTCCTCGATGGCGATGCGGATTTCGTCGTCCCAGTCGATGTCGTCGGGCGCGGCGGTCACCAGGCCCAGCTTCAGCGCCTCGTCGGCATCGAGCGCCTTGCCGGCGGCGGCGCGAGCGGCTTCCAGCGGCGCGGCCTCTTCATAGAAGCGGCGCTGCAGGCGGCTCTGGTCGTTCACCATCGGGAAGAAGCCGAAGTTGAACTCGTCCAGCGTGAGCCTGGGCGCGCGCTCGGCATCGTCGGGCAGCGCGAGCATGTAGGCGCGGTCGGCCGCGAAGGCCAGTTCGGCCAGCGTGCCGGCGAAGCAGGAGCCGGCTTCGATCAGCGCGAACAGGCTGCGCGAGGACACGTCCAGGCGCGCCAGCGTGCGGCGCAGCGCGCCGATGGTCTCGCGCACCAGCCAGTGGTCCTTGTTGGCGAGCATCACGGCGTCCGACGCGAGCACGGCGGCAGCGTCGCCCTCGGTCTTGAGCAGCCAGGTGCCGATGTCGAGCTCGTTGGTGCGCAGGTTCAGGATGGCGTCGTCGAGTTCGCGGCACATCGCCAGCGGCCACCATGCGGCGCCGGCTGCCTCGATGGCGGCGATGTCCGACGGCTGCGCGCCGGTGGGCGCCTTCACTGTGATGGTGGCGGTGCGCTTGCTGCGGTCGATCCGCACATCGACGTTCGCGTACGAGATGCCGTCGGCGCTGTCGGTGCGCTCCAGGCGGGTCAGCGCCACGCCCTTGCCGTTGGCCGGGCGGTCGCTGCCGGCGGCGAGCTGCGAAGCGCGCTCCTGCACGGCTGCCGCGAACTGCGCGGGCTTGGCCACGGCGTCGACCAGGCGCCAGTCGACCGCGCGCTGGCCGCGCACGCCTTCGACGCTGGTGCAGAAGATGTCGGCGAGGTCATGGCGCACGTGGCGCTTGTCGGTCACGCGGGTCAGGCCGCCGGTGCCGGGCAGCACGCCCAGCAGCGGCACTTCGGGCAGCGAGACGGCGGAGGAGCGGTCGTCCACCAGCAGGATCTCGTCGCAGGCCAGCGCCAGCTCGTAGCCGCCACCCGCGCAGGCGCCGTTGACGGCCGCCAGGAACTTCAGGCCCGAGTGCTTCGACGAGTCTTCGATGCCGTTGCGCGTCTCGTTGGTGAACTTGCAGAAGTTCACCTTCCAGGCGTGGCTGGAAACGCCCAGCATGAAGATGTTGGCGCCGGAGCAGAAGATGCGGTCCTTGCCGCTGGTGACGATCACGCTGCGCACCTCGGGGTGCTCGAAGCGCACGCGGTTGAGCGCGTCGTTCAGCTCCACGTCCACGCCCAGGTCGTAGCTGTTGAGCTTGAGCTTGTAGCCGGGGCGGATGCCGCCGTCTTCCGCGATGTCGAGCACGAGGCGCGCGATGGCGCCGTCGAAGCTCAGCGACCAGTGGCGGTACTGGCCGGGTTCGGTGCGGTAGTCGACGCGCTGGGGCGCCTGGAGCGTGGTGGTGTCGGTCATGCGGAAGTCTCCTGTGGGGCAGTGTTCGGAAACCGTGAACAGGAAAGATAATGCACTTTCTTGCTCCGATGACATGCATCATGCTGCATGCACACAGGCAAGTCAATGCCTGCTGCACTTTTTTTCAGATTTGAGGAGTCCGGAAGGCGCCTAGACCAGTCCCATGGACTGGCGGACGGCCGCACGCAGGGCCTGGAAGCTCTGCGGGAGCGTCTTGCCGCTGGTGTCCACCGACAGGTCGGCCTTCGAATAGAAGGCGGCGCGGCCGTTCAGGATGCGGCGCAGGTCTTCCATCGCTTCCTTGCTGGCGGCCATCGGGCGGGTGTCGCCCTGCGCGGCCACGCGGCCCATGTGCTCCTCCGGCGCGGCCTGCAGCCACACGGTGGTGCAGTGCGCGAGCAGCTCGTTGAAGGTGGCCGGGTCGGAGACGATGCCGCCGGGCGTGGCGATCACCACCTCGCTGTAGATCTGCACCGCTTCTTCGAGCGCGCGGCGCTCGTAGCGGCGGTAGGCGTTGGTGCCGTACAGGTCGTGGATCTCGCGCACGCTGCAGCCGGCGAGCTTTTCGATCTCGCGGCTGAGCTCGATGAACGGGATTTCCAGGTCTTCCGCCAGCATCTGCCCCAGCGTCGACTTGCCCGCGCCGCGCAGGCCCACGAGCGCGATGCGCCGGTGCCGCGCCGGGTCGACCGAGGCGGTGCCCAGCAGCTCGCCGATGGCCACGCGCACGCGGCGCAGGTCGGCCTCGCTGCGGTTTTCGAGCAGTTCCCGGATGAGCAGCCACTCTGGCGAGCTGGTGGTCACGTCGCCCACCAGCTCGGCCAGCGAGCAGTGCAGCGCGCCAGCCACCTGTTGCAACACCAGGATCGACGCGTTGCCGATGCCGTATTCGAGATTGGCCAGATGGCGCTCCGACACGTCGGCCGCGACAGCCACCGCCTTGCGCGTGAGCCCGCGCTGCGCGCGCAGGTTGCGCACGCGGTCGCCCAGCGCCGACAGCAGCGGATTCTTCGCCTCCCCGGCGACGGCCTGGCCCGGCGCGCCGTTGCCGCTTTCAGGCGCGGCGGCCAGCGCCGCGTCTACATGCTCGTTCATGCAATTCCTCGTTCTTCGCCGGGATTGTGCGCGCTCAGGGTAAACACCATAGATGCACTATATTGCTTGACACTCATTGTCTCGATGCTTATTGTTCGGCCACACGCAAGATACTGCACACTCAGTGATCCTGCAAGGTAGTTCCAAAGTTCGAGGCCCCACGATGTCCGACAGCAGCACTCCCGCCACCGGCAAGGAAGCATTTCACCAGCTGATCGCCGGCCTGACCGCCCAGATCGCCGGCAAACCGCTCGACGGCGAGCTCGACCGGTGGCTCAACACCCACCACGGCGCCGGCAGCGCCAGCTTCGAGCAGCTGCGCCAGGCCTGCATCGGCGGCGTCGCCGAAGGCTGGCTCTGCGAGCGCGAAGGCGGCGGCATCAGGTACGGCCGCGTCTTCAAGGCCGAAGACGCGCTGCACCGCTTCTCGGTCGACGTGGTCGACATGCAGGACATCGCCGGCCCGCACCACACGCATCCCAACGGTGAGATCGACCTGATCATGCCGCTCGACGGCGCCGCCACCTTCGACGGACGGCCCGCGGGCTGGTGCGTCTACGGCCCCGGCACCGCGCATCGCCCGACCGTGGCCAGCGGCCGCGCGCTCGTTCTATATCTCCTGCCCGAGGGGCAGATCAGGTTCACCCAATGACCGAGCTTCTTCCCAACTACGTCTCCGGCCGCTGGCAAAGCGGATCGGGGGCCGGCACGCCCCTGTTCGACCCGGTGCTGGGCACCGAGCTCGCGCGCGTCGATGCCACCGGCCTGGACCTGCCGGCCGCCTTCGCCTTCGCACGCGAACAGGGCGGCAGCGCGTTGCGCGCCCTCACCTACCGCCAGCGCGCGGGGCTGCTTGTGGCCGTGGTGAAGGTGCTGCAGGCCAACCGCGACGCGTATTACGAGATCGCCACCGCCAACTCCGGCACGGTGAAGAACGACTCGGCCGTGGACATCGACGGCGCGATCTTCACGCTCGGCCAGTACGCCAAGTGGGGCGATGCGCTCGGCGACGTGCGCGCGCTGCGCGACGGCGACGCGGTGAAGCTCGGCAAGGAGCCGGTGTTCCAGTCGCAGCACCTGCAGGTGCCGACGCGGGGCGTGGCGCTCTTCATCAACGCATTCAACTTCCCCTCCTGGGGCCTGTGGGAGAAGGCCGCGCCCGCGCTGCTCTCCGGCGTGCCGGTGATCGTGAAGCCCGCCACGGCCACCGCCTGGCTCACGCAGCGCATGGTGAAGGACGTGGTCGACGCGGGCGTGCTGCCGGCCGGCGCGCTTTCCATCGTGTGCGGCAGCTCGGCCGGCCTGATGGATGCGCTGCAGCCCTTCGACGTGGCCTCCTTCACCGGCTCGGCTGAAACGGCGGCGGTGATCCGCTCGCACCCGGCCGTGGCCCAGCGCTCGGCGCGCGTGAACATCGAGGCCGACAGCCTCAACAGCGCCCTGCTGCTGCCCGGCGCCGCGCCCGGCAGCGACGCCTTCAACCTGCTCGTGCGCGAAGTGGTGCGCGAGATGACGGTGAAGTCGGGCCAGAAGTGCACCGCCATCCGCCGCATCCTGGTGCCGGCGGAGCTCTATGACGCGGCGGCCGAGGCCATCGGCGCCAGGCTCGCGGGCATCACCGTCGGCAATCCGCGCAACGAGAGCGTGCGCATGGGTTCGCTGGTGAGCCGCGCGCAGCTGGATTCGGTGCGTGAAGGACTGGCTGCGCTGTCCGCGCAGGCCACCGTGCTGCACGACGGCCGCGACAAGCCCCTGGTCGACGCCGACCCGGCCATTGCCGCCTGCATCGGCCCCGTGCTGCTGGGCGCGCGCGACGCCGACGCAGCGCAGCAGGTGCACGACGTGGAAGTGTTCGGCCCCGTCGCCACGCTGCTGCCCTACCGCGACCTCGCGCACGGCATCGCACTGGCGCATCGCGGCCAGGGCTCGCTCGTCACCTCCATATATGGAAGCGACGACGCGGCGCTGGCGCAGGCCGCGCTCGCGGTGGCCCCTAGCCACGGCCGCGTGCACGTCGTCAGCCCCGAAGTGGCGCAGGCCCACACCGGCCACGGCAACGTGATGCCGATGTCGCTGCACGGCGGCCCCGGCCGCGCGGGCGGCGGCGCCGAGCTGGGCGGGCTGCGCGCGCTCGACTTCTATCACCGCCGCGCCGCGGTGCAGGCGAGCCCCGGCGTGATCGCCGCGCTCGGCCTCTAGAAAAGAACACGGCCGAAGGAGACAAGACCATGACCCCGCCCCCACGATTCAACTTCGCCGGACACCTGTTCGACCTCAACCGCGAACGCGCCGCGCGCACCGCCTACATCGACGACCGCGGCACGCTGAGCTACGGCCAGCTCGAGGAGCGCTCGCGCCGCCTGGCCGCCGCGCTGCAGGCCGCCGGCATCCGGCGCGAAGAGCGCGTGCTGCTGCTCATGCTCGACGGCAACGACTGGCCCGTGAGCTTCCTCGGCAGCCTCTATGCCGGCGCGGTGCCGGTGGCGGTCAACACCCTGCTCACGCCCGACGACTACGCCTACATGCTCGACCACAGCCGCGCGCAGGCGGTGCTGGTGTCGGGCGCGCTACTGCCCACGCTGCAGGAGGCGATGTCGCGCGGCGGGCACGAGGTGCGCGCGCTCTTCGTGTCGCAGCCCGCCGGCGCGCTGCCCGAAGGCGCACAGGAATTCGACGCCGCGCTCGCCGCCGTCGAACCGCTCGCGGCGCCGGTGACCACGGCTTCGGACGACCCGGGCTTCTGGCTGTATTCCTCCGGCTCCACCGGCAAGCCGAAGGGCACGGTCCACACGCACGCCAACCTGTGGTGGACGGCCGAGCTCTACGGCAAGCCGGTGCTCGGCCTCACCGAGGACGACGTCTGCTTCTCGGCCGCCAAGATGTACTTCGCCTACGGCCTGGGCAATGCGCTGACCTTTCCGCTCTCGGTGGGCGCCACCGTGGTGCTGATGGCCGAGCGCCCCACGCCCGACGCCACCTTCCGCCGCTGGGTGGAACACAAGCCGACCGTGTTCTTCGGCGCACCCACGGGCTTCGCCGGCATGCTCGCCTCGCCCAGGCTGCCCGCGCGCGAGGCGGTGGCGCTGCGCATGTGCTCCTCGGCCGGCGAGGCGCTGCCGGGCGAGATCGCGCAGCGCTTCAAGCAGCACTTCGGCTGCGAGATCATCGACGGCATCGGCTCCACCGAGATGCTGCACATCTTCATCTCCAACCGCCCAGGCGACGTGCGCTACGGCACCACCGGCCGGCCGGTGGAAGGCTACGAGGTCGAGCTGCGCGGCGAGGACGGCCGCCCCGTGCCCGACGGCGAGGTAGGCGACCTCTACATCCGCGGCCCGAGTTCGGCGCTGATGTACTGGGCCAACCGCGAGAAGTCGCGCGAGACCTTCCAGGGCGGCTGGACCAAGAGCGGCGACAAGTACACCCGCGACGCCGACGGCTATTTCACCTACGCCGGGCGCAGCGACGACATGCTCAAGGTCAGCGGCATCTACGTCTCGCCCTTCGAGGTCGAGGCCACGCTGATGCAGCACCCGGCCGTGCTCGAGGCGGCGGTGATCGGCAAGGAAGACGCCGACGGCCTGACCAAGACCAAGGCCTTCGTGGTGCTGAAGGACGGGAGCGCGGCCACCGAGGACGAGCTCAAGGCCTTCGTCAAGGAACGCCTGGCGCCCTACAAGTACCCGCGTTTTCTCGAATTCGTGGGCGAGCTGCCCAAGACGGCGACGGGGAAGATCCAGCGCTTCCGGCTGCGCGAGAAGGAAAAGCAGGCGTGATGCGGGCACGGCCTTTGCAGGCGCAGCCTGCCCCCATCCCGACCTTCCTCCAAAGGGGGAAGGCGCAGCAACCATGAGCACCGACTTCGCCACCATCACCTGGCGCAACCGCGAGGTGCGCATCGAATGCCAGTGGATCGCGCCCGAGCGCACCACTGCGCCGCTCGTCGTGTTCCTGCACGAGGGCCTGGGCTCGGTCGCGATGTGGAAAGACTTTCCCGCGCGGCTGTGCGAAGCCGCCGGCGTGCGCGGCCTCGTGTTCTCGCGCCCCGGCTACGGCCGCTCCACGCCGCGCGCGGACGACGAGATCTGGGACGTCGACTTCATGCACCGCCAGGCGCACGAGGTGCTGCCCGCCCTCTTCGCCGCGCTCGGCCTCGGCGACCAGAAACCCTGGCTCTTCGGCCACAGCGACGGCGGCTCGATCTCGCTGCTGCATGCCTCGCGCTTTCCCGAAAAGGTGGCGGGCCTCGTCGTGCTAGCGCCGCACATCTTCGTGGAGGACGTGACGGTGGCGAACATCGAGAACGCGCGCACCGCCTATCTCGGCACCGACCTGCCGCAGAAGCTGGGCCGCTACCACGACAGCGCCGACTCCGCCTTCTGGGGCTGGAACCGCATCTGGCTGCACCCGCCATTCCGCGACTGGAACATCGAGAGCGAACTCGACACCATCCGCTGCCCCGTGCTCGCCGTGCAGGGCATCGACGACGAGTACGGCACCCTCGCGCAGATCCGCGGCATCGCCGCGCGCGTGGATGGATGCGAGCTGCTGGAAATCCCTCAATGCGGGCATTCCCCGCATCGCGATCAGCCGGATCGTGTCATCGTCGCGGCCACTTCCTTCATCACCAGAAATCGGAGAGAGACACCATGACCATTCGCAGCACCGCCCGCCTCGCCTTCACGGCCATCGCCCTCGCCTCGCTGGCGGCGGCCGCCGGCGCCCAGGGCACGGGCAAGCTCAAGGTCGGCCTGATGCTGCCCTACAGCGGCACCTACACCGCCCTGGGCGTGGCCATCGAGAACGGCTTCAAGCTGTACGTCGACGAGCAGGGCGGCAAGCTCGCCGGCCGCGAGATCGAATACTTCAAGGTCGACGACGAGTCCGACCCGGCCAAGGCCACCGACAACGTCAACAAGCTCATCAAGCGCGACAACGTCGACGTGATCGTCGGCACCGTGCACTCCGGCGTGGCCATGGCCATGGCCAAGGCCGCCAAGGAAAGCGGCACCGTGCTGATCGTGCCCAATGCCGGCGCCGACGCAGTGACGGGCCCGATGTGCGCGCCCAACATCTTCCGCAGCTCGTTCAGCAACTGGCAGCCGGCCTACGCCATGGGCGAGGTGGCGGCCAAGCAGCAGGGCAAGAAGAAGGCGATGACCATCACCTGGAAGTACGCCGCGGGCGACGAGTCGGTCAACGGCTTCAAGGAAGGCTTCGAGAAGAACGGCGGCAAGGTCGACAAGCAGCTCACCCTGCCCTTCCCCAACGTGGAGTTCCAGGCGCTGCTGACCGAGATCGCGGCCGCCAAGCCCGATGCGGTGTACGCCTTCTTCGCGGGCGGCGGCGCGGTGAAGTTCGTCAAGGACTACCAGGCCGCCGGCCTGAACAAGACCATCCCGCTGTACGGCCCCGGCTTCCTGACCGACGGCACGCTCGACGCGCAGGGCGACTCGGCCCAGGGCATGCTGACCACGCTGCACTACGCCGACGGCCTGAACACCGCTCGCGACAACGCCTTCCGCGTGGCGTATGCCAAGTCGTTCAAGCTGCAGCCCGACGTGTACGCCGTGCAGGGCTACGACGCCGCCCAGATGCTGGGCGTTGGCCTGAACGCGACCAAGGGCGACATCTCGAAGAAGGCCGAGTTCGCGGCCGCCGTCGAGAAGGCCAAGATCGACAGCCCGCGCGGCGCGTTCACCGTGAGCAAGTCGCACAACCCGGTGCAGGACATCTACCTGCGCAAGGTGGAGGGCAAGGAGAACAAGCTGGTGAGCACGGCCATCAAGGGCCTCGCCGATCCGGCCCGCGGCTGCAGGATGTAAGCACCCCAGGCTTCGCGCACTTCGTGTGCTGCGCCAACCCCCTTGCTGGGGGCGACACCTGCGGCCCGGCCAAGCCGGTTCCGCGGTGTCCCGCGCAACGCACGCCTATTGAACAACGATCCCGCCCAGAGAGAACCCCCTCGTGGATTTCGGAACCTTCCTGGTCCAGTGCCTGAACTCGGTTCAGTACGGACTGCTTCTCTTCCTCGTGGCCTCGGGGCTGACGCTGATCTTCGGGATCATGGGCGTCATCAACCTCGCCCACGGGAGCTTCTACATGATCGGCGCGTACATGGCGTTCTCGCTCGCGCCACTGTTCGGCGACCAGTTCCTGCTGATGCTGGTGGCCGGCGTGGTGCTGGCGGCCGTGTTCGGCTACCTGCTCGAATGGGCCTTCTTCAGCTACCTCTACCAGCGTGACCACCTGCAGCAGGTGCTCATGACCTACGGCCTGATCCTGGTGTTCGAGGAGCTGCGCTCCATCCTCGTGGGCAACGACGTGCATGGCGTGAAGGTGCCCGCGTGGCTCGACGGCAGCTTCGCGCTGGGCAGCGTCATGAGCTACCCGTGGTACCGGCTCTTCGCGTCGGCCGCTTGCATCGTGCTGGCCGTGGGCCTGTACTGGGTGGTGAACCGCACGCGCCTGGGCATGATGATCCGCGCCGGCGCGAGCAACCGCGACATGGTGCGCGGCCTGGGCATCGACGTGAAGCGGCTCTACCGCATCGTGTTCGCCGCCGGTGTGGCGCTCGCCGCGCTGGCCGGCATGATCGCCGCGCCGATGTCCTCGGTGTATCCGAACATGGGAGCGAGCGTGCTCATCATCTGCTTCGTGCTGGTGGTGATCGGCGGCATCGGCTCCATCACCGGCGCGCTGGTGGCCTCGCTGCTGGTGGGCTTCGTCGACACCTTCGGCAAGGTGTTCTTCGCCGACTTGAGCGGCATCGGCATCTACCTGCTGATGGCCATCGTGCTCATCTGGAAGCCCGAGGGGCTGATGGGGAGGCGGCCATGACAGCCATGAAGAAAAGCGCCTTCCTGCTGCCCGTGGCTTGCGCGGTCGCCGTCGGCATCGCCGGCCCGTTCATGGGCAACTACGCATCGGACTTCATCGTGAAGGTGATGATCCTCTCGATCTTCGCGCTGAGCCTGGAGCTGCTGGTGGGCATGACCGGCCTCGTGAGCCTGGGCCACGCGGCCTTCTACGGCATCGGTGCCTACGTGACGGTGCTGGCCTCGGGCAACGAGGGTGGCAACTTCGCGCTGCTGCTGCCGGCCGCCATGGGCGTTGCGGCGCTCTATGCGCTCTTCGTCGGCGCCCTGAGCCTGCGCACGCGCGGCGTGTACTTCATCATGGTGACGCTCGCCTTCGCGCAGATGGCCTTCTTCGTGTTCCACGACACCAAGGTGGGCGGCGGCAGCGACGGCATCTACATGTACGTGCGGCCCGCCATCGGCGCGCTCGACATGGAGAACCGCACGGTGCTGTTCTACGTGGTGCTGGCCTCGCTGGTGTTCACCTACGCCCTGCTGGCGCTCATCCGGCGATCGCGCTTCGGCGCGGCGCTGGCGGGCATCCGCGTGAACGAGCAGCGCATGCGCGCCGCCGGCTTCGCTGTGTACGGCTACAAGCTCGCGGCCTTCGTGCTGGCGGGCGCGCTGGCCGGGCTCGCGGGCTTCCTGCTCGCCTCGCGCGACGGCGTGGTCAACCCCGAGCTGATGGCCTGGCACAACTCGGGCGAGGTGCTGCTGATGGTGATCCTCGGCGGTCTCGGTCACCTGCGCGGCGCGGTGATCGGTGCCGTGGCGTTCACGCTGCTGAAGGAAATCTTCTCCACGCACGCGGTGATGGGCCCGCTGGCCGACCACTGGCAGCTGACGCTGGGGCTCACGATCATCGTGTTCGTGGCGCTGCTGCCCAAGGGCCTGATCGGCCTGGTGCAACGTTTGTCGCCGAAGGGAGCCGCATGACGACGACCACCAACGCACTGCTCTCCGTCGAGAAGCTCACGCGCCGCTTCGGCGGCCTCACGGCCGTCAACGGCGTCACGCTCGACCTGCACGTGGGCGAGGTGCATGCCGTGATCGGCACCAACGGCGCCGGCAAGTCCACGCTCATCAACATGCTCTCGGGCGAGATCGAGGCCAGCGAGGGCCGCATCACGCTCGACGGCACGGACATCACCGGCCGCGCGCAATGGAAGCGCGCGCGCGACGGCGTGGGCCGCAGCTACCAGCGCACCACCATCTTCCCGGAGTTCAGCGTGCACGAGAACTGCCGGCTCGCCGCGCAGGCCGCCACGCCGAAGCCCTGGGCCATCTGGGAGTCGTCGCGCGGCTGCGCGACCAGTAGTGCCCCGGCCGACGCTGCGCTGGAGGCCGCCGGCCTCGCGCACGAGGCGCAGCGCATCGCCGGCACCATGAGCCACGGTGCGCAGCGCCAGCTCGAAGTGGCGATGTGCCTGGCCACCAACCCGCGCGTGCTGCTGCTCGACGAACCCCTCGCCGGCATGGGCGCCGAGGAAACCGACCGCATGCTCACGCTGCTCGCGCGGCTGAAGGCCACGCACGCGATCCTGCTGGTGGAGCACGACATGGACGCCGTGTTCCGCATCGCCGACCGCATCACCGTGATGGTGAACGGTGCGGTCATCGCCACGGGCACGCCTCAGGAAATCCGCGAGAACCCGGAAGTGCGCACGGCCTATCTCGGAGACCACTGACATGCTGCTCGTGCGCGACCTCAACACCTACTACGGCAACAGCCACATCCTGCGCGGCGTGCATGCCGGCATTCCCGCGGCCACCTCGGTCGGCCTGCTCGGGCGCAACGGCATGGGCAAGACCACGCTGATCCGCACCATGATGGGCTACGTGCGCCCCGCGTCGGGCGAAGTGCAGGTCGACGGCCGCACCGTCACCGGCTTGCCGCCCGAGAAGATGGCGCGCCTGGGCATCGGCTACGTGCCCGAGGGGCGCGGCATCTTCCCGAACCTGTCGGTGCGCGAGAACCTCGTGATGAGCGAGCGCGCGGGCATCGACGGCCGGCGCGAATGGACCTTCGACCGCGTGATGGCCACCTTCCCGCGCCTGGCGGAGCGCCTGTCGAACGGCGGCCAGCAGCTGTCGGGCGGCGAGCAGCAGATGCTCTCCATCGGCCGCGCGCTCATGACCAACCCGCGCCTGCTGATCCTCGACGAGGCCACCGAAGGCCTCGCGCCGCTGATCGTGGCCGAGATCTGGCGCGTGATCGGCGAGATCCGCGCCACCGGCATCGCCACGCTGATCGTCGACCGCGACTACCGCAAGGTGCTCGCGCACACCGACCTCGCGGTGGTGATGGAGAAGGGACAGATCGTGCGGCACGGTGCCTCGGCCGACCTGCTGGCCGAGCCGCACGCGCTGGAGGAACTGCTCGGCGTGTAGGCCACGCGATGACGCGCGAGATCAGCCTCCTCGACACATCGGGCAAGCCCCTGCCCTTCGACGGCAGGATGCTGATGAACGCGCAGGCCACGGCGTGGCAGGGCTTCGCGCTGGAGGTGCGCGCGATGTCCGGCGATGGCGAGAACCCCGCCTGCTACAACCCGCATCCGCTGATCGGCCTGTGCGTGCGCGGCCATGTGAAAGGCGCGATGACGCGGGGGCGGCGCCAGCATCCCTTCGAGTCGAACGCCGGCGGGATCTTCATCTTCGAGCAGGGCTACGAGGTCGAGCGCGCAACCTGGACCGGCGAGCTCGCCGAGACCATCGTGCTGGAGATCCGCCCCGAGGCACTGCGCAGCCTCATGCCCGAGGGCGACGGCGAGCTGCACCTGCAGACGCATCTGTCGACCACCGACGCGACGCTGTCGGCCCTGGTCATCGCCATGCGCGACGAGGTGGAGCGCGGCTGCAGCTCGGGCCGCCTGCATGCGCAGGGCCTGTCGATGGCGCTCGCGAGCTACCTGCGCAACCGCTACGGAGCCACGGGCAACACCCGGCGCCCGCGCGGACGGCTCTCGCAGAACGACCTGCGCAGGGTGTACGACTGGGTCATGCAGCATCTGTCCGAGGACTTCGGCATCGACGAACTCGCGGCCGAGCTGCACCTGAGCGCGGTGCATTTCACGCGGCTCTTCCGCGCCAGCACCGGCGCGACGCCGTACCGCTACGTGATGGAGCAGCGCGTGCGCCACGCGCTGTCGCTGCTGCGCGGCAACCAGTCGCTCGCGGAGATCGCGCAGGCCGTGGGCTTTTCGAGCCAGGCGCATTTCACGCAGGTGTTCCGCCAGCTGGTCGGCACCACGCCGGCGCGCGCGCGGCGCGGGTAAGTCCCGGTGGAGGGTGAAGGAATCCTGCAAGCGGTGATCGCATGTCGATATACCGCGGCGGGGGGCGCGGGCAAATTCATGTCTCTACACAACAGGAGACGAGAAGATGCCCAAGCCATTGCCTACCCCGCCGATCCCCATTTCCGCCGTCCTCTGCCTGAGCCTCGCCGCGGCAGCCGTGCTCACGGCCTGCGGCGGCAGCAGCTCCTCAGGCCCTGCCGTGCTGCCTCTCGTTCCGGCGCCAGCCACGGCTCCACCCGCCGGCGCGCCGCTGGCCCTGGCCTGCGATGAAAGCCTGAAGACCGCGTTCAAGCCCGACGCCGACACCACCGTGACGGTGGTGAAACAGTTCAGGAAAGGCGACGACCTGAACCTCGACGGCAAGGCCTCGGGCACGGTGGCGGCCAGCGACGTGTGCATGGTCAAGCTCAACGTGGGACCCGGCCATGCGGGCCCGGCCGATGCGCCATCGACCTCGCCAGGCATCGGCATCGAGGTGTGGCTGCCTTCGCAGGCCTCGTGGAACAGCCGCATCCGCGTGCTCGGCGGCGGCGGCTTCGTCGGCGACGCGGGCATCGGCGCGAAGACGCAGATCGGTGGGGCGAATGCAGCCGCCATCGCGGCGGGCGAAGGCTCGGTGAGCGCCGTGACCGACGCCGGGCATGCATCGAAGGCGCCGCTGCCTTCGGTGGACGGCTCGTTCGCGATGAACCCCGACGGCACCGTCAATACCACGCTGTGGACCGACTTCGCGAGCCGCGGCATTCACCAGATGGCCGTCAAGGCCAAGGCACTCGCCGCCGGCTTCTACCAGCGCGACGCGAAGTACGCCTACTGGGACGGCTGCTCCACCGGCGGCCGCCAGGGCCACATGCAGGCGCAGGTGAACCCCGACGACTTCGACGGCATCCTGGCCGGCAACAGCGCGATCAACTGGACCAGCTTCATCACCGCCGAGCTGTATCCGCAGGTGGTGATGCAGCGCGACCTTGGCGGCACGCCGCTCACGGCCGACCAGCTTTCGCTGGTGTCCTCGTCGGCGGTGAGCGCCTGCGACAGCGCGCTCACGGGCCAGCACGACGGCTTCATCAGCGACCCCGCCGCCTGCAAGTACGACCCCGCTCAGGACAAGACCGTGCTTTGCACCGCCAGCGGCGGCACCAACGCCACCGCCGCATGCCTGAGCACCGCGCAGGCGCAGGCCGTCAACAAGATCTGGTACGGCCAGACACGCGACGGCAGCGCGCCCGCGCCCGCCAGCGACATCGGCTACGGCGCCACGCTGGCATCGAACCAGCTCTGGTACGGCCTCACGCGCGGCACCGCGCTCAACAGCCCCGGCGCGCCAGGCTTCTCGCTGGCCGACTCGGTGGCCGGCGTGCCCATGCCCTTCCACATCGCCGCGCACCAGGTGGCGCTGAACCTGCAGGACCCGACGATCGCAACGCCGGACTTCATCAACGCCACGGGCAACGGCGCGGACAAGTGGAAGGGCCTGTCTTACGCCCAGCTCGCCAACGCGAGCGACCGCGGCAAGGCGTTGCAGACGGCCTTCGCGAACATCAACGCCGACAACCCCGACCTCGCGCGCTTCCGCGACCGCGGCGCCAAGCTGCTGACGTACCACGGGTTGGCCGACCAGCTGATTCCGAGCTCGGGTACCGCCAACTACTACGAGCGCGCGGCAAAGGCGATGGGCGGCATCGATGCACTGCAGAAGTTCTACCGCTACGTGGAGATCCCGGCGATGGGCCACTGCGCGGGCGTGGGCTCTGTCAACGGCCTCGCCGGCACCAGCCCCACGGCCAACCCGCCGCTGCCGGCGCAGAACCAGCTGTTCGCGGCGCTGACCGACTGGGTCGAGAAAGGCATCGCGCCCGACAGCATGGTGATGCAGAACGCCGACAGGTCGCTCGCGCGGCCGCTGTGCACCTACCCGAAGAAGATCGCCTACCTCGGCGGCGACGTGAGCAAGGCCGAGAGCTTCGCCTGCCGCTGAGCGAACCGGCGGCACACTCTGTTGCAAAGCACGAAGGCGGTCTTCGGACTTCACCGGGTTTCACCTCTGTGCTGCGACAGCGCGACAGCCGAATGATGGTCGGCTGCACGGCCCGGCGTGGCCGTGCCCACCCATCCGCGAGGCTGCGCATGACGTCCCTGCAATCGCGTCACATCGACAACGTCTACTCCATCACCACCGGCGCGGCGCTGGCCGATCCGGCGGCGAGCCTGGTCCACAAGTCGTGGGCGCGCTGCGTGCGCGACCACGGGCTCGATCCGTCGAGGCCGAGCCCCGCGCGCATCCTGCCGGCGCAGGAAGTGCGCGCGCACCAGCAGCAGCTGGAGCATTTCCTGCGCGCCGCGCGCTCGGGCATGGAAGACATCTACCGCCGCGTGGCCGACCTGGGCTACATGGTGCTGCTGACCGACGCGGAAGGCATCACGGTCGACTACATCGGCAACCCCGCGTGGGACGACCAGCTGCGCAAGGCCGGCCTCTACCTCGGCGCCGACTGGAACGAGGCGCACGCGGGCACCTGCGGCGTGGGCACCTGCCTGGTCGAGCGCCAGCCGATGACCTGCCACCAGACCGAGCACTTCGACGCCACGCACATCGCGCTCACCTGCACCACCGCGCCGCTGTTCGACCACAGCGGCAAGCTCACGGCCATCCTCGACGTGTCTGCCCTGCGCTCGCCAGAAGCCAGGGAGAGCCAGCATCTCGTGCGGCACCTGGTGGCCATCTACGCGCGGATGATCGAGGACGCCGACTTCCTGCGCAGCTTCCGCGGCCACTGGATCCTGCGGCTGGGCAGCGCCTTCGGACTGGTCGACGTGGCGGGCGAGGTGATGCTGGCCTTCGACGAAGGCGGCACGGTGGTGGGCGCGAACGGCGGCGCGCGGCAGGCCTTTGCGGGGCGTGCGCTGGGCGGCGCGATCTCCGAATGGCTGCACATGCCGATGGATGCGATCTGGCGCATCGGCAACGGCGGCGCGTCGGCCATGCCCTTTGCCCACACGGTGCTGCTGCCCGGTGGCGGCGAGTACCACGCGTCGCTGCTGGCGCCGCGCGTGCGCAGGCCTTCGGTCGCAACCCCTGCGGCGCCCGCCGCACGCCCGAACGACCGCCTGCCGCCGCTGGAACGCATCGCGGGCGACGATCCGCAGATGCAGAAACTGCTTGCGCAGGCGCGCCGGCTGGTGGACCGCGGCATCCACGTGCTGGTCGAGGGCGAGACCGGCAGCGGAAAGGAAGTGCTTGCCCGCGCACTGCACGGCGCCAGCGGCCGCGCGGCGATGCCCTTCGTGGCGGTGAACTGCGCGGCCATTCCCGATTCGCTGATCGAGAGCGAGCTGTTCGGCTACACGCCCGGCAGCTTCACCGGCGGCCGCGCCAAGGGCATGAAGGGCCTGATCGCGCAGGCCGACCGGGGCACGCTGTTCCTCGACGAGATCGGCGACATGCCGATGGCGCTGCAGACGCGGCTGCTGCGCGTGCTCTCCGAGGGCGAGGTTCTGCCTCTGGGCGCTGAGTCGCCGCAGCGCGTGGACATCGCGGTGGTGGCGGCCACGCACCGCCACCTGCCCGGGCTCGTGGCCTCGGGTCGCTTTCGCGAGGACCTCTACTACCGCCTGTGCGGCGCGGTGCTGAAGCTGCCGCCGCTGCGCGAACGCGGCGACATGCGCTACCTGATCGAGGGAATGTTCAACGAGGAAGCCGCGGCGATGTCTTCGCCGGCGCGGCTGTCGGGAGAGGCGATGCAGAAACTGCTGGCGCACGACTGGCCGGGGAATCTGCGGGAGCTGCGCAATGTGTTGAGGCTGGCGTTGGCGCTGTGCAGCGACGGCCGGGTTGGCGTGGAAGACATCCAGCTACAGCTGCCCGCACGATCGGGCCACGTCACCCCGGCCAACGTGGCCCGTGTCGCCGCTTCTTCGGCCGACGACCCAGATGGCATCGCCGCCACCGAGCTGGTCGAACTGCTCAGGCGCCACCGATGGCACGTGGCACGCGCGGCCGACGAACTTGGCCTGAGCCGTGCCACGGTGTACCGGCACATGAAGCGCCACGGCATCGCGCCGCCGCGCAGCCGGCCGTTGGCGGACGACTGAGACGCGCTGCGACAGTTGTCTCGGCTTCGTCGCATGCAGCGTGCGACAAACGCTTGCGCTGCGACAAAAGCCCGCCCAAGTCATTGATCCATCGTCGCCCCGCGCGCGGCACGAAAGCTGCGCAACGCATGCCGCGCCGCCCCCAAGGCGCCGCGCATCCATCAACGACGCAACGGAGACACGCAATGACAGACCCCACCACCGCCCCTACCCGGGCCGCGGCTCAATGGCTCGCCGACTTCGCCGCCGCGCTCGCGCGCAACGACATAGACGCGGCCGTCTCGCTGTTCGAGGCCGACAGCTTCTGGCGCGACCTCGTCGCCTTCACCTGGAACATCCGCACGCAGGAAGGCCCCGATGCCATCCGCGCGATGCTGCAGGCGCGGCTGGCCGACGTGCAGCCCACGGCCTTCGCGGTGGAGGGCGAGGCGACCGAGGCCGATGGCGTGGTCGATGCGTGGTTCACCTTCGAGACGCGCGTGGCGCGCGGACGCGGCCATCTGCGGCTGCGCAACGGCAAGGCCTGGACGCTGCTCACCACCATGACGGAGCTGAAGGGCTTCGAGGAGAAGACGGGCGACAACCGCATCAAGGGCGCCGAGCACGGCGTGCACAAGGGCCGCAAGAACTGGCTGGAGAAGCGCCGCGACGAAGAAGCGTCGCTGGGCTACACCGAGCAGCCCGAGGTGGTGATCATCGGCGGCGGCCAGGGCGGCATCGCGCTCGGCGCGCGGCTGCGGCGGCTGGGCGTGCCGACCATCATCGTGGAGCGCAACGCAAAGGCCGGCGACTCCTGGCGCAAGCGCTACAAGTCGCTGTGCCTGCACGACCCGGTCTGGTACGACCACCTGCCCTACATGCCCTTCCCCGACGACTGGCCGGTGTTCGCGCCCAAGGACAAGATCGGCGACTGGCTGGAGATGTACACCAAGATCATGGAGCTCAACTACTGGAGCTCCACCACCGCGAAGAAGGCACGCTTCGACGAAGCCGCGCAGCGCTGGGAGGTGACGGTTGAGCGCGAGGGCAAGCCGGTGGTGCTGCGACCGAGGCAACTGGTTTTCGCGCTGGGCGTGTCGGGCTACCCGAATGTGCCGAAGGTGGCTGGCGCGGAGAACTTCAAGGGCGACCAGCACCACTCCAGCCAGCACCCCGGGCCCGAGGCCTATGCCGGCAAGAAGTGCGTGGTGCTGGGCTCCAACAACTCGGCGCACGACATCTGCGCCGCCCTGTGGGAGCACGGCGCCGACGTGACGATGATCCAGCGCTCGTCGACGCACATCGCGCCCTCCCAGTCGCTGATGGAATTGGCGCTGGGCGGGCTCTATTCGGAGCAGGCGATGAAGAACGGCATCGACCACCACAAGGCCGACCTGATCTTCGCGTCGGTGCCCTACAGGATCATGCACACCTTCCACATCCCGGTGTACGAGGAGATGAAGAAGCGCGACGCCGACCTGTACGCGCGGCTCGAAAAGGCAGGCTTCATGCTCGACTTCGGCGCCGACGGATCAGGGCTCTTCATGAAGTACCTGCGCCGCGGTTCGGGCTACTACATCGACGTCGGCGCCTCGGAGCTGGTGGCCAACGGCAGCATCCACCTGAAGAGCGGCGTGAACATCGAGCGGGTGAACGAGCGCTCGGTGACGCTCACCGATGGCACCGAGCTGCCGGCCGACCTGCTGGTGTACGCCACCGGCTACGGCTCGATGAACGGCTGGCTGGCAGACCTGATCTCGCCCGAGATCGCCGACAAGGTCGGCAAGTGCTGGGGCCTGGGCTCCGACACGCCGAAGGACCCGGGGCCGTGGGAAGGCGAGCTGCGCAACATGTGGAAGCCCACGCAGGTGGACAACCTGTGGTTCCACGGCGGCAACCTGCACCAGTCGCGGCACTACTCGCAGTTCCTGGCGCTGCAGTTGAAGGCGCGCATGGAAGGGATCGACACGCCCGTGTACGAGCGGGCCGCGTCGCACCACGTGCGCTGACTTGGTGTTGTCCCCTCTCCCGCAAGCGGGAGAGGGAGCGAGTCCGCTCACTCGCTGATGAACCGCCGCAGCCCTTCCAGGTCGATCACGGTGATGCCGCCGTACTCGATGCGCAGGAAGCCGGCTTCCTTCAGCCGGTTCAACGCCGCATTGCACCGCTGGCGTGACACGCCCGAAAGGTTCGCGATCTCCTCCTGCGAGGTCTGAAGATGCGGCTCGCTGCCCGGGTGCAGCCAGGGATGGAATAGCCCCGCCAGCGCCCGCGCCACCTGGCTGTCGGCATCGAGCAGGCGATGCGCCGCGTAGTTGCCCATGAACCAGTGCAGCCGCTCGTTGATCTGCTGCAGAAGGAAGTGATCGAAGCCGCGCTGCGTGCGGTGCAGCCACTCGAAGGTTTCCAGCGGCAGCGCCGCCACCCTGCTCGGCCGCAGGGCGATGATGTCGGCCGAGCGCGGGAGAGCGCGCAACAGCGTGCCTTCGCCGAACCAGCTGCCCACCGAGAGCCCGCCGAAGGTCACGGAGCGGCCATCGCTGGAGGTGATCGACCACTTGAGCAGCCCCTCGAGGGTGCCGTACCAGTGCATCGGCGTGTCGCCGCGCCGGCACAGCGCGGCGCCCGCCGCCACCTCCACCTCGCGCATCTCGTCGAGCACGCGCTCGCCCGCGCTCACGTCGAGCAGGGGGAACCAGGCCGAACCTTGCAGCAGTTGCGGGATCGTCAGCGATGCCGCTCTGGGGGCCGGCTTCGTCGTGGGCATGGAATGAAAGCTCCTGAAGGCCGGGTGCGTAAACCCTGAGCCCAAATGTCGTCGCGATGACTGAGTGTGCCTGCGCACCCAAAAATAATAGCGCGGCCCCCTTGAAAGACACCAGGAGCCCCGACCATGTCGAAGCGCAAAGTGATCGTGACCATCGCCCCCACCGGCGGCATGGCGCACAAGTCGCAGAACCCCCACCTCCCCACCCAACCCGCCGAGATCGCGGCCGACGTGCTGCGCTGCTGGAACGCCGGCGCCAGCGTGGTCGCCATCCACGCGCGCCGCCCGGACGACGGCGCCACCTGCGACGCCGACGTGTACCGCGACATCAACAGCCGCATCCGCGCAGGCGGCTGCGACATCGTCATCAACAACTCCACCGGCGGCGGCGTGCATGGCGACATGGTGAAGCCGCTGGCCGGCGACCGCTGGGAGATCGCCTGGGAGGAGCGCATCAAGGGCATGGACGCCGGCGCCGAGATGTGCACGCTCGACGCCACCACGCTCAACCTGAGCTTCGAGGGCAAGCAGATCCTGATGGACACGCCCATCACCCGTGGCCGAGAGCTGGCCGCCGGCATGAAGGCGCGCGGCATCAAGCCCGAGTGGGAAGTGTTTAGCCCCACGCACATCCTGCAGGACACGACCACGCTGATCGGCGAGGGCCACGACGACGAGCCCTACTTCATCAACCTGGTGATGAACGTGCACCGCAACTTCCAGAATGCGATGCCGTACTCGCCGCGCTTCCTGCAGATGATGGTCGACACCCTGCCCAAGGGCAGCATCTTCTGCGTGAGCGGCATCGGCCCCTCGCAGCTGGAGGCCAACGTCGCGGCGCTGCTGCTGGGTGGCCATGCGCGCGTGGGCCTGGAAGACAACCTCTACTTCCGCCAGGGCGAGCTGGCCACCAACGTGCAGCTCACCGAGCGCATCGTGCGCGTGATCCGCGAACTCGACATGGAAGTGGCGACGCCCGCCGAGGCGCGGCAGATGATGGGCCTGCCGCGGGTGGGCACGCCGAGGCCCGAGTTCGCATTGGGCTGACAGCGGCACGCAGCAGGAAAAGACGAACGGAGACGAATACATGAGCAAGCTTTCCCGCACCGCCCTGGCCGCCGCGCTCGGCGCGGCATTCGCAGCAACGGGCGCATCGGCGCAGGTGTCCGATGACGTGATCCGCATCGGCTTCATCAGCGACATGTCGGGCATCTACCGCGACTACGACGGCCCGGGCGGAGCCGAGGCCATCCGCATGGCGATCGCCGACATGGGCGGCGCCATCGGCGGCAGGAAGATCGAACTGGTCACGGCCGACCACCAGAACAAGCCCGACATCGCCGCCGCCAAGGCGCGCGAGTGGTTCGACGTGCAGAAGGTCGACATGCTGGTCGCCGGCGTCAACTCGGGCGCGGCCATCGCCATGGCGGGCGTGGCGGCCGACAAGAAGAAACCGTACTTCGTGGTGGGCTCGGGCGCCTCGGGCCTCACCAACGAATACTGCTCGCCCTACACGGTGCACTACGCCTACGACACGGTGGCCATGGCGCGCGGCACCGCGAGCGCGGTGGTCAAGGCCGGCGGCAAGAGCTGGTACTTCGTGACGGCCGACTACGCCTTCGGCGCGGCGCTGCAGAACGACGCCACCAGGACGGTGCAGGCCGCGGGCGGCACGGTGGCGGGCTCGGTCAAGCATCCGCTGGGCGCGAGCGACTTCTCGTCGTTCATGCTGCAGGCGCAGGGCTCCAAGGCGCAGGTGCTGGCACTGGCCAACGCGGGCGGCGACACGGTCAACGCCATCAAGTCGGCGGCGGAGTTCGGCGTCGGCAAGAACATGAAGCTGGCCGGCATGATCATCACCATCAACGACGTGCACGCGCTGGGCCTGAAGGCATCGCAGGGCATGTACCTCACCGACAGCTGGTACTGGAACCAGAGCCCCGAGTCGCGCGAATGGGCGCGCCGCTTCTTCGACAGGCACAAGCGCAAGCCCTCCTCGTTCCATGCCGGCGACTACTCGGCCGCGCTGCAGTACCTGCAGGCGGTGAAGGCCGCGGGCAGCGACGACGCCGACAAGGTGATGGCCCAGTTGCGCAAGACGAAGTTCAATGACATGTTCGTCAAGGGCGGCTGGCTGCGCGACGACGGGCTGATGGTGCACGACATGCACCTGATGCAGGTGAAGACGCCGGCCGAATCGAAGGAACCCTGGGACTACTACAAGGTGGTCGAGCCGATCCGCGGCGAGGCCGCATGGACGACCAGGGCCGAGAGCCGCTGCGCGCGGTGGAAATCGTCATGAGCATGAACGCATCTGCATCTTCTTCCTCGTCTTCCTCGACCGGCGTGAAACGCGTGGCGGTGGTCGGCACCGGCGTGATCGGTGCGAGTTGGGTCGCGCACTTCCTCGCGCATGGACTCGACGTGAACGCGACCGACCCCTCGCCCGGCGCGGAAGAGCGGCTGCGCGAAGCCGTGGTGAAGCACTGGCCCACGCTGGAGCGCTTCGGCCTCGCGCCCGGTGCGTCCGTCGACCGCCTGCGCTTCCACGACAGCCTGGAAGACGCCGTCTCGGTGGCCGACTTCGTTCAGGAGAACGGCCCCGAGCGCATGGACTTCAAGATCGACCTGTTCCGCCGCATGGACGCAGCGGCGCCGCCGAACACCATCCTCGCCTCCAGCTCCTCCGGCCTCGCGATCAGCGGCATGCAGTCGGGCTGCGCGCATCCGCAGCGCGTGGTGCTGGGGCATCCGTTCAACCCGCCGCACCTGATTCCGCTGGTGGAAGTGATCGGCGGCGAGCAGACCTCGGCCGATGTCATCGAACGCACGATGGCGTTCTACGCGGCCATCGGCAAGCGGCCGATCCACGTGAAGCGCGAGGTGAAAGGCCACATCGCGAACCGGCTGCAGGCGGCACTGTGGCGCGAAGCCTTCCACCTCGTCGACCAGGGCGTGGCGAGCGTGGCCGACATCGACGCGGCCATCGCGCACGGGCCCGGTCTGCGCTGGGCGGTGATGGGGCCGTTCATGAACCTGCATCTGTCGGGCGGTGACGGTGGAATCGAGCATGTGCTCGCGCATCTGGGCGGGCCGATCGAGGACTGGTGGAAGGACCTCGGAGTGCCGTCGATGACGGCGGAGCTCAAGCGGAAGGTGAAGGATGGCGTCGATGAGGAACTGGGCGATCGTCGCACCGGCGGCCTCGAATCCGCCCGCGACACCCTGCTGTTAAACCTGATTCGCGCCAAATCCGACACCGGCAGACTCGACTGAAATGACCGACTTCCTCCTCGATGAAAACCTGATCGCCCCGCCCCGCACGGTGCGCATCGACTTCGACGACGGCTCCTTCGCGCTGCGTTCTCCGATGGCGCTGAAGCCCTATGCACGCTGCATCGGCGAATGGCTGGAGCGCTGGGCGCGCGAGACGCCCGACGCGCTGGCCTTCGCGGAGCGCGACGAGAGCGGCGAAGGCTGGCGCAAGCTGGACTACCGCGCGCTGCGCCAGGCCGTGGGCTCGGTGGCGCAGGCGTTGCTCGACATGAAGCTGCCGGCGGGCCAGCCGGTGGTGATTCTTTCGGACAACGCCATCGACCACGTGGTGCTGATGCTCGCGGCCATGCACATCGGGCGCGCCGCCTGCTCGCTTTCGAGTGCGTATTCGCGCATGGCGAAGGACACATCGCGGCTCCACGGCATGCTGCAGGCGCTGAGGCCCGCGCTGATCTACGCCTCCGACGCGAAGGTGTACGGCGGCTCGCTCGGGGGCAGCGGGGTGGAGGCCGTCGCGGTGTTCAGCCGCAATGCCGACGCGCACCCGGGCGCCATCGCCTTCGACAGCCTGCTCGCGGCGAAGGAAACGCCCGCCGTCATGGAAGCCTTCGCGAGCGTGCTGCCCGACACGCACGCCAAGTACCTGCTGACCTCCGGCTCCACCGGCAGGCCCAAGGTGGTCATCAACACGCACCGCATGCTGTGCGCCAACCAGCAGATGATCGCGCAGACCTGGCGCTTCCTCGCACAAGAGAAGCCGGTGCTGGTCGACTGGCTGCCCTGGAGCCACACCTTCGGCGCGAATCACAACCTGCACATGGTGCTGTGCCACGGCGGCGCGCTCTACATCGACGAGGGCCGGCCCGCCCCGGGGCTGATCGAGAAGACGGTGCGCAACCTGCGCGAGGTGAAGCCCACGCTGCTGTTCAACGTGCCGCGCGGCTTCGACATGCTGCTGCCCTTCCTGGAGGCCGACGAGGCGCTGGCCGCCGACGTGCTCTCGCGCCTGCGGCTGGCCTTCTACGCGGCGGCGGCACTCGCGCCCTCCACGTGGAAGCGGCTCGAGGCGGTGGCCGTGCGCGTGCGCCCTGCGCGGCCGCTGTGGCTCACCACCTCGTGGGGCGCGACGGAGACATCGCCCGCCATTACCTCCGCGCACTGGAAGCTCGATGGCGCCGGCTGCATCGGTGCGCCGCTGCCGGGGCTGGAGCTGAAGTTCGTGCCCAACGGCGAGAAGCTGGAGATGCGCGTCAAGGGCGTCTCGGTGTTCCCCGGCTATCGCGATGCGCCGCGCGAGACCGCGCAGGCCTTCGACGAAGAAGGCTACTACCGCATCGGCGACGCCGGCTTCCTGGCCGACCCGGCGCAGCCTGCGCAGGGCGTGATCTTCAACGGCCGCGTGGCGGAGGACTTCAAGCTTTCCACCGGCACCTGGGTGTCGGTGGGCACGCTGCGCGTGAAGCTGGTGTCGATGCTCGCGCCGCACGTGCAGGACATCGTGCTCACCGGCCACGACCGCGACGAGATCGGCATGCTGGTGTTCGCGAGCCCCCAGGGCGCCGCGCTCGCGCCGCAGGCCATGGGCGAACGCATCGCCGGCGTGCTGCGCGCGCTGCGCGACGAGGGCGCGGGCTCCTCGCAGTGCCCCGCCTGCGCGCTGGTGCTCGCCGAGCCGCCCAGCCTCGACGCGGGCGAGATCACCGACAAGGGCTACATCAACCAGCGCGCGGTGCTGACGCGCCGCGCCGCCGAGGTGCAGCGGCTGCATGCGCGCACGCCAGGCGATGCGCAGGTGGTGCGGCTGGAAGGCTGACGCTTCCTTCCCCTCGGGCGCTCAGGCCTGCTCGAACAGCTCCAGCAGCGTGTTCTTGAGCCACCGGTGCAGCCCCGAGGTCTCGTGGCGCTGGTGCCAGAAGAGTTCGATGATGCGCGGTGGCGCCTCCAGCGGCACGGGCATCTTGCGCAGGCCCGTCAGGCGCGGGGGCTCGAACTTCTCGGACCAGGGCAGCACCGCGATCAGGTCGGAGCGGCGCACCACCTCGTATGCCGCGCCGTAGTGGTTGACCGTCGCGACCAGGTTGCGCTGCAATCCGCGGCTGCGCAGGAACAGGTCGTAGGTCGGCGTGGTCTTGCCGACCAGGCTCACGTCCACGTGGCGTGCGGCAAGGAATTTCTTCAGCGGAATTCTCTCGGCCCGCGCCAGCGGATGGCCGGCACGCATGATGCAGACGAAGTCCGGCGACCACAGCGCCCGTGACTTGAGGAACGCCGGCCGCCGCACTTCCTCGTTGTAGACGCTGATCGCGAAGTCGGCCTTGTTGTCTGCCAGCACCGGGCCGAAGTCGACCAGCGTGTTGGGAATGGCATGGACCTGCATCGACGGCGCGACCTTGCCGAGCCGTTGCGCCAGCCGCGGCACCACGATGGACGACACGTAGTCGGACATCGCGATGCTCACGCTCGCCGTGCTGCGCAGCGCGTCGAACTGCTCGACGTCCATCGTCGCGCGGATCGCATGCAGCGCCATCGACAGCGACTCCCACAGGTCGATGGCGCGCCGCGTCGGGTTGACGCCCGCGCCGCTGCGCACGAAGAGCGGATCGTCGAAGGTGTCGCGCAGCCGGCGCAGCGCATTGCTCACCGCGGGCTGCGTCAGCGACAGCTTGCTGGCCGCGCGCGTGACGTTGCCCTCGGTCATGAGGGCCTCGAACACCTTCAGCAGGTTGAGGTCGGCATTGCGGTAGTTCATCGCACTTCCTCTTCGTCCATTCATTCACAAGGTCAATAAACACAATCACGCATATAAATTTGTCGTGATATCCCAGCGATCCTACGATCTGCCGCTTCTCCGCACCACCGAAGTCGAGGGATTCACATGACCATGCTGTCGGGCCGCATCGAGCGCCTGCCGTTCTCCGGTTTCCATCGGCGCCTGCTCTTCATGGGAGGGTTGGGCTACACCTTCGACGCGATGGACGCGGCCGTGATCGCCTTCGTGCTGCCGGTGCTGCGCACCGAATGGGGGCTCAGCAGCGTGCAGATCGGCGTGCTGGCCAGCGCGAATTTCATCGGCTTCTTCTTCGGCGCGCTCGCGGCCGGCACCTGCGGCGACCTGTTCGGGCGGCGCAGGGTGATGATGTCGGCCCTTGCCATCTACTGCGTGGCCTCGCTCTTCAGCGGCATGGTCGACAGCTGGACGCTGTTCCTCGGCCTGCGCATCGTGGCCGGCTTCGGCGCCGGCGCCGAGAGCGCGATCATCGCGCCCTACCTCTCGGAGTTCGTCGCGCGCCGCTATCGCGGCACCTTCACCGGCGCGCTCGCGGGCTTCTTCTCCTTCGGCTTCGTGGCCGCCGCGCTGCTGGGCTACTTCATCGTGCCGGCGCATGCACAAGGTTGGCGCATCGTGATCTTCATCACCGCGATGCCGGTGCTGCTGCTCCTGTGGTGGCGCCGTGCGCTGCCCGAGTCGCCGCGCTGGCTCGAAAGCCAAGGGCGGCAGGCCGAAGCCGGCGCGATCGTGGACGCGATGGAATCCGACACCGTTCGCCGAGGCCTCGCGCTGCCCGCGCTCAACGAGGAAGACGTGGCCGCGCCGCCGCCCAGCAACAGCCGCGGCGGCCTGCTGAAGAACTACGCCACGCTGGTCTCGCGCAAGCTGATGCGCATCAGCGTCATGACGTGGCTGATGTGGCTGTCGATCACCTTCAGCTACTACTCCTTCTTCACGTGGATTCCGAGCCTGCTGATACAGAACGGCATGACCATCACCAAGAGCTTCGGCTATTCGCTGGTGATGTACCTCGCGCAGATCCCGGGCTACTTCTCCGCCGCATGGCTCAACGAGAAGATCGGCCGGCAGGCCACCATCGTGGGCTACATGCTGCTGGGCGGCATCGCGGCACTGGGCCTGGCCTTCACGCACAGCGACACGCAGATCATGGCCGCGGGCGTGCTGCTTTCCTTCTTCATGAACGGCACCTATGCGGGCGTCTATGCCTACACGCCCGAAGTGTTCCCGACGCAGGTGCGCGCCACAGGCTCCGGCCTGGCCTCGGCCATCGGGCGCATCGGCGGCATCACGGCGCCGATCCTGGTGGGCTTCATCTATCCGTCGCTGGGCTTCGCGGGCGTGTTCGGCATGACGACCGCCGTGCTGCTGCTGGGCGCGGCGGCCGTCACCTTCATGGGCATTCCCACGCGCGGCCGTTCGCTGGAAGACATCGCGGCGGCGGAGCTTTCCTGAGAGACATCGACCAGACACCCATGCAACCCAACACGAACAGCCATCTCATCGACGAATCGCTCTCGGCCGTGGCGCGCGCGCACGCCGACACGCAACAGCCGCAGGCCACCTTCGACGCCATCGACAAGGCGCTGGCCGCCACCGTGGGCCACCGGCTCTTCACCATCCTGGTCCATCACCGCGCGGCGCGCGAGTCGGAGCGCATTTACACCAACATGCGCGATGCCTACCCGGTGGGCGGGCGCAAGCCGATCACAGATTCGCCCTGGATGCAGCAGGTGATGCACCAAGGCCAGCCCTACATCGGCCGCACGGCCGACGACATACGCGACGTGTTCTTCGACCACGCGCTCATCGAGTCGCTGGGCTGCCGCAGCGTGCTGAACATTCCGCTGCGCTGGCGCGGCGAGACGCTGGGCACGCTGAACCTGCTGCACCAGGAGAACTGGTACGGCACGCAGCACGTCGAGACCGCGCGCGTGTTCGCGCAACTCGCGGTGCCGGCCCTGATGGCCGCCGCCGACTGAATGCCTGAATGAACGCCTTCGCAGGAGACCCTTCATCATGACGAACGCCGTACTGTTCCAGAACGCCAATCTGCTCGATCCGCAGCGCGCCGAGCTGCTGGAAGACCACCACATCCTCGTGGAGGACGGCGTGGTGCGCGAGGTTTCCGACAAGCCGATCCACAGCCCCTCGGCCCGCGCCATCGACGTGAAGGGCAAGACGGTGATGCCGGGCCTCATCGACCTGCACGTGCACGTGATCGCGGTGGAGCTCAACCTCGCGCGGCAGGTGCACATGCCCAACGTGCTGGTGACGCTGCGCAGCGTACCGATTTTGCGCGGCATGCTGCGACGTGGCTTCACCACGGTGCGCGACGCGGGCGGCGCGGGCTTCGCCTTCAAGCAGGCAGTCGACTCGGGGCTGGCGCAGGGCCCGCGCCTCTTCGTCTCGGGCCGCGCATTGAGCCAGACCGGTGGCCACGGCGACATGCGCGCGCGCTCCGACTACATGGGCAACGGCGACGGCGTGTGCGCCACGTGCGTGCGCGTAGGCGCGCTGGCGCGCGTGGCCGACGGCGTGGACGCGGTGCGCAAGGCGGTGCGCGAGGAGCTTCAGATGGGCGCGGACCAGATCAAGATCATGGCCTCCGGCGGCGTGGCCTCGCCCACCGACCCGGTGGGTGCCTTCGGCTACAGCGAGGACGAGATCCGCGCCATCGTGGCCGAGGCACAGGGGCGCGACACCTACGTGATGGCGCACGCCTACACGGCAGCCGCCATCGCGCGTGCCGTGCGCTGCGGCGTGCGCACCATCGAGCACGGCAACCTCGTCGACGCGCCCACCGCCACGCTCATGGCGCAGCTGGGCGCCTACGTGGTGCCCACGCTCGTCACCTACGACGCGCTGGCCACCGAGGGCGAGAGCCTGGGCCTGCCGGCCGAGAGCGTGGCGAAGGTGGCGAGCGTGCGCGAGGCCGGCCTGCGCTCGCTGGAAATCTACAAGGCGGCAGGCGTGAAGATGGGCTACGGCTCCGACCTGCTGGGCGAATCGCAGCGGCTGCAGAGCGACGAGTTTCGCCTGCGCGCCGAGGTGCTGTCGCCGGCCGAGGCCATCGCCAGCGCGACCACGGTGGGCGCCGAGATTCTGGGCATGAGCGACCGCCTGGGCCGGCTGGTGCCCGGCGCACTGGCCGACCTGCTGGTGGTGGACGGCAACCCGCTGCGCGACATCGGCTGCCTGCTGGGCCAGGGCGAGCGCATTCCGATCGTCATGAAGGAAGGCGTGGTGCAGTTCGACGAACTCGCCACCCTGCACTGAACGAGAACGCTACGGCTGCGCCAGCCACTTGCGCCACAGCACCAGCGCCTTGTCCTGGTAGCGCCGGGTGGCGGCGAGCAGCGCGGTGCGCGGCGCGGTCGACATGAGCTCGGCCGGCAGCAGCGGGTCGCGGATGATGTGCGCGATCACGGCACGGCCCAGCAGCAGCGACTCGCGCGTCGCGGTCTCGAGCTTCTGGGTGGCGAGCCGCTTCTCGCTGCGTTCCACGCCCGTCTGCAGGCGGCGGTAGTCGGCCTCCATGGCGCGCACATTCCACAGCTTGCGCGCGGCCGCCTGAGCCGCATCGTCGAGGTCGGCGATGCGGAACACCAGCGCGTCGGAGGACAGCCCCAGTGCCGCCAGGTGCTTGCGCTCGGCCGCGAGGCCGCCCGAGAGGTTGTCGGGCCGGACGTGCAGGCCCGGGTGCAGCGCGGCGAAACCGCGCAGCGACAGCGCGAGCGCGTGATGGCGCCACGCGGTCTTGTCGGCGCGCGGCACGCCGGCGTCGTGCACCGCCAGCCAGTCGCCGCGCCATGCGACGGTCTGCGCCTGCCGGTTGCGCCAGGCATCGACGGTGCGCGACAGCGCCGCGCCCTTGCGGTCGAGCATGTAGCTGCCGCGCTCGCCGCGCGCGATCTTGCCCTCGGCCGCGAGCCGCGTCAGGCCCACGCGCAGGGTCGATTCGCCGATGCCCATGAGCGCGCCCGCACGGCACAGCGCCTGCGCGCTCAGCGTGCCGCCGTCGGCCACCAAAAGGTCGAGGATCAGGTCGGGCGCGCTGGGGACGGCGACCGGCACATTACATACTTTGTCCATGTTTGCAGGAGAGAGAAATATTTCCTACGATCATCGTGAGCGATCGAGCATGTAATTTTGCCCGGAAGGATGCGCGCATGGCCATGCAATACGTGAGCTGCGATACAGACGGCGCCGTCTGCACCATCACCCTGAACCGGCCCGACAAGCGCAACGCGGTCGACGGTCTGGTAGCGGCCGAACTGCGAGAGGCCTTCGGCCGGTTCGAGGCCGAAGAGGCCCTGCGCGTCGCGGTGCTCACCGGCGCGGGCGGCAACTTCTGCGCGGGCGCCGACCTCTCCGCCGTGGGCGACCCCGCCCGCCGCAACGAGCTCGACCCCGAAGGCGGCGGCAGCGGCCCGATGGGGCCCACGCGCATGGCGCTGTCGAAGCCGCTGATCGCGGCGGTGAACGGCTTCGCGGTGGCCGGCGGCCTCGAGCTCGCGCTGCTGGCCGACCTGCGCGTGGCCGACGAGGACGCGGTGTTCGGCGTGTTCTGCCGCCGCTGGGGCGTGCCGCTGATCGACGGAGGCACGGTGCGGCTGCCGCGCATCGTGGGCATGGGGCGAGCGCTCGACATGATCCTCTCGGGCCGTCCGGTGGGCGCGCCCGAGGCGCTCACGATGGGCCTGGTCAACCGCATGACGCCGCCCGGCGGCGCGCTGGCCGCCGCGCAGCAGCTGGCGCGCGAGATCGCCGCCTTTCCGCAGCGTTGCATGCTGGCCGACCGGCGCTCCGCCTACGAGCAATGGGACATGCCGCTGGCCGAGGCCCTGCGCCGCGAAGGCGCGCTGGGCGTGCCGGTGGTCTTCGCCGAGGGCCAGGCCGGCGCCGCGCGCTTTGCCGGCGGCGCCGGGCGCCACGGCGAGTTCGGAAGCTGAAAACCCGGCCTACCCCTGGCCGATGCGGCGCAGCGTGGTCCGCAGCGCCTTCGCGAAGCGCGGGTCGGCCATGGCGCCGACGTTGAAGCGCGACCAGCGCGACACCTGCGTCGAATCGACGGCGAAGATGCGCCCCGGCGCCATCACGATCTTGCGCGGCAGCAGCTCCTTGGCGAAGGCCAGCGAGTCGGCCACGCCGGGCAGCGCGGCCCACACGTAGAGCGACTGCGGGCTGCGCGCGAACACTTCGGCGTCGACCGACTCCAGCAGCTTGATGGCGTTGCGCGTGGCCTCGCCCAGCCGCGTCTGCAGCCGGTTCAGGTGCCGCTGGTAGTGGCCCTCGCTGAGGATGACGTCGACAGTGCGCTCGGCGTACTCCGAACTGCTCACGTGGATCAGCGCCTTCAGGTCGGCGAGATCGCTCGCGAGATCGGCGCCGCATGCGATGAAGCCCACGCGCAGCGCGGCCGAGAACGACTTGGAGAAGCTGCCGATGTAGATCGTGCGTTCCAGCTGGTCGAGCGCGGCCAGCCGGGGCAGCGCCGTGGGCTTGAAGTCGGCCAGCGGATCGTTCTCGACGATCAGCAGGTCGTGCTTCTGCGCGAGCTGGAGCACTCGGAATGCCTTGGCGGGCGAGATGTCGGAGCCGGTGGGGTTGTGCGCGATCGACTGGGTGAAGAAGAGGCGCGGCCGCTCGGCAACGAGCAGGCGCTCCAGCGCTTCCAGGTCGGGCCCGTCGGCCAGGCGCGGCACGCCCAGCACCTGCGCGCCCGCGAGCTTGAGCTTGCCGAACAGCGGGTAGTAGCCGGGGTCGTCCACCAGCACCTTGCCGCCGGGCGGCACGAAATAGCGGATGACGATGTCCATGGCCTCGTTGGCGCCGTGCGTGAGCACGATCTGCCGCGGTTCGGCGCCGATGCCGAAGTCGGCCAGCTTGCGCACGAGGTGATCGCGCAGCGGCGCGTAGCCGAAGCGGCTGCCGTAGCGAAAGAGCGCACCGAGCCCCGTGCGCACGACCTTGGGGTGGTACTTGTCGAGCCGCACGTCGGCCAGCCACTCGACCGGCGGAAAGCCGTCGCCCACGGCGATCGCGTCGGGCTCGGTCTTGAGCTGCTCGCGCATGAGCCACACGATGTCCATCGCGCGGCCGAGGCTGCCGGCGTCTTCCTCCGCGGGCCCGGGGGCCGAGGGCCGCGCGCACACGAAGTAGCCCGAGCCGCGCCTGGGCTCGACCAGCCCGCGCGACACCAGCAGCTCGAAGGCGGCGACCACGGTGTTCTTCGCATAGCCGTGCAGCTGCGCCAGTTCGCGCAGCGAGGGGAGCTTGTCGCCGGCCTTGTAGGCGCCGCTCGCGATCTGGCGTTCGATGGCGTTGGCGAGCGAATCGGCGATGGTGGTCATGACCTGCGACTGTGACACAGCGGGTGCGAACGGCCACCCACTGTCCTCACTGTCCCGCCAAACTGTGCCTTCCGGCGGCGGTACAGCCAACCTAAATTGCCTGCTCCCGAACTCGCATTCAGAAGAGACACGCAACGATGGTCGCCGATTCCCGCCTTCCCAACTTCCGCGCACTGACACCCGCGCAGCGCCTCGAACACATCGCGGGCATCGCCTCGCTCACCGCCGACGAGACCGCCCTGCTCTCCCGGCCCGGCGCCCTGGGCATGGACCGCGCCAACGGCATGATCGAGAACGTCATCGGCACCTTCGAGCTGCCGCTGGGCGTAGCCGGCAATTTCGTGGTGAACGGCCGCGAGTACCTGGTGCCGATGGTGGTGGAAGAACCCTCGGTGGTGGCCGCGGCCTCGTTCATGGCCAAGCTGGCGCGCGAAGCCGGCGGCTTCGAGGCATCGAGCACCGGACCGCTGATGCGCGCGCAGGTGCAGGTGGTGGGCATCGGCGATCCGCAGGGGGCACGGCTCGCACTGCTGCGGGCGCGCGAGCGCATCCTGGAGGTGGCGAACAGCCGCGACAAGGTGCTGATCGGCCTGGGCGGCGGCTGCCGCGACATCGAGGTGCACGTCTTCGAAAGCACGCCACGCGGCGCGATGGTGGTGATGCACCTGATCGTCGACGTGCGCGACGCGATGGGCGCGAACACGGTCAACACCATGGCCGAAGCGGTGTCGCCGCTGGTCGAGGAGCTCACCGGCGGCACGGTGCGGCTGCGCATCCTGTCGAACCTCGCGGACCTGCGGCTGGCGCGCGCCCGAGTGCGGCTCGCACCGGCCGTGCTGGCCACGCGCGAGCGCAGCGGCGAGGAAGTGGTGGAAGGCGTGATCGACGCCTACACCTTCGCGGCCGTCGACCCCTACCGAGCGGCCACGCACAACAAGGGAATCATGAACGGCATCGACCCGGTGATCGTCGCCACCGGCAACGACTGGCGCGCGGTCGAAGCCGGCGCACACGCGTACGCCTGCCGCCATGGCCGCTACACCTCGCTCACCACCTGGGAGAAGGACAACACCGGCGCGCTGGTCGGCACCATCGAGCTGCCGATGCCGGTGGGGCTGGTGGGCGGCGCCACCAAGACGCATCCGCTGGCGCGGCTGGCGCTGAAGGTCCTCGGCGTGCGGTCGGCACAGGAGCTCGGCGAAGTGGCCGCTGCGGTGGGCCTTGCACAGAACCTGGGCGCCCTGCGCGCGCTGGCCACCGAAGGCATCCAGCGCGGCCACATGGCACTGCACGCACGCAACATCGCGCTGGTGGCCGGTGCCGCCGGCGAGGAGATCGACGCCGTCGCGAAGCAGATGGCGGCCGAGCACGACGTGCGCACCGACCGCGCGGTGGCGCTGCTCGAAGCGCTGCGCAAGAACAAGAAGTAGGCAGGCAGACAGGAAGGCGTTGCGGGCCGCGCCCGCATCAACAACAACGACGGAGACGACAGCATGAAGACGGACAGTGCAGGCCGCGCGAGATGGCGGCTGGTTGAAATATGGGGCGACACCGCCGACCTGGGCCACCTCGCGTGGTCGATCGCCATCGGCCTCGTCGTGAGCCTCGCAGGCTTCCTGGTGGCCAACCGCGTGCTCGCGAGCACGGTGGGCACGCCCGAGCTGGCGCGGGCCTACGCCATGCTCGCGGGCCTGGGCGGCTGCGTGCTGTCGGGCCTGATCTGCGCCTGGCTCTTCGCGCCCAAGCGCGAGGTGATCGAGGGCACGGGCGCCGATCCGCGCTGGCGCGAGGAAGTGCTGGCCGAACTGGCCGGCGAGCACGGCGGCCTGGGCTCGATGGCCGACCTGCCGCCCGCGGTGGTGCGCGAGATGAAGGAACTCGAAATCCACGACCTGTTCGCCTCGTACCGGCCGCGCGCCGCACGGCAGGAAGGCGGTGCGCCATGATCGACGCATCGCTGCTCGACCAGATCCTCGTCGCCACCGGCATGGGCCTCGTCGGCGCCGTGGTGTTCGCCGCCATCGGCCTCGTCTCGGGCACCGACGAGACCACCACGCTCGCGCCGCTGACGCTGCTGGTGGTGCTGCTGGGCGTGCCGCCCGAGGGCGTCTTCACCTTCTTCCTGGCCGCGGCCGTGGCCAAGCACATGACGCACGCGGTGCCCACGGCGCTGCTGGGCATCCCGGGCGACACCATGGCCACGCCGCTGCTGCAGGACGCCAACGTGCTGCGCAACCTCGGCGTGCCGCACATCGCGCTGCGCAAGATGGTGTCGGGCGCGATCATCGCGGCCTTCATCGCAGTGCCGCTGGCCGTGCTGTTCGCGGTGCTGCTGGCGCCCTACGGCGCAGCCATCACCAAGGCGGCGCCGTGGATCTTCGTGGTGGCGGCCGTGGCCATCGCGTATTTCTCGAGCGGGCGCTGGGCCTCGGTGGCGACGCTGGTGCCCTTCGTGGTAGTGATCGTGGCGCTGCAGGCGCTCACGGGCAAGTACGGCGTGAAGCTCAGCATCAGCTACTTCCTGGGCATCGCCATCGGGCCGCTGGTGGCCGACCTGTTCTCGGTGATCTCGCCGGCCGCGCGTGGGCGCATGAAGCGCGAGAAGGTGCGCACCTTCTCGCTGGCGCCCGACGTGAAGGGCTGGTCGGGCTACTTCCCGAACCCGTTCAAGGTGCTCGACCGCGGGCAGGTGAAGTGGACCTTCGCGACGGCGGCCGTCTCCAGCGCCACCTTCGTGTTCAGCCCGGTCGCGATGACGGTGGTGCTCGGCGAGCTGGTGGGTTCGCGCGTGAAGCACGCCTACCACCGGCTCACGACCACGCTGGCCGCGCGCAACGGCGTGACCGAGGCCACCTACATCGCCGAGGCGCTGATTCCGCTGATCGCCATCGGCCTGCCGCTGAGCCCGGTGGCCGCGGGGCCGGCCGCGCCGCTCTTCAACGCGCCGCCGGTCTTCACCATCGACGCGGCCAGCGGCCAGACCCACAACCTGCACAACCTGCTGAGCCACTGGGAGTTCCTGGGCTACGGGATGCTGGCGGTGGTGCTGGCGGCGCTGGTGGCCTATCCGTTCACGATGAACTTCGCGCGCCGCGCGGCGCTCTTCGTCTCGCGCAAGGTCAGCCACGAGGCGATCATCGCGACCTTCGTGGGGCTGATCGTGGTGATCAGCGTGTGGGAAGGCCAGTTGCTCGGGCTGCTGGTGATCCTGACGATGGGGCTGCTGGGCGGGCTGCTGTCGCGCGCCATCGGCTTCAACACCGGCGTGCAGTTCATGGGTTACTACACGGCCGTGCTGACGGTGCCTGCGGTGGTCAAGGCCTTCGGCTGATCGGAGAAAGAGGCGGTCAGCGCATCTTCGCGCAGACCGCCTCGAACACCGCGCCGCTCACCGTCTCGGGCTTGCCGACGGGCGACCACTGGGTGTGGCGGCCGATGTCGAGGTCGTGCACCTCGAGCGGCCCGTTGTAGCTGACAACACGGCGCATCTTCTCGCGGCGGCCCTTGCAGTCGTAGTCGCCCAGGTAGTTGGACGCGCGGAAGGGCTGCTTGCCCACGTCGTTCTGGAGCTCGAAGTAGTCGTAGCGGGTCCAGGCCTCGACGAATTCGCCGTGGGGGCGGATCGACGGGATCTTCAGCGACACCTTCTTGCGGGCCGTGGTCATGAGCTGTGTCCACTCCTGCTGTTTCGGCTGGGGCTGCGCGGAGACACAAGGGACGGCGGCCACCAGCGCAAGGACGCCGACGGCGGGGATCAGGCGAAGGAACGGGTTCACGGCTCGGGCTCCCTGTGTGGTTCTGTATGTCTGCATGGGCCGGCGCCGGCCGGCAGCCGGAAGATATCAAAGCAGGCCCAGGGCAGCTCAGCGCGGCTTCGGCTGGGTCTTCTTCGGGGTCGGCTTCGGCGCAGGCTTCGGCTTGTCGCCGCCGAACAGCTTTTCCACCTGCTGCCCCACGCGCGCCCCGATGGCGGTGCCCACACCCGGCAGCACCGCGCTGCCGATGGCCGCGCCGGTGAGCGCGGCGCCGGTCAGCGAGAGTTCGGGGTCGCTCATGCTGCCGCCCACCTTCAGCGGCACGCCGACCACGCCGTCGACGAGGTCGACCGCGATCTCGCCGTCGAGCTTGCGGTTGAAGAGCTTCAGGTTGCCGCTGGCGGTGAGCACGCCCGAGCGGGCCTTGAGGTTGCTGTACTGCATCACCACGCCGTCCTCGGTGCCCTGGGTGTCGAGGGTGCCGGTGAGTTCGTCCAGTGCGGTGGTGCCTCCTCGGCTGATGCCTGCGGTGGTGACGGCCTTGGCCACGTCCAGCCTGGTGAGCGTGGCCGGTTGGACCGAGAAGGTGGTGCGGGTGTGCAGGCTGCGGATGAGCGCGCCGAGATCCTCGGCGCTCGCCGCCTCGGCCGCGAGCGTGGTGGTGCCCGAGAACTTGCCGGCCACCGAGGTGCGGCGGCCGAAGGCCTGCACCAGGCTCTCGATGTCGATCTGGCGCGGCTCCAGGTCGGCCGAGAGCTGGAGCTTGCCGTCGGGCTGCGTCTCGAGGCGGGAGACGCCGTTCCAGGTGCCGCCGCCCACGTCGATGCGGGTGCGCCAGCGGTCCTGCCCGGCCTGGCGGTCCAGCCGCAGGCGCACGGGCGAAGGGGTGCCGGCGCGCTCGATGCGGGCCTGACGCGGGCGCCAGCCGGGGTCGAAGCGGATGTCGCCGTCGTAGGCCAGGGAGATGTCGCGCCTGTCGATCCAGCTCACGTCGCGCCAGCGCAGCTGTTCCACGGGGACGGGCGCGAGCGTCCATGGCGCCGGCAACGCGATGACGCCCTCCCCGCTCTCCCGCGGCTTGGGCCCCTTGCCCCGGAAGGCACGCACCGAGGCGCGCGGCAACACCAGGCCGTCGACCTCGATCTCGTCCACCGCAATGACGCGCTGCAGCAGCGGCGCAAGCTGCAGCTGCACGCTCACGCGGCGCAGGGTGATGGGGCGGGGCTGGTCGGTGGCGATGTCGGACAGCACGAGCACGGGTACCGGCACCAGCGCCCAATGGGCGCCACCCACCTTCAGGGCCACGCCGAAGCGCTTCTCGAAGGCCTCGGCGATCTTCGCGGCCACCTCGTCGTCGGTGGGCAGGCGCGCGCTCACCACCCACACCAGCGCGCCCACGCCCAGCAGCAATGCAACGGCGATGCCGAGGAGCCAGCGGCGCAGGGGGAGCTTCATCGGCGCAAGGTAGCACGCAAAGGCGACTCGGTTTGTCAGCCGCCATCGCTATAGTTTTGACCACCTGTTACAGGCAAGAGAAAAGAAAGAAGGAAGCACCGAATGCGTATCTGGAAGAAAGAGGTCTCCGTCGAGACCCTGACGAGCAACCACGTGGGCACCGCCGTCTCCGCGCTGGGCATCGAGTTCCTGGAGGTGGGCGACGACTTCATCCGCGCCCGCTGCCCCGTGGACGAGCGCACCCGCCAGCCCTACGGCATCCTGCACGGCGGCGTGTCGGTGGTGCTGGCCGAGACGCTGGGCTCCTGCGGCGCCCACTACTCGGCCCCCGAGGGCGACCGCGCCGTGGGCCTGGACATCAACGCCAACCACATCCGCTCGGTGACCAGCGGCTGGGTGATCGGCACGGCGCGGCCGGTGCACCGGGGGCGCACCACGCAGGTCTGGCAGATCGACCTGACCAACGAGGCGGGCGAGCTGACCTGCGTATCGCGCATCACGATGGCGGTGCTGCAGGCGCGCTGAAGGCGGCGGCTTTCTTTCTCCTGCGGCAGGGTGCATGCCGGTGTTCAGGGCGGGGTTCATCACCCACAATCACGCCCCGGGAAAGCCGGGACGTCCCGGCCACCGAGCACTACATCCAACAAGAGGAGATAGAAGAATGTTCAACTGGACTGAACGGCCCGCGTCCGCGCTGGCCAACGGCGCGGTGATCGCGCCCGACGAGCGGCTGCCCTGGCTGCAGACCGGCGCGATGGGCGTGCAGCACGTCATCGCGATGTTCGGCGCCACGGTGCTGGCGCCGATCCTTATGGGCTTCAACCCCAACATCGCGATCCTGATGAGCGGCATCGGCACGCTCATCTTCTACTTCGTCACCGGCGGCAAGGTGCCCAGCTACCTGGGCTCGAGCTTCGCTTTCATCGGCGTGGTGATCGCCGCCAGCGGCTACGCGGGCAAGGGGCCCAACGCCAACATCGCGGTGGCGCTGGGGGGCATCGTGGCCTGCGGGGTGGTGTACATCCTGATCGGGGCCATCGTGCAGGCCATCGGCACGGGCTGGATCGAGCGCTTCATGCCGCCCGTGGTCACGGGCGCGGTGGTGGCGGTGATCGGGCTCAACCTGGCGGGCGTGCCCGTCAAGAACATGGCGGCAGGCAACTTCGACGCCTGGATGCAGGCCGTGACCTTCCTCTGCGTGGGCCTGGTGGCGGTGTTCACCCGCGGCATGCTGCAGCGCCTGCTGATCCTGGTGGGGCTCATTCTGGCGACGCTGGTCTACGCCGCGCTGACCAATGGCATGGGCATGGGCAAGCCGGTGGACCTGAGCGGCATCGCCAACGCGGCCTGGTTCGGCATGCCGACCTTCACCGCGCCGGTGTTCACGGCCAACGCGATGCTGCTGATCGCGCCCGTGGCGATCATCCTGGTGGCCGAGAACCTCGGCCACCTGAAAGCGGTGACGGCCATGACCGGCCGCAACCTCGACCCGTACATGGGCCGCGCCTTCATCGGCGACGGCATCGCCACCGTGGTGAGCGGCGCCGCAGGCGGCACCGGCGTGACCACCTATGCCGAGAACATCGGCGTGATGGCGGCCACGCGCATCTATTCCACCGCCGTGTTCGTGGTGGCCGCCGTCATCGCGCTGGTGCTGGGATTCAGCCCCAAGTTCGGAGCGCTGATCCAGGCCATTCCGCTGCCGGTGATGGGCGGCGTGAGCATCGTGGTGTTCGGCCTGATCGCCATCGCGGGCGCCAAGATCTGGGTCGACAACAAGGTCGACTTCTCGCAGAACAGGAACCTGATCGTGGCGGCCATCACGCTGATCATCGGCACGGGCGACTTCACGCTGAAGTTCGGCGATTTCGCCCTGGGCGGCATCGGCTGCGCGACCTTCGGCGCGATCATTCTTTACGCGCTGCTGGGCCGCTCCAGGAATTGAACTGCGAGCGAGCCCTTCCAGGGATACCGTGGAACCGGCTTTGCCGGGCCACCGGTATCGCCCCCTGCAAGGGGGTTGGCGAAGCGACACGAAGTGCCGCGAAGCCTGGGGGTTAGCTTGGTAACCTCATGAAAGAAGTGTTTGCCGGAGGGCCTGAGGCGGGGGCCCTTCACCGGCCTTTGGCCCGCGCCCGTTAGACTCCAACGCTTTTCGCACCGACGTTTTCCCAATGGCCGATGTCTCCGCCGCGCGCACCAAGGCGGTTTTCGAATTCAAGAGCGCCACGCTGCCGCTGATCGCAGTGATCCTCAAGACGTCCGACCTGGACGTGCTGGCCGAGGCGCTCGACGCCCAGCTGGCGGATTCGCCCGACTTCTTCGAGCAGGAGCCGGTGGTGATCGACCTCTCGCTGCTGCAGGAGTCGCAGGATGACGGCGACATCGACTTCGCCGCCCTGCGCGGCCTGCTGGCACGCCACCAGACGCAGCCCATCGCGGTGCGCGGCGGCAACGACACCCAGCACGCCGCAGCGCGCGCGGCCGGCCTCTCGGTGGCGGCCATGCCCGCGGCCCCGGCGCCCCGCGCCCCGGCCCCGCCGGCCGAGCCCCCGGCCTCCGAGGCCCCGCAGATCGTGCGCGAGGTGCCGGTGCCAACCAACGGCACGCTGCTGATCGACAAGCCGCTGCGCTCGGGCCAGCAGGTCTACGCCCGCGGCGGCGACGTGGTGGTGACTGCCATCGTGAGTTTCGGCGCGGAAGTCATCGCCGACGGCAACGTGCACGTGTACGCGCCGCTGCGCGGCAAGGCCATTGCCGGCGCGCGCGGCAACACCGAGGCGCGGATCTTCTCGACCTGCATGGAGGCCCAGCTGGTAGCCGTGGCCGGCATCTACCGGACCAACGAGGTGCCGCTGCCCGACACGGTGCTGGGCAAGCCGGCCCAGGTGCGCCTGGACGGCAAGAAGATTTCCATCGACCCTATTCCCTGACCGGGCGAACCCGATCACGGAATGCGGCGACCCTGACAAGCAACAACTGAATCGAAACAAGAAGGAATGGCCATGGCCAAAATTGTGGTGGTGACTTCGGGCAAGGGCGGCGTCGGCAAGACGACGACGAGCGCCAGCTTCGCGTCGGGCCTCGCGCTCGCGGGCAAGAAGACGGCGGTGATCGACTTCGACGTGGGCCTGCGCAACCTCGACCTGATCATGGGCTGCGAACGCCGAGTGGTGTACGACCTGATCAACGTCATCCAGGGCGAGGCCAACCTGAGCCAGGCGCTCATCAAGGACAAGCAGTGCGACAACCTGTTCGTGCTGGCCGCCTCGCAGACGCGCGACAAGGAAGCGCTCACGCAGGAAGGCGTCGAGAAGGTGCTGGCCGACCTCGCCGCAATGGACTTCGAATACATCGTCTGCGACTCGCCCGCGGGCATCGAGACCGGCGCCATGATGGCCATGCACTTCGCCGACGAGGCGCTGGTGGTGACCAACCCCGAGGTGTCCTCGGTGCGCGACTCCGACCGCATCCTGGGCATGCTCAGCAGCAAGACCAAGCGCGCCAAGGAAGGCGGCGAGCCCATCAAGGAGCACCTGCTGATCACCCGCTACAACCCCAACCGGGTGGCGGGCGGCCAGATGCTCTCGCTGGAGGACATTCAGGACATCCTGCGCATCAAGCTGATCGGCGTGATCCCCGAGTCGGAGAGCGTGCTGCACGCCTCCAACCAGGGCGTGCCGGCGATCCACGACAAGGAAACCGACGTGGCCCAGGCCTACACCGACGTGGTGGCCCGCTTCCTCGGCGAGGACCGGCCGATGCGCTTCGTCGAGGCGGAGAAGCCGGGCTTCTTCAAGCGAATCTTCGGGAGCAAGTAGCCCATGTCCTTCCTCTCGTTCCTGCTGGGCGAAAAGAAGAAGACTGCCAGCGTCGCGAAAGAGCGGCTGCAGATCATCCTCGCCCACGAGCGCTCGAGCCTCAGCGGCAAGAAGCGGCCCGACTACCTGCCCGAACTCCAGCGCGAGCTGGTGGCGGTGATTTCCAAGTACGTGTCGATCAACGCGGACGACATCAAGGTCAACCTGGAGACCCAGGACAACCTCGAAGTGCTCGACATCAAGATCGAGCTGCCCGACCCGGCTCCGACGCCGGCGCGCTGAGCGCGAAGGACCTGAAGCGCAGCGCCGGGCCCGCGTTCAGCGCTGCGCCACGAAGCGCGCCACCTGCGTCAGCACCTCGGCTTCCTTGAGGATGCGGCGATGTCCCCATCCCTGCGTGGCGACGAGCTGCGCACCGCGGATCGCATCGCGATACGCCTGCGCGTCGGCGAAGCGGTTCACGCGGTCGTCGCGGTCATGAACGATCAGCGTGGGCTGCGCGATGCGCGGGCCCACCGCCGCCGGTTCGAGCTGCGGCATCAGCACGCCCTCGCGCGATTCGAAGCGCCGCTGCATCGCGAGGCGCGTGGCTTCGCTCAGCCCGAAGGTGTGGGCGAAGTAACGCGTGTATTCGCGCGGCGAAGCGGGCGGAGCGAGCAGCACGAGGCGCTCGGCCGGTAGCCCGCGTGCGGCAGCCAGGGCCAGCCCGTTGGCGCCCAGCGAATGCGCGACGGCGGCGCGCAGTGCATGGCCATCGGCCGCCAGCCGGGCCGCGACGTAGGCGATGGCGCGCGCGAACTGCGGCGAATTGCTCATCGTGCCGGCGCTGCGGCCATGGGCCGGCAGCTCGAGCAGCACGGGCCGCAGCCCTGCGGCGGCCACGGCCTGCGCGAGCGGCAGCATCTGGCCCGCATGGCCGCCCCAGCCATGCACAAGCAGCACCACCGGTGCCGACTCGGCGCCCGAGTCCTGCGCGGCGAGGTGGTAGATGCCGACGCTGGCCTCTTCGAAGGACCAGTCCTCGCGCCGCCATTCGGCACCGGGGCCCTGCCCGCGATAGAGCCACTTGGGCGGCAGCGGCGTGCCGAAGACGCGGTAGGCGGCGCGCACCGCCAGCGCCGGCCAGAAGCGCTGCGAGGTGGTGAGGCCGAAGCGCAGCGCGCGCATCGTGCGGCTGGGCCGGTAGTAGTTGGACTGCGCGGCGTGGCCGGCTGCCGGAGGGGAAGTGCTTGTCATGGGTCGGTGGTCCTTCCGGGCTTCAGTACCAGACCCAGTCGCGGTTGCTGCGCGGCAGGCTGCGCAGGGTGTCGCGAAGGCCCTTGATGCCAAGGACGGCCGCGTAGGCGGCTAGAAAGAGGGCAATGATCAGCATGGTGCTTCTCCTGTTTATCGCACGGCTGTGCGAAATTTTGGCAAATCGAACGCAGGGAATCCGCCTGGTTCTTGAAGGGGCCTCGCTCAGGCGAGGTAGCTGGAAAGAAGCCGCTGCCAGGTCTGGGTGGCGCGGTCGGCGGCCTGCGGGTCGCGCAGGAAGCGCGCGTCGTGCAGCTGGGTCATGGTCACGCCGTTGAGCTCGCTCACGAGCTGCGCCGGATCGGTGTCTGCCTTGAGCTCGCCCGTCTCGATGGCCTGCAGCACGGTGCGGCGCAGCGCGGCGCGCCAGCGGGTGATTTCGCCGAGCAGCACGTCGCGCAGCTCGCCCTCGCGGTCGTCGAACTCGAAGGCGCCGGCCATGTAGAGGCAGCCGGTGTGCATCTCGACATCGCGCGTGCGGGCGATCCAGCGCGACACGATATCGTTGAGCCGGGCCAGGCCCTTGGGCTTCTGCATGGCGGGCACGAACACATCGGCCAGGAAGCCGCGGCCGTACTCCTCGATGACGGCCTTCTGCAGCGCCTCGCGCGAACCCACGCGCGAGAACACGCCGCTCTTGGACAGGCCCAGCCTGCTGGCCACCGCCTGCAGCGTGATCGCTTCCAGGCCTTCTGCCAGCGCGAGGTTCATTGCCGCGCCGACGATGGCGGCGCGGGTGAGTTCGCTTTTCTGGGTCTTGGCGTCCATGCGGCGAACTTTAGCACAGCCGTGCGAAATCACAAGTGCCCGGAGATAGGCCGCTGCTGGAGCGCCTTAAAGATGTTTTGCTCATGTGAAACCAACAAACGCATCGTTCCCCGAATAAGCGCTTCTGCCGAGAATCGCCGGTCGGCCCCAGCCCGGGGCTTCGATGACTCCTCCGCGCCAGATGAACTTCCAACAACTGCGCTCGGTACGCGAGGCCGTTCGTTGCGGCTTCAACCTGACCGAAGTCGCCCACACACTACACACCTCCCAGCCCGGCGTGAGCCGGCAGATCCGCGAGCTCGAGGAAGAGCTCGGCATAGAACTCTTCGTGCGCGCCGGCAAGCGGCTCACGGGGCTCACCGAACCTGGCGGGCACGTGCTGCCGATCATCGAGCGCATGCTGATGGAGAGCAGCAACCTCAAGCACGCGGGCCAGGAGTTCGTCGCGCAGCAAAGCGGCCTGCTCTCGGTGGCGGCCACGCACTCGCAGGCGCGCTACGCGATGCCGGTGGCCGTGCAGGAATTCCGCGCGCATTTCCCGAACGTGAAGCTGCACCTGCACCAGGGCTCGCCCAAGCAGATCGCGCAGATGCTGCTGGACGGCGAGGCCGACGTGGGCATCGCCACAGAGGCGCTGGGCGACTATCCGCAGCTGGTCGCCCTGCCCTGCTACCGCTGGACGCACTCGGTAATAGTGCCGCCGGGGCATCCGCTGCTCGACGCGCCGCTCACGCTGGAGGCGCTCGCGCGCTATCCGCTCATCACCTACGACACGGGCTTCACCGGCCGCTCGCGCATCGACGAGGCCTTCGAGCAGCGCGGACTGCAGCCCAACATCGTGCTGGCCGCGATGGACGCCGACGTGATCAAGACCTACGTGCAGCTGGGCCTGGGCATCGGCATCGTGGCCGGCGTGGCCTACGAGGCCGAGCGCGACACGCAGCTGCGCGCGATCGACGCAGGGCGGCTCTTCGGCATCAACCTCACCAAGCTGGCCGTGCGGCGCGGCACTTACCTGCGCAAATATGTCTACGCTTTCATCGAATCTTTCGCGCCCACGCTGACACGCGCGGTCGTCGAAGGGGCTCTGGGAGACCAGGAGAAGGCCTCCCACTACGAAATCTAGGCTTTGTCCAGAAGCTGGAAGCGGTTGTGTACCGGGGACGACAGAATGGTTAAAAAAGAAGTCTGAAGCTTCACGCAGGCGGCGTACATTCGGGTTAATTCCTTGGCTTCCTGGAAATGGATCAGCAATGGCATCGTCGACCTCGCAGCAGCAGCAACAGCAAACAAAGGCCTCCCGGAGGGCGGCCGATGCAGCGGAGCGGCGAGAACGCCTGAGACGGAACCTGCCCGCCACGGTTGAACTGCTGCAGAGCCGACAGGCCGACCGCATCGACGACGCCGACATCGACGCGTACGTGAGCCTCAACTGGCTCGAGTGGCACGGCGGTGGCCTGCGCCTGACCATCACGGGGCGCAACGTCTGCGCCCAGTCAATACCCGCGGCATTGGCCTGAGGGCCTTCCTTCTCCGCGCAAACGAAAAAAGCCGCCGCGGTTGCTTGCGGCGGCCTTGCGACACGTGCCGGTTCCGCTTACTGGCCGGCGATGATGTTCGCGATCACGCCCGTGGCGATGGCCGCGAGCACGAAGTCGCCGCCCACGCCCACCCACTGATAGCCGCGGGGCGGCTGCTGCAGCCTGTAGGCGCGCCAGTCCTGCACCACGTAGTTGCGGCCACGGTACTCCGGCGGCACGCGGCCGCCACGACGCCATTCCGTATGCGGCTGCGGGAAGCCGCGGCGGTCGAACTGGCGGCCATCCCGGAAGTCCTGGTTGCCGCGGTAGTGGTCGCCGTGCGGGCCGCGCCGATCGAAATTGCGGTCGCGCTGCTCATAGCGGCCATCGCCGGGACGGCCGTTGTTGTCGAAGCGCCGATCCTGCGCAAAGGCACTCCCTGCGGCCATGCACATCGCGAGTGCCGCGGCGCCCATGGCCATGATCTTCGAGTTGGTCTTCATCCGGAACTCCTTCATGCGTTGATGACGAGTTCATTGTGTGCCGCGCGTGTGTCCGATTCGGCCGCTTCAGGTCGCGGTCAGGTGAAATCAGGTAAGCGCTGGTATCCGCGCGGCGCCTTGTCCTTCATGTGACTGGCACGTAGCGGTTGACCACCATGCCGCTCTCGTAGGCCGTCGAGCCCAGCAGCCGCAGCTTGTGGCCCTTGTGGGGATCGTGGAACACCGAGCGCCCCGCGCCCACGGCCGTGGGGTTCACGAAGAACTGGAACTCGTCGACCAGCCCCGCCGCCACGAGCGCCGACGCGAAGCCCACGCCACCGATGGTGATGATGTCCTTGCCCTGTTCGCGCTTCAGCGCGTTCACTTCTTCCGCCATGCCGCCCCTTGCGATGACGGTGCGCTCCCACCGCGAAGACTCGAGCTTGTCGGTGAGCACGACCTTGCGCGCCTCGACGATCTTCTGCGCGAAGGCGTAGTGCGGATCCGCGGGGAATCTCTTCGCGGCACGGCCCCAGTGATCGAGGTAGCCCTCCTGCACGATGAGCCGGCTCAGCAGGATGGTGTCGATGCCTTCGAAGACGGCGTTGAAGTCGCGCTTCAGCCTGTCGTCCCAACCCCAGCGATCGCCCCAGCCCCAGAGTTGCCAGTCGAGGCTGCCATCGGCCGGCGACACATAGCCGTCGACCGACATCTGCATTTGCAGGATGAGCTTTCTGGTCATGCGCGTTCTCCTTCGGGCAGTATGGCCTTCGCCCATTGCTCCAGCGTGGTGGACGACGTGTTGCGTGGCGAACGGGCTTCCAGAGCCCATCCTTCCTGTTCGTTGAAGCTGCGTGCGGTTTCGAGCACCGCTTCGGCAAAGCTCGGCGACATGCCGGCGCCGAGCATGCTCGCCAGTGCGTCCTGGTGAGGCACCTGCACGTACTGCACCTTGGGCTTGCCGATGGCTGCGCCGAGGATGGCGGTGGCTTGCGCCATCGTGTAGTCGCCACCGCCGTGCAGTTCGTGCACGCGCGTGAGGGTGGCGGTTTCGTCGGTCAGCAGCCGCACCGCGCGATCGCCGACGTCTGCGGCGGAGACCATCGGCATCGGAAGGTCGCCGCGAAACAGCGTGCCGAAGAAGCCGGTGCCAGCCTGCGATGCGAAGTCGAGGCCCTTTCGGAAGTTCTCCATGAAGAAGCCGGCGCGCAGATGGACCAGTTCGGGAATGTGCAGCTCGTCGAGGCCCTGCTCCAGCAGCGCGGCGCCCAGCGAACTGCCCTTGCGCAGATGCGCGCTGAGGCCACTCAGCAGCACCACGCGGCGCACCGAGGCTTCCTTCACCGCCCGCGCCAGGTTGGCGCCGATCTCGCGCTCGCGGGCATGCAGGTCCGCCGCCTGCAGGTCGAACGGGACCATGAGAAACGCGCCGTCCACGCCGGCGAACACCTGCCTCAGCGCAGCGGCGTCATCCAGCGAAACGCCCGCGCTGCGCGAGACCGGCCGTACATGATGACCCGCGGCCTGCAGGCCCCGGACTACTGCTTTTCCCACGTCGCTCGTCGCTCCGACCACCGCGTACGTGCTTGTCTTTCGAGTCGTTGGCATCTTGTCTCTCCATTCGGTTGGGGCTGGAATAACTGCTTGTCAAATGCAAGCAGTTGCAGTATTCGGTGAATGATGCAAAAATGCAAGCAGTTTTTGAAAGAGATCGGAAAGACCATGGCCTCCAGCGAAAAGTCGGCATGCCCGATCAACCTCGCGCTCGAAGTCTTCGGCGACCGGTGGAGCCTGCTGATCGTTCGCGACATGATGTTCGCGGGCAAGCGGCACTTCCGCGAGTTCCTGCAGTCGGAAGAAGGCATCTCCTCCAACATCCTCGCGGAGCGGCTGAACAAGCTGGTCGAGTACGGCGTGCTCTCGAAGGCCGACGATCCCAGCCACAAGCAGAAAGCCGTCTACAGCCTCACGCCGACGGGCATCGACCTGCTGCCGGTGGTCACGCAGATCGGCATCTGGGGCCGCAAGTACCGGCCGGTGACCGAGGAAAGTGCAGCGCCTTCCGTGGCCCTCGAAAAGGGCGGCGCCGCCCTGCAGAAGAAGATGCAGGCCGAGTTGCGCAAGACGCACCTCGACTCGCACTAGAGCCAGAACGCGGCGGCCAACGGGCCGGCACTCAGCCCTGGCTGGTGGAGCGAAGACTCAGCCGCCGACCGTGTTGTGGGCCTGGTGCACGCGCGAGCCGCTGCCGCGCCTCGCATCGCGGTCCACCGGCGGCAGGTCGAGTTCGATCAACGCGCCGTGCGCCTTCGCCAGGTCGAAGCTGCCCGTGGACTGCGGCCTGTCGGTGTGCAGCACGAGCGCATAGGGACCTTCGCCGCGCGCCGCGAGGCGCTGGCCGAGCCTGCCCCCGCCGCCGCCGTTCTCTCTCGGCGAGGAGAGCACCAGCACGCTGCGTCCCAGCGCGATGACGGCCATGCGCACGTTGCTGCCGGGCACGGCCACGGGTTCGCCGACGTGAGTGTCGGCATCGGCGGCGATGCTGCTGCCGAGCAGGGCGCGGTAGCGCGCCAGCGTGGCATCGAGGTCGACGACCGCCACCGCCAGGCTCGCAACGCCCAGGGCGCCGTTGGCGTGCACTCGCACCTCGCCTTCAGGCACTCGCAAGGCGCGCGGCGTGAGATCGCCGCACAGGAAAGGCAGGTCGGCAGAAAGCGGGCGCGCGGTCTGCCAGCGCAGGCGTTCGCCGTCGGGCCGCACGCGGCCGCCGTCGAGCGGACCTTCGAGCACGAGCCCCCGCCCCTTCGCATCGTCCACGGTGGCGGCGGTGTCGCGCGGCAGCAATGCGAAGTCGACGATGCCTTCGCCGTGCTTGTGCAGCAGCTGCCACCAGCGCTCGCCGGGCGAAGGCTCGCGCCACGCGATCAGCTCGAGGTAGCTGCCGTCGCCGAACACCACCAGCGCGTTGTGCGTGGCGCGGCCCGGATGCTCGCCGCCGCGCAGCACGTGGAATCCGAGCGCGCCGTAGTCGGCGATGGTGCGTTCGAGGTCGTGGACCGCGACGACGATGTGGTCGAGCCTGAGTGCCATGAATGCGTTCTCCGTGGATTTCCGGGTTCAGGATGCGGTGCGCGCCGCGCCGCCGCCGCCGAGGTAGGCGTCGCGGATGCGCGTGTCGGCCAGCAGCTCGCGCGCCGGACCCGACAGCACGATGCGCCCGGTCTGCAGCACGTAGCCGTGGTGCGCGATCTGCAGCGCGAGGCTCGCGTTCTGCTCGACCATGAACACCGACACGCCCTGCGCGTTGATGCGCGCGATGAGCTCCAGCACCTTGTCGACGTACAGCGGCGACAGGCCCATGGTCGGCTCGTCCATGCAGATGAGCTGCGGCCGGCCCATGAGCGCGCGCGCCATCGCCACCATCTGCTGCTCGCCGCCCGAGAGCGTGCCGGCCTGGAACTCGATGCGCTCGGCCACGCGCGGGAACAGCTCCAGCATGCGCTCCAGGTCCTGCGCCACGGCCTTGCGGTCGCTGCGCGCATAGGCGCCCATCAGCAGGTTCTCGCGCACCGTCATCGCGGGGAACAGGCGGCGCGCCTCGGGCACCGAGCCTATGCCCTTGCGCACGATCTGCGGCGTGCTCAGGCCCAGCGTCGATTCGCCGTTGAAGAGCACCTCGCCCGAGCGCGGCTTGAGCAGGCCCAGCACGATCTTCATCGTGGTCGACTTGCCGCTCGCGTTGCCGCCGAGCAGGCTGACGATCCGGCCCTTGCGCACTTCGATGTCGAGATCGAAGTGCGCCTGCACGGGGCCGTAGAAGCTGTTGATCTTGCGCAGCTGGAGCAGCGCTTGCTCCTGCTGCGGCTCATGGAAGGCAGGTGCCGCGCTGCGTTCGGGCTGCCCCTCATCTCGACCCTCTCCCCAGAGGGGCGAGGGAGCGAGGCCTGTGCGGGCGACGGTGGCGATCATGCGGGCACCGCCTCTTCTTCATTCGGTGTTTCCACCGAGCCCACATGGCGATGGCCGAGATACGCCTCGATCACCGCCGGATCGTTGCGCACCTCGTCCGGCAGCCCTTCGGCGATCTTGCGGCCATCGTCGAGCACAGCCACGCGGTCAGACAGCTGCATCACCAGGTCGAGCTTGTGCTCGATCAGCAGGATGGCCTGGCCGCGCGCCCTCAGGCCGCGGATGATCTCCAGCATCTCGGCCGTCTCGCTCTCGTTCATGCCGGCGGTGGGCTCGTCCAGCAGCAGCAGGCGCGGCTTCAGCGCGAGCGCGCGTGCGATCTCCACGCGGCGGCGGTTGGCGTAGGAGAGGCTGTAGGCCGGGTGGTCGATGCGCGGGGCAAGGCGCTGGCCGAAGAGCGCGATGATCTCGCGCGCTTCCTCGCGCAGCGCATCTTCCTCGCGGCGCACCGCGCCGGGCTGCGCCAGCGCGAGCGCCAGCTCGGCGATGGCGCCCAACCCGGGCACACCGCCCAGGCGCGGTTTCACGGCGCGCAGCCGCGTGTGCGCGCCGACCAGCACGTTGTCGAGCACAGTCAGATTCGCGAACACGCGCCCATGCTGGAAGGTGCGCGCGAGCCCGCGTTGCGCGAGCTGCTGCGCAGGCAGGCCGGTGATGTCGTTCCCGTCGAACAGCACCAGCCCTTCGTCGGGCCGGTCGAGGCCGGTGACGAGGTTGAACAGCGTGGTCTTGCCCGCGCCGTTCGGCCCGATCACGCTCAGCAGCTCGCCCTCGCCCACGTGCAGGTCGACCGCGTTGACGGCCGTGAGCCCGCCGAAGCGGCGCACGAGGCTGCGTATCTCAAGCAGCGACGGCATCGACCGTTTTCTCCCCCGCCCTAGCCTTCGAGTCGACGTGCTTCACCTCGGCACGGATGGTCTGCGGATTGCGCAGCAGATTGAGGATGGGGCAGTTGCGCTCCACCGCCTCGAAAAGCGCATCGATCTCCTCGCGGCTCGCGGGCGAGTCGATGTGCACCGTGTAGCCGATCTCGTGCGGCCAGATGGGCGTCTTCTCGTGGCCCGGCTTGCCGCCGCGCGGATCGATGATGCCCGTCACCTCCACCTCGAGGCTCTCGAGCGGAACCTGCCGCTCGGCCGCCTGGATCAGGAAGATGTGCGTGACGCAGGTGCCCAGCACGCCCAGCTGCAGCTCGGGCGAGCTGGGCCCGAGTTCGTAGCCGGCGAAGTCCGGCGGGCTGTCGCTGATGACCTGATGTTCGCGGATGCGCAGCCGGCGCACGCCGCTGCGGCCCTCGGCTTTCACGCTTGCTTTGAGTTGCACGGGCCGCGCTGTGCCGGCTTCGATGGCGGCATTGCGCGCCAGCACGGCGGCGCGCTTCTCGGCGAGGTAGTCGTTGAGGTGGCTCATGGTGGTGTGTTCCTTCAGACAGTGCCCAGCAAACCCTGCGGGCGGAATCGGATCAGGAGAAGCAGTGCGACGCCGTAGATCAGCATCCGGTACTCCGCCGTCACGCGGAACAGCTCCGGCAGGCTCACGAGCGCCACCGCGCCCAGCAGCGCGCCGCTGATGTTCCCGAGCCCGCCGAGGATGACCATCGTCAGCGCCAGGATCGAGATCTGCGAGCCGAAGGTCTCGTGGTTGATGTACGAGTACATGTGCGCGGTGAAGGCGCCGCTCACGCCGGCTGCGAAGCCGCCGAAGCCGAAGGCCAGCGCCTTGTAGCGGTCGGGGCTCACGCCATAGGCGCGCGCGGCCACCTCGTCCTCGCGCACCGCGCGGAAGGTGCGGCCCAGGTGCGAGCGCAGAAGGCGCCACTGCAGCAGCGCGAGCAGCACCATCGCGCCGAACGAAGCCCAGTAGAGCGCCTCGTTCGACGAGGCATCGCGCCCGAAGAGCGACAGCGGCGGAATGCCCGACACGCCGATGGGCCCGTGCGTGAGGCTTTCCCAGTTGAGGATGGTGAGCGCCACGATCTCGCCGATGCCCAGCGTGGCGATCGACACGTAGTGGCCGCGCAGCCTGAAGGCCGGGAAGATCAGCGCCGTGCCGATCAGCGAAGTGAGAAGGCCCGCGAGCACGATGCCCGTTCCCACCGGCAGGCGCAGGTCGAGCACCAGCAGCGACGATGCATAGGCGCCGATGGCCAGCAGCCCCGCATGGCCCAGCGAGATCTGCCCGATGGTGCCGGCCACCAGCGTGAGGCTCAGCGCGAGCGCGCCGTAGAGCCACGCGTTGGTGAGCGTCTGCAGCAGGTACGGAGACGGGTCGAACAGTGGCAGCGCCACCGCCGCTGCGAACAGCGCGAGCAGCAGGCTGCGCGGCACGTGCCAAGGTTTGCTCGGCGCGATGAAGGTGCCTGTGAGCGGCTCGGGCGGCAACGCGCGCTTGCGTCCGAACAGCCCGTTGGGCTTCCACAGCAGGATCACAAGCAGCAGCGCGAAGGCGAAGAGATTGCGGTACGGCGTACCGAGGATCGCCACGCCGTAGCTCTCGATCAGCCCCAGCAGCAAACTGCCCGCGATGGCGCCGGGCACGTTGCCCACGCCGCCGACCACGGTAGCCACCACGCCCTTGAGCGTGGCCTGGAAGCTCATCGCCGGGCTGATGTTGTTGTAGTACATGCCCACCAGCAGGCCCGAGAGCCCACCCAGCGCGGCGGCGATGGCGAACACGGTCTGGTTCACGCGATCCACGTCCACGCCCATCTGCTGCGCCGCGTCGCGATCTTGCGCGGTGGCGCGCACGGCCCAGCCGAGTTTCGTGAAACGCAGGAAGCCGAACAGCACGGCCGCGCTCGCGAGGCCGATGCCGGCAATGAGGATGTCGAGCGCGCCGATGGTGCCGGTGCCGATCTGCAGGCGCCAGTCGGGCAGCTGCGTGGGCAGCGAGCGCGGGTCGGGGCTGAACACCAGCTGCACCAGGATGTCGAGCACGAAGCTGATGCCGATGGTGGCCAGCAGCGGCGCGATGCGCGCCGAGCCCTGCAGCGGCCGCAGGCCCACGCGCTCGATCAGCATGCCGAGCGCGCCCGAGCCGATCACCACCAGCGCGATGGTCACGGGCAGCGGCGCGTGCAGGTACGTGATCGACGCCCAGCCGATGTACGCGCCCACGGTGTACACCGAGCCGTGCGCGAAGTTGATGAGATGCGAGACGCCGAAGATCAGCGCGAGCCCCACCGCCAGCAGCGCATAGATGTTGCCGATGATCAGGCCGTTGACGGTGTAGTCGAAGAATGAGGTGAAGCTCATGGCATGCCGGCTTTGCCCCCTCTCCCGCGTGCGGGAGAGGGTTGGGGTGAGGGTGCAGCGGCCGATGCGAGGGACTGCTGTTTTGCGAAGGCCCCTGCCCTCACCCTGGCCCTCTCCCGCAAGCGGGAGAGGGAACGACGCGCGAGACTGCTCATTTCGATGCAGCCACCGCCGCCCTCTCGTCCAGCTGCGCCCACCTGCCGTCCTTCACGACGAGGTTGACGCTCTTCACGCCGATGATCCGCCGCGTCTGCGCATCGAAGCTGGCCTTGCCGAAGATCACGCTGGGCACGTCCTTGATCTTGTAGAACGCATCGCGCACGGCCTTGCGGTCGGCATTGGGGCCTGCCTGGCGCAGCGCGGCGGCTGCGTACACCACCGCGTCGTAGGCGTAGGCGTTGAAGGCGTCGGGCTCCTTGCCGTACTTGGCGCGGAAGCTCTTCACGAAGTCCTGCACCTCGGCGCGCGGCTCGTCGGGATAGAACGCGGTGTTGGTGTAGATGCCGTTCACCGCCGCGCCGCCGAGCTCGATGAACTTCGGCGAATACACCGAGCCCACCGCGGCGATGGGCTGCTTCAGCCCCACGCTGCGCACCTGGCCCGCGATGAGAGCGCCGTCGGGGTAGTAGGAGATGAGCACCAGCCCGTCGGGGTTGGCGTCGCGCACGCGCACCAGGGTCGAGCGGAAGTCTTTTTCGTCGGGCTGGTAGCCCTCGGCGATGGCGACCTGCGCGCCGCGCTCCTGCGCGGCCTTCACGAGCACGTCCTTGCTGGTGCGGCCCCAGTCGGTGTTCAGATACAGCACGGCGATGCGCTTGAAGCCCAGCGTCTTCACCGCGAGCTCGGCCAGCAGTGGCTGCGCGTCGGCCTGGCTGATGGAGGGGCTCCAGATGTAGTCGCCGCCCTTGGTGAAGTCGGGGTGCGAGTTGGTGAAGCCCAGCTGCACCAGGCCCGCGCGCTGGTAGATGGGCGAGGCGGCCATCGAGGCCGGGCTGGAGAAGTCGCCGAGCTCGATGAGCACGCGCTTGTCGTTCACCAGCTTCTGCGCGATGGCCACCGACTGGCGCGGGTCGCTCTGGCTGTCTTCGAAGTTGTAGGCCAGCGGACGGCCGTGGATGCCGCCCTGCGCGTTGATGTGCTCCAGCGCGAGGTCGAAGCCGGCCTTCCACTGCGCACCGTACTGCGCGTTCTGTCCGGTGACGGGCCCGCTCACGCCGAACCACACCGGCTCGCCGGTGGCAGGTGCGGCCAATGCGGCAAAAGGCACGACCAGCAGGGCCATGGAGAGTGCGGTCACATGACGCAGGAAGCGGTGGCGGTTCAAGAGCAGCGGCATGGTGTCGTTCGGGTCCGGTGATGGATGGGAGAGGTGCGGGGAGCCAGTCATTCTTCGCCCGCGCTCCACACCGGGGAACGAACAAAAACGGGGAGGCTTATGCGCTTTCCGAGCAAAGGGACAAGCGCTCGCGCGGCTTCGGGCTGCGTTTAAGCTGCGCGCCACATGAAGCGACGACACCTTCTCCATCTGCTGGCGGGCGTATCCGCTGCGAGCCTCCTGGCGGCATGCGGCAGGCGCAAGCCCTCGACGGCGGCGCTGAAGTCCGGAGCCCACGTGCTGGCCCTGGGCGACAGCCTGACCTTCGGCTACGGCGCGCCGCCCGAGGCGTCATGGCCGGTGAAGCTGGGCGAGCTCACTGGCTGGCAGGTCGAGAACGCGGGCGTCAACGGCGACACCTCGGCGGGCGCGCTGCAGCGCCTGCCAGGTCTGCTGGGCGGCGCGAGCTACGACGCGATCCTGATCGGCATCGGCGGCAACGACATGCTGCGTGGCGTGTCGGCCGCATCCACGCGCGACAACCTCGTGGAGCTCGTCACCCAGGCGCGCGCGCACACGCCCTACGTGGCCGTGCTGGCGACGCCCGCGCCCGACGCGATGCGCGCGGCGGTGGGGTCGCTCAGCGATGCGCCGTTCTACGAAGAGGTGGCGAAGGCGCAGCAGGCGCTGCTGGTCGCCAACGTGTATTCGAGCGTGCTCTCGGATTCGTCGCTGCGCTCCGACCGCATCCATGCGAATGCGCGAGGCTACGAGACGGTCGCGCAGCTCCTGGCGGATCAGCTCAAGTCCGCTGGCTGGCGTTGAGCAGGTCGACGTAGGCGCCCTGCACCAGCTGATCGGTGCGCACGCCCAATTGCGCCATGAGTGCATGCGCCTCGGCGATGCCGGCCTCGGCCGACTCGCCCTCCTCCAACACCACTTCGAGCTCGAGGAATTCGCCAAGCCCTTCCACGCGATCGAGGTGGATGCGCGTGCGGCCCGCGAGGAACAGCCGGCGCTGCTTGCGCACCCGGCCCGCCTGGCCCCAGGCGAGCGTGAGCGATTCGCGCAGCACGTCGGGCGTGGCGCAGGGCGTGATCAGGTAGAACAATTCCTTCGGACCGCTGCTGTTGGCGCGACGATAGAAGATCAGCTCCGCGCGGTCGGGCGCGAAGGTGCGCAGCTTGAGGCGGTCGGCGCCGTCGGTGCAGCGGAAGAAGATGTCGTCCTGGGCGATCTCGATGGGGCCCTTGTCGGCCAGTGTCGCAGCGATGGCTGCAACGCGTTCCACGCTGTCGATGCGGGCCTTGATCTCTATGTTTCTAGACATCTCGGGAAGCTCAAGGCGCGCTGCCTTGCGGGCCCACGGACGGCGGTGCAGCGCGTCCGCTCGATCCTGGCGAGAGCTTGCGCCCGAAGGCCTCGCCCACCCGGCGCACGGGCCGGCTGGCCTTTTCCGACACGTTGTTGACGCCGCGCCGCGTAGCCGCGTCGGCGCGGTCGATGCTGCGGCCGGCGGCGTTGGTGCCGCGCTGCACGCTGCCCACCACCTTGCCGCCGCGCGAGGGTTGCTTGAGCGTATGGGCGCGCTGCGCCTTCGGCGGGTTGTCGGCACTCTGGGCCTGCGCGAGACCGGGCAGGCACAGCATGGCGGACATAGCCACGGCAAGCGACGCGTGGAAAGAGAAGGAAAGTTTCATGGAGCCTCCTTGGTGTCTGTGTCTTCCGCTGCCACAGCGGCAGCACGCGCCATGCGCTCGCTCTTCCAGTAGACGTCGTCGCCGCCGTCCATGCGGTTGAGCACGCGCGCGAGCACGAAGAGCAGGTCGCTGAGCCGGTTGAGGTATTGGCGCAGCGCGTCGTTGAGTTGTTCGACGGCGCCCAGCGCCACCACGGCACGCTCGGCCCTGCGCGCCACCGTACGGCACACATGCGCGAGCGAGGCCGCGCGTGTGCCGGCGGGAAGGATGAATTCGGCCAGGCGCGGCAGCGCTGCGTTGTGTTCGGCAAGTGCGTTGTCCAGCTGCAGCAGGGCCTCGGACTTCAGCAGCGTGAAGCCCGGCATGGAGAGTTCGCCGCCGAGGTTGAAGAGCTGGTGCTGCACGTCGACCAGCAGCTCGCGCACGGGCTCCGGCATGGGCTCGCACAGCAGCACGCCGATGTTCGAGTTGAGTTCGTCCACGTCGCCCATCGCGTGCACGCGCAGGTTGTCCTTCGACACGCGCGTGTTGTCGCCGAGGCCAGTGGTGCCGTCGTCGCCGGTGCGGGTGGCGATCTGGGAAAGTCGGTTGCCCATGGGCGCTCCTGCTTCTTTCTTACTGCGCGACGGTCGACGCGTCGATCTTGCCCGCCAGCCATTGCAGACCGGCGAGGTGCTGCTGGTCATGGCTGCAGAGGTAGTGGATGAGGCTGCGCATCGTGAGCGGGCCGTAGCCTTCGAACACTGCCGTGCGCGCGAGCTGCGCGTCGCTCAGGCTGGAGATGATCTCCATCGTCTGCGCGCGCGCCATGCGGAAATCGGCCAGCACCTGCGCCGCATCGGCCGCGCCGTAGTTGCGCTCGATGGCCAGCGGCTCGCTGTCGATGGATGCGAGCGTGGGATGCGATTCGGCCAGCGTGCGCCGGAAGCGCACGTGGTAGCCCTCGATCTCGATGTCGCGCACATGGCAGAGCTGCTCGATGGCGGTGAAGGCCTCGCTGGGCACGCCTTCCCATGAAGGCGGCGTCCAGTGCCTGAAGGCGAAGGGAATGGCCGCGTAGTGGGCCTCCAGCTGCGAGGGGAAGGCCGCAAGGGCGCTGAGTGTGGTGGGGTTCATGTTTTTCCGAAGCGCATTATGGTGCTCGCTCCGTAGAATGGCCGATCACCCCCACCCCGCCAGGAGACAGCCGATGAACGCCCCGACCCAAACCTCGCACCTGATGCCGGAGCTTCATCTGCGCGACGTGCCCGACAGCCTGATCGAGGCGCTGAAGGCACGCTTCGGCGCCAACTGTTCCACGGCGATGGCGGTGCGCACGCAGCACGGGCGCGACGAGTCTTCCTTCGACGCGCCGCCCCCCTCCGCCGTGGTGTTCGCCGAGAGCACGCAGGATGTTGCAGACGCGGTGAAGCTCGCGAGCGAGCACAGCGTGCCGGTCATCCCCTTCGGCGTGGGCTCCTCGCTCGAAGGCCACCTGCTGGCGGTGCAGGGCGGCATCAGCATCGACGTCTCGCGCATGAACAAGGTGCTGTCGGTGAATGCCGACGACCTCACGGTGACGGTGCAGCCCGGCGTCACGCGCAAGCAGCTCAACGAAGAGATCAAGAGCACGGGCCTTTTCTTCCCCATCGACCCGGGTGCCGACGCATCCATCGGCGGCATGACGGCCACGCGCGCCAGCGGCACGAACGCGGTGCGCTACGGCACGATGCGCGAGAACGTGCTGGCGCTCGAGGTGGTGACGGCCGCGGGCGACGTCATCCGCACCGGCACGCGCGCGAAGAAGTCGTCGGCCGGCTACGACCTCACGCGCCTCATGGTGGGCAGCGAAGGCACGCTGGGCGTGGTCACCGAGATCACGCTGCGCATCTACCCGCTGCCTGAGGCGGTGTCCGCGGCGATCTGCTCGTTCCCGAGCATCGAGGCCGCGGTGCGCACCACCATCGAAACCATCCAGCTCGGCGTGCCGATCGCGCGCGTGGAGCTGATCGACGTGAACACGGTGCGCATGGTGAACGCCTACGCCAAGCTCAACCTGCGCGAGGAACCGATGCTGCTGATGGAGTTCCACGGCTCGCCCGCCGGCGTGAAGGAGCAGGCCGAGACGGTGCAGGAAATCGCGAGCGGCCATGGCGGCAATGCCTTCGAATGGGCGAGCACGCCGGAAGAGCGCACGCGCCTGTGGACGGCGCGGCACAACAGTTACTTCGCGGCGGTGCAGTCGCGTCCCGGCTGCCGCGTGATCTCGACCGACACCTGCGTGCCGATCTCGCGCCTGGCCGACTGCCTGCTCGACTCGGTGGCCGAGGCCGATGCCAGCGGCATCCCCTACTTCCTCGTCGGCCACGTGGGCGACGGCAACTTCCACTTCGGCTACCTGCTCGACCCGAACATCCCCGAGGAGCGCGTGAAGGCCGAGGAGCTGAACCACGCGCTGGTGAGCCGCGCGCTGGCGCTCGAAGGCACCTGCACCGGCGAGCACGGCGTGGGACTGCACAAGATGGAGTTCCTGGTGAACGAGGCTGGCGCGGGCGCCATCGACATGATGCGCACGATCAAGCGCGCGCTCGACCCGAAGAACATCATGAATCCGGGGAAGATCTTCAGCCTCTGATTCCGCTCAGCACTCAACGAAAAAGCCCGGGGCTCTTGCGAGCCGCCGGGCTTTTTGTTGTGCGATGACCGATCGATCGATCAGTTGCTGCGGCGACGGGCTGGTGCCTTCTCTGCCGGCACGTAGGTCTGCGAGGGTGCCGCACCACCGTCCACGCCCAGGCGGCCGCCGCCGCCGAGGCCCTGGCCGCGCACGGTCTGCGCCTTGTAGTTGCGCAGCGAGCGGACCATCTGGTTGAAGGCGTCCATGAAGGCCGCGGCGATCACCTTGCCCTGGGCGGTGTTGGTGTAGCCACCGAGGCCGCCGCCCGCGCTGCGACCAGCGAGTGCACCGAAGGCGCCGAAGTCGGTCTTGGAGGCGCTGCCTTCGGAAGCGGCGACCTGCACACCGGAGCGGTTGTCGATCAGGGTCAACATCGCGCTGGCTTCCTTGGTCTGCATGCTGCCGCCCAGGGCAGCGAGCGCACGGCCACGGCCGCCACCCACCAGGCCGCCGAGCGCGCCGCCGACGCCGCCAGCGTCGCTGTTGCTGAACACGATTTCGGGCGACAGGCCGTAATCGGAAGCGACCATCTGGCCGCGGCCGAAGTTGCTGCCGCCGCGCATTTCGCCCGACTGCATCAGCGCGCGTTCGCGCGTCATGGCATTCATGCCTGCAGCGCCGCGTTCGACCACGATGAAGCAGTTCGATTGCTGCACCAGCAGGCGCAGCAGGTTGGCAGTGGGAGGCAGGCGGTATTCGCCGGTGAGGATGGTGTACCAGCCCGCGTTCTGGTTCTCGATCAGGGAGACGGTGCCGAGCGGCGATTCGCAGCGCTCGAGCTGGCTGCTGGCGTTGTCGGTGGCGCCACCCGCCGCGCTGCCGGTGGCCATGGTCTTGGCCGACTGGCTGCCCATTTGCATGTCGGTCGCGGCGCAACCGGTGAGAAGAAGTGCGCCGGCGGCGATGGCCGCGAGCGGAAACCTGGTGAGCTGCATGGTGGACTACTCCCTCTGTTTGTTCAGAGAACTGGGGTTGGAAAAACCAGCGGTCGAGGATACGCGCAAAGGATTGCAGGAATCAATCAAACGAATGCCGGAGCCCTGATTCACAACACTAGGCCGTTCGGCGGATGCGTTCGATCAGTCCGTTGAGCGCCTCGATGGAGCCGAAGTGGATCGCGAGCTCGCCGCTTTCCTCGACGCGGCCGCCGCGCTTGGTGCGCTTCTTGATGCGGACCTCGACCTCGGCCGTGAGCAGGTCGGCCAGTTCTTCTTCCACGCGCAGCAGGTCGCGCGACTTCTCGCCATCATTGCTGCGGCGCGAAGGCGTGAGCGTGAACTCGGCCGCGAGCTTCTTCACCAGCGACTCGGCCTCGCGCACCGACATCTTCTTGGCCGCGATCTGGTTGGCGGCCGTGATCTGGGTGCCGCGGTCGAGCGACAGCAACGCGCGGGCGTGGCCCATGTCGATGTCGCCGGCCATCAGCATCTGCTGCGCGGGCTCGGCCAGGTTCAGCAGGCGCAGCAGGTTGCTGGCCGCACTGCGCGAGCGGCCCACGGCTTGCGCGGCCTGCTCGTGAGTGAGCCCAAACTCGGTCACCAGGCGTTGCAAACCTTGGGCCTCTTCGAGCGGATTGAGATCCTCGCGCTGGATGTTCTCGATGAGCGACATCGCCGCAGCGGCCTCGTTGGGCACGTCGCGCACCAGCACCGGCACGCTGTCGAGGCCGGCGAGCTTCGCGGCACGGAAGCGCCGCTCGCCCGCGATGATTTCGTACTCGGCGTTCTTGGCCGCCGCCGAGTCGGGATCGAGCCGGCGCACCAGGATCGGCTGCATGATGCCCTGCACCTTGATGCTCTCGGCCAGCTCGTAGAGCGCGCCCTCGTCCATGCGCGTGCGCGGCTGGTAGACGCCGGCGACCATCTGGTCGAGCATCAGCGTGCTCGGGTTGCGTTGCGCGCCGCCCTCCTCCGCATCGTTGACGCTGCCACTGCCGCCGCTTGTGTTGTCGGCGGATGGGGCGGCCGTCGGGCCCAGCAGCGCTTCGAGGCCGCGGCCCAGTCCCTTGGGTTTCTTGGTCGCCATCAGTTCTTTTCTTTCGAGATTTCGTTCAGGAGTTTCCGGCCCTCGGGCCAGTCGCCCAGGCCCGATTCGGCATTCAGATGACCGCCCGCGCCGGCATCGACGAAGCGCGCACCCCAGTCGGCGGCAAGCTGGCGGGAGCGCGAAGCTTCGCAGTAAGGGTCGTCGTTGGCGGCGATCAGCACCGCCGGGAACGGCAGCGGCTCGCGCACGATGGGCGCCCAGCCGGGAATCTGCTGGCGCAGGTTGTCGCTCTCCACGTCTCCGGGTGCGACCAGCAGCGCGCCGCGCACCTTGTGCGTGTTGCGCGAATGCGCGGCCCAGGCGGCAACGAGGATGCAGCCCAGGCTGTGCGCCGCGAAGACCACCTGGCCGGGCGACGCCAGCACTTCTTCTTCGAGCCGCGCGGACCAGTCGCCACGCAGCGGGCGCATCCACTCGTGCTGCTCGACGCGGTGATCGCCATGGACCGATTCCCAGCGGGTCTGCCAATGGCCGGGGCCGCTGTTCTGCCAACCGGGCAACAGCAGGATGCGAGGCTCTGTCATTTGCTACGGATTTGATAGCATCCTGCGGGTCGCATGCGGCCGTCAGGCATTGTTCTCACTTGTCGAGTCGGTAGCCGGCGCGGCTGCCGGCGCCATGACGTCGTCGGGAATCGGCAGGTCCGGCGTAATCCGCGCAACCGGTGCGATCGGCGGAGCCACCGCGCCGGAGGCAAAGGCGCTCGCGGGCGGCATCTTGTCGACCAGTTCCTGCGCAAAGGCGATGAAGGCCTGGCTGCCGCGCGCGGCCGGGTCGAACACCACGCCGGGCAGCCCGTAGCTTGGCGCCTCGGCCAGCCGTACGTTGCGCGGGATGACGGTGTCGAACACCTTGTCGCCGAAGTGGGACTTGAGCTGCTCGCTCACCTGCTGCTGCAGCGTGATGCGCGGATCGAACATCACGCGCAGCAGGCCGATGATCTGCAGGTTCTTGTTGAGGTTGGCGTGCACCTGCTTAATGGTGTTGACCAGGTCGGTCAGGCCTTCGAGCGCGAAGTACTCGCACTGCATCGGCACGATCACGCCGTGAGCGGCGCACAGCCCGTTCAGCGTCAGCAGGCTCAGGCTGGGCGGGCAGTCGATCAGCACGAAGTCGTACTCGGCACCGACGGCTGCCAGCGCGGTGCGCAGGCGCTTCTCGCGGCGGTCGAGCGCAACCATTTCGACTTCGGCACCTGCCAACTCGCGGTTGGCGCCCAGCACGTCGTAGCCGCAACCGCCTTCCACCAGCTTGTCGGCCTTGACCCGCGCCTCGGCCACCGAGGCCGATTCGAGCAGCACGTCGTACACCGTCAACTCCAGCTCGCGCTTGTCGATGCCCGAACCCATGGTGGCATTGCCCTGCGGGTCGAGGTCGATCATCAGCACGCGCTGGCCTACCTTTGCCAGACCGGCGGCGAGATTGACGGTGGTGGTGGTCTTGCCGACGCCGCCCTTCTGGTTGGCGATGCAGAAAATCTTGGCCATGTGAGTACCGGGGGTCGATCGATCAGCGCGAGATTGCGAGCTTGACGCCGAAGGCGATCAGGAAGCTGCCGGCAAGCTTTTCGAGCGTGGTGGAAATGCGGGGATTCGCGCGGATGCGCTCGGCCAGGAAGTGCGTGAGCAACGTCGAGGTCAGGCCGTACAGGAAGGTCAGCGCGGCGATGGTCACGGCCATCGCGCCGAAAGTGATCACGCCCTGATGCCGGGCCGGGTCCACGAACAGCGGGAAGAAGGCCATGTAGAACACGATCGCCTTCGGATTCAGCAGCGTGATCGTGAATGCCTGGCGCATGAAGTGGCTGGGCTTGATGTTGAGGATCGGGGCCGAGCCGGGCTTCGCCATCAGCATCTTGATGCCCATCCAGGCCAGATAGGCTGCGCCCAGCCATTGCACTGCCTTGAACGCAGCCGGGTAGGCAGCCATGACGGCCGACACGCCGGCCACCGCTGCCCAGAGGAGGAACTGGTCGCCGACGATCACTCCGGCCGTCGCGGCGAGACCGCCACGGATGCCGCCCTTGCTCGTCGAGGTGATCAGCGCCAGATTGCCCGGGCCGGGAATCAAGAGGAACAGGATGATGGCGGCGACGAATGCGCCGTAGTCAGCGATGCCGAACATGGGTTTGCCTCGAAAAAGCGAGCCAGGAAGGAGACCAGAGGGAGGCATCGAGTCTAAGCGAGCACACTGCCGCGAAGATCGTTCGGACACCGGCTTTTACCGGTGTCGCCCCCTCTTTTCGTGAATCAGGCGCTGATTTCGGCGGGAGCCTTGCGTGCCCAGACAATGCAGCGCTCGGCATCCAAGCCCGGAACCGTCAGTTGTTCCACGTGAAACACAGACACGCCCTTGGGCAATACAGCGAGTTCGTCGACCGGCACCTTGCCCTTCATGGCGAGCCAAACACCGCCGGGTGCGAGCAGATTCATCGAGCCGTTGAAGAAATCGGGCAGCGACGCGAAGGCGCGGGAACTGATGATTTCATAGCTGCCGACCAGCGATTCGACCCGGGCATGCAGCCCGCGAAGGTTCGGCAGTTCCAGTTCAGCTGCGACCTGCTGGACAAAGGCGGCCTTCTTGGCCACCGCATCAAGGCAACTCACTTCAAGATCGGGTCGCATGATCGCGATCACCACCCCAGGCAAGCCGCCACCGGAACCTACATCCAGCAGCTTCCCCTTCCCTGCCCATTCGCGCCGCAGCGGCGCGACCGCCGCGAGACTGTCGAGCAGGTGGTGCGTCAGCACGCTGGCCGGATCGCGCAGTGCCGTGAGGTTGTAGACCTTGTTCCACTTGAGCATCAGCGTGCCGTAGGCCAGCAGCCGCTCGGCTTGGGAATCGGACAGCGCCACGCCCATGTCGGCTGCGCCTGCGCGCAGCGTGTCGATCGGCGCCGTCATTCGGCGGCAGCTTCCGTTGCAGCGTCGCGGGCAAAGGCCTTATGGCCGCCCTTTCGCAGATGGATCATCAGCAGGGAAATGGCAGCCGGCGTCACACCGGAGATGCGCGAAGCCAGTCCCAGCGTTTCCGGCCGGTGCTTGTTGAGCTTCTGTCGCACCTCGAAGCTCAGCGCCTTGACCTGGCTGTAGTCGAAATCGGCCGGGAGCTTCAGATTCTCGAAGTGCGCCGCGCGCTCCACTTCGTCATGCTGGCGCTCGATGTATCCGGAGTACTTGGCTGAGATCTCGATCTGCTCGATCTCGGTCTCGCTCAGCGGAGCCTGGGCGCTGTATTTGCCGCCATCGAGCGTCATCAACGTTTCGTAGCTCACATCGGGCCGACGCAACAAGTCAGCCAGGTTGTATTCGTGGTCGATGGCCTTGCCCAGCACCCGCTCCGATTCCGAAGCCGGCAGGTTGCGCGGGTTCACCCAGATCGACTTGAGGCGTTCTGTTTCACGTGAAACAGCGTCGCGCTTTCGGCTGAAGGCGTCCCAGCGCTCGTCGTCCACCAGGCCCAGCTTTCGTCCGATTTCCGTCAGGCGCATATCGGCGTTGTCCTCGCGCAGCTGCAGCCGGAACTCGGCGCGGCTGGTGAACATGCGGTATGGCTCGGTCACTCCCTTGGTGATGAGGTCATCAACAAGCACGCCCAGATAGGCTTCGTCGCGGCGCGGCAGCCAAGCGTCTTCGCCGCGGCATTGCAGCGCGGCGTTGATGCCGGCGAACAGACCCTGAGCCGCCGCCTCTTCGTAGCCGGTCGTGCCGTTGATCTGCCCGGCAAAGAACAGTCCCTTGACCGAGCGTGTCTCGAAACTGCTCTTGAGCTCGCGCGGATCGAAGTAGTCGTATTCGATGGCATAGCCAGGCCGCAGGATGTGTGCGTTCTCCAGCCCGGGCATCGAGCGCACGAGCTGGTACTGGATGTCGAAGGGCAGGCTGGTCGAGATCCCGTTCGGGTAGTACTCGTTGGTCGTCAGCCCTTCGGGCTCGAGGAAGATCTGGTGGCTTTCCTTGTCGGCGAAGCGGTTGATCTTGTCCTCCACGCTCGGGCAGTAGCGCGGCCCCACGCCATCGATCTTGCCGGTGAACATCGGGCTGCGGTCGAAGCCCGAACGGATGATCTCGTGCGTGCGCGCATTGGTATGGGTGATCCAGCAGGGCATCTGCTGCGGGTGCATGTCGGCGCGCCCCATGAAGCTGAAGACCGGCATCGGCCCTGCCCCACCGGGCATGCCGTCACCCGGCTGCTCGGTGCATTTGGAGAAATCGATGCTGCGCCCGTCGAGCCGCGGCGGCGTGCCGGTCTTGAGCCGGCCCTGCGGCAGCTTCAGTTCCTTGAGCCGCGCAGAAAGGCTGACCGCCGGCGGATCGCCCGCGCGGCCGGCCTGGTAGTTGTCGAGGCCGACGTGGATGCGCCCGTCGAGGAAAGTGCCCGCAGTCAGCACCACGGTCCGCGCACGGAAAGCGATGCCGACCTGCGTGACGGCGCCGACCACGCGATCGCCCTCCACCATCAGGTCGTCGACCGCCTGCTGGAACAGGCTCAGGTTCGGCTGGTTCTCCAGCCTGCGGCGAATGGCCGCCTTGTACAGGACACGGTCCGCCTGGGCGCGGGTCGCGCGCACGGCCGGGCCCTTGCTCGAATTGAGGATGCGGAACTGGATGCCGGCCTCGTCGGTCGCGATCGCCATCGCACCGCCGAGGGCGTCCACCTCCTTCACCAGGTGGCCCTTGCCGATGCCGCCGATCGACGGGTTGCAGCTCATCTGCCCCAGCGTCTCGATGTTGTGGGAGAGCAGCAGCGTCTTGGCGCCCATGCGTGCAGCGGCGAGCGCGGCTTCGGTGCCGGCATGGCCACCGCCGACGACGATCACGTCGAATTCTTCGGGGTACAGCATTTGAAAATGGGGAGCGCACAACTGACGCGTGCGCGGCGCAAAAAGGGGCACCAATTTTAATCGGCGCGACCCTCTTGCGTCCCTTGTGTGGATAAGCTTGGAGAGCGACGCCTAAGGGCTGCTTCCAAGGCCGTCGCTTGATAGTTTGCTATATTTTTTATAGCAAATGAATCCGTCAGGCCGCGGCTTCGTCGACCTGTCCCAAAGGCACCGGCTTCTCGATGCCCATCACCTCGCCGGTGGGCGAAGGCGGCATCGACGGCTGCAGGCTCTCGTCCTGCAGCTCGCGCACGACGAGCTTCTTCCCGGTCATCCGCACGTCGCCGAAGATCGTGCAGAAGGCCACGTCCTTCGCGTCGCGCCCCGTACCCACGCGCACCAGCCGGTCGACCGGCGCCATGCGGGTCGGATCGAACAGCACCCAGCGCCCGCCCAGCCACGCCTCGAACACGGCATGGAAATCCTGCGGAGGCTCGTCGAACCACACGTAGCCGACCACCAACCGCGCCGGAATGTTCAGCGCGCGGCAGAAGGTGATGCCCAGGTGCGCGAAGTCGCGGCACACCCCCGCGCGTTCCACGAACACCTCGCGCGCGGTAGTGGTCGAGTCGCTGCTGCCCGGCTCGTAGGTGATGCTGTCGTGGATCCAGTCGACGATGGCCTGCACCCGGCCGATGCCGGGCGGCAGGTCGCCGAAGAGCTGCTGGGCACAGCGCGACATCAGGTCCGATTCGCAGTAGCGCGTCGGCATCATGTAGTGCAGCACCTCGTCGGGCACCTCGGTCACCGGCATCTCGGCCAGGTCGTTCGGCACCACCACGTGAGCGCGCCTCACGCTGGCCTTGTAGGCGATCTTCAGCGGCCCCGGCTTCGCATCGAAACGGACGAAGCGGTTGCCGCTTCCCTCGTCGCAGAAAAGCCGCAAAGGCGTCGGCGGCTCCACGACCAGTTCCTCCCCGACCACGCTCTGCATGCCCGAGCGCGCTGCTTCGATGTTCAGCAGCATGTGCGCCGGGGCGGCAACTTCGTAGTCGAGCTGCGCCTCGATGTGCGAGAGGTGCATCAGTCGATCGCTTTTTTCACCGCGCCCACGCCCAGGACCGCCAGCACCACGAACAGCAGCGCCAGCACCAGGAACAGGCCGAACAGGAACTTGGCGATGCCGGCCGCACCCGCCGCGATGCCGCCGAAGCCGAGCAGCGCGGCCACGAGCGAGATGACTGCAAAAATGATGGCGTACTTCAACATGCGTTTCTCCTTGCAGCAGGCCCTGCCCGCCGTGGAACGCAGCTTAGGAAGCGCCGTCTTCCAGCCCGATAGTCGCCCCGCGCGTGCGGCCGTAGGACAAAAACGCGACGCCTCCAAACCCGCTAGCATCCGCTGCGGTTTACCCAAAGAATCCAACCAACCTCGACATTCACTGGAGTTCTCGAATGAAGCTGTACTACTCGCCCGGCGCCTGCTCGCTGTCCCCCCACATCGCGCTGCATGAAGCGGGCATCGCCGCCGAACCCGTGCTGGCCAGCACCAAGAGCCACAAGCTGCAGGACGGCACCGACTACTACGGCATCAACCCGCTGGGCTACGTGCCGATGCTCGAACTCGACGACGGCACCCGCCTGCGCGAAGGCCCCGCCATCCTCCAGTACATCGCCGACCTCGCCCCCACCAAGAACCTCGCGCCGGCCGCCGGCACCATGCAGCGCTACCGCCTGCAGGAATGGCTGACCTTCATCGGCACCGAAGTGCACAAGGGCTTCAGCCCGCTGTTCAACCCGAACATGCCCGAGGAAGCCAAGACCATCTTCAAGGACAAGCTCAAGTCGCGCTTCCAGTGGCTCGACGGCGAACTCGCCAGCAAGGAATACCTGATGGGCGATCACTTCAGCGTGGCCGACGGCTACCTGTTCACCGTGACCAACTGGACCAAGCCCACGGGCGTGGACATCTCCGACTTCCCCAATCTGCTGGCCTGGCATGCCCGCGTGGGTGCCCGCCCCGCCGTGCAGGAAGCGATGAAGGCCGAAGGTCTTCTGAAGTAAGCCGAAGCACGCCAAAGCGTGCAGAAGCAGCAGCGCGCGGATCTGGCTCTTTCAGGGAAAACCCGAACCGCTTCAGCCACAAGCCGCACGATGCGGCTTTTTTTTCGGGCCACGCTAGAGGCAGTAGAGAACAACGCCTCCGGACACCGAAGCACAAGGACCCGCGCCATGCCCGAAACACCTCCGTCCACCGAACTGCGCGAAGAGATGCGCGGGCCCGTCATGTGGCTCACCATCGAGCGCGAGGAGCGCCGCAACGCCATCAGCGGCGCCGTACTCGCCGGCCTGGGCGATGCCATCGCACGTGCCAACAACGACAGCGCGGTGCGCGCGGTAGTCATCACCGGCGCGGGCACACGTGCCTTCTGCGCGGGCGCCGACCTGCAGAGCGGCACCTCCTTCAAGTTCGACTACGCCGCGCCCTACCAGGGCTTCGCCAATCTCTTCCGCCAGGCCCGGCAGTCGACCGTGCCGCTGATCGCGCGCGTCAACGGCGCCTGCATGGCGGGCGGCATGGGCCTCATGGCGATGTGCGACATGGCGGTGGCCAGCAGCCACGCGGTGTTCGGCTTGCCCGAAGTGAAGGTCGGCCTCTTTCCCGCGCAGGTGCTCAGCGTGCTCGGCGGCCTGCTGCCGCGCCGCGTGCTGGCCGAGATGTGCATCACCGGCGAGCCCATCGACGCGGCACAGGCGCTGGAACTGAATCTCGTCAACCGCGTAAGCGACGACGTCGACGAGAGCGTCGACTGGCTGCTCGGCCGCATGCTCGACAAGTCGCCCGCAGCCATCCGCCGCGGCCTCTACACCATGAAGAAGATCGAGGCCATGGCCTTCGAGGAATCGATGGCCTTCACCGAAAGCCAGATCGGCCTGTTCGCGCTCACCGAGGACGCGGCCGAAGGACAGCTCGCCTTCCGCGAGAAACGCAAGCCGCAGTGGAGCGGACGATGAGCGGCAGCGGCAACATCGACGAACGCATCGTCCGCATCGGCGGCGCCTCCGGCTTCTGGGGCGACAGCAGCGTGGGCGCGCCGCAGCTCGTGGCCAGCGGCCGGATCGACTACCTCGTGTTCGACTACCTCGCCGAACTCACCATGTCGATCCTCGCGGGCGCGCGGCTCAAGAAGCCGGAGCTCGGCTACGCCACCGACTTCGTCTCGGTGGCGATGAAGGCCGTGCTGAAAGACGTCGTGGAACAGGGCATCCGCGTGGTGAGCAACGCGGGCGGCGTCAACCCGCAAGGCTGCGCCGATGCATTGGCCGCGCTCGCGGCCGAACAGGGCATCGCGCTGAAGATCGCCGTGGTGAGCGGCGACGACGTGTCGCCGCTGCTGCCCGGGCTGCGCAAGTCGCAACCGCCGGTGCGCGAACTTCAGAGCGGCGCCGCGCTGCCCGAGCGCGTGCTCACCGCCAACGCCTACCTTGGCGCGCAGCCCATAAGGGCCGCGCTCGATGCGGGCGCGCAGGTCGTCATCACCGGCCGCTGTGTCGACTCGGCCGTCACGCTCGGCGTGCTCATGCATGAATTCGAGTGGCAGCCGGACGATCTCGACCTGCTCGCCGCCGGCAGCCTCGCCGGCCACATCATCGAATGCGGCTGCCAGGCCACCGGCGGCCTGCACACCGACTGGGACACCGTGCCCGACTGGCCCGACATCGGCTACCCCATCGTCGAATGCAGCGCCGACGGCAGCTTCGTCGTCACCAAGCCCGCGGGCACCGGCGGCAAGGTCACGCCCGCGGTGGTGGGCGAGCAGATGCTCTACGAGATCGGCGACCCCGCCGCCTACCTGCTGCCCGACGTGGTGGCCGACTTCACGCAGGTGCGCATCGAGCAGGCCGGCGAGCACCGCGTGCGCGTGCACGGCGCTCGCGGCCATGCACCGACTGCGAGCTACAAGGTCTGCGCCACCTACGTCGACGGCTTCAAGACGGCGGCGCAGCTCACCATCGTGGGCTTCGACGCGGTGGCCAAGGCGAAGCGAACGGGCGAAGCCATCCTCGCGCGCACCGGCGCGCTTTTCTCGCAGCATGGCCTTGGCCCCTACAGCGGCACGCAGCTCGAAGTGCTGGGCGCGGAGTCCTGCTACGGACCGCACGCGCGCGCATCGCAGACGCGCGAAACGGTGCTGCGGCTTGCGGTGACGCACCCGCGCAAAGAAGCTCTGGAACTGTTCGCGCGTGAGGTCGCTCCGGCCGGTACATCGTGGGCCCCGGGCACCACCGGCGCGGGTGGCGGACGCGCCTCGGTTTCCCCATCGATCCGTCAGTACGCGTTCCTGCTCGACAAATCACTGGTCGAGGCATCGGTGGTCATCGATGGAAAGCGCATCGATGTTCCCCGCGCCCAAGTCCCATCGCCAGCCGAGGTGGCCAAGCCCACCTCTTCGCCTGCCAGAGCCATCAAGACGGAGATCACGGCTTCCGATGCCGACAGCATCGAAGTACCGCTGCTGCGCCTGGCCTGGGCCCGCAGCGGCGACAAGGGCGACACCTCGAACATCGGCGTCATCGCACGTCACCCTGCCCTGCTACCGCTGTTGAGCGATCAACTCACCGAAGCACGCGTGGCCGATTGGCTCGCGCACCTCGTCAAGGGGCAAATCACGCGCTACGAGGTGCCCGGCATCGACGCCTACAACTTCGTCTGCGAGCGGGCGCTGGGCGGCGGCGGCATGGCCTCGCTGCGCAACGATCCGCTCGGCAAGGGCATGGGCCAGATCCTGCTGGCCATGCCGGTGCGCGTGAGCCCGGCACTGCTGGCGCTGCTCGCCTAGCACCAATCCGTCAACCGTGCGACAGCAGGGTTGAGGCGGCGCGCTTAGCCTTGCGCCCCGTACCAACTCTGCTTTCGATCGCACGATGTCCACCCTTTTCGACCCCGTACAGGCCGGCGACCTGAAGCTCGCCAACCGCATCGTCATGGCGCCGCTCACGCGCAACCGCTCGCCGAACGCCATTCCGCCCGACATCGCCGCCACCTACTATGCGCAGCGCGCCAGCGCGGGCCTGCTCATCACAGAAGCCACCGCCATCAGCCACCAGGGCCAGGGCTACTCCGACGTGCCCGGCCTCTACGGCACCGAGCAGCTCGACAGCTGGAAGCGCGTGACCGAAGCCGTGCACGCCAAGGGCGGCAAGATCGTGGTGCAGCTGTGGCACGTGGGCCGTGTCTCGCACAACGAACTGCAACCCGGTGGCGGAAAGCCCGTCGCCCCCTCGGCCATCACCGCCAAGACCAAGACCGTGCTCATCAAGGACGGCGTGCCTACCTTCGTCGACACCTCCGAGCCGCGCGCGCTGGACGCCGGCGAACTGCCGGGCATCGTCCACTCCTACGCGGTTGCCGCCCGCAGCGCCGTGGAAACCGCAGGCTTCGACGGCGTGGAAGTCCACGGCGCCAACGGCTACCTGCTCGACCAGTTCCTGAAGGACGGCAGCAACAAGCGCACCGACGATTACGGCGGCAGCATCGAGAACCGCGCCCGCCTGCTGCTCGAGGTCACGCGCGCCGTGGTCGACGCCGTCGGCGGCGGCAAGACCTGCATCCGCCTGTCGCCCGTCACGCCCGCCAACGACGCGCACGACAGCGACCCGCAGCCGCTCTTCAACTACGTGGTGAAGCAGCTCGCCACGCTCGGCCTGGCCTACATCCACATCATCGAAGGCGCCACCGGCGGCCCGCGCGAGATCGAGGACCGCCCCTTCGACTACGAGGCCCTCAAGGCCGCGTACCGCGAAGCCGGCGGCAAGGGCGCATGGATGGTCAACAACGGCTACGACAAGCCGCTGGCCGAGGAAGCGCTGAAGGAAGGCGACGACCTCGTGGCCTTCGGAAAGCCCTTCATCTCCAACCCCGACCTCGTGCGCCGCCTGCGCGAGAACGCGCCGCTGAATCCGCTCGACAAGGCCACCATGTACGGCGGCGGCGCCAAGGGCTACACGGACTATCCGGCGCTGGCCTGAAGCCGGAAGCGGCCATGGCAAGATGCGGCGGACCCGTTCGTCCGCCGCTAGCAAGGAAGGAGAAATGCCATGGCCCGCATCGCGCAACGACTGGCCGATTCAGGCCTCGTATTGCCACCCGCAGTCACGCCGCCTCCCGGCGTCGTGCTGCCCTTCCGGTTCGTGCGCATCGTCGGCCGGCGCGCACTGATCTCGGGCCATGGCCCGCTCAATGCCGACGGCACCATCGCCGCGCCGCTGGGCAAGCTGGGCCGCGAGCTGAGCGTCGAACAGGACTACACCGCCGCGCGGCTCACCGCGCTCGCAATGCTGGGCAGCCTGCAGCGCGCCCTCGGCGACCTGGACCGCATCACCGCATGGACGCGCGTGTTCGGCATGGTCGCCTGCGCACCGGGCTTCGACAAACAGCCGGCCGTCATCAACGGCTTCTCCGATCTCATCCTCGAAGTCTTCGGCCCCGACATCGGAGCGCATTCGCGCAGCGCGGTGGGCATGGCGGAGCTGCCTTTCAACATTCCGGTGGAGATCGAAGGCGAGGTGGAGTTCGACGCATGAGCACCACGCCCTGGACACTGCGGCGTGCCGATGCCGCTGATGCCACGGCCATCACCGAATGCGCCGTGGAAGCCTTTCGCCACTACATTCCGCGCCTCGGCCTCACGCCCATTCCGATGACGAAGGACTATGGCGCGGCAATCGCGAACGCGCAGGTCTGGGTGGCGCAACAGGAGAAGCGCATCGTCGCAGCGCTGGTGCTCGACATCACCGAAGAGGGCTTCCTGATCGACGTGATCGCGGTGCGCCCCGCGCAGCAGGGCACGGGCGTGGGCCGCGCGTTGCTCGAACTGGCGGAACAGGAGGCGCTGCGGCAGGGCCATGACTCCATCCATCTCTTCACCAACGAGAAGATGACCGAGAACCGCGCGCTCTACGAGCGCATCGGCTACGTCGAATACAAGCGCCTCGCGCTCGCGCAGCGCACCCGCGTGTTCATGCGCAAGCCGTTGAAGTGAGGTCTTCTGCGATGCAGCTGGAACGCATTCATCACGTCGCCATCATCTGCGCCGACTACGCGGTGTCGAAGCGCTTCTACACCGAGGTGCTGGGCCTGCGCGTGGTGGCCGAGAACTACCGCGCCGCGCGCGATTCGTACAAGCTCGATCTCGCCCTGCCCGACGGCTCGCAGATCGAGCTCTTCTCCTTCCCCGGCGCGCCCGCGCGGCCTACCCGGCCCGAGGCACAGGGACTGCGGCACCTGTCCTTCGAAGTGCACGATGTGCAAGCCGCCGCCGACGAACTCGCGGCGCAGGGCATTGCGGTGGAGCCCTTGCGCATCGACGAATACACCGGCCGGCGCTTCACCTTCTTCGCCGATCCCGATGGGCTGCCGCTCGAACTCTACGAGGCCGCGCCGGGCAAGGAACTCGAAGCGCTGCTGCTGGAGCTCGAAGGCGCGCTGCATCTGCGCGAGGTGCGCGCGAGCGCTGCACGGCTGGAAGAACTGCTCGACGACGACTTCCACGAGCTCGGCGTCTCGGGCACTGTATGGACACGCGCCGCCATCATCGAGGCGCTGCGCGACGAAGCCTTCTCCGAACGCACGATCTCGGACTTCCGCGTGCTGCGCATGGCCCTCGATGTGGCTCTGGTCACCTACCGCGCGCACCGGGAAGCCATTCCACAGCGCCCGGCGGCCGACTCCCTGCGCAGCTCGCTATGGAAGCGGCGCGCGGGCCGCTGGCGCATGGCCTTCCACCAGGGCACGCCGCTCGCCTGAGCGCTCAGGCGACTTCACCGAACGCCACGCTCACCCGCAGGCCCGTGGGCTCCGCCGCTTCGAGCCGCAGCTCGGCCCCCAGCAGCTCCGCATAGCGCGAGACGATCGACAGGCCCAGCCCGGAACCTTGCCCCAGCTTCTCTCCTGCAGGGCCTTGCGCCCACCGCTGCATCAAGGCGCGCTGGGCTTCGAGCGGAATGCCGGGCCCGTCGTCGATCACGCTCAGCGTGTGGCCCGCGAGCTCTACGGTGATGGTGCGGCCTCCATAGCGCAGCGCGTTGTCGATCAGGTTGTCGAGGATGCCCTCGACCAGCGCCTCGTTGGCCTGCACCACCACGACGTCGTCGAGGCCGCGCGCGCCCAGGTCGACGCCGCGCGCATCGGCACGCCCCAGGTGCCGAAGCACCGTCTGCTCGGCCAGCACGTCGAGCCGCACAGGCACGCGCTTGAGCTCGGTGCGGGCCTCCTCGGCCAATGCGAGCGCCAGCAACTGGTCGATGAGGTGGCTGGCGCGCGCCTGCCGCTCCGACACGCGCTCGAGCTGCTCGCGCCACACATGGGTGTCCTGCTGCGCCAGCCCGTATTCGGCCAGTGCGCGGATGCCCGCCAGCGGCGTGCGCAGCTCATGCGCCACGTTGCCGACGAACTCGCGCTGCGCCTGCACGCTGTTGCCCAGGCGCTCGAACAGCGAGTTGACCGCATTGCCCAGGCGCTGGATCTCGCGCGAAGTCTGCGCCACCGCCACCGGAGAGAGGTCGCGCACGTCGCGCCGGTCGAGCGCGCGCTGCAGGTCGCCCAGCGGCCGCAGGTCGCTGCGGATGCCGTACCAGAGCCATATCGCGAGCAGTATCAGCAGCACGATCTGCGGCGCGAGCGCATAGCCCAGCAGCTGCCGCACGAGCGCGGCGCGGCTCAGCGTGGTCTGCGCAATGATCACGCGATAGGGCATGCTGATGTCGGGCTCGGCGTCATGCTCGAGCACCACCGCGCGCAGCGTGCTGCCCTCGTAGTTCACGTCGGAGAAGCGGTAGCGCGAGCCGTCCACCGGCAGCGGCGCCTGCAGGCCCGCCTGGCCGGAGATCAGCGAGCCGTCGAGCCGCTGCACCGCGAAGTACACCTTGTCGACTTGGTCGAAGAGCACGGTGGCCACTTCGCGCGGCGTGAGCATCAGCTCGATGCCGCGCTCGCCCGCCTGCACGTTGGCCGACAGCGCATAGGCGTCGTCGAGCATGCCTCGGTCGAAGGCCTGTTCGGAGAAGTAGTTGGCGATGACCAGCGCGATGACCGCACCCACCATCCACGTGAGCGCCAGCGGCACCAGCACGTTGCGCAGCACGCGCTGCGTGAGCGAAGGCGCGCGCACCGCAGCCGGCTGCGATTCGGCGATGGTCTGTTGCTGCTGCCCGTTCACGCGCGGACCGGCGTCGATCACACCTCGGCTTCGAGCAGGTAGCCGATGCCGCGCAGCGTGCGGATGCTCGCGCCCGTGCCCTGCAGCTTCTTGCGCAGGCGCGAGATGAAGGCCTCGAGCGCGTTGTCGCCGAGCGACTCATCGAAGCTGGACAGCTTGTCGGACAGCGCACGCTTGCTCACCGTACGGCCCGGCGGGCTCATGAGCTCCCAGAGCACCTCGAACTCGCGCGCGGGCAGGTCGAGCGGCCCGCTCGCGGTGGAGAAGCGGCGTGCCTTGCGGTCGAGCTTGAGCTGGCCCAGCAGCACGATGTCTTCCGTGCCCTTGGCACGGCGCACCAGTGCACGAAGGCGTGCTTCGACCTCCGCCAGGTCGAAGGGCTTGCCGAGGTAGTCGTCGGCACCCGCGTCGAGGCCGGCGATGCGTTCCTCGGTGCGCCCTCGCGCCGTGAGCACGAGCACGGGCGTGCGGTCGCCGCGCGCGCGTGCCTGCCGAAGCGCGGTGAGGCCGCTCGCAAGGCCGCTGGTCGGGCTCGCCGTAGCGGGCAGGTTGAGGTCGAGCAGCACCGCATCGAAGGGCTGCACGCGCCACAGGTGATCGGCGTCTTCCACGTTGGTGGAAACGTCGACACGGTGGCCTGCATCGGCAAGGCTGCGCACCATCACGTCGCGCAGAACGGTGTCGTCTTCGACAAGCAGAATTCGCATGGTCTTTGAATGGTTGGGGGTAATCTGCCTTGCGAACGACGGGTCAGCGGCCGGTCAGTCGCTCCAAGCGATAAACGCAACATGAGCATACGACAGCACGATGAATCACGGGCCACTTTCATGGCCTGCGCCACACGATGAGTGCGCGCGAACCCTCCGATCTGCTGAGCCTGGTTCCTCCGGAGGTGCAGCGCACCGCCGTGGTCCTGCTGCATGGTTTATGCAGCACGCCTGACGAGTTGCTGACCGTGCAGTCCGCACTGCGCAGCCGGGGCTATCCGGTCTATCCGCTGTCGATCGAGGGTTACTCGTTCGACGCCAGCGCGCCGATGCAGCGCGCGGCGCCGTACGAACGCTGGCTCGATGCGATCCAGGCACAGGTGAAGTCGCTGCGCGAGCGGCACGACCGCGTGATGCTGGTCGGCATCTCGGCAGGCTCCTCGCTGGCACTGGGCGCGGCCATCCGCTGCGGCAGCGAAGTCGATGCGCTGGTGCTCATGTCGACCACGCTGCGCTTCGACGGCTGGGCCATTCCGCGCACGCAGTTCCTGCTGCCGCTGGCCTTCTACACGCCGCTGGGCAGGCTCTGGCAATACCGCGAGCGCCCGCCCTATGGCGTGAAGAACGAGCGCGTGCGCGCCTGGATCGAGCGCGAGCTGCGCCACCGCAAGATCTCGCGCGCAGGCAGCTCGGTCATCGGCGTGAGCCACCTGCGCGAGCACGACAGGCTCATCCGCCATGTGCGCCGCAACCTGCACGGCGTGCAGTGCGGCAACGTGCTGGCGCTGCACGCCCAGCAGGACGAGGTGGCCAGCGTGGCCAACCTGGGCATCCTCGCGCGCGGCCTGCGCTGCCGCGCGTTCCGTGCCGTCGTGGTCGCCAACAGCTACCACATGATCACCATCGACAACGATCGTCAACAGGTCGTGAGCGAAACAGTGTCATTCGTCGACGCGGTGGCGCATGGCACGATGCCCGAGCATCCGCTGTACGCCTGACAACTTCGACCACGTCCGAAAGGAAAGCATTTCCATGTCTTCTTCCGATCTCTCCTCGCCCACCTTCAACAGCATCGCGGCGATCCTGCAGACCGACTTCCGCGTCGACCCCGCAGCCATCTCGCCCGCCACCGCGCTGACCGACCTCGGCCTCGACTCGCTCGCGCTGATGGAGTTCGTCTTCGCCGTCGAGGACGCTTTCCACCTGCGCATTCCCGAAGAGCGTCTCGACCCGCGCGAAGCCGGCATCACGCTGCAGCGCCTGTGCGAAGTGATCGACGCGGAGAGCGCGGGCGCTGTTGCGGCCCAGCCCGCCGAAGCAACCGCATGAGCAGCGGCGCCGCTCACTCCGTGCTCGCGGCCTCCGCCGCGCGCGCCGCATCCGCACCCGTGCGTGTGAGCGGCATCGGCTTCGTCACGCCCATCGGCCGCACCGTGGAGGCCTTCGACGAGGCCCTGTTCGCGGGGCGCTCTGCCGTGCGCGCGCAGACGCTGGAGATCAAGGGCATGGACCCGATGACGCTGGCTGTCGCGGCCTGCGACTTCGACTCGAACGGCGTACGCAGCACCTCCCGCCTGCCACTGGACCGCGGCACCGCCATGGCACTGGCCGCCGCGCAGGACGCCGCCGGCGAAGCGAAGATCGACCTCGACACCATCGACCGCGACCGTCTCGGCATCTTCTGGGGCAGCGGGCTCGCGGGCGCCGGCACCTTCGACAACACCACCAGCACGCTCTACGGCGAGCAGCGCCGCATGCGCCCGACCACCGTGCTCACCGTGATGCCCAACGCCGCCGTGGCCGAGCTCGCCCTGCACTTCGGCGCGCGCGGCTCGGCCATCGCCTATGCCTGTGCCTGCGCCTCCTCGGCCGTGGCCATCGGCGAAGCGATGCGCGCCATCCGCGGCGGCTGGATCGACGTCGCCATCGTCGGCGGCCACGACGCCATGCTCACGCCCGGCGTGATGGCCAGCTGGCACGCCATGCGCGTGATGGCGCCGCCGCCGGCGGATGCGCCTTCGACCGCCTGCCGCCCCTTCTCGGGCGACCGCGCGGGCTTCGCCATCGGCGAGGGCGCCGCCGCGCTGGTGCTCGAATCCGAAGCGCACGCCGCCGCCCGCGGCGCCGGAGCCGCGCCCTTCGTGCTCGCGGGCTACGCCACCAACTGCGACGGCACGCACATCACCAACCCCGACACGGCGGGCCAGGTGCGCGTGATGCGCGCCGCGCTGCGCGACGCGGGCATCGAGCCTTCCGAGATCGGCCACATCAACGCGCACGGCACGGCCACCTCGGCCGGCGATGCAGCCGAGGCCGCGTCGATCCGCGAAGTGTTCGGCAACACCGTGCCGGTGAGCGCGACCAAGGCGATCCACGGCCACGTGCTCGGCGGCGGCGGTGCGATCGAGCTCGTCGCGACGCTGCGCGCGCTGGCACGCGAAGCGCTGCCGCCCATCGCCAATCTGCAGACGCCCGACGCCGCCTTCGATCTCGACTTCGTGCAAGGCGAGGCTCGCGAGGCCAAGGGCATGCGTTACGCACTGTCCAATTCCTTCGCTTTTGGCGGCACCAACGCCGTCATCGTGGCCGGCCGCGCGTCCGATCGCTGAAGATTCACTGAACGCTTCCTGAAAAATCGCGCGGTGCACCGGCTGGTTGTTTTCGTCGTGCCGGTGTTCGCGCTGCTCATCGCCTGCGAGTTCGCATGGGGCTGGCTGAAGCGGCGCAACACCTACCGCTTCAGCGACACCATCGGCAGCCTGAGCCAGGGGCTGCTGAGCCAGGCGCTCTCGGTGTGCACGCAGCTCTTCCAGATCGGCCTCTACGCGCTGATCTATCCGCTGGTCGTGATCTGGACGCGGCCCGCCTTCTGGGACAGCGCCATGGGCTGGATCGCTGCGGTGCTGCTGTTCGACTTCTTCGACTACTGGCTGCATCGCGCGGGGCACGAGTCGGCCGTCTTCTGGGCCGCGCACTCCGTGCACCACCAGAGCCAGCACTTCAACTTCTCCACCGCGCTGCGGCAGGAAAGCACGGTGGCCTTTCTCGGCTGGGCCTTCTACCTGCCGATGGCGGTGATCGGCGTGCCGCCGGAGCAGTTCGGGCTCGCGGGGCTGATCGTGCTGGTCTACCAGTTCTGGATCCACACCGAGCACATCGGCAAGCTGGGCTGGTTCGACCGCGTGTTCTCCTCACCTTCGAACCACCGCGTGCATCACGCGGTGAACGACCAGTACATCGACCGCAACTACGGCGGCATGCTCGTGGTGTGGGACCGCATGTTCGGCACCTTCGCAGAGGAAACCGAACGCTGCGTCTACGGCACGCGCAAGGCGCTCGCGAGCTTCGACCCGGTGCGCGCGATCCTCGGTCCCTACATGCCGCTGCTGCGCGATGCCTGGCACACGAAGCGCTGGCAAGACAAGATCGCCGTGTGGTTCAAGCCGCCGGGCTGGCGGCCGGCCGACGTGGCTGCGCGCTTTCCGGAACCCGCGTTCTCGCTGGAAGAAGCCATGCACATCCACGCCCCCGTGCTCACGCGTCCACAGGTCGCGTCGGCCGCCCTCCACTTCGCATGCTGGGTCGGCGTGACGCTGGCCTTTCTCTGGCGCGCGGACGATCTCGCCTTCCACACCGGGCTGACGCTTCTTGCACTCTCGGTCGGCGGCTTCTGGTCCATCGGCGCAGTGCTCGATTCGCGGCTGCGTCTGCGATGGGCCTGGTGCGCGCAGGCAGCGCTTCTCGCCATCTCGGCGGTACTGCTCTTCGGCTGACCGCCATGCATACGCCGCCCGCTATGCTCGGCGCCTTCACCGTTGCGGGGCACCCATCATGCGCAGGCTGGCCACTTCCGAAGACATCGACACCGTCTTCGCCCTCTACATGCACGAGAAGGTCGTGCTCTACCTGGGCTACGACCCGATGCCGCTGGAAGATTTCAAGCCGATCTACCGGCAGCTGCTCGATGGTGGCGACTTCTTCGTCTACGAACGCGACGGCCACATCGCCGGCTTCTACCGCGCCTCGCGCTACCCGGGCCGTGTGCGGCACGTGGCCAGCCTCGGCACGCTGGCTGTAAACCCCGCACTGCATGGCCAGGGCATCGCGCTGGCAATGGTCACGGATGCAATCGAGCGGCTGAAAGCGGACGGCGTCAGGCGCATCGAGCTCATCGTGGAAAGCGACAACGCACCGGCGCTGCGCTTCTACGAAAAGCTCGGCTTCGAACGCGAAGGCACGCTGCGCAGGTTCTACAAGCGCGCCACGGATGCACAGGCCATCGACGACCACATCATGGCGCTGCTGCTCGACTGAGCGGCAGGCGCAACAGGCTCAGGGCTTCCAGCGCCGCAGCAGCAGCGCATTCGCCATCACGCTCACGCTCGACAGCGCCATCGCCGCGCCGGCCACCACCGGGCTCAGCAGGCCGAAGGCGGCGAGCGGAATGCCGGCGACGTTGTAGGCGAAGGCCCAGAACAGGTTCTGCCTGATCTTCGCCACCGTGCGGCCCGAAAGCTCGAAGGCCTGCGCGACCAGCGCGAGATCGCCACGCATGAGCGTGATGCCGGCTGCTTCCATCGCCACGTCGGTGCCGCCGCCCGAAGGCGCCATCGCGATGCCGACATCGGCCGCTGCCAGTGCGGGTGCATCGTTGGCGCCATCGCCGACCATCGCGACGACATGTCCGTTGCTCCTGAGCGCGGCGACCTGCGCGGCCTTGTCTGCAGGCAGCACATCGGCGCGCACATCCTCGGCCGCGATGCCCAGCCGTGCAGCCATGGCCTGCGCCGCGCGCAGGTTGTCGCCCGAGATCATCACCACCCGCAGGCCGCGCGCCCGCAACGTGCGGATGGCTTCGGCGGCCTGTGGCTTGGGCTCGTCGGCGAAGGCGAGCAGGGCCTGCACCTGCGCGGCACCGGCTTCGTCGAAGCGCAGCAGCGCGGAAACCGTCGCGCCTTGCGATTGCAGGCGCTCCACTTCTTCGGCATTTGGCATCACATCGAGCTCACGGCACCAGCGCAGGCTGGCGATGGCCCATTGGACGCCCTCGACTTCGCCGCGCACGCCACGGCCCGGCGAAGCCTGCATCGCACCCAGCGCTGGCACCTGCAGGTTGCGCTGCGCGGCGGCCGACAGCACGGCCTTGGCCAGCGGATGCTCGCTGCCGCCTTGCAGGCTCGCGGCGGTGGCCAGCAACTGGTCTTGCGAGGCCGAGGCGCCGGCCACGGGCACCAGCGCGGTGAGCACCGGACGGCCGATGGTCAGCGTGCCGGTCTTGTCGAAGGCGACGGTATCGACGCGGTGGGCGATCTCCAGGGCACGCGCATCCTTGATCAGAACGCCATGCCGAGCCGCCACGCCGGTGCCCGCCATCACAGCCACGGGCGTTGCAAGGCCCAGCGCACATGGACAGGCGATGACGAGCACCGCCACCGCATGGATCAGCGCGGTCTCGATGCTGGCACCCGCCAGCATCCAGCCCGCGAAGGTGGCCAGCGCGATCAGCAGCACAACCGGCACGAACACGGCGGCGACCTTGTCCACCAGGCGCTGGATGGGCGCCTTCGCGGCCTGCGCGTCCTCGACCAGGCGGATGATGCGCGCCAGCACGCTCTCGGCGCCGACCGCGCTCACCTCGACGACCATGCGGCCGTCACCGTTCACCGCGCCACCGGTCAGCGCATCGCCCGGGCCCTTGGCCACAGGCAGCGGCTCGCCGGTGAGCATCGATTCGTCGACTTCGGAATGTCCTTCGACCACCTTCGCGTCGGCCGGTACGCGCTCGCCGGGACGCACCGCGAGACGGTCGCCCACCATAACCTCGGCCAGCGGCACGTCGCTTTCCTTGCCGCGTGCGTCGAGCAGGTGCGCCACCTCGGGCCGCAATTGCTGCAGCGCGCGGATCGCGGACGTGGCCTGGCGCTTGGCGCGCGCCTCCAGCCACTTGCCGAGCAGAACCAGCGTGATCACCACCGCCGAAGCCTCGAAGTACAGGTGCGGCACCATGCCGTGGCCCGCATGCTCGCCGGTGGTCGCACGCCACCAGAGCCATAGCGAAAGCCCGAAGGCCGCGCTGGTGCCAAGTGCGACCAGCAGATCCATGTTACCGGTGCGCGCCTTCACTGCATGCCAGCCCGCGCGATAGAAGCGCGCGCCCAGCCAGAACTGCACCGGCGTCGCGAGCAGCAGTTGCACCCACGGCGGCAGCATCCAGTCGAGCCCGATGAGGTCGCCCAGCATCGGCGCCATCAGCGGAATCGACAGCGCAAGGCCGATGGCGACCGGGGCGAAGCCGGCCCAGGGCGACAGCGTTGCTTCGTCCGCGGCCTCGCTCGCCGCTCGAGGCTCGTAACCGGCGGCGCGCACGGCGCGGCGCAGCCGGACATCCATGTCATCGTCGCCGGACGTCACCACGCGGGCCGATTCGGTCGCGAGATTCACGCTCACGTCCTGCACGCCGGGCACGTTCTTCAAGGCACGCTCGACTCGCATGACGCAGGAGGCGCAGGTCATCCCGCCGACGGACAGGTCGAGCGTGGCGGTACCGGGGGTTTGCTGGAGCTGAAGTTTTTCCATGTGCCGAGGCTAAAGCCTCACACCATGTCAAGGTCAAGCGGAAAAATTCAGAGCCCCTGCGCTGGACATTGACATCGTGAGAGGGTTCAAACTGCGGGTTCCCCGGTCGTCAGGCCGGCCACTTCTCTTTACCAGCTACTTTCAAGGAGCAACACGATGAGCCAGAAATTCCAGGTCACGGGCATGAGCTGCGGCCACTGCGCGAACGCAGTGCAGAACGCGGTGCAAACGGTGGATCCCGAAGCGCAGGTCACGGTCGATCTGGAAACGGGCCATGTCGACGTGCTGAGCGAGCAGCCGCGCAAGGACATCGTGGCCGCGATCGAGAACGCGGGGTATGCGGTTCAATGACGATGAGCCAGGTTTCCATCGGCGAAGCCGCGCAGCGCTCGGGCGTGTCGGCCCGCATGGTCCGCCACTACGAGAGCCTGGGCCTGCTGCCGGCGGTGGCGCGCACCGAAAGCGGCTATCGCCAGTACGGCGAGGCCGACATCCACACGCTGCGCTTCATCAAGCGCTCGCGCGACCTCGGCTTCTCGATGGAGGAAATCGCCGAATTGGTCGGGCTGTGGAACAACCGGCGCCGCGCCAGCTCGAGCGTGAAGCGCATCGCCGAGAAGCACCTTGGCGAACTGGAGCAGCGCATCGCCGACATGCAGTCCATGCGCAGCACGCTGGCGCACCTGGTGCACTGCTGCCACGGGGACGCGCGCCCCGAATGCCCGATCCTCGACGACCTGGCGAATTAGGTACCCCCCAGGCTTCGCGCACTTCGTGTCGCTTCGCCTACCCCCTCGCCGGGGGCAACACCTGTGGCCCGGCGAAGCCGGTTCCATGGTGTTCCTGGAACAAGTCCTTCAAGCGCCGCGCACCAAGGACAAGACCTTGCCCGCATCCAGCGTGCGGGCCTTTTCCTGGATCGCCGGCAGGTACTGCGTCTGCAGGCTCTGCCCTTCCTTCACCACGCCCGAGAACGCGTCCTTCAGCATCTGCGCCGAGAGCGTGCGGCCACCGGCGTAATAGCGTTTTGCCACGTGTCCCAGCGCGTAGGTCGACGCGAAGCTCATCCCCGAGCTCACCGCCTGGTTGCCGAGGCCGCGCAGCAGGCCGCCGCCGACCTTGCCGAGCAAGCCGCCGAGCAGCTTGCGCCCGGCCTGCTCCAGGTACTGCGAGGTAAGGCCAACGCCGACGGTCGCGAGGAAATCCTTGATGTGTCCGCTGTCCAGCTGGTAGCCGTAGGCCTGGCCGATGCGGTAGACCAGCTTCATCTGCAGCGGAATGATCGCCATGGTCGATAGCGTCTCGGGCAGCAGCTCGAGCGCGCCGTTGAGGATGGAGGCGTTGAGGATCGACTTGTCCAGCTCCGCCGTGTCGGGACTCTTCGGCGCTGCAGGCACCGATGCGGCCGCCGCAGTGGCGGCCACCGGCACCGCGGCGATTTCCTCCGCCTGCTGCGAGAACGCGGCCGCCGAGGCGTCCAGGCCCAGCGAGGTGCGCACGTCCGCCAGGAACATCCGCTCCGCCTCCGACTGCGTGCCGTCCGCGTCGCAGACGCACACCGCCATTTCGTAGGCGAGCTGCCTCGCTTCCGGACTCTTGAGCTCGCCCGCCACCGACGCCAGCGACACCCGCTTCATCAGCACGTCCTGGTAGAGCGTCGGCAGGTTCAGCCCGTCGGCCTGCGACAGGCCTTCCGCGATGCGCTTGATCTCGGCGCGCTCGCGCTCGTGCTTCTCGCCGTCCACGAAGGCGGCCAGCAGGCTCAGGGTAACGATCGACTTTGTTTCAGAAGGTGTCATGTTCGATATTTCCGCAATTTCAATGATCCGGTGGGGTCGTGGCTGCGGTCCGAAGGTTCCGTCGGGCGTTCTCCCCACAAACCTTGGGCAACTCTGTGGATAACGTCGGCACTTCTGTGTAGGGGTCTTGCAAGTCGTTGATTTCAAATGGAAATCTACGGTTTGCACAAATTTTCAGCAATGAATTTCTCCGGGCGAAAACCGTCTTTCGCAGATTTCTGAAGTGCCGTCAAAGGACAAGTCTGGGGACATTTCTTGAACAAGGCATGGTTTATCCACAGGCCCGAAGGGTTACCCAATGTTGTCCATGTCGCGGGTACAAACCGGAAGCGCGGCTGCACACAGTGACAGCGGCATGACAAGTGCTTGTCGCATAACGAAAAAAAGGGCATGTCCACAGAGGGGGGCGACCCTTATCTACTACTACTAATTTGAATAAGAAAAACAAGAAGACAAGAAGAGGAAAAGCCGCGCCCGAAAAAAACGCCGCGAATGGCCGCGCCGGTCCCGGAAGCCGGGGGCGAACCGGCCCTCCCGGCCGGTCCTCCCCTCGGTAACATCCGTGGATGAGCTTCAAACCCCGGATCCTGATCGCCGAAGACGAGTCGGGCATCGCCGACACGCTGCAATACGTCCTGAAAAGCGACGGATTCATCCCTGTCTGGTGCGCCACGGCCGAGGAAGCGATCGCCCAGTTCGCGCAGGAACCACCGGCGCTGGCAATCCTGGACATCGGACTGCCCGATCTCAACGGTTTCGAGCTCTTCAAGCGCCTGCAGGCGCTCAACCAGTCCATGGGAGGACCGGAGGTGCCCATGGTGTTCCTCACGGCCCGCAGCGACGAAATAGACCGCGTGGTGGGCCTCGAACTGGGCGCCGACGACTACATCGCCAAGCCCTTTTCTCCAAGGGAACTGGTCGCGCGCGTGCGGACCATCCTGCGACGCAGTGCCAGGAGCGGCTCAGGCACCCCCCAAGGCGCCGCGGGCACGAATCACGTGGGGGGGCATCAGACAGCCGCGAACGGCGCTCCTGCGGGCTCCCAGGCCCCCGTATCGCCCTTCGCACTGGATACCGAGCGCATGCAGATCCGCTACTACGGCCGGCTGCTCGAACTCTCGCGCTATGAATACGGCCTGCTGAGACTCCTGGTGCAGCGCCCCGGCCGCGTCTTCACGCGCGATGAAATGCTCGAACTCGTCTGGGACGACTCCAGCGACAGCTTCGACCGCACCGTCGACGCCCACATCAAGACCCTGCGCGCCAAGCTCAAGGCGATCGCGCCGGAAGTGGAGCCGATCCGCACGCTGCGCGGCACCGGCTACGCGCTGAACGAAGAACTGCCCGCCAAGGCGTCGTGACACGGCGCACGCGCATCTTCATCGGGATCCTGCTGATCTACACGGCGGGCATCGCCTTCCTTCTCTATCGCGTCGTCTCCGATATCGATCCCCGCTATCGCGAATCCGCCGAGGAATCGCTGGTAGAAACCTCGCAGCTCGTGGCCAGCCTGGTCGAGCAGGACGTGATCGCCGGCGCCATCAACACCGCGCGGCTGGAGCCTTTGTTCCGCACCGTCTACGCGCGCGAGTTCTCGGCGCAGATCTACAACCTGCACAAGAGCCGCGTCGAATTGCGCGTGTACGTCACCGACCGCAACGGCCGCGTCATGTTCGACTCGCTCGGCAGGCATCTCGGCGCCGACTATTCGAAGTGGAGCGACGTGAGCCGCACGCTCGCCGGCCTTTACGGCGCGCGCACGTCGCGCGACGTCGACGGCGATCCGCGCACCTCGGTCATGTACGTGGGCGCGCCGATCCGCTGGAACAACGAGATCGTCGGCATGGTCAGCGTCGGCAAGCCGGTGCAAAGCTTCGGCCAGTTCGTGGAAGACGCGCGCGGGCGCACCATCTGGGTCGGCGTGGGTTCGGCGCTCGCGCTGCTGCTGCTCACCTTGATCGTCTCGGTCTGGCTGGTGCGGCCCTTCGGCCTGATCCGCGACTACTGGACCTGGGTGCGCGCACAGCGCAGCCTGAGCCTTTCACGCATGGTGAGGCGCGCTATCGACGGCGTGCGCACAGGTTTCAGCGAAATGCGCGACGCGCTCACCGGCCGCAACTACGTGGCCGACTACGTCCAGACCTTCACGCACGAAGTGAAGAGCCCGCTCTCCGCCATCCGCGGTGCGGCCGAGCTGCTGCAGGAGCCGTCGATGCCGCACGCCGAGCGCGAACGGTTCCTGAAGAACATCGAGCGCGAGACCCAACGCATCCAGGAAATCGTCGACCGCATGATGGAGCTCACCGCGCTGGAGACCCGGCGCGCGCTCGACCGCACGGAGCCGGTGTCGCTCGCCGCGCTGATCGAAGACATCGCCGCGAGCGCGCAGCCTGCGGCCGCGAAGCGCAACATCAGGCTGCTCGTGAACATCCGCAACGAAGCCCGCACCGAAGGCGACCCCTTCCTGCTGCGCCGCGCCATCAGCAACCTGCTCGACAACGCCATCGACTTCTCGCCGCTGGACAGCGAGGTGCTGCTCACCCTCGAAACCACTTCCAAGCTGGCCCGCGTGAGCGTGCGCGACCATGGCCCCGGCATTCCGGATTACGCGCAGGAAAAAGTCTTCGAGAAGTTCTATTCGCTCGCCAGGCCGCACAGCCAGAAGAAGAGCACCGGGCTGGGCCTTGCCTTCGTCAAGGAGATCGCGGCCTTGCACCATGGCCGCATCGACCTGGGCAACGCATCGCGCGGCGGGGCGGTGGCTACGCTGACGTTGCCGTTGTCGTCATCGCATCACTGAGGAAAGCTGGTCCGCGCCGATCAGCGCGCAATAGGCTTCGCGCGTCTGCGGGCTCACCGCGCGCAGTGCCTGCAGGTACTGCGTCTGGTGCTGCCCGATCATGCGCGCCGACGCCACCGTCTTCGATCGGCAATACCAGTGGCAGGTGTGCTGCAGCAGGAACAACTCGGCCGACATCATGTAGGCCTTGGACTTGGGTGTGCGGCCTGCTTCGTTGCGCATCACGCCGGCGATGCCGCGTGCGTGGATGAGCAACGCCTGGCGCATGTCGAAGGCCGCCGACGGAAAGAACTGGGTGAAGAGCGGAATGGCCACGGGCAGCTTGCTCACGCGGGTGACGGGTTCGGGCATGCGCGAGAACTCGGCTGCGAAGCCATCGATCTGGCCGGAGAGTTTTTCTTCTGTGCTGTCCAGGATCTGCCAGATCTGGCGGCGGCGCTCGGCGTCGTCCTCGCCGAGGCAGCGCATGTAGCCGGATGTGAGGCTCTCCATCAGTTTTTCGATCTGATAGCGGCCGAGGTGGCTCGCCAGCAGGGCGATGCGCAGGCGTTGTTCCCTGGACTTGAGGATGTAGAAGCCGGCGGCGACGAGGGCCACCAGGGTGAGGATTTCCATGGATGCGGGAGAAGGAGAAAAAGGAAAAGGCGGGAAGCGGTACCGAGTGTAGGCACCGCGAACCCGCCTTCGCTTCCGGTTTCTCGAAGAAGTCCGGCTACCGGAAGAAATCGAGGATCCGGTTGCGTTCCTCCGGCGGGGGCGGCGCACCGACGGGCGCGCCGGTGAGCTGCTCGACCGGCGGCGGCAGCGTGTCGCTGCTCTCCAGGCCCAGGCTCGCCACGTTGTGGCCCGGCGTGAAATCGTCGAAGTACCATTCGCCGTCGATGCTCACCACGCCGGCGGGCTGGGCCGGCAGCGTCACCGGCACGCCCTGCAGCGCGGTCTGCATGTAGCCGGTCCAGATCGGCAGGCTCAGGCTGCCGCCGGTCTCGCCGCGCACGCCGAGCTGGCGCGGCGTGTCGTAGCCGACCCATGCGATGCCGACCATCGTCGGCTGGAAGCCGGCGAACCAGGTGTCGAAGGAATCGTTGGTGGTGCCGGTCTTGCCGTAGAGGTCGTCGCGCTTGAGTGCCTGGTAGGCCTTGAAGCCGGTGCCGTTTCGCACCACGCTCTGCAGCAGCGAATCCATGATGAAGGCGTTGCGCTGCGGGATGGCGCGGCGCGATTCGTCGAGCACCGGCGGCTCGGTCTCCATGATGACCTTGTCGCGCAGGTCGGTGACGCGCGTGACGAGGTAGGGATTGACGCGGTAGCCGCCGTTGGCGAACACCGAGTAGCCCACCGCCATCTGCATCGGCGTGACCGAGCCCGCGCCCAGACCCATCGGCAGGTTGGCGGGCTGCTTGTCCTTGTCGAAGCCGAACCTGGTGACCCAGTCCTGCGCATAGGGAGTGCCGATGGACTGCAGCACGCGCAGCGTGACGAGGTTCTTCGACTTCATCAGCGCGTTGCGCAGCGGCATCGGGCCTTCGTAGGTGCCCTCGAAGTTCTTGGGTTCCCAGGCCTGGCCGCCGTTGGCACTGGCGTCGAAGTACAGCGGCGCGTCGTTCACCACGGTGGCGGGCGTGAAGCCCTTCTCGAGCGCGGCCGAGTAGATGAAGGGCTTGAAGCTCGAACCCGGCTGGCGCCAGGCCTGCGTCACGTGGTTGAACTTGTTCTTGCCGTAGTCGAAGCCGCCCACCAGCGCCTTGATGGCGCCGCTGCGCGGATCCATGCCGATGAAGGCGCCCTCCACCTCGGGCAGCTGGGTGATTTCCCAGGTGTTCTTCGGCGTCTTCGCCACGCGGATGACCGCGCCGCGGCGGATCTTGATATTGGGCGGCGCTTTCGCGGCAAGGCCCGACTGCGCCGGTTTCAAACCATCGCCCGTGATCTGGATGGTTTCGCCGTTCGCGCGCACCGCGCTGATTTCCTTCGCGCTCGCATCGAGCACCACGGCCGCGATCACGTCGCCGTTGTCGGGATGCTCGGCCAGCGCGTCGTCCACCGCTTCGTCGATTTCCTTCTGCTCGCTCGGCAGGTCGACGAACTTCTCGGGCCCGCGGTAAGGCTGGCGGCGTTCGTAGTCCATGATGCCCTTGCGCAGCGACCTGTACGCCGCAGCCTGGTCGGCAGCCACGATGGAGGTGTAGACCTTCATGCCGCTGGTGTAGATGCTGTCGCCGTACTGCGCGTACATCATCTGGCGCACCGTCTCGGCAACGTACTCGGCATGCAGCCGGTTGGGGTCGGCCGCATCGCGCAGGTGCAGCTCTTCCTTCTTCGCGGCCGCCGCCTGCTCGGCGGTGATGAAGCCGGTCTCCTGCATGCGGTCGATCACGTACAGCTGGCGCGCTCGCGCGCGGCGCGGGTTGGCCACCGGGTTGTTCGCACCGGGCGCCTTCGGCAGGCCGGCGAGCATCGCGGCCTCGGCGATGGTGATGTTCTGCAGCGGCTTGCCGAAGTAGGTTTCGGCCGCGGCGGCGAAACCGTAGGCGCGGTTGCCGAGGTAGATCTGGTTCAGGTAGATCTCGAGGATCTGGTCCTTCGTGAGCTGCTGCTCCAGCCGCATGGCCAGCAGGATCTCGTAGGTCTTGCGGCTCATGGTCCGCTCGGATGTCAGGTACACGTTGCGCGCCACCTGCATGGTGATGGTCGAGGCACCCTGCTTGCGGCCGCCCTTCAGGCTGGCGACCGCCGCACGCAGGAAGCCCTTGTAGTCCACGCCGCCGTGGTCGTAGAAGCGCGCGTCCTCCACGGCCAGCACGGCGTCCTTCATCACCTTGGGAATGTTGGCGAAAGGCGTGAGGTTGCGGCGCTCCTCACCGAACTCGCCGATCAGCTGGCCTTCGGTCGAGTACACGCGAAGCGGCAGCTTGGGACGGTAGTCGGAAAGCTCCGAGACGTCGGGCAGCTTCGGATAGATGGTGACGACCGCGACGATGGCCGCGACCAGCACCACCAGCGCGCCGGAGCCGACACCGATGGCGCCCCAGCCGGCGATGCGCTTCCAGTCGAGGCGGGAATCGCGCGGCGCCGCGCCGTCGTCGCCGGGGGCCTTGGAGTTTGAGCGTTTGAACATGGGAAATGCCTGTTTGGCTAGCGAAAGGGTTGGAGCCGCGGCGCGCCTGCGCGTTCCGGCTCCCGGAGCTCGAACGTGCCTTGCCGCGCAGCACGCTGCGCGCAATGCATCGCGTCGAAGTACTTGTCGTGGTCGAAGGCGATAAGAAGAAGATCCACCCCGGCGTCGAGGGCACGGACGGTGGCGTCGCAAAGACCGCGGTTGTAGGCCGCGGCCATCGTGAGATCGTCGGTGACGAGCAGGCCCTGGTAGCCCCATTCGCCTCGGATCACCCGCTGTACGATTTTGCGCGAGAAAGAGACTGGATAAGCGGCGTCGAGTTCCTCAAGGATGACATGGCCCAGCATGATGGCCGCATCCGAATGTTTCGATACGTCTTGAAACGGCTTCCAGTCGTGCGCCGCAAGCCGGGCGACCGGCGTGCGCAGTTCGGCGGCGAAATGGTGGGTGTCCTCGGTCACGCCGGCCAGGCCGGGAAAGTGCTTGAGCGTGCCTCGCACGCCTGCCGATTCGAGGCCCAGTTCGTAAGCGAGCGCCACCTGCGCGGTGACCGCCGGGTCGGCCGAGATGGCGCGTTCGTCGATGCGGGTGTGGAAGTCCCAGGGGCCCGGCGCACGGCCGGTGCGCAGGTCCACCACCGGGCTGAAGTTGAGCGTGACGCCCAGCGCGGCGAGGGCCCTGCCCTGTTGCGCGCCGTAGGCATGGGCGCGCTGGGCGAGTTCGTCTTCTGGCAGATCGGCATCGAGAAGCGAGGCGAGCGCGGGCTGGCGTTCGATCAATGGGGACAGGCGGGAGACAGCGCCGCCTTCCTGGTCGGTCGCGACGACCAGCGGCGGCAGGCCGGCCGAACGGCGCAGCGCCTGCAGGCCCGCGATCTCGTCGCGCAGTTCTTCGGCCGTGCGGCCCCTGACATTGCGGCCGGTGACGAAGATGCCGCCGATCAGCCCCTTGCGTGCCAGTTCGCGCAGATCCCTCGCGTCGTCATAGCCGACGATGAAATGCGCACCCACCGCCTGCGCGAGCGGGCCCTCCATCGCATTCACCTTGGCGCGATGCTGGCGCGACATCGCTTCGTTGCACAGCGCCGTGAGCAGGGCTGCGAATGCCAGTCCCAGTGCCACGGGCCGCAGCCTGCCTCGTGCGTAGCGCCATGCGAGCGCGATGCCCGCAAGAAGAAAAGCCAGCAGCAGCGGCAGTTCCCAGGCACGCATGAAGCGCAGGTGCGGGTCCTTCAGGTGCCAGGCCCAGAACCACAGCACGGCCAGCGCCAGCCAGCCCGATGCACCAGCGATGACCCGCAGCAGCCTCATGCGGCCGTCTGCGCCTCGGGCACTGCCACGGGCGCGGCTTCGCTGCGGCGCGAGAGCGCGTACCAGTCGACCTTGCGCGTCACGAGCATCAAGGTGGCCAGCATGCCGAAGATCAGCAGCGCGCCCAGCAGCAGCGCATTGCTTTCCGAAGCCAGCAGGCCGTAGAGCGCGCCATACAGCAGCGCCACGAACGCGCCGAACGAGAGGCCGCGCTGCCAGCCGCCGAGCACCGCGCTGAAGTACACGGCCAGCAGCGCGACGCTTGCCGAGGCGGCGCCCGCGTACGCCATCCAGAAGGCGAACTTCTCGGACAGCGCCAGCAGCAGCAGGAAGAAGAGCGCGATCGACAGGCCCACCAGGCCGTACTGGATCGGATGCAGGCGCAGCTTGCGGAACAACTCGAACATGAAGGCGGCCATCAGCACCAGGCCGATGAAGAGCACGCCGTACTTGCCCGCGCGCGTGCTCATCGAATAGACGTTGATGGGCTGAGCGAGCGATACGTCGAAGGTCTGCAAAGGGCCCAGGTTGCGACGTGCCGGGACAGCGGGGGCAGCCGTCGCTGCCACGTCGGCGCTGCTGGCCACATCCACTGCGCCGCCACGGCCCGAGAGGCCTGCGCGAACCTGTTCGCGCGCCGAGGTCACGAGCGAGGAAACGCGCCAGTGGGCATCGAAGCCCTGCGGCGTCACGCTGCGCTGGGCCGCGAGAAAGCGGCCGCCGAAGCTGGGGTGTGCCCAGGGCGAGCTCAGGTGCGCGGTCGTTTCTTCGGCGATGGGTGCGATGGCGAGCGTGTCCTGTCCGACCAGGCCCAGCTTCATCTCGAAGGGAATCGGCGTGCCGGCCTGCCACGCGGCGAGCGCGGCGCCGGTGACGGGGGCATGGATGCCGTTGGCGAACCAGGCATCGTCATCCAGGCCGGGCACGCGCTGCCTGAAGCGCAGGGCTTCGCTGCCCATGGTCATGGTCGGCGAGCCATCGAGGCCGCGCAGGTCGCTCACGTTGAAGGCGATGAGCGGGGCCTTGAATTCGATCTTCGAGTCGGTCTCGCTGTGCGACACGGCCTTCGGGTCGAAGGCGGCAAAGCCGCCGCTGAGCGTGGCGTCGAGCGTGTAGAAGGGAATCCTGAAGATGCCGCGATAGCGTTCCTGCGGCGCCATCGTGCCCTCGATGTGCAGCTTGTCGGGGAACACCACGTGGGCCATTTCCTTGCTGCGCGGTTCCTGGCCGATCACCTTGCCTTGCGCGTTGCGCAGCGGTTCCATCCAGCGCTCCACGTAGGGCACCAGCAGCAGCGGGCCGACCATGGTCTGGCGCCCGGCGTAGGTGGCGGCGAGTTCGCTGGCCGCCTCTCGCTGGCTCTCGCCGCGTGCGCGGTTGATCGAATCGATCTCTCCCAGCGGAATGCACAGCAGCAGCAGCAGGAACAGCAGGCCGGCGACCTTGGCCAGCATGGAACTCATCACGACCCTGAGCAACTGAAGCATTTTTTCTCTCCTCGTCTGTAGCGGTGGCCGCGATGCTCGCCGCGCGACCCGAAGGCCGTGTGAAGGGCCCGGGCCGCCTCGCTTCACACAGACTTCACACAGCGGATGCGGGCTGTCGGCGACTTCAAGACGCCTTCCAACTGGCTTCTCGCGCGCTGGAGAAAGTTGCGGCCGTGCAAGTTCGCACGGACAAGGACCCCCGCCATGGATGCCCAAACCACCCCACGTCCCGGCCGCTGGCTCTGGCTCGCCACCGTGAGCCTGGCGACCGCGGGCTTCATCGCCATGGGCGTGCGCCCGGCGCACGCTCAGGAAGCGCCCGCCGGTCCGCGCCTGAAGACCGAGAGCCCCTATTTCTTCGTAAAGAGCGACGACCCTTCGGTCGACCGCCTGCCGCTCAAGGGCACCGAGGTCTCGGTGAAGATCTCGGGCGTGATTGCCGATGTGACGGTCACGCAGACCTACCGCAACGAAGGCCAGCGCGCCATCGAGGCGAAGTACGTGTTCCCCGGCTCGACCAAGGCCGCGGTGAGCGGCCTCAACGTACGGCTGGCCGACCGGCTCATCACCGCGCAGATCCGCGAGAAGCAGCAGGCGCAGATCGAGTACGACACGGCCAAGAAGGAAGGCAAGACCGCCGCGCTGCTCGAGCAGCACCTGCCCAACGTGTTCCAGATGAACGTCGCCAACATCCTGCCGGGCGACGACGTGAAGGTGGAGCTGCGCTACACCGAGCTGCTGGTGCCGCAGTCGGGCAACTACCAGTTCGTGTTCCCGACCGTGGTCGGCCCGCGCTACAACTCGCCGCAATCGGAGAACGCGCAGGCCAAGTGGGTCGCGCAGCCCACGCTGCCCGCGGGCACCGCCGCCGGCACCAGCTTCAGGCTCAAGGCCATCATCGACACGCCGATGGGCATCAAGGAGATCCGCTCGGCCACGCACACCATCGACGTGAAGAAGAGCGACGAGGACCAGCACGCCGACATCGCACTCGCCGCCGACGGCCGTCCCGCCGACAACCGCGACTTCGTGCTCGACTACCGCCTCGCAGGCGAGAAGATCGAATCGGGCCTGATGCTCTACAAGGGCCAGGGGGAGAACGCCGAGAACTTCTTCCTCGCCATGGTCGAGCCGCCCAAGGCCGTGGCCGCCAGCGCGATCTCGCCGCGCGACTACATCTTCGTGGTCGACATCTCGGGCTCGATGCACGGCTTTCCGCTCGACACCGCGAAGACGGTGCTCGAACGCCTGATCGGCGGCCTGCGCCCGAGCGATACCTTCAACGTGCTGCTCTTTTCCGGCAGCAACAAGATGCTGTCGCCCAGATCGGTGCCGGCCACGCGCGCCAACATCGAGCAGGCGCTGGCCACCATCAAGAACTACAGCGGCAGCGGAAGCACCGAGCTCATTCCGGCGCTCAAGCGCGTGTATGCAGAACCCAAGGAAGAGAACGTGTCGCGCACCGTGGTAGTGGTGACCGACGGCTACGTGACGGTCGAGCGCGAAGCCTTCGAGCTGGTGCGCAACAACCTGTCGAAGGCCAACGTGTTCGCCTTCGGCATCGGCTCCTCGGTCAACCGCAGCCTGATGGAAGGCATTGCGCGCGCCGGCATGGGCGAGCCCTTCATCATCACCGACCCGGTCCAGGCCCCCGAGCAGGCCGCGCGCTTCCGCCGCATGGTCGAGTCGCCGGTGCTCACGAACGTGAAGGCCACCTTCGGCGGCCTCGATGTGTACGACGTGGAGCCGCAGGCGCTGCCCGACGTGCTGGGCGAGCGCCCGGTGATCGTGTTCGGCAAGTGGCGCGGCGAGGCAAAAGGCCGCGTGATCATCGAAGGCCAGGGCGCCAGCGGCCCCTACCGCCAGGAAGTGCGCATCGATGGCAGCACCCGCCAGGACACGGCCGCGCTGCGCACGCTGTGGGCGCGCCACCGCATCCAGAGCCTGAGCGACCAGGAGACGCTGGAAGGCGGCACGGCCCTGAAGGACCGCATCACCGAGCTGGGCCTGAGGTACAGCCTGCTCACCCAATACACGAGCTTCATCGCCGTCGACAAGGTGGTGCGCAACGTGGCGCCGCAGGACAGCGTGGACGTGAACCAGCCGCTGCCCCTGCCGCAAGGCGTGAGCGAGCTGGCGCTCGGCGCCGAGGTGCCGAGCACGCCCGAGCCCGAATCGCTGGGTGCCATCGTCGTGGTGCTGTCGATGCTCGCCATGCTGCGCCGCCGCGCGCGCCGCAACGACGCGCGCCGCTTCACCGCCTGACTTGTCCATAAGAAAGAAAAGAATGTCTTTGGCAATGCTTGCCCACCGCCATCCGCGCATCGTGGACTGGGGCATCCACATCGACCGCACGCCGGCTGCCGGCTGGATCGGCCTGCAGTTCATCGCGCTGATGCCCACCTGGGTCTGGATGGCCCAGCGCATGCGCGACGGCTCCGACGATCCGTTGGGCCTGTTGGCGCTGGTCGCGCTCGCGGCGCTGGCCTGGAGCCGCCGGCGCGAGTTGCGCGCGTCGCCCCGGCTGGGCTGGCTCGCGCTGGCCGGCGCGGGCACCGTGCTCGCGACGCTGATGCGCACGGGGCTCGGCCTCATGCCCGCGCTGCCGCCGCTCGCGGCCGGGCTGGTCGCGGTGCTGGCGCTGGCCTGCGGGCTGCTGGCCTTCCTGCCGCGCAAGGTAGCGGCACTGCCGGTGGCCGGCCTCGCGGTGCTCGCGCTGCCGCTGCTCTCCTCGCTGCAGTTCTATGCGGGCTACCCGCTGCGCGTGGTGACGGCCGAGGTCAGCCGCTGGCTGCTGTCGCCGGGCTTCGAGGTGGCGCGCGAAGGCGCGAGCCTTGCGGTCGACGGCCGCCTCGTGATCGTCGATGCGCCCTGCTCGGGCGTGCAGATGGTGTGGCTGGGCTACTTCACGGCCTGCGCGGTCGCGCTGTGGGCATCGCGCAGCGGCCGGGACTTCATGGCGCGGCTGCCGATGGTCGGCCTGCTGGTGCTTGCCGGGAACATCGTGCGCAATAGCGTGCTGATCGCCTTCGAGGGCGCCGGCCATCCGCTCGCCCCGTGGGCGCACAACACGCTGGGCCTCGTGGTGCTGGCGGTGGTCTGCGGCTCCATCGCCCGGCTGATGGTGCCCGCACGTCCCGAGCCCGAAGCCGCCGAACTGCCCATTCCAGGCCTGATCACCACCCACGGAGGCCGCCATGTCGACACCGTTCTTTGAGCGCTGGTTCGCAAACCATTTCATCAACCGCATCGGCCACAAGACCGCTTTCGCGCTGGCGATGCTGCTGTGCATGCTGTGGTCGGCCACGGCGGCCCTGCGCACGCCGGCCGAACCGATGGCACCCGCCGTCGTGTCGCACGAATGGCCCAGCGAATGGGACGGCGCCGCGCTGCGCCCGCTGGCGCTCAGCGACGTGGAGCAGCGTTTCGCGGACCGCTTCCCCGGCGCCATCGGCCGCATGACCGACGGCACCCAGACGCTGGTGATGCGCGAGGTCAGCCAGCCCACGCGCATGCTGCATCCGGCCGCCGACTGCTACCGCGCACTGGGCTACCGCATCGAGCAGGCGCGCCTGGAGCGCGACGCGCGCGAGCGCATGTGGCGCTGTTTTGTTGCTCAACGGCACGGAGCGCAAAAAATCCGCGTCTGCGAGCGCATCGTCGACGCCCGGGGCACGGCTTTCACTGACACTTCAAGCTGGTACTGGGCAGCAGCCAGCGGCCAATCGCATGGGCCGTGGCAAGCTGTCACCGTAGCGAGACCGATCTGAGAAACCTGCCTGTGAAGAAGACCCTGCGATTCGTGCTCTATGGCCTGCTGGCCCTGGTCATTACGGCCTGTGTAGCTATCTTTTTGATAGTCAAGCTGGCGCTCGCGCCGGCGGCCGGCGAATGGAGCACCACGGTGAAGGCGGGGCCGCTGAATTTCGAGATCGGCGTGCCGACGGCGGTGCGCGTGGCCACCTCGACATGGTTCGCGCCGTATCTCGACGGCCGCTCGTTCGGCACCCGATTCGGCACCGTGCGCTTCGCTTGGAAGCCGGCCGGCGAACTGCTGGAAATGCAGTGCGCGCCCTGCAGCGCCGAGGTGCCGGCGCTGGGCACCCAGCCGATCCGCGTCGATCGCCTGGTCGCCACGGTGAAGCGCGACGGCAACACGCTCAACGGCACCTTCGAGGCCACGCCGCAGAGCAACGACGCGAGCCAGCTCCAAGGCCACTGGGACGGCAGGCTTATGCCGAAGAACATCCACCTCAACGCCAGCGTGCAGGACGCGCCCATCGCCCGCTGGTACGCGGTGCTGGTGCCCGCCCTGCCGGAGCTGCAGCGCGCGCGCATCGGCGGCACGCTGGCGCTGCGCGGCCAGCTCGTGCTGCCCGAAGCCACCTTCGCGGTGCAGCCGGCCATCAGCCAGTTCACCGTGGAAGGGCTGGGCACCGAGGCCATGCTGGGCGCGCGCACCAGCTGCGGCCCCTCGGCGAAGCTGGCCAACGACAGCTGGCTGGCGCGCGCCGTCATCGCCGCCGAAGACCAGCGCTTCTTCACCCATGGCGGCTACGACCTCACGGAAATCCTCGCCTCCATCGACAACAACCAGAAGCCCGGCCAGACGCGGCGCGGCGGCAGCACGCTCACGCAACAGCTCGCCAAGCTGCTGGTGACGGGCAGCGACCGCACGGCCGAGCGCAAGCTGCGCGAGCTGCTCTACGCGGTCGAGATGGAGCAGACGCTGGGCAAGGCCCGCATCCTGCAGCTGTACCTGGACAACGCGCCCTGGGGCGGCAATCTCTGCGGCGCCGAGGCTGCGGCCAGGCGCTACTTCAAGCGCAGCGCGCGCACGCTGGAGCCGGCACAGGCCGTGTGGCTCGCCGCCATGCTGCACAAGCCGCAGGCCGTGCTCGAGCAATGGCGCCGCGACGGCCAGATCGACGCCGACCGCGTCAAATGGATCGCCGAAGGCATCCGCGGAATCAGCCGCAACCAGCGCGAGGCCCTGCTCAAGAGCGTGGCCGCGGCGAAATTCATGGCGCCGGAGGCCGCAACGCAATGACGAACACAGCCGTGCTGGGCGCCACCGATATCGAAGCCATCGAACGCGCCACCATCGCGGCGGTGTCGCCTGACCTGACCGAGGAAATCGACGGCTGGCTGCTGCCTTTCGCCAGCGGCACCGTCAAGCGCGCCAAGTCGGCCGTGCCGCTGCATCGCGGCGCGGTCGAGGCCGCCACGCTCGACCGCATCGAGGACCGCTACGACAGCCGCAAGGCCGCGCCCGCGCTGCGGCTTGCCGACGCATCCTGCTTCGACAGCCTGCGCGCCGAGCTGGAGCGCAGGCACTACATGGCCGACAGCCCCACCTGCGTGCAGATCGGCTCGGTGCAGCGCATGCGGCAGGTGGCCGCGCCGGGCGGCGCATTGGCCGACGTCGACCGCGCGCCCGACAACGCCTGGTCGGCCCTGTTCCTCGGCGAGGGCTTCGACCCCGTGGACGGCGCCCATCGCGTGCGCATGCTCTCGCGCGCCAAGGGCACGCTCTACGCCAGCGTGCGCGAGGGCGGCCGCACCGTGGCCGCCGGCGCGATGGCCTTCGGCCACGGCTGGGCCAGCGTGCACGGCATGCGCACCGACCAGGCGCAGCGCGGCCGGGGCCTCGCGGGGCGCGTGCTGGCCGGGCTGGCGCAGGCCGCGTCGGAGCGGGGCTTCGAGCGCGTGTTCCTGCAGGTCGATGCGAACAACCAGGCGGCGCTGTCGCTGTACCGCCGCGCCGGCTTCGGGACGCAGTGGAAATACAGCTACTGGCAGCGCCAGCAATGGCCCTGAAGCTGCAGGCCGCACGAGCCGTCGGCTGACAGCGCGCGGGTGGCGCGGCGCGGGCGTTAGTGCCACCATGGACGCATGACGAACGCCAACCACCACGCCAATCACCCCACCGATCCCGTCGCCACGCCGCGCGGCATCGACCACATCGTGGCCGGTGTTTCCACCAGCGATGGCGACGGCGTGAAGCTCACCCGCGTGCTGCAGCAGCCCCTGCAGAAGCGGCTCGACCCGTATCTCATGCTCGACGCCTTCGGCAGCGACAACCCGGGCGACTACATCGGCGGCTTTCCCAACCATCCGCACCGCGGCTTCGAGACCGTCACGTACATGATCGCCGGGCGCATGCGCCACCGCGACAGTGCGGGCCACGAAGGACTGCTGGAAAACGGCGGCGTGCAGTGGATGACCGCCGGCCGCGGCCTCGTGCACAGCGAACTGCCCGAGCAGGAAGAAGGGCTGATGGAAGGCTTCCAGCTCTGGCTGAACCTGCCCGCGAAAGACAAGATGCGCGAGCCCTGGTATCGCGACATCCAGAGCGCGGAGATTCCCGAATTCACCACCACCGGCGGCGCGCGCGTGCGCGTGATCGCGGGCGCGAGCCACGGCATCGAAGGTGCCGTGCGGCGCGAGCACACCGAGCCGCTCTACCTGGACATCGAGCTGCCGCCAAACGCCGAATTCGCGCAGCCGCTGCCGCAGGACCACAACGCCCTGGTCTACGTGTTCCGCGAATCGCTGTGGATCGCGGGCAGCGAGATCCCGACGCGGCGCATGGCCATCCTCGCCAACGACCCGGGCAGCGACGGCGTGGTGCTGCGCGCCGGCGCGACCAACCACAGCCCGGCGCGCGCGCTGCTCATTGCCGGCAGGCCGCTCAACGAACCCATCGCGCAGTACGGCCCCTTCGTGATGAACACGCCCGAGCAGATCCGGCAGGCGGTGCACGACTTCCAGAACGGGAAGCTGGGCTGAGGCTGCTGTAGTCGCCCGCCTACCGGAAGACGGCATCGGGCACGGGCTCCGGTTGTCGCGCGGGCAGCCTAGATTGCGACCATGCCTCCCACGATCCGGAAAGGACAGGCGCCGAAGACGCTGCAGCGCGCCGAGTTCCATGAACGTTTCATGCAGCCCTTTCAAGACCCGGCCTTCCGCGCCGAGGCCGATTCGCTGCGGCGCATCGAACTCATCGCCTGGGAGGCCTACGAGGAAGGCCGCAAGTCGCCCGTCACCCGCAAGGCCGGGCCCGGCTATGCGGACCCCGAGTACGAACTTTCGGTCGACTGGCTCGAGGCCAAGGCGCGCATCGACGCCGCGCAGTCGGCCTGGAGCCAGCCGCAGACGGCGTCGCGAGTGCTGCTGGTGATCGGCTCGCCGCGCAATGACGGTACCTGCCCCGGCGAGGTTTCCAAGACCTGGCGGCTGGCGCAGATCGCGCGCGAGGTGCTGGACGGCAGCGGCATCGAGACCGACCTGCTCGACCTGAGCCTGCTGACTTCCGAGTACGGCCGGCAGATCCACCCGTGCAAGGGCTGCGTCTCCACCGCCATGCCCTTGTGCCACTGGCCCTGCAGCTGCTATCCGAACCACTCGCTGCGCCAGACCGGCGACTGGATGAACGAGATCTACGAGCGCTGGGTGTCCGCGCACGGCGTGATCCTGCTCACGCCCACGCACTGGTACCAGGCCGCGAGCCCGCTGAAGCTCATGATCGACCGGCTGGTGTGCGCGGACGGAGGCAACCCCGACCCCACCAGCACCCACGGCAAGAAGCCCGATGAGGCCAAGGCGCTGGAGCTGGAGGGCTGGGGCTATCCCAGGCACCTCGACGGCCGCGCCTACGGCGTGGTGGTGCACGGCGACGTGGCCGGCGTGGAGAGCGTGCGCCGCAATCTCTGCGACTGGCTCGACTGGATGGGCCTCATCGAGGCCGGCACGCAATCGCGGCTGGACCGCTACATCGGCTACTACGAGCCCTACGCCACCAGCCATGAGGCGCTCGACGCCGATGCCGACGTGCAGGAGGAAGTGCGCCAGGTGGCCCGCTCCATGGTCAACGCGGTCGCCGAACTGCGCGCGGGCAGGCTGCAGCCTCCCGACCGCGGACTGAAGCGGCCCCGGCCCAAGTAGGAGGAAAAGAGTCGATAAATCACGCAGGAGGCGGCTTCCACGGGCCCTGTTCATCATTCTTTACGCAAGCTCACGCCGGGCTAACGGATGCGATACAGAGCTCTTCCACACTTCCTCTCACCTGCTGCCCATCGGCGGCGGGCTTCTTCGAAAGGAAGCACTTCTCATGATTTCTCTTCGCCAACGCATCGTCTGGGCCAGCCTGCTCGGTTCGGCCGCCCTCGCCTCCTCGGGCGCCTTCGCTCAAGCGCCGGCTGCCGTTCCCTCCGCAGCCGCGCCCACCGCCGCGGTGGCCCAGGCCGACAACGCCGCCGCGCCCAAGGCGCAGCACAAGCGCATGGATCCGGCCCAGCGCATGGAGCGCATGAAGGAACACCGCGCCAAGCGTCTTGCCGCCCTGAAGGAAAAGCTCAAGCTCACCTCGGCCCAGGAAGGCGCATGGAGCACCTTCACCAGCGCGACGCAGCCGCCCGCCGGTCCGCGTCCGCACATGGACCGCGCCGAGTTCGCCAAGCTGACCACGCCGGAGCGCCTGGAACGCATGCAGGCCCGCCAGGCCGAGCGCAGCGCGATGTTCGCCAAGCGCGCCGAAGCCACGAAGACCTTCTACGCCACGCTGTCTCCCGACCAGCAGAAGACCTTCGACGCCGAGACCGCCCACTTCGGCGGCCCGCGCGGTCACCGTGGCCATGACGGCGGCCATCGCGGCGCGCCGCCGGCTCCCGCCAAGAGCTGATCGATCGCTGCCCGGAGGCAGCAACAAAAAAGCCCGCAACGCGAAAAGCGCTGCGGGCTTTTTGCCTCATGGGCTCATGGACTTTTGTGCCTACTTCGGCGTACCCGTCTTGTCCGTGGGGTTCGTCACCACGTCGGGGCGCTCGCCCTTCTGGCCGAACTGCGGCTTCACCTTGCGCCCGGTCTGGCTCACTTCGGCGCGCGATATCTCGCCGGTGGGCGGCGGCATGGCGTTGGGCTGGCTGTTGACCGTGGTGGTCACCTCGCCCTTGGGCACCGGGTTGTTGGCGTTGTTGCGGTTGTGCGCGCGGGCCTCTGCCTTCACCGATTCACGCGACAGCGGCATCGAGTTGTCGGGCCGCTGCGGCGGATTGGCGACGCCGGCCGGCGTCATGGTGCTGGCTTCGCCGCCGACCGAGGGATCGGGCTGGGCGGGAATGGACGTGGTCTGCGCCATCGCGATGCCCGCCGCGCCCAGCAGCGCGGCGAGAACGGTGGCGTGGAAAGCTGTCTGGTGTCTCATGGGGTACTCCTTGTGGCTTGTTCCTTGAAAGGCGGGCTGCCTTTTTTCCGAACCGTGAATTCACCGTAGAAGCCTCGAAATTCCGCCCGTGTGGGGGTGCGGCAGGCGTGCCTGTAGGAGCCGGCCGTCCGGGCACGAAGGCGGCGGGGGGATGGCGGCGGGAAGAAGTTGGCGCGTTCCTACAGTCAGCACGGGCGCGGCCACGTACAACGTGCATGACGATGTCCTCCACGCCCATCATTCCCGACGCCACCATGCCCGATGCCGCCGACGCGGCCGATGTCGCCAATGGCCAGCCGGCAGCGCAGGTCACGCCGACCTCGCTCAAGGTCATGACGGTGAACACCCACAAGGGCTTCACCGCGCTCAACCGCAGGTTCATCCTTCCCGAGTTGCGCGACGCCGTGCGCACCGTGGGCGCGGACGTGGTGTTCCTGCAGGAGGTGCTGGGCACGCACTCGCGCCATTCGCGCCGGGTGAGCAACTGGCCCGAGGCGCCGCACTACGAGTTCCTGGCCGACACCATGTGGCCGCAGTTCGCCTACGGCCGCAACGCGGTGTATCCGAAGGGGCACCACGGCAATGCGGTGCTTTCCAAATTCCCCATCGTGCATTTCCGCAATCACGACGTGTCGGTCAGCGGCCCCGAGAAGCGCGGCCTGCTGCACTGCGTGCTGCGGCTGCCGGGCCGCGTGGTCGACGTGCACGTGATCTGCACCCACCTCGGCCTGGCCGAGGCGCACCGGCAGCAGCAGCTGGAGTTGCTGTGCCACATCGTGCGCGACGAGGTGCCCGCCGAGGCGCCGCTGATCGTGGCGGGCGACTTCAACGACTGGCGCGGCCGTGCGCACGACATCCTCGAAAAGGGCGCCTCGCTGCGCGAGGTGTTCGTGCACGCCACCGGCCGGGCGGCCCGGACCTTTCCGGCGCGCTTCCCGGTGCTCTCGCTGGACCGCATCTACGTGCGCAACGCCGGCGCGCATGCGCCGGTGGTGCTGCCACGCAGGCCGTGGTCGCATCTTTCGGACCACGCGCCGCTGGTGGCGGACATCGACCTGTGAGCACGCCGCCATGAGCGACAACAACGTCAACGACAACCACTGGATCGCCGGCAACCGCATCGGCCTGCTGGAGAACGGCGAGGAGTTCTTCCCGCGCGTGTTCGAAGCCATCCGCCGGGCGCGGCGCGAGGCGATCGTCGAGACCTTCATCCTGTTCGAGGACAAGGTCGGCCTGCAGCTGCATGCCGCCATGCGCGAGGCGGCGCTGCGCGGCGTGAAGGTCGACCTGATGATCGACGGCTTCGGCTCGCCCGATCTCTCGCGCGAATTCATCGAGGGCCTGACCTCGGCCGGCGTGAAGGTGCGTGTGTTCGACCCGGGCCGCCGCTTCATGGGCCAGCGGCTCAACGTGTTCCGCCGCATGCACCGCAAGATCGTGGTGATCGACGGCGAGCGCGCCTTCGTCGGCGGCATCAACTACTCGGCCGACCACCTGCTCGACTACGGCCCGATGGCCAAGCAGGACTACGCGGTGGAGCTCGAAGGCCCGATCGTGGGCGAGATCCACCAGTTCGTGCTGCGCGCGATCGCTCTCGGAGGCAAGGGCGCCGGCTGGTTCCGCCGCAGGCTGCGCCAGCTGCCCGATGCGAGGCATGCGCAGTCCGCCGGCACGGCCGACGCGATGTTCGTCACGCGCGACAACCGGCGCCACACCAACGACATCGAGCGGCAGTACCGCGCGGCGATCCGCGCCGCGCGCGAGCGCATCGTGATCGCCAACGCGTATTTCTTCCCGGGCTACCGGCTCATCAAGGAGCTGCGCCGCGCCGCGCGGCGCGGCGTGGACGTGCGGCTCATCCTGCAGGGCGAGCCCGACATGCCGATCGTGAAGACCGCGGCCAGCATGCTCTACCACCATCTGCTGCACGCGGGCGTGCGCATCTACGAGTACTGCGACCGCCCGCTGCACGGCAAGGTCGCGCTCATGGACGGCAGGTGGAGCACCGTGGGCTCCAGCAATCTCGATCCGCTGAGCCTCTCGCTCAACCTCGAGGCCAACGTGGTCGTGCGCGACGAGGCCTTCAACAACGTGCTGGCCGAGCGAATGGAGAGGTTGATGCAGCACAGCTGCAAGCAGGTGCAGGCGGCCGACCTCGCCAGCGAATGGAGCGGCTGGCGGCTGGTGCGCAGCTTCTTCGTGTTCCACATCCTGCGCTGGTACCCGGCCCTGCTGGGACGACTGCCGCGCCACGTGCCGCGCCTGACGCCGGCCGAAGCCACCGACCTCGCGAGCCGGCGCGACACCGGGCGCAGCAACCCGACGGGCGGCGCCACGCAGACGGAAGCGGCCTGAACGGCCCGGACCGCCCGAACCGCAACAGGAGCGCCTTCCGATGAGCACCCTGGCCCTTTCGCGCCACAGCTGGTGGCCCTGGGCCCGCCGCGCGGCGGTGTGGGCCTTCTTCGCGCTGATCGCGTGGCTGCTGGTGCGGCAGGCGCTCGTCATCGACTGGGAGGACGTGCTCGACGCGATCCGCGCGCTGCCCGCGGTTTCCCTGCTCGCGGGCGGCGCCCTGGCGGCCTGCAGCTTCGCCCTCTACAGCACCTACGACCTGCTGGGCCGGCACATCACGCGGCACCGCCTGGGCACGGGCACGGTGATGGGCGTGACCTTCATCAGCTACGCCTTCAACCTCAACCTCGGCTCGCTGGTGGGCGGCGTGGCCTTCCGCTACCGGCTCTATTCGCGGCTGGGGCTTTCCAACGACACCATCACGCGCGTGCTCGGCTTCAGCATGCTGACCAACTGGCTGGGCTACCTCGTGGTGGCCGGCGCCGCCTTCTGCTTCTGGCCAATGACGCTGCCGCCCGAATGGAAGATCGGCAGCGAGGGCCTGCGCGTCCTCGGCGCGACGCTGCTGGTGGTCGCGCTGGCCTACTTGGTGATGTGCGCCCTGGCGCGCGGGCACGTGTGGCGCGTGCGCGGGTTCGGGCTCAAGGTGCCGGGGTTCGGCATGGCGCTGCTGCAGCTCGCGATGTCGTGCGCCAACTGGTCGCTGATCGGCGGCGTGATCTGGTTCCTGCTGCAGGGGCAGGTGGCCTATGCGCAGGTGCTCGCGGTGCTGCTCGTGGCGGCGGTGGCGGGCGTCCTCACGCACGTGCCGGCGGGACTCGGCGTGCTGGAGGCGGTGTTCGTCGCGCTGCTCTCGCACGAGGTGCCGCAGGCGCAGCTGCTCGGCGCGCTGCTGGCGTACAGGGGGCTTTATTACCTGCTGCCTCTGGCGGTGGCCGCGCTGGGCTACCTGCTCACCGAGGCGCGGGCCAGGCGGCTGCGCGCGCCCGCGCTGCGTGGCGGGCGCTAGCTAGAAGTGATACGTGTAGCGCAGCCGCACGAAATTCTCGCCCGGGTTGGGCTTCTTGATGCCGCCGTTGGAGAAGTGCTGCAGCCGCAGCGTCAGTTCGTGCGCGCCGTGCTCTCCGAAGCTGCGCCCGATGCCGATCACCTCGGTGAACTGGAAGGCGGTGCTGAAGCTGCGGTCGGGCGTCCTGTAGACGTGGTCCATCACGCTGCCGCCGACGCCGCCTTCGGCAAACCAGGGCGAGCCGCCGTGGTCGAAGCGGTAGCGCCAGGTGTAGATGGCGCCGATCTGCGCGTAGTCGTGCGGACCTTCGCCCAGCGCGGGTGCGTGCCAGTTGCTCAGGAAGATGTCCCAGTAGGTGGTGAGCGCCCCTTCGTGCACTGGCTCGCGCGGCGACCACGGAATGGTCATGCCCATGGTGGCCGAATCGGTGCTGCCCATTTCGCCATGCGGGGCACGGCCCCCTTCGACATAGAAACCGCGCGCGCTGTCTTCGAACGCGTGGGCGGTGGTGCCCGACAGGCCCAGAAGGCCCGCCAAAAGGGCCGATCCGGCAAGGGACGCGCAGGTGTTGAATCTCATGATGCGACTCGCCAATGCACTAGGTGGAAATAAGGAGCTCATCTTCAATTTCCGCCGCATCCGGCATTCGCCCGGCACGTAATTTCCACATCGGAAAGTAGGACTTGATCAACAAAAATGCAGGTCCGATTCCGTTGTGCGCAAACCTCCGCGGCCGGCCGCGCCTATAGTGGCCCGACCCCATTCCACGCGCTCTGGCGCGGCCTCCCACATGTCGTCTTCCAGTTCAGTCGCCCGCCTCTCGGGCCCGCTCATGCAGCAGTGGTTCGACTTGGCGCTCAAGACCCACGAGATGCTGCTGTCCTCCGGCCTCGTGATCGGCATGCGCACCGAGCGCATGGCCCGCGCGGGGCTTGCGCCCAGCGCGGACGACCTTGCCGAGTTCCAGCTCATGGGACAGGAAAAGCTCGATGCCGCGAGCGAGTCGGGCTTCGCGATGGCCCGGCAGTGGCACAGCAGCCACTTCTCTCTGGCCAACCGGGTGCTGCAGCAATGGCTGCGGAGCACGACGGCCTTCTTCTCGCTCGCGGGCAGCGTCACGCCCGCGCAGGCGGCCGCGCACGGCGACGCCTTCGTGCAATCGGCGGCGGATACGGTCGATGCGGCGGGCGAGCTGCCCGAGATCGCGGCGCGCATCGCGCGCCAGGGCCTCACGCCCATCCACGCCGCCGCCACGTCGAACGCGCGCCGGCTGTCGGGGCTCGAAGAATCCTGAGCTTCAGGCCTTCGCCGGCACCAGCGTCAGCAGCGTGATCTCCGAAGGCGCGCCGAAGCGCTTGGGCGGGCCCCAGTATCCGGTGCCCCGGCTCACGTAGACCCACATGTCGTGCAGGCGGTGCAGGCCGGCCGTGAAGGGCTGCTGCATCGGCACGAAAAGATTCCACGGAAAGAACTGGCCGCCGTGCGTGTGGCCCGACAGCTGCAGCTGGTAGCCGGCCGCAGCCGCCAGCGGCGCACTGCGCGGCTGGTGCGCCAGCAGCACGCGCGTGTGCACCAGCGGCGGCGCGTCGTGCAGCGCCAGGTGCGGGTCGCTGGCGTGCGCCGCGTCGAAATGTCCGGCGGTGAAGTCGGTCACGCCGGCCAGCACCAGCGCGCTTTCGAAGAGCTCTTCGTCGGTCTGCGCGCCGCGCACGTTGCGCGTCTGCAGCACCACGTGCTCGTTGAGCAGCACCTTCAGGCCCAGCCGGCGCAGCTCGTCGATCCAGGCATGCGCGCCCGCGTAGTACTCGTGGTTGCCCGTGACCACGAAGGTGCCGTGCCGCGCGCGCAGCCCGGCCAGCGGCGCGATGTGCTCGCGCAGCTCGGGCACGCTGCCGTCGACCAGGTCGCCGGTGATCGCGATGGCGTCCGCGCCCAGGCGGTTCACCGCGTCGACGATGCGCTGGATGTAGCTGTTGCGGATCGTCGGCCCCACGTGGATGTCGCTGAGCTGCGCGATGCTGAAGCCCTCCAGCGCCTGCGGCAGGCCGCGGATCGGCACCTCCACCCGCTTCACGCCGGCCGTGCGGCGCGCGTTCAGGAAGCCGACGGCCGAGGTGGCCGTGGCCATCGCCAGCACCGCCAGCGCGCTCCACGGCAGCAGCGTGGCCCATTGCACCTGCACGCCGCCGACGGCGCCCGCGAGCCAGGCCAGCAGCATGCCGGCGTCGCGCACCAGCGTCAGCACGAACATCGAGGAGAACCAGCCCATGCTGATCAGGCCGGTCCACTTGAGCACGCTGCCGTTTCCGGAGCGCTCGCGGGTGCCGCGGCGCGACACGAAAGGCAGGGGAATCGTCGCCGCCGACACCGCCAGCGCGACCAGCGCCAGCGGCCACGCGGGCGTGAGCACGGCGAGCGCGGGCAGCAGGCGCAACGCGATATAGACGTGCAACAGCGCGGTCAGTGCGCTCAGGGGACGGATCGGCATCGGGGCAAAGGGGTCGGGCGCGGCCCGGGACAGGCCATCTGCAAGGCGCATGCCGCGCATTCAAGACACCGCGAGGCGCATCGGTCGCTATTTTTTCTATAGCGTACGGCGCCCGGATAGCAAGCCTTGTGGCATGGCCCAACCCCGGATTGTGCGCCAGCCGGATGCATGCCGGCGCTCACTTGCGCGGCGCTACTGCACCGTGCGCGTGCCGGCCGAGGCCATGTCGGTGCCGGCCGGCCAGACGAAGGTCGCCTTGGCCGGCGCGCCCTGCGGCACGCGCAGCTCCTGCTTGAGCACCTGGCTGCCGATGCGCGCCTCGACCGTGTAGTTGCCCGGGTCCAGCCGCGCCACCATGAAGGGGCCGCCCGACACCACGTTGTCGAGCAGCGCGGTGCCGCTGCCGTCGCGCACTGTCACGTGCACGTTGGCCGCGAAGTCCGCGCCCTTGTGGTCCTTGATCGCGAATTCGAAGGTGGCGGGCCAGCGCGGCGACACCGTCTCCATCAGCTGGGCCTCGTCGCTGCCGATGCCGCCGCTCATGTATTCGACGCCGTGCGACATGTAGATAGGCGGGTTCACCGTGGCCTGGGCCGACGTCACGGCGCCGAGCAGGACGGCGCCGCAGAACATCGCGGCCGCCAGCGGCCGCATTGCGCGCAGCGAGGATGGAAAACGGGGGGTCATGGTCAGAGTCCTTTCTTTCCTTGGTCGTCGTGGCGAGAAGCCACGCCGCCACTGTGCTGTGCGCGGCTTAGGAAAGTCTGACCTGTGGATGCCCGCGGCGGCGGGCGGGCGCTCGCTGGCTCAGCGCGCCGTGGCGGACGACTGCGCGAGCGTCTGCGTCTGCGGCGGCATCACCGAGGCCATGTCGAAGTTCGACGGCCACACGAAGGAAGCGCGCGCCGGCACGCCAGCGATCACCACCAGCGTCTGCGTCAGCGTCAGGCCGCCGAGCGTCACGTTCACGTCGTAGGCGCCCGGATTCAGGCGCGCGAGCATGTAGGGGCTTTGCGATTCCACGCTCATCACCGTCTGGCCGGTGTATTTCTGGTGGATTTCCACCGCGGCCTTGGCCGGGAAGCCGGGTTTCAGCGCGCCCTTGCCGTCGCTGATGCCCAGCTCGATGGTCGCGGCCCAGCGCGGCGAGACCATTTCCATGAACGCGGCCTCGTCCCTGGCGGCGCCGCCGCACATGTATTCGATGCCCTGCGCCACCTGGATGGGCGGGTTGGTGAACGCATGGGCCGTGCTCACGGCCCCGAGGAATGCTGCTGTGCCGCCCAATACCAGCGCGGCCAGGGGCCGGCGGAGACGCTTAGGGTTCATTGCTGTGTGGTCCTCGAACTTGCGTGACGTGAAATCCGTCGGGGATTTTGCTTAGCAAGAGTCGGGCTAGATATAGCGTTTACGAGGAACGATCTGCGGATCGGAACTGAATGCTATTGTTTTCATAGCTGATGACGGCCGTGTGACGTGGCCCCGCGCTACTTCTGCTCACAAACCTCATGGAAACCCTGATCCGCTCCATCGAGCGCATCCGGGAGTGCGTTCGGCAACAGTGCATGGCGAACGCCTACAGCGGTGCACGCCCGGGCGGGCTAAGAACGACGGCTGCAAACCGCAACGAAGGAGCTTTCAGCCATGTCTTGGGAATCGACGATCAACGAATTCAGGCGAGTGGACGCGCAGCGCGAGGACTACCCCGGCGAGCACCTGGTGGTGCTGGGCGTGGGCGTGCTGCTGCTGCTCGCCGCGGGCCGCAGCCGCTCGCTCGTGGCGCGCCTCGCGGCGGGCGCGGCGGGTGGCGCGCTGATCGGCCGCGCCGCCAGCGGCACCGGCGGCATCTCGAAGCTGACTCGGCAGCTGCAGCACACGCTCGAGAAGCAGTTCAACCTCGGCTGTCCCCGCAACGCCACGGGCCACGGCACCGACGTGAAGTGACATTCAGGGGCCGCCGGCACGCATGCCCACCGGTCCCCCGCTCACCCCGGCATGCCGCGCCGCCGCGGCGGCGACGCCATCGCCGGGCGCATCCATCGACAGCCCCGCCAGAAAAGCAGCCAGCACGTCGTTGGTGGCCGCCTGCGTCCGCGCGGGGCCGCGCGACCCGCCGATCAGCACTGCGGCAGCGAAGCGCGCCGGCGCCGAAAGATACAGCGGCACGTCGGTGAAGCCGTAGTGGTTCGCCTCGGCGATCTGGTAGCGGTAGCCGCCTGCCCGCGCATGCCGCACCAGGGCGAGATTGCCGTCCAGGTAGTGCCGCGAATGCCGCGTCTCGCGGTGGTCGCTCTCCAGCAGGAGGAAGGGCACCGGCAGCGCGCCGGTGGCCGCGTGGCCGTACAGCGTGCCGTCGATGTTGGCGACGGCACGGATGCGCGCGTCCTCCATCGCCGCCTCCACCGCGCTGGCGCCACCGAAGGAATGGCCGATCGCCGCGATGCGCCGCGGATCGAGCCGCTGCGACAGGCGCGGGCCGAAGGCCCCGGGCTCACCGACGCGGCCGGCCACGAAGCGAAGGTCCGCCGCCCGCACAGCCTGCCTGGCGCCCATGTAGCGCAGGCGGTCGGGGTCGTCGGGCAGGAAGCGCACGACCGGCGTCGCGAGCCGGCCGTCGGCCAGCTCCACCACCGGCGCCTCGTAGGCATGGTCCAGCGCGAGTACCACGAAGCCGCGGCTGGCCAGGTCGGCAAGAAGGCCGGAATAGAAAGCGCGCGAGGCACCGTACCCCGGCGAGAACAGCACCACCGGCCAGCGCTCCCGCTGCGCCGCCACCGGCGCGTCGAGGCGCGCGTGGGTGTCGATGCGGTCGTAGCGGCGCATCACCAGTCCGGGTATCAGCGAGACGAAGTCCGGCAGCCTCTCGAGGCCGTCGATGTAGCGCGACGGCCCCGCGGCGCCCTCCCCGGCTGCCGCCGGATACCAGGCCTGCACCACCACGCTGCGCCGGTCGTCCGGGTCGGCGGTCGCGTCCTCGGCGCGCTCGCTGTCGACCCAGCGGAACACCTGGGTTCCAACCGCGTAGGGGCCGCGCGGCGCGGGCAGCTCCGGCACAGGCAGGAAGCTCCACGCCAGCAGCGCCGCCAGGGCCAGACCCGCCACGCCGCCACGGCCGAGCCAGGCGAGCGCGCGCGGCGGCAGCGGTGATGGTGCTGGCCGGCCGCGCCTCCAGCCCAGCGCCAGCAGCCCCGCCAGCAACGAATAGACGGGAAGGAACTGCCAGTAGAAGCCCTCGCGCCAGAGCTGGAAAGCACAGGCGGCCAGAAGCATCGCCGACACGCCGGAGACCACGCGCGCGCCCACCCGCCTCGTCGCCGCGGCGGCCAACGCAAGACCGACCGCGACCAGCACGATCGCGCCATCGAGCACCGACACGGCCTGGGCTCCCTCAGCCCGCGTACCTGGCCAGCATGCCCAGCTTCTCGGCCAGCGCGGCCTGGAAATGCTCGCGCTGCGAGGGCACCCACATCGGCGCGTCGAAGAAGGCGACGATGCGATGGCTCTCGATGCGGATCGTGCCCGCCAGCGGCTCGCGCACCGCGAAGCTGTCGCCCTGCACCTCGACCCGGAAGCCCAGTGCCTCGCCCTCCTTCAGCTGCGCCTTGAGCGCCTCGCGCAGCACCGCCGCCTGACCGGCATGCGCAACGACGATCTCCACCGGCCGCAAATCCGGCAGCGGCAGCAGCACCGGCGCGATGAGCTTCGACTGCCCGCCCGCGCCCGGAAAGCGCAGCTTCGCCGCCGCGTCGAGCACCAGCGCGCGCGCCGCCGCGACATCGTCGTCCGCCTCGTAGCCGCTTTGCGCGGTGACGAAGTTGTCGGTCAGTACCTCCACCGACTCCACCCGGCCGTCCGCCGCCACCGCGAGGCGCAGGCTCGTCACGCCCTGCACATCCTTGAACGGTTTCAGCGGCTGCGCGAGCGAGCGATGGAATCCGGCGATCACCTCGCGCGCGGCCGCTTCGTCCAGCGGCCCCGCGGTCACCACCGGCGAGGCGGCGCGCAGGTGCCCCACCAGCGCGATGCGCCCTTCCAGCGGGTCCATGCTGCCTTGGATGGTCGGCGTGCCGTGGACGATGCGGTCGTCGAACAGCAGCAGCTGGTTGAACCGCGCCGGCACCAGTTCGTACAGCACCTCGCCCTGTACGTGGTGCTTCCTGTAGCTGGGAACGCCGTCGCGCATCAGCAGCGTCTCGCCGCCGGCGAACTTGCGCGACTCCCACCGCGTGAGCGAGTAGACGAAGCCCAGCGTGCCGTTCTGGAAGTCGCTGTGCAGGCCCAGCGTGCAGCCATTGACCATCAGGTGCAGGTTGGGCTCGCCCGTCGGCACCAGGCCGGCGTGCTCCATGCACCACTGCCGCAGGTGCCGGTCGAAGCGCCGCCACAGCGGCTGCGCAAACACCTGCTGCGGCGCCGTGCGCAGGTAGGTGTACATGCGCGGGTCGCAGAAGTACTGCCACTCGATGGCCTGCCGGTAGGCGTTGCCCACCTTTTCGTCGTAGGCCGCGCGCATCGCCTCGGCCTCCGGGAAGAAGTCGGCGGCGACGTGCTGGCGGCGGATCACGCGGCCACCTCGCGCATGTCGCCCAGCGCCACGCGCACCTGACGGTTGCCGCTGTAGGGCAGCCGCCCGTGGGCCATCAGCAGGTTGTTGACCAGCAGCACGTCGTGGGCCTCGGTGGGTATGCGGACCGAGCACTCCACCAGCACCCGGTCGATGGTGCGCACCCATTCGGCCGGAATGGGGCTGCCGTCGCCGAAGAACACGGTGCGCGGAAACTGGTCGCGGCGGAAGTGCCTGCCCAGCATCGCATCGACCTCGGCCGGCAGCGCGTCGGGGTGGTGCAGCAGGATCTGGTTGAACCACGCCTCGGTGCCGCGCTCGGGAATCCGCAGCACCGCATGGGTGCGGTACGACACGGTGAGGTCGTTCTCGGAGATCGCGTCGATCCCGTGCCCGCTGGCGCCGATCTTCTCGCGCAACTCGCCCAGGCTTTCGACCTTGAAGAACTGCTGCCAGGAAGTGTCCAGCCCGCGGATGAAGCGGCGCCGGTACATCAGGCCCAGCTCGCGGAAGCGCTCGAGCATCTGCGCCGGCAGCCGCTCGATCACCTGGCGCCCGTCCGAGAGCGTCCACTCGCCGCCCTCGGAGGCCGGCTCCAGGCAGAAGAACAGCTGGCGCGAAGGCCAGCTACGCGTGTGCGAGGCCTCGTTGTGGAAGCGGATCTCCAGGTGCTTCGGATACGGCGTGGCGAAATAGACGTTGTCGCCCGCGCTGGCCAGCGGCAGGTCGCCGTAATGGCGGTAGAGCGCGTCGCAGGCCGAGCCCGCGCAGTCCTCGAAGCCGGCGAGGCCGCCGACGTCGAAGCCTCGGAACAGCACGTGGCCGTCGCTCCACAGGGCCTCGTCGATGCGCTCGCGGTGCCGGCGGATCCAGGGCGCGAGCGGCTCGTGGGAAGGGGAAGTGATCTGCATGGGTTGTTTCACACCTTGGGTTCTTCGATCTCGTCAGGTCATGGCCACCAGGATGCGGCGCGGCCCCTCGAAGGGCAGCCGCCCGTGCGCGGCGAGGAGGTTGTCCACCACCAGCAGGTCGCCCTGGCGCCAGGCGAAGCTGCGGCGCTGCGCGCGCAGCACCTCGCGCACGCCGGCCAGCGTGTCGTTGTCGATGCGCCCGCCGTCGCCGTAGTACGCCGCCATCGGCAGCCCGGCCTCGATGCGCGCATCGACCCTGGCGCCCATCGGCGTGTTGGAGGCGTGGAACAGGTGCGCCTGGTTGAACCAGACGCGCTCGCCGCTCAGCGGATGCACGCGCGTGGCCGGCCGCCGCTCGTGGATGCGCAGGCCGCCGCCGGGCTGCCATTCGCAGCCGATGTCCATCTCGCGGCAATGCGCCTCGACCTGCCCGCGGTCGGCGGTCTCGAAGGCCTTGCTCCAGGCGTTGTAGGGCGCGTGCGCCGGCGCGAGGTTGCGCACGTACATCAGCCCGCGGCGCTCGAATTCCTCGACGATGGAAGCCGGCATCGCCTGCAGCACGCGCCGCGAGTCGGCCAGCGGCGTCTCGCCGCCGGCCTGCGGCGCGGTCGCGCAGAAGAAATACAGGCGCCCCGGCCAGCGCAGGCTGTACGACATCTCGTTGTGCAGCGGGATCTCCAGCTGCCTCGGGTACTCGGTCGAGGTGTAGACGCCCTCGTCCACCTTGCTGCGCGGCGAGGTGCCGCCCGCGTAGTCGCGCAGCTGCAGCGGCGCCATCGCCGCGACCGCGCGCCGGAAGTCCGCCGCCTCGCGCAGCGGAAAACCGCGAAACAGCAGCGCGCCGGCGCGCAGCAGCACCGGCTCCAGCCGCGGCATCGCCTCGCCGAACCAGCCTTGCGCGTCGGCCGCGCTGCCGCCGGCCAGTTCCGCATCGGCGTGGATGCGATGCGGAAAACCGTCGCCGAAGTCCTCACCCTCACCCTCGCTCTCGCCCGGGTCCGTTGCGGTCATCGCCACCCCGCTCATGGCCGCTGCCCCAGGTACCAATGGCGCCCGACGATGCCGATCACGCGATCGACGTGCGGCGGCCGAAGGATCGACAGGTGATCGCTGCCGGGCACATCGAAGCTGCGCAGCCGGGGCTCGTGGCGGCGCCAGGCATCGAGGCCGACGGCCTCCGTCCCGTCGCCTGAAACCGCGCGCAGCAGCAACGCCAGGCCGGTGAACTCGCCCTCGGGTCGGTAGCCGATCGCGCACTGGCGGCAGAACATCTCCAGCACCGGCGCGAAGTCCGCGCGCCGCGCGCTGGGCGGCAGCAGGCGCGCGCGCCGCATGGCCTCGAAGACCGATGCCGTCTGCTCGCCGGCCGGCAGCGCGGCCAGCGTGCCGGCGTCGAGCCCGTGCTCCTTTCCGCCCTGCAGCCGGATCAGCGCCAGGTACTCGCGCAGCGCGTGGGCGCGGTCGCCGAAGCCTTCGGCGCGCGGCGCATCGGTGTCGACCAGCACCACCGGCGCGACCGTCGCACCGGCTCCGGCGAGTTGCCGCGCCGCCTCCAGCGCCACCCAGCCGCCGAAGGAATGGCCGATCAGGTGATAGGGCCCCTGCGGTTGCAGCGCGCGTATCGCATCCACATGCCGCCGCGCCGCCTCCTGCAGCGTCGGCGGCTCGCCCTCGCGACCCAGCAGCGCGGGCGCCTCCAGGCCGATGAAGCTTGCGTCGCCCGGGCTGCGCGACGCGAAGTCGAGGAAGGTGGTCGCGTTGGCGCCGGCACCCGGCAGGCAGAACACCTTGCGTGCCTGTGCGCCGCTGCCGCTCCTGATGGTCACCACCGCGCCGGGCGCCGGCTGGCGGCTGGCCATGGTCATGGCCGGCTTCGCCTGAGCGCCATCGAGCCGCGCGAGGAGCGAATCGATCGCCCCGCCGACGCGCGCCGCATGCCCGGCGTCCATCATGATGCTCCAGTGGTCGCCGCCGACGTGATGCACCTGCAGCCGGTTGCCCAGCACCGCGCTCCAGCCGTTGGCCGGATCGCCAGCGTCCCCGGGGAGTGCCGAGAACAGGTGCGCATCGACCTCCAGCGGCCGCGCGTGATAGCGGTGCGCCGCCGCGCGCAGATCGAACCACAGCTCCGCGCGCGCATCGAACTCCGCCGGGCTCATGTCCTTCTTCAGCCACCCCTCGGCGCGCGCCAGCGCGATCGCGGCGGGCAGCCCGTCGGCGGCGAGGATGCGCTCGATCTCGCTCGCCTCCAGCTTGCGCCCGTAGTACTCGGCGAAGGCCACCAGCAGCAGCTTGCGGTCCTGCTCACCCAGCTCGGACACACCGCGCTCGCCCTCGCCACGGTGCCAGCTGTCGATGAGGCCGAGAAACTCGACCTGCCCGCCCGCCGCGATCAGCTGCCGTGCGACCTCGAAGGCCAGCACGCCGCCGGCCGACCAGCCCGCGAGCCGGTAGGGCCCCTGCGGCAACGCCTTGCGAATCAGGCGCGCGTAGCCGGCGGCCAGGTCCTCGTAGCGGCTTTCGCCATGCACCGCCGCGCGGTCGGCGCGAATGCCGTAGAGGCCGATCTCCGGATCGACATGCCGCGCCAGCCGCTCGTACGACAGCACCTCGCCGCTGGGTTCGTGCACGAACACCAGCGCGCGCCGTGTGCCGCCGCCCTTGCGGATGGTCACCCACTGCGCGTTCGCACCCGCGTTCCCGTCCGCCACGTCCTCGCGCGGCTTGCCGATCAGCGCCGCCAGCGCGCCGAGCTGCTGCGCCAGCAGCACGTCCTGCAGCGCCACCTCGTAGCCCTTGCGCTTCAGCCCCTCGATGACCTGGAACACCATCAGCGAATAGCCGCCCAGGTCGAAGAAGTTGTCGTGGCGGCCGATGCGCTCGATGCCGAGCAACTCCGACCACAGCGCGGCGATGGCACGCTCCGCCTCGCCCTGCGGCGGCTCGTAGCGGCCCAGCGCCAGGCCCTGCGCGTCGGGCGCGGGCAGCGCCTTGCGGTCGAGCTTGCCGTTGGGCGTGAGCGGCAGCGCGTCGAGGGCCACGAAGGCCGAGGGCAGCATGTATTCGGGCAGCTGCGCGGCGAGGCCCGCGCGCAGCAGTGCCGGATCGGGCGCTTCCGCACCGGCCACCACATACGCGACAAGCCGCCTGTCGCCGGGAACGTCCTCGCGCGCGACCACCGCCGCATCGCGCACGCCTGGCAGCCGGGTCAGCCGCGCCTCGATCTCGCCGGGCTCGATGCGGAAGCCGCGCAGCTTGATCTGCTGGTCGTTGCGGCCCAGGTATTCGAGCGTGCCGTCATCGCGCCAGCGGCCGAGGTCGCCGGTGCGGTACATGCGCGCCGGCGCATCTTCGGCAACGAAGGGGTCGCGCAGGAATCGCTGGGCCGTGAGCTCGGGCCGGCCCAGGTAGCCGCGCGCGACACCGGCGCCGCCGATGTGGATCTCTCCGGCCACGCCCACCGGCACCGGGTGCCCCGCCGCGTCGAGCACGTAGATGCGCGCGCCCGGCATCACCTGCCCGATGTGCGGGCGGCGCCCGTCGATCACGCCGCAGCTCGCGTCCACGCTGCACTCGGTGGGCCCGTACATGTTGAAGAAAAGGCGGTCGTCTACCGCGGCCAGCGCGCCCCAGGTGGCCGCGTCGATCGCCTCGCCGCCGAGCAGCAGCTTTCGCAGACTCGGTGCGCGGCCTTGCAGGAGGCCCGCGCCCTGCAGCAGCCGCAGGTGCGAGGGCGTGCACTCCATCGCCTCGATGCGATGGGTTTCGAGAAAGCCGAGCAGCTCGTGCGCGCCGAGCCGGTCCGTTTCGGGCAGCAGGAACACGCTGCGGCCGAAAGCCAGCTGGCCCCATGCCTTCACCGCCATGTCGAAACCGAAGGAGGAGTTCCACGCCACGCGCCGGCAATCGGGCGCCGTGCCGTGCACGCAGGCCTCCATCGCCCGCAGGAAGAAGGCCACGTTGCGGTGCTCCACCATCACGCCCTTGGGCTCGCCGGTCGAGCCGGAGGTGTAGATCACGTAGGCCAGGTGCGAGGGCGTGAGGCCGACTGCGGCCGGGTCCGGGTTGGCGGATGGCGCCGAGGCCCACTTGGGCAGTTCGGCATCGAGCAGCACGCGCGCGCATCGTTGCGGCGCCTGCAGCCGTGCGTCGAGGCGCCGCTGCGTCAGCAGCACGGCCGCGCCGCTGTCTTCCAGCATCTGCGCGAGGCGCTCGTCCGGATGCACCGGATCGAGCGGCACGTACGCGCCGCCGGCCTTGAGCGTGGCCAGCATCGCCACCACCAGTTCGAGGCTGCGTTCGGCGCAGATCGCCACGCGGTCGTCGGGCTTCACGCCGAGCGCGCGCAGATGGTGGGCGAGGCGGTTGGCGCGCGCGTTGAGCTCGCCATAACCCAGGCTTTCGCCCGCGTATTCGATCGCCTGCGCGTCGGGCTGGCGCGCCGCCTGCTGCTCGATGAGCGCATGCACCAGCACCGGTTCGGCCGCCGCGGCATGGCTTTCGTTGAAGCCTTCCACGATCGCCGCGCGTTCCTCGGCATCCAGCAGGTCGATGCGGTCGACCGGCTGGCCGTCGTCGGCGACCATGGCGCGCAGCACCGCCTCCAGGCAGCGCCAGTGGCGCCACACCGTGGCCTCGTCGAACAGCGCGCTGGCGTAGTTGAGCTGGCCGGCGATGCCTTCGCCGTTCTCGCGCAGCTCCAGCGACAGCTCGAACTGCGCGCTGTCGGCGCCGCCGCCCAGGCTCTGCGCCTGCAGGCCGGGCAGGTCGAGCGCGGCCCCGGGCGTGTTGTGCCACGACAGCATCACCTGGAACACCGGGTGATGGGCCAGCGAGCGCGGCGGGTTCAGCGCCTCCACCAGCCGCTCGAAGGGCACGTCCTGCAGGCTCTGCGCCTGCACCGCCGTCTGCCGCGCCTGCGCCAGCAGCGCGCCCACGCTCGGGCCGCCCGAGATGTCGATCTTCAGCGCCTGCGTGTTGACGAAGAAGCCGATCAGCGGTTCCACCTCCACCCGGTTGCGCCCGGCGTGCGAACTGCCGATCACCACCTGCTCCTGCCCGGCGAGCCTGCCCAGCACCACAGCCCATGCCGCGAGCAGCGTCATGTAGAGCGTGGTGCCGTGGCGCTGTCCCAGCGCGCGCAGGCCCTGGCCGAGCGCCGCGTCGAGCTCGACCGCGATGTTGGCGCCGCGGTAGTCCTGCACCGGCGGGCGCGGCCGGTCGGTCGGCAGGTCGAGCAACGCCGGCGCGCCGCGCAGCTGCCGCACCCATTGCTGCAGCTGCTGTTGCAGCAGCGGCCCCTGCAGCCACTGGCGCTGCCACATGCCGAAATCGGCGTACTGGATGGCCAGCGGCGGCAGCGGATCGGGGCGGCCCTCACGGAAGGCGCCGTACAGGGCCGAGAACTCCTTCGCCAGCACTCCGCCAGACCAGCCGTCGGACACGATGTGGTGCATGGTCACCAGCAGCGCATGGTCGTCGGGGCCGAGCGCGAGCAGCCGGCCGCGGATCAGCGGGCCCAGCGCCAGGTCGAACGGCCGCAGCGCCTCCTCTCGCACGATGCGTTCCAGCGCCTCGTCGTCGATGCCGCGCCGGTCTTCATGCAGAAGCGCGAAGCCGCGCGGCGCGTCGATGACCTGCCGCGCCTCGCCCGCCATGCCCACGAAGCGGGTGCGCAGCACCTCGTGGCGCTCGACGATGCGGTCGAAGGCGGCCTGCAGAGCTTCCCTGTCCAGCGGGCCGCGCAGCCGCACCGCGTCGGGCACGTGATAGGCCTTGCTCGCCTCGGGATCGACCCGCGCGATGAACCACAGCCGCTGCTGCGCGAAGGACATCGGCAGCGGCGCCGAGCGGTCGGCGCGCGCGATCGCGCCCAGCGTGTTCTGGCTTGCCTCGGCCACCTCCCGCGCCAGGTCGGCGAGCCGCGGGTGGGTGAAGAGCACCGGCAGCGGCAGCTCCACCCCGAGCCGCTCGCGCAGCTGCGAGACCAGCCGCACGGCGAGCAGCGAATGGCCGCCGAGCTCGAAGAAGTCGTCGTCACGCCCCACGCGCTCCATGCCGAGCAACTCGCACCAGATGCGCGCCAGGGTGTCCTCGATCTCGCCCGTCGTCGCCTCGTAGCTGCGGTGGGCGAAGGCCAGGCTCTCCGGCGCCGGCAGCGCCTTGCGGTCGAGCTTGCCGTTGGGCGTGAGCGGCAGCGCGGCGAGCGGCACGAAGGCGCCGGGCAGCATGTGCTCGGGCAGGCGCGCGGCCAGTTGCCGGCGCAGTTCGGCGGGGTCGATGGGATCGAGGGGGTCTTCGGTCGGCGCGCCGTCCGCGACGACGATGTAGGCGACCAGGCGTTTCTCGCCGGGCACATCCTCGCGCGCGACCACGGCCGCCTCGCGCACGCCGGGCAGCTCGCCCAGGCGCGCCTCGATCTCGCCCGGCTCGACGCGGTGGCCGCGGATCTTGAGCTGGAAGTCGTTGCGCCCGAGGTATTCGATCGTGCCGTCCTCGCGCCAGCGGCCCAGGTCGCCGCTGCGGTACATGCGCGCGCCTTCGGCGTCCGGGAACGGATCGCGCAGGAAGCGCTCGGCGCCAGGCGCGGGCTGGTTCAGGTAGCCGCGCGCCACCTGCGCGCCGGCGATGTGGATTTCGCCCGCCACGCCGCGCGGCACCGGCCGGCCCAGCGCGTCGAGCAGGTACAGCCGGCAGTTGTCGACCGGCGTGCCGATGGGCGGCAGGTCGTCCCAGTCCCGGGCCGGGCCCGCCAGCGTGTGGGTCGTGACCACGTGGCTTTCGGTCGGGCCGTAGTGGTTGTGCAGCCGCGCCGCGCCGCCGCCGTCGAACAGCCGCCGTATCGCCGGCGTGATGCGCAGCTGCTCGCCCGCGACGATCAGGTCGCGCAGCGCCGGCGGCAGCGCTTCCCCTTGCTGCGACCACAGCTCGCCCAGCGCATGGAGCGCGATGCAGGGCAAAAAGAGCCGCTCGATCCCCTGCCCGGCCAGCCAGCCGGCCAGCGCGGGCAGGTCGCGGCGCAGCTCCTCGGGCACCGGCACCAGCGTGCCGCCCGTGGCCAGCGTCGAGAAGATTTCCTGGAACGCGACGTCGAAGCCCGGCGCCGCGAACTGCAGGGTGCGCGCCGCGTCCGGCAGCTGCTCGCGCTGCCAGGCCAGCAGGTTGGCCAGCGCACGGTGCGGCATCGCCACGCCCTTGGGCACGCCGGTGGAGCCGGAGGTGTAGATCACATACGCCAGGTGGTCGCCGCGCAGGCCCATCGCATGCGCGTCGGGACGCGGCGCGGCGGCCTGCGCCCATGGCGCCCCGGCGATGTCGTCGAGCAGCACGCGTTCGCAGGCCGGCGCAGCGGCGAGGCGGTGCAACAGCCGCTGCTGCGTGAGCAGCACGCGCGGCGCGCAGTCGGCGAGCATGTGCGCCAGGCGCCCGTCGGGCAGCGTGGGGTCCAGCGGCACGTAGGCGCCGCCGGCCTTGAGCGTGGCCACGATGGCGATCGCCGCCGCCGCGCCGCCGTCCAGGCAGATCGCCACGCGCTGGTCGGGCACCACGCCCAGCGTGCGCAGATGCCGGGCCAGCTGGTTCGCCCGCGCTTCGAGCTCGCCATAGGTCAGCCGCCCGGTGGCGGATTCCAGCGCCGGTGTGGACGGATCGCCGTCGGCCCGGCGCTCGAACAGCGCGTGCACCAGTTCGCCTTCGGCGTGGTCGCGGCGTGTGCCGTTGAAGCCGCGCAGCACCTGTTCGAGCTCGGCCGGCGGCAGGGTCTCGATGCGGTGCATCGGCGTGTCGGGTGCCCGGTCGAGCGCGCGCACCAGGTTGCCGAGGGTTTCGCGCATCCAGCCGGCGATGCGCGCGGCGTCCACGCGCTCGACGATCTCGGCGGTGATGGAAAAGTCCTCGCCATGGTCGTCCACGTGCAGCACGAAGGGGTAGTTGGTGCGGTCGCGGCTTTCCAGGTGATGGATGCCGGCGATGCCCTGCTCGCCTTGCGCCGCTTGTTCGCGGCTGTGGCGGTAGTTCAGCAGCGCCGAGAACAGCGGCGTGTTCGCGGGCAGGCCGCTGCAGCGCTGCGCGAGCGTCAGCGATGCGTGCTCGTGGCGCAGCAGTTCGGCAAGAGCCGCGGCAGTTTCGTCCAGCGCCGCGCCCGCGCCGCGCCCCTCCAGCCGCACGCGCAGCGGCAGCGTGTTGATGAACATGCCCATGGCGCGGTCGGCGCCCGCGCCACCCTGCAGGCGGCCCAGCAGCACGGTGCCGAACACCACGTCGCCGCCGCCGTTGCCGCTGCATCGCGCGAGCAGCTGCGCCCAGGCCAGGTGGAACACGCTGGCCGCGCTGGTGCCGCGCGCCCGCGCCACGCGGCGCAGGTCCGCGCACAGCGCGGGTTCCAGCCGCAGCCTCGCCTGCACCGCGTCGCTGCCGTTGCCCTGCACGTCGAGCAGGTCGAAGGGCGCGGTCGGCTGCTCCACGTCGCCCAGCATCGCGCGGAAGAACTGCTCGTGCTCCGCCTCGCGTGCGCCCAGCCGCGCCTGCGCGACGAAGTTTCGGAAAGGCACGGGCGGCGGCAGTTCCGCGCGGCGGCCCTGCATCACCAGGCCGACTTCCTGCGCCAGCAGCTCCAGCGTGACGTGGTCCATCGCGAGGTGGTGATGCAGCATCTGCAGCAGCCAGCGTCCGCGAGGTGCGTCGAACGCCGCGAAGCCGCGCATCATCGGCGCGCGCCGCACGTCGAGGCGGCAGCGCGCCGGGTCGGCATGGGCCTGCAGCCGCGCCCGCACATCGCTCTCGCTGCCGCCGTCACCGGCTTCCAGCATTTCGATTTCCAGCCGGGCCCGCCGCCACACCACCTGCACCGGCTCGGGCAAGCCGTCCCATTGCACCGCGGTGCGCAGCACGTCGTGGCGCGCGATGGTTTCGTCCATCGCGGCGACGAAGCCGTCCAGCAGCTCGCGGCTGTCGAAGGCCATCAGCAGCCGGGTCAGGTAGGCGTCGCCCTGCTGCTGCAGCAGGTGATGGAACAGGATGCCCTCCTGCAGCGGCGCGAGCGGATAGATGTCCTGCACGTTGCCCGCGCCGCCGGGCGTGGCGGCCACGATGCGGTCGATCTGCGCCTGCTCCAGCCGCACCAGCGGCAGCATGAGGGGCGTGATGCGGGGAGTGGTGCGGGGTGTGGTGCGGGGCTCGTGCGGCTGCTGTTCCCGCGCAGCTGCGTCGCCCTTCGCGGCAGCCCAGCTCAGCAGCGCCTGCTTGTGCAGTTTCAGCGAGGCCATCACGCCCGGCGTCAGCACGCCGCGCGGCGCCTTGAGCACCAGCTCGCCCTGCTCGATGCGCGCCAGGACCTGGCGCTGCTCGAGCAGGCCGATCAGCGCCGGCGCGTCCATGGATTGCGTGTTCGCTGCTTCCAGATTCACAGTCTGAACTCCTCGGTTTCCGATTCGGTGTCACACCCGGCTTGCGCTTCGGGCTCGTGGTGGGCGAAATGCGCCGGAATGGCGTTGTGCGGTACCTGCACCACGTGCGCGCCCGGCGCGGTGCGCACGGCCGCAGCCATCGCGGCCAGCCCCGGCCGGTCGAAGACCGCGCGCACGTCGATGCCCCAGCCGCGTCCGCGCAACTGCTCCAGCATCTGCACCGCCAGCAGCGAATGCCCGCCGAGCGCGAAGAAGCTGTCGTGGCGGCCGATGCGCTCCACCCCGAGCAGCCGCGACCAGATCGACGCCAGCGCTTCCTCGACCTCGCCCTGCGGCGGCTCGAAGGCGCGGCGGCCGAAGGCCTCGTCGCCGGGCGCGGGCAACGCCTTGCGGTCCAGCTTGCCGTTGGCGCCCAGCGGCAGCGCGGCGAGGCGCACGTAGGCGGCGGGCAGCATGTGTTCGGGCAGGTGCTCGGCGAGCCGGCCGCGCAACCGGGCGGGCTCCGGCGCGTCGCCGGCCGAGCCCGGCACCACGTAGGCCACCAGCGCCGGTGTGCCGGAACGGTCCTCGCGCGCCAGCACCACGGCATCGGCGATGCCATCGACGGCGCGCAGCCGCGCCTCGATCTCGCCCGGCTCGATGCGCTGCCCGCGCAGCTTGACCTGGAAGTCGGTGCGGCCCAGGTACTCGATGGCGCCGTCGGCGCGCCAGCGGCCGAGGTCGCCGGTGCGGTAGAGCCGGCCGTTCCCGCCGAAGGGGTCGGCGATGAAGCGCTGCGCCGTCAGCTCCGGCTGGCCCAGGTAGCCGCGCGCCACCTGCACGCCGCCGATGTAGAGCTCGCCCGCGACGCCGGCAGGCACCGGGCGCAGCGCGCCGTCGAGCAGGTAGAGCCGGGTGTTGGCGACCGGCCTGCCGATGGGCACGCAGTCGCCGTGGCCATCGCCATCGCCATCGCCATCGCCATCGCCGCAGGTCCAGGCGCTCACGTCCACCGCCGCTTCGGTCGGCCCGTACAGGTTGTGCAGGCGCGCATGCGGCAGGCGCTCGCGGCAGCGGCGCGCGAGGCCGGCGGAAAGCGCCTCGCCGCTGCAGACCACGCGCCGCAGGCCGGCGCAGGCGGCTGCGCCATCGGCATCGCCGTCGAGCCGCGCCAGGAAAAGCCGCAGCATCGAAGGCACGAAGTGCAGCGTCGTCACCCCGCTCTCGCGGATCAGTTCGCACAGATAGGCGGGGTCCTTGTGCCCGTCGGGGCGCGCCAGCACCAGCCGCGCGCCCGCCATCAGCGGCCAGAAGAACTCCCACACCGACACGTCGAAGCCCAGCGGCGTCTTCTGCAGCACCAGGTCGTCGGGTGTCAGCGCGTAGGCCTGCTGCATCCAGTGCAGGCGGTTGACGATGCCCCGGTGCTCGTTCATCACGCCCTTGGGGCGGCCGGTGGAGCCGGAGGTGTAGATCACGTAGGCCAGGTGGCTTTCGCGGACTTCGGGGCCGCGTTCGTCCGGTTCGGTGGGCGCATCCGTGAGGGCGCCGCGATCCAGCGCGAGCGCGGGCACCATCGCCGGCAGGTCCGCCGCGAGCCCGGCGTCGGCCAGCACTGCCACCGGGCCGGCCTCGTCGATCATTTCCCGCAGCCGCTGCGGCGGATGCGAGGGGTCGAGCGGCAGATACGCGCCCCCGGCCTTCAGCACCGCGAGCAGCGCCACCACCAGCATCTCGCTGCGCTGCATGAAGATGCCCACGCGCGCGTCGGGCGCCACGCCGAGCGCGCGCAGCCGCCGCGCCAGCCGGTTCGCATGCGCGTCGAGGCCGGCGTAGCTGAGGCTGCGGCCTTCGAACACCACGGCGGTCGCGTCGGGGCGTTGCGCGGCCTGGCGCTCGAAGAGCTGGTGCAGGAGCAGGCCGCGCGGATAGTCGGCGGCGGTGGCGTTGAAACCGCTCAGCACCCGCAGGCGCTCGCTTTCCGGCAGCACCTCGATGCGATGAAGCGGCCGACCGGGCTCGGCCTCCAGCGCATCGGCCAGCGAACGCAGGGCCTGCTCGACGAAGCCGCGGATGCGCCGCGCATCGATGCGGCGGTCGATCTCGGCGGTGATGCCGAAGCCGTCGCCATGGTCGTCCACGTGCAGCACGAAGGGATAGTTGGTGCGGTCGTGCCCGCCCAGCGATTCGATGCCCGCCATGCTCGCGGCACCCCCGCTACCTTCGCGATGGCTGTGGCGGTAGTTGAGCAGGCTGGTGAAGAGCGGCGCCTCGGCCGGCAGCCCGCTGCAGCGCAGCGCCAGGCTCAGCGAGGCGTGCTCGTGGCGCATCAGCTGCGCGAGATCGGCGTGCACGCGGCGCAGCGCCGTTTCGGCGCCGTCGTCGATGCGCACGCGCAGCGGCAGCGTGTTGAGGAACATGCCCATCGCGCGCGTCGCCTCGGCGCCCGCCTGCAGCCGGCCGAAGAGCACCGTGCCGAAGACCACGTCACGGCTTGCGCCGCAGCAGCGCGCCAGCACCAGCGCCCAGGCCAGGTGGAACACGCTGGCCGCGCCCACCCCGTGCAGCCGCGCCTGTTCGCGCAGGCGCCGCGCCAGCCCGGGCTCCAGTTCGCCGCGCGACTGCAGCACGCCGCTGCCGTCGCCGCGCACCTCGTCCAGCCCGAAGGGCACGGTGGCCTGCTCCACGTCGCCCAGCACGCGGCGGAAATAGGCCTCATGCCCCGCTTCCGACCCGCCGCGGCGCGCCTGCGCCACGAAGCGCCGGAACGGCACCGGTACTGGCAATTCATCGCGCCGGCCCTGCAGGATCAGCATGACCTCGTGCACCAGCAGCTGCGAGGCCGTGTGGTCGAGGATCAGGTGGTGGTGCAACAGCTGCAGCAGCCAGCGCCCGCTGCCCTCTTCCCCGATGGCATGGCCGCGCAGCATCGGCGCGCGGCGCACGTCGAGGCGGCAGCTGCGTGGGTCGGCCAGCGCGCGCAGCCGCTGCAGTGCTTCTTCTGCGGGCGCGGCGGCCAGCATCGCGATCTCCAGGTCCGCCTCGCGCTGCACAACCTGCACCGGCTGCTCCAGCTCCTGCCAGTGCACGCTGGTGCGCAGGATGTCGTGGCGTGCGATCACCTCGCGCAGCGCCTGCACGAAACCCTCCAGCCGTTCGCGGCTGTCGAAGCGCAGCAGGGTCGGCATCACGTAGGCGTCGCCTCCGTCCTCGCTCTCGCGATGAAGGCGGTGATGGAACAGGATGCCCTCCTGCAGCGGCGCGAGCGGATAGATGTCCTGCACGTTGCGCAGGCCGCCGGGCACCTTCGCCGCGAGGCGGTCGATGGCGCCCTGCTCCAGCGCCGGCAGCGCATCGGCACCCTGGCCCTCTCGCAGCAGCGCGATCAGCTCGGCCTTGCGCTCGCGCAGTGCCCGCACCAACGCCGGGTCGGCCAGCAGCCGCGCATCGCCCTGCAGCGCGAGCCGCTCGCCGTCCAGCCGCAGCGCGAGGCCGCGCGAGGCCAGCGCCTCGAGCAGCTGCAAGGGCGTCGCGTCGAAGTTGCTCACAGGACGATCTCCTCCAGCTGCACGGTGGCCGCCGCGAGCTCTGCCAGCGTCGCCGCGTTGAACACCATCTGCACGTCGACCTGCAGCTGCTGCTCGCCCATGGCGTGGATCAGCTGTATCGCGAGCGCCGAATGCCCGCCGAGCTCGAAGAAGTTGTCGTGGCGGCCGACCTGCGCCACGCCGAGCAGTTCGCCCCAGAGGGCGGCCAGCCGGGCCTCGATGTCGGTCCGCGGCGCGGCGTAGGTGCGGCGGGCGAGGCCGCTGTCGCCGGGTGGCGGCAGCGCCATGCGGTCGAGCTTGCCGTTGGCGTTGAGCGGCCAGGCCGCGAGCACCACGCACGCGGCGGGCAGCATGTAGTCGGGCAGCTGCGCGCCGAGCTGCGCGCGCAGCGTGGAAGGCTCCGGCGCCGCGCCCTGCTGCGCGAGCAGGTAGGCGACCAGGCGGGGCTCGCCGGGCTGGCTGCCATCGGCCACCACGATGGCCTCGCGCACGCCTTCCAGCCGCGCGAGCCTGGCCTCGATCTCGCCCAGCTCGATGCGGTAGCCGCGGATCTTCACCTGATGGTCGTTGCGGCCCAGGTACTCGATGCTGCCGTCGGCGCGCCAGCGGCCGAGGTCGCCGGTCCTGTACATGCGCGCGCCGGCTTCGGCCGCGAAGGGATCGGGCAGGAAGCGCCCGGCGGTGAGCGCAGGCTGCCCCAGGTAGCCCCGCGCGACGCCGGCGCCGCCGATGTGGATCTCGCCGGCAACGCCGATGGGCACCGGCTCGCCATGCGCGTCGAGCAGGTAGACACGCGCGCCTGGCATCGGCCGGCCGATGTTCGGCACCGCGCCCGCGATGGGGCCGCAGGTGGCGTCCACGCTGCATTCGGTCGGGCCGTACATGTTGTGGAACCGGAGCTCCGTGCCGTTCTCCGCGAGGCCCTGCCAGGTGTCGGCGTCGAGCGCCTCGCCGCCCAGCAGCAGCTTTCGAAGCGAGGTGCCGCGCCGCTGCGGAAATCCGGCCGCGCGCAGCATGCGCAGGTGCGAGGGCGTGCACTCCATCGCCTCGATGGCATGGCGCTCCAGGAAGTCGAGCAGCGCTTGCGCATCGAGGCGTGTGCGCTCCGGCAGCAGGAACACGCTGCGGCCGAAGGCGAGCTGGCCCCATGCCTTCACCGCCATGTCGAAGCCGAAGGAGGAGTTCCAGGCCACGCGGCTGCAGTCCGGCGCCGGGCCATGGATGCGCCGCTCCATTCCGCGCAGGAAGTTCAGCACGTTGCGGTGTTCGACCATCACGCCCTTGGGCACGCCGGTCGAGCCCGAGGTGTAGATCACGTAGGCCAGGTGCGCGGGGGTCAGCCCCACGGCTTCGGGGTCGGGGTCGTGCGAGGGCGCACCGGCCCATGGCGGCGGCGAATCGCCGTCCAGCACCAGCACCGCGCATCCTTCGGGCACCGCGAGGCGCTCCAGCAGGCGGGCCTGCGTCAGCACCGCCACCGGGGCGCTGTCGCCCAGCATGTGGGCGAGGCGGTCGTCGGGGTGCACCGGGTCCAGCGGCACGCAGGCGCCGCCGGCCTTGAGCGTGGCCATGAGCGCCACGCCGAGGTCCACGCTGCGTTCCAGGCACAGCGCGACGCGGTCGTCGGGGCGCAGGCCCAGGCCGCGCAGGTGATGCGCGATGCGGTTGGCGCGGGCGTTGAGCCCGGCGTAGTCCAGCGACTCGCCCTCGCAGGCCAGTGCCAGCGTCCCCGGCCGTCTTGCGGCCTGCGCCTCGAAGAGGCGGTGCAGCAGGCCATTGCCCCCGCCGGCCTCGCCGCCGTCGTTGAAGCCGCGCAGCACCAGCTCGCGCTCGCGTGGCGCCATCAGCGCGATGCGGTCCACCGGCGCGGCGGCATCGGCCGCCATGCCGCGCAGCATTGCCACCAGTGCGTGCCAGTGGCGCCGCACCGTGGCCTCGTCGTAGAGGGCGGTGGCGTAGTTGAACTGGCCCGCGATGCGCTCGCCGGCCGGCTCCAGGTCCAGCGAGAGATCGAACTGCGCGCTGCCCGCGTGGCTGGCGAGGTTGTCGAAGGCAAGTCCTTCCAGCTCCAGCCGGGCCGGCGGCGTGTTCTGCCATGCCAGCCGGACCTGGTAGACCGGGTTGAAGGCGCTGGAGCGCGGCGGGTTCAGCGCTTCCACCACCTGCTCGAAAGGCACGTCGCGGTGCTGCTGCGCTTCGAGCGCCACCTGCCGCGCCTGCTTCAGGAGGCCTTCGGCGTCCAGGCCCTCGCCGATGTCGAAGCGCAGAGCCTGCGCGTTGACGAAGAAGCCGATCAGCGGCTCGAGCTCGGCCCGGTCGCGCCCGGCGACGGCGCTGCCGAGCACCACGCGCGTCTGGCCGCTCAGGCGCGCGAGCACCGCCGCCCATGCCCCGAGCACCACCATGTAGACGGTGACGCCATGGCGCCGCGCCAGCGCGCCGAGCTCGCGCGTCAACGCCTCGTCCATGCCGACTTCGATGCTGGCGCCGCGATAGTCCTGCTGCGGCGGGCGAGGCCTGTCGGTGGCCAGGCCGATCAGCGGCGGCGCGTCGCGCAGCCGCTCCACCCAGTAGCCCAGCCGCGCCTGCGCGCCCTCGCCCTGCAGGCGCCGCCGCTGCCACGCGACGTAGTCGCCGTACTGCACCGGCAGCGCCGGCAGCGGGTCGGGCTCGCCGCGGCCGAAGGCCGCGTACAGCGCAGAGAACTCGTGCGCCAGCACCGCCAGCGACCAGCCGTCGCACACGATGTGGTGCATCGTGAGCAGCAGCACATGCTCGTCGGCCGCGAGGCGCAGCAGGCGCACGCGCAGCGGCGGCTCGCGCTCCAGGTCGAAGGGCGCGGCGGCCTCGGCCTGGCACAGCGCGCGCAGGGTGCTGCGGCCGAGCTCGTCGGGTCCGCCGGGTCCGCTGAAGAGGCCGTCGATTTCCTGCAGCTCCAGCGCGACGCCCTGCGCCGCCTCGATGCGCTGGCGCGGCTGGCCGTCGACCATGACGAAGCGCGCGCGCAGCGACTCGTGCCGCGCGACGATCCGCTCGAGCGCGCGCTGCAGCGCGACGCGGTCGAGCGCGCCGCGCAGGCGCAGGGCGGCGGGCAGGTGGTAGGCCGCGCCGGCCTGTGCGTCGATGCGCGTCACGTACCAAAGGCGCTGCTGAGAGTGCGACAGCGGCCACGTGCCGCGATCCAGCGCTGCCCGATCCGCCGCGACGATCGGGTCTGCCGCGCCGGGCGCCTCGCGCGCTATCTCCTGCGCGAGCTGCGCCAGCCGGGGCCGCGCGAACACCGTCGTCAGCGCCAGCTCGACGCCGAAGCGCTGGCGCAGCTGCGAGATCATGCGCACGGCCAGCAGCGAATGGCCGCCCAGCTCGAAGAAGCCGTCGTCGCGGCCGACGCGCTCGATGCCGAGCAGCGATTCCCATGTCTGTGCCAGCGCCCTTTCGTGCTCGCCTTCGGGCGCCCGGTAGCCGCGCCGCGCATGGGCTTCGTCGTCCGGCGCAGGCAGCGCGGCGCGGTCGAGCTTGCCGTTGGCGTTGAGCGGCAATGCATCGAGCGGCACGAAGGCGGCCGGCAGCATGTGCTCGGGCAGGCGCACGGCCAGGCGTGCGCGCATCTGCGCCGGTTCGGGCGGCGGGCTGGTCGGGTCGGCGGCCACCACGTAGGCCAGCAGGCGCCTGTCTTCGTCCTGCCCTTCGCTGGCGATCACCGCCGCTTCGCGGATGCCGCCCAGGCGCATCAGCTCGGCTTCGATCTCGCCCGGCTCGATGCGGAAGCCGCGGATCTTCAGCTGCCGGTCGTCGCGGCCCAGGAATTCGATGGAACCGTCGGCGCGCCAGCGGCCGAGGTCGCCGCTGCGGTACATGCGCGGCCGCGATGCATCGGCGGGCGCCTTCACGAACGGATCGGCCGCGAAGCGCTGCGCCGTCAGCTCGGGGCGATGCAGGTAGCCGCGCGCCACGCCCGCGCCGCCGATCCAGATTTCGCCGATGGCGCCGACCGGCACCGGCTCGCGATGCGTGTCGAGCAGATAGACGCGCGCATTGGCGACCGGCCGGCCGATGTCCAGCGGCGAATCTCCGGCACGGCAGCGCGCGACGGTGGCGTTGATGGTGGTTTCCGTCGGCCCGTAGGCATTGGCCAGCGCCGGGCGATGGCCCCCGCGCCGCCACCACGCGTCTAGCGCGGCCGCGCCGACCGTGTCGCCGCCGATCACGATCTGGCGCAGCGACGGCGGAAACACCGCTTCGGGCGACAGCGCGAGCCGCTGCCAGAACAGCGTCGGCAGATTGGCCACGCTGAGCCGGTGCTCGCCGCACAGCGCACACCAGCGCGCGGGCTCGGCGAGCCATTCGTCGGTGCGCAGCACCAGCGTCGCGCCGTGGCTGAGCGCGCCGAAGATCTCCTCTCCCGCCACGTCGAAGCTCAGGCCGGAGAACTGCAGCACCCTGTCCTGCGCACCGAAGCCGTAGAGCGCCTGCAGCGCCGCGACCTGGTGGGAGAGCTGCCGGTGCTCGACCATCACGCCCTTGGGCGTGCCGGTGGAACCGGAGGTGTAGATCACGTAGGCCAGGTGCGAGCCGTCGCCGGGCAGGCCGCCTGCATCGGGCGTGTGCGCGGGCTCGTTCGCCAGCGGCTCGTGCCTGTCGAGCGCGATCGTCGTGCAGCGCGGCGGCGGATGCAGGCGCGGGCTCAGCGCGGAATGCGTCAGCAGCACGGCCGGCGCGCAATCTTCCAGTTGCCAGGCCAGCCGCTGGTCGGGGTGGGAGGGATCGAGCGGCACATACGCGGCCCCGGCCTTGAGCGTGCCCAGCACAGCGACGACGAGGTCGAACCCGCGTTCGAGGCACAGCGCGACCCGCTCGCCGGCCCCGGCGCCCAGGCCGCGCAGGTGGTGTGCGAGCCGGTTGGCCCGCTGGTCGAGCTCGGCATAGCCGAGGCGTTCGCCATCGTGCTCCAGCGCGACCGCCTGCGGCCGCAGCGCGGCCTGCCGTTCGAACGCCGCGTGCGCGAACGGGTGCGCGGGAACTGCTGATGCGCCCTGGGCGAAGACGTGCAGCAGGCGGTCGCGTTCCGTGTCGTCGAGCAGCGCGATGCGCTCGACCGGCAGGCCTTCGTCGCTCTGCGCCATGCCGCGCAGCATCGCCACCAGCGCCTGCCAGTGGCGGCGGACCGTGGCCTCGTCGAAAAGCGCCGTGGCGTAGTTGAGCTTGCCGGCGATGCGGCCGCCCTCTTCCTGGGCTTCCTGCAGGTCCAGCGCCATGTCGAACTGCGCGCTGCCCGGCAGGCTCTCGACCCGCTCGACGGCGAGGCCCGCGAGCTCCAGCGCGATCGGCGGCGTGTTGTGCCAGGCCAGCATCAACTGGAACACCGGGTGGTGGGCCATGGAACGCGGCGGGTTCAGCGTCTCGACCAGGCGCTCGAAGGGCACGTCCTGCCGGGCCTGCGCCCGCAGCGCGGTCTCGCGCACCTGCGCGAGCAGGCCGGCCACGCTCGGGTTGCCGTCCAGCGCGATCTTCATCGCCTGCGTGTTGATGAAGCAGCCGATCAGCGGCTCGACCTCGGCGCGGCCGCGGCCGGCATGCGAACTGCCGATCACCACCTGCCGCTGGCCGCCGTAGCGCGCCACCACCGCGGCCCAGGCCGCCAGCACGACCATGTACAGCGTCGCGCCGTGCCGCCGGGCGAGCGCTCGCAGGGCCCGCGTGGTTTCGGCATCGACGCCGACCTCGATGCTCGCGCCGCGATAGTCCTGCAGCGCGGGCCTCGGACGGTCGTGCGGCAGCTCGACCAGCGCCGGTGCGCCTTGCAGATGCCCGGCCCACTCCCGCAGCCGGGCCTGTGCGGCGGGGCCCTGCAGGTGGCGGTGCAGCCACGCGGCATGGTCGGCGTACTGGACGGCCAGCGCCGGCAGGCGAGGCTCGCGCCCCTCGCGCAGCGCGCTGTAGGCGGTGGCGAACTCACGCATCAGCACGCCCAGCGACCAGCCGTCGGAGACGATGTGGTGCATCGAGACCACGAGCACGTGGTCCTGCGCCGCGACGCGCAGCAGTCGGCCACGGATCGGCGGGCCGGCCGCGAGGTCGAAGGGCTCGGCGGCGGCTTCGCGGCACAGCGCCTCGATGTGCGCGGGGTCCGCGGGGTCCGCGGCGCTGACGCCTTGCTCGCGCAGCTCGAAGCCGCGCGGCGGGTCGATGTGCTGCCATGGCTGCCCATCCGCTTCGACGAAGCGCGTGCGCAGGGCCTCGTGCCGGGCCACGACGTGGTCCAGCGCGGCACGCAGGGCCGTGCCGTCGAGCGCGCCGCGCAGGCGCAGGGCGCCGGTGATGTGATACGCGACGCTGGCCTTGGCATCGACACCGGAGATGAACCACAGGCGCTGCTGTGCCGGGGACAGGGGCAGAGGCCGGCTGCGGTCGACGGGCGTGATCGTGTCCGGTGCGCCCGGACCTGCCTCGAAGATGGCCTTGGAGATGGCCTCGGCGAGCGCGGCAAGGCGTGGGCGGGCGAAGAGCGTGGCAAGCGGAAGTTCCGCGCCGAGGCGCTCGCGGATCTGCGAGATGAGCCTGATGGCCAGCAGGGAATGGCCACCGAGCTCGAAGAAGTCGTCGTCGCGGCCGATCTGGCGGATGCCGAGGAGCTGGGACCAGATGCCGGCGAGGGCCTGTTCGACTTCGCCCTGGGGTGGCGCGGAGGTGTTGTGGCCATGGGCCCCGGGTGCGGGCAGTGCCTTGCGGTCGAGCTTGCCGTTGGGGGTCAGCGGCAGCGCGTCGAGTGCGACGAAGGCCGAGGGGACCATGTAGTCCGGCAGGCGGTCGAGCAAGGCGGTGCGCAGTGCGCCCGGATCTGCGGCCCCGGTGAGGACGAGATACGCGACCAGCCGTTTTTCGCCCGGCTGGTCTTCTCGCGCGATCACCGCTGCTTCCCTGACGCCGTCGAGCCTCGCCAGCTGCGCTTCGATCTCACCGGGCTCGACGCGGTAGCCGCGCAGCTTCACCTGATGGTCGTTGCGCCCCAGGTACTCGATGCTGCCGTCGGCGCGCCAGCGGCCCAGGTCGCCGCTTCGGTACATGCGCGTGCCGCCGCGGCTGAACGGGTCGGGCACGAATCGGTCCGCGCTCAGTTCGGGCTGCGACAGGTAGCCGCGCGCCACCTGTGCGCCGGCCAGGTACAGCTCGCCGGCGACACCCACCGGCACCGGATTGCGTTGCGCGTCGAGCACATGGATGCGGCTGTTGCCGACGGGCTTTCCGATCGGCGGCAGGTCTTTCCACTTTTCGGGGAGGCCGCTCAGCGTGTGCGTGCTGACCACGTGCGTCTCGGTCGGGCCGTAGTGGTTGTGCAGCCTTGCCTGCGGATGCCGCGCGAACATGCGGCGGATCGCCGGCGTGATGCGCAACTGCTCGCCGGCAGTGATCACATCGCGCAGCATCGGCAAGGGCTCGACGCGCCGCGACCACAGTTCGCAGAGGTTCTGCAGCGCGATGTAGGGCAGGAACAGGCGCTCGACGGACTCCCGCGCCAACCACTCGGCCAACGCCGGAAGATCCTGACGCAGCCCTTCGCGCAGCAGCACCAGCGTGCCGCCACAGGCCAGTGTCGAGAAGATCTCCTGGAAGGCGACATCGAAGCCGGGCGCCGCGAACTGCAGGGTGCGCGCGGGCTCGGGCAGCTGCTCCCGTTGCCACTCCAGCAGGTTGGCCAGCCCGCGATGCGGCATCGCCACGCCCTTGGGTTCGCCCGTGGAGCCGGAGGTGTAGATCACATAGGCCAGATGCGATGCGGCGAGCCCTTCGACTTGCAGGTTGTCGGCGCAGGCTTCGGCCCAGGCCGCGCCTGCTTCATCGAGCGGGACCGTTGCCACGTCCGGCGCAAGCCGTTCGATCAGGGCTTGCTGGCCCAGCACGACAGTCGCCGCGCTGTCGCGCAGCATGCGGACCAACCGCTCCCGCGGATACGCAGGGTCCAGCGGCACGCACGCGCCGCCGGCCTTGAGCGTGGCCAGGATCGCCACCACCATCGCGAAGCCGCGCCCGGCGCAGATGGCGACGCGGGTATCGGGCCCGACGCCGAGGCCGCGCAGATGCCGGGCAAGCCGGTTGGCCTGCTCGCCGAGCGCGCGATAACTCAGCTGCGCGCCATCGAGTTCGAGCGCGATGCGCTCGGGGTGCACCGCCACCTGCCGTTCGAAGGCTTCGTGGACCAGGGCTGTCGGGTCGTGCGCGCGATGCGTGTCGTTGAAACCATGGAGCACACGCCAACGTTCCTGCTCAGGCAGCACATCGAGCGCCATCAGCGGCCGCCCCGGCTCTTCTTCCAGAGCCCGCGAAACAGATTGCAGCGCCTGCTGCACGAACCCGGCAACGCGTTCCGCGCCCACCGAGGCATCGACCTGCACCGTCAGCCCGAAGCCGCTGCCGTCGTCGTCCACATGCAGGCCGAAGGGGTAGTTGGTGCGGTCGCGCACGTCGAGCAGGCGCACGCCGTCGAGCACCTCGGCGCGCGCGAGCTGGCCGTGCCTGTAGTTGAGCAGCGCAGAGAACAGGGGCACATGCGTGGGCATCGCGCTGCAGTGCTGCGCTTGCACCAGCGAGGCGTGCTCGTGGCGCAGCAGCGCGCTCAACGCCGCGTGGGCCTCATGCAGCCCTTGCAGCGTCCCGCGCCCGCCCAGCGCGATGCGCACCGGCAGCGTGTTGATGAACATGCCCATCGCGCGTTCGATGCCCGGGCCGCCCTGCATGCGGCCGAACAGCACCGTGCCGAACACCACGTCCTCGCGTCCGCTGCACGAGGCCAGTACGCGGGCCCAGGCCAGATGGAAAAGGCTCGCGGTGCTCACGCCATGCCGCATGGCGAGCGCGCGCAGCTGCGACGACAAGGCCGCAGGCAGCATCGACTTCGCCTGCCCGATGCGCGAGCCATCGCCCTGCACATCGAGCAGGCCGAACGCAGCCGTCGGCTCGTCCACGTCGCCGAGCATCGCGCCGAAGAAGGCCGCGTGCTCCGCCTCGCTCGTGCCCTGGCGCGAGCGGGCCACGAAATCCCGGAACGGCACCGGCGCGGGCAGGCTGCCCGCGTCGCCGCGCTCGATGGCCGCGATCTCCTCCACCAGCAGCTCCAGCGCGGTGTGGTCCATCACGAGGTGGTGATAGGACAGCTGCAGCAGCCAGCGCCCGCTCGCGTCGTCACGGGCCGCAAAGCCCTGCAGCATGGGCGCGCGCCGCACGTCGATGCGAAGGCCCCGCACGCGCGGATGCTCGCGCAGGCGCTGCTGCGCGGGGCTCTCGCCCGGTGCCAGCGTCAATGTCTCGGGCGCGAATCCGGCGTTTCGCCACACCACCTGCACGGGCTCGGCCAGGCCCTCCCAGTGGATCGCGGTGCGCAGGATGTCGTGGCGCCCGATCACCTGGGAGAGCGCCGCGGCGAAGCTGTCCATGCGCGGCCTGCTGTCGAACTCGAGCAGCGTCGGCAGCACGTAGGCGTCGCCCTCGCCCTTGCCTTCGCGCTGCAGCAGGTGGTGGAACAGGATGCCCTGCTGCAGCGGCGCGAGCGGATAGATGTCCTGGATGTTGGCCGCGCCGCCCGGCGTGGCCTGCACGATTCGCGCGATATCGGCCGCGTCGAGCCTGGCGAGCGTCAGCATCGCGGGCTCGATGGCTTCGCAGCCCGGCGGGATCAGGTTGGGCGGCACCGATGCAGTCTCTTCGCCGCGCCGGATCGTGGAGGCGAATGCATGCAGCCTCGGGTGCGTGAAGAGCGACCGGATGTCGGTGGACCAGCCGCGCCGGCGCAGCTGTTCGAGCAACCGGATGGCGAGCAGGGAATGGCCGCCGAGCTCGAAGAAGTCGTCGTCGCGGCCGATCTGGCGGATGCCGAGGAGCTGGGACCAGATGCCGGCGAGGGCCTGTTCGACTTCGCCCTGGGGTGGCGAGGAGGTGCCGTGGCCATCGGCCCCGGGTGCGGGCAGTGCTTTGCGGTCGAGCTTGCCGTTGGGGGTCAGCGGCAGCGCGTCGAGTGCGACGAAGGCCGAGGGGACCATGTAGTCCGGCAGGCGTTCGCGCAAGGCGGCGCGCAGTGCGGATGGATCGAGGGCACCGGCGCAGACGAGGTAGGCGACCAATCGCTTGTCGCCCGGCTGGTCTTCGCGGGCGATCACTGCAGCTTCGCGTACGCCTTCGATGCGGGCGAGTTGCGCTTCGATCTCGCCCAATTCGACGCGGTAGCCGCGCAGCTTCACCTGATGGTCGTTGCGCCCCAGGTACTCGATGCTGCCGTCGGCGCGCCAGCGGCCGAGGTCGCCGCTTCGGTACATGCGTGCGCCCGGGCCGCCGAACGGATCGGGCAGGAAGCGTGCTTCGGTGAGATCGGGCTGCGAGAGATATCCCCGGGCGACCTGTTCGCCGCCCAGATACAGCTCGCCCACGACTCCCTCGGGAGCCGGATTGCGCTGCGCATCCAGCACGTAGATGCGGCTGTTGCCGACGGACTTCCCGATGGGCGGCAGGTCTTCCCATTGCCCGGGCGCGCCGCCCAGCGTGTGCGTGCTGACCACGTGCGTCTCGGTCGGGCCGTAGTGGTTGTGCAGCCGAGCCTGCGGATGCTTGCCGAACATGAGCCGGATCGCGGGCGTGATGCGCAATTGCTCGCCTGCCGTGATCACGTCCCGCAGCATGGGCAGCAGTGCACTGCGCTGCGACCACAGCTCGCACAGGTTCTGCAGCGCGATGCAAGGCAGGAACAGCCGTTCGACCGATTCTTCGGCGAGCCATTCGGCCAAGGCCGGCAGGTCCTGGCGCAAGCCCTCGCGCAGCAGCACCAGCGTGCCGCCGCTGGCCAGCGTCGAGAAGATCTCCTGGAAGGCGACATCGAAGCCGAGCGCCGCGAACTGCAGTGTGCGCGCGGGTTCGGGCAATTGCTCCCGCTGCCATGCGAGCAGATTGACGAGCCCGCGATGCGGCATCGCCACGCCCTTGGGCTCGCCGGTGGAGCCGGAGGTGTAGATCACGTAAGCCAGGTGCGATGGCGCGAGCCCTTCGACGTGAAGGTTGCCGGCAGATGCTCCGGTCCAGGCCGCTTCATCGAGCGACACCGACGCCACGTCGGGCGTGAGCCCTTCCATCTGCCCCAGGACGACCGCTGCCCCGCTGTCGCGCAGCATGTGGCCCAGGCGCTCGCGTGGATATGCCGGATCCAGCGGCACGCAGGCACCGCCGGCCTTGAGCGTGGCCAGGATCGCGACCACCATCGCGAAACTGCGCCCGGCACGGATCGCGACACGGGTGTCCGGCCCGACTCCGAGCCCATGAAGATGCCGTGCAAGCCGGTTGGCCTGCTCGTTGAGCGCGCGATAGCTCAGCTGGGCGCCATCGAGTTCGAGCGCGATGCGTTCCGGGTGCTGCGCCGCCTGCTGCTCGAAGGCCTCGTGCGCCAGCGCCGCCGTGCTGTACGCACCATGCGTATCGTTGAAGCCGTGCAACACGCGCCGACGCTCTTCCGCCGGCAAGACTTCGAGCGCCATCAGCGCGCGGCCGGGCTCCTCTTCCAGCGCCTCGGCAACAGCCTGCAATGCCCGCACCACGAACCCGCACACGCGCCGCGCGGGCACCGAGTCGTGAATCTCGGCGCTGAGCACGAAACCTTCTCCCAGGTCGTCGACGTACAGGCTGAACGGATAGTTGGTGAGGTCGCGTCCGCCGAGGTAGTGCATGCCATCGGCGATCGCGATCCCGCCCTCCGCGGAGAAGCTCTCGCTTCGGCTGTGCCGGTAGTTGAGCAGCGCCGGGAAGACCGGCACGCCCGGCCCAAGGCCGCTGCAGCGTTGCGCCAGCGCGAGCGATGCATGCTCGTGGCGCAGCAGCGCGCTCAACGCCGCATGGGTCTCGCGCAGCCCCTGCAGCGTTCCGCGCCCGCCCAGCGCAATGCGCACCGGCAGCGTGTTGATGAACATGCCCATGGCACGCTCGATGCCCGGGCCGCCCTGCATGCGGCCGAACAGCACCGTGCCGAACAGCACGTCGTCACGCCCGCTGCATGAAGCCAGCACACGCGCCCAGGCCAGATGGAAGATGCTGGCCGTGCTCACGCCGTGGCGCATGGCGAGCGCGCGCAGCCGCAGCGACAAGGCCGGGGGCAGCGTCGCCCTCGCCTGCTCGACCTGCGAGCCATCGCCCTGCACGTCGAGAAGGCCGAATGGCGCCGTCGGCTCGTCCACGTCGCCGAGCATCGCGCCGAAGAAGGCTTCGTGCTCCGCCTCGCTCGTGCCCTGGCGCGAGCGGGCCACGAAATCCCGGAACGGTACGGGCGCGGGCAGGCTGTCTCCGCGCCCCTGCAGCAGCGCCACCACCTCGTGCAGGATCAGCTCGGTGGTGGTGTGGTCCAGCGTCAGGTGGTGATGCAGCAGCTGCAGCAGCCAGCATTGCGAAACGGGGTCGAAGGCCGCATGGGCCTGCAGCATCGGCGCGCGGCGCAGGTCCAGGCGCACCGTGCGCGCATCGGCACGGGCCTGCAGTTGCGCCTGTACGTCGCCATCGGCCGGGTCGAAGCGGTGCTCCCGCAGCGCAAGGCCGGCGCTGCGCCAGACGACCTGCACGGGCGCGTCCAGCCCTTCCCACTGCACGGCGGTGCGCAGGATGTCGTGGCGGGCGATGACCTGGCGCAGCGCGGCCACGAACCGGTCGAGCCGCGAGCGATCGTCGAAGCGCAGCAGTGCCGGCAGCATATAGGCGTCGCCCCCGCCCCTGCTTTCGCCCCTGCTTTCGCCCTGCAGCAGGTGGTGGAAGAGGATGCCTTCCTGCAGCGGCGCGAGCGGGTAGATGTCCTGGATGTTGCGCATGCCGCCCGGCACGGCGGCGGCGATCAGGTCGATCTGCGCCTGCGTCAGGCTCGCGAGCGGAAGCATCCGCGGCGTGATGCGCCCGCATTGCGCGGGGATCGCATTCGGCGGCACAGGTGCAGGTGCCGCGGCCTTGTCCTGCGCCGCCACGCGGGCTGCGAGCGCGCCCAGTGTCGGCTCGGTGAAGAGCTGGCGGATATCGGCCTCCATCCCTTCACGCTGCATGCGCTCGACCAGCCGCACCGCGAGGATGGAATGCCCGCCGAGCTCGAAGAAGTTGTCGCCGCGCCCCACCCGCTCGATGCCGAGCACTTCGGACCACAGCCTTGCCATTGCCTGCTCGGTGGCACCCTGCGGCGGCTCATGCTCGCGCTGCCCGTGCCATGCGCCAGGCTCCGGCGGGGGCAGCGCCTTGCGGTCGAGCTTGCCGTTGGGGGTCAGCGGCAGGGCGTCCAGCGGCACGTACGCGGCCGGGATCATGTAGTCGGGCAGGTGCCTGCCCAAGGCGATGCGCGCGGCGGCGGGATCGAAGGCCGCCCTGGCATCTGCGTCGGCGAAGACGAGGTACGCGACGAGGCGCGTATCGCCCGGCTGGTCCTCCCGCGCGATCGCCACCGCGTCGGCCACGCCGTCGAGCCGCAACAGCCGGGCCTCGATTTCGCCGGGCTCGATGCGGAAGCCGCGGATCTTGAGCTGCTGGTCGTTGCGTCCGAGGTACTCCAGGCTGCCGTCGGCGAGCAGGCGGCCCATGTCGCCGCTGCGGTACATGCGCGCGCCCGGCACGCCGCCGAACGGATCGGGCACGAAGCGCTGCGCGTCCAGCTCGGGCCGGCGCAGGTAGCCGCGGGCCACGCCGGCGCCGCCGACGCAGATCTCGCCCGCGCAGCCCACCGGCAGCGGCCGGCCCTGCGCATCGAGCACGTACAGGCTCAGGTCGGGAATGCGCGTGCCGATCGGGCTCGCGCCGGCGCGATGGGCATCGTCGGGGCCGAGCACCCGGCAGCTGACGTGCACGGTGGTCTCGGTGATGCCGTACATGTTGACCAGCTGCGCGCGCCGGTTGTGCGCCAGCGCGTACCAGGGTGCGAGCGTGGCGGTTTCCAGAGCCTCGCCGCCGAGGATCACGTGGCGAAGCGCATGCGCCGGCAGCTCCTTCGGGGCAGACCGGCATGCGGCGGCGAACTGGCGGAATGCGCTCGGCGTCTGGTTGAGCACGGTCACGCCCTGCTCGCACACCAGGCGGTGGAACTCCGCCGGCGCGCGGCTGACCGCGTGCGGCACGATCACCAGCCGGCCGCCGTGGAGCAGCGCGCCCCACAGCTCCCACACCGAGAAGTCGAAGGCGAAGGAGTGGAAGAGCGTCCACACGTCGTCGCGGCCGAAGCCGAACCAGCCGCGCGTCGCGGCGAAGAGTCGGCCGACCTGCGCGTGCTCGACCATCACGCCCTTGGGCAGGCCGGTGGAGCCGGAGGTGTAGATCACGTAGGCCAGGTGCGAGGGCGCGAGGCCCTCGATTTGCGGATTGCCGATGGGTGCGTCGCACCACGGTGCTTCTTCCCATGGCTGGTCGAGGCGCAGCCGTTGGCACGAGGGCAGCGCGGGCAGGCGATCGAGCGATGCGCGGTCGCCGACCAGCGCCACCGGCGTGCTGTCGCGCAGCATGTGGGCCAGGCGTTCGTCGGGCTGCGCCGGATCCAGCGGGACGTAGGCGCCACCGGCCTTGAGCGTGGCGAGGATCGCGATCGCCATGCCGGGTCCGCGCTCCAGGCAGATCGCGACGAGCGCGTCGGGGCCCACGCCCAGCCCGCGCAGGTGGTGGGCCAGCTGGTTGGCGCGCCGGTCGAGTTCGCCGTAGCTCAGCCGCTGGTCTTCGAACTGCACGGCGATGGCGTCCGGGTCGCGCGCGGCCTGCTGCTCGAACAGCGCGTGGATCAGCGAAGGGGCGCCGGTGTCGAGCAGCGGCCGGTTGAAGCCGTGCACGACCAAGTCGCGCTCGGCTTCGTCCATCAGCGGCAGGTCGCGCACGGGTGTATGCGGCGCATCGGTTGCGGCGCGCATCAGCGCCTGCAGTCGCCGCAGGTGCATGGCCATCTGCGGCGCGGAGAACAGCGCCGGGTCGTGGTTGAACTCGACGTGCACCGGGCGCCCGGGTTCGTAGTCGCGCACGTAGACCGCGAGCGGCTGGCGCTCGTGGCCGTTGTGCAGCGGGAACACCGTGCTGCGGATGCCTTCGAGCCTCAGGTCGCCCTGGAAGCTTTCGATCGACAGGGAGATGTCGAACAGGCCGCGGCGCTCGCCCGTGCCGGCCAGCAGCTCGCGGTGCAGCTCGGCCAGGGGATAGCGCTGGTGGCGGTAGCACCGCTTCAGTTCGGCCGCGACGCCGCGCAGGGTCTGCGCGAAGCTCTGCCGCGGATCGACCGCGATGCCGACCGGGATCGCGCCCGAGAACATGCCGGGCATGCGCCTGTGCGCGGCGCTGGTGCGGTTGTGCACCGGCATGCCGATCACGACTTCGTCGCCAGCTTCGCGTTCCTGATGAAGGCGCGCGAAGTACACCGCCAGCAGCGCGGCGAGGAAGTGCGTGCTCGACGCGCCCTGCGCGGCGGCCACTTCGGTCAGGCGGTCGTGGTCGGCGCGGTCCAGGTGCCAGACGGCCTGCTCCACCTTGCGGCGGGCCGCCTGGCTGCGCCGCGCGGGGGCGTCCTCGAACAGCGGCGCGGCCAGGCGTGCGTGGCGCTGCAGCCAGAAGGCGCGGTCGCGGGCGTAGCGCGGGGAGGCCTGGTACTCGGCATCGAGGCGGATGAAGCCGGCATAGTCGCCGCCTTCGTCTTTTTCTTCTTCCCCGAGCGCTGCCTCGCCGCGCCCGAGCCGGTTGTAGGCATCGGCGACGGCATTGCCGATCAGCGAGACCGACCACCCGTCCGCGACGAGATGGTGGAAGCACACCAGCCAGTAGCCGCGCCGGGGCGCGACCTGCAGCCACTGCATGCGCCACAGCCGCTGGCCGTAGAGCGCGAAGGGGGCGAGGAAGGCGGCGCGCAGGTGTGCCCATGCGCTCGCCTCAGGGTCGGCGTCGCCGGTGAAATCGAAGCGCTGCAGCGGCGCGCCGGCGGCATCGTCGTCGGGCGCGGCGAAGCGCTGCATGGCTTCGCCGTTGTTGTCGCCGTTGTTGCCGCCGCGCTCGAGCACGGTGCGCAGCGCCTGGTGGCGCGAGACGACGGCGCGGATCGCCGCTTCCAGCCGGTCGACGTCGGTGGGCCCGTCGAGGCTGGCCGTCACGCCGATGTTGTGACAGGGCACATCGGGCGCCAGCGACTGCTCGAGCCAGACGGCCTGCTGGGGCGAACTCAGGGGGTGCACGTGCGGGCCGCTCACGATTGGCCGCCGTCCGGGACCAGCGTTTCCAGCCGGCGCAGGCGCGGGTGGAAGAGCGCGAAAACGGTCAGCGCGAGGCCGGCCGCGCCGCTCGCAAAGAACAGGAAGCCGATGCCGCGGCCCGGCCCCGTGCCGAAGAGGCTGCCCACCGGCGTGCCGTCGAGCGCGCCGCCGGGGCGCAGCGCGGGCTCGAGCACCGCGTCGGCGAGCCAGCCGCCGGCCAGCAGCACGGCGCACATCACGAGCATGTTGGACGCGGCGATCAGCGCGAAGACGCTGCCCTGCCAGCTGAGGGGCGCCTTGCGCATCCACAGCGCATGCGAGCACGCGACCGAGGTGCTGCCGCAGAACAGGCAGACGAAGGCCGCGGCGCACCACAGCGCCGGCGTGGTCGCGCAGCCGGCGGCCAGCACCGCCGCGCACTGCAGCGCGTCGCAGGCCAGCACCCATCGCATCAGCCCGTGCCGCAGCCGCGCGGTGGCGACCAGGATCGAGCCGAGCAGGCCGCCGACGATGCCGACGGACATCACCAGGCCCAGCACGCCGCTGGAGTGCGTGGACAGCACCATCGGCGTCACCATGGCCGTGGCCAGCACCATGAGGCACTGCACCAGCGCGCCGTAGCCGAGCAGCGCGCGCATCAGCGGCTGCTCGCGCAGGTAGGCGAGCGCGCCGGAAAGGCTGGCGCCAGCGCCGCGCCAAAGCGCGCCGCCTTGCGCGGGCACACCGCCACTGCGTACGTCCGCGCCACCGCGTACGTCCGCGCCGGCGCGGGTCAGCGCGGCGAACACCAGCGCGGCGGCGGCCAGCAGCAGGCACAGCTGCGTCGCCATCACGCCCTGCAGGCCGCCCGCGTGCGCCATCAGGAAGCCGGCCGTGGCGGGCGCGCCGACCTGCACCAGCGCGCGGGAGATGCCGGTCAGCCCGCCGACCTGGGCGAAGCGGTCCTTGGGCACGAAACGGCTGACGGCCACCCGGATCGACGGCCGCCGCAGCGCACCGACGGCGGCCGCGACCGCGGCATAGGCGTAGAGCGCGTCGATGCCGAGCCGGCCCGAGGTCAGCGCCAGCACGATCGCGAAGGTGCCGGCGACGGCGGCGAGGTCGCAGCACAGCACCACCCGGCGCCGGTCGTGCCGGTCGGCCAGCACGCCGGCGAAAGGCGTGGCCAGCATCGCCGCGAGCGCGGCGGCGAGCACCGAGAAGGAGTAGTCCTGCGCGGAGCCGGTGCGCGAGAAGATCCAGACGCCCACCGCGAAGCTGACCAGCGTGGTGCCGAGGTCGAAGGCGGTCTCGCTGAGCCACAGCAGGGCGAAAGTGGAGCGGGTGCCCCGGGCCTGTTGCTGCTCCTGTTGTTGCAGGGGCGGCGGCCTGGCCGGGTTGTCACGGGTTGGAGTCGCAGCGGCTTCCACGGTCACTTCCTGCATAACGTGCGCTCTCCAGGGTCCGCGCTCTGTCAATTAATAAAAAAGCGCAGGTACTTCGGGTGGCGGGATGAATATTTGCGCGGCCGGGCCGCGGGCGTTGCACGATTATTCCGCGCTGCAGCACTGTAATTGGGGTGCTCGCACAAATGACGCATCAGTTAAATTTGTTGACGTGAAAGCACGAGAACTTCGGAATTGAAGCGTATTTGGAATTACGAAGATCTGTTCCGTTTGCAGGCGAACGGGGCAATACGAATGGCATCGGACGACCCGGAAAGGCTGTGGCGCAGGCCCTAAAGGGCACGGAGAGTCAAATCCGAAGTGCAACACCTTGTCTCCCCTGAGGTGTTCAGGTGGAGGACAGGTTGGCGGATCGGGCCCGGAAATCGGCCGGGCCGGCGTAGTAATTCTGTTTAGAAATTCATTTGTAGAAAAAAGAAAGCGTTGGGAGTTTTTGAATCGGGCACTCGAAAAAATCAGGCAGGGCAACCACGGCAAAGGGATTGCCGCACTGCGGGTAGGGGAAAAAGAAAAAGGCCTCCGGCAATGCCCGAGGCCTTTTTATTAATGAATTCGTTGGCAGTTTTTAAATGGACCGGCCCGAATTCCGGGGCCGGCACCTTGCGCGGCCGGAAGAGGTGCCGGACGCCCGCAGCCATAGGAGAATCCCCGGCTGTTCGGGGCCGCCACATACCGCAGGCGGGTCGGCCAACGGGCTTCTACAGGAACGATGTCATGCAACTGGAATGCCGCATTTCGCGCAAGAAGAAGAGTTATCCAGGTACCGGACCGGGTGCCGCCATGCTCGTGGCGCTGGTTCTCTCATCGGCACCGATGCTGGCGGTCGGGCAGGAAAGCGGCGGCGGCATGAAGTGGTCGCAGGACCCCGCTACGGGATGCCGCTTCGTGGCGCCCTCCTCGCTGGGCACGGCACCGACCTACTGGATTGGCGCCTGCCCCGGCGGCAAGGCCGCCGGCCTCGGCATGCTCCGCACCCGCGTCGGCACCACCGCGGGCCACGCGTTCTACGGCGAACTGCGCGAAGGCGTTCCGGTGATCGGCACCGTCGACCTCGATGGCGGTTTCCAGGTGGGCAGGTTCGTGCGGGGAGACATCGGCACGCGCGACACCGAATGGCAGGAGCGGCACGACGGCTTCGAGACGGCGCTGCGCGCGGCACGCGCTGTCAGCGCGCACTATGCCGGACAGAAGAATGCGGCCTCGGCGCGGCACTACAGCGGCGTCGCGAAGAAGCTGGAGACGCAGCTCGAGGGCGATTGATCGACGAAGCTGCGCGCGCCCGCCGCTATCCGGCTACTCGATCAGCGCGCGCTTGACGTCTTCCTGCAGGCTGCGCAGGTGGTCGCGCATGGCCACGCGCGCGCGTTCGGCGTCGCGCGCGCGCAGGGCGCCGATGATCTCGCCGTGCTCGTCGTGGTTCTCCGAATGCCTGTGCAGCGGGCTGTGCAGGCGGAAGAGCCGTGCGTTGACGCGAAGCTCCTCCACCAGCCGGGGGAACACGACGTTGCCGCTGGCCTTGGCGATCAGCAGGTGGAAGCGGTCGTCGAAGTGCCAGTGCTCGGTCTCGCTGTGCTCGCCGCCGCCCAGCGTGGCGATGTCGGCCTCCAGGGCGTCGATCTCCGCGTCGGTGATCTTGCCCACCGCCAGCGCGATCGCCTCGCACTCGATGACTTCGCGCGCGCGCATGCAGTCGAAGTACTCCTTGGTGCCGAGCGCTCGCACGGCGTAGGAGCGCGCGTCGCGCCGCACCAGCAGCCCCTCGCCCGCCAGCCTCACCAGCGCTTCGCGCATGGGCGTGCGCGAGATGCGCAGGTCTTCCGCCAGCCGCGCCTCCTGCAGCGGGCTGCCGGCCGAGATCTGCCGATCGAGGATCAGGGTGCGCAGCCGGTCGTAGGCCTGTTCGGCCAGGCTGGCGGAGCGCACCTCCAGCGGAGCGATCGTGATGGTGGCGGGCTGCGTGGGGCTGGGAAGGCTGGGCATGCGGGGATGGGCGAAAGCCACGAGGGCGGGTGAGCTTAGCAGGGGCGGCCAGGCGCGCTCAGAGCCATTCTTTCAGAGCCACTTGTCCAGCGGATTGCCGTCGTTGGGCGCACGAGGACGCAGGCACGGCAGGAACTGGCCGGAGCCGGGCTCGGCCTGGAACACGCCGTCCTGCCACACGATGCGCCCGCGCGAGACGGTCAGGCCGGGCCAGGCGCGCAGGCGCATGCCCTCGTAGGGCGTGTAGTCGGCGTCGTGGTGGAGCATGTCGTTGGCGAGCAGCTTCTCCTGGCCTTCGGGGAACATGTCCCACACCACGAAGTCGGCGTCGCTGCCCACGGCGATGGTGCCCTTGCGCGGGTACAGGCCGTACAGGCGCGCCGGGTTGGTGGCGGTGAGCTCGACGAAGCGGTGGATGTCGATGCGCCCCTTGAGCACGCCTTCGCTCATGAGCAGCGGCAGGCGGGTTTCGACGCCGGGAATGCCGTTGGGGATGCGGTCGAAGGAGGCGTCGTCGCCGGCCACGCGCTTGCCGTCGCTGCCGCTCATGTTGAAGGGCGCATGGTCGGACGAGAAGATGGTGAAGAGCCCGCTCGACAGGCCGTTCCAGATGAACTGCTGGTTCGCCTTGTCGCGCGGCGGCGGGCTGCAGATGCAGCGCGCGCCGTGCATCGGGTCGTCGGGGTCGATGCCCAGGTCCTCGGCGCTCAGGAACAGGTACTGCGGGCAGGTCTCGGCATGGATGGGCAGCCCGCGCCCGCGCGCCCAGTGGATCTGCTCGACGGCCTCGCGGCCCGAGACGTGGACGATCAGGATCGGCGTGTCGACCAGTTCCGCCAGCGCGATGGCGCGGTGCGTCGCCTCGCGCTCCACCGCCATCGGCCGCGAGCTGGAGTGGTAGCGCGGCGCGGTGAGGCCCGCGTCGAGCAACTGCTCGGTGAGCCAGGCGATGCAGTCGCTGTTCTCGGCGTGGATCATCGTCATCGCGCCGTGGCGGCGCGCGGTGGCCAGCACCTCGATGATCTGGCGGTCGTCCAGCTTCAGGTCGTCGTAGGTCATGTAGATCTTGAAGGAGGTGTAGCCCTTCTCGATCAAGGCGGGCAGCTCGCGCTGCGTCACGTCGCGCGTGGCGTCGGCCACGATGAGGTGGAAGGCGTAGTCGATCACCGCCTTGCCCTCGGCGCGGCGGTGGTAGTCGTCCACCGCCTCCTGCACGCTGCGGCCCTTCTGCTGCGCGGCGAAGGGCAGCACGGTGGTGGTGCCGCCGCATGCCGCCGAGCGTGTGCCGGAGAGGAAGTCGTCCGCGAAGCGCGAGCCGTCGCTGGTGGGCTGGTCGAAGTGGCAGTGGCCGTCGACGCCGCCGGGCGTGACCAGCCGGCCGCGCGCGTCGATCTCGCGCGTGGCGCTGGCGTCGAGCCCCTGCGCGATGGCGCAGACGCGCCCGTCGCGCACGCCGATGTCGGCGGTGTAGCGGTCGCCGGCGGTGGCGATGTCCGCGTTGCGCAGGATCAGGTCGTAGGTGCTCATGGGGCTCGGGTTCCTTCTAGCGCTGTTCGAGCGCGGGCTCTGCGGGCACGATCGGCGCATCGGCGGCACTGCCGTAAGCGCGGCCGTAGTGGCGCTCGATGCGGCGCTGGATGAAGTCCCAGGCGGTGGTCATGAGCAGGTAGTAGATGGCCGCGACGATGAAGAGCTCCAGCACCATGAACTTCTCCTGGATCAGCACCTGCGTGCGGCGCAGCAGCTCCTCCATCGAGATCACCGAGGTGATGGAGGTGGTCTTGAGCAGCCCGTTGATGCTGTTGCCCAGCGTGGGCACGATCAGGCGCATGGCCTGCGGCAGCACGATGTAGCGCATGGTCTGCGCGCTGCTGAAGCCCACGGCGCGCGCGGCGTTGGTCTGCCCGGCGGGAATCGACTGGATGCCGCCGCGCACGATCTCCGCAAGGTAGGCCGCCTCGTTGAGGATGAGGCCCAGCAGCGCCGACTCGATCACCGATAGCTTCAGCCCCAGCTGCGGCAGCCCGGTGAAGATGATGATGAGCTGCACCAGCAGCGGCGTGCCGCGGAACACCCAGATGTAGAAGTGCGCCGGCGCCGACAGCCAGCGGTGGCTGGACAGGCGGGCCAGGGCCAGCGCGCAGCCCACCACCAGCCCGCCCGCGATCGCCGCGAGCGTGAGCCACAGCGTGGTCACCGCGCCGCTGAGGATGTACGGATTGAACAGGTAGTCGAAGAAGCCCGACCAGCTCCAGCCTTGTCCCATGGAAGTTTCCTTCGCTTGCTTGCTCTATGGCGATGCGGACGGCGGCGCGCCCTCAGCTCGCCGGGCCCTTGACCGTCACGGCGCCGTCGGCGGCCTTGACGCCGTACTGGTCGAACAGCTTCTGGAAGCTGCCGTCGGCCTTCATGTCGTTCATGACCTTGGCCATCGCGGCGGCCAGCTCCTTGTTGCGCGCGGCCAGCGCCACCGGCGTGGGGAACAGGCCGTTGAGCACGCGCTCGAAGTCGCCGCGCTTCTGGTATTCGGCCCCGGTCGAGTCGATGGACAGCGCCACCTCCACCTGCCCCGCGCGCAGCGCCTGGAAGGCCATCGCGAAGTTCTCGAAGGTGCGGATGGTCATGCCCTTCATGCCCTTGTCGGTGAGCTGCTTGTCGAGCTCGCGCGCCTTGCGCTCCTCGAAGCCGCCGATCTCCACGCCGATGCTCTTGCCCGAGAGGTCTTCCGGCTTGGCGATCTTCAGCGGATTGCCCTTGGCGGCGCTGATGCTGATGGCCTGGTCTTCGTAGACCAGCATCTGCATCAGCTTGGCGCGCTCCTCGGTGAAGAAGATGCCGGTGTTGATCACGTCCCAGCGGCCGGCCTGCAGGCCGGGGATCATGGCCGAGAACTCGATGCGCACGTACTCGGGCGTGAGGCACAGGCGCTTGGCGATCTGCTCGCCCAGTTCCACGCGCATGCCCTTGAGCGCGCCGGACTGGTCGACGAACTGCATCGGCGGCAGCGTCGGGTTGACCGACATGGTCAGCGTGCCCTTCTTGACGAGGGCCGAGTCGGGCACCGGCGACTTGCAGGCCTGCTGCGCGTTCGCGGCGCCAGCGAAGGAGATGAAGAGTGCCGTTGCCGACGCGAGAGCGGGGAGCAGTTTCATGGTGTGGTCCTTGAGGAAGGGATCGAGGCGACGAGGTGGGAAAGGGAAAGCGGAACGGGGCTGGCCGCGTCAGGTGCGGATCGAGTCCAGCAGTTCGAGGCGCGCGAGTTCGCGGCGCAGGTCGGCCGCATCGGCATCGGGCAGCGGCAGGCGCGGGGCGCGGGGCTTGCCGACGGGCAGGCCCATCATCGACAGGCCGTCCTTGGAGGCCGCCACATAGCGATGGCCGCCGACCCAGCGCACGATCGGCAGCATCTTCCTGTAGAGCTCGAGTGCCGCGGGCATGTCGCGCTCGTCGGCCACCAGCTCGAAAAGGCGCGCCGACATCTTCGGAATGAGGTTGGAGCACACGGCCACCCAGCCCTGTGCGCCGAGCCAGAACGACTCGTAGCCCAGGATGCCGGCGAACACGGTCATGCGGTCGCCGCACAGCTCGATGATGTCGCGCACGCGGGTGACTTCGAGCGTCGACTCCTTGATGTACTTGCAGTTGTCGATGCGCGAGAGGCGCGCCACCAGCTCGGGCTTGAGGTCGACGTTGGCGGTGGCCGGGTTGTTGTAGACCATGATGGGAATGCCGATCGCCTCGCCCACCTTGCGGTAGTGCTCGAACAGCTCGTCGTCGGTGGGCGTGCTGTAGAAGGGCGGAATGATCATGACGCCGTCGGCGCCCATGCTCTCGGCCTCGCGGCTCAGCCGCACGCACTCGTCGGTCCACTCCGCGCCGGTGCCGATCAATACCGGCACGCGTTTTGCAGCAGTGCTCACGCAGGTTTCGATCACCAGCTGGCGCTCGTCGGGCGTCAGCGAGAGGAACTCACCGGTGCTCCCCAGGGGGATCAGCCCGTGGATGCCTTCCTCGATTTGCCAGTCGACCAGCTTCTTCAGCGCAGGCACGTCCACGTGCTTGCCGTCGGCGGTCATGGGGGTGATGAGCACCGTATAGGTGCCGCGGAACGCTGTCATGGGCAGTCCTTGGGGAAAATTCGGGCGATTCGGTATATGTATACGTTGAGTATACGTATACAATTTAGCGCGTCAACCGTAAGTTGACGTTCTTCCATCGCACTGACCATGAGCGCCAGACTGACCCACCCTTCCATCACCCCGGCCGGGCGCCCCGTGCGCTTCTGGTACGACGGCCAGCCCGTCGAGGGCCTGGAAGGCGAAACCATCGCCGCAGCGCTGGCGGCCGGCGGCATCAAGGCGATGCGCCACACCCGCGGCGGCGAGCGCCGGGGTCTCTATTGCGGCATGGGCGCGTGCTTCGACTGCCTCGTCACCGTCGACGGCCAGGCCAGCCAGCGCGCCTGCCTGACCAAAGTGGCCGACGGCCAGCAGGTGCGTTCGACCCAGCCCGCCGGCACGCACGACGATCCGCTGCAGCCGCTCACCCCGCAGCCCGGCGCCGAACCCGAGCGCCGGCAGGTCGACGTGCTCGTCGTCGGCGCGGGTCCGGCCGGCCTTTCCGCCGCGCTCGCCGCGCGCCGCGCCGGTGCCGACGTGCTGGTGCTCGACGAGCGCCCGCAGTCCGGCGGCCAGTTCTACAAGCCGCTCGCGCCTTCGCATGCGGCGCCCTCCCCTGCGGACCGCCAGTTCGCGCAGGGCCTCGCGCTGGAAAACGATGTCCGCGCTGCCGGCGTCGTCATCGTCCAGGGCGCACAGGTCTGGGCGGCCTTCTCTGCACACGAAGTCGCCGCGCTCATCGACGGTCGCGCTTGCGTGATCAGCTGCCGGCAACTCGTCATCGCCCCCGGCGCCTACGAGCGCCCCGTGCCTTTCCCCGGCTGGACCCTCCCCGGCGTGATGACCACCGGCGCCGGCCAGACGCTGGCGCGCGCCTACCGCGTCGCGCCCGGGCGCCGCGTCGTGATCGCCGGCAACGGGCCGCTGAACCTGCAGCTCGCCGCGGAGCTGCTCGCGGGCGGCGCCGAAGTAGTCGCCGTGCTGGAGTCGGCGCCGCGCCCTTCGCTGCGGCAATGGCGTCATCTGCTGAGCGCGGCGCGCACGGCCCCCGACCTGTTGCTCGACGGCTGGCGCTATCTGCGAAAACTGCGCGCCCGCAAGGTGCCAGTGCTGTGGGAGCACGCCGTCGTCTCCGCCGAAGGCTCCACCGGCTTGCACGCTGTGCAGGTCGCGCAGATCGACGCCCAGGGCCAGGCCATGCCCGCGACGGAACGCCGCCTCGAAGCAGACACGCTCTGCCTCGGCTACGGCTTCATTCCCTCCACCGAACTCGCGCGCATGCTGGGCTGCGAGCACCGCCTCGCGCCCCGCCATCTCGGCTACCTGGCAACCGTCACCCAGGAAGACGGCGCCACCAGCCTGCCCGGCGTGTACGTGGTGGGCGACGGCGCCGACCTCGGCGGCTCCCGTGTCGCGCTCGCGCGCGGCACGCTGGCGGGCGCTGCAGTCGCACGCAACCTCGGCCTGAAGGCGCCCGAGCCCGACGGGGCCGCTGAAAAACTGCATCGCGCCGAATGCTTCCAGCAGGCGCTGTGGTCGATCTACGCGCCGCCGCCCGTCACCCTCGCGGCGGTGCCCGACGAAACCCTGTTGTGCCGCTGCGAGGAGATCACCTTCGGCTCGGTACGCGAGCAGATCCGCGCCGGCAGCGACACGTTGGCCGCGCTCAAGCGCAACACCCGTCTCGGCATGGGCCGCTGCCAGGCGCGTTACTGCGGCGTTACCGCCGGCCGCCTGCTGGCCGAGATGACCGGCCGGCCGCCGCAGGTCGAGCAGTACTTCGCCCCGCGTCCGCCCGCCAAGCCGGTGCCGGCCGGCGCGCTCGGCTTCGAGAAACCCGAATGGGGCGGCCACAAGCCCGCCATCACGCCCAACCTCGCGAGGCCGGTGGAACAGGCGCCCTTCGATGGCACGCTGCGCACCGACGTGCTGGTGATCGGCGCCGGCGTGCTCGGTTCCTGCCTGGGCTACTACCTCTCGAAGGCCGGCCAGGACGTGACGGTGGTCGACCGCGACGACATCAACCTCCAGGCCTCCGGCGCCAACGCCGGCAGCCTGCACGTGCAGCTTCTTTCGTTCGACTTCGGTGCCAAGGCGCAGGAAGGCGGTGGCCCGGCCGCGGCCACGCTGCCGCTCGGGCCGATGTCGGTGCGCCTGTGGCAGGAGATCGAGGCCGACTGCGGGGAGGACCTCGAGATCAAGATCACCGGCGGCCTCATGGTGGCCGACAGCGAAGCCGGCATGCGTTTTCTCGAAGCCAAGGCCGCGCTGGAGCGCAGCCACGGCATCGACGCGCAGGTGATCGACGGCGCCGAGCTGCGGCGACTCTCGCCCGCGCTCTCCGGGCAGCTGCTGGGCGCGGAGCTCTGCCCCATGGAAGGCAAGATCAACCCGCTGCGCGCCACCTACGCCGTCGCCCGGCGCGCGCAGCAGCAGGGTGCGCGCATGCTGCGCGGCTGCGACGTGCAGTCCATCGAGGCGCTGCCGGGCGAAGGCGCCGGCTTCATCGTGCGCACCTCGCGCGGCAGCATCCACGCCGGGCGCGTCGTGAACGCGAGCGGTGCCTGGTCGAGCGCCGTCGGCCGCATGCTGGGCATCGACATCCCCGTCAAGGGCGCGCCGCTGCAGATGATCGTGACCGAGCCCGCGCCGCCGCTGGTCAACCACCTCGTTGCGCATGCCGACCGGCACCTGAGCCTGAAGCAGGCCGCCAGCGGCGCCCTCATCGTCGGTGGCGGCTGGACGGCCGCCTTCAACGAAGGCATGCGCCTGAACCGCGCCGAGCGCGAGAGCATCGAAGGCAATCTCTGGGTGGCCGGCCACGTGCTGCCAGCCGTGCGCGGGCTGCACATGGTGCGCTGCTGGGCCGGCATGAACGTGAACATCGACGGCGCGCCCATCCTCGGCGAAGTGCCGGGCCGCCCCGGCTTCTACAACGCCGTCACTTCCAACGGCTACACGCTCGCCCCCGTCACCGCGCGGCTGGTCACCGACCTCATCGTGCGCGGCCGCACCGACATCGACATCAGCCCCTTCCTCATCGACCGCTTCCTCTGACCGCCATGACCGAAAACGCATCCCCGCGCGACACGCTGCGCGACTACATCGACGCGCACTTCGACGAGCAGGTCCGCACCCTCGCCGAGCTCGTGCGCTGCCCCTCCGACAACCCGCCCGGCGACTGCGCCCCGCACGCCGAGCTCACCGCCCGGCTGCTCGAGGCCATGGGCTTCACGGTCGAGCGCCACGAGGTGCCGGCCGAGTTCGCGGCCACGCACGGCATGCGCAGCGTGACCAACCTGATCGTGCGCGAGCGCTTCGGCGACGGCCCGGTGGTGGCGCTCAACGCGCACGGCGACGTGGTGCCGCCCGGCGCAGGCTGGAGCGTCGACCCCTACGGCGGCGAGGTACGCGACGGCTGGCTCTACGGGCGCGGCGCCGCCGTGTCGAAGTCGGACTTCACCACCTACGCCTTCGCGATGCGCGCGCTCAAGCATCTCGCGGCCTCGGGTACGCCGCTGGCCGGCAGCGTCGAGCTTCACCTGACCTACGACGAGGAAACCGGCGGCATGACGGGACCCGGCTGGATCCTCTCCAAGGGCCTGAGCAAGCCCGACTTCGTGCTCTCCGCCGCGTTCTCGCACCACGTCGTCGTGGCGCACAACGGCTGCCTGCACCTGGAGGTCGTCGTGCGCGGCACCTCGGCGCATGCCGCCCGACCCGACACCGGCCACGACGCGATCGAAGCCGCGGCCACGCTGCTGCCCGCGCTCTATCGATATCGAGACAGCCTCGCCGGCCGCCCATCGCGCACGCCCGGCATCACCCATCCCACGATGGTCGTGGGCCTCATCGACGGCGGCATCAACACCAACGTGGTGTCCGACGTGCTGAGCCTGCGTATCGACCGGCGCATCGTGCCCGAGGAGTCGCCCGAAGCCGTCGAGGCCGAGCTGCGCGAGGTGATCGAAGCCGCCTGCCGGCCGCTGCCCGGCATCTCGGTGGAGATCCGCCAGATCCTGCTGGCCCGCCCCTTCGCGCCCGCACCCGGCGCCGATGAGTTCGCCGCGCTCGTGTGCCGCGAGGCCAGCGAAGTCATGGGCAAGCCGGTCACGCCGATCGGCGTGCCGCTGTACACCGACGCGCGCCTCTACAGCGAGGCCGGCATCCCCACCGTGATGTACGGCGCCGGCCCCGAGTCGCTGCTCGAAGCCAACGGCCACCGCGCCGACGAGCGCGTGCCGCTGGACGAACTGCACAAGGCCACGCGCGTGGTCGCCAACACCCTGCACCGGCTGCTCGCGCGCTGAATTTCATCTCACCGGAGACACGACATGATCGAAATCAGCCACGTCGACAAGAGCTACGGCGCCTTCCAGGTGCTGACCGACTGCACCACCCAGGTCCGCAAGGGCGAGGTCGTGGTGGTCTGCGGGCCTTCGGGCTCGGGCAAGTCCACCCTCATCAAGTGCGTCAACGCGCTGGAGCCCTTCCAGCGCGGCCGCATCACCATCGACGGCGTGTCGGTGGGCGACCCGAAGACCGACCTCAACAAGCTGCGCGCCCGCGTGGGCATGGTGTTCCAGCACTTCGAGCTGTTTCCCCACCTCTCGATCGAAGACAACCTCTCGATCGCGCAGGTCAAGGTGCTCAAGCGCTCTGCTTCGGAGGCCCGCACCGCATCGATGGCGCTGCTGCAGCGCGTGGGCATGCGCGCCCACGCGCACAAGTTTCCGAGCCAGCTCTCCGGCGGCCAGCAGCAGCGCGTGGCCATCGCCCGCGCGCTGGCGATGAACCCGGTCGCCATGCTCTTCGACGAGCCCACCTCCGCGCTCGACCCCGAGATGGTCAACGAGGTGCTCGACGTGATGGTCGAACTCGCCCGCGAAGGCATGACCATGATGTGCGTCACCCATGAGATGGGCTTCGCCCGCAAGGTCGCGAACCGCGTGATCTTCATGGACCGCGGCCGCATCGTCGAAGACTGCGCGAAGGATGAGTTCTTCGGCAACCCTGACGGGCGGTCGGATCGGGCGCGGCAGTTTCTTTCGAAGATCCTGCAGCACTGAGGCCGGGCGCTCCGATGGAGCGCGGCCCCAGGGCCGGGAAGAAGAATCAGACGTCGATGTTCGCCGCCCGCAGCGCGTTCTGCTCGATGAACTCCCGGCGCGGTTCCACTTCGTCGCCCATCAGCATCGTGAACACGCGGTCGGCCTCGATCGCGTCGTCGATCTGCACCTTCAGCAGGCGGCGCACGTTCGGGTCCATGGTGGTTTCCCACAGCTGCTCTGGGTTCATCTCGCCCAGGCCCTTGTAGCGCTGGCGCGAGGTGGCGCGTTCGGCTTCGCCGATGAGCCACTTCATGGCCTGGCGGAAGTCGTCGACCTTTTCTTCCTTGGTACGGTCGCCCTCGCCGCGCTTGACCACCGCGCCCTCGGGGCTCAGCAGGCCGCGGAAGGTGTTGGCGGCTTCGGCGAGCGCGGCGTAGTCGGCGCCGTGCACGAAGTCCTGGGTGAGCACGCTGCTCTTGACGTTGCCGTGGTGGCGGCGGCTGATGCGCAGCAGGGGCTTGTCGGTGCGGGCGTCGAACTCGCTGCTCACCTCGGCCGGCACGCCGGTCGTGTTGAGCTCGCGCAGCTTGGCCTGCAGCGCGACGGCCGAGGCCTCGGCGGCGGGCGTGGTGTCGAGGTCGAGCGCCACGCCGTCGGCGATGGCGCGCAGCGCTTCGGCGTCCATGAAGTTGCGCAGGCGCGCGATGACGGCCTCGGCCACCTGGTGCTTGCGCGCCAGTTCGGCCAGGGTGTCGCCGCTGAGCGTGGTCGAGCTGGCGCCGCCGGTCTCGATGCGCGCGTCCTTCAGCGCCACCTTCAGCAGGAAGGCGTCGAGCGCGGGGCCGTCCTTCAGGTACTGCTCTTCCTTGCCGACCTTGACCTTGTACAGCGGCGGCTGCGCGATGTAGATGTGGCCGCGCTCGACCAGCTCCGGCATCTGCCGGTAGAAGAAGGTCAGCAGCAGCGTGCGGATGTGGGCGCCGTCGACGTCGGCGTCGGTCATGATGATGATGCGGTGGTAGCGCAGCTTGGCGACGTTGAAGTCGTCGGCGCCGCCGCCCGGCGTGCTCGCGCCGGCGCGGCCGATGCCGGTGCCCAGCGCGGTGATCATGGTGAGAATTTCATTGCTGGTCAGCAGCTTCTCGTAGCGTGCCTTCTCGACGTTCAGGATCTTGCCGCGCAGCGGCAGGATGGCCTGGAACTTCCGGTCGCGGCCCTGCTTGGCGGAGCCGCCGGCGGAGTCGCCCTCCACCAGGTAGACCTCGCACAGCGCCGGATCCTTCTCCTGGCAGTCGGCCAGCTTGCCTGGCAGGCCCATGCCGTCGAGCACGCCCTTGCGGCGCGTCATTTCGCGGGCCTTGCGTGCGGCTTCGCGGGCCTTGGCGGCCTCGATGATCTTGCCGCAGATGATCTTGGCGTCGTTCGGGCGTTCCTGCAGGTAGTCGGTCAGCAGGCGGCCGACGATGTCTTCCACCGGCGCGCGCACTTCGCTGGACACCAGCTTGTCCTTGGTCTGGCTGGAGAACTTGGGCTCGGGCACCTTCACGCTCAGCACGCAGCAAAGGCCTTCGCGCATGTCGTCGCCGGTGACTTCGACCTTGGCCTTCTTGGCCAGCTCGTTCTCCTCGATGTACTTGTTGATGACGCGCGTCATCGCTGCGCGCAGGCCCGTGAGGTGGGTGCCGCCGTCGCGCTGCGGGATGTTGTTGGTGAAGCACAGCACCTGCTCGTTGTAGCCGCTGTTCCACTGCATCGCCACTTCGACGCCGATGTGCGTGCCGGGAATGCCGCCGTAGGTGTCGGCCGGGCGCTCGCCCTCGGCGTAGAACGAGTTCGGGTGCAGGACGGTCTTGCCCTTGTTGATGAACTCGACGAAGCCGCGCACGCCGCCGGCACCAGAGAAGTCGTCTTCCTTGCCGGTGCGCTCGTCCTTCAGGCGGATGCGCACGCCGTTGTTCAGGAAGCTCAGTTCGCGCAGGCGCTTGCTGAGGATCTCGTAGTGGAAGTCCGAGTTCTCCTTGAAGATCTCGGTGTCGGGCAGGAAGTGCACCTCGGTGCCGCGCTTGTCGGTGTCGCCGATGATCTTCATGGGCGAGACCTCGACGCCGTTCACCGTCTCCAGCAGGCGGTTCTGCACGAAGCCGCGGCTGAATTCGAGCTCGTGGATCTTGCCCTCGCGGCGCACCACCAGGCGCAGCATGGTGCTCAGCGCGTTCACGCAGCTCACGCCCACGCCGTGCAGGCCGCCCGAGACCTTGTAGCTGTTCTGGTTGAACTTGCCGCCGGCGTGCAGCTCGGTCAGCGCGATCTCGGCGGCCGAACGCTTGGGCTCGTGCTTGTCGTCCATCTTCACGCCGGTGGGAATGCCGCGGCCGTTGTCGGTGACGGAGATCGAGTTGTCGGTGTGGATGGTCACGACGATGTCGTCGCAGTGGCCGGCCAGCGCCTCGTCGATGGAGTTGTCGACCACCTCGAAGACGAGGTGGTGCAGCCCGGTACCGTCCGAGGTGTCGCCGATGTACATGCCGGGGCGCTTGCGCACGGCCTCAAGCCCTTCGAGGATCGTGATCGAGCCTTCGCCATAGCTGGTGTCGGCGGCCACGGTTTCGATCTCGGGGATGTAGACGGGCTCGGTGTGCGGCACGTCGGGCTTGTTTTCTTCAGCACTCATTCGGATATTCCTCAGTCTCTCACGGCATTCGCGCGTGATTTTTCGGGCTCTCAAAAGCTCAATTCGCCGCCTCTTGAAAGCGCAAACCCGCGGAAGGCCGCGGGTCGTGTGCGCAAGGCGCCGTGGTTTCTGTCTGCTAGATGCGCATCGGCATCACGACGTATTTGAAGGATGCGTTCTCGGGAATGGTCAGCAGCGCCGAACTGTTGGAGTCGGCCAGGTCGATCTTGACCATGTCCTGGTCCATGTTCGACAGCGCGTCGATCAGGTAGGTCACGTTGAAGCCGATCTCGATGGTGTCGCCGCCGTAGTCGATGTCGAGCTCGTCCTGTGCTTCTTCCTGCTCGGCGTTGTTCGACGCGATGCGCAGCGTGCCCGGCTCGATGTTCAGGCGCACGCCCTTGAACTTCTCGCTGGTCAGGATGGCGGTGCGCTGCAGGCTGGCCAGCAGCGGCGCGCGGCCCAGCGTGACGGTGTTTTTGTGGTTCTTCGGGATGACGCGGTTGTAGTCGGGGAACTTGCCCTCGACCAGCTTGGTGACGAACTCCATGCCGCCGAAGCTGAACTTGGCCTGGTTGTTCGCGAACTGCATCTCGATGGCGCCTTCGGCGTCGGACAGCAGGCGCTGCATTTCGAGCACGGTCTTGCGCGGCAGGATCACTTCCTGGCGCGGCACTTCCACGTCGAGCGTGGCGGACGAGAAGGCCAGGCGGTGGCCGTCGGTGGCGACCAGGCTCAGCTGCTTGCCCTCGGCCACGAAGAGGATGCCGTTGAGGTAGTAGCGGATGTCGTGCACGGCCATCGCGAACGAAACCTGCGAGAGCAGGTCCTTGAGCGTCTTCTGCGGCACGCTGAACACGGGGCCGAAGTTGGCGGCTTCCTGCACCAGCGGGAAGTCTTCCGCCGGAAGCGACTGCAGCGTGAAGCGGCTCTTGCCGCCCTTGAGCACCAGCTTGCTCGCGCTCGATTCGAGGCTCACGGTCTGGTCGGCCGGCATGGTGCGCAGGATGTCGATCAGCTTGCGCGCGCCGATGGTGGTGGTGAAGTTGCCTTCATCGCCGCCGAGCTCGGCGGTGGTGCGGATCTGGATCTCGAGGTCGCTGGTGGTCAGCTGCAGCTGGCCGCCGGTCTTGCGGATCAGCACGTTCGCCAGGATCGGCAAGGTGTGACGCCGCTCCACGATGCCCGCCACCGACTGCAGCGCGGCGAGGACCTTGTCCTGGGTTGCCTTCAAAACGATCATGTCTTCTTCCTCTTCCTATCTCTTTGAATCAGCTTGCAGGGCGCCATTCTCCGCTGTCGCGGGGAGCTTCCTGGACGACATCCGATTTCTTTCCGGTCAGCCCTTGAGGGTCTGTTCGAGCACGTGGAGCTGCTGGTTGAGCTCGGTGAGCTGCTGGCGCTCGCCCGAGATCTTGCGCACCGCGTGCAGCACCGTCGTGTGATCGCGCCCGCCGAACAGCTCGCCGATTTCCGGCAGGCTCTTCTGCGTGAGCTCCTTGGCCAGGTACATCGCGATCTGCCGCGGCCGCGCGATGCTGGCCGGGCGTTTCTTGCTGTACATGTCGGCGACCTTGATCTTGTAGTAGTCGGCCACCGTCTTCTGGATATTCTCGACGGAGATCTGCCGGTTCTGGATCGACAGCAGGTCGCGCAGCGCCTCGCGCGCCAGGGCGATCGAGATCTCCTTCTGGTTGAAGCGCGAGTAGGCGAGGATCTTGCGCAGCGCGCCCTCGAGCTCGCGCACGTTGGAGCGCACGTTCTTGGCGACGAAGAAGGCGACTTCTTCCGGCATTTCGGCCGATTCGGCGCGCGCCTTGTTGATCAGGATGGCCACGCGCATCTCGAGCTCGGGCGGCTCGATGGCGACCGTGAGGCCGGAGTCGAAGCGCGAAACCAGGCGCTCGTGGATGTCCGCGAGGCCCTTCGGATAGGTGTCGCTGGTCATCACGATGTGCGACTTCTTGGCCAGCAGGGCCTCGAACGCATTGAAGAATTCTTCCTGCGTTCGGTCCTTGTTGGCGAAGAACTGCACATCGTCGATCAGCAGCAGGTCGAGCGAGTGGTAGCGCTCCTTGAACTCATCGAAGGTCTTGCGCTGATACGCCTTGACCACATCCGACACAAATTGCTCGGCGTGGATGTAGAGAACTTTGGAGTCCGGCTTGTCGGCCAGCAGTCGGTTACCCACAGCATGCATCAGGTGGGTCTTGCCCAGGCCGACGCCGCCATAGATGAAAAGAGGGTTGTACAGGTGACCCGGCATGCCGGCCACGTGCATCGCCGCGGCGCGCGCCATGCGGTTGGCCGTGCCCTCGACCAGGGTGTCGAAGGTGAGGCCGGAATTCAGGCGGTTCTTGAAGCCGGCGGCGGCCGGCTCCTCGCCCGGGCCAGCCACGTCGCGCGGCACGTCCGTTTCGGTCATGACGGCCACGGGTGCAGCACGCACGGGGATTTCGCGAGGAGCAAGCGCTAACTCGATGGCAACCGGCTGGCCGTACATCTTCTCCGCCATGGCGGCGATCTTGCCGGCGTACTGGGCACGGATCCAGTCGAGCTTGAACCGGTTGGCGACGAACACGGTCATGCGCGACAGGTCGTCGGCGACCTGTGCCGTCAGGGGTTTGATCCAGGTGTTGAACTGCTGCTCGGACAACTCCTGCGCGAGCTGGTCGACGCAGGCCTGCCAGAGGCTTTCGCCGATGCCGTCAGTCGACAT